>NZ_CM151134.1:400000-4902500 GCF_056481145.1 Stenotrophomonas sp. 93052_Sma
GCTATTTAGGTAGCGCCTCATATGTATCCTCTCGGGGGTAGAGCACTGTTATGGCTAGGGGGTCATCGCGACTTACCAAACCATTGCAAACTCCGAATACCGAGACGGACTGTATGGGAGACACACGGCGGGTGCTAACGTCCGTCGTGAAAAGGGAAACAACCCAGACCCACAGCTAAGGTCCCAAATTTTGTGCTAAGTGGAAAACCATGTGGAAAGGCACAGACAGCCAGGAGGTTGGCTTAGAAGCAGCCACCCTTTAAAGAAAGCGTAATAGCTCACTGGTCGAGTCGGTCTGCGGGGAAGATTTAACGGGGCTAAGCACAGAACCGAAGCTTGGGGTGCATACTTTGTATGCGCGGTAGAGGAGCGTTCCGTAAGCCGTTGAAGGTGGATTGAGAAGTCTGCTGGAGGTATCGGAAGTGCGAATGCTGACATGAGTAACGATAATGCGGGTGAAAAACCCGCACGCCGAAAGCCCAAGGTTTCCTTGCGCAACGTTAATCGGCGCAGGGTGAGTCGGCCCCTAAGGCGAGGACGAAAGTCGTAGTCGATGGGAAGCAGGTTAATATTCCTGCACCTCGCGTAAGTGCGATGGAGGGACGGAGAAGGTTAGGTGTACCAGGCGTTGGTTGTCCTGGGGAAAGGCGGTAGGTTTGGATCTTTGGCAAATCCGGGATCCTCTAAGACCGAGCACCGAGACGAGCCTTTAAGGCGAAGTCACTGATACCACGCTTCCAGGAAAAGCTCCTAAGCTTCAGCTTACGCAGACCGTACCGTAAACCGACACAGGTGGGTAGGATGAGAATTCTCAGGCGCTTGAGAGAACTCGGGTGAAGGAACTAGGCAACATGGCACCGTAACTTCGGGAGAAGGTGCACCCTTTTTGGTGGCTCGTGCGAGCTATAGCTGAAGAGGGTCGCAGTAACCAGGCCGCTGCGACTGTTTATCAAAAACACAGCACTCTGCAAACACGAAAGTGGACGTATAGGGTGTGACGCCTGCCCGGTGCTGGAAGGTTAATTGATGGGGTCAGCCGCAAGGCGAAGCTCTTGATCGAAGCCCCAGTAAACGGCGGCCGTAACTATAACGGTCCTAAGGTAGCGAAATTCCTTGTCGGGTAAGTTCCGACCTGCACGAATGGCGTAACGACAGCGGCGCTGTCTCCACCCGAGACTCAGTGAAATTGAAATCGCTGTGAAGATGCAGCGTTCCCGTGGCAAGACGGAAAGACCCCGTGAACCTTTACTATAGCTTTACACTGAACGTTGAGTTCGTCTGTGTAGGATAGGTGGGAGGCTATGAAACTGTGGCGCTAGCTGCAGCGGAGCCATCCTTGAAATACCACCCTGTCGTGCTTGACGTTCTAACCTGGGCCCATTATCTGGGTCGGGGACCGTGTATGGTGGGTAGTTTGACTGGGGCGGTCTCCTCCTAAAGAGTAACGGAGGAGCTCGAAGGTACGCTCAGCGCGGTCGGACATCGCGCACTGTGTGCAAAGGCATAAGCGTGCTTGACTGCAAGATCGACGGATCAAGCAGGTAGGAAACTAGGACTTAGTGATCCGGTGGTTCTGTATGGAAGGGCCATCGCTCAACGGATAAAAGGTACTCCGGGGATAACAGGCTGATACCGCCCAAGAGTTCATATCGACGGCGGTGTTTGGCACCTCGATGTCGGCTCATCACATCCTGGGGCTGTAGTCGGTCCCAAGGGTATGGCTGTTCGCCATTTAAAGTGGTACGCGAGCTGGGTTCAGAACGTCGTGAGACAGTTCGGTCCCTATCTGCCATGGGCGTTGGAGATTTGAGAGGGGCTGCTCCTAGTACGAGAGGACCGGAGTGGACGAACCTCTGGTGTTCCGGTTGTCACGCCAGTGGCATTGCCGGGTAGCTATGTTCGGAAGCGATAACCGCTGAAAGCATCTAAGCGGGAAGCGCGCCTCAAGATGAGATCTCCCGGGGCACAAGCCCCCTGAAGGAACCATGTAGACTACGTGGTTGATAGGTCAGGTGTGTAAGTACAGCAATGTATTGAGCTAACTGATACTAATGATCCGAGAGGCTTGACCATATAACCTCAAGTTGCCTTGGCTTTACGACAACGTCGTAAGAGCATCCAAGTGCACGCTACGTCACAAGAACTACGAGAGGCAGGCGCCTTATCCAGTTGTATCGGATGGCGACGCTCCAACCGCCTCCCTGGTGAAATTAGCGCTGTGGAACCACCCGATCCCATCCCGAACTCGGAAGTGAAACGCAGCTGCGCCGATGGTAGTGTGGCTCAAGCCATGCGAGAGTAGGTCATCGCCAGGGTTTATACCCGAGAACCCCCGCTGCATGCGCAGCGGGGTTTTTCTTATTAAGTGAAGGCACTGCATTTTCCGGGTACCTTCCGCCCCAAGGGCAAGATCGCGAAGCTGGCGCTGCAAGCGCTGCTGCAACCGTCTCCCTGGTGAAATTAGCGCTGTGGAACCACCCGATCCCATCCCGAACTCGGAAGTGAAACGCAGCTGCGCCGATGGTAGTGTGGCTCAAGCCATGCGAGAGTAGGTCATCGCCAGGGTTTACACCCAAAACCCCGCTGCTCGCGCAGCGGGGTTTTTCTTTGTGCGCGCGAAATGCGGGTAGTGCCGGCCGATGGCCGGCACTGCCGTGGCTGCACAGCGGCCGGTAGATCCACGCCATGCGTGGATGGCTGTCCCTGCGAAGAGCGGTGCCGCCCCCCGGCAGCAGGTCCAGACAGTGCGCGTCGCTGTGATTGCCGGCCAGCGGCCGGCACTACCGGTAGATCCACGCCATGCGTGGAGGCCCTCTGCGAGGAACCATGGCGCCAACCAAGGTTGGCAGCTACCAACAGCAGGCCCACACAGCGATCGTTTGCCGGCCAGCGGCCGGCACTACAAGTAGATCCACGCCATGCGTGGATGCTCTCTGCATGGAACCACGGCGCCAACCAAGGTTGGCATCTACAACTGCAGGGCGCGATCACACACAAAAAAGCGGCGCCCTTGCGGGCGCCGCCTTGGCTTGCTTCAGTACTCAGTCGAGCAAGCTCGACGTTACTTCGCCGCAGCCGGGGCCTTGTCCTTCATCATCGCGTCGCGGGCTGCCTTGAACGGGTTGCCTTCGTACCAGTTCGGCCAACGATCACCACCGGCCAGCTCCTTGCCGACACCGTACATCAGCTGCAGGTCTTCGACGGTGCCGTCCAGCTTCCAGGTGGCCGCATCGAACTCGTCCTTCGGGCCGTGGTAGCGGTTGGCGCCGTAGTCGGCTGCAGCCTTGCGGCCCGCGTCCACGCCACCCTCGCGCAGGTCTTCGCCGCCATCGGCGTACAGGGCCGGCACACCGGCCTTGGCGAAGTTGAAGTGATCGGAACGGAAGTAGAAGCCGCTCTGCACCGAGGTCTCACCGTGCAGGGTACGGTCCTGGGCCGCGGCCAGCGGCTTGAGGATGTCTTCCAGCTCCGAGCTGCCGAAGCCGGTGACGGTAACGTCCTTGGCACGGCCGGCCACCGACATCGCGTCGATGTTGATCACGCCGGCGATCTTGTCCAGCGGGAAGGTCGGATGGGCAACGTAGTACTTCGAACCCAGCAGGCCGGATTCTTCCAGGGTCACCGCCAGGAACACCACCGAACGTTCCGGCTTCGGCTCCTGGTGGGCCATTGCTTCGGCCACTTCGAGAATGCCGGCCACGCCGGTCGCGTTGTCGACCGCGCCGTTGTAGATGTTGTCGCCGGTCTCGCCCTCGTGCTTGCCCAGGTGATCCCAGTGCGCCATGTACAGCACGGCCTCGTCGGCACGCTTGCTGCCCGGCAGCACGCCCACCACGTTGCGCGACTGCTTCTGCGCGATCTGGCTCTTCAGATCGACTGCAGCGGTGGCCTTCAGCGGCACCGGCTTGAAGCCGCGCTTGCTGGCGTCCTTGTAGGCCTGCGCCAGGTCCAGGCCGGCACCGGCGAACAGCGCCTTGGCAGCGTCGGCACTCAGCCAGCCCTGCACCGGAATGCGGGCTTCCGGGTCATCCTTGGCCGGCAGGTCGTACTGCGGGCCTGCCCAGGAGTTCTTCACCACATCCCAGCCGTAGGAAGCGCCGGCGGTGTCGTGCACGATCAGCGCGGCAGCGGCGCCCTTTCGCGCAGCCTCCTCGAACTTGTAGGTCCAGCGCCCGTAATAGGTCATGCGCTTGCCGTCGAACAGCTTCGCGTCATCGACATGGAAGCCCGGGTCGTTGACAAACATGACGACCGTTTTGCCCTTCCAGTCCTGGCCGGCGTAGTCGTTCCACTTCTGCTCCGGCGCGTCGACGCCGTAGCCGACGAACACCAGGTCACTGGCATCGACCTTCACCTCGGCCTGGCCGGTACGGGTACCCACCACCATGTCGGTGCCGAACTTCAGCTCGGTGGTCTTGCCGCCCTGGGTGATCTTCAGCACGGTCGATTCGTCGGCCGTGGTCTCGGTCATCGGCACATCCTGGAACCAGCTGTCGCCGTTGCCGGGCTGCAGGCCGATGCGCTGCATCTGGTCGCGGATGTAGTTGACCGTCAGTTCCTCGCCCTTGCTGCCCGGGGCGCGGCCTTCGAATTCATCCGAAGCCAGCGTCTTGACCATCTCGGCGAAGTCGCCGGCGTTGATCTCCGGCGAGAACGCATGGGCCGCCGGCTTGGCAGTGGCGGTGTCGGTGGCCGGCGCGGGCGCCGGAGTGTCTTCGCCTTTGCAGGCACTGAGCGCGGCCGCAGCGGCCAGGCACAGGAGGAGTTTGCGGGGCATCGTCGATTCCTGGAAAACAAAGGGCGGCCGCACCACGTGTACGACCGGTAACAGCGAGTATCACCGAACCGATGGGCGCGGTGTGCTCAGTCCGCCGGAGCGGTTTCGGTGTCGAACGGGATCGGCTCGGCGCCGGTGACCGGGCCGATGCGGGCCGTGCGGTGCACGTACAGCACCACCTCGCGTTCGAACTGCAACGGGCCGTCCACCACGGCATTCGGACCGATGATCACGCGCGGCTTGCGGCTGGCGGTCAGCGAGACGCTGAAGTTCGGCTTGCGCACGTGCACACCGCCCTTGACCTGCGAACCGATGCCCACGGTGATGTCACCGTTGACGGTTTCCACGTCGTTGCCGACGCGGCTTTCGACCAGCCCGATGCCACCGTTCACGGTTTCAACGCCGCCTTCGATCTGGCTGCCGCGATCGCTGAAGATGCTGCCGTTGACGGTGCTGACGCTGCCGTGGGCGATCACTTCGCGGCCCAGGCGTACGCCGCCGTTGACCGTTTCGATCTTGCCGGTGCGCGCGATCGGCGACCTTGACCCCGCCGTTGACGGTGTCGATGCTGCCGGTCTCGACACCTTCGCCGACACGGATGCCGCCGTTGACGGTGTCCAGCTTGCCGTAGCGCTGGCCGGGTTCGGCGCTGATGCTGCCGTTGACCTTGCTGATGTTTTCCTGCGCTGCCACTGGCCCGGTGACCAGCAGTACGCCCAACAGCAGCGGAATGGAGAGAGCTTTCATGGGGACCTCGATGGATGTGCGGCTGGCAGGCCGCGTGCGGAGATGTCACCATTCCCCGGTACCCCCTGCAACTGCCTGAAGTCACTGGAAAGCCCTTGCGCAACAACGCCTTCCCATCACGCCGACATCACATCGCCGCTGCTCGCGGCGGGCGCTGCCTGCTGTTGGGGCTGGCCCTGGCACTGGCGTTGCCGCTGCCGGGTGCCGCGCAGACCACGCGCGAGACCGAGCGCAAGCTGCAGAAGCTGCGCAGTGAGCTGAAGGGCGTGGCGCAGGAGCGCCGGCAGATCGAAGGCCAGCGTGGCCAGGCCTCGCAGCAGCTGCGCGAGGCAGATGAGAAGGTGGCCCGCACCGGCCGTGCGCTTGCGCAGACCGAGACCGCGCTGCGCGAGCAGGAAGGGCCCTGGCCGAGGCCGAACAACGCCGCAGCACGCTGCAGGTCAACCTCGCCCAGCAGCATCGCGAGCTGGCCGGCCTGCTGCGTGCGGCCTACCAGCTGGGCAACCACGCACCATTGAAGCTGCTGCTGTCGCAGGACACGGTGGCCGATGCCAATCGCGCCCTGGCCTACCACCGCTACCTGCAGCGTGAGCGGGCCCAGCGCATCACCACGCTGACCGCCGACCTGAAGGAACTGGAAGCGCTGCAGGCGCAGATTGCCGAGCGCAAGCAGAAGCTGCAGGGGGCGCAGCAGGACCAGAAGCAGCAGGCAGCGGCGCTGGAAGCCGACCGCCGCGATCGTGCAAAGACCGTGGCCTCGCTGGACGAGCGCTTCAAGGACCAGCGCGAGAAGGAACAGGCGCTGGGCCAGGACGCCAAGGCGCTGGAAACACTGCTGGCCAATCTGCGTGCGGCCGCCGCCCGTGCCGAGGCCGAGCGTCGCGCGGCTGCGCGCCGTGCGGCAGCGGAGAAGGCCGCTGCCGAACGTGCCGCACGCCAGGCCGCGGCACAGGGACGGCCGCCACCGCCCACCAAGGTTCCGCCGGCGGTGGCTTCCGCACCGGCGCCGAAGGTGGGGGGCCTGGGTTGGCCGTTGTCCGGCAACCTGCTGGCCCGCTACGGCGGCAAGCTGCCTGACGGGCGTACCAGCAGCGGCGTGCTGATCGGCGCACCGGCCGGCAGCACCGTCACCGCTGTGGCCGACGGTACCGTGGTGTTCTCCGACTGGATGACCGGCTACGGCATGATCCTGATCGTCGACCACGGCAATGGCTACATGAGCCTGTACGCCCACAACGACACCCTGCTCAAGGACGCCGGTGCACGGGTCAGCCGTGGCGATGCGGTGGCCAAGGTCGGCAACTCGGGGGGCCAAGGGGTCACCGCGCTGTACTTCGAGCTGCGTCGTGGCGGGCAACCGGTGAATCCGGACAGCTGGCTGCAGCGGCGCTGAATCCCGGCTCGCCATGAGCGGGCTGGATTCAACGGGAATTTAGCTGTGCTTCGCGCATAATCGGTGCATGTGCCTTGGGCACCATGCCACCGTCGACAGGAGTGATCCATGCGCGCAGCCCGTACCGCCACCCTCTTGCTGGCCCTGTTGCCAGCGCTGTCCTGGGCGCAGCAGACCGCGCCCGCCCCGAGCCAGGAAACCGGCGGGCAGGCAGCGAGCAGCGAGGAGGCGGTGACCTCGAAGGTGCCGCTGGAGGACATCCGCCGCTTCGTGGCCGTCTACAACGCAGTGCGGGCCGCCTACGTCGATCCGGTCGATGACAAGAAGCTGATGCAGGCAGCGGTGCGTGGCCTGCTGCTCGACCTCGACCCGCACAGCACCTACTTCAACAAGGAAGACGCGCAGGCCTTCGACGAACAGGCCAGCGGTGCCTACGAAGGCATCGGCGTTGAGCTGCAGCAGCAGCCAGACAACGCCAGCATGAAGGTGATCTCGCCGATCGACGACACGCCGGCGGCCAAGGCCGGCATCCTCGCCGGTGACCTGATCATCGCCATCGACGGCAAGCCGATCAGCGCGATCGATGCCAGCGAACCGCTGCGCGGCCCGGCCGGCAGCAAGGTGGTGCTGACCATCGTGCGCGAAGGCAAGCCCAAGCCGTTCGATGTCAGCCTCACCCGCCAGACCATCCGCGTGACCAGCGTGCGCAGCCGCCTGCTGGAACCGGGCTATGGCTACATCCGCCTGAGCACCTTCCAGGCCGACACCGGTTCGGACTTCCAGAAGCACGTGCAGCAGCTGCAGAAGCAGTCCGGTGGCCAGCTCAAGGGCCTGGTGCTGGACCTGCGCAGCAACCCGGGTGGCCTGCTGACCGCTGCCGTGCAGGTGGCCGACGACCTGCTCGACAAGGGCAACATCGTCAGTACCCGCGGTCGCATCAGCATCAGCGATGCACGTTTCGATGCAACGCCGGGCGACCTGCTGAAGGGCGCACCGGTGGTGGTGCTGGTCGACGCCGGTTCGGCCAGTGCCTCGGAAGTGCTGGCCGGCGCACTGCGCGACAACAAGCGCGCCCGCGTGGTTGGCAGCCGCACCTTCGGCAAGGGCTCGGTGCAGACCGTGCTGCCGCTGGACAACGGTGACTCGGTGAAGCTGACCACCGCGCGTTATTACACGCCCAGCGGCAAGTCGATCCAGGCCACGGGCATCGTGCCGGAGGTCGAACTGAAGCCGGCCGCTACGCCGGCCGAGGATGCACTGCCGGCCAGCCTGAGCGATTACAGCGAAGCGACCCTGCCGGGCCATCTGCGCGGTGACGACGAGGGCACCGAGGGCTATCACGCCGGTGCGGTACTGCCGGGCGATGGCCCGATCAACGACGCGCTGGCCGAGCTGAAGAACCCGGGTTCGGTGGCTGCACGCTTGAAGGCCGAAGCGACGAAAGTGGATGCGGCCAAGGCTGCGAAGGCCGCTGCCGCGAAGCCGGAGGCGAAGGTAGAAGCGAAGCCGGAAGCGAAGCCGGAAGCGAAGCCCATTCCGGTCCCGGCCAAGCCCTGAGGGTAGCGCCGGGCTGTGCCTGGCGGACACCCTGCTCATGCAGAAGGCGACGCGGCCGAGGCGTCGCCCGATAGAATCGGCCCATGGACGATTCGAACCTGGCGACTACGATCAGCCAACTCCTTGGCCGTGATCCGCTGCCACCTGACCGGGCCGCCACCCTGCTGGAATCCCTGGCGGTCCGCCATGGAATCGATCCGCGCTTTGTCTATTGGTGGGCAGGCAAAGCGACGTCTGATCAGACGATCCAATACGACAGCAGCGATGAAGGCCTTTCCTGCCTGGCTGAACTGCTGGCGGAAGTGAACGGTGAAATGTGCCTGGTAGCGTCAGATGAGCGCGCATTGCCGTGGCCGATCTGGACTCTGCAGGCAAGTGAACTGATTCCTTTGCTCGGCGAGTTGCCGTTCTTTGAGTACTTCGTGGTGCTGGATGACGGCGCTACGCTGCTGTTCGATACCCACCACAACACGTTGGTGGTCAGTCGCGAGTGACGCATTCGGCGTCATCGCGGACGGAGCAGATCCATATCGATGAAGGAGTCGAGCACGCTCGACGCCACGAACGAGCGGGTGCGCGTGGAGCCGGCCAGCGGCCGGCACTACCAGGGGTCAGAAGCCGTGGCGCTTGCGCAGGCGGCGGGCGATGGCCGCCCGCACGTAGACCCCGTACACCACGCCGAACACGAAGCCGCCGATGTGCGCCCACCAGGCGACCATGCCGAAGCTTGGGCCGATATGGGCGAACACCACCTGCAGGGCGGCCCAGACGCCGATCAGCAGGTAGGCCGGGGCGCGCACGAACTCCAGGAACAGGCCGAGCGGAATGACCACGCCCAGCCGGGCGCCCGGGAACAGGGCCAGATAGGCGCCGATCAGTGCGGACACCGCGCCGCTGGCACCGATGATGATCTGGTCCGGGCTGCCCATGGTGTAGATCGCTACCAGGTTGGACACCGCACCGCCGACCAGGAACAGCAGCAGCAGCCGCCACGGCCCCAGCACCCGCTCGGCGGGCAGGCCGAAGATCAGCAGGAACACCAGGTTGCCCAGCAGATGTGACCAGTCCGCGTGCAGGAACAGAGCCGTGAACAGCCGCAGCACGCTGCCGTCCTGCAGGGTCGCCCACCAGTCCAGCGGGTGGGTCAGGCCGGTGGACAGGGCGCCCCAGTCCAGCCAGAGGCTGCCCCGGGCGTCGTCCGGACGCGAGATCGACCACAGGAACGCCAGCCACAGTGCCGCAAACAGCACGGGCGTGGCCCAGCGCAGGGCCGCCTTCTTGCGCGACGGGAGGGAGACGAACATGGGCAATAGCCTAGCGTGCGGGCGCTTACGGCGGGGATTGTCCTGTTCAGCTTCTGGGACGAAAAAAGCGCCTGCGCTGTTATTGTTTCATTAACAGCTCTGGGTAATACTCGCATACGGCGTCGTATGTCGGGAGGGGGAATCCGGCGCGCTCCGAAGGGCCCCAAGGCCTGCCGGGCGCAGGCGCACTCAGAGCACCATCACCGCTTACCGGAGAGAGAACTACGATGCAAACCGCTTCCACCATTGCCCGTCTGACCCTGCTGGCCGTCGGCGTTGCCGGTGCGCTGGCCGCCGCCGACGCCAACGCTGCTGCCTTCCAGCTGAAGGAAAACAGCGCCAAGGGCCTCGGCCGCGCGTTCGCCGGTTCCGGCAGCGCCGAAGGCGACGCCTCCATCATCGCCGTCAACCCGGCCGGCATGCGCCAGCTGGAAGGCACGATGGTCCAGGGCGACCTGAGCGCCATCAGCTTCAAGGCCGAGTTCAAGGGCCAGGGCCGCAATGCGGCAGGCCGCCCGCAGACCGGTGGTGACGGCGGCGACGCCGGCATGATCGCTCCGGTCCCGGCTGCGTACTTCCACATGCCGATCGGCGAGAAGGCCCACTTCGGTGTGTCGCTGACCGCACCGTTCGGCTTCAAGACCGAATACGACAACGGTTGGGTCGGTCGTTACAGCGGCCTGAAGACCGATCTGAAGGCCATCGACCTTGGCTTCGCCGCGTCGTATGACGTCAACCCGTACGTGTCGTTCGGCGCGTCGGTGTTCGTCGAGCACCTGACCATCGAGCTGAGCAACGCCGTCGACTACGGCAGCATCCTGGCCGGCGCCGGCGCTCCGGGCTTCGCCCCGGGCAGCGCGGATGGCACCCTGAAGATCGAGGGTGACAACAATGCCGTGGGCTGGACCGTCGGTGGCCTGTTCTCGATCGACGAGAACACCCACATCGGCCTGAGCTACCGTTCGAAGGTCGAGCACAAGATCACCGGTGGTGATGCGACCTTCAGCGGCGCCGACCGCGCACGTTCGCTGCTGACCAACTCGCCGCGTACCCGCGGCTGGTTCATGGACACCAGCGGCAAGGCCACGGTGACCATGCCGGCCTCGGCCACCCTGAGCGTGACCCACAAGGTCAACGACCGCTGGACCGTGATGGGCGACGTGACCCGTACCGCCTGGTCGACCGCCTTTGACAGCGTCACCGTCGACTACGCGTCGCCGCAGGCGGACTCGGTCCTGGAGTTCGGCTACCGTGACACCACCTTCGTGTCGCTGGGCGCCGACTACAAGCTGAGCGACACCGTCACCCTGCGCGGTGGTGTTGCACTGGACCAGACCCCGACCACCGACGCACACCGCGACGCGCGCGTGCCGGATACCAGCCGCAAGTGGCTGTCGCTGGGCGTGGGCTGGACCCCGTCGGCAAACACCGAGTACAACTTTGGCTACACCCACCTGTTCACCAGCGATCCGAACGTGAACGTGCGTGCCACCACTGCCAACCAGGGCAACTCGCTGTCGGGCAAGTACAAGGTCCGTGGCGACGTGCTGGCGGCTTCGTTCCAGTACAAGTTCTGATTCGGGCCTCGGCCTGACGCAGCACACGGAAGGCCCCGCGCAAGCGGGGCTTTCTTTTTCTGTGGCCACGGGCCATCCACGCGTGGTATGGATCTACTGAAGAGCGCAGCCAGCCACGGTGCGGATCCACGACAATAGCGCCATGAACCTGTCCGATCCGAACTTCCAGCTGGAGCTGGCTGCCAACATTGCCGTCGCCGGCTCGATCCTGCTGGCCGGCCGCAACAACGTGCACACCTGGTGGCTGGGCATCGTGGGCTGCACATTGTTCGCCGCCGTGTTCGAGCGTTCGCACCTGTACGCAGACATGGTGCTGCAGTTCTTCTTCATTGCCATCAGCGTGCTGGGCTGGTGGCAGTGGCTGCGTGGCGATCACGGTGCGCCGCTGCCGATTACCTCATTGCGACCGCGTGCATGGGCCTGGCTCGCGCCGCTGGCGGTGGTGGCCACGTTCGGCTACGGCTGGATGCTGACCCGCCTGACCAACGCCTACGCGCCCTACATCGATTCGGCGGTGCTGGTGCTGAGCGTGATCGCGCAGATCCTGATGATGCGGCGCAAGCTGGAATCGTGGTGGGTGTGGCTGTTGGTGAACACCGTGGCGGTGCCGCTGTACTACAGCCGTGGCCTGCACCTGACCTCGATCCTGTACGTGGGCTTCTGGATCAACGCGCTGGTGGCGTTGCGTCATTGGCGCGGCCTGATGCGGGTGTAGCGCCGAGCCCACGCTCGGCGCTACAGGAAAAAAGGCACAAAAAACCCCGCTTTCGCGGGGTTTTTCGTTCACCGCATGACGCAGGCGATCAGTCGCCCAGGGTCAGCAGCGAGGCGTTGCCACCGGCGGCGGTGGTATTCACCGTCACCGTCTTTTCGGTGGCAAAGCGCAGCAGGTAGTGCGGGCCGCCGGCCTTCGGGCCGGTGCCGGACAGGCCCTGGCCGCCGAACGGCTGCACGCCGACCACCGCACCGATCTGGTTGCGGTTGACGTAGACGTTGCCGACGTGGACGCCGTTGCTGATGCGGTCGACGGTCTCGTCAATACGCGAATGCACGCCCAGGGTCAGGCCGTAGCCGGTGGCGTTGATCTGGTCGATCACCGCGTCGAGCTGGTCGCCCTTCCAGCGGATCACGTGCAGGACCGGACCGAACACTTCCTTCTGCAGCTGGCCCAGGTCCTTCAGTTCGTACGCACGCGGGGCGAAGAAGGTGCCGTTGGCCGCTTCGGCGGACAGCTCGGCCGCAGCGATCAGGCGTGCTTCGCGGTCCATGCGCACGGCGTGATCCTGCAGGATCTGCAGCGCATCGGCGTCGATCACCGGACCGACGTCGGTGGACAGCAGGCCGGGGTTGCCGACCTTCAGTTCCTTCATCGCACCGGCCAGCATGGTCATCACCTTGTCGGCGATGTCGTCCTGCACGAACAGCACGCGCGCGGCCGAGCAGCGCTGGCCGGCTGAGGTGAAGGCCGAACCGATCGCGTCCTTGACCAGCTGTTCCGGCAGTGCCGAGGAGTCGGCGATGAAGGCGTTCTGGCCACCGGTCTCGGCAATCAGCACGCCGATGGCGGCATCACGCGCGGCCATCGCGCGGTTGATCGCACGGGCGGTGTCGGTGGAGCCGGTGAAGGCCACGCCGGCCACGCGCGGGTCGGCGGTCAGTGCGGCACCGACGGTGGCACCGTCGCCCGGCAGGAACTGCACCACCTCGGCCGGCACGCCGGCGTCGTGCAGCAGCTTCACCGCGTAGTAGCCGATCAGGTTGGTCTGCTCGGCCGGCTTGGCGATGACGCTGTTGCCGGCGGCCAGGGCGGCAGCGACCTGGCCCAGGAAGATCGCCAGCGGGAAGTTCCACGGGCTGATGCAGACGAACACGCCACGGCCGTGCAGTTGCAGCTCGTTGGACTCACCGGTCGGGCTCGGCAGCTTCTCGGCGTGGCTGAACTGCTCGCGCGCCTGCTTGGCGTAGTAGCGCAGGAAGTCCACCGCTTCGCGCACTTCGGCGATGCTGTCGGGCAGGCTCTTGCCGGCTTCCTTCACGCACAGCGCCATGAACTCCGGCATGCGCGCTTCCAGCTGGTCGGCGGCGTACTCGAGGATGGCGGCGCGGCTGGCGGCCGGGGTGCGGTTCCAGGCCGGCTGCGCGGCCACGGCGTTGGCCAGGGCCTTCTGCACGGTGGCGGCATCGGCGGCCAGCCACTGGCCGACCACTTCGCGGGTGTCGGCCGGGTTGGTCACCGGCAGCGCGGCGCCGGCCGGGTTCGCACCCGGCACCAGCGGGGCGGCCTGCCACGGCTTCACTGCAGCGTTGATCTGCTCGGCGAGGGCGCGCAGTTCGTTGTCGTTGGCGAGGTTGGCGCCCATGGAGTTCTTCCTGTCGTGGTTCTGGCTGCGCAGCAGGTCAACTGGCAGCGGGATCTTGGGATGCGGAATCGATTCGAACGAAGCGACCATCTCGACCGGATCGCGGATCAGGTCGGCGATCGGCACGCGTTCGTCGGTGATGCGGTTGACGAAGCTGGAGTTGGCGCCGTTTTCCAGCAGGCGGCGTACCAGGTACGGCAGCAGGTCTTCATGCGAACCGACCGGCGCATACACGCGGCAGGGCAGGTTCAAGCGGTCGGCCGGCACCACTTCGGCGTACAGGTCGTCGCCCATGCCGTGCAGCTTCTGGTGCTCGTACACGCCGCCATTGGCGATGCTGCGTACGGCCGCGATGGTGTGCGCGTTGTGCGTGGCGAACATCGGGTAGATCGCGTCGGCATGCGTGAACAGGCGCTTGGCGCAGGCCAGGTAGGAGACATCGGTGTTCTGCTTGCGGGTGAACACCGGGTAGCCCGGGTAGCCTTCGATCTGCGCGCTTGATCTCGGCGTCCCAGTAGGCGCCCTTGACCAGGCGCACCTGCAAGCGGCGACCGGCGCGGCGGGCCATGTCGGCCAGGTGGTCGATCGTGTACGGCGTGCGCTTCTGGTAGGCCTGCACGACCACGCCGAAGCCATCCCAGCCGGCCAGCGAGGCGTCGGAGAAGACCTGCTCGATGATGTCCAGCGACAGTTCCAGGCGGTCGGACTCTTCGGCGTCGACGGTGCAGCCGATGCCGTAGCTCTTGGCCAGTTGTGCCAGTTCCAGCACGCCCGGCACCAGGTCCTTCAGCACGCGCGCGCTTGGCGTGCTCGTAGCGCGGGTACAGCGCCGACAGTTTGATCGAGATGCCCGGCGCGTTGTTGACGTCGCCGTCCGGACGGCCGCCGCGTGCCTTGTGGTCGCCGCCGATGGCGTGGATCGCACGACGGTAGTCTTCCAGGTAGCGCAGCGCGTCCTTCATGGTCAGCGCGCCTTCGCCCAGCATGTCGAAGGAGTAGCGGTAGTTCGCGTTGTCGCCCTTGTGCGAGCGCGACAGCGCTTCGCTGATGGTGCGGCCCATGACGAACTGGTGGCCCATGATCTTCATCGCCTGGCGCACGGCCAGGCGCACCACCGGCTCACCGACGCGGCCGACCAGGCGCTTGAACGCGCTGGGCGCATCGGCACGGGTGGCGTCGTTCATCTGCACCAGCTTGCCAGTCAGCATCAGGCCCCAGGTGGAGGCGTTGACCAGCACCGAGTCGCTGCCGCCCAGGTGCTTTTCCCAGTCGGCATCGGCCAGCTTGTCGCGGATCAGCTTGTCGGCGGTGTCCTGGTCCGGAATGCGCAGCAGCGCCTCGGCCACGCACATCAGCAGCACGCCTTCCTCGCTGCCCAGGTCGTACTGGCGCATGAAGGCTTCGATCGCGCCCTGGTCCTTGGCACGCACGCGCACGCGGCCGACCAGGTCGGCGGCCAGCGCCTGCACCTTGGCCTGCTCTTCGGCGGGTAGGCGGGCCTGCGCCAGCAGCTCGCGCACGTGGCTGGCCTCGTCCTTCAACCAGCCATCGGTGATGGCCTGGCGGAACGGGTTGGGGGGCGCCGGCAGTTCCGGCGACAGCAGCGCGCCGGGACGCGGAGCGTCGTGGGCGGCAGGGGAGGAGGAAGGTGCGTTCATGCCGGTCCGGCCAGTGGAAAACTTGGCGATTTTAATCATTTTTGCGGGTTGCGGAAGTGCCCAACAGCCACCTTCGTGAAGCGCTGATAGCCCCTAGCTGCAGTGGATTCAGCGTGTTCAGCAAGCTTGGCAGGATTTGTGCTGAATTCGTCATTCGTGCCGCCGACCTCATGCTGTGTTGCAGCATGGTAAAAAGTGTGAATGCACCCTTGCTACCGGCGAGAGGGCGGGGCTACCATCGAGACGTTTCCCGCGGCAGGAACGCGGTTGCGACATGATCGAGGTGCTTCCAGCTCCGGATGGGTCAGGTACGCAGCTGCGGCTGCGTCCCCCACGGGCGCTCGATGCCCGGCAGTTCGTCCTGTTGTTCACCGTGTTGTCGGGTGCGATGTGGCTGGTGTCCGCCCTCGGGTGGTTGGCCGGCAATGCATTCGCCCCCCTGTTCGCGCTGCTGTACAGCCTGGTGCTGGCGGCGGCACTGCGTGCCTTGTGGCGCAGTGGTGAACGGCAGGAGGAGATCCGGGTAGTGCCGGCGTACGTGGAGGTCATCCCCGTACCCGGTGGATCGCCGGTGTTCCGGGCCCACCCCCACTGGGTGCGCCTGCTCACCGACGACGAGAGGGTCCGGCTGGCATCCAGCGGCCGGCAGGTGGAGGTGGGGGAGTTTCCTCGCGCCGGCCGAACGTCAGACGCTCGCAGAGACACTTGAAAGCTTGCTCGCCGCCAGCGATGGCGGCAACCGACGACGCTAAGGGTCTAGGCAATGAAGCAAAGCAGCAGGTGGGGCACGAAGTGCGTTGCAGCGGTCGCCGCCATGGTGGCCGGGGGACTGATGCCGGCGTTGGCCTGGGCCCAGGCGGCCGATCCCAAGCCGTGGCAGCTGAACATGGGCAAGGGGGTGACCCAGACCTCGCGCCTGGCCTGGGAATCGAACAATCTCTCGTTGATCATCTGCACGGTGATCGGCGTCATCGTGTTCGGGGCGATGGCCTACGCCATCTTCAAGTTCCGCAAATCCAAGGGCGCGGTCGCCGCCACCTTCAGCCACAACACCAAGGCCGAGATCATCTGGACGGTGATCCCGGTGATCATCCTGATCGTGATGGCATGGCCGGCCACGGCCAACCTGATCAAGATGTACGACACCCGCGATGCCGAGATGACGGTGAAGGTCACCGGCTACCAGTGGATGTGGAAGTACGAGTATCTCGGCGAGAACGTCACCTTCACCAGCCGCCTGGACCGCGAGTCCGACCGCGTGCGGCAAAGTGGCATCGTGCCGACCCGCGAGACTCACCCGCATTACCTGCTGGATGTCGACAACCGCCTGGTGCTGCCGGTCGATACCAAGGTGCGTTTCGTCATCACCTCTGATGACGTGATCCACGCTTGGTGGGTGCCGGCGCTGGGCTGGAAGCAGGACGCCATCCCCGGTTTCATCAATGAAGCCTGGACCAGCATCGAGCAGCCCGGCGTCTACCGCGGCCAGTGCGCCGAGCTGTGCGGCAAGGACCATGGCTTCATGCCGATCGTGGTCGAGGCGGTGTCCAAGGAAGAGTTCAAGCAGTGGCTGGCGCAGCGCAAGCCGGCGCCGCCCGCCGAGCCGGCAACGCCGGCGGCACCTACCGAACCGGCGGCACCGACTGCACCGGCGAGCGAGGCACCGGCGAGCGAGGCACCGGCTGCGCCTGCTGCTGCAGAAGCGGGCAGCGCGCCTGCCACCGTGGCCAGCGGCGCGTGATGTAAAGCCCGCGGCCGTTCGCGGCCGTGGTGACAACCGATTCTGAGAGGTGTTTTGCAATGGCGCACTCGGCAGTTGGGCACGACGATCACCATCACCAGCAGAGTTTCTTCGAGCGTTGGTTCTTCTCGACCAACCACAAGGACATCGGCACGCTGTACCTGGGTTTCAGCTTCATCATGTTCATCATCGGTGCGGCGATGAGCGTGGTGATCCGCGCCGAGCTGGCGCAGCCGGGCCTGCAGTTCGTCAAGCCCGAGTTCTTCAACCAGATGACCACCGTGCATGCGCTGGTGATGATCTTTGGCGGCGTGATGCCGGCCTTCGTCGGCCTCGCCAACTGGATGATCCCGCTGCAGATCGGCGCGCCGGACATGGCGCTGCCGCGCATGAACAACTGGTCGTTCTGGCTGTTGCCGGTGGCCTTCAGCCTGCTGCTGCTGACCCTGTTCCTGCCCGGTGGTGCGCCGGCCGGCGGCTGGACGCTGTACCCGCCGCTGTCGCTGCAGGGCGGCTACAACGTCGCCTTCAGCGTGTTCGCCATCCACGTGGCCGGCATCAGCTCGATCATGGGCGCGATCAACATCATCGCCACTGTGCTGAACATGCGTGCGCCGGGCATCGACCTGCTGAAGATGCCGATCTTCTGCTGGGCCTGGCTGATCACCGCGTTCCTGCTGATCGCGGTGATGCCGGTGCTGGCCGGTGCGGTGACCATGCTGCTGACCGACAAGTTCTTCGGCACCAGCTTCTTCAACGCCGCCGGTGGCGGTGACCCGGTGATGTACCAGCACATCTTCTGGTTCTTCGGGCACCCCGAGGTCTACATCATGATCCTGCCCGCCTTTGGCGTGGTCAGCGAGATCATCCCGACCTTCAGTCGCAAGCCGCTGTTCGGCTACCAGGCGATGGTGTACGCCACCGCCGCGATCGCGTTCCTGTCGTTCATCGTCTGGGCCCACCACATGTTCACCGTGGGCATGCCGCTGGGTGGCGAGATCTACTTCATGTTCGCCACCATGCTGATCTCGATCCCGACCGGGGTGAAGGTGTTCAACTGGGTCAGCACCATGTGGCGTGGCTCGCTGACGTTCGAGGCACCGATGCTGTGGTCGGTGGCGTTCGTCATCCTGTTCACCATCGGTGGCTTCTCCGGCCTGATGCTGGCCATCGTGGCGGCTGACTTCCAGTACCACGACACCTACTTCGTGGTCGCGCACTTCCACTACGTGCTGGTGACCGGTGCGGTGTTCGCGCTGATCGCGGCGGTGTACTACTGGTGGCCGAAGTGGACCGGGCGGATGTACAGCGAGAAGTGGGCCAAGGTGCACTTCTGGTGGTCGATCGTGTTCGTCAACCTGCTGTTCTTCCCGCAGCACTTCCTCGGCCTGGCCGGCATGCCGCGCCGCATTCCCGATTACAGCGTGGCCTTCGCCGACTGGAACCTGATCAGCTCGATCGGCGCGTTCGGCATGTTCGTCACGCCGTTCATGATGGCCGCGATCCTGCTGTCCTCGCTGCGCAACGGCGAGAAGGCCGAGGCCCGATCGTGGGAAGGTGCGCGCGGCCTGGAATGGACGCTGCCGTCGCCGGCACCTGCGCATACGTTCACCACGCCGCCGACCATCCGCCCGGGGGATCTGGCGCATGACGACATCACGCATTGAGGTGGGGCATGCATAACGAAAGCCCGCTCCCGATCGGTAGAGTCGAACCATGCTCGACTGACGAAAAGCCGCCGAGCACGGCTCGGCTCTACAACAGCGAAGCGCAGCCGACCAGCGGTCGGCTCTACCAGGGTGGAAGCATCGAGCAGCAGCGCCAACGCGCCAGGCGCACCGCGCTCTGGGTCGGCGCCATCGCCGTGCTGGTCTACGTCGGCTTCATCCTCAGCGGGGTGATCGGCCGATGAGCGAGGCGCCGGCCACCACACCGTCACGCAGTGCGGGGCTGCCGCGCCTGATCGGCGTGGCGGTGGCGGTGTTCCTGCTCACGTTCTCGCTGGTGCCGCTGTACCGCATCGCCTGCGAAAAGGTATTCGGCGTGCGCCTGGAGCGCGGTCCCGGCAGCGAGG
The DNA here is from genome assembly GCF_056481145.1 of Stenotrophomonas sp. 93052_Sma. Taxonomy (NCBI): domain Bacteria; kingdom Pseudomonadati; phylum Pseudomonadota; class Gammaproteobacteria; order Lysobacterales; family Lysobacteraceae; genus Stenotrophomonas; species Stenotrophomonas sp. 93052_Sma. The sequence continues at coordinate 419,189 of NZ_CM151134.1, forward strand.
CCAGTACCGGCGCCGTGACCGGCAAGCGCACCGTGCGCGTGGAGTTCGATGGCGGCGTCAACTCGCGCCTGCCCTGGTCGTTCCATCCCGAACAGTTGACCATGGACGTGGTGCCGGGCGAGCTCAACGAGGCGCTGTACTTCGCCCGCAACGACAGCCAGCAGGCGGTGGTCGGCAGCGCGGTACCGTCGGTGGCGCCGGCGCGTGCGTCGGGCTTCTTCAGCAAGACCGAGTGCTTCTGTTTCACCGCGCAGACGCTGCAGGCCGGCGAGAAGCGCGACATGCCGGTGCGCTTCATCGTCGATCCGGACCTGCCGCCGGAGATCAAGACGATCACCTTGTCCTACACCTTCTACCGCAACGACGCGCTGTCCGATCGGCTGGCTCCGGCCGCCACCTCGGAAGGCGCGCACGCCGCACCCTGACCCGGATACCGACATGGCCCAGACACCGACCGATGCCAACGTGTACTTCGTCCCGGCCCAGAGCAAATGGCCGTTCGTGGGGTCCATCGCGATGATGGTGACCATGGTGGGCGTGGCCAGCTGGCTCAACGATGCCAGCTGGGGACGCTGGACGTTCTACATCGGCATCGCGATGCTAGTGCTGACCCTGTTCTGGTGGTTCAGCGACGTGGTGCGCGAATCGCAGGCCGGCAATTACAACCACCAGGTCGACGGATCATTCCGGATGGGAATGATCTGGTTCATCTTCTCCGAGGTGATGTTCTTCGGCGCCTTCTTCGGCGCACTGTTCTACACCCGCAACCTGGGCCTGTCGTGGCTCAGTGGCGAAGGCCGCGGTGTGATGACCAACGAGCTGCTCTGGCAGGGCTATTCCGCCGGATGGCCGACCAATGGCCCGGCGGCGATCGGTGGCACGTTCCAGACCATTCCGGCCTGGGGCCTGCCGCTGATCAACACGCTGATCCTGTTGACCTCCGGCGTGACCCTGACCATCGCCCATCACGCGCTGAAGGCGGGCAACCGTCGCCAGCTGCTGATCTGGCTGGGCCTGACCGTGGTGCTCGGCCTCGGCTTCCTGACCCTGCAGGCGGAGGAGTACATCCACGCCTACAAGGAACTGAACCTGACGCTCGGCTCGGGCATCTACGGTTCAACGTTCTTCATGCTGACCGGCTTCCACGGTGCGCACGTGCTGCTGGGCACGATCATGCTGATCGTGATGTGGCTGCGTTCGGCCAAGGGGCACTTCACCCGCGACAACCATTTCGGTTTCGAAGCCGCCGCGTGGTACTGGCACTTCGTCGACGTGGTGTGGTTGATGCTCTTCATGTTCGTCTACGTGCTTTGACCGCGCACGTATCGGTGGCCTCAGCCGCCGATGCCGTGCGGTTTTATCCAGCCCATGTAGATGCTCACGATCACCAGCAGGATCAACGCCACCGACACCGCGATGCGGCGGGTCAGTGCGTTGACCGTGCGCTTGGTCTGGCCGCGGTCGACCAGCAGGTAATACAGGCCGGCGCCCAGATTCCAGACGATGACGATCAGAAACGCGATTACCAGCAGGGTCTTCAGCGAATCACTCATGCGCGGCTCGAGGGCAGGGTGGATGCGCCTATCTGACCGCGTTTGCGCGGACTTGTCATGATGCGCCAGCACACGCGCGTGATCGGCTGGCTGTTGGCGGTGCTGGCGATGGCCGGTTTCAGCGCATTGGGGCTGTGGCAACTGCAGCGCATGCATGCCAAACAGGCAATGTTGGATGCGCAGGGTCCAGCTGTGGCGCAAGCGCTTCCGTTGTCGCAGGCCCTGGCGGCGCCCGGCGCCTTGCACGGCGTGGCCGACCACGGCCGCTTCCTGCCCGGCGTGGTGCTGCTGGACAACCAGACCCGGCATGGTCGCGCCGGGGTGAAGATCTATCGTCCGTTCCGCAGTGACGGAGGCAGCGTGCTGCTGGTCGACCTCGGCTGGCGCGCTGCCGCCGGATCGCACGCTGCCGGATGTGCCGGCGCCGCCTTCGCCGGTGGCGGTGCGTGGGTTATTGGCGCCGCCGCCGTCGGCGGGACTGGCACTGGGCCCGGCGTTCTCCGCTACCGATGAGGCCGGGCGTTGGCTGGCCAGCCGTTTGCCCGCCGAAGGCCTGGCGGCGGCGCTTGGCCTACCGGTATTGCCCGACCGCGTCCTGCGCCTGGACCCGGCACTGCCATTCGGCGACGAACGCGATCTGGACCTGCTGCCGAACACGCTGCCGCCGCAGCGTCACCTGGGCTACGCCGTGCAGTGGTTCGGCCTGGCCCTGACCGTGCTGGTGGTCGCGCTGGTGCTGGAGTGGCGCAGGAGACGTGCCGTGGCCCGGTAGTGCCGGCCGCTGGCCGGCATCCCCTCGGATTCCTGGATGCCGGCCAGCGGCCGGCACTACCGGGGCACCACACCCGCATCCCTTACCCAACCATGAGAAAATGCCCCGCATGAACACTGCTACGTCCCCGCAGGCGCGCGGCTCCGGCCGCCGGACCCTGGTGCTGCTGTTTGCCGTGTTCTTCGGTGCGATGGCACTGGCCGCCGTGCTGCGCTTCTCCGGCTGGCAACCGACCGGGCACCGCAATGCCGGCCAGCTGCTGAAGCCGCCGGTGGACCTGCGCCAGCAGGCGCCGACCCTGGCCAGCGGCCAGCCCTACGCCTGGAACCCCGAGGCCCGTACCTGGCGCCTGCTGGTGGCGCCGGCCGGTGCCTGCGACGCGCAGTGCGTCACTTTGTCGCAGGGACTGGGCAAGGTGTGGCAGCTGTTCGGCCATAACGCCGATAATGTCGAAATCCTGTGGCTGGGAACGCCACCGGCGTCGATCGCCTCGCTGCCCGCGCTGCGGCCGCTGGCTCCGTCGCCAGCACTGCGCGCGGCCCTGCCCGGCGTCGACGATCCGGCTGGCCTGCCGGTCTACGTGATCGATCCGAACGGCTTCGTGATCATGCGTCATGCCCCGGGCACCGACCTGGGTGGCCTGCGCAAGGACATGGCCACGTTGCTGAAACTGAAGTGAGTCCCGTTTGATGAGCCTTTCCGCGCGTCCGGCGCTGCACCGCAATTTCCACCGCCTGGCGTGGTTCGCCATGATCATGACCGCGAGCACGATCATGTTCGGCGCGTTCGTGCGCCTGTCCGATGCCGGCCTGAGCTGCCCGGACTGGCCGACCTGCTATGGCCAGGCCACCTGGCCGCAGCACGTGGAAGAGACCATCGGCCACCCGGCGGCGGAGATCCGCCCGCTGGAGACCCACAAGGCCTGGCGTGAGCAGGTGCACCGCTTCCTGGCTGGCGCGCTGGGCATCGAGATCCTGACCCTGGCCCTGTTGGCCACGCGCAAGCGGCGATTCGGAAGCACGGCGGTGGTGACCGCCTGCGTGCTGGTGGCCGCCGGCATACCGCTGTACATGATGGGCTGGCATGGCACGGCCAGCGTGCTGGCGTTGATCGGTGAGGCGATCCTGCTGATCGCCGCGCTGCGCTGGAGCAACATCGACCTGGCGCGCTGCATTGCTGACCCTGGCGGTGGTGATCTTCCAGGCCTTGCTGGGCATGTGGACGGTGACCCTGCTGCTCAAACCCATCGTAGTGATGGGCCATCTGCTCGGTGGCATGCTGATGTTCGGCCTGCTGGTGTGGATGGCCTGGCGCGCGACGCACATGCCGATCACGCTGGCCGAGGCGCCGAAGCTGAAGTGGCTGCTGCGCATCGGCGTGGCGGTGCTGGTCACCCAGATCGCGTTGGGGGGCTGGGTCAGCGCCAATTACGCGGCGCTGGCCTGCGGCGGTGGCAGCGCCTCGCTGGACAACTTCCCGCGCTGCGCCAACCAGTGGTGGCCGCAGCACAACTTCGTCGAAGGCTTCACCCTGTGGCGTGGCATCGGCGTGGATTACGAAGGCGGCGTGCTGGATGGCGCCTCGCGCATCGCCATCCAGATGGCACACCGCCTGTTCGCGGTGGTGGTGGCCCTCTACCTGCTGTGGCTGGGCGTGCGCCTGTTCCGGTTGCCGAGCATGCGTGGCTGGGCCAGCGCGTTGATCGCGCTGCTGGTGCTGCAGGTCACCCTCGGCATCCTCAATGTGAAGCTGGCGCTGCCGCTGGAAGTGGCGGTGGCCCACAACGGCGTGGCCGTTGCCCTGTTGTTCGTGCTGGTCAGCCTGCTGGCCCGCCTGCGTGCCCCGGACTGATTCCATGTTTTCCAATTACCGCCAGTACTGGGACCTGACCAAGCCCAAGGTCGTTGCCCTCATTGTCTTCACCGCCCTGGTCGGCATGGTCCTGGCCATCCCCGGCGTGCCCAGCTGGGAGCAGGTGCGCGCAGGCGTGCTCGGCTTCCTCGGTATCTGGCTGGCCGCTTCGGCCGCCGCGGCGATCAACCAGCTGCTGGATGCGCACATCGATGCGCAGATGGCGCGCACATCGTGGCGTCCGCTGGTGGTGGGCAAGGTCAAGCCGTGGCAGGTGCTGGTGTTCGCCGGCGTGCTGATCGTGTTGTCGATGGTCATCCTGGTGCTGTGGGTGAACCTGATCACCGCCGTGCTGACCTTCGCCTCGCTGATCGGCTACGCGGTGATCTACACCGTGTACCTCAAGCGTGCGACCTCGCAGAACATCGTCATCGGTGGCCTGGCCGGCGCGATGCCGCCGATGCTGGGCTGGGCTGCGGTGACCGGCATGCAGGGTTCGTCGGACTGGGCGTACTCGTCGCTGCTGGTGCTGATCATCTTCATCTGGACGCCGCCGCACTTCTGGGCGCTGGCGATCTTCCGCCGCGAGGATTACGCCAAGGCGGAAATTCCGATGCTGCCGGTGACCCACGGCGTGGTGCACACCCGCAAGCAGATCATGGTGTATTCGGTGGTGCTGGCGCTGGTCTGCCTGCTGCCGTACCTGGTGGGCATGAGCGGTGCGTTCTACCTGGGCGGCGCGATCGTGCTCAATGCGGTGTTCCTCTGGTACGCCTGGCGCATGCTCAATCCGCCGGACGAACTGTTCTCGATGAAGATGTTCTATTACTCCATCGTCTACCTGATGGCGCTGTTCGCCTTCCTGCTGGTGGACCACTGGATCCTGCCCTGGTTGTGAGGGGCTGCCCTTTGTAGAGTCGAGCCACGCTCGACTCAGGCCCGGTCTGATGGCGGGAGCATCCACGCACGGCGTGGATCTACTTGAACCGCGGTTGCTGCGTCGCCATTGCTGTTCCTGACCGCAAAGGAAAGGAAGGCGCAGGGATGCATTCGATCTTCCGTTGGACCACCGCGCTGCTGCTGGCGCTGGGTGTGGCCCTCACCGCGCATGCCGATGACACCGCCGCGCAGATCCGCCAGCATGCCGGTGAGCACCGCCTGCTGGTACTGGGCGAATTCCACGGCACCCGCGAGACCCCGTTGCTGGTACGCCAGCTGGTGGACGACTACAGCCGCAACGGCCCGGTCCTGCTGGCGCTGGAACTGCCACGCGCCGAGAACCCTGTGCTGCGCGACTATCTGGAATCCGATGGCGGGGCCAGGGCGCGCCGGCACCTGCACGGCCGCGCGTTCTGGACCGTGCGCGATGACCAGCATGATGGTCGCCGCAGCCGCGACATGCTGGCGATGATCGAAGGCCTCCGTGTGCTGAAGGCGCAGGGGCGCGTGATCGAAGTGGTTGGCTATGACGTCAATGCCAGCAGTGGCGGCAACCAGGCGCGCGATGACTTCATGGCAGCCGAATTGCGACGGCTCTATCGAGGGTTGCCAGACAATGCACGCATGCTGGTGCTGACGGGCAATGTCCACGCCATGCTGCGGCGGCCGGAAGGTATGCCGCCGGAAATGCAGAGGCAGCCGATGGCCTCCCAGCTGCGGGACCTGGATATCTACAGCGTGCGGTTGGGTGCGCTGCGTGGCCAGGCGTGGGCGTGCGCGGACCGTTGCATGGCGCGGCCACTTCCAGAGCAGGTGGCCACGGCGCCGCGGGTCGATGCCGATGCGAAACGGCCGTACGACCTGTGGGTGTGGATGCCGGAGTTGAGCGTCGGCACGCTGGTGGGCCCGTAACGGCAGGCAACCCATCCACGCATGGCGTTGATCTACTGGTGGTTCACGCCATCGGTGGGAGTAGAGCCACGCCATGCGTGGATGGGCTCTCACGGAACCCGGCGCAGCCAGTGTCGGGTTTCGCCCGGGAGGGCTGCAACTGCGCCCATCGACCAAGCCGTCGCGCTGTAGGGTTTTGCCGCGCTGTCAGCTTCCTGCACGCAAGGCGTCACAGATACCGACTGTTCCACCAGACCGGATCATCAACAGTAGATACACAGGTATTGCGGGATGACTCGCAATTCTGTGGAGCAATCAATGAGATGTCATGTTTCTCTGCCCATCGTTCTGTGTGCCGCGCTTACCAGCCTGGCTGGCAATGCGGCAGCAGAAATAAAAGCACTGAGTCGGGCCAACTGCATTGGATTCATCAACGAATCCGTGACCTATGAACGGCCCCAGTTTCGCAATTTTCAGGGGTCGGCCGTAACTAGGCACGTTCCCCTCGGGAACATTGAGCCGAAGCATGCTTTCGGTGCGCCTAACAATGGACTGTACTCCTGGCGATTTTACGCAGGCGATGGCAGTGATCCAGAACGAATGGTTGTTCACGGATATCACACATGGGTGCTGGGCGGACGCGTATTTACGCAACCCATGAGTGCGGTCGATTGCCAGCTTTCGGAGTGGTGAGCATCATGAAGATTCTTTGCTTTATCGCATTCTCGCTGGCCATGTCGATGTCAGCTCAAGCATCCCAGAATGAACCTGCTCCCGATGCGGTAGGGAGCTGGCTACACCAACGCGCCATGCAGGCTGCAATGCAGGAGGCCTCGGCAATGGGAAGATCGTCCGCCAGCGTGGGCAGCTACCAGATGGTGAAACTGGCAGACCTTGATGCCCCCCGAGAAGTGAAGCAGCAGCTTCGCGATGACATCGAACGATCCAACGGTGTCGTGCGGGTTGCAGCAGGGAGCATCCCAACGCAGGCCGAAATGCTGGCTGCCGTGCCGCGGACTCACCGCTCAACTCCAGAACTACGCCAGCGCCTGCCGCAGCCCCCCAGCAGGCTGGAAAGCAGCCTGCTGGGCGCAGCCGAGATGATTGGCATGGAGCCCAGTGGTGCGTTGGAGGGTGGAAAGTCCTCGGGCTTGAGCCGTTTCTACCGGCTGGAGGGTGTCGGCATCGTGGAGTTCAGCGAGAACAACTTCCTCGCTGCGGGCATGCAGATCGAGGTCATCGCGGAGGCGCAGAACACCGTGGTGGACGGCAAGCCCGCTCACCTCGGGAAGGTTGTGGATAGTGTCGGCCGTACTCGGGTTGAGCTTGCCTGGACGGGAGACAGCAAGACCTACAGTCTGACCGTCACGGGCGAGCCGGGCAGCGACGTGGAGCGCAACGCCCGAGTGCTGCACGACATCGCCGCGGCCATCGTGGATTAGCGGCGGCGTATGCGTCATCCACGCATGGCGTGGATCTACTGCGGGTTCACGCCATCCGCGGTTTGGTAGATCCACGCCGCGCGTGGATGGGCTCTCTACAAAAACCCGCGCGCCCAATCAGGGCGCGCTTCGCATACCGTTGCGCGATCACACCGCAGACGATCAGCTGGATCTGGTGGTAGATCATCACCGGCAGCACGATCGCGCCGAGGCTTCCACCGGCGAACAGCACCTTGGCGATCGGCACGCCGGTGGCCAGGCTCTTCTTCGAGCCGCAGAAGACGATGGCGATCTCGTCCTCGCGATTGAAGCGCAGGCGACGCGCGATGAAGGTGATCAGCGGCATCGCGATGCCCAGCAGCACGGCGGCCACGACCGCCACGGCCAGCAGCGAGAGCAGCGGCGTTTTGCTCCACAGACCCTCGGTGACGGCTTCGCCGAACGCCGAATACACCACCAGCAGGATCGTGCCCTGGTCGGTATAGCGCAGCAGCGCGCTGCTTCTCCACCCAGCCGGCGATCCACGGCCGCAGCAGGTGGCCGGCCACGAAGGGCACCAGCAGCTGCAGCATGATGCCGCCGATCGCATGCAGCGGGTCGTGCACGCCGCCGGAGGTACCGGCCAGTGCGGTCAGCAGCAGCGGGGTCAGGAACACGCCGAGGATGCTCGACAGCGAGGCGCTGCACACCGCAGCGGGTACGTTGCCGCGTGCCATCGAGGTGAACGCGATGGACGACTGCACGGTGGAGGGCAGGGTGCACAGGAACAGCACGCCCAGGTACAGCTCCGGCGTCAGCAGCCAGCCCGACAGAGGCTTGAACATCAGCCCCAGCAGCGGGAACAGGATGAAGGTGCAGGCCAGGATGGTCAGGTGCAGCCGCCAGTGCAGCATGCCGCCGATGATCGACTCGCGCGGCAGGCGCGCCCATGCAGGAAGAACAGCGCGGCGATGGCGACGGTGGTGACATCGTCGAGCACGATGGCGGCGGCGCCCTTCATCGGCAGCAGCGAGGCCAGGCCGACGGTGCACAGCAGGGCGAGGGTGAAGTTGTCCGGTCGCAGGCGCGACCACCAGCGGGTCATGGTGGGCAGAGTCCTTGGTGCGGAGGGTTCAGGGCGAGGTGACCGGCGTGGCCAGGCGCTGGCGGGTGGCGGCTTCCAGCGACTTCAGGCCAGCACGCTGGCCCAGCTGAAGGGCCTGTTCGGGGCTGGCATGTTCGTAGCGTGCATTGACCAGGCCGAGCACGGCACCGGCGCGGTTGCCGGACGCACAGTGCAGCAGCACCGGCCCCTGGCTCTGCTGCAGGGCCTGGTGCACGGCACGGATGTTGGCCGCATCCAGGCCGTCGGCACCGGCCACCGGAATGCGTACGTAGCGCAGGCCCAGTGATTCGGCTACGCGGGTTTCATCAAAACCCCGGTCCTCGTCGGGCTGGCGCAGGTCGATCACGGTGCGCACGCCCTGTGCGGCCAAGGCCTGCAGCTGTGCGGCGCTGGGCTGGCCGCCGGCGTACAGGCCGGGGCGGACTTCGTTGAGGGGCGCGTCTTCGGCCAGGGCCGTCAGCGGCAGGCAGAGCGACAACAACAGCAGGCAGGTCAGGCGCAGCAGCATGGTCCTCTCCGTGAAAACGTTCTGCCGCTACAGGCGCAGTCCGGCGCGCGCCTTCAGCAGCTCGCGCAGTTCGTACTTGTCAGTATCGTCCAGGCCCTGCTGGCGCTGCTTTGCCAACAACTCCTCCAGACGTTGCACCAGCAGCTGTTTCTCCAGCTGGGCCACGGCGTCGTGCAGTTCCTGGGTCCAGCTGGCCTCGGTGCCAGGCAGTGTCTGCGCAGCCAGCGTGTGCAGTGATGCCTGTTCCTCGCGCCCGTCGAAGTGCTCCAGCAGGGCGCCGGTGCTGATGTCCGGGCGCTGTTCGACCAGTCCCAGCAGCTCCAGCAGCAGTTCCACGCCGGGCAGGCGCAGGCCCTGGAAGTGATGCTTGCCGCCCAGCGTCAGCGCCAGCGACGGCTGCTGCAGCAGCACGGCGATCGCGCCGCGCACCAGACTGCGCTTGGCCACGGGCTGGATCGTCCGCTGCGGCTGCCGTTGCGGCATCGGCGCGCGTGACCTGGGCAGTACCGCCCAGGCCGGTCAGCTGCGCCAGCTGCTGCTTCATCAGGTCGCCGAAGGCACCGTCGGGAATCTGCGCCAGCATCGGCTTGGCCCGCTCGGCCAGGCGTGCCTTGCCATCGAGCGTGCCCAGATTGATCTCGCGGGTCAGTTCGTCGAAGAAGAACTGCGACAGCGGCGTGGCCTGCTTCAGGCGCTCGTTGAACGCCTCGGCGCCTTCCTTGCGCACGATGGTGTCCGGGTCTTCGCCATCGGGCAGGAACAGGAAGAAGGCCTGGCGGCCATCCTTCATGCGCGGCAGCACCGACTCCAGCGCCTTCCAGCCGGCGCGGCGGCCGGCGGCGTCGCCGTCGAAGCAGAAGAACACATCCGGTGCGTTGCGGAACAGCAGCTCCGCATGGTCCGGCGTGGTCGCGGTGCCCAGTGTTGCCACCGCCTGGGTGACCCCGAACTGGAACAGCGAGACCACGTCCATGTAGCCCTCGACCACGATCAGCCGCTCGATCTTCTGGTTGGCCTGGCGCACCTGCCACAGGCCGTACAGTTCGCGGCCCTTGTGGAACAGCGCGGTCTCGGGCGAGTTGAGGTACTTGGGGCCGTCGTCCTTCTCGAACACGCGGCCGCCGAAGGCGATGACCCGGCCGCGGCGGTCGAAGATCGGGAACATCACCCGGTCGCGGAACTTGTCGTAGACGTGACCGCGATCGTTCTTGGAGAACAGGCCGGCGCGGTCGAGCAGCTTCATCCGCCGCTCGTCCTTGCCCAACGCATCGCGCAGGCCGCTGTAGCCATCCGGCGCGTAGCCGATCTGGAAGCGCGCGCGGTTCTCTTCATCCACGCCGCGGCCATCCAGGTAGCTGCGGGCCTTGTCGCTGCCCTGCAGGTTGCTCTGGAAAAACTTCGTGGCCGCCTCAAGCGCCGAGTACAGCTCGCGGCTGTCGTCCTGCTGCTGGGGGCTGCGCGGGTTCTCGCTGCGCGGCACTTCCATGCCGGCGCGCTTGGCCAGTTCATCCACCGCGTCGAGGAACTCGAGGCGGTCGTAGTTCATCAGGAAGCTGATCGCGGTGCCGTGCGCGCCACAACCGAAGCAGTGATAGAACTGCTTGGTGGGCGAGACCGTGAACGACGCCGAGCGCTCGTCATGGAACGGGCAGCGGGCGGCGTACTCCTTGCCCTGGCGCTTCAACGGCACGCGGCTGCCCACCACCTCGACGATGTCGGTGCGGGCCAGCAGATCGTCGATGAAAGCGTCGGGGATACGGGCCATGGGCAACAGGGCAGGGCGCGGTACAGGACCACGCGACGGAACCGGGGGCGGTTGCCCTAGTTTACCCCCTGTCGGGCACCTGGCTGGCGGTGGCCGGATCGATGCCGGCGGCGGCCAGGTGATGGCGCGCGCGCAGGCGCTCATCGATCACCGCGGTCATCAGCGCGCCAACGAAGAACACGACGGTCGCGTAATAGATCCAGACCAGTGAGATCACCAGCGCGCCCATCGAGCCGTAGGCACTGCCGGGGGCCACGGTGGCGATGTAGACGCCGATGCCGTAGCGGCCCAGTGCGAACAGTGCCGAGGTGATGACGCCGCCGATGAAGGCCTGGCGCCACGCCACGCGACGGTCGGGCAGGTAGTGGTACATGAAGGCGAAGCCGACTGCGTAAAGCAGCAGGCTGGTGACGTACCCCAGCGCGGGCAGGATCGAAGGCAGTTGCGCGAAGGCCACCTGCAGCACCGTGGTGGCGGTCATCGACAGGATCAGCAGGAAGCCCAGCGCCAGCACGACGCCGAACGAGAACACGCGCTTGCGCAGCCAGGCCTTGAGGCCTTCCAGGCGCTCGCCGCTGGTGCGGAAGATCAGGTTCAGTGCGTTCTGCAGCTGGGCGAACACGGCGGTGGCGCCGACGAACAGCAGCAGCGTGCTCCACACACCCGCCAGCGAGCCGACATCCGGCTGGTTGTCGGCGTTCCTCAGAACGGTTTCGGCCACGGTAGCCGCGCTGCTGCCGGCCACCGAGCTGATCTGGTCGATCAGTGCTTGCTGGGCCGGTGGGTACAGCGAGGCGGTCAGCCACAGCAGCAGCACCAGCAACGGCGCCATCGACAGCAGCGCGTAGAAGGAGACGGAAGCTGCTTGGGTCAGCACGTCGACGTCGATGAAGCGCTTGGCCACCGCCATCGGGAAGCTGTCCTGCAGGCGCTTGATGTACTTGTGCAGTGACACGTGAACGTTGGGCTCGGGTTCAACCATGTGTGCGGTTGTAGCAGGCGAGCGACGAAGGTGCGGTGAAGCGAGTGCATCAATGGGGTCAGAGCCCTTCCGCGTCGCGGAAGGGATCCGACCCCAAGTGCTGGATTACGCCAGCTGCTGCTTGACCAGCTTGGACACCAGGCCCATGTCGGCCTGGCCGGCGAGCTTGGGCTTCAGTGCGCCCATCAGCTTGCCCATGTCGGCCGGGCCGGAGGCGCCGGTTTCGGCGATGGCGGCCTGGATGGCGGCCACGATCTCGGCTTCGCCCATCTTGGCCGGCAGGTAGGCTTCGATGACCACGATCTCGGCGCGCTCGATCTCGGCCAGGTCCTCGCGGTTGGCGGCCTCGTACTGGCTGACCGAGTCCTTGCGCTGCTTGACCATCTTGTCGAGCACGGCGATCACGGCGGTGTCATCCAGTTCGATGCGCTCGTCCACTTCACGCTGCTTGATGGCGGCGTTGATCAGGCGGATCACGCCCAGCTTGTGCTTCTCGCCCGCCTTCATGGCGGCCTTCATGTCTTCGGTGAGCTGCTGCTTCATGCTCATGAGGAACCTCGTGGTGGTAGGTGGGGCGGGGCGGATGCCCGAACCCGGAAACGCAAAAAGCCGGCGACGCTCGCGCGTGCCGGCTTCGGCTCCATCGCGACAGGCAAGCCCGCCGCAATGAAGATGCGTCCGATCAGTACAGGCGCTGACGCTTGGTGACGTCGCGCGACGAGCGGCGCAGCTGACGCTTCACAGCAGCGGCGGCCTTGCGCTTGCGCTCCTGGGTCGGCTTTTCGTAGAACTCGCGCTTGCGGGTTTCGGCCAGCACACCGGCCTTTTCGCAAGTGCGCTTGAAGCGGCGAAGAGCAAACTCGAAGGGCTCGTTCTCGCGGACTTTGACGCTGGGCATGGAATCTCCGGGACACAGTAGAACCGGGTCACGCCCGGCGAGCCGCACATTATAGCGGCGAATAGACAAACTGCAAGCGGCCAACCCTGAATACGGGCCGGCGGTTCGAAAGCAGTGAGATCTGCACGTCCCCCGAGGGGGCGGCAGGGGCGTCATAATAGCAGGCATGCGAGTCCTTGGCATCGAATCTTCCTGTGATGAGACCGGCGTGGCGGTGTATGACACCGACCTGGCCGGCAGCGCGGCCCTGCGCGCCCATGCGGTCTACAGCCAGATCGCCCTGCACGCCGAATACGGTGGTGTGGTGCCCGAACTGGCCAGCCGCGACCACGTCCGCAAGCTGCTGCCGCTGGTGCGCCAGACCCTGGCCGACGCCGGTCTGGGTGTAGGTGATATCGACGGCGTGGCCTATACGGCCGGTCCCGGTCTGGTCGGCGCACTGCTGGTCGGCGCGGGCGTGGCGCGGTCGCTGGCCTGGGCGCTGGAGGTGCCGGCGGTGGGCGTACACCATATGGAAGGCCACCTGCTGGCCCCGCTGATGGAGGACGACCCGCCGGAAGCGCCGTTCGTGGCGCTGCTGGTGTCCGGTGGCCATACCCAGCTGGTGGCGGTGGACGCGATCGGCCAGTACCGCCTGCTGGGCGAGACCCTGGACGACGCGGCCGGCGAGGCCTTCGACAAGACCGCCAAGCTGATGGGCCTGCCGTACCCGGGTGGCCCGCAGCTGGCCAGGCTGGCCGAGCAGGGCACGCCGGGCGTGTACCGCTTCGCGCGACCGATGACCGACCGCCCGGGGCTGGATTTCAGCTTCTCCGGCCTGAAGACCCAGGTCCTGATGGCCTGGCGCGACAGTGACCAGAGCGAGCAGACCCGTGCCGACATCGCCCGGGGCTTTGAGGACGCGGTGGTCGAGACCCTGTCGATCAAGTGCGAACGCGCGCTGGAAGCGGCCGGCACCAACGTGATCGTGGTGGCTGGAGGTGTTGGCGCCAACAAGCGCCTGCGCGCACGCCTGCAGCAGATGGCCGAGCGTCTCGGCGGCCGTGCCTGCTTCCCGCGGCCGGCGTTGTGCACCGACAACGGCGCGATGATCGCCTTCGCCGGCGCGCTGCGGCTGCAGGCCGGCCAGTACAGCCCGCCGAAGGTGGATGTGACCCCGCGCTGGGACATGGCGACCCTGCCGGCGGTCTGAGCCCCCCGGCCGCGCGAACCGCTCGATCGGCGTTTGTAGAGTCGAGCTTGCTCGACTGGGCGCAATGACGGACACAGAGCAGTCGAGCAAGCTCGACTCTACAGGCAGGCCTCCGTAGCGCCGGGCCACGCCCGGCTACACATTACGGACGCCCTGCCAATGGCGACGCCGCCAACACCGTTGTCGCCCGCTCATGGCGCTGCAGCCAGCCCAGCGTATGCGGGCAGCGGGCGTGGATCAGCCGCCCGATCGCCGCCAGGTCGGCACCGATGTCGCGTTCCAGGATGGGTTCGTGGTGCGCGATGCGGTTGCGCAGGTGGCGAATGCGTCCGATGTCAGAGTGGATGGCTTTTCTGATGACGCTGGGATGAGCTGAGGGTGCATGCCGCAGAACTCCATTGAGTGCGGGTATCCATAGCGTGTCGTCGAAGCGACAGGTGAAAAGCTGCTGCCAGAACACCATCGGCAGCTTGGCGACGATTTCGGGTGTATCGGTCGTGCGGCCAGCAACCTGTTCCAGTGCTGCACGTGCGGAAGTACAGGACGAGGTTGGCAGCCTGCGTCGGAAGGCATCATTCCAGGGCCAACGCGGGCCATGCTGCCGGGCGAGCACGGTAGCAGCGGCGTTACGGGTGACCACTTCGCACAGATGGACCGGCATCATCAGTGCACCGCACATCCGCATGTTCCAGAGGTACAGGGATTCGGCCGTGACGTCGGGGCTGCAGGTCGATGCGATTCTCTCGTAAGTAGACAGACGCTCCGCTGACAACGCGCGCCGCAGTACATCGTGTGGAGCCATCGTCATGTGCGGTGGTGAAGGAGGGATCGATGTTCGCGAGAGTGGGCGGCGGCCACCATCAGGGAACGTCGTTGTCTGCGCGGCTGATTCTCTGCGTTTGACCTCGGACGACTACCTGATCTGCCCTGTCGGAATTGGCCTTGACCGGTGATCTCGTCTTTACCTAATCTGCGTGCCTGCGCCACCGGGACCCGCGGCTGTTCAACAGCTCCCCCCGGGGACAAACGGTAGTACCAAAGGGCCCTGCTAGCGGGGTCCTTTGTCTTTTCTGGAGCCGCGCCCCTGCCGGCCACTCACCGCCCGTTCCGGGCAGGCTCACCGTCGTGCCGTTACCATGGCCCCCTGTATTCGGGCTGGTTAAGCGCAATGGACAAGGTTTTCATCGAGGGGCTGACGATCGACGCCCTGATCGGTATCTACGATTGGGAACGACGGATCCGCCAGGACCTGGTGTTCGACCTGGAGATGGGCTTCGACAACCGTCGTCCGGCGGCCTCCGACGACATCGCCCACACCCTGAACTACAAGGCGGTCAGCAAGCGCCTGGAGCAGTTCGTGCGCGAGTCGGAATTCGGCCTGGTCGAAACCCTGGCCGAGCGCTGCGCACAGATCGTGCTGGACGAATTCGACGTGAAGTGGCTGCGCCTGAAACTGAGCAAGCCGGGCGCGGTGCGTGGCGCGCGCGCGGTGGGCGTGATCATCGAGCGCTCGCGGGACTGATCCGGTAGTGCCGGCCGCTGGCCGGCACCCCCAACAACAACGACAACGCAAGGAGACAACTGATGGTGGACGCGGTGGTGGCGGTACAGTGGCTGGAAAAGCTGCAGAACACACTGGAACCCTATCCCGGCGCCTACCTGGCGTTGATGATCTCGGCGCTGCTGATCGCTGCGGGCTTGGCCAACTGGGTTACCAAGCGCATCCTGGTGCGTGGCCTGCGGCGCCTGCTGCAGCGCCTGCCAGGTGCCGAGTCCGGGCGCGGCAGCCATCTGATGCGGGTCATCTCGCGCCTGTCCAACGTGGTGCCCAGCCAGGTGATCGCCTCGGGCATCACCCTCATTCCCGACCTGCCACCCGGCCTGGTCAACGTCATCATCAAGCTGTGCATCGTATGGGCCGTGCTGACGGTGTCGATGGCGTTCTCGCATGCGCTGGACGCGGCCAACAGCCTGTACGAACGCAAGCCCGATGCGCGCAACAAGCCGATCAAGGGCTACCTGCAGGTGGTCAAGATCGTGGTGTTCGTGGCCGCCGGCCTGTCCATCATCGCCACGCTGCTGGGGGTGAAACTGGGGCCGTTGGTGACCGGCCTGGGGGCGGCCACGGCGGTGCTGATGCTGATTTTCCAGGACACCATCCTGTCGCTGGTGGCCAGCGTGCAGATCAGTGGCGATGGCCGTGTGCGCATCGGCGACTGGATCGAAATGCCCAGCCAGAACGCCGACGGTGACGTCATCGATATCGCGCTGCACACCGTCACCGTGCAGAACTTCGATAAGACCATCACCACCATTCCGACCAAGAAGCTGGTGACCGAGTCGTTCAAGAACTGGCGCGGCATGCAGGAGGCCGGTGGCCGCCGCATCAAGCGCGCTGTACCTGGACCAGCACAGCGTCGGCTTCCTGGACGAAGGCGACTTGGCCTTCCTCGGCCAGTTCGCGCTGCTGCGTGATTACCTGCAGGAGAAGGAGCAGGAGCTTGGCCAGTGGAACGGGCGCCTGCGCGAGCAGGGCGTGGCCGAGGTCAACAGCCGCCGGGTGACCAACCTGGGTACCTTCCGGGCCTATGTGGAGCGTTACCTGCGCAGCCACCCGGGCATCCATACCGACATGACCCTGCTGGTACGCCAGCTGCAGCCGACCACCGAAGGCCTGCCGCTGGAGCTGTACTGCTTCACCCGCAGCACCGCCTGGGGCGAGTACGAGGCGGTGCAGTCGGACATCTTCGACCACCTGCTGGCGATCCTGCCGGCCTTCGGCCTGCGGGTATTCCAGGCCTCCAGCGACGCCATGTTGATGGCCGGGCAGCGCCAGCTGGCCGGCTCGGAGTAAGCTGCGGTGCCCCCGGCGGGGCCATACGGACCCCGCTGGTGGCTGAAACTGAATGAACAAACCCCTCGCCAAATCGCCCGGGATCGCTAGAATGCCGGGCTTGTAAACGTTTTCATCAAGGACTGCCGGTGGCCTCCGATCGCATCGAATCCCTCATTGCCCAGATGACCGTCGAGGAAAAGGTCGGCCAGCTGGGTGTCTTCGCGGACATGGTCCGCCCGTTCGCCCCGGACGTGAACCCGGAAGCCAACGTGCGCAATGCCGACCAGGTGCTGCAGCAGGTGCGCGAGGGCAAGGTCGGCTCGCTGTTCAATGGTGTGGGCGCCGAACTGGGCCGCCGGATCCAGCAGGTCGCCACCGAAGAGAGCCGCCTGGGCATCCCCGTGATCCTGGCGGCCGACGTCATCCACGGCATGCGTACCGTGTTCCCGATTCCGCTGGGCGAGGCCGCCAGCTTCGAGCCGGAGTTGGCCGAGCGCACCGCGCGCGCCACCGCCATCGAAGCGACGGCCGCTGGCCTGCACTGGACCTATGCGCCGGCCGTGGACATCGCCCGCGACCAGCGCTGGGGCCGTGGCGCCGAAGGTGCCGGTGAGGACGTGGTGCTGGGGTGTGCGTTCGCCGCCGCCCGCGTGCGTGGCTTCCAGGGCAGCGACCTGCGCGCCGCCGATTCGCTGCTGGCCACGCCGAAGCACTTCGCCGCCTACGGCGCGGTGATGGCGGGCATGGAATACAACATGGTGGACATCTCGCCGCAGACCCTGCGTGACGTGCATCTGCCGCCGTTCAAGGCCGCCTTCGATGCGGGCGCGATCACCGTGATGTCCTCGTTCAACGACATCAACGGCGTGCCGGCCAGTGCCAATGCCGAACTGCTGACCGACATCCTGCGCGGTGAGTGGAAGTTCCCGGGCGTGGTGATCTCCGACTACACCGCCGACATGGAACTGGTCGCGCACGGCTATGCCGCCGATGACCGTGATGCCACTGCCAAGGCGTTCACCGCCGGCCTGGACCTGAGCATGCAGAGCGGCTTCTACGCCGAACACCTGCCGGGCCTGGTCGAGAGCGGCGAAGTGCCAATGGCGGTGCTGGATGAAGGCGTGCGCCGCATCCTGTGGCTGAAGGAAACCATCGGCCTGTTCGACGACCCGTACCGTTCGCTGGACCCGGCGCGCGAAGCGGATACCTCGCACATTGCCGCACATGACGCACTGTCGCGCGATGCCGCGCGCCGTTCGATCGTGCTGCTGAACAACCGTGACAACGTACTGCCGCTGCAGAAGACCGGGCAGAAGATCGCGCTGATCGGCCCGTTCGTGCAGGACCGCGAGAACATTGAAGGCTGCTGGACGCTGTTCGGCGACAAGCAGCGTTACGTGGATCTGGAAACCGGCGTGCGCGCCGCCATCGGCGATGAAGCGCTGCTGGAGATCGTGCCGGGCTGCGAACTGGAAACTGCCATTCCGGGCGGCACCGAAGCCGCCGTGGCGGCCGCGCTGCGCGCCGACGTGGTGGTGCTGGCGCTGGGCGAACCGCAGCGCTACAGCGGTGAAGCGCAGTCGCGCGTGGAGATCACCCTGCCGCCGGCACAGCAGGCACTGGCCGAGGCGGTGGCGATGACCGGCAAGCCGCTGGTGGTGCTGCTGCGCAACGGCCGCGCGCTGGCACTGCAGGGCGCGGTGCGCAACGCGCACGCGGTGGCGGTCACCTGGTACCTGGGCACGCAGACCGGCCATGCCGTGGCTGATGTGCTGTTCGGCGACTACAGCCCGTCCGGCCGCCTGCCGGTCAGCTTCCCGCAGGTGTCCGGCCAGCAGCCGTACTTCTACAACCACCCGCGCACCGGCCGCCCGGAACTGCCGACCATGTCGGAGTTCAAGGCTCGCTGGCGCGAGATCCCGAATGAGCCGCTGTACCCGTTCGGCCACGGCATCGGTTACACCACCTTCGCCTACGGCGTGCCGCAGCTGAGTGCGGCGCAGCTCGGCTGGGACGACACCCTGACCATCACCACCACGCTGACCAACAGCGGCGACATGGCCGGCGAGGAAGTGGTGCAGCTGTACATCCACGACCGCGTGGCCAGCCGCGTGCGTCCGGTGCGTGAACTGAAGGACTTCCGCAAGGTGGCACTGCAGCCGGGCGAGTCGGCCGAAGTGGTATTCACCCTGACCCGCGAGCAGCTGGCGTTCACCGGCCGCGACGGCGTGCTGCGTGCCGAGCCGGGCCAGTTCGACCTGTGGGTCTGCGCCTCGTCGGCAGCAGGCGAAGCCGTGCAGTTCGAGCTGCTGAAGGCCTGATCGAAGAAAAAGGGGACGGAGGGGATTAAGTCGTTTGTGCCACTAACGACTTAATCCCCTCCGTCCCCTTTTTGTTGTCCTCACCGCGGCGGCGCTACCATCGGTGTTCTTGAACCGATGGATGTCCGCGCATGCGCACGATCGCTGTGTTGATTCCCGCCCTGTTGCTGGCGGCCTGTTCGCAGCCGGCACCGCCGGCCGAGCCTGCGGTGGACGCACCGCCGCCGATGGAGGCCAGTGCTGCGGCAACGCCTGCGGCACCTGCCGCTGAATCCGCTGCTTCGGCACCGACCGCGCCCGCAGCGGAAGCGACTACCGAAGACGCACGTGCGCGTATCGAGACCCTGCTCGGTGATGCCGCGCAGTACGAGAAGGTGTTCAACGCGTTCAAGACCGCGGTGGTCGGCGGTGATCGCGCTGCGGTGGTGGAGGAAGTGCGCTTCCCGCTGAATATCGCTAACGGAAGGAAGATCACCGGCCCCGGTGAGTTCCAGCGCAACTACGAGAAGATCATCACCCCGGCGGTGGTCAAGGCGGTGTCCGAACAGGACTTCGGCAAGGTCTTCGTCAACCAGCAGGGCGTGATGATCGGCGATGGCCAGGTGTGGTTGAACGGGCAGTGCCTGGACCAGGCCTGCACGAAGACCGAGGTGAAGGTCATCACCATCCAATGAACGCAGACGGCCCCGCGTGCGGGGCCGTTGCGGGAAAACGTGCCGGCCAGCGGCCGGCACTACCATCCTGTCAGGTTTTCGGGGTGAGCTTCAGCAGGCGCGCCTTGTTGCCATCTTCCAGCAGCCACAGGGCGCCATCCGGGCCCTGTTCCACTTCGCGGATGCGCTCGCCCATGTTGAAGCGTTCGGCTTCGCGCGCGCTGTCACCATCGAAGGCCACGCGCACCAGCGAGGTGGAGGACAGGCCACCGATGAAGCCGCTGCCCTTCCACTGCGGGAACAGGGTGCCGCTGTAGATCACGAAGCCGGCCGGCGAGATGACTGGCGTCCAGGTCACCTTCGGGGCGGCGAACTCCGGGCGGGTATCGTGGTCGGGAATCGGGCGGCCGTCGTAGTGGTTGCCGTTGGAGACGATCGGGTAGCCATAGTTGGCGCCGCGCACGATCAGGTTCAGCTCGTCGCCGCCGGCCGGGCCCATCTCGTGGGCCCACAGCTTGCCGTTGGCATCGAAGGCCATGCCGAGGATGTTGCGGTGGCCCAGTGACCACACCTGCGCGGCCACGCCGCCCTGCGAGGCGAACGGGTTGTCGGCGGGCAGGCTGCCATCATCGTTGAGGCGGATGATCTTGCCGAGGTTGCCGCCCATGTCCTGTGCCGGATCGAACTTCTGGCGCTCGCTGGAGCTGATCCACAGCTTGCCGTCCGGGCCGAAAGCAAGGCGATGGCCGTAGTGACCTTCACCACTCACCTTCGGGCTCTGTCGCCAGATCACCTTCAGGTCCTTCAGTTGGCCGGCACCGTTGGCATCCAGCGCCAGCGTGGCACGGGCCACGGCAGCGCCGCGGGTGTCCAGCGTGCCTTCCTCGGCATAGCTGAGATAGACCACGTGGTTGCTCGCGAATTGCGGGTGCAGGATCACGTCACCGAAGCCGCCCTGGCCGCCGTAAGCGACCTTCGGAACGCCGGTGATCTCGTGTTTCTGGCCACTGGCCAGGTCCAGGTGCTGCAGCTTTCCGCGCTTTTCGGTGACCAGCAGGCTGCCATCGGGCAGGAAGGTCATTGCCCACGGCTGGTCGAAACGACTGATTTCGGATGCGGTGAACGGTCGCTGGTCGGCAGTGGTGGAGGCTGCGGACGCTGCGGTCTGGGCCCCGTTGGCGGCCGGGTCGGCGGCATTGCAGGCGGAGGTGGCAAGGATCGGCACCAGGCCGAGGGCGAGCAGCAGGGGCGTGCGGGTCATGGGTATCTCCAGTGCGGGGATGCGGATGGCCGGGCTGTCCCTTGTATACCACTGGCGTCGTGAGCGTCGTGGCCCGAAGGTCCTGCGACCCCTGTGCGAGCGCGGCGGGATCGTCTAGGGTGGGCACGCCCGGGCAAAGCGTGCCCGTCTGCCTGCCAAGGATCTGCAATGAACACTGCCATGCCCCACAAGCCCTCCACCGCCTTCATCGCCGCCTCATGGGTGGCCCTGCTGCTGGGTGCGGCGGCCTACCTGATCGGTCTGTTCAACGCCACGATGGCGCTCAACGAAAAGGGCTACTACCTGACCCTGCTGCTGTTCGGCCTGTTCGCGGCGGTGTCGCTGCAGAAGAGCGTGCGTGACCGTGTCGAGGGAATCCCGGTGAGTGGCCTGTATTACGCGCTGTGCTGGTTCGCATTGCTGTCTGCGCTGTTGTTGCTGCTGGTTGGCCTGTGGAACGCCACCCTGGTGCTGAGCGAGAAGGGCTTCTACGGCATGGCCTTCGCGCTGTCGCTGTTCGGTGCGGTGGCGGTGCAGAAGAACACCCGCGACCTGATCGCCGCCGGTGGCGGTGAGAGCAAGCGCAGCACGGCCGTGCCGCCGCTGCCGGAACAGGAGTGATGCAGCAACGGTAGCGCCGGGCCATGCCCGGCGTTGCCGCATATCGGATCCGTCAGGGGCCGCGTGCCAGGCGCGGTTCCACCTGCCGCGCTTCCTCCCAGCCACGGCGAACGGCACTGCGTGCCTGCGCCCACTCCAGCCGGCTCTTGCCTCGTTCACTGGCCCAGCGTGATTCCAGCTCGCGTTCCACTTCCTCGTAGGCGCGGATCACGTCCTGCGCACGTGCGGCGTGGCCGATGCGGTAGGCCGGCTCGTAGTCCTCGAAGAACAGCTGGTCGTCGTAGTACGGCTCGGCCGTGTAGCGTTCGCGCCAGTAGTTACTGACCGCATCGCGCGGTGTGCTGTCGTCCGGTACGCGGCCGGGAATCTGGTACTCGGTCATGGAAGGCTCCGTTGTGGACGAAGCCTGATCATGCCTGCGTGGCGGTTAACGGCCCGGTCCGGCAGCGTGATCACCAGATCAATCCGCCGGGCATGGCCCGGCGCTATCGGTCATCCGGCGTCGGCATCTTTTCGCGGCAGTTTGTAGATCACTGCACCAATGGCGAACGCCACCAGCGCGGCGGCGATGTTCTGCCAGCTGGCACTGGCGAACAGCGCAACGCACAGCAGCAGCGCCAGCACCGGAATAAGCGGGCCGCCCGGCAGCTTCAATGCACCGGGGCGGTCGGCATAGCGCTTGGCCAGTACCAGCACTGCCGCGGCGGTACCGATGTAGGCGAACAGGCGCGTGGTCATCGACAGCAGCGCCAGCTGCACGAACGAACCCGACAGGGCCAGGCCGAGTGCGATCAGACCCTGGCACAGGATCGACGCGGCCGGCGTGTAAAAGCGCGGATGCACCTGGGCCAGGATCTTCGGGCCGTAGCCATCGCGGGCCAGCGCGAACAGGAAGCGCGGGCCCATCATCATCGTGTTGCTGTTGGTGCCGAGGATGGAGATGGTCGCGCCGATGGTCAGGATCAGCGCCAGTGCCTCGCCACCGAAGCCGGCGGCGGCATCGGCCAGCGGCGTGGCCGAGCTGGCCAGGCCGGCCAGCGTGCCCTGCGCCACCACCTGCACCGCGCCGTAGATGACGGTGACGGTGATGATCATGGTGATCAGGGCGAATGGAATATCGCGGCGCGGATTACGGTACTCGCCGGCGGCCGCCGGAATGTTCTCGAAGCCGGCGTAGGCGTACAGCAGCAGCAAGGCGGCTTCGCCCATGCGCTGCAGGTCATGCGGGTCCGGGCGCTGGCCGGAGAAGGCCAGTTGCGGATCGATGTAGAACGCACCGATGGCCACGAACAGCAGCAGCGGCAGCATCTTGCCGATCACCAGCACCACGCCGGTGCGCGCGGCCGAGCGCACGCCGATGATGTTGACGCCGGTGAGGAAGCCCAGCGACACCACGATCACCGCGATGCGGCCCATGCCGGCGCCGGCCCACGGCCAGAAGCGCGCGACCGCATCGGCCAGTGCATTGCTCAATGCGGCCGCCGAGCTGATGCGGGTCAACCAGATCATCCAGCCGATCTCGAACCCGGCGAATCGCCCGAACGCCTCACGGGCATACAGGTAGCTGCCACCGGGTTCATCGAAGTAGCTGGCGGCCTGCGCGTAGCACAGCACCAGCAGGGCAACGACGATGCCGGCGGCGACCACGCCCCACAGGCTGAAGGGGCCGAGCAGGGCGACGGTGGCGGCCGGCAGCAGGTAGATGCCGCTGCCGATCACATCGTTGATCGACAGGCCGACGATCTGCCAGCGGCTGACCGCGCGCTGCAGCTGCGGTTCGTCCTGCGCGCTCAACGGGCGTCTCCGCTCAGTGCGGGCAGCTGCCACTGTGCCTGCAGGCGCTTGTACTCGGCGCGCGGCAGCAGCACGAAGCGCGGCATATCCTGCGGGCGCAACCAGTCCAGCAGCGCCTGCATGCGTGGCTGCGGCATGGCGGTGCAGCCAGCCGTGGCCTCACCGGGCGCGCCACAGATGGGCGAAGATGCAGCTGCCCTTGCCGGGCTGGTTGTCCGGGTTATGGGCAATCACGAAGCCTTCCTGGTAGCGCACGTCGCCCTGGTTGTGAAGGTCCAGCCGCATCGGCTCGGTGGAGCCCTTGACCGCGGCGCTGCCGACCTTCTTTTCATCCACGATGCGGTTGTAGAACGGAGAGCCGGACACATCCATGCAGTAGCTGCTTTCAAGCATGGGCTGGTAGGCCATCGCGGTGCCGGGGCGGGTGATGGCATAGCCGAAGGCGCTGCCGAGCGCGAACACGCCGGCCGGGCTGCGGCCATCGCCTTCCTGCTTCTGCGGGCCGTCGGCCTGTGCCGGATGCAGGCCCAGGCCCCAGGCGCTGCCGGTACGGCCGAGCGCCACCGGGAACGCCTGTCCATGCGCGTGCCAGCCCTTGCCATCGCGCACATAGGCCTGCAGCTGGCCCTCGGTGCTGTCCCAGCCATCGCTGGTGACCACGATCAGCTGGCGCGCACCATCCAGCGGCGCCGCGTATACGGACACCGCTGCAGCAAGCAGCAGCGCAGCGGTAGCGAGGCGGACCAGCGATTTCATCAACGTGCGCTCCGGTCAGGAATCCAGCAGGTGGTCGATCCGCTCCAGGTTCACCGCGAGCTGCTGCTGGCGATCCGGATTGGCGTGGCAGAGCAGCACGAACAGGAAATCGAGCAGCGCGTGCATGGCGCTACGGTACAGCAGCTGCGCGACCTGCGGCGTGCGGTCGTGCGCACACACCACCAGTGTTGCATCAGCATGCGCGCGCAGCGGGTTGGCGGTGTGGCGGGTGATGGAAATCACCTTGCCACCCATGTCCTGGAACTGGCGCGACAGCTGCGAAAGCTGGGGCAGGTTGCCGAACTCGGAGAACACCAGCAGCGCATCGCCGGGGCGCGCGGCCGACAGGTTGGCCAGCATCAGGATCGGGTCGGTATGCGGCACCACCAGCAGGCCGAGCAGCGACAATCGCATGGCGAACTCACGCGCGTACAGGCCGTCGTCACCCAGGCCGTACACGAACAGCTTCGGCGCGCCGTCGATCAGCTGCACGATGCGCTCGATTTCCCCGCGTGGATTGGCCTGGCGGGTTTCCTCCTCGGCCTGTGCCTTGCTGCGGCGCAGGGCCTCGCCGAGGCGCAGGTAGTCGTCACCGCTGTCCGGTTCGCTGGGCGCCTGTTGTGGATCGGCACCGGCGCGAGCCACATCCTGGCCGATCGAGTACTTCAGGTCCGGGTAGCCCTTGAAGCCGAGCTTCTGGCTGAACTTCACCACGCTGGACTGGCTGATGCCCAGCGCGCTGGCCAGCTGTTGGGACGAGTAGTCGCGCAGCAGGTGTGCGTTGTCGAGAATGAAGTCGGCGATGCGACGCTCGATGGCCGACATCTGCCCGCGCTCGGAACGGATCTTCAGCAGGGGCGGCATGCGGGGAGTCCGGGCATGTGTAGGCGCATTGCGGTTGGTCGCGTAGAGCGTGTCATGGAGTGGGTCGGGCGGGTGGGGTTTGCAGGGGACGCCGTGAATCCGTCCATGGAGGCTTGGCCGCGCTTGCTCGTTTGCGCTGTCCTGCGCAAACGGCAAGACCGGGGTTGGGCGTCCTGCCCAACCCGCCCGAGGCATGCCTCGGGCCCATGGCGCGGACACCCCTGCAAACCCCACCCGCCCGACCTCGGACACATCGCGCGCGTGCCAGCCGCGAAGGGGTTACGGGGTAGGGCAGAAGCAAGAGAAGGTGCATCCACGCGTGGCATGGATTTACTGGGTGCAGCTGTTGCTTTGGACGTTGAGTCCGCCTTGTAGCGAGCCGAGCACCGCAGGTCCTGCGAGGGCGAAGAGGCGCGGGTGTCTGAGCGCAGCGAGTTCCGCGCCGTCCCTTGACGGACCGAGGAGCGCAGGGCACCGACGTGCGCAGCACGTCGGCTCGCGGCTGGCGGAGCGTTTCTTTTGGTTACTTTTCTTTCCGCAGAAAGAAAAGTAACGCCCGACCAGGCATCAGATAAGCACGGCCCTTGTAGAGTCGAGCCATGCTCGACTGCGCGGGTCACCCCAGCATCTCCAGCCCGCGCACTTCGGTGATGCCCAGCCCCGGCACGTCGCTGATGCTGATCTCCGATTCGTTGAAGTGCACGCCGCCACTGACCGGGTCGAACTGGCCCAGCGAGGGGCCGTCGAGGTCGACCTTGGTGATCACATCGCTCTTGGCCACCGCGAGGTGCACGGCCGCAGCCACGCTGATGCTGGATTCGATCATGCAGCCGATCATGCACGGCACGCCGTAGATGCCGGCGATGTCGGCAATGCGGATCGCGTTGGACAGGCCGCCGGTCTTCATCAGCTTGATGTTGATGATGTCGGCCGCGCGCTGCTGGATCAGGTCCATCACCTGGCTCGGGCTGAACACGCTTTCGTCGGCCATCACCGGCGTGTTGACGCGGTCGGTCACGTACTTCAGGCCACTGATGTCGGCGGCCTTCACCGGCTGCTCCAGCAGCTCGAGCACCACGCCCGCTTCCTCCAGCGTGCGCATGGCATGCACCGCCTGCTTGGCCGTCCAGCCCTGGTTGGCGTCCAGCCGAAGCAGGGCGCGGCCTTCCACGGCGGCGTGGATCGCCTTGACCCGTTCGATGTCCAGACCGATGTCCTTGCCGACCTTGATTTTCAGCGACTCGAAGCCGCGCTCGATCGCCGACAGCGAATCGGCCACCATCTTGTCGATGTAGTCCACGCTGATGGTGATGTCGGTGGTGATCACCGGGTCGCCGCCACCCAGCATCTGGTACAGCGGCGCGCCATGCAGCTGTGCCCACAGGTCGTACAGCGCGATCTCCACCGCCGCCTTGGCGCTGGTGTTGCGCTCCATCGCGGTCTGCACCAGACCGCACAGGCGATTGAGGTTGGCCACGTCCTGGCCGATCAGGCGCGGCGCGATGAAGTGACGGATCGCCTCGATGATCGAGCCGTGGGTATCACCGGTGATCACCGCGGTGGCCGGCGCTTCGCCGTAGCCGGTGTGGCCGGTGTCGGTGCGGATCAGCACCACTACGTCTTCCACGGTTTCCACCGTGCGCAGGGCGGTCTTGAACGGTGTTTTCAGCGGCACGCGCAGCATGCCCAGTTCGATGGCAGTGATCTTCATTCAGGGGGTCTTGGCACGCAGGCGTTGGATGTTGGTGATGCGGTCGATGTAGCGGACGCTGTCGCTGGCCATCATCGGCTCAAGCGGGGTGACCGAAACACCATTGAGGTGGGCCTGCACACGCTTGCCGTCAGCACCGAACCAGCTGCCGCCCGCCGTATCGTGGATCACCCAGGTGCGGCCGTCGACGTGGCCGATGGCCATCATCACGTGGCCGGGGATGTAGACCAGGTCACCCACCTGCAGGTCGGTGACGGCGCGGTCGCGCACGGCCTTGCCGTCCTTGCCGGTGAATGGCACGCGGTCCAGCGCCGGGCTGACCGCCTGCGCGCTGGTATTGCGCGGCAGCAGCACGCCGAAGCTGCGGTAGATCTCGGAAACGAAACCGCTGCAGTCGCGGGTGTCGTAGTCGTGGCCCCAACCGTAGCGCTCGCCGAGGAACTTGAAGGCCTGCTGCAGCAGCAGGCGTGGGGTCAGCGGCAGATAGTCGGCGGCGGTGTCCTGCGAGCGCGGCAACAGCGCTGGTACCAGCTTCAATCGACCATCGGCCTCGCGTACCGGCAGCTGCACCACCCACGACGCATGTGCCTGCTGGCCGTTCACCGGCTCTGACGCCGGCCAGTCGGCCAGCACCGGCAAGCGCACGCCCATGTCCAGCTGCAGGCGCGAGACGCGCGGTTCTTCCGGGGTGTAGGCGGTCTGTGCGGTGGCGCCGGTGACGATCCGGTACGGTCCCTTCGCGCCGTAGCCGAGCACGGTGGCTTTGTCGCCGCTGGCGATGGCATCGGCCTCGATCCATGCGCTGTAGCGCTCGCTGTGCACGAACAGCCAGCGGCCGTCGGCGCTACGATGGACCACGGCGACCTTGTCGCCGGGGAACAGCGCCGATTCCTGGAAGCGATCGATGTCGATGTCACCGACGCTGCTGAAGACGCGCTCGCGGGTGGGGAAGGTGCGCAGTGCAGCGCGCTTCACCACCAGCCCGTATTGCGGTGTCGTCTGCGCGGGAATGGACTGTAGGCCCAGATTGGCTTCGGTCGCGCTGCGCAGTGCCGGCGCAACGGCCTGGCCCTTGTCGTTGTACAGAGTGCGGGTGGGCCAGCTCGACAGCGAGGTGATGCTGGCGCGCACCGCCGCCGCATCAAGCTGCTCGGGCAGTGCGGCGATGTCCTGGATGTGGCTGTCCTGTGACCGCATCCGTGCGTTCTGTGCCTCGATCTGGCTGCGGTCCAGGATCGGCACGTCTGCGTTGTCCAGGCGCGCGGTCCAGTACTGCGGGGTGAGGTAGGCCTCGTGCAGGCCGATCACATAGGGCAGCGGCGCGCCCGGGTCGGGCGGCGGGGCCGCCTGTGCAAAGGCCGGTGCGGCCAGCAGGCACAGGGCCAGGGTCAAGCGGCGTGGCCAATGCCGATGCCGTTCGCGGGAAGCCAGGATCATGCGCTGCACACCCTCCTCGAATGCCTGTTGGAATATTTATTCCTTTTGGCATCGAAAGCAAGAATAAATTATTGACCGGCATCCCGGCCCGTGTTACACAGCCGTTACCACCCGCGCTGGGGAAGTGTCGCTGTGGATCCTGCCGTTCGCAAACCACGTCTGCCTGCCACTGCCGGCCTGTGTGCCGCGCTGCTGCTGTGGGCGTGGTCGGCGGGAGCGGAGCCGCCACCCTCGGCCATCCAGTTTGCGCGGGTCGTGCAGATGATCGACGCGGGACGGTTCTCCGAAGCCGGCAGCGAACTGAACACCTGGTCGGCTGCGGACGCGGCGGAGCCTGGCGTCAGTTTCGACGACATCGCGTTCCAGGAAGAGCGCATGCGCCGCATCCGCCTGGATTTTTCCCTCGACGAAGCCGCCGCCAAGTCTGCCGTGCGCCGCTGGATTCCCGACCTGACCGACGAGGAATTCGCACGCTGGGACCAGCTTGGACTGATCGAACACCTCGACATCGATGGCACGCGCTGGTACTTCAAGCGCGCACCGTTGAACCTGTTCCTGCTCAGCGACGAGGCACGTGCGCGCCGCCGCGCGGATGCACCGATGCCGGCGCCGGGCCCAAACGAGGTGCTCAACGCGCACCACGCACGCGTGCTTGCCGCAGCGGAACAAAGTGGCCAGGCGTCGGTACTGCCGCAGCGCATTGAATTCACCCAGTCGCTCACGGTGAAAGCCGATGCGGTGCCGGCCGGCGAGACCGTACGCGCCTGGATTCCGTACCCGCGCGAGATACCCGGCCAGCAGGAGCAGGTGCAGTGGCTGGGCAGCACCCCGGGCAAGGCGCGCGTGGCACCAGCCAGCACCCTGCAGCGTACCGCCTATCTGGAAGCCAAAGCGGTGGCCGGGCAGCCGACCCGCTTCGAGGTCCGCTATGCGGTCACGATCCTGGCCCGGCATACCGCGATCGATCCGGCCAAGGTGCAGCCGACACCGGCCGATCCGGCACTGAAACCCTACCTGGCCGAGCAGCTGCCGCACGTGCGCTTCACGCCGGCGCTGAAGCTGTTCTCCGACCAGGTGCTGCAGGGGGAAACCCGCCCGTATGAAGTGGTGCGCAAGCTGTTTGCTGCCGTGGATCGCATTCCATGGGCCGGTGCGCGCGAATACTCCACGATCAGCAACATCAGCGATTACGCGCTGCATGCCGGGCATGCCGACTGTGGGCAGCAGACCCTGCTGTTGATCGCGCTGCTGCGCCTGAACGGCATTCCCGCACGCTGGCAGTCGGGCATGGTGTTCTCCGACGATGGCAGTGGTTACAACAACCTGCATGACTGGGGGCAGGTCTACCTGGCGCCGTATGGATGGCTGCCGATGGACGTGACCACCGGCGCACTGGCCAGCGACGTGCCGGCCCTGCGCGATTTCTACCTGGGTGGCCTCGACGGCTACCGCATCGCCTTCAACGACGATTTCGGCCAGGCCCTGGTGCCGGCCAAGCAGCACTTCCGCTCGGAAACGGTCGACTCGCAGCGCGGCGAGGCCGAGTGGGCTGGCGGCAACCTGTACTTCGACCAATGGAACTACGACTTCCAGTGGCGGGTACTGCCAGCCAGGCAACGCTAGCGCGACACATCGCACTCCACACCATTCAATTCTTGCAGGAGAGAGCAGGGGATGAAGGCTTACAGCATCAAGCGTGTGCAGGGGTGGGATATATGGGGGCCGCTGGCGTGATAAATGCGGGACTATCCCGGACAAAGCGGGACTACCGCTCGCTTACGTCGGCGACTGATTGCGCCTGGTGCAATCAGTCGCCTGCTCGTTCCAAGGCCGCGAGCTCGGCGAGGATCTGATGCTCACGGACCCTCAGCTGGCCAAGTTCGACCAGTAGACCGATCTTGCTGCTGTTCAAAGCCCCGGATTGTCGGCGGCGCTGCATCATCGTGGCGATGACACCCCCACCCTCAGCATCAAGCGTACGAAGTTGCTGGGAGTAGTCATTGATAGCCGTCTTGCTGATCGAGAATCCGAGGTCGGCCAGCCATTTGGAAAGCTCGACAGACTGGGAATACCCGTTCTTCCGCAACCTTTCGTGTGCCTCGGCCAGAATTTCAGGTGGCAACGTGGCCATTTTGGGCGGTCTGGGCATAGCTTCTCTCGGAAGGTGCAATCAAGGGGAGTTGAGGAACAGGTTCATCTGGTTCAGGTTCCGATCCCGAAGGATGGCTCTAGCCAGCAATTTGCGAATGCCCTGTTCGGACATCCTGTACTGCTTCGCCAGGGCAGGGATCGTTGTGCCCGTTCGTTGGGCCTCGAGTATCTCACGCTCGCGAGGGGTGAGCTTAAAGGCTGCATCCTGAGGAAAGTAGATCGTTTGGCCACCCCAGTTCTCGGCCAACATATCGGCCACTACCGCTCCGATATGCTCGGCTGCATCGTCATCGAGGCCGAACTTCCGCGCAGCTTTGGCCGCCGCCTCAGCAGCATTGTCCAACAGCGCGTTACGGCGGGCCTCCATCGACCTCATGCCGAAGGAGCCTCCCGCCGGGCACGGCGATTGGCGTCGATCTGAAGAGCGGCAATCACTTTGGACAGCTGATCCGGGTTGCACCATTCCAGGCGTCCTACCTTGAACATGTGGCGGGCCACCGAATGTGCATATTCCCACTCGCGCCCCGAATCGGCCAGCAGCGCCTCGATCTTGGACAGCTGCGGGGACAGGTCGCCCTTGGGACGACCGGCCCAGCGCTTGGCCGCATACGCTGCCTTGGCGGGGATGCCACCCAGGCGGCGCAACTCATTGGCGATCGCATCGAGCTGCCGGCGATCGCACTTGCCGGCGCTGCGCTGGGCAACGCCATGCTCCCTGGATACACGCTCGACCAGGTCACGGTAGACGTCCTCGCAGAGGCTGAGCTTCTTGGCACCGGCGTGGATCGCGGCCAGTACCCGGTTACGGCCGTCGCCGGCCTTGCGAGCGCGGGTCATGCCTTGCTCCTTGCGGCCTGGGCGGCTCGGAGGGCGATCTGCCACGCCGGAACCTCCAGGCCGGACTGATCCAGAAGCCGCAGCAGGCCGGCTCGGGATCCGGCCACGATGCGGCCGCCAGCCGTCAGGACGTCGGCGATCTGGGACTTCTTGGTAAGGGGAGCCCTTCGTTCAGTAGCCACCGGTCGTCTCCAGCTTCTTCTGACCTTCCTCCAGGCCTTGGTTGAGCTTGGCCTGCCGCCCTGCGTCATAGCCGCTGGCGTAATCGTCGGCTTTGGACCGCCCACCTTTGATTTGCTTGCCGGTGCTGACCTCAACTTCGCCGCAACGAAGGCTCACCGCTGCGTCGATAGACTCACGGCGCCCTTCCGGCAGCTCTGCACGCGGGAACAGTCGGTAGATCGCAGCCACCCAGCCGAGTGCAAACTCTTCTGCGCGGCGCTGGCGATTCGCCAACTTACGAACGCGTGCAACGTGACGGGCCTTGTCGCGCTGCAACTGGCGGCGCAGCACGGTGAAGGCATATGCGGCGATCTGAGGATCGGCACCAGCACCGAAGAAGCGGAGCGTGGTACGGCCCTGCCAGATGAACTGCTCTTCCTTGAAGGACATCCCACGCTGGCGATTGCCGATCACGCGGCACCTATAGCCATCGGCAACCAAGGCGGCCAGGGCAATCAACGACTGGGGCAGATCACCACCACGAAAGCCGGTTGCGGCCTCGGTATCGCCGATTTCACTGGTGGCCGCGTCCGACTCGGTGAGGCCATAGCGGTCCATCAGCGCCCGAGCCTGGCGCAGTGCCGTCGCCGCCTCGGTGGCATTGGATGAGGCCGCCAGGCGGAGACATGCCTGGATCTTCCGCAAAGCTTGATCACGGGTCATCGATCAACCCTCCCGGCCAGAGAGCTGGAAGGCTTGTTCCAGCATCAGGAACAGGCGACGGATCTCGCCGCTCTGCAGGGCAAAGCGGGCGTCGAACTCGGCGCGGCGGCCGTCGGCATCGGCCTGCTCCAGTTGGGAGAGCGCGCCGTCCAGGAACTTCAGCTTGCGCAACACCAGGTCATCGCCCAGCTCGAAGGACAGCGCGTCCTCCAGCACCAGGGCCAGCTTGGTGACCTGCTTGCCGGCATCCAGGTGCTTGTCGATCTCGTCGCTGCGCAGTTCCTGGTCGCTGCAGCGCACCTTGGCGCCACCCTCGACCGGATCACGCAACTCGGCGGACTCGCCAAGGGACAGGCCTTCCGGCAGAGGCTCGCCAGCGATCCACCCGGTCAGGACCGAGCGCGGCGCGACTTCGGCATTCAGCGGCATCGCCGGGAAGCTGCCGAGCAGGCCGCGAATATCGGACACGAAGGCCTCAGCCACCTTGCGGCTGGAGGTGTCCACGGCCACATAGCCGTTGGCAAGGTCCAGAATAGCGTCGTGGCGGCTGTTCTTGACGAAGGCCTTGGGCAGTAGCTCGTGCAGGACGTCGTCCTTCATGCGCTTGCGCTCACGGCCACCCGGTCGACGCCCCTGTTCCTGTTCCATGACCTGAAGACGACTCTCCAGCGCACGGTTGACCACCGCGCCGGGCAGGATCTTGTCCTCGCCGCCCACGGTCAGCCAAAGGAAGTCGCCCTGCCGGCAGGACAGGTGCTCCTGCTCCTCGCGGCCGAAGGGGGAAATGAAGCCGCGAGAGTTCATTTCCAGAGGGCCGACCGGCTCCAGCACGCCATACGGCAGCACCGTCTCCACTTCGGAGAAGTCGGTGCTGGTTGGGAAGCGGAACAGCACCAGGTTACGCACGAACATGGCGGTTCTCCTCTGAGTTGGTGCCACCGTTGGCGGCGCTCATTGCACCCCAACGCAGGCGGCGCGGATGCTGGGAACACCACGCCAACCAGAGGCCCAGTGCGTCACCCTTTTCCCGCTGCGTCTGCGCCTCTGGCACGCCCGGTACAAGCAGCATCCCCTGCAGCAGTCCCTTTCCGTGCCTGGCTGCGACGCTGATCACCTTGCGCAGCTGTGCGCCGCTTCCTTCTGCGATGAAAATCGCACCGTCCGGCACACTCGTGCCGAACCCGATCTGGCCATTGGCCCAGCAGTACGCGATCACGAGTGCACCCCCAGGAGGTTGATTGGGCCACTGCGCTGCAAGACCAGCACCGGCGGGTGGAGCAGCAGCTCGAGAATGGCGTTGAGGGCCGCTTCGGCTTGGGCTTCGCACTTCTCGGCCATGCCATGCCCAACCTGGCGAGCAATGGCCGTGGCCACGTTCCGCTTCGTCTGCGGGTCGCGCAGGCCACACACGAAGTCGAGCCCGTCCATGCGCCGGATCGCGTCAGCCGTGGTAGACGCCATCGCACCTACCGCCCGCTGGGCGCACGGACCGCACATCGGCGATTCCGCCAAGCCGGTGGGCATGTCGCAGTTGACGCACGCGTTGCGCGGGCCGGAGGTGGCCACCTCAACGTCGGTACGCTCCTCGAAGAACAGCAGGGTCGGCTGCGAAATGTGGCGCTTCAGTCGCCAGGGAAACCCGTCGCCTCGGGCCTCGATGTACTGCAAGGCC
This sequence comes from Stenotrophomonas sp. 93052_Sma, assembly GCF_056481145.1. Classification (NCBI taxonomy): domain Bacteria; kingdom Pseudomonadati; phylum Pseudomonadota; class Gammaproteobacteria; order Lysobacterales; family Lysobacteraceae; genus Stenotrophomonas; species Stenotrophomonas sp. 93052_Sma. The sequence goes on from NZ_CM151134.1 coordinate 452,886, forward strand.
AGTTGGACGCTGCCGCGAACTGGCCCGCTTACAGAGCCGCAAGTCGAGTCGTAGCCGCGCACGCCGTCCAGCTCAATGGACGGAGCATGGATCTCCACGTTCGCACGCGCAGCCTGGTCGGCGATCGCCACTGCCAGCACCAGGGTGTTGGCATTCAGTGCACCGCGAACGCCGTCGAAGCGGAAGGTGCAGGTGTCTCGGATCTTGGGCATGTCAGACCCCCGCCACATCGAGGGAAATCGGCTGGTACTGACCCCGTGCATCGCGCTCGTAGAAGCGCACGTAGGTCTTGCTGCCCACCACCGTCACCGCATCACTGATCGCGGTCATTGCCCGCTGCCAGCGGGCGTCATCGAACTGCAGCCGGCGCAGTGACAGCACCTCTGCCGTCTTGATGCTGCCGTCCTGGCCCACCTTGAAGGCGCTGTTGACCAGGGTGCGCAGCTCGGCGCGTGAGCCTTCGGTCCAGTCGTTCAGGCACTCATCGATGAGGGCCTTGGCAGCCTGCAGGCGCTCATCGAACTGGATGGTGTCCTGGCAGGCGCGCAGGATCTTGAAGCGGCCATCGTAGGAATACAGGCTGACGTTGCCCTTGTCGCCGCCGATCTTGGCGCCGTACTGCTCGCCGCTGAGCTGCACGAACGCGCCGATATCGGTGAACGTATCCGCTTTGAAGGTGCGCAGGGCTTCGCGCAGCTCCAGGGCGCGCTGGATCTTCTCCTGCACCAGCTGGTCACGCGTCAGATCGATCGGTTTGATCTGTGCCTCGGGCACCAACCGACCATTACGGTCCTCGCGGTAGCCTTCGGGAATGGATGGGGTCATTGGGCGCCTCCTTGGGCGGCGGGGGTGACAAACGGTTGAGTGGGCCGAAGGACGTCCGGGACGCCTTCGACATGGATAGGGCTGTTGGCGGTGAACCAGTCGGCGCGCCAGCGGCGGGCGGCATCCAGCGAGATGCCGAGCAGGCCGGAAATGCGCTGTGGGGTGAGCTGGCGCGGGTTCTGTGTACGGGCCCACAGTGCAAAGCGCATCGCGCGCAAGTGGTCGTAGCGCTGACGGCCTGTACGTGCCATCACTCCACCCCGCCGAAGATGCGATCGAAGTGGTTGTGCAGCGAATCGACCAGGCGGCCACCGAGGTAAGGCGGCAACTCACCTTCCAGATCCTCCTGGGACTGGCATACGGTGCCGATGGACGGCGTCAGGGGGCCTTTGTCGAAAGCGGGGCCTTTGTAGCCGCCAGCAGCAGATTGGGCCTTCTGCGTCCCTGTCGTCCCTGGCCGGGTACCACGCACGCGCTGTGCCTGCGCGGCGGCCAACGCCGTCGGGTCGATCTTCCAGTCGGGGTTGAGGCGGTAGTTGCGGGCCGGCCCTTCGCCAACGCGCAGGATCATTCCGCATCGCACCGCCTTGGCGACCGCGTTGGACACGTAGCCGCGATACTGGAAGCCGTGCTCCATCACCCGGTCGATCAGGTCGTCAGACCGGACCACGCTGCCGCCCAGCGACAGGGCGATAGCATGCTGCAGCGCGGGGCTGGGGACGGCGCTCATGGCTGAACAACCTGCGGCTGCGTGATGCCGGCTTCCGTACGCGTCAGCACGATGACCGGTGCAGGGCTGGGCGTAGTGCGAGCGACCACGCAAACCACCGCGCGGTGCTTGCCGTCGACCTTGCTGCGGGCCTGGGCGTCTTCGATCGCCTTGTCCGAGTCGGTGAAGGTGTCGCCACCCACCCACTCAGCAGGGACCACCAGGAACTGGCCGCGCTCAGCCATGAGCCACCTCCCGCAGCATCGGAGGACGCTGGGTCCACTCCAGCTGCACGCCCTGGTACTCAGCGGCCATCACGCGGTCCTGCCCGCCGCTGCCGTTGGGCTGGCGGCGCTTGAGGTGGCCACCCACCATCGTGGGAGGGCGGTCCAGAATCAGCACCGCGCGACGGCCATTGCTGTGCAGGCCCAGGATCTCGATGCCGCTGTTCTCCAGCTCGCGTGCCGTGTTGGCGGCGGCATACAGCACGTCGGAATTGCGTTCATGGTTCATGGTTGGATTCCTCGTCGGTAGCGGGCTTGTCCAGCCCGAGTTGTCCGTACAGATCCGGGAGCGCAACGCGCTTCATCGCGCTGACCTGCTCCAGGGAGGTCATGGCGCGCCCGACCAGGAAGGTGCAGGCGCGATCCAGTTCGGCCGCACTGGCGGCCAGGTGGTAGCCGTGAGCCGGGTGGGCGCAGATCGGGTGTCCCTCGCGCCGCAGCTGCTCGATGATCTGGCGCAGGCGGCGCTCGTCGGCGGTGCTGGTACGTGAAGTGATCTGCTGCACCAGGTCGCGGGCGGTGATGCCGTTGACGGCGCCGCGACGGCCCTGCAGCTGCAAAAGCACCGTCTGTGGGGACAGCTCTTGCGGTAGCAGGGCCAGCTGCATGTCAGTCGGCCCTCCGATCAATGCCGGCGGCGACGGCCAGGTCGACGATTGCGTCCGCATCCAGGTACCAGCGCTTGCTGGTGCTGGAAGACGTGACCTGAATGCCATAGCTGGGCAGAAGATCGATCCCGTACTCGCCGCCGGTCTGCATGTCCAGGATGTACAGCGTGGCCACCGCTGAGTCCTCCAGGAAGGGCGGCTTGCTCGCCACCATCCCTACGGGCCGATGGCGCTTGGGGTGGGCGCTGTGGCTCTTCCGGTTGCGCACCTGCCCGTGGCAGCGTTTGAGCGTCGGAACGGCCATCACTCCTCCTCGTCGTCGTCGCCGTCGCGCAGCTGGTCGACCAGCGCACGCAGCTGCTGCAGGTTGAGGCTGTCCAGGAGCGAGGCCATGTTCTGGCCGTCCCGCCAGTCGATGTGCGCTCGGCGGAACAGATCCCGGTGCATCACCGTCACCTGGCGATCGGGGAGTTCCGCTTCGCGCAGCAGCTGATGCGCGAAGCTGCGCAGGTACGGCAGCCCGTCGGTGGCGGCGCGGTCAGCCATTCGCCACCCCTTCGCGCTGAAGCACGTCGGCTGGGACATGGGCGATGATCCGTTCCCAGCTGGCGCGGGGCACGATCACCACCTGCAGGATGTCCAGGTTGATCGGCTCGGGCTTATCCTGAACATCGAAGGGGATCAGGATGGCCTCGGTAGCGAACGGCCACTGGTCGCCCTGCGGTGCCCTCACCATCGCTTCTGCCACCGGCCAGCCCTCAGTTCGGATCGCCATCTCACACCCCCCGCACGACATCAGCGGTGACGGTTGGCACGCCCAGGTCAGCGGCGCGGTTCATCGCCGCGGTCAGCGCGTTCTGGACGGCCAGCGGGTACAGCAGCGACCCTGCGCCGCGCGAAGGGACCAGCTTGGCGCGCAGGGCATCGATGGCCCCCTGTTCCACGACCTTGTCCAGAGGCACCTGGGCACGCTTGAAGCGGTGCGAAAGGTACGCTCCCAGCTCGTTATCCAGTGGCGGAAGCGTGATGATTTCGATGCGCTGCACGACTTCGCGCACCTCCGGGTTGTGTTCGGAGAGCTTCACGCCCAGCTCGGGCTGGCCGATCAGGATCACCGACAGCAGCGGGCGCAGGCCGTCCTTCAGCTCGCGGAAGCGCTTGAGGTGCTTCAGGGTTGGCAGCGGCAGGCTGTGAGCCTCCTCGATCACCAGCACATGGCTGTGGCCCGAGCGGGAACTGTCACGCAGGGATTCGTGCAGCTGGCGGAAGCGGGATTCGGGGCTGCTCTTCGGCTTGGCCAGCGGGGCGACAGCGGCCATGATCGCCTCGGCGATATGGTGGCTGCGCAGGGTCTTGCCCACGGCATCGCTGCCTTCGCTGGCCAGCACGTAGGGTTGGATCACGATGACGGCCTGTTCCTCGCGCTGGATGCGATCGACCAGATCTTCGCGCAGCGTGCTCTTGCCAGCACCGCTCTCGCCGATCACCGCAGCAAAGCCGCCGTGGCGGGCTACCTGGTACATGCTCTCGCGGACATAGCGAATGTCCGGCGACAGGAACACCTCTTCGGCGCTGGCCGGATCGGCGAAAGGATTGCTGGTGAGGCCGAAGTGACGCTTGGCCTGTGGAGTCAAAGCCTGAAAACGCAGTAGCATGGGATCTTCCTCGTCGTGAATGTCGTTGTCGTTATCGGTGTCTTGCGGTGGGGAAACCGGGGCTGGCGTGACCCCGCACGTCGGCCCCTCCTTTTCATGCCAGTGGGCGTCGGTTACGCCGTGCTGGGTCAGGCAGGAACTGATGGCAGCGCGCACCGCTGCCGGATCGCAGCTGGTGGGCAACTGGCCGTGGTTGATCAAGGCATTGAGGGCCGGACGGCTCAGACCTGCAGCACTGGCCAGGTCTCCCTGCTTGATGCCAGCCTCGGTGAGCAGGCGCTTCAGACGCAGCGTCATGCAGCACCTCCTTCCACAAGGCGCAGGCCGCCACGCTCAGGCGTCGCCAAGGCCTGTGCCCAGGATTCGACCTGATCCACCGGCAAACCTTCAGGCCAGCGCTGGGCGGTGCGGGCATAGTGGTCAGCCGTCCAGGCCGAACCCGCAGCCTCCAGCAGAGGCTTCAGACGCATGGCCGCTTCCACATGGTTCAGCGGCGGCAGCTCGGCGCGGATGGGCGTGACCGAATCGACCGTGAAGCGAGGGGCCTCGACCACATCGGGGACCGCGACGTCGACGCGATGACCCCGGCGCGGTAGGTGCTGGATCTCCGGCGCCTGCTGCACCGACTTGTAGGGGTCGATACGGCCACCGAACGGCATTGCCTTGGCCTTGCGCTGCGCCTTGGCTTGCTCGTCGGTCTCGGCATCCATCGCCAGGCGCTCGACCCGCTTGCGGTTTGTGTCCGCCGGGGTGTCGGCGTGCGCGTGGTATGTGCCGACCGCCACCGCACCGGTGAACCCGTATGCGTCTGCTTCCAGCGGCTCCATCGTGTACCAGGTGTCGCGGCCAGCATCGTCGGTAAACAGCGCCTGCGCACCGAACTCGCTACCGAAGGCATTGCGGGCGACCGTGAGCTTCTGGCCCACGATCACGCCCGGCACGCCCGACACGTCGTAGGTTCTGCCCAGGAAGCTGATCCGCAGCAGCGGGTTGACCTTGCGCAGTTCCGGTGCGCGGGTGGCCAGCTTCATGCAGTCCTCGGTCGCCGGTACCAGGCGCAGCTGATCGGGCTTGATCGTCATCCACGCCTGGTAGCGCGAGGACTTGTGCCGGGTGTGTTGAGCGGTGGTATTGAAGTTGCGCATCCAACGCCACGCCGATGCGTTGAGCTGCTCCAAGCTCTGCACGTTGTCGAAGCGAAGGCGGTGCTCGAACTTGCGTTCGATCAGGTCGTTGGTCTTTTCGACTTGGCCCTTTGCCCACGGCTGGCCCGGCTGATTGATCCAGATGCGAATACCCAGGGCCGCGCACAGGTTCTTGAACATCGCACCCGTATTGGCGCTGCCCGGGTCCACCATCACCATCGTCGGTGCGCCACAGAACGGATCAGCCGCACCGCGGTACTGCATGGCGTTGATGAAGGTGCGGCACAGGTTCTCGCCGCTCTCGGCGCCCAGCACGTATTCCACGTAGAAGGCGCCGCTGGTGTGGTCGGTGAACACGTAGCGCCAGACGCGCTCGTTCTCGACGCGCGCCAGGTTCTTGGGCTTGTTCTTGTAGAACTCGCTTGCCGGCATCGCATGCAGGCCGTCCTGGCGCTTGAGGTAATACAGCACGCACAGGCTGGGATCGGCCTGCCACACCTGGTTGGGATGTTCGCTGGCCAGCTGTACCTTCGGTGCGGGTGCCGACAGCTGATCAGGGTGCAAGCGGTTGGTGCGCAAGGCCTTGGCTGCCGAGCTCTCGCTCAGCAGTCGGATCTCGCCGGTACCGGCATCCACAGTCTCGCCGCGCACCATGCCATTGGCGCGCAGCATGTCGATGGCCTCGCCGATGCTGGCCAGGCGTTTGCCGGTGCCGCGACGCGACTCCAGCAACACAGCGGAAATCAGTTCCAGTTCCTGCTGGGTCCAGTCGGAGTTGCCCCGATCGCTGCGGCGCTTGCGCGGCTTCAGCGAACAGGTCAGCTTCGAGACCTGTCGGTACAGCGTCTGTACGCTGCAGCCCCATTCGGCGGCGTATCGCTCGGCAATGGCGCGTTTCTGGCCGTGCTCGGCGCAGAGCAGGTCAGCGGCGGCCTGCTCGATCAAGCTGGCGCTGAGGGCCATGTCAGCCCTCCCGCTTCCAGTCGGCCAGGCGGCGGTCATGAATCACCGTGACGCCCACCTCCTGGTGGTCGCGGACAAGGCGCAGGTCGTTGATCAGGCTGGCGATGATCCCGGCCACCTGTTCATCAACATTGAGGTCGTGCTGCTCGGCGTGCTGCATGAGCGCGATCACCGCCCCGCTGAAGCCGGCTTCTTCACTGCCGGTGGCGATGGCTAGACGGACCTGGGAGGTTGCGAGCTCCAGTTGGGTCAGCAGTTCCTGCGACTGCTCGTCCGGAGTGGCCTTCTTCCACTTCTTCTGCGCTTTTGCCGTCTTCTCCTCCGCCTTGTTGAGATCGTCGCTCAACTTGGTGATGCGCTGATCCTTGGCCTCAAGGTCGGCGCGGGCGTCGCGGATGGCGGCGCGGAGTTCGGCACGGGACATCGTCTCGACGTCATCGAGAGAGAGCCCGCCGGTCTCACCTTGTTCCGCGAGCTCGGTGAACTGCTCCTCCGGCAATGAAAGAAGTTCGATCAGCCGACTCTGGGTCTTGGTGGCAGCCACCAAATGCGTCGCATGCGACGCATTTGGGAGCATGGAGACGCGACGAGCGGCCTCCATCATGCGCTGGGCTTGCCGGGGCTCGATGCTCAGGCGTTCAAGCATTCCCTGCCAATCGCCATGCGTTGCGCATTCGCGGGCAACCACCAGGTAGCGGCCGGCGCGCAGGAAGGCTTCGCAGCCCCGGCGCAGTTCGCCGCGAATGGCGTTCTCGTAGTGGTCCGGGTGCCACGGCAGGCCGTCACCGAACTGATCCACCACCTCGCTCTGGTGCTCACCGAGGGTAACCAGCTCCTGGCTGCGCTCGGCCAGCTTTTCCGCGTCCAGATCCTGGACAACTGGCTCGGCCTGGGCGAGCGGCTTGGCGCCGCGCTTGTTGAGTTGCTTCTCTGCCATTTCGATCCTCGTCATCAGTTGGGGCTACGGCTGTAGCGGTTCTTGAAGTCGTCCAGCTGGCGCTCTTCACGAGCCACCTCGGCTTGATGGGCCAAGGCGATCTGGACAATTCGGGGGGCCAGGCGCCAGTTTTCCTGGTCGAAGGGGGAGCGTTCGACCAGGCCGTCTTCGGCCAGGCGCTGCAGGTTGCGCAGCGTGGTGCTGGGGGATTCGCCGATGCCGTCGGCGATCGGCTTCAGGCGCAGACCGGTGCGGCTGTGCCCGGCCAGGGTGAACAGCAGGCGGGTGAAGATGCTCTGCTCGCTCATGCCGCAGCACCCTGTTGACGGCGTGCCAGCTCCGTCAGGATCCGGACGGCGCGGCGGTCGGCTGCGTCGACGGCACCAGCCAGCGGCAGGGTGTTGGCCAGCGGCTCGTCTGATTCGACGGCGCACTGCCAGTTGTTCACAGCGGTGGCGTACTGGTCACGGGCCGAGGCAAGCAACAGCTCCAGTTCGCGGGTCGGGACTTCGTCCAGGGGGCGGCCGGCGGTGCTCATGCTGAGGCGCTCAGGCCTGCGGCCTTCAGCAGCCGGCGCCGCAGGGCCTGACCCTTCGGGCCGTTCCAACGCCCGATGAGGACGTCCCGGGCGTTCTGCGGGGGGACGCCGTTCTCCATGCACCAGCCGCGGAGACTGGTGCCCTTGCCAACGAAGGCGGTGCGGACCTTGAGGTGAAGATCCAGGCTGGGGGCGGGTTCGCTCATCGCGTGTATCCTTTGATCCTTGTTCCATTGGTTGGCTGCTGTAGGCGCTGCCAGTGGAAGTAATGATGTTCCCGTTCGGGAACACTTGTCAATACCCGAGCGGGAACAAAATGACTGACGGAAACTCAGAGAACGACAGCCGGCGCGACACCGGCGAAAGGCTTAGGTTGATCCGGGGCGATAGAAGCCAGAAGGACTTCGCTGAGCTGCTCGGCATCGGGCGAACCACGCTCATCCGGTACGAGGCGGGAACGCGGCCAGTAGAGGTCGAACTGCTCGTTAAATTGAATCTGCTATTCGGTACTCAACCGCTCTGGCTTCTCACCGGCATGGGCGCATCAGGAGAAGGGGTGCAGTTGACAAGTCGCGAGGCGATGCTGCTGAACAACTACCGGAACAGTCCTGAAGACGCGAAGGTGGCTCTTGAAAAAACAAGTGCTGCGTTCGCCCAGTCGAAACCGGAACTCAAAACGAAAAAGCACGGCTCGTCAGAGTGATGTGGCGTAAGAGCAAATCAACCAGGGGGAAAACATGAAGTGGAAAGTGCTCGCTATTGCTGGCGCAGTGCTGGTGATATCTGTCAGCGGCTGTGCCACCAAACGCTATGGCCGGTTGCAGCCGTTAACTGGCTACGAGACGTTGAACTATTCTTGTGAGCAGATCCGAATTGAACTATCCAAGGTGGATGCCTTTGATAGGCAGGTCGAGCAGCAAGCAAAGTTCAGCGGCATGTCCATTGCCAGCTTTTTGGGTGACTTTGGGATCGGAAATGTGATCGAACGGAATGAAGCAAAGAGGACGTCAGTGGAAAGGCGAGCTCAGCTTCAGGGGGCTTTTGCCGCCAAGCGATGTGGAGACGTTGAAATTCCCAGGGTAGAAGCCCCGGGTCCTGCGGCGATCGCACCTTCCGCTGTAAATCCTGGTTATCAACCTTCCAAACCGGAAACACCGCCCGCTGCCTCTGTCAACAGTTGGTGGGAAGCGCATAAGCCCAAGGGCGAATAGTCTTCTGCAGCTACGCACGTCGCGAAGGGATCTGCACAGTCCCACGCGCGGCGCGTGAGATTCCTCGAAACCAGTTTCAAAGACGACGATCAGTCAAAGACTGAAACTCTGCCCATCGGTTTGGTGTGCGCATGGCGCACCTGGCCGGCGGGCATCCTCGTCTGCCCGTCGGCCATCTTTCCCTGGAGATGGCGCATGGCAGCAGAGCAACCCGGTAACAAGGCACTGCCCATCGCGGGCGGAATGCTGGCAACCATGCTGGCGTTGCTGCTCGGGTTGGTGCAGCCCTTCGAGGGCTACTCGGCCCAGCCCTATCGTGATGTCGTCGGCAAGCTGACGGTCTGCTACGGCCATACGGCCAAGGTAGAACAGCGCACCTACACCCGCGCAGAGTGCGAGCGCCTGCTCCAGTCGGACCTCGGTGTCGCCTGGAACACCGTGCAAAGCTGCATCAAGGTGCCGATGACCGACTACCAGGCAGCCGCACTGACGTCGTTCGCCTTCAACGTGGGCCCTGGCGGCGCCGGGGTGAAGGACGGCCTGTGCACCCTGCGCAACGGCCAGCAGCCGCGGATCCGTGTCTACGCCAACCAAGGTCGCTGGGATCTTGCATGTGCCCAGCTAAGCAACTGGGCCAACGCCGGCGGCCGGCCATACAAAGGGCTTGAACGCCGCCGCACCGCTGAGCGCGCGATGTGCGAGGGCCGGTACTGATGATTCGCGCACTGATCGTAACGATCGCCCTGCTGCTGGTGCTCCTGCTGGTGGCCATTGCCGCGGCCTTTCTCTACCGCGGCAATGCCCTGGATGCCCAGGCTCGCGACGCCACGTCCCAGCAGCGCGTGACCACCCTTCAATCGCAGCTGGAAGACGAGCGCAGCGCTCGCGACACCGAGCACACCCAGGCCACGGTGATGGCCCAGATCGGAGACGAACATGAACATGATCGGGAGGCGTCCGCGTCCATCCCAGCTGCTGTTGTGGCTGACGTGCATTCTGGCAATCTCAGGCTGCGCAACGACCTTGCCACCTGCCACACCGCCCGCTTGTCCGAAGCCGTCTCTGGCGCCGTCGAACGTGATGCGAGCGCCCAACTACGAGCAGAGGTTGCGGGCGATTTTGTTCGAGTCGGGCGCGACGCCGACAAACACGTCCTGGCCTGTCAGCGCTCCATCAGCGCCCTCACTGGACAGCGCCTCTCCGCCGAGACCAGCCCATGATCGTTGAAGTGCAGCCGCTCTACCTGGTGTGGTTCGCCGGCATCGGCATCACCCTGCTCGGCGGCCTGATCGCCGGCGGTCGCTGGCTGGTGAACCAACTACAGCAACGCACTGATCAGCAGTTGGCCATCCTGATCAACGACAGCAAGCGCTGGCGCGAGGTTGAGAACCACCTCACCGACTTCCGCCTGGAAGTTGCGAAGGAATACGTCCGCCGCGAGGACTATGCCCGCGGGCAGAGCGTCATCGAGGCAAAGCTCGATGCAGTGGCCTCGAAGATCACGAACATGCAAAGCAAGGGGAACACGCCGTGAGTCACGGAAATCAGGGCCCGGATCTGGGCAAGTTGCGCCGGGAGCAGCTGCGCTGGCTGATGCTGCTGGTGCTGGATCGCTCTCGCCCGTATCCGATCGGCGAAGCCGTCCTGGCCGGCGCCGCCCAAGACATGTATCCGGATGCCACCGCTTTGGAAGTGCGCAGGGAGCTGGATTACCTGGACACTCGCCGCTTGATCCAAATCACCAAATCCCCTTCGGGGCCGTGGTCGGCTGAGCTGACGCGCCACGGTGTGGACATTGTCGAGTACAGCATCGACTGCGGGCCGGGCATCGCGCGCCCGCCGAAGTACTGGTGACCCCATGCCTCCTGTGAGCAAGATCGACCTGCTGCCGGCCGACGTGCGTGAAGAGCTGGAACGGCGTCTGGTTGCCAACGCCTTCGGCGGCAGCATCGCGCTGTCCGAATGGCTGGGCGAGCAGGGCTACGAGATCAGCAAGACCACCGTCAACGAACGCGCCAAGCGGCTCAAGCGCCGCCTGGCTTCGATCAGCGCCAGCACCGAAGCCATGAAACTGGTGGCCGAGCAGGCGCCGGATAATGCCGCCGAGCGCGGCAGTGCACTGCTGGGCCTGCTGCAGACCGACCTGTTCGAAGCGCTGCTGCAGTTCCAAGAAGCGGCCGACCAGGACGATGAGAGCATTTCCCCAGCCGATCGCATTGCGCTGTACAGCAAGGCGGCCAAGGCCATTGCCGAACTGACCCGCTCTTCCATCGTTCGCGAGAAATGGGCGGGCGAGGTCCGCCAGAAAGCGCTCTTGGATGCTGCCACCCGAGTGGAAAGCGCAGCGCAGGCGCGTGGCCTCTCCGCTGAGGATGCGCGGTTCTGGCGCGAGCAAGTGCTGATGGGAGTTTGACCGTGGTCGACAGTTTGCGGCCTCTGCCGGATACCGAGCGCCTCGTCGAATGGGACGAGCTGCCCGACTGCGTCCGTGAGATCCCTGCCGACTTCGACCCGTTGGCGGCCGGTGTTCTGATGGCCCACCAAACCGCGTGGCTGCGGATGCAGGCGCTGCTCGACATCGCGGTCTGCGAAAAGGGGCGACGTACCGGTGTCACCTTCGCCCAGGCGTTGGACGACACCATCACTGCTGCCACTTCAAAAGAGGACGGCGGCGACAACATTTGGTACATCGCCGATACCAGGGAAAAAGGCCTGGAGTACATCGGCTACGTCGCCAAGTTCGCGCCGATCATTGCGCGTGGCCAAGCCACCAGGATCGAGCAGCACATCTTCCACGATCAGCTGCTTGACGGCACAAGCCGCCAGATCCAGGCATTCCGTGTTCGGTTCGCCAGCGGTTTCCGGATCACCGCCTTGTCTTCGCGCCCGGAGAACATCCACGGCCTACAGGGCCGTGTGAACATCGACGAAGCGGCGCTTCACAAGGACGTGGCCAAGGTGCTCGAATCGGCCACCGCGCTGCTGATCTGGGGCGGTCGCATCCGAGTGTGGTCCACCCATCGGGGTAAGAAGAACCCGTTCAACCAGCTTGTCCAGGACGTCCAAGCCGGTCGCTACGGCAAGAAGGCCGGTGTGATCCGCATCAGCTTCGATGATGCGGTGTCCAATGGCCTGTACGAGCGGGTCTGCGCCATGCGTGGCAAGGTGGCCACCGCCGAGGGCAAGAAAGAGTGGTACACCGCGATCCGCTCGGCCTACGGCCCGCGCAAGGCCGCCATGCGCGAGGAGCTGGACGTCATCCCGCGCGATGGCGATGGCTCTGCCATCCCCTCGGTCTGGATCGATCGGGCCATGCCCGAGGCCCGGCCAGTGCTGCGCCTGGTCTTTGATGATGACTTCCCCAAGCGCTCTGAGAAGGAGCGCGAGATCTGGTGCTCGGTCTGGATCGCCACCACGCTGCTGCCAGTGCTGCGCGCTGCGGTAGCCGGGTTCACCGGGCGCTGGGCGATCGGCATGGACTTCGCGCGCCACCGTCACTTTTCGGTCATCAAGCCTGCCAAGGTCGGGCAGGATCTGCGCCGCGACGTGCCGTTCCTGATCGAGATGGCCAACGCGCCCACCCGACAGCAGGAGCAGATCCTGTGGGCGCTGTTGGACGCGCTGAAGGAAGGATTCCCTGGCCGCTGGTCATTCGCCGGCGATGCCACTGGTCCCGGCCAGACCTTGATGGAGTACACCGGCGACCGCTACGGCCGGGCTGAGCTCGATGCCGAGACGGGCCGCTACATCGGTGGCCCAATCCACGAGGTCACCCTGTCGCGCCCCTGGTACGGCGAATGGATGCCCAAGTACATCGCGCTGTTCGAAGACGGCTTCCTCAGTCTGCCCAGGGACGCGTCCCTGGAAGACGACCACCGCGCAGTGGAGTACGTCGACGGCATCCCGATGGTGCCGCGTCTGGAGCGCAAGGACCTACAGGATCCGGAGCTGGTGCGCCACGGCGACGGCGCGATCGCCGGCGTGCTGATGCAGTTTGCCGCACTCAACCACGTCACCTCGGTGCCCATCGAGTTCCAGGCGGCCGGCGCGCGCCTACATCGGCGACGGCCGAGCCGACGGCGTGGCCACCGTCGTGACCGATGATGCCTTCGGCACGGTCAGCGGCGGAAATGATTTTGGAGGATTTGCATGACGACCGCCCGCCCAGAGATCGGCCGCGAGATTGCCACCACTGCCGATGGCACCGACATCACCCGTGGTTACACCGGGCCACTGCTGCTGCCCTTTGACAGTGTCCTGCGCAACCGCGGCGGCTACGACCTTCAGATCTACGAACAGGTGCTGTCCGACCCGGAGGTGAAGACCACCTTCGGCTCTCGCCAGGATTCGGTGGTGGCCTGCGAATGGCAGGTGGAGCCCGGCGGCGAGAAGCGTATCGACCGCCAAGCGGCAGAGTATCTGCAGGAGCAGCTGCACGGCATCGGCTGGGACAACGTCACCCGCAAGATGCTCTTCGGCGTGTTCTACGGCTATGGCGTGGCGGAGATCCTGTACAAGGTCGACGGCACCCGCATCGGCCTGAAGGACATCAAGGTTCGTAACCGTCGGCGCTTCCGTTACGGCAAGGAAGGTGACCTGCGCCTACTCACCCAGACCCAGATGACCGAGGGCGTGCCTGCGCACGCGCCCTATTTCTGGAACTTCTGCTCCGGTGCCGACCACGACGATGAGCCATATGGCCTGGGCCTGGCGCACTGGCTGTACTGGCCGGTGCTGTTCAAGCGCAACGGGCTCAAGTTCTGGCTGATCTTCCTTGAAAAGTTCGGCATGCCCACTGCGGTGGGCAAGTACGACACCAACGCAACCGATCCGGAGAAGGCCAAGCTGCTGCAAGCCACCCGCGCGATCCAGACCGACAGCGGCATCATCATGCCCAAGGGAATGGAGCTGGCGTTGCTGGAGGCCGGACGTAGTGGCACGGCCGACTACAAGGCCCTGCAGGACTACATGGATGCCACCATCCAGAAGGTGGTGCTGGGCCAGACCGCCAGTACCCAAGGCACGCCAGGCAAGTTGGGCAACGACCAGCTGCAGCGCGAGGTGCGCCGCGACATCATCACCTCCGATGCCGACCTGGTGTGCGAGTCCTTCAACAAGGGGCCAGCGCGCTGGCTCACCGAATGGAACTTCCCTGGCGCGGCCATTCCTCGGGTCTATCGCGTCACGGAAGAGCCGGAGGATCTGGACGCTACCGCCAGCCGTGACAAGAAGATCCTTGACCTGGGCTACAGGCCCAAGCAGGTCTACATGGATCAGACCTACGGCGACAACTACGAGCCTGTCCAGGCGCCGCAGGATCCGCCTGCGGTACCGACGGCGATCGATGGCGCCCAGTTCGCCGACGCCGGCGGTGCGGTGGTCAGCTTGCTGCGCAGGCACTATCCCGCCGCCTTTGCCGACGGCACCCCGAAGACGCCCGATCCTGCTGTCGAGCTGGGCCAGCAGCTCGATCGCCGGCTGTCGCCCATTGGTGCTGGATGGGTCGAGCAGATCCGCCAGCTGGTCGATGAGGTCGACTCGCTGGAGCAACTGCGCGACCGGCTGTTTGAGCTGCACCCGAACATGACCCTGGACGACTACGCCTCGGTGATGGCCGATGCGATGACGGCCGCGACCCTGGCCGGCCGCAGCGACGTCCAAGGTGTAGGAGACTGACCAATGGCCGGAGTTGCTTACGCCCAAGTTCCATTCCAGGAGCAGATCGAGTTCTTCCGTCGCAAGAAGAACGTGCTCACCGAGAGCTACCTGGACGTATGGGAGGCCGAGCACGACACCAGCTTCATGGTGGCCGGTGCCAACCGTGACGCACTGCTGGCCGACTTCCGGCAGTCCATCGACCGTGTCATCGCCGAAGGCCGCACGCTGGAGCAGTTCCGCGAAGACTTCGACCGCATCGTGGCCACGCATGGCTGGGATTACAACGGCGGCCGGAACTGGCGCTCGCGGGTGATCTACGAAACCAACCTGCGTCAGAGCTACAACGCCGGGCGCTGGGCCCAGCTGCAGCAGCTGATCAAGGTACGGCCGTTCTGGCGCTACAACCACAACGATGCCGTCGAACACCCCCGGCCACTGCACGTGTCCTGGAATGGCATGGTGCTACGCCATGATGATCCCTGGTGGCGCTATCACTATCCGGCCAACGGCTGGGGCTGCCAGTGCTACGTCGATGCGCTCAACGAACGCGATCTGCGCCGCTTGGGCAAGGACGGCCCCGACACGGCCCCTGAGGTTGTGATGCAGTCGGTGACGGTCGGGCAGCGCAGTCCCGGTGGACCGCGCACGGTGCTGACGCCGGCAGGCGTCGATCCTGGCTTCGGCTACGCGCCTGGAGCAACGGCGGACCACTGGCCCAGTGGCCGTGGTGGTCCGGTCACACCGCCCTCGCTGACAGGCCAACTGACCTCCGCTCTGCAGAGTGCACTGGAGACGGGCGCGCGGCTGCCAGCGGCGCCCGCTGCCGCCAGTGCCGCCCAGGCCTTGGCGCGGCCGCGTGCCAGGGACGCCCTGCAGGCCGGCTACGCAAGCTGGCTGGCCAGCATTGACGCCGATGCCGCGCACGCTGCTCGCTACCTGGCCGGCGCACTGTCTCCCGGTCTGGTGTCGCAGCTGCAGCGCGCTGCCGTTCGACCAGCGACGGCGGCCTTTGCAGTGTTGGCTGAGCAGCTCCCCATCACTCGGCCTGGCGCGGTCGCCATCGCCGCAGCCGAGCTGCCTATCCGCCTGCTCGATGCGGTGGCCATCCTATTGGACGTGGCCGCAGGCCACCTGCGGTATGTCCTTGCGGTGGGGCGCCCGGCCTTCATGGTGGTCGACGTGGCCATCTCGGAAACGGGCGTCAGCACCATCCAGCCCCAGCTGCAGATGCTGATGCCTTCTGATCTCAAGCGCAGCGTCGCCGATGGCACGCTGCAGCTGCTGCAGGGAGCACTCTGATGGCGCAGCTCGAAGTCACCCTGGATTCGGCAACACCTGCGCTGGCTGATGCGCTGCGCCAGCTGGAGGGCGAAGCACGGCAACTGATCCTGAGAGACTGGGGCGAGTACCTGCTGAGGTCGACACGCGAGCGAGCCAAGAAGGAGCGTGATCCGACCGGACAGCGATGGCGTGCACTGGAGCCAAGCTACAAACGCTGGAAACAGAAGAAGCGCCCCGGCGTCCCGATTCTGAAGTTTGATTTCCACATGCTCGGCGACATGGCATCGTGGCAAACGGATGGGAATGAGGCCGTCTTGGTTGGTACCAATGCGCCCTATGGCGCCATCCATCAGTTCGGCGGCACCATCCGTCACCCGGCGCGCCCGGCCAAGATCTACTTGAAGACTGGCAAAGGCGGTAGCCGGTTCGTCAAAGCCAATCGCAAGAATACGCGCTATAGGCGCTCGATCACGATGCCTGCTTACACGAACACCATCGCTGCTCGCCCTTGGCTTGGCGTCAGTCGCGAGGATGAGAAAGAGCTGCTGGATATCGCTCAAGATCACGTGAGCGGCGCCTTCGATTGATCGTCGCGTGGGAGGCGCTCTGCGCGCCGCTACAGGCGCGCCGCCACACTCGGGCGTCACCCACACCGGCTTGGTGTCTGACACACCTGTGCGGCCGATACTGGCACTTGTTTCCACGCAGGACGATCACCGCACGCGCATCGTGCATCTGCGGTTGAAATTCTCTGCAATGCACCGTCCCAAGACGTGAGACGGTACTGCGGGAAAAAGGAGGGCATGAGCCAGTCCGCTGCCGCCCTCGAAAGTTGGAAACCAGTTTCAAAGACAGCGACCTCTGGCGCGGGAAAACTGGCGGCATGAACCAGCCCGCCGCCACCCTGCAGATCTTCAAAGCCGGCACGCACGTTGCCGAAGACGGCCGCACGCTGACCTTCAGCGAGGCGGATGTGCAGCAGATCGCCGATAGCTACGATCCGGCGCTGCACGAAGCGCCCATTGTGGTGGGCCATCCCAAAACCGACGACCCGGCCTATGGCTGGAGCAAAGTGCTTCAGGCCAAGGACGGCCTCCTGATGGCCGAACCGCACGAGGTAGATCCTGCCTTCGCGGAGCTGGTCAACAACGGCCGCTTCAAGAAGATCAGCGCCTCCATCTTCATGCCCGATTCGCCGGGGAACCCGACGCCGGGCAAGTACTACCTGCGCCACATCGGCTTCCTGGGCGCGCAGCCGCCGGCAGTAAAGGGGCTCAAGTCGGCCTCCTTCGCCGAAGGCGATGACGCTGCGTGCTTTGCCATGTCGCTGGCCCCGCTGGGCTGGACGCTGACGGATCTGTTCCGCCGCTTCCGCGACTGGCTGATCGATACCCAGGGCCTGGAGACGGCTGACCAGGTCATTCCGGACTGGCAGATCCGCGGCATCGAGAGCAGCACACGCGATGACGAAAACTCGCGCACGTCGGCCCTCTTCGCATCGCCATTGCTCACCCAGTTCCCGCGCAGCGCCCTCGATGGACCTGCGCCCGTCCAGGCACCGCCTCCCACTCGTGAACAGGTCAAATCGGAGATCGACCCCATGTCCCAGCAGAACAACGTCGAGCACGCACAGCGCCAGCAGCAGCTCGACCAGCAGGCTTCCACCCTGGACGCTCGCGAGAAGGCCCTCGCCGCCCGTGAACAGGCCGCGCGACGCGAAGACGCAGTGGCGTTCGCCGAAGGCCTGGTGAAGGAAGGCAAGCTGCTGCCGCGCCAGCAGCCGGCCGTGGTGGAACTGCTGTTGGCTCAGCCCAATGGCAAGGATCCGCTGAACTTCGCCGAGGGTGAAACGACGGTGTCCAAGCCGGCCGAATCGGTGCTGCGCGAGCTGCTGACCAGCCTGCCCAAGGCCGTGGACTTCAGTGAGAAGTCTGGTGGTGAAGGTGTGGGGCCAGGCGCGGCCAACTTCGCTGCACCGGCTGGCACCCAGGTCGACCCGGAACGGCTTGCGCTGCACAACAAGGCGCTGGACTACCAGCGTACCCACGCGGGGGTGGACTACCTCACGGCAGTCAAAGCGGTCTCCTGACCTGTATCCAAACGCAGCTTCTCAACTCATTCCTCGCGCTGGAGCGCAGAACCATGACTCAGAAAATCTCGCTGCTCACCCTGGCTGTCATCGCAGCAGTCGCCTTGGAAGCCGAGCGCGTCGTCGGTCGTGACGGACAGTACGCCACCGCCGGCGGCAACGCCTTCGGTGTGACCAACACCAGTGGACTGGTGGGCGACCGGGTGCCCGTTGATGTGGTGGGCACCAGCATCGCCACTGCTGGCGGAGCGTTTGACGACGGTGCCTACCTGCAGGTGGGATCTACTGGAAAACTCATTGCTCGCACTACCGGCGTTGTCGTTGCTCAGGCTCTGCAGCCTGCCGCGGCAGATGGTGACCGCGTCGAAGTGCTCCTGATCCCCAACGCGCCAGCGACCACCGGCTGATCTCAGCCACAACTGCCGCCGCTCATCGTTCTCACCATCTCGCAGAGAGACCTTCCATGTCCCAGCAGACTCTCCGTCAGGCTCGCATCATCGATCCGATCCTGACCACCCATGCACTCGGCTACGTCCGCCCCGGCAACGTTGGCCAGTACCTCTTCCCGCGCGTCGATGTGGCCACCTTTGGTGGTCAGATCCTGACGTTCGGAAAGGAAGGCTTCCGTCGCTACAACACCAAGCGCGCCGGGCGAAGCAACCAAGCGCGTCCAGTTCGGCTACCAGGGCAAGCCTTACGCCATCATCCCTGCAGCACTGGAGGCGGTGGTTCCGGATGAAACCGCCAATGAGGCGGCCAACGGCCCAGGCTTGGACGCTTCGCAGGACGCGGTGGATATCGTCCTGGACATCATGGAGCTGGAACACGAGTGTGAGTGCGCTGACGTAGCGCGCAATGCGGCCAACTACGACAACGAACACAAGGTCGCTCTGGTGGGCGTCAATCGTTGGCGCGGCGCCTCTGGTGATCCGACTGCTGATATTGGCGTCGGCAAGGAGGCCATTCGTTCCAGCATCGGTATGCGGCCGAACACGGCGATCCTGTCGGCGGCGGCATTCGAAGCAGCCAAGGCCAATCCGAAGATTCAGGACTACCTCAAGCATCGCGGCTTCAATGCACTGACCACCCAAATCCTGGCGTCGATGTGGGAAATCCCGAACATCTACATTGGTGAGGCGGTGGTGGCTACCGGCCAGGATGATGACCTGGGCGATGTGTGGGGTCAGGACGTGATCCTAGCGTTCGTGGCCCCGCCGAGCGGCGGCAACCGCCGCAACCGCGCGCGACCGAGCTATGGCTACACCTACAGCATGGCGGGCGAGCCGAATGTGCGTCAGGCCTATCGCGAAGAGAACCGCCAGTCCTGGATTCACCCGGTCAACAACAACCGCACTCCGGTGCTCAGCGGCATGGTCGCGGGCTACCTGATCCAGAACGCAGGCGCGCCCGCAGCGTGATGAAGGGAGCCGGCGAAGGATAGTCGGCGTAGTTGCCGCTTTACCCGTACAACCCAGCGAGCGGCAGCACCAGGCGAACGCGGGACCTGGCCGTGCGAAGCACAGCAAAACCATGCGTGACAGCCGGAGAGCACGGCACCACACCTATTCGGAGATCTCGTCATGGCCAAGCCCCGCACTGCGCCGCCCAGCGCACCCAAGCCCGTCCAGGACGGCAAGCCGGCCGATGTGCCGGCCGTCACGGAAGAGAAGGCTGCCGACGCGTCGCCGGCGCAGGGCGGCTGGGTTCCGGAGGAAGGCCGCGGCGAACTTCAGCCCGCCGAGACGGTCGCCTCGGAGGTCGATGGCGCTGCCGTCGACCAACCGCCGGGCGATCAGTCTGTAGCGGACCAGGATGCCGGCGCCGAGGCGGGTACGCCTTCGGGTGACGCCTCTACCTCTTTCGATGCTGTTGCAACGGGCGACCATTCGACGGATCCCGCGTTGTCCAACGGTCTCTGGCTGTCTGCCTGCTTCGAAGTGCTCAGCCCGTTCAAGCACAACGACGTCGTCGTCAAGCCGCCGGCGTGGATCGAGATGACGTGGGAAGAGGCGCAGGCCTACCAGGATGCTGGCGTCCTCGGTGACGAACCGGCCACCCCGGAAGAGCTGGAGTAACCGGCCGTCATGTCCTACTGCACGCTCGCACTGCTGTCGGCGGCCAAGCTCGCCCAGGAGCTGGCGCAGGTGGCCACGCCGGAGCGCTATCCGGTTGTGGACGATGCGCTGATGGATGCCACGCTGCTCGGCAGCGATCGCAGCGCATTCGACCCGGCCGACGTGGCGATCGCCGATGAGGCGGCCGCGCACGTGCAGAGCGCCCTGGACGATGCCGATGGCGTGATCAACGGCTACCTGGTCATGCGCAAGCCCAAGCCCTATCCGGTACCGCTGCCAGCGCCGGTACCGGGGATCGTGTCCACCTGGGCCCGATGGATTGCGCGCTACCTGCTGCACAAGGACCGGGTCAACACCGAGGAACGCACCGATCCGGTGGTGCGCGACTACAAGGAAGCGCTGCGCTTTCTGGAGCTGGTGCGCGATGGCAAGTTCAGCCTCGGCGCCGATGACCCGCTGCCTGCGCCCAGCGGCGGTGCACCGGAGGTCTGTGCACCACCGCGAGAGTTCAGCCATCGAACCCTGCAGGACTACGGCCGGTGAGCACCCAGCCCTTCGACACTGGCCTGGTGCGCGATCGCATCCGACAGGGCGTCAGCGAGAAGGAGCTGCGCCAGGTGCAGGGCAGCGCCGACTACGCCGCCGTTACAGCGCTGCGCGACTTCCCCGCGCCGTGCTGCTACGTGCTGCTGGCCCGGGAGATGCCGCTGGAGACCAAAACCGGCGTTTCGATCCCCGGCCAGCAGTCGCGCCTGGCGCAGTTGGTCGAAGTGAACTTCGCGGTGGTGACCGTCTGCCGCAACTACCGCGAGCAGCGTGGGGCGCAGGTGATCGATGAGCTGCGCCTGCTGCTGGGCAAGGTTCGTCAGCCGCTGCTGGGCTGGACACCGCCCATTCCTGGTGGCCGTGCCTGCCAGCTCATCGAGGGCAACCTCGAGGACTACGACGCTGCCACCGCCCTGTGGGTCGACGTATGGAAGACCCAAGCCGTTCTTCAACCCGAGATTCCGCGATGACTACCCAGACCACTCAGAAGCACACGATCAAGAAGGCGGGCCTGACGCTTGCGAGCAAGCCCATTGCGGAAGGCGAAACGGTGGAGCTTCCTGCCGACCTGGTGCCCTGGGCGGTTGAGCGCGGCTTCATCGACGCTCCCGACGCCGACTCTTCCCCCAATCCGTCGCGCAAGGCCAACGGCCAGGCGACTCCTGCCATCGCCCAGGAGGCGAAGTAAGCCATGTCCGATACCGAGTATTTCTCCCTGCAGGGTCGTGTGTACCTGGGCCTGCGCAATGCCGACGGCAGCCGCGCACCGGCGCGTTGGGCGTATGACGCCAGCGTCCTCGAGCTGACCATGTCCAGCACTCGTGAAACCAAGAAGGAAAGCTGGTCCGGTGTGCGCGGTGTCGGCGCTACCATGACCACCGAGCGCAACCTCGGCGTCAATCTGACCCTGGGCCAGCTCAACACCGATCACCTGGCGCTGGCCACGGACGGCACCCGCATGGAGCTGGCTGCCGGCTCAGCAGCCAACGAGGCCATTGGTACGGTCAAGCCGGGCGATGTGGTCGCGCTGGAGTATGCGGCGATCAGTGCACTGGTTCTGGAGGGCGGCACCCCAGCCGCGCCGTTGGTGCTGGACACCGACTACACCGTCAACCTGACCACCGGCATCGTCACCTTCCTCACCGACAAGACGGCAGTGGTGGCCAAGACCTACGAGTACGCTGCGCACAGCCTGGTGAAGGTCTTCGAAAGCACCAAGTCCGAGTACTACGTGCTCTTCGACGGCGTCAACAGTGTTGATGGCACCACCATGCGCTTCCGCGGCGAGGTGCACCGCGTCACCTTCCCGGCCTCGGAGACGCTGTCGCTGATCAACGACACCTTCGGTGAGATTGCGCTCACCGGCGAAGCGAAGATCGACCCGGTGCGCCAGGCCGATCCGCGCTTTGGCCTGTACGCTCGTGCATTGCTGGTGGATGCCGTCTGATGGCCACGCGAATCGGCAATCAGGACCAACCGCCGTCCGAACCCGGCTCGCTGGATTCGGAGGCAGTCGCCGGCGAACTGGACATCCTGGCTGCGCAGCAGCAGGGCCAGGTCGACGGCAAGACGGTGATCGTGCGCGAGTACGGCTTCTTCGAAGGGGCGCGGATCCTGCCGGCAGCGGCTCCGCTGCTGGCCGACCTGCAGCCGCTGTTTGAGGGGCGCGATCCGCCTTCGATGCTGGAGGTGACCGATGTACTGCTCTCGCATCCGGATGTGTTCCGCCACCTGCTGGCCTGTGCTATCGCCCCTCCGCCGGGCGAGGGTACGGATACCGCCGCCGAAGTGCGGGCGCAGGAAGCCTGGCTGGAAACGCTCAATGAAACCGATGGCGAGCAAATGCTGCTGTTGTGGTGGCAGGCCAACGGAAATTTTTTGCTGCGCCGGCTGCTGCGCAACGCCGTCGGCAAAAGGGTGAACCAGTCGGCTACGGACGCGTCTTCACCGACCTGATCTGTGCCGGCTACGGGCGCTGCTTTGCCGACATCGGCCGGATGACGCAGCGCCAGATCCTGCTCGCTTGGGAGCATGTCCAAGCCCAACAACGGCGAGCACGGCGGGAGCGCATTACCGACACCAACGCTGCCTATGCCGGGGGTGATCC
This sequence comes from Stenotrophomonas sp. 93052_Sma, assembly GCF_056481145.1. Taxonomy (NCBI): domain Bacteria; kingdom Pseudomonadati; phylum Pseudomonadota; class Gammaproteobacteria; order Lysobacterales; family Lysobacteraceae; genus Stenotrophomonas; species Stenotrophomonas sp. 93052_Sma. Next base: position 475,517 of record NZ_CM151134.1, read on the forward strand.
GGCGACCACCTTGCTGAAGGAACTGAAGTAACAATGGCTGCCACCCGCAACCTTGAACTGGCGATGCGCATCGCCCTGGATATCGAGCAGGCGCAAAAGAGCCTGCCGGTGCTGCAGCGGGGGCTGGCCTCGATCAAGGATGCTGGCACCGCCGCTGGCGCAGGTCTGGAGGGTGTCACCAAGGGTGCCGACAAGGCGGCCGGCGCGCTGGACCAGGCCAGCCGCAGTAGCGCTTCAGCCGCGGACCGGGTGCGCACGGCCGGCACATCCATGCAGAAGACGGTGGCCGATGAGATCCGCTCGATCTCCGAGCTCGATGCTCGTCTGCAGCAGGGCGCAGCCAGCATGTCCGAGCTGGCTGACACCGAGGCTCTGCTTGATCGGGTCATGGCCCGCGGGCTGATCACCACCGAGGACTACAACAGCGCACTGAAGACGCTGGACAAGCAGGAAGCATCGCTGAGCCGCACTGAGCAGCAGCGTCAACGCTCCTTGGAACGCGTCATGGGCCGGTACGACGGTGCGTCGGCCAAGCTGCAGAAACTCGAGCGCGACGAGCGCGAACTCAAGGGCGCGGTGGATGCCGGTCGCATCAGCCGCGAGCAGTACAACCGCGCCCTTGCGGGGATCAACATCCAGCGCAACGCCGTCAACCTGGCCGAGATCAACAATCGCGGCCGCGGGCCGGGCGCTATCTCCGCCGGGCAGTACCAGATGGCCATGCGCCAGCTGCCGGCGCAGATCACCGATATCACCACCAGCATCGTCAGCGGCATGCCGATCTGGATGGTGGCCGTCCAGCAGGGCGGCCAGCTGAAGGATTCCTTTGGTGGCGTGGTGCCGGCCGCGCGTGCGCTGGTTGGCGCTATTACCCCCACCATCGCCGTGGTCGGCGGACTGGCCGCGGCAGTGGGCGGCCTGGTACTGGCCTGGAAACGGGCGGCCGACGAAGAGATGGCTTTCCAGCGGGCGTTGATCGTCACCAACAACTATGCCGCCACCAGCACTGCCAACCTGCAGGCCCGGCGCGATCAGCTCACCGGTCTTCAAGGGGTTTCCCGAGGCAACGCTGCTGAGGCGCTGACGAAGGTGGCTCAAACCGGTCGTTTCACCGGTGAGCAGTTCGAGCTCGTCGCCCGCAGCGCTGCGAAGATGCAGGCCTCCGCCGGCCAGGCCATCGATACCACCGTCGCCAAGTTCCTCTCTCTGAGGAAGGATCCGGTCGAGGGGCTACTTACGCTCACCGAGTCGGAGAACTTCCTGACAGAAGCCCAGCTCGCGCGTGTGCGCGCCCTGGTCAAAGAGGGCAACCAGCAGGAGGCAGTGGCGGAGGCGATCAAGATCTATTCCGATCGCCTCGATGAGGTCGCAGATCAGAGCGATGAGACGATGCCGGCGCTCGCGCGCGGTTGGCGGGATGTCAAGAAGGACGTCAGCGGCGCCTGGGGCGCGCTGGGCGACTTCACCAACGCGGTGGTCCAGCTGGCTGGCGAATGGGGTGTGCTGGCCAGGCTGCCGCGGCTGTCCGATCTGTTGGGGATGGGTGTGGTCGGCAGCACGCTGGCCAAGAACTTCGGGCTCCCTTCCTTTGCTGACCTGACCGGCAAGATGGCTGCGCGCATCCGGGCGGCCTCTGGAACCAATGCGCCTGTGAAGGTGCAGATGGCTGGCATCTATGCCCCCCTGACGCCGGAGGAAGAAAAGGCGAGGGAAGAGTTCGAGCGCCTTCGCTTAAGCAATCTGAGCAAGGAGAAGAAGCTTGAAGAGGAAATCGCCAAGATCCGGGCACTGGGTAAAGCCGGCCGCATGGACGATAAGGCGGTCAAGGCCTTGGAGGCGGAGGCTCGAGCACGTTATGCCGAAAGCCTACCCAAGAAGCCCAAGGGTCCCAAGTCAGAAGCCCAGAAGGATGAGGCAGCCGCGCAGCGCGAACTGGAGCGCTTGAAGCAACAGATCGAGCTGGTCGGCACGCTCGATGAGACACGCAAGAAGGCCACGGAGGTGTCCCGCGTCCAGGCCGCCATCGATGAGGGCAACTTCCAGAATGCGTCGTCGAAGACTAAGCAGGAGCTGCTGGATAGCGCGAAGAAGCTTGATGCTGCGAACGCTCTGGTTGAATCCAATCGGAAGCTGCTGGAGGTGCGGGATCAGATTGCCAACCTTGAAGGGCGCGGTCCCGATGCACAGCAGGCCAAGAGCTTGCGCGAGCTCGAGGTCACACGCCGGCAGATGGTCGAGGCTGGCAACCAGTCCGGTGTGGCCGAGGTCGACCGTGCCAAGGAGCTGGTCCGCCTCACAGCCGAACTGCAGAAAATGCAGGAGACCTACAACCGCGCGATGGGTGAAATGGGCTTGGCTCAGCAGCGCATCCAGATCGAGCTGCAGGCCGGGCTGATCACCGAAGCGCAGGCGCGCCAGAAGCTGGTAGAACTGTCCCGGCAGCAGCTGACCGCCCTGGGCGATCTTCCCGATCGCATGCGCGCCACCGCCGAGGCATTGAAGAACCCCGAAGCGCTGCAGGCAGCTGAGCAGATGGCCGTCAAGCTCAAGGAGATGGCCGCCACCACCAACCTGCTGCAGCAGAACGTGCGCACCACGTTCCAGAGCGCATTCCGTGATGCCCTCATGTCGCTGGCCAATGGCAATGCCACCTTGGGCGAGATCGTGCGCAGCTTCTTCCAATCCATTGCCAGTGGCCTGGCTGGGTATGTGGCCGATGAGCTGTCGGCCAAGCTGGCGTCCACCCTGACTGGCAAGCTGTTCGACAAGAGCGCTGACGTCGGTACGCAGGCTGTAGGTGCGGCCGCAACGCAAGCTTCGGCAGTCGCCTTGTCCTCGGCTGGTAGTGTCGTCACCGCTGGCGCCACAGCGGTCACCGGCAGCGCTTCGGCGCTGGCAGGTGCGGGCAATGGCCTGGTCACCGGCGCGAGTGCTCTGGTGGCTGCTGCTGTTCAGCTCAAGCAAGCCGCCCTCGCACTGGCTGCTGCCAACAATGCCAAAGCCGTTGTCAGCATGGTCGGTAGTATTGCTGGTGCGGCCAGCAACACCGGCACCGTCAGCGTGGGTACGCCTACTCCCGTCGGTAGAGCGCAGGGTGGTCCCGTTTGGGGTGCAGGTACAGGTACCAGTGACAGCATTCCTGCCTGGCTCTCCAATGGTGAATTCGTAGCCCGGGCCAAGGTGGTCCGGCAGCCGGGTGCACTGGCATTCCTGCACGCGTTCAACGCCATCGGCATGGATGCCGTCCGGCGCTGGGGTGCTTATGCCTTTGCCGACGGTGGCCTAGTCAGCCAGATGCCCTCGCTGCAGCGGGAGCCGGTCTTCAGCTCGGTGGCACCGGCCGGGACTCCGACTCCGAAGAACATGCGTGTCTACCTTCTGCAGGATCAGGATGAGCTGGTCCAGAAGTTGGCCTCGCATCCAGCGTTTGAGCAAGCGGTAGTAATGACGGCCAGCCGGAATGGCGCTGCGATCCAGTCGGAGTGGTAACGATGTCTTTCTCCGCTACCGGCCCCCGCGTGTTTCCAGTTCCTGCTGACTGGTCGGACACCATTACCGAGACGCTGTCGTGGGCCACCAACTACATGCAGGCATCGGCATCTGGTGTCTCCCAGCATTGTTCGTATCGCTCTGATCCGCGTCGGTCCTTTGAGTTCTCTGTGAAGTGTGAGGGCCAGCAGCGCCGGGTCGTCGACATGCTGCTCGCTGGCCACGGTGGTCGTTGGCTCGTCCCCATCTGGCCGGATGCGCAGCTCATTCCCGCGAGATTGCCCGTAGGATCGGTCGAGATTGCCTGCCGAACCAATGGGTTTGATTTCTTCGCTGGCGGAAAGGCCCTGCTGTGGGCAGCGGTCAACCGCTGGGAAGTGGTGACGGTGTCCTCGGTGGAAGGTGAAGGGCTGTCCCTTGCCGCCGCCACTGTTGGCACATGGCCAGCTGGAACCGTGCTGTATCCCCTGCGAGTGGCTCAGCTGCAGGACAGCGCTGAAGAGGCGCTATGGCATGACAATGCCGGCGCCCGGTCACTGACATTCGATGTGCTTGACGTCTGTCAATGGCCCAACCTGGTCGACCTGCCGCTCTACCTGGGCACGCCGGTCCTGAACCGTTGGGCAGACTGGACTGATCAACCGAAGGCCAGCTATGCCCGCCTGCGAGAGGTATTGGACAACGACAGCGCTGCACCGCTTACCGTGCCCCTTGCAGACTTCGCCTTCCGATCGCAAAGCACACAATGGAAGCTGTTCGGGCGTGAAGAGCACAGCTGGCTGCGCTCTCTGGCGTACACCCTGTGCGGCCGGTCCACGCCTATATGGCTGCCGTCCTACACCAGTGATCTGCGCATCACCGCCGATCTGGCCGTGGGCGCCATCGAGATCCCCATCGAATGGGCGGGCTATGCGCTGTTCGGTGCGCAGGCGCCTGGGCGTCGAGACCTGCGCATCGAGCTGTTGGACGGCACCGCCATTCATCGGCGCATTACTGGCTCGGTGGCCTCCAACGACGTCGAGGTGATCACCCTGGATGCGCCCTTGGACATCAGCGTTTCGGCGTCGCGGGTTCGGGCCGTCCAGATCATGAGCCTGGCCACGCTCGCCAGCGACCAGGTCGAGATTCGACACGCCACCGACGCCGATGGTGTCGCTACCTGCACCCTCGGCTTTGCTTCGGTGGTTCCCCATGTTTGAGGCCTTCGAGACCAGCCGCTTCCTGGCCCGCCCTGTCCATCTGTTCCTGTTCACCCTGCAGGGCAACGCGTACCGGTTCGCATCCGGCGCGCGACATGATGATCGGTAATGGGGATGGTGCAAGGCTCTATCGCTCGGCGCCCGGCATCGAGCGCAGTGCTGTGAATGAAACCAGCGAGCGATCGCAGAACAAGCTGACCATCAAGATGCCGTTCCTGTTGAATCCGGCCGCTGCCGAGCTGCCGGTGACGCAGGAGTTCGGCCGTATCTTTCGGCCCTATGCGCCAAGCGGCCGGGTTTCCGTTGTGTGCATGAAGGTCCACAGCAACGACCCGGACCTGCAGGCGGTGATCGAGTGGACGGGCCAGGTGGTATCACCGCGCTTCACTGACACCACCCTGACCCTGACCTGCGAGCGTAATAACTCCCGCAAGGGTTTCCGGGGCAATACGGGCCGGTTCACCCGGGGCTGCTGGAAGGCGCTGTATCGGTGTGGGGTAGCGATGTCGGATCACGCTGTGGAGGCCGTGCTGGCTTCCGTGGGTGGTGCCACCTTGCGCTCAGCTGCGTTTGCCGCGTTCCCCGCTGGTCGCTTGGAAGGCGGGGTCATGGTCTGGGCGCGCAGCAACGGCCTGGCGGAGACGCGGACGATCAACTCGCACGCCGGCGACACCATCACCCTCAACTACCCCGGTCCTGAACTGGCTGCGGGTCTGACGGTCACGGTCGCGCCTGGGTGTGCACACACATTCGCCGACTGCGGCAGCTACTTCCAGAACACGCCCAACTATGGCGGCCAGCCGCAGTTGAACGTGGAGAACCCCTTTGACGGACACCGGATCTCATGGTGAGCACTGATCGGCAACAACCTCGGCGCGGCCTGCGTCGGCTCTTGTATGTGTATGGGTGGCGTCTCAGGTACTGGTGGCATGACACGGAGTCCGGTGCTCTTGCGCGGCGCGTCATGGCGCTTGCGTTGGCCCTAGGCGGCCTCGTGCTACTGGTGAATCAGTTCCGTTCGCCCTTCCCGCAACGGGAGCCGCAGCAGGCCTTTGTGTGGTGGGTGCAGCTGATCATCATGATCGTATCGATGCTGATCAGTGCGCTGCTCGCCCGGACGAACCAGACCAAGCCGGAAGTGCAGACGCCCGATATCCCCACCACCGAAGAAGGCACCGCCGTGAAGCGCATCTATGGAACTGTGCGGATCTCCGAGCCGCAGGTACTTGCGTGGCGGTCGGCCGGTACCGACAAGATCCGCAAGGGAGGCGGCAAGAAATGATCGTAACCCTTGAGCACTTGCGCACGATTCCGGGCTTCGGCAACAAGCCAGGCTTCTGCTCGCGTGGCGGTAGGGACTGGTTTGCCGCGCATGGGTTGGATTGGAATGCGTTCCGTAAGGAGGGTATCGAGGCCGAGAGGCTGGTCGCTACAGGTGATGGCCTGGCCCTGGCATTGGTTGCGCACGCTCAGCGAATGGAGGCCAGCGATGGGCGGCGGAGGTAAGAAGACCGTTGGTTACTGGTACAAGCTCAAGCTGCTTTTCGGCCTGTGTCAGGGGCCGGTGGATGAGTTCGTGCAGTGGGACGTGGATGATGCAACGGCATGGGCTGGCGTGGTCACGTCCAACGGGTCGATCTGGATTCACGCCGAGAACCTGTTCGGCGGTGAGGATGAGCAAGGCGGCATCGAGGGCGAGGCTGAGATCATGTTCGGCCGCGAGGACCAGCAGATCAATCCCTGGCTTCCGCCGAATCTCGGTGCTGCGCACGGCGCCTATCGTGGGCTGGTCACTGTCCTGTTCAAGGGCGGAAGGTGGTCGGCCTTCACCCCCTATCCGAAGTCGCCCAGCTTCGTCCTGCGCCGGATCAAGGAAGGCTGGCAGGATGGCGTGTGCTGGTATCCGGAGAAGGTGAAGATCCTGCTCGACAAGGATGCAAGTGAGGTCGTTTCCGGCTTCCGCTCCGTGTCCTGGAGCCTGCCCTGCATCGATATGCAGGGTTCGTTTTGCACAGTGCCTGGCGATAGCGAGGACAGCTTCACCCTCAATGGCACCGGCGCAACGATCTTCCAGGTCGGCTTGCGGATCAGCGGCTCGGTCGAGACCAAGTACTACAGCGGTGGTTTCCCGATGCCAGGCTCGCCCAGCTTCATCAAGGGCGGCACGGGTTCGGGAAGCATCCTGCCCAATCACAACGTGTATCGCCTGGAGATCAGCAATCCGCCGGCGACGTACCACCTGAACTACACCCCCAATTTTGAGTCTTCGCGCCTGATCCTCGACGGCGCGCCATTGAATGTCGAAGTGGCCAGCAATGCGACCGTCAGGCTGCAGGCGCTGACGATCGATGGCCTGCAGGATGCGCCCAGCCAGTGGCTGACGGCGCGAGTGGAGAGCCTGGATGCCAAGGTGCCGCTGGTCGGGATGAATGCCGCCCACATCCTGTACGACAGCATTACCCACGAAAGCATGGGGGCCGAACCCATCTCGGTGATCGACGATGCCAGCTTCCGCGCAGCCGCGGATGTCTTCTTCGAAGAGGGAATGGGCCTGTGCCCGATCTATGATCCAGATAAGGAGTCCATCGAGCAGTACCAGCAACGGATCTGTGATGCTGCAGGGGCCGTGCTCGTGCAGGGCATGGATGGTCGGTATCGCCTGAACGTGCCGCGCGGGAAGTACGTTCTGGACGAGCTTCCGGTGCTGACCGACGACGACATCCTGGATTGGGCCGAAGAGCCCGCCACGATGGACAACGCCTGCAACCAGCTGTTCGTGAAGTACTTCGACCCAGTCGAGAACGCGATCGGCACCACCCCCGCACTGCAGTCGCTGGGCGCGATCCAGGCTTTTGGCAGTGTGGTCTCGGAGAAGGAGGATCGCTCCGGCGAGGTCGCCAACGTGGATCTGGCCCTGAAGATCGGCGCCCGCAATCTGCGTGCCAAGGCCACCTCGCTGCGCAAGTTCGACCTGACCACCACGCCCGTGGCCCGCACGTGGTCACCGGGCAGCTACTTCCGCCTGCAGGCGCCCAAGCGGGGCATCGCCGACATGGTGTGTCTGATGGGCGAGAAGCGTGGCGGCACCCTGAAGTCCGGCGCCATCACCTTCAGCTGCAGTGAGGACGTCTACAGCCAGCCCAATTCGGTCTATGTCGGAACTGAGCCAGGCGGGAAGCCGCCGTCGACGGCGCCGACCGTTTCGCCGCACCAGGTGGCGATGGAGGTGCCCTACGTCGTGCTGGTCTCGCAGCTCAGTGCGGCCGACCTGGCACAGCTCAGCAGTGACGTCTCTTTCCTGCTGGCAGCCTCAGCGCCACCAACGGTGGGGCAGTACTTCCGCCTGATGGCTCAGGCTGGCGGGGCGGAGTACAGCTATCGCGGCCGGGGTGACTGGTGCGCAAGCGCTGCCTTGGTCGAAGAAGCCGGCTATCGCACCGAGAGCTTCACCCTGACCGATCCGCTGGATCTGGGCTCGGTGGCCGTGGGCGATATCGCCCTGGTTGGCGCGGAGATTTGCCGCGTGGATGCCATTGACGCGGCTGCGATGACCCTCACGCTGGGCCGTGCCTGCGCCGACACGGTGCCTCATCTGCACGCGCCGGGCGCCCGCGTGCTGTTCCTCACCGACTTTGCGACCGACACCACCGAGTACGTCGGCGGTGACACCGTCCACGCCAAGCTGCTCACCCGTGGCGCGTCGGCGCTGACGGACCTGGCCGACGCGCAGGATCTGGTGGTCGAGATGGAGGATCGCCAGGCCCGGCCGTATCCGCCGGCGGACGTGCATATTAACGGCGAGCTGTACCCAGAGGACGTCGTCGGTGACGCTGTTTTGAGCTGGGCCCATCGCGATCGCGTGGCGCAGGCGGACCAGCTGGTGGATACCGGCATGGCCAGCATTGGGCCTGAGCCAGGCACCACCTACACCGTAACCGTGTATGACGCCGCTTCCGGCGCCCTGGTTGTCTCCTACCCGGACCTGGTGGGTGCCTCGTTCACTGTGCCGGCCGGCCAGCTGGTCGAGCGCAACCGCGTGCTGCTCAGCTCCCGGCGCGACGGGCTGGATAGCTGGCAGTCGGTGGAGCTGCTGTTCCGTCGTGTCTATCAACTGGATTTCAGCATCAGCGCCTGGCGTGGTGCCAACAACTCCACCGCCTCGCTGGTGTTCACCACGGAGGCCGAGGGCGTGGAGTGGTCGATCGATCAGGGCGTGCTGCCTGCGGGGATGAGCCTGAACACCACCGCCGGTCGGATCGAAGGGATTCCGCTGGGTGGCGCGCCGGGCTACTACCCGATCCGGGTCAAGGGTCAGGATGCGGCGGGCAATGTGGGCTTTGCCGAGACGGAGATTGCGCTGTCGACCATGCGCAGCAGCTTCCCGATGCAGACCGGCTACCAGGAGGCCGGTGGTCGCACGGTGGCGGTCAGCTCCTCCAACCTGCCGGTGCTGGACCCCACGCAGTCGCCATACGCCGGCGGTGCCTCGGTGCGTTTCAATGGCACCGGATTGCGGCAGGAGCTGGAGGCCAGTCTGGGTACGGCCGACTTCAGCGTGGCCATGTGGATACGCCCTGATGCGGCCCCAAGCGACACCTACGCGCGCCTGTTCCAAATCGGCCCGAACACGACCAATGGCGGCCTCTACCTGCGCCGCGAGCAGCTGACCAACCCGATGCAGGTTGGCCTGGACGTGTTCACGGGCGGCAACTACGTGCGCCTCTTCAATGATGCGGTCCTTGCACTGGCGGAGAACCGACTGCCGAACAGTGCCTGGTCGCACCTGGCGATCTCCAGGCGCGGCGGCGTGGCCCGTATCTTCAAGGATGGCCGCCTGGTCGATGAGAGCACCTTGCCTGCAGCAGCGGTCAACCTCAGCCAGACGGCATTGTCGCTGGCCAGCAACACGACCCTGACCGCCGAGCGGCTGTATGCGGGCCTGGCTGGCGTCGAGGTGCATGCCGGTGCAGCCGTGTATTGGGAGCCCTTCACGCCGCCGGCAAAGCCCTCGGACTTCCCCGCACGCCTGCTGGAGATGCCGGCACTGCCGATCGCGCTGGTTCGCGGTCGGGCCTATGGCCCGTACAGCCTTCACTTCAAGCGGGGCACCGAGGCCAGCCCGGTGACCTGGTCGGCAACCGGCCTGCCGCCAGGGGTCTCGTTGGACGTGGATCAGACCGGCAGCGACTCGACCCTGGGAGGAACCCCATCGTGACCGCCTTCAATGCGGTGATTACCGCCACCGATGCGCTGGGCTCCGTGGAGCGCCGTTCGCGGCTGCACGTCTTCGATCGGGGGCAGCTGTGGGCAGAGGTCGACAACACCGCCCAGATGACGCTGTTCGGGCCGGCTGGGTCGGGCCTGTCGGTGCAGGCAGGGCGCTTGAACCTGCAGTGCGGCAGCACCGGCACCGCTTCAAGGGCGCGCTTTGAGAGCGTGCCGGCCGCCAAGGATTGCCGTGCCCTGGTCGGATTCGTGATCCCGGCCGGTACCGGCGTTCGCACGGACAACGTGGGCCTGCTGCTGCGCACTACCAGCTGGCAGGTCACCAACGACACCTACGCCTACATCCTGGGCGTCGGCCGTCGCAGCGCCACCTCGTTTGGCGTCGAGTTTGGGCGAGGTTCCAACGCGGCCTCCGGGTCTTTCCAGCAGCTGCAGTTCGTCGAGGTGCCAGGCATCACGGATAGCGAGGTGGTGGTGTGGCTGGAGGTGGAGCTGATCGGTTCGACACTGACCGTCCGCCGCCTGGACGGCACCGTTGTCCTGACCCGCTCGGACAGCACCCATCAAGCCGCCGGCCGGGTCGGCGTCAACTATTTCCGTGGCAGCCAGGGCGGCCCTGGGCTCTTCACGGGCTTCTACTTCGAATCGCTCGACCCGACGAGCGAGTACACCGATGAGGCCGGCGACACCTACGTCGACCAGGCCGGCATTGCCTACCAAGGATAAGAACGATGGCTCGATTCAGCTCAAAACCGCAGCTGCAGACCCTGGCCAGCAGCGTGATCATTCCCGGCACGGCGCCGGAGGGCGGCGCCGCCGTCGGTGGCGGCACGGTGTCGCCTGGAAACGACATTCGCCTGACTGTGGGGCAGCTGCTGGCCACGCTTGGCGATGCCGGCGCGAGCCAGGCTACCCGCGTCGGCAGTACAGCCAAGTGGCAGGCCGCCAAGGCGCGCGGCGCGACCAATCCGGCGCGTCTGGCCATCGTGGGCGACTCCAATGTCGCCGGCCAAGGCTCGGGAACGGGAGCTGATGGTCTGGTTGGCGCGGCAACAACCAGCCTGGCGCGGCGCTTCATGGTGAAGAAGGGTGTTCGTACCGACAGCTTCTTCGGCGAGCAGAACGTCACCCTGGCCAATACCGGGCTGGCCAGCTACGACCCGCGCATCACCTTGGGCACGGGCTGGGCACCGGACTCCACCGTCTCCCAGATTTTCGGCGGGCGCCACCTGAAGGCGGCCGGCGGCAGCACGGGAAAGTTGCGGTTCACGCCTGCAGGCGCGTTCTCCAGCTTCCGGGTGTGGTATCCGACCCTTTCCGGCCTGAACACGGCGGTGGGCATCTACGTCGACGGGAGCTTGGTCGATACCGTGTCACAGGACGCGGCTGCGTCGCTGGTGTCGAAGGACTACACGGTGTCCGCCGGCACCCACTACATCGAGGTCGGCGTCGGTAGCGGCGGCGACGCCTTCGTCTGTGGTATCGAGACCTTCGATGGCAGCGCCAGCCCGGTGGCGTTGGTGGGCGGTTACTGCGCGGCCAAGTCTGCGGACCTGATCGTCGCCAGTCAGCCCTGGAATCACCGGCCGATGCTGTCGGCCCTGCGGCCTGACTTCACCGTGGTGATATGCACGATCAACGACACCACCGCCGGCACTGACCCAGGCATGTGGTACGCGAATCTGGAGGCGGTGGTGAAGGCGGCCTCGGCGACCTCTGATGGCTGTCTGTGCGTCGGTTTCGTCCCCAACGATGGCAGGGCCTTGGGTGGGATCTACGGATACGACGCCAAGGCGGCCGCGCTGCGCAACATCGCGGCGGACTACAACTGGCACTTCCTCGATCTGCGGGTGGCGCTGGGCCGCAGCTGGGCCCGGCAGAGCGATCGCGGCCTGGTGTTCGACAACGTCCACCCCAACTCGACCGGAGCCGAAGCGATCGCTTCGGCCCTGAGCGACTTCCTGCAGCTCTAGAACAGGGCGCCAGGCCGACAGCTGCAACTGTCGGCCTGGCACCGCAACACACGCGTACAGCCCGCGTGCTTTTGGCCGAGGCCCTGCTCCCCGCGCGGGGGAGGTAAGCCTCGCCGATGCTCATCGCAGAGGCTGAGAATGAAGACGACCACGCTGTTCCCTTGGCCAGGCGGCAAGACCCGCCTGCTGCCCCACCTGCTGCCCCTGGTAGCCGATACCCCTCACCGGACCTATGTCGAGGCCTTCGCCGGCGGCGCCGCTCTTCTGTTCGCCAGAGAGCCAGCCAGGGCTGAGGTGCTCAACGACTGCCACGGCGAGCTGGTGCGTCTCTACCGGGTGGTGGCCAACCACCTGGAGGAGTTCGTCCGCCAGTTCAAATGGGCGCTGACGAGCCGGGAAATGTTCCGGTGGTGCCAACTCCAGCATCCTGACACCCTCACGGACATCCAACGGGCTGCACGCTTCTACTACCTACAGCGCCTGGCTTGGGGCGGAAAGGCCACAGGCCAGACGCCAGGCTTCGGTCGGGGTGGCAAAGGCCTGAACCTGTTGCGGATCGAAGAGGATCTGAGCGCGGCGCACCTGCGGCTGCACAAGGTGACCATAGAGCACCTGGCCTGGCAGCAGTGCATGGCCAAGTACGACGGAGCCGATACCCTGTTCTTCCTCGACCCCCCGTATTGGGAGACCGAGGGATATGGAACGCCCTTCGGCATGGAGCAGTACGAGGAGCTGGCCAGCCAGATGGCGAGTCTGCGCGGCGCGGCCATTCTGACCATCAACGATCACCCGGCCATGCGGAAGGTGTTCGGGCAGTTCAGGGACCGGGTGGTACCGATCCGCTACACGATTGGCCGGCAGGCGGTCCAGCGGAGGGAGCTGATCTTCACGACCTGGTAGGTTGGCAGAGGCGCACGGGACGGGTTACGTCCCGTGCAATTTCATTCCGGTGGGCGCAACATTGGCGCCCCACCGTTTATCTCACCTATGGCGGGCGATTTATCGCGCGCCGTTACACAAGCGGGCGGCGTTGTGCGTCGCCCTTGGGGCGTGTCTGGGCGTGATGCTGCCCGGCACCGCAATGGCGCAGAACGTGAGCGGCGCGGTGGCGGGCCGCGCCACCGCCGGTGATCAGGTGACCGTGGTCAGCAACAGCACGGGCCTGACCCGCTCTGTCACGGTCGGTGCCGATGGCAGCTATCGCCTGGGCCAGCTACCGGTGGGCGACTACCAGTTGCAGCTCAGCCGTGATGGCCAGAAGCTGGGTGATCAGGTTGCTGTCAGCGTCGCGATCGGCGGCACCACCACGGTCAATCTGGCAAGCGGCGGCGGCGTCACCAATCTCGATGCACTGCAGGTGGTCGGCACACGCGTGGTCAATCGCGTGGATGTCTATTCCACCGAAACATCCTTCAACATCAATCGACAGGAAATCTCGCGCCTTCCTGTGGCGCAGGACCTGTCTGCGGTCGCACTGATGGCGCCTGGCGTGGTCGGCGGCAACTCGTCGTTTGGTGGCTTGTCCTTCGCCGGCTCGTCGGTGGCTGAAAATGCCGTCTTCATCAATGGCCTGAATGTCACCGACATGTACACCCGTCGCGGCTTCAGTACCGCGCCGTTCGCCTTCTTCAAGGAGTTTCAGGTCAAGACCGGCGGATACTCGGTCGAGTTCGGCCGCTCCACCGGTGGCGTGATCAATGCGGTGACCCGTTCGGGCAGCAACGAGTTCGAAGGCGGCGTGGAAGTCACCGCTGAACCCAGTGCATGGCGCTCCAGCGGCGGCGACCACTTCCATCGTGATGGAACCCCGCATTCGTATGGCAGCCGCGACAACAACTCGTTCCTGAAGACCAACGTGTGGGGCTCCGGTCCGATCATCAAGGACAAGCTGTTCCTGTTCGCGATGTATGAAGACCGCAGTGACAAAGGGCACAACACCTCGTCCGATGGCAGTACCTGGTTCAAGAATGATTCCGGCAACGGTTTCTGGGGCACCAAGCTGGACTGGAACATCAACGACAACCACAGCCTGGCACTGCTGGCGTTCTCCGACGAAGGTGACGTCACCAACGCCTCGTATGGCTACAACTGGAACGCAGACCAGCTCGGTGCATGGGGCGGTGATTCGGTCACCGAGACGGGTGGTCGCAACTGGTCGGCCACCTATACCGGCCACTTCGGCCAGAACTTCACCGCCCGCGCCATGGTCGGCCAGAACAACCAGCGTGCGTTCACCAATTCGTCGCTGGATCAGGCGTGCAGCCCGGTGTTCACCGACAGCACCTACGGCCCGCGCCTGGGCAAGCTGCAGGGCCTGCGCGCAGGCTGCCACCCCACCGGCACGGCAGTGGCCGAGCGTGACGATACCCGTGACGTGGCGCGACTGGACTTCGAATGGCAGCTGGGTGATCACCTGCTACGCTTCGGTGTCGACCGTGAGCTGATGACCACAAAGCAGTCCACCCGCTACCCCGGTCCGACCGAGTTGAGCTACACGGCCTACGTAGCGCGACCTGGCGACGAAGTCTGGGACGGTGCCAATGCCTACGTGCCAGCAGGCGTTACCGAAATGCTGCGTGCGCGCAACCGCAAGTCGGGAGGCACGTTCGAGACTGAAGCCAATGCCTTCTACGTGGAAGACATCTGGAACATCACTCCGAACCTGATGCTCAACCTCGGCGTGCGCTGGGACCGTTTCGAAAACCGCACCGCCGCCGGCAAGGCGTTCATCAAGATGGACGACCTGGTCGCGCCGCGTGTGGGCTTCTCGTGGGACATGCGCGGTGATGGCAGCACCAAGCTCTTCGGCAACGCCGGCCGCTACTACCTGCCGGTTACCAACAACATCAACGTGAACTTCGCCGGTGGTCTCACCGACGAATACAGCTATTACGTGCTCAATGGCTGGGAACAGAAGACCTCGCCGACAGGCTCGCCGTACATGGCACCGATCGTCGGCCAGCAGATCGGGCCGACCGACACCCGCATGAACACCGGCGGTGCCGACCTGCGCCAGAGCGTGGACCGCGATCTCAAGGCGGTCTACCAGGACGAGTACATCCTGGGCTTCCAGAACATGATCAACCAGGCGTGGTCCTGGGGCGTCAACGCCACCTACCGGCGCATGACCCGCGCTCTGGATGACATCCGCATCAACTACACCCCGTGCGGCCCGACCCCCAGCACGCTGTGGCCGATCGCCAACCCGGGCGAGAGCCTGACGATCTGGGGCGACAAGAGCATCGGTTGCGCCAACGAAGGCTGGATCACCATCGACACCGCCAACAGCGGCTATCGAAAGGGCGGCAGTGGCGAGGTGATCGGTTACTCCAAGCCCAAGCGTACCTACAAGGCGCTGGAGTTCCAGATCGACCGTGCATGGGACGAGAAGTGGATGTTCAACGCGTCCTACCTGTGGTCGAAGAGTGAAGGCAACTTCGAAGGACCAGTGAACTCCGATACCAACTACGGTGATACCGGCATGGTCCAGTTCTGGGACCACCCCGCCACCAACGAGCGCTACGGCGTACTGTTCAACGACTTCCGCCACCAGTTCAAGCTGCGAGCTGCGTACGCACTGAACAAGCAATGGTCCTTCGGCACCACGTTGCAGGTGCAGTCCGGTGGCCCGATCACTGCGTATGGCGTGATGTGGCCAAACGACTCCATCGCCGGTGGCAGTACCTCCAGTGAAGGTAGTGGCGGTGGCACCGGTTGGCTGTGCGTGGCCAACTGCTCCGGCCCATACAACCAGCGACAGTTCGAGTACAGTCCGCGCGGCGCGTTCGGTCGCCTGCCATGGACGTGGACCATGGGCGCCAATGTGACGTGGCGTTTGCCGGTGGAAGGCATCGACCTCAGCGCACGGCTGTCGGTCTACAACCTGTTCAACAATCAGAAGACCATCAACGTGCACCAGCGCTATGAAGCGCAGCCCGGCCAGTACCGCGAGGCGACGTTCGCCACCGGGACGCGCTGGCAGGCTCCGCGCTATACACAGTTGGTGGTGACCTGGAATTTCTGAGGCTGCATCCCGTGCCGTCCGTGTGGGCGGCGCGGGCATTGGAAGGGAAGCGTGCATGCATCATCTGCTGATCCTCGCAGCGGCACTGGCCGCACCCTCCGCTTCGGCGGTCGATACCGCATCCATCGATGCCGATGTCGCCGCCGTGGTCCAGCATAAGCACCTGCCCGGGCTGGCCATGGCGGTGGTCGAGAATGGGCACGTGGTCTATCGCCATGCCGAGGGCGCGCGGTGATGGCGGCCGCATCGACGAGGACACGCTGTTCAAGATCGCCTCCAACAGCAAGGCGATGACCGCCGCGTTGCTGGCGCGGCTGGTGCAGCAGGGCAAGCTGCGCTGGGATGACCCGGTGCGGCGGCACCTGCCGGGCTTCCGCATGCATGACGCATGGGTGGGCCAGCAGATGCAGGTGCGCGACCTGCTGATCCACAACAGCGGTCTCGGTCTGGGCGCCGGTGATCTGATGCTGTGGCCGGAGCCGAACACGTTCACCCGCGCCGACATCATTGCCGGACTGGCGCACTTGAAGCCGGTCAGCAGCTTCCGCAGCCACTATGCCTACGACAACCTGATGTATGTGGTGGCCGGCGAAGTGGCCGCTGCGGCCGGTGGCAAATCGTACGACCAGTTGATGCGCGAGCAGGTGTTTGAACCACTCGGCATGACGCGCTGCCAGGTGGGGGCCTGGTCGGTGAAGCGCGTAGGCAACGTCGCGCAGCCACATGCCTGGCGTCGTGATCGCAATGAGGTGGTGAACGCTGACGGTGCCATCAGCCCGGACCTGCCTTCCATGGCTGCCGGAGGCATCCGCTGTTCGCTGCGCGACATGACGCGCTGGATGCAGGTACTGCTTGATCCTGCCGTGGTGCAGGATTGGTTGGATAGTGAACAGCGCCGCACGTTGTGGACATTACACGTGCCGATGCCGCTGGGTGAGCGCCAGCGGCGCTGGGACAACGCGCATTTCTACGGCTACGGCTATGGCTGGCGCGTGTCTGACATGGATGGGCAGTGGAAGGTGGCACACACCGGCACGCTGTCAGGGATGTACTCGTCGCTGGCGCTGCTGCCCGACCGCAAGGTGGGTGTGGTGATGCTGATCAATGGCGAAGGCGAGGATGCGCGTACCGCGTTGATGCAGGCCGCGCTGAAGCGCTTCACCGCAGCGGACGATGCGCGGCCTGCGATGGAGTACCTGGCCGAATTGAAGGCAGACCAGGCAACGCGGGCGGCGACCGGCCATTCGCGGCCGTCCACCGTTGCGGCGCAGGAGACGAGCCGCACGGATCTGCCGCACTGGCAGGGCCGTTACCGCGATCCGTGGCTGGGCCCGGCCTCACTGTGCCCGGGCGCGGACGGCCTGCGCTTCAGCGTGGACAAGTCGCCCCGGCTGCAGGCCACGGTGCTGCAGTTGCAGGGGCGTTGGCTGCTGCGCTGGGATACGCTGGGCGAAGACGCACAGGCCTGGCTGCAGCCCGGTGACGGTGCGCCGCCCACACTGGACCTGCGTGCCATCGACCCGGACATCGACTTCAGCTATGACTTCCAGGACCTGCATTTCACTCGTACTGGCGACTGCCCTGGCAGCGAGCGCCAGCGCCGCTGAGCCGCCGCGTGTTTCGCCGGCCACCGATGCCGCCAGCGCCGGATTCGTGGAGATCCGCACGTTGTCGCCAGGCATCGAGATGGACATCCGCTACGCCGGCGCCAACAACTTCACCGGCGCGCGTGCCGGGTTACGAGGGGCCGTCCTGTTACCTGCTGGCGCCGGTGGCGAAGGCACTGGCACAGGTGGAACAGGACCTGCGCGCGGATGGCTTTGGCCTGCGCCTCTACGACTGCTACCGGCCGGTGCGCTCGGTGCAGGCCTTCATGGCCTGGGTGAACGATCCGCGCGAGCGCTCGCGCAAGGCTCTGCAGTACCCGGATCTGGACAAGCCACGGCTGCTGGCCGACGGCTACATCGCCGAGCGCTCCGGCCATAGCCGCGGTGCCACGGTGGATCTGGGGCTGCTGGATTGCGGCAGTGGTGCATGTACGCCGTTGGACATGGGCACCGACTTCGATTTCTTCGGGCCACGCGCGCATACGCAGACGAGCGGGCTGAGTGCTGCGCAGCAGGCGAATCGCAAGCAGCTGGTGCAGGCGATGGCACGCCGTGGTTTCGTCAACTATCCGCAGGAGTGGTGGCACTACACCCTGCAGCCCGAACCGGACCCGGGCACCGCATACGACGTCCCCGTGCGGTAGGGACATCGGCGGAGGGGCGCTGCTGTTGGTAGGTGTCGACCTTGGTCGACACGGTAGATCCACGCCATGCGTGGACGCCTTTCGTTCAATCATCGGAGTATTCGATTTCGATGGGGATTCATCCACGCATGGCGTGGATCTACCGGGGCTAACGGATTGGGTCCGAGGCAGATCCCTTACACTGGCCGCCTCTTCATCCCTGCCCACCCGATGAACCTTCCCCTGCACTTCGGCCTGCTCGGTACCCTCGAAGCGGGCGCCATTGCCCTGCTGGTCGGGCTGCTGGTGTACTTCCTGTGGTCGCAGCTGTGCCGGCTCCTGCACTGGACGGTTGGCCACGCGATCGGCTGGTCCTGCGTCATCGCCGTGATCATCTCCGCCGGCATCGATGCCTGGAAGCTGTTCTACATGGGCATCGTGCGTCTGGAGTCGCCCCTGTATGCGCGCCTTTTCCTCGCCACCATCCACGATCCGAACGAACTCGGCAGCCGCGTGGTGCTGGAAATCGCCGGCGCGCTCGCCGGTGTTGCCCTCGGCTGGGTGGTGTTCAGTTCGCGGTCATCGGCTCAGAACGTCGACTGACGCAGGTTTTTTGTTCGCTGCCGGTTAAATCAGGCAGCGCTGAATGCGCAGCTTATGAGCCACTCACTTCGTGCTAACCACCGCGCTAAAGCATGCGCGTAGGCGAGTGGTTAATCGTGCGTGTTGACGCCGGTCGCGGGGCAAAATCGATTCAGAAACGCGGTGGCAGGGTAGGTGCCGTGCGGAGACAACACGCCGCGCAACACCACCCAATTGGTAGGAGACACCCCTGATGACTATTCGCAACCGCAAGCCCCTGATCGCCCTGATCGTCGCCGCCGGCAGCGTGCTGGCCATTCCGGCGATGGCCCAGTCGGCCAAGCAGCAGGCCGCGCAGGCACAGAACGAGGCCGCGCAGGCGCAGCAGTCGGCGGCACAGGCAGGGCAGGCGGCTGACCAGGCGACCAACGCGGCCGCAGCGGCTTCGGCACAGGCCAATGGCGGTGGCCAGACCTGGGCCAGCATCGATACCGATGGCAACGGCACCATCAGCAAGACCGAGGCGCAGGTGAACGCAGGCCTGGCCCAGGTGTTCGACCAGGCCGATACCAACAAGGACGGCGAGCTGAGCGCCGACGAGTACAAGGCCTACGTGGCCGCCCAGCAGGCCGGTGCAGGTGCCGGCGCGGCGCAGGGCCGCTGATCCACGCCTGATTCGGGAAGACCGGTGCATGGGGACCCGGGCGGCTGCGGCCGCCCGGGTTTTTATCGTCACCAGCACCCCTGTATCCTTGTGCGATGAACACCCCCACGCCTGCGCCGTCGCGCGCCATCGGCCTGGTCGGTTTTGACGGTGACGATACGCTGTGGAAGAGCGAGGACTACTACCGCAAGGCCGAGCAGGATTATCTTGACCTGCTGTCGCGCTACGTCGACGTGCATGACACGCAGACCGCGCGCCACCTGCTGGAAGTGCAGCAGCGCCACCTGGGCACCTTCGGTTACGGCGTGAAGAGCATGACGCTGTCGATGATCGAAGCGGCCATCGACATCACCGGCCAGCGCATCGAGGCCAAGGACATCCAGCGCATCCTGGACATCGGCCACGACACCCTGCGCCACCCGGTCGAGCTGATCGACGGCGTGCGTGAAGCAGTCGCTGCGATCGCCGAAGATTATCCAGTGGTGCTGATCACCAAGGGCGACCTGTTCCACCAGGAAGCGAAGATCAAGGTCGCCAACCTGGCCGAGCTGTTCCCGCGCATCGAGATCGTCTCCGAGAAGGACCCGGAGACCTACGCCCGCGTGCTGGCCGAATTCGACCTGCCGATGCAGCGCTTCGTGATGGTCGGCAACTCGCTGCGCTCGGACATCGAGCCGGTGGTGACCTTGGGTGGCTGGGGCGTGCATACCCCGTACGCGGTGACCTGGGCCCACGAGACCCAGCACGGCGTGGCCGACGACGAACCGCGCATGGTCACTGCCGATACCGCCCATGATTGGCCGGCCGCACTGGCCGCGATCGAGGCCAAGGCCTCGGCGGCGGCCTGACAGGACCCGGCGGCTGCGGCAGAATCGTGGCATGAACGTCCGACTGCGCGCTGTTGTTGTCCCTGCTGCTGGTGCCGGCCATCGTGCTGGCCCAGCAGACCGCCAAGCGTTCGGCGGCCTACACGGTGGAAACCGGTGACCGCTGGGTCGATGCCCAGCTGCAGGACATCAACCACTACGCCGAACGCTACCCCGACGCCTTCCTCGACGAAGTGTCGCGCTATGCCGAGGTGCCGCGCGGTTACATCAGCGCGCTGTTCACCACCCATGGCTGGCAGGCCGGGGATATCTACTTCGCCTGCTTCTGGGCCAAGGCCAGCGGCCAGACCTGTCGCGACAGCGTGCGCGCCTTCAGCCAGGACCCGGAGGGCGGCTGGGAGGCGGTGGTGAAGCGCATGCCGGCCAAGCCGGACAACCTGCATTACCGCGCCGTGCGCCATGCCATCGTGGCCAGCTACCAGCACTGGGACCGGCCGATCACCCTGGATGCCACCCTGAGGCGCCAGCTCAAGCGGTAGTGCCGGCCACTGGCCGGCAACTGCATCCTTCCAGGCATCCGGAGGTTGCCGGCCAGCGGCCGGCACTACCGATTTCCTTCATGTTGCTCTGCATATCGCCGCGGCCCCGCGCTCCGGCGACAATACGGGTTCGAGCTGTTCCCCGTTCCCGTAATCGAGTGACTGATGAGCGCCTCTTTCGTTTCGCCTGATATGATCCGCCGCCTGTTCGCGCAGGCCATGTCCCGCATGTACCGCACCGAAGTGCCGCTGTACGGCACGCTGGTGGAACTGGTGGAGCGGATCAACGCGCAGGTGCTTGACCAGGACCCTGCGCTGGCCGCACAGCTGCAGCGCAACGACGAGCGTGCGCGCCTGGATGAAGAGCGCCACGGCGCGATCCGCGTTGGTACCGTGCAGGAACTGGCCACGCTGCGCCGCCTGTTCGCGGTGATGGGCATGTACCCGGTCGGCTACTACGACCTGTCGGTGGCCGGCGTGCCGGTGCACTCCACCGCGTTCCGCCCGCTCACCGGCGCCGCGCTGGCGCAGAACCCGTTCCGCGTGTTCACCTCGCTGCTGCGCCTGGAGCTGATCGAAGACGAAGCGCTGCGTGCCGAATCGGCAAAGATCCTTGCACGTCGCCGCATCTTCACCGAGGGCGCGCTGGCGCTGATCGAGCAGGCCGAGCGTGACGGCGGGCTCTCGCAGGCCGATGCCGAGCGCTTCGTCGAGGAAGCACTGGAAACCTTCCGCTGGCATGGCGATGCCACGGTCGACCTGCCGACCTACCACGCGCTGCACAACGCGCATCGCCTGGTGGCCGACGTGGTCAGCTTCCGTGGCCCGCACATCAACCATCTGACCCCGCGTACGCTGGATATCGACGCGGCGCAGGCGGCGATGATCGAGCATGGCATGGCCGCCAAGGCGGTGATCGAAGGTCCGCCGCGCCGTGCCTGCCCGATCCTGTTGCGGCAGACCAGCTTCAAGGCACTGGAAGAAGCCGTGCATTTCCCGGACAGCGAGGGTGGCGATGCCGGCACCCACACCGCGCGCTTCGGCGAGATCGAACAGCGGGGCCTTGCGCTTACCCCGAAGGGCCGCGCGCTGTACGACCAGCTGCTGTCGCAGGCCCGCGATGCCGGTGGCGAAGGCAGCACCGGCGGCGACTACGGCCAGCGCCTGCAGGCGGTGTTCGCCAGCTTCCCGGATGACCATGACACGCTGCGCCAGGAAGGACTGGGCTATTACCGCTACCAGCTGACCGACGCTGGCCGCGCCGCGCCGGAGCGCGTGGCCGATCTGCCCGCCGAAGTGCTGGTGGCCGCCGGCCTGGCCACGGCCGACCCGATCGTCTATGAGGATTTCCTGCCGGTCAGTGCGGCGGGCATCTTCCAGTCGAACCTGGGCGGCGAAGAACAGCGTGCGTATGCCGCACACGCCAACCGCGAGGCCTTCGAGCAGGCGCTGGGCGTGGCGGTGAATGACGAGTTCGAGATCTACGAGCGGCTGCAGGCTGAGTCGCTGGCGGCGCTGCGCACCGCGTGAAGGTAGAGCCGGCCGCTGGCCGGCTGTTCTGGGGAGCCGGCCAGCGGCCGGCTCTACCAGAGTCTCCGGATCTCAGCTCTTCATCGTGCCGGTATCCAGCCAACGCTGGTGCCACGACAACGCTTCCGGCAGCAGATGCGGGGTGTGCTTGCCGTAGCTCTCGCGGCTGGCACGGTCGAAGTAGTCCTGCAGCTGCGGGCGGAAATCCGGGTGCGCGCAGTTGTCGATCAGCACCTGCGCACGCTTGCGCGGGGTCAGGCCACGCAGGTCGGCCAGGCCCTGTTCGGTGACGATCACCGACACGTCGTGTTCGGTGTGGTCCACGTGGCTGGCCATCGGCACGATCGCCGAGATGGTGCCGTTCTTCGCGGTGGACGGGCTCAGGAACGCCGACAGGAAACCGTTGCGGGCAAAGTCACCGGAACCGCCGATGCCGTTCATGATCCGCGTGCCCATCACGTGCGTCGAATTGACGTTGCCGTAGATGTCCACCTCGATCATGCCGTTCATGCCGATGCAGCCGAGGCGGCGCACCAGTTCCGGATGGTTGGAGATCTCCTGCGTGCGCATGATGATGCGCTCGCGGTAGAAATCGATGTTCTCCTTGAACGTCTCGTTGGCCTGCGGGCTCAGCGCGAAGCCGGTGCACGAGGCATAGCTCAGCACGCCGTCACGCAGCAGGTCGAGCATGCCGTCCTGGATCACTTCGGTGAACGCGGCCAGGTCGCGGAAGCCGCTCTTGGCCAGGCCGGCCAGCACCGCGTTCGGAATATTGCCCACGCCCGACTGCAGCGGCAGCAGGTTCGGCGGCAGGCGGCCCTTCTTCACTTCGTGCTGCAGGAACTCGATCAGGTGCGAAGCGATCTGCTCGCTGGTCGCATCGATCGGGCTGAACGGGCTGTTGCGGTCCGGGCCGTTGGTGCGCACCACGGCCACGATCTTGTCCGGGTCGCAGCGCAGCGCGGTGTCGCCGATGCGGTCGTTGGCGTTCACCAGCGGAATCGGCTTGCGGTGCGGCGGCAGCGCGGTGCCGTAGTAGATGTCATGCATGCCGTCGACGCCGGCCGGCTGCCATTCGTTGACCTCGACGATCACCTTCTTGGCCAGGTCCAGCCAGGTCTTGTTGTTGCCGACCGAGGTGGAGGGCACCAGCGAACCGTCTTCGCGGATGGCCGAGACTTCGATCACGGCGGTATCGATCTCGCCATAGAAACCGAACCACACGTGCTGGGCCACGTGGCTGAGGTGGATGTCGATGTAATCCAGCTTGCCCTCGTTGATGCGGTTGCGCGCATCCGGGTCGCTCTGGAACGGCATGCGCATGGCGATGCCATCGGCCTTGGCCAGCGCGCCATCGAGTTCCGGCGCTGTGGAGGCGCCAGTCATCAGGCTGATCTGGAAGGGCTGGCCCTGGGCATGCACCGCTTCGATGCGGCGGGCCAGTTCGACGGGAACGGCCTTGGGATACCCGGAGCCGGTAAAGCCGCTCATGGCCACGGTTTCACCGGGCTGGATCAGCGCGGCTGCGGCCTCTGCGGAGACCACGCGGTCACGAAGACGCGCGTTGGCGATGCGATCAACAGACATGACGACAC
Organism: Stenotrophomonas sp. 93052_Sma; assembly: GCF_056481145.1. Lineage (NCBI taxonomy): Bacteria > Pseudomonadati > Pseudomonadota > Gammaproteobacteria > Lysobacterales > Lysobacteraceae > Stenotrophomonas > Stenotrophomonas sp. 93052_Sma. The sequence continues at coordinate 499,395 of NZ_CM151134.1, forward strand.
GTGTTGCTTGGGGGAATTCCGATTATCGGCCATCCTCATCCGTACGGGGGGTTCTACCTTCGTGGAATGGCTTTTCCCGCAGGGGTCACCCAAACCCGCCGGTTTTGTTTTGCAGTGCAGCGTGCAAAGTGCTTTCGCAGCCCGCACGATGGACCTGCATCCCGACGTGGGGGAGGGAGCAGAGCCCGCTGGCAGTTCGCTGCAAGCGGGCTTTTTTATTGCCTGTCGTCCAGTATGAATACGCGGTCTCCATTATCGGTAGTGCCGGCCGCTGGCCGGCAACCCCAGTAACCTTCGGCAGGATCATCGGATCTGCCGGCCAGCGGCCGGCACTACCGGGTCATCGGATTCGCTGGGCAGCGGCCGGCGTTAACGGGTCGATACAATCAGCCCATGACCCTCGCCCCCGCTGACGTGCCCGCCTCCCTGCAGCCTCTTGTCGACCGCGCTCTGGCGCGCCTGGCCCAGGTCCTGCCCGAGCACATCCCGGCCAACCTGCTGCCGCTGCTGACCCGGCTGGCGGTGGCCAGCGACTTCGCGCTGGACACCCTGGTGCGGCAACCGGCCTTGCTGGCACAGCTGGCCGCGCCCGGCTGCCCGCCGATCCCAGCGCCGGTGCTCGATCCGCTGCAGCCCAGCGACTGGCCGGCGCAGATCCGGCGCTGGCGTACCGCGATGTCCACACGGCTGATCTGGCGTGACCTGACCGGTCTGGACGACGTGGCGCAGACTCTGGCCGGTGCCACCGCTTTGGCCGAAGACTGCCTGCGGCTGGCGCTGGACGCCCTGCAGCAGGAATTCGCCCAGCGTCACGGCGTCATCGCCGATGAACACGGCATCCCGCAGCAGCTGGTGGTGTTCGGCCTTGGCAAGCTGGGCGGTGGCGAGCTCAACTTCAGTTCCGATGTGGATCTGGTCTACGCCTATCCGCAGGGAGGTGAATCCGATGGACCGCGTCCGTTGGCGGCGGAAGAATATTTCGCCCGTCTCGGCCAGCGCCTGGCCAAGCTGCTGGATGAAACCACCGTCGATGGCTTCAGCCACCGCGTCGACCTGCGCCTGCGTCCGTTCGGCAGCGCCGGCCGCGTTGCACTCTCGTTCGCGGGGATGGACCAGTATTTCCAGCGCGAGGGCCGTGATTGGGAGCGCTATGCCTGGCTGAAGGGCGCGCGGTGGCCGGCGATATCGAGGCCGGTGAGGCGTGGCTGCAGACCCTGCGCCCGTTCGTGTACCGCCGCTACCTGGATTTCACCGCGCTAGACGGCCTGCGCGAAATGAAGGCGGCCATCACCGCTGAAGTCGCACGCCGCGAACTGCACGACGACATCAAGCGCGGTGCCGGTGGCATCCGCGAGATCGAATTCCTGTGCCAGGCGCTGCAGCTGATCCGCGGTGGTCGCGAACCGGCATTGCGCGAGCGTCGGCTGCTGGTGGCGCTGGACGCACTGGTGGCCGCCGGGCAGATCGCGCCCGAGGATGGCAGCGCGCTGCGCGAGGCGTACCTGTTCCTGCGGCGCCTGGAGAACCGCCTGCAGATGCTGCGTGACGCGCAGACCCATGTGTTGCCCAGTGATGCGCTCGACCGCGAACGCATCGCCGTGGGTCTGGGCTATCCGGATTGGGAGGTGCTGCGCGCGGCGCTGGCCGAACAGCAGCAGCGCGTCAGTACTGAATTCGCCGCGCTGCTGGCACCGCGCAAGGGCCAGGCCGCGCCCGATGCACTGGCCAACTACTGGCGCAGCCTGCCCGAAGGCAGCAACGCACCGCTGCTGGCCGAAGCCGGTTTCCTCGATGCCAACGGCGCCGACCAGTCGCTACGCGATTTCGCCCAGGGCACCGGCGTGAAGTCGTTGTCCGATGCCGCGCGTGCGCGGCTGGATCGCGTGCTGCCCGCGCTGCTGCATGCGGCCACGCGTTCGCCGCAGCCGGATGCCGCGCTCAAGCGCGTGCTCGGCCTGTTGCAGGCGGTGCTGCGCCGGACCAGCTATCTCGCCTTGCTGGACGAACAGCCCAGCGCACTGGCGCGGTTGGTGGACGTGCTGGCGCGCAGCGCGCTGCTGGCCGAGCGGTTGGCGGCGTATCCGCTGCTGCTGGACGAACTGCTGGACGTGCGCGTATCCGGGCCGATGCCGGATGCGGCTGGCATGCTGGCCGAGTGCCAGCAGGTGCTGCCGGTGGAAGATCCGGAATCCGCGCTGCGCTGGCTCAATGAAACGCGGCTGGCACTGAGTTTCCGCATGGCGATGGCCACGCTGGATGGCCGCCAGGGTGCGGTGGACAGCACGCGGCAACTGGCCGAGCTGGCGCAGGCCGTGGTGGTCACCGTGTTGGCGATGGCCGAAGCGGACATGCATGCCGCACACGGCGAGATTCCCGGCGGGCGTTTCGCGATCATCGGCTATGGCAGCCTCGGTGGGCTTGAACTGGGCTTCGGTTCCGATCTGGACCTGGTGTTCCTGCACGACAACCCGGCCGGGGTGGATGCCAGCAATGGCGCGCGTCCGCTGGAGCCGGGGCGCTGGTATGCACGCCTGGCGCAGAAGGTGATGGCGCTGCTCGGTGCGGTGACCGCCGCCGGGCGCCTGTACGACATCGACGTGCGCCTGCGCCCGGATGGTGGCAAGGGTTCGCTGGTGTCTTCGTTGGCCAGTTACACCGAATACCAGCGCGAACGTGCGTGGACCTGGGAGCACCAGGCGCTGGTGCGCGCGCGTGGCGTGGCCGGCGATGCCAGCCTGTTGGCCGACTTCGAGCAGGTGCGTGCGCAGACGCTTGGGCGTGAGCGCGACACGGGTGTGCTGTACGCGGACGTGCTGAAGATGCGCGGCCGCATGCGCACCGAACTGGACCGCAGCGATGCCGCGCGACTGGACCTGAAGCAGGGTGCTGGCGGCGTGGTGGACCTGGAGTTCCTGCTGCAGACCGGTGTGCTGGCGCGCAGTGCGCAGCATGCGGCGCTGCTGCAGCCGCGCGATACGCCGTCGTTGATCGATGCGTTGGCCGTTGCCGGTTTCCTGCCGGAAGACACGGCGCAGGCATTGCATGGAGCACATGCCACGCTGCTGGACGTGGGCCTGGCCTGCACGCTGGATCGGCGCCCGCGGTTGGCGCCGACCACGCCCGCGATTGAAGAGGCATGTGCCGCGATTACCGCCGCGTGCATCGCCGCGGAGCTGCCGTTCGCCTGAGTGGGTGCAAATGCTGCAACAACTTTGGGTGGGTACCGACCGTTGGTCGGCACAATCTGTCGGCAGCGATGAGTTCTGCTGGGCGTGCCGACCAACGGTCGGCACCCACCGGATCATTGGCCGGCGATGACCCGCTGTTGGTAGATGCCAACCTTGGTTGGCATGAATGCAAAGCGCCAACCAAGGTTGGCAGCTACCAGATCAATGGCTCGGCGATGGTCGCCGTTGGTAGGTGCCGACCGTTGGTCGGCACAATCTGTCGGCAACGATGAGTTCTGCAGGGCGTGCCGACCAACGGTCGGCACCCACCGGATCAATGGCCGGCGATGACCTGCTGTTGGTAGCTGCCAACCTTGGTTGGCATGAATGCAAAGCGCCAACCAAGGTTGGCAGCTACCCAATCAATGGCTCGGCGATGGTCGCTGTTGGTAGGTGCCGACCGTTGGTCGGCACAATCTGTCGGCAGCGATGGGTTCTGCAGGGCGTGCCGACCAACGGTCGGCACCCACCGGATCATTGGCCGGCGATGACCCGCTGTTGGTAGATGCCAACCTTGGTTGGCATGAATGCAAAGCGCCAACCAAGGTTGGCGACTACCGGATCAATGGCCCGGCGATGACCCGCCGGATCAATGATCTGAGCGTTGGCCTGCTGTTGGTAGGTGCCAACCTTGGTTGGCACAATCCGTCAGCGTTCATGACCCCGGCAACAGCGTGCCAACCAAGGTTGGCACCTACCAGAGCAACGGCGGTCAGCTGGTGGTGCGCAGCGGCGCCATCTTCCACAACAGTGCGCGGAACGGGGCCAGCAGGCAGACGCCGATCGCCAGCTTCACCGCCAGGTCGCCGGCAGCCCAGCTCACCCACGGCAGGGTCGAACCGGCAAACGCGATCGACCAGAAAATGGTGGTATCCACCGTCGCGCTGCAGGTGGTGGCCACCATCGGTGCGCGCCACCAGCTGCCACGCCGCAGGCGGTCGAACACGGTGATGTCCAGCAGCTGGGCCACGATGAAGGCCGAGCACGAGGCAATGGCGATGCGCGGGGTGGCCACCCAGATCGAAAGCAGCACCGCCACCGCGAAACCGATCCACGCCACGCGCCGGGCCGGGCCCGGGCCGAAGCGGCGGTTGATCAGGTTGCTGACCAGGAACGCGACCGGGTAACTGAAAGCACCCCAGGTCAGCCAATCGTTGATCGGGTACTGCACCAGTACGTTGGACAGCAGCACCACCGCGCCCATGGCCAGCACCGCCAGCACCAGGGCGCGGGCGGTCAACGGGGCAAACACAGGGGCAGGACGCACGGACATGGCGAGCCAGGGGGACAAAGGGGATCGCCCATTATCCGCCCGGCCCGCGGCAATGCCAAAACCGGCCGTTCAGCTTTACAGCGTTTCGCTCATCACATCGCCGGCGGCATAGGCGGTCGGCACATAGGCCAGCGCCTGGCCCTGCGCGCTCTTCACGGTCCAGCCGGCACCCGCGTCGGTCGGGTCGAAGCGCACCTGCTGGCCGACGACGAAACCGGCAATCGGGTCATCACCTGCAGCCGCCGGCCATTGCAGCGTTGCGGTCTGGTCGGCCTTGCCGGGCACCTGCAGGTGCACCTGGCGATCACCGGCTGGCGTGGTGGCGACCTGCTTCACTTCCATCGGTGGCAGCGGCACCGCCGGCGTGCGTGCGGCGACCTTGCCGTTGCGCTCGCTGGCCTTGAACGGGGCCTTGGACAGTTCGGCCAGTCCCATCGACGTGGCCAACGGAATCGACAGCACGATCAGCGACGTGACCAGCACGCTGGTCTGGCCGCTGTTCAACTGCGGCGCGGCGCCGGCATGGACGGTGGGCACCACCAGCGCCGAAAGCAGCAGGGCAGTGGCGGGAACGCGCAGGCAACGGAACATGGAGACCTCCTGGTCAGGGTGGGGACGGCGGCTCAGCGCCGGGTATCGAAGATGTCGCGCGGGCCGGTGGCCTCGGGCAGGTATTCCAGCGGGCGGCCCTGGTTGTCCTTCAGCTGCCAGCCCTGGTCGGCGCCGGTCGGTTCGAAGTTCACGGTCTGGCCCACGGTGAACTGCACGGCGGGATCGCCGATGCCGCGCGGGTACTGCATCGATGCGGTGTTCTGCGGATCGTTGGCATCGCGCAGCAGCACTTCGCGGCGGCCATCCACGGTGGTGGCGATCGCGCTCACCTGCATCTGCGGCAGCTTGATCTGCTGCGGGCGGGCCAGCGGCTGGCCAGCGTCGGCGGCATCCTGGGCTTCCTTCGCCGCCGCCGCGCGGGCCGACGTCACCATCTGCGTGGACATCTCCAGGCTCGGTCCCTGCGGGCCCGGGTCGTGGATGATCACGATGCGGCGCTCTGCATGAGCGGCCGTGGACCAGGCCAGGCTTGCGGCGATCAGCATCGGCATCAGGACGGCGGGCAGGGTACGCATGTCGTTCTCCTTGCTGGATTCAGGGCGTGGCGGCGGCAGCACCGGCTACCGGCACGTGAGGGATCACCAGTTCCTGCTGCAGCTGGCTGCGCTGGTGCAGGAAATCGAACACCGATTCCACCGTCACCACCGAATAGTTGCCGGAGATGCGTTCGCCGGCCGGATGGTCAGTGGTGGTGGCGTTGGCCACGAACAGGCGCGCACCCACGCGCTTGCCGAGGCCGATATGCAGCACGCTGGGCTGGTACTTCTGCTGGCGCAGCCACTGCTGTGCCTGTTCGCGCTTGACGATGGCCGGCGCGCCTTCGGTCTGCGCCATCGCCGCGGCCAGCACTTCCAGCACCCACTGGTTGGAGTTCTGGTAGTCGGTGGCAAACGGGTAGGCAACCACGTTGTATTTGGTTTCGTGCAGCGCCTTCGGCTGGATCGACGGCGACACCAGCATCGCTTTCAACGCGGCACGCAGCGGCGCCGAGGGCACGCCGATGCGCAGGTCGGTATGGCCGCCGCTCTCGCCGACGAAGTTGCCCAGCCCTTCGAGGTACAGCTGCGAGCTGTCGGTCTTGCAGCGGTTGAGCAGGTGAACTGCGCGCCAGCGGCCATTGTCCTCACGCACCAGGAAGGCCAGGTGGCTGTGGCGCAGGCCGTAGCGGCTCAGGTCCTGGCCACCGCGCGGCTACCACCACGTCCACATCGGGCAGCGCGTCCAGGCGCTCAGCGGTGGTCCAGGCCACGTCCAGCATCGCCGCCTGCGCGGCCACGCTCGGGTAGCGCTCGCGGCATTCGGTGCTGTTGGCCCAGGCCGGTGCGGTCGCCAGCAGGCTGGTGATCAGCAGCGCGGCGCGCGGCAGGTGGGAGAAACGATCCATGTCGATACCTTCAACGGCGGGCAGGCCCGCGCGCCGATCATACGCTGCTCAGCGCAGGGGACGATCCACGCCCTTGCGCTGGAGCTCCTTGTCGCAGGCATCGCTGATCGGGGCCACCGGCAGCGGTGGGCGCTGGCCCTTCGGATCGCGCAGCGCCGGTTGTTCGCGGTACGCGTCCAACTGCTGCTGGCATTGATACGAAATCGGATCCAGCTCGGTGGGCGTGGTGGAGCAGGCAGCGAGCAGGGCCAGGGGCAGCAGGAGCAAGGTACGCATGAAGACGTTCAGAGTGATGGGGGAAGCTGGACTCTAACCGCGGTACCGGATCGAAATGTTCAGAAAACGCTGGGCACCCGGCATTACCGTGATGCCAGGTGCCCAGGATTGCCGGCCAGCGGCCGGCACTACCCCGCTGCCAGGCGCTGTTTCACTTCTGCCGCCACCCGCGCGGTCTCGCGCAGCGGCTCGATACGGTCGTACTGCCAGTCCAGCCAGTGCGCCTGCAATCGCCCGCGCTCGCGCAGCTGCTGCTGGAAGCGCGCCAAGCGGCCCTGCGCAGTCTCGGCCAGCGCCACCATCACCGGCATGCGCGTGGCGCAGGCCTCAGAGAGCAGGTTCACCGAATCGGGCGAGACCACCACGCGGTTGGCCCAGCCGAGCAGGCCGCCATAGGGATTGGTGCCGTCGCCACCATCGCCCCAGATCACGTGCGGCAGGTCGGAGAATTTCGCGCGCAGGATCTCGGCCAATGCCGGTGGCGTGCGCCGCGAAGTCGTGGCCAGCAGGCTGCCGCCCTCAGCGCGGATCTGATCGGCCAGCGCCTGGAACACGCCCACCATCGCGGTCTCGTCCCAGGGTGCCAGCGGCGTCGGCCCGCCCACCAGCAGCGCGGTGCGCGGGCCAGGCAGGGTACTGAAGCCAGCGAACGCGGCGCGGCCCCAGGCCAGCCAGTCGTCATCCACCGGGTTGAGGCTGCCGAGCAGGGTCAGCACGTTGCTGCCACGCAGGGCATCGTGTTCGGGCACCACCACCATGTCCCAGTGGCGGGCATTGATGCGCGGGTCGAGGATCTGCACCACCTGGCTGCCACGTGCGCGCAGCACGCGCAGTGCGCCGGCGGCCTGACGGCCACAGCCGATCGCCAGCGGCGGTGCGTCCGCGGCCAGCGTCGCGAATGCCTCGCCATAGCCGTTCACATCACCGGGCAGCCGCCGCGGCGACAGCCAGCGCCAGGGTGCGCGGGGCTGCAGGACCAGCGGCCGATGGGTGCCCTGGCGCAGCGCAGAGGCCAGCGCGACCGCCTGGCGGACATTGCCCGCACGGCCGTCCGTGACCGTCCAGGGCGCGCTCGATCGTTTCACCTGTGGCATTAATTCGTTTCAGCCCTGCTGGGTGTTGCAACAGTCGCGACACTCTACACTGCGGCTCGTCGTTTCGCCCCGCGCCGCCCGCGGGCACTGACTTCCCTTAGCCGCCCTGGAGATCCACCGATGTCCCACGCGCTCGACGCTGCTGCCCTCGACCAGCTGTTCCGTACTGCCCGCACCCAGAACGCTTTCCTCGACAAGCCGGTCCCGGCCAGCCTGCTGCAGGAACTGTATGACCTGGTGAAGTGGGGCCCGACCGCCGCCAACACCACGCCGGCCCGTTTCGTCTTCGTCACCTCGAAGGAAGCCAAGGCCAAGCTGGCCCCGGCCCTGTCCGAAGGCAACCACGACAAGACCATGGCCGCCCCGGTCACCGTCATCATCGGCTTCGACCTGGACTTCCACGAGAAGCTGCCGTACCTGTTCCCGCACACCGATGCCAAGGCCTGGTTCGACGGCCCGCAGGAAGGCCGCCACGAAGCCGCCATCCGCAACGGCAGCCTGCAGGGCGCCTACCTGATCCTGGCCGCACGCGCGCTGGGCCTGGATGCCGGCCCGATGTCGGGCTTCGATGCAGCCAAGGTGGATGAAGCCTTCTTCGCCGGCACCTCCATCAAGTCGAATTTCCTGGTCAACCTGGGTTACGGTGACTCGGCGGGCCTGTTCCCGCGTCTGCCGCGCCTGTCGTTCGACGAAGCGGCGCGCATCGCGTAAGTCGCTGTATCGGTTTCGGGCCTGCCGTCCCGTGGCAGGCTCTTGCTGCACCGTGTACCCACCCTACGATCCGGAGAGTTCCTCAGATGAGCGCCACCCGTAAACTGCTGCTGCCGCTGGCCCTGACCCTGGCCATCGCCGCCTGCTCCAAGCCGGCCGACACCGCTGCCCCGGCTGCTGACGCTGCCGCCCCGGCCACCACCGAACAGGCCGCCACCCCGGCTGCCGATGCCGCTGCCGCCGCGCCGGCCGCCGAAGCGATCCAGATCGCCTCGGGCACCTACAAGCTGGACCCGACCCACACCGACGTGCTGGCCCAGTGGAGCCACTTTGGCTTCTCCAACCCCAGCGCGCACTTCGGCAACGTCGAAGGCACCCTGGTGTACGACGCCGCCGACGTGACCAAGTCCACCGTGGAAGTGAAGCTGCCGCTGAGCGGCCTGAACAGCTTCACCGCCAAGTTCGACGAGCACCTGAAGAGCGCCGACTTCTTCGACGCCTCCAAGTTCGCCGATGCCACCTTCAAGAGCACCAAGGTGGAAGCCGCTGGCACCAACAAGCTGACCGTCACCGGTGACCTGACCATCAAGGGCATCACCAAGCCGGTCACCCTGGACGTGACCGTCAACGGCGGCGGCGAGCATCCGATGGCCAAGGTTCCGGCCGCCGGCTTCGATGCCACCACCACCCTGAAGCGCAGCGATTTCGGCGTCGGCGCGTATGCCCCGAACGTCAGCGATGAAGTGAAGATCCGCATCACCACCGAAGCCACCGGCGAAAAGCCGGCCGCTTGATGCACCCCGCTCACTCGTCGTGAGAAGGCAGAAGGCCCGCTGAAAAGCGGGCCTTCTTTTTTGGGCGTGGGGGACGCCTTGGTTGGCCACTACCGGTTCATGCAGGGTCGGAGAGTGCTTTGGTAGGTGCCAACCTTGGTTGGCGCACGAGCACTTCGCGGGCCAACCAAGGTTGGCCACTACCGGTTCGTGCAGGGCCGGAGAGTGCTTTGGTAGGTGCCAACCTTGGTTGGCACACGAGCATTTCGCAGGCCAACCAAGGTTGGCCACTACCGGTTCATGCAGGGCCGGAGAGTGCTTTGGTAGATGCCAACCTTGGTTGGCGCACGAGCACTTCGCGGGCCAACCAAGGTTGGCCACTACCGGTTCATGCAGGGCCGGAGAGTGCTTTGGTAGGTGCCAACCTTGGTTGGCGCACGAGCACTTCGCGGGCCAACCAAGGTTGGCCACTACCGGTTCATGCAGGGCCGGAGAGTGCTTTGGTAGGTGCCAACCTTGGTTGGCACACGAGCATTTCGCAGGCCAACCAAGGTTGGCCACTACCGGGTACGCGCGTTCAGCGCAGCGCGCCCAACCATGCCACGCACGCTTCGCTCGGGCTTTGCTTGGCCTTCACCGCCAGCCCGCTCACCCGAACGAAGGTCTGCGCTGCCTGCGCCACCACCTGGCGTGCGATCAGCGCGGCCTGCTTGGTCGCGGCCTGCTGCTTGCGCAGCTGCACGATGTTGATCGAAGGCCGGCCCACCGGCGCGTACTTCTGGTCGCGGCGCAGCACATCGGCCACCTGCGCCACTTCGAATTCGGCCTGCAGGTAGCGGTGTTGTGCTTCCACCAGCTCACGCAGCGGTACGCGCAGGGCAGCGGTGTCGGCGAAGGCGGCCAGTGCCGCGTCGCAGGCGGCGTCATCGGCGAAGCGGGTACGCAGCGCATCCACGCTGGCCAGGGTCAGTTTGGCCATGTGGCCCTCGTTGCTGCAGGAAAGGAGCGCGATTGTCGCATTGCTTGGCGGGTCGTGCCGGCCGCTGGCCGGCAATTGCATGGGAGTGTGCGGACCAACGGTCCGCACCCACCAGTCGATGGCGGTCCGCACCCACCGGAGGCGGAGAGCAGCCGAGCATGGGCTCGGCTCTACAATGGCCCGCTGTACCACCCACGGAAGGAAGATCCATGCAGGACGCGCAGTACTGGTTGAACGAATTCTGGACGGGCCTGAGCGTGCTCGATCTGCTGGGCGGCAGCGTGCTCGGTACGCTGCTTGGCCTGGTGCTGGGCATCTTTGCCTGGCGCTGGCTGCACCGCCGGGGTTGGTTGCAGCGGCGCAAGCGCTGGCATCACTGGCTGCTGGCCAGCTACGTGGTGCTGCTGCCACTGGCCACCGCCTTCTTCGGCCTGCAGCTGGGCTTTACTGCTGGCGCGCACCGCGCGCTGTTCAAGCAGCTCGATCATTTCCAGCCGCACCTGCAGACCCTGGTGGAAGGCTGGAGCGAAGGCTTCACCGATTCGCTGGACGACCCGCGCATGCGCGAGGCATTGCGCAGCCAGGGCACGGTGGGGGATGTGGCCGATACCATCGCTTCGGCCTACCTCAGCGAACATCCGTTGCCCGGTCTTGATCGTCTTGGCAACGGCCCGTTGGCGCGCGGCACCGGTTGGGTGATCGGCAAAGTGCGCGAAGGCCTGCTGCGCGGCATGGTGGAAGACACGCTGGTGGACAAGGCCGGCACGATTGGGCTGGAACCCAAGGTGGTACGCGAGGTACTGACCATGCACGTTGATGAGCTGCTGCACACCCGTGGCGTGCTGCGGCTGGTGAAAGCGCAGATCAACGGCATGATGCCCGGTGTGTACTTCGGGCTGCTGTTGCCGTTGCTGATCATCGCGCTGCTGGTGGCGCTGGAGATCTGGGCCGCGCAGCGGTTCGGGTGGAAGCGGCAGGTGGCATCCAACGTGGTAGTGCCGGCCGCTGGCCGGCAACTGCAGGTTCCTGCCGAAGGTTCATGAGGTTGCCGGCCAGCGGCCGGCACTACCTGTTGCAGGGCGTGCGGACCAACGGTCCGCACCCACCAAGCAGGGGCCGCACCCACCGGCTGCCCGGTCAATCGCCGTCGGTTTCGTCCGGGTGGGCCTTCCAGTAGCCGGTGGAACGGATCCAGTCGCGCGGCACGCCCAGGTGGCCTTCGATGAACTTGCGCATCATCCGGGCGCGGCGCGATTCGGTGGCGATCCAGTAGAAGACATCGCCGTCCGGTGCCTCGAAGTCGGTCAGCATGTCTTCCAGCAGCGTGCTGCTGGCCGCGGCGAAGCCATTGCGCTCCAGCCAGTGGATACGCACGTTCTCGTACTGCGGCAGGTCCTGGCGTTCGGCTTCATCGCTCACTTCGATGAAGGCCTGCACCTCGGCATCCTCCGGCAGCACGTCCAGCCAGCGGGCGATGGCCGGCAGCGCGGTTTCATCGCCGATCAGCACATAGGCGTCGTAGCTGTCGGCCACCACGAACGAGCCGCGCGGGCCGCCGATCACCAGCGTGTCGCCAGCCTTGGCCTGCTCGGCCCACGGCCCGGCAATGCCCTGGTCGTGCAGCACGAAGTCGATGGCCAGCTCGCCGGTTTCGTGGTCCCACCAGCGCGGCGTGTAGTCGCGGGCCGGTGAGGGCTCCTTGCCGGCCGGATAGCTGCGGCCTTCGGCAGTGACCACCGGCAGCACCATCTCGCCGCTGGCATTGGGGAAGAACAGCTTGATGTGGTCGTCGGCGCCGGGCGAATCGAAACCGGCCAGCTCGGCGCCGCCCAGCACGATGCGGCGCATGTGCGGGGTGACCTCTTCGGTGCGCAGCACGGTCAGTTCACGGAAGCGCACATCCAGGCGCAGGCGCGTGTTGTTGTGTTCGGTCATGGGGTTACCTGTAAAGGTGTCGCGCGGGGCGCGCGGCGTAGGGGCGACCTGGCTGGATTCAGTCTGGCTGGGTCGTAGAAAAGGATTGGCTCTCGCTACCGGCCGTACCGTTGAGCAGCGCGGACGCCCGCGTCAGCAGCGCCGCTACTTCTTCTGCCTCGCCCTCGGCCCAGCGGCCGTGGTGATGCACCAGCGCCCGCTTGAACTCGCGCAGGGCGCCGGCCAGCGGCGGCGGCAGCGAGGCCTTGGTGATCTCGCGGGCACGGTCGAAGGCACGTCGCTGCGCCAGGCGCACCTGGGTGCGCTGCACCTTCAGCTCGAACTCGCCGGCGGTGGTGATGCGGAAGATCCGCTTGCCGTCCACTTCCTCGGCCTCGATCCAGCCGGCCTGCTCGAAGCTGGCCAGCAGCGGGTACATGGTGCCGGCGCTGGGCGTGTAGGCCTGCATGAACTGGTTGCTGATCAGCTGCATCAGCTCGTAGCCGTGGCGCGGCTGCTCGCCGATCAGGGCCAGCACCAGCAGGCGCAGGTCGCCGCGGCTGAGCACCCGCGGCTGGCCGTTGCGGCGTGGCACTTCCGGATTGGTGGAACGGGCTCTGGGAGAAGCGGTACGGCTCATTTCGATATATCGGTAAACGAGTGTGCAAACGATATATCGATATATCGAAGACGACAATCATCGATCCGGCCACAAGCAGGTCAGTTTTGGGCCACGGCCGGCCCCGCGCACAGCAAAAGGGGCGCCCCTTGCGAGGCGCCCCGGAAACACTGTGGAAGGGAGTGAGGCAGGGCCAGACGGCGGACCGAAGCGGGCGAGGCCAACACTCGAGGCCTACCCTGAGGGCAGGGCGGGGGGCGATCCAGAGGCAGGTGCGACACGTTGTCGTCCGTTCAGCGCCAGCACGCGGAGCCGATACAGGTGGGCATGGCGCTGCCCTACAACCGTCATCGGCAGCGGTAACACTGCGTCCTGCACATGGGCGCAGCGGCCCGCAAGCGACAGCCCGCGCAGCCAACAAGGCCCGCCGCAGGGCCTTCAGCGGGCCCGGCAAGCCCCTTGCGGACACTGGCCGGTTGCATCCATACGCCTGCGTAGCCAAGTGACGAAAGCCCTTGGTGCGCTACACTTTGCGGTCTAGAAATCTATACAACAGTCGCGCGCGTGCGTGCGGTTATGGGAGCGCTAATGAACTGGTTGAACGAGGTGCTGAACAACGACCCGAATCCTGTGGAAACCCAGGAGTGGATCGAGTCGTTGAAGGCCGTTATTGATGTCGAGGGCTCCGAGCGCGCATCAGCTGCTGGAAGGCATGGTGGAACTGACCCGTCGTTCGGGCGCCTACCTGCCGTTCTCTCCCACCACCGAGTACGTCAACACCATCGAGCCGCAGCTCGAGGCCAAGAGCCCGGGCAATGCCGAGCTGGAATGGCGCATCCGTTCGATCATCCGCTGGAACGCGATGGCCACCGTGGTCCGCGCCAACCGCAAGCCGGGTGACCTGGGCGGCCACATCGCCTCGTTCGCCTCCGGCGCCACCCTGTACGACGTGGGCTTCAACCACTTCTGGCGCGCCCCGAGCGAAAACCACCCGGGCGACCTGCTGTTCATCCAGGGCCACAGCGCCCCGGGCATCTACGCGCGTTCCTTCCTGGAAGGCCGCATCAGCGAAGAGCAGCTGGACAAGTTCCGCATGGAAGTGGACGGCGGTGGCCTGTCCTCCTACCCGCACCCGTGGCTGATGCCGGAATACTGGCAGACCCCGACCGTGTCGATGGGCCTGGGCCCGCTGGCCGCCATCTACCAGGCGCAGTTCATGCGCTACCTGGAAAACCGTGGCCTGATCGAGAAGTCCGACCGCAAGGTGTGGTGCTTCATCGGCGACGGCGAGAGCGACGAGCCGGAAACCCTGGGTGCCATCGCCCTGGCCGGCCGTGAAGGCCTGGACAACCTGATCTTCGTGGTGAACTGCAACCTGCAGCGCCTGGACGGCCCGGTGCGCGGCAACGGCAAGATCATCCAGGAACTGGAAGGCGTGTTCCGTGGCGGCGGCTGGAACGTGATCAAGCTGCTGTGGGGCGGTTACTGGGATGCCCTGCTGGCCAAGGACAGCGACGGCGTCCTGAAGAAGCTGATGATGGAAACCGTCGACGGCGAATACCAGAACTGCAAGGCCTTCGGCGGCGCATATACCCGCGAGCATTTCTTCGGCAAGTACCCGGAAACCGCTGCGATGGTCGCCGGCCTGTCCGACGACGACATCTGGCGCCTGAACCGTGGTGGCCACGACCCGCACAAGGTGTACGCCGCCTACCACCAGGCCGTGAACACCAAAGGCATGCCGACCGTCATCCTGGCCAAGACCGTGAAGGGCTACGGCATGGGCAGCGCCGGTGAGGCACTGAACCCGACCCACCAGACCAAGAAGCTGGACGACGAAGCGGTGCGCCACTTCCGCGACCGCTTCAACATTCCGGTGACCGACGCGCAGCTGGCCGACGGCCAGGTGCCGTTCTACCACCCGGGCCCGGATTCGCCGGAAGTGCAGTACCTGCAGGAACGCCGTGCCGCACTGGGCGGTTACCTGCCGCAGCGCCGCCGCAAGGCCGACAAGACCTTCGTGGCACCGAAGCTGGAAGCCTACGAGCGCCTGCTGAAGAGCAGCGGCGAGCGCAGCTACTCCACCACCATGGCCTTCGTGCAGAGCCTGAACATCACCTTGCGTGACAAGGAACTGGGCCCGCACATCGTGCCGATCGTGGCCGACGAAGCCCGTACCTTCGGTATGGAAGGCCTGTTCCGCCAGATCGGCATCTACGCGCCGTTCGGCCAGAAGTACAAGCCGGTGGACGCGGACCAGCTGATGTTCTACCGCGAAGACCAGAGCGGCCAGGTGCTGCAGCAGGGCATCAGCGAGCCGGGTGCGATCAGCTCGTGGATGGCCGCCGGTACCAGCTACTCGGTCAGCAACGTGCCGATGCTGCCGTTCTACATCTACTACTCGATGTTCGGCTTCCAGCGCGTGGGCGACATCGCCTGGCAGGCGGCGGACATGCGTACCCGCGGCTTCCTGCTGGGAGGCACCGCTGGCCGCACTACGCTGAACGGTGAAGGCCTGCAGCACGAAGATGGCTTCAGCCATCTGGTGGCCGGTGGCATCCCGAACGTGCGCAGCTACGACCCGACCTTCGGCTTCGAAGTGACCGTGGTTCTGCAGCACGGCACCAAGCGCATGATGGAAGACCAGGTGGACGAGTATTACTACGTCACCCTGATGAACGAGAACTACACCCACCCGGAAATGCCGGAAGGCGCGGCCGAAGGCATCGTCAAGGGCATGTACCTGCTGACCGACGCCGGCAAGCCGAAGAAGGGCGAGCTGCGCGTGCAGCTGCTGGGCTCGGGCACCATCCTGCGCGAAGCCATTGCTGCCGCCGAGCTGCTGGACAAGGACTTCGGCGTGACCGCCGATATCTGGAGCTGCCCGAGCTTCAACGAACTGCGTCGCGATGGTTTCGACGTGGAGCGTGCCAACCGCCTGCATCCGGAAGGTGAGCAGCGCAAGGCCTACGTGACCGAGCTGCTGGAAGGCCGCCAGGGCCCGGCGATTGCCGCCACCGACTACGTGCGTGCGTATGCGGACCAGATCCGCGCGTTCGTGCCGATGTCGTACACCGTGCTGGGTACCGATGGGTTTGGTCGTTCGGATACCCGTGCGAACCTGCGCCGGTTCTTTGAAGTGGACCGGTACTACATCGCCCATGCCGCGATTGCGGCGCTGGCGAAGGAAGGGAAGATGACCGCGAAGGATGTGGCCCGGGCGATCAAGCAGTACAAGATTGATCCGGAGAAGGCTAATCCTGTTGGGGTTTGAAGCCGGCCAGTGTGGACCGCTCCGGTAGTGAGGGAAGAAGGCGGCTATTAAGCCGCCTTCTTTTTGAACGCGTGCCTCACTCGTAAGGATGAATATTTTGGGCGATATACAGGGAATGTGAATGTCAGCCATTAAAGTGCGCAAAGCCTCATCAAAGTATGGGACTCTCCGTGGGCTTGTTGGGAGTATCAAGGAGCGGGCATATGGGGTCGACCAGAGTGTTCGCACTTTCCGTGCAGTTCGCGGTCTAAGAGATGTGCATGGGAAGGCGAGAGAAACTCTATCCCCATTATCCTATAGTGCTTACTTCGACTACATAAATTCGTTCGCTGCCGAGATGCTTCGGCTGGTTCCCTTAAAAGGCTATTCAAATGTTGCAGCTCTCGTGGAAATGCCGGAGCTCTCTCTCGCCGATGAAGTGCTTTGGAACATTGCGAGAATAAAGGCTGCGGCAGGTGAAATCTCCAAGACGATTCAGATGAATCAAGAGCTTGGAGAGATTGTTTGGGCGGGAGCGAGAGGGGCGCTAGAAAAGGCACAAGAGATTTCGGACGAGTTCGGGGAGTCAATATTTCTTATTGAAAAAAGGATATTCCTCCATCAGCAAGCTGGCGGTCTTGAGGCACAGAAAAAGTACGTAGCGACTGTCAAGCGGGCGCTGCAAGGGGGGGTTGCCCCATTCTTGTCTCATCATTTCAGTGTGCGCAATGAGCCGTCTACGTCAGTTGCAAGATTCACTGCAGATGTAAAGAAGCGATGTGAGAAGATAAAGGACAGGGAGCTTGCAGTTTATCTTGAATACAAGCTTACCAAGCAGTGGCCTTCAGATGAGGCTGAAATTGCGAGCGTACTTAGAGTTGAGCAGAACAACGCTAGCATTGATGTTTATGAAACATTTGTATGTCTGTTGAGCGCAGTTCGCTCAGGACGGCTGCAGGTTGGCATTGATGTCGACGCGATCGTACATGAGTTGAGCTGCATTGAGGATCGCAGACTCAGTACGTCAGCATCCTCTTTAGGGCTGAGCGGCAAGACTATGGATTCGCTGGTGTCAGGTCACTACCGCCAAGCCATGAAGGAATGTCTAGGGCGTCAATGCCTGAATATAGAGGACATTATCACTGCATCCATCTGTCGAGCGCAGGCTGCTCAAGGCCATGGTTGTGAGAGGGAAGCGCGTTCTTTGAGAAACCAGGTCGTCAGCAGATTTGCCGAGGCATTGCTGGCAACTGAGCGATCGGTTGCTGCAAAGGCCGATCTGAGAAAGCTACATTTGAACTGGTATGATGGTTATCTTGTAAGTGCAAGTACCAGGCTCGCAGCGACAGA
Source organism: Stenotrophomonas sp. 93052_Sma (assembly GCF_056481145.1). Lineage (NCBI taxonomy): Bacteria > Pseudomonadati > Pseudomonadota > Gammaproteobacteria > Lysobacterales > Lysobacteraceae > Stenotrophomonas > Stenotrophomonas sp. 93052_Sma. The sequence continues at coordinate 516,860 of NZ_CM151134.1, forward strand.
TATATTCGATTCAGTTGCCATGCAAGTTGCAGCGCGAAGTGTACCTGGCTGCGTTCAGAGCACACGCCTTCTATCGCAGCTGTCGGAGCATGGGGACTTAGTTAGATTGATTAATGATATCTCGGTTTCCCCGCGACCAAGTGACGGAGTGGCCCTGAGCTCAGATGCTCGAGCAATTGCTCTGGGAGCGCAGCATTCCGTCGCCCGTGATCTGCCAAGGGTTCTTGTCGAGCTAACTCCCCTTGTACACTCCGATGTTGGGTTCATGAGTCATTTCGCAACGCTCATGGCATTGGAAGCTGCTGCGAAAAACCGAAATGTATCTGCATTCTTGGAGGTGCTTTCAGATGGGGTTGTTCGACTGGGAGCGGTAGCTCTCTCACCAAACGCACTGGCGTTCTCCGCTCAGTTGAGGTGGAAGGATATACGGTCATGCTCCTCTGATATCCGACTATCCATCGCCGCCCACTACCTAAACAAAAGGAATGCCGGGAAATACTGGAGCACATGCTTGCGCTTCGCGATCGACGATTTCCTGAAGATCCATTCCATTGAGCGACCCTCGCAGATTGATGTGGCGGTACACGGAATAAATGCAGTTAGGCACTTCTGGCGGGAGGTCTGCGAGGAGCATGTGGTAGACATGATTTACTCCATAGACGGGGTGAAGTCTCTTCGAAAGGAGATGAGAGAGATACTTTCTGTGCTGCGAGAGATTGATGTCGAGCACAAGGAGTTCTATGACTCTGAGATTGTATCAATCACTCATCTGTTGATGATTGAGGATGGTCGGCGCATAGTTGATCAAAGTCGAATATATGTAGACGAGGCGGCGCTCCGACAGCTTCTTCGTGAGGAGTTGACAGAGCCATTCAGTCGATATCGCGCACTAGCTCCCGTTTCCGTGGAAGACACGAGAGAGTTTGATGAGGTTCTGAGGCGGGTTGCTAAGGGAGATTCTGGCGCTGGAGATCTTGCGTTTCCTAAGAGTGAGGCGGACCAGCTCTTGGTTGAAATGATAAATCTGAGCTGCAACAGATTTCTTTTCGATGCTAAACATGGCCTTGATAGCTATCTCAGTAAGCGTATCCGCCACGGCTCTATCGTCGGGCATTTGCGGGGTGCGATCGAGCAGCACGAAATGATTTTCCAGGCTTTGGGTAGCGGGTTACCCTACGTCGAGCCGGACGATTGGCGGGATAGCTACGTTAGAGTTCCATACATCGAACAGCTTGAGGTCGTCAGAGCGATGTGTGACTTCAGTGAAAAAATCGATGCAGAACTTCTCTATGCAAAGAACAACGTTGTTCAGATTCGTACTGCTGAGAAAGTAAGTGGACTTCTTGGTATTAATCTCGGTGCGGGGGAGTATCATACAATCAGGTCGTTTGTACGGCGGGATCTCTCTTTCGATGGGTTCCTGGATTCAATGTTTGCGGCATTCTGGGGGTTGCTCAACCCGTCATTGAGTGCGGTTCGTAGGCACCTCCGGGAACGCACTGCTGAATCGATATCTAGGGAGTTCTCTAGGGTCAGAGCTACCGTAGTCGCGAAGCGACAAAAATATCCTGAGTTGTCCTTGCTGCTCAGTAAGCTGGATCAAGCCTGTCGGGATGTGTTGGGAGAAGTTGAGTCGGTGGCACAATGGTTTGAAAAGTCTGGGCTTGATGCCGCCCATATGAGATGCAAACTGGCGGATGCATTCGCAATTGGTATAGAGTCGTCGAAGGCCACTTACAAGAATTCAAACCTTAACCTCTCTGAGTCTACAGTCCCAGACTTCGATATAACCGCAGCGGACATTCCCGTGCTGGCTGACGTGCTTCTGGTTATATTTGGAAATATTCACACCAAGTCTGAAGTTCAGGACGGAGCGATTGTTAGCCTACATTGCTCCGTCAATGATGCAGAAGGGACGCTTAGGATCGTCGTAAAAAATGAAGTTGCAGTTGGTGTGCGCGATCGAAACCAGTTTCGTGTTTCTGAGATACTGAATGAAGTTAAGGCTGGGCGAATTGAACAGGGTCTTAGGCGCGAGGGCGAATCCGGCTTTAAGAAGTTGGCTGCCATCGCGAGCCAATCCGCGAAGGGTTACTTGGATTTTGGTTTCTCATCTGCAACGGATTTTTTTGTTGATATGAAGCTGTCCTTGATTCTTCAAGAGGGAGGTTGCTGTGAAGAGTAGAGGCTTCTCGATACTCCTGGCTGAGGATGAGGCACATAAGTCGAAGAATGTCCGTGATCTTTTTGCATCCCATTATCCTGAGGCGATTATCACTGAGGCCGCATCTGTCAGATCAGCCATCGCGCGTCTTGGTCGAGAGAGTTTTGATTTGATCTTGCTAGATATGTCGTTGCCAACATTCGATGTGGCGGCTGGAGAAGGGGGCGGCAGGCCGCAAGGCGCTGGGGGGGTGGAAATTCTTAATGAGTTCGAGCGGCTCAGTTATTCGCCGCTCGTAATTGTTGTAACTCAATACGCAGATTTTTCAATCGATGGAAAATGGTATCTTCTGTCAGAGTTGGAGTGTGAGTTGCGCGAAGAGCATGGGGATGTCTTCCTTGGGCTTGTGGAATTTGATAACGCCAATTTGGATTGGAAGAGGGCGTTGATTAGCTTGATGGATCAATTTATTGCGAGGGTGTCGATTTGAGAATTCTTGTTGTTGAGGATACACAAGCCAAGTTGAAGCGGATCGTTGCCGTTCTCATGGAGACAGGAATTCCTCGGGATCATATCGAGGTGGCAGTATGTTCATACTCTGCACGCCAGTTTCTACGAAATAACTACTACGATCTGCTGCTTCTTGATGTGCTTATCCCTTTCCGTCAAGAAGATGATCCAGATGCCCAGGTCTGCGTTGACCTGCTTGAGGATATTTCTGAGGGTGGTGAGTACAAAAGGCCGGGAAACATTGTTGGGCTCACTGCGTACGATGAAGGCATTGCTGACGCTGTCGATACCTTTAATGAGATGCTGTGGAATGTAATTAAGGTCTCTGAGGCCGACAATGGGTGGGTGGAGAGAGTCAAAAATTGTGTTAACTACCTCCGCTCTGCGCGCAAAGAAGACGCTACGAGAACATCTAAGGCAGAGGTTCTCGTAATATGCGCGCTTCGTAGTCCTGAGTTGGAGGCCGTGAAGAAGCTTCCCTGGAACTGGGAGGCGGAGACCCCGTTCGATGATGTTTCGTTCATCTCAAAGGGCGTCGTAAGTACGGCGAAAGGTAATGTTAGGGTCATTGCTGCCGCTGCTCCGAGAATGGGTATGGTGGCGTCAGCTGTGCTGGCGAGCAAACTGATCGCGGATGTTGTTCCAGATATTTGCGCGATGCCAGGCATTAGTGCTGGATTCTCTGGAAGGGTGGAGTTGGGCGATGTGGTTTTCGCAGATCCGGTTTGGGACTATCAGGCCGGGAAGCGTATCGTGGATGGCAACGGTGAGCCTGGTTTTGAGATGGCACCTCATCAAATTCAGTCTTCGCCGGAACTGAGGGCGCTGATTGAGCAGTTGTCGGAAGATAAGGAGATTCTGAGATCGATTAGAGATGCTTGGCAAAATCCGCCGCGAAATGATCTTAGAATTCGAATTGGTCCCGTTGCGTCTGGCTCAGCTGTGGTAGCAGATAGGGCTTTTGCGAAAGAGGTCTCACACCAACAGCGCGCCGCTTTAGGGCTAGAAATGGAGCTTTACGGCGTCTCATCCGCGTGCGCAATGGCGACATCTCCTCGTCCAAAATTTGTAGGATTAAAGGCAGTATGTGATTTTGCAGACGCGGATAAGAATGATGGACTTCAGTCATACTCTGCCTACACAAGTGCTGCCGTTCTTGATCATCTTGTTCGCAGATATTTCGATATCTGTTAATGGCGTGACGAATATGCCAACTGGAACTATGTGTTTTGGGAGGTTCGATGCCCTTGCCTACAGTAGCGGGGGCGGCGCCAAGACAGCAGCTTCGAAAACAGGTCGCGTCACTACCAGGAAAGGACGAGGGTTGATGCAATCTTTGCAATAGCGCCTGACATGCTCTTCAAACTTTCTGTATCGGTGGACGGCGCCTATCAAAGACAACGTCTTCGGTGAAACTCAAAGAAACCGAGCTGCTTCTGGGAGAAGTCTCTATATCGAAGTGATGCATCCAACTTCAGGCCAAGCCGAACTTGCACGTCAGAAGGTAGGCAGCTCGAAATCAGCAGGCGACCGGCCGACGAGAAGCTAATCCAGCCGCGATCAAAGAGCAGGTCCGCATGCGGGGCCAGCAGAAGACCGTTCTCGTCATCAACGCGCTCGCTATGAGTGCTATCCGCCCACGGTTTGATATGACTCGCGCGAAGGAACCTTTTGCCCATCATCTGAAACACTACGAGCGTCTTGCCATCCTTGGCGTGCTCGCCAATTGCTCGGTTGCCCGCCACATACTTCATGTCTCCGACTTGACCCTCGCCGAAGTAATGAAAGACTTCGTCGTCGTTCCAGAAGTCATGGTAGCCATGAGACACGCCAGCCTCGCCAGTGAACGCGATGACTAGCGGATGCTCCTTGGGTGTTGAAATGCCGCCTTGCCGTTGCCCGCCAAATACACCGTGGATGTGCTTTTGACGGTTGTAGAGCGCGTCCACCTCGAAAGGGAGTTCCTTCCTGGATCCCTGTCCCAGAAGCTAGGTGCCCAGGATTCTGGCCAGAACCAGGTTCCTTGTGTCATTGGCTGACGGGTTTGGCTGCCAGGACAGGGTGCAGATGGGGGCTATTGGGACGCAGACCTAGGGCAGCCGTTCTCAGGTGGGCTCAAGTTCCTCCTGCGTCCCTCGGTTGAGCCCCATCTATCTTTCCAGCGCTGTAGCTCTATTGCATAGCTTGCAACCGTGGATATGGTGACTATCAGAATTCTTGGCCCAGAGTTGTCCACGAACACAATGGCATCGTCACGTAGGCTCAGATCAAAGAAGTGTGCACCTGGATCATGCTTTCCGATGGTGATGCCTTGGCAAGCCAACTCCTCGGCAAAGCTCTCGGCGTCGGCCCGAAACAGGGCAAACTCCGAGTCGGTGAGCCTTGGGTAGTTCTCAAGACTCATTGTGGTGGCTGGCGCGTACGCTCCGCCAATGATCAATCCTAGTAACGCTGCCGCAGTCAGGGCAAGTAAAGTCTGGCTCGGCATAGTGAGGCCAGTGTTGGAGGCTAAGGGGCTCAGACAGCGGCGCATGCTTAGGGCCGTGCATGCAATCCGGCGCGTTGCACTCGATGTGCGTAGCAAAGCACGCTCTATTCCCGAACCTGCAACCGCTCAATAGCCTGCGCAGTCAACGCCACACACGCCATCTTCAATCCTTCCATCACCCGATCCCCCACGTACTCCTCGGGCGCACCATTCTGCCGAGTCCGCTCCGCAGCCAGCATCAGCTCCGCCACCACGCGCAGCCCCGCCAGCGCGCAATCCGCATCCGCCAGCTGAAGACAGCGCCCAGGCAGTTGATGCCGTTCCGGCCAAGGCTGACCGTCTGCAGCCACACCGCTACCAATGCGGCGCAGTGTGGCGACGAAGGTGTTGGGATCGGGGGATGGTTCGCGCTCGGCGTCGGCGTTCTCCGGATCGTACTGCGCGTGCAGGGAACGGAAGTCCGATGTGGTCATGGCAATGCTCCGTACAGGACAGATAGCAGCGCCACCAGATAAAGGCGGCGGACGATGCGTGGTTCGAAAGCCGGACAGTAACCATGCCGGTGGGTCCGAAGACCCCCACGCACCGCCCGCCATGGAACGCGAACGGATTGCCAGCCGGCGTCACACAAGGTGACGCCGGCTGACAAGCGCAAAACACAAGGTTACTGAGCGGGCTTTCGAACCCCGCGCCACCCTTTTCCGGTGGCACGCCAAGAGATACCCGTGCAGCAACCAAATGCCAAGAAACCACAGGACTGATGATTGCCAGTCCTGACGCTTTCGGCATTGTCGCACACGGTGTTAAGCCAGCAAGCGATTGCGCCGCAACGCTCTTGAAGAGCTTGGCGCTATTGGCCCCAAGCGCAGGAGCGCCCGCAGCCAGGGCGATGGCCTAGGGCCAATCGCGACAGATTGGAGCAGCGGTTCAGCCGGGCGGCGCCTCGGCCGTGGGCACGAAGGTCAGACGGACCCGTACCCGCGCATGCCGCGCGACGCACTCAACCACGACCGGATCAAAGCGCCACTGGTCCACTGCGGTAAAGGCCGCTCGATCGAGCTCCCGCAGTCCGCTGGACCGCGCCACCATCACGTTGGAAACGTGGCCCAGCTCATCCAATTGAGCAACCAGCAGCACCGCCATGGGAGCCTGCAGGAAGGTATCGGGCGGCGTGGCGAGGGCCGTTGAATACACAAGGGCAGGTGCCTGCTGCAGCTTGAGGGTGGGGTTGTCGCCGGCCTCTACAAACACTTCAGTGGAAACCTGCGGGTCCGCCGCCATGGCCATGGCAGCTGTGGCCATGGCAGCATCAGAACGAGGTTCAGTGCCAGGGCGGTGTTCAAACGGGGCATACGTGGTTTCCATTCCGGTGCGCTATCAGCATCGCGGCCATCCCCCGGCTGGCTCCCGCCTGGACCGGCTGGCCGCGCCCAGGCCGACGTCGTAGTGGCGGGTGATAGCGCGTGGGTAGAACCTTCCAGCCGCCCGGCGAGGATCGTGGGCATGATCATCCCCTTGGGGGTGGGGGATGGCGTGGAGCGTGCATGGCTGGGGCGGGTCCCAGCCATGCGCTCAGTCCCTAAACCGCGTTGCCGGGCCTGCCGAAATCTCTGGCCGTGCCGTGGTTCAGATGTGGATCATCGGGTAGGCGACTTCACCCAGGTCGGGCGCGTCGTCCCTCATCATCAGATGCAGGATTGCCGGTACCAGTTGGCCCAGGATGGCGGCGCCATCTCGCAACTGCTCACGATTGGCATGGCTGTCCCACGTGGCCCCGCCATGTACCAGCTGGTTGCGCAGTACGTACAGCCGGTCAAGCACGATGGAGAGCACGACTTCAGTACGCCGCTCAACTACGGCCTGCAGCGCCGAGCGCTGGTCCTTGGCAAAGCGCTCTGCCCACTGGTCGCTGCTGTCATGTTCCCGCAGTGCCTTCCAGAAGCGTGCATAGACAAAGCGATTCCCGATAAGGGTTCGGATAGGCCCGGGAAACTGTTTGAACAGGATGTCCTGCAGGCTTCCTTGCTTGTCATGCCTCAGCAAAGCATCGAAGAACTTGCGCAGTTGTTCGCGCTCGGCATTCTCGAATCCGAACTCCTGGGCATAGGCTGCGTTCAGCGCAATCCACAGAAACAGGAATCGCGCGTCCGTATCCTCGTCTTCCTGTTCGGCGCGGTTGAGCCAGCTGATGGCGCGGTGTAGGCGCACGCGCGTCGAGTCCGGTTGTGCATCGCGAATCTGACGATGCACTTCCTTCAGAGCAGTCGAATCCATTTTTCCCCCCTGTAAGATTTGCCATTATGCATGGCACCTCCGGCTGGGAAACTACTCCGAACGTCGCGCACTCCGCCAAGCCTCGGGTAATCCCTGCCAAAGCGCATCCAGAGTGGCTGCGCTGCCGCACGCCAGCGCAGTGGAGCGGCACTCGGGGCAGGCGCGGAACCAGGTCAGTCCCTCGATACGCGCATCCCCGGACGAAGGCAATGTCCGCTTCCAGCCGCAGTCTCGGCAATGGTAGGTCGACTTTTGCGCCAGTCCCCACATGCTCTGCCGAGCCTCAGTCATCTGCGCCGACAAGCTGCTGATCCGTCAGCCAGCGGCCCAGCCCATACAGCGCGAAACCGTAAACCACCGTGGCACCGATAATCTTGAACATGCAGTCCCTCCTCCTGGGTAGTAGCGGGGCGTCCAATGCCCCTGTTCCGATCCTTCGGCGTCCATTCTGCAGAGGGGTGCGACAACCTGTGTCGCGTCACCCGGGCCGATACTCGGCGCTCCCGGGATCGTGGCGGCGCGATTGGATTTCAGACCATTCCTAAAGACATCGCGCGCGAGTTGGCGATAGATTCTGCTGCAGAGCGATCCACCACGAGGCGCCCCGTGCAGGCATGCGTCGCTGCCCGCCGAGCGCCGTGCCATTGGCATCCGTAGCCGGCCGCTATCGGCTTGCGTTTGGATTACTTGAGCCTCCATCGGAACACACATCGTTCCACATCCGCACCCGCAGATGGCCCTGTGTCTGCTGTGAAAGCGTGATCGGATTCAAGATAATCACGAGACCAAGGGAAGGAACCCGTTGTTGGCCGAAGTGGCTTCTTGCGACATCAGATGTCGCAGCTTTCGGTTGAATCGGCTCATCCCCTGCTGGGATGTCGTGGAAACATACAAAGGACTGGCAACATGGACACCGATAACCGCTCCTCGCTGGCGCGCCAGTGGCGTCTGCTGCAGCTGCTGCAGCCTGCTCCGCACTACCGCACCGTGAAGGAGCTCGCCCAGACCTTGGCGGCGGAGAGCTACAAGGGGGGTACTCGAACCATCGAGCGGGATCTGAACGCCCTGTCGCTGCAGTTCCCCATCGAGAGCAATGATCTTCAGAAACCCTATGGTTGGGCATGGATGCGCGGCGCGGCCGCCTTCAGCATGCCGGGCATGTCCGTCTCACAGGCGGTGGTGCTGCTCACCGCGCAGCGCAACCTGCAGGGACTGTTGCCAGCCAATCACTGGCCTGCACTGACGCCGTTCTTTGACCAGGCAGAGAAGACGCTGGCGGCGGTCCGCACGACGCGTTCCACGCGGCGCTGGCACGAGAAGGTCGCCGTCGTGCCAGCCAGCCAGTCCCTGCTGCCGGCTGCGGTGGACACCGACGTGGCGGTCAACGTGCACCAGGCGCTTTTCAACGAGAAGCAGCTGCGCTTGTACTACGTGGCCCGTGGCCGTAGCGATGCCAGTGAGTACGTCTTCCATCCCTACGGGATGATCCAGCGTGGAACGTCCAGTTACCTGGCTGGACGGATTGATGGGCGCACGGAGACCACTACGCTGTCGCTGCACCGGGTACAGCGTGCAGAAATGCTCGACGCCGACACCGAAGGTGCTGAGTCCTTCGAACTCGGAAACTATGCGAGCCGGGTTGCCGCTGGCTTCGAGAGCAAGGGACCTCTGTCCGTTGAGCTGGAGCTTGATGAAGCCCTGGCCCAGCACCTGGCGGAGACACCGCTCTCCCGTGATCAGAAGCTGGACGTCGGGGACGGTCTTGTTCCCCGTCTGCGGGCCACCGTCGATGACTCCGCCCAACTGCGCTGGTGGCTGCTCGGCCTGGGCGCATCGGTACGCGTTCTGGCTCCCGCAGCACTGGCCGACGATATCGCCGCTCGCCACCGAAGCGCCGCACAGCGTTACTGACGTGTGGGTGCGACGCCGGATGTCGCACGCCCGCAACACAATCTTTCCGCGCTACTCCTTCGACCTACACGCCACACAGGGGAAACAGATGTTCGCTGTTAAGAATCAATGCCTTGGTCTGTTGGACCGGATTACGACGCTGGCTGACAGCGCAGCGATCGAACTGCCTGAAAACCACTCGCTCGCCGAAGAAATGCAGCGGGCCGAACTGTTGGTACCGATCATCGGTGCGTTCAGTGCAGGAAAGAGCTCGCTGATCAACACCTTCCTGGGCGCGGACATCCTCCCGGTCGGTATCACCCCGGAGACTGAGCTGGCCACCGAGTTGCGCTTCAGCCGGGATCCCCACGTTCTGGCGCACCGTGCCGATGGTGGCAGTGATCGGCTCGCCGTGGAGGACTTGCTGTCCATCAAGCCGCGGGCCTCGTCGTACACGCACCTGGAACTGCATCTGGACGACCCGCGCCTGGAAGCGCTGTATCCACAGGTTCTCGTGGACATGCCCGGCTTCGGCTCCTCGCTGGACAGCCACAACAAGGCCATCGCCCATTATCTGCCGCGTGGCGCGCACTTCATCGTGGCCGTGAGCGTGCCCGACGGTACTCTGGCCGAGTCGACGCTGCGCCAGCTTGAAACCATGCAGACCTATGAGGCTGGATTCTCGATCCTGCTGAGCAAGGCGAACCTGCGTTCGGCCGAAGAAGTGGATGCCGTGGAAGTGGCTGTACGGGAGCAGCTTGAGCTGCGCCTGGGCGTTGCGCCGGCCATGGCACGCGACGACCGCAAGCAGGGCAATGGACTGGCCAGTCTGCTGCCCAAGATCAGTGCAAGTGATCTGTGGATCGGCCGCTTCCTGCCGCGAATCTCGCGCCAGCTTGCCCACGCTCGTGCCCAGGTGAAAATGGCACGCAAGGCGTTGGATCAGAGCGATGCGGATATTGATCGCAGCGTACGTCAGCTGAATGATGCCCTGGATGATCTGAACGCCCAGCGCGACGCCCTCGTCGCCAAGCTGGGCCGTAGCCGCCTGAGCCAGGTGGTCGAACAGTGCGTTGAGGAAGTAGGCCAGGCCCTTCGCGAGGCCTCCAGTGAGCTGCAGGCGGCCGCTGCCGGTGGCAACAACCCGCGGTTTGCGCAGGTCGTCAGCGATATTTCCCGCCAGCGCTTGAGTCGTGTGGTCAAGGAACGCATGGAAGGGCTGAGCCAGCAGGCGATTGGTGATCTGGCCAAATCCCTGTCTCAGCGCGAGGTGGATGAGGTTGGCAGTGTCGGCGGACCGGACTGGACGCAGCAGATGCAGACGCGCGTGCAGGAGACGCTGACCCAGACCGGTCAAGCGCTCGAGCGCTGGCAGGGCAACCTGCAGAAGGCGCGTGAAGACGAGAAGCTGCTGCGTCCTTATGCCGGTGATGACGAGAATGATCGGGAGAAGACCCAGAGAGCCCGAGTCGCCTTCCGCAGTATCACCACCGTTCTGGCGGTCACCACCAGCGTCGTGGCTCCGGCGATCGAGCTGGTCGTGATCTTCCTGCCGGAGATCCTCGGGTTTGTGTCGCGCAAGCTCCGCGAGGAGGAGCTGCGCAAGACCATCGACAACCAGGTTATTCCGTCGGTGCAGCGCGAGTTCCGGACCAAGCTGCCCGAGCTGCTGCAGGCACAGGTTGATGGCCTGATCGAGCAGGCCGTGCATGAGTTCAAGACGGCCATCGAGGAAAAACGGCAGCTGCTGGAAAGTGTTGTGGCCGAGCAGAGCAGTCCTGCCCGCGCGGCACGCGTGAAAGCACTTGACGCAGCGGAAGCTGGTCTGACCTCCGTTGCGAACGAAGTCGTCGCGCTGGAGTCCGCCCGATGAGTGCTGAAGTGATCCTGGACCGTCAGCAGAAGTTGATCACGTGGCTTGCAGCACACGCCGACATTCTCAATGGCGCCGTCGGGGCTTCGTCGCAGTGGGAGATCGACACGATCGATAGCCTGAAGGAAGCGTTGTTGCGACTGGACGACGAAAATCGCCTGATGGACATTGGCATTGTCGGCCGGGTCAAGGCCGGCAAATCGACGCTGCTCAACGCGCTGGTTTTCAACGGGGAGTCAGTACTGCCGCAGGCGGCGACGCCGATGACCGCAGCACTGACCACGCTGACCTACGGCGACCGGTTCAAGGCGACCGCGCGCTTCTACTCCGAGGCGGATCTTGCCAACATCGAGCAGGCCGCTGCTGCGTACAGCGACCTGCTTGAGAAGTCGCTGATCGAAGAGCTGCGACGCACGGAAGGGCGTGCGGGCCTGGACCCTGAGCGCCGCAGGGAGCTGGCCGAGCGGGGTGCCCGACGGGCACTGGCCACCCAGCAGCCGTCCTTGCAGGCCTCGCACGAGCAGTGGGAGAAGATCACAGCATCCGGCCTTTCGTTGGCCCGCCTGAAGGAGGACAAGCCGCTGGAGGCTGACGACGTACAGGGCCTGGCGGCGCTGCTGGCGGACTACGTTGCCGCGGAAGGTCGCTACATGCCTGTAACCAAGAGCGTCGACATCGAGATGCCGGTGGAGGCGCTGCGCGGGCTGCGCATCATCGATACGCCGGGGCTGAATGACCCGGTTGCATCGCGCGAGGCACGCACCCATGATCTCTTGAAGTGCTGCGATGTGGTGTTTGTCGTCAGCCCGGCAGCGCAGTTCATGAGTCAGGAAGATCTGGACGTGATGGCGCGGATCACCGCTGCCGAGGGCATCCGCGAACTGGTGCTGGTTGCCAGCCAGGTGGACAACACGCTGCATGGTTCGGAAATGCAGGCACAGCTGCATGCTTCGCTGACCGGTCTGCGGCGGGAGCTTGCGGGCCATGCGGGCAAGGTGCTGGATAAGCTGAAGCTCTCCAACCCCGAGGTTGGCGATGTATTCCAGAGCCTGGTGGACAAGGGTGAGGATGCGATCATCCACAGTTCCGGCATGTGCCATTCGATGTCCGTCGAGTTCGACAGCGTGGCGGATTGGCAAGGTGGCCGCCTGACGGCATGGCAGAACCTCAAGGAAACCTACCCGGACTACTTCAGGGATGACAATCCAGGGCTGTCACGCACCAATCTCGATCAGTTGGCCAACATGGCCGGTCTGCATGAGGTGGTGGAACAGACCCGTTTAGCGAAAGCGCGCGTGCTGGCCGCTCGGCGCCAGGACCTGCTGGATGCCAAGGAGCGGAAGCAGGTCGAGCTGCTGCGTGAGCTGCGCAGACAGTTGTCTTTGCGCAGAGGGGAGATTGGTGAGGCCGGGCTGACGGAGCTGAAGAAGAACAAGCGAGGGCTGGAACGTCGCAAATTCAACCTTACGGTGGCTCTGGATGATGAGCTCATGGGTATCAAGACTGGTTTCGTGAATGGCCTCAGGAAGGCCATGAAGGAGGTCATCGATGGCGCCTACGACGCTGCCGATTCGGGGGTGAGCAGGACGGTAGGTACCGAGAAAACCACCCGCCGCACTGAGTCTCCTGGCGCCTTCAATTGGGTGGCAAGAAAACTCTGGGATGGCGGCTACCGGGAGTATGAGGAGAACAACCGCACCGTCCTGCCTGCTGCTGTGAAGTCCGCCGTATCGGCATTTGCTAGTGGGCTGCGAACAGATCTTGACAGCAGAGCGACTGAGTTGCAGGCCAAATTTGGCAAGCGGCTGTTTGCAGAACTGCTCCAGACGGCGCGACGGCAGTTGGACGATGAGCTGGACATCGAGGCGGTTTATTCATCGCTGAAGAGCATCGTCAATGGCGTGGAGTTTCCTCCGGTTTCGCTTCGGGCACCGGTGCTGAAGGCATCCACCATGAAGCTGAAGGGTAGCGAGGCCGATACGTTCCTCGAGCAGGCGCAGCACGCCATTGAGACACTGCGAGAAACGGCTGAGGCTGCGGTCTACGAGTATGTTGAGACAGTAAAGAGGGCAATTCCAAAGTCTGTTGCAGATGACTTCATTGGGCACATTCAAGCTCAGTTCGATGCACTGCAGGCGCTGATGGAAGACGCTGAAAAGACGCGGGCGACACTGACCATGATGGATGCGGAGCTGGAGGCAATGCAGTGAGTGGTGACAATGGCAGGCCGTTGTTCGAAGGCACCAGCGCGCAGCACCTTACCTACCTCGCCGGGTGGAAGCCGTGGGGCCGTCGGCCCCACGTGACCGCCATCCAGGAGCAGATGGATGCAGCCAGCCAGCGTTGGATCTCCATCGTGGAGGACCATCGACGGCTCAACATCACGGCGGAGCAACGCGCGCTTGCCTTGGCAGAGCGGGAAGCTGAACTGAAACACGCATCCGGGGCTCTGGCAGAGCGCGAGACCGAACTTGAACGCGCATCGGAGGCTCTGGCGGAGCGGGGAACTGAGCTGAAGAGTGTGTCCGAGGCCCTGGCCGAGAGTGAGACCACCCGTAGTCGCGAGCGTGACGATGCGCAGACCCGCGAGCAGGCACTGGCTGGCGAACTCGATGCCCAGAGGCAGGTCTCGCAGGAGCTGCAGAAGGAGCTTCAGGAAGCGGGCAGGCGCGAACTGGACCTGAGCCAGCGCTACGGCGCCGAGAAGATGGCCCGGGCGCAACTGACGACGAGCCTGGTGGATGCCCAGGACCGCCTTAAGGTGCAGTCCATGCAGCATGCTGCAACCCAGGCTGCGCTTGAAAGCGAGCAGGAGCAGAGCCGTCAGTTGGGTGGCGACCTGGATCTTCTGCAGGCCGAACATGCCGCAACGCAGATCCGCTTTGCGCTCGTTTCGCGCCTGCTTGCTGTGCCGCCGCCGCGAAATGAGGGAATCGAAGCCTTCCAGAAGCTGCTCGATGATGACTACATGCGCTTTGCTAGTGCCGAGGCGTCCCTCGCTGACGAAGCGAAGGCGCTGAGGCTGTTGCAGTCCATCCAGCAGGAGCTGCACCTGATGGCGGCCAATCCGGACATCTTCCGCCGCACGGTCGTGGGGGTGGTCGGTGGCTTCAGCAGCGGAAAGTCGGCCTTCATCAATAGCTTCCTCGGCAAGGATTTCAAGCTGCTCTCCAGCGTCACGCCGGCAACCGTCATCCCCAGCTACGTGTATCCCGCGCAGCAGACGCAGATCCAGGCGTATTCGTTCAATGGCGGCTGCATTGATCTGGATGCCGGGTTCTACCAGGAAATGTCCCGTGCGTTTGTCGAGAAGTTCAGCTTTGACCTCAAGCGGATCATGCCCTTGGTAAGCGTCGGTACCAGCATGGACACCGAGCGCACCGGCAACATCTGTCTGATGGATACCCCCGGCTACAACCCGGGTACCGAGGGTAGTTTCAGTCAGAGCGATCGCGCGGTAGCCGTGTCTCACTCGCGGAAGTCGGATGTGCTCTTCTGGGTCATCGGAATTGACGCCAACGGTACGACTCCGGATTCGGATATCGAATTCCTGAAGGAGATTGGTTTCGAGGGACGCCCTGTCTACGTGGTTCTGAACAAGGCCGATCTGCGATCAGCTGATCAGATTGAAGAGATCCTGGGGCAGATCGAGGACGAAATCGAGCTGAATGGAATCACGGTTGAGGGCATCAGTGTTTACTCCTCAAAGTACGGCAAGGAGTACGAATTCCGTGGAAAATCCATGCAGGACTTCCTGCGTGAACGTCCCAAGGGTCGTCTGCCGATGGAGCATGTCGAGGATCGGATCAACGAGGTGTTCGAGCTTTATCGCAGTGCCATCACCGAATCCATCGCGACGGCGAAGGCCTGCCGCTCGGCCGCGCGTGCGCTTGCATTGGACCTGATGCAGGGAGATGTCCAGGATGCGGCAACCATGCGTTCGGCAACCCAGAACGTGGAGACCATCAACGCGGCGATGAACCTCGACGCCCTGTCCAGACTTCTTGTCGATGCGGACCAGATCAATGCCGCTTTCCTCGATGCAGCAAGACGGGTGCTCACGCCCGCTTGATGCGGGTGTGGCCTGGCATGACCTGTCTTTGCCTGAATGTCGCTATGGCTTGGGGCCTGCCTTCCGCCAGGCCTCAGGCAGACCATTCCAAAGGTGGTCGAGGGTGCGGGTGGGGCGGCCAGAGACGGCGGGTGACCTGCACTGCGGGCAATGGGAGAAGTGCGTCAGCCCCGGCAGACGCACATCCCCCGCTGGCGGGGTGATACGAAGCCAACCGCAGGCTGGGCAGTGATAGGTCCAACGTTGTGTACGTCCCCACATGGGCGGCTTGCCTCCGTATGAATGGCGGGGGCATCCCTGCCCATGGTGCGTCCTGCTGGTCCATCCTCTTTGAGGGCGCGACAGCCAGTGACGCATTGATCGGAAGAATGGCTGGCCGGCACATGCAAGAGCAATCGAGCAGCACAGATACAAGCGTCACCCACACCAGAAACAGGAACAGGGGAAAGTGATGAACCAGCAGACCCAATGCACGCGCCATGTATCGCGCCGCGCATCCACGCGCGCACGCGCCTGCGGGAGGATTTGAGATGCCTTCCAGCCTGACATGGCTCGACCATGACGCTGCGGCACAGGCACGCAGCGCTACGCTGCTGGCTCTTCTGGACCAGCCCGGCACCCGCGACGAGCTCGGATTTGGCGGTATCCGCGATGCGTTGTCCGACCAGCTGTTCCCCGGCACCTCCGTCATCCAGACGCGGCTGCGATACATGCTTCTGCTGCCGAGGATGTTCATGGGCCTGGAGGCTTCTTCGGTACGCCCCAGGGATTATGCAGAGCGTGCGCGGCAGGATGAGCTGAAGCTAAATGATTGCCTGGCGGCGGAGGACGGGGCGTTCGGTCGTGATTCCGGCCACACGCTCAAGCGCCTTGCCAGCTCCGTCTACTGGGCGGGCATGCGCTCCTGGGGCATCTTCGCGCGATCGGGCTCCCAGCAGGACTACTTCTCGGCCATCGAGCAGATTCGCAGGGAGCGCAGCTGGAAGCAGCAACGCGACGACGGGATGGAGGACGCTGAGCTGATTGCACAGACCTGGCATCCCTCACTGGAGAAGCTCGTACCGGTGGCCGCACTGGAAGAGGGATCGCTGTCCCTGACCGCGGACGAGGCGGAGTTCATCCGCGAGCAATGGAAGGTTCATCACCCGCAGACCCTGCTGGTGTGGCTGGCGCAGGACAAGGGGCGATTGGGCGACTGTGCCGACGCCGGGTTCCCATGGCTGCATCCACAGATCCGCCAGGCTCCGCAGCCGCTGCGTGAGCTCGTGGAACACGCGCGTCAGTTCTCCCGTCTCGCCAACGGTGCGTCGCTGGTCTACAACCTTGCCCTGGCGGAGGCGTCTTCCAACGATGAACGTCGTGAGGAGTACGGCCAGGAACTGAAGACCTGGATCGACGGCGTTCCGGCTTCGCAGCTGGGCGAATGGGACATGGTGCGGTTCTGGGAGCAGGTGGAACGGGTGGGGCGTCCGATTCATCCGCGCACCCGCGAGTTCGTGAGCAGCTGGCTTGCGCTGGTCAAGGCCGGCCAGGCCGACAGCCCGCAATCACGCAGTCTCGTGCGTGAGCGGGAGCGCTCGCTGAAAGGCAATCTCTCGCGCTTCAATCCTGAAAACCTCGATCGCTGGAGCGGTGCGTCCGGCCTCGGAATCCTCAATTACCGGTGGGGCATCACGCGCCGTCACCTTGCCGACCTCCTGCACGGCCTGGAGGCCGCATGATCCATCCATCTGCACGCAGTACTCTGACCGAGGCCTTGCAGCCCCCCAGCGGCTACCGGTTTGATGCCGGCGTCGCCACTACGTACAGCCTGTCGCTGGGCGCGTTGCTGGGATTGCCTGCACATTTCGCCTTGCTCGGCGACCACGACAACAGCGCCGAAGAAGATCCTTTGCGCCTCGTGGAAGGGCTGCGCCGGGCAAGCCGCAGGCTTGCGGTGTTCTGCGAACGGGGACGGATGGAAGCACCGCCAGCAGGCAGCGCATTGGCGGTGCTGGCTGAGGGCATGGTGCATGAGGTCTGCGCCCCACACGGCGGCGCCTTCCACCCGAAGATCTGGGCGCTGCGCTATGTGGCCATCGATGCGGCCGCCGAACCTGCCACCGTCGTACGTCTGCTGGTGCTGACCCGCAATCTGACCTGGGACCGCTGTTGGGACGTGAGCCTGCGCCTGGATGGTGTGCCGGGAAAGGCCAAGGAGGCCAGCAACAAGCCGCTGGCGGACTTCCTGCGCTGGCTGCCGCTGAATACCGAAGGGGCGTCGCCGGACCTGGAGCGGCAGGCGATGATCGTATCGTTGGCGAAGGACATCGAGCGCGCTGACTGGGAAAAGCCTCCGGGCTTCACCCAGCTGGCGTTCCACGTGCTGGGTACTGCAAAGCGGGCAGTGCCGTGGAGTCCGCTCGAGGGCGGTGGCAAGGCCCAGGATGTGTTGATCGTCTCTCCCTTCGTACGCGCTGGCGCGCTGCAGACGCTGCGCGAGCACTGCAACGGCGACTTCATGCTGGTGAGTCGCGCCGATGAGCTGGATAGGCTTCCGGCCGGCGCCTGCCTGGCCGATGACAGTGCCTACGTGTTGAAGCCTGACACGCTGCTCTCCGAAGGCGAAGAGGCTGGACAGGCCGATACGCTGCAGGGCCTGCACGCCAAGGTGGCCGTGTTCCAGCGCGGCCAACGGGTGCACGTTGCAGTCGGTTCGGCCAATTACACCAACGCGGTTGTGCAGAACGGCAGCAACGTTGAAGTGGTTGCGGAGCTGAGCGGTCCGGTGAGCAGGATTCCCGCGCCGAGGCAGTGGCTTGACGAGCATCTCCAGCCCTTGCTGGACACGTACACGCCCGGTGAGGGCGAAGATGCGGAGGGCGCAGAGCGTCGCCAGCTGCAGGACCAGCTGGAGGCCATCCGTCGCCAGATTGCAGCTGCCGCCTGGACGCTGCACTGCGAAACCCATCCGGTCTCGGGATGGAACCTCGCGCTTTCGTGCCCGGGCCTTCCGCTTGACGGTGCCACGCTGCACGCGTGGCCGTTGGCGGTGGTTTCCGAGCGGGCCCGTGCTGTACAGGCGGGTCAGGTTGATCTGGGAACCTTTGCCGGCCATGAGGTGAGTTCGCTGGTTGGCTTCCAGGTCACGCCCAACAGTACCCGCGCCGAGGAGCTGGCCGTCCCGCCGTTGCGCTTCGCGCTGGAAGTTTCACTGGAAGGCGCTCCAGACGACCGCGCGGACGCGCTGGTGGCACAACTCCTGGGTAACCGCGCGGCGTTCCTGCGCTATCTCGCGCTGCTGCTGGATGATCCCCAGGCCGCAGGCTGTGGAGCGCGCAATCGATCCGAAGGCAGCGGCGGCGGCAGCAGGGATGCGAGTGGCCTCATGGCGAACTACCCGCTGTTTGAACAGCTGCTGCGGATCTATTCCCGCGAGCCTGAACGACTTGAAGCGATTGATCGCATGGTGAAGCGGTTGAAGGACAAGCAGTTCGATGGGCAGCCCTGTCTGCCCGATGATTTCCTGGCCCTCTGGGAAGTTGTGGGAAACGCTATTGGCAAGGAGGCTGCGTAATGAACAGGAATACAGATCTTTCGGATCCGACCCCCGTTCTTGAGCGGCTGAAGGGCTTCCAGCGTAGGACGGTGAACTATGCGTTCCGACGCATGTACGAAGATCACGATCCGGCACTGCGTTTCCTGGTCGCCGATGAGGTGGGGCTGGGCAAGACGCAGGTGGCCAAAGGTCTGATCGCGCGCGTGGTTGCCCATAAGGCAGCCAGCAAAGAGCGCATGGACATCATCTACATCTGCTCCAATGCTTCCATCGCATCGCAGAACCTGGAGCGTCTTCGGCTTCGTTCGACCAAAGCGGTTCGCGCTACCCGGTTGACCCTGCTGCCGCTGGCGCTTGCCGATGGCGGTCTGGAAGGCGACGGTGTGAACTTCATCAGTTTCACACCAGGTACTTCGTTTGAAACAACCAGCCGTGGAGGACTGGCCCGCGAGCGCGTGCTCATCCATCGCATGCTGCAGGGCGTATCCAGGCTCAATGCCAACGGCTTGGCCTGGGTGCTGCGTGGCGGTCTGGGAGATGGCTGGCGGCAGCATTTTGAGCACGAGGACGGCGTGGATGAACCGGATGAGGCCATCACCCGTACGTTTGTCAAGTCGTTGGACAAGAAGCGATTGAGACAGCTTGTCGAAGTCTGTGACAGGCACGCCGGTCGGCGGACGCGTGCACTGGACAGTGACGAGCGCGCCGAAGCCCTCGAGCTGACGTCCTGGCTGCGCACCACGCTGGCGCACTGTTGCCTGAAGGCACTGAAGCCTGATCTGGTGGTGCTGGATGAGTTCCAGCGCTTCCGCGAGCTTCTTGCCGTGCAGGATCCTGACTCCGATGACGAGGCTGCCCCGGCATCTTCTGCTGCAAAGCTGGCGCAGGAGTTGTTCGACCATGAGAACAAGCCTCGCGTGCTCCTGCTTTCGGCCACGCCCTACAAGATGTTCGTCGCCCAGCAGGAGCAGGAGGATCACTACCGCGACTTCCTGGCAACGGCGTCATTCCTGTTCAATGATCCGGAAGAGGTGACCGCGCTCCGCGCTGACCTCGCCGCATTCCGTGCATCGCTGGTGGGCGTGGGGGCATCGCAGGATGATGCACGTGTGCTCAAGGGTGCAATCGAGAGTCGGCTCAAGAAGGTGATGTGCCGGACCGAGCGCGTGGGTGTAACCCGGGGCCGCGATGCGATGGTGAGGGATGTCCCGCTTCCGTTGTCGCTGACATCGGAGGACCTGGCGGACTACGCCTGCGTGGATGCGCTTGCAAGAGCGGCGGGGACGAATGATGTCATGGAGTTCTGGCGCTCCAGTCCCTACCTGCTGAACTTCATGCGTGAGGACGGATACACCTTCAAGCGCCGCATGATGGATCGACAGGGCAAGGCGGCTCTGGGGCGGGCGTTGTCCCAGCATCCGCAGTACAGGACGCTGGATCAGGATGCGCTGCAGCGGTACAGCCCGTTGGTGGCGGCAAACCCGAGAATGGACGTGCTGGCCAAGGATATGGAGGACCAGGGCAGCTGGCGCTTGTTGTGGGTTCCTCCTTCCATGCCTTACTGGGCAGGAGAGGGTGCGTACGCGCAGGTATCCCATTTCAGCAAGACGCTGGTGTTCTCAAGCTGGAACATGGTTCCTGATGCGATTGCCGGCCTTCTTTCCTACCATGCCGAGCAATTGGCCATGGCGGGGCATGCGCTCCAGCCCGGATACGACGCGCCTGGCAAGAGCCTGAGTGCTCGCTTGCGCTTCAACAGCGGCAAGAGCGGGCATGAGGACATGAACGCGCTCACTCTGCTGGTTCCTTCCCTCGCGCTGGCCACAATGGTCGATCCCTTGGCGATGTCGGTCGCTGCAGGTGGCTCGCTGCACTTGGCAGATGCCAGGCGTGAGGCTGCCGGTCGGATCAGGGAGAGGATGGAGTCGCTTGACCTGCCAGCGTCCAGGCACTCGGGGCCGCCTGACGTGCGCTGGTACTGGTTGACGCTGCTTCTGCTTGAGCGTGCGCATGTCCAATCGCATGTGGACCCGTGCTGGGGTTCGGAGGACCTGACGATTGGTGCGGGTGAGGATGAGGAAGACGGTGGCGCCAGCGTTTCAGGGCAGGGGTTCTCCCGTCATGTGGCTTACTGGCGACAGGTATGGGGGCGCGGTTTTGACGAGCCCTCTCTGCAGACGCTTGGGCCACGTCCCGACGACATTGCCGAGGTACTGGCTGATCTCGCATTGGCGGCACCAGGTGTGTGCGCTTTGCGTGCATTGCTGCGCCTGCTGCCGGGAGACAATGAGGCCGACCTTCGCCAGGCCGCCATAAAAATTGCGGACGTGTTCCGCCGACAGCTGAATATGCCCGAAGCGGTCGCCATCATCACTCACGAGGAAGGTGGGGTGTATTGGCGGCGGGCGGTGGCCTACTGCGCAGAAGGCAATTTGCAGGCTTTGCTTGATGAGTACCTGCATCTGCTGCACGAGCAGAACGCAGCGGACGAGAAATCTACCCATGCTCAGGCCATCGCGAAGGGCGTGAGTGATGCGGGCCACGTGCGCGCAAGCCAGCTTCACCCTGAGGGTGTGAAGCTGTTGGATGGAAAGCTCGTGCGCGACGATGCGCTGTCATTGCGTTGCCGGTATGCGATGCGCTACGGAAATGCCACCGAGGACGACAAGGTGGTTGCCCGCAAGGACGCGTTGCAGCATGCATTCAACTCGCCCTTCCGTCCCTTCGTGCTCGCATCCACTTCGGTGGGGCAGGAAGGGCTGGACTTCCATTCCTGGTGCCACTCAATCGTTCACTGGAACCTGCCTGGCAATCCGGTGGATCTTGAGCAGCGGGAGGGGCGCGTTCATCGCTACAAAGGACTGGCCGTCCGCCGAAACGTTGCGCGGCTGGCAGGGTTCGTGGCCGACCAGGCCGCCGGTGACCCATGGGCGGGACTATTCACCAATGCAGAGTTGCCTCACAAGGACACGCCATTGGCGGGCTTGATTCCCTACTGGATCTGCGAGGCACCGGGCGGTGTGGCGGTCGAGCGAAAGGTGTTCCATTTTCCTCTGAGCCAGGACAAGCATCGCTTTGATCGGCTGAAGAGCAGCCTGGCGCTGTATCGCATGGTCTTTGCACAGCCGCGCCAGCAGGATCTTCTGGGGCACCTGCAAGCGCGTGCGGAAGGCGGCGAGGATGTGCAGGCATTGCTGGATACCTGGCGGATCGAACTGCTGCCGGACTGACCGGGTCGGCCGGGCAGGGCGCATGCGCTGCCCCCTGCCTGGCCCACGGAAGGCTCACGCCATCCGCATCCCCTCCCGCTGCACCTGCTGCGCGCTTTCCACATCCTGCGTCTGACGCTGCGCCAGTGCGTCCAGCTGCCGGTAGCTCTGCTCGGCCGGCGCCTGCACGGCCTGTTCGGCGGAGATGGCCACCCGCAGGTGGGCCGGATCATCCAGCGCGCCCTGCACCAGGAACAGGTTCTGCCCCGCACCCCCAGGGCCGTTGGCCTTGCCGAGCATCACGTGGTCCACCTGGCTGAGGTTGTTCTCTTTGGCCAGCACCGCCAGGCGCGCGGTCACGCCATCAGGGTTGTTGCCCAGTACCAGGCCGTGCTCGGCCTGCAGGCTGGCCACCTGGCCGCGGATCTGCTGGTACACCGGATCGTTGGCGTGGTCGGGGCGGTTGGCGGCCAGCTGCGTTTCGCGGCCATCGCGCTCCAGCGGCTCGTTCATCACCACCTTGGGCGTTTCAAGGCGGGTGCGGTAACTGTCCTCGGGGTGGAAGTGCGTGGCCTTCTCCGCGCGCTCCAGGCGCACGGCACGGGCGTCGTCCAGCGAGGCGATGATCCTCGGGTTGTGCTCACGCAGTGGGATGCTGCCTGGCACCTGCAGGTACCAGGCCTGCTCCTTTTCCGAATACATGTGGTACGAACTGCGCGAGCCGATGACATTGGGATCGCTGCTGGGCAGTGCCTCAGCCATGAGCGAGCCTTCGTACAGGCCCAGCCGGCCGACATAGCCGGTGGCGCTCCAGAAGGGCATGGCCAGGTACGCGCTGCCCAGCGTGTTGGCCGCGCGCTGGGTACCACCGACATCGTTGTTGAGCATCTCCTTCCAGACTTCCTCGGCCTTGCCCTCTCCGCGTTCCTTGCGGGTGGCTTCCAGCAGCACACGCGGGGTCCAGCAGTTGGGGTCGAGGTGGTGGCGCTTGAAGGCTTCATCGTGCGCCTGCTGCACATCGCGGCCGGGCAGATTCAGGGCCAGATCGGGGCGCTTGGCCTCCATCCAGTGCTCGCGGCGTTCCAGGTCGCGGTGCAGCAGGGTCTGGCCGAAGGCCTCCCATTCGCGCTCGGTCAGGTTGCGGTTCTGCAGGGCCGGGTTGCGGTCGTGCTGGTCACGGGCCTGCGACTGCGCGTAGGCGTTGGCGACCTGGCCCGGCAGGTTGTCGTTGCGCACCACGCCCAGGGCCAGCAGACCGTAGCCATCGGAATGTTCCTTGTGCGCCAGGTAGCTCCAGTAGCGCTCGCGGTTTCCGCTGTCTGCGTATTCCCTGAGGATCTCCAGATCCTTGCGGGTCAATTCACCCATGTGTCGTTCCTCCTGAACCCTGGTCGGTTACCGCAGCTTGTAGCGGGCCAGCAGGACGCGCGTGGCGTCCTCCACGGCCTTCCAGTCCTTGAGCAGCACGCGCGGGTAGATCGCGCGCACCGATAGCCCATCCTGCGGGTCGGTGAAGGTATGCGTGCAGGTGGCCACCGGCACATCGGGGTCATCCACCAGCGTGGTGCCCTGCACGGTCAGCCCCTCGCGCCCATCCTGCGGCGGATTGCAGGTGATGAAGGTGGCCAGCGCGCCCTGTGTGTCGCGGGCGATGTACCACTCCTGGTCGGTTTCGGGCGTGCGCACCGGCGGCGCGCCGCGCTGCGCGGCATACGCCTCGGAAAACCGCGTCATGCGGGCTTCGTCGATGACGTACGGGGTGAGCCCGAAGTGCGGCGTACCGGCGTTGCGCAGGTCCAGCCGGCGGCGCGGGTCGTCACGGTTGATCGAGCCGTCCTCGGTGGTCGCTTCGGTGCTGGTCTTGCGCGGCAGCAGCTCGGCGATGGGGAGGGCGTCGATGTAATCCAGCGACAGGCTGATGGCGCGGTGGTGGTCGGACATGCTGCGCGAGGCGCGCGTGCCCGGCGGTGCCGCCTGCAGGTCGGGCCACAGGAGGGTGAGGCCGATGCCGCCGCCCACCGCCGGACCCATCTGGTCGTCGTACAGGTTGGCGGGGAAGGCGTAGCGGTGTGGGCCCAGCGTGGCTTCCACGGGGGCGGTGGTATAGGTGTAGCCGTCCACGGTGTGGGACTGTGCGGTGTCGGTCATGGGGGTCTCCCGGTGCTCCGGTTCCTTGGAGGGGGCCTTGCTGCAGGCCGTGCTGCTTGCCAAGGCGATGGCCAGGGCCAACCAGCGGCCCGGCGGTGGCAGGTTCATGCGGCCGTTCCTTGAGGTGTACGAGGCACTATAGGACAGGTTCTGCGGCGTATTCCACAGAGCCGGTCACGCTCCATATCTGCATCCGGTGCCTCAGCGTTCGCTGGTTCACACATTCAGCATGCCTCCACTACGGGCCCCGGGCTCCTCCACCTGCCTCCCATCCCACCTATGCCATCATCCAGCCAGGACCGCAGCACCCATCAAGGCTGAACAGGCATGGAGCAGGCAACACGCTACACGGCAACGCTTTATCTGGCCGCCCCCGGCACCCTGCTTAAGAGTGGAGGCATCTCCCCGCGCGGCCACATGTACCTGCAGGTGGCGGCAGGCGACGTGGCCCACAGCTACGGCTTCGCACCGCCGCGCCAGGCGCCGGGTGAAGCCCCCACGGGTGCGCAGTACGCGCAGGTGCGCCACGACGATGCCGATGAGCATCTGGACCCGTACTACAGCCGCACTCTGGAAATCACTGAGGAGCATTACGGCTGCCTGCGTGATTTCGCCGAGGAACCGGCCGAGTTCGAATTCGATGTGGATCGCCCGGCCACCATCAACCGCTGCAGCGATTTCGTCTGGGCCGCGCTGCACTACGCTGGCCTGCATCCGCTGCCGGCGCCGCTGGACGGCGGCAGCAATCTGGGCGAGTTCGCGGTGCTGTTCAACCTGCCGGAAATCCAGTGCATTGCCGCGCCGTTCCCGGGTAGCGATCTGAATGCCGAAACCCACCATGCGATGCCCGAGCGCGAGGCCGAACACCATCGCCAGGGCGACCGCGCCAGCGATGAGCCGCCGCCGACGCCGATTGAAGTGGCCGGCACGCTGCTGGACCCCTCGCATCCGGACCATCGCCTGTTCGCGCAGCTGATCCAGAAAGTGGCCGAGCTGGATGCCGCGCATGGCCGCCCGTTCGATGCCGCCAGCCAGCGCATCAGCGCCAGCCTGCTGGTGCTGGCCAAGCAGAACAATCTCTCGCGCGTGGACCACGTGCTGCTCAGCCAGCCGACCCAAAGCAGCCATGCCGCCGAGAGCATCTTCATCGTGCAGGGCGATCGCAACGACCCGGGGCACCGCCGCGCCAGCATCGCTACAGAAGTGGCGGCCAAGACCGATGTGGCCGATTCGCTGCGGTTGAAGGAGCAATAGTCCGCGCCAACGGTTGCTTGCTCGGCTGTACGAGCTGTGTCATCAACGCCCGATTAGCAGGCGAATCGCAGTTGGGATTCGATTGGCTTGCTCGTAGTCGCGGCCCAACTGTTGATGCAGCTCGAATACTGCCCACTCCGCATTCTGCAAGCGGACGATATCCTCGAATGGCGGTGCACTTGATTGTGTCGTCAGCAGAAGGTGTTCGTTCACGCCGGCATCCAGCAAAGTCTTCGTCATCAGGATGTCCGTATACAGCGAGCCCTTGGCTTCGCCAATATGAACGCTGAAGATTTGCTTGGTTCCCTCCATCGTCTTCACAGCCCTGTCGCGATTGGTCAAGACCTGCAGGAGTGCTGAGTTCAGTTCCTGAAGGCGCATCTTGGAATCATTTGGGTCTGAGGATCCAAATCCGTCCAGATGTTGGACGTAGTTACTGATGTCGTCGAGTATGCCCTTCCAAACGTAAGTGTGCTCAGGGTCGAAGTATCTTTGCCTCGCTCTTGCTGCGTCGGCCGCCAGATGATTGATGCCTGTAACGTGATCAATCGTAAGCTGCTGCTCGCCAATGAAGGGGAGGTTGTGCTCGGCGCGTGTCTTCTGCATTCGTTCTGCCAGTTCATTGCTGTAGTCGCGTATTTCCTTCAGCGACGTCTGACCCGTTTCACTAGAGACCAAGGGCGTATATATCGTCAATGATGACCACGCCACGTAGCTGATTGCAGCAGCCAGCAATAGCCAAGCGTAGATTTTTGCGCGTGTCCTGATTTCCAATTTTGCTCCGAAACGTGGATTGCCCACTGTGGCAATCGGCGAGTTGGCCAAGTTCTTTAGGCCGTACATCTTCGGGGAGCGGAGATGCCAACGAGCGGTTTCTCGTCCTCACACTGTGGCCGAGACCGATTGGCGCATCGCCAATTGAGAACTGCTACCATTCCCCCGCTACCCAGCCAGCCCACCCCGCGCAGACAGATGCAGGTCGGGCCGTCGTAGAACGGCCCAGCGAGCCAGGACACCCTCCCGTGCCCATTCAAGGACGCTCGCATGTTCCGTAATCCTCTCTTCCGCTCGGCCGCCCTGGCCGTTGCCGTTTCGCTCAGCCTTGGCGTGCCCTCCGCGTTCGCCGACAACGCACCCGCCGCCAGTGCCACCGCCGCCGTGCAGCGCCAGGCGGTGGCCAAGGGCCTGTACGAGCTGGCCTACAGCCCGAAGCAGAATGCCGTGTTCGTGGCCTCGTCCGGTGGTTTTGGCGATGACGCCGGCCCGGCCCAGGTGCTGCGCCTGAACCCGGCCACGCTGGCCGTGGAAACCCGCATCCCGCTGGAGCGCAAAGCGTTCGGCGTGGTGCTGGATGACGCCCACAACCGCCTGTACGTGGGCAACACCGTGGACCTGTCGGTGACCGTGGTCGACACCGCGCAGAACAAGGCCGTCGGCACCATCCAGCTGATGGAGAAGAAGACCGGCAAGGACGGCAAGGCTGCTTACACCCACGACCTGCGCGAACTGGTGGTCGACAGCGCGGCCAACCGCCTGTACGTGACCGGCCACAGCAGCCAGCCGGACGTGAGCAGCGTGCTGTTCGTGATCGATACCACCACGCTGAAGGTGATCAACACCATCGACGGCCTGGGCAATGCCAAGGCACCGGGCCTGGCGCTGGATGCGGCCAACAAGCGCGTCTACACCAGCAACCTGCTGGCCGATCTGGTGGTGGTGGGCACCGATTCGAACAAGGTGGTGGCACAGCACAAGATCGCCGCCGAGCAGCCGATGAACATCGCGCTGGACCCGGCCGGCAAGCGCCTGTTCGTGACCGACCAGGGCTCGGAATTCCTGCGTGGCTACCAGGCCAAGAGCAGCGGCCTGGTCAGCAAGCATCCGGGCCAGCGCGTGCTGGTGCTCGACCGCAGCACTGGCAAGGAACTGGCCAGCATCCCGACCGACGCCGGCCCGCTGGGCATCCTGCTGGATGCACCGCGCAAGCGCCTGTACGTGACCAACCGCGAAGCCGGTACGGTGACGGCCTACAACAGTGACAGCTACCAGAAGGTGGCCACCTACACGGTGCCGACCCACCCGAACAGTCTGGCGCTGGATGCGAAGAACAACGTGCTGTACGTGAGCATCAAGAACGGCGAGAAGGATGACAAGGGCGCCGACGAGAGCGTGGCGCGGATTCAGCTGTAAGGCTGTTCGGCAGCGTGAGAGGGAAGGGCAGGGCGATGCGTCCTGCCCTTCTTCATTTTCACCTGAACGGCGCAGTCCGATGCCCTGGAATCCAGCTGGCATCACGTTGTGGCTTACGCACCTGGTGTAGATTTTCAGAAGACGCTACAGACGAGGTCCATGGATGACACTTCGGAATTACCTGTTGAGGACGGCCAGCGCTGCATGCTTGGTTCTGCTGGCGGCCTGCCAACCCGCCGCGGCCCCCGCACCCCAAACCCGCGCGGCCACAGCTCAGGAGAACGTCGTGCCGATCATCCGACCGTTCCCGGTCACCGCCATGCATGAACCGATGGTGGTCGATTTTGAACTGACACCGCCCGGCCCGAACGCTGCCCCCACGTTGCTGATCGGCCTTCGCGTGAAAGGCGAGGATGACGCACAGGCAGCGCAGGCTGCCGAACGCCTCGTGCGCGAGGGACTGCCGGCTGAAGTGCTGCTTGAACGTGTCGAGCAGGTTGGTACTGAGCCGGTGCCGCTGACCCGTCGCCAGTTCAATGGTTTTGAACCTTCTGAAATGGTGGCTGTCGGCTCGGATGGGCATGTGCCCGGCGTAGTACCCGACAGTGCTGACGACGCGTCCCTGGTGGCTGCCGGTCTGATTGGGCCGGACGGGCACTATCGCACCGTGACCTTTGCCTGGGCCGAGCAGGTGAAACCCGGTCACTACCGCCTGCGCCTTCGCCTGCTGTCACCGGCCGCGGGGCTGGAGGCTGTTCCGTCTGAACTGCAGTTGGCTTACACACACCGCGCCAAGTAGGAGTACGTCATGGATGATCGCTATATTGTTTCCATCTACGTTGCCGCACCCGGAACACCGTTGCGGGCCGGTGGAACGTCCATGGCCGGGCATGTGTACTACACGGTCTCCGATGGAAAGACGAGCCACAGCCTGGGATTCGCGCCGGAAGAGCATGGCGCCCGAAGTGGCCCGGGCAAGGTGTACACCAATGATGCAGATCAGTATCAGAAGCCGATCTACCGACGTGATATGGAGATCTCCAAGGAGCAGTACGACAAGCTGCTGGCGTTTGGAAACGCCCCTGCGAAGCATGGCTTTGAGATGAACTACAACGGCGCCAGCAACAGCTGCATCGACTTCACCTGGGGCGCGTTGAATCACGCGGGCCTGCATCGTCATAACATCTTGGGCATGGAGCGGAAGGGCTTCGAGGGCAACCTCAAGCCGCTGGACAACGTGGATGCGATCCGTAGCATCCGCGCGCCATTTCCGGACAGCGAGCTGAACAGGGAAGTGCGCAACCCGATGCCGGAGCGCACGCTTATGCAGCGCCTGATCAGCGAGCAGCATCTTCCGCAGAAAGACAGGGAGCTGCTGGAGTCCATTCGCAGCAAGGTGGCGGAGGTGGACCAGCAGCATGGCCGAGTCTACGACGATGCAAGCGAGCGTATCTCTGCGAGTCTGCTCGCGTTGGCGAAGGAAAAGGGTATCGAGCGGGTGGATTACGTGGCGCTGAGCCAGGCCACTGCAGATGCAGGGGCAGGCCAGCGGATCTTCCTTATCGAGGGCGATCCAGCGAACCCGGCGCATACGCGGGCATCCATGGAGACCGCAACGGCCGCGCAAGCACCCGTGGAGCAATCGTTCGCCAAGGTGGAGCAGCTGGAGCAGGACCAGAAGGCGCAGGCGCTTGCGGTAGGTCAGGAGCCTCAACTGGCCGTGCAGGAGCAGAGCATGATGCGGATGAGCTGACGCTCACCCCATCCGCGGAGTGGGATTCTGCATTTCCTGCGCTTGCGGCTCGACCTGCTGTTGCGCCGTCAACCCCAACGCCTGCATCGACTGCTCCACCGGCATCTGCGCCGCCACAGCGGTCGGCATCATTGCCCGCAGATGCGCAGGATTGGTCGGGTCGCCCTGCACCACGAAGATGTTGTGCCCGGCCGGATGCTGGGCCGTCGCATTGCTGACCAGCACATGGTCGACCTGCTGCAGGCCCTGCTCGCGGGCGAGTACAGTCAGGCTGGCGGCCAGGCGCTCGCTGGTCTGGTCGAACGGACGGCCATGCTGGGCGTCCAGTGCGGCCACGCCCTGGCGGATCTGCTGGTTGAGGCCGTAGTCGGGGTGGTTGGGGGTGATCTCTGGCATGGCGATCGAACGGTAGCGATGGGTCGTGGTGGGCCCGGTCAGTATAGATCCGGCCCGTGAAGCGCGCCCGAGGGGTCAGTCCGCCGGCCGATGGTCGTAGCTGATCACCCGTTCGGCCAGCCAACGCCCGTCCACGCGGCGCCAGACCTGGATGAAGCGGGCCTGGCCCACCCAGCGCTCCACGCCGTCCTTGCCGCGTTCATGGAAGCGGTGGTCGCCGATTTCCAGCGCCCGCTCGTCGCGCAAGGGGAACACCTGCAGCGAAGGTTCCACCAGCTCACGGCGCAGGCTCCAGCCGCCCTCGCGCGCATTGCTGCACATGTTGGCCACGCTGCGGCGGAAGTCCTCGCGGTTGCTGGCTGACTTGCCGTCCTTGTCATGGAAGAACTCCATGTCTTCGGTGGTCATCGCGGCGGCCCTGTCGGCATCGCAGGCCTCGAAGGCCACAGCAAACAGCTGGGTATCGGCCTGGCGGATCTGTTGGCGCAGGTCATCGGCGGGCGACGGTGCGGCAGCGAGACCGGCAGCAAGCAGGGGCAAGGTAAGCAGCAGCATGGCGAAACTCCCGGGGATGGTTCATGCAGGCTCGCATGGCGTTTGGGCCGCTGCAGCCGGCTTCCGATGAAACGGCCCTTCTACGGAGTGAATGCCCGCATTGACGGCCCGGCTCCGGCGGCGTCGCCTGTGCAGGCGATGTCATGGCGATCGGCGATTCCGTCACGGTCGCGATAGGGGCCGGCCAATAGCCTGAAAGCCTCCCCTTCCACAGGAGCTCCCATGCCTGCTTCCCGCATCCGCCTGCACGTTGAAGACACCGGTGGTGACGGCCGCCCGATCATTCTGATCCACGGCTGGCCGCTGTCTGCCGATGCCTGGAAACAACAGGTGTCGATCCTGCGCGATGCGCAGCATCGGGTGATCAGTTACGACCGGCGCGGCTTCGGCCGTTCCGACAAGCCGGCCGAGGGCTATGACTACGACACGCTGGCAGCGGACCTGGCCGGGGTGATCGAGGAGCGTGACCTGCACGACGTCAGCCTGGTCGGCTTCTCGATGGGCGGCGGTGAGGTGGCGCGCTATGTGAGCAATCATGGGCAGGACCGTCTGCACAGCGTGGTGTTTGCAGCGGCGGTGCCGCCGTATCTGCTGCGCAGTGATGACAACCCGGATGGCCCGCTCACCCAGGAAAAGGCCGATGAAATGCGCAGCGGTCTTGAGAAGGATCGTGAGGCGTTCTTCGATGGCTTCACCCGCGATTTCTTCAGCGCCAACGGCCAGTTGATGGTGACCGAAGAGACGCGTCAGGCGGCGATCGCGCTGTGCCATCAATCCGACCAGGTGGCGGCGCTGGGCTGCATGAAGGCGTTTGCCACTACCGATTTCCGCGATGACCTGAAGAAGATCACGGTGCCGACCTTGATCCTGCACGGTGACAGTGACGCCATCGTGCCGTTCGAGGGCTCCGGCCAGCGCACCCATGAGGCGATTGCGGGCAGCGAGGTGGTGATCCTGGAAGGCGCGCCGCATGGCTGCAACACCAGTCATGCGGATCACTTCAATCTGGCGCTGTTGAACTTTCTGAAGCAGTAAGCTGCGCCCATGCGTGAACCGAAGACGCCCCCGTGGAAGAAGCCCAATCCCAAGGGCCAGACGTCGCAGCCGTTGTCGCCTGCGCAGAAGGAGGCAGCCCGGCAGCGCGCGGAAGAGAACGGGCGGCGTTATCCCAATCTGGTGGACAACATGTGGGCCGCGAAGCTGCCGCGCGGATCGTGATCTGTAGAATCGAGCCATGCTCGACTCCGCTCTGCATCCATCCATGCATGGCGTGGATCTACTGCAACAGCAGCCGAGCATGGGCTCGACTCTACAGGTCGACCAGGGGCTTCCAGCCGGGTTCCAGCCAGGGTGAGATCTCGCGCTGGCGGACGGTGATTGCCTCCGTCGGCAGCCCCGCCAAGCGCGCAAGCTCTGCACGCAGCAGCTCGGCATCCACCGGCACTGCCGTAGCCACCTGCAGGCGATCCCCCTGATGCCTCACCTGTACCGGTAGCATGGCGTGCGCATCATGCTCGCCGCCGGTGCGTCCGATCAGGTAGCGCATCGTTACCGGCCGCGACAGTTGCGCCAGTGCTGGCTGCCACGCCTGCAGTACGAGGGGCTGCCCGGCAGCGGGAACATGTACTTCAGCAATCGTAGCCGGGTAGCCGGTGATGCTCTCGACCATGACCTGGAAGCGCGCCATCCGGCACGACCAGCACGGTGGCGATCAACGTGAAGAGCGAAACGAACACCGCTGCGAGGTTCCAGCTGCGCGGCGCGGAGGCCGGGCGAGTTGCGGTACGCAGACCTGGCTTTCGCCGCAGCTTGCGCGCGTAGATGCGCCGGTCCTTCCTGCGCGGGCTGCTGCTGTGCTCGGGCAGGTTCAAGGGAACCCGTGGAAGGCGCGCCACGCGGGCCTTGATCAGGCGCGACAGCAGCATCCAGGCGATCACGAACGCCAGCAGCGGAAGCAGCGTTCGCACCCACAGATACAGCGTGACCATCCACAACACCTCTACATACGACCATCCATGCTCATCCACATCCTACCGGGACCGCGCGCCGGTTGTCGTATCCGCCAGCCGACAAGCACAGGGCGCTTGGTTAGGATGGTCCTTTGTTGTCATGGATGAACCGATGGTCTCTGCTGCTACCCGCTTCTGTCGTATCTGTGGTCCTGGCCCGATCCTGCTGGCACTGCAGGTGGTGGCGCTGCTGGCGGTAGCCCTTGCAGTCGGCTTCTTCCACTACCGTGTGGGACTGCTGCTGGAGCCGGTGGATGATGCATGCGGTGGGCCCGACCCTGTCGCGCGCATGCAGGTGGCCGAACAACTGCTGGCGCGGTCCACTGCGCTTGCACCGTGGCAACCCTTGCAGTGGATTCCGATGGCGGGCGTGGTACTGGCGCTGCTGGGCGCGATGTCGATCAGCGTCTACCGGCTGGGCCGCCTGTCGGAACGCCTGCGACGTGCCAACTGGGGGCTGATGGCGCTGCACGCCGCGATCCTGGCGCTGGCCCTCAGGGCATTGCACCTGTACGACCTGGCATGGACTGGCGTGGCCAAGCTGTCCCCAGCGGCGTGCCTGGTGGAGCTGGGCGAGCAGGGCCGGTTGCCGCTGGCACAGGCGCAGCAGGTGGTGTTCGAGATCCTCACCCATGAGCATGCACCGCTGCTGCGCAATCCCGATGATCTTGCCCTGGTGCTGGTCGCGTTGATGCTGATGGCGATGGCTGCGGGATTCATGCTGTGGCGGGCGATCGTGCGCGAACGTCAGGTGCAGTCGCCCGGCCTATAGCGGGTGTGGGACCGGCCGCGCGTCCGCAATCGCGCTAGAGTCAGCACTTCACCCCTGCAAGGATGTGCTGATGCGTTGGTTGCTGCGTGCGGTGCCATTGCTGCTGTGTTCGTTGGCGGTACACGCCGCCGAGGTGGATCGCCGGATCGCGATGACCATCGACGACCTGCCGTGGGCGCGGGTGGACGAGATCGTTCCGCCGGACCTGCAATCGCGGCACGAAGCGCTGATGGCCCAGCTTCGCCAGGCGGGGGTGCCGGTGGTCGGCTTCGTCAACGAGAACAAGCTTGAGATCAACGGACACGTGCAGCCCGCGCGGGTGCAGATGCTGCGCGACTGGCTGGACGCCGGGCATGTGCTGGGCAACCACACCTATTCGCACATGGATCTGAACGCCAGGGGGGGCCTGCGTTCCAGCAGGATTTTCTGCGTGGTGAAACGGTGCTGCGGCCGCTGCTGGCCGAGCGCGGACTGAAACCGCAGTGGATGCGCCATCCCTATCTGCGTGCCGGACGCACACCGGAAGAACGCGCGGAGATGGACGTGTTCTTCAAGCAGCATGGCTACCGCGTGGCGCCGGTGACGGTCGACAACGGTGAGTGGGTGTGGGCCTTCGCCTATGCCAACGTGATGAACGAGCAGCCTGATTCCCCGGCGCGCGAGGCGATGCTGGCGCAGCTGCGCAAGGGCTATGTGCCCTACATGCTGAACAAGCTGGACTACTACGAGAAGCAGTCGCAGGCGCTGCTGGGCTACGCGCTGCCGCAGGTGTGGCTGATGCATGCCAACGAACTCAATGCAGCCACCTTCGCCGAACTGGTGGCGGCGACGAAGCGGCGCGGCTATCGCTTCATTTCACTGGATGAGGCGATGCGCGATCCTGCTTACGGGCGTGGCGCCGAGGGCTACAGCGGTCGCTATGGCCCGAGCTGGCTGCACCGCTGGGCGATGGCCGAGAAGAAGCCGAAAGACTTCTACGCCGGTGAACCGGAAGTGCCGAAGTGGGTGATGAAGCTGGCGAAGGTTGACTCGGAATGAAGCTCAGCGCTTGACGGCCAGCACGCCGTCCAGCGCCAGCTCGGCCTTGAAACCGGCCTTTTCCAGGCGCTTGGCCACTTCGCGCGGCACGTCGCGGCCGCTGGTCAGCTTGTTCGGCGCGCCGGTGTAGTGGAACAGGCGCCCTCCCTTGCGGATGACGCGGGCGAGGTGGTCGTAGAACACCTGCGAGTACAACTCGCCGGCGATGCCAAAGCGCGGCGGGTCGTGCAGGATCGCGTCGACACTGTTGCTTGCCACCTGCTCGATCTGCTGCGAGACATCGCCGTGGCTGAACTGCAGACGGCTCCCGGCGGCGGCCGAGTCCGGATCCGGCGACCACGGGTTGAGCGTGCGCAGCCACATCACATCGGCGTTCTTCTCGAACGAGCGGATCTGGCCGACACCGGCCTCCAGCGCGCAGGCGGCGAAGTAGCCCAGGCCGCCGCAGGTATCGAGGATGACCTTGCCGGCCGGGGCGACCAGCTCGACCTTGCGGCGCGCATCCTCGAACGGTGACAGCTTGGAGGTCGGCAGCATCTTGATGCCGTCGATCTCGAAGGTCGGTGCGCCCCATTCGGTGGGCACCAGTTTGATCAGCGAACCGCTGTAGCGCGAGATCGGTGCGAAGTCCTCGCCGTCCCAGTAGTACAGCGTGCGGTCCTTCAACTTGCCCGGCCACGGGTAGCGCTGGCCACGGAAGTAGAAGCCGTCGGCGTTCAGGGCCACGCTGTCCTGGCTCAGGCCCAGGTCGAGCGAGCCCTGCCATTCAGCAGCGCCCTTGTCATGGGCACGGCGCAGGGTGTCAGCGCTGTCGCGGGTCAGCAGGGGGCCGGTGTAATGAGGCACGGCGGGTACCGGGGCGGTTCGGGGGAGGGCATGGTACCGCAGCTGTTGCCGGGGCCACGTGTGGCTGCTGTTGCGCTAGATCCACGCCACGCGTGGGTGCCGGCATGGCGGAGCCGAGCGTGGGCTCGGCGCTACCGCTGGCTGGTGCAGCTGTAGCCGTGTGTGGTTCCTTCCCCTGAAATCACGCCGACGCCACGCGACGGCTGCATGCCTACTCGCGCGCACGACTGACGGTGGACCTCCTGGGTTTCCGGTGGCTGCCGATCAAAGTCGTAGCGCAGGCTGCCGTCTTCCTGCAGCAGCCAATGCACGGTAACGCGCTCGTGGCGACCATCGCCGAGATCCCAGTCCAGGGTGCGCAATATCAGTGTCTGGCCGTCGGGCAGTTCCCGGACTTCGTCATAGGCACCCTGGGTCTTCGGCGCGCTTAACGCAAGCAGCAGAAACAGCAGCATTGGCATCGCTCCTCAAAGAAGACAGGATGTGCTCATATTGCCCTGAGCCGCCATCAGAATCATTGCGTCTTACGGGCACTTGACCGCGTATACGGGCCCAGCCCCGATCAGCATCAGCGCCATGTAGTCACTATCACTGGCCTTGCCCTTCAGCGTCGCGCCCTTGTTGAAGTGGAAGATGCCGAAGCCACCGGCCATGCGGATCAACGCGCTGTCGATCTGCTCGGCGTCATCGCGGAAGTAGCGGCTGATCTCGCTGCGGGTGGCTTTGTGCAGGGCGTTGGGTTCGCGCTGCCACTGGTCACCGCGGCTGAAGGAGACGAAGTACTGGCCGCCTTCCTTGTCGATGCGGAAATCGGCCGGTTTGCGCGCCGCCGGTGGCGAAGCAGCCCTGCAACGGGTCGGCGCTGAAAGGAAGCCCGGCATCACCACTGCAGGCGGTGAGCAGCAGGAGGGCACCGGGCAGCAGCAGGCGGAGCGTGCGCATGGGATGTCCCGACGGGGCAGGTGCGGCTAGTGTAGGCAGTGCACGGGCGTGGTCCGTACAGAAATTCGGCAAGGACACAGGGGTTTTCGGATGGCGAAGGACAAGGCACCGTGGTGCGGCGTGGCCAGTTGGCTGGGGATCGTGGTGGGCTGGGGCGCGGGCAGCCTCGCTGCGCAGGCGGCGGTGGCCGCAGGCGGCAATGGCATGGCTGCGGGATTGGGCGTGGGGGTGCTGGGCGCGGCGCTGGTGGGCTGCGGTCTGGCGGTGGCTTCGCGCGTGCGCGGCGAGCGCTGGCCGTGGATCGGCATCGGTGGTGCAGTGCTGAGCGCGCTGCCGCTGCTGATGTACCTGCTGCGGATGATGTTGAAGCTGTAGTTGTAGAGTCGAGCCATGCTTGTATGTTCCTCCCGGCTCCTACGAGGTATGTAGGAGCCAGGGTGGAGGGACCGTCAAGCATGCATCTGCGGATACTAGCCGACAGACGAGTCGAGCGATCCCCATCCCGCACACGAACGTCGATAAAGGATCGTACGGCCCCCAAAGGGGATCGTCGATGTAGGCAAGCTAACGTCGGTGCGGTACCACCCCAGCCCCTTAAAGATAGCTGGGAGCCGTACAAATGTCTGATTCTCTCGATATTGGCGTGGACGTGGACTCCAAGGAGTTCGTACCGGCAGTGGCCGACCGCAAGGCCGGCGACAGGATCGCCAACACCCGGGCCGGCATAGCCCAGTGGCTCAACACCTTGCCCCAGCGATGCCGGATTGGCATGGAGGCGACGGGGCGGTACTACGAGTTGTTGGCTCGGATGGCTGGCCAGGCAGGCCACGTTGTCTATGTGATCAATCCACGTCTGATCAAGCACTACGGCCGGGCGACGGGCTCGCGTGGCAAGACGGACGCCATGGACGCCGAAGCGATCGCCCGGTACGTGAAGAAGGAGAACGATCGCCTGCGTGAATACGTACCGCGTACCGATGAGCAGCAGCAGATGCACGATTTGCTGCGCAAGCGGCAGACGCTGGTAAAGACACGCGCGCGCCTGGAGCAATCCTTCGGGGTAAGCAAAAGTGCCCCCGGGGAGCTGTCAGATCTGTTCTGCGCTCTGGCTGGGACGCTGTCCGAGCTGGAAAGCGAACTGCAGCGCTTGGGTCGCGATGGAGAGCATGGCGCGCTCTACAAGCGCCTGTTGACCATCCCTGGTATCGGCCCTGCCGTCGCCGCTCACCTGATTTACTACATGACGCGCTGGCCGTTGGCCAACGCCAACGCGTGGATCGCCTGCACGGGCCTGGATCCCCGGCCTAACGAGTCTGGCGGCAGAACGGGACGGCGTCGGCTGTCCAAACAGGGCGCGCCAGTGCTGCGCCAGATGCTCTACATGGCCGCAATGGGGCTCAAGCGGTGTCGCCAGGGGCAACCGCTCTACGACGAGCTGTCAAAACGCGGTCACCCCAGCACCGCCGTCTTCAACATCCTGGCCAGAAAGCTGGCCAGGATCGCCTGGGGTGTCTTCAAAAGCGGCCGGGACTTCGATCCGGCCATGCTGAAGGTGGGTCAAGCCTGCTTCCAGCAGGCTTGACCACGAACATAGGATCTCGACTTGTGGGCAACGCAGCCAGGCATGGCCTGGCTCTACTGGTCAGCGGCGGCCGGAGCATGCCATGCCGGCCAGCGGCCGGCACTACCGGATGCGGGTCAGGCGCTGCGGTGAATCTCCACCGTCACGTGCACCAGCTCCTCATGAATCGCCAGCGCGTTGCGCACGGTATCGGCATCCAGACTGACGTCGCTGGTGACCACGCTGGCGCTGACCGCGTACTTGCCGCGACCCACCTGCCAGACGTGTAGGTCGGCCAGGCGTGCCGGCCACGGGCCCTGTTCGATCACTTCGCGTACTTCGGCCACCACAGGTGCATCCATCTGCGCGTCGAGCAGGATGCGGCCGCTATCGCGCAGCAGGCCGATCGCCCAGACCGTCACCAGCACGGCGCCGACCAGGCCCATCACCGGGTCCAGCCAGGTCAGGCCCAGCAGCTTGCCGCCAAGCAGGGCGACGATGGCCAGCACCGAGGTGGCGGCGTCGGCCAGCACGTGCACGTAGGCCGAGCGCAGGTTGAGGTCGTGACCGTGCGCATGGCTGTGATCGTGGTCGTGCCCGTGATGATGGTCATGCCCATGCCCATGATGGTGATGCGCGTGGCCCGGGCTGTCGTGCAGCCACCAGGCGCAGAGCAGATTCACGCCCAGGCCCAACGCTGCAATGGCGATGGCTTCGTCGTAATGGATCGGTGCCGGCACCCACAGCCGTTCCAGCGATTGCACGGCCATCAGCGCGGCGACGCCAAGCAGTGCGATGGCGCTGGTGTAGCCGGCCAGGATCTCGATCTTCCACGTACCGAAGGCAAAGCGCGGATCGTGCGCGTAGCGGCGCGCAGCGGTAGGCGAACACCGAGAGGCCCAGCGCCAGCGCGTGCGAACTCATGTGCCAGCCGTCGGCGAGCACGGCCATGGAGTTGAACCACCAGCCGCCGACGATCTCCACCAACATCATGCTGACGGTGAGCCACAGGGCGCGGCGGGTATTGCGTTCAGCCAGCGGGTTGCCGTCGTCGAAGCGGTGTTCGTGGCGACGGGCGGCGGCGAGGGCGTCCAAGTGCATGGCGGCGGGAGCTGGAGTGGATACCCCCATAGGGTATATGATCCCGCCATGGCCCATGTACATAAGAATCGAAAGCAGCTGCGGACCCGGGTACGCCGTATCGCGGGTCAGGTGGCGGCGTTGGAGCAGGCGCTGGACAAGCCCGAGGGGGAAGCGGGGGACTGCGCGGGCGTGCTGGTGCAGGTCGCCGCGGTGCGCGGTGCCGCCCACAGCCTGCTGATGGAGTTGCTGCACGAGCATCTGCAGGAACACGTAGTGGGTGCCGATGACCCGCAGCAGCGGGCGGACGAGGCTGCGGTGCTGGTGGAGCTGCTGCGCCGCTACGGCAAATAGCAGGGGTAGTGCCGGCCGCTGGCCGGCAACTGCAGGTTGCGTCCGAAGCTCATGCAGTTGCCGGCCAGCGGCCGGCACTACCCGTGGCGTCCGAAGCTCATGCGGTTGCCGGCCGGCGGCCGGCACTACCCGTGCCGGTGCCGCGCGTTCCAGATATGCGTGGCGGCCAGCAGCAGGCTGCCAGTGACCGTCATCGGCGTTTCCCAGTCATGTGAGGGCAAGGCCAGCGCGCCGGCCAGCAGCAGGCCGAGCCCGGCGCCGGCGGTGGCCCAGGCCAGCACGGGCAGTGGGTGACGGCGCTCGGCCCGCCACAGCGCGTAGCCGGTCAGTGGCAGGGCGATGGCCACGAACAGCAGGTGGACCCATTCCGCTTCGGCCCAGGTGCCGAACAGCGGCAGCGCGGCGGCAAGCAGGGGCAACGCCAAGCAGTGCAGCAGGCACAGGCTGGACAGGGCGACCGCGCCGGCATCGAGCAGGGCGGCAGAAGGCGACTTCATCAGGGGAGGTTCCTTGCGCGGCAACTGTTATACAGTAACATTTCCGTTCCGCAGCCAACCCGCTCCGACATGAACACTGTTTCCCGCGCCGACCGTCGCCTTCCGGTCACCGTGCTGTCCGGCTTCCTTGGGGCCGGCAAGACCACCCTGCTCAACCAGATCCTGCGCAACCGAGAGGGCCTGCGCGTGGCAGTCATCGTCAACGACATGAGTGAGGTCAACATCGATGCGCAGCTGGTGCGCGAAGGTGGCGCCGAGCTGCGCCGCACCGAAGAGACGCTGGTGGAGTTCAGCAACGGCTGCATCTGCTGCACCCTGCGCGACGACCTGCTGCAGGAAGTGCAGCGCCTGGCCGAGGCCGGCCGCTATGACTATCTGTTGATCGAATCGACGGGCATCGGTGAACCGATGCCGGTGGCGGCCACGTTCGCGGTGCGCGACGAGCACGGCTTCAGCCTGAGTGATATCGCGCGGCTGGACACGATGGTGACGGTGGTCGACGGCAGCGCGTTCCTTGCCGACTTCGGTTCGACCCTGCGCCTGGCCGAGCGCGGCCAGCAGGCCGGGCCGGACGATGATCGCGGTGTGGTCGACCTGCTGTGCGAGCAGGTGGAGTTCGCCGACGTGATCGTGGTCAGCAAGATCGACCAAGTGGATGACGAAGTGTTGCAGGACACGCTGGCGGTACTGCGTGGCTTGAACCGGGATGCGAAGCTGCTGCTGTCCAGCTTCGGTGATGTGCCGTTGGCCGAGCTGCTGGATACCGGCCGCTTCGACATGGAGCGTGCGCAACGCGCGCCGGGTTGGGTGAAGGAGCTGCGTGGCGAGCACACACCGGAAACCGAAGAGTACGGCATCGGCAGCTTCGTCTACCGTTCGCGGCGTCCGTTCCACCCCGCGCGATTCGCCCGCGCGCTGCAGTCCGGCATGCCCGGCGTGATCCGCAGCAAGGGCTGGTTCTGGCTGGCCAACCGCATGGATTGGGTAGGCGAGTTGAACACCGTGGGCGCCGCGACGCGGACGCAGGCGGCGGGTTTCTGGTATGCCGCGCGCGACCGCGTGCGTGCCGGCCTGGAAGACACCGCACCGTTGTTGCCGCCGACACCGCTGCCCTACAGCGACCTTGGCTGGGCGCGGCAGCAGGCCGATTGCTGGAGCGCACCGTTGCCGGGGCTGGAAGAGTTTCCGGATGCAGCCGCGCACACGGCGATGCAGCGGCTGTGGCACCCGTTGTGGGGTGATCGCCGCCAGGAGCTGGTGGTGATTGGTGTGCACATGGATGAGCGTGCGGTGCGCGCGGAGCTGGATGCGTGCCTGCTCAATGACCAGGAGCTGCGGGCGGGGCCGCTGCTGTGGCAGCAGATGCCACAGGCGTTCCCGGTGTGGAAGCGCTGACGGTGCATTGAGGTTTCCTGGGCTGCCGGCCAGCGGCCGGCACTACCCCGGGTCGATACGCCATGCGTGGATCTACAAGGCGTCATGCCACTGCCAGCCCTCGGTGCTCACGTGCAGCACCTGGGTCGGCCGCAACGCCTGCAGCAGGTGCCGGTCGTGGCTGACCATCACCAGTGCGCCCGGCCATGCCGCAAGCAGTTCTTCCAGCGCCTGTAATGCACTGAGGTCCAGTGCATTGCCGGGCTCGTCCAGCAGCAACAGTTGGGGCGCGGGATCGGCGTAGAGCACACTGGCCAGTGTGCCCTTCACCCGTTCGCCATCGCTGAGGCTGCGGGCGGGGCGCTGGATGCGTTGTGCGTCCAGACCCAACAGGGCCAGGCGCGTGCGCAGCTCCCCGGGGTCGGCACTCGGGTTGGCGGCCTGCACGCTGTCGAGGATGCTGCATTCGCCGGACAGCCCCAGCAGCTGCTGGTCGAGCAGAGCCAGTGGCGCATGCCGTTGCACGATGCCGCTGCGCGCCGGCAGCTGGCCGGCCAGCACACGCAGCAGGGTTGATTTTCCACTGCCGTTGTCACCGACCACGGCGATGCGCTGCCCTCGACGGATCTCCAGCTGCAATGGTGCGCTGCAGCCATGTGGCAGGACCAGATCCTGTACCTGCAGCAGGCGTGCGCTGCCACGCTCGCCATCGGTGGCAAACAGCGCCAGTTCCGGTGCCGCATGAACCGCCGACGCCGCTGCGCGCAGCTGCTCTGCACTGGCCTGCAGGCGTTCGGCCTGCACCTGCTGCGCGCGGCCGTGGCTGGCCTCGGCGCGCTGCTTCTGCCGGCCGAGCAGGATGGGGGCCTGGTTGGCCTGCTTCGCATCACGGTTGCCACGTGCCTGGCGTTGCTGCTGGCGTTCGTGTTGTTCGCGCGCTGCGTTGCTGTTGCCGGTGCTGCGCACGCGCATGGTCAAGCTGGGCGGTGGCGGCTTCACGTTCGGCGGCGCGTGTGTCGGCGTAGTGCTGCCATGCGCCGCCATAGCGATGCAGGCCACGCCCATCGAGTTCGACAATCTGCTGCATGCGGCCCAGCAGTTCGCGATCATGACTGATCACCAGCAGGCCACCGCGCCACTGCTGCAACTGTTCGTACAGCTGTTGGCGATGGCGTGCGTCGAGGTGGTTACTGGGTTCGTCCAGGATCAGCCAGTCGGCACCGCTGGCCCAGGCGCCGGACAGCGCCACCTGCATGGCCTGGCCGCCACTGAGGCGCGCGGCCGGCTGGGCGGGATCGAGGTCGTCGGGAAGCTGCAGCGCACGCCATTGCTGCTGCAGGCGTTCGCGCAGGTCCCAGCGCTCGCCTAGGCAGGTGAAGTCGGCCTCATCGACGCTGCCGGCTTCGATGCGTTGCAGTGCGGCCAGTTCCGCGCCGACGCCGGCCAGTTCACCGACCGTGCCGGCGGGTGGATAACCGGGTGTCGGCAACAGGAACACGCGGCCACTGCCACGCACCTGGCCACTATCGGGCGACAGACGCCCGGCCAGTAGGCGTGCGAGCACGCTTTTGCCAGCGCCATTGGCACCGACCAGGCCGGTGGCGACCGGTTCGAAGGAAAACGTCAGATCGGAAAACAGCGGGCGGCCGTCGGCCAATCGATACGACACGCGATCGAGCGTGAGGGAATGCGGGGTCATGCGACCTCCATGGATGCCGGGTTCTCCCCTGCGCGCAGGGGCGGGAAGAGTCAGGCCGTCTGTTGCGAAGACGGCGGCATCAATGGCGCATTGGTCGCGAGCCTCTGGGAGGGATGAGGGGAGATTATACCGCCCGCAGGGCATGCGAATTGTAGAGTCGAGCTTGCTCGACTGCTTTTGAGGAGCAGTCGAGCAAGCTCGACTCTACGTGGCACGGCCATCGAGCGCGGATCTACCGGCCTACGGCACGGTTTCCAGGCGCGCTGACGAAGTCGATGAATACCCGCAGCTTCGGAAGCACGTGGCGGCCGGAGGGCCACAGCAGGTGGAAGATGCCGCAGGAGTGCACATGCTCGTCGAGCACGGTCAGCAGCCGGCCGTCGGCCAGTGCATCGCGCACCGAGTGCACCGGCACGAAGGCCAGGCCGATATCGCGCAATGCAAGCGCCACCCGCGCTTCGA
Source organism: Stenotrophomonas sp. 93052_Sma (assembly GCF_056481145.1). NCBI lineage: Bacteria > Pseudomonadati > Pseudomonadota > Gammaproteobacteria > Lysobacterales > Lysobacteraceae > Stenotrophomonas > Stenotrophomonas sp. 93052_Sma. Next base: position 559,808 of record NZ_CM151134.1, read on the forward strand.
TGGTATTGGCCACCATGTGTACCGGCAGTTCCTGCGGTGTTTCATGGTCGGGCCAGTGGATCGGCCACAGTTCCAGCTTGCCGGTGCTGGGGAAGCGATAGTGCAGCAGCGTGTGCTGCATCAGATCGGCCGGCGTGCGCGGCGTGCCGCGCCGCTGCAGGTACGCCGGCGAGGCGACGATGCGGCGTGGGAACACGCCCAGGCGTCGGGCGTTCATGCGCGAGTCGCTGGGCTCGCCGACGCGCAGCACGGCATCGAAACCCTCCTCGATGACATCGACCAGGCGGTCGCAGAAATCGAGGTCGAGGCGGATGTCCGGATACGCGGTCATGAACTCGGCCATCAGCGGCAGGGTGAGATCGCCCACCAGCGGCAGGCTGATGCGCAGCGTGCCACTCGGTGCGGCATGCGGTTGCGCCAGCTCGGTGCGTGCGGCATCGCGTTCGTCGAGGATGCGCCGGCAGCGTGCCAGGAACAGCTGGCCCTCGGCGGTGAGGGTGATGCTGCGCGTGCTGCGGTGGAACAGGCGCACGCCCAGTGCCTGTTCCAGCCGGGCAACGCATTTGCCCGCGGCCGAGGCCGAGATGCCCTGCAGGCGCCCGGTCTCGACGAAGCTGCGGGTGTCGGCCGCGTGCACGAAGGTCTGCAGATTGGCGAGGTTGTCCAGGACTGACATGGGCGTGCGGGCAATGAAAGCGGCAGGGTAGGTCGGCGCGGCTGTAGCGGACGGCTCCGCCATCGCAACACTGTGGTGCGAAGTGGTGTGGAGCCCGTTGCGGCCTTGCAGTTCCGGCCATCATGCCGATTGCGGACTGCAGGGTCCATGATGCCCGGAGCCGCAACCGGCTTTTTGCACGAGGGCGTGGTGCCTAACGTGGCGGGCCTCTCCCCACGGATCACCGCGATGAACGCTGTTCCTTCCCTTGCACCTGCGCCGACGCTGCCGTCGGTGCAGCGGCTGCTGCAGCAGGTCCACCCACAGCGCCTGGTCGGTACGGTAGTGCTGGTGCGCGAGCACGGTGTGCTGCGCCACGCCAGCGCGACCGGGCTGGCCGATCGCGAGTCGGCCACGCCGATGCTGCGCGACCAGTTGTTCCGGCTGGCATCGGTCAGCAAGCCGCTGTTGACCACGGTGATCCTGCGCCTGGTAGCCGAAGGCGTGCTGGACCTGGATGCGCCGGTACAGCGCTGGCTGCCGGACTTCCGCCCGGCGCTGGCCGATGGCAGCACGCCGCCGATCAGCCTGCGCCAACTGCTCAGCCATAGCAGCGGGCTGGGTTACCGCTTCCTCGAAGCCGATGCGGATGGCCCGTACGCACAGGCCGGCGTCAGCGATGGCATGGATGCGAATCCGCTGACGCTGACCGACAACGTGCATCGCATCGCGCAGGCGCCGCTGCTGTTCGCGCCGGGCAGCCAATGGTTGTACTCGTTGGGCGTGGACGTCGCGGGCGCCGTGGCTGAAGCCGCGACTGGTGAAACGCTGCAGGCATTGTTCGCACGCCTGTTGGCCACGCCGCTGGGCCTGCGCGATACCGCGTTTGCCATCGACGATGCCGCACGGCTGGCCACGCCCTATGTCACCGACGCGCCGCAGCCGCATCGCCTGCAGGAAGGCGAGGTGGTCGCTCCATTCGAGGGTACCGTCGGCATCGAGTACAGCCTCGCCCGTGCTACCGATGCCAGCCGTTTCCCTTCGGCCGGTGCTGGACTGATTGGCAGCGCCGACGAGGTGATGGCGGTGTTGGAGGCCCTGCGCGATGTGCAAGCTTCGAATCTGTTGCCGCCCGCGCTGGTGGCGGCGATGGCCACCCCGCAGGTGGGCGAGCAGGGGCCGCCGGAACCGGCCGGCTGGGGCTTCGGGCTGGGCTTTGCGGTGCTGCGCGATGCCGCCGCCAGTGGCACGCCACAGAGCGAAGGCACCTGGCGCTGGGGCGGTGCCTACGGCCATAGCTGGTTTGTCGATCCTGCGCGTGGGCTGAGCGTGGTGGCGCTGACCAACACCCTGTACGAAGGCATGGACGGTGCCTTCGTTGATGAGCTGCGTGACGCGGTCTACGCCGATCTGGAGGCTGCGCGATGAGCGGCCATGCCATTGATGCGGCGAGTCCTGCCGGCGAAGCTACACGCCTGCCGTGGGCCGGCCTGCTGGCGCTTGCAGGTGGCGGCTTCATCACCCTGCTGACCGAAACCCTGCCGGCCGGTGTACTGCGGCCGATGGGCGAGAGCCTGGGCGTGAGTGATGCGGCGGTGGGCCAGCTGGTCAGCGTGTACGCGCTGGGATCGGTGATGGCCGCACTGCCGATGACCGCGTTGACCCAGCGCCTGCCGCGACGCCCCTTGTTGCTGGCCGCCATTGCCGGCTTCGTGGTGGTCAACACGCTGACCGCCGTGAGCAGCAGCTATCCGCTGATCCTGGCCGCGCGTTTCCTGGCCGGTGTGAGTGGTGGCCTGCTGTGGTCGCTGGTGGCCGGCTACGCGGCGCGCATGGTGGTGCCGTCGCTGCAGGGCCGGGCAATTGCGGTGGCGATGGTTGGATCGCCGTTGGCGCTGTCGCTGGGCGTACCGGCGGGCACGTTGCTGGGCCAGCAGATCGGCTGGCGCTGGGCGTTCGCGTTGATGAGCGTGCTGGGGGTCGGCCTGCTGGCGTACGCGCGCTGGGCATTGCCGGCGTTACCGGCGGCCGCGGCCGGTCAGCGCACGTCGTTGGGTACGGTGTGGCGCATGCCCGGCGTGCGCAGCGCGTTGGCGGTGATGGTGCTGTACGTGCTGGCGCACAACGTGCTGTACACCTACATCGAACCGCTGGCGGTGGAGGCCGGCGCCGGCCCGTGGCTGGACCGCCTGCTGCTGGCCTTCGGCGTGGCTGCCATCGTTGGTATCGGCATTGCCGGTTGGGGCGTGGACCGTCATCTGCGCACGCTGGTGTGGGCGGCCGTGATCGGTTTCATTCTTCCGGTGTTGGCCCTGCTGTTGTGGCCAGGACAGGCCACACCGCTGCTGCTGGCAACGATCCTGTGGGGCGTGGCGTTCGGGTCGGTTGCGACCCTGTTCCAGACCGCGCTCGCACGCCGTGCCGGTGCTGCTGCCGACCTGGCGCAGTCGATGCTGGTGACCGGCTGGAACCTGGCGATTGCCGCCGGTGGCGTAGCAGGCGGTGTGCTGTTGCAGGTCAGCGGCCCGAGCCAGCTGGGCTGGTTGCCGTTGCTGTTGCTGGCGGTGAGCGCGGCGTGGCTGTTGGCACGGCCGAAGGCCTGGGCGTAGGCGCAGACCAGACGTTACCGAGGTGCCGGCCAGCGGCCGGCACTACCGTGGTCCACGCCATCCACGCATGGCGTGGATCTGCCGAGCGCAGCGACCCGCGTTTGCTTTTGCTTTTGCTTTCTTCTGTTGATTCCGTGGTGGGACGCCGCCGCAATGTGTCCGTGGCCGGGTGGATGGGTTGCGCAGGGGCGTGAGCCGCATGGATGCGGCGACCGAGCTTACATGGACGTACTTGCAGCGCCCCCTGCGCGACCCATCCACCCGGCCCCAACTGATGGATCCACTGTACGCGACTCACCACGAGGGGCTCCGCCGTTGGCCGTCCTACTCGATCCCCTCACGCTCGATCGGCACGCTGCGCGGATTCTGCATGTGCTCCCGCGCCGCGCCATAGCGCTGCTGCCGCTTGTGATGGAACACCACGAACTCATCCCGCGGCAGCGGCCGCGAGAACAGCCAACCCTGCGCGAACTCGACCTTCCGGGTATGCAGATACGCCAGCTGTGCCTCGGTCTCCACGCCCTCGGCCACCACCCACAGGCCCAGCTCCTTGGCCATGTCGATGATGTGCGGGGTTACCGGGCTGGTGGCGCTCTCGGTGTCGATCGCATCGATGAATGATTTGTCGATCTTCAACGCGTCCAGTGGCAGCTGTTCCAGGTACTGCAGGCTGGAGAAGCCGACGCCGAAATCGTCAATGGCCACGCTGTGCCCGGCCCGACGCGCCTGCGCCAGCATCGTGCGGGCGCGGTCCAGATCCAGGAAGCCGCGCTCGGTGGCCTCCATCCAGATCTGCTGCGGCAGGATGCCGCTGCCGGCCATGTGCTTGGAGATCATCTTCAGCGCACGGCCGCTGCTGATATCTTCGGCGGCCAGGTTGATCGCGATGTGCGCGCTGCGGTCGGCCACCAGCAGTTCACGCATGTCGCGCACCACGTTCTCGATCACCAGATCGGTGACCGCGCCGATCATGCCGGCCTCTTCGGCCAGCGGAATGAACAGGTCCGGCCGCACCTGGGTGCCATCCGGGCGCTGCCAGCGCACCAGCGCTTCGGCGCCGACGCAGATGCCGGTATCCAGCTCGATGATCGGCTGGTAGTGCAGGTACAGCTCGCGGCGGCGGATCGCTGTGGCCAGCTCGCCGCGCAGGGACAGGCGGCGACGCGACAGCCAGATCACCAGGCCGGCACCGGCAGCGGCCAGCAGAACGCCGATCGGCACGAACAGCCACGCCTGCTGGCGGAAGGTCGCGGCAAGCGCGGTACGCGGCATGGTCGCGATCGCCAACCACTCTTCGTTGCGGGCGGTGGCATACAGGGTGTGGTGGTCCAGGCCTTCATCGGGGGCGCGCAGCAGGGTCTCCAGCAATGCCGGATCCATGCCGTCCTGCCTGGCCAGGAGACGCCCATCGGGGCTGGCCAGGGCAAGGCGCACGTTCGGGTCGGCGATGACATCGACGAAGCGGCGCGGATCGACCAGCACGTCGTAGTTGCCGTACAGGAACGACAGGACCTGGCGCCGTCCGCTGGCCTCGGGGCGCACATCCACGGCGATGCCGGCGCCATCACTGGTGACGTGGTCGGCCTTGGGCTGGTTGACGTCGGACAGGAACGGCCCCCACGACGTACAGCGCAGCTTGCCACCCTCGAAGTAGCCCATCTGGTCGACCGACGGCGAGGTCATCACCAGTGTCTGCATGCGCCGGATATGCTCGGGCCCGCAGGCGTCGTGGGCGCCGACCTCGGCCGACTGCAGTGCCGCCAGCGCTTCCTGGTAGGACTGGTCGGCGCGGCGCAGCGCGCGACCGGCGATGTCGCGCAGCCGCTGCTGCTCGACGCTGACTGCACGGTCCCAGGTGGCATAGGCCATCACCGCGATCGGCACGGCCGCGGCCAGCAGCGCCAGCGCGGTGCCACCAATGATCACGCGCAGCCGACTCAAGGCCGGAGCTCCAGCGGGGCGGGCAGGGCAGGGCACATGGTCGGGCCGATCCTTGGGCAGGTGCGGCTATCTGAGCATGACGCCGGGCCGGGCGGAATGGGACGAATCCGGTATTCGGTCACAATGTGATGAAAGCGACCATGATTGACGCAATCGGGCCGTCCAGCGCTGGCGCTCCGGGCCGGGGAGGACTAACGTCGAACGCTTCGCCCGCCCCAATGCACGCCCATGACCGAGCCCGCAACGCCCCCCGAGCACCTGCGCCGCAGCCTGTCCAACCGCCACCTGCAGCTGATCGCCATCGGCGGTGCCATCGGCACCGGCCTGTTCATGGGCTCGGGCAAGACCATCAGCCTGGCCGGCCCGTCCATCGTCTTCGTCTACCTGATCATCGGCGCGATGCTGTTCTTCGTGATGCGCGCGATGGGCGAGCTGCTGCTGTCCAACCTGCAGTACAAATCCTTCATCGATTTCTCCACCGATCTGCTCGGTCCCTGGGCCGGCTTCTTCTGTGGATGGACGTACTGGTTCTGCTGGATCGTCACCGCCATCGCCGACGTGATCGCGATTGCCGCCTACGCGCAGTTCTGGTTCCCTGGGCTGGATGCCTGGATACCGGCACTGGCCTGCGTGCTGCTGTTGCTGGCACTGAACCTGGTGACGGTGAAGCTGTTCGGCGAGATGGAATTCTGGTTCGCGCTGATCAAGATCGTGGCGATCTGTGCACTGATCATCACCGGCGCCGGGCTGGTGGCGTGGGGCTTCACCTCGCCCAGTGGCCACACCGCGTCGTTGTCGAACCTGTGGAATGACGGCGGCATGTTCCCGATGGGCCTGGTCGGCTTCTTCGCCGGTTTCCAGATCGCGGTGTTCGCTTTCGTCGGCATCGAGCTGGTGGGTACCACCGCCGCTGAAACCGCAGACCCCGAGCGCAACCTGCCCAAGGCGATCAACTCGATCCCGGTGCGCATCATCATCTTCTACGTGCTGGCGCTGATCGCGATCATGGCGGTCACCCCGTGGCGCCAGGTGGTGCCGGACAAGAGCCCGTTCGTGCAGCTGTTCGTGCTGGCCGGCATTCCTGCCGCGGCAAGCCTGATCAACTTCGTGGTGCTGACCTCGGCCACGTCCTCGGCCAACAGCGGCATCTTCTCCACCAGCCGCATGCTGTACGGTCTGGCCGAAGAGGGCCACGCACCGCGCGGGTTGTCGAAGTTGTCGCGCGCCGCAGTGCCCGCCCGTGGCCTGCTGTTCTCGTGCCTGTGCCTGCTGGGCGGCACGTTGCTGATCTACCTGATCCCGAACCTGGTGACCGCCTTCACCCTGGTGACGACGCTGGCCACCGTGCTCTTCATCTTCGTCTGGTCGCTGATCCTGGTGGCCTACATGGCCTACCGCCGCCGCTACCCGGAACGCCACGCCGCCTCGATCTTCAAGATGCCCGGCGGCGTCGCCATGTGCTGGGCCTGCCTGGTGTTCTTCGCCGCCGTGCTGGTGCTGCTGAGCCTGCAGGCCGACACCCGCCAGGCGCTGGTCGCCAGCCCGGTGTGGTTCGTGCTGTTGGGCGTGGGGTATTGGGTGCGGCGGAGGACCGCGAAGTAATCCAGCATTTGCGTTCCATCGATTGATCCAGAGATCTCTCTGGAGTGGGGTCAGAGACCGTTGCGCAGCAACGGGATCCGACCCCCGCAGGAAATCGGCCGTTGCCGTTGCTGTTGAGGTTGCCGGCCAGCGGCCGGCACTACCACGGGTGCAGGGCGCAGCCCTGCCGACCCCCATTCACCCAGCATTAGCGGGCGCGGCCGGATGATCCGGCCGCCATGTTCCGTCGCCCTCTCCTGCTTGCGCTGTTGCTGCTGCCCAGCCTGTGGCCCGGGCTGGCCGCCGCGCGCACCGTCTACCGCTGCGTGCAGGGCAACACCGTCAGCCTGGCCACCGCGCCGGAACCCGGTTCACGCTGCACCCCGAAGGAAATCGACGACAACGCCATCCAGACCCCGAATCTGTGGGGCAACATGGGCGTGTTCAGCGGCGTGCTGTACGAGCGCGAGCAGGATGGCGCGCTGGTCTACTCCACCCGCAACCTGCCCGGCTCGCGGGTGTTCCTGAAGTTCACCATGGCCACGCCGGCGGGTGAACCTGCCCACGAAGGCCTGGGCAAGGTGGGCAAGCCGCAGCTGGCGCAGCATGCCAAACAGTTCAAGGCCGCCGCCAAGGCCACCGGCGTGGATGACGCGTGGCTGCGCGCGATCGCCCATGCCGAAAGCAACTTCGATGCACTGGCGGTGTCCAGCAAGGGCGCACAGGGCGTGATGCAGTTGATGCCGGACACCGCGCAGGAGTACGGGGTGAATGATCCGTTCTCGCCGCAGCAGTCGATCGATGGCGGCGCCCGCTACATGCGCGCGTTGCTGCGTCGCTACAACGGTGATCGGCCGCTGGCAGCGGCCGCCTACAACGCCGGCATCGGCGCGGTCACCCGCTACAAGGGCGTGCCGCCCTATGCCGAAACCCTGGCCTACGTGGACAAGGTGATGGCCCTGTACGCACGCTACCGCGAGGCGATGGGCATCCGTACCGAGGTGCCGGCGCGCTAGGCGGGTGGTGCTGCACGCACGTGGTTCTACATGGGAGCTTGCTCAGCGCGAGGTGGAGGTGCTGACCAGTTCGTAGCGTTCGATGCGGCCCAGGCGGGCAACCTCGGCCTGCACGTCGGCGCGCTGCTTCAGCGCACGCCAGGCCGCATCGATCTTCACGTCACCGGGCAGCGACGGATAGGTGCGCATGTCCTGCAGGCTGGCCAGCGTTTCACCGCGTTCAACGGGTGAGCGCAACTGTTCGATCAGCACGGCAGCTGCGCCGTCGAGATTGCCCTCGTCCAGCAGCATTTCGCGCTGGAACAGGCGCGCGTCATCGCCCTGGGCCAGGATCGCTGCACGCGCGGCCTGTTCGGCCTTGGCATCGCCACGTTCACGGGCGGCAACGAACTGCAGCAGTGCCTGGGCCGCCTTGCCGTAACCGGCCAGGCCCGGTATGTCATTCACTGCCGTGGCGGCATCCTGCATGCGGCCCAGCGAACTGAACACGAAGCCGACGTTGAACTGGTGCTCGGCACCATCGGGGCCCAGTGCACCGATGCGTGCGGCCAGCTTGGCTGCCGCCAGCGCATCCTCGTTGCGACCCAGCCGGCGCAGCGCCGTAAGCCGGCTGTTGAGCAGCCATGCCACCCATTCGGCTTCCGCTGCCGAAGGCGCCTCGCCTTCGGCGGCCGCAGCGGCCATGCCATCGGTCAGCGCCAGCACTTCCTCGTTGCGGTCCAGCATCAGCAGCGTGCTGCTGAACTCGGCCATGCGCGCGTCCAGCGCCCGGTCGAGCAGGCCGGAAACCCGCAGTTCGTCGAGGTGCTTCTGTGCAGCCTGCACGGGATCAAAGCGCGGGTTGGCGCGGTCGACATAGGGATCGAAGCGCTTGTCACTGCGCAGCCGGATGATTTCGGCGGGCGCGGAGATGCGGGCCAGGGTCGCGGGGATGGCCTCGCCACGGCCGTTGTCGGCCTGCAGCGTGGCCAGTGCCAGCCACAGTCCGGTGGGTTCCAGGCCGCCGCTCTTCCAGCCGTTGTCGAACAGTGCCTGCAGCAGTTCCATGCGCTGCTGCGGCTGGTCCCGCAGGCGGAACTGCAGGTAGTTGATCGCGTGGTGGTCCACCGGCAACGGCGCTTCGGCATGCTTCAGCGCCTGCACCAGGTGCTTGGTGGCAGGCGCCGGTTGGTTCTCGGACAGTTCCACCGAGACCAGGGTCAGCAGGATCTGCGCATCGTCCGGCAGTGCCTCCTGCGCGCGCTGCAGATAGCGGCGAGCCTGGTCCGGCTTCTTCTGCACCATCGCGGTCCAGCCGGCCACCTGCGCGGCGCGGCCGCGATGTTCAGCATCGAAGTCATCCAGCATCGGATCTTCCATCAGCCGTTCCATCGCGATCAGTGCGCCCAGCGTGTTGCCACTGCGTGACTGCTGGATCGCCTCATCCCATCGCGTGGCATAGGCCTGGTGCATCGCATCGGCGGTGACTGACGGCTTCTGTGGTGCCACCGAGATCGAGGCGGAGGCCGGCGTGCTGGCCAGTGCGGCCACCAGCAGGGCGGCGAGGGGGAAGATGCGGGGCATGGAGGATCTCCATCCGTGGGAAGAGCATTGAACCCGCTGTAGCCAGGGAGAACAAGCGCAACGCATGGAACTCTGGTATCCGGCAGTACGTTTGGCCGTGGCGGATCCTGCGTTCAGCGTCTATTGTCAGTGCCTCTTCAGACAGCAGGCAGGCAGCACAGCACGATGGCACGGTGGCAATGGATGGCGGCAGGCGTAGCGTTGGCGACCGTAGTGGCACTGGCCGCGACCTGGTGGGAGACGCCGCTGCATACGCCGGCTGAACCGGCAGGCCCGGTTCCAACGCCGCTGGCGTGGACCGCGCAGATCGAGCCGCTGGCCGGCGATGGCCACCCGGGTGACCGCGATGGCGCGTCCGCGCAGGCGCGTTTCGCCGATCCGTACGCGTTGCTGCGCAGTGCCGATGGCAGCGTCTATTTCACCGATGCCGGTGACAACAACCGGATCCGTCGCCGCCTTCCCGATGGCCGCGTTGAAACGGTGGCCGGGCAGGGCGAGGGGCGTATCGATGGCCCGGCACTGCAGGCCAGTTTCAATACGCCCTCGGGCATCGCCGCCGACGCGCAGGGCAACCTGTATGTGGCCGACACCGGCAACCACGCGATCCGCCGTATCGGCACCGATGGCCAGGTGACCACGCTGGCCGGTGGCGAACAGGGCTACGCCGATGGCCCTGCCGCGCAGGCGCCTTCGATGCACCGATGGGCATCGCGGTGGACGCGCAGGGCCAGGTCTATGTGGCCGACACCTTCAACGACCGCATCAGGGTGATCGGTACCGACGGCAACGTGCGTACCCTGGCTGGCGGCGAGCGCCCGGGGCTGGCCGATGGCCTGGCGGGTGATGCACGCTTCGATACACCGGTGGCACTGGCCTTCGATGCGCACGGCGCGCTGCTGGTGGCCGACCTGTTCAACAACGCGGTGCGTCGGGTCGGTGCCGACGGCATGGTCAGCACGCTGCTGGGCGATGGCGGCGTGATCAATGGGCCGCTGTCGCTGGCCACCACGCACGACGGCGTGCTTTACGTGGGTGACCTTGATGGCCGCATCGTGCAGGTAACACCGCAGGGCCACCAGATCGCGCTGGTGGGCAACGGCCGCCTGCCACGCCTGGCCCGCCCCAGTGGGTTGGCGATGGATGCCGATGGCAGCGTGCTGGTCGCCGATTCCGCCAGCTATCGCCTGCACCGCCTGCGCCCGCTGCCGGTGGGTGACCTGCCGGCACCGGCGCTGGTCGGGCCCGCTGCCGATGCAGCGTTGCCGGACACCGGTGGGCGCTGGCCATTGGCACCCCAGGATGGCTGGCATGAAGTGGTCGGCACGCTGGGCGAGGTGCGCGGCAACTTCAAGGGCGAGAGCCGCCACCACCTGCACGGCGGTTTCGATGTGCGCGGCGATGTCGGCCAGACCGTGCTGGCGATCGCCGATGGCAAGATCAGCAGCCCGGTAGCGGCGTGGAGCCTGGGTGGGCAGGCGGAGGGCCTGGCCGTGGACCGTCTCAAGTACATCCACATGCGGGTCGGCCGCACCCCGCGCGACCAGCCGTTCGATGCGCGCTGGCAGGCGCTGTACGACGAACAGGGCAAGCTGGAGCGGATGCGCGTGCGTCGTGGCATGCGCATCCACGTCGGTGATCGCCTGGGCAGCATCAACAACCAGGCGCACGTGCATCTGGCGGTGGGTACCGGCGGTTTCGAAACCAACGCGGTGGCGCTGGGCTTCCACAACTACGCCGACCACTTCGCACCGCGCATCACCGATGTGGCCCTGCTGGACGACAACGACCAGCCGATGACCGCAGGCAGCGACGGCGTGGTGATGGTGGCGCGGCAGGGACGTGGCGTGCAGATCGTGGTCGAGGCCTGGGACCAGGTCGACAACAACCTGCCGCGGCGCCGGCTGGGCATGTACCAGGTGGGTTACCAGATCCTCGATGCCGGCGGACAGCCGCTGCAGGGCTACGAACAGCCACGCTGGAACATCGTGTTCAACCGCATGCCGCCGCAGAACGAAGCGGTGCGCGTGGCCTACGCGCCGGACAGCGGCATCACCGTGCATGGCAGCGCGGTGACCCGTTTCCGCTACCTGGCCACCAACACCGTGCGTGACGGCCTGATGGAAACCGGGCGCTGGCAGCCGGCGGCATTGCCACCGGGCGAGTACACCGTGCGCGCCAGCGTGCGCGACTACAGCGGCAACGAAGGCGTGGGTCCGCGCGAGATCAGGGTACGGCTGCTGCCATAGCCGCAGCCGGGGCGCCGCAGCGTTCGCGCTCGGCGTCCATGTCTTCCAGCGGCCGCACCTCGATGCTGCCGAAGCGTGCCCACGGGAAATCGCGGGCGATGCGCATGGCTTCGTCGCGGTCGCGGGCGACGATCAGGTTGAAGCCGGCCAGCAGTTCGCGGGTTTCCGCGAACGGGCCATCCAATACACGGCTGTGGCCATCACGCACGCGCAGGGTCTGCGCGGTGTCAACCGGCTGCAGCTTCTGCGCGGCCAGCAGCGTGCCTTCCGCCTGCAGTCTGTCGGCGTGGGCGAGGCAGTCGCGCATCAGCGCGTTGAATTCTTCGGTGGGCAGGGCCTGCAGCAGGGCAGGCTCGATGTAGATCAGAAGCAGGTACTGCTGCATGGGACGGTCCTGGCGGGGGCGAGGTGTCCATGATGGCGCAGGTTTGCCTGCCAGCATGCTGCAGCGCGAAAAGCCGCCTGCGGCGGGCGATCGGCGAACGGCGGAGCCCCTCCGTGGTGGGGTGGGTTGGTTGCTGAAAGCTCGGGTTCTTGGATTTGGCCGGGTGGGGAGGCAGGGCAGGGGGCGCTGCAAGTACGTCCATGTAAGCTCGGTCGCCGCATCCATGCGGCTCACGCCCCTGCCCTGCCTCCCCACCCGGCCTTGGACAGATCTCTGCGGCTGACCCACCACGGGAGATCAACAACAAGAGCAAAAGCGGGTCGCTCCGCTCGCAAAGCCGAGGTCGCCAGCCACCCGCTGTTGCTGTTGCTTCTGCCTTTTTTCTTGATCTTCCCGTGGTGGTTCGGCCACCGGAATCTGTCTGGGGCCGGGCGGGTGGGGTTGGCGGGGTATCCGCGGCATGGATGCCGCGGCTAAGCCCCCATGGACGGGTTTACGGCGTCCCCGCCAATCCCACCCGCCCGGCCCACCCACAGGAAACCAGCTTTCAGCGACCAGCCCACCCCACCACGGAGGGGCTCCGCCGTTCGCCGACGCCCGCCGAAGGCGCGCTTTCCACGGAAGAAATAATTTTCAAAAGACGTGTCGATTCCCAGCCCCCTGGTTCGTTGTACCCAGTGAAGGGCACGCACCACGCGTCCCCACGGGAGACCGCAATGAAAGTGATGGTGATCGTGAAGGCCAACGCCGACTCCGAAGCCGGCCGCATGCCCAGTGAACAGGAACTGTCCGAAATGGGCGCCTTCAACGAACAACTCGTGGCCGCCGGCATCATGCTGGCCGGTGAAGGCCTGCATGCCACCCAGCGCGGACGTCGCATTCATTTCGGCAGTGGCGCGCCCAAGGTCGAGGCCGGTCCGTTTGGCCCTGCGGGCGAGCAGATCGCCGGCTTCTGGCTGTGGGACGTGCGCTCGCTGGACGAGGCCGTTGAATGGGCCAGCCGCGCGCCGTTCAACAGTGGTGGCACGCTGGAGCTGCGCCCGCTGATCTCCGCCGAAGACTTCGGTGAAGCCTTCACCTCCGAATTACAGCAGCAGGAACAGCGTCTGCGTGCACAGCTGGAAGGTTGACCCGATTCATTTCCCCCGCCGGGCATGGCCCGGCGCTACCCCCCTGAAACCCACGACGGAGTATTGCCATGAAACTGATTCCTTTCCTCGGCTTCAGCGGCCAGGCCCATGAGGCGATGGCGTTCTACGCCAAGGCACTCGGTGGCCAGGTCACCTCGGAAATGAAATACCGCGACATGCCGCCCTCCGATGGCTCGCCGGGCTGCAACGAGATGCCGCCGGAAACCCTGGACCACGTCGCGCACAGCCAGCTGGAAATCGGTAGCGCCATCGTGATGGCGGCCGACGGTCCCGGCGGTGGCGAGGGTGGCTCGACCACCATCAATGTCGACGTCGACAGCATCGAAGAAGCCGAACGCGTGTTCGCCGCGCTGGCCGACGGTGGCCAGGTGCAGATGCCGATCGCCGAAACGTTCTGGGCGCACCGCTGGGGCATGTTGATCGACCGCTACGGCAAGCCGTGGATGGTCAACTGCATGAAGCAGCCCTGATCCCTCTTCTTCTTTTCATCCACAAGGAGCTTCACCGATGAATGCACCGCAACCGCAGATGATCTTCGTCAATCTTCCGGTGAAGGACCTGGAGAAATCCAAGGCCTTCTTCACCGCGCTGGGCTACAGCTTCAATCCAACTTACACCAACGATGACGCGGCAGGCATGGTCATCAGCGAGAGCATCTACGTGATGCTGCTGACCCAACCTTTTTTCCAGCAGTTCACCAACAAGCCGATTGCCGATGCGCACACCCACACGGAAGTGATCAACGCACTCTCGGCACCCAGTCGCAAGGCAGTTGACGAGTTGGTGGACAAGGCACTGGCCGCCGGCGGCAGCGAACCGCAGCCGGCGCGCGACCTGGGCTTCATGTACCAGCGCGGCTTCCAGGATCTGGATGGCCATCTCTGGGAAATCGCACACATGGACGGCGAACCGGGCTGACGGCCGCCGCAGGGAGAATCCTCATGGCTTACGTGGATGCTTACGTGCTGCCGTGCCCCCAGGACAAGGTGGCGGCCTACCGCCGCCTTGCCCGCAAGGCCGGTGCGGTGTGGAAGGACCATGGCGCGCTGCAGTACATGGAATGCGTGGCCGACGATGTGGAACCGGGAAAGAGCACGTCGTTTCCGCGTGCGGTCAAGGCCAAACCTGGCGAAACGGTGATCGTCGCCTTCGTGGTGTTCCGTTCGCGCCGGCGCGCGACCGTATCAACGCGAAAGTGATGGTGGACCCGCGGTTGGCGTCGCTGGGCCCGAAGGACATGCCGTTCGACACCAAACGCATGTTCTGGGGCGGCTTCAAGCCGATTGTTGAAGCGTGAGCTGCGGCGCTTGTGCGGGCCGGGCGTGCGTGCTGTGATCGGCGCATGCTCGAGCCCGCACTGACGCAGCGTCTGGAAACCCTCTGGCGGATGGAGTCGCCGGTGTTGATCGCGCGCCTGGCGCGGCTGCTCGGGGGCGATGTCGGCCGCGCCGAGGAGCTGGCCCAGGACACCTGGCTGGCCGCGCTGGAGCGCTGGCCGGAGCAGGGCATCCCGGACAACCCCGGAGCCTGGCTGATGACCACTGCGCGCAACCGTGCCATTGATGTACTGCGCCAGCACCAGCGGGTGGCGCAGCAGCATGCGCAGTGGGGCGAGGAACTGCATCCGGCGCCGCTGCCGGCGCCCGACGACAGTCAAGCGCTGGAAGATGATCTGGGTGACGACCTGCTGCGGCTGATGTTCGTGGCCTGCCATCCGGTGCTGCCGGCCGATGCACGGGTGGCATTGACCCTGCGCCTGCTCGGTGGCCTGACCACTGTCGAGATCGCGCGCGGTTCCTGCAGCCCGAGCCGACCATCGCCCAGCGCATCGTGCGCGCCAAGCGCACCTTGGCGCAGAAGCAGGTGCCCTACGAGGTCCCGCGTGCTGACGCGATGCCCGAGCGGCTCACTTCGGTGCTGGAGGCGATCTACCTGGTGTTCAACGAAGGCTATGCGGCCAGTGCCGGTGATGACTGGATGCGTCCGGCGCTGTGCGAGGAGGCATTGCGGCTCGCGCGCATCCTGGCGCACCGGCTGCCGGTGCCGCCGGTGCTGGGCCTGCTGGCGCTGATGGAGCTGCAGGCCTCGCGTGCCGCGGCACGGACCGATGCGCAGGGCGTGCCGGTACTGCTGGACCAGCAGAACCGCGCGCTGGGACTGGCTGCAGATTGAACGCGGGCAGCAGGTGCTGGCGCGGCGCTGGCCGCCGGTGGCGCTGATGATCCCTATGTACTGCAGGCGCGTATCGCAGCGTGCCATGCAGCGGCGCGCCGCCCCGAGGATACCGACTGGCCGCGCATCGCAGCGCTCTATACGCAGCTGCTGCAGGTGCAGCCCTCGCCGGTTGTTGCATTGAACCGGGTCGTGGCGGTGCTGCGCAGTGACGGTGCCTTCGCGGCGTGGGCGCAGCTGCAGCCGTTGCTGGTGGACGCGCGACTGCGCGAGTACGCGCCGCTGCAGGTGGTGCGCGGGGAGTTACTACAGGCGCTGGGGCGCGACCTGGACGCACGTCACGCTTTTGCGGAAGCCGCCAGACTCAGCCAGAACCAGGCAGAGCGGGGCCTGCTGCGGCAACGGGCCGGCCTGCCTCCCACGGAGTGACCTCGACGAAGGCAGCACTTGTCGGCGGGCCCGCGAGCCGTTATGTTTCGCGCCCAGCGGACGCGTCAGCGTCCACTTTCCATGCGTATTGACCGAGGAGCGGTTGGATGTATTCAAGGACGAAGAGCGCATCGCGCGCTTTTGCGCGCCTGCTTGCCTGTGCCCTGTGCCTGGCCGTATGGCCGATGGCCGTGCAGGCGGCAGACAAATCACAGCAGGCCTATTGGGCCGGTTTTGCCTATACCGCTGATGCCGCTGCCGTGCAGGCGACCACGCCGCATGCGCACGCCGTGCTGGAAAAGCGTGGCTTGATCCCGCTCAACCAGACCCTGGGGCAGGGGCTCAAGCGTCGCCCGCCGGCCAATCTGGAACTGATCGACCAGCCGGTGGCGATGCTCGACGGCACCACCAGTGCGACAGTGCTGGCCGCGGCACTGGACCGCGAACTGGTCTCGGTCGAGCCGATCGGCGACCAGTACAAGGTGCTGGTGGAAGTGGCGCTGCAGGCGCTGTTCTTCGATTTCCGCGAGCGCCAGGTGATCGCGTCCTATCCGCTCACCCTGCAGCGCATCGATGTGCAGGATTACCGCCCCGACAACGACGATATCGATGCGATCGTCGCCGATCTGCTGTACGGCAACGCTGCGACCAGCCTGTCGCAGGTACTGGCCGCCAGCCTCGCCCAGGCCAAGCTGCCCGATGCCGCCGTGCGTCGCCTGCAGGTCGGTGGCGTAACCCTGTCCGACGCGGTCCGCGCCAAGCTGCCCGACCCGAAGTGGGAAGCCCCGCTGCGCGCCACGCTGGCCCATGAGCTGTCCAAGACGCTGTCGTCCAATACCGGCGTCGGCCTGCTGCCGCCGGCCTCGGGCCAGGCGATCGGTGGTGCGATGGCGGCGCGCTTTGCCGACGGCAAGGTCTACCAGCTGAAGATTCCCGAGCCGGACTACGTCATCAACCTGCAGGTGGATGCGCTGAAGAACGGCGTGATCGAAGAAACGCCGGCGATGAAGACGATGCTGTTCGGCGCGTTCTTCACCGCCAAGGTGACCGAGCCGTTCTCCGGCAAGGTCTATTTCGAACAGCCGCTGCGCAAGGGTGCCACCAAGGTGGTGCCGGTCACGCAGTGGCAGGTCGACCAGTGGTCGGCCAGCTACGAAACCCTGCTGGCCGGCTTCGACGCCTTCGCCGGCGCCGCCGCCAAGCGCGCCGATTCGCGCGGCTGGCTGGACGAACAGAAGCCGGGCGGCCGCCCGTTGCAGCAGCAGACCCAAGCCCTCCAGGAGTTGATCAAGTCATGTCGTTGATGCGTACCATCCTGCTCATCCTCATCGCCCTGGTGGTGGCCTCCCCGGTCGCTGCACAGACCGCCAGTTCACGCGGTACCGGTTCGGCCAGCTACGGCCTGCGCCTGAGTGCCGACACCCGCGCCCAGGCCCTGAACAAGGCCAAGGTCAATGCACTGGAGGCGTACATCGCCGAAACCGGTGCGGCCAAGCTGCGCCTGTTCGAAGCACGTCGCTCCGAGTTCATCGGCGAGATCGACCGCTACGTGCTCAGCGCCGTGCAGCTGTCGGACATTGAAGACAAGAAGGCCAAGACCTACACCGTCACCGTCCGCGCCGAGATCAACACCACACTGCTGCAGACCAAGCTGGATGCCGGCTCGGCCGTGGCCGGTGCCACCGCCGCGCAGCGCTCGCTGCTGACCTTCCTGTTCATGGCGCGCTCGCAGGACACCGTGCAGTCGTTCCAGGACAAGGAATACCGTCGCGTCGACGCCAGCAGCAGCTACAGCGAGAACACCCGTGAAGGCGACAGCTTCCGCGGCAACTCGGTCAGCACCAACGGCAGCATCAACCAGAATGGTTCGATGTCGGTCACCAGCGGTGGCAGCACCACCCAGCGCAGCGACAACATCAGCTGGAAGGTGGCCAACGCCGCCGAAGTGAACACCGCGATGACCGGCGCCTTCAGCGCCGCCGGCTACGAAGTGGTTGAAGCCGAATACGTGGAAGGCGAGTCGCGCGGTCTGCTCAGCATCGAGCGTATCCGCAAGGACTTCAGCACCGGCAACGACCTGGCCCCGGCCACCCTGCGTGATACCGCCAACGGCATCCGTGCGGCCAACATCCCGTACATCGCCGTCGGCACCCTCGACGTCGGCATGCGCGACCGCGACCCGGCCAGCGGCAACACCCGCGTGTTCGTCACGGTCACCGGCAAGGTGCTGGACGTGACCGGTCGCTTCCCGCGCACCGTGTCGTCGGTGGGCCCGGTGCAGTTCTCCGGTACCGGCCCGAACGAAACCGTCGCCCGTACCAACGCGCTGCAGCTGGCGGCTGAAAAGGCTGCCCAGCAGATGATCAACGAACTGAACGTCAAGGCAGTTCGTTGATCCGCCACCCCGGTGGGTGCCGAGCTCGCTCGGCATCGCCCGGGGTTACCGATTTCCCACGTGCCGCTTCGCGGCCGTCTCTCCCAAAAGGACACTCACATGATCCGCAATACCGCTCTTGTCGTGGCCATCGCGGCCGCCACCCTGTCGATGCCGGCCCACGCTGGCCTGGGCAAGCTGAAGGACCTGGCTGGCGCCGCTACCGGCACCTCCAGCAGCAGCGCCTCCAGCGCCGCCGCTCCGGACGAAGCCGCGCAGGAAGCGCTGGTGCGTCGTTTCGTCAGCTCGCAGTCGCACTCGCTGCAGGCCCAGACCTCGTTTGCCCGCGCCTTCGGCCTGGCCGAGCAGGTGCAGCTGCTGGAAGCCGAGCGCCAGGCGCTGTCGTCGGGTTCGGTCAGCGTCGATGCGATGAAGAAGTCGGTGTCGGTCAGTGAAGCTGCGCAGGCGGCGATCAACGAGCGCCAGGCCGCACAGCCGGAACTGAACGCTGAATCCAAGCAGCACTACGCCGAAGGCCTGGTCTCGCTGCTGTCCTCGGCGGCCGAAGCACAGAAGCTGGGCGGCGAAGCCAGCAACTTCACCGCCGGCATGAAGAACCTGGGCGCGACCCAGCTGGCCACCGTCGGCCGCAAGCTGGCAGCAGGTGCATGGGTGGCCAAGGAATCGCCGGGCTTCATCCAGGGCCTGTACGGTTCGACCAAGTCGGCCGTGACCTTCGCCAAGAAGAGCAAGGTGAAGGTGCCGTCCAACGCCGATTCGATGCTCGACACGCTCTGATCCGAGGCGAATCTCCATGCGTATGACCTACCGTTTGATCGGCCTGGGCCTGGCTGCCACGCTGCTTGCAGCCTGTGGCAAGCAGGACACCCCGGCCGCCGCGCCCGCCAAGGACAAGGCAACCAGTGCACTGGCCAGCAATGCGCCAGTGGAAGCAGCGCCCCTGCGTGGCACGCCGGATTTCGGCGGCATCACCCAGGTCGCGCGCGAAGCCGACGGCATTGGCAGCACCCCGGAACTGGCGGTGCTGGCGGCATTGCAGTCGGCGGTGGCGCAGGTCAACGGCGTACGCGTGGCCAGTCAGATGCAGAGCCTGCGTGCAGGCCTGCATGTGGATGTGGATGACGAACACGTCGGCGATATCCGCGCCGACGCGTTCACCCAGCAGATGATCGCCGGCTCGCAGGGCGCGGTGCTGGGCTATGAAATCCTGTCGCAGGATGAAGTGCGGCAGCTGGACGAGGAAACCATCGCCCGCGTGCGCGCCAGCGACGAAGGCTGGAGCTTCAAGGGCTCGGCGTCGGCCAGTGCCTCCGGCGAAGCATCGGCCAAGAGCGGTTCGGCCTCGGCCAGCGTCAGGGAAAGCTACGACGAGAAGGTCAACGTCGATGCCAAGCGTGGCGCCAGTTCGTTCGATTCCGACGTGACCCATCGCAGCATGCGCAGCTACTGGAAGGTGCGCGTGCGCGCACAGATTGCCCAGTACCGCGCGCCGGACGAGCAGGGCAAGCCGAAGATCGTGGTTGCCCTGCCGCGCACCAAGGCCGGCAGCTACGCCGTCGGAGACGGCCGCGTGGATGCCGATGAAGTGGCCGATGCGATCCGCGCACGGCTGTCCGACACGCTGACCCAGACCCAGCGCTTCATCGTGCTGGACCGCGAATTCGGCGACGAACTGCAGGCCGAGATCGATCACATCAACAGTGGCAACGTGCGCCTGCAGGACACCGCACGCGTGGGCCAGCAGCTGGCGACCGACCTGATCCTGATCCCGACCATCGAACGTTTCGAGTACCCGCGCAGCGTGCGCAACCTGCGCATGTCCGACCGCCAGGTGACCTCGTACTCCGGTGGCGGCCGCATTACCCTGCGCCTGATCAACGCCACCACCGGCCAGGTGGTGATGTCCGACAGCTTCGATCACCAGCTGGCCTCGACCGGCCCGAGCACCCTGCCGCGCGTGGTCAATGGCCGCAACATGGCCGCGGCGATGATGGAATCGCTGTCCGGCCAGATCGGCACCGCCATCGTCACCACGCTGTTCCCGGTGTCGGTGGTTTCGGTGGACGGAGACCAGGTGGTGCTGAGCCAGGGCGGTGACACCGTGCAGGCCGGCCAGCGCTGGCAGGCCGTGCGCCTGGGCGAAGAACTGAAGGACCCGCAGACCGGTCGCTCGCTGGGCCGCAGCGAACACCCGTGCTGCACCATCCGCATCGACCGCGTGGCTGCACAGACCTCGTACGGCACCATCGAAGACGGCGTCGACGCCATGCGCGGCGGCTTCCGTCCGGGCCAGATTGAATTGCGCCAGAAGCTGGGCAGCAAGCCGGCTGCTGCCGCTGCTGGCGCAACGGCCTCGGCTGCACCGGCTGCCGCCGCGCGCCCGGCGGCCAAGCCGAAGCCCAAGCCCGCTGCCGCCCCGGCCGAAGACCCGAACTGGTAACAGGCTCAAGCAACACACCGATGGGGTCAGAGACCGTTCCCGCTGGGAAAGGGAACTGACCCCTTCTTGTTTCCGTCCGTGTCGACCAAGGTCGACACCTACCAGCAGCGGTGTGTCGACCAAGGTCGACACCTACCAGCAGCGGTGTGTCGACCAAGGTCGACACCTACCAGCAGCGGTGTGTCGACCAAGGTCGACACCTACCAACAGCGGCGTGCCGACCAAGGTCGACACCTACCAACAGCGGCGTGTCGACCAAGGTCGACACCTACCAACAGCGGTGTGTCGACCAAGGTCGACACCCACCAACAGCAGCGGGAACCTGTCGAAGGCGGGGTGGGTCCGGTTGCGGGGGTGTAAGCGCCATGGATGGCGCGCCCAAGCCTCCAGGGACGGATTCACGGCGTCCCCCGCAACCGGACCTACCCCGCCTACCCTCAGGAACCCAGCTTTTGCTGTTGCTTCGGCCGTTGCCGTTGTTTCTGCGGGTGCAGGGCGCAGCCCTGCCGAACCCCTTACACTCCAGAAGGATTTCCCTGCTGGAGAGAGCAATGAAACGAGTAGTACTGGGCGTGCTGGCCCTTTCGGTGTCGAGCGCACTGATGGCGGCCACCCCGAAATTCGATGGCGTGCGGATCTCCGCCGACGTCAAGGAACTGGCCTCCGACGCCTACGAAGGCCGCTCCCCGGCCACCGCCGGCGAAGAGAAGACCATCGCCTTCCTCAGCAAGCAGTTCGCCGACGCCGGCCTGCAGCCGGGCGGCGACCTCAAGGACGGCAAGCGCCTGTGGACCCAGGCGGTGCCGCTGCGCAAGGGCGACATCGTCGGCGCACCGCAGCTGGCGCTGCACCAGGGCGGCAAGACCGTTGCGCTGGAACAGGGCAAGCAGATCGCCGTGCGCGCTGCCATGAACGGCGCCAGCAACGTCGACATCAGCAAGGCCCCGCTGGTGTTCCTCGGCTACGGCGTGAAGGCCCCGGAGCGCAACTGGGATGACTTCAAGGGCGTGGACCTGAAGGGCAAGATCGCCGTCGTGCTGATCAACGACCCGGACTTCGAGACCGGCCAGGGTGATTTCGACGGCAAGGGCATGACCTACTACGGCCGTTGGACCTACAAGTACGAAGAAGGCGCCCGCCAGGGGGCGCTGGGCGTGCTGATCGTGCACGAGACCGCACCGGCGTCGTACGGCTGGGCCACCGTGGCCGGTTCCAACACCAACACCATGTTCGACGTGGTGCGCGACAACCCGGCCGACAGCCACCCGCTGCTGGAAGGCTGGATCCAGCGCGACCTGGCCGTGGAGCTGTTCCGCTCGGCCGGGCAGGACTTCGAGGCGCTGAAGAAGAAGGCGCAGCAGCGCGACTTCACCCCGGTGCCGCTGACCGGCGCCAGCCTGGACGCGAAGTACGCGGTGAAGACCGAAGTGATCACCTCGCACAACGTGGCCGCACGCCTGGAGGGCAGCAGCCACCCGGACGAGACCATCGTCTACAGCGCGCACTGGGATCACATCGGCGTGGGCGAGCCCGACGCACGTGGCGACCGGATCTTCAATGGCGCTCTGGACAACGCCAGTGGCACCGCATCGCTGATCGAACTGGCCCGTGGCTTCGCCAAGGCCAAGCGCCCGCAGCGTTCGCTGCTGTTCCTGGCGGTCACCGCCGAGGAAAAGGGCCTGCTGGGTTCGGAGTACTACGCCACCCATCCGCTGTATCCGCTGGAAAAGACCGTGGCGGTGATCAACATGGATGGCATGGCGCCGTTCGGGCCGTCGCGTGATTTCGGCATCTACGGTGCCGCGCGCTTCGAGCTGCTGGACCAGCTGAAGGACGTGGCCAAGGGCTGGGATATCCGCTACACGCCGGACCCGAAGCCGGAAGCGGGCCTGTTCTTCCGCTCCGATCACTTCCCGTTCGCCAAGCGTGGCGTGCCGGCGCTGTCCTGGTCGGCCGGCCAGGACTGGGTGGACGGTGGCGTGGCCGCAGGCAAGAAGGCCTCCGAGGACTACACCGCCAAGCGCTACCACCAGCAGGGCGACGAGTGGCAGCCGGACTGGGTGTTCGCCGGTGCCGCCCGCGACCTGGAGGTGCTGTACACGCTGGGCAACCAGCTGGCCAACTCGCGCAGCTGGCCAAACTGGAGCAAGGACGAATCGTTCCGCGCCGTGCGTGACGCCAGCGCCGACCAGCGCAAGTAAGGGAATGCGCCGGGTTCGCCCGGCGCCTCCCGGGTAGTGCCGGCCGCTGGCCGGCAACCTTGTGATGCTTGTGGAGGTCATGGGGAGCCGGCCAGCGGCCGGCTCTACCAGAATGGCTTCCATCCCCGCTTTCCGGCCCTTCGTCGCAACCCGCTTGTTTGCCCGGCGGGCCGCCCTATGCTCGGCTCACCCCCTTCCTCCAAGGCGCCGCCGTGTTCGCCAGCCTCTCTCTCCTGCTTCGTCACCTGCTGGCCTGGGCTGCGGCGCTGTTCGTCGCCGGCATGGTCTGGAGCGGCATCTTCAGCGGCATGAACGATGGCCCCGGCTGGATCTTCGGCCTGCTGGCGATGTTTCTGATGATTTCCGCGCTGGGCAGCGCGATTACCCATGTACGCCGCGTCTGGCTGGTCGCCGGCCGGCTGGATTCGACCACGCTCTCCGGCCGCCAGCGCCGCCAGGTGGAACTGCCGATGGATGCCGGCCAGGCATTCTCGGTGGTGGAAGCGGCCATCGCTGAACTGCCGCGCGTTGAAGACGTGGAAAGTTCGGCCGGCAGCCTGCAGGTGCGGGCCTACGTGCGCCGCGTGGATGCCTGGAACGGCCGCCAGCCATCGCGCTGGAACCTGCCGGCACGGCTGGCGATCAAGCGCAACAGCGTGCTGGCGACGGTCACGCCGGGGCAGGGCACCAGTACCGTCACCCTGTTGTTTGAGCCGGATGCCGGCTGGTGGGCCGACCTGCTGGCACTGGATGAGGGCAGCAACTTCGAGAACGCCGAAGCGGTCACCCGCGCGATCAGCCGCCGTGTTGCCGACCAGCGTCGCGACGAGCAGGCCGCGGCCGAGCAGACCCAGGTGGAAAAGGAGCTGTCGGTGGCCCGGTTGAACCTGCTGCACGCGCAGGTGGAACCGCACTTCCTCTACAACACGCTGGCCAACGCGCAGGTGCTGACCCGCACCGACCCGGCACGTGCTGACCAGATGCTGGGCCACCTGATCCAGTACCTGCGCAGCTCGTTGCCACAGGTGGACGAATCGCTGTCCACGCTGGGCGTGGAGCTGGAGCGCACCCGTGCCTACCTGGAGATCCTGCGTATCCGCATGGGCGCACGGCTGGGGGTGGAGGTGCAGGTACCGAACGAACTGCACGGCGTGCAGCTGCCGGCGATGGCGCTGCAGACGCTGGTGGAGAACGCGATCAAGCATGGCCTGGAACCGAAGCCCGGCGGTGGCACGATCTGGATCCTGGCGCGTGGCTTCGATGACCATGTAACGGTGACGGTGGCCGACGATGGCCTCGGCTTCGGCCAGGGCACCAGCGGTACCGGCATCGGCCTGAAGAACCTGCGCGAGCGCCTGCGCCTGACCTGCGGCGAACAGGCCGGCGTGGCGATCGTCGCCAACTTCCCCAGCGGCGTGGCCGCGACCATGACCCTGCCGCAGTCGAGCAAGGAGCGCAGCCATGCCGCTTGAGGCGCTCATTGCCGAAGACGAGGAACTGCTGCGGCAGTCGCTGGTCGAGCAGCTGGGCCGGTTGTGGCCGGACCTGAAGCTGGTGGCCGAGTGCGAGGATGGCGCCAGTGCGCTGGAACAGCTGGCCGAGAAACAGCCGGACATCGCCTTCCTCGATATCCGCATGCCCGGCATCAGTGGCATTGAAGTGGCCCGTTCGCTGTCCGAACTGAGCCCGCGCACCCAGGTGGTGTTCGTTACCGCCTACGACCAGTACGCCATCGACGCGTTCGAGCAGGGTGCGATGGACTACCTGCTGAAGCCGGTCAGCGATGAGCGCCTGCTGGCCACGCGCGAACGCATCCTGTCGCGGCTGCCATCAACGCGCCAGGACGATGCCGTACTCGAACGCCTGCTTCAGCGCCTGGGGCCGTCGCAGAGGGCGGCAGAGCGCCCGCCCTTGGCCTGGATCACCGCC
This sequence comes from Stenotrophomonas sp. 93052_Sma, assembly GCF_056481145.1. NCBI lineage: Bacteria > Pseudomonadati > Pseudomonadota > Gammaproteobacteria > Lysobacterales > Lysobacteraceae > Stenotrophomonas > Stenotrophomonas sp. 93052_Sma. The sequence goes on from NZ_CM151134.1 coordinate 584,521, forward strand.
AGCAACGGCCGCGAGACGCAGCTGATCATGCTGGAAGACGTGGCCTATTTCCGTGCTGACAACAAGTACACCACCGTGATGACCGCGGCCGGTGAGAGCCTGCTGCGCACACCGTTGCGCGAGCTGCTGGAAGTGCTCGATCCGCAGCACTTCCGCCAGATCCATCGCTCGACCATCGTCAACATGAAGGCGGTGGCAGCGGTCAGCCGCGACGATACCGGGCGCGGGGTGCTGCGCCTGCGTGGGCGTACGGAGACGCTGGTGGTCAGCCAACCCTTCATGAGCCTGTTCCGCGGCATGTAGCCGCACCCTGGAGGCACCATGCGCCTGTTCCTGTTTGCCTGCGTTGCTGCGCTGTCGTTGGCCGGCTGCGAGAAGTCCAGCGAAACCTCGATCACCCGTACCAATGCCAACGGCGTGGACACGCTGTACAGCAAACGCACCGTGGTCGATGGCGAGGCGCGGTTCCAGTGCATCGCCAGCAGCAGTGGCCACTGCCACTACGTGGTGCTGGACCCTGCATGCAGCAGCGGGGCCGCGTGTGCCACGCCGCCGTTGCGTCGGTTCGCGGTGGCGGTGGGAAAGACCGAGGCGATGCGTGACCTGCCCAGGGGCTTCCACCAATGCGTCAGCCAGGACCCGATAGAACAATGCCACCGTGAGTGATCACGGTGGCATTGTGGGTCCCCCCGCTTCCCTGAAGGGTCAGTAGGCAGGTTGCAGTGTCAGGTCGTGGTGGTGCTCGTTCTCACCCACATGGTTCAGGCGGCCGACCAGTTCTGAGTGCTGCTTCATGCGCCCGATCTCGGTCATGATGCGGATGTCCTCATGGCGCAGCTCGCGCTTGGCGGTGACGGCCTGCTTGTAGTCCAGCACTTCCGGGTAGTGCTCGGCCAGGTCCAGTGCCTCGGCCACGTTCTCGACGCTGTCGGCCTTGGAGCTGATGCGGGCGCGGCTGTTGAAGGCCTTCATCCAACGCTCGAAACCGGCGGTGCGGTCGAACATGTTGGCCATGAACCAGATCACGAACAGGATCGAGATCCATGAGCCGAACACCACGACCACGCGGGTGAAGGTGATGTGGTAATCGTCGCGCCACAGGTAGTTGGTGATCAGCCCGAGGATCAGCAGCGAGGCCGCCTGCCAGCCGACGATCGAGGCGATCAGCCATTGGCACTTAGCCTGGGCCAGCACAGCCACTTCATCGCGGATCTGCTGCTCGCTGAGGCTGCGCCAGTGCGCGACCTGTTTTTCGAACGGGCTGCTGTAGAGCTCGTTGTCGCGAAGCAGTAGTCCCAAACCCTTGAACAAAGCAATCATGGCTGGCTCCTTGTGGAACGTGCGTCGATCAGCGTTGGACGGTGTGGCGGGTTCAGTTCTAGCACTTCCAGCGAGCCGTGCAATGGGCGCAATGCCTAGCGGCGTAAGGGTTTTGTCTGAATGGGTGAATGTTGTTGCACTGCAACATCATGGTCGCAGCCTGCGACAGGATGTCGCAGGGTGAAACGTGCTGCGGCTGCACATGAAACCGTGGCTGAGCGCGGAGACTCGCCGTCGGCGTCGTGATCGCCCAGAATCGGGGCCGACCGCGCAACCTGCGGCCGCTCTTCCGCCTTTCCTGGACCTGTGATGCCGGCTCTGCTGCAGCGACTTTCCCGCCCCGTCACCGCGCCTATCCGGCGCTGGGTGCTGGAGGCCTTCCCGCGTGGCCAGAGCGGCATCGATTACGACCACCCGCTGGGAGACCCGGGCTGGTTCGGCCCGGACAGCGTCACCTGGCGGCTGCATGCGGAATTCCCGTCGATGCTGGCCGGTGGCCTGTGTGCGCTGATGCTGCAGACCCTGCACCCGCGCGCGCTGGCCGGCGTCTACGACCACTCCAATTTCCGCCAGGACCTGGTGGGACGCCTGCGTCGCACCACCGCCTTCGTTGCCGGCACCAGCTATGCGCCCAGCGGCGAGGTGGAGGCGCTGGTGGCCAAGGTACGCCGCATCCATGCGCAGATCCGGGGCCAGACCGCGCAGGGGGAGCCCTATGCGGCGGACGATCCGCAGCTGCTGACGTGGGTGCACGTGACCGAGGCGTTTGGCTTCCTGCAAGGCTTCCGCCGCTACGGGCGCGAGGTGCCGGCGCACATCGCCGATCGCTACTACGACGAGTACCGCTGCGTGGCCGAGGCACTGGGTGCGGTGGATGTGCCACGCAGTGAAGCCGAAGTGGCCGCGTACTTCTGCGCGCGGCAGCCGGAACTGCGCGTCGACGAACGCTCGCGCGAAGTGCTGGAGGTGTTGTCCGGCGTGCGCCTGCCGGTACCGGTGCCGGGTCTGTCGCGCGAAGTGTTTCTGGGGGCCGGTGCCGCGCTGCTGCCGGACTGGGCCGAAGGCATGCTCGAGCGCAATGGCCGCCAACGGGCGCAGGCGGCCGCGTCGGCGAAGCTGATGCAGGGCATGGCGCCGCTGTTCCGCCGCGCGCTACCCGATGGCCTGGCCAGCCGCGCCTGCACGCGCATGGGCGTGCCGGTGGCGGTGTTGCGCGGGTGGCCCACCGTTCCCAGGTAGGTGCCAACCTTGGTTGGCACGCGTTTCGCGCGGTGCCGCAGAAGCGCCAACCAAGGTTGGCCTCTACCAGAGCGGATTCCGCAGTAGCTGGATCTACTGACACCTTGGTTCTGGTAGCTGCCGACCTTGGTCGGCACGCATTTCGCGCGGTGCCGAAGAAGCGCCAACCAAGGTTGGCCTCTACCAGAGCGGATTCCGCAGTAGATCCACGCCATGCGCGGATGGGCTTCACCCGGCCGACTTCAACCCACGCAACAGCATCTCCAGCGCCGCCGTCGCCTGCCGCAGGCGCTGGTCGCCATCCTCGCCCTCGGCGATCCAGAACGCGGCCTCGGCCAGGCTGCCGTAGATCAGCGACGCCAGCGCCTGCGCGTCCACCGGCGCCACCACGCCCTGCGCCACCAGATGTTCGATCAGGTGCTGCATCGAGTGCACGCAGTGGCGCTGCGATTCCGGTGAGGCACCACCCAGTACCGCGCGCGCATCGCGCAGCACAATGCGCTGGATCTCCGGCTCCAGTGCCATCTCCAGATAGGCGCGGCAACGCTGCACGAAGCCGTCCCAGGCATCATCCGCGCCATCGCTGATCGCCTGCAGACGCAGGTCGGTCTCGGCATCGAGCTGGGCGACGACAGCCGCCAGCAGACCCCTCTTGTCGCCGAAGTGGTGGTACAGCGCGCCGCGGGTCAGCCCGGCCTGGGCGGTCAGGTCGTCCATCGAGGTGGCGGCATAGCCATGCGCGCTGAACACCCGGCGGGCGGTGGCCAGCAGGGTGGCGCGGGTTTCTTCCATCTCGGCGCGGGTGCGACGAACCATCCGGAGCTCCTTACATACACAGTGCATGATTATTTACATACGGTGCGTATGAATGTAGCCTCTTATTCATACACTCTGTATGTATTGTCGTGGCGCCCAGTGCGCCAGGCAAGTCGCTGCCCTGGAGAACCTGATGGCCACCCCCTATCGCGACCTGTTCGCGGCCCCCGGCACCGCCGGCCTCGCCCTGGCCGGGCTGCTGGCACGCCTTCCTCTACCGATGACCGGTATCGGCATCATCACCCTGCTGTCCCAGCTGCGCGGCAGCTATGCACTGGCCGGTGCGGTGTCGGCCACCTTCGTGCTGACCTACGCGTTGCTGTCGCCGCAGGTATCGCGCTGGGTCGACCGGCGCGGGCAGGGCAGGGTGCTGCCGTGGGCCACCGCGGCCAGTGCGGCCGGGTTGCTGTTGCTGCTTGCGTGCACGCTGCTGGCCGCGCCGGACTGGACGCTGTTCATTGCGGCGATGCTGGCCGGTTGCATGCCCAGTGTGTCGGCGATGGTGCGCGCGCGCTGGACCGCGATCCATCGCGGGCGCCCGCAACTGCAGACCGCCTACTCGCTGGAGACGGTGTTCGACGAGGTCACCTTCATCGCCGGGCCACCGTTGTCAGTCGGATTGTCGGTAGCGGTATGGCCACAGGCCGGCGTGCTGGCTGCAGCCCTTCTGCTGGTGATCGGAGTGACCGCACTGTTCCTGCAGCGTGGTACCGAACCACCGCTGCAGCGCTGCGAAGGCGCAACACCCTCGCGCTCGCTGCTGCGGCAAGCGGAGATCCGCCTGCTGGCGTTGCTGATGCTGGCGATGGGTGTGATTGTCGGTACCGTCGACATCACCAGCGTGGCCTTCGCCGAACAGCGCGGGCAGCCACTGGCTGCCAGTTGGGTGCTGTCGGCCTATGCGCTGGGCAGCTGCGCGGCGGGCCTGCTGTTTGGTGCACTGAAGCTGCAGATCCCGTTGCCGCGCCTGTTGCTGACCGCAGCAGCGGCCACTGCATTGGCCACGCTACCGCTGCTGTGGGTCGGCAGCCTGCCTGCCCTGGCCGTTGCCGTGCTGCTGGCCGGGGTGTTCTTCGCGCCGACGATGATCGTGGCGATGTCGCTGGTCGAACAGTACGTGCCCGAATCGCGCCTGACCGAAGGCATGACCTGGTTGCTGGCCGGATTGAACATCGGCGTGGCGCTGGGCGCGGCACTGTCCGGGCAGGGTGTCGATGCGGGGGGCGTGCGCAGCGGTTTTGCTGTTGCGCTGGTGGCAGGCGGTGGCGTGCTGCTGTTCGCCGTGCTCGCGCACCGTGCACTGCGCCCGTCTGCCTCGACCACATCCCCTGAAGGAATCGTCCCGTGAGCGCTTCATCGCCTGCGCACGCCGCGCCTGTGCCTCGTCATCCGTGGTGGGCGGTTTCCGCCGTCGGCCTCGCCACGTTCTCGGTGGTCACCACCGAAATGTTGCCGGTCGGCCTGCTGACCCCGATCGCCGAAGATCTCGGCGCGTCCACCGGCACAGCCGGCCTCATGATCTCGCTGCCGGCCCTGCTGGCGGCAGTGTTCGCACCGCTGGTGGTGATCGCAGCCGGTGGCATCGATCGCCGTCGCATCCTGTGCGCGCTGCTTGCGCTCCTGCTGGTCGCCAACCTCGCGTCGGCGCTGGCACCGGGCATCGGCTGGCTGTTGGCCGCACGGGTGCTGGTGGGGTTCTGCATGGGCGGCATCTGGGCCATCGCCGGCGGTCTGGCTGCGCGTCTGGTGCCGGCTGACCGCATCGGCCTGGCTACCTCGATCATCTTCGGCGGCGTGGCCGCAGCGTCGGTGCTGGGCGTTCCGTTGGGCGCGCTGATCGGGGATGCATTGGGTTGGCGCAGCGCCTTTGCGGCGATGGCGTTGTTCAGTGCGGCGGTGATGCTGCTGCATCTGCGGGTGGTTCCCGCGTTACCTGTAAGTACATCGGCGCAGCCGCGGCAGTTCGTACAGCAGCTTGGCCAGCGCGACCTGCGGCGTGGGCTGTGGCTGACCGTGCTGCTGGTGTCCGGGCACTTCATCGCCTTCACCTACGTGCGGCCGCTGCTGACGTCCGTCTCGGGCGTGGAGGCGTCGTGGATCGGTGCACTGCTGTTTGCCTACGGCCTGGCCGGCATCGCCGGCAACTTCATCGCCGGGCCGCTGGCAGCACGCCATCCGCGCGGTACGTTGCTGGCGATCGCATCGGGCCTGCTGCTGACGCCGCTGCTGTTGCTGTGGGTGGGGGGCACGCCGAGCGGTGGCATTGCGGTGCTGCTGCTATGGGGCCTGGCCTATGGCGGCGTATCGGTGGGCCTGATGAGCTGGATGATGAAAGCGGTGCCGCAGGCCGTGGAGATCGCCACCGCCCTGTATGTAGGCGTGTTCAACATCGGTATCGCACTTGGCGCGTGGGGCGGGGGACGGCTGCTGGATGGTGTCGGGCCGTACGCCACGCTTTGGGCTGCTGCGGTGTTGGCTGCGAGCGCTCTGCTGATGGTTGCCACCACCCGCAGGTAGATCCACGCCATGCGTGGATTCCTGCTCCGTGCCAACCAAGGTTGGCACCCACCAGAGCGGGGCATTTGCCAACCAAGGTTGGCAGCTACCAGAGCGGGGCATTTGCCGACCAAGGTTGGCACCCACCAGAGCGGGGCATTTGCCAACCAAGGTTGGCAGCTACCAGAGCGGGGCATTTGCCGACCAAGGTTGGCACCCACCAGAGCGGGGCATTTGCCAACCAAGGTTGGCAGCTACCAGAGCGGGGCATGTGCCGACCAGGGTTGGCACCCACCAGAGCGGGGCATTTGCCAACCAGGGTTGGCAGCTACCGGGAAATGAAACAGGCGCCTTTCGGCGCCCGTTCCGGTTACATCACCACACCTTGACCCGCTTGTCCGGGGCCAGGTACAGCTTCTGGCCTTCCTTCACTTCGAACGCCGGGTACCAGGCGTCGATGTTGCGCACGGTGAGTGCGCGGAACTGGCCCGGTGCATGCACATCGGTCAGCAGCGAGTTGCGCAGCGCCTGCTCGCGGCTCTTGCTGCGCCACGCCTGGGCGAAGCCGAGGAAGAAGCGCTGGTCGGGGGTGAAGCCTTCCAGGGTCTGCCCCGGCTTGCCCTGCAGCGACAGCTGGTAGGCATCGTAGGCGGTACCCAGGCCAGCCACGTCGGCGATGTTCTCGCCCAGGGTCAGCTTGCCGTTCACATGCACGCCCGGGAACGGCTCGTAGCTGCTGAACTGTGCGGCCAGCGCATCACCAGCGGCGTTGAACTGCTTCAGGTCTTCAGCGGTCCACCAGTTGTGCAGCTTGCCGGTCTCGTCGAACAGCGCACCGGCGTTGTCGAAGCCGTGGCTGATCTCGTGGCCGATCACTGCGCCGATGGCGCCGTAGTTCACCGCGTCGTCGGCAGCACCGTCGAAGAACGGCGGCTGCAGGATCGCGGCCGGGAACACCAGGCGGTTCTCCAGCGGCACGTTCATCGCGTTGATGGTCTGCGGCAGCATCGCCCACTCGCTGTGGTCGACCGCCTTGCCCAGCTTGGCGATGTTGCGCTGGTACTCGAACAGTTCGGCGCGCTGCGCATTGCCCAGCGCGTCATCACGGCGGATCTCCAGGCCGGTGTAATCACGCCACTTTTCGGGGTAGCCCATGCCCACGGTCAGGCCGGCCACCTTGGCCTTGGCGCTGGCCTTGGTCTGCGGCGACATCCACGCGAGCGCGTCGATGCGCTTGGCGAAGGCGGCGATGATGTTCTTCGCCATCTCGTCCGCGCGTTCCTTGGTCTTGGCGTCGAAGTGCTTCTCGACGTAACGCTTGCCGATCGCTTCGCCGATGGCATGGTTGGCGTCGTCCACTGCACGCTTCCAGCGGTCGCTCTGCTGCGGCGTGCCGCTCAGCGTGGTGCCGTGGAAGGCGAAGCGGGCATCAGCGAATTTCTTCGGCAGGTAGGCAGCGGCGCGGTCCAGCGCGTGGAAGGCCAGGTAATCCTTCCAGACATCCAGCGGCTCGGTGGCGACCAGCTTGGACAGGCCGGCCACGGCCTTGGGCTGCCAGACGATGAAGTCCTGCTGCTTGCCCAGCGCGGCCGCGTCGAGGAAGGCGTTCCAGTCCATGCCCGGCGCCTTGGCATTGAAGTCGGCCTGGGTCCAGGGATTGGCGCCCTTGGTCACATCATTGGTTTCTTCCTGGGTGGCGTGCGCCTGCGCGATCTTCGTCTCCAGCGCGAGGATGCGCTGCGCCTTGCCCGCCGGATCGGCGACACCGGCCAGCTGCAGCATCTGTGCGATGTAGGCCTGGTACTGCTTGCGCAGCTCGGCCATGCGGCCGCCGCCCAGGTAGAAGTCACGGTCGGGCATGCCCAGGCCGCCCTGCACCAGGTAGGGCGCGTTGCGGTCCGGCTGCAGCAGGTCCACCGACACCCACAGGCCGAACAGGCGGTCGGTGTAGAAGTTGGTCGCATTGAGCAGGTCGACGTCGGCACGCACGTCGCCGCCCAGGGCACGGGCCAGCCCGGCCTTGTCGGCGATCGCATCGATGGCCTTCAGCTGCGGCTGCACCGGCGCGATGCCGTGCTGCTCGATGCCGGCTTCGTCCATGTAGGCGGCGTAGTAGTCGCCGATCAGCTTGTCGTCACCGCTGGCCTGGGTGTTGCCGGCGGCGCCTTCGAGAATGGCGCGGGTGTCGGCCAGGGTTTTCTCGGCGATGACGTTGAAGCTGCCGAAGCGCGAGCGGTCGGCCGGGATCTCGGTGTTCTTCACCCAGGTGCCGTTGGCGAAGCCGAAGAAATCATCGCCGGCGTTGATGCTGCGGTCCATGCCGCTGGCATCGAAGCCGAAGCTGCCCAGCATCGGCTTGGCGGCCGCAGGTGCGGCATCGGCAGGCGCGGCGGTGCCGGCAGCCGGATCGGCCGGGCGGTCGCAGGCGGCCAGGGACAGGCTGGCAACGATGGCCAGTGCCAGGGTGGGACGGCGCAGCTTGGACATGGACTTCTCTTGCAGCGGAAAACCCCAAGTCTAATCCGCTCCGCCCCGGCTGGCCCTCCCGTAGTGCCGCCCGCCCTGTGCGGGATCTGGCTGAACGCGCGGAAGCGATCTTCACGCCGTCACCGGTGTGGTGCATGCTGGCCTCAGGAGCCCTGCGCGGACACGGGGAGGTGGCCATGCGGGGGCGGGTCAGGCGTCAAGAATGGCGTCCGCCGGCCGTTGAGGTCGGGGATGTGGAGGATTCGTTCGCGCATGAAGCCAGCCGACTGCACAAGGAAGACCAACCGATGCCCGCGCTGAAACGGGCGTTGGCCCGGCCGCTGCGCGCCATTACCTGGGGCGGGGTGTTGCTGGGCATTCTGCTGGTGGCCGGGTTGACCACCATGCTGGCCAACGACCATCACCGCCGGCTGGAGGCCGCACAGCGCCAGAGCCGTGCACTGGCGGTGGGCAGCGAGCGCCTGCTGGCGCTGGAGCTGCGCAACCTGGAGCGGGCGATGTCCGGCATCGCCGCCGATGCCGTTGAAGTGTTCCGCAGCGTGCCCGCGCAGGCGCCGGCGCTGCTTGATGCCTCCATCGGCGGCGTGCTGCGCCGGCATGCCGAGCTGCACAGCATCGTGGTGCTGGACAGCTATGGCCGCGCCCTGACGGCCGGCAAAGGTGACCTGAACCTGCCGCTGTGGACCGATCCGCAGCGCCGCGGCCTGGGCAGTTCGCTGTACATCGGCCCGCCGCTGCGCGCCAGCGACGGTGGCTGGGTGGTGCCGCTGGCGCTGCCGATGGCCGGTGACCGCTGGTTGCTGGCGCGGCTGCGCTGCGGCGAACTGCAGCGCATCATCGGCGGCCTCGATGTTGGCCCGAACGGGCTGGTGTCGATCAGCGATGCGGAAGGCTACATGCTGGCCCGCGTACCGGACCCGCACGGCACGGTCGGCCGACGCTACGATCTCGCGCATCGCGACCTGCTCGGCAAGCAGGCCGTGGTCGAGCTGGGCAGCCTGCCGGGCGCGGTCGATGGTGTGCAGCGCATCATCACCATCAGCACGCTGGAGCGCAGCCCGCTGGCGGTGCAGGTCGGGTTGGCCGATGAGGACGTGCTGGCGCCATGGTGGCCCTACCTGCAGGCGTCAGTAGCAATCGTGCTGGCCTACGTCGGGGTGCTGCTGGTCCTGCTGTACGCGGTGCGCCGCAGCACCCGCCGCCAGCAGTCGATGGCGGAGGAACTGAAGACCGGGCATGCCGAACTGCGCCTGGCCCACCAGGTTGGGCGCGTCTGCACTTGGTACGTGGACGAGGATGCCGCACTGTTGCGCTGGTCACCGCTGGCGCGTGAGATCTTCGGCGTGCAGACCGATGCGCTGCCGGTGGCCGATTTCTTCGCGCGTGCATCGTGATGATGCAGCGCGCCTGCAGCAGGCCTTCGACCAGGCCTTCGCCGGTGGCGCGGTGCTCGACCAGGTGTTCCGCCTGGTGCTGCCCGGAGGCGCAGTGCGCTGGGTGGGCGCACGCGGGCAGCGGGTGGAGGTGGCCGACAGCGAGCGCCGCATGATCGGTGCCCTGACCGACCTGAGCGAACGCTACCAGGCCCGCGAGCAGATGAGCGAAGTGGAACGCCGCTTCCGCCTGTTGTTCGACCGCAATCCAGCGCCGTTCTGGGTGTTCGATCCGGATACGCTGCGCTTCATCGAGGTCAACGATGCCGCCGTGCGCCAGTATGGCTACAGCCGCGAGGAATTCCTGGCGATGAGCATCCTCGACATCCGCCCGCGCGAAGGCTGGGACGAGGTGAAGGGTGCGATCGCCAAGGCCCGTGTCGGCGAGCTGCAGGATGCCACCGTGCGCCTGCACCGGCGCAAGGACGGCAGTGTGTTCGAAGTGCGCGCACACCTGTCCAAGCTCGATTTCGATGGCCAGCCCGCCTGCCTGGTGCTGGCCGAGGATGTGAGCGAGCGGCTGGCTTACGAGCGCGACCTGGCCTACCAGGCGCGGCACAACCCGGCCACCGGCCTGCTCAACGTGCGTGCGTTGACCGAACAGCTGGACGAACAGCAGGAGGGCTACACCATCGCCTTCGTGCAGTTGCGAGGACTGCAGCTGGTGGCCGACACGCTGGGCCGCGAGATCGGCGATGCGGTGCTGCAGTCGATGGCGACCCGGCTCGGTGGCCTGGGCGCGCTGCGGCACGCTGGCATTCCAGCCGGCGGAGGACTTCGTGTTCGCCATCGGTGCCGAGCACGATACCCAGCGCGTGCTGGACGACCTGCTGCAGATCGTGTCGGCGCCGATGCGCGGCAAGGATTCGCTGCACCAGTTCGAGCCGCGCATCGGCGTGGCCGTGCACATTGCCGGCGACGGCCACAGCGCCGAGCAGGTGATCGGCATGGCCGCACAGGCCGCGCATGCCGCGCGCCGAAGGCAACGTGGTGGTCTGGTTCGACGCGGCGGTGACCACGCGGTTGGCCGACCGCCTGCGCCTGGCCGGACGCATCCACGCCGCCATCGACAACGAGTTCCAGCTGTATTTCCAGCCGATCCGGCACGCCAGCGATGGCAGCCCGGCCGCGCTGGAGGCTCTGCTGCGCTGGCCGCAGGCCGATGGCAGCTTCATCCCGCCCAACGAGTTCATCCAGCTGTGTGAGGACACCGGGCTGATCCTGGCACTGGGGCGCTGGGTGATCCGTGCGGCGGCGAAGGCGCAGCGCCGGCTGGTCGAGGCCGGTTGGGGCGAGCTGCCGATCGCGGTCAATGTATCGGCGGTGCAGTTCTTCAACAGCGATCTGGTGGCCGAGTTCACCCGCGCGCAGCAGGAGTTCGGCCTGGCCCGCGGCGCGCTGCACGTGGAGCTGACCGAGAGCAGCCTGATGCGCAAGCCGGCGCAGGCGATGCAGACCATGCAACGCCTGCACGAGCAGGGCATCAGCGTGTCGCTGGATGATTTCGGTACCGGCTATTCCAGCATGTCCTACCTGCAGCACCTGCCATTGGACATCCTGAAGATCGACCGCAGCTTCGTCGCCGACGTGGAAACCAATCCGCGCAATGCCTCGATCTGCCGCGCGCTGCTGTCGCTGGGCCACAGCATGGGCCTGACCATCATCGCCGAGGGCGTGGAAACGCCGGGGCAGCTGGACTGGCTGGCTGCGCACGGCTGCGACCAGGTGCAGGGTTACCTGCTCGGGCGGCCGGCGCCGCTGGAACGGATCATCGAGGCGCTGGATGAGGTTGCCGCCTAAGTGGTAGTGCCGGCCGCTGGCCGGCATTCGCCCAGGACCGGGATGTGTCTGATTGCCGGCCAGCGGCCGGCACTACCGGCAAGCGCCAGATTCGGCTACACCCCGGCCTCCACCAGATGGTCGATGAAACTGCGCACCTTCGGTGCCAGATGGCTGCGGCTGGTATAGACCGCGAAGATGCCGATCGGCGAGGCCTCCCATTCGGGCAGGATGCGCACCAGGCGGCCATCGGCCAGCGCGTCTTCCAGCAGGAAATCGGGCTGCAGGATCACGCCCATACCGGCGATCGCCGCTTCGCGCAGCACGTCGCCGTTGTTGGCGTGCAGCAGGCTGCTTACCGCCACCTTCACTTCGCCGCCCGGTCCCTGTAGCGGCCAATGGTCGCCAGCGGCCCAGTAGCTGTAGCTCAGGCAGGCGTGGGCCTGCAGCTCCTGCGGCGTCTGTGGCGTACCGCGTGCGGCCAGGTAGGCCGGCGCGGCGCACAGGCTCACCCGCGATTCGCCCAGACGTCGCGCGATCAACGTCGGCCCCGGCTCGCGGGTGATGCGGATGGCGACGTCGTAGCCTTCCTCGACCATGTCCACCAGCCGGTCGGACAGGGCCAGGTCCAGTTCCACCTGCGGGAAGCGTTCGCGGTAGCTGGCCAGCAGCGGGCCGAGGCGGGCGATGCCCCAACTGACCGGTGCGTTGATGCGCAGCGTGCCGGAGGGCTCCAGCGCCTGCGCGCCGATGCTGGCCTCCAGCGCGTCGAACTCGGCCAGCAGGCGCACGCACTGGGCGTAGTAGGCGGCACCGGCACTGGTCGGGCTGACCCGGCGCGTGGTGCGGTGGAGCAGGCGGGTGGACAGGCGCTTTTCCAGCGCGGCGACCTGGCGGGTGACGCCGGCAGTGGACATATCCAGGGCCTGGGCGGCGGCACTGAAGCCGTTGCGCTCGACCACCGCCACGAACACGCGCATCGCCTCGAGGGTGTCCATTGTTGCGCCTTTTGAAATAAATACGGTCAATCCATCGTATTTATTGGTCCACGAAGGCGCAATAACCTGTGCCTACTCCCTTCAAGGTGTTTCCCCATGCACACCACGACCGCTCCTGTTTCGCCGCTGGCCCCGTACGGCGCCACCCTGCTGCGCCTGGCCCTGGGCGTGCTGTTCCTGGTCCATGCGCTGATCAAGCTGCTGGTATTCACCCCGGCCGGCACGGCGGCGTTCTTCGAGTCGCTGGGCCTGCCCGGCGTGCTCGGCTACCTCACCATCGGCGTCGAGCTGGTGATCACCGTCGCGCTCCTGCTGGGCATCTACGCACGCTGGGTGGGCCTTGTCGGTGTGCCGCTGCTGCTGGGCACCATCGTCACCGTGCACGGCGCCAACGGCTTCGGTTTCGCCAATGCCGGCGGCGGCTGGGAATACCCGGCGTTCTGGGCACTGGCGCTGGTAGTGCTGTTCCTGGTCGGCGATGGCAAGTGGACCCTGCGTTCGCGCTGATCGCCGCCTGACCCTGCAACTGGAGAATTCCATGTCCCGCCTGCCTTCGCTGTACATCTCGCATGGTTCGCCGATGACCGCCCTGCATCCGGGCCAGGTTGGCGTGCGCCTGGCCGAGCTGGCGCGCGACCTGCCGACGCCGCGCGCCATCGTGATGGCCTCGGCGCACTGGCTGGGCCGGCAGCCGCTGGTCGGCGCGCATCCGCAGCCACCGACCATCCATGACTTCGGCGGCTTCCCGCGCGCTGTTTGAACTGCAGTACCCGGCGCCGGGCGATCCGGCGCTGGCCGAAGAGGTGGCCGGCCGCATCGCCGCCGCTGGCCTGCCGGTGGCACTCGACCCGCAGCGTGGCCTCGACCACGGTGCCTGGGTGCCGCTGCGGCTGCTGCGCCCGCAGGCCGACATCCCGGTGGTGCCGCTGTCGATCCAGCCGATGCTCGGCCCCGAGCACCAGTTCGCGCTCGGCCGCGCGCTGGCGCCGCTGCGCGAGCAGGGCGTGCTGCTGGTCGGCTCGGGCAGCATCACCCACAACCTGCACGACTGGGGCGACTACCAGGACGGCAAGGAAGCGCCGTACGTGCGGCCCTTCATCGAGTGGGTGGAGCAGCGCCTGGCCGCCGACGACCGCCAGGCCCTGCTCGATTACCGTCGGCAGGCGCCGTTCGCCGAACGTGCGCACCCGACCGACGAGCACCTGCTGCCGCTGTTCTTCGCGATGGGCGCGGCCGGCGAGGGCGGCTTCGGTGCACGCCGCATCGACGCCGGTATCGATGCCGGCTTCCTCGCCATGGATCTGTACCGCTTCGACGGGGCATGAGCCGGGGCTGACGCGCGGCGGCCCCGGCCGTCGCGGTCATGGCCGCATGTGGTAGTTTTTTCCGGGTTTCCGGCGCTGGCTTGCGAGCCTCCCCGCGCGCCGCTTCCTGGAAGAAGCATGCATACCATTGAAGTCGTCCTGGCGATGCTGGTGGCCGTTGTCGCCAGCGGCTACCTGGTTCGTGTCCTGCCGTTCTCGTTGCCGCTGCCGCTGGTGCAGATCGGCCTGGGTGCGGTCATCGCCGGCGTGTTCAACCGCGGCCACGCGCTGGAGCCGGAGGTGTTCTTCCTGCTGTTCCTGCCGCCGCTGCTGTTCCTGGATGGCTGGCGCATTCCCAAACAGGGCCTGTTCCGCGACAAGGGCGCGATCCTCGAGCTGGCGTTCGGCCTGGTGGTGTTCACCGTCATCGGCGCCGGCTTCCTCATCCACTGGCTGATTCCAGTGATGCCGCTGGCGGTGTGCTTCGCGCTGGCGGCCATCGTGTCGCCGACCGACCCGGTGGCGGTCGGGGCCATCGCTTCCAAGGCGCCGATTCCCAAGCGCCTGATGCACATCCTTGAGGGCGAGTCGCTGCTGAACGATGCCTCGGGCCTGGTCTGCTTCCGCTTCGCGGTGGCGGCAGTGATGACCGGCACCTTCTCGCTGGCCACCGCCTCGCTGACCTTCGTGTGGGTGGCGGTGGCCGGCCTTGCTGTGGGAGTGGCAGTGACGCTGGGTGTGTCCACCTTCCAGCGCTGGCTGTGGCGCCGCTTCGGCGAAGAGCCTGGCGCGGCGATGCTGGTCAACCTGCTGATTCCGTTCGCGGCCTACCTGCTGGCCGAAGAGATCCATGCCTCGGGCATCCTCGCCGCGGTCGCTGCCGGTATCGCGATGAGCTATGTCGAGCTGACCGGCCGTGTCTCCGGCAGCATGCGCGTGCAGCGTGCCGGGGTCTGGAACATGCTGCAGTTCAGCTTCAACGGCATCATGTTCGTGCTGCTGGGCGAGCAGCTGCCGGGCATCGTCGAACGCGCCACCACCACCATGAACGAGACCGGCCACCAGAGTGCGTGGTGGCTGCTGGTGTATGTGGTGGTGATCAATCTGGCACTGGTCGTGCTGCGCCTGCTGTGGGTGTGGCTGTCGCTGCGCTGGAACCTGCTGCGCGCGCGTCGTCGCGGCCTGGAGCGGGGCGAGGCGCCGAACTGGCGCATCGTGGTGGCGACCTCGGTGGCCGGCGTGCGCGGTGCGATCACCCTGGCCGGCGTGTTGACCCTGCCGCTGTTCCTGCCCGACGGCAGTGCGTTCCCGGCGCGTGACCTGGTGATCTTCCTGGCCGCGTCGGTGATCCTGTTCTCGCTGCTGGGCGCCAGCATCGCGCTGCCGCGGCTGTTGAAAGGCCTGCAGCTGCCGTCCGATTCGGGTGAGCGCAAGGAAGAGGATCTGGCGCGCCGGCTGTCGTCGAAGGCGGCGCTGGCCGGGGTCGAGCGCATGCGCCAGCAGATGGTGATGAACCAGAACACCGAGAACGTGCAGCTGTACAACGACGCCGCCTCGCGGGTCAGCCTGCTGTACCAGCGCCACCTGGAGAAGGACAGCGACGGGCCCGACGTGGACCCGGAGAAGGTGCGGCGCATGGAACTGGGCTACCGCCAGCTGCGCAGTGCCGGCCTCAATGCCGAGCGCGAGGAGCTGTTCCGGCTGACCCGGCGCGGGGTGATCTCCGATGAGATCTCGCGGCGCCTGATCCGCAACCTGGACCTGCTGGAATCGCGCAAGCGCGAGTGACCCTGCCCCGAAGCGTAGAGTCGAGCTTGCTCGACTGCTCTTTCGCAAAGCAGTCGAGCAAGCTCGACTCTACCGATCCCACGGCGCGGGTTATTCCGGCTTCTGGTCCAGGAAATACGCCTCGACCTTGCCCTTGACCTTGATGGTCATCGGGTTGCCGCGGCGGTCGCGGGCCTTGCCGGCCTGCACGCGGATCCAGCCTTCGCTGACCGAGTATTCCTCGACGTTGTCGCGCTCGACGTCGTTGAAACGCACGCCAACGCCGCGCTCCAGCGCCTGCGCATCATGGAAGGGGCTGGCCGGGTTGATCGCCAGGTGGTCGGGAGGGGTATCGCTCATCGCTTCATTCACAGTGACGGCCACCAAGGCCGGCTTCAGCGGCACAGGATAAACCGTAGAATGCCGGCCTGCCCCAGAGGAAGTTCCGCCATGCCCGACAACAGCGACTATTTCGACTTCGAGGAAGACATCCACGACTTCGACGAAGACGGCTTCGAGGCGCGGGTCTGGAACCTGCTGGTACTGATCAACCCGGGCGACGAAGAGCTGGCCCTGCAGCAGTTCAACCGCTGGCGCGAGCACCTGGCCGAGGACGGGCAGCCGCTGGAAGCGGACAGCGACTGGCTGCCAGCGCTGTTCACGGCCATTGCCTGGCAGTCCGGTTTCGAGGTGGAACGAGATGACCTGGAATCGCTGCAGTCGGCGGTGAACGAGCTGTCGGCGCGCTTCAACCTGCAGCTGGACTGGGGCGGCGACCTGGACGACGAGGACTTCGCCGAAGACCTGGACGGCGTGCAGCTGATGTCCACCGCATTCGACCGCCTGCGCGAGCACAATTACACGCTGTGGAGCGTGGATGCCGGCAGCGACGGCTTCACCGGCGTGATGGCGCTGACCCGCGACGACGACGCGATGCTGGCGCTGTGCTCGCTGCTGAACGTGGAAATCCGGCTGGGCAGCGACCCGTTCTGAGATTGATCGGTAGCGCCGGGCCATGCCCGGCGCTCCCATCTACGGCCGGTACTGCGCCCTGGCGTTGGCGATCACCGCTTTGACCAGCGCGCGGTCGGTGTGCCTTGAGATCGCCCGCGCACCGAGCGCGATCGCCTGTGCGCGCAGCTCGGAAGTGACATCGTAGTGGGCACCGCTGGCCTTGTTCTGGAAGGCCCGCGGGGGAATGCCGAGCTGCGCCGCCATCGCGTGCAGCTCGGCCAGGGTGTCGGCCATCAGGTGCGCCCAGCGCTGTCCGCGCCAGGGATGCACCGCGTCATCGACGTAGACTGTCACCGCCGCGGCCGGTTCAGGCCTGCGGCTTGCTGTCGCTGTCAGCGGCCGGAGTGGCCTCGGCAGCGGCTTCTTCGGCCACGTCGCCCTCGGCGGCTTCGCCTTCCTCGCCTTCAGCAGCGTCGACGCCTTCGAACTCGGCAACCAGCTTGTCCAGGTACTCGTCGGCGGTCTGCTCGGATTCGGCCGCCAGGGTGTCCAGCAGCTTCTGCAGCAGTTCGGAGTACTCCAGGTTGACCTTGCGGCCTTCCTTCTCCTGCACGTTGGCCAGGTGCTTGAGCATGGCCAGCATCGGCACCGGGTTCTCGGCGTTGCCCATGGTCTGGCCGCCGATGGCCAGCAGCCACTCACGGCCCTGCAGGCCGATGGCCGCGACCACCTGGCCGTCTTCGTTGGTCAGCACGGCATGGTTCTGCACCTGCTGCTGCGCGTTCAGGCGCAGGAACGGGCGCTTGGCCTGCTGCTTCTTGCGCTTGTCGCGCTTGGCCTTGGAGTTCTGGGACATGGGGTGGGGTCACCTGGAAACGGAAAGACCACCATTGTAGCGGGTGCGCCGGGTCATGCCCCTGGTGGGTGCGGACCTTGGTCCGCACGCTTTTCCCGGATGTGCGGACCAAGGTCCGCACCTACCGTTTACTTTGCCGGACCCTGCGCGGCCTGCACGTCCGGGTCGGCGGCGGGGGCCGACAGCCCCACCTGCGGGCCGGCACCGGCCAGGGCGGCTGCTTCGGCGGCCTGGGTCATCACCACGATGCTGATGCGGCGGTTGATCGGATTCTGCGGGTCGGCCTTGTCGAACAGCACCGACGAAGACAGGCCGACCACGCGGGTGATCTTGCTGTCCTCCAGGCCGCCGTCCACCAGTGCGCGCCGTGCGGCGTTGGCACGATCGGCGCTCAGTTCCCAGTTGCCGTAGCCGCGCGCGGCCGAATAGGCGGTGATGTCGGTGTGGCCGGTCAGGCTGATCCGGTTCGGCACGTGGTTCAGGTAGTTGGCCAACTCGTGCAGGATCTGCTGCGTGTACGGCTTCAGCGTGGCGCTGCCGAGGTCGAACATCGGCCGGTTCTGCTTGTCCACGATCTGGATGCGCAGGCCTTCCGGGGTCAGATCCAGCAGCAGCTGGTCCTTGAACGGCTCCAGCGCCTGGCTCTTGCTGATCGCCTCCTGCAGTTCCTTCATCAGCGCTTCCAGCTGCTGCTTGTCGCGCTGCTGCTGGTCCACCGGCTGCGGCACCGCTTCCTTCTGGTTCTGGAAGGGATCGTTGCTGCTGCCCCGCGAGATGTCGGTGGCACCACCGAGCTTGATCATCGAGGTGCTGGCGCCACCCGGGCCGGCCATGCCGGGCGCCGGCGTGGCGTTCTGCCCGCTCAGCGGGCTGGGGTTGCGGAAGTACTCGGAAATGGCCGCACGGTCGTTCTTGTTGGTGGTGGCCATCAGCCACAGCACCAGGAAGAACGCCATCATCGCGGTCACGAAGTCGGCATACGCCACCTTCCACGAACCGCCATGATGGGCGGCGTGGCCGGCCTTCTTGACCCGACGGACGATGACGGTGGGCTTGGTCTCGGCCATGGCTTACTTGACCGTCTTCAGGTGCTGCTCGAAATCGGAGAAGGCCGGGCGCACGTTCGACGGCAGCGTCTTGCGGGCGAATTCCAGCGCGATCTTCGGGTTGTAGCCACGCAGGCAGGCCAGCAGCGCGGTCTTCACCGATTCGTAGATGCGGCTGTCCTGCTCGGCGCGCTTCCATCGCTGCCGCCATCGGGCCGACGAAACCGTAGCCCAGCAGGATGCCCAGGAAGGTACCGACCAGCGCGCCGGCCACATGGCCGCCGACCTCGACGATATCCCCGCCGATCGAACCCATGGTGATGACGATGCCGAGCACCGCCGCGACGATGCCGAAACCGGGCAGTCCGTCGGCGACCTTGGTCAGCACCTGCGACGGCGCCATGGCCTCGGCGTGGTGCTTTTCCAGCTCCAGTTCCAGCAGCGGCTCCAGCTCGTGTGGCTCGATGTTGCTGCCGATCATCAGGCGCAGGCAGTCGGTGATGAAGTCGATCAGGTGGTGGTCGGCCTGCACCTTGGGGTAGTTGCCGAACAGCGCGCTTTCGGCCGGGCGCTCGACGTGGTCTTCCAGCGCCATGAAGCCTTCGCGGCGGGCCTTGTTGAGCAGTTCATAGAGCAGGCTGAGGACATCGATGTAGTCCTGCTGCTTGTAGCGCGGGCCCTTGAACACGCCGACCATGGCCTGCAGGGTCTGCTTGACCGTCTTGGCCGGGGTGCCGACCAGGAAGGCGCCGAGCGCGGCGCCACCGATGATGACCAGCTCGTAGGGCTGCCAGAGGGCACCCAGGCGGCCGTGGGCACCGAGATAGCCCCCGATCACGCTGACGATGACGACCAGGAATCCAACGATGATGAGCATGGGGCGACGCAAGGAGAGGGGATATCTCCTTGTCGGCCCGTCGCCCGGTTTTCTGAAGAGGGAATTCTGTGAAATCGGTCAGCGGGGTGTTTCAGCCCGCCACGCCGCTTTCGGCGCCGCCACGCTGCAACGGGTCGGGCCAGGGCTCGCCATTGCCGGTGAACAAAAGTGAGACGGAGTTCAGGCAGTGGCGCTCGTAGGTGGGCGGCGGGCCGTCCGGGAATACGTGGCCCAGATGGCTGCCACAGCGCGCACAGGTGATCTCGGTGCGGACCATGCCGTGGCTGGTATCGCGGATTTCGCGCACGTGTGCCGGGTCGAACGGGGCGAAGAAGCTCGGCCAACCGGTGCCGGAATCGAACTTGGTGCTGGAGCGGAACAGCGGCAGTGCGCACAGCCGGCAGCAGTAGACGCCCTCGCGCTTGTTGTCGAGGAACACGCCGCAGAACGGCGCCTCGGTACCGTGCTGCAGCAGCACGCGGCGCTCTTCACTGCTGAGGCCGGCGATCAGCGCCTCGGTCTGGGTGGCGGTGGGGGGCGTCAGGTCGAAGGCAGTCATGGCGGCGCTCCGTGGGGGTTGATGGCCTGGGGATGGCGGAAAACGTGGGGGTGCCGGCGCGCGCTTGCAAGTGTGATGGCCGTTCATGGCCGGCACACAGGTGCAGGCGCAAGGTAAATGTGATCCACGCCGGAGCGTGACATGAAACCGACCCTTTCCCTGCTGTTGATGGCCCTGTTGCCCCTGGTCGCGCAGGCCCAGGTACCGACGTCGTCGAGCCCGACCGCCACCCGCAGTGCCACCACCGTGGCACCGCAGCCGGTGATGCCGCCGCCGCAGGCCGCTCGCCCGCAGCCGCAGGTCCTGCCGTCGCCGCAGCCGGCGCAGCCGATCAGGTCCACCGGTCCCGCCCAGATCGCGCCCACCCCGGCGCCGAAGCCGGCCGACAAGGTGTACGACCGCAATGGCCGCATCGTCCCCGGGGTACGCCCGGCCGGTCCGAACCGCGTGTTCGATTCGCGTACCGGCCGCTATTACGACAGCGTGCCGGCCGGCGATGGCCAGCAGATCAAGCGCTGATCTCGGGTGCCAAACGAGGTTGGCGGCTACCGCACGCTGTCCGGCCTGAACGCACGAAAACAACCCGCTGCAGATCACTGCTTTTTCGCCTGCGATTAACCGTTCCGGGACCAACGTGACCGTGCGCCGGCATTGCGCCGCCGCATGTCCTTCGTCCACTGGATCGCGATCATGAAAAACCAGCAGAACCGTCATCCCGGCAAGGAACCGCAGGGCCGCAACCCGCAGCAACAACAGCAGCAACAGCAACAGCAACAGCAACAGCAGCAGATGGAGCCGCAGCAGCCGCACAAGGGTGGCAAGCAGCAGGAACAGCGCTCGCAGAAGCATCCGCAGCAGCGCTGACGGACCCGGGGGTCAGAGCCCGCTGCACGGGATCTGGCCCCACTACCGTTCCGGACTCAATCCGGAATCGGCAGGCTCAGCGTTTCCTTCACTTCTTCCATCACGATGTAGCTCTTCGACTCACGCACATGCGGCAGTGTCAGCAGGGTGCTGCCGAGCAGCTTGCGGTAGGAGGCCATCTCGCTGATCCGCGCCTTCAGCAGGTAATCGAAGTCGCCCGAGACCAGATGGCACTCCAGCACGTTGGGCAGCTTCAGGGCGGCGCGCCGGAACTCCTCGAAGATGTCACCGGACTTGTAGGCCAGGCTGATCTCCACGAATACCAGCAGGCTGGCCTTCACCGCCGCCGGGTCCAAGTGGGCGTGGTAGCCGGTGATCACCCCCTCGCGCTCGAGCCGGCGCACGCGCTCGGTACACGGGGTGGTGGACAGGCCGACCCGCTCGCCCAGTTCGGTGAAGGAGATACGGCCCTCGGCCTGCAGGATGCGCAGGATCTTGCGATCGATCTTGTCCAGTTCGCGGGTACGGGTGGCCATGGCCGTCAACCTTGGGGAATGAATTGCAGGGGAACATCCTGCCGGTTGATCGCAAATCAGGCAAATCAACTGGGAATGGCTGTCTATACTTCCCCAATTATGGTCCCGGCACGCTCCAGTGCAGGGAATGATCGGGTTGGAGAAGTCCCATGCGAGTCCTAGTTCTCGGCAGCGGCGTGATCGGCACCACCAGTGCCTGGTACCTGCGACAGGCCGGGTTTGAAGTCACGGTCATCGACCGCCAACCCGGCCCGGCGCTGGAAACCAGCTTTGCCAATGCCGGCCAGCTGTCGTTCGGCTACACCTCGCCGTGGGCCGCCCCGGGCGTGCCGAAGAAGGCCATCGGTTGGCTGTTCGAGAAGCATGCGCCGCTGGCGATCAAGCCGGGCATGGACCTGGCCCAGTACCGCTGGCTGTGGCAGATGCTGCGCAACTGCACCCACGAGCGCTACGCGATCAACAAGGCGCGCATGGTGCGCATGTCCGAGTACAGCCGCGACTGCCTGAACGAGCTGCGCGCGCAGATCGGCATCGAGTTCGAAGGCCGCGACCTGGGCACCACCCAGCTGTTCCGCACCCAGCAGCAGCTGGATGCCTCGGCGCAGGACATCGAGATCCTGGCCCAGTACGGCGTGCCGTACGAGGTACTGGACCGCGCCGGCATCATCCAGGCCGAACCGGCCTTGGCCCATGTCGATGGCTTGGTCGGCGCGCTGCGCCTGCCACGTGACCAGACCGGCGACTGCCAGCTGTTCACCCGCCGCCTGGCGCAGATGTGCGTGGATGCCGGTGTCGAGTTCCGTTTCGACCAGGACATCACCGGCCTGGAATTCGATGGCGACCGCATCACCGGCGTACGCATCGACGGCAAGCTGGAAACCGCCGACCGCTTCGTGGTCGCGCTCGGCAGCTACTCGCCGGCGCTGGTCGCATCGTTGGGCATGCGCCTGCCGGTGTATCCGCTGAAGGGTTACTCGCTGACCTTGCCGATCACCGACCCGGCGATGGCGCCGACCTCGACCATCCTCGATGAGAGCTACAAGGTGGCGGTGACCCGTTTTGACGACCGCATCCGCGTCGGTGGCATGGCCGAAGTGGCCGGCTTCGACCTGTCGCTGTCGCAGCGCCGTCGCGAGACCCTGGAGCTGGTGGTCAGCGATCTCTACCCGAAGGGCGGTGACCTGTCGCGCGCAGTTCTGGACCGGCCTGCGCCCGGCCACGCCGGACGGTACGCCGGTGATCGGCGCCACGCCGTTCCGCAACCTGTACCTCAACACTGGGCACGGCACGCTGGGCTGGACCATGGCGTGCGGCTCGGGCCGCTACCTGGCCGACCTGATGAGCGCGCCAGCCGCAGATCAGCACCGAAGGCCTGGATATTTTCCGCTACGGCCAGTACGGTCACGCGCCGCAACAAGAGAACCGCACATGCGTCCTGCCCGCGCGCTGATCGATCTGGGCGCCCTGCGCAGCAACTACCGGCTCGCCCGTGAACTGGGCGGTGGCAAGGCCCTGGCGATCATCAAGGCCGATGCCTATGGCCACGGCGCAGTGCGCTGTGCGCAGGCACTGGAAGGCGAGGCCGATGGTTTCGGCGTGGCCACCATCGAAGAGGCGCTGGAACTGCGCCAGGCCGGCATCCGTGCGCCGATCCTGCTGCTGGAAGGCATCTTCGAGCCCAGCGACATGGCGCTGGTGGCCGAACACGATTTCTGGTTCGCGGTGGGCTCGCCGTGGCAGCTGGAAGCCCTGGTCGCGTTCGACAGCCCGCGCCCGCTGACGGTGTGGCTGAAGCTGGACAGCGGCATGCATCGCCTCGGCCTGGACGTGGACAGCTTCCGCGCGGCGCATGCACGCCTGTTGGCGCTGCCGCAGGTCGAACGCATCGTGCTGATGACCCACCTGGCGCGTGCCGACGAACTGGACAGCGAACGCACCCACGAGCAGGCGGCGACGTTCGCGCGGGCCATCGACGGCCTCGATGGCGAGACCAGCGTGTGCAACTCGCCGGCGCTGCTGGGCTGGCCAGATGTACGCAGCGACTGGGTGCGCCCGGGCCTGATGCTGTACGGCGCCAATCCGCTGCCTGACAACACCGCGCTGACCGAGCGCCTGCGCCCGGTGATGACGATGCAGTCGAAGGTGATCGCCGAACGCTGGATCGAGGCCGGTGAGCCGGTGGGCTATGGCGCGCTTCGTGGCCAAGGCACGCACCCGCGTGGGCGTGGTCGCGCTCGGCTATGCCGACGGTTATCCGCAGTTTGCCCCGAATGGCACCCCGGCGCTGATCGATGGTCAGCCCGGTGCCCTGATCGGGCGCGTGTCCATGGACATGCTGACCGTGGACCTGACCGCGCACGCGCAGGCCGGCATCGGCAGTGTGGTGGAACTGTGGGGCAGTGCACCGACGCTGTCCGAACTGGCGCCGCGCTGCGGCGTGAGTGCGTACCAGCTGCCCTGCGCGGTCAAGCGCGTGGCGAAGGTCTATCAGGACTGACCGAACGCTGGCCGTGCACGGCTCTGGTAGCGGCCGACCTTGGTCGGCGCTGTGAATGCGTGTCGACCAAGGTCCACACCTACCGGTAGGGACCGGTCGGCGCGCACGGCTCTGGTAGCGGCCGACCTTGGTCGGCGCTCTGAATGCGTGTCGACCAAGGTCGACACCTACCGGTAGGGACTGGTCGGCGTGCTCGGCACTGGTAGCGGCCGACCTTGGTCGGCGCTTTGAATGCGTGTCGACCAAGGTCGACACCTACCGGTGAGTCGCGCCGCCCGGGATCATCGCGCGGCGGTGGCCTGGCTGGCCAGCTGCCGCTTCACCCAGTCATCGATCAGGCGCTTCTCGTAGCGCAGCGGATCACTGTCGCTCTTCAGCCCCAGGTTGTGCAGGTAGCCGGTATCGCTGAGGCGCACATCGCCCTCGCTGACGATACGGCCGCTGGCGTCCTTCAACGTGTACTGCAGGCTGATCCGCGGCGGGTAGATGTCACGCATGATCCGGATGTCGCGGCCACGCGGGCCATGCCACGGCTCGTAGTCACCGGCGCGCTTGATGTCGACCAGGGTCACATCGAGGGTCTGCCCAGGCTGCAGCGGCTTGGCGGCGGTGGTCTGCAGGTAGCGTGCCAGCTGCTGTACCCAGTCGCCACGCTCGGCCTCGAAGCGGTTGGTGCTCTGGCGGATCTCGGTGAATTTGGCCGGGTCCTCCCATTTCACGCTGACCGGGCCATCGGCCTGCAACGCACGTGGCGCGTCCGCATCGGTCACGGTGCGCGGTGCAGCGGCGGCGCCGCCCGCCACCAGGGCGCCTGCCAGCAGGGCAATCGCGAGTGAGCGTTTCATGACGGTCTCCTGCGTCCCCGCGATGGGGACGATGTTGATCACAGATCGAGTGTGATCCTGCGGCCGGGGCGCCGCAATGGCAGATTGCGTCATGCGCAAGAGTGGTTGCCGCCAATTCATCGTCGTCAACCATGACTGACGGCGCTTGACGCTGTGAATACGCCCTTTGGAAGATGCTGTGCCTCCAACCCGGCCTGCACTGACGCCCTTGTCCACACTGCCGCCCCTCGTGGAGCGCCCACCGATGATGGTGCCGGCGCCCGAACCCGACCTGCATCATGGCGTGCTTGAGCGCATCAACGCCGGTTTCTGCGTGATCCAGGTGCTGTTCGAGGGCGATCGTGCGGTCGACTATCGTTTCATCGAGGTCAACGACGCATTCGAGCGCCACACCGGCCTGAAGGATGCGCGTGGCCAGCGCATGACGGCGCTGGAACCGGGCCACGAGGAAGACTGGTTCCGCATCTACGGCGAAGTTGCCCGCAGTGGCCGGCCGGCACAGTTCGAGATGGAAGCGCGTGCGCTGGGCCGCTCGTTCGCGGTGGATGCGGTGCGCGTGGGCCGCCCGGGTGAGGACAAGGTCGGCATCCTGTTCTTCGACATCACCGCGCGCAAGCAGATGGAAGTGGAGCTGGGCGAAAGCGAAGCCCGCTTCAGTGCGCTGGCCGATGGCCTGCCGATGCCGGTGTGGGTGCTCGACGAGCGCGGCCATGCCCGTTTCGTCAACAGCGCTTTCAGTGAGTTCTTCGGCGGCGACGAGACGCGCGTGCCGGAAGATGTCTGGCGTGGCCTGGTGCACCCGGACGATGCGTCGGTGTTCGAGTACGAACTGCAGGAAGCGCTGAAGGCGCAGCGGTCGATGCATGCGCTGGTGCGGGCCCGACGCGCCGATGGCGACTGGCGTTGGTTGGAGATGAACGCGCGTCCGCGCTTCTCGCGGATGGGCCGCTTCATCGGCCTGGCCGGCAGCAGCCCGGACGTGACCGAACGCCGCGAGATCGAACTGGCCCGCGAGGAGCTGCTGCAGTCCGAGCGTGCCGCGCGCAGCGCAGCCGAGAACATGGCGCGGCTGAAGGACGAGTTCCTGGCCACGCTGTCGCATGAACTGCGTACGCCACTGACCACCATCCTCGGTTGGAGCGAACTGCTGCTGCAGCGCGTGGACAACACCAGCCCGCTGTACAAGGGCCTGAACGTGATCGCCAACAGCGCCGGTGCGCAGAAGCGGCTGATCTCGGACATGCTCGACCTCAGCAGCATGCTGCTGGGCAAGGTGCAGCTGGAGGTGGAGATACTGGATCTGCGCGACCTGCTGGGCGAAGCCATCGGCGCGCAGGAGCTGGTCGCCGAAGGCAAGGCGCTGGACGTGAGCCTGCAGCTGCCGGAGCAGCCCAGCCTGGTGCTGGGCGATGCCACCCGCCTGCAGCAGGTGTTGTGGAACCTGCTGTCGAATGCGATCAAGTTCACCCCGGCCGAAGGCCGCATCGATCTGCAGCTGCAGGCCGACGGCAACCACTGGGTGATCACCGTGCGCGACACCGGCGACGGCATCGCGCCCGAATTCCTCAATCATCTGTTCAGCCGCTTCCGCCAGGCCGATGGCACCACCACCCGACGGCATGGCGGCCTCGGCCTGGGTCTGGCAATCGTGCAGCAGCTGGTCGAACTGCATGGCGGTACCGTCGCCGCCGCCAGCGAGGGCCATGGCCACGGCGCCACCTTCACCGTGCGCCTGCCGCAGCACATTCCCGATGCCGAACGGCGGCCGCTGCGCGAAGTGATCAGCGGACCGATCCTGGAGCCGGTGATCGTCGAGCCGTATCCGCTGCGTGGCATGCACGTGCTGGCGGTGGAAGACCAGCCGGAAGTGCTGGAGTACCTGCGGCGCATGCTGGAAGAGCAGGGCGCAAGCGTGTCGGCAGCCAGCTCGGCCGGTGAAGCGCTGGCGCTGCTGGCCGATACCGGGCACCTGCAGTACCACGTGATGCTGACCGACATCGGCATGCCGGGCATGGATGGCTATGGCCTGGTGCGCACGCTGCGCGAGGACATGGGCGTGGATGCGATGACCCTGCCGGCGGTTGCCGTGACCGCGCTGGCACGTGCCGATGACCGGCGCCGAGCGCTGGCGTCGGGCTTCCAGGAACACGTGGCCAAGCCGTACTCGGTGGCACAGCTGGTGGCTGCGGTACGCAAAGTGCAGGTGCCACGCGCGGACAGCGCGCTGCACTGAGCATTCACGGCCGATCGGCGACCCTGCACGCAGGAGGTCGCCGATGTCCCGTACAGCTCCCCGCATCCACACCGATCCGGCGCAGATCGCGCGCCTGGAAGCCCTGCTGCCGCAGCTGGAAGGCGAAACGCAGGTGGAACTGACCCTGCACGATGGTCGCCGACTGCTCGGCACCGTCGCCGTGAAACCGACGGTGCAGCAATACCGCAACGAGGCCGGCGACGAAGGCAGCAACGGCCAGCTGCGCCTGGATGACTACGACACGCCGGTGCAGCAGCACCATGTGTGGCTGGATGAGATCGCCAGCATCCGCAGGTTGCCGCCCAGGGTCTGACGGCAACCTGCCAACCCCATCCACGCATGGCGTGGATCTACTGGAAAGGGCCACGCATGGATGTGCGTGACCTCGTCATCGGCCAGGCCTCATGCCGTCCACGCACAGCGTGGATTTTCCAGAGGTTGCAGTAGAGCCACGCCATGCGTGGCTGTTGGGATCAATGCTCGAACAACGTAGGCGTCGCCTCGAACCGGCGCGCATAGGCGCGTTCTTCCGCCACCCTCGCCACCTCGTCGTCGGCCAGGTCCGGTGCGCCGTACACCGCATAGGCCACGCTTCCGTCGGCACCATGGCCGACCTGGTGCAGCCGGTAGCGCGAGTGGCCACCGCCGGTGTCCTCGGGGTAATGCACGGGCGGATGGCTGCCTTCCAGGTCCATTTCACTGTTGTCGACCACGCCACCGACGAACAAGGCTCGCATGCAGGTTCTCCTGGGTTTCCGGGGGAGCCTCTACCCTGAACGTTTCAATGTTGCTGGCAGATCAAGGCCCCGTTCGGGTTTCGCAAAGCGGCCGCCGGGGCCGGCCCGGCCAAGCCGGTACAATGGACGGCCCTCACGCTTGAAGTACCCGCGCCGATGGCCTCCAGCGACGACGCCCCCCTGCAGACCCTGTTCCTGCCGTTCTCCCAAGGCGCCCTGCGCTGGCCGGAGGGCCCGGTGGCCTTCCTGCGTGCCCGCGACGGCTGGCCGCTGCGCGAAGTGGCCGGCAACCGCGAAGTGCATTGCGAGCAGAGCTTTGCCCCGTTCGCGCAGCCGCTGCAGCAGGCCGCCGGCTGGACCGTCAGCGGCCAGCTGGATGATGTGGCCGGCAAGGGCCGCTACCCGCTGGTGCTGGTGCTGCCGCCGCGCCAGCGCGAGGAGGCCCGTGCCCTGTTCGCGCGCGCTGGCGCTGGTCGCCGACGGCGGCCGCATCGTCGCCTGCCAGTCCAACAACGAAGGTGCACGTTCGGGCGAGGGTGACCTCAAGCAACTGACCGGCCTCGGCGGCAGCCTGACCAAGAACCACTGTCGCGTGTACTGGACCGCCCCGATGCAGGGCCAGCACGACGCCGACCTGGCCAAGCGCTGGTCGGCACTGGATGCGGTGCGGCCGATCGTCGGCGGCCGTTTCCTCAGCCGCCCGGGCGTGTTCGCCTGGGATCGCATCGACCCGGCGTCGGCGCTGTTGGCCGAGCACCTGCCGGCCGACCTGGCCGGGCGTGCCGCCGACCTCGGCGCGGGCTATGGCTACCTGTCGCGCGAGCTGCTGGAACGCTGCCCGAAGATCACCGCGCTGGATCTGTACGAAGCCGAGCAGCGTGCGTTGGCCCTGGCCGAACTGAACCTGGCGCCGCCGCCGCGCGCTGCCGCTGCGCTTCCTGTGGCAGGACGTCACCGCGGGTATCGAACCGGGCTACGACGTCATCATCAGCAACCCGCCGTTCCACACGCCGTCGCGCGCCGATCGCCCGGACATCGGCCAGCGCTTCATCGCCGTGGCCGCGCAGGCGCTGCGCCCGGGCGGACGCCTGTACGTGGTGGCCAACCGCCACCTGCCGTACGAGTACACGCTCAACGAGAGCTTTGGCGCGGTGCGCGTGATCGCCGAGCGTGATGGCTTCAAGCTGGTGGAAGCGGTGAAGGGGAAGGGCAAGTGAAGCTGGTCAAGCTCATCGCCAACCTGGGCTATGGCAGCCGCAAGCAGGTGCAGTGGATGTTCCGCGAAGGCCGCGTCACCGACGCCGACGGCGAGGTGCTGTATGCCGACGACCAGGTGCCGCACGAGGCGATCCGGGTCGACGGCGAGCCGCTGGACCCGCCGGTGGGGCTGTCGATCGCGCTGCACAAGCCGGCCGGCTACACCTGTTCGACCAAGGACACCGGCCGCTTGATCTACGACCTGCTGCCGCCGCGCTTCCGTGACCGCGATCCGGTGCTGTCCACCGTGGGCCGCCTCGACCGCGAGACCAGCGGCCTGCTGCTGCTGACCGAGGATGGTGGCCTGCTGCACCGGATCATCTCGCCGAAGTCGAAGCTGCCCAAGGTCTACGAAGTGGAACTGAGCGACGACCTGCGCGGCGACGAAGTGGCGTTGTTCGCCAGCGGTACGCTGATGCTGGAGTCCGAGAAGACCCCCCTGCTGCCGGCTGAACTGGAAGTGCTGGATGCGCGTCGCGCACGCCTGGTACTGCATGAAGGCCGCTACCATCAGGTACGCCGCATGTTCGCCGCCACCGGCAACCACGTGCAGACCCTGCACCGCAGCCGCGTCGGCGGGCTGGACCTGCAGGGACTGGACGAGGGGCAATGGCGGCAGCTCACCTCCACCGATCTGGATACGCTGTTCGCTCCATGACCACCATCGCTGCGCTGCCGTTCCTGCCCGACGCCGTCATCTTTGACATGGACGGCCTGATGATCGACAGCGAGCGGGTCTCGCTGGCCTGCTGGAGCGAGGCCGCCGACGAGTTCGGACTGGGCCTGGACGAGGCGGTGTTCCTGCGCATGGTCGGCCTCGGTGACCGTGACACGCACGCGCTGCTGCGTGCGCAGGGCATCGAGGACAGCGTGATCGAAGCGGTGGCCGCACGCTGCCATGAGCTGTACGAAGCACGCACACAGACCGGCCTGCCGCTGCGTCCGGGCATTCTGGAGCTGCTGGAGCTGCTGAAAGCGCACGCGGTACCGCGCGCGGTGGCAACCACCACGCGGCAGCCGCGGGCCAACCGCAAGCTGGCCGCTGCCGGCCTGCTGCCGTATTTCGATGCCGTGATCACCAGTGGTGATGTGGCGCGGCCGAAGCCGGCGCCGGATATCTACCTGCTGGCCGCGCAGCGGCTGGGCCAGGTGCCCGAGCGCTGCCTGGCGCTGGAAGACTCACCGGCCGGCACGCGTGCAGCGCTGGCTGCCGGCATGACCGTGATCCAGGTGCCGGACCTGGTGCATCCGGATGAAGAGCTGCGCGCACTGGGTCACCGCATCGTCGGCTCGCTGGTGGACGCGCACGCGCTGCTGCTGCCGCTGCTGCCGAGGTAACGGTGGGCGCCGACCGTGGGTCGGCACACCCAATGCCCCGGCAGGTGCCAACCTTGGTTGGCACGCCCAAACGCCCTGGTAGGTGCCGACTTTGGTTGGCACGCCCAAACGCCCCGGTAGGTGCCAACCTTGGTTGGCACGCTTTTCAATGCAGTCGAGCAAGCTCGACTCTACGGGTGCCGACCGTTGGTCGGCACACCTGCCCCATCACACCCGCCCGAACACCAGTGCAGCGTTGGTGCCACCGAAGCCAAAGCTGTTGGACATCACCGTATCCAGCTTCTGCTCGCGGCTCTCGCGCAGGATCGGGAAGCTTTCCACCTTCGGGTCCAGTTCGCCGATGTTGGCCGAACCGGCAACGAAGCCATCGCGCATCATCAGCAGGCAGTAGATCGCCTCATGCACGCTGGCCGCACCCAGCGAATGGCCGGACAGCGCCTTGGTCGAGGACAGCGGTGGCACCGCATCGCCGAACACTTCGCGGATCGCGTTGAGCTCGGTGACGTCGCCCAGCGGCGTGGAAGTGCCGTGGGTGTTGAGATAGTCCAGCGGACGATCGACGTCCTGCAGCGCCATCTTCATGCAGCGCACCGCGCCTTCACCGGACGGCGCGACCATGTCGGCGCCATCGGACGTCACGCCATAGCCGATCAGCTCGGCATGGATGTGCGCACCGCGCGCAACCGCGTGGTCGTAGTCCTCCAGCACCAGCATGCCGCCGCCACCGGCGATGACGAAGCCGTCGCGGTCCTTGTCGTATGGACGCGAGGCGCTGGCCGGGGTCTCGTTGAAGCTGGTCGACAGCGCACCCATCGCATCGAACATCACGCTCATCGACCAGTGCAGGTCTTCACCGCCACCGGCGAACATGATGTCCTGCGCGCCATGGCGGATCATGTCCGCGGCGGCGCCGATGCAGTGCGCCGAGGTCGCGCAGGCGGCCGACAGCGAGTAGCTGACACCCTTGATCTGGTAGGCCGTGGCCAGGCAGGCCGAGACCGTCGAGCACATCGTGCGCGGCACCATGTACGGGCCGACCTTGCGCACACCGCGTTCGCGCAGCAGGTCGACTGCGCCGATCTGCCATTCGCTGGAGCCGCCGCCGGAACCGGCGATCAGGCCGGTGCGCAGGTTGCTGACCTGCTCGGGGCTGAGCCCGGCATCGGCGATCGCATCGCGCATGGACAGGTAGGCGAAGGCCGCCGCATCGCTCATGAAGCGCTTCTGCTTGCGGTCGATCAGCGCCTCCAGGTCGAGGTCGACGCGACCGCCTACCTGGCTGCGCAGGCCCGCTTCGGCGTGGTCGGCCAGGGCGGTGATGCCCGAGCGCCCTTCGCGCAGCGCAGCCGAAACGGTATCCAGATCATTGCCGAGGCAGGACGTGATGCCCATGCCGGTGATGACGACGCGACGCATCAGAAGCTCCCGGTTTCAGTGAACAGGCCGACGCGCAGGTCGCGCGCTGTAGATTTCGCGGTCATCCACGTACATGCGGGCGTCCGACTGGGCCATCACCAGCTTGCGGTTGATGACACGGCTGATGTCGATCTCGTAGCGCACCAGTTTGGCCTCCGGCAGTACCTGGCCGGTGAACTTCACCTCGCCGCAGCCCAGTGCGCGGCCCTTGCCGGGGGCGCCCAGCCAGGTCAGGAAGAAGCCGGTCAGCTGCCACATGGCATCCAGGCCGAGGCAGCCGGGCATCACCGGGTCGCCGGTGAAGTGGCAGCCGAAGAACCACAGGTCCGGGCGGATATCCAGTTCGGCGCGTACCATGCCCTTGCCATGCGGTCCGCCGTCCTCGCGGATGTCGGTGATGCGGTCGAACATCAGCATCGGATCGTTGGGCAAACGGCCGGCGGCGGTGCCGAACAGTTCACCGCGTGCGCTGGCCAGCAGCTGTTCGCGGTTGAACGCGTGGAGACGGGTCATGAAGCACAATCCTGGAAGCGGGGAAACAGGGAAACAAGCGCTCGAGGATGCCCGTGGAAACTGCGCCGATCAAACATTTCAACCGTACGCAACCGTAGTGTTTTCAAGGGAATACGCGCATCCTGTTGATGTGCAACGACCATACTTCGGCGTGTGGCCCACCCGGCCCGGCCCCGCCTTTCCCACCTGACATGACCCGACTGCGCAAGATCATCCACGTTGACATGGACGCGTTCTACGCGTCGGTGGAGCAGCGCGACGATCCGTCACTGCGCGGCAAGCCGGTGGTCGTGGCATGGCGGGGTGCCCGCTCGGTGGTGTGTGCGGCGTCCTACGAGGCGCGCGTGTTCGGCGTGCGTTCGGCGATGCCCGCCGTGCGTGCCGAGCGCCTGTGCCCGGACGCGATCTTCGTGCCGCCGGACTTCGCGCGTTACAAGGCGGTGTCACAGCAGGTACGCGCGATCTTCCTGCGCCATACCGACCTGGTCGAGCCGCTGTCGCTGGACGAGGCCTATCTGGACGTGACCGAGCCGAAGAGTGGCATTGAACTGGCCACCGACATCGCCCGCACCATCCGCGCGCAGATCCGCGAGGAAACGAACCTGACTGCTTCAGCCGGGATCGCGCCGAACAAGTTCCTGGCCAAGATCGCCTCGGACTGGCGCAAGCCCGACGGCCAGTTCGTGATTCCACCGCAGCGGGTGGACGCCTTCCTGCTGCCACTGCCGGTGAACCGCGTGCCCGGCGTCGGCAAGGTGATGGAAGGCAAGCTGGCCGCGCGCGGCATCGTCACCTGCGGCGACCTGCGGCAGTGGGCACTGATCGACCTGGAAGAGGCGTTCGGCAGTTTCGGCCGCAGCCTGTACAACCGCGCACGCGGCATCGACGAGCGGCCGGTGGAGCCGGACCAACAGGTGCAGTCGATTTCCTCCGAAGACACCTTCGCCGAAGACCTGCCGTTGGAAGACCTGGGGGAGGCGATCGTGCAGTTGGCAGAGAAAACCTGGAATGCCACGCGCAAGACCGAACGCGTCGGCCACACCGTGGTGCTGAAACTGAAGACCGCGCAGTTCCGCATCCTCACCCGCAGCTTCACCCCGGAGCGCCCGCCGGAATCGATGGAAGAACTGCGCGACATCGCCCTGGCCCTGCGCGCCCGCGTCGACCTGCCGGCGGAGACCCGCTACCGGCTGGTGGGTGTCGGACTCGGTGGCTTCCGCGAAAAGGAGCCGGTGGTGCAGGGGGAACTGTTCGAGCACGGGCCGAACGAGTCCCCACGTAGCTGATCTTCGTGTCGACCAAGGTCGACACCTACCAAGAGCAGGTCATGCCATCCAGACAGGTTGCGGAGACATGCCATCCAGGCAGATCGCAGAGAACTGTCGAAGGCGGGGTGGGTCCGGTTGCGGGGGCGTGAGCGCCATGGATGGCGCGACCGAGCCTCCATGGACGGATTCACGGCGTCCCCCGCAACCGGACCCACCTCGCCATCCCACGGATAGCCAGCTGTTGCTTCGGCTGTTGCCGTTGCATTGAGCAGGTGCAGGGCGCAGCCCTGCAAAAGAAAACTCCCTACCTCATGGCCACTGCATCTCGCCCTTGGCCACCTTCGCACTCAGCTCCAGCGACTCCACGCCCGCCAGCTTCGGGTACCGCGCCTGCATTGCTTTCACCAGCGCCGCACTGTCCTTCGCCTTTGCCGCCTCAACATCGAACGCGCGGATGTAGTCCGAGGTGAAGCGCAGCGCACTGGCATCCAACGCCGCACCCGGCGCGTAATGCCCCGGCACCACCACCTTCGGCTTCAGTGCCTGCAGCCGCTGCAGGGTCTGCAGCCAGTCGGTGTGCGACTTCGGCGTCTGCGTGTCGGCCATCCACACGTGTTCACCGGCCACCACCGGAATGCCACCGACGATCGCGCGCAGCGACGGCACCCACAGCACCGTGCGGTCCGGCGTGGGTCCATCCAGGCCGATCAGCGGCAGGCGCTGGCCTTCCAGTTGCAGGGCATCGCCGTCCAGCACCTGCGGCACCACGATGCGCGCCGGCACGTCGGCGCCCATCTTCGGTCCCCAGTAGGCCAGCTTGCCGGCCTGGGTCTGCTGGATGTGGGCGACGGTCTGCGCAGTGGCGACGACGCGCGCCTGCGGGAACGCGTCCTGCAGCGTGGCCAGGCCGAAGTAGTAGTCCGGATCGCCGTGGCTGATGTAGATGGTGGTCAGCTGCTTGCCGCTGGTGCGGATCAGCTCGACCAGCTTGCGCGCGTCGCTGGCACCAAACTGCGCATTGACCAGGATCGCGTCGTGGCGGCCTTCGATCAGCACCGAGGACACCGAGAACATCGCCTGCGGGCCGGGATGGAAGGTCTGCAGGTGCAGCTGGGATTTCGTGGCCGTGGCCGGCGCCGCGGCGGCCGGCGCGGCGAGCAGTGGCGCACTGGTGAAGCTGGCGGCCAGGGCGAGGGGGAGCAGCAGGGCAGCGGTACGCATGGGGCATTCCTTGTGGCGGACGGCGAGCCGGGCGTGGGCCTGGCTCACAGGTGGGTAGCGCCGGGCCATGCCCGGCGGCCTGGCATCAGTACGCCGCAGTGATGATCTGCTTCGGGTACTGGTGCGCTTCCAGCTCGGCGACGAACGCCGCGCCGTAGTCGGCGTAGCTGATGCGGCTGTGGCCGCTGGCATCAGCCAGGAAGGCCTTGGGCTGTACGCGGTACTGGCCGCGCTCTTCGCCCGGGCCGATTTCGGCGGCCGGCGAGAAGAAGGTCCAGTCCAGGTCATCCACCGCCTGCAGGCGGTTGAACGCCTCACGGTGGGCCAGTGCGTACGGCTTGTAGGCCTCCGGGAAGGTGGGGGTATCGACCAGCTGCACGCCGGGTGCGACTTCGAGGCTGCCGGCGCCACCGACCACCACCAGGCGGGGCACGCCGGCCTTGCGTGCGGCGGCGGCCAGCTGCGCGGCGACCTCGCCGACGCGGCCGATGTCATCGCCCGGGCGCGGGCCGTAGGCACTGGCCAGCACGTCGTGGCCGGTGATGGCGGCAACCAGCGCGTCCTGGTCATCCAGCGAGGCGATCACCGGATGGGCACCGGCCAGCTCGGCCGGGAGGTCCTGCGCGCTGCGTACGATGACAGTGAGTTCGTGGCCGCGGGCCAGCGCGTGGCGGGCGATCTGGCGGCCGATGTTGCCGGTGGAACCAACGAGGGCGATCTTCATGGCAGGACTCCGTGGGGCGGTGTGGGGTGGGAATGGGGCCACTCTAGGCTGCTGCAGTTGATCGAAAAACAGCGTATAACGCGCTTGTTTGTTGCATGGATCGAGCATATGGACCGATTGACCGCCATGACCGTCTTCGTCGAGGTGGCCGAGCGCGGCAGCCTCACCGCCGCCGCCGAGGTGCTGGACATGTCGCGGGCGATGGTCAGCCGCTACCTGGCCGAGGTCGAGGGCTGGCTGGGCGCACGGCTGCTGCACCGGACCACGCGCCGGGTCAGCCTGACCGGTCCTGGAGAGGCGGCACTGGCGCGCTTCCGGCAGATGCTGGCGATCGGTGAAGAACTGCAGGGCGAACTGGCCAGCGATGATCCCGAGCCGCATGGCACGTTGCGGGTGACCGCCAGCGTCTCGTTCGGGCAGAGCCATCTGGCACGGGCGGTGGCTGGCTTCGTCGCGCGCCATCCGGCGGCGCGCATCGAGCTGCTGCTGGTCGACCGCACGGTGAACCTGGTGGAAGAGCGCGTGGATCTGGCGGTGCGCATCGCCCGCCAGATCGACCCGAGCCTGATCGCGCGGCGGCTGGCCACCTGCCGTTCGGTGCTGTGCGCGACGCCGTCCTACCTGCAGGCGCGTGGCACACCGACCGCTCCCGAGCACCTGGCCGCGCACAACTGCCTGACCCACCACTACGTCGGCAAGAGCCTGTGGCAGCTGCACCGCGACGGTCGTTCGCTGTCGGTGGCGGTGGGTGGCAACATCAGCGCCAACGAGGCCTCGCTGCTGCTGGAGGCGGTGCGCGCCGGTGCCGGCATCGCCATGCTGCCGACCTACCAGGTGGCGCCGCTGCTGCGCAGTGGCGAGCTGATCGAACTGCTGCCCGAATTCAGCCTGGACGAACTCGGCATTCATGCCGTGTACGCGTCACGGCGCCAGCAGCCCGCTATCATGCGGCGATTCCTGGATTTCCTGGGCGAGTGTTTCGCCAGCCCGGCCTTCCAGGATCTGGATTGGCGCCCACCGGGCAAGGAGAACACATGAACCATGGACAGGCCTTGATCGACCACAACCGTGCTGCCTGGGACCGCCAGGCCAGCGAAGTGCGCGAATGGTCGCGCCCGGTGGAAAGTTCAACGATTGCCGCCGCGCGCGAAGGCCGCTGGCAGGTGCACCTGACGCCCCGCGCGTTGCCACTGGACTGGATGGGTGATGTGCGCGGCCGTCGCATCCTGTGCCTGGCCTCAGGCGGTGGCCAGCAGGCACCGGTGCTGGCCGCTGCGGGCGCTGACGTCACCGTGTTCGATCTCTCCGACGGGCAGCTGGAACAGGACCGCAGGGTCGCCGCGCGCGATGGCCTGCAGCTGCGCACCGTGCAGGGCGACATGCGCGATCTGCACGTGTTTGCCAACGACAGTTTCGATGTGGTGTTCCACCCGATCTCGAACCTGTACGTGCCTGATGTGCGCCCGGTGTGGACCGAATGCCGCCGCGTGCTGGCACGCGATGGCATGCTGATGGCCAGCTTCTACAACCCGGTGCTGTTCGTCGGCGCGCGATCCGCAGCTGGATGCACAGGGCCTGATCCGGCCACAGTACGCCATTCCCTATTCGGACCTGGAAGACCTGGCGCCGGCCGAGCGCGAGGCGAAGCTGGCACGGGGTGACGCGCTGACCTTCGGCCACAGCCTGACCGAACTGATCGGTGGGCAGCTCGATGCCGGCTTCATCATCGATCGCTTCATGGAAGACTGGCAGCCGCAGCCGCGATTCCTGATCGATCGCTATCTGCCCACCTTCCTGGCGACCCGCGCGCGCCGGATCGGCTGAGGCGGATCGGCGCAAAAACCTGCGGCGTACAATGGACGGCCCCACGTCATGCAGGTGCCGTCCCTTGTCGTATCCCTATCCGCTGGTCGTGTTCGACCTTGATGGCACGCTGGTCGACAGCGCAGCTGATATCGCCGAAGCACTGAACCGCACGCTGGAGGACATCGGTGTGGCACGCGTGCCGGAAACCACGGTGCTCGGTTGGATCGGCGACGGTGTGCGCCGCCTGGTCGAACAGGCCGTGCATGCGGCCGGCCGCGAGGTGGACCTGGCCGAAGTGATGCCGGTGTTCATGGTGCACTACCGTGAGTGCCTGCTGCGCAGCCCGCGTCTGTTCGATGGCGTGGCTGAAGCACTGGCGCAACTGCGTGCGCGCAACGTGCCGCTGGCGATCTGCACCAACAAGCCCGAAGCGCTGGTGCCACCGCTGCTGCAGCATCTGGGCATCGGTGATGCGTTCGCGCTGGTGCTGGGGGGCGACTCCCTGCCGCAGCGCAAGCCCAGTGGTGAACCGCTGCGGCATATCGCCGCGCACTTCGGGCTGCCTGTAGAGGCGTGCCTGATGGTCGGTGATTCGTTGACCGACTACCGTGCCGCCGAAGATGCAGGCATGCCGATCGCGCTGGTGCGTTACGGCTATCCGCGCGGCCTGGACCTGGCCACCGCGCATGCGGTGGCGGTGATCGACGACCTGCGTGAACTGCCGGGGTTGCAGGGCTGGTGCAACGGATAACGCCGGTCGCCGGGCGGTAACCGGGCCGACGCAATGGGTAGTGCCGGCCGCTGGCCGGCAACCCGCGATGCGCTGTCGAAGGTCATGATGTTGCCGGCCGGCGGCCGGCACTACCATGACCGTCGCGGTCACTTCGGCTGGTAACGCACGCTCAGCTGGTACTCGCGGCCCGGCTGGTTGAACCACGCCACGGTTTCATACGTGCGGTCGAATACGTTGGCGGCGCGCCAGCAGCGACCACGACGGCGTCAGCGCGTACTCGGCGCGCAGGTCCAGCGTGCCGTAGCCACCGACCTTCACCGCGTTGGCCGCATCGTCATAGCGCTTGCCCGCACCCTGCACGGTCAGGCCGGCGCGGAAATCGCCGAAGCGGCGGTCGACGTCCAGGCGCGCGGTCTGCTGCGCACGGCGCGGCAGCCAGTTGTCGAACTGGGTGCTGCCATGGGTGCGGTTGCGCGGGTCGGTGTAGCTCAGCTGCGCGTTGATGTCGAAACCGGCCAACAGCACGCCACCGGTCAGCTCGGCACCGCGGATGCGCGCCTTCTCCACCTGCTGCATCTTCATCGTGGACGCATCGTAGGTGATCAGGTCATCGATGCGGGTCTCGTACACATCCAGGCCCCAATGCCAGCCCTGGCCCTGCTGCGAAACACCGAGATTGGCGCTCTTGGACTTCTCCGGGTTCAACGTCGGCACCCCGCTCCACGGGTCGTACAGGTCGCTGAAGGTCGGCGCCTTGAACGCAGTGCCGTAGCTGGCATTGACGCGCAGGCCGTGCTCCAGTTCCATCGCCCAGCCCACGCTGCCGGTGGCATGGTTGCCGAACTGCTGGTTGTCGTCGTTGCGTGCGCTGGCCTGCAGCTGGTGGCGGCCGAAGCGGCCCTGATACTGCACGAACACGCCGGTGTTGCGACGGCTGTCGACGAGGTAGCCCGCGCTGCTGCCATCCAGGTTGTCTTCGCTCCAGTCCACGCCGGTGCTCAACAGCTGGCCTTCGGCCAAGGTGAAGTCACCCTGCAGCGAGGCGCTGTCGCGGTGGGTCTGCGCGCTGCCGCGTGCGCCGAAGTCGCCGAAGTTGTCCGACTCGTTGTCACTGCGGCCGACGTTGGCTGTGAAAGCCAGGCGTTCAGACGGGGTGTAGCGCACCTTGCCGGCCAGCACCTGCTGGCGGGTCTCCGAGTAGTTGTAGTAGCCGTCGTAGTGGTTCTTGCCGTCGGCGCGCAGTGCGCTGCCTTCCACGGTCCACTGGTCGTTGAAGCTGTAGCCGCCGCGCAGGCTCTTGGACAGGTTGCGGTAGCCGTCGCGGTCGTGCTCGTCGGCAAAGCAGCCCGCGGTGAACACCGAGGCGGAGCCGCGGCAGGCATCGATGCCGTCGGAATGCTGGTAGGCGATGTCGGCGCCGAACCAGCCGCGTTCGGTGCCACCGCCGATGCCGCCGCTGGCTTCGCGCAGGCCGTTGCTGCCACCGCCGAGCTGGAAGTGCGGAGCGAAATCGCCCTGGTTGCGGCGGGTGAAGATCTGGATCACGCCACCAATGGCGTCGGCACCGTACAGGCTGGACTGCGGGCCGCGCACGATTTCCACGCGCTCGATCTGCGCCAGCGGCAGGTCCTGGTACATGGCCAGGCCGAGGTCGGCACTGTTGATGCGCACACCATCCACCAGCACCACGGTGTGGCCCGAGTTGGTGCCGCGCAGGAACAGCGAGCTCTGCTTGCCGAGGCCGCCGGAGTTGGTCAGGTTGATGCCGGCGCGGCCGCGCAGCAGCTCCTGCAGCGAGGTGGCCTGGCTGGATTCGATCTGCGCGCGGTCGATCACCTGGGCCGGCGCGATGCTGTCCTGCAGGGCGATCGGGGTGCGGGTGGCGGTGACCAGGATCTGGTCGAGCGCGGTGGTGTCATCGGCGGCCTGGGCCAGCGCGGGCAGGGCGGCCAGCACGGCCAGGGACAGCATTCGGGACTGCAGCTTCATGGGGGACTCCAGGTGCCACGCACGCCCGCGTGGCGAAGGGGAGGAGCCGCGAAGGCAGGCATGCGCCGACGCCGCAGCGCAGGCTGCGGTCATCCAGCGCCATGCCCACCGCATCGCGACCTGAGGCTTCCTGGCCGGTCTCCGGGCTTGCCGCCGGGTGGCGCGAGGCCACCGTCCAGGCGCCTTCCCATGCCTGCGGCACAGTGGCGTTGTTGCCTGGAACTGACGTGCTTACCGTTGCGGGGGCAGCGCCGGCCTGGCGTGGAATCACGCGTCACCGGCTTCCCGTTTCAACCTGCCGGCCGTGGCCGCAGGTCACCTGGAAGTGCGCGCAGTCTACGGCATCGCAGGCGGCCCGTAGCGTCGAGCGTGCTCGACTGCCTTTGCTGTGCCCTTAGAATGGTCCCTCGATCCCGTGGTGCCGTTGCCGATGTCCGCCCGTTTTCCGCTGTTCCCGCGTTGCCTGTACAGGACGCACGCATGATCCTCGACCTGGTCCGCCATGCCGGCAACGGTCGCGATGAGTTCCTCGATGGCCGCAGCGATCCACCGCAGCTGGCCCGCCTGCCGCAGGAACTGGTCGACGCCTACGCTGCGCAGCCCTGGGAGCGGGTGATCAGTTCGCCGCGGCTGCGCTCGCTGCACACGGCGATGGCCCTGGCCACGCCGCGCGGGCTGGACGTGGAAGCGGACGAGGAATGGGAAGAGCTGGATTTCGGCGATTGGGACGGGCAGTCGCTGTTCGACCTGCCGGAGGACGCATTGGCGGCCTTCCATGCCGACCCGCATGCATTCCCGCCGCCGAACGGCGAAAGCTGGGGCCACTTCGAGCGGCGCATCGCGCGCGCTGGATCGCCTGCTTGATGATGACGATCCGGTGCCGACGCTGGTGGTCAGCCACGGCGGCCCGCTGCGCATGGTGCTGTCGCAGGTCTGCGGCCTGCCGATGTCGCTGTGCTGGGCCCTGCGTATTGACCACGGCACACGCCTGCGGGTGTGGCTGGAGCGCGGCGAGGTCGGGCTGGTGGGCGAACTGCAGGAGCTGCAGCAGCCCTGACCGCACTCGCCGGGCATGACCCGGCGCTACCGATCCCGCATCGCAGTGGTGGTGCCGGCCGCTGGCCGGCATCCCCAGGAACGCGGAGGCCTCAATCCTCGTCCGCGCGCTCGGCCACGCTGTCCTCAGCGTCGTCGTCAGCATCGAAGCGCTGCTCATGCACCGGGCCCGAAGCGGGGCCGGCCGCCTTCAGCGGATGCGCAGCGATGCGCGCTTCGTAATCCTGCACCAGTGCCTCACGCTGCGGCTCGCTCAGTTCCTGCCAATGGCAGTCCAGCAGCGCGCCTTCCAGTGAATAGAGCAGGTTCAGGCTGGGCTTGAAGCCGGCGCGCTTGACCTTGACGAAGGCGCCGACCGCGCCGATCGCAACCAGATCCTCGCGGCTGCGCAGGCCGACCTGACGCAGCCACGCCGCACTCTTCGGGCCGATGTTGCGCAGCTTCGGTGCGCTCATCCCAGCGCCTCGACGAACACGCGGGCGATGGCTTCCAGGCCAGCCTGGTCGTCGGCATCGAAGCGGCCGACTTTCGGGCTGTCGATGTCGAACACGCCGATCAGTTCATCGCCGCGCAGCAACGGCACCACCAGTTCCGAGCGCGAGGCCGAATCGCAGGCGATGTGGCCGGGGAAGGCATCGACGTCCTCCACGCGCTGGGTCACGCGCTGGCTGGCGGCGGCACCGCACACGCCCTTGTCCAGCGGGATGCGCACGCAGGCCGGCAGGCCCTGGAATGGCCCGACCACCAGTTCCTTGCCGTCGTACAGGTAGAAGCCCACCCAGTTCAGGTCGGGCAGAGCGTGATAGACCAGCGCGGAGAGGTTGGCCGCGTTGGCGATGCGGTCGGACTCGGCGTAGACCAGGCCGCGGGCCTGTTCCAGCAGCTGGGCGTATTGTTCCGGCTTGCTGCCGGTGAGCGAGGCATTGGCGAACATGCCCGCAGTCTAGCAAGCGCGCCGGGCCGGCGATAATGCAGGCTCTGTTGCCCCGCTGGAGCTTATCGATGCCGTTGCCCGCCACGCTGCCGCCTGCCCTGTTCGTCACCGGCACCGATACCGAGATCGGCAAGACCGCGGCCAGCACCGCGCTGCTGCATGCACTGCGCCGGCGCGGCCTGCGCGCGGTTGGCATGAAGCCGGTGGCCAGCGGCAGCGAAGACCTGGGGCAGGGCCTGCGCAACGAGGACGCGCTGGCGCTGCAGGCGGCCAGTTGGCCGGTGCCGGTCTATGCCGACCTGAATCCGTACGCGCTGCGGCAACCGCTGGCGCCGGAGCTGGCCGCTGCCGAGGATGGCGTGCAGGTGGAACTGGCGCCGATCGTGGCAGCGTTCGCGCGCCTGCGTGCTCAGGCCGATGTCGTGGTGGTGGAGGGCGTTGGCGGTTGGCTGGCGCCGGTCTCGGCCACGCTCGACCAGCTCGACCTGGTGCGTGCATTGCATCTGCCGGTAGTACTTGTGGTCGGCATGCGGCTGGGCTGCGTCAACCACGCACGGCTGACTGCGCAGTCGCTGCAGGCCAGCGGCGTGGAGTGCCTGGGCTGGATCGGCAACCACATCGACCCGGTGATGCAGCGCCAGGATGAGAACATCGCGACGTTGCAGCAGCGCCTGCCGATGCCGTGCTGGGGGCGGCTGCCGTATCTGCCGGGAGAGGATGGCGAAGCGCTGTCGGCGTACCTGCTCGAGTGATCCTGGGTAGTGCCGGCCGCTGGCCGGCAACTGCATCCACCCGGCGATCCCGAGGTTGCCGGCCAGCGACCGGCGTTACCGTGCCGCAGCCGCCAGCTCCTTCGCGA
This sequence comes from Stenotrophomonas sp. 93052_Sma, assembly GCF_056481145.1. NCBI lineage: Bacteria > Pseudomonadati > Pseudomonadota > Gammaproteobacteria > Lysobacterales > Lysobacteraceae > Stenotrophomonas > Stenotrophomonas sp. 93052_Sma. The sequence continues at coordinate 627,299 of NZ_CM151134.1, forward strand.
TCGCACCCAGCCGCTCCACCGCACCGATGAAGCGCGCATCCAAGGTCTGGCAGCACGACAGCCGCAGGCATTGGCGGTAGCGTGCGCCGCGCGAGTACACGCGGCGCTGGGCGCGCACGTGCTTGAGTGATCCTGGGTAGTGCCGGCCGCTGGCCGGCAACTGCATCCACCCGGCGATCCCGAGGTTGCCGGCCAGCGGCCGGCACTACCGTGTTGCAGCTGCCAGCTCCTTCGCGATCGCACCGAGCCGCTCCACCGCGCCGATGAAGCGCGCATCCAGCATCTGGCAGCACGACAGCCGCAGGCAGTGGCGATAGCGCGCCGCGCGAGTACACGCGGCGCTGGGCGTGCACCTGCTTGAGTGATCCTAGGTAGTGCCGGCCGCTGGCCGGCAACTGCATCCACCTGGCGATCCCGAGGTTGCCGGCCAGCGGCCGGCGTTACCGTGCTGCAGCCGCCAGCTCCCGCGCGATCGCACCCAGCCGCTCCACCGCACCGATGAAGCGCGCATCCAAGGTCTGGCAGCACGACAGCCGCAGGCAGTGGCGGTAACGCGCACCACGCGAATACACCTGGCCGGGCATGAACACGATGTCCTCTACCAGCGCACGTTCGAACAGCTCACGCGTATCCACGCCCGGCAGTTCGAGCCACAGCAGGAAGCCGCCTTGCGGCTCGGTGGCACGGGTGCCGGCCGGGAAGTGTTCGGCCACCAGCTGGCGCAGCCGTCCCACCTGTTCGCGGTACAGCCGGCGCATGCGGTGCAGGTGATGCTCGTAGCTTCCGGCTTCCAGATACGCCGCCACCGCATCGCCGAGCAGTTGAGGCTCGCCACCGGTGGACTGGAATTTCAGCAGCGCGATGCGCTCGGCGAAGCGGCCGCCATCCAGCCAGCCGATACGGTAATCCGGTGCCAGTGTCTTGGAGAACCCACCGACCACCATCACCCAGCCATCGCGATCGAAGGCCTTCAGCAAGGGCGCCGGCGGTTCGCAGAACTGCAGCTCGGCATACACCGCATCTTCGATCAGCGGTAGCTGGCGCGCGTTGACCAGTTCGGCCAGGCGTTGCTTGGCGGGTGTCGGCATGGTACAGCCCAGCGGATTGTGTACGGTCGGCATCACCACCAGTGCGGCCAGCGACGTGTGCTCCAGCATCGCTTCCAGTGCATCGACATCCAGGCCGTGCTGCGGGTGGGTGGGCAGCTCGATGGCCTGCAGGCCGAGGTTGGCCAGCAACGGGTACAGGTTGAAGTAGGACGGCGCCTCGATGCCCACCGCATCACCGGGCTGGGTGACCGCGCGCAGTGCCAGCTGCAGGGCCTCCATCGCGCCGTGGGTCAGCAGCAGCCGCTCGCTATGGGTGTGCAGGCCCATGCGTGGACCGCGACGCACGATCTGCGCCAGCAGCCTGGGGGAGCCGTTCGGGCGCGCGTAGGATTCCACTGTCTGCTGGCCGTGCCGCAGCACCTGCGCGGTATGCCGGGCCAGCTGCGCGCCCGGATAGAACTGGCGCCCGCGCGGACCGGCGAAGGCCAGGTCGATCACTCCGGGAGCGACGTTGTGCCTCCAGCACGCGCGCCATCAGCACCTGCTGCAGTGGTGCGGTGGGTGCGGACGGGGTATCACGCAGCGAACGCTCTGGCACCGACAATCGCGGCGCCACCTCGAAGCCGGCCTTTGGCCGCGGAATGACCAGGCCGGCGTCCTCCAGCTGGCGATAGGCCGCGATCACCGTGTTCAGGCTGAGCCTTCGCTGCAGGGCCATCTGCCGCAGTGAAGGCAGGCGGCTGCCGACCGGGAGACGTCCGCCGTGGATGGCTTCGGCCAGTTCATCGGACAGCCGTTGGTAGCGGGGTGGGATCATCGCGCTCTGGTTATCTGTATCCATCGAACTTCCCGCCATCTGGTTCTGTACCCATGATGATGGCGAGCCTAGCATGTCGTTGTCGGACGGGCCTGATCGGGGCACGGCCGATACTTCCCAAGCGCACGGCTGGATGGCCGTGCGTCTTTTTGGAGGTGGTACCGGCCGCTGGCCGGCGATCCCCAGATCCGCAGGAGCCGGCCAGCGGTCGGCACTACCCGGGTCGTTACCGCATCGGCACCAGTGCCGCGTCGCGCCGGTACAGCGCCGGGAACTGCTTGCCCAGTGCAGCCAGCTTCGGTGCGTCGTAGTAGCGGATGTAGGCCGCCTGCGGGTAGTTGGTCATGTAGTTCTGGTGGTAGCTCTCGGCCGGGTAGAAGTGCTGGCCGCTGACCAGCTGGGTGACGATCGGTGCGCGGTAGCTGCCGGCCTGGCCGAGCTGGGCGATGTAGGCGCGGCTGGCCGCCTGCTGGCGTGCGTCATCACTGAAGATCGCCGAGCGGTACTGGCTGCCGTGGTCCGGCCCCTGTCGATTGAGCTGGGTCGGATCGTGCACCACCGAGAAGAACACCTGCATCAGCTGGCCATAGCTGACCTGGCGCGGGTCGTAGTCGATCTTCACCGCCTCGGCATGACCGGTCTGGCCACCGCTGACGCGCTCATAGCGCGCATTGGCCGCGCTGCCACCGATGTAGCCGGACACCGCATTGCTCACGCCTTTGACGTGCTGGAACACGCCCTGCACGCCCCAGAAGCAACCGCCGGCGAACACCACGCTGGCATGGGTGGCGTCATCGCGGAACGCGGCGTCGCCGCTGGGCGCCGGTAGTGCCTTGGCCTGCGCGCTGGCTTCCAGCGGTGCCGCGACTGCGCCGTGGTCGACCAGCAGCACGCCAGCGATCAATGCAGTAGCTACCAAGCCGGCGACACCGGCGGCGATACCTTGTTCAAAAGAGAGTTTCATCGTGTGCTCCCGTTTCAACCGAAGGTGAAGGCATAGGCCTGCACGCCCGCATCGAGGAATTCGATCTCGAAGCGATGCGGGCCGACCGCGCCGCGCTGGCGCACCAGCTGGTACAAGCGGTGTTCGTTGACCACGCCGCTGCCATCGGCGCCGACATCGCTGCCGGCATCGGCGATGGGCAGCGGCTTGCCATCCAGCCAGACGCGGAAGCGCACTGGCTTGCCGTCCTCGCTCGGTGCCAGCACCAAGTGCAGGTCGCGCGCATGGAACTGGAATGCAATGCGGCCACCGGCCTGCTGCAGCTGCGCAGCTTCGTCGGTAACGGTCCAGCGCCCCGACAGTCCCCACCGGTTCAACGCCAGGGTGGCCGGCAGGTTGTAGTCGAACGCGGTGTCGCTGCGCTGCCCGCCGGGCGAGGCGAACTGCTCGGCGCGGGCGTGGCCCAGGTAGGTTTCCGGCGAACGCAGGTTGCCCATGTCGGCCTGCACGGCCACGCCCTTCAGGTCGGCGGCAGCGGGATCGGCCGGTGGTGGCAGGTTGGTCTGCCCGGCTTCGGTCAGCAGGCGACGGATCATCTGTTCCGAGCGCGCATACTTGCCCTCGCCGAACTGATGGCCGCGGATGTTGCCCTGCGCGTCGACGAAGTACTGTGCCGGCCAGTAGCGGTTGTTGAAGGCGCGCCAGATCGTGTACTGGTTGTCGAGCGCCACCGGGTACTCGACCTTCAGCTGCTGCACCGCCTTCATCACGTTGCGTGGGTCACGCTCGAACGCGAACTCCGGCGTGTGTACGCCGACCACCACCAGACCGTGGTCGCGGTAGCGGCGCTCCCATTCGTGCACGAACGGCATCGCGCGCAGGCAGTTGATGCAGGAGTACGTCCAGAAATCGACCAGCACCACCTTGCCGCGCAGCTGCTGTGCACTCAGCGGCGGGCTGTTGAGCCAGCCGGTGGCACCATCCAGCGCGGGCAGGGCGCCTTCCACCGGCAGCGGTGCATCGGCACCTGCATTGGCGCCGGCCATCATCATCATCGGCGGTGCCGCCGGCTGCGCGCCGGGCACTGCGTCCAGCAGGCTTTGCTCGATGCGCGCGGTGCTGACCGTGGACAGGCGGGTCAGCAGGCCGGTATCCCAGCCGAGGCCGATCGCCACGACGGCCAGCAGCGCGGCTACACCCAGCACCTTGCGCAGGACATCGCCGAGGCCGAGCCGCGCCTGCAGCGCACGGAACACGCGGCCGCCGACCCACACCGCCAGCGCCAGCGCGGTGATCGCACCCGATGCATAGGCAAGCAGCAGGGTGCTGGTACCGACGCTGGCGCCATGCAGGGCAGCACCGGTCAGCACCAGGCCGAGGATCGGCCCGGCGCACGGTGCCCACAGCAGGCCGGTGGCGATGCCGATCAACAGCGAGGTCCATGCGCCGCCATGCCCAGCAGCATCAGCGGCATCGGCACGCGCTCAGGCGTGCACCCACACGCTGGAACGGCGCCAGCAGATGGTCGGCCAGCCGCGGCCAGAGCAGGGCGACCGCGAACAACGCCATCAGCAGCAGGGCGATCCAGCGTCCAACCTGGTTGGCCTGCGCCACCCATTGGCTGCCCACCGCAGCCAGGCTGGCGACCACGGTGAAGGTGAGCGCCATGCCCAGCAGCAACGGCAGCGTGCTGCGCAGGAACGGGCGATCGGCACGCGCGAACACGAACGGCAGCACCGGCAGGATGCAGGGACTGAGCAGGGTCAGCGCGCCCCCCAGATAGGCAAGCAGCAACAGCAGCATCGTCAGGCTCCGGAAGCAGGGGAAGAACCGACCGGCACCCGCCAGCCGTCGGCAGTGCCATCAGTGGCACCGGGAACGAACACCATCGCCGCACCGTTCATGCAGTAGCGCAGCCCGGTCGGGCGTGGCCCATCGTTGAACACATGGCCGAGATGGCCGCCGCAGCGGCGGCAATGCACCTCCACCCGCAGCATCCCGAAGGTGACGTCGCGGTCTTCGCCGATGGCGTTGTGCAGCGGTGCCCAGAAGCTGGGCCAGCCGGTGCCGCTCTCGAACTTGGTGGACGAGGAGAACAGCGGCAGTGCACAGCCGGCGCAGGCGAAGGTGCCCTGCCGATGTTCCTTGTTGAGCGGGCTGCTGTACGGGCGCTCGGTGGCCTGCTGGCGCAGCACCGCGTACTGCGCCGGGGTCAGCTGCTGGCGCCACTGAGCATCGCTGCGCATGACCTCGAACTGTCGCGACGGACGCGCTTCGGCGGCGGCCGGGGCGGCGCGGCTGCAGGCCCCCAGGCCGAGCAGGCCGGCGGCGGTGGCAACACCGCCCAGGCCGAGTAGATGGCGGCGGGAGAGGGACATGGCGGACTCCGGGAAGGGGCGACGGGGCCATGCTGCGCCCGCCCGGGTCAACGAATCCTCACGCAGGATTCAATTTTTCGTGAGGTATCGGCGGCCGTCCCGCGCCACAATGCAGCCAGCTTCCCCACTGGCTCCGAGCTGCCGATGTCGACCAAACGCGTGCTGATCGTCGAAGACGATGCCCACATCGCTGACCTGCTGCGCATGCACCTGGGCGATGAAGGCTATGACGTGGCCCACGCCGCCAGCGGTGACGGTGGCCTGCGCCTGCTGGAACAGGACGGCCCATGGGATGCGCTGGTGCTGGACGTGATGCTGCCCGGTGTCGACGGCCTGCAGGTGTGCCAGCGTGCACGCGCGATGGCGCGCTACGTGCCGATCATTATCATCAGCGCGCGCGGCAGTGAGACCCAGCGCATTGTCGGCCTGGAGCTGGGCGCGGACGACTACCTGGCAAAACCCTTCTCGATGCCGGAACTGGTGGCACGGGTGCGCGCCCTGCTGCGCCGCGCCGAGGCGATGGCACAGAGCGCACGCATCGATGCGGGCGCGATCGAGCTGGGCGGGCTGCAGCTGGATCCGGTCGCGCGCACCGCTTCGGTGGATGGCAATGCGCTGGAACTGACCCCGCGCGAGTTCGACCTGCTGCTGTTCTTCGCCCGCCACCCGGACCAGGTGTTCGCACGCATGGAACTGCTCAACCAGGTCTGGGGTTACCAGCACGATGGTTACGAGCATACGGTCAATACCCACATCAACCGCCTGCGCAGCAAGATCGAGCCGGACCCGGCCAACCCGCGGCGGCTGCTGACGGTGTGGGGCCGCGGCTACAAGCTGGTCGACCCGGCCGGGGCGGCGGCATGATCAAGCCCAATCTGTGGCAGAAGCTGGCGGCGGTGATCGCCGCGCTGATGCTGATGTGCTGCATGGCGTTGCTGGCACTGCAGATGCGCGCCAACACCCGCCATGAGCAGGAAGTGGTGCAGCGGCTGTCGCTGGGCCTGGCCGAACACATCGCCCAACGCAGCGAACTGATGGACACCAGCGGCATGCGCGATGCTGCGGTGCGTGCGCTGTTCGGCCAGCTGATGGCGGTCAATCCCAGCGTCGAGGTCTACCTGCTGGACGACCAAGGCCGCATTCTCGGCCACGACGCGCCCAGCGGCCATCTGGTGCGCAACAAGGTGGACGTGGCACCGCTACGCCGCCTGCTGTCGGGTGCGCCACTGCCGATCCTCGGCGATGACCCGCGCAGCGCCGATGGCCGCAAGGTGTTCAGTGCTGCACCGTTGATCGTGCAGGGCCGCCAGGCCGGTTATGTGTACGTGGTGCTGGTGGGCGAACACCGGCAGATGCTGGCCGACGACCTCGCGGCCGGCAGCCAGTGGAACACCACATGGTGGTCGGTGATGCTGGTCGGAAGCCTCGGCCTGCTGGCCGGGCTGGTGGCGTTCTACTGGGTGACGCGTCCGCTGCGGCGGCTGACCCGGCGCATCCAAGCCTTCGATATCGATGCGCCGACACCGTTGCCGCCGCCCGAACCGCTGCGCCCGGGCGAGCGCGACGAGCTGGTAATTCTCGAACATGCACATGCGCAGATGGCGCAGCGGCTGGGGGAGCAGTGGCAGCAGCTGCGCCAGCAGGACCTGCAGCGGCGCGAGCTGGTTGCCAACATCTCGCACGACCTGCGTACGCCGTTGTCGTCGCTGCATGGCTACCTGGAAACGCTGGCGCTGAAGGACGCCACGCTGTCACCGGACGAGCGCCGCCGCTACCTCGGTATCGCGCTGGCACAGAGCGCCAAGGTTGGCCGGCTGGCGCGCGCGCTGTTCGAGCTGGCGCGGCTGGAGCACGGTGAAGTGCGTCTGGAGTGGGAAGTGTTCGCGCTGCCGGAGCTGCTGCAGGACGTACTGCAGAAGTTCGAGCTGGCCGCGCAGGCGCGCAACCAGCGCCTGCACGCGGAATTTCCGCCCGGCCTGCCGCTGGTACGTGCCGACCTGGGCCTGGTCGAGCGGGTGCTGACCAACCTGCTCGACAATGCATTGCGGCACGCGCCGGAAGGTGGGCGGATCGAAGTGTGCCTGCGTGCGACCGCGGACAGCATCGAGGTGAGCGTGGCCGATGATGGTCCCGGTGTGGCAGCGGCGCTGCGCGCACAGTTGTTCCAGGCGCCGGCCGCACTGGGCGCACGGCGTGGCGAGAACGGTGGCCTCGGCCTGTTGATCGTGCAGCGTATCGTGCAGCTGCATGGCCGCCGCATCGAACTGCGCGACAGTGAGCGTGGCGCGCTGTTCGTGTTCGCGTTGCCGCGCGCGGAGCCGGCGGCCTAGCAGGCCGCCTCGCTCACCACGGCACCGCCGCTTTCCAGAGGCAGGTGCAGGCGGATGCAGGCACCGCCCAGTTCGGAGTCGGTCACTTCAACGTGGCCGCCATGCTTGTCGGCCACCACCTGCACCAGTGCCAGGCCGAGACCGAAACCGGGGCTGCCCGGGTCCAGCCGCACATAGGGTTGCAGCACCTGGCCGCGCAGTTCGGGCGCAATGCCGGGGCCGTCGTCCTCCACCTGCAGGCACAGCCAGCCATCGTTGACCGTGCTGGCGATGCGGATCTGCCGCCGCGCATAGCGCAAGGCATTGCCGAGCAGATTGCGCAGCGCCAGTTCCAGCATATGCCGGTTGACGTTGACCAGGCCTGCTGGCGACAGCGCCTGCTGTACCGGCAGCGGCAGCGGTGCGAACTGGGCCACCACGCCACGGACCAGCGCGGCCAGCTGCAGGCGCTGGCGGGTCAGCTGATGGCAGCGGCCCAGCGCGGCGTACTCGACGCCGGCATCGGTGAGGTGCTGCAGGCGATCGACGTCGGTGCGCAGGCCACCCAGCGCATCGCGTTGTATCTCGTCCAGCGCGGTGTCCTCCAGGTCGGCCAGGCCGAAGCGCATCCGCGCCAACGGCGTGCGGACTTCGTGCGCCACCGCCTGCGCCAGCACGCGCTGGCTTTCCAGCAGCTGCTGCAGCTGCTCGGCCATGTGGTTGAAGGCATTGGCCAGCGGCCGCACCAGCGCGGTGCCGGCGCGCGGCGCACGCGTGTCCAGCTGACCATCGCGCATCTGCCGGGCGGCCTGGGCCAGCTGCGAGACGTCGCGCCACAGGCGGTAGACCATCACGTACATCGGCAGCGCCACGGCCACCATCAGGATCAGCAGCAGGATCGCCACGCCGGACACTTCGCTGTCCTGCCAGCCTTCCTCAGGCAACGCTTCATCCAGTGGCCCCAGCATCACGGCATAGTTGCTGTCGCCGATCCGCTGCAGGCTGCGCATGTGTTCCAGGTCGATCTGCACACGGCCGTTGTTGAACGGCGGTCGCTGGCTGGCCGACAGCGCCTTCTCCGCCTCGGCCAGCGGCACCATTCGCAGGGCATAGGCGAAGTCGGCGTCGAGCCCTCGTGCCAGCGCCGGCCACTGGTCACGTGGTGTTTCCGCGAAGCGTTGCTGCAGCAGCGCATGGGTGCCACGCATCTCGGCCAGCAGGCTGGCTTCGGTGCGGTCTTCCAGCAGCGCATCCCAGGCCCACAGGCCCAGCACGATCAGCAGCAGGTGGGCGACCAGGAAGCCGATGCCGTAGCGCAGGAAGTGGAAGGCGTGGCCGCGCATCGCCGAGTGCGTGCGCTTCATCCCCATGCCGAGCGGCTGAACAGGTAGCCGCGTCCACGGACGGTCTTGATCCGCTCCGGTTGTTCAGGGTTGTCGCCCAGCTTGCGGCGCAGGCGCGAGATGCGCGCATCGATCGAACGGTCCAGGCCGTCAAAGGCGATGCCACGCAGGCCGCGCAGCAGCGCATCGCGGTCCAGGATCTGGCCGGCGTTGCTGGCCAGCAGGAACAGCAGGTCGAACTCGGCCGTGGTCAGCTCCAGCAGGCCGCCCTGCAGGTGCACGTTGCGGGTGGACGGGTCGATGTTCAGCTCGCCGAAGCGCAGGCTGCCGTCGCGCGGTTCGACCCGGCGGTGGCGGCGCAGATGGGCACGCAGGCGGGCGAGCAGCACCCGCGGTTCGATGGGTTTACCGATGTAATCGTCGGCCCCCAGCTCCAGTCCCAGCACCTGGTCAATGTTGTCGGTGCGGGCGGTCAGCACACAGATGATGCCGTCATAGTGGGGCCGGATCTGCCGACACACTTCGAAACCATCCTGGTCGGGCAGGCCGACATCGAGCAGGACCAGGGCCGGCTTCTCGGCCAGGATCCGGGCCACCGCGCGCTCGCCACTGCGCTCATGGGCCACCTGGTAGCCATGCCGCCGCAGATAGTCGCTGACCATCGTACCCAGGCGGGCATCGTCTTCAACCAGTACGATATCCAGCATTTTCAAGGCCTCCGTGGGCGCAAACGTACCGCCACGGCACGAGCGCGGCGATGCTATCCCAGCCTGCGGGCCGCCCGGGTCCCGGGGGCGGGCGCCATTCAGCCGGGGTTGCTGGCGCTCGGGCCGGGCCTCAGGCCTGGCAACAACTTGGCGCCCAGCATAGCTTGTTGCCGTTACAAAACGTTACCTTCGTGATACGTCTGGTGACCATCGCTGACAGCAAAGCGACTGACGCGGGGCAGGTGGGGCGCCGAGCATGGAGTCTCCTCCGCTCCGCGTGCCGTTCCCATGTCGCTCGCCGCCCCCTGCCTGCTGAACCCGTCCCGCCGCTGCCGCTACGGAGGTGCCCGATGAGCGGCGTGGTCGGGGCCTGGTTGCCGCCCGCCGAGGACGAACACCTGCTGCAGCAGCTGGCGCCGATGCTGCGCGCCCTGCAGCAGCGTGGCCGGGGCCGCATCGGTTACTGGACCGACGCCGAGGCCGGTCTGGCGCTGGGTCACTGCCGGGCGCCGACCGACACTCCGCTGCAGCCACTGAGCTCGGACTGTGGCCGTTACGTGCTGTGCCTGGACGGCCGCCTGTACAACCGCGCCGACCTGCAGGCGCAGCTGCGCGAGCTGCCACGCAGCTGCAGTGACGCCCGGCTGCTGCTGCAGGCGATCGTTGAATGGGGCGTAGAGCGGGCGCTGTCGCGTATCGAAGGCGCGTTCGGTTTCAGTGTTTGGGACCGCGAATCGCGTGAGTTGTGGCTGGCGCGTGATCCGGTTGGCGAGCGGCCGCTGTATTACGGCTGGTTCCAGGGCCAGTTCCTGTTCGCCTCGGAAATGAAGGCGCTGCAGGCCTTCGCCGGTTTCGCGCCGAGCATCGACCAGGATGCGCTGAGCCTGCTGCTGCGCCACGACTATGTGCCGGCGCCGCACACCATCTACCGGGGCATCCACAAGCTGGTGGCCGGCGCGGTGCTGCGCGTCGATCTGGATGACCACGCTGCCGGCGGTTCCAGCCAGGCGGCGGAAGGGGGCGCGCTACTGGTGCGCACGCGATGCGATGCAGAGTGCGCTGCAGGAACCCCTGCAGCCGGCGCCGAGCCTGGAACAGGCCACCGACCAGCTGGAAGTGGTGTTGCAGAAGGCGATCGCGGCACGCATGCATTCGCCGCTGGCCTGCGGTGCGTTCCTGTCCGGCGGCACCGACTCGTCGCTGGTGACCGCGATGATGCAGGCGCAGTCGACGCTGCCGATCGAGGCCTGGACGGTCGGCTTCGACGATCCCGGCCACGACGAAAGCGATTGGGCCTCGCAGGTCGCTCGCCACCTGGGTGTGCAGCACCATCTGCACCGGATGGATGCGCGCCAGGGCCTGGACCTGCTGCAGCGCCTGCCGCAGGTCTGGTGCGAACCGTTCGCCGATGCCTCGCAGCTGCCGACCCTGCTGGCCAGTGAACTGCTGGGCGCGCGCAAGCCGGTGGCGCTGACCGGCGACGGTGGCGATGAACTGTTCTTCGGTCATCCCAGCTATGGCCGGGCGCTGCGCAATGCACGCCTCTGTGGTGGCTTGCCGGACTGGGTGCGTGATCTGGCGCGGCGCAGTGGCAACCGCATGAACGTCGAGCGTGGCCGCCTCGGCGGCTGGCGTGCGCTGGTGGCCGAGGTTGCCGCCAACGATGTGGAAGGGCATTACCTGCAACGTGTCACCCGCTGGCGGCAGCCGGCGCAGGTGGTGCTGGGCGCACGTGAGCCGATGACGATCTTCCAGCAGCAGGACTCTGCGCTGCCGGCCGAGGCGCGCATCCAGCTGTTGGATTTCCGCATGGATCTGGCCGAGGGCATCCTCGCCAAGGTCGACCGTGCCGGCATGGCGGCGGGCGTGGAGACGCGTGCGCCGCTGCTGGACATGGAGGTGGTGCGTCTGGCCTGGCGCCTGCCGCAGCACCTGAAGTACCACGATGGTGAGCACAAGCGGATCCTCAAGCACCTGCTGGCGCGCTACCTGCCGGAACCGCTGGTGTACCGTCCCAAGCGCGGCTTCGGCCCGCCGATGGCGCGTTGGCTGGCGGGCCCGCTGCGCGATTGGGCGGAGGCGCTGCTGGATCCGCAGCTGCTGCGCAACCAGGGCTGCTTCGATGTGGCACGCGTGCGCGGTATCTGGGAGGCGTTCCTGCGTGGCGAGCGCAAGTGGCACACGCACCTGTGGAACGTGCTGATGTTCCAGGCGTGGCACCAGCATTGGCACGGTGGTCGCGGGCGCTGAGCCGTTTCTGCATTGCGTGCAGCGGATTGAATCAGCGTGGCGCGGGGCGGAGGCCCTTGCGTACGAATGTCCTCCGGCGCCTAGTTGAAAGGCGCCACGAGCGCTGCGCTTTACCTGCCGTAAGCCGAGCCTCGTCGGGGCGGGCAGGGGTCTGGGCAAAGTAAAGGAGGAGGTGACGGCCAACGGCCGGCGCCGGGGGACATTTGCCCAGGCCCCTGCCTGCCCCGGCGGGGCCCCTCAGCTCGCAGGGAATCCAGGCGAAGAAGCGCTCTTCAATCCAAACGCCAGGTAAAAAAAGACCCGGCAGAGGGAGGGATCTGCCGGGTCCGGATTGCGTGGGGGGAGGGACCCACGCAATGAGCGTTGCGTCGCGTCAGTGGTTGTTCGCGTCCGCCGTTGATTCGTTGTAGCCCTGCACCAGTTCGGACCAGGCCTTGCTGGCCTGCAGGCCGAGACCAACCACGTCCTGCTGGGCCTGGCCCAGCCGCTGCAGGTTGTCCTGCCACAGCTGCGCACCCTTGGAGAGCGTCCCGGCCGCATCCTCGCCGCGGGCCAGTTCACCCAGCCAGCCGCCGGTCGCGGTCAGGTTGCGCTCCATCACCTTCAGCTGCACGCCGAACATGCTTTCCGCGTTCTCCAACGCCAACCGGTTCGCACGCGTTGCCGCGGCGGCGAGCTGGCGGGTGGCATCACTGAAGCGATCGCTGAAGGCGGCGGCCATGGGGCATCAGGGAGTGGCTTGATGCAATGCAGCATACGCCCTTGATGCGGCAATGCAACAAAAATAACAAAGGCGCCCGAGGCGCCTTTGAAACACCTTTCAGATCAATGGGTTGATCAGGCAGTGGGGCCACGGTAGCGGCACCCCGACGTGCAGGTTTCGTGCACGGTGATCTCGCTCAGCGCCGGCAGGCTCGGCTTGAGCTCGTTCCAGATCCACACCGCCAGGTTCTCGCTGGTCGGGTTCTCCAGGCCGGGGATGTCATTGAGGTAGTGATGGTCCAGGCGGTCGTAGATCGGCTGGAAGGCCGCCTTCACGTCGCCGAAATCCATGATCCAGCCGGTCTGCGCGCCAGGCTCGCCCTCGACCTTCAGTTCCACCCGGAACGAGTGGCCGTGCAGGCGCTGCACTTGTGCCCCGGCGGCACGTTGGGGAGGCGGTGCGCCGCCTCGAGCATGAAGACTTTGAAGATTTCCATGACGCGATTGTACGCCGCAGATGGCCGGCCAGCCTGAGCGGATGTTGGACTTTCGTGAAGCAACTCTTTCCATCCGGATGAAGAGATGATAGTTTCTCTTATATCCGTATGAAGAGATGTTATTGGCCGGACCCCGGCCAAGCATGGACTACTGCGGAACTTCGTCGCCCTTACCACCTCCCCCACATCGTCATGCCCAAGCACACCCTGCTCGTGGCGGCCCTGGCCGTCGCTCTGGCCGCGCCTTTGTCCGCCGCCGCCGAAACCTCCGCCGACGCCAGTGGCGAAGCCAGCACCCTGGCTGCCGTGCGCGTCACCGGTTCCAACATCAAGCGCACCGATACCGAGGCCTCCAACCCGGTGCAGGTGATCGGCCGCCAGCAGCTGGAACAGACCGGCAAGGCCACCGTGGCCGATGTGCTGCGCTCGATCTCGGCGAACACCGGCAACGCCAGCAACGAAACCACCAACAACGGCTGGGCCTCCGGCTCGGCCGGCATCGGCCTGCGTGGCCTGTCGCAGAAGAACACGCTGGTGCTGCTCAATGGCCGTCGCCTGGCCAACTACGGCTTCCCGGCCGGTGGCCTGTCCGACACCTTTGTCGATCTCAACGCGCTTCCGCTGGTCGCGGTCGAACGCATCGAAGTGCTCAAGGATGGCGCCTCGGCGGTCTACGGCTCCGACGCCGTGGCCGGTGTGGTCAACATCATCACCCGGCAGAACTTCGAAGGCGCCGAGATCGGCGGCAGCTTCGGCGGCGCCGACCAGGGCGGCCTGCACGAGCAGAACCTGAAGTTCGTCGGCGGCCTCGGTGATCTCGATACCGATGGCTACAACATCCTCTTCAGCCTGCAGGGCTACAACCGCGAGCGCCTGGACCAGGACGAACGCAACCTGACCAAGAGCGGCATCTACACCGACAAGCCCGGTGGCCGCTGGAACGGCTGGTCGGCCAAGGGCGCGCTATCTGGTCAACGGTGTGTCGGTGCCGATGCTCGATGCCAGCGGCAACTGCCCGGCCGGTACTACCCGCGTCGCCAGCGCACCGATCGACGGCCTGGCCGGTGATACCTGCGGCTTCAACCAGGCGCCGTTCACCACGCTGATTCCCTCGACCAAGCGCTACCAGGCCTATGCCAACGGTACCTTCCGCCTGAACGACAACGTCGAAGCCTTCGGCGAAGTGCTGTACAGCCAGATCAAGAGCACCGCGTGGTTCGGCAGCAGCCCGTTCTTCACCCTGGAGAGCGGCCGCTTCGCACTGAACGCGGACAGTGGCCTGGCCGAGCCGGTGTCGTCGCTGCTGCCGGCCAACAATCCGTACAACCCGTACGGCCGTGCGATCCCGATCGAATACACCTTCTTCGACCTGGGCGGCACGCTCAAGACCAACCGCTCCACCGCTTACCGCGGCGTGTTCGGCCTGCGTGGCACCACCGCGAAGTGGGACTGGGAAGTGGCCGCGTTCGGCGCCGCAGCAGCGAGCGTGAGAGTGTCTCTGGCGGTTTCGCCAACCGCTGGGCGCTGGCCGATGCGCTGGCAACGGGCAGCTACAACCTGCTGAACCCGGCCGCCACCCCGCAGTCGGTGCGCGACTCGATCAACATCGCCACGCTGCGTCCGGCCGAGTCCAAGCTGCAGGGCATCGATGCGAAGATTTCCGGCAGCCTGGGCCATACCTGGGCCGGCGAGATCGGCTTCGCCGCCGGTGCCGAGTGGCGCCGCGAGAAGCTCGATTCCAACAACCCGTGGCAGATCGACGCAGGCCTGCAGGTGCGCCCGGCCATCGCCGAAGTGCACGGCAAGCGCCAGGTCAGTGCGGCCTACGCCGAAGTGAACGTGCCGCTGGCATCGACGCTGGAGCTGTCCGCTGCCGCGCGCCGATCACTACGATGATTTCGGCGATGCGTTCTCGCCGAAGATCGGCCTGCGCTGGCAGCCGCTCGACTTCCTGCTGGTGCGTGCCTCGGCCTCGAAGGGCTTCCGTGCGCCGTCGCTGTCGGAGAACTCCAACAGCACCAGCATCGCCTACGGCAGCGTGGTCGATCCGCGTGACCCGGACGTGCCGGGCTCGCGTCAGAACCCCACCTTCTTCACCGTCGGCAACAACGAACTGAAGCCCGAGCGCACCAAGAGCGTGAACTTCGGCGTGGTGCTGTCGCCGTGGGCCAACACCAACCTGAGCGTGGACTACTACCGCATCCAGCTGGACAACCTGGTCGGCACCAACAACACCCAGACCCTGGTCAACGACAACGTGGCCGGCGCCGTGCAGCGCGATGAGCGCGGCAAGCTGCAGGCGGTCTACAACCGCTACCAGAACCTGAGCGAGCTGAAGACCTCGGGCATCGACGTCGAGCTGCGCCAGCGCATCCCGACCGCTGCGCTGGGTGACTTCACCGTGTCCTCGGCCTACACCCACGTGCGCGACTACCGTCGCCCGACCGTGGTCGGCGGCCCACTGGTGGACTACGCCGGCAGCAACCTGGGCGCAACCCTGCCCAAGGACAAGGCCACCACCACGCTGGACTGGAAGTACGGCGACTTCAACGCAGCCGTGACCTGGTACTACACCAGCAGCTACCGCCAGGAAGCCAGTACCGCCGCCAAGGCCGTGCAGCAGCGTGTCGGCAGCTACAGCCAGTACGACCTGTACCTGGCTTACACCGGCATCGACAAGCTGACCGTGTACGCCAAGGTGCAGAACCTGGCCGACAAGACGCCGCCGTACGACGCCTCGTTCCCGGGCATCCGCGCGCCGTACGACTTCAGCCAGTACGACCTGCGTGGCCGCTACTTCACGCTGGGCTTCGATTACCGCTTCTGATCCATCCGCCGCGGCCGGTCACCTGAAGGGACCGGCCGCGCGACTGTCTGCCGTTGTGTTCCAGGGGAGTCATCGTGTCCTTGCATCGCCGTGCCGTTCTTCCGTTGCTGCTTGCCGCCGCCACCGCACTGTCCTCGCCGCAGCCGGCGCAGGCACAGAGCGCGTACTTCTTCCCGCAGGTGACCGACGCAGCGGCGTTCGATGCAGCGGTGCCCACGCCGGAGCAGTTCCTCGGCTACCCGATCGGCAGCCGTTACACCCGGCACGACCAGCTGGTGGCGTACTTCCAGGAACTTGCGAAACGCTCGGACAAGATCAGCGTGCGCGAGATCGGCCGCAGCTATGAAGGTCGCCCGCTGCTGATCGCCACCGTCACTGCTGCAGGCAACCACGCGCGGCTGGAACAGATCCGCCAGCAGCACGCGACCCTGGCCGATCCGGCGCAGCCGCGCAGCGCCGCCGGTGACAGCCCGGTGGTGGTGTGGCTGGGCTACAGCGTGCATGGCAACGAGACCTCCAGTGCCGAAGCGGCGATGCTGACGGCGTACTACCTGGTGGCCAACCGCAGCGCCGAAACCCAGCAGTGGCTGCAGCAGGCGGTGGTGCTGTTCGACCCGGCGCAGAACCCGGATGGCCGTGATCGTGCCGCCAACTGGCACAACGCCTGGGCCTCTGATCCGGCCTCGGCCGACCCGGCCGACAAGGAACACGTTGAGCCGTTCCCGCAGGGCCGCACCAACCACTACTTCACCGATCTCAACCGCGACTGGCTGGCCCTGACCCAGCAGGACTCGCGGCCGAAGGTGGAGGTGTTCCACCAGTGGTACCCGAACGTGCAGATTGATTTCCACGAGATGGGCAAGGACAGCACCTATTACTTCGAACCGTCGCCGAAGAGCATGCACAGCCCGCTGATTCCAGCGGCGTCGTATGAATTCAACAAGACCCTGGCCAAGTACCACGCGCAGGCGTTGGATGCGCTGGGCTCGCTGTACTACACCGGCGAGAACTTCGACAACTTCTCGCCGGTGTACGGCTCGACCTATCCTGATTTCCACGGTGCCGTCGGCGTTACCGTCGAGCAGGCCAGCTCGCGCGGCCGCGTGCAGGAATCGGTGAACGGCCTGCTGACCTTCCCGTTCACCATCCGCAACCAGGTGGCTACCGGGCTGGGCACGGTGCGCGGCGCGGTAGCCGAGCGCAGCGGCCTGTTCGACCTGCAGAAGCAGTTCTTCCAGAGCGCGTTGAAGCAGGCCGCACAGCAGCCGGTGAAGAGCTTCGTATTCGGCGATGCGCATGACCCCGCATTGACCCGTCGTTTGCTGGAACTGTTGCTGCTGCATCGCATCGAGGTGCGCGCTGGAACGTGACGTCAGTGTCGATGGCCAGCGCTTCGATGCCGGCAGCGCCTACGTGGTGCCGGTGCAGCAGGCGCAGTTCCGCCTGGTGCATTCGATCTTTGCCGAGACGCCGCCGATCAAGGGCGATGTGTTCTACGGCAGCACCAGCTACGCGATTGCACCGGCCTACGGTGTGGCCTTCGCCGGTAGCCGCAGCCGCATCGACGGCGGCGCACGCGTGGCGGCGCTGCCGGCGGAGCAGAGCACCCTGCTGGGCGGCCAGGCAGGATTCGCCTACGCGATCGACTGGCGCGACTACAATGCCGGGCGCGCGCTGGCCGCGCTGCAGGGCAAGGGCGTGAATGCACGCGCGGCATTCCAGCCGTTCACCACCGCGACCACGCAGGGCGAGGTCAACTTCGCCGCCGGCAGCCTGGTGATTCCGGTGGCCGGGCAATCACTGCAGGGCACGGCGTTGCTTGAAGCCGTGACGTCTGCCGCGCGTGCTGCCGGTGTGCAGGTGCACGCGCTGTCCAGCGGCCGCAGCCGTAAGGGCATCGACCTCGGCAGTGATGGCGTCAAAGCGCTGCGCAAACCTGCGGTTGCGCTGGTGATGGGCGAGGGCGTGGCCGCCACCGAGATCGGCTCGGCCTGGTTCCTGTTGGACCAGCAGCTGCGGTTGCCCGCCAGCAAGCTGGATCCGCAGCAGCTGGGCAAAGCACCGCTGGATCGTTACACCACCATCGTGCTGTCCGGTGGAACCTACACAGGCATCGATGCCACGGCGGTGGCTGCACTGAAGCGCTGGGTGCAGGCCGGTGGTTCACTGGTTACCTATGGCAGTGCCTCGAAGTGGGCGATCGAACAGAAGCTCGCCGACGGCGAGAAGCTTGGCAAGGAAGAAGAGACCGCGGACGAGAGCCGCCGTGCGTTCGGCGACCAGCGCGACATCGCCGCGATCGAGCGGGTCAGCGGCAACATCCTCAGTGCCGACGTGGATACCAGCCATCCGCTGGCGTTTGGCGTGCCACGCCGGCAGCTGGCGATCAACAAGGAAAACACGGTGACGCTGCAGCCAAGCGCTAACCCGTTCTCGACGGTGGTACGCATCGACACGCCGCCGCGGGTGAATGGCTATCTGTCCGAGCGCAATCGCACGCGGGTGGCGGGCAGCGCGTGGCTGCTGGTGTCGGCGCAGGGGCAGGGCAACGTGGTGCTGTTCGCCGATGATCCGGCGCATCGCAAGTACTGGCACGGGACGGATCGACTGCTGATCAACGCGATCTTCTTCGGGAATCTGGTGAATCCGAGTAAAGCGCGGGGTTGAGGCTTTGCGCGCCTCGATTGATGCGTGTGGGGGGGAGGCCGGGCGGGCTGCGCAGGACACGCTGTAAATACGTCCATGTAAGCTCGATCGGCGCATCCATGCGCCTCACGGTCCTGCGCAGCCCGCCCGGCCTCCCCTCGACAGTTTCCTGCGGGCGCGGACGCATCGAACCCCAAGGCGGGAGCAAGGGCGAAAGCAAAAGCAGAACCAGGAATTGCGACTTCGGCTTTTGCCTTTGAATTTGAATTTGAATTTGATCTTTCTTCTCCCGGCTACCCGGCGGGAGAAGAAGGTGCAGGCAATGCTTGAAGCGGATGGGCATGGGGGCAGCGCAGAACCGTTGGCGCCATGGATGGCGCCATCGAGCTTACATGGACGTATTTACAGCGTGTTCTGCGCTGCCCCCATGCCCATCCGCCCTCGGTACTGCCACCGCGTGCTTTATCACCCGGTAGCCCGCAACAAAAAAAAGGACGGCGCGTCAGCGCCGTCCCTCGATAGCCCCCGCGCAGCGGGAAGCACCCTCCATGTCAGCTGCGATCAGCCGGCGCGACCGCCGCCGTTGCCACCCTGGCCGCGGCCACGGCCGCCACCATTGCCGCCACCGCCACGACGCTGGCCCTGACCGGCGCCTGCACGCTGCTGGCCATTGCCACCGCCCTCGCGACGGCCACCACCGGCCTTCTTCGGGCCCGCATGCGCATGGCGCGGCGCATCGCCGTGCGGACGGCGTGCGTGGCTCTTGCGCGGTGCGCGCTCGCCGGTATCGTGCTCGGCCTTGCCCGGCGCACTGTTGCCCCAGCGGATCGGCGTCTGCAGCTCGAAGCCCGGCACATCGCGGATGTCCATGTCGCGGCCCAGCAGGCGCACGATCGCGCGCAGCAGCTTCACTTCATCCTGCGCCACCAGCGAGATCGCCTGGCCGGTCGCGCCGTTGCGGCCGGTGCGGCCGATGCGGTGCACGTAATCTTCGGCCACCATCGGCAGGTCGAAGTTGATCACCTTCGGCAGCTCGTTGATGTCGATGCCGCGCGCGGCGATATCGGTGGCCACCAGCACGGTCACGCGGCCGGCCTTGAAGTCGCCCAGCGCACGCAGGCGCTGGCCCTGGCTCTTGTTGCCGTGGATCGCCGCGGTCTTGATGCCCGACTTTTCCAGGAACGTGGCCAGCTTGTCGCTGCCGTGCTTGGTGCGGGCGAACACCAGGGTCTGCTCGCGGCTGTCCTGCGCCAGCAGGTGCAGCAGCAGGTCGCGCTTGCGGCCGGCATCGACCGGGTGCACGCGATGGGTGATGGTTTCGGCGACGGTGTTCTTCGGCGTGACCTGGATCTGTTCCGGGTTGCGCATGAACTCCAGCGCCAGCTGGCGGATGTTGTCCTCGAAGGTGGCCGAGAACAGCAGGGTCTGGCGGTTCTGCTTCGGCAGCTTGGCCAGGATGCGCTTGATCGACGGCAGGAAGCCCATGTCGAGCATGCGGTCGGCTTCGTCCAGCACCAGCAGTTCAATGCCGGACAGGTCGATGCTGCGACGCTCGAGGTGGTCGATCAGGCGGCCCGGGCAGGCCACCAGCAGGTCCACGCCACGGCGCAGGATGTCCAGCTGGTTGCCCATGCCGACGCCGCCGTAGATGCAGGCGCTGGGGATGCGCAGGTACTTGCTGTAGCCGCGCAGGCTGTCATGCACCTGGGTGGCCAGCTCGCGGGTCGGGGCCAGGATCAGCGCGCGCGGCTTGCGCGGGCCGCTGCGCACTTCCTGCGAGGCGGTGCCCAGGTGCTGCAGCAGCGGCAGGCCGAAGGCGGCGGTCTTGCCGGTGCCGGTCTGAGCGCCGGCCAGCAGGTCGCGACCGGCCAGCGCCAGCGGGATCGCCTGCTGCTGGATCGGGGTCGGGTTTTCGTAGCCCTGCTCGGCGAGCGCACGCAGCAGGAAGGGCGCCAGGCCCAGCGATTCAAAAGACATTGAGATTGCTCCAAGTACAAGAAACGCCTGTCCGAACGGACAGACGGGGGCAGATCAAACTGATCGGCTGACTCGGAGCGTTCCCGTGAACCGCGCTGCGAGAATTGGGTGCAGCCGGCACGGAGCGCAGGCTGGAATGCGTGACGAACGGCGTCGGAGTGGGGGCGGGCGAAGAGGGCGGACCCTGGTCGCCGGCGGTCCCGGAGGGAAACGGACGGCCGCTGCAGACCCTGCAAGTCTAAACGATGTTTGAGACTTCACGCAAAAAGGCCTGTTCAGGTAGGGGGCTCTCTGCAGGGCTGCGCCCTGCACCCGCAGAGGCCGAAGCAACGTCAACGTCAACGTCAAAAGCCGGTTTCCTGAGGGATGCGGGGTGGGTCCGGTTGCGGGGGGCGCTGCAAGTCCCCCTCCGGGGCCCGGCCCAGCCGCTGGCGGCTGTGCGTTCGGGCGCTTGCGAAGCAATGCTTCGCAAGCAAAGCGCCCTCACCCATGTAAGCTCGGTCGCCGCATCCATGCGGCTCACGCCCCCGCAACCGGACCCACCCCGCCTTCGAGAGTTTTCCGCGATCTGTCGAATCTCATTCGATCAATTTCGATATCTGACGGATTTCGACGATGAATGATGTGGATGTTCGATCCGTCATCGGGAAATTGTCAGGGGTGGGACGGTGTGGGTGGGCAGGACCGTTGGCGCCATGGATGGCGCCATCGAGCCACCAGGGACGGGTTTACGGCGTGTCCTGCCCACCCACACCGTCCCGCCCAGCTCACAGACAACCCAGAGCCGGCTGTTGCTGCTGACGTTGCCCTGGCTTGAAGCAGGTGCAGGGTGCAACCCTGCCGAACCCCCCACTACGGTAGGGTGGGCCGATGCCGCGCTGCAGCTTGGCGTCGACGCAGATTTGATTACACTTGAAACTTGTTTGCCCACGACTCCGGACACCCACCCATGAAGCTTGGTTCTTTGAAGGAAGGCGGCCGCGACGGCACCCTGATCGTCGTCTCGCGTGACCTGCGCCACGGCGTGCGCGCCACCGGCATTGCCGCCACCCTGCAGCAGGCCCTGGAGGACTGGAGCCACATCGCGCCGCGCCTGAACGCCCTGTACGAATCGCTCAACGCGGGCGACGCCGATGGCGTGTTCGACCTGGACCCGCAGGCGCTGGCCGCGCCGATGCCGCGTGCCTATGAGTTCGTCGATGGCAGCGCCTACCTGCCGCATGTCGAGCGCGTGCGCCGCGCCCGTGGCGCCGAGGTGCCGGAGAGCTTCTACACCGACCCGCTGATGTACCAGGCGACCAGCGCCGGTTTCTACGGTCCGCGCGACGCGGTCAAGGTGGTCAGCGAGGACTATGGCATCGACCTGGAAGCAGAGATCGTGGTGATCACCGACGACGTGCCGATGGCCGCCACCCCGGAACAGGCCGCAGGCCATATCCAGCTGGTCGGCCTGGTCAACGATGTCTCGCTGCGCAACCTGATTCCGGGCGAGCTGGCCAAGGGCTTCGGCTTCCTGCAGTCCAAGCCGCGCTCGGCGCTGTCGCCGGTGTTCGTCACCCCCGACGAGCTGGGCGCCGCGTGGCAGGACAGCAAGGTGCACCTGCCGCTGCTGACCCACATCAACGGCCAGTGGTTCGGCGCGCCGGAAGCCGGCGTGGACATGCAGTTCAACTTCGCCCAGCTGGTCGCGCATGCGGCCAAGACCCGTCCGCTCAGCGCCGGCACCATTGTTGGCTCGGGCACCATCGCCAACGAAGACACCAGCAAGGGTGCCTCGTGCTTCGCCGAGCAGCGCGTGGTGGAGACCCTGCGCGACGGCAAGCCGAGCACGCCGTTCATGTCCTTCGGCGACGTGGTCCGCATCGAGATGCTCGATGCCGCCGGCAACAGCATCTTCGGTGCGATCGAGCAGCGCATCGAACAGGCGACCAGGCCCTGAGCAGAGAGGCGGCGATGGAGATCCCGGTCGACGACGGCATCGTGCTGTACACCTACTGGCGATCCAGCGCCGCCTACCGCGTGCGCATCGGTCTGGAGCTGAAGGGCCTGGCCTGGGAAGCCCGGCCGGTGCACCTGGTACGCGATGGTGGCGAGCAGCACCTTGACGCCTATCGCGCGCTCAATCCGCAGCAGCTGGTGCCAACCCTGCTGCATGACGGGCATGCACTGACCCAGTCGCTGGCGATCCTGGAGTATCTGGACGAGCGCTTCCCGCAGGTGCCGCTGCTGCCGGCCGATGCCGCCGGCCGTGCGCGGGTGCGTGCGCTGGCCCAGCTGGTGGCCTGCGATATCCACCCGATCAACAACCTGCGGGTGATGCAGTACCTGGAGCGCACCCTGCAGCTGCCGGCCGACGCCCGCACGCAGTGGACCCTGCACTGGATCGCCGAGAGTTTCACTGCGATGGAAGCGATGCTGGCCAACAGCAGCGCGACGGGCACCTTCTGCCACGGTGACCGTCCCGGCCTGGCCGATATCTGCCTGCTGCCGCAGCTGTACAACGCGCATCGCTTCGGCCTGGACCTGACGCCGTACCCGACCCTGCGCCGCATCGAAGCGGCGTGCCAGGCAGTGGACGCCTTCGACCGCGCACGCCCGGAAAACCAGCCCGACGCCGCCTGAAAGTAGAGGGGACGGAGGGGATTAAGTCGTTTGTGCACTTACGACTTAATTCCCTCCGTCCCCTTTTTGTTGCAATCGGGCCAGATCATCGCGGAACAGCCGATAGGCATCCTCGCGGCGCGCATCGTCGGTCTGCCGCAATACCCATGCCGGGTGCACCGTGGCATAGCCGCGGGTGCCGTCCTCGAGGGTGTGCCAGCGTCCGCGGTCACGTGACAGGTCGAAATCACGGCCGAATACCGAGGCTGCCGCGGTTGCGCCGAGGCACACGATCACCTGGGGCCGCACGCGCGCGATCTCGCCCATCAGCCAGGGGCGGCAGGCCTGGATGTGCCGGCTTTCCGGTCGTTTGTGCAGCCGTACCTTGCCGCGCCGTTCATGATGGAAGTGCTTCACCGCGTTGGTGAGGTACAGCGTCGCGCGATCGATTCCCAGTTCGGTCAGCGCACGGTCCAGTAGCTGACCGGCAGGACCCATGAACGGCTGTCCGCGCAGATCCTCGGTGTCGCCAGGTTGTTCCCCGATCAGCATCATGCGGGCGTCTGCAGGCCCCTGCCCGAACACGGTCTGCGTGGACTGCTCCCACAGCGGGCACTGGCGGCAGGTGCTGGCCTGTCCGCGCAGATTCTCCAGACTGCTGGCATCCGCTGCTGGCATCGCAACACCTGCACGCAGGGGGATCCTGCGCTGCGGCGCCTGCGCGGGACGGTCATGCATTTCCTGCACGCGGTCGGCCGCATCGCGCACCAGGCGTGGCAGCAGCTGGGCCTCCGGCAGGTGGCGCCAGTACTTTGCCGGCATCTCCTGCATCATCATCCGTGTATTGAGTCGCGCCGGATTGAAGATGTTGGCGTAGTAGGTCTGCCACAGTGATTCGCGCGCATCCTCGGCCGGGGCATCCTCGCGCCGTGCGCCGGGGCCGAAGGCAAGCGCCTGCCCATCCCATGCGACGCTGCGCGAAGGCGTGAGGATCGCCCAGCGCATGCCGGTGAAGCGGCGCGCGAAGAAGGGCGCGACCCGGTCGACAATGTGGTGCTGTGGCTCAAACCAGGCGATGAACGCATCAGGCTGGCCAGGCACCTCGCGGAAGCGCACGAATGCCTTCATCTTGTGCGTGTCACGGCGGACGGCCTGGGCGAGCGCCGTTGCGCGCAGGACATCGGCGTCGGCGGGGTTGCTCAGCACCGAACGCTCGCCATGGACGATGCGCCACAGCAGGCGATACAGCAAGGCCAGTCGCTGGGGGTCGCGATGGCACAGGCAGGTGGCCGCCAGTTCCAGGAAATCGCGGGGCACGTTGGGTGCACTGGCATCAGCCAGCATCGGCGCCCGCTGCACGGCCGGCGCATCCAGCAACGACGTTTCGCTCCCTTCCAGCCAGTCCAGCTGAGGCGGGGCCACGCCTCGCAGCAACGCTTCGCGCGCAGCGTCGCGCCAGGCCTGCAGCGACCACTGCGGGTCCACCCGCAGCGACCAGCGCTGCGCGTCAGGCGGCGGGCGGTGCATCAAACAGCGATCCCTGACGAGGCGGTGGGGCCAACTGCGCGCGCAGCGCCGCCGGATCGTCCAGCGATTTGCGTGGATGGTGGTCAGCCAGCTGCACAAACGGAAGCAGTTTGCTCATCGGTGCCTTCAGGCGTGCTACATCGGCAACCCGCAGGCGACCGTGGCGGCGTGCCATCAGCACCCGTTTCACGTTGCGCACGCCCAGCCCGGGTACGCGAAGCAGCATTTCCTTCGGCGCGCGGTTGAGATCCACGGGAAAGCGCTCGGGGTGACGGATCGCCCAAGCCATTTTCGGGTCGATGTCCAGGTCGAGCATGCCGTCCTGGGTGGTATCGGTAATCTCATCCACGCCGTAACCGTAGAAACGCAGCAACCAGTCGGCCTGGTAGAGGCGATGTTCGCGCTGCAGCGGAGGCGGTTGCAGTGGCAGCTGCCGGCTGGCGTCCGGAATCGGGCTGAACGCGGAGTAGTACACCCGGCGCATCCGATAGTTGCCGTACAGCGCATCGGCGCTGGCCAGGATCTGTTGGTCGTTGGCCCCGTCCGCGCCGACGATCATCTGCGTGCTCTGCCCGGCGGGTGCGAAACGGGGAGGGTGTGGACTGCGGCTGGCCCTCGGCGCCACCGCTGCGGGGGCTTTGCGCGCCTCCTTGGCTTCCTCGATGCGCCAGCGTAGTTCGCCCATCGCGCCGCGTATCGAATGCACCGTCTTCTCCGGCGCCAAGGCGCTCAGGCCGGCTTCGGTCGGCAGTTCCACGTTGATGGACAGGCGGTCGGCATAGCGCCCGGCACTGGCCAGCAGTTCCGGCGAGGCCTCGGGAATGGTCTTGAGGTGGATGTAGCCGGCGTAGCGGTGTTCTTCGCGCAGCTGCCGGGCCACTTCCACCATCTGTTCCATGGTGTAGTCCGCATTGCGGATGATGCCGCTGGACAGGAACAGCCCCTCGATGTAGTTGCGCTTGTAGAAGTCCAGGGTGAGTGCGACCACCTCGTCCACGCTGAAACGTGCACGGGCTACGTTGCTGGAGACCCGGTTCACGCAGTAGGCGCAGTCGTAGACGCAGAAGTTGGTCAGCAGGATCTTCAGCAATGAAACGCAGCGGCCATCGGGTGTATAGCTGTGGCAGATGCCCATACCCTCGGTGCTGCCGATGCCGCCACTGGCGCGCGAATCGCGCTTGCCCGAGCCGCTGGAGGCGCAGGAGGCGTCGTATTTGGCGGCATCGGCCAGGATGGCCAGCTTGCGGATGGTTTCCATTGAGGAAACCTACGGATGAGGGGTCTCATTGGATGAGACCGCCCCTGAATTCTTCAGAAAAAGGGGACGGTGGGGATTAAGTCGTAAATGCACTTACGACTTAATCCCCACCGTCCCCTTTTTCGTGCGGTCAGAACCCGTGAGTGATGCTTGGCTGCCCGGCCGAGAAATCCGCATACGGGTCGTGCTCGCCGCTGCTGCCTTCGGACAGGCGGAACTTCAGGGCCAGGCCATCGCGCGAGTCGGCCGCGCGCAGCGCTTCCTCCTGCTCGATGATGCCGGCCTTGGCCAGACGGAACAGGCACTGGTCGAAACTCTCCATGCCTTCCTCCAGCGAGCCTTCCATCGCCGCCTTGATCTCGTGCACCTGGCCGCGACGCAGCAGGTCACGGATCATCGGCGTGTTGATCAGCACCTCGGTGGCCGGCAGGCGACGGCCCTCCTTGTTCTTCACCAGGCGCTGGCTGATCACCGCACGCAGGTTCAGCGCCAGGTTCATCAGCACGTTCTTGTGCGCGCTTTCCGGGAAGAAGTTGAGGATGCGCTCGATGGTCTGGTCGGCGTTGTTGGAGTGCAGGGTGGCCAGGCACAGGTGGCCGGTTTCGGCGAAGGCGATCGCTGCCTCCATCGTTTCCGCATCCAGGATCTCGCCGATCAGGATCACGTCCGGCGCTTCACGCATCGCGTTCTTCAGCGCGTTGTGGAAGGCATGGGTGTCCAGCCCGACCTCGCGCTGGTTGACGATCGACATCTTGTGCTTGTGCAGGTACTCGATCGGGTCCTCGATGGTGAGGATGTGACCAGTGGTGGTGCTGTTGCGGTGGTCGATCATCGACGCCAGCGAGGTGGACTTGCCGGAACCGGTGGACCCCACCACCAGCACCAGCCCGCGCGGGGTCATGATGACGTCCTTCAGTACCTGCGGCAGGTTCAGCTCCTCGATGCTCGGGATGCGGCTGCGGATGGCGCGGATGACCATGCCCACTTCGCCCCGCTGCTTGAACACGTTGACGCGGAAGCGCCCGGCATCGGGCAGGGCGATGGCCATGTTGAGCTCCAGCTCGCGCTCGAACTGCGGCACCTGGCCTTCGTCCATCAGCGAGTAGGCGATCTTCTTGACCATGCCCGGCGGCAGGCCGGTGTTGCCCAGCGGATAAAGCTTCCCCTCGATCTTGATGTAGACCGGTGCTCCGGTGGTCAGGAACATGTCCGAAGCGTTCTTTTCGGTCATCAGCTTCAGGAAGTAGCCGATATCCATTGCGAATTTTCCCCAACGAAACGGCCGACGCCCGTTGCAAGCACGGTGTCGGCTTGACGACAATGGCCGTGAACCGACAACCGGTACGGCCTCCCCAATGAAACGACTTAGCTTCGCACGAATGCGCCATGGCCTGTATGTGATGGCGTTTGCATTCGCACTGTCTGCCCCCGCCTGGGCGCAGGACGGCGCACTGGAACTGGCCCAGGCCCGGCAGGCGGTCGACAAGGCCACCCAGGCCGACGCCGACCAGTACGCCCCGGACCTGATCGGGCTGGCCCGGCAGGGGCTGGAACAGGCCCAGCGTGCTGCCGGCGACCGCCGTGAGCGCAAGAACGCCCCGGCGATCGCCCTGCGCGCCGCTGCCGATGCCGACCTGGCCCGCGCCCGCAGCGAGGAAGCCACCGTCACCGCGCAGCTGCAACTGCGCCGCAACGAGGTCAACCAGCTGCAACGCCAGCTGTCGACCGGGGAGGACCGCCGGTGAAGCCGATGACTGCCGCAACCCTGGCTGCCCTGCTGACGCTGCCGACCCTGGCCCTGGCCGCCGACAACCCGATGGTGGCGCAGCTGAGCCAGCGTCTGATGGCCATCCAGGCCAATCCCGACACGGCTGAGCTGGGCGCCTTCGAGCGCATGCAGGCCCAGCAGGCCATCGCCACCCTGGACAAGGCCAAGCGCCGCGACCAGGAGCTGGCCACCTACCTGGCCGAGCGCCGGGTGGAGATTGCCGAGACTGCCGTGCGTGCCGCATTGGCCGCGCGTGAGGTCGATCGCCTCGAGCGCACCCGCAGTGATCTGCTGATCGAGGCCAGCCGCCGCGATGCCGCCCGTGCCCGCCAGGAGGCCGAGCAGCTGCGCATGCAGGCGCAGATGCAGGCCGAGGAGGCTGAGCGCCTGCGCCAGGCCGCCGAGGCCGAGACCCTGGCCCGCCAGGATGCCGAGAATGCCCTGACCAGCGTGGCCGGCAAGCAGCAGCAGCGCCTCAGCGCCGCCCAGCAGAACGCCGCCAAGCTGGCCCGCGAGGAAGCCGAGCTGGTATCCGGGCAGAAGCTGCCGGGTTCGAAGTTCGATGGCCGTGGCGAAGTCTTCACCTTCAATGGTGACGCATTTGCCGCTGGCGCCGCCAGCCTGTCCGGTGGGGCCCGCAACCAGACCAAGGCACTGGCCGAGTACCTGAACATCGGCAAGAAGGGCCGCCTGCGCATCGAGGCCTATGACAGCGCCAACGGGGTCGGTCAGAAGCGTGCCGAGGCCCTGCGCGATGCCCTGGTCGCGGCGGGTGTCGCGAGCAACCGGATCCAGCTCAGCGGCAAGAAGGCGGCGTCCACCCGGGCACGCTCGGCCGAGGTCATCATCGCCCCGTAATTGCTTGATATTGTTTGTTTTTCGTTGCAATGAGCATTCAGCCTGAACCCCGCCCCGGCGGGGTTCGGTCTTTTTGCCGCAGGGGTCTTGTACCCCGCCTTGAGCAGGCGTAGGGTCAATCGTCCGGGACGCAATGCCGCGGACCGGACGATGGGAGGGCCGGGCCGATGCAAACAGGGCGCGAACCGCAGCAGATCGACGTGCGCAGGCCAGTGCCGCAGGTCGTTGCAGGCGTCCAGGTGGCCATCGACCGGCGCTCCTCCATGAACAACGCCCCGTGCCTTGCGGCCGGGGCGTTCGTGTATCTGTCGAAGGAGGTCCATCATGTTTGAAGATCAGCCCCAGAGCGAGATCGACGCCCGTCGCGCGCGTGATCCGGAGTTCAGGGCACTCCATGACCAGCACCGCAAGTTGAACAAGAAGTGCATGGACGCGGAGTTGGGTGTACTCCCGATCGATGATGTCACCCTGGGTCGCATGAAGCGCGAGAAGCTGCTGGCCAAGCAACGACTTCTGCGAATGTACGAAACACCGCTCCCAATGACGTCCCCCACGCTTTGACGCACCCCGTCACGCCCGGAACGGCGTGACCCGGCCATCGATGGCCCCGCCGGGCGCTCCTGCCCCGGCATCGCGGCACCGCCGATGAGGCGGCCGCGCCAAGGCACCACAGGCCGTGGTGCCTTGGCCTGCAGGCACAGCTCATCGATGCGGGCGGTACCGGTCTCCTCGTCGATCCGGGGCTGTCCGCATCTCTTTTTACGGTGGACGGGCTGCGGCCCTGCCGACCTGACTTTCATCGCCATCCGTCGGATAATCATCGGTCCGGCCCTGTGCGGCGCGAACCGAAAGTCCTCCGAATGCCCATCCATTCTTCCGTCCTCGAACTCATCGGCCAGACCCCGATCGTCAAGGCCCAGCGCCTGGACACCGGCGTCTGCGAGCTCTACCTGAAGCTGGAGAGCGCCAACCCGGGCGGATCGATCAAGGATCGCATCGGCCTGTCGATGATCGAGGCGGCGGAAAAGCGCGGCGACCTGAAGCCCGGTGCCACCCTGGTCGAGGGCACGGCTGGCAACACCGGCCTGGGCCTGGCGCTGGTGGCCCAGCAGAAGGGCTATAAGCTCATTCTGGTCGTTCCCGACAAGATGAGCCGGGAAAAGATCTTCAATCTGAAGGCGATGGGCGCCGAAGTGCGCCTGACCCGCTCTGACGTGGCCAAGGGCCATCCGGAGTACTACCAGGACCTGGCCAAGACCATCGCCGAGCAGACCCCGGGCGCCTACTTCATCAACCAGTTCGGCAACCCGGACAATCCGGCCGCGCATGAATTCGGTACCGGCCCGGAAATCCTCGAGCAGATGGGCGGCGACCTTGACGCCATCGTGTTCGGCTGCGGCAGCTCCGGCACCATGACCGGCCTGTCGCGTGCCTTCGCCAAGCTGTCGCCGAAGACCGAACTGGTGCTGGCCGATCCGGTCGGTTCGATCCTGGCCGAGTACATCAACGACGGCAATCTGAACGACAAATCGGGCAGCTGGCTGGTGGAAGGCATCGGCGAGGACTTCCTGCCGTCGATCTCCGATTTCAGCCGCGTCAAGAAGGCTTATGCCATCAGCGATGCCGAGAGCTTCCACACCGCACGCGAACTGCTGGGCAAGGAAGGCATCCTGGGTGGTTCGTCCACCGGCACCCTGCTGGCCGCCGGCCTGAAGTACTGCAAGGAGCAGACCACGCCGAAGAAGGTGCTGGTGCTGGTGCCGGATACCGGCAACAAGTACCTGTCGAAGATGTACAACGACTACTGGATGCTGGACAACGGTTTCCTGCAGCGCCCGCAGCACGGCGACCTGCGCGACCTGATCCTGCGCCCTTACGGCCAGCGCGACACCGTGGTGATCGGTCCGAACGACCTGCTGACCACTGCCTACCAGCGCATGAAGCTGTACGACGTGTCGCAGCTGCCGGTGATGGACGGCGAGCAGCTGGTCGGCATCGTCGACGAAAGCGACGTGCTGCTGCACGTGTATGGCGATGAGGCACGCTTCCGCGACACCGTCGCCACCGCGATGGTCAGCAAGCTGGACCGGCTGGACGTGAAGTCGCCGATCGAGGCGCTGCTGCCGGTGTTCGACCGCGGCCAGGTGGCGATCGTGATGGACGGCGACGCCTTCCTGGGCCTGATCACCCGTATCGACCTGCTGAACTATCTGCGCCGTCGCGTGCAGTAAGCCGCTGATCGCCGACGTTCACCGCTGAATCCTGGTTTATCCGCGTCAAAGGTCGTTAAGGCCGCGCTGGTAGACTTCCGCACCTTCGATGGCGCCGTGCGTCGGCGCCCCTCAGGAAAGAACATGTCCAACGCAACTTCCCAGGATCGCGCCCTGGCCCTGGCTACCCTGGCCATCCACGGTGGCCAGTCGCCCGACCCCAGCACCGGCGCGGTGATGCCGCCGATCTACGCCACCTCGACCTACGCCCAGTCCAGCCCGGGCGAGCATCAGGGCTTCGAGTACTCGCGTACCCACAACCCGACCCGCTTCGCCTATGAGCGTTGCGTGGCGTCGCTGGAAGGCGGCACCCGTGGCTTCGCCTTCGCTTCGGGCATGGCGGCCAGCTCGACCGTGATCGAGCTGCTGGACGCCGGCAGCCATGTGGTGGCAATGGACGATATCTACGGCGGCAGCTTCCGTCTGTTCGAGCGCGTGCGTCGCCGCACCGCCGGGCTGGATTTCAGCTTCGTCGACCTGACCGATCTGGCCGCGTTCGAGGCCTCCATCACGCCGAAGACGAAGATGGTGTGGATCGAGACCCCGACCAACCCGATGCTGAAGATCGTCGACATCGCCGCGGTCGCTGCCATCGTCAAGCGCCATGGCCTGATCGTCGTCGTCGACAACACCTTCGCCTCGCCGATGCTGCAGCGCCCGCTGGAGCTGGGCGCTGACTTGGTCCTGCATTCGGCCACCAAGTATCTCAATGGCCACTCGGACATGGTCGGCGGCATGGTCGTGGTCGGCGACAACGCCGAACTGGCCGAGCAGATGGCCTTCCTGCAGAACTCGGTGGGTGGCGTGCAGGGCCCGTTCGACAGCTTCCTGGCCCTGCGTGGCCTGAAGACCCTGCCGCTGCGCATGAAGGCGCACTGCGCCAATGCGCTGGCCCTGGCACAGTGGCTGGAGAAGCACCCGGCCGTGGAAAAAGTGATCTACCCGGGCCTGGCCTCGCACCCGCAGCATGAGCTGGCCGGCAAGCAGATGGCCGGTTACGGCGGCATCGTTTCGATCGTGCTCAAGGGCGGTTTCGAGGCGGCCAAGCGCTTCTGCGAGAAGACCGAACTGTTCACTCTGGCCGAGTCGCTGGGCGGCGTGGAAAGCCTGGTCAACCACCCGGCGGTGATGACGCATGCCTCGATTCCGGTCGCGCGGCGGGAGCAGCTGGGCATCAGCGACGCGCTGGTAAGGCTGAGCGTGGGTGTGGAGGAGTTGGGGGATCTGCAGGTGGATCTGGAACGGGCGTTGGGCGGGAACGCGGCGACCTGAGCCTGCCTACGCCACCCCATGGGAATCAGACTGCCAACTGGAATACACGCGTCATGAATGCGATAACACCTGCTGCCATGCTCCGGTCACTCTGGAGCAATCGCGGCATCATCTGGCTGCTCGGGAAACGCGACGTCCAGAACAAGTACAAGGGATCGTTCGGCGGCTTGTTATGGACACTGATCAATCCGCTGTTGATGCTGCTCATCTACACCTTCGTCTTTGCAGTGATCTTCAAGGCCCGCTGGCATGGCCAGGTAGGGGACAGTCGGGCCCAGTTCGCGCTCGTGATGTTCGTCGGCGTCATCATCCATGGCTTCTTCGCCGAGATGGTGAATCGTGCGCCGGGCATGATCTTCGAGAACACGAATTACGTTACGAAGGTCGTCTTCCCGCTTGAAGCGCTGCCGGTGATCAGCCTCGGCTCCGCGCTGTTCCATACGCTGGCAAGCGCCTTGGTGCTGCTGGTGGGCCTGTTGATCTGCAATGGCGGCCTCCATTGGCATGCGCTGTTGTTCCCCGTGGTGTTGGCGCCATTGCTGGTGATGGCTGTGGGGATAACTTGGATACTCGCCGCGCTGGGCGTGTTCATCCGAGACCTGAAGCAGACCACCACGTTCGTCACCACTGCAATGCTCTTCCTGTCGCCGGTGTTCTATCCGCAATCGGCGTGGCCAGAGAAATACCAGAAACTCTTCCTGCTCAACCCGCTTACCTTCATCATGGAGCAATCGCGCCAAGTGCTGGTGTGGGGCAAGCTCCCTGATTTCGTCGGCCTGGCGGCATACCTGTCGATCGCGCTGCTCGTTGCTTTCGCAGGGTTCGCCGTGTTCCAGAAGATGCGCAAGGGGTTTGCCGATGTCATGTGAAAATCCGGGCCAGCCCGAACTCGCCATCGAAGTGACCGGGTTGGGCAAGTATTACGAGATCTACGCCGATCCCAAGGACCGGCTCAAGCAGTTCGTCCTGCCGGTGCTTGATCGGGCGCTGGGTGGCGAACCGAAGCAGTACCACCGTGAGTTCTGGGCACTGAGGGACGTTTCCTTCAAGGTCCGTCGCGGCGAGACCGTTGGAATCATCGGACGCAATGGCTCCGGAAAGTCGACGCTCCTGCAGCTTGTCTGCGGCACGCTGACGCCGTCCAGCGGACAGGTGAGCACCACGGGCCGCATCGCCGCGTTGCTGGAGCTGGGTTCGGGCTTCAATCCGGAGTTCACCGGTCGCGAGAACATCATGTTGAGCGGAGCGCTGTTCGGGCTGACGGCCCAGCAGATGGAGGAACGCTACGACGACATCGTGGCCTTCTCCGGCATCCCGGATTTCATCGACCAACCGGTTAAAACTTACTCCAGCGGCATGGTCGTGCGGCTTGCGTTTTCCGTGATCGCCCACGTCGACGCCGATATCCTGGTCGTGGATGAGGCGCTCTCGGTGGGAGATGCCTACTTCACGCAGAAGTGCATGCGTTTCCTGCGCTCTTTCATGAAGCGAGGGACGCTGCTCTTCTGCAGCCACGACATGGGGGCCATCATCAACCTGTGCGAGCGCGCAATCTGGCTCGACAAGGGTGTCATGCGCATGAACGGCGCGCCCAAGGAACTGTCGCAGGAGTACCTGGCGTCGCTGTTCGAACCGGAGGATGGCAGCATGGCAGAGACTGCTCTGGTCGAAGGCGGTGGAGGCGAAGTCGAAGTCGAAGACACGTCCGCGGATGGCCAGCCTTCCCCGTTGGAGTTGACCGCGGAACCCGCCTATGTGGATATGAGACAGACGCTCATCGATGCGTCGATGCTCCGGAACGACATCGAGGTCTTCCAGTTCGACGAGAACCGTGCTTCGTTCGGGACGGGCGCTGCGCGCATCACCGCGGTGCATCTACTGGATGCGCAGGGCCAGAAGGTGAACTGGGCGATAGGCGGGCAGGACGTCAAGCTTCGGATCATCGCGCGCCAACGAACAGATCAGCCGGCCCATCGTGGGGTTCGTCGTGAAGGACAAGCTGGGGCAGATAATCTTTGCCGACAACACATACCTGGCGCACCGCGACCGTGCCATCGTGGTTCCGCGCAACGGCGAGGTCGTGGCGACGTTTGATTTCAGATTTCCGGTACTTCCAGCGGGCGAATACAGCATTTCCCCAGCCATCGCCGAGGGCACCCAGGCCGACCATGTCCAGCACGAGTGGGTGCACGATGCGCTGATCCTCCACGTGCAGTCCAGCGCCGTCTGCCTGGGGCTATTTGGTGTGCCAATGCGAACTATTGAACTGGAGGCAACGTCGTGAGCCATGATCGTTCCCAGGTGCCTGACGGCGAGATGAGCTTCACCGGCGAACGGTTTCTGCCGGGCGTTAGCGGCGAAATCGAGATGGAGCACTACCACCGCTACCAGCTCGCATCGCGCATTGTCGCCGGCAAGGATGTTCTGGATATCGCCTGCGGCGAAGGATATGGATCTGCCCTCCTGTCGATCGGTGCGGCGCGTGTCACCGGCGTGGACATCGATGCCGTGGCGGTGGCGCATGCGGCAGCGACCTATCCGCGCGAGGGGTTGGAGTTCAAGCTCGGCTCGTGCGCCGCCATCCCGGTGCCCGATGCGAGCGTGGATGTGGTGGTCAGCTTCGAGACCATCGAGCACCACAACCAGCACCAGGAGATGATGGCGGAGATCGTGAGAGTGCTGCGTCCTGGTGGCGTGCTCATGATGTCCAGCCCGGATCGCTACGAGTACTCCGATCGTCCTGGTTTCCGCAATGAGTTCCACGTCAAGGAGCTCTACAGGCAGGAACTGGAGGCGCTGGTGGGGGATTACTTCCCCAACTACCGACTGCTCGGGCAGCGCACCACGATGGCCTCCATGATCGGCCGCGTTGCCGATGGCGGTGGCGCGGCCGAGCCGGTAGCGCCAGGAATCCATTACTGGACCGAGAGCGAAGGGCTGGAGAGCGTCCGCTCGGGCAGCATGCCGCGCGAGCCGGTCTATTTCATCGTACTGGCGTCCGCCGGAGCCTTGCCCAGCTTGCCGGACTCCGTGTTTGAAGTTCCCGGCTATTTTGAATCGCGCGTGCAGCAGGTCGCGGACGATTACCGGCGGGAGATATCACGTATTGGCCAAGAGCGCGACGGTATGCTGCGCGACAAGGATGTGGCGTGGGAAGCGCGGGTCGAGCAGGTGGCTGCCGATTACCGGTCCGAGATAAGCCGCATAGCGGCCGAGCGTGACCAAGCGCTGGCCGACAAGGACGCTGCCTGGGAGGCAGAGCTCAGGAAAGTCGCTCGGGAGTATGAGGATGCCCGTGGTGCTGGTACCGCAGGCGGCGACAGCGCGGGGCCGACGGCCCGCATGGAAGCCGCGCCGGCGACGGTGCCGGCAGGGCATGGTGCTGGGTCGCTGGCGATCGATTCCGACGATGGTGCTGGCGCGGGAGGCGCGGGCGATTGGACCGGCATGTTGCCCTTGGTCAGTCTGATCGTAGTCAACTACAACGGCATGCGTTATCTCCAGCCCTTGTTGGCGAGCCTTGGCGCCTTGAACTATCCGCGCTATGAGGTCGTCATGGTGGACAATGCCTCGTCTGACGGCTCGGTGGACTTCGTCCGCTCCGCCTTCCCGTGGGTAAGGATCGTGGAGTCGGGAGGCAACCTTGGATTCGCAGGAGGCAACAACCTTGGGATGCAAGTGGCTCGTGGCGACCTGATCGGCCTGATCAACAACGACACCGTCGTTGATCCCGATTGGTTGTCGGCGCTTGTCCGGGCACTGATGGACGAGCCGGATGTCACGGCGGCGGGTTCAAAGATCCTGTTCTTCCGGCGATACGTCGAGCTGACGATAGAAAGCCTGCCGTTCCAGCCCAGTGCGGGGGGCCAGTCCAGCGATACGCGCGAGCTTGGGATGCTTGTTGACGAAGCCAGTGGTTTTGTCGAAAGTGGCTACAAGAAGCCTTTGTACGGGGAGGGCTTCTGGGGCAGGGAACAGCACGGAGACCGGAGCGTGCGCTGGACGAGCGGGCGGGGCACGATCCGCCTGCCGCTACCGCCGGATCCGGTTGATGGACGGTATGTTCTTGAGTTGGATGTCTCCGGGACGAATGCCGCAGCGGGCCGTGAATTCACGGTGAGCCTCGCGGGTACGGTGCTGGGCACGGGTGTTCTTGCAGCGGATTATGCAAAGCATGTGTTTACTTGCCCGGCCGCCCTGCTCGATGGCGCTGCCTGTGACGTCATCAATAACGCTGGCACGCTGCTCGATGGCAATGGCGAGGCGGGTGACCGTGGAATCTACGAGGACGACCGTGGTCAGTATGATGAGCCGGAGGACATGCAGGCCCTTTGTGGCGCCGCCATGCTCATGCGCCGCTCTGCTCTGGTACAGGCGGGGCTCTTTGATTCGAACTTTTTCATGTACTACGAGGACACCGACCTGAGCTGGCGCCTGCGCAAGGGCGGGGGGCGCCTGCGTTACGTGCCGGCCAGCGTCGTACGCCATGTGCATACGGGATCCAGCGTCGAATGGTCGCCAGTCTTTGTTTTCCACGTCTCCAGGAATCATGTGCTGATCAAGATCAAACATGCCCCGGCCGCCGTCGCGGGCCGGGCCTACGGAAGGGAAGTACTGAGATGCCTGCGCTCTGCAGTCGCGGCAGCGCGTCGCGGCTTCACTGACAAGCGCCTGAACGCGGAGTTCGGGCTGCGTCTGCGCATCCAGCGTGACCTGTTCAAGCTGCTTCCAGTCGTACTGCGGCAACGTTGGGGCGGCCTGCCGTCCTGCAAGGATCGCATCGGGGCCGTCCCCGCATGAAAGTAGGCATCTATAATCGTTACTGGGCCACGATGGGCGGCGGTGAAAAACACGTCGGCACGATCGCGGAGATCCTGCTGGCCGAAGGCCACCAGGTGGACCTGATCCGCGTCGGCCCCGTCGACGAAGCAGAGTTCAGTAGCAGGATGAACCTCAACTTGGCGGGGGCACACTGGGTCGAGTGGCCCGGCTCCTCCTGCAGCGAGCTCGCGCCACGCTCGGCCGGGTACGATGTATTCATCAATTCCACTTACTGCTCTTCGATGGTCCCGCAGGCCAGAAAATCGCTGTACCTGGCATTCTTTCCCCATGAACTCATCGAGGCCGCGCCGCTTCCCAGGCTTTTTCAGCGTGCGGCGGGAAGATTTGATCGTACCGGACACCCTTGGCTTTCGCGTATGTCGAGTTTGGCGCAGCGCACGCTGCGTCGTGGCGTGGCGTCCAGTCGGCGCCCGTTCATCGACAGTTACGAAGATCCGATGGCGAACTCTGAATTCACGGCAGCGTGGATTCGCAAGCGCTGGGCGCGTGATGCCGTGGTGCTTCCTCCGCCAATCGACGTGGAGCGCTTCGGCTCGGTGGACCTGTCGAACAAGAAGAAGGTCATTCTGAGTGTCGGCCGCTTCTTCTCCGGCGGCCACAACAAAAAGCATATCGAGATGATCACTGCTTTCCGGCAAATGCACGACAAGGGCCTCGTGCCGGAGGGTTGGGAGTACCATCTCGCCGGCAGCGTCCATGCGGAAAGCGAGGAGCATCGCCGCTACTTCCAGAAGGTCAACGCACTGGCGGAGGGCTATCCGATCCGTATTCTCGGAAACCTTGGATCACGGGAGCTGCTGCAGGAGTATGCGGAGGCATCTATCTTCTGGCATGGTGCGGGCTGGGGGGAGCGTGGTGACCAGGAGCCCGAGAAACTGGAACACTTCGGAATGACCGCCTGCGAAGCGATGGCCGCCGGCGTCGTACCCATCGTGCAGCCGTTGGGCGGGCCACGCGAGGTCGTCACCGACGGCGTCGATGGCTATTACTTCAGTGACGCCAGGGAACTCCAGGAGCGCACCCTTTCCTTGATGAAGCTCTATGGGACGCCCGAACTGGCGCAGTGGGCCGCCCGCGCACGTGCCAGCGTCCAGAAGTATTCGCAGGCGAATTTCCGGGCCGTCTTCATCAAATTCTTCAACACGATCGCTTGATCACAGATTTAGGGCAGGCATATGGCACGAGTACTGGTTACAGGTGGTGCGGGATTCCTTGGGTCGCACTTGTGCGATCGATTGGTCGAACGGGGCGACGAAGTCCTGTGCGTCGATAATTTCTACACGGGCTCCAAGCGGAACGTCGAGTCCCTGCTCTCGAACTCGCGCTTCGAGATGATGCGTCACGACGTGACCTTCCCGTTGTATGTCGAGGTGGACCGGATCTACAACCTGGCATGCCCGGCAAGCCCCGTGCACTACCAGCACGATCCGGTGCAGACGACGAAGACCAGCGTCCACGGCGCGATCAACATGTTGGGGCTTGCCAAGCGGACGCGTGCACGCATCCTGCAGGCCAGCACCAGCGAGGTCTACGGTGATCCGGAGATCCATCCGCAGGTGGAGGATTACTGGGGCAAGGTGAATCCGATCGGCATACGCAGCTGCTACGACGAAGGAAAGCGCTGTGCCGAAACTCTGTTCTTCGACTACTGGCGCCAGCACCAGCTGGAAATCAAGGTGATGCGTATCTTCAACACCTACGGCCCCCGCATGCATCCAGAAGATGGCCGGGTGGTCAGCAACTTCATCGTGCAGGCACTGCGCGGGGATGACATCACGATCTATGGCGATGGGCAGCAGACGCGCAGCTTCTGCTATGTCGACGATCTCATCAGCGGCATGATCAGCCTGATGGACAGCCCCGCAGAGCTGACCGGGCCGGTCAACATCGGCAATCCGGGCGAGTACAGCATGCTGGAACTGGCCGAAACGGTCATCCGGCTGGTGGGCGGCCACTCCAAGCTCGTGTTCAAGCCCCTGCCCTCGGACGATCCCCGCCAGCGCCAGCCGGACATCTCGATGGCACGGGCGGCGCTTGGCTGGGAGCCTCGCGTGAGCCTGGAGGACGGCCTGAAGGAGACCATCGCCTACTTCCGCAAGCGCTTGCAGGAATGACGGATATGAAAAGCTCGTCGCTGGTCGTCGTGATGCCTGTTTACGAAGATGTCGAGGCTTCGTCCATGTTGTTCAGGGCTTTGGCACGGGACCAGGGCAATGATGTCTACATCGTCGCAGTCGACGATGGCTCCGTGCGGCAGCCGGTGGACGCCGCCGCGATCGCCGCTGCGGGTCTCGATGGCGTGGTCCTGAAGCTGCGGCGTAATGTCGGGCATCAGAAAGCCATCGCGATCGGGATCGGCTACGTATCCGAACACTTCGTCGATAGGCAGCGCGTGGTCGTCATGGACTCGGACGGCGAAGATACGCCGCGCAGCATCAGCGAGCTCCTGGAGGCGTTGGAGTCCCCCGACGTCGATATCGTCGTGGCCTCGCGCAAGAGCCGGGTGGAAACCTTGAAGTTCCGTGCGTTCTACGTCGTGTACAAGTGGTTGTTCGCGATGCTCAGCGGCCGGCGCATCAGCTTCGGCAACTTCATGGCGGCCAAGCTGCATGCGATCAAGCGCCTGGCGGTGATGCAGGAGCTTTGGGTGCACGTTGCGGCCTGCGTGCTGACATCCAAGTTGCGGGTGGCATCGGTAGCTGTCGACCGTGGCCCGCGCTACGCCGGCAAGAGCAAGATGAACTTCGTTGGGCTGGCACTGCACGGTTTTCGCGCTGATGGTGTTTGCCGAGGATGTGCTGGTACGCGTGGGCATCGCCTGCACCGCGATCGCCGGATTGTCAGTGCTTGGCACTGTCCTTGCACTCGGGCTCAAGGCGGTCGGATTCGCTACACCGGGTTGGTTCTCGCTGGTGACCGGCATCCTGTTGCTGGTGTTCCTGCAGACCGGTGCGCTGACGCTGATCATCCTGATGCTCTCCGGAACGCTGCGCAATGGCGGCATTCTTGAAGTCGGTGGCTACAGGGCGTTCATCGCCGAGATCCTGCATGCGCGCACTGAGTGAGCGCATGCTGGCCAGCGAGGTCGTCCGCTATGGGATCAACGGTTTGCTGGCGACCGCGCTGCACTTCATGGTCCTCTACTGCGCGCTGGAAGTATGGGGCTTTCGATCAGCGGGACTTGCCAATGGCGCCGCAGCCTGCGTGGGCATTGCCGCGTCGTTCCTGGGCAGCCGTTACTTCGTCTTCCGCGCCTCCTCGGGCAGTTTCGTCGGCCAGGGTGTCCGGTTCGTAGCGCTTTACGCCGTCATCGCGCTCCTCCATGCACTCGTGCTCTACCTGTGGTCCGATCGAGCGGGCTGGGATTACCGTCTGGGCTTCCTCGTGGCGACTTGCGTGCAGGTGGCCTGTAGTTTTCTTGCAAACAAGTTGGTGGTCTTCAAATGAACAAGCTGGTCAAAGCGTTGCTCCTGACGTTGGCGTACGTCGTTACACTGATTGTCGTCTACATCGTGCACATGCGCTGGTTCAAGGTCGATGTCGTCCTGTACGCCAGTATTTTCGACGGCTTCCTGGCGGCTCTCATCGTCGGCGTGGCGGCACGAGGGGGGGGCGCGCTTTCCGGGTTCTCGGTGCTGGAGAAAGTCCAGCTGATCACGATCTGGCTGTTGGGCGGCTACCTGTTCGCCATATCCGTCCCGACTGTGATTGATCGATCATTGTCCTTCTATATTCTGGAGAAGATCCAACAACGCGGAGGCGGTATCCGTGAGGATGGTTTCGCACGCGTGTTCACTGATGAGTACCTCCCGGAGCACCATTTGGTGGAGGTGCGGCTGACGGAGCAGGAACAGTCGGGCACCATCGCCATCCACGATGGTTGCGTGCGGCTCACGCCCCGTGGCCAGGCTTTGGCAACCGCCAGCCGTTTCTATCGACAGAACTTCCTTCCACGCCAACGTCTGCTGATGGGCCAGTACACGGATGCACTGACCGATCCGTTCCGCTCCAGCAAGCAGGTGACCGACTATGAGTGCCAGTAAGAGCGCAGGCCGCTGGCGCAACGACCTGTTCGCTGCCTCGGTCTTCCTGCTCGTCGGGGTCGTGTTCTACCAACTCAAGGCGAACGCATATTTCACGGCGGTCCCCGGCGATCTTATCGACGCCCGTTTCAACTCGGTGGTCCTTGAGCATGTCTACCTTTGGTTGACCGGCGCCACGCCCGATGTGTGGAGCCCGGGCTTCTTCTACCCGGTGGCCAACGTACTGGCCCTGAGCGACAACCATTTCGGCTCAATCCTTCCTTATGCGGCCTTCCGCTGGTGGGGGCTGGATCGCTCGGAGGCATTGTCGGCCTGGCTAATGCTGGGGGGCGTACTCAACTACGCATGCGCCTACGTCGCCGCCCGTAGTTTGGGGCTGCGTCCTTCCGGCGCGGGAGCGGCGGCATTCGTATTTGCGTTTTCCCTTCCCGTTCTGGCACAGCAGGCGCATGCGCAGTTCGCATTCCGGATGTTCGTCCCTCTGCTGTTCCTAACCTTCTCCCGATGGCTGCAGCACGGCCGCCCCTCATCCCTGGCCTGGAGCTCCCTGCTGTTCGCTGCCCAAGTCTACTGTGCCATTTACACGGGTGTCTTCGCGGCCTACCTACTGCTGGCGATGACGGCCGCTTGGTTGCTGTTGGGGCGTGGCCGAACCCTAGCAGCGCAAGTCCGGGCCAGTTTCGGCAGGAACGAGTTGGGGCGCACGTTGGCCAGCCTTGCCGTCGTGCTCGCGTCTGCCATCGCAGTACTCGCCCTGCTGCGCAGCTATCACGCGGTAACTGAGGTACAGGGGTTCGTCAGGCCGCGCGACGAAATCCTGGGGATGTTGCCGCGGGTGTGGAGCTACCTGATCGCGGACTTCTCACCGCTGACGCGGTTCATCGGCGGCTCGATTGGTGACATCTCGATGCGCCACGAGCACCAGCTCTTCCTGGGCCTGGGCGTCCTGCTGTTCGCCGTCGTGGGGCTGCTCCTCGCCCTGCGGCGCATCGCCGATGCAGAACTGGGCATGCTGGCCGGCTTGGCCACGCTGGTGCTGGTGATCTGCACGCTCAACGTCAGCAATGTGTCGCTCTATCGTGTCTTCCTGCATCTTCCCGGCATTGATTCCATCCGTGCCGTTACACGCGTGATGCTCGTCATGGTGATGCCGATAGGCCTGCTTGCCGGCATCGGATTCCAGCGTGTCCTGCTGCTGGCCTCGCGTCGCGGTACCTGGACGGGCGCCCTGGCCTGTGTGGTTGCCTTTGTGTTGCTGACTGCCGAGTCCGTGACCTTCCAGGCTGGCCATGCGACCTTTGCCCAATGGCAACAACGGCAGGTAGCGTTCGCTGCCCGCGTTCCCGCTTCTGCACGGCAGGGTGACGTCCTATTCGCCGACAGGTCGGCCGAGGCCCCGTATCTTGACGACCTAGATGCCATGATTTACGCGCAGGACCACGGGATGTTCTCCGTGAACGGCTATTCGGGTTACGTGCCGAAGGGCGCGGGCGTGTCGGGCCCCTGTGAGTCGCCCGAAGGGTTTGCGCGCTGTTCGGCGCCGTCAACGGCCTCGCTGCTCCTGCCATCGAAGCGCTTAGCCACCGCCTAGTACTAGTGCCGCTCGGGGACTGCTCCGGTGGCCGCATGAGCAGGATGTCCGGGCGAGTGGCGTCCGGTGTTGCAGAACACCTGCGCTTGGACATCACTGGCACCACGATCCAGCCGGGTCAGGTTGCGTTCACGCTCACGTTGGCCAATGGCTCGGATGGCGTCCTCTCGACCCGCGAGGTCCTGGGGCGCGACGTGCTGCTGTCGTGGCGGTTCATCCCCGACGGTCGCGACGAACGAGCCGTCGACTGGGATGCACGCCAAGCGCTGGTGTTGGAGTTGGCGCCCGGTGACCAGGCGGAGCTGCACGTCAAGGCGCCCGTCGCATCGGGGAGCTACACCCTGGAGGCGTCGCTGGTCCAAGAGACGATGTTCTGGTTCCACGATGAAGGCATGCGGATCCCGTCAGTCCACGTCGAAGTTCCTTGAATCCATTCTCCCCACAGAAGACACACGGATGAAGATCGCAATTGCAGGTACCGGGTACGTAGGCCTATCCAACGGCGTGTTGCTTGCGCGGAAACATGAGGTTGTCGCTGTCGACATCATGCCCGCTAAGGTAGAAGCGCTCAATGCGCGCAGGTCTCCCATCGCGGACGCCGAGCTGGAACAGGCATTGGCACACGACGCGCTGGATTTCCGCGCGACGCTCGAGCCCCGGGAGGCTTACGAAGGCGCGTCGTTCGTCATCATCGCCACGCCCACCGACTACGACCCCGACACCAATTACTTCAATACCCGTTCGATCGAGTCGGTCATCGCTGACGTGCTGGCCATTAATCCATCGGCCACGATGGTGATCAAGTCCACTATCCCGGTCGGCTACGTGCTCAAGGCACGTGAGAAGTTCGGCGTGGACAACATCATCTTCTCGCCGGAGTTTCTGCGCGAGGGCCGCGCGCTGTACGACAACCTGCACCCGTCCCGCATCATCGTGGGCGAGCGTTCGCCCCGGGCCGAGGCGTTTGCACGCCTGCTCCAAGAGGGCGCCATCAAGCAGGACGTGCCCGTCCTGTTTACTGAACCGACCGAAGCCGAGGCCATCAAGCTCTTCGCCAATACTTACCTTGCCATGCGCGTGTCCTACTTCAACGAGCTGGATAGCTACGCGTTGACGCATGGGCTGGACTCGCGGCAGATCATCGAAGGCATCAGCTTCGATCCACGCATCGGCGGGCACTACAATAATCCATCCTTCGGATACGGTGGCTATTGCCTGCCCAAGGACACCCGGCAGCTTTTGGCCAACTACCAGAGCGTCCCTCAGACGTTGATCCGGGCCATCGTCGATTCGAACACTACGCGGAAGGACTTCATCGCGGCCGATATCCTGCGGCGCAATCCCCAGGTGGTGGGTATCTATCGCCTGATCATGAAGGCCGGTTCGGACAACTTCCGCTCATCCAGCATTCAAGGGATCATGAAGCGCTTGAAGGCTAAGGGCGTTGAGGTGATCGTGCACGAGCCGGAACTTCATGAAGACGCGTTCTTCCGCTCGCGGGTGGTAAACGACCTGGAATCCTTCAAGCAGCAAGCGGACCTGATCATCAGCAACCGGATGGCCGACGCCCTGCTGGATGTGAAGGACAAGGTGTATACCCGCGATCTTTTCGGCGACAACTGAAAAATGATCGAACAAGGCAGGCCGGTGACAGACCGGCCTGCCTTGTTGCTTCAGGCCAGCGCCTCTTCCAGCTCCGGCAGGATCGCAAACAGATCCCCCACAAGGCCGATATCGGCAATCTCGAAGATCGGCGCGTCGCCGTCCTTGTTGATCGCGACAATGGTGCCGGCATCCTTGATGCCGGTCAGGTGCTGGATCGCACCACTGATGCCAACGGCCACGTACAGTTCCGGCGCGATGATCTTGCCGGTCTGGCCGACCTGCAGGTCGCTGGGCACGTAGCCGGCATCGACCGCCGCACGCGAGGCACCGACGGCAGCACCGAGCTTGTCGGCCAGCTGGAAGATGACCTTGAAGTTCTCTTCCGAACCGACGCCACGGCCACCCGAAACCACGCGCTTGGCGCTCTGCAGGTCCGGACGGTCGCTGGCACCGGCGGCCAGGCCGACGAAGCGGGTATGGGTCGGCAGGGCAGCGTCGACGCTGGCTGCTTCAACGGCGGCATTGCCACCTTGGGCGGCTTCCGGCCACGAGGCGGCACGCACGGTGGCGACCACGATCTGGTCGGC
The DNA here is from genome assembly GCF_056481145.1 of Stenotrophomonas sp. 93052_Sma. Taxonomy (NCBI): domain Bacteria; kingdom Pseudomonadati; phylum Pseudomonadota; class Gammaproteobacteria; order Lysobacterales; family Lysobacteraceae; genus Stenotrophomonas; species Stenotrophomonas sp. 93052_Sma. The sequence goes on from NZ_CM151134.1 coordinate 671,966, forward strand.
CGGGGCTTCCACGGTGATGATCGCGTTGCCGGCGTAGATCGGGCGCTTGAAGGTGTGGCTGCCTTCAACGCTCATCAGGTCGGAGACCTGGTTGACGCCGAGCAGGGCGGCCACGCACGGCATCAGGTCCTTGCCGAAGGTGGTCGACGGGCCGAATACGTGGGTGTAGCCCTTGGCCAGCTGTGCGATCTGCGGCGCCAGCACCTGGGCGATGGCCTGCGCGTTGGCCGCGTTGGCGACGGTCAGGACCTTGGCGACCCCAGCGATCTTCGCGGCTTCAGCGGCGACAGCGGCCGGATCGGCGGCCAGCACCAGCACGTCGATGCTGGCACCGCTGATGGCGGCGGCGGCGCTGACGGTCTTGGCGGTGGCGGCATTGAGCTTGCCGTCGTGGTGCTCGGCGATGACGAGAATCCTGCTCATTACAGCAACCCCTTCTGCTTGAGTGCGGCAACCAGTTCGGCCGCGTCCTTGACCATCACACCCTTGCTGCGCTTGGACGGCGCGGCGTACTGGGTGGTCTTGAAGGTGTCGGCGGCTTCAACGCCGAGGTCGGCCAGCTGCAGGGTCTCCAGCGGCTTGGCCTTGGCCTTCATGATGTCCGGCAGCTTGATGAAGCGCGGCTCGTTCAGGCGCAGATCGGTGGTGACCACGGCCGGCAGATCCACTTCCAGCGTTTCCAGGCCGGCGTCGACTTCACGGGTCACCGTGGCCTTGCCATCGGCAATTTCGAGCTTGCTGGCGAAGGTCGCCTGCGGGCGGCCCCACAGCGTGGCCAGCATCTGGCCGGTCTGGTTGGCGTCGTCGTCGATGGCCTGCTTGCCGAGGATCACCAGATCTGGCTGCTCCTTTTCGATCAGCTTGAGCAGGGTGCGCGACGCGGTCAGCGGCTGGATCGCCTGGTCGGTGACGACGTGGATGGCACGGTTGGCGCCCATGGCCAGGCCGTTGCGCAGGTGCGCCTGGGCGTCGGCCGGGGCGATGGTGGCAACCACGACTTCGCTGGCGATGCCCTTGTCGCGCAGGCGCAGGGCTTCTTCCAGAGCGATTTCATCGAAGGGGTTGGGGGACAGCTTGACGCCGTCGGTGACCACGCCGGAACCGTCCGGCTTGACCTGAATGCGGACGTTGTAGTCCACCACGCGCTTGTACGCGACGAGGATTTTCATCTGGTACGGGGTCCTTCAATAACGGAGAGAACGTCCGGTCCTGGAGCAGCAACCGGTTCGGGGGTGGGACCCCGATTCTAGCTGGCTTGGGGTGACCATGCGAATGCGTATGGTGGGAGCTCCGGCTGTTGCGATGCAGCAATGCAGTCGGCCTGAGTTCACTTGTGTGATCGCGTGTTACCGGAGGCCCGTTGTATCCTTCAACGTTGCATTGTCGTGGCCATGAAGGCCCCGTCCCACGAATCTCGATCAGGAGAACAGGTAGTGCCCACATGGCTTGTCACCGGCGGCGCCGGATTCATTGGCGGTAACTTCGTTCTCGAGGCCGTCGCGCGCGGCGTCAAGGTCATCAACCTCGATGTGCTGACCTACGCCGGCAACCTGAAGACCCTGTCCAGCCTTGATGGCAACCCGAACCACCTGTTCGTGCAGGGCGACATCGGCGACCGTGATCTGGTCGCCCGCCTGCTGGCCGAGCATCAGCCGGACGCGGTCGTGAACTTTGCAGCTGAAAGCCACGTTGACCGCTCCATCGATGGTCCCAGCGCCTTCATCCAGACCAATGTTGTGGGCACCCTGGGCCTGCTGGAAGCGGTCCGCGACTACTGGAAGGCGCTGCCGGCCGAACAGGGCGCGGCGTTCCGTTTCCTGCACGTGTCCACCGACGAGGTGTACGGCACGCTGGGTGAGACCGGCAAATTCAGTGAAACGACCCAGTACGCGCCCAATTCGCCGTACTCGGCGTCCAAGGCTGCGTCGGATCACTTGGTACGTGCGTTCCACCACACCTATGGGCTGCCGGTGCTGACCACCAATTGTTCGAACAATTACGGCCCCTACCACTTCCCCGAGAAGCTGATCCCGCTGGTGATCGCCAAGGCGCTGGCCGGCGAGCCGCTGCCGGTGTACGGCGATGGCAAGCAGGTGCGCGACTGGCTGTTCGTGTCCGACCACTGCGAGGCGATCCGCACCGTGCTGGCCAAAGGCCAGGTCGGCGAGACCTACAACGTCGGCGGCAACTCGGAAAAGCAGAACATCGAAGTGGTGCAGGCCATCTGCGCGCTGCTCGATGCGCGCCGCCCGCGTGAGGATGGCCTGCCGCGCAGCAGCCAGATCACCTACGTCACCGACCGCCCGGGCCATGACCGCCGTTACGCAATCGATGCGTCGAAGCTGAAGAACGACCTGGGCTGGGAACCGGCCTACACCTTCGAGCAGGGCATCGCCTTCACCGTCGACTGGTACCTGGACAACCAGAACTGGGTCAACGGCGTGCTCGACGGCAGCTACCGCCTGCAGCGCATCGGCACTGCAGCCTGAACCCAGGAGACACCATGACCCAGCGCAAGGGCATCATCCTCGCCGGTGGTTCCGGCACCCGCCTTTATCCGATCACCAAGGGCGTCAGCAAGCAGCTGTTGCCGGTGTACGACAAGCCGATGATCTACTACCCGCTCAGCGTGTTGATGCTGGCGGGCATCCGCGAAGTGTTGATCATCAATACCCCGCACGAACAGGCGCTGTTCCAGCAGTTGCTGGGCGACGGCTCTCAGTGGGGCATGGACATCCAGTATGCGGTGCAGCCGAGTCCGGATGGCCTGGCCCAGGCCTACCTGATCGGCCGCGACTTCGTGGCCGGCAAGCCGAGCTGCCTGGTGCTGGGTGACAACATCTTCCACGGTCACGGTTTGCGCGAAGTATTGAAGCGCGCCGATGAGCGCGTGGATGGTTCGACCGTGTTCGGCTACTGGGTAAATGATCCGGAGCGCTACGGCGTGGCCGAGTTCGACACGAGCGGCAAGGTCATCGATCTGGTGGAGAAGCCGGAAAATCCCCGCTCGAACTATGCGGTGACTGGCCTGTACTTCTATGACGGCAAGGCCAGCGATTACGCGGAGGAACTGAAGCCGTCGCCGCGCGGCGAGCTGGAGATCACGGATCTCAACAAGCGCTACCTGGAGGAAGGCAATCTTCACCTGGAAGCGCTCGGCCGTGGCTATGCCTGGCTGGATACCGGCACCCATCAGTCGCTGCTGGAGGCATCCAACTTCATCGAGACCATCCAGACCCGCCAGGGCCTGCAGGTGTGCTGCCCGGAAGAAATCGCGTTCGGTCAGGGCTGGATCAATGCCGAGCAGCTGGAGGCGCTGGCTGCGCCGCTGATCAAGAATGGCTACGGCCAGTACCTGCATAAACTCGCGCTGCGTGGAGTCGTTCCGTGAAAGTGATTGAAACCAAGCTTCCCGGCTGCAAGATCATCGAGCCGGCCGTGTTTGGCGATGCGCGTGGCTATTTTTTCGAAACCTGGAATGCCGAGCGCTTCGCTGCACTGGGCCTGCCGGACCGTTTCGTGCAGAGCAACGTATCGACGTCCGCACAGGGCGTGCTGCGTGGCCTGCATTACCAGTGGCCGCGCCCACAGGGCAAGCTGGTCAGCGTGCTGGAGGGCGAGGTCTATGACGTGGCCGTGGACATCCGTCGTGGCTCGCCGACCTTCGGCCAGTGGGAAGCGGTGGTGCTGAGTGCGGAAAACAGGAAGCAGTTCTGGATTCCGGAAGGCTTCGCGCACGGGTTTGCCGTGCTGTCCGAACGTGCGCTGTTCAGCTACCTGTGCACCGATGTCTACGTCAAGGAGGCGGATGCGGGTATCCGCTGGAACGATGCTGATATCGCGGTGGACTGGCCGGTCAGCGCACCGACCTTGTCGGCCAAGGACGAGAACGCGCCGTTCCTGAAGGACATTGCCGAAGACCGCCTGCCGGTCTACATCCCGTGACGGTGCTGGTGTTCGGCGGCAATGGCCAGGTCGGCCAGGAGCTGCTGCGCGCTGGCGCCGCTGGGCAAGGTGGTCGCAACGACCCGCAGCGGGCAACTGCCCGACGGAAGTGGCTGCGAAACCGCCGATTTCGGCCAGCCCGACAGCCTGCCGGCATTGCTGGATCGCCTGCAGCCATCGGTGGTGGTCAACGCGGCCGCCTATACGGCGGTTGATCGTGCCGAGCAGGATGCCGAGGCCGCCTTCGTCGCCAATGCGCAGACGCCGGGCATGATCGCGCTGGTGTGCGGCGCACGGCGTGCCGTTCGTGCATTACTCCACCGACTACGTGTTCGATGGACAGGGCAGCGCGCCCTACCGCGAAGACGAGCCGACCGCGCCATTGGGCGTGTACGGCACCAGCAAGCGCGATGGCGAGGATGCGGTTCGCGCGGCCGGCGGTCGTCATCTGATCTTCCGCACGGCGTGGGTGTATGCCTCGCATGGCGCCAATTTCCTGCGCACGATGCTGCGGGTGGGCGCCGAGCGCGACCAGTTGCGTGTGGTGGCCGATCAGATCGGCACGCCGACACCGGCCGCGTTGATTGCCGATGTCACCGTGCAGGCGCTGCAGCATCCGCGCGCTGTCGGGAACGTGGCACCTGACGGCGTCGGGGCAGACCAGCTGGCATGGCTTTGCCGAAGCGATTTTCGCTGAAGCGCTGGCGACGGGCGTGCTGGCCAAGGTGCCGTCGGTTGAAGCCATCCCCAGTTCCGAATACCCGACCCCGGCCAAGCGCCCGGCCTGGTCGGTGCTGGACAACCGCAAGCTGCAGCAGGATTTCGGCATCGTGCTGCCGAACTGGCAGGACGGCCTGAAGCGGGTGATGGCGGAGATTGCCTGACCCGGCAGGCGAAGTGCCGACCAACGGTCGGCACCCGCCGCAGGTCGTCGGATCAACTACGCCCGTACGTGTCCTCGAAACGCACGATGTCGTCTTCACCGAGGTAACTGCCGGACTGCACCTCGATCAGCTCCAGCGGCAGCTTGCCCGGGTTGCGCAGGCGATGGGTCACGCCCAGCGGGATGTACGTGCTCTGGTTCTCGCTGAGCAGGATCACCTCGTCGCCGCGGGTCACCTCGGCGGTGCCGCTGACCACGATCCAGTGCTCGGCGCGATGGTGATGCATCTGCAGGCTGAGCGTACCGCCGGGCTTGACGGTGATGCGCTTGACCTGGAAACGCTCGCCGTTGTCGATCGAATCGTAGGCGCCCCACGGGCGGTAGACCTTGCGATGCCAGGTGGCCTCGCTGCGACCGTCGGCCTTCAGCTGCGCCACCACGGTCTTGACCTCCTGCATGCGGTCGGCCTTGCCGACCAGCACCGCGTCGTCGGTCTCGACCACGATCACGTCATCCAGACCGACCAGTGCCACCAGGCGCTGTGCATAGGCATAGGTGTTGCGGCAGTCGATCGCGATCACGTCACCCTGATGCGCATTGCCATCGCCATCCTGATGCGAGACATCGCGCAGGGCTGTCCACGAGCCGACATCGTTCCAGCCGGCGTCCAGCGGAATCACCACGGCGTCTGCGGTTTTTTCCATCACGGCATAGTCGATGGAATCGGAGGGAACGGTTGCGAACGCCTCCTTGTCGAGACGGGTGAAATCCGAATCGCGACGGGCCTGCTGCCAGGCCTGGCGGCTGCCGGCCATCATGTCGGGCTGGAAGCGCTCCAGTTCCTGCAGGTAGCGCGAGGCCTTGATCAGGAACATGCCGCTGTTCCAGTAATACTGACCGCTGCTGACGTAACCGGTGGCGGTCTCAAGGTCGGGCTTTTCGACAAAGCGCTCGACCGCACGCAGGCCCTGCCCAGTGGCGGCCTTGATATAGCCGTAGCCGGTTTCCGGACCGGTCGGCACGATACCGAAGGTCACCAGCTTGCCGGACTCGGCAGCGCTGGCTGCAGCCTGCACGACTGCACGGAATGCAGCCTCATCGGTGATTACATGGTCCGAGGGCAGCACCAGCAGCAGCGCATCGGCGCCGTCGCGGGTGGCCTCCAGGGCTGCGACCGCAATCGCCGGCGCCGTATTGCGGCCAACCGGTTCCAGGATGATGGCAGCCGGCTCGGCGCCGACCTGCTGCAGTTGCTCGGCAGCGACGAAGCGGTGCTCTTCGTTGGCGATCACCAACGGGCCGTGGGTGGCGATGGGCGCGACGCGCTGCCAGGTGGCCTGCAGCATCGTCAGTTCGCCTGCCAGCGGCAGGAACTGCTTCGGATACGCCTCGCGCGACAGTGGCCACAGGCGGGTGCCGGAACCACCGGACAGGATGACGGGCTGGATGTTGCTCATGGTCTTCCTTGATTACTGCTGGAGGAGATGGGAGATTTCGTCGGTGCGCGCCTGCATCAGCGCTGCGTCGCCGCGGGCTTCAACGTTCAGGCGCAGCAGCGGCTCGGTGTTGGAACTGCGCAGGTTGAAGCGCCAGTCGCCGAAATCGGCGCTGATGCCATCGGTATGGTCCAGCGCGGGCGACCGCGCGGCGAAGTGCTCCATCACGCGGGCCACGGCGGCCTTGGCATCGGCCACCTTGAAGTTGATCTCGCCGCTGCAGGGATAGGCCGCCATGCGGTCTTCGACCCAGTCGGCCAGCGAGCGGCCGCTCTCGGAGATCAGCTGCGCGATCAGCAGCCACGGGATCATGCCGGAGTCGGCATAGGCGAATTCGCGGAAGTAGTGGTGTGCGCTCATCTCGCCGCCGTACACCGCATCTTCGGCGCGCATCTTTTCCTTGATGAAAGCGTGGCCGCTCTTGCACAGCACCGGCACGCCACCTGCCTGTTCAACCATTTCCACGGTGTTCCAGACCAGCCGCGGGTCATGCACGATCTTGCCACCGGGATTGCGTGCCAGGATGGCCTTGGCCAGCAGGCCGACCAGATAGTAGCCCTCGATGAAGCGGCCGGTATGGTCGAAGAAGAAGCAGCGGTCAAAGTCACCGTCCCAGGCAATGCCGAAGTCGGCGCCGTGTTCGCGCACCGCATTGGCGGTGGCGGCGCGGTTTTCCGGCAGCAGCGGGTTGGGAATGCCGTTGGGGAAGTTGCCATCGGGTTCGTGACAGATGCGGATGAACTCGAACGGCAGGTGCGGTGCCAGCAGGTCGACGATGGCGCCCGCACCACCGTTGCCGGCATTGACCACCAGCTTCAGCGGCTTGAGCTTGGCGGCGTCGACGTAGCTCAGCAGATGCTGGATATAGGCGCTCTTGTCATGCTGGGCGGTCTGCCCGGCGCGTGGCGGCTGGGCCTCGGACGTATCGACGGCGACCGCATCGGAGATCGCGAACAGGCCGGTATCGGAGCTGATCGGGCGGGCGTTCTCCTTGACCAGCTTCATCCCGTTGTAGTCCATCGGGTTGTGGCTGGCGGTCACCATCACACCGCCGGCTGCGCCGAGGTGATCGGTCTGGAAGTAGACCTCTTCGGTACCGCACAGACCGATGTCGATCACCTCACGACCGGTACCACCCAGGCCTGCGGCCAGTGCATCCTGCAGCGCCGGGCTGGTCAGGCGCACATCGTGGCCGAGGACCACCGGGCCGGGAGCGAGCTGCGCAGCCAGGGCGACGCCGATGCGGCGCGCCAGGTCTTCGTTCAGTTCTTCCGGCACGCGGCCGCGGATATCGTAGGCCTTGAAGGCGGGCAGGGGCATCGATCAGATCCTTTGTGAGCTCAGCGCTCAATTGTAGCCCCAGTCCCGTATGGGAATCGTTTCCATCGGAGAACGCCACCTGACTGGCGCCACGGATCAGGCCTGCGGCGATCGTCGGCCTGGCCGGCCGGTGCGCTTGGCCGGCAGGCCCGGCAACGGCGCCAGCAGCGCCTGGACGTCTTCCTCACTGAAGCGTGGACCCGTGCTGCCGCCGCCTTCCAGAATCGATTCCGCCAGAAGGGCCTTGCGTTCCTGCAGCTCGGCAATCCGTTCTTCGATGCTGCCTGCGGCGATCAGCCGGTAGACGAACACCGGCTGCTGCTGGCCGATGCGATGGGCGCGGTCACTGGCCTGGTTTTCGGCCGCCGGGTTCCACCAGGGATCGAAGTGGATGACGGTGTCTGCAGCAGTCAGGTTCAACCCGACGCCACCGGCCTTCAGGCTGATCAGGAACACGGGTACCTCGCCCTGCATGAAACGCTGCACCGGCGTGGCCCGGTCCTGGGTGTCGCCGGTCAGCGTCACATAGGCCAGCCCGAGCTCCTCCAGCGCCTGCCCGATCCGCGCCAGCATGCCGGTGAACTGTGAGAACACCAGGATCCGCCGGCCTTCCTCGACCATCGACGGCAGCATGTCGCGCAGCAGCTCCAGTTTGGCCGAGCCGGCATTGCGTGCAGGGGCGTCGCCCGGCAGCAGGCGCGGATCGCAGCAGACCTGGCGCAGCTTCAGCAAGGCATCCAGCACCACGATATGGCTGCGCGCCAACCCGCTGCCGCTGATGGCCTCGCGCACCTGCTTTTCCATCGCAGCACGCACGGTTTCATAGAGATCACGCTGGCCACCCTCCATCTCCACCGCGCGGGTAATGAGGGTCTTGGGCGGAAGCTCTGACGCGACCTGGTCCTTGCGACGGCGCAGGATGAAGGGACGCAGACGCTGCGCCAGCAACGTGGCGCGGCGGTGGTCGCTGCCGCGTTCGATCGGATGGCGCCAATGCTGGTTGAACTGTTTCTCGCTGCCGAGCAGGCCGGGCAGCAGGAAATCGAACTGCGTCCACAGTTCGCCCAGATGGTTTTCCAGCGGCGTACCGGTCAGGCACAGGCGATGACGCGCCTGCAGCGTGCGCAGCGTGACGGCCGCACGCGATTTCGGATTCTTCACCTGCTGGGCCTCGTCGAGGATCAGCAGATGGTAGGCATGTGCCTGCAGCGCCTGCTCGTCACGCCACAGCAGGGGATACGTGGTCAGTACAAGATCGTGCTCGGGGATCGCCTCGAACAGTGCTTCACGTGCCGGTCCGTGCAGGGTCAGTACGCGCAGGCCCGGAGTGAAGCGTGCCGCTTCGCTCTGCCAGTTGTGCAGCAGCGAGGTCGGCACCACCAGCAGCGCCGGCTGGTCCAGGCGGCCACTTTCCTTTTCGACCAGCAGATGCGCCAGTGTCTGCAGGGTCTTGCCCAGCCCCATGTCATCGGCCAGCACCCCGCCCAGCCCCTGCTGGCGCAGGTACTGCAGCCACGACAGGCCCTCCAGCTGGTAGGGACGCAGCGTTGCCACCAGCCCCGCCGGTGGCGGCACTTCGCCCAGTGCGGGTGCCTGCATCAGCCGCTGCACCAGCGCCTGGGTATCCTTGCGGCCCCGGAACTGCAGGCGCGCCGTGTCCTGCAGTGCCTGCAGGCGGCCACGGTCAAGCGCTGACAAGCGCAGCGGCGCGCCACGCTGGGCGAACAGGTCCGCCAACAGGGCCATGATCGGCTTCAGTCGCGCGGCCCGCAGTGCCAGGCGGGTGTTGTCGCCTGCCATCAACAGGACGTTCTCGTCGTCGCCGATGGCGTCCAGCTGGCCACGCATCCAGCGGGGATCGGACTGCAGCACCTGCTGCAGCAGCGGAACCATCGATACGTTGCGGCCTTCCACCTGGATGTCCAGACCCAGGTTGAACCAGCCCGCATCCGTCGGGTCCGCCTGGATGTCCAGGTCGATCTCATCCACCCGGGTGATGCGATGGCGGAAATCGTCGTCCGTCTCCACCTTCCAGCCCAAGGCTTCCAGGCGCGGCACGTCATCCAGCAGGAACCGTGTCCAGTCATGGGTGCGCAGCTGGAACTGCGGGCCAGCGCCGTCCAATGGCGCCCGCGGGTCCGTGTCGCGATACAGTCCCACCGTGCGCAGCTGGGCCTCGCGCCGTGATTCCTCAGCCAGGTCACGGGGCAGCAGGGCGAGCTGGCCCTCCGGATCGAGTGCGAACAGGCTCGGATCATCCAGGAACCGCACGTGCTCGTCGTACTCGAAGGCCACGGTCGCGATATCGGCCCATTGCGACGGGTCGCGGCGACCGAGCCATGCCGGCCGGAACTCAATCGTATGCAGGCGCAGCACGGGGATCATCGCGCTGATCTGCAGGGTAGGCAGCGTGTCGCTTGCACCGGGGCGCGGCAGGGCAGGGTCGATCTGTTGCAGCATCTGTGCGACCACCGCTTCTTCGTTGGGTAACAGATTGGGCAGGCTCAGGAAGGCGTCGGCGTCCTCGGCCCTGACATCCAGCAGCAGCGGACCGACCTCGCCGGTGACCGGGTCCAGATAGCACGCACTCCGGCCCAGGACCACGCCTCTGGCGCCGCCCTCCACGCTCAACGCGGGTTCCAGCAGCGTTGCGCCCTGCGTCATGCCAACGGTCCAGCCCAGTTCGCCGCGGCGTGGAGCTCCTGACCGGGCCGGCACGTCGCCGTGCGTACCGCAGGAGACCCAGCCATGGCCGCTGGAGACGATCAACTGCAGGGTGGCCGCGAAGTCGATCCATTCGTCCTTCGTCGCGGGCTGCCGCTGGGTGCGTAGCTGGATCATCACCGCCAGATCAGTCGGCGTGAGATAGGCCGGAGGATCCAGCAGCAGGTCCGCAGTGATATCCATCCACTTGCCCGTGCTGATCGCACCATCGGTCCCGTACTTGACGCGCCGGACCAGCACGGCGGGGTGGTGGTTGTAGGTGGACAGTTCGAAGATGACACCGTTTCGGCGTGGCTGGGCCGGCCGGATCCGCGCGCTCTGCCAACGCGAAAGCTCTGCCAGCAGTTCAGGACGCGGCGGTTGCGTCAGGTCCTGTTCGGTCAGGGGGCTCTCGTCGTCCATGGCAAGCGAATCCAGCATGTACGAGACCAGCACCGCCGCCACATGCTTGCAGGTGCGGCCGACGGGGCAGGAACAGGCACTCTGCAGGCGGCTGCGCGCGGTGCGCGTACTGGCCGTCAGATCGATCTCCACGTAGTAGGGATGCCTGGCCGAACCCTGTACCTCGGCCGTCAGCAGGCCATCGCGGAGTTGCCGGTTGCGCACGCCACCCAGGCACTGCTCGCTTTTCTGCAGTGTCCATTCGTCGATCCAGCGGAACAGGTCTTCGTCTGTGAAGGTCGGCGTCATCGTAGATCGAGGGGCGTAGGCGCTGAAGCACCCTTCTGCGTGGAATCGCCCATTCTACCCAATGCCCGCCTGGTCCTCCGTCAATGCTGCGGCGCATCCAGGCCCTTCGCCGCCCTCCAGCTAGAATGCGGTCATCCTCAACGTGCAGGGTAGTACAGCAATGCAGCAATCGACTTCCACCGGCAAGCGCGGCAAGCGCTTCGCCAGTGCGGCGGAGGCCCTGCAAGGGGTGGTCGCCGATGGCCAGACGCTGGCCGTGGGCGGCTTCGGCCTGTGTGGCATTCCCGAGGCCCTGATCGCCGCGCTGCGTGACAGTGGCGCCAAGGGCCTGACCGTGATCTCCAACAATGCCGGCGTCGATGGTTTCGGCCTGGGCCAGCTGCTGGAAACCCGCCAGATCAAGAAGATGATTTCGTCCTACGTGGGCGAGAACAAGGAATTCGAGCGCCAGTTTCTGGCCGGCGAGCTGGAGCTGGAATTCAACCCGCAGGGCACCCTGGCCGAGCGCCTGCGTGCCGGTGGCGCGGGCATCCCGGCGTTCTTCACTGCCACTGGCTACGGCACGGTGGTGGCCGAGGGCAAGGAAACCCGCGAGTTCGACGGCAAGCACTACGTGATGGAGACCGCGCTGCGTGCCGACGTGGCGCTGGTCAAGGCGTGGAAGGCCGACGAGGCTGGCAATCTGGTGTTCCGCAAGACCGCACGCAACTTCAACCCGGCCTGCGCGATGGCCGGCAAGGTCTGCATCGTGGAAGTTGAAGAGGTGGTGCCGGTCGGCACGATCGATCCCGACCAGGTGCACCTGCCGGGCATCTACGTGCACCGTATCGTGCACAACCCGCATCCTGAAAAGCGTATCGAACAGCGCACCATCCGCGCGGAGGGCAACTGACATGGCGTGGACCCGCGATGAGATGGCGGCACGCGCCGCCCGCGAACTGACCGATGGTGCCTACGTGAACCTGGGCATCGGCCTGCCGACCCTGGTTGCCAACCACATCCCCGAAGGCGTGGATGTGTGGCTGCAGTCGGAAAACGGCCTGCTCGGTATCGGCCCGTTCCCGACCGATGCCGAAGTCGATGCCGACCTGATCAACGCCGGCAAGCAGACCGTGACCGCACGTGCCGGTGCCAGCTACTTCGGCAGCCACGACAGCTTTGCGATGATCCGCGGCGGCCATGTCAACCTGGCCATCCTCGGCGCCATGCAGGTCACCGACAAGGGTGACCTGGCCAACTGGATGGTGCCCGGCAAGATGGTCAAGGGCATGGGCGGCGCGATGGACCTGGTGGCCGGCGTGCAGCGCGTGGTGGTGCTGATGGAGCACACCGCCAAGAACGGCGAGCAGAAGATCCTGCCCGAATGCACGTTGCCGCTGACCGGTGTGGGCGTGGTCGACCGCATCATCACCGATCTGGCCGTGTTCGACGTGACTGACAAGGGCCTGCTGCTGGTGGAAGCCGCGCCGGGTGTCAGCGATGACGAGTTGAAGGAAAAGACGGGCGTGGCGTTCGTTCGCGGTTGAAGGTCTGGGGCGGCCCGGCTCAGGGACGCCCCATTCTCAGGTAGCGCCATGCTTTTCCCTCACGACCTGCCCGATGCCGATGTCCAGCACCTGCCGGGCTGGCTGGCCGCGACCGATGCAGACCGGCTCCTGTCCGTGCTGCAGGCCGAAGTCCTCTGGGAAGTCCACCGCATCCGCATGTTCGGCAACTGGGTGGATTCGCCGCGGCTGAGCTGCTGGATCGGCGATCCGCAGGCGCGCTACCGCTATTCCGGGGCTGAATTCGTGCCGCACCCCTGGCCACCCGCGTTGCAGGCCATGCGTGATCGCCTGCAGGTGGAGGGCCTCGGCCGCTTCAACAGCGTGCTGCTGAACCGCTATCGCGGCGGCGGTGATTACATGGGCTGGCACAGCGATGACGAGCCGGAACTGGGGCCGGCCCCGGTGATTGCTTCGCTGAGCCTGGGCGCGGCGCGGCGCTTCCTGCTGCGCCGGCGCGATGACCCGGCGCGGAAGGCCGAGTATCTGCTCGGCCATGGCGATCTGCTGGTGATGGCCGGTCAGACCCAACAGTTCTATCAGCACGCGCTGCCGAAGATGGCACGCGTGCAGGGGGAGCGGATCAACCTGACGTTCCGCTGGATCACGCCGCGCTGATCGATCAGCGCGACGGTCGGCTGGTCGGCCTGTCCGCTGGTCAGCGTCCAGCCCACCACGTCCTGCGCCAGCTGCTGCAGGCCACGTTCGAAGGCGGCGGTGACGGCAGGAACATCGGTGCTGCCGACCGGCTGCGCCTGGCGGAAGGTGCGGTCGGCGACCACGCGCTGGTCGGCGACGTGGATCAGCTTGGCGTTGACCTCGATCACCACCGTCGGCGTGGCCTGTCCCTGGTAGTCCGATTCGAAGCGGCGCACGTCGGTGGACAGCTTGTAGTCGGCGCGGATGCCGGCGGTGCTGCGCGCCACGCCGCGGATGCGGCCGGAATCCTCGAAGCCGCGCAGCAGGGTGTCCTCGATCATGTTGGTGGCCGGCTGCGCCCAGCTGGCGCCCTTGTAGATCTCCAGCTGCGACGGCGTCGGCCGCACGTTGATGCGCGGGCTGTCGACCATGCGCGCGGCGCTGGGTTTGGCCAGTACCAGCTGCCAGCTGGCCTGTGGCCACGCCGGGTCCGCCTTGACCTGCACGGACGGCGAGTACAGCGTCACTGCGGTTTTCTCGCTGCTGCCAAGGATGGAGCAGCCGCCCAGCAGGGTGACCATCGAAGCGGCCAGCAGCAGGCGCGGAAGGGTGGTCGGGCTCATTTGGGTTCGAACTCCTTCGGTGCGTCGCGGCCCAGCAGGTAGCGCGGGGTTGTTCTCGAGGCGGTCGCTGACCCGGCGCAGGTCGCGGATCAGGCCGCGCAGTTCGGTCAGCGTCGGGCCGAGCTGGCCGAGGCCATCGTTGGCGAAGCTGTTGATGGCAGCGCGGTTCTCGCCAAGGATCGAATCGGCGTTGCCTGCGGCCGAATCAAGCTTGGCCAGAGTGCCGTCGAGCTTGTCGATGATGCCCGGCAGCTGCTGCACCAGGTTCTTGTCCAGGCGCTCGATGGTGCCGTTGGTGGTCTTCAGCGTGGTGTCCAGGCTGCGGGCGGCGTCGCGCGCGCTGAGCAGCAGCGCCTGCGTGCCCTGGTCACGGTCGGCCAGACCACCGCTGATGGTTTCCAGGTTGGCCAGTGTCGCGTTGATCGAAGCCACGTTGCGGTCGCTGAGAATCTGGTCCATGCGCTCGACGATGCGGTTGGCGACGTCGGTGATGTTCTGCAGCGCGGAGGGCGTGGTCGGGATGATCGGCGCCGGGTCCTTGTTGACCGTGGTCAGCGCCGGCGACTGCGGCGTGCCACCGCTGAGCTGGATGATCGACGGGCCGGTCAGGCTGGTGATCGCCAGCTTGGCGCGGGTATCGGTCTTGACCGGCGTGTTGGAGTTCAGGCGGATGCGCGCGACCACCTGGCGCGGGTCGTCCGGTACCAGGTTCAGTTCGGTGATCGAGCCCACCGCGATGCCGTTGTACTGCACCGGGCTGCCCACCGACAGCCCGGTCACCGCTTCGCGGAACACCACGCGGTATTCCTGCCAGGTGCGGTCGGAAGAGTACTTGGCGGCCCACAGGCCGAAGGCCAGCAGGGCCAGGCCGGTGATCAGGGTGAACGCGCCGATCAGCACGTAGTTGGCTTTGGTTTCCATGGCTCAGGCACTCTCGATCTGTTCGCCACGCGCGGCGCGCGCGGGGTCCGTGGAAGTATTCCTGGATCCACGGATGATCCAGTTTCTCGATGTCAGGCAAGGGTGCGTTGGCCACCACCCTGCGGTCGGCGATCACCGCGACCCGGTCGCAGATCGCGTACAGCGTGTCCAGGTCGTGGGTGATCAGGAACACGGTCAGCCCCAGCGCTTCCTGCAGGGTCTTGATCAGGCGGTCGAATGCAGCCGCACCGATCGGGTCGAGGCCTGCGGTCGGTTCGTCCAGGAACAGCAGCGGCGGATCCAGCGCCAGCGCTCGGGCCAGGCCGGCGCGCTTGCGCATGCCACCGGACAACTGCGAGGGCAGCTTGTTGATCGCATCGGCGGGCAGGCCGGCCAGCTTCACCTTCAGCAGCGCCAGCTCGTAGTGCCAGCGCTCGGGCAGTTCGCGATGGTGCTCCTTCAGTGGCACCTGCACGTTCTCGCCCACGGTCAGCGAGGAGAACAGGGCGCCGTCCTGGAACAGCACGCCGGTGTTGCGCTCGATGTGCAGGCGGCTCTCAGCATCGTCGGCACGCGCGTCGCGGCCGAGCACTTGGATCTGCCCGGCATCGGGCACGCGCAGGCCGAGGATCGAACGCATCAGCACCGATTTGCCGGTACCCGAACCACCCACCACGCCCAGGATCTCGCCGCGGCGCACGTCCAGGTCCAGGTCCTCATGCACGGTCTGGCTGCCGAAACGGTTGACCAGCCCGCGCACGCGGATGGCCAGCTCGTGGCCGTTGTCGTCCTGCATGGGAACTTCTTCGGGGGTCGGATGCGTGCTCATGTCACCAGTCCATGTGCATGAACCACAACGCCGCGAAGGCGTCGATGATGATCACCAGCGAGATGGTCTGCACCACGCTGGAGGTGGTGCGTTCGCCGACCGACTGCGCCGTGCCTTCGACCTTCAGGCCTTCCAGGCAGCCGATCAGGCCGATCACCAGCGCGAACACCGGCGCCTTCGACAGGCCGACCAGCATGTGGCGCACTTCCATCGTCTCGTGCATGCGTGCGATGTACATCTGCGGCGGAATATCCAGGTCGAACGCACCCACCGTGATGCCGCCGGCCAGGCCGGCGACCATGGCGATGAAGGTCAGCAGGGGCAGGGTGACCAGCAGGGCCAGCAGCCGTGGCAGCACCAGCAGGTCGATCGGGTCCAGGCCCAGAGTGCGCATCGCATCGATTTCCTCGCGCGCCTTCATCGCACCGATCTGCGCGGTGAAGGCGCTGGCGGTGCGGCCGGCCAGCACGATCGCGGTCAGCAGTACCGCGAATTCGCGCAGGAAGGCAATGTTGACCAGTTCGACCACATAGATCTCGGCGCCGAAGTCGCGCAGGATGGTCGAGCCGAGGAAGGCGATCACCGCGCCAACCAGGTAGGACAGCAGTGCCACCAGCGGTACCGCATCCAGCCCGACCTGCTCCATCTGGTGCACGGTGGCGGTCAGGCGGAAACGGCGGGGTTCCTTGACCAGGCGCGCGGCCTTGACCAGGTTCTCGCCGAGGAAACTACACAGCGCCTTGATGTTGTGGCCGGTGGCATGGACGCTGACACCCAGCCGTTCCAGTGCAGCCAGCACGCCGAAGTCGCGCTTGGGCTTGGGCCGGTCGTCGGCCACTTCCTCGATGGTGCACACCAGCGCCTGGTGGTCCGGGCGGAACTTCAGTGCGTCCTCGCCGAGGTCGGCACGGTGGGCTACGCGCAGCACCTGCAGCACGCCGGCCGAATCCATCTTCTCGATGGCGGTGGCATCGATGCCGGTCAGCGTGTCGGGAACGCCGCGCAGGACTTCGGCCGCGGCCAGCGCGGTCTTCAAGGTCCAGGTGCCGGACAGGCGGATCACGCCCGGGTCATGGGCATCCTGTTCGAGCTGGGGGGCGTGGTTCGGGGTCACTTGGGCCATTCGGGTCGCAGCATAACCGTTCTGTATTGGGCATCGCGTCGAACTCGGATGAATTTCTCCGGTAAGGCCCAGCCTAGGTAATACTACGGCGCATGTCCGCAGACGCTCACACGATCCCCACGCCCCAGGCCACCTACGCGCAGCGCGTGGCCTTCGTTTCCGAGATCGCCGGACGCCTGCACAGCTACGGCACAACGGCCCAGCGCCTGGAAACGGCAGTGGTGGCACTGGCCCGCCAGCTCGATCTGGATTGTGAACCGTGGTCGAATCCCACCGGTATCATCCTCAGCTTCAGCGACCCTGCGCAGGCGATCGGCTCCAGTGACATCACCCGCGTGATCCGCCTGGCCCCCGGCGAGAACGACCTGCACAAGCTCAGCGTGGCCGATCATATCGCCGAGGAAGTGGCCAACGGGCGGATGAGCATCGCCCAGGGCCACACCGCGCTGCGCCAGCTGGACAAGGATCCGGGCCGGCGCGGCAAGCTGCGCACCATCCTTTCGTTCACCCTCGGCGCGGCCGGCGTGGCCGGCATGTGGAAGCTGCCGTGGCTGGACATTGCCACCGCCGGTGTCATCGGCCTGATGATCGGCCTGCTCGGCATGGTCACCGACCGTCGCCCGGCCACCCGCGAAGCCGCCGAGGCACTGGCTGCGCTGCTGGCCGGCCTGGTCGCCACCCTGGTGGCGTCCTTCATCGGCGCGCTCAACCTCAACACGGTGATCATCGCCTCGCTGGTGGTGCTGCTGCCCGGCATGTCGCTGACGAATGCGGTCAATGAGCTGGCCAGCCAGCACTGGGTGTCGGGTACCGCGCGCTTTGCCGGTGCGCTGACCACCATCATGAAGCTCAGCGTCGGCGCGATGATCGCGGTGACCCTGGCCGATGTGCTCGGCCTCGATCCGGTGATCCGCGCCACGCGGCCGCAGGGGCCGTGGGTGGAGTGGGGCTCACTGCTGACCGCGGCGTTTGCCTTCGCGATGCTGTTCAAGGCCAACCGCCGCGATTATCCGTGGGTGATCGCGGCCTCGGTCGCTGGTTATGCGATCTCCAAGTTCGGTGGCCACGCCTGGGGAGCGCCGGCTGGCATCTTCCTGTCGGCGATGCTGCTGACCGCCGGTGGCAATCTGTTCGGCCGCCTCGTCGGCCGCCCGGGCGCAATCATCCGCCTGCCCGGCATCATCATGATGGTGCCCGGCAGCACCAGCCTGCGCGGCGTGCTGACCCTGGTCCAGCAGCAGGACGTGGGCGCCGGCCAGAGCGTGTTCCTCACCGTGCTCAACGTGGTGATGGCGCTGGTCGCTGGCCTGCTGTTCGGCAACCTGCTGATGCCGGCCCGCAAAACCCTGTAATCGCCCTCTGGGCTGCTTCCTGTGGGTGTGGACCGTTGGTCCACACACCTTTCCTTTCCGGGGAATGAAAAAACGCCGGCTTTCGCCGGCGTTTTTCATTGCATCCCGATCCGGCCTCAGGCCTTCTTGATCAGGAAATCTTCCGGCTTCTTGTTGCCCTTGGCGGTCAGCTCGGCCATCCAGCGCGGCTGCTTGCCACGGCCGGTCCAGGTTTCCTTCGGATTGGCCGGGTTGCGGTACTTCGGCGCAACCTTGCCCAGCTTGCGGCCAGCGGTCTTCGACGGTGCCTTGGCAACCTTGGCCACCTTGCGCGCGCGGGCCGGGGCGTCGCCGAACAGTTCCTCGATGGTGTAACCCTCGGTCTTGGCCAGCTTGGTCAGCTGTGCCCGGACCTTGGTGATCGGCCGGCGCTTGGCGACGATGGTCTGCTGTTTCTTGGCGGTGCGGATCAGGGCGCCCAGCTCGCGTGCCGACAGGCCGGTCAGGTCAATGCTCATTTACGGTTACTCCGGAAACTAATAAGTGGACGGGACGAGCCAGTCCCTGGCGTCGCGGGACAGAATAAAGATGAATTAATCGCAGCACAAATGCAGACCGGTCATGGCCTGGCAGCATCCCGGCTGCATTGCGTCGATTTTGACCGGATTATGTCCGCTGCAATATTGCTCAAATGGGCGTCAGGCAAAAAAAGACCGGGGCATGCCCCGGTCTTTTCCTGATCAACCCTGCAGGCGCTGAAGCAGGGTGGCCTTGTCCAGGCTTTCCGCTTCGCTGGCGCGGCGCGAACGGTACTCGTAGGTGCCGGCGGCCAGGCCACGTTCGCTGACCACCACGCGGTGCGGGATGCCGATCAGTTCCATGTCGGCGAACATCGCGCCCGGGCGCAGGCCACGGTCGTCGAGTGCCGCGTCCAGGCCCGCATCGCGCAGCTCCTGCAGCAGGTTGGCCGCGGCGTCGGCCACGGCGGCGTCGCCCTTCGGATTGATCACGCATACCACCACCTGCCACGGCGCCATCGCGTCCGGCCAGATGATGCCGGCATCGTCATGGTTCTGTTCGATCGCGGCAGCCACCACGCGCGAGATACCGATGCCATAGCAGCCCATCGCCATCACCGCGGCCTTGCCGTTCTCGTCCAGAACGGTGGCATCCAGCGCTTCGGCATACTTGCGGCCGAGCTGGAACACGTGGCCGACTTCGATGCCACGGGCGATCTTCAGTTCACCACCGTCCAGCGCGCGGTCACCGGCACGCACGTTGCGGATGTCGGCCACTTCCGGTTCCGGCAGGTCGCGGCCCCAGTTGACGCCAGCCAGGTGGAAACCGGCTTCGTTGGCGCCGACGACGAAGTCGGACATCGCCGCCACTTCGCGATCGGCCACCACGCGGATGGCCTTGGCCGGGGCGACCGGGCCGAGGAAGCCCGGCACGCTGCCCAGGTGCTCGGCGATTTCCGCCTCACTGGCGAAGCGCTGTTCGTCCAGGCCGGCAACCTTGGCCAGCTTGATCTCGTTGACCTCATGGTCGCCGCGTACCAGCAGCAGCACGAACTGCTGTGCCTTGCCTTCGCCGGCGATCAGCGCCACCGATTTCACCGTGCGCTGCAGGTCGATGCCGAGCAGCGCCGCGACATCCTCGCAGGTCTTCTGGGTGGGGGTATCGACCTTGCGCATGGCTTCGCTGGCGGCCGCACGCGGTGCCGGATCGGCAGCGATCGCCGCTTCCATGTTGGCCGCGTAGTCCGAACCGGTGGAGAACACCAGCGCGTCTTCGCCGGAATCGGCGATGACGTGGAATTCCTGAGAGGCATCACCGCCGATCGCGCCGGAGTCGGCCTGCACCATGCGGAAATCCAGGCCGAGGCGGGTGAAGATACGGCTGTAGGCCGACTTCATGTTCTCGTACTCGCGCACCAGGCACTCATCGTGCAGGTGGAACGAATAGGCGTCCTTCATCAGGAACTCGCGCGAACGCATCACGCCGAAGCGCGGACGGATCTCGTCGCGGAACTTGGTCTGCACCTGGTAGAAGTTGACCGGCAGCTGCTTGTAGCTGGACAGCTCGCTGCGCGCGAAGTCGCAGGCGGCTTCTTCGGCGGTCGGGCTGTAGCAGAACACCTGGTCCTTGCGGTCCTTGATCTTCAGCAGCTGCGGGCCGAACTTCTGCCAGCGCCCGGTCTGCTCCCACAGTTCCTTCGGCTGGATGGTCGGGATCTGGAATTCCACGGCACCGGCGCGGTCCATTTCCTCGCGCACGATGCGCTCGACCTTGCGCAGCACGCGCAGGCCCAGCGGCGACCAGGTGTACAGGCCCGATGCCAGCTTGCGGATCATGCCCGCGCGCAGCATCAGCCGGTGGCTGGTCAGCTCGGCGTCGCTGGGGGTTTCCTTGGTGGTGTGCAGGTGGAACTGGGAGAGGCGCATCGTCGGCTTCGGATAACGGCAGAGACGCCTATTCTGCCAGCCCGGCCGGGGGGAGGGGTATCGGCAGGGCTGCGCCCTGCACCCGCCTCAAGCAACGTCAACTGCAACTGCAACTGCAACAGCGGGCTTCCCGTGGGATGGCGGGGGGGGCGGTTGCGGGGGACGCCGTAAATACGTCCCTGTGGCTCGGTCGCGCCATCCATGGCGCTCACGCCCTCGCAACCGGACCCACCCCGCCTTCGACAGTTTTCCGCGATCTGTCGCCCTTTTGTAGGGCCGAGCCATGCTCGGCTGCTGTTCGATCAATTCTCGAACTATTCGATTTCCATGGAGATTCATCCACGCATGGCGTGGATCTACTGACCACCGGGAATCTGTCGGGGGTGGGGCGGTGTCGGATTGCGGGGTGTCAGCCGCATGGATGCGGCTGCCAAGCCTACAGGGACGTACTTGCGGCGTCCCCGCACTCCGACACCGCCCCGCCATTCCACGGAATGCCCGCTTTTGACGTTGCCCTTGCTACCGCCTCTGTCGGTGCAGGGCTGCAAGCCCTGCCGATAACCCTCACTCCGCCGGGCAGTAGGCCTTGATGGCGGCTTCAGCCAATCCCTTCTGCGCGCTGCGCTGCTCCGGAGCCAACGGGGTATCGGCCTTGCCATCACCATCGGTGTCCTGCATCACCTGGCCGCCGCCCTCCAGCAGGGCCAGGTTGGCGCGGGCGGTGCTGCACTGCTCGGGCACCGGCGCGGCCGGGGTCTCGGCGCTGGCCGCCGCCTGGGGACTGCGCGCCTGCGCCCGGGTCTCGAACTTCCTGCCCGCCGGCGGGGTCTCCGAATACTGGGTCACGCCATTGGCGTCCTTCCATTTATAGACCGGGCCGGCCACGGCGTTGGCACTGGCCAACAACAGCAGGCATCCAAGGCAGGACAGGGCACGCATGGCAAACTCCACGGAATGGGCGTAGAACGCCGATTGCAGCATTGGCGCCGAGCACTGGCAAGTCGATTAAACTGGATTCCATGGACCCGATCACACCGCCGCCGCGTTCGCGCACGATTTACCTGCTGCCCAACCTGTTCACCACCGCCGGCCTGTTTGCCGGCTTCTACGCGATCATCGCCGCGGCCAACGGGGACTTCGTCAACGCCAGCATCGCCGTGTTCGTGGCGGCGGTGATGGATGGCCTGGATGGGCGCGTGGCGCGCCTGACCGGCACCAGCAGCGAATTCGGCGTGCAGTACGACTCGCTGGCCGACCTGGTCAGCTTCGGCATGGCCCCGGCGCTGGTGATGTACCACTGGTCGCTGTCGTGGCTGAAGTTCGACGACCCGCTGCTGGGTCGCGTCGGCTGGGCCGTGGCCTTCCTGTATGCCGCCTGCGCGGCGCTGCGCCTGGCCCGCTTCAATACCCAGGTAGCGGTGGTCGACAAGCGCTGGTTCGTCGGCCTTGCCAGCCCGGCCGCGGCCGGCCTGATGATGTCCTTCGTCTGGGCGTTCGCCGATGGCAACCTGGGCTGGGACGGCAACCAGCTGCGCTACGTGGCGCTGGCGGTGACGATCATCGCGGCGCTGCTGATGGTCAGCCGCATCCGCTTCTGGAGCTTCAAGGGCGGCGGCGCCAAGGGCACCCGCTCCGACCGCGTGCCGTTCCTGGTACTGGCCCTGGTGCCAGTGGCGATCGCCATTGCGGTCATCGACCTGCCGCGCGTGCTGTTCGCGGTGGGCATCCTGTACGCCTTGTCGGGCCCGGTGATGTGGGCCGTGCAGCGCCTGAGCAAGAAGCCCGAGGCCGCGTGAGCGAGGACCTGCCCGTGCTGTGGTCACCGGCCCAGCAGGCCTGGCTGCAGGCCATGGGCTACACCGTCTATCACGACGGCCAGCTGGCCGCCGAGCTGGATGCCGCGCTGCAGCTGAGCGTGGCCGAAGCCGAGGCGGCTGCCACACCAGCGGCGGAGCAGGCGCGGGCGTCGACCGCACCCGCGCGCGAACCTCTGGCTGCGGCCGCACCGGTTTCCCGCCAGGAACGCCCGGCGCCAGCGCGTCGCGAGACCCCGATCAGCGCACCGGACACCGCGCCCGCGGCTGCCCGGCCGCTGCCTGGCGGCAATGCCCGGCAGCCGGTGGTGCGCCTGCCGGATCGCCTGCAGATCGCCTTGCTGCGCGCGTCCGGCTGCAATCCCAATGATCCGGCCACGCAGGCGCTGATGGACAGCTGGCCGCTGGACCAGCTGCGTCAGGACCCGGCCGCCAAGCGCGCTGTGGCCGCAGCTGCGCGCCCTGCGCAAGCGGGGCGCGCCATGAGTGCGGTCAGCCAGCCCGGTCCGGTCAGCCTGCGCGCGCTGCGCGAGAGCGACCTCAACGCGGTGATGGCGATTGAAGTACGCGGCTATCCGTTTCCCTGGACCCGCGGCATCTTCGTCGACTGCCTGCGTGCGGGCTATCCGGGCCTGGCCATGGAGCGCGATGGCCAGTTGATCGGCTATGGCGTACTCAGCATCGCGGCCGACGAAGCCCATGTGCTGAACGTCTGCATCGACCCGCTGACGCAGTCGCGTGGGCTCGGGCGCCAGCTGCTGCGCGCTGGTACAGCTGGCCGGCGACCGGGGTGCGCAGCGTGTGTTCCTGGAAGTGCGTCCGTCCAACACACCCGCGCTGGCCTTGTACCACAGAGAAGGCTTCAACGAGATCGGTCGCCGCCCGCGTTACTACCCGGCCGCACAGGGCCGCGAAGACGCGGTGGTGATGGCGATCGAACTGGTCGACGGCGACCTGCAGGCGATGCCGCCGCTGTAACGGAGAAGGGGGCCGGCCAGCGGCCGGCACTACCGATGGATCTCCGCTGTCATCGACACATCACCTACCGTGGTAGGTGCCAGCCTTGGTTGGCACGCTTTCCTCACGCCAGCCGCAGTGCCAACACACCCCCGACGATCAACGCCGCCGCCAGCCAGCGCGCGCGCGGAATCCGTTCGCGCAGCAGGAACACCGAGATCAGCAACGCGAACAGGATCGACGATTCGCGCAACGCCGAGACCATCGCCACCGGCGCCTGGGTCATTGCCCACAACGCCATCGCATACGAGGTGGTGGTGCCGACGCCACCGGCCAGCCCCAGCGGCCAGTGCTGCCGCGCATAGTCCAGCACCGCGCCGCGGCGCGTGTACAGCGCCCACAGTGGCAGTGGAATGCCCGACAGCAGGAACAGCCACAACGTATAGCTGAGTGCGCTGCCGGACTGACGCGCGCCCTGCGCATCGACCAGCGTGTAGGTGGCGATCATCGCCGCGGTCAGCAGCGGCAGGCGCAGCTGACCGCCACGCGCGCCCAGCGCCATGCACAGGATGCCGGTGCTGACCAGCACCACGCCCAGCCACGCCGCAGGCGGCAGCTGCTCACCGAGCAGAGTGCCCGCCAGCGCGACCAGGATCGGCGCGCTGCCACGCATCAGCGGGTAGGCCAGGCTCATGTCGACCTGCTGGTAACAGCGTGCGACCAGGCCGTAGTAGGTCACCTGCAGCAGCACCGACGCGCCCAGCCACGGCCAGCTGTGCGCGGCGGGAAATGGCAGGAAGGGCAGGCCGGCAGCCGACAGCAGCGCGGCACTGCCGGTCACCAGTACGGTGCCGAGGAACTTGTCCGGCCCGCGCTTGACGATTGCGTTCCAGCTGGCATGCAGCGCGGCAGCGGCGAGAACCAGCAGGAAGATGGAAAGCGGCATCCAGC
Source organism: Stenotrophomonas sp. 93052_Sma (assembly GCF_056481145.1). Taxonomy (NCBI): domain Bacteria; kingdom Pseudomonadati; phylum Pseudomonadota; class Gammaproteobacteria; order Lysobacterales; family Lysobacteraceae; genus Stenotrophomonas; species Stenotrophomonas sp. 93052_Sma. The sequence goes on from NZ_CM151134.1 coordinate 696,200, forward strand.
GATGATGCCATGCGCGGGAAATGTAGAGTCGAGCCATGCTCGACTGCTGTCATGAGTCGAGCACGGCTCGACTCTACAAAAGGAAACGCCGGGCAGTACCCGGCGTTTCCCTGCACTTACAGCTTCGCGCGCTGCTCGCGCAGGCCGGCCAGCTGGGTGTTCCAGTCGACCAAGCGCACGCGTTCCTGCTCGACCACCGCCGGGGGCACCTTGTCGGTGAACTTGGCGAGCTTGGTTTCGCTCTTCTCCTGCTCGCCTTCCACGCGCTTGATCTCCTTGTCCAGGCGCGCACGCTCGGCGTCGAGATCAACCAGGCCTTCCAGCGGCACCAGCAGCTTCAGCTCACCGACAATCGCGGCGGCAGCCGGCGGTGCACTTTCGCCTTCAGCCAGCCACTGGATGCTGTCCAGCTTGAGCAGGAACGACAGCGAGGCGCTGAAACGTTCGATGCGCACGCGGTCCTGCTCCAGACCGGCCTGCAGGCGCAGCGGCACCAGCTTGGACGGGGCCACGTTCAGCTCACTGCGCACGCGGCGCACGGCACTGATCACGGCCTTCAGCCATTCCACGTCGGCCTCGGCCTGGGCGAAATCGCCTTCGAACTCGGCGGCGGTCGGGTACGGACGCAGCGACAGCGTGGTTTCGGCCAAGCCCAGGCGCGGGGCCAGTTGCTGCCACAGCTGTTCGGTGATGAACGGCGTGAGCGGGTGCAGCAGGCGCAGCAGCGCTTCCAGCACGTACAGCAGAGTGTGGCGGGTGCTTTCGGCGTCGGCGGCATCGGCACCATTCAGTGCCGGCTTGCTCAGCTCCAGGAACCAGTCGCAGAACTCGTTCCAGGCGAACTCGTACAGGCACTGCGCCAGCAGGTCGAAGCGGTAGTTGGCGTAGTGGCCCTGCGCCTCGGTGGACACCGCCGCCAGGCGCGCAAGGATCCAGCGCTCGGCATCGGTGCGCGGCGTCGGCACGCCGGTGAACGTTGCACCCTCGGTGTTCATCAGGGTGAAGCGGCTGGCGTTCCACAGCTTGTTGCAGAAGTTCTTGTAGCCCTCGGCGCGGTTCATGTCGAACTTGATGTCGCGGCCGTGGGTGGCCAGCGCGGCGATGGTGAAGCGCAGCGCATCGGCACCGTGGGCAGCAATGCCGTCCGGGAATTCCTTGCGGGTGGCCTTCTCGATCTTCTCCACCATCTTCGGCTGCATCAGGCCGCCGGTGCGCTTGGCGACCAGATCGTCGATGGTGATGCCGTCGATGATGTCCAGCGGATCGAGCACGTTGCCCTTGCTCTTGGACATCTTCTGGCCCTGGCCGTCGCGGATCAGGCCGGTGAAGTAGACGTCCTTGAACGGGATCTTCCCGACCAGGTTGTCGGTGGCCATGATCATGCGCGCCACCCAGAAGAAGATGATGTCGAAGCCAGTGATCAGCACCGACGACGGCAGGTAGCGGTCGAAGCCGCGCTCGGCCATGGCCTGCTCGTTGGGCCAGCCCAGGGTGGAGAACGGCCATAGCTGCGAGGAGAACCAGGTCTCCAGCACGTCGCTTTCCTGGTTCAGCACCACGTCGCTGCCCAGGTTGTGCTTCGCCCGCACTTCCTCTTCGCTGCGACCGACGTAGCAGCTGCCGGTGGCTTCGTCGAACCACGCCGGAATGCGGTGGCCCCACCACAGCTGGCGGCTGATGCACCAGTCCTGGATGTTGTTCATCCAGTGGCGGTAGGTGTTGATCCAGTTCGGCGGCACGAAGGAAATGCTTCCATCCTCGACCAGTTCCAGGCCGCGCTTGGCCAGGTCGTCCATCTTCACGAACCACTGGTCGGTCAGGTACGGCTCGATCACCTGGCCGGTACGGTCGCCGCGCGGCACCTGCAGCTTGTGCGCCTTGGTCTCGACCAGGATGCCCAGGTCTTCCAGCTCGGCCAGCACGGCCTTGCGCGCGGCGTAGCGGTCCAGACCCTGGAAACGCTCCGGCGCGTTCTCGTTCAGCGCCGCCACCGGGGTGAACAGGTTGATCATCGGCAGGCTGTGGCGCACGCCCACTTCATAGTCGTTGAAATCGTGCGCCGGGGTGACCTTGACCACGCCGGTGCCGAAGGCACGGTCCACGTAGTCGTCGGCGATCACCGGGACGCGGCGGCCGGTCAGCGGCAGCACCACGCTCTTGCCGATCAGATGTGCATAGCGCTCGTCTTCCGGGTGCACCATCACCGCGGTATCGCCCAGCAGGGTTTCCGGGCGGGTGGTGGCGACGACCAGGTAGTCGCGGGTTTCGCGCAGGGTTTCCACGCCGTCGGCATCGCGCTCGACGTGTTCGTAGCTCAGGCCCTCATCCAGCGTGTAGGCGATCGACCACAGGAAGCCGTCTTCCTCGGCGCTCTCCACCTCCAGGTCGGAAATGGCGGTCTTCAGCACCGGGTCCCAGTTGACCAGGCGCTGGCCGCGGTAGATCAGGCCCTGCTCGTACCAGCGCACGAAGGCCTCGTTGACCGCCGCCGACGGCTGCGGGTCCATGGTGAAGGTGCTGCGCGACCAGTCGGCGGAGGTGCCGAGGCGGCGCATCTGGCGTTCGATGGTGTCGCCGGACTGCTGCTTCCACTCCCAGACCTTGCCGATGAAGCCTTCGCGGCCCAGCGAATCGCGGGTCTCGCCCTTGCCTTCCAGCGCCAGGTTGCGGCTGACCACCATTTCGGTGGCGATGCCGGCATGATCGGTACCGACCTGCCACAGCGTGTCGTAGCCACGCATGCGGTGGTAGCGCACCAGCGCGTCCATCAGGGTCTGCTGGAAGGCGTGGCCCATGTGCAGGGTGCCGGTCACGTTCGGCGGCGGCAGCAGGATGGTGTAAGGCTCGCCCGTGCCGGACGGCTTGAAGTGGCCGGCCTTCTCCCAGGCCTCGTAGAGGTCGGTCTCGAAGGACTTCGGGTCGTAACTGGAGGCGAGTTGGGTCATGCGGGGGAACCGGTAATCAAGGCGGAAGGGAGATCAGCGCGGCCCGAGGGCGCGCCGGATCTTCTGGTCGGTGTGGTACTGGCTGACCGCGTAGGCGGCCCAGATGGCGGCGGGCAGCCAGCCGATCAGGGTGATCTGCAGGATCAGGCAGACAATGCCGGCAAACGGCCGGCCGATGGTGAAGAAGGACAGCCAGGGAAGAATCAGGGCGATCAACAGGCGCATCAAGGGGTCCTCGCTGGACTTACATGTCGTGCTTGTTCAGGTCGTAACCGGCGGTCTTGTACTGGCGCCAGCGTTCGCGCAGCGGTTCGCGCGCTTCCGGGTCGGCCGGAACCACTTCCAGCACGCGCTCGCACTCGCCCAGCCAGGGTTCATCGCGCAGGTTGATCACCAGCGGGCGCGCCGGTGCCTCGGTGCCCGGCACGGCGATCAGCACCAGGGCTTCTTCCTCGTCCATGTCCTCGCCGGCGATCTGGTGCGGGATGTAGGCATCGTTGTCGAACGCCCACAGCAGTTCGTCCAGCTCCTCGGCCTGGGCCTGGTCGCGGGCCAGCACCAGGGTGAACAACCCGGCGTCGTTGGCCTTGCGCGCCAGCTCGCAGACCAGGCGCAACGGCTCGGTCAGGAAGCGGGGCTTGGCGATCAGGTAGAAGTCGGCGCGGGGCATGGCAGGGTCCGGGTCAGGCAGGGGCCCGGCAGTGCCGGGCGAGGCCCTGGCCGGCGGGCGCCGGCCAGGGTCGGGTACGGCATCAGGCGCGGGCGGCCTGGTCCAGCAGCCACTGGCTCAGCAGGCCGACCGGGCGGCCGGTGGCCATGCCACGCTTGCCTTCATCGCTGGCCACGCCGGCGATGTCCAGGTGGGCCCAGCGCTGGCCTTCGGCGAAGCGCGACAGGAAGCAGCCAGCGGTGATCGCGCCGGCCCAGCGGCCGCCGATGTTGTAGACGTCGGCGAAGGTCGAATCCAGCATCGGCTGGTACTCGTCCCACAGCGGCAGGCGCCAGGCGCGGTCGAACACCTGCTCGCCGGCGGCCAGCAGCTCGTTGGCCAGGTCGTCGTGCTTGCTCATCAGGCCGGCGGTCTGGTGGCCGAGGGCGACCATGCAGGCACCGGTCAGGGTGGCGACGTCGACCAGCGCGGCCGGCTCGAAGCGCTGCGCGTAGGTCAGCGCGTCGCACAGGATCAGGCGGCCTTCGGCGTCGGTGTTGCCCACTTCGATGGTCTTGCCCGACATCGAGGTGATCACGTCGGACGGGCGGTAGGCGTTGCCATCGATGGCGTTTTCCACCGCCGGCACCACCACCACCAGGTTCAGCGGCAGCTTGGCCTTGACCGCAGCGACGAAGGTGCCGATGACGTTGGCGCCACCGCACATGTCGTACTTCATCTCTTCGATGCCGCCCTGGGTCTTCAGGTTGACGCCACCGGTATCGAAGGTGATGCCCTTGCCGACCAGCACGTACGGCTTGGCGTCGCCGCCATTGTTCCACTTCAGTACGACCAGGCGCGGGCGGTTGGCCGAACCACGGGCCACGGCCAGCAGCGAGCCCATGCCCAGCGCTTCCATCTGGTGCTCGTCGAGGATCTCGGCTTCGGCACCGTCGTGCTCGCCGGCGAACTTCACGCCGACCTCGGCCAGATGGGCCGGGGTGCAGTAGTTCGGCGGCAGGTTGCCCAGCTCGCGGGCGAACTCGACACCGGCGGCGATGGCCTGGCCCTGGGCCAGGGCCTGCGCGTCGTCACCGGCGATGGCCAGCTGGGCCAGGCCGGCGTCGTCGGCCTTCTTCTTGCCCAGGGTGGCGGTGTAGCGGTACGCGGCATGATCGGCGGCGATCACCGCCTGGCGGATCGCCCAAGCCGCGTCGCGGTCCTTCACCGCCACTTCGGACAGGGTGAACAGTGCGCTGCGGGCAGCACCGGCCTTCAGCGCGCGCACGGCGTCGCCGACGGCCTTCAGGTACTGCGGCACGCCGAAACGGGCGACTTCGCCGAGGCCGACCACCAGCACGCGCGGGGCGGTCACGCCCGGCAGGTCATGCAGCAGGGTGGTGGCGCCGGTCTTGCCGGACAGGTCGCCGCGCTGGGCCAGGGCGGCCAGGCGGCCACCGCTGGCGGCGTCCAGGGTCTGTGCGGCCGGGGTCAGGGTATGGTCGGCATACGCGCCAACCACCAGGCAATCGACGGTGGCGGCGGCCGGAGCAACGTGGTTCAGGGTGAATTCGAGGGCCATTGAGCAGATTCCATTGGCGAGTCCGTACAATCGCAGGCCGTTTACGCCCAGACAGTAGACTGGGCGGCACCGCGAACGAACCCCAGAGTTTAAACCACCGCCCCATGCTGAAGCTCGACCGATACCTGCTGGGCGATTTCGTCCAGAGTTTCCTGGCTACCCTGATCGTCCTGCTGGTGGTCAGCGTGGGCGGCGTGCTGGTGGACATCCTCGGCAACATCGCCGACGGGCGCCTGCCGGCCAAGCTGCTGTTCTCGCAGCTGGGCCTGCAGTTCATCGCCTACCTGCCGCTGATCCTGCCGCTGGCGCTGATGCTGGGCCTGCTGCTGGCCATCGCGCGCCTGTACCGCGACTCGGAAATGGCAGTGATCACCGCCATTGGTGTCGGCCCCAAGCGACTGCTGCGGCCACTGCTGATGCTGGTGGTGCCGGTGGTGGCCCTGGTGGGCGCCTGCTCGCTGTGGCTGGGCCCGTGGGCCGGCCGGGTGGCCGAGCAGATGATCATCGAGGCCAACCGCAGCGTGCTGATGGCCGGTCTGGAGCCGGGCCGCTTCACCCCCCTGCCCAACGGCGGCGTGGTCTACCTGTCCTCGATCTCGCCCGATGGCACCCAGCTGGGCAAGGTGTTCCTGCAGCGCCAGAAGGATGACCGCCTGGAGGTGGTGTCGGCCAATGGCGGCCGCATGTTCTTCGAAGGTACCCGCCAGCGCTTCCTGGAGCTGGATGACGGCCACCAGGTGGAAGGGCCGGTGGCCGGTGGCCTGGACTACCGCCTGGCGACCTTCGCCCGCAATGACGTGGCCCTGCCCGATGGCGCGCAGACCCGCACCGAGGATGACCCGGAACTGATGCCGACCCTGCAGCTGATCGGCGATGAGCGTCCGCAGGCGCAGGCGCAGCTGCACCGCCGCCTGGCGCCGCCGCTGATCGCGCTGGCGTTCGCCCTGCTGACCGTGCCGCTGGGCCGCAGCTCGCCGCGCCAGCAGCGCTACGGCCGCATGATGCTGGCGCTGATGGCCTACATGGTCGGTACCAATCTGATGTTCATCGGCAGCGGCTGGATCGCCAACGGCAAGATCCCCCCAGCGCTCGGCCTGTGGTGGTTGACCCTGCCGTTGCTGGCGCTGGCAATCTGGATGTATGCACGTGATGGCCGCCTGGGCCGCCCGAAGGGAGCCCGCGCATGAGGCTGCGCCCGATGCGTTTCGACCTGTACCTGGGCCGGTCGGTGTTCACCACGGTGCTGCTGACCTGGGCCGTGCTGGTCGGCCTGGACGTGGTGATGGCGTTCTCCGGCGAGTTCAAGGACATCGGCAAGAATGGCTACACGCTGGGCCATGCCGCCGCCTGGGTGCTGTACACGGTGCCACGCCGCGCCTACACCATGTTCCCCACCGCCGCGGTGATCGGTGCACTGATGGGCCTGGGCCAGCTGGCGGCGACCTCGGAGCTGACCGCGCTGCGAGCGCTGGGCCTGTCGCGCAAGCGCCTGAGCGTTTCGGTGGCGATCGCGCTGTCGCTGCTGACCGCGGTGATGGTGTTCAGCGCGGAGACCCTGGGCCCCTGGGGCCAGGACCGCGCCGATGCGTTGAAGTCCAGCGCCAAGTGGGGGCGGGATATCGCCACCAGCCGCTACTCGGGCCTGTGGGCACGCGAGGGCGATACCTTCCTCAACGCGCAGAGCGGCGAGGAGCAGCTGGTCGGCGACAAGGGCACGCGCCTGATCCTGCGAGACGTGCGCCTGTACCGCATCGCCGAGAACGGGGGCATCGCCTCATTGACCCATGCCGACACCGCCGAGCATGACAAGGATGGCTGGGTGCTGACAGGGGTACGTCGCGATACCTTCGGCGAGCGCTCGGCGACCCGCCAGGAAATCGCGCGCGAACCGTGGAATTCGAAGCTGGATGCGGCCGCATTGGCCACCGGCATCGCCAAGCCGCGCAACCTCAGCCTCGCCGAACTGAGCACCAGCATCACCTACCGGCAGCGCAACGGGCTGGACGCGCGTGACTTCGAGGACGTGTACTGGAGCCGCTGGTTCTACCCGTTGAACGTGCTGGCGCTGTGCCTGGCGGCGGTGCCGTTCGCGTTCGGCTCGCTGCGCAGCGGCGGCATGGGCAAGCGCCTGTTCCTGGGCATCCTGTTCGCGCTGGGCTTCTGGCTGCTGCAGCTGTTCTTCGGGCGCATGGCCGGCGCGCTGAAGTTCGATTACCGCATTGCCTATGCGCTGCCACCGATCGTGATGCTGGCAGTGTCCGGATTGCTGTTCCGGCGCAAATCAGGTTGATTCCCAGGGAGCCGGGCAAGGCCCGGCTGTTTCCGTTTCACTTCAAGGACGAACATGAGCTTCCAACGCTTTCTGCCGTACATCGCGGCCGTGCTGCTTTCTGCCGGCTGCAGCCGGTCCACCGTCGACTTCGAGATCGACAACCCGACGGATGCACCGCTGACCTTGTCGGTCGACCAGCAGGTGCATACCCTGCCGCCGCACACCTCCATGCCCCTGGTCCTGGAGCCGGGCCAGTACCGGCTGCAGAGCGAGAAGATCGGCAGCGTACGCATGGTTGTCTACGCCGACGGGATCGGCGGGCTGATCAACCCGGCCATGGCCGAGTACGTGATCGTCACCGAGCAGTACGTCACCAGCAAAACCAATACCGGCAACCTGGCGTCGAAGATCGAACTGAACGATGTGGAGATCGAGGGTCCCTACGTGAAGGCGACCGGCTTCTTCATTCCGCGCCGTTGGGACGCAGGACTGAAGGGCGAACTGCCTGACACGGTGGTCTCCAGCAGCCCGGATACCTCGTCCGACTACCGGACCAAGCTCTACAACGTGCCTGGCTTCTTCGAATACCTGGATGCCGGGGACGAGCTGAAGGAGGCTTTCGGGCCGGATGGCTACCGGCCGCCGGCAGCATCGGTGGCTTTCACTGCCGCCCAGCTGCCGCCGCTTCCGGCGGCCTATGAGGCCCAGGGCAAACCGATGCGCGAGCTGTACGCGCAGTACCTTGCCGCAACCGATGCAGGCGAGCAGAAGCGCCTGAAGAAGGCCAGCCTGAAACTGTGGCAGGAGTTCGTGAAGACCCGTGCGCAGTTGAGCGGACAGTCGCCGGCGGCTGACGATGTGCAGGCCAATGCGTTTGCGTCCGCCTTTTTCGACCTCTGGACGCAGCCGGCGGTGATCCTGCCGGATCCGGCACCTGCTGGCTGATCGCTGCGTTGATCGTGTGGAGCCGAGCCCATGCTCGGCTCTACACGTGGTGCATCACCGCTTCGGCATGCGCATCAGGCGGGTGCCGCTGGCGCGGTCGTGCCAGGTCAGGCGGTCGCGGTCGACCCATGCCCACCAGAACCCCAGTCCACCCAGCAGCAGCGACAGTGAGCCCACCGCGAAGCGCAGCCACAGTTGGCCGCGCCGCAGCGGCGTGCCATCGCTCGATTGCAGTTTCAGCCGCCACGGTCGCATGCCCAGCGTCTGTCCGCCACGGCGCCAGCTGGCCGTGGCGTACCACCCCGTGATTCCCCAGCACACCGCCCACAGCAGCCATTGCCAGGCACTGAACGGTGCGATGTTCTCGCGCTGCGCGTGGCCGCTGAAGGTGTAGGCGAGGGTGAACAGCGTGCCGGCCAGCATCCACAGCGCCAGCACCGGCAGTGCGTCGTAGACCATCGCCAGCACGCGCCAGGCCAACAAGGCACGTGGGCGGGGCATTTCGGTAGCGGCCGCAGGGGCCGTGTCGGTGGCGGGGCGGGACATGCGCCGAGCATACGCAAAGCTGGCCGCGTCCGCAGTGGCCCTCGTATCCTGCACCCATGGCCCTTGTTTCCACCCCCGCCGAACGCCGCCAGCTGGTGCAGCAACTGCCCGAGCTGCGCGCCGACGACAGCGCGCATCCAGCGCTTCCTCGATGCGATCTGGGCCGAGAACGGCCTGGCCCGCGCCACCCTCGACAGCTACCGGCGCGACCTGGAAGGGCTGGCGCGCTGGATGGATGGACGCGACGGTGGCCTGGCCGGCATCGAGCGCCCGGGGTTGTTCGATTACCTGGCCTGGCGCACCCGGCATGGCTGGTCACCGCGCAGCAATGCGCGCCTGCTGTCGGCGCTGCGCGCGTTCTTCGCCGATGGCGTGCGCCGTGGTGAACGCAGCGAGGACCCCAGTGCCCTGCTGGACCCGCCGAAGCTGCCGCGGCTGTTGCCGAAGGCGTTGGCCGAAAGCCAGATCGACGCACTGCTGGCGGCGCCGGACATCGACAGTCCGCTGGGCCTGCGCGACCGTGCCATGCTGGAGCTGATGTATGCGGCCGGCCTGCGCGTGAGCGAGCTGGTGCTGCTACCGGCCACGGCAGTCAACCTGCGCCAGGGCGTGCTGAGGGTCACGGGCAAGGGCAGCAAGGAGCGGCTGGTGCCGCTGGGCGAGGAATCGCAGCACTGGCTGGAGCGCTATCTGCAGGCGTCGCGCCCGCAGCTGGTCGGCAAGGGCAAGGTGCAGGCGCTGGCCGATGGGCAGACCCCATTGTTTGTCGAGCCGACGCTGCATGCGCTGACCCGCCAGGCGTTCTGGCATCTGGTCAAGCGCCACGCGCAGGTGGCCGGTATCGATCCGGTGCGGATCAGCCCGCATGGCCTGCGCCACAGCTTCGCCACGCATCTGCTCAACCGCGGCGCCGACCTGCGCGCTGCAGATGCTGCTCGGCCACAGCTCGCTGTCGACCACCCAGATCTACACCCTGGTGGCCCGCGAACACCTGCAGAAGCTGCACGCGCGCCACCATCCGCGCGGCTGAGCAGCGGCCTGAACCCCGGCCTCGGACGGTGGGCGGTGTCGCGGCCCGGTAGCGGCGGCTGTGTCAGAATCCGGGGTCTTCTTCTGTCGCGGACCGCTCCATGCTCCGATTTGCCATCGCCGCCGTGTTCGGTGCGCTCAGCCTGACCGCCTGCGCCCAGCCGGCTCCGCCGGCCGCCAAGGCACCCGCCGCGGCCGCGGCCAAGGCCGTCCCGGCCGCCAACGCTTCGGCCGACCAGGCCGTACGCGCCGTGCTGACCGCCCTGAATCCCGGCTTCCAGGTGGACTACATCGGCGCTGCGCCGTTCCCCGGCTTCCGCGAGGTCGTGGTCTCCGGCCAGTTGCTGTACGTGTCCGACGATGGCCGCTACCTGTTCCAGTCGCAGCCCTACGACACGCGTGCCAAGGGCCCGGCCAACAGCGAAGGCCTGCTCGGCTACCGCCGCGATCTGCTGGCCAAGGCCAACCACGGCGACCGCATCGTATTCGCTGCGCCCAACGCCAAGTACACCATCAGCGTGTTCACCGACATCGAGTGCGGCTACTGCCGCAAGCTGCATCAGGACATCGCGGAGCTCAACCGCAACGGCATCTCGGTCGAGTACCTGGCATTCCCGCGCATGGGCCTGGGCAGCAAGGACTACACCGACATGATTTCGGTCTGGTGTGCAGCGGATCGCCGCCAGGCCCTGACCAACGCCAAGCGCGGTGGCAGTGTGCCGGCCAAGAACTGCACCAACCCGGTGGCGATGCAGTACGCGCTGGGCCAGCAGTTGGGCGTGAACGGCACGCCGGCGATCTTCGCGCCGGATGGCACCCAGCTGGGCGGTTACCTGCCGCCGGCGCAGCTGCGTGCGGCGCTGGAAAAGCTGTCGGCCAAGCGCTGATCGCCGCCGACCTCTACAGGTGGGAGGCCGGGGATGCGTGCCGCATCCCCGGCTTTTTTCTTACTTCAGGCCATCACTGACCGCCTTGGTCAGCGTGCCCTGTGCATCGTCACCACTGAACTCCCAGACGAACGCGCCGCCCAGGCCCTGGGTCTTCACGTAACCCATCTTGCGGGTGATGTTGGCCGGGGTGTCGAAGCTCCACAGCGTGCTGCCGTTGTAGATCCAGGTGGCACCGGCGGTGTTGTCGGTGTAGCTCGGCCACGCCAGGTTCTTCAGCACCTTCCAGTCCTCGATGCCGGCTTCATACGTGCCCGGGGCAGCGCCGGTCGCGGTCTGGTACAGGCCGTTGTTGGCGTTGGCCACACCGGTCCAGCCACGCCCGTAGTAGCCGATGCCCAGGTTGAGCTTGGCGGCAGGCACGCCACGGCTGATGAAGGCCTCGATGGCGTCGTTGCTGTTGTAGAGCTTCTGGTCGCCGGTGGACGGATCATTCGGCGAATCGAACAGCGCCGACTGGTGATTGGTCTTCGCATCCCACGCGCCGTGGAAGTCGTAGGTCATCACGTTGATGTAGTCCAGGTACGGGTGGTACGCGGCCGGATCGGTGACGCGGATCTTGTCGATGCCGGCACCCACCGCCACCGTCAGCAGCAGGCCCGGACGCACCGCATCGAGCTGGCGGCGGAACTCGGCCATCAGCGCGGTGAAGTTGGCGTTGTCCTCCGGCTTGCCGCATTCGATGCCACACGCCACCGGGTATTCCCAGTCGACGTCGATGCCGTCGAACACACCCAGTGCGGCACCGGCGCCACCGGCACCGTCGGTCACCGGCAGGTTGCCCTTGATGTAGGCGTCGATGCACGAGGCGACGAAGGCCTGGCGGTTTTCCGGGCGCGCCGCGCTGGAGAAACCACGCGACCAGGTCCAGCCACCCAGCGAGATCAGCACCTTCATGCCCGGGTACTTGGCCTTGAGCTGCTTGAGCTGGTTCCAGTTGCCACGCAACGGCTGGTCCCAAGTATCGGCACTGCCGCTGACGCTCTCGGCGGCACTGAAGGCCTTGGTGTAGTCGGCGAAGGCATCGCCACCGGCACCGCTGTTCGGATCCGACGGCTGGGTGATGCCCACTTCGCAACGGTTGTTGCGCACGTTGCCGAACGCGTAGTTGATGTGGGTCAGGCGTGCGGCCGAGCCACTGCTGTCGATGTTCTTGACCCGGTAATTGCGGCCGTAGATGCCCCACTGGGTGAAGTAACCGATCACCCGCTTGCCGGTGGTGCCGCCGTCGCCGGCCAGCGTAGTGGCGCTGATCTCGGTGCCCTGGGCCGAGGCGTTGCCGGCGTTGTCGCGGGCACGAACCCGGTAGCGGTAGGTGGTGGAGGCAGTCAGCCCGCCATCGATGTAGCTGGCGCTGGACGGTGAACCGACCAGGCTGCCGTTGCGGTACACGTCGTAGCCGGCCACGCCGCTGCCACCGGTGTTGTCGGTGGACGGGCTCCAGCTGAGCGCGATGCTGTTGGCGGTGCGGGTGCCGACCGCCAGCCCGCCCGGCACGCTCGGTGCGGTGGTATCGCCACCGGCGGCATTGACGGTGATGGTGATGGTCGCGGTGCTGGTGGTGGCGTTGTTGTTGTCGGTCGCGACTGCACGCAGGGTGTGGCTGCCGGCGCTGGCATTGGCCCAGCTGGCCGCGTACGGCGCACTGGTGGCCACGCCCAGCGTGCTGCCATCGCGGAAGAACTCGACCTTGGCGACGCTGCCGTCCGGATCACTGGCGTTGGCGGTCACGTTGACCGTGCTGCCGGCGCTGAAGGTGGCGCCGTTGGCCGGCGAGGTCAGGCTGACCACCGGCGGCTGGTTGCTGCCGCTGCCATCGCAGGCACCGAGGTTGGTGTAGTAGGGCGCACCGGCCGGATGGTCCGGCGGCGCGTTCCAGATGTCCTGGTTCGCCCGATAGAGGACGCCTCCTTTCTGCAGGGTATCGCCGGCCCGGTAGATCTTGGCCTGGTCCCACTGGGCCACGCCGGCACAGCTGGCGGCCTGCGCCAGGCCGGGCAGGGCGGCGGTACCGGCGGCCAGGGCAAGCAGCCAGGCCAGGCGGCGGGGACGACAGCTTCGGGTCGAACGTTCGGCACTGCGCACAATCGGGTCGTACATGGGTAAGTCTCCGATCAAAGGGCGCGCGGGCCCCGATGGCGCCGCGCGTGACGCAGGTCCGGGCGTCGCCCGGGAAGGCGACGGAGGGGGCGGACGGAGGTACCTGGGAGGCCGGGGAGAGAGTCCGGCACCAGGTAGGGACAACGTTGTCATCAATCGTGTGGTCAATCCGTGAGCGAGTGCATGGTTCGGGGATTTGGCGGAGAGCGGCGCTGGTGCGCGGTCGGCGGCCATCGGCGGAGCCCCCTCGTGGCTGGGGCTTTCCGCGAACAGCGGATTTCTGGGGGGTGGCCGTGCGGGTGGGCTGCGCAGGGGACGCCGTGAATCCATCCCTGGAGGCTCGGGCGCGCCATCCATGGCGCTTACGCCCCTGCGCAGCCCACCCGCCCGGCCACGGACAGGTTCCTGCGCGGCCAGCCACGGAAGACAGAACAAAAAATCAAAAGCAGAAGCCGATCGCTTCGCTCTTCAATGCCTGACTTCTGAGATTTCCCTGGTTGCCGGCCAGCGGCCGGCATTACCGGGGAGCATCCACGCATGGCGTGGATCTACTGCAGATCTCGGAAATCTGTCGAAGGCGGGGTGGGTCCGGTTGCGGGGGCGTGAGCCGCATGGATGCGGCGATCGAGCCTCCATGGACGGATTCACGGCGTCCCCCGCAACCGGACCCACCCCGCCATCCCACGGGAACCCCGCTTTTGCTTTGGCAGTTGCCGTTGCCTTGGCCTCGGCGGGTGCCGGGCGCCGCCCGGCCAAAGCCCTTCCCCCGCTTCCGGTACAATGTCGGGCCCGTTTCCCAACTACGGTTCCCCGGACATGATGGTCCTCGAGGGCGCGCCCGCCCTGTCGCCGTTCCGCCGCGAACGTCTTGAATCCCGCCTGCAGTCCATCGCTCCCTCCCTGCGTATCAGCGGTGCCTGGCACGTCTACTTCGTGCAGCCCGAAGGCAGCGCCGCCCCCGACCTGACCACCCTGTGCCGCATCCTCGAAGCCGCGCCGCAGGCCGAGGCCGTGGCCGACGGCGCGGTCAGCCGCATCGTGGTGCCGCGCCTGGGCACGCTGTCGCCGTGGTCGAGCAAGGCCACCGAACTGGTCCGTGGTGCCGGGCAGCCGGTCAGCCGGGTCGAGCGTGGCCTGCGCATCGACGTGCAGGGGTGGCCGGCCGATGCCGCCGCCCAGCAGGCGCTGGTCAAGGCGCTGCACGACCCGATGACGCAGTCGGTGCTGGAGACCGTGGAACAGGGCCAGGCGCTGTTCTCGGCGCCGGCCCGCGGTGAACTGGAACGCGTGCCGGTGGACCAGCTGGAGGCTGCCAACCAGCGCCTCGGCCTGGCCATGGCCCAGGACGAGATCGACTACCTGCGCGAACGCTTCACCGCGCTCGGCCGCGCGCCGTCCGACGTCGAGCTGATGATGTTCGCGCAGGCCAACTCCGAGCACTGCCGGCACAAGATCTTCAACGCCAGCTGGACCATCGACGGCCAGGAGCAGGACCGCTCGCTGTTCCGGATGATCAAGAACACCCACCAGCAGACCCCGCAGCACACGCTCAGCGCGTACAGCGACAACGCCGCGGTGATCGAAGGCCATCCGGCGTCGCGTTACCGCCCGGATCCGGCCAGCGGCGAATACCGCCGCGAGCCGCAGGTGCCCAGCGCGTTCCAGATCAAGGTGGAAACGCATAACCATCCGACCGCGATCGCGCCGTTCCCGGGTGCCTCGACCGGCAACGGTGGCGAGATCCGCGACGAAGGCGCGACCGGCCGCGGCGGCAAGCCGAAGGCGGGCCTGTCCGGGTTCTCGGTCTCGCACCTGCGCATTCCGGAGCTGCCGCAGCCGTGGGAAGCGCCGCGCGCGCTGAACCCGCGCATGGCACCGGCGCTGGAAATCATGACCGACGGCCCGCTTGGCGGCGCTGCGTTCAACAACGAGTTCGGCCGCCCGAACCTGCTCGGCTACTTCCGCAGCTTCGAGCTGCCGGAAGGCGCCGATCTGGTGCGCGCGTACGACAAGCCGATCATGCTGGCCGGTGGCCTCGGCGCGATCGACCGCGTGCAGGTCGACAAGATCCAGCTGCAGGCCGGTGATGCGGTCATTGTGCTCGGCGGTCCGGCGATGCTGATCGGCCTGGGCGGCGGTGCCGCCAGTTCGGTGGCCTCCGGCGAGAGCGCCGAGGACCTGGACTTCGCCAGCGTGCAGCGCGACAACCCGGAAATGGAACGCCGCTGCCAGGAGGTCATCGACCGCTGCGTGGCGATGGGCGCCAACAACCCGATCAAATTCTTCCACGACGTTGGTGCCGGTGGCCTGTCCAATGCCATCCCCGAACTGCTGCACGACTCCAAGGTCGGCGGTGTCATCGACCTGGGCAAGGTGCCCACCGATGATCCGTCGCTGTCGCCGATGCAGCTGTGGTGCAACGAGTCGCAGGAACGCTACGTGCTGGGCGTGGCCCAGGAGCGCCTGGCCGAGTTCGCCGCACTGTGTGCCCGCGAGCGCTGCCCGTTCGCCGCGGTTGGCGTGGCGACTGCCGAGGAACACCTGGTGGTGGCCTACGGTGCGGTGCCGGGCCACACCCCGGCCGATGCGCCGATCGACCTGCCGATGGATGTGCTGTTCGGCAAGCCGCCGAAGATGCACCGCGACACCGCGCATCCGTCGGCCCCGCGCTGGCCGGCGCTGAAGACCGGCGGCCTGGACCTGCAGGAAGCCGGCCTTCGCGTGCTCGCGCACCCGACGGTGGCGTCAAAGAATTTCCTGGTCACCATCGGTGACCGCAGCGTCGGTGGCCTGACCGCACGCGAACAGATGGTCGGCCCGTGGCAGCTGCCGGTGGCCGACGTGGCGATCACCCTGGCCGACTTCGAAGGCGTGTCCGGTGAAGCGATGTCGATCGGCGAGCGCACCCCGCTGGCCCTGCTCGACGCCGCTGCTTCGGCACGCATGGCGGTGGGCGAAGCGTTGACCAACCTGTGCGCGGCCCCGGTCGATGCGCTGGATGAGATCAAGCTGTCGGCGAACTGGATGGCCGCGGCCGGCCACCCGGGCGAAGACGCGCTGCTGTACGACGCAGTGAAGGCGGTGGGCATGGAACTGTGCCCGCAGCTGGACATCAGCATCCCGGTGGGCAAGGACTCGCTGTCGATGCAGGCGCAGTGGCACGACCAGGGCGAAGCGCACAAGAGCGTGTCGCCGGTGTCACTGGTGATCTCGGCGTTTGCGCCGGTGGCCGACGTGCGCCAGCAGCTGACGCCGCTGCTCGACCGCGACGTGGAAAGCGAGCTGTGGCTGATCGGCCTGGGCGCCGGCAAGCAGCGCCTGGGCGGTTCGATCCTGGCCCAGGTGCATGCCGACCACGGCGAACTGCCGGCTTTCGCCGGTGCCGCTCCGGACCTGGACGACCCGCAGCGCCTGCGTGGCTTCTTCGAACTGATCCGCGATGCGCGCCAGTCCGGGCTGCTGCTGGCCTACCACGACCGCAGCGACGGCGGTGCCTTCGCTGCGCTGTGCGAAATGGCCTTCACCTCGCGCCTGGGCCTGGACATCACCCTCGATGCCTGGGGCGATGATCCGTTCCGCAGCCTGTTCAATGAAGAACTGGGTGCGGTGGTGCAGATCGCGCGAAGACCGTGCTGCGTTCGCCGATCTGGTCGAACGCCACGCACTGACCGAATGCGCACAGCGCATCGCCAAGCCGACCACCGCGCCGGTGGTGCGCGTGTCGCTGGGCGGCGAGAACCTGGCCGAGTGGCGCTGGGACGCGCTGTTCGACGCCTGGTGGTCGGTCACCCACGCGATGCAGAAGCGCCGCGACAACCCGGCCAACGCCGACGCCGAGCGCGAGATTGCGCGTTCCTTCACGGCGCCGGGCCTGAAGCCCAAGCTCAGCTTCGACCTCAACGAAGACGTGGCGGCGCCGTTCATCAGCACCGGTGCGCGCCCGCGCGTGGCCGTGCTGCGCGAGCAGGGCGTGAACGGCCAGATTGAAATGGCCAACGCCTTCGAACGTGCCGGCTTCCGCGCGTTCGACGTGCATATGAGCGACCTGATCGAAGGCCGCGTGGCCCTGCAGGACTTCACCGGCCTGGTCGCCTGTGGTGGCTTCAGCTACGGCGACGTGCTCGGTGCCGGCCGTGGCTGGGCCACCTCGATCCTGGAGCGCAGTGCGCTGCGTGATGCCTTCGCCGCATTCTTCGCGCGCGAGGACAGCTTCGCGCTGGGCGTGTGCAATGGCTGCCAGATGATGAGCCAGCTGAAGGGCATCATTCCGGGGGCCGAGCACTGGCCGCAGTTCCGCCGCAACGCCAGCGAGCAGTTCGAAGCCCGTACCGCGCTGCTGGAGGTGGTGGAATCGCCGTCGATCCTGCTGCGTGGCATGGCCGGATCACGCCTGCAGGTGGCGGTGGCGCATGGTGAAGGCCAGGCGGTGTTCGACAACGCCGTTGACCAGGCCGCCGCACGCGTCTCGCTGCGCTACATCGACGGCAATGGCAACGTCGCCAGCCAGTACCCGCTGAACCCGAACGGTTCGCCGGACGGCATCACCGGCCTGACCAGCAGTGACGGCCGCGTCACCATCATGATGCCGCACCCGGAACGCACCCCGCGCGCTCAACCTGAGCTGGGCTCCGACCGAGTGGCAGGGTGACTCGCCGTGGATGCGCATGTTCCGCAACGCGCGGGTGTGGTGCGGCTGATCGCACTGCATCGCGCAGGCCTCAATGCCATCGCGTATGGAAAAACCCGCCGTTGATCGGCGGGTTTTTCTTTGCGCGCTTGAAACTCCAGTCGCGACCGCTAGTTACATGCATTTTCATGCGTCGAGGAATCGTCACGCATGTATAACAAAATACTTTCATAAACACGTGAAATAGTGATGTGCTTCACGGCAATAGGATTTGCTGTGTCAAAGTCTTGACGATCTGCAAAGTTGCCGTTAACACTTGAGCCCCGTTTCAGAATCATTCATTTCGCAGTAACCGCTTGGCGCACGCGCTCGGTTTTCTGTCGCTGCGCGCCGTTCGGCAATACCCCGCAGTAAATCACGCGAATAAACGCCCCCAGGGGACGTTGGGCCGGAAAGCCCAGCGGTGGCGTTGCTTTGCCCAAAACCAGTCCAATCAGGAGCCGTACCGATGAATCGGATTTATCGCAAGGTCTGGAACAAAGCATTGGGTCAGTTGGTGGTGGCCTCGGAACTGGCCTCCTCCGACAGCGGCGGCGGGGTCGTCGACCAGCGCCGCGATGCGACACAGGCCACGCCCGCACTGTTGGCAGTGGCACTGGGCCTGGCAATGGGGTTGGGCATGAGCGGCAGCGCCGCAGCACAGTCGGTGCAGATCGGCGGCAGCGCCACCTGCGTTGCATTCAGCGGCAAGCTGCTCGAAAAGTGCCTGATCGAAGGCTCGGCCACGGCCAAGGGCAGCAACGCGGTGGCGATCGGCAGCAACAGCAATGCCAGTGCCGCCAACAGCGTTGCGCTGGGCGCTGGCTCCAAGGCCACGCGGGCCAACACCGTGTCCGTCGGCGATGCCGGCAAGGAACGGCAGATCGCCAACGTTGCGGCGGGCACCCAGGCGACCGATGCGGTGAACAAGGCGCAGTTGGACGCGCAGGCGCGCCACCCAGGCTGCGCTGGCCGACGTTGCCGCAGATGGCAACCGCTATTTCAAGGCCGATGGCGCAGGCGATGACAGCGACGCGGCGAAGATCGACGGGCAGGGCGCAGTCGCGGCCGGTGCCGGCGCGCAGTCGCTGGCCAATGCCACCACTGCCATCGGTACCCAGGCCATTGCCGCGGGCCTGGGCGCAAGCGCGTTCGGCCAGGGCGCCTTGGCAATCGGCGATGCCAGCGTGGTGGTCGGGCAGAGCGCTGCGGCCTTCGGTCTTGGCGACACCGCGGTTGGCGCAAGCGCGACCGCCGCCAGCGAGAACGGCGCGGCCACCGCACTGGGTGCGCTGTCCGAAGCGACTGCCGATGGCGCCACGGCTGTGGGCGGCGGTGCCGTGGCGATGGGCCCGGGCAGCACCGCATTGGGCCGCGGCGCTACCGCCGCCAACGAAGCGTCGATTGCGGTGGGTGCATTCAGCACCGCCGTTGGTGAATACAGCACCGCGCTGGGCTCGAATTCCGCTGCGGTTGCCACCGGCAGCGTGGCGCTCGGCGCGGGCTCGCTGGCCGACCGCGTCGATACCGTGTCCGTTGGTGCCGCCGAATACGGGCTGACCCGGCAGATCACCAGCGTGGCCGCAGGCACCGAAGACAACGATGCAGTCAATGTCGGTCAGCTGAAGGACGTCGCCGCCGTGGCCGATTCCACCGCCAAGCGCTTCCAGGCCAATGGCAGCAGCAACAGCGATGCCGGTGCACTGGCCGAGGGCGACGAGGCGCTGGCGGCCGGCGAGGCCGCCAATGCCATCGGCAACGGCACCACTGCAGTCGGTGCCGGCGCCACCGCCGTCGCGCAGAACGCCACTGCCGTTGGCAACAACGCGCTGGCCTCGGGCCAGAACAGTGCCGCGTTCGGCAACAACGCGCAGGCCAACGGTCCGGGCAGCGTTGCCGTGGGTGGCGCTGCGGTGGATGCCGACGGCAACCCGCTGATCACCAGCGGCGGCGTGCCGGTGGAAACCGGCGCAACCAGCGCAGGCGTCGGCGGCACTGCGGTCGGCGCCAGTGCCGAAGCCAGTGGTTTTGCGGCGTCGTCCTACGGCGTCGGCGCCTATGCGGCCGGTGCGCAGGCGTCGGCCTTCGGCGCCGTGGCCAATGCCATCGGCGATTATTCCACCGCGCTGGGTACGCAGAGCAACGCGACGGGCACCAGCAGCGTCGCCATCGGTGGTCCGGCTGACCT
Organism: Stenotrophomonas sp. 93052_Sma; assembly: GCF_056481145.1. Classification (NCBI taxonomy): domain Bacteria; kingdom Pseudomonadati; phylum Pseudomonadota; class Gammaproteobacteria; order Lysobacterales; family Lysobacteraceae; genus Stenotrophomonas; species Stenotrophomonas sp. 93052_Sma. The sequence goes on from NZ_CM151134.1 coordinate 716,069, forward strand.
GATCCCCGGCCTGGGCTTCTTCGTGCAGACCCAGGCCAGTGGCGAAGCCGCCACCGCCGTCGGTGCCGGTGCCATCGCCAGTGGCGACCGTGCCGTGGCCAACGGCAGCCTCAGCGAAGCCTCCGGCGCCGAAGCGACCGCGGTCGGCTACTTCGCCTATGCACCGGGCGAGAACGCCAGTGCCCTCGGCGCGCAGACCTGGGCGAGCGGTGCGCAGAGCACGGCCGTGGGTTACTACGCCACCGCACGCGGCGCGAACAGTGTGGCACTCGGCGCGAATTCCGAAGCGGTGCGCGCCAACAGCGTGGCCGTCGGCAGCGCCGGCAACGAGCGGCAGATCACCAGTGTTGCTGCAGGCAGCGAAGCCACCGATGCGGTGAACAAAGCCCAGCTCGACGCCGTGGCCAGCACTGCCGACACCACCGCGCGTTTCTTCCAGGCACAGCCGGAGGCGGGCAGTGATGCTGGCGCACTGGCTGATGGCGAAGGCTCCATCGCTGTGGGTTCGTCGAGCAATGCGATCGGCGCAGGTGCCATTGCACATGGTGCTGCCGCGTCGGCCATCGGCGATGACAGCGTGGCCGTGGGCCGCAACAGCGCGGCCACCGGTAATGGCGGTGTCGCCATCGGTGGCCTCGGCCAGGCCTACGACGAGTTCAACCAGCCGATCATCGGTGCCGATGGCACGGCGCAGCAGGTGGGCACCACCGCTGTTGCCGATGCCACCGCAGTCGGCAGCGGCGCGCAGGCCACCGGGGCTGCCAGCAGCGCCTTCGGCAACGCGGCCAAGGCCAGTGGTGACAACAGCTTCGCCGCAGGCGGCAAGTCGCGCGCCACCGGCAGCTATGCGGTTGCGGTCGGCGACAGCGCATTCGCCAGCAGCGATGACAGCACTGCAGTAGGCGGTTACAGCTGGGCGACTGCCAGTGGCGCAGCAGCATTCGGTTCGGGTGCATGGGCCACTGCCACCAATGCCTCGGCGTTCGGCAACGCGGCCTGGGCCAGTGGCAGCGGCGCAACGTCCATCGGTTACAACAGCTGGGCCAACGGCGCCAGCTCCACAGCGGTCGGCCGTGGTGCCTTCGGCTATGGCGACAACAGCGTGGCGCTGGGCTTCCAGGCGCTGGGCAACAGCATCAACAGCATCGCCATCGGCACCAACACGGTAGCCGGTGGTGAAAGCGCGATCGCGCTGGGTGCGGGCAGCAATGCCAGCGCCAGCAATACGGTCGCGCTGGGTGCCGGTTCGGTCGCCAACCGAGCGCGCACGGTGTCGGTGGGCAGCGCCGGCAACGAACGCCAGGTCACCAACGTCGCCGCCGGCACCCAGGCCACCGATGCGGTGAACAAGGCGCAGCTGGATGCGGTGGCGACCACGGCCACCACCACCAGCCGCTTCTTCCAGGCCAGCGGCAACGGTGATGACGTAGCCGGTGCGCTGGTGGAAGGTGACAACGCACTGGCGGCCGGTGATGCCGCCAACGCCATCGGCAATGGCGCCACCGCACTGGGTAGCGGCGCCAACGCGCTGGCCAGCAACGCACAGGCGCTGGGCTTCAATGCGTTGGCGACCGCAGCCAACGCCAGCGCTGTTGGTGCCAACGCACAGGCCACGGGCGAGTACGCCACCGCGCATGGCGCGGAAAGCGAAGCCAGCGGCGAGCAGAGCGCGGCGTTCGGTGCGGCCAGCATCGCCAGCGGCGCCGGTAGCACTGCCAATGGCGTGCTGTCCGAAGCGTCCGGCGAAGAGGCCGTGGCCGTGGGCTACTTCAGCAATGCCAGTGGTGACGCGGCCACCGCTGTCGGTAGCGAGAGCGTAGCCAGTGGTACGGCGTCGGCGGCCTTCGGTATCGGTGCCGAAGCCAGCGGCGGTTACAGCACCGCCATCGGTGGCTACGCGCAGGCCTCGGCGTTCAATGCCACCGCGTTCGGCAACTTCGCCAACGCCTCCGGCTCCAACAGCGTGGCAGTGGGTGGCGACTCGGAAGCGTCCGGCGCCTACAGCACCGCCACCGGCCAGGGCAGCCTGGCCACCGGCACCAACAGTGTCGCCGTTGGCGGCTCGCTGTTCGGTCTGCTGGCCACCGAGGCATCGGGCAACTACTCCACTGCGGTGGGTGGTGGCGCCTGGTCGGGGGGCATCAACAGCACCGCACTGGGCAACGCCGCCGAATCGCGTGGTGCCAACAGCGTGGCGCTGGGTGCGGACTCGATTGCCGACCGTGACAACACCGTATCGGTGGGCGGCGGTGGCAATACCCGCCAGATCACCAATGTGGCCGACGGCATCCAGGGCAATGATGCGGTCAACAGGAATCAGCTCGATGCCGTAGCCGCGGCAGCGGAAAAGACCAGCCGGCAGTTCCAGGCCAGTGGCAATGCCGATGGCGAAACCGGGGCGCTGGTCGAGGGTGACAACGCGCTGGCGGCCGGTGACGCGGCCAATGCGATCGGCAACGGTGCCACCGCGCTTGGCAGTGGTGCCAATGCGCTGGCCGCCAACGCCACCGCCGTGGGCATCGATGCGCTGGCCACCGGTAGCAACGCGGCTGCCCTGGGCAGCACGGCACAGGCCACCGGCGAAGACAGCCTGGCGCTCGGTACCGGCGCCAGCGCCAGTGAACTGGGCGCCACAGCCACCGGTGCGCGTGCGCAGGCCAGTGGTGCGTACAGCACCGCCAGCGGCGCCGAAGCCAATGCCAGCGGCACCCAGGCATTGGCCAGCGGCTTCCGCAGCGCCGCGTCCGCCGATGGCACTACCGCTGTCGGCGGTTATGCCGAAGCCAGCGGTCGGCTCGGCACGGCACTGGGCTACGGTTCGGCGGCCAGTGGCGCCAACACCACGGCGGTCGGCTTCGGTGCCGCCGCCGCCGGTACCGGTGCAGTAGCGGTCGGTCAGTCCAGCGAAGCCAGTGGCGAAGAAAGCGTGGCGATCGGTGGCAGCACCTTCTTCGGCCTGATCCCGTCGCGTGCCAGTGGCACCGGTGCCGCGGCATTCGGTGCGGGCGCGTGGGCCACCGAAGACTACGCCACGGCGATCGGCTGGAATTCGTGGGCGGCGGGCAGCAGCGCCACCGCGCTGGGTGCCAACGCCACCGCCAATGGCAACAACAGCGTCGCGCTCGGCGCCGGATCCAAGGCCGACCGTGACAACACTGTGGCCGTCGGCAAGGCGGGCGGTGAGCGCCAGGTCACCCATGTCGCAGGCGGTACCGAAGCCACCGATGCGGTGAACAAAGGCCAGTTGGATGCAGTCGCCAGCGTCGCCGACAAGACCAGCCGGCAGTTCCAGGCCAGCGGCAATGCCGATGGCGAGGCCGGTGCCCTGGTGGACGGTGACAACGCACTGGCCGCCGGCAACGCGGCCAACGCCATCGGCAACGGCGCCACCGCGCTGGGCAGTGGTGCCAATGCCATGGCCGGCAATGCCACGGCCGTGGGCTTCGATGCGCTCGCCACCGGCAACAATGCGGCGGCGCTCGGCAACGCGGCGCAGGCTGCTGGTGTCGACAGCGTAGCCGTGGGCAGTGGCGCCAGCGCCAGCGAACTCGGCGCCAGTGCTACCGGCGCCGGCGCCCAGGCCAAGGGCGCTTACAGCACTGCCAGCGGCGCGCAGGCCACGGCCAGCGGCACCCAGTCGCAGGCCAGTGGTTTCCGCGCCAATGCTTCGGCCGACGGCGCTTCGGCGCTGGGCAGCTATGCCGAAGCCAGTGGTCGCCTTGGCACTGCAGTGGGTTACGGCAGCAAGGCCACCGGCGCCAATGCCACTGCGGTGGGTGTCAGTGCCAACGCGTCGGCGGCCGGCAGCATCGCACTGGGCGCAGGCTCGGTGGCCGACCGTGCCAACACCGTGTCGGTGGGCAGCAGCACCAGTGATCGTCAGATCACCCGCGTCGCCGCCGGTACCGAGCGCACCGATGCGGTCAATCGCGGCCAGCTTGATGCGGTCGCCGCAACCGCTGATGGCACGGCGCGTTACGTCAAGGCCACCGGCGCAGGTATCGCCAGCGCCAGCGGCAGTGATGCCGCCGCGATCGGTTCGGCGGCCAGCGCCAGCGGCGCACGCAGCAATGCACTGGGTGCCAATGCGATGGCGATCGGCAATGGTGCACTTGCGCTGGGTACCAGCGCCGGCGCATCCGGTGCCAACTCGGTGGCACTGGGCGCAGGTTCGCGTGCGCTCGATGCCAACGTGGTGTCGGTCGGCGGTGGCAACGGCACCGAGGGTCCGGCCACGCGCCGCATCGTCAATGTGGCCGATGGCCGCATCGCCGCCGGCAGCAGCGATGCCATCACCGGCTCCCAGCTCAACGTCACCAACCAGCGGGTGGGTGCGGTGGAAACGCGCGTGGGCGATTTCGATTCGCGCATCGCCACCGTGGAAACCACCGCGGCCAGCGCGGTCGGCTACGACGACGCCAGCCGTGACCGCCTGACCCTGTCCGGCTTCCAGGGCACCACCATCGACAACGTCGGTGCCGGCAGCATCGCTGCGGGCAGTCGCCAGGCGATCAACGGCGGCCAGCTGTTCCAGTCGCTCAGCGATGCCGCCAGCTTCCTCGGCGGTGGTGCCAGCGTCGGCATGCAGGGGGTGTTCGTGGCCCCGAACTACGTGATCCAGGGCGCCACCTACAGCAACGTCGGCGATGCGCTCGGCGCGCTGGACCGCAAGGTCAGCGAGATCGACCGCAGAACCGCCGGTGGCTCGCGTGCCGGGACTGCCAACCTGCGCGCGATGAGTGCCTCGCTGGATGAGAGCCCGCTGGCAAGCACCGCTGATGCACCTGCAACGGCCGACGCGGCACCGGCCAGCACCGCGCGTGTGCAGGGCACGCCGACCGCTGCTGCCGCCGGTGCCGGGATTCCGGTTGGCACTCCCGCGACGGGCTTCAATGCCGTCGCCATGGGCGAGGGCGCCGTCGCCAGTGGCGCTTCGTCCACGGCCATCGGCCAGGGCGCCAATGCCACTGCGGCAAATGCCGTGGCGCTGGGCCAGGGCTCGGTTGCCGATCGTGCCAACACGGTCTCGGTGGGCAGTGAAGGCAACGAGCGCCAGGTCACCAATGTGGCGGCGGGTACCACGGCCACCGATGCGGTCAACAAGGGCCAGCTCGACCGTGGCATGGCCACGGCCAACAGCTACACCGACAGCCGCGTCCAGGCCGTCGCCGACAGCTTCGATGTGTTCAAGGGCGAGATCGACGGACGCCTGCGCCACATGGATCGCCGCATCGACCGCCAGGGTGCGATGAGCGCGGCGATGCTCAACATGGCCACCAGTGCCGCCGGTATCCGCACCCAGAACCGGGTCGGCGTCGGCATTGGTTTCCAGGGCGGCGAGTCGGCGTTGTCGCTGGGCTACCAGCGTGCGATCAGCGATCGCGCCACGGTGACCTTCGGCGGTGCTTTCAGCAGCGACGACAGCTCGGTTGGCGTCGGTGCCGGCTTCGGCTGGTAAGCCACTCCATCGCGCCGGCGGCCACCCACGCCGGCGCAGCACCTGCAGTGAGGGCCTGGGGGGAGGTCACGGCAATCCCGGCTGGGCCGGCCGGGAGTCGTCAAGGAATGATGGCCGCAGTGTTGGTTCGATCCATGACCCAGAAGAGGAATTCGACGTGATCAAGAAGCAGAACCTTCGCATCAATGTGCTTGCCGCCGCCGTGCTGTCGATGACGGCCGTCGGTGCCGTCCACGCCGCCGGCCTGCCGACCCGCGAACCGGTGCGCCAGGCCAGCACCGCCCAGCCGGGCACCGAGCGCATCATCGTCAAGTACCGGGCCGGCGCTGCCGCCGCCACCGACCGCTCGGCGAAGCTGTCCACCGTGCAGTCGGCGCTGACCCGGGCCAGCCTGTCCGGCGGTACCTCACGTGCCAGTACCCTCGGCCCGCAGGTGGTACGCAAGCTCGCTACCGGTGCGGACCTGATCCGCGTGCAGGGCCGCCTGGCCCCGGCCGAACTGCAGCGTGTGCTGAAGGAACTGCAGGCCGACCCGTCGGTGCAGTACGCCGAAGCCGACGTGAAGCTGCGCCGCACCGAACTGCGTGCCGGCAACGTACAGCCGGCGCTGGTGCCGAACGATCCCTTCTACCAGCAGAACCAGTGGCATCTGCACAATGCGGTCGGCGGCATCAACGCACCGGCGGCATGGGATGTCTCGCAGGGTGAGGGCATCGTGGTGGCGGTGATCGATACCGGCATCCTGCCGCAGCATCCGGACCTGGTCGGCAACCTGCTGGAGGGTTACGACTTCATCAGCGATGCGGAGACCTCGCGGCGCCCGACCAACGATCGTGTGCCGGGTGCGCAGGACTACGGTGACTGGGTCGAGAACGACAACGAGTGCTATGACGGCTCGCTGGCCGAGGACAGTTCCTGGCACGGCACCCACGTCGCTGGCACCGTGGCCGAGCAGACCAACAACGGCGTCGGCATGGCCGGTGTCGCCTACAAGGCCAAGGTGCTGCCGGTACGTGTGCTGGGCAAGTGCGGCGGCTACCTGTCCGACATCGCCGACGCGGTGGTCTGGGCATCGGGTGGCACGGTGACCGGCATCCCGGCCAACACCAACCCGGCCGAGATCATCAACATGAGCCTGGGCGGCAGCGGTACCTGCGGCAGCACCTACCAGGACGCCATCAACGGCGCGATCTCGCGTGGCACCACGGTGGTGGTCGCGGCGGGCAATGAAGCCGACAACGCATCCAAGTACCGTCCGGCCAGCTGCGAAGGCGTGGTGACCGTGGGTGCCACGCGCATCACCGGCGGCATCACCTACTACTCCAACTACGGCACCCGCGTGGACCTGTCCGGTCCGGGTGGCGGCGGCAGTGTCGACGGCAACCCGGGTGGCTACATCTGGCAGACCGGCTCCAATGCGGCGACCACGCCGGAATCGGGCACGCCGGGCTACATGGGCATGGGCGGTACCTCGATGGCCTCGCCGCATGTGGCCGCCGTTGCTGCACTGGTGCAGAGCGCACTGATCGCCAAGGGCAAGGATCCGCTGACCCCGGCCGCGATGCGTACCCTGCTGAAGGAAACCGCACGTCCGTTCCCGGTCGCCATCCCGGCAGCCACGCCGATCGGTACCGGCATCCTCGATGCCAAGGCCGCGCTGGCCAAGGCACTGGAAGAACCGTGCACCGAGAACTGCGGGCCGGTGGCCACGCCGCTGACCAACAAGGCCGCCGTCGGTGGCCTGTCCGGTGCGGCCGGCAGCAGCAAGCTCTACAGCTTCGAAGCGGCTGCCGGCAAGCAGTTCAGCGTGATCACCTACGGTGGCACCGGCAACGTTTCGGTCTACGTGGCTGAAGGCCGTGAGCCCAGTGCCAGCGACAACGACGCCAAGTCGACCCGTCCGGGCACCTCCGAGACGGTGCGGGTGACCAAGCCGGTGGCGGCCACCTACTACATCAAGGTGGTGGGTGAAGCGGCCTACAACGGGGTGAGCATTCTCGCCACGCAGTAAGCTTGAACTGTCGTAGTTGAATGGCCGAAGCCCGTCATCCCATGTGACGGGCTTCGTCTTTTTACGAAAGGTGGCGCAGGGGCGGCGGAAATCATGGCTTAACTGTTAAAGTCGAGCCGATTGACAGGAGAGTCATGTGAACGCGCTTGCTGCTACCGCCGCTGCCGACGACGCTGAAGGCCGCATCCTGGATGCGCTGCTGGCGCGCGGCCGGCTGAAGGAAGGCGATCTGGCACGTGCGCGGCCGCTGCACGCAGAGGCCGGCGGCAGCCTGCTGGGCCTGCTGGTGCGGCTGGGGCTGGTCTCCGAGCGTGACCAGGCCCAGGCCAGCGCCGAAGTGCTGGGGCTGCCGCTGCTGGAAGGCAAACAGCTGCCGGAAGCACCGCCACAAGGGCTGGCGGAAGGCTTGCCGTTGTCGCTGCGCTTCCTCAAGCAGTTCCATGTCTGCCCGCTGGCGCTGGATGAACAGGGGGTCCGGCTGTGGCTGGCCGATGCCCATGATCCTTATCCGCAGCAGGCCGTGCAGCTGGCACTGGGTGTACCGGTGACACCGGTGCTGGGCATGCGCGCAGAAATTGATGACCTGGTCGAACGCTGGTTCGGCCAGGGCCGCAGCGCGATGGGCGCGATCGTCGAAACCGCCGATGGCGAGGGCGGTGCGGTCGATGACATCGAGCATCTGCGTGACCTCGCCTCGGAAGCGCCGGTGATCCGCCTGGTCAACCTGGTGATCCAGCGTGCAGTGGAGCTGCGCGCTTCGGACATCCATGTCGAACCGTTCGAAAGCCGGTTGAAGGTGCGTTACCGCGTCGATGGCGTGCTGGTGGAAGGCGAAAGCCCGCCGGCCAACCTCACTGCTGCGGTGATCAGCCGCATCAAGATCATGGCCCGGCTCAACATCGCCGAGCGCCGCCTGCCGCAGGACGGCCGCATCATGCTGCGCGTGCAGGGCAAGGAGCTGGACCTGCGCGTGAGCACGGTGCCGACCGCGCACGGCGAAAGCGTGGTGATGCGATTGCTGGACCGCGAAACGGTGGTGTTCGATTTCCATCGTCTCGGTTTCACTGACGCCTTCCTGCCGCAGTTCCGCAAGGTGCTGGAACAGCCGCACGGCATCCTGCTGGTGACCGGCCCGACCGGTTCAGGCAAGACCACCACGCTGTACACCGCGCTGAGCCAGCTGAACACTGCCGACGTCAAGATCATCACGGTCGAAGACCCGGTGGAATACCAGATCGAAGGCATCAACCAGATCCAGGCCAAGCCGCAGATCGGCCTGGACTTCGCCAACGCCCTGCGCAGCATCGTGCGCCAGGACCCGGACATCATCATGATCGGCGAAATGCGCGACCTGGAAACCGCGCGCATCGCGATCCAGTCGGCGCTGACCGGCCACCTGGTGCTGTCCACCCTGCATACCAACAACGCAGCCGGCGGCATCACCCGCCTGCTCGACATGGGCGTGGAAGACTACCTGCTTACCTCCACCATCAACGGCATCCTGGCCCAGCGCCTGGTGCGTCGGCTGGAGCCGACCCATGCCGAGCGCTATGAAGCCTCGCCGGAGGAGATCGAACGCTTCGAGCTGCGCCGCCTGCAGCCGGAAGGACCGATCCACCTGTACCGCCCGAAGCCCTCCGCGCTGGCGCCGACCGGTTACCTCGGCCGGACCACCATCATGGAATTCCTGGTGATGAACGACGCGCTGCGGCGCGCGGTGATGCGCCGCGACGGCATGGGCGAGATCGAACGCATTGCCCGCGAAGCCGGTATGCGCACGATGTACGAAGATGGTCTGTCCAAGGCCCTCAGTGGTCAGACGACCATCGAGGAAGTGCTGCGTGTCACCGAGGAAAGCTGATGCGCGCAGGACGCCGGGGCTGACATGCCGACCTACCGTTACAAGGCACTGAATCCGCACGGCGAGATCTTCGACGGGCAGATGGAAGCGGCAAGCGAGGCCGAGCTGGTCGCGCGCCTGCAGGACCAGGGCCATCTGCCGATGGAGACCCAGCTGGCCGATGGCGGTGCGATCGGTGGCAGTACCTGGCGCAACCTGTTCCGCCAACGGCCGCTGCAGGGTGCGGCATTGCTGCAGTTCACCCAGCAGCTGGCGACACTGCTCGGTGCAGGCCAGCCGCTGGATCGCGCGCTGTCGATCCTGCTCGGGTTGCCCGAAGACGAACGCTCGCGCCGCGCGATCACCGACATCCGCGATGTGGTGCGCGGTGGCGCGCCGCTGTCGACCGCACTGGAGCGCCAGCATGGGTTGTTCTCGCGCCTGTACGTGAACATGGTGCGGGCCGGTGAAGCCGGCGGCAGCCTGCACGAAACCCTGCAGCGCCTGGCCGACTACCTCGAACGCAGCCGCGCGTTGCAGGGCAAGGTGATCAACGCGCTGGTGTACCCGGCCATCCTGCTGGTGGTGGTGGGTGGCGCGCTGCTGTTCCTGCTCGGCTACGTGGTGCCGCAGTTCGCGCAGATGTACGAAAGCCTGGATGTGGCGCTGCCGTGGTTCACCAACGCGGTGCTGCAGCTGGGCCTGTTCGTGCGCGACTGGTGGGTGTTGCTGCTGGTGGTGCCAGGGATACTTGCGCTGTTCTTCGAACGCAAGGCGCGGCAACCGGCCTTCCGGCTGGCGCTGGATGGCTGGCTGCTGCAGCGTCGCGGCATCGGCCGCCTGCTCGGCGAACTGGAAACCGCGCGGCTGGCCCGCACGCTGGGCACCCTGCTGCGCAATGGCGTGCCGTTGCTGGGTGCCTTGGGCATCGCCCGCAACGTGCTGGGCAACCGCGCGCTGGCCGCCGATGTGGAAGCCGCCGCGGATGAAGTGAAGAACGGTACCGGCCTGTCGCTGGCGCTGTCGCGCGGCAAGCGTTTCCCGCGCCTGGCGCTGCAGATGATCCAGGTCGGCGAGGAATCCGGTGCACTCGATACCATGCTGCTGAAAGCCGCCGATACCTTCGAACAGGACAGCGCCCGGCGCATCGACCGCCTGCTGGCGGCGATGGTGCCGGCGATCACCCTGGTGCTGGCCTCGGTGGTCGGTGCGGTGATCGTTGCCGTGCTGGTACCGCTGTACGACCTGACCAATGCCATCGGTTGACGATGGATCCCTACGCAACCCCGACACTCCGCAACTGAAAGGACCGACCATGATTGCTTCCCGTCGACCGATCCGCCTTTCCTTCACCGCCGCGCGCAACCAGTCGGGCATGAGCCTGCTGGAAATCATCATCGTCATCGTGCTGATCGGTGCGGTGCTGACCCTGGTCGCCAGCCGCGTGCTGGGCGGCGCCGATCGCGGCAAGGCCAACATCGCCAAGGCGCAGGTGCAGACCGTTGCGTCCAAGGTCGACAATTACCAGATCGATACCGGCAAGCTGCCCGGCTCGCTCAACGATCTGGTGACCGCACCGGCGGGTGTCGGTGGCTGGCTGGGGCCGTATGCCAAGCCGGCTGACCTGAACGACCCGTGGGGCCACGCGCTGGAGTACCGTGCGCCGGGCGAAGGCCAGCCGTACGAGCTGATCAGCCTCGGCAAGGATGGCAAGGCCGGCGGCAGCAGCGTCGATGCCGACATCCGCTACCAGCCGTAATCCTGCATGACGTATTTCCTGCCGCGCCGGCTGCCTCGCCCGCGCCTGCACGGCAGGCGCGCAGCAGGCCTGTCGCTGCTGGAAATGCTGCTGGTGATCGCGCTGATCGCAGCGATCGGCCTGATTACCGCCGCCGGCCTGTCGCGCGGCTTCGCCGGCATGCAGCTGCGCAGCGCCGGCAAGGACATCGCCAACCAGCTGCGGGTAGTACGCGCGCAGGCGATCGCCCGCGGCGAGCCGCAGCGCTTTGTCATCGAACCGGCAAAGCGGCGCTGGGAAGGCGCCAACCAGCGCCATGGTGACGTGCCGGCACAGCTGCAGGTGCAGTTCGAAGGCGCCGCGCAGCTGGCCACCGCGCCAGGGCAGGGCGTGATCGAGTTCCATCCCGATGGTGGCTCCAGCGGTGGCCGCATCCGGCTGCAGCGTGACGATGCCGAATGGCGCATCGACGTGGGCTGGCTGACCGGTGAGGTCCGCTCCGGCCCCTGGCGGGCACAATGAAGCGGCACATTCGCGGCTTTACCTTGCTGGAAGTGATCATCGCCTTTGCCCTGCTCGGGCTGGCGCTGACCCTGCTGCTGGGCAGTCTGTCCGGTGGTGCCAGGCAGGTGCGCGAGGCCGAGCTGCGCACGCGCGCGATACTGCATGCGCAGTCGCTGCTGGCCGAAACCGGTGTCGCCACGCCACTGCAGGTGGGTAGCCAGCAGGGCGACTGGGAACAGGGACGCTACCACTGGGAGCTGCAGGTGCAGCCGTGGGTGGAGCCACGTGCCGGCAACGCCGTGCAGTCACAGTCGGCCGGTGCCCCCTGGCTGGCCGAACTGCAGCTGCAGGTGCGTTGGGGCGACAGCGAACGCGAGCAGCTGCGCTGGCGCAGCCTGCGCCTGCTGCCGCCGGACCTGGAGAGCGCGCGATGAAGCGCCGCGCCGCGGGTTTCACGCTGGTTGAAGTGATGCTGGCCACGGTGCTGCTGGCCGGTGGCCTGGCGCTGGCGTTCGCCAGCGTCCGCTCGGCAATGGCGGTCAGTCAGCGTGGCGAGCAGATCGCGGCCGAGAGTGAGCGCATGCGCGCGGTGCAGGCGCTGTTGCGGCGGCAGCTGGCCGGTGCGCTGCGCGCGCCGCTGGAAGTACCCGATCCCACCCGCGAACCGATCTTCTTCCAGGGCGAAGAGCAGCGCATGTTGTTCGCCGCCGATCTGCCGGGCTACCTCGGCCGCGGCGGACCCTACCTGCACGCGCTGCAGGTGGACGGCCGCGATGGCCAGCAGCGCTTGCTGCTGGACCTGGTGCTGCTGCAGGAAGGCGAGCGCATCGCCGAGAACCCGCCGCGCCCGCCGGAAGTGCTGGTGGAAAACCTGAAGTCGGTACAACTTCGCTATCGCGGCATCGATGCCAGTACCGGCCAGGTGAGCGACTGGATGCCGCGCTGGGACGATACCCGCCGCCTGCCGATGCTGGTGGAGATCAAGATCGTCCCGGCCAGGGGCGCGCCCTGGCCGACGCTGGTGGTGGCGCCGCGCAACGGTGGCAGCGGAGGCGCGCGATGAACCGGCAACACGGTGCGGCACTGGTACTGGTGCTGTGGTTGATCGCATTGATGACCGCGCTGGTCGGTGCGTTCGCGCTGAGCGCACGGGTCGAGCATCTGCAGCAGCGGGTGCTGGATGACGATGCACGCGGCCAGGAACGGGCGCGCGCCGGCCTGGAGTACGCGCTGCTGCGCCTGTCCGCCGATCCGCTGCGGGCGCCCTGGCGCGCTGATGGCCGAACCTACCGCTGGCAGTTCGATGACGCCAGCATCGAGATCAAGGTGCTGGACGAGAACGGCAAGATCAACCTGAACCTGGTCGACGTGACCTTGCTGACCGCGTTCCTCAAGGCGCTCGGCGAAGACGAAGGGGCAGCCCGGCAGCTGGCCGGTGCCATTGTCGACTGGCGTGATGAAGACAGCCTGCTGCAGCCGGGCGGCGGTGCCGAAGCCCCGGACTATGCGGCGGCGGGGTTGCCGTATGGCCCACGCAACAAGCGTTTCGAGACGCTCGGTGAACTGCAGCGGGTACTGGGCATGCGCGGCCCGCTGTACAAGGCCATGCTGCCGCACCTGACCCTGTACAGCCGCCAGGCACGCCCGGATCCCCAGTTCGCCAGCGCGCCGGTGCTGACCGCACTGGGCCTGGATGCGGATACCGTGCTGGCGCAGCGCGCACAGCAGGAGCGTGACGCAGATACCGCTGGCGGTGCGACAACGCTTGCCAGCAGCAGCGGCACCTATAGTATCGAGTCTCGTGCAACCGACGGCAGTGGACGCCGGTCGGTGTTGCAGGCAGTGGTACGCAATGGCTCGGGCGGGGTTCCCGGGCGGTCCTACACAGTGCTTCGCTGGGAGCAGGGAATGACAGCAAGATGACGGCATGGCAGGACAGTGTGCGGCAGGTGCAGGGCCGGATCGGCCCTGGCGCCGGCCGTTTCCTGCGCTGGTGGCGGCAATCGCTGCTGGCCTGGGTGCCGGCACGTTGGCAGTGGGCACTGGGCTGGGCACAGGCGCGCCTGCTGCTGCAGCGCCAGGGTGAGCAGCTGCAGGTCTGGCGAGAGGCCGGAGAACGCCGCGAAGCAGTTGCCAGCGTGCCATGGCCGCTGTCGCCGGCCGAACTGGACCGCGTGCTGGAACCGCGACTGCGCAGCCTGCCGCGGGTGTGGCTGCTGCCGGCCAGCGAGGTACTGCGTCGTCATCTGCGCCTACCTGCGGCTGCGGCCGACCGGCTGCGCGCCGTGGTCGGTTTCGAGATCGACCGCCAGACGCCGTTCGAATCCAGCCAGGTCAGCTATGACGTGCGTGAACTCGGGGGCGCCGCCGAGGGCCAGCTGCAGGTCGAACTGATCGCCTGGCCACTGCGCCAGCTTGAGGCGTGGCGGGCCAGCGTAGGCGAATGGGCCGATGCACTGGCCGGTGTCGATGCCATCGACACCGAGGGTGAATCCCTGCAGGTGAATCTGCTGCCACCGGGGCAGCGCCAGCTGCGGGCAGACCCGACGCGGCGCTGGAATGTGCTGCTGGCCGTGGCCGCGCTGGTGATGCTGGTGCTGGCGGCCCTGCAGCTGCTCGACAACCGCCGCGCCGCCGCCGACGAACTGCGTGCGCAGGTCGAGCGCAGTGCACGCAGTGCGCGTGGTGTCGCCAGCGAACGCGCAGCTGCAGGCGCTGATCGATGGTGCCGCATTCCTGGAAAAGCAGCGCAGCCAGCGCGCCGGAACGGTGGAAATCTGGAATGAACTGACCCGGCGCCTGCCGGAGGGCACTTACCTGGAAAAGCTGGCCATCGAGAACAACAACCTGCAGCTGATCGGCCTGAGCCGCGAGGCCTCGCAGCTGGTGCAGCTGCTGCAGGACGCACCGCAGTGGCGCAAGGTCAACCTGACCGGCGTACTGCAGGCCGATGGCGCAGCCAGTGGCCGTGACCGCTTCACCATGACCGCCGAACTGCAGCCGTTGCCGGCTGCGGCCCCGACACGGGAGGCGGCCGATGCCGATGCCAAGCGCACGCCGTGACCGCTGGCTGGCACTGGCGCTGCTGCTGGCAGTGCTGGGTCTGGCGTACCTGCTGCTGGTGCACCCCTGGTTCACCCAGCCACTGCGCGAAATCGACGCCGACGTGGCTGCCCTGCGCGAGCGCGAGCAGCGCGTGCAGGCGCAGCTGCAGCAGCAGCCGCAGATCGAACAGCGCCTGCGCGCCACCCGCGAGGCACTGCAGCAGCGGCCGGGCTTCCTGCGCGAAGCCACCGCCGAAGCTGCGGCCGCTGCGCTGGGCGCGAAGCTGCAGGATGCGGTGGCGATGGCCAGCCCGGGCAACCGCAGCTGCACCATCAGCAACCGCACGCCACTGACCGACAACCGCCGTGACGCCGAATTCGTGCGCGTGGCCATGCAGGTGCGCCTGCGTTGCGGTGTGGCCGAACTGGCCACGGTGCTGCACAGCCTGGAAACCGGCAGCCCGCGCCTGTTCGTCGACAACCTCAACCTGATCGCGCAGCGCTTCCAGCAGTCGCCCAACGAGTCCGGGCTCGGCCTGGACGTGTCGTTCGAACTGGCCGGTTACCTGCTGCCCGGTGCTGCGGCCGATGGCGCTGCGCCGGCACCTGCAGCCGAACCGGGCGCGGCGCCGCAACCGCCTTCGGCCACACCTGCACCGGCCGCCGCACCGGCTGCGCCGGAAGAAGGGCAGGAGGTGGCCGATGAAGCTTGAGCAGATCAGCCTTCGCACCGGCTTCCTGCTGGCACTGGCCGGCTGGGCGGCAGCGGTCTGGCTGGCCACCGGCTTCGGTCTGGGCAGCCAGCTGCCAGGTGCGGACGGTGATGCCGATGCGGTGCCTTCGTTGCCGGTGCTGCCGCCGTTGGTTGCAGAACGCATGGCCAGTGCCGACAGCTACAGCGCGATCGGCGAGCGACCGCTGTTCGCCGAGGACCGCAGGCCGAAGCCCTACCTGCTCGGCGGCAGCGAGCCCGCCGCCAGCGCCGCGCTGCGCCTGACCGGCGTGCTGCTGACCGGCGACTTCGGCATGGCCACCTTCACCACCGAACAGAACCGCTCGCTGCGCCTGCGCCTCAACGGTGAAGCCGTCGACGGCTGGCAGCTGGTCGCACTGCAGCCGCGCCAGGCCACCGTGATCGGCCCCGGTGGCAACCAGGTGCTGGAACTGGCGGTATTCAACGGGCAGGGGGGGGAACCGCCGACCGTGCTGCGCGGCGCCAACGGTGCGCCACCGGCCGGTGCGATCGTTGTGCCGCCCCCGGCAGGCGCTCCGCCGGCACCGCCGCCGGCTGCGGCAACCGCATCGCCGTCGCCTGCTGGCAGTGCGCCGGCATCCTCGGCTGCGGCGGCCGCCACACCGCCTGCCAACAACAACGGCCCCAGCGAAGCGCAGATGCAGGCCATTCGCGAACGCATCCAGGCCCGTCGCCGCCAGCTGCAGCAACAACAACAGCAGCAACAACCGTCGCCGCCCCCGGGCGATGGCACCAACCGATAGAGTGAATGCATGAGCCTGCGTTTCCTTCCCTGGTCCTTTGCCCTCGCGCTGCTGGTCGGCTGCAGCACCGTGTCCGCACCGCATGTGCAGCGCAAGGGCAATCTGTCGCCCACTGCCGAGGCCGGCCAGGCGGCCGAAGTCGCCGCTGATGCTGCCCGTGACGCCCAGGGCGCTCCGCAGGCGGTGATCCGCCGTGGCACCGGCACCATGATCAACCGCGAAGCAGCACGCGCACCGGCTCCGGCACTGCATGGCGCCAGCACCGGTGAAGCAACCTTCAATTTCGAAGGCGAATCGGTGCATGCGGTGGTCAAGGCCATCCTCGGTGACATGCTGGGCCAGAACTACGTGATCGCACCGGGGGTGCAGGGCACAGTCACCCTGGCCACGCCCAAGCCGGTGTCGCCGGCGCAGGCGTTGAACCTGCTGGAGATGGTGCTGGGCTGGAACAATGCCCGCATGGTCTACAGCGGCGGCCGCTACAACATCGTCGCCGCCGATCAGGCATTGGCCGGCACCGTCGCACCGAGTACGGCGCCGGCGGCCAGCGCACGCGGTTTCGAGGTGCGGGTGATCCCGCTGCAGTTCATCTCCGCAACTGAAATGAAGAAGGTGCTGGAGCCGTACGCGCGCCCCAACGCCATCGTCAACGTCGACAGCGGCCGCAACGTGATCACCCTGGGCGGTACCCGCGCCGAGCTGGAAAACTACATGCGCACTGTCGAGATCTTCGACGTCGACTGGCTGTCGGGCATGTCGGTGGGCGTGTTCCCGATCCAGTCGGGGAAGGCCGAGCAGGTGGCCGCCGATCTGGAGAAGGTGTTCGGCGAGGAGAGCAAGACGCCCAGCGCCGGCATGTTCCGCTTCCTGCCGCTGGAAAACGCCAACGCGGTGCTGGTGATCACCCCGCAGGTGCGTTACCTGGACCAGATCCAGCAGTGGCTGGACCGCATCGATACCGCCGGTGGCAGCGCCCGCCTGTTCTCCTATGAGCTGCGCTACATCAAGGCGCGGGATCTGGCCGAACGCCTCAGTGAAGCCTTCGCCAGCAGCGGCAATCGCGGCGGCTCCAGCCCGGCCTCGCTGGCACCGGGTGCAATGCCGTCGCAGCTGGGCAGCGACGGTGAGCGTGGCATGGACAGCAACAACAGCAGCAATTTCGGTTCGACGCCGGGCAGTGGCTCCAGTGGCACCGGCAACGGCAGCATGAACCTGCCGCAGCGCCAGTCCGGCAACGTCAGCGTCAGCCTGGAAGTGGAAGGCGATCGCGTGGGCGTGTCGGCGGTGGAGGAAACCAACACCCTGCTGGTGCGCTCGACCCCGCAGGCCTGGCGCTCGATCCGCGAAGTGATCGAGAAGCTGGACGTGATGCCGCTGCAGGTGCATATCGAAGCGCAGGTGGCCGAGGTCGCACTGGAGGGTGACCTGAAGTACGGCGTGAACTGGTTCTTCGACAACGCGGTGGCCGGGCGCGCTGACCGGCGCATTGGCCGGCGTGACCCTGCCGGCCGCCGCCGGCGGCTCCTGGAGCAGCTTTGCCGGTGCCGCGACCGGTGGCGAAGGCCTTGGCTGGGCGTTCACCGGCCACAATGGCGCGGCGGTGGTCAGCGCGCTGGACAAGGTCACCGATGTGCGCCTGCTGCAGACCCCCTCGGTGTTCGTGCGCAACAACGCCGAGGCCACGCTCAACGTGGGTGACAAGGTGCCGATCAACACCACCACGGTGAACACCGGTATCGGCGCCGGCACCTACAGTTCGGTGCAGTACATCGACACCGGCGTGATCCTGAAGGTGCGGCCGCGCGTGACCCGTGATGGCACCGTGTTCCTCGACATCGTGCAGGAAGTGAGCAGTGCCTCCAACGTGCCGGACAATTGCAATCCGACGGAGCGCAACTGCAACCCGCGTATTTCCACCAAGAAGCTGTCGACCGAAGCGGCGGTGCAGAGCGGGGACACCATCATGCTGGCCGGCCTGATCACCGACACGGGCACCGATGGCAGCAGCGGCATCCCCGGCCTGAGCCGGATTCCGGTGGTGGGCGCACTGTTCGGGCAGAAGAGCCGCACCAGCCGCCGTTCGGAGGTGATCGTGCTGCTGACGCCGAGCATCGTGCGCAACGGGCAGGAGGCACGCACCCTGACCGACGAGTACAGCCAGCGCTTCCGCGCGATGGAACCGCTGAACCAGCCGCGCGCAAAGAAGTAAGGGGTTACGGCCGGGCTGCGCCCGGCACCCGCAGAGGCCAGAGCTGGAGCAACAGCAACAGCAACAGCAACAGCAACAGCAACAGCGGGTTTCTGGGGGATGGCGGGGCGGTGTGGGTTGTCAGGACACGCCGTAAACCCTTCCATGGGGGCTCGATGGCGCCATCCATGGCGCCAACGGTCCTGCCAACCCACACCGCCCCGCCTCTGACAGATTCCCGCGGCTGTTGGTAGGTGTCGACCTTGGTCGACACGCTGGATCCACGCCATGCGTGGATGCTTTTCGATTCCAATTCGAAATATTCGATTCCGATGGAGATTCATCCACGCATGGCGTGGATCTACTGCAGATCGCAGAGATCTGTCGAAGGCGGGGTGGGTCCGGTTGTGGGGGCGTGAGCCGCATGGGCCCGAGGCATGCCTCGGGCGGGTTGAGCAGGACGCCCAACCCCGGTCTTGCCGTGTGCGCAGGACTGCGCACACGAGCAAGCGGCGACCGAGCTTACATGGGTGAGGGCGCTTTGCTTGCGAAGCATTGCTTCGCAAGCGCCCGAACGCACAGCCGCCAGCGGCTGGGCCGGGCCCCGGAGGGGGACTTGCAGCGGCCCCCGCAACCGGACCCACCCCGCCATCCCCCAGGAACCCAGCTTTTGCTCCGGCTGTTGCTTCGGCTCTGGCTCTGGCCTCTGCAGGCGCCGGGTGCAACCCGGCCGATACCCTCCCAGTGCTAGGCTGTGGCTACCGACAACCACGGAGGCGGGATGGGGGCGATCGTGTTGTTGCCGCTGTGCGTGGACGATGCCGCGCTCGACCGCTGCCTGGCCGCGCTGGATGCCGGCACCGCGCCGGGAACCGCGGTCTGGCTGGCCGATGACGCGCAGACCGGCCCGCGTGCGCAGGCGGTGGTGGAGCATTGGTTGGCGCATACGCCGTTGCAGGCCGAATACACCCGCCGCGCGCGGCCGTTGGGCGAGGTCGCCCATCTGGATGAGATGCTGCGCGCCTGCGAGGGCATGGACGTGGCGGTGCTGGCGCCGGACAGCGTGCCCGCGCCGGGCTGGCTGCAGCAGCTGCAGGATGCCTTCGCCCGCGACGCCGCCATCGCCACCGCAACCCCGTGGTGCAATGCCGGCGAAACCGCTGCATGGCCGCGGCTGGGCGAGATCAATCCGGAACCGGAGGACCCGGCGCTGCTGGCACACACCTGTGCCACGCTGCCGGTGCTGCATCCGGAGCTGCCCTCGGCGGTCACCCACGCGGTACTGGTGCGCGGCAACGCGCGTCGCCGCGCCGGCGGCCTGGACGTGGACAGCTACGCCGGCTGGAACGCGGCACTGGTGGACCTGAGCCTGCGCATGGCTGGCCTGGGATGGCGCAACGTGCTGTGCGAGACCGCCTTCGTCAGCCGGGAAGGGGAGGCGGTCAGCCGTGATGGCGATCTCGAGGCCCTGGCCGCGCGCTGGCCGGGGTGGGTGCCACGGTTGGCTGACTTCCTCATGCACGATCCGCTGCATGGCCTGCGTGCCGATCTGCAGCAGCGCATGCGGCAGGCGATAATGCCGAAGGAACAGGGTGACCTGTTCGTCTCGTCTTCCGCGCCGGAGCCTCCTGCTTGAATGTTGCCATTGCCGCCATCGTCGTCACCTACCAGAGCGGCAGCACCATCGACGCCTGCCTCTCGCGTCTGCGCCAGGCGCAGGACGTGGCCGAGATCCGGGTGATCGACAATGGCTCGATGGATGGCACGCTGGATATCGTGCAGCGCCATGCCAGCCACGACCCGCGCGTGCGTCTCGTCGGCAATCCGGACAATCCCGGCTTTGCCGCCGCCAACAACCAGGGCGTGGCCGATTCGCACAGTCCATGGCTGGCCTTCATCAACCCGGACCTGATGGTTGAACCGGAGACGTTGGCCGCACTGCGCAGCCGCGCGGAAGGACTGGGCGACTGCCTGCTCGGTGTCGAGCAGGTGGACGAGCAGGGCCATGCCGACGAAGCCGTGCGCCGCCGCGACCCGGATTTCCTGATGATGCTGCGCTCGCCGGGCAAGGGCTCGAAGCTGGCGGTGCCGCGTGACCCGCAGCAGGCGCTGCAGCGGGTGCCGGCGCTGTCCGGTGCGCTGCTGATGATGCCGCGTGCATTGTTCAACTGCATCGGAGGTTGGGACGCCGGCTATCGTCTGCATGCCGAAGACCTGGACCTGTGCCGGCGTGCACGCGAAGCCGGAGCAGTGGTGGCGATCGCCAATGACCTGCAGGTCACCCACGTTCGTGGCGTCTCCAGCCGCTCGCGGCCGTTCTTCGTTGAATGGCACAAGCACAAGGGCCTGTGGCGCTATTTCCAGAAGTTCGAGGCCAGGCAGCGTTCGCTGCCGGTGCGGGTAGCGGTGTGGGGCGCGATCTGGGCGCACGCGCTGATGCTGGTGCCGAAGCTGCTGCGCAAGGCGCTGTAGCGCCGCAAGAGCATCCACGCATGGCGTGGATCTACCAATGTTGTTTCCCGTGAGCTGAGTGTGGCCGCAGGCACCCCGGTTCACCCTGCCGGGCGCATAATCCGCCCCATGCCTATCATCCAGTCCCTGCTCGACACCGACCTGTACAAGTTCACCATGATGCAGGCGGTGCTCCACCAGCACCCCGGCGCCCAGGTGCAGTACCGGTTCAAGTGCCGCACGCCCGGCATCGACCTGGCCCATTACATCGACCAGATCGACGAAGAGATCGACCACCTGTGCAGCCTGCGTTTCAGCGACGCGGAGCTGGACTACATGCGTGGCCTGCGCTTCGTGAAGCCGGACTTCGCCGATTTCCTCGGCCTGTTCCACCTCGACCGCAAGTACATCCAGCTGCGCGCGTCGAAGACCGTGCCCGGCGAGATCGAACTGGACATCACCGGGCCCTGGCTGCACACCATTCTGTTCGAAGTGCCGCTGCTGGCGATCATCAACGAAGTCTGGTTCCGCAACACCACCACCGCCGACTTCGCCGAGGGCGAGCGCCGCCTGCAGGCCAAGGCCGCGCTGCTGCGTGATACCCCCGGCTTCGAGCAGTGCCGCATCGCCGACTACGGCAGCCGCCGCCGCTACTCGCGCGACTGGCATGCCCGCCTGCTGCCGTTGCTGCGCGACGCCCTCGGGCCGCAGCTGGTCGGCACCAGCAACGTGCATTTCGCCCGCCTGTACGGCATGACCCCGCACGGCACCATGGCCCATGAGTACCTGCAGGCGTTCCAGGCGCTGGGCCCGCGCCTGCGCGATTCGCAGGTGGCGGCACTGGAGTCGTGGGCACGCGAGTATCGCGGCGACCTCGGCATCGCGCTGTCCGACGTGGTCGGCCTGGATGCGTTCCTGCGCGACTTCGACATGTACTTCTGCAAGCTGTTCGACGGCGTCCGCCATGACTCCGGCGATCCGTTCGACTGGGGCGACCGCATGCTGGCGCACTTCCAGCAGCGCCGGGTGGATGCACGCAGCAAGGTGCTGGTGTTCAGCGATGGGCTCGACATCGCCAAGGTGATGCGCCTGTACGACTACTTCCGTGGTCGCTGCCAGGTCGCCTTCGGCGTCGGCACCCACCTGACCAATGATCTGGGGCCAACGCCGCTCAACATCGTCATCAAGATGGTCCGCTGCAACGGCCAGCCGGTGGCCAAGCTCAGCGATTCGCCGGGCAAGAGCATGTGCGACGACCCGGGCTACCTGGCCTATCTGCGCCAGGTCTTCGAGCTGCCGCCGGCGTAAACACGCCGGCTTACAGGTAGTCGACCACCACCAGGTAGGCGCCCTGCAGCGGCTGCTGCTTCGAAGCCTGCACGCTGTAACGCTCGGAGAAGGCGATATCGCCGGCGCGCATCGCGCTGGCCGACACCGACAGCTTCTGGCCCTGGCGCTTGCCGTCGCGCAGCGTCGCGGCCTGGCCATCGGCCAGCGCCGTCACGGCCACCGTCGAGCCCTTGGCCGAGGGCGGGCAGGCGGCCAGGCTCAGCTCACCCTGGGACAGGTTCGTCGTGCAGCCCGGCTCGGCGATACGGCCGCTGAAACGGATGCTGCCGCTGCTGGCCTGGGCCAGCGCACTGACGGACATCAGGGCCACACACAGCAGAATGGAGTTCCTCATGACACGTTCTCTGGTTCGGTGTGTCCTAGTTAGCGACAGGTTCGATCCGTCTTTAATAGGACAAATCCGAATCTGCTAGGGCCATCACCAAGAAAGAGTGATGCGCATCAAATAAGGCGATTTCCACCTGAAAAAAGCCTGTTTTCGCGCATGCCGAACGCGCCACGGGAAGCGTCATGCAGGGTCGTTTGTGACCTGATCGCCTTGCCGTCAAATCCCCTACGCCCGCCGGGCTCTCATTCCGCCTACCACGTCACATTTGAGGCGTCAATGAATTGGCGTTCAGAAAAATAATGAGACTTTCATCACAGTTGTGCCTATACTTGCGTCACGGATTCAGGGGAAGGTATGTCCGAGTCCGGCCACAGGTGAGACGCAAGGATGGGTCTTGATAGCCCGGCAGTGCTCCTTGCTTCCTCCTCTACTTCTCATCTCTTCAGTAGGGTTAGGTAAAAGCGAATGCACAAGATCAATATCATCGCCGCTCTGATGCTGGCCGCCGCTCCGCTGGCCGCCAACGCCGCCGACGGCACCATCACCTTCAACGGCAAGGTGACCGACAAGACCTGCACCATCTCGACCCCGGGCGGCAAGGACTTCGCCGTCAACCTGCCGACCGTGTCCAAGAACACCCTGGCCACCGCCGGTGCCGTTGCGGGCCGTACCCCGTTCGCCATCAACCTGAGCAAGTGCAGCGCCGGCAACGTCGCCACCTACTTCGAGCCGGGTTCCACTGTTGACTTCAACAGCGGCCGCCTGGTCAATCAGGCTTCGGCCAACGCTGCCACCAACGTGCAGCTGCAGCTGCTGGGCTCGAACAACACGTTCCTGCCGATCAAGGCGGCTGGCCTCGGTCTGGCCCAGGAGAACTCGCAGTGGGTCACCGTCGGCACCGACGGCTCGGCCAATCTGAACTATTACGCTGAGTACTACGCCACTAACGCCGCCACCCCGGGCGACGTCACCAGCAGCGTCAAGTACACGATCATCTACAACTGATCGTAGTCGTACCCGCGCTGGCCGGCGTACGCGCCGGCCAGTGCATCGCGGCCCCTGGCCACATACCTCGAGCGTAGTACTTCCGATGAAAGCATTCTTTCCCCGGGCGCTGCTGCTGGCAGCGTTCACGCTGCCCTTCTGCCAGAACGCTCTGGCCGGCGTGGTGGTCAATGGCACGCGAGTGATCTATCCGGCGCAGGCGCGCGAAGTCACCGTGCAGGTCGACAACGTGGGCGATTCGCCGGCGCTGGTGCAGGCCTGGATCGACAGCGGCGACGCCAACCAGACCGCTGATACCAGCGATGCCCCGTTCGTGCTGACGCCGCCGATCGCGCGTCGAGCCGGGCCGCAGCCAGGCGCTGCGACTGATCTTCTCCGGCGCGCAGCTGCCGACCGACCGTGAGTCGGTGTTCTGGCTCAATGTGCTGGATGTTCCGCCGTCCCCGGACAACGCCGACAGCGGCGAACAGAATTACCTGCAGGTCGCGTTCCGTTCGCGCCTGAAGCTTTTCTACCGGCCGCAGGGCCTGAAGGGCGTCGCCAACGACGCGCCCGCAGCGCTGCGCTGGACCCGCACGGGCGACCGTCTGCGGGTGGAAAACCCGAGCCCCTTCCACGTCACTCTGGCCGAAGTACATGCCGTGACCGGCAGCAGTGAAAAGGCCGTCGAGGACAAGGGCGCGATGGTCGCGCCCAAGCAGAGCCTGGAGTTCGCCGCACCGGCGGGCACCGACCAGGTCCGCTTCATCACCATCAACGACTACGGCGGCCGGGTGGAACACACCATCCGCCTCGGCAGCACCGGGGGCTGAACGCGCCGCGCCGGCCTTGGGCCTGCGCATCCCGCCACCGCCGCTGTGCGGCGAATTGAAGGAATGTCAGTGTGATCGGAAACAGATTGACATTGTCGATCCATCAGGCGCTTTGCCTGTTGGTTGCTGGCGTGGCCTGCCCAGGATGGGCGCTGGCTGCCCCGGCCAATCTCGGCGAACAGGCGCTGATGGCGCAGAGTGGTGCGGCCAATGCGCGTGCACCGGAATCGGCCCAGTTCAACTCCAGCTTCCTGTCTGGCCAGGCCAAGCAGGTCGATCTGGCGGCCTTCAGCAACGGCAACCCGATGGTGGCCGGCAACTACCGTGTCGACGTCTACGTCAACGGTGCCTGGCAGGGCCGTCGCGATCTGCAGTTCAAGGCCGATGCGCAGGGCCGTGTCGACGCCTGCCTGCCGCTGCCGATGCTGGAAGAAATGGGCGTGGACAGCGAAGCCGTGCTGCTGCAGCAGGATCCGTCCGTGCCGACCGACAAGACCAGCTGCGTGCCGGTTCAGCAGCGCATGGCCAATGCCTATGGTGTCTATGACAGCGGCAACCTGCGCTACGACCTGAGCATCCCGCAGGTGTTCCTGCGTCGTGAGGCACGCGGCTACGTCAACCCGGCGCTGTGGGACCGCGGCATCAATGCCGGCTTCGTCGGCTACAGCTTCAATGCCATCGACAGCGACAGCCGTGTCGAAGGTGGCCAGCGCAACCGCAGTGCCTACCTCGGCCTCAACGCCGGCATGAACCTGGGTGGCTGGCAGTTCCGCCACGATTCGAACCTGACCTGGTCCGAGGGCGATGGCCGCCATTGGCAGAGCATCGCCACCTATGCGCAGCGCGGCATCCCGCAGGTGCGCGGCATGCTTACCATCGGTGAGGCCTACACCACCGGTGAACTGTTCGACTCGATCGGTTACCGCGGTGCCAGCCTGGCCAGCGACGACCGCATGCTGCCCGATTCGCTGCGCGGTTACGCGCCGGTCGTGCGCGGCATCGCCGAGACCAACGCACGCATCGAAGTGCGCCAGAACGAGCAGCTGATCTACTCCTCCACCGTGTCGCCGGGCAGCTTCGTCATCGACGACCTGTACCCGACCGGCTACGGCGGCGACCTGGAAGTGAGCGTGATCGAGGCCGATGGCCGCCGCCGCGAATTCAAGGTGCCGTTCGGTTCGGTGCCGCAGATGCTGCGCGAAGGCGTGTCGCGTTACTCGCTGACCGCCGGCCAGGTGCGCAACAAGCTGCTGGCCGATGAGCCGTGGCTGGTGCAGGGCACCTACCAGCGCGGTATCGGCAACCAGCTGACGCTGTATGGCGG
This sequence comes from Stenotrophomonas sp. 93052_Sma, assembly GCF_056481145.1. Taxonomy (NCBI): domain Bacteria; kingdom Pseudomonadati; phylum Pseudomonadota; class Gammaproteobacteria; order Lysobacterales; family Lysobacteraceae; genus Stenotrophomonas; species Stenotrophomonas sp. 93052_Sma. Next base: position 741,619 of record NZ_CM151134.1, read on the forward strand.
CAGTGCACTGAGCGACGGCTACCTGTCGCTGCTGTACGGCGTCGGCCTGTCCACGCCGGTTGGCGCGTTCGCCGCCGACGTCACCCATGCACGTACGACGTTCGACCACTACGGCAACCACACCGGTGCCAGCGTGCGCTTGAGCTACAGCAACATGATCGGCGAGACCGGGACCAATCTGACCCTGGCCGCCTACCGCTATTCGACCGAAGGCTTCTACAGCCTGCAGGACGCGCTGTATGGCCGTGATTCGGACAAGCGCGGCATCGATCCGACCACACGTGGCCGTCAGCGCAGCCAGTTCCAGGTAACGCTGAACCAGCCGCTGGGCCGTCGTGGCGGCGCGCTGTACGTGACCGGTTCGGTGCGTGACTTCTACGACCGTTCCGGCACCTCCAAGCAGTACCAGGTCGGCTACAACAACGCCTGGCGTTCGGTGAACTACGGTTTCTCGGCGCTGCGCACCGAAGAGGGCGTACTCGGTCGCTCGGATACCCAGTACCTGCTGTCGATGAGTGTGCCGCTGGGCCGTGGTACCCACCCTGTGTCATTCAGTGCTGATCTTGGCGTGCGCGACCGCGGGGGCTACGACAACAGCCGCGTTGGCATCACCGGTTCGGCCGGTGTCGACAACAACTTCAGCTATGGCGCGGCCCTGTCCGATTCCCGCGAGGGCAGCACCACCGCGATCGGCAACGTCGAATACCGCAGCCGTTATTCCGCATTGAACGCCAGCTACAGCCACTCGCGTGACTTCCGCCAGGCGTCGGTGGGTGCCAATGGCAGCGTGGTCGTGCATCCGGGCGGTTTCACCTTCACCCCGCAGCGTGGCGACACCATGGTGCTGGTCGAAGCACCGGGCGCGCGATGCGATCGTCAGCAACGCCCCGGGCCTGCGCGTCGACGGCCGCGGCTACGCGGTGGTCCCGTACGTGTCGCCGTACCGCCTCAACACCGTCACCCTCGACCCGCAGGGCATGGCTCACGACGTCGAGCTGGAAAGCACCAGCCAGTCGATCGCGCCGTTCGCCGGTGCCATCAGCTACCTGCGCTTCGATACCCGCAAGGGCAACGCGCTGCTGATCCAGGTGCGCAACACCGATGGCCGCACCATGCCGTTCGGTGCGCAGGTCAAGGACGAGCAGGGCCAGCCGGTGGGCATGGTCAGCCAGGGCGGCCGCCTGTACGTGCGCAGTGACAAGAACCAGGGCAGCCTGCTGGTGGAGTGGGGCGCCGGCGCCGACCAGCGCTGCACGGTCGATTACCAGGTTCCGGCGGGCGCCGATGCGTCCAAGACCGGCTTCATCCCGCTGGAGGCAGCATGCCGATGATTTCTTCCCGTGGCCGCAAGGCGCTGAGTGCCCTTGCATTGCTGGGCGGCGTGCTGCTGGCCCAGCAAGCCAGCGCCGCGTGCAGCCTGAACTCTTCGTGGTTCACCGCACAGGACGTCACCATGGACATGGGCCAGATCGTGATCCTGCCCAGCACGCCGGTCGGCGGCGTGATCAAGGAGATCAGTGAATCGATCACTCAGCGTGATAGCGTGGCCAGCTGTGATTGGAGTGGCGGCTACTCGCGCGGCGAGTATGTCAACGCGGCGCAGCAGCGCCCGGTGCCCGGTTTTGCCAATACCTATGAAACCGATGTCCCTGGCGTTGGCATCAAGCTATTCCGCGATTCAGGGGCGATCCAGGCCTACTATCCGCACAGCATTCCATTCAACGGTGGGGCGAGGATCAATCTCAATGGCGGTCGATTCCGTATCCAGCTGATCAAGACAGCCGCGCAGACCGGTTCCGGCGTGATCGCGCCGAACGGTCGTTTCACTACATACTATTTTGATGGTGATGGCAGCCGTCGCCCGGTGTTGACCTCCACCTTCAAGGGCTCGGGCACCACCGTGGTCAGCCCGACCTGCGAAGTGCAGGCGGGCAGTCGCAACATTGCCGTCGATTTCGGCAGCGTGCCCAACACCACGTTCACCGGTGTCGGTTCCAAGGCTGTAGATCGCGATTTCGAGATCCGCCTGAACTGCCAGGGCAGCAACGTTGCTGCCTACCAGAGCAAGATCGGCATCCGCCTCGACGCCGACCAGGACAGCTCGAACATGCCGGGCGTGCTGAAGCTCAGCGCGGCCACCAACAGTGCCACCCGCATCGGCATCCAGATGGTCCAGCGTGATGGCAGCACCGAGCGCGAAGTGCGTTTCGGCCAGACCGTCAACGTCGGTACCACCGTGCCGGGTACCAGTGTCATGGCGCTGCCGCTGCGTGCCCGCTATGTGCAGACCCAGGCCGGCACTGTGGGTGCAGGTGTCGCAAACGGCCAGGCCACCTTCACCATCCAGTACGAGTAAGGCGGCCGCAGGCCGCGCCACTGCTGCGTTCCACCGCAACGTCGCCCGTTCCACGGGCGGCGTTGACTGCGTCTTGATCTTCCAACGATGAAGATCAATGCCACGACGCGCGTACCATCATTCGAATGTGATGTACGTCGCGATTTTGGAGTTTCCTCATGAGGTGACCGTCTCCTGCCTGCGGGTGTTGGACGGGAACGCCGAAAGGATCCAGACGTGGCTACAGCTCCTGGCATTCCCTCGCGCCGGCCTTTCGGAGCGCTGCGATGAAGGTCCTGTCGGTGTTCGGCACGCGACCGGAAGCGATCAAGATGGGGCCGCTGGTAAGGGCCTTGGCGGAGGCTGCGGACATCGAATCGGTGGTCTGCATCACCGGCCAGCACCGGGCGATGCTGGACCAGGTGATGTCGCTGTTCGCGATCACCGCCGACCATGACCTCGATGTCATGGTGCCTAACCAGACCCTCAATGGCCTGTGTTCCAAGCTGTTCGAACGGCTTGACGCGCTCTACACGCAGGTTCGCCCGGACCGGGTACTGGTGCACGGCGATACCACCACGGCGATGACCGCCGCACTGGCCGCGTTCCACCACCGCATTCCGATCGGTCACGTCGAGGCCGGCCTGCGCACCGGCGACATCAACCGGCCGTGGCCGGAGGAAATGAACCGGCGGGTGATCGATGTGGTCGGCCACCAGCTGTACGCGCCCACGCCCAGCTCGCGCGCCAACCTGGCCGGTGAACACCTGGGCGGGCAGATCCTGGTCACCGGCAATACCGTCATCGATGCCCTGCAGCAGACCGTAGAGCGGCTGGATGCCGACCCGGCGCTGCGTGCGCGGGCTGACGAACCCTTCCACATGCTTGACCCCGATCGTCGCCTGCTGCTGGTCACCGGCCATCGCCGCGAGAGCTTCGGCCAGGGCTTCGAGGACATCTGCCGTGCGCTGGCTGAGCTGGCGCGGCGGCCGGACCTGCAGGTGCTGTACCCGGTGCACCTCAACCCGAACGTGCAGGGACCGGTCAACGCCCACCTCGGCCATCTCGACAACGTGCACCTGGTGCCACCGCAGGATTACCTGCGCTTCGTGCGCCTGATGCAGCGTGCGGACGTCATCCTCACCGACTCCGGTGGCGTGCAGGAAGAAGCGCCTGCGCTGGCCAAGCCAGTGCTGGTCATGCGCGACGTCACCGAACGCCCGGAGGCGGTCGAGGCCGGAGTGGTGACGCTGGTCGGCACCACGCCCTCGCGCATCGTCGAGGGGGTCAATGCGGCACTGGCCCAGCCACCGCAGCCGACCCGCTTCGATCCTGATGCCAGCCCCTACGGGGACGGCCGCGCCAGCGCCCGCATCGTCGCTGCCCTGCGCGGCACGCCGCTTCCCGAATTCTCGCCCGGTCTCCGCAGCGGCGGTGCCGCCCACCCCCATCCGCATGAAGTGACGCCATGACCCAGACCGGCCGCTCTGCCCTGTTTGTTTCCGCCGCCGCGTTCGTCCTGTCGGGCGTGGTCGGCACTGCCCATGCCGCCGACAACGTCGCCGGCCAGTTCGCCGAATGGAGCGGCGACAGCACGGTGAACCGGCAGATGACCCTGCGCGAACTTGGTTTCCGCCAACCGCTGGTGCTGAGCGGGCAGGAGAGCCAGCGCGAGGTCTACCTGCCGGTGCCGGCCGGCGTCGCCACCCGCGATGCGCAGCTGCAGCTGGATGGGCGTTATGTGCGCGGTCACGCCGGGCGCACCTCGGGCCTGTGGTCGGTCGATGGCGATCCGATCGCCGCGCGCTCGATTACCGACGCGCAGGGCGACGCCAGCCAGCTGCTGGCCATCGATGGCGAACCTCGCCAGAACGGCTTCGTGCGGGTCGGCGTCGGCTGGTGGTCGATCGTCTCCGACTACCAATGTGCCGACCAGAGCGCGCCGGCCAACGTGTTGCGGCTGTCGCCGGACTCGCGTTTCAGCTACCGCTTCGATGGCCGGGCCGTGGACACCGTGGCCAAGGCCTGGGGCGCGCTGCCACCGCAGGTGCGCCTGCTGGTGGATGGCAAGGCGCTGCAGGCGCCCGCCTACGACGCCGCCTGGCGCGTCGGTACCGCGTTGCAGGGCGGTGGCAAGCAGGTGCAGGTGGTGGCGCTACCCAAGGTCGGTGACAGTGTCGACCTGACCGGCATCAGCATCCCGGCCAGCCTGCAGGGCGTGCCGGCCTACGCTGCGCTGGCGACGGGCGAGCGTGCGCATGTGATCAAGGATCTGGCCGAAGTTGGCGCGCTGCTGTCGCTGCGTGACAGCGGGCCCTTGGCCGCTGACGTGATGATCGGCAGTGATGCGCTGCGGGCCGGCGTACGCGCGGCACTGGACGCGCTGGCCGTACAGGTTGCGGCTACGGGTGCCGATGCGGGCGCTGCCTTCGCCGCGTGGCGCGGTACCGATATGGGTGGCCTGGAAAAGCCCACGGCCAACGCATCGGTCAGCGTGGTCGCCGTTGCTGGCCGTCCGACGCTGGTGGTCGACCCGGCGGCGGCGGGCAAGGTCGCCGGGTTGTTCGCCGAACAGTGGCGCAGCTACGCGTTGGGCCGCAGCCTGCAGGTCAGCGCGGCGGGAACACCGAAGCTGGACGGAGACCAGGTGCTGCTGAGCCGGCTCGGCAACATCGCCGGCACGATGGATGTGGTCACCCGCGCGGACCGCAGTGCCACCTTCGACCTCGGCGTGCTGTCGGCCGATGGGCGCCTGCCCGAGGAAGTGGTGATCGATGTCTCGGCGGCGCCCAACGCCGCCGGGCAGGGCGCGGTGGCCACGATCCATTTCAACGATTACCTGCTGGGCGGCAAGGTGCTGTCGGCCAATGGCCAGCCGCAACGGCTGGTGGCCAAGGTGCCGGCCTACGCGCTGTCGGCGCGCAACGAGATCCGCGTCAGCTTCCTGCGCCAGCCGGCACGACCTTATTGCCACGATCCGGCCACCGCCTATCCGGTCTCGATCCTGCCCAGCAGCCACCTGACCCTGGCCAAGCGGTCGCTGGGCAGTGATTTCGTCGGCGCCAGCAGTCAGCTGTCGCGCGGCAACCAGGTGTTCGTGCCGGCCACGTGGCTGCAGGATGCACCGGCATCGCTGCGCAAGGTGATTGCGGTGGCCAGTGCAGTGGGTGCCTCGCCGGAGGCGTCGGAACTGAAGGTGGTCGATGCCGGTGCGGCGGTCAGCCCGGGCGTACCGTGGCTGGCATTCGGTGTGGCGCCATCGGGTGTCGATGTGGCCGGCCTGAAGGACGGTCATCTGCTGATCGGCGGGAAGCCGCAGCCGCTGCTGGATGTCAGCGGCCTGGACCGCGCCGCGGTGGTGCAGGTCGGCACCTCCGGCGGCCAGCTCGGCGTGCTGTACAGCGACCTGGGCGCACAGGCACCGTCATTCGGCGCACCGTTCCGGCTGCTGCGCGGTGATCTCGCCGTGCTCGACGGCAGTGATGCCGTGCGCGAGTTCGACCGCCAGGATCCTTACGGGAGTCGCGTTGCCCAGGATGGCAATCCGCAATCGAAGTGGGAACGGCACATGATCTGGTTGCTGCTGCTGGTCGGCGTGATCGTGTTCGCGCTGCTGGCCGCCCGCGTCACCCAGGTGCGCCGCCGCAAGTCCGCCAACACAGGGCACTGATCCACCGTGGACGGTCTGTTCTGGAACATCCAGCTGGCCAACTACTACGCTGCCCTGGAAACCACGGCGGCGGCGGTGGCCGTGCTGATCCTGATCTCCAGCCTCGATGACCTGTTCATCGATGTCTGGTACTGGGTGCGCGAGAGCTGGCGGGCGCTCACCATCAAGCGTCGCGCGGCGTACCGGCCACTGAGCCAGGAAGACCTGCTGCAGCGGCCGCAACAGCCGCTGGCGATCATGGTGCCGGCGTGGATGGATTACGACGTCATCGCGCAGATGGTGGAGAACATGATCAACGTGCTCGACTACCGCGAGTACGTGGTGTTCGTCGGCACCTATCCCAACGACCAGCAGACCATCGACGAAGTGGAGCGCATGCGCCGCCGCTACAAGCGCCTGCGCCGCGTGGAAGTGCCGCATGACGGGCCGACCAGCAAGGCCGACTGCCTGAACTGGCTGATCCTGGCCATCTTCGATTACGAGAAACGCCACGACATCGAGTTCGCCGGGGTGATCCTGCACGACAGCGAGGACGTGCTGCACCCGATGGAACTGCGCTTCTACAACTACCTGCTGCCGCGCAAGGACATGATCCAGTTGCCGGTCACCTCGCTGGACCGCGAGTGGTACGAACTGGTGGCCGGCGTCTACATGGACGAGTTCGCCGAATGGCATGCCAAGGATCTGGTGGTGCGCGAAAGTGTTTCCGGCATGGTGCCGTCGGCGGGCGTCGGTACCTGCTTCTCGCGGCGCGCTGCTGGCGCTGAGCGCGCAGACCGACAACCAGCCCTTCAACACCGACAGCCTCACCGAGGACTACGACGTCGGTGCGCGGCTGGCGGCGATGGGCATGCAGTCGATCTTCGCGCGCTTCCCGGTGCAGTTCCGCGTGCGCCGCCCGTCCTGGTTCGGTTGGGGACCGGTGCGCGAGCGCACCCAGCAGATGGCGCTGTGCGTGCGCGAGTACTTCCCCGACAACTTCCGCGCGTCGTACCGGCAGAAGGCGCGGTGGGTGCTGGGCATCGGGCTGCAGAGCTGGGAGTCGCTGGGCTGGCGCGGCTCGCTGGCCACCAAGTACCTGCTGGCGCGCGACCGCAAGGGCATCATCACCTCGTTCGTCAGCATCATCGCCTACCTCATCTTCCTGCAGCTGCTGCTGTTCTGGCTGCTGAAAATGACCGGGCTGTGGACGATGCAGTTTCCCAGCGTGTTCCAGGCCGGTACCTGGCAGATGAACGTGGCGCTGCTGACCACGGCGGCGCTGGCGACCCGCGTCGTGCAGCGCTTCTACTTCGTCAACCGGCTGTATGGCTGGGAACACGCGCTGATGTCGATCCCGCGCATGGTGGTCGGCAACATGATCAATTTCATGGCCACCGCACGCGCGTGGAAGGTGTTCCTGGCCTACCTGCTGTTCGGCAAGCGCATGGTCTGGGACAAGACCATGCACGACTTCCCGGATGCGGCGCAGCTGGTGCAGACCCGCAAGCAGCTCGGTGAGCTGTTGACCACCTGGCAGGCGGTGGAACCCGAACGCCTGCAGCAGGCGCTGGATCAGCAGCAGGCAGGGCGCCAGCAGCCGCTGGGTCGCATCCTGCTCACCCAGGGCTGGCTGGATGATGAAACGCTGGCCGAGGCGATCGCCTTCCAGGGCGACCTGCCACGCGCGGTCATCGACGTGGACTACCTGCGCGCCTGCCAGTTCCCGGTCAGTGCCGATGCATGTGTGCAATGGCGCATGCTGCCGCTGCCACCGCGCCAGCAAGGCACCCTGCGGCTGGCCGTGGCCAGCCCATTGCCCGAAGAGGCGTTGGCACTGCTGAAGCAGGAAACCCGCAGTGAGCACGTCGAACAGAGCATCGCCCGCGAAAGCGAAATCAACGCGGGCCTGCGCCTGATCGGTGGCGACCGGCAGTGGCACCTGGACAACGTGCCGCTGCTGGGCGACCTGCTGGTGGAGATGCGCCTGATCGACCACGCGCGCTTCGAGATCGCACTGGATGACTACATGCCGCAGCGCGACGGCCGCATCGGCGATTACCTGGTCAAGCAGGGCATCACCACCGAGGAGGCCGTGGCCCAGGCCATGCAGGAGCAGCGTCGACGTGCGGCCGCGCTGCAGTCACCGCCTCCCGGAGCCTTGCCGGCATGAAGACCACGCTGCTGTCCACCGTCATTGCCGTCGCGTTGGCCACGGCCAGCGTATCGGTACAGGCCCAGGCCGATGCGCAGCTGCCATTGTCTGGAGCTGCCTACCGTATCGCCGAACAGGCGTTTGCCGCCTATGAGCGTGGTGACTACCGAGCGGCGTACCAGCAGTCCACTGAAGCGATCCGGCTGCGCCCGGATGTGGTGCGGCTGCGCCTGCTGCAGATCTATGCGCTGCAGAAGCTCGGGCGTGGCGCAGAAGCGCAGCAGCAGGCGCGGCGTGCGCTGGATGCGGGGTTGAAGGATCCCGCCTTGCCGGCGCTGGCGGCTGCCACCGCTGCACGTAGCGCGGCAACCGGAGGCGAAGGTGCGCGCACGACATCCCCATCGCGTCCGGTCGGCAGCGCCGCAGACCGCAGCAGGCAGCAGGCCTACGCGCTGGCCACCGAGGCGTACGCGGCCTATGACGCCGGGCGGATGGGAGAGGCGGCCAGCAAGGCCGAGCAGGCGTTCCGGCAGCAGCCGAAACAGAGCGCATGGGCCCTGCTGTGGGTGGCGGCACTGGAGGCACAGCAACAGCCCGAACAGGCCGACGCCGCCATCGGCACCGCGCTGCAGCTGGGGGCACCCAACGTCGAGGAACTGCGCGCGCCGCGTGGCACTGGGTCGCCAACGCGCCCTGCTGCAGGCCCAGCAGGCCTATCAATCGCTGTCCGCAGGCGAGGATGCCGCCGCCATTGAGCAGGCACACGCTGCCGTGGAACTGGCCCCCGACGTGGCTTCATACCGGCTGCTATTGATCACCGCGCAGCTGCAGGGCGATCAGCTGGCCGACGCTGAGCACAGTGCTGATCAGGCATTGCAGGTAGATGCCAACGACCTCAATGCACGGGTCATGCGCGGTTACCTGCGCCAGCGCCAGGGCAGCACGTTGCGGGCCAATGAAGATTTCGACGCCGCGCTTGCCACGCCGGGATCAACCGCGCAGCAGCGCAACGTGCGCCTGCTCGCGGTGGATGCGGCACTGGCTGCCGGCGATCGGGTGCGTGCGGCTGCACTGCTGGCACCGTTGCAGGCGCCAGTGCCAGCAGATGAGAGAGACGCACGGGCACAGCTGCTGTTGCAGCAGGGCATCGAGCAGCGCGCCAAGGCGATTCGCTCCAGTCGCGCGCTTCCCCGCATCAGCGCCGAGGCCTACCCGGCACCGGTCCAGCACTGCCAGTCCGGCGACACAGGCAATGTCTGCGAGCTGATGCCGGCCGACCTGCAGGGGGATGGCGGTGCCGCACAGCGCGCCTACGCTGCCTATGCGCGGCGGGACTACGCTGACGCCATCGATGAGGCACGGCAGGCCGTGCAGCACGCACCGGACGACGCGAACCTGCAAGGCCTGCTGACCACCACGCTGGCAGCGGGCAACCGTGCCCAGCAGGACGAAGCGCGGCGGCGGCTGGATACGGCGCTGGCACAGCACCCTGATGACGCAGGAGCACTGATGCAGCGCGGCTACCTCAACCAGAAGGCCAGGGATCCGGCACAGGCACTGGCCGACTTCCGTGCCGCCGAGGCCACCGGCAAGGCGCCGAAGAGCGTGGTGCTGGACCAGGCGTACGCGAGTGCGGCCAACGGCGATCATCCACAGGCGGTGACGCTGCTGCGTAGCGCCATTGATCGCGCCGACGTCGGTGAGCTGCCGCTGGATGAGCATCAGCGCTACAACGTGCGCAATGCCATCGCCAACTATTCACGCGAGTGGGGCGTGGTCGCCTCGGCGGGTTTCCGGGGTGCGCGCCAGGCCGCAACCAATGTCGGCGGTGCGGCGATCAGCACGCCGGGCGATTCGGTGTTCAGCACGCTGGAGGCGTTCTGGCGGCCACCAGCGTTCAATGACCAGCATGGCACGCTGGAGCTCTACGCACGCCTGCTCAATACGCTGTACGACGAAGGCGGCACCTATGAATCGATCCGTGCGGTGGATCCGTGCACCGGCGAATCAACGCCGGATGCGCGTGCACGCGCCGAGCGCCTCAGTCATTCGCGCTCGACCACCGGCTGGCCGTCCACCATCGCCTCTTTCGGCCTGCGCTACGCCTTTGGCCAGACCGGTTTGAGCGCCGGCATCGAGCGCCGCCAGTTCCTGGGCAGTGCCACCCGCCAGGGCGAGGTCTACCCCGCATCGGCAGCGGTGCAGTGCCGCCTGCAGCTGGCCCTGAACCGGCCACTGGAAGCCAGCACGCTGGCGCGCTACCGCTTGGCCAGCGGTTCCGGTGGATGGATGTCCTACCTGACCTACGGCTATTACCACGGCACTGATCTGCGCACCGATGTGAACCAGTGGTGGATGGTCAGTGGCTATGCGCAGGGGGGATATACCTGGGACGACAACGGTGCCACCTTCACCCTCGACGCGCTCGATGCCAACGGCACGCCGGTGCGGCGCCTTGGCGAGGCCAATGGCCGCCTGCATCGCGAACAGTGGTTCGCTGCCGGTGAACTGCGTGCCGGGCGCAGCTTCCGTTTCGGTGCCGGGCAGACGCACTGGGTGGTGACACCCTATGTCGTGGTTGGCGCCGATTGGCTGGACCAGCGCTCGCGCGTGCGTGACATCCGTTATCCGCCGTTCCCGGCGCAGTCGTTCGCGCTCAACGATACGCAGCGCAGCTGGTCACTTGGCGCAGGGCCAGGCGTGGGCGTGCGTTACTGGTTCCGGGAGGACCACTACAACACGCCGCGTTCCTACCTGGACCTGACCGTGCAGTACCGCATCGCGATCGGCGGTGGTGATACGCAGCGTGCCAAGGGCCTGTTCGCCACCGCCATCCTCTACTACTGAGGAAGGCCCCAGCGTCGCCGCAGCGCTGCGGCCTGCGGTGTGTCCTGGGTCAGCCATGGCTCCAATGCATAGACCAGCACGTGCTGTGCGCCGCTGTCGCGTGCCCATGCCAACTGCCGCTGGATGCGTGCGGCATCGGCCGTTTCGCCCTTGAATCCGCTGCCGTCGGCGGGGCCGCCGGGCAGTTCGCGGAACAGTTCAACGATCGCATCGAAACCGATGCCGTTGGCATGGAGATGATCGAGCAGCGGTTGCAGCTGCTGCACGTTGCCGGCGCCGGCCACCCCCACGCCGTCCTGCACCATTGGCCGCAGCGCGGTCTGTGCCAACACCGCCTGCCACAGCGTGACCAAGTTGCCATCGGTCTGCAGGCGGCTGAAGTAGCAGGACATCGCGCAGTCGCCACCGCGTGCGCTGGCGGCCTGCACCAGCCCGTGCAGCCACTGCGCCAGCCATTGCTGGCGGGCCGGATCGGCCCAGTGGTACTGCTCCAGCTCGTAGGGCAGGTACCAGCCCCCGAAGGCCGGCTGCTGCGCCCAGGGTGCCTGTGCCAACCAGCTGCGTGCGTGCGCCAGGCTCTCGGCCAGGAAGGCCTGCAGCGTTGCGTCGTCTGCGCCGATGGCCTGCCACCAGCGCTGCTGGAAGGGCAGGCCGACGCGGATGCGGATGTCGTTCTCGCTGGCAGCGGTGAACAGCTGCTGCAGGCTGCCGTCGGGCAATGACCAGTCGCCGTCACTGCCACCGACGATGCCGGTCCATTGCAGCACCAGCTGCCTGCAGCCCAGCGTACGTGCAAGCTTCAAGGATCGCTGCCAGTCGGCCAGGCCCCACTGCAGGTGGCTGCGCCAGGGCTGCAGGAAGGTGCCATCCACCTGCACCGGCAGCGAGCAGCCGGGCAGGGTGGCGAGCGTACCGGCCAATGGCGCCAGCACTGCCGCACGCAGCAGCCGGCGGCGCAACGGCGAGGACGGATCAGCAGGAAGGACTGGCGGTGGCATGCCCGCATCATCCCAAAGCACCGTGCGCGGCAGGTGAACCAGCGCCCGGTAGCGCCGGCCGCTGGCCGAAGCGTGCTCCGGTAGTGCCGGCCGCTGGCCGGCATCACCTACCGCTTATTCCAACGCGTAGCGCAGGGTGAACAGCACCGCCACCAGCCACACCGCCGGATGCACTTCGCGCCAGCGGCCGGTACCGGCCTTCAGCGCGGCATAGGCGATGAAGCCGAACGCCAGGCCATTGGCGATGGAGTAGGTGAACGGCATCGCCAGCGCACACAGTGCCGCCGGCACCGATTCGGTCAGGTCGCTCCAGTCCACTTCCACCAGCTCACGCAGCATCAGCCCGGCCACGAACAGCAACGCCGGTGCGGTGGCATAGCTGGGCACCATCGCCGCCAGCGGCGAGAACAGCAGCGCGGCCAGGAACAGTGCCGATACCACCAGTGCTGTCAGGCCGGTACGGCCACCTACCTGCACGCCCGAGGCGCTTTCGGCAAACGCGGTGGTACTGCTGGTACCGAGCATCGAGCCGGCCACGATCGCGGTGCTGTCGGCCAGCAGCGCACGGCCGAAGCGCTTCTGCGCGCCTGGAAGTTTCAGCAGGCCGGCGCGACCGACCACGCCGTACAGCGTGCCGGTGGCATCGAACACTTCCACCAGCACGAACACCAGCACCACCTGCAGCAGCACCGCGATCGGCGCACCGCCGTCATGGTGCAGCAGGCCCGGCAGGTCCAGCTGCAGGAAGGTGGGTGCCAGGCTCGGCGGCAGCGAGACCAGACCCTGGTACTGCACGTCGCCCAATGCCCAACCAGCGCCGGTCACGGCCAGGATGCCGATCAGGATCGCGCCACGGATGCGGCGCGCTTCCAGTACCGCGATCAGCAGAAAGCCGGCCAGCGCCAGCAGCGGCGGCGCCGTGTTCAACGGGCCCAGCGCCACCAGCGTGTCTTCATTGCCGACGATCACGCCGGACTTCTGCAGCGCGATGATCGCCAGGAACAGGCCGATGCCGGCCACGATGGCCGAGCGCAGCGACGAAGGAATGCCCGACACCAGCCATGCACGCACACCGGTCAGCGACAGCACCAGGAACACCAGGCCGGAGATGAACACCGCGCCCAGTGCCTGCTGCCACGGCAGGCCGGCAGCGCCGACCACGGTGAAGGCGAAGAACGCGTTCAGGCCCATGCCGGGCGCCATGCCGACCGGGAAGTTGGCGGCCAGCGCCATCACCGCCGAACCCAGTGCAGCAGCCAGGCAGGTGGCCACGAACACCGCGCCCGCATCCATGCCGGTGGTGCCAAGGATCTCGGGATTGACGAAGACGATGTAGGACATCGTCAGGAAGGTGGTGACACCGGCCAGCAGCTCGGTGCGCACGGTGGTGCCGTGCTGCTGCAGCTGGAACAGGCGCTCGAACAGGGACATGGGGCTTCTCGCGAAGGTGTCGCCAGCAAGCGGGCGACCCACAGAAGGAGAAAGGCCGCGCGAGCGCGGCCTTTCCTGTTGCCTTACTTCAGCGCCTTGAAGCGCAGGCGCTTCGGCGCAGCGTCGTCGCCCATGCGGCGGCGCTTGTCTTCTTCGTACTCGCGGTAGTTGCCCTGGAAGAACTCCACGTGCGAGTCGCCTTCGAACGCCAGGATGTGGGTCGCGATGCGATCCAGGAACCAGCGGTCATGCGAAATGACGAAGGTGTTGCCCGGGAACTCCAGCAGCGCATCTTCCAGCGCACGCAGGGTTTCGATGTCCAGATCGTTGGACGGTTCGTCGAGCAGCAGCACGTTGCCACCCTGCAGCAGGGTCTTGGCCATGTGCAGGCGGCCACGCTCACCACCGGACAGCGAACCAACCATCTTCTGCTGGTCCTGGCCCTTGAAGTTGAAGCGGCCGATGTAGGCGCGCGACTGGATCTCGATGCCGTTGATGTTGAGGATGTCCAGGCCGCCAGCGATTTCCTGGAAGACGTTGTGGTTGCCTTCCAGCGCGTCGCGGCTCTGGTCCACGTAGGACAGCTTCACGGTCGGGCCGACCACGATCTCGCCGGTATCCGGCTTTTCCTGGCCGGTGATCATCTTGAACAGGGTCGACTTACCGGCACCGTTCGGGCCGATGATGCCGACGATGGCGCCGGCCGGCACCAGGAAGCTCAGGTTGTCGAACAGCAGGCGGTCGCCGAACTTCTTGGAGACGTTCTTGAACTCCATCACCGCATTGCCCAGGCGCTCGCCCGGCGGAATGAAGATTTCATTGGTCTCGTTGCGCTTCTGGTAATCGACCGACTGCAGCTCTTCCAGGCGGGCCAGACGGGCCTTGCCCTTGGTGCGGCCGCCCTTGGCGTTCTGGCGCGACCACTCCAGTTCCTTCTGGATCGCCTTCTGGCGAGCCTTTTCCTGGTTGTCTTCCTGCTTCAGGCGCTCATCCTTCTGGGTCAGCCAGTCGGTGTAGTTGCCCTTCCACGGAATGCCGCGGCCGCGGTCCAGTTCCAGGATCCACTCGGCGGCGTTGTCCAGGAAGTAGCGATCGTGGGTGACCGCCACCACGGTGCCGGTGTAGCGCGCCAGGAACTGTTCCAGCCATTCCACCGACTCGGCGTCGAGGTGGTTGGTCGGTTCGTCGAGCAGTAGCATGTCCGGCTTCTGCAGCAGCAGGCGGCACAGCGCCACGCGGCGCTTTTCACCACCGGACAGCTTGCCGACCACGGCATCCCACGGCGGCAGGCGCAGCGCATCGGCGGCCACGTCCAGCTGGTTCTCCAGGGTGTGCGCGTCGCCAGCGGCCAGGATCGCCTCCAGGCGCTCCTGTTCCTTGGCCAGCGCGTCGAAGTCGGCGCCTTCCTCGGCGTAGGCCAGGTACACCGCGTCCAGCGCGGCCTGGGCCTGCAGCACTTCGCCCACGCCTTCCTCGACCGCTTCACGCACGGTCTTGGTCGGGTCCAGTTCCGGTTCCTGCGCCAGGTAGCCGACCTTGATGCCCGGCTGCGGGCGGGCTTCGCCCTCGAAATCGGTGTCCACGCCGGCCATGATCTTCAGCACGGTGGACTTGCCGGCGCCGTTCAGGCCCAGCAGGCCGATCTTCGCGCCCGGGAAGAAGGACAGCGAGATGTCCTTGATGATCTGCCGCTTGGGCGGGACCACCTTGGACACGCGGTTCATGGTGTAGATGTATTGCGAGGACATGCGGTCTCCGTAGGCGCGGCCCTGCGCCCGACCCGTCACGGGAACATCCCGTTGCGGCAGCGGGCACAGACTGAAATGGAATACCGCCAATTATAGCCGGAACCGGTTCCGGGCCGCGCCCGGGCAGGGGCGCCGGGCTGGCCGCGGCCTGAATACCCGGTCACAGTCCTGTAGCGGGAAGCGTTTCCAGCCGGAAACGGTTCAGATCGGGTGCGCAATATGGGCTCACCACCCACCCGAGCAGAGGTCTGACATGCGCATCAATCGAGTAATGGCCGGCGCCGTGGCCCCGGCCTTCGCCGACAACGACCACCGCCGCGACCACGACCGCCGCGAGTGGCGCGAGGACCGCCGCGAATGGCGCCAGGACCGTCGTGACTGGGAACGCGACCGCCGCGAGGCCCGGCGCGACTACCGCCAGGATCGCCGCGAGTGGCACCGCGACCATGA
The DNA here is from genome assembly GCF_056481145.1 of Stenotrophomonas sp. 93052_Sma. Taxonomy (NCBI): domain Bacteria; kingdom Pseudomonadati; phylum Pseudomonadota; class Gammaproteobacteria; order Lysobacterales; family Lysobacteraceae; genus Stenotrophomonas; species Stenotrophomonas sp. 93052_Sma. Next base: position 757,232 of record NZ_CM151134.1, read on the forward strand.
CCGCTACTACCGCCCGGCACCGCCGCGTGTGGTGTACCGCCCGGCCTATGGCCCGGGCTACGGCTGGAAGGTCGGCCATCGCTACCGCGACTACTACCGTGGCCCGGTCTATGTGGTGAACGACTACCCGCGCTATCACCTGCGTCGCCCGCCATATGGCCACCACTGGATCCGCGATGACCGCGGCAACATGCTGCTGGTGGCCATCGCCACCGGTGTGATCGCCCAGTACGTGCTCAGCAGCCGCTGAGGATCGCAGTCGGGGTCGGATCCCTTTGCAGCGCAAAGGGCTCTGCCCCCGCAACGCCACTCGAAACCATACGGGGCCGGATTCCTTCGGGGATGCCGGCCCCGTCCGTTTCGGCCCCGGCAGGCCCGGTGCGGGGCTACAATCGGGGGCTGAGCCGTACCCCCTTTTCCCTGCCTGCTGGAGTACCCGATGTTCCCGCGTGACGTCCGCATCGAATCCTACGATCCCGAACTGGCCAAGGCCATCGCCGCTGAAACCCAGCGCCAGGAAGACCACGTCGAGCTGATCGCCAGCGAGAACTACACCAGCCCGGCGGTGATGGAAGCGCAGGGCAGCCAGCTGACCAACAAGTACGCCGAAGGCTACCCGGGCAAGCGCTACTACGGTGGCTGCGAATACGTGGACATCGCCGAGCAGCTGGCGATCGACCGCTTGAAGCAGCTGTTCGGCGCCGACTACGCCAACGTGCAGCCGCACAGCGGCTCGCAGGCCAACCAGGCCGTGTACTTCGCCCTGCTGCAGCCGGGTGACACCATCCTCGGCATGAGCCTGGCCCACGGCGGCCACCTCACCCACGGTGCCAAGGTCAACGCCTCGGGCAAGCTGTTCAACGCCGTGCAGTATGGTGTGAACGACCAGGGCCTGATCGATTACGACGAAGTCGAGCGCCTGGCCCTGGAGCACAAGCCGAAGATGGTCGTGGCCGGCTTCTCGGCCTACTCGCAGGTGATCGACTGGGCGCGCTTCCGCGCCATCGCCGACAAGGTCGGTGCCTACCTGTTCGTCGACATGGCCCACGTCGCCGGCCTGGTTGCTGCTGGCGTCTATCCCAGCCCGCTGGAACACGCGCACGTGGTCACCTCGACCACCCACAAGACCCTGCGCGGCCCGCGTGGCGGCATCATCGTCGCCAAGGGCGCCGACGAAGACCTGGTCAAGAAGCTGCAGTCGATCGTGTTCCCGGGCATCCAGGGCGGTCCGCTGATGCACGTCATCGCCGGCAAGGCCGTGGCCTTCAAGGAAGCGCTGGAACCGGGCTTCAAGGCCTACCAGCAGCAGGTGGTGAAGAACGCCCAGGCGATGGCCAACACGCTGATCGCGCGCGGCTACAAGATCGTCTCCGGCGGCACCCAGAACCACCTGATGCTGGTCGACATGATCGGCAAGGACGTGTCCGGCAAGGACGCGGAAGCCGCGCTGGGCAAGGCCCACATCACCGTCAACAAGAACTCGGTGCCGAACGATCCGCGTTCGCCGTTCGTGACCTCGGGCCTGCGCCTGGGCACCCCGGCGGTGACCACCCGTGGTTACGTCGAACAGGATTGCGTGGACCTGGCCAACTGGATCGCCGACGTGCTCGACGCACCGAACGATGACGCCGTCATCGCCCGCGTGCGCGACGCCGTCAGCGCGCAGTGCCGCAAGTACCCGGTCTACGGCTGATCGCAGCAGGGGTCGGATCCCTTCCCGCCGGGAAGGGCTCCGACCCCGAAGCCCGGATCGAAGCAGGGGTCGGATCCCTTCCCGCAGGGAAGGGCTCTGACCCCGGTATCGGAGCAACCGCGCATGGATGAGCGCCACCTCAAGTACCTCTACGCCGCGCTGGCGGTGCTGTTCGGCCTGCCCAGCCTGGCGATGGGCGGCGCGGCGGCGACGATGCTGTTGCTGATGGGGCTGGGCCAGTTTGGTCATGGCACGCTGGTCTCGGTAACGGTGATGCCGCTGTGGGGCCTGGCCGGCATTGCCGGCTGCCTGGCCTGGTTGTGGCTGAGCGCGGGTTTTCTGTTGCAGGGGCGTGCCGGGCTGCACGTGCACCGCCTCTGGTGGTGGATGCTGCTGGCGGGCGGTCTCGCCGCCTTGCCCCCGCTGGGGCTGGCGCTGTGGTGGGGCATCGCCGTGCACGGCGAAGGCCTCGGCTTGTTGCTGCTGGGCCCGTCGATGCTGGTGCCGGCTGCGATGCTGGTGTGGATCAAACGCTGCGGATGATGCGGCCCAGGGAAGGAAACCGAACGCATGGATGAGCGTCTGCACAAACGCTGGATGGCCATTGCCGGCCTATTGGTGGGCCTGCCCACGGTGGCCGCCGGAGGCACGGGTGCCGTGCTGGGTCTGATGGTCGTATGGGATGGCAAGTACCTGACCGGTGACGAGTACAGGATCCTGCTGCTGTGGTCGTCGGCCGGGATCATCGGCCTGCTGTCGTGGTTGTGGCTGAGCGGCCTGTTCCTGTGGCGCGGTGTTACCGGCCTGCGCCAATCGCCGGTTGTCGCCTGGATAGGCCTGGCGCTGGGAAGCCTGGCCGCGCTGGGCGTGGTCGCCGCCACGCTGTACTTCACCTTCAAGCGCGGGGAGATCTCGACCCTGGCCTTCTTCGGGTTCGGCCCGCCGCTGTTGGTGATGGCAGGGCATCTGGCGTGGCTGCGTTGGGCGCGCGGCCTCGGCGCCGCCGGCACCCGGTTGAACGCGCAGCGCTGACCGCGCTGGCGGTTCTGTTCGGCCGAAATGCAGGCACTTCCGCGCAGACAGCATTTGCTGCGGGGCCCTTTCTCAGGTACCTTTGCGACGCTGCCATGACCGTGGCAATAGGTACTTTCCTGAGCCAGGCGTTCCATGCACTGCCCCTTCTGCCAACATGCCGATACCCGGGTCATCGACTCGCGCGTCTCCGAAGACGGCGCGACGATCCGTCGTCGGCGTGAATGCGAAGCCTGTGGCGAGCGCTTCAGCACCATGGAAACGGTGGAGTTGAAACTGCCCGCCATCGTCAAGAGCGATGGCACCCGTGAAGCATTCGACCAGCGGAAGGTCCGCGCTGGCTTCGACCGCGCGCTGCAGAAGCGTGCGGTGGCCGAAGACAAGATCGAAGCGGCGGTACGCGCCGTGGTCCATCAGCTGCGCATCAGCGGTGAGCGCGAAGTACCCTCGATCAAGGTCGGCGAGTTCGTCATGAACGAACTGCGCAAGCTCGACCATGTCGGCTATGTGCGCTTCGCGTCGGTCTACCGCAGCTTCGAGGACGTGGCCGATTTCCGCGAGGAGATCGAGAAGCTGGAGCGCGACCTGCCATCCAGTACCGAACAGCTGCAGCTGCTGGGCGACGTGATCGCCCTGACCAAGAAGAAGAAGGGCTGACGCCCCGGTAGATGCCAACCTTGGTTGGCACAGATATCTGCTTCGGTGGGTGCCAACCTTGGTTGGCACAGTGGCGCCCATCCACGCATGGCGTGGATCTACACCGCCACCAACGGCGCTACCATGGCCGCATGACCGCCCCGTTCTCCGTTCTCGACCACCTGCACATGGCCAACGCACTGCGTCTGGCCGAGCGTGCCGCCTACACCACCCGCCCCAACCCGATGGTCGGCTGCGTGATCGCCCACGGCGAACGCGTGGTCGGGCAGGGCTGGCACCAGCGTGCCGGTGGACCGCACGCCGAAGTGTTCGCGCTGCGCGAGGCAGGAAGCGAGGCGCGCGGTGCCACCGCCTACGTCACCCTGGAGCCTTGTGCGCACTACGGGCGCACACCGCCGTGTGCGCTGGCCTTGATCGAAGCGGGTGTGTCGCGCGTCGTTGCCGCGATGCGCGATCCGTTCCCGAAGGTCGATGGGGGTGGCTTCGATCTGCTGCGCAATGCCGGCATCGAAGTCGCTGAAGGGCTGATGGCGACGCAGGCACGTGAGCTCAACAAGGGCTTCCTGTCGCGTGTGGAGCGCAACCGGCCGTGGCTGCGGGTGAAGCTGGCGGTCAGCCTCGACGGTCGCACCGCGATGGCCGATGGTAGCTCCAAGTGGATCACCGGCCCGGCCGCGCGAAGACGTGCAGCACTGGCGCGCGCGCAGGTGCGATCCTGACCGGCGCCGAAACCGTGCTGGCCGACGATCCGATGCTGACCGTGCGCCTGGCGGACACCGAAGTGATGCCGCCACTGCGCGTGGTGCTCGATTCGCGCCTGCGTTCGCTCGAATGCAGCCGCGTGCGCGAGGGCGGGGCACCGACGCTGTACCTGCACGATGCTGCAGTGAGTGCACCGGATGCGGCCGATGCCGAATTCGCCAGCGTGCCCAGTGTTGACGGCCGTCTCGATCTTGGCGCGGTGTTGGCACTGCTGGCCGAACGCGGCATCAACGAGGTGCATACCGAAGCCGGCGCGACGCTGGCCGGTGCCTTGCTGCACGGCGGCTGGGTGGACGAACTGCTGCTGTATCAGGCGCCCACGCTGCTGGGCGATACCGGTCGCCCGCTGCTGGCTGGCCTCGGCATCGATGCCATGGACCAGCAGCGCCGCCTGCGCGTGGTTGACCAGCGTCAGGTCGGTGAGGACATCAGGCTGCTGCTGCGCCCGTGAGGGAATGACGCGAAGCAGGGGCGATGCCCTTGTCGTCAGGCTTCCTCGTCGTCTTCTTCGCCGACGGGGCACTGGCCCTTCCACTGCTGCTTCCACAGCCCATGCAGGTTGCGGCAGTACGCGCCCAGTGCCTCGCCCGGCAGTTTCCTCGCCTTCAATCGCAGCTGGTGACGGGTAAAACCGTCGTCGTACTCATGCGGCAATACCAGCACTGCGCACTGATCGTGATACATCAGGAACGCGTGGCAGTCGTCGTCTTCGCTCATCCACGCATCCAGCTGCCTGTCGCTCAGCAGGGTTGACTCGAAGGCAACCGCTGGGATGACCGAGAAGGTCGTAATCCTGGACTTGGGAGCTTTGGCTTGCCCGCACGCCACAAGCGCCAGCAGCGTCAGCAACATGACCATGGTCGACGTCGTGCGGTGTTTCATGCGGTTGCCCCGATGGAAGAGGGCAACAGCATTGACCATGCAGGCCACGCAGGGCCATGCAACGGTTCTGAAAGTGCGGCCGCCCTCGTCGTCGGCGACAATGAGCCGAGCGTGGGCTCGGCTCTACACGAGGCTCACGCGCACTCGTCGGTCCACATCATCTCGGCGATCGGGCGCAGTGCCTTGCACTCCTGCGTCATCTCATCGGCCGACTGCACCTGTGCCTTGGCCTTCAGCTCCTCGGCCATGGCGTCCACGCCGCTGATCTGGTCCGGTGCGACCTTCGCCACGCAGGCACGATGCTGCTGCAGCAACAGGTCGCAGCCCGGTACGCCGGTCACCTTCGGCGCGTTGGCCGCCTGCGCGTCCTGCATCCAGTCCTCGAACGGTGCCAGCGCACCGGCCACGGTGCCCACCAGGTCATCGAAGTTGCCGCTGTACCAGTAGCCGTTGTCCTTGGCCGGGTACAGGGTGAAGGTGCCGATGACCGGCACGCGCGCCACTCTGCAGCGCTTGGGTGTAGGCATCGGTGAACTGCTTGCGCGAGGCCGGGCTGGCATCGGATGCGAGGCTGGCGGCGAACAGCGGGCGCACCTTGCCCAGGTCGGGCAGCTGGCAGCTGAAGGTGATCCGTGCCAGCTTCTGGTCTTCAACGTATTCGTTGTCTTCGATCACGCTCTTGGTCGCGCGGCACTTCGAATCACGCAGCGCCTTGGCATACAGCGCTTCGGTGGCCGCAGCGTCGACCTTGGCGCCGGTGCTGGCGAGGACGGTCTGCCAGGGTTCGGCCAGCGCCTTGGCCAGCGCACCCGGGTTCGGGGTCACGGCGTCCTGGCCTTCGAATGCCGGTTTCAGTGCGTCGTTGAGCGTGCGCGTGGCGGCCGCGTCGTCTTCCAGCAGGGTGCGTGCATACAGGTCGAACGCCTGTTCGGGCGACAGCGTGGCCGGGGCGGCCGTGGCGATCAGCGGGGCGCACAGCAGCATGCTGGCCAGCAGAGTACGGGTGGGGGTCTTCATGACGGTGTTTTCCTGTTCCAGAGGCGCGCAAGCCTAGCGCATCTGCGTGGGCTTTCGATGGCGCTATGGGGTCACGTGGTCGTGTATGCCGGCCAAAAAAACGGGCCCCTTGCGGGGCCCGTTCGATCGCACCACGAGAAGCGATCGCTGGATCAGAAGCTGGCGCGGACGCCGGCCGAGTACTGGGTGACGTCGCGGTAGCCGGAGATCTCGCCCACCAGACCCCAGGTCCTGGTGAAGTTGATCTGGCCACCGATGGTGCCGACCCAGGTGCCCTTGTAGTTGTTGCCGCCGTCCATGTAACCGGCCTTGGCCCAGGCTTCGGTCATGCGCGACGGCTTGCCGCGGATGCCCATGGTGGCGCGGGCCAGGTTGGTGTGGTCCTTGTAGCGGTCGCTGTAGCCGTCATAACGATCGGTCAGCTCGGCGTTCTGGCGCACCCAGGCGATGTCGGCGGTGAAGTCGACGCGGTCGGTCCACGGCATGTGGTAGCCGATGCCCAGCTCCGGCTGATTCAGTTCAACCTTCAGCGAACCGTCGCTGTAGTGATAGGTCTTGCTGGTGCGCGACCAGCCACCGAACACGTAGACCTGTTCGGCGATGGCCACGGAGCCACGCAGGTAGCCGCCGTCGACCTTCGGGTCGTCCAGTGCGTTGTCGTCAACCTTGACCTGCGTCCAACCGCCTTCAACGTAGGTGTAGCTCAGGGCGTCGGCCGAAGCCGAGAGCGGGGCGGCGGCCAGCAGGGCGGCCACGATCAGCATCTTGCGCATGGGAATTCCTGTGAATTTCAGTCCTTTGGCGGGCATGCCCAGCGGGCTGCCCGTGGCGACCTCATGTCGTCCGGGGCAGAATTTTAATGAAAGTTTTACAAATTGCGAGCGACGGCCGTCACAGCTGTGGCATCCGACCCCGTTCAGCACGGGCTGGTACACTAGCCACGCCGGTTCGCCGGTACACAAACGTCTTCAGGGCGGGGTGCAATTCCCCACCGGCGGTAGGTGCGCAAGCACGAGCCCGCGAGCGCCCCGGCCCACGGCCGGGGGTCAGCAGATCCGGTCCAATGCCGGAGCCGACGGTCATAGTCCGGATGAAAGAAGACGGTGCCACAGGGCTCATGCCCTGCGTGCGCCTGTTTGCCTTGCGGCGTTTTTCGCTCACTTTTCGCGGAGAACGTTACTTGTTTACTGGAATCATCGAAGGCGTCGGCCGTCTGGCCGCACGCGAATCCATCGGCGGCGATGTCCGCTTCACCTTCAATGTCGGGACTCTGCCGTTCGACAACGTGCAGATGGGCGAGAGCATTGCCATCAACGGCGTCTGCCTCACCGTCATCGCATTCGACGCCAGCAGCTTCCAGGCCGATGCCTCCACCGAGACCCTGGGCCTGACCACGCTGGGCCAGCTGGGCGAGGGTGCGGTCATCAACCTGGAACGCGCCATGCGCCCGACCGACCGCCTCGGCGGCCATCTGGTCAGCGGCCACGTCGACGGCCTCGGCCGGGTGCTGTCCATCCACGAAGACGCGCGTGCCCAGCGTTGGCGTTTCGCAGCGCCGGCCTCGCTGCGCCGCTACATCGCCAAGAAGGGCTCGATCTGCGTGGACGGCGTCAGCCTCACCGTCAACGAAGTGGACGATGAAGGTTTTGAAGTCGCCCTGATCCCGCACACGGTGGCCAACACCGCCTTCTCCGCCGCAGGCGTGGGCAGCGCGGTCAATCTTGAAATCGATCTGGTCGCCCGCTACGTCGAACGCCTGATCAGCGTGCCGGCCAACGGCCAGCACCCGCATGGAGATGCAGCATGAATTTCGCCCCGATTCCGGAAATCCTGGAAGACATCCGCCTGGGCCGCATGGTCGTCATCGTCGATGACGAAGACCGCGAGAACGAAGGCGACCTGATCATGGCCGCCGAGCTGGTCAAGGCCAGCGACATCAACTTCATGGTCACCCATGGCCGTGGCCTGGTGTGCCTGCCGCTGAACCGCACCCGCGCCGCCGATCTCGGCCTGGCGCCGATGGTGCAGGCCAATACCGCGCAGTTCCAGACCAATTTCACGGTCAGCATCGAGGCCGCCGAGGGCGTCACCACCGGCATCTCGGCGCATGACCGCGCGCACACCATCCGTACCGCGGTGAAGCCCAACGCCAAGCCGTCGGACCTGCACCAGCCGGGCCACATCTTCCCGCTGATCGCTCAGCCGGGCGGCGTGCTGACCCGCGCCGGCCACACCGAGGCGGCCGTGGACATGGCCATGCTGGCCGGGCTGGAACCGGCCGGCGTGCTGGTGGAGATCCTGAACCCGGATGGCAGCATGGCACGCCGCCCGGAACTGGAAGTGTTCGCCCGCGAGCACGGTCTGAAGATGGGCTCCATCGCCGACCTGATCGCCTACCGCCTGGCCACCGAAAAGACCGTCGAGCGTGTGGACGAGCGCGAGATCGAGACCGAGTTCGGCCCGTTCAAGCTGGTCACCTACCGCGATCGCATCGCCCACGACGTGCATTTCGCCCTGGTGCGCGGCACCCCGGATGCCGAAACGCCGACCCTGGTGCGCGTGCAGGTGGAAAACCCGCTGGCCGACCTGCTGCACTGGCGCCGTGATGACTTCGGCGTGGCTGCCACCGATGCCCTGCGCGCGATCGATGCCGAAGGCGCCGGCGTGATGGTGGTGCTGTCGGCCCCGCGCGACGGCGAGGCCCTGCTGGCCCGCCTGCGGCAGCAGCCGGCGCCGGTGGTACCGGGCAAGGACAAGGACGTGAGCCAGTGGCGCCGCAATGGTGCTGGCGCACAGATCCTGTCCGACCTGGGCCTGGGCAAGCTGCGCGTACTGGGCACCCCGCGCCGCCAGATCGGCCTGGCCGGCTACGGCCTGGAAGTGGTGGAGACGGTGACCCTGTAATGGGTAGTGCCGGCCGCTGGCCGGCAACCGCAGTCCCCGTGATTGCCGGCCAGCGGCCGGCACTACCGGTGGGTGGCGACCGTTGGTCGGCACGCCCCGGGCCCCCATCGGCCACGGCCGGGGCCCATCCACGCTAGAATTACCCCCTTATCGAGTCCCCCAAGCCGCATATGAGCCACTTCGAAGGCGATCTTCGCACTCCCGAATCGGCGCGCTTCGCCATCCTGGCCAGCCGCTGGAACGCCCGCATCACCGACACGCTGGTCGCTGGCGCCCGCCAGAGCCTGGCTGGCAACGGCATCACCGAAGCCAACATCGACGTGATCCGCGTGCCGGGTGCCTGGGAACTGCCGCTGGTGGCCGCGCGCCTGGCCGCCGCCCACGAACACGCCGCCATCCTTACCCTGGGCTGCGTGATCCGTGGCGATACCCGCCACTACGAGCACGTGGCCGATCGCTGCGCCGAAGGCCTGATGCGCGTGCAGCTGGACTTCGGCGTGCCGGTGCTGAACGGCGTGCTGGCGGTGGAACGCGTTGAAGACGCCGAGGCCCGCGCAGGCGGCAGCCACGGCAACAAGGGCGAGGAAGTCGCACTCGCCGCATTGGAAATGGTCAATCTTCTGGAGCAGCTGCCATGAACAAGAACACCCAGGGCAAGCCCTCCGGTAAACCCGTCCGCCGTGATGGCGTCGATCCGGTGCTGCGCTCGCGCGCGCCGTCGTGCTGTGCAGGCCGTCTACGCCTGGCAGATCTCCGGCGGCAACGCCCAGTCGCTGATCGCCCAGTTCGCCCACGAGCAGGCCCGCGAAATCGCCGACCTGGCGTACTTCGAAGCACTGCTGCACGGCGTGCTCGACAACCGCCGCGACATCGACGAAGCGCTCGGCCCGTACCTGGACCGTGGCATCGAAGAAGTGGACGCGATCGAACGCGCGGTGCTGCGCCTGGCGGCGTACGAGCTGCGCTACCGCTTGGACGTGCCGTACCGCGTGGTGATCAACGAAGCCATCGAATCGGCCAAGCGCTTCGGTTCCGAGCATGGCCATACCTACGTCAACGGCGTGCTGGATCGTGCCGCCGTGGAATGGCGCAAGGTCGAATCGGGTCACTGACCCACCTGTGGTAGTGCCGGCCGCTGGCCGGCAGCTGCAGGGATCCTGAGGTTGCCGGCCAGCGGCCGGCACTACCGCCCACCGCGCACCGCGCGGCACGTACAACAGCGGGAACGCCCCATGTCCCTGGCCGAATTCGCCCTCATTGACCGCATCCGCGCCCGTACCCTCGAGCGCGACGACATCCTGCTCGGCATCGGCGACGACGCTGCGCTGCTGCAGCCGCGTGCCAATGAGCAACTGGTGGTCACTGCCGACACGCTCAACAGCGGCGTGCACTTCCCGGTGGAAACCCCGGCCTTCGATATCGGCTGGAAGACCCTGGCGGTCAACCTGTCGGACCTGGCCGCGATGGGCGCGCGCCCGGCGTGGTGCACGCTGGCGTTGTCGCTGCCGGAAGCCTCCGAAGACTGGATCGATGCGTTCGCCGATGGCTTTTTCGCCCTGGCCGATCAGCACGACATCGCGTTGATCGGCGGTGACACCACGCGTGGTCCGTTGTCGCTGTCGGTGACCGCGATGGGCCAGGTGGGACGTGGCCAGGCGCTGCGTCGCGACCGCGCGCAGGTGGGCGATGACATCTGGGTGAGCGGCACGCTCGGCGATGCCGCCGGTGCGCTGCGCCTGTGGCAGCAAGCTGCGCTGAGCATCGCCACCGCCACGCTGCTGGTCGACTACGAAAGCCTGCGCCTGCGTCTGCTGCGGCCGACTCCGCGTGTGACCCTGGGCCTGCGCCTGCGTGCGTTCGCACACGCGGCGGTGGATGTGTCCGATGGCCTGCTGGCCGATCTGGGTCACATCACCACGCGCAGCAACGTGGCCGCACATGTCGATGCCGATTCGTTGCCGATCTCCCACGCGCTGCGTGAGCTGCTCGGCCGCGATGGCGCGCGCGACTGCGCTCTGCGCGGTGGCGACGACTACGAACTGTGCTTCACCGCCGCCGCCGACCAGCGCGACGCGCTGCACTACCTGGCCGAATCGCTGGACGTGCCGCTCACCCGCATCGGTCGCATTGCCGAAGGGCAGGGCGTGCACGTGGATGGCGAAGCCGCCGACGGCGGATACCAGCACTTCGTCTGATTGATGACGCCGGGCATGGCCCGGCGCTGCCACGCGACTGAAACCGCCGGGCATGACCGGGTGCTGCCGTATCGGTGCGCGGTTGCTGGATGACATCGACGCTGCAGAGCCGAGCCTACGCTCGGCTCACGCGCGAAGCGCGGCTTTCATCGCGATGTGCCCCATGGCAGCCGAGCATGGGCTCGGCTCTGCAGATGTCGCTAAGCTGCCTGCAACTGCACATCCAGTACTCAGTCAGCCTGCGGCTGCCTGCCGCGACGCTGCTGCAGGCAGGACTCACACGTGACCGTTGCCAGCGACCGCGCATCGTTGACCGCGGCCAGGGCCTGCTCCAGGATCGGCGCGAGGTCATGTGGCAGGCGCGCAGCGGCTTCGCCAAGAGTGGTGATGACATGGGGATAGAGAGGCTTGTACATCTCGGCATCCTTGTTCGCAGGGCGTGGGCGCTGTTGCTTCGACCCAACCCGTTCGGCGGTTGCCAACGGCTCACAGAGATGCCGATGGTGCTGTCACTGCAGGCTCGCTGGACCAGGCAGCTGGCGCTCACGACGGGTGTGGGTCAGAGCTGTGTGGTGCTGTTGGCGATATGTTCCTGGCAAAGGAGCAGTTTTCCCATGCAACAAGTTGCAAAGCACACTGGACACCGGATGGAGCTTCAGTTGACGGCTGGCAGCGTGAAGGTCCGTAGCGGGTACAGTGCGACGCCTCCAGCTGGGGAGGGCTCCTGCGGGTCGTCGTCAACACATTGGCAGTGGCACTACACCGGCGGCAGCACCTTGCCGGGGTTGAGGATGCCGTCCGGGTCCAGCGCGGCCTTGATCGCTCGCATCGTCGTCAGCGTTTCTGCGGTGAAGGCCTTCGCCATGAAATCTCGCTTGGCCAGGCCAATGCCGTGTTCTCCCGACAGCGTGCCGCCCAACGCCAGCGTCAGCTCGAAGATCTTTGGCAGCGCGGCATGGGCGCGCGTTCTCGTCGGCATCGTCCGGGTGGTACAGGATGTTGACGTGCAGGTTGCCGTTGCCGGCATGGCCAAAGGTGACGATGGTCAGCGCGTAGTCGCGTGCCAATGCCTGCACGCCGGCCACCAGTTCCGGAATGCGCGATACCGGTACCACCACGTCTTCGTTGATCTTGCCCGGGGCAACGCTGCGCAGCGCCGGCGACAGCGCCTTGCGTGCGGCCCATAGCTGGTCACGCGCGCGGCCCTCCATCGCGACGTCCAGCTCGATCATGCCGTCGCCTTCGGCAGCGCTGGCCAGTGCCTGCAGCAGGTAGGGCAGGGTGTCGTGGTCACCATCGGCTTCGACCAGCAGCATCGCACCGGCCTCCGGCACGTCGGCACCATTCAGCCGCAGCAGCTCCAGGCTGCGTGCGTCCATGAATTCCAGGCGCGTGGGCACCACCGGTTGCGACATCAATCGCGATACGGCGGCCGCGGCGGCATCGGCATCGCGGTACAGCACGCGCAGGCCGGCCTGGCTGACCGGCAGCGGGGTCAGTTTCAGCGTGGCTTCCACGATCAATGCCAGCGTGCCTTCGCTGCCTACCAGCAGATGCGTGAGGTCATAGCCGGTGGCGTCCTTGGTGTAGGCACCGCCGCAGCGGATCACGTCGCCGGTGCCGGTAACGGCAACCAGGCCCAGCACGTTGTCGCGGCTGGTGCCGTACTTCACCGCGCGCGGGCCACCGGCGTTGCAGGCCAGGTTGCCGCCGATGCTGCAGATCTCGGCGCTGGATGGATCCGGCGCCCAGAACAGGCCATGCGGGGCCAGCGCCTGCTGCAGGGCGCCGTTGAGTACGCCCGGTTGCACCACCGCGCAACGGTCACCGGCGCGGATCTCGACGATGCGGTCCATGCGGGTGAACGACAGCACGATACTGCCGGGCAGCGGCACCGCCGCGCCGGTGGTGCCGGTACCAGCGCCACGTGCGACCAGGGCCACGCCATGCGCACGGCAGGCCCGCACCAAAGCCTGCACCTGTTCGATGTCGGCTGGCAGCGCCACCGCCGCCGGGCGCTGGTGACGCCATGAGTTGTCCTGCGCGTTCGCCTCCAGCGCGCCGTCATCCATGCGCCAGCCCTCCGCGCCCAGCAGGGCGGACAGTTCGGCAACCAGGGCAGCAGGCAGGGCAGGACTCATGACGGATCTCGTGGGGCAACGGGAGCGGGTTGGATCAGTTTCCAGGCAACAACGGCGCCGGCTAGTGGCAGCCACACCCAGCGCAGTTCCGACATTACGGTGGCGAGGCCACGCGCGCTGAAGAACTGTGGCGCGAACGGAGAAACGCGGATGGGTCGCCACGGCGCGAAGAAGCGCTGCTCACTCCATGGCCAGGCCAGGGCGACACCGAGGCCGCCGGAGGTCATCGCATCCAGCAGCGGGTGGCTGGCGGCGCAGACGAAGACGAACACCGCCGCTTGTAGGGTCGATGCCATCGTTGGCCCTGCCTTGGCAGGTGCCAACCTTGGTTGGCACGAAACCGCCGACCAAGGTCGGCCACTACCAGAGCGTGCCATTGCCTCTTCGGTAGGTGCCAACCTTGGTTGGCACCGAAGCGCCGACCAAGGTCGGCGACTACCGGAGTTGCGGGGCGCCGACCAAGGCCGGCGGCTACCGAAGAACGCCAACACCGCGGCCAACGCCGCCAGCACGAACGCAAACAGCAACGAATGGCTGGCACCACGATGTCCGAACGCATCGGCGTAGGGAATATGCAGTGCAAAGGCCAGCACGTCGGCATCGGGCAGCATCGCAGCGATCACACCGGCCGCCAGCAGGCGCGGTGGGATGCGGCCACGGTCAGCGGCGCACCAGAGCGCCAACGGCACAGCGGCATGGGTGATGATCGAAGGCATCAGTCACGCACCGTGGTCGTGCCGGCCAGGCTGCGCTCTGGTAGGTGCCAACCATGGTTGGCACAGAGGCGCCGACCAAGTTCGGCCTCTACCAGAGCGGACGTTAACCATCAGCAGTCATCCAGCCGGAACGCATCACGCAGCCACCGCAGCTGCGGCGGTTCACCACTGGCTTCAACCACATCGAAACGGCAGGGCGCATTGGCCAGTGCCGGGTTGTCCTGCAGGTACAGCTGCGCGGCATGCGCCAGGCGCCGGCATTTGCGCGCATCCACCGAAGCGGCGCCGCCACCGAAATCGGAGCGCGCGATAGCGCACTTCCACGAACACCACGGTACCGGCGTCATCCATCACCAGGTCCAGTTCACCGCCGCGATAACGCACGTTGCGCGCACGCGGCAGCAGCCCGGCCTGTTGCAGGTGCTGCTCGGCGGCGGCTTCCACCGCCGAGCCACGTTGGCTGCGCTCAGCGACCACCGACGATCGGCATCGGCCGGCCGCCATTGAAGGTGGACCATGCCGGCTGGCGCAGGATGTTGCCGTTGCTGTCCAGGAACAGGGTGCCGGTGGCACCGTCCAGGCCGCCCTCGTTGGACAGCTTGTCCAGATAGGCGGTGATCTTCCAGGCATCGGCACCGAAAGCGAACAGGCGGCCAGCGGCGCCGCGAGCGCTGGGCAGCGCGCTGGCCACCTGGCTGGCCGACGGCAGGCCGGACACGCTGCGCACATTCCAGGCTTCGTTCGGGTAGACGATGCCGTCCAGCGCCACGTCTTCTTCCACCTTGCCGCTGCCGACGGTCAGCTGCGAGGTGCCGACGCGGGTCGCGCCACCGGCACCGGCCAGCGCAAGCTGCGGCGCCAGCAGTCGGGCCTGCGGGGCGCGCACGGCGAGGAACACGGCATCGACCTGACCGGCATTGCGCACCTGCGCGCCGACATCGCCGACGGCTTCGCTGACATTGACCGTGGCCACCACCTGGCCGCCGCGCTGTGCGAAGCGCTGGGCAAAGGCGGCGGCGGAACGGCGGCCGGTGTCGTCGTTGCTGCTGATCACCAGCGCGCGGTTGCGCTCGCGGCCACGCAGGTACTCGGCGGCGACGATGCCGTCGTCTTCCGGTGCCAGCGAGAAACCAGCGCTGCCGGCCGGCGGTGCATCCTTGCCGCGGTTCAGGGCCAGCACCGGTACCTGTAGCTGCTGGCGGCCGTACACGGCGTCCACTCCGTCGCGGCCCAGCGGGCCGACCACGAAGTCGGCACCGGAGGCGACGGCCTTGTCGTAGGCGGCGAGGGCACCAGCCGGGGTGCCAGCGGTGTCGAAGAAATTGATGTCCGGGCGGCGACGGCTTTCACCGTAGTAGGCGCTCAACAGGCCGTCGCGCACCGGCTGCGCGGCGGTGGCCAGGCGGCCGCTGAGCGGCAGCAGCACGGCCAGCTTGGCCGGCGGTCGGTAGCCGTCGCTCATCGCCGGCGGACGCTTGCTGGTATCAAACTGGGCCGCGCCATCGCGGTCGAACGGGCGCGGCAGCGGCAGGCCGCGCGCGATCAGCGCACGGCCGGCGAAGTTGTACAGAGGATCGTTGGCCGGCAGGGCAGCGGCACGGCTGCGCAAAGTGGCGTCGTCGAGGGTACCGAGCAGGCCGGAGATGGCGGCCTGGTTCTCGCTGCGCGCACTGCCGGTCAGGCTGGCATGGGCGCGTGCACGTTCGGTGGCGGCGCCGAAGGCATCGCCGGTGCCCTGCAGCGCGTTGGCGCGGGCCAGATACCAGCGCGTACGCAGCGCCGGCAGCACGTTGTCGCCGTGGTCCTTCAGCAGGGCCAGGGCCTGCGCCGGCTGCTTGTCGGCCAGTGCCAGCTCGGCGCCGGTCAGCTGGTAGCGCTGCAGGCTGGCGCCGGACAGCTGGCGGGCGGTGAGCTGGCCCAGCAGGCTGCGCGGCGCGCACTGTCACCGGCCAGGTGCCAGGCCCAGGCCGCGTCGGCCAGCGCATTGCTGCGAGCGCCGCCGCGCAGGGTGGCGGCCAGGCCTTCCAGCTGCAGCGCGGCGTCGCGGGGCTTGCCCTGTTCGATCAGCGCCAGCGCCTGGCTCTGGGCCGGCGAATCGGGCGTGCTGGTCAGGCTGGTGGTGGCGCAACCGGCCAGCAGCATCAGCGACAGCGACAGGGCGGAGATCCGTGCGGCGGGCTTGTTCATGATCGGGTCCATGCGATGAGGGCAGCGGCCTTGGCCGGGTACACGCTACGATTCTACCCTTGCCCCGTGAGTACCGCTGAAATGAGTGTGCCAACCCTGTACGTCGTCGCCACCCCGATCGGCAACCTGGCCGATCTGAGCCCGCGCGCGCAGGAGGTGCTGCGGTCGGTGGCGGCCATCTGTGCTGAAGACACCCGCCGCAGTGGCCAGCTGCTGTCCCATTTCGGCATCCAGCAGCCGTTGGTGGCCCTGCACGAACACAATGAAGAGGCCCTGGCCCAGCGCCTGGTCTCGCGCCTGCAGGCCGGTGAATCGCTGGCGCTGGTCAGTGATGCCGGCACCCCGCTGGTCAGTGACCCCGGTTTCCGCCTGGTGCGTGCTGCGCGCGCGGCGGGCATCAAGGTCAGCCCGATTCCCGGCGCCTGTGCCGCCATCGCTGCGCTGAGCGTGGCCGGCCTGCCCAGCGACCGTTTCAGTTTCGAGGGTTTCCTGCCGGCCAAGGCCAGCGGCCGCCGCGACCGCCTGCAGGCGCTGGCCGGTGAAGTACGCACCATGGTGTTCTACGAATCCTCGCACCGCATCGCCGAATCGCTGGCCGACATGGCGGCGATCTTCGGCGGTGAGCGCCCGGCGGTGTTGGCCCGCGAGCTGACCAAGCTGTTCGAGACCGTGCTTGATGGTGACCTGGCCGGCCTGCTGGCGAAGGTGGAAGCTGACGAGAACCAGCGCAAGGGCGAGTTCGTGGTGATGGTGCAGGGTGCTGGCGACGATGAGGAAGCGCAGCTGGCGCATGGCCGCCGTGTCTACGCCAAATTGAGCGAGCATCTGCCGCCGTCGACCGCCGCCAAGCTGGCTGCCGAGCTGACCGGCGCACCGCGCAAGGCGTTGTACGGGAGTTGATGGATCGTGCGGACCAAGGTCCGCACCCACCAGAGCGGAATCCGCACCCACCAGAGCAGCGGAATCGGTAGATCCACGCCATGCGTGGATGAACGGGCCGCGCCGGGGTCTGCACCCACCCGGGCGGACCGATAGCGCCAGGCCTTGCGACGTCAGGACTGTACGGGTGTGTCGAGGGTGTCCAGATAGTTGGCAATCTCGGCAATCACCGAAGAGAGGTCCGGCGCGATCAGGCGATTCCTGCGCAGGAAGGCGCGCCACTGGGTCTGCTTCTGGGTATCTGCGGCGAATGACTGAGTCAGTCCGTAGGGCAGGGGCGTTGGCGCCGGGGTCCTTCGTCGATCAAACGTCGCGCCAATGGCCGCAACAAGGTGCGGGCGATCCATGGCGTCTTCGCGGATCAGTGCCAGCAAGTCGAAGAAGTCCTTCATCCTGCTGTTAGCGATGCCCAGTGCCGCTATAGCCTCGAGCTTTTCGGCAAACACGGTTTCGCGTGGATAGACGCGCAGGCAGGCTGGAGGGAATCCTTCCAGAATCACCGGATAGGTGATTTCCGGCGGCGGGGTGATCACCGCGTCGCCAAACCCGACGTCCCACTGCACATGGCAGCGTGCCCGGCCCAGATGTGCGATCAGGCGCATGCGCAGCCCCTCGTACGTGGCTTCTTCACGTATGGCCTCGATGACGATGCTGCCTGGATCGAAGCGCAGGCCGTCGTCCCCGGGCATTCCACAGAGCGAAAGTGCGATATGTAGCAGGCGATCGGGCTCAGCGCTGCCGGATCCCAGGAAATCGGCATCCCGTGTAGGGCGGTGCGGCGCGTCGAACCACACTGCGAACAGCATGGCACCCTTCAGCAGGAACTGGTTGCGGTATCGAGAAGCGGAGAGCCGGTAGAGCAGGCGCTCAACGGCGAACCTGTCCAGCACGAACTGAAAGTCCTCACCCTGCTTGCGTGCGAGATCGAGCAGCCGTTGCCGGATGGAAGCAACGCGGTGGGGAGGTGTTGGAGAGGGGATCAAGCCAGGGCATCGAGGTACGGTCTCATCAGTCTGGCAACGCGGCAGATCCGCGCATACTCCATCAACGCATCCGGCGTGGTTGCACGGCTGTGAAGCGCGTCACGCAGGGCTTCAAGTGCGACATCAAGCCCTACGAGATTGCGGAACTTGAAGCAATCGACGACGGTTTTGGCTACGTTGCTGACGTATATGAGACGTCCGCCTACGCGACGTTCTTCCAGCCCCGCATTGAGGGTCGTTGCCGACATGCGGACCACACGGAGGGGCGGCCAGTCGATCCGCGGAACGCGGTCGCTGTTGCCGATGGAGACCCAGCGTTCGAATGGTGCCTGAGTGGTCAGGCCATGCAGGCGCAGGGCACTCAACAGGCATAGACGGGGGTGTGGCAGGCGTTCTGCAATGATCCGCAGTCCATCATCGGTGTCGTCGCTCTTTCTTTCCGCCAACGCGTAGACGCCACGGGACAGCCGGATGAGTGCGCCTGCCTCGACCAGGCGGGTCAGTTGGGCGCGGGCGATCCCGGCAGTCACCAGTTCGCGGGCGCGCAGGGTGCCTGCGCGTCGCAATAGCTTTCGTGCCTTGGCCTCGGCGTTTCCCATGACGGCATTGTTCCATAACGTCGGGTGTTTTGAATATCGACCGACAAAAAGGAACATCGTTGGCTGCGGCGAGTGACGAGTAAATGGTGCGGACCAAGGTCCGCACCCACCAGAGCGGAATCCGCACCCACCAGAGCAGCGGAATCGGTAGATCCACGCCATGCGTGGATGGATGAACCGGATGCCGCGATCAGCACGGCAGGAAGGGCGTTCGTAGGCTAGAATGTGCGTTGGCGGAGCCGGCCAGACAGTCGCGTCATCCCTTCGGGGATGCCGAGGAAAGTCCGGGCTCCATAGGGCAAGGTGCCAGGTAACGCCTGGGCGGCGCAAGCCGACGGAAAGTGCAACAGAAAGATACCGCCTACGTCTTCTTCGGAAGGCCGGTAAGGGTGAAATGGTGCGGTAAGAGCGCACCGCGAGTCTGGCAACAGACCGGCACGGCAAACCCCACCTGGAGCAAGACCAAATAGGGATCCTTTGGCGCGGCCCGCGTTGGATCCGGGTAGGTTGCTTGAGCGTTGCGGTGACGTAACGCCTAGAGGAATGACTGTCCACGACAGAACCCGGCTTATCGGCCGGCTCCGCCTCTTTCTTCCATATGCGTGAACCGCGCATCGGTAGTGCCGGCCGCTGGCCGGCAGCTTCACGATGCCTGCAGGGCGGACAGAGTGCCGGCCAGCGGCCGGCACTACCTCGACGTCGCGCGTTCGTCAGCCCGGCGTACGGTACTGCCCTGCGGAAATGAACTGCGAGAAGCGCTCGCACCACACCACCACCGTGGTGTAGTCGTCGACGTTGACGTCATCGGGTACATCGACCAGGAAACGGTTGAAGGTCTTCACCTCGCCGATGCGCCGGGCCTGCGCCTTGATCTTCAGGAAGTCCGCTTTGTTGTCGACGAAATCGCGGACCAGGTAGACCTTGTAGTCCGGTCCCGGTCCCATCTTCCCGTCGAAGGCCACCTGGCGTGCGCTGACGCTGACCTTGCCTTCCGCCCAGTGCACCGCGTCGCTGCCCTTGAGGTCGCGGCGGAACGTGGTGTGATGGGTGGCGTCGTTCATGGCGGCCTGCACCTGTGCTGCGGGCGGATCATCAGGAGCGATCAGGATCGGCAGGAAGTAGACGCCCAGGCCGAAGCCGAGGCCGAGAGTGAGCAGATGGGTGGCGAGCAGGATGAGGGTGCGGCGCATGGGGCCTCCATGTGGATGTGGATCGCGCGGCATGGTGCCGGGCATGACCACCTTGGGAGGTTGCGGGCGGCATTTATAGACACAGTGCCAAGCGCAAAAAGGGCACAGTGGGGTGGCTGCGGCAACGCAGGCCCTGTGGCGCGGGCGGAAAGGCGCTGCGTCCGGAAGCTGAATGACGTTGGCAGCCTTGGATCGCAGTGACGGGTAGTGCCGGCCGCTGGCCGGCAGCGGCGTGGCCTGCCCGAAGATCCGGAGGTTGCCGGCCAGCGGCCGGCACTACCCTGCTGGAAAGAGATTCCGGCCAACGGTAGGCAATACCCCTGCTGGAGAGAGATTCCGGCCAGCGGCCGGCACGACCCGGTCAGAAAATGACGTGACTCTGTCCGTTGGCTGCGCCCTGTGGGCCAAAGCGGCGCTCGTGGATCTGGCCGTGGCCGTCGGCGTCGATCAGCAGCACGGTGCTGGCGCGGGTGCCGTAGTCGTCGCCGCGGATGAAGGCGGGGCTCAGCCAGCGCTCGCGTTCCAGGCCGATGCCGGTGTCGGGCAGGTCGCTGTCGGCGGGGCGATGTTCGTCGGCCAGGGCGGCCCAGAGCGGGGTCAGGTCCGGGGTCAGATCCTTTTCGCTTTGCGAAAGGGATCTGACCCGGTCTTCCTGCAGCCAGGCTTCAAGGGCCGCCATCAGCCGCCGGGTCTTCGGCCAGGGCGCGTCCAGCGCACCGTTGGACATGCCATGCACGCCCGGGCCCAGGCTCTGCCGCTCGGCGGGGTGGTTGCCCAGGAACTCCAGGCTGTGGCCGTCGGCCAGCAACAGGTTGAACGGCGCGTAGGCGCCGGCCACCGTTGCCAACCGGTCGATATGCACGGCGGCCGGGTCGCGGCCGCGCAGGAAGTCGGCCACCAGCGCGCCCCGTGAAGGGCCGGTCTGGGCGGCCAGCGGATCACGCACATTGGTGACCACTGCCATCCGGCCTACGGCACCGACGCCCGCCCAGCCGCCGCCGGAGCGCAGGTCGCGCCCCCCGATGACGGAGGTCTCATCTTGCCAGGCGGCCAGCGCCGCCGTCGGGCGGGCGTGGAACTCATCACGGTTGCCGGTCATCACCAGCCGCCAGCGCGGGTGGTGCATCCAGCCAAGAGCGAGCAGGCACATGGCCTCATTGTGCACGGTTTGCGCAGTCTGGCGCCGCTTCCGGCCCGTTTTGGATGAATGCGCGGCCGATGTTTCACGCGCTGTCCACAGCCCTGAACTTCCGTTCAATCTCAAAAATTGAGACGGATCAGCAACTTGTGGATAAGCCTTGAACAATTCTCTAAAGGTTGTTGCAAGCCATTGATGTGGCTGGCGATTTCCCCGCTGAAAAGTTGTTGACAACCCTTCGGCCGCTGCTAAGGTGGGCATCAGAGGGAAATCCGGGTGTTTTGTGGGTTTTCGTGGTTCAATGTTTCACCGGGCGAAGGATAGGTGCACGCGTCGTGTTCCAGGGCGAGACGGCCATCACAGTTGACGATAAAGGGCGCATGGCGGTTCCCACCGCTTACCGCGACCTCGTCGCGCGCCCAGCAACAACCGTCTCGTGCTGACCTACAACCCGTTCGAAGCCGGCTGCCTGTGGCTGTATGCAGAGTCGGAATGGGAGCGGGTCCGCGACGACGTGATGTCCAAGCCCAACACCCAGCGCGTCGTGCGCCTGTTGCAGCAGAAGCTGGTCGGCTCGGCCGCCCATCTTGAGCTGGACGGCAACGGTCGCATCAGCATCCCCGCCAGCCACCGCGGTGCGGTGGGCATTGAGAAGAAGGCGGTATTGCTCGGTATGGGCGACAAGTTCGAATTGTGGAGCGAGCAGGCGCATCGGGCCCTGATCCAGCAGACATTGTCTGACGAGGATCTGGGTGATGGGTTGCTCGACCTGAAGTTGTGAGCCGGGGTGCCCGGATGCGCCCAGAAGCGCAGGCCGGTCACCTTCCGGTGTCGCAGTCGCCGGCGGTGCACCTGCCGGTCCTGTACACCCAGGTCCTTGAAGGCCTGAGGGTGATCGAAAACGGACGTTATCTGGATGGCACGTTCGGTCGTGGCGGTCATGCACGTGGCGTGCTCACCCAGCTCGGTCCCGAGGGGCGCCTGCTGGTCATGGACAAGGATCCGGAAGCCATCGCCGTAGCCGAGCGCGATTTCGCGCCGGACCCGCGCGTGTCCATCTTCCGTGGCAGCTTCGCCCAGCTGCTGCAGTGGGATGCGACGGCTGAAGGCCTGGACGGCGTGCTGTTCGACCTGGGCGTGTCGTCGCCGCAGCTGGACGTGGCCGAGCGTGGCTTCAGCTTCGGCAAGGACGGCCCGCTGGACATGCGCATGGACCCGGACAGCGGTGAAAGCGCCGCGCAGTGGATCAACCGCGTCGAAGATCGCGAGATTGCCGACGTGCTGTGGACCTACGGCGAAGAGCGTCAGAGCCGCCGTATCGCCCGTGCCATCGTGGCCCGCCGCGAGAAACAGCCGTTCTCCCGCACCGCCGAACTGGCTGAGCTGATCGCCTCGGTGATGCCGCGCGGCAAGGACAAGATCCACCCGGCCACGCGCAGCTTCCAGGCCATCCGCATCCACATCAACCGCGAGCTGGCCGATCTGGAAGCCGGGCTCGATGCGGCCGTGGAACGGCTCAAGCCCGGCGGCCGCCTGGCGATCATCAGCTTCCACTCGCTGGAAGATCGAATCGTCAAGCAGTACATGAACCGCCTGGCCAAGGCGCCGCCGGCCAACCGCCGCCTGCCCGAGGCGGAGGTGTTCGTGCCGACCCTGGATCTGATCGGTGGCGCCATCAAGGCCACCGACGAAGAACTGGCGGCCAACCCGCGTGCCCGCAGCGCCGTGCTGCGCGTGGCCCAGAAGCGGGAGGCCGATGCATGAGCCGGCTGCTGCTGATCATCCTGTTGGCCTCGACCGTGGCCTCGGCGATCGGCGTCGTGTTCGTGCGTCACCGTCACCGGCAGACGTTCATCGAGCTGTCGCGCGCTGAGCGCAAGCGCGATGACATCAATCTGGAATTCGGCCGCCTGCAGCTGGAACAGGCCACCCTGGCCGAAGCCAACCGTGTGGATCGCATCGCCCGCGAGAAGCTCGGCATGAAGTTCCCCGAGGCCGCCGACATCGTGGTGGTGCGCCCATGAGCAAGACCGGCCGCAACCGCCCGCGCAACGCCTTCAACCTGCGCCAGCGCCTGCGTTGGGTTGCCCTGGCGCTCGGCCTGTGCTCGGTGTCGCTGGTCGGCCGCGCGGCCTACGTGCAGATCATCAACAGCGATTTCTACCAGCGCCAGGGCGAAGCCCGCTACCTGCGCGAGCTGCCGATCAAGACCTCGCGCGGCATGATCACCGACCGCAACGGCGAGCCGCTGGCGGTGTCGACCCCGGTCGCTTCGATCTGGGTCAACCCGCAGGACCTGCTGCGTTCGCCCGAGCGGATTCCTGAGCTGGCTCAGGCGGTCGGCATGTCGGTGGATGAGCTGAGCAGCCGCCTGTCGCAGAAGTCGGACAAGGAATTCATGTACCTGCGCCGCCGGATCAATCCGGACGAGGCAGAGAAGGTGGTCGCGCTGAAGATTCCGGGCGTGGCCGCGCAGCGCGAGTTCCGCCGCTTCTACCCGCAGGGTGAGGCGATGGCGCACGTGCTGGGCTTCACCAACATCGACGACCGCGGCCAGGAAGGCCTGGAGCTGGCGTTCGACGAATGGCTGCGCGGCAAGGCCGGTGCCAAGCGGGTGATCCGCAACCGCAAGGGCGAGACCGTCGAAAGCGATCTGCTGCGCGCCGCCGAACCGGGCAAGGACCTGACCCTCAGCATCGACCGCCGCATCCAGTACCTGGCGTTCAAGGAACTGCGCAACGCGCTGGTGGCCAACAAGGCGGCCGGCGGTTCGATGGTGATCATGGACGTGACCACCGGCGAGATCCTGGCCATGGTCAACCTGCCGACCTACAACCCGAATTCGCTGACCGGCGCGCTGCCCGATGCGCGCCGTAACCGTGCAGTGACCGACCTGGTCGAGCCGGGTTCGACGATGAAGCCGTTGACCATTGCCACTGCGCTGCAGGCCGGTGCGGTGACCAAGGACACCATCATCGATACCAACCCGGGTTACATGACCCTGGGCCGCTTCACCATCCGCGACGTGCCGCGCAACAACGGCGTGCTGAACGTGACCGGCGTGATCACCCGCAGTTCGAACGTGGGCGCGGCCAAGGTCGCGGCAAAGATGCCGGACCAGGTGTTCTACGACGGCGTGCGCCGCTTCGGCTACGGCTCGGTGCCGCACAGCGGTTTCCCGGGTGAATCCGGCGGCGTCGTGCTGCGCCCGGCGCGCTGGTCAGGCACCACCAAGACCACCATGTCCTACGGCTACGGCCTGAACGTCACCCCTCTGCAGATCGCTACTGCCTATTCGGCGTTGGCCAATGGTGGCAGGTTGATCGCGCCGACCTTCGTCAAGGGCCAGCGCAACGAAGGCCAGCAGATCATCGACGAGAACGTCGCCAAGCAGGTGGTGGCGATGATGGAAACCGTGGTCACCCAGGGCGGCGCCAAGCAGGCGGCGGTGCTGGGCTACCGCGTGGCCGGCAAGACCGGTACCGCGCGCAAGGCCGGCCCCGGCGGTTACGAGCGCGGCCATTACAACGCGCTGTTCGCTGGCGTGGTGCCGGCCACCAATCCGCGCTTCGCCACCGTCATCGTCATCAACGACCCGCAGGCCGGCAAGTTCTATGGCGGCCTGGTGTCGGCGCCGGTCTACCACAACGTGATGGAAGGCACCCTGCGCCTGATGGACGTGCCGCTGGACGACCTGCAGTCGTGGCTGGCCGCACAGCAGTCCGGCAAGGTCGGCCATTCGGCCTCGATCCTGCCCGCGCCGCCGGCCGAGGCCGCGCTGCCGGTGGATGCCGCCGCTGAATTCGACGCTGCGCTGCCCAGCGCGCAAGCCCAGACGCCGCCCGCTACGGGAGGCACGCAATGAGTCCTTCGATGTTGCTTTCGCAGTTGCTTCCGGATGTGGCCCTGGCGGGCCACGATCCCGTTTTGACCGGCCTGGTGCTGGACAGCCGCGCCGTGCGCCCCGGCAATGCCTTCGTCGCCATCGCCGGTTTCGGCGCGCATGGCCTGGGCTTTGTCGAGCAGGCCCGTGCGGCCGGCGCTGGCGCCATCCTGTTCGAACCGCCGGCACCGGTCGAACTGCCGGCACCGGCCGATGCGATTGCGGTGCCGGGCCTGCGCGCGCATGGGTGCGATGGCCGACCAGTTCCATGGCGCACCGTCGCGGGCGATGGCGATGGTGGGCGTGACCGGCACCAACGGCAAGACCTCCACCGTGCAGCTGCTGGCCCAGGCCTGGCACCTGCTCGGAACGCCCAGTGGCAGTATCGGCACGTTGGGCGCCGGACTTTACGGTGCAGTTGAGCCGACCGGCTTCACTACGCCGCTGGTGCTGCAGATGCATGCGTTGCTGGCGCAGCTGCGTGATGCCGGTGCGCGCGGTGGCGATGGAAGTCAGCTCGCATGCGCTGGACCAGGGCCGCGTGGATGCGGTGCACTACGACGTGGCGGTATTCACCAACCTCACCCGCGATCATCTGGACTACCACGGCGACATGGCCAGCTACGGCGCGGCCAAGGCACGGCTGTTCCATCGCCCGGGACTGAAGGCCGCGGTGATCAATCTTGACGACGCGTTCGGTCGCCAGCTGTTCGCCGGCCTCCCGGCGGGCGTGCAACCGATCGGCCTGAGCTCGCGCGGTGCCACCGATGCCAGCGTGCGCGCCGAGGCGCTGCAGCTGGACGGCCGTGGCATTGCCTTCGAACTGGTCATCGACGGCCAGCGCGCGGCGGTGCAGTCGCCGCTGCTGGGCCGCTTCAACGTGGACAACCTGCTGGCCGTGGCCGGCACCCTGCACGCGCAGGGTCAGCCGCTGCCGCGCATTGCCGAGGTGTTGTCGGCGCTGCAGCCGATCCGTGGCCGCATGAACCGCCTGGGCGGCGAAGACGGCCTGCCGACCGTGGTGGTCGATTACGCACATACCCCGGACGCACTGGAACAGGCGCTGGACAGCCTGCACGGCCACCTGCAGGGCACGCTGTTCTGCGTGTTCGGCTGCGGTGGCGAGCGTGATACCGGCAAGCGCCCGCAGATGGCTGCGATCGCCGAGCGCCTGGCCAACCAGGTCATCGTTACCGACGACAACCCGCGTGGCGAAGACGGCGACGTGATCGTGGCCGACATCCTGGCCGGCTTCCAGAACGCCGATGCCGTGACCGTGCAGCGCAGCCGCGCGCGTGCGATCGGCCTGGCGGTGAAGCGTGCCGGTGCCGGCGACATCATCCTGATCGCTGGCAAGGGCCACGAGCCGTACCAGGAGGTGAATGGCGTGCGCCATGACTTCGACGACACCGAAGTGGCCGCCGCTGCGTTGGCAGCCAAGGCCGGTGTGCTCAGCGCGCAGGCCGGGGAGGGCATCGCATGAAGCGCACTCTGCTTTCGCTGATCGCACACTGGGCCGGCGGCGAGATCCACGGCGACGACGTGGCCATCGATGCGGTCAGCAATGACACCCGCAGCCTCGGCCCGGGCAGCCTGTATGTGGCGCTGCGCGGCGAGCGTTTCGATGGCCATGACTTTGCCGCCGACGCGCAGGCGCGCGGTGCCAGCGCGCTGCTGGTCGAGCGCCTGCTGCCGATCGAACTGCCGCAGGTGCTGGTGGCCGACAGCGAACTGGCGCTGGCGAAGATCGCCACCGGCATGCAGCGCGACCGCGATACCGAGGTGTTCGCGATCACCGGCAGCAACGGCAAGACCAGCGTGAAGAGCCTGCTGCTGTCGATCCTGCAGCAGGTGGCCCGTCATGCGCACAAGGTGGTCTACGCCAACCCGGGCAACCGCAACAACGAGATCGGCCTGCCGCTGGCAGTGATCGATGCCCCGGAAGATGCCGACTACGCTGTCTACGAGATGGGCGCGGGCAAGCCGGGTGACATCGCCTACCTGACCGACATCGCCCGCCCGCGCTATGCGCTGGTCAACAACATCGCCCCGGCGCACCTGGAACGCATGGGCAGCCTGCTCGGCGTGGCAGTGACCAAGGGCGCGATCTATGCCGCGCTGCCGGCCGATGGCGTGGCGGTGATCAACGTCGACGATGCCTACGGCCGCTGGTTCGAACAGCACTTCGTCGGCACCCCGCCGCGCTGCCGCGTACTGCGCTATGGCCTGGAGCACACCGCGGACATCACCGCGCGCGACATCCGCGCCGGCGCGCAGGGCAGCCAGTTCACCCTGGTCGCACCGGGCGGCGAAGCCCGCGTGGTGCTGGGCCTGCCGGGTCGCCACAACGTCAGCAATGCGCTGGCCGCTGCCAGCCTGGCGCTGGCCGCCGGTGTCGATCTGGCGCTGATCGCGGCCGGCCTGGCCGAAGCACAGCCGGTACCGGGCCGCCAGATCGCCCATCAGCTGCGCAACGGCGCGGTGCTGGTGGACGACAGCTACAACGCCAACCCCGGTTCGCTGGCCGCGGCCATCGACGCCCTGGCCGCCGCGCCGGAAGAGGGTTGGCTGGTGCTGGGCGACATGCGCGAGCTGGGTCCGGACGCCGAAGCGCTGCACGCGCAGGCAGGGCTCCGCGCGCGCTGCTGGCCTCAAGCGCCTGTATGCGCTGGGCCCGCTCAGCGCCGCTGCCGCCACCGCCTTCGGTGAAGGCGGCCGTCATTTCGCCACCCATGACGCGCTGTCGCAGGCGCTGAAGGACGAGCTGCACGCCGGCGTGCGCTGCCTGGTCAAGGGTTCCCGTGGCAGCGCCATGGACACGATTGTCAAAGCGCTGCTGGCGCAAGGAGAGGAATCCCCGCATGTTGTATGAACTGGCTCGATGGTTGCAGCAGTTGGAGAGCCTGTTCGGGCTGTTCAACTACCAGACGTTCCGCGCCATCCTTGCCGCGCTGACGGCCCTGTTCCTGTCGCTGTGGCTCGGCCCGGCGATGATCCGCAAGCTTGCCCAGTTCAAGGGCGGCCAGCCGATCCGCAAGGACGGTCCGCAGACCCATTTCTCCAAGGCCGGTACGCCGACCATGGGCGGTTCGCTGATCCTGCTCACCATCACCCTGTCGGTGCTGATGTGGGCCGACCTGCGCAACCGCTACGTGTGGCTGGTGCTGGCGGTGATGCTGTGCTTCGGCGCCATCGGCTGGTATGACGACTGGATCAAGATCGTCCGCCGCGACCCGAACGGCCTGAAGTCGCGCTGGAAGTACCTGCTGCAGTCGATCTTCGGCCTGGCCGCGGGCCTGTTCCTGTTCTACACGGCCGACGTGCCGGCGGCGCTGACCTTCTACATCCCGATGTTCAAGTCGATCGCGCTGCCGCTGGCCGGCATCGGATTCGTGGCCATCGCCTACTTCTGGATCGTCGGCTTCTCCAACGCGGTGAACCTCACCGACGGCCTGGACGGCCTGGCGATCATGCCGACCGTGCTGGTGGCCTGCGCACTGGGCGTGTTCGCCTACGCCTCGGGCAACGTGGTGTTTGCCAACTACCTGCAGATCCCGCAGATCCCGGGCGCCGGCGAGCTGGTCATCATCTGCGCGGCCATCGCCGGTGCGGGCCTGGGGTTCCTGTGGTTCAACACCTATCCGGCCATGGTGTTCATGGGCGACATCGGCGCGCTGGCGCTGGGTGCGGTGCTGGGTACGATCGCAGTGATCACCCGCCAGGAGCTGGTGCTGGTGATCATGGGCGGCGTGTTCGTCATCGAAACGCTGTCGGTGATGATCCAGGTCGCCTCGTTCAAGCTGACCGGCAAGCGCGTGTTCCGCATGGCACCGATCCACCATCACTTCGAACTGAAGGGCTGGCCGGAGCCGCGCGTGATCGTGCGCTTCTGGATCATCTCGGTCGTGCTCGTGCTGATCGGCCTGGCCACGTTGAAGGTGCGCTGAGATGAACGACCTGTCCCGCCAGGCAACACGCCTTGAGGCCATCGAAGGCAGCTACGACAAGTGGCTGCTGGGCGCGATCATCGCGCTCACGGGCATCGGCGTGGTGATGGTGGCGTCCAGCTCGATCGCTCTGATGAGCAGCCCGTTCTACTACCTCAACCGCCACCTGATCTTCCTGGCGGTGGGTATCGTGCTGGCGGTCGTAGCCGCCCGCACTGAACTGAAGTCCATCGAGCAGTACAACCAGATGCTGCTGCTGGGCTGCTTCGTGCTGCTGCTGGCGGTGTTCGCACCGGGCCTGGGCAGCACGGTCAACGGCGCACGCCGCTGGATCAATCTGGGCATCTCCAAGTTCCAGACGGTGGAAGCGGTGAAGGTGCTCTATATCGTCTGGCTGTCCAGCTACCTGGTGCGCTTCCGCGACGAGGTCAACGCGACCTGGCCGGCGATGCTCAAGCCACTGGGCGTGGCCGGTGCGCTGGTGCTGTTGCTGCTGCTGCAGCCGGACTTCGGTTCCTCGACCCTGCTGCTGGCGATCACCGCCGGCATGCTGGTGCTGGGCGGTGTGAACATGCCGCGCATGTCGATGCCGGTGATCATCGGCCTGGTCGGCATGAGCGCGCTGGCGATCATCGAGCCGTACCGCATGCGCCGCATTACCTCCTTCCTCGACCCGTGGGCCGACCAGCAGGGCGACGGCTACCAGCTGTCCAACGCGCTGATGGCCGTGGGCCGCGGCGAGTGGACCGGCGTTGGCCTGGGCAACTCGGTGCAGAAGCTGTACTACCTGCCGGAAGCACATACCGACTTCATCTTCTCGGTCACCGCGGAGGAGTTCGGCTTCCTCGGCACCTGCGTGATCGTGGCCCTGTACGCGCTGCTGGTCGGCCGCACGTTCTGGCTGGGCATGCGCTGCGTGGAAATGAAGCGCCACTTCTCCGGCTACATCGCCTTCGGCATCGGCCTGTGGATCAGCATGCAGACCTTCGTTTCGATCGGCGTGAATCTGGGTATCCTGCCGACCAAGGGTCTGACCCTGCCGCTGATCTCCTCCGGCGGTTCGTCGGTGCTGATGACCTGCGTGGCGATGGGCCTGCTGTTGCGCGTCTCCTATGAGCTCAAGCGCGCCGAGCGTCGCCAGGCCGTGCGCATCGGCGGTGGCGACGAGGCCGTGGCCGATGCACCCGTGGACGCGCCGGCCGCACCGGCTGCGGCCAGCGTGCCGATGAGCGCCGAGCCGACGGCTGCCGCTGCAGCGAACGCCGCACGCGGTACCAGCCGCCTGCAGTCGCGCATCGAACCGACCTTCGGGAGGCTGTCATGAGCGCAGCCACCGATAACGTGCGCCCGGTGATGATCCTGGCCGGTGGCACCGGCGGTCACATCTTCCCCGGCCTGGCCGTGGCCCGCGTGCTGCGCGCGCGGCGTACCGGTCACCTGGATGGGCGCCGATGGTGCGATGGAAACCCGCCTGGTGCCGCAGCACGACATTCCGATCGACACGCTGGCCATCACCGGCCTGCGCGGCAAAGGCAAGCTGGCCCTGCTGGGCGCGCCGTGGCGGCTGATGCGCGCTGCGTGCCGCCGGCATGATCATCCGCAAGCGCCAGCCGCGTGCGGTGGTCGCCTTCGGTGGTTTCGCGTCCGGCCCGGGGGGCATGGCCACACGCCTGCACGGCCTGCCGCTGCTGGTGCACGAACAGAATCGCGCTCCCGGCATGACCAATCGCATCCTGTCGCGCTATGCGCGCCGGCTGCTGACCGGCTTCCCGGGCACCTTCGCCAAGGGCGAAGAGTTCGTCGGCAACCCGGTACGTGCGGAGATCGCCGCCATCGCACCGCCGGAACAGCGTTTCGCTGACCGCCAGGGTCCGCTGCGCGTGCTGGTGGTCGGTGGCAGCCAGGGCGCGCGTGCGCTCAACACCGGCGTGCCGCAGGCGATTGCTGCGCTGGGCACGAGTGTGCCGGTGCAGGTTCGCCACCAGAGCGGCGAAAAGCTGCATGCCGAAGCGGTCGAGGCATATGCCAAGGCCGGCGTGCAGGCTGAAATCACGCCGTTCATCGCCGACATGGCCGAGGCCTTTGCCTGGGCCGATCTGGTGGTGTGCCGTGCGGGCGCTTCGACGCTGGCCGAGCTGTGTGCGGTGGGTGTCGGCAGCGTGCTGGTGCCTTTCCCCGCTGCCGTCGACGATCACCAGACCCGCAATGCGGAGTACCTGGTCGAACGCGGCGCGGCGGTTTTGCTGAAGCAGGACGGAACGCTGGCCGACGGCATTGCCGCACTGCTGCGCGATCTGTCCGAAAATCCCGCCCGCCGCATGCAGATGGCGCAAGCCGCGCGTGCCCTGGCCAAGGTCGATGCCGCCGAGCGCATCGCCGATATCATTCTTGAGGAAGCTGTATGAAGAAGGCATGCCACCGCGCCTGCCCTGCGCGAGGCCGCGCATGATCCGTCGCCTGCACGACACCAACGACCTGGTGCGCGCGTTCCCGCGCGTGCATTTCGTCGGCATCGGCGGCACCGGCATGAGCGGTATCGCCGAAGTGATGCTGACGCTGGGCTATGAGGTGTCCGGCTCGGACAACGCCGACAACGTGGCGACCCGTCGCCTGGCCAGCCTGGGTGCGCGCATCATGCGCGGCCACTCCGCAGCCAACGTGCTGGGCACCGACTGCGTGGTGGTCTCCAGCGCCATCCGCGAAGACAACCCGGAACTGATGGAAGCGCGCAGCCAGCGTATTCCGATCATGCCGCGTGCGGCGATGCTGGCCGAGCTGATGCGCTTCCGCCGCGGCATCGCTGTGGCCGGTACCCATGGCAAGACCACCACCACCAGCCTCACCGCTGCAGTGCTGAGCGAAGGCGGGCTCGACCCGACGTTCGTGATCGGTGGCCAGCTGCTGGCTGCCGGCGCCAACGCCAAGCTGGGCGGTGGACAGTGGCTGGTGGCCGAGGCCGACGAAAGCGATGGCAGCTTCCTGCGCCTGAACCCGCTGATGTCGATCATCACCAACATTGACGCCGATCACCTGGAGAACTACGGCAACGACTTTGCCCGCGTGCAGGCGGCGTTCGCCGAGTTCCTGCAGCGCCTGCCGTTCTACGGCCTGGCGGTGCTGTGCATCGACGATCCAGAAGTCGCGGCTCTGGCTGCCAAGACCCCGCGCCACGTGATGAGCTACGGCATGAGCCCGCAGGCCGACGTGCGCGCCGAGAACGTGGTGCAGGAAGGCTCGCGCATGCGCTTCACCCTGCGCCTGCCGCAGGGCACCAGCCAGGAAGTGGTGCTGGCGCTGCCGGGCAAGCACAACGTACTCAACGCGCTGGCCGCCGCTGCGGTGGGCTGGCAGCTGGGCGTGGCACCGGACGCGATCGCGCGCACTGGAAGGCTTCGCCGGTGTCGGCCGTCGCTTCAACGATCTGGGCGAAGTGACCACCGCCAGCGGCGCCAAGGTCCGCATCATCGACGACTACGGTCATCACCCGAGCGAGCTGGAAGCGGTGTTTGCCGCCGCCCGTGGTGGCTGGGCCGACAAGCGCCTGGTGGTGGCCTTCCAGCCGCACCGCTACAGCCGTACCCGCGACCAGTTCGACAAGTTCGCCGCGGTGCTGTCCAGCGTCGATGCACTGGTGCTGAGCGAGGTCTACCCGGCCGGCGAGGAACCGATTGCTGGTGCCGATTCGCATGCGTTGGCCCGCGCCATCCGTGCGCGTGGCCGCAGCGAGCCGGTGGTGGTGGGCAAGGCCGCCGAGCTGGCCAGCGTGCTGCCGGACGTGCTGCAGGACGGTGACCTGCTGCTGATGATGGGTGCCGGCGACATCGGTGCCGTGGCCACCCATATTGCGGTGGAAGGCTTCAAGGGGGAGGGCGAGGCGTGAGCGCGCTGACCTTCCCGCCGCTGCGCGTGACCGACCCGGCCGTGTTCGGCCGCGTCGCCGTGCTGCTCGGCGGCAGCTCCAGCGAACGCGAGGTGTCGCTGGACTCCGGCCGCAACGTACTGGAAGCGCTGCAGTCGCGCGGCGTCGATGCGTTCGCGGTGGATGGCATTCCGGCGCTGGCCAAGGCGCTCGCCGCCGGTGGCATCGATCGCGTGTTCAACATCCTGCATGGCCACAACGGTGGCGGTGAGGACGGCATCGTGCAGGGCCTGATGGACGCCTTCGGCGTGCCGTACACCGGCTCGAACGTGCTGGGCTCGGCGCTGAGCATGGACAAGATCCGCACCAAGCAGGTGTGGCTGTCGCTGGGCCTGCCCACCCCGCAGTACCGGAAGGTGGACGCGACCACGGTGCATGCACTGGCAGCCGAACTGGGCCTGCCGGTAGTGGTGAAGCCGGCCAATGAAGGCTCCAGCGTGGGTATCAGCCGGGTCACCGATGACGCGGGCCTCGATGAAGCCGTGGCGCTGGCCGCGCGCTACGACGGCCAGCTGCTGATGGAACAGATGGTGGTGGGCGACGAGCTGACCGTGGCCATCCTCGGCGATGTCGCACTGCCGTCGATCCGCATCGTGCCCAAGGGCCAGTGGTACGACTACAACGCCAAGTACATCGCCGAGGACACCCAGTACCTGTGCCCAGGCCTGGATGGTGACGACGAAGAGGAAATCCGCCGCATCGCGCTGGCCGCGTTCCGTGCCGCCGGCTGCCGTGGCTGGGGCCGCGTGGACGTGATGCGTGACCGCAGCAGCGGTCGCTTCTTCCTGCTGGAAGTGAATACCGCGCCGGGCATGACCAGCCATTCGCTGGTGCCCAAGGCCGCAGGCCAGGCCGGCATCAGCTTCGAAGAGCTGGTGTGGCGCGTGCTGGAACAGACCCTGGAGGCCTCGCACGCATGAACGCGGTGCTGCGCATCTTCGTCTGGCTGTTGGCGCTGTCGGTGGTTGCACTGCCGGTGGTGGCCGTGGTCAATGGCTGGGTCGGCGCCGAGCGCTGGCCGCTGGCGAAGCTGCGCGTGCATGGTGAGTTCAAGCGGGTGCCGGCCGAGCAGTTGCAGCAGGTGCTGCTGCCGTACGCGCATGCGGGCTTCTTCGCGGTCAAGCTGCAGGACGCGCAGGACGCCCTGGAGCAGCTGCCGTGGGTGGAAAGCGCGCAGGTGCGCAAGCAGTGGCCGGACGTGCTGGAAGTGACCCTGGTCGAGCACAAGCCGTTCGCGCGCTGGGGCAACGACCGCCTGGTTTCCGAGCAGGGCAAGTTGTTCCCCACGCCGAAGAAGCTGGCCGATCTGGCGCTGCCCGAACTGGACGGCCCCGACAGCCAGACCGAAGAAGTGATGAAGCTGTACAGCGACTCGCGTGCATTGTTCGCACCGGCCGGCGTCGACGTGCGCCGGGTGACGATGGATGCGCGCGGCAGCTGGTCGCTGGTGCTGAGCAACGGTACCGAAGTGGTGGTCGGCCGCGACGACGCGCGCTCGCGCATGCAGCGCTTCGTCAAGGTGCTGCCGCAGCTCAACCGTCAGGACGCGCCGATCGAGCGCGCCGATCTCCGTTACACCAATGGTTTCACGCTGAGCTGGGGTACCCCGGCCACGCCGGCGAAAACGCCGGCGACCCCAGCCAGCAGGACGCAGGAAAGGACATGAATCGCAAGGGTGACAAATCGCTGATCGTTGGGCTGGACATCGGCACCTCCAAGGTGGTGGCGCTGGTGGGCGAGTACTCGCCGGGCAACCCGATCGAAGTGATCGGCATCGGCTCGCACGAGTCGCGCGGGCTCAAGCGTGGCGTGGTGGTGGACATCGAATCGACCGTGCAGTCGATCCAGCGCGCGGTGGAAGAAGCCGAGCTGATGGCCGGCTGCGAGATCCGCTCGGTGTATGCCTCGATCTCCGGCAACCACGTGCAGTGCAAGAATTCGCCCGGCATCGTGCCGATCCGCGACGGCGAAGTGACCTGGGGCGACCTGGATCGCGTGCTCGATGCGGCCAAGGCCGTGGCGATTCCGGCCGACCAGAAGATCCTGCACGCGATCCCGCGCGAGTACGTCCTGGACGATTCGCAGGAAGGCATCCGCAACCCGGTCGGCATGACCGGCGTGCGCCTGGAAGTGCATGCCCACCTGGTGGTGTGCGCGCAGTCGGCTGCGGCCAACATCAGCAAGTGCGTCCAGCGCTGCGGCCTGCAGGTGGACGACCTGGTGCTGTCCTCGCTGGCCTCCAGCGTGGCGGTGCTGACCGCTGACGAGCGCGAGCTGGGCGTGGTGCTGGTCGACATGGGCGCCGGCACCACCGATATCGCGGTGTTCGTGCAGGGCGCGATCTGCCACACGGCTTCGCTGCCGATCGCCGGCGACCACGTCACCAATGACATCGCGCACATGCTGCGCACGCCGACCCCGGAAGCCGAGCAGATCAAGGTGCGCTATGCCTGCGCCCTGGCCCAGCTGGCCACCGCCGAGGAAAGCATCCAGGTGCCGTCGGTGGGCGACCGCCCGCCGCGCCGCATGCCGCGCCATTCGCTGGCGCAGGCCGTGCAGGGCCGCTACGAGGAAATCTTCGAGATGGTGCAGGCCGAACTGCGCCGCTCCGGCTTCGAGGAACTGGTACGCGCCGGCATGGTGCTGACCGGTGGCGCTTCGAAGATGGAAGGCGTGGTCGAACTGGCCGAGGAAATGCTGCAGATGCCGGTTCGCGTGGGCATCCCGCAGCACGTCACCGGCCTGGGCGAAGTGGTGGGCAACCCGGTGCATGCCACCGGCGTGGGCCTGCTGCTGATGGGCAGCCAGATCGAGCACCCGCGGCGGCCGTCGCTGCCGACCGGGCGCGCTGGAAGCATGTTCAAGAAACTCAAGACCTGGTTCCGCGGCGAGTTCTGACGCGGAACCCGTAACACCGGGCATCGCCCGGGCGCAGCACCCGCAGTACCCGTAGCACAACGCAACACCGGCAACACACAACCCACACAGCCGCAACGTCGGCATGCAGCAGGACGGCAGGACGCCCGAATGCCCATGCCAGCCAAAGCGGATACAACGAGGACACGGACATGGCGCATTTTGAACTGATCGAAAAGATGGCACCCAATGCGGTGATCAAGGTGGTTGGCGTGGGCGGCGGCGGCGGCAATGCCGTGGCGCACATGGTCAACTCGGCGGTGGACGGCGTGGAATTCATCACCGCCAACACCGACTCGCAGGCCATCAAGAATTGCGGTGCCAAGCTGCAGCTGCAGCTGGGTACCAACGTGACCAAGGGCCTGGGCGCAGGCGCGAACCCGGAAGTCGGCCGTCAGGCCGCGCTGGAAGACCGTGAGCGCATCATGGACGCCCTGCAGGGTGCGGACATGGTGTTCATCACCGCCGGCATGGGCGGTGGTACCGGCACCGGCGCTGCGCCGGTGGTGGCACAGCTGGCCAAGGAAATGGGCATCCTGACCGTGGCCGTGGTCACCAAGCCGTTCCCGTTCGAAGGCCGTCGCCGCATGCAGGTGGCGCTGAAGGGCATCGAGGAACTGAGCCAGCACTGCGACTCGCTGATCACCATCCCGAACGAGAAGCTGATCACCGTGCTGGGTCGCAACGCGACCATGATCCAGGCCTTCCGTGCCGCCAACGACGTGCTGCAGGGCGCCGTGCAGGGCATCGCCGACCTGATCGTGCGTCCGGGCCTGATCAACGTCGACTTCGCCGACGTGCGCACCGTCATGTCCGAAATGGGCCTGGCGATGATGGGTACCGGCACCGCCCGTGGCGATGACCGCGCCCAGGCCGCCGCCGAAGCCGCGATCCAGAACCCGCTGCTGGACGATGTGAACCTGGCCGGTGCCAACGGCATCCTGGTCAACATCACCGCCGGCGCCGACTTCACCATGGCCGAGTTCGACGAAATCGGCCGCACCATCGATGGCTTCGCTTCCGAAGACGCCACCGTGGTGGTCGGTACCGTGCTGGATCCGGACATGCAGGACGAAGTGCGCGTGACCGTGGTCGCTACCGGCCTGAACCGCGTGTCGGCCAGCAAGACCCAGCGTCCGGGCGAGCGTGCGCCGATCAAGCTGGTCCGCAATGCCACCACCGGCCAGCCGGAATTCGGTGACTTCGACAACGGCGGCGACGCCGTGTCCAAGGCCGTGGGCGGCATGGGTCTGGGCCTGCGTCGCGCCAGCAGCGATACCGCGGCAGCCTCCGCTCCCTCGGCCCCGGCCGCTTCGGCCCCGGCGGCGGCGGAACTGCCGAACGACTACCTGGACATCCCGGCGTTCCTGCGCCGCCAGGCGGACTAAGCGGGGCACCCGGGGCTTGTCCTCCCCGGGTTGCGCCACCATGTCCTGAAAACGCGGGCGCCGGGCCAGGATGGGTCCGGCTGCCCTGCTTCACGCGCGTCCCCACGGCGTGCCGGTGCGTCCTGCCTGCAGCCTTCACTGGCGTTTCAGCCAGGGTAGGGGAGGGCGCGTGTTAATCTAATGTGTCACTTCCGGCCCATCCCCCATGATCCAGCAACGCACCCTCAAGAACACGATCCGCGCCACCGGCGTTGGCCTGCACAGCGGTGACAAGGTCTACATGACCCTGCGCCCGGCACCGGTCAACCATGGGATCGTGTTCCGTCGCGTGGACCTGGACCCGGTGGTGGAAGTGCCGGCCAAGGCCGAACTGGTCACCGAAGTGACCCTGTGCACCGGCCTGACCTGCAACGACGCCAAGATCCAGACCGTCGAACACCTGATGTCGGCGCTGGCCGGCCTGGGTGTGGACAACATCATCGTCGAACTGTCCTCGGCCGAGCTGCCGATCATGGACGGTTCGGCCGGCCCGTTCGTGTTCCTGCTGCAGTCGGCAGGCATCGTGGAACAGGATGCGCCCAAGCGCTTCATCCGCGTGCTGAAGACCGTGGAAGTGACCGAGGGCGACAAGGTGGCCCGCTTCAGCCCGTACGAGGGCTACAAGCTGGGCTTCACCATCCAGTTCGATCACCCGATGATCCCGGCCAAGCAGTCGCGCCAGGAAATCGAGTTCTCGACGCTGGCCTACACCAAGGAAATCTCCCGCGCGCACCTTCGGTTTCATGCGCGACCTGGAATACATGCGCGAGCGCAACCTGGGCCTGGGCGGTTCGATGGACAACGCCATCGTGCTGGACGAGTTCCGCGTGCTCAACGAAGACGGCCTGCGCTACGCCGACGAATTCGTGCGCCACAAGATCCTCGACGCGATCGGCGACCTCTATCTGGCCGGTGGCCAGGTGCTGGGTGCCTACGAAGGCTTCAAGTCCGGTCACGCCCTCAACAACAAGCTGGTGCGGGCGCTGATGGCCGACGCCACCGCCTGGGAATGGGTCAGCTTCGACTCGCCGGCCACCCCGGACCCGGTGGAATATGCCACTCCGGCCTACGCCTGATTCCTGTAGATCGTTGAATTGAAAGACAAAAGCGCCGCCTTCCAGGGCGGCGTTGTCGTTTCAGGCGTGTCCGGCGCATTCAGCATGCTTGACGCGCGTCAAGGCCGGTTCGAGGTCACGGTTTTGTGAACCTGTTGGATCGGAAGCCTGAATTTAACGTAGTTTTAACAACAATCTAACGACAGGCCCCCGGATGGCAGCTAGGATGCGACCCGGCCCCCGAAATGTTTCACGCCGTGGTGACACGCGCGACGGGGAGCGGAGCCGGATGCTCCGTTGTCGTCAGGACCGCTTCTTCGGCTTCGAAGGAACGTCCTGCAGGCAAGCCAAGGCGTCGCGTAGCCCTTTGTGCGTGGCGGCTGAAACTGCGTGGGGTCCATTCCGGTTGTCGAGCGCTGGGGAGCGCGTGGGAGTGGGAGACGCAGTCTTGATGGTCACCCTGGTGGCCTTCAGCCCGATGGAACGGGCCGCGTCGAGCAACTGGGCTTCGGCAAGCCGCAACTTGGCATGCCAGACCGGGGACTCGACGAGAAAAACGAGGTGTTCCCCGTCCACATTGGCCAGCCGGCAACGGCTGCGCAGAGGTGGCGGCAACTGGGGGCGCAACTGACGGTCCAGCGCGTCAAGCCACAAGGCACGCCGCAGCGGGTTCCCGCTTTTGTCCGCCATCACCGCATCCAGCGCCGGCTTCGGCACTGACGCGGGGCGAACGCTGGATTTCGGCTCAGACATGAAAACTCACTGATGGCATTCAAAAAGATCGTAATCAAAACGCGTGAAGGACAGGCCAAAGCGTCGCCGATCGCGCGTTTGCGGTTCTATTTCGAGGACCGCCCCCGCGCCCTGCTGGGCAGCGTGCTCGGGGTAGGCTGCATTATCGGCCTTGCCGGCGGCATTGGCGCCAGCGCGCTGAATGATTCCCGCCTGCAGGCCAAGGTCGAGCGCCAGGATGCAGAGCTGGCCAAGATCAAGCGCGATGCGCAGACCCAGGTCAACGCGCTGGCGGCCCGCCTCGGCGAGCTGCAGGCCCAGGCCACCCGCCTCAACGCCCTCGGCGAACGGCTGACCCAGATGGGCAAGCTGGAAGACGGCGAGTTCGACTTCAACGAGACCCCCGGTCTCGGTGACGGCGACGCCGGCGGCCCGACCAGCGACATCCCGGTCAAGGACGTCAACGCCGACTTACAGGTGCTGGAGCAGCGCTTCGCTGCTTCAGGCCGCCAGCTGTCGGTGATGGAATCGCTGATGTTCGACCACCAGCTGCAGCAGAACGCCGTGCCGTCGCGCATGCCGATCCGCAACAGCTACGTGACCTCCGGTTTCGGCACCCGTGCCGACCCGTTCGGCCGCGGTGCCGCCACCCACAAGGGCATGGACTTCCACGCCAGGGTCGGTGACCCGGTGATGGCCGTGGCCGAAGGCGTGGTCAGCTTCTCCGGCGTGAAGGGCGGCTACGGCAACGTGGTCGACGTCGACCACGGTAACGGCTACGTCACCCGCTACGCGCACAATTCGCGCCTGGTGGTGAAGGTCGGCGACCTGGTCCGTGCCGGGCAGGAAGTGGCCAAGGCCGGTTCCACCGGTCGTTCGACCGGCGCCCACGTGCACTTCGAAGTGTGGGAAAACGGCAACGTGGTCAACCCGCGCAAGTTCCTCGGCGACGGCGGCAACACGCCGGTCGGCCGCGTCAGCCGCGGCTGATGCCCCATTGGGGTGCCGGCTGCCGTCGGCACTACCGCCCCCGGAGTACGGGGGCAGCGCCGTAGGCGCGGGGGTGTGGAGGCGAGGTAAGTGGGGCCCACGGTTCGCGCAGCGAAGCGTGGGAGCGCCAGCGCGCATGCGCTGACGCGTACCCGGCCAGCGGCCGGCACTACCGGGAGTGTTCGGATGCCATTGCCGCCAAAGGGTTGAAACCCCTTGCGGCCGTCCCAAGCTACAATGGGTGTTGCCATCGACAGGGCGCCAGGCGCCCTGTTTCGTTTGCGGCGGACGGATCCCAAGGGGGAGGCCGGGCGTCGTGTCCATCCAACCCGGTTCCTTCAATGATCAACAGCCTGCTTACCCGCGTATTTGGCAGTCGTAACGAACGACAGCTGCGCCAGCTCAACCGCATCGTCGCCAAGATCAATGCGCTGGAGCCGGAGATCGAGAAGCTTTCCGACGAGCAGCTTCAGGCCAAGACGCCGGAGTTCAAGCAGCGCATCGCCGACGGTGAAGCCTTGGACAAGGTGCTGCCGGAAGCGTTCGCGGTCTGCCGCGAAGCCGGTCGCCGCGTGCTGGGCATGCGCCACTACGACGTGCAGCTGATCGGCGGCATGGTGCTTCACCTGGGCAAGATCGCAGAAATGCGCACCGGTGAAGGCAAGACCCTGGTGGCGACCCTGCCGGTGTACCTCAACGCGCTGGAAGGCAAGGGCGTGCACGTGGTCACCGTGAACGACTACCTGGCCCGCCGCGACGCCGCGCAGATGGGCAAGCTGTACAACTGGCTGGGCCTGAGCGTGGGCGTGGTGTACCCGGGCATGCCGCACAGCGACAAGCGCGAAGCCTACGCCTCGGACATCACCTACGGCACCAACAACGAATTCGGCTTCGACTACCTGCGCGACAACATGGCGCTGTCCAAGGCCGACCGCTACCAGCGCGGCCTGCACTACGCCATCGTCGACGAAGTCGACTCCATCCTGATCGACGAAGCGCGTACCCCGCTGATCATCTCCGGCCCGGCCGACGATTCCCCGGAGCTGTACATCCGCGTCAACCGCGTCGTGCCGAACCTGGTCAAGCAGGAAGCGGAAGACGGCGAAGGCGACTTCTGGGTCGATGAGAAGGGCAAGCAGGTGCACCTGTCCGAAGCGGGCATGGAGCACGCCGAGCAGCTGCTGGTCGAGGCCGGCATCCTCGACGGCGAGACCG
Source organism: Stenotrophomonas sp. 93052_Sma (assembly GCF_056481145.1). Lineage (NCBI taxonomy): Bacteria > Pseudomonadati > Pseudomonadota > Gammaproteobacteria > Lysobacterales > Lysobacteraceae > Stenotrophomonas > Stenotrophomonas sp. 93052_Sma. Next base: position 798,351 of record NZ_CM151134.1, read on the forward strand.
AAGGCCTGTACGCGCCGCAGAACCTGACCGTGGTCCACCACCTGAACGCCGCGCTGCGCGCGCACGCGATCTACCAGCGTGACGTGGATTACATCGTGCGCGATGGCGAAGTGGTCATCGTCGATGAGTTCACCGGCCGCACCCTGTCCGGCCGCCGCTGGTCCGATGGCCTGCACCAGGCGGTGGAAGCGAAGGAAGGCGTGCCGGTCCAGCGCGAGAACCAGACGCTGGCGAGCATCACCTTCCAGAACCTGTTCCGCATGTACAAGAAGCTGTCCGGCATGACCGGTACGGCTGATACCGAAGCCTTCGAGTTCCAGAGCATCTACGGCCTCGAAGTGGTGGTGATCCCGACCAACCGCCCGACCATCCGCAAGGACAGCCCGGACCAGGTATTCCTGAACCGCAAGGGCAAGTTCAATGCGGTGCTGGCCGACATCGAAGAGTGCGCCAAGCGCGGCCAGCCGGTGCTGGTGGGTACCACCTCGATCGAAACCTCGGAAATGCTGTCCGAGCACCTGCGCAAGGCGGGCGTGAAGCACGAAGTGCTCAACGCCAAGCAGCATGACCGCGAAGCGACCATCGTCGCCAATGCCGGCCGTCCGGCGGCCGTGACCATCGCCACCAACATGGCCGGCCGCGGTACCGACATCGTGCTGGGCGGTTCGCTGGAAGCGGAGATCCACGAGCTGGGCGAAGGCGCGACCGACGAACAGAAGGCCGCGGTCAAGGCCGATTGGCAGAAGCGCCACGAGGCCGTCAAGGCTGCCGGCGGCCTGCACATCGTCGGTACCGAGCGCCATGAATCGCGCCGTATCGACAACCAGCTGCGCGGCCGTTCGGGCCGCCAGGGTGACCCGGGTTCGTCCCGCTTCTACCTGTCGCTGGAAGACAACCTGATGCGCATCTTCGCCTCCGACTGGGTGCAGAAGGCCATGCGCATGATGGGCATGAAGGAAGACGACGTCATCGAGGACCGCCTGGTCAGCCGCCAGATCGAGAAGGCGCAGCGCAAGGTCGAGGCCCACAACTTCGACATCCGCAAGAACCTGCTGGACTTCGATGACGTCAACAACGACCAGCGCAAGGTGATCTACGCCCAGCGCGACGAGCTGCTGGACGCCGAGTCGGTGAAGGACAACGTCGACGGCATCCGCGACGACGTGATCTTCGACGTGGTGGCCCGCTTCGTGCCGCCGAACTCGATCGACGAGCAGTGGGACCTGCGTGGCCTGGAAGCAACCCTGGAGTCGGACTTCGGCCTGCAGATGTCGCTGACCGATCTGGTCAAGTCGCACGAAGAGCTGGACGCCGAAGCCATCGCCGCCAAGGTGCAGGAGCGCGTCAACCAGCACTTCGCCGAGAAGGAAGCCGGTGTCGGTGAGGAAACCATGCGTGCGCTGGAGAAGCACGTGATGCTGACCGTGCTGGACCAGAGCTGGAAGGAGCACCTGGCGCGCATGGACTACCTGCGCCAGGGCATCTACCTGCGTGGTTACGCGCAGAAGCAGCCGAAGCAGGAGTACAAGAAGGAAGCCTTCGAGCTGTTCTCGGACATGCTGGAGAACGTCAAGCGCGAAGTGGTGACCCTGCTGTCGCGCGTGCGCATCCGCAGCGACGAGGAAGTGCAGGCGCTGGAAGCAGCCGAACGCCAGCAGGCCGAAGCGCGCCTGAGCCAGTCGCAGTTCCAGCACCAGGACGTGGGCGGCTACAGTGCCGACGAGGAAGCCGCGCAGGTGCAGGCTGCCCAGCAGGGCATTGCACAGGCGCAGCGCGATGAGCCGAAGATCGGCCGCAACGATCCATGCCCGTGCGGCAGTGGCAAGAAGTACAAGCACTGCCACGGCCAGCTGAGCTGACCCCGAAGAGCCCCGCGAAAGCGGGGCTCTTTTTTCATGGCGGCTGTTTCGTGGGGCTGATCCGGCCCGATCCGAGATTGCGCGGGCCGCCCTGTTCTGGGCATGCTTCCCCCATGGCTCCCCCCACCCGATCGATCCACGTCGTGGCCGCCGTCATCACCGACGCCCGTGGCCGCGTGCTGCTCAACCGTCGTACCGAGAACCGCGACATGGCCGGCCTGTGGGAGTTCCCCGGCGGCAAGCGCGAATCCGGCGAGACCTCCGAGCAGGCGTTGGTTCGCGAGCTGCGCGAGGAACTGGGCATCGAAGCCGATGTCGGCGAATGGCTGATGGATGTGCCGCAGCGCTACCCGGACAAGCACCTGACCCTGGAAGTGCGCCACGTGCGCAGCTGGAAGGGGACGCCACGTGGCCGCGAGGGCCAGGCCATTACCTGGGTGGCGCCGGATAAACTTGGTCGCTATTCGATGCCACCGGCCGATCTGCCGGTGGTGGCCGCGCTGCGCCAACCCGACAGCTACCTGATCACCCCGGCGCCGGCCGATGACGCCGACGGCGTGCAGCACTGGCATGAGCAGCTGCAGCGTGTGGTGGCGGCGGGCCAGCAGCGCATCCAGCTGCGGTTGCCGACGGCACATCCGGAGCGCCAGGCGATGGTCGAACAGGCCGTGCGCGCACATCGTCGCAGCGGGGTGCAGTGGCTGCTCAACCGCGATATCGAACGCGCGCGTACTGGGCGTTGGGGTGCACCTGGGCAGCGAGCAGCTGCTGGAGCTGTCGCAGCGTCCGCTGCCCGAAGGCCAGCTGGTGGCCGCGTCCTGCCATGACCTGCAGCAGCTGCAGGCCGCACAGCGGTTGGGCTGCGACTTCGCCGTGCTGGGCCCGGTGCAGGCCACGGCCAGCCATCCCGATGCCGTGCCGCTGGGCTGGAACGCGTTCGCCGAGCTGCGCGCGCAGGTGTCACTGCCGATCTATGCGCTGGGCGGCATGGGCCGCGGTCACATCGCCGAAGCGCGTCGCCATGGTGGGCAGGGCATCGCCGCCATCCGCGCGCTGTGGCCGGAGTGAGCCGGCATGCGGGGTCAGATCCCTGCGCAGCAGGGCTCTGACCCCGCCCGATCACAACGTGATCCAGAAACACCCGTACTGGCGCCGCAACCCCAGCACCGTCGACGCGCGCGACGCGCTGCCGGGCAACGTCTGCTCCAGGCGCAGGCCGATGGGTTGCCGCGCCACAGAGGCCACAGGGTCGGATCCCAACACGGCAGGGCTCTGATCCTCATCCTGCGATTGCTGCAGCGCCTGTGACGGATACACCGGCACCACGTCCACCAGGGGCCGCCGCGCCAAGGATTCCAGCTGGCCGAGGATGCGCTGCGCGCCCGCATCGGAAACCGCGCCCCACAGATACAGTGAGGACAGCCGATTCACATCGTTGCTGACGATGCCGATGCGCAGCGCGTCCACCAGTTCACTCAGCCGCCGCGGGCAGCGTGCCCCCAAGGTGTCGCGCTGCAGGGTATTGCCGGCGGGCGCAGGCGGTGGCAACCGCGACCGCGCGCCCAGGCTGTCGCAGGGCCGGTCGGTGTAGACGCTTTGGCCCTGGGCATCGGTGCAGCGGTTCAGGCGCGTGGACTGTGCGTGGGCGACGCTCGACAGCACGCACAGCGGCAGCAGCAACAGCAACAGCAGGAAGGAAAGCCGGATCATCCTCGCAGGGTAGCGCCGATCACGCTTGCGCGCCGTGCTTTCAGCCCTGCAGCAGCTTCAGCACCGAAGTGGTCGGCTTGGCCAGGTTCAAGGTGTAGAAGTGCAGGCCGGGTGCGCCGCCTTCGATCAGGCGCTGGCACAGCTTGGCCACCACTTCAGTGCCGAATGCACGCACCGACTCTGCATCATCGCCATAAGCCTGCATCTTGCGGCTGATCCAGCGCGGGATCTCCGCACCGCACTGTTCGGAGAAGCGGCGCAGCTGGCTGAAGTTGGCGATCGGCATGATGCCGGGCGTGATCGGTACCTGCACGCCCAGCCGCCGCACTTCGTCGACGAAATGGAAGTAGGCATCAGGGTTGAAGAAGTACTGGGTGATCGCCGCATCGGCACCGGCGTCGATCTTGGCCTTGAAATGCTTCAGGTCGGCCAGTGCGTCGGAAGCCTGCGGGTGCGTTTCGGGGTACGCGCCCACTTCGATATGGAACGCATCGCCGTGCTCGGCGCGGATGAAGTCGATCAGTTCGGCGGCATAGCGCATGTCACCGGGGAAACCCATGCCCGACGGCAGATCGCCGCGCAGCGCGACCAGGCGGCGGCAGCCGATGGCGCGATACAGCTTGAGCAGCTCGCGGATTTCCTGACGGGTGCCGCCGACGCAGGACAGATGCGGTGCGGCATCGAAGCCATGGTGCTGGTTGAGATGGCGCACGGTCTCGGAGGTATAGCTCAGGGTCGAGCCACCGGCGCCGAAGGTACACGACACGTACTCGGGACCGTAGTCCTTCAGCCTGGCCGCGGCGCGGTCCAGCTGGCTGCGCTGTTCGTCGGTCTTGGGCGGATAGAACTCGAAGCTGATGGCGGTCATGGCACGGGCGGCAGCGGCGGGTGCGGATTAGTATATCGCTTCATCAAGATGGATGTTGTCAATTTATGCGGACGTACATCGTCAGCCGCCTGCGACCGTTCGCCCCGGCGATCGGCCGCTGCTCCGAAATCGCCCTCCGGGTGCCGTGGCCGGCGGCACGCTGAGCCCATTCCGGGACCACCCACCTGACGAAGGAGCAGACGATGAAGATCTTCCTGGCACTCTGGTATGCAATGAAGGCCCTGGCCCGGCTGGCGATGATCGGCATGGCGATGGCCGTGCTCGGCTCCGGCTCGGCGCACGCCGCCAGCGCCCCGGCGGCGGGCAAGGTGCAGGTCGAGGTGGTCGGCAAGGGCCGTCCGCTGCTGATGATCCCCGGCCTGAACAGCAGCGCCGAGGTCTGGCGCGAGACCTGCCTGGCGCTGAAGGACGTGCAGTGCCATCTGGTGCAGCTGCCGGGCTTTGCCGGCGCTGCGCCAGCCGACCCGCGCCCGGCCGAATTCCTGCCGGCCATGCGCGGGCAGCTGCTTGCCTACCTGCATGACCAACAGCTGGGCCCGGTGGTGGTGATCGGCCACAGTCTTGGCGGCCTGCTGGGGCTGCAGGTGGCGCAGGCCGAGCCGAAGGCAGTCAGTGCGCTGGCGGTGGTCGACGCATTGCCGTTCCTGCCGGCGGCGCGTGACCCGAACGCCACCGCAGACAGCGTGCGGCCAATGGCTGACCAGCTGCGCAAGGGCATGCTCGCCGCCGATGCCGCGCAGTGGCAGGCGCAGCTGAAGGCCGGCCTGCCGGGCATGACCCGCGATCCGCAGCGGCAGGCCGAGCTGGGGCGCTGGGGCGAAGCCAGCGACCGCCAGACCACCGCTGACGCCATGCATGCGGTGATGACCACCGACCTGCGTGACAGCATCGCCTCGATCACCGCACCGACGCTGGTGCTGGGCAGCTGGGCCGGCTACCAGCCGATGGGCGGCACCGAGGACAGCACGCGCGGTGTTCCAGGCGCAGTACGCGAAACTGCGGGGCGTGCAGATCGCGATGAGCGCGCAGGGTTTCCACTTCCTGATGTGGGATGATCCGCGCTGGCTGCGCGGTCAGGTGCAGGCCTTCCTCGACCACCACCACTGAGTTTCAACACGCCTGGAAATGGACATGCCGGATTCCTCCTCGACGGTACGCTTCTGGCTGCTCAATGCGCTGGTGTGGGCGCTCTATGGCGTTGCCGGAATCGGCCTGCGCCAGACCTATTTCAGCGATGCCGGAAGCGCGGGCGTGTTGATCACGCTGGGCCTGGCGTTGGCCCTGTTCGGGTGCAGCGGTGCCATCCGTGCGCTGGCGCTGCGCGCCGACTGGTGGGCGCGCGGTACGGCCGGGCTGTTGCTGCGGCTGGCGCTGTCGGTGGCATTGGGCGCGGCAGTGGCGCAGCTGCTGGTGAACATCGCGCTGCACTCGGCGCTGGCCTGGAACTGGGTGAGCCTGGGGCGGCAGACGGCCGACTTCAGCCCCAAGGCGCTGCTGCTCTACTGGTACACCACTGCGGTGATGCTGGCCCTGTGGGCAGCGCTTTGGGCAAGCCTGCACAGCCTGCGCCGGATACGCGGGGCGGAACTGGCCCGCCTGCGCGCCGAAGCCGAGCGCAGTGCGCTGGAACGCGATGCGCTGCGTGCGCGGCTCAACCCGCACTTCATGTTCAATGCGCTGAACAACCTGCGTGCGCTGATCCTGGAAGATCCTGAGCGTGCGCGCGACATGGTCACCCGCCTGTCGCGCACGCTGCGCCAGGCGCTGGCGCACAACCGCAGCGAGCAGGTCACGCTGGCCGAGGAACTGGCGGTGGTCGACGACTATCTGGCCATCGAGGCCATCCACTTCGAGCAGCGCCTGCAGGTGCGGCAGCAGATCGATGCCGATGCCATGCAGGCGCAGCTGCCTGCGATGGCTTTGCAGCTGCTGGTGGAGAACGCGATCAAGCACGGCATCGCCAGCCGCCCCGGCGGCGGCGAGGTGCAGATCCGTGCCACGCTGGACAATGACGTGCTGCGCCTGCAGGTGGACAATCCGCTGGGCAGCGCCAACGAGCCCACCCCTGGGCATGGCGTCGGCCTGGCCTACCTGCGTGCGCAGCTCGGTACGCAAGGTCGTTTCACCCTGCAGCCGGTCGGCGACCGCATGCAGGCCCTGCTGGAGATTCCGCAATGAGTGGCGTGCTGCGCGTATTGATCGTTGATGATGCGCGGCTGGCGCGGCAGGAGCTGCGCACGCTGTTGTCGGCGCTGCCGTGGGTGCAGTGCGTGGGCGAAGCCGACGATGTGCCTGCCGCACGCGAGGCGATCGCCACACTGGCGCCGGACCTGGTGCTGCTGGATGTGCAGATGCCGTCCGGCAGTGGCTTCGATGTGCTGGACGGGCTGGAGGCGGTGCCGGCGGTGGTGTTCGTTACCGCCTATGACACCTACGCGGTGCGCGCGTTCCAGGCCAACGCGCTGGACTATCTGGTGAAGCCGGTCGAGGCACCGCGCTTGCTGGAAGCGTTGCAGCGGGCGCGCCAGCGCGAGGTGGTGGCGGGCGAAACGCCGGAGCCGCGCAGCACGCTGGGCGCTCAGGACCAGGTGTTCGTGCGCGAGGGCGAACGCTGCTGGTTCGTCGCGGTCTCGGAGATCCGCCGGCTGGTGGTGGATGGCAACTACACGCGGCTGTGGTTCCGCGACCAGAACGCGTTGCTGACCCGCAGCCTGAGTGCGCTGGAGGCACGCCTGCCGCCGGATCTGTTCTTCCGTGCCAACCGCAACACGCTGGTCAACCTGCGCCGTATCCGAGGCGTGACGCCCAGCATCGCTGATGGTTATGACCTGGCACTGGACGACGGCAGCGAGGTGGAGGTGTCGCGCCGGCAGGCGCGTGAACTGCGCGAGCGGATGGCGTTGTAGTTGCCGCTACAGCTCGGCACTGACCGGGCTGGTGATGAAGCCCCACAGCAGGCGCGCCATCACCGCCGGTGAACGTGCCTGCGCGCGGGTGTAGGCGAGCAGTGCATCCAGCCGCGAGCGGTCGTAGAGGTGCCCGGCCAGCAGCACCGCGTGCACACGACGGGTGTTGGCGGTGTCCTGCAGCGGGTTGCCGTCGAGCAATACCAGGTCGGCGGCTTTGCCGACCTCGACACTGCCATGCGATGCCTGCAGCTCCAGATGACGCGCCGCGTGCAGCGTTGCCGCGCGCAGCACGTCGGCCTGGCTCAGGCCTGCCTGGCGCAGCCACTGCAGTTCCTCGTGATAGCGGAAGCCACCCAGCCCGGTATCGGTGCCGACCAGCACGGTGACGCCGGCACGATGCGCGGCACCGGTGAGGGCCAGTCCATGCTCGAAGTACGCCTTCAACGCGTCTTCGCCGCGCAGGCCAGGATAGCGTTCGGTGGTGGCCGTCAGATCATCGCGCCATGCCCAGCGCGAAAGTGGATCGAGATAGGCCAGACGTGGATCGTTGATGAAGGCGGGGTCGCGCGCACGCGCATCCTCTTCGCGGGTGACATGGGTGGGTACGAACGCGGCACCGCTGGCCTGCATCACACCGAACGCCTCGTTGCAGAGCGCGGGCTGGTAGCCGCCGACCATGCGTTCGGCCAGCGCGGTTGGATCCTCACTGTCGAGCGTGCCACCGCGCCACGCCGCCGCGTTGTCGAAGCAGTGGCGTACGAACAGATGGGCATGCTCGAAGCTGCGCTGGCCCGCCCGCACCGCGGCGTCCAGAGGCACGGCCTTGGGCAGGTGGCCGATCAACGGACGGCGCAGCTGCTGCGCCTCGGTGGCCAGCCGCTGGTAGGTGTCCGCACGCAGCTGGTTGTAGACCTTCAACGCGTCGACACCGCGCGCTGTACGTGCGTGCACGCTCGGCGGCGGCCTCCGGCGCGAGTGATGGATCCTCGAAGTAGAAACTGGCGATCTGCACGAAGCGCGGTGCAACCTGCTGCCCGGCAATGGCCTGTGCGGTCCAGCGGCGCTTGTCGGCCACGCAGGCGATCAGCGGATCGGTGGCCTGCGGGCAGTCCATCATGTCGCGGGTGCCGGTGATGCCGTTGGCCAGCATCAGCGGGAACTGCAGCTGCGGCGACAACTGCAGTGCATGGGTGTGCATGTCCCAGAAACCGGGCAGCAGCCAGCGGCCACCGGCATCGAGCACCGGCAACGCGGTGTCCCGTGGAGCTTCGCCAATGGAAGTGATCGTGCCGTTGCGCACTGTCACTGTGGTGGGTTCGCTGACCTGGCCGCGCGCGACGTCCACCACCCGCGCGTTGACGATCATGCGGCTGTTGCCCGGCTCGGGCAACGGCGGTGCCGACAGCGGCCAGAGCAGGGCGGCGGTGAACAGCAATGGCGGCGCCAGCAGGAGGACGGCCAGGGCGATCGGCCATCGCCGACGGCGGGCGGAACGGGGCAAGGCGTGTGCTGCATCCATGAGCCGGCGATCCTTGCATTGGGTCGCCCGCAGAGTGCTGCAAGCCGGACGCGGGCGCCAGTGACCATCGGCATCCGGCCCTGCCTGCCTCCGGGGCGGTTACCCTGTGCGGTGGAACTCCTGACCACGCCCTGCTATGTCCATCGTCCTCACCGATTTCGCCCGTCCCCGCCTGTTCCCGCGCGTGCCGCGCGGCAACACCATCCAGGACTGTACTGCCGAGCAGTTCGAGGCACACCTCAATGCGCACGCGCCGTTGAAGGTGCTCGATGGCTACGCCCCGTTCTGCAAGCTGTTCGTCTACGAGAACTGGACCAGCACGCGTTGCCTGACGGTGCCGGTCACCGACGCCAACCGCCACCAGCTGCGCAGCGGCTATGAGGCGCGCAACCGTGAGGAACTGCCGGTGCTGGTGCGCTGGTTCGAGGGCGTGGAATCACCGCGCGCGAACTACCTGGTGGTAATCCTGTACAGCGCCGGGCAGCTGGCGAAGGAGGGTTCACCGATCGAAGCCGACTGGGGCATCGTCGGTTGCATCTATACCTCCGAGCCCGAGGAAGTGCCGATGGCACCAATCACCATGATGCGCAATGCACTGGGCGTGGAGGAGGGCGGTTCCGGTGTGCCGCTGGATCGCGAGGCTTACCAGCGCTCCGTCGCGTTCTGGGAGAACAACGCCAACTGGCGGCCGTGAGCCCACGCTGCGGCCGGACAGTCGGCATGTGAACAGGGAGGATTGCAGCGGGGCGCTACCATGGCAGTGAATCAACGCAGGGAGCACAGGGATGGATGTTCGCAGTTGGATGCCGTTTGCATGGGTCGCCGCAGGTCTGCTGGCCGCAAGTGAAGGCTCGGCAGCAAAGTACGATGCAGGCGCCGCCTGTGGTGCCCTGTCCGACGTGACGCCGATCCGTGATGCCGGCGTGGGTTCACTGCAGGCGCAGGCAACGTTGGGGCGCTGCACGTTCCATGTGGAAGCGGATGACGCTGCAGCGCTTTCGCGTCAGCAGTCGTTGCTGCAGAGCGTGTCTGCGATCGCCTGTGGTGCGCCAGCCACCACCCGGCCTTCGCAAGGGGCTGCAGGCTTCGACCTGCAGATGCCTGCACGTTGCCCACTCTCTTCCAGCACGCCGTTGATTGCCCGGGAAGGAGGCTGGCACCAGCGGCGACTTTCGTCGGTCCCGACGTATCCTGCGGCCGCCATGCGCGAGGCCCAGCAGGGAGGTGTCGAGCTGATGCTGCTGCTGGATGCGCAGGGCAAGACCCAGGCGATCATCCTGTCCCGATCCAGCGGCTACCCGCTGCTCGATGCGGCGGCGCTCAAGCACGCGCGTGACTGGCGCTACGAGCGTGAAGCGGCAGGCAAGGCACCAAGCATGAGCCTGATACGCGGCACGGTCACGTTCAAGCTCAACTAAGGCGTCTGCAGGGCGGGCTCGGGCTTCCACTCCCACCAGGTGTAGTGGTATTCGCGCTCGGTCGCGCTCCATTGCTGCGCGCAGCAGGTGCACGTCAGCCGGTAGCATTCGCCCCAGCCGTCCTCCGCTTCGCCCCGTGCACGCAGCTGCACGTGACCTTGTTCCAGCAGCGGCTCGGGACTGAAGAACACATAGGATGGGTAGAGCGCGCACAGGCAGCCTTCGCGTGCCTGCCAGTAGCGCAGCCGTTGCAGGGCCGCCTTGAGGTGCGCCTGGTTGCTGATCAGCATGCCGCCAAGGGCGATGCCTTGGCAGCTGCGTTCGATCGTATCCACATGCGCGACCAGCGCGTCCAACGATGAGGCGCTGAACAGCCGAGCGACCGTACGCGCGGCATCGGTGATGCGCGTTGCATCGCGCGACAACAGGTCCTGCAGCAGCACGTCGGCCTGTGCTTCGTCGAGCCGGGGTATCGGTGCTGCAGACCACGGCCAGCGCATCAGCGTGACTTGCCGATGGCGGCGTAGTGGCCGGCCGTCAATCGCAGCAGGTCGGTCGGCGCCAGTTCCACCTCGAGGCCGCGGCGACCGGCGCTGACATGCAGCGCGGGCAATGCCTGCGCGCTGGCGTCCAGGAAGGTGCGCAGGCGCTTCTTCTGCCCGAGTGGGCTGATGCCACCGACCAGGTAACCGGTCGCGCGCTGCGCGGCATCGGCCGCGGCCATTTCGCACTTCTTGCAGCCGGCTGCTTCGGCCAGCGCCTTCAGGTCCAGCTGGCCGGCCACCGGCACGATCGCCACCAGCAGCTCGTGGGTTTCGGTGCTGGCCAGCAGGGTCTTGAACACCTGGGCCGGGTCGAGGCCGAGCTTGTCGACGGCTTCGCCCCCATACGATTCGGCGTGGGCGTCGTGCACGTAGCTGCGCACGGTGTGGGCGATCTTCTCGCGCTTGAGCAGGTTGATGGCCGGGGTCATGGGGGCATCGTAGCGCGGGGCAGGGGTGTTGCCTTGACCGAGGCTACTGCACCATCAGACCTATTCGGTCCTGCGGCCAAAAGGATTTAGCTTCGTCAAATCAGCGAAGTATCTGCTATGACTGCGCTGAAGGTCTGTCATGTCCTTAGCTTCCAGTATGACGACCTCGTGTCCGTCGTCGTGCCCAATTAGGCTGATCTCAATTGCGAGCTTTTCGCGTGATGCAGAAGGTCTGTCCACAAACTCACTTAGCCTGAGGACTGATCTGGAGCGCCGATTGTAGTGAACAAGGTAATACATATTTAGATTCCCTTAAGCAGCTTGCTAGCAAGTAGCTTGCTAACGTGGCTCATGGCGCTTTCATATCTCTTCTTGGCGCTAGATTTATCGTCGCGAAGCTTCTTCCAAGTGTCTTTGGAGACGCCAGAACGCTTCGCTTGCACCACGCTAACGTGCGTCAGTGCATACTGCTCGTTGCGATCCTCGGCCACTCTGAATGCTTCTGAGAGATCAATGAGGTGGCGCTGCAATTCCGGAGGCCCCCCTCCGTATTTGACTTCCTGACCATGGAGATCGGCGACCTTCTCTGAGATGCTTGCCCAGAAATTCTGAATGAGCGTTCTGATTTGAATTTCGACAACGCGGCCATCATGTCGAACAAGTGCGTGTATAGCTCTGTAACCGTTACTTGGGCGTGTAGTGCGATCAATGAATTTAATGTCAGGAAACCACTGTCTGAGAGAGTCGGCAATCTCCCTCTGCTCCATTGTCGTAGTGGCGACGACGCGGCAACCCGCAATATCTTGAATTTGAGCAAGTCTGCTGCTGCTTCGTCTCAATTTTTCAATGATCGAAATTGTTGATTTGAAGCGCCCGGTGACCGAAAGAAGCAGCTTATCTTTCAGGATTCGAACTACGTGGTTGTATGCGGGTACGAATTCTGAACGATATGCTTCTAGCTCGGTGAGCGTATTGGCATCGTCATTACCATTCTTCAGCTGCTCGCCGAGTCGTGTAACACTGCTGTTGCTCAACAATGTTGTGTCCCTCAAACCGACGGGGCGGTAAGGCCCCGTCGGATAGATAAAAACGATCAGTAGCGGTAGTGGTCCGGCTTGAACGGGCCTTCCACCGGCACGCCGATGTAGTCGGCCTGTTCCTGGCTCAGGGTGGTCAGCTTCACGCCGATCTTTTCCAGGTGCAGGCGGGCCACTTCTTCGTCCAGCTTCTTCGGCAGCAGGTAGACCTTCTTCTCGTAGCTGTCCTTGTTCGCCCACAGGTCGATCTGTGCCAGGGTCTGGTTGGCGAAGCTGTTGGACATCACGAAGCTCGGGTGGCCGGTGGCGCAGCCCAGGTTCACCAGGCGGCCTTCGGCCAGCAGGAAGATCGCGTTGCCGTTCGGGAAGATGTACTTGTCCACCTGCGGCTTGATGTTGACGTGCTTGATGCCGGCGAACGACACCAGCGCATCGACCTGGATCTCGTTGTCGAAGTGGCCGATGTTGCAGACGATGGCCTGGTCCTTCATCGCGCTCAGGTGCTCGATGCGGATGATGTCCTTGTTGCCGGTGGTGGTAACGTACAGGTCGGCACGGCCCAGGGTCGATTCGATGGTGTTGACTTCATAGCCTTCCATCGCCGCCTGCAGGGCGCAGATCGGGTCGATCTCGGTGACGATGACGCGCGCCGTAGGCACGCAGCGAGGCCGCGCAGCCCTTGCCGACGTCGCCGTAGCCGCAGACCACGGCCACCTTGCCGGCCAGCATCACGTCCATCGCGCGCTTCAGGCCATCGGCCAGCGACTCGCGGCAGCCGTACAGGTTGTCGAACTTGCTCTTGGTGACCGAGTCGTTGACGTTGATCGCCGGGATCAGCAGGGTGCCGGCCTGGGCCAGCTGGTACAGGCGGTGCACGCCGGTGGTGGTCTCTTCGGAGACGCCCTTCCAGTCCTTGACCACGCGGCCCCAGTAACCCGGGCGCTCCTTGGCGACGCGCTTGAGCAGGTTCTTGATGACCTGTTCTTCGTGCGAGGCAGAGGCGGTGTTGACCCAGTCGCTGCCGTTTTCCAGCTCGTAGCCCTTGTGGATCAGCAGGGTCACGTCACCGCCGTCGTCGACCACCAGCTCCGGGCCGGTCAGGGTGCCGTCGGCCAGGGTGAAGGTCAGCGCGTCCAGGGTGCAGTCCCAGTACTCTTCCAGGGTCTCGCCCTTCCAGGCGAACACCGGGGTGCCGGTGGCGGCAATGGCGGCAGCGGCGTGGTCCTGGGTCGAGAAGATGTTGCACGAGGCCCAGCGCACGTCGGCACCGATGTCCTTCAGGGTCTCGATCAGCACCGCGGTCTGGATGGTCATGTGCAGCGAGCCGGTCACGCGCACGCCCTTCAGCGGCAGCTCGGCCTGGTACTTGCGGCGGATCGACATCAGGCCCGGCATTTCGTGCTCGGCGATGTCCAGTTCCTTGCGGCCCCAGTCGGCCAGCGTGATGTCGCGGATCTTGTAATCACCTTCGGTGGAGAAGGTCTTGGCAACAGCGTTCATTCGTGTGCTCCGGTTGTGGGCGAGCGGGTGCTCGCATCTAGCCGGGCGCCGTTGTTACAAAGCCACCTTACCGAGCCTGGCCGGGCCTCATGGGATCCGGTCGCAGCGCCCCTCGGCAGGGGAGAACCCCCATTATATCGCGGCCCCGGCGTGACATCCGGATGACCCAACCATCGGCAGGTGGGATCACGTGCACGGCCTGTTAAGGTCGGTGTTTTCACGCATCACACAGGTGGAACGATGAGCATGCACGCGCGCCGCACACGGCGCTGGACCGGCCTGGTCCTGTCGATGGGACTGCTGGCGGTGGCTCCGCTGGCCTGGGCCGCGTCCCCGCAGCCCGCCCAGGTACAGGCCCAGGGCGTCAACGGCTACGAACTGCCGTCGGCGGCGCTGCAGGCGGTGGTGGACGCGCCGCGCGCCCTCGCTGTACCTGTCGCCACGCCGCGATGTCGCCGCGATGATGCAGATGCCGTCGCTGCCGTCGATCCAGGTGGTGGCGCAGCCGGAACTGAAGCTGGCCGGCCTGCGCATCAACCCGCGCACCTTCTCCGACAGCCGCTTCAGCTTCGGCGAGAAGCTGTGGCTGATGAACGTGGCCGACGGCAAGGAACGGCAGATCAGCGGCCTGCCGGCCACGCTGTCGATCGCCAGCGTGATGTGGTCGCCGGACCAGAAGTGGCTGGCCTTCAACCAGGTCGACGCCGCCAGCGGCGCCAATGAACTGTGGCTGGTGGATGTGGCCGGCGGCAGCGCCCGTCGTCTGGTCGCCGGCCTGAACACGGTGATCGGCAGTGGCTACCAGTGGCTGCCGGACAGCCGCGGCCTGGTGGTGTTCACCCGTCCGGCCAACCTTGGTGCGGCCCCGGCCGCCGACGGCATTCCGACCGGCCCGGCCGTGCAGCAGACCAGCCAGGGCGGCGGCGTGGTGTCGATCCGTACCTACCAGGACCTGCTGAAGAACGAGGCCGACGCGCGCCAGTTCGATTACTACGCCACCACCCAGCCGATGGAAGTCAGCCTGGATGGCAACACCCGCGCGATCGGCGCAGCTGGCATCTTCATGGGCTTTGCGGTGTCGCCGGATGGCCGCTTCGTGCTGCGCCAGCCGGTGCAGCGGCCGTATTCCTACGTGGTGCCGGTGAGCAGTTTCCCGCGCCGCATTGAAGTGATCGACCGTGCCAGCGGCAAGCTGGTGCACACCGTGGCCGTGCGTCCGCTGGTGGAAGGTTTGCCGACCGGCAACGACGCTGAAGTGACCGGCGTGCGCGATATCAGCTGGCGTGGTGATGCCGATGCCACGCTGGTCTGGGCCGAAGCCCAGGACGGCGGCGACCCGAACAGGGAGGCCAAGGTGCGCGATGCGGTGCTGATGCAGGCTGCGCCGTTCGACAAGCCGCCGGTCACGTTGGCCCAGCTCGGCAGCCGTCTGGTGGGCATCAACTGGGGCCGTGGCGACCTGGCCCTGCTGACCGAGTCGTGGTGGAAGACGCGCAAGACCAGGACCTGGCTGATCGCCCCGGACAATGCCGGAGCCGAGCCGCGCCTGCTGTGGGATCGCGACGGGCAGGACCGCTATTCCGATCCGGGCCGGCCGCTGTTGTCCAGCGACGACCGCGGGCGCTCGCTGCTGCAGACCAGCGCCGATGGCAGCAGCCTGTATCTGGCCGGTGCCGGTGCATCGCCGGAAGGCGATCGTCCGTTCGTGGACCGCTTCGACGTTGCCACGGGCAAGGCCACCCGCCTGTTCCACTCGCAGGCGCCGAGCTATGCGCTGCCGGTGGCGTTGCTGGACAACCAGGCCAGCTCGCTGCTGCTGAGCCGCGAGAGCCCGGATGAGCCGGCCAACTTCTACGTGCAGTCGCTGGCCGATGCCGGTGCTGCACCGCGTGCGCTGACTCACTTCGCGCATCCGCTGCCGCAGTTGAAGGGCGTGCAGAAGGAGCAGATCCGCTACAAGCGCAAGGATGGCGTCGACCTGACCGCGACCCTGCTGCTGCCGCCGGGCTACGACCCGAAGCGCGACGGCCCGCGGCCGCTGCTGATGTGGGCCTACCCGGGCGAGTTCAAGAGTGCGGCTGCGGCCAGCCAGGTGACCGATTCGCCGTACCGCTTCAATTCGGTCAGCTACTGGGGCCCGCAGGCGTTCCTGGCCAAGGGGTATGTGGTGCTGGCCAGCCCGTCGATGCCGATCATCGGCGAGGGCGACAAGGAGCCGAACGACACCTACATCGAACAGTTGGTGGCCAACGCGCAGGCAGCCGTGGATGAAGTGGTGCGCCGTGGCGTGACCGATCGCGATCACATCGCCATTGGTGGCCATTCCTACGGTGCGTTCATGACCGCCAACCTGCTGGCGCATACGCGCCTGTTCAAGGCGGGCATCGCGCGCAGCGGCGCCTACAACCGCACGCTTACGCCGTTCGGCTTCCAGGCCGAGGAGCGCAACTACTGGCAGGCGCAGGACGTCTACCAGAAGATGGCGCCGTTCAACTACGCCGACAGGATCAAGGATCCGATCCTCTTCATCCACGGCGTGGACGACAACAACTCCGGCACGTTCCCGATGCAGAGCGAGCGCATGTTCGCCGCAGTGAAGGGCCTGGGTGGTACCGCGCGCCTGGTGATGCTGCCGAACGAATCGCATGCCTACCGTGCACGCGAGTCGATCATGACCATGCTGGCCGAAAGCGAGCGCTGGCTGGAACAGACCATCGGCCCGGCCGAGCAGGGCAAGGCGAAGAAGAAGCGCTGACGTGACCCGGTAGTGCCGGCCGCTGGCCGGCAACCTCATGGACCTACGCGACCTGAGGTTGCCGGCCAGCGGCCGGCACTACCAGATGAAACCATTTTTGCAACGCAGCACGATGCCCGTTCTGGGATAGGCTTGGGGTCTGGATCCGATGACCGAGGCCTGTGCGTCGCCGATGAACGAGTACCGCAGCAGCATCGAGTTTGCTTCCCCCGATCTTCCGCTTCGCGATGATGTGCGCCGGCTCGGCGCGCTGGTTGGCGACCTGCTGGTTGAACAGGTCTCCGCCGCCTTCCTCGACGATGTGGAAGACGTGCGCACCCGCGCCATCGCCCGCCGCGAGAACCAGGCGCCGTTGTCGGAGCTGGCCGATGGCCTGGCCGGGCGCACGCCGCAGCAGGCCGAAACCATGGTGCGGGCCTTCAGCACCTACTTCCAGGTGGTCAACATCGCCGAGCGCGTGCATCGCATCCGCCGTCGCCGTGACTACCAGCGCGCCGGTACCGCAGGGGCGCAGCCCGATGGCCTGCAGGATGCACTGCAGCACCTGAAGGCGCAGGGTGTGGGCCTGGACGAGCTGGCGCAGTGGCTGCCACGCATCGACATTGAACCGGTGTTCACCGCACACCCGACCGAAGCGGTACGCCGCGCGCTGCTGGAAAAAGAGCAGTTGATGGTGGCCAGCCTGGTCGACAACCTCGACGGCCAGCGCACCCCGGGTGAGGCCGCCGCCGATGCCGCGCGCTTCCGCATGGCGCTCACCGCGTCGTGGCAGACCACCGATTCCTCACCGGTGCGGCCCACCGTGGATGACGAGCGCGAGCACGTCGGCTTCTATCTGGTGCAGGTGCTGTACCGGGTGATTCCGGTGCTGTACGAATCGCTGCAGCAGGCGTTGCGCGATACCTATGGCGAAGAACTGCCGCTGCCGCGCCTGCTGCGTTTCGGTACCTGGGTGGGCGGCGACATGGACGGCAACCCGAACGTGGATGCCCATACCATCCGCAATACGCTGGATGCGCAGCGGCAGGCGGTACTGGGCCGTTACCAGAAGGAACTGCTGCAGCTGGCCAGCCTGCTCAGCCAGTCCACCGAGCGGGTGGGCGTAAGCGATGCACTGCAGGCGCGCGTGGCGCAGTACCACCAGTTGCTGCCGCAGGTGCAGTCGCGCCCGCGCCATGCCGACATGCCCTACCGCCTGCTCAATGACCGCATGCGTGCACGCCTGCAGGCCACGCTGGATGACGGCGAAGGCGCCTACGCCGGCCCTGATGAACTGATCGAGGACCTGCAGTTGATCCTCGACAGCCTGCGCGCCAACCGCGGCGAACATGCCGGTGGCTTCGCCGTACAGCGCCTGCTGTGGCGGGTGAAGACCTTCGGCTTCCACCTGGCACGGTTGGACGTGCGCCAGGAATCGAGCGTGCATGCGCGCGCTGGCCACCGTGCTGGGCGGCGACGCAGCGTGGGACAGTCTCGATACCGTGGGGCGTGCGCGTCTGCTGGCGCCGCATGCCAGTGGTGACGCGCCGTTGCCGAAGGGCGACGACGAAGGCAACCAGCGTCTGGATGCGGTATTTGCGGCGTTGGCCGATGCGCGTGTGCGCCATGGTGGCGATGCGCTGGGCAGCTACATCATCTCGATGGCACACGACCGCAGTGACGTGCTGGCCGTGCTTGCGCTGGCACGCCGTGGCGGCCTGGTGGAAGCGGGCGGGGCGGTGCCGCTGGATATTGCGCCATTGTTCGAAACCGTGGACGACCTCAAGCGTGGCACCGCGACCCTGCGCGACCTGCTGGCCGACCCGGTGTACCGTGCGCATCTGCGTGCACGCGATGACGTGCAGATGGTGATGCTGGGGTACTCGGACAGCAGCAAGGACGGAGGCATCGCTGCCTCACGCTGGGGCCTGCAACGTGCACAGGTGGAACTGATGGAAGTGGCGGCCGAGGCGGGCATCCGCCTGACCTTCTTCCATGGCCGTGGCGGTTCGATCAGCCGTGGTGGTGGCAAGACCACGCATGCGGTCGACGCCTCGCCGCGCGGGAGCATCGATGGCCGCCTGCGGGTGACCGAGCAGGGCGAGGTGATCCACCGCAAGTACGGCATCCGTGCATTGGCCCTGCGCTCGCTGGAACAGGCCACGGGTGCGGTGCTGCGCGCCAGCCTGCGCCCGCGTGCAGCGGAGCCGCGCGAGGATGACTGGCGGCCGGTGATGGATGTGGTCGCCGGCTCCAGCAGCGAGGTCTACCGCACCTTCGTCGGCCAGTCTGGCTTCATGGACTACTTCCGCACGGCCACGCCGATCGACGTGATCGAGCGGATGACGCTGGGTTCGCGTCCGTCGCGCCGGCTCGGTCAGGACGCAGCACTGGGCAACCTGCGTGCGATTCCGTGGGTGTTCGCCTGGAGCCAGGCGCGTGCCGTCATTCCCGGCTGGTATGGCGTGGGCAGCGGACTGCAGGCGGCGGTCGATGCTGGTCACGAGCAGACCCTGCGCGAGATGGCACGTGACTGGCCGTTCTTCCGTACCTTCCTGGACGACATCGCGATGGTGCTGTCCAAGGGGGATATCACCATTGCCGAGCAGTTCTCGCTGTTGTCGGGCGACCTGCACGGGCGCTTCTTCCCGCAGGTACAGCGCGAACTGGAACTGACCCGGCACTGGCTGCTGGCGCTGATGGACCAGCAGACGCTGCTCGACCACGATGCGCGGCTGTCGCTGTCGATCCGTCTGCGCAATCCCTATGTCGATCCGATCAGCGTGCTGCAGGTGGATCTGCTGCAGCGTTGGCGCGAAAGCGGGCGCGAGGATGACGAGCTGCTGCGCGCGCTGGTGGCCTGCGTGAACGGTGTTTCGCAGGGTGTGCAGAACACCGGGTGAAATGCATCCGCCGGGCGTGGCCCGGCGAATTCGAAATGGTAGTGCCGGCCGCTGGCCGGCAACCTCATGATGTCTGGCAGCACGCGCGAGGTTGCCGGCCAGCGGCCGGCGCTACCTCACTCTTCCGGCGACGGCGGGTTCGACGCCAGCAGTTCCAGATGGCGCTGCTCCATTTCCTGGCGCAGTTGGCGGCGGATCAATGCGGCTGCCTGGCGGCGCTTCTCGTCCGACGTGACCGGCTGCAACGACGGCACCGGCGTCGGCCGGCCTTCCTCGTCCACGGCCACCATGGTGAAGAAACAGCTGTTGGCGTGGCGCACGCTGCGCTTGAGGATGTCCTCGGCCACCACCTTGATGCCGATCTCCATCGACGAGGTGCCGGTGTAATTCACCGAGGCCAGGAAGGTGACCAGCTCGCCCACCGCGATGGGCTGGCGGAACATCACCTGGTCCACCGACAGGGTGACCACGTAGCTGCCGGCGTAACGGCTGGCGCAGGCGTAGGCGACCTGGTCGAGCAGGCGCAGGATGGCGCCGCCGTGGACCTTGCCGGAGAAATTGGCCATCTCCGGCGACATCAGCACGGTCATGGACAGCTGGTGGGTTTTGAGTTCGGTCGACATGGGGCGATTGTATCGGCAACCGGTAGTGCCGGCCGCTGGCCGGCAACCACGCGATTGTTTCCGGAGGCCATGAAAAAGCCGGCCAGCGGCCGGCTCTACCAGAAGCAGAAGGGCCGCGTGAGCGGCCCTTCGTGTTTCTTACTTCAGCTTCGCATCGGCGCGCAGGGCGGCAGCGCGGTCGGTCTTCTCCCAGGAGAAGGCCGTGGCGTTGACGGTCTCGCCTTCGCCGTTGAGGTAGCTGAACTCCTTCGGCTTGCGGCCGAAGTGGCCATAGGCCGCAGTCTGCTGGTACATCGGGTGCACCAGGTCCAGCATCTTGATGATGCCGTACGGGCGCAGGTCGAAGTGCTTGCGGATCAGCTTCTCGATCTTGTCGTCGCTGATCTTGCCGGTGCCGAAGGTGGTGACCGAGATCGAGGTCGGCTCAGCCACGCCGATGGCGTAGGAGACCTGCACTTCGCAACGGTCGGCCAGGCCGGCGGCAACCACGTTCTTGGCCACGTAGCGGGCCGCGTAGGCTGCCGAACGGTCGACCTTGGACGGGTCCTTGCCGGAGAAGGCGCCACCACCGTGACGGGCCCAGCCGCCGTAGGTATCGACGATGATCTTGCGGCCAGTCAGGCCGCAGTCGCCCACCGGGCCGCCGATCTCGAACTTGCCGGTCGGGTTGATGTGGAACTTGGTGCCCTTGTGCAGCCACTTGGCCGGCAGCACCGGCTTGATGATCTCTTCGCGGACGGCCTCGATGAGGTCCTTCTGCTTGATGCCCGGGGCGTGCTGGGTCGACAGGACCACGGCGTCGATGGCCGAGACCACGCCGTTTTCATAGCGCAGGGTGACCTGGCTCTTGGCGTCCGGGCGCAGCCACGACAGCGGCGAGTTCTTCTTCTTGCGGATCTTGGCCTGCTGCTCGACCAGGCGGTGCGACAGGTGGATCGCGGCCGGCATGTAGCTGTCGGTCTCGTTGGTGGCATAGCCGAACATCAGGCCCTGGTCGCCAGCGCCCATTTCTTCCGGCTTCTTGCGATCCACGCCCTGGGCGATGTGCGGCGACTGCTTGCCGATCAGGTTCAGCACGCCACAGGTGGCGCCGTCGAAGCCGACGTCGGAGCTGTCATAGCCGATGTCCGTGATGACCTTGCGGGTCAGCGCTTCCAGGTCGATCCAGGCGCTGGTGGTGATCTCACCGGCCACAATGGCAACACCGGTCTTGACCATGGTCTCGCAGGCCACGCGGGCGCGCTGGTCCTGGGTCAGGATCGCGTCCAGCACCGCATCGGAGATCTGGTCGGCAACCTTGTCCGGATGGCCTTCGGAGACCGACTCGGAGGTGAAGAGATAGCTGGACATCAGGCGTAATATCCCTTGATTCGGATGGAAAGATGGGCGCGAATGATACACGGGGTGCGCCGCCTGTGCATTGTGAACCTGTACCGGTTGCCGGTGGTTAAGCCCGCGTAGCCCCGGCAGGGGCCGTCCGGCCGGGATTGGGGCTCAGCCTCGAGGTCCAGTGTTCCACCAGCGTGACAACGCAGCGGGCGGCTACCGGCCCCGACTGCGCGGGCCACAACGCCCGGCAGCGGCTGTGCGGCCGTCATCGTTCTGCCCAAAAACCGCCATCTGGCTGCCGCCTGCCGGGCGCAGGCTGTCGGCCAATCCGGCCGCCGGGCATGAGTGGATCCGCCATGCAGGAACTTGAACAGCGTCTCCAGCAACGCTTCCCCGATTGGTTCCATGGCCGCCGGGGCCAACTGGCGCGACCACTGCTGCGCAGCGTCGGTCGCTGGTCGCGGCTGGACCAGATCGAAGCCTTCCTGCAGCGCAGCTCAGGCCTGCGTGGCTTCGGCTTCGTCGCCGCCGGCCTGGAGTTCATCGACGGCCAGTACCAGGTGGATCCGGCCGCGCTGGCCAGGATCCCGGCCACCGGCCGCCTGCTGATCGTCGCCAACCATCCCTCCGGGGCACTGGATGCCCTCGCTCTGCTGGACGCGGTCGGCCGCATCCGCCGTGACGTGCGGATCGTGGCCAACGACCTGTTGGGGGCAATCGCGCCACTGCAGGACCTGCTGCTGCCGGTACGCATCCTCGGTGGCAAGGCCCAGCGTGGCAGCCTGCATGCCGTCGAAGAGGCGCTGGCCGCCGAGCAGTGCGTGATCGTGTTCCCGGCCGGCGAGGTCTCGCGGCTGTCGCTGCGCGGCATCCGTGATGGTCGCTGGCAGCGCGGTTTCGTCCGCTTTGCCCGTGCCGCTGGCGCGCCGGTGCTGCCGGTGCGTGTGGAGGCGCGCAACTCGGCGCTGTTCTACGGCGCCTCGACCCTGTTCAAGCCGGCGGGCACCGCGCTGCTGGCGCGCGAGATGTTCACCCGTCGTGGCCGTCCGCTGCGGCTGCGCATCGGTGAGCCGATGCAGCTGGGCAAGGGCGGCGACCCGGGCGCACAGCTGCTGGCGGTGCGCCGCGCGCTGTATGCGCTGGGCCGTAATGGGGCCGCGGGCGATGCAGCTGCTGTAGCAGGCCCCGAGCCGCTGGCGTCCCCGGTGCCGCCTTCACAGGTGGCCGCAGGCATCGCCGCGGCGACCCAGCTGGGCCAGACCGCCGACGGCAAGCAGATCCTGCTGGCGACCTGTACCGCCGATTCGCCGCTGCTGCTGGAGCTGGGGCGTCTGCGCGAGCTGACCTTCCGCCAGGTAGGCGAGGGCACCGGGCGCAGCCGCGATCTGGACGATTACGATCCGCGGTACGAACACATCGTGATCTGGGACGCGGCCGCGCAGCGCATCGCCGGCGCCTACCGGATCATGCGTGGTGCCCACGCGCTGGCCCGGCACGGCCTGTCCGGGCTCTACAGCGCGTCGCTGTTCCGCTATTCCGACGACGCCATCACCCACATCGCCGAAGGCCTGGAACTGGGCCGCAGCTTCGTGGTGCCTGATTACTGGGGCAGCCGCAGCCTGGACTACCTGTGGCAGGGCATCGGTGCCTACCTGCAGTGCCGGCCCGGCATCCGCTACCTGTTCGGCGCCGTGTCGATCAGCGCAGCGCTGCCACGCGATGCACGCGAGCAGCTGGTGGCGTACTACCAGCGCTACTACAGCGGTACCGCCGGCCTGGCCGAATCGAACCGCCCGTTCCAGTACTTCGCCGCGCCGCCAAGTTTCGGCGAGCTGGATGCAGGTGCCGCGTTCGATGTGCTCAAGGCCAACCTGGCCGCACTCGGCACCGGCGTGCCGACGCTGTATCGCCAGTACACCGATCTGTGCGAACCCGGTGGCGCCCGTTTCCTTGCCTTCGGTGTCGACCCGGACTTCAGTGATTCGATCGACGGCCTGATTGAAGTGGACCTGTGCGCGATCAGGCCGAACAAGCGCAAACGCTACCTGCGCGACGCGGGGGCGCCGGCATGAGCGCGCTGGCGAACCTGTCGCCGCACCGGCGCGCAGTGTTCGTCTCCGACGTGCACCTGGGGTCACGTCATTGCCATGCCACCGAGCTGGCGCGGTTCCTCTCGCAGCTGCGCTGCGAACGGTTGTACCTGGTGGGCGACATCATCGACCTGTGGTGGATGGCGCATCGCCGCGCCAACTGGCGCCAGTCGCATAGCGAAGTCATCCAGGCCCTGCACGCGCTGCGCCGTGCCGGGACCGAGATCGTCTACATCCCCGGCAACCATGACGCGTCACTGCGCCACGTGTGCGGGCTGATGCTCCCAGCGATGCAGGTGCGCCGCCGCGCCATCCATGTGACCGCCGATGGCCGTCGCCTGCTCGTTGCGCATGGGGACGAGTACGACGGCGTGACCCACTTCGGTGGCCTGCAGGAAAAGTTCGGTGACTGGCTGTACTACCGCATCCTGACCGGCAACCAGGCGTTGAATGCGGTGCGGCGGCTGCTGGGGATGCGCTACTGGTCGCTGTCGGAGTTCCTGAAGAAGCGCAGCGGTGCGGCCGAACGCTACATCGAACGCTTCGTGCAGGCCGGGCTGGACGACGTGCGGCGGCGCGGACTGGATGGCATCGTCTGTGGCCACATCCACCGCGCCGCGCTGATCGAGCGCGATGGCCTGGTCTATGCCAACGACGGCGACTGGGTGGAGAGCCTGACCGCGCTGGCCGAAGACCATGATGGCGCGCTGCGCCTGCTTGACCACAATGGCCAGACCCTGGTGGAACTGCCGGGCGCGCATCAAGCAAGCGGCTTGACCCACTCTTGTAGAGTCGAGCCATGCTCGACTGCTCTTCTCAGACTGCCCCGCGTACAGCAGTCGAGCATGGCTTGTATGTTCCTCCCGGCTCCTACGCGGTATGTAGGAGCCAGGGTGGAGGGACCGTCAAGCATGCATCTGCGGATACTAGCCGACAGACGAGTCGAGCGATCCCCATCCCGCACACGAACGTCGATAAAGGATCGTACGGCCCCCAAAGGGGATCGTCGATGTAGGCAAGCTAACGTCGGTGCGGTACCACCCCAGCCCCTTAAAGATAGCTGGGAGCCGTACAAATGTCTGATTCTCTCGATATTGGCGTGGACGTGGACTCCAAGGAGTTCGTACCGGCAGTGGCCGACCGCAAGGCCGGCGACAGGATCGCCAACACCCGGGCCGGCATAGCCCAGTGGCTCAACACCTTGCCCCAGCGATGCCGGATTGGCATGGAGGCGACGGGGCGGTACTACGAGTTGTTGGCTCGGATGGCTGGCCAGGCAGGCCACGTTGTCTATGTGATCAATCCACGTCTGATCAAGCACTACGGCCGGGCGACGGGCTCGCGTGGCAAGACGGACGCCATGGACGCCGAAGCGATCGCCCGGTACGTGAAGAAGGAGAACGATCGCCTGCGTGAATACGTACCGCGTACCGATGAGCAGCAGCAGATGCACGATTTGCTGCGCAAGCGGCAGACGCTGGTAAAGACACGCGCGCCTGGAGCAATCCTTCGGGGTAAGCAAAAGTGCCCCCGGGGAGCTGTCAGATCTGTTCTGCGCTCTGGCTGGGACGCTGTCCGAGCTGGAAAGCGAACTGCAGCGCTTGGGTCGCGATGGAGAGCATGGCGCGCTCTACAAGCGCCTGTTGACCATCCCTGGTATCGGCCCTGCCGTCGCCGCTCACCTGATTTACTACATGACGCGCTGGCCGTTGGCCAACGCCAACGCGTGGATCGCCTGCACGGGCCTGGATCCCCGGCCTAACGAGTCTGGCGGCAGAACGGGACGGCGTCGGCTGTCCAAACAGGGCGCGCCAGTGCTGCGCCAGATGCTCTACATGGCCGCAATGGGGCTCAAGCGGTGTCGCCAGGGGCAACCGCTCTACGACGAGCTGTCAAAACGCGGTCACCCCAGCACCGCCGTCTTCAACATCCTGGCCAGAAAGCTGGCCAGGATCGCCTGGGGTGTCTTCAAAAGCGGCCGGGACTTCGATCCGGCCATGCTGAAGGTGGGTCAAGCCTGCTTCCAGCAGGCTTGACCACGAACATAGGATCTCGACTCTACAAAAGAGCGCGAGCGGCTGTGCCATCAAGACGGCACGCCCGCAAGCCGCTAGCATCGGCCCATGGATTCCCTGACCCAGATCGTGCTCGGCGGCGCCGTCGCTGCTGCCATCGCCCCGCCCGGACATCGCCGTGCGGCCCTGCTGGCCGGTGCCGCGCTCGGCACCCTGCCGGACCTCGACGCCCTGTGGCTCGGCTTCACTGCCGCCGACCCGGTGGCGAACATGATCGAGCACCGCAGCTTCAGCCACTCGCTGCTGGTGCTGCCTTGGGTGGCGGCACTGATCTGGTGGTTGTTCAAGCGCTTCGGCAATGGCCGCGTCGCCCAGTCACCGGTGCGCTGGTTCTGGGCGATCCAGCTGGCGCTGGTCACCCATCCCATGCTGGATGCGTTCACCGTCTACGGCACCCAGCTGTGGTGGCCGCTGCGCCCACACCCGACCATGGGTTCCAGTGTCTTCATCATCGATCTCGGCTACACGGTATGGCTGCTGCTGGGCTGCGTGCTGGCCTGGTTTGGTCGCGCCCGCCCCTGGGCTGGCAAGGTGCTGGGTGTGGCGTTGCTGGTCAGCAGTGCCTACCTGGGTTGGGGCCTGATCGCCAAGGCGCAGGTCGACCGTGCTGCCCAGCAGAGCCTGGCGGCGATGGGCCTGGGCGATGCGCCGCGCTTCTCGGTGCCGATGCCGTTCAACACCCTGCTGTGGCGCGTGGTGGCAATGACGCCGAACGGCTACGTGGTGGGCGACCGCTCGCTGGTGGCCGACCACGGGCCGATGCGGTTCGAAGGCCACGCATCCAACGTGCAGGCCTTGCGCGAAGCGCAGGCCATCCCGGCGGTGCAGCAGCTGACGTGGTTCAATCGTGGCTTCATGCGTGCGCAGGTGGTGGACGGCCGGCTGGTGCTGAGCGACCTGCGTATGGGGCTGGAACCGGACTACACCTTCAACTTCGCGGTGGCCGAGCAGGCTGATGGGCAGTGGCGGGCGATCACGCCCGAGCAGGTGCGGGTGGATTACAGCAGCCCGGCTGCACGCGCCGACGTCGGACGCCGGTTGGCCGCGATGTGGCAGCGGATCTGGCATCAGCCGGCAGCACAGCCGGGTGCGGTCGACCACAGCGCCGTGCATTGATCCGTAGATCCACGCCATGCGTGGATGGCGCGGACATCGGCGATGGCAGCCACGCATGGCGTGGCTCTACTGCCTCCATCGGCGGTGCAGTGTCGCATCCGTAGATCCACGCCATGCGTGGATGGCGGGGTGCATCGGCCAAGGCAGCCACGCATGACGTGGCTCCACCGAATCAATACACCGTGGCGCGGCCCTGCACGAACGAATAGAAGAACACCGCGTTCGGATCGTTCTGCACCAGGCGGAACTCGCGACGCATGCCTTCCACGGTTTCCTCGTCCACCGATCCGGCCTGCAACAGCTGGTCGGCAGCCGACAGCAGCAGTTGTTCCCAGAACGCGATCATCGTCTTGCGACGGGCCGGTTCGCGGTTGTCCAGGTGGATGGTCTTGATCTCGGTGTGCACGTCGCGGAAGCCGCCGGCTAGCAGCAGGTTGCCCAGCTTGGCGCCGACGAACGGATCTCCCCCGTGGTCGTACTGGAAATCGTTGAAGGCCATCCAGTAGCGCCAGATATGCGGCGAATACGGGTCGAGCAGGAACGAGGCATTCATCACCTCGGTGATGTAGACCGGCGAACCCGGGGCCAGCACGCGGCGC
The DNA here is from genome assembly GCF_056481145.1 of Stenotrophomonas sp. 93052_Sma. NCBI lineage: Bacteria > Pseudomonadati > Pseudomonadota > Gammaproteobacteria > Lysobacterales > Lysobacteraceae > Stenotrophomonas > Stenotrophomonas sp. 93052_Sma. The sequence goes on from NZ_CM151134.1 coordinate 825,634, forward strand.
ACTTCGCTCAATACGCGTGCTGGTGACGGCACGTGCTCCAGCACCCAGCACAGGAACGCCGCGTCGAAGCTGCGTGCTTCGAACGGCAGCTCGCCGGCGTCGGCCTGCTGCAGGGTGTAGCGGTCGCTGCACCACGGTGTGCGCGCCAGGTTCTCGCGCGCGGTGGCCAGCTGTGTTTCGCTCAGGTCCACGCCGGTCACGTGCAGATCGGGGAAGCGGCGCAGCAGGATTTCGGTCTGCGCGCCGACGCCGCTGCCGACTTCCAGCAGGCGACGCGCGCCGCTGTAGTCGATCTGGCCGAAGATGCTCGATTCCAGCAGCCGTGCCTGGGTCATCAGGCGCTGCTGCTCGGTGCCGGAGAATCCGTGCAGGTAGGTCGGGGAGGAAATCGGCGGGGTCATGGGGGCGGGCTCTTGTAGCGTCGAGCGTGATCAATGGAAGGGGCGCGTAGAGTCGAGCGTGCTCGACTGTTCAGAAAGCCAGTCGAGCACGCTCGACTCTACGGTGTGGAGCAGTCGAGCAAGCTCGACTCTACGGATCAAGGCAGTCGGGCGGGTTACGAGGGGCTGGCGCGCTCAGGCTGCCGAAGACAACGCCGGTTCCCCGGCAATCAGGCGGTCGAAGTACTCGGTCGTCAATGCGATCTGGCTGGCCGGATCTTCGGCACGGTTGACCACCGCGCGGAAGGCGGCATTCTCCGGTCGATCCTTGGCGTACCAGCCCAGGTGCTTGCGCGCGATGCGCACGCCCTGCGGCTCGCCATAAAACGCATGCAGTGCATGCAGGTGGCCGAGCAGGATGTCGCGCACTTCTGCCAGTGACGGCGGCGGCAGTTCCTCGCCGGTGGCCAGGTAATGCGCCACCTCGCGGAAGATCCATGGCCGGCCCTGTGCCGAGCGGCCGATCATCACTGCATCCACGCCGGTTTCCTTCAGGACGTAGGCGGCCTTCTGCGGCGAATCGATATCGCCGTTGGCGATCACCGGAATGCGCAGTGCGGCCTTGATCTCGCCGATCGTGGCGTACTCGGCCTGGCCGGTGTAGTGCTGGTCGCGGGTGCGGCCGTGCACCGCCAGTGCGGCGATACCGCTGTTCTCTGCGATGCGCGCGATCACCGGACCATTGCGATGGTCGCAGTCCCAACCGGTACGGATCTTCAGCGTGACCGGCACGTCCACCGCGTTGACCACGGCTTCGAGGATGCGCGCCACCAGCTGTTCGTCGCGCATCAGTGCCGAACCGGCCCAGGCGTTGCACACCTTCTTGGCCGGGCAGCCCATGTTGATGTCGATGATCTGCGCGCCGTGGTCCACGTTGTAGCGGGCGGCTTCGGCCAACTGCTGCGGCTCGGTGCCGGCGATCTGCACGCTGATCGGTGCCGGCTCGCCGTCATGGTCCATGCGATGGATCGACTTGCGCGTGGTCCAGAAGCGCGGGTCGCTGATGGTCATTTCCGAGGCGGCCAGTCCCGCGCCCAGCCGTTTGCACAGCAGGCGGAAAGGCTTGTCGGTGACGCCGGCCATGGGCGCCAGCACGACGTTGGGGGCAATGGTGTACGGGCCGATCTGCATGCGCCCATTGTAGGGCGCGGGCGGCGGTACGGCCGTGTCGGGCGCGGTCCGGTTCAGGCCGATCCGCACCCAGCTCATGCCGTACCGGCATCAACAGATGCTTGACGGTTGCTTCCGCCGCCCCCAAGGGCGGGCGATGGTAGGCGGCTACCCCAGGCTCTGCCAGGCCTGGCGGGTCCCCAGCGCGAAGGCCAGCCCCAGGCTGAGGCAGGCCAGTGAACTGAGTACCCAGAAGTGCCGGCCGTTGTAGCCGGGCCGGAGCAGCGCCAGCCCGAAGCCCATCGCCGCGCGCACCAGCAACAGCAGGGCGATGCCCGACAGCACCGGACGGCTGGCCGGCAGCGGCGAATGCCAGCCTGCGGCTGCCAGCGCGTACAGCGTCCAGGCCACCAGCACGGCAGTAATGCCGGCGGTCATCAGTGGTGGCCACCAATGCCCCGCCTGTGCCAGCCGGACCATGCGCTGGCCAGCGCCGAACCACCGGTACCAGGGTGCCCCAAAGGCAATGCAGCCGATATGCAGCAAGGCTGCGATGGCACTGCCGGCGGCGGCAACCAGCAACCAGGGGAATCCGTCCATGTCCTGCCCGTGCAGAGAAGCTGCGCGGATGTTCGGCGAGGGGCGGGGTGAGGGCAATGCGGCAGGCGGTCGCAGAGCTGGACAATGGGCAAAAGAAAGGCCCGGATGCCAGCGCACCCGGGCCTTCCCATCCACGCATGGCGTGGATCTACTTCACTTCCACGTCGGCCGGGGTGAAGCGCGGCATTGCCGCAGCAGCGCCTTCCTTCTCGGTCGAACGACCGGCGAACTGGTTGGCGAAGCGCACGTGGCGGGCGAACGGGGCGTCGGCCACCTGCGCCAGCGACGCGGCCAGCGCACCGTTGAAGGCGTCACCGGCACCGGTGGTGTCGATCGCCTGCACCTGTTCGGCACCCACGCGGTAGTACGGCTGGGTATCGCCGCGCAGGTTCTCGTCGGCATGCGACACGAATACACCCACCGAACCCAGGGTCACCACCACGGTACCGTTGCCGACCAGCTTGCGGCACAGCGCATGCAGGCTGGCACCATCCAGCGCGGCGACGTCGTTGGCATCCACGCGCTCACCGACATGGCGGCCGAGCAGGGCTGCGAACTCGGTCTCGTTCGGGGTGATCACATCGGCCAGCTTGAGCAGGCCGATGGTCGAAGGGGCGTCGGCCGGTGCGGTGTTGAGCACGGTGGTGACGCCGGCCTCGCGGGCCGTGGCCAGCGCCGCTTCGATGGTCTGCACCGGCGATTCCAGCTGCACCAGCACCACCTTGGCGCCGGTCAGCAGGGCCTGCTGCTGTTGCAGGAAGTCGGTGCTCAGCGCGGCGTTGGCACCCGGTCCGATCACGATGGTGTTGCGGCCACGGGCATCGACGTAGATGCCGGCGGTGCCGGTCGGCTCGCTGCTGGCCTCGGCGATCAGCGCGAATCCATCCTGCGCGGCCAGCTCACGGGCGGTGGCACCACCGGCGTCGTCGCCCAGCGCGCATACGAAGTGCGTGTCGGCACCGGCGCGGCAGGCCGCCACGGCCTGGTTGAAGCCCTTGCCACCGGGGCCGGTGCTGTAACGGCCGGCAATGGTCGCACCCGGTGCCGGCAGCGACTCGCACCGCCACACGTGATCGACATTGAAGGAACCGACGACAACGACACTGCTGCTCATAGGGAATCTTTTCTCAACCAAGGGTTCAACTGAAGTGCGTCAGCACGCCGGCGATGGTCGCCGTCATGAAGGTGGCAATGGTACCGCCCAACACCGCGCGCAGGCCGAACTTGGCCAGATCGTGGCGACGTTCCGGGGCCAGGCCGCCGATGCCGCCGATCTGGATCGCGATCGAGCTGAAGTTGGCGAAGCCGCACAGCGCGTAGGTGGCGATCAGGCGACCTTCCTCGGACAGGCTCACGCCGGCGATCTGACCGTTCACGATCTGCGACAGCTCGGTGTAGGCCACGAACTCGTTGATCACGACCTTCTGGCCGATCAGCGAACCGACGGTGGTGGCATCGGCCCACGGGGTGCCGATCACCCAGGCGATCGGGGCCAGCACGTAACCGAAGATGGTCGACAGGTTGGTCGGCTTGCCGATGGCAGCGGCCAGGCCGGTCACATCGCCGATCCAGGTCAGCGGGGCGTTCAGCAGCGCGATCAGGGCGATGAAGGCCAGCAGCATCGCACCGATGTTCAGCGCCAGCTTCAGGCCGTCACCGGCGCCGGCTGCGGCCGCGTCGATGATGTTGCTGGAGGTCTTCTCGACTTCCATCTTCACCGTGCCGCGGGTCAGCGGGGTGCCGGTTTCCGGAATCAGCAGCTTGGCCACGACCAGCGTGGCCGGCGCGGCCATGATGCTGGCCGCCAGCAAGTGCTTGGCGTAGAAGGCCTGCTGCGCCGGATCGCCACCGCCGAGCATGCCCACGTAGGCCGCCAGCACGCCGCCGGCGATGTGCGCCATGCCGCCGATCATCATGGTCAGCAGCTCGGACTGGGTCATCCTGGCGATGTACGGGCGCACGGTCAGCGGCGCCTCGGTCTGGCCGATGAAGACGCTGGCGCAGACGCTGGTGGTTTCCGCACCCGACACGCGCATCACCTTGGTGATCGACCAGGCCATCACGCGCACGATGCCCTGCATGATGTTGAGGTGGTACATCACCCCCATCAGCGCAGAGAAGAAGATGATGGTCGGCAACACCTGGAAGGCGAAGATGAAGCCGTAGTTCTTGGTGTCCATCAACGAGCCGAAGATGAAGCCCGAGCCCTCGTTGACGTAGCTGAGGATCTTGACGAAGCCCTTGCCCAGCGCGTCGAACACGTCGCGCCCGCCCGGCACCAGGATCACCAGCGCCGCAAAGGCGATCTGCAGGGTGATACCGGTGGCAACCAGCTTCCAGTCAACCGCGCGCTTGTTATTGGAAAACAACCAGGTGATGCCGATCAGCACCGCCAACCCGAACAGGCCGAAGCCGATCCTGCCCAAACCTTCGACCATGTGAGTGACTCCCCTAGGGCGTCGCGAAAAACGGGAAGCCTAGTGCAGGGCAGGGGCCGGGGCAAGAAAAAGCAGCGTGCGCGCGGCCAACGGTACCGATCAGGCCAGCAACGGCAAGGGCTTGCGGCTGGCGGCGGCGGGTAGAATGGGGTTCGATCCCGGCCCGGATGCGGGCCCGCAGCAGGAGATTCGCATGCAATACCGTCGCCTGGGCTCCACCGGCCTGCCGATTTCCGCCTTGTCCTTCGGCGCCTGGGTGACCTTCGGCGACCAGGTCCCGCGCGATGAGGCCCGCAACCTGGTGGCCGCCGCCTGGGATCATGGCGTCAACTTCTTCGACAACGCCGAGGGTTATGCCAACGGCCGTGCCGAACAGGTCATGGGCGACGTGATCACCGACCTGCGCCTGCCGCGCGACGGTTTCTGCGTGTCCAGCAAGGTGTTCTTCGGCAGTGCCAAGGACCCGCGGCCGACCCAGCGCGGCTTGTCGCGCAAGCACGTGACCGACGCCTGCCATGCCGCGCTCAAGCGCCTGAGGGTGGACTACCTGGACCTTTATTACTGCCACCGCCCGGATCCGGACGCGCCGATCGCCGAGACCGTGCACGCCATGGATACCCTGGTACGGCAGGGCAAGATCCTCTACTGGGGCACCTCGGAGTGGTCGGCGGCGCAGATCCAGCAGGCGCTGGACATCGCCGAGGCGCGCAACCTGCAGGGCCCGTCGATGGAGCAGCCGCAGTACAACCTGTTACACCGCGAGCGGGTCGAGGTCGAGTACGCGCCGCTGTATGCGGGTGCCGGCCTGGGCACCACCATCTTCTCGCCGCTCGCCTCGGGCCTGCTCACTGGCAAGTACGACCAGGGCATCCCGGCCGATGCGCGGCTGGGGCGGGAAGGCATGGAGTGGTTGCAGGGCCTGGTGCTGGGGGCCGACGCCGGGGCCCGCCTGGGCCAGGTGCGGCGCTTCAGCGAGGTGGCACGCGCTCGGCCATGCCCCGGCCACGCTGGCCATCGCCTGGTGCCTGCGCAACCCGAACGTTTCCAGCGTGATCCTCGGCGCAAGCCGGGTCAGCCAGCTGCTGCAGAACCTGCAGGCACTGGACGTGCTGGAGCAGGTCGACGCGGCCGGCTGGGCCCAGGTCGAAGCCGTCTTCGCCTGACAACCCTTTGGAGAGTCGAGCCACGCTCGACTCCAGGTTGGTCGGGCCTTTGTAGAGTCGAGCCATGCTCGACTCCGCACGTAGCGCGGGCATTTCCAGGCGACGGCGCGAGAGCAGTCGAGCGTGGCTCGACTCTACAAAAGCCGTGTGCCCCCACCTTTCAATATATGAAATCTATCGAATTTCAGAATTCGATCATTAATCTCATCAATCAAATTGAGAATGGTTGTTGATTGTCAACTGAGAATCATTATCATTTAACTCGTCCCTCGCACGAGTCCAGATGCTCATGAATGCTCAACCTGTACTGCTGCGCCCCGAAACGCTGACCCTCCGCGATCGACCGGTCCGCGTCGTTCCGCCGGAAGAGGTCATCGACAGCGAAGCCCTGCTCAAGGGCCGTCGTGAAATCCTGATCCAGCACGGCGACCGCTTCTATCGCCTGCGGCACACCAGCAACGACAAGCTGATCCTGACCAAGTAATCGCGGCCTGGTCGCCCGCCTCCCTCCCTCCTGCCGGCAGCGCCGACAGGGTGGGCGACCCGTCCGCTCCCGCTCTCTCCCCCTCGGTCTACCGCGTGCACCTTCCGGGTGTGCCGGTAACCGGGGGTTCCCCTGCCTGACCGAACGAACCCGATGACCCGCCATACCGCCCTGTGTCTTGCTGTCTGGATGGCGTTGCCGCTGTCCGCCCACGCTGCTGCCACCGCCGCCCCTGATGCGCGCGAATTCGATCGGGTGCAGGTCACCGCCACCCGCACCGAGCGGGCCGTGAGTGACGTGGCGGCCACCGTGGACGTCATCGACCGCGAGCAGATGGACCGGCACCTGGTGCAGGACATCAAGGATCTGGTGCGCTACGAGCCGGGCCTGTCGGTCACCCGCAGCGCGACCCGCTTCGGCCTGGATGGTTTCCGCATCCGTGGCCTGGACGGCAACCGTGTGCGCATCCAGACCGATGGCATCGTCATGCCGACCCGGTTCGACATCGGTTCGTTCGCCAGTTCCAACCGCAACTTCACCGACCTCGATACGCTCAAGCGCGTGGAGATCGTGCGCGGCCCGGCCAGCTCGCTGTACGGCTCCGATGCACTGGGCGGCGTGGTGGCGTTCGTCACCAAGGACCCGGCCGACTACCTCAAGGACGGCAAGAACAGCTACTTCGGCCTGAAGTTCGGCTACGACGGTGAGTGGAAGGGCCTGCTCGGCGGTGCCACCGCCGCCTTTGGTGGCGACCACTGGAGCGGCCTGGTCAACGTCAACCACCACCAAGGCCAGGAAACGGACAGCAAGGGCACGGTGCGCAGCGACAACGACACCCGTACGGCGTCCAATCCGCAGGACCGCGACGGCCGCAGCCTGCTCAGCAAGCTGGTCTACGCACCGAGCGAAGACCAGCGCTTCCGCCTGACCGTGGAAGGCAACGAAGACACCACCGATACCAATGTGTTGTCGGCGATTGCCAGCGTTGCACCGCGCCCCGGCGCGATGGCTGCGGCTACTGGCATGAAGTCCCACGACACGCAGAAGCGTACCCGCGTGTCCTTTGCCCACGAAATGGATGCGCTGGACCAGCCGTTCGCCGACAGCCTGCATTGGCAGGTGTATGCGCAGAACAGCGAAACGCGGCAGCAGACCGACGAGACCCGCACCGACGGCAGCCGCCGTCACCGCGTGTTCTCCTTCGACCAGCATGCCTTTGGCCTGCAGGCGCAGTTCAACAAGGCGTTCAGCACCGGCAGCGTCGAGCACGCATTGACCTACGGCTTCGAAGGCACCCGTACCGAGATCCGCCAGAAGCGCGACGGCTACCAGGTCAACCGTGCCGGTGTGGTCAGCAACACCGTTACCCCCGACACCTTCCCGGTGCGTGACTTCCCGATCAGCAAGACCACCGAGTTGGGCCTGTACGCGCAGGATGAAATGCGCCTGGCCGACGGCAAGCTGTCGCTGGTGCCGGGCGTGCGCGTGGACCGTTACGAGCTGAAGCCGGAAGTGGACAGCATCTTCGCCGAAGACAACCCGACCACGGCCGTGGCGCAGCTGAAGAAGACCAGCGTGTCGCCGAAGCTGGGCATGGTCTGGCGCTTCACCGACCAGTGGTCGCTGTTCGCCGGCTATGCGCGTGGCTTCCGTTCGCCGCCGTACAACGACGTCAACATCGGCCTGACCAACGTGGCCTTCGGCTACACCGCCATCGCCAACCCGGACCTGAAGCCGGAAACCAGCGACGGCTACGAGCTTGGCCTGCGCTTCATCGCGCCGGCGGCGTACGTCAGCGTCAGTGGCTACTACAACGACTACAAGGATTTCATCGAGTCCAACGTCGATACCGGCCGCAACGCACAGGGTTTGACCGTGTTCCAGTCGCAGAACATCGCCGACGCGCGCATCTATGGTGCGGAAATGAAGGCCGGCATCGAATTCGGTGAGCTCAGTCCGGCGCTGAAGGGCTGGGCGCTGCGCAGTGCGTTGGCCTGGTCGCGTGGTGACAACCGGACCGATGACGAACCGCTGGCCTCGGTCGATCCGTTGCGTGGCACGCTGGGCCTGATGTACGACACCGATACATGGGGAGTCGAACTGGCCGGCACCTTCGTGCAGCGCAAGAAGCGCCTGCCGCCGCCTGCTGCGCAGACCAATCCGAACGCACCGGCGCCGTTCGTCTACCAGCCGGCCGGCTACGGCGTGCTGGACCTGATGGCGCACTGGAACTTCGCACCGGGTGCGACCTTCAATGTCGGCGTGTTCAACCTGGCCGACAAGCGCTACATCGAATGGTCGTCCATCACGCCGAGCCTGATCACCAATCGCGCACTGAGCGATCGTTTCAGCAGCCCGGGCCGCACCTTCTCCGCCAGCCTTGCCGTTTCCTGGTGACCTCATGAGCCGAGCACTGTCCGCACGCAGGAATGACTCCATCGCCGCGCCGCACAGCGCGGCCTGGCCGACCCCGGCACAGCTGGCCACGCTCGGCACCGTGCTGTGCCTGTACCACGCCGACGGCAACGAGCTGGGCGGCTGGCGCCAGGCCGTACGCGTGCATGCCTGCCAGGGCGTGGACAGCGAAGGCCTGCGCGAAAGCCTGTGCTTCCTCGATGGCCGCGGCCGCTGCGTGTGGCGCCTGTACCTGCTGCCGGACAGCGACTTCCTGGCCTGGGACCGGCTGGTGGCTGCGCTGCCGCCGGGGCCCGAGCACGACAGCGATGGCAGCGTCGGCGAACGCCTGTGGCGGCGCCTGGCCGGTCATCTGGGTGGCCAGCGCTGGCGCCTGTGCGCGCTGCGCCTGCATGCCGCCGACGATGGCCGCACGCTGGCCGCCAGTCTGTCGACCCTGTCCTCGCTGGGCGCAGCCACCGCGCCGCATTGCACGGCTGGAAGGTGCCGAAGGCGAGCTGGCAATCGACGATTGCTGCTGTGCCGATGCCGCGCGGCGTCCGGCGCCGCGAATTCCCGGCGACCTGCCGCTGATCCGCCTGTGACCCACTCCTGATGGAACGCCTGTCGGCCACGGACGGCCTCTCAACGCATCTGCAACCCCGAAGGAAGACCCCGATGAAGCTCCAGACAGCCAGCGCCCTGCTTGTGCTCGCCGCCAGCGGCGTGGCCAGCGCGCAGCCCTCCGATATCGCCCGTGACCACGACAGCATCCTTGCCATGCAGGGTGAGTACACCGTGGACTTCGCCTTCGACGAGACCGTGCTGCTGAAGCCGGGCTACGAGCGCGCCGGCGATGCGCAGCGGCGGCAGCGAAGTGGTCATCGTGGTCGAAGACACGCCGAAGCGCATCGTGCTGCAGCACCTGCTGCTGGACGAGAAGAGCGGCCACATCACCAAGCACTGGCGCCAGGACTGGGTGTACGAAGCACCGAACCGTTTCGAGTTCAGTGCCGACCAGACCTGGAAGGTGCGCAGCATTCCGGCGGCGGTGAACCAGGGCGCCTGGACCCAGTGCGTATACGAAGTGAGCGACGCACCGCGCTATTGCGGCACCGGCACCTGGACCTACACCAACAACGTGCCGAGCTGGACCAGCGACCTGAGCTGGCGTCCGCTGCCGCGCCGCGAGTACACCAAGCGCAGTGACTACAACGCGCTGGCCGTGATCAACCGCCACACGCTGACCCCGAACGGCTGGACCCACGAGCAGTTCAACACCAAGGTGCAGCGCAACGCCGATGGCAGCCAGGTGGAGACCGCCCGCGAGTTCGGCTTCAACGACTACGTGAAGACCACCGAGGTCGACTTCACCCCGGCGCGCAACTACTGGAAGGCCACCGCCGGATACTGGGCCAAGGTGCGCCAGCGCTGGGATGGCTTCCTCGGCCAGGCCCCGGGGGTGCACCTGAAGACCAAGATCGACGGCATGGCGATGATCATCCCGATGTTCACCCAGGCCGAAGAGATCCAGGCCGGCAAGAAGGTGAAGGACAAGCAGATCGACGACGTGTTCGCCAAGTACGTGGAAAAGGCCCAGTAAGTCGAGCCCTGCTCGACTCATGGCGCAGATCCTCTGGTCAGGTGCAGCGCCGCGTATCCGCTTCTGGTAGGTGCCGAGCTTGCTCGGCACGCTCTTCGCCGGCGATTGCACGTGGCATCCATGCTCGGGGTCGCGTTACATGGCGCCTGATGCGTATCGCTTTGACGTAATTCGCCACATTCTCTCGAAACCTCCGCTCGGAGGTTGGGTGTGCGATAGGGTGGCTGCCCACGCCGCCCTTGATCATCCCACCGATGAAGCTCTCCGACCTCTGTAGTCAACTGTTGTCCGGCGAAGCCTGTGACGACATCGACAGTTTCCATCTCGAAATCGACGACTTCGAGGAGGTGGAACTTGTCTCGCGCTTGAGTCGGATTGATGGAGTGCTGGAGCGCCTTGGGCCTCGATGGACCTCGGCCTATCTGCTCAGTCTCTGCAGTCACGTGCTTTCAACAGTCCGCATTTCCGGTCGTGCACGTGATTCAGCCGATGCGAAGATGTTCCTCGCATTGAGCTTCACCGACTTCGAGCTGCACGCGCAAGAGGGCATCCTGCTTCCAAGCGTCTTCTATTATCCAGGCCCCGAAGGGGTTGCGTTCGGGAGCCACCGTCGGCACGAATCCGACAGGGCGGCTTCGGCTGAAATCGACATCGTGCGCTCCGTGTTCGAAGATGCTGGCATGCTCGCTGGATTTCGCTTCTGCGAGAGCCGCACTGATGGTCCTCCAGGTCACGACGTGGTTCGTGTCCTTGCGATTCCATTGCTCGAAAATGAGGTTCGCTGATGCTCGTGGAAGAGCGCCAGTTGTTCGAAACGTACCTGTCCGATCCGCAGTTCATGATCGTCTCGAACAGCATTTCCTCGACGCGTTCACGGCCGGCATCCAGACGGCCAATCTGCGTGCTGAAGACTTCCGCAGCCCGCATTACAACGTGTTCTTCGTCGATGGTACGAAAGACCGCGAAGCCAACCCCATTTTCTCCGCCAAGCATCTGATCAGCGGCAACATCGTCCGTATCGTCATTTTCGAAAGCCCTCCGGACTACACCGAAGTCCACAACCGGGTAGGGGATGACAATGCCAAGGACGAGCTCTGCGTGTTCACAGCGCTTTCGGGAATGCAGCGTGCGATGGATACGACCGTGGCTTGGGCAAAGCAGCAGGCGTTGTGAGCCGCATCCACGCATGGCGTGGATCTACCAACCCCTGCTTCCGGTAGGTGCCGAGCTTGCTTGGTAGGCTCTTCGCCGGTGATCGCACACCGCATCCACGCGTGATGTGGATGTGCCGTGCCGGATATCTGCTCCTGGTAGGTGCCGAGCTTGCTCGGCACGCTCTCCATCGGTGATCGCACGCTGCATCCACGCCATGCGTGGATGCGGTGCACTCAAGACGCCTTCTCGCCCAAGGTGGTCAGGTCCAGCCCGGCGTCCTGGAACGCACGCAAGGTGGCCTGCAGGCTGGCCTCGTCATCGCGGGTGCGGACGCCCATGACAGCTTGGTGGCAACGCACTCGATCCGTGCTGCAGGCGCTACGGTCCGGCAGCAGCAGCGCGGTCTGTGCGACGAGGATCGCCATGTGCGCCACTTCCTTTCTCGGCTTCGGTTGGCCCCGGTAGAACCGGTCGAACTCAGCACGCAGGTCGGCCACCACGCCGGCATCGCTGCGCGTGCGTGACACGCTGGCCGGAACCAGATAGGTCGGGTGGCCCTCGAGGAAGGCTTGCGCTTCATCAGCCAGCACCGTTTCCAGCACGAAGGCCTGCACCGCGTCAGGAACATAGCCCTCCGCCGCGCGGGCGCCTGCGGGTAGCACCGCGGTGAGCAGCGGGGAACTGGCCAGAAGGATGCGCAGACAGAGGCTGTATTTCATCTTCATTCCTTGAACCTCGGGAGCGCGGGAGCAACGTTCCGCGCTTCCGGACGATCTGATCGGGTGGGGCGCGCAGCATAGCGCCCCCCCGAGCGTGTCACGATCGCGTCAGGCTTCGCGCAGGGCCAGTGCCGGTGGCGTATGCAGGATCGCGCGCGTACCCCACCAGCCTGCCAGCAGGCTCAAGCCGATGCCGACCACGCCGCCGATCAGCAGGCCCGGCCACGGCGGCAGCAACGGCAGTTCGAACACCTTCTGCGAGACCGCCACGCCGATCGCAGCGGCCGCGCCCACCGCCAGCAACGCGGCCAGCGTGCCCAGCGTACCGAATTCCACCAGCACCGCGCCACGCAGCTGGCGACGGGTCGCGCCCAGCGTGCGCAGCACCGCGCTGTCGTAGCGCCGTTCGCCCGCCGTGGCCTGCAGCGCGGCCAGCAGTACCAGCACGCCGGCCAGCAGACTGAACACCATCACCAGCTGCACCGCCTGTGCCACCCGTTCCATCACATCGCGCACCTGCGAGATCACCGCATCCACGTCCAGCAACGACAGGTTCGGCTGCGCGCGTACCAGCTCGCCCAGTCCGGCGGCCTTGCCGGCCGGTAGATGGAATGCCGACAGCAGGTTGTGTGGCGTATCGCCCACCGCATTCGGGTTCAGCAGCACGAAGAAGTTCGGACGGAAAGTGTTCCAGTCGGCCTTGCGCACGCTGGTGACAGTGAACTCGCGTTCCTGCTCGCCCACCGCAATGGTGATGCGGTCGCCGGGATGCACGCCGTAGCGCTTGGCCCAGCCGATTTCCACCGAGGCTTCGGCGGCGGTGCTGTCTGCCTTCCAGAAGGTGCCGTTGACCAGTGTGTTGGCCGGCGGGAAGCTGCTGCGCCAGCTGAAGTTCAACGGCCGGTTCTCGTCGTCGTCATCGCGCTGGCCTTCGCCCTGTGCCGGCTGCCCGTTCTGCTCAGGCGAGCGGTCCACGCGCAGCGGCGGCTTGCCGTTGATCGCGATCAGGCGGCCAGTGGCCATCGGTTCGATGCTGGCGTCGTTGGCGCCCAGTCCACGCAGTGCGGCCAGCACGCTGTCGCGCTGTTCGGGCTGGATGTTGATCAGGAAGTAGTTCGGCGTATCCGCGGGCAGTCGCTCGCGCCACTGCTGCAGCAGGCCGGGGCCGGTCACCGCCAGCAGCAACAGCGCGCACAGCGACAGCGACAGCCCCACCAGCTGCATCACCGCCAGCATCCGGCGCCGGGTCAGCGCGGCCAGTCCCAGCCGCCAGTGGCCATGCAGGCGGTGCTGCAGGCCGCGCAGCAGCTGCAGCAGCACGAAGCCGACCACGCCGGCCGCCACCGCCAGCGCGGCCAACCCGCCCAGCACCCACAGCGCCAGCTTGAGATCACCGGTGACCTGCACCGCCAGCAGCAGGCTGGCCGCCAGGGCAGCCACGTAGGCCAGCAGCGAGGCCGGCGGCAGGGCGGCGAAGGAACGGTTGAGCACCCGCATCGGCGGCACCCCGCGCAGGCGCAGCAGCGGCGGCAGGCCGAAGCCGAACAGCAGCAACAGCCCGATGCCGGCACCGGTCAGCGCAGGCATTGCCTCGGGCAGCGGCAGGCGCTGCGGCACCAGGCTGCCCAGCACCTGCACCAGGCCTTCCTGCGCCGCCATGCCCAGGCCGATGCCGAGTGCGCAGGCCGGCACCGCCAGCATCAGCAGCTGCAGTGCCAGACCGGACAGGATGTCGCGCTGGCGCGCCCAGGCAGCGCAGGATCGCCACCTGGTCGATGCGGCGCAGGGCGAAGCGGTTCGCCGCCAGCGCCGTGGCAACACCGGCCAGCAATACCGCCAGCAGCGCGCTGAGGCCGAGGAAGCGCCCGGCCAGGTCGAACGCCTGGCGCACGCCACGCTGGGTGTCGTCCACACTCAGCAGGCGCAGGCCCTTCACCTGCGGCAGCAGCCATTGCCGAAGTGCCGCGATCGGTTCTGCTGCTCCGGCGAACATCAGCCGGTAGTTGATGCGGCTACCCGGACCGAGCAGGCCGGTGCCTTCCACATCGGCGCGGTTGACCAGCAGGGTGGGGGAAAGCGTAAGCAGGTCGCCGCCGGTATCCGGCTCGGCCTCGATGATGCCGGCGATGCGCAGCGTGCCAGCGCCGAATTCAAGGTCGTCACCGGCCTTCAGTCCCAGCCCCTGGAGAAGGCGTGGGTCGGCATAGGCCTGGCCTTTGGCCGGCATGCCGGCGTTGTCGATCAGGGCGCCCCCGGGCGTGGCCCGCACCCGCAGCGTGCCACGCAGCGGATAGCCCGCCTGCACCGCCTTGATGCTGGCCATCTGGCTGGCATCACCGTTGAAGAGCACGCTGCCGAAGCTGGCGATACGGGTGTAGGCCAGTCCGCGCCGCTGCGCCTCGTCGGCGAACGCCTGCGGCGGGTCATCGCGCCCGGCGATGCCGAGGTCGCCGCCTAGCATTTCCGCTGCGCTGCCGGTCAGTGCCAGGTTGACCCGGTTCACCAGCGTGCCGACTGCGGTCATCACCGCCACGCCCAGCACCAGCGCGGCGAACACGGTCAGCAGGTCGCCGGCCAGCGCCTCGCGGCGCAGCGCGCCACGCGTGTTGCAGCAGGTTCATGCCTGCGCCCCACGCTCGACCGGCAGCAGGCGGCCGTCGTCGATGCGGTGGATGTACTGGCAACGCTGGGCCAGGCGCAGGTCGTGAGTGACCAGCACCAGGGTGGTGCCGCTGCCGGCGTTGAGTTCGAACAGCAGGTCGCTGATGTGCTGGCCGGTGGCGTGGTCCAGCGAGCCGGTCGGTTCGTCGGCGAACAGAATGCGCGGGCGGGTGACGAAGGCACGTGCCAGTGCCACGCGCTGCTGCTCGCCGCCCGACAACTGGCGCGGATAGTGGCGGGCGCGATGGGCCAGGCCGACCTGGGCCAGCACTTCTTCGACCCGCGCCCGGTCTTCGCGCCCGGCCAGTTCCAGCGGCAGCGCGACATTCTCGGCGGCGGTCAGTGCCGGCAGCAGATGGAAGCTCTGGAACACGAAGCCGACTTCACGCGCGCGCAGCTGGGCGCGGGCCTCCTCGTCCAGCGCCGCCAGGTCCTGGCCGGCCAGCGCGATGCGGCCGCGGCTGGGCAGGTCCAGCCCGGCCAGCAGGCCGAGCAGGGTGGTCTTGCCGGAACCGGAGGCGCCGACGATGGCCGCGCTGGTCCCTTCATGGACGGTCAGGGTGATGTTGTCCAGTATGTGGACTTCACCCTCCGGGCCCTGCACGGATTTGCCGACCCGGTCGACGGCGATGGCAACGGACGCGCTGCGGGGGGACAGGCTGTCGATGAGGAGACTCCAATGCGCAAGACGGGATGGAGCCGGCGAGCCGGCGTGATGATGGTGCTGCTGCTAGGGTTCCTGCTGCTGCCCGGGCTGGCGTGTGCCAAAGGTCCGGCTGGCACCGTGCTGGTGCTCGGCGACAGCCTCAGTGCTGCCCACAATATCCCTGCCGACGCCGGCTGGGTGAGCCTGCTGCAGCAGCGGGTCACGCAGCAGTCGAAAACGCCGGCGCGCATCGTCAACGCCAGCATGAGCGGGGAGACCACCGCTGGCGCGCTGACCCGCCTGCCCGGCCTGCTGGCGAAGGAAAAGCCGACCGTGGTGGTGATTGCCCTCGGCGGCAATGACGCACTGCGCGGGCTGACCCCGGCGCAGGTGCAGGGCAACCTGGAAAAGATGGTGCAGGCCAGCCAGAAGGCCGGTGCCAAGGTGCTGCTGCTGGGCATCGACGTGCCGCCCAATTACGGGCCAGCCTATCGCCAGCGCCTTGCGGCGGCCTACAAGGCGCTGGCCACGCAGTACAAGTTGCCGCTGCTGCCCTTCCTGCTGGAGGGCGTGGCCCTGCAGCCGGGCATGATGCAGGCCGACGGCCTGCACCCGACCGCACAGGCGCAGCCGAAGGTGCTGGACAACGTCTGGCCGCTGCTCAGACCGCTGCTCTGAACCGTTTGTTTACCTCTTGACGGAACTTCACATCGCGTCCACCGTCGATCCGGCATGTTTCACAAAGCTGAAGTTAGAGGGAATCACATGCGTCAGACGAAGGAGACCTCCGGCTTGGTGCTGGTGGTCGAAGACAACCGCAACATCTCCGAGATGATCGGGGAATACCTGGAAGGTCGCGGCTTCGAAGTCGACTATGCACAGGACGGCCTGGATGGCTACCGCCTTGCGGCGGAGAACAGCTATGACGTCGTGGTGCTCGACTTGATGTTGCCGCGCCTGGATGGCATCGAAGTGTGCCGTCGCCTGCGCAACGATGCGCGCAAGTCCACCCCGGTGCTGATGCTCACGGCACGCGACACGCTGGACGACAAGCTCACCGGCCTCGGTTTCGGCGCCGATGACTACCTGACCAAGCCGTTCGCGATCCAGGAGCTGGAAGCCCGCCTGCGCGCGCTGATCCGCCGCGAGCGTCGCCAGGTCGGTTCGGAAGTGCTGAAGGTCGCCGACCTGGTGCTCGATCCGGTCAGCATGCGTGCCACCCGTGCCGGTACCGAGCTGCAGCTGTCGCCGATCGGCCTGCGCCTGCTGACCATCCTGATGCGCGAATCGCCGCGCGTGGTCACCCGCCAGGAGATCGAACGCGAGATCTGGGGCAACGGCCTGCCGGATTCGGACACCCTGCGCAGCCACCTGTACAACCTGCGCAAGATCATCGACAAGCCGTTCGACCGTCCGCTGCTGCATACCGTGCAGAGTGCCGGCTACCGCATTGCCGACATCGCCCAGCCGATGGCCTGAGCAGGCCCGCGCCGGTGCAGCCGCAGGCCGGGCCGGGCTGCGGCCAGGCACAAGGGCAGGGGATGACCGTCCGGCAGTGCCGCCGGTCATCGCCCGTGCATCCCAACGGCGCGGTGCGCTGCCTATAATCGCAGCGCTCTGACCGGGACCCCGCAATGCCGCACGGCCTGCCGCGCAAGATCCGTATCGCTTTCATCCTGCAGGCAGTGCTGGCCAGCCTGGGCATCCTGCTCGGTGCGTGGCTGGTTTCGCTGGTGATCAAGCACAGCCTGGTCGGCGCCGCCCTGCGCGAGGAGGCGGCGTACTTCTGGACGCTGCACGAGGCCTCGCCGGTGCAGCCGCCACCCAACACCCAGAACATCCGTGGCTACCTGCTGGAAAGCGGGCAGTCGGCCCTGTCGTTGCCGGCCAATCTGCGCAACCTGGAGCCCGGCTTCCACGAACTGCCCAAGGACGACCAGCTGGTGCTGGTCGATGTGCGCCCGGCCGGCCGCCTCTACCTGGTATTCCTGCGTTCGCGTGCGGAGATGCTGGCGTTCTGGTTCGGCATCGTGCCGGTGCTGCTGACCCTGCTGGCGGTGTATGGCGCCAGTTGGGTCACCTATCGTGCGTCCAAGCGCCTGGTATCGCCGGTGAACTGGCTGGCGCGGCGCGTCTCGCGCTGGGACCCGGGCCACCCGGAGGCGGCCGACCTGGAGCCGAACAAGCTGCCGGCGGACATGCAGGGCGAGACCCGCCAGCTGGCGGCCGCACTGCATTCGCTGGCCAACCGGGTCAGCGCGCACGTGGCGCGCGAGCGCAATTTCACCCGCGATGCCAGCCATGAACTGCGCACACCGCTGACCGTCATCCGCGTGGCCAGCGACATGGCGCTGGGCGATGACAGCCTGGAGCCGCGCCTGCGCCGCAGCCTGCAGCGCATCCAGCGTGCCGGCCGTGACATGGAGGCGGTGATCGATGCCTTCCTGATCCTGGCCCGCGAGGCCGACGTCGAACCCCAGGTCGAGCTGTTCGACGTCAATGACATCGTCCGCTACGAAGTGGACAACGCCAACGAACTGCTGGGTACGCGCCCGGTGTCGGTGCATCTGCACAGCGATGGCCCGGTGCAGCTGCATGCGCCGCCGCGGGTGCTGCAGGTGGTGGTCAGCAACCTGGTGCGCAACGCGTGCAGTTACACCGATGAGGGGCGCATCGACGTGCATGTGCACAACGATCGGGTTGTGGTGCGCGATACCGGTATCGGCATGTCGGCCGACGCACTGTCGCGGGCCTTCGAGCCGTTCTACCGCGCCGAGCCGAGCCGCCCGCAGGGCACCGGCCTGGGCCTGTCGATCGTGCGCCGGCTGTGCGATCGCTTTGGCTGGAAGGTCAGCCTGGCCAGCGAGCCGGGTCAGGGCACCGAGGCCACGGTGATCTTCCGGTAGAGGGCTTTTGCCGGGCTGCGCCCGGCACCCGCCGAGGCGACATCAACATCAAAAGCGGGCATTCCGTGAAATGGCGGGGCGGTGTGGGTTTGCAGGACACGCCGTAAACCCGTCCATGGGGGCTCGATGGCGCCATCCATGGCGCCAACGGTCCTGCAAACCCACACCGCCCCGCCTTCGACAGTTTCCCGCGATCCGCAGTAGATCCACGCCATGCGTGGATGGGGTTGCTCAGTTGCACTTCACCTTCGGCGCCAGCGCCTTGGTCCAGATCGCATAGCCGGCCGGGGTCATGTGCAGCATGTCCTCGCGGAACAGCGACGCATCCGGCTGGCCGTCGGCGCCCAGCATCGGCGTGTAGACGTCGGTGAAGCCGGTATTGGGCAGCTTGGCCAGCGCGGCCTTGATCAGCGTGTTGGCCTCGTTGATCGCCGGCAGCAGGTGCGCGCGACGGGCTTGGCTTGATCGACAGGTACTCCACCTTCGTCTTCGGCAGGTCGCGATGCACGCGCTGCACGAAGGCAACCACATCGTCGCGCACCTGCACGGCGCTGCGGCCGCTGTTGAGGTCGTTGTCGCCGGCGTAGAAGAACACCTTGCATGGCGCATACGGCACCACGATGCGGCCGGCGTACCAGGTGCTGTCGCGGACTTCCGAGCCGCCGAAGCCGCGGTTGAACACCGGCTGGCCGGGGAAGTCGGTGGCCAGGCTCTCCCAGAAGCGAATCGAGGAGCTGCCGATGAACTCGATGCCACCACGCGGCGGCGGGCTGGCCTGGTCGGCGCTGGCGAAGTGGGCCATGTCGCCGGCCCAGGCCACGTTGGAGACCTGCTCGGGCACGCGCGGCGGCTTGGCCGGGCTCAGCGCCTGGGCCAGGGGGGCGGCGGTCAGCAGGCCCAGCATCAGCAGGCAGGTACGGCGACGGGACATCAGGCGCTCCAGCAGGGAAGGGGAAAGCCATCATAGAAGCTGGGGCGGGCCGGGGCTTGCCCCTGGCAGTCCATTCACCGGGCCGGTGCCGGGATGCGGCTGGCGGCCTTGTGGCAAAATGGCGGCCATCTGCCTATCCCTGTGCACCCATGATTCCCTGCCGTGCGTCTGAGCGGTCGCTGCGCCGCGCCCCTGTTGCTGGATGTTCCACCCGTGGCTGATCAGTTCGGCCATCTGCCCCGCGGCCCGCGCCGCATCTTCCAGGCCGCGCGCTGGTCCTGGCAGGGCCTGCGCGCCGCCTGGCTGCATGAGTCCTCGTTCCGGCTGGAGGTCTACCTGCTGATCCTGCTGACCCCGGTCGCGGTCTGGTTGGGCCAGACCCCGGTCGAGCGTGCGCTGCTGATCGGCTCGATGCTGCTGGTGCTGGCGATGGAACTGGCCAACTCGGCCATCGAGGCGGTGATCGAACGTTACGGCAGCGAGATCCACGAGCTGGCCGGCCGCGCCAAGGACATGGGTTCGGCGGCAGTGTTCGTGCTGATGATGAACGTGCTTCTGTGCTGGGCGCTGGTCGTGGTCCCGCATGCAATGGCCGGCAATTACGGCTGATCCCCATTCCCCCACTGCCCTGAAGAGTTTCCATGTCCTTTGAGTTCCTCGCCGACCCCAATGCCTGGGTGACCCTGTTCACCCTGAGCGCACTGGAAATCGTGCTCGGCATCGACAACCTGGTGTTCATTTCCATCGCGGTCAGCAAGCTGCCGGAAGAGCGTCGCCCGTTCGCGCGCAAGCTCGGCATCGCCGTGGCCTGCATCACCCGCATCGCCCTGCTGGTGTCGCTGGCCTATCTGGCGCACATGTCCGCCAACCTGTTCACCGTGGCTGGTATGGGCATCTCCATCCGCGACCTGGTGCTGATCGTCGGTGGCCTGTTCCTGATCATCAAGGGCTACATGGAGATCAAGGAGCTGATCACCGGTGGCGAAGACGAGAACCCGGCCACCAGCAAGGCCTCGGGTGTATTCGGCATGGTCATCCTGCAGATCGCCATCATCGACATCGTGTTCTCGCTGGACTCGGTGATCACCGCCGTCGGCATCGCCGATCACATCCCGGTGATGGTCGCCGCCATCCTGCTGTCGGTGCTGGTGATGCTGCTGGCCGCCAACCCGCTGGGCCGCTTCATCGACGCAAACCCGACCGTGAAGATGCTGGCACTGGCCTTCATCCTGCTGATCGGTGCGGTGCTGATCCTGGATGGCCTGGACGTGCACGTGCCCAAGCCCTACATCTATGCGGCCATGGGTTTCTCGGTGCTGGTGGAATGGCTGAACCTGCTGATGCGCCGCCGCGCACGCGATCACCACGTGCCGGGTGCTGGCGACTGGTAAGCAGATCACAGGCAAATGTGTGTCCCAGAACCCCCGGCCAGCGCCGGGGGTTCTGCGTTATGGGACCCATTGGGCTCGCCGGGCCATGCCCGGCGGGGAGGTTCCCGCCAGCTGTGAATTGGGGTCAACAGTGTTTTCCCGGGGCGAGGCTTAATCCGGGCCGACAAAGCGCGCAGGCTACGCGCTCTTTTCCAGGACCTGCCCCACGCAGGATGACCCCATGAACTCCAGAGCCGCCTTGTTGGCCCTTGCCGTCGGCGCCTTCGCCATCGGCACCACTGAATTCGCGCCGATGGGCCTGCTGCCTGTCATTGCCGACGGCGTCGGCGTGAACATTCCAACCGCCGGCATGCTGATCACCGCCTATGCCGTGGGCGTGATGCTGGGCGCGCCGGTGATGACCCTGCTGATGGGACGGTTTGGCAAGCGCACCGCGCTGATGCTGCTGATGTCGATCTTCGTGGTCGGCAACCTGCTCTCGGCACTGGCCCCGAACTACGGCCTGCTGTTGCTGTCGCGTCTGGTCACCAGCCTCAATCACGGTGCCTTCTTCGGCATCGGTGCGGTGGTTGCCGCCAGCCTGGTGCCGAAGGACAAGCAGGCTGCCGCCGTGGCCACCATGTTCATGGGCCTGACCATCGCCAACATCGGCGGTGTGCCGTTGGCCACCTGGGTGGGCCAGCAGCTCGGCTGGCGCCTGTCCTTCGCCGGTACTGCGGTGCTGGGCCTGGTCGCGATCACCGCGCTCGGCCTCGCACTGCCGGCATCCGCGCCGGGGCCGCGCCCGGACGTGCGCCGCGAACTGAGAGCGATCCTGCAGCCGCAGGTGCTGCTGGCGATGGCTACCACCGTGCTTGGCGCCGGCGCGATGTTCACCCTCTACACCTACGTGGCGCCGGTGCTGACCGAGCTGACCGGTGCCTCCAACGCCTTCATCGCGATGTCGCTGGCGCTGATCGGCATCGGCTTCACCTTCGGCAACGGCATCGGCGGGCGCATGGCCGACTGGTCGCTGGATGGCGCCACCCGCATCCTGCTGGCGGTCCTGGCCGTGTTGATGTTCGTGCTGCCGCTGGCCTTCATGAATCACGCCACGGCGGCGCTGGGCGTGCTGCTGTTCGGCGCGGCGACTTTCGCCATCGTGCCGCCGTTGCAGATCCGAGTGATGCAGGCGGCCAGCGAGGCGCCGGGACTGGCGTCGTCGATCAACGTCGGTGCGTTCAACCTGGGCAATGCCGTGGGTGCGGCGCTGGGCGGTGCGGTGATCAGTTCGGGCCTGGGCTACGCCGCGATTCCGGTGGCCGGTGGCCTGCTGGCGGCCTCGGGGTTGCTGCTGGCATGGCTGGGGCGTCCGCGCACTGCGGTGGCCGAGGCTTGCTGAGGAGTGTTGGATTCCGGCAGGGCTTGCAGCCCTGCACCCGCCGAATCAACGTCAACGTCAACGGCAAAAGCCTGCATTCCGTGGGTTGGCGGGGTGGGTCCGGTTGAGGGGGACGCTGCAAGTACGTCCATGTAAGCTCGGTCGCCGCATCCATGCGGCTCACGCCCCCTCAACCGGACCCACCCCGCCTTCGACAGATTCCCGCGGTCTGTCGGAACGTCGTTCTGCTTTGGCAGGTGTCGACCTTGGTCGACACGAATGCCTGAAGAACCGGCTTTTGCTTTTGCTTTTGCTTTTTTCTGATCTTTCCCGCGGTGGCAGGAAATTGTCCCTGGTCGGGAGGGTGGGTTGGCTGGGGGCGTGAGCCGCATGGATGCGGCGATCGAGCTTACATGGACGTACTTGCAGCGCCCCCCAGCCAACCCACCCTCCCGGCCAACCACAGAGAGCCCGCCAACCACCGCGGAGGGGGCGGCGCCCGATGGCCGGTCTTTCACCCGAACCATGGCATGCTCGGCGCCAAGCCCACCCGGAACCTCCGCCATGCGCCTGTTCACCCGTGTCCTGCCCCTGATGCTGTTGGCCTCCCTGCTCTCCGGCTGCGGCTACAACGCCATCCAGCAGAAGGATGAAGCGGTCAAGGCCAGCTGGTCGGAGGTCATCAACCAGTACAAGCGCCGCGCCGACCTGGTGCCCAACCTGGTGCAGACCGTGAAGGGCTTCGCCAGCCAGGAAGAGCGCGTGCTGACCGAAGTCACCAACGCCCGTTCGCGCGTCGGCCAGATCAACGTCAACGCCGACGACGAAGCCTCGCTCAAGCAGTTCCAGCAGGCCCAGGGCGAACTTGGCAGCGCGCTGTCGCGGCTGCTGGTGGTCACCGAGAACTATCCGGAACTGAAGTCCAACCAGAACTTCCGCGACCTGCAGGCGCAGCTGGAAGGTACCGAGAACCGGGTCACCGTCGCCCGCGGCCGCTACATCCAGCAGGTGCAGGACTACAACACCTACATCCGCTCGTTCCCGCAGGTGATCACCGCCAAGATCTTCGGTTACAAGACCAAGCCGAACTTCACGGTGGACAACGAAGCGCAGATCTCCAACGCGCCGGCGGTCGATTTCGGCAACGCGCCGCAGCAGCAGCCGGCACCGCAGCCGGGTCACTGACCCATGCGCCTGGCCACTGCGCTGCTGGCCCTGCTGCTGTGGCTGCCGCTGGCGTCGCAGGCGCAGCAGCTGGCGCCGATTCCGGCGCTGGATTCGCCGGTGGTCGATACCACCGGCACGCTGGACACCACGCAGAAACAGGCACTGGTGCAGCAGGCGGCTGACCTGCAGCAGCGCAAGGGCAGCCAGCTGCAGGTGCTGGTGGTGCCCAGCACCCAGCCGGAGGACATCGCGCAGTACACCACGCGGGTCTTCGACCAGTGGCAGATCGGCCGCAAGGGCGTGGATGACGGGGTGCTGCTGGTGGTGGCCAAGGACGACCGGCGCGTGCGCATCGAGCCGGGCTACGGTCTGGAAGGCGCCATTCCCGATGCCATCGCCAACCGGGTCATCCAGGAATACCTGGTGCCGCGCTTCCGCAGCGGCGACTACGCCGGTGGCATCACCGACGCCACGGCGGTGCTGGTCAAGCTGATCGACGGCGAAACGCTGCCGGCACCGGTCAGCGGCCATCGCGGGCGTGAGCCCAGCAGTGGTGGCGATACCTGGTTCCTAGCGCTGTTCATCGGTGTGTTCGCCGGCAGCATCCTGCGCGGCGTGTTCTCGCGCGTGCCGCGCCCGCTGCGCGGCCTGCTCGGCGGCGCCGGTGCAGCGCTGGCGGCGTTCCTGTTCACGTCCACGCTGCTGGCCAGTGGCCTGGCCGGCATCGTAGGGCTGATCGTGGCCATGCTCTCCGGCCATCCGGGCCGCTTTGCCGGTGGCGGCGGCTGGGGCGGTGGCAGCTGGGGCGGCGGAGGCGGCTTCGGCGGGGGCGGTGGATTTGGTGGTGGTGGCGGCTGGGGTGGCGGTGGTGGCCGCTCCGGTGGTGGCGGTGCTTCGGGGGGCTGGTGATGATCCAACGTCTATGTCGGCACGTGTTTTCGCCGTCGGTACGGCGCGCGTTCCCGCCCGCCACATTGCAGGCGATCACCGAGGCCATCGCGGCCGGTGAGCAGCGCCACGGTGGGCAGGTGATGTTCGCGGTGGAAGCGGACCTGCCGCTGGGGGCGCTGTGGCACAGGGTGACCCCGCGCCAGGCCGCCGAGCATGCCTTTGCCCGCCTGCGCACCTGGGATACCACCCACAACAACGGTGTACTGATCTACCTGCTGCTGGCCGATCACGCGATCGAGATCGTTGCCGACCGGGGCCTGCACGGCCGGGTCAGCCCGGCACAGTGGCAGCGGGTCTGCACCCACCTGCGCGAGGGCCTGCGTGGTTCCCATCCGGTGGAAGCGCTGCAGGATGCCATCGACGAGGTCTCCAGCCTGATCGAAGGGCACTTTCCGGCCTCGACGCGGTCGAACGATGACGCGTTGCCGAACTCGCCCCAGCTCCTTGGTTGAGCCGGGGCGGCACTGGCCCGAGAATAGGCGTTCAACCGCAAGGCACCTTCCATGATCTATTTCCACGACATCGACCCCATCGCCCTCTCGCTGGGGCCGATCAAGGTGCACTGGTACGGCATCATGTACCTGCTCGGCTTCACTGCGGCCTGGCTGCTGGGCCGCAAGCGCATCGCTGACGGGCGCCTGCCGGGTGTCGATGCCAACGGCTTCTCCGACCTGCTGTTCTACGCCATGCTCGGCGTGGTGCTGGGCGGGCGCATCGGCTACATGCTGTTCTACGCGCTGGGCGATTTCCTGCATAACCCGCTGCTGCTGTTCAAGGTCTGGGATGGCGGCATGAGTTTCCACGGCGGCCTGCTGGGCGTGATTGCCGCCTGCTGGTGGTGGTCGCGCAAGCACAAGCTGCATTTCTTCGACACCATGGACTTCATGGCGCCGCTGGTGCCGCTGGGCCTGGGCTTCGGCCGTATCGGCAATTTCATCGGTGCCGAGCTGTGGGGCAAGTACACCGACGGTAGCTGGGGCGTGGTGTTCCCGTCCGGCCTGCCGGCGCCGCTGAACCAGCTTGACCACGCGACGCTGCAGGCGCAGTTCGCCACCGGCGCATTGAACCAGTTCGCCCGCCATCCCTCGCAGCTGTATGAGGCGTTGCTGGAAGGCCTGGTGATGTTCGTCGTGCTGTGGACGGTGTCTGCCAAGCCGCGTCATCGCTACCTGGTCGGTGGCCTGTTCGCGCTGATGTACGGCCTGTTCCGCTTCGCGGTGGAGTTTGTGCGCATGCCCGACAACGGCGTCTACGTGGCCTTCGACTGGCTGACCCGTGGCCAGATCCTCAGCTTGCCGCTGATCGCCTTCGGTCTGGTGCTGCTGGTGATGTCGCGCCGCGCGCCGGTACTGCAGCCGCAGCCGCTGGTAGCTGCCGAGGGCAAGGCATGAAGGCTTACCTGGACCTGCTCTCGCACGTGCTGGAACACGGCGCCGAGAAGAGCGATCGCACCGGCACCGGCACCCGCAGCGTGTTTGGCTGGCAGATGCGTTTCAACCTGGCCGAAGGCTTCCCGCTGGTCACCACCAAGAAACTGCACCTGCGCTCGATCATCCACGAGCTGCTGTGGTTCCTGAAGGGCGACACCAACATCGGCTACCTGAAGGACAACCAGGTGCGGATCTGGGACGAGTGGGCCGACGAGAACGGCGACCTCGGCCCGGTCTACGGCAAGCAGTGGCGCAGCTGGGCTACCGCCGATGGCGGTGAGATCGACCAGATGCAATGGCTGGTGGACGAGATCAAGCGCAACCCCGACTCGCGCCGGCTGGTGGTCAGCGCCTGGAACGTGGGCGAGCTCTCGCAGATGGCGCTGATGCCGTGCCACAACCTGTTCCAGTTCTACGTGGTGGACGGCAAGCTCAGCTGCCAGCTGTACCAGCGCAGCGGCGACATCTTCCTCGGCGTGCCGTTCAACATTGCCAGCTACGCGTTGCTGACCCACATGGTGGCGCAGGCCACCGGCCTGGGCGTGGGTGACTTCGTGCACACGTTGGGCGATGCGCACCTGTATTCGAACCACTTCGAGCAGGCGCGCGAGCAGCTGTCGCGTGAACCGCGCGCGCTGCCGGCGCTGTGGTTGAACCCGGAGGTGACCGACCTGTTCGGCTTCCAGTTCGACGACATCCGCATCGACGGCTACGATCCGCACCCGGTCATCAAGGCGCCGGTGGCGGTATGAGTACCCGCCTGATTTCCAGCGGCCTGCTGGCGCTGTGCGGCATGCTGCCGCTGGCCATGGTGCAGGCCGGACCGGCCGATGCGCTGTCGTTGGCCAGGCAGGTCAACGAGCAGATCGTGCACAAGCACATGCGCGAGGAAGTGCAGGCGTTCGCCGGGGCATTCAACGGCAGCACGATGATGCCCCAGGATGTTCCGGAAGGCTGCCGGGCGCAGATGCGTGAGGCGGTAACCGGCATGTACACGGCGATGACCGAGCACCTGAAGGCGGGCGTCGAGAACCCGGCGTATCAGCGTGAGCTTGAACAGGGTCTGGCCACCGTCTATTCCAACGACCAGCTGAAGGCGTTCCTGGCGCGCGGCACCAGCGACGATATCGCTGCGCTGTCGGCAGACATCCTGTCAGGATCGGGCCTGAAGGATATCGAAGAGGCGCAGAAGCAGAAGATCCTCGGTGGCCTGGATGAGCGGTCCACGTCCAACCCTGCGCTGGCTGCGGCGTTGCAGGCCGCCAGTGCCGCGAACGCTGCCTGCGAACGCCTGCAGATCGACGCCAGCTGAGGAGGTGGTAGCAATGAAGCTGTCGATGATCGTGGCGCTGGACCGCAACCGTGGCATCGGCCAGGGCAATGCCATGCCCTGGCACCTGCCGGATGATTTCAAGCACTTCAAGGCGCTCACCCTGGGCAAGCCGATCCTGATGGGGCGCAAGACGGCCGAGTCGATCGGCCGCGTGCTGCCGGGGCGGACCAACCTGGTGCTGACCCGCAGCGGCCAGGTGCCGTTCGAGGGCATGCGCGCGGTGGCGTCGCTGGACGAGGCGAAGGCGATTGCCGAAGGCGAGGGCGCCAGCGAGCTATGCATCATCGGCGGCGGCGAGATCTTCCACCAGCTGCTGGACCAGGCCAGTGACCTGTACCTGACCTGGGTGGATGCCGAAGTCCCCGCCGATACCCATTTCCCCGAAGTGGACGTGCAGGACTGGCGGGAAGTGAGCAGCGAGCCGCATCCGGCCGACGAACGTCACGCGTACGCGTTCCGCTTCGTGCACTACGTGCGCCGTTGACCGCCGCCCATCTGTAGAGCCGAGCCATGCTCGGCTGCTGTTGCCGGACACATCCCGTAGCCGAGCATGGCTCGGCTCTACAGGATTGCCTACGGCATCCGGTAATGCCCGATGATGGCGTGCCGGAACAGCAGGTTCTCTTCGCGGGTGCCGCGCGATGTTGTGCAGCACCAGCGGCGTGCCATCGGCCAGCTGCCGGTCGGAGACGATGCCCACGTGCAGCAGGCCGTTGCCGTTGAGCTTCCAGGCAACGATGTCACCGGCCGCATAGTCGGTGGCGAGGGCGGTGATCGGTTGCTGCCAGCCCTGCCGTTCGAACCAGCGCATCAGGTTCGGTACACGACGATGATCGATGTTGCGGTCCGGCCGTGACAGGCCCCAGATCGCCGGATAGGCACTGAAGTTGCCGCGCATGTCTTCATGCACGCGTGCCTGCAGGTCCAGGCCCTGGCTGCGCAGGGCGCGCACCACCACATCGGTGCACACGCCGCGATCCAGTGGCACGTCGCCGCCGGGATAGGCCAGCACTTGATAGGCAGGGTCGTAGCGGGTGGTGACGCCGATCTGCGCGCGCGCCGCAGCCACCAGTGGCGGCGAAGGCGCCTGTGGTGGCGTCGGTGTGCGTTCAGCGCTGTCCGCAGCCGTGGGAGCAGTCGGCGAGCCGGGCTGGCAGCCGCTGGCCAGGGCCAGCGTCAGCAGCAGCACCGTCCATGGTGCCCAGCCGTGCCGCGTCATGCCTGCGGCGGGGTGCTGTTGTTGTTGGGACCGCCGGAGCCACCACCACCACCACGGCGACGACGACGGCGCGGGCCGCGGTTGCCCGGGTTGGCGGCCGGAGCATTGCCGCCGCCCTGTTCCTTGCCCTGCGCCGGTGCAGCCGGGCGCTCGCGCGCCGGGCGCGCTGGCGGGCGGGCGTTGGGCACGGGTGCCGGTACATCGCGGCCTGGCACCTGTACCACGCGCAGTTCATCGGTATCGAGCTGGATCGCGGTCAGCTTGCCGCCCCAGACCGCGCCGGTGTCGATGGCGTGCACGCCCTGGGTGATGGTCAGGCCCAGCGCCGACCAGTGGCCGCAGACCACCTTGAGGTCACGCTCGACCCGGCCCGGCACTTCGAACCAGGGATACAGCCCCTGTTCCTGGGTGCCCGGCGTGCCCTTGTCCTCGATGCCGATGCGCCCGCGCGGGGTGCAGTAGCGCATGCGGGTGAGCACGTTGATGATCGCGCGAGCGGTCGTAGCCGGACAGGTTCGGTGCCCAGCTCGGCTTGTCGCCGTACATGTTGCGGAACAGCTTGCGGTAGCCGGCGCCGTGCAGCTGCACCTCGACTTCGGCCGCATGCTTCTCGGCCATCTGCGTGGTCCATTTCGGCGCCAGGCCGGCGTGCACCATCATCCAGCCCAGCTCGCGGTCCACGTGCACCAGCTTCTGCAGGCGCAGCCAGTCCAGCAGTTCGTCGCGGTCCTCGGCCTGCACGATGCGCAGCAGGTCCGGGTTGACCTTGCGCTGTTCCTCTTCGGTGCGCGCACCGACGGCCAGCAGCGAAAGGTCATGGTTGCCCAGCACCACCACGCTGTGCTCGCGCAGCGAATGCACCAGCCGCAGCGTTTCCAGTGACTGGCCACCGCGGTTGACCAGGTCGCCGCAGAACCACAGGGTGTCCTGCGCCGGGTCGAAACGGATCTTCTCCAGCAGTCGCTGGGTGACGTCATAGCAGCCCTGCAGGTCGCCGATCGCCCACACACTCATCGTTCGGCCTCCGTGTCAGTGCAGGGTACGCGGGATGGCCAGCACGAAAGGTGCGACCGGCGCGGCAAATTCGGTGCCGTCGTCGGCGACCATGTCGTAGTGGCCCTGCATGGTCCCGTGATCGGTCCCCAGCATGACACCGGACGTGTAATGGAAGTCTTCACCGGGACGCAGGCGCGGCTGCTCGCCGATCACCCCGTCACCATCGACATGCTCGACGCGGCCGTTGGCATCGGTGATGCGCCAGTGGCGTGCGACCAGGCGCGCGGCAACACGCCCCTGGTTGTGGATGCGGATCGTGTAGGCGAACGCATAGCGCCCGTCTTCCGGCGCGGATTGATCGTCGAGGAAGCGCGGTGCGACTTCGACGGAGATGGCATAAACGTCAGCGTCTTCCATACCGGCAGTGTAATCAGGAGGCATTGGCCAAAGCGATGAATTCGGCCACGTCCAGCTGTTCGGCGCGGGCATCGGGACGCACGCCGGCGGCAACGAACTGTTCGGCGGACACCACGTTGTTCAGGGCGTTGCGCAGGGTCTTGCGGCGCTGCCCGAAGGCGGCCTTGACCACCTCGGCGAAACGCTTGTGGTCGTGGATGTTGATCGTGGCCGGGTCACGCGGCACCAGCCGCACCACGGCCGAATCGACCTTCGGCGGCGGCCGGAACGCGCCCGGCGGCACCACGAACAGCGAGGTCACCTGGCAGTAGGCCTGCAGCATCACGCTGAGCCGGCCGTACACCTTGCTGCCGGGGCCGGCGGCCATGCGGTCGACCACTTCCTTCTGCAGCATGAAGTGCATGTCGCGGATCACCGCCGCATGTTCCAGTGCATGGAACAGGATCGGCGAGGAGATGTTGTAGGGCAGGTTGCCGACCAGGCGGATCGGCTGGCCGGCAGCCAGCTCGGTGAAGTCCACGCGCAGCACGTCGCGGTGGACGATGGTCAGCTCGCCCAGCGGCTCGGCGGCGGCGGTCAGCGGCGCGATCAGGTCGCGGTCGAACTCGATCACCGTCAGTTTCGGATGCACGCGCAGCAGCGGCAGGGTGATCGCGCCCTGGCCGGGGCCGATCTCGACCAGGCGGTCACCGTCTTTCGGGTTGACCGCCATCACGATCTTGTCGATGTAGTGGCGGTCGGCCAGGAAATGCTGGCCAAGCTGCTTCTTGGCCGGGGCGGTGAACACCGGGCCGGAGGGGGAATGCGGGGAATTCATGCGCTCAGTGTACGTTGCCGCGCAAGCTGCGCACACAACGTCGTTGCCGCCTGCAGGCTGGAAGGATCGGCAATGCCGCGGCCGGCAAGGTCCAGCGCGGTGCCATGGTCCACCGCCACGCGCGGGTAGGGCAGACCCAGGGTCAGGTTCACCGCCTGCTCGAAGCCCGAATACTTCAGCACCGGCAGGCCCTGGTCGTGGTACATCGCCAGCACGCTGTCGAAGCCTGCCAGCTTGGCCGGCAGGAAGGCGGTATCGGCCGGCAGCGGCCCGATCAGGTCCATGCCCTCCGCGCGCAGGCGCTGCAGCAGCGGGATGACCAGGTCCAGTTCCTCGCGGCCCAGATGACCGTCTTCACCGGCATGCGGGTTCAGGCCGAGCACGGCGATGCGTGGCGCGGGCAGGCCGAATTCGCGGCGCAGCGCAGCGTGCACGGTGCGCAGGGTGTGTTCCAGGCCGGGCGCGGTGATCGCGTCGGCCACCTCGCGCAGTGGCAGGTGGGTGGTGGCCAGGGCCACGCGCACGATGTGGTTGGCCAGCATCATCACCACCTTCACCCCGGCCTGGTCGGCCAGCAGTTCGGTGGTGCCGCTGTAGGCGATGCCGCCTTCGTTGATGACCGCCTTGTGCACCGGGCCGGTGACTACGCCGTGCAGTTCGCCGGACAGACAGGCCTGGCCGGCACCGAGCAGGGCGCCGATGACGGCGCCGGCGTTGGCCGGATTGGCCTGGCCGAAGTGGCCGGGCACGGTATTGGCTACCACGCGCACACGCAGATCGCCGGGGACGCGTGCTTCGGCGTCCTCGGGCAACAGCTGCAGGGGCAGATTCAGCGCGGCCGCGGCCGCGCGCAGGGTATCCGGGTCGGCGAAGGCCAGCAGCCGGCAATCTTCACGCGGCTGCTGGACGAGGCGGACACACAGCTCCGGGCCGATCCCGGCGGGCTCGCCCGGTACCAGAGCGAGCTCGGGGCGCATCGGTCAGGACTGCGGCGGCGTGGCGGTGTTTTCCGCGCGGTCGCCGCTGCGGAAGCTGACGTAGGCTTCGCCACGCAGTTCCTGCAGGAAGCGGTTGTACTCGTCTTCCAGCTTGCGGCGGCCGATGGTCTCGCGGACCTGGGCACGCTGGTTGTCAGTGGTCACGTCGGTCTGGCGGGTGCCCACGCGCTGCACGATGTGCCAGCCCGCATCGGTGCGGAACGGCTGGCTGACGCCACCGTCCTGGATGCCGGACACCTGCTGGCCGAACGCCGGACCGAACGCGTCGGCCGGGAACCAGCCCAGATCGCCGCCCTGGCCCTTGCTGTTGTTGTCCTCGGAGGACTCCTTGGCCACGGTCTCGAAGTCCGCGCCACCGGCGATGCGGGCACGCAGGGTATCGATCTTGGCCTTGGCGGCAGCGTCGGTCTGGTGATCGTCCACGCGCACCAGGATGTGGCGGCCGTGGTACTCGGTGACCGTGTGCTCGCCACCGCTGGCGGCGCTGGCATCACGCACTTCCACCAGCTTCAGCAGCTGGAAGCCGCTGGGGCCGCGGATCGGGCCGACCACTTCGCCGGGCTTCATCTTTTCCATCATCTGCGCGAAGGCCTGCGGGATTTCGTCCAGGCTGCGCCAGCCCAGGTCGCCGCCTTCCAGCGCGTTGGGGCTGTCCGAATAACGCACGGCGGCGGCGTTGAAGTCCAGCTCACCCTTGTCCAGCAGGGCCTTCACGCCTTCGGCCTTCTTCTGGCCGGTGGCGATCTGGTCGGCGTTGGAGCCGTCGGGCAGGGCGATCAGGATGTGCGCCAGGTGGTACTGGTTGCCAACCGTGGCCTGCTGCTTCAGGGCGGCGTCGACTTCGCCCTCGCTGACGCTGATGCGGCTCTGCGCGAAGCTCTGGCGCAGGCGCTGCACGGTGATTTCATCGCGCACCGAAGCGCGGAAATCGTTGAAGTCGATGCCGTCGTGGGCCAGGCGCTGGCGCAGTGCATCCAGGTTCGAGCCGTTCTGCTGGGCGATGGCATTCATCGCCTGGTTCAGCTCCTGGTCGCTGACGCGGATGCCGCTGCCCTGGGCGCGGGCCACCTGCAGCTTGACCAGCACCAGGCGCTCGAGCACCTGGCGGCTGAGTACGTCTTCCGGCGGCAGCTGGTTTTCACGGCCGGCGTACTGCGCCTTGATGTTGGCGATCGCACGCTGGAGCTCGCTCTGCAGGATCACGTCCTCGTCGACGACGGCGGCGATGCGGTCCAACGGCTGCGCCTCCTGCGCGAGCACCTGCAGGGGGGCGGACACGCTGGACACCGCCAGCAGGGAGGCGAGAAGAACGGGGAAGCGCTTGGTCATGGGATCTGATTCGGATCGTAGTCATCCCGGGTCGCCCCGGTGTTGCTGGGCGGCACGAGATAGAGGTCGTCGCGGTTGTAGCCGAGGATAGCACGGCGCAGCGTACGGTCCGTGTCCTGGCCGATGGAGCTGAGGCCCTTGAGGACGAACTCCAGCTGGATGGAATTGTTCATGTCGCCTTCGCGGTTGCGCACGTAGCGGCGGGCCACTGCACGCACGGCCAGGCAGCAGCTGTCCCACTGCACGCCGGCGATGATCTCCAGCGGTTCCTTGTCCTGCAGCGAGTAGTAATACCGGCCCACCAGGCTCCAGCGCGCATTCAGCGGGTACAGGAACGACAGGTCGGCCTGCTCCAGCAGGGTCCGGTCATGCTTGTTGGCGGTTGCCGGGGCGCCGGCATTGATGCGGTAGCGGTAGCTGAGGTTGATCACGCCATCGTTGGGCATCAGATAACGGGCGCGGACGCTGGCCAGATCCTCGCGCTTGTACTTCGGGTCCCACTGGTAGGTGGCGCCCAGGGTCCAGCGGTCGTTGATCATGTAGTTGCCGTCGGCGATCCACGCCGACTTGCCCTTCTCCACCGGCGCGCCGCCCGGCGTGGTGCTCACCCGCGATTCGTCGAAGTACTGGATCTGGCCGATCGCGGCCGAGAAGCGTTCCTTGCCGGTGGTCTGGTCGATGAAGCGGGTGCCCAGTGCCAGGGTCAGCTGGTTGGCATCGTTCTGGCGGTCGGCGCCGGTATAGCGCGAGTCGCGGAACAGCTGGCCCCAGCTGAAGGTGAAGTCACGGGTGTCGAAGATCGGCAGCTCGTCCTGGTTGCGGTAGGGGGTGCGCAGGTAGAACAGGCGCGGCTCCAGGGTCTGCAGGAATGACTTGCCTCCGATCGACGTCTCGCGATCGAAGAACAGGCCGGCATCAAGGCTGCCGATCGGCAGGCTGCGGCTGGGCGAGGTATTGCCGCGCAGCTGTTCCGGAGTGGCCGTGGCCGGGTCGATGCCCTGCGAGCGCAGGATCTGGGCCTGGATGCCCCTTACCCCATCCACTAGACCACGGTCCAGTTGATAGGCGGTGTAGCGGTAGGCCAGGGTAGGGGTCACATACCAAGCTGCGCCACTGATCGGGAACGACACATACGGCTTCACGTCCAGTCGCGAACCGCCGCTGACACCGACGCCGTCGGTCCACTGCACTCCATTACGGGTGTACTGCAGATCCTCGCCGGCGCCGACGGCATTCTTGAAGTTGACGTCGTCATGCGTGAAGCGCACCGCTTCGGTGTAGATGCCGGTTTCCAGCCACGGCAGCACCGGCTTGTTCCAGTTGAAGAACAGGCGTGGCTCGCGGTTGTAGGGCAGGGCGCGCTCGTCGAGGGTGTAGTCGGTCAGCTGCCAGCGGTCGGCCATGATGCCGGCCGTCCAGTTCTGGCCGGTGCCGTACAGGCCGATGGTGCTCTGCAGGTTGGAGGCGGTCACCCCCACCAGGCGATTGGCGAAGTCCTCGACATAGCGTTCGTCGCTCACCCAGGCCAGGTTGGCGCGGGCCTGCCAGTGGCTGTTCACGTTGTGGTAGCCGTCGAACATCACCCGGCCGCGGTCGCGGTCGCGCAGCTTGTCGTTGGGCATGTAGCTGGTCAGCACCTCGCCACGGCCGCCGTTGTAGAGGTAGCGGAACTCATTGTCGAGCAGCAGGCCGCGCCGGCTCATGTAGCGCGGGGTCAGGGTGTCGTCGTAGTTCGGCGCCAGATTGAAGTAGATCGGCTGCGCGTAGTCGACACCGTTGCGGCCGGACATGCCCAGCTGCGGGAACAGCAGGCCGGTCTTGCGACGGTCATCGATCGGGAACTTGAAGTAGGGCGCCCACAGCACCGGCACCTTGCCGATGCGCAGCACGGCGTTGCGGGCCGTGCCGAAGCCTTCGTCGTTGTCCACTTCGATCTGCGGCGCCGACAGCTTCCACACCGGCTGCGACGGGTCGCAGGTGGTGTAGGTGGAGCGGTGCATCTGGCCGACCGCGCCCTGCAGGTCGACCGACTCGGCATCACCGTTGCCCCGGCGCGACACCAGCTGGTACTTGATGTCGGAGATCTTGTGGGTGTCGCTTTCCTGGTTGCCTTCGGCGCGCTTGGCGACCATCCGGATCGACCCGTCCTGGTAGCGGACATTGCCGTCGGCGATGTAGTTGCCGGTCTCGGTGTCGAAGCTGAGCTTGTCGGTACCGACGAACTGGTCACCCCGGCGCAGCGCCACGTTGCCCTCGTACTGCGGCACCGTGGTGGTGCCCAGCAGCTGGTCGCCTTCGATGTCGGTCGGCTGGTTCTCGCGGGCGGCTGCGGCAGCAGCCTTGTCCTGGGCCGGGACCGGGGTGGGGGCGTCGGTGAACGCGGGAATGACGTCGGTGGCCGGGCACAGGCCCCAGTTGAGCGGCTTATCATCGGCCATCGCCGGCAGGCTGATGGCGATGCTCAGAGGCAGGGGAAGCAGGCGGAGGGCTCGGCGCACGCGGTTCGGATTCGGGCGAAAACGGACGGTAGCTTGCCCCATCCCTTGCATAGGGGCAATGAAGGGCGCCGGAGCCTGCCGGTTCGGGTTCATCCGGCGGAGGCACCCGCAGAGGGGGTGATCAGGGCCTGGACATGGGCCACGCTGCACTCGGCCAGGGCCTGCAGGTCGTAGCCGCCCTCCAGCATCGAGACCACCCGGCCGGCGGCGTGACGGCGTGCCAGCGCATGCAGTTCACGGGTGATCCAGGCGAAATCGTCGGTCTCCAGCATCAGATCGGCCTGCGGGTCGCGCAGGTGGGCGTCGAAGCCGGCGGAGATCAGCAGCAGCTGCGGACGGAAGTCGTCGATGGCTGGCAGCATCTCGTCGGCCCAGACGTTGCGGAAGCGGAAGCCGCCGCTGCCCGGTGGCAACAGGATGTTCATCAGGTTGCCGGCACCGCGGTCGCGGCGCAGGCCGGAATTGGGGAACAGCCCGGCCTGGTGGGTGCTGTAGTAGGAGACCCGGGCATCGTGCTGGAAGATGTCCTGGGTGCCATTGCCGTGGTGGACGTCGAAATCGACCACCGCGATCCGCTCCAGGCCATGGCGGTCACGGGCATAGGCGGCAGCGATGGCGATGTTGTTCAGCAGGCAGAAGCCCATCGCCGTGCTGCTGGTGGCGTGGTGGCCCGGCGGGCGTACCGCGCAGAAGGCCAGCGGGTCCTCGCCCAGCATTACCGCATCGACCGCGGCCACACCGGCACCGGCGGCGTGCACGGCGGCGCTGGCCGAACCTGGCGAGGTCCAGGTGTCCATGTCCAGCTGGCGCAGCGGCGCGGTCTGCGGCTGCAGCACGAAGTCGAGCAGGGCGCTGTCGTGGACCCGGGTCAGTTCGCCGAACTTGGCCGGCGGCGCCTCGCGCCAGTCCAGCTGATCAGGGAAGGCGGCGTGCAGTGCGTCGAGTACGTACTGCAGGCGCTGCGGGCACTCCGGATGGCCGGGGCCGGGGTCATGCAGCAGGCAGGACGGGTGGGTATAGACCAGCATCGTGCCGACTCAGCGCTGGCGCTGCTGTGGCTGCCACAGCGCTTCGCCGTGGCCATCGGCACGGGCCAGCACCCGGGCCAGCACGAACAGCAGGTCCGACAGCCGGTTGAGGTACTGCAGCGCTTCGCTGCGCACAGCCTCGTGGCGGGCCAGGGTGACCGTTTCGCGCTCGGCGCGGCGGACGATGGTGCGGGCCAGATGGCAGCGCGGCGGCCTCGCCGCCGGCCGGCAGGATGAATTCCTTCAGCATCGGCAGGTCGGCGTTGTAATGGTCCAGCTGCTGTTCCAGCGCCGAGACGTCCGCGGCGTGGATCGCGGCATGGCCGGGAATGCACAGCTCGGCGCCCAGGTCGAACAGCTGGTGCTGCAGATGCACCACCAGCGCGCGCACATCCTCGGGCAGGGGCGCGGCCAGCAGCAGGCCGAGCGCGGCATTGGCCTCGTCGACGGTGCCGTATGAGGCGACACGGGCGTCATCCTTGGCCACGCGCTGGCCGTCGCCAAGGCCGGTACTGCCGTCGTCGCCGGTGCGGGTGTAGATGCGCGAGAGGCGATGACCCATGGTGCGGCTCAGTGGCGGATGTCGCGGCGGGCCTGCTGGAGCTTCAACACCTGCTCCACGGCCAGCTGCAGCGCGGCAGCCAGCGCCACATAGATCGCCGTGGTGCGCAGGTAGGGCCCGAACCACTGTGCGTAGTTCTGTGCCCAGCCGGCCAGGGTCGGCTCGGCCACGTTGCGGCTGCTCCAGTAGAAACCGCCCTGTGCCAGCAGGTGGCAGATCGCCACCGAAGCGACCAGCAGCACTGCGCCCTTGGCCAGTACCGGCCAGCGCGCTCTGGTAGTTGCGGCCCAGCAGCATGCCGCCGGCCCACAAAGAGAAGTAGGCCGGCAGCAGCAGCCAGTAGCCCGGCGACACGCAGTAGTGCTGCCAGAAATCCAGACCGCTGCTGCGGATCACGATCCAGTCCACCAGCACCGCGAACACCATCAGCAGCGGGAACGCCCAGCGCGTCCAGCGCGCCAGGTAGAAGCCACCGATGAAGAACACGGCCCAGGAGGCATCCGGAATGGCCGCGAAGTGATTGACCCGGGTCGCCGCCAGCAGCAGTACGAGTACGGACAGGACGAAGGCGCGGTTGGCGGTATCGGACATGGTGGGGGCCCGGAGCGGATTCAGGTTTCATTCTAGCCCGCCGCGCAGGTTGGCGCAGGTGCCGCCCGTTCGGCGTACAGTCGGGGCGAGCGCGTATCATGAACACATGAGTGAACGACATGACGTGCTGATTGTCGGTGGTGGCCTGGTCGGTGCCAGCCTGGCCATTGCCCTGGACCGCCTGGGCCGCGACGTGGGCCTGCTTGAGGCCAGCCCGGCCGGCGAGCTGCCTGCGGTGTTCGACCAGCGCAATCTCAGTTTCGCCGCTGCCACCGTCAATGCGCTGACCGCGCTGGGGGTGATGCAGAAGCTGGCGATGGCACCGGGCCCGATCCGGCGCATCCATGTCAGTCGTGCCGGCGATTTCGGCCGTGTGCAGCTCGAAGCGGCCGATTACGACCGGCCGTGGTTCGGCCAGGTGGTGGTCGCGCGATTTCGGCCAGGCGCTGGAAGCGCGCCTGCAGGAACTGCCGCGCCTGCGCCGTTACCGGCCGATGCGGTTCCTGGGGCTGGGTGAGGTGGTCGATGGTTACCGCCAGGTACGGGTGGCTGACGAGGCTGGCGAACGCGTGCTGCTGGCACGGTTGGTGGTGGGGGCCGATGGCACCACCAGCGGCGTGCGTGGCGCGCTGGGCATCGAAGTCGACCGCCATGATTTCCAGCAGACCCTGTTCGTGGCCCGCGTGCGCAGCCAGCGCGCCGGATGGCACCGCCTGGGAACGCTTCACCGATACCGGCCCAACCGCCCTGCTGCCGCGTGGCGATCGTCACTTCGGCACCGTGCACGGCGTAGCGCGCGACCAGGCCGATGCGGTGATGGCGTTGGACGATGCGGCCTGGCTGCAACGCCTGCAGAGCGCGATCGGCTGGCGTGCCGGCCGCCTGCTCGAGTCCGGCCCGCGCAGCGCCTACCCGCTCATCCAGGTGCTGGCGCGCGCTGGCCGGTGAGCGCACGGTGCTGCTCGGCAATGCCGCGCAGACCATCCATCCGCTGGGCGCACAGGGCTTCAACCTGGGCCTTCGCGATGCGCTGACCCTGGCCGAACTGCTGGAGGATGCGCATGAGGATGCCGGCAGTGATGCACTGCTGAAGGCCTACGTCGCGCGTCGCGAGGAAGATCGCCGGCAGACGGTGGCGTTCTCCGGTGGGCTGGCACGATTGACCAGCAACCCGGCACCGCTGATGCGGCCGCTGCGCAGCCTCGGCCTGGTGGCCGCACAGCGCGCGTCGGTGCAGTCGATGCTGGTCGGTGGTGCGATGGGCTTCCGTGGTGACGTGCCGCGCCTGTGCCGCGGAGAAGCCGCATGAGCCGGCGCACGCGTCTTGATGTGGCCATCGTTGGTGGTGGCGTGGTCGGTGCCGCGTGTGCGCTGGCGCTGGCCGATGCCGGCCTGTCGGTAGCGCTGGTGGAAGGCCGTGAACCGGCACCGTGGCAGGCCGCACAGCCGGACCTGCGCGTGTTCGCCTTCGCCGCTGACAACGTGCAGCTGTTGAACCGCCTGGGTGTGTGGCCGGCGATCGCGCAGGCCCGCGCCTGGCCTTACCGGCGCATGCAGGTGTGGGATGCGGCCGGTGGCGAGGATCTGCTGTTCGACGCCGATCGCTTCGGCCGTCGTGAGCTGGGCTACATCGTCGAGAACGGCCTGCTGCAGGATCGTCTGTGGGCGGCGCTGCCGGCGGCGGGCGTGCAGCTGCACTGCCCAGCACGGGTGGAAGCGCTGGAACAGGATGAAGACGGCGTGCGCCTGCGGCTGGATGACGGGCGCCGCCTGGAAGCGGCACTGGCGGTGGCCGCCGACGGTGCCGAGTCAACCCTGCGCCAGCTGGCCGGGATCGAGGTTGAAAAGCATGACTACCACCAGCGTGGCGTGGTGGCCTATGTGGACAGCGATCTTCCCAACCAGGCCACGGCCTGGCAGCGCTTCCTGCCGACCGGGCCGCTGGCGCTGCTGCCGGTGGCCGAGCGTCGCAGTTCGATCGTCTGGACCCTGCCCGAGGATGAAGCGGCTCGCGTGCTGGCCCTGGACGAGGACGCCTTCAACCGCGAACTGACCCGTGCCTTCGCTGCGCGCCTGGGCGAACTGCGATTGGCGTCACCGCGTGCGGCCTTCCCGCTGCGTCGCCAGCTGGCCCGTCACTACGTGGCTGGCCGCGTGCTGGCGCTGGGTGATGCTGCGCATGTGGTGCATCCGCTGGCCGGGCAGGGCGTGAACCTGGGCCTGCGCGATGTCGCCGCCCTGCAGCAGTGGCTGGCGCCGTCGGCCGAACGCCGCGGCCAGCCGCGGCTGTCGCCGCAGCGCCTGCAGCGCTGGGCACGCGAACGGCGCAGCGACAACCACATCGCCGCCTACAGTTTCGATGCGATCAACCGCCTGTTCTCCAACGACGAAATGCACCTGACCCTGGCCCGTGGACGCGCGCTGGGCTGCGTCGGCAAATGGCCGCCGCTGGTGCAGGCGTTCTGGAAGCGCGCCGCCGGCGTCTGACCGGAATACAGGTCGCTCTGGCAGGTGCCAACGTCGCTCTGGTAGGTGCCAACCTTGGTTGGCACAAGGCTGGAAATACCCTCGCCTCATCTGGGCCCAGGATGCCTGATGGATGTGCCAACCAAGGTTGGCACCTACCAGAAGCGGGCTCCGCTACCGCCGTTGATCCAGTAGATCCACGCCATGCGTGGATGAAGATCGCGCCGGTGGATCAATCAACCAGCCAACCAGCCAGGTCGGCACGATCCAGCTTGCCGCGACGCTTCACGTCCAACGCATTGAACTCATCGGCCAGCGCCGGATTGGCCTGCGCTTCCTCGCGGCTGATGAAACCATCGCTGTTCACATCCAGCGCAGCGAAGTGGATGCGGTACTGGCCGACCACGCTGCTTGGTTCCAGCGAACGCACGGTCACCTGTGCCTCGCCGGCCGGCCGTGCAATCTCGACGCTGCCGCTGACCCGGCCGGCATCCAGCGGTTGCTGGCGGATCGCACCGCCGGTCGGGCCCAGTGGCTGGCTCTGTGCAGGGGGTGCGGCAGCTGCTGGGCAATGGCCGGTGCGGCTGCCAGCACGGTGATCAGCATGGCGAGCGGGTGGTATCGCATGGTTCCCTTCCTCGGTAGCGCCGGGCCATGCCCGGCGGGCATGTTCCTCAGCGCAGCGGCGAGGCCAGTACCGTGATCTCCTCACGGTCGTGATAGAGCTGCTTGGCGCGTACCACCAGCGGCTTGCAGGCCTGCTCCTGGAACAGGTCCAGGCACAAGCGGGTTTCGTCCCAGCGCTTCTTCATCGGCAGCTTCAGGTTGAAGATCGCGTGCCTGCACCAGCCTTCGCGGAACCAGGTGGCCATGCGTTCGACCACGCGCCGCGGCTGCTCGACCATGTCGCAGACCATCCAGTCCAGCGGCTGTTCCGGGTGCCAGTGGAAGCCATCGGCGCGCAGGTGCTCGACCAGGCCGGTGTCCAGCACGTGCTGGCGCAGCGGGCCGTTGTCGATGCTCAGCACGTGCATGTGCTGGCGGGTCAGCACCCAGGTCCAGCCGCCGGGT
This sequence comes from Stenotrophomonas sp. 93052_Sma, assembly GCF_056481145.1. Taxonomy (NCBI): domain Bacteria; kingdom Pseudomonadati; phylum Pseudomonadota; class Gammaproteobacteria; order Lysobacterales; family Lysobacteraceae; genus Stenotrophomonas; species Stenotrophomonas sp. 93052_Sma. Next base: position 866,508 of record NZ_CM151134.1, read on the forward strand.
GCGGCACCCAGGTCGGCCGCGCGCATGCCGGGCCTGGCCAGCGCCTCGCGTTCTTCCGGGGTCAACAGGGTCAGCAACGCTTCGTCCAGCTTCAGCGCCGAACGCGATGGCGCTTCGGGCAGCAGCTTCAGGCGCGGAATGCCCAGTGCCCACGGCGCGCTGTCGGCCGGGTCGGCCACGCAGACGAAGGCGTGGGTGCCGTCGACGAACACCACGTGCAGGCGCGGCAGGCGGTCGTTCGGCTTGTCGGTGAGCTTGCCGGCCTTGCGCAGCGCCGGGCGCAGCGCATTGCCGAAGGCACGGGCCAGCCCGGACAGCGGCTTGCCGGCGTCCGAATCGGGATGTTCCACCCACAGGTCGCCGAAGCGCGGCGCATCGGCCAGCACCTCCAGCATCGGGGTGATGCGGTCGCTCGGGTCCAGCTGTGGCAGCTCGGCCAGCACCACCAGCTTCTGCCGAGCGAAGATCAGCTCGCGCCAACGCAGGCGCGGCGCCAGGGCGGCGGCTTCGTCGCACATGAAAAGCACATAGCCGTCATTGCGCTGGGTGCGTGCGTAGCCGGCGAAACCGGCTTCACCTGCGCGGAACTGCAGTTCGCCGGCCAGCTCGGGCTCGAAGCCCTGCCGGCACAGGCACAGCAGGCCGATGCCGGCCTCAGTAACGGGCGCCATCGCTTTCCCCATAGGCACGCAGCACGCTGCGCGCGGCGTCGCGGTTCAGGCCCTGCACCACTTCGATGCCGCGCTTGTTGAGTTCGCCCACCCAGTCGGCGGGCAGCGGACCTTCATCGAACGGGGTCAGTTCCTCGACGTCGGCCGAGTTGGCACCGATCAGCAGGCGGTCGATGCCGGCCCACACGGTGGCACCGTAGCACTGGCAGCACGGCTGCGAGCTGGTGGCCAGGGTGACTGGCGACAGCACTGCGTTCAGGCGCGGGGTCTGCAGGCGCTGCTGGGCCAGCATGTAGGCCATGTTCTCGGCGTGCGCCAGCGAGGTCGCGTGCGGCATCACCCGGTTCACGCCGGCGGCGATGACCTTGTCATCCGGGCCGAACACCACTGCACCGAACGGGCCGCCACTGGCGTGCTCGACGTTCAGCCGCGACAGCTCGATCGCCAGCGCGACCTTGGCCTCATCGCCCGGATATCGACGATCCAGGTCGATCTGGTCGTGGATCCAGGCGGGAAGGGTCAGGTGGACTTGCGCGTACAGCATCGCGGGGGTGCCTCGTAATGGGATGGAAGAAGGTGCGGTTGCTTGGGAAACCGGCGCGCAGTGTAGCCGCACCGGCCTGTATCGGGTGTGGCGGTGGGTCAGCCCGGCGAGCCGGTGCGGATCACTACGTACTGCTTGCGGAACTCCAGCCCGGCCTGCGGCCAGCTGGCCGCGTAGGCGCGCAGCAGGGGCAGGGCGGCGGCGAAGTCGTGGCCGTTGACCCGGCAGTCGGCTTCGCACAGGCCGTCGGCATCGCGCGAGGCGAACAGGCGGATGGCGAGGAACTGGCGGGCTTTCAGCAGCTCATCGAAGGCCTCCATGCTGCGGGTGAACAGGCAGCAGGGGCAGGAACCGTGGTCGTCCTCGCTACAGGTGGAGGCATCCACCTCCTGTGCGCGGTAGTGCGCCAGCGGCCCCAGCACTACGGTGCGCTGGTGTTCCTCGCCGTCATCGCCGGCCGGATAGGTCAGGCCCATCATCGGCAGGCCCTGCGCGTCTTCGGCGCCGATCGCGGTCTGCAGCGTGGCCAGGTCCACCCGCACCCAGGCCTGGAAGCCGGACAGCAGCGATGCCTGCTCATCGGCACCGTTGGCGTGCTGGTACTCGAACAGGCCATCGGCGAACAGCACCGGATGCTGGCTCTCGATGACGGTGGAGGTCTGCCAGCCGCCGTTGTCGCGCGCGTGCGCGGCCATCGCATGCGGGGTCAGGTGCAGGCCGCTGTCCAGCAGCAGCGCGTCGCCGTCGACGTGGCTGGCGATGCCGGCCTCCTGCAGGACCTGCTGCAGCAGCGGGAGGAGGGCGGTGGAGGTCGTGGTCATGTCAGGCCTGTGGATGGGGTGGAACATCCAGGCAAGGCCTGGGGATCTAGCGGTCGAGCGCGTCAAGTTCGGCGCGATATCGCTGCGCGTCGGACTGCTGCTGCGGATCGTTGCCGTGGTCGCGCAGCCAGGTTTCCAACTCGCGGCGATAGTCCGCGCGGAAATCGGCGTTGCCGGGGCTGAAATGCAGCTTGCGTGCCGCCACTTCCACCCGCTCGCGCGCTGGCACGGGCCTGGGCGATGCCGTGCGGGGATTCGTTGGTGAGGATGACGAAGTTGCGCGGGAAACCCGGCGTGTACTTGACCACGAACGGCTGGTCGGGCGCCGGGATGCGGATCGCGTTCTCCAGCGGCCACAGCGAGGCGGTGTTGGTGTGGAACACCACCTCCACGTCGCGGCCCTCGGCGGTGCGCAGCACCCCTTCGTAGCGCCAGATGTACTGCTCGTTCATCGTCGAACTGGTGCGCTCGGACTTCACGATCACCGCTTCACCACGCTCGCCCACCACGTTGAGGAAGGCGGCGTTGAGGAAGTGGCCGAGGAAGATGTTGAGCATCGCCAGCGGGAACACCACGATGGCGTAGCCCGGAAAACGCCGCCACCACGAGACCAGCCCGGCCAGCACCATCGCCGAAAAGAACGTCAGCAGCGGATGCTGCGAGATGAACCAGAACAGGACGGAAAGGGCGGTGATCATCGTCGGAGTCATGCGGGCGCCGTGCTGGCGCCCGCGCAGGTCCTCAGGCCGACCAGGTGTCGCGCAGGGTCACGCTGCGGTTGAACACCGGCTTGGCTTCGGTGTGGTCGCGGCGGTCGGCCACGAAGTAGCCGGTGCGTTCGAACTGGAACGACTGCTCCGGGGCAGCGCTGGCCGCGGCCGGCTCGACATAGCCGGTGACGGTGCGGCGCGATTCCGGATTGAGGTAATCACGATAGGTCTTGCCTTCCGATTCGTCGTCGGGGTTCGGCACCGAGAACAGGCGGTCGTACAGGCGGATCTCGGCCGGCACGCCATGTACGGCGCTGACCCAGTGGATGGTGCCCTTGACCTTGCGGTTGGCGCCTTCCATGCCCGGACGCGATTCCGGATCCAGCCAGCCACGCAGCTCGGTGATGGTGCCGTCGGCATCCTTGATCACTTCATCGCAGCGGATGATGCCGGCACCGCGCAGGCGCACTTCGCCACCCGGGACCAAGCGCTTCCAGCCCTTCGGCGGCACTTCGGCGAAGTCCTCGCGGTCGATCCACACTTCGCGTGCGAACGGCACTTCGCGGCTGCCGAAGCTCTCGTCCTTCGGGTGGTTGCTGAAGGTGAGCTGCTCTACGTGGCCTTCCGGCAGGTTGGTCAGCACCAGCTTGACCGGGTCGACCACCGCCATGCGGCGCGGCGCGGCGCTGTCCAGGTCTTCGCGCAGCGCGCCTTCCAGCACGCTGAAGTCGATCAGCGAATTCTGCTTGCTGATGCCCACGCGCTCGGCGAACAGGCGCATCGCGGCCGGGGTGTAGCCACGGCGACGCAGGCCCTGCAGGGTCGGCATGCGCGGGTCTTCCCAGCCGTCCACCAGCTGCTCGGTAACCAGCGCCATCAGCTTGCGCTTGCTCATCACCGTGTAATTGATGTTCAGGCGCGAGAACTCGATCTGGCGCGGCTTGGCGGCTTCGCGCGGCAGGCCGGCGTCGACCAGCGGCTGGGTCAGCGTGTCGTCATGGGCGAAATCGACGTTGTCCACGCACCAGTCGTACAGCGGGCGGTGGTCTTCGAATTCCAGCGTGCACAGCGAGTGGGTGATGCCCTCGATCGAGTCGCCCAGCGCGTGCGCGAAGTCGTACATCGGGTAGATCGGCCACGCGTTGCCGGTGTTCTGGTGCTCGACGTGCTTGATGCGGTACAGCGCCGGATCGCGCAGGTTGATGTTGCCGCTGGCCATGTCGATCTTGGCGCGCAGGGTGCGCGCCATCCGGGAATTCACCGGCGCGCATGCGGTGGAACAGGTCGAGGTTTTCCTCGACGCTGCGGTCGCGCCACGGCGACGGGCGGCCCGGCTCGGTCAGGGTGCCGCGGTAGGCGCGCACTTCCTCGGCCGACAGGTCGCAGACATAGGCCTTGCCCTGTTCGATCAGCTTTTCGGCGGCCAGGTAATAGGTCTGGAAGTAGTCAGAAGCATGGCGCAGTTCGTTCCAGCTGAAGCCCAGCCAGCGCACGTCGTCCTGGATCGCGGCCACGTATTCCGGGTCTTCCTTGGCCGGGTTGGTGTCATCGAAGCGCAGGTTGCACACGCCGCTGAACTCGCCGGCGATGCCGAAGTTCAGGCAGATCGACTTGGCATGGCCGATGTGCAGGTAGCCGTTCGGTTCCGGCGGGAAACGGGTCTTGATCGCCTGGTGCTTTCCGCTGGCCAGGTCCTCGCGCACGATCTGGCGGATGAAATCGCGCTTTTCGTGGCTGTCGGCGGGGGTCTCGGGGCTGGCGGGGGTGTGCTCGGACATGAGTCGGCGAAAAGAAAGGCAGAAAGACCAACAGTCTAGCGCGTACCGGGCAGGGCTGCCCGGTGGGGCGTGGGGATGCCGGCCAGCGGCCGGCACTACCAGGCCCTCTTCCCGGAAGCGCCGGCCGCCGGCCGGCGGAATGTGGATCGCCGTGCAATTGGGTAGTGCCGGCCGCTGGCCGGCAGAACGGTCATGCGCCGTCACCACCACCATTCAGCCCCCGGGCGTATGCTGGAACCCTGTCCCACGGAGCTGCCGCATGCACATCGTGTACAAGGCCGACAACCTGTTCGACGCCCACCTGGTCAAGCACGCGCTGGAGGATGCCGGCATCCCGGCCTTCGTGTTCGGCGAGTCGTTGCTGGGCGGCATGGGCGAGCTGCCACTGTTCGGCGTGCTGCGGGTGGGCATCCCTGGTGCGGCACGGCCGCAGGCCGAGGACATCGTGGCGGCGCTGGACTTGGGCCACGCGCCGGACGCCCCCATTTCCGATGCAGACGACATAGCCGGCCTTCCGGCGTAGGAGCGCATCATGTTGGGAATTGGCCAGGGCATCCTCGGCATCGGCGCCTTCAAGCAGCGCCTGCCGCGCCCGGAAGAAGCACTGCCGGGGCGTGACCAACCGCTGCCGCTGCACAGCAACCAGCACTTCGTGAACAGCCATCCGCTGAAGGACCGTTTCGCCGGCCTGCAGCAGATCCGCTTCGCGCTGGGCTGCTTCTGGGGCGCCGAGCGCAAGTTCTGGACCGAACCGGGCGTGTACAGCACCTCGGTGGGCTACGCCGGCGGCATCACCCCGAACCCGACCTATGAAGAGGTGTGCTCGGGCCTGACCGGCCACACCGAAGTGGTGCAGGTGGTGTTCGACCCGGCGGTGGTGAGCCTGGAGCGGCTGCTGCAGCTGTTCTGGGAAAGCCACGACCCGACCCAGGGCATGCGCCAGGGCAACGACACCGGCACCCAGTACCGTTCGGCGATCCACGCCACCGACGAGGCGCAGTACGCCGCCGCGCTGGCCAGCCGCGAGGCCTACCAGGCGCAGCTGGCCGCAGCCGGCTACGGGCCGATCACCACCGAGATCGTGTACCCGGCACCGGCGTACTACTACGCCGAGGACTATCACCAGCAGTACCTGGCGAAGAACCCGAACGGTTACTGCGGCATCGGCGGCACCGGGGTGAGCTGCCCGATCGGATTGGATGTGGAGGCGCCGCGCTGACGCGCGGTGGTCCGCCTGCGGCGGGCAACGTCAAAATCAACGTCAACAGCCAAAGCGGCTCTGGGTTGTTGTGAGTTTGGCGGGACGGGTACAGATGGCGGGACACGCCGTAAACCCGTCCATGGGGGCTCGGCCACGGCATCCATGCCGTGGACGGTCCCGCCATCTGCACCCGTCCCGCCTTCGACAGTTTCCCGGTGACGGGGGGCAAGAGCATTGGGTTACTGACGAACTGAAGGAAAACAAAAAGGACGCGGCGTTCGCCGCGTCCTTTTTGTTTGATCCTGCAGTGCTTTCTGTAGAGCGGAGCCATGCTCCGCTCCGAGCAAGCGAAGCGCGCGACCCGCTTTGCTCTTCTTTCTTTCATCCGTGGCGCGCGGCCACCGGAAACTGTCAGAGGGCGGGCGGGTTGGGTTCGCGGGAGTGTCCGCGGCATGGATGCCGCGGCCAAGCCTCCAGGGATGGATTCACGGCGTCTCCCGCGAACCCAACCCGCCCGACCCAGCGCGGCTTTTGCTTTAGCAGTCAGTCGAGCAAGCTTGTATGTTCCTCCCGGCTCCTACGAGGTATGTAGGAGCCAGGGTGGAGGGACCGTCAAGCATGCATCTGCGGATACTAGCCGACAGACGAGTCGAGCGATCCCCATCCCGCACACGAACGTCGATAAAGGATCGTACGGCCCCCAAAGGGGATCGTCGATGTAGGCAAGCTAACGTCGGTGCGGTACCACCCCAGCCCCTTAAAGATAGCTGGGAGCCGTACAAATGTCTGATTCTCTCGATATTGGCGTGGACGTGGACTCCAAGGAGTTCGTACCGGCAGTGGCCGACCGCAAGGCCGGCGACAGGATCGCCAACACCCGGGCCGGCATAGCCCAGTGGCTCAACACCTTGCCCCAGCGATGCCGGATTGGCATGGAGGCGACGGGGCGGTACTACGAGTTGTTGGCTCGGATGGCTGGCCAGGCAGGCCACGTTGTCTATGTGATCAATCCACGTCTGATCAAGTACTACGGCCGGGCGACGGGCTCGCGTGGCAAGACGGACGCCATGGACGCCGAAGCGATCGCCCGGTACGTGAAGAAGGAGAACGATCGCCTGCGTGAATACGTACCGCGTACCGACGAGCAGCAGCAGATGCACGATTTGCTGCGCAAGCGGCAGACGCTGGTAAAGACACGCGCGCCTGGAGCAATCCTTCGGGGTAAGCAAAAGTGCCCCCGGGGAGCTGTCAGATCTGTTCTGCGCTCTGGCTGGGACGCTGTCCGAGCTGGAAAGCGAACTGCAGCGCTTGGGTCGCGATGGAGAGCATGGCGCGCTCTACAAGCGCCTGTTGACCATCCCTGGTATCGGCCCCGCCGTCGCCGCTCACCTGATTTACTACATGACGCGCTGGCCGTTGGCCAACGCCAACGCGTGGATCGCCTGCACCGGCCTGGATCCCCGGCCTAACGAGTCTGGCGGCAGAACGGGACGGCGTCGGCTGTCCAAACAGGGCGCGCCAGTGCTGCGCCAGATGCTCTACATGGCCGCCATGGGGCTCAAGCGGTGTCGTCGGGGGCAACCGCTCTACGACGAGCTGTCAAAACGCGGTCACCCCAGCACCGCCGTCTTCAACATCCTGGCCAGAAAGCTGGCCAGGATCGCCTGGGGTGTCTTCAAAAGCGGCCGGGACTTCGATCCGGCCATGCTGAAGGTGGGTCAAGCCTGCTTCCAGCAGGCTTGACCACGAACATAGGATCTCGACTCTACAAAACGATCCGCCACGAGGGGCTCAGCCGTTGGCCGGAATCACAGTTCCGAACGAATGCGCTCGCGCAGCGCCTGCAGATCCTTGGCAAACGCATCGATACCGGTCGCCAGCTTCTCGGTCGCCATCGGATCGGCCGCCAGATCCGCTGCGAACTTCGCTGCATCGATCGGGGTCACCGCCGCGCCATCCGCCGCACCGGCCACCAGCTTGCGCGGCAGCTCGCCGTGGTCGGCGTCCAGCTTCTCCAGCAGGTCCGGCGAAATCGTCAGGCGGTCGCAACCGGCCAGCGCTTCGATCTGCGCGGTCGAACGGAACGAGGCGCCCATCACCACCGTCGGCGAACCGCGGCGCTTGAATTCGGCATACACGCCGCGAACGAACTTCACGCCCGGGTCTTCATCGATGTTGGCCGGGGTCTGGCCGTTGGCCACGTACCAGTCCAGGATGCGGCCGACGAACGGCGAGATCAGGAACGCGCCGGCTTCGCTGCAGGCCAGCGCCTGGGTCGGGTTGAAGATCAGGGTCAGGTTGCAGTCGATGCCTTCGGCCTGCAGGATGCGCGCGGCTTCCACGCCTTCCCAGGTCGCGGCGATCTTGATCAGGATCTTCTCGCGCGGCACGCCGGCATCGGCGTACATCTGGATGAACTGGCGGGCCTTGGCTACGGTGGCAGCGGTGTCGTGGGCCTGGTCGGCATCCACTTCGGTGGACACGCGGCCCGGCACCAGCGTGCTCAGCAGCGCGCCGACGCCGATGGTCAGGCGGTCGGCCACGGCGTGCACCACGGCTTCGCGGTCGCCACTCTGCCGGCGGCCCCAGGCCAGTTCGCGTTCGATCAGCTCGGCGTAGACCGGCAGGTCCAGCGCCTTCTTCACCAGGGTCGGGTTGGTGGTGCAGTCCACCGGCTGCAGGCGCTTGATCGCCTCGTAGTCACCGGTATCGGCAACGACCACGGACAGTTCGCGCAGCTGGGACAGTTTGGACGGGGTACTCATTATGGCTCCTGGTGCAGGGGGATCGAATCGCGCGCGGTGCGCAGCGGTAATCAGGGGCGGTCGTTGTGGACCGCGGTCACGCGCAGGCGCAGCTTGCGGCCGCCGGGCGCGTTCCAGTCGATGCTCTGGCCGATCGAAAGGCCGAGCAGGGCACTGCCGACCGGGGCCAGCACGGAAACCTTGCCTTCATCGACGTTGGCTTCGCGGGGGAAGACCAGGGTCAGGACGTGCTTCTCGCCCGACACTTCATCTTCGCACTCCACGCGCGAATGCATCATGACGATGCCTTCGGGAATCTGGTCCGGTGCCAGCACGGTGGCACGGTTGAGTTCTTCAGCAAGCGCGAGCGCGGCAGGCGTCTGGCTCAGCGCAGGGGATTCGAGCATGGCGTCCAGGCGGTCCATGTCGAAGGTGGAAACGGTGATCGACGGCGGCAGGCCGCTGGCGGTACTCATGGTGAAGCTCCTTGGTTGAAAGCCATGCAAAAGGCGGCACCTGCTGGCGCCGCCTGTCTGTATTGTGGGGACAAATGCGACCGGAATCGACTCCTGCCGATTCCAGGCCGGTGCTGCGGGGGTTCAGCCGTTCAGCGCGGGGCCGGGCAGGGCGGTCGTGTCGCCGGCGGCGTTGACCGCTTCCAGGGTGAACAGCGCCTGCGGCAGGCGCTTGAACTGATCGGCCAGCTCCATCAGGAAGTCGTTCATGGCCGAGCTGCGGCGCCAGATCATGGCGATGCGGCGGCTGGGGCGTCCTTCGCCGGTGAAGTCGAGCAGGCGGATGTTGTTCGAGCGCGGCACCGGCGGCTGCACCGACAGGCTTGGCAGCAGGGTGATGCCGACGTCGGCGGCGACCATCTGCCGCAGGGTTTCCAGGCTGGTGGCGCGGAACTCGGACTTCTCGTTGGCACCGAACAGGCGGCAGACTTCCAGTGCCTGGTCGCGCAGGCAATGGCCATCTTCCAGCAGCAGCAGCTTCTGCGTGGCCAGCTCCTGCACGTCCAGGTGTTCGCGACGGGCCAGCGGGTGGCGCCCGGATACGGCCAGCAGGAAGGGTTCCTCGAACAGGAACTCGGCATGCAGCTGGTCGTCGATCACCGGCAGGGCCAGCAGTGCAGCGTCGAGCTTGCCTTCGCGCAGGCGGTCCAGCAGCACATCGCTCTTTTCCTCGACCAGCAGCAGTTCCAGCTCCGGGAAGCGATCGCGGATGCGCGGAATCACATGCGGCAGCAGGTACGGGCCCAGGGTCGGGAAGATCCCCAGGCGCACCGTACCGGCTTCCGGATCGCGACTGCGACGTGCCGCTTCCTTCAGCTGCTCCACTTCGGACACGATCACCCGTGCCCGTGCCGCCGCTTCCTGGCCGGCCGGGGTCAGCATCACCTTGCGCGGTGCGCGTTCCACCAGCGGCAGGCCCAGTTCCTCTTCCAGCTTGCGGATCTGGGTGGACAGCGTGGGCTGGCTGACGAAGCAGGAGGCGGCAGCCCGGCCGAAATGCTTGTGGTCGGCCAGGGCTACCAGGTACTTCAGATCACGTAGGTTCATCCTTACACCCCAGGGGTAACGGACCGGCTGACGGCATGGTTACCCGACAGGCAGACAATGTTCCCGGTGATCTGGGAACGGTGGATCAGGCCGCTTCAGCAACGGCACCGCTGCTGCTGCTCACCGACGAGCGGATCAGGTGGTCGAACGCGCTCAGTGCGGCGGTCGAACCGGCGCCCATGGCAATGATGATCTGCTTGTAGGGTACCGTCGTGCAATCGCCAGCAGCGAACACACCCGGCAGGTTGGTCTGGCCGCGGTCGTCGATGACGACCTCGCCACGCGGCGACAGCGCCACCACATCCTTCAGCCACTCGGTGTTGGGCAGCAGGCCGATCTGCACGAAGATGCCTTCCAGCTCGACGCGGTGGGCGTCGCCGCCGACACGGTCCTTGTAGACCAGGCCGGTGACACGGCTGCCGTCGCCCAGCACTTCGGTGGTCTGTGCGCTGGTCAGCACGGTGACGTTGGCCAGGCTGCGCAGTTTCTTCTGCAGCACTTCGTCGGCGCGCAGGCTGGAATCGAACTCCAGCAGGGTTACATGCGACACGATGCCGGCCAGATCGATGGCCGCTTCCACGCCGGAGTTGCCGCCGCCGATCACCGCCACGCGCTTGCCCTTGAACAGCGGACCATCGCAGTGCGGGCAGTAGGCCACGCCCTTGTTGCGGTACTGGTCTTCGCCCGGCACGTTCATCTGGCGCCAGCGTGCGCCGGTGGACAGGATCACCGAACGCGACTTCAGCACCGCGCCGTTCTCCAGCTGCACCTGCACCAGGCCGTCTTCACCGGCCGGCACCAGCGCACTGGCGCGCTGCAGGTTCATGATGTCCACCTCGTACTCGCGCACGTGCTGTTCCAGCGCCGTGGCCAGCTTCGGGCCCTCGGTCTCCTTCACCGAGATGAAGTTCTCGATCGCCATGGTGTCCAGCACCTGGCCACCGAAACGCTCGGCGGCGATGCCGGTGCGGATGCCCTTGCGCGCGGCGTAGATCGCCGCTGCCGCGCCGGCCGGGCCACCGCCCACCACCAGCACGTCGAAGGCGTCCTTGGCGGCGATCTTCTCGGCATCGCGCTTGCTGGCATTGGTGTCCAGCTTGGCGACGATCTGCTCGAGGGTCATGCGACCCTGGTCGAAGACTTCACCGTTGAGGTACACGGTCGGCACCGACATGATCTCGCGCTTCTCGACTTCGTCCTGGAACAGGGCACCGTCGATGGCCACGTGCTGGATGCGCGGGTTGAGTACCGCGGCCAGGTTCAGCGCCTGCACCACGTCCGGGCAGTTCTGGCAGGACAGCGAGAAGTAGGTTTCGAACCTGTATTCACCTTCCAGGTTCTGCACCTGCTCGATCAGCTCGGCGGTGGCCTTGGACGGGTGGCCGCCGACCTGCAGCAGCGCCAGCACCAGCGAGGTGAACTCGTGGCCCATCGGCAGGCCGGCGAAGGTCAGGTGGATATCCTGGCCCGGGGTGCCCAGGTCGAAGGACGGCACACGGCCCTGGCCATCGCGCAGCACCTGCAGCGAGATCTTGTCCGACAGGCTGTCCAGGGTCTGCAGCAGTTCCAGCATTTCCTGCGACTTGGCGCCGTCGTCGGCGTGCGCGGTGATCTGGATCGGGCGGGTCACGCGCTCCAGATAGGTCTTCAGCTGCGACTGCAGGTTGGCGTCCAACATCGGGTCATCTCCTGGCTTCAGGCAAACAGGGGGCGTGGCACCGCTGTAGAAGGTAGCGGACCAGCAGGGGGTAGGGGTGAACCCAAGACAGCGACCGTGGAAGGGGCTGGCTGGCCAAGGCGGGCGAGCGTTGGCTGTCTTGGGTTCACCCCCACGCCGGCGGGGGGACCGGCACGGGGATGAAAGGCGCGCCGTGGCGTGGGGCCACGGCAGGCCGGTACTGCTTTAGATCTTGCCGACCAGGTCCAGCGACGGGGTCAGGGTCTTCTCGCCTTCCTTCCACTTGGCCGGGCACACCTGGTTCGGGTTGGCGGCGGTGAACTGGGCAGCCTTCAGCTTGCGCAGGGTTTCGGAGACGTCACGGGCGATCTCGTTGGAGTGGATCTCCAGGGTCTTGATCACGCCTTCCGGGTTGATGATGAAGGTGCCGCGCAGGGCCAGGCCTTCTTCCGGAATGTGCACGCCGAAGGCGTTGGTCAGCTGGTGGGTCGGGTCGCCGACCAGCGGGAACTGGGCCTTGCCGACGGCCGGCGAGGTTTCGTGCCACACCTTGTGCGAGAAGTGGGTATCGGTGGTGACGATGTAGACCTCGGCGCCAGCCTTCTTGAACTCGGCGTAATGGTCAGCCGCGTCTTCGATCTCGGTCGGGCAGTTGAAGGTGAAGGCGGCCGGCATGAAGATCAGGACGGACCACTGGCCCTTCAGGCTGGCGTCGGAAACCTTGATGAACTCGCCATTGTGGTAAGCGTTGGCTTCGAACGGCTGGATCTGGGTGTTGATCAGGGACATCGTTTTTCCTCTGGTGAAGGGGAGTGGGTGAATCGACAGGAGCTAGGTTACCGACTCGCTGGCGATAAGAACAATCCATTGATTGCATCTATTTGATAGATGTAGTCTATCAAAATGCACTGAGCAGGCACTGAACCCGGACGCTTTCATCCTGCAACTGCCTGTGTGACAAGGAAAATCTTCCGGAACGGCTGAACAGGGCCAATAGTCCCTCCTTATCCGCTCGGGCAGAACCTGAACGGATTGCAGCCTTTTGTAGAGTCGAGTCATGCTCGACTGCGGACCTGTGGATGTGTAGCTCGACTGCGCCAGAAGCAGCCGAGCATGGGCTCGGCTCTACAATTACGGAATGCCTTTCCAACCCGAACCTTCCCTGCGCCAGGTCGTGGCCGAGGCCAGTGCCCGCCTCGGCGGCGTCGAGGCCCGCCACGAGGCCGAACTGCTGCTGCTGCACGTGCTGGACCGCCCGCGCAGCTGGCTGTTCGCGCATGCCACCGATCCGCTGGCCGCCGCCGACCTGGCCGCCTTCGAAGCGTTGCTGGCCCGCCGCGTGGCCGGTGAGCCGGTGGCCTACCTGACCGGCCGCCGCGGTTTCTGGACGCTGGACCTGGAAGTCGATCCAACCACGCTGATCCCGCGCCCGGAAACCGAGCTGCTGGTCGAGCTGGCGCTGGGGCGCCTGCCGCCAGACCAGTCGCTGCAGCTGGCCGACCTGGGCACCGGCAGCGGTGCGATTGCACTGGCACTGGCCAGCGAACGGCCGCAGGCGCAGGTGCTGGCCACCGACGCCAGCCCGGGCGCGCTGGCCGTGGCCGCGCGCAATGCCGCCCGCCATGATCTGCGCAACGTCCGCTTCGCTGAAGGCGGGCACGACTGGTATGCACCGCTGCAGGGCGCGCGTTTTGATCTGATTGCCAGCAACCCGCCGTACATCGCCAGCGACGATCCGCATCTGGAGCGGGGTGACCTGCGCTTCGAGCCGGCCACCGCACTGGCCTCGGGTCCGGATGGCCTGGACGACATCCGCCGCATCGTCGACGGTGGCCAGGCCCACCTGCTGCCCGGCGGTTGGCTGCTGATCGAGCACGGTTGGGACCAGGGCGTGGCGATCCGCGCGCTGTTCGACGCGGCGGGGTTTGCCGAGGTGCAGACCGTGCAGGATCTGGAGCAGCGCGACCGCATCACCCTGGGCCGGCGTCCGGCCTAGAATGGAGGTTCTCCTGCCCCGGCAGGGCATCACCCTGGAGCTGCAAGCATGCGTACGCTGTACCCCGCCATCACCCCCTACGACGTCGGCACCCTGAAGGTCGACGACCGCCACACGCTGTACTTCGAACAGTGCGGCAACCCGGACGGCAAGCCGGTGGTGATGCTGCACGGTGGCCCGGGCGGCGGCTGCAGCGACAAGATGCGCCAGTTCCACGACCCGTCCAAGTACCGCATCATCCTGTTCGACCAGCGCGGTGCCGGCCGTTCCACCCCGCACGCGGACCTGGTGGACAACACCACCTGGGACCTCGTCGCCGATATCGAGAAGCTGCGCGAGCACCTGAAGGTGGATCGCTGGCAGGTGTTCGGCGGCAGCTGGGGGTCGACCCTGGCGCTGGCCTATGCCGAGACCCACCCGCAGCGCGTGACCGAACTGGTCCTGCGCGGCATCTTCATGCTGCGTCGCTGGGAGCTGGAATGGTTCTACCAGGAAGGCGCCAACCGCCTGTTCCCGGATGCGTGGGAGCATTACCTCAAGCCGATTCCTTCGGTGGAGCGTCATGACCTGATCTCGGCCTTCCACCGCCGCCTGACCAGCGACGACGAAACCACCCGCCTGGAAGCGGCCAAGGCGTGGGCGGTGTGGGAAGGCGCGACCAGCTTCCTGCACGTCGATGATGACTTCATCAACAGCCACGAAGACCCGCACTTCGCGCTGGCCTTTGCCCGCATCGAGAACCATTACTTCGTCAACGGCGGCTTCTTCGAAGTGGAAGACCAGCTGCTGCGCGACGCACACCGCATCGCTGACATTCCCGGCGTGATCGTGCACGGCCGCTACGACGTGGTCTGCCCGCTGGCCAACGCCTGGGACCTGACCAAGGTGTGGCCGAAGGCGAAGCTGGAAATCACGCCGGCGTCGGGTCACTCGGCGTTCGAAGCCGAGAACGTGGACGCGCTGGTGCGCGCCACCGACAGTTTTGCTTGAGGCAAAACTATCCACGCATTCCACCTTATCCCCGCGCCTGTCGGCGCGCCCCCTTGAACAACAAGGGGGCTCTGCTCCAGACCGGGTTCGGTGCACTGATCAGTAGAGCCAGGCCACGCCTGGCTGCGGTAGTGCCGGCCGCTGGCCGGCAAACCTGAGACGGTTGGATTCCTGGAGGCGCCGGCCAGCGGCGGGCGCTACCACTCCCCGGCCAGCAGCGCGTCGGCCAGCACCTGCAGCTTCGGCGAGTGCTGGCGCGAGGGCGGATAGATCAGTGACAGTGCACGGCTGCGGCCTTCAAACGGCTGCAGCACGCGCTGCAGGCGGCCATCGGCCAACGCATCGGCCACGGCGAAATCCATCACCTGCACGATGCCGATACCGGCGATGGCCGCTTCCACCAGCGGATCGCCGCTGTCGAACACCATCCGCGTCGGCGGCGTGAACTCGCGCAGTTGCCCGTCCTGCAGGAACTGCCAGTCCACCAGCCGGCCACTGCGCAGGTTGCGCACCGCCAGGCAGGCATGGTCCTGCAGCGCGGCCACATCGTCCGGTGCGCCACAGCGGGCCAGATAGGCGGGGCTGGCCACCGTCACCCAGCGCAGCGGCCGCAATGGCCGCGCGACGATGCGCTGGTCGGCGATGACGCCGGTGCGCAGCGCGGCATCGAAGCCTTCCTCGACCAGATCGACCAGACGGTCGCTGAGCACCGCTTCCACCTGCAGCTGCGGATGCTGTTGCAGCAACGGCGCCAGCATCGGCACCAGCACCTTGCGCCCGAACATCGACGGCGCACTGATCTTCAACGTGCCCGAGGGCGTGCACGGGCGGTCGGCCAGTTGCCGTTCGGCATCGTCCAGGCCGGCCAGCAGTGGTGCCACCTGTTCCACGAACTGGCGGCCATCCGGGGTCAGCGCCACATTGCGGGTGTTCCGCTGCAGCAGCTTCACCCCCAGCGACACTTCCAGCCGCCCGATCGCGCGACAGGCCGGATTGGCTCAGGCCGAGCTGGCCGGCGGCCACGGTGAAACTGCGGGCTTCGGCCACCTGCACCAGCATGCGCACCGCATTGAGGTCCATCGAGGCTCCATTCATGCCGAAAATCATGACAGATATGGTCGGGGAGGGGTTTATTGATTGGCTCGCATCAATGAGACTGCGCTCCCCCACCGCGCCAGACCGCCGATGCCTCCCCTCAAATACCCGCGCTGGGCGCTGACCCTGCTGGCCACCGCCCAGCTGATCATCGCCCTGGATGCCACCATCATCTTCGTTGCCCTGCATGACATGGGCCGCGCGCTGCAGATCAACGCGCAGCAGCTGCAATGGGTGGTCAGTGCCTACACCGTGGCCTTCGGCGGCAGCCTGCTGCTCGGCGGGCGCGCCGCCGACCTGATCGGCCGCCGCCGCTTCTACCGGCTGGGCATGCTGCTGTTCGCGCTGGCCTCGCTGCTCGGTGCGCTGGCGCCGAACGCCACGCTGTTGATCATCGCGCGCCGCACAAGGCGTCGGGGCGGCGCTGCTGTTCCCGGCCACGCTGGCGCTGATCAACACGCTGTACGCCGAAGGCCCGGTACGCAATCGTGCGCTGGCGATCTGGAGCATGGCCAGCGCGGTCGGCCTGGCGCTGGGCACGCTGCTCGGTGGCGTGCTGACCCAGGCGTTCGGCTGGCCGGCGGTGCTCGCGGTGATCGTGCCGCTGGCCACGGCGTGCGCGGTCGCGGCCGGTACATGGCTGCCGGCCGATGGTCCACGCGTGCAGGGCCGTTCCTTCGATCTGGCCGGTTGTCTCACTGTCACCGCTGGCGGCAGCCTGCTGGTCACCACCCTGGTGCAAGGGCCGGAGTGGGGCTGGACGGCGCCGGCTACGCTCATCTGCCTGCTGCTTTCAGCCGTATTGTTGACGGTGTTCGTACAGATCGAAAAGCGCAGCCGTGACCCGCTGATGCAGTTTTCGCTGTTGCGCCTGCCCGGCCTCCGCGCCGCGCTGGGTCTGACCTTCGCTTTCATGAGCAGCTATGGCGTGCAGTACTACTTCCTGGCGCTTTACTTCCAGGATGGCTATGGCTGGAGCCCGCTGCAGGCCGGTATGGCCTTCCTGCTGCCGACATTGGTGTGCACCTTCGGCATCCGGATTGCCGAACGCATGCTGCGGCGCCGTTCGCCACGGCAGGTGCTGGCCTGGGGCTTCGCCGCAGGTGCCGTCGGCATCGCCGCGGTTGCGTTGGCGATGCCGCATGGCGCCAGCTACTGGCCGCTGTTGCCGGGCATCGTGGTGCTCAGCATCGGCCAGGGCATGAGCTGGACGGCGATGTGGATCGTGGCCGGGCAGGGCGTGCCGGGTCCGCAGCAAGGCGTCGCGTCCGGCATGGCGGCCACCGCCCAGCAGATCGGCGGCGCCTTGGGATTGGCGGTACTGGTGATGGTCGCCAACGCCGCGCGGCACGCAGGCGGCAACCAGCCCTGATGCGTTGCAGGGCATGGTCAATGCACAGTACGGCGCCGCGCTGTTCGCCGCGCTCGGCGTGGTGATCGCGCTGGGCCTGCGCCCGGCGCCGGTAGACTCGGCAGCGACTGCCTGCCTGAGCACCGACGCATGATCGAACTGCTGGACCTGCAACAGACCCTGCATGCCTTCGCTGCCTGCAACGATGACGATGAGGTGTGGAACGCCTTCGGCTGGGTGATGGCCAGCAACGAGGACCTGCTGGCTGCGCGGTTGTGGTTGCCGTCATCCAGTGATGAAGCGCTGGATGACGACGGCGAGCGATCGGCCGCTTCGGCAGCGATGGGGCTGTTCCCGTATCTGGAGCCGGCCATGTTTGCCGACGTGCTGGATGTGCAGAAGCGGCAACGCCCGCTGTCGTCGCTGCAGGACTACGCGCAGGCGCTGGCGTACTACACCGAGTACGACGCATTCCAGCAGGTCGAAGGTATCGACGAGGCCCTGGGCGAAGCGGGTGCTGAGGAACAAGCGGAGGCGCGCGAGGCAGGGCTGGGCGCAGGCATCTTCGCTTCCTTCGATCTGACGCTGAAGGCGTGCTCGGAGGGGCAGATCAAAGCCGCAGCGCAGCGCGTGGCGCGCCTGCTGGAGATGCCGGTGGGCGAGGCGTTGGCGCGCTGCCGTGCGTTGCCGCTGGTGCTGGGTGAAGCGCTGGATCGTCGCCGCGCGCAGGCGATCAAGGATGATCTCGAAGCGATCGGTGCGACCGTGCAGGTGCACGGGTTCAAGCCGTTCCCGTGGATGGATGCGCCCGTATTGCGGTAGTGCCGGCCGCTGGCCGGCAACCTCAGGTTCGTTGGATCATTGCAGTTGCCGGCCAGCGGCCGGCACTACCAAGCCTGGGTAAATCACCCGGCGGCCAGCAACTGCGGTTGCAACGCGCTGAAGATCCGCGCCAGCCGCTCCCAAGGATGACTTCGACGCCACCGGTGCGACCGTGCAGGTGCACGGGTTCAAGCCGTTCCCGTGGATGGATGCGCCCGTATTGCGGTAGTGCCGGCCGCTGGCCGGCAACCTCAGGTTCGTTGGATCATTGCAGTTGCCGGCCAGCGGCCGGCACTACCAAGCCTGGGTAAATCACCCGGCGGCCAGCAACTGCGGTTGCAGCGCGCTGAAGATCCGCGCCAGCCGCTCCGCCCATGCCTGCTGCCCGGCGGCATCGGCGATCAGGTCCTGGCGGATCTCCAGTTCCACGTGCACCAGACCGCGGCCCTCGCCATGCACCGGCACCGCGTAGTCGCTGGTGCTGCTGACCGAATACGGTTCGTTGTCACCCACCACCAGGTCGCCTTCGTCGCGCAGTGCCTGCAGCAGTGCATGCGCAAAGCGCGTGTCCTGGTGGTACAGCACGCCGGCATGCCACGGCCGCTGCATGCCGTTCATCGCCGGGGTGAAGCTGTGCATCATCACCAGCAGGGTGGGGCGACCGGCATCGCGGCGTGCGTCCAGTTCGGCGTCGATGCGCGCGTGGTACGGCGCGTGGATCGCATCGATGCGCTGTTGCCGCTGCGCCACCGACAGCCCGGCATTGCCCGGGACCACGGTGTGGTCGCTCACTTCCGGAATCAGCGTCGGCGAGGCCAGCGGGCGGTTGCAGTCGATCAGCAGCCGCGAATAGGTCTGTTCGATCGCCCAGGCATCCAGCCGTTCGGCCAGTGCGCGGGTGGTGCCGGCAATGCCGATGTCCCAGCCGATGTGGCGGCCGAGTTCGGTCTGTGCCAAGCCAAGCCTGCCCAGAGCACGCGGCACCTGCTGGCCGGCGTGGTCAGCCAGCAGCAGGTACGGCGAAGCGCCCTGCGGCCGATGGAGGGTGTAGATCGCCGGGTCGTCGGCGTCCAGCAGCGGCGGCAGTGCGTGCAGGTCGGCGTCAGCCACGCGGGCGCCCGTCCAGGTGGTGCTCGATCATCCACAGGCCGGCCCACAGCTTGGCGTCCAGCTCGTAGCCTTCGCCCATCTTCTGCACCAGCCACGCCGCCGCCTGTGCACGCGGAATCTCGTGCACGGTGATGTCCTCGCTGTCATCACCGCCACCTTCGCCGATCCGGCGCAGGCCGGTGGCGCGTACGAAGGCGATCTTTTCGCTGCTGGCACCGGAGGAGGTCGGGCCGATCATCAACACTTCGGCGTGATCGGCGGTCCAGCCGGTTTCTTCTTCCAGCTCGCGCACGGCCGAGACTTCAATCGATTCGCCGGCGTCGATGTCGCCGACCAGGCCGGCCGGCATCTCGATGGTGGGTGCCTGCAGCGGTACGCGGAACTGTTCGACGAACAGCACCTTGTCCTCCGGGGTGACGGCGATGATGATCGCGGCAAGGCCACCAGCATGGGTGCGTTCGCTGTATTCCCAGGTGCCGCGCACCAGCATGCGCTGGTACTTGCCTTCGTAGACGACGCGCGGGGCTTCGGTATTGCGCTGGCTCATGCGGGCTCGCTGTGGGTGGGAAGAGGGTCGGCCACGCCGGCGGCATCGAACAGCCGGCGGCGGGTCATCGGGCCGAAGCGCAGGGTCTGGCACAGGCCACCGAGCAGCTCCGGGTCGGCCGCCTGGCGCAGCAGCCCGGGCTGGCTGCCGTCCAGCGGCGCGTCCAGCGCGATGGTGGTCAGCTGGCGCCAGAGCTGGGCGTGCTCGCGCTGTTCGCGCAGGCGCACCGCCATCTGTGCCGCGCCGCGCAGGCGCAGGAACGGCACTTCGTCCAGGCGTTCGTACAGCGCATCCATGCTGCCGAAGTGGGCCAGCAGCACGGCGGCGGACTTGCTGCCGACACCACTGACACCGGGAATGTTGTCCACCGCATCGCCGCACAGTGCCAGGTAATCGGCGATCTGGTGCGCGTGCACGCCGTGCCGCGCCTTCACTCCGGCTACGTCCCAACGCTGGTTGCGTGCGTAGTCCCACTGCTCGTCGTGATCCAGCAGCAGCTGCGACAGGTCCTTGTCGGCGGAGATGATCACCCCGCGGTGGCTGCCACGGTGCACGTGCAGGGCGCTGCCGATCAGGTCATCGGCTTCGTATTCGTGGTGGGCAAGCACCGCAAGGCCCAACGCCGCGCACAGCGCCTTGCAGTGTACGAACTGGCGCTTGAGCGCTTCCGGCGCCGGGTCCCGGTTGGCCTTGTAGGCCGGATACAGCCGGTGGCGGAAGCCGCTGTCGAGTGCTTCGTCGAAGGCGATGGCGATGTGCCGCGGGCGCTCGCGTTCGAGCAGATCGAGCAGGAAGCGGGCGAAGCCGTGCACGGCGTTGGTCGGCCAGCCCTGCGCGTCCTGGAACTGGTCCGGCAGCGAGTGCCAGGCGCGGAACACGTAGATGCTGGCGTCGACCAGATACAGCGATGGCGGCGGAGCCGGCAGGCTCATGCCGGTGGCGTCCAGTCGCGCAGCAGGGCCGCCGGATCGGGGCGCTCGCGCTCAGGTACATCGGCCTTGGGTGTACCGATGTGGATGAAGCCGGCGATGCGTTCGCCTTCGACCAGGCCCAGGTGGGCCTGTACCGCCGGATCGAAGGCCATCCAGGCGGTCAGCCACTGCGCGCCGAAGCCCAGCGCCTGCGCGGCCTGCAGCAGGGCGAAGCAGACGCAGCCGGCGGTCATCAGCTGTTCCTGCTCGGGCACCTTCGGGTCTGGCCGCGGGCTGGCCACCACCACGATCACCAGCGGCGCATGGCTGAAACGCTGGCGGTCCTTCTCGAATACTGCCTCGCCCGCATGCGGGTCGCGCTGGCGGCTGCGCTCGGCCAGGAAGTCGCCCAGAGTGTGACGTGCATCGCCGGCGATCTTCAGGAAGCGGAACGGTACGCGCTTGCCGTGGTCGGGCACGCGCACGGCCGAGGCCAGCATGCGCTGCAGGGTGGCTGGATCCGGTCCGGGCTCGCCCAGTTGCCGCGAGGGCACCGAGCGGCGGGCATCCAGGGCAAGCAGGGCAGCGGGGTCGGGCATGGAGTCTGAACCGGTCATCACGGGTGTTTGATTATAGTCGGGGTGGTCAATGACGCCGTCTGTGTCGCGTCCCGCCCCTGAATATCAAACTGTGATGAACATCATGCCACTGGCGGGAAAGGGACGACCGCTTCCTCTCGCCTCGTGGGCCTCGCACGGCTTACGATATCTATCTTGCCGGGCCGCCGGTCATGAGGTTTGAAGTGAGGACTGTTTCACTGTCCGTGACGGGCTGGCCGGCCTACCATCGACGTACCGGCACATGGGGTGTGCCGGCCGTCGCGATGTCCATGCTGTCTGTCGTACCAGAGAAGGTGGGGAGCCTTCCCGAATGATGAGCGCGCCCACACCGATGGGATCGCCGGGCCGTGACCCGGTCCAGCTTCAGCGTGCCCGGGACATGGTCCTGCCGGCGCTGTGCCAGGCGTTCGGGGCCGCACTGGCGCGTTTCGACGATGCACTGTTCGACCGCGCCGGCAATGCTGGCTCGTCGCAGCTGCTGTTCCTGGATGCGATGCGCGAGCTGCGCCGTCGCCGTGAGGACATCGCCGCCGCCTTCGCCGGCCACCTGCAGCGGGCCTGGGATGCACTGGCCAGTGGCGAGCCGTTGTCGGCCGAAGCCACCCTGTCCGGGCCGGCCGAGGATGGCCTGAGCCTGCTGGCTGAACATGTACTGGAATCGCGGCTGGCGGTGCGCAATTTCGCCACGGTGCTGCTGCGTGACTTCAAGCCGGTGCTGGCGCGGCTGGACCGCCGCCTCGGCCGCCTGATCGGCGGCGCCGAGCTGGATGCCGATCACAACCCGGTCAGCCCCGAACATCTGGGCGTGGCCATCCATGAGGCCTTTGCCGGCTGCGAACTGGCGCCGGAAGTGCACCTGGTGCTGATCAAGCTGTGTGAGCGCGACCTGCGCGCGCCGGTGGGCCGCATCTACGAGAAGCTGGACGAGCAGCTGGCCGCCGCTGGCGTGATGTCGCAGATGGGGGCGCCGCGGCGTCCATTGTCGGCCGCGCCCGACCCGCGCATGGCGCCCGGGTCGGACGATCTGGTCGAGCCGCGCCACGCGGCGGGCTTCGAATCCGAATTCAGCGATGATGAACAGGCCGCGCCGGCCTGGGCACAGCGCTTCGCTGCGCGCTGGTCCGAGCGCCGTGGCCACATGCAGCAGCACCTCGGGAGCGAGGATGCCGGCAACGGCGAGGCGTATGCCGGCCAGCAGGGAATGCTGCTGGAGGCCCTGCATGAGCTGCTGCAGCAGACCCGTCACGTTCGCGAGGACGCCACCTCGGCAGCGCAGGTCGCGGTTGGCCAGCACCGCCCGTTGAGCCAGCGCGAGATGATGTCGGTGCTGTCGCTGCTGCAGGCCACGCCCAGCGCCACCCTGCGTGCGGCCATCGGCGAGGACGGCGAATCACTGGCGCAGCGGCTGAAGAGTGAAGTGCTGTCCAGCGCCACCCGTCTCGGCGTCGATCCTGGCCAGACCCGGCTGGACCCGCAGGACGAAGATGCGATCGATCTGGTTGGCATGCTGTTCGACGTGATGCTGGACGAACGCGAGCTGGAGGGCCGTTCGCGCGAGTTGATCGGCCGCCTGGTGGTGCCCTTCGTCAAGGTGGCGATGCTCGACCGCCGCATGTTCGTGCAGAAGACCCACCCGGCCCGCAAGCTGCTCAACTCGCTGGCCGAAGCCTGCGAGGGCAATACCGGCGAAAGCCAGGCCGAGCGCATGCTGATGGCCAAGGTCGAGGAAATCATCGAGCGCCTGGTGGCTGAGTTCAACGAGAACCTGGCGATCTTCCTGACCCTGGAAGAAGAATTCCGCGAGTTCCTCGTGCAGCACCGCCGCCGCGTGGAAATCGCCGAGCGCCGCGCCGCCGAAACGCAGCGCGGCCAGGAGAAGCTGGAAATGGCCCGCAGCCGGGCGGGTGCCGAACTGGATCGCCGCATCGGCGATGCCACCCTGCCGCCGGCCATCGCCGAGTTCCTGCGCCAGCCATGGCAGCACCACCTGACCCTGGCGCTGCTGCGCGAGGGCGAGGAGGGCGCGTCGGTGGCCGAGGCACTGAGCCTGGCTGACGGCCTGCTGGAGGAAGTGGCCGAGGCCCGCCGCCAGATCGTCGGCAAGCCGTGGCTGCAGGCCTGGCAGCCGGTGCTGGCCAAGGTATTTGCCAGTGTCGGCGTGCACGGCGATGCCGCCACCGGTGCCATCGACGCCCTGCACGACACCCTGCAGGGCATTGCGGAATCGCGACCGGAACTGCAGCGCGCTGCCGGAGCTGCCGCAGGTCGCCTTGCCGGCGCCGCCGGTGGCTGAGTCGCCAGCGGTGGAGCTCGGCGGGCAGATCGACGCCGACGATTTCGACAACGCCGACGCCGACCGCTTCCGACGCATGGAAATCGGCAACTGGCTGGACTTCGTCGACAAGGACGGCAAGGTGCAGGCCGGCAAGCTGTCCTGGGTCAGCCCGATTTCCTCGCGCCTGCTGTTCGTCAACCGCCGCGGCGTGCGCTTCTGCGTGGCCTCGCCGGAAGAACTGGCAGTGATGGTGCGGCTGGGCCGCCTGCGCGCCCACGTCGACGATGGCGCCTTCGACAGCGCGATGCAGGGTGTGATCGATCGGCTGGACCCGGGCAGCGCAACACTGCACTGAGCCGTGGCCGCCTGCTAGGATCGGGAAAACTCACCGATCAGCGGGGACCTGCATGGCCGTGGCGTTGCTGGGGATCAAGGAGACCGCGCCGGGCGAACGGCGCGTGGCGTTGACGCCGGAAACCGCGCGCAAGCTCGGTGCCTTGGGCATCACTGTCTGGTATGAGGCCGGCGCCGGTCTGGCGGCGGGATTTACCGATGCTGCCTATGACGACGCCGGTGCACGTGTGTTCGATGTAGGTCGCTGGGCCGAGATCGATATCCTGCTGTGCGTGCAGGCACCGCCGGTGGCGGTGCTGGAGCAGCTCAAGCCCACTGCCAGCGTGGTCGGCCTGCTGACCCCGGCCAGCGATCCGGCGCTTGCGGCATTGGCCGCTGGCGACCGCCTGCACCTGTTCCCACTGCAGCAGCTGCCGCGCACCACCCGCGCGCAGGCGATGGATGTACTCAGCTCGCAGGCCGGCATGGCCGGTTACAAGGCGGCACTGATCGCGGCCGAGCGTGCGCCGCGTTTCTTCCCGATGCTGACCACCGCCGCCGGTACCGTGCGCCCGGCCAAGGTGCTGGTGATCGGTGCCGGTGTGGCCGGTCTGCAGGCCATCGCCACCGCGCGTCGTCTCGGTGCACAGGTGGAAGGTTTCGACGTGCGCCCGGAAACCCGCGAGCAGATCCAGTCGCTGGGCGCGCGCTTCCTTGATCTTGGTGTGAGTGCAGCCGGTGAAGGCGGCTATGCGCGTGCGTTGACCGATGAGGAACGCGCCGAGCAGCAGCGCCGGCTGGCCGACCACCTGCGCAGCGTGGATGTGGTGATCTGCACGGCAGCGGTACCGGGGCGACCGGCGCCGACGATCGTGACTGCCGCGATGGTGGAAGGCATGGCCACCGGCAGCGTCATTGTCGATCTGGCGGCAGAGAGCGGCGGCAACTGCGCACTGACCCAGCCGGGGCAGTGCATCGAACATCAGGGCGTGACCATCGATGGCCCGCTTGGCCTGGCCAGCCGCGGCGCGACCCAGGCCAGCGAGATGTACGCGCGCAACCTGCTCAACTTCGTCGCCTTGTTCGTGCGCGAAGGGGAGCTCAGTTTCGACTGGGACGACGAGTTGCTGGCGAAGACACGCTGGCAGGCGTGAGCCGGTAGCGCCGGTTGCCTTCCCGGTAGATCCACGCCATGCGTGGAGGAACGGCCCAGCGTGCGGACCAGGGTCCGCACCCACCCTGCGGATGCCGGCGTTACCGCGGCTTCGCCGGCGGCGGGTTGTCGCGCACCCAGTCCTTGCGTTGTTCCGGCGTCATCTGCGACCAGCGCTCGCGCAGTGCGTCGCGCTGCGCGGGCGGCAGTTCCCGCATCTGACCGAACAGGGCCCGGGCCTGCTCACGCTGTTCCGGGTTCATGTGCTCGAAGCGGCGCAGGCCACGGCGGGCCTTGTCGCGCTCCTCCGGGCTCATCGATTGCCAGCGCTGGCCATGCGAAAGCATGCGCTGGCGCTGGCCGGCATCGGCGCTGTTCCAGCGGTCGCGCAGCGGCGCCAGCAGGGATTCGCGCTGCGCTTCGCTCAGGTGTTCCCACGCCGGCAGCGGTGCGGCCGGCGCAGGGCGTGCGGCAGGGGCGGGCGCGGCGCTCTGCGCCAGTGCCGGGAAGGCCGGCAGCAGCAACAGGGTCATCAGCAGGGGCAGGGTGTGCAGTCGGGACATGATTCACTCCATCGCCAGGTCGGTATCGCCCAGCCACAGGTACAGATCGGGATTTTCGTCGTAGAGCGCGCTGTTGTCTTCCGCCGAGGCAAGCACAGGTGCCGGCGCAGGGCCCGTCAGGGTGCCGTGGCCGGTGAACTGCAGGCCGATACCCAGTGCCACCACCAGTGAACAGGCACTGGCCAGCCACCAGCGCCAGCGCCCGCGATGGGCGGCCGTGGCGCCGTGGCGAGCCTGGCGCAGCCGGGCCAGCGTTGCCGGCGACAGCGCGTGCAGCGACTGCGCGTGCAGGCTGCGCAGGGTGTCATCGGAAGGCAGGGAGCGGTTCACGGGTGGGTCTCCAGATAATCCTGCAGCGCCTGGCGGGCGCGTGCCAGATGGGTTTTTACCGCGCCTTCGCTGCAGCCCATGGCGCGGGCGGTGGTGGCCCCGTCCAGGTCCTGCAGCACGCGCAGGGTGAAGGCCTCGCGCTGGCGGGCGGGCAGGCGGCGCAACGCGTCCACCAGCTGTTGGTACTGCTGGCGCTGTTCGTGCGCCTGTGCCGGGTCCGGGCCGGGGTCGGCCCAGTCGATCTCGCCGCCGTCGGCGTCCTGGTTGTCGCGCCAGAACGGCAGTCGGAAGCGGCGCCGGCGCTGCACGTCGATCACGCGCCGGCGCAGGATGCTCCAGAACAGCGGCGCCCATTCGGCTGCCGGCTTGTCGGCGTAGTCCAGCATGCGCAGCAGCGCGTCCTGCACCGCGTCCATGGCGTCTTCGCGCTGGCGCAGGCCGGCCTCGGCGAAGCGGAACAGCGCGCGGGCCAACACTGGCCAGGAACGCCTCCAGCGACGCCGGCAGGGCATCGGTCTCGGCGCTCGGGGGGGCGGGGCTGCTCACCAGCACAGGGTACGGTTCCTCGCTCGGGGTCACCATCGACAACGCGTGAGCGCGGCTTCGGTTGACGCCGGGCGCGCACCGGGTTCAGCCCATGGTTATGATGGGACGACGAAGACAGAGCAGGAGCGTTGCCGGTGAGTGACGGGTTCGTAGCGCTGTACATCTTCATGCTGGCAGCCATCGCCGGCCACGTGATCATTTCGCGGGTGCCGGTGATCCTGCATACCCCGCTGATGTCGGGCTCCAACTTCATCCACGGCATCGTGCTGATCGGTGCAATGGTGGTGCTGGGGCACGCGCAGACACCGCTGGAGAAAGCTCTGGGCTTCCTCGCCGTGGTGCTTGGTGCCGGCAACGCCGCCGGTGGCTACGTGGTCACCGCGCGCATGCTGGAAATGTTCAAGCCGAGCGCGCCCAAGGGCGGCAAGGACGAGCCGAAGGAGCCCGCAGGCTTGAACATCAGCACCGTCGAACTGCTCGATTGGCTGGTCAAGGCCAGCTACCTCGTCGCCGCCACGCTGTTCCTGCTGGGCCTGCAGCGCATGGCCTCGCCGCTGACCGCGCGCAGCGGCATCCGCTGGGCCGGGCTGGGCATGCTGCTGGCCACGGTGGCGACGTTCTTCCTGCCCGAACTGCATAACGTGCCGCTGATCCTGGTGGCGCTGCTGCTGGGCGCGGGTCTGGCCTGGTGGTCGGCCGGCAAGGTTGCCATCACCGACATGCCGCAGATGGTGGCGCTGTACAACGGCATGGGCGGCGGCTCGGCCGCGGCCATCGGTGCAGTGGAACTGCTGCGCTACGCGTTCCTCGCCAACCGTGATACCAGCCACTGGAGTGCGCAGGCGTTGGCCGACCTGGCCGCGCGCCAGCCGTCGGGCATGGTGCTGCTGCTGGCGGTGGTCGGCGCGGCCATCGGTGCGGTGTCGCTGTCCGGCTCGGTGATTGCCTGGGCCAAGCTCGATGGCCGCCTGGACAAGCGGGTGACCTGGCCGGGCCAGCAGGTGATGAACCTGCTGGTGGCACTGGCGGTGGTGGTGCTGGCGATCATCGCGGCCAGCACGCTCAACACCTGGGCGATCGTCGCGTTCTTCGTGCTGGCACTGGCACTGGGCGTGCTGATGACGCTGCCGATCGGTGGCGCCGACATGCCGGTGGTGATCTCGCTGTACAACGCGTTCACCGGCCTGGCGGTGTCGTTCGAAGGCTATGTGCTGGGCAACGAGGCGCTGATCATCGCCGGCATGATGGTCGGCGCGGCGGGCATCCTGCTGACCCGGCTGATGGCCAAGGCGATGAACCGGCCGATCCGCAACGTGTTGTTCTCCAACTTCGGCGGCGGCGCCGGCGGCGAAGCGCAGGCGATCACTGGCGCGCAGAAGCCGATTGAAGCGTCGGACGTCGCGGCGATGATGGCCTACGCCGAACGCGTGGTGATCGTGCCCGGTTATGGCATGGCGGTGGCGCAGGCCCAGCACAAGATCTGGGAGCTGGCGCAGCGGTTGGGCCAGCGCGGGGTGAAGGTGAAGTTCGCGATCCACCCGGTGGCTGGGCGCATGCCTGGGCACATGAACGTGCTGCTGGCCGAAGCGGGTGTGCCCTACGACCTGATCGCCGACATGGACGACATCAACCCGGAATTTGCCAACACCGATGTGGTGCTGGTGATCGGTGCCAACGACGTGGTCAATCCGGTGGCACGTACCGACCCGGCCAGCCCGATCTACGGCATGCCGGTGCTGGATGTGGTCAACGCGCGCAACGTGGTGGTGATCAAGCGCGGCAAGGGCACCGGTTTTGCCGGCATCGAGAATGCGCTGTTCTACGCCGACAACACCCGCATGCTGTATGGCGACGGTGCGGAAGCGGCGGCCTCGCTGGTGAGCGAACTGAAGGCGCTCGACGGCGGGCATTGAGCGGCGGCTGCATCGGGTAGGTGCGGACCTTGGTCCGCACGCATTTGCCGGCCAGCGGCCGGCACTACCCCCATCCACGCATGGCGGCTGCGCCCGGCACTACCGAATCCACGCGTGGTGGTTGCATCGGGTAGGTGCGGACCTTGGTCCGCACGCTTCTGCCGGCCAACGGCCGGCACTACCGAATCCATGCGTGGTGGTTGCATCGGGTAGGTGCGGACCTTGGTCCGCACGCTTCTGCCGGCCAGCGGCCGGCACTACCTGCCGGTGGGTCAGCGCGCCAGCCAGGCGCCCACGGCCACGCCCAGTGCCAGCCAAAGCCATTCCATCGCGCCATTGGCGAGGGTGATCAGGGTCCAGGCCAGGTGCGGGCCCATCCGCAGGGTGGCGTCCCACAGGTCCAGCCCGATCGAGCCGCCCATCCACGCGCTGGCGATGGCCCAATTGGCCACGGCCGCCACCAGCACGGTGCCCAGCACGACCAGGGCGATGCGCAGCCGGCCCGGGCCCAGCGTGCCCATGCGCAGCATGAACACCAGTTCCAGGGCGGTCAGTACCGCCATCCAGCCGACCTGCCGGCCGGTCATCAACGCCAGCATCATCCAGGCGAGGGGAGCAACAAGCAGACCCAGCAACAGCATGATGGGCCAGAGCCAGGTCACGGTCCTGGCACGCGCGGCATTGGAGGACATCGAAGCTCCCTGAAGATCACCCACAGGATACTGTGGTTTGCCGCAGTGCACCGGCGGCGGCAGGGCGGCTGGGCTAGAATGCCGTCTTGCGTGGCCTTGGCCACGGCCCCATATCGGTCCCCATGTATTCCCGTAGCAGCGAACCTGTCCACTTCGAACGCGATTGCGAGGCCGTGATGGTCCCGCAGGGCGACACCGTGACCCTGCCCGCCGGCAGCTATGGGTACATCACCCAGGCGCTGGGCGGCAGTTATTCGGTGTTCGTCGAGGGCAACCTGTTCCGCATCGCCGGCAAGGACGGCGACGCCATCGGCAAGGAGGCACCGGCACCGCTGGAACTGCCGGCCGACGCCACTGATGAACAGGTGGAACAGCTGGTGTGGCAGCAGCTGCGCACCTGCTTCGACCCCGAAATTCCGGTGAACATCGTCGAACTGGGCCTGGTCTACGAGGTCGAGATCAAGCACCTGGACGAAGGCCAGCGCGAGATCGACGTGAAGATGACCCTGACCGCACCGGGCTGTGGGATGGGCGACATTCTGGTCGACGACGTGCGCAGCAAGCTTGAAATGATCCCGACGGTGGCCGAGGCCGACGTCGACCTGGTGTTCGACCCGCCGTGGAACCAGCACATGATGTCCGAGGCGGCCCGGCTCGAGACCGGCATGCTTTGACCCAGGGCCCGCAGTGACGCGGGCCCGGCACTACCCGCAACCAGAACAGGAATCCTCCGGTGTCCCAGTCCATCCCCAGCTTCGCCGTCACCCGTTCGGACCACCCGCGCAGCGCTGAAGAGCGCGCCAAGATCCTGGAGAAGCCGGGCTTCGGCCTGCACTTCACCGATCACATGGTGGAAGTGCGCTGGGACAAGGATGCCGGCTGGCACAACGCCAACGTGCGTGCCTACGGCCCGTTGCAGCTGGATCCGGCTGCGGCCGTGCTGCACTACGGCCAGGAAATCTTCGAGGGCATCAAGGCCTACCGCCATGCCGACGGTT
Source organism: Stenotrophomonas sp. 93052_Sma (assembly GCF_056481145.1). Lineage (NCBI taxonomy): Bacteria > Pseudomonadati > Pseudomonadota > Gammaproteobacteria > Lysobacterales > Lysobacteraceae > Stenotrophomonas > Stenotrophomonas sp. 93052_Sma. The sequence continues at coordinate 896,462 of NZ_CM151134.1, forward strand.
CGATCTGGACCTTCCGCCCGGATGCCAACGGCCGTCGCCTGCAGCGTTCGGCGCAGCGCCTGGCGCTGCCGGAACTGCCGGTGGAGATCTTCGTCGAATCGCTGAAGCAGCTGATCGCCGTCGACAGCGCCTGGGTGCCGTCGGCCGATGAGTCGAGCCTGTACTTCCGTCCGTTCATGATCGGCGACGAAGCTTTCCTCGGCGTGCGCGGCGCGCACAAGGCCGGCTACTACGTGATCGCCAGCCCGGCCGGCCCGTACTTCGCCAAGGGCGTCGCCCCGGTGTCGATCTGGCTGTCGACCGAGTACGCACGTGCGGCCAAGGGTGGCACCGGTGCCGCCAAGTGCGGTGGCAACTACGCCGCCTCGCTGCTGCCGCAGCAGAAGGCACAGGCACAGGGCTGCTCGCAGGTGCTGTTCCTCGACCCGGTCGAGGGCAAGTACCTGGAAGAACTGGGTGGCATGAACGTGTTCCTGGTCTACAAGGACGGCACGCTGGTTACCCCGCAGCTGTCGGGCAGCATCCTCGAAGGCATCACCCGCGAGAGCATCCTGCAGCTGGCCCGCGACCGCGGCATGAAGGTCGAAGAGCGCAAGGTCAGCATCGACGAGTGGAAGGACGGCGTTGCCTCCGGCGAGATCACCGAAGTGTTCGCCTGCGGCACCGCGGCGGTGGTCACCCCGATCGGCCAGCTGAAGGGCGAAGGCTTCTCGGTGGGCGACATCAACGCACCGGCCGGCGAAGTGACCATGTCGCTGCGCAAGGAATTGACCGACATCCAGTACGGCCGCCTGCCGGACCGCCACAACTGGCTGGTCAAGCTGGGCTGATCGCCCGCGTTGAACCGGTAGCGCCGGGCCATGCCCGGCGGCTCTTCTTGAAAGCCCGTTCCAGTGACGGGCTTTCTGCGTTGTGGGCCCGCCCGTCGACGGCAGCAGACGGGCGATTGACGCAAATAGGTTTGCACTGCAAACTAAATTCAAGCGACCCCGATGGAGCGTGTCATGCAGCAGCCGTCCGTCATTGATCCTTCCTCGCGCCTGCAGGCGCTGACCCGTGAATATTCGCGGTACTCGCGAAGTGCCGGGGGCCTGTCGGCGATGGCAGGCGGCATTGCCTGCCTGGCCTCGTTCCTTGCCGGCGCGCTGCTGCCGACCACCCTGGCGCTGCGCATCGTGCTGATTGCCGTGCCGGTGCTGTGGATCGTCGGCAAGCAATGGCTGGCACGCCGTTACTACCAGCGGCTGGGCCAGGTCGAGGAGCAGGTCACGCCGGTCGAGCGCAATTTCCAGCGCTTCTTCATTGCCTTCACCGCGCTGGTAAGCGTGCTGGTGATCGGCAGCGTGCTGACCCGGCTGGCGCCGATGGGCGAGCTGCCCTGGGACCTGCGCGCCATCGGTTACCTGGCCGTGGTAGCGCTGCTGCCCTGGGTGGTGTGGCGCTGGCTGCGTACACCGCTGGAGTTCATCGTGGGCGTGTTCCTGTTGTGCCAGGCCGCGCTGGCCTTCACCGGGCAGACGTATGGCTTCGGCCCGAGCACGGCGGTGTTCCCGCTGGCATCCATCGCACTGATCGTGGTCGGCTGGCGTGACCACCAGCGCTTCCACCGGCTGCAGGTAGAGATGCGCGCGTTCATGGCGGCGCGGACGAACGCCGAATGACCCAGCTGCCTGACTCCAGAGCGCTGCTCCAGCTCGACCGCTTGATCCACGAGCCGGCACGCCTGCTGATCCTGTCGATCCTGGCAGGTGCCGAATCCGCCGAGTTCGGTTTTGTCGAACATCTCAGCGGGTTGAGCAAGGGCAACCTGTCCAGCCATCTGAGCAAGCTGGAGGCTGCTGGACTGGTCGCCATCGACAAGTCGTTCCGCGGCAAGCGCCCATTAACCACCCTGCAGTTGACGCCGATGGGCCGCACTGCCCTGGCCGAGTACCGCACGCAGCTGGCGGCGATCGTTGCCGGCATTCCCGATCCGGATCGAAAGGACGCCTGACATGACATTGCTCCCGCGCCTGTTTGCAGTTCTGGTTGTTTCCTTCTCTGCCCTCATCGGCGCGGCTGCGGCTGCAGATCCGCGCCAACAGGGAGCTGCGCTGACCACGCAGTTCTACGAAGGGCACATCGACGCACTGTGGGAACGGATGACGCCGCAGATGCAGGCGGGGCTGCAGTCCCCGCAGAACCTGGTGGCGCTGCGCGAGCAGGTGCTGGCGGGCTGGGGCGCAGAAACCGAGCTGGTCAGTGAGAAGGTCGAGAAGGTTGATGGATTCGACACCTATCTGCGGCAGGCGCGCTTCGCCAGGAGCCCGGACCTGATCCAGGTGCTGTGGGCCATCGATGCCGACGGGCGGATTGGCGGCTTCTACATCCGCCCGCTAAAGACCACGCCGCCGCAGGCCGCAGCGAGCGGGTTCCTCGACTACCAGACCCGCACACGGCTGCAACTGCCGTTCGACGATGAGTACTTCGTGTTCTGGGGCGGGCGCAGTGTCGAACAGAACTACCATGCGGCCCATGCCGGCCAGCGCTTCGCGCTGGATCTGCTGGTGGTCCGCGATGGCCGCTCGCACCGTGGCGATGGCCTGCGCAACGATGATTACTACTGCTTCGGTCGCCCGATCCTCGCGCCCGCCGACGGCACGGTGGTGGAGGTGATCGAGGGTGTCGCCGACAACGTGCCGGGCCAGATGAATGCCGCCCAGCTCACCGGCAACCGCGTCATCCTCGACCACGGCAACGAGGAATACTCGGTGCTGGCGCACCTGCGCCAGGGCAGTGTGCGTGTGGCGCAGGGACAGGCTGTCCGCAGTGGCGCGCACCTCGGTGACTGCGGCAACAGCGGCAACTCCTCCGAGCCGCACCTGCACTACCAGCTGCAGGCCGGGCCCGTGTTCGGTGTCGGCGAAGCGCTCCCGGCACAGTTCTCCGGTTATGTGGCCGATGACCAGCCAGTTGCACGCGGCGAGCCGGTCAAAGGTCAGCGGATCCGGCCGGCGCGCCTCCCGCAGGCAAAGTAGACAGCGCGTCCGACGCGATGGGCAGGCGCGATGGGCAGGCACGCCGCGGGCACGCTGCGCCGTCGTTGGTGTCAGCAGTAGACGCCGATGTCGGCAAAGTCATCGCAGGACACGTGATGACCCAGTCAGGTGCGTGCAGGGCAGGAGAAAGTTCCTTCACCTTCACAAACCCTCGACCCGAAAAGTCTCAGAACGAACATTTCATCTTGCTGAAAAGACGCTGAAAATCTTGTGGTGTCCGGTTTTGGTCATTAGCGTCATCTGCACGGCGGATCGTTAGGGGGATCCGCTGGCTCGCCGGACTTCGAACCTCGCCAACGCAAGCCAGCCCAGGGTTCGGGCCGGTGCTTCTGCCGATTCCGGCATTCACACCACAAGAAAGGGAAATACGATGTCCCAGGTAACGCAACCGCGTGTGCGTCGAGTGTGGGTGGTCCTTGGTGCGTCCGTTCTGTCATCGCTGCTGCTGGCCACGCCTGCGCTGGCCGGTGATGTCCAGCTCAGCGGCCTGCAGTCCGCACAGACCCACCAGCGTTTCATCGTGAAGTACCGCGACGGCAGCGCGCCGGTGGCCAACACCACCGCACTGGCCTCTTCGCTGAAGAGCGCCGCCGCCGGCCTGGCCAGCAGCCAGGGCCGCGCGCTGGGCCTGCAGCAGGTCCGCAAGCTGGCCGTCGGCCCGACCCTGGTCAAGACCGATCGTCCGCTCGACCAGGCCGAATCCGAGCAGCTGATGCGCAAGCTGGCCGCCGACCCGAACGTGGAATACGTTGAAGTCGACCAGATCATGCGTGCCACGCTGACCCCGAACGACACCCGCTTCAGCGAGCAATGGGGCTTCGGCACCTCCAATGCCGGCATCAACATCCGGCCGGCCTGGGACAAGGCCACCGGCACCGGTGTGGTCGTGGCGGTGATCGACACCGGCATCACCAATCACGCCGACCTCAATGCCAACATCCTGCCGGGCTACGACTTCATCAGTGATGCGGCGATGGCGCGCGACGGCAACGGCCGCGACAACAACCCGAACGATGAGGGCGACTGGTACGGCGACAACGAGTGCCAGGCGGGCTACCCGGGTTCGAACTCCAGCTGGCACGGCACCCACGTGGCGGGCACGGTAGCGGCGGTGACCAACAACAGCACCGGCGTGGCAGGTACTGCGTTCAACGCCAAGGTCGTGCCGGTGCGCGTGCTCGGCAAGTGCGGCGGTTACACCTCCGACATTGCCGACGCGATCGTGTGGGCGTCCGGCGGCAGCGTCAGCGGCGTGCCGGCCAATGCCAATCCGGCCGAGGTCATCAACCTCTCGCTGGGCGGCGGCGGCAGCTGTTCGACCACCTACCAGAACGCGATCAATGGCGCTGTCGGGCGTGGCACCACCGTGGTGGTCGCCGCCGGCAACAGCAACACCAACGTGTCCTCGTCGGTGCCGGCCAACTGCCCGAACGTGATCGCAGTGGCGGCCACCACCTCGGCCGGTGCACGTGCCAGCTTCTCCAACTATGGCAACGGCATCGATATCTCGGCACCGGGCCAGGGCATCCTGTCCACCCTCAACAGCGGCACCACCACCCCGGGCAGCGCCAGCTACGCTTCGTACAACGGCACCTCGATGGCAGCACCGCACGTGGCCGGCGTGGTCGCGCTGATGCAGTCCGTAGCCCCGAGCCCGCTGAGCCCGGCGCAGGTGGAGAGCATCATCAAGAGCACCGCACGTCCGCTGCCGGGCGCCTGCTCGGGCGGCTGCGGCGCAGGCATCATCGACGCCGACGCGGCCGTGGCTGCGGCGATCAACGGTGGCGGCCCGAACCCGGGTGGCAACGTGCTGCAGAACAACGTTCCGGTGACCGGCCTGGGCGCTGCCAGCGGCGCTTCGCTGAGTTACACCGTGAACGTTCCGGCCGGCAGCACCCAGCTGCGCGTGGCGATCAGTGGCGGCAGCGGTGATGCCGACCTGTACGTGCGCCAGGGCAGTGCCCCGACCGATACCGCCTACACCTGCCGCCCGTACCTGAGCGGCAACAGCGAGACCTGCACCATCAACAGTCCGGCTGCCGGCACGTGGTATGTGCGGGTGAAGGCCTACAGCACCTTCTCGGGCCTGACTCTCAACGCCCAGTACTGAGCCCAAGCCCCTCTCCATGGGCACGCCCCGGCTCCGGCCGGGGCGTTTTTGCATGGGGACGCGCGGTGATGCGAGCCGCCGCGTCGTGGTAGGTGCCGACCTTGGTCGGCACGCTGTTCCTCAGACCGATTCGAAGCGGTTCGCGGCGACGTTCTTGCGCACGTGCTGCGGGTCGAAAATCCGCCCGTTCATCGCGATGTACACGCCGCTCGGCAGCGACTGCACCGCACCGATCGCGCAGCCGATGTTGAACTCCGCATCCGAGCCGCGGAAACGCGCCGGGCTCAGCGCGCCGGTCATCACGATGGTCTTGTCCGCGATCGTCGCCAGCACCTTGCCGGTCCGCACCATCGAATCGGTGCCGTGGGTCACCAGCACGTGGCGGGTCGGCTGTGCGGCGATGGTGGCGCGGATCAGTTCGCGGTCCTCATCGTTGATGTGCAGCGAATCCTTGCGCAGGATCGGAATCACGTTGAAGCGGAACGTCACGCCCAGCTCGCGCAGGATCATGCCGATCTGGGGGTCGCCGATCTGGTAGTCCGACTTGTCGTCGAAGTAGATCTTGTCGATCGTGCCACCGGTGGTGACGACCAGGAGCTCTTCCATCATGTGCATGCGCGAAACCAGGACAGGTACAGCGGCGCGGGGCCAGGAACACAGATGATACGGCCCGGCGGCCGCAGCGTCAGCGTCGCTTGCCGAAGCGGGCGCGCAGCCCGGGGAGGCTGGCGCTGAAGATCACCAGCAGGGCCAGCGCGATCTCGATCAGCGCCAGCCAGCGTGTTTCCGGGTGGCTCCAGGCACTCATCACCCCGTGGCTGAACCAGCCCAGGGCCAGCACCGAGGCCCAGAAACCGGCCTTGCGCCAGCCCAGTCGCAGGGCAACGGCCAACGCCAGCGGCGGCGCGGTGAACACCAGCTGGGTGGCCAGCCAGTGCTTGTCATTGATGAACCAGCCGGCGAACAGCGCGGCCAGCCCCATCAGGGCCAGCAGCAGGACCGTGCGCGGCGCCGCGCTCATCGGGCCAACCGCTGTGCGATGTCGGCCACCCGGCGTCCCAGCGCGCGGGCCAGCACGGCTTCATCGTCGGTCGGCTGCGGGTCGTCGGCTGCACCGGCCACATGGCTGGCGCCATACGGCGTGCCGCCACTGGTGGTGTGGCTCAGCGCCGGTTCGGTGAACGGGATGCCGACGATCACGCAGCCATGGTGCAGCAGCGGCACCTGCATCGACAGCAGGGTCGATTCCTGGCCGCCATGCATCGAGGCGGTGGAGGTGAACACGCCGGCCGGCTTGCCGGACAGGGTGCCGTTGACCCATTCGGCGCCCAGCCCGTCCAGGAAGTGCTTGACCGGCGCCGCCATGTTGCCGAAGCGGGTGGGGCTGCCGAGCAGCAGGCCCTGGCATTCGACCAGGTCCTGCACGCTCACGTAGGGGGCACCATCGTCGGGGACCGGAGGTTGTGCGGTCTGGGTCACGGCGGCCACCGGCGGCACTGTGCGCAGGCGCGCGGTCATGCCCGGCACTTCGCCGATGCCCCGCGCGATCTGGCGCGCCAGCCGTGCCACTGAACCGCCCCGGCTGTAGTACAGCACCAGAATCTCGCCCATCGTGCCCGCTTCTCCTCGTCGTGTGGCCACCAGTATGGCTATCCTGCGAGCATTCCGCATCGGGTACCCTTTCGCCGATGGAACCTTTGGATACGCTCAACCTGTGGATGGAGCGCGCGCGGGATCGCGCACGCGCCATCAGCTTCGGCCGCTTCCTGTGGCATCGCTTCCTCGACGACCGCCTGTTCCAGGCAGCGGCGGCGCTGGCCTACACCACGGTGTTCGCGCTGGTGCCGCTGGCCATCGTGGTGTTCGGCGTGCTCTCGGCCTTCCCTGTCTTCGACCGCTGGAGTGACCAGCTCAGCGATTACGTCTTCTCCAACTTCGTGCCCAACGCCGCGCGTGCGGCGGAGGGCTACCTGCGGCAGTTCTCGGCCAGTGCCGGGCAGCTCACGGCTGCCGGCTTCATCGCACTGGTGGTCTCGTTGCTGATCACCCTCAACAGCGTTGAAGAGACCTTCAACCAGATCTGGCGGGTCGGCTCGACCCGGCCCAAGCTGACCCGCTTCCTGGTCTACTGGACCGTGCTGACCCTGGGCGCAATGCTCGCTGCCGCTTCGCTGGCGGTGTCGGCGCGGGTGTTCGCGATGCCACTGTTCGGCACCCAGGAGGGCCGCTGGCTGGCCGAGTTCGCGCTGCGGCTGGCGCCGATCCTGATCGAGTTCGTCTGCATCACGCTGATGTTCCGGGTGGTGCCGCACCACACCGTGAAATGGCGGCACGCGGTGCCCGGCGCGATTCTCGCGGCGGTCATCCTGGAACTGGTGAAATGGGGCATCGGCGCCTACCTGGGCAGCTTCCAGTCCTACCAGAAGCTCTACGGCACGGTCGCCTTCGTGCCGATCCTGCTGCTGTGGATCTACCTGTGCTGGGTGGCGGTGCTGCTGGGCGCGTCGCTGTCCTCGTCGATGGCCGCCTTCCGCTACCAGCCGGTGGAACTGCGCCTGCCGCAGGGCTACGAGTTCTATGGCCTGCTGCGCCTGCTCGGCCGCTTCCACCATGCCCGAGCCAAGGGCAAGGGCCTGGCCGATGATGAAATCCTGCGGCTGGAGCCGATGCTGACCGATTCGCTGCTGCAGGACCTGGCCTGCAACCTGCAGGAGATCGGCCTGCTGCGCCGCGATGAACGTGGCGAATGGCTGCTCTCGCGCGACCTGGACCAGGTGAGCCTGGCCGATCTGTACGAATGTACCCAGTTGCGCATTCCGGTAGCCGAGCAGCATCTGCCATACCGCGACGACACTCTGGGCCGTGCTGCGCTGGCGGCACTGGACGATCTGCGGCTGCCCCTGCGCGAACGCCTCAAGCGCAAGGTCAGCGATATCTACACCGATTCCGGAGACATGCCATGACCCGCAAGACCCCGTTGCTGCTGCTTCCGCTGGCCCTGCTGCTGGCGCTGTCGGCCTGCAAGCCGGCGCAGGAGCCGACCCCCGCCAGCAGCCAGCCGCCGGCACAGGCTCCGACGCCGACCACACCGGCACCGGTCGAAGAGACCCCGGCCGAGCGCACCACTGCCGAGTTCCCCACGCTGAGGATGAAGGCGGTGGATGGCAGCGACTACGACCTGGCGGCGCACCGCGGCAAGTGGGTGATCGTGAATTTCTGGGCGACCTGGTGTGCCCCGTGCCGCAAGGAGATGCCGGAGCTGTCGGCGCTGCATGCGATGCGCAGCAACATCGAGGTGGTTGGCCTGGCCTATGAGGATATCGAGGTGCCGGAGATGCAGTCGTTCCTGACCAAGCATCCGGTGACCTATCCGATCGTGATCGTGGACCCGTTCGATCCGCCGGCGGACTTCGCCACGCCGCGTGGCCTGCCGTTGACGCATCTGCTGGATCCGCAGGGCAAGCTGGCGCACACCTTCCTCGGCCCGGTGACGGCCGCCGACATCGAAAAGCAGATCGCTGCTGCCAAGTAATGGGGTTGGGCGGCAGGGCCTGCGGCCCTGCACCCGCGGTAGTGCCGGCCGCTGGCCGGCAACCCCAGCAACAGCAAAAGCAACAGCCCAAGCGGGGTTTCCTGTGGGTAGGCGGGGTGGGTCCGGTGGCGGGGGGCGCTGCAAGTACGTCCATGTAAGCTCGGTCGCCGCATCCATGCGGCTCACGCCCCCGCCACCGGACCCACCCCGCCTTCGACAGTTCTCCGCGATCTGTCGGAATGCATGGCCTGCTCTTGGTGGGTGTCGACCTTGGTCGACACGTAGATCCACGCCATGCGTGGATGCTCTTCGTTCAATTGTCGAAATAATCGATTTCAATGGAGATTCATCCACGCATGGCGTGGATCTACCTCCGTCACCGGAAATCCGTCGGGAATGGGGCGGTGTGGGTTGGCAGGACCGTTGGCGCCATGGATGGCGCCATCGAGCCCCCATGGATGGGTTTACGGCGTGTCCTGCCAACCCACACCACCCCAGCCAACAAGCAAAACTCCCAGAGCCGGCTGTTGTCGTTGCCTCTGCAGGTGCAGGGCCGCAGGCCCTGCCGACCCACCCTAATCCTCGACCGGGAAGTCCTCGATCGGCTTCAGCACATCATAGTGCTCGCGATGCAGCTTGCCCTTCAGCTTCGGCAGCTCCGGCAACGGCGCATCCACCCGCGTGTCCGGCAACCGGTCCAGCAGGTTGCGCACCAGCGTCAGCCGACCCAACCGCTGGTCGTTGAAATCCACCAGCGTCCACGGCGCCGCCTCGCGATGCGTCGCGCGCAGCATCGCCTCGCGGGCCTCGGTGTACGCGCTGTACTTGCTGCGGGATTTCAGGTCGACCGGGGACAGCTTCCAGCCCTTCAGCGGATCGAGGTGGCGCTCGGCGAAGCGTTTTTCCTGCTGTTCCTGATCCACGCACAGCCAGTACTTGAACAGCAGGATGCCGTCGTCCACCAGCAGTTGCTCGAATACCGGCGCCTGATGCAGGAACTGCTGGTACTCGGTTTCGCTGCAGTAACCCATCACCCGCTCGACGCCGGCGCGGTTGTACCAGCTGCGGTCCATCAGCACGATCTCGCCGGCGGCGGGCAGGTGCGAGGCGTAGCGCTGGAAGTACCACTGCGTGGCTTCGCGGTCGGTGGGCCTGGGCAGTGCCACCACCCGGCATTGACGCGGGTTGAGGTGCTGGCTGATGGCCTGGATCGCGCCGCCTTTGCCTGCGGTATCACGGCCTTCGAACAGCACCAGCAGGCGTTGCCCGCTGTGCTGCACCCAGCGCGCCATCGCGGTCAGTTCCAGCTGCAGCGGCAGCAGCAGTTCGTCGTAGTCCTTGCGCTTGAGCTTGGCCATCATCACACCACGCGGGGAGGGAGCCCGAGCGTAGCGCAGGGATCGCTCAGGCGATGTCGAGGCCCTGCCAGCCATGCTCGCCGGCCAGTCGCTGCAGCAGCGCCGACAGGTCGCGGGCGAAGCTGGCCATGTCGAACAATCCACTGCGCTCGCGTGCCTGCGCCAGCTCGGCGTGCAACGCTGCCAGTGCTGCCGGGTCGTTGCCCAGCGCGCTGGCGGTGGCGATGAATGCCGCATCGTCGGCGACATTCATCCGTGCCAGCCCCAGATGGTGATTGAGGCTGCCGGCCACGCGCGCGGCGAAGGTGTCGCCGGGGCAGGTCAGCACCGGGCAGCCGGCCCATAGTGCGTCGGACGCGGTGGTGTGCGCGTTGTACGGATGCGTGTCGAGGAACAGGTCGGCCAGCGGATAGCGAGCCAGGTACTGCGGATGTGGCAGCTTGGCCATGAACACCAGGCGTGCCGGATCCAGGCCAGCGGCCTGTGCGGCGCTGCGCAGGCGCGCGTCGGCCTGGCCGGGACCGGACAGCAGCCACAGTACGCTGCCGGGCACCGCCTGCAGCACCGCGAAGGCGCGGCCCATGCTGCGTGGATTGAGCTTGTAGCTGTTGTTGAAGCAGCAGAACACCACGCCCTGTTCGGGCAGGCCGCACTCGGCCCGGGACGGTGCCAGTTCCAGCAAGCGGGTGTTGTCCGAGGGCTGGAACGCACGCGGCAGGCGCAGTACGCGCTCGCTGTAGTGGGGTTCCAGTGACGGCGGCAGAACGAAGCTGTCGCCGATCACCGCATCCATCCACGGCGCACCGGACGTGCCGGGATAGGCCAGCCAGTTCAACTGCAGCGGGGCAGGGCGCATCGCCAGCACTTCCGGCGTACCGCCGCCGCCCCAGCCGCGCAGGTCGAACAGCAGGTCGATGCCCTGTGCGCGGATGCGTGCAGCAGTGTCTGCATGGCGCAGTGCGGCCACATCATGCAGCTGCGTGGCCACCTGCAGGCGCTGGCGGATGCGGCTGCCGTCATCGTGGTTCAACGCGAACAGGTGCAGCTGCAACGCCGGGTCATGACGCAACTGCTCGAACAGGGCCACGGTCAACAATCCGGTGGGATGGGCGCCGAAACCATTGGAAAGGAAGCCGACCCGCAGCGGGCCCTGGGAACGCACCTTCACTGGCGGCAACGGCCGCACAGAAGCGGCAACGGCGGATGCACGGGCACGCGCGCAGGCCAACTGCTCGGCTGCGCTGGCATCTTCGCTGAGGAACGCGAACGGTTCGACCACGCCCTGCCCAGAGGCAAGTGCACCACGTACCTGTGCCGCCAGCACGTCCACGTCCTGCCAGTCGCACAGGCGACGCTGCCAGGCCAGGCGCTGGGCGGCGATATAGGGTTCGCCCGGCATCAGTGCATGCGCACGGCGATAGGCTGCCGCCGCGCCTTCGGCATCATCGGCATCTTCCAGCGCATGGCCCAGCCACAGGGCAATGCCCGGGTGCTGCGGGGCCAACGCCGAGGCCTGGCCGAGCAGTTTCGCCGCATCGGCATGCGCGCCGGCCATCCAGGCCACGCGGCCCAGCCGCGCCAGCGCTTCAGGGTGGTTCGGGCGCAGCTGCAGTGCACGGCGCGCGGCCTGCTCGCCGGCGGCTATGTCGCCGGCTTCCAGTTCCAGGTCCGCCAGCATCACCCAGGCGACGAAGTCGCCCGGCTGGCGTGCAATCGCCTGTTGCAGGTGCTGCCGCTGCTGCCAGGCCGACATGCGACTCAGCCCGCCGACAACTGGGCCAGGGCGTCGACCTGGTGCTCGTGGCTGAGCCGCTGCAGCAGCGGGTCGAGGTCGCCGGCCAGCACGTTGGGCAGGTCGTACAGGGTCAGGCCTTCCACGCGGTGGTCGGTGATCCGGCCCTGCGGGAAGTTGTAGGTGCGGATGCGCTGGCTGCGGTCACCGCTGCCCACCTGCAGGCGCCGCGACTCGGCCTGCGCCGCGTCCTGGCGCTGGCGCTCGGCGTCGAGCAGCTGTGCCTTCAGGCGCTTCATCGCCTTGTCGCGGTTGGCGTGCTGGCTGCGCTCGGTCTGGCATTCCACCACCACGCCGGTCGGCACGTGGGTGATGCGGATGGCCGATTCGGTCTTGTTGACGTGCTGGCCGCCGGCACCGGACGAACGGAACGTATCCACCTTCAGGTCGGCCGGGTTGATGACGATGTCATCGACCTCATCGGCCTCGGGAATGATCGCCACGGTGGCCGCCGAGGTATGGATGCGGCCCTGCGATTCGGTGGCCGGCACGCGCTGCACGCGGTGCGTGCCCGATTCGAACTTCAGGCGCGAGAACGCGCCACGCCCGACCACGCGCGCCACCACTTCCTTGTAGCCGCCATGCTCGCCCGGGCTGTCCGATTCGATCTCGACCTTCCAGCCCTGGCGCTCGGCGTAGCGGGCGTACATGCGGAACAGGTCGCCGGCAAAGATCGCGGCCTCGTCGCCGCCGGTGCCCGCGCGCACTTCCAGGAACAGGTTGCCTTCGTCACGCGGGTCGCGCGGCACCAGCAGCAGCGCCAGCTCCTGCTCCAGTTCCTGCAGGCGCGCCTGTGCAGCAGCGATTTCCTCATCGGCCAGCTCGCGCAGGTCCGGGTCGGCGCGCATGCCTTCGGCGGCGGCCAGATCGGCCTTGGCACGGGCTTCATCGGCCAGGGCGATGGCGATCGGTTCAAGTTGGGCGAATTCGCGCGAAAGGTCGCGGAAACGAGTGTTGTCGGCGACCACATCGGGTTCGGCGAGCAGGCGTTCCAGTTCTTCGCGGCGCTCGGCCAGCGCTTCCAGCTTACGGCGCAGGGTCGGCGTCATCGGGTCTCACGGGTGGGTGGCGGTAACCCGGCGTGGCCGGGAACAGGCGCTCGGCGGCGCGGGTCAGGTCGGCATCGCCACTCAGCGCGGCCGCACGCAGGGCGGCGGTCGGCGGATGCAGCAGGCGGTTGGTCAGGCCGTGGGCAAGCAGCTCCAGCACTTCGTCGGCCGGCTTGCCGTTGGCCAGTTGCTGGCGTGCGCGCCCCAGCAGCTCGGCACGGGTGGCTTCGCCGAACAGCGCAGCTGCCGCAGCGGCGCCTGATGGGCGCTGGCCTGCTGGGTCTCGACGAAGCGCGACACCTGCAGGTCGATGATCGCCTCGGCTTCGGCGGCGGCCTCGCGGCGGCCACGGCGGTTGTCTTCCACCGCGCGTTCGAGATCGTCCACGGTGTAGAGGAAGGCGTCGTTGAGCGTGCCGACCTCGGCCTCGATGTCGCGCGGTACGGCCAGGTCGAACAGCAGCATCGGCTTGTGCCGGCGCGCGCGCAGGGCCTTGGCCACCATTTCGCGATGGATCACCGGTTCGCGCGCAGCGGTGGCCGAGAACACCACGTCGGCCTCACCCAGGTGGCGGTCCAGTTCGGTCAGCGGCAGCGCCACGCCACCATGTCGGCTGGCCAGTTCCTGCGCGTGGGCGAGGGTGCGGTTGGCGATCAGCAGCCGGCGTACCTTGCCTTCGCTCAGGTGCCGTGCAGCCAGTTCGATGGTCTCGCCGGCACCGACCAGCAGTACGGTGGAATCGTCCAGCCGCGCGAACGCGTTCTGCGCCAGGCGCACCGCAGCCGACGCCACCGATACCGGGTTGGCGCCGACCTGGGTATCGGTGCGCGCACGCTTGGCCACCGAGAAGGTCTGCTGGAACAGGCGGTCCAGGCGTTGGCCGAGCAGGCCATGGTCGCGCGCGGTCGACCAGGCATCCTTCACCTGGCCGAGGATCTGCGGTTCACCCAGCACCATCGAGTCCAGCCCGGTGGCGACCCGGAACAGGTGGCGCACGGCCTCGGCGTCAGCGTGCTGGTACAGGTAGCCCTGCAGGTCGCCGGCCTGGGTGTGCAGCCACTGGTCCAGCGCCTGTGCCGAATCGGCCACGGCGTACAGCTCGGTGCGGTTGCAGGTGGACAGCAGCACCGCCTCGGCGATCTGCGGAGTATCGCGCAGCGAACCGAGCGCGCGGGCAACGCCTCACCGGCGAAGGCCGCGCGCTCGCGCAGCTCCACCGGTGCGGTCTGGTGATTCAGTCCGAGCACCCACAGGGTCATTGTTCAGTTGCTTGCGATAAGCTGCTGGCCATTGGACGACATTTTAAGGCCCCGATGCCGACGATGCCCGCATTGATTCGCATCCCCAGTGTTCTGCTGCTGTCCCTGGCCTGCAGCCAGGCCCTGGCGGCGGTGCCGGCCAAGGCCCCCGTGCGGGCTGCGGCCACTGAGGAACTGGCGCTGGAACCGGTGATGGCCGGTGAGTTCGCCCTGCAGGCCGGCAAGCTGGCCGAGGCCGCGCGCTGGTACCTGCAGGCGGCCCAGCAGACCGACGGCGACGCCGGCCTGGCCGAGCGCGACCCGCATTTCCATGCTCGCCAACGATGATGCCAGCGCGGCCAAGGGCCTGGCACTGTGGCAGCAGCGCGCCCCGCGCTCGTTGACCATGCGCAGTGCGGCCGGTGCGCTGGCCATGCGCCAGGGCGATGTGAAGGCTGCCCGCACCGAACTGCAGGGCCTGCTGGCCGACCCCGACGAGCGCGGCTGGAAGTTCGCCCTGGCCGCACTGATCGGTGGCGGCCGTGATCCGGCGGTGCCCGCGCAGGTGCTGGGTGAGCTGGTCGACGCCAATGCCATTCCGCCGAAGATCGAAGCCTGGCAGGAGTTTGGCCGCCTTGCCCTGCGCATGGAAAAGCCCGAGCTGGCCCGGCGCATGATCGATGAAGTGGTCAAGCGCTTCCCGGAAGAGCCACGTGTGGCGCTGCTGCGTGCCAGCCAGCTGCAACAGGCGGGCGAGACCGGCAAGGCGTTGTCGCTGCTGCACGATGTGGAGCCGAAGACCCGCCAGGACCCGGAGCTGCGCAATGCGGTGGCCATTGCCTATGACAGTCTCGGCCAGCCGTCCGCCGCCGAGCGCGTGCTGGCGTTCGGCCCGCAGGACGTGCAGACCTGGGGCATGCGCGCCTCGCTGCTGGCCAAGCAGGGCGACAAGGCCGCGCTTTCCAATCTCTACAACGAACTGTCGCGGCAGGCGGCCAAGCCGGACCCGGCGCAGCGCCTGCTGCTGGGCAAGATCGCCGAGTACCTGAAGCGTTATCCCGAGGCGGTGCAGTGGTACCACAGCGTGCCCGGTGGCGATGAGCTGAGCGAAGCGCGCCTGCGCGCAGCCAATGCCCAGGCCCTGGCCGGGCGCCTGCCGCTGGCGCTGGAAGAAGTGCATGCGATCCAGTCCGATGCTGTGGTCGACGACGATGTGCGCCGCGACGCCTACCTGCTGGAAGCCGAACTGCGCCAGCGCGCCGACGACAGCGCCGGTGAACTGGATGCGCTGGCCCGCGGCCTGGCCGCTTACCCGGATGACAACGGCCTGCTGTACGCCCGTGCGCTCACCTGGGAACGCCGCGACGACATCCCGCGCGCCGAGGCGGATCTGCGCAAGATCCTGGTGACCGAGCCGGAGAACGTGCCGGCTTTGAACGCGCTGGGTTACACCCTGGCCGATCGCACCGGCCGCCTGCAGGAAGCACTGGAGCTGATCGACCGCGCCCGCGTGGCCGAACCGGACAACGCCGCCATCGTCGACAGCTACGGCTGGGTGCTGTATCGCCTGGGCCGCAAGGAAGAGGCACTGGTGCAGCTGCGCCGGGCCTGGACCCTGGCCAAGGACCCGGAGATCGCTTCGCACGTTGGCGAAGTGCTATGGGTGCTGGGCAAGCACGATGAGGCCCGTCATTTCTTCGAGGAAGCGGCCAAGCTCGACCCTGAAAACCGCGCGCTGCTGCGCGCCCGCGAGAAATTCAATCCATGAGTGTTTCCCTGATCCGGCCGCTGCTGTTGGCGGCCGCGACCCTGGCGGTCAGCGCCTGCACCAGCGTCGGCACGCAGAAGACCCCGGCGCCGGCGGTGGTCGAGATCGTTTCGGCCGAAGCGGCGCAGGCCGAGGCCGCACGCGTGGCCGCGCTGCAGGCACAGCCGGACTGGGCCTTCCAGGGCCGGGTCGCGGTCAGCAAGGGCAAGGACGGTGGCAGCGGTCGCATCGACTGGAAGCAGGAAGGGCGCCGTTATGTGGTCGAGCTGAGCGCGCCGGTGACCCGGCAGAGCTGGAAGCTGACCGGCGATACCCATTCGGAAGCTGGCCGCCTGGAAGGGCTGGCCGGCGGTCCGCGCGATGGCGAGGACGCCCAGCAGCTGCTGCTGGAGGCGACCGGCTGGGACATTCCGGTCAACCAGCTGCCGGAGTGGATCCGTGGCCTGGTGGCCGGCGACGCCGCTGGCCCGGAAAAGGTCGAGCGCGACGGTGAAGGCCGGCCGCGTCGCATGCAGCAGATGGGCTGGCAGGTGCAGTACCTGGACTGGTACCCGGCCGAGGCCGGGCACCCGGCGTTGCCGCGCCGGATCGAAGCCAGCAATGGCGACGCCAAGGTACGCCTGCTGGTGGACCAGTGGGGGCAGGGCGCGCCATGAGCGGGGCAGTCGACGACGCGGGCTGGTCCTGGTGGCCGGCCCCGGCCAAGCTGAACCTGTTCCTGCACATCACCGGCCGCCGCGCCGACGGTTATCACGAGCTGCAGACCGTGTTCCGGCTGCTGGACTGGGGCGACCGCATCGGCCTGCGCCTGCGTGAAGACGGCCAGGTGCGCCGGCAGGGCGAGGGGCTGGCTGGCGTGGCCGAGGCCGATGATCTGGCGGTGCGTGCCGCGCGATTGCTCAAAGAAGTGGCTAATGTCGCGCAAGGTGCTGACATCGTCGTTGAAAAGCATGTATCTGCCGGTGGCGGCTTCGGCGGCGGTTCGTCCGATGCCGCCACCGTGCTGGTGGTGCTGAACCGCCTGTGGCGGGCCGGTCTGGACGAGGACGCGCTTGCCGCGCTGGGCCTGCGCCTGGGGGCGGACGTGCCGGTGTTCGTGCGCGGGCGCAATGCCTGGGCCGAAGGGGTGGGCGAGCGCCTGCAGCCGATCGCGCTGGAACCGGCCTGGTATGTGGTGGTTGAACCGGGCGTTCATGTTCCCACCCCGGCCCTGTTCGCAGACCCGGATTTGACGCGCGACAGCCCAGTGGCGAAAATAGAGGACTTCGCTTCCGGAACCCTGGTCGGGAACGCGTTCGAACCGGTGCTGCGCCGCCGTGAGCCTGCCGTCGAGGCAGCGTTCGCCGCGTTGAGCGATATCGGCACGGCGCGGCTGACCGGTTCGGGAAGTGGTTGTTTCGTCGAGTTCGCATCGCAGTCTGCCGCAGAGCAGGGACGGTCGAAGTTGCCGAAGGAGTTGCGGGCAAGGGTGGCAGCGGGCGTTGCGCGTTCGCCACTGCTGGATGCACTCGAGCAACACTGATTTATCAATGCAGGGGCGTCGCCAAGAGGCCCAAGGCACCAGGTTTTGATCCTGGCATTCGTAGGTTCGAATCCTACCGCCCCTGCCAATAGCGGCTGTGTCCGCGCCTTCCAGCGCATCGCCCGCGCGGGACGTGGAAACAACCGCGGTGTTGTCAGCAGCAAGGGTCCATCGGGGTCCTTGCCGACTCCGGATCCCCGCCACTCGTCCCCGCCCGAGACAATCATGATGCAAGAGTCCCCGAACCTGCTGGTCTTTTCCGGCAACGCCAACAAACGTCTGGCGCAGAACATCTGCAAGGAACTGGGGGTTCGCCCGGGCAAGGCGCTGGTCTCGCACTTCTCCGATGGTGAAGTGCAGGTGGAGATCGAAGAGAACGTCCGCAAGCAGGACGTGTTCGTGATCCAGCCGACCTGCGCGCCGAGCGCGGAAAACCTGATGGAACTGCTGGTGCTGATCGACGCGCTCAAGCGCGCATCGGTGGCCAGCGTGACCGCCGTGGTGCCGTACTTCGGTTACTCGCGGCAGGATCGCCGCATGCGTTCCTCGCGCGTGCCGATCACCGCCAAGCTGGCGGCGAAGATGTTCAGCACCGCTGGCGCTGATCGCGTGCTGACCGTCGACCTGCACGCCGACCAGATCCAGGGCTTCTTCGATATTCCGGTGGACAACGTGTATGCGTCCCCGCTGCTGCTGGCCGACATCTGGCGTGCCTACGGCACCGAGAACCTGATTGTTGTGTCGCCGGACGTGGGCGGCGTGGTCCGCGCCCGTGCGGTGGCCAAGCGCCTGGATGACGCCGACCTGGCGATCATCGACAAGCGCCGCCCCCGCGCCAACGTCTCCACCGTGATGAACATCATCGGTGACGTCGAAGGCAAGACCTGCGTGATGGTCGATGACATCGTCGACACCGCCGGCACCCTGTGCGCCGCTGCTGCTGCCCTGAAGGCGCGCGGTGCGCTCAAGGTCGCCGCCTACTGCACCCACGCGGTGCTGTCGGGCCCGGCGGTGGACAACATCACCAATTCCCAGCTCGACGAGCTGGTGGTGACCGACACCATCCCGCTGAAGGACGCGGCGCGGGTGTGCAGCAAGATCCGCCAGCTGAGCGTGGCGGAAATGCTGGCCGAAACGATGCGCCGCATCGCCTTCGGCGAGTCGGTCAGCTCGCTGTACGTCGACTGAGTTCTTCGCCCCTGCCGGCAACGGCGGGGGCATACCCGGATGCTTCTGGTCGCGGAAGCATCTTCAACCGCCACGCCGCAGGGCGCGGCAACAACCTGAGTAGTCGAAAATGTCGAAGACCCATGAAATCAAGGTCACCAAGCGTGAACTGCAGCGTAAGGGTGCGAGCCGCCGCCTGCGTCACGCCGGTGTGATCCCGGCCATCGTGTACGGCGGCAACGCCGAGCCGGTCGCCATCAGCCTGGACCACAACGAAATCTGGCTGGCCCAGCAGAACGAGTGGTTCTATGCCTCGATCCTGGACCTGAACCTGGATGGCCAGGTGCAGAAGGTCCTGCTGCGTGACATGCAGCGCCACCCGTACAAGCAGCTGATCATGCACCTGGACTTCCAGCGCGTGAACGAGAACGAAGCCCTGACCGCTTCGGTCCCGCTGCACTTTGTCAACGAAGACACCTCGCCGGCCGGCAAGGCTGCCGACGTCGTGGTCACCCACGAACTGAAGGAAGTGACCATCACCTGCCTGCCGAAGGACCTGCCGGAGTCGATCGAAGTCGACCTGGGCGAGCTGAAGGCCGGTGACGTGGTGTACCTGTCCGACATCAAGCTGCCGAAGGGCGTGGAAATCCCGGCCCTGGCGCTGGGCAAGGACCACGACGACGCCATCGTCACCGCCAAGGCCGGCAAGGCCGACGCGGCTGACGAAGAAGCGGCTGCCGCCGAGTAATACCGCTACGGTGCCTGCCTCCGGGCAGGCACCGTATTGGAAGGAACCATGGCAGGACTGCGACTGATCGTCGGTCTGGGCAACCCCGGATCGGAACACGCCCGGACCCGGCACAATGCCGGGTTTCATTTCGTTGAGGCCCTGGCGGAAAAAGCCGGTGCACGATGGAATGTGGACAGCAAGCTGTTCGGTGAGACCGCCAAGGTCGAGATCGCCGGGCAGACGGTGTGGCTGCTCAAGCCCGCCACCTTCATGAACCTCAGCGGCAAGTCGGTCACCGCCGCACAGCGGTTCTGGAAGATCGAGCCGGAAGAAACCCTGCTGGCCCACGACGAACTGGACCTGGCGCCCGGCGTGGCGCGGCTGAAGTTCGACGGTGGCCACGGTGGCCAGAACGGCCTGCGCGACACCATCCGCCTGCTCGGCCACGGCAAGTTCCATCGCCTGCGCGTGGGTATCGGCCATCCTGGCCACAAGGACCGCGTGGTGGGTTGGGTGCTGGGACGCCCTTCCAAGGATGATGACGTACTGATTTCGCGCGCCATCGACGATGCCATCGACGTGCTGCCGCTGGCAGTGCAGGGCGACTTCAGCGAAGCGATGAAGCGGCTTCATACCCCGAAATAGCCCGCTTTCGGTAGGTGCCAACCTTGGTTGGCACACAATGATCGACACCGAGATGGATTGGCCAAGCAGCGCGCGCTGTTTCACCAATCACTTTCACCCCAGAGAGCTGTCACCCATGGGTATCAAATGCGGCATCGTCGGCCTGCCCAACGTCGGCAAGTCGACCCTGTTCAATGCGCTGACCAAGGCGGGTATCGCCGCGGCGAACTTCCCGTTCTGCACCATCGAACCGAACGTCGGCATCGTGCCGGTGCCGGACCCGCGCCTGAACGAGCTGGCGGGCATCATCAACCCGCAGAAGGTCATCCCGACTGCGGTCGAGTTCGTCGACATCGCCGGCCTGGTGGCCGGTGCTGCCAGCGGTGAAGGCCTGGGCAACAAGTTCCTGGCGCACATCCGCGAAGTCGACGCGATCACCCACGTGGTGCGCTGCTTCGAGCACGGCGACATCGTGCACGTGGCCGGCAAGGTCGATCCGATCTCGGACATCGAAACCATCGACACCGAGCTGGCGCTGGCTGACCTGGACAGTGTCGAGAAGGCGCTGAACCGTGCCGAGCGTGCGGCCAAGGGCGGCGACAAGGACGCAGCGGCGCGCAAGCCGGTGCTGGCCAAGCTGCAGGCTGCGCTGTCCGACGGCAAGGCCGGTCGCTCGGCGGGCCTGGACGAGGAAGAGAAGGCGCTGGTGCGCGATCTGTTCCTGCTGACCCTGAAGCCGGTGATGTACATCGCCAACGTGCTGGAAGACGGTTTCGACAACAACCCGCACCTGGAAGCCGTGCGTGCGCATGCCGCCGCCGAAGGCGCGCAGGTGGTGCCGGTGTCGGCCGCGATCGAAGAAGAGCTGTCCCAGCTCGATGACGAAGACCGCGATACCTTCCTGGCCGACCTGGGCCTGAGCGAGCCGGGCCTGAACCGCGTGATCAACGCGGCCTACAGCCTGCTCGGCCTGCAGACCTACTTCACCGCCGGCGTGAAGGAAGTCCGCGCGTGGACCGTGCGCAAGGGCGCCACCGCCCCGCAGGCCGCCGCGGTCATCCACACCGACTTCGAGAAGGGCTTCATCCGCGCCGAAACCATCGCGTATGACGACTTCATCAAGTACAAGGGCGAAGCCGGCGCCAAGGAAGCCGGTCGCCTGCGCCTGGAAGGCAAGGAATACCGCGTGCAGGAAGGCGACGTGCTGCACTTCCGCTTCAACGTCTGATCCAGCGGCATCGGATCGACCCAGGACGCCCCGCCTTGTGCGGGGCGTTCGCGTTTCTGGTGATGGACAAAAAAGCACCAGGCTGCGAAACGCTTGCGGTGCGACGTTTGCCGGCACTTGTCCACAGCAAACTCCCATCGCTTTCCACGCCGGATGTGGAAAACCGTGGGGGGCGGATCCCTTTCCACGGGAAAGGGCTCCGACCCCGATCAGTGCAGTCGGACCGTGGACAGAATTTCACCACGCTTCGAAACGCCTGCGCTGCAATGCTCGCGCCCACTTGTCCACACCAAGTTCCCATCGCTCTCCACGTCCGGTGTGGAAAACAATCGAAGGACATGGGCAAAAAATCACCACGTCCGGAAACGCCCGCACTGCAAGCCTCGCGGCCACTTGTCCACACCAAGTTCCCATCGCTTTCCACGCGCGGTGTGGAAAACCCGCGTGGCCCGCTCTGGTAGTCGCCCACCTTGGTGGGCGCGTGGCAGATCAGTGCCCACCAAGGTGGGCATCTACCAGAGCCAGGTTCCCAAACAACAAGGCCCGCCAATGGCGGGCCCTGTCGTCCACGTTCTGCAATGCGGCGTGCCTTACAGCGCGCTGCCACCGAACTTGTGGGTGTACTGCAGGTTGATGGTGCGGCCGACGCTGTCGAACCAGGACACGTCGTAGTACGGATACGCGGTGTACGTGGCGTCCTTCGGCGGCATCTTGTTGAACACGTTGACCACCGACAGCGACAGGCGCGAGTGGTCGTCGAAGCGGTACTGCAGCGACGCGTTGTAGCGGTAGGTTGCCTTGATGTACGGGCTGTCACCGCTGTCCCACTTGAATACCTGGTCGTAGCTGTCCGAGGTCGGCAGCTTGCCCAGGCGCGAACCATAGACCGTGGCCGACCACGCGTCCTTCTCCCAGGTCACGCTCAGGCTGGTCTTGGTACGCGGGATGTCGAAGTTGCTGTTGACCGCGAACTGGTCCTGGATCGGATCACCGGGGTAGCGCTGGAAATCGTGCTTCTTCACCCAGGTGTGGGTGCCGTTGAGGATGAAGTCGCCGATGCCGGTCTGCAGGCGGTAGCGCAGGCCAATGTCGATGCCGGAGGTGGATTCGCGGGCGACGTTGATCGGGGCGACACGCACGCCGTACAGGCGGCCATCACTGGTGCGGGTGATGCGGTCGAGCGCGTCCACGCAGGTCGGCGAGTTGATGTCGGCACTGCCGAGGCGGCAGTTCGCTTCGCTGGCCAGGATCGTGCGCACGTCCATGTCCTGCACCTGCTTGCGCATGTCGATGTCGAACCAGTCCACCGACAGGTCCAGGCCGATTGCCGGCGACCAGACGAAGCCGGCACTCCACGAGGTGCTGGTTTCCGGGTCGAGCTGGCGGTTGCCGGTGCGGCTGCGGATCAGGTTGTGCTCGTAGTCGGAACAGTCGGCGGCATCGTCGGCGCGGCAGCTGTACAGGTCCACTGCGCTGGTCTCGTCGTTGCCCGGGCCGGCGAACACGTAGTGGAGGTCCGGCGCACGGAACGCGGTGCCGTACGAACCACGCACCAGCAGGGTGTCGATCGGGCGCCATTCCAGGCCGCCGCTCCAGGTCGCCTTGCCGATGGTGTGGCCGGAATAGCGGTACTGGTCGTAGCGGCCGGCCACGCTCAGGTTGACCGTCTCGTGTAGCGGCATGCGCAGCTCCGCAGCGGTCGCCCAGCGGTTGCGCGAACCGTTGCCGTCCGAATCCTTCCAGCTGTAGTAGTAGTACTCGGTCGCCAGCGGATCGGGGTTCAGCGAGTACGCCTGCTGGCCCACTTCCACGGTCGCGGCGAAGCCGGCATCACCGCCCGGCAGGCCGAACAGCGCGGAATTGGTCAGCGTGAACGCAGCCGTCTCGGTGCGCGACTTCGGGGTGTAGGTGGTGCGCGCCGCGATCGAATCGTACTCGGCGCGGGTCAGCGGCCGGTACAGGCGCGACGGGTCGGCGTTGTAGATCGGGAAGCCGTCGTCGTCCACGCCCAGCTGCGGGCCCAGGAACAGGTCATTGGCTTTGGCGGCGATGATCTGTGCCCAGCTGATCCGCGACTGGTACTGCGAATGGCTCAGGGCCGCTTCGTAGTCCCAGTTGCCGGCCAGGTTGCCCATGAAGCCGGTGGTCACGCTGAAGGTCTTCTGCGTGCTGCGCACCATTGCATTGCGCAGGCCACCCATCTCCTCGGGCGAGAACTGGCGCTGCCAGAACTCGATCTCGCCGGTGGCCTGGTTGTTGAAATAGCCCGACTCATCGCCGTTGGCGTCCATGCGGCCCCACTTGGTGACGTCGCGCATCAGCGACATCGTGTGGTAGCCCAGCTGCACATCGGCGAACCACTGCTGGCCGTTGTCGAAGTCGTAGCTCAGCGAGGCGTAGCCATTGGCGCCGCGGCGCTTGCTGAGGATGGTGCCGTAGCCGATCGAGCTGTCGCTGCCGCAGTAGTAACCGTAGCGCGGGCGGTAGGCGCGGTAGGTGCTGCCCTGGTTCTGCCCGGCCAGCGCTTCGCAGGTGGCCGCGCCCGGATCCAGGTAGTCGTCGTTGTAGTCCGTGCGCAGGTAAGCGCGGCGTGCGATGCGTGAGCCCTCGGTGGGGCCGTCCTGGGTCGAATCCTGGATATCGCGCTCGTACGCCCACAGCGGGGTCTGCGACTGCAGTTCAACGCTGTACACGGCGTTGAAGTTGCCACGGCTGAAGCCACTGGCCAGGCTCATGTCGAACGACTCGCCACCGCCTTCGCTGGTGGTGCCCATGCGCATGTCGACGGTGGTGCCGTCGGCCTTCTTCTTCAGGATGAAGTTGACCACGCCGGCGATCGCGTCCGAACCGTAGATGGCCGAGGCACTGCCGGTCAGCACTTCGATGCGCTCGATCATGCCCAGCGGGATGTTGGAGACGTCGGTGAAGTTGCTGCGGCCCTTGAACGGCATCGGGAAGTCGGCGATGCGGCGGCCATTGACCAGCACCAGCGTGTGGTTCGGGCCCAGCCCGCGCAGGTCCACCTGCTGGGCGCCCGGCGAGAAGTCGGCGCCGCTGGACGACTGCTGGCTCTGCGTCTCACCGCCGTTCTGGGTCATCGAGCGCAGCACGTCGGGCACGCTGGTGAAGCCGCTGGAGCGGATCTGCTCGGCGCTGATCACCGTGATCGGGGCGGGGCCTTCCACCTGGGCGCGCGGAATGCGCGAACCGGTGACCTGCACCGCATCCAGTTGTTGAACCGAAGAGGAGGCCGGTGCCTGGGCCGCCGCGGAAGCAGCCACGCCCATCAACGCCAGCTGGATCGACCACGCCATCGCCTTTCTACGCATGAGGAATTCTCGGAAATGAAGCCGGCCCGCAGAGGAGGGGCCCTGTCCCCCATTCAGATTTCCGGAATGGGCGCGCGCATTTAACGCCTTTTTCATGCCCTTGACTACTGGGTCCCTATCTGGCAAAGAGTGAAAACGCTTGCAAGTCGATTTTGTTCAGGGAGATCAAGATGCGACGCCTCCATTGCACCCTGCGTGCCCCCTTCGCCTGGCTGGCGCTGCTGGTGTTGGACGTGCCGTTGGCCGCCCTTGCGCAGGACCTGCAGGGCCCGGGCTTCGCCTACTACGAAGCCGGGGATCTCGACGCACCCCGGCCCGGCCCGCGCGCCGGCCATGATGCTGATGGGCGGTGGCGAATGGGTGCCGGAGGCCTTTCACTGGTGGCTGAAGCAGGCCGGCAACGGCCGCGTGCTGATCCTGCGCGCTTCTGGCAGTGATGAACTGCAGGACCGCCTGTATCGCGAGATTGGCGGGACCACCGCAGTGCAGACGCTGGTCTTCGACAGCCGCCGCGGCGCCGACGATCCGGCCGTGCTGCGCGTGGTGGCTGCGGCCGATGCCATCTTCATTGCCGGTGGTGACCAGTCGCGCTACATCCGCTTCTGGAAGGGCACCGCGCTCAACCGCGCGCTCAATGCCCATGTGCGCGCCGGCAAGCCGATTGCCGGTACCAGCGCCGGGCTGGCCATCCTCGGTGGCTACGCCTACGGCGCGATGGACGGCGGCAGCATCACCTCCGCCGGTGCGCTGGCCGACCCGATGGGCAGTGCGGTGACCATGGACAGTGGCTTCCTGCAGATGCCCTACCTGCAGCGCGTGGTCACCGACACCCACTTCGACAAGCGCGATCGGCTTGGCCGCCTGATCGTGTTCGTGGCGCGCCGCGCAGGACAGTGGCGACCCCGACATCGTCGGCATCGGCGTCGACGAGGACACCGCCCTGTGCGTGGAGCCCGATGGCCAGGCGCAGGTCTACAGCGCCGACGGCGAAGGCAAGGTCTGGGTGGTCAGCCCCGGCCGCGATGCCGACCGTCTGGTCGAGGGCGAGCCGCTGCGCTTCCACGCCGTACCGGTAACGGTGGTCGCCAGCGGCAGCCGCATGCGCCTGGATGACTTCCAGGCCGACGCCGACTACCAGGCCGTGGCCGACGTCAGCGACGGCGAGATTGAGTTCACGCTTCGGTAGTGCCGGCCGCTGGCCGGCAACTCGCCTTCCCTGATGCGCCCCTTGCCGGCCAGCGGCCGGCACTACCCCGCAATCCATTCCCTCGTTCTGCTGGAGACGTACCCGATGAAACTGCGCCTGGCGCTGTCCGCACTGTTGTCCCTGCCCATGCTTGCCCAGGCCGCACCGGCGGCTTCACCGCTGCTGGTCATCCACGGCGGCGCCGGCGTCGAGCGCAAGGACCTGTCGCCGGCCGAGGAAAAGGCCGCACGTGACGCGCTGCGGGCGGCCCTGTTGAAGGGGCATGCGGAGCTGGCGGCGGGTCGCCCCGCGTTGGCTGCAGTCACCGCTGCGATCACCGTCCTGGAGGACGATCCCGCCTTCAACGCCGGCAAGGGCGCGGTGTTCACCCATGACGGCCACAACGAGCTGGATGCCGCAGTGATGGACGGGGCCACCCAGGCTGCAGGCGCGGTGGCCGGCGTGCAGCGGGTGCGCAACCCGATCCTGCTGGCGCAGACCGTGATGCAGAAATCCAGGCACGTGATGATGGTGGGGCAGGGCGCCGAAGCCTTCGCGGTCGAGCAGGGGATGTCTTTGGTCGATCCCTCCTACTTCCGTACGGAGAAGCGTTGGCAGCAGCTGCAGCGTGCACTCAAAGAAGAGGCCAGTGGCCAGGCGCATGCCGACCTGGAGACTGCAAAGCACTTCGGGACCGTCGGTGCGGTCGCATTGGATGCGCAGGGGCACCTGGCCGCCGGTACCTCCACTGGTGGCATGACCAACAAGCGCTATGGCCGGGTGGGTGACTCGCCGATCATCGGTGCAGGCACCTGGGCCGATGCGCGCTGTGCGGTGTCCGGCACCGGCTGGGGCGAGTACTACATCCGCACCGCGGCCGCGCACGAGATCTGCGCACGCATGCGCTACCAGGGGCAGACGCCGGAACAGGCCGGCAAGGGCGTGATCAACGAGACGATTCCGCAGATGGGGGGGGACGGCGGTGCGATCGTGCTCGCTGCAGACGGAAAAATGGCCACGCCATTCAACACCCAGGGCATGTATCGGGGCTGGATCGGCGGCGACGGCGTCCCTCATGTCGCAATTTTCGCCAACGAGACCCTGCCGGTTCCCGGGCAATAACCTTGCGTATCAATGGGTTTGCGACAGCGTGTGAAAAAAATGGAAAAAAGCGTTGACAGCCCCTCGTCCCATCAGCAGAATAAGCGGCTCACCACCACACACCGCAACGCTTCGGCGGCAACGGAATGGGGTGGTAAGGAGGGATACCCAAGCGGCCAACGGGGGCAGACTGTAAATCTGCTGGCTTACGCCTTCGGTGGTTCGAATCCACCTCCCTCCACCAGTTTCACGTTGTGACATTCCCGGCGCGGGAGTAGTTCAATGGTAGAACCTCAGCCTTCCAAGCTGATGGTGCGGGTTCGATTCCCGTCTCCCGCTCCATTGAATGAACTTTGAATATTATCGAGTTCATGTCATAATGCAAAACTCGGCTCACGTAGCTCAGTCGGTAGAGCACTTCCTTGGTAAGGAAGAGGTCGAAGGTTCGATTCCTTTCGTGAGCACCATCTTAAGCATCACCTCTCAGACGAATTCGAGATAAGCAGCCATGGCCAAGGGTAAGTTCGAGCGCACCAAGCCGCACGTCAACGTCGGCACCATCGGTCACGTCGACCACGGCAAGACCACGCTGACCGCCGCACTGACCAAGATCGGTGCCGAGCGCTTCGGTGGCGAGTTCAAGGACTACTCCTCGATCGACGCCGCGCCGGAAGAAAAGGCGCGTGGCATCACGATCTCGACCGCGCACGTCGAATACGAATCCCCGATCCGTCACTACGCCCACGTTGACTGCCCGGGCCACGCTGACTACGTCAAGAACATGATCACCGGTGCCGCCCAGATGGACGGCGCGATCCTGGTGTGCTCGGCCGCTGACGGCCCGATGCCGCAGACCCGTGAGCACATCCTGCTGTCGCGCCAGGTCGGCGTGCCGTACATCGTCGTGTTCCTGAACAAGGCCGACATGGTGGACGACGCCGAGCTGCTCGAGCTGGTCGAGATGGAAGTGCGCGAGCTGCTGAGCAAGTACGAGTTCCCGGGCGACGACACCCCGATCATCGCCGGTTCGGCCCGTCTGGCGCTGGAAGGCGACCAGAGCGACATCGGCGTGCCGGCCATCCTGAAGTTGGTCGACGCGCTGGACAGCTGGATTCCGGAGCCGGAGCGTGCGATCGACAAGCCGTTCCTGATGCCGGTGGAAGACGTGTTCTCGATCTCGGGCCGCGGCACCGTGGTGACCGGTCGTATCGAGCGCGGCGTGATCAAGGTTGGCGACGAAATCGAAATCGTCGGCATCCGTCCGGTGCAGAAAACCACCGTGACCGGCGTTGAAATGTTCCGCAAGCTGCTGGACCAGGGTCAGGCAGGCGACAACGCTGGCCTGCTGCTGCGCGGCACCAAGCGTGACGACGTCGAGCGTGGCCAGGTGCTGGCCAAGCCGGGCACGATCAAGCCGCACACCAAGTTCGAAGGCGAAGTGTACGTCCTGTCGAAGGACGAGGGCGGCCGCCACACCCCGTTCTTCAACGGCTACCGTCCGCAGTTCTACTTCCGCACCACCGACATCACCGGCGCCGCCAAGCTGCCGGAAGGCGTCGAAATGGTGATGCCGGGTGACAACGTCAAGATGGAAGTCACCCTGATCAACCCGGTGGCCATGGACGAAGGTCTGCGCTTCGCCATCCGGGAGGGCGGCCGTACCGTCGGCGCCGGCGTGGTCTCGAAGATCATCGAGTAAGCCTGCAGTACCGGTGGTTGCATAGCGCCGCCGGTTACGCGAATGGCGGGCCGGGAACCTCGGTCCGCCTTCGCCGTCTAAGGGAAGGCAAGTTTCAATACGTACGCCAGTAGCTCAATTGGCAGAGCAGCGGTCTCCAAAACCGCAGGTTGGGGGTTCGAGTCCCTCCTGGCGTGCCATCTGCCCACCTTATCCAGCGGCCTGGGCCGCTAAAGCAGACACAGTCGGATGAATAGCAAGATCGAACACTCCAAGGACAGCTCCGCCAACGGCGGGGATATCGTCAAGTACGTCGCCGCATCGCTGCTGGTGCTGGCCGGTCTGTTCGTCTGGTTCTGGTTCTCCGCCGACTCCGGTCGCGCCACCCAGCTGGGTGCGTGGGCGGGTCAGCTGCGTGCGTTGGCGGTCGTGGTCGGTCTGGTTGGCGGTATCGGCGTGTTCATGCTGACCGGCAAGGGGCGCGACACCCGCGAATTCCTCTCCGAGTCGCGCTTCGAACTGCGCAAGGTGGTCTGGCCGACGCGCCAGGAAGCCATCCGCATGACCTGGGTCGTGATGGTGGTGGTGACCATTCTCAGTCTGTTGCTGGGTGGGTTCGATTACGTCATTCAGTGGCTGGTTCAGTTGTTCCTGAGCCGCTAAGGAGAATTGCATGAAGCGTTGGTACGTCGTTCACGCCTATTCGGGCTTCGAGAAGTCGGTGGCGCAGGCTCTGCGCGATCGCATCGTCCGTGACGGCATGGAAGAGCGCTTCGGCGATGTCCTGGTCCCGACCGAAGAAGTGGTCGAGATGCGTGCTGGCCAGAAGCGCCGCTCCGAGCGCAAGTTCTTCCCGGGTTACGTGCTGGTCCAGATCGAGACTCACGAAGAAGCCGGTATTCCGCGCATCGACAACGAAAGCTGGCACCTGGTCAAGGAAACCCCGCGCGTGATGGGCTTCATCGGCGGCACCGCCGACCGTCCGCTGCCGATCGCCGATTCCGAGGCCGAAGCCATCCTGAATCGCGTTCAGGAAGGTGTCGAGAAGCCGCGTCCGAAGGTGCTGTTCGAGCCGGGCCAGATGGTCCGCGTTACCGACGGCCCGTTCAACGATTTCAATGGCGTCGTCGAAGAAGTCAACTACGAGAAGAGCCGTCTGCGCGTCTCGGTGCTGATCTTCGGTCGTGCCACTCCGGTCGAACTCGAGTTCGGCCAGGTCGAAAAGGCCGTCTGACCTGTCGGTAGAGTCGAGCTTGCTCGACTTTGCTGATCAGTCGAGCAAGCTCGACTTTACGGAACCAGGAGCCGGGCCTTGCCCGGTTTCGTCCGTTTACGTGCCGCTTCAGGCATGTGAAGAAAAAACCTGATATAGTGCGCGGCTCCCCGCTGGGAAGCCAGTAGGACGAGGCCGCCGCAAGGTGGCCTTCAGCATGATTTCAAAACGCGATGCCGGGACGCGTGATTCCCGGTCCGATGGGGAGCCTGTTGTCGAAAGGCGCTAGCACCCGGAGAGTACTCACATGGCAAAGAAAGTTGTCGGTTACATCAAGCTGCAGGTGAAGGCCGGTCAGGCCAACCCCTCGCCGCCGGTCGGTCCTGCGCTGGGTCAGCGCGGTCTGAACATCATGGAATTCTGCAAGGCGTTCAACGCTGCCACGCAGAAGCTCGAGCCGGGCCTGCCGGTTCCGGTGATCATCACGGCCTACTCGGACCGTACGTTCACCTTCATCACCAAGAGCACCCCGGCCACCACCCTGCTGAAGAAGGCCGCTGGCATCTCGTCGGGCTCCAAGCGCCCGAACACCGAGAAGGTCGGCAAGGTCACCCGTAAGCAGCTGGAAGAGATCGCCAAGGCGAAGGAACCGGATCTGACTGCCGCCGACCTGGACGCCGCCGTGCGTACCATCGCTGGCTCTGCCCGTTCCATGGGCCTCGTGGTGGAGGGTTAATAAGATGGCACAGACCAAGCGTGAGAAGGCCATCAAGGCCGCCGTCGTTCCGGGCAAGGCATACGCCTTCGAGGACGCGATCAACATCCTGAAGAGCGCCACCAAGGCCAAGTTCGTCGAGTCGATCGACGTCGCTGTGCGCCTGGGCGTCGATGCGAAGAAGTCCGACCAGCAGGTCCGTGGCTCCACCGTGCTGCCGGCCGGTACCGGCAAGTCGGTCCGCGTCGCCGTGTTCGCTCCGGCCGGTGCCAAGGCTGACGAAGCCCTGGCCGCTGGCGCCGAAGCCGTCGGTATGGATGATCTGGCCGAGAAGATGCAGGCCGGCGATCTGAACTACGACGTCGTCATCGCGACCCCGGACGCCATGCGCGTCGTCGGTAAGCTGGGCACCGTGCTGGGCCCGCGCGGCCTGATGCCGAACCCGAAGGTCGGCACCGTTTCCCCGAACCCGGGTGAAGCCGTGAAGAACGCCAAGTCGGGTCAGGTCCGTTACCGCACCGACAAGGCCGGCATCATCCACTGCACCATCGGCAAGGCCGACTTCGCCGAAGACGCGCTGAAGTCGAACCTGACCGCGCTGCTGCTGGACCTGATCAAGGCCAAGCCGGCCACCTCGAAGGGCACCTACCTGCAGAAGGTTTCGGTCAGCTCGACGATGGGCCCGGGCGTCACCGTCGACCAGTCGTCGCTGACCCTGAAGTAATTGTTTCAAGCGGTCACGGTACCTTCGGTGCCGTGACCGTGACATTTGAAGGCATCGCTGGCCTTACATCGCCCGCGGTAGCCGTCAAAGACCGCAGGCGCGGTCGTGGCAATACCGGCGACGGGCACGGAAGCTCGATCTGGCAAGGAGTCGCCGCCGGAGCAGTCATGAGCGCTTAATCGATTCCCCGGAATCACCCTGCGTAGATGGTGCCCTTCTGGAGTTTTTCTGGTTCACGCACGTCTGGGTTTCCCAGGTTGGCCCACTCCAGGTCTAGAACGGCCCACCCCCGGAACATCATCCCGATGTTCCCGGCGTCCAGGACGGATGCCGCACAGGACCGCACACGGCAGGAGCCGTAAGCGGAGTTCAATAGGAGGAGTGCAATGGCTCTCAATCTGTCCCAGAAGCAAGAAGTAGTCGCCGAGCTGGCAGACGTCGCCGCCAAGGCCCACTCCTTGATCGCAGCCGAATACGCTGGCACCACGGTCGCCCAGATGACCGCGATGCGCAAGCAGGCTCGTGAAACCGGTGTTTTCTTGAAGGTTGTCAAGAACACCCTGGCTTCGCGCGCCGTTGAAGGCACCGAGTTCGCAGTCGCCCAGGACCAGATGGTTGGTCCGCTGCTGTACGCGTTCTCGCTCGAGGAGCCCGGCGCTGCCGGTCGCCTGATCAAGGAAGCCGCCAAGGGCAACGACAAGCTGAAGGCTAAGGTCGTCGCCATCGGTGGCGAAGTGTTCCCGGCAAGCCACGTCGAAGTGCTGGCCTCGCTGCCGACCCGCGACCAGGCCCTGGCCATGCTGGCCCGCGTCCTGACCGAGCCGGTCACGATGTTTGCCCGCGCCATCAAGGCCGTTGGCGAGAAGCAGGGTGGTGGCGACGTCGCCGCCGACGCTGCCGAGCCGGCCGCCGAGACCGCCTGAGTTTCGACTTACCGTGGTTCCTGACGGAACCTCAACCCAGAAAATCATCCAAAGGTATTAATCATGTCCCTTACCAACGAACAGATCGTCGACGCCATCGCCGAGAAGTCCCTGATGGAAGTGATGGAGCTGGTCAAGGCCATCGAAGAGAAGTTCGGCGTCTCCGCCGCTGCTCCGGTTGCCGTGGCTGCTGCCGCTGGCCCGGCCGCTGCTGTTGAAGAGCAGACCGAGTTCACCGTCACCCTGAAGTCGGCCGGCGACAAGAAGGTCGAAGTCATCAAGGCCGTCCGCGCCATCACCGGCCTGGGCCTGAAGGAAGCGAAGGACCTGGCCGAAGCCGGTGGCGTCCTGAAGGAAGGCGCTTCGAAGGACGACGCCGAGAAGATGAAGAAGGACCTGGAAGCTGCTGGCGCGACTGTCGAAGTCAAGTAAGCAGTTACCTTGCATCGTCACCGATTCACGGCGATGCAGCCAAGGCTGGGGGCGTAAGCCCCCGGCCTTTGGTCGTTGTTGCAGTACCGGTAGGGTCGACTGTTGGTCGACTGTTTCAAAAGCAGAAAAAGCCCAACACGGGCTGCGGTCAGACCCCGGCAGGCCAGCGCAGAGCGCGGCAGCGGGGGAGTGGATGCAGACGAGTTGGCAGTTGGAAGTAGCGGGAGAAGGCGTGCTGGTGCCGGCAATACCAGCGACTTCCAACTGACAATTTCAAGTTCCCTTCGGATCGTGGGCGCACGATCCGCACAACAAGGTGGAAGACCTCATGACGTCCTATTCGTTCACCGAAAAAAAGCGTATCCGCAAGGATTTCGGCAAGCAGCGCTCGATTCTCGAAGTGCCGTTCCTGCTCGCCATCCAGGTGGATTCCTATCGTGAATTCCTGCAGGAAAACGTCGATCCGGCCAAGCGCACGGACCACGGCCTGCACGCTGCGCTGAAGTCGGTCTTCCCGATCGCCAGCTACAGCGGCAATGCTGCCCTGGAATACGTCGGCTACAAGCTGGGCGAACCGGTCTTCGACGAGCGTGAGTGCCGCCAGCGTGGCATGAGCTACGGCGCGCCGCTGCGCGTGACCGTGCGCCTGGTGATCTACGACCGTGAGTCGTCGACCAAGGCCATCAAGTACGTGAAGGAGCAGGAGGTCTATCTGGGCGAAATCCCGCTGATGACCGAGAACGGCACCTTCATCGTCAACGGCACCGAGCGCGTCATCGTCTCGCAGCTGCACCGTTCGCCGGGCGTGTTCTTCGACCACGACCGTGGCAAGACCCACAGCTCGGGCAAGCTGCTGTACAGCGCCCGCATCATTCCTTACCGCGGCTCCTGGCTGGACTTCGAGTTCGACCCGAAGGACGCGCTGTTCACCCGTATCGACCGCCGCCGCAAGCTGCCGGTGTCGATCCTGCTGCGCGCGCTCGGCTACAGCAACGAAGAGATGCTGGCCGAGTTCTTCGAGATCAACACCTTCCACATCAACCCGGATGAAGGCGTCCAGCTGGAGCTGGTGCCGGAGCGCCTGCGCGGCGAAACCCTGGGCTTCGACCTCGCCGACGGCGACAAGGTCATCGTGGAAGCCGGCAAGCGCATCACCGCGCGCCACATCAAGCAGCTGGAAGCCTCGGGCATCGCCGCTCTGGCCGTGCCGGACGACTACATCGTCGGCCGCATCCTGTCGCACGACGTGGTCGATGCTTCGACCGGCGAACTGCTGGCCCAGGCCAATGACGAGATCACCGACGAGCAGCTGCAGGCCTTCCGCAAGGCCGGTGTGGATGCCGTGGGCACCCTGTGGGTGAACGATCTGGATCGTGGCCCGTACCTGTCCAACACCCTACGCATCGACCCGACCAAGACCCAGCTGGAAGCCCTGGTCGAGATCTACCGCATGATGCGTCCGGGCGAGCCGCCGACCAAGGACGCCGCGCAGAACCTGTTCCACAACCTGTTCTTCACCTTCGAGCGCTACGACCTGTCCGCGGTCGGCCGCATGAAGTTCAACCGTCGCGTGGGCCGCAAGGAAACCACCGGCGAAGCCGTGCTGTACGACCGCAAGTACTACGGTGAGCGCAACGACGAAGAGTCCAAGCGCCTGGTTGCCGCCCATGGCGACAGCTCCGACATCCTGGACGTGATCAAGGTCCTGACCGAGATCCGCAACGGTCGTGGCGTGGTCGATGACATCGATCACCTGGGCAACCGTCGCGTGCGTTCGGTCGGCGAAATGGCCGAGAACGTGTTCCGCGTGGGCCTGGTCCGCGTCGAGCGCGCGGTCAAGGAGCGCCTGTCGATGGCCGAGTCCGAAGGCCTGACCCCGCAGGAGCTGATCAACGCCAAGCCGGTTGCCGCTGCCATCAAGGAGTTCTTCGGCTCCTCGCAGCTGTCGCAGTTCATGGACCAGAACAACCCGCTGTCGGAAGTGACCCACAAGCGTCGCGTCTCGGCCCTGGGCCCGGGCGGTCTGACCCGTGAGCGCGCCGGCTTCGAAGTGCGCGACGTGCACCCGACCCATTACGGCCGCGTCTGCACCATCGAAACCCCGGAAGGCCCGAACATCGGCCTGATCAACTCGCTGGCCGTGTACGCCCGCACCAACCAGTACGGTTTCCTCGAGACCCCGTACCGCAAGGTCGTGGACGGCAAGGTCTATGACGAAGTCGAGTTCCTGTCGGCGATCGAAGAAAACGAGTACGTCATTGCGCAGGCCAACGCGCTGACCGACGCCAAGGGCACCCTGACCGAGCAGTTCGTTCCGTGCCGCTTCCAGGGTGAGTCGCTGCTGAAGCCGCCGGCGGAAGTCCACTTCATGGACGTCTCGCCGATGCAGACCGTGTCGATCGCGGCCGCGCTGGTTCCGTTCCTGGAGCACGATGACGCCAACCGCGCACTGATGGGCGCCAACATGCAGCGTCAGGCCGTGCCGACCCTGCGTGCGCAGAAGCCGCTGGTCGGTACCGGCATCGAGCGCGCCGTGGCGCGTGACTCCGGTGTGACCGTGAATGCCCGTCGTGGTGGCGAGATCGTGCAGATCGATGCCGCCCGTATCGTGGTCAAGGTCAACGAGGAAGAGATCGTTGGCGCCACCGACGCAGGCGTGGACATCTACAACCTGGTCAAGTACACCCGTTCGAACCAGAACACCTGCATCAACCAGCGTCCGCTGGTCCAGGTGGGTGACGTCATCGCCCGCGGCGACGTGCTGGCCGACGGTCCGTCCACCGACATCGGCGAACTGGCCCTGGGCCAGAACATGCTGATCGCGTTCATGCCGTGGAACGGCTACAACTTCGAAGACTCCATCCTGCTCTCCGAGCGTGTGGTGGAAGAGGATCGTTACACCACGATCCACATCGAAGAGCTGACCTGCGTCGCGCGTGACACCAAGCTGGGGCCGGAGGAAATCTCCGCCGACATCCCGAACGTCTCCGAGCAGGCGCTGAACCGCCTGGACGAGAGCGGCGTGGTGTACATCGGTGCGGAAGTCCGTGCCGGCGACATCCTGGTCGGCAAGGTCACGCCGAAGGGCGAAAGCCAGCTGACCCCGGAAGAAAAGCTGCTGCGCGCGATCTTCGGCGAGAAGGCTTCGGACGTGAAGGACAGCTCGCTGCGCGTTCCGCCGGGCATGGACGGTACCGTCATCGACGTGCAGGTCTTCACCCGCGACGGCATCGAGAAGGACAAGCGCGCCCGCCAGATCGAAGAGTCTGAAATCAAGCGCGTCAAGAAGGACTTCGACGACCAGTTCCGCATCCTGGAAGCCGCCATCTACATGCGTCTGCGTTCGCAGATCGTGGGCAAGGTGGTCAACGGTGGCGCTGGCCTGAAGAAGGGCGACGTGATCAGCGACGCCTTCCTGGACGGCCTGAAGAAGGCTGACTGGTTCGCCCTGCGCATGAAGGACGAGGACGCTTCGGAAGCCATCGAGCGCGCCCAGAAGCAGATCCAGGCGCACGAGAAGGAATTCGAGCGTCGCTTCGCCGACAAGCGCGGCAAGATCACCGCCGGCGACGACCTCGCCCCGGGCGTGCTGAAGATGGTCAAGGTGTTCCTGGCCGTGAAGCGCCGCATCCAGCCGGGCGACAAGATGGCAGGCCGCCACGGTAACAAGGGTGTGGTCTCCAACGTGGTGCCGGTCGAGGACATGCCGTACATGGCCTCGGGCGAAACCGTGGACATCGTGCTGAACCCGCTGGGCGTGCCGTCGCGTATGAACATCGGCCAGATCCTGGAAGTGCATCTGGGCTGGGCTGCCAAGGGCCTGGGCCGCAAGATCCAGGCGATGATGGAAGCCCAGGCGGCGGTCGCCGACCTGCGCAAGTTCCTGGACGACATCTACAACCACGACGACACCAACGTGGCCAACCGTGTCGACCTGTCGCAGTTCAGCGACGAGGAACTGCTGCGTCTGGCCCGTAACCTCACCGACGGCGTGCCGATGGCCACCCCGGTGTTCGACGGCGCCACCGAAGCGGAAATCAAGCGCATGCTGGAACTGGCCGACCTGCCGAGCAGTGGCCAGACCCAGCTGTACGACGGCCGCACCGGTGAAGCGTTCGATCGCCACACCACCGTGGGTTACATGCACTACCTGAAGCTGAACCACCTGGTCGACGACAAGATGCACGCCCGTTCGACCGGCCCGTACTCGCTCGTCACCCAGCAGCCGCTGGGCGGCAAGGCGCAGTTCGGCGGCCAGCGCTTCGGTGAAATGGAAGTCTGGGCGCTGGAAGCCTACGGCGCGGCCTACACCCTGCAGGAAATGCTGACGGTGAAGTCCGATGACGTGCAGGGCCGCAACCAGATGTACAAGAACATCGTCGACGGTGAGCACGAGATGGTCGCGGGCATGCCGGAATCCTTCAACGTGCTCGTGAAGGAAATCCGCTCGCTGGCCATCAACATGGAACTGGAAGACAACTGATCCATGCCGGCGCGGCGGTCAACGCCGCCGCGCCGCTGGCAGTGAACTGAAAGCCCATCGACACAGCATTCCTCCTTCTGGAGAACACCATGAAAGACCTGCTCAACCTCTTCAACCAGCAGCGCCAGACGCTGGACTTCGACGCGATCAAGATCGCGCTGGCTTCGCCGGACCTGATCCGTTCGTGGTCCTTCGGCGAAGTGAAGAAGCCGGAAACCATCAACTACCGTACCTTCAAGCCGGAACGCGACGGCCTGTTCTGCGCCGCCATCTTCGGCCCGGTGAAGGACTACGAGTGCCTGTGCGGCAAGTACAAGCGCATGAAGCACCGCGGCGTGGTCTGCGAAAAGTGCGGCACCGAAGTGACCCTGGCCAAGGTGCGTCGCGAGCGCATGGGCCACATCGACCTGGCTTCGCCGGTCGCGCACATCTGGTTCCTGAAGTCGCTGCCGTCGCGCATCGGCCTGATGCTGGACATGACCCTGCGCGAC
The DNA here is from genome assembly GCF_056481145.1 of Stenotrophomonas sp. 93052_Sma. Classification (NCBI taxonomy): domain Bacteria; kingdom Pseudomonadati; phylum Pseudomonadota; class Gammaproteobacteria; order Lysobacterales; family Lysobacteraceae; genus Stenotrophomonas; species Stenotrophomonas sp. 93052_Sma. The sequence goes on from NZ_CM151134.1 coordinate 933,893, forward strand.
ATCGAGCGCGTGCTGTACTTCGAAGCCTACGTGGTGACCGAGCCGGGCCTGACCGCCCTGGAGCGCCGCCAGCTGCTGACCGAAGAACAGTACCTGCAGGCCCGCCAGGAGCACGGTGACGACTTCGACGCCGCGATGGGCGCCGAGGCCGTGTACGAACTGCTGCGCACGATCGACCTGCAGTCGGAAATGACCCGCCTGCGCGAGGAAATCGCCGCTACCGGTTCGGAAACCAAGCTCAAGCGCCTCACCAAGCGCATCAAGCTGATCGAAGCCTTCCTGGAATCGGGCAACCGTCCGGAGTGGATGGTCATGACCGTGCTGCCGGTGCTGCCGCCGGACCTGCGTCCGCTGGTCCCGCTGGATGGCGGCCGCTTCGCGACCTCCGACCTGAACGACCTGTACCGCCGCGTCATCAACCGTAACAACCGCCTGCGCCGCCTGCTCGAACTGAGCGCGCCGGACATCATCGTGCGCAATGAAAAGCGCATGCTGCAGGAATCGGTCGATGCGCTGCTGGACAACGGCCGTCGTGGCCGTGCCATCACCGGCACCAACAAGCGCCCGCTGAAGTCGCTGGCCGACATGATCAAGGGCAAGCAGGGCCGCTTCCGCCAGAACCTGCTGGGCAAGCGCGTCGACTACTCGGGCCGTTCGGTCATCGTGGTCGGTCCGTACCTGCGCCTGCACCAGTGCGGCCTGCCGAAGAAGATGGCGCTTGAGCTGTTCAAGCCGTTCGTCTTCGCCAAGCTGCAGCGTCGTGGCCTGGCCACCACCATCAAGGCCGCCAAGAAGCTGGTCGAGCGCGAAGAAGCCGAAGTCTGGGACATCCTGGAAGAGGTCATCCGCGAGCATCCGGTGATGCTGAACCGTGCGCCGACCCTGCACCGTCTGGGCATCCAGGCGTTCGAGCCGGTGCTGATCGAAGGCAAGGCCATCCAGCTGCACCCGCTGGTCTGCACCGCGTTCAACGCCGACTTCGACGGTGACCAGATGGCCGTCCACGTGCCGCTCTCGCTGGAAGCCCAGCTGGAAGCGCGTGCGCTGATGATGTCGACCAACAACATCCTGTCGCCGGCCAACGGCGAGCCGATCATCGTGCCGTCGCAGGACGTCGTGCTGGGTCTGTACTACATGACCCGCTCGCTGGAAAACAAGAAGGGCGAGGGCATGGCCTTCGCCAACATCGCCGAAGTGAAGCGTGCCTACGACAACCGCGTGGTGGAACTGCACGCGCGCGTCAAGGTCCGCATCACCGAAGTGGTGACCGACGAAGACGGCAACAAGCAGAACAAGACCTCGATCGTGGACACCACGATCGGTCGCGCCCTGCTGGCTGAAATCCTGCCGGAAGGCCTGCCGTTCGCGCTGGCCAACACCGAGCTGACCAAGAAGAACATCAGCCGCCTGATCAACTCCAGCTACCGCCAGCTGGGCCTGAAGGACACGGTCGTGTTCGCCGACAAGCTGATGTACACCGGCTTCGCGTACGCGACCCGCGCCGGCGTCTCGATCGGCATCGACGACATGCTGATCCCGGACGAGAAGAAGGGCATCCTCACCGAGGCCGAAGCCGAAGTGCTGGAAATCCAGGAGCAGTACCAGTCGGGCCTGGTCACCGCCGGCGAGCGCTACAACAAGGTGGTCGACATCTGGTCGCGCACCAACGAGCGCATCGCCAAGGCGATGATGGACACCATCGGTACCGAGAAGGTGGTCAATGCCAAGGGTGAGACCATCGACCAGAAGTCGATGAACTCGCTGTACATCATGGCCGACTCCGGTGCGCGTGGTTCGCAGGCGCAGATCCGTCAGCTGGCCGGCATGCGTGGCCTGATGGCCCGCCCGGACGGCTCGATCATCGAGACGCCCATCAAGGCGAACTTCCGCGAAGGCCTGAACGTGCAGGAGTACTTCAACTCCACCCACGGTGCCCGTAAGGGTCTGGCCGATACCGCGCTGAAGACCGCGAACTCGGGTTACCTGACCCGTCGTCTGGTCGACGTGGCACAGGACGTGGTGATCACCGAGGTGGATTGCGGTACCACCGAAGGCCTGATCATGACCCCGATCGTGGAAGGCGGCGACGTGGTCGAACCGCTGAAGGACCGTGTGCTGGGTCGCGTGGTTGCCGAGGACGTGTTCCTGCCGGGCAACGACGAAGATCCGATCGTCACCCGCAACACCCTGCTGGACGAAGCCTGGGTTGCCAAGCTGGAAGACGCCGGCGTGCAGACCATCAAGGTCCGCTCGACCATCTCCTGCGAATCGGCCTTCGGCGTCTGCTCGCGCTGCTACGGCCGCGACCTGGCCCGTGGCCACCTGGTCAACATCGGTGAAGCGGTCGGCGTCATCGCCGCCCAGTCCATCGGTGAGCCGGGTACCCAGCTGACCATGCGTACGTTCCACATCGGTGGTGCGGCGTCGCGAGCTGCTGCGGTCGACAACATCACCGTCAAGACCACCGGCTCGGTCAAGTTCAGCAACCTCAAGTCGGTCGAGCATGCCAACGGCTCGCTGGTGGCAGTGTCGCGCTCGGGCGAAATCTCGGTGCTCGATGCCCACGGCCGTGAGCGTGAACGTTACAAGCTGCCGTACGGTGCAACCATCACGTCCAAGGACGGTGATGCGATCAAGGCTGGCCAGACCGTGGCCAACTGGGATCCGCATAACCACCCGATCGTGTCGGAAGTGGCCGGTTTCATCCGCTTCATCGACTTCGTCGACGGCATCACCGTCATCGAGAAGACCGACGAGCTGACCGGCCTGGCGTCGCGCGAAATCACCGATCCGAAGCGTCGTGGTACCCAGGCCAAGGACCTGCGCCCGATCGTGCGCATCGTCGACGCCAAGGGCAACGACCTGTCGATTCCGGGCACCGACCTGCCGGCGCAGTACCTGCTGCCGCCGCGCTCGATCGTCAACCTGCAGGACGGCGCTGCCGTCGGTGTGGGTGACGTGGTCGCCAAGATCCCGCAGGAAGCGTCGAAGACCCGCGACATCACCGGTGGTCTGCCGCGCGTGGCCGATCTGTTCGAAGCGCGCAAGCCGAAGGATCCGGCGGTGCTGGCCGAGCGTTCGGGCATCATCAGCTTCGGCAAGGACACCAAGGGCAAGCAGCGCCTGATCATCAAGGACACCGATGGTTCGGAGCACGAAGAGCTGATCCCGAAGTACCGCCAGGTCATCGTGTTCGAAGGCGAGCATGTCACCAAGGGTGAAACCATCGTGGACGGCGAGCCGAGCCCGCAGGACATCCTGCGCCTGCTGGGTGTCGAACCGCTGGCCGCCTACCTGGTGAAGGAAATCCAGGACGTGTACCGCCTGCAGGGCGTGAAGATCAACGACAAGCACATCGAGGTGATCACCCGCCAGATGCTGCGCAAGGTCGAGATCACCGACCAGGGCAGCAGCAAGTTCCTGAACGGCGAACAGGTGGAGCGCCAGCGCGTTATCGAGGAGAATGCCCGCCTTGCAGCCCGCAATGAGCTGCCGGCGCACTTCGATCCGGTCCTGCTGGGTATCACCAAGGCGTCGCTGGCGACCGAATCGTTCATCTCGGCCGCTTCGTTCCAGGAAACCACCCGCGTGCTGACCGAAGCGGCCGTCCGCGGCACCTCGGACAACCTGCGTGGCCTGAAGGAAAACGTCATCGTGGGTCGCCTGATTCCGGCCGGTACCGGCCTGGCGTACCACAGCAACCGCCGTCGCGGCGCTTCCGGCCTCACCGAGTCGGAAATGCAGACCCTGGCCGGCACCCCGGCCGCGGTCGAGGCACCGGTGGTTGAAGCCGAAGCTGAACAGGCGTCGGGCGAAGAATGAGGTATCCGGTCCGGCTGCAAGGCCGGACCACCCCGTCGGTCCATCGATGGGAGTGGGAAAGGGCAGGGAGATCGTCCGCGATCGACCCTGTCAATCTGAACGGGGTACATGGAGGCCCCCCAGTAACGTCCCGGGATCAGGGACGGGCTTGACAGGAGGCGTTTGACTGCTTTCCTGGCAGGTTGCTACAATCGTCTGTCTCAGCAGGCCAGAATTTCGGCCTGCTTTAACATTTCCGCATCTCTGGTCGGATTTTCCGGCCACCAATCAGAAGAACCTACTGATGGCGACGATCAACCAGCTGGTCCGCAAGCCGCGGCAAGCGACCACCTACAAGAGTGCCTCGCCGGCGCTCGACAAGTGCCCGCAGCGCCGTGGCGTCTGCACCCGTGTCTACACCACCACTCCGAAGAAGCCGAACTCGGCTCTGCGCAAGGTTGCCAAGGTCCGCCTGACCAACCAGGAAGAAGTGATTTCCTACATCGGTGGTGAAGGCCACAACCTGCAGGAGCACTCCGTGGTCCTGATCCGCGGCGGTCGCGTCAAGGACCTGCCGGGTGTGCGTTACCACACCGTTCGTGGCTCGCTCGACGCCGCCGGCGTTGCCAAGCGTCGCCAGGCCCGTTCCAAGTACGGCGCCAAGCGTCCGAAGGCATAAGGAGAGAGCACTATGTCGCGTAAGGGTAATACTCCGCAGCGTTCCGTCCTGCCCGATCCGAAGCACGGAAGCGAAACCATCGCCCGCTTCATCAACATGGTCATGCAGAGCGGCAAGAAGTCCGTCGCCGAAAAGATCGTGTACGGCGCCATGGACGTGATCACCGAGAAGAACAGCAGCGCCAACGCCATTGAACTGGTGCAGAAGGCTCTGGACAACGTCGCTCCGGCGGTCGAAGTCAAGTCGCGCCGCGTCGGTGGTGCCACCTACCAGGTGCCGGTAGAAGTGCGTTCGTCGCGCAAGATGGCCCTGGCCATGCGCTGGCTGATCGACTCCGCGCGCAAGCGTGGCGAGAACACCATGCCGAAGAAGCTGGCTGCTGAACTGATCGACGCCTCGGAAAACCGTGGCGGCGCCATCAAGAAGCGCGAAGAAACCCACCGCATGGCCGAAGCCAACAAGGCATTCGCCCACTACCGCTGGTGAGTTTGACGGCCTTGTAAAACAGGCAGGGCAGCACCACTTCGGTGCGTGCTGCCTCGCGGTCCCAGAAGGGCTGCGCCAATCCGAAGGCCGCCGAAAGGCGGCGTTCGGCCATCCGAAATCCAAGAAATCTGAGAGGCTCCCGTGGCCCGTTCCACTCCCATCGAGCGTTACCGTAACTTCGGCATCATGGCTCACATCGATGCCGGCAAGACCACCACGTCCGAGCGCATCCTGTTCTACACCGGCAAGAGCCACAAGATCGGTGAAGTGCATGACGGCGCCGCCACCATGGACTGGATGGAGCAGGAGCAGGAGCGTGGCATCACGATCCAGTCCGCTGCCACCACCGCGTTCTGGAAGGGCATGGACAAGTCCCTGCCGGAGCACCGCTTCAACATCATCGACACCCCCGGGCACGTCGACTTCACCATCGAAGTGGAGCGCTCGCTGCGCGTGCTCGACGGTGCCGTCTTCGTCCTGTGCGCCGTCGGTGGCGTGCAGCCGCAGTCGGAAACCGTGTGGCGCCAGGCCAACAAGTACCACGTGCCGCGCATCGCGTTCGTCAACAAGATGGATCGTACCGGTGCCAACTTCCAGAAGGTCGTCGGCCAGCTGAAGGCCAAGCTGGGCGCGGTTGCCGTGCCGATGCAGCTGCCGATCGGCGCTGAAGACAACTTCAAGGGCGTCGTCGACCTGCTGAAGATGAAGGCCATCCACTGGGATGAAGCTTCGCAGGGCATGAAGTTCGAATACGGCGACATCCCGGCCGAACTGCAGGGCCCGGCTGAAGAGGCTCGCCAGTTCATGGTCGAGACCGCTGCCGAAGCCAGCGAAGAGCTGATGGAAAAGTACCTGGGCGGCGAAGAGCTGGCCGAGGCTGAAATCATCAATGCCCTGCGTACCCGCACCCTGGCCACCGAGATCGTGCCGATGTACTGCGGCTCGGCCTTCAAGAACAAGGGCGTGCAGGCCATGCTGGATGGCGTGATCCAGCTGCTGCCGTCGCCGGTCGACGTGCCGGACGTGAAGGGCGTGGACGTTGACGACGACACCGTCGAAATGACCCGCAAGTCGGACGACAAGGCTCCGTTCTCGTCGCTGGCCTTCAAGATCATCACCGACCCGTTCGTCGGCGCGCTGACCTTCTTCCGTGTCTACTCGGGCACCCTGAACGGTGGCGACACCGTGCTGAACTCGGTGAAGGGCAAGAAGGAGCGCATCGGCCGCATCCTGCAGATGCACTCGAACAACCGCGAGGAAATCAAGGAAGTTCTGGCCGGTGACATCGCCGCTGCCGTGGGCCTGAAGGACACCACCACCGGTGACACCCTGTGCGCCGTGGACGCCCCGATCATCCTGGAGCGCATGACGTTCCCGGAGCCGGTGATCTCGATGGCCGTCGAGCCGAAGACCAAGTCGGACCAGGAAAAGATGGGCCTGGCCCTGGGCCGTCTGGCACAGGAAGATCCGTCGTTCCGCGTCAAGACCGACGAAGAATCCGGCCAGACCATCATCTCGGGCATGGGCGAGCTGCACCTGGACATCATCGTTGACCGCCTGAAGCGCGAGTTCAACGTTGAAGCCAACGTTGGCGCGCCGCAGGTGGCCTACCGCGAAACCATCACCCTGGCTGACGTCAAGTCGGACTACAAGCACGCCAAGCAGTCCGGTGGTAAGGGTCAGTACGGTCACGTCGTGATCGAACTGTCGCCGATCACTGCTGCCGACCGTGCCGATCCGAAGATCGCTCCGATGATCAAGGACGACTTCCTGTTCATCAACGACATCACCGGCGGCGTGATCCCGAAGGAATTCATCCCGTCGGTCGAGAAGGGCCTGCGCGAAACCATCACCAGCGGCCCGCTGGCTGGCTTCCCGGTCGTGGACGTCAAGGTGAAGCTGGTGTTCGGTTCGTATCACGACGTCGACTCCTCGGAAATGGCGTTCAAGCTGGCTTCGTCGATGGCCTTCAAGCAGGGCTTCGCCAAGGCCAAGCCGGTGCTGCTGGAGCCGATCATGAAGGTCGAGATCGTGACCCCGGAGGATTACCAGGGTGACGTGATGGGCGACGTCAGCCGTCGTCGCGGCGTGCTGCAGGGTTCCGACACCACCGGTGACGGTTCGGCCAGCATCATCAACGCGATGATCCCGCTGGGTGAAATGTTCGGCTACGCCACTGCACTGCGTTCGCAGACCCAGGGCCGCGCCACCTTCACCATGGAATTCGATCACTACGAGCCGGCTCCGACCAACATCGCCGAAGCCGTCATGAAGAAGGGCTGAGCCTCGCTCAGCCTCTCTTGAAACCACTTACGAACAATCAAGGTATAGAACAATGGCAAAGGGTAAGTTCGAACGCACCAAGCCGCACGTCAACGTCGGCACCATCGGTCACGTCGACCACGGCAAGACCACGCTGACCGCCGCACTGACCAAGATCGGTGCCGAGCGCTTCGGTGGCGAGTTCAAGGACTACTCCTCGATCGACGCCGCTCCGGAAGAAAAGGCGCGTGGCATCACGATCTCGACCGCGCACGTCGAATACGAATCCCCGATCCGTCACTACGCCCACGTTGACTGCCCGGGCCACGCTGACTACGTCAAGAACATGATCACCGGTGCCGCCCAGATGGACGGCGCGATCCTGGTGTGCTCGGCCGCTGACGGCCCGATGCCGCAGACCCGTGAGCACATCCTGCTGTCGCGCCAGGTCGGCGTGCCGTACATCGTCGTGTTCCTGAACAAGGCCGACATGGTGGACGACGCCGAGCTGCTCGAGCTGGTCGAGATGGAAGTGCGCGAGCTGCTGAGCAAGTACGAGTTCCCGGGCGACGACACCCCGATCATCGCCGGTTCGGCCCGTCTGGCGCTGGAAGGCGACCAGAGCGACATCGGCGTGCCGGCCATCCTGAAGCTGGTCGACGCGCTGGACAGCTGGATTCCGGAGCCGGAGCGTGCGATCGACAAGCCGTTCCTGATGCCGGTGGAAGACGTGTTCTCGATCTCGGGCCGCGGCACCGTGGTGACCGGTCGTATCGAGCGCGGCGTGATCAAGGTTGGCGACGAAATCGAAATCGTCGGCATCCGTCCGGTGCAGAAGACCACCGTGACCGGCGTTGAAATGTTCCGCAAGCTGCTGGACCAGGGTCAGGCAGGCGACAACGCTGGTCTGCTGCTGCGCGGCACCAAGCGTGACGACGTCGAGCGTGGCCAGGTGCTGGCCAAGCCGGGCACGATCAAGCCGCACACCAAGTTCGAAGGCGAAGTGTACGTCCTGTCGAAGGACGAGGGCGGCCGCCACACCCCGTTCTTCAACGGCTACCGTCCGCAGTTCTACTTCCGCACCACCGACATCACCGGCGCCGCCAAGCTGCCGGAAGGCGTCGAAATGGTGATGCCGGGTGACAACGTCAAGATGGAAGTCACCCTGATCAACCCGGTGGCCATGGACGAAGGTCTGCGCTTCGCCATCCGCGAAGGCGGCCGTACCGTCGGCGCCGGCGTGGTCTCGAAGATCATCGAGTAATCTGGTAGTATCAGCGCCCCGATGTTGCCTGGGTAGGGCATCGGGGCGTATCAAATGGGAAAGCAGGCACAGGATGTGCCTTGTGTTCCCCGGACCAGGAAGGGTCAATGCCATTCAGGCGGCGTCAACAGGCGACTGTTGACAGCTGCCTTGCGTGCCATTATGCTTCTACGTCTGGGCAGGCCGGGTAACTGGTCTGCCTACGTTTTTGAGGTCGATGGATTGACCTTGGCGGCCTGCAGGACTGCGGGCCGTCCGTATTCAGGAATTTCATGGGACAAAGCAACCCAGAGGCTTTGTCTGTCGCTCTTTTAACGAAGGAACCTACCGCCATGGCGGACCAAAAGATCCGGATCCGGCTGAAAGCGTTCGATCATCGTCTGATCGACCGTTCGGCCAGCGAGATCGTTGAAACGGCAAAGCGGACCGGCGCGCAAGTGCGTGGCCCGATCCCGCTGCCGACCAAGATCGAGCGTTACACCGTTCTCGTTTCCCCGCACGTCGACAAGGACGCGCGTGACCAGTACGAGACCCGCACGCACAAGCGCGTGCTCGATATCGTTGACCCGAATGACAAGACCGTGGACGCGCTGATGAAGCTCGAACTGGCTGCCGGCGTCGACGTTCAGATCAAGCTGACCTGAGGACTACGACCATGACGAAGAAGTATTCGTTGGGCTTCGTGGGCCGCAAGGCTGGCATGAGCCGCGTGTTCACTGAAGATGGCCGCTCCATCCCGGTGACCCTGATCGAAGCAACCCCGAACCGCATCGCGCAGATCAAGACCGTCGAAACCGACGGCTACAGCGCCGTGCAGGTGACCGTCGGCGCGCGTCGCGCTGCCCTGGTCAACAAGCCGGAAGCCGGCCACTTCGCCAAGGCGAAGGTGGAAGCGGGTCGTGGCCTGTGGGAATTCCGCGTTGAAGACGCGCAGCTCGGCGATTTCGCCGTTGGCGGCGAAGTCAAGGCGGACATCTTCGAAGTCGGCCAGATCGTCGACGTCCAGGGTGTCACCAAGGGTAAGGGCTTCCAGGGCACCATCAAGCGCCACAACTTCCGTATGGGCGATGCAACCCACGGTAACTCGCTGTCGCATCGCGCGCCGGGTTCGCTGGGTCAGCGCCAGACCCCGGGTCGCGTTTTCCCGGGCAAGAAGATGTCGGGCCACATGGGCGCGGTGCAGCAGAGCACCCAGAACCTGGAAGTGGTCAAGGTCGACGTCGAGCGCGGTCTGATCGCCGTTCGCGGCGCCGTTCCGGGCGCGGCGGGTGGCGACGTGATCGTCCGTCCGGCGAGCAAGGCATAAGGAGAGATGACGATGGAACTCGTTATCACGGGTAGCAACAACAAGGTCTCGGTCTCCGACGCCGTGTTCGGTCGCGATTTCAGCGAAGATCTGGTCCACCAGGTCGTCGTTGCCTACCGCAACGCCGGTCGCGCCGGCACCAAGGCACAGAAGACTCGCTCCGAAGTGGCTGGTACCACCAAGAAGTCGAAGAAGCAGAAGGGCGGCGGCGCGCGTCATGGCGCACTGACGGCTCCGATCTTCGTCGGCGGCGGTGTCACCTTCGCGGCCAAGCCGCGCAGCTTCGAGCAGAAGGTCAATCGCAAGCAGTACCGTGCCGCCATGTGCGCGATCCTGTCCGAGCTGAACCGTCAGGGCCGTCTGACCATCGTGGAGTCCTTCGACGTCGAAGTGACCAACACGAAGGGTCTGATCGCCAAGCTGGCCGGCCTGGAAGTGGGCAAGCGCCCGCTGATCGTCACCGAAGAAGCGTCCGAGCACCTGTACCTGTCCGCCCGCAATCTGCCGTACGTGCAGGTGCGTGACGTCCAGGGTCTGGATCCGGTCTCGCTGGTGGGTGCCGACACGGTCGTCATCACCGCTGACGCGGTCAAGAAGGTCGAGGAGTGGCTGGCATGAACAGCAACGAAAAAATCTTCAGCGTGCTGCGTGCCCCGCGTGTCTCCGAAAAGACCGCGCGCCTGCAGGAACTCTCCAACCAGTATGTCTTCGAAGTTTCGAACGAAGCCACCAAGGCCGATGTAAAGGCCGCGGTTGAGCAGCTGTTCGACGTCAAGGTCGAAGCCGTCAACGTGGTCAACGTCAAGGGCAAGAACAAGTCCTTCCGTAACCGTGCTGGCCGCCGCGGCGATTGGCGCAAGGCGTACGTTCGCCTGGCCGATGGCCAGTCGATCGATGTAACGGCCAAGGCCTGAGGTACATCCCATGCCATTGATGAAATTCAAGCCCACTTCCCCCGGCCGCCGTTCGGCCGTGCGCGTGGTCACTCCCGACCTGCACAAGGGTGCTCCGCACGCTGCGCTGGTCGAGTCGCAGAGCCGCTCGGGTGGTCGTAACCACCATGGCCGCATCACCGTGCGTCACGTCGGTGGTGGTGCCAAGCAGCACTACCGCATCATCGACTTCAAGCGCAACAAGCTGGGCATCCCGGCGCGCGTGGAACGCATCGAATACGATCCGAACCGCACCGCGCACATCGCTCTGCTGTGCTACGTCGACGGTGAGCGTCGCTACATCATCGCCCCGAAGGGCCTGAAGGCTGGTGATCAGGTGATCGCTGGTTCGGATGCCCCGATCAAGGCTGGCAACACCCTGCCGCTGCGCAACATTCCGGTCGGCACCACCATCCACTGCATCGAACTGAAGCCGGGCAAGGGCGCTCAGATCGCTCGCGCCGCTGGTGCGGCCGTGCAGCTGGTGGCTCGCGAAGGCATCTACGCCACCCTGCGCCTGCGCTCGGGTGAAATGCGCAAGGTTCCGGTCGAGTGCTGCGCCACCATCGGCGAAGTCGGCAACGACGAGCACAGCCTGGAAAAGCTGGGCAAGGCCGGTGCCAAGCGTTGGCGCGGCGTCCGCCCGACCGTTCGTGGTGCTGCCATGAACCCGGTTGACCACCCGCACGGTGGTGGTGAGGCGAAGGCCGGCCAGGGTAACCCGCATCCGGTCACCCCGTGGGGTGTCCCGACCAAGGGTTACAAGACGCGCCATAACAAGCGCACTCAGCAGTTCATCGTCCGCGATCGTAGGGGCTAATCGACCATGGCACGTTCACTCAAGAAGGGCCCGTTCGTCGATCACCACCTCGTCAAGAAGGTGGAGGCCGCTGCGGGCAGCAAGAAGCCGATCAAGACCTGGTCGCGCCGTTCGATGATCCTGCCTGACATGGTAGGCGTCACCATTGCCGTGCATAACGGCAAGAACCACATCCCGGTTCTCGTCAACGAGAACATGGTCGGCCACAAGCTCGGCGAATTTGCCATCACCCGGACCTTCAAGGGTCACGGTGGTGACAAGAAGTCGGGCAAGTAAGGAGAGATGACAATGGAAGCGAAAGCCATCCTGCGCACTGCGCGCATCTCCCCGCAGAAGGCTCGTCTGGTCGCTGACCAGGTGCGCGGTCTGCCGGCCGAGCGTGCGGTCAACCTGCTGAAGTTCTCGGACAAGAAGGCTGCCCACCTGATCAAGAAGGTGGTGGAGTCGGCAATTGCCAACGCCGAGAACAACCAGGGCGCCGACGTCGACGAGCTGAAGGTTCAGACCATCATGGTTGATGAAGGTCCGACCCTGAAGCGTTTCATGGCGCGGGCGAAAGGCCGCGGTACCCGCATCCTCAAGCGCACCAGCCACATCACTGTGGTTGTGGGCGCCGCCAAGTAAGCGGATAAGGAAAAGACCATGGGTCATAAAGTTCATCCGATTGGTATCCGCCTCGGCATTTCCAAGGACTGGAACTCCAAGTGGTACGCCAACAAGGCCGAGTTCGCTGGTTACCTGGCAGCCGACCTGAAAGTGCGCGAAATGCTGCGCAAGAAGCTGGCTCAGGCCGGCATCAGCAAGATCCTGATCGAGCGTCCGGCCAAGACCGCTCGCGTGACGATCCACACCGCCCGTCCGGGCGTGGTGATCGGCAAGCGCGGTGAGGACATCGAGAAGCTGCGCAAGGAAGTGAGCGAGATGATGGGCGTCCCGGCGCACATCAACGTCACCGAAGTGCGCAAGCCGGAACTGGACGCGCAGCTCGTTGCCGAGTCGATCGCCCAGCAGCTGGAGCGTCGCATCATGTTCCGCCGTGCAATGAAGCGCTCGGTCGGCAACGCGATGCGCCTGGGTGCCCTGGGCATCAAGGTCAACGTCGGTGGCCGCCTCAACGGTGCAGAAATCGCCCGTTCGGAGTGGTACCGCGAAGGCCGCGTGCCGCTGCACACCCTGCGTGCCGACATCGACTATGGCTTCGCTGAAGCCAAGACGACCTACGGCATCATCGGCATCAAGGTCTGGATCTACAAGGGCGAGGTCTTCGATTTCTCCCAGGTTGGCCAGGAAAAGCAGGACGACACCCCGTCGCGCAACGATCGTCACGATCGCGGCGACCGTGGTGACCGTCAGCGCCCGGCCCGTGAAGCGAGGTAACGACAATGTTGCAACCCAAGCGAACCAAGTACCGCAAGGTACACAAGGGCCGTAACGATGGCCTGAGCTGGAGCGCCAACGCTGTCAGCTTCGGCGAATACGGCCTGAAGGCAACCGCACACGGTCAGCTGACCGCGCGTCAGATCGAAGCGGCCCGCCGCTCGATCAGCCGCTACGTCAAGCGCGGCGGCAAGATGTGGATCCGCGTGTTCCCCGACAAGCCCATCACCAAGAAGCCCATCGAAGTCCGAATGGGTTCTGGTAAGGGCAACGTGGAATACTGGGTGGCCCAGATCCAGCCCGGCCGCATGATCTATGAAATCGAGGGTGTTTCCGAGGAAGTGGCTCGCGAGGCGTTCCGCCTGGCCGCCGCCAAGCTCTCGGTCACCACCACTTTCGTGACCCGTACGGTGCGCTGATGGATATCAAAACTCTCCGTGAAAAGTCGGCTGACGAACTCAAGGCCCACCTGATCGACCTGCGTAAGGAACAGTTCTCTGTCCGTATGCAGCAGGTCACCGGCCAGCTGCCGAAGACCCACGACATTCGCCGGGTCCGCCGCGAGATTGCTCGCGTCAAGACCCTGCTCGGCAGCACGAAGTAAGGATGGCCGCTATGAGCGACAATACTGAAAAGAAGACGCTGCGCACGGTCGAAGGCCGTGTCGTCAGCAACAAGATGGACAAGACGGTTACCGTCCTGGTTGAGCGTCAGGTCAAGCACGCGCTGTACGGCAAGTACATCAAGCGCTCGACGAAGCTGCACGCCCACGATGCCGACAACGCCTGCAAGGAAGGCGATGTCGTCCGCGTGACCGAGATTGCTCCGATGTCCAAGACCAAGAACTGGCGCGTGGTGGAAGTCATCACGCGCGCGGCTGAATAAGGAGCTGAATCATGATCCAGATGCAGAGCTACCTTGACGTCGCGGACAATTCGGGTGCCAAGCAGGTGATGTGCTTCAAGGTGCTGGGTGGTTCCAAGCGCCGTTACGCCGGCATCGGCGACATCATCAAGGTCACCGTGAAGGATGCGATTCCGCGCGGCAAGGTCAAGAAGGGTGAAGTGTATGACGCCGTCGTGGTGCGTACCCGCAAGGGTGTGCGTCGCGCCGACGGCTCGCTGATCCGCTTCGACGGCAACGCTGCCGTTCTGCTGAACAGCAAGCAGGAGCCGATCGGTACCCGTATCTTCGGGCCGGTGACCCGTGAACTTCGTTCGGAGAAGTTCATGAAGATCGTCTCGCTCGCTCCCGAAGTGCTGTGAGCGACAGGAGATAATCATGGCTAACCGTATCAAGAAGGGCGACCAGGTTGTCGTCAACGCTGGCAAGGACAAGGGCAAGCAGGGCGAAGTCGTCCGCGTCGACGGCGACCGTGTGGTCGTCGCCAACGTGAACATCGTCAAGCGCCACACCAAGCCGAACCCGCAGGCAGGTGTTGCCGGCGGCGTGGTCGAGCGCGAAGCTTCGATCCATATCTCCAACGTGAATGTTCTGAACCCGGCTTCGGGCAAGGGCGAACGCGTTGGCTTCAAGGTGCTGGAGGATGGACGCAAACTGCGTGTGTTCCGCTCCAGCGGTGAGGCGCTCGACGCCTGAGGAATGAGAAGATGAGTTCCCGTCTCGAAAAGTTCTACAAGGACGAAGTGGTGCCGGCGCTGATGAAGCAGTTCGGCTACACCAATCCGATGGAAGTGCCGAAGCTGGTCAAGGTCACCCTGAACATGGGTGTCGGCGAAGCGGCCACCAACAAGAAGATCCTGGAAAACGCCGTCGGCGACATGACCAAGATTTCCGGCCAGAAGCCGGTTGTCACCAAGTCGCGTGTGTCGGTTGCGTCGTTCAAGATCCGCGATGGTTGGCCGATCGGCTGCAAGACCACGCTGCGTCGCCACAAGATGTACGAGTTCCTGGATCGCCTGATCAACATCTCGCTGCCGCGCGTGCGCGACTTCCGTGGTGTTTCCGGTCGTTCCTTCGACGGCCGCGGCAACTTCAACATGGGTGTGAAGGAGCAGATCATCTTCCCGGAAATCGACTTCGACGCCGTCGACGCGATCCGCGGTATGGATATCGCCATCACCACCACTGCGAAGACCGACGCGGAAGCGAAGGCGCTGCTGGCAGCGTTCAAGTTCCCGTTCCGTAACTGATCTGTCGAGGAAACCGAAATGGCAAAGACCTCCATGGTCAACCGCGACATCAAGCGGGAAAAGCTGGCAAAGAAGTACGCTGAAAAGCGTGCAGCTCTGAAGAAGATCGTGTCCTCCGTGGACGCGACCTACGAAGAGAAGATCGACGCCGCAACCAAGCTGGCCAAGCTGCCGCGCGATTCGTCGCCGAGCCGCCAGCGCAACCGTTGCGAGCTGTCGGGTCGTCCGCGTGGCGTCTACAGCAAGTTCGGCCTGGGCCGTAACAAGCTGCGTGAAGCCACCATGCGTGGCGACGTC
Source organism: Stenotrophomonas sp. 93052_Sma (assembly GCF_056481145.1). Classification (NCBI taxonomy): domain Bacteria; kingdom Pseudomonadati; phylum Pseudomonadota; class Gammaproteobacteria; order Lysobacterales; family Lysobacteraceae; genus Stenotrophomonas; species Stenotrophomonas sp. 93052_Sma. The sequence goes on from NZ_CM151134.1 coordinate 949,270, forward strand.
CCGGGTCTGCGCAAGGCCAGCTGGTAATCCCAGCCGGCCCTGCGATCAGGCGCCCCTTCGGGGGTTCCTGAACCGGGCAGGGGAGGCATTCAGCTTTCCCGACGCAAAAAACCGGAAGAGCCCGGCGCAAGCCGGGCTCTTTTGGCGTATACTCCCGCGTCTTGCCCTGTGCAGACGGGGTTGTAGGAGTGGGCTTCCGGCCCGCTGCAACAAGGGACCTGGCCCGTTTCCAGGAGACAACAGATTTTCGCGAAAGCGGATATCGGTGCACTCAAAGGTACTCATATGAGCATGACTGATCCCATCGCCGACCTGCTGGTCCGCATCAAGAATGCGGCCGCGGTTGGCAAGCAGACGGTGAAAGCCCCGTCGTCCAAGATCAAGGTTGCGATTGCCCAGGTCCTGAAGGACGAGGGTTACATCACCGACCTGCGCGTGACCCAGCTGGAAAACAACAAGTCCGAGCTGGAAATCGTGCTGAAGTATTTCGAAGGCAAGCCGGTCATCGCGACCCTGAAGCGCTTCTCGCGTTCGGGCCTGCGCCAGTACCGCGGCAAGAGCGAGCTGCCGAAGGTCATGAACGGCCTGGGTATCTCCATTATTTCCACCTCCAAGGGCATCATGACTGATGCGCAGGCGCGCCAGCTGGGCGTCGGCGGCGAAGTCCTGTGCTTCGTGGCCTAAGGCGAAAGGAGTAGAACTATGTCCCGCGTAGCCAAGAAGCCGATCGACCTGGGTAAGGTTGAACTGAACGTCCAGTCGGACAGCGTCACCGCCAAGGGCCCGAAGGGCACCCTGTCGCTGGCCAAGCCGGCCGGTATTGCCATCAACGTCGACAACGGCGTTGCCACCCTGAGCACCGAGAACGCCGACCTGGTCGCACTGACCGGTACCGTGCGTGCGATCCTGTCCAACATGGTCAAGGGCGTGTCCGAAGGCTTCGAGCGCAAGCTGGAGCTGGTCGGCGTGGGTTACCGCGCTGCCATGCAGGGCAAGGACCTGAGCCTGTCGCTGGGCTTCTCGCACCCGGTCGTGTTCGTGGCGCCGGAAGGCATCACCCTGTCGACCCCGACCCAGACCGAGATTCTGGTTCAGGGCGCTGACAAGCAGGTCGTCGGTGAAGTTGCCGCCAAGATCCGTGCGTTCCGCAAGCCGGAGCCGTACAAGGGCAAGGGCGTGAAGTACTCCGACGAAGTCATCATCCGTAAGGAAGCCAAGAAGGCATAAGCGCGAGTCCCTCGCAAGAGCCCGCACATCCCTGTGCGGACTTCTCAGGGAAAAGCTCTTCCTTCAGCTTTCAAGGAATAATCAAAATGAACAAGAACATCGCCCGCCTGCGTCGCGCCAAGTCGACCCGCGCCCACATCCGTGAGCTCGGCGTCGCCCGCCTGTCGGTGCTGCGCACCGGCCAGCACCTGTACGCCCAGGTCTTCACCGCCGACGGTTCCAAGGTGCTGGCTGCCGCCAACACCACCCAGACCGACGTCATGGAAGGCCTGAAGAACGGCAAGAACGCCGATGCCGCCGCCAAGGTTGGCCGCATCGTCGCCGAGCGCGCCAAGGCCGCCGGCGTCGAGAAGGTTGCCTTCGATCGTTCGGGCTACCGCTACCACGGCCGCATCAAGGCCCTGGCAGAAGCCGCCCGCGAAGCCGGCCTGCAGTTCTAAGGGACAAGGGCAGGGGGCCATTGGCCTCCTGCCTGCCTGCTCGCCAGCCTGAGTGAGGCTGGACGGCGCCGCTCTTCTGCAGCGGCCCACCGGAACGCCGCGTCACGCCACAACCATAAGCGGCTTCGAGCCGTACATACCCAAACAACCAAGGAATCAACATGGCAGAAGAGCGTCAGCAGCGGGGTCGCGATCGCGACCGTAACCGCGAAGAGAAGATCGACGACGGCATGATCGAAAAGCTGGTCGCGGTCAACCGCGTCAGCAAGACCGTCAAGGGTGGCCGCCAGTTCACCTTCACCGCCCTGACCGTCGTCGGCGACGGCGAAGGCAAGGTCGGTTTCGGTTATGGCAAGGCCCGCGAAGTGCCGGTCGCCATCCAGAAGTCGATGGAACAGGCCCGCAAGAACCTGGTCAGTGTTGACCTGAACAACGGCACCCTGTGGCACACCATCAAGGATGGTCACGGCGCAGCCCGCGTGTTCATGCAGCCGGCTTCGGAAGGTACCGGCGTCATCGCCGGCGGTGCCATGCGCGCCGTGCTGGAAGCGGTTGGCGTGAAGAACGTGCTGGCCAAGGCCACCGGTTCGCGCAACCCGATCAACCTGGTGCGTGCCACCGTGAAGGGCCTGTCTGCTGCGCAGTCGCCGGCCCGCATCGCGGCCAAGCGCGGCAAGAAGGTGGAGGAACTCAACCATGGCTAATGAGTCCAACAAGACTGTCAAGGTCCGCCTGGTGCGTGGCCTGCGTGGCACCCAGTCGCGTCACCGCCTGTCGGTGCGTGCCCTGGGCCTGAACAAGCTCAACGATGTGCGTGAACTGAAGGACAGCCCGCAGGTGCGCGGCCTGATCAACAAGGTTCAGTACCTCGTCCAGGTTGAGGAGTAATCGACCATGACTCTGCGTCTCAATGAACTGAGCCCGGCACCGGGCGCCCGCACCGAGCGTACCCGCGTCGGTCGCGGTATCGGCTCGGGCCTGGGCAAGACTGCCGGCCGCGGCCACAAGGGTTCGTTCGCCCGCAAGGGTGGCGGCAAGATCAAGGCTGGCTTCGAAGGCGGCCAGACCCCCATGCAGCGTCGTCTGCCGAAGATCGGCTTCCGTTCGCCGATCGCCAAGGACACCGCTGAAGTGCTGCTGTACGCGCTGGACAAGCTGCCGGCCGGTGAGATCGACTTCGCCGCCCTGCGTGCTGCCAAGCTGGTCCCGAGCACTGCCAAGAAGGCCAAGGTCGTCGTCAAGGGCGAAGTGACCAAGGCGTTCACCCTGAAGGGTATTGCTGCCACGGCGGGTGCCAAGGCCGCGATCGAAGCTGCCGGCGGCAGCGTAACGGAGTAAGAAAATCATGGCGCAAGCTGGCATCGGTAACCTCGCGGGCGGAATGGGCAAGTTCACTGAACTTCGCCAACGTTTGCTGTTCGTCGTCGGGGCTTTGATCGTCTATCGCATCGGCTGCTACGTGCCGGTGCCGGGCGTCAATCCCGATGCCATGCTTGCCATGATGCAACAGCAGGGCGGCGGCATCGTGGACATGTTCAACATGTTCTCGGGCGGCGCCCTGCACCGTTTCAGCATCTTCGCGCTGAACGTGATGCCGTACATCTCGGCATCGATCGTGATGCAGCTGGCCGTGCACATCTTCCCCGCCCTGAAGGCGATGCAGAAGGAAGGTGAGTCCGGCCGCCGCAAGATCACCCAGTATTCGCGCATCGGCGCCGTGCTGCTGGCAGTGGTGCAGGGCGGCTCGATCGCGCTGGCCCTGCAGGGCCAGGTCTCGCCGTCGGGCGCTCCGGTCGTGTATGCGCCGGGCATGGGCTTCGTGCTCACCGCCGTGGTCGCGCTGACCGCCGGCACCATGTTCCTGATGTGGGTCGGTGAGCAGGTCACCGAACGCGGCATCGGCAATGGCGTGTCGCTGATCATCTTCGCCGGTATCGTCGCAGGCCTGCCGGGTGCGATCATCCACACTTTCGATGCCTACCGCGACGGCAACATCCAGTTCATCCAGCTGCTGCTGATCGCCATCGTCGTGCTCGCCTTCACCTTCTTCGTGGTGTTCGTCGAGCGTGGCCAGCGCCGGATCACGGTCAACTACGCGCCGCCAGGGCGGTCGCAACGCGTACATGAACCAGACCTCGTTCCTGCCGCTGAAGCTCAACATGGCCGGCGTCATCCCGGCGATCTTCGCCTCGAGCCTGCTGGCGTTCCCGGCCACCCTGGCCATGTGGTCCGGCCAGGCTGCCAACCAGAGCAGCTTCGGCCAGGTCCTGCAGAAGGTGGCCAATGCTCTCGGCCCGGGCGAGCCGCTGCACATGATCGTGTTCGCTGCGCTGATCACCGGTTTCGCGTTCTTCTATACCGCGCTGGTGTTCAACTCGCAGGAAACCGCCGACAACCTGAAGAAGTCGGGCGCGCTGATTCCGGGCATCCGTCCGGGCAAGGCCACCGCCGATTACATCGACGGCGTGCTGACCCGCCTGACCGCAGCCGGCTCGGCCTACCTGGTGATCGTCTGCCTGCTGCCGGAACTGATGCGCACGCAGCTGAACGCCTCGTTCTACTTCGGTGGTACTTCGCTGCTGATCGTGGTGGTGGTGGTGATGGACTTCATCGCCCAGGTGCAGGCGCACCTGATGTCCCACCAGTACGAGAGCCTGCTGAAGAAGGCCAACCTGAAGGGCGGCAACCGCGGCGGTTTTGCCCGCGGCTGATTGGCCTGTTATACTTTCGTCTTCCTGACGTGATGGTCCCTCCGCTTCGCGGACTCCGGCCACACAAACGAAGGGCGGCCCCCGCAGCGGTTCCGGGTGGGGGTGTGATGAGGTGGTCCCGCGCTGGAGTAGCGCGGGCGGCCCCGGGGGAAACCCCAGGTCCAACCCCATCCGGCGCCGGAGCCTGGGCACACTCCCCAGGCCGGGTTCATGAAACCAATGGTTTCACGGGCTTCCATGTAAACCGGAACCTTGTTAGTATCGCTAGTTCACTTTTTTGATCCATCCTGCCGGATTGGCGTGCCCGAGGCGCGCTGTCGGCCATCACTCAGCTGGAGAACCGCGTCATGGCGCGTATTGCAGGCGTCAACCTGCCAGCCCAGAAGCATGTCTGGGTCGGGTTGCAAAGCATTTACGGCATCGGCCGTACCCGTTCGAAGAAGGTCTGCGAAGTCGCAGGCGTTGCTTCGACCACCAAGATCCGCGATCTGTCGGAGCCGGAAATCGAGCGCCTGCGCGCCGAAGTCGGCAAGTACATCGTGGAAGGCGATCTGCGCCGTGAGATCGGCATCGCGATCAAGCGCCTGATGGACCTGGGCTGCTACCGCGGCCTGCGTCACCGTCGTGGCCTCCCGCTGCGTGGCCAGCGCACCCGTACCAACGCCCGCACCCGCAAGGGTCCGCGCAAGGCGATCAAGAAGTAAGGGACTGAGAAATGGCTAAGCCCGCTGCTAAGACCAAGAAGAAGATCAAGCGCGTCGTCACCGACGGCGTTGCCCACGTCCACGCTTCGTTCAACAACACCATCGTCACCATCACCGACCGCCAGGGCAACGCTCTGTCGTGGGCGACCTCCGGTGGCGCTGGCTTCCGCGGTTCGCGCAAGTCGACCCCGTTCGCTGCCCAGGTGGCCGCTGAAAAGGCCGGTCGTGCTGCGCTGGACTACGGCGTGAAGTCGCTGGAAGTCCGCATCAAGGGCCCGGGTCCGGGCCGTGAGTCGGCCGTGCGTTCGTTGAACAACGTCGGCTACAAGATCACCAACATCATCGACGTGACGCCTATCCCGCACAACGGGTGCCGTCCGCCGAAGAAGCGTCGCGTCTAAAGGGAGCGATAAGAAATGGCTCGTTATATCGGTCCTACCTGTAAGCTCGCCCGTCGCGAAGGCGCCGACCTGTCCCTGAAGAGCCCGGCGCGTGCGCTGGACTCGAAGTGCAAGCTGGAGCAGAAGCCCGGCCAGCACGGCGCCACTGCCCGCAAGGGCAAGCTGTCCGACTACGCCACCCAGCTGCGTGAAAAGCAGAAGGTCAAGCGTATCTACGGCCTGCTGGAGCGTCAGTTCCGCAACTACTACAAGAAGGCCTCGACCAAGAAGGGCAACACCGGCGAGAACCTGCTGCAGCTGCTGGAAACCCGCCTGGACAACGTCGTCTACCGCATGGGCTTCGCCGTGACCCGTCCGGCTGCCCGTCAGCTGGTGTCGCACCGCGGCGTCACCGTGAATGGCAAGTCGGTCAACCTGGCTTCGTACCAGGTCAAGGCTGGCGACGCCATCGCTCTGTCTGAAAAGGCTGCCAAGCAGCTGCGCGTCCAGGAAGCCCTGACCGTCGCCGCCCAGCATGACCTGAGCCCGTCGTGGGTTGAAGTGGATTCCGGGAAGTTCACCGGCATCTTCAAGGCTGTTCCGGATCGTTCGGATCTGCCTGCGGACATCAACGAAGCGCTGATCGTCGAGCTGTATTCGAAGTAATTCACATTGGAGAGCCCCCGGGCGACGGCCGGGGGTTCACTAGGAGAACCCGCAACATGACGGTTACCGCCAACCAGGTTCTGCGTCCTCGCGGTCCGCAGATCGAACGCCTTACCGACACCCGTGCAAAGGTCGTTATCGAACCTTTGGAGCGGGGTTACGGGCATACGCTGGGTAATGCCCTGCGTCGCGTGCTGCTGTCGTCCATCCCGGGCTTCGCCATCACGGAAGTCGAAATCGACGGCGTGTTGCATGAGTACACCACGGTCGAAGGTCTGCAGGAGGACGTGCTCGAAGTCCTGCTGAACCTCAAGGACGTGGCCATCCGTATGCACTCCGGCGACAGCGCCACCCTGTCCCTGTCCAAGCAGGGCCCGGGCGTTGTCACCGCTGCCGACATCAAGGTCGACCACAATGTGGAGATCCTGAACGGCGAACACGTGATCTGCCACCTGACCAAGGATACGGCGATCAACATGCGTCTGAAGATCGAACGTGGTTTCGGCTACCAGCCGGCTGCCGCGCGTCGTCGTCCGGACGAAGAAACCCGTGCCATCGGCCGTCTGGTCCTGGATGCCTCGTTCTCGCCGGTCCGCCGCGTCGCCTATGCCGTGGAAGCGGCCCGCGTCGAACAGCGTACCGACCTGGACAAGCTGGTCATCGATATCGAGACCAACGGCACCATCGACGCCGAGGAAGCCGTGCGCACCGCCGCCGACATCCTCAGCGACCAGCTGTCGGTGTTCGGCGACTTCACCCACCGCGACCGCGGTGCAGCCAAGCCGGCGAACAACGGCGTGGATCCGGTGCTGCTGCGCCCGATCGACGATCTGGAGCTGACCGTGCGTTCGGCCAACTGCCTGAAGGCTGAAAGCATCTACTACATCGGCGATCTGATCCAGAAGACCGAAGTGGAGCTGCTGAAGACCCCGAACCTGGGCAAGAAGTCGCTCACCGAGATCAAGGAAGTGCTGGCTCAGCGCGGCCTGTCGCTCGGCATGAAGCTGGAGAACTGGCCGCCGGCCGGTGTCGCCAGCCACGGCATGCTGGGCTGATATCGGTAATGCCTGAAGGCTCCACCGTTCGCGGTGGGGCCTTCAACGCAACACACCATGCCATGACGAACCCCAGGTTCGCGCGGCAGGTCGCCCAGGACGGGTGGCCAGGACCAACCGCAGTCCGCGCAGCAACGCCAGGATGGCGACAACGATCCGCACAGTCTCATCATTAACCAAGGAATATCACCATGCGTCACCAGAAGTCTGGCCGTAAGTTCAGCCGTACCAGCGCCCACCGCGAAGCGATGTTCAAGAACATGGCTGCCTCGCTGTTCAAGCACGAGCTGATCAAGACCACCCTGCCGAAGGCCAAGGAACTGCGCCGCGTTGCCGAGCCGCTGATCACCCTGGCCAAGGTCGACTCCGTCGCCAACCGCCGTCTGGCCTTCGCCCGCCTGCGCGACAACGAAGCCGTGGGCAACCTGTTCACCATCCTGGGCCCGCGCTACGCGAACCGTCCGGGCGGCTACCTGCGTCTGCTGAAGTGCGGCTTCCGCGCTGGCGACAACGCGCCGATGGCCTACGTCGAGCTGGTTGACCGTCCGGTCGTGGCCGAGGAAGTGGCCGAGTAATCGGACCGCTCCAATGCGACACAGCGAAAGCCCGGCCTCTGCCGGGCTTTTGCGTTTCCGGGGTCGGATCCCTTTCCGCAGGACAGGGCTCTGACCCACACCGTTCCGACAGGCGTCACCTGTGGCGGTTCGAATGGCGCGCACTCTCGGTTACGCTTGGCGCCTGATCCATTCGAGCGTTGACGATGAATCCACTGCGCTGGCCCTTCCGCGCCCAGTTCTTCCTGGGCTTCCTGATCTGCGCGGGCCTGCTTGGCTACGCGATCTTCCTGCAGCTGAAGATGGGCCTGGAGCCGTGTCCGCTGTGCATCTTCCAGCGCCTGGCGTTCGCCGCGCTTGGCCTGCTGTTCCTGATCGGTGCACTGCATGGTCCGTCCAACCGCCCCGGACGCGCGACCTATGGCGTGCTGGCGTTCATTGCCGCCGCAGTGGGTGTCGGCATCGCCGCGCGCCACGTCTACGTGCAGATGCTGCCGCCGGAAATGGGGTCCACCTGTGGCCCGCCGCTGGCCTTCCTGAGCGAGACCATGGGGCCGCTGGAAGTGTTCCGCACGGTGCTGACCGGCACTGGCAACTGCGGCAACATCGACTGGACCTTCCTGGGTCTGACCATGCCGATGTGGTCGGGCGTGTGGTTCGTGCTGCTGGCGCTGTGGGCGCTCGTGGTGTCGCTGCGCAAGGTCAAGCGCTGAGGCAAGGTAGTGCCGGCCGCTGGCCGGCAACCTCGTGAACGACGGCAGCTTTCCCGTAGATGCCGGCCAGCGGCCGGCACTACCACGGTCCGTTCTCAGAAATCCTGCTGCAGGCTCAGGTAGGCGCCGCGGCGCGGTCCCCATTGCGGAGCGAACACGCCGACGCCACCGCCATCGCGCAGCTGGTAGCTGCGGTCCAAAGCGTTGATCACCGCCAGCTGCACGTGCAATGGATGGCTGCTGTCGGCATTGAAATCGTGCCCGGCGCTGAGGTTCACCTGCAGGTACGACGGCAGCTCGCCGCCGTTGGGTACGCCTTCGATGTCCGAACGCAGGCCGCTGCCGAACACGTAGTTGGCACCGATCCGGTTGTGTCCGGCGAAGGCGTAGCTGAGGCCACCCGACGAGGTCAGCTTCTGGTCGTGGTCGAGGTGGATCCAGTGGTTGGCCACATAGGCCAGCGCCTCGGGATCGAGGTTGTACTGGCTGGTGATGACATCCGTACCGATGGCTTTGTTCAGCGCGGCATTGAAGTAGGCACTGAACGGACCGTTGCTGTAGTCGGCACTGAACTCCAGACCACGGATGTGTCCGCGGCGGTAGTTGAAGGTCGAGTAGATGTAGGCGGCGCCGAACTGGCCTTCGTCCTGCAGGCGGGCGACGCGGCGGTCGTAAGCGTCCAGGCCCAGGGTCAGGTGTTCACCCAGCTGCTGCGAGACGCCGATGTCGTAGTAGTCGCTGCGCTCGGCCAGCGGCGTGTTGTTGCCGCCGCTGGGCTGCTGGTTGGTGGTGCCGTCGTACAGGGCGATGTCGCTGCTGGCGATCAGTTCACTGGCCGGTGGCGTGAAATAGCGCGAATAGCCGGCATGCACGGTGGTGCTGTCGCTGGCATTCCAGACCACGCCCACGCGCGGGCTGAGCTGGCCCTCGGTGCGGCCGAAGGCCTTGTAGCGGTCACCGCGCAGACCGTAGTTGACGGTCCAGTCGTCGCCGATTTTCCACTCATCCTGTACGTACAACGCCAGCGTGCTGGCATGGAAGGCGCTGTGGTCAGGAATCAGCAGCGGCGTGGTGCTGGACTGCTGGCCGCCGTCATCAACCGGGAACACCCAGCTGTTGCTGCTGGCCCGTGCGTTCTCGTAGTTGCCGTACAAGCCGTAGCGCAGCGTGTGGTCGTTGCCCAGTGGTGTGGAGAAGTCGGCCTGCAGGGTGTTGGCACGGTTGCTGCGCTGCACCTTCGAGGCGACGCCACTGAACACCAGATCGCCGACGACGTCCGGGTTGAACGCTGCATCGCTGTAGCGCTGCCCGGCCGACAGTTGGTAGGCGGTGCTGCCCAGCGTGCCCTGCAGTACCAGCATGCCGAAGCGGGTGGTCTCGCGCTGGGTCTCATCCAGCTGGCTGGAATCGAAGGTGGTGGTATCGAGATAGCCGAATTGTGGCGTCTGCCCCGGATTGACCGGAATCTGGAAGCGGTTGTTGGCGAAGCCGGCGAACACGCTCACGCGGGTGTTGTCGTTGACCAGGTAGGTGAGGTCGGCGAAGGCCTTTCCCTGGTGAGTATCGTCGTGCAGCGGCTTGCGCGAGTTGGTGGGGTTCTCCAGGCCGACCTCATGCTGGTCGTAGTTGCCGGTCAGGAACCAGCTCCAGCGCCCCTGGTTGCCCCACCAGGAGGCGTTCGGATTGATCTTGCCGAACGAGCCGGTGGTCAGCCCCGCGCTGCCGCCATTGCCCAGCTCGGCACCGTTGCGGGTGGTGATGTCGACCACCGCTGCGGTGCGCTCGCCGAACTGCGCCGGCAGTGCGCCGTCCATCAGGTGGATGCTCTTGATGGTGCGCGCGTCCAGGGTCTGGCCGAAGCCGGAGATCGATTCGGGCAGCAGCACGCCGTTGATGCGGTACTGCAGGTTGGCGTGGTCGCCACGCACATGCACGCCGCCATAGGAGTCCTGGACCACGCCAGGGGCCTGCAGCAGTACCTGGCTGAGTGGTGCGGAGGCACCCAGCGGCTGCTTCTGGATGTCCTCGGCGGTGATCTGGTACTGGCTGCTGCCGATGTCCGGCGACAGCGTGTTGCGGGCCTGGTCGAGCTGGGCGTGGACGGTGACCGCATCCAGATCCTTGACGGACGAAGAGGTGTCGTCGGCTGCCGAGGCGAGGGCGGGCAGGCTGGCCAGGGCCAGGGCGAAGGTGATGCCGGTAGCGAGGGGCGAGGGCTTCATGGTGGGAGAGGTGGCGGCTGGATGTGGAAGGGGCCGGTCCATGACATGGAAGTGTTACTCCATAACAAAGCATGCGCCTGTCCCGGGCGGCTGACCATGCAGGATCTGGCCGCTGGCGTCGGCCTTTCTCTGCCGTTCAGGCGAGCAGGTCGGCCGGACCGGCCCTTTGCGTCAGCGGCCGGCTCTGCGACCATGACCGCCCCCCATCCCGGAAGTCTGCAATGAGCCTGTCCGCCGTTCCGCCCGTGCCCGATCCCGCCGCAGCCGCCACTGGCGCCGCCTGGTCGCCGGAGAGCTGGCGTGGCAAGACCGCGCTGCAGATGCCGACCTACCCGGACCCGGTGGCGCTGGACGCCGCCCTGCACGAGCTGAAGCGGCTGCCGCCGCTGGTGACTTCCTGGGAGATCCTGGCGCTGAAGCAGCAGCTGGCCGAGGCGCAGGAAGGCAAGCGCTTCCTGCTGCAGGGCGGCGACTGCGCCGAGAACTTCAGCGACTGCGAATCGGGCACCATCTCCAACCGGCTGAAGGTACTGTTGCAGATGAGCCTGGTGCTGGTGCACGGCCTGCGCCAGCCGGTGATCCGCGTGGGCCGCTTCGCCGGCCAGTACGCCAAGCCGCGCTCGGCCGACACCGAGACCCGCGACGGCGTGACCCTGCCCAGCTACCGCGGCGATGTGATCAACGCGCCGGCCTTCACCGAGGCAGCACGCCTGCCGGACCCGAAGCGGATGCTGCAGGCCCACGCGCATTCGGCGATGACGATGAACTTCGTGCGTGCGCTGATCGACGGCGGTTTCGCCGACCTGCACCACCCCGAATACTGGAACCTGGAGTGGGTAAGCCACTCGCCGCTGGCCGCCGACTACCAGAAGATGGTGGCCTCGATCGGCGATGCGGTGCACTTCATGGAGACCCTGGCCGGGGCCCGCGTGCACAACCTCAACCGCATCGATTTCTACACCTCGCATGAAGCGCTGCTGTTGCCCTACGAGCAGGCGTTGACCCGGCAGGTGCCGCGCCAGCAGGGCTGGTTGAACCTGAGCACGCACTACCCGTGGATCGGCATGCGCACGGCCGCTCTCGATGGCGCGCACGTGGAATACCTGCGTGGCGTGCGCAACCCTATCGCGATCAAGGTTGGCCCATCGGTGACGCCGGACCAGCTGCTGCGCCTGATTGATGTGCTCAACCCGCATGACGAGCCGGGTCGACTGAGCTTCATTCACCGCATGGGTGCAGCGCAGATCGCCGAGAAGCTGCCGCCGCTGCTGGATGCGGTCAAGCGCGATGGCCGCCGCGTGCTGTGGGTGTGCGATGCGATGCATGGCAACACCGAAAGCACTGCCAATGGTTTCAAGACACGCCGCTTCGACAACGTGCGTGGCGAAGTGGAGATGTCGTTCGATCTGCACGCGGCCGCAGGTACGCGACTGGGCGGTGTGCACCTGGAGCTGACCGGCGAAGACGTGACCGAGTGCACCGGTGGCGCGCGAACTGACCGAGCGTGACCTGGAGCGCGCCTACCGTTCGACGGTGGACCCGCGGTTGAACTACGAGCAGTCGCTGGAGATCGCGATGGCGATCGTGCGCAAGCAGGAGCAGGTGCGGTAAGGGGTTTTCGGCAGGGCTTGCAGCCCTGCACCTGCCAGAAGCCGAAGCAACAGCAACGGCAGAAGCGGGCATTCCGTGGGATGGCGGGGCGGTGTCGGAGTGCGGGGACGCCGCAAGTACGTCCATGTAGGCTTGGCAGCCGCATCCATGCGGCTGACACCCCGCACTCCGACACCGCCCCGCCTCTGACAGATCTCCGCGGCTGTTGGATCCACGTCATGCGTGGATGAATTCCCATCAGAATCGAATATTTCGATATCGGAACGATTTGAGCCGAGCATGGCTCGGCTCTACAGAAGTGCCGGCAGATCGCGGAAATCTGTCGAAGGCGGGGTGGGTCCGGTTGCGGGAGTGTCCGCGGCATGGATGCCGCGGCCAAGCCCCCATGGACGGGTTTACGGCGTCTCCCGCAACCGGACCCACCCCGCCATCCCACGGAATGCCAGCCTCTGCTGTTGCTTGTGCTTCGGCTGTTGCTTCGGCTCGCAGCAGGTGCAGGGCTGCAAGCCCTGCCGACCAACACCCTTCTTACGAACGACTGACGTGACACTCATGCGTCATGCGCGAGGCTGTCCGCTTGGCTGTTCGAGTGGAGGTGGCAACGGTGCAATGGCAAAGCGCACAGGCCTACGCATGGCCGTTGGGATTGGCAGCAGTAGTGGGCGGTATCGGCGCGTGGCTGATCCTCTGGATCTACCATCGATTGAAAGGGCGTGATCGCCGGCGCGCACGCATCGGTCGCGTGCTCGGGTTGCCACTGGCCACCGCATGGCCGCTGCTGTTGTTGATTCCCGCATTGCAGGCCACGCCACTGCAGGATCCGGTGCTGGGCAACCTGCAGCATGTGCTGCACATCGCGCTGACCGCGTGCTTCATCTGGTTGCTGGTACGCGCGGTGGCGGCGGGCGAGCGCGCGATCCTGCGCAGTCATCCCATCGATGTCGCCGACAATCTGGAAGCGCGCCGCATCCAGACCCAGACGCGGGTGCTCAGCCGCGTGCTGATGGGCGGCATCATCGTGCTCGGCGCATCGCTGGTGCTGTTGACCTTCCCGATGGTGCAGAAGATCGGCACCGCGCTGCTGGCATCGGCAGGCCTGATCGGCCTGGTGGCGGGTATCGCGGCCAAGCCGGTGTTCGGCAACCTGATCGCTGGCCTGCAGATTGCGGTGACGCAGCCGATCCGGCTGGATGACGTGGTGATCGTCGAGGGCGAGTGGGGCCGTATCGAGGAGATCGGCAGCAGCTACGTCGTGGTCCGTATCTGGGATGAGCGACGGATGGTGGTGCCGCTGACCTGGTTCATCGAAAACCCGTTCCAGAACTGGACGCGGCGTAGCGCCGACCTGCTCGGTACCGCGTTCCTGTGGTTGGACTACCGTGCGCCGATTGCCGCGATCCGCGCTGAGCTGGAACGCATCTGCCGTGGCGAAGCGCTGTGGGATGGCCGGGTCTGCGTGACCCAGGTGACCGAGACCAGCGAGCGTGCGATCCAGGTGCGCCTGCTGGTCAGCGCGCGAAGCTCGGGCGATGCCTTCGATCTGCGTTGCCTGGTGCGCGAGCGCATGCTCGATTTCCTCGCGAGCGAGCATCCGCAGTCGCTGCCGCAGGTGCGTGCGCGGCTGCAACACGAAGATGAGCTGGATATGCCGCGCGGTCCACGTGCACGCACCGCGGATGTGCGTTCGCCGGGTGCTGAAGATGGTGAGGCGGCGATCGTGCCGGTGGAGCCGGAACCCGAGCGGTAGCGCCGGTCGCTGGCCGGCGACCTGGGATCTGCCGGCCAGCGGCCGGCACTACCGGATCACGGCTCGCCAGCGTCGATCAGTGCGTCGGTATCGAAGTGCGGTGGTCGCCGCGCGCGCGTGCGCTGCTCATAGGCGTAGGCCATCTCGATCAGCTTCGGCTCGCTCCAGGCGGTGCCCATGAACAGCAGACCGACCGGCAGACCATCGATCTGCCCCATCGGCACGGTGAGGCTGGGATAGCCGGCCACGGCGGCGGCGCTGTAGCTTTCACCGGGGAAGTCGTCGCCTTCGCTGCGGATCGGCCATGCCACGCCGGTGGTCGGCGCCACCAGCGCATCGAGCTGGTGGGCGGCGAGGGCAGCATCGATGCCTTCCGGGCCGGCCAGCCGGCGCGCATCGCTGCGGGCGCGGATATAGGCGGGGTCGGCCAGGCCGGCGGTGGCATCGGCCTCCACCAGCAGCTCCTGGCCGAACAGGCCCAGTTCCTGCTTGCTGTGCGCCTGGTTGAAGGCGATCAGTTCGGCCAGGCTGCGCAATGGTGCGCGGTGGGTGCTGAAATAGCGCTCCAGCCCGGCCTTGAATTCGTACAGCAGCAGCGTGCGCTCGGCCTCGGCCCAGGCGCCCTGGTTGGGCAGCTCCACCGGCACCACCACGGCGCCGGCGCGGCGCAGCTCGGTTGCCGCCTGTTCGATCAGTGGCGGCATGCCACGGTACTTCAGCAGGGGCGTCTGCAGCAGGCCGATGCGCTTGCCGCGCAGGCCCTGCGGGTCCAGTCGCGCGGTGTAGTCGTAGACCGCGCGGCCGGGCATGGTCGCGGTGGCCGGATCGGCATCGTCGCGGCCGGCGATCGCGGTCAGCACGGCGGCAGCGTCGGCGACGCTGCGTGCCATCGGCCCGGCAGTGTCCTGGCTGAAGGAAATCGGGATGATGCCCTCGCGGCTGACCAGGCCGACCGTCGGCTTCAGGCCGACCACGCCGTTGATCGCCGCCGGGCAGACGATGCTGCCGTCGGTTTCGGTGCCGATCGCCACGCTGGCCAGGTTGGCGGCCACGGCCACCGCGCTGCCGCTGCTGGAACCACACGGCGAATGGCTGATGCGATAGGGGTTGCGGGTCTGGCCGCCACGCGCGCTCCAGCCGGAGATCGAATCATTGCCGCGGAAGTTGGCCCATTCGCTGAGGTTGGTCTTGCCCAGCACCACCGCACCGGCGTCGCGCAGCCGGCGCACCAGGTAGGCATCGTCCGGACGGAAGCCCTGCAGGGCCAGCGAACCCGCACTGGTGGCCATCGGCGCGGCGTTGATGTTGTCCTTCAACAGCAGGGGAATGCCATGCAGCGGGCCGCGCAGGCGGCCGTCACGGCGTTCGCGGTCGCGCGCGGCGGCTTCCTTCAGGGCATCGGGGTTGAGCTCGATCACCGCGCGCAGGCGCGGCCCGGTGCGGTCCAGCGCGGCGATGCGCTGCAGGTAGGCCTGGGTCAGGGTGGTGCTGTCCAGTTCCCCGGCGGTCATCCGCGCCTGCAGGTCGGCGACATCGGTTTCGGCGTACGGGAACGGCACGTTGCGGCTCGCAGGTTCGGCCGCATGCGCGCTGGGCGTGGCCGGGCTGCAGCCAGCCGAAAGCAGCGCCGGCAGCGCGGCGAGCAGGCAGGTCAGCAGAGGCGGCAAGGACGGGCGCATGGGGCGGCTTGGTCGGCTCCAATCCCCAGTGTAGCCGGTGCTCAGCGGTGGCGCTTGCGCAGGTCGCGGGCGAGCACGTAGACCACGATCAGGTTGATCGCCAGGATCGTCCACGACGGCCAGCCGGGGTGGCGGATGATCGCGAAGATGTCGAAAGGCAGGTACAGGGCGGCGGTCAGGCAGCCCAGCCAGGAGGCCCAGGCCTTGGCCCGCCACAGGCCCCAGGCTTCGACCAGGTGCAGCAGGCCGTAGCCGATCATCCCCGCCGCGGCCAGGTGGACCGCGTCGGGGCTGATCATGTGCAGCAGCGAGGGCAGGGTGCCATGGTCCGGATCCAGGCTGAAACGCCGGATCAGGGCCATGATGCCGTGCCGTAGCGGCTGCGGTCCGAGCACTTCCAGCCCGGTGGCGGCCAACAGCGCCAGCATCGCCTTGCTCGCTTCGAGCAGGGCGATGACATGGAGACCCGGATGCCGGTGTGGATCCGGGTTGTAGCCGCTCTGGTTCACGGGGTGCTGGCTCAGCCGCCGCGCGAAGCCTTCTTGCGGTCGCTTTCGGTCAGGAACTTCTTGCGCAGACGGATCTCCTTCGGGGTGATCTCGACCAGCTCGTCGTCTTCGATGAAGTCCAGGGCCTGTTCCAGCGAGTACTTGATCGCCGGGGTCAGCTGGATCGCATCGTCCTTGCCCGAAGCGCGCATGTTGGTCAGCGGCTTGGTCTTGATCGCGTTGACGGTCAGGTCGTTGTCCTTGGAGTGGATGCCGACCAGCTGACCTTCATACACGTTGTCGCCTTCAGCAGCGAAGAGCTTGCCGCGCTCCTGCAGCGGGCCCAGCGAGTAGGCCGGCGTGGTGCCCGGCGCATTGGCGATCATCACGCCGTTGATGCGCTTGGCGATCGCGCCCTGTTCCTTCGGGCCGTAGTGGTCGAACACGTGGAACAGCAGGCCCGAACCCTGGGTCAGGGTCTTGAACTCGTTCTGGAAACCGATCAGGCCACGGGCCGGGATCGAGTATTCCAGGCGCACACGGCCCTTGCCGTCCGATTCCATGTTCTTCAGCTGGCCCTTGCGGGTGCCCAGCTTTTCCATCACGCCGCCCTGGTGGATTTCTTCGATGTCCACCACCAGCTGCTCGATCGGCTCCATCAGCTGGCCGTCGATTTCCTTGATGATCACTTCCGGGCGCGACACGGCCAGCTCGTAGCCTTCGCGGCGCATGTTCTCGATCAGCACCGACAGGTGCAGTTCGCCACGGCCGGAGACCAGGAACTTGTCGGCGTCTTCCAGCTGCTCGACCTTCAGGGCCACGTTGTGGACCTTTTCACGGTCCAGGCGGTCCTTGATCTGGCGGCTGGTCAGGAACTTGCCACCGGACAGGTCCTTGTTGCCGGCGAACGGCGAGTTGTTGACCTGGAAGGTCATCGAGATGGTCGGCTCGTCGACGGTCAGCGCCGGCAGCGCTTCCGGGAAGTCCGGTGCGCAGATGGTGTCGGAGATGGTCAGCTCCTGGATGCCGGAGATGGCCACGATGTCGCCGGCCTCGGCCGAATCCTGCTCGATGCGCTCCAGGCCCATGAAGCCCAGCACCTGCAGCACCTTGCCGTTGCGCTTCTTGCCTTCACGGTCGATGACCGCGACCTGCATGTTCTTCTTCAGGGTGCCGCGCTGGATGCGGCCGATGCCGATCACGCCCACGAAGTTGTTGTAGTCCAGCTGGCTGATGCGCATCTGGAACGGGCCTTCCGGGTCCACTTCCGGACGCGGCGCGTGCTGCATGATCGCTTCGTACAGCGGGGTCATGTCGCCGTCGCGCACGGTGTCTTCCAGGCCGGCATAGCCGTTCAGGCCCGAGGCGTAGACGATCGGGAAGTCCAGCTGCTCGTTGGTGGCGCCGAGCTTGTCGAACAGGTCGAAGACCTGGTCGATCACCCATTCCGGGCGGGCGCCCGGACGGTCGACCTTGTTGACCACGACGATCGGCTTGAAGCCCATCGCGAAGGCCTTCTGGGTCACGAAGCGGGTCTGCGGCATCGGGCCGTCCATCGCATCGACCAGGATCAGCACGGTGTCGACCATCGACAGCACGCGCTCGACCTCACCACCGAAGTCGGCGTGGCCGGGGGTGTCGACGATGTTGATCCGGTTCTTGATGCCGGTCTTCTTGTCTTCCCAGGTGATGGCGGTGTTCTTGGCCAGGATGGTGATGCCGCGTTCCTTTTCCTGGTCGTTGCTGTCCATCACGCGCTCGGCGAGGACGGTACGCTCGGACAGGGTGCCGGACTGCTTCAGCAGCTGGTCGACCAGGGTGGTCTTGCCATGGTCGACGTGGGCGACGATGGCGATGTTGCGAAGATTTTCGATGGACATACGAAAGGGGGCCAGTCGGCGCCGGATTTGGAAAAAGAAGTCCAACATTATACGTCGAACTTGACGATTCGCGAAAAGGTGGATTTCACACCCGTCATGGGGCCCATTCAGCTGGGGGGCCGCGGCGCCGGTCGAGGCCGCCTGGCCTGCACCGCGGGGCACCCCGTCCCGTGGCTGAAGCCCGGATCTGCGCCCATGGTCGAAGCCGCCGCCGCCACGAGGCAGGTGTAAACTAGGTGGCTAGACGCGTTCCCCATCTGCATCAAGGATCTTCATGTCCCTCATCGCCACTTTCGACACCACCCAGGGCCCGATCAAGGTCGAGCTGTTCGCCGACAAGGCGCCGCTGACCGTGGCCAACTTCGTGAACCTGGTCAAGCACGGTTTCTATGACGGCCTGATCTTCCACCGCGTGATCGCCGACTTCATGATCCAGGGCGGCTGCCCGCAGGGTCGTGGCACCGGCGGCCCGGGCTACAAGTTCGAAGACGAGAAGAATGGCGTGAAGCACGAGGTCGGCTCGCTGTCGATGGCCAACGCCGGCCCGAACACCAACGGCAGCCAGTTCTTCATCACCCACATCAAGACCGACTGGCTGGACGGCCGCCACACCGTCTTCGGCAAGGTCCTGGAAGGCCAGGCCATCGTTGATTCGGTCAAGCAGGGCGACGTGATCCATTCGATCACCCTGGAAGGCGACGTCGACGCCGTGCTGGCCGCCCAGGCCGAGCGCGTCGCGGAGTGGAACAAGCACCTCGCCGCCTGATCCCCCTTCGAAACGGCCACCCTCGGGTGGCCGTTTCCCTGTTCCCCGCCGCCCGCCAGGCCTGCGTGGCCACGCCCGCGGCGTCCCATCAAACGCTTGCAAGCAAGAGGAAACCCCCATGAAAGCACCCGTTCGTGTTGCCGTGACCGGCGCCGCCGGCCAGATCGGTTATGCCCTGCTGTTCCGCATCGCCTCCGGCGAAATGCTGGGCAAGGACCAGCCGGTCATCCTGCAGCTGCTGGAACTGCCGGTCGACAAGGCCCAGGCCGCCCTGAAGGGCGTGATGATGGAGCTGGAAGACTGCGCCTTCCCGCTGCTGGCCGGCATGGTCGGCACCGATGATGCCGAAGTCGCGTTCAAGGACGCCGACATCGCCCTGCTGGTTGGCGCGCGTCCGCGTGGCCCGGGCATGGAGCGCAAGGACCTGCTGCTGGAAAACGCCAAGATCTTCACCGCCCAGGGCGCGGCGCTGAACAAGGTCGCCAGCCGTGACGTGAAGGTGCTGGTGGTCGGTAACCCGGCCAACACCAACGCCTACATCGCGATGAAGTCGGCCCCGGACCTGAAGCCGGAGAACTTCACCGCCATGCTGCGCCTGGACCACAACCGCGCGCTGAGCCAGCTGTCGACCAAGCTCGGCAAGCCGGTCGGTGGCATGGAGAAGCTGGTCGTGTGGGGCAACCACAGCCCGACCATGTACCCGGACTACCGTTTCGCCACCGCCGATGGTGCGTCGATCGCCGATGCAATCAACGACCAGGAGTGGAACGCCAACACCTTCATCCCGACCGTCGGCAAGCGCGGCGCGGCGATCATCGAAGCCCGTGGCTCGTCCTCGGCTGCTTCGGCCGCCAACGCAGCCATCGACCACGTGCGTGACTGGGTGCTGGGCAGCAACGGCAAGTGGGTCACCATGGGCGTGCCGTCCGACGGTTCCTACGGCATTCCGGAAGGCGTGATCTTCGGTTTCGCGGTGACCACCGAGAACGGCAAGTACACCCTGGTCAAGGATCTGCCGATCGACGACTTCAGCCAGAAGTACATCGACAAGACCCTGGCCGAGCTGGAAGAAGAGCGCGCCGGCGTCGCCCACCTGCTGGGCTGATGCAGGCGGTACCGGCTCCGGCCGGTACGTCTTCCATCGAGGTAGGTGCCGGCCGTTGGCCGGTACGTGATCCAGAAGGTAGGTACCGACCGTTGGTCGGTACGCAGCAACGGGGAAGCTCAGGCTTCCCCGTTGCTGTTTGAGGAATACAGGAACTGATGATCCACCTGCATTACATCGACGACGCGCTGCTGGTGGCCGAGAAGCCGGCCGGCCTGCTGTCCGTGCCTGGCCGCAGCGCCGAGAACCAGGACTGCGTGGTCGCGCGGCTGCAGGCGCTGTACCCGGATGCATTGACCGTGCATCGCCTGGACCAGGTGACCTCCGGCCTGCTGCTGCATGCGCGCGGCAAGGACATGCAGGTGGCGTTGTCGATGCAGTTCGAGCAGCGCCAGGTTGGCAAGCGTTACGAAGCGATCGTGGAGGGGCTGCTTGAAGGCGATGCCGGCGAAGTGGACCTGCCGTTGATCGTGGACTGGCCGAACCGGCCGAAGCAGATGGTCGATCACGAACGCGGCAAACCGGCGCTGACACGTTGGCACGTAATGGCACGTGATGTTGAAGCGCAGCGCACCCGCGTGGCGTTGGAACCGATCACTGGCCGCAGCCATCAGCTGCGCCTGCACATGGCCAGTCTCGGCCATCCCATCGTTGGCGATGTGCTGTATGACGCCGCGCCGGCGCAGCGTGTGCATCTGCATGCGCGCAGCCTGCGGTTCACCCATCCGGTGACGGGCGAGGCGCTCGCGTTCGAGTCCGCGACTCCGTTCTAGGGGTTCGGCAGGGCTTGCAGCCCTGCACCTGCAGAATCAACGTCAACGTCAGAAGCGGGCTATCCGTGGGTTGGCGGGACGGTGTCGGAGTGCGGGGACGCCGCAAGTACGTCCCTGTAGGCTTGGCAGCCGCATCCATGCGGCTGACACCCCGCACTCCGACACCGTCCCACCTTCGACAGGTTCCCGCGGCTGTTGGTAACTGCGGCCGTTGTTCCGCGCGGCTGTTGGTAGGTGTCGACCTTGGTCGACACGATTCTTCTGTCAGATATCGAATGAATCATCCACGCATGGCGTGGATCTACCGTGTCGACCAAGGTCGACACCCACCAGAGCAGTCGACCAAGGTCGACATCTACCAGAGCAATACGCCTTTCCGACAGATCGCAGGAAACTGTCGAAGGCGGGGTGGGTCCGGTTGCGGGGGCGTGAGCCGCATGGACGCGGCGACCGAGCCTCCATGGACGGATTTACGGCGCCCCCCGCAACCGGACCCACCCCGCCATCCCTCAATGGCCCCGCTTTTGACGTTGACGTTGACGTTGATTCTGCAGGTGCAGGGCTGCAAGCCCTGCAGAACAGAACCCCACCCCCTACCAAGGTAGGGCGGCCCGCGCGCCAGCGCCGGACTATCCTCGAACCCATGACTTTGTCTGGGAGGGCTGCGTCATGAACTACGAGGAAACCTACCGTCGCTCGATCGACGAGCCGGAGGCCTTCTGGGGCGAGGAAGCCAAGCGCATCCATTGGCACAAACCGCCGCAGCAGGTGCTCGACTACAGCAACCCGCCGTTCCGGCGCTGGTTCGTCGGTGGTGAAACCAATCTCTGCTACAACGCCGTCGACCGCCACCTGGCCGAGCGCGCCGACCAGCTCGCGCTGGTCGCCATCTCCACCGAAACCAACAGCACCCGCGAAATCACCTATCGCCAGCTGTATCGCGAAGTGAACGACTTCGCCGCCGTGCTCAAGCACCTCGGCGTCGGTCACGGTGACCGCGTGGTGATCTACATGCCGAACATGGCCGAAGCCGTGTTCGCGATGCTGGCCTGCGCGCGCATCGGTGCGGTGCACTCGGTGGTGTTCGGTGGCTTCGCCGCGCACAACCTGGCGCTGCGCATCGACGACGCCAAGCCCAAGCTGCTGATCGCGGCCGATGCCGGCATGCGCGGTGGCAAGTTGATTCCGTACAAGCCGATGGTCGACGCCGCCTGCGCCGAAGCCACGTCGCCACCGCCGCACGTGCTGATCGTGTCGCGTGGGCTGGATGCCGCCGAACCACGCGTGCCGGGCCGCGATGTGGACTACGCCGAGCTGCGTGCGCAGATCGGTGAAGTCGACGTGCCGGTGCAGTGGCTGGAAGCGAGCGAGCCGAGCTATCTGCTGTATACCTCCGGCACCACCGGCAAGCCGAAGGGCGTGCAGCGCGATGTGGGGGGCTATGCGGTGGCGATGGCGCAGTCGATGGAAACGGTGTTCGACTGCAGGCCGGGCCAGGTGATGTTCTCCACCTCCGACGTCGGCTGGGCGGTCGGCCATTCCTACAACGTGTACGGCCCGCTGATCGGCGGCTGTACCTCGCTGCTCTACGAAGGGCTGCCGACGAATCCGGACCCGGGCATCTGGTGGGCGCTGTGCGAGCAGTACAACGTGCGCACGATGTTCTCGTCGCCCACCGCCATCCGCGTGCTGAAGAAGCACGACGCGGATTTCATCCATCGCCACGACCTGGGCGCGCTGAAGTACCTGTTCCTGGCCGGCGAGCCGCTGGACGAACCGACCGCGCACTGGATCAGCGAAGCGCTCGGCAAGCCGATCATCGACAATTACTGGCAGACCGAAACCGGCTGGCCGGCACTGACCCTGCTGCCGGGCCTGGAGATGAAGCCGGTGCGTTTCGGCTCGCCCGGGTTCCCCAATCTCGGCTACCGGATGAAGGTGATCGACGAGAACACCGGCGAGGAAGTGGCACCGGGGCAGAAGGGCGTGCTGGTGGTGTCGCCGCCGCTGCCGCCGGGCTGCATGAGCACGGTGTGGAACGACGACAGCCGTTTCCTGCAGAGCTACTTCAGCCATTTCAAGGAGCTGCTGTACAGCTCGCTGGACTGGGCGATCCGTGACGACGATGGCTACACCTTCATCCTCGGCCGTACCGACGATGTGATCAACGTGGCCGGCCATCGTCTGGGCACGCGCGAGATCGAGGAGGCTATCTCCAGCCATCCGCGCGTGGCCGAGGCGGCGGTGATCGGGGTCAAGGACGAACTGAAGGGGCAGGTGCCGCTGGTGTTCGTCACCCTCAAGCAGGGGCTGGATGGCGAGGATCCGGCGCCGGTGGTGGCCGAGATGATGGCTACGGTGACCACCTCGCTCGGCGCGGTCGCACGCCCTGCGCATGTGCACGTGGTCAATGCCTTGCCCAAGACCCGCTCTGGCAAGCTGCTGCGGCGCTCGCTGCAGGCGTTGGCCGAGCAGCGCGACCCGGGTGACCTGTCGACGCTGGACGACCCCAGCGCGCTGGAGGAGATCCGCCGCGCGCTGGGACGCTGACCCGGTAGTGCCGGCCGCTGGCCGGCACCCCCCATCAATCCCGAGGTTGCCGGCCAGCGGCCGGCACTACCCGCAGCACTTGCGCTAAGCTCGGCCTGTCATCGACCTGCAATACACGGTGCGCGCCGGGGAAGGCGCGTGCCGTCCGGGGATGGCACACAGGGGAGCGTGCCCGCCAGGGCGCGCCGGCATTGCGCATCGAGGGAGGGGGAGGCAATGGCTTTGCTGCACGCCAAGACGGCTGCTGGCCGTCAGGAAATCGAAGACCGTGGTCGGCGTCTGCCGGCGGCACTGCGTTCGATCCTGCTGATGGTCGACGGCCATCGCGATGACACTGAATTGCGCGGCCTGTTCGAAGGCCTGCGGGCACCGCCGGATGCACTGGAGCAGTTGGCCGCGCTGGGCCTGATTGAAGTGATCGGCGGAAGTGTCGAAACCGCACCGACGCGCAGCATCAGCACCGGCCGTGAACAGGACCCGGCGCTGTACCAGCAGCTGTACGACGCGATGAGTGAGGCCGTGCGTCGGCATCTGGGCCTGAAGGGCTATTTCATGCAGTTGAAGATCGAACGCTGCACCGATGCGCTGGCACTGGAGCGCCTGTGCCCGGAACTGCTGGCGGCGGTGGGCAAGGCGCGTAGCCCGGCATTGGCGCAGCGCTGGTGGCAGGAGACCCAGGCGGCCGTGGTCAATGGTGGCGGCGAGGTCGTGCAGGCCTGAGCCACCGCGTAAAGTGATCGGTTCACTTCCCCACAAGGAGTCCCGCGTGCAGGACGACCACGACGACACCGATACCCCCGGCTGGGACGCGATCAATGCGGCGCTGGCGCCGCTGTATGCCGGGCAGGAACCGCGTCACTTCGGCACCGCGCTTCCGTACACGCTCGGTGGCCAGGATCCGCTCGATGGCATCAGCGTGTACTGGGCGGATGCGCCGGTACCGCATTGGCATTACATCACCTACGGCTTCTCCGAGCTGTACGCAAAGGAGAGCAGTGATGCCACCGCCAGTGGCTATGGTTTCGAGCTGACCTTCCGCCTCGCTGCCGACGCCGGTGAGAACGCCGGCAGCACGCCGCCGGTGTGGCCGATGAACCTGCTGCAGAACCTGGCGCGCTATGTGTTCGGCAGTGGCAACGTGTTCGAGGATGGCCATCACCTCAACGCCAACGGCCCGATCGCGTTGGAGACCAACACGCGCTTGTGCCATCTGGCCTTCGTCGCAGATCCGCAGTTGCCCGCACGCGACACCGCCAATGGCCACCTGCAGTTCCTGCAGCTGGTCGGGTTGACCGATGAGGAGATGGAAGCGGTCAAGCGCTGGTCGACGCGCGGCGTGCTGCAGGCGCTGCAACCGGCGATGCCGCTGTGGATCAGCGACCTGCATCGCGGCAACCTGCTGGAGGATCCGGCATTGGCTGCACAGGTGCAGACCGGCAGCGAGCGCGAGGGCTCCAGCACCGGCATGCTGTTCATCGAGACGCTGGACTGGCGCCAGGAGGCGGGCGTCACCACCCTGGTGCTCGGTGCGGGCCAGGTGGCCAGCGTGTGCGAGCTGCTGCCATTGCGCCTGCGCCACGGCAAATCACTGGAACTGGTCAGCCGCGAGCGGCAGTGGGAATTCATTCCGGCCGCGCGCGGTCAAACCGGCGAGGTATCGGCCGACAGCGCGCTGGGCGTTGGACGAGACGGGTCTGGAAGCCTTGGCGGGCGTGCGTGCCGAGCGCGGCATCTACCCGGTGGCGGCGGCGCTGCGCATCGAAGTGGTGCCGACCTACCTGCGCGATGCCAAGGGCGAAGTGATCCGCCAGATCGGCTGAGTGTGGCGATTGCACCGATGGGGGCAGAGCCGTCTGCTGTGCAGACGGCTCCGACCCATGGTCTGGCTCAGGCCAGGCCTTCGGCCTTCAGCGCGGCCTGCACGCCGGCATCGGCATCCATGCGCGCCTTGTAGGCGGCCAGGTTGTCCAAGCCGGACAGGTCGACCTTGGTGCCGGCGGCCCAGCGCAGCGTGATGTAGAAGTACGGGTCGGCGAAGCTGCGGAAGCCGGCCAGCCACGGCTTGTCGGCCAGCTGCTTGTCGGCGGTCTCGAACAGGGCGCGCAGGCGCTTGTGCGCGGCGGCGCGGATCGCATCGAACTGGCTCTCGTCGGCAATGAACTTGCCCGGCGCGAACAGCGGAGAGAAGGCCGGATGCACATCGGAATTGACGAAGGCCAGCCAGCGGGTGGCTTCGGCGCGCTGGCGCGGGCTGCCGTCGCCGCCGAGGCCGGCCTGCGGGAAGCTGTCGGCGATATAGCCCATGATCGCGGCGTTCTGCAGCAGCACGAAGTCGCCGTCGACCAGTGCGGGGACGGCACCGGCCGGATTGATCTTGAGGAATTCCGGGCCCTTCAGGGTGTCCTTGTTCAGCAGTTCAACCTCGAACGGCTTGCCGGTCCACTGCAGGGCGATGTGGTCGGCGGTGGAACAGGCACCGGGCTTGCTGTACAGCTTCATGGAAACTCCAGGTGATGCGGGCGGGAAACGCCCACTATCCCAGAGCTTGCCAGCGGGCGGCAACGCTGCCGCCAGCACGGATCGTTACGACTGCCGCGGCTTGAGGTTCTGCACCTTATAGAAGGTGTGATCGCCGATGGTGGCCACCTGGTAGGCATTGCGCCAGTTCGGGCTGGCAATGGACAGCGCGGCGAAGTGGCTGGCACCGGGCACGATCTCGCGGCGCTCGCCGGCCGGCAGCGCCCAGTTGCGCTCGGCGTCGAAGGCCACGTTCATCGCCTCGCTCCAGGCCGCATCATTGCCCAGCTGGGTGCCGGGCGAGACGATGGTCGGTGCGAACTGCTTGCGCGCGGTGACCACCTGGCACATGGAGTCGCCCCACAGGCCACTGTCGAGGCGGCGCAGGGCGACCTCGGCGACGGCCTGCTGGCCACGCAGGGTCTGGTCGCGGGCTTCCAGGTAAACGGTGGTGCTCAAACACAATGAATCAGCGGCCGGCTGAGGCAACAACTGCGACAGCCAGAGAATCCAGGCCAGCTTCATATAACTCCTTGCTCCGTATGGGCCGCACGCTCCGGTTCCGGCCGCGGGGGCGACAGGAGGCGGGGTACGACTTGGCGTCATGGGGAGGCGGCCATCGGGGCCGCCCCGTGGGCAGCCCCAAAAGAAACGATCAGTACCGATCGAGGGGCTGCGCCGGCTCACCGGAAACTGGCTGGTGAGCGGAAAGATGGCGCAAGGTAGGGGGGGATAGCCGAACGCATCGTGAACCGCCCGGCTTGACATTCAGGTTCGGCAGGGGGGACGGAAATCACATTCCGCCCCCCATTCAGGCGCTCATCAGAGCGCGGCGGCCACCCGGCTGCCCTGGTCGATGGCCCGCTTCGCATCCAGTTCGGCGGCCACATCGGCACCCCCGATCAGCTGCGCGTTGATGCCGGCGGCCTGCAGTTCGGCCTGCAATGCACGGTTCGGTTCCTGCCCGGCGCAGATCACCACGTGGTCGACCGGCAGCAGCTGTTCGCTGCCTTCCACGCGGATGCGCAGGCCCTCGTCGTCCACGCCCAGGTACTCGACGCCACCGAGCATGCGCACGCCCTTGGCCTTCAGTGTGGCGCGGTGAATCCAGCCAGTGGTCTTGCCCAGTCGCGCGCCGGGCTTGCCCGGGCTGCGCTGCAGCAGCCAGAGCCGACGCGGTGACGCCTCGACCTCGGGCCGGCCCAGCGAGCCGCGGGCCTCGAACGCGCTGTCCACGCCCCATTCGGCCATCCAGCGTTGCGGGTCGAGGGAGGGGGACTCACCTGCGTGGCTGAGGAACTCGCCGACATCGAAGCCGATGCCGCCGGCGCCGATGATCGCCGCATTGGTGCCCACTTCAACCCGGCCCAGCAGCACGTCCAGGTAGCTGACCACCTTGGCGTGGTCGGCGCCGGGGAAGTCGACCTTGCGCGGGGTGATGCCGGTGGCCAGCACCACCTCGTCGAAGCCGGCCAGGGTGGCGGCATCGGCGCGGGTGCCGAGGCGCAGCTGCACGCCGGTTTCGGCCAGCGTGTGGCGGAAGTAGCGCAGGGTCTCGTGGAACTCTTCCTTGCCGGGGATGCGCTTGGCCACGTTGAACTGGCCGCCGATCTCCTCGTTGGCATCGAACAGGGTGACCTGGTGGCCGCGCTGGGCAGCGACGGTGGCACACGCCAGGCCTGCCGGGCCAGCACCGACCACGGCAACTTTCTTCGGCGTGGCGGTGGGGCGATAGACCAGCTCGGTCTCGTGGGCGGCGCGCGGATTGACCAGGCAGCTGGCCAGCTTGTTCTCGAACACGTGGTCCAGGCAGGCCTGGTTGCAGGCGATGCAGGTGTTGATCGCCTCGGCGCGGCCGGCACGGGCCTTGTTCGGCCATTGCGGGTCGGCCAGCAGCGGGCGCGCCAGCGACACCATGTCGGCACCGCCGCTGGCGAGGATGCGCTCGGCGACGTCGGGCATGTTGATGCGGTTGGTCGCCACCAGCGGCACCTTCACATGCGGCTTGAGCTTGGCGGTGACCCCGGCGAAGGCGGCGCGCGGCACCGAGGTGGCAATGGTCGGAATACGGGCTTCGTGCCAGCCGATGCCGGAATTGATGATCGTCGCGCCGGCGGCCTCGATGGCCTGCGCCTGCTGCACGATCTCCTCCCAGTTGCTGCCGTCCTCCACCAGGTCCACCAGCGACAGGCGGTAGATGATGATGAAGTCCGGGCCACAGGCCTCGCGGATGCGGCGCACGATCTCGACCGCGAAGCGCATGCGCTGGTTCGCATCGCCGCCCCAGCGGTCGGTGCGCTTGTTGGTGCGCGGGGCGATGAACTCGTTGATGAGGTAGCCCTCCGAGCCCATCACTTCCACACCGTCGTAGCCAGCCTCGCGGGCCAGCTTCGCGCTGCGTGCGTAGTCGGCGATATGGCGCTCGACGCCACTGGCCGACAACGCGCGCGGGGTGAACGGGTTGATCGGTGCCTTCAGCTTCGACGGTGCCACCGACAAAGGGTGGTAGGCATAGCGGCCGGCATGCAGCAGCTGCAGGCAGATCTTCGCGCCGTGCTGGTGCGCGGCGGCGGTGAGCTGACGGTGCGGGCGTACTTCCCAGGGCCAGGACAGCTTGCCGCCGAACGGCTTCAGCCAGCCGACCACGTTCGGCGCGAAGCCGCCGGTGACGATCAGGCCGACACCGCCCTCGGCGCGTTCGGCGAAGTAGGCCGCCAGCCGCGGGAAGTCGCGGGCGCGATCCTCCAGGCCGGTGTGCATCGAGCCCATCAATACGCGGTTGCGCAGCTGGGTGAAGCCCAGGTCCAGCGGGGCGAACAGATGGGGGTAGGCGCTTTCGTTGGCTGGCGACATTGTCGATACGCTTGCGTACGGAAGCGCGAAGCGTGCCGCGAAACGGCGGCCGGGGCAAGGGCCGGCCTTTGGGTAGTGCCGGCCGCTGGCCGGGTACGCTCGGCACATGCGTGCTGTCGCTCCCGCAATTCGCTGCGCGAACCGCGGGCCCCACTTACCGGCCTCCACGCCCCCGCGCCTGCGGCGCTCCCCCCGAACTCCGGGGGGTAGTGCCGGCCGCTGGCCGGGTACGCTCGGCACATGCGTGCTGTCGCTCCCGCAATTCGCTGCGCGAACCGCGGGCCCCACTTACCGGCCTCCACGCCCCCGCGCCTGCGGCGCTGCCCCCGAACTCCGGGGGCGGTAGTGCCGGCCGCTGGCCGGCATCCCGATCAGCTCAGGGGGACTGCGGCTGCCGGCCAGCGGCCGGCACTACCGGGGTGCGACCGATCCCGAACCAGCCCAGCGTGACACCACACAGCGGGCCGATCAGCAGGGCGAAGGCGAGGGTGCCGAGGCCGACATTGCCGCCCAGCCACCAGCCCAGCAGCAATACGCTGCCTTCGATCAGGCTGCGCACCTTCCAGATCGGCCAGCCGGTGCGGGCATGCAGGCCGGTCATCAGGCCATCGCGGGGCCCGGGGCCGAGCTTGGCGCCGATGTACAGGCCGGTGGCCAGCGCGACCAGCAGCATGCCGGCGCAGAACATTGCCAGCTGCCAGCCAAGGCCGACGGCCGGCGGCAGCAGCCATAGCCCGAACTGCGCGGAGGGGCCGATCAGCATCACGTTGAGCACGGTCCCTACACCCGGCTTCTGCCGCAGCGGCCACCACAGCAGCAACACCAGTGCGCCGATGACATTGGTCGCCAGGCCGAACGACAGCGGCGTCTGCGCGGCGATGCCCTGTGACAGGACATCCCAGGGCGCCACGCCGATGGCCGCACGGATCATCAGCGAGGCGCCGAAGCCGTACAGGAACAGGCCGGTGATCAGTTGCAGCAGGCGCAAGGGCAGGGCGGTGGGCATGGCGGTCTCGGGGGAGAGGAATCTGTTTCCACCGTAATTCCGATCCAGTCACTTCCATAGATACAGATGCCGACCAATCCGCCGCTACAGTGTCGTCGAGCGTGCTCGACTGCTCCTGATGAATCAGTCGAGCACGCTCGACGCTACGATCAGACCGCACGGCCGGGCATGGGCTCGGCTTTACAGCGGCGTTCCAGCCTGGCTCAGTCGCCCCAGCCTGCCAGCGCCAGCTTGCCCACCGTGCGTCCGCTGGCCAGGCGCTGATGCGCGATGTCCAGATTTGCCGCATTGATCGGGCCCAGGCTTTCACTGAGGGTGCCGCGCAGCTGGCCGGCATCGATCATGCTGGCCGTGCGGCTGAGGATGCGGTGCTGCTCGATGCAGTCGGCAGTGGCAAAGCGCGAGCGCGCGAACATGAACTCCCAGTGGATGCCGATGCACTTGGCTTTGTAGGGATCGCCGATGCGCAGCGGCCCACGCGGCTCGACGATCAGGCCCACATGTCCCTGCGGCGCCAGCAGCAGGCCCAGTTCTTCCCAGTAGTGATCGGTGTCGGCCAGGTTGAGTGCGACCTGCACCGTGTCGATGCCCAGCGCCTGCAGCTGGGCCTGAAGTGGTTGCCGATGGTCGATCACGTGCCGGGCACCCATCTGCCGGCACCAGTCGGCCGAGGCCTCGCGCGACGCCGTGGCGATCACCTCGAAACCCGCATGGCGGGCCAGCTGGATTGCCATCGAGCCGACCCCACCCGCACCGCCGATCACCAGCAGGTGCTGGCCGGCGTGGCGGCGATCGTCCAGCCGCAGCGGCATGCGCTCGAACAGCAGCTCCCAGGCGGTGAGCGTGGTCAGCGGCAGCGCTGCGGCTTCAGCGAAATCCAGCGTGGTTGGCTTGCGCGCGACCAAGCGTTCATCCACCCAGTGGTACTGCGCATTGCAGCCGGGGCGGGTGACATCGCCTGCGTAATAAACCTCGTCACCGGAGGCAAACAGGCTCGCCTCGTCGCCGATTGCCTCGACCACGCCGGCAGCGTCCCAACCCAACACGCGGGGTGCCTGGAGCGTGGCCGGATCCGTGCTGGCACGCTGCTTGCCATCGACGGGGTTGACTGAAACCGCCTCGACCCGGACCAGCAGGTCACGGCCCCGGGGAGGCAGCGGCGGAGGCAGGTGGATATCGCACAGGGCAGGGGCGGATTCACGACTCAGGGCGACGGCTTTCATCACGGCTCCGGCTGGGTTCGTGGCTCCATCATAAGGTTCCTCACGTTTCCGCAGACGCGCTGAACCGTTTGATGCAGCGCGCCGCGCAATATGTCGTTTTCCCCGCCTAAACCCCGTCAAACCCTTGCAGCGTGAGGGTCTTGCGGATTTTCATCATCCTGTATAGGGTTTCAACGTCGGACCGGCGGACGGTCGGGCGCAACACTTCACATGTTACGGGACTGTTAACATGGCCTTCACCCGCCTGAGCATAATGTTCGCGGCGGTGGCGTGCTGAATCGGCTGTCGTACATCGACGCACTTGTGCTGGCCCATGCCTCTACCGGTTTCATACCCCCGAAATAGGAGCTGTACTCAATGAACAAGAAGATCCTTACTGCCGCGCTGCTGGGCGGCCTGGCTTTTGCCCAGGCAGCTTCGGCGCAGGAGTTCGATGACCGCTGGTACCTGACCGGTTCGGCCGGCTTCAACTTCCAGGACAGCGACCGTCTGACCAATGACGCTCCGTTCGTGACCCTGGGCCTGGGCAAGTTCATCAGCCCGAACTGGTCGCTGGACGGTGAGCTGAACTATCAGAACCCGAACTTCGATTCGAACAAGGACCTGAACTGGTCGCAGTACGGCGTCTCGCTGGACCTGCGTCGCCACTTCATCAAGGAAGGCCGCGGCTGGAACCCGTACATCGTCGGTGGCCTGGGCTACCAGAAGTCGGAAGAAGAGTACCCGGCGCTGAATGCCAACGGTCCGCGCCAGCGTAAGGACGGCAACGTTGCCGCCAAGCTGGGCGTCGGCCTGCAGACCACCTTCGAAAAGCGCGTTGCTGTCCGCGCCGAAGTGGCTTACCGCGCTGACTTCGACGACCAGAGCGTTGCCGCTCCGAAGGAAGACTGGTTCGGTGACGTGCTGGCTTCGGTCGGCGTCGTGATCCCGCTGGGCCCGGCTCCGGTCGCGGCTGCTCCGGCTCCGGCTCCGGTTGCCCCGAGCTGCGCCGACCTGGATGACGACGGTGACGGCGTCAACAACTGCGACGACAAGTGCCCGAACTCGCAGCCGGGTCAGACCATCGGTCCGGACGGTTGCCCGGTTCCGGTCTCCATCGACCTGAAGGGCGTCAACTTCGACTTCGACAAGTCGAACCTGCGTCCGGACGCCGTGGCGATCCTGAGCGAAGCCACCGAGATCCTGAAGCGTTACCCGGATCTGCGCGTTGAAGTTGCCGGTCACACCGACTCGAAGGGTACCGACGCTTACAACCAGAAGCTGTCGGAGCGTCGCGCTACCGCCGTGTACAACTACCTGACCAAGAACGGCGTTGACGCCGGTCGCCTGGTCGGCCCGATCGGCTACGGCGAGAGCCGTCCGATTGCTCCGAACACCAACCCGGATGGTTCGGACAACCCGGAAGGTCGCGCCAAGAACCGTCGTACCGAGCTGAACGTCCAGAACTAAGTTCTGACGCTCTGCCAGTAGGACACAGCAGGACCCGGCTTCGGCCGGGTCTTGTTGTTTCCGTAGCCCGGAATCCGCGTGTCCGTCGGTCCGGGAACAACCGTTCGTCGGGTTTTTATCCGTAAAACCAATGAGTTGCCGTATTCATTGAAAGTGGCGCTTGAAAGCTGTCGCGGCATTGCTAAACTCGCCGCGTCACTTCCTTTCCTGGATGCCCTTCATGCTGCGCTCTGCATCGGCCGCCTTCCTGGCGCTGGCCCTGGTTCCCGCCGCCCACGCTGCGGTCGATTGCTCGGTCAACACCAGCGCCTCGCCGCTGCCGTTGCCGGCCACGACCATCGCGCCGGTGGCCGACGAGCTCTACATCCGTGGCAACCAGCTGGGCATGCCGGCCGGCGTGCTGAGCAGCAACTACGATCCGTCGCAGTCGCTGGACCAGGTGCTGCAGCGCCTGCGCATCGATGGTTGCCAGAACATCGCCAAGGCCATTCCGAGCGCCCCGGCAGTGAAGCCGAACGATCCGGCGGCCTACAAGCCGCAGACCGAATTCGACAACACGCCCTGGCGCTTCGACATGAGCCAGAACGGCAAGCGCATGACCGCCGAAGAGTTCGACGCCTGGATGAAGGCGCGTGGCGTGCGTGTGGTCAAGGCGCGTCCGGCTCCGGCCGCCACTCCGGCCCCGGCCGAAGCACCGGCTGAGACCAAGCCGGTCGACAAGAAGTAAGCACCGCGGGGAGCAGAGGCTTGCGCACGCGCCGCCCACCTGCCGCCCCCGCCGCCCGCTCCCACGCACCGCGTGGGCGTGCGACTCCCGCTGCCACAGCCGCCGGTGTCCGTCATGGCCTGGCGCGCGTGCTGTCCAAGGCCGGTGTGTGTTCGCGCAGCGAGGCCGCGCGCTGGATCGCCGATGGCCGCGTGCGCGTCTCCGGCCGCATCGTGCGGGATCCCGAATTCCCGATTGGGCAGCCGGCGCCGCCGATCGAGGTCGATGGCCAGCCGATGGGCGCGCCGCAGCGCCTGTACCTGATGCTCAACAAACCGCGTGGGGTGGTGACCACCGCGCAGGATGAGCGTGGCCGCGATACCGTGTACCGGTGCTTCGATGGTGCCGGCCTGCCGTGGATCGCGCCGGTCGGGCGCCTCGACAAGGCCAGTGAAGGGTTGTTGCTGTTCAGCAACGATCCGCAGTGGGCGGCGCGCCTGACCGACCCGCAGACCGGGCCGGACAAGACCTACCACGTGCAGGTCGACCGCCTGCCCGATGACGCCACGCTGGCGGCCCTGCAGGCCGGCGTGGACGACGAGGGCGAGTTCCTCGTCGCCCAGGCTGTGCGCGTGCTGCGCAGCGGCGATAAGACCGCGTGGCTGGAGGTGGTCCTCGACGAGGGCCGCAACCGCCACATCCGCCGCCTGTTGGCGGCCTTCGACCTGCAGGTGCTGCGCCTGGTCCGGGTTGCGATCGGCGGGCTGCAGCTCGGCGATCTCGGCAAGGGCCAGTGGCGGGTGCTGGAGGTCAGTGACCAGCAGCGGCTGGGGGCCGCTGCACCGGGCTGATCATCGCCCGCGGCCGGCGGTTGCCGGCCACCGTTCCAGGCGTAGGGGGCGTCTGGCTGCTGAATTTCCCGAACGGAGCCTGCCCATGTACCACCCGACCCTCAACCAAACCCTGCGCTGCGCAGGCCTGCTGCTGCCGATGGTGCTGCTGACCGCCTGTGGTGGCCACAAGAAGGTGGCCAAGGCGGAAACGCCGGCCGAGACCCCGGTGGTGGAAGTGAAGACCCCGGAGCTGGATGGTCGCGGCAGCTACCGCTTCCTGATGAGCAACGGCGACAAGAAGATGACCGCCGACGAGTTCGACGCCTGGATGAAGGCCAATGGCATCCGCGTTGCCAAGGGTAACGGCCAGGATGCTGCCGCCAAGCCGGTGGTGGTGGCCAGCAAGGACGAGCCGAAGGGCAAGAAGAAAAAGAAGTGATGCCGGGAAGGTGCCGACCTCGGTCGGCACGCCCTCACGCCCGGTAGGTGCCGACCTTGGTCGGCACGCTTTGGCCGGTGGGGATCAACCCTTGATCACGCCCAGCTCGACACCGATGCGGGTGAACGCATCGATCGCGCGGTCCAGATGCTCGCGACTGTGCGCGGCGCTGATCTGGGTGCGGATGCGGGCCTGGCCCTTGGGCACCACCGGGAAGAAGAAGCCGATCGCGTAGATGCCTTCTTCCAGCAGGCGCTCGGCGAACTTCTGCGCCAGCGGTGCGTCGTACAGCATCACCGGGCTGATCGGGTGTACGCCCGGCTTCACGTCGAAACCGGCGGCGACCATCTTTTCGCGGAAGTAGCGGGTGTTTTCCACCAGGGTGTCGCGCAGATCGTCAGCGGCGGCCAGCATCTCGAACGCTTTGATGCCGGCGGCCACCACATGCGGCGGCAGCGAGTTGGAGAACAGGTACGGGCGCGAACGCTGGCGAAGCAGCTCGATCACCTCGGCGCTGGCGCAGGTGAAGCCGCCCAGTGCACCACCCATGGCCTTGCCCAGGGTGCCGGTGATGATGTCGATCTTTTCCAGCACGCCCTTCACTTCGGCCGAGCCGCGGCCGCTGGCACCGAGGAAGCCGGTAGCGTGGCATTCGTCGATGTGCACCAGCGCGTTGTACTTCTTCGCCAGCGCGGTGATCTCGTCCAGCGGCGCAATGAAGCCGTCCATCGAGAACACGCCGTCGGTGGTGATCAGCTTGGTCTTGCAGCCGGCGGCGTCGGCGGCCTGCAGCTGGGCTTCCAGGTCGGCCATGTCGCAGTTGGCATAGCGGAAGCGCTTGGCTTTGCACAGGCGCACGCCGTCAATGATCGAGGCGTGGTTCAGCGCATCGGAAATGATCGCGTCGTTCTCGCCGAGCAGCGGCTCGAACAGGCCGCCGTTGGCATCGAAGCAGGCCGCGTACAGGATGGTGTCCTGCTTGCCGAAGAAGTCGGCGATCTGCTTCTCCAGCTGCTTGTGCAGGTCCTGGGTACCACAGATGAAGCGCACCGAGGCCATGCCGAAGCCGTGGGTATCCAGCGCATCCTTGGCGGCCTGGATCAGGTCCGGATGGTCGGCCAGGCCCAGGTAGTTGTTGGCACAGAAGTTCAGCACCGTGCGGCCGTCCTCGAGGGTGATCTCGGCCGACTGCGGGCTGGTGATGATCCGCTCGGACTTGAACAGGCCCTGGGCGCGGATGGCGTCCAGTTCCTCGGCGTAGTGGCGGGTCAGGGCGGAGGAGGCGTCGGTCATGGCGTGGGCACGGCTCTGAACGGGGAAACCGCTGATTCTACCGGGCTACGACGGCCTTCGACCGGGCCGGGCAGGGCACCGCCACGGGTGGCACATGTTGCATCGCAATAGCAAACGGGTTAAAAATTCGTGAACCGCGCCTGTCTGGCGCCGGTTGCCCGCTCCCCCTTCCCGCCCCCGCCACCCTCGGAGACGCCCATGAAGCACGCCCGTGCCTGCCTCGCCATTGCCGCTGCCCTGACCCTGGCCGCCCCGTTCGCCGCCAGCGCTCAGGAAAACGAATCGCCGTACAGCTGGAACGTCACCGCTGTTTCCGATTACCTGTTCCGTGGTGTGTCGCAGACCGACGAGGATCCGACCCTGCAGGCCGGTTTCACCTACACCAGCCCGGTTGGCCTGTACGCAGGCGTGTGGGGCTCGGGCGTGGATTTTGGTGCGGGTGACCCGAAGACCGAGGTCGACTACCTGATCGGCTACGGCGTGGACGTCACCGAGCGCGTCAACTTCGACGTGCTGCTGAACCGCTACACCTACCTGAAGTCCAGCCACCAGAACTACAACGAGCTGATCACCACCACCACGCTGGATGACACCTACAAGCTGACGGTGGCCTACACCAACGATGTCTGGAACAGCAGCACCGATGGCTGGTACTTCGGCCTGGGCGGCAGCTGGGGCCTGCCGAAGGACTTCACCCTGAATGCCAACGTCGGTCGCAGCACCTTCGAGGACGGCATCGCCAAGGACTACACCGACTGGAACGTCGGCGTCGCGCGCCAGTTCGGCCTGTTCAACGTCGGCCTGGGTTACTACGGCACCGACGGCAACGGCCGCGACAACTCCGGCAAGCTGGCCCACAGCCGCGTGATGCTGAGCGTCGCCGTCGGCAAGTAACGCCGCAGGCGTTACGGTAGGTGCCAGGCTTGCCTGGCACGCTTTACGAAAAAGGCGCCCAATGGGCGCCTTTTTCAATTCCAGCAGCATGCCTTACCCCGGCTGGGGGAGAGCCCCCTTGTTGTTCAAGGGGCGCGCCGACGGCGCGGGGATAAGGAGACCTGCGGGGGAATTGACCCGAAGGGTCAATTCCAGCTGAGCACCACCTTGCCGGCCTTGCCTTCTTCCATCAGGTCGAAGCCCTTCTGGAAGTCGTCGATCGGCAGCTGGTGGGTCATCACCTTGCCGAGCGGGAAGCCGGACAGCACCAGCTGGGTCATCTTGTACCAGGTCTCGTACATCTTGCGGCCGTAGATGCCCTGCACGGTCAGGCCCTTGAAGATGATCTTGTCCCAGTCGCAGCCGGCGCCCTTGGGCATGATGCCGAGCATGGCGATCTTGCCGCCGTGGTACATGCAGTCGAGCATGTCGTTGAACGCACGCGGGTTGCCGCTCATTTCCAGGCCCACGTCGAAGCCCTCCATGTGCAGTTCCTTCATCACGTCCTTCAGCGACTGGTTGGCCACGTTGACCACGCGGGTGGCACCCATGTCGGCGGCCAGCTTCAGGCGGAAGTCGTTGACGTCGGTCACCACCACGTTGCGTGCACCGATGTGCTTGCAGATGCCGGCGGCGATGATGCCGATCGGGCCGGCACCGGTGATCAGAACGTCTTCACCGATCACGTTGAACTCCAGCGCGCAATGCGCGGCGTTGCCGTACGGATCGAAGAACGCGGCCAGCTCGGACGGAATCTGGTCCGGGATCGGCCACAGGTTGCTGGCCGGCATCACCATGTACTCGGCGAAGGCGCCGTTGACGTTGACGCCGATGCCGACGGTGTTCGGGCACAGGTGCGGGCGGCCGCCACGGCAGTTGCGGCAGTGGCCGCAGACGATGTGGCCTTCGGCCGAGACGCGCTGGCCGATTTCATAGCCGGTCACGGCCGAGCCGAGTGCGGCGACGCGACCGACGAATTCGTGGCCGATGGTCAGGCCCGGCTTGATGGTGCGCTGGCTCCACTCGTCCCACAGGTAGATGTGCAGGTCGGTGCCGCAGATCGCGGTCTTCTCGAGCTTGATCAGGACCTCGTTTGGGCCCGGGGTCGGAACCGGAACTTCTTCCAGCCAGATGCCCTTGGCCGCTTCGCGCTTGACCAGGGCCTTCATCGTTTGCTGCGCCATCGGGGTGGAACTCATCAGGGGGAAAGCGCGGATTATAGGGTGCCGCGCGGATTTCCCATGTTGCGCTGCGGGTGCAGTGGCGGAACGAAAGGCGTGCGCCGGCGGGCGTTTCGAACGTGCTGCGAACAGCAGCGCCTCCCTGGTTCGGGGGAGGGTGACCACGCCCCCTCTGGACGATTTCCGTGTGCGCGGCCCACGTGCGCGTGGCAGAGCAAGAAGCAGGCCCATGACTTCCGGGGTTCGGGCCGGGGCAGGGCGGCGGGCTACAATCGAAGGTTCCACTACCAGGGGCCGCTCCATGCGCTCGAACCTGCTTGCATTCTCCATCGTCGCCAGCCTTGGGCTGGCCCAGGTCGCCCATGCCGCTGAAGGCATGTGGGTGCCGCAGCAGCTGCCGGAAATCGCCGGCCCGCTGCAGAAGGCCGGCCTGAAGCTGTCCCCGGAACAGCTGGCCAACCTGACCGGCGACCCGATGGGCGCCGTCGTTGCCCTCGGCGGCTGCACCGCCAGCTTCGTCTCGCCGCAGGGCCTGGTGGTCACCAACCACCACTGCGCTTATGGCGCCATCCAGCTGAATTCGACCGCGCAGAAGAACCTGATCAAGGACGGCTTCAACGCGCCGACCCTGAAGGACGAACTGAGTGCCGGCCCGAACGCCCGCGTGTTCGTGCTCGACCAGATCACCGACGTCACCGCCCAGGCCAAGGCCGCCATTGCTGGCGCCGGCAACGATCCGCTGGCCCGCAGCCGCGCGCTGGACGCCTTCGACAAGGCCCAGGTCGCCGCCTGTGAAGCCGATGCCGGCTTCCGCTGCCGCCTGTACAGCTTCTCCGGCGGCAATACCTACCGCCTGTTCCGCAACATGGAAATCAAGGATGTGCGCCTGGTCTACGCGCCCCCGGGCAGCGTCGGCAAGTTCGGTGGCGACGTCGACAACTGGATGTGGCCGCGCCACACCGGCGATTTCTCGTTCTACCGCGCCTACGTCGGCAAGGACGGCAAGCCGGCCGCCTTCGCCGCCGACAACGTGCCGTACCAGCCCAAGCACTTCCTGAAGTTCGCCGACCAGCCGCTGGGCGCCGACGACTTCGTGATGGTGGCCGGCTACCCGGGCCGCACCAACCGCTATGCACTGGCCGGTGAGTTCAACGAAACCGCCAGCTTCACCTACCCGACCATCGCCAAGCACTACAACGCAGTGCTGAAAATGATCGCCGACGCCGGCAAGGCCGACGCCGACGTCAAGGTGAAGTACGCAGCGACCGCCGCCAGCATGAACAACGTGGCCAAGAACTACCTGGGCCAGCTGGAAGGCTTCAAGCGCATCGACGCCGCCGGCCAGAAGCAGGCTGAAGAAGCCGCCGTGCTGGCCTGGCTGAAGAAGCAGGGTGCTGCCGGCAAGCCGGCCCTGGCCGCCCACGCGCAGCTGCTCAAGCATCTGGATACCAGCAAGTCGACCCGCGAACGCGACCTGTTCGTCGGCCAGTTCAACAACACCTCGGCCGTTGGCGCAGCGATCACCCTGTACCGCCTGTCGATCGAACGCAGCAAGCCGGATGCCGAGCGCGAGGCCGGTTACCAGGAACGCGACCTGACCACCATCGAAGGTGGCCTGAAGCAGATGGACCGTCGCTACGTGGCAAAGATGGACCAGCAGCTGCAGACCTACTGGCTGGACCAGTACGTGGCCCTGCCGGCCGCGCAGCGCGACAACGAAGTGCTGAACAAGTGGCTGGCCGGCAGCGATGCCGCTGCGGTCAAGTCGCTGGTGAACAAGCTGGGCGGCACCGAGCTGGGCAGCCTGGACAATCGCCTGAAGTGGTTCAAGGCCGACCGTGCCGCGTTTGAAGCCAGCAGCGATCCGGCCATCCAGTACGCCGTGGCCGTCATGCCGGCACTGCTGAAGCAGGAAGAGCAGAAGAAGATCCGCGAAGGCGAATCACTGACCGCCCGCCCGCTGTACCTGCAGGCCGTGGCCGACTACAAGAAGAGCCAGGGCGAGTTCGTCTATCCGGATGCCAACCTGTCGCTGCGCATCACCTTCGGCAACGTCATGGGCTATGGCAAGGACGGCGTGAAGTACACCCCGTTCACCACCCTGGAAGGCGTGGCGGCGAAGGAAACCGGTGAAGATCCGTTCGATTCGCCGAAGGCGCTGCTCGATGCGGTCAAGGCCAAGCGTTACGGCGGCCTGGAAGACAAGCGCATTGGTTCGGTGCCGGTGAACTTCCTGTCCAACCTGGACATCACCGGCGGCAACTCCGGTTCGCCGGTGCTGGATGCCAACGGCAAGCTGGTCGGCCTGGCCTTCGATGGCAACTGGGAATCGGTCAGCTCCAACTGGGTGTTCGACCCGGTGATGACCCGCATGATCGCCGTCGACAGCCGCTACATGCAGTGGATCATGCAGGAAGTGGCGCCGGCGCCGCAGCTGCTGAAGGAACTGAACCTGGTCAAGTAAGGTTCGCGGTTCGGGGCGGTCCATCCACGCATGGCGTGGATCTACTGCCTGTACCGAGGGTAGTGCCGGCCGCTGGCCGGCAACCTCGACCAGATAGCCGGAGTTTCCGAAACCCCGCGACCCACGTCGCGGGGTTTTTTTATGCCTGGCCCGGCCCGGTGCGCCGAACAGGTATCATCCCTGTTCCGCGTACTTCACAGGATGTGAACGAAACGCGGAAACCTCCTCCCCCCAGGACCCCTTGCACGCATGCGCATCCTGCTTGCCCGCCACGGCGAAACGCCGTGGAACGCCGAAGGCCGCTACCAGGGCCAGATCGATATTCCGCTTTCGCCGATCGGTGAAGCCCAGGCCCAGGCACTGGGTGCCCGCCTGGCCTCGGTGGACATCACCCGTGCCGTCGCCTCGCCGCTGTCGCGCGCGCAGCGCACCGCGCAGCTGGCGCTTGGCGCCGCGCGTGCCGACATGCTGCTGACCGAGCCGGAGCTGCAGGAAATCGCCCACGGTGAGTGGGAAGGCCTGCTCGCCAGCGAGATCAACGAAAAGGATCCGTCGCGCCTGCAGGCCTGGCGCGAGGAGCCCGATACCGTGCTGATGCCCGGTGGCGAATCGCTGCGGCTGGTGCTGGAACGCAGCTGGCGTGGCCTGGCCCGTGCCACCGAAGGCCTTGGCGAGCACGACACCCTGCTGGTGGTCGCCCATGACGCGGTCAACCGCGTGATCCTGTGCAAGGTGCTGGGCCTGCCGATTTCCCGCCTGTGGACCTTCCGCCAGGCACCGACCACGCTCAACCTGCTTGAAGGCGCCGACCTGGACAGCCTGGAAGTGGTGCGCCTGAACGACTGCGCCCACCACACGCCGTTCTTCGGCGAAGCCAAGCACCGCGCACTCTGACCCGCCACACCGAACCACCTGTACCTGCTGGAAGCACTGCCGTGACGAACACCCCGACCACCCTGGCCGACTGGCTGGACTACATTGAACGCCAGCATCCGGCGACCATCGACATGGGCCTGGAGCGCGTGCGCGCCGTGGCTGCAGCGATGGGCCTGGGTACGCCGGCCCAGCGCACCATCGTGGTCGGTGGTACCAACGGCAAGGGCTCGACCGTGGCCTTCATCGAGGCCATCGGCCGTGCTGCCGGTTGGAAGGTCGGCGCCTACACCTCGCCGCACCTGCTGCGCTACAACGAACGCGTGCGCATCGATGGCCAGGACGTGGACGATGCGGCGCTGATCGCTGCGTTCACTGCGGTCGAAGCCGCGCGTGGCGAGACCACGCTGACCTATTTCGAGTACGGCACGCTGGCCGCGCTGCAGCTGTTCGCCGACGCCGGGCTGGACCTGGCGGTACTGGAAGTGGGCCTGGGCGGTCGACTGGATGCGGTCAACATCATCGATGCCGATGTGGCAGTGATCACCACCGTGGACATCGACCATGCCGAATGGCTGGGCGAAGACCGCGAAGCGATCGGCACCGAGAAGGCCGGCATCATCCGTGGCTGGAAGCCGGTGATCCTGGGCGAGACCGATCCGCCGTCCAGCGTGCTGGCGCGTGCCTATCTGGTCGGTGCCAATGCGATCCGCGGCGGCAGCGATTACTTCTACGAGCCGATCGACG
This sequence comes from Stenotrophomonas sp. 93052_Sma, assembly GCF_056481145.1. NCBI lineage: Bacteria > Pseudomonadati > Pseudomonadota > Gammaproteobacteria > Lysobacterales > Lysobacteraceae > Stenotrophomonas > Stenotrophomonas sp. 93052_Sma. Next base: position 991,058 of record NZ_CM151134.1, read on the forward strand.
CCCAGCGCTGGCGCTGGCGCGATGTCGGCCTGCGCATGGAGCTGCCGACCCCGGCGCTGGCCGGCCCGATCCAGCTGGCCAATGCCGGTGCTGCCATCGCCGCCCTGCGCGCGCTGGACAAGCCGGTGCCGCGTGCGGCGTGGGCCGCGGGCATCGCAGCAGCGCGTATCTCCGGCCGCATGCAGGCATTCGAGCGCGACGGCGTGCAGATCCGCGTGGACGTGGGCCACAACCCACAGGCGGCGGGCCAGCTGGCGCGTGCGCTGAAGGCCGAAGTGTCAGCGGGCCGCACCCTGGCGGTGTACGCCGCGTTGCAGGACAAGGACGCGGCGGGTGTGGTGCAGGCCCTGCAGGACGTGGTGGCCGAGTGGACCCTGGCCGGGCTGGACGGTCCGCGTGGGCAGAGCGCCGCTCAGCTGCAGGCACGCCTGAGCGGTACGGTGGCGGCCAAGGCACCGCTGGCCGATAGCGTCGAACAGGCCCTGGCGCAGGTGCTGGCCCAGGCTGAGCGGGGTGACCGGGTGCTGGTGTTCGGCTCCTTCCATACCGCCGCTGCGGCTCTGCAGTGGCTGCAGGGCGACGCCTGACCCGCGTTCAGCCAACGCCGACGCCGGCCGGTCCGGCACCCGTATAATCGACGGCAATCTCCGGACAGTTGCCTGCCTCACGTGGATACGCCTCTGAAACAGCGTCTGATTGGTGCCATCGTGCTGGTGGCACTGGCCGTGATTTTCCTGCCGATGCTGGTCAAGGGACCCGCACCCGACAGCGGTGTCGCCAATGTGCCGATCGCCGCGCCGGATGCGCCGGCCGATGGTCAGTTCGAAACCCGTGAGCTGCCGCTGGTCGCCCCGGCCGGTGGTGCCACCGGCCTGCAGACCGGGCAGGCCAAGCCGCTGCAGGAGGCTGCCACGCCGGCTACGCCGCCGACCGTGGACACCTCGCCGGCAGTCGCCGCCGGCAACTATGCGGTCACCTTCGGTGCCTACGGCAGCAAGGCCGACGCCGATGCGGTGATCGCCTACCTGAAGCGCTCGCAGCTGCCGGGCTTCGCTGAAACGGCCACCATCAACGGCCGCCAGGCATGGCGCGTGCGCGTTGGACCTTACGCCGACCGTGCCCAGGCCGAAGCGGCCCGCCTGCAGGCGGTGAAGATCCGTGCGGATGTGAAGGCCGAAGTGATCACCCTGGATGCGGCGGCCGGCAGCAGTGCCCCGGTTGCGGCCACCCCGGCACCGGCTGCGCCGAGCGCCAGCACCCCGTCCGCAGCTGTTGCGCCCTCGGCCAGCGGCAACCCGGTCCGCAGCGAAAGCCTGCCGCCGAGCACGCCAACGGCGACCGCACCGCCGGCCGCCAAGCCGGAACCGCCGAAGCCGGCGCCGAAGCCCGAACCGAAGCCGGAGGCCACCGCCAGCAAGCCGGCGACGGCGCCGACCACACCGGCAGCACCAGCTGCCAGCGGCGTCGGCTTTGCCGTGCAGCTGGGCGCGTTCGGTCAGGCCAACGATGCCAATGCCCTGCGCGACAAGGTTCGTGCCGCTGGTTTCAGCGCTTTCGTCGAGCAGGTGCGCACGGACAAGGGCACCCTGCATCGCGTCCGCGTCGGGCCGGTGGCCAACCGCGCTGACGCCGAGCAGCTGAAGGCGCAGGTCGCCGCCAAGGTCGGCGTGGCCGGCATGGTCCGACCGCACCCATGACCCACGCGCAGCCCCGTTGCCAGCGCCGCCGAAGGAGCGGGGCGCCATGATCGACGTGGTGCTGCTGATCGTGATCGCCGCCTCGACCCTGCTGGGGATGCTGCGCGGCTTCGTCGGAATCGTCATCGGCACCCTGTCGTGGCTGCTGGCCGCGTGGGCGGCCTTCGCCTTCGGCAATGATGCCGCCCATTGGTGGGCCGCTCCGGCGGCCCCCGGTGGCGAACACTTCGTCGGTGGCTACCTGGGGGTCGGCATCGGCGTGATGATCGTGGTCGCGGTCATCGGCATGGTCATCAAAGCCCTGGTCCACCGCAGCATGCTGACCAGCCTGGACCGCCTGCTGGGCGGGGTGCTGGGCGCGGTGCGAGGCGGCCTGATCGCCGCGGTCCTGCTGCTGCTGGGCAGCTTCACCCCGCTGACCGCCGAACCCTCCTGGCAGCGCTCGGCGGTGCGTCCGTTGCTGAACCCGACCGTGGCCTGGATGAACAGCAAACTGCCGCACTGGGAGGTTCCCGGGGCCGATCTGCTGCCCAAGGCCTTGCCGACCGACGCGCTGTCCCCATCTGCATTGATGGAGTTGGGCAAGAACGCAGGCGCCGGGTTGGGAAAGCCGGGCGCGGCAGGCGATAATGGCATCCTCAACCAGGTAGTGGCAGGCAGCGGATGGCTGCGGCCTGCGAAAGCGGAACAGGGCGATTCCTACGATCCGGCCGAAGTGCGCCCGGACGCTCCTGCACTGCCGGACAGTATCGAGCCGGGCGATCCGGCCAACGTCGACCACGCGCGGCGACCACCGCGGCCAGGTACGGCCACCTTCCTTGTAACTGGGCACAGCCCAGCGGAGACCTCGCACCATGTGTGGCATCGTCGGAATCGTCGGCAACCAGAACGTCGCCGGGCAGTTGTATGACGGCTTGACCGTTCTCCAGCACCGTGGCCAGGATGCGGCGGGCATCGCCACCGCCAGCGGCAGCCGCCTGCGCGTGCAGAAGGCCACCGGCCTGGTCCGCGATGTGTTCGATGCCCGCACCATGTCCACCCTGGAAGGCAGCGTCGGCATCGCCCATGTGCGCTACCCGACCGCCGGTTCGGAAGGCATGGACGAGGCACAGCCGTTCTACGTCAATTCGCCGTACGGCATCGCGCTGGCCCACAACGGCAACCTGATCAACACCGAAGCGCTGCGCCAGCAGGTGTTCGAACAGGACCGCCGCAACGTCAACACCGATTCGGACAGCGAAGTGCTGCTGAACGTGTTCGCCTATGAACTGGAGCAGCAGCGCCAGCTCAGCCCGGAAGCCGCGATCCGCGCGGTGGCCGGCGTGCACCGCCGCTGCAAGGGCGGCTATGCGGTGGTCAGCGTGGTGCTCGGCCTGGGCCTGGTCGCCTTCCGCGACCCGCATGGCATCCGGCCGCTGGTACTGGGCAAGCGCAGCCACGCCGAAGGTGACGAGTACATCGTCGCCTCCGAGTCGGCCGCGCTGGACGTGCTGGGCTTCCAGCGCGTGCGCGACGTGCAGCCGGGCGAAGCGCTGGTGATCACCGCGCGTGGCGAGCTGTTCTCGGAGATCTGCGCCGAGCCGGCCGAGCACACCCCGTGCATCTTCGAATACGTGTACTTCGCGCGCCCGGATTCGATGATCGACAACGTCTCGGTGCACAAGGCGCGCATGCGCATGGGCATCAAGCTGGGCGAGAAGATCCTGCGCCTGCGCCCGGACCACGACATCGACACCATCATCCCGATCCCGGATACCTCGCGCGATGCCGCGCTGGAGATCTCCAACGTGCTCGGGGTGAAGTACCGCGAAGGCTTCATCAAGAACCGCTACATCGGCCGCACCTTCATCATGCCGGGCCAGGGCGAACGCGTGAAGTCGGTGCGCCGCAAGCTCAACCCGATCCACCTGGAGTTCCGCAACCGCGTGGTGCTGCTGGTGGACGATTCGATCGTGCGCGGCACCACCAGCCAGCAGATCGTGCAGATGGCCCGTGATGCGGGCGCGCAAGGTCTACCTGGCCAGCGCGGCACCGCCGGTGCGCTACCCGAACATCTACGGCATCGACATGCCGGCGGCCGAAGAGCTGGTCGCGCACAACCGTACCGTGGAAGAGATCGAAGCCCACCTGGGCTGTGACTGGCTGATCTACCAGGACCTGGAAGACATGGAAGCGGCGGTGAGCGAGGGCAATCCGGCGCTGCGCAACTTCGATTCGTCCTGCTTCAACGGACACTACCCGACGGGTATCGAGCCGGGCTATTTCGAGCGCATCCAGCAACTGCGTTCGGACGACGCCAAGCACAAGCGCCGCGCCTGAGGTCCAGGCGTGGTCGATGTACCCGACGTTGGTGGCGACCTGCTGCGCGCTGCGCAGCAGTGCCTGGCCGAAGCCGACCCGCTGCGCAAGGTGGCGCTGACCCAGGCCTATGCCGCCGCGTTCCGTGCTGGCCGCCTGAAGGTGGCGGCCGATGCACCGCCGCCGGAGCCGATCCGCATGCCCGGCCGGCCGGCGCAGCTGGTGCTGGTGCATCCGCGTGAAGTGCCGCGGCGTGGACTGGGCGGTGTGGAAGGGCGTGCCGCCTTCATCCACGCCATCGCCCATATCGAACTCAACGCGATCGACCTGGCCTGGGATGCGGTATACCGCTTCCGTGGCCTGCCGCCGGCGTTTCATGCCGACTGGGTCAGCTGTGCCGACGACGAATCGCGGCACTTCATGCTGCTGCGCGAACGCCTGCAGGTGCATGGTCACGACTATGCCGATTTCCCAGCGCACAACGGCCTGTGGGAAATGTGCGAAAAGACCGCCCATGACGGCCTGGCACGCATGGCGCTGGTGCCGCGCGTGCTGGAAGCGCGCGGCCTGGACGTAACGCCCGGCATGATCGGGAAGCTGCGCAATGTCGGCGATGGCGAAACCGCCGATGTGCTGGAAGTGATCCTGCGCGAGGAAGTGGCGCACGTCGCTGCCGGTTCGCGCTGGTATCGCTGGTACTGCGACCGCGCCGCTGTCGAGCCGCGTGCGCGCTTCAAGGAACTGCTGGTGGAGTACGCCGGCGGCTACCTGCATGGGCCATTCAACATCGAAGCGCGCCTGCTGGCCGGGTTCGATGCGGATGAGTTGGCCAACCTGATTGAACAGGCCGGTTGAAGAAAAGGGGACGGAGGGGATTAAGTCGTTTGTGGCACAAACGACTTAATCCCCCTCCGTCCCTTTTTTCATGCGTTCGGCAACACCACGCGCTTGCCATCCACCGTTGGCCGGTTGATGTAGAACAGGCCGGGACCCGGCCGGTACGGCAGTTCGCTGACGCCGGCATCGGCGGTGTAGGTCAGTGCGGTGTCGCCCAGTGCATCGAAGTTCCAGTGCGCCGACTGCATCAGGTAACGCCGTCGCAGCAGCGCCTCCTGTGTCTGCGTCAGCGGCTGTCCGGCCACCAGTCGGCGTGCAATCGGCTGCAGGGCGGACGGCAGCTCCCAGCCGGGAACTCCAGCGGCATTGGCGGTCCATTGCACGCCAGCATCGATGGCCTGCTGCTGCATCACCTGCAGTGCGATCAGCTGGTAACGCCAGTCGATGCGCCGACGCAGCACCACCGCGGCGGTCACATACAGCACCGGCGACAACAGCACGCTGCGGCTGCCGGCGCGACGCTGCTGCTGCCACTGGTGCCAGACATCCACCCAGATCTCCTTTTCACCCACGCCCAGCTGCTGCCGCCAGCGTTCGGCGTCGGCCTGCGTTTCGGCGTAGGCCGTGGTGGCCTGCAGCAACGCCGGTGGAGGGACCTGGTAGTCGGAAACCGCTGGGCGACGCAGCTGCTGCCGGCGCGGACGGCTGAGCAGCTTGGGCCCTTCTTCCAGCTGGTTGTAGCCACCGCCGATGTTGGCGTGCACGCCGGGCAGGGCGATCTCGGTGAACGTTGGCGCGACGCTGGTCAATGGATAGTGTTGGCGATGCTCGTCACGCGCGGCCAGTTGCACGACGTGTGCCGCGATGCCACTGCGCAGGGCGAGCTGCGGGTGTTCATCGGCGCGGCCACCATTGACTGCAACCACAGTGTCGAACAGTCCGATGAAGCGCAGCACCGGCGTGACGGCGGCGAAGTCCGCAGTGCAGGGCAGGCCGGCGCCCTGCAGCAGCTGGCGCCAGCGCGGCTGTCCCAGGCCTGCAGCTGGTTTGCGATATCACGTGCCGCGGCAGCACCGCGCGAATAGCCGAACAGATCCAGCTGCACGCCACGCAGAGGTCGCTGCCAGCGCGCGGACAGCTCGGCCAGTGCCGCCGGCAGCAGCACCTGCAGCGCGCGCTGCACTTTCGCGCGAACGCCACTGGCACCGATGCCGAAGGCCAGTCCGATCAGATCGTCATCGGCATCATCGCGGGTCCCCACGCCCTCGACATAGATCGACAGCGAAGGCGCGGCCATCGCATCGCGGCGGCTGTCCGGATACAGCTGCTGCAGGCGCGCGATGTTGGTCAGGCCGTTGTCGTAGCTGCTGGTCAGCCGGCTCTGGTAGGTCGAATCATCATCCGCGCGCAGCTGCGCCGGGCGTGGCTGCGGAACCTGTGGGCGACCGCGTGCCAGGTTGTGTGCGTTGTTGCGGGTGCCATCGAAGAACAGGCCGATCCGCAGCAAGCCGACATCTTCGTCCGTGTCCTGCGATGGTGCCATGTGCGTTCCCCGTCGTGGCTGCGTCACGGTAGCGCGAAAGCGGTGTATTGGCGAAGTGTAGTGACGCTTTTGACCTTACTTAACGCAGATGCGGTCGATCACAGTTCCTGATTTTCATTCCCATCTTCTATTGAATTCACACGACCCGCGCAGGCCAGATGGCCAGACCCGGTAGACCCGGGCGTGCTGCATCAACGCTGTTCACATCATTCAAGGAGCGACGCAATGTTGTCCAGATCGATTGGCAAAGCGGCAGGTGGCCTGGTGTTGGGTTTGTCGGTGGCAGCGGCCGCGCATGCGGCACCGTTGTTCGAGCCGGTGACGGTCATCAGCCGCGCATCGGCAAACAGTGAGCCCGCGCTGGGCAAGCTGCTGGCCACCCCGTCCACCGCGACGGTACAGGAAGTGCGTGTCGACGCTGCTGCCACTGCGCAGCCGCAGCTGGAGTTCGAACTGCTTGGCCAGCGCGTGCAGGCGGTGCGCAGCAAGGTGGAAGCCCTGCCCGATGGCGGCAGCATCTGGTACGGCCAGTTGCGCTCGCCGTCCGATCGGCTGACTGCCGCCACTTCGAATGGCCAGGATGATCCTGGTAATTCAGTGATCCTGGTGCGTTCGGGCAACACCCTCACCGGTTCGATCCGCAAGGACGGCAAGTTGTATCGCCTGCGCCCACTGGGCAACCGCCATGTACTGGTGGAAGTGGATGAATCGCGGATGCCGGCCGACCATCCGGCCGACTACAACCAGCTGCCGAAAATCCCGATGGGCAACAATGACCGCATCGGCATCGCGCAGGCCTCGTCCGGTACCCCGGCCACCATCCGCGTGCTGGTGGTGGCAACCAATGCAGCGGTAACGGCCTATGGCGGCAACATGCAGTCGCTGGTGCAGCTGGCGGTGGCCGAATCCAACCAGGGCTACGTCAACAGCAACGTGGGCATCACCCTGCAGCTGGCCGGCTATGAAACCACCAGCTACACCGAATCCGGCAACTTCACCACCGACCTGACCCGCTTCCGCAACACCAGCGACGGCTACATGGACAGCATCCACACCAGCCGCAACAACACTGCGGCCGATGTCGGCGTGCTGCTGATCAACAACACGAGCTACTGCGGGTTGGCCTCGGGCATCGGTTCGACGGCATCGACGGCGTTCGCGGCGGTGTACTGGGACTGCGCGACCGGCTACTACTCCTTCGCGCATGAGATCGGCCACCTGCAGAGTGCGCGGCACGATATCGCCAGTGATCCCAGCACGTCGCCCTATGCCTATGGGCACGGTTATCGCTACGAGCCGTCCTCCGGTTCGCGCTGGCGCACGATCATGGCTTATGACTGCTCGGCCGGCTGCCCGCGCCTGAACTACTGGTCCAACCCGAACATCAACTACAACGGCATCCCGATGGGCAATGCCAGCACCGCCGACAACCAGCGCGTGCTGGTCAATACCAAGGCCACCATCGCGGCCTTCCGCTGAGGCCAACCGCCGACCGAGGTCGGCGTCTACCCGGGTGCGTTCACCTGCCCTGGTAGATGCCAACCTTGGTTGGCACCCCGCGATCCATCATTCGCGCGCGAGCGTATCCAGCGACCAGCCGCCGGCATCCACGCGCAGCACCGATCCCTGTTCGTACCAGTCACCCAGCACGATGCGGTTGCAGGCGCGGCCACCGGCCTGCAGCGTGTGTACCGCCGGGCGATGGGTGTGGCCGTGGATCATGGTGTCCACGCCATGGCGCACGAAGGTGGCATCGACTTCGGCGGGTGACACGTCGGTTACCGACTCGAACTGCGCACGATCATCCTGCTTCATTTCCGTCTGGCGGGCCTGGCTGGCGTCGCGTGCCTTCTGCGCGAAGGCGATGCGTGCGGCCAGCGGCTGCGACAGGAACTGCGCCTGGAAGACCGGGTCGCGCGTCTGTGCACGGAACTGCTGGTAGGGGATGTCGTCCGTGCACAGCAGGTCGCCGTGCTGCAGCAGCACCGGGCGGCCGTACAGCTCGATCACGCACGGGTCGGGCAGGATGCGCAGGCCGGCACGGCGCGCATAGTCTTCGCCGAGCAGGAAGTCGCGGTTGCCGCGGATGAAGTACACCGGTACGCCGCTGTCGGAAAGTACCTTCAGCGCGTCGGCCACCGCATCGGCAGCAGGCGAGGGCGTGTCGTCGCCGATCCAGGCTTCGAACAGGTCGCCGAGGATGTACAGCGCATCGGCGCCGGGCGCCTGCTCGCGCAGGAAGCGCAGGAACAGGTCGGTGATCTCCGGACGGCTGGGGTCCAGGTGCAGGTCGGAAATGAACAACGTGGTCATGCAGGCATTCTAGGGCATCCACCGCCGGGCATGGCCCGGCGCTACCGAAGGGATCTGACCCCGGGGGCTACACCGGCAGCGGCAACCAGGCCAGGCTGGCCGATGCCAGCAGGATGGCAATGCCGGTGGCGGCCAGTACATCGGACGGGTAGTGCAGGCCCAGCACCACCCGCGACAGCGCGACGCCGAAGGTGAACGGCACCAGTAGCGGCGCCAGCCACGGGTAGTAGGCCAGCGCGACGATGGTGAACGACACCGCGTGCAGGGTGTGCCCGGAGGGGAAGCTGAACTCGTCCAGCGGCGCCACCCAGGCGCGGATGCGCAGATCGGCCGCATACGGGCGAGGACGCCGGGTCCACCGCTTGAGGCCTTTGTAGAGCAGCAGGGCGGCCAGGCCGGTGGCGGCCATGTGCACCGATGCACGCAGTCCGTCGAAGCCGTCCAGCGCCACCAGCGCGCCCATCAGCACGTACCAGAACACGCCATCGCCGAGCCGGCTGATGACCGAGAACAGGCGACGCACGCGGCGACGCCGGCAGTAGTGGTTGGCCCGGCGGCAGAGCCGCGCCTCGCGGCCAGCCAGCAGCTCAAGCGGCGTGGTGCGCATGGCCGCTCCTCCGCGACTGGGCCAGCTCGGCCAGCAGGGCATCGAATTCGGCAACCACCTGCTGTGGATGCAGGCGCTTCATCGCACGCGCGGCGCTGCTGCCGAATTCGCGGCGCCGTGCATCATCGGCGGCCAGCTGCACCGCTGCCTCGATGAACTGCTCATCGTTTTCCACGGCCGCACCGTTCTCGCCATCACGCAGGTATTCGCGGGCCGCACCGTAGTCGAAAGCGACGGTGGCCAGGCCGCTGGCCATGCTTTCCAGGGTCACGTTGCCAAAGGTCTCGCTGCGGCTGGGGAACAGGAACAGGTCACCGCTGGCGAAATGCCGTGCCAGGGCTTCGCCGCGCTGGATGCCGCAGAAAATGAAATCGGGGTTTTCATGTGCCAGTTTTTCGCGGGCCGGACCATCACCCACCCAGACGAAGCGGGCTTTGGGCCGGACCTGCTGCAGGCGGCGGAAGGCTTTCACCGCCAGGCCAAGGTTTTTTTCCGCAGCGATGCGGCCGACATGGATCGCGACCAGGCCGTTGCCGTCCACGCCCCATTCCTCGCGCAGCGCCGGGTCGCGCCGGCCCGGATCGAACTGCTGGCTGTCGACCGCGCGTGCCAGCAGGCGCACGCGTTCGAAGCCCTGTTCACCGAGGAACTGCTGCAGCTCGCGGGTGGGCACCAGGGTTGCATCGGCCTGGTTGTGGAACCGGCGCATCCAGCGCATCGCGGCAGCCTGCAGCCAGGCCACGCCGTAGTCGGGCAGGTACTCGTCGAAGCGGGTATGGAAACCACTGGCGACCGGAATGCCAAGGCGGCGCGCGGTGCGCAGCGCCGACCAGCCCAGCGGGCCTTCGGTGGCGATGTAGACCGCATCGGGACGCTGCTGCTGCCAGTGGCGGTTGAGCCGGATCGGTGCAGGCAGGCCGAAGCGCAGGCCGGGGTAGCGCGGCAGTGCGGCGCCCGGCACCAGCAGCGTGCCCGGTGCCGAGTCCAGTGCTTCGCTGGTCTGGCGTGGCCGGATCAGGTCGATGTCATGGCCGGAATTGCGCAGTCCCTGCTCCAGGCCCTGCACGGTGAGGGCAACGCCGTTCACTTCCGGCGGGTAGGTCTCGGTGACGATGGCATAGCGCATGGCGGGCCTCCGGGTTTCCGGCATGCTCGGGCCTGGCGATGTAGCCGATATGACCGCTTTGCGACCACGGGATGACGGTGGTCAGGTCCCTGTACGAAGCCACGGCCCCGAAGGGCCGTGGCGGTCGTGCAGGGGGCGCGGTGGATCAGAAGCGCTGCTGGTATTTCATGTAGATGAAACGACCGATGTCGAAGCCACCGTAGTAGGAGAAGTTGGCGCTCGGCTGGCTGTACATGGCCGGTCCCTGGCGGCCGAACACATTGTTGGCACCGATCGAGACGGTCGCATCCCATGGCAGGTTGTAGCGCGCCTGCACGTCGTGGAAGGTGACCGATCCGCGACGGTTGTAGTCACGGCTGCCACTGAACCACGGCGCGCTGGCCCGGGTGCGAGCACTCACCCGGATACGTGGCTGCATCCAGGCAACGCTCCTTGACCGCGGAGAAATAGCGCAGGCCCCAGTTAAGGCCGAGGTTGCCACGCTCCCAGCCCAACGATGCGTTGGAGCGCACACGGAAGCCGATGCCGCCGTTGCTGGCGATGCCATTGCTGGGAATGGGCGGGGCATCCGCCTCGTTGGTGGTCCGTTCTTCCGCGGCGACCACATAGGTGGTCTTCCAGTCGGCGCTCAGCGTGCCCCAGGACGTTTCGATCTTGTGGCCGATCTCCAGGTCATAGCCTTCGGCCTGGCGGAACCCGCTGTTGCGGCTGCCATAGTTGAGCGTGTTGACGATGCCCAGTTCCGGGTCGCGGGTGAAACTGCCGCAGCGCTCGGCGATGCCCAGTTCGTAGCAGTCGCGGAGGATGTCGTTGGGATGGTCGGCGACGATGGTGTTGTCGATGCGGATCTTCCACCAGTCCAACGCAATGTTCAGTCCTTCGGCAAACGTCGGGCTCCAGACCAGGCCCAGCGTGCGGCTGGTCGAGGTTTCCGGCTTCAGGTCGGGATTGGAGCCGTTGGTGAAGGGCAGGGGCGTCTGCCCACTGCTGCCGGTGATCGGCTCGTTGCCCTGGCCGAGCTGGCGGTAGCTGTCCGCGTTGGGGATGTCGGCGGCGCAGCGTGCACGTACCTCCGGGCTGCTGGCGGCGGCGCCATAGACCGTATCGCAGGGGTCACGGAAGCCGGTGGTGAAGGTCTGCGAGCCGCCACCGTACAGATTCGAGATGGTCGGTGCACGGAAACCCTGTGCCCACGTGCCACGGACCAGCAGCTGGTCGATCGGCTTCCACGAGATGCCGAACTTGCTGTTGAGGGTTCCGCCGAAGGTGGTGTAGTCCGAGTAGCGCGTTGCCATGTCCAGGGTCAGCTGGCGTGCACCGGGGAGGTCGCTCAGCACCGGCACGCTCAGCTCCAGATAGGCCTCGTCGACACGGTAGCCACCGCCGGTGGGGCCCGCCGCCAGATTGGTGGTGGCGCCGGTCTGGGCCAGCGCATCGGGAGTGAAGCGACCCTCCTCGCGGCGGCTCTCCACACCCAGGGCGAAGCCCAGTTCCCCGGCGGGCAGCGTGGCAAGGCCGCCACTGAGGCTGGCGAACAGGTTGCGGGTGGTGTTGCGGCCACGGGTGAGTTCCTCGGGGAACAGCCAGTCCTGCAGTTCGCCATTGCCGGTCAGGCCGTACGGGTCATCCTGGCCATACGGCACCAGTGGATTCCAGGGCTTGCAGCCGGCAATCGGTGCATCCGGTGTACCGCATTCCACCTTGCCGGTGGCCGGGTTGTAGAACGAAGGACCGGTGGAATCGGCAACGCGCTGCTTGTGCAGGTCGCCGGTGGCACGCTGCTCCAGCTCGCTGCGGTTGTACTGGTAGCCGGCTTCCCAATCGAAGTCGCGACCGGCGAACTGGAAGCTGCCTTCAAACGCTGCAACACCCTGCCAGGTGGTCAGTTCGCTGGTGCTGACGCGTGGAATCTCCCAGGTGCGGCGGTTCCAGTGCACGTCGCTTGGGCGTTCATAGCCGTGGTGGCGGCCGAACGGATTGAACCAGCTGTCGGCGGACATCGGCGAGATGCCGGCCGCACCGGACTGGAACGGATAGCCGGCAATCTGGCGCGTGGTGGTGCGTCGGTTGTAGGCCAGCTGGGTGTTGAAGCGGATCTGGTCGTTCAGATCCATGCGTGCATCGACGAAGAGCGAATCGCGCTTGATCGGCGTCTGCACGTGCATTTGTTCATTGCTGTTGCTGACATCACCGGTGAACGGTGTGTTGTCACTGAGGTGGAAGCTGTCCGGCCCGCCCGGCTGGCTGCCGCGATCGAGCGAATAGCTGCAGCCACGGGCGCTGCTGCAGCCCGGGCCCTTGAAGCCGACGATGCGCCCCCACTGCCCGACCGTGGTCCAGCCATCGTCCGGATGACGATCGGTATAGGTGTAGGCGCTGAAGCCGCGGTCCTTCGCCCAAACGCCCTTTTCTTCGACATGCTCGGCGGCGACACTGATCGAAGCGCGGTCATTCGACCAGCCGGCAACCACGTCGTACTGGGTGCGGGCACCATCGCCTTCGCTGAACTGCCCGTGGTAGACGTTGGCGGTCACGCCCTGGACGTTGCGCCGGGTGATGATGTTGACCACGCCGGCCATCGCGTCGGAACCGTAGATGGCCGAGGCGCCGTCCTTCAGCACTTCCATGCGTTCCACGGCAGCGGCGGGAATGCTGGATATATCCTGGTAACCCGAAGTGGTCATGCTCAGGCGCTTGCCGTTGACCAGCACCAGGGTGCGCTGTGCACCGAGGCCGCGCATGTCCACGTAGCTGCCGCCTGCGGCCTCGCCCGCACTGAGCGGGCTGGCACGGCTCAAGGCCGGGCTGCCGGTTGCGGTCAGGTTCTGCAGGATGTCGGCAACGGAATTGAAGCCCTGCCGCTCGATGTCGGCGCGGCTGATGGTCAGCACCGGCTGCGCGGTTTCCAGGTCGACCTGGCGGATGCGTGAACCGGTGATCTCGATACGGTCCAGCGTGGTGGCTTCCGGTGCGTGCTGGGCGAATGCGGGGGCGGCCAGTGCGGTGGTGGCCGTCATCGCCAGTGCACGACGGATCGCCAACCCGAGCTCGGGAATACGGATGGTCATGGGTCTCTCTCTCAGTCTTCGAAGTCTTCGGAACACAGCCAAGCGGGGCTGCGTCAACTCCACCGCGGCGGTGGATGTTCGAACCTAGTGAAGATGGATGGGGACACGTATGGGCAAGCGACGAAAGCGCTGCAGACGGCCGTGACGCTTCTGCACAAAGCGGAAGCAAATCAATCGATTGCTCCAACCTGTGGCATCGCGGCGGACGCAGCGCAGAGGACCGTGTCCCTGATTGAACGCATCACGGTCAATGTGGAAAGCGACAGTCTGCGCGGAGGCAGAAAAAAACCACGGCCCCGAAGGGCCGTGGTCGTCGAGCTTCAACAGCGCGGATGGATCAGAAGCGCTGCTGGTACTTCATGTACATGAAACGACCGATGTCGTAGCCACCGTAGTAGGAGAACGACGAGTTCGGCTTGCTGTACATCACCGGCGCTTCCTTGCCGAACACATTGTTCGCGCCCACCGAAACGGTGGCATCCCACGGCAGGTTGTAGCGGAACTGCACGTCGTGGAAGGTCACGGCACCGCGCTCGTTGTACGCGGTCGGCGACTTCAGCCACGGAGCCAGGAAGGTCGGATCGGAGCATTCGTCCGCATAACGCGAGGCGTTGAGGCAGCGCTCCTTCACACCGGAGTAGTAGCGTGCCGTCCAGCTGACGCCGAAGTCACCCACATCCCAGCCCAGCACCAGGTTCGAGCGCACGCGGAACGCAAGGCTGGTGGCGGTGCCGATGGTGTTGGCAACGCCGTTGATCGGCGTGATCGCTTCGCGGACATCGTTGGTGGAGCGGTAGACGTTCTTGCTGACGTAGGTGCTGGTCCAGCCTGCGCTCAGCTTGCCGTAGCTGGTGTCGACGCGGTAGCTGACATCCAGGTCGTAACCTTCGGTCTCGGCAAAGCCGGCATTGCGGTTGCCGAACTTCAGGCCGGTGACGATGCCGTTGGACGGGTCACGGCTGAAGCGGCTGCAGCGCGATTCGATGCCCTGCTCGTAGCAGTCCCTCAGGATCTGGTTCGGACTGTCACCGACGATGGTGTTGTCGATGCGGATCTTCCACCAGTCCAGCGCCACGTTGAGGTTGCTGAGGAAGGTCGGGCTCCACACCAGGCCCAGCGTCTTGCTGGTCGAGGTTTCCGGAACCAGCAGCGGGTTCGAACCGGACACGAACGGCGTCGGGGTCGCATCCTGCGCCGTGGTCACCGGGGCGTTGCCCTGCTTCAGCTGGCGGAAGTTGGCGGCATCGGCGATGTCACGTGCGCATCGCGCGCGGACTTCGGCACTGCCCTTGGCCGAGCCGAACACGGTGTCGCACGGATCGCTGAACTGCGCGAAGGTTTCCGAACCACCACCGTACAGGTCGTTGATGGTCGGGGCGCGGAAGCCTTCTGCCCAGGTACCACGGACCAGCAGCTGGTCGATCGGCTTCCACTTGAAGCCGAACTTGCTGTTGAGCGTGTTGCCGAAGGTGTTGTACTTGGAGTAACGGGTGGCGGCACTGAAGCTCAGCTCACGCGCACCGGGCAGGTCGGCCAGCACCGGCACGCTGAGCTCCAGGTAGGCTTCCTTCACGTTGTAGCTGCCACCGGTCGGGCCTGCGGCCAGGTTGGTGGTAGCGCCGGTCTGGGCCAGGGCATCGGGGGTGTAGCGGCCATCTTCCTTGCGGCTTTCCACGCCGAAAGCGAAGCCCAGGTCGCCGGCCGGCAGGGTCATGATGCTGCCGGACAGGTTGGCGAACGCGTTCTTGGTGGTGGTCCGGCCGGTGGTGTGCTCCGCCGGGAACAGCCAGGCCATCAGTTCTTCATTGCCGGTCAGTCCGTTCGGATCGTTCTTGCCGTAGGGCACCAGCGGGTTCCACGGCGTGCAGCCGCTGATCACCGCGCCCGGACGGCCACACATCACCTTGCCGGTGGCCGGATCCAGGAACGACGGACCCACGGCGTCACGCACGCGCTTCTTGTGCAGGTTGCCGGTGGCGGTAGCGGTCAGCTCGTTGCGGTTGTACTGGTAGCCCACGTCCCAGTCGAAGTAGCGCTGGCCGATCTCGAAGCTGCCATCCAGCGACACTACCGCACGGTAGGTCTTCAGTTCGCTGGTGCTCACACGCGGGATTTCCCAGGTGCGGCGGTTCCAGGCCACGTCGGTTGGCTTGGCATAGCCGTGCTGGTTGCCGAACGGATTGAAGTAGCTGTCCTTGGACATCAGGCCGGTGGCGGTCGGGTCGCCCGAGATGGACACCGAGCTGGACTGCAGGGGGTAGCCTGCAATCTGGCGCTCGGCCGAACGCTTGTTGTAGCCGAATTCGGTGCGCAGGTTGACCTGGTCGGTGATCTTGAAGCGACCGTCGAAGTACACCGAATCACGCTTGAGCGGATACATGACGTGCATCTGTTCGTTGGCGTTGCTGACGTCGCCGGTGAACGGGGTCGCATCGGTCAGGTGGTAGTTGGCCGGGTTGGTCGGGTCAGCACCACGGTTGAGCGAATAGCCGCAGCCGTCCTTGGTGTTGGTGCAGCCCGGGCCGCCCTTCAGGCCGGTGACCTGGCCCCACTGGCTCAGCGTGGTCCAGTTGGAGGCATCGTTCGGGTGGCGGTCGCTCACGCCGTACTTGCTGAACCAGCGGTCCTTGGCCCAGACGCTCTTCTCTTCCGAGTGCTCCAGTGCCAGGGTCAGCGACACCCGGTCATTGCTCCAGCCGCCGACCACATCGAAGCGATCGCGCGCGCCGTCACCTTCGCTGTACTGACCGTGGTACACGTTGGCGGTCACGCCGTTGACGTTGGAACGGGTGATGATGTTGACCACGCCGGCCATCGCATCGGAACCGTAGATGGCCGACGCGCCATCCTTCAGCACTTCGATGCGCTCCACCGCCGACACCGGCAGCGAGGACACGTCCTGCAGGCCCGAGGTGCTGATGCCCAGGCGCTTGCCGTTGACCAGCACCAGGGTGCGCTGCGCGCCCAGGTTGCGCATGTCGATGTAGGTGCCGCCGGTGTTTTCGCCCGAGCTCAGTGCGTTTGCACGGCTGATCGCCGGGCTGCCCATGGCGGTCACGTTCTGCAGGATGTCGGCCACCGAGCTGAAGCCCTGGCGCTCGATGTCCAACCGGCTCAGTGCCAGGACCGGCTGAGCGGTTTCCACGTCCACCTGGCGGATGCGCGAGCCAGTGATCTCGATGCGATCCAGGGTGGTCGGCGCGGCGGTGCTGCCACTCTGGGCGAACGCAGGCAGGGCGGCCAGCGTCGCAGTGGTTGCCAGGGCGTAGCGGATGGCCTGCCCCAGGGGGGTGGTACGTGAAGTCATGACGAGCTCTCTCTCTCAGGTCGTGCAGGGACGCCAAAAGGGGCGTCGAAGAAATCGGCCGCCCACAAGCGGACCGATGACCCGATAGTAGTCTCGTTGGTTAATGCCCTGTAAAGAGGTCGTGTCGATTTGTACCAGGCTTCATCGTCAGATTTCACGAAAGCTCAACAAAAGCAGTCGCTTAGCTGTAACGCTGAATGCGCTCCCCCGACTTGATCTGCTGCGTCGCAGCAGGTCAACCGGGGGCGCATGCGCGAACCGTAACGGTGTGTGACCTTCTTTCCCTCGCGGGAAAGCGTGAGCCTCAGGCTACGAAGGGCCGGAACTGGATGCCCAGCCCGGCGATGCCGTCGGTCTCGCCGATCAGATCGGCGCGCAGCAGTGGCCGGGCATCAATGAAGGCCTGCGGCACGATCAACGACAGGCGGTTGTCGTCGGCGGTCAGTTCCAACGCCGGCAGTGGATCGTCCTCATGGGCACGATTGAGCAGCACCGCCAGGCGCAGCAGGGCGGCCAGCCGGCGAGCGGTCAGCAGCAGGCGCTCGGGCAGGGCGTCGAAGGCGGTCTTGGTCACGCTGCGGCGATGGCTGCGCACCAGCGCGGCCAGCATCTGCTGTTCCTGCCGCGAGAAGCCGGCGATATCCGAGTGTTCCAGCACGTAACTGCCATGCACGTGGTAGCCGCTGTGCGCGATCATCAGGCCCAGCTCGTGCAGGCGCGCGGCCCAGCCGAGCATGCGCGCGTCGTCGGCATCGAGCCGCCAGCGTTCCTGCACCTGTTCCAGCAGTGACAGCGCGGTGTCCTGCACACGGTCGGCCTGCACGGTATCGATGCCGTAGCGCTGGCTGAGCGCGGACACCGATTCATCGCGCAGATCGTTCTCGCCAGCGCGGCCGACGATGTCGTACAGGATGCCTTCGCGCATCGCGGCCTTGCTGACCAGCAGCTTCTGCAGGCCCAGTGCCTGGAAGGCGGCCTCCAGCACCAGGATGCCGCCGGCAATGATCGGGCGGCGGTCGCTGGACAGTCCCGGCAACTGGATGTCGTCGATCTTCTTGGCCTTCAGCAGTTCGTCGCGCAGTTGCGGCAGGGCCTCGGCGGTGATCGCGCCCTTGCTCAGCTTCATCGTCGCGCAGATCTCGCTGATCGCCTTGTGCGTGCCCGAAGAACCCAGCGCTTCCTGCCAGCCCAGCGCGCGGTACTTGCTGGCGAAGGGCTGGAACTCGCGACCGATCTCGGCCAGCGCGTCCTTCCAGCGCTTCTTGCTCAGCTTGCCGCCGGGGAAGAAACGCCGGGTGCTGGCAATGCAGCCGGCCTGCAGGCTTTCGCGCTCCAGGGTCTGCATGCCCATGCCGATGATGAATTCGGTGGAGCCGCCGCCGATGTCGATGACCAGCCGGCGCTGGCCGGGCTTGGGCGGTTGTGCATGGGCCACGCCCAGGTAGATCAGGCGCGCTTCTTCGCGGCCGCTGACCACTTCGATGGCGTGCCCGAGCGCGGTTTCGGCGGGAACCAGGAACGACTGCGGTGAACGCAGCTGGCGCACGGTATTGGTGGCCAGTGCGCGCACCCGGTGCGGCGGTACATTGCGGATGCGCTGGCCGAAGCGGGCCAGGCATTCCAGCGCGCTGCCGGGCAGCGGAGGAGAGCCCGCCTTTGCCGTCCAGGCCGTCGGCCATGCGCACCGTCTCGCGCAGGCGGTCGATTACCCGCAGCTGGCCGAGCGTGTAGCGCGCGATGACCATGTGGAAACTATTGGAGCCAAGGTCGATGGCGGCCAGCAGGTCGCCATCCTGCAATGCGGGCGGAGTCGTGGTGGTGTGCGGCATGGACGAATGTTAGCCGAAGGGGCGGTGTGCTCGTCACCGCGCGGCCTTCACATTTTGGAAGAGGGGAGTGCGGCAGGGCTGCGCCCTGCACCCGCAGAGGCCAGAGCAACAGCAACAGCAACAGCAACAGCAACAGCAACAGCAACAGCGGGCTATCCGTGGGATGGCGGGGCGGGTCCGATGGCAGGGGACGCCGTGAACCCGTCCATGGGGGCTTGGTCGCCGCATCCATGCGGCTCACACCCCTGCCACCGGACCCACCCCGCCTTCGACAGTTCTCTGCGATCTGCCGGGACGGCGTTCTGCGCGGCTGTTGGTGGGTGTCGACCTTGGTCGACACGGTAGATCCACGCCATGCGTGGATGAATCCAAACGTGCCGACCAAGGTCGACACCTACCGGGTCAGAGACCCTGCATCAGTGCCATCTGCGCAGAATGCGGTGCCTCGTCGTGGGCGGGCGCACGCTTGTGGTAGATGCCGTCGGCATCCAGTTCCCAGGCATTGAGGTTGTCGTCCAGGTAGTTCTGCAGGACCTCGCGGTAGACCCGCTTGGCCAGCTCCGGATCGAGGATCGGGAAGCAGGTCTCGACCCGGCGCAGCAGGTTGCGCTCCAGCCAGTCGGCGCTGGCGCAGTACATCTCCGGTGCGCCGTCGTTGCCGAACCAGTAGACGCGGCTGTGCTCCAGGAAGCGGCCGACGATCGAGCGCACGCGGATGTTGTCCGAGATGCCCGGCACACCCGGGCGCAGGGTGCAGGCGCCGCGGATGATCAGGTCGATCTGCACGCCGGCCTGCGAGGCGGCGTACAGCGCGCACCACCTGCGGTTCGTTCAGGGCGTTCATCTTGGCGATGATCCGCGCCGGGCGGCCTGCGGCGGCGATGCGCGTCTCGCGCTCGATGCGGCCGAGGATGCCGGTGTGCAGGGTGAAGGGCGACTGCAGCAGGCGCTTGAGCTTCATCTTCGAGGCCAGCCCGGACAGCTGCTGGAACAGCAGGTGCACATCGTTGCCGATGTCCGCATCGGCGGTAATCAGGCTGATGTCGGTGTACGCACGGGCGGTACCGCTGTGGTAGTTGCCGGTACCAAGGTGCACATAGCGGCGCAGCTTGCGGCCCTCGCGGCGCACGATCAGCAGCATCTTGGCGTGGGTCTTGTAGCCGACCACGCCATACACCACCTGCACGCCGGCCTCCTGCAGGCGATCAGCCAGGCCGAGGTTGGCTTCCTCGTCGAAGCGGGCGCGCAGTTCGACCACCACGGTCACGTCCTTGCCGTTGCGTGCGGCCTGGATCAGTGCATCGACAATCAGCGAATCCTTGCCGGTGCGGTACAGGGTCTGCTTGATCGCCAGCACGTTGGGATCGACCGCCGCCTGCCGGATCAGGTCCAGCACGGCGGTGAAGGCATCGAACGGGTGATGCAGCAGCAGGTCGTGGCGCGCCACTGTCTCGAAGATGCCGTCGCTGTCGCGCAGCGTGCGCGGGGTCATCGGCGGGTACTTCAGGTCTGGCTGTGCGATCAGGTCGTACAGCTGGATGATGCGGTTGAGGTTGACCGGGCCGTCGATGCGGTACACCGCGTTCTCGGTCAGGCCGAAGTTCTGCAGCAGGGTGCGCACGATGTCGCGCGGCATGTCCTGCGCGATTTCCAGGCGCACTGCCGGCCGGTAGCCGCGGTCGACCAGTTCGTCGCGCAGTGCCAGTGCCAGGTTCTCCACTTCCTCCTCGTCCACCACCAGCTCGGAATTGCGGGTGACGCGGAACTGGTAGGCACCCTGGACTTCCATGCCCGGGAACAGTTCATCGACGAACGTGGACAGCACCGAGGACAGGAACACGAAGTTCTGCGGACCGCCGAGTTTCTCCGGCAGCTGGATGATGCGCGGCAGCGAGCGCGGCGCACGCACGATGGCCAGGTGGCCGGCGCGGCCGAACGCGTCGGTGCCCTTCAGCACCACCACGATGTTCAGCGACTTGTTGAGGATCTTCGGGAACGGGTGCACCGGGTCCAGGCCCAGCGGCGACAGCACCGGCATGATCTCGTTGCGGAAGTACGCACGCAGCCAGCGCTTCTGGCGATCGGTCCAGGAATGGCGGCCGAGCACGCCGATGCCGGCCTCCATCAGCGCCGGGCGCAGCGTCTCGTTCCAGCAGCGGTACTGCTGGTCCACCAGTTCCGCGGCGCGGTCATGGATGGCGTTGAGGATGGCCTGCGGGCTCATCCCGTCCGGCGCCGGCGGCAGGCCGAATTCCTGTGCGTGGCGTACGGCAGCGGCGCGGATCTCGAAGAACTCGTCGAGGTTGGTGCAGGAGATGCACATGAAGCGCAGGCGCTCCAGCAGCGGCACCTGCGGGTCCATCGCCTGGGCCAGCACGCGGAAGTTGAAATCCAGCTGCGACAGCTCGCGGTTGATGTACAGCGCCGGGTCGCGCAACGGATCGTTGTCCGGGCTCACGGGGAGGGGGAGGGATCCGAGGCTGCTCATGGAGTCATTCTTCGATGGAGGTCAGGGGGGCGGACTCGCGCGGGCGCACGTGGTCGGCATCGAAATGGCAGGAGAACACCGAGCCCTTGCCGACCTCGCTTTCAATCTCCAGCCGTGCGTGGTGCAGGCCGAGGATGTGCTTGACGATGGACAGGCCCAGGCCGGTACCGCCGCTTTCGCGGGAGCGGCTGCTGGAGACACGGTAGAAGCGTTCGGTCAGGCGCGGCAGGTGGGAGGCCGGGATGCCATAGCCGGAATCGCGCACCGCCAGCACGGCACCGTCGCCTTCGCGGCGGAACTCCACGGCGATGCGGCCACCGGCCGGCGTATAGCGCACCGCATTGGTGACCAGGTTGGAGAAGGCGCTGTGCAGTTCCTTGGTCGAGCCCTGCAGGTCAACGCCGGCCAGGTCGTCGATGCTGATCTGGTGGCGGCCCTGGCTGTGCGCTTCGGCTTCGCGGCGCAGGGTCGCCAGCATCGGCTGCATGGCCACGGTCTCTTCCTCGCTGTGTTCCTGCGATTCGAGGCGCGACAGGGTCAGCAGGTCTTCCACCAGCTGGGCCATGCGCTGGCTCTGCTTGCGCATTTCTTCCAGCATCGGTCCGGTTCCCGGGAAATCCTCCGGGTCCATCATGTCCAGATAGCCGTGCACCACGGTGAGCGGCGTGCGCAGTTCGTGTGAAACGTTGGCCACGAAATCGCGGCGCACCTGTTCCAAGCGCAGCAGCTTGCTGACGTCGCGGGCGATCAGCAGCCAGTAATCCGACGAATAGGGAATCAGGCGCAGGTTCAGGCGGATCGCCGGATCGACCGGCGAAGGCACGTCGAGGATCGGCTCGGCATTGCGGCCGCCGGCCAGCCAGTGCGCCAGCGGCATCGGCTGCAGGCGTTCGACCAGGGCTTCGCCGAGGTCGCCGGGATGATGCAGGCCGAGCAGGGCGGTGGCCGCTTCGTTGAACCACTGCACGCGCTGGCTGTTGCGGTCCAGCACCACCACCGCATCGGGAAGTGCGGCGGCCGCGGCGCGATAGCTGCGCAGCATGTCCAGCAGGCGGCGCTTGCGCACGCGCATTTCCACCTGGTTGCGGTACAGCAGGCGGTCCAGCTCGTTCCAGACGCCGGTGCCTTCCTCGGCGGTATCCCAGCGCTGGCGCGCGGTCAGGCGCCGCAGCACGCTGCGCAGGCGCCAGTAATGCCATGCCAGCGTGGCCAGCGCGCCCAACGCGATGCACAACCACAGATGGCCCGTGAACCACCCCACCAGTCCGGCGAACAGCAGTACCGCGGCAACGGTGGCCAGGGTCTTCAACCAGGCAGAGCGGATGTGGCGGGGCATTGCGATCTCGTCGTTGAGGTGCGGCGGTTCACTGGGGTGAACCGAGGGTTATAGCAGAGTTGCCGGCGCCGGCACCCGCAGGTGCGTGGCGCCGGCACGACGAGGCTCAGGTGGCAGTGGAGAAGCGGTAGCCGGCGCCGCGCACGGTCTGCACCATGTTTTCGGCGTTGAACGGTTCCAGCGTCTTGCGCAGGCGGCGGATGTGCACGTCAATGGTGCGTTCCTCCACGTACACGCTGCCGCCCCACACATGGTCCAGCAGCTGGGCGCGGGTGTAGACGCGCTCCGGGTGGGTCATGAAGAAGTGCAACAGGCGGTACTCGGTGGGGCCGATCGGTACCGGCTGATCGTTGGCGAACACGCGGTGGGCGGCGCCGTCGATGCGGATCGGGCCGACCGCCACGCTGCCGTCCTCGTCGTCCTCGCGGGCGCGGCGCATCACCGCACGGATGCGGGCCAGCAGTTCGCGCGCCGAGAACGGCTTGACCACATAGTCGTCGACGCCGGCTTCAAGGCCACCCACGCGGTCGTTCTCTTCGCCGCGGGCGGTCAGCATGATGATCGGCACTTCGCGGGTCAGGGTTTCCTTGCGCCAGCGCCGGGCCAGGTCCAGGCCACTGGTGCCGGGCAGCATCCAGTCCAGCAGGATCAGGTCGGGGACGCGGTCGGCGATGGCGGTCTGGGCCTCACGGGCGTCGCCGGCGTGGACCGGTTCGTAATCGCCCTTGCGCAGGGCGAAGGCGACCATTTCACGGATCGCGGGCTCGTCATCGACGATCAGGATGCGTTTCTGCACGAGGACACCGTAGGGCTCGGTTACTGGAGTGGTGCCAGTAGACTACGGTTTGATGACATGTTTGTGACTGCCTGGCCGGAACCGGTCGGGATTGCCATCGGCCGGTCATGCAGCGCTCAGCGGCGGTCCAGGTCCGGGTCCTGCACGCCCTGCCGGCGCAGCTCCAGCACGGTGGGGGTGATCGCCTCGATGCGCGCATCCACCCGTGCCCGGCCTACGTAGTCCAGCGCCGGATTGCGCTTGAGCGCCTGCAGCTGCATCAGCGACTGTTCCGGCCGGCCGCTGAGGAAGGCCGCCTCGGCGTAGGCCTCGCTGGCACGCACGCTGTCGCCGGCCAACTCGCTGGCGCGGGCGTACCGCTGCTGGAAGACCGGATCGTTACCGCTTTGCGACAGCAGGGGCCGCAGCATGGCCTGCGCGCGCTGGCCCGCCTCGCGGCTGCCCTGTTCGTTCAGGATCTCGGCATAGGTCAGCGCCACCGGACGGCTGTTGGGGTGCTGACGCAGCAGCTGCTCGAAGCGGCTGTTGGCCTGGGCGGTCTGGCCTGCACGCGATTCGGCCTCGCCCAGCCCCAGAGCCAGCCACAGGTTGTCCGGGCGGGTCTGCAGCAGGCCTGCCAAAGTCTGCCGGGCCTGGGTGGCGCCGGCGCGACCGCTGCGCATCACCGCCAGCGCCTGGCCATAGCGCTGGGCATCGTTGAGGCCGTCCTTCTGACGCTTGGCCAGATCGGCATACTCGCGTTCCAGCTCGGGGGTGGAATCCGCGCTGAGCACGCGCAGGCGCTCGCGGGCCCAGTCGAAGTCGCCACTGGCGCCGCGGCTGAGCTGGCCCATCGGGATGCGCAGCACGCTGCTGGGCAGCAGCGGGTTGGTTCCGCGCAACAGGGGTTCGGCCAGGCTGGGATCGGCCGGGTCCACGCGCTCCCTGCGCTCGCCGCTGGGGGTGCTGGTGGTCAGCAGCACCGTGTCCTTCTTCATCTGGTCGGCGCGGGCCTTCGCCTCGCTGATGCGGGTGATGTTGACCGGATGGGTGCGCAGGAACTCGGGCACGCTGTAGCCACCCTCGTTGCCGCGCATCGCCGATGCCATCCGCTCGAAGAAGCCGGCCATGGCGTCCACGTCGTAACCGCTGCGCGACAGCGTGCGGATGCCGAGGCGATCGGCCTCGGATTCGTTGGAGCGGGTGTAGTTGATCTGGCGCTGCTGCATCAGGCCCATGCCCGAGCTGATCGCGGCCATCGTCGCGTTGCCGGACGACGTGCTGTTGCTGGCCTGTGCGGCCACCACCGCCGCCAGCATGCCGAGCAGGATCGGGATCTGGTCGCGCTGGGCACGCTCGACCCCGCGCAGCACGTGCTGCTGGGTGACGTGGGCGATTTCGTGCGACAGCACCGCAGCCACCTCGTCCTCGCGCTCGGCGGTCAGCACCAGGCCGGCATTGACCCCGATGTAGCCGCCCAGCGTGGCGAAGGCGTTGATCTGGCGGTCCTTCATCACGAAGAAGGTGTACGGCTGGCGAGGCTGGTCGCTGTTGGAGCCGAGCCGGGTACCCATGGTCTGCAGCCAGTCGTTGACCAGCGGGTCATCCAGCAGGTAGCCGTAGTTGCGCAGCTCGCGCAGCATCATCGCGCCGTACTCGGCCTGGCGGGCCGGGGTCAGCAGCTCGCCGGCCGAGGAGCCGATGTCGGGCAGCTTCTCCTGGGCCTGGGCGAGCGGCATGGCCAGGGCCAGGGTGACGGCGGTAGTCAGCAGCAGGGCTCGCAAGCAGTGGGTCCTCGGGCAGGGCGCGCCAAGCGTGGCAGGGTGGGGGGCAACCATTCGTTAATCCACAGTGTTGCGGCCGTGGCGTGGAAATTCCAGCGCACCGGTACCATATGTAGACCGTCGATCCATCGTGGAGTTTCCCGTGACAGCCCAGACCGCCGGCGGTGCCCCCGCCATCACCATCTATTCCACCGCCGTCTGCCCGTACTGCGTGGCCGCCAAGAACTTCCTGAAGAGCAAGGGCCAGCAGTGGACCGAGGTCCGCATCGACCTGGACCCGGTCGAGCGCGAGAAGATGATGGCACTGACCCGCCGTACCAGCGTGCCGCAGATCTTCGTCGGCGACGTCCACGTGGGCGGCTACGACGACATGATGGCCCTGCACCGTGAAGGCAAGCTCGAGCCGCTGTTGGCCGGGCAGGGCCAGGCATGAGCGCGGCCGACGACGGCAGCAAGGACCGCATCGCCGAGTTCACCGACTTCCGCAAGCGCATGAACGAGCGGATCCTGGGCGAGCCGAACCAGGTGGTGCGCCGCTTCTTCGCGCTGGACACGCAGACCTACCAGGCCGGCGCGCTGGATGTGAAGACCAAGGAACTGCTGGGCCTGGTGGCCTCGATGGTGCTGCGCTGCGACGACTGCATCAGCTACCACGTGGCCCAGTGCAAGGACGCCGGGGTGACCCGAGAAGAGTTCTTCGAGACCTTCTCGGTCGGCCTGGTGGTGGGCGGTTCCATCGTGATCCCGCACCTGCGCCGCGCGGTCGACTTCCTCGACCAGCTCGAAGGCGGCGCCGCCGCCCCGGAAGCGCACGCGCACTGAACCTGACGGGCGCCGGGAACCGGGCCCTGTGGCCCTCCCGGTAGTGCCGGCCGCTGGCCGGCATCCCGTGAACCCCACATGGCCGAGGTTGCCGGCCAGCGGCCGGCACTACCGGACGTGCGGGGCGCCTTCCCCGCGATCCATCAGCCCAGGAGCCCCCTTGTTGTTCAAGGGGGCGCGCCGACAGGCGCGGGGATAAGGTGGGGTGCGCGGGCAATTCTGCCTGAGCCGGGCACTGGGACCATGGTCTATTTGGGACCTCGGCCCCGGCTCAGGCATAATTGCCGGTGAAACTTCCTTTGCGCCGGCGTTTCCGGGCACGTCCGGACGGCGTTTTTCCCCCTGTTCGGAACATCGATCAATGACGCAGAAAATTACGGTCATCCGCGGCGACGGCATTGGCCCGGAAATCATGGACGCCACCCTGTTCGTGCTCGACCAGCTCAAGACTGGCCTGGAGTACGAAGACGCCGACGCCGGCCTGGTGGCCCTGGAAAAGCACGGCGACCTGATGCCGGCGGTGACCCTGGAATCGATCGCGCGCAACAAGGTCGCGCTGAAGAGCCCGCTGACCACCCCGGTCGGTGGTGGCTTCACCTCGATCAACGTCAGCCTGCGCCGTCACTTCGACCTGTACGCCAATGTGCGTCCGGCCCACACCTTCCCGAACACCAAGTCGCGTTTCGACAACGTCGACCTGATCACCGTGCGTGAGAACACCGAAGGCGCCTACCTGGCCGAAGGCCAGGAAGTGTCGGCCGACGGCGAGACCGCCTTCTCCGGCACCCGCATCACCCGCAAGGGCTCCGAGCGCATCGTGCGCTACGCCTTCGAGCTGGCCAAGAGCACCGGCCGCAAGAAGGTCACCGCCGTACACAAGGCCAACATCATCAAGTCGACCTCGGGCCTGTTCCTGAATGTCGCCCGTGAAGTGGCTGCGCAGTACCCGGACATCGAATTCCAGGAAATGATCGTCGACAACTGCTGCATGCAGCTGGTGATGCGTCCGGAACAGTTCGACGTGATCGTCACCACCAACCTGTTCGGCGACATCATCTCCGACCTGTGCGCCGGCCTCGTCGGCGGCCTGGGCCTGGCCCCGGGTGCCAACATCGGCAAGGACGCGGCGATCTTCGAAGCCGTGCACGGCACCGCGCCGGACATCGCTGGCCAGGGCAAGGCCAATCCGTGCGCGCTGCTGCTGGCGGCCGCGCAGATGCTGGACCATGTCGGCCAGCCGGAAAATGCCGAGCGCCTGCGCAAGGCCATCGTGGCGACCATGGAAGCCAAGGATTCGCTGACCGGCGACCTGGGCGGCACCGGCACCACCATGAGCTTTGCCCAGGCCATCGCCAGCCGCCTGTAAGCGGCCGGCGTTCCTTGACGGAACCACAGCGGGGCGCCTTCGGGCGCCTCGTTGCGTTGTGGGTCGGCTCGGTAGATCCACGCCATGCGTGGATGGGGCTTTGGTCCGCAGCCACCCATGGGGTGGCTCTACAGGGGATTGTCTGTGCGAAATTTGCACAGATCATGTGCTTTTACATGGCTGGTTCGTGCGCCGTCCGCTCCGCATCATGTGCCCAATTTCCACCGCACAGGAGCTTGAACATGAACCTCACCGCCTTTGGTCTGGCCAGCCTGATCGGCATGGCCACCGTTACCCCCGTCACCGCTGCCGAACCGGCCCATCCCACCATTCGCCACATGGCTGGCGCACCCGTTGTGGCTTCGCTGGATGCGGCGAAGACCGCCGTGCTGGTGATCGACTTCCAGAACGAATACTTCGACGGCAGCGCTGCGCCGGGCTTCGCCGGTGGCCGCATGGTCATCCCCGATGGCGTGGCCGCACTGCGGCAGGCGAAGCGGGTGGTCGAGTTCGCCGATGCCCACGGCATCCGCGTGATCCATGTACAGCACGTGTTGCCGGCGGGTGCGCCGCTGTTCGCGCAGGGCAGCGTCAATGCCGCCTTCCATCGCGACCTGCAGCCGCGCAAGGGCGAGACCGTGGTGCTGAAGGACAACGTCAGCGTGTTCGCCGGTGACTCGGCCGCGGTGCTCGACCAGGTGCTGAAGGATGCAGGCATCGACACCCTGATCGTCACCGGCCTGCAGACCCATGCCTGCGTGGCAGGTGCCGCCCGCGATGCCGCAGCGGCACCGCGTGGCTACCGCGTCATCGTGTCGTCCGATGCAACTGCCAGCCGTGATCTGGATCTTGCCGGAGGCCAGCGCATCGGTCATCGCGCGCTGCATGACGCCTCGCTGGCGCAGATTGAGGACACCTTCGGCGATGTCATGGCGACTGACGCGATCCTGGCACTGCCGGTGCGCAAGGCCGGCGACGGCGCTTGATAAGCTGACGGGGCCCGCACGCCGCGGGCCCCGCCACCTGGAGCTGCCCGCCGATGGACCATTTCGCCGCCCTGCGTGCGCTGCGCGCCATCGTCGATGCAGGCAGTTTCACCGCCGCCGCCGAACGACTGGGTACCACCCATTCGGCGATGTCACGGCAACTGCGGCAGCTGGAAGAACATCTGGAGGTTCGACTGCTCGATCGCAACAGCCGCCGGCTGTCACTGACCGAAGCCGGTCGCGATTACTACCGCGAGGCGGCAGCGCTGCTGGATCGCCTGCAGGAAGCGGATGATCGCGTGCGTGCCGGGCAGGCGCAGCCCAGTGGCATCGTGCGGATCAGCGTGCCGCAGGTGGTGGCCAGCCAGGAGTTGCCGCATTGGCTGCCGTCGTTCCTGCAGCGCTACCCGCAGGTCGCGCTTGACCTGTCGGCGGATGATCAACTGGTCGATGTCGTCGGTGGCGGCTTCGACCTGGCGCTGCGCATCGCGCCTTCCTTGCCGGACAGCCAGCTGGTCGCGCGCGAGCTGGCCAGCTGCCCACGCATCCTGGTCGCCGCACCGGCCTATCTGGCGCGGCACGGTCTGCCCCGGCAGGCTTCGGACCTCGCACAGCACACGCTGCTGGGTTTCAGTCCCACAGCGGCGATGTCGCCCTGGCAGCTGCAGGGGCCACGCGGTGCCGCCGCGAGCATCGAGGCGGGGCAGCGCCTGCGGGTGGATGCGACGCCAGCGTTGTATGCCGCTGCGTTGGCTGGCATGGGCATCAGCCTGTTCACTGCGCTGACCGTGCAGGAGGACCTGCGTGCCGGCCGCCTGATCCGTGTGCTGCCCGCCTGGCACGCCGGACAGCGGCGCTACTTCGCGCTGTATCCGCACGCGCGGGCGTTGGCGCCGAAGGTGCGCGCTGGTCGAGCACCTTGCGGCGCACTACGCTGCACAGGTGGGCGCGGCAGGGTAGTCGCGCGGCTGCAACCGGGGTGGTGATGGAGTCGGTGTATCTGCTGGTCGCGTTGGGCGCGATCGTCGCCGGATTCGTGCAGGGCCTGTCCGGCTTCGCCTTCGGCATGGTGGCGATGTCGTTCTGGGCGTGGGGGCTGGAGCCACGATTGGCGGCGACGCTTTCGGTGTTTGGTGCGCTGGTCGGGCAGCTGGTCGCAGTGTTCACCGTGCGCCGCGGTTTCAACCTGCGCCTGCTGCTGCCGTTCGTGCTGGGTGGGCTGGCCGGCATTCCGCTGGGCGTGACGGTGCTGCCACGGCTGGACATGGACTGGTTCAAGGCGCTGCTGGGTGGCTTCCTGGCGCTGTGGTGCCCGGTGATGCTGATGGCGCCTCGTTGCCTCCGGTCCGCGTCGGCGGCCGTATCGGTGATGCGATTGCTGGCATGGCCGGTGGCGTGCTCAGTGGCATCGGCGGCTTTGCCGGGCCGGTGCCGACGTTGTGGAGCACCCTGCGAGGCTTCGGCAAGGACGAGCAGCGCGCGGTCATCCAGAACTTCAACCTGGCGATGCTGGCGGTGACCATGGCCACCTATGTCGGCAGCGGCCTGGTGAGCCGGCAGATGTTGCCGTACTTCGCCATCGTGGCACCGGCCATGCTGGTGCCGACCCTGCTGGGCGCGCGGGTCTACATCGGCATCAGCGAGGCACGCTTCCGGCAGGTCGTGCTGGGCCTGCTGACCGCGTCAGGCATCGCGTTGCTGGCGTCGTCGCTGCCGGTACTGCTGGCGCGCTGAGGGAAGAACAAAAAAGGGCGCCACGAAGGGCGCCCTTTGTCGTCTACGGCATGTTTCGGCTCAGCGCTGCTGGATCTTCGACAGCAGGCGCAGGAATTCAACATACAGCCAGACCAGGGTCACCATCAGGCCGAATGCGCCATACCACTCCATGTACTTCGGTGCACGCTGGGCGACACCGGTTTCGATGAAGTCGAAATCCAGCACCAGATTCAGCGCGGCCACGACCACCACGAACAGGCTGAAAGCAATGCCCAGCCAGCCGGAGTCGTGGATCACCGGCACGTCGATGTTGAAGAAGCCCAGCACGAACGACGCGAGGTAGAGCAGGGCAATGCCGCCAGTGGCGGCGACCACGCCCATCTTGAAGTTCTCGGTGGCCTTGATCAGGCCGCTGCGGTACGCGAACAGCAGCGCGAACAGGGTGCCAAAGGTCAGCAGCACCGCCTGGAACACGATGCCCGGGAACTTGGCGTTGAACACGGCCGAGATGGCGCCCAGGAACAGGCCTTCCACCAGCGCATACATCGGTGCGGTGACCGGCGACCATTCCTTATTGAACACGGTGATCAGCGCCAGCACGAGGCCGCCGATGGCGCCGCCCATGGCATACAGCTTGGCTCCGGCCATGACCTGGCCGTAGTCATCGATGGTCTGGTTCCAGGCGAAAGCGGCCGTCAGTACGGTCAACAGCAGCAGGAAACCGGTCTTGTTGACGGTGCCGTTGAGGGTCATGGCCTGGTCGGGGCTGGTCACCACCGAGCCACTGGCGAGGTCGAGGAAGGTGGACTCGGAAAGAGCCGGGTTGCCGCTGCGCATACGCGTTCTCCGTGCGAATGAGGGTCAGGACGGCCATCCGGCCGATGGGCGTGAGCATAGCCGATGACTGCTTTCGGCGTTGTGGCAGGTGCCGGATCTACGCATCCTGCGTTGACAGTTCCCAATGCGCTTGGCGACAATGACCAGCTCCCCGGGCATGGCCCGAGGGGATTGCAAGACCGGGGTATAGCGCAGTCTGGTAGCGCGCCTGCTTTGGGAGCAGGATGTCGGGGGTTCGAATCCCTCTACCCCGACCAATCCCACATAACGTCGGATTGGACACCGTTCCGGTTCGGGCGCCCGTAGCTCAACTGGATAGAGCACCGGCCTTCTAAGCCGGCGGTTACAGGTTCGATTCCTGTCGGGCGCGCCATTGGAATCAATGATTTATGCGCTCACGCCCGTGAACACCGGTTCCCATTCGATGGTTGCGCAATCCTGGGTGGCGAGCATTCCACCTTCCTATTTTTCGATGAAAGATACCCTTTGTATGGGGTGCAGTCGCACGGCGTGATGTCATGCAGGTTGCGGTTGACCGGCATCTGGCGACGATCGGCTCACTCCGCAGGTGCTTGAGCAGCGCCGCCTGGGATGGGGCAATGCGCCCGGCAACGAAAAAAGGCCAGCGCTATGCGCTGGCCTTTTCCATGTCGCGATGGTCGCGATGGGTGCACTCTGGTCGAGTGCACCCCGGATGGATCACATCTGTTCCAGTTCGCCCACCCGCACCTTGCCGCCACCGCCGCAGTTGCCGTGGCAGCCGCCGCTGATCGGGCCGCTGCCACCGCCACCACCGCCGCCACCACCACCGCCGCCGCCACCACCGCGGGAGTTGGGCGGGAGGACGGTCGAAATCACTTCGCCGGAGTCGAAACCTGCACCTCGCCACGTGTA
The DNA here is from genome assembly GCF_056481145.1 of Stenotrophomonas sp. 93052_Sma. Lineage (NCBI taxonomy): Bacteria > Pseudomonadati > Pseudomonadota > Gammaproteobacteria > Lysobacterales > Lysobacteraceae > Stenotrophomonas > Stenotrophomonas sp. 93052_Sma. The sequence continues at coordinate 1,022,687 of NZ_CM151134.1, forward strand.
GTTGACGCAGGAAATACCGTTACAGACGGTCAGGACATCGCCGGACTGGACGCGCGTCTGGGCAGTCCAGACCGTGGTCCGGCCGTCATTGAGCTTCTGGACCTCTTGGGAAAGCTGCTGGTTGGTCACCGGATCGGGATACGGGGTTGTCAGCGTGCATCCGGCGGTGCAGTTGATGACGCCAGGAAGCTTTTTCGCTTGAAGGCTCCCGGCCGCCATGAACAGCAGCACGCCTGCAATGGCGGGAATGGAGTTTCTACCAAGCGAAGGGATAATCCCAATCAGTCTAGCTTTCACAATAGGTCCTTATCGTGGGATGCAACAGTTCTTGAAGATTTCGTTCGATGAAATGCGGGCTTTCTCTTTCTCTTGGCTGCTCAGGTTTTTCTCATGGTTGGCAATGTCATTGGTGGTGGCAAAACGTGGGTCCAGCCGGTTGAGGACGCGGGTGTACGCCAGGGCCGCAACGGGGTCCGCAGGAACGATGCCGCCATAGGTGTAGGCCATCGCCATGTCGCTGATGACATTGACGTTCCCTTGTGATTCCAGTTCGCGCAGATATCCGGTGGCGGTGTCCTTCCACGCCTCGAGCGCCGCGGGATCACGGATTGCGTCATCAAGCGAACCGATGACTTTCTCCGGCGATCGCGAGTAGGCGCGCATCGCTTCCTGCGAGCCCATGGCGGCGGCCTTCGAAAGCCAATCGGCGTGATAGATGTCCTGATCCAGAGCCAGCGACTCACACTCTTTGAGGATTCGTTCCGACCGCTCCAGGAACCAGTTGCCGGCCCCGACCGTGGTGGCCGAATCCGCCAGCTTGTCAGCGCGATCCGAGATGAAGGTCTGGCATTGCTCGATGGTTCGATAGATTTCGTAGGTTGCCGTGGCATCTCCGGATTCGGAGCGCAGCATCAGTTGCTTGACGTGGGCAAGCGCGTCACCGGGAGGCCGGAACTCATTGCCTCTTACGATTTCGTAGGCCTTGGGGCCCACGGCCTTGTACGAGCCCGGCGGGATTTTGTTGTCCCGCTCAAGCCTTTGCGCGGCCGCCGCACCTGACGCCGGAAGCTGCCTTCCCTGGTCAGGCCGTTCATCGAGGCTGCCACTCTTCCCGGATTCCTCTGCCGTGGCATCCGCAGTTGCCTGCTGCCGGTAGCCGGACATTGCAACGGCTGCCACTGCCAGCACGGCTGCCAGCGCGACGAATCCGATTAGCCGCTTGCTCATCTATTGATCTCACCTTCATTGCAGGAATCGGCATGGTTGCAAACGCGCGCCCTGCGTTCCATGTCCTGCAGCTAACGTTGTATGAATGGATCTCCCCCATTCCTATTTGAGATTCATTCACGATTTGTTCACTAAACGTTCATGCTCTCGGGGCGTGCCCGACGACAGGCGGGCTGTTCGCCAGCGCCTGACATCCGGTGCGTGCGGCACGCGCCTTCTCTAGCTCGGGATGGATGCAGATTCGAACGGCGTGGGTGAGGTGAAGCAGGTGCTGGTCGAAGTACATCGGCGGCGCAGGCGCCAACGGCGGCTTACCTTCTGCCGCGGCGGTGTCGCCTTGCGGGCGTTTGCTGGCCTGCTGATGGGGGTGACGGCCGAACGCAACACGTCGTTCGACTTGATCGAAACGATGTCGCCGATGGACAGTTGCGACCGATGTTCTGGGCCGACGATGAGCGCTTGCACGCGCAGGGTCTGCAAGCGATTACCCGTCGAGTTGCTTCTTGGCAGGAGGCAGTCGCGCAACGTGATGCTTCAGTTGCTCGACGGAGCGGGCCAGCCACGCCTGCAGCTGCAGGTCACGCCGAAAGGGGAGGCCACGCTGTCATTCCTGGATGGGCATGCGGACATCGCGCGCGTGACCTCGGCGGAGCAGCATTGATCTCCTGTTCCGGCCCCTGCACATCAATGTGAAGAAGTGCTTGCAATTCCTTCGCGACTCCCGGAAAATGCCGGACTCGCTTCGGGGGACGGACTTCTGGTTCCACCCGCTAGCAAAGCATCAAGGTCCAGCGTCAGCCTCATCGGCGGTGGAGCGAAAGTTTCAGTGGTGGCTGTAGCTCAGTTGGTTAGAGTACCGGATTGTGATTCCGGTGGTCGGGGGTTCGAATCCCCTCAGCCACCCCACTGATTCAACCGCATCGGCGCAGCCGAAACGGTATTGCAATAAACAGAAAGCACGCTACAATGTGCGTCTGAGTTTCACGGGCCGTTAGCTCAGTTGGTAGAGCAGTTGACTCTTAATCAATAGGTCCAAGGTTCGAATCCTTGACGGCCCACCAAGACAGAAGCCACCTGGTATCCCAGGTGGCTTTTTTATTATAAGTGTGACTCCCATCGTTTCGATGGATCACGGGTTGCAGAGCCCCGCTTGGCCGTGGATCTGCAATGCAGCGGGACCGCAGTGCTGGTTTCAACGATGTTGAAAAAAGTGCTTGCACCCACCGAGCGGATCGGGTCATAATTCGCGCCCCGATTTCGGGCTGTTAGCTCAGTTGGTAGAGCAGTTGACTCTTAATCAATAGGTCCAAGGTTCGAATCCTTGACAGCCCACCAGACGAAAGCCACTTGGTCATCCAAGTGGCTTTTTTCTTGTCTGCGCGCCGGGTTGCGCTTCATCCACGCATGGTGTGGATCTGCTGAAACGGCGCATGGCGTGAATCTACTGAAGCGATGCTGAAATCAGGGACATACGCGTCATCAGTGTTTTCAATGCTGTGCGCTGCTTCTCACCGCATCGCGTCCTGTATCGCACCCAATGGATCTTCCGCGCCGATGGCGCATGCACGAAGGAAGATGTTGATGGCTGATATCAATCGATTGCACCGCACGCTGTGGGTTCCCTTCGCGTTGATGGTGCTGGCTGCCTGCGCACCAGCCAATGATCCCGCGAAGACCGTTGAACGCGACGCGGGCACGGAGAGCACTCCGGCGCGCCCGGTGGGTGACGCCATGCAGATGCAGCCGGCTCAGCCTGCGGAAGCGGAGGTCCTGCCTGACGCGGTGGATGTGCAGCGCAATGCGGACGGTTCGGTGGATGTGCGCAAGGCCATGCCGGAGTCGGTGGCTCTGCGGCGCACCGATGACGGGGGCGTGGAGATCCGCAAGGGGGAGGCGCCCGCCGAACATGCAGGCATGGCACCGGCCCGCGCTGTACCGCAGCAGTAAGCCGCAGTCGTCCTGGCGGGTGGTGCGCCCGCCGGGGCGGCAGCGATGCAGGGGCCGCGCATCGCGGCAGATTCAGTTTTGTGCAGGCCTTCCGCTTCCAGCCCCCGCCTGCGACAATGAACGCCTGAGCCGGCCACGCGAAAGTGGCGGAATTGGTAGACGCCCTGGATTTAGGTTCCAGTGCCGCAAGGCGTGGGGGTTCGAGTCCCCCCTTTCGCACCAGTGCCGGCCTGTCCCCCGCCCTGATCGGGCCATCGGCGCCCCCTTGACCGGCACGCGCTGGCAGTGCAGGCCGAATTGGGCGAAACTAAAGGGCTGCGGCAAGCAGGCGCGTCCCAGACGTCGTGTCCTTACAACCGTTTCATCCCAATCATCGAGCCGGGGGCCTGGGCCACCGGTGGCAGGAGTCAACATGCAAGCTTCGATCGAATCCACCGGCAACCTGGAACGCCGCCTGAGCTTCTCGCTGCCGGAAGAGCGTCTGCAGAGCCACATCGTCGGCCGCCTGGGCGAAATCGCCCGCACCACCCGCATCAAGGGTTTCCGTCCGGGCAAGGTGCCGGCCAAGGTGATCGAGCAGCGCTTCGGCGCGCAGGTCCGTGGCGAGGCGCTGGACGGCCTGCTGCGCGAGACCTTCGATGCCGCCGTGCGCGAGCACGACCTGCGCATCGTCGGCAGCCCGCGCATCGACAAGGGCGACGAGGGTGAGTTCTCCTTCGTGGCCACCGTGGAAGTGGTGCCGGACTTCGGCGACATCGACGTCAGCAAGCTGACCGTCGTGCGCCACAGCGCCGAGATCACCGACGCCGACATCGACCAGATGATCGAGAACCTGCAGAACCAGCGTCGTACCTGGGCCCCGGTCAGCCGTGGCGCGCAGGACGGTGACCTGGTCGCGGTGGAAACTTGGTCGCAGGCCGGCGAAGAGCGCCTGCCGGCCGAGGGCACCGAGAAGGGTTCGATCGTGCTCGGCCAGGGCATGATGTTCGACACCATCGAAAAGGGCCTGGTCGGCCTGGCCAAGGGCGAAGAAAAGACCCTGGACGTCGAGTTCCCGGCTGACTGGCGCGTGCCGGTGCTGGCCGGCAAGACCGTGCAGGTCACCGTCAAGGTTGCCGAAGTGTCCGAGCCGGTCGTGCCGGCGGTCGACGAAGCCTTCATCAAGAGCTTCGGCGTGAAGGGTGGCGACGTCGAGCAGTTCCGCAGCGACATCCGCGCCAACCTGGAGCGCGAGCTGAAGGGTGCCCTGATGAACCGCCTGCGCCGTGAAGTGGGCGAGCAGTTGATCGCGGCCTACGCCTCGGTGGAAATGCCGCCGCGCCTGGTCGAGAACGAAGCCCGCGCCATGCTGGCCCAGCAGGTCGAGCAGATCCGCCGCAATGGCCAGAACGTCGGCGAAATCCCGGCAGATGCCCATGAGGGCTTCAAGGACGCCGCCGCCAAGCGCGTGCTGGTCGGCCTGCTGGTCGGTGAAGTGGCCCGTATCAACGACCTGCGCCTGGAAGCCAAGCGCCTGAACGAAACGATGCGTCTGATCGCTTCGACCTACGAAGAGCCGGAACAGGTCATTGAGATGTACCGCAACGACCCCCAGCTGATGTCTGGCCTGCAGAACCGTGTGATGGAAGAGCAGGTGATCGACTGGATCGCCGAGCGTGCCCAGCACACCGAAGAGAAGCTGTCGTTCCAGGACGCGATCCGCCAGTAAGCCCGGGCGGATCACCGGATGCCCCGCGCCTTTGCCGGCGCGGGGTTGTTGCCCCCCAAGATAGGTACCTCACGTAATGGACAACCGAACCAAAGCCCTGAACCTGGTTCCGATGGTGGTCGAGCAGACCAGCCGCGGCGAGCGTGCCTACGACATCTATTCGCGCCTGTTGAAGGAGCGCCTGATCTTCCTCGTGGGCCCGATCGACGATCACATGGCCAACGTGGTGGTGGCGCAGTTGCTGTTCCTGGAATCGGAAAACCCGGAAAAGGACATCAACATCTACATCAACTCGCCGGGTGGCGTGGTCACCGCCGGCATGGCGATCTACGACACCATGCAATACATCAAGCCGAATGTGAGCACCACCTGCATCGGCCAGGCCGCCTCGATGGGCGCCCTGCTGCTGGCCGCGGGCGAAGCCGGCAAGCGCTATGCGCTGCCGAACTCGCGCGTGATGATCCATCAGCCGCTGGGCGGCTACCAGGGCCAGGCCACCGACATCGACATCCACGCGCGCGAGATCCTGACCCTGCGTTCGCGCCTGAATGAAGTGCTGGCCAAGCACACCGGCCAGTCGCTGGAGACGATCGCCCGCGACACCGAGCGCGACAACTTCAAGAGCGCCTTCGAGGCGCAGGCCTATGGTCTGGTCGACCAGGTCCTGGAGCGTCGTCCGGATGAGTCGATCCAGGCTGGCTGACCGGCCTTCACGGGGCCAGGGAGGCCCCGTTCCTGCAGGGTCGGGTGGGACTGGTGTCCCCTCGGCCCTGTGCTATTCTCGAATCGAACCCCCGTTCAGCGGGTGGGGTAACTGGGTAAGCGAAGCATGAGCGAAGACCGCCAAGGTCGTTCCACGGACACCGGCAAGATCCTCTACTGCTCTTTCTGCGGCAAGAGCCAGCATGAAGTGCGCAAGCTGATTGCGGGTCCGAGCGTATTCATCTGCGATGAGTGCGTGGAGCTGTGCAACGACATCATCCGTGAGGAACTTGAGGAAAAGGCGCAGTCGGCGCGCAGTTCGCTGCCCAAGCCGCGCGAGATCCTCGAGGTCCTCGACCAGTACGTGATCGGCCAGAACCGTGCCAAGCGCACCCTGGCCGTGGCCGTGTACAACCACTACAAGCGCATCGAGAGCCGGCAGAAGAACGACGACGTCGAACTGGCGAAGTCGAACATCCTGCTGGTCGGCCCGACCGGTTCGGGCAAGACGCTGCTGGCCGAGACCCTGGCCCGCCTGCTCAACGTGCCGTTCACCATGGCCGACGCCACCACGCTGACCGAAGCCGGTTACGTGGGCGAGGACGTGGAGAACATCATCCAGAAGCTGCTGCAGAAGTGCGACTACGACGTCGAGAAGGCACAGCAGGGCATCGTCTACATCGATGAAATCGACAAGATCTCGCGCAAGAGCGAGAACCCGTCGATCACCCGCGACGTGTCCGGCGAAGGCGTGCAGCAGGCCCTGCTGAAGCTCATCGAAGGCACCGTGGCCAGCGTTCCGCCGCAGGGCGGCCGCAAGCACCCGCAGCAGGAATTCCTGCAGGTGGACACCAAGAACATCCTGTTCATCTGCGGCGGCGCGTTCGCCGGTCTGGACAAGGTGATCCAGGCCCGCTCCACCGACGTCGGCAGCATCGGCTTCGGCGCCAAGGTGAAGAGCAGCGAGCGCAAGCAGGAAGTGGGCAAGGTGCTGGCCGAAGTCGAGCCGGAAGACCTGATCAAGTTCGGCCTGATTCCGGAGTTCGTCGGTCGCCTGCCGGTGGTGGCGACCCTGGAGGAGCTGGACGAGCCGGCCCTGATCAAGATCCTGACCGAGCCGAAGAACGCCATCACCAAGCAGTTCAAGAAGCTGTTCGAGATGGAGAACGTGGAACTGGAGTTCCGTCCGGACGCGTTGTCGGCCATCGCCAGGAAGGCGCTCAAGCGCAAGACCGGTGCCCGTGGCCTGCGCACCATCGTCGAATCGGTCCTGCTGGACACCATGTACGACCTGCCGTCGCAGGAAAACGTCAGCAAGGTGGTGGTGGACGAGTCGGTGATCGAGCACAAGTCCGAGCCGTACCTGATCTACCAGTCCCCGGCGGCCCCTGAACAGAAGGCCGCAGGCGCCGAGTGATCCTTCCAGGTTGTTGATTGGAAAGGATTTTCAAGGAATGCCTTGCATCTGAAAGCCGATGGCCCCATAACGGGGCCATCGGCTTTTTTTGTCTCCGGAAGATGCCCTCCCGGAGGCGGTTTTCCCCCTTCCCTGGAGCCCCCATGGCCCGTTCCCCAAGTGAAACCCTCGACCTGCCGGTCCTGCCGCTGCGCGACGTAGTGGTGTTCCCGCACATGGTCATCCCGCTGTTCGTCGGCCGTGACAAGTCCATGCACGCGCTCGAACAGGCAATGGAGGCGGACAAGCGCATCCTGCTGCTGGCGCAGAAGTCGGCCGAGACCGACGACCCGCATGCGGCCGACCTCTACCAGGTCGGTACGCTGGCGCAGGTGCTGCAGTTGCTGAAGCTGCCCGACGGCACCATCAAGGTGCTGGTCGAAGGACTGTCGCGCGTGCAGGTCACCCACGTCGACGAGCGCAACGGCTCGCTGCACGGCCAGGCCGTGGAGATCGACGCCACCGACGAGCGCGAAGCACGCGAGGTGGAGGCGATCGCCCGCTCGCTGATGTCGCTGTTCGAGCAGTACGTGAAGACCAATCGCAAGCTGCCGCCGGAGCTGCTGCAGACGTTGTCGGGCATCGATGAGCCGGCCCGCCTGGCCGACACCATCGCCGCGCACATCAGCGTGCGCCTGGCCGACAAGCAGCGCCTGCTGGAAACGCTGGCCGTGGGCGACCGCCTGGAAATGCTGGTCGGCCTGGTCGACGGCGAGATCGACGTGCAGCAGATGGAGAAGCGCATCCGCGGGCGCGTGAAGTCGCAGATGGAGAAGAGCCAGCGCGAGTACTACCTCAACGAACAGATGAAGGCCATCCAGAAGGAACTGGGTGACCTGGACGACGCACCGGGCGAGCTGGAAGAACTGGCCCGCAAGATCGCCGAAGCCGGCATGCCGAAGGCCGTTGAAGCCAAGGCGCGCAACGAACTGAACAAGCTCAAGCAGATGTCGCCGATGTCGGCTGAAGCGGCCGTCGTGCGCAACTACCTGGAGTGGTTGCTGGGCGTGCCGTGGAAGAAGCGCAGCAAGGTGCGCAAGGACCTGAAGGCCGCACAGGACACCCTCGACGCCGACCACTACGGCCTGGAGAAGGTCAAGGAGCGCATCCTTGAATACCTGGCGGTGCAGTCGCGCGTGAAGCAGATGAAGGGCCCGATCCTGTGCCTGGTCGGGCCGCCGGGCGTGGGCAAGACCTCGCTCGGCCAGTCCATCGCCAAGGCTACCAACCGCAAGTTCGTGCGCATGTCGCTGGGCGGCGTTCGCGATGAAGCCGAGATCCGTGGCCACCGTCGTACCTACGTTGGTTCGATGCCGGGCCGCATCGTGCAGAACCTCAACAAGGTCGGCAGCAAGAACCCGCTGTTCGTGCTCGACGAGATCGACAAGATGTCGATGGACTTCCGTGGCGATCCGTCGTCGGCGCTGCTGGAAGTGCTCGACCCGGAGCAGAACAACGCGTTCAACGACCACTACCTGGAAGTGGACCTGGACCTGTCCGAAGTGATGTTCGTGGCCACCTCGAACTCGCTCAATATTCCCGGCCCGCTGCTGGACCGCATGGAAGTGATCCGCATCCCCGGCTACACCGAGGACGAGAAGCTCAACATCGCGACCCGCTACCTGGTGCCGAAGCAGATCAAGGCCAACGGCCTGCAGCCGGAAGAGCTGGAGATCGGCAGCGATGCGATCCAGGACATCGTGCGCTACTACACGCGCGAATCGGGCGTGCGCAACCTGGAACGCGAGATCGCCAAGATCTGCCGCAAGGTGGTGAAGGAGATCGCGCTGGCCGGTCCGCAGCCGGTGAAGGCGAAGAAGGGCGCGAAGAAGTCCAAGGCGCTGGTGAGCGTGTCCAGCAAGAACCTGGACAAGTACCTGGGTGTGCGTCGCTTCGATTTCGGCCGCGCCGAGGAAGAGAACGAGATCGGCCTGGTCACCGGCCTGGCGTGGACCGAAGTCGGTGGCGATCTGCTGCAGATCGAATCGACGCTGGTGCCGGGCAAGGGCCAGCTGATCCTGACCGGCCAGCTCGGCAACGTGATGAAGGAATCGGCGTCGGCGGCGTTGTCGGTGGTGCGTTCGCGCGCCGTGGGCTTTGGCATCGACAGCGACTTCCTGCAGAAGCACGACGTGCACCTGCACGTGCCCGATGGTGCCACGCCGAAGGACGGACCGAGTGCCGGTGCGGCAATGGTCACCTCGCTGGTGTCGATGCTGACCAAGGTGCCGGTGCGTGCCGACGTGGCGATGACCGGTGAGATCACCCTGCGTGGTCGTGTCACCGCCATCGGTGGCTTGAAGGAGAAACTGCTGGCCGCACTGCGCGGTGGTATCCGCACGGTCATCATTCCGGAAGAGAACCGCAAAGACCTTGCAGACATTCCGGCCAACGTCACCCGCGATCTGGAGATCGTGCCGGTGAAGTACATCGAAGAAGTCCTGGACCTGGCGCTGGAGCGCCCGCTGGCACCGAAGAAGGCGCGCAAGAGTGCGCAGCGTGTCACGGTGCGCAGCAAGGCCAAACCGAGTGGAAGCGCGCGTCAAGCATTGACGCGCGCTGTCCGATGGCCCGAAACCCGCGTCGTTGCTGGCTTTCCAGCTTGCGTGGGGGTAGGGCCACTGGTATAAAAGCAGCACTCGCGAATGAGTGATCGCTGTCAGCGATGACTGAATCGGCGAACCGTTTCCACATGGCGGCCGCATGCAGAAGGCGTGCGGTTGCTTCCCTGTCGAATAAGCGGAACCCACCGCCAAAGGAGTTGTAGAGAATGAACAAGACCGAATTGATCGATGCCGTTGCTGAAGCTGCCGACCTGACCAAGGCCGAGTCCAGCCGCGCTGTCGATGCCGTCGTTGCTGCCGTCACCAAGGCGCTGAAGGACGGCGATGCGGTCACCCTGGTTGGCTTCGGTACCTTCCAGGTCCGCGACCGTGCTGCCCGCACCGGCCGCAACCCGAAGACCGGCGACACCATCAAGATCGCTGCTTCGAAGAATCCGTCGTTCAAGGCTGGTAAGGCCCTGAAGGATGCTGTAAACTAAGCGGCTCGCTGGGGTGCTTAGCTCAGCGGTAGAGCGTCTCCTTTACACGGAGAGGGTCGGGGGTTCGAAACCCTCAGCACCCACCACAGCACCGCGGTAAAAGTTTGAGTGTGGAGCGGTAGTTCAGCTGGTTAGAATGCTGGCCTGTCACGCCGGAGGTCGCGGGTTCGAGTCCCGTCCGCTCCGCCATTCAACGAGGCCTCCGGCCAAAAGCTGGAGGCTTTGTTTTCTCCCCGGTTCAGGCCGGTGGGAAAACAGGAAATAGCAACAATGCGGAGCGGTAGTTCAGCTGGTTAGAATGCTGGCCTGTCACGCCGGAGGTCGCGGGTTCGAGTCCCGTCCGCTCCGCCACTACATCGAGGCCCCCGGCCTAAAGCTGGGGGCCTTGTCTTCTCACCGACAGGTTCGGAAGGAAGGCGAAAAGGTTTTTGCAAGAACGGAGCGGTAGTTCAGCTGGTTAGAATGCTGGCCTGTCACGCCGGAGGTCGCGGGTTCGAGTCCCGTCCGCTCCGCCATTGCAGAATTCTTAAGTCCCTGTGAAAAAACTTTGAAAAAAGTGTTCATCGGGCTGGGTTTCCAGGGAGTCTTCGGATATACTGGGCGCCTGCAAAGTTTCAGCGCGGAGCGGTAGTTCAGCTGGTTAGAATGCTGGCCTGTCACGCCGGAGGTCGCGGGTTCGAGTCCCGTCCGCTCCGCCAACTTTAAAAGCCCTCGGCGCAAGCCGGGGGCTTTTTCTTTGTGCCCTGCGGCAGGCCTGCCGAGGTGCTGACGGCACAGGTCCGCGGAGATCGGCGCAGGCCACGCCGGCGCTGCTTTTGGTCCCTGCGACGAAGCGGGTTACACTGCCGGGCTCGCCAATCAGGCCTTGTGATTCCTCACCATGCTGCAGAAACTCCGCGACAAGACCTCAGGCTGGATCGTCACCGTGATCCTGGGGCTGCTGATGATTCCGTTCCTGTTCGTGATCGACAACAGCTACCTGGGTGGCGTTGGCGCACAGAACGTGGCCAAGGTTTCCGCGCCTCCGACCTGGTGGCGTTCGGCACCGTCGTGGTGGCCGGTGCGCATGCTGTGGCAGCACCACGAGATCAGCGCGCAGGATTTCCGCACCCGCTTCGAGCAGGAGCGCATGCGTGAGCGCCAGCAGCAGGGCGAGAACTTCGACCCGCGCGCGTTCGAAAGCACTGAAAACAAGATGGCCGTGCTCGATCAGCTGATCGACGAGCAGGTCGTGCGCCTGGTGGGCGAGCAGGCCGGTGTTGTGATCGGCGATGGCGCGGTGCGCGAGTACATCGCCACCATCCCGGCCTTCCTCGATTCGAACGGCAAGTTCAACGAGAACAACTACCGCCTGGCTCTGGCCGGTGGCAATCCGCCGCGTACCCCCACGCAGTTCCAGGAGCTGGTGCGCGAGAGCCTGCAGCAGTCGGTGATCCCGTCGGGCCTGCAGAATTCGGGCTTCGTCACCCAGGCCGAGACCGAGCGCCTGCTGAAGCTGCTGGGTGAGACCCGCGACGTCGAACTGGCCGCGCTGCCGGAGGTTCCGGCCGATACCGCGCCGGTCACCGATGAGCAGATCAAGCAGTGGTACGACAGCCACGGCAAGGATTTCCGCCAGGCCGAAAGCGTGTCGCTGGAATACGTCGAGATCAATGGCGCCAACCTGCCGGCACCGACCGCGGCCGACGAAGCGACCCTGCGCAAGCGCTATGAGGACGAGAAGGCGAAGTTCACTTCGCCGGAACAGCGCCAGGCCGCGCACATCCTGATCACCGGTGACGGTGCCGAAGCCAAGGCGAACAAGATCGCCACCGAAGCCAAGGCGGCGGGTGCCGACTTCGCTGCACTGGCCAAGGCCAATTCGGAAGACCCGGGTTCGAAGGACCAGGGCGGTGATCTGGGCTGGGTCGAGCGTGGCGCGATGGTCAAGCCATTCGAAGACGCCCTGTTCGCCGCCAAGGCGGGTGACGTGATCGGCCCGGTCAAGACCGACTTCGGCTACCACATCATCAAGGTCGCCGCGGTGCGTGGCGGCGAAGGCAAGTCGTTCGAGGAAGTGCGTGACACGCTGGCCGCCGAGCAGCTGAAGGCCGACGGCGAGCGCGGCTTCAACGAGCTGGCCGGCCACCTGGTCGATGCCATCAACAAGAGCCCGAGTGATCTGGCTGCTGCGGCCAAGGAAGTAAACCTGCCGCTGCAGACCCTGGGCCCGATCACCCGCGCAACCGCCAGTGGCATCGCCACCGATCCGGCTGTGCTGCGTGCGGCCTTCTCCGAAGTGCTGGTGCAGGATGGTACTGCCAGCGACCCGATCGCCCTGGGCGGTGCCACCAACCACAGCGTGGTCATCCGCGTGGCCGCGCATACCCCGGAGCAGGCGATGCCGCTGGACAAGGCGCGTGAGCAGGTGATCGCCGCGATCCGTGCCGACCGCCAGCGCCAGGCCAGCGACAAGGCCGCCGACGCCGTGCTGGCCAAGCTGAAGGCGGGCGCCACCCTGCAGTCGCTGGCCGCCAGCGAGAAGCTGCAGCTGAGCCCGATGCCGGGCCTGCCGCGCAGCCAGCCGGTGCCGACCCCGGAAATCAACCGCGCGATCTTCAGTGCGCCGGTGCCGGCGGAAGGCAAGCCGAGCTACGGCAAGGTCGACGTCAACGGCCACGCGCTGCTGTTCGCCGTGAACAAGGTCAACCCGGGCGACATCAAGGAAGTGACCGCCGAGCAGCAGAAGCAGCTCAAGGATCAGCTGAGCCAGATCGACGGCATGGCCGCAGCCAAGGCCTACGTCGAGGCGATGCGCAGGAAGTTCGTGATCCAGACCACCGAAGAGAACCTGTAAGCCTCGCGGCGGGGCAGGATCGAAGAAGGCCCGGCAATGCCGGGCCTTTTTTGTGCCTTTGACCCGTCCTGAATTGGGTTGACACCTTTTCCCTCTGGAAAAGGAATGTTCAATGAAATCAACAATCAGGCGCAGTCAGCGGGATTACTCGCTGGCCTTCAAGTTGTCCGTGGTCGATCAGGTCGAGCGTGGAGAACTGACCTATAAGAAGGCTCAGGAGCGATACGGTATCCAAGGTAGCAGCACGGTTCTGAAGTGGCTTCGCCGCCATGGTCGGCAGGATTGGTCAGGTGGTGCATCATCTGCCCCCATGACGACTTCTCCCAAAAGTGGACCGGCCACGCCGCTGACGCCGGAACAACAGATCAAGGCCCTGCAGGTCCAGTTGCGGGAGGCCAACGAGAAAGCACAGCTTTTCGAAGCCATCGTGGATGTCCTCAAAGAGGATTACGGGGTGCGCATCGTAAAAAAGCCTTCAGGCAAGTCCTCACGCAAGGGCGCCTCAAAGGCGTAAGCGTGGCAAGGGCTTGCCGCCATTTCGGCATCAGTCGACAGGCGTTCTATCAAGCGGGGTGCCGGCATCAACGACGACGCGCCAGCGAGACCAAAGCACTGGCGCTGGTGAGCGATTGCCGCGTGCGGCAGCCACGGATCGGGACGCGCAAGTTGCACCATTTGATCGGACCGAAGCTGCAGGCGGCGGGAATCACCATGGGACGTGACCGGTTGTTTGACGTACTTCGGGAAGCGCGCCTGCTGGTACCGAAACGTCGGGCTTATCACAAGACTACCGACAGCCATCATCGCTTTCGCAGGCATCCGAATCTGCTCAAACCTGGCCAAGGATGCGTAATACCAACCGGTAGCGAGCAGGTGTGGGTGGCGGACATCACCTATCTGCCGACGCAGGGGAAGTTCGTGTATCTGAGCCTGGTCACCGATGCCTGGTCGCGCAAGATCGTGGGCTGGAGCGTGCATGAAACGCTACAGACAGAGCAGGTAGCTCAGGCGCTGGAGATGGCGCTGAAAGGGAGAAAGACACCGCAGAAGCTGATCCATCACTCTGATCGTGGAATCCAGTACTGCTCGGATTACTACCAGAAGATCCATGCGCGGCACGGCCTGACCTGCTCGATGACCGACGGCTACGACTGCTATCAGAACGCTCTGGCAGAGCGAGTCAACGGGATCCTCAAGTGCGAGTTCCTGCTTCATCGCCCACGGGACCTGGGGCAAGCCCGCCAGATGGTGGCTGAGGCCGTAGACATCTACAACGCTGAGCGCCCCCACCTGTCCCTTAAAATGCAGACGCCCGATGCGATGCATCGGGCGTCTTTGGCCGCCTGACGGCGGCCGGACCATCCACCCATCGGTGTCAACCTATGGCAGGACGAGTCACTTCGCGTCGTCTGTGGCGCGCTTGAGCTTTGGTAGTGGTCAAGCTTGCTCGACCGCCTTTTGTAGAGTCGTGCAGATGCAGTCGAGCATCGCTCGACTCTACAAAGAGTAGATACAGCGGGGTTGGAGCGCGTCAGTCCTCGACGCGCAGCACTGCGCCGGGCTTCAGCACGCTGCTGCCACTCAGGCCGTTCAGCGACAGCAGGGCCTTTACCGGCATGCCGTAGCGGCGGGCGATGGTCCAGGCCGACTCGCCATCACGCACGGTGTGGCGGCGGCTGCGCGGGCGGTCGGCGATCGCGGCCACGGCCTTGGCCACCTGCGGCGTCGGCGTGGTCGTGGCAACCGGTGCGGTGCTGGCCACCAGCGTGGTCGCGGCTTCCGTCACCGTCGCATTGGCGGCCGAGACCGGGGCCAGGACCCGGGTGGTTCCCGAAGCGCGGTTGCCGGCGGCCAGGGCCGGGTTGAGGCGGGCGATCCTGGCGGGGTCCAGGGCGCGCTGTGCGGCCCACTGCTGGACGCTGGTGCCGGCTGGCAGGGTGTGGTCCTTCAACACCGGCACTGTGCGGTCCAGCGAGGCCATCACGCGAGGCTGGTCCTCCACGTCTTCCAGCACGCAGGCCAGGGCATGCAGCTTCTCGACATAGGCATGGGTAACCGGCGACAGCCCCGGCAGGGCTGCCGGCTTGGCGTTCTGCGCGTTCATGCCGGCCTTGCGCATGGACTGCAGCACCCGGTACTCGCCGGCGTTGTAGGCCATGGTGGCCAGGCGCCAGTCGCCGCCGAACATGCCATGTAGGGTCTTCAGGTAGCGCACCGCGGCCTGGGTGGAATCAACCGCCGACAGGCGGCCGTCGTAGCCGTTGGCCATGGGGACGCGGTGGTTGCGCGCCGTGGTGGCGATGAACTGCCACAGGCCGGTCGGGCCGCTGCCGTTGCGGGCATTGGGCCGATAGCCGCTTTCCACGAACGGGATCAGCGCGAATTCGGTGGGCAGGTTCGCCTTGCGCAGCTCTTCGACCACATAGCCGAACAGCACCAGCGCATCGTCATCCTGGTTGGCCAGGCGCGAGGGGGCGTGGGCGAACTGCTTCTGCCAGCGCGGGCTGGTAGCCTCGGCATCGCAGCTGGGCTCGGCCAGGCCGTCGCGGAAGCTGGTGAAGATCTCCTGGCCATTGCGCACCGAGGGCGCAGGCAGCGCGGACGGATCCAGCGGCAGCGCCGCAGCGGCGGTCAGGTTCTGGCTGATGCCGGCGCCCAGCGACTGTGCGCCCGCGGTTCCGGCCAGCCCCAGGGCAAGGCCCAGGGCCAGCGGCAGACTTCGGCGCATCATGCGCGGAAGCCGTCTTTCCAGTGCCGGAGACCGGCCATCACGTCGACGTCGTCCACGACGTCACGGCCCAGGTGTGCCGACACCGACGCACGGATCGGTGCAGCGTGCACACGCAGGAAGGGATTGCAGTCGAATTCGTTGGCCAGGGTTACCGGCAGGGTGGAACGGTCATCGCGGCGCATGGCCAAAGCCTCCTCTTGGCGCTGCCACAGGGCAGCGTTGGCGGGGTCGACATGCCGCGCGAAGACGGCATTTGACACGGTGTACTCATGAGCGCAACAAAGCAGCAGTTGCGCGGGCAGGGCACCCAGCTTGCGCATCGACGCCAGCAGCTGGGACGGCGTACCTTCGAACAGGCGTCCACAGCCCAGGCTGAACAACGAATCTCCGCTGAAAAGATGTTCAGCAGTGTGAAACGCGATGTGGCTGCGGGTATGCCCGGGCACGGATAGTACGTGGAACGTCTGGCCCAGTGCCTGAACGCGTTCACCTTCGCCGACCCGTTCGGTGGCCGTGGGGATGCGCTCTTCGACCGGCGCGATGACCCGTACACCGGGAAAGCGAGCCTGCAGTGCCGGCACGCCACCGATGTGGTCGTCGTGGTGATGGGTGAGCAGGATCGTGTCCACGCGCAGGCCCTGATCGGCCAGTGCGAGCACTGGCGCGGCATCGCCGGGGTCGACGACCACGGCAGCGCCCTCGTTGTCGATCAGCGTCCAGATGTAGTTATCCGCAAATGCGGGCAGGGCAGTCAGTCGCATAGAATTGGACCATGCCCGCGCTGCAGAGCACCCGTCAAGCGAGCCAGACCCCGTGGTTCGACAGCGAACCGGCGGAGGCCTTGCGTGTGCTGGAGCGGCAATTGCTGCTGCCGCAGCTGTCGGTGCTGCCGGCGCAGCCCTGGCTGTGGATCGCACCAAGTGCGGCCTGGCTGGACGATGCACAGTTGGGCGGACGCGGTCTGCGCCTGTTCCGGCAGGGGCAGGGCTATGCCGGCGACACCCGTTGTGCGCTGCCGCTGCCGCTGGCCAATGAAAGCGTCAATGCGATCGTGCTGCAGCATGTCACCGCGGCCGACGCTGATCGGCTGCTCGACGAGTGCGAGCGCGTACTGATGCCGGGCGGCCATCTGTGGCTGAGCAGCCTCAATCCGTTCAGTCCGTATCGCACGCGATGGCGCCAGCATGGACTGGTGGTGCGCACGCCGCAGCGGATCCGCCTGCTGCTCGGCCGTCATGGGCTGGAATGCGACGATATGCGTTACCTGGGCCCGCTCTGGCGCGGTGCGGGCAGCCGTCGTCCCGGAGGTTGGGCACCGCTGCGCGCGGCCTGCCTGTTCCATGCGGAAAAACGTACGCTGGCCCTGCCTGGGCCGAAACCGCTGCCGGTGCGCTGGCACGGCACCGTAGCTACCTGATTCTGGAGTTGTATTGAAAACCATCGAAATCCACACCGACGGTTCCTGCCTTGGCAATCCCGGCCCCGGCGGCTGGGCTGCGCTGCTGCGCTACAAGGGCCACGAGCGCGAACTGAGCGGTGGCGAGGCGCACACCACCAACAACCGGATGGAGCTGATGGCGGCCATTTCCGGGCTGGAGTCGCTGACCGAGCCGTGCAACATCGTGCTCTATACCGATTCGCAGTATGTGCGGCAGGGTCTGACCCAGTGGATGCCGGGCTGGATCCGCAAGAACTGGAAGACGGCTGGCGGCGATCCGGTAAAGAACCGCGAGCTGTGGGAGCGCCTGCAGGCGGCCACGCTGCGGCATCAGATCGATTGGCGCTGGGTGAAGGGTCACTCCGGCGACCCGGACAATGAGCGGGTGGATACGCTGGCCCGCAACGCGGCGATCCAGATCCGCGACGCCAGCCCGGTAAACTGAGCCCATGCGTCAGATCATCCTCGATACCGAAACCACCGGCCTGGAGTGGAAGAAGGGCAACCGCATCGTCGAAATCGGCTGCGTGGAGCTGTTCAAGCGCCGCCCGACCGGCAACAACTATCACCAGTACATCAAGCCGGACTGCGAGTTCGAACAGGGCGCGCAGGAAGTCACCGGCCTGACCCTGGAGTTCCTCGATGACAAGCCGGACTTCGCGCAGATCGCCGACGAGTTCCTGGCCTTCATCGATGGCGCCGAGCTGATCATCCACAACGCGGCGTTCGACCTCGGCTTCCTCGACAACGAGCTGTCGCTGCTGGGGCCGCAGTACGGGAAGATCACCGATCGCTGCGCCGTGATCGATACCCTGGTGATGGCGCGTGAGCGCTTCCCGGGCCAGCGCAACTCGCTGGATGCGCTGTGCAAGCGGCTGGGCGTGGACAACTCGCACCGTGCGCTGCATGGCGGCCTGCTCGATGCGCAGATCCTGGGCGACGTCTATATCGCGCTGACCTCGGGCCAGGAAGAAATCGGCTTCGGTCTGGGCGATGACGATGGCGGCGCTGCCGGTGCGGCGCTGCAGGCCTTCGATACCAGCAAGCTGCTGCCGCGCCCGCGCGTGGTGGCCACGCCGTCGGAGCTGGAAGCGCATGCGGCGCGACTGGAGCGGCTGCGCAAGAAGGCTGGCCACGCGCTGTGGGATGGCCCGAAGGTGGAAGAGCCCGCCAGCGCGTAATGCCTGGAGTGGAGTAGTGCCGGCCGCTGGCCGGCAGCGTCGCATCCACGCATGGCGTGGATCTACCGGTTAGTGGCAGCGCACCAGGATCACGCTGATGTTGTCGCGGCCGCCGCCATCGAGCGCGGCGGCGACCAGCGTGTCCACGCATTCCTGTGCGCTGGCATCCTCGAAGGCGAGGGTGCGCGCGATGCTGCGGTCGTCCACTTCCTCGGTGAGACCGTCACTGCACAGCAGCAGCTGCATGCCCGGACGCAGTTCGCCGCTGGTGGTGGCCACGTTCAGATGCGCCGGATCGGTCACGCCCAGCGCCTGGGTGACCACGTTGCGGTGCGGATGCGCACGCGCCTGTTCGGCGGTCAGGTTGCCCTGCGCGACCAGCTCCTGCACCACGCTGTGGTCCTGGCTGAGCTGGGCCAGCTGTCCGTCGCGCCACAGGTAGGCACGGCTGTCGCCAACCCACGCCACTTCATAGCGGTTGCCCTGTACCCGTGCGGCGACCACGGTAGTGCCCATCGGCAACGTGTCGTTGCGCCGGCGCGAGGCGCGGATGATCTCTTCGTCGGCGGTGCGGATGGCCTGCGCCAGCGGTGCGCCGCGGCGGATCTCGCGCACGATGGTCTCGCGCGCCAGCGCGCTGGCCACTTCACCGCAGGCGTGCCCGCCCATGCCGTCGGCCACCAGCCACAGGGCCAGCTCACTGTCACCGTAGTAGGTGTCCTCGTTGAGCTCGCGGCGCATGCCGGGGTGGGTGAGGTGTCCGAATTCGATCATGGGCGCTGGGGCGGGGTGTTGCTGGGGAGACAGGCATCATCGGGTGGCTGCGCGCATCCGGCAAGGCGTGTGCTCAGGAAATTTTCACTTCGTTGGCCGGAATGACTTGTCGTCGGCCTCACTTCCTCGTATGATGCGCGTCCCCGGTCCGCCGGGGACCACCCGGAGAGGTGGCAGAGTGGTTGAATGTACCTGACTCGAAATCAGGCAGGCGTTTATAGCGCCTCGGGGGTTCGAATCCCCCCTCTCCGCCAGATTAAAGAAAAAGGGCTGCCGAAAGGCAGCCCTTTTTCTTTAATCTGGCGCGGGACGCGCCGCGCTCTGCGCGTCGCCCCACACGTTGCTGCGCAACCTGTGGGCCCCTTCCTTTGCCGGCCTCTCCCCGCCCCTGTCGGGGCAGGTGCATCAGTAGATCCACGCCATGCGTGGATGCTGTTCCTGCTGGCAGGCTCATCCACGCATGGCGTGGATCTGCCCATTCCATCGCGAGCTGCGGGTTAAACTGCCTGCATCACCTGTTGGAGCTTTCCCCATGACCGCTGAAATCCTCGTCCCCGTTTCTTTCGGCGAGCTGCTGGACAAGATCTCGATCCTGCAGATCAAGTCCGAGCGCATCAGTGACGAGGGCAAGCTGGCCAATGTGCGCAAAGAACTGTCGGCGCTGGAGCAGACCTGGATGGCACACCCGGCGGCGGTGAAGGACATCGCCAAGCTGCGTGCCGAGCTGAAGGCGGTCAACGAGCAGCTGTGGGACATCGAGGACGACATCCGCCTGAAAGAGAAGGCGCAGGCGTTCGACCAGGGTTTCATCGACCTGGCGCGCAGCGTCTACCTGCGCAATGACGAACGCGCGCATCAAGAAGGCGATCAACCTGGCGCTGGGTTCGGCGTACGTGGAAGAGAAGTCCTACCAGGATTACGCGCAGCGCGCGTAATCCGGGGCAGCCTGCTGCTCACCCCAGGTGGTCGGCGACGTAGCGTTCGAACGCAGCGATACCGTCTTCCACGGTGATCAGTTCCATCACATCGTCGAACTCGATCTTGGTGCCCCACTTCAGATCCGAGGCCTGCTTGGCCAGGTACTTGCGCGCGGCATCGTCGTAGCGGTCCACGCAGTAGCGGCGGTCGGAATAGGGACCGCTGCGGTTCGGGTTGCTGGCTGCATGCAGGCCCAGTACCTTGGCGCCCATCGCGTTGGCGATGTGCATCGGGCCCGAGTCCGGGGTCATCACCAGATTGGCGCGGGCCAGCAGCGCCGGCAGCTGCTTCAAGGTGTCCTTGCCGACCAGGTCAAGCGCCGGTGTGTGCAGCTGCGCCTGGATGGCATCGGCCATGCTGCGCTCCAGTTCGCTGCGGCCTCCGCACAGCACCACCTGCCAACCGCGCTGTGCGGCGTGGTTGGCCACGGCGGCGTAGCGGTCTGCATACCAGTTGCGGCGCACGTGGCTGGAACAGGGCGAGATCATCAACACCGGGCGGCCATCGTCCTGCCATTGCGCGGCAGCCCACTCATACGCGGACTGTGGCACCGCCAGGTCCCAGCTGACCTCGGTCTGGCGCAGGCCAAGGGGTTCACAGAAACTGCCGATGGCATCCAGCACATGGATGCCGGGGCGGTCGGGGATGCGTTCGTTGATGAAGAGACCATGCAGGTCCTTCGAGCGGCTGCGGTCATAGCCGATGCGACGCTCTGCGGGAATGAAGGCCGACAGCAGGTTGGCGCGGAACGCCACCTGCATCTGCAACAGCGCTTCGAAGCGCCCCGGCGGCAGCTGCCTGCGCAGTTCCTTGACCCCGGCCATGCCGCTCTTCTTGTCGTAGGCATGGAAGGTGACACCGGGCAGGCCGTCGAGCAGCTTGTGGCCGGCCTTGTCGATGATCCAGTGGATCGGCGTATCCGGGCGCGCAGCCTGCAGGGTGCGCACCAGGGGCACCACGTGGGTGACATCGCCAAGTGCGGACAGGCGCAGGAGGCACAAGGAGGAGGACGCTGATGCCATGTGTTGTTAGACTCAATGAAATGGTCGCATTCGACGCCAATGAAGCGCTGACGCCATGCCGCGAGGGTCGCGGCATCGGGGCCATTCTGTTCGACCGCGAGCGGCTGCGGCAAGCCGAGATCGGCCTGTTCTCGCCCCAGCACTGGGGCAGCAGGGCTCGGCCGGTGGGCGAGGGCGGTCGTGGCAGCGCCTGGTTCGTCGATGCGCCGTTCGGCGCCAGCGTGCTGCGCCACTACCTGCGCGGTGGCCTGGCGGCGAAGATCAGCCATGACCAGTACCTCTGGCGCGGCGCGGACCGGACGCGCAGCTTCGCCGAATTCCGGCTGATGCGCGCGCTGCGCGAGAAAAAGCTGCCGGTGCCCCGGCCACTGGCGGCGTTCTACATGCGCGAGGGCCTGCGCTACCGGGCTGCGATCCTGATGGAGCGGATCGAGGGTGTCCGTTCGCTGGCCGACCGCGCGCTGGTCGCGGGGCGGGGCGCACCGTGGGAGGAGACCGGGCGGCTGATTGCCCGCTTCCATCGTGCCGGCCTGGACCATGCCGACCTCAATGCGCACAACATCCTGTTCGACGGCAACGGCCACGGCTGGTTGATCGACTTCGACCGCGGGGTGATCCGCATCCCGGCGACCGCCTGGCGCGAACGCAATCTCAAGCGCCTGCTGCGCTCGCTGATCAAGCTGCGCGGCGAGCGCAGCATGGAAGACGTGCAGAAGGATTACGCGCGGCTGCGCCGCGCCTATGACATGGCCTGGAACCGGGGCACCTGATGGACTGGTCGTTGCGTTTCCTCGGCGTCGGCAATGCGTCGGCGGTCGAGCTGGGGTCGCCGATGTCGGTGATCGAACGGGACGGTCGGCCGTGGCTGACCATCGACTGTGGCGGCGAAGGCCTGACCGCGTTCAAGGCGCACTACGGCCACATGCCGCAGGCGTTGTTCGTCACCCATGTGCACCTGGACCACGTAGCGGGCTTCGAGCGCCTGTTCGTCGATACCTTCTTCAACGTGCACCGGCGCGGCAAGGTGCGCCTGTATGTGCCTGCCACCGTGGTGCCGCTGCTGCACAAGCGCATCGGGGACTACCCGAACGTGCTGGCCGAGGGCGGTGCCAACTTCTGGGATGCGTTCCAGCTGATCGTGGTGGGCGAGGCGTTCTGGCATGAGGGCGTGCGCCTGGAAGTGTTCCCGGTGCGCCACCACTGGCCGGAGACGGCCTATGGCCTGCGCCTGCAGGGCGCGCTGACCTGGAGCGGCGATACCCGGCCGATTCCGGAGATGCTGGCCCGCTTCGCCAACGACAATGAACTGATCGCGCACGACTGCGGCCTGCACGGCAACCCGTCGCATACTGGCGTGGACGACCTGGAGCGCGAGTACAGCGCCGAACTGCAGGCGCGGATGATGCTCTACCACTATGCGAGCGCGGCCGACGGCCAGGCGCTGGCCGCGCGGGGGCACCGTGTGGCGCAGCCGGGGCAGTGCGTGCCGCTGGCCAACCCCACTGCAGCGCACGTGCTGGTGCAGGATCCGCCGTGAGCGGTGCTGGCCAGCCCGCCGACGCGGCGCTGGCTGCCGAGCTGGAGGCGCTGGAACGCGCGCTGCATGCGCCGCAGGTGCGGGCCGATCGCGAGCAACTGGCGGCACTTCTGGACGAGGATTTCAGCGAGATCGGCAGTTCCGGGCGATGCTACGGCCGTGATGCGGCGTTGCAGGAGATCCCGCTGGAGCGCGCTCAGGTGCTGATCGAATCGGAACAGTACGCGGTGTGGCTGTTGGCCGAGGATCTGGCCCAGGTGCGCTACCGCAGCCGCTATCACGTTGATGGCCAAGCCCAGGGCTGGGTGTTGCGCAGTTCGCTGTGGCGACGGCATGCGCAGGAATGGAGGGTGGTGTTTCACCAGGGCACGCCCGCGGCGGGGTAGTGGTGGGCGATGCCCGGCAAAGGACGCCAACCAAGGTTGGCATCTACCAGAGGCGCGGGCGTCGCCGGAAAAGGCGATGGCCCCGCCGGCTGACCTCGGCGCCCGCGTCGATCGATACCGTTGCTGCCTTCCGGCCCTGGCGGGATTTTCGACCTAGCGTCGCGAGGGGCCGACGGGGCCACCATAGAGACGTTGGCCGCCCAGTGGGCGGCCGGTTCACGGATCAGGGGAAGCAGCGCGCGATGCGCCGGAGACCACAGCCGGACTGCACATCGGCTGGCCGATGGCAGACGGCAACTATAGCGCAGGCAGGTACATCGACGCCAGCTTCGTGCACTGAATCGGCTGTAACCCGCGTCTGCCGGCAACGCCCCGCGCCGACCGGCGTTGCTAGAATGCCGGCCAGGAGGAACGACCTCCCCCACATCGGGAATCAATGACCAGGACGGCCTGGCCCTACCAAGAGGAGGGCTGTCATGGCCTGGATCTATCTGTTGTTCGCCGGCCTGCTGGAAATCGTCTGGGCCGTGTCCATGAAGCAGTCCGAAGGCTTCACCAAGCTCACCCCTACCGTGGTCACCATCATCGGCATGATCGCCAGCTTCTGGCTGCTGGCGGTGGCCATGCGCAGCCTGCCGCTGGGCACCGCCTACACGATCTGGACCGGCATCGGCGCGGTCGGTGCGTTCGTGGTCGGCATCGTCTTCCTCGGTGAGCAGGTCAGCCCGATGCGGATCGGTGCGGCGGTGCTGATCGTTTCCGGCCTGGTGCTGATGAAACTCTCGAGCAGCTGAATGCATTTAGTTGGGCGGAGAAAGGAATCTCCGCCTGCTGCAGGTATATGCATTTTCGGCAAAACCATTTTGTCCTCCCGTTTTATTTGACGTGCGTCATGAAAATAACGAGCGTGATTCACATGCCGCTGGCGCCATCGGCCGCACAGTGCCGCCATTCGTCATGCGAAATCGGGGAGTTTTCGCCTTGACGGACACGTTGACCTGCCTTTTCCAGGTGCGGTCGCGTGAAGATGTGAAGATTTTCAGAAGTTAATGACGCCAGGCCTTGTTCCCGTGTCGGGAGCCGGGGTGGGCCGCATTGTCTTCAAAAAACCTGCCTGCAGTGCCATCCGGTCTTTTCATGGAGATTTACCGATGAACCGCATTTACCGTCTGGTTTTCAATCGCGCCCTCGGCGTAATGCAGGTTGCTTCGGAGGTCACTCAGAATCCCGGCGGAAGCGCGGTCTGCGCAGGGCGGGTGCCGCGATTGCGGGCGCACCAGTTGGTGGTGGCATTGGCTGCCACGCTGGCCAGTGGTTCGGCCTTCGCAGCGTGCACTGGCACCACGACCGTCAACTGCGACAGCTCCACTAACATCAACAACTACGTCAACCCGACCAGCGGCCTGACGTTGAACATCGCCAATGGCGCGGTGTTCAGCGTGCCTCTGCTGTTGGGCGGCAATGCGGTGACGTTGAGCGGCAGCAACACCACGGTCAACAACGCCGGCACGATCGATCCGTTCCTGACCGGTGGTCTCAGCCTGGCCGCGGCCGGCCTGGTGGTCGGCAACAACACCGCCGGTGGCAGCGCGATCACGGTCAACAACCAGACTGGCGGCCAGATCAAGGGCATCTTCAACATCGGCACTTTGCTGGGTTTCGGCGGCCAGGCGGTCACCGCGCAGAATGCCGCAGGTGGGACCACCACGCTGGTCAATGATGGTTCGATTGGAATGTCGCTGCTGGGGATAGGGCAGCTTGCGGATGCGACGTCGGTGGTGACCTATGGCGGAGCACAGGCCAACGTGACCAACCGTGGCAGCATCACCGGTCGTGTCGGCCTGGGTGCTTCGACAGGCAATACGTTCACCAATTCGGGCACGATCTCGGGCAGTGTGCATCTGGGTGATTCCACCGGCGGCAATACTTTCACTGCCGTGGCAGGGTCCACCGTGGTTACCGGTGGCGGTAGCGCACCTGCAGGCCTGCTCGCCGGCGTAACCGGGGTCAAGGTCGCAGCGGCGGGCACGGTTGATGCAGGCATCGGCACCGGTGCCGCCAACAACACCCTGGTGCTGCAGGACAACGCCAGTAACAACGGGCCTGCGTCGAGCATCGGCTGGACCAACTACATCGGCTTCCAGAAGCTCACCGTCAACAGCGGCACCTGGAACCTGCAGGGGCCGTGGTCGGGCACGGGCGCGATCACCCTCGGTGGCGGCGTGGTGAACTTCAACAACAACGCCGCATTCGGTTCCGGCCTGTTTACCGTCACTGGCGGCTCGATCGCGGCCAGTGGTGCAGGCCTGTCGCTGGGCAACAATTTCACCCTCAATGGCGGGTTGAACCTGGGCGGTGCCCAAGGCTTCGGTTTGAGTGGCGTGCTATCCGGTACCGGTGGGCTGACGGTCAACAACACCGGCATTGTCACCCTGGGCGGCGCCAACCTGTTCAGCGGTGGCGTCAACCTCAATGCTGGCGGCCTGGTGCTCGGCAATGCCGGTGCGCTCGGCAGCGGCAGTCTGACCGTCGGTGGCAACGCTTCGCTGGATACCTCGGCCAACTTCAATCTGGGCAACAACCTCGTCATCAACGGTGGCGGCACGCTCAACCTGCTGGGCAGCAACGCGCTGGGCCTGAATGGTTCGATCTCCGGCGCTGGCAACCTGATCAAGGCGGGTCCGGGTACCCTCACCTTGAATGGTGCCAACCTGCTTACGGGCTCCTTCGCGGTCACCGGTGGTGCGCTGGCATTGGGCGCCGGTGGCAGCCTGTCGCCGACAAGTGCGATCTCGCTGAGCGCAGGTACCAACCTCGATCTCTCGGTTGCGGCCAGCCAGACCATCGGCTCACTCGCCGGATCCGGTGCGCTCAACCTGGGCGCGCAGCCTCACGTTGGGTGGCCTGAACACCAGCACCAGCTTCTCCGGCGTCATCGGCGGTGTCGGCGGCGCGCTGGTCAAGGTCGGTACGGGTACCCAGACCCTGTCGGGCGCCAATACCTTCACAGGTGGCGTCACGCTCAACGGCGGTGGCCTGCTGCTGGGCAATGCAGGCGCGCTGGGTACTGGAACACTTAGTGTTGGCGGCAACGTGTCTCTCGATGGCACCGGGGCGCTCGCTCTCGCCAACGCGGTCAATCTGGGCGCGGGCAGCATTCTCAATCTGTCCGGCAACCAGGCATTGACCTTCAATGGCGTGATCGGTGGCTCCGGCAGCCTGGTCAAGAACGGCGCGGCCACCCTGACCCTCAACAACGCCAACACGTTTGGTGGAGGGCTGTCGCTCACGGCTGGAGGACTGGTGCTCGGCAACGGCGGTGCGCTGGGAACTGGCGCATTGAATGTCGGTGGCGCGGTGACGCTTGATGCCAGCTCGGCACTGACCGTGGGCAACGGCATCAACCTGGGGGTGGGTGGTTCGCTCAACGTGCTGGGCTCCAACGCGCTGACGCTGGGCGGCGTGATCGGTGGTACCGGCAGCCTGGTCAAGAACGGCGCCTCCACGCTCACGCTGGGTGGGGTCAACGCGTTCACCGGCGGTCTGAACGTGAACGCAGGAAAGGTGGCACTGGCCAGTGGCGGCAGTCTGGCGGCCACCGGGGCGGTGAGCCTGGCGGGGGCCGGCGCCGAACTGGACATCTCGCTCGGCGGCAACCAGACCATCGGTGCGCTGTCCGGTGCGGCAGGCAGCATCCTCTCGCTGGGCGGCAGCACGCTCACCTTCGGTGATGCCACCAACCAGGCATTCGGCGGCGTGATCGGCGGTACCGGTGGCCTGGTCAAGCAGGGAACGGGCACGCAGACGCTCAGCGGCGGCAATACCTTCAGTGGTGGCCTGAACCTGGCGGCCGGTGGCCTGTTGCTGGGCAACGGCAGTGCACTCGGTACCGGCGCGTTGACGGTCAGCGGCAATGGCTCGCTCGACGCAACCGCAGCACTGAATCTGGGCAATGCCATCAACCTTGGCGCGGTGCTGACCCTGCCGGGTAGCCAGAACCTCACCCTGGGCGGCAACATCACCGGCACCGGCAGCCTGACCAAGAACGGTGCCTCGCTGCTGACCTTGAACGGCACCAATGCCTTCAGCGGCGGCCTGAACCTCAATGCCGGCAGCCTGCTGCTGGGCAACAGCGGTGCACTCGGGACGGGCGCATTGAGCGTGGGTGGCAATGCATCGCTCGATGGCAGCACGGCGTTGAACCTGGTCAACAATGTCACTCTGGGCAGTGGGGCCGTGTTGTCGCTGCCGGGTTCGCAGGCGATCACGCTTGGCGGGGTGGTTTCCGGAGCCGGTGGCCTGGTCAAGAACGGCGCCAGCACGCTCACGCTCAACGGCGCCAACAACTTCGCCGGTGGGCTGACGCTCAACGGCGGTGGCCTGATGCTGGGCAACGCTGGCGCGCTGGGAACCGGGCTGCTTGCCGTGGGCGCGAACGCGACCCTGGGCAGTACGGTGGCATTGAACCTGGGCAATGCCATCGATCTCGATGCCGGTGCGCAGCTGAGCCTGACCAGCAATGAGAATGTTGCTCTGGGCGGACTGATCACTGGCACCGGTGGCCTGATCAAGACCGGCACTGGCGTGCTGTCGTTGAACAACAGCAACACCTTCAGTGGTGGTCTGGCGCTGAACGCGGGCGGTCTGTCGGTCGGCGCCAACGGTGCGTTGGGTACCGGTGCACTGAACATCGGCGGCAATGTTTCTCTGGATGCGAGTGCCCCGGTTTCGCTGGTCAATGCAGTGAACCTGGGCGCCAATACGCTGACCCTGCCGGGCAGCAGCAATCTCACTCTGAGCGGTGTGGTGAGTGGTGCCGGTGGCCTGATCAAGGACGGCGCCTCGACGCTGACCTTGTCCGGTGCCAATACCTTCCTCGGTGGCGCCACGGTCAACGCAGGTACGCTGGCACTCGGCGCGGGTGGCAGTCTTGCCGCCATCGGTGCGGTGGACCTCGCCGGTGCCGGCGCGACGCTGGACATCTCCGCAGCGGGTGCCGGGCAGACCATTGGCGCGTTGAACGGCGTGGCAGGCGGCCATGTGGCATTGGGCACGCAGACCCTTACTTTCGGTGGCGCCAGCAATGGCAGCTTTGCCGGCGTCATCGATGGCAGCGGTGGGCTGATCAAGGTCGGTGCTGGCGTGCAGACGCTGTCCGGTGCCAATACCTTCAGTGGCGGTGTCGCGCTTGATGCCGGTGGCCTGATCCTCGGGAATTCGGGGGCGCTGGGCACGGGCACGCTGGGCATCGGCGGCAACGTCAGCCTGGACGGAACGACGGCACTGAACCTGGCCAACGCCGTGAACTTCGGTGGGGGTACGCAGCTGACGCTGGGCGGCAGCAGCGATCTCACCCTTGCAGGCGTGGTGGCCGGCAGCGGCAGCCTGATCAAGAACGGTGCAGGCCTGCTGACGCTCAACAACACCAATACCTTCGGTGGCGGCCTGACCTTGAACGGTGGTGGCCTGGTGGTCGGCGCGAACGGCGCACTCGGTTCCGGCACGCTGGCGGTGAATGCCAGCACCACGCTGGATGCGGGTGCTGCAGCGACGCTCGGCAATGCGGTCACGCTGGGCTCGGGTGTCGCACTGACATTGCCGGGTAGCAATGCGCTGACGCTGTCGGGTGTGATCGATGGCAACGGCAGCCTGATCAAGAACGGTGCCACCACGCTGACGCTGTCCGGTGCCAACACCTATACCGGCGGTACCACCATCAACGCCGGTACGCTGGCACTGGGAACAGGTGGCAGCCTTGCCGCGGCGGGTGATGTCATGCTGGGCGCAGGCGCTGGCTTCGATATCTCCGGTGCCGGCAGCAGCCAGACCATCGGCGCGCTCAACGGTGCGGGCGGAAGCACACTGGCCCTGGGCGGAAACTCGCTGACCTTCGGCACAGCGACGAACGCTGCGTTCGATGGCGTGATCAGTGGCGGCGGCGGCCTGGTGAAAGTGGGTGCAGGCGTGCAGACATTGTCCGGTGCCAACACGTTTGGCGGCGGCGTGACGCTCAACGCAGGCGGGCTGGTGCTCGGCAATGACGCGGCGCTGGGCTCTGGCGCGCTTACCGTCGGCGGGGCCGCCACGCTGGACACCACCGGCCTGGCAGCACTGACCAACAACATCGCGCTCAACGCAGGCCTGACCGTACTGGGCACCAATGCGCTGACGCTCAACGGGGTGATTTCCGGTACCGGCAGCCTGACCAAGGATGGTGGCGCAACGCTGACCTTGAACGGTATCAACTCCTATACCGGTGGTACCAACATCAACGCCGGCACACTGGCGCTGGGTGCCGGTGCCAGCCTGGCGGCGAGCGGTACCGTGAACCTCGCCACCGGCGCGACGCTGGATCTGTCGGCCGGCAGTGGCACGCAGGTGTTCGGCACCCTGGTCGGCAACGGTACGGTCAACCTGGGCGCCAATTCGATCGAAGTCGGCGGGGCGACCAATGGCACCTTCAGTGGCTCTATCGCAGGTACGGGTGGCCTGACCAAGGTCGGTGCGGGCATCGAGACGCTGACCGGTGCCAACACCTACACCGGCGGCACCTTCATCAATGCCGGCACACTGGCGATCGGTCCGGGCGGCAGCCTGGCGGCCACCGGTGCAGTGACACTTACCGCAGCGGGAACCGGCTTCGACATCTCGACGTCCGGTGCCAGCCAGACCATTGGTTCGTTGGCCGGGGTGACCGGCTCCACGGTCACTCTGGGCGCGCAGTCGCTGATCCTCGGCGGCAACGGCAACAGCGTGTTCGACGGCGCGATTTCCGGCACCGGTGGCCTGGTCAAGAACGGCACCGGCATCCTCACGCTGGGCGGCGCCAACCTGTTCAACGGCGGCCTGGCGCTCAACGGCGGTGGCCTGGTGGTCGGCAACAGCGCCGCGCTCGGCAGCGGTGCGCTGACGGTGGGGGCCAGCGCTACGCTGGATGCTTCGACCGCGGCCAACCTGGCCAACAACATCACGCTGGCATCAGGTGCCAACCTCAACCTGCTGGGCAGCAATGCACTGACCCTGGGCGGCATGGTTTCCGGTACCGGTGGGCTGATCAAGAATGGTGCGGCCACCGTGACCCTGACCGGTGCGAACACCTACACCGGAGGCACCACCATCAACAGCGGCACGCTGGCGATCGGCGCCGGCGGCAGCCTGGCGTCGACCGGCGCGGTGAACCTGGCAGGTACCGGTACCCTCGATATCTCTGCGGGCAACCAGAGCATCGGTTCGCTGGCCGGCGTGGCCGGCAGCACGGTGGCACTCGGTGGCAGCGCGCTGACCCTGGGTGGCACGGTAGACAGCACGTTCAACGGTGCGATCACCGGCAATGGTGGCCTCGTCAAGAACGGCGCAGGCGTGCAGACCCTCAACGGCGCCAGCACCTTCAGTGGCGGTGTAACGCTCAATGCCGGTGGCCTGGTGGTCGGGAACAATGCTGCGCTGGGCACCGGGGCGGTAACGGTGGGTGGCAACGGTACGCTCGATTCGAACACTGCGGTGACGTTGGCCAACAACTTCGTCCTCAACGCCGGGCTGACCGTGCTCGGCAGCAACAACCTCACCCTCAACGGCAGCCTGAGTGGCACCGGCTCGCTGACCAAGGAGGGCGCGGCAACGCTGACCTTGAACGGTGCCAATACCTATACCGGTGGCACCTTCATCAATGCCGGTACGTTGGCATTGGGCGCCGGCGCGAGCTTGAATGCCAGTGGCATCGTCAACCTGGCCAGTGGTGCGACCTTCGATCTGTCGGCGGGCAGCGGCACGCAGCAGTTCGGTACCCTGATCGGCAACGGCACGGTGAACCTGGGCGGCAACACCTTGACAATTGGTGGTCCCGTCGATGGCACGTTCAGTGGTTCGGTGGGGGGCACCGGTGGGCTGATCAAGGAAGGCACCGGCACCCAGACCCTGACCGGTGCCAATACCTTCACTGGTGGCACCACCATCAATGCGGGCACGCTGGCGATTGGCGCCGGAGGAAGTCTGGCAGCGAATGGCGCGGTGACACTGGCCAACGCCGGAACAGCGTTCGATATTTCTGCCGGTGGTGCGCAGAGCATCGGATCACTGGCGGGTGTTACCGGCAGTACGGTTGCGCTCGGCGGCAGCACGCTGACCCTCAATGGCGTAGGAAACACGACCTTCGCTGGTGACATTACCGGTACCGGTGGCCTGGTGAAGAATGGTGCAGGCATCCAGGGCCTGACCGGCAGCAATACCTTCAGCGGTGGCGTGGCACTCAACGCCGGTGGCCTTGCCTTGGGTAACAACAATGCACTGGGAACCGGCACGCTGACCGTGGGCGGCAATGCCAGCCTGGACGGCACCAGCGCGCTGACGCTGGCCAATACCGTGCAGCTGGCCAGCGGCACGCTGACCCTTGCCGGCAGCAACGCGCTGACCTTGAACGGCCCGATCAGCGGCGCTGGCGGCCTGCTCAAGGATGGCGCAGCAACGGTCACCCTGGGCGGTGCCAGCACCTACACCGGTAACACCACCATCAACAGCGGCACGCTGGCGGTGGCGGCCGGTGGCACCCTGTCGGGTGCGAGCACGGTCAATCTGACCGGTGCCGGTACGCTGGACATCAGTGCCGGTGGCAACCAGAGCATTGGTGGCCTGGCCGGTGTAGCCGGATCCAGCGTGGTGCTGGGTGGTGCGACCCTGACCACCGGCGGCAACAACGGCAGCACCACCTTCGGCGGTGTGCTCAGTGGCACCGGCGGCCTGGTGCAGAGCGGCACCGGCACGCTGACCCTGAGCGGTGACAATGTCTATACCGGCGGCACCACCATCAATGGTGGCAGCACGCTGCAGATGGGCAACGGCGGCAGCTCCGGTTCGGTGCTGGGCGACATCACCAACAACGGCAGCCTGGTCTACAACCTGGGCACCATCGCAACCGTAGGTGGTGTGGTCAGCGGTAGCGGTGGCCTGACCCAGGCTGGCAGCGGAACGCTGGTGCTGACCGGCAACAACACCTACACCGGCGGTACCACCATCAATGCAGGCGGCACGCTGCAGGTCGGCAATGGCGGTGCGACCGGCGCGATCGTCGGCGACATCACCAACAACGGCGCGCTGGTGTCCAACGTGGCGGGCAACACCACGCTGGTCGGCACCATCAGCGGCAGCGGTGGCCTGACCCAGGCCGGCGCTGGCACGCTGGTGCTGACCGGCAACAACACGTACACCGGCGGTACCACCGTCAATGCCGGTGGCACGCTGCAGGTCGGCAATGGCGGTGCGACCGGTGCGATCACCGGCAACGTCGCCAACAACGGCAGCCTGGTCTTCGACGTGGCAGGCAACACCAGCGTCGGTGGCGCGATCAGTGGCAGTGGTGGCCTGACCCAGGCCGGTGCCGGCGTGCTGACGCTGGTCGGCAACAACACCTATACCGGCGGTACCATCATCAATACCGGTGGCACGCTGCAGGTGGGCAATGGTGGAGCGACCGGTTCGATCGCTGGCGACATCACCAACAATGGTTCGCTGATCTCCAACGTCGCGGGCAACACCCTGCTGGGCGGCACCATCAGTGGTACGGGTGGCTTGACCCAGGCGGGCAGTGGCTCGCTGGTGCTGACCGGCACCAACACCTACACCGGCGGTACCACCATCAATGCCGGCGGCACGCTGCAGCTGGGCAATGGTGGTGCGACCGGCTCGATCGTCGGCGACATCACCAACAACGGCACGCTTGTGTCCAACGTCGCGGGCAACACCACGCTGGGCGGCACCATCAGCGGCAGCGGTGGCCTGACCCAGGCCGGCAGCGGCACACTGACCGTGACCGGCAACAACACCTACACCGGCCCGACCACCATCACTGCCGGTGGCACCCTGCAGGTGGGCAATGGCGGCGCGACCGGTGCGATTGGCGGCAGCGTCACCAACAACGGCAGCCTGATCTTCAACGTGGGTGGCAACACCACCGTCGGCGGAGCCATCAGCGGCAGCGGTGGCCTGACCCAGGCCGGCAGCGGCACGCTGATCCTGGGCGGCAACAACACCTATACCGGCGGCACCACCATCAACACCGGCGGCACGCTGCAGGTCGGCAACGGCGGCGCGAGCGGATCGATTGCCGGCAACGTCAGCAACAACGGCAGCCTGGTGTTCAACGTCGGTGGCAATACCACCGTTGGCGGCACCATCAGCGGCAGCGGTGGCCTGACCCAGGCCGGCGCTGGCACCATCACCCTGACCGGCAACAACACCTACACCGGCGGCACCACCATCAACGCCGGTGGCACCGTGCAGGTTGGCAATGGCGGCGCCAGTGGCTCGATCACCGGTAACATCACCAACAACGGTGGGCTGATCATCAACACCGGTGGCGGCACCACGCTGGGCGGCAGCATCAGCGGTGGCGGCAGCATCGTGCAGGCCGGTCCGGGGGGCCCTGAACCTTGGCGGCGACAGCGGTGGTTTCAGCGGTACCGGCCAGGTCACCGGCGGTGGCCTGAATGTCACCGGCAACATCGGCGGCCAGTGGACCATCGGCAGCGGTACCACGCTGTCCGGCACCGGCACCATCGGGGGTACCGGTGGTGGCGTGACGGTATCCAGTGGCGGCGTGCTGTCGCCGGGTAATGGCCCAGGCAATGGCAGCGGTGCGGGCAATGGCACCGGCACGATCACGGTGGGTGGCAACCTGACCTTGTCGCCGGGCAGCACGCTGGGCATCGATCTGGGTGCCACCGGCAGCGACACGGTGCAGGTGGGTGGCAGTGCCAACGTGGGTGGCAGCAGCGTGCAGGTGAATACCATCTCGCCGAGCACCAGCTACCAGCAGGGCCAGCAGTACACCGTGGTCAATGCGGGCGGTGGCGTGAGCGGGCAGTTCGCTTCGGCGAAGACGCCGTCGGCCTTCCTGACCATCACCCCGGTCTACACGGCGAACACGGCCAATCTGCAGATCGATGTGGCGCAGACCGCAGCCTTCACCACGGCGGCGAAGACGCGCAACCAGTACAACACCGCCGCAGCGCTGGACAGCCTGCCGCAGAGTGGTCCGGCGCTGGGCCTGTACAACACGCTGCTGATGTATGACGCGGGTACCGCGCGCGCGGCTCTTCGACCAGCTGTCCGGTGAAGTGCATGCGGCCAGCCGTGCGGTGCTGTTGTACGACAATTACCTGGAAGAGGGTATCCGCCAGCGTCTGGGCAGTGAGCTGCCGACCGTGCGCGGTGAGCGTGCCTCGGCCTGGCTGGCCGGCAGCGGCAAGGTGTTCAGGCAGGATGGTGATGGCAACGGCGACGACATCCGCTCCAACCGCAATGCGCTGATGGCCGGCGTGGACTGGCAGCTGGGCGAGCACGTGGTGCTGGGTGCAGCGGCCGGCAACGAACGGCTGGATACGCGCCTGTACGATCGCAGCTCGCGCGCCCGCCTGCGTGGCAACACCTTCGGCCTGTATGCGCAGGGTCAATGGAACAACGGCTTTGCGGTCGGTGGCAGCGTGTCGCGCGGCGACTACCGCACGCGCACCACGCGTGAGGTGCCGCTGCTGGGCCAGACCCTGTACAGCCGCCAGGACTCGGATGTGACCATCGCCCAGGTGGAAGGCAGCTGGACCTGGACCCACGGCAGGACCCAGCTGCAGCCGTATGTGCAGTTCACCAAGCACTGGGTCGACAGTGATCGCGCGGTGGAGCAGGGCGGCACTGCTGCGCTGGCGCTGGAAGGCGGCAAGGACACGCTCAATGTCAGCACCGTGGGCGTGCGGGGCCGCTGGGACGTGGGCAGCGGCGAGCGCTTCCCGGCACAGCTGACGGTCGGCCTCGGCTGGCAGCATGCTTCGGGTGACACCGACGTGGCCAGCCGCAACCGCTTCGCGGTCGGCGGCAATGCGTTCGATGTGTACAGCGCGGTGATGGCACGCAACGCGCTGGTCAGCCAGCTGGGCGTGGCGGTTGGGCTCGGCCGAAACAGCCAGCTGTCGATGTTCGTGCAGGGCCAGCACGGCGACGGTCGCCGCGACGTCGGCGGGCAGATCAACCTGCGAGTGGGCTTCTGAGGGGAGCGGGCCAGCGGTAGAACCACGGCGGGCGTGGATGGGACCGGGGCGGGAGCGCTAGAGCTCCCGCTCCATTTCCACGGCGTCGATCCCGGCACCGTGGCCATCGCGCACCACACGTGTCACCTGGAAGCCGAGACCGGAATAGAAGCCTTGGGTGTGTTGGCTGGTACTGAGCGTGACGCGATTGATCGAGGGATCCACTTCGGCCTGGCGCAGGCGCGCCAGCGCCAGTTCGCGGCCCAGTCCATGCCGGTGCAGCGCGCTGCACCATGCCCCAGCAGAAACCGGCACTACCATCGCCGCGTCGCGACAGGCCGCCACAGGCCACGATGCGGTGGTCGCGCTCGATCACCTGGAAGGCGCAGTCCATGGCCTGCTCACGCAGGAAGCGTTCAAAGTCGCTGCGCTCTTCGGGCGCGAAGTAGGTTGGCACGTTGCTGTCGAAAATCGACAGGCAGGCGCTGGCATCTGCGGGTCGGTAGAGGCGGAGGTTCATGGGCCCACGATAGACGATCGTCAGTAGATCCACGCTACACGTGGATTCATGGGCCGGATGCCGTGCGTGTATCCCTCAGGCCGAGATTCCCGCCAGCACCGCATACATCACCACGAAGCTCACCAGGAACAGGTAGACGCCGCCGATGGCAAGGTAGCGCAACACGGTCAGCGCCTTGTTGCCGCCATACACGCGTTGCTGCATCCACAGCAGATAGACCGGGACCGCCAGCCACAGCAGGGCATACAGCCATTGGCTGGCGGCGGCGAAGGCGGGGGATGCGAGCGCGCTGCTGATGCCGGCGATGAGGAAGGTTGCCAGCAGCACCATCATCAGCCAGCAGTGGCTGTACAGCGCCACCACCAGATGTTCCAGATACCCCATCTGCCGTGGCACGTAGGCGATGCGCAGTACCAGCGCGAACACCGGCATCAGGAAGAACAGGGCACCGGGCAATGCGGTCAGGATCGCCTGCATGTACAGATCGGTCTTGCCCCCCATGCGCTGGATGTTGGCGTTGCCGTTGTGCAGGCGCTTGTTGAGCCAGTTGTTGGCGAACCGGGGCCAGCCGGCCACCACGATGGGGTTGGTGTCAGCGTCCCACGGTTTGCCGTTGACGGTGTGGTTGAAGAAGGTGCCGGGCTCGGTCGTGGCGACCTCCTTGCTGGTGCCGGTGAGCTCGGCTTTGCGCTGTGCGGCTGCCGCATTCACCGCCGCTCTGGCCATGGCGAAGCCGGCGTTGCTGGTGGCAGGTGAGCTGGCCTGCTGTTGATCGATCATCGTCAGCTGTTTAGCGCGTGCGGCCTCGACCTGTTCAACGGTGATGGACTTGGCATACAGCGAATCGCCTCCGCCCATGCGGATGTCGTCGACGTGCACGAACAGTTTGCCGATGAAGAACGTAAACAGGGTGAGGATGACGAACAGCCGCAAAGGCTGCACGTATCCGACCCGGCGGCCCTTGAGGTAGTTCTGCGTGATGCGGCCGGGAACCCAGAGATCGCGCAGCGTGCGGAAGATGCGCCCGTCCAGGTGCCAGAAGGATTCGAACACTTCTTCGATGGCATGGCCCACGTGCTTGAGCGGGTTGTGCGCCGATTGCCCGCAGCGATGGCAGTAGTGGCCCTGCAGGGCGGTGTTGCAGTTCTCGCAGTCGACGTGAGCGCTGTCGGTCGAACTCATGGGCAATGGGCCAGGCGTCGGATGAAGGCGCCTACGATAGCGAATTTTCAGGTTTCGTTCAGCTTTGTTTTGGAGTGCCAACGAGCGTGCGTAAGGCGATCAAAAGCATCCACGCGTGGCGTGGATCTACTGATGGATCTGGAGGAACACGCCCCTCTGTTGAGGGGCTGCCCCGACAGGGGCGGGGAGAGGCCGGCAAAGGGAGGGGCCCAAAGGTTGCGCAGCAACGTTTGGGGCGAAGCGCGCAGCGCACTTCGCGTCCCGCGCCAGATAACTGAAAAAGGCCGCCCCTTGGGGCAGCCTTTTCCAGTTATCTGGCGGAGAGGGGGGATTGTCGTGTGCATCCATGCACCCGATCCCGATGCGCGTTGCGCCTCGGGACCCGCCTGCGGTGATCTGTCCGTGCATGTCGCGCATCTGGAGGACCAAGCCCCTCTGTTGAGGGGCTGCCCCGACAGGGGCGGGTAGAGGCCGGCAAAGGGAGGGGCCCAAAGGTTGCGCAGCAACGTTTGGGGCGAAGCGCGCGCAGCGCACTCCGCGTCCCGCGCCAGATAACTGAAAAAGGCCGCCCCTGGGGGCAGCCTTTTTCAGTTATCTGGCGGAGAGAGGGGAGAGTGTAATCTTGGCCCCTCTCAACACTCAAAACCTTAGTAAAAACAAGGCTTTAGTGCCGTCTTTCCGGTAGGGGAGAGTGTCCCAAAGGACCATCCCAACCGGTGTCCCAGTGTAGCGGACGCCCTGAACAATGGAAAGCCTCAACCGAAGGGCGTCTGATCCTTGGGAACACTCTTGACCTCCGCGCCATGGAACAGATCAAGAAAGAACTTTGCCTCTTCCGCGTTCCCAATATCTTGGCGCAGGTTTTGAGTGAGATCGCGCGCCTTGACGCTCTTGCCTGCTCGCTTGGCGATGTCAATCGTAAACTTGGCTTTGCGACCAATATCCACTACTGACTTGATGCCGGTTTTCAAGCAAATGAACTGGTTCATGTCTTGGAGATGGAGTTTCACCAAATCCATGGCATACGCCATGTCCTCGGTGTCAATCTCTTCGCCTTCCTTCTTCAACAAGACATGAAAAATCATTGCGTACTTGAAAGCGCGAAACATGATCCGTCGATAGAAACTCTTGTTCATTTTCTCATCGTGGAGCATGCGAAAAGACTGCTTGTAAAACTTGATCGCATCTTCCCCGAGTCGGTATGTCAAATTGATCCGAACCCCTGAAATTTCGTTCCAGAAGCCAGCGACAACGCTTTCAATCACCTTGGTGTCATAAAGAGCAAAATCGGTCATGGGCCGGTTCATGTCCTCTCTGGCCAAGACCATGCCGAAGCGCTGGGCGAAACCATCAAGCATGCTTTCCATGGAAATCGCTTCCACGAAACTTTCCACCGTGTTTAGGGCGAAAATTCCCAGACAAGGCCTTTCGATCACGATCTCGCCGGATTTCTTCGTGGTGCGTACGATGCGATCGTTCCCGTAAGCACGGAGTAAATAACTCTTCGCCTCAGACAGTGGGCTGTTTGGGGTTTCGATCTGCTTCAGGATTTGAGCAAATTCATCTTGAAACCAAAGCGCGAAGCCTTGCTCGTCCTGGGCCTTCTTCAGCGCCTCAAAGAAGGCTGCGCTACTTGCACATTCTGGGAAATCGGAAGAAATAGGCGCTTGAGCGGAAATCAACTTGTGGGTTAGCGTTTTGCATGAGCCACTTGGCGCGAGAACGATTGTCCAAACCTCTGGTGTAATCGTTCCAATCGGACCTGAAAGCGTTGAGCCATTCTTGAGGAGGAGTCCACTGATCAAATGAACGGCGCAAAAAAAGGGCAGTTCCAACGGTGCGTCCGTTTCCGCCCTGAATGCGTTGAGAAGGGTGATGATTGGCCCTGTTTTGGGGCTACAAGCACGAATGCGCCAATCGGCATCGCTATCTTTTGCATTAACTGCCAGACGGATCGCATCAAGTGCGTTCTCTTTTCCATCTGGCGACATCCCAGTGATTAACTGGATTGCTTCTTTCAAATCATTGTTCCTTTTTTGACCTTTCTTTGAGACCACGCCCATAGTTTCTCCTCTGTTGCGGTTGTTGTT
Organism: Stenotrophomonas sp. 93052_Sma; assembly: GCF_056481145.1. NCBI lineage: Bacteria > Pseudomonadati > Pseudomonadota > Gammaproteobacteria > Lysobacterales > Lysobacteraceae > Stenotrophomonas > Stenotrophomonas sp. 93052_Sma. The sequence goes on from NZ_CM151134.1 coordinate 1,061,456, forward strand.
AATTTAAATTTACCAAACAAAAATCTGTTGTCAATATTGAAAACTTGACAACCATAATTGCGCAACACCCCCCCCCTCCTCATAATTGCCAAAAAAAGGCGAATAGCCTTGCAGGACAAGGCTTTGATGGCGAAAAAAAGTCGACAACATTTCGACAACAAATTCAAGAAAAAGCCCCCTTGCGGGGGCTTTTCTCATGCCTGATAGGCTGGGTTGGTAGGCCAAGGCTTGTTCGGGTTCTTCTCCCGCCACTCCTTAAACGCCTGCGGGGCTTTGCCGTCTCCGCCCTGTCCAGACCATTCAACGTCTCCGATCTTGTACTTCTTGGGCTTGTTGCCAGAAGGCGCTTTCTCCTTCTGCTTCCCCTTGCCGACTTCGCCGAACACTTGGGAAATTTCTTTCTTCTGCGCCTTGCTGAAGTGCTGGCCAAATGTTTCCAGCAATTCCATCACTTGAGCGAAAGCGGTGGATGCTTCTTCTTGGTCTAGTTTGGCCAGCGCCTTCTGCCTTTCTTCAATTTCCTTTTTCAACTGCTCCCGCGTCGGCTTGCTCATGCGTGCCCATGCTCCTGGCTTGTGGTGAGTAGGGGTTTTTTATCACGCGCCAAGAGCATGGACAAGCATTAAAGCGAAAGCCCACGACCTCGCCGTTGGCGGATTTGTTGCGTGGGTTGGTGTTGTTGGGTGGGCGTTTGCTGGCGGGCCAGTTCCTGCTTTGCTCGTTCTTGCTGTTCCCATGCCCACCGAGCGAGTTCTTGCTCCCTCAATTTTTCCATCGTCTTTTCGACCTCGCGCTGTTGCTTCTTCTTCTTTTCTTCCTTGGCTTGGGCTTCCCTGATGATTTCAATCAGGGGCTTTTGGTTCATGTCCCGATCCAAGTTCATGCCCTTGGCCGTTGCTTCTGCTCTTACATTCTTCTGATAGTTGTTCTTCAACTGTTGTTGCTCCTGATCCAACTGGAAAAGGGCTTGTGTCTTCTCTTCGTACTCGCTCTTGTCTTTCTTCAAATCGCCGTTCAATTCCTCGATCTTTTGGTAAACCTGTCGGTGGGACTTGTCCACTTCCTCACGTTCTTCCCCTAATATCTTCAGTTCCTTTCTCTTTTCCCTTGCCTCTTTTCCTAGTTTTTCATAGAACGGGACCTTGGACAATTCTTCGTTGATGGCTTTGCATCTGCCGTCAATGGCTGTTTTCTTGCCCCGCTTGAGTTCTGTGGTCTCGGTCAGAGTAGCCTTCTTTTCCATCTTGTCCTCATAAGATGAAACGAACGCCAAAGCCGAATTGCGCTCGTTCTCTAACGCGTTTGCTTTCTCGACCAATTTCGCATTGAAGTCTTTGACGAAGTTTTTGGCGTTGATGTTGCGGTGCATGCTTTCCACGTCATGCCTAAACATCTCGGCTTGTTCCGGTCGGAGTAGACTCAACACGCCTTCCTTGGGTCTGAATTCGTCCATGGCTTCGGCCATGCTGTTGAATTGTTTGCTGGTTCCATACATCCGAAATTGTTCCTTGGTGCGGGTGAAGTTCACCAGTCCCATATTTCGGTCAAAACTCTGGCTTCCGGTTCCAAGGGCGAAAACGTGATCTGCGCCCAAACCTTGGGCGCTGTGGCTCGTTCGGGCGTAGCCGTGGGTAAAGTGGTTGATCTTGGGGTCAAGCGCCACGCTCATTTCGTTTGGCTTGCCGTCCAGTTTCACGATCATGGCCTTTTGTTCGTGATCAAATCGCACCAGCGTGGCCATGTCGTTGTTGTTGACGCCAAGGGCTGAATTGTTCTTGGTGAAGCGGATGCGATCACCCGCGCAGAACTCTTTTTCGGCGCTTTCTGGATTTTTTCCACCCTTCCCAGGTGTGGTCACGCCGATCAACTTGGATTGCTCTGTGTCCAGTTGTTTCTTTTGCTTCATGTCCTCGCGGAGAACGTCCGTCAGTTTGGCGATTTCGTCATGGGTTGTGGCCAAGATCAGTTTCTGCTCGTGGCCTTTCGGGTCGGCTTGGTAGTCCTGCACCAGTTCGCGGACGGCTTTGCCTTGGTCTTTGCACTGGACAAGCATGTTCTTGGCTCTCATCTCATCCATGATCTGCTGACCGGTTTTCTTGGCGTCGTAGAATTCTTTGGCCAGCGCCAGATGCGTTTCATTCCTCTGGCGCTTGATCTCTTGCTGGCTTGCGCCTCCCAATGCATCCAAGGTGTAGCGGAAGTTGTTGCCTGCATTGATGGGTTGAAGTTGGTTCAAATCCCCAACGCAAATCACCTTTGCGCCTGCGTGCTCGATGTGGCTAAGCAAGCGGGTTTGTGTCTCCGCCCCAATCATTCCCGCTTCGTCCAAAACGATCAGGTGCTTGTCGGACAAGATCGTTTCCCCACTGTCCAAGGCGTTGAGCAATCTGGTGGTGTTTAGGGCCTTGATCTTTTTCCCATCGGGTGCGTTTTTGTTGATTTCTTCGGCAAGGTTCTTTGTCGCTACGTTCGATGTGGAAGAGCCGATAACGGTATAGCCTGCGCTATGGTGGGCTTTGACGTAAGCGCCAGCGGATGCGGATTTGCCCGTTCCGGCCCAGCCTTGTATGTTTCCATACCCTCCGGTTCCGCACATTTGCCGGATGGCGTTTTTCTGCTCGTCGGCAAGGCCATATCCCAGTTCTTGTTCTTGGGCCTTGATGGCTTCGTCCACCAGTTTCGGATCAAGGTCGTGTTTCTTGTTGGCGTGTAGGCGTTGCGCCAACACCACGCCTTTGACTTCAAGTTCGTACTGTTCCCGACTGCAAAAGCGTTTTGTCCCGTCTGCTGTGCTTTGCAACGGGATCACTGACCCATCAAACAGGCATCGTTTGATCGTGTTGTCGGCGGTTTTTTCTGGATCAAAGCCCAATGCCTCATACTTGGCCACGGCTTCGATCAATTGGGCACGATCAAAGGCGCTTTCGGTCTTGTGCAATTGCTGGAAAATTTTCATGTGGTCCAGTTCCTCAATCTGGCTCCTTGCCCCTGCCAAGTCCTTAGCCCTTTCCCAATGTGTAAGCCCTTCCTGCTTCAACTGGGCCATAACTTTGGCGGTGTTGTCGCAGATTTGGGCAGGCGTGAGTTCGTTGTCTTTTCTCTTGCGGGTTTTTTTGCTCGCCGTGTCGGAGTTCTCCCCCGTTCGCTCCATGTGTTCAATGATCTGGTTTCGACGCATGGAGAAAACTTTCTCCACCTCCCGATCAATCCCAACAATTCCCCAGCGAATTGTTCCTTTGTCTGAGTCTTCGATGGTGCGGGTGATGCCAAAGCCCAATGCCTGCAATTCTCTTGCCACGGCTTGGTCAAAGATCGCGCCTGCGGATCGTTGCAAGGCGTAGAGTTTTTTTCCATCCAGCGTGCGGGCTTTTCCGTCCGTTCCGATGGCGACATTGATCAGGACGTTGTGGAAGTGCGCTTGGGGGTCGCCCTCCCTGCTGTCCAAATGCATCACGCTTCTGGCGAAGCATTCTTGGACTTGCATGGTGGAGCCTTTTCCACCTTGCCCCGTGCGTGAGGTGAGTTCACTCATTACGTACTGAAGGGCTAAGCCGTTCGCCTTCTCCATCGCTTTGGCGATCTGACCGCGAAGTGGTTCGTCTGCTGTGGCCAAGGCCAAAGAAAACGCTTTGGGGCAACTGGTGCCCACGTCGAACGCAAGCACGGTCTTAGCGGTGGTGGATTTGCGGAGCGTTTGGCCCGTCAAGGGGTCGATGCCTGCCAGCATCCTGGCGAAGTCGTCATTTGGATCACGGGCGGGATCGTTCAAGGCATCGCCTGCGCTTCCCTTGGTGATCCATCTCGCCGGCAGATCCATCCCCGTCTGCTCGTAGTATTTAGCGGTGGTTTGCAGGTAGTTGGCGATGCCGTCCACTGATCCATTCTTGAGTTTTAACTTCTCCAAACTGATCATGGCTTTTCCTTCATTTGTTGGAATAAAGGAGATGGTGAAGATTGGCGTAAAGTTCGTAGTTTGTTCGCGCATGTTCCTCGGCGTTTTGCTTCAAAACGCTTTCAATTTTTCGGGTCAGAATTGCCGAGTGCGCTTGAAGGATTGGAGCGATTTTTTCCGTCAGGTTGGAAGTGAGTTTCATTCGGACCAGTTCTGAAACGGACAAGCCAAGGCGCTGGGCTTCTTGTTCCAGTTCTCGCTTTTCTTTGATTGTGACTCTGGCTTGGATGATGGTGCTTTTTGTCTCGTCCATGAATTGCCCCTTTATTGCTTTGTTCCTTTCATCCAAACAGAAAAGCTATATATGTCAAGCGTGTACAAATTTAGGATGTATTACAGGAAAACCCCACAGATACACGCCTGCGGGCCGAAGGCGTCGCACCTTGGTGCAGGTGTGTATTGAAAAAGTATTTTTCAACATGAAATGATTTTGATTTTCTGCGTCTGCTCTTCAGGGCTCAAGATTTGCCCAAGGCTTGACATATCCGGCTTTTCTTTTTAACTGAAGGAAACCTCATTTCCTTCAGGAGAAAACCCATGTCTGCATCCCACAAGCAACTCAAGAGCCCCGACTTCTACAGAGAAGAGATCAAAGCGTTAAAGGCAAAGTGCGCGGGTTTAAAAGCGAAAATTGCCGAGACTGAGCGATATCTTCGCCAGTCAGAAACGGAGACGGCTTTGGCCGAGGCGTTGAAGGAGAATGCGCGGTTGAAGGCGTCGCAAACCCGCCCTGTCTCGCCGGGTCCTGCGCCGACGACACCGATCGCGAGGTAAAAAAAAGCCCCCAGCGCTGGGGGGCTTTTTCTCGGGTCGGCGTCAAAGGCTAGGCCTTTCCGAATTTCTTCTAAGCCGTCTGGACGACAGATAAAGTGTTAAGCCGTCTGCGTGACGTTCAACGTGCCGACAAGAGCAAATTAACAAACGCTTCTTATCTGTCAAGTGGAAAGTTTAGGCAAACCGCCCGTCGAATAAGTATTCGGAAGGCGTCCAGTCCTTTGCATAGCGGTCAGCCAAGCGAACCCATTCTTGAATGCGTTGGTGCTTGGGCACATCGTTCCCCCAGTACTCGACAAAAAGTTCGCTTTCCATTCTGAGGGAGGCAAGGATCAATTCTTGCTCGATCAATTTAATCGAACGGGCGATATAAACCCCGCCTTCGTCATCGTTGTCTGGGTTGGCGACGCTACCGGCAGAGAAAAGATCGCGGGCTTGGTGGCACAACACGCCGTGGTAGGTAAGCAAATACAAGACAACGTCGTCGTATTTGTCTCGTGATCGACCTGAGGAGACGATTCGGGGACAGAGCAAGATTGCTTCTGCACGAAGCCGAGTCTTTTCTTCTTGAGGGAGTTTGGTGTAGAGCCTTGCTTGGATCGGAAGGCTATGGGCGTCTTCGTCTTCGCGATCTTCCAGCCACCAAAGACGCTCACCTGGCTTGAGTCTTTGTCGGGCATACGCCCGCACGTACTCCATCTTTTCGTGCATGGGTCGCTGGCGGAAGTCGTCGTAACCTACGCCCATGGTGTCGAAAAGCGAATTCTGTGCTCCGATTTCAACCTCAAATCGTGGCACGTGGGAAGTACGAACATGCACGACTGAGAGTTCGTATTGACCCCAGCGCACCTCAGGCAGTCCTCCCATCTTTCCGAAGACGATATAGACGTGCCGGACGTTCTGGTCGCGATTGGTTTCTTGAACACTGTTGGCGACGCTTCGCCAAGTGTCATTGGTCGTGAACTTCACTTCAATGCCGAACTCCCCGATGCATACGTCCGGAAACGCTTGATCGGCGGGGTTTAGATTGATCTGGACATGGGGAAGGGCTTGCTGTGCAACCTCTCGGACCCTGTTCTCAAAGTCCTTCGCCCCGCGAAACGGGGCCTGCCTCGCCTCAGCCGTCAACTGGGCGCAGATGCAATCCAGCGCCTTCTCAAATTGTGCCTTGTTCATCCGTAGCCCACGGCCCTGAAAGAGCCGTAGGCTACAAGATGGTTGCGCTGTGGGCTACGGGTCAGCCTTGGTCAATGTGCTTGGCCACGGCGCGGGCAATGTGCCAAGCCATTACTGGGGGCACTGCGTTGCCGACCTGGCGTTCCGTCTGGCGAAGTTTGGACTTGAAGACGAAGTCGTCTGGGAAGGACTGAATGCGCGCGGCCTCCCGCATGGAAATGCGTCGCGGGGCAGAGTAGTGCCATTGAATGTTTCCATGGCACTCCGCTCGGATGGTGTAACCCGGTCGATCCGGCGCAAGACGACGGTTGCCTTGTTCGGGCGACCGGCTCGCTCGGCTCCACGTATGGCTGAACGCCTCGTCTTCTTCCATGTCGATCAGGTCATGCAGTGCTTCCTGAGCCGTAACCCACTCGTCCTTTGAATGGGTCGGAGCGGGGTGCTGGAACGATTGCTTTCCCTTGGTGCCGACAATGATCACGCGCTCACGGGTCTGCGGAACGCCGTAGTCCGCAGAGTGATAAAGGCGGAAATTGACGTCGTAGCCCAACGCTCGGAAGTCGGAAATGACCTTTTCCAGCGCTGACTTGTGATGCTTCATCAACAAGCCTTTGACGTTTTCGGCGATGAAGATCTTCGGTTGAACTTTGCGAACCGTTTCCACCATGGCCCGATAAAGTCCACTGCGGGCGCCCTCCACGCCTGCGCCTTTTCCATTGACACTGATGTCTTGGCACGGGAACCCGCCAATAACGACATCAGCGGACGGGGGTAGGGCGTCAATCATTTCCCAGATATCACCACAGTGGATGTGTTGTCCAATGTTGTGGGCGTATGTCTTGCACGCTTCCGGACTTAGTTCATTCGCCCAAATGATTTCGAAGGGATTGCGCGTGTACTTTTTCCCGAGGAAGGAAAAATTCCCCAGAAAGCCAAGATCCATTCCACCGCAACCAGAAAACAGCGATACCACCTTGTGGCGAACCTTTTGGCCGTTGTTCTTCTTGTTCGCCAATGAACGGCTGGCGGGTCCAACAATAGGACCAGGAGGCTGAGCGAAAGAAGTCATTGAGTCGGTTCCAAATCGGGTCATTTGCAGGTCAAAGTAGCAATGTGAGGTCTCGCTGGGTGAGACATTGCTATCGGTCATTTGGATCATTGATGCGTAAGCATCAAGCGCAGTTCCTGAAGGTTGATCACGGTCTTCGACCATGTAAGGGACGGATGGCATTGCTTGGCGATCTGTTCAATCAGTTGGGTCTTGGTGTAGGAAATGACATGGCTGGTTTCTTGGGTGCTAATGCCCTCGCTTGGCTCATGCCCCACGTACAGTTCTCGCCAGCCTTGGGAGATGCCGTTTTCCGCCATCTGCGAAATGACCGTGGGGCGGAAACTGCGCAAGCCCACTTTGCCCTCGCCCCGCGCAGAAATTTTCAGGCTGGCCAAGTAGGCGCTGAATTTCTTCCCCATGGCTTGGGCGGGGCCGTTGAGGGCTTTCCGGTTCGCATTGGGAAACAGTTGCTTTTCCCCACGGGTCTGCATCGCTTCCACCATCTCCCAAAATCCCAGCGCGATAAGGTCGGGATGGATGGGGACATTGCGGACGCTATGACCACCCTTCACGCTCATGTCTTCGCCCTCGTCCGTGATCGTGATGCAGGGCAAGCCTGCAATCTTGGCGCAATCGACCAGATCAATTTGCGCCAGTTCGTTTGATCTTGCTCCGGTGTAAAGGGCGAGCAAAGCCAACCATCGGGTGTCTCGGTCTTTGATCTGGTCGAAATTGTCGGGGTGAAAAATTGTCTTCAACTGTTCGGCGCTGAAACGCTTCCAACCGCGCTTTGCTGACTCGCGCTTGTCGCGCTTTGTGACGGTGATGTGGCCAGAGGCGGGATTGTCGCCGTTGGCGAAATACTGGCTCGATTGGGCGAATTCAAAGAACCCGCTCAGATAACTCAACTTATCTCTAACTGTGCTTTTCGCCAGCCCCGTCCCTAACAGGCGGGTTGTGAATTTGCTTACGTCGTTGCGGGTGAGGTTGTAGACGTAGGAGTTGGCGCCTGCCCAGTCCTCGAACTCGCTCAAGACCTTGCTGATAGGGCCGTTGAAGGTCTTGACCTTCGCCCTGTACTTGGGTGCGGGCTTGATCCGCGCCTTGTATTCCTCGACGGCCTTCCGCAAGGAAATGCGCTTGAGGCCCCTGGTCGCGACAGCCTCCACGTCCGCAGGGGAAGGCATTGCTTCCACGGCGGGGCCGGATGGCTGGCTTTGCAGGAGCGCCAGCATTTCCAGTGCTTGCTTGTGGTCATGCTCGGTGCCGTCCGTCTGGACCGAGAAGGTTCCGTGGCGGTTCCGGCTGATCTTGTACTGCTGGCTCGGCCCGTCCACTGCATTCAATGCACTGGCCAGCAGGTCGTCAGCGTCTTTGATCATGTCCGCACGTTCAGCGAGTTTGAAGGCCATAGAGTAGCGATAAGCGAGCACCATCGCCCACGCCTGCGCAACACGTGGATCACGTGTGCGAAGGCTTCGCTTGATGACCTTCTTGCCCACCTGTTGGCGGAGGTGGGAAGGAACGATGATGCGAAAAGCGTAGCCACTGCCGTGGCATACGACGTAACGAGGCAGTTTGTTCATGCAAGCGTCCCATAGGTTTGACCCTGTGGCACTTGCCTCGTTTTGCTATAAACCACTGAAAAATCAATGGTTTATTGGATTTGGCGGAGAGAGGGGGATTCGAACCCCCGAAGCGCGGTTTAGACGCTTACACACTTTCCAGGCGTGCTCCTTCAACCACTCGGACACCTCTCCGGATCCCTGCCATCGGCAAACGCCTCAGCAGGGGCGCAGATTCTAGCGGGCGGCGCGGCCGGACACAAGCACCCCGATCAACGGCGTATCCATGGCAATGGGTGGCGAGGGGGCTGGACAGGCATGGCACAATGGAACATCCGATGGAAAACGGTGGCCTGATGTCCTATCTCGTCCTTGCCCGCAAGTGGCGTCCGAAGCGTTTTGCCGAGCTGGTGGGCCAGGAACACGTGGTCCGTGCGCTCAGCAACGCGCTGGACAGCGGCCGGGTCCACCATGCGTTCCTGTTCACCGGTACCCGCGGCGTGGGCAAGACCACCATCGCGCGCATCTTCGCCAAGTCGCTGAACTGCGAGCAGGGCACCAGCGCAGACCCATGCGGCCAGTGTGCGGCCTGCCTGGACATCGACGCCGGCCGCTACATCGACCTGCTGGAAATCGACGCCGCGTCCAACACCGGTGTGGATGACGTGCGCGAGGTGATCGAGAACGCGCAGTACATGCCCTCGCGTGGCAAGTACAAGGTCTACCTGATCGACGAAGTGCACATGCTGTCCAAGGCGGCGTTCAACGCGCTGCTGAAGACGCTGGAAGAGCCGCCGGAGCACGTGAAGTTCCTGCTGGCCACCACCGACCCGCAGAAGCTGCCGGTCACCGTGCTCAGCCGCTGCCTGCAGTTCAACCTCAAGCGCCTGGACGAGGATCAGATCCAGGGCCAGATGACCCGCATCCTGGCGGCTGAGGAAATCGAGGCCGACGGCAGCGCCATCGTGCAGCTGGCCAAGGCCGCCGACGGCAGCCTGCGTGACGGCCTGTCGCTGCTGGACCAGGCGATCGCCTACGCCGGCGGCGCGCTGCGCGAGGACGTGGTGCGCACCATGCTGGGCACGGTCGACCGCACCCAGGTGGCAGCGATGCTCGATGCGCTGGCCGAAGGCGATGGTCCGCGCCTGTTGCAGGTGGTGGCTGCGCTGGCGGAGTTCTCGCCGGACTGGAGCGGCGTACTGGAAGCGCTGGCCGAAGGCCTGCATCGCATCCAGGTGCAGCAGCTGGTACCGGGTGCCGCAGCGGCTGCCGAAGGCCTGGATGCGACGGTGTTCGCCGAACGCCTGCGTCCGGAAGTGGTGCAGCTCTGGTATCAGATGGCCTTGAACGGCCGTCGCGACCTGCCGCTGGCACCTAGCCCGCGCGCGGGCTTTGAAATGGCTGTGCTGCGCATGCTTGCGTTCCGCCCGGCCGCGGCGGTCCCGCCGGTGCCGAAGTCGGTGGATGGTGCAGGCAATGCGCCGGGTGGCAATACTGCCGGTGGTGGCAGCGGTACGGGTACCCACGAAGCGACACCGGCGGCTGCCGCCACTTTGGCAAGCCCGGCCGTAGTAGCGCAGGTGGCCGCTCCGGCGCAGGTCGCGCCGCGCGAACCTGAACCCGAACCTGAGCCGGCCCCACGACCCGAACCGGACCCGACCCCGGAGCCCGAGCCGGTTCCGGTGGAAGAGCCCGTGTCACCGCCGCCGGTGAAGGCCGAAGCAGCGGCACCGGCATCCGTTGAAGCCGAAGCGGGCGACGACCCGCCGCCGTGGGCCACCGACGAAGCCGAGGCGCGTGACGAGGCGCTGGCGGCCGAGATGGCTGGGCCGGACGCTGCCATGGTGGCGCCCTGGCATGAACCGCCAGCTCCCGTCGCGGCTCCCAGCGAGCCTGCGCCGCCCGAGCGCCCGTTCCGCACTGAAGGCATTGCCATCGCGCCGGCCGAGCCGGCCCCGGCACGTGATGCCGTGCCGCAGGAAGGTGTCAGCGATCTGGCCAGCGCCGAGGATTGGCTGGATCTGGTCGCCAACAGTGGCCTGAGCGGCCCGTCGCGGCAGCTGGCCGCCAACGCTGCCTTCATCAGTTGCCAGCACGGGACCTTGAAACTGGGCCTTTCGCCCGGATTTGAATACCTGCGCTCGGAGCGCGCTGGCCGCCCTGGGCGAGATGCTGGAGAAGGCCCTCGGCCAGGCGCCGAAGATCGTGGTCGAGACCGTGGAAACCGAACACGTTCCGGCCGAGACCCTGCACCAGCGTGCCGACCGCCAGCGTAGTGAGCGGCAGCAGGTGGCAGAGGCCATTTTCATGGACGACCCGGAAGTGCAGGTGCTGATCCAACAGCACGGTGCCCGGGTTGTTTCCGATTCCATCCGTTCTTTTGACGAGTAAGACACCATGCGCGGAAACATCGCCCAACTGATGCAGCAGGCCCAGAAGATGCAGGAAAACCTGCAGAAGGCCCAGGAAGAAATCGCCAAGATCGAAGTGACCGGCAGCGCCGGCGGCGGCATGGTCAGCGTGACCCTGACCGGTGCCAAGGAATGCCGCAAGGTGCGCATCGACCCGTCGCTGACCAGCGACCCGGAGATGCTGGAAGACCTGATCGCCGCCGCCTTCAATGATGCGTCGAACAAGATCGATGCCGAGTCGAAGTCGAAGATGGGGTCGGCCACCGCCGGCATGCAGCTGCCGCCGGGCATGAAGCTGCCGTTCTGATTTTCAGCGTGGCACCCGTGTAACCGGGTGCCACGGATCCCGTAGAGTCGAGCTTGCTCGACTGTTCCAACCTTCAGTCGAGCATGGCTCGACTCTACAAACAGCTGTCGAGCGTGCTCGACGCCATGAAAGCATGCCGCCGTGTCCGCACCCCTGCTTGAACAATTGATCGACGCATTGCGGGTGCTGCCTGGCGTCGGCCAGAAGACGGCGCAGCGCATGGCCTATCACCTGCTCGAGCGCGAGCGCGAAGGTGGCCAGCGTCTGGCCGAGACACTGGCATTGGCGGTGGAGCGAATCGGCCACTGCGTGCAGTGCCGCGATTTCAGCGAAACCGAGCTGTGCCCGACCTGTGCCAACGGCAGCCGCGAGCGCAGCCAGCTGTGCGTGGTCGAATCGCCGGCCGACCGCCTGGCCATCGAAAACGCCACCGGTTTCCGCGGTGTCTACTTCGTGCTGCAGGGGCGGCTGTCGCCGCTCGATGGCATCGGCCCGCGCGAGCTGGGCCTGGAGCAGCTGGAGCGGCGGCTGGCCGAAGGCGAGGTGCAGGAGCTGATCATCGCCACCAGCGCCACTGTGGAGGGGGAGGCCACCGCGCATTACCTGGCGCAGCTGGCGCGCGCGCAAGGTGCAGCCCAGCCGCCTGGCGCAGGGCCTGCCGCTGGGCGGCGAACTGGAATACGTTGATCGTGGCACGCTGTCGCACGCGTTCGGGACGCGCAGCGAATTCCGCGATTGAGCAACGGTCGGCATGGCCGGGCGCGGGCGGCCTACAATGCGGGAGACATCCCCGCCGAGGCCGATCATGAGCAACGAAACCCTCTTCAGCAAGATCATCCGTCGCGAGATCCCGGCCACCATCGTCTACGAGGATGACGAGGTGCTGGGCTTCAAGGACATCGCACCGCAGGCGCCGGTGCACGTGCTGTTCATTCCGAAGAACGAGATCATTCCGACCCTGGATGACCTGCAGCCGTCGCAGGCGCACCTGATCGGCAAGCTGGCGCTGGCTGCCGCCGAGTACGCGCGCCGCGAGGGCTTTGCTCAGGACGGCTACCGCATCGTGATGAACTGCCGCGAGGACGCCGGGCAGACCGTGTTCCATATCCACATGCACCTGCTGGCCGGTGCGCCGCTGGGGCACTTCGGTACCCCGGGGCGTTGAAGCCCCTATCCACGCCTGGCGTGGATCTACCGTATCCCGACGAGGATGGAAAAAGCCGCCCGAGGGCGGCCTTTTCCGTCATGCCTGTGCGGTGACGATCACCACCAGCCCCAGCGACCATAGCCGCCCCAGTACGGGCCATACGGGCTCGGGCCCCACGGGCCATAGGGGTAGGGCACCACGTCGACCTGACGCTGTTCCGGCCACAGGTAGATCACATCGGCCGACAGCTTCGGCAGGCGGTAGTCGTATTCGCCGATGCGGGTGTTCTGGTAGCCGTCGATCTTGCCGATGAAGGTCACGTCACGACCGGCTTCGAACACCGCCGGGTCGTAGAAGCCGGCACGGCAGGCGATGAAACGACCGTCGCTGGCATCGGACGAAGTGGTGTTCGGGCGGCCACTGCCATTGAGCGGGCGCGAGATGATCTGGAAGCAGGTCTCGCCCTGGCCGGGCTTGGTTTCGATGATGCGACCGCCCCAACGGACCGGCGTGCCGACCTGCTGGGTAGCGACCGAATCGCGAGGGGAGACCAGGCTGAACTGTCCCTGCAGCGGCTTGGGGGCCGTGGCGCAGGCCGACAGGGCCAGCGTGGCCACAGCGGTGAGAAGGAACTTGGTGTTCATGGGGAGGCTCCGGAAGTCGGGCGATGCCTGCGCAGGTCCCGCAATAATGAAGCGAGGTCGGTGCAAGTTCCAGCGTAACGCGCATCAGCGAAACGCTGGCTGAGCGCGAGCAGGGCCGGGTCAGGACGCTGCCGGTGTACGCGCTGTGCCCAGTCCTGGGCGGTTTCGTGCGGTTCACGGGCCAGGCCGAGGCGGGCGTAGCGCCGTCCGAGCCGGTGCCAGGCGCGCAGCAGCGGGTCGCGTTCGCGCTCGCCACGGGCCAGCAGCCAGGCCATCCACGCCAGCGCCAGCAGTGCGGCCACCACGAAGCCAGCGACCAGCTGCCCAGGGCCCAGATCGTCCAGCCCGAACGGCTTGAGCAGCTGTTGCTGGCGGCGCGCATCGAACGACAGCACCAGGTCGTTCCAGCCGCGGCGCAGCCAGTCGCCCAGCTGGCCCAGCTGCAGCCAACGCTGCTGCAGTGGCGTGTCCGTGCCGGCCTGCAGGCGGTCATCCAGTGTGTCCAGGATGCGTTCCGGTGCCACGGCTGCGGTCGGGTCGACCCGGACCCAGCCGCGCTGCGGCAGCCACACCTCGGCCCAGGCGTGGGCATCCATTCGCCGCACTACCCAGTAGTCGCCGATGCGGTTGCGGGTGCCGCCGGCGAAACCGGTCACCACCCGCGCCGGGAGGCCGGCGTTGCGCATCAGCACCACGAAGGCCGAGCTGAAGTGTTCACAGAAGCCGGCCTTGTAGCCGAACAGGAACTCGTCGATCGGGTCGCGTCCCGCCGCAGGGGTGTCCAGCGTGTACGAGAAGTCGGTGGTGATCCACTGCAGCGCGCGGCGCACGATGGCCTCGTCATCGCTGCCAGCCTCCTGTCGCCATTGCTGCGCCAACGTGGCGGTGCGCGGGTTGAAGCCGGTCGGCAGCTGCAGCGTCGCGCGGCGCAGATAGGGCGACAGCGTGCTGTCGAAACGCAGGGGAGGGGCCGAATGCAACCGCCAGCGGCTGAGCGAGGCCAGCGGGCGTTCGCTGCTCAGGCTCATGTCCGCATCCAGCATGCTGCCTGCAGGCGCGCGGCTGGGCAGGTCCAGCGCCACCAGCTGGCGGCGGTCGGTCGGCTCGTAGTCGATCTGGTAATCCCAGCCCTGTGTACTTGCTTCAACCACGGCAGCAGGCCGCCGCTCGCGCGGTCGCGTGTCCAGCGCCGTCCATCGAAGGCTGTCAGTACAGGGCCGCGCCAGTAACGCTGCGCCGGCTCGGGTGGAGTGCCGAAGAATTGCACGCGCAGCGCCGGGCTGTCGTCGGCCATCAGGTCCAACCACTGGCCGGGCTCCATGCTGTCGGACAACCCCGGTGTACCCACGGCGCGCTCGGGAACACCCCACAGTGGTGTGGCCAGGCGCGGGAACAGCCAGAAACAGGCCAATGCCAGCGGCAGGCCGATCGCCAACAGGCGGCCGACACCATGCAGCTGCCCGCGCAGTGGCAGGCGGCCGGCATGACCTTCATCCTGGGCCAGGCGTTGCAGCGCGATCAGTGCGCTGCCCCCGGCCAGCGCGGCCAGCGCGGTTGTCAGCGGCCCCTGGTCGAGCAGGAATGCTGCAAAGGGCGAGAACAGCGCGAAGCCGAGCAGGCTGCGGGCATCACGCAGGCTGCGCAGCTCGCTGGACTTGATCGCCAGCATCGCGGCCAGCAGTGCGCAACCGGTATCGCGCCCGGGGCGCACCATGCCCATCTGCCAGACGATGGCGCCGAGCATGCCCAGCACCAGCAGCAGGCGTACCGGCATCGGCAACACTGTCCGCCACGACAGGGCGGCGGTGATGATCGCCGCCAGCGCGATCACACCAGCCAGCAGTGGCGGCAGCTGCAGCAGCAACGGCAACAAGGCCAGCGCTGCGCTGGCCAGGGTCCAGTTGCGGGCATTGCGGTCGAGCAGGGCGGGGGTCTCAGTCATGCGGCATCAGCGCCAGCGCGCAGGCACAGGTGATGGTGGCTGGCGCCCTGACCGGGCCCGAACGGCGGGTGTGCAGGCAGCAGCAGGGTGTAGCGGCGGCCCTCGCGCTCTGCCACATCCACCCAGCGCGCCAATCGAGCGATGCGTGCTTCACGGCCCAACGGCGCCAATGCGCGCCAGTCGAGGATCACTTCGATGCCGACCGGCTTTTCGTACTCGCGCACCAGCAGGCTGTCGCGGCGAGCCGAGTGCTTCCAGGAAATGCTGCGCGGCGCATCGCCCGCCCGGTAGGGGCGCAGCTGGTGCAGTTCCTCGCCGCTGGCATGGGCGCGGGTGTGCAGCGGATCGCTGCGGCTCTCCGGCAGTGCAGGCGCCACGGCTTCGGCCAGCGGGTAGACCAGCAGCGGCTGTTCCGGCCACACCCACGACCACGCCCGCACCAGGCCCAGCGGCTGGGTGGTGGACAGTCGGATGCGCGGCAGTTCCAGCCAGCCACGGCGTTCGCTGGGAACGTCCAGTTCCACTTCGCCACGGCCGTGCGCAGGCAGCGAGGTCCAGGCGTTGCTGTCACCCAGCTGCAGATGAAGGCCATGCCGCGCACGCGGGTCACGCAGTGAGAGGTCCACGCGCAGGCGCAACGGTTGCCCGGCCGCTACCGGCTCGGCGGAGATCGCATCGATCTGCACGCCGGACAACTGGAGATGCGCGGCAATGGCACTGGCGATTGCTGCTGCCGCGAGCAGCAGGGCCAGCAGCAGCGCCGGGTTGTTGTTGTAGTTCAGTGCGCCCAGCAGCATGGCCGTCAGCAGGGTGGCAACGAACAGGCCGAAGCGGGTGGGCAGCACATAGATGCGATGGCGGTCCAGCCGCCTCGGCAAGGCTTCGGGCCTGCGTGGCCGAGCCAGCAGCTGCATGCGTGCCCAGCGTGTGGCCACGCTCAGTCCACCGCGACGGTCTGCAGGATCGCGCGCCAGTGCCGGACCCGAACTGGATTCGGCTTCCGCCACCAGTCGGTGACCGGCCACCGCCACGAACAGGGTCTGCACGTCTTCGGGCACCACATGGCCGCGGCCCAGCAGCAGGGCATGTGCTCTGGCCGCACGCAGCAGGGCCAGGCCCGCACGCGGTGACAGGCCCACGCGCACACCGGCATGCTGGCGGCTGCGGGTCAGCAGCGCCTGCACATAGTCGATCAGCGCGTCACTGGCATGCACCTGGTTCACCGCGTCGCGCAGCGCGCACCTGGGTGTCATCCAGTTTCGGTACGGCACGCGCGATCAGGTCGCGGCGATCGGTGCCGCGCAGCAGCTCGCGCTCGGCCTGCGCGCTGGGGTAACCCATCGCCAGTCGCAGCAGGAAGCGGTCCAGCTGCGAATCCGGCAGCGGGAACGTGCCGGACAGGTCCACCGGATTCTGCGTGGCGATCACGAAGAACGGGTCGGGCAGCGGATGCGTCTGTCCGTCCAGGGTGACCTGTTGCTCGGCCATCGCTTCCAGCAACGCGCTCTGCGTGCGCGGTGGTGCGCGGTTGATCTCGTCGGCCAGCAGTACGTGGGTGAACACCGGGCCGGGGTGGAACTGGAACTGACGGCTGCCGGCTTCATACACCGAGACGCCCAGCACATCGGCGGGCAACAGATCGGAGGTGAACTGCACGCGCTGGAAGCTGAGGCCGAGGCTGCTGGCCAGCGCATGCGCCAGCGTGGTCTTGCCCAGGCCGGGCAGATCTTCGATCAGCAGGTGACCGCCGGACAGCAATGCGACGAACGCCAGCCTGACTTCCGGCACCTTGCCCAGTACCAGTGCGTTCACCTGATCCTGTGCCTCCCGCAGGGCCTGACGCAATTGATCGGTTAGCATGCTGGGATTGGGGGACGAAGCTGGCATGATCGTCTCAGATCTGGAATCCACTCGATTATCCATAGAGCAATGCAAGGCGAACAGCGCGCACGGACGATATTTCTCTGGTTATGGACGCTGGTCACAGCGGCCAAGCTGATCGTTGCCGCGCGCTTGCCGCTGTTCGTCGACGAAGCGTTCTATTGGCAGGAAGGCCAGCATCTGGCCGCGGCCTATTCGGATCTGCCCGGGTTGACCGCCTGGCTGGCCCGCCTGGGCGTGGAGCTCGGCGGTCATCACGTGCTTGCGCTGCGCCTGCCGTTCCTGGCCATCGGTGCCCTGTTGCCGCTGCTGGTGGTGCGCACGGCCACGCGCTGGTTCGGCAATGTGGCGGGTTGGCAGGCGGGCAGCCTCACGCTGTTGATGCCGTTGTCGGCGACGCTGGGCCTGCTGGCGGTACCCGACGTGCCGATGGCGCTGGCGGCGGTGATCTGCCTGCACGCCGGTGCGCGCCTGCTGCACAACGTGGATGCCTCCTCGGCGATGAAGCTGGCGCTGGGCCTGCTGATCGGTGCGCTCAGCCACTACCGTTTCATCGGTGTCATCGGCGTCGGTTTCATCGCGCTGCTGGCATTGCCGCAGGGGCGGCGCATGCTGGCCGATCCGCGCGTATGGGTCGCACTGGCGGTGGGCGTGCTGGCATGGCTGCCACTGCTGGCGTGGAATGCGGACAACCACGATGCCGGTCTGAAATTCCAGGTGGTCGAGCGTCATCCCTGGGCCTTTGAATGGGGCGGGCTGTGGTTCCTGGTGATCCAGCCGATGCTGGTGACGCCGATCCTGTGCATGGCGATGTGGAAGGTGGCGCTGGCAGGAACCCGGAGCGGTGGCGGTGCGCGCGTGCAGTGGCGCTATTTCGGCTTGGTGGGCGGCGTATCCACACTGGGCATTTTCGTGCTTGGCTTCTTCACTGACGTCGAGCGGATCAGTTTCCATTGGCCGCTGCCGGGCTACCTCGCACTGCTGGTGGCGGTGCCGGTAGTGCTCAACGGCTGGCCGCGCTGGCTGCGCCGCACCGGCTGGTGGCTGGCAGGCGCGGGCATGGTGCTGGCGTTCGGCTACTACCTGATGGCATCCACGCCGGCACTGCGCGAGCAGATGGCCGGCAGCAAGTACTACCCGCGCAATTTCGCTGGCTGGCAACCACTGGCCGTAGCGGTCCATGAAGAGCTTCGGCAGATGCCGGAAGGGACGCGCGTGCTGGCCGGCAACTTCAAGGTCGGCGCCGAACTGGGCTTCCAGCTGGGCAATGGCAACATCGAGGTGCTGCCGCATCCGCTCAATGACAAGCATGGCCGCACCGCGCAGCTGGCACAGTGGGGCCTGCTGCATGAGAGCGAGCGCACGGCGCCGATGCTGCTGGTGCTGTCACCCAGCGACCAGCGCTATCGCGAACTGCTGGAGCGCTATCACGCCATCTGCGATCAGGTGGGGCCGATGCCTGCGCCACGCGTGGTCAGCAGTGATCACGGGTTCCAGCGCTTCCTGTTGTTCCGCCTGCCGGTGCAGCGCGCGGAAGGGCCGTGCGTGACGCCGGCGATGGCGTGGCTGGATGCGCCGTCCAATGGCGAGAAGGTGTCCGGCACGTTCGCGATCAAGGGCTGGGCGTTCAAGGATGGCGTCGGCCTGGCACGCGTCGAAGTGCTGGTCGATGGCCGTTCCATCGGTGACGCCCGCTATGGGCGTGTATTCGACGTGCGCCCCGTGTGGCCGGACAGCACCGATCCGCAGCACCCGGCGGTGGGCTTCGACGCATCGCTGGATACCACCACGCTGGCGCCGGGCAGGCACTGGCTGGGCCTGCGCCTGTATGGCCGCGATGGCAGCGTGGAGCAATGGCAGGAGCAGCCGTTCGAGGTCCGTTGAGGCTTCTGCTTTTGTAGGGTCGAGCCATGCTCGACTGCTTTTTCCGGGCCGCCTGCCATCTACAGCAGAAGCAGTCGGGCAGGGCTCGACGCTGCAGTTCAGGGCACCGCGAAACCGGCCCTGCGCAGCAATCCGCATACCGCGATCAGCGGCAGGCCGACCAGCGCGGTCGGGTCGCGGTTGTCGATGGCGTCGAACAGGCTGATGCCCAGGCCCTCGCATTTGAAGCTGCCGGCGCAGTCCAGTGGCTGCTCGGTGGTCACGTAGCGGGCGATCTCGTCCGGTTCCAGTGCGCGGAAGCAGACTTCGGTCAGATCGACGGCCGTGAATGATTCTCCATCACGGTTGAGACAGACGGCGGTGTGGAAGCGCACGGTCTGCCCGGACATCGCTGCCAGCTGCGCACAGGCGGCCTCGACCGTACCGGGTTTGCCCAGCGGCTGGCCGTTCAGGTCCGCGACCTGGTCCGAGCCGATTACCCAGGCGCCCGGATGGCGGGCAGCCACCTCGGCGGCCTTGGCCGCAGCCAGGCGCGTGGCCAGAGCCCGCGGCGCTTCGCCATTCAACGGGGTTTCATCCACCTCCGGGCGCGCAGTCGAAGGCAAGGCCCAATCGCTGCAGCAGCTCGCGGCGGTAGCGGGAGGTGGAGGCCAGGACCAGTGACATGCGAGAATACCGGGGCAGGGCGCGGCAGTCTGGCGTGTCCGCAGCGCCAGCGGCAAGTCCTGTATGGCGGGCATTTGACAGCCGCCGCCCCGATCCTTAGTATTCAGCGGCTTATGTCCGCGAACGTGCCCGAAACGCTGGATGCCTGGCGGATGGTTGTAGCGCGAAGG
Source organism: Stenotrophomonas sp. 93052_Sma (assembly GCF_056481145.1). Classification (NCBI taxonomy): domain Bacteria; kingdom Pseudomonadati; phylum Pseudomonadota; class Gammaproteobacteria; order Lysobacterales; family Lysobacteraceae; genus Stenotrophomonas; species Stenotrophomonas sp. 93052_Sma. The sequence goes on from NZ_CM151134.1 coordinate 1,081,026, forward strand.
CGCTTCGACGGTCAGGTGTCCCTGGCTGAATTGACCCGCCTGCAGGGGTTGGTCGCAGATACCGACGGTGAGTGCAATTACTCGCTTGAATTCGGTCGCGACGACGTCTTGCGGGTATCCTATGTGGAACTGACCATCGACACCGCGTTGCCGCTGACGTGTCAGCGCAGCATGCAGCGATTCCTGTTGCCGGTGAAGGTGACCCAGAGGCTTGGCCTGATCCGCGACGAGGACGAGGAATCGTCCCTGCCGGAGGAGTACGAGGCGTTGCTGGTGCCGGAAGACGGCCAGCTGCGTCCGCTGGACCTGGTCGAGGACGAGTTGGTGCTGGCGGTGCCTGTGGTGCCGCTGTCGCCCGACGGTGAGGCAGTCGATCAGGACTGGGCACCGAGCGAAGAAGAAACAAAGCAGGCCAACCCGTTTGCGGCGTTGGCGGCATTGAAGAAACAATAGCAGCCGGTTGTCGTCGGCGGCTGCGGCGAAAGCGAAAAGTGTGCTGGGCGCTGGCGTCCTGTGCGACGAAACGACGAAGCAAAACGAACCGAGTTTGGAGCAATCCCATGGCTGTCCAGAAATCCCGTGTTACCCCGTCCCGCCGCGGCCAGCGCCGTTCGCATGACGCCCTGAGCGCCAAGCAGCTGTCGACCGACCCGACCACCGGCGAAGTGCATCTGCGTCACCACATCACTGCCGATGGTTTCTACCGCGGCAAGAAGGTCATCCAGACCAAGACCTCGGCCGTCGAAGAAGATTGATGTGCCGGGAAGGCCGCTGCCTCCGGGCAGCGGCCTTTGCCTTCTTTCCCGGGCGTGCCGGTGATCGGCGGCCCGCGCAACAGGAAACATGATGAGCAAGCGGATCTATTCGAGGATCGCGGGCACCGGTAGCTATTTGCCGGAGAAAGTCCTGACCAATGCCGACCTGGAAAAAATGGTCGAAACCTCGGATGAGTGGATCCAGTCGCGCACCGGAATTCGTGAACGGCACATCGCGGCCGAAGGCGAGACCACCAGCGACCTTGGCTACAACGCTGCCCTGCGCGCGCTTGAAGCCGCAGGCATCGATGCCTCGCAGCTCGACATGATCGTGGTCGGCACGACCACCCCTGACCTTATTTTCCCGTCCACCGCGTGCCTGATCCAGGCCAAGCTCGGTGTGGCCGGGTGCCCCGCCTTCGACGTCAATGCAGCCTGTTCCGGCTTCGTGTTCGCGCTGGGCGTGGCCGACAAATTCATCCGCTCCGGCGACTGCAAGCACGTGCTGGTGATCGGCACCGAAACGTTGACCCGCATGGTCGACTGGAACGATCGCACCACCTGCGTGCTGTTCGGTGATGGCGCCGGCGCCGTCGTGCTCAAGGCCGACGAAGAAACCGGCATCCTCAGCACCCACCTGCATGCCGATGGCAGCAAGAAGGAACTGCTGTGGAACCCGGTTGGCGTCTCGAGTGGTTTCAAGGACGGCGCCAATGGCGGCGGCACCATCAACATGAAGGGCAACGACGTGTTCAAGTACGCCGTCAAGGCGCTGGACTCGGTCGTGGACGAGACCCTCGCCGCCAACGGCCTGGACAAGTCCGACCTGGATTGGCTGATTCCGCACCAGGCCAACCTGCGCATCATCGAAGCCACCGCCAAGCGCCTGGACATGTCGATGGACCAGGTCGTGGTCACCGTCGACAAGCACGGCAACACCTCGTCCGGCTCGGTGCCGCTGGCGCTGGATGCCGCCGTGCGCTCGGGCGAGGTCGAACGTGGCCAGCTGCTGCTGCTGGAAGCCTTCGGCGGCGGCTTCACGTGGGGTTCGGCTCTGCTGCGCTATTGATAGTGCAAGTTACGACAACGTGAAGCTTTGTCGTTGCGGCCCCTCTGGGGCCGTAACGCGTTTAAGGAGGACCTGTCATGGTTGAGCCCATCGTCATCGAAGGGCAACGTGCCTGGCTGAAGCAGTACGGCAAGGGAAGCCGCGCTGGCCCTTGGCCTGCTCAATTTTGTTGCCCGTCGTTTTCATCTGGATGCCCTGCGCCCGCCGCCGCACCGTGGCGGTGACGCCGCGCGCGAAACCGAAGCCCGTCGCCTTGCAGAACTGCAGGCGCAGGGCGTGAACGTGCCCGATGTGCTGGGCACCGGCCATGCTGCGCTGGTGATCGGCGACAACGGCAGTTCGTTCAATACCTGCCTGCGCGAAGCCGACGAGGCCGGTCGCGACCGCCTGGTGATGGCGGCCATGCTGGCCATTGCCGCAGCGCATGCGCGCGGCGCCTATTTCGGCCAGCCGTTGCCGCGCAATCTCACCTGGGATGGCGAGAAGGTCGGTTTCATCGACTTCGAGGAAGATCCGCTGGAAGTGATGGATCTGTCCGAAGCGCAGGCCCGCGACTGGCTGATGTTCGGCTATGGCGTGGCCAAGTACTACGCCGACCGCCCCGAGCACCTGCAGGCGATGATGGCCGAGGCGATGGGCGATGCGCAGGCGCCGGTGCGCGAGCACGTGCACGCGGTCACTGGCCGCCTGCGCAGCCTGGCCCGGGTCTGCATGAAGCTGGGGCGCTCGGCGCGCGCTGGCCCATTCGATCTTCATCGCCCATGGCGCCAGCACCGCTGGCGTGCTGATGCTGGTGGGCCTGTGCGTGGATTTCCTCGCCGACGGCGATCTGGACGTCCTGCAGCTGTTCTGCTGACTGTGCGTCCGCCGGGCCATGCCCGGCGGCGTTCCGCGGCTGGCCCACCATACGCGTGCATACGCGCACGTACAGACGACACGGCATGTTCCCCCTTATCATGGCCCGCTTCGATTGCAACAAGCGGATGACCGCGTGACCGTATCCACCCTCGCTTTTGTCTTCCCCGGCCAGGGCTCGCAGTCTGTGGGCATGGTGGCCGAGCTGGCTGAACTGCACCCGCAGGTGCGTGAAGCCTTCACCGAGGCATCCGATGGTGCCGGCGTCGACCTGTGGGCGCTGTCCCAGGGTGGCCCGGAGGAAATGCTCAACCGCACCGAATACACCCAGCCGGCCCTGCTGGCCGCAAGCATCGGCGTGTGGCGCGCCTGGAACGCCGTGGGCGGTCCGCGCCCGTCGGTGCTGGCCGGTCACAGCCTGGGCGAGTACACCGCCCTGGTTGCCGCTGGCGCGCTGAGCCTGCATGACGGTGCGCACCTGGTGCGCCTGCGCGGCCAGCTGATGCAGGAAGCCGCACCGGCCGGCGTCGGTGCCATGGCCGCCGTGCTCGGCGCCGAAGACCAGCTGGTGCTGGACGTCTGCGCCGAAGCCGCAGGCAGCCAGGTGGTGGTGCCGGCCAACTTCAATTCGCCGGGCCAGATCGTGATCGGTGGCGACGCCGACGCGGTCGACCGTGCGCTGGCGCTGCTGGCCGAGAAGGGCGTGCGCAAGGCGGTCAAGCTGGCCGTGAGCGTGCCCTCGCACACCCCGTTGATGCGCGAAGCCGCCAACCGCCTGGCCGAAGTGATGGCCGGCCTGGCCTGGCAGGCGCCGCAGCTGCCGGTGGTGCAGAACGTCGACGCCAAGGTGCATGACGGCATTGACGCGATCCGTACCGCGCTGGTCCAGCAGCTGTACCAGCCGGTGCAGTGGACCGGGTGCGTGCAGGCGCTGGCTGGCCGTGGCGTCACCCGGATCGCCGAGTGCGGCCCGGGCAAGGTGCTGACCGGTCTGGTCAAGCGTATCGACAAGGCCATCGACGGCCGTTCGCTGGCCACGCCAGGCGACTTCGAAGCCGCCCGCGAGGCATGGTCGGCCTGATCTCCCTTGTTCCTGCCGACCGTACCGGTGGCCGCTGCAAGCGGTACGGGTACGGCGGCCGTCCCAGCCTGAGGAAAACATCATGAGCAAGCCCCTGCAGGGTGAAATCGCACTGGTCACCGGCGCCAGCCGTGGCATTGGTGCCGCCATCGCCGATCTGCTGGCCGCCCAGGGCGCCACCGTCATCGGCACCGCCACCACTGAATCCGGCGCCGCCGCGATCGGTGAGCGCCTGGCCGCCCACGGTGGCCACGGCCGCGCGCTGAACGTCACCGACGCAGCTGCGCTGGACAGTGTGCTCGATGGCATCGCCAAGGAATTCGGCCCGATCTCGATCCTGGTGAACAATGCCGGCATCACCCGCGACAACCTGCTGATGCGCATGAAGGACGAGGACTGGGCGTCGATCATCGACACCAACCTGACCAGCGTGTTCCGCACCAGCAAGGCGGTGATGCGCGGCATGATGAAGGCGCGCAAGGGCCGCATCATCAACATCGCATCGGTGGTGGGCGTGACCGGCAATGCCGGCCAGGCCAACTACGCTGCCGCCAAGGCCGGCATCATCGGCTTCAGCAAGTCGCTGGCCAAGGAAATCGGTTCGCGCGGTGTCACCGTCAATGTTGTCGCACCCGGCTTCATCGACACCGACATGACCAAGGCGTTGCCGGAAGAAGCGCGTACCGCGCTGATCAACGACATCGCCCTCGAACGCCTGGGTTCGCCGGAAGACATCGCCCATGCGGTGGCCTTCCTGGCCGGCCCGGCTGCCGGTTACATCACCGGCGAAACCCTCCATGTGAACGGTGGCATGTACATGCCGTAAGCAAGGGGCGCAGGGATTGCGCCGCAAGTGGTTGATCTGCGGAGGTTTTTGCTGCGATGCAAGGCCGCGCCGGTTTCCACTACACTATCCCACGGCCATCGCCTTTGATGGCGACCACTTTTGAACCACAACTCCATCTGGAGCGAGATCCCATGAGCACCATCGAAGAACGCGTCAAGAAAATCGTCGTCGAACAGCTTGGCGTCAAGGAAGAAGAAGTCACCAACAGCGCATCGTTCGTCGATGACCTGGGCGCTGACTCGCTGGACACCGTCGAGCTGGTGATGGCCCTGGAAGAAGAATTCGAGTGCGAGATCCCGGACGAAGAAGCCGAGAAGATCAGCACCGTGCAGGCCGCCATCGACTACATCAAGGCCCACGTCAAGGCCTGATGTCAGACGGCAGTGCGCGCGGGCTCACGCTCGCCGCGCACCGCACCCCATGGGGCCGCTGTTGCGGCCCCGTGTGTTTGAGCATCACACCGAAGCAAACCGAGTTGCCCGTTGAAATCATCCGGGCCAGGAGAATCAGCAATGAAGCGTCGCGTCGTCGTAACCGGCCTGGGTATCGTCTCGCCGTTGGGCAATGATCTGGCCAGCAGCTGGGAAGGCATCACCCAGGGTCGTTCGGGCATCGGTCCGCTGACCAACGTTTCTGATGCCTATCTGGATCGGTTCACCACCAAGATTGCAGGTGAGGTCAAGGGATTCGACATCACCGCCGACAATGAACTGTTCGGCAAGTTCCGGGTCAGCGGCAAGGATGCCAAGAAGATGGACCCGTTCATCCATTACGGCCTCGGTGCCTCGTTCATGGCCCTGCACGACTCGGGCCTGGAAATCACCGACGCCAATGCCGAGCGCATCGGCGCCATCGTCGGCGCCGGCATCGGCGGCCTGCTCGGCATCGAAGAGCAGACCATCGAGTTCCATGAGGGCAAGAAGATCTCGCCCTTCTACGTGCCCAAGACCATCATCAACATGCTGCCGGGCCAGCTGAGCATCATCACCGGCCTGAAGGGCCCGTCGTTCTCGGCGGTGTCTGCGTGCGCAACCTCGAACCATTCGATCGGCACCGCCATGCGCATGATCCAGTACGGCGATGCAGACGTGATGGTGGTCGGTGGTGCCGAGCGTGGCTCGTCGCCGACCGCACTGGGCGGCTTCTGCGCGATGAAGGCCATGAGCACCCGCAACGACGCCCCGGAACAGGCCTCGCGCCCGTGGGACAAGGACCGTGACGGCTTCGTGCTGGGCGACGGCGCCGGCATCCTGATCCTGGAAGAGTACGAGCACGCCAAGGCACGTGGCGCGAAGATCTACTGCGAACTGGCCGGCTTCGGCGCCAGCTCCGACGCGTACCACATGACCGCACCGAGCGAGAACGGCGAAGGCGCCGCCCGCTGCATGGTCATGGCCATGAAGGACGCCGGCGTGACCCCGGAACAGGTGGGCTACCTCAACGCGCACGGCACCTCCACGCCGCTGGGCGACCTGGGCGAGACCATGGCGATGAAGACCGCCTTCGGCGACCACGCCTACAAGATGATGGTCAGCTCCACCAAGTCGATGACCGGCCACCTGCTCGGCGCTGCCGGTGGCGTGGAAGCAATCTTCTCGGTGATGGCGCTGCAGGACAACGTCATCCCGCCGACCATCAACCTGCAGCAGCCGGGCGAAGGCTGCGACCTGGACTACGTGCCCAATGAAGCACGCCAGGCCAAGGTCGACGTGGTGATGTCCAATGGCTTCGGCTTCGGCGGCACCAACGGCACGCTGATCTTCAAGCGCGTCTGACCGACGTTGTAGAGTCGAGCTTGCTCGACTCCGCCCTTGTGTAGAGTCGAGCCATGCTCGACTGAACGTGCGTTACGCACGAGGAGGCCGCCGCAAGGCGGCTTCCGTGCATCTGAATCCCCGAACTGGCTGCCATGACCCACGCACCGCTGATCCACCCGCTGCCGCACCCGATCGATCTGCTGGCCCTGCAGCAGCACGACCCGTCGCGCTTCCCGCTGCTGATGGAATCCACCGCTTCGGGCACCGCCCAGGGCCGCTGGAGCCTGCTGCTGGCCGCGCAGGGCGATAGCCTGCGGCTGGATGCCGATGGCCAGGTGCGCGACCAGCATGATGCGGTGCAGGCCGGCAACTTCCTGCAGGTGCTGGACCGCGCCTGGCAGCACGAACGCCTGCCGCATGACGGCAGCCACAGCCTGCCGTTCCGCGGTGGTTGGGCGTTGATGCTGGACTACGAAGTGGCCAGCCAGATCGAACCGGTGCTGCCGGCGCGTGCGCGCGAGGACGGCCGCCCGACCGCGCTGGCACTGCGCTGCCCGGCCGCGGTGCTGCACGACCATCACCACGAGGCCAGCTTCGTCATTGCCGAAGCCGGCGAGCAGGCGTTGCTGGATGCGCTGGTGGCACTGGCCTCGGTCGCGCTGCCCGAAGCCGGGCAGGGCTGGCAGCCGCCGCAGTCGGTGGGCGAGGATGCGCCGCAGCGCTTCACCGACGGCGTACGCCGGGTGATCGAGTACCTGCGTGCCGGCGATGTGTTCCAGGTGAACCTGTCGCGGCGCTGGAGCGCGCAGTTTGCCGCACCGGTCAGTCCGCAGGCGTTGTACGCGCAGCTGCGCCGCGCCAACCCGGCCCCGTTCGCCGGCCTGTTCAACGCGCACGGCCGCCATGTGGTCAGTTCCTCGCCGGAGCGGCTGGTGTCGGTGCATGCCGGCCACGCGCAGACCCGTCCGATTGCCGGCACGCGTCCGCGCTTCGAGGGGGACGATGATGCTGCGCGCATCCAGGAGCTGGTCGGTCACCCGAAGGAGCGTGCCGAGCACGTGATGCTGATCGACCTGGAACGCAACGACCTGGGCCGTATCTGCCTGCCCGGTACCGTGGTGGTCGATGAGCTGATGACCGTGGAGAGCTACGCGCACGTGCATCACATCGTCAGCAACGTCAGCGGCCATCTGCGCCCGGAGGTCACCCCCGGCGAGGTGATCGCCGCCACCTTCCCCGGCGGCACCATCACCGGCTGCCCGAAGGTGCGCTGCATGCAGATCATCAGCGAGCTGGAGCAGGTGCCGCGTGGTGCCTACACCGGCGCGTTCGGCTGGCTGAACCGCGATGGCGACCTGGACCTGAACATCCTGATCCGCACCGCCGAAGTGGATGGCCACGAGGTGAGCTTCCGCACCGGCGCCGGCATCGTGGTCGACTCGGACCCGGACAAGGAACTGGACGAGACCCGCGCCAAGGCCCGCGGCCTGCTGCGCGCGCTCGGCCAGCAGGGGTAGGCGTATTCCGGTAGTGCCGGCCGCTGGCCGGCAACCTCATGCACCCATGATCCGCGCGATTGCCGGCCAGCGGCCGGCACTACCGGTACCGGTGGGTGCCATTGTTCGGGTGGGTGCCGACCGTCGGTCGGCACAGGCGCATGCCCCCGGTCATGACCCCAATCCACCGGCACGGTATCCTGCACGACGGAATCGAGTTCAGAGGTAGTCCATGGCGGGAGCCAAGCGCGGGTGTCTGTTCGTGGTAACGCTGGTGGTGGTGCTGGCCGCCGTCGTGGCCGGCGCGGGCGCGTGGTTCTTCTACCAGCAGACCCGGTTCGCCGACGCCCCGATCACCCCGTCCGCCGAAAGCGTGGTCATCGCCAGTGGCGATGGCATGAGCACGGTGCTGCGCAAGCTGCGCGACGCCGGCGTGGACGAGGGCCAGGACGCGCAGTGGCAGCTGCTGGCGCGCCAGCTCGATGCGGCCGGCAAGCTGAAGGTGGGTGAGTACGCGCTCAGCAGCGACCTGACCCCGCGTGATCTGCTGCTGCGCATGCGCGCCGGCAAGGTGCTGCAGCACCGCGTCACGATCATTGAAGGCTGGAACATCCGCCAGTTGCGTGCCGCGCTCAAGCGCGCCGAGCCGCTGCTGCACACCACCGACAACCTCGATGACGCCGCGTTGATGCAGCGCCTCGGCTTCGGTGGCCAGCATCCGGAAGGTCGCTTCCTGCCGGAGACCTACGTCTACCAGCGTGGCGACAGCGATCTGGATGTGCTCAAGCGTGCTCACGCTGCAATGCAGGACGCACTGGATGAAGCCTGGGAAAGCCGTGCGCCGGACCTGCCGATCAACACGCCCTACGAACTGCTGACGATGGCCTCGATCATCGAGAAGGAAACCGCGCTGGCCAGCGAGCGCCCGCAGATCGCCGGCGTGTTCATGCGCCGCCTGAAGATCGGCATGCGCCTGCAGACCGACCCGACCGTGATCTACGGCATCGGTGCTGCGTATGACGGCAACATCCGCCGCCGCGACCTGACCACCGATACGCCCTACAACACCTATACCCGCGCCGGCCTGACCCCGACCCCGATCGCCATGCCCAGCCGCGATGCGCTGATGGCGGCCGCACAGCCGGCACCGGGCGACGCGCTGTACTTCGTCGCCGTGGGCGATGGCAGCGGCGCGCACGTGTTCTCGCCCAGCCTGGACCAGCACAACGCCGCAGTGGCCCGCTACCTGCAGCAGCTGCGCCAGCAACGTACCAAGGAGACCCCGGCGCAATGAGTCCCGCGCTGCTTCGCCACCCGCGTTTCGTCAGCCTGGAAGGCGGCGAGGGCGCAGGCAAGACCACCGCCATCAATGCCATCCGTGACTGCCTGCGCAGCCACGGCCACGAGGTGGTGCTGACCCGGGAGCCGGGCGGTACGCCGCTGGCCGAGCGCATCCGTGGCCTGGTGCTGAAGCCCGATGCCGAGATCGCCGCCGAACCGCTCAGCGCCGAAGCCGAGCTGCTGCTGGTGTTCGCTGCACGTGCGCAGCATGTGCGCCAGGTGATACAGCCGGCACTGCAGCGCGGCGCCTATGTGCTGAGCGATCGCTTCACCGATTCCAGCTATGCCTACCAGGGCGGTGGCCGTGGCCTCGACCCGCAGTGGATTGCCGATCTGGAACGACGCGCGGTGGGCCTGCTGCCGGGCCTGACCCTGCTGCTGGACGTGGACGTGGCAGTAGGCCGCGCACGCGCCAATGGCCGCGACCTGTGGCCGGACCGCATCGAGAGCGAACAGGATGATTTCTTCCAGCGCGTGCGCGAAGTGTTCCGCAGCCGCGCGCAGCAGGATCCGCAGCGCTTCGCATTGATTGATGCGGGCCAGGAGCAGGCGCGCGTGGCCGCCGATGTGGTCGCGTGCGTCGAGCGTTGGCTGCAGGACGGGGAGGGCGCATGAGCACGTTCTCGCCGTGGCAGCAGCGCGCATTCGACCAGACCGTGGCGGCGCTGGATGCCGATCGGCTCGGCCATGGCCTGCTGATCTGCGGCCCGGCCGGGCTGGGCAAGCATGAGGTGGCGCTGGCCCTGGCCGACCACGTGCTGGCACGAGGCGATGCTGCCCATGCCACGCGCACGCGCCAGCTGATCGCGGCGGGCACGCACCCGGACCTGCAGCTGGTCAGCTTCATTCCGAACAAGAGCGGCGACAAGCTGCGCACCGAGATCGTCATCGAGCAGGTGCGCGAGATCACCGACAAGTTGGCGCTGACCCCGCAGTACGGCGTGGCGCAGGTGGTGATCGTCGACCCGGCCGATGCGATCAACCGCTCGGCGGCCAACGCGCTGCTGAAGACGCTGGAAGAGCCGCAGCCCGGCCGCTATCTGTGGTTGATCAGCAGCGACCCGGCACGCCTGCCGCAGACCATCCGCAGCCGGTGCCAGCGCCTGGAATTCAAGTTGCCGCCGCAGCACGAAGCGCTGGCCTGGCTGCAGCAGCAGGGCCACAGCGAAGCATCGGCACGCGAAGCGCTGGACGCGGCGCGCGGCCACCCCGGCCAGGCCGACAACTGGCTGCGCGAAGATGGCCTGAGCCTGCGCCGCGAAGTGGGCCGCGAGCTGGAACAGCTGGCCGCCGGCAAGACCGGCGCGGTGGAGCTGGCGCAGAAGTGGTGCGGTGATGACAACGCGGCGCTGCGCCTGCGCTTCGCCGCCGACCTGGCGCTGGCCCAGGCCAGCACCGATGCCTTGACCACGCCGGAGCGATTGCACAAGCTTGCAGCCTGGTTCGATGCGGCCAACCGCACCCGCGACCTGCTGCGCACCACGGTGCGTGCAGACCTTGCGGTGGTCGAGTTGCTGCTGGCCTGGAACAAGGTGAACGAGCGGCCTGCCGCAAGGGGAAATCGATGAGTGCCAGCAACGCCCGCCAGGGCATCCTGTCCCTGGCCGTGAAGGACAAAGCCGCGCTGTACAGCGCGTACATGCCATTCGTGAAGAACGGCGGCATCTTCGTGCCCACGCCCAAGCGCTACTTCCTGGGTGACGAAGTGTTCCTGCTGCTGACCCTGCCCGATTCCAGCGAGCGCCTGCCGGTGGCCGGCAAGGTGATCTGGGTGACCCCGGCCGGCGCGCAGGGCAACCGCACCGCCGGCATCGGCGTGCAGCTGGCCGACGGTGCCGAAGGCGAGGGCGTGCGCCACAAGATCGAGACCCTGCTGGCCGGCCTGACCGGCTCGGACAAGCCGACGCACACGATGTAAGGCTGCGCCGGGCTGTTCTGTAGAGTCGAGCCATGCTCGACTGCCGCCCTCGAAAACACCCGTGAACACGAATGTGAAAAACGGTTGACGGCCTCTGAAAAGCCCCTATAATGAGCGGCTCAGCAACACACCGGGCGGTTAGCTCAGCGGTAGAGCATTGCCTTCACACGGCAAGGGTCACAGGTTCGATCCCTGTACCGCCCACCATGTTGCAGAACGAAAGAAGCCTCCAGCAATGGGGGCTTTTTTGTTGCCTGTGATTCCGTAGTGCCCGCCGAAGCGATCACCGTTTCAGCCGAGGTCCTCCAGCAGCTCGCGCGCGATCATCGCGGTTGCATCCAGCAGGTCGTGACCGCTGCCGGCCCGCACCACCACCGCCAGCAGGCTACGGCCCACATCGGCATTGCCGCCGCTCAGTTCCATCTCGCCTTCAAAGCACAGATCGGCCAACCATTCATGGGCCTGCTGCAGTCCGCGCTTGCGGACGCGGCGGAACTCCGCGAGCAGCTTCGCCTGGCCGGCCTCCTGCTCACCATCGGCAAGCAGGCCGATGGCACCGCCGTGCGCCGCGCGCCAGATGGCCGGTAGCGGGCGACCGTTCGCGTCCACCACGTCCGCCGAGAACTGCGCGCAGTACATTTCGTAGCGCTTGCCCGCTGTGCTGCAGGGCACGATGCCGGCCTCGGCCAGCAGGCGTTCGGCTTCATCCAGTTTGCTGAACTTCAAGCGCAGCAGTGCAGGACGGCTCAGGTGTTGTGCCAGCGCCTGCTGGTTGGCGGTGAACCAGACGTTCCAGCCCACGCTTGCGCGGCCTTCCAGTGCGGCCTTGAAGTACTCCAGGTGTTCGGCGTCCATTGCGGCCTCCTGCGCTCCCTGCTCGATTGTAGCGGGCGCATATCCGGGCCGGTCAGGCGTCGTCGCCGGAGAGGCAATGATGTGCCTCGCGTACCAGCTGTCGCGCGGCCACGATCAGCCCGTCGGTGTGGAAGGCGCCCAACTGTTCGTCCGGGTCGCCTTCGTTACGCACGTGGGCGGGCCCGTGCCACGAATGGAAGCAGAGGGTTCCATTCCTGCGCTGTCCCACCGCCCCGGGCAGGCGTAGTCTCGGCCCGTTGCCGTGCCCATCCACTCTGGAGTGCCACCATGCCGCTCGCCCGTATCGATCTTCGCAAAGGTAAATCCGCCGACTACCTGCAACGCGTCGGCGAAACCATCTACCAGGCCATGCGCGCGGTGGGCGTGCCGGAGAACGATCGCTTCCAGATCTTCCAGCAACATGAGCCGGGCACGTTGATCTATGACCCCGGCTACCTGGGCGTGGACCGCACCGACGATTTCATCTGCATCCAGATCACCTGGAACGAAGGGCGCACGCTGGAGCAGAAGAAGGCGCTGTACGCCGGCATCGCCGAGGGCCTGCACGCGGCGGTGGGTATCCGCCGCGAGGATGTGTTCATCAACCTGGTGGAAGTGAAGCGGGAAAACTGGTCGTTCGGGAACGGGCAGGCGCAGTACGTGAGTTGATGCGCGAAGCGCATCCACGCATGGCGTGGATCCACAGCGTGGTGGGCGTGCGCAGGGAGGGCGTGCCCATCGCTGTGGCCGGCAGCACAGCCCTGCGTCACCGTGTCGCAGGGGGCAAACCCTGAACGGGGTCCAAGGTTGGTCATGGCCCCGTAGAATGGCGGCGTGCGCCGTTCTGCTCTCCACCGCCGGTTCCAGGCCCTGGCATGGCTTGCCATGCTGCTGGTGCTGCTTGCCCCGCTGGTGAGCCGCTGGCTGGCGCACGATCACGTGGCTGCTGCAGTGCCCGTGGCGGCGATGGACCACGCGATGCACGCAGAGCATGCGCAGCACGCGATGGAAGGGCACCACGACCATCACGCGATGGCGATGCCGCACGGCGAGGCCGCAAAGAAGCCACCTGCCGATCCACACGCCGATCATGAGATGGGCGTGGACTGCGATTACTGCCTGATCGCTGCACGGCTGATCACGCTGCTGGTGGCGGCAGTGCTGCTGTTGGCGCCGATGGCACCGGTGTGCGCGCGCTGCGCGGTGCGGTGCGGTCGTTGCCGCAACGGATCAGCGGCACATTGGGAGCGCGTGGGCCGCCGGCACTGATGGCTGCCTGAGCCGCACGCGCGTTGCATTGAACATTTTTCCATGAGGTTGCCGGCCACGGCCGGTGCCCGCACGCGCGTGTTTGTCCCCTTCTGATTGCTGCCCTGCCATTGCGGGGTGGCCTTGCATGCCGTGAAAAAAATGAAAACGAACCCCAACTCCGCGCACCTGCGCCGGGCGACGCTGCCTGTCCTGTGCGCGTTGCTCCTGCACACCGCCCCCGTACTTGCCGCCGATGCGGCACCACCGACCACGCTGGACACCGTGCGGGTGGTCGATACCCGCAGCGGTGAGCTGTCGTCCACCGCCAACGCCGGTTCCGCGCTGGGCCTGAGCGTGCTGCAGACACCGGCCAGCCTGACGGTGATTTCGCGCGAACAACTGGAGCAGCGTGGCGACAGCAACCTCAACGATGCGATCAGCCGGGCAGGTGCGATCAGTGCGATGCCGCACCCCGGCAACGGCCTGAGCGCGCTGTCCAGCCGCGGCTTCACCGATGGCGCCTCGGTGATGCGCCTGTACGATGGGCTGCGCCAGTACGGCGGCGTGGGTATCACCTTCCCGTTCGATACCTGGTCGATCGAGCGCATCGAAGTGCTGCGCGGGCCGGCGTCGGTCATCCATGGCGACGGTGCGATCGGCGGCGTGATCAACATCGTGCCGAAGAAGCCCTCGCGCGGTGCCATCGAAAACGAGATCAGCGTGACTGTGGGCAGCGAGGACACCGCGCGGCTGGGCTTCGGCAGTGGTGGCGCGCTGACCCCCGTGCTGGCCTACCGGCTGGACGTGAGTGGCAACTACAGCGGCGGTTGGGTGGACCGTGGGCGCAACAACGATGCGACGTTCTCCGGCGCGCTGCTGTGGCAGCCGCGCGGCGACCTGCAGCTGACCCTCACCCATGCGCAGGGCTACCAGCAACCGATGCGCTACTTCGGCACGCCGCTGGTCGAGGGCCGCCAGCTGGAGGCGCTGCGCCACCGCAACTACAACGTGGATGACAGCGAGATCCGCTACCGTGACCGCTGGACCCAGCTCGATGCGCTGTGGACGCCGACCGCGAACGTGGAATGGCGCACGCGCCTCTACCAGATCGACAGCCAACGCGATTGGCGCAATGCCGAGGCCTATGTCTACAACCGCCCTACCGGCTTGATCGATCGATCGGGCAACACCGAGATCACTCACAACCAGGACCAGACCGGGCTGACCTCGACGCTGCGTGTGCAGGGAACCGCGGGTGGCCTGCAGAACAGCTTCGCGGTGGGCCTGGATGCCAACCGTGCGCACTTCAAGCACACGAACAACACCTATGCTGGCAGTTCGGGCCCGGTCGATCCGTTCGAACCGGTGCCGGGCCAGTTCGTCAGCGACGCGCCGAACCTGCCGCGCTACCGCAACCGTGCCGAGCAGTACGCGCTGTTCGCGGAAGACCGGTTGGCGCTGAGCGAGCGCTGGTCGGTGCTGGGAGGGCTGCGCCACGACCGCGCGCATCGACCGTACCGATCTGATCAGCGGCCAGAACGCGTTCTCGAAGACCTACAGCAGCACCGGCTGGCGTGCAGGTACGGTGTTCGCGCTGCAGCCGACGCTGAGCCTGTATGCGCAGTACTCGCAGGCGGCGGACCCGGTCAGTGGCCTGCTGATGATCAGCCCGGCCAACGGTGCCTTCGACCTGGCCAAGGGGCGGCAGATCGAGGTGGGCCTGAAGCAGGCCTTCGATGGCGGCGAGTGGACGCTGGCGGCGTATCGCATCCGCAAGACCGGGCTGCTCAGCCGCGATCCGCTGGTGCCGGACCGCCGCGTGCAGGTGGGCGCGCAGACCTCGCGTGGTATCGAGGCATCGTTGAACTGGAACGTCGCGCCGCACTGGACGTTGGATGCCAACGCCACGGTGCTGAAGGCCGAGTTCGAGGACTTCCTGGAGACCACAGGGTCGCCGCCGATGCTGGTCTCGCGCGATGGCAACGTGCCGCCGAACGTGGCCGAACGCCTGGCCAATGTGTGGCTGAGCTGGCAGTTCGCGCCGGACTGGAGCGCGGCGGGTGGCGTTCGCTATGTCGGCAAGCGCTACGCAGACAATGCCAACACGCTGGAGTTGCCCAGCTACAGCACCACTGATCTGGCGCTGACCTGGCAGGCAGCACCGCGCACGCGATTGTCAGCGCGATTGTTCAACGTGTTCGACAAGGCGTACTACGCCACCGCGTACTACACCAGCACGCAGTGGCTGCTGGGCGCGGATCGCCGCGTCGAGTTCACCGTCGACCATCGCTTCTGAGGACGCGCACCATGTCGCTGCGATCCACTGCCAAGCGCTGGACCTACCTGGTGCACCGTTGGCTCGGCATCGGCGGATGCCTGCTGATGCTGTTGTGGTTCGTCAGCGGCATGGTGATGTTGTTCATTGGCTACCCGAAGCTGACGCCCGGTGAACGTCTGGCGGCATTGCCGGTGCTGCCGGAGGCCCGCGATCTGCGCGGGCTGTCGGTGCTGCCTGCAGCCGTGCAGGCCGAGCCGGAGGCCGTGGCGCTGACCACGCTGCGTGGCGAGCCTGCGTATGTGGTGCGCAATGGCAGCAACGTGGGCGCCTGGTCGGCGTACACCGGCCAGGCGCTGCTGCCAGTGTCGGCACAGCGCGCCGAAGCGTCAGCGGCACAGTTTGCCGGCGGCCCGGCCTTTGTCGGTGCAATGCGCGTGGAGGAGGACCGCTGGACGCATTTCGCGCGCTGGACGCGCACCGGCCGCTGTATCGGGTGGAGGTGGGGGGCGTACAGCCCGGTGACCTGTATGTGTCCTCGCGCACCGGTGAAGTGGTGCTGGACGCACCGCATGTGCAGCAGCGCTGGAACTATGTGGGGGCCTGGCTGCACTGGCTGTATTTCCTGCGCATGCAGTCGGTGGATCCGGTCTGGACGTGGGTGGTGATCGTGCTGTCCGCGCTGTGCACGGTGGCGGCGGTCAGCGGCATCGTGGTGGGTGTGTGGCGCTGGCGTTTCCGCGGGCGCTACCGCTCCGGTGCGAAGACGCCGTACGTCGAACCGTGGATGCGCTGGCACCATCTGATCGGACTGATGGCTGCGGCCTTCGTTTTCACCTGGATCTTCAGCGGGCTGATGTCGATGAATCCATTGGGGGTCTTCAGCAGCACGCGCGAGGCGATCGATGTTGAACGCTATCGTGGCAGCGCGGTAACGGTGGATGGCGCGTTGGGTGAGCCGGTGAAGCTTCTGGCGGTGGCCGGTGCTGAGCGCTTCCAACCGGTCGAGATCCAGTGGCGCCGCATCGGAGGCGAGCTGTTCGCGGTGCTGCTGGATGGGAAAGGCGATACCCGCATCGTGTCCGGCAACGATGGGCATCTGCAGGTTGCGCGGTTGCTGCCGGCCGCGTGGCTGCAGCAGAAGGTGCGTGCGCTGTCCGCTGCGCCGATGCAGGTCTTCGTGGTGCAGCAGGCCGCGGATGCCTACTTCTATCCGCGTGCGCCCGAGGCCATGAATGGTGCAGCGGTACGCCGCTTCCCGGTGGCAGTGGTGGACTTCGGCGATGCCGAGGCGACGCGCGTCTATCTCGATCTGGCCACGGGTGATCCGTTGCTGACGATGGGGCATCGCGAGCGCGTGGGGCGCTGGCTGTTCTACTTCCTGCACAGCTGGGACCTGCCGGCGATGCTGCGCCAGGAAGGTGCCCGGCTGGCGGTGTTGCTGCTGCTGAGCGCTGCTGGCACCGCGCTTTGTGCCACGGCGACGGTGATCGGCTATCGGCGATTGCGGATGAAGCTGCGGCACAGGCGGCGCTGAGGCCCTGGGCTACATCCGCAGCCAACGTGTGGACACGGCCACCAGCAACAAGGCCGTGGCCACGCCGATGAACGCAGCGATCAGGCCGAAGTGGTTGGCAGCAAAACCGATCAGTGCTGGGCCAGCAAGGATGCCGGCGAAGCCCAGCGTGGATACCGCGGTGATCGCCAGCGCACCCGGCATGCGGGTCTGGTGGCCAGCCAGTGAGAACAGCGCGGGTGCGATGTTGGCGCAGCCGAGGCCGACCAGCACATAGCCGATCAGCGACGCCTGCCACGGCGTGACCAGGGTCAGCACCAGCACTCCCGCGGCGGCGAGCAGCGCGCCGAACACGATCGCGCGCTCACGGCCTACGCGCTCCACCAGTGCGTCGCCGAACAAGCGCGCCACGGTCATGGTCAGGGTGAAGGTTACATAGCCGATACCGGCGAGGCTGGCATCGACGCGACGCACATCGCTGAGGAAGACCGCGCTCCAGTCCAGCATCGCGCCTTCGCCGAGGAAGGCGACGAACGCCAGCACGCCGATGAACAGCACGATGCCGTGCGGCAGGGCCAGCATCGGTGCGTCGTGCGGCATGCGTTCGCTGTGCCAGTACGCCGCCGACAGCAGCATCACCAGCAGCATGGCGCCGACGCCGATCAGCACCGATGCCAGTGGCGGCAGCTGTGCGGACAACAGCACGGTCATGGTGGCCGCGCCGAGGAAGCCGCCGATGCTGAAGAAGGCATGGAAGCCGGACATCATCACGCGCCGCGCTTCGCGCTCGACGATGACGGCCTGCACGTTCATCGTGCAGTCCATCGCGCCCACGGCGGCGCCGAACACGAACAGCACCAGCCCCAGTGACCAGGCCGAACCGGCCAGCGCCAGGCCGGGCACGGTCAGGCAGATCAGCAGGCTGCTGGCCACCATCACCCGCCGGCAGCCCAGGCGTGCGGCCAGTACACCGGACAGCGGCATGGCCAGCAGCGAACCGGCACCGAGGCAGAGCAGCACCAGGCCCAGCGTAGCGTCGTTGATCTCGGTGCGTGCTTTGGCGAATGGCACCAGGGTGGCCCACAACGCAGTGGCGAAGCCGGGAATGAAGAACGCAGCGCGGGTCGCGTGCTGTTCGGCACGCGCGCGGTTGGCAAGGGACATGGGCGGTACGGTCAGGGCGGAGTGGGGTGTACCGCGATGCCTGCGGCGCGGAAGCGCGCCGCCAGTGCGGCGGGCGCGGTGGTGGTCAGCACCAGGTCGTCGATCTCGTCCAGGCTGGCGATCTGCCAGTTACCGCGGGCACCGAGCTTTTCAGTGGTGGCGGCGACGATGACGCGGCTGCTGCAGGCCACCATCGCGCGCTTGAGCGTGGCTTCTTCCGCATCCATTGCCCAGACGCCGGTGTCGCCGTCCACCGCGCAGGTGCCGGGCAGGTATACGTCGGCGCGCAGGCGCTGCACCTGCGCCAACGCTTCAGCGCCGACCGCGCCGCCACCACTGGCCAGGCGGCCGCCGATCAGCTGCACCGAAGTGCCTTCGAGCATGCTGGCGGCGGTGGCGATCTGCGGAGCATTGGTGATCACCGTCAGGCCGAGAGCGGTCGGCAGCTGCTGGGCGATCGCCAGATTGGTCGAGCCGGCATCGAGCAGTACCACCTGGCCCGGTTGCAGCAGCGCGCAGACGCGGGCGGCCAGTTCGGCCTTGTCGCCACGGTCGCGGGTCAGGCGCTCGCGTAGCGGGCGTTCCTTGGGGGGCGGCAGCACGGCGCCGCCGTAGACACGCTGGCACAGGCCTTGGGCGGCCAGCTCGCGCAGATCACGGCGGATCGAATCTTCGGAGACGGCATAGCGGCGCGCCAGTTCGGCGGCGACCACGCGGCCCTGCTGGCGCAGTTCCTCGAGGATCTGCAGGGTGCGCTGGGCGGGGAGGGGGCTGGGATCGGAGCTCATGACGCAAGTCTGCACGTTCGTGCATTAACGTGCAACAACGTGCATTGGGCGGGCGTGGCCACAGATCGGCTGGACTGCCGGTGAACCCGACCGCGCCAGCGTCTATGGATCGCCCTCGCGGCCCGGCATCATGGCGGGGCACCTGGCATGGAATCCACGATGTCCCCCACCGTTCACCGCAAGCTGCGCATCGGCGCGGACCAGTACACCGGCCAGAAAGTGGTCGACCAGCAGTTCCACGAATGCGATTTCTCCGGCGCGGACCTGACCGCCACCGAGTTCATCAACTGCAGCTTCTACGACGCTGAAAACCGCGCCGGTTGCCGCTTCAACGGCGCCACATTGAAGGAAGCCAGCTTCCGTAGTTGCGACATCAGCATGTGCCACTTCAGTTTCATCAAGGCGCTGGGCCTGGAGATCAGTGAGTGCCGTGCGCAGGGCGCGGACTTCAGCAACGCCAGCTTCATGAATCAGATCACCACGCGCAGCTGGTTCTGCAGCGCGTTCATCAAGAAGTCGAACCTGCGCTACGCCAATTTCTCGCGGGTGACGTTGGAGAAGTGCGAACTGTGGGAAAACCGCTGGGACGGCGCGAATGTGAGCGGCGCCAGCTTCGCAGGCTCGGACCTGTCCGGCGGCCAGTTCGAGGGCATCGACTGGAACAGCGCCAACTTCACCGACTGCGACCTGACCAACTCCGAGCTGGGCGAGCTGGACCTGCGCAGCACCAACCTGCGTGGTGCCACGCTGGATGTGCAGCAGGTGGCGCTGCTGATGCAGCGCATCGGCATTACGGTGGTTCCGTAGGCATCACCCGGCGTAGGCGACCCAACCCTTGAAGCTGAAGCCTGCCTAGAACAGCTCCACGCCGTCGAAGCCGGCCTCCTGCAGAAGTGCCACTTCCTGTTCGGGGGCAAGCAGCGGCAGCCGTTCGGCAATGGCCTCGATCGCGCGCTGTGCATCCGCGCGCGGAACGCCAGAGGCTTCGGCGAACGCGGCGTAGCGCTGCAGCCAGCGCAGCTTGCCGGCCGGATCCTGCGGCACGCTGTGGTGGGCGACGATCAGAGGGGCGCCCTGGCGCAGTCGCTTGTGCAGCTCGCGCAGCGTATGCAGGCGTTGCGTGGCGTCGAGGAAGTGCAGGGTCAGCAGGCAGCTGGCACCATCGAAGCGTACGTCCGGGGCATCGTCGATGTAGCCTTCCAGCAGCTCAACGCGTGCATTCAACGGACCCAGTGTCTGTTCGGCCAGGGCCAGCATCGGTGCGGCCGGGTCCACGCCCAGCAGCTGCCAGCCCGGTTGCGCCTCGGCAAAGGCCTTCAACTCCAGCCCGCCACCGGCGCCCAGCACCAGCACGCGCCCCTGTACGGGGATACGTTCGGCCAGCAGCAGGCGACTCATCTGCTGCAGGGCGAGGAAGCCCGGCACCTGGCGCAGCGGTGCTTCGGCATAGCGGGCCACCGCCTGCGGATCGGAGAACGTGGACATGCGCGGATTCCTGCAGCGGGGGACATACCACTGTAGCGCGGCGCGCAAGAGGCATTGCGCGCCGCTGCCGCACGGGCAGGACAGGGCTCAGGCCGCTGCGGCCTCAAGCACGTCTTCCATCCGCACCTCGCCGAGGAATCCACCGCCGCTGGTTGCCGGCTGCTGCGCTTCGATGGCGTGGGCGAACTGCACGCCGGCGTCTTCCTGCAGGCGCTCGAACAGCTGCTGCACCCTTGGGAACTCGCGTCGATCGACCACCTGGTGATAGTCGTTCCAGCGCGCGATGCCTGCGAAGTAGGCGTCGGCAAAGCTGCGCTGTTCGCCCAGCAGCCACGGGCCCGTGCCGATCATCTGCTCCAGCGCCTGGTGGGCGTGGCGCACCTTGGTCGTGCCATAGGCACGCAGCGCCTCGCCTTCATCGCCTTCCGCATGCTCCAGTGCGTGCCAGAGCGGCGCGTAGGCACCGAAGAAACTGGTGTTGAGATAGGCCAGCCGATGGTTGAGGCGATCGAAGCTGGAGGTGCCCTGTGCGAAGCCCAGACCCTGTGCGATGCCCTTCGCGGCCAGGTGGTTGAGGATGGCCAGGCTCTCGCTGAGCAGTTCGCCCTGTGTGGTTCGCAGGGTCGGGGTTTCGCCCAGTGGATTGAGGCGGCGGTAGTCTTCGCCCTGCACCTGGCCGGGCATCTCGATGCGGCATAGGTGATACGGCTGGCGCAGCCACTCCAGCGCGATGATGGAGCCGAACGAGCAGCCCGAGGGCACGCCGTAGAAGAGGATCGGGGTCATGGCAGGTTTCCGGTTCGAGCCGCGATGCGGCGGGTGAGGAAAGCGTGCCCGCGTGGACATTGCTCCGGAAGCCGTCCGAATGGCATCCTGAAGTCTACATATGTGGACGTTGCGCATGCTCAACCTCAACGATCTGGCCCTGTTCGTGACTGCGGTGGAGCAGGGCGGTTTCGCCGCAGGCGGGCGCCATCTGGGCCTACCGCGCTCGACGTTGAGCAAGCGCGTGGCGCTGCTGGAAGAACAGCTCCAGGTGCGGCTGCTGCAACGCAGTTCGCGCCGCTTCGCATTGACCGAGGTCGGCCAGGAGTTCTTCGAGCGCGCACGCGCAGCGTTGTCTGAGGTCGAGGCGGCCGAGGCCATCGTCCGCGACCGCCAGGCCGAACCCAGCGGCACCGTACGCATCAGCGCTTCGATTCCGGTGGTGCAGGGCGAGCTCGCCGCGTGCCTGCCTGCACTGGCCCGCCGCTATCCACGGCTGCGCATCGAAGTTGAAGTGAGTGATCGTTTCATCGATCTGGCTCAGGAGGGCATCGACATCGCTCTGCGCAGTCACTTCGGTCCGCTGCCGGATTCCGGGTTGGTGCAGCGAATGCTCGGCAGCGAGCGCATCGTGCTGGTGGCGTCCCCTGGCTATCTGGCAGCCGCGCCGGCAGTGGATACGCCCGAGCAGCTACGTGCGCATGCCGGCCTGCTGACCGCGCGTCATGCAACGCGCTGGACGCTGCACGGCCCCGACGCCCGCACCGTGCAGGTGGAGCCGCAGGTGGCGCTGGTCGGCAATGAATCGCAGCTGCTGATCGCGGCGGCCGAAGCCGGTCTTGGCATCACCGTGTTGCCACAGAGCCTGTGTACCGAGGCCCTTGCCGCTGGCCGCCTGCAGCAGGTGCTGCCGGCGTGGCATGCCGGCGAAGTGACCACCAGCGTGCTGCTGCCGCATCGTCGCGGCCAGTTGCCGGGCGTGCGCGTGGTGGTGGATGCGCTGGTCGCGCATTACCAGCTCAACGCAGCGCGCGCCAGTACCTGCCAGATCCTCGGGTCCTGGCACTGCGAAACGTTGAAACGTACATAGTCAGCCGCGCGCTGCGACTGACTGAACGCGTTGCCCGGTGCCAGCACGATGCCCTCGCGCAGGCATTGCCGGGCCAGTGCGGCGGCATCGCGGCCATCGGGCAGCTGGCACCACAGGAACAGCCCGGCTTCCGGCTGCAGCCACGGCCTGATGCCCAGCGTCTGCAGCTTGCGCAGCGTGTGCCGGCGCGCATCGGCCAGGCGCGAACGCACCGATTGCATGTGGCGGCGGTAGCCACTGTCGGTCAGCGCGATGTGCATCAACTGCATCGCCAGATGGCCGCCGCCGAAGCTGGTGGCCAGCTTCAGATCGGTCAGCGCCTCGATCCACTCAGGGCGAGCGGCGACGTAGCCACAGCGCGAAGCCGCCGACAGCGTCTTGGAGAAACTGCCGACGTGGATCACCCGCGACAGCCCATCGAGCGCGGCCAGCCGCGGTGCAGGCTGCAGTTCGAAGTCGGCGAAGATGTCGTCCTCGATGATGATCAGTTCATTGCGTTCGGCCAGGCCCAGCAGGCGGTGCGCGGTGCTGGCGGAAAGCACCGCGCCGGTCGGGTTGTGCAGGCCTGAGTTGGTGATGTACAGCCGCGGCGTATGCGCCTGAATTGCCTGCGCGAACGCCTCCAGGTCCGGGCCGCTGTGCGTGTACGGCACGCCGATGGCCTGCACCTGGTGCGCCTTCAGCAACGCGTGGTAGTTGAAGTAGCTCGGGTCATCCACCAGCACGCAGTCGCCGGGCTTGAGCAGGAAACGGCAGAGCAGATCGACCGCGTGCGTACCGGATTCGGTCAGCAGGATCTGCTCCATCGGTGCATCAATGCCCAGCGCGGCGCTGCGTCGTTGCAGCAGCTGGCGCAGTGCGGGCAGCCCGAGCGGGCCGGCGTAGTCGACCAGCTGTAGGGCATCGGCACGCGCCAGCCGACGCAGGCCGCGGCGCACGCCATCGTGATACAGCCAATCACTGGGCATCCAGCCGCAGCCCGGCTTGAGGTGGCCCGGCGGGGTTTCCAGCGACTGCCGCGACACCCACAGCGGATCCACCGCGCGGTCCAGCCGCGGCTCCATTTCAGCCAGCGCCAGCGGTGCGGTCGGCCCACTGACGTAGAAGCCGGATCCTGCGCGCGCACTGATCAGGCCTTCGGCGGCCAGGCGCTCGTAGGCCTCGACCACGGTCGAGACCGACACCCCCATCGCCGCCGCCTGCGCACGTACCGAAGGCAGGCGCGAGCCGGGGCCATCCACCCGCGCACCGATGCGGGTGCGGACGGTCTGGATGACCGATTCGATGCGGGTGAGCGAACGTGGCATGGCGGAACCGTAGTGGAAGTGTGGGCAGTACAGTTACTTGCGACTGTACTGGATTGTAGCTGGGGTCGTTCCGCGCTGGATGCTTCCATACAGGTCCAGCCGGGCATCGTCCGGCATCTTCAGGAGTACAGGCGTGGAACGGTCGGCGAGTGGTTGGATCAATGGCTTCATTGGTGTAGTGATTTTCGCGGGATCGTTGCCGGCCACCCGCTTGGCGGTGCTTGAACTGGATGCCGGGTTCGTCACCGCCGCACGCGCCACCATCGCCGCTGTGCTCGGCCTGGGTCTGTTGCTGCTGCTGCGCCAGCCGTGGCCGCGACGCGGCGACCTGCCGGGGCTGGTGGTGGTCAGCCTCGGCGTTGTGGTCGGCTTTCCGCTGCTGACGGCGCTCGCGCTGCGCCATGCGTCATCAGCGCACACCATCGTGTTCCTCGGCCTGCTGCCGTTGAGCACTGCGGTATTCGGCGTGCTGCGCGGCGGCGAGCGGCCGCGTCCTGCCTTCTGGCTGTTCTCGTTGCTGGGCAGTGCCTGCGTGGTCGGCTATGCGGTGCGCAACGGCATCGAGGCGTCGTTGCAGGCCGACCTGCTGATGCTGGCGGCGATCGTGGTGTGCGGGCTGGGCTATGCCGAGGGCGGTCGGCTCGCCCGCCATCTGGGTGGCTGGCAGGTGATCAGCTGGGCGCTGCTGCTGGCCTTGCCGGTGATGCTGCCGCTGACAGTGCTGATGCGTCCGGCCTCGTTCACTGCGGTCGGTGCCTCGGCGTGGTGGGCACTGGGCTACGTGGCGGTGTTCAGCATGCTGATCGGCTTCCTGTTCTGGTATCGCGGTCTGGCGCAGGGCGGTATCGCCGCCGTCGGCCAACTGCAGCTGCTGCAGCCCTTCTTCGGCCTGGCCCTGGCCGCGCTGCTGCTGCACGAAGCGGTCAGCCTCAGCATGGTGCTGGTGACCGTGGTCGCGGTGATCTGCGTGGCCGGCGCGCCGCTTCAGCCGCTGAACGAAAAAGGGGACGGAGGGGATTAAGTCGTAATCGGTCCTACTGTGCCTGAAACGACTTAATCCCCTTCGTCCCCTTTTCCAGTGATAGCGCGGGCGTATCGTGCGCTGTGGTCAATGGTATTGGCCGCAACCTGGGTGCATGGCCGAAGCTGTGCAGATGCAGCCGATTTCCCGAATTTCCTTTGAAGGCCAGGTGGGCCTGGTGACGGGTGCCGCCGGTGGACTGGGCTTGGCCTACAGCCGCCTGCTGGCCGAGCGCGGTGCACAGGTGCTGATGCATGACGTCGGCGCCGGTACCGACGGCCGCGGCGCCGATCCACAGCGCATCCTGCGCAGCGTCGAAGCGCTGCAGCGGCAGGGTTTGCCGGTGCAGGCCGCAAGCGGTCCCATCGACCATCGTGGCGGTTGCCATGCGCTGGTGCAGGAACTGCTGCAGGCGCATGGCCGCATCGATTTCCTGATCCACAACGCCGGCTGGGTCGAGTACCAGACGCTGGAAGCGATCGAGGACGATGCGCTGGAGCAGATGCTGTGCCTGGCCGCGAAGACGCCGTTGTGGCTGGCGCAGGCGGCGTGGCCGGCAATGCGCGCGGCGGGCGGTGGGCGCATCGTCATCACCACGTCCGATCGCGCGCTGTATCCGCAGTACGCACAGCGCGGGCTGTCTGCGTACGCGATGGCCAAACTGGCCGCGCTCGGTCTGGTCAATGTGCTGGCACTGGAAGGTGCCGAGCATGGCATCGTGGTCAATGCGGTTTCGCCGGTGGCAAAGACGCGCATGTGGGGCATCGAGGGTGAGCCCGATGAGCTGCATCCGGAAGCTGTTGCGCAAGGTGTGGCCTATCTGGCATCCACGCGCTGCCAGGACGGCGGCTGGGTGCTGCGCGCAAGCAATGGCCAGTTCCACGCACTGCGCCTGCAGGAGGCCGAGCATGTGGCGTACCCAAGGGATCTGCGCGCGGTCAGTGCCGACAGCATCGAGTCGGTGGCGCTGCAGTGGCCGGCCATCGCCCGCGCCAGCGTCGACGTGCGCGGCTGAGGGCGTACCCTAGGCGGGTTCCCACTGCCTGCTTCGAGATGATCGACCTGCGCCTGCTTCGCCAGTATGTGGCCGTGGCCGAAGAACTGCATTTCCACCGCGCCGCCGCCCGCCTGCACATGTCGCAGCCGCCGCTGACCGCGGCGATACGACGGCTGGAAGACGAGCTCGGAAGTGAACTGATCGTGCGCGGCAACCGCACGCTGGGCCTGACCGTGGCCGGGCAGACCTTGCTGGTGGAGGCGCGGGCAACGCTGCAGCAGGCCGAGCAGGGGTTGCAGCGCACGCGCGAAGCTGCAGCGGGGCAGTCCGGCAGCCTGCGCGTAGGCTATGTCGGCAGTGCGCTGTATGGCCGCCTGCCAGGTTTGATCCGCCGCTTCCGCCAGCAGTACCCGCAGGTGCAGTTGCACCTGCAGGAAGCCACGTCGCGCCAGCAGCAGTTGTGGCTGCGTGAGCAGCGCATCGACGTTGGCGTGTTGATTCCACCGATTCCCGCCGCCGAGCTGGTACTGCACGACTTCGACCATGACCGCCTGGCGATTGCGCTGCCCGCGCTCATGCGCTGGCCGACGCGCCGGAGGTCAGTGTGGCGATGCTGGCTGAAGAACCGTTCGTTTCATGGCCGGCGGGCGAGGGCATCGGCTTCCACGCGCAGGTGCTGGGCCTGTGCACTGCGGCGGGATTCACCCCGCGCGTCGTGCAGGAAGCGCAGGGCATGCATGCGGTCCTGTCGCTGGTGGCGGTGGATGCCGGCGTGGCGATCGTCCCGGCCAGCATGGCCAGCTTCCGCCCGCAGGAGATCGTCTATCGCGTGCTGGAGGACGAAGCAGCGCGTTTCGACCTGCCGTTCTGCATGCGGCCGGAACAGCCGTCGCCGGTGCTGCGCAATTTCCTGCAGACGGCGGGCACCAACTGATTCTGTGGACCTGCTACGCCTTGTCGCCCTGGAACAGATGCGCAACGGCATAGTCGATGAACACCCGAAGGCGTGCACTGGGATGGCGCCCACCGGGCCATAGCAACGAGAACTGCCCCTGGTGCGTGGGCAGTGCTGGCAGTACCCGCTGCAGGCGGCCATCGGCCAGCGCGTCGGCTGCGAGGAAGTCAGGCATCCAGGCCAGGCCCATGCAACCGATCGCAGCGGCCAGTACGGCCTCCATGTTGTTGCAGGTCATCGCCGTGGGAAGGCGCGCCGGCATCGCCTTCGATACCCGGCAGCTGCCACGGGTGCAGCTTTCCGGTGGTGGGGTAACGGAAGCGCAGCGCGGTATGCAGGCGCAGCTCGCTCACATCACCGGGCGTGCCGTGCGCCTGAAGATAGCCGGGCGCCGCACAGAGGATGAAACGAAAGCCACCCAGTCGCCGCGCGGTCAGGCTGGAATCGGCCAGTTCACCGCTGCGTATCACCGCGTCGAGGCCTTCGCTGACCACGTCGACGATGCGATCGTTGAAGTCCAGTTCCAGCTGCACCTGCGGGTAGCGTTGCTGGAAGCCGGGCAGCACCGGCAGCAGGAAGCGGTAGCCGATGGTGGGCAGGCCGATGCGCAGCAGCCCGCTGGGGGCGTGCTGTCGCTGCGCCAGGTCTGCCTGCGCTTCGGAAAGTTCATCCAACGCACGCCGGCAGCGCTGCAGCAGCAGTTCGCCTTCGTCGGTGAGGTGCACGCGGCGGGTGGTGCGCTGGAACAGGCGCGTGCCGAGTTCCTGTTCAAGGCGGGCGATGCGCTTGCCCACGGCCGACGCGGACAGGCCGAGGACGCGAGCGGCGCCGACGATGCTGCCTGCTTCGGCGGTACGGACGAAGGCCAGCAGGGCAGAGATGGAATCCATGCGGGGCATGATTACGGAACATTAGGCCGCAATCAACGTCCATCGAGCCTGTTTTTCTGGAATAGCGGCCTGTCCATCATCAATGCCCCTGATGGATGGAGGCCCACATGGCCCCGGTTTCGATGCTCTCCGTACCTTCCCACACGCAGCAGCGGTGGGCGCTGCTTGCCGTCTGCCTGGCTGCACTGGCGCTGCCGTTGTCCTTCTCGGCCGGTGCGGTCGCGGTGCCGGCGCTGGCCCGTTCCGCGGCGGCGTCGCCGACCGCGCTGGCGTGGGTGACCAACGCGTTCATGCTCACCTTCGGCAGCCTGCTGCTTGCTGCCGGTGGCCTGGCCGACCGCTATGGCCGACGACGGTTGTTCCTGCTGGGCACGGCAGGCTTCACCGTAGCCACGGTCGTCGTCTGCCTCGCGCCCACGCTGCTGTGGCTGGATCTGGCGCGCGGGCTGCAGGGCGTTGCCGCTGCAGCGGCGTTGGCGTCCGGCACCGCTGCGCTGGCGCATGCCTGGCAGGGCCCGGTGCGTGCCCGTGTGTTCGCCCTGCTGGGCACCACATTCGGTGCGGGGCTGGCGCTGGGGCCGCTGCTCGCGGGTCTGCTGTTGCAGGCATTGGGATGGCGCAGTGTGTTCGCCGCGGGCGGTGTACTGACGCTGGCGGCGGTCGCCGTGGGCGCGCGCGTTGTCCGAAAGCCATGGCGAACGCGGGCGGCTGGATGTCGGCGGCATGCTGGGTTTCAGCCTGATGCTGGCGGCGTTGACCCTGGCCCTGCTGTGGCTGGGTGAATTCGGCCTGCATGCCATGCGCGTGCAACTGGCGCTGTTGGCGGCGCTGATGCTGGGCGGGGTATTCGTCTGCATCGAACGGGTGCACCGCTCACCGTTGCTGGACCTCTCGCTGTTCTCGCAACCGGCGTTCCTCGGTGTCCAGCTGCTGCCGGTCGCAACCTGCTTCGGCTACGTGGTGCTGCTGGTGGTGCTGCCTCTGCAGCTGCTGGGCGTGCATGCACAGAGCACGACATTGGTCGGGCTGCAGATGCTTGCCCTGTCTGCGCCGATGCTGGTGCTGCCGATGCTGGCCGCGCTGGGCGGAACGCGTTGGAAGTACGCGGCTGTGTACGCTGGGCCTGCTGGTCTGTGCCTCTGGGTTGTACCTTTTGTCGCGCCACGCATCGCATCCGTCGCCGTCGCAGTGGGTGCCGTTGCTGATGCTGATCGGCGCTGGAACGGCCTTGCCGTGGGGCCTGATGGATGGGCTGTCGGTCAGCGTGGTGCCGGTGCAGCGTGCGGGCATGGCCGCCGGCATCTTCGGAACCGTGCGGGTGGCCGGTGAAGGCATCGCATTGGCCGCAGTCACGGCCTTGCTTGCGCTGCTGATCGGCCACCAGCTGCAGGGAGCATCGCCCGCATCGCTGGCGCGCCGGTGCCTATCTGGCAACGGGTGCGCATGCACAGGCGCAGGCACTGCTTCCGGCGATGAGCGGCGCACAGCTGCAGCAGGCCAGTGCCGAGGCGCTGGCGATACTGCTGCGTGTCCTGGCGCTGCTGACCGCCGCATGCGCGGTGCTGTTGCACCTGCTGCTGCAGCGGCCAGCGTTGGCCGTGATCAGAACCGATAGCTGATGGTGCCGGTCACCACGCGCGGGTAGCCGGCGAAGCAGTCGCCAAAGGTGCGGCACGGCGCGTAGTAGCGCTTGCCGGTGAGGTTGGTGATGTTCAACGCCATCGTCCAGTCGGTCACCTGCACTTCCAGCAATGCATCGGCCAGCGTGTAGCTGGGCGTGACGATGCGCCCGCCATTGCCCAGCGACACCGTGTTGCCGACATGGCGCACGCCCAGGCCCAGGCGCAGGCGTGCGGCATCGTCCAGTTGGAAGCCCTTCGAAACCCAGGCCGAGGCCAGGTCCTGCGGGGTGTCGTTGAGGCGCTGGCCCACTTCCAGTGCGAAGTTGCTGCGGCTGACCTCAGCCTCGTTGCGCGCAACGGCAGCGGTGATTGTGAGGTCGTTGGCGAACTGGAACTGCCCTTCCAGCTCCACGCCCTTGGAGCGGATCTGCCCGGTCTGCACCACGTTCAATACGTTGTCCGGGTCGTTGGTCTGCCGGTTGGTTTCGGTGATGCGGTACGCCGCCAGCGTCAGCAGCAGGTTGCGCGCCGGTTGCCACTTGATGCCGGCCTCGGACTGGCGCCCGCGCATCGGCTTGAAGGCGCTGCCGAACAGATCCTGGCCGGATACCGGCAGGAACGATTCGCTGTAGCTCAGGTAGGGCGAAACGCCCGCACCCAGTTCGCCGATCAGCCCGGCGCGGTAGGTGGTGGCATTGTCGGTCTGGCTGGGCTGGCCTTCGGTCTTCGAGCGTGCATGGTCGCGGCGCGCCCAGCACCAGCGAGACACGGTCGGCCCAGCGGATCTGGTCCTGCACATAGACACCCAGCTGGGTGGAGGTCTGGTCCGGCTGACGATCCCAGCCACGCACGATCGGTGCGACCGATACCGGGGTGTAGATGTCGATCGGCGTGCCGGTGGCGTCCAGCCGCTGCAGCTGCTCCTTGTATTGGCTGTAGTCCACGCCGGCCAGCAGCAGATGCTGGAAGGCACCGGTGGCGAAGTCGAACTGCAGCGCATTGTCGGCGCTGAAGATCTGCACGTCGGGGCGGGTGCCATAGGCCGTGCGGTTGACCACGCGGCGCTCGGCGTCGATGAAGGGATCTTCCGGATTGCTGTAGCTGTCCACGTACATCTGCTGCAGAGTGGTCCTGCCATCGATGTAACGCACTGCCGAGCGCAGGCTGAGCGTGTCGTTGAAGCTGTGGTCGAACAGCGCGGTCAGGCTGTAGACGCGCGAGTCGATGCGGTCGAAGTCGGGATCGCCGATGAAGGTGGACGGGTCGAGGCGGCGTCCGGGCGGGGCAAGCAGGGTCGCGGCCAGCGGCAGGAACTGCTGGCTGGAGCCGGTCTTGTCATGCTGATAGCTGGCCAGCAGGGTCAAGGTGCTGCGTTCACCGCGCCAGCTGATCGACGGTGCCAGATAGACGCGGTCATCCTTCAATACATCGGTCTGCATGTTCGATTCACGCAGCAGCCCGACGAAGCGGCCGGCAAGCGTACCGGCATCGTTCAATGCGCCGCCGATGTCACCCTGCAGCTGCCTGCGGTCGAAACTGCCGAGCTGCACGCCGACCTCGCCGTTGAGGGCGCCGAAGGTCGGGCGCTTGCTCATTGCATTGATGATGCCGCCGGTGGCGCCGGCACCATACAGCACCGAGGACGGGCCGCGCAGCACTTCCACCCGCTCCAGGCCATAGATTTCCGGGCGGGCGAGGGGGCTGAAACCGTAGCTGCGGCGCAGGCCATCCTGGTACTGCGCCGGGTCCAGCCCGCGCACCGAGGTCGCATCGTTGCGGGTATCCAGCCCCCACGCATCGGCGGTGACGCCGGCGCTGTAGCGCAGCACTTCCTGCAGGTTGTGCGCGCCGCGATCGGTGAACAGCTGCTGGGTGACCACGCTGATCGCCTGCGGCGTCTCGGTCAGGGCGGTGTCGGTCTTGGTCGCGGTGCTGGCCCGCTCGGCCACCACCGTTACCCTGTCCAGGGTGCGCGCCGCCGGGGTGTCCTGGGCCTGGGCGATGGCCGAGGCCAGCAGGGTGGGCAGGGCGAGCGTGTACAGCAGCGGACGCGACGGCAGAGCGGGCATCGGGAGTGATCCGGGAAGGGCGGTGACGGCGGATTATCCGGATGCCCGCCCTCAAATACAAATGATTCCCAAGTGCGATTGAGGCGCCCTGGCCCGTCGTCAGGGCAGGCCGTCCGTCGCGCCGCGGATGCTCATCCAGGCGCCGCCACCGGGGGCGCTGCCGGCGCGGACACGGAAGCCGTGCAGGCCGGCAATGGCGGCCACGATCGACAGGCCCAGGCCGAATCCAGGCCCCTGGCCGGCGCTGCTGCTGCCACGGAAGAAGCGCTGGTAGATCAGCGTGCGGTCCTGTGGCGGAATGCCCGGCCCGTTGTCGATCACATCGATCCTCGGGGCGCCGTGATCATCGACCGCACGCAGCAGGATGCGGCCGTGTGCAGGGGTGAACTGCAGGGCATTGGACAGCAGGTTGGCCAGCGCTTCGAACAGCAGCTCGCGGTCGCCACGCAGCGGGCCCACCTTCGGCTCCACCTGCAGCTCCAGCAATTGCTGCTTCTCTTCGGCCAGCGGCAGGTAGAACTGGTGCAGTTCCTGCAGCAGCTCGGTGACGTCGACCGCGTCGAAGGCCGAACGTCGCTGGTGGCTCTCCAGTTCCGACACCCGCAGCAGCGCGGCGAAGCGCGCCATCAGCATGTCAGTCTCGGCCAGCGCCTTGTCCAGTGGATCGGCATGTGGGTTCTGGTCGTCCAGGCCGACGCGCATGCGGTACAGATGCGCCCGCAGTCGGGTGAGCGGGGTGCGCAGATCGTGGGCGATGCTGTCGCACACGCCTTTGACCTCGGTCATCAGCTGTTCGATGCGTTCCAGCATGGCGTTGACGATGCTCGACAGCCGATCGATCTCGTCGCGACGGCTGGACACCGGCAGGCGCTGGCCGAGGTCGCCGGCAACGATGCGGTTGGTGGCCGCTTCGATCTGCTGGATCCGTTTCAACGGGCGCCGGCGCAGCAGATGCCAGCCCACCAGGCCGGGAATGACGGTCAGCGACACGCCCCACAGCAGTGCATCAAGGATGATGCTGTTGACCGCCATGAGCTTGCCGTTCTGGCGCACGAATACCAGCGTGCGGCCATCGCGGGTTACCACGCCGAGCGCACTGCCGCCGTTGTCGTGGCGGCCATCGGCCAGCGTCCAACCGTCCACCGCATGCGAGTTGCCATCCAGCGGCAGCCCCTCGGGGATCGCTGTCAGCGGGCCCGCCATCGGCATGCCGCCCTTGTCGAACAACCCATAGGTATAGACCTGGTGCAGATCGAAGCGCTGGCTGTCGCGCAATGCTTCATCCAGTGCCGGCCCGTCGAAGCTCATGAACAGGTGGGCGCGCTGCTGCAGGCCTGATTCGGTCAGGTCACTCAGGTAATCCGAGATGCGCCAGTACATCACGCCCAGCAGCAGGCTCGACCACGCCACGAACAGGATGCAGTACAGGCCCAGCAGTCTGCTGCTGGAAGAGCGCCAGTGGTCAGGATTGCGCGTCGAAGACATAGCCGGTTCCACGTACGGTCATGATCGGCTGCGGTCGGCCGGGTTGTTCGATGCGTTTGCGCACGCGGCCGATATGCACGTCGATCAGGTTGGTGCCCGGATCGAAGTGGTAGCCCCAGACTTCCTGGAACAGCATGCTGCGGGTGACCACCTGGCCGGCGTTGCGGACCAGGAATTCGAGCAGCTTGAACTCGGTCGGCAGTAGCGCGATTTCATGCCCGCCGCGTCGCGCCGAACGGGTCATCAGGTCCAGTTCCAGGTCACCGGCGCGCAGCACGTTGTCGATGGCAGCGGCCTGGCCCTGGCGCCGGATCAGCACTTCCACGCGTGCGGCCATCTCATCGGAGGCGAAGGGCTTGGTCAGGTAGTCGTCGCCACCGGCGCGCAGGCCACGCACGCGTTCATCCACGTCCGACAGTGCGCTGATCATCAGCACCGGCGTGGTGATGCCTTCACGGCGCAAGGCGGTGACCAGGGCCAGCCCGTCGATGCCGGGCAGCATGCGGTCCAGGGTGATCACCGCGTAGTCGCCTGCACGTGCCAGCGCCAGGCCGTTGCTGCCGTCGCTGGCCAGGTCCACGTCGAAGCCGTGGCTGCGCAGTTCGGTGGCGATCTCCTCGGCGGTGACAAGATCGTCCTCGATGGTGAGTACGCGCGGCATGGGCCAGTGTGCAGAGTGGGACAGGGGCATCCTCGCAATCGTGGGCAGCGACTGCAAATGAAAAATGTTTCATGCGCCATTTAGCAGGATCGTGCCGCCACGTCTTCTATATTCGGCGCCGAACGCTCCCCCACGCGTGGAACCTGCAGCCGATGATCCTTCCGAACCCCTCCCGTCCGTACCGTGCCTGGCGGCTGCCGCGAACCGCGGGCCTGCCGCTGCTGGCGCTCGCCCTGGCCGGCCTGCTCAGCGCCTGCGGCAAGGACGCGCCCAAGCCCGGCGCGACGACGCCTGAGGTGACGGTGCTGACCCTGCGCAGCCAGCCGCTGGCACTGCAGCAGGAACTGCCTGGGCGCAGCGTTGCCTCGCAGGAATCGGATGTGCGTCCGCAGGTGGATGGCGTGCTGGTGAAGCGGTTGTTCGAGCAGGGCCAGTGGGTGAAGGCCGGGCAGCCACTGTTCCAGATCGAGCCCGCGCTGTACCAGGCTGCGCTGAACGAGGCGCAGGCCAACCTGAAGACCGCCGAGGCCGCTGCGGTGACCGCGCCTGCGGGCGCAGCGCATGCAGGCGTTGGGCAAGGACCAGCTGGCCGCGCGGCAGGACGTGGACGATGCGATCGCCAGCGACCAGCAGGCTGCCGCCGCGGCGCAGGCCGCACAGGCCGCGCGTGACACGGCCAGCACACGGCTGGGGTTCGCCACGGTGACCTCGCCGATTGCCGGGCGCATCGGCCGCGCGCTGTTCACGCCGGGGGCGCTGGTCACCTCGGGCCAGGCCGATCCACTGGCACGGGTGCAGCAGATGGACCCGATGAACGTGGACATCACCCAGTCCAGCAATGAGTACCTGGCACTGCGCCGCGCCATCGCCGACGGTGGCGTGCAGGCCGACACAGCACCGGTGCGGCTGCGCTTGTCCGATGGCACCGACTACCCGCTGCCCGGCACGCTGGAATTCGCCGACGTGGACGTGCAGCAGGAGACCGGCAGCATCACTCTGCGGGCGCGTTTCCCCAACCCGGATGGGCAGCTGCTGCCAGGCATGTACGTGCGCGCGCTGGTGGGGCAGGGAACCCGCCAGCAGGCGCTGCTGGTGCCACAGGCTGCGGTCGACCGCAGCCCCAAGGGCGAGGCACAGGCGTGGCTGGTGGACAAGGACGGCAAGGCGCGGCTGCGCCTGTTCCGCACCGCGCGTGCGGTGGGCGATCAGTGGCTGGTGCTCGATGGCCTGGCCGCCGGGGAGCAGGTAGTGGTAGCCGGCGCGCAGGGCCTGGCCGATGGCATGACGGTACGGGTGAAGCCTGCACCTGCACCGGCCGGGAAGGACTGAGCAGATGCTGCCGCGCTTCTTCATCCATCGCCCGGTATTCGCCTGGGTCCTGGCGATCTGCATCATGGCCTTCGGCACCATCGCGGTGAACCAGCTGCCGGTGGAGCAGTACCCGGACATCGCGCCGCCGCAGGTCAACATCACCGCGAACTACACCGGTGCCTCGGCACAGACGGTGGAAGACAGCGTCACCCAGGTGATCGAACAGCAGATCAAAGGCATCGATCACCTGTTGTATTTCTCCTCCACCAGTTCGTCATCGGGGCAGGCGCGCATCACGGTCACCTTCGACCAGAGCGCCAACCCGGATATCGCCCAGGTGCAGGTGCAGAAC
This sequence comes from Stenotrophomonas sp. 93052_Sma, assembly GCF_056481145.1. Taxonomy (NCBI): domain Bacteria; kingdom Pseudomonadati; phylum Pseudomonadota; class Gammaproteobacteria; order Lysobacterales; family Lysobacteraceae; genus Stenotrophomonas; species Stenotrophomonas sp. 93052_Sma. The sequence continues at coordinate 1,116,004 of NZ_CM151134.1, forward strand.
AGCGTCAACCAGGCCATCAACCGGCTGCCGCAGGAAGTGCAGCAGCAGGGCGTGACGGTGGCCAAGTCGCAGGGCGATTCGCTGATGGTGGTCTCGCTGTACGACACCAGCCGGCGCATGGAGCGCGTGGACGTCTCCGATTTCCTGGTCAGCAACGTGCAGGACCCAATCAGCCGTATTCCCGGCGTTGGCGAGATCAACGTGTTCGGCTCGGCTTACGCAATGCGCGTGTGGCTGGACCCGCACAAGCTGCGCGCCTATGACCTGATGCCCTCGGACGTTCGCGCTGCGATCCAGGCGCAGAACACCCAGGTGACGGCGGGTGAGCTGGGCGCGATGCCGTCCAGCCCGACGCAGAGCCTCAACGCCACGGTCACCGCGCAGTCGCGCCTGCAGACGCCCGAACAGTTCCGCGCGATCATCCTGCGCACCCTGCCCAATGGCGCGGCGGTGTTGCTGGGCGACGTCGCACGGGTCGAGATCGGCGCGGAGAACTACCAGACCAGCAGCTATCTCAATGGCTATCCGGCGGCCGGCTTCTCAGTCACCCTGGCCTCCGGCGCCAACGCATTGGCCACCGCCGACGCGGTCCGCGCGGAGATCGAACGGCTGCGACCGACTTTCCCGCCGGGGTTGCAGGTGGCCTATCCGCGTGACAGCACGCCGTTCGTGCGGGTCTCGATCGAGGGGGTCATCCATACCCTCATCGAAGCCATCGTGCTGGTCGTGGTGGTGATGTTCCTGTTCCTGCAGAACCTGCGCGCCACGCTGATTCCGGCGATCACGGTGCCTGTGGTGCTGCTGGGCACGTTCGGCGTGCTGGCCGTTGCCGGATTCACCATCAACACACTGACCCTGTTCGCGATGGTGCTGGCGATCGGGCTGCTGGTCGACGATGCGATCGTGGTGGTGGAGAACGTGGAGCGCATCATCCACGACGAGTATCTGCCGCCGCGCGAAGCGACCGAAAAATCGATGGGCGAGATCACCGGCGCGTTGATCGGCATCACCGTGGTGCTGGGCGCGGTGTTCCTGCCGATGGCCCTGTTCGGTGGTTCCACGGGCATCATCTACCGGCAGTTCTCGATCACGATTGCATCTGCCATGGCGCTGTCGGCACTGGTGGCGCTGACACTGACCCCGGCGCTGTGCGCCACCCTGCTCAAGCCGTCTTCGGCGCAGAAGCCGCAGGGCCGTTTCTTCCGGGCGTTCAACCGGGGTGTCGAGCGCAGCCAGCTGGCCTACCAGGGAAAACTCGGTGGCGTCGTCTCCCGGCCGCGGCGCTGGATGGCGTTCTACCTGCTGCTGGTGGTCGCCATGGTCGTGCTGTACGTGCGCATGCCGACCGGTTTCCTGCCGGTGGAAGACCAGGGCCAGGTGACCTTCCAGTTCTCCACGCCGGAAGGCACGCCGATGGCACGCACCGAAGCGCTGGGCCAGCAGATCAGCCGCTACTTCATGGAGCACGAAAAGCAGAACCTGGATGTGGTGTTCGTAGTGGTCGGCCGCAACAATGCCGGTACCGGCCAGAACGCCGGGCAGGGCTTCCTCGCACTGAAACCCTGGGATGAGCGCACGGGCGACAACACTGCCGCGTCGATCATCACGCGTGCCAATGCCTACTTCCGCAGCCTGCCGGATGCCAAGGTCAATGTACTGGCACCACCGGCGGTGCGTGGATTGGGCCAGTCCAGCGGCTTCGAACTGTGGTTGCAGGACACCAGTGCGGCCGGGCGTGTGGCCCTGCAGACGGCGCAGGAACAGGTGGTGCGTGCGGCCGGTGAAGACGATGGGCTCACCTCGGTGCGCCTGAACGGTCTTGGCGACAAGGCCGAGCTGCGGCTGGACATCGACCATGCCCAGGCCAGCGCACTGGGCCTTGCCCAGGCCGACATCAATTCCACGCTGTCGGCGGCGTGGGGCGGCAGCTACATCAACGATTTCCTCGATCGCGGCCGGGTCAAGCGTGTCTACATGCAAGGCGACCAGCCCTACCGCAGCGTGCCCGACGACATCGGCCAGTGGTATGTGCGCGGTGGCAACGGCCAGATGGCGTCGTTCGCCAGTTTCGCCAGCAGCCATTGGGCGCGCGGGCCGCAGCTGCAGCAGCGTTTCAACGGGCTGCCGGCAATGCAGATCCAGGGCAGCGCCGCTGAAGGGCGCAGCTCGGGCGAGGCGATGCGGCGCATGCAGGCACTGGTTGCCGATCAACCCGGGTTCGACCTGCAGTGGAGTGGCCTGTCCTACCAGGAACAGCTGGCCAGCAACCAGACGCTGTGGCTGTACATCGCCTCCATTGCCTTCATCTTCCTGTGCCTGGCGGCGCTCTATGAAAGCTGGACGGTGCCGGTGGCGGTGGTCCTGGTGATCCCCCTGGGCGTGATTGGTACCGTGCTGGCGACCACCGCGGCCGGGTTCGTCAACGACATCTACTTCCAGGTGGGGCTGCTGACCACCATCGGCCTGTCGGCCAAGAACGCGATCCTGATCGTGGAGTTCGCCGAAGCCCGCTATCGCGTTGGTAGTTCAGCGGTGGAAGCGGCCCTGCAGGGCGCACGCCTGCGCCTGCGCCCGATCGTGATGACGTCGTTGGCCTTCGTGGCCGGTGTGATCCCGTTGGCGTTGGCCACCGGCGCGGGCGCGGTCAGCCGCCGTGAAATCGGCATGAGCGTGATCGGTGGCATGGTCTCCGGCACGGTGCTGGCAGTGGTGCTGGTGCCGTTGTTCTTCGTGCTGGTGCGCCGCCTGGGCCGGTCACGGCCGCAGGACTGAGGGGGGGGGCGGCTGTCATCTGGCTGCCGCAGCACCCTCACCCGTTCTTTGCCCAGGTGTCGCTAGCGTAGGTCGTCCCCGTCCCCCACGGAGACCTGCCATGTGGCTGCTCGATCATCTCTGGCCCGGCCGCAGACCTGTTCCTTCCCCGGTCGCCACCGAACCGCAGGCGACGCCCCGCCGGCCCTGGCTGAAGCGCCCGGTGCGGGCAGGCCGCAGCGGCATGGCCCCCTGGCAGAAGGTTGCCGCACCGCCACGGCGCACGCGCCACTAACCGGTGCGGTCGGCGGGATGGTTGACCCCATCGTTGACCGGGATCACACCCAGCGCGAACGGGTCGATGCCTTCCAGGCAGGCCACGTTGTAGCCGTACTGTTCCGGGTTGGAGCGGCGCCGGTGATGGGTGTAGATGCCGCACACGCCACAGAAATAGTGCTCGGCCACATGGGTGTTGAACTGGTACCGCTGCAGGTGGTTCTGCCCGCGCACTACCTGCAGGCCCGCGCGGCTGACGCTGGCGGCAATGGCCCCCCGGCGCCGGCACATCGAGCAGTCGCAGCGGCGGGGTTCGACAATACCGTCCGGCAGGTCCAGCAGCAGTTCGACCGTGCCGCAGTGGCAGGTGGCTCGGTGCCGGGGTTGGACCGGAACGCCGGCCACGGAAGTGATGCCCATCGTTGCTCCTGTGAAGTGAACCTGGCCGCAGAGGCCGCCGCCGACGGTGCGCTGCCCAGCCTGAACGGTCTGTAGATGCCACGGTGAACCCGCTTGTGGCTAACTATGCGGCTTCAAGACCGCGACAGGATGCCAGTGAACGCCGCAGGACGTTGGATGACAGGGAGTGCCATGGCGCTGGCGGCGCTGTGGGTGAGCGGGCTGCTGGCCTACCAGCTGCCGGGGCCGGGTTGGCTGGCCACCGGCGTGGCCGTGCTGTGGCTGCTGGTGGCGCTGTGGGCGTCGTGGCGGGTCGCGCGGGGACGTGCCTCCCGCCGCCTCGGCACGGCCTTCGGTGTGGCGCTGGCGTTGGCCGGCCTGTGGTGGCTGCTGCTGACCCCGCGCCAGGACCGCGTATGGGCCGACGACGTGGCCCAGCGCCTGCACGTGGTGTCCTTCGACGGGCGCCATGTGGTGCTGGACAACGTGCGCGACTTCACCTGGCGCAGCGAAACCGACTACGACGCGCACTGGGTGCGCCGCGAATACGACCTGGACCAGCTGCGCTCGGCCGACCTGGTGCTGTCGTACTGGATGGGCCCGGCGATCGCCCACACGCTGATCTCGTTCGGCTTCGAGGATGGACGCCACGTGGTGTTCTCGCTGGAGATCCGCAAGGAGCGCGGTGAGTCGTTCTCCGCGCTGGGTGGCTTCTTCCGCAAGTTCGAGATGACCCTGGTGGCTTCGGAGGAGACCGACATCATCCGCACCCGCACCAATGCGCGTGGCGAAGATGTCTACCTGTACCGCCTGCATGGCATGGACCGCGCGCAGCTGAAGGAACTGTTCGCTGCGTACATCGAACAGGCGCGTGAACTGGATGCCAAGCCGGGTTTCTACAACACGCTGACCAGCAACTGCACGACCATCGTCTTCGACCTGGCCCGCCACATCGCGCCGCGCCTGCCGTTGGACTATCGGCTGCTGCTGTCCGGCTATCTGGCCGAGTACGCGCAGGAGGTCGGCGCGCTCACGCCGGGCGTGCCGTACACCGAGCTGCACGACAAGGGCCGCATCACCCAGCGCGCATTGGACCTGGGTGATGGCGAGCATTTCTCCACCGTGATCCGCCAGGGCGTGCCCGGCACCGAGCAGGACCCGCAGTAATGACCCAACTTTTTCTGACCCGCTGGCAGCGCCTGCTGCCGGTGTTGTTCGCCGCCTTCCTGCTGCTGGGCAGCAGCGGCTGCGCGATGGTCACCGTCAAGCAGGTCAAATCCAGTGATTCACTGGTCAACAAGCGCGCGGATGTGCTCAACACTGGCAAGCTCAGCCCCGCCGCGCGTGAAACGCTCAGCGCAGCGGGCCTGGACGAATCGCAGTGCGAGAAGGACTTCCTGGTCTGCCGCAGCACGTTGCTGATGACCGACGACCTCAATGTCGAGCAGCGGCTGTCGGCGCTGTCCGAACTGTGGGTGAAGGCTGCATTGGCGATGACGCCGAAGAAGACCGCCGCAGGCGACCCGCCGATGAGCGATGCGGCATTGGATGCCTGGCTGGAAGCCGCGCGCTATGCCTATGCCTACCTGTTCTACAGTGGCCGCTCACCGTCCGACCGGGCCTTCGAGGACCGGCAGACGCAGGTGCGCGACTACTACAACTACGCGGCCGAGAAGGCGGCGGTGGTGTTGTTCGTGCGCGCACGCGCCGCTGCGCTGGCCGGCGAGGACTATACGAAGCCGCTCACGGTCGGTAGCTGGTCGCTGGCCTCCAACTACCAGCAGCTGGGTCTGAAGAGCATTCCGGCGCAGCTGGTGCCAGCGGGAACGGTCAGCTTCGTTGGCCTGCGCAGCACCTATCGCCGCGATGGCTTCGGTGCCGAACTGGTGATGGTGATGGACCCGCCGAAACTGGTCGCGCCAGTGATCGAGCCCGACGGCCCGAAGGCTGAAACCGCGCAGGACGACGAGGACGACGAGCGTCGTGGCCGCCGCCACCGCCATGACGATTCGGTGCCCGAGTTCAGTGAGATGTCCTCGATCAACGTCACCGCACTGCTGCGGTTCGAGGGCAGCAGCCTGGAAGACGTGATGCGCACGCGCCGGGTCGAGCTGGATGCCTATTCGCCGGAAGCGACCGAGCGCATCACTCTGCACGGTGAGCAGGTACCGCTGGCCGGCAACTTCACTGCCGCCTACGGCCTGTGGCTGGCGCAGAGTGGCTTCGCCCGGCAGTCGCTGCGTACCCTGTTCGGTATGAGCGAGGGCATCGGCGAGCCGCACATCTACCTGATGCAGCCGTGGGACCCGAACCGCCGCATCATCTTCATGCTGCACGGCCTGGCCAGCAGCCCGGAAGCGTGGGTGAACCTGGCCAACGAGATCATGGGTGACCCCGAGCTGCGCCAGCAGTTCCAGGTGTGGCAGGTCTATTACCCGACCAATGCGCCGATCGCGCTGAACCGCTACGAGATCGCCAATGCATTCAACGACACGCTGAAGCATTTCGATCCCAACGGCAGCACGCGTGCGTCGAAGGACATGGTCTACATCGGTCACAGCATGGGCGGCGTGCTGGCGCGCCTGCTGGTGAGCGATTCCGGCGATGTACTGTGGAACGACCTGCTGGCCAACTACGACCTGAAGGGGGAACGGCTGAAGCGGGTGCAGAACAAGCTGGGTCCGCTGCTGCATTTCAAGGCACAGCCGAACGTGGAGCGTGCGATCTTCATCGCCGCGCCGCACCAGGGCACCGACATTGCCGGCAACAAGGTCGGTCGCCTGATCGGTCGCTTGGTACGCCTGCCGCTGACAATCCTCGGCAAGTTCGAGGACGTGTTCATGGCGCTGGCGCAGGCCGAGCAGCAGGTCGATGGCACCGCCAAGCCGAAGATCCCGAACAGCATCGACAACCTCAAGGCCAGCGATCCGTTCGTGAAGGCCGCCGCACAGCTGCCGATCGAAGCGGGCGTGAAGTACCACTCGATCATCGCCCAGCGCAAACCCGAGCTGCCGGTGGAGAAATCCGATGATGGGCTGGTGCCGTACTGGAGCGCACATCTGCCGGGCGCGCTGTCGGAGAAGGTGATCATCTCCGGCCACAGCGTGCAGGAAACCCCGCAGGCGGTGCTGGAGGTGAGGCGCATCCTGCACCGGGATATCGATGACATGGGGACGGGTACCCGGTAGTGCCGGCCGCTGGCCGGCAATCCCGCAATGCGGCGGTGCTACACCCGCCGCGCGATCACCGTGGCCAGCAGTGCCAGGCCGAAGGTGATTGCCAGGCACAGGAAGTAGCCGGTGTGTGGTGCGGTTTCCACGAACAACGCGAACAGAGCACCGGACACCGCCAGTGCGGTGGTCACCGACAACGCTTCGCTCAGCTGCAGCGCCGAGGTGTTGGCGCCCTGCTCATGCGGCGCCGACAGCGAAAGCGTCAGCACCGACAGGCTGGCGTAGATCATGCCCATGCCGAAGCCGGTCATGGCCCAGCCGACCAGGGCCACCGGCAGCGGCACTGCGTTGAACAGCACGGCCAGTGTGGCGGCGATACCGATCGTCATCAGCGGTGTGCCAACGCGCAGCAGCTGCTGGCGTGACCAGCCGCGCTGCTGGTGGCCCTGCAGCCATGAACCGGCGAACCAGCCCAACGCGCCGAGGCTGAGCACCGCGCCGGCCCAGCTGGGCGAGAGCCCGCGTTCGCGCTGCAACAGCAGTGGCAGGTAGGCCTCACAGGCGAAGAATGCGGCCGCCGCGACGCCGCGCAGCGCGATCACGCTGGGCAACCCGCGGCGCAGCAGCAACGTGCCGGCTGGCAACAGGCGGTGCACGCAGAACAGCAGCGCCAGCATGGCCACGCCGATGCAGAGCAGCGCAGGCAGGCCCTGCTGCTGGCCGCCGAAGTAGAGCAGCAGCGCCGCCAACGAAGCACCGCTGGCCCAGCGCACCACGTTGCCGCGTCCATCGTCGCTGCTGGCAGCATCAGTGGGCTGCATGCGTGCCAGTGCAGGGCGCAGCAGCAGCGCGGCCGGGACCGCCAGTAGCGGCACCGCCAGGAATACCCAACGCCAACCGAGGTGCTGCACGATCAGGCCGCTCAGTGCCGGGCCGATCATCGACGGCACCACCCAGCCGGCGGAGAACGCGGCGAATACCTTCGGGCGCAGGTGTTCGGGATAGCTGCGGCCAACCATCACGTACAGCGAGACCGAGATCGCGCCTGCGCCCAGGCCCTGTAGCAGGCGCCCGGCCACCAGCATGCCCATGCGCATGGCGAAGCCGGCCAGCAGCAGGCCCAGCACGAAGCAGCCCAGGCCATACCACAGCGGCCGAGCTGGCCCATGGCGGTCGGCCCAGCGTCCGGCCAGGGTCATGCCGATGACACTGGTGGCCAGGGTGCCGCCAAAGGCCAGCGCAAACAGGCGCAGGCCATCCAGCGCCTCGGCCACGGTCGGCATGGCGGCGGCCACCGCCAGGGCCTCGAAGGCATGCAGCGCCACCAGTGCCACCATGCCGATGGTGGTGGCGCGATAGCGGGGAGACAGGATCGACGTATCAGCCGGCGCACGGGCGTCGGCGGGCGAAAGAGTGGGGGACATACGAGTCAGATGCGGGCCGCGCTTGTCAACTGGCGGCGAAGATAGCAGCATGCCACCTCAACTGCAGTTTAGGTCAAGCAATGGTTTCCCAGGAACTCAGCGTTGGCGAAGTCTCCCAGCGCAGTGGCGTGGCGGTTTCCGCGCTGCATTTCTACGAGCGCAAGGGGCTGATCAGCAGCCTGCGCACCTCGGGCAACCAGCGGCGCTACAGCCGTGATGTGCTGCGACGGTTGGCCGTGATCCGCGTCGCGCAACGGGTGGGCATGCCACTGGAAGCTGTCGGCCGTGCCTTCGAAAGCCTGCCCGAGGGCCGCGCCGACCAAGGCCGACTGGGCCAAGCTGTCCGCGCGCTGGCGCATCGAGCTGGAGGAGCGCATCCACATGCTGGAACTGCTGCGCGATGAACTGACCGGCTGCATCGGCTGCGGCTGCCTGTCGCTGCAGCGCTGCCGCCTGGCCAACCCCGAAGACGTCCTCGGCGAACGCGGCGACGGCCCGATGCGCTGGGAGTGACCCGCGAAAAGGGACGGAGGGGATTATGTCGTTTGTGCATTAACGACTTAATCCCCTCCGTCCCCTTTTTTCTTACCAGACCGTGATCGTCTCGCCGCTCTGGATGCCTTCCACCGCGCGCTGGAAGGCCAGCGCCGCGCGCTGCGCGCTCACCGCTTCGAAGCCTGGGAAATAGGGGCCGTAAGCCGCCATCGATTCGATCAGCACGTTCGGGCTGACCACGTTGATGCGTAGGCCACGCGGCAGCAGTTCCAGCGCGGCTGCGCGCACGAAGCCTTCCAGCGCGGCATTCACCGCGGTGGCGTTGACGCCATCGCGGATCGGCTGTGCGCTGACGATGCCGCTGGTCAGGGTGATCGATCCGCCAGCGCTGAGATGGTGCTGCGCGGCCAGGGCCAGCCGCACCTGGCCCAGCAGTTTGTCCTGCAGGCCGAGGTTGAACTGCTCGGGCGTCATCTCCTGCAGCGGGCCGAAGTGCAGCTTGCCGGCGGTGGAGATCACCGCATCGACCGGGCCGGTACGCGCGAACAGTTCGGCAACGCTGGCGTCATCGGTCAGGTCCACACGCAACTCGCCGCTGTGGCGGCCGGCGGCGAGAATCTGATGCTGCTGGCCGAGCTGGCGGGCGACTGCCTGGCCGAGGGTGCCGCTGGCACCCACGAGGAGGATCTTCATGGCGGTTCCTTGCGGGAGAGGGAATGGGCGCAGTCTGCGCTCTCACGGCTGGGTTAGGTAAGCGGCGTATGCTTTGCAGATTCCTAACTCAGGATTAGTAATGGATACCCTTCGATGCATGCAGGCCTTCGTTGCCGTGGCCGAGCGTGGCAGCTTCGCCGGCGCTGCCGAACAGCTGCAGGTCTCGGCGGTGATGGTGGGCAAGTACATCCAGCAGCTGGAGGCGCATCTGGGGACCGCGCTGCTGCAGCGGAACACCCGCCGCCAGCGCCTGACCGAAGCCGGCGGCGCCTATCTGGCCGGGTGCCGGCAGGTGCTGGAGCAGGTGCAGCAGGCGGAGGCGGACGTGGCCGGCCTGCAGGTACAACCCCGCGGGCTGCTGCGGGTCAGCGCGCCGACTACCTGGGGCAGCTGCGTGCTGGCGCCGGTACTGTCCGGACTATTGCGTGAGCAGCCGTTGCTGAACATCGAACTGGACCTGAGCAACCGCCGCGTGGACCTGATCGAGGATGGCTTCGACGTGGCGATCCGGGTCGGGTCGCTGCCATCGCAGGAGGTGGTGGCGCGGCCGCTGCCGCCGTATGCAATGAGCCTGTGTGCGGCACCGTCCTACCTGCGCCGGCGCGGCACGCCGCGCACGCCCGCGGATCTGCAGGGGCATGATTGCCTGAGCCACCTGGCCTGGCGCGGCGGCCATGGCTGGCAGTTGGCCAACGGCGAACAGGTGGACTGGGAGGCGCGGCTGACCTGCAACGACGGTGTTGCACTGCGCGAGGCCGCCGTGGCCGGCGCAGGGCTGGTGCTGCAGCCGACCGCGCTGCTGGCCGGCGAAATCGCGGCCGGGCGGTTGAAGCCGCTGCTGCGCGACTACCTGCCCAAACCGCGGCCCATGCATCTGATCTACCTGCCGGATCGACGGCCGCGTCCGCGCCTGCAGTGCTTCGTCGATTTCGTCATGGCCACATTGGGGCAGTGAGCATCCACGCCACGCGTGGATGACGGTAGGTGCCGACCGTTGGTCGGCACACATCGGGATCAATCATTCGCCGCAGACAGTTCCTGCCCACGTACCTGCGCGGCGCGCAGCGCGGTGTCCACCAGCGCCTCGAAACCACCGGCCTGGAAGCTCTCGATCGCGGCCTGGGTGGTGCCGTTCGGCGAGGTCACGCGACGGCGCAGCTCGGCTGGGCTTTCACCGGCCTCATCAAGCATGCGCGAGGCTCCCAGCAGGGTCTGCACCACCAGCGCACGCGCAGCGTCGGCCGGCAGGCCCTGGGCGATACCTGCCGCTTCCATCGCTTCGGCCAGCAGGAACACATAGGCCGGCCCGCTGCCGGATACGGCAGTCACCGAATCCATCAGCGACTCGCTGTCGATCCACACCGTGCGCCCGGCACTGGCCAGCACCTGTTCGGCGCGTGCGTGCTGCTGCGCATCCACCGACGCGGTGGCGTACAGGCCGGTCACGCCGGCGCCGAGCAGGGCCGGGGTGTTCGGCATCGCGCGCACCACCGGCAGATTGCCACCCAGCCAGCGTTCCAGCTGCGCGCTGGTGATGCCGGCGGCGATCGACACCACCAGTGGCCGGTTCGCCTGCGCCAGCGCCTGCAGCGACTGGCACACATCGCGCAGCACCTGCGGCTTCACCGCCAGCAGCCAGGTGCGGCCGTGCGCGGCGGCATCGGCGGCGTTGTCGTGCACCTGCACGCCGAAGTCGGCAGCCAGTGACTCGCGCAGTGCGGCCACCGGTTCGGCCACGTGGATGTGCGCGGCAGGCACGCCCTGGCGGATCAGGCCGGCGATCAGGCTGCGGGCCATGTTGCCGCCGCCGATGAAGGTGATGGAATCAGCTGCCATGGAAGTCTCCTTGGAAAATCAGGCCGGGCCCGGGCGGGCGCCGAACAGGGCGGTGCCGATGCGCACCAGGGTGGCACCCTCGGCGATGGCTTCGGCGTAGTCGCTGCTCATGCCCATCGACAGCGTGTCGATCTGCGCGTGCTGGGCAGCCAGCGACTGGAAAAGTGTGCGCATGCGCACGAATGCATCCCGGCGGCGCTCGGCCTCGGGCCACGGTGCGGGAATCGCCATCAGACCGCGCAGGCGCAGGCTGGGTTCGGCGGCAATCGCGGCGGCCAGTGCATCCACTTCTTCCGGTGCACAGCCATGCTTGCTGGATTCATCGTCGATGTTGACCTGGATCAGTACGTTCAGCGGGCCACGCGCGGCCGGGCGATGGCGTGCCAGCGCGGTCACCAGCTTGGGACGGTCCACGCTCTGCACCCAGTCGAAATGGCTGGCCACGGCATCGGCCTTGTTCGACTGCAGGTGGCCGATCAGGTGCCATTCCAGGGCCAGGTGCTGCAGCACCTGCATCTTGGCCAGTGCTTCCTGCACGTAGTTCTCGCCGAAGGCGTGCTGGCCCTGTGCGGCAAGCGCCGCCACGGCCTCGGCCGGCTGGGTCTTGGACACCGCCAGCAGGCGTGGGTCGGGCCTGCCAGCGGCCTCGGCGGCGGCGTGCAGGTTGCTCAGGATCTGGGGCAGGGGAGTGGCCACGTAACGCGTTCCGTTGAATCAGGAGGCTATACTGCCGCCCGGGGAAAGATCCTTCCAGTCGAAGCCGTTATTGGGGAGTAGCCGCTCATGGATATCGCCGAGCTGTTGGCGTTTTCCGTAAAGAACAAAGCGTCCGACCTGCACCTGTCCGCAGGCCTGCCGCCGATGATCCGCGTGGACGGCGACGTGCGCCGGATCAACATCCCAGCCCTGGACCACAAGCAGGTCCACGCGCTGGTGTACGACATCATGTCCGACAAGCAGCGCCGCGATTACGAGGAATTCCTCGAAGTGGACTTCTCCTTCGAGATCCCGTCGCTGGCGCGCTTCCGTGTCAACGCGTTCAACCAGAACCGCGGTGCCGGTGCGGTGTTCCGTACTATTCCGTCCGAGGTGCTCACCCTTGAGGACCTGGCCTGCCCGCCGCTGTTCCGCGAAGTGATCCAGCAGCCGCAGGGCCTGATCCTGGTGACCGGTCCGACCGGTTCGGGCAAGTCGACCACGCTGGCGGCGATGATCGACTACATCAACAAAAACGAATACGGCCACATCCTCACCGTCGAGGATCCGATCGAATTCGTGCACACCTCGCAGAAGTGCCTGATCAACCAGCGCGAAGTGCACCGCGATACGCATGGCTTCAACGAAGCGCTGCGCTCGGCACTGCGTGAAGACCCGGACATCATCCTGGTCGGCGAACTGCGCGACCTGGAAACCATCCGCCTGGCACTGACCGCCGCGGAAACCGGCCACCTGGTGTTCGGCACTCTGCACACCAGCTCGGCGGCCAAGACCATCGACCGTATCATCGACGTGTTCCCGGCCGGCGAAAAGCCGATGGTGCGTTCGATGCTGTCCGAATCGCTGCGTGCGGTGATCTCGCAGGCGCTGCTGAAGAAGGTCGGCGGCGGTCGTACCGCTGCATGGGAAATCATGGTCGGCACCCCGGCCATCCGCAACCTGATCCGCGAGGACAAGGTGGCGCAGATGTATTCGGCCATCCAGACCGGCCAGCAGTACGGCATGATGACCCTGGACCAGCACCTGCAGGACCTGGTCAAGCGCAGCCTGATCACCCGCAACCAGGCCCGCGACTACGCCAAGGACAAGCGCCTGTTCGAGTAAGGCGGGGCCGCAACGGGACGGCGTGCGCCAGTGCGCCGCCGTTTCCGCGCCGTTTCCGCCTCCGACCGTTTCCTGGTACATGCCCCATTGGGAGCCCGCCGTGAACACCACCGCGACCACCATCGATTTCACTTCGTTCCTCAAGCTGATGGCGCACCAGCGCGCCTCGGACCTGTTCATCACCGCCGGCATGCCGCCGGCGATGAAGGTCAACGGCAAGATCTCGCCGATCACGCAGACCCAGCTCACGCCGCAGCAGAGCCGCGACCTGGTCCTCAACGTGATGACCCCGGCGCAGCGCGAGGAATTCGAGAAGACCCATGAATGCAACTTCGCCATCGGCCTGTCCGGTGTCGGCCGATTCCGTGTCAGCTGCTTCTACCAGCGCAACCAGGTCGGCATGGTGCTGCGTCGCATCGAGACGCGCATTCCGACCGTGGAAGAACTGAGCCTGCCGCCGATCATCAAGACGCTGGCGATGACCAAGCGCGGCATCATCCTGTTCGTCGGTGCCACCGGTACCGGTAAATCGACCTCGCTGGCGGCGATGATCGGCTACCGCAACCAGAACTCGACTGGCCACATCATCACCATCGAAGACCCGATCGAATTCGTGCACAAGCACGAGGGCTGCATCATCACCCAGCGCGAAGTCGGCATCGATACCGACAGCTGGGAAGCCGCGTTGAAGAACACCCTGCGCCAGGCACCGGACGTGATCATGATCGGCGAGGTGCGTACCCGCGAAGGCATGGACCACGCCATCGCGTTCGCCGAAACCGGCCACCTGGTGCTGTGCACCTTGCATGCCAACAACGCCAACCAGGCGATGGACCGCATCGTCAACTTCTTCCCGGAAGACCGCCGCAACCAGTTGCTGATGGACCTGTCGCTGAACCTCAAGGGCGTGGTCGCGCAGCAGCTGGTGCCGTCGCCCGATGGCCGCTCGCGCAAGGTGGCGATGGAGATCCTGCTGGGTACGCCGCTGGTGCAGGACTACATCCGCGACGGTGAGATCCACAAGCTGAAGGAAGTGATGAAGGACTCGGTCCAGCTGGGCATGAAGACCTTCGACCAGAGCCTGTTCGAGCTGTACCAGGCCGGCGAGATCAGCTACGAGGACGCGCTGCGCTACGCCGATTCGCAGAACGAAGTGCGCCTGCGCATCAAGCTCAGCCAGGGCGGCGACGCCCGCACCCTGTCGCAGGGGCTGGATGGCGTGGAGATTTCCGAGATCCGGTGATCTGCGTGTTCCGTAGAGTCGAGCCTGCTCGACTGTTCTTGTCGAGTCGAGCAAGCTCGACTCTACGGGCGGGCGGCTCCGCGCATTGATGAATTCCAGTCATGACCAACTGCAATGCTGCCCATTCAATCCGTGGGCTCTGCAGGCGTATCGTCAGCGCTCCCCCTCTGGAGCACGACGATGCAGACACGTGAACTGGGCCGCAGTGGCCTGAAGGTTTCCGCCCTCGGCCTGGGCTGCATGGGCCTGAGCCATGGCTACGGCCAACCGGTGGAGCGCAGCCAGGGCATCGCCCTGCTGCAGGCCGCCGTCGAGCGTGGCGTGACCTTCTTCGACACCGCCGAAGTGTATGGCCCCTACACCAACGAAGACCTGCTCGGCGAGGCGCTGGCGCCGTACCGCGACAGGCTGGTGATCGCCACCAAGTTCGGCTTCAAGGATGCGCGCGTCGATACCGGGCTGGACAGCCGTCCCGAGAACATCCGCGCGGTGGCGGAGGCCAGCCTCAAGCGCCTGCGCACCGACCATATCGACCTGTTCTACCAGCACCGTGTCGACCCCAACGTGCCGATCGAAGATGTCGCTGGCACCGTTCGCGACCTGATCGCCGAGGGCAAGGTCGGCCACTTCGGCCTGTCCGAGGCCAGCGCCGCGACCGTTCGCCGTGCGCATGCGGTGCAGCCAGTGGCCGCCGTGCAGAGCGAGTACTCGCTGTGGTGGCGTGAGCCGGAGCGCGAGCTGCTGCCGACGTTGCAGGAACTGGGTATCGGCTTCGTGCCGTTCAGCCCGCTGGGCCGTGGTTTCCTGACCGGCGCGATCAATGCCGACACCACCTTCGACGCCAACGACTTCCGCAACACCGTGCCGCGTTTTGAAGTGGAGGCGCGTCGTGCCAACCAGGCGCTGGTTGACCGCATCAGCACGATCGCTGCCGCACGTGGCGCGACGCCGGCGCAGGTAGCGCTGGCCTGGCTGCTGGCGCAGGCACCGTGGATCGTGCCGATTCCGGGCACCACCAAGATCCATCGGCTGGAAGAAAACCTGGGCGCGGCCGACCTGCAGTTGGCGCCGGAGGAACTGCAACGCATCGCGCAGGCGCTGGATGAAGTGTCGATTGTCGGTGAGCGCTACAACGCGCAGCGCGCCGCGCAGGCCAAGGGCTGACCGCCGGCCCCCCCCTGCCTCTGGCGGGTGCGGACCGGGGTGGGTGCGGACCGTTGGTCCGCACTCCTCAGCTCATCCAGCCATCGGCCCGCGCAGCGCATCAAGCACCGTCCGCATCGCCACGGTGACGTGGCGGCGCGACGGGTAATACGCGTAGTAGCCATCGAAGTGCGGGCACCAGTCGTCCAGCACCGATTGCAGGCGGCCATCGTCCAGCATCGGCTGCACCTGGTCTTCCGGCAGCCAGGCCAGGCCGCTGCCGGCCAGTGCAGCCGCGCGGGTCATGCCCATGGTGTTGAAGGTCCACTGACCGGTCACGCGCACGCTCAGTTCGTTACCGTCCTGGCCGAAATCCCACGGCATCAGCCCGCCATGCGTGGGCAGCCGCAGGGTCACGCAGTTGTGCTCGGGCAGGTCGTTCGGATGCCGCGGTACCACGTGCTGGCGGAAGTAGCTGGGCGCACCGACCACGCGCATGCGCAGCGGCGGGCTGACCGGCACGGCAATCATGTCGCGCGCCAGCCGTTCGCCGAGGCGGATGCCGATGTCGTAGCGCTCGGCGACGATGTCGGCCAGCCCGTAGTCGGCAGCCAGTTCCACCTTCAGGTCCGGATACTGCTGCAGCAATGGCGCCAGCCGCGGCCAGGCGATGTACTCGGCGGCATGGCCGGTCGCATTGATGCGGATGGTGCCGGCCGGTCGCTCGCGGTACTCGGCCAGTGCGGCCAGTTCGTCCTCGATCTCGGCCAGGCGCGGGGCGAGGGTATCGAGCAGGCGGGCGCCAGCCTCGGTGGTGGACACGCTGCGGGTGGTGCGGGTCAGCAGGCGCACGCCGAGTCGCTCCTCCAGCCCGCGCATGGCATGGCTGAGCGCCGACTGGGAAACGCCTAGCTGGGCGGCGGCCCTGGTGAAACTGCCCTCGCGGGCAACGTGGACGAAGGCCTGCAGGTCGTTGAGGTTTTCACGGGGCATGGCGGGATGATACGGCCGGGCTGCGCCCGGCACCCGCCGAAACAACGTCAATGGCAACGTCAAAAGCTGGCTTCCCGTGGGAGGCGGGGGGCTCAGGTTGCGGGGGACGGCGCAAGTACGTCCATGTAGCCTCGGTCGCGCCATCCATGGCGCTCACGCCCCCGCAACCTGAGCCGCCCCGCCTTCGACAATTTCCCGCGAGCTGTTGGAACGGCTCCGACCCCATTCTGTGTAGGCGTGTGGGGATGTCGATTTCAGGGACTGTGGTTCGTCGAATGAATGACTTCAACGGGAGCTGCACATGAGCGCTGACACCAAGCCGAAAGGCCCGGCCTCGTACTTCCCCTCCATCGAGAAGACCTACGGTCAGCCGGTGGCGCACTGGTTCGGGCTGCTGGCGGGCAAGAAGGGCCTGAAACACATGGAACTGGTCAGCTTCCTGAAAAGCGAGCATGGGCTGGGCCATGGCCACGCCAACGCGCTGGTGGCGCACCATCTGGCCGGAAAGGGCTGAGCAGGCAACCCGGCGCTGAACGGTCGTGTGGGGGTCAGGCTACACGGCCTCCGGGGTCAGGCAGACTGGGCGTTCATCCCGAGGCAGGACGCCCTCATGCAGGTCACGCTGGACGCGATCACCGTCGACAACTACGAAGCGGTATGCGATCTCGACGTCAGCGAGGCGCAGCAGGACTTCGTGGCCGGCAATACCTGGTCGCTGGTGCAGGCAGCATTCCATCCCGGCTACCAGACCCGCGCCATCCAGGCCGATGGCGAGCTGGTCGGGTTCTTCATGTGGGTGCCGGAGACGCCGCAGCGCATCTCGATCTGGCGCTTCATGGTCGATCAGCGCTGGCAGGGGCGTGGCATCGGGCGGCGCGCTGGAACTGGCGCTGGCGCAGATCCGGGACACGCCCGGCCTGGCCGAGATCGAGATCTGCTACAACCCGCGCAATCCGGTGGCGGGCGCCTTCTATGGCAGCTTCGGTTTCGTCGAGACAGGCATGGACGATGATTGCGAGGACATGCTGGCCGTGCTGCCGGTGACGCCTCCGGAATAACCTGAATGGGCGAGCGCAGCTGAACGATTTCATCTGCAACTGTCATGCAGATCGTGTCTAATAGCGCTCCCCACCTGCTGTTCCCCCACCCGTATGTCCCTTCCCGCCCATGGCTCTGCGCCGTGCGACGACGCTGACGGCCACCTGGTCACCGCCGGTCCGCTGACCCCACCGCCCGACAGCGCCGGCACTACCGCCGACGAAAAAGCGCTTCGCCACTCGATTGCCGAGGACGTGCAGGGCATGGTGCTGGCTACGATGGTGGCCTCGCTGGGCCTGGCCATCTTCGCCAAGGGTGGGCTGATGATCGGCGGCATGGCCGGCATGGCCTTCCTGCTGCACTACTCGATGGGCTGGAACTTCGGCCTGGTGTTTGTGCTGGTCAATCTGCCGTTCTACTGGGTGGCGCTGCGGCGCATGGGCTGGGAATTCACCCTGAAGACCTTCGCCGCGGTCACCGCCTGTGGCGTGCTGACCGACCTGCTGCCGCGCTGGATCGATTTCTCGCACATCAACCCGTTGTATTCGGCGATCGTGGGCGGTGCGTTGTCCGGCCTGGGCATCCTGTTCTTCATCCGCCACCGCGCCAGCCTCGGCGGCATCGGTATCCTGGCGGTGTACCTGCAGCGCACCCGCGGCTGGAGCGCGGGCAAGGTGCAGATGTCCTACGACGCCTGCCTGATGGTGGCCGCGTTCTTCGTGCTGTCGCCGTCGAAGGTGCTGTATTCGGCGATCGGCGCGGTGGTGCTCAGCCTGGTGCTGATGTTCAACCACCGCCCGGGCCGTTACATGGGCGTGTGACGATTCGACGGTAGTGCCGGCCGCTGGCCGGCAACACCTGAGGCGTTCCGAGGTTGCCGGCCAGCGGCCGGCGCTACCGGGAGGCCTGCAACCACGGCGGCGACAGCGTCAGCAGCCGCGCATGCACCGGGCAGTCCTCGGCGTGCGCACCGGGCAGGTAGCCCAGGCTCATCAGGAATTCGCCGGTGATCTCGCCGCCGGTGAAGCGGAACGTCTTCTTGAACAGCTTCACCCAGTCGGCCTTGCTGCGCGGATGGTGCGCGTCCAGCCAGCCCGCGAAGCTGCCGTGGCTGACCCGCAGCTGCTGGATCACCTGTGCGTTGTGGATCGCCGCCAGCACCTTCAGCCGGTTGCGGATGATGCCTGCGTCCGACAGCAGCCGTTCGATGTCCTGCTCGGCGTAGGCTGCAACCCGATCCACATCGAAGCCGTCATAGGCCGCGCGGAAGCCCTCGCGCTTCTTCAGGATGGTCTCCCAGCTCAGGCCGGCCTGGTTGATTTCCAGCACCAGCCGCTCGAACAGCTCGCGCTCGTCACGCTGCGGAAAGCCGTACTCGTTGGCGTGGTAGTAGTCGTGCACCGGATGGCCCGGGGCGATGAGGCAGTAGCCGCTCATGGGGAAGACTCGTTGGATTCGGGTTCTGGATCGATGGCCAGCGCGGGGCGCCCGCCGATGGACAGCATCGGCCAACGCGGTGGCACAAGAGTGAGTTCGCCATCACGCAGGGCCTGGTTGATCGCCTCGGCCTGGCCGCTGACGGTGCCGAACAGCGAACCGGCCCGGCGCCAGTGGGCATCCCTGCCACGTGCGTACAGCACGCAGTCCGGGCCACGGTGGGTGTACAGCTCGCACAGCAGCACTTCGCCGGTGCCATCGCCGTCCAGGTCGCGATGCACGATCAGGCAGTCGCGCTCGCTCTGGGCGCAGGATTCGCCATTGATCGAACGTGTGGCCAGTGCCTGCCACCAATCGTCCGGCGGCGAGCTGGATCCCTTGGCCAGCTTCAGCGCGCTGCAGGGCGGCGACGTCCTGCAGACCCTTGTCCAGGCGCTGTCCATCGTCCCAGCGCGAGGTACGTGCCAGCGCGGCAGCGATCACCTGTGGCGCGTTGGCATCGGCGGTGATGGCCGGATCACGCTGCAGCTCGCGCAGCGCCTGCACGCCACGGCGCCCAAGATCGAAGCGCAGCACGTTGACGTCGCTGCTGGTGATCGCCGGCGGGTCCGCGCGCAGCCGCTCCAGCTGGCTGGACAGGGTCAGCCGCACCGGGTCCAGCAGCGGCGAGTTGCCCAGCAAGGCCAGTGCCAGCACCGCCCAGCACATCCATCGGTTGACCGGCTCCAGCATCTGCAACCAGCGGCTCTGCCGGCGCAGCACCGCCAGCGCGTAGCCCACGGCATAGCCGGCCACGGCCAGCGCGATCAGCACCGCCCAGAAGCGGTCCAGGGTCCAGCCGTACTGCACCACGCGCAGGCCCAGTGCATACAGTGCCAGCACCGCATAGATCGGCAGCGCCAGCAGACTGGCCTCGACCAGCCAGCGCAGCACGACGGGGTAGGGCGCGGTGTCGTCGCCTTGCTGGTAGACCGCATTGGTGAATGACACCAGCAGCAGCGACAGCACCAGCAGCAGGCTGGCGGCCGAGCGGGTCTTCCACAGCGGCTCCAGCCCGGTCAGCGGCAGGCTCAGCACGAACAGCACGGCGATGAACGAGAGCAGCGGCAGCAGCCCGCGGCAGATCGCGAACAGCACCTGGCGGGTGATCTGGATCGCGCGGTGCTGGGTGCGCCCGATCAGCACGCCGAACCCGGCCAGGCTGCCGGTGGCCAGCGCGATGAACGCGTCCTGCCGGAACAGGTCGCGGAAGATGGTCACGTCGAGCAGCTGGAACAGCGCCGCCCACAGCCACAGCAGCAGCCAGGTCAGCCCGGTGAACAGCGCCGCCAGGGCCAGGGTCAGGCCGTTCTGCCAGGCGCGCTCGAACAGCTCCGGATAGCTGGCGCGCCAATGCCCGTGTTGCAGCTGGAACTGCCACCAGGGCAGGGCCACGAACACTGCTACGGCCATGCCCACGGTCAGCGGGAACTGCAGCGCGCCCGATTCCAGTGCGGTCTCGCCGTTGAGGTTCCAGCCGATCCAGGCGGCCAGCGCCAGCACCACCGCCGAGCCGAGCGCGGCCTGCAGCCACAGGCGGCGCTGGCCCAGCTCGACCAGGCTCAGCGCCACCGCGCTGGGAATGGCCAGCACCCAGGCATACCAGCAGTAGCGCCAGCCGATATCGCGGAACGGCCACGCATCGGACAGCTCCTGTGCGGCATACAGCATCAGGCCCTGCAGCAGCGCGATCAGGACGATGGCGCTGCGTGCCGGCAGGGTCAGGGGCGATGAAGACTGCATCGATGACCTTCCATGGCAAAGCACCATCCTAGCCCATCGCGGTTCGGCACCATCGCGCGACCATCCCGCCCCCAGCAGGTAGAATGGGGCCATGCCTGTTACGCCGACTTCCCTTGCCGATCACCTGCTCGTCGCGCTGCCGTCGCTGCTCGACGCGACCTTTGCCCGCAGCGTCGCGCTGATCTGCCAGCACGACGAGAACGGGGCGATGGGCGTGCTGGTCAACCAGCCTTCCGAGTACACGCTGGGCGAAGTGCTTGCGCAGATGGACATCACCACCGGTGATGGCGACCTCCAGGCGCGCATGGTGCTCAACGGCGGCCCGGTGCATCCCGAGCGCGGCTTCGTCATCCATGACGACGCGCGGGCGTGGGATTCCAGCCTGACCGTGGGCGACGGCCTGTACCTGACCACCTCGCGCGACATCCTCGAAGCGATGGCGCGCGGCGAAGGCCCGGCCAATGCCGTGGTCACCCTCGGCTGTGCCGGTTGGGGTGCAGGGCAGCTGGAAAGCGAGCTGTCCGAGAACAGCTGGCTGACCGTACCGGCCGACGCCGAGCTGGTGTTCCAGCTGCCGCTGGAGCAGCGCTGGCAGGGTGCAGCCTCGCGTATCGGTGTGGACCTGTTCCGGCTGACCGACTACAGCGGCCATGTCTGAGCCCATCGCGCCCGCGCCGGATTCTGCTGCCCCGGCCATCCGCCGTGATGGCACCGTTCTGGGTTTCGATGTTGGCTCGCGGCGTATCGGCGTGGCCATCGGCAGTGCCTTCGCTGCGCATGCGCGCGCGGTGGCGGTGGTCGATGTGCACGGCAACGGCCCGGACTGGACCGCGATCGAACGCCTGCTCAAGGAATGGAAGCCCGACGGCCTGGTGGTCGGCGACCCGCTGACCCTGGACGGCCAGGACCAGCCCAACCGCAAGCGCGCAGGGCTTTGCCCGCCAGCTGCGGGAACGTTTCAAGCTGCCGGTGGTGATGATCGACGAGCGTTCCAGCTCGGTCGAGGCCGCCCGCCGCTTCGCTGTCGAGCGCGCCGAAGGGCGCAAGCGCCGCCGTGATGCGGCCGCCCTCGATGCCGTTGCCGCGGCGGTGATCATCGACCGTTGGCTGTCGTCGCCGGACGACGCCACCCCCATTCCCTGACTGCCCGACACCGCCATGACCGCCCAGCAACTCGATGCCTCCGGCCGCCTGCGCCACCTGCTGACCCTCGAAGGCCTTCCGCGCGACACCCTGCTGCAGCTGCTTGACCGGGCAGGGCAGATCCGCGACGCCGCGGTCGGTCGTGTCGGCAACAAGCGCCACGTGCTGGCCGGTTCGGCGGTGTGCACGCTGTTCTTCGAACCGTCCACGCGCACCCGCAGCTCGTTCCAGCTGGCCGCGCAGCGCCTGGGCGCCGACGTACTGAACTTCGATGCATCGACCTCGTCCACGCGCAAGGGCGAAACCGCCTGCGACACGCTGCGCAACCTGGAGGCGATGGGCGTGCGCGGCTTCGTGGTGCGCCACCCCGATGATGGCGCCGTGGCCGCACTGGCCGAGGCAGCGGGTGAGGGCACTGCACTGATCAACGCCGGTGACGGGCGCAGCGCGCACCCGACCCAGGGCCTGCTGGACATGCTGACCCTGCGCCAGGCCAAGGGCCCGGATTTCTCGAAGATGAAAGTGGTGATCGTCGGCGACGTGAAGCACTCGCGCGTGGCCCGCACCGACCTGCATGCGCTGCGCACGCTGGGCGTGGGCGAGATCCGCGTGTGCGGCCCGAAGTCGCTGCTGCCGGACGACGAGACCCTGAAGGGCTGCGTGGTCGGTGATGATTTCGACGCGATGCTGGAAGGCGTCGACGCGCTGATGATGCTGCGCCTGCAGCGCGAGCGCATGGAAGAAGGCCTGGTGCCGTCGCTGGAGCAGTACCACGCGCAGTACGGCCTGACCAACGAACGCCTGGCCCGCGCCGGCAAGGATGCCGCGGTGCTGCATCCAGGCCCGATCAACCGCGGCGTGGAAGTGACCGACGAGGTGGCCGACGGCCCGCAGTCGTGGGTGCTGCGCCAGGTCGCCAACGGCGTCGCCGTGCGCATGGCCGTGCTGGAAACGCTGCTGGGCTGACCGCCGCTCTGGTGGGTGTCAACCTTGGTTGACACTGCTGGTGTGGTGGGTGCCAACCTTGGTTGGCACACTCACCGCTCGGCTTGTCCGCGCACCGCTTTGGTAGATGCCAACCTTGGTTGGCACTATCCACCGGAGCTCATGTCATCGGGCAGATCACATGATGCCCCAAGCTCCCATTCGCACCATGCATGGGGATATTGCCCCAACCGCGACGTCAGCCCGGCCCTGATCGGATTTCCCATCAGGTACATCGCATGTCGGTGCAACGATTCGTCCGAGCGGATCGCATGATCGTGATAGCAGGCCTGCCAGAAGCGCCCGACTCGCCCCAGCAGCCGGTTTGCCTGCTGGGCTGTGCGCGACTTGAAACGCTTCATGACGGTTTCCAGTGACCCGGCGCGCAGTTCGACCAGCCAGTGAATGTGGTCGGGCATGACCACGTAGGCAATCGAGCGGGTGAAGCCTTCCTGATCAAGTCGCTGGAATTCGCGCACTGCCAAGGCGGCCACTGCGGCGTTGGTGAAGAGCGGTGCGCGGCCATGGACGACTGTGGTGAGGATATAGCTGAGGCCGACGCTGGAGCGACGACCGAGCAGGAGACGTGTGTTCTGCATGGAGCAAGCATGGATGGGCCTGCTTCCAGTGAACATCGGGGAATGGCTTGGTTTCAGGTAGGCCAGTGCCAACCAAGGTTGGCAACTACCAGAGCAGTCAATGCCAACCAAGGTTGGCAACTACCGGAGCAGTCAATGCCAACCAAGGTTGGCAACTACCGGAGCAGTCAATGCCAACCAAGGTTGGCAACTACCAGAGCAGTCAGTGCCAACCAAGGTTGGCAGCTACGAGAAACTGCGGTTCAGCGCTTCTGCGCGAACAGCCACGCCCACATTGCCGGGTCGGCGTAGGTAGCGTCCCAGGCATTGTGATTGCCTTCCGGGTACTCGGTGTAGCGCACGTCGCGTGCAGCGGCGCTCTGGAATGCGCTGTGCAGCCTGCGGTCGTCATCCGGAGGCACCACGTCGTCCAGCGCGCCGTGGAAGATCCAGACCGGCGTGTGCTGCAGGCGCTGCGCGATCACGGCATACGGATCGGTTTCCTGGACGACCTGCTCGACGAACAGGGTCGGACGCTTTGCGCGTGGTGCAAGTACTGCGCCGCACACGGGGACGATCGCGGCAAAGCGGCGCGGGTCGTCCAGGGCGATGTTCCAGCTGCCGTAGCCGCCCATCGACATGCCGGTCAGGTACTGCCGTGCCGGGTCGGCGCCGAATTCGGCGATCGTCGCGTCCAGCGCGGCAACGGCCGCACGGTTGTTGCGGCCGCTCCATTCCTCATGGCCCGGTACCTGTGGAAACACCACCAGGGCAGGGAAGTCGGGATGCTCGCGCAGATAAGGCCCCAGCCCGGCGTGGGTCTGCTTGATACCATCGGCGCCGCGCTCGCCCGAACCGTGCAGGAACAGGATGACCGGGACGTTGGAGGTTGCGGGCGTCTGCCCACCAGGGCTGCGGGCCTGCAGGCCCGCGGGAATGAACACCTGGTAGTAAGCCGTGTGCCCGTCCACCTTCACCGCACGTGCTTCGAAGCGGCCACGCGCGCTGTCCGGCAGCGAAGTGCAACCGCTCATCATCAGAAGGGCCAGCAATGGCAGCCAGCGCGACAGCAAACGGACCATGGGGTTTTCCGAAGCGGCGAGAACGCCTGCATCGTAGTCCGCCAACGTCGGCCCGGCATCATGCGCCGCGTCACTGCGGGCGCGGGAAGCTGGCGATGATGTCCAGCTGCTCCTGTGCCTCGGCATTGCCTTCGGCGGCCGCAGCCTGCACCTGCGCCATATCCGGGTGCAGCACCACCAGCAGTGGGTTCTCGCAGACCGGGCAGTCGTACTCGGTGGCGTCCTCGTCCAGCTCCATCTCCATGGCACGCGAGCTGCCCTTCCATTCGCAGGCCGGGCAGGTGTGCTGCTGGTCGCGCCAGCCGGGCTGGAAGTAGTTTTCTATCGTTGTTGCCATGGGTGTTCCCGTTGAGTGGGGTCCGAGCCCCGCTTGGCGGGGCCCGATCCTTGATGCGGTCAGTGCAGCAGCACCAGGGTGGCCAGGCCGAGGAAGGTGAAGAAGCCCATCGAGTCGGTCACGGCGGTCAGGAAGATGCCGCTGGCCAGCGCCGGGTCGAAGCCGAAGCGTTTCAGGGTCAGTGGCACCAGCACGCCGGCCAACGCGGCGAACAGCAGGTTGCAGGTCAGCGCGATGGCGATCACCGCCGACAGTCCGGGTGAATGGAACCAGGCCAATACGATCAGGCCCAGTACCGAGCCCAGCATCACGCCGTTCAACAAGGCGACCCGCACTTCCTTCCACAGCAGCGTGCGCGCGTTGGAGGCGCCCACCTGGCCCAGCGCCAGGCCGCGCACCATCAGCGCCAGCACCTGGGTGCCGGCATTGCCGCCGAGGCCGGCGACGATCGGCATCAGCACCGCCAGCGCCACCAGCTTGTCGATGGTGCCCTCGAAGTGGCCGACCACGCTGGACGCCAGGAATGCCGTGCACAGATTGACCGACAGCCACATCAGGCGGCGGCGCATGGCGCGCCAGACCGGGCTGAACAGATCCTCGTCCTCGTCCAGGCCGGCGGCGCCAAGCGCCTGGTGCTCGGCCTGTCCACGGATGATGTCGACCACGTCATCGATGGTGATGCGGCCGACCAGGATGTTGTTGTCGTCCACCACCGGCGCGGAGATCCAGTCATGGTCGGAGAACTGGCGGGCGACCTCCTGGTCGCTTTCGCCGACATCGATCGCCGGTTGCTCGTCGTCGATCAGGCGGTTGATCGGGGTGGTGTCCTCGTGGGTCACCAGTGCCGCCAGCGACACCCGGCCGAGGTATTGATGGCGACGGCTGACCACGAACAGATGATCGGTGTGGTCGGGCAGTTCGCCACGCAGGCGCAGGTAGCGCAGCACCACGTCAACGTTGACGTCGGCGCGCACGGTCACCACGTCCGGGTTCATCAGGCGGCCGGCGCTGTCCTCGGGGTAGGACAGCACCTGCTCCAGGCGCTCGCGGTTCTCGCGGTCCATCGACTTGAGGACTTCGTCGATGACCGTGTCCGGCAGGTCTTCGACCAGGTCGGCCAGATCGTCGATGTCCAGGTCTTCGACCGCGGCGATGATCTCGTCCGGGTCCATGTCGGCGAGCAGGCTCTCGCGCACGTCGTCGCCGACGTGGACCAGCACCTCACCGTCATCTTCCGGATCGACCAGGCCCCAGACCACCTCGCGCTTGCCCGGCGGCAGCGATTCGAGCAGGTTGCCGATCTCGGCCGGGGCCAGGGTGTTGACCAGGCGGCGCACCGGGCCCAGCCGACCGCTGTCCAGTGCGTCGGACAGCATCCGCAGTTGGCGCGCAGTCTTGTCGTGGCGTACAGCTTCAGCCATCGCAGCTCCCGCGGGATAAGAAAAGCCGCGATCCCGGCAAGGATGCGGCAACAGGGGTGTTCAGCGCGTC
This sequence comes from Stenotrophomonas sp. 93052_Sma, assembly GCF_056481145.1. Lineage (NCBI taxonomy): Bacteria > Pseudomonadati > Pseudomonadota > Gammaproteobacteria > Lysobacterales > Lysobacteraceae > Stenotrophomonas > Stenotrophomonas sp. 93052_Sma. The sequence goes on from NZ_CM151134.1 coordinate 1,142,144, forward strand.
ATTATCGCAAGGGGATGTTTCAACGCATAGCCGCCGGGCGGTGGTAGTGCCGGCCGCTGGCCGGCAAGCGGCCCCATCGAAGGCCATGAGGTTGCCGGCCAGCGGCCGGCACTACCCTTGGCGCTCAGGGCGTATCCGCCACCAGCGCCAGCCAGCGCTCGATCGCGCGACGGTCGCGTGCGGCCAGCAGCTTCGGTGCGCGCGCGCAGCGCGGCCAGGTCGGCCTCGCGGATCGCGCGGCGCACCTCCAGCAGTGTGCCGGGGTGCAGGCTGAATTCGCTCAGGCCCAGCGCCAGCAGCAGCGGAGTCATCCGTGCATCACCGGCCATCTCACCGCAGACCGCCACCGGAATGCGATGCCGCGCGCCGGTCTCGATCACCATCTGCAGCAACCGCAGCACGGCCGGATGCAGCGGCGAATACAGCTCGCCCAGTGCCTCGTTGTTGCGGTCAGCGGCCAGCAGGTACTGCACCAGGTCGTTGGTGCCGATCGACAGGAAGTCGACCAGGTCGATGAAGCTCTCCAGCGCCAACGCCGCAGCGGGCACCTCGATCATCGCCCCCAGCGGCACATGGTCGGACACCATGTGGCCTTCGCTGCGCAGCTGCTCGGTCAGCTTGAGCATGCGTCGGCGCACCGCCAGCAGTTCCTCGCGGGTGCTGACCATCGGCACCAGTACGCGCAGCTTGCCGTAGGCCGAGGCGCGCAGGATCGCGCGCAGCTGGGTGTCGGCCACCTTGGGCCGTGCCAGCGACAGGCGTACGCCGCGCAGTCCCAGGGCCGGGTTTTCTTCGTTGCTCAGGGTCAGGCCGGTGCGGTCGGCCTTGTCCGCGCCCAGATCGAGCGTGCGGATGGTGACCGGTCGCCCGCTCATGCCCAACGCGGCATCGCGGTAGGTCTGGAACTGTTCTTCTTCGTCCGGCAGCTCGTTGCGCTGCAGGAACAGGAATTCGGTGCGGTACAGGCCCAGCCCCTGCGCGCCCAGCGCATGCGCCTGGGTGACGTCCTCCAGCGATTCGGCATTGGCCAGCAGGGCGATGTCGACCTGGTCGCGGGTACGGCTGGGTTTGCTGCGCAGGCGGCCGAGCTCGCGCTGCTCGCGCGCATGTTCTTTCAGGCGCGCGGTAGTCGCGCAGGTTGTCGGCCTGCGGGTTGGCGGTGATGCTGCCGTCGGCGCCATCGATGATCAGCACGTCGCCATCGGCGATGCGGCTGAGCAGCTGCGGCACGTTGACGATCAAGGGCAGGTGCAGGCTGCGCGCCAGGATCGCACTGTGCGACAGCGCGCTGCCGGCGGCGGTGACGATGCCGACCACGCCCTGCGCCTGCAACTGGGCAAGCTCGGAGGGCGCGATGTTGTCGCAGACCAGGATTTCACCGGCCAGGCCTTTCATCACCTCCGGGCGTTCGGGCTGCAGGAAGGCGTGGATGCGGCCGATCACATGGTCGAGGTCGTCCATGCGGCTCTTCAGATAGGCATCGTCCATGCCATCGAAGACCTTGGCCAGGCGGTCACGCTGCAGGCGCAACGCATAGCCGGCGCTGTAGGGGCCGCTGCGGATCAGTTCGTCCAGCCCGAACAACAGCTCGGGGTCGTCCAGCAGCAGGGCATGCAGGTCGAGGAACTCGCCCACTTCCTGGTTCAGGGCGCCATGCAGGCGCTGTCGCAGTTCGTGCATTTCGGTGCGCGCGGCATCCACCGCGCGGTGCAGGCGGGCCAGCTCGGCCTCGACCTGATGGGCGGCGACGCGCTGCTCGGCCACTTCCAGCGCATGTGGCAGGCGCACCCGCGCCCGGCCCATCGCCGCGCCACGGGCAGCACCGTGCCCGGCCAGCAGCTGTACCGGCCGCTGGCCGGAAGGGACCTGGCCGGCGCGCGCGCGGCACGCTCAGCTGTCCTCGTCGAAGCGGCGTTCGAACAAGCCGACCACCGCTTCCATCGCGGCGGCTTCGTCCTCGCCGTTGATGCGCACCATGACCGGGGTGCCCTGGCCGGCGGCCAGCAGCATCACGCCCATGATGCTCTTGGCGTTGATCTCACGGCCCTTGGCGGCCATGGTCACGTTGCAGCGGAACGGCGCCAGGGTCTGCACCAGCTTGGCGGTGGCCCGGGCGTGCAGGCCCAGGCGGTTGCTCACGGTGAGTTCTCGTTCAAGCATCGTCGACTATCGCTCCATTACGGGTACCCGCCGCGGCTGTGGCGGGCAGTTGATCCAGTCCCTGTTCCGGATAATTCATCACCCGCAGCAACATCGGCAGGCTCAGCGCCGACACCCGGCGAACCGGGGTCCCCAGCCGGGCCAGCTGCCCGGCAAGGTTGGCGGGGCTGGCGCCGTACAGGTCGGTCAGGATCAGCACGCCTTCACCATTGTCGACCCGCCGCAGAGCGGCTGAGGCGAGCGGGAGCAGGGCGTCCAGGTCTGCGTCGAACGGTACTTCGAAAGCTTCGGTTTTCAGCGGCAATTGCCGCAGGAGCCGGGTCGCCACGTCAAGCAGGGCGGTCCCGACCCCGGGATGTGTTACGAGGAGAATGCCACAGGTCATTACTGCACGTTAACAGGTCAAGGTGAATTGGCGATAGCAGCAGATGAGGGGCACTGTGTCCCGTATTCAGTGTTGCTCGGGCCGGAGCCCATTTCCGTTGGAAAAGGATCCGACCCATCCGTTTTTCGGTGCCTGACCGGGACTCATCCACGCATGGCGTGGATCTGCAGTGTCGACCAAGGTCGACACCTACCAACAGCACACGGAATCTGTCAGAGGCGGGGCGGTGTGGGTCTGCAGGACCGTTGGCGCCATGGATGGCGCCATCGAGCCCCCATGGACGGGTTTACAGCGTGTCCTGCAGACCCACACCGCCCCGCCATCCCACGTAATCCCGCTCTTGCCGTTGACGTGGCCTCTGCGGGTGCCGGGCGCAGCCCGGCCGACCCCCTCAATCCTGTTCGCGGTGGTAGGTCGCCACGTCTTCCCAGCCCATCTCGCGGGCATGCCGGGCCAGGCGCTCGGCCAGGAACACCGAACGGTGCTTGCCGCCGGTGCAGCCGAAGGCCACGGTCACATAGCTGCGGGTGCCATCCCCCAGCTTCGGCAGCCAGGTATCGAGGAAATCCATCAGCTGGGTCAGGTAGCGCTGCACGTCCGGCTGCGCTTCCAGGTAGTCGCGCACACCCGGTTCGCGGCCACTCAGCGCACGCAGATCCGGGTCCCAGTGTGGATTGGGCAGCACCCGCGCATCGAACACGAAGTCAGCCTCGGCCGGCACGCCGCGCTTGTAGGCGAACGATTCGAACAGCAGCGACAGGCCGGTGGCATGGTCCATCGTGAACTCGGTGATGATCCGCCGCCGCAGCTGATGCACGTTGAGATTGCTGGTATCGATCACCGCATCGGCCTCGCGGCGCAGCGGTGCGGTCAATTCACGCTCACGCGCGATCGCTTCGGGCAGCGACAGGCCCAGCTGGCTCAGTGGATGGCGGCGGCGGGTGTCGGCGTAGCGTTTGAGCACGGCCTCGTCGCTGGCCTCGAAGAACAGCACCTTCACTTCCACGCCGGCATCGGTGGCCAGCTGCCGCCAGTCGCCCAGCTGGCTCAGGTCGGCCTGGCCGCGCACGTCGATGCCTACGGCCAGGCGGCGTGGTGCGCTGCCGTCGTGGTTGGCCAGCAGGCTGCGCACGAAGTCGGGCAGCAGATTGATCGGCAGGTTGTCCGAGCAGTAGTAGTCCTGGTCCTCGAAGGTCTTCAGGGCGACGGATTTACCCGAGCCGGACAGGCCGCTGACGATGATCAGGGTCGGGGCGGAGGGGGTGACGGTGCTCATGGACAGGCTCTTCGAAGGACAGGGGAATCAGGGTGTTCGCCGTTCCAGCAGGTTGCTGTGGCGGGCGATGAACATGGCCGCCGGGTCGATGCCCTTGGTGCGCAGGATGTGCAGGCGGGTCGCGGCCTCGGTCAGCACGGCCAGGTTGCGGCCGGGCATCACCGGCAGGGTGATCAGCGGTACATCCAGGTCCAGCACATGGCGGGTGCCCGAGTCGCCGGTCAGGCGCTCGTAGCCATGCGGGGTGGGTTCGGTCATCGGCTTGGTCAGGTGGACGATCAGCCGAAGGTACTTGTTCTTCTTTACAGCCGTGTCGCCGAACATCTCGCGCACGTTCAGCACGCCCAAGCCGCGCACTTCCAGCAGGTCCTGCAGCAGTTCGGGGCAGGTGCCATCGAGCACGTCGGGCGCGATCTGGGTGAATTCGGGGGCATCGTCGGCAACCAGGCGGTGGCCGCGGCTGAGCAGCTCCAGCGCCAGCTCGCTCTTGCCCGATCCGGCCTCACCGGTGATCAGCACGCCGATGGAGTAGATCTCCATGAACACGCCATGCAGGATCACCCGCGGCGCCAGCGTGCGCGCCAGGTGGTAGGACAGATGGTTGAGCAGTTCGTGGCCGCGCTTGGGCGACAGCCACAGCGGCGTGCCGGATTCGTCAGCAGCGGCGCGCAGGTCTTCCGGGCAGGCCTGGTTGCGGGTCAGCACCAGCGCCAGCGGGTGCGACTGCATGATCTTTTCGATGGTCTCCCAGCGCTGGCGCGGTTCCAGCGCATCCAGCCAGGACAGTTCCTCGGTGCCCAGGATCTGCACCTTGTTGGGGTAGATCGCATTGAGATAACCAGCCAGCGATGGACGCCGCGAGACCGTGTTGCCGGCCTCCAGCTCGCGCTTCTCGCCGGACTTGCCGGCAGCCCAGCGCAGCCCCAGCCGCTCGCGCTGCTGTTCGAACAGTTCACGGGCGGTGATGCTGGTATTCATGCGGCACTCGCAGGTGGGGTCATGTCCAGCGCCTCGCGCAGCGCCCGGGCATCGCCCGCTTCGCGCAGGGCCTGGCGGATGTCGGGCGCCGAAAACAGCTCGGCCAGCTCGGACAGCAGCATCAGGTGCTGGTGGGTGTAGTGGGCGGGGACGGCCATGGCGAACACCAGGTCCACCGGCTCGTCGCCACCGAAGTCGACCGGGGTGGCCAACCGCAGCAGGGCGCCGCGGGGACGGTCCAGGGTTGGCGCGCGGCCGTGGGGAATGGCGATGCCGTGACCGATCGCGGTGCTGCCCAGCGCTTCGCGCTGGCACAGGTTCAGATAGATCTGTTCGGCGTTGGCCTGGCGGCAGGCCAGCAACCCGGCGGCGGCCTGCAGGACGCTGTCGCGGTCGGTGGCCGTGCAGAGCTGGGTCTGCACGGCCGCCAGGAGATCAGTCAGGGGCATGTCTGCGGGGAGCGGTGGCGATCAGCCACCATTGTCGCCCACCGGCAGCGGTGCGTGCTGCTGTTTTTTCTCCTTGTGCTTGATCACCAGACGGTCAAGCTTGTCCGCAAGCAGGTCGATCGCGGCATACATGGTCTGGGCATTGGCCTCGGCGTGCAGGGTCTGGCCGGGAATGTTGAGGCTGGCGTCGACGTGGTGTTCGGTCTTCTGCAGCTTGAGGGTCACCCGCGCTTCGCAGTGCTGGTCGAAGTGTTTGCCGATCCGGGCCAGCTTCTCCTCTACATAGGACTGCAGGGCCGGGGTGACTTCGACATCTTTGCCAAACGTTTCGATGCGCATCGGGTTTCTCCTGTGTTCGGATGTGCCAATGAACCTCTCCGCCGGGCGCGGCGGCGCGTCAAGCGATTCTGACCCTTTCGTGCGAGGCGGAAATGTTCATGGCTTCACGATACTTCGCCACGGTGCGTCGCGCTACTGGAATTCCCGACGATTTGAGCAGGTCAGCCAGCTTGGCGTCAGAAAGCGGCTTGCGCGGGTTCTCGTCGTCGATCAGGCGCCGGATCATCGCCTGGATGGCCGTGCTGGACGCCTCGCCACCGCCCTCGGTATCGATGCCCGAGGCGAAGAAGGCGCGCAGCGGCAGGGTGCCGCGCGGGGTACGCACGTGCTTGCGGGCGATCGCACGCGAGACCGTGGATTCGTGCAGGCCGAGCTCGGTGGCGATCTCGCGCAGGGTCAGTGGACGCAGCGCCTGCTCGCCGAATTCGAGGAAGCTGGCCTGCTGCAGGATCAGGCTGCGTACCACCCGCAGCAGGGTTTCGCCACGCTGCTGCAGCCCTTTCAGCAGCCAGCGCGCTTCCTCCTGCAGCTGGGCACGCAGGTAGCCGGCATCGGCGTCGCCACAACGTCGGATCAGCTGTTCGTAGCCGCGGTGGATCACCACCTTCGGCCCGGCATGCGCGGCCAGCGCTGCGCGCCATACGCCGTTCTGCCGCCACACCACCACATCCGGCACCACGTAGGTGTCCTGCGACAGCGGTGCGATCTGCGTGCCCGGGCGCGGGTCCAGCGAGCGCAGCAGGGTGACTGCGGTCTCGACCTCGTCCAAGGGCTGTTTCAGTTCATGGGCCAGCCCGGCGACGCCGCTGCGCGGCAGCCGTTCCAGCGGGCCTGCGGCAATCTGTCGCGCCAGCACCAGGCCGGGCGTGTCACCGGCCAGCACATCCAGCTGCAGCAGCAGGCATTCGCCCAGCGTGCGTGCAGCCACACCGACCGGATCGAAACGCTGGATGCGGTGCAGCACGGCGAGGATCTCGTCCTCGTCGGCGTGGATCGCCGGCAACAGGGTTTCGGCGATGGTGGCCAGCGGCTCGCGCAGGTAACCGTCGTCGTCCAGCGCATCGATCAGTGCGGCACCGATACTGCGATCACGCGAGGACAAATGCGACAGATGCAGCTGCCACAGCAGATGGTCGGCCAGTGTTTCGGTTTCGGCTACGCGCTCGGCGGCGCTGCCGGTGTCGTCGTCATCGTCGAAGCTGCCGCCGCTGCCGGCCGCGCTCCAGTCCAGTTCGGCCGGTGCCCAGTCGTCACCGGCATCGGTACGTTCTGCCGGGGCGTCACCGTCGTTGCCATCGCTGCCTTCGTTGCTGGCGCTGCTGCTGTCACTGCTGTCGGCCCAGTCCAGCAGCGGATTGCTTTCCACCGCCTGGGCGATCTCCAGCTCCAGCTCGGTGGTGGACATCTGCAGCAGCTTGATCGCCTGCTGCAACTGGGGCGTGAGCACCAGTTGCTGTCCCAACGATGTCTGCAGCCGAGTCTTCATGCCTGTGCCGAAAGGAAGGAGAGGGACCCGGCGCTTGCCGTCACAGCTTGAAGGAATCCCCGAGGTAGACGCGACGCACGTCGGCATTGTCCAGGATCGCTTCCGGCGAGCCCTGGGCCAGCACGCTGCCCTCAGCGAGAATATACGCGCGGTCGCAGATTCCCAAGGTCTCGCGCACGTTGTGGTCGGTGATCAGCACGCCGATGCCACGCTGCTTGAGATGAGTGACGATGCGCTGGATCTCGCCGACGGAAATCGGGTCGACGCCGGCGAACGGTTCGTCGAGCAGGATCAGGCGCGGCTGCGCGGCCAGGGCACGGGCGATCTCGCAGCGGCGACGTTCGCCACCGGACAGGCTGGCGCCGAGCTGGTCGGCGACGTGGCCCAGCTGCAGTTCGTCGAGCAGGCTGTTCAATTCACGCTCGCGGCCAGCCGAATCCAGGCCCTCGCGCAGCTCCAGCACCAGGCGGATGTTGTCGGCCACGGTCAGCTTGCGGAACACCGACGGCTCCTGCGGCAGGTAACCCACGCCCTGCTTGGCCCGGGTATACATCGGGTCGCCGGTGATGTCCTTGCCGTCGAGCACGATGCTGCCAGCATCGGCGGCAACCAGGCCGACGATCATGTAGAAGCAGGTGGTCTTGCCGGCGCCGTTGGGGCCGAGCAGGCCGACCACTTCACCGGCGTCGAGGGTCAGCCCGAAGTCCTTGACGACTTCGCGTTGCTTGTACTTCTTGCGCAGGCCCTTGGCAACGAGCATTACTTCCTGCTCCCGGCCGGCTGTGCCGGCGTGGTGGCCTTGGGCTGTGCCGCAGGTGCGGCCGGGGTCTTGTTCTTCGGCGGGATGACGGTGCGCACGCGGCTGCCGTCACCACCGGAGTTCATTTCGCCGGTGCGGGTGTTGTAGATCATGCGCTGGCCGGCATTGGTGCCGCGCGCTGGTGACCTTATAGTTGCCGGTCAGGGTGATGATCTCGGTCTTGATGTCGTAGTCGATGCGATCGGCCAGCGCGTCCATCCAGGTGCCATCATCGAGCTGCTGCTTCATCTTGGCCTGCTTGCCGGTGAACACCACACGCACCGCTTCGCCGTCCTTGAGGTAGATCTCGGCCTCGGACGAGCGCAGGTCCAGCGTGCCCTGGGTGATGATCACGCCCTGCGACAGCACGGTCTTGCCGTCGCCGGTGAGCGTGCCCGACTGGGCGCCGGAATCGATGTGCATGTCTTCGTTGCGGTCGGTGGACTTGGCGAAGGCGGCGCTGGGGACAAGAAGACCAAGCGCGAGTACGGCGGCAAAGGGAATCTTCATCGGGGTCCGTTCTACCGGTGGGGGCCTCCCGGGTGGACCGGGGGCGGGCGGGTGGGGCTGCCGGCCTTGCGCCTGTCCGGAGACGTCGCAGGCTGGCGGCGGAATCAGCGTTTGGGCGTGTAGCGGCCCTTGGACTGGCTGAGGAAATGATACGTGTTGTTCTTCGAATCCACTTCGAAGCCGACACCGGACTGTTCCATGCCCGGGCGGGTCATGGTCACCAGGGCGTCGGTGCGGGCGCGGTTTTCCTTCGGGAACACGTCCAGATGGTCTGTGCGGAAGGTGGTCGGCACCGTGCCCGGGCCGACCGGGCTGTCGCCGGCGACGTTGCCGCGCAGCTTCATCTCGTCGCCCTTGGCGCTGAGCCAGCCGGTTTCGGCACGCAGGGTCCAGTGCCTGCCATCCTTGTCCGGCATCTCGAACAACGGCGTGGCGATGTTGATGGTCTGGTCACCGCGCTGGCGTTCCAGCAACGGTGCGCGCAGCGTGGTCGATTCCTTGCCTTGCTCATCCAGGGCGACGATCTGGAAGTCGTGCAGGATGTAATCCACGCCCACTTCCTGGCCGCCACTGGCTGGCCCCTTGTCGCGGTTGCGCAGCGCCGCCCAGCTGCTCAGCAGGGCGGCCAGCAGCAGGCCGATGCCGAGCAGGGTGCGCCAGTTCACGGTCGGCAGGTTCATGCGCCGAACCTCGCCAGTACGGCGTCCACATGCCCCTGCGCGGCCAGCAGGATGTCGCACAGCTCGCGCGCGGCGCCACGCCCGCCATTGGCACGGGTCTGCCAGTGCACGCGCTCGGCGATCCACGGATGGGCGTTGGCCGGTGCCACCGCCAGGCCGACCGCGCCCAGCGGCGCCAGGTCCGGCAGGTCATCGCCCATGAAGGCCACCTGTTCCAGGCCGATGCCATGCTGCGCGCACAGCGCCTGCACGCTGGCCAGCTTGTCGCCTACGGCGATCTGGGTGTCGATGCCGAGGTCGGCGCCGCGCTTGAGCGCGGACTGGCTGTTGCGCGCGGTGATCAGCACGGGATGGATGCCGTGCTGCTGCAGCAGTTTCAGGCCCAGGCCATCCTGCACGAAGTACGCCTTGCTCTCGTTGCCGTCCTTGTCGTAGTACAGCCGACCGTCGGTGAGGGTGCCGTCCACGTCGAAGCAGGCCAGGCGGATACGGGCCGCGGCGGCATGCAGGTGGGCAGGGAAGGCGGGCAAGGGGGACCAGGGCATCAGGGCGGCAGGCTCGGTGGGTTCGGGTGGGGCAGTACAGACTGAATGGGGTCTACGGACTGTCGGTTAAACCACCCGGGCCCGCAACAGGTCATGAATGTTCAGGGCGCCGACCGCACGGCCCTGGCCATCGACCACGATCAGGCCGGTGATCTTGTGGGTCTCCATCAGCCGGGCCGCCTCCACCGCCAGCTGGTCGGCGCCGATGGTGCGTGGGTTGCGCGTCATCACATCGGCGATCTTCGCGGTGCGCACGTCCAGCGCGCTGTCCAGCGCGCGGCGCAGGTCGCCGTCGGTGAACAGGCCGATCAGCACGCCGCCGGCATCGACCACGGCGGTCATGCCCAGCCGTTTGCGGCTCATCTCCATCAGCGCTTCACTGAGACTGGCGTCGGCGCCCACGCTGGGCAGGTCGTCGCCGGTGTGCATCACGTCGGTGATGTGCAGCAGCAGGCGGCGGCCGAGGCTGCCGGCCGGGTGTGAACGGGCGAAATCGTCGGCGGTGAAGCCGCGCGCATCGAGCAGGGCCACCGCCAGCGCGTCGCCCATCGCCAGCGAGGCGGTGGTGCTGGAGGTCGGCGCCAGCGCCAGCGGACAGGCCTCGGCCGGCACGCTCACGTCCAGGTGGATGTCGGCGGCGGTGGCTAGGCTGGACTGTGGGCGCCCGGTCATGGAAATCAGCACGTTGCCCTGGCGCTTGAGCACCGGCAGCAGCATCAGCACCTCGTCTGACTCGCCCGAATAGGACAGGGCCAGCACCACGTCGTCCTCGGTGATCATGCCCAGGTCGCCGTGGCCGGCTTCACCCGGGTGCACGTAGAACGCCGGCGTACCGGTGGACGCCAGGGTGGCGGCGATCTTGCGGGCGATGTGCCCGGACTTGCCCATGCCGGTGGCGACCACCCGGCCGCGGCTGCCCAGGATCGCCTGGCAGGCCTGCTGGAACGCCTCGCCAAGGCGGTCGGCCACGGCGTCCAGCGCCTGCCGCTCGATCTCGAAGACGCGGCGGCCGCTGGCGACCAGGCCGGCAGGGTCGACGGAACGGGGGGGCAACAGGGATTCGGCCATGCGGACGCCACGCAGCGGAAGTAGAATGGAGGCACATTTTATTAGGAAAGCCCGTTGGACGCCGACACCATCCGCAATCTGATCGAAACCGGCCTGCCCGGCGCCCGCGCCGACGTGCAGGGCGACGATGGCGTGCATTTCGAAGCGACCGTGGTCTGCGAGGCCTTCGCCGGCAAGATGCCGCTGGCTCGCCACCGCATGGTGTATGCCACGCTGGGCGACCTGATGGGCGGCGCGATCCACGCGCTGGCGCTGAAAACCGTGACCCCGGCCGAAGCCGGCTGAACCGCAGAAGATCCCGAATACATGGCCAAGATCGTTGTGACCGGCGGCGCTGCGCTGCACGGTGAAGTGAGCATCTCCGGCGCCAAGAACGCCGTCCTCCCCATTCTCTGCGCGACCCTGCTGGCCGATGCGCCGGTGGAGATCACCAACGTGCCGCACCTGCACGACGTGGTCACCACGGTGAAGCTGCTGGGCGAGCTGGGCGCCAAGGTCACCATCGACCAGGGCACGCTGTCGCGCGGCAGTGCGATCGTGGTCGACCCGCGTTCGGTCAACCAGCACGTGGCACCGTACGAGCTGGTCAAGACCATGCGCGCCTCGATCCTGGTGCTGGGCCCGCTGCTGGCCCGCTTCGGCGCGGCCGAAGTATCGCTGCCGGGCGGCTGCGCGATCGGTTCGCGTCCGGTCGACCAGCACATCAAGGGCCTGCAGGCGCTGGGTGCCGAGATCGTGGTCGAGAACGGCTTCATCAAGGCCACCGCCAAGCGGCTGAAGGGGGGGCACTTCACCTTCGACATGGTCAGCGTCACCGGCACCGAGAATGTGCTGATGGGCGCGGTGCTGGCCGAAGGCACCACCATCCTCGACAACTGCGCGATGGAACCGGAAGTGACCGATCTGGCGCACTGCCTGATCGCGCTGGGCGCGAAGATCGAAGGCCTGGGCACTGCCCGCCTGGTGATCGAAGGCGTCGAGCGCCTGTCCGGCGGCCGCCATGAAGTGCTGCCCGACCGCATCGAGACCGGCACCTTCCTGGTGGCCGCAGCGATGACCGGTGGCAAGGTCACGGTCAACCGTGCGCGCCCGAATACCATGGACGCGGTGCTGTCCAAGCTGGTCGAAGCCGGTGCGAAGATCGAGACCACCGAAGACACCATCACCCTGGACATGCAGGGCAAGCGGCCGAAGGCGGTCAACCTGACCACCGCGCCTTACCCGGCATTCCCGACCGACATGCAGGCGCAGTTCATGGCGCTCAACTGCGTGGCCGACGGCGTGGGCGTGATCAACGAAACGATCTTCGAGAACCGTTTCATGCACGTCAACGAACTGCTGCGCCTGGGCGCGGATATCCAGGTCGAAGGGCATACCGCCATCGTGCGTGGCAACGAGCACCTGAGCGGCGCGCCGGTGATGGCCACCGACCTGCGCGCCTCGGCCTCGCTGATCCTGGCCGGCCTGATGGCCAGCGGCGATACCACCATCGACCGGATCTACCACCTTGATCGTGGCTACGAGAACATCGAAGAGAAGCTGTCTTCGCTCGGTGCCACCATCCGGCGCGTGCCATGATCCTGCGCGGCAAGTTCAGCCCGCGTCGCAAGGCGCTGCTGGCCCTGGTGCTGATCGTGCTGGCGTGGCTGGGCTATGCCTGGTACGCCAACATCGCCATCACCCAGGGCATCGAGCAGAAGGACATGGACTGGAACGGCGATGGCACGGTCTCGCGTGATGAAATCATCGAGTCGTTCTATGCGGTCGCAGTGAACGACAGCCAGGACGGCAACCGTCATTGCCGCACCTTCGTCTGGCGCAGCACCGGTGAGCAGATCCGCGTGGACTGCCGGACCGAGTTCAAGCCGGCCGAGGAACAGAAACCGGCTGAAGCGAAGAAATAAGAAAACGCCCGCGAAAGCGGGCGTTTTCTTTTCGGTAGTGCCGGCCGCTGGCCGGCAACCCCATCAACCTCGTGGAGCATCGCGAGAATGCCGGGCAGTGGCCGGCACTACCGGTTCGCGCGTCAGTTCATCGCCTTGATGGTCAGGTCCAGCGCATCGCGGCCGCTCTCACGCTGCAGCATGCGCGCCGGCACCGGGAATTCCGGCACGATCCAGGCGATCAGCTCCTTGTTGCCGTCGGCGCGCGAGACCTTGGTGGCCTCGTAGCTCTTGCCGCCCACGGTGATCGATTCCTTGCCGATCACACGGTACGTCATGTTCTTGATGCGGCCTTCGTCGACCATGCGATAGGTCAGCGGCTTGCCCGCCGCCAGGTCACGGGCGATCGCCAGGTTGATCAGCAGCGCGTCCATGTCACCGGCTTTCAGCGCAATCGGGCCAGCGCGATCCGGCTTGATGTCACCGGTCCAGGTGGCCTGGTTGCTGGTCCAGTTGTAGTTGGCCTGCACGTTGCGCTTCTTCACCAGCAGCGCCGAACGGTCCTGGCTGCTGAGCGGGCGCAGCTGGCCACGCACTTCCTCGAACACCGTGCTCTGGCTGAGGTCGGCCAGCTGGTTCTTCACCTGCAGGCTGTAGCGCCACTTGTTGCTGCCTTCGCTGGCCAGGGTCATGGTGCCGTTGGCCTGCATGCCCATGTAGCTGGCCAGGTAATCGGCCTTGAACGGTTCCAGCGCCATGGCCGGCAGGCTGGCCACGGTCAGGGCAGCGGCTGCGATCCAGGTGAGGGGGCGGGTCAGGGTATTCATGCTCAGACTCCTTGGTATTCGATCAGGCGCAGATCGACGCGGTCTTCGCCGTCTTCGCGTTGCAGGATGCGCACCGGGGTGGGGACACCGTTGGCGATCCAGAGAATGGTTTCGTTTCTGCCACCGTTGGTCCGGTAGACCCGCAGTGCGTTGTAGGACAGGTCGCCGACCTCGACGTTCTCGGTCTGCGGCGCGGCCTGGTAGTCGTGTTCGCGGACCTTGCCCATGTCCACGTAGCGGTAATGCATGGAGGCGCCTGGACGCGCATCGCGCATGATCGCCAGGTTGATCAGCAGCGCGCTCTGGTCGCCTGCCTGCAGCGGGATAGGTTGCGCGCGTTCCTTCTTGACGTCACCGGTCCATTGCGCGGTGCCGGCCTGCCAGTTGTAGGTGCCGACCGCCTTCTTGCCCAGGAACAGGCCCTTGCGCACCGTGCTCTGGCTGAGCGGCGCATACGCGCCGCTGCGCTCCTCGAACACCGTGCTCTGTTCGATGTTCAGGCCCAGCACGCTGGCAAAGCCGCGGCGGCCGACCACCTGCATGTCCACCCGCCACTGGCTGCCGCCGGTGTGGGTGACCTGCATGCTGGCATCGCCCGCTTCCTTGCCCTTGTAGAAGGCCTGGTAGGTGGCGCTGAACGGTTGCAGCGGCGGTGGCTCCCAGGCCAGTGCCGGTGGCATCGGTACGGCCGGCGCCTCGGCTGGCGGCTGCGCTGCGGGCACGGGTGCCGGCGGGGTGGCGGGCGCCTGTGCCTGGCCCCAGCCCACGCCGGGGAACACGGCAAGCGACAACAGCAATGGAGTGGACAGCAGGGTCGTGGTCTTCATGGAGGACAGGGACCGCAGGAGGGGGCAGGATGCCAGCCCCGCAGTCAGCGGGGCGTGTGCATGGGGACTACCGGTTCAGGTTCCCGGCGGAATCTAGGGCCAACGGGCTAAACAGGGGGTGACCGTCCAGTTGCGGCTGGCCCTCCCGTTCAGCCAGGCGGCCGGCGCACAACAGCTGCAGGGTGGCGATCAGCAGCGGATGCTCCACCGCCAGCACGCGCGCGGCCAGACTGTCGGCGTCATCGCCGGGCAGCACCGGCACCCGCACCTGCGCCAGCACGGCGCCCGCATCCAGCTCGGGCACGACCAGATGCACGCTGGCACCGTGCTCGGCGTCGCCCGCCTGCAGCGCCCGTGCGTGGGTGTCCAGGCCCTTGTGCAGCGGCAGCAGCGATGGATGGATGTTGACCAGCCGGCCATTGAAGCGCTGTACGAAGGCCGCGCCGAGGATGCGCATGTAGCCGGCGCAGACGATCCAGTCCGGTTGTAATGCGGCCAGCGCATCGCCGAGCGCCTGCTCGTAGCTGGCGCGGTCGCTGAAGGACTTCGGTGCATGCGCCCAGCGCAGGTTCGGTGCGACGCGCTGCAGGGCCTCTGCGGCGGGGCGGTCGGAAAACACGCCGACCACCTCGGCGGGCAGTCGGCCGTCGGCAATGGCATCGAGGATGGCCTGCAGGTTGCTGCCGCGGCCGGAGGCGAGCACGGCAATGCGGGTGGTCGCGGTCACTGCTGAGCGCTCCGGCGGATCAGCGGCCAGATCAGCAGGCTGCCGAGGGTGGCCATCAGCATGTCGGCGTGCGCGTCCCACATATCGCCCTGCTGCCCGTTGTAGGCCTCGGCAGCATCCGGTGACAGCGCCAGCGCGATGGCCCACTCGAACCATTCGTAGACCAGGCTGGCACACATCACCGTCATCACCGCCAGGGTGAAGGCTTGGCCCAGGCGCAGCGCCGGCCACGCATGACGGGCAAGCTGCAGCAGCGCAGGAGTGAAGCAGACGCCGAACAGGAAGTGGATGAGGCGATCGAAATGGTTGCGCTGCCAGCCGAAGGCCGCATTCGGCGACCAGCCGCTCAGCGTCTGCGCCCATGCGTCGTAGGGCACGTTGGAATACAGCCAGCGCGCGGCCACGCAGTGCAGGGCGATGAAGCCGCAGATCGCGATGAAGGCACCGTTGCCCAGCCAGCCGCCGCGACGGTCGACCCACAGCAGCGCGGCCAGCCCGATCACGGTCAGGGTGCTGTGCAGGGCCTGTTCGGTAGGCCACAGCGGGTGGACCCAGCTGATTGCGAACACCGCCAGCACGGCGGCAAAGGCCAGCTTCTTGGGGCCCGAGAAACGGTGGGTGGTGGGCGAAGCGGACGTGGGGAGGGCAGGCGCGGACATGGGAAATCGATCAGGAAAGGACGGGGCGTCTGCCGGCAGGTTCAGACACTGAGGTGGTCGCCGCGGTCGAACAGCGCGGCCATGTCAGGTTTGGACAGGAACACCCAGGCATAGGCGGCCAAGGCCATGCCCAGCGGGCCGGCCAGTACGCCCAGCCACGCCGCGCACCGGCACCAGGCCAGCCCGGTGCGATGTGACAGCTGGCGCGCGGTATACAACTGCACGAACCCCAGCACGGCCGCCAGCACGGCGATGGACGCATAGACCGTGGTCAGCATCCAGGCATCGTCCAGTCCGCGCGCGTGGGCCACCCATCCGCTGAGGCCAAGGAACGCCACTGTGGCGAACCAATGGAAGCCGGCCAACGCGTAGAACAGCACTTTCAGCGTCTGCAGATGGCTGGTCAGCTGCAGCTGCGCCAGGGTCTGATGCGGCAGCGGCGGCGGATTGCCGGAGGCGGTCATGCGGGCGTGGTGGGAAGGTCGAAGGCGGCCTTCACCTGCGGGCGCAGCAGGGTGATCAGGCTGAACACCCCCAGCACCGTGCCGACGGGGGTGAACAGGCAGGCCAGGCCGGCCGCGATCAGGCACAGCAGGTAGCGGCGTCTCTGGGCCAGGCAGCGTCCGGCATAGGCGACGAACGCGCCCAGGGTGACGCCACCGAATACGGCGACGCAACCGATGAGGGTGAACATCCAGCCGAACAGGCGCTGTTCGGCCGGCGACGACGGCTGGCCGCCGGAATTCATCGGCAGGTTGCCGGTGAGCGCGGTGATGCCCAGCACGATGTGGATGATGAAGATCAGCGAGAACAGCACGATCAGGCCGCCGACCACGTAGTGCGCGATGGCCAGCATGCGCAGGTGGTCGGCATCCTGCGCGTTGAACACCGGTACCGTCGCCAGCGGCGGCGGCACGGGGGCGGGCGACAAGGGGGCGGGCGACAAGGGGGGCGTTGCGTCCATGCGGGCTCCTGGGTTGTCGGGATCAGGCGATGTGGACGCGCTCGGCGCCTTCGGCGGTGACCACCTGGCCGATGGTCCAGTGCTCCAGGCCCTGCGCCTTGACCGCATCGGATACCGCGGCCACCTGGTCCGGCGCCACGATCAGCACGAAGCCGATACCGCAGTTGAAGGTGCGCCACATCTCGCTGTCGGCGACCGCGCCTTCCTTCTGCAGCCACTGGAACACCGGCGCCAGGGTCCAGGACGAGGCCTGGATGTCCAGGCCGAGGCCTTCGGGCACCACGCGGATGATGTTCTCGGTCAGGCCGCCACCGGTGATGTGGGCCATGCCGTGGATGGCCGCGCCGTGCGACTTCAGCAGCGACAGGATCGGCTTCACGTACAGGCGGGTCGGCGCCATCAGCGCATCGACCAGCTTCACGCCGCCTTCCAGCTCCAGCTCGGCCGGGCGGCCGGCGCGGTCGTAGATGCGGCGCACCAGCGAGTAGCCGTTGGAATGCGGGCCGGACGAAGCGATGCCGATCAGCACGTCGCCGGCAGCCACGCTGGCGCCATCCTTCAGCTCGCTCTTCTCGACCGCGGCGACGGTGAAGCCGGCCAGGTCGTACTCGCCCGGGGCATACATGTCGGGCATTTCAGCGGTTTCGCCGCCGATCAGCGCGCAGCCGGCCTCGGTGCAGCCGTTGGCGATGCCGCCCACGACCGCTGCGGCGGTGTCGATGTCCAGCTTGCCGGTGGCGAAGTAGTCCAGGAAGAACAGCGGCTCGGCACCCTGCACCAGCACGTCGTTCACGCACATGGCGACCAGGTCGATGCCGATCGTATCGTGGCGGTTCAGCTGGTGGGCCAGCTTCAACTTGGTGCCCACGCCGTCGGTACCCGACACCAGCACCGGCTCGCGGTACTTGTTGGACAGGTCGAACAGGGCGCCGAAGCCGCCCAGGCCGCCCATCACTTCCGGGCGGAAGCTGCGCTTGACCAGGGGCTTGATCCGCTCGACCAGTTCGTTGCCGGCGTCGATGTCGACACCCGCGTCACGGTAGGTGAGGGGGGAGGGGGCGGAAGACGGGGTGTTGGTCACGGGCGTCGGCGCTGGCAGGGGTTGAACGGGCGATTTTAACAGGCCGCATTGGCGCAAAGGCCGTATTCGGGCAACAATTCCCCCGGATACGTCGAGCCAATGGATGTCCTGATGCGCCGCAGCCTGATTCTGACCCTGCTCCTTGCGCTGAGCCTGCCGGTGGCCACGATGGCCCAGAGCGGCCTGCGCACCGAGGGTGATGTTGCCACCGCCACTGGCGCGTACGAGGCCGAAGTGCCCGTCAACAGCCAGGCCGAAGCCGACCGCAACGGCGCCCTGGCCCGCGCCTTGAGCGTTGTACTGGGCAAGTTGTCCGGCGATCGCAGCGTGATGTCGCGCCCTGGCGTGGCGCAGGCGCTGCGCAATGCCAAGGATTACGTGGCCAGCTACGACTACAAGCAGGACCAGAGCGTGAGCGCCAGTGGCGCCCCCAGCTTCCGCACCCTGCTGGTGGCCCGCTTCCGCGAGGACGATGTCGATTCGCTGGTGTCGGCGCTGGGCCTGCCGCTGTGGCCGCAGCCCCGACCGAAGCCGGTGCTGTGGCTGGCCGTCGATGACGGCAGCGGTCCGCGCCTGGTCAGCGTGCAGCAGGCCAACGCCGCCCGCCCGTTGCTGAACCGCGCCATTGAACGCGGCTACAAGCTGGGCCTGCCCAGCGGTGGTGCCGCCGAACAGGCGCTGGCCGGTGCCATCTGGCGCCAGGACAGTGCCGCCGTGGCCCGTGCCTCTTCGCGCTACTCGCCGCCGATGCAGCTGATCGGCAAGCTGTACCGCGCCAATGGCGGCTGGCAGGCGGACTGGGTGTTCGTCGACAACGGCCGTGAGCTGAACAAGTGGACCAGCAAGGACGCCAACGCCATGCGCGCGATGGCCGCCGGTGCCGATGGTGCCGCCGATGCGCTGGTCAAGCGCTATGCCAAGGCCGGCGCGGCCGTCGGCCAGGCCGGCACCTATCGGGTGGTGGTCACCGGCATCAACAGTGCCGACGACTACCTGCGCCTGGCTGCCGGCCTGCGTGAGGTGCCGGTGGTGCGCAACGTCACCCCGCTGCACGCTTCGGCCGGCCAGCTGGAGCTGAGCCTGGAGATGACCACCGGCCTGGCCGGCTTCAACCGCATGCTGGGCGACAACGGCGTGCTGGTGCCGAGCGCACCGCTGCCGGCCCTGCCGACGCCGATCGACGACACCACCGGTGCCCCGGTCGCTGCGCCGGTCAGCAACGAGTACCGCCTGCGATGAACCTGACCCCGGAAGCGGAAATCGCGCAGTTCCTGCGCCGCCTGAAGTACATCCTGTTCGCCGGCCTGATCGGCTGGGTGGTGTGGTTGCTGGCGCCGATCCTGACCCCGTTCGTGCTGGCGCTGGCGCTGGCCTGGCTGGGCGATCCGCTGGTGGACCGCATCGAGGCCACCGGCCGTTCGCGCATGACCGGCGTGGTGCTGGTGTTCGCGGCGATGGTGCTGGTGATCGTGGCGCTGCTGCTGGTGCTGGTGCCGATGATCGAGCGCCAGATCACCACCCTGATTGCGGTCGCGCCGCAGGCACAGGCGTGGCTGATGGAAAAGGGCATTCCCTGGTTCGAGCAGAAGACCGGCCTGGAAGTGATGCAGTGGCTGGACCCGGACCGCCTGATCGAATGGGTGCGCAGCCACTGGCAGCAGGCCGGCGGCTTTGCCACCACGTTCATGGGCTACGTCTCGCGTTCGGGCTTTGCGATGGTGACCTGGGTGGTCAACATCCTGCTGCTGCCGATCCTGGCGTTCTACTTCCTGCGTGACTGGGACAAGCTGGTCGAGCGCGTGGCGTCGGTGATTCCGCGCAACCAGATCGGCACCATCAGCGCATTGGCGCGTGAGTCCAACGAGGTGCTGGGCGCCTTCATCCGCGGTCAGTTCCTGGTGATGCTGGCGCTGGGTGTGATCTATGCCGGCGGCCTGTCGCTGGTCGGCCTCAAGCTGGGTCTGCTGATCGGCCTGATTGCCGGCCTGATCAGCTTCATTCCCTACCTGGGCGCGACCACCGGCATCCTGATGGCGGTGGTCGCCGCACTGGTGCAGGCACAGGGCTTCGACCTGAAGCTGCTGATCCTGGTCGGCGTGGTGTTCACCGTGGGCCAGCTGCTGGAAAGCTACGTGCTGACCCCGCGGATTGTCGGCGACAAGATCGGCCTGCACCCGGTGGCAGTGATCTTCGCGGTGATGGCCGGCGGCCAGCTGTTCGGCTTCCTCGGCATGCTGCTGGCGCTGCCGGTGGCAGCGGTGACCAACGTGCTGCTGCGCTACGCGCACCAGCGTTATCGCCAGAGCGAGCTGTACGTGGGTGAGAAGCCGGCGATCGTGCTTGACGGCGTGGTCGATGCGCCCCATATCATCGTTCCGAACGACAAGGGCCCCGACCTGAAGTGATGGGTGTGCCGCAACTGCCGCTGGCCCTGCATTACCCGCGGGACCAGCGCCTGGAGACCTTCATCGGCGCGCCGGACGGCGCGCTGGCGCAGCTGCGCGCGATCGCGGTGGGTGCCAGCCACGATTGGGTTTATCTGGAAGGTGCGGCGGGCACGGGCAAGACCCACCAGGCACTGGCGATGTGCTCCAGCGCCGAGCAGGCCGGGCGACTGCCGACCTACGTACCGCTGGCCAGCGCCGCCGGCCGCGTACGCGCGGCGTTGGATGGGCTGGAGGCGCGCGAGCTGGTGGCGCTGGACGGCCTGGACGAGGTGGCTGGCAACCGCGAGGACGAGATCGCGCTGTTCGATTTCCACAACCGCGCGCGCTGCGGGCGTGACCGTGCTGTACACGGCGCAGAAGGCGCCGGAAGAACTGGGCCTGGTACTGCCCGATCTGCGTTCGCGGCTGGGTCAGTGCGTGCGTGTGCTGCTGCAGCCGCTGGATGAGGAAGGACGGGCAGCGGTGCTGCGTGAGCGCGCTGCGGCGTGGGCTGGCGATCGACGAGGCCTCGATCGAGTGGCTGCTGTCGCATACCGGGCGCGAGCTGGGTGGATTGATCACGCTGCTGGACTGGCTGGACCGGGAGTCGCTGGCGGCGAAGCGGCGGATCACCGTGCCGTTCCTGCGCCAGGTGCTGGAAGAAGGCCGGCCGCGTTACTGAGGGTGGGGTTTGCTTTGCAGGGCTGCGCCCTGCACCCGCCGTAGTGCCGGCCGCTGGCCGGCAACAGCAAGAGCTGAAGCAACAGCAGAAGCTGGCTTCCTGAGGGGAGGCGGGGTGGCTCAGGTTGCGGGGGACGGCGCAAGTACGTCCATGTAGCCTCGGTCGCGCCATCCATGGCGCTCACGCCCCCGCAACCTGAGCCACCCCGCCTTCGACAGGTTCCCGCGATCTGCCGGGACTGCGTACTGCACTGCTGTTGGTGGGTGTCGACCTTGGTCGACACCAGAGCGAGCATAGCGACGCGACCCGCTTTTGCTTTTCTTTTTTCTTTTCCGTGGCTGGACGCGCACGGAAACTGTCAGAGGCCGGGCGGGATGGGTACGCGGGGGTGTCTGCGGCATGGATGCCGCGGACAAGCCTCCATGGATGGATTCACGGCGTCCCCCGCGTACCCATCCCGCCCGGCCAAGCACGGCTTTGCAGTCGAGCAAGCTCGACTCTACTGATTAGGCATCCAGCCACGAGGGGCTCAGCCGTTCGCGGCCAACTCAACATCCAGCGCGCGCAGGCGATCCACGGTCCCGACATCGGTCCAGCGCCCGCGATGGTGCTGCCCCGTCATCAATCCCTGCGCCATGAAGTGCTTCTGCAGCGGCACCACCGAGAACTTCGGCGGAACACGCTCGCTACCCGGCGCATCGCCGATCACCGTGCGCCAGTCGGCCACGATGGAAGGGCGATACACGCCGATGCCGGCATAGGTCAGGCACGGGCCTTCGCGGTCGTGATGCAACACGCCCTGCGCGTCGAGCCGGTAGTCACCGTGGGGGTGCTGCGCAGGATTGTCGACCAGCACCAGATGCGCCTGGCCCTGCGGCTCGCGCGGCAGCGTGGCGAAATCGAAATCGGTCCAGATGTCGCCGTTCACCACCAGGAACGGGGCGTCGCCCAGCACCGGCAGGGCATTGAGGATGCCGCCGCCGGTTTCCAGCGGGGTCGCTCCTTCGTACAGGAAATGCAGGCGCAGGCCCCATTGGCTGCCATCGCCCAGTGTCGCCGGAAACTGCTCGGCCAGCCATGCGGTGTTGACCACCACCTCGCGTATGCCCAGCGCCGCGAGGCGTTCCAGGTGCCAGACGATCAACGGCTTGCCAGCCACGTCCAGCAGCGGCTTGGGCGTGTGCAGTGTCAGCGGGCGCATGCGCTCGCCGAGGCCGGCAGCAAAGACCAGCGCCTTCATCGGGCCACGCGCATCGGTGCGGCCAGGTCGGTCAGCGCCGGCTTGATGCGGTGTTCCAGCAGCTGCTGCAGCGGTGCCAGCTCACGGTAGCGCGGCAGCACTTCGTCCAGATAGGTGATGAAGCGCGGCGCGTCGTCGAGGTAGTGACCCTTGTTGTCGCGGTAGCGCAGGCGGCAGAACAGGCCAAGGATCTTCACGTGGCGCTGGATGCCCATCCAGTCGGCATCGCGCAGGAAGGTGGCGCGGTCGGGCACCGGCAGGCCGGCGTTGCGGGCGCCTCGTGATACTGCGCCAGCCACTCGTCCACACGCTGCAGCGGCCAGCTCAGGAACGCGTCCTTGAACAGGCTCATCGCATCGTAGGCGATCGGGCCGCGCACCAGGTCCTGGAAATCCAGCACTGCCGGACCATTCTCGACCGGCATCAGATTGCGCGGCATGTAGTCGCGATGGGTCATCAGCTGGGCCTGGCCCAGCGCGTTGTCCATCAAGCGGCGGTGCACCAGCTGCAGCCCTTCAATCTCGCCGCAGTCCAGTTCCAGGTTCAGGTGGCGCTGCAGGAACCATTCGTCGAACAGGCCGGCATCGCGCTGCAGCAGTGCTTCGCCGAACTGGCCGAAGTCGGCCGGCACCGGGATCGCCTGCAGGCGCAGCAGCTGTTCGATCGAGCGGCCGAACCATTCATCGGCGTTGCGCTCGTCGAGGATCTTCGCCAGGGTCGGGCCGCCGAGATCTTCCAGCAGCAGGAAGCCGGCATCCAGATCCTGCGCCAGCAGCGCGGGCACACGCAGGCCGTTGTCATCCAGCAGGCCGCGCATGCGCAGCCATGGGCGCGGATCTTCCAGCCCCGGCGGGGCATCCATCACGATGTGGCTGCCGCGCGTGCTGGTGGTGCGCCAGTAGCTGCGCATGCCGGCATCGACCGAGGCGCGTTCGACCACCGCACTGGAATCATCGAGCTGGGTACGGGCCCACTGCAGGCGCTGCGCGCTGCGCTGGGGATCGGAGGCGGGTTCGGTCATGCAGGCATATCCGGGCGCGCCGGGCGCGCCTACGTCGGGAACAGGAAGGGAAGAGGGTGCGGGATCAGCGGCGACCGCTGAACAGACGCAGGACGGCCAGCACGGCCACCGCGCCCAGCACCGCACCGAGGAAGCCGGCCGGCTCACCGGGGGCGTACCAGCCCATGTACTGGCCGAACCACCCGGCCAGCAGTGCGCCGATGATGCCCAGCACGATGGTCAGCAGGCAGCCCATGCGGTTGTTGCCGGGCATGAAGAATCGCCCGAGCAGGCCGACGAAGAAGCCGACCAGGATGATGTAGAGCCAGCTGCTGCTGCCGAACAGACCATTCATGCGCGCGATTTCCACCAAGGGTGGACGCAGCCTAGCAAGGCCAGGCTGCGTCCGTCACGGTGTGCCGGATTCAGCAGCAGCCGTGGTCGCCGTGGCGGGTGCCACTGTCGGCAGCCACCGGCGAACCGCTGGTCTCGCCGCGCAGGCTGGCGGCGTAGTGCTCGCTGATCACCTTGGACACGCAGGCGGTGACCTTCTTGCCCATCGGAATGTGCAGGAACTCGTTCGGGCCGTGTGCATTGGAGTGCGGACCGAGCACGCCGGTGATCATGAACTGGGCGCCCGGGAACTTCTCACCCAGCATGCCCATGAACGGAATCGAGCCACCTTCGCCCATGTACATCGCCGGCTTGCCGAAGAAGGCCTGGCTGGCGTCGTCGATGGCCTGGGTCAGCCACGGCGCCATGGCCGGGGCGTTCCAGCCGGTGGATGCCTTTTCCAGATCCAGAGTGACCTGCGCACCGTTCGGCGGGTCGCGCAGCAGCGCTTCCTTCAGCAGCTCACCGCAGGTCTTGCCATCGGCGGTCGGCGGCAGGCGCAGCGACAGCTTCACCGAGGTCTGCGGGCGCAGCACGTTGCCGGCCGATTCCAGCGCCGGCATGCCACCGACGCCGGTGACCGACAGTGCCGGGCGCCAGGTGCGGTTGAGCACCAGCTCGGTCAGGTCCTCGTTCATCGGACGCAGGCCGTCGACCATCGGGAACTTCTCGAAGATCTCGGTATCGACCACTTCGGCGGCGCGCTTGGCCTGTTCCTGGCGCTCGGCCGGGATCTCAACGTTCATGCCGTCGATCAGGATGCGGCCGGTGTCCTGGTCCTCGATGCGCGACAGCAGCTGGCGCAGCAGGCGGAAGCTGGACGGCACCACGCCGGAGGCATCGCCGGAGTGCACGCCTTCGTTGAGCACCTTCACGGTGAAGTTGCCGCCGGTCAGGCCGCGCAGCGAGGTGGTGCACCACAGCTGGTCGTAGTTGGCGCAGCCCGAATCCAGACAGACCACCAGCGACGGCTTGCCGATGCGGTCGGCGAGGTGGTCGACGTAGGCCGGCAGGTCATAGCTGCCCGACTCTTCACAGGCTTCGATCAGCACCACGCAGCGGGCGTGCGGCAGGCCCTGGGCCTGTAGTGCCAGCACCGCGGCCAGCGAGCCGAAGATGGCGTAGCCGTCGTCCGCACCGCCGCGGCCATACAGCTTGTCGCCGCGCAGGACCGGGGTCCACGGGCCGAGGTCGTCGTCCCAGCCGGTCATTTCCGGCTGCTTGTCGAGGTGGCCGTAGAGCAGGATGGTGTCGTCGCCGGTTTCGGCGCCGGTAGCCGGAATTTCCAGGAAGATCAGCGGGGTACGGCCTTCCAGGCGCACCACTTCAACCTTCAGGCCGGGCAGCTGCTGGGCCTTGGCCCAGTTCTCCATCAGGGTGACCGCCTGTTCCATGTAGCCGTTCTGCACCCAATTGGCGTCGAACATCGGCGACTTGTTGGGAATGCGGATGTAGTCGACCAACTGCGGGACGATCTCGCTGTCCCACTTGTCATTGACGAATTGGCCGAGCTTGGCGCTGTCCATCTGAAACTCCGGTTGCATGGGCTGATCCGGCCATTCTACGCCTGTGCCGCGGGTAGGGTTTTTCCTACATCACGTCGGGTATTTGGCTGGCTTTTAGAAATCCAGGAAACCGATAGGCTGTGTGCATGTGGTGACGGACACTGTTCCTACCGACGGGATTGCCGGTCGGGACGGCCAGAATCACAAGGAGATACACGTCGTGCCTTGGAGTGTCGTGTTGAGGGCACTGGTGCTGGTCGTGTGGATCGCTGGGGCGCATGCCGCCGAACCGATCGACATCAACCGCGCCGATGCCCAGGCGCTGCAGCAGGGATTGACGATGGTCGGAGCCGCCAAGGCCGAGGCGATCGTCGAGCACCGGCGCAGACACGGCCCGTTTCATCGCGTCGAGGACCTGACGCAGGTGAAGGGGATAGGGAAAGCAATCGTCGAACGGAATCGACAGCGGATCACCGTAGGCAACAGGTTGTTGCCGGCGGATCCGGTACCCGGATCGGTACCGGTGCGAACCGTACCCAGGCGCTGACAGCAGGAATCGTCGGAACCGGCAGGAGGCTGGTTCACCGGACACGGACAGGAAGGCCGTGACCACCGACCGCCGCAGGACGCGGCACCAATCACCAGGATGGTGGCATCACAGACCTGTGGAAGGGGCTGAGATACAAACAGGACAGACGCGGCCGCGTGCAGGATGCAACGCTACCCCCACAGCGCAGGATGCGAGGGGGCGGCAGCAGGCCGACAAGGACGTAACGATTGCCCGGTACGACACATGGCTGTGTCGCCGGGCAGTTTCATTTCCGGCACTTGGTTTTGCCGCGGCCACCACGGGTCGATGGTGTACGGTGGCCGCACCGCATGGAAAGGACCCCCGCTGGATGCTTCTGCACCGCCCCACTACCCTGATGCTCGCCCTTGCACTGGCCCTGCCGCTGCTGGGCCATGCCGCTGCGCCGACGCCGGCCGCCAAGCCTGCCGCTGCCGCAGCCAGCACCGCCGAAGTGCGCGGACCGACCGACCTCAAGCCGGGCGAATACCTGTGGCATCCGGAAATTTCACCGACCGGCCCGATCGTGCTGGTGGTCAGCCTCGATGAGCAGCGCGCGTACGTGTACCGCAACGGCATTGCCATCGGCCTGACCACGATCAGCTCGGGCAAGGCTGGGCATGAGACGCCGACCGGCGTGTTCACCATCCTGCAGAAGGACAAGGACCACAAGTCCAACCTCTACAACAGCGCGCCGATGCCCTACATGCAGCGGCTGACCTGGGACGGCATCGCCCTGCATGGCGGCAGCCTGCCTGGTCATCCGGCCTCGCATGGCTGCGTGCGGCTGCCGCAGGCCTTCGCGCAGAAGCTGTTCAGTGAAACCCAGCGTGGCGACACCGTGGTCGTGGCCGATGCCAAGAGCTCGCCGATGACGCTGGCCTATCCGTCGGTGCTGGCACCGGTCAACGCGCGGCCAGGCCCTTCCGGAGACCGGGGATGGGGCCCCGGCGCAGGCCTGGTGGGATGACGCCGCAGCGCCGGCCGGGCAGGTCGGCATCCTGGTCAGCCTGCACGACCAGCGCCTGTACGTGCTGCGCGATGGCGTGATGATCGGCGAGTCGCCGCTGAAGGCCGACGCCCTGCCGGCATTCCAGGGCACCACGCTGTTCGTGATGGGGCAGGGCTACAGCGATACGCCCAGCCCGTTGGACGTGAACCAGCGCCTGCACCAGTGGACGGCCTATCCGCTGCTGGGCCAGGACCGTGCCCAGGCCACCCCGGACCTGCTGGCCACGCCCTCGCTGCCGATGGCGCTGCCGGCCGATTTCGCCCGCCAGCTGTACCAGGTGCTGGTGCCGGGCACGACCCTGCTGGTGACCTCGCTGCCGGCGGTCCGCCCAAGCCCGGCTGAATCCGGAATGCAGCCGGTCTTGGAATCCGAGCCGCCAGGGTCCACCCTCAAGAGCAACTGAGTCCCTTCGTTGTGCCCATGACTGCATCCCGCCTGTGCCGGCTGGCCGCGTTCGGCCTGCTGGCGACCTCGGCCAGTGCTCCGGCGCTGGCACAGACGCCCGCCCTTGCCACCAGTGCCGATGATCTGGCTGCCTTGCTGTCGCGCAGTGCGCCCAAGGCCGACCGCCACGTATTGCAGCTGGCGGCGCACGCCATGCGCTGCGCGCTGCAGCGGCCCGAGCTGGGCATCAATGGTGATCGCCTCAGCGTGATCGACTATTCTCGGCCGTCCACCGAGCCGCGCCTGTGGGTGTTCGACCTGGCCCACCAGCGCCTGCTGTTCGAGGAATGGGTGGCGCATGGCCGCAACAGCGGTGAGAACCGCACCGAGCACTTCTCCAACCGCGATGGCAGCTTCATGTCCAGTCTTGGCGCGTTCACCGCGCAGGAGACCTACATGGGCGGCAATGGGTACTCGCTGCGCCTGGCCGGGCTGGAACCGGGCTTCAACGACCGCGCGCGAACGCGCCATCGTCATTCACGGCGCCCCCTACGTGAACCCGGCGACCGCGCAGCTGCAGGGACGGCTCGGCCGCAGCCTGGGCTGCCCTGCGGTACGCCTGTCGGTGGCCAAGCCGCTGATCGACGCATTGCGTGGCGGCACGATGGTGTTCGCCTACTACCCCGACCAGGACTGGCTGAAGCACTCGCAGCTGCTGGGCGGTGAGTGTGGTGGCCAGGGCACGCTCGCCACGCGGTGATGCATGACGGCGCGCGGCATGATGCAATGCGCCGATGAACATCGACTCCCTGTTGCACACTCCGAGCCAGGTGATCTCCCGCCTGGACTATCGCCGCGAACGCTGGCGCAACGGCCTGGGCTGGACCCGCGAGATCCTGCGACTGCCGGCGCAGGGTGATGACTGGGCGCTACGCCTGTCGGTGGCCGAGATCGAGCAGGATGCCGCGTTCTCCGCCTTCCCCGGCGTGGAGCGCGAACTGGTGCTGCTGCAGGGCAATGGCGTGCGCCTGCGTTTCGAGGATGGCCGTGTGGCCGAGGTCCTGCCGCCGCACGGGCGCGTGCGTTTCGCCGGTGAGGAAGCGCTGCACGGCGAACTGGTCGATGGCACCACCCACGACTTCAACCTGATGTGGAAGCGCGAGCTGCTGCAGGCCGAGCTGCTGCACCGGCCGCTGGTGGGCACGATGTTCTTCTTCTGCGAGCCGGGCGTGGCCTGGGCGCTGCATCTGCTGGCCGGTCAGGCGGAGTTTGGTGCAGATAGTGGCCTGCCGGCGTTGCAGGCGGGAGACACTGCGTGGTTGGCGGCCGGTGAACGGCAGCGTCATGCATTGCAGGGCGGTGGCGAGTTGCTGGCGATCCGGATCAGTGCGGCGGCGGGATGATTCCTGGGCGCCGGTTGGCACTATCCACGTATGGCGTGGATCTACTGCAAATGCGGTTGCCACCATGTCTGGACACACCGTTCAGTAGATCCACGCCATGCGTGGATGGGGCCACCGATACCGCGTCACGGTGCGAACCAAGGTTCGCACCCACCAGAATGCGGTTCGCGCCAGCCGAATCTGTTCAGTAGATCCACGCCATGCGTGGATGCGGCCACCGACACCGCGTCATGGTGCGAACCAAGGTTCGCACCCACCAGAAAGCGGTTCGCACCCACCAGGAATCGGTTCGCACCCACCAGGATGCGGTGGCCTCAATACACATCGCGCCGGTAACGACCGGCCAGCAACAGCGCTTCCTTGCCCGCGGTACCCAGCACCTGCTCGATCACTGCATCCACCGCCGGGGCCATGCCCTGCAGGCTGCCGCAGACCAGGATCGTGGCGCCTTCATCCACCCACTGGCGTAGCGTTGCCGCTTCGGCCAGCAGCCGGTCCTGCACATAGCGGTGCGCACCGCCATCGCGGCTGAACACTGCATCCAACCGCACCAGCGTGCCGTCGGCCAGCATCGCCTGCAGTTCTTCACCGAAGTGGAAGTCATGCGCGGCGGTGCGCTCACCGAACAGCAGCCAGGTGCGGCGTGCGCCACTGCGTACGCGTTCGTGCAGATGCGCGCGCAGGCCGGCGATGCCGGTGCCGTTGCCGATCAGCAGCAGCGGCACATCGGCGGGCGCGCCATGGAAATTGTCGTTGCGGCGCAGACGCAGCTGTACCGGTTCGCCGATGGCAGCGTGGTCGCACAGCCAGCCGCTGCCGATGCCGGGTGTACCGTCAGCGCGCAGCTGGCGGCGCAGCAGCAGCTCAACCGCACCGTCGGCCATGACCGAGGCGATCGAGTACTCGCGATGCGGCAGCGGTTGCAGGGTCGCCAGCAAGGCAGGCAGATCACCCGGGGGAACCAATGAGGGCAGGTGCGAGCGCGCGACGCGTGCCAGCAACGTCTGCCCGTCATCCAGCACGGTGTCCGCGTCGAAGCGTTGTGCATCCAGCCAGGCACGCACGGTGTGCGATGCGTGCTGTGGGCCGATCTCGGCGATGTCACCGGCCTGCCACTGCGCAACTGCATCGGCCGGGGGCTGCAGGCGCAACCAGTACACCGGACCACCGGGGCTGCCCGGGTTCAGATGCTCGCGTTGCAGCAGCGTCCACGGCTGGTACTCGGCCGGACTCCAGTCGGGCAGTTCGCTGGCGTTACCGCCGAGTTGTCCCAGCAACTGTTGCCAATGACGCAGTGCTGCCGGATCGGCGTTGTCGACCTCGATCGCATCGAACAGCGGATGCGCGCCGTGCTGGCGCAGCCACTGGTCCAGCTGGTGACCGAATCCGCAGAAGTGGCCATAGCTGCGGTCGCCCAGCGCGAGCACCCCGTAGTGCAGGTGCTGCAGCGAGGGCGGCGTGGCCATCACTCCGCGCAGGAACGGCAGGGCGTGGTCGGGTGGATCGCCTTCGCCGGTGGTGCTGGCAATGAACAACGCGCGCTGGCTGGAAGCCAGCAGTGCTGCATCCACCTCATGCAGTCCGCGCACGCGCACTGGCACGCTGGCACCGCGCAGGGCCTCGGCGCTGCGTTCGGCCAGTTCGCGGGCGAAGCCGGTCTGGCTGGACCAGACCAGCAGGATGGGCGCGGTGTCTCCGGTTGCGGCGTCGTCGCGCGGGCGCCCACGCCACCACAGGGCCGCGCAGGCCAGCGCATACAGCACCGTGGCGAGCACCGCGATCTGCGACTGCCGCGCCGGTGGTGCGCCCCGCCACCACGCTTCGCCGAGATGCAGGCGAAGCAGTGCCCAGCCGATCGCTGCCAGCAGGAGCAGAACCAGTGCGTTGCCGAGCCAGGCGCGCGATGGACGTGCGCTCATGCGTCCTGCTCGTCGAGCAGGCGCTGGAAGGCGCTGCTGAGGAATTCGCGGGGGCCGTCTGCCGCACGCTGCAGGTAGCGCGCAGCCAGTCCTTCGCGCTCGGCCAGTGCCATGCCCTGTTCGCGACCGAGTACGGTCAGTGCGGTGGCCCATGCATCGGCGTGCATGGCGTCGTCGGTTACCACCGTGACCGCCGCTGCAACCTGCCGCACCGGTCTGCCCGAGCGCGGGTCCAGGCTGTGACTGTAGGCCTCGCCATCGGCCTGGTACTGGTGCCAGCGATCACCGGAGGTGGCCACCGCCTTGCCGTCCAGCGCCAGCACCCGTGGCGGGGTATCGGTGTGCACGTCTTCTTCGGGTGCGGATTCCACCAGCACGCGCCACGGCTGGCCGTCCGGTTTGCGGCCGTAGCCGGCCAGTTCGCCGCCGACTTCGATCAGCGCGGCAGTGATGCCTTGTCCACGCAACCAGGCGGCCACGTGATCGACGCCGAAGCCCTTGGCGATCGCAGAGAGATCCAGTTCCAGTCCACCCGGTTGCAGCAGCGCATCGTCCTGCCACTGCAGGCGCTGCCAACCGCAGCGATCACGCGTGGCCTGCAGGGTAGCGTCGTCGGGCTGGCGGCGTTCGCCGGCATGTGCCCCGAAGCCCCACAGTGCAACCAGCGGACCGATGGTGGGATCGAAGGCGCCGCCACTGGCGGAAGCGATGGCCTGTGCGCAGGCCAGAACGTGACGGGTTTCGGCTGGCAGCACGCACCATTGGCCGGCGTCGGCGCGGTTGTAGCGACTCAGATCCGAACCACGCTCCCAGGTGCTCATCTGCGCGACCACCTCGTCCAGCCGCGCCTGGATGCCAGCATGCAGCGGGTGCAGGTCGCGCTGGCGCGACGCGACCAGCGACACGCTCCAGGTGGTGCCCATGGTGGTGCCACCGAGGCGGGCGATGTCGAGCAGGGAATCGGTCATGGTGGTGTGCTGCAGGCGCGATGCCGGGGCGTGCCCGGCATCGCGGTCCACGTCATTACTGCGGCAGTACTTCCAGCGTGGCGACGTAGCTCAGGCGGCGCTTGGCGGCCTGCTTCACCGAGGTCTTGTTGTCTTCGGTGCCGGTCTCCAGCCAGTACATGCCGGCTTCCGGCCAGGTCACCTTGATCTCACCCTTGGCATCGCTGGTGACCTTCAGCTCGTCCTGCGCGTTGCGGTAGCGGGTGGCGCCACGCACGATCTCGAACTTCAGGCCGGCGGTCGGCTTGCCGTCGACCAGCACGCGGAAGGTGGCTTCCTCGCCGGCGAACAGATCGTTCGGGTGGCCGACGGCGACCAGCTCGATGCCACGGTTGGTCGGCTTCAGCGCGGTGTCGTTCGGGGCGCCGTTGGTGACGAAGGTCTCCACGCGGCCGACCGACTGGCTCACTTCCAGCTTCTTCGCGTCCTTGGGCAGTTCGCCGAAGGTGGCGACGCTGCCGCGCCAGCGCTTGCGCTCGCCGTTCTTCTCATAGGTGGCGAACAGGCCGTCATTGACCGACGCGATGCGGTAGGTGCCCGGCTGCTTCAGCTCGACATCGAACACGCTGCGGTACTTGCCGGTGGACGCGTTCTGCGGCTGCACGGTGCTGCCGTCCGGCGCGGTGATCACCACCGACTCCAAGCGCAGCGGCACGTGGTTGAAATAGAACAGGTCGTTGGAGACCGCACCGTCGACGGTGATCCACGGCGCATTGCCGGCGATCACGGTCTGCGAGGGCAGCAGCCAGGCCTTGTGGGCCAGGGCGGAGAAGGGAAGGGCAGCGGCCAGAGCGGCGGCGAGGACAAGCGTGCGCTTCATGCGGAAGACTCCAGGTGGATGCAGGGTGGTGCGGCGAGAGGAGGGGAATTACGACTTAATCCCCTCCGTCCCCTTTTCAGGGTTTGACGGCGAGGGTGACCTGGCCCAGTTCGGTGGCGCCCTGCGCCTTGCCGTTCTGTGCGGCGGTGGCCGGCCAGGTGAAGGGGATCTTCAGCAGCTCGCGGCCGCCGACTTCGCGCACCGCTTCCACCACCAGGGTGTAGTTGCCCGGAGCCAGCTGCTTCAGCGCCGGCTGCCTGTCGTTGAACGACAGCGCGTGCTTGCCGGCCGGGCGGGTCGGGCCGGTCACGCCGTCCACCGGCACCTGCAGGGTGCGGCCGCTCTTGCGCCACCACTGGCGCAGGTCCGGCAGCCACTTGGTGCCGTGGCCTTCGCTGTTGCTGGTCTGCTGGTACCAGACCGACAGGTTGGCCGCGACCTTCTGGTCGGCGCCTTCCAGCCACACCGCCACGTACGGGCGGTGGTACTCGGCCACGTTGAGCTTGGGCACTTCGACGTTGATGTCGAGGGTGGTGGCATAGGCCGGCGAGGTGGCCAGCAGGCCGCTGAGGGCGATGGTCAGGGTGACGCGCATGGGGCGGCTCCGGAAACGAAGGAAAGTCAGTGGATCAGCAGCAGGGCGATCAGCAGCGGGATCATCAGGCCGAGGCCGACCAGCGGCCAGGTCATGCGCCGCTGCCGTGCATGCAGGTGAAGCA
Source organism: Stenotrophomonas sp. 93052_Sma (assembly GCF_056481145.1). Taxonomy (NCBI): domain Bacteria; kingdom Pseudomonadati; phylum Pseudomonadota; class Gammaproteobacteria; order Lysobacterales; family Lysobacteraceae; genus Stenotrophomonas; species Stenotrophomonas sp. 93052_Sma. The sequence continues at coordinate 1,174,865 of NZ_CM151134.1, forward strand.
GGAACAGGCCGGTGATGCAGAACACCAGGCAGGCCACGGCGAACAGATCCAGGAACCAGCCCCACGCCGGGCCCGCGTTGCGGCCCTTGTGCAGGTCGTTGAGGTAGGACACCACGCCGCGCGACGTCGATTCGTACTCCACCGCACCCGTCTCGCGATCGATGCTCAGCCAGGCGTCACCACCGGGGCGCGGCAGCGACAGGTAGATCTCTTCGGCCGACCACTCGGCCGGGCGCCCGCCGATGGCGATGCCCAGCTGCGTGTCCAGCCATTGCCGTGCCGGGCGCGGGATCGGCGCGTTGCCATCCTCGCGCGTGCCCAGCTGGCCCAGCAGCGCGGCCGGCAGTTCCAGATGCTGGTTCTGCACCTCGGGCTTGGCCTCGATCTTCGCGGCATGGTTGAGGGTCAGGCCGGTCACCGCAAACAGCAGCATGCCGATCAGGCAGACCGCCGAGCTGATCCAGTGCCACTGGTGCAGCGTCCGCAGCCAGAAGCCACGGTTCTGTTGCTGCTGCACGGTGGAAGAGGCAGGACGGCTCACGGCACGGTTCGAGGCGGACGGGGACTGCCCATTACATCATTGATGAGAATAGCTCGCAATTGCGTGTCGTTCTGTATCCCTGGGGGGGAATTGCCGGCCAGCGGCCGGCACTACCGACTGGCCGGCAATCCCGCAGATCAGTAGATCCACGCCATGCGTGGATGGAGCGCTAACGATCAGAACTTGAAGTTCAGGCTCACCCAGACGCTGCGGGCCTTGTCCTTGTTGTTGTAGTCGTCTTCGAACAGCACTTCATTGCTCGAATCGCCATATACCCCACTGCCGTCCAGGTCGGTGAAGCTGGCTTGGTAGGTGGTGAAATCGCGGTCCAGCAGGTTGTTGATACGTGCATTGACCGTCAGCCACTGCGTCGCTTCGAACGAAGCACCCAGATGCAGAGTGGTGTAGTCCTTGTAGTAGAGCTTCTCGCGCGTAGTGGCGTTGAGCCCACGGAAGCGCTTGGAGCGCGCCTCTGCAGTCAGAAACATATTGAAGCGCTCGCTGACCTGCCAGTCGAAGGTCGCATTGGCCATGTGCCGCGCGCTGTTGCCCAGCGGGAGGCCCTTCTCCGCGCCGCTCTTCTGCTCACTGTCCGTGTAGGTGTAGTTCGCACGCAGGCCGAAACGCTCGCCGATGTTCCATCGACCAGCTACTTCGGCGCCCTGAATGATCACTTCATCGATGTTCACCGTTTTGCTGCTGTTGGCGTAGCCCAGCTCGGCGTAGTCGCCCGTTGAGGTGCAGGCCAGAGCGAAGCGGCCGCCGCAGGGTTGTGAGGCGATCTTGTCGTCGAAGCGGTTGTGGAACACCGTGGCATTGAAGTTGTGCCCGTCTGGATGCTGCCAGTAGACCGCCAGTTCGGTGCTGGTGCTGGTTTCGGGCTTCAGGTTCGGATTGCCGAACATCGGTAGCGTGCCTTGCGCGCCGAAGCCGGTGACGCCGTCGTACAGCTGAGTGGTCTTGGGTGTCTTGAAGCCCGTGCTGACACCACCCTTCACCGTCCACTGTTCATTGACGGTGTACACACCGTACAGGCGCGGGCTCAAGTGGTCGCCGAATACCTCGTGGTCGTCGTAGCGCAGGCCATAGGTGATTCCCAGCGGCGCGATGACGGTCCAGGTGTCCTCAGCGAACAGCGAGTACATGTTGTGCTCCTGCTTCTGGCCGGGCATTCCGCGCTCGGTGCCGAACACGCCGTCGGTCAGTTCACCACGGATGACCTGCGCACCGACAACAGCGACATGCTGGCCTGCGGCCTGGAAGGGAATGTCCAACTTTGCATCGAAGGTGTACTGGGCGCTTTCGAGCGTGCGTCGAGGCCGTGGCAGGAAGGTCGATTCAGCCAGCGCGCGGCGTTCAGCCGTTGAGCGGCCGCTATAGGCACCGGTGCCGTCGATCATCTGCAGCAGCAACTCGCGTTCCGCGACAGTGAATGGCATCGTCCGGCCATCGTTGTTGGTTGATACGTGCGAGAGGGACACCAGGCTGTTACCAAAGCCCCACTTGCCCTCGTGGGTCAACGCCCATGCATCGCGGGTGAATTCCTGGGTCGGTCCATAGCCCACGCGCGGGTCGGCCCGGCGTGCCCACGTACCACCACTGGTCCGGCACGCGTTGGCATTGGCACCGCTGCCGTTGCGGCAGAAATTGGCCGTGCGCCAGATGCTGTTGATGTTGTCTACCGTACCAACCGGGTACTCCTCGACACCGGCATCATTGATCTTGATCGAGTTGTCGTATTCCTGGCGCGAAGTGTCGTAGTCAAGCGTCAGGCGTTGATCTTCGTTGATGTTCCATTCAAGGCTCAGACCACCTGCTTTATTCGTGTTGTCGACTGTTTTACCACCGCCGCCAAAGCCCAGCGTGCGCGCATGGGGGGTGCCGTTGGGGTCGATCGCCGGCGAGTAGACGGGATTGGAAGCATCGCGGTCATACCAACTGGCGCGTGCGCTGAGGTTCAGTACACCGGGAACGATTGGGCCGGTCACATACAGGTCTGCAGTGCGGTCGTCACCGAAATCGTCATCGGTCTCGAAGGTGCCTGCAAGGGTGGCCGAGCCACTCCAGCGGTCCAGCGATCGCTTGGTAATGATGTTGATGACGCCACCCATGGCGTCGGCGCCGTACAGTGTGGAAGCCGGGCCGCGGATGACTTCGATGCGCTCGATCGCGTCCAGCGGTGGGATGTGGTTGAACTGGTTGCCGCCGAAGTTGTTCGGGTAGATGTCGCCGTGATTGTTCTGGCGGCGGCCATTGATCAGGATCAGCGTGTAGTCCGAGCCCATGCCGCGCATGGAAATGGTGCCTTGGCCCGTCTTGTCGCGGGTCTCGCCAACGTCCACGCCTTCCAGATCGCGGACTGCATCCAACAGGGTCATGTATGGGCGCTTGGACAGCTCTTCCTGGGTGATGACTGAAATGCTGGCCGGCGCGTCAGTAATTTTCTGCTCAAAGCCGGAGGCGGTGACCACCACCTTGTCCAGTGTCTGTGGCGCGCCGGAAGCGTCACCGTGGGCGAAGGCAGGGGCGGTCATGGCCGCCAGCACGGCGCTGGTCAGCAGGGTACGGGACAGGGACGAACGGACACGATGGCGCTGGGCCATGGCAGTAACCTCGAAGGATGCAGGGTGGTGCAATGCCAGGCGCGAACGGCGCGGCATGCACGGGGAGGCCCGGTCAGGGGCGGCAGGGATGAAGCAGGCAGCGGCGTGCGGGCACGACCGCGCAGGCGGTCACGCGGGGCCGTGATTCAGGCGAGCGGCGGCGCCTGGCCGCGTTGCTGGCGGCGCCCGGGCGCGTCGGCCCAGGGCGTGTCCGGAGCGGCCAGCGGCCAGTCCGGGCGCACGCCGGGCATGGCCGGCGTGGTGGGTACGAGTTCAAGCTCGGTGCGCAGCCATTGGCTGGCCAGCAGCAACGGCGGGCGTGCCTTCTCGGCCGATTTCACCGGGGCGGCAGCACAGCGGCGCAGTTTGGCCGGTGCTTCTTCCTGCGGGGACGCTTCGCCACCGCGCTCTTCCAGCGGCATCTGCACGGCCATTCCGGCCTGGCCGTGTGGCAGCAGCGGCAGGGTGCCCAGCAGCAAAGCCAGCATCGCAACCCACGCCAGCAGACTGGCCAGCGCAGGACGCTGGCCGCGCATGGCGGTGCCCATCTTGCGATGGATGAGTGGGCGAGGGCGAAGCGGGCGCAGCAAGCAGGGGTCCCCAAGGGTCTGCCGGCAGCGGCCGGCATCAACGGGGCGTGATTGTAATGAGAGCTGTTAGCTGTTGCAAATGAGAATGATTGCCAAATTGTCGCGGGTCGGCCGGATGGGGCTCAGACTTCGCTCCAGCGTCGCAGCAGGTTGTGGTACACGCCGGTCAGCTGCAGCACCGCCTCGGCGTCACCGCCGGTCTGCCGCAGGCGCTCGATCGAGCCATCCATTTCCCACAGCAGGCGGCGCTGCACATCGTCGCGGATCATGCTCTGTACCCAGAAGAACGAGGCCACGCGCGCACCGCGGGTGACCGGCCGCACCTGGTGCAGGCTGCTGGACGGATACACGATCAGGTCGCCGGCCGGCAGCTTTACCTCGTGCTCGCCGTAGGTATCGCTGATGATCAGCTCGCCGCCTTCGTATTCGTCCGGATCGGACAGGAACAGGGTGCAGGAGATGTCCGAGCGCAGCTGTTCGCCGTTGGCCAGGTTCATCACCGCGCCATCGACATGGAAGCCATAGGTGCCGCCACCGCTGTAGCGGTTGAAGCGCGGCGGCAGGATCTTCAGGGGCAGCGCGGCAGCAAAGAACAAGGGGCTGCGGCTCAGCGCGGCCAGTAGGTCCCTGCCCAGCTCCGCTTTCAGGGGAGATGCATCGGGTAGCTGCAGATTGTGCTTGACCATCGCGCCCTGTGCACCGACGGTCTCGCGACCGTCGGTCCAGTCTGCAGCGTCGAGTCGCCTGCGTGCCTGCGCCACGTCCTGGGGTGAAAGCACGTCGGGAATGTGCAGCAGCATGGCGGTTCCTTTGGGGGCGCGGGGAGTGGGCTCCCCCGCGTGCTGCATCAGAAGCGGATGTCCGCGCTGAGCAGGAAGGTGCGCGGGGCACCCGGGGTGTAACGGTAGCCGCTCTTGTTGATGCTGGCCACGTACTGCTTGTCGAACAGGTTGTAGCCGTTCAAGCGCAGCGAGATCGTCTCATTGATCGCCCAGGACACGACCGCGTCATACACCACGTAGGACTTGGTGAACGACGGGGTGCCCACCGCGCCGTCGGTGCCGCGGTGCATGCCGGCGGCATAGCGTACGCCGCCGCCCACGGTGATGCCGTAGGGCAGGGTGTAGCTGGTCCAGCCGGTGAACGTGTCGTCCGGGGTATAGGTCAGGTTGGTGGTGCCATCGGCGGCCACCTTCGCGCCTTCCCTTACGTCGGTGTCCAGGTGGCTGTATCCGGCGCTGACCGACCAGTTGTCGGTCAGGCGGCCGACTGCGGAGAGCTCCACGCCCTTGACCCGCTTGCTGCCGGTCTGGGTCGGGTTGCCGGCATCGTCGAGCACGGTGGTGTTGATCTCGTTGTCCACGTCCGTCTGGAACAATGCAAGGTTCACTGCCAGGGCGTCATCCAGGAACGCCCACTTGCTGCCCACTTCGAAGGTCTTGGCCTTCTGCGGGTCCAGCTTGGGATTGTCGGCACTGTTGGCCGAGCTGCTCAGCTGGAAGTTGGCGCCACCCGGGGGTTGCTGCGAGATGGCATAGTTGGCGTAGACGCTGACGGTATCGCCGACCTTGTAGAGGGCGCCGAGCTTCCAGTTCAGCAGCGTATCGGACGCGTCCAGCGTCGGGTTGCGCAGCACCGTGCCGGCAGGATTGCTGCCACACGCCGGGCCGCCGCGGCCACCACACACCGACGCGCTGGCGTACTCGGTCTTGTAGTGGTCTGCACGCACGCCAGCGGTCAACAGGAAGCTTTCGCCGAAGGACAGGGTATCGAACAGGTACACCGAGGAGGTGGTGGTCTTGCCATGCGCATCGGCGCCGTTGTGCGCCCAGTTCAGGCCGCTGACGTTCCAGTCCGGGTTGTACAGGTTCGCAGCGGGCCAGCTGGTACCGGCAGCGGCGGCCTGGCCGTAGCTGTCCAGTTCTTCACGGGTGAATTCCAGGCCAGCGCTCAATGCGTGCCCGACCGCGCCGGTGGCGAAGTCGGCGCGCAGGTTCAGCTGATCGGTGAGGATCGTGTTGCGCTGGTCCTTGAAGGTCGGCAGGCTGCGCGCGATGGCGTAGCTGGAAAGGTCGGCCGGGTTGGCATAGGTGATGTTGCCGGTCGGGCGGCCGCCTGCGCCGCGCACGCCGGTGCCCATGAAGGCGGTGAGCAGGTAATCCTGTTCGGTGCGACCCCAGCGGGCGGTGTTGGTCAGGCGCACGCTGTCGTTGAAGTCGTGCTCGAAACGGAACGTGGCCATCTTCGCGGTCACGTCATCGTGGTCGGCGCGGGTGCCGTAGAAGTTCTCCGGATCGACCGGGTGCCCGGCCAGCGCTTCCAGCGTCGGCTGCGGCGTCCAGCCCGGCAGGCCCAGGGTGGGCACGCCACCATCTGGCACGTTGTCCTGCTTCACATACAGCAGGTTGAGGTAGTAGCGGGTGGCGGTACCCAGACCGAAGGCCAGCGACGGTGCGATGCCCCAGCGCTTGTTCTGCACGTGGTCGCGGCCGGGCTGGTCGCTGTCCTGCCACATGCCGTTGATGCGCAGCGCGCTGGTGGTGCCCAGCGACTGGTTCCAGTCGGCGGTGGCGCGGCGCTGCTGGTCGCTGCCCAGCGAAATGCTGGCCGACGTCGCGTCCTGCAGGTTGGCCTGCTTGCTGACAAGGTTGATCGCGCCGGTCGGCGCCGAACGGCCATTGTCGGTGCCGGCCGGCCCCTTGGTCACTTCCACCTGTTCGATGTTGAACACATCGCGCGAGATCGAGCCCAGGTCGCGCACACCGTCCACATACAAGCTGTTGGAGGTGTCGAAGCCGCGCATGAACAGCGCATCGCCGGTGGTCGTGTTGCCGTTCTCGCCGGCATAGAAGGTGCCCACGCCCGGGCTGTTGCGCAGCGCCTCGGTCAGCGTGGTGGCACCCTGCTGGTTGAACAGGTCGCTGGTAATCACTTGGATGGTTTGCGGCGTGTCCTGCAGGCGCTGGGTGAACTTCGGCGAGGCCACCTTGTCGGCTTTGTAGCCCCGGGTGGCGTGCACGTCGATCTTGTCCAGCGTGCGGGCGTTGTCGGTGGCTTCAGCGTGGGCCAGCGTGGGCAGGGTGGCCAGGCCGAGGCCGGCGGCAAGACTGGCGGTGGCCAGCGGCAGGGTACGAAGCGGCGAAGCGTGCTTGCGGCTCTTGATCGGGTTCATGGGCGTCTGCAGAAGGGGAACAGGGAGAGGCGGCCGGCGCGGGCCGCGCGGCAGCAGTACGTAGAACGAGGGGGGGGCGTGCGGATGCGGCTGCGCATGGCGCAGCAGAGCGTCAGGCCAGCAGCGCGGGCGGTGCGTGGGATGGGGGCTGGCGCCGGCCCGGTGCGAGCACCGGAGGGGTCGGTGTCACCGGCGCCGGAGCGTCTGCAGGTGCATTGTCAGGGTGCTGCAGGCAGAGTCGCCGCAGGACACGAGGTTTGTCACCGCGACTGCCATCGGGTTCGGATTCAGCGGGGTGCATCGCCTGTTCGTGCGGCAGCACGTGTGGCGGGGACGCGGGCGACACATCATGAGCATACAGAGTCGGCGCATCGGCGGTCGCCGTGTGCCTGCCTTCATGCAACGCAGACCAGCCCAACACCAGCGTCAGCAGCACGGCTACGAGCAGCGGCCACCCTTGACGGGCAAGCTGGCACAGCGTGGCGGTGGGCGCGGGCGAAGCCATGGCGCGGGGGCGGAGTCGTTACGAAGATGTTACGTAGAATAACATCAACGATAATGATTCGCATGTACGGGTCGTTCCGGGCCACCGAGATGGCCCGGGGACGCCCTGGGGAGGCTCTAATGGCCTTTCGGTAGATCCACCCCATGGGTGGATGCTCTCCCGCGGGGCGCCCTCTGGGGGGCTCTCTGGGCCGAGCGCCGCCTCAATCCCGGTCGTCGCGGGTCCAGACGGCGTCGTGCTCGCGCTTCACCGGAAACTTGGGCACAGGGCTGTAGGCCGGGGCGCACAGGGCGCGGCCGTCACGCACGTCGAAGCGTGCGCCGTGCAGCACGCACTCCACACTGCCCTCGGTGGTGTTGAACTCGCCCGAGGACAGCTCGAACTCTTCATGCGTGCACTGGTCTTCCAGCGCGTACAACTCACCGTCGAGGTTGAACACCACGATCGGCGTGCCGGTTACCTCGTCGAACACGCTCTTCATTTCACCCGGCAGCAGCTCGGTGCCGGCACAGACGAAGGTCCAGGTATCGCTCACGCGGCGGCTCCGGCCAGCGGCTTTTCCAGGATCTCGAAGCGCAGGTCGTCGCGCTTGGGAATGCCGAAACGCTCGTCGCCGTACGGGAACGGCTTCTTGATGCCGGTGCGCAGATAGCCGCGGCGCTCGTAGAAGGCGATCAGCTCGTCGCGCACGTCGATCACCGTCATCTGCATCACCGGCACCTTCCATTCGCGTGCGGCGTGCGCTTCGGCGGCGTCCATCAGCTGCTTGCCGACGCCGCCACCCTGCTGGGCCGGGTCGACCGAGAACATGCCGAAGTAGCCCTTGCCGTCGACATCGGCGACGTGGGCGCAGGCTACCAGTTGGCCGTCGCGTTCGGCCAGCAGGATGGTGGAGCGCGGGCGGTCCAGGTCGGCCTGGATGCCTTCGGCATCGATGCGGGCGCCGTCCAGCAGGTCGGCTTCGGTGGTCCAGCCGACGCGGCTGGCGTCGCCGCGGTAGGCCGAGGTGACGAGGGCAATGAGGGCGGGGATGTCGGCCGACGTGGCGGCGCGGAAGGTCAGGGTGCTCATGGGGACATTCTAGGTGGAGCGGGGAAGGGCGCGGGAGGCTGCCGCTTGGGTCGACTTTGCCGAGTGTGGCCAATACGCAGGGTTGACGCCGTCTTCATTATTCGTTCATATCCATGGTCAGCACCCGCCCACCGTGAAGCAACGCGTGGCTGTCTGCCGGAGTGGGTGCCGCCTGGTCGAAGGCCAACTGCCGTTCGGCGCAGGTGGGGCACACAGGGACGTCGATCCAGGGAGGATCTTCATGCAGTCTGGCCTCATTTCTCATCCGCTCGCCGCAACGGCTGCCAAGGGTCTGTTTCTCGGTGTCATTGCCCTGTGTGTGCTGGCACCGGTCGGCGTTTCAGCCCAGATCGTTCCCACCTGGCGCCAGGAGTACGACAAGCGGCTGAAGTACGGGGACATTGTCGAACCGCTGAAGGGCGAGATCTTCGGCGAGCAGGTCAACCTCTATGACGGTTCGATCAGCTTCAAGGCCACGGATGTTTCGATTCCGGGCAATGGCAGCCTGACGATGACCTTGGGCCGCAGCTATCGCGATGGCGATCGCAGTAGTGAGAGCCCATTCTCGGATTGGGATCTGGATATCCCGTCCATGTCCGGCGTCTATGGCGATCTGCCGGAGACCGCTGCTGTCGGCTATTGGGCGCCCGCTGCGCGCTGCAGTACGGTGGCGGCGCCTCCGTCACTGGAGGTCTGGAACCGTCGCCGCACCCAAACCGTAAATTTCTATCCCAATACTTTCTGGGATGGCGTGCGCCTCTCCCTGCCAGGTGGTGGCGGTGAGCCGGTCCTGGGAGGCAGCGGTGATGCGCGTCAGCCGCAGCCACAGTTTGGCGAACCGGCGCCTTGGAATACCAAGGGCGGCTGGACGTTCAGTTGCCTGACCGCCCTGAAGAGTGGACAGCCGGGACAAGGCTTCCTTGGCCATGCTCCCGACGGCACCAAGTACTACTTCGACTGGATGGTCGCCAAGCCCCACAACGGTGCAACGCTGCAACCCTACGGACCTGAAAGCAATGCACTGCTGAATCGAAAGCTTGTGTTCCTGTACCCATCGCAGGTTGTGGATCGCTTCGGCAACTGGGTGCGCTACGAGTGGAGCGGCGACCGGCTGTTGCGCATGGTTGCCAACGATGGCCGCGAGATCAGCCTGGCCTACAACGCGAAAGGACTGATCGCATCCGCAACCGCTGCAGGGCGCACCTGGATTTACGGGTACACGGAGGCCGATATCCTGCGGACAGTGACGCTGCCGGACGGAACCCAATGGGTCTACAACCTGCCGCCGCTGTCAGTCACCCACAAGTACGCCGACTACATCGGGCAGGGCATCTGGGAGTACATGGACTACCCGGCCACATGCTCGCGCGTCAACAAGATCGTGGCCAGCGAGATCACCCTGAGTATCCAGCATCCGTCGGGTGCGTTGGGAACGTTCCTGTTCCGTCCGTTCCGCCATGGGCGCAAGAATGTGAAGCTGGATTGCCAGACCTCTGGTGACAATCACCTGTTTGCCGATGGCTGGAACTACACGCCGGTCTACCGTGACGCAATGTCGCTGGTGGCCAAGACCATCAGCGGTCCGGGGATGCCTACTGCACAGTGGACCTATCAATACACCAATCTCAATGGTGCCTACGCTCAGGACCTGGGCGGTCCAGTAATCCCGGTAGGCCAGGCGGAGCCGAAGATCACTACCGAGACGTTGCCCGATGGTGTCGTTCGCGTCTACGAGTTCGGCAAGGAAGTTGCCTACAACGACGGCCTGTTGCTGTCCACGACAACGCGTGCGGGTGGCTCGGTCGTGCGCGTTGACCGCAACAATTACTATCCGGATGCCCAGCTGGATGCGGCGCCCTTCCCGAAAGAGGCTGGCAAGGACTTCAAGTACGGTGCGAGCGATCTCAAGGCCCATTACAACCGCCCCGTTCAATCCACTGTTGTGGAACAGGATGGCGTGCAGTTCACCCGCACCGTGCAGGCCTTTGATGCATTTGCGCGCGAAGTCACCGTCGTCGAAGCGAATTCCGCTGGCCAGAGTCGCACCAGCAGCACCAGCTACTACGACAATCCCACGCTATGGGTGAACGGCCAGGCGGCGCGCAGTGTGCTCAATGGCATCGAACAGTCCCGCACCGAATTCGATACGGCCAAAGCATTGCCTCTGCGCGCCTACGCATTTGGCCGCTTGGCCCAGCAGGTGACCTACGCAGCCGACGGCACGGTTGCATCGGTGGCCGATGGCCGCGGAAATACAAGCCATCTGTCGGGATGGAAGCGTGGTGTTCCGCAGCAGCTCCGCCTGCCGGCCACGCCCGAAGCGCCCAATGGTGCGGTGCGCACGGTTGCTGTGGACGACAACGGTTGGATCACCTCGCTGACCGACGAAACCGGCGCAATCACCAGCTTCAGCTACGACAGCATGGGCAGGCTGCGCAGCCAGCAGTTCCCTGGCGGCGACAGCGTTAACTGGAATGGCGTAACCATGGACCTGCAGCGGCTGGGTGGCGCGCAGCTGGGGGTGCCCGCCGGTGCGTGGAAGCACTCCCGCACGCAGGGCGGACGGCGCACGGATACCTACCTGGATGCGATGTTCCGCCCGGTGCTGGTGACCGAAAACGCCAACAATGTGCTGGACAGTGCCGTGGTGACCCGCTACGACACCAGCGGCAAGACCGTGTTTGCCTCGTATCCCACGCGGCAGCTCTCCGATATCAATGCCACCCTGACTGGCACCACGACGCAGTACGACGCGTTGGGCCGCCCCACCGTGGTCAGTCAATCGTCCGAGTTGGGGGCACTGGTTACCCGCACCGAGTACGTGGGCAACCTGTCGGTGAAGGTGACCAACCCCCGCGGCCAGGCCACGACGACCCGTCACCTTGCCTACGACCAGCCCAGCTACGAGATGCCGCTGACGCTGCAGCACCCGGAAGGCGTGGTGACCGAGATCCAGCGCGACACGCTGGGCAAGCCGCTGGCGATCACCCGCCGCAATGCAGACGGCAGCCAGTCGCTCACCCGCCGCTACGTCTATGACGGCTACCAGCAGCTGTGCAAGACCATCGAGCCGGAAACCGGTGCGACCGTGCAGGACTACGACGCGGCAGGCAACGTGCTGTGGTCGGCGGCCGGCACGGGTTTGACCAGCACCACCGACTGCAACCGAAGTGAAGCCCTGGCCAGCGGACGTGCGGTGAAGCGTAGTTACGACGCCGCCAACCGCTTGTCGTCCCTGATCTTCCCGGATGGGCGCGGAAATCAGAACTGGTCCTACGCGCCTGATGGTCTGCCGGCCGAGATCAGCACGCAGAACGATCCGGCCCGGCCGATGGTCGTCAACCGCTACCAGTACAACCGCCGCCGCCTGCTCAGCGGCGAAACCCTGCAGCATCCGGATCTGGGAAGCCTGAGCCTGGCCTATGGCTACGATGCCAACGGCACACTGGCCAGCAATACCTATCCGGGTGGGCGTGTCGTCAGCTATACGCCGGACGCACTGGGTCGGGCGACGGCGGTCGGCGGCTATGCGAAGGAGGCCAGTTACTTTGCCAACGGCGCGTTGGCCCGCTTCGTATATGGCAACGGAATCGTGCACACGTTGACCCAGAATGCCCGCGGGCTGCCCGACCGCAGCCGCGATGCCACTGCAGCGGCCGCAGTGCTGGATGACAGCTATGACTACGATGCTGGTGGCAACGTGATGGCCATTTCCGATGGTCTGCCCGGGGCGCCCGGCAACCGGGACATGACCTATGACGGCCTGGACCGGTTGCGGACGGTCACTGCGCCGGGCTTCGGCAACGCCTTGTATGAGTATGACGCGTTGGACAACCTGCGCCGTGCCAAGGTCGGCAGCCGCGATCGTACGCACTACTTCGATCCGACCAATCGACTGGTCAACGTGATTGAAACCGGAACCGGCGCAACCGTGACCGGTCTTGGCTATGACGTGCAGGGCAATCTTTCGGTGCGCAATGGTCAGGCTTTCGCGTTTGACTACGGCAACCGGCTGCGCGCGGCCGGAACAGCAGAGAGCTACGAGTACGACGCCCACGGTCGCCGGGTGAAGGCCAGCGCCAGTGGCAAGGGGGCAATCTACTCGTTCTACGACAACGGCGGCGTGCTGCGATTCCAGCGCAACGAACGTACCGGCAAGCAGACCGACTATCTCTACCTGTCAGGCAGTTTGGTTTCCCAGGTGCATGGCGAAGCGGCACCCAGCGTTCCCGCGCTGAGTGCGCCGGGCTACATCACCCAGGGCAGCGTGAACCTGACCTGGAGCCCGGCCGGCGGTGCCAACCGCTATGAGTTGCAGCGTGCCCTTGCGGGCACCTGGAGCACGGTCTTCGATGGCGCGGCGCAATCGTTCACCAGCACAGGCCTGGTCACGGGGACCTATCAGTTCCGCGTGCGCGGCTGTCGTGCGGTGTGTGGCGGATGGAGCAATGTCGCGTCAGTGGCCGTGGCATTGGCGCCATCCACCGTGCCGACCCTGAACGTGCCTGCCACAGCCTTCAACGGCAGCTACAACGTAGCTTGGTCTGCGGCTTCCGGTGCCGAGCGCTATGAGCTGGAGGAAAGCGCCAATGGTGGCGCTTGGGCCCAGGTGCACAACGCCATCGGTCAGTCCAAGGCCTTCAGTGGCAAGGCAGCGGGAAGCTACAACTACCGGGTTCGCGCATGTAACCCGGTAGGGTGCACGGGATACAGCGCCACGGCTGCGGTGACGGTCGTATATCCGCCTGCCACTGCGCCCGGACTCTCTGCGCCGGCACGCGCTGCGCCGGGCAGTATTGGTATTGGCTGGAACGGGGTGGCTGGTGCCACGCGTTACACCTTGCAGGAGAGTAGCAATGGTGGCGGATGGGTCACGCTGTTCGACGGCAACGCGGGTTCCTATGCCACCGCTGTGCGTGGTGTGGGCAGCTATGGTTATCGGGTTGCCGCCTGCAATGGCGCAGGCTGCGGGCCGTGGTCGGCCACGTCGACGGTAGCGGTGATCGGGCCGCCGACGATCGAGCCGGTGATCAGTGCGCCGGGCCTGGTGAACGTGCCGCAGTACAGCCTGAGCTGGTCGGTGCCGGCCAACAGCGAGAGCTTCGTGCTGGAGGAGAGCGCCAACGGTGGTGGCTGGACGGTGGTGCATAACGGCGACGGGAACAGCTTTGGTGCCAGCCGTGGTAAAGGCAGCTACGCCTATCGCGTGAGGGCGTGCAATTTCGCGGGGTGCAGTCCGTACTCGGGAGTCGTGACTGTCGCGGTGGTGCTGCCGCCGGGGGCGACGAGTCTCTATCTAGCAGAGTGGTTGACGACCCGCAGGCCGCCCTATCAGGTCCAGTGCTCTGCAGGATGGAGTCTGGTGGCAGACGCAACCGAGTATCAGCTTGAAAGCGGTGGCGGTGGCAAGCGTCTTTACACGGGCCCCAAGACCTACGTGCAGTCGAATGGCGGGACCTACTGCGCGCATGAGTATCGCGTGCGTGCCTGTAATGCAGGCGGTTGCTCCCCATGGTCGGCCGAACGGCCGGTCACCCAAGGTGTACTGAGCTGGGACTAAGCCATGAATGGACTCTCTTCGCTGTTGATTCGGGCGGTACTCGCGGTGGTGGTGCTGGCGGCCTGCGTGGCTCCGGCAGTCGCCCAGGAAGTGGTCGAGTACATCCACACTGATGCACTGGGTTCACCGGTGGCGATCACCGATGCCAGCGGAAACGTCATCGAGCGTACGGTGTATGAGCCGTATGGGGCGGTGGTGAATCGGCCGTTGAAGGATGGGCCGGGATATACGGGGCATGTGACGGACTCGGGGACCGGGCTGAGTTACATGCAGCAGCGGTACTATGATCCTGCGTTGGCAGGCTTTCTGTCTGTCGATCCGGTCGCTGCATATCAGAGCCCGATTGGACAGTTCAGTCGCTACAGGTACGGAGATGGCAATCCCTACCGCTTTACTGACCCAGATGGGCGTCAAGTGTCGGATCCACGTTCTTGCCACGACACTTCCAGCTGCCTGACCCTTGATCAGGCACAACAGCAAGTCGGGCGAGATGGCCGTCTGATGCTGAGAATTGTTGGAGGATCGGCGGTCGCGGGCACAACCGGTGGTGCAGCGATAGAGGGTGGAGGATTCGTTTCAGCGTTGGCTGCGGCAATGCGTGGCGCCATAATGGCCGGGAAGGATTTTTCCCAAGCACGGAAGTACATTGACTCGGTTGCAGATCAGTTGGGTCCCACCGGGGGGCGTGCTGGCAGAAGAACCAACCAGTACGAGGGGCATGGTGGCGCCGCTGGCGCAAAAAAAATGTTCAATATATTGACTCGCGGTCAGTCTGAGGCGCGGGATGGGGGGCAGTTAGGGAAACTGGGCGACGGCTCAGTGGTTCAGATGAGTGCAAGAATTACAAGGGATGGTTCGGGCGAGACTTCAGTTCGGCTCAGCGCTGAACGAACCGGAACCAAGATTAAAGAGGTTATTAAAGTTAGATTTAAAGAGGAGTAGGTGGCATGTTTGGTGATGATTCCACGCTATTCATGAGGTATGTGAAGGGGCGGGGTAATGCTGTATACCCGTGGTCGTTGTCAATTGTAGATTGCTATTTTATGTGGCTCGCATTTTCCAAGGTCTCTGGGAGTGATCGGCCGCTGCTGTCGAGGATATCTGATAATGGCAGGCAGATTGAGGATGTTCTCATTGCTGATGCCTACGATATCTATGAGATTGATAGTCGTGCCGCGGGTTTTGAAGTTGTGCTGCGCCATGATTCGTCGGGCTCATTGTGTTATTGGGATGTTCATGAGCGCTTTGTTATAGCTGTTGGTGGTCGTGACTTTCTTGGGGTGGCAAGCCCATATCCCGGGGACATAGAAAAGCATCGTTATATTGAGGAGATGATGCATAGAGAGGCGTTCGGATTTGATGGGCCGCCTGAGGCGATTTATGCGGCCATCTCCAATCCGTTCTCTTGAAGGTGTGACTAACGTCGTTGTTTAGGGATGCTCTGAAGAACTCCCGGGCAGTGCGGGCCGCTGGCCGGCAACCTGAGAGGCAATGACAGCTCAGGTTGAGGAGACTGTACTGCTTGCTCACCATAGACACCCCTCTCGTTACCATTGATTATGGCTCTGAGTTGCCTACGAAATCCTGGTCGGTCCAATATGAAGATCAAATTGATCTTGAAGGGCGTCGCCGTGTATTACGCGAAAACTGCTGTTTTCACGATCGTAAGCTATGGATTGTTGCGTCTGGTGTACGGGCATACATGGATTTCATTCATTGAATGGGCGCTCATACTTCTGGCGGCGTTCACGGTGGGCTACATACCTCTTTTCGTTGGCTTGCTACGCGGGAAGAGTTCGTAGCAGCCTTGTGCAGACGCGATACGTCCACCGAATGGGGCCTCTTCTTAAGCGTAGCTATCTTGCAGGCTGCTGAAGCGCCAGTCGCAACGGGAGACTGCGTCATCGGCATTTTTTCGCGGCAAGACCTACGTGCAGTCGAGTGGCGGGACCTATTGCGCGCATGAGTATCGCGCGCGTGCCTGCAATGCAGAAGATTGCTTGCCGTGGTGGAGCAACCATCCTGTCACCCAGAGTGTACCGAGCTGGGACTAAGCCATGAATGGACTCTCTTTGTTGTTGATTCGAGTGGTGCTTGCGATAGTGGTGCTGGTGGCCTGTATGGCGCCAGCGACCGCCCAGGAAGTGGTCGAGTACATCCACACTGATGCATTGGGTTCACCGGTGGCGATCACCGATGCCAGCGGAAACGTCATCGAGCGTACAATCCATGAGCCGTATGGGGCGGTGGTGAATCGGCCGTTGAAGGATGGGCCGGGATATACGGGGCATGTGACGGAATCGGGGGCCGGGCTGAGTTACATGCAGCAGCGATATTATGACTTCCAAACTGTCGCATTTCTGGGGGCTGATCCAGTTGCAGCTAGTTCGGAAGGGGCTTCATTCAATCGCTATCGCTATGCTTCTGCCAATCTGTATAAGTTCAAGGATCCGGACGGCAGGGCAGACATGAACGTGTTCGGTGAAGCTGATCCGAACGGGCTGAGAGCAGGAGGAGATGCGCTCAACATTCCGGGCAAGTTCACGGTCGCAGGGCACGCCAATAACATGGTCATTCAGGACCAGCGAGGGGGGCGCATGGAAAACTACTCCACAGTCAGCTCCTGGGATATGGCTCGGACCCAGTTTGGGCTAAAACAGGGCCAGGAAATATTCATGGCAGGTTGCCACTTGGGGACGGAAATCGGTCAGGCAAAGGCTTTTTCTCAGGGATGGGCGAACCTGAATAAGTCGTCCGTATATGCTCCCAACGGATTCGCTCGCTATCCAAAAAACTACAAGCCTGGAGATGATATGACGCTCCGTGTCAGTATGGGTGAGAACGGAACCGGAGGTGCAGGTGTATGACAGAGGTTCTCGCCTGGCGGGACGGGGCCGGCAGGTCCCGCCATTCGTTCGATTACGATCAAAGCTGATGGTTCAATATCCTATCAGTTTGCTGAGCCTGAATTGGGGTCCAGAATTCGTAGAGTAGAAATGGTGAAGGTGAAGCAATGAAAATTCTTTCGAATTCTGTTGCTTTGTCTTTGCTGCTTGTTGGCTGCGGTAACGGGGAGCCCCAGGAAGAGCGGCTTTCCCGAAATGAGAAATATGATGAGGCGCCAAGTCTGGCCCTTTCCGAGGAGGAGTTGGAACGTCAGACTTCGATGGCTGAAAACGGGAGTGCAGAGGCCCGTCTAAAGCTCGAATGGCACTACTCGACGCGTGGCGACATGGAGCGGTATCGCTACTGGCTTGAGGAGTCGCACGAATTGACGTTAGTTCAATGCAGCGATTGGCACTGTTCCTCTCCCTTGAGCAAGGCGGGGGGGCTGTAGGCGCGCAATGCAAATCCTCGAGGAAGGCTTGCGTCTTGATCCGCCGGAGACTACGCGCGAATTGATGGAGATGGATCTTCAGAGGTTGCGGCATGAACGGGTCGGGATTCCACCTTGCGGGGTGGGGATTTCCAATTAGAGGTTGCAATTGCGCGAATGTCCATAATAATTCGTTCGGATTCAATGATAGGAACGGGTGGTGTGGAGCGTATTCTGGTTTGAACTCGAGGTCATTGGATGGGCAGGTTTCGATGAGGATCATAGTTTTTCTATCTGCTGCCTTATCGATGCCGCTTCTTGCCTCCTGTGTGCAGAACCGCGGTTGTCTTCTTCGGGTGGCCAACCAAGACCACGACAGCTCCTCATCTCAGAAGATTCATGCTGATATGGATGAGGTAATACATTCGCGCCCTGTGGATGGGGCGCGGGAAGTGAATGCAGAGTTGGTGGTATCGCAGCTCGAACTCTCTCGGGAGGGTCAGAGAAATAGAAGGATCTTCTATGTATTGACTGATGGCGGCGGGAAGTTCTTGACTGCGGGGACTTGCGGTATTGACGAAGACCAGTGTGCCTCGGTCATTTTGAAGCGAATGATCGGGTTCTGTGAAAGGATGTAGATTGCGGATGCGCTAAGTTTTGGGAGGTATTTCAGTGAAAAATCCCCAAGTGCTTGATCGCTTTGGGCGGCTGGTCGATATTATTGTAGCGGCGCTTTGCTTGTTAGGGCTTACAGCCTGTGGCGGAAGAGATGAAGGTTTGGGTGTGGTCATAAATCATGAGCCGGGAAACGCAGCGGCTAATAACTACGCACTTGCGCTCGAGTCAGTTTTTAGTTCTTCCGGGAGCGTGCCAGAAGCGCAAATATGTAGGGTACATTTAATTGATGTCAGGAAATCATTTGATCAGGCTGGAAGCGAAAGGGAGAGGGTATATTTCGTCTTGGCCGATCATCAAGGTGTCGTCAGGTCGGCGGACACCTGTGGGCTTCCTGTGAATGAGTGCGTGATGACTATTGCCGAGAGGTCGAGGGTGAGCTGTCGGCTGGAAAAAGGGCTGGCTCCCCACTGATTCGGACGGCACTCGCGGTATTGGTGCGCGTGGCCCGTATAAGGCGTCGCGGCGGTCGGATGGGATGTATACGGCACCGCTACTGAGGGGCAGTGAGAGGGCGGCGCGGATATGCAGTAATGAATCGTTCGGACAATGGGAAACTGCAGTCCGATGAGCTGAAGTCATTTCATGTCGATTGGGATTCCAAGTGCAGGGCTTTTGTTGATGAGCTTGGCTATCAGTGATTCAGTGAATTTTTCGGCTGACAGGGGGGGGGGGGCTTGGGTTTGTGGGTGTGGAGCGAAGAAAGTGAGCGGGTATCCATGGCGCTGGATGGCGACGCGGAGGTATGGGCATGAAATTTAAGTTCCGGTTTTTCATGGTTATTGTTTTTATTTTCTATGGGGCTGGTTGCAGGTATCAAGAAGGTGGGGGCGCACCGTCTGGAAAGACCTGTGGGGTCGAGGGCAGCTCCGCTTGCCGAGTCAGCTTCCGGGCGCTGGCTTCGACCCCCGGTCTATTCGATGGGAAATCGATACGCGTGGAGGGCTATCTCGGAGTTAGTCGGGGGCTCTTTGTATTGAACTCCAGCAAGGAGCTGTTCGAAGCTGGAGTGACTGAGGAGACCCAAGTTCGCATCAAGGGCCCAATAGATCTCCAGCGTGACGTGTTTAATCGGTATGCCTATTCGTGGGTATCAGTGACTGGAGAGTTCAGGCTTAGGAAGACGGACGGGTCGACGGATGATCTTCTTCTCGGCGAAATGCATGCCCCGCTTGACGTTCAGTCGTTGAGGGTCCCAGGTCCGATTCCAAGAGCGACTTTCGGAGACGTGTCCGTTGATCTCGAAGATCTGAAGTGAGTTTCAAGTATCAATCGCGGCTCCCATGAAGCGGTTCGTGATAACAGGGATTCTTCTGCTGGTGTCCGAGGCGGGTGCCGACAGGTCACTACATACCTCTGCAGATGATGTTTAAGGTCGACGTGCAGTGGGGCAGCATGCGCAACCACGGGAAGGACAACGCCACGGCTTCCATTGCGAACTGATCGATCACGTCGATAGACTTTGGGGGAATTTCCTCTTGGTTGATGAATATGAGGTTTCGCATTGAGCGCTATCGATGAAAAGAATCTCGTTTTAGCCTGTCTGCGGAGACTGTTGGAATCCGAGCCTGCTTCCGTGGAACAGGCGTCTGGCTGGTACCAGAGGGCGGAATTTATCAAGGACGTGCTTCGGTCAATTTCGTATGAAATCGGGGTTCCTCACGTGATATGGCACTATCTTGATGACGCCGATATCCGTATTCGCGATCCCCGCTATGCCGAAGCACAGGTGTTGGCCGTTAGGCAGAGTATTGATGAGTGGGCTTGAGTGCAGTCAGAGAAGCCATGAGCAATAAATGTTGCTTGCCAGACTTCATTGCGGCATCCCTCTCGGATGCTACCCCTCCGGATCTCCCTCTTCTCCGGGAAGACTGGGCGGGGATGGCGTTTGATCGCAACCTGTATGAGGATTTTGCTCCGAATGATGTTTGGGTGGCGTGGCTGAAAGTACTTTCGGAGAACTTTGCAGATATCGCGATGTGCGCGGTTCGATGTTCAGAGTGCTTCGACGGGGGAAGCCCCGTGGAAATTGAGCGAGGTCTGGATGGCCTGCGCTCCTACTGGCTCGAAGATGGGAACTTCATGCGTGATCATTATTTGTATTCGCATGATGGTCGCTGGGTTGTAAAGCTGGATCAGGACGTGACGTTGTTTGCGGGAGATGTCACTTTCCTTGCGAATGTTGTCGCGCGACTTGGTGGTGTAGAGCATGTCCAGAAGATGATGCGACGGGACCTGCTTGGCACAGCTGAGGACGTAGTTGGCCTCGGTGGGTACGTCAAGGGTCTTCTTGCGCCATTGAGCGCATCGACTCCATAGCTGATTGCTGCGTAGAAGATTGGGTGTGCAGGTGCTATGTGCTGGAGTAGCCTCAAAAGGAGGAGCTGAGTGCCAGGGTTTGTTGAAAGCTTCCCCATTTGGGCTTCCATCATTCTAGGTGCCATGTGGATAAACGCATTTGCGGCTCACAGGATGTTGCTTAAAATCGAGCGTGAACGGCCGGAAGTACTCGCTGCAGTCGGAATCATCAAGGTTGATTGGTGGCTTAGGTGCTTGCGCGGTATTGCAGTGCTTGCCCTTACTTCCAAAGGGCAGACGCTCCATCAGGGGGAACGGTGGGTGTTGAGGGGCGTCGTGGTGATGTACGTCTTCCTGATTGCCTCCGGGGTATCCATGCTTGTCGGCATGTAGGGGGCGGCGCCTCAAGGCCGTTGATGGTGGATGGATCGGCATTACGGTGAGATTGCCCGTTCCTGGCATCACTCGGTGTTTCCCGGTCACGCCTCTGCTTGCTTGCGTCCAGCGCGCAATAAAAAAACGCCGCAGTTTCCTGCGGCGTTCTCATACTTCCCCGATTCTTGCGAATCCTCAGCCCAGCAGCTTGCGCACCTTGGTCAGCGCGGTCATGAAGCGCTCGATCTCGGCGTGCGTGTTGTAGAACGCCAGCGAGGCACGGCAGGTGGCGGCGACGCCGAAGTACTGCAGCAGCGGATGCGCGCAGTGCTGGCCAGAGCGCACGGCCACGCCTTCCAGATCCAGAAGGGTGGCCAGATCGTGGGCATGCGCGCCGTCGATCAGGAACGAGACCACCACGGCCTTCTCCGGCGCTTCGCCGATGATGCGCAGGCCGTCAACGCGGCGCAGCTCTTCGGTGAAGTGCGCCAGCAGTTCGGCTTCGCGTGCTTCCACGTTCTCCTGGCCAAGCTGCTGCAAGTAGTCGGCAGCCACGCCCAGGCCGATGAAACCGGCGATGTTCGGGGTGCCGGCTTCGAACTTGTGCGGGGCATCGTTGAACACGGTGCCGTCGAAGCTGACTTCCTTGATCATCTCGCCGCCGCCGAGGAACGGCGGCATCGCGTCCAAGTGCTCGCGACGGGCCCACAGCGCACCGGTGCCGGTCGGGCCGCACATCTTGTGGCCGGTAATGGCGTAGAAATCGCAGCCGATCGCGGCGACATCGACCTTGCGGTGCGGTACCGCCTGCGAGCCATCGACCACGGTGATGATGCCGCGCTTGCGCGCTTCGCGGCAGATCTCGCGCACCGGGTTGACCGTGCCCAGCACGTTCGAGACGTGGGTGACCGCCAGCAGCTTGACCTCCGGGGTCATTGCCGCGCGCAGCGCATCCAGATCGAGTGCGCCGTCAGGCGTGATCTCGGCCACGCGGATGCTGGCGCCGGTACGCTGCGCGACCAGCTGCCACGGCACGATGTTGGCGTGGTGCTCCATGCGCGTGATCAGGATCACGTCACCGGCCTTCAGCCGTGGCAGCGCCCACGAGTAGGCCACCAGGTTGATGGCGAAGGTGGTGCCACTGCACAGCACCAGGTCGCTGGGGCGCACGTTGAGGAAGCGCGCCAGCTTGTTGCGTGCGCCTTCGTAGGCATCGGTGGCTTCGCTGCCCAGTGCATGCACCGCGCGGCTGACGTTGGCGTTGTAGCGGCGGTAGAACTCGTCCACCGCGCCGATCACCTGCACTGGCTTCTGGCCGGTGTTGGCGTTGTCGAAATAGACCAGCGGCTTGCCGTGCACTTCACGCATCAGCAGCGGGAAGTCGAGGCGGACGCGGTCCCAGTCGGGGGCGCCGGTGCGTTCTTCGATCGGGCGCGGCGTGGACAGGTTCATGCCACACCCGCCTCGGCGAGGGCCTTGTCCAGGCGACGTGCCAGCTGCGCACGCAGTGCGTCGGGCAGGATCTTCAGCGGCTCGTGGCAGAACGCGGCGCTCAGCAGTGCCTGCGCCTGTGCCTGCGGCAGGCCGCGCGAGCGCAGGTAGAACAGCGCATTGGCATCGAGCTGGCCGACGGTCGCGCCGTGCGCGGCCTTCACTTCATCGGCGTCGATCACCAGTGTCGGCTGGGTGTCGATCTCGGCATCGGCCGACAGCAGCAGGTTCTTGTTGGACAGGTTCGCGTCGGTGCCATCGGCGCCTTCGCGGATCTGGATGCCACCATGGAACACCACGCGGCTGCGGTTGGCGGCGACGCCGCGCCACAGCAGTTCGCAGGCGGTATCGCGTGCGATGTGGTCGATGCCCAGGCGGGTTTCGACGTGGCGGCGGCCATTGCCAAGCAGCACGCCGTTGGCGGTCAGCTGGGCATTGTCGCCTTCCAGGCGCACGTTCAGTTCATGGCGGCTGAGCGCGGCGCCCAGTTCCAGGTCGACGCGGTGGTACTGCGCGTCGCGGGCCAGCACCGCGTCGGTGCGCAGGAAGCTGGTCTGGCGCCCGCTGCCGGCCTGCACGCGGGCGTGCTTGAGCACGGCATCACGGGCGACGTGGGCATGCAGCACGGTGTTGTCCAGGTGGGCGGAGTCACCCACGCTGAAGCGATGCTCGACCACGCCCAGGCTGGCGCCGGCACGCAGTTCGATCAGGTGACGGTGGTGCCAGGCCAGGTCGGTGTCGCCGGCGACGCTGGCGAATACCAGCTGCAGCGGCGTTTCGACCTGCACGCCTTCATCCACGCGCAACACCACGCCTTCATCGGCCAGCGCGGCATTCAGGCGGGCGAAGATCTCCTCGCTGCGTTCGTAGCGGCGGCCAAGGAAACGCACGGCGTCTTCGCCGGAGGCCAGTGCGGCCGACAGCGGCTGCAGCTGCACGCCGGACGGCAGGGCCTGCACGTCGCTCAGCGCGGCATCCAGGCGACCATTGACGAACACCAGGCGCGGCGCCGGGATGTCGTCCAGCAGCGTGGCGTCCAGCGCCGGGCCCTGCAGCGGTGCCGCAGCGAACGCACGGCGTTCCAGCTGGCGCAGCGAGGTGTACTTCCAGGCTTCGTTGCGGGCGGCCGGCAGGCCGTCGCGCAGGGCCGCATCCAGCACTTCGCGGCGCGCATCGCTGCCGCAGAAGGCCTGGGCCATCGAATCAAGCAGGGCGCTCATCAGACCGCCGCCTCGGGCACGACCCGGTCCTTCAGGAAATCATAGCCGTGCGCTTCCAGTTCCAGTGCCAGCTCCGGGCCGCCACTCTTGACGATGCGGCCATCGGCCAGCACGTGCACCACGTCCGGCTTGATGTAGTCCAGCAGGCGCTGGTAGTGGGTGATGACCAGGAACGAACGGTCGGCGGCGCGCAGTGCGTTGACACCATCGGCCACGCTCTTCAGCGCGTCGATGTCCAGGCCCGAGTCGGTCTCGTCCAGGATCGCCAGCTTCGGTTCCAGCACGGCCAGCTGGAAGATCTCGTTGCGCTTCTTCTCGCCACCGGAGAAGCCTTCGTTGACGCCACGGTGCAGCAGTTCGTCCTTCAGGTGCAGCACGGCCAGCTTCTGGCGCACCAGCTTGAGGAACTGCATGGAATCGAGTTCTTCCTCACCGCGCGCCTTGCGCTGGGCGTTCAGTGCCGCGCGCAGGAAGTAGGTGTTGTTCACGCCCGGGATTTCCACCGGGTACTGGAACGCCAGGAACAGGCCGGCAGCGGCGCGCTTCCGGGTCCTGCTCCAGCAGGTCGACGCCGTCGAACTGCACGCTGCCTTCGGTCACTTCGTAGCCGTCGCGGCCGGCCAGGACATTGCCCAGGGTGGACTTGCCGGCGCCGTTCGGGCCCATGATGGCGTGCACCTGGCCGGGCTGGACGTCCAGCGACAGGCCCTTGAGGATTTCCTTGTCGCCGATGCGGGCGTGGAGGTTTTCGATCTTCAGCATGGTGGGGGTTTCCGTGGGGCGGGCCGCGGCCCGCCGGTAAAGAGAATGCGTTTGCGAGGGGCAGGGGCGGGCGGTCAGCCCACCGAACCTTCCAGCGAGACTTCCAGCAGCTTCTTGGCTTCCACCGCGAACTCCATCGGCAGTTCGCGGAACACCTGCTTGCAGAAGCCGTCGACGATCATCGACACCGCGTCTTCCTGGCTGATGCCACGGGCGCGGCAGTAGAACAGCTGGTCGTCGGAAATCTTCGAGGTGGTGGCCTCGTGCTCGACGGTGGCGCCCGGGTTCTTCACCTCGATGTAGGGGAAGGTGTGCGCGCCGCACTGCTTGCCGATCAGCAGCGAATCACACTGGGTGTAGTTGCGCGCCATCGGCATTGCGGTCCACACGCACCAGGCCGCGGTAGGTGTTCTGGCCGCGGCCGGCGCTGATGCCCTTGCTGACGATCTTGCTCTTGGTGCGCTTGCCGACGTGGATCATCTTGGTGCCGGTGTCGGCCTGCTGGCGGTGATGGGTCAGCGCCACGGAGTGGAACTCACCGACCGAGTCGTCGCCCAGCAGCACGCAGGACGGGTACTTCCAGGTGATCGCCGAGCCGGTCTCGACCTGGGTCCAGGTGACCTTGCTGCGCGCACCACGGCATTCGGCACGCTTGGTGACGAAGTTGTAGATGCCGCCGACGCCGTTCTCGTCGCCCGGGTACCAGTTCTGCACGGTGGAGTACTTGATCTCCGCGTCTTCCAGCGCGACCAGCTCGACCACCGCAGCGTGCAGCTGGTTCTCGTCGCGCATCGGCGCGGTGCAGCCTTCCAGGTAGGACACGTAGGCCTTGTCCTCGCACACGATCAGGGTGCGCTCGAACTGGCCGGTGTGGCCGGCATTGATGCGGAAGTAGGTGCTCAGTTCCATCGGGCAGCGAACGCCTTTGGGAATGAACACGAAGCTGCCATCGGAGAACACCGCCGAGTTGAGCGCGGCGAAGTAGTTGTCGCCCACCGGCACCACGGTGCCCAGGTACTGGCGGACCAGTTCCGGGTGTTCCTTGATGGCCTCGGACATCGAGCAGAAGATGATGCCCTTCTCGGCCAGTTCCTTGCGGAACGTGGTGCCGACGGACACCGAGTCGAACACCGCGTCCACCGCCACGCCGGCCAGCTTGGCACGCTCGTGCAGCGGCACGCCCAGCTTGTCGTAGGTGTCCAGAAGTTCCTTCGGCACGTCATCCAGCGAGGCGTACTTCGGGCCCTTCGGCGCGGAGTAGTAGCTGAGCGCCTGCAGGTCGATCGGCGCGATCTCCAGCTTGGCCCAGTCCGGCATCGGCATGGTCAGGAAGTGGCGGTAGGCGTCCAGGCGCCACTGCGTCATCCACTCCGGCTCTTCCTTCTTGGCCGACAGGGCGCGGATGGTGTCCTCGTCCAGGCCCGGCGGCAGGGAGTCCGATTCGATCTCGGTGATGAAGCCGGCCGAATACTTGCGGCCGAGCTGCTCGTGGATCTCGCGGTTGGGGGTGTCGTCGTGGGCGACGTTTTCGATGGTTTCGGTGGCCATGGGGGGCTGCCTACGGATCAGGAGACGACGTCGACAGCGATGGTGCGGCGCTGTTCGTCATCGGCAAGGGGGAGAGGGGGCAGGATCTGCGCAAGGGTGACATCGCGCAGGGCCTCGGAAACCACGTCGTTGATCAGCCGCCAGCTGCTGCGCGCCGCACTTGGGCGCCATGCCGCACTGGTGGTGGTCGTGGCTGCATTCGGTCAGGGCCAGTGGCCCTTCCATCGCTTCGACCACTTCGAACAGCGAGATCTCGATGGCCGGGCGGGTCAGGCGGTAGCCGCCACGCACGCCGCGCAGGCCTTCAACCAGGCCGGCCTGGGCCAGCGGCTTGAGCACCTTGCTGACGGTGGGCGGCTCCAGACCGGTGAATTCGGCCAGCTCGGTGGCACTGAGCACCTCGCCCGGACGGGCGGCGAGCACGGTCAGCACGACGGTGGCGTAATCGGTGAGTTTGGTGACGCGCAACATGGGGATGCGAGTGGTTCTTAAAGCGGACTGAAATTGTACGCTTTTATTCGCCGCCATCCAACCCGGGCATTCAGCCGGCGCTGGGGCCGGGTCGGGAGGACACACCGGGGCCGTTGCCAGGGCGCAATGCTGCGCCAACGGGGTGATTTTCGCAATCACCCGGAATGCGCGAGAATCCCTGTTCCATTCGCTGCAAACAGCCCGTGCCGATGCCGAAGAAGATCCAAGCCCGCAAGTCCGCCATCCATGGCAACGGCGTGTTCGCCGTGGCCCCGATCAAGCAGGGCGAGCGCGTGATCCAGTACAAGGGCCTGCTGCGCAGCCACGGCGACGTTGATGCCGATGACAGCGGCGACGTCGAAAGTGGTCATACCTTCCTGTTCACCCTCAACGACGACTGGGTGATCGATGCCAACTACAAGGGCAATGACGCGCGCTGGATCAACCACAGCTGCGACCCGAACTGCGAGGCGGTGATCGAGGAAGACGAGGACGGCGACAGCCGCGGCGACAAGGTGTTCATCGAGGCGCTGCGTGACATCAAGGCCGGCGAAGAGTTGACCTACAACTACGGCATCACCCTGGCTGAGCGCCACACCGCCAAGCTGAAGAAGATCTGGGAGTGCCGCTGCGGCTCGCCCAAGTGCACCGGCACCATGCTGCAGCCCAAGCGCTGACCCGCAGCGGGTAGTGCCGGCCGCTGGCCGGCACACATGTGAAAAGCGTGCCGGCCAGCGGCCGGCACTACCTTACTTACCCAGCACGCCTGCCGGCACCAGGTTGCCCAGGTTCTGGTTGAAGGTGACCACCAGCTTGCCGTTCTTCACCTGCGCCGACTGCACCTGCAGCGCGCCGAGCAGGCCGGCCACGGCCGGGTCCAGCTTGTAGATCGGTTCGCGCTGGGCGTAGTCGCTCAGCCAGGCATTGAGCAGGCCGCGGGTGCGCGAATCGAGGCGACCGCCCTGGTTGGCCGGGGTGAAGTCATCCACGCTCGGTTGCTGCAGGTGGAAGCCCTGGGTCTGCGCGTCGTAGCGCAGTCCACTGCTGAGCTTCACCGTGCCCAGCTTGGCCGGGTTGCCACCGGCGGTGGCCAGTGCCACATCCATGCCCAGGTTCAACCGTTCGCCGGCCGGAAGGCTCAGTTGCGGGTGACTCATGGTCAGGGCGATCAGGCCGCCGAGGGCGTCCTGGGTGCGCGGGAAGCTGCCATCGAGGTACTGCTGCACGTCACTGGCACCGACCGACAGTTCGCGGCCGGAAATTGAAGGGGCGGCCTGGGCGCCGATCGCAGCGGCGATCAGCACGGTGGAGGCGGCGAGGCGGGTCATCAGGGAACGCAGGCGCATGGCGGTGACCGGTGGATATGAATGGACGAATCAAAGAGTAGCCGTGGCGGCTGAATCGCGCGTGCATGCCGCTGCAACGGTTCAGTCCAGCGTTGGCCGCAGTTGCGCCGACTGGATCCGCCAGGCGCGGCCATCGGCACGGGGTTGCACCCGGTACCAGCCACCGAAGCGGAAGGTGCCCTCAGGGGTCACTGCGCGGATCTGTACCGGAACCTCCAGCAGCTGCGGCGGCTGGTGACCGTCGCGCGATCGGTAGTTCGCTGGTCAGGCGCAGGCTGCGCACGTCCGTGAGCTGGCGCAATGCGGCATCGTCGGCGCGTCGTGCATCGCTGGGCGGGAATGTCCACGCGGCGTCGACGGCCTTGCGATCGCGATTGAGCAGGGCCATGACATAGGCATTGAGCATTCCCGCCGGCAGCTCGGCCTCGGCCGCGACGGCGGCAAACAGGGGATCGACATCGATGCCCTGCACGGTCGGTGCATCGCCTTCTGCGGCGGTCTGTGACTTCGTGCGGGCAGCCGCCTCGGCCGTGGCCGACGGTGTGGCATCCGCTGGATCGGATTGCGATGTCGGCCGGGAACAGGCCAGCAGCACCAGCGGTGCGAGCAGTATCAGGAACCTGCGCATGTCTGCCTCCTCCCCGAGGCGAACGGAAGGAGGCAGTGTATCGGCTGTTCCGCGATCAGCGGGAGGAGGGCAGCTGTTCCAGTGCATCCAGCGCCGGCAGCACCTGCGCGGCGATGGCGGCCAGGGCATGGCCTTCGGTGTCGGCGTGGCGCTGCACGATGTCGCGCAGCAGCTGGGTGGCGATCACCAGGGTCGCGCGCTCGTCGCCGCTGATACCAGCGGTACGCGGTGCCGCTTCCAGCAGGCGCATCAGGTCGCGGCTTGCGCGATGTTCCAGTTCGATGGTGCAGCGCCCGGTGCACTGCAACCCGTCCTTTTCGATGGGGGTCACCGAGATCCGGTAGCGGGTGGAGGGGCTGGCCATGAGGGTGTGCTCGCCGTAGCTGTGGAGGATGTGCCCACCTTAGGCAAGGCCGTGCCCGGCGGCGATGGCCGGGGCTGCACGCAGTGTTCCACCCGGTACGTTCCGGGGCCGCAACGGACCACGCCAGCCAATGGCGACGGGCCTGTACGCGCATTCCCGGGGATGCGGCAACGCTGTGTTGCGGGCTGTGGTTGGGACAAAAAAAACGGGACGGCCAGAGCCGTCCCGTCGGAATCCGCGTTGGGGCGCGCCTTACAGCGCGGCGTCCTTCAGCTTCTTCAGCGGACGCACCTTCAGCTTGGTGGTGGCCGGCTTGGCAGCGAACCACTGCTCTTCCTTGGTGAACGGGTTGATGCCCTTGCGCTTCGGCTTGGCCGGCACATTGACGGTGGTGATCTTCAGCAGGCCCGGCAGGGTGAACGAGCCAGCGCCCTTCTTGTGCACCGAGGAGGCGACGGCGCTTTCCAGCGAGGCCAGCACAGCGCGGACGTCCTTGGCGATGACGCCGGAGGCTTCAGCGATGTGTGCAACCAGGCCGGACTTGGTCAGCACTTCCTTGATCGGCTTCGGAGCGGCCGGCTTGGCGGCTGCCTTCGTCGCGACTTTCTTCACTGCCTTCTTCGGGGCAGCCTTCTTAGCGGTCTTTGCCATGGTTTCCTGTTCCGTGAACGGTTGGTTGTTTGGTCGGCGCCGAACCCCGTCGGCAAGCGCAATGTAGGGCAACTCTCGGGCGCCGCCAATAGCCCGAAGCGTGGAAAGTGCATGTTTTTTCATATCCAGGCCGATTCAGTACATGGCCGGCAGTGGAGGAAGGGGGTGTGGCAGCGCGCGCGATGGCCCGCGCCCGCCCGTCGGAGGAATGCGCGAAACCACTGAAAACAAGGGAAAAATGCGCGCCGGCCTGGCGAAGAAGTGACCAGTTGTCCGGTTTCCGGCGGACCTGTGGCGTGCGGCGGAGCGACGCAGGGCTAACGCCTCCCGTGCGAGGGTGACCGTTCATCACCGTCACGCAGGAGCAGCACATGGGAATCTCGCGACACGCCACCGCGCACTGGGAAGGCGATCTGAAGTCGGGCAAGGGGCAGTTGAGCACGCCGCAGAGTGGGCTGCTGGACAAGACCCGCTACGGCTTCAACAGCCGCTTCGGCGACGAAAAGGGCACCAATCCGGAAGAACTGATCGCTGCCGCGCACGCCGGCTGTTTCACCATGGCGCTGTCGGCCAAGCTCGGCGAAGCCGGCTTCACCCCGACTTCGCTGGATACCGAAGCCAAGGTCGATCTGTCGCTGGAAGGCGGCCCGCAGCTGTCGCAGATCCGGCTGAAGGTGAAGGCGGTGGTGCCGGGCATCGACGCGACGCAGTTCCGTGCGATTGCCGATGACGCCAAGCAGAACTGCCCGGTATCCAAGGCGCTGAGCGCAGTGCCGATCAGCCTGGAAGCCGAGCTGGGCTGAGCCGGCGTATCTGTAGAGCCGAGCCCATGCTCGGCTCCTCTGGCTGCCATGATCTGGCCGGAGAGCAGCCGAGCATGGGCTCGGCTCTACAGCATCCCTTTACCAATCGATGGTGCCGGTGATGACCGTCTGCACCTGGCCACCGGACCAGACTTCCCCGTCTTCATCGACGAAAAGGGTCAGGCGCGCGTCGTGGCCGACTTCGCGGCCCTGGCTGACTTCGAACGGTGCGCGACCACGGGGCAGCGCATCGCGCAGGTCCAGCCATGCGGCCAGCACCGCATTGGCGGCACCGGAGGCGGCGTCCTCGAAGCGGCGTCCATTGCCGACGAAGGCACGTACCGCCAGATCGAAGCCCTCACCGCCATCGCTGAAGGCATAGGCAAACACGCCCATGCTGTCGGTGGACTCGGCCAGTGCGGCCACCGCATCCCAGTCCGGCTGCAATGCGCGCAATGCGGCCTCATCGGCCACCTGCGCCACCCACCAGCTGCGTCCGCCCTGCATGCGCGCCGGCGGCAGCGTGCCCAGCGGCCAGTCCTTCAGTGCGGCCTGCAGGCGTGGATCGGTCGCCTCGGCAGTCTCGGCCAGCTGCGCGCGCGGCGTGCGGATGGCAATGCGCTGCTGCGCACCTTCACCTCTGACGCGCAGCGGCAGGGCACCGGCAATGCCGTCCTGCACCAGCACACCATCGACCGCTGCGGCCAGGCCGGCCTGCAGCACCGCATGCGCGGTGCCGACGCTGGGGTGGCCGGCAAACGGAACTTCCTTCTGCGGGCTGAACATGCGCAGCCGGTAACTGGCACCGGCGACCTGCGGCGGGAACACGAAGGTGGTTTCGGGCAGGCGCGTCCAGCGCGCGATGGCCTGCATGCTGGCGTCGTCCAGGCCCTCGGCATCGAGCACCACGGCCAGCGGATTGCCGGCGCCGGCGCGCGGGGAAAACACATCCAGCTGCAGGAAACGGCGGGTGGACATCAGGCGGCACTCCAGTAAACAGGCCGCATAGCGTAGCGCGGGGCACCCAAAAGGGGACGGAGGGAATTAAGTCGCTTTTGCCCCATGTGCCATAAGCGACTTAATTCCCTCCGTCCCCTTTTTTCCGTGGGCTACCAGCGGATGTGGCCGTCGATGACCGCCTGCACCTGGCCGCCGATCCAGACCGTGCCCTGCGCACCGACCTGCACCTGCACACGGCCATCGCGGCCGACTTCGCGGCCCTGGCTGGCCACGTAGTGGCCCTCGCGGCCGGGCAGGGCATCGCGCTGCCGCAGCCAGGCACCGATCAGGGCATTGGCGCTGCCGGTAACCGGGTCCTCCGGTACGGCGGCCGCATCAGCGGGGCAGAAGGCGCGCACCACCCGGGTGTGGTCGCTGCCGGCCTCGTCGGCGAACACGGCCAGGCCGGTGGCATCAGTGGTGAGGCTCCAGTCGGCCAGTGCGGCCATGTCCGGCACCAGGTTGCGTACGGCGGAGGCGTCGCGCAGCGGCAGCAGCCACCAGCGAGCGCCGTTGTCCCATAGTTCGGGTACGTGCCCGCTGGCAGCCAGCGCCAGCAGCGTTTCCGGCGCTCCGTCCGCCGCTGTGTCCAGTTGCTGCGCCGGTGGGCTGGCCAGTTGGATCTGCAGTGCCTCGGCCGGGCCGCTCACCCGTACCGGCAGCAACCCCGCCGCGCATTGCTGCAGCAGGGCACCGTCGCGTGGTTGCGCCAGGCCGCAGGTCACCGCCGCCCAGGCGGCGCCGACGCTGGGGTGGCCGGCAAATGCCAGCTCGCGGGTCGGAGTGAAGATGCGGATGTGGTAGTCGGCGCCCGGCGCACTGGGGCGCAGGAAGAACACCGTCTCGGACAGGTTCAGCCAGGCGGCCAGGGCCTGCATCTGGCTGCTGGAGAGCTCGTCGGCGTCCAGGATGACGCCCAGTGGGTTGCCGGTGCCGGGGCGGGGGGCGAAGACATCGAGCTGCAGGTAACGGAGGACGGCCATCTACGGGGATATTGCGCTTAGAATCAAAGGTTCCGCCCCCGAGGGCGGCTTCCCCACATTCTACATAGCCAATCCATGTCAGCTTCCCCCCTTGTCGATCGTTGGATCGTACTGAAGTTCGGCGGCACCTCGGTGTCGCGTCGTCATCGCTGGGACACGATCGGGAAGCTGGCGAAAAAACGCGCGGAAGAGACCGGCTCGCGCGTGCTGGTGGTGGTGTCGGCGCTGTCCGGGGTCACCAACGAACTGACCGCGATCGCCGATGGCGCGCCCGACAGCCGGGACCGCGTGGCAGCGCTGGTCGAACGCCACGAGGCCTTCCTGGTTGAACTCGGCCTGGGCCGCGAGGTGCTGGCCGATCGCCTGGCGGCGCTGCAGGGCCTGCTCGACGACGCGCGTGCAGCCACCCGTCCGCTCGACTGGCAGGCCGAAGTGCTGGGCCAGGGCGAGCTGCTGTCCTCCACCCTGGGTGCGGCCTACCTGCGCGCGTCGGGCCTGGACATGGGCTGGATGGATGCCCGCCAGTGGCTGGACGCGATGCCGCCGCAGCCGAACCAGAGCGACTGGTCGCAGCGCCTGTCGGTGAACTGCCAGTGGCGCGCCGACGCGGAATGGGTGCAGCGCTTCCGCGCGCAGCCGACCCGCCTGCTGATCACCCAGGGCTTCATCTCGCGGCACGCCGATGGCGGTACCGCCATCCTCGGCCGCGGTGGCTCGGATACCTCGGCGGCGTACTTCGGTGCGCTGCTCGGTGCCAGCCGCGTGGAGATCTGGACCGATGTGCCGGGCATGTTCAGTGCCAACCCGAAGGATGTGCCGGACGCGCGCCTGCTGACCCGCCTGGACTATTACGAGGCGCAGGAAATCGCCACCACTGGCGCCAAGGTGCTGCACCCGCGCTCGATCAAGCCGTGCCGCGATGCCGGCGTACCGATGGCCATCCTCGATACCGAGCGCCCGGAACTGCCGGGCACCAGCATCGATGGCAGCGCTGCGCCGGTCCCGGGCGTGAAGGCGATCAGCCGCCGCAACGGCATCGTGCTGGTGTCGATGGAAGGCATCGGCATGTGGCAGCAGGTCGGCTTCCTGGCCGATGTGTTCAACCTGTTCAAGAAGCATGGCCTGTCGGTGGACCTGATCGGTTCGGCCGAAACCAACGTCACCGTATCGCTGGATCCGTCCGAGAACCTGGTCAACACCGATGTGCTGGCCGCGCTGTCGGCCGACCTGTCGCAGATCTGCAAGGTGAAGGTGATCGTGCCGTGCGCAGCGATCACCCTGGTTGGCCGCGGCATGCGTTCGCTGCTGCACAAGCTGTCGGACGTGTGGGCCACATTCGGCCGCGAGCGCGTGCACATGATCTCGCAGTCGTCCAACGACCTGAACCTGACCTTCGTCATCGACGAAGCCGATGCCGATGGCCTGCTGCCGATCCTGCACGCCGAGCTGATCGACAGCGGTGCGATGCCGGTGGAAGAGACCGAAGTGTTCGGCCCACGCTGGCGCGAGATCGCCGGCACCGTGCGCCCGCGTGGCACGCCGTGGTGGCGGGGCCAGCGGGCGCACCTGCTGCAGCTGGCCGACGCCGGTACGCCGCGCTATGTCTACCACCTGCGGACCGTGCGCGCCCGTGCCCGCGCGCTGGCCGCGATCAAGCCGATTGACCAGCGCTACTACGCGATCAAGGCCAACAGCCACCCGGCCATCCTGCAGCTGCTGGAAGCCGAGGGCTTCGGCCTTGAGTGTGTATCGCACGGCGAACTGAAGCACGTGTTCCAGCACCTGCCGGAACTGTCGCCCAAGCGTGTGCTGTTCACCCCCAGCTTCTGCCCGCGCAGCGAGTACGAAGCCGCGTTCGCGCTGGGCGTGACCGTCACCGTCGACAACGTCGAAGCGCTGCAGCGCTGGCCGGACCTGTTCCGCAACCGCGAGCTGTGGCTGCGCGTGGATCTGGGCCGTGGCGAAGGCCACCATGCCAAGGTCCGCACCGGCGGCAAGGACTCCAAGTTCGGCCTCCCGATCGCCCGCGTCGATGAGTTCGTGCGCGCGGCCACCGATCTGGGCAGCCGCGTGGTCGGCCTGCATGCGCATCTGGGCAGCGGCGTGGAAACCGCACAGCACTGGCGCCTGATGTGCGATGAGCTGGCCGGTTTCGCCCGTCGCATCGGCAGCGTACACACCATCGATATCGGCGGTGGCCTGCCGATTCCGTACAGCGACGAAGACGAGCCGTTCGACCTGGACGCCTGGGCCGAGGGTCTGGCCGAGGTCAAGGCGCTGCATCCGGCATTCCGCCTGGCGATCGAGCCGGGCCGCTACCTGGTGGCCGAGTCCGGCGTGCTGCTGACCCATGTCACCCAGGTGGTGGAGAAGGACGGCGTGCGCCGTGTTGGCCTGGATGCCGGCATGAACGCACTGATGCGCCCGGCCCTGTACGACGCCTGGCACGACATCGAGAACCTCAGCCGCCAGGGCGGTTATGCCGAAGCGGCATTCGACGTGGTCGGCCCGATCTGCGAATCCAGCGATGTGTTCGGCAAGCGCCGCAAGCTGCCGGTGTCGACCGCACCGGACGACGTGATGCTGATCGCCGATGCCGGCGCCTACGGCTATTCGATGGCCAACACCTACAACCAGCGGATGCTGCCGCGCGAAGACGTGATCGAATGACCACCGCGCGCCCTGCACCCGCCCACCGACACGCCCCGCGCCATCGCGCGGGCCCGTGCCTGACCGGATACACCATGACTGCTTTCGACAAACACCAGGTTTCCCGCTTCCGCTTCGTCCGCCGCGAATTCGCCGCGGACACCGGCGTGGCCAAGCTGGTCTACGCCTTTGATGACGGCCCGGAGATGGTGGAAACCATCACCGTGCCGGGCGCCCCGTTCGTGCTGGACGAAGCGCGTACCGCCGCTGTGCAGCGCCGCTGCAGCTGCTGCACCTGATCGCCGGTGTCAGCTACTACAAGGCGGGCGTGCCGGAGACGGTCAGCATCGACAGCTACGCCATCGATGCCGATACCGCTGCGCTGGTGGAGACGGTCTACCTCAATGGCCTGGGTGAATTTGCCTACCGCAACGGCCTGAACCTGCGCGGGCGCTTCCGCCTGCCGGTGCAGGGCGAGGCAGTGCAGGCGCCGGTGCTGGGCCTGCAGCCGCACGCGCTGGTGGCGATCGGTGGCGGCAAGGATTCGCTGGTCAGCATCGAAGCGCTGCGCCGTGCCGGCGTGGACGAGACGGTGACCTGGATCGGTGGCTCGCAGCTGATCCGTGCCTGCGCTGAACGCACCGGCCTGCCGACGCTGAACCTGGGCCGCGCGCTGGCGCCGGAACTGTTCGAGCTGAACCGCCAGGGTGCGTGGAACGGGCATATCCCGGTCACTGCGGTGAACTCGGCGATCATGGTGCTGGCCGCGCTGCTGCAGGGCGTGGACCAGGTGGTGTTCTCCAACGAACGTTCGGCCAGCTACGGCAGCCAGATTCCGGGCACCGGCGAAGTGAACCACCAGTGGTCCAAGGGCTGGGCATTCGAGCAGGCGTTCGGCAGCCATGTGCAGACGCACGTAGCGGCGGACCTGCAGTACTATTCGCTGCTGCGCCCGATGTCGGAGCTGGCAGTGGCCCGCCAGTTCGCCAAGACCGATTTCTACGACGCGCATTTCTCCAGCTGCAACCGCAACTTCCACATCCTCGGCGAGCGCCCGGTGAACCGCTGGTGCGGTGTCTGCCCGAAGTGCCATTTCGTGTTCCTGGCGCTGGCCCCGTTCATGCCCAAGACGCGCCTGGTGCGCATCTTCGGCCGCAACCTGCTGGACGATGCCGAGCAGGCCGGCGGCTTCGACGCGCTGCTGGAATTCCAGGACCACAAGCCGTTCGAGTGCGTGGGCGAAGGCCGCGAATCGCGTGCGGCGATGGCGACCCTGGCGCAGCGCCCGGAGTGGAAGGAAGACGTGCTGGTGAAGCGCTTCTGCAATGAGATCCAGCCGCAGCTGGATGCCGCCGAACTGGAACTGGCACCGCTGCTGCAGCTGCAGGGCGAGCACCGCGTTCCGGCTGCGCTGTGGGAACGGGTGCGTGAAGATTTCGAAGCTTGAAGGAAAGCGCGTTGCGCTGTGGGGCTGGGGCCGTGAGGGCCGCGCCGCGTTTGCGGTGCTGCGCGAGCGCCTGCCCACGCTTGGCCTGAGCCTGTTCTGCCCGGCGGCCGAAGTGGAGGCCGCGCGTGCGGAAACACAGGGCGTGCTGGATGTGCGTGGCGAGCCTTCTGCTGAAGCGCTGGCCGCGTTCGACGTGGTGATCAAATCGCCCGGCATCAGCCCGTACCAGCCGATCGCGCTGGCCGCGGCGGCGCAGGGCACCACTTTCATCGGTGGCACCGCGCTGTGGTTTGCCGAGCATGCGGGTGCCGATGGCATCGTGCACGACACCGTGTGCGTGACCGGCACCAAGGGCAAGAGCACCACCACCGCGCTGGTCGCGCACCTGCTGCGTGCCGCCGGCCACCGCACCGGCCTGGTCGGCAACATCGGCCTGCCGCTGCTGGAAGTGCTGGATCCGCAGCCCACGCCCGAGTACTGGGCGGTGGAACTGTCCAGCTACCAGACCGGCGAAGTGGCACGCAGTGGCGCCCACCCGCAGGTGGCGGTGGTGCTGAACCTGTTCCCCGAACACCTGGACTGGCATGGCAGCGAACAACGTTACATCGAGGACAAGCTGCGGCTGGTGACTGAAGCCGCACCGCGCATCGCCGTGCTCAATGCCGCCGATCCGCATCTGGCTGCGCTGTGGCTGCCCGATAGCGAAGTGGTCTGGTTCAACCAGCCGCAGGGCTGGCATATGCGCGGTGACATCGTGCATCGCGGCGAGCAGGCCGTGTTCGATACCCGCAACACGCCGCTGCCGGGTCGCCACAACCGCGGCAACCTTTGTGCGGTACTGGCGGCGCTGGAAGCGCTGGGGCTGGACGCCGTGGCGCTGGCACCGGCGGTGCAGGATTTCCGTCCGCTGCCGAATCGCCTGCAGCGCATCGGCGCGGCCGATGGCCTGACCTACGTCAACGATTCGATCAGCACCACGCCGCATGCCAGCCTGGCCGCGCTGGAGTGCTTCGCCGGGCAGCGCATCGCGTTGCTGGTGGGCGGGCATGACCGTGGCCTGGACTGGACCGATTTCATGCAGCACATGGCGCACGACGTGCCGCCGGTGGAGATCGTGACGATGGGCAGCAACGGCCCGCGCATCCACGCGATGCTGCAGCCGCTGGCCGATGCCGGTCGCTTCGGTCTGCACGCGGCGGCGGATCTGCCCGAGGCAATGGCGCTGGCACGTGCCGCGTTGGGTTCTGAAGGCGGGGTGGTATTGCTGTCGCCGGGCGCGCCGAGCTTTGGTGCCTACCGGGATTACGTGGCGCGTGGCCGTCATTTCGCTGAGCTGGCTGGGTTTGACCCGGAGAGCATCAGCGCGATTCCCGGGCTGGGTATCGCTTGAAGGTAGTGCCGGCCGCTGGCCGGCAACCTCCGGAGAAATTCATCCACGCATGGCGTGGATCTACTGTTCGTCTTCGATGAACGCGTAGCCGCCGTCGATCAACTGCTGCAGGTACGCATCGAAGCTGGGCGCGATCACCGCATAGCTGTCCGGATCGTGCAGGTAGCGCACCACCTGGCCGACCGCGCCGCCCGGCGCGGGATCAAAATCCAGGTACAGCATCGAGGTGCCGCCGTTGTTCATGCAGTGCGAGAAGCACAGGCGGCGGTTCATCGGCAGATCGGCGTCGATGCCCTCACCCAGGATCTCTGGCTCGTCATCCAGCCACTCTTCGTAGATCGAACGGATGCTGTCGTCCCACTGCTGCTGGTCTTCGAAGATCTGCGCAACCGAACGCAGGTAGTAGGGATAGCCGCCGTCCTCCACGTCCGAGCCGAGCACCAGCACGCAGACCTCGCCGCCGGGGTACTCACGGAAGTGGGTGCCATCCACGCGGGACAACAGTTCCAGCAGGCTGTCTGGCACCTGAGGCCACTGCGCACGCAGGCGCTGCAGGTCTTCGCCGCTGGCGCCCTGCACGTGGGCCCACTGCGGGGCATCCTCGGCAGGCAGGCGGGGGATCAGGCCAGACAGAAAGCGATCAACAAGGTTCATGCAGAAAAAAGGGGACGGAGGGGATTAAGTCGTATCCAACCACACCTGCGTCACGTCGCCAATGCAGAATGCGACGCGGGAGGGGCGAATACGGCTTAATCCCCTCCGTCCCCTTTTTCTTGCGGAGCAGGCGCATGAATCGTTGGCGATGCAGTGTGGCGGTGGTTCTGGGGCTGGCGGCGATGCCGGCGTGGGCGGCGATGAAGACGCAGCCGGTGGAGTGGAAGCACCACGGCACGACTTTCAGCGGCGTGCTGGTCTATGACGACGGCGACAACGATAAGCGCCCCGGGCTGGTGATGGTGCCGAACTGGAAAGGCGTGAACGAATCGGCGGTCGAGAAGGCCAAGCAGCTGGCCGGCGATGACTATGTGGTGCTGGTGGCCGATGTCTACGGCAAGAGCGTGCGGCCGAAGACCGATGCCGAGGCCGGGCCGGTGGCGACCAAGCTCCGCAATGATCGGCCGCTGCTGCGTGCGCGTGCGCTGGAGGCGGTGAACGTGCTCAAGGCCCAGGCCGGCAAGGCACCGCTGGATGCCAGCCGGATCGGTGCGGTGGGCTTCTGTTTCGGTGGCACCACGGTGCTGGAGCTGGCCCGTGCCGGTGCGCCGCTGGCAGGGGTGGTCAGCCTGCACGGCGGGCTGGGTTCGCCGCTGCCCGCACAGGCTGGTGGCAGCCACCCGTCGGTGCTGGTGCTCAACGGCGCCGACGACAAAAGCGTGACTGCCGAGGACATCGGCAGCTTCCAGAAAGAAATGAACGCGGCCAAGGTCGATTGGGAATTCACCAACTACAGCGGCGCGGTGCACTGCTTTGCCGAGCGCGATGCCAACAGTCCGCCAGGCTGCCAGTACAACGAACGGGCGGCCAAGCGCGCCTGGAAGGCGCTGGATGAGTTCTTCGAGGAGCGCTTCGAGAAACGTTGATCCGTGCAGCGGTAGTGCCGGCCGCTGGCCGGCATTCCCGTGACATCCGCAGCATCATGAGGTTGCCGGCCAGCGGTCGGCACTACGATGCGGTAAACGCGATCGGTCGGTAGTCACCGATGTTTCCGTGCCGACCGTTGGTCGGCACACCTCAACCCATCAATGCGAGCGCTGCACCGCGTAGCGGGCCAGGCCGCGCAGGGCAGCCACGGCATCATTGTCGGCCAGGCCATCGAGCGCACGTTCGGCGGCTTCGGCGTATTCCTCGGCGCGGTGGCGGCTGTACTCGAGGCCGCCGGTGGTACGGATCGCGGCCAGCACTTCCGGCATCGCCGAGGCGTCGCCGTCCTGCACGATGGTGCGCAGGCGCTCGCGGGTGGCGGCGTCCGAATGGGCCATGGCGTGGATCAGCGGCAGCGTTGCCTTGCCCTCGGCAAGGTCGTCGCCCAGGTTCTTGCCCAGCTCCTCGGCATTGGCCGAGTAGTCCAGCACGTCGTCGGCAATCTGGAACGCGTAGCCCAGGTGCATGCCGTAGTCGAACAGGGCCTGCTGGGTGGCTTCATCCACGCCGCTGGCCAGCGCGCCCAGGCGGGTGCCGGCGGCGAACAGCACCGCGGTCTTGCGCTCGATCACGCGCAGGTAGGCGGCTTCGTCGGTATCCGGGTTGTGCACGTGCAGCAGCTGCAGCACTTCACCCTCGGCGATGCGGTTGGTGGCATCGGCCAGGATCTGCATCACCGACATGCGCTCCAGCTCGACCATCAGCTGGAAGCTGCGTGAGTACAGGAAGTCGCCGACCAGCACGCTGGGCGCGTTGCCCCACAGCGCGTTGGCGGTGCTGCGGCCACGGCGCAGGCTGGATTCGTCCACCACGTCGTCGTGCAGCAGGGTGGAGGTGTGGATGAACTCGATGATCGCCGCCAACTGGTGGTGGTCCGGACCGGCCTGGCCGACCGCATGGCCGGCCAGCATCACCAGCATCGGGCGCAGGCGCTTGCCGCCGGCGGAAATGATGTGGTCGGCGATCTGGTTGATCAGCACGACGTCCGAGGACAGGCGGCGCCGGATCAGGGCGTCGACGGCGGCCATGTCGGCCGCGGCAAGCGACTGGATCTGGGGCAGGCCCAGGGCGGGACGGGTGTCTTCGGTGATGGTCATGCGATCAGGCTTTCAGGCTCATCGCTGATTATAGGCGTTGCCTGTGAATTCGGGCGCAAACCGGGCAGACCGGCGTCCGCGGCCCGGCCACGGATGCCGCCTGCGTGAATACGTATGCAGGTTGCGCCATGCCCGTGAGGCCACCGCTAAGCTTGCGGCATCAGGATTTCGGCCCGCTCCCGGCGGGTCCCGCACGCCCGGAGGGGGGCTGTCGATGTCGCACTATCCATGGTGGCGCGGAGCCGTCATCTACCAGATCTACCCGCGCAGTTTCCTTGACGCCAACGGCGACGGGGTAGGCGACCTGCCGGGCATCATCCAGCGCCTGGACCACATCGCAACGCTGGGCGTGGACGCGATCTGGATCTCGCCGTTCTTCAAATCGCCGATGGCCGACTTCGGCTACGACATCGCCGACTACCGCGACGTCGACCCGCTGTTCGGCAGCCTGGACGACTTCGACCGCCTGCTGGCCAAGGCGCACGGTCTGGGCCTGAAGGTGATGATCGACCAGGTGCTGAGCCATACCTCGATCGAGCACGCCTGGTTCCGCGAGAGCCGCCAGGACCGGACCAACCCCAAGGCCGACTGGTACGTATGGGCGGACCCGCGCGAGGACGGCACGCCGCCCAACAACTGGCTGTCGCTGTTCGGCGGCGGCGCCTGGCAGTGGGAGCCGCGCCGAGAGCAGTACTACCTGCACAACTTCCTGGTGGACCAGCCGGACCTGAACTTCCATCACCCGGACGTGCAGCAGGCCACCCTGGACAACGTGCGCTTCTGGCTGGACCGCGGCGTGGATGGCTTCCGCCTGGATGCGATCAACTTCTGCTTCCATGATGCGCGCCTGCGTGACAACCCGGCCAAGCCCGCCGACAAGCGGGTGGGGCGCGGCTTCAGCCCGGACAACCCGTACGCCTACCAGTACCACTACTACAACAACACCCAGCCGGAGAACCTGCCGTTCCTGGAGCGCCTGCGCGCGCTGCTGGACGAGTACCCGGGGGCGGTCAGCCTGGGCGAGATATCTTCGGAGGACTCGCTGGCCACCACCGCCGAGTACACCCGCGATGGCCGCCTGCACATGGGCTACAGCTTCGAGCTGCTGGTGGACGACTACAGCGCGGCCTACATCCGCGATACGGTTTCGCGGCTGGAAGCGGCGATGACCGAAGGCTGGCCGTGCTGGGCAGTTTCGAATCACGACGTGGAGCGGGCGGTCAGCCGCTGGGGCGGCCACCCGGCTGACCCGCGCCTGGCGAGGATGCTGGTGGCGATGCTGTGCTCGCTGCGCGGCTCGGTCTGCCTGTACCAGGGCGAGGAACTGGGCCTGGCCGAGGCCGAGGTGCCGTTCGAGGCCCTGCAGGACCCCTATGGCATTACCTTCTGGCCCAACTTCAAGGGCCGCGATGGCTGCCGGACCCCACTGCCGTGGACCGACGCGCCGCTGGCCGGTTTCACCGCCGGCCAGCCGTGGCTGCCGATCCCGCCCGAGCACCGTGCCGCGGCCGTGGCGGTGCAGGAGCGCGACCCGGACTCG
This sequence comes from Stenotrophomonas sp. 93052_Sma, assembly GCF_056481145.1. Taxonomy (NCBI): domain Bacteria; kingdom Pseudomonadati; phylum Pseudomonadota; class Gammaproteobacteria; order Lysobacterales; family Lysobacteraceae; genus Stenotrophomonas; species Stenotrophomonas sp. 93052_Sma. The sequence goes on from NZ_CM151134.1 coordinate 1,216,601, forward strand.
GTCCTGGCTGCGTTCCGCGGGTTCCTGGCCTGGCGGCATAGCCAGCCGGCACTCCTGCATGGCAGCATCCGATTCATCGAAAGCGCCGAGCCAGTGCTGCTGTTCGAGCGTATGCTTGCAGATGAAACCCTCCTGCTGGCCTTCAACCTGTCGGCCGAAGCGGTGAGCCATCCGCTGCCGCCGGGCAACTGGCAGCAGGTGGCGGTGCCAGGCCCGGATGCGGGCACGGTGCAGGGCAATGAACTCCAGCTGCCGCCGCGCGCGGTGTATTGCGCCCGACGCAGCTGACCGTTTTCTCCGGTGGCGGTACTTGCGGGGACGGGGCCGAAGCGCCCCGTCCCTTTTTTGTGGGTGGGCTTCCGGCGAAAGGCATCCACGCATGGCGTGGATCTACCCAGAGACACCCCAACCAGTAGATCCACGCCATGCGTGGATGGGCCTTGCCGACCAACGGCCGGCATCCGCGCAAAAGAAAACCCGCTGCCTGCGCAGCGGGTTTCCGATGAGTCGCTGCCGGCCAGCGGCCGGCACTACCCGGTCGTGGTCAGAACTTGTAGTTCACGCCCAGCATGTAGGTGCGGCCCCACTCGATGTATTCCAGCGGGCGGTCCTTGCTGCCGGCGTAGGTGCGGTACGGTTCGTTGGTCAGGTTGCTGCCCTGCAGCAGCAGGGTCAGCCCGCGCAGGCTGCTGCTGTCGCTGAAGGTGTAGCTGACCTGTGCATCGGTCACGTTCTCGCCCACCACGTAACGCAGCGTGCGGTTGCCGTTGAAGTTGCCGATCTCACCGATGAAGTCCGAGCGGCGTCGCTGGCTCACGCGTGCTTCAAAGCCACTGCGCTCGTAGTAGGCGGTGAAGTTGTAGACACGCTTGGACAGGCCCGGCAGGCTGATCGGGCCGGTGCCCACGCTGTTGGCGCTTTCCGGATCCAGGATGGTGATGTCGCTCTTGTTGAACGTTGCGCTGGCCTGCACGCCGAAGCCACGCAGGCTGTCGGTCAGCATCTCCAACGGGAACGAACCGGTCAGCTCCAGCCCCTTCAACGTGCCGCCCTTGCCGTTCTGCGGCGTGGAGAAGGTGCCGGTGGTCAGCACCGGTGCGGTCATGCCCGGCGGTGGCACGTAGTTGCCGAGCAGGCCGCTGAAGTCGTAGTTGTCCACCGACTGCGTGTAGACGTAGCTCTTCAGGTCCTTGTAGAAGATCGCCGCAGCCACGTAGGCCTTCTCGCCGAAGTACTTCTCATAGGACAGATCCAGCGCGGTGGCGCGCCACGGATCCAGCAGCGGATTGCCACCGCTGCCACCGGGGCGGCCGTTGTTGGTATCCACGCCGAATTCCAGGCCGGCACGCATCTGGTCCACGCGCGGGCGCGCGACCTGCTTGGCGGCGGCGAAGCGCAGCGTCTGCTGGTGCGGGAACATGAACACCAGGTTCAAGCTTGGCAGCCAATCCTTGTAGGTCTTGCCGGCAGAGAAGGGCTGGATGTTGCTGCCCGCCGGCTGCGAGCTGTCCCAGTAGCGCGAATCCGAGCTCTGGTCGGTGTGCTGCATCTGCACGCCGATGTTGCCGCGCACGCCGACCACGCCGATGTCGGTATTGATGTTCAGGCGTGCCCACGCCGTGGTGATCTTCTCCTCGACCGTCCAGGACTTCGGAATCAGGTAGTCCAGGTTGTCGACCGGGTTGAAGGTCATGTAACGACCGACGGCTGCCGGCACATTCCACGACGGGATGTAGCCGATGCCGGCGAAACCGAGGTTGACCGGGCGGTACTGCAGGTCCGGAGCGATGGTGGATTCGCCTTGGGCGCCGAGCAGGATGTTGCCTTCGGCCTGGGCCTTCTGCTTGCGGCGGTCGGCATAGTTCACGCCCACGTCCACATCCGAGAACCAGCTGGACATGGCCTCGGGAACCGGCAGCGTCGCCGCCAGCTTGGCGCCCTTCAAGCGATCTTCCACCTCTGGCACCTTGCCGTAGCCGGAACCATAGATCGTGTTGGTCAGGAACAGGCTGTCCGGATTGGAATAGTCGCGCCCCGGCGTGATCTGCGAGAAGCTGTTGTTGTTCACCACCAGCCCGATCGTGTCGAACTGCGGGCGCGGCACCAGCTGCAGGTTGTTTTCCAGGTTGATCTCGCGGCGGGTCGCCTTGGAGTAGTTCAGGTCGGCGACCAGCTTCACGCCACCGACGTTGAACTCGTTGTTCCAGCCGAACGCATCGATCTTGTCCTTGCGCTTGTTGTACATGCCGCGCACCAGCGGGTACGCATTGTTGATCGTGCCACCGGTGAAGCTGCCATCGGCATTGCGGCCGACATTGCTGAACACCGGCAGGATCGCGTTGGGATTGTTGCTGTCCTCGCCGTTGCCGCTGAGGCTCAGCTCGAACTGGTTGGCGGTGTCGATCTGCTCGGCTTCGGTATGGAACGCATCGAAGGTGCTGGTCCAGCTGTTGCTGGGGCGGAACTGGATCGTTGCCATCACACCGTCGCGCTTGTTGTTGCCGGTGCGACGCAGGGCCTTGATGCCATCGGTGAAGTAGGTGCCAGGTGCGATTCCGCGACGCTCGCCCTTGTCGGTGTGTTCGGTGGTCCAGGGCTCGTACACGCCGACCTGGTTCTCCTGGATCGGCATGTCGCTGTGCGCATAACCAATGGCGATGCCCAGGGTGTTGTCGAAGAACTGGTCGATGTAGCTGGCGCTGAAACGGTTGCCATACGGGTCGATGTTGGCAGCGCGGCCCAGGGAGCTCTTCTGGTAGCGGCCGCTGACTGCGATCACGCGCTCGCCGAAGCTGAGCGGGCGTGCGGTCTGCATGTCGATGGTGCCCGACAGGCCCTGGCCGACCAGCGCCGCGTCCGGGGTCTTGTACACGGTCACGCCGTTGACCAGCTCGGACGGGTACTGGTCGAACTCGACGCCGCGGTTGTCGCCGGTGCTGACCACTTCACGGCCATTGAGCAGGGTGGTGGCGAAGTCGGGCGACAGGCCACGCACGCTGATCACCTGCGCACGACCGGCCACGCGCTGGGCAGCCAGGCCGGGCAGGCGCGAGATGGATTCGGCGATGCTGACGTCAGGCAGTTTGCCGATGTCTTCGGCGGAGATCGCTTCGACCACCGAGGTGGCGTCCTGCTTGATCGCGATTGCGTTCTCGATGCCGCGGCGGATGCCGGTGACCTGCACCGTATCCAGGTTGGTGGCGGCGGTGGCGGCCGGCGTGGTGGTGCTCTGCGTGGACTGTGCCGACGCCAGCGTCGGCGCCAGGACAACGGCCAGCGCGATGCTCAGCGCGCTGCGCTTGTGGTTCAACATTTTCCCCTCCCAGGCAATGTTGCAGATCGATTCGTGAACGTCCAGGAGTGACCGTGGACGTGCGACGCGGTGGCCGCTGTCGTCGCCGCTATGGTAGGCAGCGCGTTCTTCGCGGGAATCACCCTGCATACGTATTCAATGGCGTTTGCAGGGATGTAATCGCTTTCAGGTTCTGTTTGCGGTAGTGCCGGCCGCTGGCCGGCAATCGCGTTCACCGGGTTGCCGTCCAGCGGCCGGCACTACCGCGGCATTCAAAGCGGCGTGAAACGAATGGCCTGTCCACCCCCCGGTGCCAGCACCAGCGTCAGCACGTCGGCGCTGGTCACCTCTCGGGTTTCGCGCGCGAATGCGAAGGGATTGCTGCGGAAATCCGCGCCCTCGCCATCGCGGTAGATCTCGGCGCGATAGCGCACGCCCGGCTCCAGGAAGCCCAGCGACACCGGCAGCACGCGGCCGTGCTCGTCGGTGATGCTGCCGAGGAACCAGTCGCGGCTGTTGCGGTCGCGGCGCACGATCGTCGCGTAGTCGCCCACTTCGCCATCGAGCACGCGGCTCTGCTCCCAGTCCACCGCCACGTCTTCGATGAAGCGGAATGCCTGGCGATGCTGCAGGTAGTGCTCGGGCAGGTCGGCGGCCATCTGGATCGGGCTGTACAGCACCACGTACAGCGCCAGCTGGCGTGCCAGCGTGCTGGGAATGGCCTGGCCGTGGCGGCCCTTCAGGCTGAGGATGCCGGGGGTGTAATCCATCGGCCCGGCCAGCATGCGGGTGAACACCAGGTTGACCTCATGTTCCGGCGGGTTCGGCGGCTGGCCCCAGGCGTTGTACTCCATGCCGCGTGCGCCTTCGCGCGCGATCCAGTTGGGATAGGTGCGGCGCAGGCCGGTGTCCTTGATCGGCTCATGCGGGTTCACCGACAGGTGCCGGCGTGCCGCTTCCTGCACCACCGTCAGATGGTGGCGGGCCATGAACTGACCGTCGTGCCACTCGCGCCACAGCGGGCCGCCCGAGGGGTTGCGGCGGTCGACCTGGCCGTCGTCACAGACATAGCCGGTCTTGAACTGGTCCACGCCCAGCCGTGCGTACAGGTCCAGCGCAGCGCCCAGCTGCTCCTCGTAGTGCTCGATGGCGCAGCCGGTTTCGTGGTGGCCGATCAGGTGCACGCCCTTCTTCAGGCCGTAGGCGGACAGCGCCTCGATATCGAAATCAGGCGTGGCACGGGTGAAATCGAAGTCGTAGCCATTGCCCACCCACATGCCGTCCCAGCCCGGATTCCAGCCTTCCACCAGCACGCCACGGAAGCCGTGCGCGGCGGCGAAGTCGATCACCTTCTTCGTCTTCGCGGTGGTGGCCGCATGCTTCGGCCCGGTCGCCCAGCTCTCGTTGTCCAGGTGCATTGACCACCACACGCCCAGGTACTTGGCCGGTTTCACCCAGCTCACATCGCCCAGTGCATTGGGCTCGTTGAGGTTGAGGATGAGGTCTGATTCGACCAGGCCACCCGCACGGTCGGCAATCTGCAGCGTGCGCCACGGCGTGGCGAAGGGCAGGCCGCGGCGCACCTTCCAGCCTTCTGCCGAGGGTGACAGCTGCGCGCGCAGGCGTTGGCCCTCGGTGCGGCGCAGCCACATGCCGGCATAGTCCACCAGCGCGGCCTCGTGAATCGCCACGTGCAGGCCATCGCGGCTGCGCAGGGTCATCGGCGTATGCACCAGCGGAACCTCGCGCAGCGGCGTGCGCTGGTACAGGTACTCGTAGTGGATCGGTTCGCCGGCAGGGATCCACCACGCGGTGGAATCCTGCGCGATGGCGAACTCGGTCAGCTCGTCATCAATGATGGCTTCGCGCAGGTTCGGCTGCTCGGGGAATACGTAGCGGAAGCCGAGGCCATCGTCGTAGACGCGGAACACCACATCCAGCCGGCGCTTGCTGCCGGTGGTCTCGGCCAGCTGCACGGTCAGTTCGTTGAAGTGGTTGCGGGTGAGCCGGCGCTCGCCCCACGGCTGCTCCCAGCGGTCATCGACGCTGCGCCGCTGCTGGCCAAGCAGGGTGAAATCGCGGTCCAGGCGGCCATCGCGCAGGGCGAAGCCGAGCGTCGAATCCTCCACCACGGGCTCGCCGAAACGCTCGACGCGATAGCGGGCGGTGCCGCCGTCCAGCACCAGGCTGACTTTGAGTACCTTACCCGGTGACTCGACGCTGGCTACCTGTGGCGTGGCCTGTGCCAGCGTGGCCCAGACCAGCAGGGCCAGACCGAGCAGGTGCGCGATTGCCGCGCGTACAGCAGTAGGTGACATCGGCAGTTCCCCTCCCAAGGCGCCGTTGGCAGACCCGGACCATAAGCCAGTGCGGCAGGCGCGCCACCGCGTGGCGCCATGAATACGTATGCAGATGGACGCAGCCGACAGCCCCGCGTCTACCATGGGGCCAAGGCACCTTGAGGGAGGGGCCGCGCCCGCCCGCCGGCAACGACGGTGCGGACCTACAACGCGTGCAGAGAGGGAGGGAGGCCGACGGGCGCAAGCCGGTCCGCCGCTTCGATGCTGAAGATCATTTGCCTGACCGCTGCCCTGGGGGCAGCGCTGGGATCGACCGCGCAGGCGGCCGACCTGCAATTCGACGGCCGTCATGCGCGCCGAAGCCGCTGCCAAGGGCAGCTTCGTGCTGCATGCGCCGAAGGGTGCAGTGCAGATCGCAGCCGCACCGATGCGCAGCCAGACCGGCAGCGTGATGTTCGATGCCCTGTTCGCGCTGGCCCAGCAGGAGATGGACCAGGACCGCGTGGATGCGATCCGCGATCCTGCGTTCGACGAAGGCCGGCCGGTGCCGTGCGAGTGCTTCCAGACCGGCGCGCTGGCCCTACGTGTGGACCCGCGATGTCAGCTTCGCCGCCGACCTGGCGCTGGCGCGGCTGGATCCGCAGCGCACCCGGCAGTCGCTGCAGTTCAAGCTGTCGGCGGCCCGCGATGGCCATACACCCGGCCTGTTCGTCGCGCAGGACACCGGTTCCGGCGGCAGCTGGCCGATCAGCAGCGACCGCGTGGTGTGGTTCCTGGCGGCACGTCACCTGCTGGAGGATCGCGCGTTTGCCGACCAGGTCTGGCAGGCGCTGCAGGGCACGCTGGCTCAGGACCGCGCGATGGTGTTCGACGCGCAGATGGGCCTGTACCGTGGCGAGACCTCGTTCCTGGACTGGCGCGAGCAGACCTATCCGGACTGGACCCGTGAGGACGTGCGCTTCATCGGTGACTCCTATGCACTGTCCACCAACGTGCTGCACTACCAGGCGCTGCGCCTGGCCGAACGCCTCGCTGGACAGCAGGGCGACGCCCGCGCGGCCGACTACAAGGCCTGGGCCGATGCGCTGGCGCAGCAGATCGATGCACGTTTCTGGCGCGAGGATACCGGCCAGTACATGAGCTATATCGGCGAAGCCGCGCACCCGGTGCCGTACGCCAAGGTCGATCTGCTTGGCCTGTCGCTGGGCATCCTGGCCGACGTGCTGCCACCCGAACGCGCGCCGCGCACTGGCTGCCTACCCGATGGGGCCGGCCGGCAGCCCGGTGGTGTGGCCGCAGGAGGCGCAGCAGCCGATCTACCACAACCGCGCGATCTGGCCGTTTGTCAGCGCGTACTCTCTGCGTGCGGCGCGGCAGCTGGACGATGCGCCGCGCATCGCCGCCGAGATCCGTTCGCTGATGCAGGGCGCTGCGCTGGCCGGTTCCAACATGGAGAACTACGAGCTGGTCAGCCAGGCCGTGCATGTTGACGAGGGCGCGTTGAGCGGCCCGGTGGTCAACTCCGAACGCCAGCTGTGGTCGGTGGCCGGCTATCTGTCGATGGTGCTTGAAGGTGTGTTCGGTGTGCAGGACGATGGCCGCGTGCAGCCCAAGCTGCCGGCCGTGCTGGTGCCGGAGCTGTTCGGCACGCATCCCCGCATCACGCTGGAAGCCAACGGCAGGCGCTATGTGCTGGAGCGCCCGCAGAACGTGGGCGATGGCCTGCTGGTGGCCGGCAGCACCATCACACGTGGCACGACTACCACGGTGCAGCTGGTCGCTGTCCCGGCAGCAACCGGTTTCGCTGCCACGACTGCGGATGCCAACGCGCGTGCGCCCGCAACACCGGCGGCACCGCAGGCCCTGCGCATGGGCACGGGCTGGAACGTTCCGGTGCAAGCCGAGCAGGTTCTGTGGAAGGACGGCAGGGCCCTCGTCGCCAGCAATGGCCCGGTGCACATCAGCGACGATGGCCTGCAGCACTGCCTCAGCCTGACCCTGCGCGAGGGTGCGCTGGAGTCGCTGCACAGCCCGACGCTCTGCGTCGGTCCGCAGCAGGTGCTGAAGGGCGAGGAACGCTGGCAGTTCAACTCGGTCAAGGCCGGGCAGGTGCGCCTGCGGCTGCAGTACCGCAACCCGAACGGGCCGATCAACACCGGCGTCACCGCTGCGGTCAAGCAGCTGGTGCTGCAGTGCCCGGGCCAGCCATTGCAGCGGCATACGGTCACCCTGCCGCACAGCGTGGCGATGCAGGACTCGACCTCGGCGACATTCACGGTGCCAAAGGGGCAGTGCACGGTCGCGCTTGAAGAGGGCTTCAACATGAGCGCTGCAGCACTTCGCGCACTACACCGGCGGCAAGGGTGGACGCGAGGGTGTGCTCAACCAGGCCCAGGTGCAGGCGCTGAAGGTGGCGCCGGTGGCGATGGAAGAGGGCGCACGATGAGTCGTCCCGCCAAGCCGCAGCTGTCGTTCTGGCAGATCTGGAACATGTGTTTCGGCTTCCTCGGCATCCAGTTCGGCTTCGCCCTGCAGAACGCCAATGCCAGTCGCATCTTCGAGACCCTGGGCGCCGACATCGATGCGGTGCCCGGGCTGTGGATTGCGGCGCCGCTGACCGGCCTGCTGGTGCAGCCGGTGATCGGCTACCTGTCCGACCGCACCTGGACGCGCTGGGGGCGCCGCCGTCCGTTCTTCATGATCGGAGCGGTGTTGACCACGCTGGCGCTGCTGGTAATGCCGAACTCGCCGGCGCTGTGGATCGCCGCCGGCACGCTGTGGGTGCTGGACGCCTCGATCAACGTATCGATGGAGCCGTTCCGCGCCTTCGTCGGCGATCAGCTGGCGCCGCGCCAGCGCCCAGCCGGCTACGCGATGCAGAGCTTCTTCATCGGCGTGGGCGCCATCGTCGCCAGCTTCCTGCCGTTCATCCTGGCCCACTTCGGGGTCGCCAATACGGCCGCCACCGGTGAGGTGCCGGACACCGTGCGCTATGCGTTCTACTTCGGTGCGGTGGTGCTGCTGGCGGCGATCACCTGGACGGTGGTCAGCACCCGCGAGTATTCACCGGCAGAGCTTGCGGGGTTCGATGATGCCGAGCCATCGGCACATCATGCAGCAGCGCCGATCAGCGGTCCGGCACCCTGGACCCAGGTCGCCGTATGGCTGGGGCTGGGCGTGCTGCTGGCGCTGCTGATCGCCTGGCGGCAGGGCGACAGGATGCTGTACGTGCTGGCCGGCCTGTGTGCCGGCTATGGCCTGCTGCTGGCGCTCGCGCGCACGTTGCCGGCCACGCACATGCTGGCCGCCATCGTCGGCGACCTGCGCGCGATGCCGGTCACCATGCGTCGCCTGGCATGGGTGCAGTTCTTCTCGTGGTTCGCGCTGTTTGCGATGTGGATCTACACCACCGCCGCCGTGGCCGGCGCCCACTTCGGTTCGACCGAGCCGGAGTCGGCGGCCTACAACGAGGGCGCCAACTGGGTGGGCGTGCTGTTCGGCGCCTACAATGGTTTCGCCGCGTTGGCGGCGGTGCTGATTCCACTGATGGTGCGTGCGATCGGCCTGCGCTGGAGCCACCTGGTCAACCTGTGGCTGGGCGGTGCCGGGCTGGTCTCGCTGATGTTCATCCGCGACCCGCACTGGCTGCTGCTGTCGATGGTGGGCGTCGGCTTCGCCTGGGCGTCCATTCTCTCGCTGCCCTATGCACTGCTGTCCGACAGCGTGCCGGCATCGAAGATGGGCGTGTACATGGGCATCTTCAATTTCTTCATCGTGATTCCGCAGCTGGTCGCCGCCAGTGCGCTCGGCTTCGCCCTGCGTACGTTGCTGGGTGGCCAGCCGATGCATGTACTGGTGCTGGGCGGCTGCAGCCTGTTCATCGCCGGCCTGTGCGTGCTGTGGGTTCCGTCCCGTCCGGAGGTGGTGTGATGCGTGGTGCGCTGTCTGTTGCTGTTTCCCTGGTACTGCTGGCCGGCAATGCGACGGCCGCGCCGCGCCCGGACTATGTGGGCACCACCGAGCCATTCGCCAGCGATGCGGTGTACTTCGTGGTCACTGACCGCTTCGTCAACGGCGATCCGTCCAACGACCATCGCGACCAGGGCGGCATGCATCGCACCTTCGATATTCCGGTGCCGTGCCCGGACAAGGTGGACGGCAACATCGGCTATCTCGGTGGTGACTTCCGCGGTGTGCTCGACAATGCGCAGTACATCCGCAACCTCGGCTTCGGTGCGGTGTGGATTACCCCCATCGTCGACAACCCGGACGAGGCGTTCACCGGCAGCAAGCCGATCAGCTGCACCAGCACGCTGACCGATCGCGGCAAGACCGGCTACCACGGCTACTGGGGCATCAACTTCTACAAGCTCGATGAGCACCTGCCCAGCAAGGACCTGGACTTCGCGGGGTTGACCAAGGGCCTGCATGGCGCAGGCCTGAAAGTGGTGCTGGACATTGTCGGCAACCACGGTTCGCCGGCCTGGACCATGCCGACGCGGCAGCCGCAGTTCGGCCAGATCTTCGACAAGGACGGCACACTGATCGCCGATCACCAGAACCTGCCACCGCAGAAACTGGACCCGAAGCACAACCCGCTGCACGCGTTCTACAACAACATCGGTCCGGTCGACAGCAAGGATGGCTCGATCTTCGACGGCAACCTGGCTGAACTGTCCGACTTCAACCAGGACAATCCGGCGGTGATGGATTATCTGGTGGGTGCTTACCTGCAGTGGACCGCGCAGGGCGTGGATGCCTTGCGCATCGACACCATCGGCTGGCTGCCGCACCCGTGGTGGCATGCCTTCGTGAAGCGCATCCGCGCCGAGCATCCGGGCATGTTCATGTTCGGCGAAGCGTTCGACTACAACGCCGCGAGCATCGCCGAACACACCTGGCCGGCCAACGCCAATGTCAGCGTGCTCGACTTCCCGCTGCGCGGCGCACTGGAGCAGACCTTCGGCACCGCCGGAAAGGGCTTCGAGACCCTGGCCGAGCCGCTGCACCTGAGCGGTGGCCCGTACGCCAACCCGTATGAGCTGATGAGCTTCTACGACAACCACGACATGCCGCGCCTGCAGGCCAGCGACAGCGGCTTCATCGATGCGCACAACTGGTTGTTCACCGCACGCGGCATTCCGGTGGTCTATTACGGCTCGGAAACCGGCTTCATGCGCGGCCGCGCCGAGCATGCCGGCAATCGTGCCTACTTCGGCCAGTCGCGTGTGGATGCCGCACCGGAGAGTCCGATCTTCGCGCAGCTGCAGCGTATCGCGCGATTGCGCGAAGCCACGCCGGCGCTGCAGCGTGGCCTGCAGGTGAACGAGCGCCTGCAGGGTGATGAGGCGGTGTTCTTCCGCGTGCTGCAGTATGGCGACGTGGCGCAGACCGCGCTGGTGCTGCTGAACAAGGGCGACCGGACCAGGACCCTCACCGTGTCGCGTTACGTGCAGGCGGGCCGCTGGCGCGATGCACTGGACGGCGGTTCGTTGCAGGTGGATGCATCCCTGAAGGCCGACGTGCCCGCGCACGGCGTGAAGGTGTACGTGCTTGACGCCGCCGTGCAGCAACCGGCATTGCAGGCTGAGCTGGACAAGGCGATGGCCGACCAGAAGGCGCGGGATCAGCGGCTGGGGCGGTAGTGCCGGCCGCTGGCCGGCAACCCATGAATCCATGGCACCTGCCTACCGCTCTGGTGGGTGCCAACCTTGGTTGGCACGCTTTTCGAGCAGTCGAGCAAGCTCGACTCTACAATAGGCACCCCTCACGCCCCGCCGTACCGCCATGACCGACCTCGCCCCGCAGACCCCGATCGAAACCCTGCTGAAGGCGGCGATGGACGGGGCGGTACCGATCCGCACCTTCATGGAGGCCTTCGTCGCCTCCGAGGTGGTGCTGCTGACCGGCAGCCTGGTCACCCCCGACGGCAGCGGCTTCGACCCGCTGCTGTTCGACAAGCAGGGCACCCTGCATGTGGCCGTGTTCACCGACCCGTCGCGGGTGGGCACCTACAGCCAGCAGGCCGAACACCAGATCCGCTGGCTGATGCTGGACGTGCTGCGCCGCGTGCCGGGTGGCTATGGCGTGGTGATCAATCCGGGCACTTCGCTGGGCTTTGAGATTTCGCCGAGCGGCGTGGGCGAGATCCTGAAGGACTTCGCCCAGGGCTGAACCGCCACCGCGCTATATTTGTAAAGTCGAGCCATGCTCGACTGCCTTTCGCACAGTGCCAGATCAGTCGAGCATGGCTCGACTCTACAGAACGCTTCCCCATCGAGGCATTGCCATGGAATTCAGGGTATTACCCGCCGATGCACCGGAACGGCAGCAGTTGGCCCGGTGGTACCACGCCGAATGGGGCCGCGACGCCGGCCTGTCGCTGGAACAGGAACTGCAGCGGCTGAACACACCTCAGGACGCCGAGGGTTTCCCGCACCTGATCGCCGCCTTCGATGGCGACCAGGTGGTCGGTGCCGTGCAGCTCAAGCGCCGGGAAATGCAGGCCTTCCCGCAGTACGAGCACTGGCTGGGCAGCGTGTTCGTGGCCGATAGTCATCGCGGGCGTGGGCTGGCTGGCGCGCTGGTCGAACAGGCCGCGGCGCAGGCGGTGCGGATGAGCGTTTCCGAACTGTACCTGCAGACCGAATCGTTGGATGGCGGCCTGTATGCGCGGTTGGGCTGGAAGCCGCTGCAGGAAGCCGACAACCGCAGCCACCGCGTGCTGGTGATGGTGCGCAGGTTGGCGGCATGAGCACCGCAACGGCCCGGCACTCCCGCTCAGCACTGATCTTCCTGATCGCGGCCATCGTTGCCGCACTGGTCTCCATGCCCCTGCTGCGCGCGGTGGGCATGGTGCTGTGGCCGGTGTTCGTCATTGCCTGGCTGATCAATCTGGGCGCGGCCTGGCATCTGGCCCAGTGGGCGCGCCAGCAGGGCCGTTCGGCGTGGGCATTCGGGTTGCCGGCGGCGCTCGGCACCGTCGCCTCGATCGTGGTCTTCGTGCTGCTGGCGTTGCTGGGGCCGAAGGCGACGGTGCGCTGAAGCTTCTCGGTCACCCTGGGCAGTATGCCGAGCATGGCTTGGCACTACAGTAAGGCCGAGCCAAGCCCGCAGGTGTTGCGTGGAGCGCCGGCGGACAGGCCGGCGCCCCGTTGCCTTACATCGTCACCTTGCGCCGGTTGTCATCGCTCACCCGGTCGATCAGCTTGTTGTACGGGTCGAAGCCTGCTTCATCCGGCTTTTCATCCACCGTCACCGTGATCTTCGGCGCGGCGCTGGTGATGTGGTGGCGCTGCAGATACAGCACCTTCTGGTCGCGTTCCTTGCCCGAAGGCCCGTTGGCGAACACGCCGATCTCGACCCAGTCATCCATCGTGCCGTCGCTCTCCTTGCCCTTGCCATCGGCGTACTGCTTGGCGGCGTGCAGGTCCAGGGTTACGTCGTAGCGACCGTCAGCACGCTTGCGGGCGCTGGCGGCCATCACCCGGTTGTCGTAGAAGCTGATCTTCTCGAACAGGTCGGTGACCAGCTGCTGGCGGTCGGCCGGGGTCTCCGCCCGGATGTAGTCCAGCAGTTCGCGCGAGGTGGTGTACGGCGGTTGCTGATAGCCCTTGTCCTGCAGGAAGCGCTTCAACGCGCGGTTCAGCGCCTGCTCGCCGATTTCCTCGCGCAGCCGGTAGAACACCAGCGAACCCTTCTGGTAGTGGATGTACTGCTGGTTCTCCACGCGCTCCAGCGGCTGCTCCTCGATGGCCTCGCCACCGCGTCCGGACAGGTAGCCATCCAGCTCGCGCTTGAGGAACTGGCGCATGTGCTGGCGGCCGTACTCCTGCTCCATCACCATCAGCGCAGAGTACTGCGACAACGATTCGGAGAGCACCGTCGCGCCCTGCACGTTGGCACCGATCACCTGGTGCGCCCACCATTGGTGCGCGATCTCGTGCGCGGTTACGTAGAACACGTAGTCCACCTTGTCCGGGTCACGCAGGTCGGCGATGAAACCGATGGCCTCGGAGTAGGGGATGGTATTGGCGAACGACTGCGCGAAGCGCGCATAGCCCGGGAACTCGATGATGCGTACCTGGCGGTGCTGGTAGGGCGTGAAGTTCGCTTCGTAGTAGGCCAGCGACTTCTGCACCGCTTCGATCATCCGGTCCACGTTGTAGCCGTGCGCCGGGTCGAAGTAGACCTCGATCGGGATGTCCTTGTACTTCGCCTTGCGCACCTCCCAGCGTGCCGACAGATAGGCGTAGAAGTTCAGCATCGGCCGATCCATGGCGTAGCTGAAGCAGCGCCGGCCATTTACCGTGGTCTCCTTCTGCAGGTAGCCCGGCGCCAACGCCACCTGGTCCGGTGCGGTGCAGACCGTGGTGCGGAAATCGAGCCAGTCGGCGTCGTTGGAAATGTAGGTGTTGGCGCGCGCGGCTTCGTCTTCCAGCTTGGGCATGCGCCGCGGCTCGCCGAGGCCGCGCTTGCGGCGTTCGTTGCGGTCGCTGATCTCGGCACCCTCGTTGTAGCCGAAGGAGGGCAGCACGCGGCTGTTGAAGAAGGTGCCGTTGTCGACAATGTTGCTTGGTGCCTGGCCGGCGGTGATGCCGTTGGGTTTTTGCACCACCCGGAAGTGGACGTTGCGGCTTTCACCCGGTTGCAGTGGCGTGGCCAGGCGGTAGATGCGGTAGCCAAGGTCGGCGTCGTGCATCGACAAGGTCTGCCCACCCAGGTCAACCGCGACCAGCTGCTTGTCGTCGCCCATCGAGACATGCACGTCCTGGATCGGCACGGCATGCGTATTGCGCACCGTCCAGTTCGCATCGATCACCATCGACTGCGATTCCGGGAACAGGTCCACGCGGTTGTCCACCGCCACGATGCGGGGCTGCGGCAGCGTGCGGTACTTCGACAGCTCGCGCTCGTAGCGGGCCTGCAGATCCAGCTGCTGGTCGGGCGAGATGAACTCGTTGCGGATGTTGGTGCTCCAGTACAGCCAGCCACCCACGCCGACGAAGGCCAATGCGGCGACTCCGGCGAAGACCCCGGTCGGGCCGCGCAGGCGGCGGCCGGCCAGGGCCACGCGCTGACGCAGGCCCTGGCTGACACCTCGTACCCAGAAGGCCGATGCCAGGCACATCAACGTCAGCAGGGACAACGCCCAGTAGCCCTGGAACGCCAGCTGCCCGGTCAGGAAGTGGCCGTAGCCGTTCATGTCCGAATAGGGCGCGTTGGGCCAGCTGCCGAAGTTGTACAGGTTCTGCGTGTAGTCGAGCAGGCCGAGCACACCCTGGCCGATCATCACCACGATCAGCAGTGCGTAGCCGACGAACTTGTTGTTGGTGAGCACCTGCAGCACCAGCGCCAGGCCGCCCATCAGGATGTAGACCACCGAATCCAGGGCCAGGCTGCGCAGGTACAGCAGCGGCTCAAGATGCGTGTAGCCCTTGGCCAGCTGCACACCCATCGCCGCCAGCGCGCCGGCGGCCTGGAAGCAGACGATCACCGCCAGCAGTGCAGTGAACTTGGCCAGCAGCGGCACCCAGTTCGGCACCGGCATGGCATCGGTCACTTCATTGATGCGCGCTGCGTTCCTTCCAGACCAGCTCACCGGCGAAGAACAGCACGATGATCACCAGCAGCCAGCTGAAGGCCCCCTGCAGACCCATGATCATCTGCGAGGTGACCGGCCAGATCGAGGTGCCGTACAGCGTCTGCCGGAACAGCGCGCTGGGCAGGAAGTTGGCCAGGCCCAGTACCAGCAGCACGATGAACGGCACGCTGCGCAGCACGCCGCGTGTATCGAAGCGGACCTGGCGCAGGAACTGCTGCCATGCCGTGGTGGCGGTGAACGCCGGTACCACGCGCGGCAGCGTTGCGCGGGTCGGGCGGGCGGCGCTGGCGTCGGCAGCCGGCTGCGACTGCCTGCGGCCCCAGCGACGGCGGCCGCTGCCGCTGCGCTCGGTACGGAACAGCGCGAAGGTGGCGGCGAACAGCGCGGCAGCCACGCCCAACCACAGGGCGCGATTGACCAGCAGGTAACCGGCGAGCTCGGGAATCCCGTTGTTGCGTTCGGCGGTGGACCAGTAGCGGATCGTGCGGCCGAGTGCGCGCATGCCCAGCGGTTCGCTCAGCACCGCGATCCACGTGTTGTCGATGTCGCGCAGCAGGGCCGCGCTGGCGCCATACAGCACCAGGTAGGCCACCAGGCCGATGTAGACCCACAGGATCGAGCGCGTCAGCGCCGCCAGCAGCGAGAGCAGCGCGGTGGTGAACAGCAGGTTGGGAATGACGATGACCGCGAACGTCCACGCATAGCCCTGCCAGCTGATCGGGCCCATGCGCTCGGGATCGACCCACGGCATGAACGGCGCCAGCCACAGGCCGAACGCGATCAGGACGTAGACCAGCAGCCCGGCCGCCAGGGCGGCAGCGATGCGCCCGGCCAGGTAATCGCGGCGCTTCACCGGACTGGCGAAGATCAGTTCGGCGGTGCCGAGTTCGAAGTCACGCAACAGCGCATTGCTGACGAACAGTGCGGTGACCAGCATGCCGAGCAGGGTGAAGATACCCAGCATCTGCGCGATCACGGTGGGCGCGTTGCTGTGCACGTTGCCGCTGCCGCCACCGATCTGCACGGCGTCGCTGGAGGCCGCGGCGAAGGCGAGCAGGGCGAACAGCCCGGCCAGCAGCCACAGCAGCGGGGAGCGCAGCTGCTCGCGCAGCTCGAAACGGAAGAAGTTGAGGATCATGGCGTGCTCCGCTCAGGCTGCCGCGCGGGCACGGGCCTGCAGGCGCAGGCGCTGGAAGTACACGTCCTCGAGGTCGGGAGCCACGGCTGCGAAGCCGTCGCCGGGGTCGTTGGCGCTGTGCACGTGGATCACCGGGCGACCACCGACCAGGCGGGTGGACAGCACCACGTAGCGTGCCTCGTGGTCGGCCAGTTCCGAAGGATCAACCTGCTTGCGCCAGACCTGGTGCTGCAGGGCGTCGATCGCTTCGGCAGGACGGCCGGTCAGCAGCACCTGGCCCTTGTTCATGATCGCCATCGTCGGGCACAGATCGGTTACGTCCTCGACGATGTGGGTGGACAGGATCACCGCCACGTTCTCGCCGATGGCGGCCAGCAGGTTGAGGAAGCGGTTGCGTTCTTCCGGGTCGAGGCCGGCGGTGGGTTCATCGACGATCACCAGCCGCGGGTCACCCAGCAGCGCCTGGGCGATGCCGAAGCGCTGGCGCATGCCGCCGGAGTACGTGCCCAGCTTGCGCTTGCGCGCGTCCCACAGATTCACCTGCTGCAGCAGCCCATCGACCACCTCGCGGCGCTGGGCGCGCTGGGTCAGGCCCTTGAGCACTGCGAAATGTTCCAGCAGGTCCAGCGCGCTGACTTTCGGGTACACGCCGAAATCCTGCGGCAGGTAGCCCAGCCGGCGGCGCACCGCGTCCTTGTCGCGCAGCACGTCGATCGACGCTTCGCCCGGAATGCTGAGCGTCGCCGTGCCGCTGTCGGCTTCCTGCAGGGTGGACAGCGTGCGCATCAGCGACGACTTGCCGGCGCCGTTCGGGCCGAGCAGGCCGAACATGCCGCGCGGGATGTCCAGGGTGACCTTGTTGAGGGCATGCACGCCGTTGGCGTACGTCTTGGACAGCGAATCGATCTTCAGCATGCGACGTACACCTTTCCATGGGCGATGTCTGCGCGTTATCCGCGCATCAGCGTCCGTGCGCATCCGCCGTTGGTCATGGGGGGAGAATCCGGCCGTCGTGCGTTGGCAGGGGCGCCGGCCCTGCGGTGCCTACCCGCGCAGCGACGATTCCCGCACCACCAGCTTCACCGGGATGCTCTGGCTCTCCACCGGCTGCCGGCCGATCAGTGCCAGCAGGCGCTCCACCAGCAGCTGGCCGGCCTGCTTGGTGTCCTGCTGCACGGTGGTCAGCGCCGGGGATACCGAGGCCGCCAGCGGGATGTCGTCGAAGCCGGTCACCGCCACGTCCTGTGGCACCCGCAGGCCGGTCTCGCGCAGGGCGCGCATCGCACCGATGGCGATCAGGTCGCTGGCGGCGCAGATCGCATCGATCGGTTCACCGCGCGCCAGCAGCACTTGGCAGGCCTCCTGGCCGGAAGCCTCGGTGGTGATCGCATCGTGCTGCAGCGCCGGTTCGGCGGCCAGGCCGTGGTCCTGCAGGGCCGCGACATGGCCGCGGTAGCGTTCCTGGAATTCGGGGTAATGGCTGGAGGCATGGCCGAGGAAGGCGATGCGGCGGCAGCCCTGCTGCAGCAGGTGGGTGGTGATGTCATGCCCACCCTGGAAGTTGTCGCTGCCGATCGAGACGCCGGGCTGGCCGGGCAGGGCGGCGCCCCAGCGCACGAAGTGCGTGCCCTGTTCGACCAGCCGCTGCAGGCGGTCGCGCGATTCGTGGTAGTCGCCGTAGCCGAGCAGGATGATGCCATCGGCCTTGTTGCTGTCCTCGTAATCGGCCTGCCAGTCGGTGGACAGCTGCTGGAACGAGACCAGCAGGTCCTGCCCGTGCAGCGCGCAGGCGCGGGTGATCGAGCCCAGCATCGAATGGAAGAACGGGTTGATCAGCGAGTCGTCGTTGGTCGGGTCCTCGAAGAACAGCAGGGCCAGCGTGCCGGCATTGCGCAGGCGCAGGCTGGAGGCGTTCTTGTCGACCTTGTAGTTCAGCTCGCGGGCGATGCGCAGGATGCGCTCGCGGGTCTCGGCGTTGACCATCGGGCTGCCCCGCAGGGCCCGCGACACGGTCGGCTGGGAGACCCCGGCCAGGTGGGCGATGTCCAGGGAGGTGGCTTTGCCTTTGATGGTCATGGGCACGCGGGAGGGGGCAGGGTGGAAGGTGCCAGGGCATGATGCCATGCGGTGGCTGCTGGCCGTCCTGGCCGTCACTGCTTGTGGCCACGGTCGCGGTCGTGCGACGGTCAACACCATAGCCTGATGGAGCCAAGCGGTGACCTTTCGCCTGTACCCGGGTGTCCCCGACGATTTCGAGGCGCGGATCCGCATCCTTGCGCCAGAGGAGGGTGGGCGTCGCAGCCCGGCCCGGAACGGTATCCGCTGGGACTTCGCCTACGCCGATGACGCCGGGACACCCGAGCTGTTCATGATCTGGCCCGACTTCCGGCACGCTGAGGGCGACAGCTGGGCGACCGAGCTGCCGCTGCCGGTGGGAGAGTCCCTGTTGGCCGGCCTGACCGTGGTCAATGAGGTGCTGAGGGCGGGGCTGCACCGGGAGCGTATCCGGCCGGGCGTGCGCTTCCACTGCCATGAAGGGCCCAAGATGGTGGCGGTGGGGGAGGTTACGCGGGTCACCGGCCTGCTGCTGGATCGCCCCCTGCTTCGTTGAGGCCGGTTCCGACCCGTATCGGCCGGATTCCCGACGGGCCGGGGGCGAAGGGAATGGTAAGATGCCTCGTTCCGATATCCCCCATTCGCAACCGTGGGAGGTCCAGCGTATCGGCACCCCGTCGGGTGTGCTATCACTGGTCCAGCCCCGGACAACGGAAGAATCCATCTATGGCGCGCGGCATCAACAAAGTCATCCTGGTCGGCAACCTCGGCAACGACCCGGACGTGAAGTACACCCAGAGCGGCATGGCGATCACCCGCATCAGCCTGGCCACCACCAGCGTCCGCAAGGACAAGGATGGCAACCAGCAGGAACGTACCGAATGGCACCGCGTGGTGTTCTTCGGCAAGCTCGGCGAGATCGCCGGCGAGTACCTGCGCAAGGGCAGCTCGGTCTACGTCGAAGGCAGCCTGCGCTACGACAAGTACACCGGCCAGGATGGCGTGGAGAAGTACTCCACCGACATCGTTGCCGATGAAATGCAGATGCTGGGCGGCCGTGGTGAAGGCGGCGGTGGCGGCGGTGGCGGCAACTACGGCGGCGATCGCCCGCAGCGCCAGCAGGCTCCGCGCCAGGAGTACGGCGGCGGTGGCGGTGGCCAGCGCGGCGGCCAGGGCGGTGGCTATGGCAACCAGGGCGGCAATCAGGGCGGCGGTTACGGCAACCAGGGTGGCAACCAGCGCCCGCAGCCGCAGCAGGCGCCGCCGATGGACGACTTCGCTGACGACGATATTCCGTTCTGATCGAACGCTCGTTCGCAGCAGAAAAGAAAGCCCCGCTCATGCGGGGCTTTTCTTTGTCCGCGATTCCCGCGGAGTTGTGCCCCGCAGCATCAGTTTTCGTGCACCGCGACTTGCAAACAGACAATTTCCTCCCCTATGGTGCAATCGATTGCATTGCTGTGAATCGTTGCGTTTGATACCGGTTGGGAGGCCGGCAGGTGGATGTCCATCCATTCGATCAGACCGGCTCCGGCGACGGGCCTCACGCGGCGCGATGCGTTGCGCATGGCGGTTGCTGGGGGCGTAGCTCTGGGTACTGCGGGAGCGTTGCCTGCATTCGCCGCCACGGCGCCGCTCAAGGGCAACCTGAAGCATTCTGTCGCCCGCTGGACCTTCCCGCAGCTGTCCGTCGCCCAGCTCTGCGCGACGGTGAAGGACATCGGCTTTGCCGCGATCGACCTGGTCGGCCCGGAGGACTGGCCCACCCTGAAGGCGCACGGCGTGGACAGTTCGATGTGCAACGGCGCGGAGCTGGGCCTTACCAAGGGCTTTGCCGGCCGTGAGTTCCACGACCAGCTGGTGGAACGCTACACGCGGCACATCGATCTGGTCGCCGATGCCGGCTATCGCAACCTGATCTGCTTCTCCGGCAACCGCAACGGTATGGACCCCGCCGAGGGCATCGCGAATGCCGAGGCCGGCCTCAAGCGCATCCTCGGGCACGCCGAGAAGCGCGGGGTGGTGCTGGTGATGGAACTGCTGAATTCCAAGGTCGATCATCGTGACTACCTGTGCGACCACTCCGCATGGGGTGTGGAGCTGTGCCAGCGGCTCGGCTCGGACAATTTCGGCCTGCTCTACGACATCTACCACATGCAGATCATGGAGGGCGACATCATCGCCACCATCGGCAAGCATCACGCCTGCTTCAAGCATTACCACACCGCAGGCGTGCCCGGCCGGAATGAGATCGGAGACCAGCAGGAGCTCCACTATCCGGCCATCTGTCGCGCGATCCGCGACACCGGTTTCAAGGGGTATCTGGCGCAGGAGTTCACGCCTGCAGCGCCCGATCCCGTTGCCTCATTGCGCGAGGCGATCCGCCTCTGCGACGTCTGAAACGATATCCACCCAGGTGAGAAACCCATGGCAGATAATCACTACGACGCCATTGTTGTTGGCTCGGGAATCAGTGGCGGTTGGGCAGCGAAGGAGCTGACCGAGAAGGGCCTGAAGGTCCTGATGCTGGAACGCGGACGCAACATCGAGCACGTCAAGGACTACGTCAACGCGATGAAGGAGGCGTGGGACTTCCCGCACCGAAACCGGCCAACGCAGGCGATGAAGGCCGACTTCCCGGTGCTGATGCGCGACTATGGCCTGGCCGAGAACCTGGAAGGGATGTGGGCCAACGAACAGGACTCGCCCTACGTCGAGACCAAGCGCTTCGATTGGTTCCGCGGCTATCACGTCGGCGGCCGCTCATTGTTGTGGGGCCGGCAGAGCTATCGCTTCTCCGACCTGGACTTCGAGGCGAATCTCAAGGACGGCATCGCAGCCGATTGGCCCATCCGCTACGCCGATATCGCGCCGTGGTACGACTACGTGGAGAAATTCGCAGGTATCGCTGGTACGCGCGAAGGGCTGGACGTGTTGCCGGATGGTGAGTTCCTGCCGCCGATCCCGTTGAACATCGTCGAGAAGGACGTGGCCGCACGGATCAAAAAGGCGTTCGGCGGCACCCGGCACATGATCCACTCGCGTACCGCCAACATCACCAAGCCCATGCCCGAACAGGGCCGCGTCAACTGCCAGTACCGCAACAAGTGCATCCTGGGTTGCCCTTTCGGCGCTTATTTTTCCACCCAGGCAGCGACACTGCCGGCGGCGATGAAGACCGGCAACCTGACCTTGCGGCCGTTCTCGATCGTCAAGGAAGTGCTCTACGACAAGGACCGCAAGCGTGCCCGCGGGGTGGAGGTGATCGACGCCGAGACCGGGCAGACCTATCAGTACATGGCCAAGGTCATCTTCCTCAACGCATCGTCCTTCAACTCGACCTGGCTGCTGATGAACTCGGCCACCGATGTGTGGGAGGGCGGGCTGGGCTCATCGTCGGGCGAGCTCGGGCACAACGTGATGGATCATCATTTCGGTGCAGGTGCCTCGGGCCGGGTCGAGGGCTACGAAGACAAGTATTACTTCGGGCGTCGCCCCTGCGGCTTCTACATTCCGCGGTTCCGCAACGTCGCGGCTGACAAACGCGGTTACCTGCGCGGGTTCGGCTACCAGGGCGGCGCAAGCCGCACCGGCTGGTCGCGCGAGATCGCCGAGCTCAACATCGGTGCAGACCTGAAGGAGGCGCTGACCGTGCCGGGTGACTGGCGTATCGGCATGACCGGCTTCGGTGAAATGCTGCCGCACCACGACAATACGATCCGCCTGGACCACGACCGCAAGGACAAGTGGGGCTTGCCGGTGCTGGCGATGGACGTTGCCATGCGCGCCAACGAACTGGCGATGCGCAAGGACATGGCCGCCGATGCCGCAGAGATGCTGGAGGCGGCCGGCGTCAAGGACGTGAAGATGCACGACAACGACTATGCCCCGGGCAAGGGCATCCACGAGATGGGGACCGCGCGCATGGGACGTGATCGGAAGAGTTCGGTGTTGAACCAGCACAACCAGGTCTGGGATGCGCCCAACGTGTATGTCACCGACGGTGCCTGCATGACCTCCAGCGCCTGCGTGAATCCTTCGCTGACCTACATGGCGCTGACGGCCCGGGCCGCCGACCATGCGGTGCGCGAACTGAAAGCGGGGAACCTCTGATGGATCGCCGCGAACTTCTGAAAATGATCGTCGCCGCCACGGGGGCGGCCATGGTCGGCCTGCCTGCGCTCGTGCAAGGGCAGGCGCCGGCCGCCGCTGCGAAGCTCCATTTCTCCGACGCCGATGTCGGCACGCTGGACGAGATCGCCGAGACCATCCTGCCGCGGACCCGGACACCAGGGGCGAAAGACGCGGGCGCTGGTCTGTTCATGGCGACCTTCGTCAACGACTGCTACACCGCCCGGCAGCAGGCGACGTTCCGCGCAGGGCTGGTCGATATCGACAAGCGCGCCGGCGGTCGCTTCGTGTCGCTCACGCCGGAAGCCCGAACCGAATTGCTGCGCACGCTCGATGCAGAAGCCAAGGCACGACATGCCGATGTGACTGAAACAGGTACGCCTGAGGAGGGCGAGGCGATGCCGCACTACTTCACGATGCTCAAGCAGCTGGCCATCTTCGGCTTCTTCACCTCCAAGGTCGGCGCGACCGGGGTGCTGCAGTACGTTGCCGTGCCGGGGCGCTACGACGGCGATCTTGCTTATGTTCCCGGCACGCCCGCCTGGGGGACCAGCTGATGGAGCGCAACAGGATGATCAAGCCGCTGCTGATTGCGGCCACCGTGCTGGCCGCCGCACCCGTGTTCGCGCAGAACGGTGCCGACGCCGCGCGCGATCCGAAGAAGACCGAGGTGTGGACGCCGGTGCCTGCGACCGTGGCCACGCCGCCAGGCAGGGCCCCGTCCGACGCAATCGTGCTGTTCGATGGCAAGGATGTCTCCGCGTGGGAGTCGGAGCAGGGCGGAGGCGTGCCCTGGAAGGTTGCCGATGGCGCCATGACCGTCGTGCCCGGCAGCAAGGGCATTCGCACCAGGCAACGCTTCTGCGACCTCCAGCTGCATGTCGAGTGGCGCACGCCTACCGACACGAAGGGCTTCGACGGGCAGAACCGCGGCAACAGCGGCATCTTCCTGCAGGAGCTGTATGAGCTGCAGGTGCTCGACAGCTACAACAACCCGACCTATGCCAATGGCCAGGCGGGCTCGATCTACAAGCAGGCCATGCCGTTGGTGAACGCCTCGCGCGCACCGGGTGAGTGGCAGGCCTACGACATCCTCTGGAAGGCGCCGCGCTTCTCGCAGGGCGGTGGGCTTGTGTCGCCCGCGCGCATCACGGTGCTGCACAACGGCGTGCTGGTGCAGGACGACACTGTGCTGGCCGGCAAGACCGAGTACATCGGCGCGCCTTCCTACGCGCCGCATGCGTGTGCGCCGCTCTATCTGCAGGAACATGACTCCAGGGTCAGCTACCGCAACATCTGGGTGCGCGAGCTGTAGGGGCACGCGGCCAGCGTGGTCGCCGGCCGCTTACTTCGCCAGGTAGCTGGCGATGTCGTTGATCTCCTGCTGTGACAGCTGGGAGAAGGGCGGCATCAGCCCACCGCCTTTGCTGATCTTTTCCTTGATCTGTGCGGGTGCCATGCGCTTGCCGATGTCGGTGAGCGCCGGGAATGCGCCCGGCATGCCCGCACGATCCGCACCATGGCAGGCCACGCAGTTCGCGGTGTAGAGCTTTGCACCCGCAGCCGGATCGTCCTTGCACCAGGCGGCCGTCGCAACGCTCATGCCACCCAGGGCCACCGCCATTGCCAGGATCATTTTCATGTGGGGCTCCTCGATGCGTCAGCGCCGCGCACGGGCGGGCACGTTGGTGGTCAGGTGTTCACGCAGATAGTCCGCACCGGTCTGGATGATCCTGGCCGGATCGCGTGGCTGGTCGTGCTCGATGATGTACCAATGCACGCCGGCGGCTGCCGCAGCAGGCAGGATCGCGTTCCAGTCCAGCACGCCCTGGCCCACCGCGGCGAATCCGCCTTCGTCCTGGGCCTGGCCCTTCGGTGCATTGTCCTTGGCGTGCACCGCGAATACGTGGCCGCGGAACTTTGCCAGCATCACTGCCGGGTCCAGGCCTGCACGCGCGACCCAGGCCAGGTCCAGCTCGGTCTGCAGGTCGGGACCGGCGGCGGCGAACAGCAGCTCCAGTCCGGTCCTGCCGTCGAAGTCGACCAGTTCGAAGTCGTGGTTGTGGTAGGCCAGGCGCATGCCCTTGCCGCGCACCTGTTTCGCGATCCGGCCCAGTTCCTGGCCCAGGGCGGTCCAGCCGGCGGCATCGCTCGGACGATCCTTCTTGTCCAGGTACGGCACCACCAGCGTCGTGTTGCCGATCGACCGGTTGAAGGTCACCACCCCATCCAGGTTGCTGCGCAGCTCGGCCAGTGGCACATGCGATGAAATTGCCTTGATCGAATACCGGTCCAGCAGCTGCTTGAGCTCGGCGGCGCTGGTGTTCTGCGTGCCGACCGTTTCCACCGCATGGACGCCAGCGTCGTGGACGATCTTCAGCTGCTGCTCGAGCGAGCCTGCATCGCGCAGGGTGTACATCTGTACCGCGATCGGCTTCTGCGTGCTGACAGCTTCGACTGCAAAAGCGGGCAGGGCAGCGAGCAGCAGAATGAGGCTTGCAGTTCCATGGACAAGGGCTTTCATCAACAGATCCTCCCGGGTTTCAACCGATGGTGGTCCAGGCACGCGACCTGGCTGATGCAATGACACGATCGACGATCTGCGCCGAGCGCAGGCCGTCCTTGAAGGTGGGCAGGCCCTGCGGCCGCTCGCCCTCGATGGCGCGATAGGTGTCGGCGACAAACGCTTCGAAGCACTGGGCGTAGCCCTGCGCGTGTCCGGCCGGCAGCACGGAAAGGCGGCGTTGATCGGCACTGCCGGCGCCTGGTCCGCGCACGAAGATCTCCTCGCGTTGGTCGGGCAGGCCGATCCACAGGCGCTCGGCGTCTTCCTGGTTGAAGGCCGCGCTGGCCTTGGCACCGTCGATCTCGAACCAGAGGCGGTTGTGGCGTCCGGCCGAGACCTGGCTGACCGTCAGAGATGCCAGCGTACCGGCGCCGGTCCTGAACATCGCCGCCGCTACGTCCTCGCTCGTTACCGCCTGCATTGCGCTGGCTGCGGTTGGCGTGCTGAAGCTCTGCCCGCTGACGGCGCCGCGCTCGGCGATGACCGTAGAGAACGCCGCGCTGACCTCGGCGAAGCGCTCGCCGCTGATCCATTCCACCAGGTCGCACCAGTGCGAGCCGATGTCGGCGAACACGCGCGATGCGCCACCCAGCGCCGGGTCCACGCGCCAGTTGTTGCTGGCCGGGTCCAGCAGCCAGTCCTGCAGATAGCTGCCGTGGATCAGGTGCAGTGGCCCCAGATCACCCTGCGCTATGCGTGCGCGCCTCGCGCACCACCGGGTGGTAGCGATAAACGAAAGGTACTGTGGCGACCAGCCCGGTTGAGGCGGCCAATGCTGCAAGGGCCTGCGCATCGTCCAGCGTGGTCGCCAGCGGTTTCTCGCAGATCACGTGCTTGCCGGCTTCCAGTGCTGCCTGCGCCATCGCGCGGTGCAGATGGTTGGGCGTGCAGACATGCACGACCTGCACCTGCGGATCGGCGATCACCTCCTCGATGTCCCGATAGGCGCGCGGGACATTCCACAGCTGCGCCATCTCACGCGCGCTGCGCTGACGAAGCGGCAACGCCGCGTACCTCGGCACCGGCGAGCAAGGCCGCACGGCGGTGCACGGCGCCGATCATGCCGGCGCCGACGATGGCGATTCCAAGCGTTGGCATCGGCTCGAATCCTCAGCGTGTGGAAGATGCGGCGGCCACGGCGGGCCGGTCGCGGAACAGCAGCAGGAAGGCGATCAGCACCACCAGCGCGACAGCGGCCGGGAACAGCCATATCTGCTGCCAGTCGGGGCCGGCCTCGGTGGTGAAGTGCTCCACCACCGCGCCGGACAGGAAGGTGCCGATCAGCATGCCCACGCCGTACGTGGCCAGGGTGATGAAGCCCTGCGCGCTGCTGCGCACGGCGGGGCCGGCATGGGCATCGGTGTAGATCTGGCCGGTGACGAAGAAGAAGTCGTAGCAGATGCCGTGCAGCACGATGCCGATCACCAGCAGCGGGAAGCCGCTGCCCGCATCGCCGAAGGCGAACAGGACGTAGCGCACCACCCAGGCCGCCATGCCGACCGCCAGCATCGTCTTGACGCCAAGGCGAACGAACAGGAACGGCATGGCCAGCATCAGCAGCACCTCGGAAACCTGGCCCAGCGACTGCAGGCCCGCGGCGCCGCGCACGCCCAGGTCGTTGAGATACGGATTGGTGAAGTTGTAGTAGAACGACAGCGGGATGCAGATGGCGATGGAAGCCAGGAAGAACACCAGGTAGGCGCGCGACTTCAGCAGCCGCAATGAATCCAGCCCGAGGATCTGCCCCAGCCCGGCATCGCGCTGCTGTGCCAGTGGCGGCGTGTGTGGCAGGGTGAACGCATACAGGCCCAGTACCAGCGATGCCAGCGCCGCCATGCGGAACGTCAGTTCAAGCCGATGGGCCTGCTCCCACCCCAGCCAGCCGATCAGCACGCCTGCGACAATCCAGCCGATGCTGCCGGCCACGCGCACCAGCGGGAACTGTTTCTCGGGCGACTGCATGTGCCGCATCGCCACGCTGTTGGCCAGTGCCAGCGTGGGCATGAAAAGCAGCATGTAACCCATCACGCAGGCCGAGAACATGCTGAAGCTGGAAGCAGTGGACGCCAGCCACATCAGCACCGCGCCGGCCAGGTGCAGCACCGCGAGGATGCGCTGCGCGGCGAAGTAGCGATCAGCGATCAGGCCGACCAGGAACGGCGCCACGATCGCGCCGATCGACTGGCTGAGGAAGGCCGTTGCGACCTGGCTGGCGCTGGCCTGCAGCGGGCCCTGTACCAGGTACGTCCCGAGGGTCACGAACCACGCTCCCCAGATGAAGAACTGCAGAAACATCATCGCGCCCAAGCGCGACATGGCGTGCGACATGGCTTGCCCTCCCGGGGCGGTAATGGCTCAGATTCCCAGCATGTGGCGCAGTGATGCGGCGTCCGTGCCACTGTCGGCAAAGTCATCGAAGGCGCGCTCGGTCACCCGGATGATGTGGTCGCGAATGAAGGCGGCACCTTCGCGTGCGCCGTCCTCCGGGTGCTTCAGGCAGCACTCCCATTCCAGTACCGCCCATCCGGGGAAGTCGTACTGGGCGAACTTGGAGAAGATCGCCTTGAAGTCGATCTGGCCGTCACCGGGCGAACGGAACCGGCCCGGACGATCGATCCAGTCCTGGTAGCCGCCATACACGCCGCTGCTCGCGCTGGCGTGATACTCCGCGTCCTTGACGTGGAAGATGCCGATGCGCGCGTGGTAGCGGTCGATGAAACCCAGGTAGTCCATCTGCTGCAGCAGCAGGTGGCTGGGGTCGTACAGGATCTTCGCGCGGGGGTGATGGTCCACCACATCGAGGAAGCGTTCAAAGGTCGCGCCGTCGTGCAGGTCCTCACCCGGGTGGATCTCGAAGCACAGGTCCACGCCGCAGGCGTCGAACGCATCGAGGATCGGGCGCCAGCGGCGGCCGAGTTCGGCGAAGGCTTCTTCCACCAGTCCCGGTGGGCGCTGCGGCCAGGGATAGAAATAGGGCCAGGCCAATGCGCCGGAGAACGTGGCATGCGCGGTCAGCCCCAGGCGCTGGCTGGCTTTGGCGGCCAGCAGAAGCTGCTCGACTGCCCAAGCCTGGCGGGCGGCCGGATCGCCGCGCTTGTCCGCCGGCGCGAATCCGTCGAACAGGCTGTCGTAGGCCGGATGCACCGCGACCAGCTGCCCCTGCAGATGGGTGGACAGCTCGGTGATCTGCACGCCATGACCGGCCAGCATGCCGGCGACGTCGTCGCAGTACGCCTGGCTGCGCGCGGCCTCGGCCAGATCGAACAGGTGGGGCGCGCCGGTGGGGACTTGTACGCCAGAATAGCCCAGACCCGCGGCCCATCCGGCCAGCGTGTCCAGCCGATCAAAAGGAGCTGTGTCGCCGATGAACTGCGCCAGGAACAGCGCTGGACCCTTGAGCGTCTTCAACGTGATTCGCCCTCGATGCAATCGATTGCATTATCCTAGCAGGGGCTCACGCAGGACCTGTTGTGCACTGCACAGCAGACAGGAGAACTAACGCCATGGCCACCATCTACGACATCGCGAAGCACGTCGGCGTCTCCGCAGGCACGGTGTCGCGGGCGCTTTCCCGGCCGGACAAAGTGCTGCCGGCCACGCGCGCGCATCGAGCAGGCCGCTGCCGCACTCGGTTATGTGCCCAACACGGTGGCCCGCACGCTCAAGACCCAGCGCAGCGGCAAGATCCTGGTCACCGTCCCGGACATCGCCAATCCGTTCTTCGCGCAGATCCTGCAGGGGGCGGAGGACGCCGCACAGGCGGTCGGCTATGCGGTTCTGCTCGGCGATACCCAGCATCAACCCGACCGCGAGGAGCGCTATGCGCAGATGCTCCGGCGCAACGAGGCTGACGGCATGATCGTGCTGGGGCACCGCCTGCCGCCGACGGCGCGCGAGATCGTCCAGCAGCGCGGTGCCGCCGCGCCGGTGATCAACGGCTGCGAGTTCGACCCCGCACTGGGCATTCCCAGCGTCCATATCGATAACGCCGCGGCCGCGCGTGGTGATGGAACATCTGTATGGGCTGGGACACGAGCGGATCGCCGTGGTCGGCGGACCGCCGGACAATCCGCTGCACCAGCAACGGCTGGAAGGGGTGCGGGCGGCTGGCAAGGCGCGTGGACGCCTGCGCCAGCTGAACATCGTGCCGGGTGACTTTTCGGTGGAATCCGGCCATGCGGCTGCCATGGCGCTGCTGGACGGCATGTCTGCACCAACGGCGATCTTCTGTTTCAGCGATCAGATGGCGCTGGGCACCCTGGCGGCCTGCCGCGATCTGGGCATCCGCGTGCCGGAGGACCTGTCCATCGTCGGCTTCGATGATCTGGCATCTTCCCGCTACCTCACGCCGCCGTTGACCACCATCCGGCAACCGATGCGGGAGATCGGTGAGCGCGCGGTCAACCTGCTGCTTGCCATCATCGAGCACATGGATGTGCCGCTGCAGCAGACGCTGGATTTCAGCCTGATGCTGCGGGGTTCAACGGCGCCACCCAGGCGTGGGTGAGGCAGGGTAACCGCCGTGAATCCTTGATCCCGAATTGACGCAGAGCTGTCAGACTCACCACAGGCCGCCCGGCAAGGGCGTGCGATCGCGCAAGGGGGTCGGCAATGCCGTTCTTGACGGACTCGACGGAAGTCGCGGTCGAAGGCATCGGCGCGGCACGTCGCATCGGCTGGATGCGCTTCGTGGGCAATGGGCTGGGCGCGATTCCCATCGCCTCGATCATTCTTGAACGTCAGGACGGCCCGTGGGCCTGGGTGTTGCTGCTGCTCAACGCGCTGGCCTGGCCGGCGCTCGCGCTGGTGCTGACCCAGCGCTCACGGCAGCCTGCGGTGGTCCAGTTCCGTTGCATGGTGGTTGATTCCTTCTTTGGCGGTGGCTGGATCGCCTTCATGGGGCTCAGCGTGGTACCCAGTGCGTTGTTCGCCGCGCTGCTGGTCGCCGACAAGATCGCCGCCGGTGGGGTGAAGCTGGCGGTACGGGCCACACTGGCACTGGTGGTGGGGTTCGCGCTCACCTGGTGGGGGCTCGGGTTTCCTTACCAGCCGGTGTCATCGCAGCGCACGATCGTGCTCAGCGTGCCGTTCCTGTTCGTCTACGGCATCGGCCTCAGCATCCTCAGCTGGCAGCTGGCGCGGCGGGTGAAATCGCAGAACCGCCAGTTGAAGCGGCTGAGCCGCATGGACCCGCTGGTGGAGCTGGCCAACCGCGGCTTCCTGATCGTCCGTGCGCAGCAGGCACTGGACAAGGCGCAGGGGCAGGGTGGTTTTGCCTGCCTGCTGATGCTTGATGTGGATGACTTCAAGCGCATCAATGACTCGCACGGTCATCGCGCCGGGGACGAAGTGCTGCGCCATATCGCCTCCACCTTGCGCGCCTTCGCCCGGCCTGGCGATACCCCTGCGCGGCTGGGAGGCGACGAGTTCGTCGTGCTGCTGCAGGACTGTGCGCCCGTCGATGCGATGCATGTGGCAGAGCGGGTTCGGCTGCAACTTCTGGAGGCAGCACGGCAGGCAACCCCGGGCATCGAGTTCAGCGTCAGCATCGGAATCGCGGCGACGCCGCGCGGTGGCAGCGTAGAGGACTGGCTGGCACTGGCCGACCGCGCGCTGTACCACGCCAAGCGCCAGGGCAAGAACAACGCCAGCTATGGCGAATGAGGTGTTGACACGTCTCTGGCGCAGGCCAGCAGCTGGGCGGCCGTTGCCGGAGGCTTGCAGCGCACCGCCAACTGCAGCGTAGTGGTCGGCATGCCCAGTTCCAGCGCAACAAAAGCCAGGCCGCTGCGGTGCATGCTCTGCATCGAGGCCGGCACGATGGCGATGCCCAGGCCGGCAGCGGCAAGGTTGATCGCCGAAGCCACCTGCGGCGCTTCCTGCTGGATGGTAGGCGCAAAGCCCTGGCTGCGGCAGGCAGCGACGACGTCTGCACTCAGGCCCTGGCCCGATTTCCGCGAGAACAGGATGAAGCGCTCGTCGCGCAGCTCGATCAGCGCGATGCTCGTCCGGCACGCCAACGGGTGATCGGCCGGCAGTACTGCCACCAGGGGTTCGGCACTGAGTTGCTGTGTCATCCGTTCACCGGTATTGGAAAACGGCGGGCGCACGATTACTGCATCGAGCTCGCCATCATCGAGGCGCCGGACCAGGGATTCACTGCCATCTTCTACCAGCCGCACCTGCACTGCCGGATGCGCCCGCTGGAAGCTGCGCATCAGCGCGGTGACCGCCTCGTTGTAGGTCGCCGATTCGGTCAGCCCCAATGTCAACGTGCCGACCTCGCCGCGTGCGGCGCGCAGCGCCTCCTCCTTGGCCTGGTCGACGCGCGAGGATGTCCTCCGCAGCTTTCCAGAATACCTGGCCAGCATCGCTGAGCACGATGCCGCGTCCCTGCCGGTGGAACAGCGGTGTGCCGATCTCTTCCTCCAGGGCGCGGATCTGCTGCCCGAGCGGCGGCTGGGCGATATGCAGGGCCTCGGCGGCCTTGGTGAAGCTCTGCAGCTGGGCAGTCATGACGAAGTAGCGCAGGTGCCGCAGTTCCATTGGAACCTCAAACGTTCTGGTGCTGTACGAACACGGTATTGGACGGTCGCCGCTGGCGGCAACATCATCGGTATCCCACGGCAGATGTCCAACGACAAGGGAGACCCCATGAAAAAGACACGTCAGTTGCGCGATCTGCTCCGCCAGGGCAGCGTGATTGCGCCAGGTGCATTCGATGGATTGTCGGCACGCCTGGTGGAGCTGGCCGGCTTCGATGCGGTCTATGCCAGCGGCGGCGCCATCGCACGTTCGGCCGGCGTGCCGGACATCGGCCTGCTCGGCCTCAGCGAAGTGCTTGCGCAGGTTGAACGGATCGTCGATGCCTGCGACCTGCCGGTGATCGCCGACGCTGACACCGGCTTCGGCGGCACCGCGAATGTTGAACGCACGGTGCGCGCGTTCGAAAGGGCAGGCGTTGCCGCCCTGCATATCGAGGACCAGGCCTTCCCCAAGCGCTGCGGACACTTGGATGACAAGACGCTGGTCGACGCGGGCGAGATGTGCACGAAGATCCGTGTTGCCTGCCAGTCGCGGATCGACCCGGAGTTGATGATCATCGCGCGTACCGATGCCATCGCCTGCGAAGGCCTGGATGCGGCGATCGAACGGGCGCAGGCCTATGTGGACGCGGGCGCGGACATGATCTTCGTCGAGGCACCAGAAACGCTGGAGCAGATCGAGGTGATTTCGCAGCAGGTTCCCGGGCCGAAGCTGATCAACATGTTCCACAGCGGCAAGACGCCGCTGGTGCCCGTGGCGCGGCTGGCCGAACTCGATTACCGGCTGGTGATCATTCCCTCGGACCTGCAGCGCGCTGCGATCCGGGCCATGCAGCGCACCCTGCAGGAGATCGCAGCGACTGGCGACAGCGGGCGTGTTGCCGGCGAGCTGGCCAGCTTCGGCGAGCGTGAGACGATCGTGCGCACGGCGCGGTATCTGGCACTGGACCGGGTGTGATCCGGGCGTGATTGCGGACGTGCCGATGGACGGAGAAGGGGCGGCGGAATCCGCGTGTGTTGCCTGTTCATCCTGCACCCGGAATCATCGCCGCCAATCCTCTACCATGGGCCACCCTGCCCGGACGTGCCGCCCATGCAAGACGCCCTCGTTGCCCAGCCCAAGCCCCCCGTCCCGAGGATCGCGGCCTGGCTGATGATGCTGCTGGGCATGTGGCTGGCGTTGAAGCTGGGCCTGGTGGTGACCCTGCTGTCGGGCCTGCTGGTGTTCCAGCTGACCCACCTGCTGGCCTCCACCGTGGAGGGCAAGCTGCCGCCAGGCCGGGCGCGGGCGATCGCGGTGATCGTGCTGTCAGCGGTGATCATCAGTGCGCTTGTACTGGCCGGGATCGGCGTGGCGTCATTTTTCCGCAACGAGACCGGTGGACCGGACGCATTGCTGGCGCGGCTGATGGAGATCCTCAATTCGTCGCGGCACCAGGTGCCGGCGCTGCTGCAGCCGTACATCCCCGAGGACATGCCGGCGCTGCGCACGGCACTGAACGACTGGGCCGCCGAGCATCAGCGCCAGCTGGGCGTGGCCGGTACCTCGGTGGTGCAGGTGGGCGTACGCGTACTGATCGGTATGGTGCTGGGCGCGATGATCGCGCTGTATGACGAACTGCCGCTGCCGAAGATGGGCCCGCTGGCGCAGGAGCTGATCGGCCGCACCAGCCGCCTGGCCACCGCGTTCCGCCAGGTGGTGTTCGCGCAGGTGAAGATCTCGCTGCTCAACACCGTGTTCACCGCCATCTTCCTGCTGGGCGTGCTGCCGTTGTTCGGCGTGCACCTGCCACTGTCCAAGACCCTGGTACTGATCACCTTCATCGCCGGCCTGCTGCCGGTGGTGGGCAACATCATTTCCAACACCATCATCACCATCGTCGCGCTGTCGGTCTCGTTCTACGTGGCCGTGGCCGCGCTGCTGTACCTGATCGTGATCCACAAGCTGGAGTACTTCCTCAATGCGCGCATCGTTGGCGGCGAAATCCAGGCCCGCGCCTGGGAGCTGCTGTTGGCGATGCTGGTGATGGAAGCGGCGTTCGGCCTGCCCGGCCTGGTGGCGGCGCCGGTGTTCTACGCCTACGTGAAGCGCGAACTGGTCGACCAGCGCTGGATCTAGTACGGCAGGGTGTGACGCATTCGCCTCAGCCCGGCGCGGGATGAGACCTTGCCGGCGCGTTCGCGGTGGCTGCGGTATACCCATGGTCACGGTTCGCGCGGCACTGGCTTGGCGCTGCCGGGACCGGCGGCTACAGTGATCCGCACTTCAGGGGAAATTTGCATGGCCGGCAAGGCATCGCCCATCGGACTGCGGACCTGGGTCTGGATCCTGGCGGGGTCGTTCGTGGTCTGTACGCTGCCGTTGATGGCCATCGCGCTGGTCCAGGGCACGCTGCGCTACAGCGCTGCCGAGGACAACCTGGTCAGCCTGCGCCAGCTGCGCCAGACCTTCGACCTGGCCAACCTGGTCTCGGCCGAACGCGGCCCGGCCAACAGCCTGCTCGGTGCCGCCCCGGCCGATGCCAGCGAGCATGCGCGGCTTACGCTGCAGCTGGCGGTGGTGCGCAGGCGTGTGGACACCGCGCTGCAGCAGCTGGATGCCGAGTTCACGGCTGATCCGGGCGTGGTGGATGAGCATGGGATGCTGGCAGACGCGCAACGTCGCCTGCAGTCGGCACGCGCGGGCGTGGACCGGGTGGCAGCGCAGCCGCGCGACGCACGACGTGTCGAAGACGTGGAGCGCGCGATCAGCGGCATGTTTGCCGTGGTCGACCGCCTGCACCTGCTGACCTCGGCACAGATCAACGTACTGGTCCGGGCCGACCGCGAAGCGGCGATTCCAGCCATGCAGGGCCAGGTGCTGATCGACCTGCGCGAGCACGGCGGGCGTCTGGCCTCCAACGTGATGGCGCCGGTGGCGGTACCCGGTGCCTGGCGCAACGAACAGGTGCGCGCGGCGCTGCAGACCGAGGGCCGCCTGCTGGAACTGTGGCGGCTGGCCGGCAGCCACGAATCGGTGTTCCGCAGTGATCCGACGCTGTCCTGGCATTGGGATATGGCGCGCCGGCAGTTCTTCGGCGAGTCACTGCCGATGATCGAACAGCTGATCGACGACGGACGGCGTGGCCTGCCGCCGCCGTGGACCGCTGCCGAGTTCACCACGCGCTACGTGCCGACCCTGCAGTCGCTTGAGGCGCTGCGTGACGGTTACCTGAGTGTGTCCATCGCCAGGTTCGAGCACACCCGCAACCGGGAGGCCACGCGGCTGGCGGTACTTCTGGCCACCGCGCTGGGAACCCTGGTGGTACTGGGTGTGGCGCTGCGTATCGCGCATCTGCAGATCCTGCGGCCTCTGCTGCAGGCACAACGGCAGGTGATCCAGATTGCCTCCGAAGCGCCTGGGCCCGAGCAGCATGTCACCCATCCGCTGGCCGAGATGCAGCGCCTGTTCGATGCGATTGAAGTGCTGCGCGAGAAGTCGCGCGAACGCTCGGCGCTGACCAGCGAGCTGCGCCAGCTGGCCGGCACCGATGAATTGACCGGACTGCTGAACCGTCGCGCGCTGGAGGAACTGGTGCAGCAGCGCCACGACGAGGGGCGGATGAGCGCAGTGGTGATCCTGCTGGACGTTGATCGCTTCAAATCGATCAATGATGGTCATGGCCACGATGCGGGTGATGAAGTGCTGGTACAGGTGGCGCAACTGCTGCAGCGCCATCTTCGCCGCGGCGACAGCATTTCCCGCTATGGTGGCGAGGAGTTCCTGGTGCTGCTGGCCGACGGTGACCTGGCCGCTGGCCGACAGCTGGCCGAATCGCTGCGGCTTGCGCTGCAGCAGCTGGACATCGTGGTGGCCGGCGGTACCGTGCTGCGGGTGACCGCCAGCTTCGGCGTGGCCCGCGGTGCTACCGACGCCTTGGGCTGGCGGACCCTGCTGCGTGCCGCCGATGCGGCCATGTACCAGGCCAAGGCGCAGGGCCGCGACCGCGTGCGGGTCGCCGGTGGTGGGCGCATTCCACGCTGAAACATCATGTTCATCGCTGGCGCACGCATGGCTGCCTAGACTGGACCTTCGACCATCTGGCAGGAGTGCATCATGACCGTTCGCCCCGTCGTTGCTGCAGCGCTGCTGGCCGGGATGCTGGCCGGCTGTACCTCCACTTCGTCGCAGACCGCTGCGGATGCGCCACGCCACCCCTCCGTTGCCGCCGACCTGAGCCCGGTGCCGGCCTTCACCGGCGGCGGTGCGGGTTGGAGCATCGAGATCGCCTCCACCGGCCAGGGCAACCACGATGCCAGCCTCAGCGCTGACGGCCGCACCCACAAGGGCACGCTGCGCTATCCGGGGCAGCCGGCCGATGCACCGAGCTCGCTGATCGTGCTCAACGGCGAGCTTGGCCAGCAGCCCGCCATCGTCGAGATCAAGCGTGAGTCGTGCCGCACTGCCGAAGGTGTGGATACCCTGGCCAGCGTGCAGGTGACGATGGAAGGGCAGCCACAGCGCCGCGGTTGTGGCCACCTGGCCGTGTACTGATCCTGTGCGCCGTCGTGCTTGAGATTCCAACCCTGCACACCGTGCGCCTGCGGCTGCGTCCACAGCAGCTGGATGACTTCGGCGTCTATGCCGCGTTCCTGGCCTCGCAGCGTGCGCGGGGCATGGGCGGGCCGTTCGGTGAGGTGGCGGCGTGGGGGCAGTTCTGCCATGACCTCGCCAGCTGGCATCTGTTCGGCCATGGCGCGTTGATGATCGAGCGCAGTGACACCCGTGCCTGTATCGGCCAGGTCGGGATCAATCATGGCCCGCTGTTTCCTGAAAAGGAGCTGGGCTGGTTGCTGTACGACGGCCATGAAGGGCAGGGCTTTGCCACTGAAGCGGCCGGTGCACTACGCGATTGGGCGTTCGTGGTGGTGCGGCTGCCGACGCTGGTCAGCTACATGGCGCCGGACAACCTGGCATCGCAGGCCGTCGCGCGGCGCCTGGGCGGGGTGCTGGATGCGAACGCCGCGCGCAGCGATGCGGATGATCTGGTCTACCGCTACAGCACCCGGTAGTGCCGGCCGCTGGCCGGCATCATCGGTGCACCCGGGGGCGTCATCTACGCATGTCAAGCCATGACCCATTGCGCGTGGCGCCCGGGCTTTGCCATCCTCCCTGCTGTTTTCCGTAGCGTGGAATCCCGATGCGTCCTGTGTTCTGGCTGGCTTTGGCCCTGCTGCCCACCCTGGCGGTGGCGCAACCCGCGCGTATTGCCAAGACCAAGGCTCCGGCGCAGGATCCCTTCAGCGAGCTGTTCGATACTGCCTGCATGCAGCACATCGGTGCCCCGGCGCGGTTGCAGTCGCTGATGGAATCCAATGGGCTGTCGCCGTTGCAGCCCGCCGAAGCCGCGACGCTGTTGCAGGGGCAATCGGGCGTGGCCTGGATGGTGCCTCTGGCCAGTGGCCGCTATGCGGTGAGCTGGGCTGACGATGGCACGTGTACGGTCTACGCCGAAAAGGCCGACGCGGCGGTCGTGCAGAAGGGATTCGCCCGGTTGGTGCAGGCCGCACCGAAGCCGTTGCAGGTGCGGTCGCTGCCAGGGCGTGGGCCGCTGTCGGCCGATCAGGTGGCCATCCAGTACGGCTGGGCCACGCCGGGGCAGGGCAAGCTGCAGGTGCGATTCCGCCTGGTCACACGGCAGGCGGCCGAAGCCGGCGTGCAGGCGATGGCCTCGGCGGCCCCGGGCGAAGCGATGCTGGCGCAGGGCGCGCCTGGGCCCTGAAGGGCCCACGCTCGCGATTCAGCCTTTCACGCGGCAAGTGGTATATCGTTTATCGATAAATCCACCCGGGGCGGCGAGGCCACCCCAATGCCGGAGGCCGCTTGACCGCTCGTCCCGCCCGCGCCAGACCCGCGCGAGGCTTGTTCACCCTGGCCCAGGCCGCCGTACAGGCGGTGCGGGCGATGTGCTGGCTGGGCATCCTGGCCGCACTGCTGGCCGTGCCGCTGGTCGCCCACGACCGCAGCTGGCTGCTCGACAGCATGCACGACGCTGATGCTGCTGCCGTGCATGGCAGCGACCTGTTCCTGCATTTCTGCCTGGGCCTGGGCGCGATCGTCGCGCTGCTGGTGCTGTGCCTGATGTTCCTGCGCCACCTGCTGCGGCTGTTGAAGTCGGCGGCGCGCGAGCGGCCGTTCACCCACGCCAATGCACAGCGCCTGCAGCGCATGGCCTGGCTGATGCTGTCGATGGAGGTGCTGTCGATCCTGATCGGCGCCTACGCCGCCTGGATGGGCCCGGACTTCACCTGGATGGAGGTGGGCGGCGGCATGTCGATCACCGGTCTGGTCGCGGTGCTGATGCTGTTCGTGCTGGCACGCGTATTTGCCGTGGGTGCGGCAATGCGCGATGACCTCGACGGTGTCATCTGATGGCGATTGTCATCACCCTGGACCGCATGCTGCAGGAACGGGGCATGACCCTG
Organism: Stenotrophomonas sp. 93052_Sma; assembly: GCF_056481145.1. Classification (NCBI taxonomy): domain Bacteria; kingdom Pseudomonadati; phylum Pseudomonadota; class Gammaproteobacteria; order Lysobacterales; family Lysobacteraceae; genus Stenotrophomonas; species Stenotrophomonas sp. 93052_Sma. The sequence continues at coordinate 1,254,697 of NZ_CM151134.1, forward strand.
TCCGAGCTGGCCGGGCGCATCGACATCACCCTGGCCAACCTGTCGATCCTGAAAACCGGCAAGGCGCGCCATCCGCTTTTCCACACTTGATGCGATCTGCCGTGAGCTGCAGTGCACGCCCGGTGACCTGCTCGGGCATGACCCGGCGCAGGCGCAGGAGGCTGACTGAGTGTTTCCCCTTTTCCCTTACCTACTGACGAAACGGACCTGAAATGGAATGGTTGGCTGACCCCTCGATATGGATGGGCCTTGCAACCCTGGTCGTGCTGGAGATCGTTCTCGGCATCGACAACCTGGTGTTCATCGCGATCCTGGCCGACAAACTGCCGCCGCACCAGCGTGACCGCGCGCGGGTGATCGGCCTGGCGCTGGCCCTGCTGATGCGGCTGGTGCTGCTGGCCGCGCTGGCATGGATCATGAAGTTGACCGAACCGCTGCTCACGCTGTTCGACCACAGCTTCTCCGGGCGTGACCTGATCCTGCTGGGCGGTGGTCTGTTCCTGCTGTTCAAGGGCACGATGGAACTGCACGAGCGGCTGGAGGGCCGCGAGCATCACGAGGATGGCAAGAAGGTCTACGCCAGCTTCGCGATGGTGGTGGCTCAGATCGTGGTGCTCGATGCGGTGTTCTCGCTGGACTCGGTGATCACCGCAGTTGGTATGGTCGACAACCTGGGCGTGATGTATGCCGCGGTGACCATCGCGATGGTGCTGATGCTGGTGGCCAGCAAGCCACTGACCCGCTTCGTGAACAAGCATCCCACGGTGGTGGTGCTGTGCCTGGGCTTCCTGTTGATGATCGGTTTCAGCCTGGTGGCCGAAGGCCTGGGCTACAAGATCCCGAAGGGTTATCTGTACGCGGCGATCGCCTTCTCGATCCTGGTTGAAGCCTTCAACCAGTGGGTGCGCTTCAATCGCGAGCGCAACGAGCGTCGCCAGCCGTTCCGTCAACGTACTGCCGACGCCGTACTGAGGATGCTCGGCGCGCGGCCGGCCAACGGCCATCACGACGAAGAGGCCAGCGAGCAGGTGGATGCTGAAGAGCGCCTGCAGCCGGCCGAGCACGAGATGATCCGCAGCGTGCTGGGCCTGGCTGATCGCCCGGTGTCGAGCGTGATGACCGTGCGTGCCGACGTGCAGTGGATCGACCTGGCGCGTGGGCAGGAGGATGTGGTGGCACGCCTGGTGGCATCGCCGCATACCCGCCTGCTGGTGGGTGATGGCGACCTGGACAGCCTGCGCGGCGTGGTGCAGAGCCGCGACCTGCTGGCCGACCTGCTGCAGGGCAGGCCGCTGCAGCTGGAGGGCAACCTGCGCGAGCCGCAGTACGTGCTGTCCAGCGCCAGCGCACTGCAGGCGCTGGAACTGATCCGCCAGCACCCGGTGCCGTTGGCGGTGGCGGTGGACGAGTACGGCAGTGTGGAAGGCCTGGTGACCGCCAACGATCTGCTGGCGGCCATTGCCGGTGACCTGGTCGACACCCAGGACGAGCGCTATGGCGTGGAGGCGCAGGGCGAGAACCAGTGGGAGGCCGACGGTGCGCTGACCCTGGACGACCTGCAGCGCCTGGCCGGCGTGTCGCTGCCGCGCAGTGCCGACTACATGACCATCTCCGGACTGGTACTGGAGCAGTTGGGTCGCCTGCCGGACATCGGTGACACGGTGGAGATTGCGGATGTACGCATCACCGTACTGGCAATGGAGAAGCGTCGCATCGCCCGCCTGCGGGTGGAACGCATCGGGCTTTCGTAGAGTCGAGCCATGCTCGACTGGCCCTCTGTAGAGTCGAGCCATGCTCGACTGGCCCTCTGTAGAGTCGAGCCATGCTCGACTGCTTCCTGAGCAGCCGGGTACGGGCCCGGCTCTACACAACACTGCCGGCAACCGTCACCATGGCGGGCCCGCTTTCTTTCCAGGATGGTTGCAGTGCTGAGTACGATCGGTTTGTTGATGGGCCTGTATGTGGCCTGGCGCCTGTTCTGGCCACTACGCATGCCCATCTGGATGAAGGTCGTGCTGTCGCTGCTGCTGGTGAGCGTTGCCGTGCAGCTGCGCATCGTCGCCGTGTTCTGGGGCACGATGGCCTCGCCGGAGATACCGAAGCTGGCCATCGCCAAGCTGGCCACGGGTTCGACTGCCGTACTGCTGCTGGCGCTGTTCCTGCTGGTGCTGGACGCGGGCCTGTTGGTGTCGCGCATCCTGCGCAGGCCACGTGCTGTATCGGCGTTGCGCGCCGAAGCTGCGCCCGGCGGCGGGTGTGCTGGCGCTGCTGGTCAGTGGCTTTGGCGTCAGCCAGGGCATGGCCGTCCCCAAGCCTCGGCAGATCGAGGTGAGCATCGCCGGCTTGCCGGCCGCGTTCGATGGCTATCGCGTGCTGCAGTTGACCGACATCCATGCCAGCCGCCTGCTGACCGGTGAGTGGGTGCGCAGGGTGGTGGACGACAGCAACGCACTGAAGCCGGACCTGATCGTGATCACTGGCGATCTGATCGACGGCAGTGTCGAGGCCCGTCGCGAGGACGCGCGTCCGTTGGCCGACCTGCAGGCGCCGGATGGCGTCATTGCCATCACCGGCAATCACGAGTACTACGCGCAGTATCAGGACTGGATGCAGGCGTTCCGCGCGCTGCACATGCAGGTGCTGGAGAACAGTCATCTGCAGGTACGACGCGGTGACGCGGCGCTGACCATTGCCGGCGTCACCGACCCGGTGGCCGCACGCTACGGTCTGCCGCTGCCGGACCTGGAGGCCGCGCTGGCTGGCGCCGATCCGGGCGCGCCGGTGATCCTGCTCGACCATCGCCCGCGCAACGCACGCGAGGCTGCCGCACGCGGGGTGAAGCTGCAGCTGTCCGGGCATACACATGGCGGCCAGATCATTGGCATGGACCAGCTGGTGAAGCGCGCCAATGGCGGTTATGTGTCCGGGCGTTACGAGGTGGATGGCATGACACTGTACGTGAGCAATGGTGCTGGCCTGTGGGCCGGTTTCCCGGCACGCATCGGCGTTCCTTCGGAGATCACCCTGATCACCCTGCGCCGCGCCCCGTGACCCCTGACAAACCACAGGGAAGGAACCATGTCCCATCCCCGCGCACCCATGGAACGTCTGATCCGCGCCAATGCGGACGAGATCAATCGGCTGCGCCAAGCCATCCGCGAAGCCGCTGGCGCGCTGGCGTGGCCCGGAAGAAGTGCAGCGGCACACGGCAGCCTGCGCGGAATACAACCAGCGCTATGAACAGCTTGCGTTCCCGGGTGGCTACGCCAATGCACTGAAGCAACTGGCTGAGCAGGATCCGAACACGGTGGATGTCGTGCTGACCTTCCTTGAGGTGCGCCCGTACTTCTTCCGTTCCGGATATATGTGGAAGACGCTGCTGAAGCGTGTGCAACGGGCACCGATGGGTGTGAAGCAGCAGGCCCGGATGCAGAAGATCCTCGATGCCTACGCTGCCTATCGCGCCACACGTGACGGCTGATGGGGACGACATGATGGGGTCAGATCCCTTCGCCTTTGGCAAAGGGATCTGACCCCGGCCCGTCAGGCCGCTCGCAGCGGCGGCCGCGCATGCGCACTTCGACGCAGCGCTTGCGCCCGCTTGGCGATCCAGCGCACCACGAAGGCGGTGAACAGCAGCGCCGACGGCACCGCATACCAGAAGTTGCCCGGCACGCGCTTGAAGTACGAGTAGGTGAAAACCGCCGCGATGATCCACATGCCGGTGACGTGCAGGCGACGCCAGGCTGTGGGTCCCATGCGCCGGGCGAGCCCCCGATGCGAGGTGATGGCCAGCGCCAGGATGGCGATGTAGCCCACCGTGCCCGGGAGGTTGGCCAGCGCTGAGCGTGCTGGCCAGAATGCCGGGTTGAGGATGCCGAAACTGGTGATGGCGATGGCATGCAGCAGGTGCGAGAACGCGAAGGACAGGCCGATGATGCGCCGTTCGCGCAGCAGGAACCGGGTGAACGGGCTGGGCAGCAGGCTGGCGAACGACGATGCCGTGAACGCTGCCAGGAACAGCAGGAACGATGTGCGCGCAGTGACCCGGATCGCGGCTCGGCTGCCTTCGGCTGCATCGGGATACAGGGCGAAGGCCGCCAGCGCGAAGGCGATCAGGACCACCGCTACGGCCACGAACAGGCGCCAGCCGTGCAGGAAGGACGTGTTGGAAGGAGCCATGATGAGACCTCGAAGTAGGGGGACGGTAGTGCCGGCCGCTGGCCGGCAACCTCAGAAAGCAGGCAATGCAACCAGCACGCCCGCCGCGCACAGCTCGCCCAGAACAGGCACGCAGGCCATGCGCAATGCGTCCGCTGCCACGCCATGTGTTTCGGGCAGCAGCTGCAGTGCTTCATCCACCGACGCGCTGTCGTCACCGAACACCGACAGCAGCGCGTAGGCCAGCGGTGACAGTTCCTCGGTCTGCAGGCTGAAATCGGCGAGGCGCTGGATCACCAGCAGCGTGGGAGCCGTGCTCAACACCGGCTCCAGCGCCCCGTCCTCATGTACTGGCCACTGGTAGCCAAGCACCCGCACCAACGGCGAAACCGCCAGCACATCATTGCCTGCGGGAGCGCGCTGCAGCGGCCGCCCGCCGTCACGCGCTTCAATGTGCAGCGACTGCTGCGTGCTCTCGTAGTGCGCCAGTTCCGCTGCCCAGCCCGGCAGCGCCAGCGTGTCCTGCACCGCCAGCCAGGCCGCGAACTCGCCCGCGATCCGTGGGAACAACGGCGTGCGGCAGGCGTGCCTCGCGTAGTAGTGCTCGACAGTGTTGCGCCAGCAGGCATCGCCCAGCTGCGACTTCAACCGCGGCAGGCTGCCGGCCAGCAAGGTGTCCAAGCTGTCGATGCACAGGCGGCGGTAGACCGCCATCCGCCGCGCCTCGATGCCATCGGGTGCGGTCTTTGCAGGGTCGCGCACATGATCGGCCCAGCGCCGTTGCAGGGTAGCCAGCGACTCAGCCATGGGCCACCTCGGGCCAACCTGCCTCGGCCTGCGCCTGGCGGATCTGCCCGACCTCGGCCAGCAATTCGGCAAGCGGGGGGAAGTTGAAGTCGCGTTCGAGCAGCGTGGGGCGCACGCCCACCCGCGCATAGGCCTCGCGCAACAGCGCCCAGACCACGCCTTTCACCGGCGCACCATGGGTATCGATCTTGAAGCCGTCGTCTTCATCGAAGTGGCCCGCTACGTGCAGCGAGGCGACACGGTGGGACGGCACGCGGGCCAGGAATTCGAAGGCGTCGTAACCGTTGTTGCAGGCATTGACGAAGACGTTGTTGACGTCCAGCAGCAGGTCGCAGTCGGCTTCGGCGAGCACGGCGTTGATGAAGTCGATCTCGCTCATGTCCGCGCCGGCGATGGCGTAGTAGGAGATGTTCTCCACGGCGATGCGTCGGCCCAGCATCTCCTGCACCTGGGCGATGCGACCGGCGACATGGTGAACGGCCTCGGCGGTGAACGGCAGCGGCAGCAGGTCGTAGACATGGCCGCCGGCGGCGCAGTAGCTCAGGTGTTCGCTGTACAGCTGCACCTGGTGCAGGTCGAGGAAGGCACGGGTCTGTGCCAGCAGGGTGCGGTCCAGCGGATCAGGACCGCCCAGCGACAGCGACAGGCCATGGCAGGTCAGGGGGTGGCGTTCGCTGAGTTGGCGCAGCGCAGCGCCGTGTGCGCCGCCGATGCCGATCCAGTTGTCGGGGGAGACTTCGAGAAAGTCGATGGCTCCGGCCGGCATGGCCAGCAGTTCGTCGATCAGCCCACGGCGCAGGCCAAGACCGGCGGCATGGGCGGGCAGGGGCAGTGACATGGTGGATGCTCCAGAGAGAGGGGCGCCGCCTTGAAGGCGGCGCCGGGTGAACGTCGATCAATCGGCAACGCGGGAGAACAGGCCCTTCGGCATCGGCTTGCCGTTGGCGGTGTAGACGCTGCGCAGGTAGTCGTGCGCTTCCTGCTCGCTGATGTATCCGTCGTGGTCGGTGTCGATGCGGTCGAACTCGGCGGCGCGCTTGGCGGCCACAGCGTTGAACTCGGCACGCGAGACCTTGCCGTCGTGGTCGCGGTCGGTGCGGGCAAACGAGGCGTCGCCGCACTTGCCTTCACCACACTGGCCCTCGGCCACCTTGGCCTTGCCGGCGGGCTTGCCGGTGGCGGTCTTGTTGGCCCCGCACTTGCCTTCACCGCACTTGCCTTCGGCGGCGGCGCTCATGGCCACGGCACTGATCGCCAGTGGCTGGATCGCCGCAGCCTGGCCGGCCAGCAGCAGGCCACCGGCCAGGGCGATGCCGACGGCACCGATGCGCGGCAGGCGGGAGGAGAGGGTGTTCTTGGTCGAGACGGACATGGTGGTGACTCCTTGGGAATGCACGCGGGGCGTGCGGGATGGACGCCGCTTGAAGGCGACGGAAACGAAGGGAAGAAGCGCGGTGAAGGGGCGAAGCGGATCAGGCGTTGCGGCGACGGCGCAGTACGTAGCCCACCAGCAGCACACCACCGAGCAGGGCACCGCCGAAGCCGATGCCGGGCAGCAGCGCGGCAACCGGCAGCAGCAGAGCGATGAGGCTGACGCCCCAGCCCAGGCCGTCATTGCCGACAGGGGCATGCTGTGAGCCGGCCAACAGCCGGTCCACGCTGAGCGCGCCACCGCCGTTGAGGATCAGCGGCAGCAACATGGCCAGGAACAGCAGCGGCAGCTTGAAGTTGCCGTAGCCCTGGTCGGTGATCGCGTAGCCCTGCCAGAGTTCACCCAGGCCGTTCCATTGGTCGGGCCAGTGCACGGCGGCGATGGCAACGATGGTGAGGACCCAGAAGACGTAGGCCACCGAGCGCGTGGCCAGGCCGAGCAGCAGCATCACCGCGCCCACTAGTTCCAGCCAGGTGGCCAGCTGCCAGTTCAGTGATGCGGGCAGGGTGGAGAACGGGAATGGGAAGCGACCTTCCAGGTCGGCGAACCAGTTCTGGCCGCCCAGCTTTTCGCGGCCGGATTCAAAGAACTCCCAGGCCAGCAGGGTGCGCAGCGCCAATGGCGAGAGCCAGCGGCCGACGGCGTCCAGGCGGGGGGTATACACGGAAGAGGCGGTGCTGATCATGGTGGTGTCCTGCGGGCCAGTGGTCGGTGGAGGCCATTTCAGGCGGCGCAGGTATCGGCAACGTGTGCCGTTGCCCGGGGTTTTGTCAGCGACTGTGGCCGCGGCCGGGGTTTCGTACAGTCAGATACAAAGGCGATGTGTCGAGGCACATCGGGGCGGTGCGCGCCCGCGTGCGGGCAGCGATATCCACCCGGTAGCGCCCGGCCGGGCCCGGCGCCCGAATGTATCCCACTGTAGAAACCCGCCTGCGCCCTACAGTCCGGTACAACTCCGCGCCGCGGAGAAACAGCGGTGATACACCGGCAGGCGGAAATGGCCACTCCCAACACCGGAGTGCCACCCATGATCCGTACCTCGTTGCTTGCCGCTGCTCTCGCCCTTGCTGGCGCAGCCGCCCCCGCCTTCGCCAGCCAGGCCGATACCGCTGCACCGCCCACCGTCATCCTGGTGCACGGCGCGTTCGCCGATGGCTCCAGCTGGAGCAAGGTCATCCGCACCCTGCATGACTGGAAGCTGCCGGCGGTGGCCGTACAGAATCCGCTCACCTCGTTGGCCGACGACGTCGCCGCCACCCGTCGCGCCATTGCCGCCGCACCGGGCAAGGTGGTGTTGGTCGGCCACAGCTGGGGCGGCACGGTCATCACCGAAGCGGGCGATGACCCGAAGGTGCAGGCGCTGGTGTACGTGGCCGCGTTCGCACCGGATGCCGGGCAGTCATCGGCACAGCAGGGCGAGGGCTTCCCGGTCGGTCCGGGCCTGGCCCGACTGCAGGAGAGGGATGGCTACCTGACCTTGCCTGCCGATGCGATCGCCCAGGACTTCGCGCCGGACGTGATGAAGAAGTCGGCTGCGCTGCTGTACAGCACCCAGGTCCCGTTGAAGGCCAGCGCGCTGGGCGAGGTGGTGAACGTTGCGGCGTGGCGCAGCAAGCCGAGCTGGTACGTGCTCAGCCGCGATGACCGCATGCTGTCGCCGCAGCTGCAGGCCGCCACCGCACGCCGCATCGGCGCACAGCTGCAGTCGATCGGCAGCAGCCACGTGTCGCTGCTTTCGCATCCGGCGCAGGTGGCCGACAGCATCCTGGAGGCGGCAGGCGTGAAGCCGGCCGAACTGCCGCTGGCCGAGCAGGGGGGCTGAGCGATGGCCGCACTGCGAGGGTATGCACTGCCCCTGCTGCTGGGCCTGCTGGGTGGAGCGGCGTTGCTGCTGGCCTGGCCCAGCGCCGAGGCCGGCGCGCAGCCACTCGACGCAGCACCGAAGGCGGGGTTCGGCGATGGCGGGCCCTGGCACAACAGCCCACCGATGACACTGAAGCAGTTGCGGGGGCAGGTGGTACTGGTCGAGTTCTGGACCTACACCTGCAGCAACTGCCTCAACGTGGCGCCATACGTCCACCAGTGGCATGCACGCTACGCGTCGCAGGGCCTGAGGGTGATCGGCGTGCATACGCCCGAGTTCGCCTATGAAGGGCTGCCCGGCAACGTGCGCAAGGCCATCGCACGGTTGGATATCACCTGGCCGGTGGTGCAGGACAACCAGTACCGGATCTGGAACGCGTGGGGCAACCGCTTCTGGCCCGCGCTGTACCTGCTCGACCGGCAGGGGCGGGTGGTCTACCGCCATTACGGTGAGGGCGACTACGCACGTACCGAAAGCGAGATCCAGCGCCAGCTGGCCAGCCCCTGAGCCGCGCTACCATGGCCGCGCCGCGCGGCGCTGTCCCCCTGCCTTCATCGAGAACGCAATGAACCCTGTACCGCACATCCTGGTCGTCGACGATGACAGCGATATCCGCCAGATGCTGGCCGACTACCTGCAACGCAACGGCCTGCGCGTGAGCCAGGCCGACGGTGGCCGGGCCATGCGCGCGCTGATGGATACCCATGCCGTGGATCTGGTGGTGCTGGACGTGATGATGCCAGGCGAGGACGGCCTGAGCCTGTGCCGCAACCTGCGCGCCGGCAAGCATCGTGCGGTGCCGGTGGTGCTGCTGACCGCCCGCGACGACGAGACCGACCGCATCATCGGCCTGGAAATGGGCGCTGACGACTACGTGACCAAGCCCTTTTCCTCGCGCGAACTGCTGGCACGCATCAACGCGGTGATCCGTCGCACCCGGATGCTGCCGCCGAACCTGCAGGTGAGCGAAGCCGGTCGCCAACTGGCCTTCGGTGCCTGGCGCCTGGATACCACCGCGCGCCATCTGCTGGATGCGCAGGACACCGCGTATCCGCTCAGTGGTGCCGAGTTCCGCCTGTTGCGCGTGTTCCTCGATCACGCCAATCGGGTGCTCAGCCGTGACCAGCTGCTCAGCCTCACCCAGGGCCGCGATGCCGAACTGTTCGACCGCTCGATCGACCTGTTGGTCAGCCGCGTGCGGCAGCGCCTGGGTGACGACGCACGCGAGCCGACCTACATCAAGACCGTGCGCAGCGAAGGCTATGTGTTCAGCGTGCCGGTGCAGTTGCTGGGGCCGGACGAATGAACACCACCGCACGCCGTCCACGCTGGCCGCGCACGCTGTCGGCGCGGCTGCTGCTGGTGTTGCTGGGCGGACTGGCCCTGGCCCACGCACTGTCCTTCGGCCTGCTGTTCTTCGAACGCTACCAGTCCACCCGCAGCATGATGCTGCGCAACCTCGACGAGGATGTGGCGGTGAGTGTCGCGCTGCTGGAGCACCTGCCTGTGGCGCAGCGTGAGGCCTGGGTGCCGCGGCTGGAGCGGCGCACCTACCGCTACCTGCTGCGCCCGGCTTCGGCCGGGCCGAGGCTGCAGACCGATCGTGCACGCCAGGTCACGGCGATCATCGACGACAGCCTGCAGCACCGCTATCCGTTGCAGGCGCGCCAGGTGGCTCGCCTGCCGGAGCGGTTCGAGGTGGAACTGCGCCTGCACGACGGCACACCCTTGACCATTGAAGTCACTCCGTCGGGCCTGCCGCTGGCACGTTGGCTGCCCGCCGTGCTGCTGGTGCAGCTGGCGCTGCTGCTGGTGTGCGCGTGGTTGGCGGTGCGCCTGGCCATGCGCCCGCTGCAGCAGTTGTCGCAGGCGGTGGAACAGCTGCAGCCGGGCAAGGACGGGCCGGCACTGCCTGAAGATGGTCCTGCGGAAGTAGGCGGTGCGGCGGCTGCACTCAACGCGCTGCAGGCACGCATTCGTGGACATGTCAGTGAGCGCCTGCAGATCCTCGCAGCGATCTCGCACGATCTGCAGACCCCCATCACGCGCATGAAGCTTCGGGTGGAGACCCTGCCTGAAGACAGCACCCAGCAGCGACTGCTGGCCGACCTCGACCACCTTGGGCAACTGGTGCGGGAAGGCGTGGCCTATGCGCGCAGCAGCCACGTCGCCAGTGGCGCGCCAGTGTCGATGGACCTGGGGGCGTTCCTGGCCAGCGTGGTCGGCGACTACGAGGACATGGGCAAGCCGGTCAGTGGCGGTGCACCCGCTGGACTGATCGTGCAGACCTGGCCGCAGCCGCTGCGACGGGTGGTCGGCAATCTGGTCGACAACGCAGTGCGCTACGCCGGCGCCGCCGAGATCGGGGCGGGCCGCGATGAGGCTGGCAGGGTATGGATCAGCATTTCCGACCATGGCCCGGGAATTCCCGAGAACCAGCTGCAGGCGGTGCTGGCACCGTTCCATCGGCTGGAAAGCTCGCGCAACCGCGATACCGGCGGCACCGGCCTGGGCCTGGCCATCGCGGTGCAGCTGGCACAGTCGCTGGGCGGCTCGCTGCGGCTGCACAACCGCGAGGGCGGCGGCTTGCGAGCGGAGCTGCAGCTGCCGGGGTAACGGGCGGAGTCAGATCCGTTTGCCGCAGCAAAGGGATCTGACCCCGATGCGAGAGCATCCACGCATGGCGTGGATCTACGGCATTCCTGCACCACCCCGGGATCGGCGATCATCCGCAGCGAGTGTTGAAACCAGGGAGCACCACGCAATGCAGGGAACGCATCATTCAATCCGGCGCCCACGTCACGCTGCACTGCTGATCGCCGCACTGCTGCTGGCGGCCTGCCAGCGCACACCAGACGAACCGGCCGACGCACCCGCTGCCGACACGCCACTTGCCGCGCCGACCACAACAACAGACATCTCGCCTCTGCTCGATGCCCTGCCGACCTGTGCGCTGGACGGCTGGTACATCGATCAGCAGACCGAGCGTCCGGCACATCCCTGGCTGGCCACGAATACGCCGAAGCCCTGCAAGGTGGACGAAGAGAACGAGATCGCCACGTTCTGCGTGCAGGGGCAGTGGAAGGGACTGCCGGTGGAGGAGGTGATCCTGCCGACGATGACCTTCGTCTCGTTCCGTGGCGTGAAGATCGGCCTGCCGCTGGAGAAGGCGCGTCCCATCGTCCGCCAGCGCTTCGGGCAGGAATTTCCGGGCGGCGCGTCTTACGAGCAGGGCCGCGAACCGAAGCTGATGGCCGATCCTGAAGATGCGCAGCGCTCGTGGCTGCTGTGCAGCACGCCGGAGCTGGGAGATGACGCGAGCAGCCAGTCCGGCATGAACCTGCCCTACGACCACGACGGTTGCAGCTACCGCTACAGCCCGGTCGACTTCTGCGATGCGCGGCACCGGGCCGCCATTGAAGAAGCTCTCCAGCATCATAAGCCCAATTTCAACCAGCACTATCTGCTGGTACAGGTCGATGATCGTCCCGAGCACTTCCAGCGCACGCTGGTGCTGGTCGACACCCGCACCGGACGCGCCACGCCATTGCCGATCGATGCCTTCACCGGCCCGGCGGGGAAGGGCGGAGACGCCGCCGGCTACGGGACACTGGAAACGGGCGTGGACCAGCAGCAGTTCTGCCTCAATGGTGCGTTGCTGGTCTACCGCGTGTTCGAGGAAGGCCGCTTCTGCTTCGGCTTTGACGGTGAGCGATTCACCGGCCATGAAACCCAGTACATGCAGGCGACGGACAGCCGATGACCGGTATTTCACCCCGGCCATGACATCCTCCCCGAACCTGCGCAACCGGGATTGGGGCTGTTGAAGGCGAACACGCAATGACTGCCGAGCGGCAGCGCTCGATGTGGGTGGCCGGCCTGTCCACGGTGGTGGAGTGGTACGACTTCACCTTGTATCTGTACTTCGCCACGGTGCTGTCGCGGGTGTTCTTCGGTGGTGGCGAGCAGGCGCTGCTGGTCACCCTGGCCGGCTTTGCGGTGTCCTACCTGATGCGCCCGCTGGGCGCACTGTGCTTCGGCCACCTGGGGGACCGGCTGGGCCGGCGCTGGATGCTGCTGGCATCGATGGCCTTGATGGCAGCGGCGATGCTGGCCACCGCGCTGCTGCCGACAGCGGCCACGGCGGGCACTACGGCGGGCGTGCTGCTGTTGGTACTGCGCTGCGTGATGGCATTTTCGGTGGGCGGTGAGTACACCGGCGTGGTGGCGTACCTGCTGGAAAGCGCACCAGCACGGCGACGTGGCCTGGTGACCTCGCTGGCATCGGCGGCCAGCGAGGTGGGCGCGCTGCTGGCGGTGGCGATCTCGGCGCTTACGGTTGCGCTGCTGCCCACCGCGCAGCTGGACAGCTGGGGCTGGCGCATTCCGTTCTTCTTCGGTGCCGCGCTGGCACTGGTGATCCTGGTTGCGCGCTCGGGCATGCACGAATCGCCGGAGTTCGAACGCCAGCGTCGCGAGGGCAGTATTCCGGCTACGCCGCTTCGCCACGTATTGCGTAACCACCCGCTGGCGGTAGCGCGCACGTTTGCGATTTCGGCGCTGGGGTCGATCACTTACTACGTGGGCATTACCTACGTGCCCGCATTCCTGCACGCACGGGGCCACGATGAGGGCGATGCACTGTGGCTGTCGACGATTGCGGCAGTGGCGGTCATTGCGATCACGCCGTTGTGTGGCGCATTGTCCGACCGCGTCGGGCGACGGCCGATGCTGTTGGGCCTGACTCTGCTGGCGGCGCTGCTGCCGCTGTCCCTGTTCGCGTGGATGGCACAAGCGACGGCGCTGGGCATCGCGCTGGCGGCGGTGCTGCTGGCCTGTGTAGCCGGTGGAGTGAGCGCGGTGGCGGCCCCGGCTACGGCCGAGCAGTTCCCGGGCGAGGGCCGGGTCAGCGGGTTGGCACTGGGGGTGACCATGGCCACCGCATTCTTCGGCGGGGCAACGCCATGGCTGGCGCAATGGTGGGTGGAGCGCAGCGGCTGGGCAGCGGCGCCGGGCGCGATGATCGCGCTGGTGGCGGTGCTGGTGCTGCCGGTGCTGTGGACCCTGCCCGAGACGGTCCCGGGCAGGGCCAGGCGCTAGCAGGTCAGACCTTCAGGGTCTGCTCGATGTCGGCCAGTACCGCGGCCGCATCCACGCCGATGGCAATCGACTGCACCACGTGGCCATCCCACACGCTGGGACCGAACGCCAGGCCTTCCGGCTTGGGAATGGTCATGCCGCGGGCGACACCGTCGGTGGCCACGCGCACGCTGGCGCGCTCGAACTGGAACAGCTCCGGGCGGGTCAGCGCGATGCACGCGCAGCAGTCGTGCACGACCATGCCCTTGTGGCCGGCCTGCAGGTAGAAGTCTACGTAGTCCTGCGACAGCGCACGGACCAGCTCGGCGTCGGCACCGCCGATGGCCGCCAGCGTGTCCAGGCCGTCACGGTCCATTTCCACGCGGGTGGTCACGTCCAGACCGATCGCGGTGACCGGCCAGCTGGCGGTGAACACCACGTCGGCGGCTTCGGCATCGCCCCAGATGTTGGCCTCGGCGGCCGGGGTGATGTTGCCGTTGACGTGGAAAGCGCCACCCATGATCACCACGCCGCGCACCAGGCCGGCGATGTCCGGGGCCTGCTGCAGTGCCAGGGCCAGGTTGGTCATGCGGCCGACCGCGACCAGGGTCACCTCGCCCGGATGGGCGCGGACCAGGTCGATGATCAGCTGATGGGCCGGGCGCGCATCGGCGGCCACGTCCAGGCTGGCCGGCACCGGGTGGTTGCCCAGGCCGTTTTGGCCATGGATGTGCACCGGCCAGGCTTCCGGGGTGGCTTCCGGCTGCAGCGGGCCACCGGCACCGCGCGCGACCGGAGCGGCAAAGCCCCAGGCCTGCTTCAGGTACAGCGCGTTGTGCGTGGTCGACTCCACCGAGGCATTGCCGAAGGTGGTGGTGACGCCGATCAGGTCGATCTGGGCGTGCTTGTGCAGGTACAGCAGGGCCAGGGCGTCGTCGACGCCCGGGTCGGTATCGAAAATGACTTTCAGCATGTTGTTGTTCTTCTTCTTCCGTGTGGTGCGGGGGGCGCCGGCGGCCACGGGGCAGGCCGGCGCGCCCTACATTGTCCCATCTTCATGACAGGCAGGGCCATTGCCGGGGTGGCAGGCCATAATGCCCCCAGTCCAGGCATGGAGTCGCCGAATGCTGATCGTTACCCTTCTGCTGGTCCTGCTGGTGCTGGGCCTGAACGTGGTGGCCACCGTGGTGATCGCGCAGCGCGACGGCCTGTCGGCGGGCGGCCGGACGGTGCAGCTGCTGCTGGTCTGGCTGCTGCCGCTGGTCGGCGCGATCCTGTGCATGGCAGTGGCCACGGCCGATGGCTCACCCGCGCGGAGCGATGGCAGTGGCGGTGGGCCCGCCGATTTTTCCGGCGGCTATTCCGGGGACAGCCACAGTCATCACAGCTACAGCAGCTCCGACTGCAGCAGTGATGGCGGTGGGGGTGAAGGCGGCAGCTGCGGCGATTGAGACCTCTGTAGAGTCGAGCCATGCTCGACTGCACTTCGCTCCAACGCTGCGGTGCCTGATCGAAAGGCAGTCGAGCATGGCTCGACTCTACAGAACAGCGGTTGGCTGCGGCCGGTAGTGCCGGCCGCTGGCCGGCAACCCCAACAGCTCAGCCGCCGCCTTCGGTCGGCAACGGCGCCGGTACGTTCAGCAGCCCGCCTGCCGCCACATAGGCGGCCAGTGCCTGGCCCTGGCTCAGCAGATGGCGTTCCATGGTGCGTTCGGCAGCCTGCGCGTCGCGGCGGCGGAAGCATTCCATCAGCTCGCGGTGTTCGGCCAGCGACTGCGCGGTGCGACCCGGGGTCAGCAGCTGACGGCCACGATGCATCTTCAGGATGCGGTGCAGGTCGTGGGTGATGCGGATCAGCCAGGGGTTGCCCGCGTAATGCTGCACGGTTTCGTGGATCAGGTAGTTGTTGCGGTAGTACTCGGCGATGTTGCCCTCGGCCGCAGCCGCTTCCATCGCTGCATGCAGGTCTTCGAGCTGCTGCACGCCGGCATCGTCGATGTGCTTCACCGCCTCATGCGCGCAGCGGCCTTCCAGCATCGCCATCACCGGGAACAGCTGGTTGAGGTCTTCCAGCGTCAGTCGCGTGACCCGGCTGCCACGACCCGCATCGATCTGCACCAGGCCTTCGGCGGCCAGCAGCTTCAGCGCCTCGCGCAGCGGCGTGCGGCTGATGCCCAGTTCTTCGCACAGCGCGGGCTCGTCGATCCATTCTCCCGGCGGCAGCCGGTAATCGTAGATGCGCTCGCGCACGTGTTCGGCCACCTCTTCGTACAGGGGGGGCGCTTCTTCGGTGACCGCGGGGCAGGGGCAATGGCCATGGTGGAAGTGTACCGCCAGGTAGTGCCGGCCGCTGGCCGGCAACCCATGATCGCTGGATGGCTTCATGAGAGTGCCGGCCAGCGGTCGGCACCCCGCTGGGCGGTTACATCCAGCCCGGCACCACGAACACCAGCCAGGCCAGCAGCGGTCCGAGCGCAACCACCAGGCCGCTGTACACCAGGAAGCGGCGGAACAGGGTCTCGCGTTCTTCCTTCGCGGCCGAGGCCACCACCAGTGCGCCATTGGTCGAGAACGGGCTGACATCGACGATGGTGGATGACACCGCCAGCGCGCAGATCACGCCGGCGGCGCTGAGGTGGCCCTGCATCAGGAACGGCACCGCCAATGGGATCGTCGCGCCGAGTACCGCTGCCGACGAAGCGAATGCGGAGACAATGCCGCCGACGTAGCAGACCAGCAGCGCGCCGAGCAGCGGAATGCCGATGTCGGACACGCCATTGCCGATGAAGTCCACCGCGCCGGCATGTTCCAGCACGCCGATGTAGGTCACCACGCCGCAGATCAGCAGCACGGTGGACCAGCTGATGCCATCGACCGCACCCTTCTGGCTCTGCGGGGACAACAGCGCCAGCGCCACCGCCACGGTGATCGAGACCAGGCCGACGTTGAGGTTGTAGATCAGCGCGGCCACGCCCAGGCCGAGCAGGCCGATCAGGGTGAACAACCGCTCGCGGGTCAGGTTCACCGCATCCAGTGCTACCGGATCATTGCTGAGCGTGCCGCCGCCTGCCGCGACCAGCGCGCCATGACCTTCGATCGCGAACTGGCGCGACGACGCCTGCGGGCCACCGGCCATCGCCAGCTCGGCAGTGCCGAGCGTTCCTGCTGCGGTGATCGAGCCACGGCGCAGCAGGGCGATGCCACCAAAGGCGAAGAAGCAGATCGTCGCCATCATGAAGTTGAAGCCCAGACTGGTCAGGAACACCGCCATCTCGGTCACTTCCAGCCCGGCCTTCTGCACCACGCCATTGGTGATGCTGCCGTACACGCTGATCGGCGAGAAGCCGCCCGCCTGCGCACCATGGATGACCAGCAGGCCCATCATCAGTGGATTGATGTTGTACTGCTTGGCAAAGCGCAGCGCGACCGGGCCGATGATCGCGACCGCCGCCGGGCCCAGTGCACCGAACGCAGTGAGGACCGCGGTGATCACGAACATCACCCACGGAATGGCCACGATATGGCCGCGCACGGCTTTCACTGCCCAGTGCACCAGCAGGTCGATGGTGCCGTTCTTCTGCGCGATGGCGAACAGATAGGTAATGCCGACCAGGGTCAGGAACAGATCGCCGGGGAAGCCGGCCAGCACCTCTTTGCCCCCCATGTCGACCCACAGCCCGCCGATGATGAAGGCCAGCGCGAAGGCGACGGCGCCCATGTTGATCGGCATCGCGGTGGCGACGATGAACATGATCACCAGACCGATGATCGTTGCGATTTGTGGACTCATGCGCCCTCCCAGACACGTGACTCACGTACAGCGCGGATGGAGACCCGCCATCCCGGGGTAAGGCGACGTACTGCGTGTTGCGTGATACGTACTGCTCGAACCCGTTACTGCAGCCGCTCCAGCGCGCTGCGGACCCACGCCGCGGCGCCTTCAAGGCTCTGGAACTCTTCCACCGCGCGCACCTCGCAGCACGGATAGGCCGGCGCGACCATGCGCGCCAATGCGTTGCCCGGGCCCAGCTGCAGGAACACCCGCGCGCCACGCTCGAAGGCCTGGCGCATCACCTGCGCCCATTCGATGGTCTGCGCGAGCTGCGCCGACAGCGTGTGGACTGCCGTTGCGCGATCCCGCACCGGTCGCGCATCGATGCCGGCCAGCAGCGGCAGGCGTGGGGCCTGCAGTGGCGAGGCGTCGAGTGCGGCAGCGAACGGTGCGACCGCCGCTGCCAGCAACGGTGTGTGTGCAGGCACGTGCACCGGCAGTGGACGGATGTCCGCACCCTGCGGCCGCGCGGCATCGGCCAGCCGCTGCAATGAGGCGTGCGTGCCGCCCACGATGAAATGGTCCTGCCCGTTGGCGATGGCCACGTGCGCTCCGTGCAGATCGCACAGCGGCTGCAGTACATGGCGTTCCAGGCCAAGCACTGCCTGCAGGCCTGCATCGGCGGGGTTGGCACTGTCCATCAACAGCGCGCTGCGCAGCCAGGGCAAGGCAGGTGGCCGCATCGACGCCGCCGGCGATGGCATGTGCGGCCAGCTCGCCGATGCTGTAACCCGCGATCACCGTCGGCGTTGGCAATACCTCGCGCAGGCCCTGCCAATGCGCCAGGCTTGCTGCGCACAGCAGTGGTTGCGCCCGCACATTGTCGAAGCGGTCGTCGGCCGCCGCAGCAGCGAATACATCGCGGCCGAGCAGTTCGCTCGTGGCATCGAGCACCGGCCGCGCGGCAGCCAGATCGCGCACGCGATCGAACATCGCCGCGTGCTGCGCGCCTTGGCCAGGGCAGAGCAGGGCCAGGCTCATGCCTGCTCCTGCTGCAGCAGGAACACGCTGCAGGCCAACAGGTCTGCGCTGCCGCCCGGGCTCAGCCGGCGCATGACGAAGCCGTCACCGATGCGACGCAGATGTACCTGCCAGTCCGGCGCGAAGGTGCCGCCGGCGTCCAGGAAGGTGCGTGCCTGCCGCTGGGCCCAGCGCAGGCCGTCGGCGCCGCCACGGTGCAGCAGGTTGAG
Organism: Stenotrophomonas sp. 93052_Sma; assembly: GCF_056481145.1. Taxonomy (NCBI): domain Bacteria; kingdom Pseudomonadati; phylum Pseudomonadota; class Gammaproteobacteria; order Lysobacterales; family Lysobacteraceae; genus Stenotrophomonas; species Stenotrophomonas sp. 93052_Sma. The sequence continues at coordinate 1,273,062 of NZ_CM151134.1, forward strand.
GTCATCCACGCACGCGATCAGCTGCATCAGGGTCTGGCACATCGCGGCCTCGCGCGGCAGGCCGCTGGCCAGTGCGTGGCGCAGGGCAGGCAGTGCCACTTCGCGCAGCAGCGGGTAGCCGGCGGCCGCTTGTTCGCGCACGCCTTGCACGCCGTGCCGTGCACGCGCGCGCTGGCCAGGGCTGTTCGCATCCAGAGGCGCGTCGGCGAGCTCGGGCGCCCAACGGCGCACTTCCTGGCAGACCTGCTCGGCTGCGGCGACACGGCCCGCGCGGCCCCAGCAGGCAGCGGACGCGGCCACCAGCAGGCCAAGGCTGAAGATCGCACCGCGATGGGTGTTGATGCCCGCAGTGGCGTGCAGCATCGATATCTCGGCGGCGATGCCATGCCGGCGCAGCGTCTGGAACGGCGCCGCGCTGGCACCGGCGTCGGCCACGGCGATGAAATAGTGGCGCAACGCGAACAGGCTGCGCAGGAAGGTGCCGGCATCCATGTCGTGGTGGCTGCCGCAATCGAACGGTGTAACCAGTCCCGGTTTGGGGGCAAGGGCCAGTTCGGCGTGCAGGCTGGCGATGGCAAGGCGCCCCAGGCGCGCTGTCCACCGCCGGGGTGGACCGGGCGACGCGCTTCACGACGGCGTTCATGCGACAACTCCAGTGGCGTTGAACAAGGCCTCGCGCAGTTCCAGAGCGGCACCATCAATGCGTTTGACCAGTACTTCGCGGCTGCGACCGGCGTATTCGCGCCAGTTCACCGCGCCACCATCCACCAGGCACAGTTCGCCATCTACGCGATGCCCGTAGGCGCTTTCCCAGTGCTGCAGGCGTTCGACCAGCAGGTCGGCCTGGCGCGCGTCATCCACCTGCCACAGCAGGTCGATGTCCGAGCGCGGGTGCACATAGGGCAGTCCGCTGAGGTGCTGCCATGCGAAGGCGCCGAATACGCGGGCTGGTGCAAGCCGCAGCATTGCCTGCAACGCCGCCTGCCAATCCGCCGGAACGCCGCCGGCGAGAACGTGATCCAAGGGAGGGGGAGGCTGCAGCTGCTGAACGTCCTGCAGGGTCACGCGCAGCGCCAGCCGTTGCTTGCCTTCGCTTGGCGGTAGCGGTACCCCCAGGCGCAGCCGAGGGTCGGGGTCGTCCGCCGCACAGCGCGCCACCATGGCCGGCAGGCCCTGCGCGAACCACGCTGCCAGGCGTGGTTCCTGTGCAGTCACGTCAGCCCGCCAGTCGGCATCGGCCGACAGCCAGGCCAGCGTGTGGCGGGCGGGCCGCTCAGGCATCGCCGTGGGCCACCGCAGATGAAACGCCTGCCGCCAGGGCACGACCGCCGCGCTGTGCGCCGCGTGCGGCACGCAGGTCGCCTTCGGCGGGCGCGCAGCGCCTGCAGCAGGTGCTGGGCAAGATCGCCCTCCCACAGCGATTCCACCGCACCCATCGCCACGTAGTTCTCCACGCCCGGCGCGAACACCGGCGAGCTCTGGCTGAGTGCCTGCAGTTTCTCCAGCGGTTGCTTGGTCACCCGCGCCATCGCGCGCAGGTCCATCACCCGCACCTGTGCATCGGGCAGGGCGTGGATGTGGTCGGCCATCAGGCCGAACGACAGAAAGCCGCCGCTGACCGACTCGCCATAGACCAGGGTCACCAGCCGCGCACCGCGTCGGCGTGCCAGATCCAGCGTCTGCGCCAAGTGAGCGAAGTAGCCGTTGATGCCAAGCAGTTCGTCACGGCGTGCCAGGCGTTGGCCGGCGGTGTCGACCAGCATCACGATCGGTCGCTGTGGAAGCGCGGCGGTGCTGGCAAGCACGGTTTCGGCCAGTGCCAATGCGTGGTCCACACCGACATCGAGTTTGTCGGCGGTACCGATCACGGTCACCTCGCCATCCTCGGTGGTGGCGCTGCCGGTCAGCACCGAATCGTTCACGGCAATGGCATGCCCATGCGGGAACAGGGCATCGAGCAGGGTCTGCAGCGGCATGCTCATGGCAGGCTCCGGTCGGCGGTGGCGATGAGGAACGCATCGGTGTCGAGCAGCGGCAGTCGCTCGGGGGCAGTGATACCCAGCCGCGCCCAGATCTCCAGGCCATCGCGGCAATCGCCCCAGGCCTGCACGCGCGCCTTCAGTGCCGCATGGCGTTCCTGCAGCGCGGCCAGTGCAGTATCTGGATCGGTGCTGCTGGTATCGGGCTGCAGCGCATTGCTGGCAGCCTGCGCGAACGCCTCGATGGCATCGGGCACCAGCACCTGTGCCTGGTCGATCAGGTAGCGGTGCTTGCCTCCCGTTACGCGCCAGACCAGCGCACGATCGCGGGAATCGAACTCTTCCACACCACGCACGGTCTCGATTACTTCCGGCCCGGACAGTGACAGCCGGCCTTCCTCGGACATGACCACCGTGCTGCAGCAGCGGGCGACGATGCCCATGCCACCGAATGCGCCGTTGCCGCTGCCGATCAACGCCACCACGGGGACGCCTGCAGCGCGCATCCAGCGTGGCGCGCATGACCTCGGAAATGGCGATGAGCCCTGCATTGGCTTCGTGGAGGCGCACGCCACCGGTATCGAGCATCAGCAGCACACCGTCAGGTCGGGTTTCCGCTGCACGGTGCAGCAGCCCGGTCAACTTGGCGCCGTGCACCTCGCCCACGCCGCCGCCCATGAATTCACCCTGCTGTGCGGCCAGCAGCACGCGTCGGCCGCGCAGTGTGGCTTCGCCGACAACGATACCGTCGTCGAACGCCGCGGGCTGGTCGAGCTGTGCCAGGTGCGGGCTCATCATCCGCCGCGTAGGGCCCAGGAATTCACGGAACGAGCCGGCGTCGATCAGCCCGGCGATGCGCTCGCGTGCATCGGCTTCGTAGTAACTGTGGCGCTGCGTCCGGTTCATCGTGGATCTCCAGCAAGCAGCGTTTCCACCGCCTGGTCCAGGCGCAGGCTGACCACCGCCGGGGTTGCGCCGGCGTCGTTGATCGAGACGCGTACATCGCGCAGTGGATGGCGCTGTGCGAAATCACCGATCACCGCCTCCCAGACGCGGCCAAAGCCCTGCGCGGCGGTGATGATGCGCACCGTCATCGCGCCGTCCAGTGCAGCCGGTTCCAGCAGGATTTCCAGGTTGCCCGAGGCCAGTACGCCGACCAGCACTGCATCGCGCGGAAACTGCACCGCCGTGTGTCCTTCGAATCGATAGTCGAGGGTTTCCATGCTCAGCCCCTTACCAGTTGCGGAAGCGCTTGGGCGGGTCGTACAGGCCGCCGGACCAGCGCACCAGGTCCTTCACCGAACGCGCCGCAAGCAGGTCACGGCTGGCATCGCGCACGGAGATGCCGAGGTCATCGGGACGGCGGATCACGCCGCGGTCGCGCAGGTTCTCCACCATCGCGCGGTCGCGCCCCATGCCCACGGCGGTATAGCCGGACACGCCGCGGATCGCCTGTTCGCGCTCTTCAGGGGTGCGGCACAGCAGCAGGTTGGCGATGCCTTCTTCGGTCAGTACATGGCTGACGTCGTCGCCATAGATCATCACCGGTGGCAGCGGCATGTCCGCGCTCGGCCAGCTCCCAGGCGTCCAGCCGATCGACGAAGGCCGGTGCCATGTGTTCGCGGAAGGTTTCCACCATCTGCACCACCAGCTTGCGGCCACGCGGCATCTCACCGGGGCGTGCGGCCTGCTGGCCGGCCTTGACCCAGGCCTCGCTGGCATGGCGGCGGCCACGTGCATCGGAGCCCATGTTCGGTGCGCCACCGAAGCCGGCGATGCGGTCGCGGGTGGCAGTGGAACTGTTGCCCTGCAGGTCGATCTGCAGGGTGGAGCCGATGAACATGTCACACGCATACAGGCCGGCGGTCTGCGAGAACGCGCGGTTGGAGCGCATCGAGCCATCGGCACCGGTGAAGAACACATCGCTGCGCGCGGCGATGTACTTCTCCATGCCCAGTTCGGAACCGAACGAATGCACCGATTTGACGAAGCCCGATTCGATCGCTGGAATCAGCGCCGGGTGCGGATTGAGCGCCCAGTGCTGGCAGATCTTTCCCTTCAGCCCGAGCGATTCGGCGTAGGTCGGCAGCAGCAGCTCGATGGCCGCGGTGTCGAAGCCAATGCCATGGTTGAGGCGGTTCACGCCGTACTCGGCGTAGATGCCCTTGATCGCCATCATCGCCATCAGCACCTGGATCTCGGAGATCTGCGCCGGATCGCGGGTGAACAGCGGTTCGATGTGGTTCGGCTTCGGCGCCTGCACCACGAAGTTGATCCAGTCCGCAGGAATATCGACGCGGGGGAGGGTGTCGACGATCTCGTTGACCTGGGCGATGACGATGCCGCCACCAAACGCCGTGGCCTCGACGATCACCGGGGTGTCTTCGGTATTCGGCCCGGTGTACAGGTTGCCGTGCCGGTCTGCGGCCTGTGCTGCGACCAGGGCCACGCGTGGGGTCAGGTCGATGAAGTAGCGGCCGAACAGTTCCAGGTAGGTGTGGATGGCACCGATCTGGATGCGCCCTTCGGCCACCAGGTTGGCCAGCCGCACCGATTGCGGGCCGGAGAACGAGAAGTCCAGTTTCGCGGCGATGCCGCGTTCGAATACATCCAGGTGCGAGGGCAGCGACAGCACCGACTGCACCATGTGCAGGTCGTGCACGCGGGCCGGGTCAAGATCGGCCAGGGCCTGGGCGAGGAAATCGGCCTGCTTCTGGTTGTTGCCCTCCAGGCAGACCTTGTCGCCTGGCTCCAGCAGTGCGTGCAGCAGCTCGCCCACGTCGGTGGCGGCGACCTCACGTCCCCGCGCCCACGGCGCGGCACGTTCCAGGCGGGCCTGGCGGCTGCGTTCCAACGTATCCCAGCTCGGGTTCATCGACCGGCTTCCGATTGGTGTCGATGTAATTACGGCATAATTATGATGGGCGTGCAACCCGCGGTGCAGCAAATGAAAGGGCCCGCACAGAGGCGGGCCCATTCAGATTGAAATGGAGGATGACCGCATCGATCGGGGTAGTGCCGGCCGCTGGCCGGCTCCGCGTCATCGATGCATCGCTTGGAGCCGGCCAGCGGCCGGCACTACCGTTTCTGGTGGCTCAGAACTTCCAGCGCAGGCTGGCCGACACGAAGCGCGGTTCGCCGTAGTTGTTGTAGTCCAGATTCGCCCAGTAGGTCTTGTCCAGTGCGTTGCGCACGCTCAGGGTTGCCGTCCAGTTGTCGCTGATGCGGTAGTTGGCGTTGAACTGGACCAGCATGTAGGCCGGCTGGTTCACCGTCACCGTGCCGCCCAGCGGGTAGGCGATGTTGTAGCCCTGCACCTTGCTCTGCCACTGCACGCCACCGCCAACGCTCAGGCGTTCCAGCGCACCGCGCAGCTGCAGCTGGGTGTTGAGCTGCAACAGATCCTCCGGCGGGTTGGCGTACAGCAGATCGGTGGCGGCGCGGGTGACTTTGACGTGGGTATAGCCGGCGTTGACCGTCCAGCCCGGCAGGATCTCGCCATTGACGTCCATCTCCCAACCGCGCGCCTTGGTGCCGTTGACGCCGACGTAGGCGGAGGTGCCATCGCTCAGCGAACCCTCCGGCACGCCCATGTCACGCACCGCGTAGTTGTCCTGCTTGGCTTCGAACACGGCGGCATTGGCGGTCAGGCGGCCATCGAACCACTGCGTCTTGATGCCCGCTTCCAGGTTCGAGCCCTGTACTGGCGCCAGCAGGTTCTCGTTGCGGTCCTTGAAGTTCTGCGGGTTGAAGATCTCGGTGTAGCTGGCGTACGCCGAGACGTTCGGCGTGATGTCGTAGACCAGGCCCACGTACGGGGTGACTTCATCACTCACCTTGTATGCACCGCTGGTGCCGGTGTAGGCGCCTGCGGCGTTGTAGGAGCGGCTGAGGGTTTCCCAGCGGCTCAGGCGTGCGCCGGCAATCAGCGACAGCGGATCGGCCAGGCGCAGGCGGGTGGCCAGGTAGATGCCACTCTGCGTGGTCTTGGCCACGCGGCGCGCCGGTACGGCGGTAGGTGACCTCGGAGATGTCGCCGTTCCAGCTGTACACGTTGGGAATGTAGTAGCAGCGTTCGCGTGCACCCGTGGCGCTGACACACGTTGCCCAGTCGGCCGGGAAGTTCAGTGCCAGGGTATTCGTCGTGCCTTCCAGGTCCGACCACTGGGCCCCCACAGTGAGGTCGTGCTCACGGCCGAACAGGTCGAAGCTTCCGGTCAGGTAGGCATCGACGTTGCGCCGGGTGTCCTTCGAATCACCGGCGGCCGCACGCAGGAAGATGCCCGAGCCGGTCACCGGGTCCGGCTCGCCAGTGCCGTACAGGCGCACATTCTGCACGTTGCCGCGGGTGTAGGCGGTGTTGATCTTCAACAGCCAGTTGTCGCCGAAGCGCTGTTCCAGGTTGGCGAAGGCAGTGTTGCTCTCGCGCTTCCAGTAGCTCCACTTCGGCGACAGGTTGGTCGAGCGCGGCAGGTGCGCGAAATTGCCCTGGTTGTCGAAGAACGGCACGGTGCCCCAGGTCGAGCCGGTCGGATTGTTGTCCTGGCTCTGGTAACCGAGGGTGATCGTGGTGCTGTCGGTGACGTCGCCTTCCAGCACCGCCATGCCGGCCATCTTGTTCTCGTCGTAGCGGTCGTAATACAGGCCACGATCGGTATAGGCGGCGACCACGCGGCTGCGGAAACGGCCGTCATCGGTCAGCGGCGCGGTCACGTCCGCCTCCATGCGCCGATAGTCCCAGCTGCCGGCGCTGATCGCGAACGAGGCATCGAACTCCTTGCCCGGCCGCTTGCGCAGCAGGTTGACGGTGGCCGACGGCACGCCGGCGCCGCTGAGCAGGCCGTTGGCACCGCGGATCACTTCGATGCGGTCGTAGAAAGCGGTGTCGTATTCCTGGTTGGTGGAACCGCTGTAGGTCGGGATGCCGTCGATCTGGAAGTCAGTGATGGCGAAGCCGCGTGCGTAGTACAGCGGGCGCTGGGTGTCATAGAAGGACACGCTGACGCCGGTGACGTTGCGCATCACGTCGTTGATGCTGAACAGCGATTCGTCCTGCAGGCGCTTCAGGCTGATCGCAGTGGCCGACTGCGGGGTTTCCTGCAGTGTGATCGGCAGGCGGGTGGTGCTGGATGGCGGAGCGGACTGCTCGGCACGGACGCTGACCCGGTCCAGGGTCTTGGCATCGGATGCATCGGCGGCGGCCTCGGCGAACGCCGGAGACGCGACCAGCGCGAGCGAAGAGAGCAGGGCAGCCGGCAGCAGCGCACGGCGGGGCAGGCGGTTACGGAACGTCAGGGACATGGTGGGTTCGAAGCTCGGAGACGGGAAGGGGGCGGCAACAGTCGTCCAGCACCCGGGGCGGCGGCTTCGGGCACATCAGGTCCATCTGGGAGGGGCGCGGTCACTGCGCAGGGCGCAAATGTAAATAATTCTTAACAACATTACAATTAGCGTCATTGTGCATAGGATTCCCGGCGCCGGGCATCGCTTTCTGCAGCAGGGAGCGGCCCAAACGCGAACGGCCACCCGAAGGTGGCCGTCCGTGTCTGCTGCAGGGAATCTGCCAGGCTTACAGCGCCTGCAGTTCCTCGTTGGCGTTGCGCTTTTCCTTGGCTGGTGCCGGAACGGCTGCCGGCACTACCGCCGGGGCCGGAGCCGCCGCATTGGCGTCCACCGGCACCTCCAGGTACGGCAGGCGCAGGGTCTGACTGGTCAGCGTGCGGATCTCGTTGACCAGCGCGGCGTTGTCGTTGAGCTTGCGCCCGTACGACGGCACGATCTCGCGCAGGCGGGTTTCCCAGCCGGCCTTCATCTGGTCCGGGAAGGCCTTGGCCATCAGGTCCAGCATGATCGGCGGCGAGGTCGATGCACCCGGCGAGGCACCGAGCAGGGCGGCGATGGTGTGGTCCTTGTCGGTCACGATCTCGGTACCGAACTGCAGCACCGGGCCCTTCAGCGGATCACGCTTGATGATCTGCACGCGCTGGCCGGCGGTGACCAGCTTCCAGTCGCCCGGCTTGGCATTGGGGAAGTACTTGACCAGTTCGGCCTGGCGATCGGCATCGTTCAGGCGTGCCTGGGCCATCAGGTACTGCACCAGGTCCAGGTTGTCCTTGCCCACTTCCAGCATCGGGCCAACGTTGTTGTGGGTGACCGAGGAGTACAGGTCCCACCACGAGCCGTGCTTGAGGAACTTGGTGCTGTACAGCGCGAACGGTCCGAACAGGACCACCGGCTTGCCGTCCAGCTTGCGCGCATCCAGGTGCGGCACCGACATCGGCGGCGAACCGGTTTCGGCCATGCCGTAGGCCTTCACGCCATGGCGCGAGGTCACGTCCTGGCCCTGGAAGGCGAGGAACTGGCCACCGACCGGGAAGCCGGCGTAGTCCTTCGATTCCGGAATGCCGGACATCTGCAGCAGCTTCAGTGCAGCGCCACCGGCACCTATGAACACGAAGCGGGCGTGGGTGGTGGACTCGGTGCCGGCCTTGAGGTCCTTCACCGTCACGTTCCAGCTCTTGTCGGCGTTCTGCCGCAGCGCGCTCACTTCGTGGTTGAGGTGCAGGCTGAAGTTCGGGCTGCGCTGCAGGCCGGCGGTCAGCTGGCGGGTGATCACGCCGAAGTTGACGTCGGTGCCCAGCGGCATCCAGGTCGCGGCAACCTTCTGCTTCGGGTCACGGCCTTCCATCAGCAGCGGTGCCCACTGCTTGATCTGTGCCGGATCCTCGGAGTACTGCATGCCGTAGAACAGCGGATTCTTCACCAGGGCCTGCTGGCGCTTGTGCAGGTAGGCGATGTTGTCATCGCCCCAGACGAAGCTCATGTGCGGGGTCGGGTTGATGAAGTCGCTGGGCTGGCTCAGCCGGCCTTCCTTCACCTGGTGCGACCAGAACTGGCGCGAGACCTCGAACGATTCGGCGATGCCGACCGCGCGCTTGGTCTCGATGCTGCCGTCGGGCAGTTCGGGGGTGTAGTTCAGTTCGGCGAAGGCCGAGTGGCCCGTGCCGGCGTTGTTCCAGCCGTCGGAGCTTTCACCGGCGACGCCGTCGAGGCGTTCGTAGACCTGGATGTTCCAGTCCGGCTGCAGTTCCTGCAGGTAGGTGGCCAGGGTGATGCTCATGATGCCGGCGCCGACCAGTACCACGTCGACGGGCTTGTCGTTGCTGGCGGCGGGCACCGAGCGCTGGGTCAGCGGCCAGTACAGGAACAGCGCGGCGGCCAGCAACAGCAGCACGAGCAGGGCGAGCAGGGCCTTGCCAAATTTCTTCATGGGGGCGGGATCGTTGGCGGAGGGGAAGGGGTCAGGATGCGCGTGGGGCAGGGAAAGGGCGTGAAGAAACAACGCCTTGCGCCATCCATCCGCGATTCTAACCGGATCCGGTCCGTTTTTGATGCAACGCAGCATCCGACGTTTCGCGGCACCGTCACGCGAAGCGCCGGGCCACGCCCGGCTCAGACCAGCTCGAGGATCTCGTCACCGGCCTCATCGATCTCGCCGGTCGGACGCCAGCCCAGGCGGCGGTAGAAGCCGTGCGAGCGCGAACGCGGGTCGGCCGAGCACGCCAGGAACAGCCGGGCATGGCCGACATCGCGGGTCAGGCTCACCACCTCCTGCAGCAGCTGGCGGCCGATGCCACGGCCTTCGTAGTCCGGCAGCAGGGCCAGCACCAGCACCTCGCCACTGTCGCGGTCGGCGAAGCAGTAACCGGCCATGCGCTCCCCCTCCCAGGCGACGCGGCCGATCGAATCGCCCTGGGTGATGCCGGCCGCCCAGCTTTCCGGCGTGATGCCCAGCTCCGCCAACTGCGCGGCACTGAAGGCGTTCTCGCGGGTGCGCCCGCGCAGGTCGATGCAGGCGGCGGCATCTTCGGGGCGCGCATCGCGGACGAATACAGGCATGCAGGGCATCCTTGCAGTGATCGGCCGACCAGTATCCGCATCGCGCATGGACCTGGTGTGGAGACTTCGTGGAGATTGGATGGAGCAAAAAGGGGACGGAGGGGATTAAGTCGTCTTTGCCCAGAATGTCGTTTGGGCCTTAAACGACTTAATCCCCTCCGTCCCCTTTTTTGCAGGGCTGCCTCAGCGCTTGCGCCGCACCAGCGCTGAGGAGGCGTCCAGCACGGCGCGGGTCAGCAGGGCCATGGTCTGCACGTCACCCTTCCAGTGCTGCCAGTACAGCGGCACGTCTTCCCACGCGCGCTGGCGTACGTAGACCAGGCGGCCGGCGTCCAGGTGCCGCTTGACCAGGGGCAGCGGGTTCATGGTCCAGCCCATGCCGCCCAGATTGGCCTGCACGAACGCGCGAGTGGAGGGAATCCACCAGGTCGGTGCGGTGCTGGGCAGGTCGTCGCCGGCCATGCGCCGGGCAAAGCGCGACTGCATTTCGTCCTTGCGGTTGAACACCAGCACCGGCGCCTGCGCCAGCGCCTGCGCGGTCACGCCCTTGGCAAAATGGCGTTCGCGGAATTCAGGGGTACAGGTGGCGGCGTAGCGGATGCTGCCCAGCGCGTGGATCTGGCAGCCCTGCACCGGCTCGTCCAGGGTGGTCACCGCGCCCAGCACGGTGCCCTGGCGCAGCAGTTCGACGGTGTGGTCCTGGTCCTCCACGCGCAGGTCCAGGGTGGTGCCGGTGCTCTGTGCGAACTGCGAGGCGGCCTGCGGGAACCAGGTTTCCAGGCTGTCGTGGTTCACCGCCACCGGAATGCTGGCCTGCGGCAGGTCCTCATCGGCCAGGCCCATCCGGTGCAGGGCGTCGTGCTCGAGCAGGGCGGTCTGCTCGGCCAGCTGCACCAGCACCTGGCCCTCGGCGGTGGCGGTGGCCGGGGTGCCGCGCTTGACCAGCAGGCGACCGACCCGATCCTCCAGTGCCTTGACCCGCTGCGAGATGGCCGAGGGCGTGACATTCAGCGACTGCGCAGCGCGGTCGAAGCTGCCTTCGCGGATCACTGCGGCGAGGGCGCGCAGTTGGGCATGGTCGATACGCATCGAATTAAGTTCCGCTAATGTTGGTTTAGGAAGTTTAGCTCGTCTTTTTCATGTTGCGGCGCGACAATGGCGCCCGTTCCGGTGCTGTCCGCCTTCGCGAGGCACCGTCCCCCCAAGCAAGTAAAGGCAGTGAATCCCATGTTCTCGGTCATCTCCGCCAGCACCGGCCTCGGTGCCTGGTTCTCTGGTGCAGCTACCGGCATCGGCCTGTTCGCCGTGGTCGGGGCCCAGAGCGCCTTCATTCTGCGCCAGGGCATCCTGCGCAAGCACATCGTGCCGGTGGTTGCCACCTGTGCGGCCATCGATGCGATCTTCATCTTTGCCAGCGTGGCTGGCCTGCGCACGCTCACTTCGGCGCTGCCGTGGCTGACCACCGCCGTGCTGTGGACGGGCGTGGCGTTCCTGGCCTGGTACGCCATGAAGTCGGCACGCCGTGCGATTGCCGGTGGCGGCGGCATGGGCGAGGCTGACAGCGACGACGGCAGCCGCCGCGCGGTGCTGATGGCCGCGGTCGGTTTCTCGCTGATCAACCCGCACTTCTGGCTGGACATGATGGTGATCGGCTCGATCGCCGAGAACTTCGGCAACGCCCGCATGGCCTTCGCCGCCGGTGTGGTGACTGCCAGCTGCCTGTGGCTGACCGCGCAGGGCCTGGGCGCACGCCTGCTGGCGCCGCTGTTCACCAAGCCCAGTACCTGGCGCGTGCTCGACGGCACCATCGCCGTGATCCTCAGCATCCTGGCCCTTACGTTGGCGGTGCGCGGGGTCCACTGACCCGGCGCACGCCCCCCGAACCCACGTCCTGACTCTCTCTCCAAGGTAGTGGTAACGACGGCACCGGCAACGGTGCCGTCGTTTTTTCTGCCGATGTGGCGCGGCAAACGGTCACGTGCCTAGAATCGTGCATCCGGACAGGGTGTCCGGTTTTCCATGGGGGAAGGATGCGCAGGATTGTGCTGGCTGTACTGTTGGGCGCGGTTGTGGGTGGGGCATCGGCCGCAACGCTGGACCTGGATCGCTATCTGCGGCAGGAGTCGTTTACCGACATCAAGATTTCACCGGGGGGCGAGTACATCGCCGCGACGGTTCCGCTGGAGGCGGGAACCGCATTGGCGATCTACCGCATTGCCGACATGAAGATGGTCGGCAGCTTCCGCCCGCCCCGCAACGATCACGCCCACACCTTCGACTGGGTCAGCAACGAGCGGCTGCTGGTGGGCATGGCACAGAAGTTCGGCGTGCTGGACCGGCCGACGCCGACCGGCGAACTGTTCGGTATCAATGCCAACGGCAAGGGCGGCGAGCTGCTGGTGGGGTACCGGGTTGCCGACCAGAGCCTGGGCACCAACATCAAGGTCAAGCCGGCAGGCCTGGTGGCCGCCTACCTCAGTGATGAGCTCAAGGACGATGACCGCAACGCGCTGGTGACGGTGATCCCGCTGGTCGGCAGTTCGCATGCGCAGGTCGAGCGCATGGACGTGATCACCGGTCGCCGCAACGCCGTGGCGCGCCTCCCATTCCCGATGCGGACTTCACGACCGATGAGCAGGGCGAGGTGCGTTTCGCACGCGCTGTCGTTACCGATGGCACGCAGAAGCTCTACTACCGCACGGGCAGCAACAGCGACTGGGTCCTGCTCAATGATGAATCCCTGAGCAAGCGCATCGAGGCGCCGCTCGGCTTCTCGGCCGATGGTCGCCTGGCGTACCTGCAGGTCGAGCAGGCAGATGGACCTGATGCCATTGTCAGCTGGGACCCCCAGAGCAATGAACGACGCACCGTGCTGCGCGATGGGAGTGCCGACCCGGCGCGCATCATCCGGCGCCCCGGCAGCCGCGTGCCGGTCGGGGCCCTGTTCCTTGGCAGTGCGCCGCGAACGGCATTCTTCGATGACGCCTCGGACGACGCTCGCCTGTACCGCAGCCTCGAAGCCGGCCTGGGCGGAGCTGTCTACATCACCTCCAGCACGCGCGATGGCAAGACGGTGCTGGTGGAAACCTGGTCAGGCAGCAATCCGGGCGATTTCTATCTCTATGACACGGTTGGCAAGAGTGCACGGCACCTGATCAGCCGCAGCGACTGGATCGACCCCGCGCTGGCGGCGGAGGTGCGTCCGATCAGCCTGACGGCGCGTGATGGGCGTTCGCTGCATGGCTTCCTTACCGTCCCGCATGGCCGCGAGGCCCGGGCGCTGCCGATGGTGGTGGTGCCGCACGGAGGTCCGATCGGTGTTGCCGACCAGGGCGCCTATGACACCGAGACACAGATGCTGGCGGCGGCAGGTTACGCGGTACTGCAGGTGAATTTCCGCGGCTCTTCCGGCTATGGCCGGGCCCACATGCAGGCCGCGCGAAAGCAATGGGGGCTGTCGATGCAGGATGACGTCACCGATGCCACGCGTTGGGCGATCGAACAGGGCGTGGCCGACAAGAACCGCATCTGCATCTATGGGGCCAGTTACGGTGCCTATGCGGCGATGATGGGGGCGGTGCGCGAACCGGGCCTGTACCAGTGCGCGGCCGGCTACGTCGGCATCTACGACCTGCCGTTGATGTACGCCCGCGGAGACATCCAGAGCGACGAGTCAGGCCTGGCCTACCTGCGGAACTGGCTGGGATCGCCCAAGGATCTTGCAGAGCGTTCCCCGGTGAATCTGGCCGCGCAGGTGCGGGTGCCGGTATTCCTGGCCGCGGGTGGTCAGGATCAACGTGCGCCGATCGTGCACAGCGAACGCATGGAAGCTGCGTTGAAGAAGGCCGGCTCGCCGGTGGAAACCCTGTACGTCAAGAATGAAGGGCATGGTTTCTATTCCCCTGCCAACCAACGTGCGTACTACAGCAGGTTGCTGGCCTTCCTCTCGCGCAGCCTGGGGGGCCAGGTGGCCGGGCAGGCCGCGCCTGCGGAGAAGAGCAGCGCGCCCTGAACAAGCCGGGGGCGGCGGATGATCGATCCGCCGCCCCCGGAGTTCGCCTGCATCGGGCTTACTTGACCCCGTGCATCATCTTCTTCAGCAGCGGCGCGGCGATGAAAGCGGCCAGCGCACAGCCCAGGCCGATCCACATCAGCAGCCAGAACAGGTGCGCATAGGCACCGGCCGCGGCCACCATGTCCAGCGATTCGCCTTCGGGCACTTCGATCGCGGCCAGCTTGCCGAACAGCGCCGCCAGCGTTTCCGAGAACGCGGTGGCCAGGAACCAGGTGCCCATCATCAGGCTCATCACCCGCGGCACGGCCAGCTGGGTCACCGCCGACAGGCCGACCGGCGACAGGCACATCTCACCGCTGGCCAGCAGGAAGTAGGCCAGCACCAGCCACCACACGCTGGCCATCTCGCCGGTGGCGCCGACCTGCTGTGCGGCCAATGCCAGCGGCACGAACGACAGCGCGCCGATCACCAGGCCCCAGGCCGATTTGACCGGCTTGCCCGGTTCCCAGCCGCGGCGGTCCATCCACGTCCACAGTGCGGCGAAGGCCGGCGCCAGCAGCACCAGGAACAGGCCGCCGAGGTAGGTCAGCGAGCCGGCGGTCTGCGGAATCACCAGGCAGTCGCGCACCAGCAGCACCAGCATCAGCACGACGATGGCGGCGAAGAACGTTCGCGGCGCAGATGAGCCCGGACGGCGCTCGGACAGCCGCGCGCTGACCACGAAGCCCAGCGGTGCCAGCAGCAGCGAGATGATCGACCAGGGCAGCGGGGTACCGCCGGTGATCACCAGCGAGGGCACGATGTCCTTGGTCAGCAGGCGGTCGGTGAAGGTCACCCAGGAGCCATACGACTGCTCGTACATCGTGAAGAACACCAGTGCCATGAAGATCAACACCATCAGCGCGACCATCTGCTGGCGCTGCACCGGCGTGCACTTGCTGCCGGTGAACCAGGCGAACCAGACCAGCACGCCGCCCAGCACCACCAGCATCAGCATCAGCGCCAGGCTGATTTCACCGCCCAGTGCGAACGCGCCGTTGCCGGCCGCCCACATCAGCCACGCCACCGGCAGCACACCGAGCACCGCGCACAGATAGATGAGCCATTCGCGCGGCAGGCCCAGCACCTTCTGCTTCAGCGCGGCCGGCTGCGGCGGTTCGGCATGGCCCTGCAGGTACTTCTGGCCCCACAGGAACATCGCCAGGCCAGCCAGCATGCCGATGCCGGCTGCACCGAAACCGTACTTCCAGCCGTAGGCCTCGCCGAGGAAGCCGCACACCAGCGACGAGAACAGCGCACCGAGATTGATGCCGGCGTAGAACAGCGAGAAGCCCGAATCACGGCGCGGGTCATCCTTGGCGTACAGCTTGCCGACGATGGTGGAGATGTTCGGCTTGAGGAAGCCGACGCCCATGATGATCAGCGCCAGCGACAGGTAGGTCACCGCCAGTGCCGAGGTGTCGCGCACCACTTCGCCGTTGACCCGGTAGGCGGCGTGGCCCTCGAAGGCCATGCCCAGATGGCCGAGCACCAGCAGGATGCCGCCGAACAGCACTGCCCGGCGCATGCCCAGCCAGCGGTCGGCCAGCATGCCGCCGAACACCGGAATGCAGTACACCAGGCCGCCGTAGGCGCCGAGCAGGTCCAGGCCGGCCTTGTCGCCGAACAGGTGGTACTTGGTCAGGTACAGCAGCAGCAGCGCCTTCATGCCGTAGAAGGAGAAGCGCTCCCACATTTCGGTGAAGAAGCAGACGTAGACGCCCTTGGGATGGCCCAGGAAATCGTCGGAAGCGATAGCGGTGGAATTCATCGCGGAATTATAGGCCTGTGGCCCGATCCGCTTTCAGTAGATCCACGCCATGCGTGGATTGCCGGACTGGCCTGGGCGATCACAGGTACCGCAGCCACGCCAGATCGCGCCTTCGTGCCTTGAACCGCGCAAATGCCCGCGTCGGCGGATACAGCACCACCGCCAGCGCACAGGCCACCAGCAGCAGGCCGGCCACCGAATCCAGTGCGTACAGATCACCGTGTGTCGGCCCCCAGATCGCCAGCGCGGCCAGGTACAGCCCCTTCAGCACATACAGGTGCAGCAGGTAGAAGAACATCGGCGCGGCGCCGACATCGGCCAGCGGGCGCAGCGCGCGCCCAGTGGCGGCCATTCGTACAGGCGCAGCAGCAACAGTCCCACGCCCAGCGTCAACAGCAGGAACTGCAGTGACGGCGGGTACTTGGTGATGTTGAACACGCTCATCCAGGTGCGCAGCGTGCTGGTCTGGTACTGCCACGGTGCATCCCCGTACTGGTTGGCGAACCGCAGCAGGGCGAACAGGGCCAGCGCGCCGACGCCTGCGCACAGCAGCCAGCGCTGGCGTTGCGCCGGGTCGCGGTCGCGGGCGAACCACGGCCCCATCAGGTAGCCCAGCGCGATCACTCCGATCCACGGCAGCACCGGGTAGGAAGTGCGCAGGCGCAGCGCGCCGGCCTCGATCCAGTCGCGCTGGTGCAGTACTTTCCACAGCATCGCCAGCAGGCCGTGGCCTTCCACTCGCACGCCGTCCAACAGGTTGTGCCCGGCCACCACCGCGACTGCCAGCACCAGCAGGGCCAGGCGCGGCAGCCACAGAAGGCCGGCCAGCGCGATCATGCTCAGCCCGATGGCCCAGATCACCTGCAGGTACAGCGTTTCCGGCGGCAGCTGGAAGGTCCAGGCGAAATTCACCAGGGTCAGTTCCAGCACGACCAGGAACAGCCCGCGCTTGAGCAGGAAGGCGGCCGTGGCCCGGCGCGGATCCGCCTGGCGCTGGCCGTACAGCCAGGCCGACAGACCAGTGAGCAGCACGAATACCGGGGCGCACAGATGCGCCAGCAGACGGCAGGCGAACAGGCCGGGAGAGACCGTCGATGCGTCCATCGGGTCGCTTACCTGATGCTGCAGGAAGAAGGTCTCGCGCACGTGGTCCAGCAACATCAACAGCATCACGGTGCCGCGCAGCTGGTCGATGGAGGCCAGGCGAGGGGAGGGGGAAGGGGGCATGCGATGCAGTAACAGCAAGGTAGCATTAAGATATAACATATCATTTGCTCTGCGCCCAGCCGGACTTTGCCGGGTCGGTCGATTGCCGGTCCACGTACTGGCCCATTGCGCTGCAGCACACGCCCCATCCTTTGGCACGCTGGACTTGATCTGCCCTGAACGCTAGCGTGGCAGGGATTTTTTGCCAGCAGGGGCTTCCATGAACCACGACGCTGCGCCCAAGCAGCTCACCTTCCGCGCAGTGGCCCTGGCCATCGTGCTGGCGGTGGTGCTGTCGGCCGCAAACGCCTACCTCGGTCTGTTCGCAGGCCTGACCATCGCCACCGCCATTCCCGCCGCGGTGATTTCCATGGGCGTGCTGCGCCTGCTGGGCGGTGGCTCCATCCTTGAAAACAACATCGTGCAGACCGGCGCCTCGGCCGGTTCGTCGATCGCCGCCGGTGTGATCTTCACCATCCCGGCGCTGGTGATCATGGGCTACTGGCCGGACTTCAAGTACTGGTGGGTGCTGGGCATCGCCGGCCTCGGTGGCCTGCTGGGCGTGCTGTTCTCGGTGCCGCTGCGCCGTTCGATGATCGTTGAAGACCCGCTTCCGTTCCCGGAAGGCAAGGCTGCGGCCGAAGTGCTCAAGGCCGGTGAGAACCCGGGCCCGGGCCTGAAGATCCTCGGCCTGTCGGCAGTCATCGGTGCCTTCGTCAAGCTGGCCGCGGAAAGCGGCATGCGCCTGATTCCCGATGCCTGGGCCACCTCGGCCTATGTCGGCAGTTCCAAGGTCACCGCCTTCATCGGTACCAACCTGTCGCCGGCACTGCTGGGCGTGGGCTACATCGTCGGCCTCAACGTCGGCATCGTGGTCGTGTCCGGCTCGATCCTGACCTGGCACATCGCCATCCCGATCTACCAGGCGTTCTTCATGAACACCGATCCGGCACTGGCCGCGTCGGTCGCCACGGCATCCTCCACCGAAGCGGCGTTCGCCATCTGGGGCGCGAAGATGCGTTACCTGGGTGTCGGCGCAATGCTGATCGGCGGCATCTGGACCCTGATCTCGCTGCGCAAGTCGCTGCTCAATGGCGTCAAGAGCGGCTTTGCCGCCGCCCGCAAGAGCGGTGGCCCGGTGCTGGCGCACACCGAGCGCGACCTGCCGATGAAGTGGATGCTGGTGGCCCTGGTGGTCTTCGTGCTGCCGCTGCTGGCCCTGTACCAGGCCATCGTCGGCCAGTGGCACGTGTCGATCCCGATGACCATCATCATGATCGTTGCCGGCTTCCTGTTCGTGTCGGTCTCGGCCTACCTGGCCGGCTTGATCGGTTCGTCCAACAACCCGGTGTCGGGCATCACCATCTCCACCATCCTGTTCGCCTCGGCCGTGCTGGTGGTGCTGCTGGGCGCCGACGGCCTCAAGCCGGTCGGTGCCGGCGGTGCGCCGCTGGGCGCGGTGGCGGCGATCATGATCGGCGCGGTGGTGTGCTGCGCCGCAGCGGTTGGCGGTGACAACCTGCAGGACCTCAAGGCCGGCTATATCGTAGGTGCCACCCCGTGGAAGCAGCAGCTGATGCTGGGCATCGGTGCCTTCTCGTGTGCGCTGATCATGGCCCCAGTGCTGAACCTGCTGGCCACCGCCTACGGCATCGGCGTGAAGTCCGAGCTGCACCCGAACGCGCTGGCTGCGCCGCAGGCAAACCTGATGGCCTCGGTGGCCAAGGGCCTGTTCGGCGGCGAACTGCCGTGGACCTTCATCGGCATCGGTGCCGTGGTCGGTGCCGCCATCATTGCCTTCGACAGCTGGCTGAAGTCGCGCAACGCACGCTTCCGCGTGCCGGTGCTGGCCGCCGCCATCGGCATCTACCTGCCGCTGGAGCTGATGGTGCCGATCTTCCTCGGCGGCCTGATCGCCCACCTGGTCGAGCGCTTCCACAAGGTGCGCGCCGATGACGAAGAAGGCCGCGACCGCGTGCACAAGCCGGGCGTGCTGTTCGCTGCGGGCCTGATCACCGGTGAGGCACTGATGGGCATCGCCATCGCGATTCCGATCGTGGTCAGCAGCCGCGCCGACGTGCTGGCCGTGCCGTTCCACCTGCCGGGCGCGCAGTGGATCGGCCTGGCCGTGCTGTTCCTGGTGGGCTGGCTGATTTACCGCACCGGCAAGTACACCAAGGCGTAAGGGACGGGTAGTGCCGGCCGCTGGCCGGCAATCCCGGAATCCCGTGATACCCCTGGTTGCCGGCCAGCGGCCGGCACTACCGCAAACCGCGCTACGGCGCGGGTTTGCTCTTTCTGGCGACGGGGCCAACCCCACGGGCAGCCATGACCGATGGCCTTGGCAGCCCCGGCCGCACGGGCCTACCATCGGTTTTTTGCCGTCCTGCGGAGACCCCGATGAAACTGCGTCATGCCCTGCTGCCACTGAGCCTGCTGGCCGCCCTGCCCAGCGTTGCCGCTGCCCGTGGCCTGGAAGTCCGCGACATGGTGGCCATGGATCGCGTCTCCGCGCCGGTACTGACCACGGACGGTGGCACTGTGGTGTTCGCCAAGCGCAGCGTGGACGCCAACCTGAAGGCCTCCACCGCGCTGTTCGCGCGCAACCTGCGCACGCGTGACGCCGCTCCGCCGAAGCAGATCACCCCGGCTGGCTGGAGCGTCAATTCCGCGTCGCTGTCGGCCGATGGCCAGACCGTGTATTTCCTCAGTGCCAAGAACGGCAGCCAGCAGCTGTACGCGCAGCCGATCAACGGCGGCACCCCGCGCCAGCTGACCGACTTCCCGGTGGACGTGGACAGCTACCACGTGTCACCGCAGGACGACCGCGTGCTGTTCAGCGCCGGCGTGTTCCAGGCCTGTGCCTCGGACCTGGCATGCACCGAGAAGAAGCTGAAGGAAAAGAAGGACGCCAAGGCCAGCGGCCAGGTGTGGGATTCGCTGTTCGTGCGCCACTGGGATACCTGGAACGACGGCCGCCGCAACACCCTGTTCGTGGCACCGCTGCCGGCAGGCAAGGCCGGCGCGGTCAAGGGCGCCTCGGCGCTGAGCGCGACCATCGACGGCGATGCACCGTCCAAGCCGTTCGGTGGCAATGACGATTTCGCGTGGTCGCCGGATGGCGCCAGCGTGGTGGCCAGCATCCGCGTGGCCGGCAAGCAGGAGCCGTGGTCGACCAACTTCGACCTGTACCGCTTCGACGCTGCGGGCAAGCAGGCGCCGGTCAATCTGACCGCCTCCAATCCGGCCTGGGATGCCGGCCCGGTGTTCAGTGCCGACGGCAAGACCCTGTTCTACCGTGCGATGAAGCGCCCGGGCTTCGAGGCCGACCGTTTCGGCCTGATGGCGATGGACCTGGCCAGCGGCAAGAGCCGTGAGATCGCGCCGCAGTGGGATCGCTCGGCGGGCGGCATCACCCTGTCCGCCGACGGCTCCAGCATCTACACCACCGCCGATGACCTCGGCGAGCACCCGCTGTTCCAGATCGACGTGGCCAGCGGCAAGGCCACCAAGCTGATCGGCGACGGCAGCGTGACCTCGGTGGACGTGGCCGGCACCAGCGTGGCGATCACCCGCAACAGCCTGAAGAGCAACGACCAGGTGCTGGTCGGCCTGCTGCCGGCCGCCGGCGAAGCCATCGGCGAGCTGCGCGCTGACCCCGGCCGCTGGCGACGTGCTCAAGGACGTCAGCTTCGGTGACTACGAACAGTTCGAGTTCAAGGGCTGGAACAACGACACCGTGCACGGCTATGTGGTCAAGCCGCACAACTACCAGGAAGGCAAGTCGTACCCGGTCGCGTTCCTGATCCACGGTGGCCCGCAGGGCAGCTTCGGCAATGGCTGGAGCTACCGCTGGAATCCGCAGACCTATGCGGGCCAGGGCTACGCCGTGGTGATGATCGACTTCCACGGCTCCACCGGCTATGGCCAGGCCTTCACCGATGCGATCAGCCAGCACTGGGGCGACCGCCCGCTGGAAGACCTGCAGAAGGGCTGGGATGCGGCGTTGAAGAAGTATTCCTTCCTCAACGGTGACAAGGCCTGTGCGCTGGGCGCCAGCTACGGCGGCTTCATGGTCAACTGGATCGCCGGCAACTGGAACGGCCCGTTCAAGTGCCTGGTCAACCATGACGGCGTGTTCGACCAGCGCATGATGGGCTACGCCACCGAAGAACTGTGGTTCACCGAGTGGGAGCAGGGCGGTACGCCGTACCAGAAGGCGGCGAACTACGAGAAGTTCAACCCGGTCAACCACGTGGCGGACTGGAAGAAGCCGATCCTGGTCATCCACGGCCAGCAGGACTTCCGTATTCCGGTCGAGCAGGGCCTGGCCGCGTTCACTGCTGCCCAGCGCCAGGGCATCGAATCGAAGTTCCTGTACTTCCCGGATGAAAACCACTGGGTGCTGAAGCCGAACAACAGCATCCTGTGGCATGACACCGTCAATGCCTGGCTGAAGCAGCACATCGGCAACTGATGACTGCAGCGCCGCCCTTCGGGGCGGCGCTTTTGTTTCGCCATCTGCTGTACCGGTGGGTGCCGACCGTTGGTCGGCACACCTTCCTGATCTGCCGCCAACAGCAGCCGGCCAGCGGCCGGCTCTACCCAGAGCGCCTGCATGCCCTCGACCGCCCTGATCCAGAACGACATCGTCGTCTTCGGTTTGATCGCCGCCACCCTGGGCGCCGTGTTTTGGACCGCTTCGCGCGAGCAGGGCCTGTGGAAACGCTTCTACACCTTCGTGCCGGCACTGCTGCTGTGCTACCTGATTCCCGGCATCTACAACACCGTCGGCCTGATCGACGGGCAGAACACCAAGCTCTACAACCCGATCGCACGCGACATCCTGCTGCCGGCAGCGTTGATCCTGCTGACCCTGGCGGTGGACATCAAAGGCATCCTGCGGCTCGGCCCGAAGCTGGTGCTGATGTACCTGGGTGCGTCCGCCAGCATCATGCTGGGTGCGGTGGTGGCGTTCCTGGTGATGCGCGCGCTGCATCCGGAAACGGTGGCCGGTGACACCTGGGCCGGTATGGCCGCACTGGCCGGCAGCTGGATCGGCGGCGGTGCCAACATGCTGGCGATGCGCGAAGTGTTCGACGTCAACGCCACCACGTTCGGCCAGTTCGCGGTGGTCGATGTCGGTGTCGGTTCCGTGTGGATGGCCGCGCTGATCTTCCTGGCCGGGCGCGCAGCGAAGATCGACGCGCGCAGCGGTGCTGATACGTCGGCCATCGATGAGCTGAAGGAGCGCATCGCGCGCTTCCAGGCCGAGCATGAGCGTATTCCCAGCCTCACCGACCTGATGCTGATCGTGGCAGTGGCCTTCGGCGGCGTGGGTCTGTCACACGCGATCGGTGCACCGCTGGCAGCATGGTTCAAGGCCAATGCCAGCTGGGCCTCGCAGTTCAGCCTGGATGCGCCGTTCGTGTGGGTGGTGGTGCTGTCGACCACGCTGGGCCTGAGCCTGAGCTTCACCCGTGCACGCACGCTGGAAGGTGCGGGCGCCTCGCGGCTGGGTTCGCTGCTGCTGTACTTCCTGATTGCCTGCATCGGCATGCAGATGGATCTGCTGGCGCTGCTGGACCGCCCGTGGCTGTTCCTGCTCGGCCTGATCTGGATTGCCGTGCACATCGCGCTGCTGTGGTGCCTGGGCAAGCTGCTGAAGGTGCCGTTCTTCTATTTCGCGATCGGTTCGCAGTCGAACATCGGTGGCCCGGCCTCGGCGCCGGTGGTGGCTGCAGCGTTCCATCCGGCCCTGGCGCCGGTGGGCGTGTTGCTGGGCACGATGGGCTACGCCACCGGCACCTACCTGGCCTACATCGTCGGCATTACCCTGCGCGCGCTGGCAGGGCAGGGCTGATGGGGTAGTGCCGGCCGCTGGCCGGCAACCAGGTAACGCTGCACGGGTTCATGAGGTTGCCGGCCAACGGCCGGCACTACCGATGCGTTACGCCACCGGCAATCCGCGTTCGATCAACCACGCCTTCGCGTCTTCGGCGTCCTGCTCGAACCACGCCTGTGTCGACCCCAGCCGATACGTATACCCCCAGGCATCCATGTCGGCCATCAACCGCGCACTGCCAACGCCAGGCAGCTGCCCGGCCAGCACGATCTGCAGGTAGCAGGTGGCATCTTCCTCGGCCACCGAGTCGGTGGCGTCGGTATGCACCTGCGCACGCCGCTCCGGCGGCAGCACGATCAGATGGCAGGCTTCATGCAGCATCGAGTGCACGGGCGTGTCATCGCGCACGTACACGTTGCTGGCGATGATGCCGGCCTCGGGTTCGCCCCAGTAGCTGCCGGGAATCGGTTCACCGGCCGCGACGTGGTGCAGCTGCAGGCCATGCGCGGCGAGCAGGCACTGCGCATCAGCGAAGGCGATGTCGCCCACGCAGGTGATGTCCACGGCGGTTGTCGTATCGGTCATGCGGGTCAGGCAGCCCCGCCCGTGCAGGCACGGGCGGGGCAGAGCTTCAGGGTTTGTCCGGGCCTTCAGGCAGCGCCACGGAGATGTCCAGCACATCGTGCTGGCCATCCTTCACCAGGTCGACCTTCACTGCATCGACGTCGATGTTCACGTACTTCTTGATCACTTCCAGCAGCTCGCGCTGCAGCAGCGGCAGGTAATCGGGGCCGCCGCGGTTGCTGCGCTCCTGCGCGATGATGATCTGCAGGCGGTTCTTGGCGGTTTCGGCGGTGGTCTTCTTCGCTTTGAGGAAATCAAACAGGCCCATGCTTACCCTCCGAACAGCTTGCTGAAGAAGCCCTTCTTCTCGACGTTGGTGAAGCGCATCGGGCGTTCTTCGCCGAGGATGCGCGCGACGGCGTCGTCGTAGGCCTGGCCGGCTGCGGACTCGACATCCAGGATGACCGGCTCGCCCTTGTTGGAGGCGTTGAGCACGTCACCCGACTCGGGGATCACACCGATCGCCTTCAGGCCGAGCACTTCCTCGACGTCGGCGATGCTGAGCATCTCGCCGCTTTCCACGCGCAGCGGGGTGTAGCGGGTCAGCAGCAGGAAGGCCGGCACGTCCTGGCCGGACTCGGCCTTGTGGGTCTTCGAGTCGAGCAGGCCGATGATGCGGTCCGAGTCGCGCACCGACGACACTTCCGGGTTCACCACCACCACCGCACGGTCGGCGAAGTACATCGCCAGGAAGGCGCCCTTCTCGATGCCGGCCGGGGAGTCGCAGATGATGTAATCGAAGCCGTCGGCGGCCAGGTCCTTCAGGACCTTGCCCACGCCTTCCTGGGTCAGTGCGTCCTTGTCGCGGGTCTGCGAGGCGGCCAGCACGTACAGGTTCTCGAAGCGCTTGTCCTTGATCAGGGCCTGCTTGAGGGTCGCTTCGCCGTGCACGACGTTGACGAAGTCGTACACCACGCGGCGTTCGCAGCCCATGATCAGGTCGAGGTTGCGCAGGCCGACGTCGAAGTCGATCACCGCCACCTTCTTGCCGCGCCGTGCCAGGCCGCAGGCCAGGCTCGCGCTGGAAGTGGTCTTGCCGACGCCGCCCTTGCCGGAGGTGACTACGATGATTTCAGCCAAAGGACTTCTCCTGATGATTCTGTTTGGGTGCTGCGTCAGTCCAGCGCAGCGATCTTGATCTGGTCCTGTTCCAGCCACACCTGCACGGCCTTGCCGCGCAGGGAGTCCGGGACATCGTCCAGTACCTTGTAGTGGCCTGCAATGGCGACCAGTTCCGCATGGAAATCACGGCAGAAGATGCGTGCCGTGGTGTTGCCCTGTGCCCCTGCCAGCGCGCGGCCGCGCAGGGTGCCGTAGATGTGGATGCTGCCATCGGCGATGACCTCGGCGCCGGCGCCGACGGTGGCCATCACGGTCAGGTCGCAGTTTTCAGCGTACAGCTGCTGGCCCGAACGCACGTTGCCCAGCTGCATGCGGCCCGGCTGCGGTGCGGCGGCGTCGGCCACCTTGGCCACCGGCGTGGCCGGTGCCGGCTTCGGTTCGGCACGGGCTGCGCGACGCGGTTCCGGCGCAGGCGGCGGCGGGGCCGGCTCGGCCTCGGCACGCTCGTACTGGGCGCGGAACTTGGCCAGCAGTGGCAGCCCGAGCTGCTGCGAGAGCAGGTCGACCGCGCTGGTGCCATAGGCCAGCGCCACCGGCAGCACGCCGGCACTGCGCAGGCCATCGACCAGCGCCTGCGCGGTGGCCACGTCCGGCACCTGGCTCAGGCCGCCGAAGTCGAGGATCACCGCGGCGCGGCCGAACAGTTTCGGCGCACGGGTGACGCGTTCGCGCATTTCCTGCACGAGGCGTTCGACATCAAGGGTACGGATGCGCAGGTTGGCGATGCCCACCTGGCCGATCTTCAGTTCACCGGCCTGTTCGTAATCGAAATTCACCGCCACGCTCAGGTCCCCGTCGGCCGCTGTGCCTGCGCCGGCAGATGCCGGGCACGTGTCCATGCCACATCCGGCAGCTTGCCGCCGTAGGTCTCCTGGACCCACGGGTAGCTGCACAGTTCCTTGGCCAGCATGCTGGCGCGCACGTCGACCTGCGGCATGGTGTTCTGGCCCAGCTCGCGGAAGCCGAAGCTGCCGTGAAAGAGCAGGGCGGCATCGGCGCCATGGTCGAGGAAGACTTCGCAGGTCATCTGCGGGTAGCGCAGCTCGGCAAAGCTCTGCGCGTCGGCGTAGAACGCACGGCCGACGCCACCGCCACGACGGCGGCTGGCGACCACGATGCGGTCGATATAGAAGAACGGGGTGTCCAGCTGCTGCTTGAACCAGGCGAAGTTGCTGCTGTCGTGCTGGCTGTCGCTGCCGAAGCCGATCAGGAAGCCGGCCAGGTTGCCGTCGCGCTCGGCGACGCGGAAATATTCAGCGGTTTCGTAGAACAGGCGCAGGCGGGCCGCATCCAGGGGAAGGATGGCCAGGCCAGCGTTGTTGTTCAAAGCCAGGACGGAATCGAGCTCGTGCTCGCGCACGTCGCGGATGACAATCGACATTGTGACTCCGTGGGGTAACGCGGTTGGTCCGTCAAATTGGACCCTGCGCACGATTATTGCATGCCCGGGGTGGGCTGCGGCATGAACAGGGGACCTCGGATGCATGACTTCCGTGGGAGTGCGCGACGCGGGCCGGGCCCGTAGAGTGCTGGCATGTTGGGAGTCCTCAGCCATACCCGCGTCCTCCGTCTGGCCGGCCTGTTTACCTGGGTCATGGTCGGCCTGCCACTGGCGTACTCGCAATTCGAGAACCTGCACAGCCGCAGCGATATGGGCAGCTGGGCGATCC
Organism: Stenotrophomonas sp. 93052_Sma; assembly: GCF_056481145.1. NCBI lineage: Bacteria > Pseudomonadati > Pseudomonadota > Gammaproteobacteria > Lysobacterales > Lysobacteraceae > Stenotrophomonas > Stenotrophomonas sp. 93052_Sma. Next base: position 1,299,232 of record NZ_CM151134.1, read on the forward strand.
TGTTGTTCGTCGCCTACCTGTCCTTCGGCGCCGCGTACTACTGGCTGACCCGCCTCCTGCGCAGTGACAGCGATAGTCACACCACCTGGCTGGACCGCGGCCTGCTGCTGCTGCTGACGGTTTCGGCGCTGGGCGTCAGTTTCCTCAGTGGTTCGGGCCTGGGCAGCATCCTGATGATGGTGGCTGCCGGCGTCATTCCGTGGATGCTGTCGGCGCGTCTGTGCGTGCTGTGGCTGCTGGTCAGCCAGCTGGCGGTGGCCCCGGTCTATTACATACTGCTGAACTTCCCGCTGTTCGAAGCCGTGATGCAATCGCTGCTGTATGGCGGCTTTTCCATGTTCATCTTCGTGACCAGCCTTGTCGCGAGACAGCAGACCCAGGCCCGCGACGAGCAGCGCAGGCTCAATTCGGAGCTGCGTGCCACTCGTGCCCTGCTGGCCGAAAGCGCTCGCGTCAACGAGCGAACCCGCATTTCGCGTGAGCTGCACGATCTTCTGGGGCATCAGCTGACCGCACTGACCCTGAACCTCGAAGTGGCCGGTCACCTGGCCGAGGGCCAGGCGCTGGACCATGTAAAGCGCTCGCATGCCTTGGCCAAGCTGCTGCTGGGCAACGTGCGTGAGGTGGTCAGCCAGCTGCGCGAGACCGGCGCCATCGATCTGGCGGCGGCGCTGCGCCCGCTGACCGAGAACGTGCCCTCGCTGGACATCCAGCTGGAGATCGAGGATCCGCTGAACGTGGAGGACCCGCAGCGGGCCCACGTGCTGCTGCGCTGTACCCAGGAGATCATCACCAACGCGGTGCGCCATGCCGGCGCCCGCCACCTGTGGATCAAGGTGTACCGTGAAGCCCCCGACCGGGTGGTGGTGGAGGCCCGCGACGACGGCGTCGGCGCGGATATGGTCAATGTCGGCAATGGCTTGCGCGGCATGCGCGAGCGCCTGCAACAATGTGGTGGCCAGCTGCAGGTCGAAACCCGTCCCGGTGAAGGCTTCCGGCTGCGGGCGACGGTGCCGGCAACGGTGCTGGTGGCCGCCCTTACCAAGGTTCCTGAAGGAGTGCGTTGATGATTCGCGTCTGCCTGGTCGACGACCAAACCCTGGTGCGGCAGGGAATCCGCTCCCTGCTGGCGCTCGACGACGGTATCGAGGTGGTGGCCGAGGCCGGCGATGGCCGGCAGGCGGTCGAACTGATCCCGCAGGTGCGCCCCGACGTGGTGCTGATGGACATGCGCATGCCGGTGATGTCCGGGCTGGAGGCGCTGCAGGTGCTGTCGCGCCAGGAGCAGCTGCCACCGACCATCATCCTCACCACCTTCGATGACGACCAGCTGGTGCTGGCCGGGCTCAAGGCCGGAGCCAAGGGCTACCTGCTCAAGGACGTGACCCTGGCGCAGCTGGTCGGTGCCATCCGCACCGTGGCCGACGGCGGTTCGCTGGTGCAGCCGGCCGTGACCCAGCGCCTGCTGTCCGGCCTGGAGCACATGCGCAACGAGTTCGTCAGCCTGGACCGCCCGGACCCGTTGACCGATCGCGAGACCGAGATCCTGCGCCTGATGGCCAGTGGCTTCTCCAACAAGGAGATCGCCAACTCGCTGGGTGTGGCCGAAGGCACCATCAAGAACCATGTGTCCAACATCCTGTCCAAGCTGGGCGTGCGCGACCGTACGCGCGCCGTACTGAAGGCGTTCGAACTCCAGCTGGTCTGAGGAAAACCTTTTCAGGACAATGACTTGAGGTCCAGTCATGGCCCTCGGGTGGGGTTGCCCCCTACTTCACGGGTATCGGTATGCGGTACCCTTCGAATTCTTTGTCCATACAAATACGCAGCCGGCAGGGAAACCGGTGCGCCAATCCCGATAAACAATGCCCGCGAAGCCTGCTAGGATTGGCGCTTCGCTTCAATCAACCCGGCCGTGGGATCGGCCCCGGAGACTCTCTGAATGACCCGTATTATCGAGTTCCTGATCGCCTTGGGGATCGTGGCTGGCCTGTTCGTCATCATTGGCGTATGTCTGCCGGGCGAGCGTCACATCACCGAAAGCATCGAGACCAACCGCAAGATGACGATCGTGTACGACACGGTCAGCAGCCTGCGCCGCTTCAAGGACTGGAACCCGCTGGTACTGCGCGATCCCGCCGTTGAACTGAAGCTGTCCGGCCCGGCCTCCGGCGTCGGTGCCACCCTCGACTTCACCTCCAAGGACCTGGGCACCGGTTCCTGGAAGATCACCGAAGCCGAAGAGAACAAGCGTGTTGCGATCGCCATCGATGACGCCACCAAGGGTCACGACAAGATCACCACCTTCACGCTGGAGCCGACCGGCAAGGGTGGCCGCAACGTCAAGATCACCCAGGACTACTCGGTGAAGTACGGCTTCGACCTGTTCGGCCGTTATGCCGGCCTGTATGTCAGCCGCCAGATCGGCGACGACATCAAGATGGGTCTGTCGCGTATGGCCAACATGCTGGCCAGCGTCCCGAACGTGGACTACCGCACCCCGGAAGCCCCGCTGACCGATCTGGCCATCGTCAATGTGCCGGCTGAAGACCTGCTGGTCGTCAACGCCGGTAACGTGGACCGCGGTCAGGACACGATCACCAAGTCCATCAAGGACAACCAGGAGTGGATCAAGCGCGTGATGGAGGCCAACGGCCTTGAAGCCGCCGGTCCGTTCCGCATCATCACCACCGATTTCGGTCAGGAGAAGTACGCCTTCGACATCGCCCAGCCGGTGAAGAAGAAGGGTGCTGAAGGTGCCACCGCTGAAGAGCTGACCGTCAAGATCGACGGCGGCGCTCCGGTCAAGTACGTGCACGTGGCCCCGCACCGTTCGGCGCATGCCGCCTACACCGGCCACATGGCGGGTCTGGACGTGGCCCGCAACGGCCTGCGTGCCTGGGCTGTGACCAACGGTTCGGAAGTGGTCGATCGCCCGTACGAAACCTGGAAGGACGGTCTGGACAAGTCGTTCACCCCGGAAGCGACCTACGACATCTACTGGGCCGTCAAGTAAGCCTCGGCTGACCCATGTAGTGTTGGACACGAAAACGCGCCGCTCATTGCGGCGCGTTTTTTTTCATCTGGCGCCCGGCAAGGGCGCTGCGCAAGGAGCCCACATGTTCAATCTCGAACGTCGCGCACGTAAGCCATCACTGCTGGCCTGCCTGGGGGCGCTGCTGGCCGCCGCCTCTATCGGCCTGTCGGCCTATGCCTCGCACGGTGTGGCCGACCCGCTGGCGCAGCAGCATCTGAACATGGCGGCGCTCTATGCGTTCGCGCATGGCGCGGTACTGGTGGCGCTCGGGCCGCGCGCAGGGCGCGATCGCGCACCTGGCGTTGTACGTGCTGCTGCTGGGCGTGCTGCTGTTTTCCGGCAGCCTGGTGGGCGGTGCGTTGTGGCAGTGGCCGACACGGATGGCACCGATCGGTGGCAGCAGCATGATGGCCGGATGGGTGTTGCTGGCGATCAATGCGTTGAGGCGGTGACGGTCGCAGGGCTGTCGCTTCGATCCATGCCGATGCGATCCTAAGGGTTCATGGGCGTTACTTTTCTTTTCGCGCGAAAAGAAAAGTAACCAAAAGAAACGCGCCGCCGGCCGCGAGCCGGTGCTGCGCACCGGTCCCCTGTGCTCCTCGGCCCGTCGAGGGACGGTGCGGGAACTCGCTGCGCTCAGACACCCGCACCTCTTCGCCCTCGTCGGACCTGCGGTGCTCGGCTCGCTTGAAGGCGGACCCAACAGCTGCGCGCTGATCCGTTACAGGGGCTTCGAGCTTTGCCTTTGCCTTCTTGTCCCATTTCGTGGCGGGCACACGCGGAATCCGCCCGGACAGCTCCATGAATTTCGCCGTGCAGCCGCCACGAGGGGCTCAGCCGTTGGCCGGTCTCCAGCACCAGTGCCAAGGTTCGTAGACGATCCCATGCGGGTTGTCGCGCGGGTAGCTCAGCTGGAAGCCATGCCCACCGGCATTCGCCTGCAGCCACGCAAACGCGTCGGTGGCTTCGAACGATTCTTCGGCCGGGGCGTCGCCCGGTGTACCGATGTCCAGCGCATGGCCGCTGTGGTGTTCACTGAAACCCGGTGCGGCATTCACCTTCAGGATCTCTGCCACGCTCAAGCCGCGCGCCAGCTTCCGTTCGAAGATGCCCAACTGGTAGGCATGGCTGCGGAAGCCGGAGATGGCGTCCAGCGCAATGCCATCCTGTGCTGCGTGCAGTCGCATCCGCCGCCAGCCCTGTGCGGCGCCTCGGCGCAGCCATAGCGGGCGGGCGAAGCGATCGCGGCCGGCAAAATGCAGCAGGCAGGGTTCGCGTTCCAGCGGCAGGCCGCTGTCGTCGGCGTAGCGCTGCGGGTCCAGGCCAAGCTGCTGCAGGCGCTGCTGCAACCCGGCCAGCGGCAGCCACTGATCTTCCAGTCCGGCGCCGAAGGGCCGTGCAGCCGCGGTGTCCAGCAGCGCTAGTGCATCCTCGACCCCGGGCTCGCGCGGCAGGCGCGGCACCATCGAATGCACGCCGTGCGGCAGTACCGCCGCCAGATAGCGGCCATCACGCTTGCGCCGCAGCACCCACTGCGCCTGCGACAGCAGGCGTGCATCCAGGTTGCTGCGTGCGCGCAACAGGTGGGCGGGCCACAGCTCGATGGCCTCGGTATTGATCAGCAGGGGCGGGCGTCGTTGCATCGCCTCAGCTTACTGCCGTGGTGCCGACACGGCCACCTTGCGCAGCGCATCGAGCAGCGCCTGCGGCCGGTCCACGCTGAGCAGCAGCGTGCTGCCATCACTGACCGGCAGGGCGAGGACACGCGCACGGTCGGTGACCAGGGCGAAGCCCTTGCCGCCTCCCTGCAGGCGGAAGTGGCCCGAGTAGAAGCCAGGCATTGAATAGCCATTGGTTTTGACACGGATGCCATAGCGGCGGTCACGCTGCAGGTCGACCACCTCGGCCTGGTCCAGCCGCAACTGCGCCACCGGCACCCGCCGCCGATACATCGTCGAGCGCACGTCCAGCACATCGCCGGCCAGTTCCACCCGGCGGCGGAAGAATGCGGCCCCCAGCCCGACAGCGAGTACAGCGATGACGATCAGGCTCCATGCCGCACTGCCGCCCATCCGGAACCAGGGCGGCGACAGCGTAACTTCGATCCAGGGTGCGTTCGCCGGTGCCTTGTACAGCTGCGCATACAGGCAGGCCACGAAGGCAGCCAGCAGCGGCAGCACGATCCACAGCACGCGCAGCGGCGAACTCTCGACCACGTCAAAGGGTTTCGGGTCACTGCCGCCCATGGTTCAGGCCTCCTTCTTGAACACCAGCATCGCCGGGCGCATCGGCGCCGGGATGATGATGTTGACCAGCTCCCAGCCCAGCTGGCCCTGCCGGCTCAGCTCGGCCTGGACATCCTCGGCCTTGAGTACGCCCATCATGGAGGTCTTGACCTCGATGGTCTGGTAGCTCCAGCGCTTGCTCATTCCTTGTCCTCCGACGATGGCGTGGGTTTGGGCAGGCGTCCTGCCTTGCGCAGGGCGTCGCGCAGCACGTACTCGATCTGCGCGTTGAGGCTGCGCAGCTCGTCATCAGCCCAGCGCTGCGCCGCAGCCAGGACGTCGGCGTTGATGCGCAGCGGGTAGGCTTTCTTCTCACTCATGGGGGCTCCTGGCGGGGCGGTGGGGCGCCCCGTTGCGAGTGTGGCTCAATACAGCGAGCCTGCATTGACGATCGGCTGGGTGCCGCGGTCCGAGCACAGCACGGTCAGCAGGTTGCTGACCATGTGCGCCTTGCGTTCCTCGTCCAGCTGCACCACGCCGTTCTTCTGCAGTTCGGCCAGGGCCATCTCGACCATGCCGACCGCACCGGCAACGATGCGCGTGCGTGCGGCGATCACCGCGTTGGCCTGCTGCCGCTGCAGCATCGCCTGGGCGATTTCAGCGGCGTAGGCGAGGTGGCTGATGCGCGCATCGATCACCTGCACGCCGGCGTCGGCCAGGCGCTCGGCCAGTTCGTTCTTCAGGTGCTGGGAAATCTCGCTGGCATGACTGCGCAGGGCCAGCTGGCCATCCTCATGCTGGTCGTAGGGGTAGCTGGTGGCCATCGCGCGCAGCGCCGATTCGGACTGGATGTGCACGAAGCTCTCGTAGTCGTCCACGTTGTAGACCGCCTCGGAGGCATCGACCACCTGCCAGACGATGACCGCCGCGATCTCGATCGGGCTGCCGTCCAGCTCGTTGACCTTCAGCTTGCCGCTCTCGAAGTTGCGCACGCGCTGGCTGACCCGGCGCTTGGCATAGAAGGGGTTGTTCCAGCGCAGGCCGTTGTCCTTCACGGTGCCCATGTATTTGCCGAACAGGCTCAGCACCGCCGCCTGGTTGGGCTGGACCGTGTACAGGCCGGCCAGGGCGAAGATCGCCAGCGCCGCCATCAGGATGCCTGCCAACATCAGCAGCAGGTTGGGCGAGCCGGTGCTGGCCTTGGCTGCTACCCCCAGTACGAACAGGGCGCCGCCGGCGAGGGCGACAAGCAGGGCGCCGGCCAGCGTGCCGAGGCCGTTGAGCGAAGACAGCGACTTCTCTTTCATGGCGGTACGTCCTTGAGGGTTCGGAATGAAGATATCAAAGTGATATCACTTGTCGACTGCCGTTCGTCGGATGCCATGGCCGGGGTGCCCGGCCAGCTAGAATGCCCACCCGCCTTCACATCGCTGCTGGAACCGCCATGGCCAAGCTTGGAACTCCGTTGTCCCCCTCCGCCACCCGCGTGCTGCTGCTCGGCTCGGGCGAACTCGGCAAGGAGGTGGCCATCGAGCTGCAGCGGCTGGGCGTGGAAGTGATCGCCGCCGACCGCTATGCCGATGCCCCGGCCATGCAGGTCGCGCACCGCTCGCACGTGATAGACATGCTCGATGCGATGGCGCTGCGCGCGCTGATCGCCCGGGAGCAGCCGCACCTGGTGGTGCCGGAGATCGAGGCCATCCATACCGAGACCCTGGTCCAGCTGGAGCAGGAGCAGGGCCTGCGGGTGATCCCGACCGCGCGCGCCGCCCGCCTGACCATGGACCGCGAGGGCATCCGCCGCCTGGCCGCCGAAACCCTGGGCCTGCCGACCTCGCCCTACCGCTTCGTCGATACCGAAGCCGAGTACCGCGCCGCTGTGGCCGCCATCGGCCTGCCCTGCGTGGTCAAGCCGGTGATGTCATCCTCGGGCAAGGGCCAGAGCACCCTGCGCAGCGAGGCGGACATCGCCCCAGCCTGGGACTACGCGCAGACCGGGGGCCGCGCCGGTGCCGGTCGCTGCATCGTCGAAGGCTTCATCGATTTCGACTACGAGATCACCCTGTTGACCGTGCGCCATGCCGGCGGCACCTCGTTCTGCGCGCCGATCGGGCATCTGCAGAAGGACGGTGATTACCGCGAAAGCTGGCAGCCGCAGCCGATGTCGAGCGCGGCACTGGCGCGTGCCGAAGAGATCTCGCGTGCGATCACCGATGACCTCGGTGGCTGGGGCCTGTTCGGCGTCGAGCTGTTCGTGAAGGGCGACGAGGTGTGGTTCAGCGAAGTGTCGCCGCGCCCGCACGACACCGGCCTGGTGACGCTTGTTTCGCAGGAACTGAGCGAGTTCGCGCTGCACGCGCGCCCATCCTCGGCCTGCCGATCCCGGTGATCCGCCAGAGCGGCCCGTCGGCCTCGTGCGCGCTGCTGGCGCATGGCGAGGGCGTGCCGTACTTCAACAACGTCGCCGCCGCCCTGCAGGTGCCGGACACCGCCGTGCGCCTGTTCGGCAAGCCGAGCGTGCACGGCCATCGCCGCGTGGGCGTGACCCTGGCGCGCGGAAACCATCGACGAAGCGCGCCATCGCGCGTGATGCCACCGACGCCATCGGCGTCGAACTGCGCCCGTAAAGCAAAAAGGGGACGGAGGGGATTAAGTCGTTTGTGGCACAAACGACTTAATCCCCTCCGTCCCCTTTTTGTTATTTCACATCCACCCACACCAGGTGGTGGTCGCTGCCATCGGCGATCTTCGCTTCCGGGCTTTCATTGGCCGGCCAGAACACGCCGCTGCCGATGTACTCGAAACCGGTCGAGGGCAGCACGTAGTCCAGGCGCATGGTGCCGGACTTCGGGCCGAAATCGCCGGTGGCATGGAACGGTGCGCCCTTGCGCTCGATGCCCTTGGCCGCATAGGCCAGGCTGGTCTGCTCGCCACCAACGCTGCGCGGGGTGGGGTAGCGCAACACGCGGGCGTTCTCGATCAGTTCGACGATCGCCTCATGGCGGCCATCACCATCGATCGGGTCGTTGTTGAGGTCGCCAAGGATCACGAAGCGCGCGTCCTGCGCCAGGCCGCCGCACTGGCCCTTGTCGTCGCACAGCCACGGCTTGTCACCCTTGGACAGGTATTCCTGCCACAGGCGCAGTTCGTCGTGATTGCGCGCTGCGTTGCGCTTCTCCGGACCGTCGAACACCGGCGGGGTCGGGTGCGAGACCAGCGCATGCACCACGCCGGCCGGGGTCTTCACCGGCAGGTCCCAATGCGACTTCGACGACAGGCGCAGCTGCGACCACACGTGGTCGTTGTAGAAGCTCTGGCCGGTACGTGGATCGACCGGGCGGATCGCGCCGGGCATCGCGCTCCACTTCAACAGCTGGAAGCTGCGCACCTTGGCTTCGTCGATCGGATAGCGCGACAGCACCAGCATGCCGTACTGGCCCGGGTGCAGGCCGTAGCCCCACGCGTCATTGCCACGGCTGCGGCCTTCGCCACCGACCACGCCGTTGTTGTCCAGGTCCAGCCCGCTGGGCACGCCGGTATTGACCGGTGCCAGGTAACGGTAGGCAAAGTGCAGCGGCTTGCCGCCGCCGGGCTGGGCCACTTCCAGGTAGCGCTTCTGGAACAGGTCGGCGGCGCGATGGGCGTCGTCGAAGTCGAACTCATTCAGCAGTACCAGGTCCGGGCGCACCTGCTGCAGCACCGCGGCGATCTTGCGCGCGTGCTCGCTGTCGCCTTCCAGTTCCTTGATCAGGCCACCGGCGTCGTCGGAGTACAGCGAGGTGTTGTAGGTGGCCAGGCGCAGCGCAGCGGACGGCTTTTCGGTCATCGCAGGGGACGTGGCGAAGGCGGGGGCGGTGGCGCCGCAGAGCAGGGCCAGGGCGAGGGTCTGGGGTCGGAGGTTCATGCGCCGTATTGTGCACCCGGCCCGGTGTCAGTGGTTTGTCAGCGTCCGTCCAGTTCGTCGTCGAAATCGTGCCAGCGGCGGCCGTCATAGGCTTCCAGCGGTCGATAGCGCCGTTTGTAGTCCATCTTCTGATGCCCGCGGATCCAGTAGCCCAGGTATACGTGCGGCAGGGCCTCGCGGCGGGCCCATTCAATCTGCTGCAGGATCGCGAAGGTGCCCAGCCCACGCGCGGCATGGTCCGGGTCGAAGAAGGTGTAGACCGCCGACAGGCCATGCTCGGTGACGTCGGTCACCGCCACACCCAGCAGCTGGCTGGGCTGGCCGTCGTGGCCGGGCAGGCGCATCTCCATGAAGCGGGTGTGTGACCAGCTGCCGATCAGGAACTGCTCGAACTCGTGTGGGCCGTGGTCATCCATGCCGCCATTGGCGTGGCGATGGGTGAGGTAGCGGTGATACAGCGCGAACAGGTCATCGCGGGCGCTGGCCGCGGTGATGCGTACTTCCAGGTCTTCATTGCGGGCGGCACAGCGGCGCTGGCTGCGGTCCGGGGCGAAGCGCGCCACTGGGATGCGCACCGCTACGCAGGCCTGGCAGTGCGCGCAATGCGGCCGGTAGACCAGGTCGCCGCTGCGGCGGAAGCCCCAACTCAGTGCCAGCGGGTACAGGCCGCCAAGGCGGCGATCGTGCGGGTCCAGCACCAGGTCGCGCGCCACCCGGTCCGACCAGTACCCGCAGGGGTGCTCGCCGGTCTGGAAAAGCCGCAGTTCGTCGTCTCTGTCGCCGTGTATCGCCATGGGCACAGCATAGCCCCAGGCTGTCGCAGTGGCGGCGACTGTCCGCCGGATGAATGGAACCGGCAGCGGCGTCAACCGATGACGCGCCCGGGCGTTGTTGTCCCCCGAGGGTGAAGTGATCACCCCGACGCTGTTCCCATCCCCAGGAGTGACCTCATGATCCGTACCCCCCTGCTGCTGGCCCTGCTGCTCGGCACTTCCGCTTCCGGTATCGCGCTGGCCGCCGACACCCCGACCACGCCGGCGCAGCGCCCGGCCAAGCTGGACACCAACGGCGACGGCGTGATCGACCGCAGCGAGGCCGCTGCCAACCCGCGCCTGGCCGCGAAGTTCGACGAGCTGGACAAGAACAAGGACGGCAAGCTCTCGCGCGATGAGCTGCCACGCTGGCAGCACGGTCGCCGTGGTGGCCACGGCGGTGAGCGCTGGGCCAAGCTGGACGTCAACAAGGATGGCCGCATCAGCCGCGAGGAAGCCAAGGCCGATCCGCGCCTGGCCGCGCGCTTCGACGAGCTCGACCTCAACAAGGACGGTTACCTGGACAAGGCCGACCGCGAGCTGCGCATGAAGCAGCGTCGTGATGCCTGGTTCGCTGCCGCCGACACCAACAAGGATGGCCAGCTGAGCAAGGCCGAGTTCGATGCCGCCAAGGGCCCGATGCACGGTGGCCCGCGCCACGGCGGTCCGCGCGATGGCGCGGCGCCGAAGCCGCAGCGCTGAGGTTCAACGCAGTGAATGACGACAACGCCGGCGCACTGCCGGCGTTGTCCGTTACAGGCGGCCGCTGCGTATCAGTGAGTACACCACAAGCGCGATGACCATCAGGTTCATTGCGATGATGCCGGTGCGGCCGTACATCGATTCGAACTTCCAGTTGATGCCGGTGCGTCCGCGGCGGGCCGAATCGCGCGATCATCGGTGCCATCACCCGCTGCAGCGGCACCAGGCACTGGTAGTTGACCACGCCCAGGCCTACCGCCAGCACCGTCAGCTGCGCCCAGACCGGCGCCTGCAGCATCACAGCCAGCAGGATCGCCAGGCACCAGAACATGCCGGTGATGATGTTGAGATAGAGGAACCGGCGCACGTCGCGGCGCTCGGACGCCGTTTCGGTGTACGACATCAGGAAGCGGCCGCCGAGATAGCTGCCGATCGCACCACCGACCACGCCGCCGATCACCGCCCCCCAGCTTTCGGCCGGCAGCACGTGCAGCTGGCCCAGCGTGGCAGTCAGCGAGCCCATCGCGGTGCCGCCCGCAGCGCTGGCGCCGCCAAGGCCAAGCTTGCTGCCGCCGATGCCGACACCGGTGCCGAGCAGCACCGCAGCACTGGCCGTGCCGGGCGCAGCCACCAGTACCATCGAAACCACCGCCGTAGCGAACGCGGCACTGGGTGCGCTGCTGCGCGCGAACTCGCCGAAGCGTTGCAGCAGGCCGTCGCGCACCAGAGCGCGGGCACGCGACAGGCGCTTGCGTACGGCGGCGTCACTGAGCCCAAGCAGGTCGGCCACCTGCTGCGAGCGCTGGCCTTCGCGGTAGTACAGCAACAGTACTTCGCGGCTGTCGGCCGGCAACGCGGAAATGATGTCCTCGGCGGCGATCTCTTCTTCCACCCGTTGCAGCCGGTCGGCCGCGCCCGGGGCCGGGTCGGCCGCCATGCCCATCGCCACCTCGGCGGCCTCGCCGGTCAGAGGCCGGCCGCGCTGTGCGCGCAGCCAGTCGCGGGCCAGGTTGCGGGTGATCTGCCGCAGCCAGGGCAGGAAGCTGGTCGAACTGCGCAGCTGGTGCAGCTGCTGCCAGCCCTTCACGAAGGCCTCCTGGGCGATGTCCTCGCTGGCCTGACGATCGCGGGTGATGGCCAGTGCGATGGCGGTAACCGTGTTCTGGCAGGCCAGCACGATGCGGCCATAGGCGTGCTGGCAACCGCTGGCGGCGGCAGGCAGTTCGCGTTCCAGGGTCTGGTCGATCGATGCGGCGAACGTCGTCATGGCGGCGGCTCTCCTGCTGGGATTGTGTCCCAAGACGGAGCCGCGCGCCGAATGTGACCGGCCTTCTGCACGGTAGTGCCGGCCGCTGGCCGGCAACCTCATGACAATAAAGGGGACGGAGGGGATTAAGTCGTTTGTGCCACAAACGACTTAATCCCCCTCCGTCCCCTTTTTCGGCTGCCGGCCAGCGGCCGGCACTACCCGTGCGTCACTTCGAGGGCTGGATGCGAACCCGGATTTCTTCCTCTTCCGGTGCGGCCTGCGGAGCCGGTTGCGCCTGCTGCGGCTGGGTCTGCGGGGCAGGGGCCGGTGCGACCGGCGCCGGGGCGCCGCGATGGCGCAGGCCGATCACCAGCGCCACGCCGGCGATCACCACCAGCAGGGCGATGCGGATGCGCCAGGTCCAGCCACGGCCGCCGCCGGTCGTCTCTGCGGTGTCGCGGAAGGCGAATTCGGCGGTCGGATGGTCGCGGCGGGTGGTGTCGAGCAGCCGCGCCTCGCGCAGGATTTCACGCGCGCGCGGCTGGTCGTCGGCGCGCACGATCCACACCGCTGGGTAGGCGTTGGCGTTGCCCAGGTCGGTATAGCTGAACTGGCCGCGGCGACGGGTCTTGTACGAGCGCCCATTGGTCACCTTGACGTCGATGCCATGCTCGCGCAGGAGCTCGGCGACGCCTTCGACGGTTTCCACGCGCTGGCTGCTGAAGATCTGGCGCATCGGATCAATCCTTGGCCGGCACGGCGGCCGCTGCTGCCTGGTCGGGAACGACGCGGATCAGGCCTTCCTGCGCGGTGCTGGCCACCAGCACGCCATTGCGGGTGAAGAACTGGCCGCGGGCCAGGCCGCGCGAATCCTGCGCGCTGGGGCTGTCCAGCGAGTACAGCAGCCAGTCGTCGGCACGGAACGGGCGGTGGAACCAGATCGCGTGGTCGAGCGAGGCCATCTGCACGTGCGGGTGGTAGTAGCTGATGCCATGCGGGAACGTCGCCGTGCCCAGCAGGTGGAAGTCGGAGGCGTAGGCCAGCAGCGCCTGGTGCAGCTCCGGGGCATCGCCGACCGGCTCGCTCAGGCGCAGCCACACCTGGTGGTACGGGGGGCGCTTGGGCGGATTGAGTTCATCGCGCGGGTAGACGTGGCGGAACTCGAACGGGCCACCGCGCGACAGCCAGCGCTGCACCTTGATCGGCAGCCGCTCCAGCACTTCGGCCGGCAGCGGGCGGTTCGGTTCGATGTCTTCCGGCTGCGGCACTTCGGGCATCTTGTGCTGGTGCTCGGCGCCGGTTTCGGCCTGCTGGAACGAGGCAGCACAGAAGAAGATCACCTTGCCGTGCTGGATTGCGGTAACCCGGCGCACCGAGAAACTGCCGCCGTCGCGGGTACGGTCCACGTCGTAGACGATGGGGTGGTCGATGTTGCCGGCGCGCAGGAAGTAGGCGTGCAGCGAGTGCACGTGGCGCCCGTTGTCGACCGTGGCCTGCGCCGCAGCCAGCGCCTGGCCCAGCACCTGGCCGCCGAACACGTACTTGGTGCCGATGTCGCGGCTCTGCCCGCGGAACAGGTTGTCCTCCAGCCGCTCCAGGGTGAGCAGGTCGATCAGCTCGGAGACGACGGGTTCGGGCGTGTCGTTCAAGGGGGCGGCCACAGCAATGAAGAGGCCCCGATTATACCGTTGCAGGCCAGTCCATCATTGGTAGTGCCGGCCGCTGGCCGGCAATCTCATGATCCTCCTGGGGCACCTGCGGTTGCCGGCCAGCGGCCGGCACTACCGGTTACTTGCCCAGCCGGGCGACCAGCGCCTGCAGGGCATTCTGCGCATCCGGGGCGAACCAGGCCTCGACGAAGCGGTCGAGCTGGATCAGGTCCGGGTGCAGGGCTTCGTGCAGGTCCGCACGGGCAATGGCGCGGGTCAGCAGCATCGGCTGGCGTGGCTGCCTGAGCAGGTTCTGCAGCCAGGCCACGGCACGCGCCACCACCAGATCGCCATCGGCCAGCTCATCCACCAGGCCGATCTGCAGCGCCTGTTCGGCCGGTACCAGCGAACCGGTGGTCAGCAGGACGCCCGCGCGGTGCACGCCCACTGCACGGCGCAGCAGGCGCTGGATGCCCTCCGGCGCGATCAGGCCCACCTGCACTTCGTTCAGGCCGATGGCATACGGCCGCGACGGATCGGCGCTGCGCGCCATCACCCGGTAGTCGCAGCACAGGGCCAGCACGCAGCCGCCCGCCGGTGCGTGGCCGGTGATCGCCGCGACCACCGGGATGCGGCTCTCGGCCAGCGTGCGCACGGCGCCAAAGAAGGCGTTCCAGGTGTCCAACAACTTGTGCTTGTCATCACCATGCGAGAGCAGGTGCGGCACGTCCATACCGCCGGTGAAGATGCGCTCGCTGCCTGACAGCACGATGCCGTGCGCGTCTTCGGCCATGGCCAGCTCGATGGCATGGATCAACTGCCGGCACAGTTCGGTGTCCAGTGCGTTGACCGGCGGCCGCGCCAGGCGCAGTTCGCGGATGGGGCCATGGTTGATCACCTCGATGAGCGTCGTCATGCTGCGGTCTCGTTGCGAAGAAGGAACCTGGGCGATGATAACCAAACCATTCGTTGGCGTACTGTTGGTTCTGTGTGCGGCCGCAGCATCGGTCTCGGCGGCGGAACCGGACTGCGTCACGGTGGAGCAGGGCTGGGCGCGGCTGCCGCCGAACCCGGCGATGCCGATGACCGCCGGCTACGGCGTGATCCACAACGGCTGCAGCAAGGCGGTGGCGATCACTGGCGCAATCAGCAGTGGCTTCGGCGATGTGTCGCTGCACGAAACCACGATCGTCGATGGGGTCAGCCGGATGCGCGCGATCGAGCGTCTGCCGCTGGCACCGGGCGCACGCGCCGAGCTCAAGCCCGGTGGCCTGCATCTGATGCTGATGCAGGGCAAAGGCGCGTTGAAGGAAGGGCAGGCGCTGCCGTTGCGGCTGCAGCTGGAAGGCGGTGGCGAAGCGAGCGCGACGTTGGTGGTGCGCAAGGCCGCGCCGTAAGCGCGCGGGGAAACGGCACGCTGCTGCTGACGCAAGGGGTTGGGATGGCCGTCGTAGCGTCGAGCTTGCTCGACGGCTCCGGCCAGCAGCAGTCGAGCAAGCTCGACTCTACGGATGAAGCGACGATTGGGATGGCTGCCGTAGCGTCGAGGACGCTCGGCGCGACCGCAATATCCGGTAGTGCCGGCCGCTGGCCGGCAGCGTGGTGAAAGCCGGCCAGCGGCAGTCGAGCAAGCTCGACTCTACGGATGAAGCGACGATTGGGATGGCTGTCGTAGCGTCGAGGACGCTCGGCGCGAACGGAATATCCGGTAGTGCCGGCCGCTGGCCGGCAGCGTGGTGAAAGCCGGCCAGCGGCCGGCACTACCAGGGGGCTTACGACCAGTCGTACGAGAACAGCACCGTGCGGCTTTCCGGCTCGTACAGCATCACGATCGCATCGGCACCGGTGGCGCACCAGTTGTAGCCGGCCACGTCGGCCACCGCGAAGAACGCGTTGCCATCGCGGCGGATGATTGCCAGTTCCGCATCGTCCGGTGCATGCCGGTCGTTGGCGGCGTCGGTGAATTCCAGGGTGAAGGCGTTCGGGATGTCAGCCGTCTCGATCCAGTTGCCGCAGGAAATCTGTCCGCCCAGCGTATCCAGGTAATCGCGCTCGCTGGCTTCACCCTTGCCGTAGCGCGAGTAGCAGGCGAGACGGCCATGCGTGGCATGGTAATCGCGGGCCTTGGCGTAGCTCTCGCGCATCTGCGCGATGTGTTCCTGCGCATCCTTGTCCTGCACCGCATCACCGATGAAATAGCCCGCGTTGCCGAGGAAACGCATCTCGTTGCCGGCGGTCAGTTCGAAGGCGATCCAGTTGGTGCCGGTGAAATCGTTGTGGTGTTCTTCTGTGGTCTCGCCGATGCAGCCGTCATACGGCTCGATCGGGCACAGCATCGTTGCCACCTGGCCGGCCAGTTCCGGGCGCAGCACGCCCAGGTCGATCTTCAGCAGCGGCAGCAGGTGCTGGCCGAGCCAGGCCTGGTCGGCGGGAAAGACGTCGGTGGGGAAGGGGACCATGCCGGGCAGCAGGTCGCGCAGTTCAGTCTGGTGGATCATGTCAGTCCTTTGAATTGGATCGGTAGTGCCGGCCGCTGGCCGGCATCCGCGATACATCTGGAGGTTGCCGGCCAGCGGCCGGCACTACCACAGGCGCGTCAGGTCGACGCGTTGCGGATCGCCTCAGGCAGCGGTGCGCTCTTGCCGGTCTGGGTGTCCATCCAGACCACCACCACGTTGCCGTCCGAATAGAGCTTCGATTCGTCCTGCTGGTCGACGATGCGGTGGCCGATGGTCACGCTGCTGTTGCCCAGGCGCTCGACGAACAGCTCGACCAGGATGTCGTTGGGCCACACGATCGGCAGCCGGTAGTTGACGTTGGTCGCGGCCACCACCGGTGCGATGCGGTCGGTCATCGACACACCGTCCACGCCCAGCATCCAGCGCACGCGCGCTTCTTCCAGGTAGGAGATGTACTTGGCGTTGTTCACATGGCCCATGCTGTCCATGTCACGCCAGCGCACGCTGATCGGGATGCGGGCCAGGATCTTGTGTTCGCTGCTCATCAGGCGTCCTTCTTCTTCGTCGTGCTCTTGCTGGTCTTGCCGGTGCTCTTGGCGGCTACCGCCTTCTTGGCGACCTTGGCCGGCTTTTCAGGCTTCACCTTGCGCGGCGGGCGGGCGTCTGGCTTGTTGGCCACGGCAGCCGGCTGCTCGGGGCGCGCTGGTGGACGGCAGCATGCGCGCCAGGAACTGGCCGGTATACGACTGCGGGCAGGCAGCCACGTCTTCCGGCGTGCCGGTGACCAGGATGGTGCCACCGCGATGGCCGCCTTCCGGACCCAGATCGACGATCCAGTCGGCGGTCTTGATCACGTCCAGGTTGTGCTCGATCACCACCACCGTATTGCCTTCGTCGCGCAGCTTGTGCAGCACGCCCAGCAGCGCTTCGATGTCGTGGAAGTGCAGGCCGGTGGTCGGCTCGTCGAGGATGTACAGGGTGCGGCCGGTATCGCGGCGCGACAGTTCCTTGGACAGCTTCACGCGCTGCGCTTCACCACCGGACAGCGTGGTCGCGCTCTGGCCCAGCTTGATGTAGCTCAGGCCGACGTCGACCAGTGTTTCCAGCTTGCGCGCAATCGACGGCACCGGCTCGAACAGCTTCAGTGCATCCTCGACGGTCATTTCCAGCACGTCGTTGATGTTGAAGCCCTTGTACAGGATCTCCAGCGTTTCGCGGTTGTAGCGCTTGCCATGGCAGACGTCGCAGGGCACGTACACGTCCGGCAGGAAGTGCATCTCGACCTTGATCAGGCCGTCACCCTGGCAGGCTTCGCAGCGGCCGCCGCGCACGTTGAAGCTGAAACGGCCCGGCGAATAGCCGCGCGCACGCGCTTCGGGCACCTGTGCGAACAGTTCGCGCAGCGGTGTGAACAGGCCGGTGTAGGTGGCCGGGTTCGAGCGCGGGGTGCGGCCGATCGGCGACTGGTCGATGTCCACCACCTTGTCGAACAGGTCCAGGCCATCGATCTCCTTGTACGGAGCGATCGGGTGCGAGGCGCCGTTGATCTCGTTGGCGGCCAGCGAGAACAGGGTGTCGTTGATCAGGGTCGACTTGCCCGAGCCGGATACGCCGGTCACGCAGGTCAGCAGGCCCGACGGAATCGCCAGGTCCACGCCCTTCAGGTTGTTGCCGGTCGCCCCGCGCAGGTGCAGGGTCATCTTCGGGTTCGGCGTGTGCCGGCGCGCCGGAATCTCGATCGCGCCTTGCCCGACAGGTACTGGCCGGTCAGCGAACGCGGTGCCTCCAGGATGTCCTGCAGGGTGCCCTGGCCGACGATCTCGCCGCCGTGCACGCCCGCGCCCGGGCCGATGTCCAGCACGTAGTCGGCCAGCCGGATCGCATCCTCGTCATGTTCGACCACGATCACCGTATTGCCCAGGTCACGCAGGCGGGTGAGGGTGCCGAGCAGGCGTTCGTTGTCGCGCTGGTGCAGGCCGATCGACGGCTCGTCGAGCACGTACATCACACCGACCAGGCCGGCGCCGATCTGGCTGGCCAGGCGGATGCGCTGTGCCTCGCCACCAGACAGGGTGTCGGCCTTGCGCTCCAGGGTCAGGTAATCCAGGCCGACATCGACCAGGAAGCCGAGGCGTTCGCCGATCTCCTTGACGATCTTCGCGGCGATCTCGCCACGCCAGCCCGGCAGGCTCAGTTCACTGAAGAACTTCAGTGCCTCGTCGATCGGCAGCACCACCAGCTCCGGCAGCGGGCGATCGGCCACGAACACGTTGCGTGCTGCCTTGTTCAGGCGCGCCATTGCATTCCGGGCACGGCTGTTCGCTGATGTACTTGGACAGCTCCTCGCGCACCGCCGGCGACTCGGTTTCCTTGTAGCGGCGTTCGAGGTTGGGAATGATGCCCTCGAAGCGGTGCTTGCGCTGGGTGCGGCCGCCGGCTTCGGTGAAGTAGGTGAAGGTGATCGTTTCGTCGCCGCTGCCGTACAGCACGGCCTGCTGCACCTTGGCCGACAGCGAATTCCACGCGGCATCCACGTCGAACTTGTAGTGCTTGGCCAGCGAAGCGATCAGCTGGAAATAGTAGGCGTTGCGGCGGTCCCAGCCGCGCACCGCACCGGCGGCCAGCGACAGCTCCGGATGCACCACCACGCGCGAGGGGTCGAAGAACTCGGCGATGCCCAGGCCATCGCAGCCGGGGCAGGCGCCCATCGGTGCGTTGAACGAGAACAGGCGCGGTTCCAGCTCCGGCAGCGAGTAGTCGCACACCGGGCAGGAGTACTTGGAGGAGAACAGTGCCGGCGTGGCGTCGGCGGTGTCCAGGCTCTGCACCGAGGCCATGCCATCGCCCAGCTTCAGTGCGGTCTCGAAGCTCTCGGCCAGGCGTTGCTTGATGTCCTCGCGCGGGCGGAAGCGGTCGATCACCGCCTCGATGGTGTGCTTCTGGCGCAGCGCCAGCGGCGGCACCGCATCGATTTCATACAGCTCGCCGTCCACGCGCACACGCACGAAGCCCTGCGCACGCAGCTGGTCGAACACCTGTGCGTGTTCGCCCTTGCGGTCGCGGATGACCGGCGCCAGCAGCATGTAGCGCTGTTCCGGGTCCAGCGTCAGCACCTGGTCGACCATCTGGCTGACCGTCTGCGCTTCCAGCGGGTAGCCGTGGTCCGGGCAGCGCGGAGTGCCGACGCGGGCGTACAGCAGGCGCAGGTAGTCGTAGATCTCGGTGATGGTGCCGACGGTCGAACGCGGGTTGTGCGAGGTCGACTTCTGCTCGATCGAGATGGCCGGGGACAGGCCTTCGATGTGGTCCAGGTCCGGCTTTTCCATCACGCTCAGGAACTGGCGCGCATAGGCCGACAGCGACTCGACGTAGCGGCGCTGGCCTTCTGCATAGATGGTGTCGAACGCCAGCGAGGACTTGCCCGAACCGGACAGGCCGGTGATCACGATCAGCTTGTCGCGGGGCAGGTCGAGGTCGAGGTTCTTCAGATTGTGCGTCCGCGCGCCGCGGATGCGGATGAAATCCATCGCCATGGGGGATCCGGTTGTGGGGGCGTTGGCTGGGTGCCGGGCCAGCAGGGAACGGCAATCGGTCAGCCTACCGAGGTGACCAGATGGGGGCAATGGGCGACAATGCCAGCCCGATGTCTCACCTGATGAGACCGGCCGACAGCTTTGTGCAGAGCCGAGCCATGCTCGGCTGCCGGGACCCCGAACCGTTCAGCCGAGCATGGCCCGGCTCTACAGGGCCCGGTCTCCAGGCCGTTCAGGGGTTGACTTGACCCGCGCCCGCTGATCTGCGTACAATTCCGCTCCTGTCCGCCCTCGATGGCGGCAGCTCAGACCACAATAACTACAGAGGAAGGCCTGGTCATGTACGCAGTACTGGTCACCGGCGGTAAGCAATACCGCGTGGCGCAGGGCGAAAAGCTCCGCATTGAAAAGCTCGAAGTCGAAGTCGGCAGCGAGATCAAGTTTGACAACATCCTGATGCTGGGTGACAGCGACGGCGTGAAGCTGGGCGATGCGCTGAAGGGCGCTGCCGTCACCGCCAAGGTCCTGTCCCAGGGTCGTGCTGACAAGGTCCGGATCATCAAGTTCCGTCGCCGCAAGCACCACATGAAGCGTCAGGGTCACCGTCAGTACTACACCGAAATCGAGATCACCGGCATCGCCGGCTAAGCATCAGGAGAAGCAGTCATGGCACATAAAAAGGGCGTAGGCTCCTCGCGCAACGGTCGCGACTCCAACCCGAAGTACCTGGGCGTCAAGATCTTCGGCGGCCAGGCCATCGAAGCCGGCAACATCATCGTGCGTCAGCGCGGCACCCAGTTCCACCCGGGTTCGGGCGTTGGCCTGGGCCGTGACCACACCCTGTTCGCCCTCGTGGACGGCAAGGTGGAGTTCTCGGTCAAGGGCGCCAAGAAGCGCCGCACCGTCAGCATCGTCTCGGCCGACGCCTGATCCAGGCATCGCCCGCACCCGTGCCTCGGCATGGGGGTGCTGCATGAAGAGCCCCGCTTCGGCGGGGCTTTTCGTTAGAGTGAAAGCAAGACCGGCCAGGCCGGGGTGCCGGCCAGTGGCTGGCATAACATTCAAGGCGACGGCAGGCAGGCCGCGCCCATCGCAGGCATCGAAACAATGAAACTGGTAGACGAAGCAGAAATCGAAGTGTTCGCCGGCAACGGCGGCAACGGCTGCATTGGCTTCCGTCGCGAGAAGTTCATTCCGCTCGGCGGCCCGGACGGCGGCGACGGCGGTGCGGGCGGCAGCGTGTACATCCGCGCCGACGAAAACCTGAACACCCTGGTCGACTTCCGCCATGACCGCATCTTCAAGGCGCAGCGTGGCGAGAACGGCATGGGCCGCCAGGCCTATGGCAAGGGCGGCGAAGACCTGACCATCACCGTGCCGGTCGGCACCGTGGTGATCAACGTCGCCACCGATGAAATCATCGGCGACCTGACCCGGCATGGTGATCGCCTGCTGGTGGCGCAGGGCGGTCGTGGTGGCCTGGGCAACATGCACTTCAAGAGCTCGACCAACCGCTCGCCGCGCCAGGCGCTGCCGGGCGAGCCGGGCGAAGAGCGCACGCTGAAGCTGGAGCTGAAGCTGCTGGCCGACGTCGGCCTGCTGGGCTTCCCCAACGCTGGCAAGAGCACCCTGATCCGTGCCGTTTCGGCGGCGACGCCGAAGGTGGCCGATTACCCGTTCACCACGCTGTACCCGAACCTGGGTGTGGTGAAGGTGGAGAACTACCGCAGCTTCGTGATTGCCGACATTCCCGGCCTGATCGAAGGCGCTGCCGACGGTGCCGGCCTGGGTGCGCAGTTCCTGCGCCACCTGCAGCGCACCCGCCTGCTGCTGCACCTGGTGGACATCTCGCCGATGGAAGGCGGTGTGGAAGGCATTTCCCCGGTCGAGCAGGTGCGCGCGATCGAGCGCGAACTGGAAAAGCATGATCCGGAGCTGCTGCAGAAGCCGCGCTGGCTGGTGCTGAACAAGGCCGACCTGATGTTCGAAGACGAAGCGAAGGCTGCGGCCGAACAGATCGTCGCCGAGCTGGGCTGGAAGGAGCCGTGGTTCCTGGTTTCCGCGCTGGGCCGCGAAGGTACCTTCCCGATCATGAGCCGGATCATGGCCTTCTTCGATCGCCAGAAGGAAGACGAGCTGGAAGCCCGCAACGCGCAGTAATGCTGTTGTGGTTCCATGCGAAAAACCCGGCTTCGGCCGGGTTTTTCATTTTCCATTAGTGCCGGCCGCTGGCCGGCATTCCTCGGGGTTGCCGGCCAGCGGCCGGCACTACCGGATCGCGTGGATCGCAGGCAACAAAAAACCCGGCCGGGGCCGGGTTCTTGTCTGCTGCCCGACCCCCGAAGGGGCAGGGCGGCAACGCCGGATCAGGCGGCCTTGAGGGCCTTGATGCGGTCGTTCAGGCGGCTCTTGTGGCGAGCAGCCTTGTTCTTGTGGATCAGGCCACGCGCGCTGAAGCGATCCAGGATCGGCTGGGCAACGGCGAAGGCGGCTTCGGCGCCGGCGGCATCGTTGGCGTCCAGCGCCTTGATCACTTTCTTGACAGCGGTGCGCAGCATCGAGCGCTGAGCCACGTTGCGCGCGTTGCGCACGACGGTCTGCTTGGCGCGCTTCTTGGCGGACTTGATATTGGCCACGGTGGTGGTTTCCTGAAAAAATCGGTGTTATGGGAACAGCAAGCTAGCTAGTATGATGGCCCGAGAAATGCACGTCAAGTCGATTGTCAAGAGGGACGCTGAGTGAGTTCACCGAAGATGTTGCGAGGCCTGCTGTCGTTCAGCAGCATGACCATGGTCTCGCGGGTACTCGGACTTGTCCGTGACCAGGTGATCACCACCACGTTCGGCACCAATGCGGTTACCGATGCGTTCTGGGTTGCCTTCAGGGTACCCAATTTCCTGCGCCGGTTGTTCGCCGAAGGCTCTTTCGCCACCGCTTTCGTGCCGGTGTTCACGGAAGTGAAGGAAACCCGCAGCCATGCCGAGCTGCGTGAACTGATGGCCCGCACCGCCGGCACCCTGGGCGGCGTGCTGATGCTGGTCACCGCGCTGGCGCTGATCTTCGCGCCGCAGCTGGCGGTCGCATTCGCGAGTGGTGCTGATACCGACCCGGTCAAGCAGACCCTGCTGGTCGACCTGTTCCGCCTGACCTTCCCGTTCCTGTTGTTCGTCTCGTTGACCGCGCTGGCCGGTGGCGCGCTGAACAGCTTCCAGCGTTTCGCGATGCCGGCGCTGACCCCGGTCATCCTCAACCTGTGCATGATCGCCGGTGCGCTATGGCTGGCGCCGCGGCTGGGCGGCACCCCGGAAAAACAGATCCTGGCGCTGGGCTGGGCGGTACTCGCCGCCGGCATCCTGCAGCTGCTGTTCCAGCTGCCCTCGCTGAAGGGCATCAACCTGCTGACCCTGCCGCGCTGGGGCTGGCGCCATCCGGGCGTGCGCAAGGTGCTGACGCTGATGGTGCCGACCCTGTTCGGTTCGTCGGTGGCGCAGATCAACCTGTTGCTGGATACCCTCATCGCGGCCAAGCTGACCGACGGCTCGCAGTCGTGGCTGTCGCTGGCCGATCGCTTCCTGGAGCTGCCGCTGGGTGTGTTCGGCGTGGCGCTGGGCACGGTGATCCTGCCGGCGCTGGCCCGCCATCACGTCAGCACCGACCGCGAGGGTTTCTCGCGCTCGCTGGACTGGGGCCTGCGGATGACCCTGCTGATCTCGGTGCCGGCCATGCTGGGCCTGCTGCTGCTGGCCGAGCCGCTGATCGCCACTCTGTTCCAGTACCGCCAGTTCACCGCCTTCGATACCCGCATGACCGCGCTGTCGGTGTACGGCCTGAGTTTCGGCCTGCCGGCGTTCGCCCTGCTGAAGGTGGTGCTGCCGGCGTTCTATGCCCGCCAGGACACCAAGACCCCGGTCCGTGCCGGTGTGGCCGCGCTGGTGGCCAACATGGTGTTCAACTTCGCCCTGCTGGCCGTGCTCTACCAGGTCATGGTGCCGGACGAGCTGAAGGCGCAGGGCGTGATGGCGGCCATCGGCAAGCAGCCGGGCCTGCACCTGGCGCTGGGCATCGCCAGCGCACTGTCCAGTTACCTGAACCTGGGCCTGCTCTGGTACTGGCTGGGCAAGACCGATGTCTACCAGCGCCGGCCGGGCTGGGGCGGCTACCTGGTGCGGCTGCTGCTGGCCTGTGCGGCCATGGTCGGCGTGCTGTTGGCCCTGCTGCACTGGGTTCCCGACTTCACCGTCATGGACAAATGGCACCGTATCGGTGGCCTGATGCTGCTGGTCGGCGGCGGTGGCGCGACCTATGCGGTGGCCATGCTGGCGATGGGCTTCCGCCCGCGCGACCTGCGTGGGCATTGATCGCGGCCCGTGGCGGCTATACTTCAGGGTTACACCATTGAAGCAGCGGCCCCGGTCGGGCCGGAACGAGAGTTGATGAGCAGGCTGTTCAGAAGCGTCGAGGGCGGGGAGCTGTTCCCCAACGGAAGCGTGGTCTGTATCGGTGCATTCGACGGCCTCCACCTGGGCCATCGTGCGCTGGTCCGCCACGCGGTTGCCCGCGCGCGCCTTGGGCGTGGCCGCGGTGGCCGTGGCGTTCGAGCCGCTGCCGCGTGAATTCTTCGCCCAGGGCACGCCGCCGCCGCGGCTGACCCTGGCGCGCAGCAAGGTCGAGATCCTGCGCGAGCTCGGCGTCGATGCGATCGGCCTGTTGCGTTTCGACGCGGCGATGGCGGCGATGCCGGCCGAGACCTTCGTGCGCCAGTTGCTGGTCAATCGCCTGAGTGCGCGTGAGGTCTGGATCGGCCCGGAGTTCTGCTTCGGCAACCGCCGCCGCGGCGACCTGGCCCTGCTGCAGCAGCTCGGCGCCGAGCTCGGCTTCAGCGCCGGCGAGATCGAAGCGGTCGATCTGCACGGCGAGCGCATCTCCAGCACCCGCATCCGCCAGCTGCTGCAGGACGGCGATTTCGCCCGTGCCGGCGATCTGCTCGGCCGTCCCTACGCGATCAGCGGGCGGGTGGTGCGTGGGCGCCAGCTCGGCCGCACGCTGGGCTTCCCCACCGCCAACCTGCGGTTCCCGAAGACCCCGGCGCTGTCGGGCATCTACGCGACCTGGGTGCACGGCGTGTTCGACCAGCCGTGGCCGTCGGTGTCCAGCTTCGGCACGCGGCCGACGGTGGACGGCGTGGAGCCGCTGCTGGAAGCGCACCTGTTTGATTTCCAGGGCGACCTGTACGGGCGCCACATCGACGTGGAGTTCGTCGCCAAGCTGCGCGACGAAGAGAAATTCAATGATCTGGCGGCGCTGACCGACCAGATGCACCGCGATGCCGAACAGGCGCGCCATCCTTTCCGAACATAGATTGCGAGCCACTGCGTGAGCCAGGACTACAAGACCACCCTGAACCTGCCAGCCACCGAATTCCCGATGCGCGGCGACCTGCCCAAGCGCGAGCCGGGCATTCTGGCGCGGTGGGAAGAGCAGGGGCTCTACCAGCAGCTGCGCGAAAACGCCGCCGGCCGCCCGCTGTTCGTGCTGCACGACGGCCCGCCGTACGCCAACGGCCGCATCCATCTCGGCCACGCGGTCAACAAGATCCTGAAGGACATCATCGTCAAGTCGCGCTACCTGGCCGGCTTCGACGCGCCCTACGTGCCGGGCTGGGACTGCCATGGCCTGCCGATCGAAATCGCCGTCGAGAAGAAGTGGGGCAAGGTCGGCACCAAGCTCGACGCCGTCGAATTCCGCCAGAAGTGCCGCGAGTTCGCCGAAGAGCAGATCAACATCCAGCGCGTGGACTTCAAGCGCCTGGGCGTGACCGGCGACTGGGACAACCCGTACAAGACCTTGAGCTTCGACTTCGAAGCCAACGAGATCCGTGCGCTGGCCAAGGTCGTGGCCAATGGCCACCTGGTGCGTGGCGCCAAGCCGGTGTACTGGTGCTTCGACTGTGGCTCGGCGCTGGCCGAGGCCGAGATCGAGTACCAGGAAAAGGAATCGCCGGCGATCGACGTGGCCTACGCCGCGCGCGATGCGCAGGCCATCGGCCAGGCGTTCGGCGTGAGCGTGCCGGCTGACGTGGAAGTGGCCGTGCCGATCTGGACCACCACCCCGTGGACGCTGCCGGCTTCGCTGGCGGTGTCGCTGGGCGCGGAGATCAACTACGTGCTGGCCGAAGGCCCGGCGCACAACGGCAAGCGCCGTTGGCTGGTGCTGGCCGCGGCCCTGGCCGAGCGCGCTGCAGCGCTATGGCGTCGAAAACGTGGTGCTGCACGGTGAAACCACCGGTGCCGCGCTGGAGAACCAGCTGCTGGCGCACCCGTTCTACCCGGAGCGCGAGATCCTGGTGCTCAACGGCGAGCACGTCTCCGACGAGGACGGTACCGGTGCGGTGCACACCGCCCCCGGCCACGGCCAGGAAGACTTCGTGGTCAGCCAGAAGTACGGCCTGCTGGACAAGTACAACGCCGGCCAGGTGACCCCGATCGACGGCCGTGGCGTGTACCTGGAATCGACCCCGCCGGCCGGTGACGTGGTGCTGGCCGGCCAGCACCTGTGGAAGGCGCAGGAGGCCATCGTCAGCGTGCTGCGCGACAACGGTTCGCTGCTGGCCTTCCACCCGATCCGCCACAGCTACCCGCACTGCTGGCGCCACAAGACGCCGGTGGTGTTCCGCGCCACCCCGCAGTGGTTCATCTCGATGGACAAGGCCAACCTGCGCAACGATGCGCTGGCCGCCATCGATACCGTCGGCTGGTTCCCGACCTGGGGCAAGGCGCGCATCCAGAGCATGGTCGACGGTCGTCCGGACTGGACCATCTCGCGCCAGCGCACCTGGGGCGTGCCGATCGCACTGTTCACCCATCGCCAGACCGGCGAGATCCACCCGCGTTCGGTGGAGCTGATGCAGCAGGTCGCCGACCGCGTCGAGGCTGAGGGCATCGACGTGTGGTATTCGCTGGATGCTGCTGAACTGCTGGGCGCCGAAGCGGCCGACTACGAGAAGGTCACCGACATCCTCGACGTCTGGTTCGACTCGGGCGTGACCCATGAAGGCGTGCTTGCGGCGCGTGGCTTCGGCAAGCCGGCCGACCTGTACCTGGAAGGTTCCGACCAGCACCGCGGCTGGTTCCAGTCCTCGCTGCTGACCGGCGTGGCGATCGACAAGCGCGCCGTACAAGCAGTGCCTGACCCACGGCTTCACCGTGGACGAGCACGGCCGCAAGATGTCCAAGTCGCTGGGCAACGGCATCGAGCCGCAGGACATCATGAACAAGCTGGGCGCGGACATCCTGCGCCTGTGGATCGCCTCGGCCGACTACAGCAACGAGATGTCGCTGTCGCAGGAGATCCTCAAGCGCAACGCCGACGCCTACCGTCGCCTGCGCAACACCGCACGCTTCCTGCTCGGCAACCTGGACGGTTTCGATCCGGCCCAGCACCTGCAGCCGCTCGACCAGATGGTCGCGCTGGACCGCTGGATCGTGCATCGCGCGTGGGAGCTGCAGGAGAAGATCAAGGCGGCCTACGACGGCTACAACATGGCCGAGATCGTGCAGCTGCTGCTGAACTTCTGCAGCGTGGACCTGGGCTCGCTGTACCTGGACGTGACCAAGGACCGCCTGTACACGATGCCGACCGATTCGCACGGTCGCCGTTCGGCACAGAGCGCGATGTACCACATCGCCGAAGCGTTCACCCGCTGGGTGGCGCCGATCCTGACCTTCACCGCCGACGAGCTGTGGGGCTATCTGCCGGGCGAGCATGCCGGCCATGTGCTGTTCACCACCTGGTACGACGGCCTGGCGCCGCTGCCGGCCGATGCCCAGCTCAACGCCGCCGACTTCGACCAGCTGCTGGCCGTGCGCGAGCAGGTGGCCAAGGTGCTCGAGCCGATGCGTGCCAACGGCGCGATCGGTGCCGCGCTGGAAGCGGAAATCACCATCGCCGCCAGCGAAGAGCAGGCCGCGAAGTGGCAGCCGCTGGCCGATGAACTGCGTTTCCTGTTCATCAGTGGCGACGTGCAGGTGCGCCCGGCGACCACCGACGAGGTGTTCGTCAGCGCCCAGCCGACCACCAAGGCCAAGTGCGTGCGCTGCTGGCACCACCGCGCCGACGTCGGCAGCAACGCCGACCACCCGGAACTGTGCGGCCGCTGCGTGAGCAACATCACCGGCGCCGGTGAAGTGCGGAGCTGGTTCTGATGGCCGCGCCCCGTCCGCATCCGAACGCCCTGGTCTGGCTGCTGCTGTCGGCCGCCATCATCGGCCTGGACCAGTGGTCCAAGGCCTGGGTGTTGTCGAGCCTGCCGGAGTTCCAGCCAGTGGTGGTCATCGACGGCTTCTGGAACTGGTACCGCACCTACAACACCGGTGCCGCGTTCAGTTTCCTGAGCGACGCCGGTGGCTGGCAGAAACACTTCTTCACCGTGTTGGCGATCGTCATCAGCGGCCTGATGGCCTGGTGGCTGCGTAGCACTGCCCGCGGCAACTGGAAGGCCGCGGTGCCGTACGCGCTGATCATCGGTGGCGCCATCGGCAACGTGATCGACCGCCAGGTGCACGGCCACGTGGTCGACTTCATCCAGTGGTACGTGGGCAGCTACACCTGGCCCTCGTTCAACATCGCCGATTCGGCCATCGTGGTGGGTGCCATCGGCATCGCCCTGTTTGGCCTGTTCGACGGCAAGTCCGCCAAAAAGGCGGATAATGCCAATCCGAAACCGTAAGCCGGCCGCTGCCGGGAGACTGAACTGATGGATGTGCTGCTCGCCAACCCGCGTGGATTCTGTGCCGGCGTCGATCGTGCGATCGAGATCGTCAAGCGCGCGATCGAAACGCTGGGCGCGCCCATCTACGTCCGCCATGAAGTGGTGCACAACCGCTTCGTGGTCGACGACCTGAAGCAGCGCGGTGCGATCTTCGTCGAGGAACTCGATGAAGTGCCGGACAACAACACGGTCATTTTCAGCGCGCATGGCGTGTCCCAGGCCGTGCGCCAGGAGGCCGAGCGTCGTGGCCTGAAGGTGTTCGACGCCACCTGCCCGCTGGTGACCAAGGTCCACTTCGAAGTCGCCCGCCACTGCCGTGCCGGCCGTGACGTGGTGCTGATCGGCCACGCCGGTCACCCGGAAGTGGAGGGCACCATGGGCCAGTGGAACCGCGAAGCCGGCACCGGCCAGATCTATCTGGTCGAGGATGTCGAGCAGGTTGCCACGCTGCACATCAACCAGCCGGAAAACTTCGCCTATACCACCCAGACCACGCTGTCGGTGGATGATACGCGCGGCATCATCGATGCATTGCGCGAGCGTTTCCCGGCAATGCAGGGCCCGAAGAACGACGACATCTGCTACGCCACGCAGAACCGCCAGGACGCCGTGCGCGATCTGGCCAAGCGCTGCGACCTGGTGCTGGTGGTCGGCTCGCCGAACAGTTCCAACTCCAACCGCTTGAGCGAGCTGGCCCGTCGTGAGGGCGTGGAGTCGTACCTGATCGACGGCGCGCACGAGATCGACCCGCAGTGGGTGGTTGGCAAGCAGCACATCGGTGTGACCGCAGGTGCCTCGGCGCCGCAGGTGCTGGTTGATGGCGTGCTGGCGCGTCTGGCCGAGCTGGGCGCCAGCGGCGTGGGCGAGCTGGACGGCGAACCGGAATCGATGGTGTTCGCGCTGCCAAAGGAACTGCGCCTGCGCCTGGTCGACTGACCGGGCCTGACTCTGGTGGGTGCGAACCTTGGTTCGCACTGTCGGATGGCGTTTTGCCACATCAGGCCGGAGCGCCACCGACCATGACCTTCGGCCATGGGGCCGGGCACTGCACAGGCCTAGCATCGGAAGATTCTCCGTTGTTGGAACCTGCCCGATGAAGACCCGAGCCCTGGCCATGTCATTGCTGTTCGCGCTCGCGGCCACGCCCGCGCTGGCGCAGACCTCGCCGTCGGGCGATGCCGCGGCCCCTGGCCTGCTGCGCATCGACGTGGATGCACGCGACCTCGCGCGCCGCATCTTCAAGGTGACCGCCACGGTGCCGGCCAAGCCCGGCCCGATGACCCTGCTGTACCCGCAGTGGATTCCCGGCAACCATTCGCCCACCGGTCCGATCGACAAGCTGGCCGGACTGCGCGTAACGGCCAACGGCAAGCCGCTGGCCTGGCAGCGCGACCAGTTCAACGTCTATGCGTTCAAGGTGAACGTGCCCGAGGGCGTGAGCGAGATCGTCGCCCACTTCGATTTCCTGTCCTCGCAGGGCGGCAGCCAGGGCCGGGTGGTGATGACCCCGGAAATGCTCAACCTGCAGTGGAACGCCAATTCGCTGTATCCGGCCGGCGTCGATGCGCGCAACCTGCAGGCGCAGGCCAGCGTGACCCTGCCCAAGGGCTGGTCGTTCGCCACTGCGCTGGAAACCGCGCGACGCGACGGTGACACCGTGGTGTTCAAGCCGATCTCGTATGACCATCTGGTCGATTCGCCGTTGTTCGCCGGCGAGCACTACCAGCGCATCGATCTCGACCCGGGTGCGAAGGTGCCGGTGCACCTCAATGTGTTCGCCGACGACGCCAAGTCGCTGAAGCCGACCGACGAACAGATCAAGCTGCACCGCGCGCTGGTGCAGCAGGCCGAGAAGCTCTATGGGGCGCGCCATTACAACCACTATGAGTTCCTGCTGGCGTTGACCGACCGCCTCGGTGGCATTGGTCTGGAACACCACCGTTCCAGCGAGAACAGTGCCGATCCAGGCTACTTCACAGAGTGGGACAGCAACGCGTGGATGCGCGACCTGCTGCCGCATGAGTACACCCATTCGTGGAACGGGAAGTACCGTCGCGGCGCCGATCTGGCCACCGCCAATTTCAACGTGCCGATGGGCGACAGCCTGCTGTGGGTGTACGAGGGCCAGACCCAGTTCTGGGGCCAGGTGCTGGCCGCGCGCTCAGGCCTGTGGTCGACGGCGCAGGCGCGCGACATGCTGGCCAACGTGGCCGCGACCTATGACCGTGGCCGCCCGGGGCTGGCCTGGCGCCCACTGCAGGACACCACCAACGACCCGACCATCGCCCAGCGCCGCACCCTGCCGTACCGCAACTACCAGATGAGCGAGGACTACTACTCCGGCGGCCAGATGCTGTGGCTGGAGGTGGAAGGCAAGCTGCGCGAGCTGAGTGGCAACCGTCGCAGCCTGGACGACTTCGCGCGTGCGTTCTTCGGCGTCGGCAATGGCAATTGGGACGTCAATCCGTACACCTTCGACGATGTGGTCGCGACCTTGAACGGCATCGCGCCGTACGACTGGTCGAGCTTCCTGCGCGGCCGCCTGGATGGCCACGGTTCGTTGACCGGCGGCCTGGAGCTGGCAGGTTGGAAGCTGGTTTACCGCGATACCCCGAACGACGCCTACAAGGCGCAGGAAAAGCGCGCCAAGGCCGCGTTGCTGGCGTACTCACTGGGTGCGACCGTGCTCGACAACGGCACGGTCGGTGACGTGATCTGGGACAGTCCGGCGTTCAACGCCGGTCTTGCACCGGGCATGAAGGTGATCGCGGTTGGCGGCCGTGAATACAGCAGCCAGCGCTTGAAGGATGCAGTCGCCGCCGCAGCAAAGGACAAGGCGCCGATCGTGTTGCTGGTGAAGCAGTTCGATCGCATCGAAACGATGAGCATCGCCTACCACGGTGGCCTGCAGTACCCGGTGCTGGAGCGCATCGCCGGCAAGCCTGACCGCCTGGCGGACCTGTGGAAGGCGCGATGAAACCGCGTGCCCGCGATGGCGTGATCCTGCTGATGGCGGTCTTCGCCATCATCGGCGCGTTCCTGCATGGCGATGGGCGCTGGCTGCATTGGCTGGCCAAGCCGGCCACCACGCTGCTGATCGCTGCCATCGTCTGGGGCGTGCATGATCCGGTGCAGCCGTTCTATCGGCGTGCGGTGCTGGCCGGCATGCTGCTCTCGTGCGTGGGCGATATCGCATTGATGCTGCCGATGGATGCGTTCGTACCAGGGCTGGTCGCATTCCTGCTGGCGCATGTCTGCTACATCATCGCCTTCCGCGGAGGCCTGCGTGCCGGGCGTGGGCTGGTCGGCGCCAGCGTCCTGCTCGGTGCGTTTGCCGTGCTCAACGTGCTGGGCCTGTGGCCACACCTGCCCGCACCGATGCGTATTCCGGTGCTGGCGTACGTGGTGGTGCTGGCATCGATGGCGGTGCTGGCCCTGGCACGCCAGTGGCGCCGGCCACAGCCCGCTGCCGTGGAAGCCCGAAGCGCCCGCTGGGCTGCGGCAGGTGCATTGCTGTTCGTGGCCAGCGATTCCCTGTTGGCCTGGGACCGCTTCGCCGGCGGCCTGCCGCTGGCCAGCCTGCTGGTGCTGTCCACGTACTACGCCGCGCAGTACGCCATCGCGCGCTCGGTGAAATAGAAAAAGGGGACGGAGGGGATTAAGTCGCAAACCGCACCAAGGCACATACGACTTAATCCCCTCCGTCCCTTTTTTGTGTGGCCTACCGGCGGCTCACGCCGCGCAGGGCGCCCTGCGCATCGAACTGCAGGCGCACGGATTCGCGGTCACCGGCGACTTCGTCCGGCAGCCATACCAGCTTGCCGGCTTTGCGCACGATCACGTAGACGTGGCCGACTTCAGATGCGGGGTTCTGCAGTGCATTGCGCTGTTCCTGCAGCGCCTGCGCCACGCGCGGAACAGCCTCGAAATCGATGCTGGCCAGGGATGTGCTGCTGCGCTGCAGGCTGATGGTCGGAGCAAACTGCTGCGGGTTCACCGGATTGCCCTTGCGCCATTGGCCACGTTCAAAGTGATAGCTGTCGACGTGGCCCGGCTGTTGCGGATCGACCAGATCGAGGTTGATGCGGCCATCGTCGTAGAAGTGGATGCTGTGGAAGACCGTCAGCCGCTGGCCGGCCAGCGCTGGCATCTGCTCCAGTGCCTGACGGGCAGCCAGCAGGTAGTCCGCATCGAACAGGCGGTTGTTGCGCTCGGGCGCTCCAGCGGTGCTCGCGGCGGGGAAGGGCGCCGGGGACGGCACAAGCGATGCGGATTGTTCGCGCGGCGACTGGGACGAGACGGACGCGGGCAACCGGTCCGGCTGTACCGAATGCCCCAGCGTTTCGCTGATGGTCTGCAGGGCGCCGCCGGCAACGGCCACGCCCGCCAGAACCAGCAGCAGTACCAGGAACACGGTGCGGGTTGAGGGCGGCTGTTTCATACTCCCTCCAGGCGCACGTTGCTGCGGTCATCCGGGTCGTACAGCAGCGTCACATGCTCGCGCGGGATGTTGGCCAGTTCAATCAGCGGGATGAAGCGGCGCACGCGAGCCTGCTGCACGTTGCCTTCGCGGTCGATGTATTCCAGCTGGAACTCCACCTGCGGCTGTTCGTTGAGGTAGGTGCCGGTCTGACGCACCTTCAACACCCTGGCCTCCACGCCGATGCCGCGATACTTCAGCGCATCGCCGCGGGCATCGGCGTGCAGCAGGCGGCCGAGCAGGCGCAGGCCCAGCGCATAGCCACACAGCACCAGCGGGCACACCAGCAGCGGGTGACCGAACGACAGGAAGGTCCAGCCCAGCCCCTCGCTCTGCAGCTGGTAGGCCCACACATAGGCAGCGGCAACGATGGCGATGCCGAGTGCTGCACCGATGCCGCGCCGCCACAGGCTGGCGACATTCAGTTCGGGCTGGGCACCGTCCAGCACGATGTTGGGGAATGCTCCGGGTGTCCGGCCCAGGCGCGCATCGATGTGCCTGCCCACCTCGAAGCGATGCAGCTGGGGTTTGCTGTCGACCACCAGCATCTGTTCGCGGACCGGCGTACCGGACAGGTTCTTGAAGGACAACTGCAGTTTCCATTGCGCGAACCCACGCACCTGCACGCCGGTCTGTTCGGCCTGTTCGATCAGCGCACTGCGCGGTTCACCGTCGGCCAGGATCGACTGCACCCGGTGCAGTGCTCGTGGCGGCCCCAGCAACAGGTAGTGCAGGAAGGCGAACAGCAGCGTCAGCCACAGGACCATCGACAGTGCGAGCAGCAACAGTGCCAGCCACGGTGCGCTGCGGTCGACCAGCGCCACCGGCCACGAAGTGCCGAAATAGAGAATGCAGGGAAAAGGCAACGCGAAGAACAGCAGGAACGCGCCCCAGAACCAGAGATAGGCTTTCATGGGGGAAGGGGACCGCGGTGGAACAGGGCGCGTAGATTACTACGCTTCAGCGGAACTGCAGGGTAAGCAGGTAGTAGCGGCCGAGCGGATCGTCCAGCCCGGGCATCTGCCCGCCGTTGCCGACCAGATAGTTCACCGGTTGCGTGTCCAGCACGTTGTGCACGTCCAGCGCTGCAACGATGCGCGGCCCCAGCCGGCGTGCGAGGTGCAGGTTCCAGCGCAGCTGCCGTGGGTTCATGCAGTGGTTCCGGTCGACCTGCTTCTGCGGGCACTCCGCCCCCGGCAGCCAGGCACGCGTGCGCCCGATCTGGTTGCCGCGCAGCGCGATGTCCCAGTTGCTGTTCTGCCATTGCACGTTCAACACCGCAGCCAGCTCGGGTGTCACATGACCACGCAGGTCCACGGCGGCCTCATGGTCACGGCGGCGAAGCAGTTCCTGCTGCTTCAGCGCATCGAGCGAAAACAACCATTGGCCGTTGCTGCCGCTGTCGATGCGGTACTCGCCACGCAGCACCCAGTTGCGGGAGGTGGTGCGGCCGATGTTGTCGAACGACAGGCGCAGGCTGCCCAGGTGGCCGTCTTCATCCAGTTCCCACGTGCTGCGGTTCCACACCGCATCGCTCGGCTGCAGGGCGAGGATCTCGTTGCGCAGTTCCACGATGTTGTGGGTCAGCGACAGCGAGAATGTGTCGTTGGGCGTCCACGTGGCAGCCAGCGAATGGCTGCGTGATCGCTCGGCCTTCAGTGCATCGTTCTCAACCACGTTGGCCGTGACGCTGCAGCCGCCACCACGCGTGGCGATCGCACATTCCGGAAGGGCACTGGACACCGGAAGCGTGATCGAGCCGAAGTAGCCGGGAGGCCGCCGTTGCTCGAACAGGCTCGGTGCACGATAGCCGCGCCCGCTGGCCAGCAGGAACGACCAGTGCGGCGTCGGGCTCCAGCGCAGCCCGGCACGAGGCGAGAACGCCATGAAGCCGCCGTCGCGGTCCCAGCGTGCAGCCAGGTCCGCGCGCAACGTGGGGGCCAGCGGCAGGCCCAGCTCGGCGTAGACGCCACTGCTTTGTCGCGACAGGCGGCGTCGCTGCTGTGGCAGGCCCAGCGCAAGGTCGCCCTGACTCAGCAGTGCGTCCGGGCGCGAGGTCCAGCGTTCATGGCGCAGGTCGATGCCGGTGGCCAGCTGCGCATTGCCGCCGGGCATTGCCATCAGCTCACGCTGCACGCCCCACCAGCCCTGCCATTGTGCGGTGCTGCCGCGGTTGCGGATGGACGGAAACAGCGTGTCCGCCTCGGCCGCCGGCGGCGCGTCGAAACCGGGAGTGAACCTGCGCGCCTGCGTTGCTTCAAGCAGGCGTGTCGTGCGCACGGTGCCTGCAGTGGACAAGGTCACGTCGCTGCGCTGCGCGCTGATGCCCGCCTCCCAGCTGCGCCGGCCCTGGTCGCGGCCGATGCCGAAGGTAAGGTCGGCATCGGTGGCGCGGACGCTGGGGCGCACGTTGCCGGCCTCACGCAGCACACTGTTGAAGGTGATTCCGCGCGAGACCACCGCAACGGCGGTCGGGCCCAGATCGAAGCGCTGGCGGTTGTGACTGGCCCGCGCCTCGACATAGGCATAGCGTCCCTCACCACGTTCATGCCGGTAGTGCAGGAAGGCCGACGCGGTATCCGAGGCGGGCTGCAGCGACCGCGGCCGCGCGCTGTCAAACCAGCAGCCATCCTCGCGCCGCTTCAGGGGCGGCTCGCAGCGCCGGGCGGGCACGTACCAGTTGCCGAAGATCGCGCCGATCGGATACAGCGAGGTTTCCGCGTGCCAGTCACGCTGGTCACCGGCGACATGTTCGACACGGTGCAGATCGAGTCCGGCAAACCAGCGGTCCCCGTTGCCACGCGCGCCGCCCGTGGCGGCCTGCAGGCGGTACTGGCCCGCATCGCCGCGGCTGCTGAGCCCGGTCTGCAGCATGGCTTCGGGCCCATCGGCCTGGTCGCGCAGGATGATGTTGACCACGCCGGACATGGCGTCGGCCCCATAGATGGCCGAGGCACCACCGCGTACCAGTTCGATGCGGTCGACGAAGCTCAGCGGAATGCCGCCGAGGTCGGTGAGCCCACCCTGTTCCAGCGACACCATCGGATAGCGCGGCAGGCGCCGGCCGTTGACCAGGAACAGCGTCGCCCGCGGGCCCATGCCGTCGAGACTGGTGGTGGCCGCTGCGCCCACCGGCAGGTACTGCGAATCGCCGCCGCGCGAGGTGCTCATGGCCGGATGGCCGTTCATGCCGGGCAGGTGCCGCAGCAGGTCGAACAGATTGCCGTAGCCGCTGCGCAGGATATCGTCGCGATCGATGGTGGTGACCGGCAGTGTGGTCTGCACCGAAGAGCGCGGCAGCCGGCTGCCGGTGACATGGATGGGCGCCAGTTCCACCTGGTGTGGCGTGTCGGCGGACTTGGGAGCCGGGCGCGGCAGGCGCGGGGCTGCGACCGCTTTCGGCGGCGTGGCAGGGGGCTCGGGATGGACGCGCCGCACGACAAAGGCACCGGATGAAGTGCGCAGGATGTTGACCGGCAGGCCGGCGACCAGCTGCTTCAGGGAGGCCCCGGTATCGCGTTGGTCACGGCTGCCGCCGGTGCGCAGATCATCCAGTTCACGTGCGTCGAACAGCAGGGCGGTGCCACTCTGCCGGGCCCATTGCTGCAGTGCCGGCACCAGTGGGCCGGCGCCCACGTCGATCTCCAGCGTGCCGGCGGGCTCGCCGGCATCGGCCATCGGTAGTGCGGCAACACCCAGTGCAAGGCATAGCAGGGCGCGGAGCAGCCCCCACTGCAGCGCACCCGGACCTGCCTTCACTGCCGGTCTCCTCAGTAGGTGCGGCGCAGTTCCAGCGCGCCATCCGGACGCGTCTGGCCAGCCACGGACCAACCCAGTTCCAGCGCCGACAGCAGCTCCTGTGCATCACCGGCGCGGAAGGTGCCGCTTACAGCCAGGTCGGTGATCTCCGGATCGACGATCACCAGTGGCGTGCGGCCATAACGGTTCATGCGCTCGACCACGATCGACAGTGGCGTGGCATCGAACACCAGTTGCCCACGCAGCCAGCCTTCAGCGGCTGCGTTGGACGAGAGGGCAGGGCCCGGCTGGATACGGCCGGAGGGCAATACCTGCAGCTGTTGGCCGGGTGCCAGCGTGTGCTGCGCTGCGCCGTTGCTGACTTCCACGGCACCTTCCAGCAGTGCGACCTCGACCAGGCCGTCGCGCAGGCGTTCCACCTGGAAGGTCGTGCCGATGTCGCGGATCGTACTGCCGCCGGCGTGCAGCTGCAGCGCCTTGTTCGACGGAGCGACCTGCAGTTGCAGCCGACCCCGCTCCAGCACCAGATCACGATGACGCCAGCCGAAGCGGGCGCGGAGGGTGGTGCCGGCATCCAGCATGGCGACGCTGCCATCGGCCAGCGTCTGCTGCTGTGCCTGGTGCGAATCATTGGCGTAGACCTGTGGCGTCGGGTTGCCGTCGACGGCAACCATCCAGCCGATGCCGATCGCCATGCAGACACCGGCGGCAGCGGCCACGCCCGGCAACCAGCGCCGGCGCGGCGGACGCGCCGCCCGTGCCGCGGCGGTGCGCAGCCAGGGGTCAGCCGCAAGCTCCGCACCCTGCTGGAACAGGGTTTCGGCCTGCACCCAGGCTTTGACGTGGGCCGGATCTTCGGCCAGCCAGTCCTCGAACGTTTCGCGTTCGGCCGATGTGCAGTCCGGGGCTTCCAGGCGGGCTACCCAGGCGCTGGCGCGTTCAAACAGCTGTGCATCATTCCTGTGCGGGGTGCCACTCATTGGCCGTCCCTGTCGTTGTGCAGCGGATCCGATCCCAACTCCTGACGCAGGCCCTGCAGGGCCCG
This sequence comes from Stenotrophomonas sp. 93052_Sma, assembly GCF_056481145.1. Taxonomy (NCBI): domain Bacteria; kingdom Pseudomonadati; phylum Pseudomonadota; class Gammaproteobacteria; order Lysobacterales; family Lysobacteraceae; genus Stenotrophomonas; species Stenotrophomonas sp. 93052_Sma. The sequence goes on from NZ_CM151134.1 coordinate 1,336,853, forward strand.
GGCGATATGTTTTTCCACGGTCTTGGCAGTAATTCCACAATGCCGTGCGATCTGCGTGTAGCTCATGCCGGTGATGCGGTTGAGCAGATAGACCTCGCGTGCGCGTTCGGGCAGCTTGAACAGGGCCTGCCGCAGCAGGGACAGCATCTGCCCTGACTCGGCCTGGCGCAATGGATCGGGCGAGGAACTGGGCGGTTCGTCGCTGCCATCGTGTTCGGCCAGCGGCAGATGCGGCCGCGACTGCGGCGAGCGTCCGCGGTCTGCCAGGCGGTTGCGGGCGATACGATACAGCAGCAGGCGCAGTTCGTCCGGGCCCTGTGCGCGATAGCGGATCAGCCGCTCCATGCAGTCCTGCGCGATATCCTCCGCATCCTCAGGCCCGACCCCCGCGCTGCGCAGGAACGCGCACAGCGGTGCGCCCTCTTCGCGTACGAACGCGATGAAGGCATCCGCAGGTGCGGGCGGCTCCGGCGCGCGATGGATCAGGGGAGACGGGGTGGACAGGGCTGGCCTCGACTGTCGGTGGCGAATGCGTCATCGAGTTTTACGCGACGATGACCGGATGGGGAAGAGTGTGCATCGATCGGATTCTTATTGTGAATGTATTCATTTTTCAGGATCCGTTCCACTGGGGGAGATCGCCCCGCTGCGGCGTTGATCGTTCTACCCGCGTGTTGCGGGTGGAGAGAGAGAACGCATGAAGTATTCGAAGTTGAGCCTGGCCCTGGCCGGGCTGATGGGCGTTGGCGCCATCGCGGCAGCTGATGACGTCATGGCAATGAGTTATCACGTGCAGGACGATCGGGTCTTCCTCAGCGGCGGCGTCACCGTCGCCGATGTGGTGGCGCTGCCCGCACTGCTGGCCAAGGCGCAGGCTGAAGGCCGTCCGATCCGCGAAGTCGTGCTGCGAACGTCCAACGGTGGCGCGCTGATCGCCGGCGAGTGGCTGCAGGCGGTGATCCGTACCCAGGGCTTGGACACCATCGTGTCCGGCCACTGCATTTCGTCCTGCTCGATCATGCAGTCCGGTGGCGTCAACCGTTACCTCGGCGGCGATCTGCCGCTGGTCGACTCGGTGCAGATCCATGCCGCCAGCAGTGGTGGCAGGATCACCTATGCGCCGTCGCCGCGCATGACCCAGATCTACACAGGCAACTACGGCGGTGGCATGGATGCGGGCCTGTTGCACAAGGCCATGTATGAAGTGGTGCAGCCCAATGGCCTGCTGGTATTCCGCGACCCGGCGCGTACCACGGGTACGTCGGTTACCTTCGATCCGGATGGCAATGGGAGCAAGCTGGAGTCATTCCCGGGCCAGGACATCCGCAGCAACAGCATCATCAACACGGCGGGCTATCGCGATCCGGGCGACACCCTTCGTGTCACCAGCAACGTCAGCGGCGACATCAACCCGGGCTACCTTCGTACCGCGCGCCAGCTGCAGGCCTTTGTCGACGACGATTTCGCGCGCTGGAACACCGACTGGGCCAGCACCTACATCAACTATGCGGTGAGCCTGTACAACTTCTCCACGCGGGGGGCGAACGGTATCGGCGCGCAGTCGTTGCAGCAGCTGCTCGCCGACCCCGACCTCCAGGATGAACTGCGCGGCCAGCTGCGGCTGGCCGATCTGGATGCCTCGACCCTGGCCAACTCCGCCGGCGTGATCCGTGTCAGCAATGGCGCCACCTGGCGCACTGCTGAAACCACCGGCGCCGATTTCATTCTGGTGGACAACGGCACCATCGCACTGGAGGGTGGTGCGCTGCGCACCCCCGAGCTGCGGGTGATGCCGGGCAGCATCGTGGTTGGCCACGGTGATATCGCATCGGTCGGCACCGACAGCGATGCGCTGCTGGATGGCACCGGCCCGTCCTACCGCGAAGATGGCTTCAACCGCCTGCGCGTGTTCGGCACGCTGATGCCGCGCGGTGGGGATCTGGTGACCCACGGCTACGTCAACATCATGCCCGGCGGCCAGGTGCTGTTTGATGTTACCGAAGCCGGTGGTACCGGCAGTGGCCGCCTGCGCGTCGGCAGCTTCTACGACGGCGGCACCGAGGAGGGCGCGCTGGTGATCGCGCAGGGCGCACACCTTGCGTTGAATGTGGCCCAGGGCTTCTATGCCGGTGCCTACCGCCGCGATCTGGTGGAAGGGCCGATCTACCAGGGGGGCTTCCAGGATGTCGTGCGGCTGGGGGACGCCGGATACAGTGCCAGCATCACTGCCGGTGAAGTGTTCCGCCCGCGCCACAATTCACTGCTCAGCTTCAACGTGAAGCAGACGGCCGATGGCCTGTGGCTGACCGCCAACCCGGGCTTTGACCAGCTGGGCCTGTTCGCCAATGGCACGTCCGGCGACGGCCTGGGCCGCTGGCGACCGCCTCCGATCGCCAGGACAAGGGACTGAGATCGCTGCTGGGCGCACTGCAGTTCGCCGACCGCGATGTGATCGCACAACAGGCCGGTGCCCTGCGCGGTGATGCGCACGCCAGCCTGCGACTGGCCGACACCGCGCTGGTGGGCAGTATCGGCAACGTCGTGCAGCAGCACCAGTCGGCCATGCGCAGCGGCGGTGATGCCGATGGCCTGGCCTCGCAGGTGGCGCAGTCGGTCTCCTCCCAGCCGGGCATGCGCCATGGCAGCCTGTTCAACCAGCTGGCGATGCACCTGGTCGAGCCGGCGTCGGGCAGCGTTGCGGGCAGCGGTGATGCTGGACGCAGCCATGGCATCTGGGCGCGTGGTTTCGCCAGCCATGGCCGCCTCGATGCCGACGGTGGCGTGGCCGGCCTGAGCCACACCATCGGTGGCATCGTGGTCGGTGCCGATACCCGCGTGGCCGATGACCGCGTGACCCTGGGCGTCAGCGTGGCCGCGGCGGACATGTCGACCAAGGCCAGCGATGGCTCTGGTTTCACTGGTGACGTGCGTGCGCTGGACGTGGGCGGCTACCTCGACGCGACGTACGCGCGCGGCTATCTGTCGGCGGCCGTGCGCTACACCGATCTGCGCCACGATACGCGTCGCAGCATCAACGGCATCGATGGCCTGCAGCAGCCGCTGCGCGCCAAGTACAGCAACGATGCGATCTCCGCACGGGTGGAACATGCGTTCTCCTTCACCACCGGCAAGGGCCTGGTGATCCAGCCGTTGCTGCCGGTGGTGGACTACGCGCGCACCTCGGCCACCCGCTTCAACGAAGGGCAGGGCGCCGGTGCGCTGGTTGGCCGCAGCGGCAGCCTGGAGAGCATCCGCGTGGGTGCGGGCCTGCAGCTGTTCAAGACCTTCGAAGGCAACAACGGCGAGCGCATCACCCCGCGCGCGGGTGGTCTGGCAGAAGGAACTGGGCGATTCGCAGGCCCGCTACAGCACCGGCTTCGCCGCGGCACCGGATCTGGTGTTCGGCGCCAGCAGCCAGGCGGTGGGCGAGCAGGTGCTGGCCTGGAACCTGGGTGTGACCAGCCGTGCCAGCGAGCGGCTGTCGATCATGGCCGATTACGTGGGTGAGCGCCGCGACGGGCAGATCCAGAACGGCGTGATGCTGGGCCTGGGCTACAAGTTCTAAGTGGCACCCGGCACCGGCGATGACGGCATCGCCGGTGCCATCCCAACGCGGGTGCTGCTGCGGTATGGTCGGTCTGCCATTCCACCCAGGCCCGTCCATGCAGATCGCCGTCTTCAGTGCCCGTCCCTACGACCGTCGTTTCCTTGATGAGGCGAACCAGCGCGATGCGGCTGGGGACGGCTTTGCGTTCGTGTACTTCGATGTGGCGCTGGACGTGCACACGGCCGCGCTGGCGCAGGATTGCGCAGCCGTATGCGTGTTCGTCAACGACCGCCTGGATGCGCCGGTGCTGCACGCCCTGCATGCGATGGGCGTGCGGGCCGTACTGCTGCGCTGTGCCGGCTTCAACAATGTGGACCTGGCAGCCGCGAAAGCGCTGGATCTGTTCGTCGCACGCGTACCGGCTTATTCCCCGGAGGCGGTGGCCGAGCATGCGTTGGCGCTGGTGATGACCCTCAACCGGCAGACTCATCGCGCCTACAACCGCGTGCGCGAGGGCAACTTCATGCTGGATGGCCTGCTCGGACGCACCTTGCATGGCCGCACGGTTGGCATTGTGGGTACCGGCAAGATCGGGGTGGCCACCGCGCGCATCTTCAACGGCATGGGCTGCACCGTGCTGGGGCACGATCCTTATCCGTCACCCGCGTTCGGCGGTATCGGCGAAATGGTCGGGCTGGATGAACTGCTGGCGCGTGCCGACATCGTGTCGCTGCATTGCCCGCTGACGCCTGAGACCCATCACCTGATCAATGATGCATCACTGGCCCGGATGAAGCCGGGCGCGATGCTGGTCAATACGTCGCGCGGCGCACTGGTCGATACCCATGCGGTGATCCGCGCGCTGAAGTCGCGCCGGCTGGGTCATCTGGCCATCGACGTGTACGAGCAGGAAAGCGCGCTGTTCTTCCAGGACCTGTCTGGCGAGATCATCGACGACGAGGCCTTCCAGCGCCTGATGACCTTCCCGAATGTGCTGGTGACCGGCCACCAGGGCTTCTTCACCGTGGAGGCGCTGCAGGAGATCTCGGCGATCACGCTGGGGAATCTGCAGGATTTCGTGGCCGGGCGGGTGTGCGCCAACCGGGTAGAGGCGGGCTGAGCCGGATGGATTGACCGCCGGGGCGCCCAGCCCGTAAAATCGCGGGCTCCGCCGGAATAGCTCAGTTGGTAGAGCGGCGCATTCGTAATGCGTAGGTCGCAGGTTCGACTCCTGTTTCCGGCACCAGTTGTAATGAAAAGCCCCGGCCTTGGTTGGGGCTTTTTGTTTTGGCATTTGAAGCAATCACTGGCCTTGTGTCATGAGCGCGAACCCTTATCAGGCTCAAGCGCGCACCGGCTGCCGCAGCACGGTCTTCAACCGCGCCGCGTCGGTCTTGCGCGGATCGCTCAGGTAGATCTCGTGATGGGGGCCGGCGAAGGCGTAGCCCAGCGAAGGCATCAGTTCGTTGTGCAGATGGGCGAGGGCCGGACCCTCGTCATCGTAGGCGCCTACATGCAGGGTCTGCAGGCAGAGGCCTTCTTCAAGAATTTCATGGCGAAGGCTGGCCGGGACCTCGCCCAGTTTCTTCGCCGACTTGGCGATGGCAGCCTCCAACTGCGCTGGACTGATCCCGTCCGGCGTCCGGATCATCACTGTCCAGGCCCACTCACTCTTGCGGCGTGCCACAAAGCTCGACGGATCCTCGGCAGTCCAAAGCGCTTCCAGCGGTGGCACCACGTAGTCCTGGCCCCCGGCCTTCAGCGCGAACTTCAGTGCATAGCTCACCGAGTACAGCCACTGCACCGCCTGCACATACGCGGGGGCGGTATTCGGATCACCGTGGCCGTCGACCATCAGGTAGGGCAGGGGCGGTACGTCTACCGTCACGAACCGGCCCGCCGGGGGCAGGTACAACGCGCGATCGCGCTTCTTGAAGTCGATCTTGTCCACGGGCCTTCCTCCTGCGCCGAGCATCCCACGCCGGGCACCCGCCAGCACGCCTGAACAGGTTCAGATGACTTTGCCGAACACGGGCGGAGCAGCCGCCATCGCCCGATGCTAGGATGCCGCCCCCGTGCGTCCTGCCCGCCGCGCCCGCGCGGTGCGACAACGTGTCGCAGTCAGAATCAGGCCTTTCCTGCGCTCGATCATTGTCAATGCCTTTCTTAAATGGTGCGTGACGGCCTAAAATTGAAAGGCTGACTCGACCCCACCTCCCTGCCTGTCTTCCGGACCGGTGGGACCGGCTTTGGCCGGAACAGGCAGGACGGGGAACGGCATTCCCTCGCAATTGGATCGACCGATGATTCCGTTGAAAACCCTTGGGCGCTGGTTGCGCCCGGGCCTGCTGCTGTCGTTGCTGGTGATGCTCACCGGCTGCGATGCGGTGGCCATCCTCAGTCCGAAGGGCCAGATCGGCCAGGATGAGAAGACCCTGCTGATCACGGCTACCGTGCTCATGCTGCTGGTCGTCATCCCGGTCATCATCATGACCCTGACCTTCGCGTGGAAGTATCGCGCCTCCAACACCAAGGCCCGCTACGAGCCAAAGTGGTCCCACTCGACGGCGATCGAGGTGGTGGTGTGGTCCATTCCCTGCATGATCGTGCTGGTGCTGGCGGTCCTGACCTGGCGTTCGTCGCACGCGCTGGACCCGTACAAGCCGCTGGAATCGGACGTCAAGCCGGTCACCATCGAGGCGATCTCGCTGGACTGGAAGTGGCTGTTCATCTATCCGGAAGAGAAGGTGGCGGTCGTCAACGAAATCAAGTTCCCGGTCAACACGCCGCTGAACTTCAAGATCACGTCCGATTCGGTGATGAATGCGTTCTTCATCCCGCACCTGGGCAGCATGATCTACTCGATGGCTGCGATGGAGACCAAGCTCCATCTGATCGCCAACGAGACCGGTGAATTCCCGGGCATGTCCTCGCACTACAGCGGCGCGGGCTTCGCCAAGATGCACTTCACCGCCTACTCGGTCACCGATGCCGAATACCACCAGTGGCTGGACCAGGTCCGCGCCGGCGAGCAGACCCTGGACAAGGCCTCGTTCAAGGCGCTGGGTGAAGCACGCAACGCCGAGTGGTATCCGGTCACTTACTTCGGCAAGACCGAAGAAGGCCTGTTCGACTGGGTCATCGCCAAGCACATGGGCGACAACAAGCATTACGGCATGAAGCACGAACACGCCGGTGCCGCCGCTGCCGATGCCGCCAGCCATGAAGCGCACGAGGGCCATGCCCCCAGTGACGCGCATGATTCCAAGGAATCGGGTGAAAACCTGGATGCCAACGAACACGAACACGCAGGCCACGCCGGCCATGCGGGCTCGGGAGAATGAACATGTTGGGTAAACTCTCAATTGAGTCGATCCCCCACGATCCGATCGTGCTGACCACCTTGGTCGGCGCGGTGCTGGGTGGCCTGGGCGTCATGGCCCTGATCACCAAGTTCAAGCTGTGGGGCTATCTGTGGAAGGAGTGGTTCACTTCGGTGGATCACAAGAAGATCGGCGTGATGTACCTCATCGTCGCCTTCGTCATGCTGCTGCGCGGTTTCTCCGACGCCATCATGATGCGTACCCAGCAGGCGCTCGCCGTCGGCGGGTCCGAGGGTTACCTGCCGCCGCACCACTACGACCAGATCTTCACCGCCCACGGCGTGATCATGATCTTCTTCGTGGCGATGCCGCTGATCACCGGCCTGATGAACCTGGCCGTGCCGCTGCAGATCGGTGCGCGCGACGTCGCGTTCCCGTTCGTCAACTCGCTCAGCTTCTGGCTGTTCGTGTCCGGCGCGGTGCTGATCATGCTGTCGCTGTGGATCGGTGAGTTCGCTGCCACCGGCTGGCTGGCGTTCCCGCCGTTGTCGGGCATCGAATACAGTCCAAGCGTAGGCATGGACTACTACATCTGGGGTCTACAGGTCGCAGGCCTGGGTACCACGCTGAGCGGTATCAACTTCTTCATCACCATCCTGAAGATGCGTACCCCCAGCATGAAGCTGATGCAGATGCCGGTGTTCACCTGGACCGCCCTGGTGACCAACGTGCTGATCGTCGCTGCCTTCCCGGTGCTGACCATCACCCTGGTGCTGCTGACCCTGGACCGTTACCTGGGTACGCACTTCTTCACCAATGACGGTGGCGGCAACGCCATGCTGTACATCAACCTGATCTGGATCTGGGGTCACCCGGAGGTGTACATCCTGGTCCTGCCGGCGTTCGGTGTGTTCTCCGAAGTCATCGCGACCTTCTCGCGCAAGGCGCTGTTCGGCTACAAGGGCATGGTCTATGCCACCGCCTGCATCGGCGTGCTGTCGTTCATCGTGTGGCTGCACCACTTCTTCACCATGGGCTCGGGTGCCAACGTCAATGCCTTCTTCGGCATCACGACGATGATCATCTCGATCCCGACCGGCGTGAAGATCTTCAACTGGTTGTTCACCATGTTCCGCGGTCGCGTGCACTTCACCACCCCGGTGCTGTGGACGATCGGCTTCATGGTCACCTTCGTCATCGGCGGCATGACCGGCGTGATGCTGGCGATCCCGGCCATCGACTTCGTGCTGCACAACAGCCTGTTCCTGATCGCCCACTTCCACAACGTCATCATCGGCGGCGTGGTGTTCGGCATGTTCGCCGGCATCACCTACTGGTGGCCGAAGATGTTCGGCTTCCGCCTCAACGAGTTCTGGGGCAAGTGCGCGTTCTGGTGCTGGTTCATCGGCTTCTACGTGACCTTCATGCCGATGTACGTGCTGGGCTTCATGGGCATGACCCGTCGCCTGCAGAGCACGGTCAACCCGGCCTATGAGCCGCTGCTGCTGATCGCAGCTGCAGGTGCCTTCATCGTCGGCGCCGGCATCCTGTGCCAGATCATCCAGGTGGCCGTGTCGATCCGTGACCGCAAGAAGACCGTCGACCTGACCGGCGACCCGTGGGATGCGCGTACGCTGGAGTGGGAAACCTCTTCGCCGCCGGCCTTCTACAACTTCGGCACCCTGCCGGAAGTCACCGAACTGGACGATTTCTGGGAGCGCAAGCAGCGTGGTGAAGCTTGGCCGAAGCCGGCCAAGTACACCGACATCCACATGCCGCGCAACACCGGCACGGGCGTTGTCATCGGTGCCTTCAGCCTGGTGTTCGGCTTCGCGATGATCTGGCACATCTGGTGGCTGGCCATCGTCGGCTTCGTCGGCATGATCGCCACGTTCATCTACCGCACCTTCGACCAGGACGTGGACTACTGGGTCCCGGCCGCCGAGGTGGAACGCATCGAGAACGAACACCGCAAGCACCTGGAAGCCCAGGGCCTGGTGAAGTCGGAGCTGAAGGCATGAGCACCAATACCTCGACCCTGAGCCACGGGCACGCCGCGCACGCGGCGGCCCATGGCCATGACGACCACGAGCACCACGACACCGGCGGCAACACCGTCTTCGGTTTCTGGGTGTACCTGATGAGCGACTGCCTCATCTTCGCCTCGCTGTTCGCCACCTACGTGGTGCTGGCCGGCGGTACCGATGGTGGCCCGACCGCGAAGGACCTGTTCGAACTGCCGTTCGTGGCATGGGAAACCGCGCTGCTGCTGACCTCCTCGCTGACCTTCGGCCTGGGCATGATTGCCATGCACCGCAAGCAGATGGGCCAGATGTACCTGTGGCTGGGCATCACCTGGCTGCTGGGCTTCGGCTTCATGTGCATGGAAGTGTGGGAGTTCCAGCACCTGATCCATCAGGGCTACGGTCCGGACCGCAGTGCCTTCCTGTCGGCGTTCTTCGCCCTGGTCGGTACCCACGGCCTGCACGTCAGCGCCGGCCTGCTGTGGCTGCTGGTGATGTTCGTGCAGCTGAAGAAGTACGGCCTGACCCCGACCAACAAGACCCGCATGGCGTGCCTGAGCCTGTTCTGGCACTTCCTGGACCTGATCTGGATCGGCGTGTTCTCCGTCGTCTACCTCAATGGAGCGCTGTAATGGCACATGACAACCATGCACACGACCACGGCACCGGCGGCGAAAGCCATGGCACCGTGAAGTCGTACCTGATCGGCTTCGTGCTGGCGGTGGTGCTGACCGTCATCCCGTTCTGGATGGTGATGTCGGGCGACTTCTCGCGCACCGTCAACGGTGTGGTGATCGCGATCACCGCGGTGCTGCAGATGCTGGTCCACCTGGTGTTCTTCCTGCACCTGGACCGCTCTTCGGAAAGCCGCTGGAACGTCAACGCTGCGGCCTTCACCGTGGTGGTGATCGGCATCATCGTGGTCGGTACCCTGTGGGTCATGCACAACATGAACGTGCACATGATGCACTGACGTCCGCGCGACGTTGCCACGCAGAAAGGCCGCCCTCGGGCGGCCTTTTTGTTTGTCGCGCCCACCGGGAATGGCACGCGCGGTGGTAGTGCCGGCCGCTGGCCGGCAATTGCGGGAAGCCGGCCAGCGGCCGGCTCTACCAGGAGATCCACGCTGTACGGGGATGGGGTCAGAGCCCTTGCCTGCAGCAAGGGATCCGACCCCAAAGCCATCGGCCTCATCCCACCCGGCATGGCCGGCACAGCGTGGTAGTGCCGGCCGCTGGCCGGCAATTACGGGAAGCCGGCCAGCGGCCGGCTCTACCAGGATCCACGCCATGCGTGGATGGGGTCAGAGTCCTTGCCTGCAGCAAGGGATCCGACCCCAAAGCCATCGGCCTCATCCCACCTGGCATGGCCGGCACAAAGGGGGTAGTGCCGGCCGCTGGCCGGCAGTTGCGGGAAGCCGGCCAGCGGCCGGCGCTACCAGGAGATCCACGCCATGCGCGGATGGGGTCTCACCCCACCCGGCGCAGGAATTCCTCGGCGTCCATCGGTCGGCCCAGGTGATAGCCCTGCAGCTGGTCGCAGCCCAGTTCGCTCAGGTATTCGCGCTGCGCCTGCGTCTCCACGCCTTCGGCCACCACCTGCAGCTGCAGGGTGCGGCCCAGCGCGATGATCGACGAGACGATGGCGGCATCCTCTTCATTGCATTCCAGATCGTGCACGAACGCGCGGTCGATCTTTAGTTCGGTGGCCGGCATCCGCTTCAGGTACAGCAGGCTGGAGTAGCCGGTGCCGAAATCGTCGATGGCGATATGCACGCCCATCGCGGTCAGATCGTTGAGAATCGCCAGGCTGGCGTCGACATCCTTCATCGCCGTGGTCTCGGTGATCTCCAGGGTCAACCGCGCCGGCTCGATCCGGTGCCGCTGCAGCACCTCGCGCACGCTGTCCAGCAGGGCCGGCGAGGAGAACTGCAGCGGCGACAGGTTCACCGCCATCGACCATCCGGTATGCCCGGCCTCGTGCCATGCACGCAGCTGTGCACAGGCACGGTCCAGTACCCAGTCGCCGATCGGCAGGATCAAGCCACTGCGCTCGGCGATGGGAATGAACACATCCGGCGCCAGCAGGCCCAGTTCCGGGTGCTGCCAGCGCAGCAGGGCCTCGGCGCCGGTAGCTGGTGCGCCAGCGGCCGGGAACTTCGGCTGGTAGTGCAGCAGCAGCTCGTCACGCGCGATCGCCTTGCGCAGATCCTGCAGCAGGCGCAGCTGGCGGTTGGCGCTGAGCTGCATCGACGGGGTGAAGAAGGTATAGCCGTTCCGGCCGGTTTCCTTGGTGTGGTACATCGCCGCATCGGCGTGCGCCATCAGTTCGCGCTCGTTGCTGGCGTCATCCGGGTACAGGGCGATGCCGAGACTGGCGCTGACCTGCAGTTCGGCGGCATCCAGGGTGAATGGTTCGCCGGCGGCGGCGATGATGCGTTCGGCCACCACCACCGCATCGTCCGGGGTGTCGATGGCCAGCACGATCACGAACTCGTCGCCGCCGAGGCGCGCGAACGTGTCCTGCGGCCGCAGCAGGCCGCCGATGCGCTGTGCCACCGCCACCAGCAGGCGGTCGCCCAATTGGTGGCCGTAGGCATCGTTGACCGCCTTGAAGCCGTCCAGGTCGCAGAACATCACCGCCACTGCGCGGCCGCGGCGGCGCGCCTTCTCGATGGCCTGTTCGATGCGGTCCTGCAGCAGCATGCGGTTGGGCAGCTGGGTCAGCGGGTCATGCAGGGCGGCCTGGATCAGCTTGTCGTTGGCGTGTGCCAGTGAATCGGCCAGCAACCCGGTACGCACGCGCATCTGCCGATCGAACAGCGAGGCGACCAGGGCGATACCCAGCGTGGCTACAGTGGTGACGATCACCAGCACTGCCAGCCAGCGCGTGTCGATGCCGCCGCTGCCGACCGCGCCGCAGATGCTGCCTTCGGGGAAGCGTGCGGCGGCCATGCCGGTGTAATGCATGCCGACGATGGCCAGGCCCATCACCAGCGAGGCCAGTGCGCGCAGGCGCATGGTGTGGCGCTGCTCGGTACGCAGGCGGAAGGCAATCCACAGCGCCGCACCGGCGGCGCCGATGGCAACCGCGATGGAGGCAGCGAACCAGCCCGGGTGATAGTCGATGCCCGGCTGCATGCGCATCGCGGCCATGCCCAGGTAGTGCATGGTGGCAATGCCCAGGCCCATCAGCACGGCGCCGGCCAGCAGACGTCGCCAGGGCAGGCTGGACCGCGACACCAGCCACAGCGCATAGGCCGAGGCGCCGATCGACACGGCCAGCGAGTACAGGGTGATGCCGAGATCGTAGCCGACCGGAATCGGCAGGTCGAAGGCCAGCATGCCGATGAAATGCATCGACCAGATACCCAGGCCCATCGCCGCCGCGCCGCCGGCCAGCCACCAGCGGGCCACGCGGCCCTCGGCCGTGGCCAGGCGGCCGGCCATGTCCAGCGCCGTGTACGAAGCAAGAATGGCCACCAGCAGGGAGATGGCGACCAGGCTCTGACTGTAACTGCCAGTCATGTTGAATCCAGAGGGGGAGGGAGGGGCCCGCAAGGCGCACGCCCGCGACAGCTATCGGCGCGGGAGGGCGGGACTTGAGCGGTCGCAGCACCTGCGACCCGGCTCGGCTATCCTGCCACGCCTGTTCCCGTTGCTGGAAATCATCCGATGGCAAAAGCCCGCACCGCCTACGTCTGCAATGAATGCGGCGCCGAATTCAGCAAGTGGCAGGGCCAGTGCACCGAGTGCAACGCCTGGAACTCGCTGTCGGAAATCGTGCTGGAGAGCGCTGCGGCGGCCAAGGCGCCCGCGTCGCGCCGGGCCGGCTGGGCCGGCAAGATCGACCCGCCGAAGATCACCGCCCTGAAGGACGTAGAGCAGACCGAGCATCGCCGTGTCTTGACCGGCATCGGCGAGTTCGATCGCGTGCTGGGCGGTGGCCTGGTCGAGGGCGCGGTGGTACTGGTTGGTGGCGACCCGGGCATCGGCAAGTCGACCCTGCTGCTGCAGGCGGTGGCGAAGATGGCGGCCGAGCTGCCGGTGCTGTACGTCACGGGCGAGGAGTCGCTGGCCCAGGTGGCCGGCCGCGCACACCGGCTGGAATTGCCGCTGGATGGTGTCAACGCGCTGGCCGAGACCGGCGTCGAGTCGATCCTGCAGCATGCGTCCAAGGCCGGCCCACGGCTGATCGTGGCCGACTCCGTGCAGACTCTGTGGACCGAGAGCCTGACCGCCGCGCCCGGCTCGGTCAGCCAGGTGCGCGAGAGCGCGGCGCGGCTGGTGCGTTTCGCCAAGGAGACCGGCACCGCCGTGTTCCTGGTCGGCCACGTGACCAAGGAGGGCGGTATCGCCGGCCCGCGCGTGCTCGAACACATGGTCGATGCGGTGCTGTACTTCGAAGGCGAGAGTGGCAGCCGCTTCCGCCTGCTGCGCGCGTTCAAGAACCGCTTCGGTGCGGTCAACGAGCTGGGCGTGTTCGCGATGGGCGACAAGGGCCTGAAGGAAGTCTCCAATCCGTCGGCGATCTTCCTGTCCGGTGGCAGCACCCATCAGCCGGGCAGCTGCGTGATGGTCACGCGCGAGGGTACCCGGCCGCTGCTGGTGGAAGTGCAGGCACTGGTCGATGCGTCGCCGCTGTCGAACCCGCGTCGTGTCGCGGTCGGCCTGGAGCAGAACCGGCTGGCCATGCTGCTGGCGGTGCTGCATCGCCACGGCGGCGTGCTGGTCGGCGACCAGGACGTGTTCGTCAACGTGGTCGGTGGCATCCGCGTGCAGGAGACCGCTGCCGACCTGCCGGTGCTGCTGGCGGTGCTGTCCTCGCTGCAGGACCGGCCGCTGGCGGAAAAGACGATTGCGTTTGGCGAGGTTGGCCTGTCCGGCGAGATCCGACCGGTACCCAATGGCGAAGACCGCCTGCGCGAGGCCGCCACCCATGGTTTCAAGCGCGCCATCGTGCCCAAGGCCAATGCGCCCAAGGGCGGCTCGGTGAAGGGTATGGAAGTGATCGCGGTGGAGCGCCTGTCCGAGGCTATCGACGCGGCGTGATCGCGTCGGGCATGGCCCGGCGTCACCACAGCGCACGTGGAATACGGCGGCCGACACGGTAACGGTCAGCCTCCCTGTGCTAGTTTTTCCCGCTCGACGAAGACGCCCTCTGGCGTCTTTCCGTGCCCAGGAGTAAACGATTACATGCAGGACACCGCGCTCACCGCCCCCAACGCCGAAATCCGTCGTGCCGGGGTCGATCTCAATGGACTGATGACGGTGCTGGGCAAGCACCTGTATTCCACCCCGGTGGTGGCGCTGCGTGAGCTGGTGCAGAACGCGCACGACTCGATCATCCGCCGCCGCATCGAACAGCCCGGCATCGAGGTACCTTCGCGCATTTCGGTGCAGGTCGATGCCGCTGCCGGCGTGCTGCGCATCATCGATACCGGTGCCGGCCTGACCCGCCAGGAGATCCATGACTACCTGGCGACCGTCGGCGTCGGCTACACCCGCGGCCTGCGCCAGGGCGGCGAGGACGATGAGGGCCTGATCGGCATGTTCGGCCTCGGCTTCCTGTCGGCCTTCGTGCTGGCGCGCCGGGTCAGCGTGCGCACCACCTCGTACCAGACGCCGGAACTGGGCCATCTGTACGTGTCCAGCAACGCCGAGCAGTACACCGTCAGCGAAGTGCCGGCACGCGCGGTCGGCACCGAGGTGGAACTGGAGCTGCATCCGGACTTCCTGCCGCTGGCCAACGAGGCGCGCCTGCACGAAGTGCTGGGTCGCTACTGCGCGCTGCTGTCCGAGCCGATCTTCATCGGTGCTGCAGGCGAGGCGCTCAACCCCGAGCCGCCGCCGTGGCGCGGCCAGGGCGATGTGGCCCTGCATCCGGTGCAGGCGCGTCGCCAGGCGCTGCAGTTCGCGGCGCGTTTCGAACATGATTTCGAGCCGATCGTCACCGTGCCGCTGCGTGCCGATGGCAATAGCGATGCCACCGGCCTGCTGTGGGTGCAGGACGGTGCCACCTACGGCACCAGTGACAACCGCAACCTGTCGGTGTTCGTGCGCGGCATGCTGCTGGACGACGATGCGCGTGACCTGCTGCCGCCGTGGGCGGGCTTCATCGGCGGGGTGATCGAATCCTCGCGGCTCACGCCTACCGCCAGCCGCGAAGACCTGCAGCGCGACGACCAGTACCGCGCCGTGCAGCATGCGTTGCTGGAGGCGCTGATTGATGGCCTGGCCGACGTCGCGCGGCAGCAGCCGGAAGCGTGGCGACGTGTATTGAGCCGCCACAACGAGGCGCTGCTGGGCGCGGCGCTGTGCGATGACCGCCTGTTCGACCTGTTGCTGGAGCACGTGCGCGTGCCGACCTCGCAGGGCGATCTGCCTGCCAGTGCGCTGCCCGCACGCGGTGCCGTGCATGTGATCCTCGACAACGGTGGCGGCTTCGAGGAAATGCTGTTCCGTGCGATGGGCGTGCCGGTCGCGCATGGCCATCGCTATGCGGTGGTGCCGTTCCTGCGGCGCTGGGCCCAGGCCAAGGGCCTGCGCCTGGTTGAACTGGGCACCGAACAGGGCAACCGTGCGCTGTTCCGCAGCGATGACAGCCTCGATGAGGCGCAGCTGGCATGGCTGCGCGAGCAGCTGGGTGACGGCGAACAATTGCTGCCGGCACGCTTCAGTCCCGAGTCGCTGCCGGTGGTGGTGGTGCCCGATCGCGAAGCCGAACTGAAGCAGCGCCTGGAAGACGATGAGAACGACAAGCGCGTTTCAATGGCGGCGCTGCGGCTGGCGCGTCAGTTCACTGCGCGCATCGAATCGCGTGCGCCATCGCGGCTGTACCTCAACCTCGACAACCCGGCGGTGCAGGCGCTGCTGCGCGCCCAGCGCGACGGCCACCCGCAGGCCGAAGCCGCAGCGCGCCTGCTGCGCTCACTGAAGATCATCGTCGCCGCGCAGGGCCGTCCACTGGCCCGCGCGACCGCCACGCCCGGCCCGGATCTCAACGGCGCCTTCACCGATATCGCCGGTGCCCTGCAGCAGATGCTGCGCTGAGCACCGCATCCTCTCATCCAGCCTTCGCTAGACAGGAGTACTTACCCCATGGACATCTGGAACTGGGTCGAAAAACTGCAGGGTGACCTGCGCCAGGCCGGCCAGGCGCAGAATGCGCACCTGCTGAACCGCCTCGCCGACGAGGTGAGCGAACTGCGTGTCGACCGCGTTGACGCGCTGCTGCCCGAAGCGCGAGCGCTGGGCAAGGCGCTGGACAACCCGTGGGTCGACGTCTACGTCGGCCACTGGGCGCTGCGCAACCGCGTCGGCAACCGCGTCGAAGGCGAGAGCGCTGGGCGAAGCCGTGGCGCTGTTCGAGCGTGCGCATCGCGAGGACACCCTGGAATGCCCGCAGTCGATCTGCGTGACCCAGGATCTTGCCGCCTGCTATGGCAACATCGATGGCCCCGGCTGGGTGCCGGAGCGCATCGAGGTGTGCGATGAAACACTGGGCCGCATCGACCCGAGCTGGGCCTGCTTCCAGTGCCTGAGCTGCGAGAAGGCCGATGCACTGCTTGATGATGGCCGCGGCCAGGAGGCACTGGATTACCTGCAGGTGCAGTCCGACGCGATCGAGGCCTGCGGCAAGGAAGTGTTCGACAGCTTCCCGGAGATGCAGATCAAGATCCTGCTGGGCATGGGCCGCGCCGAAGAAGCGCTGCTGCTGATCGAGAAGCGCGAGGCCGAAGTGGCGGCGTCCGGCGAGTACGAGCCGGCCAACTGCACGGTGCCGCGCCGCCTGTCCAAGGCGTGGGCGCTGGCGCAGCTGGACCGCGACGAAGAGGCCCTGCAGCAGCTGGTGCCGTGGAGCGAGCTGACGCCTACCTACTGGCGGCTGTGGGCGAACACCGCCGCAGCGCTGTGCCGGCGTGATCCCGCACGCAATACCTGGGACCTGGGTACGCGCTTCAACACCATCATCGAACACTTTGCCGAGGTTGGCTCGCACCGCCTGCTGATCGAAGTTGCTGCGCTGAGCCTGGAGCTGGCCCTGCAGCGTGGCGCACGCTGGGTGGCGCTGCGCCAGCTGGAACTGGCGCGTACCCATCTGGCACAGCTGCGCCAGGACCGTGGGGCGGCTGCGCTGGTGGCCGGCCTGGCGGCACGCATCGATGCATTGCCGGATGTGGCGCCGTTGCCGGTGCCGGCCGCTGAACTACTGGTTTGGCTGAACGAGCAGGGAGAGCAGAACCAGTCGCGCGATCCCGAACGTGAGGCGCAGTGGTTGCTGCAGGCACAGGCGCAGCTGCCAGATGACGAGGCGCTGGCCGAGATGGCTGCCTCCGCGCTGAGCGCCTGTGGGGCGCAGACGGAAGCGCGCATTGCTGTGGCGCTTCGTGCGCGCACACACGCAGGATGATGGCCCGGCCGCCTACACGCTGATGCGCTGGCTGACCGAGCAGGGCGACGACGAAGGCCTGCGCCAGCTGGCTGATGCCTATCGCGGCAGCGTGCCGGTGTTCGCGCACTGGTGCGAGGTGCAGCGCGCCCGTCGCGTGTCCGACTGGCCGGCACTGGAGCAGGCCGCGCAGGCGCTGCTGGCGGCCTCGCCGGGCTCGCATGGCGCACGCGGTACGCTGGCGCGGATGTACATGGAAACCGGTCGCTTCAGCGAGGCGCAGGCCTGCTATGCGCAGCTGGTGGAGCTGCTGGAAGAACCCAACGCCGCACACTGGGACCACATGAGCGCGGCCAGCGCGGCACGCGACTGGGATGCGGTGCGCCGCTCGGCGGCGGCGATCGGCATGGAGCTGTCCAGCCAGGACGGCGTGGTCGAGGAGCCGTGGGGCTGGGTGATCATCCGCAGCGAAGAGAACGGCGAGCCGATGGAGTACTACGCGCGCCGCAGTGGCCCGGTCACCGCACGTATCGTCGAGAACGCACCGGCCAACCGTGCCCAGCAGGTGGGCGACTGGGTGGTGTTCGATGCTGCGCTGGTGCACCCGGCGCCGGAGGAGGAGGAAGCGCGCGAGCATTTCATCCCGACCTATGCGCAGGTGCATGTCCTGGAGCGCGGCGGCTTCGCCCGCAGCTGGCTGATCGACGGCGCGCACCCGGGCGAAGACGCGTGGAATGCCTTTGTCGCAGCGGCCGAGGCGCAGGGCTGGCAGGTGTGGTCGCACAGCCGCCCGGACTACACCGTGACCGATCCGGACGAGGAGGAGGGCACGCTGCCGGGCCTGCTGTTCACCGTCGCCCAGCCGCAGGACCATGCACCGCTGGCGCTGCACCGCTTCCTGCAGCAGGAAACCGCGAAGTGGCCGCATCCGCATTGCTGGCTGCGGCTGGCCGAAGCCTGCGACCAGGATCGCCAGCCGCACCTGGACGTGATCGAGCGTTACGGCTTGTAAGCCTGGTATCGGGTAGTGCCGGCCGCTGGCCGGCAGCGCCGGGATATCCTGTGTTGCCGGCCAGCGGCCGGCACTACCTCAAGGAGAAATACATGCGAAAGACAGGGATGTTCATGATCGCCGGGCTGCTGCTGGCCCCCGCCGTGCAGGCCGCATCGGCCTGCCAGGAACCAGTGGCTGTCGCCCGTGCCTTCTACGAGGCAACCACCGGCAATGGCGATCTGCTGGAACCGCCGCCGGCGCTGGTCAGCCCGGCCTTCGGCAAGGCCCTGCGTGGCGAGCGCGCCTGCCAGACGCGCGAGGAAGGCATCTGCACCATCGATTCCAATCCGTGGCTGGATGCGCAGGATGGCGACATCGAAACCCCGGTGCGTTACAGCTGGAAAGAGGCGTCGGCCACCGCCGGCCAGGTCGAGATGCGCTATTCGGTATGGAAGAAGCCCTACGTGACCCGTCTGCCGATGATGCGCCAGGGCCAAGGCTGCTGGCAGGTGGATGACATCATCACCAACAGCGGTCGCTCGGTACGGAAGATCCTGGCCCAGCCGTTGCCTTGACCGTCTGCGGCATACACGCAGGGTGCGGTCCTGTTGCCGGCCAGCGGCCGGCACTACCGGGGTGGGTGCCGACCGTTGGCCGGCACACCGCTATCGCGAATGCCCGAACACCAGTTCGATCGCGAACTGGCTGCCGAAGAAGGCCAGCAGCAGCAACAGCATTGCCGCCAGCGTCCAGTGCACCGCCTTCATGCCGCGCCAGCCGTAGCGGCGACGGCCGATCAGCAGCACGCCGAACACGATCCACGACAGCACGCTCAGCACGGTCTTGTGCACCAGCTTCTGCGCCAGCAGGTCGTCGACGAACAGCACGCCGGTGACCAGGGTCAAGGTCAGCAGCGCGAAGCCGACGGTGATCACCCGGAACAGCAGCGATTCCAGATCGGCCAGCGGCGGCAGGGCGCGCAGCCACGGCCGGAACTCGCGGCGGCGCAGGGCGCGTTCCTGCAGCCACAGCATGATCGCCAGCAGCGCGGCGATGCTCAGCGTGGCGTAGGCCAGCAGCGCCAGCCAGGCGTGGCTGGCCAGGCGCCAGCCCAGCACCTTGCTCGGTTCGTGGCCGTAGCCGTGGTAGGCCAGCAGCAGTACCGCGGCCAGCGGGAACACCACCACGCCCAGTGCCGACATGCGCCCGCGCGCGCCGACCAGCGAGGTCAGCCAGGCCATGCCCAGGCCGACCAGCGACAGCGCGGCGAAGAAGTGCATGTCCGGCCCGCCGTTGGTGCGCATCGCCACCATCACGTGGTAGCCGCCGTGCAGCAGCATCGCCGGCAGGGCGGGCCACAGCCAGGCCGGGGAGCCGGTGCTTCCATCGCGGCCAAGCGCACGCACCAGCAGGGCGCTGGCGGCCAGGTAGAGCAGGGCGGCGATGAGAACGATTAACATCGTTGCAGTTTCGCATACCCCTGCGGTGGTGGCGACGGCCCTGTGGTCGCAGTCCGGGTAGGGGAGCGGACCCGTTATACTGTCTGCCTTATTGTCCCCCGCTTTCAGACAGGTTGCGCCGCATGTTCGAGTCACTGACCCAGCGCCTTTCCGGCACCATCGAGCGCCTGCGTGGCCGCGGCCGCCTGACCGAGGAGAACATCCGCGAGGCCACCCGTGAGGTCCGCATCGCGCTGCTCGAAGCCGACGTTGCGCTGCCGGTGGTGCAGGCCCTGATCGAGCGCATCAAGGTGCGCGCGGTCGGCCAGGAAGTGCTGAAGTCGCTGACCCCGGGCCAGGCCCTGATCAAGGTCGTGCGCGACGAGCTGACCGCGGTGATGGGCGCCGAAGCCAGCGACCTGAACCTCAATGTTCCCGCTCCGGCCATCATCCTGATGGCGGGCCTGCAGGGCGCCGGCAAGACCACCACGGTGGGCAAGCTGGCCAAGCACCTGAAGGAAAAGCGCAAGAAGAAGGTGATGGTGGTCTCGGCCGACGTCTACCGTCCGGCCGCGATCGAGCAGCTGAAGACCCTGGCCGAGCAGGTCGGCGTGCTGTTCTTCCCGTCCAGCGCCGACCAGAAGCCGGAAGCCATCGTCCGCGCCGCCATCGACGATGCACGCAAGTCGTTCGTCGACGTGCTGCTGGTCGATACCGCCGGTCGCCTGGCCATCGACGAAGCGATGATGGCCGAGATCAAGGCCCTGCACGCGGCGGTGAACCCGGCCGAAACCCTGTTCGTGGTCGACGCCATGACCGGCCAGGACGCGGCCAATACCGCCAAGGCCTTCGGCGACGCCCTGCCGCTGACTGGCGTGGTGCTGACCAAGACCGACGGTGACGCCCGTGGCGGTGCCGCACTGAGCGTGCGCTACATCACCGGCAAGCCGATCAAGTTCGTCGGCGTCAGCGAAAAGCCGGAAGGCCTGGACGTGTTCCACCCGGACCGTATCGCCAGCCGCATCCTCGACATGGGCGACGTGCTGTCGCTGGTCGAGCAGGTCGAGCAGCAGGTCGACAAGGACAAGGCGGCCAAGCTGGCCGAGAAGGTCGCCAAGGGCAAGAAGTTCGACCTGAACGACATGCGTGACCAGCTTGAGCAGATGCAGAACATGGGCGGCATCGGCGGCCTGATGGACAAGCTGCCGGGCCTGGGCAACATCCCCGACCATCTGAAGCAGCAGGTCAGCCAGGGCAAGGAAGTGCCGCGCATGATCGCCATCATCAGCTCGATGACCAAGAAGGAACGGCGCAACCCGAACCTGCTGAACGGTTCGCGCCGCGCGCGCATCGCCAAGGGCTCGGGCGTGACGCCGGCTGACGTCAACAAGCTGATGAAGCAGTACATGCAGATGGAAAAGATGATGAGCAAGATGGCCGGCGGCGGCATGAAGGGCATGCTGCGCAGCATGAAGGGCATGATGGGCGCCATGGGCGGCCGCGGCATGCCGTTCCGTTGATGCAGCGACGGGGCCGGCGCGCATTGCGACGCGGCCCCGGTCACAACGACTGGCGTATGCTGGATGGCGACTTCTCCAACAGGTATGTCGCGTGAATGCATCGCCGATTCTTGAACGCGCCGACACCTTCTGTCGGCGTTTTTCATTGCAGCTTCCGATCCTGCTGGCACCGATGGCCGGTGCCTGCCCGGTGCCGCTGTCGGCCGTGCTGGCCAACGCCGGCAGCATGGGCGCGATGGGCGCGGTGTTGTCCTCTTCGGCCGATATCGGTCGCTGGATGGACGATTTCCGCGCCGCTTCGACCGGTCCGGCGCAGGTGAACCTGTGGGTGCCGGATCCCGCACCGACCCGTGATGTTGCCGCCGAGGCCGCCAGCCGCGCCTTCCTCGCGCAGTGGGGCCCGGACGTGCCGGCCAGCGCTGCCGACGCCACGCCCGCCGATTTCGAAGAACAGTTCGCTGCGTTGCTTGCGGCACGTCCGGCGGTGGCCTCGACCATCATGGGCGTGCTGCTGCCACGCCACGTGCAGCAGCTGAAGGACGCCGGCATTGCCTGGATCGCCTGCGCGACCACCTTGTCCGAAGCGCGTGCGGCACAGGACGCCGGTGCCGACGCGGTGGTGGCACAGGGCGTGGAAGCCGGTGGCCATCGCGGCGCGTTCGATCCGGCGATGGCCGAGCGTCAGTTGGTCGGCCTGTTTGCGTTGTTGCCGCGCCTGGCCGATCACCTGCAGATTCCGGTGATCGCCGCCGGTGGCATCGCCGATGGCCGTGGCATTGCTGCCGCACTCACCCTGGGGGCCAGTGCCGTGCAGATCGGCACTGCCTTCCTGCGCACGCCCGAAGCGGCGATCGCTTCAGCGTGGGCCGATGGATTGGCGGCCAGCGAACCCGAAGATACCTGGCCGACCCGCGCCTTCAGCGGCCGCCTGGGCCGTGGCCTGGCGACCCCCTATGTGCGCGCCGCCGCTGCGGAAGGCGCACCGGCGCCACGCCCGTATCCGGTGCAGCGCGGCCTGACCGCGCCGATGCGCAGGCAGGCCGTGCAGGAAAATCGTCTGGCGGCGATGCAGGCCTGGGCCGGGCAGTCGGCGTGGATGGCGCCGGCACAGCCGGCCGCCGACGTATTGCGCGGCATGTGGGAACAGGCGCAGGCGCTGCTGCGATGACGCTGACCTGCAACGGCCAGCCGGCGCAGGTGAAGGATCTGCTGCCGGCGCTGGTGAACTACGGCCACTTCACCTCGCTGCAGGTGCGGGGCGGAGCGGTGCAGGGGCTGGACCTGCATCTGGCGCGGCTGTCGCAGGCGACCCGCGAACTGTTCGGCAGCGAACTTGATACGGCGCAGGTGCAGGGCTGGATGGCGCAGGCGCTGCAGCAGGCCGGCCTGGCCGATGCCTCGCTGCGGGTGACGGTGTACTCGCGCCGCTTCGATTTCCGCAATCCGCTGGCGGCCGTACCGGTGGACGTGCTGGTGGCGGTGTCCGCGCCGGTGACGCTGACCGCCTCCAAGCGCGTTCGCAGCGTGACCTGGCAGCGTGAACTGCCGCAGATCAAGCATGTCGGCACCTTCGGCCTGTTTGCCGAACGCCGTGCTGCGATGGCGGAAGGATTTGACGATGTGCTGTTCGTGACCGCCGATGGCGAGGTGAGTGAAGGCAGCACCTGGAACCTGGCCGTGCACGATGGTGACCGGCTGCTCTGGCCTCAGGCGTCGGCCCTGCGCGGGACCGCCGAAGCGCTGCTGAAGCAGCATTGGCCGGGGGCGCAGGCCACGCAGCCGTTGCGGCTGGCGGACCTGATCGGTATGAACGCCGCTTTTGCCTGCAACGCCAGCGGCCTGTGGGCGCTGGAGGCCATTGATGGGCATGTCCTGCCCGGCTCGCAGGCCTTGGCTGAACAGGGAAGGGCGGTGCTTGCGAGTGTGCCGTGGCAGCCGCTTTCCTGAACGGGGCGCGCGGGTTACCGGTCGCTGGGCATGACCCGGCGTTACCGTGGCAAGCCGTAATCGGTAGCGCCGGGCCATGCCCGGCGGATGCCTCCGCAGCGCAGAACCCCTCAGGAGATCCAATCAGTCATGGGCACGGTCACCGAGCAGCATCGTGCGGTAGCGATGCACGCAATCAAGATCATGGGCGGTGAGGGACGGCCCAAGGTCCAGGCCTTTCACGATGATCATCGCCAGCGTTCGGTCGATATCCTCACGACGTTCAGCTCTCCGGAAGCAGGGCTGAAGTCCATCGCGTCCATCGGGCTGTCGGACTTTGTCTTACGTCGTGCGGAGGGGCACGAACTGGAAACGCGCGTCGAACTGTGTGCGTGTGCAGAACAGGACGCGCTGCATTGGGACAACGTCGTCGCCTCGACGGCCTTTGCAATCATGCGCGATCGCGCAGCGGTGCAACCCGGAAGTGTGATTCCCAACATCCTGCAGGACTACTTCCCATCGACCCGGATGCCTCACGTCTATCTGGTGCCGCCCTTCTTCTGGAATGACGCCAGGTTCCCGGGACTGCAGTTCCCGCCGGTGGCGATCAACTGGCTGCAGTGCATCGCCATCCACGAATCCGAGCGGCAACTTGTCGAGCGGATTGGCAGTGATGCATTTGATGACCTGTTGCAGCAGCAGGAGATGGACGTGCTGGGCATGCATCGGGCGCCTGTCTCTGGAGCACTCTGACGCTATTGCCCTGGGGGCGTCGGCGGGGGCGGTCGGAGATTGATCACGTTGCTGAACGAAAGCCGCCGGGCATGGCCCGGCGCTGCCGTGAAGGCGGATTCACCCCGGGGTTGGCTCGGCCGGGCTCTGTCGCTATAATCGCCCGCTTACCTCGCCATCCTGGCGACTGGGCAATAGGAAAAACACCATGGTCAAGATTCGACTGACCCGCGGCGGCGCCAAGAAGCGTCCGTTCTACCACATCATCGTCACCGACGTGCGCAGCGCGCGACGGCCGCAACATCGAGCGCGTTGGCTTCTACAACCCGGTCGCTCAGGGCGCCGAGAAGCGCATCGAGCTGGACCTGGCCCGCGTTGACCATTGGGTCAAGAACGGCGCCCAGCCGACCGACAAGGTCCGCAACCTGATCAAGGAAGCGACCAAGTCCCAGGCCGCTGCGGCCTGATCCTGACGGGCCACGCTTCGGCGTGGCCCTCTTGGTTGAAGCAGATGAAAGATATCGAGCGCCGCATCCTGCTGGGCAGGGTTGTCGGCGCTTTTGGTGTGCGCGGCGAGATCAAGCTCGAGTCCTGGACCGAGCCACGTTCCGCCATTTTCCGTTACCAGCCGTGGATCGTGCGCAGCCCGTCCGGCGTGGAAACCACGATTGAAGGTGTGCGTGGCCGCGACAGTGGCAAGCACCTGGTCGCCCGTTTCCCCGGCGTCGAGGACCGCGATACCGTCGAAGCGATGCGCGGCACCGAGATCTACGTGGCCCGCAGTGCCCTGCCACCGCCGAAGCCCGATGAGTATTACTGGGTGGACCTGGAAGGCCTGGACGTGAAGACCACCGAGGGCGTTGCCCTGGGCCAGGTCTCGCACCTGTTCAGCACCGGCGCCAACGACGTGGTGGTGGTCCGGGGTGACCGCGAGCGGATGATCCCGTTCGTGCAGCCGGACTTCGTCAAGTCGGTCGACTTCGAGGCCAACCTGGTCGTGGTCGACTGGGATCCCGAGTTCTGAGTGTGAGCATGCGTTTCGACGTCATCACCCTGTTCCCCGAGTTCCTCGCCCAGTCCGCTGGACTGGGCGTGGTCGGGCGCGCAGGAGAAGGGCCTGTTCAGCCTGCATGGCTGGAATCCCCGTGATTACGCCGAAGGCAACTACCGCCGGGTGGACGACCGCCCGTTCGGTGGTGGCCCGGGCATGGTGATGCTGATCGAGCCGCTGCAGGCCTGCCTGCAGGCGATCCGCGATGCTGATCCGACCCCGGCGCGGGTGATCCATCTCAGCCCGCAGGGGGCGCCGTTGACCCAGGCCAAGGTGCGGGAACTGGCGGCATTGCCGCGCATGGTCCTGCTCTGTGGCCGCTACGAGGGCATCGACGAGCGTTTCCTGGAAGCCAATGTCGACGAGGAAATCTCCCTTGGCGACTACGTGCTGTCGGGTGGCGAGCTGGGTGCGGCGGTCATCATCGACGCCGTGGCCCGCCTGCAGGACGGGGCCCTGAATGACGCTGAATCAGCGGCCCAGGACAGCTTCGAGGGCGACCTCGGCCTGCTCGACTGCCCGCATTACAGCCAGCCGGCCCAGCACCCGCTGGGTGACGTGCCGGACGTGCTGCGCTCGGGCAACCACGCGGCCATCGCGGCCTGGCGCCGCCAGCAGTCGCTGGTCCGTACCGCCCAGCGGCGCCCGGACCTGCTGGATGAACAGGCGCTGGGCAAGTCCGACCGCAAGCTGCTGGAGCAGGGCCGTCAGGCCCAGAAACACAAGGCCAGCCCCTAGCGCAGGGCTGGCGTTATCGGCTATCATGGCCAATTCCCGTCGGCTCCGGCCGGCGCGCGCAGTACCCAAAACAAACGTGCAGCACAGTCCGGTGACTGCATGAGCCTACGTTGTCGATACGACACGCCCACCCGAACAAGAATCGGTGTAACCCATGAGCAAGCTGAACAAGTCCATCGTCGCGGAATTCGAATCCGCCCAGATCACCCGTGAACTGCCGAAGTTCAGCCAGGGCGACACCGTTGTCGTCAACGTGAAGGTGAAGGAAGGCAGCCGTGAGCGCGTGCAGGCCTACGAAGGCGTTGTCATCGCCACCAAGAACGCCGGCCTGAACTCCTCGTTCACCGTCCGCAAGATCTCGCACGGCTACGGCGTCGAGCGCGTTTTCCAGACCCACAGCGCCATCATCGACTCGGTCGAAGTGAAGCGTCGTGGTAAGGTCCGCGCCGGCAAGCTGTACTACCTGCGTGGCCTGGAAGGCAAGGCTGCCCGCATCAAGGAAGACCTGGCTGCCGCTGCTGCCGCCAAGGCTGCCCGTCTGGCCGAAAAGGCCTGATAAACAACTTCGGTTGTTGCCGCGACGGCCACCTTCGGGTGGCCGTTTGCGTTTCCGGTATGGCATCGGCCACGATCAGGGGATGAACGACATCAACCCGCGCTATCCCGCCGTGATCCAGTCGGCGCTGCGCTTCCTCGACGGCAAGGGGCTGGCGCGCATGCAGTCGGCACCGCTGCTGCATCGCCTTCTGTGGCGCATGGGCATCGCACTGCCACCGCCGATCCTGGCCGGCTTCGGCACCAATGCGCTGGTGCAGGGTCTGCTGTTCGGGCTGTTCTGGACCGCGCTGATGTGGCTGATGCTGTGGCAGGGCAGTGAACGCCCGCTGGCCCTGCTGCTGGCGGCCGGCCTGGTGGCCGGGGCGCTGTTCGGCGTGGTGATGGCGGCCTTGATGCGCTCGCTGCGCCGCCACCGCAAGCTGCCGGACTGGCAGCAGTTCCGGGCGCGGCAAGCGGACTGAGCCGATGGCGCACTGCGCCGTGACCGTTGGGGACAGACCGCGCTAGGCTGCGGTTTCATCCCGATGGACGTGCTGTGCGATGCCTGCCAAGCGAACCGCACCTTCCACCGCGCCCGCGCTGTTGTCCGGCGGCAACCCGCAGATCGCCAAGGGCGAGGGCGATGCGCCGGTGCAGGCCTATATCGCGGCGATGCCGGACTGGAAGCGGCCGATCGGAGCACAGCTGGATGCGCTGATCGAAGAGGCTGTACCCGGTGTGCACAAGGCAGTGAAGTGGAATTCGCCGATGTATGCGGTTGCGCCGGGCGAAGGCTGGTTTCTCAGCTTCCACTGCTTCACCCGCTACATCAAGGTGGCATTCTTCCGCGGCGCTGCGCTGAAGCCGGTGCCGCCGGAGCCGTCGAAGAGTGCCGATACGCGCTACCTGCACATCCAGCAGGAGGGTGCGTTGGATGAGGCTCAGTTCCTCGACTGGGTGCGCCAGGCCGCGGCATTGCCCGGCGAGCGCATGTAAGTGCATCGTTCCGATCTCCCTGCCGACGAGAACCGCTGATGGCCACGCATGCACCGAACCCTGCCGATGCCGGAACCCCGGCCGCTGAACTGATCGATGCACGCATCGCCGAGCTGGGCGACTGGCGTGGCGAGGCGCTGGCACGCGTGCGTGCCTTGATCCATGAGGCGCTGCCGGACGTGCAGGAAACCTGGAAGTGGCGCGGTACACCGGTGTGGGAGCACAACGGCATCCTGTGCACCGGCGAAACCTACAAACAGGCGGTGAAGCTGACCTTTGCCAACGGTGCGGCGTTGGCCGATCCGAAGGGCCTGTTCAACGCCAGCCTGGACGGCAACACGCGACGTGCGATCGACATCCATGAAGGCGCGATGCCGGATGCCGCGGCGTTGAAGGCACTGCTGCGCGCGGCGGCCACGTTCAACGCTGCCAAAAAGAAGAAACGGTAGAGCCGGCCGCTGGCCGGCTGTTGCGCGATGCTTCCGGAGGGGTTTGAGGTTGCCGGCCAGCGGCCGGCACTACCGTGGTAATGATCGGCGGCGAAGAAGAAGCGGTAGAGCCGGCCGCTGGCCGGCTGTTGCACGATGCTTCCGGAGAGGTTTGAAGGTGCCGGCCAGCGGCCGGCACTACCGTGGTAATGACCGGCGGCGAAGAAGAAGCGGTAGAGCCGGCCGCTGGCCGGCTGTTGCGCGATGCTTCCGGAGGGGTTTGAGGTTGCCGGCCAGCGGCCGGCACTACCGTGGTAATGACCGGCGGCGAAGAAGAAGCGGTAGAGCCGGCCGCTGGCCGGCTGTTGCGCGATGCTTCCGGAGGGGTTTTGAGGTTGCCGGCCAGCGGCCGGCACTACCGTGGTAATGACCGGCGGCGAAGAAGAAGCGGTAGAGCCGGCCGCTGGCCGGCTGTTGCGCGATGCTTCCGGAGGGGTTTGAGGTTGCCGGCCAGCGGCCGGCACTACCGTGGTAATGACCGGCGGCGAAGAAGAAGCGGTAGAGCCGGCCGCTGGCCGGCTGTTGCGCGATGCTTCCGGAGGGGTTTGAGGTTGCCGGCCAGCGGCCGGCACTACCGTGGTAATGACCGGCGGCGAAGAAGAAGCGGTAGAGCCGGCCGCTGGCCGGCTGTTGCGCGATGCTTCCGGAGGGGTTTGAGGTTGCCGGCCAGCGGCCGGCACTACCGCGGTGGCGCGGCATCCGGGTCGGCCACCGGCGACGGCGGGCAGGCCGGAATCTCCGACGGCGTGGCCAGTTCTTCGGCGTGCGAGGGCTTGCCCATCATCTTCGCCTTGCGCCAGCCACCCCAGCGGTAATAGGCCAGTGACAGCAGCATCGAGACCAGCGAGCTGACCGGGAAGCTCCACCAGATCGCATCGGCGCCCCAATACGGCTGCAGCAGTTCGGCGAATGGCACGCGCACGCCCCACAGCGAACCGGCCAGGATCAGCAGCGGCGGAATCACCGCGCCGGTGGAGCGAACCACGCCGGAGATCACGAAGCTGACGCCGAAGAACAGGAACGAGCCGATCACCACGTGGTTGAGGTGGCGGGCGATGTCCAGCGCCTGGCTGGCCGGTGGCAGGAACAGTGCCAGCAGCTGGCGATCGAACACCACCAGCGGCAGGATCAGCGCGCCGGTCAACAGGAAGTTGAACAGCACGCCCTGGCGCGCGGTGCCGCGCACGCGATCCCAGCGCTGCGCACCGACGTTCTGTGCCGCCATCGAAGAACACGCCGCACCGATCGCCATCGCCGGCATCTGCAGGTAGTTCCACAGCTGCAGGGCAGCGCCGTAACCGGCGCCGGTGTCGGTGCCGTACTGGTTGACCATGGTCATCAGCAGGATCACCGACAGCGAGATCAGCACCATCTGCAGGCCCATCGGCACGCCCTTGATGACCAGCGCCTTGAGGATGGTCAGGTCGAGCTTGAACAGGCGCATGTCGGCGCGGCCCAGCCACAGGGTGTGGCGCTTGTGCCGCATGTACAGCAGCAGGCCGGCCAGCGACAGCGTCTGCGCGACCAGCGTGGCCCAGGCCGAACCGGCAATGCCCAGCGCCGGGAACGGCCCCATGCCGAAGATCAGCACCGGGTTCAGCACGATGTCCAGCGCCACCGACACCATCAGGAAACGGAACGGCGTGCGTGAATCACCGGCACCGCGCAGCGCGGCGGTGAGGAAGGCGAACGCGTACAGCGTCGGCATCGCCAGGAAGATGATCTGCAGGTAGGCCTCGGCCAGCGGCAGCGAGGCGGCCGGCGTGCCCATCGCCGCCAGCAGCGGATGGGCCATGAACCAGCCGGCGATGGCGATGATCACCGACAGGCCGATGAAGAAGGTGGCGCTGGTACCGACCACGCGCCGTGCCTGCGCGATGTCGCGCGCACCGATCGCCTGGCCGATCAGGATGGTCGAGGCCATGCCGAAGCCGAACACCGAGCCGATCAGGAAGAACATGATGTTGTTGGCGTTCGCGGTGGCGGTCAATGCCGCCTCGCCGAGGAAGCGCCCCACCCAAACCGCATTCACCGAACCGTTCAGCGACTGCGCGATGTTGCCTGCCAGGATCGGCAGTGAAAACAGCAGAAGATTGCGGCCGATCGGGCCGGAGGTCAGGTCAAGCGGCGCTTTGGCCATGGAGTGGTGATCGAATCCCGGGAGGCGCACACTAGCACCAAGCCGGTTTGCAGGATGTGGCAATGCATCAACGACTGCAGGTGAAATGGAGCTTGGCGTTGGCCTTGATCGGCGGCGCACTGGCCGCATGTTCGACAGGTGACCGGCTGGGCGATAGCCAGGTGCGGCCGACCGACCGTCCCGAGTGCCTGGTCGGCAGCCAGCGCCAGGATCTTTCCGCTGGTGTACCCGCCTTGATCGGGGGCAGCGGCTGCCGCACCGACCCCGACCATCCGCGTCCTCTGAACAAGCCACCGGAGTAGTCCGCACCGATGCCTGAGCTTTCCCCGTTGTCGCCCAGTGTCCGCCTGGACATCTGGTTGTGGGCGGCCCGTTTCTTCAAGACCCGCAGCCTGGCCAAGCAGGCCATCGAGACCGGCAAGGTCAGCGTGGCCGGGCAGCGCCCGAAGTCCTCGCGCGCGGTGCGCGTGGGTGAGCAGCTGCAGGTCGACCGCGGCGAGGAGCATTTCGAGATCCAGGTGCTGGGCCTGAGCGACCAGCGCGGGCCGGCGCCAACGGCACAGCAGCTGTACGCCGAGAGCGAGGCTTCGAAGGCGCGCCGTGCCGAACAGCGTGCACTGCGCATTGCCGCACGCGATGGTTTCCAGCCGCCGGAACACAAGCCGGACAAGCGCGCGCGGCGTTTGATCCGGGCCTTGGGTGACATCGACGCGCTCTAGCGAAATCCTGATTCCAACGGATTGTTCCTATCGCGGTGCGAAACAAAGCGCCGGTCACGGTGCGTTCGGATTGCGCTGGGCAGGCTGGTTTTTCACCTATCGGAGGCCTGCCCATGCGTCGTCTGCTGTTATGCCTGTCCCTGCTTGCTGCGGCGCCACTGCACGCTGCCGACATCACCTTCTGGGACGTTCCGCAACGCGGTGGCAACAGCATGAACATGTCGCCTCCGGACCGGAAATACTTCGAGGCGCTGCGTGCGACCGGTGCGACCTGGGTGCGGCTGGTGCCGGACAAGTGGAAGGGGCAGGGCGGTCGTGACTTCCTGATCGGCAACGCCGATGACTATCGCGGACTGGTTCCGGCCGACCTGGTCACGCTGCGGCGGGTGCTGGATGACGCCGATGCGGCCGGACTGAAAGTGGTGCTGACGCCGCTGTCGCTGCCGTTGCTGCGCTGGAAGCAGCACAACGGCGATGTGGTCGACCAGCGCCTGTGGCAGTCCTTCGACAACCATGTGCCGGCCCGTCGCTTCTGGCATGACCTGGCCACGGCGCTGAAGGGTCATCCTGCCTTGGCCGCCTACAACCTCATCAATGAGCCGGTGCCCGAGTACGGTGCAGGCCTGGCCGAGCATGCGTCCACCGAGGCGATGCAGCGGTGGTATGCCGGTGTGCAGGACGGCCCACGCGATCTGCGCCGCTTCTACTCGGAGCTGATCGCCAGCATCCGCGAGGTCGACACCGCGATGCCGCTGATGCTGGATGCGGGCTGGTATGCCGCCGCCGACGGTTTCAACTACTGGCCGGCACCGCTGGCGGATTCGAAGCTGCTGTACAGCGTGCACATGTACGAGCCGTATGCAGCAACCAGTGCACCGAACCAGACGCGTGCCAAACCCTGGCGCTATCCGGCGCAGGTGCCGTTCGGTGCAGGCAGCGAGCATTGGGATGCGGCGCGTGTACGCCGTTACCTGCAGCAGCCGATGACGTGGGCCGCCTCGCATGGCGTCGGTGCCAACCGCATGGTGGTGGCCGAATTCGGCTGCATGCGGCGGTGGCCGGACTGCAGCCGCTACCTGCAGGATGTGCTGCAGGTGCTGGAGCAGGACAAGGTGCACTGGGCCTTCTACGCCTTCCGCGAGGATGGCTGGGAGGGCATGGACTACGAACTGGGCGACAAGCCGCTGCCGTGGTCGTACTGGCAGGCGCAGGAAAAGGGCGGCCATGTCGAGCCGCCGCGCTCGATGCAGGCGCCCTTGTTCGCACCGATCCTGCAGCGTTTGAAGGCGGGCAACCGGTAAGCCGCCGGGCCTGGCCCGGCGCTACCCATGGCGATGCCGGTAGCGCCGGCCCATGTCCGGCCAGGCTTTCCCTCAGCGCTTGCCGCCGAGCAGATTGCCGCCCAGCTTGAGCAGATCGCCCACGCCCAGCTGACCATCACCATCCTGATCCAGCAAGCTGCCGAGCAGGCCACCGGCAAGACCGCCCTGTTGCTGCACCTGCTGCTTTTCCTGGCCGAGCGCCTGGCTGAGCGAGCCGGCATCGGCCTGGCCGCCGCCGAGGCGCTGGGCGAGGAAGGCCATGACGATTGGTGCGAGGATCTGCAGCAGTTGGCTGGTACGGCCGCTGTCGAGCTGGGTGGCCTGGGCCAGGCCGGTTTCCACCTTCTGCTGGTTGCCGCCGAAGATGTGGCCGAGGATGCCGGCGCCGTCGCTGGCGGCACCACCGCCACCGCCGCCCAGCACTGAGCCGAGCACGCTGCCCAGGTCCAGGCCGCTGTGGTTGTTCTGCAAGGCGCCGAGCAGGGCCTGCGCGCCCTGCGGCTGCGAGGCGTTGTTGCCCAGCGCGCCCATCAGCACCGGCAGCGCGGCACTGATCGCGCCGGAAGCCTGGGTATCGCTGATGCCGAGCTGCTGCGACACCTGCTGCAGCGGGGCGCCCTGCAATTTGGCGAGAAGTTCATCGGTCAGGCTCATCTGCGGAATCCTTGATTGGGGTTGGGCGTGCAGAAGGTACGACGCGGACCGTTAAAACGGCGACGCCGCCTCACGGGGAGGCGGCGTGCCGTACACGGGGCAGGGCGATCAGAGCTCGATGTCTTCGGCGCCCGGGGTGGCGGTGGGGAAGTCCGCTTCCGGCTGCGCCGGCTTGAACGGATCCGACGGCTGGCTGGCCAGCGCCTTCAGCGCCGCGGCAACACCGGCACCGTAGGCCGGGTCGGCCTTGCTGCAGTTGTCGATGTGGCGCTGCTTGATGAAGTCCGGCGCATCGCCCAGGGCACGGGCGGTGTTGGCGAACAGGCGGTCCTTCTGTGCCTGGTTGTAGCTGCGGAACAGCGCACCGGGCTGGCTGAAATAGTCGGTGTCGTCCTCGCGGAAATTCCAGAAGTCGGCGTCGCCCCGGATCTTCATCGGCGGCTCGCGGTACTGCGGCTGCTCCTGCCACTGGCCGTAGCTGTTCGGCTCGTAGTGCGGCAGGCCGCCGTAGTTGCCGTCCACGCGCATCGCACCATCGCGGTGGTTGCTGTGCACCGGGCAGCGCGCTGCGTTCACCGGAATCTGGTGGTGGTTCACGCCCAGGCGGTAGCGCTGCGCATCGGAATAGGCGAACAGGCGTGCCTGCAGCATCTTGTCTGGCGACGGGCCGATGCCCGGCACCAGGTTGCTCGGTGCGAACGCCGACTGCTCCACGTCCTGGTACCAGTTGACCGGGTTGCGGTTCAGTTCGAACTGGCCCACTTCGATCAGCGGGTAGTCGCTCTTCGGCCACACCTTGGTCAGGTCGAACGGATGCACGCGGTAGGTTTCCGCGTCCAGCTCCGGCATGACCTGGATGAACAGCTTCCACTTCGGGAAGTCGCCCTTCTCGATCGCGGCGAACAGGTCGCGGCCGTGGCTTTCGCGGTCATGGCCGACCAGGATCTGCGCCTGTGCGTCGGTCAGCGATTCGATGCCCTGCTGGCTGACGAAGTGGAACTTCACCCAGAAGCGTTCGCTGTCGGCGTTGGTGAAGCTGTAGGTGTGCGAGCCGAAACCGTGCATGTGGCGGAAGCTGCGCGGAATGCCGCGGTCGCTCATCACCACGGTCACCTGCAGCAGGGCTTCGGGCAGCAGCGTCCAGAAGTCCCAGTTGTTGCGCGCGCTGCGCAGGTTGGTGTGCGGGTCGCGCTTGACCGCCTTGTTGAGGTCGGCGAACTTGCGCGGGTCGCGCAGGAAGAACACCGGGGTGTTGTTGCCGACCAGGTCCCAGTTGCCTTCTTCGGTGTAGAACTTCAGCGCGAAGCCGCGGATGTCACGCTCGGCGTCGGCGGCGCCACGCTCGCCGGCCACCGTGGTGAAGCGGGCGAACATCTCGGTCTGCTTGCCGACCTTCTCGAATAGCTTGGCGCGGGTGTACTTGCTGATGTCGTGGGTGACGGTGAAGGTGCCGAACGCGCCCGAGCCCTTCGCGTGCATGCGGCGCTCGGGAATGATCTCGCGGTTGAGGTTGGCCAGCTTTTCCAGCAGCCAGACGTCTTCCATCAGCAGCGGGCCACGCGGGCCGGCGGTCTTGCTGTTCTGGTTGTCCACCACCGGCGCGCCGAAGGCCGTGGTCATCGGCGTGACCGGATCATCGCCATGCTTCTGCTTGGGCGTGGTGCTCAGTTCACGCTGCTGCTGGGCGCCTTCCGCAGGCGACGGCGCGGTGTGATACGGGCACTTGGGGCTGTTGTTATCGGACTGGCTCATGGCTGGCTCCTGCGGGTGAAGACGGGATGGAACATCTTCACTCGACTTTAGCTAGGGCCAGATGAAATGAATAATCGAATGATCCATTCAGGTCGATAGATTCTGTCAATTGAAACTCAGAATCGGATTTGCAGAACCTTTCGATGGGCCTCCCGCATGGTAGGCGGGGAGGCCTTGGGCGTGCGCTGCGGTTACAGCAGCGCTTTCAACCGGTACAGGGCTTCCAGCGCCTGCTTCGGGGTCAGCTCGTCCGGGTCGATGGCGGCCAGCGCTTCCTGGGCCTTGTTCGACGGTGCTGCGAACAGCCCGAACTGCTGTGGTGCATCCAGCGCCTGCGGCGCCAGTTCGGCGGCATGGCTTTCACCGCCACGTTGCTCCAGCTCGGCCAGGCGACGACGCGCCTGCGCCACGGTGGCGCGCGGCAGGCCGGCCAGTGCGGCCACCTGCAGGCCGAAGCTGCGGTTGGCGGGGCCGTCCTTCACTGCGTGCATGAACACCAGCGCTTCGCCGTGCTCGACGGCATCCAGATGCACGTTGGCGATGCCGCTGCGGCCGCCCTCGTGCTGCTCGTCGGCCAGCGCGGTCAGCTCGAAGTAGTGGGTGGCAAACAGCGTGTAGCAGCGGTTCTGGTAGGCCAGGTGGCGGGCCACTGCATCGGCCAGTGCCAGGCCGTCGTAGGTGGAGGTGCCACGGCCGATCTCATCCATCAGCACCAGCGAATGCGCGGTGGCGTGGTGCAGGATGTAGCTGGTCTCGGCCATTTCGACCATGAAGGTCGACTGCCCGCGCGCGAGGTCATCGCCGGCGCCGATGCGGGTGAGGATGCGGTCGATCGGGCCGATCAGCGCACGGCTGGCCGGCACGAAGCTGCCAATGTGGGCCAGCAGCACGATCAGCGCGTTCTGCCGCATATAGGTCGATTTGCCGCCCATGTTCGGGCCGGTGATGACCAGCATGCGGCGGTCCGGATGCAGGTCCAGATCATTGGGTTCGAACGGCTGCTCGCGTACCGCCTCGACCACCGGGTGGCGGCCGCGCTCGATCTTCAGGCACGGCTCTGCCTGCAGCTCCGGGCGCGCCCAGTCCAGCGCCTGCGCGCGTTCGGCGAAGGCGGCCAGCACATCCAGTTCGCTCAGCGCAGCGGCGCACTGCTTCAGCGGTTCCAGCTGCGTGCCAAGGGTATCCAGCAGCTGCTCGTACAGGTATTTCTCGCGCGACAGCGAGCGGTCACGCGCGGACAGCACCTTGTCCTCGAACGCCTTCAGTTCTTCGGTGATGTAGCGCTCGGCATTGGTCAGCGTCTGGCGGCGGGTGTAGTGCACCGGCGCACGGTCGGACTGGCCCTTGCTGATTTCGATGTAGTAGCCGTGCACGCGGTTGTAGCCCACCTTCAGGGTGGGAATGCCGCTGCTCTCGCGCTCGCGCAGTTCCAGGTCGACCAGGAACTGGTCGGCATGGGTGGACAGGCGGCGCAGCTCGTCCAGCTCTTCATCGAAGCCATCGGCGAGCACGCCGCCGTCGCTCAGTTTCAGCGGCGGCATTTCGGCGATGGCGCTGGCCAGCAGCTGCGCGCACTCGTCGTGTTCGCCCAGCGCCGCATGCAGCGTCTGCAGGCGCGGCGAATCCAGTGGTGCCAGCACCTCGCGCACCGCCGGCAGCAGGCCCAGGCCGTCGCGCAGGGTGGAGAAATCGCGCGGCCGCGCCGAACGCAGCGCGACACGGGTGAGGATGCGTTCCAGGTCACCGAGGCGGCGGAACTGCTCGCGGATGTCCGCATCGCTGCCGCGATCGATCAGGGTTTCCACCGCATGGTGGCGCTGTACGAGCACCTCGCGCAGGCGCAGCGGGCGGTGCAGCCAGCGCCGCAGCAGGCGCCCGCCCATCGGCGTCACCGTGCTGTCGAGCACACCCAGCAGCGTATTGCGGGTGTCGCCATCAACACGCGTATCCAGTTCCAGATGGCGGCGGGTAGCGGCGTTCATCGCGATCGCCTCGCCGGCGGTTTCCATCGCGATCGAGGTCAGGTGCGGCAGGCGCTGCTTCTGGGTTTCCTCGACATAGCCAAGCAGGGCACCGGCCGCAGCGGTGGCGCGCGGCTTGTCGTCGATGCCGAAGCCGCTCAGGTCATGCAGCTTGAAGAAATTCAGCAGCTGGCGGCGGCCGCTGTCGGCATCGAACAGCCACGGCGCGCGGCGACGTACGCCGGTGCGCTGGCGCAGGAACTCCGGCCAGTTCTCTTCATCGGGCACCAGCAGCTCGGCCGGTTCCAGCCGTGCCAGTTCGGCTTCCAGCGCGTCGTCGGTTTCCACCTCGTTGACCAGGAAGCGGCCGCCGGCCAGGTCGGCCCAGGCCAGGCCGTAGCCCTGCTTGCTGCGCGACAGGGCCATCAGCAGGGTGTCGCGGCGTTCATCCAGCAGCGCCTCGTCGGTGACCGTGCCGGGGGTGACGATGCGCACCACCTTGCGCTCGACCAGGCCCTTGGCCAGCGCCGGGTCGCCGATCTGCTCGCAGATCGCCACCGACTCGCCCAGCGCCACCAGCCGTGCCAGGTAGCCTTCATAGGCATGTACCGGCACGCCGGCCATCGGGATCGGTGCGCCGCCGGAGCTGCCGCGCTGGGTCAGGGTGATGTCGAGCAGGCGCGCCGCCTTGCGGGCGTCGTCATAGAACAGTTCGTAGAAGTCACCCATGCGGAAGAACAGCAGCAGGTCCGGGTAATCGGACTTGGCCGCGAAGAACTGCTTCATCAGCGGGGTGTGTTCCTTGGACGCCTTGGCGTTGCTGGTGTTGTCTTTTGTATCAGTCACTTGGGGCGTTTCGCGTCTTGGCAGGGCGTCGGGGCGTGGCCACGCGCAGGCATGGCCGGAGAGGCCATTAGTGTAGCGACCTGGGGAGGTCGATGATCCGCGGCACCCGTGCTGGGCCCGGGGGCTGTCCGTGTGCCAACGCCTGCGCCCCTGCGCCGGCACTTTGGTTGATTTCCCCAGGGGCCCACGGTAGTGTCAGCCCCGGCGATTTCCGCCAAGCGGCCTCCATGGAAACCGGGGCGACTTATCCCCCGGGCGGGCGTTGATGGAAAGAACAAGCATGACTGCAGCCTGCATGGCCGCCGAACCTCGTTACACCTGGCGTACCGTCCTGCTGAGCATCCTGGTCGCCATCGTTCCGCTTGCCGGCTCCGCACCCTACACCTTGCTGAAGGCGGTGCTGCTGCTGGCCCTGCTGGTCACCGGCGTGGTTCTGATCCGCCGCCAGCCCGATGTCCGCCTGCGCTACCGCATCGCCCGGTTCATCGTGATCGTCTGCTTCCTGCGCCTGGCCTATGCCTTCTACAGCATCCTCTGGCACGGGCTGCGCTGGAACGAGCTGGATCTGCCGGCGCAGACACTGCTCTACCTGGGTACCGCTGCCGTGTTCGCCACTGCGCTGGACTGGCGCCTGATCTGGAAGATCTTCGCCGTGTCCACCCTGGTCTTCGGCGGGTCGTGCATCGTGCAGCACCACGTGATGGGCCTTGAACAGCGCGCACGGTTTCAGTGGCGGCGAATGGACGGCGATCGAGTTCACCATGGTGACGCTGTGCATGGCGTTGTTCTCGGTCATCCGGTTGATCCAGCCCAATGTGCATCCGGCCGAACGCTGGCTGCACGGCGTGGCCATCGCCGTTGGCGTCTACGGTTCGATCCTGGCGCAGAGCCGCGGGCCGATCCTGGCGTTCATTCCCGCCATGCTGATGGTGATTGCGGTGCACGTCCGGCGCACCCGGCGCTGGCGGGGGGCACTGGCCTTCGTCGGTGCCCTGGTCATTGGCGTGGTCGGTGCCACCTCGGTGCTGAACCATGAGGTGATCCAGCGCTTCGGTGAGGTCAGTGGCGAGATCTCCGGTTTCAACCAGGAAAACGAGGTCGGCTCGGTCCGTGAGCGCATCGCTATGTGGGGCGTGGCGGTCGACGCCTTCGCCGAGCATCCCGTGGCAGGGGTGGGCCTGAACCAGTTCGGTACCTATGCACGTGAGGGCATCGCCCGCGGCGAGGTGTCCGAGTCGATCTTCCGCTACAACCACCCGCACAACGAGTACCTGGAAGCGGCGGTGACCGGTGGCGTGCCGTTGCTGCTGATCATGCTGCTGGTCTTCATCCTGCCCGGCATTCATTTCGTGCGACGTCTCGGCCACGCCGACGACATCACCGCGATGATCGCCACCGCCGGACTTGCCGTGGTCATCGTCTATGCGCTGTCGGCGTTCACGGACAACGTGTTCTACCGGGCGATGCCGCATTCGTTCTATTTCTACCTGGTGCTGGGCTTCATGCTGGCGACCGCCTTGCCTGCGCGCGACCTGCGCCGGCCAGGGAGTCCCTCCTGATGGCGCATATCCACCTGCTGGCCGCCGACAACCAGCGTGGCCTGTCCCATGACATCCAGGTGATCGAGCGCTCGTTGCAGCAGCTCGGGCACACGGTGACGGTCAGCCGTCTGGACGCGGTGCGCAATGGGGGGGCCTGGAAGCTCCGCGGGATGCGCCTGCGCAGGCTGCTGGCCTCGTGGCTGAGCCTGGGGCGCACGCCGGCCCGGTTCGACATCAACATCTCGCTGGAGCATGTCCGGCCGGCAAGCTTCGGACTGGCCGAGGTCAATCTGTTGATTCCGAATCCGGAATGGGTGTCCGCACGCAGCCTGCGGATCCTGCCGCGGTTCGATGCGTTGTTGACCAAGACCGAAGACGCCACGCGCATCTTCAATGCGCTGGGCATGCGCGCTGGAAGTCGGTTTCTGCAGCCGTGACCGCTACGACCCGGCGGTGCCGCGCAGACCGCGCAGCTTCCTGCATGCAGCTGGTACCAGTCGCATGAAGGGGACGGCTGCACTCGTCAATGTCTGGAAGCGGCACCCAGAGTGGCCCTTGCTGACCATCCTGCGCGGCGGCCCTTCGGACGAAGATGAGGGCGGGGCCGCGAACCTGCGGATCGTCCGCGAGCGCCTGCCCGACCAGGAGGTGCAGCGCCTGCAGAACGAACATGCGTTCCACCTGTGCCTGTCGCAGACCGAAGGCTGGGGCCATTACCTGGTGGAAGCGATGAGCTGCGGGGCGGTGGTGATCACCTGCGACGGCGCGCCGATGAACCAGATGATCGACGACAGCCGCGGCATCCTGGTTGCCGCGCACGAGGGCGAGCCCTGCCATCTGTCCAGGACCTGGCATGTGGATGAGAAGGCGCTGGAACAGGCCGTCGAGCGTGCGCTGGCGATGGATGAGGCCGAGTGGAGCCGGCTGGGCGCCAATGCACGCGCATGGCACCTGGCCAGCGAAGTGGCGTTCCCACGCCGGCTGGGCGAGGCCCTGGCCAAGCTTTGAGTTGATGCGGCTGGTTGCTGCAGAGTGCTCAGCCTGGCACCAGGGTGATCTGCGGATGGCTGCCGAAGATCTCCATGACGATCTCGAAGTAGGTCTGTCCCTGGCCAAGTGACAGTGCCGTCAACTGAGCGTGGATGGCCGGACCGTTGAACCTGCCGCCCTGATCGAGTTTCGACTGCAGCCAGGCGCGTGTGGTCTCGCGGCCCAGTGCCTCGCGGCTGTGGGCGATGTCGCGCCACACCACCGTGGCGGTGGCATGACCGGCGAGCGCCGTAGCCCCCGTGCAGCAGGTCATCAAGCGCGTCCAGGCTTGCGCCCAGCCGCCAGTCTTCGTCGGCCATGAATACACGATTGATTTCCACGTAGAGGCTGGCGATGTCGTTGATGGACGCGCCTTCGATGTGCAGGATCCGTGTCATCTGCAGACTGTAGCGCTCCTGGGCGACGGTTGTGTCCGGCGCAGATAATCCGGACCGCCCTGGATGGGGTGGCGTTATTATGGTGTTAATCCTGCGTGATTTTCATCGGGCGCTGGCGTGGCAGCGGTATTCGATAAGGATATGGCGCCATTATCGGTCGCCGCATTTTCTGACTGCCTGCACAGTTCCATATATTTGGATCGGTCCATATATAAAGTCCCGTAAAGTTTCCCTCCGCTGCGCCGCCATCGAACGTACGGCCACGATCAAGGGAATTGAGATGCTTGCCTTACGTAATCTCCGTGTGGGATCCCGGCTTGGCGCCGGCTTCGGTCTGCTGCTGCTGTTCATCATGGCCATCGTCGGTCTGGTGCTGTATGGGAATCAGCTGAAATCCGCCCAGTTCGAGAAAGTGGTGGACGTCAACATGGTGAAGATGCGCCTGTTGAATGACATGCTTGATACCAACAACGCGGTGCTGATGCATCGTCGCCTGATGGTGATCAAGCGGGGTGACGAGTTCGACAAGGATTACCAGCGTGCCCAGGAGTTGTCGCGGACCTATGACGGTATCTGGGCCAAGTACATCAAGATTCCGCGTGACGCTACCGGCGATACCCTGGTCGCGCGCATCGAGGCGGCTCGCAAGGCCACCGATGCATCAACCCAGCAATTGCATGAGCGCATGAAGGCGGGGGATTTCGATGGTGCAGCGAAGGAGCTGCTGGCCGAGCACGGATTGGCAACGGCCTGGAATGAATCCATTTCGGCCCTGCTGCGCCACCAGGAAACACTGACCGAACGCAGCCGCGAAGAGTACCGCGCAACCGAATCGTGGACCGGCACGCTGTCGATCGCGTTCGGGGCACTGAGCCTGTTGCTGGGGACGTTGGCGGCCTGGGCGATCACCCGCAGCCTGACCCGCCCGCTGGAAGGAGCGGTGAAGCTGGCCGACGGCATCGCCAGTGGCCGCCTGGACAGCAGCATCGACGCCACCGGCAACGACGAGGTGACCCAGCTGCTGAAGTCGATGCAGCGCATGCAGGCACAGCTGCAGTCGGTGATGGCGGCACAGGCGGAGCTGGCCCGCCAGCACGATGCCGGCAGCCTCAGCTACCGCATGGACGAGAGCGCGTTCCCCGGTGACTACGGGCGCATGGTGCATGAGACCAATGCGCTGGTTGGATCGCACGTGCAGGTACAGAACCGGCTGATCGAGGTGATGAAACACTACGCACGCGGCGATCTGTCGGTGGACATGGACCCGCTGCCCGGCGAGAAGGCGGCGATCACCCAGGCGATGGACGAAACCAAGTCCAGCCTGT
This sequence comes from Stenotrophomonas sp. 93052_Sma, assembly GCF_056481145.1. NCBI lineage: Bacteria > Pseudomonadati > Pseudomonadota > Gammaproteobacteria > Lysobacterales > Lysobacteraceae > Stenotrophomonas > Stenotrophomonas sp. 93052_Sma. Next base: position 1,378,246 of record NZ_CM151134.1, read on the forward strand.
CGGCGATCAACAGCGAGATCCGTCGGTTGGCGACAGCGGCTGCGGCAGGCGACTTCAGCCTGCGCGGCGACGAAGATCGCTTCGCCTATGATTTCCGCGACATGGTGGCCGGGCTCAACCGCCTGATGCAGACCACCGACGAGAACCTGGTGCAGGTCTCGACCCTGCTGCAGGCCATCTCGCGCGGCGACCTGACCGTGCGCATGCAGGGTGATTTCCATGGCGTGTTCGCGCGCATGCGTGATGACTGCAATGCCACCGTCGACCAGCTCAAGCAGATCGTCGGCCGCATCCAGTCCAGCGCCTCCAGCATCAATCTGGCCGCAGGTGAAATTGCTTCGGGCAACACCGACCTGTCGCGGCGTACCGAACAGCAGGCGGCGAACCTGGAAGAAACGGCAGCATCGATGGAGGAACTGACCTCCACCGTGAAGCAGAATGCCGAGCATGCACGGCAGGCCAACCAATTGGCCATCGGCGCGCATGGTGTTGCTTCCCAGGGCGGTGAAGTGGTGGGCCAGGTGGTCACCACGATGTCGGCCATCGAGGCATCGTCGAAGAAGATCGCCGAGATCATCAGCGTCATCGATGGCATCGCCTTCCAGACCAATATCCTCGCGCTGAACGCGGCGGTCGAAGCTGCGCGTGCCGGCGAGCAGGGCAGGGGCTTTGCAGTGGTGGCCAGCGAAGTGCGTACGCTGGCGCAGCGCTCGGCGGGTGCGGCCAAGGAGATCAAGGGGCTGATCGAGGATTCGGTCGGCAAGGTCGCCGACGGCTCGGCGCTGGTCCGCCAGGCGGGCACCACGATGGGCGAGATCGTGGCCTCGGTGCAGCGCGTGACCGACATCATGGCCGATATCTCTGCTGCCTCCCAGGAGCAGAGCTCGGGCATCGAACAGGTCAACCAGGCGGTGGTGCAGATGGATGAGACCACGCAGCAGAATGCGGCGCTGGTCGAAGAAGCCAGTGCTGCAGCGCGCTCGATGGAGGAGCAGGCCAACCTGCTGGCCGAGGCGGTTTCGGTGTTCCGCACGGGGGCGGTGACCGCCGCCGCCGCGGTGCGCCCGGCGCTGGCTGCCGTGGCGGCATCGGTTGCGCCGGTACGCCGGCCCGCGGTGCTGTCGCCGCGGATCGAGCCGACGCTGGCTGCCAATGCGGGTGGCTGGGAAGAGTTCTAGAAGAGGGCAAGGCCGGCAGGGAGACGGCGCCCATCGCGACGGCTGGTCGCGATGGGCGCGGATTTTCTTCCTGAACGTGCGATGGCCGATGAAGTGGCGGACACGCGCATTTCACTTCCGGTTGCCAACTGCGGGAGGACACTGGCGCCATACCGGAACTCAGGAGATGGCCATGAAGACCTCGACCCGATTGCTTGTGCTGGGCACCCTGCTGGCGGCTTCGTCGGTGGCCGGCGCGCAGACCTATGGCCCGCGCGATGAGGGACGCAAGTTCAACGACGGCAGCCGCGTGGTCTGCAAGAACGTGGAAGTGCAGCGCAACTCGCGCGATCCGAACCGCATCACGGGTACCGCCACCGGCGCCGTGATCGGTGGCCTGCTCGGCAACCAGGTAGGCGGCGGCAACGGCAAGAAGCTGGCCACCGTGGCAGGCGCCGTTGCAGGTGGTGCAGCCGGTCGCCAGATCCAGGGCAACAGCCAGCAGAAGAACGGCGACCGCGTGGTGGAACGCCGCTGCGAACGCGTCTACCGCTGATCGATCGCAGCCAGACCCCGCTTCCCCTTCCACACCGCAGTACTCGAACGCCGGCCCAGCGCCGGCGTTCGTCGTTACGGAAAAAGGGGACGGAGGGGATTAAGTCGCAATCCCCCAATCTGCCGTTTACGACTTAATCCCCTCCGTCCCCTTTTTTGCGAGGAGGCGCCAGCTGGCGAGGCTGCCGTAGAGCAGCAGCAGGGCGGTGAGGGTGACCAGTTCGTGGCTGACTTCGGCCAGGCGGGCGTCCATCTGGTTCAGGCGCACCATCAGGTTGATGCCCGAGGTGGTGGGCAGCAGCTGCGCCAGCCAGACCAGCGGTGGTGGCGTCATCACTGCCGGCCACGACAGGTTGGCCAGGAAGAACAGCGGGATCGAGGTGGCGATGATGTACTGGAAGGCGCGTTCGCGGGTGCGGAAGAAACTGCCGACGAACAGCCCGAAGGCCACGGTGGCGGCGATGAACAAGGTGCCGCCCAGCAGCTGGCCCAGCGGATTGCCGCCGCGCGGGTAGTCCTGCACCCAGGCGGTGAAGCCGGCGTAATAGAACAGGCCAAACAGGCCGATCAGGCCGAAGCCCAGTGCCATACCGGCCAGGGTCGGCAGGTCGAAGCGCAGGCGCCGGCCGAGTGCGAGACGACGGCCACCGAGCAGGACGCCGATGCCCATCAGCAGGGTCTGGTGCACGATCAGCTCGGCCACGCCGGGCACGATGGCGCTGCCGTAGCCTTCCTGGGTGTTGTACAGCGGGCGCTGCACCAGCGTGACCGGTGGTGCCTGCGGTGCGCCCATGAAGGCGGCCTGGCCGACCACGGCATCACGTCCGAACGCACCCAGTGCATCGGCCACGCTGCCCAGCACCCAGCTGGCGCGGCCCAGGTAGGCGCCGTTGCCGAGCAGCACCAGCTTGGCCGGGTGGCCGCGCAGGATGTCGCGCTCCAGGTTGGCCGGGATCAGCACGATGCCTTCGGCATGACCGGCTTCCAGCTGCTGGCGCGCTGTCGATGTCCGCAGGCTGCCCGACCACGCGTGCGACCCGCAACGCGTCGAGCTTCCGCAGCAGCTCGCGGCTGGTGGCACTGTGGTCTTCATCCACCACCAGTACCGGCAGGTTGCCGGCCACCTGGTGGCGATACGCGGCCGGGTAGAAGAACGAGTACAGGATTACCGCGCCGACCATCACTACGATCGCATAGCGGTCGCACAGCACCGCCATCAGGGTCTGCCGCAGGCTGCGCCAGAGTGCGCTCATGCGTCGGCCCCCGCCGCTTGCGCGGCTTCGGGCGTACGCGCGAAGGCGATCAGGCGCAGCCCACCGATGCCGCCAGGCACCACTGACATCAGCAGCAACGTGGCCAGCGGCCATACCGAAACCTGCAGCGGCGAACCGATGAACTGTTGCTGGGTCTGCAGCTTGATATAGGCGCTGAGCGGCAGCAGCTGATGCCAGACGCGGGTGAATAGCGGCCCGTCCAGCACCGGGAAGGTGGCGCTGGAAAATGCCAGTGCAGTACCGATGCTGAGGCCGACCGCGGACAGTGCGGTACCCATGTCGCGGGTGACGCCGACGAAGAACAGCGCGTAGGCGGCGGTGGCCAGATAGAACAGGGGTTGAGCGAGCAGCAGCAGGAGCACGCTGCCGGCCACACCATCACCGCGCAGCCAGGCCAGGTAGCCGATGCCGAGCGCGCCATACAGCGAGAACAGCAGGATGTACGGCGCGACCTTGCCGGCAATCGCCAGCCACGGCGTGCGGCCCAGCCAGGCGGGCAGGGTGCCGTCGCGGATTTCTCGGCCGAGGCTGCCGGCCACCGCAAGTGCCAGCACCAGCGACAACACCGCCGGGAAGATCAGCGGCAGCAGGAACAGCTCGTAGCTGCGCGCCGGGTTGTACAGGATGTCCGACTGCACCGCGATCGGTGCCGCACGCAGCTTGCCCGGGCCGACCTGCAGGCCGATGCGCTCGCGCAGCAGGCGTGCGTTCCAGGCCGAGACCGCGTCGCCGATATCGCGCGCCGCGGACTGGCCGGTGGTCATGTAGGTGGCGTTGTAATAGGCGAACACCGTGCCCTGGCGCCCACGCAACGCCTGCCGGGTGACATCGCGCGGCACCAGCACGATGGCGAACACATCCAGCCGACGCAGCTGCGAACGTGCGTCCTGCATGTCCGCAGGCTGGCTGGCGATGCGCACGCCGGGGCTGGCATCGAGCATGCGCAGCAGCAGGCGGCTGTCGCTGCTGTGGTCGAGGTCGACCACGGCGATCGGGATGTCGCGCATCACCGAGGGCGTGAACATCCACGCCATCACGGCCAGCATCAGCAGCGGCAGCAGGGTGACCAGCAGCAGGTCGGCGCGGTTGCCGCGCAGCGACCGCAGCTCACGCCGCCAGCTGGCGGCGAAGCTGCTGCTGTCGGGGCTCAGTGCTGGGGCCATGCGAACAGCACGCTCATGCCGGGGCGGAAGCCCTCGATGCGGCGTACCGGGCGCACCCGCACCTCGAAGCTGCGGACGTCGTAGCCGGACGACTGGCGGGTGGTCCGCCAGGTCGCATAGTCACCGGCCGGATTGATGAAATAAACCTCGAACTCGCCGTCCTGGCCAAGCGCCGGCACGCTGCCCCGCAGCTTGCTGCCGACCTTCAGGCCCTGCATCTGCGATTCGCGCAGGTTCATCGCCACCCACATGCGGTCGATGTCGACCAGGGTGAACACCGGATAGCCCGCTGGCACCAGTTCGCCCGGGTCGGCCATGCGCTTGTTGATCTCGCCGGCCACCGGCGCGCCCTTCCACTTCGACGCGCGCTGCGTTGACCTCGGCCACCGCGCCCTGTGCCTGCTCCACCTGGCCCTGCGCGGCACGCTTGTCCTGCTCGCGTGCGCCGGCCAAGGCCATGTCGTACTGCGCGCGGGCGGCACGCGCCAGTTCGCGCGAACTGGCGGCCTGGGCATGCGCTTCATCGCGCTTCTGCCGGGTCATCACCCCTTCGTTGAACAGGTTCTGCACGCGCTGGTAGGTCGCTTCAGCCAGCGTCGCACCGGCTTCAGCCCGCTTCCAGTTGGCTTCGGCGGCGCGGATGTCTTCGCTGCGCGCACCTTCGTCGGCCTTGTCGGCCACCGCCTGCGCGGCGGCCAATGCGCCGTGCGCCTGCTGTTCCTTGGCGGCCACTTCGGGGCTGTCGAGCAGGAACAGCACCTGCCCGGAGCTGCACGCGGTCGCCCTCGCGCACCTTCAGCTCGGCCACGCGCGCGGTGATCTTGGCGGCCACGTTGATCGTGTCCGCATCGGCCATGCCCTGGATCTGGTCGGCGGGGCTGCGCCAGGCCAGCCACAGGCCGAGCACCACCACGACCAGCAGCACCACTATCAGGATCGGGCCCAGGCGGCGCTTGGCCGGGGGCGTCGTTGCATCGTCGTGCAGCACATCACTCATGGTCGATCACCTCGTCCGCACGCCGCCGGAACTCTTCGAAACGGTCCATCTGTCCACTGACCTCCAGCAACTGTGCCAGCGCAATATCGTATTGGTAGGCGGCCTGTGCGCGCTCGACGCGGGCGCCGCCGAGGCCGAGCCGCGCGTCGATCACATCCAGCGAAGTCGCCTGGCCTTCGCGGAACGCCAGCTCCTGCAGGCGCAGGTTTTCCTGTGCCTGGGCGATGCTGCTGTCGAGCAGCACGTACTGCTGGCGCGCGGTTTCCAACTCGTTCCAGGCCTTGCGCACGCCCAGCGCGACCTGGTTCTCGGCCTCGCGCAGGCCTGCTTCGGCCTGTTCCTGCTGTGCACGCGCGGCGCTGATCTGCGCCGGCCGCGAGTTCGGCGACAGGAAGGTGTACTTCAGGCCGATGCCGAATGCCCAGTCCGGATCGGTCAACATCTCGTCACGGCGGCGGAAGTCGTACTGGCCGAAGGCGAAGATCTGTGGCTTCAGCTTGGCCTGCTGCACGCGCACGCCCTGTTCGGCCTGTGCCACCATCGCCCGCAGGCGTGCGATCTGCGGCTGGCGTGCCTGCGCAGTACGCTCGAAGCTGGCCACCGGTTCCAGCGGCACGCGCTGCACGAACAACGGCGACACCGGCTGCACCTCGCCACCACTGCGCAGCAGCGTGGCCAGCGCCGCCTTCAGCGTGGCCAGGTCGTTCACCGTTTTCTGGTATTCGCGCTCGGCCTTGTCGCGGGCCACGGTGGCCTGCAGGCGCTGGGCGCGGGTGGCGAAGCCCTCGCGTTCCAGCTTCTCCGCGTCGGACAGGTGGCGGTTGAGGCCATCGCGTACGTCGCGCCGCACATCTACCGCCTGCTCGGCCAGGCGCTGGCCGAAATAGGCCTGGGCCAGCTGTACGGTCAGCGATTGGCGCTGAGCCTCGCGCTCGGCACTGGCCTGTTCGTGGGCGGCGCTGGCCGCACGTTGCGCAGCCGGAATCACGCCGCCGGTGTACAGCGGCAGCACCGCGGTCACCACCGGGCGGGTACGCCAGTCGCGTTCGGTGAACGACAGCGGCGAGTCGATGCCATAGGCCTCGGCCACCGGTGCCAGCGAACCCAGTGGCAGGGTGAGGGTCTTCTGGAACTGCAGCCGGCGCACTTCGCCGGTGATCTCCGGCAGGCGCAGCAGGCGGGTGGCGTCCTGCAGGTCCTGCTTGTTGCGCACCGCTGCATCAGCGGCGGCCAGTGCGTCGGAGACCTGCTCCAGCCGCTGCCGCGCCTGTTCCCAGTCCAATGCGGGTGCATCGGTGAGAGTCTGCGCCGCTGCAGCCAGTGGCAGGCAGGCTGCCAGCGCCAGCGCGGCCTTCGCGCCGTGCATCCTTGTACGTCGGCCGATCACGCCCATGCCGTCCCAATGGTGAAGAAGTGCGCAAACGGTAGTGCGTGCGGCGTGAAGCCCGGGTCTGCGGTCATTGGATTGTCCTCATCGTAGGGTGCTGCTGGCCGCAGTGCGCAGCGCCTGGGTGATGTGCTGCAGCGTGCTTGAGCGTACGGCGGCATGCTGCCAGTACAACGGCACATCGAGCCAGCGGCGGGGTTCCAGTACCACCACGCGGCCGGCGCGCACGGCGGGCGCGACCAGGGTTTCCGGGGCCATGCCCCAGCCGAGTCCGCACGCAGCGGCTTCGACGAAACCGGTGGAGGAGGGCAGGTAGTGTAGCGGTGGCTGCAGGCGGGCGCGGGTCAGGCGCCGCACGAAGCGCCACTGCAGTTCATCCTTGCGGTTGAACACCAGCATCGGTGCGCGCCAGGGCCGTGGCCTGCATGCCGTCGCGGAAGTACTGGCGGGCGAAGCCGGGCGAGGCGATGGCGTGGTAACGCATGGCGCCGAGCGGATGCACGTTGCAGCCCTTCACCGGTTGGCTTTCGGCAGTGACCGCGCCGAGCACGCTGCCATCGCGCAGCAGCTGCAGGGTATGGTCCTGGTCATCCATGCGCAGGTCGAACAGGTAGCCATGGCGCTGGTGCAGTTCGGCGATGGCCGGCACGAACCAGGTATCGAGCGAGTCATCGTTGACCGCCAACGGGATCGGCGTGCGCGCGGCATCGCTGCCGCGTTCGGGCAGCAGTTCGGCCAATGCCTCGGCCTCCAGCGCCTGCATCGGCCGGACCCGGCGCAGCAGCGCTTCGCCTGCGGCGGTGGGCCGGCACGGTGCCTGACGTACCACCAGTACCTGGCCGAGCCTGTCCTCCAGCGCCTTGATCCGTTGCGACAGGGCCGACGGGCTGATCGACAGGCGGCGTGCCGCGGCGTCGAAGCTGCCTTCTTCCAGCACCGCAGCAAACGCGGCCAGTTGCGGATGTACCAGATCCATGCCGGTGCCTCTTCAGTTTTCCTGCACAGGATAAAGAAAAATCAGATTGTCTAAACAGGGTCAGCGGCCGCACCCTGCGCGTCCTCTCGCTGCCTGGTCTGTCCTGATGTGGATCGCCGCTACCGCCGCCGGCCTGTTCGCAGGTGCCGGCCTGATCATCGCCATCGGTGCGCAGAACGCCTTCGTGCTGCGCCAGGGCCTGCAGCAGCGCCATGTGGGCAGGGTGGTGCTGGCCTGTGCCGGCGCGGACATCGTGCTGATCCTGGCCGGCGTCGGCGGCATGGGCGCGCTGGTGCTGCAGTGGCCCCTGCTGCTGCAGGTGCTGCGCTTCGGTGGTGCGGGCTTCCTGCTCTGGTATGGCCTGCAGGCGGGGCTGCGCGCACGGCGCGGTGGCAGTGCGCTGGCCGCCGCCGAGGCGCAGGGCGGCAGCGGACGGCAGGTACTGCTGACCTGCCTGGCCTTCACCCTGCTCAACCCGCACGTCTATCTGGATACCGTGGTGCTGCTGGGCAGTCTGTCCACGCGTTACCCGGGCGATCTGCGCTGGGCCTTCGCCGCCGGTGCCTGCATTGCCAGTGTGGTCTGGTTCTGCACGCTGGGCTATGGCGCGCCTGTTGCAGCCGGTGTTCCGCAGGCCGGGCGCCTGGCGTGTGCTGGATGCAGGCGTGGCGATCTTCATGTTCTGCCTGGCGACGTTGTTGCTGCTGCGTCCTTTATCGCCATGAGTGCGTGACGTACGCCGGTGTTGCGTATGTGTTCCACCGGTACGGTTCACGTGGCCGGATACAGCGCGGATAATGCGCGCCTGGTCGCGACCCCGCCGCGCATGCCGTCGTTCGGCAGCCCCCCGGTTGCCTGTGTTCTCGTTGTACGACCGCCACGGCGCGGCATCGGTGTTGCATGAAAGACAATCTACAGCTGCTCCTGTCCCACCTGGGGCGCACCTTCCTGTTCGGCCTGATGATGGCGCTTCCGCCTGCGTTGGCCTGGCTCGACATCCATTGGCTGGGCAATGCAGTCGGCGAGTGGTCGCTGGTCGAACTGACCCAGGAAGGCTTCCTGGTCGCCAGCGTGGCTGCCTTCGTCCGGCTTGCATTGCGACGTGCCGATGATCGGGCCTTTGCCGTTCTGGCGGCCGCGCTGTTCGCCTGCATGCTCCTGCGTGAAATGGATGAGGCGCTGGACCTGATCGCACACGGCTTCTGGAAGTACCCGGTGGCCGTGCTGATCATCGGTTCACTGGCCTGGGCCAGCCGCGACTGGCGCCGGGCCATGCCGGCGCTGGTGCGTTTTCTCGTATCCCGGCCGGGTACCGTGATGACGATCGGCCTGGTTCTGCTGCTGTTCTATTCGCGTCTGATCGGCATGACGTCGTTGTGGACCGGACTGCTGGGTGACCAGTACATCCGCGTGTTCAAGAACACCATCGAGGAGACCACCGAACTCCTTGGTTACACCTTCATTCTCGCAGCCAGCGTCGGCTATGTGGCACAGCGGGTACGCGAACCGCTGACGGTACGGAAGCGCGCCGTGCACGAGGGTGCCGGGATGCAGCAACGGCCACTCTAGGCGGCATCCACCGCGCACAACGGCGTCTCGCCGGGGCGCAGGGTCAGTACCCGCACGCCGGTGCGGGTGACCGCCACCGTATGCTCGAACTGCGCCGACAGCTTGCCGTCGCGGGTGTACACCGGCCATTCGTCCGGCTGCTGGCGGATGGCCGGCTTGCCCTGGTTGAGCATCGGTTCGATGGTGAACACCATGCCTTCTTCCAGCACCATGCCGGTGTTGGGATGGCCGTAGTGCAGGATCTGCGGTTCCTCGTGCATCTCCTGGCCGATGCCGTGGCCGCAGTATTCCTTCACCACGCTGTAGCCGTGGCTGCGCGCGTGGCGGGCGATGGCGTGGCCGATGTCGCCCAGCCGCGCACCAGGACGCACGGCGGCAATGCCTTTCCACATCGCCTGGTAGGTGGTCTGCACCAGCCTGCGCGCGGCATAGTCGACCTCACCGACCAGATAGGTGGTGCTGGAGTCGGCGATGTAGCCGTTCTTCTCCAGGGTGATGTCGAGGTTGACGATCTGGCCGTTGCGCAGCACGTCGGTGGTGCTGGGTACGCCGTGGCAGACAACGTTGTCGATCGAGGTGTTGAGCACGTACGGGAAGCTGTACTGGCCCTTGCTGGCCGGCCTCGCCTGCAGCTCATCAACGATCATGCGTTCGACGAAATCGTTGATCTCCATCGTGCTGCGGCCCTGCAACGGCAGCTGGTCGAGCGCGGCGAACACCTGCGCCAGCAGGCGACCCGATTCGGCCATCAGCGCGATCTCGTCGGGGCGCTTGATGATGCCCATTGGCTCAGACCTGGCCCGGCGGCAGCAACGGGGGCTGCACGCCGGCCGCGCGCAGCTCGCTGGCGACGATGTCCTGGAAGCTCAGCGTGGGGTTCAGCTCGCACAGCATGCCGACCCGGATCCAGAAGTTGGCCTGGGCGTTGATCGAGCGGCTGGAGACGGTACAGGCACGGCGCAGCTGGTCGTGCAGGGTGTCATCGATGTTGACGATGCCCATGGGCGGTCCTGGTGGAGTGGATATACGAAGCGTATATATTTCGTATATACAACTCAAGGCCGGGCGGTTCAGCTGGCGTCGGTGGCGAAGCGCAGACGGTTGCCGTCGGGGTCGACCAGCAGCATCTCGCGGCTGCCCCATTCGGTGTCATGCGGCGGCTGTTCGATGGGGACGCCTGCGGCGCTGAAGGCGCAGTGCAGGGCGTCGACGTCCTCGACGATGAAGTACACCGCGCCGCCGACCTCGCAGTCGCCGCTGTGTTCGGTGAGGAAGATCGTCTGGCCGTCGCGGGTGAGCTGGGCGAACAGCGGGAAGCCGGGTTCGAAGCGGTGTTCCCAGTCAACCACGAAGCCCAGTCCCTGCACGTAGAACGGCAGGGTGGTGTCGGCGTGGCGCATGCGCAGCTGGGGGATGACGGTCTGGGGCATGGCGAGGGCTCCTGGGGCAGGCGTCCAGTGTAGTGCCGGCCGCTGGCCGGCATCCCCGTGAGCCCGGGAACAATGAGGTTGCCGACCAGCGTCCGGCACGACCGACGCTGCCTGGGTCTGGTAGTTGCCAACCTTGGTTGGCATTGCCGGCCAGCGGCCGGCACTACCGAAGCCACGCTGGCCAACGGCCGGCATTACCGACGCGGTCAGCAGGCGGTCGGCACGGCGGCCATCGCCGCCAGCAGCTCGCGGTTCACCTGCTGGTGCCGCGCCTGCCACAGCGGTAGATCCCCGGCGCTGACGTCAGGCTGGCCATCCAGCGACGACAGCCAGCGTTTGAAGCGGCTCTGGTAGTTGGCCAGCGACACCTCACCGGTGATGTCACTGCCGACCAGGCCGCCGGCGCGCAGGGCTTCGATCACCACCAGCGCGTGTTCCAGCTGGAAGCGGCCCTGATCCCAGTTGCTGCGGGCCACGTCCTCGGCAAACACATCCTTGTCGATCGACAGGTAGGTCGGCTGCGGCGACTTGGCCTGCTCGGCAGCGAACGCGGCCACCAGCGCTTCGGGATGCTCGAAACGGCGGAAGGCGTGGCCCATGCCGAGGCGATGCCCCCAGCCCACGTCCACGTCCATGCACCAGTAGGTCAGGCGACCGCCGATCAGCGGGCGCCAGTGGTTCTCCCAGGCATGGCCGAGGCCGATGTCGCTGGAGGTGATGCCGAGCACGTGGATGTGCGAGATCTGCGGCAGCTTGCTGGCGGCGTTCACCCACGACCCGCAGTGCATGCCGAACGGGAAGCGCATGTTGTCCGGATGGTTGTCCAGCACCACCAGCTGGAACGGCGCCTGCGTGCGCATGCGCTGCAGCAGCGGCAGGCTGAGGTGATGGAAGTCGCCACTGCCGAGCATGACCGTGCCGAGCGGGGCCGGCAACGGTGCCAGCACTTCAGTGGCGAAGGGGGGGGGGGGGGGGGGGGGGGGGGGGGGGGGGGGGGGGGGGGGGGGGGGGGGGGGGGGGGGGGCTCCGGGGGGGGGGGCGCCCCCCCCCCGGGGCCGGGGGGGCGGGGGGGGCGCCGGGGGGGCGGGGCCGCCCCTCTCTGGGGTTCTCCCTGGGGGTGCGGGGCGCCCCTGCGCGGGGGGGCGCGCAGCAGCGGGGAACGGGCGTGGATCGCATGCCGGGTGGAGGTGAAGCGGGCACCCAGTTCGGCCTTGATCCGCGAATCGGTCCAGCCGGCCACGTAGTGGCTCAGGCTGTGCTGCAGCGCGTATTCGAGGTTGTGCATCCAGCTCACCGCGTACAGGTTGTGCTCGCGGGACTGCGGATAGGCCAGGCCGATGTACTTGTCCACCAGCTTGCCCGCATGCACGTAACACAGGTTCCAGCCGATCAGCTGGCCCTGGTGGCGGTACAGGAACATCCGTCCCTGGCCCTGGCTGTCGGCCAGAAGATGCTGGAAGTAGGGCAGGTCGAGCTGGTCGAAATGCACCGCGCTCTGCGCGTACACGCCCAGGTACAAGGCATACAGTTCGGCCTGCAGCTGCGGGTCGGCCAGGGCCGGATCGCCGGTGGCGATGCAGTCGATCTGCAGGTCGTCGCGCGAGCGCAGCTTGCGCCGGATGTTCTTGCGGCGCGAAGACGACAGGCGGCCGAGATAGCCATCGATCGAATCGAAATCGATCGCCACCCAGGCCAGCGGCATGCCTTCCAGTTCGACGAAGCCGCGTGCCAGCAATGCCTGCAGGAAGGCACCGCTGTGTGCGTTGGCCGCGTCGTCCAGCAGCGGCGAATCGATCGCCAGGTCCTTGACCACCAGAAGGCGCGTATCGCCGATCGCGTGACGCGTCACGTCCTCAGCCAATGCTTCTGGTGCGACGTGCGCGGGCAGCGGGGTGTACTCGGTGCTGGTGGCACCGACGAAGCGGGTCTTCCAGGTGATCCACGGCCGCCACAGGCGCGACAGCGGCAGGCCAAGCAGCTTGCCGCGCAGCCCGTCATCCATCGTCGTGGTCAGGTCCAGTGGCGCACGGAAGGTCGGCAGGCCGCTGGGAAGGCGGCCTGCCTCGAATCCGAGCGGCGGGTGGGCCAGGAAGCCCTCCAGCAGCGCGGCCGGTTCCAGCGCGGTGCTGGACGCGCGTGACGTCATTTCCATCGGCACGGGAACCGGCAGCGCATCGGACCTCAGCCCTTGGCCTTGGTCAGCGCCTGGTCAAGCAGGGTGATCGCCAGGTCGATCTCTTCGTAGCTGATGTCCAGCGACGGCGCGAAGGTGATCACGTTCTTGTACCAGCCACCCACGTCGAGCACGAGGCCCATGCGCTTGCCGTCGTGCAGCAGGTCACCGGCCAAGCCGATGTCGACCATGCGATCCAGCAGTTCCTTGTTCGGCGTGTAGCCGTCGGTCTGGCAGATTTCCGCGCGCAGGGCCAGGCCCAGGCCGTCGACGTCGCCGATTTCCGGGTGGCGCTTCTGCAGGCCACGCAGGCCGTCGAGGAAGTACGCGCCCTTCTCCGGCACGGTGCGCTCGTAATCCATTTCCTTGCCCAGCTTCAGCACTTCCAGGCCCAGGCGGGTGCCCAGCGGGTTGGAGTTGAAGGTGGAGTGGGTAGAGCCCGGCGGGAACACGGTCGGGTTGATCAGCTCTTCGCGCGCCCACAGGCCCGACAGCGGGTTCAGGCCGTTGGTCAGCGCCTTGCCGAACACCAGCACGTCCGGGGTCACGCCGAAGTGCTCGATGGCCCACAGCTTGCCGGTGCGCCAGAAGCCCATCTGGATTTCATCGACGACCATCAGGATGCCGTACTTGTCCAGCACGCGCTTGAGGCCGGTGAAGAAGTTGCGCGGCGGGATGACGTAGCCGCCGGTGCCCTGGATCGGCTCGACATAGAACGCGGCGTACTCCGCCTGGCCGACCTTGGGATCCCACACGCCGTTGTATTCGCTTTCGAACAGGCGCTCGAACTGCCACACGCAATGGTCGGAATACTCTTCCGGGGTCATGCCCTTCGGGCGACGGAACGGGTACGGGAACGGAATGAACATCGCGCGCTCGCCGAAGTGGCCGTAGCGGCGGCGGTAGCGGTAGCTGGAGGTGATCGACGACGCACCCAGGGTACGGCCGTGGTAACCACCCTCGAAGGCGAACATCAGGCTCTTGCCGCCACGCGCGTTGCGCACGATCTTCAGCGAGTCTTCAATGGCCTGCGCGCCGCCGACGTTGAAATGCACGCGGCCGTCGAGGCCGAACTTCTCATGCATGTCCACGGCAATGGTCTTGGCCAGCTGCACGCGGGTCGGGTGCAGGTACTGGCTGGCGACTTGCGGCAGGGTGTCGATCTGGTCCTTCAGCGCATCGTTCAGACGCTTGTTGCTGTAGCCGAAGTTGCAGGCCGAGTACCACATCTGCAGGTCGAGGTAGGGCACGCCCGCACCGTCGAACATGTAGCTGCCTTCGCCGCGCTGGAAGATCTTCGGCGGGTCGACGTAGTGGACGGTATCGCCGAAGGAGCTGTAACGGGCTTCGTCGGCCAGCAGCTGCGCGTCGGAGGCGGCGGCGTTGGCGTTCTTGTCAAAAATGTTCATGCAGTTCGGTTCCGTGAAGGACGTTCGAAAGAGGTAGCGGGGGCGTGCTTGGAAGGGAGTGCTCAGGCGGTGGCCAGCAGCAGGGGCAGTACGGCGGGCTGCGGGCTGGCGTCGATACGACGTGGCTGCAGCAGGCTGCCATCGAGCAGGCGCGGCAGCAGTGCGATTGCATCGTGGAAGGTATCGATGGCGGCATGCTCGATGCCGGCATGGGTGCAATGGGTGATCAGGCGACGCTTGGCGAACACGAAGTCGGCATCTTCGGAGACGCAGAAATCCGAACTGCCATCGCCGATCATCAGCACACGCGGTGCTTCGTTGGCGCGCCTGCGCAGCGCAGGTGCACTTGCAGGTGCCGCTGCGGCAGCCTTCGGCCTGGTAGGGCGATTCCAGTTCCCAGTGGTCATCGCACCAGCGCAGGTGGTTGGCCACCACCGGCAGTTGCGACAGGCCGTGGTTGGCGAGGATGCGGTGGATCGCATGGTCCAGGCCGTCGCTGACGATGCGCAGCGGCACGCCCAGCTGTTCGGCACGGCTGACAAAGGCGGCAAAGCCCGGATCGATCTGCACCTGGTCCAGGTGGGCGTCGAGCGTGGCCGGGTCCAGCTTCAGCAGCCTGACCTGGCCCTGCATGCATTCGCGCGAGCCGATCTTTCCCGCTTTCCACTGGTCTTCCAGTTCCTGCCAGCCCGGCTGGCCGTATTTCTCCAGCAGCGAGTCGATGACATCTTCGAGGCTGATGGTGCCGTCGAAGTCACACAGGATGCTCCAGTGCATGGGCAGGTCCGTCGATGAAAGGAACGTCCGGCGCGATGCCGGGCCAGGCTCAATGTAGGCAGGCAGCCTTTCTCGTTCCTTTCCTGTTGAAAGCCTGCATTGCAGGGCGCGGAAAGCGTTCAGGAAGGTGCATGGATGAATGCGCGGGGCGCACTCCATCCGTGCGTCCTGGCGTCACGCGCGGGCCAGTGCCCGCAGTATTTCGGCGGTCTCTTCACGGGTCTGCCAGGCGCTGTTGCCGAGGGTCAGCATGCGTGCGGCGAAGTCGCGTGCGTTGGGCATGTCGTCCTGCGGCACGATGCCGCGCAGGTAGGCATAGCCGGGCAGGGCATGGATGAACATGCGGCTGGCGCCAAGCCCGCGTGGCCACAAGTCCTTCAGTACTGCATCGCGGGCGCGTTGGCTGGGCAGCAGCAGCATCAACAGTGGCCAGGTGCCACCGCTACCGGCCAGCCCATCGACCACCTCAACGGCAGGCAGCTGTGCCAGCTGCACCCGCAGCTGCAACGCACGCAGCCGACCGGCCTGAAGGAATGCCGGCAAGCGCCGCGCGGCATGCGCGCCGATGTTCTGCCGCCACTGGCTGACCCGGTGCTGCGGGATATCCAGCGGGAAAATGTCACCGACCGCATCTTCCAGATCGTCACGCTGAAGCGCATTGCGCAGTGGATTGCCATACACCAGTGACAGCAGCGAAGGGCGATAGCAGGCAGCAAGGCCCAGCAACTGCACGCTGCGCAGCAGCTCCCAGCGCAGGCTGGAGCGAACGTGCTGGACGGCATGTTCGGCCAGCGCAGCACGCAGTTCGTCATCGCGGCTGACCAGCAGGCCGCCTTCATGCAGGCTCAGCCCCTTGCCGGCGGCCAGGCTGAAGAATCCGATATCGCCGCGCAGGCCGACACTGCTGTTGCCGACCCGTGCGCCGAGTGCCTGCGCGGCATCTTCGATCACCCAGGTGCCGGCGTTGCGGGCGACTTCGCAGGCCAGCTCGACATCGGCAATGCGCCCGCCCAGGTGGGTGGGCAGGATCGCCAGCGTGCGCGCATCGGCCAGCCGCTTGAGCTGGCCGGGGTCGAAGTCGAAATGACCGCGCCGGGTATCGCACAACTGCACGCGCAGGCCCAGGCTGTGCACCGCGATCGGCACCAGCGGGCAGGTATAGGCCGGCATGATCACGGTGTCGCGCTTTGGCGCACGCTTGCGCAGCGTGCGCAGGGCGATCAGCAGCGCGTGCGTGCCGGAACAGGTCAGCTGCAGCGGCGGTGTGCCGAGCTGGCTGGCCAGGATGTCACGCAGGTCGCCGCCACCGGGAAGGAAATCGCTGGCCTGCATCGGCAGGCCGGCGGTTGGTGGCAGTTCGCGCGCGAACAGGCTCATTGCAGCGTGCTCACGTCGTGGTTTCGGCAGGGCTGTGTGGGTCGTCCGCCTCGGCGCGGCCGAGGCAGACGATGCCGGCCACGATCAGTACCGCACCGAGCAGATGGTGCAGGGTCAGCGGCTCGTTCAACAGCCACGCCGACAGCAGCAGCACGCTGATCACTTCCAGGTGTGAGGCAGCAAAGGCGGGACCGATCGGCGCATGGCGCAGCAGGCTCATCCAGGTGAAGAATGCACCCACGTAGCCGAGGATGGCGCCGTAAACCCACGGCTGCGACAGCACGCGCAGCAGCCAGGCGGTGTTGGCCTCGACCGGCAACGCGGCGTCACCGGCGTACTTGAAGCACAGCTGGGCCAGCGTGTCGAAAGCCATCAGCAGCGGGAAGCCGATCACATACAGGCGCCTCATGAGCCGGCCCCCACCACGGCTACGCCGGCGGTGACCAGCAGCATGCCGGTCACCCGCAGCGGCGTGAGTTTCTCGCGGAACAGGAAACGGCCGGCGATCATCAGCGCGACGATGTTGATCGAGCCCAGCAGCACGCCCTTGGACAGCGGCACCAGCGACAGGAACGCGATCCAGGCGACGAACTCAAGCACGTAGCAGGCGATGCCGATCCACAGCCAGGGACGGCTGAGCATGTGTTTCCAGCGCTGCAGTCCTTCGCCCTCCTGCGGGTCGCTGGCGGCGGCCTTGAAGGCGAGCTGGCCACCGGTATCGAGCACGACATTGGCCAGCCACAGCAGCGTGGCAAGCGCCCCCATGTCAGGCCACCGCCTTGAGCACGCCAGTGCGTTCACCGATTTCGGTGAAGAAGCGCGCTGCGGCGGATCACATCGCGGCGTTCGCGGTCGATGGTGATCATGTGGTAACTGTCTTCCAGCACCACCAGTTCCTTCGGGCCGCTGACCCGCGACATCACCAGCTCGGCGTTGCCCATGCTGGCCACGTCGTCCTCGCGGGCGTGCATCACCAGGCACGGCGCGGTGACCTGGTGCAGGTGGCGGCGGGTCCAGTTGCTCAGGGCGCGCATTTCGGCCAGGGCGTGCCAGGGGTTGCCCGGCAGGCCGGCGGCGGCGCTGTCGCCGGACAGCATGGCGGCACTGACCTGTGCACGCAGGCGCTCGTCACGTAGGCCGTACGGCGGTTCTTCCATGAACATGCGGTCGCGGCCGATGTTGAAGCGCTTGAACCACGGCAGCAGGAACGAGAAGCGGGCCACGGCGGGGATGTTCCAGCCGTCATAGCGGAAGGTGGCGCCGTATACGCCAACCCCGGACACCCACTCGGGGCGACGTGCAGCCAGTGCCAGCGACAGCACCGCGCCCATCGACAGGCCGCCGACGAACAGCTGGTCGACCTTGCCGCGCAGGGTTGCCGCCGCATCTTCCACGCCCTGGTACCACTGTTCCCAGGTGGTCGCCAGCAGGTCATCCACGCTGCCGCAATGGCCGGGCAGCTGCACGCCGTGCACGGTGAAACCGGCGTTGTTCAGCCCTTTGCCCAGCATGCGCATTTCCGCCGGGGTGCCGGTCAGGCCATGGACCAGCAGCACGCCCTGTGGGCCACCGGGGAGGAAGAAGTCGTGCGATTCGGTCACCTGGCGGCTCCGGGACGGCAGTGGGGATGGCAGGATCGCAAGCGCGATTTTCGCCAGCCTTTCAGCGCCCCGGGCCGGGTCAGGGCGCCTTCAGCAGCGGCAGCGTGATGGCGACCTTCAGTCCGCCACCTGGGCGGTTCAGGAAGCTCAGGCGGCCGCCGAAGTGCTCCACCGCCTCGTGCGCGATGGCCAGGCCGAGGCCGGTGCCGCTGGCAGCGGTGCCCGGCGCCCGGAAGAAGCGCTCGCCCAGCCGTGGCATCACGTCGTCGGGCACGCCAGGGCCGTTGTCTTCCACATACAGTTCGACATCATTGTCGTCCAGCGCGTGCACGCCCACCGTGACGGTTGCATTGCGGCCGGCATAACGCAGGGCGTTGTCGATCAGGTTGTCCAGCGCTTCCTGCAGCATGGCGCCGTTGCCGAGTACACGCAGCGGATGGGGACTGCCGCGGTAGCCCAGATCGATGCCATCGCGGATCGCCTCCGGTACGCGCATGCCGACCCACTGCGGTACCAGCTCGCACAGGTCCAGTGCCTCCACGGTATCGGGCACGGTCTGCGCCCGGCTCAGTGCCAGCAGCTGGGTGCTGACCCGCGCGGTGCGCTGGTTGAGCCGGCGGATGTGCTGCAGCGCCTCGCGCACTGTATCGGGGTCGCCATGTGCCAGCGCCTGGTCCACGTGCAGGGCCATGCCCGCCAGCGGCGAACGCAGCTGGTGCGCGGCATCGGCGATGAAACGGTTCTGCAGGGTGATCATTTCCGCCTGGCGGGCAAACAGATCATCGATGGTGCTGATCAGTGGCTGGATCTCCTCGGGCACGTCGGCATCGGAGATCGGCGCCAGTTCGCCGCGGCGCTGGGCCAGGCGGGTCCTCAGCGGGGTCAGGATGCGCAGGCCATAGGTCACGCCGAACCAGACCAGCGCTGCGGTACCCAGCGCCAGCATGGTCATCAGCGGGATGATGATCATCAGGATCTCGCGCGCACGCTGCCGGCGGTCGGCCATGCTCTCGGCCACGGTCACCGCCAGCTGGTCCTGCGGATCGTTCATCGCCTGCGTGCAGACGGTGGCCATGCGCACCTGCTGGCCATTGAGGTTGCCGTCGTACAGCGCCGGATGCACACCGGTGCAGTCCTGCGAAGGGGCGTACGGGCTGAAGTCTGCATTGCCGCTGAGCGTACCCATGCGGCTGCTGTCGACGTTGAAGTAGCGATGGCCGTCGGGGTCGTACTCGATCAGGAAGCGCGCCTGCGGAGACAGGTCGCTGGTCACCGGCATGGTGCTCAGCATCTGCGCGAACGAATGCGTGTCGTCGATCAGGTTGCGGTCGTGGATGCGGTTGGAATAGTCCAGCGCAACGTAGTAGGCCAGGATCGTGTTGAAGGTGAGCAGGCCCAGCATCGGCAACGCCAGAAAGGCGAGCAGGCGCCGGCGCAGGCTGGGCGGGCCACTGATCACGGCGTGCTTTCGTCCTGCGCGTCTTCCAGCATGTAGCCCAGCCCGCGCACGGTGCGGATGCCCATGCCGCCGGGCTGCAGCTTGCGGCGCAGGCGGTGCAGGGCGATGTCCAGGCCGTTGTCGGTGAGGTCCTGGCCCCAGTCGCACAGCGCCTCCACCAGTTGCGCGCGACACGATGCGCTCGGCGCGTACCGCCAGTGCCGACAGCAGGCCGAACTCGCGCGCGGTCAGTTCCAGCGACTGGTCGTCGATCCACACGCGGTGCCCGGCCAGGTCCAGGCGCAGGCGGCCGATGCGCAGGTCCGGGTTGCCATTGCTGGTGACCCGCCGCAGCTGCGCACGCACGCGTGCTTCGAACTCGTCCAGCGCGAACGGCTTGACCAGGTAGTCATCGGCGCCCAGGTCGAGCACGCGCACGCGCTCGGCCAGGCCGTCGCGGGCGGTCACCACCAGCACCGCCAGGCCATCGCCGCGCTGACGCAGGCGCTGCAGCACATCGCGGCCATCCAGCTGAGGCAGGCCCAGGTCCAGCACCAGCAATGCGTACTGGGTCGAGCCCAGTGCCGCGTCGGCGTGCGCGCCGTTGTCGACGTGGTCAACCACGTGCCCCTGCCGGCGCAGCGAGGCGCACAGGCCGGAGGCGATATCCGGGTCGTCTTCAGCAATCAGAACGCGCATGCGCGGGGGCTCCTGTAACGGTCAGGCCCACCGGATGGACGGGGTGGGCCTCTCGGCTGCCGAGGGTAGCCGCAAACCGGCTGCAGGTGGAGCGCGTCGGCACCTCCCGGCACCGTCGCGCTGTCCCTCCATTCAGTCCTGCAGGCCCGGCTCACCGAGCGCCAGCGGCACCCGCGAGCCATCCAGCAGGCCACGGCTGAGCCTGCCATTTTCGATGAACAGCAGTTCGCCGTTCTCGCCGTTCTTGATGCTGCTGTCGATGGCGATCACGCGGTCGCCATGGAAGCTGCTGACGTGTGGCATCGAGGTGTGGCCGACCACGATGCGTTTGAGCTGCAGGCGGTCGAGTACGGTCTGCACCCCCGCGGTGTCGAGGCGGCCATCGAAGTAGCCGCGGTACCAGATCGGGCTGGTCTTGCCGTCATACAGCGGTGCGGTGGCCGGGTCGGCCTTTACTTCGGCCTTTGGCAGGCCCAGTGACGCCTGGTAGGCCGCATTGGTGCGCGCCGGGTCCAGCGCCAGCTGCACTGCCTCGGGCGAAATGCCGCCGTGCAGGAACAGGGTGTCGCCGATCTTCAGCAGCACCGGGCGGGTGCGCAGCCACTGCCCGATCACCGAATCGGCACCGTACAGCTGCGGGTAGCTGCGGCCGAGCAGCTGCGCGCTGCGCAGGTACTTCGGGTTGACGTAGCGCAGGTCGTCGTACAGCACCATGGTTTCGTGGTTGCCGAGCACGAAGTGCACCGCGCCGCCGGCGGCGGCCGCCTGCTGCTGCAGGCCATACAGCAGCCAGAAGGCCTCGGTCACCTGCGGGCCGCGGTCGAACACATCGCCGGCGATGACCAGCGTGTCCTTGCCCAGCGCCCAGCGATCCTGGGCATCGATGACCTGGTGGGCGCGCAGCAGGCGCACCAGCAACCCGTACTGGCCATGGATGTCGGACAGCGCAACGATGCGCGGCACGGCCGGCAGCACGGAAACCGAAGGCGCATTCGGGGCAGCCACGTGCACCGTGTGCTCGTAGCCGCAGCGCGGGGCGATGTCGGTACCTGCGGCCTGCGTGGCAAGCGTGTGCGACTCGACCTTGTCGTCGCAGATCCATTTGGCCTGCAGCTGGTCGCCCTGGCGGAACATATAGGGGCCATCGGCCTGCACGTGGTCGGCGGGCGCGGCAACCTCGCGGGCCTGCGTGGTTGCTGTGGCGCAGGCCAGCAGCGGCAACAGCAGGGCGGTCAGCAGGGAAGGGCGATCGCGCGACATCGGCGGCATCCAGTGGCGGAAAGACCCGATGCTAACCGGCGCGGGTGTTCGTCGGTGTGCGCGAATGGGCGGATCAGGTGTCGCGCCCGCCGTCCCTGAGCTTGCGCACGCGGGTGGCGGTGGGCTGAAGTGGCTGGCCGTCGCGCCCGCGCGGCTGCATGTAGGGCAGCGGCCGCCGCGTCGCCGATTCGATCAGCTGTGAATGGGCTTCACCGGCCTCGAAGCGATGGCGTTCACCCCATTGGCGCAGCGCGACCAGCAGCGGGAACAGTTCCTGGCCAGCGGCGGTGAGCACGTATTCCTGGTAGGCCGATCCATCGGAGGCCGGCTGCAGCTGCAGGACGCCGGCCTCTACCAGCCGGCGCAGGCGGTCGCTGAGGATGTTGCGCGCCGCACCGAGGCTGCGCTGGAAATCACCGAAACGGGTGACGCCATCGAAGGCATCACGGATGACCAGCAGCGCCCAACGGTCACCGAGCAGATCGGCGCTGCGGGCGACGGGGCAGGGGCTGTCGGCGTGCATGGGGGACCTCTCTGATGTGGTTGCAGTTTAAAACCAATGGCAGTAGCCTGCATCAAGTTTCAAATTGCAACCACATCATGAGTGCCATATCGCTTCCCCGCCCGCTGCTGGTCCTGCTCGCGGTTGCCGCAGGTGCCAGCGTTGCCAACGTCTATTACGCGCAGCCGCTGCTGGATCAGCTTGCACGCGCCTTTGCGCTGGAGCGGGCCGTGGCTGGCGCGGTGCTGGCTGCTACCCAGGCCGGTAGCGTGCTGGCGTTGCTTGGCCTGCTGCCGCTGGCGGACCGTGGTGACCGGCGACGCCTGCTGCGGCTGCAGTTGATCGCATTGGTGCTGGCGCTGCTGTGGCTGGCAGCGTCACGCACGGCGGGCTGGCTGTTGTCGGGCATGCTGCTGGCCGGCTTGCTGGGCACGGCGCTGACCCAGGGCCTGATCGCCTATACCGCCATGCTGGCACCGCCCGAGCAGCGCGGTCGCGTGGTCGGTGTGGTGCAGGGCGGCGTGTTCATCGGCCTGCTGCTGGCGCGCGTGGTGTCCGGTACGGTGGCGGCGGCCTTTGGCTGGCAGATGGTCTACCTGTTGTCAGCGATGGTGATGGCGGGGTTGGCGGCGCTGCTGTGGCGGCGCCTGCCCCCAGTACCGGTGCCGTCGGTTCCCCCACGCTGGCGCGAGCTGCTGGGCTCGATGCTGGGCATGCTGCGCCGCGATCGAACGCTGCGCGAACGTGGGCCGCTGGCACTGCTGCTGTTTGCCGGCCTCAATGTGTTCTGGGCGGCGGCACCCTTGCCGCTCTCGGCGCCACCGCTGCATTGGTCGACCGCCGCCATCGGTGCACTGGGCCTGGCCGGGGTGATCGGTGCGCTGCTGGCGGCGCGGGTAGGGCACTGGATGGACCGTGGTTTCGCGCATCCGGTCAGCGTCGGTGCGCTGTTGTTGATGCTGGTTGCGTGGTGGCCCTTGCTGGGCCTGCCGCAGTCGCTGTCGTTGCTGCTGTTGGGCGTGATTGTGCTCGACCTGGGTGGGCAGGCACTGCACGTATCAAACCAGGCATTGCTGCTGCAGCGCCGGCTGAACAGCATGGACGCCTGGTAGCTTTGTACATGCTGTTCTATGCGGTGGGCAGTGGTGCCGGTGCAGCGGCCGGGCCGTGGATGCAGGCGCGCCATGGCTGGCCGGCGGTATGCCTGTTGGGGGCGGGCATCGCGTTGCTGGCGCTGCTCTGGTGGGCAGCGTGGCGGGTGGTGGCGGTGAAAGCAGCGGCCGGCGGCCGTATCGGTAGTGCCGGCTGTCAGTAGAGTCGACTGTCAGTCGACTGCTCTTCGCCCTGCGTGCGAAAAACCCCGCGGTGCGCGCGATAGTCGACCCGCGGTCGACTCTACCTGTCCTGCCGTCATCGCTGCAGTGCGCGCCGTCCCGGCGCTTCCTGCAGGTCCGCACTGGCCACCACCACGCGGTTGCGGCCGCTGCGCTTGGCCTCGTACATTGCCGCGTCGGCACGGGCCATCAGCCGCTCGTAGTCCGGATGGCCGTCGTGGCCGGCCACGCCGATGCTGGCGGTCAGTGCCAGCACCTGGCCGTTGGCCAGTGCCACCGGCGACTGTGCGATCTGCCGCCGCAGGCTCTCGGCGATCACGGTCGCCTGCGATTCGCTGGCAGCCACCAGTACCACCACGAATTCTTCGCCGCCATAGCGGAACAGGTAGTCGCTGCCGCGCGTGAGCTGGCCGAGCAGGCCGGCGACGTGCTGCAACGCGCGGTCGCCGGCATCGTGGCCGTGGCCATCGTTGATTGCCTTGAAGTGATCCAGGTCGAGCAGCAGCAGCGAGAATGGTGTGCGGTTGCGTGTGGCCAGCTCGATTTCCCGGCGCAGCACGGTGGGCAGGAAGCGACGGTTGAGCAGGTTGGTCAGCGCGTCGCTGCCGGCATCCAGTTCGCCGATGCGCTCGAACAGCAGTGTCATCAGGGTGCGGATGGCGGCCAGGTCCTCGCGGATGGCCGGCAGCACCGCCAGTCGCTGCGCCGGAGCATCGCCGCTCGCGCGCTGCAGGTGGCCATCAATGCGGGCCATCAACTGGCCCACCTGCTGCGTTTCGCTGCTTTCGCCGAAGCTGGGGATGCCCTTGTGGGTGAACCACAGGCCGAACTCCGAGGTAGCCAGGCTGGCGTTGTCGCTGGCCTGCACGTGGCCGGCCAACGCGTAGAGCAGGGCGTTTTCCCAGTCCAGCAGCAGTGCGCGCTGGCGCTCGCGTTCGGTACCAACGTTCTGTACCAGCGAGAACAGCCGGTAGGCGGCGTCGGCACGGGTGGAGCGCTCGCGCGCGTGGGTGTAGGCCAGGGTCATGCCTTCCATGGCGATGTCCATGATCGCGCTGAGGCAGTCGATGGCGGCAAATGCGGTGTCGCTGTCCGGTGCATCGTCGCGCAGGCGCACGAACAGTTCGTGCTTGAGCACACGCGCACCGCGGGTAACCAGGTCGACCGGAATGCCGACGCGGGCGTGCACGTCGCCGATGATCCGCTGCGAGGCCACGGTGTTGGCGATGCCGCTGGCATCAGTGGTCAGCAGCTGCGCCAGCCAGCGCTGCATGGCCGGCTGCAGGCGCTGCTTGACCTGGTCGTGGGACAGAAAACGGCGCGCACGGGTGTCCTGCAGCAGTACTTCGTAAAAGCGCTGGGCCAGCGCGGGTGGGGCATCGGTAGCAGCGGCCTTGAGCAGCGCGGTGGCGGCAGGGCCGGCCTGCAGCAGGCACTGCTGCCAGGCCTCGGCCAGCGGCTGGCTGGCATCGTCCAATTGGGGTGGTTCCACGTCGATCTCTGACTGCGTACGGCAAACCACGGGTATCGGCCGCGGCGGCATACGGTTGATGGCGGGTTAGCCGGCCAGTTTACGCGCGGTGCAGGGTTGCACGGTGCGCAAACCACATCGGCGCCGCTGCGGTAATGAGTGAACGCATTTGAGAATCAATCGCATTGATGGGAGAATGCGCGCACGGAACGGGCTGCAGGTGCCTGCTGCAGGACTGCTCCGCCTCCCCCTCGTCGTTGCCTCAAGCCCTTTGCCAGAGGCCCCGTAGCCCTGCCAGAAGGTCCTGATCATGTCCCCTGCCGTTGTCCTTTCGCCGCGCCCGCTGGCGCTTGCCGTTGCCGCCCTGCTGGCCGGCAGCGCTCTGACCGCCCACGCCGAAACCGACGCCACCGATATCGACACGGTGCACGTCACCGCCTCGCAGATCGCGCGCCAGGCCCTGGGTACCTCCACCATCACCGCAGAGGACATCGCCAGGCGCCCGCCGGCCAACGACATCGCCGAGCTGCTGCGCACCATGCCCGGCGTCAACCTGACCGGCAACAGTGCCTCGGGCCAGTACGGCAACAACCGCCAGATCGATCTGCGTGGCATGGGCCCGGAAAACACCCTGATCCTGGTCGACGGCAAGCGCATCGGTGCGCGTGACGCCGTGCGCATGGGCCGCAGCGGTGAGCGCAATACCCGCGGCGATACCAACTGGGTGCCGGCGGAAATGATCGAGCGCATCGAAGTGCTGCGTGGCCCTGCAGCGGCACGTTATGGCTCGGGTGCTTCCGGTGGCGTGGTCAACATCATCACCAAGCGCCCGACCGGCGACCTGACCGGCGCGGTCGACCTGTATGGCCTGGTGCCCGAGCACAGCGCCGAAGGCGGCAGCGAGCGCGTCGGCCTGCAGCTGAGCGGGCCGATGACCGACACCCTGTCGTTCCGCCTGTACGGCAATCTCAACAAGACCGACGCCGATTCGCTGGAACTCAATCGTGACTTCGCGACGAATCCGAACGCGGTGCCGCCGGCCGGTCGCGAGGGCGTCAAGAACCGCGATGTCAACGCGCTGCTGCGCTGGGACGTGACCGCCAACCAGGTGGTCGAATTCGAAGCCGGCACCAGTCGCCAGGGCAACATCTATGCTGGCGACCGCGCGGTCAGCACCACCGGTACCTCGACACCGATCGATCTGGGGGCGTTGGCCGAGCAGCAGGCCGAGACCAACCGCATGTACCGCAACACCGGCGCGATCACCCATCGCGGCCGCTGGGGTGATGTGACCTCGCGGGTAACGGCTGCAGTGGAGGCGGTGAACAACTCGCGCATCAACGAAGGCCTGGCCGGTGGCCCGGAGGGCAGCTTCAACGGCACCGACTGGTCGACCTCGCGCCTGCGCAACTACCAGCTGGACGGCGAAGTCAGTTTCCCGACCACGCTGGGTGGTGCCGAGAACATCTGGACGCTGGGCTTTGAATACCTGGACAGCCGCCTGACCGACCCGTACTCGATGAGCCAGTCCAGCAGCAGCGGCGGCGGCATCCCGGGGCTGTCGGCCGATCGCGCACGCGGCAAGTCCGACGCGCAGACCACCGCCGTGTTCGTGGAAGACAACATCTACCTGGGCGAGCGCTGGATCGTCACCCCGGGCCTGCGCTTCGACCACCACAGCCAGTTCGGCAACAACACCAGCCCCAGCCTCAACGCGCAGTTCCGCATCAACAGCGACTGGGTGGTGAAGGGCGGTATCGCCCGTGCATTCAAGGCGCCGAACCTGTACCAGTCGAATCCGGACTATCTGTATTACACCCGGGGCAATGGCTGCCCGAATGCACTGCCGAGCCTGGGCGCCGGCTGCTACATGCGCGGCAACTCGGACCTGAAGGCGGAAACCAGCCTGAACAAGGAACTGGGTATCGAGTGGGCACCGCAGAGCGGCTGGCAAGCGTCGTTGACCTACTTCCACAACGACTACAAGGACAAGATCCAGGCCGGGTACAACCAGATCGGGCTGACCGCCGACACCAAGGGCCGCATCTTCCGCTGGGAGAACGCACCCAAGGCGATCGTGCAGGGTCTGGAAGGCAACCTGGTGGTCCCGCTGCTGGGCGAGCAGGGCAACCGCCTGAAGTGGAGCAACAACTTCACCTACATGGTGGAGAACGAGAACAAGAGCACCGGCCAGCCGCTGTCGGTAATTCCGAAGTACACCGTCAACACGATGCTGGACTGGCAGGCCACCGACAAGCTGTCGCTGCTGCTGACCGGCACCTTCTACGGCAAGCAGAAGCCGGCCACCACCAACATCAACAATGATCCGCGCTGCACCGGCACCTGCGATCCGTCGATCGCGCTGCAGGACCGTGGTGCGTACAACATCTGGGGCGTGAGCGCGCTACAAGGTGACCGAGACGGTCAGCTTCGGTTTCGGCGTGAACAACCTGGCCGACAAGCGCCTGTTCCGCGAGGCCAACAGCAGCGATGCCGGCGCGGCGACCTACAACGAGCCGGGCCGCGCGTACTGGGCCAGCCTGCGCTTCGGGTTCTGACCGCAGGCGGACGTCGGTCCGCTGCGTCCGCCAGGCGTGGCCTGGCGTTGCCGGCCGCGCTCCGGTAGCGCCGGGCCATGCCCGGTGAGGGACCGCGTGGCCTGCAATGTTATAAACACCGTGATAGTTTCCCAACGCCCTCCGGCGTAGCCTGCCTCCCATCGCAAAGGAGCTGTTGCCATGGGCCACGACCACGATCACCTGCCATCCGAGATCCGCCACGAGAAACCCTTGTGGTGGGCGCTCGGCCTGACCTCCACCTTCCTCGTCGTCGAGGTGGTGGGCGCGTTCTGGACCAACAGCCTGGCGCTGCTGTCCGACGCGGCGCACATGGCTACCGACGCTTTAGCGCTGATGATCGCGCTGGTCGCGGTGCGGCTGAGCCGGCGCCCGCCGGACGCGCGCCGCACCTACGGCTATGCACGCCTGGAAGCGCTGGGCGCGATGATCAATGGCGCGATGCTGTTCGTGGTCGCCGGCTATATCCTGTGGGAGGCCATTGGACGTTTCCGCGAGCCGCAGGAGATTGCCTCGTCGGGCATGCTGGTGATTGCCGCGGCGGGCCTGGTCATCAACCTGATCTCGATGCGCCTGCTGCAGGCCGGCAGCGGCGAGAGCCTCAACGTGAAGGGTGCCTACCTGGAAGTGTGGGCAGACATGCTCGGCTCGGTGGCCGTGATTGCTGGCGCGCTGTTGATCAAGTGGACCGGCTGGAAGCCGATCGACCCGATCCTGGCGGTGCTGATCGGCCTGTGGGTACTGCCGCGCACCTATGTGCTGATGCGCGAAGCGATCAACGTGCTGCTGGAAGGCGTGCCCAAGGGCATGGACGTGGCCAAGGTGCGCGACAGCCTGTCCGGCCACGCTGCGGTACTGGACGTGCATGACCTGCATGTGTGGGCGCTGGCCTCCAGCACCCCGGCGCTGACCGCGCACATCGTGATGCGCGACGGCACCGATGCCGATGCGCTGCGTCGTGATCTGGGCGGGCGCCTGCACGATGACTTCGGCATCGAGCACGTGACACTGCAGATCGAAGCGGACCACTGCGGCGAAGCCTGTGGTGAGCCGGCGCCGGCCAAGGGCGGCGAGCACGAGGGCCATGAAGGCCATGACCACGGCGAGGACGCGCAGGGCCATCGCGGCCACGTGCATCGCTGATCGAGAATGCAGGGGCGTCGATCGGGTCAAGCCGCCTGGATGAAGCCGGCTTGGTAGAGTCGACTGTTAGTCGACTATCGCGCGCAGCGCGGGCTTTTTCGCGACCTTGCCGACGAGCAGTCGACTAACAGTCGACTCTACCCCGCCGCGAGGCCAGCCGATCCGCCAGCCGGGTCGGCTCCGGCAGCCGGTAACCGCGCAGCGTGCGCTGCACCCAGTCCAGCGCGGTATCCGCACTGACCCGATGGCCACCGGCCACGAACAGCGGTTTGCAGCGCAGCTTGCTGCGCAGCACCCAGCCCAGTTGCTCATCGCCATCCAGCAGCGGCGTATGCGCACCGGCCTCGGCGCCCGGTTCGACGAACCGGCCCACCAGTTTCGACTTGGCGACGCCGATGCTTGGCAGGTCGGTGACCACACCGAGGTGAGCGGCCACCCCCAGCCGGCGCGGGTGGCTGATGCCATGGCCATCGACGAACACCAGGTCCGGCGTGCGTGGCAGCAGCGCGAGTGCGGCCAGCAATGCCGGCAGCTCGCGGAAGCTGAGCAGGCCGGGGATATAGGGCATCACCGTGGGGATGCGCGCGATCTCCTGCGCCACGGGCTGCAGCGTTTCTGCGTCCAGCAGTACCGCCGCGGCGCGGGTGATGGCGCCATCGTCCTCGAAGCCGACATCCAGCCCGGCCAGCCAGCGCACGTTGCGTGGCAGCCGGTCCTGGCGCTCCACGCGGCCAGCCAGCTGGATCTGCTGCTTGCGTGCCGCAGCGACGCTGCCTTCCCAGCGCCCGGGGTCGATCACCGTATTCATTGGTCACAGCATCGCATGCGCGGTGCCACGGCCCGGTGAGCGGCGCCCGGGGCTACAATGGCGGCCTGCCTTTCCTCGCGTTGGAGACCCTGCAGTGACCCGTAAACTCGTACTGTTGCGCCATGGCCAGAGCCAGTGGAACCTGGACAATCGCTTCACCGGCTGGGTCGATGTCGACCTGACCGAGCAGGGGCGCCGGGAAGCGGCCGCTGCGGGTCGCCTGATGCGCGAGGAAGGCCTGCAGTTCGACGTTGCCCACACCTCCGTGCTCAAGCGCGCCATCCACACCCTGCAGGGTGCCCTGGCCGAGCTGGAACAGGACTG
This sequence comes from Stenotrophomonas sp. 93052_Sma, assembly GCF_056481145.1. Classification (NCBI taxonomy): domain Bacteria; kingdom Pseudomonadati; phylum Pseudomonadota; class Gammaproteobacteria; order Lysobacterales; family Lysobacteraceae; genus Stenotrophomonas; species Stenotrophomonas sp. 93052_Sma. The sequence continues at coordinate 1,407,646 of NZ_CM151134.1, forward strand.
GCTGCCGGTGAACAAGTCCTGGCGCCTCAACGAACGCCATTACGGCGGCCTGCAGGGCCTGGACAAGGCCGAGACCGCCGCCAAGCACGGCGAGGACCAGGTCAAGGTGTGGCGTCGTTCGTACGATATCCCGCCGCCGGCCATGGACCTGGAGGATCCGGGCCACCCGATCCATGACCGCCGCTACGCTGGCCTGGACCGCAACGCGCTGCCGGGCACCGAATCGCTGGCCACCACGCTGGACCGCGTGCTGCCGTACTGGCACGACGCCATCGCGCCGCAGCTGAAGGACGGCAAGACCGTGCTGGTCACCGCCCACGGCAATTCGCTGCGCGCTGTACAAGTACCTCAACAACGTCTCGCGCGAGGAAATCCTCGAGCTGAACATCCCGACCGGCATCCCGCTGCTGTTCGAGCTGAACGACGACCTGACGGTCAAGTCGTTCCGCTACCTGGGCGACCCGGAAGCAGCGCGCAAGGCCGCTGAAGCCGTGGCCAACCAGGGCAAGGCGAAATAAAACAGAAGGCCGGCGCAAGCCGGCCTTCGCTTTTTGTAGAGTCGAGCCATGCTCGACTGCTGTTGGCCTCTTGCCGCAAGGACAATAAACCCGGAACGGAGAGCAGTCGAGCATGGCTCGACTCTACATAAGCGCGTCCTGTGACCTTTGGCCGGTCCCACCGCAGGCCTCCCCGGCTACCCTGTGAAATTACCCGCAGGAGAGCCTCATGAACGTCCGCAACCTGGTCCCGCTGGGCCTGACCATCGCCATCGCTGCCTCGCTGGCGGCCTGTGGCAAGAATGAAACCGCGCCGGCGGCCAGCGCCGACGCCAAGCCGGCCTTCGACCTGTCGCAGATCAAGACGCCGCTGATCTCGCTCAACAGCGCCGACCTGGATCCGTCCATCTCGGCCTGTACCGACCTCAACGGCTTCGTCAACAGCAAGTGGCTGAAGGCCAACCCGGTGCCGGGCGACCAGACCACCTGGGGCAGCTTCGAGATCCTGCGCGAGCGCTCGCTGGAAGTGCAGCACGCACTGGTGCAGCAGGCCGCGGCCAGCCAGGCCAAGGCCGGCTCGGTGGAAGCCAAGATCGGTGACATCTGGAAGACCGGCAACGATGAAGCCAAAATCGAAGCCGCCGGCCTGGCGCCGCTGCAGCCGCAGCTGGACAAGATCACCGCGCTGAACGATACCGCCGCCATCACCCAGTACCTGCGCGACAGCCAGGCCGAGGGCAAGGGCGTGCTGTTCTCGCTGTTCGCCAATGCCGACTACAAGGATTCGGCCAACGTCATCACCTATGTCGGCCAGGGCGGCCTGGGCCTGCCGGAGAAGGGCTACTACTTCGATGACGCGCAGGCCAAGATCCGCGACGCCTACGTGGCCTACATCGCGCTGGTGCTGACCCTGTCCGGCGCGGACGCGGCGCAGGCCGCCGAGCAGGCCAAGGCCGTGATGGCCTTCGAAACCCGCCTGGCCAAGGCCTCGATGTCGCGCATCGAAATGCGCGACCCGGCCAAGCGCTACAACCCGCTCAGCGCGGCTGACGCCGACAAGCTGACCCCGAACTTCAGCTGGACCGCGCTGTTCGACACCCTGAAGGTGCCGGCCGCGCAGAAGTTCTCGCTGGCGCAGCCGGGCTTCTTCGGTGAAATGGACAAGATGCTCGCCGATGTGCCGGCCAGCACCTGGCAGGCCTACCTGCGCTTCCACACCATCGACGACGCCTCGCCGTACCTGAGCAGCCAGTTCGAGAAGGCCAACTTCGATTTCTATGGCACCACCCTGCGTGGCCAGAAGGAAATGCAGCCGCGCTGGAAGCGCGTGCTGGAGTCGGTCAACGGTGGCATGGGTGAAGCCCTGGGCCAGCTGTACGTCGACGCCGTGTTCCCAGCCGAGTCCAAGGTGGCCATGCAGCACCTGGTGGAGAACCTCTCGGTGGCGCTGAAGGCGCGCCTGGAGCAGCTGCCGTGGATGGGCGAAGAGACCAGGAAGAAGGCGCTGGAGAAGTGGGCCAGCTTCACCCCGAAGATCGGCTACCCGGACAAGTGGCGTGAGTGGACGGGCCTGCAGACCAACGGTGACAGCTACCTGGGCAACATGCAGGCTGCGCGCGCGTTCAACTATCGCTACATGCTGGACAAGATCGGCAAGCCGGTGGACAAGACCGAGTGGGGCATGACCCCGCAGACCGTCAACGCCTACTACAACGCCACCAAGAACGAGATCGTGTTCCCGGCCGCCATCCTGCAGGCGCCGTTCTTCGACGCCAAGGCCGATCCGGCGCTGAACTACGGCGGCATCGGTGCGGTCATCGGCCACGAGATGATGCACGGCTACGACGACTCGGGCAGCCAGTTCGCTGCCAACGGCAACTTCGACAACTGGTGGACCGACGCCGACCGCAAGGCCTTCACCGAACGTACCGACCAGCTGGTCGCGCAGTTCGATGGCTATGAATCGGTGCCGGGCGTGTTCGTGAAGGGCAAGCTGACCCTGGGCGAGAACATCGGCGACCTGGGCGGCTTGACCGTGGCCTACGACGCGCTGCAGATGGCGCTGAAGGAAGACCCGAAGGCGAACGTGGAAGTCGACGGCCACAGCCAGGACCAGCGCTTCTTCATGAACTGGGCCACCGTTTGGCGCCGCAACTTCACCGATGGTGAGCTGCGTGTGCGCCTGAACACCGACCCGCATGCCCCGGCCAACTTCCGTGCCAACGGCGCGCCGTCGAACATGCCGTCGTATGCCGCTGCGTTCCAGTGCAAGGCCGGCGACGCGATGGTGCGTGCCGACGACAAGCGCGTGGTGATCTGGTAATCGATCATCCGTGATGCGTGATGCAGAAGGCCCGGCGAATGCCGGGCCTTTTGTTTGTCTGATCGGTAGCGCCGGGCCATGCCCGGCGGATCTCAGGCCAGCGCTGGTTCCTGCGCCAGCATGCGATGGAAGCGCTGCAGCACATAGGGATCGATCAGGCCGCCGGACTGCTCGTCGATGATGCGCAACGCAGTCTCGCGTTCCATCGCCGCGCGGTAGGGGCGTACGCTGGTCATGGCATCGTAGGCATCCGCAACGGTGACGATGCGTGAGCCCAGCGGAATGCTCTCGCCACGCAGGCCGTCGGGATAGCCGCTGCCATCGAAGGCTTCGTGATGGGCGCGGATCAGTCGCGCGACCGGTGCTGCATCGCTGCGGCCGGTGGCCAGGAAGATGTGTTCGCCGCGCACCGGATGCTCGCGCATGATCGCGCGTTCCTCGTCGGTATGCCGACGCGGTGTCAGCAGTACATCGTCGGGAATGCCGATCTTGCCGATGTCATGGAAGCGCGCGGCCAGGCCGATCTGCGAACAGGCATCGTCGTCGAGATCGCAGTGCGTGGCCAGGCGCTGCGCGAGCAGGCCAACGCGGTCGCAATGGTGGCGGGTGTAGGCGTCGCGCATCTGCAGCGACATCGAGAGGGCATCGATCAGGCAGGCCTGTGCGTGCAGCAGGTCGGGGGCGGGTACGGCGTCAGGAAACATGGTCATCCGCCCGCACCGGGTGGGGACCGGTGCGGGGTGTTCGGGGGGGCGATCAACCCGGGGCGAGGGTGGTCAGAAGGGCGCGGGCCGCATTGAAGCGGTCTTCCGGCAGCGGCAGCGGGTGCTTGATGCGCAGCTTGTCAGGCCCTTCCATGGCGTAGAGATTGGGTTGTTTCTGGATCAGCTGGATCACCGCCATCGGGTCGATGTTCGGCTTGGACTCGAACACGATGCGGCCACCGTTCTCGCCCAGGTCCAGCTTGCGGATGCCGAGGGTGTTGGCCTTCAGCTTCAGCTCGGCGATGGCGAACAGGTGCTTGGCCGCATCCGGCAGCAGGCCGAAGCGGTCGATCATCTCCACCTGCAGTTCGCGCAGCGCATCACTGTCGCGCGCTGGAAATGCGCTTGTACAGGGTCAGGCGGGTGTGCACGTCCGGCAGGTAGTCTTCCGGAATCAGCGCCGGCACATGCAGCTCGACCTCGGCACCGCGCACTTCCTCGCCGGCATCCAGGTCGGGCAGTTTGCCCTGCTTGATGCTGCGCACCGCGCGCTCCAGCAGCTCGGTGTAGAGGCTGAAGCCGACCTCGGCCATCTGCCCGCTCTGGTCCTCGCCCAGCAGTTCACCGGCACCGCGGATTTCCAGATCGTGCGTGGCCAGGGTGAAGCCGGCACCGAGCTCGTCCATCGACGCGATCGCTTCCAGGCGCTTTTCCGCATCCGGGGTGATCGAGCGGCGGTCGGGCGCCACCAGGTAGGCGTAGGCGCGGTGGTGCGAACGACCGACGCGGCCACGCAGCTGGTGCAGCTGGGCCAGGCCGAAGCGATCGGCGCGGTTGATGATGATGGTGTTGGCGTTGGGGATGTCGATGCCCGATTCGATGATCGTGGTCGACAGCAGTACGTTGAAGCGCTGCTTCTGGAAATCAAGCATCACCTTTTCCAGCTCGCGCTCGGGCATCTGCCCGTGGGCGATGCCGATGCGCGCCTCCGGCACCAGCTCGGACAGCTCGCGCTGCATGCGGCCGATGCTTTCCACGTCGTTGTGCAGGAAGTACAGCTGGCCACCACGCGCCAGCTCGCGCTGGAAGGCTTCGCGCAGCAGCGCATTGTCCCACTGGGTGATGAAGGTCTGCACCGCCAGCCGGTTCGGCGGCGGCGTTGCGATGATCGACAGGTCGCGCAGGCCGGCCATGGCCATGTTGAGCGTGCGCGGAATCGGCGTGGCGGTCAGGGTCAGCAGGTGCACGTTGGCGCGAAGCGCCTTCAGCGCTTCCTTCTGGCGTACGCCGAAACGCTGCTCCTCGTCGACGATGACCATGCCCAGGTCCTTGAACTTCACGTCCGGCTGCAGCAGGCGATGGGTACCGACGATGACGTCGATGGTGCCGGCGGCGACCTTCTCCAGCTCGGCCTTGATTTCCTTGGTGGTCTTGAAGCGCGACAGCACCTCGACCTTCAGCGGGTAATCGGCGAAGCGGTCGCGGAAGTTGCGGTAGTGCTGTTCGGCCAGCAGCGTGGTCGGCACCAGCACGGCCACCTGCTTGCCGGCACTGGCGGCGGCGAACGCGGCGCGCACCGCCACCTCTGTCTTGCCGAAGCCGACGTCGCCGCAGACCACGCGGTCCATTGGCTGGCTGCTGGCCAGGTCGCGCAGGGTGGCGTCGATCGCGGCCAGCTGGTCCGGCGTTTCCTCGAACGGGAAGCCGGCCGCGAACGGCTCGTACATCGCGCGGTCCACCTGCAGTGCCAGGCCGGCACGCGCCTGGCGGCGGGCCTGGATCTCCAGCAGCTCGGCGGCGACGTCGCGCACCTTCTCGGCGGCCTTGCGCTTGGCCTTGCTCCACTGCTCACCACCGAGCGAATGCAGCGGCGCGGTTTCCGCCGAAGCGCCGGAGTAGCGGCTGATCAGGTGCAGCTGGGCCACCGGCACATACAGGCGGTCGCCCTTGGCGTATTCGATTTCCAGGAACTCGCCGGGCATGCCGCCGACGTCCATCGCGATCAGGCCGCGGTAGCGGCCGACGCCATGGTCCTCGTGCACGATCGGCGCACCCTCGGTCAGTTCGCCGAGGTCGCGGATGATCGCTTCCGGCTCGCGGCCGGCACGGCGCGTGCGGCGGGTGCTGCCGGCGCGCTCGGGGAACAGCTGGCGCTCGGTCAGCACCGCGATGCGCGGATCGTCCAGTGCGAAGCCATCCTCCAGCGGCGCCACCGCGATCGCGAAGCGCGCATCGTCGGCGAGGAAGCTGGGCAGGTCGGCCACCACCGGCGGCTTCAGCTCGGCGGCCTGCAGCACTTCCAGCAGGGCCTCGCGACGCCCGGGCGAATCGGCGGCGATCAGCACCCGGCCCGGATAATGGCCGAGGAAGGATTTCAGCGCGTCGCCAGCGGGGGCCTCGCGCGCGGCCACCGGCAGCGGCGGCAGCGGCTGGTCGCCCAACGCATGGGCATCGGCGATGCGCGCGTGGTCAGCCGACCACACTTCGATGCGCGGGGCATCGTTCAGACGCTCGCGCAGTAGTTCCGGCGACAGGTACAGCGCCGATGGCGGCAGCAGCGGCCGTTCCACATCGTGGCGGCGCTGCTCGTAACGCTCGCCGGTCTGCGCCCAGAACGCCTCGGCGGCTTCGCCGGCACCGGCGCAGACCACCGGCAGGCTGCCGTCGGGCAGGTAGTCGAACAGGGTCGCGGTGCGTTCGAAGAACAGCGGCAGGTAGTACTCGACGCCGGCCGGGGCCAGCCCGGACTTCAGATCCTGGTACAGCGCGCTGCGCCGGGTATCGACATCGAAGCGTTCGCGCAGCGTGGCCAGCACGCGGGCGATGCTGGCATCGTCCATCGGCACTTCGCGGCCGGGCAGCATGTGCACCGACTCGACCTTGTCCAGCGAGCGCTGGCTTTCCGGGTCGAACGCACGAATCGAATCAATGTCCTCGTCCAGCAGTTCCACCCGCAGCGGCTCGTCGGCGCCCATCGGGAACACGTCGAGCAGGCCACCACGCACGGCGAAATCGCCCGGGTCCATCACCTGCGGTACGTTGCGGTAGCCGGCGCTTTCCAGGCGGCGCTTCTCGGCTTCCAGATCCAGGCGCTGGCCGACCTTCAGGTCGAAGCTGCCACCGATCACGTAGCTGCGCGGGGCCAGCTGCTGCAGCAGGGTCTGCACCGGCACGATCACCAGGCCGCGCTTCAGCGTGGGCAGGCGGTGCAGGGCGGACAGTCGCTGCGAAATGATGTCCGGATGCGGGCTGAAGCGGTCGTAGGGCAGGGTTTCCCAGTCCGGGAAGGCCACCACCGGCAGGGCCGGGTCACCGCCGAGCAGGGTCTGCAGGTCGGCTTCGAGCTGGTTGGCACCGTGGTTGTCACGGGCGATCACCAGCAGCGGGGCGTCGTGCGCACGCGCGGCCTGGGCCAGGTACCAGGCCAGGGCGGTCGGCGATGCGGGGGCGCGCCACCAGGCGCGGAGCTGGCCGGCGCGCGGCAGCGGCGGGGCGGGGTATGAGGTACGCGACATGGACCCCGGATTTTAGCAGAAGCCCGATCGAAGCCCGGTGGGTCATGCCGGCCGTTGGCCGACGGCCTCACGTGCCGTTGGGGGAACACAATGCCGGCCAGCGGCCGGCACTACCGGGAGGCATGGCCGGGCACGCCCGGCGAATCCATCAGTTGTCCAGCTCCAGCACCATCCGCACCAGGCCTTCGGCACCGGTCGGGTGCGGCACCGGCTTGAAGCCCAGCGAGGCGGCCAGCTGCTTCATCGGCTCGTTCTCGGCGGCAACGTCGCCGTACAGGCGGTCCAGGTACTTGCCGCGGCCCCACTTCACCAGCTTGCGCATCAGCTGCCGGCCGAGGCCTTGGCCGATCAGGAAGCGGCTGATCAGGATCGCGTACTCGGCTTCACGGGTGCCGGGGATGATCGAGGCCCGGGCGACCGCGCCGACCACCGCTTCGCCAGCGGGCAGGGATTCGGCAGCGACCAGGGTGATCTCGGTCTTGGGATTCGGGTGGGTCAGGCGCTGGGTGGTTTCCGGCGACAGCTCGGTCACCGCCTGCAGGAAACGATCACGGATTTCTTCCGGCCCGAACAGGCTGAACGCCGCTTGCAGCGGTGCGCCATCTTCCGGGCGGATGGGGCGGATCAGCAGCTCGTGGCCGCTGGGAGCCTTGAAGATCTCATGCCAGGGCGGCATGCGGTTGCGAGTGGCCATACCGGGTGATTCCTTGGTGGTCCATCGATTGTGGCATCACCGGGGCTGCATTCCGTGAACGAAAGGCTCACGGCGGTACAGCCTCGTGAAGGCCGTTATTCGGGTGCTTTGAGCCAATCCAGGCGGGTGCTGGCCCCGGGTTCACCCAGGTGCTGGCGCAGCGCCGGCAGGGCCGGGCCGACCACCCGGTCGAACTGCCAGGGCGGGTTGAGCAGCAGCATGCCGCTGCCGTTGAGGCGCAGCGGTGAGTCGTCCGGGCGCACCAGGAACTCGATCGTCATCGCCGATTTCACCGGCAGGGCGGTGGCCTTGCGCAGGAAATGCAGGATGGTGCGGCGCTGCTTGATCGGGAACCAGACCGCACAGGTGGCCTGCGGCCAGCGCGCCAGGGTCTCGGCCAGGGCGGCCAGGACCGCCTGGTATTCGGCATCCTGGGCTTCGTAGGGCGGGTCGATCAGCACCAGGCCACGGCCGATCTTGCTGCCGTTGAACTTCGGCGGCAGCAGCGAACGCAGCAGCGCATAGCCATCGCCCGCCCGCACGTCGACGCGGCTGTCATGGGCGAACAGGGCCTTCAGCGTGGCCGTTTCGGCTTCCTGCAGCTCACAGACCGCCATGCGGTCCTGCGCGCGCATCGCCTGCGCGCTCAACAGCGGCGAGCCGGGGTAGTTGGTCAGCGCGCCGACCGGATTGTCGGCCTGCACCGCCTTCAGGTAGCGCTCGACCACCTCCGGCAGCTTGGGCTGGGCCATCAGCCGCATGATCCCGGATTCAGCCTCGAGGGTCTTGCGGCTCTCTTCGCTGGCCAGCAGGTAGCGGCCGGCGCCGCCGTGGGTGTCGAGCACGAAGAACGGGCTGTCCTTGCGCTTGAAGCTGTCGATCAGGGCCAGCTGCACGATGTGCTTGAGCACATCGGCGTGGTTGCCGGCATGGAAGGCGTGGCGATAGTTCATGGGCGGCAGTGTACGGGGCGGCGGCCGCAGCGGCTATGCTGCGCGCCATGACAGCTCCTGTTGCCCATGTCCTGGTGGTCGAGGACGAAGCCGCCATCGCCGAAACCGTGCTCTATGCGCTGCGCAGCGAGGGCTATGCCGCCAGTCACTGCCTGTTGGGCGGTGAGGCCCTCCAGCGGCTGCAGGCCGGCGATATCGATGTGCTGGTGCTGGACGTGGGCCTGCCCGATCTCGGCGGCTTCGAGGTCTGCCGGCGGCTGCGTGCACAGCCGGGGCCGGCGGCGCAGCTGCCGGTGATCTTCCTGACCGCGCGCAACGACGAAGTGGACCGCGTGCTCGGCCTGGAGCTGGGCGCCGACGACTACATGACCAAGCCGTTCTCGCCGCGCGAACTGGTGGCAAGGGTGCGTGCGCGCCTGCGCCGCGCGGCGCCGGTCGTCGCAGCGCCCAGCGCCGATGCGGGCTGGCAGGAGCATGGCGCGTTCGCCATTGACCGCGAGGGCCGGCGCATCCGCTTCCGCGGCCATGCGCTGGACCTGACCCGCTATGAGTACGCACTGCTGGAAGCGCTGCTGCAGCGCCCGGGTGCCATCCTCAGCCGCGCGCAGCTGATGGACCGGGGCTGGGACAGCAGTGCCGACAGTGCCGACCGCACCGTCGACACCCATGTAAAGACGTTGCGCGCCAAGCTGCGCGCGGCCGGTGCCAGCGACGATCCGATCCGTACCCACCGTGGCCTCGGCTACGCGCTGGAGGTCTAGCCGATGCGCCTGGTGCTGAAGCTGTTCCTCGGCTTCTTCCTGATCACCGGCATCGCCGCGTTCTTCGTGATGCGCGTGTTCGTCAACGAGGTGAAGCCCGGTGTGCGCCAGGCGATGGAATCGACCCTGGTCGATGCGGCCAACGTGCTGGCCGAGATGGCCGCCGCCGACGTCAAGGACGGCACCATCCGCAGCGGCAGCTTCACCCGCAACCTGGCCAAGGCGCGGCAGCGCGACCTGAAGGCGATGGTCTGGCGTTTCCCCAAGCGCTCGCTGGATTACCGGGTGACCATCACCGACGCCAAGGGCATCGTCATCTACGATTCGCTGGGCCGTGATCTCGGCCGCGACAACTCGCGCTGGAACGATGTCTACCGCACCCTGCGCGGTGAGTACGGCGCACGTTCCAGCCCCGAGATTGCCGGCGAAGAGGGCGATACGGTGATGCATGTGGCGGCGCCGGTGTACGACCCGGCCGACGGCCGCACGCTGATCGGCGTGCTCAGCCTGGCCCAGCCCAACCGCAGCATCGATCCGTTCATCGCCGCCAGCCAGCGCGCCATCATCGAGCGGGGTGCGTGGCTGATCGGGCTGTCGGCGCTGGTCGGCGTGCTGGTGACGATGTGGCTGACCACGGGCCTCGGCCAGCTCAGCCGCTATGCACGCGCGGTCAGCGCGGGCGAACCGGTGCCACCACCACGGCGCCGCCGCGACGAGATCGGCGATCTCGGCCAGGCGCTGGAAACGATGCGCCAGAAGCTCGAAGGCAAGGCCTACGTCGAGCATTACGTGCAGTCGCTGACGCACGAGATGAAGAGCCCGCTGGCGGCGATCCGCGGTGCCGCCGAGCTGCTGCAGGAGCCGTTGCCCGAGGCCGACCGCGTGCATTTCGCGCGCAGCATCGTCGACCAGCAGGAGCGGCTGACCGAGACCATCGACAAGCTGCTGGCGCTGGCCGAAGTGGAACAGCACGGCTGGCTGCAGACGCGTGACCCGATCGCGCTGCCGGCATTGCTGGCCGATGCGACGGCGGCCGCGCAGGTGCGCGCGCAGGCGGCCGGCGTGCAGGTCCGCATCGGCAGCGTGCCCGACCTGCGGGTGCAAGGCGACGCCTACCTGCTGCGGCAGGCACTGCACAACCTGATCGACAACGCGATTGCCTTCTCGCCAGCCGGCGCGGAGATCGCGCTGCAGGCCGAGGTGGACGGGCAGGGCGTGCGCCTGCAGGTGGCCGACCGTGGCGCCGGCATTCCCGACTACGCGCGTGAGCGGGTGTTCGAACGCTTCTATTCGCTGGCGCGGCCCGGCAGCGGGCGTCGCAGCTCCGGCCTGGGCCTGCCCTTCGTGCAGGAGGTCGCGCGCCTGCATGATGGGCGTGCCAGCGTGGATATCCGCGAGGGCGGCGGCACCGTGGCCAGCCTGTGGCTGCCGTTGAGTGCGCCGGGCCAGCGCCCGCGCCGCTGACTTCACACTCGCTTCAAATTCGCCACAAACCCTGCTCACTGCGGCGGTCCATCCTGCAGCCCTCTCCAACGAGGATGGACCATGAAATCCCTGAAGATGCTGCTGCGGTTCGCCATTGTCGGCGGGCTGATCCTGCTGCTGCTGGTGCCGCTGACGATGATCCGCGGGGTCATCAACGAACGTAGCGCGTACCGCGACGAGGCCTTCTCACGGGTGGCCGACAGCCGCGCCGGTGCACAGCAGCTGGTGGGCCCGGTGCGGGTGGTGCCGTGGGTGGAACGCAAGCAGGTTGAACTGGTTGACCCGCTGGGCGTCAAGAAGACCGAGGTGCAGGTCACCGAGGGGCACTGGCTGCAGATGCCGGCGTCGCTGGAGGTGGGCGGCGAGATGCTGCCGAGCCAGCGTGAGGTCGGCCTGTTCAAGGTGCCGGTATACAGCTGGAACGGCCAGATGAAGGCGACGTTCGCTGCAGACGACTATCCGGTGAAGGCCGGCCGCAGCTACGGCCAGCCGTATGTGGCGGTGGGCATTTCCGATGTGCGTGGCCTGGTCGGTACGCCGAACCTGCGCGTGGATGGCAAGCAGCTGCGCCTGCTGCCGGGGGTTGGTGCGGCCAGCGAGGTGGGGCGAGGCCTGCACGCACCGGTGGCCGGTTTCGCTGCGGATCAGGGCGGCACGCTGGCTGCCAGCACCGTTGAACTGGAACTGCGCCTGGATGGCAGCCGCATGCTGTCGGTGGTGCCGGTGGGCGATGACACCCACATCGCGCTGCGTTCGAGCTGGCCGCATCCGTCGTTCAGCGGTGCGTTCCTGCCCAACGAGCGCCGTGTCGACGCACAGGGCTTCGATGCGCGCTGGGCGGTGTCTTCGCTGGCCTCCGATGCACAACGACAGCTGCGCAATGATGGTGCGGTCGAGTCGCAGGCGGTGACGGTGTCGCTGGTTGATCCGGTCGATGCCTACACCCAGGCCGACCGTGCCTCGAAATACGGCGTGCTGTTCGTGCTGCTCACCTTCGTCGGCTTCATCCTGTTCGAGCTGATCAGGTCACTGCGCATCCACCCGCTGCAGTACCTCATGGTGGGCCTGGCGCTGGCGATCTTCTTCCTGCTGCTGATCAGCCTGTCCGAGCACATCGCGTTCTGGAAGGCCTACCTGGTTTCGGCGGTGGCCTGTATCGGCCTGCAGGCGGTGTACCTGGCCAACGTGCTGGGCCACTGGAAGCGCGGCCTCGGCTTCGCTGCGCTGCTGACCGTGTTGTATGGCGCGCTGTATGGCCTGCTGGTGTCGGAGAACAACGCGCTGCTGATGGGTTCGCTGCTGCTGTTCGTGATCCTGGCGCTGGCGATGTGGGTGACCCGCCGGGTGGACTGGTACGCGCTCGGCGCGGACCTGAAGTAAGGAGTACGCCATGAGCTGGCGCCAGGGATTGCGGCAACGGGCACGGCAGGGCATTCCGGCCCTGCTGGAAGTGGATGCACTGCTGCAGGCACATGGCGTGCTGGCGGCCCTGCCGGGGGCACGGATCGCCCCCGGTCTGGTCCGCTTCCAGCTGGCAGCGGTGACCTGCGAGGGATTGCAGGGCCAGGGACTGGCCTGGCTGCACGGCGCGCGGCAGGGACGCGGCGCGCTGGCTGGCCGGGTGCCGCGCTACCGGCCATGGAAGGCCGGGGCGGAGGCGCTGGCCGAGATCGGCATCGGCGGCCTGCCCGAGGACTGGCCCGCGCATGCGGCGGTGTACGGCTGCAGCAGCATCGACCGGCGGCACTGGTTGCTGCTGCTGCCGGAACGGGCGCAGTTGTGGCTGGGATGGAGTGGGTGAATCGGTTGTTCATCCACGGCCTGGATCTACTGTCGCTGTCCATGACCGATGGGACGGTATCGGCGCGCCCCTGCTGGCTAGACTCAATGGGTTGATGATCGAGCCGAAGGGCAGGGGGGCGATGTGTTGAAGTGGGGCATGCTGGCCGCAGCGCTGGCGATGGGTGGCAATGCAGGCGCGCAGCAGCGCGAGCCGGTGGACCTGGACATGGTCAGCCGCATCCGCCAGGAGGCCTTCCACCGTTCGCAGGTGATGGACACCTTCAGCTACCTCACCGAACGCATCGGCCCGCGACTGACCAACTCGCCGGCGATGGGCCGCGCAAATGCGTGGACCCGCGGCAAGTTCAACGAATGGAAGCTGGACAACGTCCACGACGAAGCCTTCGACGACTTCGGGCGCGGCTGGGAGTTCACCTCGGCCAGCGTGGAGATGCTGGGGGACCGTGTACAGCCGCTGCATGCACTGCCGAAGGCGTGGACGCCGGGCACCAAGGGACCGGTTGAAGGCGAACTGGTGCAGGTCGAGATCAAGAAGCCCGAGGACATCGAGAAGTACCGCGGCAAGCTGCGCGGCAAGATCCTGCTGCTGGGCGAGGCGCGCGAGTACAAGCGCGGCACCGAGGCGGATTCGCACCGCCACGACGCCACCTCGCTGGAGGGCCTGCAGGAGTTCACCCTGCCCAAGGACAAGGACGCCACCGCCGAGCGTGCGAAGCGGGTCAAGGAATACCAGGAACGCCAGCAGCTGGCGACCAGGGTCAATGCGTTCTTCGTGGAAGAAGGCGCGCTGGCCTCGATCAGCATCAGCAGCTGGGACAACGGCATCATCCGCGTTGCCGGTGGCGGCTCGCGCAAGGCCGGTGAATCGGTGGGCATCCCCGAACTGGCGATGATCAGCGAACACTTCAATCCGCTGGTGCGCGCGCTGGAGGCCAAGCAGACCGTGCGCCTGCGCGTGGATGTGGCTGCGCGCTTCACCGACGAGGCCGACCAGCCGGGTTACAACACGCTGGCCGAGATCCGCGGCAGCAGCAGGCCCGATGAAGTGGTGATGATCGGCGCGCACCTGGATTCCTGGCACAGTGGTACCGGTGCGGCCGACAACGCGGCCGGCGTGGCGGTGATGATGGAAGCGATGCGCATCCTCAAGGCCACCGGCGCCAAGCCCAGGCGCACCATCCGGGTGGCGCTGTGGAGCGGCGAGGAGCAGGGCCTGATCGGCTCGCAGGCCTATGTGGCCAAGCACTTCGGCCGTTTCCCGGAACCCACCGACCCGGCGCAGAAGGCGCTGCCGGCCTCGCTGCGCGAGCCGACCGGCGCGCTGCAGAAGACCCGCGACTACGGCAAGTTCCAGGTCTACTTCAACATGGACAACGGCTCGGGCCGCTTCCGTGGCATCTATGCACAGGAAAACCTGGCGGCGATGCCGATCTTCGAAGCCTGGCTGGCGCCGTTCCATGACGTCGGCGCCACCACCGTGGCCACCCGCAACACCGGCAGCACCGACCACATCAGCTTCGACCGCATCGGCCTGCCGGGCTTCCAGTTCATCCAGGACCGGCTGGACTACTTCACCAATGTCCACCACAGTCACCTGGACACCTGGGACCACGCCGAACCGGAAGACCTGAAGCAGGCCGCAGCCATCGTCGCCTCGTTCGCCTACAACGCCGCGATGCGCGAGCAGTCCTTCCCGCGCAAGGCAGAACCGTAAAAGGGGACGGAGGGGATTAAGTCGTTTCTCCCCTCCGTTTCCCGGTTGCAGGCCCAGCGGCTGGGCAATCGCGACTTAATCCCCTCCGTCCCCTTTTTCCGTCGGGGGCGGCGGGCTGGTAAAATCGGGGGATTCCCGTTCCTCGAGCCGTCCATGACCTGCCGCACCCGCTTCGCCCCCAGCCCCACCGGTTACCTGCACATCGGCGGTGCCCGCACCGCGCTGTACTGCTGGCTGGAGGCCCGCCACCGTGGCGGCGAGTTCGTGCTGCGCATCGAGGACACCGACCGTGAACGCAGCACCCAGGACGCGATCGACGCGATTCTGGAGGCGATGGAGTGGCTGGGCCTGGACTATGACGAAGGCCCGATCTACCAGACCGACCGCGTCGCCCGTTACCTGGAAGTGGCCGAGCAGCTGGTGGCCGACGGCAAGGCGTACTACGCCTATGAGACCCGCGAAGAGCTGGACGCGATGCGCGAGGCCGCCATGGCCAGGCAGGAGAAGCCGCGCTACAACGGCGCTGCACGCGAACTGGGCCTGCCGCGCAAGGACGACCCGAACCGCGTCATCCGCTTCAAGAACCCGCTGGAAGGCACGGTGGTGTTCGACGACCTGATCAAGGGCCGCATCGAGATCGCCAACAGCGAGCTGGATGACATGGTCATCTTCCGCCCGGACGGCTACCCCACCTACAACTTCGCGGTGGTGGTGGACGACTGGGACATGGGCATCACCGAGGTCATCCGCGGCGACGACCACATCAACAACACCCCGCGCCAGATCAACCTGTACGAAGGCATCGGCGCGCCGGTGCCGAAGTTCGGCCACATGCCGATGATCCTCGACGAGCAGGGCGCCAAGCTGTCCAAGCGCACCGGCGCGGCCGACGTGATGCAGTACAAGGACGCCGGCTACCTGCCGGACGCGCTGCTGAGCTACCTGGCCCGCCTGGGCTGGTCGCACGGTGACCAGGAGCTGTTCAGCCGCCAGGAGCTGATCGACCTGTTCGACGTGAAGGACTGCAACTCCAAGGCCTCGCGCCTGGACATGGCCAAGCTGGGCTGGGTCAACCAGCACTTCCTGAAGACCGAGGACGTGGCCGCGATCGTGCCGCACCTGGTCTACCAGCTGCAGAAGCTGGGCCTGGACGTGGCCGCCGGCCCCGCCCCGGAGGACGTGGTGATCGCCCTGCGTGAACGCGTGCAGACCCTGAAGGAAATGGCCGAGAAGGCCATGGTCTGGTACCAGCCGCTGACCGAGTACGACGAAGCGGCGGTGGCCAAGCACTTCAAGGCCGGTGCCGAGGTGGCGCTGGGCAAGGCCCGCGAACTGCTGGCGGCGCTGCCGGAGTGGACCGCCGAATCGGTGGGCGTGGCCCTGCACGACGTCGCCGCCGCGCTGGAGATCGGCATGGGCAAGGTCGCCCAGCCGCTGCGCGTGGCCATCACCGGCACCCAGGTCAGTCCTGACATTTCCCATACCGTGTACCTGGCCGGCCGCGAGCAGGCCTTGAAACGCATTGATGTGGCCATCACCAAGGTAGCAACGGCCTGAGGCATCCTTGCCAGGCCCGAACCGGAGAACACGCATGCCCGCCAAGACCGCCACTGCCTGCACCGCCCCGCACCACCACGTCCACGACGCGTCGGATTTCGTGGCGGTGGTCGAGCGTGTCTCGCGCGAACGCGGGCTGCGCCTGACCCCGATCCGCGCCAATGTGCTGAAGCTGATCGCCGAGGCCGGCAAGCCGGTCAAGGCCTACGAGCTGCTGGAATGGGTGCGCAACGGCAAGGGCGTGGGCGCAGATGCCCCGCCCACCGTTTACCGTGCGCTGGACTTCCTGATGGCCAATGGCTTCGTGCACAAGCTGGAATCGGTCAATGCCTTCGTGGCCTGCCACCATCCCAGCAGTGCCGCGCACTCGGTGCCGTTCCTGATCTGCAACAGCTGCCACAGCGCGGTGGAGCTGGAAGACCGCGAGATCGTCACCCAGCTGGAGAAGCGCGCCAAGGAGCTGGGCTTCCAGCCGCAGGCGCAGACCCTGGAAGTGCACGGCCTCTGCGCGCTGCGCGGGCTGAGTCGCGGCGCGTACCCGGACTGGGCCGCTCGCTCAGTCCCGGGCGGCGTGCTCTTTCAGACGCGTCAGGACGCTGCGCTGTGCGTCGACCAGCACAGGGTCGTCCACCCGCAACTGCTCGACCCAGGCGAGCGCTGGTACCGGGTCGGCACGGCGCACGAAATACAGTGCCTGTGCCAGGAAATGCACATTGGGCTCCCTGGCGTCCCAGATGAGCTTGGCGATACGCAGCATCGACGCCTGCATGCCGGGTGTAACCTCAACGCTGGTCTTCCCCGAAAGCGCGGTATTGAGGCAGTAAAGCGCCTGGCAGGGCAGATCACGCGGTGTGCCCGCACGCGACCAGTCAGCGCGTTCGGCAAAGTCCAGCAGGATGGCAACGGCGGCGGGGCCACTCACATCGGCCAGTGTGCCGAGCGCGAACACTGCCAGCTGGGGGTCGCCCAGCATATCGCGCAGGCCCTCAATGCCCTGGCGTCCCCAGACGGTGCAGGCCTTGGCCCAGCCGCCGAACGGTACGACCCGGCTACCATCGCCCAGCAGGCCATCATCCGGCCAACCGTGCAGTATCCGCAGCCGCTCAATCTCCTCGCCACCTTCGGCGCCGTGCTCCTGCACGAAGGCGATCAGATCTTCCGCTTCCAGCATGTCCTTGGCCGCCCGCCTGGCCAGTGTCGTGAATTTCATCGTCTTCCAGCGATCCTGATCCAGATCCGCAACGGTAGCGGATCAATGGGGTGAAGGCAGTCAGCAGCCTGCACCCTAGTCCATCGGCTTGGACCGGGTATCCACCCGCACGATCACCGACATGCCGGGCCGCAGCTGCGCGGCCAGCGTCTGACCTTCATTGATCGATATCCGCACCGGCAGCCGCTGCACCACCTTGGTGAAGTTGCCGCTGGCGTTGTCCGGGCGCAGCACGCTGAACTCCGAACCTGTGGCGGGTGCGATCTCCTGCACGCGGCCGCGCAGCACCTGGCCCTGGAACGCGTCCACCGAGAACGTGGCCGGCTGACCGATCGCCATGCCCCAGGTCTGGCCTTCCTTGTAGTTGGCCACCACCCATAGCGTGTCAGGCACCAGGAACAGCAGCTGCGAACCGGCGGCGACGTACTGGCCCACGCGCACGCTGGCTTCGCTGATCTGGCCGTCGCGCGGTGCGTGGATCACCGTGTTGGCCAGGTCGATGCGCGCCAGTTCCAGTTGTGCCTGTGCACTTTCCACCTGGGCCTCCAGGCTCTTGCGCGCCACCTGGGTCGACACCAGCGTTTCCTCGGCGATGCGGATCTGCGCCTGCGACTGCTGCACGCTGGCCTGTGCCGAGGCCTGGGTGGTGCGGAACTTGTCGCGGTCGTTGACCGACACCAGTTGCTGCGAGGCCAGTTCCTCGTAGCGCTTCAGCTCGTTGCGCGAGCGTTGCAGTTCCGCCTGGCCGGCCGACAATGTGGCGTGCGCGGAGGCGATCTGCGCACGGTTCTGCGCCTGCGACTGGTCCGAGTTGGCCAGTGCCGCGCGTGCGCTGTCCAGGGTCGCCTGCGCCTGGGCGACACGCTGCGTGTAGATGCGGTCATCGATGCGCAGCAGCGGCTCGCCCTCCGTCACGTGCTGGAAGTCCTTCACCAGAACTTCGGTCACGTAACCGTTCACCTGTGGCGCCATCACCGTGATCTGTCCGCGTACATAAGCGTTGTCGGTCACCATCACGCTGCTGGTGAACGGCCACAGGTGCCAGGCACGCAGGATCAACGCGATGCCCAGCAAGGCCACCACCACCATCACCACCACGCTGCGCGCTGGGCTTGAGGTACTTCGGCGCGGCAGCCGGTGCCGCGGGCGTGGGCGCAGGCGCCGCATCGGTCGGTGGCGGAGGGGTCACGTTGTCGGTGTCGTCGGGTCGGGGCGGGACGGGAGGCATGGAGGAGGACTCAGCGGGGCGCGGCCGGCGTGACCGCAGCGGGGGAAGTGGGGTGGCGCTTGCGCCATTGCTTGAGCACGGCGGTGCGCAGCGACAGCAGCAGCAACCAGCACAGGAAGCCGATCGCCAGCCATCCGCTCAGCGTGAACACGTCATTGAAGCCTCGCACGTTGGCTTCGCGGCGCGTGGTCTGCGCCAGCTGCGCGCTGCCCTGCGCGCTGCGCAGCACCGGGTCGGTGATCTGTGCGCTGTACAGCTGCTGCTGGAGGCGCAGGCGCTGCGCCACCACCGGGTCGGCCGGGTCGAGCTGGCTGGTCAATGCGCTGGAGTACAGCTGCTCGCGGTGCAGCTGGAAGGTGCCCAGCACCGCCGAACCGGCCAGGCCACCCAGGGTCTGGGTGATCGACAGCGTCACCAGGAAGGTGATCATGTGGTCCACGCCCTGTTTCAGCGCCGCGGAAATGCCGAGCATGATCAACGGGCCCATGAACATGCCGGCACCGACCGAGGCCAGGAACTGGCTGACATAGAAATCGTGCGGTCGATCCATGCTGGTGCGGTGCTGATCGAAGAAGGCGGCAGCGCCGAGCAGCAGGATCGCCATCAGCAGCTGCGCGATCAGCCGCTTCGGGCCGAAGGTCAGCGAGGCACCGGCGATGCCGGTGACCACGCCCGCGAGGATCACCACGAACAGCGGGCGCATCTGGTCCGGGCCCATGCCCAGCGTGCGCATCAGGTTGACCACGCCATAGGACTGCTCGGTGGTCAGGAAGCGGATCAGGAACGCGCCGACGATGAAGTGCAGCACCGGCAGCTTCGACAGCCAGCGGATCTGCAGCAGCGGATTGCGCCGGTAGTGTTCGATGATGAAGGCAGTGGTGGAGAGCACGATCGATGCGACCAGTGCCCAGCCCAGCCACGGTGTGTTGAGCCACCAGCGGGTGTAGCCCTGCGCCAACACGATCACCAGCAGCGCGACGGCCGGTGCGAGCAGGGCGAAGGTGAGGAAGTCCAGCGGCTCGAAGGCTTTCACCTGGATGCCGGGCGGCAGCTTCAGCACCACCACTGCCGCGAAAGCGCACAGGGCCAGCCCGGCTTCAAACGAGTAGAGCTGGTGCCACTGGCCGGTATCGACCAGGCCCGGCGAGACGATCCAGGCAATCGGCACCGCCAGCTGCGAGAGGCCGACACCAACCACCAGCAGGTTGCCGGTGAAGCGGCGCGGCAGCGCCTGCAGCATGTACAGCGTGCCCAGTGTCGAACAGGCCGCGCCGGCGAAGCCGCTGGCGGCACGGGTCAGCATCGTGGTCTCGAAGCTGCCAACGAACAGGTGCAGCACCGCCAGTGCTGCGTACAGGCCCAGGCCGATCTCGGCGAACAGGCGGATGCCGTACTGCTGGCGGAACTTGAAGGCCAGCAGGTTGGCCGTGACGTTGACCATTGCATAGGCCGCCACCAGCCAGCTGCCCTGGGTCGGCGTCAGTGCCAGCTGGCCCTGCAGGAAGGGCAGGTTGGCGGTGACCAGCGCATTGCCGAGGCCACCGGTGATCGCCACCAGCAGCGACACCAGTGCATAGGCCACGCGTCGATAGGGGGGTGCCAGGGCATCGACGCCGAACCGGGCATGGTCGGCTTCTCGTGCTCCTCCCAATCCGGAACCGGCTTCAGATACGGCTGGACCATCAGCGGGCCTCGCTGGTTGCTCCCTGGAGACCCCCGCGCAGCAGCTGCAGGGCACGCCCGGCCAGGTGGGCGCGCTCGTCGCGGGTCTTGCCGCGCAGGGCCGCGCCCAGCATGCCCGAGATCAGTGAAATGTCCGTCTTCTCCAGGTCGGCACGGCACAGGCCGGCGGCCTTGGCACGGGCGATCGGTGCTTCCAGCAGATCGCGCACGGTCTCGCGCGCGGTGCGCATGGCCGGCACGTCCGAATCGACTGCACGCCAGTAATCGGCCAGTGCCGGCGAATCGATGATGCGCTGGGCCATACCCTCGAACACTTCGAACAGGGCATCGTCGCGGTCGCCGAGCTGCTCGACCTGGCGGCGGATGCGATCAACCGTGCGTTGCAGCAGTGCCTGGATCAGCGCGGTGCGGTCGGGGAAGTTGCGGTACAGGGTGGCGCGGCCCACCTGGGCGCGTTCGACCACCAGGTCCAGCGGGGCGGTGACACCGTGTTGGCCGAACACATGATCGGCGGCGTCAAGGATGAGGGCACGGCGGGCAGCAGCATCGGCACGTTGGGCAGTCATGGAATTATTTTCGGACAAAAGTGTCCGATTGGCGAGACTTTGAGTGACGGGATTGTCCGCTTGTTGTGGTACGCACATCTTTGTGACGAATGCGTGATGGATGCTGCACAAAGAGATGGGGGCCAGAAGGCCCCCATCGGATCTGCTTGCATTGGATCCACGCCATGCGTGGGCTGAGGCTGGGGTCAGAACCCATTCCTCTGGAATGGGATCCGACTCCACTACGCGATCAGAAGAACGCGCGGATGCCGAATGCGACACCACGGCCCGGCAGCGGCGAGTAATCACGCAGCAGCGAGGTATGCGGACGCACTTCGCGGTTGGTCAGGTTGCTGCCATCCAGGAACACCTCGTAGCTGTTGCTCGCGTTGCGATCCCAGCGGTAGGCCAGATGCGCGTCGACCAGGGTGTAGCCGTCGCTCGGCGCTTCGTTCTGGGCGACATCCTTCTGGCGGCTGTAGCGGACCGCACCGACCGAGGCGCGCCAGCCGTCCTTCGACCAGCGCAGGTCGGCGCCGACGCGGGCCGGGGCGATGCGCGGCAGGTAGCCGGTGTTGGCCAGCTCCACGCTGTAGTTGTGGTTGTGGTCGCCATGCGGCACGGCGATGTCGAGGTTGCGGCTGCCGTTGCCATCCAGCTTGGCCTTCACGTAGTCGCCGAACACGCGCAGGTCCCAGTCACCGGCGCCGCCTTCGAACAGGTGCACCAGCGCTTCGGCTTCGGCACCGCGGAACACCGCATCCTGCTGCGTCCAGGCGCGAACCGGCAGGCCCTCGGTAACGCCGGTGTCGGCCAGGTAGATGAAGTCCTTGAACCTGGTCTGGTAGACCGACGCGGAGAAGTCCAGGCGTTCGCTGTGGGTGTGGATGCCGAGCTCGATGCGCTGGCCGCGCTCGGTCTTCAGGTTGGCGTCGCCGATTTCCAGCGAGCGGGTGGCGATGTGCGCGCCGGCGGCATACAGCTCTTCGTTGGTCGGTGCACGCTCGGAGCTGTCCACGCCGATGCGCAGGTCGACGGTGTCGTTGAGCTTCCAGATGCCGGCCGCAGACAGGTTGGTGGCGCCGAAGGTGCGGCGGCGATAGTCACCGGTCGGGTCCAGCTTGACCTGGTCGTGGCGGCCGCCCAGTTCCAGCTTGAACGGGCCGAACTGCTTTTCCTGCAGTACGAACAGTCCGATGTTCTTGGTGCCGGTATCCGGAACGAACGCCTCTTCGCCCTTGGCACCGAAATCACTGTTGCCGAACTGCAGGCCGAACGCGCCGTCCCAGCCACCGATCTGCTGCTGCACTGCTTCCAGGCGCGCCTCGATGCCACGGTTGGTGAAGCGGGTGGACGGCGTGCCGGCTTCCAGCTCCACGTGCTCGTAGTCGGTGTAGGCCACGCGTGCATTGATGTTCTTCAGGAACGAGACCGGGTTGTAGATGCCGGCCTTGGTCTCGAAGCGGTTCTGCACCATGTCGATGCGCACGTCATGCTCGTCGCCGCCTTCCTCTTCATCGCCATGGTCGTGGCCGTGGTCATGGCCATGATCATCGCCATCGGCATGCACGTGCGCGCCATTGGGAATGCCGTAGTTGGTGCGATAGGTGCTGGCCGATACGCCGAAGTAGCCGCCGTCGCCCAGCCACGTTGCGCCGACGCCGCCGGCGCGGGTGCGGATCGAGCTGTTGTCGAGGCGGCCGCGGCGCGGCTCTTCGCCTTCCTCGCCCGCGTGCTCATGGTCGTGATCGTGATGGTCTTCAAGGCTGTCGATCACTGCATAGCCGGGAATGCGGTAGTCGTCGCCGTTGCGGACCAGTCCATCCACGTGCAGCACGACATTGCCGCTGACGCCATCGAGGCGGAACATGCCGCTGCGCTCGTTGTTCACCGAATTGCCGCGCAGCTCGGCGCGGCCGCTGAGCGGGCGCTCCGGCAGCTCGCGGGCGATGCGGCCATCCACCACATTGACCGCGCCACCGATGGCGCCGCTGCCGAACAGCAGCGTGGCCGGGCCCTTCAGTACTTCGATCTGGTCGGCCAGGAACGGCTCGATGCTGGTGGCATGGTCGGCACTGACGGTGGAGGCATCCATGTTGCCCATGCCATTGGACAGCACGGCCACGCGCGGGCCTTCCTGGCCGCGGATGATCGGGCGGCCGACGCCAGGGCCGAAGAAGGTGCTCTGCACGCCGGGCAGTTTGGCCACGGTATCGCCGAGGGTGCCGGCCTTCTGCTCGTCCAGGCGCTCACCGGCCAGCACGTCCACCGGGCGCGCCAGCGATTCGACATCGCCCTGCAGCGGCGACGCGGTGACCTGCACCGACGACAGTTCAGTCAGGTGGCGGTCACGATGGGAATCGTCTTCGCTGGCGGCGAAGGCAGCGGTCGGAAGCAGGGCGGTCAGGGCCAGGGCGAGGGAATGCGGCTTCAACCGCGGGGTACGGGCGGGCATCGGTGGGTCCTTTGTTACACTGTATCAATCGCTGGGCGCACGAATCCCGTCAGCGGGACAGGGGGAGGGAAACCGTGCGGGTCGGGGAGGGATGTTATATTATTCCATAACGATTCGCCGACCCTGCTGGAAGTCATGTCCCTGTCCTCACGCCTGCGCCACCTGCTCGACCGTTTCGGCGCCACTGGTTCGATGCTGTGCGCGGTGCACTGCGCGGTGATCCCCGTGCTGCTGGCCGCGGCGCCGTCGCTGGGCCTGTCGTTCTGGCTGAGCGATGGGGTGGAACAGGCGCTGGTGGTGTTCGTCACCCTGCTCGGATTGTTCAGCCTGGTCTGGGGCTACCGCCGGCATGGTGCGCTGCGTGCGCTGGGCTTCCTGATTCCCGGCCTGGTCGCGTTGTGGGCCGGCGTGCTGTACGACCCGCTGCACCACAATGCGGTGCCACACGCGGTGGTGATGACCATCGGCGGCCTGCTGGTGGGGGTCGCCCATCTGGTCAACCTGCGCCTCAACCACGGTCACGTGCACGACGCCAGCTGCGCGCACTAGGCGCTCCGTGATAGGATTTTCGATCGTGCGCGGGGGCGCCCAGCAAGGCGGCCCCGCCGAACCCGTGTCAGTACGGGGTAACCAGATTTCACATTTGAGGAGTTGAAGACATGGGTAAGGGTGACCGCAAGACCGCCAAGGGCAAGCGCTACAACGCCAGCTACGGCAACGCCCGTTCGCACACCGCGAGCAAGGTCGCCGTAGGCGCCGCTGCTCCGGTTGCCAAGAAGACCGTGGCCAAGGCTCCGGCGAAGAAGGCTGTGGCGAAGAAGGCCGTCGCCAAGGCCTGATCCGGCCTGGACCGGTTCAACGAAAAACGCGGCGCCTGGCGCCGCGTTTTTTTGTGCTCGTCGTTCCGCTTGCTGCGTTCGCCGGGCCATGCCCGGCGGAAGACGTACGATCAGCGCAGGGTTTTCTTCAGCGTTTCCGGATTGCCGTCGTTCGGTGCGGCCGGCACCTGCAGCAGGTGCGCCAGCAGCGGGTAGACGTCGACATTGTCGAAGCCATCGATCACCAGGCCCTGGCGGAACGACGGGCCGCTGGCCACGAATACCGCGCGCATGGAGGGCAGGGCATTGTCGTAGCCATGCGAGCCACGATCCTGATGGTCTCGCTTGGCGATCTTCTCCTGGTGCAGGGCATCCCAGCCTTCATCCATCATGCAGACAATGGCGGGAATGCGCGGGTGGGTGCCGTAGTGCAGGCGCGACGGCAGGTTCTCTTTCTTCCAGCACTCGTAGTGCGCGTGACGACCGAGCAGGGCGCGCTCGGCTGCGGCTTCGTGACCGGCCAACGGCGCAAAACCCACCGACTGGCCCTGGCTGACGTTGCGAGCGATGGCCGGGGCGGCCATTGATTCGGTGGAGATCACCTGGCCGACCGGGACGCTGGCCATGCCATGGTCGGAGACCACGATCACGTTGGTGGTCGCGGCCAGGCCGCGCTGCTGCAGTCCATCGAGCACCTGGCCGATGATCTGGTCGGCGCGCACGATGGCGTCGGCGTACTGCTTCGATTCGGGGCCGTAGTTGTGGCCGGCCTTGTCCACGTGCTCCATGTACAGCGTGGTCAGGCGGGGGGCGTCGGCATCGGTCTGTGCAAGCCAGTCCAGCACGGTGCCCGCGCGTTGTTCCAGCGGTTCCTTGCCGTCGTACACGCGCCATTGGCTTGGGCGCACACCGCGGATTTCCGATTCACTGCCCGGCCACGAGGTGGTGGCCGAACGCACCCCGGCGTTCTCGGCGCCGACCCAGATCGGTTCGCCGCCCCACCAGCCGCTGGTGGTGACCGCCTCACGGTTGCTCAGCTCGAACCGCCCTAGGGCTTCATCGTCCATGCTGTTGTTGACGATGCCGTGGTGGTCCGGGCGCAGGCCGGTGACGATGGTGTAGTGGTTGGGGAAGGTCAGCGACGGATAGGACGGGGTCATCCAGCGTGCACGCACGCCGCCGTCGATCAGGCGCTGAAGGTTCGGGGTCAGGCCGCGGTCCAGCGCATCGGCGCGCAGGCCGTCGATGGAGATCAGCAGCAGCTTCGGCGGCGCAGCCGCAGCGACAGCGGTGGGAGCGGAGGCGGAAGGGGCGGGCGCGGTGGTGCAGGCGGCCAATGGCAGCAGCAGCGCCAGCGCGCAGGTCAGGCGTACGGAAGTCATCCGCCCATGATAAGCCGGTGCAATGACCACCCCAAGACACGCTGCGCCGAAGGGCGCAGCGTGTCCGCGCATTTTTCCTTATCCCCGCGCCTGTCGGCGCGCCCCCTTCAACAAGAAGGGGGTTTTTCTCCAGACATGTTCCCGATGCTTCCATCCACGCATGGCGTGGATCTACCGTGTCGACCAAGGTCGACACCTACCAGGTTACGGCGGGTGCCGGGCGCAGCCCGGCCAGCCCTCTCAGGCGAACAGCGGGGCCTGGCGTTGTTCCAGTCGCAGCAGTGCGGCCTTGGTTTCCAGGCCGCCACCGAAGCCGGTCAGTGCCCCGTTGCTGCCGATCACTCGATGGCAGGGCAGGATGATCGGCAGCGGATTGCGCCCGTTGGCAGCGCCGACGGCGCGGGTCGCACTGGGCTGGCCCAGGTGCTGCGCCAGCTGCAGGTAGCTCCAGGTCTGGCCGAACGGGATCAGCGCCAGCGCCTGCCACACACGCAGCTGGAACGGCGTGCCGCGTGGCGCAAGCTCCAGGTCAAAGCTGCTGCGTTCGCCGTGCAGGAACTGCAGCAGCTGCTCGCGCGCTTCCGGCAGCGCATCCGGCGCGTAGTGCCAGTCGTCGCGGCCGCGTGCCGGGTGGCGGTTTTCCGGGAACAGCACGTGGGACAGGCCACGCTCGTCACCGGCGATGGTCAGCACGCCGATCGGGCTGTCGAAACGGTCGAACAACAAGGTCATGTCGGTTCTCCAACGAAAGTGCCGGACAGGTGCCACAGGTGCAGCACGGCATAGGCACGCCAGGGGCGCCACGGTTGCGAGCGCGCTTCGGTCGCGCGTTCGCTCAGGCGCTGGCCCTGCGCATGGCCGAGCACCTGCTGCAGTACCAGGTCACCGGCCGGGAAGGCATCGGGCTGGCCGAGCCCGCGCAAGGCGATGTACTGCGCGGTCCACGGACCGATGCCGGGTAGTGCCACGCAGCGGGAAACGAACTCTTCCAGCGCCTGGCCCGGGCCGAAGTCGAGCGCGCCACTGGCACAGGCGGCGGCAAGCGCACGCACGGTGGCGGCGCGGCTGCGCGGCAGGCCGATTGATTCCAGTGGCGCCTCGGCCAGTACCTCGGGCGCCGGGAACTGGCGATCGAACTCCGGCGGCATGCCCGGCAGGTGCGCGCCATAGGCATCCACCAGCCGCCGCGCGAAGGTGGTGGCCGCGGCCACGCTGACCTGTTGGCCGAGCACCGCGCGCACGCCCACTTCGAAGCCATCCCAGCCGCCCGGTACGCGCAGCCCGGGACGCTCGGCAATGCCGCGCGCCAGCAGCGGCTCTTCGCCGAGCGCGGCGTGTACCTGCTGCAGGTCGGCGTCCAGATCGAACACGCGACGTACGCGGCGCACGATGTCCGGGATCAGGCGCGGATCGACCGCGCCCAGCTGCAGGCGCAGTTCCGGGCGCTTGGGGTCGGCAGTGACGCGCAGCAGGGTGGGGCGCTCGGGTGTGCCGAGCACGCGCTGGTAGCTGTCTTCGCCGATCAGCTCGATGCCGGGCAGGCTGCGCTTGTGCAGGAAGGCCAGCATGCGTGGGAAATCCAGTGGTGGCCGGTATGCCAGACGCAGTACCAGGCAGCCATCGTCGGCGGCCAGCGGCTGGTGCTGGCGACGCAGTGCTGTCGGTGCCATGCCGCAGCCCTGCAGGAAGGCCGTAGTGAAACGGCGCAGGCTGTTGTAGCCGGCGGCCAGCGCGACGTCGGTCACCGGCAGCGTGGTCTCGGTCAGCAGCTGCTTGGCCAGCAGCAGGCGATGGGTGGCGTGGATCTGCCCTGGCGTTGCGCCCAGATGTTCGACGAACAGGCGCTGCAGCTGGCGCGCTGAGTCCGATCTTCTCTGCGAGGTCGGCTACCGGCTGCTCCTGCAGGAAGCCGCCATGGATCAGGGCCAGTGCGCGCTGCACGGTCTGCCCGGCCAATGCCTGCTGCGCCTGCGGTGCCAGCTCGGGGCGGCAGCGCAGGCACGGGCGGTAACCGGCTGCCGCAGCCGCGGCCGCGGTCGGGTAGTAAGTGATGTTGCGCGGCTTCGGCGGCGGTGCCGGGCACACGGGGCGGCAATAGATGCCGGTGCTGCGCACGGCGGTGAAGAACACGCCGTCGAAGCGTGCGTCGCGGGCCAGGCGGGCGCGGTCGCAGGCGGCGGTGTCGAGGGCGAGGGCGGTGTCCATGGCGCCAGTCTAGGCGTGTGAGGGCGGGGATACTCGCCGGATTCGGACATGGATGCTGGAGGGGGTTCTGGCAGGGCTGCGCCCTGCACCCGCAACGTCAACGTCAACGTCTCAATCAAAAGCTGGCAGTCCGTGGGATGGCGGGGCGGTGTGGGCTGTCAGGACACGCCGTAAACCCGTCCATGGGGGCTCGATGGCGCCATCCATGGCGCCAACGGTCCTGTCAGCCCACACCGCCCCACCTCTGACAGTTGGTCGCTGCAGTTGGTGGGTGCCGACCGTTGGTCGGCACGCTTTTGCTGTTGGTAGGTGTCGACCTTGGTCGACACGCTTTTTCCCAAGGGTCAGAAGGGGTTCAGTGCCACGCGCTGAATGCGCGGCCTGGACGGGTAGACTGTGGCTCTTGCCCCCCGCGAATCCCGGTTGCCCGATGTCCGCCAAATTCCGCTGGTTGCCCCTGTTGTGCCTGGCCCTGGCGGGCTGCAGTCAGCTGGAGAATCCGGGCAATGTGACCGCTGCCGACAAGGCGGCGCGGGCGCCGGCCAGTGATGGCGAGAACATGGTGTCGATCAATGCGGCTGACGCACCGCCACCGCCGGCGCCGCCGCGCAGCCGGGCGGATCGGCCGTGGCCGCAGGCGCAGCTGGAGAATGGCCGCGCCTGGGTCAGCTGCAGCACCGAGTATGCCGGCGATGCCGGCGACGGCACCGAGCTGGAAGGGCTGCAGCGCGACCAGATCAGTCAGGCGCTGGCGCCGTGTGCCGAGCGTGGCCTGATGCGTGTGCGTTACGCCGGCAAGATCAATCCGGGCTTCGCCGAAATGATGTGGCGACTTGCCGTGGTCGCCGATGAACAGAAGATCCACAAGCGCATCCTCGATCTGGACTCCAGCGGCGGTCAGGTGGAATCGGCGATCGTCGCCGGTGACAGCATCGGTGAATCGGGCTGGACCATCTGGGTGCGCGAAGGCTCGATCTGCCATAGCGCCTGCGTGTTCGTGCTGGCCGCCGGTGACAACCGCCTGCTGTCGGGCAAGGTCGGCATCCACCGCATGATGCGCATCAGTTCCAAGGCGACTTCGCGCGCTGAGCTCAACCGCGAGCTGCACGAGGTCTACGACAATGTGAAGGACTATCTGCAGCGCAACGGCGTGGCGGTGGGCGTGGCCGACCTGATGATGACGGTGCCCAATCGCAGCCTGCGCCTGCTGACGCCGGACGAACTGCGCCAGTACGGCCTGGACGGCACCAACGCGGTGCAGGACGACCTGGAGCGGATCAAGCAGATGCGCGCCTGCGGCGATGACTTCGTGCAGCGCAAGGATGCGTTCCTGATCGCTTTCGACCAGCAGTGCAAGCGCGAAGGCGCCGACATGGAATCGATCAACAGCTGCGGCCAGGCGTTGAAGCAGCGCTTCGGCTTCCCCGATGCGGTGTGCCCGGAAGAAAGCCCGCTGTCGGAGATCGATGTGGCAACGCTGCCGCCTGCGCCTTCGGAGCCACCGCCGGTGGCCGAACAGGCGCCAGCAGACGCCGGCACGCCTGCCGCGCAGGCCGATGCCGCAGCGGTGGAAGGCAGCGCCCACGCGCGCTGACGAACAGCTCACCGCGCTGGCGTAGACTGCGGTTCTTTCCCGAGAACCGGCGGTGTCCATGAAGCGCGTGCTCCTGCTGCTGTCCCTGCTGCCCCTGACCGCATTGGCGCAGGCACCCGCGCCGGCCACGCCTGCACCGGCACCCGCGCGCCCCGCACCAGCATCGCCGGCGGCTGCGAAACCGGCCACGGCCGGCGCTCCGGCGTTGACTGCCGCGCAGCAGGCGCAGGTGCAGAAGCAGGATGCGGAAATGGGCGCGGCCGCAGTGAAGGCGGCGCAGCTGGTCGATGCCAACCGCGCAGGCGAGTTGTGGGATGGCGCTTCGGCCGTCGCGCGCCGTGCAGTACCGAAGGCTGCCTTCGTCAGCCAGTTGACTGCCGAGCGCACGCGCCTGGGCGCGCTGGCCGGGCGTGGCCAGCCGACCATCACCCGGGTCAAGTACAGCGCCGGTGCCGCGGTGCCGGAGGGGCTGTACATCAACGTCAGCTTCCCGACCCGTTTCGCCAACAGCGCGCAGCCGGTACGCGAGCTCGTCTCGTTCCGTTTCGACGAGGACCAGGTGTGGCGCCTGGCCGGTTACAGCCTGCGTGCGTCGGCACCCTGAGGAGATGATCGATGGCAACTGAACTGACGATGCTGGCCTGGTCGGTGCTGCTGGGCTTTGTCTACATCTTCGCTACCTCCACCGTGGTCACCCGCGAGCGCGGGATGAAGTGGAATGCCTCGGCGCGTGATGGCGAAGCCAGGCCACTCAGCCCGCTGGCCGGGCGCCTGCAGCGTGCGCAGGCCAACTTCCTGGAGACGTTCCCGTTCTTCGCTGCCGCCGCCATCGCAGTGGTCGTGGCCGGGCGCGGCAACGACACCACGGCGCTGGCGGCGCAGGCCTACTTCTGGGCGCGCGTGGTCTACCTGCCGCTGTATGCCGCGGGCGTGCCCTACGTGCGCAGCCTGGTCTGGGCAGTGTCGCTGCTGTCGATCCTGGCGCTGGTGTTCACGTTGTTGTGATCCCGGCCTGATCCAGATCAAGGCCGGTCAGGTGCGCGGCGCTATGCTGGCGCGGACTGAATCAACGGCAGGAGGCGCGCATGCGCAGGATGGACGTGGTGGTGGTCGGCGCCGGACCGGCGGGGCTGTGTTTCGCGCGTGCGCTGGCCGGTAGCGGCCTGCAGGTCGGGCTGGTCGAAGTTCAACCGCGCCAGGCCCTTGCCGAGGCCGCCTTCGATGGCCGTGAGATCGCGCTGACCCATGCCTCGCGGCAGAGCATGGAGCAGCTGGGGCTGTGGCAGCGCCTGCCGCAGGCCGAAGTCGCTGAACTGCGCGATGCCAAGGTGATGAACGGCGGCTCGCCGTTCGCGCTGACCTTCGCCAGCAGCCAGGTGGACGGTCAGCCGCTGGGTTGGCTGGTGCCCAACCATCTGATCCGCCGCGCTGCATGGGATGCCGTGCAGGGGCAGGACGGCCTGGAGCTGTTCGACGGGCGCAAGGTGCTGGGCGTGCAGGCCGATGCGCAGGGCCACGTGGTCAAACTCGATGACGGCAGCCAACTTCATGCGCGCCTGCTGGTCGCCGCTGACAGCCGCTTCTCCGCAACCCGCCGCATGCTCGGCATCGGCGCGCAGATGCGCGACTTCGGCAAGTCGATGCTGGTGTGCCGCATGCAGGTTGAGCGTGATCATCACCACACTGCCTGGGAATGGTTCGGCTACGGCCGCACGATGGCGTTGCTGCCGCTCAACGAAGGCCAGGCATCAGCAGTGATCACGCTGCCACCGCGGCAGATTGAAGAACTGCTGGCGATGGACGAGGTGGCCTTCGGTGAGGCCATCGGTGCCTGCTTCGAACACCGTCTTGGCCGCATGCAGCCAGTGGCCACGCCGCAGGCGTATCCGCTGGTGGGTGTGTACGCGCACCGTTTCGTCGGTGAGCGTTCGGCGCTGATCGGCGATGCCGCCGTCGGCATGCACCCGGTCACCGCACATGGCTTCAACCTGGGACTGGCCAGCGCACAGCGGCTCGCACAGGGCATCGTCGCGCAGCAGCGACGTGGAGCCGACATTGCCGCGGCCGGAATGCTGGCTAGCTACCAGCGGGGTCACCAGCTGGCGTCGCGGCCGCTGTACGAGGCCACCAATGCCATCGCCAGCCTGTATACGGACGATCGCCGCCCGGCGCGGCTGCTGCGCGCGGCGGGCCTGCGTCTGGCACAAGGCGTGGCACCGTTCAGGCAGCTGATCGCCTCGCACCTGACCCAGCGCGTGGCCTGAACCGGTTCAGATCAGCCCGTTCAGATCAGCCGGCGGCCAGTACCCGGATCTGGCTGTCGGCGAACTCGACCACCTGGCCTGCGCGGATCTTGCAGGCCTTGCGCAGTTCGACTTCGCCGTCGACCCGCACCTGGCCGTCACCGATGACCATCTTGGCCTCGCCGCCGCTGGTGACCAGGTCGGCCAGCTTGAGCAGCTGCTTGAGTTCGACGTAGTCACCGTCGAGGTCGAATTCGAGAATCTGCATGGAGCGGGGTTCCTGGGGAAGGGCGCAGCCAGCGGCCGAGCCGGTGAAGAGGGCGCGTATTGTGCGCCAGCTTGGGGCATGACGGTACGCGCACGGCAAGCTGTACGCCTTGTTCAGGATCAATGCGGTATGATTCCGCTCTGAGCGAGTGAAATCTCCTCCAACCGAGCAGCGCCAGGGCACGCGATAAGAAGGGCGCCCAAAGCGCGGACCATCACCTTTTTTATCGCACTGCCAGGAAGACGGCAGTGTCTTCGGAGTTCCCCATGTCCCAAGATTCCCAAGCGCCGCTGCAGTTCGCGCAGCTCGGCCTGTCCGAGCCCGTGATGCAGGCGGTCACCGCCATCGGCTACGAAACCCCGTCGCCGATCCAGGCCGCTACCATCCCGGCGATGCTGGAAGGTCGCGACGTGCTGGGCCAGGCCCAGACCGGCACCGGCAAGACCGCAGCGTTCGCGCTGCCGGTACTGTCCAACATCGACCTGCAGCAGATCAAGCCGCAGGCCCTGATCCTGGCACCGACCCGCGAACTGGCCATCCAGGTTGCCGAGGCGTTCCAGTCCTATTCGTCGAAGATACCGGGCTTCCGCGTGCTGCCGGTGTACGGCGGCCAGCCGTACGGCCAGCAGCTGTCGGCCCTGCGCCGCGGCGTGCACATCGTGGTCGGTACCCCCGGCCGCGTGATCGACCACCTGGACCGCAGCACCCTGGACCTGTCCGAGCTGAAGACGCTGGTGCTGGACGAAGCCGATGAAATGCTGCGCATGGGCTTCATCGACGACGTCGAAGCCGTGCTGAAGAAGCTGCCGGAGCAGCGCCAGGTGGCCCTGTTCTCGGCCACCATGCCGCCGCAGATCCGCCGCATCGCGCAGACCTACCTGCAGGACCCGGTGGAAGTGACCATCGCGGCCAAGACCACCACCTCGGCCAACATCCGCCAGCGTTACTGGTGGGTGAGCGGCATGCACAAGCTGGACGCGCTGACCCGCATCCTGGAAGTCGAGCCGTTCGACGCGATGATCATCTTCGCGCGCACCAAGGCCGGCACCGAAGAACTGGCCAGCAAGCTGCAGGCCCGTGGCCTGGCCGCTGCCGCCATCAACGGTGACATGCAGCAGGCCCAGCGTGAGCGCACCATCGCCATGCTGAAGGAAGGCAAGCTGGACATCCTGGTCGCCACCGACGTGGCTGCCCGCGGCCTGGACGTGGAGCGCATCAGCCACGTGCTGAACTACGACATCCCGTACGACACCGAAAGCTACGTGCACCGCATCGGCCGTACCGGTCGTGCCGGCCGCAGCGGCGAGGCGATCCTGTTCGCCACCCCGCGCGAGAAGGGCATGCTGCGCCAGATCGAGCGCGCCACCCGCCAGCCGATCGAAGAGATGCAGCTGCCGAGCGTGGAAGCGGTCAACGACACCCGCATCAACAAGTTCACCTCGCGCATCAGCGAAACCCTCGGCGCCGGTGGCCTGGACTTCTACCGCCAGCTGCTGGAGCGTTTCGAGAACGAGCAGAACGTGCCGGCCATCGAAGTGGCTGCCGCACTGGCCAAGATGCTGCAGGGTGACACCCCGTTCCTGCTGCAGCCGCCGGTGCGTGCCCCGCGTGAAGAGCGCGCACCGCGCGAACGCTTCGACCGTGGTGACCGCCCGGAACGTGGCGATCGCTTCGACCGCAACGAGCGTGGTCCGCGCTTCGAGCGTGGCCCGCGCCGCGACGACGCCGAAGGTGGCTTCGAGCAGCGTCCGCGCCGTGAGGTTCCGCCGCGTGGTGCGCCGGAGCAGGGCATGGAGACCTACCGTATTTCGGTCGGCCACCAGCACGGCGTGAAGCCGGCCAACATCGTTGGCGCCATTGCCAACGAAGCCGGTCTGGAAAGCCGCTTCATCGGCCGCATCGACATCCACGACGACTTCTCGCTGCTGGACCTGCCGGCACAGATGCCGCCGGACGTGCTGTCGCACCTGCAGAAGGTGTGGGTGTCCGGCCAGCAGCTGCAGATGCGTGCGCTGGCCCCGGGTGAAGACACCAACCCGGCCCCGCGTCCGTTCAAGCCGCGCTTCGACAAGCGTGGTCCGGGCGGCCCGGGTGGCCCGCGTCGCGGTGGCCCGGGCGGTCCGGGTGGCCACGGTGGCGACCGCGGCGGTGACCGCGACAGCCGCCCGCCGCGTCGTGACGGCTTCAAGCCGCGCGGCCCGCGCAGCTTCTAAGCCGCACCTGCGGTCCTGAACAACGCCAGCCTCCGGGCTGGCGTTGTCCGTTATGGGCCTGGAAAAGGGGACGGAGGGGATTAAGTCGTTTATGCCCGGCAGTGCGCTTATGCCGAAAACGACTTAATCCCCTCCGTCCCCTTTTCGCATGGCAAACACATTGCCGGTCATAGGCTGGGCCGGTTCCAAGGGAGGTTGTCACCGCAGCACATTCGGGGGGATCCGGGATGGGTAGAAGTGGCACGGACCAGCAGAGCCGGCGGGTGCCGATGACCCGTGGCCTGGGATTGCGCTTTGCGTTGTTGACGGGCATGGCGATCGGGTTGGTCGCGCTGTCCGCGTTGATCCAGGAACTGCAGGCGGCCTCGACGGCCTGGATTGCCGGCCAGGGCTACTGGTCGCGGGGGCAGCAGGATGCGACCGCTGCGCTGAGCCGCTACCTGGCGCGTGGCGATGCGCAGGACCTGGATGACGCGCGCCAGGCCCTGCGGATTCCGTTGGGGGATCTGCAGGCCCGGCTGGCGCTGGAACAGGCGGTACCGGACGAGGAGAAGGCCCGGCAGGGTTTCCTGCAGGGCGGCAACGCGCGCGCCGATATTCCACGCCTGGTGTTCTCGTTCCGCTACGCCCGTGACCTGGGAGCATTCCGCGAAGCCACTGCACTGTGGCGGCAGACCGATGGTGATCTGGAGGCTGTGCAGGCCCTGGTCGCCGAGCTGCAACGGAGGCATGCGGCAGGTGAACTGCCCGTGGCCGACCGCAATCGCTACCTGCAGCAGCTGCGGGATCTCGACCGCCGCCTGCAGGTGCAGGCCCAGGCGTTCTCGCAGGCGCTGCTGAGGATGGCCACCATGGTCCGGATCGCCACGCTGATGGTTGGTGGCCTGTCGGTGCTGGTGATCAGCCTGATGGCAGTGGCGCTGGCGCGTCGTGTCGGCAAGGACCTGACCGAGCACGAGAGCCGCTTCCGCGCGGCGTTCTACCAGGCCAATGTCGGCATGCTGAAGCTCGACACCGATGGCCGCGTGGTCGAGGCCAACCAGGCGATGGCGGATATCCTCGACTATCGGCGCGATGTGCTGCTGCAGATGCTGCTGGGTGACCTGCTGATGGAGGGGGAACTGGTCCTCGATGGTGTCGGCCGCATCGACTGGGACCGGCAGCTGCGGCCGAGCGAGCTGCGTTTCCGCCGGCGCGATGGCAGCCTCGTCTGGGGACGCTGGAGCGGTACCGCGGTTCGCAGCTCGGGCGGTGGATTGTCGGTGTTCGCGATCATCGAGGATGTCAGCCAGAACCATGCACTGGCGCGCGAGATCGAGCATCACGCCAGCCACGATCCGCTGACCGGCCTGATCAACCGCCGCGAGATCGAACGCCTGCTGGAACGCGCTGCTGCAGGTCCGGACCGACGGTGGTACGCATGCGCTGTGCTACATCAACCTGGACCACTTCAAGCTGGTCAACGACAGCTTCGGTCATGCCGCCGGCGACCAGATGCTGCGCGGTTTCGCCGACTATCTGGTGGCGGCGGTGCGTGATGGCGATTGGGTCGGCCGCCTGGGGGCCGATGAGTTCGCGGTGTTTCTCGCCCACGCCGGCCAGGATGAAGCCAAGCGGGTACTGCAGCGGGTGATCCGCAACCTGGGCCAGGCCACGTTCCCGATCAGCGAGGGCAGCCCGCAGTTGAGCTGCAGCATCGGCGTGGTCGAGGTCAGTGCCGACGCCCCCGATGTGAACTGGCTGATGAGCGCTGCCGACAGCGCCTGCTATGCCGCCAAGCAGGCCGGTCGCAACCGCGTGCACTGCTTCAACGAGAACCGCATGGCGCTGGAGGAGCGGCGGCAGGAGGCCGAGCGTCTGCAGGGTGTCAGCCTGGCCATGGCGGAGAATCGCATGCTGCTCTACGCGCAGCGCATCGCCCGCGTGGGCGATCCGTCCTACCTGCACTACGAAGTGCTGGTGCGCATGCGCGGTACCGATGGCAGCCTGCACCTGCCCGGTCAGTTCATGCCGGCGGTGGAGCGATACGGCATGGCGGTGGCGCTGGATCGGCACGTGCTCGGGCTGTTGTTCCGCCACCTGCAGGTCTGCCCGGCACACGTGCGCCAGCTGGGCCTGTGCAACGTCAACGTTTCGGCGCAGTCGATCGCCGAGCCCGGATTCCTCGCCTTCGTCTGCGACCTGCTCGAGCGCAACCGCGCGCTGGCCTCCAAGTTGTGCTTCGAGATCACCGAGACCGCGGCGATCAGCAACCTCAGCCAGGCCCGCGCCTTCATCGATGCGGTGAAGGCACGGGGGTGCCGGATGGCGCTGGATGACTTCGGCTCCGGCCTGTCTTCCTTCGGCTACCTGCGCCAGTTGCCGGCGGACATCCTGAAGATCGACGGCACCTTCGTGCGTGACATGGACACCGACCCGGTCAGCCACGCCACGGTGCGGGCGATCAGCGAGCTCGGGCGGGAACTGCAGATGGAGGTGGTGGCCGAATGGGTGGAAACCGCCGAGGTGGCTGGCGCACTGACCCGGCTCGGCGTGCAGGGCCTGCAGGGCTACGCGATCGAGCGGCCGCAGCCGCTGGAACGGATGACCCTGAGTGACCTGAGGCCGGTCCGCCTGGTGGCGGTGAAGGGGCCTCCGGCCGCTGGCTGAACGGCGCAC
Source organism: Stenotrophomonas sp. 93052_Sma (assembly GCF_056481145.1). Classification (NCBI taxonomy): domain Bacteria; kingdom Pseudomonadati; phylum Pseudomonadota; class Gammaproteobacteria; order Lysobacterales; family Lysobacteraceae; genus Stenotrophomonas; species Stenotrophomonas sp. 93052_Sma. Next base: position 1,444,154 of record NZ_CM151134.1, read on the forward strand.
GGCGACTTTGGTCTACACATGCGCGGCGTGCCCGGCTGCGATAATGCGCGCCAGGGGCGACGCGCAGTGGGCGCGGACGTAAGCAGGAACAGGATGTGGCGTGGGTGTCAGGCAGTGGCGGTACGAAACAGGGGCGCTGCTGGTCGTCCTGCTGATGGGAGTGTTGCTTCCCGGTCTGGTGCACGCGCGCCTGGCCGAGGCCGGCCGGGATTTCCTGCTGGTTGGCGCACCGACGGACGAACCGACACCCCATCGTGGCTGTACGCCCGCGATGCTGGCCGGGCCGCGCGAGCAGGTAGAGGTACCGGCGCCGCCCGGGGGCTGGTCGGGGCAACCCCAGGCGCTGGATGTGTTCAACGTGTTCGCTGGCGAAGTCCGCGTACAGCATGGTGACCGCGAGATCTGCGGCAACATGCACGATGCGCGCACCCGTGATTCGCGCTTCCGCGCCGGCATCGGCCTGGTGGCGGTGCCAGCGGCAGGCAGCCATGAGCCGTTCCTGGTGTCGTGGCAGGCGCCGCTGAAAGCGCGCTGGGTGCCAACCTTGCGGCTGGGGGCGCCCAGTCCGGTCCAGCAGAACGATACCGCCCGCCTGCTGGTGCGCGCGGCCTGCATCGCGGTCGCGATCGCGCTGGCGCTGTCGGCATTGATGGCCTACCTGACCACCCGTGACCGCAGCTTCCTGGTCTACATCGGCGCGACGATCGTGGTGGTGGTGTGGCAGGCGGTTCTTGGCGGCTTGAGCGGCTACCCCGAACCGTGGCTGCCGGTGGGCGAGCGCGGTGCATGGTGGCTGCTGGCGCTGACCGCTGCGACCCAGGCGCTGGTACTGCCCGCTCTGTGGCGCCTCAACGGCGGGGACCGCTTGCTGCCACGCTCGCGGCCGGCACAGCAGGCTGTGCTGTGGGGCTTGATGGGCCTAGCCGCGTTGGTGCCGTGGCTGCGCTGGGAAACCCTGGCGCTGGTCGCGCAGAGCCTGCAGCTGACCTTCATCCTCGGTTGCCTGTTGTCACTGGCCGCTGGCATGCGTGCCTGGTTGCGCGGTGACTGCTGGGCGTTGGCGGGCCTGGCGGCGCTGGTGCCACTGCTGGTGATGATCGCAGCCGATGCCAGCAGTGCGGGGTGGCTGCTGGAGTACCGGGTGGAAGCACTGCAGCTGTCGGTGACCTGGCTGCTGATGATGGCCGCCTATGCCATGAACCAGCGGCTGGGCCGGCTGCGCCAGCAGCGCGATGAACTGCGCCAGCTGGCCGAAACCGACGGCCTGACCGGACTGCCGAATCGCCGCGCCGGCCTGCAGCAGCTGGCCCGTCACCTGGCACAGGTTGACCGTGAGCGCGGCCCGCTGGTGATCGGCTTCCTCGATATCGACCTGTTCAAGGACATCAATGACCGCCACGGCCATGCCGTAGGTGATCAGGTACTGGTGGCGGTGGCACGCGCACTGCGCCGCGGTGCGCAGCCAGGACGAAGTGGTGCGGATGGGCGGCGAGGAATTCCTGCTGCTGATGCCGGGCATGCCGCGCGAGGCGGCGTCGGCGCGCCTGGACCGCCTGCGCCAGCGCATCACCGAAGCCGGCCAGGCCCTGCAGGTGCCGGGCCTGGAAGTGACCGCCAGCATCGGACTGGCGCAGTGGCGGCCGGGTGAGGATGACCTGGCCGGGCTGCTGCGGCGGGCCGACCATGCCATGTACGTGGCCAAGCGGGCGGGTCGCAACCGGGTGTTCGACGGCGAAGAGCTCGATCCGCCGGCCCCGGCATGAAGCGCAGCGGGCGGCGATGCCGGATAATGGACCGATGACCACCCGACTCAACAAACATATCGCCGACACCGGCTTCTGCTCCCGCCGCGAGGCCGATCGCCTGATCGCCGCCCGCCGCGTCACCGTCAACGGCCACGCGGCCGGCACCGGTGCGGTGGTGGGCGAGGAAGACCAGGTGCTGGTCGACGGCCAGCCGCTGCGCGCGCGCGTGGCACGCAAGCCCGGCGCCCGCCGCCACGTCTACATCGCATTGAACAAGCCGGTAGGCGTCACCTGCACGACCGAAACTTCGGTCAAGGGCAACATCGTCGACTTCGTCGGCCACGAACAGCGCATCTTCCCGATCGGCCGCCTGGACAAGGAATCCGAGGGGTTGATCCTGATGACCAGCAACGGCGACATCGTCAACCAGATCCTGCGCGCCGAAAATGGCCACCAGAAGGAATACCTGGTGGCGGTAAACAAGCCGGTCACCGATGAGTTCCTGCGCGGCATGGCGCGCGGCGTGCGCATCCACGACCAGATGACGCTGCCGTGCAAGACCTCGCGCATCGCCAAGTTCGGCTTCCGCATCACCCTGCAGCAGGGCCTGAACCGGCAGATCCGCCTGATGGCCGCCGAATTCGGCTATCGCGTGACCCAGCTGCGCCGCGTGCGCATCGACAACATCAAGATCGGCGCGCTGAAGCCGGGCCAGTGGCGCAACCTGACCGAGCAGGAACTGCAGGGCCTGCTGCCGAAGCAGCTGGACTGGTAACGCGCGGTAGTGCCGGCCGCTGGCCGGCTGCTCCAGGCATCGAATGAGTGCGGGATGCCGGCCAGCGGCCGGCACTCCCCGTTGTGCGGATTGCGCACCGGCATCAGCTAGACTCCGCAGTGACCTGCCGGAACGTGACGCTGCATGATCAAGCCCGACAAGCCTGCCAACGAAGCCCTGCGGCTCGAGGCGCTGTACCGCTACCGGATCCTGGATTCGCAGCGTGAGAAATCCTTCGACGACCTGGTCGCGATCGCCAAGGCGGTCTGCGGTACCTCGATGGCGGCGGTGACCCTGATCGACGTCGAACGGCAGTGGTTCAAGTCGATCCAGGGCATCGACGCGGCGGAAAACCTGCGCAGCGAATCGATGTGTGGCCACGCCATCTTGCAGCCACAGGAAATCATGGTGGTCGAGGACGCGTTGCAGGACATCCGCTTCCATGACAACCCGGTGGTGACCGGCGACCCGCACATCCGCTTCTACGCCGGTGCGCCACTGATCAGTTCCGATGGCCTGCCTCTGGGCACGCTGTGCGTGTTCGATGCACATCCGCAGCACCTGCCCAGCGACAAGGCCGAGGCACTGGCCGCGCTGTCACGGCAGGTGATGCTGGTGATGGAACTGCGCCGTTTCGCGCTCGACATCCAGAAGCACATGCTGGAACGCGATGACTACGAGCGCCTGTTGGCGGAGTACCAGGACCTGCTGCTGGCGCAGAATGCCGACCTGGCCGAGCAGAGCCGCACCGATGCGTTGACCGGCCTGCCCAACCGCCGCGCGATGGCGGCAGCGCTGGAAGAGGCGGTGGCGGAGATCGAGGGGCAACCGGGCGTGGCCTGCGTGGCCCTGCTGGACATCGACCATTTCAAGCACATCAACGATTTCCAGGGCCACGCCACCGGCGACCGGGTGCTGGCCGAGCTGGGCGTGCTGCTGCGCTCGCATTTCGCTGGCCGTGGCATGGCGGCGCGCTATGGCGGCGAAGAGTTCGTGGCGGTAATGCCGGGCACCGACCTGCACACGGCCGAACTGCAATGCGAGTTCCTGCGCCTGGCCGTGGCTGACCTGCCGCTTGGATTCCCGGTCACGGTCAGCATCGGTGTTGCCCAGCACCAGCCAGGTGAAAGCGTGGATGACATGCTGGCGCGCCGACAAGGCGCTGTACCGGGCCAAGGGCAACGGTCGCAACCGGGTGGAACGGGCGGGCTGAAGCCCCAGGTAGATCCACGCCACGCGTGGATGAAAAATCCATTCGAAGGCCGTGCGCGTCGCATTCCCTGCGATCCACGTGCTGCACCATGCCGTCCCTGTTCCCACGGACACAACCATGCTGCAGACCCTGGCCATCGCCCACTATCGCTCGCTGCACGGGCTGGTACTGCCGCTGCAGCAGTTGAATGTGGTGACCGGTGACAACGGCAGTGGCAAGTCCAGCCTGTACCGCGCGCTGCGCCTGCTGGCGGAGACCGCGCAGGGCGGCGTCGCGGCGGTTCTGGCCCGCGAAGGTGGGCTCGGTTCGGCGCTGTGGGCGGGGCCGGAAAAAATGGACCGTCGGGTTGCTGCCGGTGAAATCCCCTTGCAGGGCGGCCCGCGTCAGGAATCGGTGGGATTGAAGCTGGGCTTCACCACCGACGAGTTCGGCTATGCCATCGACCTGGGCTACCCACCGCCCAGCCGTTCGGCCTTCGCACTGGACCCGCAGATCAAGGCCGAGGCGATCTGGGCCGGGCCGTTCCTGCGCAGCGCCAACCTGCTGGTCGACCGACGTGGGGCAATGGTGCGGCAACGCCATGCGCGCGGTTGGGATCTGGTCGATGACCGGTTGTCGCTGTTCGACAGTCTGTTCACCCAGGTTGGCGATCCGCAGCGCATGCCGGAAACCATCGCCCTGCGCGAGTACATCCGTCGCTGGCGCTTCTACGACCATTTCCGCAGCGACGCCGATGCCCCGGCACGGCAACCGGCGATGGCCACGCGCACGCCGGTGCTGCATCACGACGGTCGCGATCTGGCGGCGGCCTGGGTGACCATCCTCGAGATCGGTGATCCGGGCGCACTGGCGCGCAGCGTGGAGGATGCGTTCCCGGGCGCCACGGTGGGGTTCGAGGAACTGGATGGCCGGCTGGCCCTGCGCTTCCACCAGCCGGGGCTGCTGCGGCCGTTGTCGATGGCCGAGCTGTCCGACGGCACGCTGCGCTTCCTGCTGCTGGCCGCGGCACTGCACACGCCGCGCCCGCCGCCGCTGCTGGTGCTCAACGAACCGGAGACCAGTCTGCATCCGGACCTGCTGCCGGCGCTGGCGCGGCTGATCATCGCGGCCAGTGCGCGCAGCCAGGTGTGGGTGGTCTCACACGCCAGCCGACTGATCGCAGCACTGGAGCAGGCGCCCGGCTGTCATTCGCTGCACCTGCACAAGGAACAGGGCCGCACGCTGTTGAGCGGGCAGGGCTTGCTGGATGCCCCGGCATGGCACTGGCCGCAGCGCTGACAAGGCGATTCGCACCCTGCGCGGAGGCACTCAATCGGCGATGTTGCGCGCCTCGGCCGTGCCAAGAATTTCCGGATGCTGCACCGGCTTGCGGCGGTTCAACAACGGATGCAGGAACACCGCGCCGACGATGATCGCCACGCCCAGGTAGAACCACGGCGTGACCTCGTGCTGCTCGCGCAGCAGCACCACCGCCAGCACCACCGCGTAGACCGGTTCCAGGTTGGTCACCAGCTGCACCGTGTAGGCGCTCAGGTGGCGTAGCGCGACCAGGGCCAGGGCGAACGGCAGCAGCGTGCAGAACCCGGCCAGTACCAGCAGCAGGATGCCATCGTGCAGGTCCGGAACCATCCATAGCGGGCTGGCCAGCGCCGGCAGCAGGTAGGGCATCAGTGGCGCCAGCAGGGTCAGGGTGAGGGTGCCGGCGCCCAGCTCCAGTGCGGTGACTGTAAGCGGATCGGCGTGGCTGACCATGCGCTTGTTGAGCGAGCCGAACACCGCCACCAGCAGCGCCGATATCGCGCCGATCAACACACCCAGGCGCATGCCATCGGGCACGCCACCGACCACCAGTGCAACACCCGGCAGCACGGCCAGGCCGAAGGCGAGCTCACGCAGCTGGAACGGTCGCTTGGCGACCCACGGTTCGATGATCGAGGTGAACACCGGCGCCAGCGCGATGCAGGTGGCGGCCACCGAGGCGTTGGCCAGCTTCACCGCGCCGTAGAAGGTCAGCCAGTGCAGGGCGACCAGCGCGCCGATGCCAGCGTAGCCCGCCATCAGGCGCAGTGGCAGGGTGCGCAATCCGCGCCAGACCCGCGGCAGCAGCGCCAGCATCGCCGTCACCAGCAGCATGCGCCACCACACCAGCGGCAGCGCCGGCAGGGTGATCAACTTGCCGAGGATGGCGGTGACGCCCCACAGCAGGACACAGAAGTGGATCTGCCACAGCGCTTTGCGGGTGTCGGGTGTGCTCATCCGCCTATTGTGAGGCAAGGCGATGACCGCAGCGCTATCCGCGTGAGGATTTGCTGGCCCCATCTACCCGCCGCTGCAGGGCCATCGCCGCCGCCGGGTTGCGTGCCTTGCCCGCACCAATGCACAGCAGGTAGACCTCGCGCGGCTCTGACGGTGCCGGCGCGGCCAGGCAGGGCAGGTCGTCCACCGGTTCGCCGCGTGACCAGCGGCGTGCGCGTTCGGCCCAGCGCTGCTGCACGGGCGCCGGCAGGCCCTCGTTCAAGCGGGCCTGGCTGCGCTTGATCCGCGCGTAGACGAAGCCGGCACTGACATCGCCGTGCAAAGGCGCCTCGTCGCTGTCCTCGATCACCAGCGCCACGCCGTGGCGGCGCGCGGCGTCGACCAGTGCCGGGCCATGTGCCTCGGCGTTGCGGACCTCCAGCGCATGCTGCAGCGTCACCCCGTCCAATTGTTTCGGCAGCCGCGCCATCAGGGCACCCAATGCATCGGCATCGGCCGGATGGCGTGGATCGAATTGCCACAGCAACGGGCCAAGCCGGTCACCGAGCGCGAGTGCTGCCTGCAGGAAGGGCGCGGCCGCTTCCACCGTGCTGGAAAGGTCGCGGCGCTGCACCAGGTAGCGTGGTGCCTTCATCGAAAACCGGAAACCGTCGGGTGTCTGTGCGGCCCACTGCGCGCACTGCGCCGCTGTTGGCGTGCGGTAGAAGGTGCCGTTGATTTCGATGCAGCGCAGGGCGCGGCTGGCGTGGGCCAGTTCTTCACGCTGCGGCAGGCCCACGGGGTAGAAAACGCCGCCGCGCCATTCGGGAAACACCCAGCCACCGATGCCGCAGCGGATCTCCGCCGGACGGGCGGTCGCGGTCACTGGCCGTGGTCCGAGCGCCACGGGTCGTAGCTGCCGAACCACCACAGATAGCCTTCCGGGTCGGCGCAGGCGTAGCCGCGTCCGCCATAGTCCTGGTCGGCGATGTCGATGACAATGCGGGCACCGGCGGCCTTGGCCCGTGCATAGTGCGCATCGGCATCGGTGACGATCACGCAGGCGTTCTGGGTCTGGCGACCGCCGACCTCATCAGGCATCGCCGCATGCTGGTTCCACTCGCTTTCCTTGTCGGCCGAGCCGAGCATGATCATGCCGGTGCCGAAGGTCAGCTGTGCATGGAAGACCGTATCGCCATCGGCGTAGACGGCCTGGGCATGGAAGCCGAAGGCGCGCTGCAGCCAGTCGATGGCGGCCTGCGCGTCGCGATAGCGCAGGCACGGAATGATGGTGGAGCCGTTGCTCGGTTGGCCGTTCCCGCCCATGACACCCCTCCTATGGCACAGGGCAGGGTGCGCCGCAGACCGTTACCATCGCGCGAAACCCCGGTGACGGCCTGCACATGGCCGCCACCCCTGTTCGGAGATCGTGCTGGATGAAACCCTGGATTGGAGGAGCCGTGCTGCTGGCGTGCACGACCATGGCGAGTGCTGCCACCCCGGCGCAGCTGCAGGACCTGGATGCGACCGTCGAGCGCGTGCGCGCGCAGTTCGACGTGCCCGGCATTGCCGTGGCCGTGGTCAAGGATGGCGAGGTGGTGCTGGAACGCGGCTGGGGCGTGCGCGAGCAGGGCAAGCCGGAGCCGGTGCAGGCCGATACGCTGTTCGCCATTGCTTCCAACACCAAGGCGTTCACCGCCACCTCGCTGAACCTGCTGGCCGAGGACGGCAAACTGAAGATGGACGACAAGGTGATCGACCACCTGCCGTCGTTCCGCATGTCCGATCCGTTCGTGACCGGGCAGATGACGATCCGCGACCTGCTGTCGCATCGCAGCGGGCTGAGCCTGGGCGCAGGTGACCTGCTGTTCTGGCCGACCACCTCCTACAGCAATGCCGAAGTGGTGCAGCGGCTGGGCAAGGTGCCGCTGAAGGGCGGGTTCCGCGAGAGCTATGCGTACGACAACATCCTGTACGCGGTTACCCAGCAGGTGATCGAGCATGTCTCCGGCATGAGTTACCAGCAGTTCCTGCAGAGCCGCATCTTCGACAAGGTGGGCATGGCCGGCACACGCTACAACGCCGATCACCTGAAGCCGGGCGACAAGGCCGCGGTCGGCCACGCCAAGTACGATTTCAAGGACCTGCGTACCGTTGCACCGCTGACCTGGTCGAACAATGCCGGCGCCGGTGGCATCTATTCCAGTGCGCACGACATGGCGCGCTGGATGCAGGTGCAGCTGGACGAAGGCAAGCTGGCCGATGGCACCGCGCTGTTCAGCGACAAGAGCCAGCAGCAGATGTGGCGGATGATCACGCCGCAGTCGATTCCGGCGCCGAGCGTGCCGGAGCTGGCACCGGCGCGGGCCAACTTTGCCGGCTATGGCGAAGGCTGGAGCCTGAGCGACTACCGCGGCCAGAAACTGGTCTGGCATACCGGTGGCTGGCCGGGCATGGTCTCGCGTTTGACCCTGGTGCCAGGCGAGAAGCTGGGCGTGGTGGTGCTGACCAACCAGGAAGTAGGCGCGGCATTCAACGCGATCACCCTGAGCGTGCTTGATGCTTACCTGGGCGGTGAGAAGCACGACTGGGTGGACGCCTATGCCAAGGCTGTGGCCAAGGGCCAGGACAAGGCCGACGAGGCCTGGGCCAAGCACCAGAGCGCGCGACAAGGGCAGCAAGCCATCGCTGGCACTGGCCGGCTACACCGGCACGTTCCGCGACCGCTGGTATGGCGACATGCAGGTCAGTGCCGAGGGCAAGGCTCTGCGCCTGCGCTTCATGAAGACCGCGCAGCTGAGCGGGCGCCTGGAGCATTGGCAGCATGACACCTTCATCGTGCGCTGGGACGACCGTTCGCTCAACGCCGACGCGTTCGTGAACTTCAGCCTGGATCCGGACGGCAAGGTGCGCGAGGTGCGCATGCAGTCGATCTCCGACCTGACCGATTTCAGCTTCGATTTCCAGGACCTGCTGTTCACCCCGGTGAAATGACGCCGCCGGGCGTGGCCCGGCGCTGCCGTTTGACGAATCCCATCGGTAGTGCCGGCCGCTGGCCGGCAACCTGATGATCCCCGGAAACGTCACGAGGGGGCCGGCCAGCGGCCGGCACTACCGGAACCGCGGTGATCATCGGCTGGCGTACACACGCGGCGTGGGATACTCCGCCGGCTATTGATGGCGAGGGAATGCGATGTTCCGTTGGTTTGAATCCCTGATTCCGGTGTTCCCGCCCGTGGACGGGCGCATGCCGCCGCGCAAGGTGCTGCCGTTCTACCTGCACTACCTGCGCCCGGTGTGGCCGGTGCTGCTGGCCACCCTGATCGCCGGCCTGCTGCTGGCGCTGGTGGAAGTGGCGATGTTCGATTACCTGGGCCGCATCGTCGACATGGTCGCCGAGCAGCCGGGGGCCGATTTCTTCAAGCGCCATGCCAACGAGCTGGGCTGGATGCTGTTCATCACGGTCATCGCGCGGCCGATCCTGGTCGGCCTGCACAACCTGCTGGTCAACCAGGCCATCGTGCCTGGCCTGAGCAACCGCTCGCGCTGGCTGATGCACAACTACGTGGTGCGGCAGAGCCTGAACTTCTTCCAGAACGACTTCGCCGGCAGCGTGGCCAACCGGGTGATGCAGACCGGTACCTCGCTGCGCGAATCGGCAGTGCAGATGGTCGACTCGCTCTGGTACATCGTGGTCTACACCGGCACCGCGCTGTACCTGTTCGCGCAGGCCGACTGGCGGCTGATGGTGCCGTTGATCCTGTGGCTGCTGGCCTATGCAGTGATCCTGGCCTACTTCGTTCCGCGCGCGAAGGAACGCGCATGGATCGCCTCCGAAGCGCGTTCCAAGGCGATGGGCCGCATCGTTGATGGCTACACCAACATTCCCACGTTGAAGCTGTTCGCCCATGGCGGACGCGAGCAGGCCTATGTGGCCGAGTCGATCCAGGAACTGGCGGTCAAGCACCGTGCGCAGACCCGCATCACCACCGGCATGGACCTGACCATCGCCATCGTCAACGGTTTCCTGATTGCCGGTACCTGTGGGCTCGCGCTGTGGCTGTGGAATGGCGGTCACATCACCGTCGGTGCGATCACGCTGGCGACCGGCCTGGTGATCCGCATCCACAACATGTCCGGCTGGATCATGTGGACCATCAACGGCATCTTCGAGGACATCGGTACGGTGCAGGATGGCATCACCACCATTGCCCAGCCGCTGACCGTGCAGGACCGCGAGGATGCAGTGCCGTTGCAGGTGACCCGTGGTGGCGTGCACTTCCAGGACATCCACTTCCACTACGGCAAGAAGGGCGGTGTGATTGCCGGCCTCGATCTGGTGGTGAAGCCGGGTGAGAAGATTGGCCTGGTCGGCCCGTCCGGTGCCGGCAAGTCGACTCTGGTCAACGTGCTGCTGCGCCTGTACGACCTGGAAAGCGGCCGTATCCTGATCGATGATCAGGACATTGCGTACGTTACGCAGGAAAGCCTGCGCCAGCAGATCGGGGTGGTCACCCAGGACACCTCGCTGTTGCATCGTTCGATTCGCGACAACCTGCTGTATGGCCGCCCCGATGCCACTGACGAGCAGCTGCATGCCGCCGTGGCCAAGGCGCGCGCCGCAGCCTTCATCGATACGCTGGTGGACGGGCAGGGCCGGCGTGGCTACGACGCGCACGTGGGCGAGCGCGGCGTGAAGCTGTCCGGTGGTCAGCGCCAGCGCATCGCCATCGCCCGCGTGCTGCTGAAGGACGCACCGATCCTGGTGCTGGATGAGGCGACCTCGGCGCTGGACTCGGAAGTGGAAGCGGCGATCCAGGACAGCCTGGACCAGCTGATGGGCGGCAAGACGGTGATCGCGATCGCGCACCGGTTGTCGACCATCGCACGCATGGACCGGCTGGTGGTGATGGACCAGGGCCGCATCGTCGAGACCGGCAGCCACGCCGAATTGATTGCGGCCGGTGGCCTGTACGCGCGGTTGTGGGCGCGGCAGACCGGTGGTTTTGTGGCTGCCGACCAGTAGATCCACGCCATGCGTGGATGCATCCCTTGGGGTCGGATCCCTTTCCGCAGGAAAGAGCTCTGACCCCAGTGTGTTTCCGGAGACCCGCATGATCCACCCGCTACGCCCTTTGCTGCTCGCGCTTGCCCTGGTCAGTTCAGCTGCGGCAGCCGCGCCAGCCCCCGTGCACGGCGAAGCCCTCGAGCAGGTCATCCTTCTCAGCCGCCACAACCTGCGCGCACCGGTGGTGGCATCGGGCGCGTTGGCCAATGCGACTCCGGAGCGCTGGCCGAGCTGGGACGTAGGCGCCGGCGAGCTGACCACCAAGGGCGGCGTGCTGGAGGTCTACATGGGCCGTTACATCGGCCAGTGGCTGCGCCACGCACAGCTGCTGCCGGTATCAGGCTGCCCGCAGCCGGCGGATTTCCACGCCCATGCCAACAGCCTGCAGCGCACCCAGGCGACCGCACAGTTCTTCGTTGCAGGTGCCTTCCCGGGCTGCCACGTTGCGATCGAGCAGCGCATGCCGCTGGGCACGATGGATCCCTTGTTCAATCCGGTGATCCACAACAGAGACACGCTCTTCCGCGAGCGCGCTGTCGGCGATGCAACAGGCGCAGGCCGCATCGGATCTGGCACCGGCGCTGGCGGCGGTGGAGGCGATCACCCGCTACCCGCAGTCGGCTGCGTGCGCAGGTCGCAGCGAATGCGACCTGACGCCGGCCGATTCCATTTTCAGCGCAGAGCCGGGCAGGGAACCGCGTATTTCCGGTTCACTGGCTCTGGCCAGCGGGCTGGTCGATGCCTTGTTGATGGAGCACTACCAGGGCAGTGGCATTCCCCGCGAAGGCTGGGGCCGATTGAACACGGAGACCCAATGGCAGGCGCTGGCGCAGATCCGCAACGGCTACCAGGACATCCTGTTCGGAACACCCGAGGTGGCGCGTGACGTGTCCGCGCCACTGCTGGCAAGAGTGAATGCGTTGTTCGAGGACCCGGCAGCGCCGAATGTGAGCCTGCTGGTCGGCCACGATTCCAACATCGGTTCCGTGCTGGCGGCGCTGGGAATCACGGACTACACGTTGCCGGGCCAGTACGAGAAGACGCCGATCGGCGGCCTGCTGCAGTTTGAACGCTGGCGTGATCGTGGGGCCGGCGAAGCGCGTTATCGGTTGGTGTATGTCCATCCCACGCGCGAGCAGCTGCGTGGTGCTATCCCGTTGACCGACGCGCAGCCGCCGGGGCGGGTGGAGCTGGCGCTGCCGGGCTGTGGGCCGTCGGGTTGCAGTGAAGTGCAGTTCAAGAACCTGCTGCATTCACCTTGAATCCGGGATGGATGGCAGCGTCGCATTATGATGAGGCGGAAGCCGCTTCGCGCCCCGTATGCCCGGAATCGGGTAGTCTCCAGCGATCAATCAAGCGATCTCGGTGAGTCATGAACATCACGGACTTTCTTGTAATGGACGGTGATGGAGATGAAATATGGGCGGATCCCCATGGCAGCAACATTGCCTTTACGTGTTTTGATTGTGGATATCCGGTGGTGGCCGATGCCTCGGAGAACCAGCGTGGGAGCGATGAGGATTGTCCCGCTGCCTGCCGCGGGTGTGGTGTGGAGTACTTCCTCGATTTGAGACTGAACTCGAGGAAGCTGTATATCCACATCGTCTGATTGAGTGGCGTCAGAAGCGGGGCGGACCAATGTTCGCACCCACCAGGATGGCAGCTCGCAACTGCCAGAACAGAAAACGGCCCGGGTTTCCCCGGGCCGTTCCGTTTCCAACTCACACCTGCGCGATCACTCGATCGGCTGGTCCAGCATCAGCTGGCGTGCGAAGCGCACCGGCGGGGCGCCATAGGACAGCATCTGGTCGTGATAGGCCTTGAGGTTGAACTTGTCACTCAGCTTGTCCTGCATCGCCTTGCGGGTGTCGAAGTGTTCCTGCGCACCGACGAAGTAGGTCGGCAGCTGTGCCGAGGTCAGCTGCGCGCGCACCCACTTGCCCGAGGCTTCGCTCTCCTGCTGGAAGGCATCATGGGTCATCAGGCGCATCGCCTTTGCGCGATCCCAGTTGTCCACGTGCACGCCCTGGTCGAGGATCGCGTTGGAGATCGTGCGCAGGTAGAACTTCAGCTGCACCAGGTGGAACAGCGGGTCGTTGTTGAGGTAACCCTGCTCCTGCATCATGCGCTCGGTGTAGACCGCCCAGCCTTCGGCGAACAGGCCCGAACGCAGCACCGCACGCAGGGTGGAGGGGAACTTGGCCGAGTGCCAGCCTTCCAGGTAATGGCCCGGAGTACCTTCGTGGATGCTCAGCAGGTGGATCATGCGCGAGTTGTACTCACGCAGGAACGAGTCGACCTGCTTGTCGTTCCAGTCGTCCGGAATCGGCGACACGGCGTAGAAGGTCTTCAGGTTCTTGTCCAGCGGGCCCGGCGAATCGCAGTAGGCCACGGCCACGCCACGCTGGAATTCCGGCATCAGGATGATGTCCACCGGCGCGTCGGGCAGCGTCATCAGATCGTGCTCGCGCACGAATGCGGTGGACTGCTCCAGTGCGGCCTTGGCATCGTCGACGACCTTGTCGCGCGCTGGCTTGTTGGCGTAGGCCAGCTCCAGCGCGGCCTCGATCGCCTTCTGCTGCTGCTCGTCGGTCGGCTGTGCCGGCATCTCCGGTGCGCCCGGCTTGTCCTTCAGCACGGTCTGCGCGATGCCGTACATGTCTTCGCGCACGCGCTTGAGTTCGGCGCGTGCTCGCTCACCGATCTCCTGGCGCGACAGCGACGAGTTCAGCGCGAACTTCAGCTTCTGATCGTACTTTTCCGCACCGATGCGGAAGTCGCCCTTGGCGTTCGGCACCAGGGTCTTGTCCAGCCAGGTCTGCTGTTCGTCCACCGCCTTCTTCAGCCCATCGATGGCGGCCTGCAGGCGCTGCTGGTCGGCCTGCGGCAGTTCACCGATGTGCGGGGTGATGAAGGTATCGACGATGCTCAGGATGCCCTTGTTCTGCTTGGCCACCGTCTCGGCATGGATCTTCGGCACACGGGCCGGGTCCAGGTTCTCGCGGGCCTGAGCGAAGATCGCCGGCAGCTTTTCCATGCGTGCGGTGGCCGACTTCAGGCGCTCCGGCAGCGGCGCGAACTCGCGCGCCATCAGGCCGTAGATCGCGCTGCCAGCGATGCCGTTGTACAGCTGCGGGTCCCACTTGCCGGACTGCAGCACTTCGGCGTTCCAGATTTCCGACTGCAGCTGGTTGCGCAGGATCGCTGCGTCCACCTGGTTCTCGCGGCCCAGCTTGGCCACCTCGATCTTGTCCAGCTCGCCCAGCAATGCCTTGTAGGCGGCCACGGTCTTCTGCTGGCCGGCGGCACTCAGGTCATCCAGCTCGCTGTCGTAGCGGTGGTCACCGATCTGGGTGGCGCTGACCGGCGAGAGCTGCATCCAGGTGTCCAGGGCGCGCTTGGACAGGTCGGCGAAGGCGGCATCGACCGCCGCGTCACCGGCCTGCTGGCTGGCGGCCGGGGTGGAACCGTTGGTCGGGGCGTCGGCCGGCTGGCAACCGGCCAGGGCGGCGACCAGGGCGAGGGCAAGAAGATGCGGGCGCATCGGCGTTCCTGTACAGGGTCAAACCCCGAGCATAGGGCCCCAGGGCTGCTTTGTCCCCGTGCCATAGGATTACCATGGGCACTGACAAGGCCCTCCAGCGGAGCGCAGGACATGGAATACCAGGGAAGCTGCCATTGCGGCAGGATCGCATTCACCGTACAGGCCGAGGCGCCGATCAGCGACGTCATCGACTGCAACTGCTCGATGTGCCGTCGCCGCGGCAGCCTGCTGTGGTTCGCCCCGCGTGCGGCGTTCCAGCTGAGCACCAATCCCGCGGACGTGGCCACCTACCACTTCAACAAGGCCTACATCGATCATCACCATTGCCGCGAGTGCGGCGTTGCCCCCTACAGCGAAGCGGTGGACCCGCGCACCGGCACGCCGATGGTAGCGGTGAACGTGCGCTGCGTACCGCAGGTGGATCTGGCCACGTTGGCGGTGATGTCCTACGACGGAGCGGCACTGTGACGCCGGTGCGCGCGTGGACGCGCGTGGTGGCGATGCCGGTGCTGCTGCTGGCGCTGGCGGCCTGTGCCAAGAACAGCGAGAGGGCGCAGGAGGCGGGTGCCGCCGCTGCCGATGCTGCTGTCGCTTCGCCGGAAGGCGCATTCCTCGCCTACGAACACGACGTGCAGGTGCAGCTGGAAGCGGCGCAGATTGCACCGCGCATCCAGCAGGTGGCGCAGGCCTGCCAGAGCGCGAAGTTCGGTGACTGCGCGGTGCTGCAGGTCGACCAGCGCAGTGGCGAGCAGCCCAGCGGCGAGGTCAAGGTACGCATCGCGCCGAAGGGTACCGAGCCGCTGATCGCGATGGCCGGTGAAGGCGGCACGCCGCAGGCGCGCAATACGCGCGCCGAGGACCTGGCGCAGGAGGTGGCAGACACCGCACTGACCAAGGCGCGGCTGGAGAAGGAACACGCGCGGTTGCTGTCCTACCAGGACCGCAAGGACCTGAAGATCGAGGACCTGATGGCGATCACCACGCGCCTGTCGGAAATCGAAGCCGGGGTCGAACAGGCCAACAAGGATTCAGCGCAGCAACGCCGGCGCATCGATACCCAGCTGGTCACGATGCACTTCGATACCACTTCGGGCCAGCGCAGCCGCAGCGAGATCGGCGAGGCGCTGAGTGAATCGGGCAGCATCCTCAGCACCAGCATTGCGTTCCTGATTCGTGCCGCGGCCGCGCTGCTGCCGGTGGCGGTGCTGGCCCTGATCGTGGCATGGGGTGCGCGGGCGTGGTGGCGTCGCCGCCGCCGCAGGCTGCCGCCCAGCCTCTGAGGTGAAGGTTGATGCCGGCAACCCGCCGGCATCAGCCCTCGTCGGTCTCGTACTCGACGAACACATCCAGCTCCAGCGCCAGTTCCTGCACCGCATCGCGCACCTTCTGCGCGGTGCTTTCGTTGCCGACTTCCACCTCCAGTTCGTGGATGCCCGGGCCGATGTCATCGGACAGCCCGGCCGAACTGGAATCGTCGTCGTCCATGTGCGGCATCAGGTCGTCGGTTTCCTCGACATGTTCGATGCCGTCCAGGCCGAGCAGCAGGTCGCTGATGGCACGGGCGTCGTCTTCGGTTCCGGTGATGCGCAGTCGCAGCATGGCCATGGCGTCGATACGGTGTGGGGTTGCCTGCAGCCTAGCCAGCGTGAAGCAAAGAACGGGTGAGGGCGCAGTCAGCCGTGCGTGGCCGGGCGCCCGAGCAGGCTTTCCGGCAATGCGGGAATCGGTGTGCGTTCGTCCTGCGCCTGCTCCAGCAACCAGTCGATGAACAGGCGCGCGGCGTGGCTCGGCGGTTGCCCTTCGGCATGCACCACGTGATACGCGTAGCGCGCCTTCAGCGCCGGGCCAGGCAGGCGTACCACCTCGTAGCGCTGCAGGTAGGGCTGCGCGATATGGGTACGTGCCAGCACCGCGCCCATGCCGTACACCGCGGCACGCATTGCATCGGTGCTGTCGGCGAAGGTATGCATCGGCGGCAGCGGCGACGGTGGACGCACGCCCGCGTGGCGGAACCAGTCGCGCCAGCCCTGCGGCGACAGATCGGTCAGCAGTGGCAGGTCGGCGATGCGCGCCGGATCGACCAGCGTTTCAACCCCGGCCAGCGCCGGCGAGGCCACCGGGAACAGGTAGTCATCCATCAGGTGCTGTGCACGCAGGCCCGGCCACTGGCCCAGGCCATAGCGGATGCCGACTTCCGGGCCGTTGTCGTCGTAGCGATCCAGCCCGCTGCCCGTGTGCAGTTCGATGCGGATGTGCGGATGGGCCTGGGTGAAGCGTGGCAGCCGTGGCAGCAGCCAGCAGTAGGACAGCGAGCGCAGCGTGGTGATCCGCAGCGGCACGCTGTCGGCATCCGGCTGCAGGTGATGGGCGACGGCCGCGACATCGGAGAAGGCGGCGCTGGCGGCGTCGGCCAGCTGCCGGCCCTCGGCAGTCAGGCGCACGCCGCGGGCGTGGCGCAGGAACAGCCGGGTTTCCAGCACCTCCTCCAGCCGGCGCACATGGTGGCTGACCGCGCTGGCGGTCAGGTGCAGCTCCTGTGCGGCCTGGGCGAAGTTCTGGTGGCGCGCGGCGACCGCGAACACGGCCAGTGCGGGGAGCAGGGAAGGGCGTAGCTGCATGTCGAGCCTCAAACCATATTTGTGGCTGGCAGCGATACTACGCGCTTGTGCGGCAGGCGTCTGCGCCTGATCCTGTCTGCCTTGACGAGGAAAAGACGATGGACGGAGGCAGGGCATGAATGCGGTCCCACAGGCGGCCGAGCGCGACTGGCGCACACCGCTGGAATTGGCCCTGCTGGGCGCCATCTGGGGCTGCTCGTTCCTGTTCATGCGGGTGGCGGTGCCGTCGTTCGGCCCGTTCGCGCTGGTCGAGGTACGGCTGGTGCTGGGCGCGCTGGTGCTGCTGCCATTCCTGTGGCGCGCTCGCGCGCAGTTCCCGCCGCCGCGCTGGCTGTGGCTGGCACCGATCGGCCTGATCAACTCGGCGCTGCCGTTCGTGCTGTTCGCTTATGCGGCGGAGCGGGCCCCTGCTGCGATCGGCGCGATCTGCAATGCGATGACCGTGTTGTTCGCTGCGCTGATCGCCTTCCTGTTCTTTGGCGAGAAGATCGGCATGCGCCGCGCTGGCGCGTTGCTGGTCGGCTTTGCCGGCGTGGTCGTGCTGGCCACGGCCAAGGTGTCGGGCCTGAGCATCGGCACCGCGGTGCTGGCCGGTGCGGCGGCCTCGCTGCTGTACGGTCTGGGCGTCAACCTGGTGAAGCGGCACATGACCGGCCTGCCGTCGGCGGCGGCGGCGGCGGCAACGCTGTCGTGTGCCTCGCTGTGGATGCTGCCGATGGCGGTCAGCCATTGGCCGCAGGCGGCGATTCCGGCCAAGGCCTGGGGCGCGGCGATTGCCCTGGGCGTGGCCTGCACCGGGCTGGCGTTCCTGATGTTCTATCGCCTGATCGGGCGTATCGGACCGTCGCGTGCGTCGACGGTGACCTACCTGATTCCGCTGTTCGGTGCGGCGTTTGCGTGGTTGTTCCTGGGTGAGCCGGTGACGCTGCAGATGCTGATTGCCGGTGTGTTGATCCTGGGTAGCGTGGCGGTGAGTCAGAAGGGCTGAGGCGTTTAGCGCGTGGCGCGTGCTGAGGGTGCTTCATTGTTCATGGGCGTTACTTTTCTTTGTACGCAAAGAAAAGTAACCAAAAGAAACGTTCCGCCGGTCACGAGCCGATGCGCGTTGCGCATCGGTGCCCTGCGCTCCTCGGCCCGTCGAGGGACGGCGCGGGAACTCGCTGCGCTCAGACACCCGCGCCTCTTCGCCCTCGCCGGACCTGCGGTGCTCGGCTCGCTCAAGGCGGACTGGAAGGTCAAGATCAACCGCAAAAGCATCCACGCATGGCGCGGATCTACTGGGTGCAGCTGCGGCCTTTGATCTGGGTCCGCCTTGAGCGAGCCGAGCATCGCAGGGGAATCAGGGGCGAAGAGGCGCCGATGTTTGAGCGCAGCGAGTTCGGCGCCGTCCCCTGATTCACCGAGAAGCGCAGGGGACCGGCGTGCGAAGCACGGCGGCTCGCGACCTGGCGGCGCGTTTCTTTTGGTTACTTTTCTTTTCGCGCGAAAAGAAAAGTGACGCCCATGAACGATGAAGCACCTTCAGCACGCGCCACGTGCAGAACCCGCAACGGCGTTACTTCACCGGCACCGGAACATTGCAAAGATCGATGTGCCCCGCCGGGCGCTTGTAGAAATCATCCACGCGATTGCGTCGCGCCTCGACCGTATCGGCAAAGGTCTTTGAATCGGTGCGCAGCACCTGGATCGGCGTGCGCTCGGCCGCCGGCACATCGCTGGCGCGGCGGATCGACACGATCGGCGTACGCAGCTTCGGGTCGGTGTAGAAGCCCATCGGCGCCGGTCCGCGCGGGATCGCGCTGAGCAGCTCCATGCCCTTCAGCACGCGGCCGACGAGGGTGATGTTGCGGTCCAGCTGGCGCGGCGACTGGCCGGTCACCACGTACAGTTCGGCGCCGATGCTGCTGTCTTCTTCATTGCTGCGGCCGGCGCCGAGCATGCCGTAGCAGTGCGCCAGCCAGGCCTTGCCGGCCTGCGGGTCCTGGCCGACCGGGAAGCCGTCGACGAATCCGGTCTGCGCGGCCCAGCCATCGCGGTCCGGCAGCACGCTGACCTTCAGGCCGGCGCTGGCGCGCTCGAACTCGGCCGGCAGCTTGCGCGCGGCACTGCCGAACGGCTTGGCCTTGGCTGCGTCATCGGCGTCGGCATCGCCGAACTGCACCACGAAGTTGTCCTGCGAGCGGTAGATGCTGGTGCCGTCCCAGAAGTGCTCGTGGGCGAAGGTCTGGATGTTGGCGACATGGCGCGGGGCGAACTGCGGCGCCAGCTCGATGATCACCCGCCCGGCCGGCAGGTCCATGTACAGCAGGTTGGCCGGGTCCGGGGTGCGCCAGTCGCTGGCCGGCGAGACGTCCAAGATCTGCTGCGGGCTGCGGTAAGGCGTGGCCGCGCTGGCCATGGCGGGCAGCAGGCAGGCGAGGGCGAGGGCGGTCAGGGCAAGGCGACGGCGGTGCGGCATGGGAACCCCGGAACATGAACGAGGCTTCGATTCTGCGCGAGCAATTCGGTCACGCCAACCGGCAGAGTGACTAACGACACATTCGCTATACCGAACTTCGCACTACTGTGGAGTTCAACGTAGTGGAGGACCGGCCATGTCCGAGGACGATGTCCACCTGAAGAAGTTCCAGAAGGAACTCAGCGCTGGAACGGTGTCGCTGGCCCTGCTGGCGGTGCTGGCCCGGGCTGGGGAGCCGCTGTACGGCTACCTGATCGCCAAGGAGCTGGAGCGGGTGGGCGAGGGCGTGCTGAGCGGCAAGCAGAGCGCGCTGTACCCGGTGCTGCGCAATCTGGAGGGCGCCGGCCTGCTGGAAAGCCATGTGGAGCCGTCCAGCAGCGGGCCGCCGCGGCGCTACTACCGCATCAATGAACGTGGCCGCGAGGTGCTGGCGCAGTGGCGCCAGGCGTGGCAGGCCACCCGTGATTCCGTCGATTCCGTGTTGGAGGGGGTACCGCAATGAACGACCCGAGCCTGGCAGGCCGCGCCCTGCCGACCACCATTCCGCAGTACCTGGCGCAGCTGCGCGCTGCGCTGGAAGGTGCCGATCCGGCGATGGTGCAGGACGCGTTGTACGACGCCGAGGAATACCTGCGCTCGGAGCTGGCGGCGCAGCCCGGCCGCAGCGAGGCCGAGGTGATCGCCGACGTTGCCGGCAGCTACGGTGCGCCGGAAGAAGTGGCCGAGATCTACCGCGAGACCGAAGTGACGGTGAATCGCGCGCTGCGCACGCCACGTGCGGATACCACGCCGGTGCTGCGTGCTGCGGCGGAAGCCAGTGGCGTCGAGCCGGCCGCGCCGCCGCCGGCGCCGGTGCAGCGCTCCCTGCTGGCGCGCTTCTTTGGCGTGGTGACCGACCCGCACACCTACGGTGCGCTGTTCTACATGCTGCTGTCGCTGGCCACCGGCATCTTCTTCTTCACCTGGGTGGTGACCGGCCTGTCTTTGTCGCTGGGCCTGTTGATCCTGATCATCGGCATTCCGCTGACCGTGCTGTTCTTCGGCTCGGTGCGCGGGCTGGCGCTGCTGGAAGGGCGGCTGGTGGAAGCGCTGCTGGGCGAGCGCATGCCGCGCCGCCCGCGCTACACCGACCGCAGCCGCACGTGGCTGCAGCGCATCGGCGACATGTTCACCGATGGCCGCACCTGGCTGACCCTGCTGTATTTCGTGCTGATGCTGCCGTTGGGCGTCATCTACTTCACCATCGCGGTGACGTTGCTGTCGCTGTCGCTGAGCCTGATCTGGGCGCCGGTCGCAGCGATCTTCAGTGGTGACATTCCGGGCGTGTACGTCGACGGCGTGAACGTGCTGCCGATGGCG
Organism: Stenotrophomonas sp. 93052_Sma; assembly: GCF_056481145.1. NCBI lineage: Bacteria > Pseudomonadati > Pseudomonadota > Gammaproteobacteria > Lysobacterales > Lysobacteraceae > Stenotrophomonas > Stenotrophomonas sp. 93052_Sma. Next base: position 1,465,169 of record NZ_CM151134.1, read on the forward strand.
GCCTCGCCGCTGGTGGCGATCGTGGTTGCCGCCGTGGGCGCGTTGCTGCTGCTGCTGACGATGCACCTGGCACGCGGCATCGGCAAGCTGCACGGACTGATCGCCAAGAACCTGCTGGTGCGGTTGTAAGCGGGAATCCACGCTTCGGTAGGCTTCGCTCTGGTAGGTGCCAACCTTGGTTGGCACGATCCATCAGTGCAGGGGCGCTTGGCGGAATTCGCTTTGGTAGGTGCCAACCTTGGTTGGCACAATCCTTCAGATACCGGGATTCAGGGTAGAGCGCCAACCAAGGTTGGCATCTACCAGGGCGTACCGACCAAGGTCGGCACCCACCCTGGGCGAGTTACCCCGCCTTTCGCCGCAACGGGGTAACGTTGCTCTTCTTCTTCGTGACCTTCGCCGCCGGTGCATCGGCATGCGCGGCGAAGAAGTCGCGCACCTTCGGGTACACCACTTCGCGCCAGCGACGGCCGCTGAAGATGCCGTAGTGGCCGGCACCTTCGACAATGAAATGCTCACGGCGGTCAGCGTCGATGCCGGTGCACAGCGCCTGCGCCGCTTCGGTCTGGCCGAGGCCGGCGATGTCGTCCAGCTCGCCTTCGATGCTCAGCAGCGCGGTGTCGCGGATCGCCGACGGATCGACCTTCTCGCCGTTGACCACCCACTCGCCACGCGGCAGCAGGAAGTCCTGGAACACCACGCGGATGGTATCGAGGTAGTACTTGGCCGGCATGTCCAGCACCGCGTTGTACTCGTCGTAGAAACGACGGTGCGCGTCGGCGTCTTCCAGGTCGCCCTTGACCAGGTCGGTGTAGAAGTCCCAGTGCGAGCTGAAGTGGCGGCTCGGGTTCATCGACAGGAAACCGGCGTGCTGCAGGAAGCCCGGGTACACGCGACGGCCGGCGCCGGGATAGCTGGCCGGCACGGTGTGGATGACGTTGTTCTCGAACCACGACAGCGGGTTCTGCGTGGCCAGGTTGTTCACTGCGGTCGGGCTGCAGCGTGCATCGATCGGGCCGCCCATCATCACCAGCGTGCGCGGCGTCGGCTCGCCACGGCTGGCCATCAGCGAAACCGCAGCCAGCACCGGTACGGTCGGCTGGCACACACTCACCACGTGCAGGCGCTCCACGCCGAGGTGGTGGATGAATTCCTGGATGTAGGCGATGTAGTCATCCAGGCCGAACTCGCCTTCGCTGGACGGCACCATGCGCGCGTCCATCCAGTCGGTGACGTACACGCGGTGGTCGCGCAGCAGCGTGCGCACGGTATCGCGCAGCAGCGTGGCATGGTGGCCGGACAGCGGCGCCACCACCAGCACGAACGGCTGATTGAGCATCGTGTGCAGCTGGTCGGCCTCATTGCTGTGGCGCTTGAAGCGCAGCAGCTTGCAGAACGGCTTGCTCACTTCCTCGTGCACGACGATCGGCACGCGCTCGCCCTCGACGTCGATTTCGTTGATGCCCCACTCGGGCTTCTCGTAATCCTTGCCGATGCGATGGAAGAGTTCATTGACCGCCGCCAGGCGATCAGCGCCGGGCATCTGCGACCACCAGTGGCCCGGGTTGGCGAAGAACCTGGCGTTGGCCTGGGCCTGGTGCACCCAGGGGGCGAGCAGGTTGCGGGTCAGTTCGTGCAGTTGATAGAGCATGACGACCGAATATGTATGGTCATATGTTGCCGCGCAGCATATCCCATCCGGGTGTCCCGCAGGTTAAGTTGGCTGAAAATAATGAATCCGGATTCACATCCGTTCCAGCGCGGCCGCATCGCCTGCCAGGGCGGGACCGAGCCAGCAATGCGACCCTACCGGCTGCAGGCCATGCCGGGCCAGCGTCCGCCGGTACCAGCGCGCCGGGCGGGCCTGGAAACCCTCGTGGTCGCCCTCGAACGCGTCCTCGGCGGCGAAGGTCTCCAGGAAGGCCACGCCGCCGGTCAGCTCCGCCACGCCGGCCAGTCCGGCACGCAGCTCACGGTCGGGCACGTAGTGCATCACGTCCGAGCAGACCAGCAGGTCGACCGGGGCGCAGGGCCGCAGCCAGGCGAAATCGCCGAAGCGGGCCAGGTGCAGGTTGCGGGTCCTCCCGTAGCGGCGCACAGCGTACTCGCTGCTGTCGAAGCCGAGGTATTCGACCTTCGGACGCAGCTTCAGCAGCGGCGCGCCAGGCGCCTTCGCCGCAGCCGATATCCAGCACGCTGCGGATCGGTCGCTCCAGGTAGTACTCGGCGCTGGCCACAGCCAATGCCACCTTGCGTGCCAGGCGGGCGCTGCCACCGATGTCGGCACGTCGGTACCAGCGTTGGAAGTAGGCGGCGTCGTAGGTCTTGTCCATGGGGCGGTGCACGATCGGGGAAAACGGCGCTTATCGTACGGCGTTGCGGCGTGCCATGCGTCGATGTGTCGCGGCGTGCGTGCCTGCGGCGGCCTTGCCACGGCATGCGAGAATGGCCGCCAACCTACGCCAGCCGCCGGAGCGAGCGCATGCAGAGCTATTACTGGGTCAAGACCTTCCACATCGTGTTCGTGGTGGCGTGGATGGCCACGGTGTTCTACCTGCCGCGCATCCTGGTGAATCTGGCCGAGACCGCAGGCCAGCCGGCGGTGACCGAGCGCCTGCAGCTGATGGGCCTGCGCCTGTACCGCTTCGGCCACTCGATGTTCGGGTTGGCATTCCTGCTGGGTCTGGTGCTGTGGCTGGGCTACAAGGTCATTCCGGATTTCCCGACGATGGTTGCCTCGGGCGGCGCCGGTTGGCTGCATGCCAAGCTGGGGCTGGTGGTGCTGCTGCTGGTGTACTTCAGCTGGATCGGGCGCCTGCTCAAGGGCGTGGCCAAGGGCAGGGCGCTGCCGTCGTCGCGCGCTGCGCTGGATCAACGAGATCCCGTTGCTGGCGTTCATTCCGATCGTGTGGCTGGTGCTGGCCAAGCCATTCTGAGATCCCGCTATCCGTAGAGCCATGCTTGGCTCTACGGGTTCGCGTGATTCTTCGCCAAAGCAGAGGCATCCACGCGTGGCGTGGATCTACTGGGTGCAGCTGTGGCTTTTGATGTTCAGGTCCGCCATGAGCGAGCCGAGCATCGCAGGTGAAACAGGGGCGAAGAGGCGCCGATGTTTGAGCGCAGCGAGTTCGGCGCCGTCCCCTGATTCACCGAGAAGCGCAGGGAACCGGTGCAAGGCACCGGCTCGCGTTCGGCGGCGTGTTCTTTGGTTACTTTCTTGCACGAGCAAGAAAGTAACAAGCCGATGAATCAGGCCGCTTCGTACGTGCCGTAGCTGCGCAGGCGGGCGTAGCGCTGTTCCAGCAGCTGCTCGGTGGACAGCTTGTCCAGCGCGTCCAGCTCGTTCAGCAGCACCGCCTTCAGGCGCTTGGCCATCTGCGTCGGGTTGCGGTGGGCGCCGCCGGTCGGCTCGCGCACGACCTTGTCGACCAGGCCCAGGCTCTTCAGGCGCGGGGCGGTCAGGCCCAGCTGTTCGGCGGCATCCTTGGCCTTGCCGGCATCCTTCCACAGGATCGAGGCGCAGCCTTCCGGGGTAATGGTCGAGTACACCGAGTACTCCAGCATCACGGTGCGGTCGCCCACGCCCAGCGCCAGCGCGCCGCCGGAGCCACCTTCACCGATCACGGTGCAGATGATCGGCACCTTCAGTTCGGCCATCTCGATCAGGTTGCGTGCGATCGCTTCGGACTGGCCACGCGATTCGGCATCGATGCCCGGCCAGGCGCCGGCGGTGTCGATCAGGGTCAGCACCGGCAGGCCGAAGCGCTCGGCCATCTTCATCAGGCGCAGGGCCTTGCGGTAGCCCTCCGGCTTGGGCATGCCGAAGTTGCGCTTGATCTTTTCCTTGGTGTCACGGCCCTTCTGGTGGCCGATCACCATCACCGCACGGCCGTTGATGCGGGCCAGGCCGCCCATGATCGCCTTGTCGTCGGCGAAGGCACGGTCGCCGGCCAGCTCCTGGAACTCATCGAACATGACGCGGAGGTAGTCGGCGGTGTACGGACGCGACGGATGACGGGCCAGCTGCAGCACCTGCCACGAGGTCAGGTTGCGGAAGATCTGCGCGGTGCGCATGCGCAGCTTGTCCTGCAGCGCGTGCACTTCCGCCTCGACATTGACCGCCGGCCCGGCACTGGCGTTGCGCAGTTCCTGGATCTTGGCTTCCAGGTCGGCGATGGGTTGCTCGAAGTCGAGGTAGTTCGGATTCATCGGAAGCCGTCGTGTAAAGAAGAGGGGAATTCTAGCCGAATGCGTGCAAACCACCCGTACGCCTTCGTCTGGAAGGCGACGGTAGCGCAGCCGGGCAGGGCGCGCCAGTCAGCTCAGGGCACTACCAGGGCGCTGCGGCCCATCAGCTGGCTGCGCTGGGAAACGAAGTCGTTGTAGGCCTCGTTGGCCTCCCGGCCCAGCCCGCTGCCCAGGGTGGCGGTGGCCGAGGTGAAGGCCATCTGCGCGGCGAAGTCCTGCTTGCGCAGGGCCTTCTGTTCATCGGCGGTGGTGGCCTTCAGCCAGCGCGCATAGACCTCGCGCAGCGGCGCGGCATGCGCCTCGAAGGCGGGCACCAGCGCCGGCAGGCTGGCCGGGGCCGGTTCCAGGCTGAACGCCGGGGCCACGTAGCCGGCCGGCTGCTCGCGCTTGAACGCACCGGGCTCGCCCATGCCTTCTTCCACGTAAGCGATGAAGTCCGGCGCGGTGAACACCTTGGCCACGATCTGGCCGCCGCTGGAATCGACGTGGGCGACCACCTTTTCCTTGGGGAACGGTTCGCGCACGCCGTAGGTCCAGGTCTTGTCGATGAACAGGTCGTGGCGCTTCTCGAACGGGCCTTCGAAGTCGACGCCGCCCAGCTCGATGCCGGCCTTGCCGGTGCCGAAGTTCTTCAGCTTGCTCTCGTCGGTGACGTAGATCTCGCGGGCGATCACGTACTCGCTCAGGGTCGGGTTGATCAGGCCACCACGACCGTCGACGTAGACGATGAAGCGCACGTCGCCGAGCTTTTCGGTGTGCAGGCGATGTTCGCCGACGGCCAGCGAAATCGGGCGCGAGCCCTGTGCGGCCACCGGCAGGTCCTTGCCATCGATGCTCAGTGCCAGCGGCGTGTCGGTCGGGTTGTCGATCTGGAACTCGACCTTCGAGGGCGAACAGGCGGCCAGGGCCAGCGCGGCGGCGAACGGGAACAGCAGGGTCTTCATTGGCAATCGTCCTTGATGACTGGAACGGGAAAAACAGGAATACGGAGGAGCCGACCTCAGCTGGCCCACGGTGGGCTGTAGCGCACTTTCAGCGTGCGCACGGCGGGGTCGGCGCGCAGCGCCTCCATCAACTTGGAATCGATGCGCACCGCGCTCTGCCCGGAAACATCGAGCATGCCGGCGACGCCGCCGTGCGGGCCCTTCAGCAGCAGGTCCAGGCGCAGCGGCGTGCGCCCCGGGCGATGGCGGTCCAGCAGCGCATTGACGCGCTCCCAGACCGGGCGCTGCTGGCGCAGGTCCAGGCGCAGCGACAGCCGCGTGGCGTAGTTGGCGCAGACTTCGTCGAAGTCCCAGCATTGGCGGATGCGCAATGCGTAGCCGCCGTTGAACTCGTCCTCGCGCAGGCCGCCCTTGACCACCAGGATGCGGTCCTTGGTCATCAGGTGCCCGAACTCGGCCATCGCGTCGGAGAACGCGCTGCACTCGACGCGGCCGCGGCCATCTTCCAGCTGGATGAAGATCTGGCTCTCGCCCTTGCGACGCACACCGACCACCTGGCCGGCCAGCACGGTCTGTACTTCCGGGCGCCAGCGCTTTTCGCCGCCGCCGCCACCACCGCTGTTGGCGCTCCAGATCTTCTCCACCGAACCCAGGTCGTTGCCGACCAGATCGCGTACATCGTCGCGCCATGGATCGAACGGGTGGCCACTGAGATAGAAGCCCAGCGTGTCGCGCTCGCCGTTGAGGCGCTGCAGCAGCGGCCATTCTTCGGCTTCGGGCAGGTCCAGCTGGATCGTGGTCGCGCTCGGGTCCGGGCCACCGAACAGCGAGTTCTGTCCCGAAGCGCGCTCGCGGGCCATCTGGTCGGTAGCCTTGATCACCTCCGGCAGCTGCAGCATCAGCGAGGCACGGTTGCGGCCAAGCTCGTCCAACGCACCACAGTTGATCATCGCTTCCAGCGTGCGCCGGTTGAGCTTGGCCGAGCCGACGCGGGTGCAGAAGTCGAGCAGGTCCTTGAATGGGCCGCCCTTCAGTCGCTCCTCGACCACCGCCTCGCAGGCACCCTGGCCGACGCCCTTGATCGCACCGAGGCCGTACTGGATGGTGTCCGGGGTCACCGCTTCGAACATGAAGGCCGACTGGTTCACCTTGGGCGGCAGCACGGTCAGGCCGAGGTTGCGCACCTCGTCGAGGAAGCCGACCACCTTGTCGGTGTTGTCCAGATCGGACGACAGCGTGGCCGCCATGAACTCGGCCGGGTAATGGCGTTTCAGCCATGCGGTCTGGTAACTGACCAGCGCGTAGGCGGCGGCGTGCGACTTGTTGAAGCCGTAGCCGGCGAACTTCTCCATCAGGTCGAAGATCGCGTCGGCCTTGGCTTCGTCCACGCCGTCCTTGGCCGCTCCTTCGCGGAAGATCTCGCGGTGCTTGGCCATTTCGGCCGGCACCTTCTTGCCCATCGCACGGCGCAGCAGGTCGGCGCCGCCCAGCGAGTAGCCGCCGACGATCTGCGCCATCTGCATCACCTGCTCCTGGTACACCATGATGCCGTAGGTGTCCTTCAGGATCGCTTCGGTGCGCGGATCGGGATAGATGATTTCTTCCTGGCCGTGCTTACGCGCGTTGAAGGACGGAATCAGGTCCATCGGGCCGGGTCGGTACAGCGACACCAGCGCGATCAGGTCTTCGAAACGGTCGGGGCGCGCGTCCTTCAGCAGGCGGCGCATGCCCGAGGATTCGAACTGGAACACCGCGCCGGTGTTGCCGTTGGCGAAGATGTCCTTGTAGGTGGGCGTGTCGTCCAGCGGGATCGCGGCGATGTCCACCGGCGGGATGCCGGCGCGCTCATGGCGCTTGTTGATCGCCTTCACCGCCCAGTCGATGATGGTCAGCGTGCGCAGGCCAAGGAAGTCGAACTTCACCAGGCCCACTTCTTCCACGTCGTTCTTGTCGAACTGGGTGACCGGGTTCTTGCCGAGTCCGTTCTCGTCGTGTTCGGCGTACAGCGGGCAGAACTCGCTAAGCGGCTCCGGCCCGATCACCACGCCACCGGCATGCTTGCCGGCGTTGCGGGTCAGGTCTTCCAGCTGCAGCGCCAGATCGATCAGGTCGCGGACATCGTCCTCGGTCTCGTAGCGCTGGATCAGTTCGGCCGACGCCATTTCCGAGCTCGGGCCTTCCTTGCCCTTGCCCAGCGCATCCTTCAGGTGGATGCCGAGGATGTTCGGGATCAGCTTGGAGACACCGTCGACCAGGCCGTACGGGAAACCGAGCACGCGGCCGGAGTCGCGCACCACCGCCTTGGCGGCCATGGTGCCGTAGGTGATGATCTGGCTGACGCGCTCGCGCCCGTACTTGCGCGCGACGTAGTCGATCACCTCGTCGCGGCGGTCCATGCAGAAGTCGATGTCGAAGTCGGGCATCGACACGCGTTCCGGATTGAGGAATCGCTCGAACAGCAGGTTGTACGGCAGCGGGTCCAGATCGGTGATCTTCAGCGCCCACGCCACCAGCGAACCGGCACCCGAACCACGGCCGGGGCCGATCGGAATGCCCTGGTTCTTGCCCCACTGGATGAAGTCGGCCACGATCAGGAAGTAGCCCGGGAAGCCCATCTTGATGATGGTGTTGAGCTCGAATTCCAGGCGCTCGAAGTACTCTTCGCGGGTCTTGCCCGGCGCCAGTGGATTCTTCTCCAGGCGCTCTTCCAGGCCATCGCGCGACATCTTCTGGATCCAGGTGTCCAGGGTCTCGTCGTCCGGCACCGGGTAGTTGGGCAGGAAGTAGGTGCCCAGCCGCATCTCGATGTTGCAGCGCTCGGCCAGCGCCAGCGTGTTGTCGATCGCATCGGGGATGTCGGCGAACAGCGCGCACATCTCCTCGGCCGACTTCAGGTACTGCTGGTCGCTGTATTCGCGCGGGCGCTTGGGGTCGTCCAGCACGCGGCCGGTGGAAATGCACACGCGCGCTTCGTGCGCGCTGAAATCCGTCGGCGACAGGAAGCGCACGTCGTTGCTGGCCACCACCGGCAGGCCACGCTGGCCGGCGGCCATCAGCGCGAACTGGTTGAAGGTTTCTTCGCCCTCGCGGCCGGTGCGGGTCAGCTCCAGGTGCAGGCCGTCGCCGAACACGCGTTGCCAGTCGGCCAGCTGCTGCTCCGCCAGTTCATGCTTGCCGTCCAACGCCAGGCGCCCGGCCAGGCTCTGCCGGCCAGCGAGTGCGAACAGGTTGGCGTTGCCGGCCTTCAGCCAGTCCGGGTGGACGGCCACACCGCCTTCCGGACGATGACCTTCCATCCAGGCGCGGGTTAGCAGCCGCGACAGGCTCAGGTAGCCCTCACGGTCGCGGCACAGCAGGGTCATCCGCCACGGGTCCTGGCCTTCCTCGGCGATCAGTACATCGGCGCCGGCGATCGGCTTGATGCCCACGCCTTCGGCGGCCTTGTAGAACTTGACCAGGGCGAACAGGTTGTTGAGGTCGGTCACCGCCAGCGCGGGCAGGCCGAGCTCGACCGAGCGCGACAGCAGGTTGGCCTGCTTGGCCTTCTTCGGGTCCGCCTGGTCGGGCTTGGCCGGCACGCGGATGGTCGAGTCCGCCAGCGAGAACTCGGTGTGGACGTGGAGATGTACGAAGCGGGAGTTGGACATGCCGGACCAGGTTGGAGCGCGCGGGCCCCGGGTGCTGACGGAAGATCGTCGCCGGGGTCGGGATGCGCTGGAGTGCCCGGTCAGGGTAGCGAGGGCAGGGGGAAGCGACAAGGACTTGACGGTGCGCCGATTGCGCGAATGTCGCCGGGCATGGCCCGGCGCCAGCGGAGGCGTTCACATTGCCGTGAAAGCGCCGGACGATACCCGGCAGCCGTTGTTCAAGCGATGGCTGTGATCGCGGGGGCTGGCGCTGTTTCCAGGCACTCGCGCACCGGGGCGAAGCTGCGCCGGTGCTCCACGCAGGGGCCGTGCTCGCGCAGGGCGGCCAGGTGGGCCGGGGTGCCGTAGCCCTTGTGCTGCTCGAAGCCGTACTGCGGATGGCGGGCATGCACCTCCTGCATGTAGCGGTCGCGCGAGACCTTGGCCAGGATCGAGGCGGCCATGATCGCGCGGTCGATGCCATCGCCGCCGACCAGCGCCTGCGCCGGCAGTACCAGCCCCTTGGGCACCACGTTGCCATCGATGCGCGCGAAGCCGGCCACGTGGGCGACCGCTGCGACCACGTCGCGCATGCCCTGCAGGGTGGCCTGGTAGATGTTCAGACGGTCGATGGTGTCCACGTCCACCAGCACCACATGCCAGGCCAGGGCGCGCTCGATGATGCGGTCATGCAGCTGCTCGCGGCGCGCCGCGGTCAGCTGCTTGGAATCGTCCAGGCCGTTGATGCGCGGCCGTGCCGGGTCGAACACCACGGCCGCCACCGCGACCGGCCCGGCCAGCGGGCCACGACCGGCTTCGTCGACGCCGGCGACCAGGCGCTCCGGCTCGACCACCGCCGCGCCATCGAACAGGGTCAGGCTGGCCGCTGCGGCATGGCGGCGGCTCATGCCTGGGCCTGGTCGCGCATCAGCAGCTCGCCGACGGCGTCGGCGGCACGTGCCGACGCATTGCGGCGCAGGCGCTCATGCAGGCGGGCATAGGTGTCCTGCAGGTCGGTCACCCGCTGCGGGTGGTCGAACCATTGCTGGATGGCCGCAGCCAGCTTGTCCGGCGTGCAGTCATGCTGCATCAGCTCCGGTGCCAGGTCCTGGCCGGCCAGGATGTTGGGCAGGGCGAAGCGGTCGACCTTGATCAGGCCGAATGCCTTGACCAGACGGTAGGTCAGCTCGTTGACACGGTAGCCGACCACCATCGGCCGCTTCACCAGCATGGCCTCCAGGGTCGCGGTACCGGACGCCAGCACCACCACGTCGGCCGCGATCATGGCGTTGCGCGCCTGGCCGTCGAGCACATGCGAGTACGCGACCGGCAGCGCCGAGCGCGACAGCTGCTCTTCGATCAGCCGCTTGCATGCGGGGTTGGCGGCAGGCACCACCACGTGCAGGCCGGGGATGCGCTCGGAGACCTGCCAGGCGGCTTCGAAGAAGGGTTCACCGAGGCGCGAGATTTCACCCAGGCGGCTGCCTGGCAACACCGCCAGCACCTTGGCCGATGTCGGCAGGCCAAGCGCGGCGCGCTTCCTCGCGGTTGCCCTGCAGGGGGATGTCATCGGCCATCGGATGGCCAACGAAACGCGCGTCGATGCCGTGTTTGGCATAGATGGGCGGCTCCATCGGGAACAGGCACAGCACCAGGTCGGCGCTGCTGCCGATCTTCTCGGCGCGCTTCTCGCGCCAGGCCCAGACCGAGGGGCTGACGTAGTGCACGGTGCGCACGCCGCGCTGCTTCAGCCAGCGTTCGATGCCCAGGTTGAAGTCGGGCGCGTCGATGCCGATGAACACGTCCGGCTGCCATTCCAGCGCACGCTGGCGGAACGCGGAACGCAGTTTGAGCAGGCGTGGCAGGTGGCGCAGTACTTCGGTCAGGCCCATCACCGCCAGCTCGCTGGCATCGTGCCAGGTCAGGCAGCCGGCGCTACGCATGGCATCGCCACCGATGCCGGCGAATTCGGCATTTGGAAAGCGTGCCTTCAGTTCGCGCACCAGGCCCGCACCCAGCAGATCACCGGAGGCCTCACCGGCCACCAGCGCGATCCGCAACGGGCGCTCGCTGAGCACCCGCTGCGCGGGGACGCTGCCGGCCATCGAGGCCAGCGGAATCACGGCGGCGCCGGCCGGCGCCTGGCCGGTCGTGCTGCTCATCGCAGCAAGGGCCTCTCGGCGTGCTCGATGAAGTCCAGCATGGCCTTCACGTCATCGCTGTCGCGCGCCTGTTCGGTCAGCTGCACCTTGGCTTCGGCCAGTGGCAGGCCCGCCACGTACAGCGTGCGGTAGGCACGCTTGATGGCGGAAATGCGCTCGGCGTCGAAGCCGCGGCGTTTCAGGCCTTCGCTGTTGATGCCGCGCGGGCGGCCCAACGAATCGGTGCCGACCATGGTGAACGGCGGAACATCGCCATTGGTCAGCGCGCCCATGCCGAGGAAGGCATGCGCGCCGATCCGGCAGAACTGGTGGGCCCCGGCGAAGCCGCTGATGATCACGTAGTCACCCACGGTCACGTGGCCGGCCAGGGTGGTGTTGTTGGAGAACACGCAGAAGTTGCCGACATGGCAGTCATGCGCCACGTGCGTGTAGGCCAGCATCCAGTTGTCGTCGCCGATGGTGGTGATGCCGCCGCCGCCGCCGGTGCCACGGTTCAGCGTGACGAACTCGCGGAACACATTGCGGTCGCCGATCACCAGCTCGGTGCGCTCCCCTGCATACTTCTTGTCCTGCGGTTCGCCACCGACGGCTGCGTGGCCGATGAAGCGGTTGTCGCGGCCGATCTTCGTCGGGCCGTGGATGCTGCAGTGGGGGCCGATCACCGTGCCGGCACCGATTTCCACATCGGCCCCGATCAGGGTGAACGCGCCCACCTGGACGTCATCGGCCAGGCGCGCGGCCGGGTCGATGACGGCGGTCGGGTGGATCCGCGGTGCGTTGTCAGTCATTCCTGCCTCCAGTGGATCAGCCCTTGGCGCCGGCGCACATGACTTCGGCCGAGGCAACGACTTCACCGTTGACCTTGGCTTCGCCGTAGTACCAGCCCATGTTGCGGATCAGGCGCTTCATCTGCACATCCAGCATCAGCACGTCGCCGGGAACGACCTGCTTGTTGAAGCGGGCGTTTTCCACCTTGACCATGTAGAACAGCTTGGACTGCGAGTCACGGCCGAGCGTGAGCTGGGTCATCACGCCACCGGCCTGCGCCAGCGCTTCGATGATCAGCACGCCGGGCATGATCGGGCGGCCCGGGAAGTGGCCCTGGAAGAACGGCTCGTTGATGCTGACGTTCTTCTGCGCAAGGATGCGCTTGGCGTCGATGTCGAGCTCAAGCACCCGGTCCACCAGCAGGAACGGGTAGCGGTGCGGGAGCAGTTCCTGGATCTGGCAGACGTCGATCGGAAGCTGCAGCGTGTCGTTCATTCTTTCTCCTTGCCAGCAGCCAGGACGCGGCGAGCCAATGCGTCCAGCTGCTTGAAGCGCGCGGCGTTCTTGCGCCACGTGCGGTTGTCGGTCAACGGGGTGCCGGACGAGTACTCGCCCGGCTCATGGATGGAATTGCGGACCACCGACTTGCCGGTGATCACGACCTTGTCGCAGATCTCGAGGTGGCCGACCACGCCAACGTGGCCGCCGAGCAGGCAGTAGCGGCCGATCTTGGCGCTGCCGGCGATGCCGGTGCAGCCGGCAATGGCCGAGTGCGCACCGATCTGCACGTTGTGCGCGATCTGCACCAGGTTGTCCAGGCGCACGTCTTCGTCCAGCACGGTGTCTTCCAGCGCACCACGGTCGACGCAGGTGTTGGCGCCGATCTCGCAGTCATCGCCGATGCGCACGCCGCCGAGCTGCGGCACCTTGATCCACTTGCCGGCGTCCATGGCCAGGCCGAAGCCATCGGCGCCGAGCACGGCACCGGGATGCACACGAACCCGCTTGCCGAGCTTGACCCGGGTGACCAGGGTGACCCGCGCGATCAGTTCGCAGCCGTTGTCCAGGCTGCAGTCTTCGCCGATCACGCTGCCGGTGCCGATGATGCAGTTTTCGCCGACCACGCTGCGTGCGCCGACGGAGACGAACGGGCCGATATGCGCGCTGGCGGCGACCTGCGCGCTGGGATCGATGACGGCGCTGGGGTGGATGCCCGGCGGGCGCGTCGGCGCGATGTCGAACAGCGCGGCGATCTTGGCGAAGGTGGTGTACGGGTCCTTGGCCACGAGCGCGGCGCCGGGGGCGGCCTCGGCGTCGTCGGCACGCAGGACCACCAGCGAGGCCTGGCTGTCGGCCAGTTGGGCGCGGTAGCGCGGGTTGGCGAGGAAGGTCAGCTGGCCAGGACCGGCATGGGCGAGGGTGGCCACGCCATGGATGGCGGTGGCGGGGTCGCCATGGACCTGCAGGCCGAACTGCTCGGCGAGTTGCTGGGCGGTGTAGGTGGGAGTATTCACGGCGGGAGTTTAACGTGTGACGGCATTGCGGTCATGCGGGGCGGTCATGCAGCCAACGGCAGGGCCCCTCGCGGCCGGCAGAGCCAGTGTCATGGGCTGGGTCGGACGGGGCGGGGCTGCGGGGGGCGGCGCAAGTACGTCCATGTAGCCTTGGTCGCCGCATCCATGCGGCTCACACCCCCGCAGCCCCACCCCGTCCGACCTCCGAGGGCGTGGCGCGAGTGCCAGCCACGGAAAAACAGAAAAGATCAAAAGCAGAGCGGGCGCTTCCGGCATCCAGGCCAAACGAAAACGCCGGGCAGAGCCCGGCGCTTCGCATCCCGTCTGGTGGAGAGCCCCCCTTCTGTTAAGGGGGGGGCGCGCCGCTGGGAATCGCAGGAGCGATTCCCAACGTTGCCATGCAACGGCCCGAAGGGCGCATGCCATGGATGGCATGCGTAACGGCGCGGGGGATAGGTGAAATGCACGGGCAATTCACCGGAGGTGGATCAGTTCTGAGGAACGACGTTCCTCAGAACTGGCCACCGAACGTGAATTGCAGCCGCTCGATCTTGTCGCCGTCTTCCTTCTTCAGCGGGAAGGCGTAGCTGATCGAGATCGGGCCGACCGGGGCGCGCCACAGCAGGGCCACACCGGTGGACACGCGCAGTTCGTTGGCCTTGAAGTTGTCCACGCCGGTGTAGACGTTGCCGAAGTCGACGAAGGCCGACACGCGTGCCGACGGGCTGTCGAACAGGCGCGGGAAGTAGGCTTCGACCGAACCGACGGTCTTCAGCGAACCACCCAGCGGCTGGCCTTCCGGGTAGCCGTTGGTGACTTCGCGCGGGCCGAGGGTGTTGTCTTCGAAGCCGCGCACCGAGTTGGTACCGCCGGCGTAGAAGTTCTCGAAGAACGGCAGGCCGCTGGCGGTCACCGTACGGGTGGTGCCGTCCGGGTTGGTCAGCGTGCGGGTGTAGTCGTTGCCATAGGCATCGCCGTAGCCCACTTCGGCACGGGTGTTGATCACCAGCGACGGCATGATCGGCCAGTACTTGCTGATCTGGTAGTTCAGCTTGTAGTACTCGATGGTCGAACCCGGCAGCGTGGTTTCCAGGCCGATGCGCTGGTAGGTACCGCGGGTCGGCATGAAGTAGTCGTTGCGCGAGTCACGCGCCCAGCCCAGCTCGGTGCGCCATGCATGGAACGTGCGCTTACCGACGGCGTTGATGTAGTCGATGATCGACTGCGGGGTCGAGCCCTGGTAGGTGGTGATCTGGTTGCTGTCGATGCCGAACATCAGCGAGACGGTATCGGTCTCGGTGATCGGCACGCCGAACACCACCTGCGCCGAACCATTGGTGCTGTTGTACTGCGCGGTGTTGAAGTCGGAGTAGTCCAGTTCGCGCCAGGACAGGTTGTAGCCCAGCGACACGCCGTCATCGGTGAAGTACGGGTTGGTGTAGCTGAAGCCGTAGCGCTGCAGGTAGCTGCTGCGCGAGGCTTCGACCGACACGCGGTTGCCGCCGCCGAGGAAGTTGTTCTGCGACAGCTGCACCGAGGTGGTCATGCCGTAGGACTGCGAGTAGCCCAGGCCGAACACGAAGCTGCCGGACGTGGTTTCCTTGACGTTGTAGACGACGTCGACCTGGTCGTTGCTGCCGCTCACGGCCGGGGTTTCAACGTCCACCGACTCGAAGTAGCCCAGGCGCTGCAGGCGGATCTTGGAGCGGTCGATCGCGGCCTGCGAGTACCAGCTGTTCTCGAACTGGCGCATTTCGCGACGCATCACTTCGTCGGACGTACGCGTGTTGCCACGGAACAGGATGCGACGCACCGACACGCGCGGGCCGGGCACGACCTGCATGTTGATCGCCACGGTCTGCTCGGGGCGGTTGGTGGTCGGGATCGGGTTCACCTTGGCGAACGCGTAGCCGATGTTGGACAGCGAGTTGGTGATGGTGTCCGAGCTGAATTCCAGCAGCGCACGCGAGAACGTGTCGCCGGACTTCTGGATCACCATGCGCTCGACGTCCTCCTGCGGAAGGATCGTGTCGCCGCTGACCTTGATCTCGGAGATCTTGTACTGCGCACCTTCGGTCACGCCGGCGGTGAGGAACATGTCGCGCTTGTCGGGGCTGATCGACACCTGGGTCGAATCAATGCTGAAGTCGACATAGCCGCGGTCGAGGTACCAGGAATTGAGCTTTTCCAGGTCGCCGGACAGCTTTTCCTTGGAGTACTGGTCGTCACGGCGGTACCACGATGCCCAGTTGTGCTCCTTGGACTCCCAGGTCTCCAGGATGTCCTTGCTCTCGAACTTCTCGGTGCCGACCAGGTTGACGTGACGGATCTTGGCCGCCTTGCCTTCCTTGATGGCGATCGCGATGTCCACGCGGTTGCGGTCCAGCGGGCTCACCGTCGGGGTGATCTCGACGTTGTACTTGCCGCGGTCGTTGTACTGGCGGCGCAGTTCCTGGGTCACGCGATCCAGGCTCAGGCGATCGAAGGTGCCGCCCTCGGTCAGGCCGATGTCGGACAGGCCCTTGAGCAGCTGCTCGGACTTGATGTCCTTGTTGCCGGTCACGGTCAGCTTGTTGATCGCCGGGCGTTCCTTGACGGTCACCACCAGGATGCTGCCCTGGCGGTCCAGCTGCACGTCTTCGAAGAAGCCGGTCTTGTACAGGGCGCGGATGGTCTCGCCGACCTTGTTGTCGGTGACCGTCTCGCCACGCTCCACCGGCAGGTAGGTGAATACCGTGCCCGAGCTGATGCGCTGCAGGCCATCCACGCGGATGTCGCTGACAGTGAAGGGCTCGGCTGCCTGGGCCAGGGCGGGAGCGCCGGTGACGGCGGCGAGGGCGAGGGCCAGCAGGCGGCGATTGGGGAGTCGCGTCATGTCACGTCCGGTAGGAAGGTCGATTTCATTGGTGCGGGATGCCGACGCTGTAGACGGCAACAACGTGGAAAAGTTCATCGCGGGACCAGGCCGAGGATGTCGTTGTAGAACGCCAACCCCATCAGCCCGGCCAGCAACGCCAGGCCGATGTACTGGCCGGCGGCGATGGCACGCTCGCTCAGCGGGCTGCCCTTGACCAACTCGATAAGGTAATACAGCAGGTGGCCGCCGTCCAAGATCGGGATCGGCAACAGGTTGATGATGCACAGGCTGAGTGACAGCAGGGCAAGGAACTGCAGGAACCAGTCCAGGCCGCGTTTGGCCGAGATGTTGGCTACCCGGGCGATGGTGACGGGCCCGGAAACGTTCTGCAGCGAGGCTTTGCCGGTGACGATGCGGCCCATCATGCCCAGCGAATCGGCCGCCAGGCGGCCGGTTTCGCGCACGGCCACGGTGACCGCGTCGAGCGGGCCATAGCGCAGCAGGGTGTCGTAGGGAGGGCTGAACGAGGTCGGGAACTGCACGCCGATCTGCCAGATCGGCTCGCCCTTTGAATCCTTGCCCTGGCGCGGGGTGACTTCCAGCGCCAGGCGCTCGCCGCCCCGCAGGACCTCGATCATGCCCGGGCCGCCGGCGCGGCCCAGCGTCTGGATCTCGCCGATGACCTGGTCGGCGCCGTCGATGCGCTGGCCGTCGATCGCTACGATCAGATCGCCCGGCTGCAGCTGCCCGGCCACCACGGAGTCCGCGGTGAGCGACTCGACCAGCGCCGGTTGCAGCCACGACTGCCAGTACAGGCCAGCCAGGATCGGCACGCGCCGTTCATCGAAGCCGGGGGGCAGCTGCGACAGCGGCAGGCTGCGCACGCGCACCTGGTCGGCCGGGTCCAGCACTTCCAGCTTCACGTCGCGGCGGTCCATCGCGGCGGCGGTCAGCGCCATGCTGGCCTCGCCAAGGGTGACCACCGGGCGCTCGTCCACGCGCAGCACGCGGTCGCCGCTGGTCAGGCCGGCGCTGGCGGCGATGCCGCTGACACGGCCGATGGTCGGCGAATAATCCTGCTTGCCGATCACGAACATCGCCCACAGCAGCAGGATGCACAGCAGCAGGTTGGCGATCGGTCCGGCGGCGACGATGGCGATGCGCTGCCAGACGGTCTTGTGGTTGAAGGCCTGGCCGCGCTCGTGCGGGTGCACTTCGACCTCGCGCTCGTCCAGGAACTTCACATAGCCACCCAGCGGGATGGCGGCGATGGCGAACTCGGTGCCGTGCCTGTCCCGGCGCGACCACAGCGGCCGGCCGAAGCCGACCGAGAAGCGCAGGATCCTGACCCCGCACAGGCGCCCGACCCAGTAATGCCCGAACTCGTGGAACGTGACCAGCAGCCCGAGGCTGACAATCATCCACCAGACCGATCCGATGAAGTCAGTCATGCAGGCTCACAGTGGCGGGCAGGGGCGGCGTCGTCATGCTGGGCGAGGCGGTCGTTCAGGCGGCGTCGATGGCGTTCAGGGTCAGCTGGCGTGCCCGCTGGTCGGCGGACAACAGGACCTCCAGTGTATCGGCTGGCTGGGTCGGCAGTGTTGAAAGAGCGTTAGCAACCAGCTCCGGGATGGTCAGGAAACCGATCCGGCCCTGAAGAAACGCTGAAACCGCCTCTTCATTGGCAGCGTTCAGCACCGCCGGGGCGGTGCCGCCGGCCTGCATCGCCTGCCAGGCCAGGGCCAGGCAGGGGAAGGCGTCGGTGTCCGGGGCCTCGAAATCGAGCCGGCCCTGGGCCAGCAGATCCAGCCCGGATACGCCCGATTCAATGCGTTGTGGCCAGCCCAGGCCAACGGCCAGTGTGGTGCGCATGTCCGGCAGGCCCATCTGCGCCAGAGTCGAGCCGTCCACGAACTCGACCAGCGAGTGGACCAGGCTCTGCGGGTGCACCAGCACTTCGATGCGCTCACCGGGGATGCCGAACAGGTGGTGGGCCTCGATCACTTCCAGGCCCTTGTTCATCAACGTCGCCGAATCAACCGAGATCTTCGGCCCCATCGACCACTTCGGGTGGGCAACGGCCTGGGCCGGGGTGACCTGGGCCAGTTCGGCGCGGCTGCGGCCACGGAACGGGCCGCCGGAGGCGGTCAGCAGGATGCGGCGCACGCCGGCGCCATCCACGCTGGCATCGCGCGAGCGCAGGCACTGGAAGATCGCGCTGTGTTCGCTGTCGATCGGGATGATCTCGGCGCCGGCGCGTTCAGCGGTGCGGGTCAGCAGCTCACCGGCCAGCACCAGCGATTCCTTGTTGGCCAGCAGGATGCGCTTGCCCGCGGCGGCGGCGGCCAGGGTGGAAGACAGCCCGGCTGCACCGACGATGGCGGCGACCACGGTGTCGCAGGCATCGCTGGCGGCCAGCTGGTCCAGCGCGGCATGGCCGGCATGCGCCTCGGTGGCCAGTCCGGCATCGCGCAGGCCATCGCGCAGCTCAGCGAACAGCGATTCGTCGGCGATCACCGCGTGGGCGGGCCGGTGCTGGCGGCACAGTGCCAGCAACGCCTGCACCTGACGACCGGCGGCCAGCACGGTGGCCTGGTAGCGCTGCGGGTGGCGGGCGATCACATCCAGCGTGGAGGCACCGATCGAGCCGGTGGCGCCGAATACGGCGACCCGGCGCAGGTCTGCGACAGCATTCATGGTCAGAACCCGAAGATTTCCTTGCCGAGTGCGAACACCGGCACTGCAGCCAGAACGCCGTCGACACGGTCGAGTACGCCACCATGGCCCGGAATCAGGTGGCCCGAGTCCTTGGCGCCCGCGTGGCGCTTGATCAGGCTTTCGAACAGATCACCCAGCACCGAGGCGAACACGGCCACCACCGAAGTGATCAGCAGGCCCGGCAGGTGTGCGGTATCGATGCCGGCCAGCCAGCCCAGGCCGACGGCCACGGCGACACCGGCCAGCAGGCCGCCGAACAGGCCTTCCCAGGTCTTGTTGGGGCTGATGCGCGGGGCCAGCTTGTGCTTGCCGAAGTGACGGCCGGCGAAATAGGCGCCCGAATCGGCCGCCCAGACCAGTGCCAGCGCAGCCAGCAGCCACAGGTGGCCCTGCTTGCCCGGCGGATCGCCGCCGGCATGGATCAGCACCAGCGCGGCCCAGGCCGGAACGATGGCCAGCGTACCGGCCAGCATCTTCACGATGCGCGAGGGTGCCGACGGTTGCGCGCCGAAATTGAAGAAGCGCAGCCAGACCAGCGCCGCCAACCACCAGGCAACACCGGCCAATGTGGTGATCTGGAACAGCACCAGCGTGCTGCCATCGGCCCATACCAGCAGCACCATCAGCAGCAGGTTCAGTACCAGCAGCACGGTGCGCGCCAGGGTGTCTTCGATGCCGGCCAGCTTCAGCCACTCCCACAGGCCGATCAGCAGCACCGCAGCGGCCGCCGCTGCCAGCCATTGGGTCGGCAGCAGCAGGATCGCGGCAATGGCGACCGGCGCCATGATCAGCGCGGCAAGGACTCGGGTCTTGGTCATGGGCTGGAAGTCTCGGTGGCCAGTGCGGCGATCTGGGCGCTGGTCAGGCCGAAACGACGCTCACGGCTGCCGTAGGCGTCCAGCGCCTGCTGCAGCAGGGCGGGATCGAAGTCTGGCCACAGCGCCTCGGTGAACCACAGCTCGGTGTACGCCAGCTGCCACAGCAGGAAGTTGCTGATGCGGGTGTCGCCACCGGTGCGGATGAACAGGTCCGGTGGCGGCAGGTCGGCCAGGGCGACCTGGCTGCCCAGCAGCGATTCGTCGATCTGTTCGGGCAGCAGGCGGCCGGCGGCGACTTCAGCGGCCAGCGCGCGCGCGGCACGGGCGATGTCCTGGCGGCCACCGTAGCTGGCGGCGATCGACAGGGTCAGGGTGGTGTTGTCTGCGGTGCGCTGCTCGGCCAGCTGCATGCGGCTGACCAGCCCGGCACCGAAGCGTTCGCGCTCGCCGATGAAGCGCACGCGCACGCCACGCCGATGCAGCTCGTCCACTTCGCGGTCGAGCGCGCCGAGGAACAGCTTCATCAACGCATCGACTTCTTCCTGCGGCCGGCCCCAGTTCTCGCTGGAAAACGCGAACAGGGTCAGCGCCGGAATGCCCAGTTCAAGGCAGCGCTCGATGGTGCGGTTGACCGCACGCGCGCCAGCCCGGTGGCCGATCACGCGCGGACGACGGCGCTGCTGTGCCCAGCGCCCATTGCCATCCATGATGATGGCAATGTGGCGGGGCAGGGCGGCCGGCAACGGAGGCGGGACTGAAGGCATCGACTTCAGACCGACAGCAGTTCTTTTTCCTTGTCGGCAACGACCTTGTCGACGTCCTTGATGTTGGTGTCGGTCAACTTCTGGATGTCGTCCTCACCGCGCTTCTTCTCGTCTTCGCTGATCGCCTTGTCCTTGACCAGCTTGGCGATTTCCTTGTTCGCGTCCTGACGGATGTTGCGGATCGCGATCTTGGCGCCTTCGCCTTCCTTCTGCACCTGCTTGGCCAGCTCCTTGCGGCGCTCTTCGGTCGGCGGCGGCATGTTGATGCGGATCGCGGTGCCCAGGGTGTTCGGGGTGAACTCGGCGTTGTAGAGACCCTTTTCGATCTCCTTGATCATGCTCTTGTCGAACGGCGTGACCAGCAGCGAGTGGGCGTCGGCGTTGGAGATCGATGCGACCTGGTTCAGCGGGGTGCTGGCGTTGCCATAGGCGCTGACCGTGACGCGGTCCAGCAGGGCCGGGGTGGCGCGGCCGGTGCGGATCGAGGTGAGGGTGTGCTTCAGAGCGTCGATGCTCTTGGCCATGCGCGTCTGCGCGTTGTTCTTGATGTCGTTGAGCATCGCCCGGTCCTGGGTGTAACTGGAATCGGGCGATTATAGGCGAATACGGGACGCTGCCGGGCCAGAATCGGCCCGCAGCTCGCCTGGCGCTCAGGCTCAGGCCGGGTCGCGGCCCTGGACCAGGGTGCCGATGTTCGCGCCGCTGAGGATCTTCAGCAGCTCGCCCGGCTGGCCCATGTCGAACACGCGCATCGGCAGGTCGCTGTCTCGGGCCAGTGCGAAGGCCGCGGTATCCATCACTTCCAGGCCGCGGCGGATCACTTCGTCGTAGCTCAGGCTGTCGAAACGGACCGCGTCGCTGTGCTTGTTCGGGTCCTTGTCGTACACGCCATCGACCTTGGTGGCCTTCAGCAGCAGGTCGGCACCGATCTCGATCGCACGCAGCGCGGCGCCGGAGTCGGTGGTGAAGAACGGGCTGCCGACGCCGGCGGCGAAAATCACCAGGCGGCCCTTTTCCAGGTGGCGGATGGCGCGGCGGCGGATGTAGTCCTCGCACACGTCATTGATCTTGATCGCGCTCATCACGCGGGCCTTGGCGCCCAGCTTTTCCAGGGCGTCCTGCATGGCCAGGGCGTTGATGACCGTGGCCAGCATGCCCATCTGGTCGCCGGTGACCCGGTCCATGCCGCCGGCGGCCAGGCCGGCGCCGCGGAAGATGTTGCCGCCGCCGATCACCAGCGCCACTTCGGCACCGGCCTGCTGGGCTTCGATGACCTCACGGGCCAGGCGATTGATGATCTTCGGGTCGATGCCGTAGTCCTCATCTCCCATCAGCGCCTCCCCGGACAGTTTCAGAAGGATGCGGCGATAGGCGAGCTTGGACATAGGGACCTCGGGTGCGTGGAAATCGCGGGCGATTCTACGCGCATGCGGCGTTGGGCCAAAGTGTTTTGTGCACTGCGGCGCGAAATCCTGCCGTCCGCCCCGCTCACGCGGGGCGTCCCGTTCAGCCCAGCTCGGCGCCGGCGGTGGCTGAAAGCTCGTCGTGGCCGAGGGCGCCGGGGGAGCGGGCGATCACCCGGTTGCGGCCCAGGTTCTTCGAGCGGTACAGCACATCGTCGGCTGCGCGCAGCAGGTCCTGCACGTCGGCAAAGCGTTCGTAGCCGCCCTGGGTGGCCACGCCGGCGGAGAACGTGACGAACAGCGGGCCTCCCTCCAGTTCGGCCATCGGCGTGGCGACGATGTTGGCCAGCACACGCCGGATCACGTCCAGCGCCACCGATTCACTGGTGTTGGGCAGCAGCGCGACGAATTCCTCGCCACCGAAGCGGGCCACGGTGTCGCTGTTGCGCAGCTGGCCCTGCAGCTTGCCGGCAAAGGCGCGCAGCACCTCGTCGCCGGTCAGGTGGCCGTGGGCATCGTTGATCTTCTTGAAGTCGTCCAGGTCGATGAAGGCCACCGACAGCGGCCAGCCCTGGCGCCCGGCGCGCAGGAACTCCTGTTCCAGCACCGCCTCCAGCTGGCGGCGGTTGAGCACGCCGGTCAGGGCGTCGCGGTGGGCCTGGTCGGCCAGGCGCTTGGCCCGCGCCTCGAATTCGTCGGCGCGGCGGCGTGCCTGATCGGCATCCTGCAGCTCGCGCAGGTTGCGCAGGGTGGCCAGCTCCTGCGCGTGGTCGATCAGCTCCCGGACCCGCGAGGGCGAGTTCAGGCCGGCCTCGAACAGGCTGGCGATATCTGGAAGGGCATCGCTGATGCGGGTCAGCACCTGATCGAAACGGGCGCTGTCGAGCTCCAGCCGGTCATGCACCTGGTGCAGGGCGCGTTCGCGGGCGGCATCGGCGTCTTCGTCCAGCCAGATGTCGGCAACAGCGCCGGACAGCTGCACGCAGCCCTGGAACGGCGAATCGGCAGCGTCGTCGTCCTCGCTGTGGCTGATGCTTTCCACCAGGTAGCGCGGCAGGCCCCACTGTTCGGCCACCCAGGCGCCGACATCGGCGTGGCTGCAGCCCAGTTCCTCGCGCTCGCGTGCGACCAGATCGGTATTGTCACGGGCTTCGCGCAGCAGTGGCAGGTAGCGCTCCGATTCGGCCTGGGCCAGGCACAGCACGCCCAGGTCCTGCAGCAGCCCGGCCAGCATCAGTTCCTCCAGCCGACGCAGGCCGCGTGCCTGGCCCAGCTGGCTGGCGGCCAGGGCGCTGAGAATGCTGCGCTTCCACGCGCTGGCGCAGGTCGTGGTCGGCACCGCCGCCACCGGTCAGGCCCTGGGTGACGGTGAAGCCGAGGGCGAGGCTGATCGTGGCATTCAGGCCGAGCATGGTCAGCGCCTGGCCGAGGTTCTCGATGCGGCGGCGGCTGGCGTACAGCGGCGAATTGGCGATGCGCAGCATGCGAGCGCTCAGCGCCATGTCGATGGCGATGATGTCGGCGGCGGTGGCGATATCCGCTTCCGGGTCCTGGGCCAGCTCGATGATGCGCAGGGCAATACCGGGTGGCGAGGGCAGGTTGCGGCAGAGCGCCAGGGCAGCTGTCAGCTCGGGAGGCATGTCGGGTCGTTCAATTCCATTGGGACAAGAATACCTAGGAATGCATCACAGTCCGCGATTTTCGTTCCTGCTATGTGACTGTGGATTCCCTGCGCCGAGTATCGGCTTGATTCGCGCGCAACGCAAAGGTGCCGGTTGTGCGCACCAACGGTGCGCACCCGCCGATGGGGCATGGGTTCATCCCTTGGCCCATACATAAAAAAAGAGCCGCGGTTTCCCGCGGCTCCTTCTGGTCGCTTCACAGCCGGAAGGCTGGAATCAGACCTGCATCGCCTTGGCAACTTCAGCGGCGTAGTCTTCCACCACCTTCTCGATGCCTTCGCCGACGATCAGCAGCTTGAAGCCCGCCACGTCGGCGCCAGCGGCCTTGACCACCTGCTCGACGGTGGTGTCGCCCAGCACGTAGGTCTGGCCGTACAGGGTCACGTCGCTGACGATCTTGTTGATCTTGCCGCTGATGATCTTTTCCAGGATCTCGGCCGGCTTGGCCTTGTCCTTTTCGGACATCTTGGCCAGCTCGATTTCCTTTTCCTTCTCGACGAACTCGGCCGGGACGTCCGCAGCCTTGTTGTGCGGCGGCTTCAGGGCTGCCACGTGCATGGCCAGGCCACGGGCCAGCTCGACGTCGCCGCCGACCAGGTCGACCAGCACGCCAACCTTGCCGTTGGTGTGGACGTAGGCGCCGATGGTGTTGTTGCCATCAACCTTCACCATACGACGGATCTGGATGTTTTCACCCAGGGTCTGCACGGCGGTGGCGCGGGCTTCTTCAACGGTGCGGCCATCGGCCAGCTTGGCAGCCTTCACGGCTTCGACGTCGTTGGCGCCCGATGCCAGGGCGGCAGCGGCGACGGCATTGACGAAGGACTTGAAGTTGTCATCGTTGGCGACGAAGTCGGTTTCCGAGTTGACTTCGACCAGCACGGCCTTGCCGCCATCCTGGGCCAGGCCCAGACGGCCTTCGGCGGCCACGCGGTCAGCCTTCTTGTCGGCCTTGGCAGCGCCGGACTTGCGCATGGCTTCAGCAGCAGCGTTGATGTCGCCGTTGGCTTCGGTGAGAGCCTTCTTGCATTCCATCATGCCGGCGCCGGTGCGCTCGCGCAGTTCCTTGACCAGGGAAGCAGTGATTTCCACGGGATTACCTCACGAAAGAAAGGGGTTGGGCCGGCATGGTGGCCGGCCCGTGTGACACGGTCCTGTCACGCGCCAAAGGCTGCGCGCAGGGAGGGTGGACGCCGGGCGTCCACCCCGGGGCCTGGATCAGGCCTGGGCGTCGTCGCCCTTCTTGGCAGCCTTCTTGGCCGGAGCGCGGCGGGCCGGCTTCTCTTCGCCTTCGGCAGCAGCTTCGGCGAACTCTTCCTCACGCACCGAAGCAGCGTGCGGCGCAGCAGCCTTGCCTTCCAGCACGGCGTCGGCAGCGGCGCGGGCGTACAGCTGCACAGCGCGGATGGCGTCGTCGTTGCCCGGGATGGCGTAGTCCACCAGTTCCGGGTTGTAGTTGGTGTCGACCACGGCGATGACCGGGATGCCCAGCTTCTTGGCTTCCTTGATCGCGATGTCTTCGTGGCCGATGTCGATCACGAAGATGGCGTCCGGCAGACGGTTCATGTCCTTGATGCCGCCCAGCGAGGCTTCCAGCTTGTCGCGCTCGCGACGCAGGCCCAGCACTTCGTGCTTGACCAGCTTCTCGAAGGTGCCGTCGGTTTCACCGGCTTCCAGTTCCTTCAGGCGGGCAACCGACTGCTTGACGGTACGGAAGTTGGTCAGGGTGCCGCCCAGCCAACGCTGGTTCATGAACGGCATGCCACAACGCTCGGCTTCTTCCTTGATGGTTTCGCGGGCGCTGCGCTTGGTGCCCAGGAACAGGACGGTACCGCGCTTCTGGGCAACCGACGAGATGAAGTTCATCGCATCATTGAACAGCGGGACGGTCTTTTCCAGGTTGATGATGTGGATCTTGCCGCGGGCGCCGAAGATGTACGGAGCCATCTTCGGGTTCCAGTAGCGGGTCTGGTGGCCGAAGTGGACGCCGGCTTCCAGCATCTGACGCATGGTGACCTGGGGCATTGCAATACTCCTGATATGGAACCGGCGATTCCGCCCGCGGGATAGGTATGCGGGACGCGTGGAAGCGCGGATGGTTCCGGGGTTGGGCTTCCCTGTTGCCTCCGTGGCCGAACTCCTTGCGGAGCACCCCGGCACGGATGGGGGCAGCAGGTGTGGATTCACCGGTGACGTCCGGTGTGGACGGTCTCCCGCGCACGCAGGCGGCAGGAATCCGGTCGATTATAGCCCGCTGGGAGCGCTCGCTGCAATTGCCGGGTCCGGCGCGGTCAGATCGACCACGCGGCCGTCCTGCAGCCGGGCCTGGAAATGGCCACCGGCATAGCCGTCGGCATGGACGGGGAGGGCCCAGCGGCGTTCCCGGCCCGCCAGCAGGTAGCCGGCCAGTCCCGGCAGCAGCAGGGTGCGGCGTCCATCGCCGGCGACGAACGCAAGATCGTGCAGGCGGGCGTGAACGGAACCTGCGTTGCGCAGTCGCAGAAGAGGCTGCGACGTGCCGGGCTCGATCCCGACATGCAGGTCCGGCCGCGCCAGGGGCGTCGCATGCCCCCGGAACAAGGGCAGCGAGTAGCGTGGCAGGTCCGGTCCGCTGGGGCTCAGGATCACCCGGTAGGCCTGCTCGACGGCAACGGGCGACGTCTCCCGAGGCAGCAGCCAGATGCGTTGACGGGTGCCGGGCGGGAGGTCGAGCCGGGAGGGGCTGGCCAGGATCTGGTCGCTGGGCCGCAGCTTTTCCGCATCGACCTGCTGTTCCCAGGCCAGGATCCGAACCTCGCCCTGCCAGCGGCCGGGCCCGGGGTTGTACAGCCACAGCTCGCCGTGCCCCCCTTCGGCGGGCAGCTGCAGGGTGGTGGGCACCAGGTCCAGTGCCGCAGCGGGCAGTGCCAGCAGCAGTGCCAGCAGGCTCAGCAGGATGCGCATCAGTAGATGAGGGTCACGGCAGGCGCCGCGTCGTCGCTGTCGGCCGGCGGCGCGAGGTCGCGGATCTGTTGCGGAAGCTCGGGCGCGTCGCTGCTCCGGTGCGGTGCCGCGCATCGGGTGTTGCCGGCATCACTGCTGCAGCCCTCGACCACAGTCAGCCGGATCTGCAGGGAGGTGCTGCCGGGATCGGCCCACGCGGGCATACTGGCGACCAGCATCGCCCCGATCAGAAGTGCGCGAACCACCTGCCATCCACCGTACTGTAGGACCCGTTGCGCGGTATCGGCCGGATCGGCCGAATCTGTAGGGTCGACTGCCAGTCGACTGGTCCTGGCGCAGGAATGATGCGCGCATCCACGCACGGCGTGGATCTACCGGAACCCACCCCGGTGGATGCCGACCATTCCAATCCATCCCGGTGGATGCCGACCGTTGGTCGGCACACAGGTCAGTAAGTGATCGTCACCTGCACCAGATCGTTGTAGGTACCGGCCGGGGGCTGGCCGGTGACCGCCGGCACCCGGCCATGGATGGTCAGCTGCTGCGCGCTGCCACTTCCGGTGCCGCCAACGGTATCGACATTGAGGGTATTGCCCCAGCGCAGGCTGCGCGCGGCGTCGCGGTACAGCTCATAGGGGAGGTAGTAGGTGCCGCTGCCAATGGTGGTGGCCATGCGCCGGGTGGTGGAGGCGGCGGGGTTGTTCTGGCCGTTGTTGAGGCTGATCTGGTAGGCGGTGTTCTTCAGGCAGGTCAGCGTGAGCGTGGCGGTCCGGTCGATGTTGGCGGAAATGCTGCCGGTGACGTTGCCGAAGTCCATGTTGGTGGTGACGTAGCTGCCGCATTGCGGCAGCACGTTGGCAGTGGCAGTGAAGCTGAAGGCCGCACTGGCGCTGTTGGTGCCGGTTGCGCCGCCGTTGCAGGCGGCCGGCACGGTGGCGTTGCCGAGCAGGACTTCGTTCCAGGCCCAGGTGAGCACCACGTTGGCGCCACTGAAGGTGCTGCTGTAAGCACCCGAAGCGAGGATCTGGTTGGCGGGGATCTGCGCGAACAGCTGCACGGACTGCGCACCGCTGCCGCCGGTCAGCAGCGGCACGTTGTAGCTCATGGTCAGTTCCTGCGCCGGCGGCGTGCCGCGTGGCACCAGGCCGGTGACCTGGCCGTAGCTGGCGTTGTTGTAGAGCTGGAAATTCATGGTGTCGCTGGTGGAAGTGGACATCGTGCGGAAGGTGGAGCTGCTGCCGCCGCCACTGCCTGCGCCGACACCCACGCAGACGCGGACGCCGGTGGTGGCCAGCAGGCTCAGTGCGGCGGTGGTGCAGGTCACCGTGATGTTCAGCGTCGCCGCCGTAGGGCCGGGAGCGTTGCTGTTGATGTTGCCGAACGGCAGGGTCGGGTTCGCGGTTGCCGTGCAGACCGCTGTCGCCTGGGCCGGTAGTGCCGCGAGCAGGCCGGCGAACAGCAGCATGCCGAGCAGCAGCACTCTCATGGCGCCACCTCCGGGATGCACGGCAGCGGAGCCGGCTTCGGCCGGGCGCCGGACGCCACTACCTTGGGCTGCTCGGGTACCTTCACCCGGCACTGGCCGCGGCTGGTGGTGATGTACAGCACGCTGCCGGCAGCGACGTCTTCCAGATACAGCAGGCCGTCATAGCCCACCGTGGCCTGGCGTCCGCCGGGCAACTGCACTTCGCTGCCCACTTCCAGCGGCTGCCCGTCCATGCTCTGCAGCGTCAGGCTCAGAGAGGGCCGCGAGCGCAACTGGAATGTCACGTGGGTCCCAGCGCGCTGGCGCGGCGTCACCCAGTCCTCGATGCGGTCGGCACGCATGTCCTCGGGCAGGTCCAGGGTGTCGATCGAGACCCGGTTGCGCTGCCAGGACAGCAGCGGGCTGACCAGCAACAGGCCACGATCATCGGTGACGCCGATCAGGCGGTTCTCCAGCCGCACCGGCACGCCACCGACACCATTGGTGCTGATCACCGCGAATGCATCGGAGACCTCGCGGGTGGCAAACGCGTGCCCGCCCATCCAGACCAGACTGCCACTGGCGCTGCCGTAGGCATAGTTGAGCCCGCCCTGGCGCGAGGCCCCGAAGGAGTAGCGGCCGACGTCATTGAGGATGCCGACTTCGGCCAGGCCGCCACTGCCGTCCTCGCCGTGGCGCACCTGCGCGCCAACCGATGCCGCCTGCACTGCCATCGCCGGGCACCGGCTGGGTGACGTCGGCCACCCAGGTCTGGCTGTCGCCATTGCGCTGGCTGGACAGGCTGGCCTGGCGGTTGTTGCCCAGGCTGGCGGTTACCGACAGATAGATGCTGCGGTCATCACTCTGGTCCAGGTTCTGGTTCACCGAGAGGTAGGCTGACCAGCGCTGGCTCCAGGTCCGCGACCAGAACAGGCTGGCGTAGCGGTTGTCTTCGCCATCGGGGTAGCGCAGGCGCAGGTAGCTGGCGCTGAGCGTGCCCAGCCGCAGCAGGTCGGCGCCGACCGTGGCCTGTTCGCTGATGCTCGGCGGCAGGTTGCCCTGCAGTGCGCCCAGGTCGCGGTAATCACCATGGCTGCGCACGGTGCGCAGATTGACGTTGAGTCGGCGGTTGTTCCAGCTGTAGCCCAGTGCCCATTGCCCGCCCTGCAGGCCCTGGTAGTCACTGTGCGCATAGGCGGCGTTGAACACGCCCGCGCCACCCAGCAGCCACCAGCCGCCGATGCCGGCCTGGGCCAGGCCACCACCGCCTTCGGCATGAGCCTCGCCGGTGAACGTGTCACTGATGCCACCGCGCCAGCTGGCACTGGCCACGGTGCGGTCGTCGTAGGCGAAGGAGCGTTGGCCGAAGTCCTCACGCAGGTGGCCGATGCCGGCGGACCAGTCCGACAGGCCCTTGGCCAGCAGCTGCTGGGTGCCATAGAAGCTGAAATCCAGGGTCTGCATGCGGCCGAACGCATCGGTCACCACCACCTGTGCGCTGCCGGTGCCGCTGATCCCCGGCTGTGCGGCCAGCTGGAACGGGCCGACCGGGACCTGGCCGCTGTACTGGCGCAGGCCATCGACGTACAGCTCGACCGTGGACGGCACCACCGCCTGGCCGAGGAAACTGGGCGTGGGGGTCAGCACGCGATAGGGCTGCAGGCTGTAGTTGCGACCGATCTGCAGGCCACCCAGGCGCACCGGACGGGTCCAGTCGACGAAGCCGCTGTAGAAATCGCCGACCTCCAGCGTCATCGCCTGGTCGGGGAAATCCAGGCTCCAGCGCGTATCCAGGCGCACGCTCTCCCCTCGCCAGCGACGGTCGCC
This sequence comes from Stenotrophomonas sp. 93052_Sma, assembly GCF_056481145.1. Taxonomy (NCBI): domain Bacteria; kingdom Pseudomonadati; phylum Pseudomonadota; class Gammaproteobacteria; order Lysobacterales; family Lysobacteraceae; genus Stenotrophomonas; species Stenotrophomonas sp. 93052_Sma. The sequence goes on from NZ_CM151134.1 coordinate 1,494,908, forward strand.
AGGCTGCTGGTAGCGCCTGCTGACCGCGGTGTTTTCGAAGGTGCCGTTGCCGACGCCGAACAGGCGCAGTTCGGAGCTCAGGCTGAGGTTGCCCAGCGTATCCACCCGGCTGCCATACACGTCGTAGTTGAGCAGCAGTCCGGGTGAGGCACTGCCTGCGGGCGCGCGTGTCTGCGGGCGGCTGAGCACGGTGGTTGGCAGGGTCAGCTGGTCCAGTGGCACGTCCAGCGCCAGGGTCTGCAGGCGTGCGTCATAGCGCACCACCGCGCCGCTGATCTGGTCCAGGTACACCGGTGCATCGCCGTGGGCGTTGAAGCCGAGCTGGCGCAGTACGTCGGGGCTGGCCTGCAGGCGGCCACGGTTCTCGATGAAAGGCAGCAGTCCGCGTGGGGTGCTGTTGAGCGAAACGTCCAGGTACAGCGTCTGGTTGGCGGTCAACGGTGTGGGCGGTGGCAGCATCGCATCGGCGGAGATGCCTGATACATCGGCGGTGGCGGTAGCCGCTGCACCGGACACATCGGCGGCTTGGGTCGCCGCAGGAGCCAGGGCAGCAAGCAGCGCGCCCATCAACGCCTCAGCGAGCCGATGGGGGCGACAGCGGCGTCTGTTCCGACTCGCCATTGAGCTTGGCCGTGATCTGGTCGTTGTCGCGGTCGATCGCCGTGCGCTCGATCGGCCAGCGCATCACCTGCCCGGGCAGCACGTAACCCAGCAGTCCGGGATGCACGATGCGTGGGCGCGTGGGGCTGCCCAGCGCAAGATCGGCGATCTGCGCATAGCTGTTGCCTGCGTTGGCCACCTCGACGCCGTTGCGGCCATCGGGCAACTGCACCAGGCGGGCCTGCAGCTGCGGCGCAAGCTTGCCGGCGGCGGGCTGCACGAACACCGGTATCGAATAGCGCAGCACGAACTGCATGCCGTCGGCGCGGGTGGCCAGGTCGGGCACCTCGTCGACAATCAGCCTGTAGTACTGCTGTGCCGGCGGTGGCGTCCTGTCCGGACGCATCACCCGGACCAGCTGCTGCTGCCCGGCAGCCAGTTCCTGCATCGGCGGGGTGACCACCAGTTCATCGGTGGGCAACAGTTGCTCCTGGCCGTCCTGCTGCACCCAGCGGAACACCCGAACCTGCAGCTTCACCGGCGAGGTGCCACTGTTGGTCAGCCAAAGCTCGCCGGCACGCTGGCGCGCTTCCAGCTGCAGGCTGGTCGGGGCGACCTGCAGGCTGGTGGCTTCGACCGGGGCGGCGAATACCAGGCTCAGGACGAGCAGCGCCACGCCGGTGGCGCGCCACGGGCGGGGTCCGGCCATGCGGGCGTGCTCCATCAATAGGTGATCGTGGCGGTAACCGTATCCAGGTAGTTGCCGGTCGCCGGGTTGTTGGTGCTCAGGTTCAGGATCTGGCCGTAGACGATGTAGGGCACGGCCAGGCCGGTGCCGATGCCAGCCTGGGTGTTGGTGCCGGAGGTGGCACCCCAGACCAGGGTGTGCGCGGCGTCCTGGTAGAGCTGGTAGCCGACGTAGTTGTTGGCGGTCACCGCGGCGTTGGTGTTCTTCATCCGGCGAGTGGTGACGTCATTCGCGGTGCTGGCATTGGCACCCGCATTCAGTGAAATCATGTACGGGGTCAGTGCCGAGCACTGGGCGGTCACCGTGCCCTGACCCAGGGTGGGGGTCGCGGTGGTCGAGGCCGCCGTGCCGAAGTCAACGTTGGTGGCGGCAGCAGCCGTGATCGTGCAGGCCTTGGTCACCACCAGGGTGACATTGAAGGTGGTGGTGTCTGCGGCCAGGGCCGGGCCGGACAGCAGGACCCCGGCCAAGGCCCAGGCAAGCGGGGAACGAAGCGCGGATCGCATGGACAACCTCCCTGACCCGAAGGTCCGTTGAACAAGGCGAAGGCGGCACGTTCGGCACCGCTTCGGCGACGCTGACCCCAGCTTAGGAGGCGTAAGTGTCTGTATTCCGTGATAAACAGGGAGACGAAAGGGGGGCGGCGATCACGCTTTCACTTTCCTTGCCGGAACCGTGCATGGCCCGGATCGCCAGTTGGGTGGCGTTCGTTCAGATTGTGGCCGGATCGGCGATAATGGGGGCCATGAGCGTGAATCTGAAAACCCCGCAGGAAATCGAGATGATGCGAATCGCCGGCCGCATGGCCAGCGAAGTGCTCGACATCGTCACCCCCCACGTCAAGCCCGGTGTCACCACCGAGGAACTGGACCGCATCTGCCACGACCACATCGTGAACGTGCAGGGCGCCGTTCCGGCCAACGTCGGCTACCGCGGCTTCCCGAAGACCGTGTGTACCTCGGTCAACAACGTCATCTGCCATGGCATCCCCAGCGAAGGGAAGGTGCTCAAGGATGGCGACATCATCAACATCGACGTCACCGTCATCAAGGATGGCTGGCACGGCGACACCAGCCGCATGTACTTCGTCGGCACCCCGTCGGTGATGGCCCGCCGCCTGGTGGAAACCACCTACGAAGCCATGTGGCGCGGCATCCGCGCGGTGCGTCCGGGCGCGACCCTGGGCGACATCGGCCATGCCATCCAGAGCTATGCCGAAGGCGAGCGTTTCAGCGTGGTGCGCGAGTACTGCGGCCACGGCATCGGCAAGGTCTACCATGATGAACCGCAGGTGGTGCATTACGGCCGCCCGGGCCAGGGCCTGGTGCTGCAGCCGGGCATGACCTTCACCATCGAGCCGATGATCAACGAGGGCACCCGCTACAACAAGGTGCTGCCGGACGGCTGGACCGTGGTGACCAAGGACCGCAAGCTGTCGGCACAGTGGGAGCACATGATCGCGGTCACCGAGACCGGCGTGGACGTGCTGACCCTGTCGCCGGGCGAGTCGCAGGTCTCCTGAGGATGCTGCCGGCGAGTTCGCTGCTGGACACGCCGGCCGCGTCGCTCAACGACCCGGACTGGGCTGCTGCCGCGCCAGGCGCTGCAGCAGGCCGACGCGCGCCTGTACCGCCGCTTCGACCAGGGCGACAACATCGAGCGCCTGCTGGCGCTGCGGGCGCGCGCTGCCGACCATCTGATCCGCCTGGCCTGGCAGCGCTGCCTGCCGGCCGACAGCGGGCTGTCGCTGTTCGCGGTCGGCGGCTATGGCCGCGGTGAACTGTTTCCGCGTTCGGACATCGACCTGCTGGTGTTCGGCGATCCGCCGGCACAGCTGGCCCATGAGGCGGCGCTGGCGCGCCTGTTCGCGCTGCTGTGGGACTGCGGATTGGCCGTCAGCCATGCGGTGCGTTCTGCATCGCAGTGCCGCGAGGCGGCAGCGGACCAGACCGTGCTGACCGCGCTGATCGAGGCGCGCCCGATCCTGGCCGATGATGTGGCGCGCCGCGCGCTGCGCGAGGCCGTCGACGATCGTGAACTGTGGCCGGCGCGCACCTTCTTCCTGGCCAAGCTGGAAGAGCTGCGCAACCGACACCAGCGCTTCGGCGACACCGCCGACAACCTGGAGCCGGATCTGAAGGATGGCCCCGGTGGCCTGCGCGATCTCAACACGCTGGGCTGGATGGCACTGCGTGCGTTCGGCGTGCGTGACCTGGAGGCGCTGGTCGGGCTCGGCCATCTGGGCGCAGACGAAGCGGCAGCACTGAAGCGCGAACGTGCGGTGCTGGCGCGGCTGCGCTTTGGCCTGCATCTGGTCGCGCGTCGCCCGGAAGAGCGCCTGCGTTTTGATTACCAGAAGACCTTGGCGGCACGCCTGGGCTTTGAAGACGATGCCGAGAACCTCGGTGTCGAGAAGATGATGCAGGGGTTCTACCGCGCCGCGCTGGTCGTGCGCCGGATCAGCGACCGCCTGCTGCAGCGCTTCGAGGAACAGTTCGATGGCGAGGCGCAGCCGGAGCCGCTGACCGTGGGTTTTTCCCTGCGCCGTGGCTACCTGGCGGCCAACGAGGCCGACTGGCCGCGCGGCGATATCGGCCAGGTGTTCGCGCTGTTTGCCAGCTGGGCCAACAATCCGCAGGTGCGCGGCCTGCATTCGCTGACCGCGCGTGCGCTGGCCGAAGCGCTGCCGCTGCTGCCGGCCTACGACCAGGCTGATGCCGATGCACGCGAGCAGTTCCTGGCGCTGCTGCGCGGCCAGCGCCCGGTCGATACGCTCTCGCGCATGGCGCGGCTGGGCGTGCTTGGCCAGTGGATTCCCGCGTTCGCCCAGGTCAGCGGGCGCATGCAGTTCGACCTGTTCCATGTTTACACCGTCGACCAGCACACGCTGATGGTCCTGCGCAACATCGGCCTGTTCGCCAGCAGTCGCGCCGACGAGCGCTTCTCGATCGCGCACGAAGTGTGGCCGCGCCTGCGCAAGCCGGAACTACTGCTGCTGGCCGGCCTGTTCCATGACATCGCCAAGGGCCGTGGCGGCGACCATTCGGAGCTGGGCGCGGTGGACGCGCGCGCGTTCTGCCAGGCGCATGCGCTGAGCACGTCCGACACCGAACTGGTGGCGTGGCTGGTCGAACAGCACCTGCGCATGTCGGTGACCGCGCAGAAGCAGGACATCGCCGACCCGGAGGTGATCCATCGCTTCGCCACCCTGGTCGGCAGCCGCGACCGCCTGGACTACCTGTACCTGCTGACCTGTGCCGATATCGCCGGCACCAGCCCGAAACTGTGGAATGCCTGGAAGGATCGACTGCTGGCCGATCTGTACTTCGCTACCCGGCGCGCTGCGCGAGGGCCTGGAGCACCCGGTACCGGCTGCCGAGCGCGTGGCCGAGGCGCGTGACAGCGTACGCGCGCTGGTGCGCGAGCAGGGCTACGACGATGCCACCATCGACCGTCAGTTCGCGGTGATGCCTGATGAGGGCTTCATCCGCCTGCGCCCGGAGCAGCTGGCCTGGCAGGCCGCCGCACTGGTACCGGTGAAGCAGGGCCAGGCGCTGGTGAAGGTACGCCGGATCAGCGTCGACGACCCGGCGCTGGAAGTGTTCGTGCATTCGCCCGACCGCGACGGCCTGTTCGCCGCGATCGTGATGACCCTGGACCGCAAGGGCTACGGCATCCATCGCGCACGCGTGCTGGACGGTCCGGCCGACACCATCTTCGATACCTTCGAGGTGAACCCGGCCGACACCTTCGCCGACGGCAGCAGCGCCAACCTGGAAACGGCCCTGCGCGAGGCACTCAGCGGTGACCTGTCGCGCCTGCGGCCGTCACGCCGGGTGGTGCCGCGGCAGCTGCGGCACTTCCGCTTCGCCCCGCGCATCGAGTTCCGCGATGAGCCGGGCGCAACCCGATTCGCCCTGGTCGCACCCGACCGCCCCGGCCTGCTGGCCGACGTGGCGTTCGTGCTGCGCAACCAGGGCCTGCGCGTGCATGATGCGCGCATTGCCACGTTCGGCGAACGCGCCGAAGACACCTTCGTGATCAGTGACGAACACGACCTCCCCCTGACTGAACCTGCCCGGCAGCAGCTGCATGACGCGATGCTGGCCTGCCTGGACCCTGATCGAAACGCCGGAGACCCCGCCTGATGGCCACCAAGCCCGCCAAGAAGACCGCCGCGACCCCGAAGAGCGCAGCGGCCCGGAAACCTGCTGCTGTCGCACCGGCCGCGAAGAAGACCCCAGCGCCGAAGAAGGCCGCTGCGGTGAAGGCCCCGGCGAAGAAAGCGGCTGCGGTGAAGCGTGCTGTGAAGAAGCCGGCGCCGGCCAAGAGTGCCGAAGCGGTTCGCGCCGAAACCATCGCCCGCAAGTCGCTGCGCAAGCCGTCGGCCCCGGGCGTGGAAGAGCTGAAGTTCGGCATCGAGAGTGCCTTCGAGCGCCGCGCTACCTTGACCCTGCACGAGCTGGAAGGCTCGACCAAGCCGCTGGTCAACCGCGTGATTGACGGCCTGGAGAGCGGTGAGTTCCGTGTTGCCGAGCCGGACGGCCAGGGTGGCTGGAAGGTCAACGAGTGGCTGAAGAAGGCCGTGCTGTTGTACTTCCGTGTCAATGACATGGCGGTGGTCGACGCCCGTCCGGCGCCGTTCTGGGACAAGGTCGAATCGCGCTTCGCCGGCTATGACGAGGCGAAGTTCCGCCGTGGCGGCGTGCGCGTGGTGCCGGGCGCGATCGCCCGCCGCGGCACCTACTTCGGCAAGGACGTGGTGCTGATGCCGAGCTTCACCAACATCGGCGCCTACGTCGGCGAAGGCACCATGGTCGATACCTGGGCCACCGTCGGCTCCTGCGCCCAGATCGGCCAGCACTGCCATCTGTCCGGCGGCGCCGGTATCGGTGGCGTGCTGGAACCGCTGCAGGCCAGCCCGACCATCATCGAGGACCACTGCTTCATCGGTGCGCGCTCGGAAGTGGTGGAAGGCGTGGTGGTCGGCCACCACAGCGTGATCGGCATGGGCGTGTTCCTCAGCCAGAGCACCCGCATCTACAACCGTGCCACCGGCGAAATCACCTACGGTTACATCCCGCCGTACAGCGTGGTGGTGTCCGGCTCGCTGCCGAGCAAGGACGGTACCCATTCGCTGTACTGCGCGGTGATCGTCAAGCAGGTTGATGCCAAGACCCGCAGCAAGACCAGCGTCAACGACCTGCTGCGCGGCCTGGCCGACTGAAGATGACTGCGCCGGAGGATCTGGCGCAGTCCGCGATCTACCGGCATCCGTCCGACACCCTGGTCGGGCGGATGCTGCCGCGCCTGCTGCACGCCCCGCGCTGGACCCGGCTGCGCCGTGCACTGTCGCGGCGCTGGCCGATGCCACCACCAGGCCATCACTACGTGGTCCATGCCGGACGCACGCCTTACACCATCCTCAGCTACCGTCACGGCCACTTCGGGCCCGCGCTGGCTGGGCCGCTGCGTTCCCTGATGCCGTCGCCACGGCAGAGCAACTGGCGCTGGTACCTGCGTCGTGACGACCATCCGGACGGGACGCCGGTGGTGCTGTTTGATCGCAACGTGATGGACCAGCTGGCCTTCGTCGCCGGCGCGCGTTTTCAGCGATGCCATGCAGCCGCATCTGTCCACCCGCTTCGAGCATGTGGTGCGCACCGATGGCGATGGGCACACCCTGATCGAAGGCGGGCAGGGCAGTGCGCCTGCGCTGCACCTGCAGTGGCAGGCCGCTGCGGGCTGGGAGGATGCGGCGGCGTGGTCGGCGGCCTTCGGCGGCCACCAGGCCCTGCTGCGTTTCCTCACCTGCCAGGACGAGGCCATCGCCCGTACCTGCGATGGCCGCTGGGCCAGCACCCGCATCGTGCTGCCGGTGGAGATCGCGCAGCTGCAACCGCTGCAGCTGGAAGGCGAACCGCAGTGCCCGCGTCTGCAGGCAATGGGCGTGGCGCTGCACGAGGGGCTGGTCTTCCGGCTGCCAAGGGTGCCGTTCCGGGTCGTGTCCGAGCGCCTGTTGTGAGATTCTGGCCCTCTGTTTTCCAGCATCACAGATGGCCATGAGCACCACTGTCTACGGTTTGAAGAACTGCGATACCTGCAAGAAGGCGACCAAGTGGCTGGACCGCTTCGGCGTGCCTTACACCTTCGTCGATTACCGCGAGAACAAGCCGAGCCCGGAAACACTGCTGGCGTGGGCTGGGCAGCTGGGGGGCCTGGCCGCGATGGTGAACAAGTCGTCCACCACCTGGCGGCAGTTGCCGGACAACCGCAAGGCCGCCGACTCCGAGGCCGAATGGAAGCTGCTGCTGCGTGAATACCCGCAGCTGATCAAGCGTCCGCTGGTGGTCACGGCCGATGGCACGGTCAGCCAGGGCTTCAGCGACAACGGTTTCAAGGCCCGCTTCAGCGTGGGTGACGCATGAGTGCGGTCCTCGACCTGACCTGCGAACTGATCGCACGACCCTCGGTGACGCCGGATGATGCTGGCTGCCAGACACTGCTGGCGGCACGCCTGAAGCAGGCCGGGTTCCAGTGCGATCACCTGCGCCTGGGCGAGGTCGACAACCTGTGGGCGACCCATGGCCAGGGCGCGCCGGTGCTGGTGCTGCTGGGCCATACCGACGTGGTGCCGACGGGCCCGCGCGAGGCCTGGGCCAGCGACCCGTTCACGCCGCAGATCCGTGACGGCGTGCTGTACGGCCGTGGCGCCGCCGACATGAAGGGCAGCGTGGCGGCGTTCGTGGTCGCCGCCGAGCAGTTCGTCGCCGCACATCCCGATCACCCTGGCACGCTGGCGGTACTGCTGACCAGCGACGAGGAAGGCGATGCCATCGATGGTGTGCGTCACGTTGCACGGCTGTTCGCCGAGCGCGGCCAACGCATCGACTGGTGCATTACCGGTGAACCGTCGTCGACCGCGATCCTGGGTGACCTGCTGCGCGTGGGGCGTCGTGGCAGCCTGTCGGCCAAGCTGCGCGTGCAGGGCGTACAGGGCCACGTGGCGTACCCGGATAAGGCGCGCAACCCGATTCACCAGGCTGCTCCGGCCCTGGCCGAACTGAGCGCGCGGCGCTGGGATGACGGCTACGAGAGTTTCCCGCCGACCAGCCTGCAGGTCTCCAACATCCATGCCGGCACCGGTGCCAACAACGTGATTCCCGGCGAGCTGGAGGTGGATTTCAACATCCGCTACAACCCGCACTGGGATGCACCGAAGCTGGAGGCGGAGATCACCGCATTGCTGGGCCGCCATGGCCTGCAGTACACGCTGAAGTGGCACCGCAGCGGCGAGCCGTTCTACACCCCGGAAGGCACGCTGCGCGCCACCGCGCGTGCGGTGCTGGCCGAGCACATCGGCCGTGCGCCGGAAGAAAGCACCGGCGGCGGCACGTCAGATGCACGCTTCATCGCACCACTGGGTGCACAGTGCATCGAAGTGGGGCCGGTCAACGCCAGCATCCACCAGGTGGACGAGAACGTGCGCGTGGACGATCTGGAGGCATTGCCGGGGCTCTACCAGCGGCTGGTGGAACGGCTGCTGGTGGGAACCCCATGACGGAATGAATTCCGCGAGGTGGGTGCCGACCGTTGGTCGGCACGCCTCCCGCCGGGGCCGCTTCTCTATTCTGAAAAAATGAAGAACGGCGGCTCGACCGCTTTCTTCCAGTAACTCGGCGCGGCCATGTAGAAGTGTTGCGCCTCGGCCCTGGCGAACCAGCGCGCCGCCGCGTCGGTGTCTTTCTCCACACCCGGCGCACTGCGGCCCAGCAGCAGACCGGCGAAGTACTGGCCGAACACATTGCCCTTCTCACCGGCGCGCTGGTACAGCTGCAGCGCACGCGCCGGATCGCGCGGCAGTCCCATGCCTTTCTCCAGCAGCGCGCCCAGGTCGACCTGCGCTTCGGCGTCGCCGTGCTCGGCACGACGCTGGATCTGCGCCACCAGCGGATGCACGGTGTCACCCTGTGCGGCCACCGCATCCGGCAGTCGCGACGACGAACTCGGGTAGCGCTTGTAGATCATTCCGCGCAGGTCCCAGCGCAGCGCCTGCTGCGCGTCGCCTCGCTGGCGGTAGGCCTTGGCGAGCCCGTAGAACGCATAGGGATTGCCGTGATTGGCAGCCGCCAGATACGCGCGTTCGCCACGTCGCCAGGACGCGCGCAGGACAGGTGCAGGGTTGATGTGGGGGCTGCCGGCATGCTGCAGCCTGCCGGAGATCCAGATCCGGCCCAGTGCTTCTTCCGCTTTGGTGTTGTGGAAGGTCCAGGGCGTGATCGCGGCAGCACGCTCGTAGTAGGCGACGGCGCGCGGATCGTTGAAACGTTCGAAGGTCTGCGCAGTGTCCCAGGCTCCGTCGAAGCTGCCGTCGGTGCCGCGTCGCTCCAGTGCCTGCTGCTGCGCCAGCGGCAGCGTGGAGGGCGGAGGCAGGGTCTGGCAGGCGGCCAGGCCCAGGCAGAGCAGGGCGGCCAGCGCCGCGTTGCGTCCAGTGCGGTGTTGCATTTCCATTACACGTTTCACGGCGGGCCATTATGCGCGCCGGGGAGTGGTTGCCAACGCAACGGTTGCGCCGTGCCGGAAACCGGGGTAGGGTCGATGCCATGTCGATCCGCCTGGCCACCGCCGTCAATAACAACAACCGCAATAATCTGCGCGCGAATAATCGTGCGCGGCCGATGCGGGACTGCGCCCTGGGTAGATAGACAGCAACACACGCCCGGACACCAGAAAACCCGCATCAGCCGATGCGGGTTTTTTTGTGCCCGGGCGCAGCCCCACCCGGGCCTGGATGGCCGGTCGAACACCCTCCCACCCGTGAAATCCCCCAACAGGAGCTCTCCCATGTGTTCGATCTTCGGAATCTTCGGCCTGCAGGCCGGTGACGATCTTCCCGCCCTGCGCCGCCATGCGCTGGAACTGTCGCAGCGCCAGCGCCACCGTGGCCCGGACTGGAGCGGCGTGTACCTCGACGAAGGTGCGCTGCTGGTCCATGAGCGGCTGGCCATCGTCGACCCGGCCGGTGGTTCGCAGCCGCTGCTGTCGGCCGATGGCCAGCTGGCGCTCGCGGTGAACGGCGAGATCTACAACCACCAGGCTTTGAAGGCGGCGCTGACCACCGCCTACGACTTCCAGACCGGCTCGGACTGCGAGATGATCAACGCGCTGTATCGCCAGGGCAGTTCGCCGGCGCAGTGGCTGGAACAGCTCAACGGCATCTTCGCCTTCGCGCTGTGGGACCGCGACAGCGGGCGCGTGCTGGTGGCGCGTGACCCGGTGGGCGTGGTGCCGCTGTACTGGGGCCACGATGCCCAGGGGCGCCTACGCGTGGCCTCGGAAATGAAGGCGCTGGTCGACACCTGTGCCGACGTCGCACAGTTCCCGCCGGGTCACTACTTCGACAGTGCCAGCGGTGAGCTGGTGCGCTATTACCAGCAGCCGTGGCGCGACTACGCCGACGTGCAGGGCCGCCAGGCCGACCTGGCCGAACTGCGCCAGGCCTTCGAGCATGCGGTGGAGCGCCAGCTGATGAGCGACGTGCCGTATGGGGTGCTGCTGTCCGGTGGCCTGGACTCGTCGCTGGTGGCGGCCGTTGCCGCGCGCTATGCGCGTCGCCGCATCGAGGATGGCGGGCAGACCGAAGCCTGGTGGCCGCGCCTGCATTCGTTCGCGATCGGCTTGAAGGGCTCGCCCGATCTGGCGGCTGCGGCGATCGCTGCCGAGGCTCTTGGCACCGTGCATCACGGCTTCGAATACACCTTCGAGGAAGGCCTCGACGCGCTGCCGGAAGTGATCCGCCACATCGAAACCTACGACGTCACCACCATCCGCGCCTCGACGCCGATGTTCCTGCTGGCACGGCGGATCAAGGCGATGGGCGTGAAAATGGTGCTGTCCGGCGAGGGCAGCGATGAGATCTTTGGTGGCTACCTGTACTTCCACAAGGCGCCGGATGCACGTGAATTCCACGACGAGCTGGTGCGCAAGCTGGACGCGCTGCACAACTACGACTGCCTGCGCGCCAACAAGTCGATGATGGCCTGGGGCGTGGAGCCGCGCGTGCCGTTCCTCGATCGTGAGTTCCTCGATGTGGCGATGCGCTTCGATGCCGCGCACAAGATGGTCGGTGCCGGCTTTGGCGGGCGTCGCATCGAAAAAGCGGTGCTGCGCGAGGCGTTCGACGGCTACCTGCCGGACAGCATCCTGTGGCGGCAGAAGGAACAGTTCAGCGATGGCGTCGGCTACGGCTGGATCGACGGGCTGAAGGCGCATGCCGAAGCACAGGTGAGCGACCGTGTACTGGCGGCGGCCGACAAGCGCTTCCCGCACAACCCGCCACAGACCAAGGAGGCGTACTACTACCGCCACCTGTTCGAGCAGTTCTTCCCCAGCCGTGCGGCGGCCGAGACCGTGCCGGGCGGCAAGTCGATCGCCTGTTCGTCGCCGGCCGCCATTGCCTGGGACGCCAGCTTCGCCGCGGCGGCAGATCCGTCGGGCCGCGCGATCGCAGGCGTGCACGAACAGGCACTGGCCTAAGCCCTCAAAAAGGGGACGGAGGGGATTAAGTCGTTTGTGCCACTAACGACTTAATCCCCTCCGTCCCCTTTTTGTATGATCGCCCCCTGCGCATTGGGGAATGTTCATGGACGTACAGGCAGGTGGCGACGTGCCGCCCACGAAATGGGGATGGCGTTATCTGGCCTGGGCCGGGGTGCCGTTGCTGGCTGGCGTACTGCTGGCGCGGTATGCCGGGCCGGCGGCGCCCGAGGCGGTTGCCCGCGCCACCGCCGCCGAAGGCAGCTGGGCGCAGCACCTTGCCTCACCGCTGGGCTTGTTCCTGCTGCAGCTGCTGGTGCTGCTGCTGGTGGCCAAGGGCGCGGGTGCGCTGCTCAAGCGCTTTGGACAACCGGCGGTGATCGGTGAGATGGCCGCCGGTCTGATGATGGGGCCGCTGGTGCTCGGCAGCCTGCTGCCGCAGCTGCATGGTGCGTTGTTCCCGGCCAGCTCGCTGGGTCCGCTGGGCATGCTCAGCCAGCTGGGCGTGCTGATGTTCCTGCTGGTAGCCGGTGCCGAGCTGGACCTGGCGGCGCTGCGTGGTCGCCGGCGCTTCGCCTTCACGGTCAGCCATGCCAGCATCGCGGTGCCGTTCGTGCTCGGCGTGGCGCTGGCGATCTGGCTGTATCCGCAGCACGGTCCGCAGGGTGTGGGCTTTACTGCATTCGCATTGTTCGTCGGCATCTCCATGAGCATTACCGCGTTCCCCGTGTTGCTGCGCATCCTTGCCGATCGTGGGATCACACAGACGCCATTGGGCCAGACCGCGATCGCCTGCGCGGCATTGGGCGATGCCACCGCCTGGTGCCTGCTGGCCTTGATCGTCGCCGCCGCCCAGGCCAGCGGCTGGTTGCCGGCCAGCCTCAACCTGCTGTGCGTGGTCGTGTTCGTGGCGCTGATGCTGGGGCTGGTGAAGCCGTGGTTTGCCCGCCAGCAGATCGCGCCGGGCCGTGAGGGACGTTGGTTGCTGGGTATCCTGCTGCTTTCACTGGCCAGTGCGCTGATCACCGAGATGCTGGGCATCCACGCGTTGTTCGGTGCATTCGCTGCGGGCGTCGCGGTATCGTCCAACGCGCAGCTGCGCGACCTGTTGATGGCCCGCGTCGAACCGTTCGCGGTGACCCTGCTGCTGCCGTTGTTCTTCGCCATGACCGGCCTGCGCATGCGCGCCGATGCGCTGCAGGCCAGCGATATCGTGTTGTGCGTGGTGGTGATCGCGGTGGCCACGGCCGGCAAGCTGCTGGGCACCTTCAGTGCCGCGCGCAGTGCGGGCATGCCCACGCGCGAAGCGTGGCGGTTGGGGGCGCTGATGAACACCCGTGGCCTGATGGAGCTGATCGTGCTCAACCTGGGCTACGAGCTGGGCCTGCTCGGCGATCGGCTGTTCGCGGTGCTGGTGATCATGGCGTTGGTGACCACGGCGATGACCGGGCCGCTGCTGAACCTGATCGAGCGGCGCCGGGGCTGAGGGCCGGCACTACCGCTACCGCGCCGGTACCAGCGTCATCGTGTGCTGCGCCTTGCCGGGCAGGAACGGTGTCGGCCGCCCATGCACCCAGTCTTCGTGGCCGGCGCCCCAGTACGGCGACAGCGGATGGCCGCTCTGGCCGCCGGGCATGTGCACGATGCCGTCGGCCTCGTGGCCGGGCGAGACCACCATGCGTTCGGAGGCGCCGAAGTTCGGCGTCTGCACACGCGGCATGTCACGGTCACCGGGCAGGGGATCGGCGGGCATGCACAGCCAGCGCTTGGCGATGTCCGGCAATGCACGCGCGATAGGGTGGCAGAGCGCCGCGGTGTTGCGCTCTCCCCAGGTGCGCTGGGCCAGTGGGCCCTGCTTGGCCAGCTCGCTTTCGGTGCGGCGTGCGGCATCAAGCAGCAGCGCGTCCCAGCTGTCGTAGGTCGGTGGCAACAGGTTGGCGGGGCGTTGCTGCAGCATCGGCCAGGCCACGCCTTCCAGTTGTGCCAGGCGCGGGTCCAGATAGTCATCGCCCAGCTGTGCGTTGGCCGGTGCCAGCAGTGCTTCGGACAGGGTATCCATCACCTGCGTGCGGAACGCGCGCACCACCCGGTAGCTGACCGAGCTGGCCGAGGCCCGGCCGCCCCATTGGTGGCTGACGGACTTCAACCGCTTCAGCGCAGGATCGTCACTGCGTTCGATGACGTCATGCAGCAACGCCCACCAGCGCTGCAGGAACACGGCGCGATCATCGAGCTGGATCGCCAGCAGGTCGTGTTCGTCGAAGCGGTCCTGGATGGCGAGCAGGTCGCGGATCTGCTGCGCACGCGCGCCGAGGTCATAGCCACCGTTGCCGACGCTGGCCAGCGCCTCGCCGTCGAGGACGCGTCCGTTGGCGGTCCACAGGCGATGGTTGGGGGGATCGATCAATGCAGGCGAGGCATCGCTGCGGATCGGCCACGGCGCGCAGTCCTGGTTGCTGGCGGCCGTGAAGCCGGCCGGCGCACAGCCGGGGCCTCGGTCGGGGCGGGCGCCGATCAGGCGCCAGGCGATGCGTCCGCTGCGGTCGCCGACCACCAGGTTCTGCGCGGGAATGCCGGCACGGTCGGCGAAGTGCAGTGCACCGTCCAGGTCACCGGCGCGGGCCAGATCAGCGAAATCCAGGCGTACGGCGCCGGGCAGGTGTGCGACCCAGCGCAGGGCATCGCCACTGCCATCGGCATGGGTGTGCAGGATCGGCCCCCAGGCGGTTTCGCGTACCGGGAACAGCACGTCGGCCTGGCCGGCCACCGCAATGCGTTCTTCGTGCACGGTCACCGTGGCGTTGGCCGGTTCCGTGCGGTAGTCCGCCGTGTCGATGTAACTGTTGGTGAAGCCCCAGGCCACGTGCCCGTTGCTGCCGACGATCACCGCCGGCAGGCCAGGGAGCGAGAAGCCAGTGACGTCGACCTGGCCGCCGGCAGCCTGCGGGTCGGGGTAACGCAGGCGCACCCGGAACCACAGGCCAGGCGCGCAGGCCCAGGTGCATGTCGTCGGCGACGATCGCGCGGCCGTCGGCGGTGAGTGCGCCGGCCACCGCGAAGTTGTTGCTGCCGATGACGTCCGCCTCCTCCTGCTCGGTGCCCGGCTTTCCCTTCAATGTGCGCAGATCGAGCTGGCTGGCATCGGGCAGAATCGCATTGCCGGTGGCTTCGCCAAACAGCGGTGCATCCCATTCGGTGCCGTCGTGGGCAATCAGCGCGTACAGCGCCGGCGGCACCACCGCACGGATGCGGCTGAGGGCAAGCTCGGTCTGGTTGTTCGGGTCCTGCAGGTCGGCGTACATGGCCAGCCCGGCCAGCACGCTGTCGCTGGCCTGCCACGGTTGCGGTGACTGCCGCAGCAGCAGGTAGGCCCATGGCCGCACGGAGAGATCGGTAAGGCCTTCGTTGACGCCATCCACATAGGCGCGCACGACCGCGCCGTTGTCGCCCAGCGCGGTATCCAGATGCGCCTCGGTGCGGGCGCGCAGGCGGTGCACGCGCATGCGCTTGTCAGCTTCAATGGCCTTCGGCCCGAACAATGCCGACAGCTCGCCGGCGGCACTGCGGCGCATCAGGTCCATCTCGAAATAGCGTTCCTGCGCATGCACATGGCCGAGTGCGCGCATCGCGTCGGCCTGGCTGCCGGCAGTGATGGTGACCACGCCCAGCGCATCGCGCTCGATGGTGACCGGCTTGGCCAGGCCCGGGAGCGCATGCTCGCCGTCCAGGTCGGCCAGGCTGCCGCGCAGCAGGAGCCACAGGGCCAGTGCGGTGACCAGCACGATGGCGACCAACACACCCAGCACCCAACGCCATGTACGTCGCATCGCACGTCCTTTCCGAACTCGTGGGCTGATTGTAGCCGCAGGCGCAACTGCGACTGATTCCGATTAGATCACCGTATTTTGAAATGCGGCACCCTATGTCACATCGATTCACAGGAGCCCCCCCATGAAAGGCAACCCGGACGTCATCGCCTGCCTGAAGGAACTGCTGCGCGGCGAACTCGCTGCCCGCGACCAGTACTTCATCCATTCCCGCCGCTATGAGGACCAGGGCCTGTTCGCGCTGTACGAACGCCTGAACCACGAGATGGAAGAGGAAACCCAGCACGCCGACGCGCTGCTGCGCCGGATCCTGTTCCTCGGCGGCGACCCGGACATGCGCCCGCATGCCACCGAGCCGGGCAAGACCGTGGAAGAAATGCTGCAGAAGGATCTCGACACTGAATACGCGGTTCGGAACAATCTCGCCGCCGGTATGAAGCTGTGCGAAGAGAAGGGTGACTACGTGAGCCGCGACATGCTGCTGGCGCAGCTGAAGGACACCGAGGAAGACCACGCCTGGTGGCTGGAGCAGCAGCTGGGCCTGATCAAGCGCATCGGCCTGGAGCTGTACCAGCTGAGCAAGATCGACGGCAACGGCGCCCCGGCGCACTGAGCCGGCACCGCGATCCGGTAGGGCCGACTGTTAGTCGGCCGCTCTCCAGACGGCAGCCGACTAACAGTCGGCTCTACCAGAGGCAAAAAGCAGCCGACCAGCGGTCGGGTCTACCAGAAGAAGCACAGCGTTCTGTCGCCCGCCAGCACCGGAGCATCGCCAGCCAGCTTTCGCCAGCCAGCCGCTCCACCGCCCGCCAGCCGACAACGAAAAAGCCGGGGAATTCCCCGGCTTTTTCGTGTCTGGTCTCCGGCAAGGCGTGTCAACCAAGGTTGACACCCACCAGGAGCAAGGCCCCAGCCTTTACTCCACCGACAACCCTTCCACCTTCTGCCAGCCGCGCGGCAGCAGGTGGCCGCGGGTGGCGCGGGCGCCGAGGTAGGCGTCGAGCTCGTTGAACTTCAGCCCCATTGTGCGCTGGCCGCTGCGTACCTGCAGGGTCTGCCCCGGGCTGATCGCTACGATGGCGACCACGCGTTCGGTGGCGAGCTTGGCCTTGGGGATCTCGATGATCTTGTTGCCCTTGCCCTTGTCCAGTTCCGGCAGGTCGTTGGCGGCGATCGCCAGCAGGTTGCCCGAACTGGTCACCGCCACGATGCGGTCGGTGGCGACGTTGGCCACTACCGACGGGGTCAGCACGGTCGAACCGGTTGACAGGTTCAGCATCGCCTTGCCGGCCTTGTTGCGGCCGATCAGGTTCTCGAAGCGGGTGACGAAGCCGTAGCCGTGGGTGGAGGCCAGCACGAAGCGGGTGTCCGGCTCGGCGCTGGCCAGGGTCACGAAGCTGGTGCCCGCGGCCGGCGAGAAGCGGCCGGTCAGCGGTTCACCGTTGCCACGCGCGGAGGGCAGGGTGTGCACAGGCGTCGAGTAGGCGCGGCCCTCGCTGTCGAGGAACGCGACCTGCTGCGTACTGCGCGCACGCACCGCGCCCTGCAGGGCGTCACCATCACGGTAGGACAGGGCGGACGCATCGACGTCGTGGCCCTTGGCGGCGCGGATCCAGCCCTTCTCCGACAGCACGACGGTCATCGGCTCGCTCGGCACCAGCTCGGTCTCGTCGATGGCCTGGGCGGCCTGGCGCTGCACCAGCGGCGAACGGCGCGCGTCGCCGAATTTCTTGGCATCGGCGGTCAGTTCGTCGCGGATCAGCTTCTTCAGCTTGGCCTTGCTGTCGAGGATGCCGAGGATCTTCTCGCGCTCCTTGGCCAGCTCGTCCTGCTCGCCACGGATCTTCATCTCCTCCAGGCGGGCCAGCTGCTTCAGCTTGGTTTCCAGGATGTACTCGGCCTGGTCGTCGGACAGGCCAAGCGCGCGATCAGCGCGGCCTTCGGTTCGTCCTCGGTACGGATGATGTGGATCACCTCGTCCAGGTTGAGGAACGCGACCAGCAGGCCTTCCAACAGGTGCAGGCGGCGCTCGACCTTCTGCAGGCGGTGCTGCAGGCGGCGGGTGACGGTGTTGCTGCGGAAGGTCAGCCATTCGCTGAGCAGCATCTTCAGGTTCTTCACCTGCGGACGGCCGTCCAGCCCGATCACGTTGAGGTTGACGCGGTAGCTGCGTTCCATGTCCGTGGTCGCGAACAGGTGGCCCATCAGCTGCTCGGCGTCGACGCGGTTGGAACGCGGTACCAGCACCACGCGCACCGGGTTGGCGTGGTCGGACTCATCGCGGATGTCTTCCAGCCACGGCAGCTTCTTGGCGCGCATCTGCGCGGCGATCTGCTCGATCACCTTCGACGGCGACACCTGGAACGGCAGCGCGGTGACCACGATGTTGTGTGCTTCCTTGGTGAAGGTCGCACGTGCGCGCACGCTGCCGTTGCCGGTTTCGTAGATGTTCCGCAGATCGTTGGCCGCGGTGATGATCTCGGCGCTGGACGGATAGTCCGGGCCCTGCACGTGCTCGCACAGGTCGCGCACGCTGGCATCGGGGTTGTCCAGCAGGTGCAGCAGTGCGCTGACGATCTCGTTGAGATTGTGCGGCGGCACGTCGGTGGCCATGCCCACGGCGATGCCGGTGGTGCCGTTCAGCAGCAGGTGCGGCAGCCGTGCCGGCATCCAGGTCGGTTCCTGCAGGGTGCCGTCGAAGTTCGGTGCCCAGTCGGTGGTGCCCTGGCCCAGTTCGCCCAGCAGCACTTCGGCAATCGGGGTCAGCTTGGATTCGGTGTAACGCATCGCCGCGAACGACTTCGGGTCGTCGCTGGAGCCGAAGTTGCCCTGGCCCTCGATCAGCGGGTAGCGGTACGAGAACGGCTGTGCCATCAGCACAAGCGCCTCGTAGCACGCGCTGTCGCCATGCGGGTGGTACTTGCCGATGACGTCACCGACGGTGCGCGCGGACTTCTTCGGCTTGGACGCGGCATTCAGGCCCAGCTCGCTCATCGAATAGATGATGCGGCGCTGCACCGGCTTCAGGCCGTCGCCGATGAACGGCAGGGCGCGGTCCAGGACCACGTACATCGAGTAGTCGAGGTAGGCGCGTTCAGCGTACTCGCGCAGCGGCAGTTGTTCGAATCCGTGGAACACGGGGCGGGCAAGTTCGGTCATGCGGCGTTGTTACCTGTTGTCGGGAGGCGGCGACGGCGGTCGCCGCTCGCAATCCTGTGATTATCCGGATGCGGCGGGGGATGCCAAGCCGCGCGCAGGGTCCAGCCCGGTTTCCAGGCCGTGTCCGGCCCGTGCCAGGTAGCGCCCCGGTGGCAGCCCGAAGTGGCGGCGGAACACGGTGACGAAGGCGCTGGCGCTGCTGAAGCCCAGCGCGTGGGCGATATCGGCCACGCTGCGGCCGTCGGTCAGCTGGCGCAGGGCTTCGGACAGCCGGGCTTGCTGCCGCCACTGCGCGAAGCTGAGCGTGGTCTCGTCGCGGAAGTGGCGGGTCAGGCTGCGCGGCGACAGCCCGGCCCAGTGCGCCCATTCGGCCAGGCTGCGCTCGTCGGACGGGTCGGCCAGCAGCTGCGAGGCGATCTTCAGCAGGCGCCGGTCATGCGGCATCGGCAGGTGCATGCGCTGGCGCGGCGCGGTACGGATCTCGTCCAGCAGCACCTCGATGATGTGCTGGCGCTCGGGCGTGGTGTCGTAGCCCAGCGGCCATTCGCAGATGCGGTCGGCCAGCGCCTGCGCCAGCTTGGACAGGCCCAGTACGCAGGGATCGGCGGGCAGGGTGGCGCAGGCCGGTGCGGCCAGCGCCATGCCCCAGCCACGCAGCGGGCCGTCGAGGGTGACCGTATGCGGCTCCAGCGGCGGCATCCAGCCGGCCGAGCCCGGCGCCAGTGACCACGTTCCGTGCGAGGTGCGGGTGGTCAACAGGCCGCGTTCGACGCAGATCAGCTGCGCGCTCGATGGTGGTGCCAGTCCACTTCACGGACCAGGCCCAAGGGGCTGTCGAAGCGGAAGGCGACAACCGGTGGCCCGTCATTGCGCTCGAACCAATCCAGGGCGTCGTCGCGCAGCAACCGCTTGGGAGGGGGGATTTCTGCCTTGTTCATCATATCCGCTGGCTGAAATGTGTCATCCATTGGCTTAATTGTACTACCGGGCCACCTGACCAGATCATTAAGGTAGGCGCCTTCGTTGATCCAGCCCGCTGCTGCAACACAGCATTCGATGCCAGATCGAATATTTCCATTGAGAAATATTTTTTTTGGAAGAGAATGCTCCCCCATGATCTGTCCTGCAACCACTCCCCCCAGCTTCGGCCTGCTGCTGCGCCAGGTGCGCGACGGCCTGGTCCGTCAACTCGACGCATCCATGGCTGAAGAAGACCTGGGTATCGGCTTCACCCATTACATCGGGTTGAAGGTGCTTTCCAACATGGCTCCGTGCACGGCCAACGAGCTGGCCCAGGCCATCGACCAGGTGCCCAGTGCGGTGACACGCCTGCTGGACAAGCTGGAGTCGCTGGGCTGCGTCCGCCGCGAACCGCATGCCCAGGACCGGCGTGCGCTGCAGATCGTGCTGACCGATGAAGGCCGCGCACTGTGGGCGCGGCTGAAGCTGCGTGGCGACGCGGTGATGGATTACGCCCTGCGTGATCTTTCCGCCGACGAGCGCACGCAGCTGCTGTCCCTCCTTACCCGAATCCGCGATTCCCTGACGACCCCATGAACCCGATCCCGCAATCCACTCTCCGCCGGTCCGGGCGCGCTGCTGGTATCAGCGCTGGCCCTGGCCCTGGCCGCCTGCGCCAGCAGTCGTGGCCTCAACCCGCAGGGCCACGTGCTCGACGTGGACAGCCTGCACAGCGAACGCACCCTGGCCGACACCGACCTGAGCGCCACCGGCTTCCCGGCGCAGGACTGGTGGAAGGCACTGGGCGATGCGCAGCTGGACGCGCTGGTCGCCGAGGGCCTGGCTGGCCACCCGAGCCTGGACGCTGCCGATGCGCGCCTGCGCCAGGCGCAGTCGCAGGTCGGTACCGCGCGTGCCGATCGCCTGCCGAGCCTGTCGGTGTCCGGTGGCTATACCGGTCTGCGCTTGCCCGAGTCGATGGCCGGCAGCGAGATGGGTGGCCATTACGCTGGCAGCAGCCAGGTCGCGTTTGATTTCAGCTATGGCGTGGACCTGTGGGGCGGCAAGCGCGCTGCCTGGGAAGCGGCCGTGGACGGCGCCCATGCCGCCACTGTCGAAGCCCAGGCTGCACGCCTGAACCTGTCCACCGGCATCACCCAGGCCTATGCCGACCTGGCGTATGCATGGCAGCTCAATGACGTGGCCGAAGAAGAGCTGGGCCGCTCGCAGAAGTCGCTGGAACTGACCCGCCAACGCCGCAGCGCCGGCATCGACAGTGATCTGCAGGTGCGCCAGGCCGAGGCCCGCGTGCCCGCCGCGCAGCAGCAGGTGCAGGCCGCGCAGCAGCGCATCGATGCGGCCCGCACCGCGCTGGCCGCGCTGGTCGGCAAGGGTCCGGACCGTGGCCTGTCGATCCAGCGCCCGCAGGCGTTGAATCCGATGGCGCTGCAGCTGCCAGGCGTGCTGCCCAGCGAACTGTTGGGTCGTCGCCCGGACATCGTCGCCGCGCGCTGGCGCGTGGAAGCGGCCGACAAGCAGATCAAGGTCGCCAGGACCAAGTTCTACCCGAGCTTCAACCTGACGGCACTGGCTGGCGTCGTCGCACCGAACGTGGGCGATCTGCTGAAAAGCAGTTCGACCTTCGCCTACATCGGACCGGCGCTGAGCCTGCCGATCTTCGAAGGCGGCAAGCTGCGCGCCAACCTGGACAACACCGATGCGCAGTACGACCTGGCGGTGGCCAACTACAACCAGACCGTGCTCGATGCACTGCGCGACGTGGCCGACCAGGTCAACGCGGTGCGTTCGCTGGCACAGCAGGCGCATTCGCAGCAGCAGGCGGTGGATACCGCACGTTCGGCCTTCGACCTGGCCCAGCAGCGCTACCGCGCCGGCATCGGCAGCTACCTGGACGTGCTGACCGCGCAGTCCACCCTGCTGCAGTCGCAGCAGCAGCTGGCCGGCCTGCAGTCGCAGCAGGTGCAGACCTCGGTGCGCCTGAGCAAGGCGCTGGGCGGTGGTTTCCAGCCCTCTGACGCCGACCGCGCACCGATCGCCTCCCATTCCGATTCCTCGCATTCCTGAAGACTTCCGCCATGAGCCAGACCCAAGACACTGCGGCCCCGGCCGCCCCCAACCGCCGCGGCAACCTGCTGCGCGGCCTGTTCGTGATCGTCGTGCTGCTGCTTGCCGCACTGGCGCTGTGGTACTTCATGTTCGGCCGTTGGTTCGAAGAGACCGACGACGCCTACGTGCAGGGCAACCAGGTGCAGATCACCCCGCTGGTGGCCGGTACCGTGGTCGCCATCAACGCCGATGACGGCATGCGCGTGGAGCGCGGCCAGCTGCTGGTGCAGCTGGACCCGTCCGACACGTCGGTGGCGCTGCAGCAGGCCGAAGCCAACCTGGCCAAGACCGTGCGCCAGACCCGTGGCCTGTACCGCAGCGTGGAAGGCGCACAGGCGGATTTGAACGCCCGCCAGGTGACCCTGAAGCGCGTGCGCGACGATTTCGCCCGCCGCAAGGATCTGGCCGCCACCGGCGCCATTTCCAATGAAGAACTGGCCCATGCCCGTGACGAGCTGGCCGCTGCCGAAGCCGCCGTGGCCGGTTCGCGCGAGACCGTCGAGCGCAACCGCGCGCTGGTCGACGACACCGTGATCGCCACCCAGCCGGACGTGCAGGCGGCCGCCGCGCAGCTGCGCCAGGCCTTCCTCAACAATGCCCGCGCCGGCATCGTCGCGCCGGTCACCGGTTACGTCGCCCGTCGTTCGGTGCAGGTTGGCCAGCGCGTGCAGCCGGGCAATGCCCTGATGGCGGTGGTGCCGACCGAGCAGATGTGGGTCGAGGCCAACTTCAAGGAAACCCAGCTGCGCCACATGCGCCTGGGCCAGGAAGTGGAGCTGAAGTCGGACCTGTACGCCGGTGACGTGAAGTACAAGGGCCGCGTCCAGAGCCTGGGCCTGGGCACCGGCTCGGCGTTCTCGCTGCTGCCGGCACAGAACGCCAGCGGCAACTGGATCAAGATCGTGCAGCGCGTGCCGGTGCGTATCGCCATCGATGCCAAGCAGCTGGCCGAACATCCGCTGCGCATCGGCCTGTCGATGAAGGCTGAAGTGAGCCTGCGCGACCAGAAGGGCGAAGTGCTGCCGAGCACCCCGGCCAAGGGCACGGTGTTCGACACCGACGTGTATGCCAAGCAGCTGCATGATGCCGACGAGGTGATCCACACGATCATCCAGGGCAACCTGCCGCAGCAGGCGAAGGTGGGCTGAGGTCGCCATGTCCGCACAAGCTCCAGCCGCGCCCGGTGCTCCGGGTGCCCCGGCGGCGCCGGGTGCGGCCTCCGGGTTCCTGCCGCCCAGCGTCGCCCTGTGCACCGTGGGCCTGGCGATGGCGTCGTTCATGCAGGTGCTCGACACCACCATCGCCAACGTCTCGCTGCCGACCATCGCCGGTAACCTCGGCGCCAGTTCGCAGCAGGCGACCTGGGTCATCACCTCGTTCGCGGTCAGCACGGCCATCGCGCTGCCGCTGACCGGCTGGCTCAGCCGCCGCTTCGGCGAACGCAAGCTGTTCGTCTGGGCCACGCTGGCCTTCGTCATCACCTCGCTGCTGTGCGGCCTGGCGCAGAGCATGGGCATGCTGGTGCTGTCGCGTGCGCTGCAGGGTTTCGTGGCCGGCCCGATGTACCCGATCACGCAGTCGTTGCTGGTCTCGATCTATCCACGGGAGAAACGCGGGCAGGCACTGGCGCTGCTGGCGATGATCACGGTGGTGGCGCCGATCTGCGGCCCGATTCTCGGTGGCTGGATCACCGACAACTACAGCTGGGAATGGATCTTCCTGATCAATGTGCCGCTGGGCATCTTCGCTGCGCTCGTTGTGGGCAACCAGCTGAAGGGGCGCCCGGAGCACATCGAGAAGCCGAAGATGGACTACGTCGGCCTGGTCACCCTGGTGATCGGTGTCGGTGCGCTGCAGCTGGTGCTCGACCTGGGCAACGACGAGGACTGGTTCTCGTCGATGAAGATCGTGGTGCTGGCGTGTGTGGCCGTGGTCACGCTGACGGTGTTCCTGATCTGGGAACTGACCGACAAGGATCCGATCGTCGACCTGAAGCTGTTCCGGCATCGCAACTTCCGCGCCGGTACGCTGGCGATGGTGGTGGCCTACGCGGCGTTCTTCAGTGTGGCCCTGCTGATTCCGCAGTGGTTGCAGCGTGACATGGGCTATACCGCGATCTGGGCGGGCCTGGCGACGGCGCCGATCGGCATCCTGCCGGTGATCATGACCCCGTTCGTGGGCAAGTATGCATCGCGCTTCGACATGCGCATGCTGGCTACGATTGCGTTCATTGTGTTGTCGATGACCAGCTTCCTGCGTTCGAACTTCAACCTGCAGGTGGACTACAACCATGTGGCGGGCGTGCAGCTGATCATGGGCATCGGCGTCGCGCTGTTCTTCATGCCGGTGCTGCAGATCCTGCTGTCGGACCTGGATGGACGCGAGATCGCGGCGGGCTCAGGCCTGGCCACCTTCCTGCGTACGCTGGGCGGCAGCTTCGCGGCGTCGCTGACGACGTGGCTGTGGGCGCGGCGCACCCAGGTGCACCACGCCGACCTGACCGAGCACATCTCGGTCTATCAGCCGGGCATGCAGGACCAGGTGACAGCGATGGGGCAGGGCGACCTGCAACATGGCGCAGCGGTACTGAACAACATGATCAACCATCAGGCATCGCAGATGGGCTTCAACGACATCTTCTTCCTGCTGGGCTGGATCTTCCTGGCGATCATCGCGTTCCTGTGGCTGGCCAAGCCGCCGTTTGGCGCAGGCGCAGGTGCGGCCGCCGGTGGCGGACACTGAAACTCCCTGGAAACACGTGCTGTATTTTGACCCCGCCGCAAGGCGGGGTTTTTGTTTGTGCACCGCGGGTCGCACGGGCCCTGCCGTTGGGATCGTGCCGCGGCGCAGGTTCAGCGCGTGCGATAGACGCGCTTGAACACCACCCGATCGCAGAACAATCGGGTGATGGCCCACATTCCCGCCACAAGTACGGCGCCGCATGTGAGCCAGCCAGCAGTGGCCTGCAATCGGCTGCCGACCAGTGCGCCGCAGATGATGGCGGCAACAAAGACCAGCATTACGGCCTCCTTCGATGCGCCGTAGTGGACCTCGGCCTGGCATCCCACGCATACGCGTACGCCGTGGTTCGAGCCGGTATGGCAGTGAGGGCAGATGATGCTGCGCTGCATGGGTGCGTCCTTTGGGGAAGGGGGAGGGCGCTGGTCAGGTCGTGGCGATACACCTGCAACCGGCTTCTGTAAATCTGCCTTCCACCGAAAAGGAATCGGGTAAATCTCGACTAGGAAAAGTACGAATTGAACGGCTAAAGTGAAATGCGCCCCAAAAGGAGGCCGTTCAAGGTCTGGTAACGACGCGCCGGGAGGAGGTATGCAGCAGCAGGCGACTGCCGGGTGGTGCTAGATACGACAGTTCCAGCGGTAGATGCGATGCCAGGCTCGCCAAACCCCGGAAACGAAAAAACCCGCTTTCGCGGGTTTGATCATCTTGAGTCATGGTGCCCAGGAGAGGACTCGAACCTCCACGGTTTTACCCGCTAGTACCTGAAACTAGTGCGTCTACCAATTCCGCCACCTGGGCGACTCAGGAGGTGAATTATGGGGAGCGACAGAAGATGTGTCAACAACATTTCACACCTTTTTCTGCGGCTGTACGCCTAGGTGAAGCAGCAGGCTGCGCATCGCCGATGACAACTGCGCCCATTCGGCAAAACAGGCGCACAGGCGGCGCTGTGCCCATGCATCGGCGAGCGGTACGGCGACGGTATGCGTGCTGCGCCGATGCTGGCGGGCGATGGTCCGCGGCACGATGCCGACACCAATGCCGTGGCCGACCATGATGCATACGCCTTCGAAGGTCTTCATGCGGATGCGTACATCCAGGCGCCGCCCGATGTCGCGCGCCTGGTCCTCGATGTAGGTCTGCAGTGCATTGCCATCGGCCAGTGCGACGAAGGTCTCGCCGGCAACATCGGTGAAGGCCACGCTGCGCCGCGATGCGAAGCGGTGGTCTTCGGGCAGCAGCATCACCAGCGGATCTTCGGCGACCACATGCTGCTGCAGGCCGGCAGCGTCGACGGCATCGCTGATGATGCCGGCCTCGGCCTGGCCAGCACTGATCGCACGCACGACTTCAGGGCTGGTGCGCTCCAGCAGTTCCACGTGCAGGCGCGGGCGTTCGGCCAGCCACGGTGCGAGCCGCGAAGGCAGGTAGTTGGTCAGTGCTGCGGTGTTGGCATACAGATGCAGGGTGCCGCGCGCACCGTGCGCGAACGCCTGCAGTTCACCGCGCAGCTGCGCCTGCTGCTGCAGGATCAAGCGTGCATGGTGGGCGAGCGCGGCACCGGCTTCGGTCAGGCTGACGCCGCGTGGGTGCCGGTTCAACAGCGGGGTACCGGCATCGGCTTCGATCGTGCGCAGGCGCTCACTGGCTGAGCCCAGTGCCAGGTTTGCCTGCGCGGCACCGGCCGTGATGCTGCCCGCTTCGGCAATGGCCAGGAACAGGCGCAGGTCGGCGATATCCATCCGCATGTGATGCCCTCATCGCAACGCCTGCGCCTTCGGATCAGCCGAAGGCGAGGCCGGGAAGACCGCATTGTGCGCCGAGCGGCCGGCCGATCCAATGAAGGCATGAATGAATCGATGTACTTCTACGTGCTGCTGGTGGTGGTGTTCGTGCTGGCCGGTGTGGTCAAGGGCGTGACCGGCATGGGCTTGCCGACAGTGGCGATGGGTCTGCTCGGTGGCGCGCTGTCTCCGGTGGCGGCGGCATCGATGCTGTTCATCCCCACCTTCGTCACCAATGCGTGGCAGCTGTTGTCCGGCCCCTCACTGGGCCACATCGTGCGGCGCCTGTGGCCGATGATGCTGGCCGTGGTGGTGGTGACGCTGGGTTCGGCAGCGCTGCTGGTGCGGGTCGATCGCACCTGGTCGCGTGTTGCGCTGGGCGTTGCGCTGGTGGTTTATGCGGCCTATGCCCTGCTTGCGCCGGTGTTCCGCGTGCCGCAGCGGCGCGAGCGATGGCTGGGGCCGCTGGTGGGGGCGTTGTCGGGTGTGGTGACCGGCGCCACCGGCGTGTTCGTGATGCCGGCGGTGCCGTACCTGCAGTCGCTGGGGTTGCAGCGCGAGGAGCTGGTGCAGGCGCTGGGACTGGCGTTCACTGTGTCGACGATTTCGCTGACCACTGGCCTGGTGCTGCACGGCGCATTCGGCATCCAGCAGCTGGGGCTGAGTACGCTGGCGGTGCTGCCGGCATTGCTGGGCATGTGGCTGGGGCAGGTGATCCGGCAGCGCATCAGTGCGCGGGTGTTCCGGGTCTGCTTCCTGGGATTCCTGCTGCTGCTCGGGCTGGAGCTGGTGCTGCGACCGCTGTTCTGATGCCGGCCGCCGGTCGCGGCGATGCCGAATCACGGGCATGAAAAAACCCGCTTTCGCGGGTTTTTCTCATTCTCGACGTGGTGCCCAGGAGAGGACTCGAACCTCCACGGTTTTACCCGCTAGTACCTGAAACTAGTGCGTCTACCAATTCCGCCACCTGGGCGTCGAGGAGCGAGATTATGGGGTGTTGTTACGGGGGTGTCAACACCCTTGTGAAGATCATTGCCGATACCGGGTCGGAGTTCCTTCCTGGGGGAGAAAGAGTCGAGCCTCAGGGCCGGACTACAGGCAAAAAAAATCCCCGCCGAAGCGAGGAGTTTTTTCGTTGGTGCCCAGGAGAGGACTCGAACCTCCACGGTTTTACCCGCTAGTACCTGAAACTAGTGCGTCTACCAATTCCGCCACCTGGGCGTTCCAGAGGCGCAATTGTGAAGATGAATCCGCAGGCTGTCAACGACTTCCTGAATATTTTTCATGCAAGGCCTTCAAGACAGCCGCTGACCCGTTCTGCACGCCGTCAGCGGCTACCATGTAGGGCGATGACTACCAAAAAACCAAGCAAGGGCGGGAGCACCTCCCGCAGCCAGGCCCCGAAGAAGGGCGCCAAGGCGGGCACGGCCCGCACCACCAAGCCGGGCAAGCCGTTGCCGGGCTGGTTCCCCGAATTGAATGAAGGCGGCGCACCACCGCGTGGTCGCAAGGTCCGCAGCGCCGATGCCGCCGCTCCGGGCCCGGCCCCGGGCCGCAAGCTGCCGCCGACCGGCAAGGTGATCGACGATCCCTATGCCGCCCGCGAAGCCGAGAAGTACGAACAGCCCATCGCCAGCCGCGAGGCCATCCTGGCCCTGCTGGAACGCTGCGAAGGGCCGCAGACCGCCGAGGAACTGGGCGCGCGCCTGGGCCTGACCGCGCCGGACCGGGCCGAGGCGCTGTCGCGCCGGCTCGGTGCCATGGTCCGCGACGGCCAGTTGGTGCAGAACCGCCGCGGCGGTTTCGCCCCGATCCAGACCCTGAACCTGGTCACTGGCGTGGTGATCGCCAACCCGGAAGGGTTCGGTTTCCTGCGCCCGGTCGAGGGCGGTGACGACCTGTTCCTGCCGCCGTATGAGATGCGCAAGGTCATGCACGGCGACAAGGTGCTGGCCCGTGTGACCGGCATCGACCATCGTGGCCGTCGCGAAGGCAGCATCGCCCGCGTGCTCGAGCGCGGCATGACCCGCCTGATCGGCCGCTTCAGCATCGAGATGGGCATCAACTACGTGGTGCCCGACGACAAGCGCGTGCAGCGCAACGTGCAGGTGCCGCCGGACCAGACCGGTGGTGCGCGCGATGGCCAGCTGGTGGTCTGCGAACTGACCCAGGCGCCGGACAGCCGCCGTCCGCCGATCGGCCGCATCATCGCCGTGCTCGGCGACAAGCTGACCGCGTCGCTGGTGGTGGAGACCGCCATCCACGGCCACGAGCTGCCGTTCGAGTTCCCGCAGGAGGTGCTGGACGAAGCGGCTTCGGTGCCGCTGGTGGTCGAGCCGGCGATGATCGGCGACCGCGTCGACCTGCGCAGCACGCCGCTGGTCACCATCGATGGCGAGGATGCCAAGGACTTCGACGACGCGGTCTACTGCGAGCCGAATGCCGAGGGTTTCCGCCTGGTGGTGGCGATCGCCGATGTCTCGAACTACGTGCGCCCCGGCACGCCGCTGGATGAGGAGGCGCAGAAGCGCGCCACCTCGGTGTACTTCCCGGGCTTCGTAGTGCCGATGCTGCCGGAGACGCTGTCCAACGGCATCTGCTCGCTGATGCCGAAGGTCGACCGCATGTGCTTTGTCTGCGACATGCAGATCGACCGCGACGGCCTGGTTACGCATTCGCGCTTCTACGAGGCGGTGATGAACTCGCACGCGCGCCTGACCTACACCCAGGTGTGGAAGGCGGTGGGCGAGGACGATGCCGATACCAAGGCCTGGATGGGCGACCTGCTGCCGCAGGTGCAGCGCCTGCACCAGCTGTACAAGGTGCTGTCCAAGGCACGTGCCAAGCGCGGCGCCATCGAGTTCGAAAGCAGCGAGGTGCGCTTCGTGCTGGACAACCGCGGTGAAGTCACCCAGGCCGGCATGCTGGTGCGCAACGACGCGCACAAGCTGATCGAGGAATGCATGATCGCGGCCAACGTCGAGGCGGCCAGGTACCTGCTGTCGCGCCATGTGCCGGCCCCGTACCGCATCCACGAGAAGCCGCCGGAAACCAAGTACGCCGACCTGCTGGAATTCCTCAAGGAGTTCAAGCTGAGCCTGCCGCCGTGGTCCAAGGTGCGTCCGGGCGATTACACCAAGCTGCTGAAGAAGATCCGCGACCGTCCTGATGCCACGTTGCTGGAATCGGTGCTGCTGCGCAGCCAGAGTCTGGCGATCTACAGCCCGGAGAATCACGGTCACTTCGGCCTGGCGTTGGAGGCGTACGCGCACTTCACCTCGCCGATCCGTCGCTACCCTGACCTGCTGGTGCACCGCGCGATCAAGCACGCGTTGTCCGGCAAGCCGCTGGACAAGTTCACCTACAACGCACGCGAGATGGCTGCGCTGGCGCTGCAGTGCTCCGAGCGTGAGCGCCGTGCCGATGAGGCCGAGCGCGAGGTCGACGAGCGCTACCGCGCCGCGTGGATGGAAAAGCACGTAGGCGGCCAGTTCGATGGCGTGATCAGCGGCGTGACCAGCTTCGGCCTGTTCGTGGAGCTGGACGAGTCGAAGGTGCAGGGCCTGGTCCATGTGACCCAGCTGCCGCAGGACTATTACAAGTTCGACGCGACCCGCAAGACGCTGACCGGCGAGCGCCGTGGCAGCAGCTACCGGCTGGGTGATCGCGTGCGCATCCTGGTGCTGAAGGCCAGCATGGAAGAGCGCAAGATCGACTTCCGCCTGGTCGAGCACAAGGGTGAGGATGAAGGCGATGGCCTGCCGCCGCTGCCCGAGCGTGGCAAGCCGGCCAAGCGGAAGAAAGAGAAATACTGATGACCGTGGTAGTGCCGGCCGCTGGCCGGCATCCATGGCACCCTCGGCACCGACGGGTTGCCGGCCAGCGGCCGGCACCACCAGGAGACATCGCATGCAGGGCCAACCCGAATACAGCGGCGGCTGCCAGTGCGGCGCGATCCGCTTCCAGGCGCGAGGCGAGCTGACCGACAGCTCGATCTGCCACTGCCGGATGTGCCAGAAGGCCTTCGGTGCCTATTACGCGCCGCTGGTGTCGGTGCGCGGCGTGCAGTTCAGCTGGACCCGCGGCCAGCCACGCTATTTCCAGTCGTCCAACGTGGTGCGGCGTGGCTTCTGCGCCGACTGCGGTACCCCGTTGACCTATGAAGCCCCCGACGGCGTTGCCGTGGCCGCTGGTGCCTTTGACCAACCCGAACGCCTGCCACCGACCATCCAGTACGGAGTCGAACGCAAGCTGCCCTTCGTCGACAGCCTGGCCAGCCTGCCGGCGCGGCGTACCGAGGAAGACATCGCGGCGCTGGAGTTCCTGGCCACCATCGTGTCCCACCAGCACCCCGACCACGACACCCCGCACTGGCCGCCGCGCAGCCGCTCCGCCGAAGGCTGAGCGGCGGGTAGCGCCGGGCCGTGCCCGGCGAGCGCGCAGCGCGGTCGGCGCCGATGCTCTACCATAGCCGCCCCCTTTCCGGTCCCCGCCCGCATGAGCAAGAACAGCCAGTGGATTGTCGGCGTCAACGCCGTCGCCTCCTCCATCGAGAACGACGCCGAGAACGTCCGCGAAGTGCTGGTCGAGGCCGGTGCGAAGAACCCGCGCCTGACCGAGATCGAGGAAAACGCCCGCCGCAAGGGCATCGACGTGCGCAAGGTGAACAGCCAGGCGCTGGACGGTGTCGGCGGTTCGGTGCGCCACCAGGGCGTGGCCGCGCGCTATGCCGCCGCCCGCACCTACAGCGAGAACGAGCTGGAAGGCCTGGTCACCGCGGCCGAGGGCAAGGCCCTGCTGCTGGTGCTGGACGAAGTGCAGGACCCGCACAATCTCGGAGCCTGCCTGCGCTCGGCGGCTGCCGCCGGCGCGACTGCCGTGATCATCCCCAAGGACAAGTCGGCCACGGTCAATGCCACCGTGCGCAAGACCTCGGCCGGTGCCGCCGATCTCATCCCGGTGGTGGCGGTGACCAACCTGTCGCGCTGCCTGAAGGACCTGCAGAAGCAGGGCGTGTGGATCTACGGCCTGGCCGGCGAAGCCACCGCCTCGCTGTACCAGCTGGACCTGAAGGGCAACATCGCCCTGGTGCTGGGCGGCGAAGCCGATGGCCTGCGCCGCCTGACCCGCGAGAACTGCGATGGCCTGGTCAAGATCCCGATGCCGGGCGAGATCGAGAGCCTGAACGTCTCCGTCGCCGCCGGCGTCAGCCTGTTCGAGGCCGTGCGCCAGCGCGGTTGATCGGCAGCAGCGGCTGTGTCGACCAAGGTCGACACCTATCGGGTAGTCGCCAACCTTGGTTGGCGCTCCTAAAGCCTCACCCCGCGCTGCCGCCCAGTGCCTTGAACAGGGTCACGTCGTTGTTCAGCTGGCCCTGGCGCACGCGCGCCAGCGACAGCTCGGCATCGCGCCGGGTCTGCTGCGCTTCCAGCCAGGTGCGCAGATCGGTGGCGCCCACGCGGTAGCGCACTTCCTGCGCGCGTTCCACTTCCACCGCTTCGTCGTACGAGGCCTGCGAGGCCGCTACCTGGCGCGCCAGCTGCTCGCGTGCCGACAGCGCGTTGTCCACTTCCGAGAGCGCGGTATACAGCGTCTTGCGGAAATTGGTCGCGGCGATCTGGTAGGCGGTGCCGGCGATATCGGTATCCAGCTGCGCGCTGCAGGTTGAGGAACGGAAGCGACAGGCCGGCGCCCAGCGTGGCCACCGGGTTGCGCAGCACGTCACCCAGCGACGTTGCACTGGAGCCAAGGCTGCCGGTCAGGCTCAGCGCCGGGTAGTACTGGGTAGCGGTCACCTTGATGGTCTTCAGGCTGTTGCGCAGGCGCAGTTCGGCCGCGCGCAGGTCGGGACGGCGACCGAGCAGGTCGGTCGGCAGGCCCTCTGCGATGCTGGGGCTGCGTGCGCCCAGCAGGTCCTGCGGTTCGTCCTGCTGCGGCCAGGGCGTGCCGTCCAGCAGCACGGTCAGTGCGTTGCGTACTTCCACCCGCTGCTGCTCCAGTGCGCTCTGCGAAGACCGCTGCGACTGCAGGTTCTGCAGCGCCTGGCGTACTTCCAGGCGCGATACCGCACCGGCGTCGAAGCGTGCCTGCACCAGTTCGCGGGTGCGTTCCAGGCGCTCCAGGTTGGCCTGGCCGGTGGCAATCGACTGGTTGAGGTAAGCCAGCGTCCAGTACTGGGTGATGGTGTCGCTGATCACCAGCAGCGCGGTGTTCTGCCGGTCTTCCTCGCTGGCCTCGGCTTCCCAGCGGGCGATGTCGCGCTGGGTGCGCAGGCGGCCCCACAGGTCCACTTCCCAGCCCAGCGAGACGCCGGTGGAATAGCTGCGGCGCCAGTCGTCGGCCTGGTCGGTGGCGCGGCTGGCATTGCCGCTGACGCCGGACGACGAAGGCTGTGGCCACAGCGCGTTGCTGGCCAGGCCGGCCTGCAGGCGCGAACGCTGCACGGCCAGGCCAGCGGCGGCAAGATCGCTGTTGGCGGCCAGCGCCTGCGCCACCAGACGGTCGAGACGTTCATCGCCGAAACCGGTCCACCAGGTGTCCTGGCGGATGTCGCGGCCCGGAGTATCCAGGCTGCTGCGCGGATCGTCGGCGGGCGCATTGAGGGTGGCGTCGCCACGACCGTAAGTCGCCGCCACGTCGGGGGCCTGCACCGGATAGCGGCCCACCGACGCGCAGCCGGACAGGGCGAGCAGTACGGCGCCGGCCAGCAGCAGGCGCGATGGAGCAGGGAAGGGCAGTCGGGTCATCATCTTCATTCGCGGGCCAGGGCCTCCACCGGGTCGAGCTGCGCGGCGTTACGCGCGGGCAGGAAGCCGAACGCCACGCCGATCAGGGTCGAGCAGGCGAACGCGGCAACGATCGAGGCAGTGGAGAACAGCACCTGGAAGTCGCTGGCGAAGCGCCCGATCATCGAGCCCAGCAGCAGGGCCAGGCCGATGCCGAGCACGCCGCCAAGCAGGCAGACCAGCACCGCCTCGATCAGGAACTGCTGGCGGATATCACTCTGCCGTGCACCCACGGCCATGCGCACGCCGATCTCGCGGGTACGCTCGGTGACCGACACCAGCATGATGTTCATCACACCGATACCACCGACCAGCAGTGCGATGGCGGCGATGGCGCCGATCAGCAGGGTCATCGTGCGCGTGGTCTGCTCGATGGTCTGGCGGATCTCGGCGCTGTTGCTGAGGAAGAAGTCCTCGGTGCCATGGCGCATGGTCAACAGTCGGGTGATCGCTTCCTGTGCGGCATCCATCGGCGTGGCGTCGTCCACGCGCACGGTGATGCTGGACACGTGGCTCTGGCCGAGCATGCGCGACATCACCGTGGTGTACGGCAGCCACACGCTCAGGCTGGTGCTGCCGCCGAACCCGAAGCTCTGGCGCTTGGCCACGCCGACCACGCGCGCCGGCACGTTGCCGAGCAGGATCACCTGGCCGATCGGATCGACATCGGGGAAGAACTGGGTCTGGGTGTTCTCGTCGATCACCGCCACCTGGCCGAGGCCCTTCACCGCATCGGCATCGAAGAAGCTGCCGCTGAGCAGGGTCACGCCCTTGACCCGGAAGAACTGCTCGCCGACGCCGCTGACCTGGGCGGTGGAGGACTGGTTGCGGTAACGCGCGGTGACCGAGGTCGACACGCTGGGCGTGGAGCTGTCGACGTAGCTCTGCCGGGCCAGCGCATCGGCATCACTGGCTTTGAGCGTCTGCACGCGGGCCGAGCGCATGTCGCCGAAACCACGGCCGGGGTAGACATCGATGGTGTTGGTGCCGAGCGCGCTGATGTTCTGCAGGATCTGCTGCTGCGAGCCGTTGCCCAGCGCCACCACCGAGACCACCGAGGCGATACCGATGATGATGCCAAGCATGGTCAGGAAGGTGCGCAGCCGATGTGCATTCATCGCCAGCAACGCCATGCGGAATGCTTCGGTGAAGCGGTCGCGCGCGGCCCGCCAGCTGTTGCCGCGGGCGACGCCGGTGCTGGCCTCGCGCTGCGCGCGGTAGGTCGGTGCATTCGGGTTGGCGCGGTCGGCGATGATCTCGCCGTCGCGGATCTCGATGATGCGCTGCGCGTGTTCGGCCACGCTCATGTCGTGGGTGACGATGATGATGGTGTGGCCTTCAGCGTGCAGCTCGCCGAGGATCGCCATCACTTCCTCGCCGGATTTCGTGTCGAGCGCGCCGGTCGGTTCGTCGGCCAGGATCACCTCGCCGCCGTTCATCAGGGCACGTGCGATCGACACGCGCTGCTGCTGGCCGCCGGACAGCTGGCCCGGCTTGTGGTGCATGCGGTCGCTCAGGCCCAGCCGCTGCAGCAGCTGCTCGGCACGCGCGTTGCGCACCGGGCCGGGGCTGCCGGCGTACACCGCCGGCACTTCCACGTTGCCGCGCGCATCGAGGTCGCCCAGCAGGTGGTAGCGCTGGAAGATGAAGCCGAAATGCTCGCGACGCAGTTCGGCCAGCTCGTCCGGCTCCATCTTCCCGGTTTCGCGGCCGGCCACCTGGTAGCTGCCACGGGTGGGACGATCGAGGCAGCCGAGGATGTTCATCAGCGTCGACTTGCCTGAGCCGGACTGGCCGACGATGGCCACCATCTCACCGGCGTGGATGTCGAGGTTGACGTCGCGCAGCACGGCGATCACATCGTCGCCGGCCGGGAATTCGCGTCGCAGGTCGCGCAGGCGCAGCAGCGGCGCCGTCGTGCTCATCGGCGCCCCATGCCCGGGCCGCCGACCCGCATCTGCATGCCGCCACGGTTGCCACCGCCGGCGCTGGCACCGGCCGCACCGGCTTCGCCGACCACCACGCGCTCGCCTTCCTCCAGCCCGGACAGGATCTCGGCCGAGGCGCCGTTGTTGATGCCGACGGTGACCTTGCGCGGCTGCGGCTGGCCCTTGTCGTCCAGCACCCGCACCGTGCGCTCGTCGCCACGGCGCTTCGGCCCCAGTGCCACCGCCGGCACCATCAGCACGCCCTTGGCCTGCTTCAGCAGTACCGAGACCTGCGCGGTCATGTCGATGCGCAGGGTGCCATCCGGGTTTTCCACGTCGAACAGCGCGTTGTAGTACACCGCGCTGCTGGAGCTGGAACTGGACGAGCTGCTGGAACTGGACGAACTCTCGTTGGCGATCGAGGCCGGCGCCGGATTGATCTGGCGCAGCGTGGCGTGGTACTTGCGATCCGGGTCGCCCAGCGTGGTGAAGTACACCGGCATGCCGGCCTTGATCTTCACCACGTCGGCTTCGGAGATCTCGGCATTGACCGTGACCACGTCCAGCCGTGCCAGCATGACGATGGTCGGTGCGGTCTGGTTGGCGTTCACGGTGCGACCTTCCTCGGCCACCACCGCCACCACGGTGCCGTCCATCGGCGCGGTGATGCGGGTGTAGGCAAGGTTGGCGCGGGCGGTGCCCAGCTCGGTTTCGCGGCCCTTGATCTGCGCCTCGTAGGACTGCAGCTGGGCACGGGCGGTCTTCAGCTGCGCCTCGGCGGCATCGTACTCCTGGCGCGAGGTGGCCTCGGCGGCCAGCATCTGCTGCTGGCGCGCGAATTCCAGTTCGGCCTGGCGCAGGGTGGCCTGCTGCACGGCGCGCTGGGCGGTGACCTGGTCCAGCGAGGCCTGCGCATTGAGCACCTGGTTCTGCTGGGTGGTGGCATCGATCTCAGCGATCAGGTCGCCTTCCTTCACGGTGTCGCCCAGCTGCACCTTCAGCGATATGATCTGGCCCGAGGCCTGGGCACCGACGCTGACCAGCTTGTAGGCGTCGATCACGCCGGTGGCGTCCACCGTCTGCTCGATGTCACCACGGCTGACGGGCGTGGTCGCCACCGCCGGGGCGGCGGGCTTGCGCAGCAGCCACCAGGCGGCTGCGGCAACGGCAAGGGCGAGCAGGGCGATCAGTATCAGGCGACCCCGGCGGGTCGCGGGCAGCAGGCGGAACGTCACGTCGTGGCTTCACTCTCGGGGCCGCGGTGGCGGCGTTGGTGGGCATTGTGAAGACCGGGCGATGGGCGGCTCAATCCTCGGGGTATGTCTCTATGTAACACTGTCGGTGAATACGCGTAACCACAGGTATCCCGCCCATGGGTGGATACACTGGTACGCATTGCCCCGGATGCGGTTCAGCTGCCGACACGGGATGATCGCGACATGGAGACTGAAAACACGATGCATCGACTGCTGATCGTCGACGACGACAACGACATCCGCACCCTGCTGGCCGAACAGCTCGGCCGGGCCGGCTACCAGGTGAGCACGGCCGCAGACGGCACCGCCATGCGCCAGCTGCTGGACCGCGAACACGTGGACCTGATCGTGCTCGACCTCAACCTGCCGCGCGAGGATGGCCTGACCCTGTGCCGCGACCTGCGCGCGCTCGAACACACCGGTGATCATGCTGACCGCGCGTGCCGAGCCGATCGACCGCGTGCTGGGCCTGGAAATGGGCGCCGACGACTACCTGGCCAAGCCGTTCGAACCGCGCGAGCTGCTGGCACGCATACGCAACGTGCTGCGCCGGACCGAGGCGCTGCCGGCGAACCTGGAGCCGCTGGCGGTGCGCCGTGCGCGCTTCTCGCGCTGGGTGTTCGATCTGGAGCATCGCCACCTGGTCGATCCGGACGATCGCGTGGTGGTGCTGTCCGGCGCCGAGTTCCGCCTGCTGCGGGTGTTCATCGCCCACGCCAACAAGGTGCTGTCGCGCGAGCAGTTGGTCGCGCTCAGCAGCGGCCGCAACTACGAGGCACAGGACCGCGCCATTGATCTGCAGGTCAGCCGGCTGCGCAACAAGCTGGGCGACGACGGTGGCCCGGACGGACTGATCAAGACCGTTCGCAACGAAGGCTATGTACTGGCCTCCTCGGTGAACCTGGAATAAGCCGCGATGAAGCGCCTGCGCCATTTCCTGTCCTCGATGGTCGGGCGGTTGTTCGTGATCCTGCTGCTGGGCATGAGCGTGGCCGCGATCGGCGCGACCATGCTGGCTACCTCCAAACGCCAGCAGGAGTTCGAGCGGCAGAACCTGAACCGCATCGCCGACCGCCTCCAGGGCTACGTCAACCTGCTCGACGGCAACCCCGAACTGCGCGAGCGCCTGCTCGAAATCGGTGGGCCGAGCGTACGTGCGCTGCAACCCGGCGCACGCCTGGGGCGGGCCGATACCGCGTTGATGGAAGTACTCGATGACCGGCCCGGCCCGGTCGCACGCGCGCATGTGCACTTCGCTTCGTTCCGCTCCTGCATTCCCAAGCTGCAGGACCTGCTGCCCCCGCCGCCACCGGGGCATCGCAAGCATCCGCGCGAACGTGATCCGGCGTTCATCCCGCCCAAGTGCCGTGCGGTCGACGTGACCCTCAACGACGGCACGCTGCTGAAGCTGGCGCTGGATTCGCCGGCGGTGGCACACAACGGCATCCTCGCCGTGGACCCGTGGTTCCTGACCCTGCTGGTGCTGGCGATCGCGGTGCTGGCCTATATCGTCGCGCGCATGGCCAGCGCGCCGCTGCAGGAACTGGCCGCAGCCGCCGAAGACCTGGGCGACGACCTGCAGCGCGATCCACTGCCGCTGCGCGGCCCGCGCGAAGTGCAGCGTGCCGCCGAAGCCTTCAACGCCATGCAGCATCGCCTGCAGCGGCACCTGGCCGAGCGCACGCAGATGCTGGCGGCGATCACCCATGACCTGCAGACCCCGCTGACCCGGCTGCGCCTGCGCCTGGAGAATGTCAGCGACGAGGTGCTGCGCGAGCGCCTGATCGGCGATCTGGCCGCGATGCAGGCGTTGGTGCGCGAAGGCCTGGAGCTGGCGCGCAGCGCGGAGAGCGCCGAGCAGCGCGCCGCACTGGACCTGGATTCGCTGCTGGAGAGCATCGTTGAAGACACGGCCGAGGGCGGCGGAGATGTCGTCTTTGAAGGTGGCAGCGGAGCGGTGTTGATGTTGCGTCCGCTGGCCATGCATCGCCTGTTTTCCAATCTGGTGGACAACGCGGTGATGTATGCCTACCGGGTGCGGGTACGGGTCGAGCGTAGTGGTGGCGCGATCACCGTGGTGGTGGCCGATGACGGCCCGGGCCTGGCCGAGGATCAGCTGGAAGCCGTGTTCGACCCGTTCGTGCGGGTGGAAACCTCGCGTTCGCGCGAAACCGGTGGCGCCGGTCTGGGCCTGACCATCGCCCGCGCCCTGGCTGAGAAAGACGGGGCGCGGCTGTGGCTGCGCAACCGCGCCGAAGGCGGGCTGGAGGCGGTAGTGCAGTGGCCGGCCAGTGCACAGGTGACGCCACCGGGCCGCGCGGGCTGAGCCTTCGCGGCTGGCGATGGTGACGCCGTGGGCCGGGTTTGGCCTATCATCTGCGCATCTTCCCAGTTCCCCCCCGATGAGCCATCCCGTCCCCGCCGGCATGCCGTCCCGCGCTGCCCGGCAGTTCCCGCATGCTGCCAGGCCCGGCAGCCCTGCCTGGCCGCCGCCGCTGCACTGATGGCCGGACAGGGGGACATCGGGCGCTGGGTGGAGCGCTGCGGATCAGATATCGGTCGATGGCTGCGACAGGGCCTGCTGTGGCTGCTGCTGGCCCTTGCACTGCCGGTGGCAGCGCAGGAGGGGGCTCCGCCACTGCGCGACTACGCCATTGATGTATGGACGTCGCGCAACGGCCTGCCGCACAACTCGCTGCGCGACATCGCGCAGACCCCCGAAGGCCACCTCTGGTTCGCCACCTGGGAAGGCCTGGTGCGTTACAACGGGTTGGATTTCACCGTGTTCGACCGCAGTACCCGCCCGGGCCTGCGCGACAACGGCATCGGCGCGCTGTTCGTCGACCGCCAGGGTGGGCTGTGGATCAGTGATTCGCGGGGCAATGTCAGCCATCGCGGCAACGATGGCCAGTGGCGTGTCTGGGAGCACCAGGCCGATACCCCGCAGGTCCTGATCCAGTCCATGCAGATGGACAGCCAGGGCCGCCTGTGGCTGCTGTATGAAGGCAAGGGCATCGGCTATCTGACGCCGGACACCGGCATCGTCTACCAGGCTCCGGCCGCCGACCTGCCGATGGCGATGAGCTTCACCAAGCTGGTGGTCGATGCGCAGGACCGGGTCTGGGCCGGCACGTTGGATGGACTGGTGCTGCGCGACAACGACGGGGTGCTCAAGCGGGCGCCCGCGGCGTGGGGGCTGGGCGCCGGCAGTGGCCTGTCGTGGCCGTACCGCGCTCCGGATGGCGCGCTGTGGATCGTCGCCGGCGAGCGCCTGTACCGGGTGGAGGATGATCAGCTGGTGCTGATGCACCGCCTGCCGGGGCAGCTGCACCTGACCTCGATGCTGCAGGATCGCCATGGCGACCTGTGGCTGGGCACCGAGAACCAGGGCCTGCTGCGGATCTCAGCGCATGGCCTGGAGCGCCTGCCGGCGGGCCTGAACCTGCCGGGTGGGCGCGTGGTCAGCCTGCGCGAGGATGCCGAGGGCAGCATCTGGGTGGGTGCCAACGGTGGCCTGTACCGCCTGCGCGAAACACTGTTCAGCAGCTACACCGAGCGCGATGGCCTCAGTGGCGACTATGTGCGCACCGTGTTCGAGGACCGCGATCGCCAGCTGTGGGTCGGCAGTGCCAGCGGCCTCGACCTGCAGACTGCTGATGGCCGCTTCCGTGCGATGCCGCTGCACAACCGCGGCGGCAAGGCACCTTCGGTGCTCAGCCTGGCGCAGGGTCCGGACGGTGACCTGTGGGTCGGAACGTTCGGTGATGGCGTCTACCGTCTTGGCCCCGATGGCCGGCTGCGGCACAACTATGCCGCCGCCGATGGCATGCCGGGCGGCAACATCCGCGCGATCAGCGTGGACCCGCAGGGCGTGGTCTGGGCCGGCACCCAGAAGGGCGTGGTCCGCATCGACGGCGACCGCGTGCAGGTATCAAGCGTTGCGGGCATGCCCAGCGGCCTGATCACCGCGCTTGAGCACGATCACCAGGGCAACCTGTGGATCGGCACCATCGAGGGCATCCGCGTACTGCGCGGCGACCACGTGCAGTCGATCGACCTCGCGCCGATGGGCGGTGGCCGCAGCGTGTTCGGCTTCCATCAGCTGGGTGACGCGATGTGGATCAGCAGCGATCGCGGCCTGTACCGCTGGCGCAACGGCACGCTTGCACGGGTGGGGCTGGAGCAGGGCATGCCGGTGGATGCGGTGTTCCAACTGGTGCCGGATCGCCTTGGCAACGTGTGGATCAGCAGCAACCGCGGCGTGCTGCGCACCGACATGGGCACCCTCAACGCCGTGGCCGATGGCCGCGCACCCCGGGTGGTGGTGGAGCGCTACAACGAGATTGACGGCATGGCCAATGCGCAGGCCAACGGCAGCTCCGGGCCATCGGCGATCCTGCGCCAGGACGGCACGTTCTGGGTGGTCACCGCCGGAGGCCTGAGCACCGTCGATCCGCAACGCCTGCAGCGTTTCCGCGAGCGTCTTTCACCGCCGGCAGCGATTGAAAGCGTGCAGGTGGATGGCGCACCGGTGCATTGGGAAGGCCCGGACCGCAACTACATTCCCGGCGGCCGCCGCTTGGCGGTGAGTTATGTCGGCCTGAGCTACCTGATGTCTGATCGGATCCGCTACCGCACGCGGTTGGACGGCCTGGATACGGGGTGGGTCGAACGCGGCCCGCAGCGCAGCGTGGAGTTCGTCGGCCTGCCGCCGGGCGACTACACCCTGCACGTGGCCGCTGCCCATCCGAGCGGCAGCTGGGGCCAGCAGGAAGCGGTATGGAGCTTCACCGTGGAGCCGTTCTGGTGGCAGCGACGCAGCGTGCAGGTGCTGGGTGGACTGCTGCTGCTGGCCGGGCTGGTGGCGCTGTACCGCCTGCTGCTGCAGCAGCTGAAGGCCAGCAACCTGCGCCTGGCGCGGCGCGTGGACGAGGCGACCTTCGACCTGCAGGCCAAGACCGTGCACCTGCAGGCGCTGAACCAGGAAAAGACCGAACTGGCCGAGCGCCTCGCACGCCAGGCCGAGGCATTCGAACGGCAGGCCCGCGAGGATGCACTGACTGGCCTGGCCAACCGCCGTGCCTTCGATGAAACGCTGGCGCGTGACTTCGCCCGTTCGCAGCGCAGCGGTCATCCGCTGTGCCTGGTGGTGCTGGATATCGACCACTTCAAGGACGTCAACGACCGCCACAGCCACAGCATCGGTGATGCGGTGCTGGTGCAGGTGGCGCGGTTGATTGCAGCCGCCAGCCGCGATTCGGACCTGCCGGCGCGGACTGGTGGCGAAGAGTTCGCGCTGCTGCTCAACGACACCCGCCTGGAGGAAGCCGCACAGCTGTGCGCGCCGCCTGCGCGGCCTGTTCCATGACCACCCCGACTGGGCCGGCGTGGACGGACTGCGCGTGACCTTCAGCGCAGGGCTGGTGGAGCTGGATGCCGACGACCGCACCCCGGCACTGCTGTACCAGCGCGCTGATCGCGCGTTGTACCGCGCCAAGAGCGACGGCCGCGACCGAACGAGCATTGGTTGATCGCATCCACGCATGGCGTGGATCTACCGTCCGGTGAGTGGTGGGTGCGGTTGCGCCGTTGGCTGGCTTACCGCGGCCAGGCGTTTGCGATGGTGCAGAACAACCGAGCGGTCTGCTCGGTGTCATACACCGCGCTGTGCGCCTCGTTGGCATCCCAGCCCAGCCCGGCGGCCGTGGCCGCACGCGCCAGCACGGTCTGCCCGTAGGCGATGCCGGCCAGGGTCACCGTGTCGAACACGCTGAAGGGATGGAACGGATTGCGCTTGTGGCCGGTGCGCGCCACGGCGGCATTGACGAAGCCGAGGTCGAAATGCGCGTTGTGGCCGACCAGGATCGCGCGCTGGCAGCCGTACTTCTTCATGGCCGCGCGTACCGGGCTGAAGATGTGGTCCAGCGCCGCCTTCTCTTCCTTGGCCAGCCGGAACGGGTGGTCGAGGATGATGCCGGTCACTTCCAGCGACTTCGGGTCGATCTCCAGGCCCTCGGCCGGCACCACGTGGGCACTGGCGGTCTGGCCGGGGTAGAGCAGGCCGTTCTCGTCCATCTCGATCGGCACGGCGGCGATTTCCAGCAGCGCGTTGCGCTGGCTGTCGAAGCCGCCGGTTTCCACGTCCACCACCACCGGCAGGAAGCCGCGGAAGCGTTGTGACATCGCGCGCTGCGCCTGGGGGACTGCGGAATCGGGAGCGGCGGCAGGTGCGGGGGTGGGGTCAGTCATGCGTGAATTCTAGCAGAGCGACCCTGAGCGCCCGGCCAGCCCTCGGTGCATGCGTTCCCTGCGCGGGCGTGTGTCGACCAAGGTCGACACCTACCGGGGCACCGCGCTCAGGATTCCGGTAGGTGCCAACCTTGGTTGGCACACGGTGCGCCGACCAGGGGTGGCGATTACCGGACTGCTGGCCGCGCAGGCGTGGCCGAGGGAGACCACCGCGCCAGCCACGCATCCACGCTCAGCCTGCCGGCGCCGGTGAAGATCAGCGGCAGCAACATGGCCATGAACAGCATCGGCAGCTTGAAGTTGCCGAAGCCCTGGTCAGTGATCGCGTAGCCCATGGCGAGGTCGGCCAGCGAGTTCCACTCCATCGGCCAATGCACCGCATAGGTGGCCACTACGGTCAGCACCAGCAGGCTGGCGGCGGCAAACCGGGTGCCGAAGCCAACCAGTAGGCAGGCCGCGCCAATCAGCTCGAACCAGGTCGCAAGCTGCCAGTTCAGCGCGGCCGGCAGCTGGTCGAACGGGAACGGGAAAGCGTCCTGCAGGTCGGCGAACCAGTTCTGGCCGCGCAGTTTCTCGCGGCCGGATTCGAAGTATTCCCAGGCCAGCAGCAGGCGCAGGCCGAGCGGGGCCAACCAGGGGGCGAGACGGTCCAGCTGGCCACGCGTGGCGGCCAGGGTCGGAAGGTTCATCGGTGGTTCTCCGTGGGGGAAGGGGCGTCAGCCAGGGACTATGAGCGGGCCGATCACGCCGGCCTGCAGGAACTGCTGCAGCAGCGCGGCACCGGGCCCGGCCAGCGCCTCCTCAGCCAGGCCGTTCGCAGCGGCCAATTGCCGCAGATAGGCATGTCCATCGAGGCCGGGTCGTTCGCCGACGCTGGACAGCAGGTATACCGCCAGCGGGCTGAGCACGGCGAAGCGCACTTCGCCATCGGCCTCGCGGCGGACCAGCAGGCCGGTCGGTTCCGCCGGCGGCTGCATTGGCGCATCCTCGGCACCGAGTCGATGCACCGGCCACTGGTACAGCAGCGGCCACGC
Source organism: Stenotrophomonas sp. 93052_Sma (assembly GCF_056481145.1). Lineage (NCBI taxonomy): Bacteria > Pseudomonadati > Pseudomonadota > Gammaproteobacteria > Lysobacterales > Lysobacteraceae > Stenotrophomonas > Stenotrophomonas sp. 93052_Sma. The sequence continues at coordinate 1,538,643 of NZ_CM151134.1, forward strand.
CAGGGTGGAGCGCTGCAGCGGTACCTGCAGCGGATCGATGTCGCCGGGTGCCGGCAGCGGCTCGGCCTGCAACTGGTACAGGGCGGTCTCCACCCACTCGTAATGAGCGAGTTCGGCCAACGCCGGGTGCGGCAGCTGCGGCTGTGCCTGCAGCCACTGCACGAATTCGGCGGCCAGTTCGGTGAACAGCGGTGTCTGGCAGCGGTGGGTGGCGAAGTAGTGGCGCACCAGGTCGCTCCAGGCGGGCTCGCCGAGCAGGCGCACGCAGACCGGGAAGCCGTTGCTCAACAGGCCGAGCAGATTGTTGAACAGCAGCCGTTGGTACACCGTGACCCGGCGTGCCTCCAGCCCAGCCGGCGGTGGCACGCCCTGCGGATCGCGCAGATGGGCAGTGAACGCATGCTGCTGCGCGCAGGGTGCCACGAGCGTCAGTCATGTGCAGTCCCCCCGTGCGTCGCCTGCAGGCGGCGGATGGTCTGCAGTTCGCCCTGCAGCTCGGCGTATGGGGGGAAGTTGAAATCGCGCTCGAGCAGGGTGGGACGTGGGCCGATGCGCGCGTAGGTACGCGCCAGCAGCTCCCAGACCGGGTCGATCACCGCGCTGCCATGGGTATCGATCTTCAGGTCCGGCGCCTCGTCCAGGTGCCCGGCCACGTGCAGGCAGACGACGCGCTCTGCGGGCAGTCCGGCAATGAAAGTGTCGGCGTCGTAGCCATGGTTGCAGGCATTGACGTAGACGTTGTTGACGTCCAGCAGCAGATCGCAGTCGGCTTCGGCAAGCACCGCGTTGGTGAAGGCCAGTTCGTCCATCGCCGGTTCCGGTGCCAGGTAATAGGACACATTCTCCACTGCAATGCGGCGGCCCAGCAGATCCTGCACGTGAGCGATGCGTGCCGCAGTGTGGCGCACCGCTTCGTCGGTGAACGGAATCGGCAGCAGGTCGTACAGGTGACCGTCGTCGCTGCAGTAGCTCAGGTGCTCGCTGTACAGCGGCACGCGGTGCTTTTCCAGGAACTGGCCGACCTGTTCCAGCAGCTGCGTATCCAGCGGCGCGCTGCCGCCCAGCGACAACGACAGGCCGTGGCAGCTCAACGGATGGCGCTGCGCCAGTTCGGCCAGTGCATCCCCGGCGGGACCACCGACATGGATCCAGTTTTCCGGCGCACATTCGAGGAAGTCGAAGTCACCTGCCGGGGCGTCACGCAGGTCCTGTAGCAGCGCCCGGCGCAGGCCCAACCCGGCGGCCGCCGCACGAAGCGGCGACCGCGGGTGGACGAGGCTGGCGCGGACGTCAGTGCTTGCCACCGCACTTGCCTTCGCCGCACTTGCCTTCAGCCGACTTCTTGTCGCCTGTCTTGGCAGCGGCTGCACCAGCAGCCTTGCCCTTGTCGGCACCGCACTTGCCTTCGCCACACTTGCCTTCGGCAGCCTTGCCCTTGTCACCGCCGCACTTGCCTTCAGCGGTCTTGCCGTCGGCGCCGCACTTGCCTTCGGCGTGCTTGGTATCGGCAGCCTTTGCCGCCTGGCCAGCCACCAGGTAGCCCTGGGCCAGGTCGCTCATGCTCAGGGCCGAGGCACTGGCGGTCATGCCCAGGCCGGCGGCCAGGGCCGTAGCGGTCAGCAGGGACAGGGTCTTGTTGGAACTGCTCATCGGTCTTACTCCTAGGTGGTGGGCAGGCGCCCGGGGTGAATCGATGGTGCAGCGATCCTACTCAACGAATCCTCGCCAAGAACTCAAATTTTCGTGAGATTTGTTACAGAGGGGGAGACCGGTGGCCGGAACGCCCAAAACAAAAGGGCCGCTGTCACCAGGACAGCGGCCACCGTGGAGTCGACTCCGGTGTTGCAGTGCAGCGTCAGGGCTGGCCGGTGCTGGAGGTCTCGTCGCGCTTTTCACGCGGCGGCAGCGGCTGCTCTCCGTGCACCAGGAACCACACGTTCTCGGCGATGTTGGTGGCGTGGTCGCCCACGCGCTCCAGGTTCTTGGCCATGAACAGCAGGTGCGTGCACGGAGTGATGTTGCGCGGGTCTTCCATCATGTAGGTCAGCAGCTCGCGGAACAGCGCGGTGTACTGCGCGTCCAGGCGGGCGTCGTCCTCACGCAGTTCCAGTGCGGCGTCGGCGTCGTTGTCGCGGTAGGCGGCAATGGCACGGCGGACCTGCTGCGCGGCCAGGCGGCCCAGCGCACGCAGGCCCTGGATCTGCGGCAGTGGCGGCACCTTGCCCAGCGCGATCGAGCGCTTGGCGACGTTGGCGGCATAGTCACCGATACGCTCGATGTCGGCCGGAATGCGCAAGCCGGCCAGGATTTCGCGCAGGTCGCGCGCCATCGGGCCACGCAGCGCCAGCCGCATCACGTCGTGGCTGATCTGCTGTTCCAGCGCATCGATCGCTTCGTCGTTGGCGATGATGCGATGGGCAGCGTTCTCGTCGCGCTTCTCGATCACGTCCATCGCCGCTTCGAGCTGGGCGACGGCCATTTCACCCATGCGCACGATTTCGGCCACCAGGCGCTGCTGCTCTTCGTCGTAGCTCTTGACGATGTGGTCGTTGGGAAGATTCATGGTCTGCAATCCGGGTAGAGCCAGGCCATGCCTGGCTGGGACATGTGGCGAAGGGACGGCGTCGATCAGCCGAAGCGGCCGGTGATGTAGTCCTCGGTCTGCCGCTGCGACGGCTGCGAGAAGATCACTTCGGTGCGGTCGTGCTCGATCAGGTCGCCCAGGTACATGAAGGCGGTGTAGTCGGACACGCGGGCGGCCTGCTGCATGTTGTGGGTGACGATCACGATGGTGTACTCGTGCTTGAGCTCTTCCACCAGCTGCTCGATGCGGCTGGTCGAGATCGGGTCCAGCGCCGAGGTCGGTTCGTCCAGCAGCAGCACCGACGGGCGCAGGGCCACGGCACGGGCGATGCACAGGCGCTGCTGCTGGCCGCCGGACAGGCCCAGTGCGCTCTGCCCCAGCTTGTCCTTCACTTCGTCCCACAGCGCGCCCTGGCGCAGCGCCTGCTCGACGCGGTCGGCCATGTCGGCCTTGCTCAGCTTCTCGTGGTGGCGGATGCCGTAGGCCACGTTCTCGAAGATGGTCATCGGGAACGGCACCGGCTTCTGGAACACCATGCCGACCTTGCTGCGCAGGCGGTTCATCGGGTACTTCGGCGACAGGATGTTCTCGCCGTCCAGCAGCACCTCACCGCGCGCTTCCAGCTTCGGGTACAGCGCGTAGATGCGGTTGAAGATGCGCAGCAGGGTCGACTTGCCGCAACCGGAGGGACCGATCAGCGCGGTCACGCGCTTTTCCGGGATTTCCAGGTTGATGCCCTTCAGGGCATGGAACTTGTCGTAGTAGAAGTCCAGTCCACGCGCAGCCAGCTTCACCGGCGACGGCGTGTGCAGGCTCTCGTGCGAGGACGGCACGGCGATGCGCTGCATCGGCACGGCGTTGGAAAGGTCGTTCATGGCGTTATCCACGGAAAGGTCAGTCATGGGAGATACGGTTGCGCAGCAGGATGCCGCGGGCGGCAAGGCTGACCAGCAACACGAAGACAGTCAGCACCAGGGCACCGGCCCAGGCCAGCACCTGCCAGGATTCATACGGGCTGCCGGCGAACTGGTTCATCACCACCGGCACCGAGGCCATCGGCTGGAAGATGTTGTTGTTCCAGTACTGGTTGCCGAAGGCAGTGAACAGCAGCGGTGCGGTCTCGCCGGAGATGCGGGCCAGCGCCAGCAGGATGCCGGTGATGATGCCGGCCGAGGCACTGCGGTACAGCACCTGCACGATCACCTTCCACTGCGGGATACCCAGCGACAGGGCTGCCTCACGCATCTGCGAGGGCACCAGGCGCAGCATCTCGTCGGTGGTGCGCACCACCACCGGCAGCACGATGAAGGCCAGCGACAGTGCACCGGCGAACGCCGAGAAGTTGCCGCCGGTCTGCATCACGTACAGCGTGTAGACGAACAGGCCAAGCACGATGGACGGGGCCGACAGCAGGATGTCGTTGACGAAGCGGACCACGGTGCCGGCCTTGCGGGCGTTGCCGTACTCGGCCAGCCAGGTGCCGGCCAGCACGCCCAGCGGGGTGCCGATGCCGATCGCCAGCGCACACATCACCGCACTGCCGAAGAATGCGTTGGCGAGACCGCCTTCCTGCATCGGCGGCGGCGTCATCTTGGTGAACAGATCCCAGTTGATGCCGGCCAGGCCCTTCGAGGCCAGGGTGAACAGGATCCAGCCGAGGAAGAACAGGCCGAACAGGGCGGTGGCACAGGAGGCGGTGATCGCAACGACGTTGCCGATGCGACGGCGCAGGTACAGCGAATCAGCGGTGGTGGACATCAGTTGCCCTCCTTGCGGGACAGGCGCATCAGCATCAGGCGGGCGATGGCCAGCACCACGAAGGTGACGATGAAGAGGACGAAGCCGAGCAGCAGCAGGGCCGAGCGGTAGGTTTCAGTGGCTTCGCCGAAATCGTTGGCGATCAGCGCGGCGATGGTGGTGCCCGGTTCCAGCAGCGACGGCGACAGGCGCACGCTGTTGCCGATCACGAAGGCCACGGCCATGGTCTCGCCCAGGGCGCGACCGAGGCCGAGGAAGATGCCACCGATCACCGCCGAGCGGGTGTAGGGCAGCACGATGTCCCAGCTCACTTCCCACTTGGTGGAGCCCAGCGCGTACGCCGACTCCTTCAGGCGGGTGGGTACGGTCAGGAACACTTCGCGCATCACCGAGGAGATGAACGGAATGACCATGATGGCCAGCACGAAACCGGCGGTGAGCATGCCGATGCCCAGCGGCGGGCCCTGGAACAGCGGGCCGATGATCGGCCATTCGCCCAGGGTCTCGTTGAGGAACGGGGTGACGTACTCGGTCATCACCGGCACCAGCACGAACAGGCCCCACATGCCGTAGATGATCGAGGGAATGCCCGCCAGCAGTTCGATGGCGGTACCGACCGGGCCACGCAGCCAGCGCGGCGCGACTTCGGTGAGGAAGAAGGCGATACCGAAGCTGACCGGCACGGCGATGACCATCGCGATGACGGCGGTGACCAGGGTGCCGTAGATCGGGGCGAGCGCACCGAACTTGTTTTCGACCGGATTCCAGTCGGCGGAGAAGAAGAAGCTCAGGCCCTGCATCTGCAGGGCATGGCGGCCGCCCCACAGCATGGACAGCGCGGCGCAGGCCAGGGCGATCAGGACGAAGATGACGGTGCCGACCAGCACCCATCGGAACAGTTTGTCGTTGCGGGCATCACGCGCATCACGCGTGGACGGGGCGGCTACAGGCTGGGCGATGGCATTCATGGGGACGGCAGGGCCAGGAAGGGGCGGGGCGGCACGGCGTGGAAGAAGCGGTGCCCGCGCGGGGCGGGCACCGCCGTGTCCATCACTTCAGGTCGGTCGCCCAGTAGGCCTCGATCTGCTTGACCAGTTCGGCCGGCAGCGGCACGTAGTGCAGCTCGTTGGCCTGGGCCTGGCCGTTCTCGAAGGCCCACTTGAAGAAGGCCAGGGTGTCCTGGTTGCGCTTGGCGTCCTTCGGCTGCTTCTGCATCAGCATGAAGTTGGTGGCGGTGATCGGCCACGCCTGCTCGCCCGGGGCGTTGGTGATGACCAGGTTGAAGTCCTTGGCGCTGGCCCAGTCGGCGCTGGCAGCTGCAGCGGCGAAGGTTTCCGCGCTCGGCTCGACCCAGTTGCCGGCCGCGTTCTGCATGGCGGTGTACGGCATGCCGTTCTGCAGTGCGTAGGCCAGTTCGACGTAGCCGATCGAGCCCTTGATCTGCTTCACGTACGAAGCAACGCCTTCATTGCCCTTGCCACCGACGCCGTCCGGCCACTGCACCGAGGTGCCTTCGCCGACCTTGCTCTTCCATTCCGGGCTGACCTTGGACAGGTAGTTGGAGAAGTTGAAGGTGGTGCCCGAACCGTCCGAACGGTGGACCAGGGTGATCTTGCCGTCCGGTAGCTTCACGCCCGGGTTGGCGGCGACGATGGCCGGGTCGTTCCAGGTCTTGACCTTGCCCAGGAAGATGTCGGCCAGCAGGGCGCCGCTCAGGCGCAGCTTGCCGGCTTCCAGGCCTTCAATGTTGACCACCGGCACCACGCCGCCGATGGCCGACGGGAACTGGGCCAGGCCAGCCTGGGCCAGCTCTTCGCTGCTCAGCGGCTTGTCGGAGGAACCGAAGTCGACGGTGCCGGCCTTGATCTGGGCGATGCCGCCGCCGGAGCCGATCGACTGGTAGTTGATCTTGGCCCCGGTGCTGGCGTTGTAGTCAGCCGACCACTTGGACACCAGCGGGAAGATGAAGGAAGCGCCGGCGCCGGACACTTCGGCGGTCACCTTGGCACCGGCAGCGGCCGGGGCGGCGGCACCGTCGGCAGCCGGCTGCTGCGCGGCCTGCTTGTCGCCACCGCAGGCCGACAGGCCCAGGGCGATGGCCAGGGAAAGGGCGGCAAGGCCGGCCGAGTGCAGTTTCATGGTCACTCCATAGCGGGGTAGAGCCGACGTCGTCGGCGGATGCGGCTATGAAATGATGTTTTTGTTACAGCCGTATTACGCCCATGACAGAGGTGTACTGGATCACGTTCTGACAAGGGTTTTACGGGGTTGGCCGGGATCCGGGAGACCCCCGGAGACCCCGGATCTGCGCACCGATATGACCGCCGGTTGGCCGTGCAGCGTCGAGCTTGCTCGACTGCCTTTGGCCCTTCGTAGAGTCGAGCTTGCTCGACTGATGCCCGCCGCGAGCAGTCGAGCAAGCTCGACTCTACACGCCCGTGCGCCGCAAACGAGAAAGGCGCGAGATCTCGAGGATCTCGCGCCCGGGGTGGGATCGGCGGGGGAGAGAGGACCCGCCGATCCCGTTCCTGCGGGGGAACGCGCTTGCTTACTTCAGGTTCTGCGTCCAGTAGGTCTCGATCTGGCGGACCAGGCTGTCCGGCAGCGGCACGTAGTCCAGCTGGCGGGCCTGGGCATCGCCGCTCTTGTAGACCCAGCGGAAGAACTCCTGGGTGGCCTTGCCGTTGGCAGCGTTCTTCGGCTTCTTGTGCACCAGGATGAAGTTGGTGGCGGTGATCGGCCAGGACTCGGCGCCCGGGGCGTTGGTCATCACCAGGTAGAAGTCCTTGGCGCTGGCCCAGTCGGCGCTGGCAGCAGCGGCGGCGAACGACGCGTCGCTCGGCTGCACGAAGCGGCCGGCGGCATTCTTCATCGCGGTGTACGACAGCTTGTTCTGCAGCGCATAGGACAGTTCGACGTAGCCGATGCCGCCCTTGATCTGCTTCACGTAAGCGGCAACGCCTTCGTTGCCCTTGCCGCCGATGCCGGCCGGCCACTGGACCGAGGTGCCTTCACCGACCGAGCTCTTCCACTCCGGGCTGACCTTGGACAGGTAGTTGACGAAGTTGAAGGTGGTGCCCGAGCCATCCGAGCGGTGCACGACGGTGATCTTGGCGCTCGGCAGGGTCACGCCCGGGTTCAGCGCGGCGATGGCCGGGTCGTTCCAGGTCTTGATCTTGCCCAGGAAGATGTTGGCCAGCACGGTGCCGTCCAGCTTCAGCGCGCCCGGGGCGATGCCGGCCACGTTGACGACCGGCACCACGCCGCCGATCACCGACGGGAACTGCGCCAGGCCCGCAGCGGCCAGTTCTTCCGGCTTCAGCGGAGCATCGGAGGAGCCGAAATCAACGGTCTTGGCCTTGATCTGGGCGATACCACCGCCGGAACCGATCGACTGGTAGTTGACCTTGTTGCTGGTGGCAGCGTTGTAGTCGGCCGACCACTTCGACATCACCGGGTAGATGAACGAGGCGCCCGCGCCGGTGATTTCAGCGGCGTTGGCGGCGAACACGGACGACGCAGCGAAGACGGCAACGGCAACGCGCGACTTGAAGGCGTGGATCACGGGGTGGCTCCTGGGTTGATTGGGATGCGGGGTTACCCGCCCGGCGCACATTCCATAACGGTTCGATGACAGCGCAGGGACCGTTGTATGACGCAACCGTTACAGCGCTGCCCGGCGCCCGCACAGCCAGGGGCGTGAAGGTTCTGAGTGCTGCGGGCAACGTGATGACCAATGCGCCGGAGACGGACGTAGCCCGGTTGCGATCACGTTCTATATGTCGCTGATGGCCTGCCCGGTGTGGTCGTCAATGCCGTTTCCGCCTGGCATTCCGCAGTGATGCCGCGTCATCCACACGAAACCATCAATGCAGGTGATCGCTGCGCGGCGGTCGGCCCGGGCCGGGACGCTGATACGTGACGTCATATGCCGCAAGGGATCGACAAGCATGTGGCGGCAAATGAGTCGTACGCATGACCGCACGAAGAAATCTGTGGTTGGTGCTCAGATTGTCATTCGGTTGTCATGGTTTTAACGGAATGTTCGCAAAACGCTTGACCGGCCTGCCGGCGTGGCGTTCTGCCCAAGCCATTCCAACCCTCTGGAGAAATCCAAAATGCGTTCCCATTTGCTCGCCGCCGCGGTCGTTGCAAGCCTCGGTCTGGTTTCCGCCGACGCCTTCGCAGCTCCCGCCAGCACGGGCGTATCCCAGGCACAGCTGCAGCAGCTGCAGGCGCAGATCGCTGCGCTGCAGGCCCAGGTCCAGCAGTTGCAGAACGATTCGCAGGCGCTGCAGGCACAGTCCGATGCGCAGTCCGAAGTGAACATCACCCAGGCCCAGGCCCTGGAAGGTGCACAGAAGACCCAGACCAGCGTCGACAAGCTGGCCAAGCTGGTCAATGACAACAAGATCGGCGGTCGCATGTTCTTCGACCTGACCAACATCGACAAGACCAGCAACGGCAAGGACACCGCCGCCAGCGGCACCGGTCTGGACGTCAAGCGCTTCTACCTGACCGTCGACCACAAGTTCAACGACATCTGGTCGGCCAACCTGACCACCGACTTCCAGTACAGCTCGGCCATCGGCAACACCGAACTGTTCGTCAAGAAGGCCTACGTGCAGGGTAGCTTCGACCCGGCCTTCAACCTGCGCGTCGGTGCCGCCGACATGCCGTGGATTCCGTACGTCGAGAAGTTCTACGGCATGCGTTATGTCGAGAACACCCTGACCGACCGCCTGAAGTACGGCAACTCGTCCGACTGGGGCCTGCATGGCTTCGGCAACCTGGGCAACAACTTCAACTACGCGGTCTCGGTTGTGTCCGGCGCCGGTTACAAGAACCCGACCCGCAGCAAGGGCATGGACGTGGAAGGCCGCGCGGCCTATACCCCGAACGAGAACTTCGTGGTTGCCGTCGGTGGCTACAGTGGCAAGCTGGGCAAGGAAACCGACATCCAGAGCGCCGAGAACACCTACACCCGCGCCAATGCGATGGTGGCCTACGCCAGCAGCGACTTCCGTGTCGGTGGCGAGTACTTCCAGGCCAAGAACCTCAACAACGTGATGACCGTTGCCACCGACAAGACCAGCGGCTGGTCGGTCTGGGGCAGCGTGCGCGTCACCGACGGCGGCATCAACGTGTTCGGTCGTTACGATGACACCGACGTCAGCAAGACGCTGGACCCGACCCTGAGCGACAAGTACTGGAACGTCGGCGTCGAGTTCCCGGTCATGAAGAACCTCAAGCTGTCGACCGTGTACAAGTACACGCACCTGGCCAACGCCAGCGACAAGAAGAACGACAAGACCAAGGAGTTCGGCGTCTGGGGCGACCTGTCGTTCTGATGTCCTGAAGCACTCTTGTCTACAAGCAAAGACGGCGGGCCCTGTGCCCGCCGTCCTTGTTTTGTCACACCACGAACGCGTTCACGCCTCGGCCGTGGTCTTTTCCTTGAACCGGCACAGGTCGGCGATCACGCAGCCGGGGCAATCCGGCTTGCGCGCCTTGCACACATAACGTCCGTGCAGGATCAGCCAGTGATGCGCGTCGAGCAGGAACTCGGCCGGAATCACCTTCACCAGTTTGTCTTCCACTTCGCGCACGTTCTTGCCCGGGGCCAGGCCGGTACGGTTGGAGACGCGGAAGATATGCGTGTCCACCGCCATCACCGGCTCACCGAACGCAGTGTTGAGCACCACGTTGGCGGTCTTGCGGCCCACGCCCGGCAGCGCTTCCAGTTCATCGCGATCGCGCGGCACTTCACCGCCGTGCTTCTCCAGCAGGATCGCGCAGGTGGCGATCACGTTCTTCGCCTTGGCGTTGAACAGACCGATGGTGGCGATGTACTGCTTCAGCCCGTCCTCGCCAAGCGCGAGGATCTTTGCCGGGGTATTGGCCACCGGGAACAGGCGGCGCGTGGCCTTGTTGACGCCCACGTCGGTGGCCTGCGCCGACAGCGCGACCGCCACCAGCAGTTCGAACGGCGAGCTGTACTCCAGTTCGGTCTTCGGGTGCGGATTGAGTTCGCGCAGGCGGGTGAACATCTCCACCACGTCGGCGCGCGGCATGCTGCCACCGCGTCGCGCCGGCGCGCGGGGTCTTCTTCGCAGTAGCCATTACTGCTCCTTGCCGGTGGCGCGGGCCTTGGCCCGGGCGAGAATCGCGGCGGCCGCCGGGGGCAGGGCGGGCTTCACGTCCGGTGCCGGGGCTGGCGTGCGTCGCGCATCGCGTTCGGCCTCGCGGCGCGCCAGGCGCACGGCACGGGCACGGTAGCGTTCGCGTGCGGCCCAGGCCGCGTGCAGCTGCTGCTGGGCCTGCTGCAGGCGTCGTGGAAGGTCCGGGTGGCCGGGCAGCAGCTGTTCGTCGCCGTCACGGGCAACGTAGTCCATGAGACCGGCCTGCAGGGCGCCATCGAGATCGTCTGCCTGGACCCGGGCGAACAGCTGCGCGGGGTTGGGTCGGGATGCCATGGCGTCAGCGGTTCTGGAAGGCCGGCGGGCGGCGCTGCAGGAAGGCGCTGGTGCCTTCGCGCATGTCTTCGGTGGCGAACAGCAGGCCGAACTGCGCGCTTTCGTACTCCAGCCCAGCCTCCAGGCTGCATTCGCCACCCACGTGTACCGCGTCGAGCAGGCCACGCAGGGCCAGCGGGGCCGAGCGTGCCAGCTGGCGCGCGATGTCCTGTACACGGTTGTCCAGCGCATCGGCGGGCACCACCTCGTTGACGATGCCCAGTTCCAGCGCACGCGCGGCGTTGATCGGTGCACCCAGCAGGCACAGCTCCAGGGTGGCGGCGCGGCCGCACAGGCGCAGCAGGCGCTGGCTGCCGCCGAAGCCGGGAATCAGGCCGAGATTGATCTCCGGCTGCCCGACCTTGGCCGTATCGGCAGCGATGCGCAGGTGGCAGGCCATGGCCAGCTCCAGCCCGCCGCCCAGGGCGAAGCCGTTCACGCGTGCGATCACCGGCTTGGGCATGCGCTCGATCTGGCGCATCAGGGCCTGGCCGAGCAGGGAGAAATCACGTCCCTGAACCGCACTGAGTGTGTTCATCTCGGCGATGTCGGCCCCGGCCACGAAAGCCTTCGGACCGGCACCGGTGAGCACCACCACGCGCACGTCCGGGTCGGCGGCGGCAGCGCTGAACGCCTCGGTCAGCGCCTGCAGGGTCGCGGCATTCAAGGCGTTGAGCTTGTCCGGGCGCTGGACGGTCACGGTGCGGATGGCGCCGTCGTCGGCGACAGCGATCAGGGCATCGGCCACGGGGAAACTCCTGAAACGTTAAAAAAAAGTGAGATTGAACTCCGCCAACGCAGACGGGTCTTAGCCTGCATCGTGAGTAGCGGTTACACGTTGTGCCCGTTATCCTAACCCGTCGCCTCAGGGCGGCGCAGAACGTCCCTGAGTTACCACCCCTGGAGAACTGTTTGATGAAGTTGCGTTCTATCGCGGTCGCCGTCGCGGCCCTGGCCCTGACGGGCAATGCCTTCGCCCAGGACGTCTCGTCCGAAAAGGGCAAGCTGAGCTACTACTTCGGTTACGACTACGGCAACAACCTGGCGGAGCTGACCGGTCGTGGTGAGCAGCTGGACATCAACTCGGTGGTGAAGGGTCTGCAGGACGCCTACGCCAAGAAGCAGCCGGCGATCACCGCCGACCAGCTGAAGCCGGCTGTTGAAGCGTTCCAGAAGCGCGAGCAGGGCCGTGCCCAGGCTGCCAAGGCCGAGTACGAAAAGGCTGCTGCCGAAAACAAGACCAAGAGCGATCAGTTCATCGCGGCGAACAAGGCCAAGGCCGGCGTGCAGTCCCTGCCGAGCGGCGTCCAGTACCGGGTGATTGAAGCCGGCAAGGGCGCCAAGCCGACCCAGGCCAGCACCGTGCAGCTGGAAGTGGCCGGTCCGTTCCCGTACGGCCAGCGCCCGACCGAAGCCCGCCCGGCCCAGCAGATTCCGTCGATCAAGGTCAGCGAAGTCGAAATGAAGGCCATGCGCGAGACCCTGCTGCAGATGCCGGCTGGCTCGAAGTGGGAAGTCACCCTGCCGCCGGACCAGGCCTACGGTGCCGACCCGCGCACCCCGTTCCCGCCGAACGTGGCTGTGCAGTTCGAGATCAAGCTGGTCAGCGTCAAGTAAATCGAAGCGGTAAACGAAACGCGCCGGTGATCCCACCGGCGCGTTTTTGTTTGCGCGGATCGCGACGCTGCCGTGCACTGCATATTGACCCCGCGCAAATTCAGCCCGATCGCGCTACTGTTGCCGGGTGCAAACAATGGAAAAAACGGCACGTGTTGTCGCAAGTCCCTGCATCGGAGTGTGCACGCTGGATCCGCACCGGCAATGCACCGGCTGCGGGCGGCATATCGATGAGATCGCGCGGTGGTCGTCGATGAGCAACGAGGAACGCAGCCGCATCCTGCATCGCGTGCAACCTCTGCGTGAACAGCTGCAGCAATCACTGCGCGGCTCGCTGGCTGATCACGAGCGCCTGATGCGCGCTGCATCCACTGGCCGAGCCGCCGGCCGGCGACGGCTGGAACCGCAGTGAACTGATCGATCTGCTGCCGCCCGGGCCCCCGGTGGAAGCCGCCGTACTGGCCGGCATCGTGCCGCGCGCCAACGGCGCACAGGTCATTCTCACCCGTCGCACCGAAACCCTGCGTACCCATGGTGGCCAGGTCGGTTTCCCCGGTGGCCGCACCGAACCCGATGACCGCGATGCGTTGGCCGCTGCACTGCGCGAGAGCCAGGAGGAAATCGCATTGGCGCCCGGCCAAGTGCAGGCGCTGGGCTATCTCGATCCCTTCGTGACGATCACCGGCTACCGGGTCACGCCGGTGGTGGCCGTGGTCGATCCGGATTTCGTGCCGGTGCCACAGCCCAGTGAAGTGGCCGAAGTGTTTGAAGTGCCGCTCGATTACCTGATGGCAGCCGACAACCTGCACCAGGTCGAAATCAATCATCGCGGCCGCGTCCGCCACGTCCTCGAATATGGCTGGCCCGGCCAGCGCATCTGGGGCGCCACCGCCGCCATCCTCTACAACCTGCGTCGCCGCCTGGAGCAAGTGCAATGAAGCCGATCGATCCGCCGTGGACCACCCTGGTCGATGTCGCCACCCTGGCCGCTGCATTGGGCGAGGGTGTTCGCGTGGTCGACGCACGTGCTACTGCCAGTACCGCCGTACGCGTGGTCGATGCACGTTCCTCGCTGGCCGATCCGCAGGCGGGTAACGGCCAGTATCTGGCGGGGCATGTTCCGGGCGCGGTGTATGCCGACCTCAATCGGGACCTGTCGGATCTGACCCGCAGCGGCCACGGCCGTCACCCGCTGCCGGACAGCGATGTCTTCGCCGCGAAACTGGGCCAGTGGGGCATCGGTCCCGACACCCAGGTGGTGGTCTACGACGGCAGCGATGGCAGCATGGCCGCCTCGCGCCTGTGGTGGCTGCTGCGCCTGATCGGGCACAGCAAGGTGGCCGTGCTTGATGGTAGCATCGCCGCATGGCAGGGCGCAGGGCATCCCTTGGCGACGGGGCAGGATGAGGTGATCGCGCTGCCGGTTTACCCGGGCCGTTTCGACACCACCCAGATCGCCAATGCCGAGGAAATCAGCGCACGCCTGAAGCACGCGCCGGGCTGGCTGGTCGATGCACGCGCGGGTGAGCGCTTCCGCGGCGAAGTGGAGCCGCTGGACCCGGTCGCAGGCCACGTGCCGGGCGCGGTCAACCGTCCGTTTGCGTTGAACGTCGCCGACGGCCGCCTGCGTGATGCACAGGAACTGCGCGCCGAACTGCAGGGCGTGATCGGCAACCGTGATCCGCAGCAGGTGGTGCTGATGTGCGGCTCCGGCGTGACCGCCTGCCACCTGTTGCTGGCGATGGAAGCGGCCGGTCTGTCCGGCGCACGCATCTACGCCGATTCCTGGAGCGGCTGGGTCAGCGACAGCAGCCGCCCCGTGGCCAGCGGCGCCTGAGCCGCGCGGGGTCGGATCCGTTTTCCAACGGAAAACGGCTCTGACCCCCCTCGTGCCCGATTCGCACGCAAAGAGCAGTCGAGCGTGGCTCGACTCTACAAAGGCACCCTCCGATCGATTCGATCCCGTGCCGACCAACGGTCGGCACCCACCAACAGCAGCGAGAACCTGTCGAAGGCGGGGTGGGTCCGGTTGCGGGGGCGTGAGCGCCATGGATGGCGCGACCGAGCTTACATGGGTGAGGGCGCTCTGCTTGCGAAGCACTGCTTCGCAAGCGCCCGAACGCCCAGCCGCCAGCGGCTGGGCCGGGCCCGGGGCTCCCCCCCCCCCCCCCCCCCCCCCCCCCCCCCCCCCCGAAACCCCCTCTTCTTTTTCTCTTCTTTGCTTCTCCAGGTGCAGGCCGCAGCCCTCCAAACCTTCACCCAACCGGCTGCAACGGCACCTTCGCCAGGATCCGCGCCCACGGGAACAACGGCCCCGGATCACGCTTGCGTGCCACCATCAGCGTCGGGTCATCGCTGGCCGGCACCTGCTCCAGATCCAGCTGGTCGTGCCCGGCAATCTGCCGCAGCGACGGATAGCGCACCACCAGCGCCTGCAGCAGCTGCTCCAGCGCCTGCAGCTGCGCCTCGGTGTAGGGCTCGTCCATCGCCTGCTGGCGGCTGTCGAACCAGTGCGGGTAGCGGCCGGTGTTGACCAGCTCGATGCCCAGCGTGTGTGCGTTCATGCCGCGTACGTGGTGGGCCACGCGTTCCGGCGCCACGTACTGCGCCACGCTGCCATCGCGGTCGATGTAGAAGTGGCCGCTGTTGCCGGCGCCGCTGTCATACAGCACACGCTCACCGTACTCGCGGGCCATCGCCAGGTCGGGCAGCTCGGTGCAGTGGATCACCACCATCTCCAGCGTGGCCGGGTCGCGCAGTGGCAGACGGTCTTCGTAGGGCAGGGGCTGCAGTTGCAGGCCGGGCAGGAGCGGGTTGGGCATCCGGCGATGCTAGCATTGCGGCATGAACCTGCCTTCCCTTTCCTCGTTGGCCCGCGCCCACGGAGCATGCGCATGAGCCGCGGCCACTGCATCCTGTCCCATGGCTTCGAGAGCGGCCCGGAGGCGACCAAGGTCACCGCGCTGGCCGACGTGGCGCAGCGCCTGGGCTGGACCCATGAGCGCCCGGACTATACAGACCTGGACGCGATGAGCGAGGTCAGCCGCGTAGGTGACGTGCCGACCCGCCTGCGCCGCCTGGTCGAACGCACCGCCATCGCTGCCCAGCAGGGCCCGGTGGTGCTGGCCGGCTCCAGCCTGGGTGCCTACATCTCTGCCATCGCCTCGCTGCAGGTGCCGGTGGCCGGCCTGTTCCTGATGGTGCCGCCGACCACCATGGGCCCGATGCCGGCGCTGGACGCCGCCGCCGTGCCGACCACCGTGGTCCAGGCCTGGCATGACGATGTGGTGCCGGCCGCTGGAGTGATCGCCTGGGCCCAGGCGCGTTCGGCACAGCTGCTGCTGGTCGATGATGGCCACCGCTTGGAACGCCACGTTGAGGCCTCGGCACAGGCCTTCGAGCGCCTGCTGCGCCAGCTGTGAAGCCCGGGCGCACGGCGCGCCCGCCCGCATTGACTACAATGGCAGCCCCGCCGCCCCCGGCGCGGGCCTGCCGGCCGTGTCCACGGCCCTCCTTCTTGAATGGCCCGGCTTCCTGCCGTGCCTGACCACCTGTGAACCGATCCCGTGAAATTTTTTGTCTCCTGCGCCAAGGGCCTGGAATACCTGCTTGCCGATGAACTGTCGGCCCTGGGCCTTGGCAAGGCCACTGCCACCATTGCCGGCGTCAACGCCGAGGGCGAACTGGAGCAGGCGCTGCGGATCGTGATGTGGTCGCGCTTGGCCAGCCGCGTGCTGTGGCCGATCGACGAGTTCGACTGCCCGGACGAGCAGGCCCTGTATGACGGCGTGCGTGCGCTGCCGTGGCACGAGCACATCAAGCCGGAGATGACCCTGGCGGTGGACGCGCACGTGTCCGGCGACAAGATCACCCATGCCCGCTTTGCCGCGCAGCGGATCAAGGACGCCATCGTCGACCGCATGCGTGATGAAGGTCTGGAGCGCCCGTCGGTCAACACCGACCTGCCGGATGTGCGCGTCAACCTGTCACTGCGCAAAGGCCGTGCCTCGCTGTCGATCGACCTCGGCGGCGGCCCGTTGCATCGCCGTGGCTGGCGCGGCGCCGCTCACGAGGCACCGCTGAAGGAAAATCTGGCCGCCGCGCTGCTGCTGCGCGCAGTGGCCGCGGCTGCACGCCGCCGGTGGCGGCCTGCTGGACCCGATGTGCGGCAGCGGCACGCTGCTGATCGAAGGCGCGCTGATGGCCGCCGACGTCGCGCCCGGCCTGATGCGCCACGGCAGCCTGCCGCCGAGCCGCTGGCTGGGCTTCGACAAGGCCGCCTGGAAGAGCATCCAGAGCGAGGCGCGTGACCGCGAATCGGCTGGCCTGGCCGCGCTGAAGCCGGTCATCCACGGCAGCGACATCGACCCGACCGCGATCCAGGCGGCACGCGAGAATGCCGAGGTGGCCGGTGTCGCCCACGCGATCCGCTTCACCCGCGCCGATGTGGCCGACCTGGCCGCGCCGGAGCAGGAGATCGGTGCGGTGGTCTGCAACCCGCCGTATGACGAACGCCTGGCCGCCGACCCGGCGCTGTACCGCGCACTCGGCAATGCCCTGCAGAAGGCGGTGCCGCAGTGGCGCGCCAGCCTGCTGTGCGGCAACGACGAACTGGCTTTTGCCACCGGCCTGCGTGCGGGCAAGAAGTACCAGATGTTCAACGGTGCGCTGGAATGCGCGCTGATCATCTGCGACCCGATCGCCGTGCCGGGCCGTGACCCGGCGCAGCCGCGCGAGCTGAGCGAAGGTGCGCAGATGGTGGCCAACCGCCTGCGCAAGAACCTGAAGAAGTTCAAGAGCTGGCGTGCCCGCGAGGACATCACCTGCTTCCGTGCCTACGATGCCGATCTGCCGGAGTACGCGGCGGCCATCGATGTCTACGAGGAAGACGGTGGCAAGCGCCGTACCTTCCTGCATGTGCAGGAGTACGCCGCACCGGCGGCGATTCCGGAGAACGACGTGCGCCGCCGCCGCAACGAGCTGCTGGCGGCCGCGCGAAGTATTCGGCGTTCCGCCGGAACAGGTGTCGATGAAGTCGCGCGAGCGCGGCAAGGGCGGCAGCAAGTACGGCCGTTTCGAGCAGCGTGACGAATTCATCGTGGTGCGCGAGAACAACGCGCTGCTGCAGGTGAATCTGTTCGACTACCTGGACACCGGCCTGTTCCTCGACCATCGCCCGCTGCGCCGGATGATGGCCGAACAGGCGCGTGGCAAGCGTTTCCTCAACCTGTTCTGCTACACCGGCGTGGCCAGCGTGCAGGCCGCCGTGGCCGGTGCGGCCAGCACCACCAGCGTCGATCTTTCGGCGACTTACCTGCAGTGGTGCTACGACAACCTGGCGTTGAACGGGCAGGGCGGCAACCAGCACCTCCTGGTGCAGGCCGATGCGATGGCCTGGCTGGAAGGCGACCGTGGCCAGTACGACGTGATTTTCTGCGATCCGCCGACCTTCTCCAACTCCGCACGCGCCGATGACTTCGACGTGCAGCGCGAGCAGTTGAAGCTGCTGCGCGCGGCGGTGGCGCGGCTGGCGCCGGGTGGCGTGCTGTACTTCTCCAACAACTTCCGCCGCTTCAAGCTGGAAGAGAACGCCATCGCCGAATTCGCCCAGTGCCGCGAAATCACCGCGCGCACCATCGGCCCGGATTTCGAGCGCAACGCGCGCATCCACCGCGCGTGGGAACTGAAGCGGTTGGGGTAATTCCGGTAGTGCCGGCCGCTGGCCGGCAACGTTGTCAGATCCGCAGAGGGTTCATGGGATGCCGGCCAGCGGCCGGCACTCCCCATATCTGGCCGGTACATCCACGCCATGCGTGGAGGGCTGTCCAGTAGATCCACGCCATGCGTGGATGGCTGTTCAGTAGATCCACGCCATGCGTGGATGGCGGTTACAGCAACGCCACCAGCAGCCCGGCCACGGGCAGCGCGATCGCCAGCGGCGCGATCCATTTCGGCCGGTACGGGTACAACCCGAACGACAGCACCACGCCGCCCACGGTCATCACGCCCAGCCACAGCACCGGGCCCATGGCCCAGCCGTGGTCGACCACGCACAATGCGAACGCTACCGTCAGCAGCACCCAACCCAGCACCCGCCACTGCGTGCGCCGTGCCGGGGTGGCTGCAGCCTTGCCGTGCAGGTCGTGCTGGTGCTTCTCCATCGCCAGCGACAGCGAGGTGAACGGAGAGAACGACAGGGTCAACGCCAGCAGCATCATGCGCTGGCCTCCGCTTCGGCGGTTTCTGCAGCGTCCACCGGGGCCTTGGGCGCCGCCGCCGCCGCTGCACGCTTCTTCTTCTCGGCCGCGCTCAGCGGTGGTGTCCAGCGCTGCATGCGCCAGCCGCACAGCGCCAGCATCGCGCCGAACGCGATCATCGACAGATCAAAGCCAGCCAGCACCCAGTCGCCATTGTGCAGGGTGTTGCCCAGGTGCGCATGCGTGGTCAGTGCATTGACCACCGGCACCAGCGCGAACGCAGCCGCACCGAGGTACAGCTGCCAGGCCCACATCATCCGCTTCGGCCAGATGAAGGCGGCCAGCAATGCCGCACCCCAGGCATAGAAGAAGGTGTTGGCCTCGGCACTGGAGCGCTCGGCGATGTCCAGCGGCAGCAGGCGGTTGCCCCAGAAGTACGCTGCAAAGGCGATCGGCAGGCCGGCCACGGTACCGATGTTCAACGCATCGACCAGGCGCAGGCCGAAGCCTGTGCGGCCACTCTTGGCGTGCTTGGGCCGTTCCTTCACCGCCCACAGCACCACGCCGCTGGCCACCATCAGGCAGCCGACCAGTCCGGACAGGAAGAACAGTGCACGCAGGCCCCAGTCGGCGAAGCGCGCCAGATGCAGGCCGTACAGCACGCCGCGGGTGGCGGTGGCGCCACCGGAAGGCGGTGTTTCTTCCAGCAGCGTGCCGTTGACCATGTCGTAGCGCACGGCCGGGGTATCGGTGGACAGGCGCTTGCCGTCACGCTGGCGGATGTCGATCACTGCATTGGCCGCGCCCGGGTTGGACACGGTGAAGCCGGCCACTTCCACGCCGTGCCAGTGTGCACGCGCGCTGTCCAGCAGCTGCGCGATCGGCAGCGGGGTGGCGCGGCCTTCGGCAGGTGCGGTCACCTCCGGCATGCCGCCGAAAGCTTCGCTGAAGAACTTGTCCTCGTCCTGCGGGTAGGCCACCTTCACGCCCCACGGCAGGTACATGATCATCAGCGTGACGATGCCGGTGTAGGTGATCATCGCGTGGTAGGGCAGGGCCATCACCGCGCTGACGTTGTGGAAATCGAGCCAGGAACGCAGGCCCTTGTCCTTGCGGAAAGTGAAGAAGTCCTTGAAGATTTTCTTGTGGGTGATGACGCCGGTGATGATTGCCACCAGCATGAACATCGCGCAGAAGCCGACCAGATAGCGCGCCCACAGCACCGGGATGTAGTGCAGGTCGAAATGCAGGCGGTAGAAGAAATCACCGCCGCGGGTCTCGCGGGCCTTCAGCGCCTGCCCGGTGTTCGGGTCCAGTGTGGCATCGCCAAAGCCCCCTCGACGGCCACGACTGGGATCGGCCAGCTCCGGCGGCAGCCGCCAGAACATCTGCATGGCCGGGTTGCGCGGTTGTGGCAGGGTGACGAACCAGTTCTCGGCCTGCGCAGCGTTGGCCTGCAGGTAGTCCACGGCACGCTGCGCGGCCACATCGATGCTGACGTTGCTGGAGGGCAGTTCCGGGCGCATCCAGCGGCTGATTTCCTCGCGGTAGTAGCTGGCCGTGCCGGCCATGAAA
The DNA here is from genome assembly GCF_056481145.1 of Stenotrophomonas sp. 93052_Sma. Lineage (NCBI taxonomy): Bacteria > Pseudomonadati > Pseudomonadota > Gammaproteobacteria > Lysobacterales > Lysobacteraceae > Stenotrophomonas > Stenotrophomonas sp. 93052_Sma. Next base: position 1,558,889 of record NZ_CM151134.1, read on the forward strand.
ATCAGCAGCAGCAGCCAGCCGACCAGCAGGCCGGTCCAGGTGTGCAGCCAGGCCATCGACTGGCGGAATCCATTCTTCATGCCCAGGCCCCCAGCATGCGCGCGATAGCTGCCATCAGCAGGGTGGGGGCGAGGATGCCGACCCACGCACGCAGCGCACTGCGCGTGGCGAACGCCCACAGCGCCGCGCAGGCGGCCACCAGAATGGCCAGCAGCATGCCGGTCAGCACGGTCTGGCCACGTGCGCCGGGCAGCGCCACCGCGCAGAACACGCTGGTCACAGAAGCCAGCGCGTAGCCGCCGAAGATCGCCGCCAGCGAGCGTGACAGCACGCCCCAGCGCGGGTTGGAGAAGAAGGTGCGGGGGCTGGCGGTTGCGGGCGAGCGGTCCACGGCGTTCCTGCAGGTTTCAGTGAAAAGGAACCGGCGCACCGCAGCGCGCCGGGGTTGGCCATCCGTGGCCGGGCACCGGTCGCAGAACCGGTGCCATCCATCGAGGGTCAGAGCTTCCAGCGCAGTGTCATCGTCACATTGCGCGGTTCGCCCCAGAACACGCCGTCATAGAAACCGACGCGGTTGTAATACTTCTTGTCCAGCAGGTTGTTCACGTTTACCTGCGCGGTGAAGTTCTCGTTGAAGCGATAGCCCGCCGACAGGTTGAGCAGGTAGATGTCGCCCTGTTCGATTGCCACGCGGTCGCGCTTGCCGCTGGTCAGGAAGTCCGCACGCGGCTTGTTGCTCAGGCTCCAGATACCGCTCTGCCAGGTGGCGCCACCGCCCAGCCAGAAGCGGCCTTCAGCACCGCCCGGTCGCCAGCTGGCGTTGAGGCGGAACAGATCGACCGGGACGACGGTGTTCTGGCGCACGCCCTGCGCATTGCGGCTGACGGTGTGGGTGAAGCCGGCCGCCAGGTTCCAGTTCTCACCAAGGCTGCCTTGTGCTTCGATCTCCCAGCCCTTGACCTTGTTGCCCTTGCCGGTGGAGCGGTAGGCACTGACCCCACCCGGCAGCGAGTTTTCCGGCACCGAGTCATCGAGCTCGGCAACGTTGTCCTTGTGGCCCTTGAACACGGCCGCGGAAGCATTCAGCAGACCGTCGAAGAACTCGGCCTTGACGCCGGCCTCCCACATGTCACCGACCACCGGTTCGAGGTAGTTGTTGTCCCGGTCACGGTAGTTCTGCGGCTGGAAGATGTCGGTGTAGCTGACGTAGCCGCTGAAGTAGCGGTTGAAGTCGTAGATGAAGCCAGCATACGGAGTGAGCGAGTCGTCCGGCTTGTAGCCGCCGCGACGCGTATCGGTCAGGCGACCGGCGGCGTCATGGGTGTAGTTCCAGGTACGCGTTTCCCAGCTGCCGTAGCGCGCCGAGCACCGCGGTCAACGGATCGGCCAGCTGCAGGCGCGTCGCCAGATAGGCCGCGCGCTGGCGCAGTTCGTCTTCAGAAGCCAGATAGCCCAGGCGGGTGACCTGCAGCGGCGCGACGTCGCCGTTCCAGCGATGCCAATCCGGTACACGGGTGTAGCTGTCCGGGTAGGCAGCAGTGTCGGTGGCAGGCACTTCACCCTTGCGCACCGATTGGCCGAAACCGAGCACCAGCTCGTGTTCCCGGCCGAACAGCCGGAACGGACCGCCAACGTTGAAGTCGAACACCTGCATATCGCCGTTCTCGCCGAAGCTGCCGACGAAGGCGCTGATGCCGCTGCCATCGGCATTCGGGTAGCCGGAGGCCCCGTACCACACCGCACCGTCGGTTTCGCGCTTGGAGCGGGTATAGGCGGCCTTGGCGGTCCAGCCGTTGCCCAACTGCTGCTCAAGGCGTGCGAATGCGCTCTTTTCGATGATCGGCCAACTGCTCCAGCGGGCGGACAGGTTGGTTGAGCGCGGCAGGTTGGCGGGCTGGCCATCGGACCCCCAGTACGGCACCACGCCCCAGGTCACGCCAGTGGTGCGCGGCGACTGGTATTCGTAGCCGGCCTCGAGCAGGGTCGTGTCGGTAATGTCGGCCTGGACGATGCCGTAGAACACGTCCTTGTCCAGCTTGTAGACATCGCGGAACGAGTCACTCTGTTGTTTGGCCGCCACCACGCGCGCGCGGATGCGGCCGTCGAGTGCAACCGGGCCACCGAGGTCGGCCTCCAGGCGCTGGTTGCCCCAACGCCCGAGGGTCAGGTTGGCGCTCATCTGGAAGCTGTCGGTAGGACGCTTGCGCACGAAGTTGATGGTGCCCGAGGGATCGCCGGCACCGGTGGTCAGGCCGGTTGCGCCGCGCACCACTTCGATGCGGTCATAGATCACGCTGTCGGTGTTGGTCTTGATGTACCCACCGAAGGTGTTGAGCATCCCATCGACCTGGAAATTGGTGATGTTGTAGCCGCGCGAGACGTAGTTGATGCGCTCACTGTCGGTAACCGATACCGCCACGCCGGTGACCTGGCCCATCACATCGGACAGCGAGAACAGGCCCATGTCATCCAGGCGCTGGCGGGTGACCACGGTCATCGACTGCGGCGTCTGGCGCAGCGACAGGCCGAGCTTGGTGGCCGTGCTGGCACGCTTGACCGTATAGCTGTCGACGATATCGCCGTCAGCGGTGACCTGGACCGTATCCAGCGTGCGCGCGGAAGGATCGGCAGTGCCGTCGGCGTGGGCCAGCGGGGCGATCATCAGTGCGGTCACGGCCAGGGCCAGCAGAGTGGGATGAGGGTGGTTCAACGGCATTGCCATCGGTGCGATTCCATGCAGGACGAAACAGGCGATGGAATGCGCAGACACAGCAGCCATGCGCTTCGCGCACGTCGCCCAGCGAGTCCCATCGACGGTGCGCCACCCGCTTGGTGCGGGCGACCCGGTAGTCGGGGGATGTACACGGGCGAAGGGGCGGGTGGGTGCGTGCTTCCGTGCCCCGCTTGGCTAAGCGTACAACCGATCGGCAAATGATAGGCATTCGCATTTCGTTAATCAAGCGTGACGAATTCCGTCTCCACGCAGGGCATGGATCGACTGCCGGATGGGGTCCTAGAACCTGAACACCACCGTCGCGGCGTGCAGCAGCAGGCCGATCAGGCCACCCACCAGGGTGCCGTTGAAGCGGATGAACTGCAGGTCGCGACCCACGCTCAGCTCCAGCTGCTCGACCAGATGCCGTTCGTCCCAGCTCTTCACGGTCTGCGCGATATGCGTGGTCACGCCTTCGCGCAGGCGGCCGGTGAGGCGCTGGGCGCCCTCCAGCAGATGCTGGTTGAGCGCGTCGCGCAGGGCCGGGTCGGCCTGCAGGCTGGCGCCGAGCGAACCCAGGCTGCGCTGCAGGTGGCCGACCAGCGCTGAATCCTCACGCTGCAGGTCAGCACGCAGGCTGGCATGGATGCGCGCCCACAGCCCCTGCACGTAGTCCTGCAGGGCCGGGTGGTCGATCATTTCCTGCTTGAGCTGTTCGATGCGTTCGGCCAGGGCCGGGTCCTCGCGCAGGCGCTGCACGTAGTTCTGCAACCAGGTCTCGTAGTCCTGGCGCAGCGGATGCTGCGGCTCAGCCAGTACCTGCTGCAGTTCTTCCAGCACTGCCCGCGCCAGTCGCTCGGCCAGGCTGTCGCCGATCTCGTCGATCGGCTTGACCCAGTTCACCGTGCTCGACAGCGTCGGCCACTCGCGCTGGATGTAACGCACGATCAGCTGCGAGGCGCGCTCCTTCACTTCCGGCTGCTCCAGCCAGCGCCCCAAGCGCTGCAGGCCCTCGTCCAGCACGCGCTGGTGGCGCCCATCGGCGGTCAGCAGGGCCAGCAACTCACCGGCGGTGGCGGCGGCATTCCACTGCCGCAGCTGCTGCACCACGAAGGCGTGCAGCTGCCGACGCACGGCGGTTTCGTCGAAGAAGTCCAGTGCCTGCAGGGCCCAGCCGCGGGCCATGTCGGCCAGCATCCGCGAACGTGCAGGGTCGGCCAGCCAACTGCCGAGACGGCTGGCCGGGTCGAATACCTGCAGCTTTGCCAAGAGGACCTGTGGTTCAAGGAACTGGTCGCGCACGAACAGGGCCAGGCTGTCGCCGATGCGTTCCTTGCTGCGTGGGATGATTGCCGTATGCGGGATCGGCAGGCCCATCGGCCGCCGGAACAGCGCGACGACCGCGAACCAGTCGGCCAGTGCGCCTACGGCCGCTGCTTCGCAGAAGGCCGAGACCCAGGCCCAGATGCCGCGCTCGCCCTGCCAGTGGCTGACCGCGAAACCGGCCAGCATCAACAGCAGCAGTCCCAGCGCGAGGGCTTTCAGGCGCCGCAGCTGTGCGCGGCGCGGATCGTTGGCAGACGTCATGCCGGAAGTCTAACCGGCACGGCATGAGCATCTGGTAGTGCCGGTCGCTGGCCGGCATCCGCAACGCACCCGGAACGTTCATGGGGTTGCCGGCCAGCGGCCGGCACTACCCGTTGGTTCAGAGCGCTTCGAGCTGCTTGCGCAACGCCGCCAGCTGCGCGCGCAGGGTGTCGTTCTCGCGGGTCAGCGCGACCACGCGGCGGCGCAGCGCCGGGGCATCCTCGCCCAGCTGCTCCAGCGCCGACAGCACCTCGGCGTCGCGGCTGGCGATCTGCTCTTCGTCCGCTTCCTCGAAGTCCATCTCGGCTGCTTCCGGCTTCTGTGCGCGCGGCTTGCGCTTGGACTCGCGCACGCGCTTGGCGGCCTGCTTCAGCTCATCCTTGCCACCGGCGGCAGCGGCGCGCTGCTCGTCTTCCGGCAGGTCGGCCACGGCAGCGGCAGCGCTGATCGAGATCACGCCGGCCTTCACCGCTTCCACCACCTCGGCCGCGGCCTGGGCGTGGATGCGTTCGATCATGCCGACCTGGCTGGTGCTCAGCTTGGCCTCGCGGGCCAGCTCGGCGCGGCTGATCTTCGGTGCCGGTTCCCACGGCGGGCCCTCCTCGCCGGCATCCTCGGCGACGTCGGCGGTGCCGTCGCTCTCGCGTTGCAGCTGCGCCTGCTCGATCTGCTTGCGGGCGGCCAGGATGTCGCGCTTGCGCAGCGCCAGCACGCCGCGCTGGAAGTCGGACACGCTGCGGCGGCCCAGGTGCTGCTCGATCATCCACAGGTGCACGTCTTCCATGCTCTGGAAGCGGGTGTTCTGCACGGTATTGAAGGGCAGGCCATGCTTCTGGCAGATGCCGAAACGGTTGTGGCCATCGACCAGCACATCGCCCCACAGCACCAGCGCATCGCGGCAGCCTTCGGCCAGGATGCTGCGCTCCAGCGCGTCATGTTCGTCCGCGGTCAGCGGGTCGATGTAGGCCTTGAGTTCTTCTTTGACGACGATATCCATGGGCACGGCAGCGAGCAGGAGCGGAACCGCCCATTGTACCCGCTCGCCACCGCCGGCCCGGGCTCAGGCGGTGGCCCGGATCATCTCGCCCAGGGTGCCGGTGATCTGGTCGATCTGTGCCTTGTCCACGATCAGTGGTGGCGACAGCGCGATGATGTCACCGGTACAGCGCACCAGCAGCCGGCCGTCCTGGAAGCAGCGCCGGAATACCTCGTAGCCACGGCTGCCGGGGGCATCGCGGCGCGGCGCCAGCTCGACCGCGCCGACCAGCCCGAAGTTGCGGATGTCGATCACGTTGGGCAGGCCCTGCAGCGCATGCAGCCGTTCCTGCCAGTATTCGCCCAGCTCGATGGCACGCTCGAACAGGCGCTCCTCGGCATAGACCTCCAGCGTGGCCAGCGCCGCCGCACAGGCCAGCGGATGCCCCGAGTAGGTATAGCCGTGGAACAGCTCGATGGCCTGTGGCGGTGCCTGCATCAGGGTTGCATGCACGGCGTCGCTGGCCAGCACGCCACCCAGCGGCACCGCGCCGTTGCTGACCGCCTTGGCGAAGGTCAGCAGGTCCGGAGTGACTCCGAAGCGCTGCGCGGCGAAGGGCATGCCGACCCGGCCGAAGCCGGTGATGACCTCGTCGAACACCAGCAGGATGCCGTGGTGGTCGCACAGCTCGCGCAGGCGCTGCAGGTAGCCGGGCGCGGGCAGGATCACCCCGGCGGAACCGGCAATGGGCTCGACGAATACGGCGGCGATTGTCGAGGCGTCATGCAGCGCGATCAGTCGCTCCAGGTCGTCGGCCAGTTCCGCGCCCTGGCGTGGCAGGCCCTTGCTGAACGCATTGCGCGGCAGGTCCAGGGTATGCCGCAGGTAGTCCACGCCGCCCAGTTGCAGGCCGAACGCCCTGCGGTTGTTGGGCAGCCCACCCAGCGCCATGCCGCCGAAACCGACCCCGTGGTAAGCCTTCTCGCGGCTGATGAAACGGGTGCGCTGGCCCTCGCCACGCTGGCGGTGATAGGCCAGCGCGATCTTCATCGCGGTATCCACCGCCTCGGAACCGGAGCTGGTGAAGAACACATGGTTGAGCGGGGCAGGCGCCAGTGCGGCCAGCCGCTGCGCCAGTGCGAAGGCCGGCGGCGAGCCCATCTGGAAGGCCGGCGAATAGTCGAGGGTGCGTGCCTGCTCGACGATGGCCTCGACGATGCGCGGGCGGGCGTGGCCGGCGTTGCAGCACCACAGGCCGGCGGTGCCGTCGAGGATCTGGCGGCCGTCGACGTCCTCGTAGTGCATGCCTTCGGCGCGTACCAGCATGCGCGGCGCGGCCTTGTACTGGCGGTTGGCGGTGAACGGCATCCAGTACGCGTCCAGTGACTCGGGGCGCTGGGTGGCCAGGTCGTGCAGGTCGCTTTCGGGACGCTTCATGCCAGCTCCATCGGGTCCGATGCGACGAATGTAGCGCAGCCGCGTCACGGTGGAGTCGCGGCGGTCCCGGTATAACCAAAGCTCGTTGACCGCTGGAGCTTCCCATGGCCGATTTCCCCGACCGCAGCCACTGGCAGGCGCTGTCCCTTCAGCTCTCGACGCCGGGCCAGGCCTTCATCGATGGCCGTTATGTCGATGCTGCCAGCGGCGCCCGCTTCGACTGCATCAGCCCGATCGATGGTCGCGTGCTGGGCGCGGTTGCCGACTGCGACGCGCAGGATGTCGAACGCGCGGTACTGGCCGCGCGGCGCAGCTTCGAGGCGGGCCACTGGTCGCAGGCGAGCCCGGCGCATCGCAAGCGCGTGCTGCTGGCGCTGGCCGCGCTGGTGGAGAAGCACGCCGATGAGCTGGCGCTGCTGGAAACCCTGGACATGGGCAAGCCGGTGCGTGACGCACGCCGTATCGACCTGCCCGGTGTGGTGCGGTGCCTGACCTGGACCGCCGAAGCGGTGGACAAGCTGTATGGCGAGATCGCGCCGACTGGCCCGCACGAACTCGGACTGGTCACCCGCGAAGCCGCGGGCGTGGTGGGGGCCATCGTGCCGTGGAATTTCCCGTTGCTGATGGCCTGTTGGAAGATCGCGCCGGCGCTGGCGATGGGCAACTCGGTGGTGCTCAAGCCTTCGGAGCGGTCGCCGCTGAGTGCGCTGCGGCTGGCGGCGCTGGCCGCCGAGGCGGGTCTGCCGGAGGGCGTGCTGAACGTGCTGCCGGGCCATGGCGCGCGTTGGCGAACCGCTGGCCCTGCACATGGACGTGGATGTGTTGGCGTTCACCGGTTCCACTGCCACCGGCGCGAAGTTGCTGGAGTATTCCGGGCGATCCAACCTCAAGCGGGTCTGGCTGGAATGCGGCGGCAAGAGCCCGCACGTGGTGTTCGCCGACGCTCCCGATCTGGACGCGGCGGCCAAGGCCGTGGCGCAGGGCATCTTCTTCAACCAGGGCGAAGTCTGTACCGCCGGGTCGCGCTTGCTGGTGCAGCGCTCGATCCGTGAGGATTTCGTGCACCAGGTGGTTGCTTATGGCCAGCACATGCAGCCGCAGCATCCGCTGGACGCCGACGCGCCGATGGGCGCGCTGGTGGACGCCGCGCATCTGGACAAGGTGATGCGGGATATCGCACGCGCCGAAGCTGAAGGTGCCCGCCTGCTGCTGGGCGGGCATCGTGCCGAGGTGGAGGTGGGTGGCAGCTATGTGCAGCCCACGGTGTTCGACCAGGTGCGCCCGGAGCAGGCCTTGGCACGCGAGGAAGTGTTCGGGCCGGTGCTGGCGGTGCTCGGTTTCGACGACGAGGCCGAAGCCGTGCGCGTGGCCAACGACAGCCGCTACGGCCTGGCCGCCGGTCTCTGGACACGCGATCTGGGCCGCGCGCATCGGGTTGCGCGCCAGCTGCGCGCCGGCAGCGTCTGGGTGAACGGCTGGGATGGCGGCGACATGACCGCACCGTTTGGTGGTTACAAGCAGTCCGGCAACGGCCGCGACAAATCGCTGCACGCCTTCGACAAGTACAGCGAGATCAAGGCAACCTGGATCCAGTTGTAACGACGCGGCTGCTTGACCGCTGTTCGCTATTTGTAGAGTCGAGCCTTGCTCGACTGCTTTTCGTTCTTCGGTAGAGCCGAGCCATGCTCGGCTGCATCTCGCGAAGAGCAGTCGAGCATGGCTTGTATGTTCCTCCCGGCTCCTACGAGGTATGTAGGAGCCAGGGTGGAGGGACCGTCAAGCATGCATCTGCGGATACTAGCCGACAGACGAGTCGAGCGATCCCCATCCCGCACACGAACGTCGATAAAGGATCGTACGGCCCCCAAAGGGGATCGTCGATGTAGGCAAGCTAACGTCGGTGCGGTACCACCCCAGCCCCTTAAAGATAGCTGGGAGCCGTACAAATGTCTGATTCTCTCGATATTGGCGTGGACGTGGACTCCAAGGAGTTCGTACCGGCAGTGGCCGACCGCAAGGCCGGCGACAGGATCGCCAACACCCGGGCCGGCATAGCCCAGTGGCTCAACACCTTGCCCCAGCGATGCCGGATTGGCATGGAGGCGACGGGGCGGTACTACGAGTTGTTGGCTCGGATGGCTGGCCAGGCAGGCCACGTTGTCTATGTGATCAATCCACGTCTGATCAAGCACTACGGCCGGGCGACGGGCTCGCGTGGCAAGACGGACGCCATGGACGCCGAAGCGATCGCCCGGTACGTGAAGAAGGAGAACGATCGCCTGCGTGAATACGTACCGCGTACCGACGAGCAGCAACAGATGCACGATTTGCTGCGCAAGCGGCAGACGCTGGTAAAGACACGCGCGCGGCTGGAGCAATCCTTCGGGGTAAGCAAAAGTGCCCCCGGGGAGCTGTCAGATCTGTTCTGCGCTCTGGCTGGGACGCTGTCCGAGCTGGAAAGCGAACTGCAGCGCTTGGGTCGCGATGGAGAGCATGGCACGCTCTACAAGCGCCTGTTGACCATCCCTGGTATCGGCCCCGCTGTCGCCGCTCACCTGATTTACTACATGACGCGCTGGCCGTTGGCCAACGCCAACGCGTGGATCGCCTGCACGGGCCTGGATCCCCGGCCCAACGAGTCTGGCGGCAGAACGGGACGGCGTCGGCTGTCCAAACAGGGCGCGCCAGTGCTGCGCCAGATGCTCTACATGGCCGCAATGGGGCTCAAGCGGTGTCGCCAGGGGCAACCGCTCTACGACGAGCTGTCAAAACGCGGTCACCCCAGCACCGCCGTCTTCAACATCCTGGCCAGAAAGCTGGCCAGGATCGCCTGGGGTGTCTTCAAAAGCGGCCGGGACTTCGATCCGGCCATGCTGAAGGTGGGTCAAGCCTGCTTCCAGCAGGCTTGACCACGAACATAGGATCTCGACTCTACATAAAGCATATAGCCGTCGAGCTACCGGCAGCGGGCACTCACCTGCAGCACTGCCACACGCAACATGTCGCGGTCGGCTTCTTCGACGGCGTTCTGGAAATAGTCCATGTCCTGCTTGCCCAGCTCGCACGGATCGACGATGTATCCCGGTGGCCACAAACCCAGCAGTTGCGCTACGCCATGCAGGATCTGCTCCGGCGTCATCTGCCGGCGGATCCGGAAGTAATTGCGGCGCGGCGCGAATGCCGGGTGTATCTCGCGGCGACCAATAAGGCGCGGAGCGACACCCGCAGCGCTGATGCCGTCGCCACCGTCGATGCTGCCCGCCGGGAGGCCCAGGATCAGCGGCGCCATTGCAGGCGATTCCTCGAACGCGGGGGTACTGGCATCCGTAGGTGCCGCCGGGGGCGGGCGTGGCGCTGTCGATGCGGCCGGGCGCGCTGCCTCTGCGGTGGGCTGCGCCGGGCGCGGTTGCGCCGGCACGGGCTGCTTCGGTGGCAGCCAGTACAACGTCATCCTGGCGCCTTCGTCGCTGCGCAGCGTCATCCTGCCACTGCCCAGCAGCCACACTGCCATCAACCCATGCACCAGCAGCACCATCAGCCATGCCGCCATGCGCGGCAGCTTCGGCGAATCGGACCACGACAGCGCGACTGCAGTCATCGGCAAAGCATCCATGCAGGGACCGGTGGCGCAGCCTAGCGGGTGGCCCGAAAAATTCCGTTGGCATCGGTGTCGGCTGAAACCATCGCCCCGTGCGGCCACCGGCCCGTGGCAGAATCGGGCGATCCGCCGTTACCCGTGTTGCCGATGTCGACGATCACCGCTGCCGCGCCGTCCGTGAATTCCCCCAGTCGAGTCCTGCTGGCCAGCCTGATCGGCACCACCATCGAATTCTTCGATTTCTACATCTACGCCACGGCCGCGGTGCTGGTGTTCCCACACCTGTTCTTCCCGGACAGCAGCGAACAGGCGGCGCTGCTGCAGTCACTGGCGACCTTCGCGGTCGCGTTCATCGCGCGTCCGGTGGGCTCGGCAGTGTTCGGCCACTTCGGTGACCGTATCGGTCGCAAGGCCACGCTGGTGGCCGCGCTGCTGACCATGGGCCTGTCCACGGTGCTGATCGGTTTGCTGCCGACCCACGCGCAGATTGGCCTGTGGGCCCCCGCGCTGTTGGCGCTGTGCCGCTTCGGCCAGGGCCTGGGGTTGGGCGGCGAGTGGGGTGGGGCAGTGCTGCTGGCCACCGAGAACGCACCGCCGGGCAAGCGCGCCTGGTACGGCATGTTCCCGCAGCTGGGTGCGCCGCTCGGCTTCCTGCTGTCGGCCGGCATTTTCCTGGTGCTCGGCCGCTGCCTGAGCCAGGACGACTTCCTGCAGTGGGGCTGGCGTATCCCGTTTGTGGCCAGCGCACTGCTGGTCGGCCTCGGCCTGTGGGTGCGCCTGAACATCCACGAGACGCCCGATTTCAAGAAAGCGCTGGAGCGCAAGGCGCCGGTGCGGCTGCCGATGTGGACGGTACTGCGTGACCATCCGGTGCCGATGCTGCTGGGCACTCTGGGCGCGTTCGCCACCTTCGTGCTGTTCTACCTGATGACGGTGTTCAGTCTAGGCCATGGCACCGCGGTGCTGGGCTACAGCCGCGAGCAGTTCCTGCTGATGCAGATGGCGGGCATGCTGTTCTTCGCGCTGGGTATCCCGCTGTCGGCGCGCTATGGCGACCGTTGGGGCACGCGACGCACGATGATCGTCGCCAGCGTACTGATCGTCGGTTTCGGTGTGCTGTTCGCGCCGCTGTTCCAGCCGCACAGCCCGTGGCTGGTCACTGGCTTCCTGTGCCTGGGCCTGTTCCTGATGGGCCTGACCTACGGCCCCTGCGGCACCTTCCTGGCCGAGATCTACCCGGTGGAGGTGCGCTATACCGGCGCGTCGCTGTCTTTCAACCTGGCCGGCATCCTTGGCGCGGCACCGGCGCCGTACCTGGCCACCTGGCTGGCCGAACGCTTCGGCCTGGTCGCGGTGGGTTACTACCTGTGCCTGACTGCGGTGGCGACCCTGTGCGCGCTGGTGGCACTGCACCGGCGCGCCTTGAGGCTCAACCAAAGAAGCGCTTGAGCGTACGCCCCAGCCAACCGCCCCCTTGGTGCTCGCGGGCGAACTGGTTCAGGTGCGCCTTGACCTGTTCGGCATAGGCCTGGTCATCACCGCGTATGTGATTGAACAGCCAGCGTGAGAGCATGGTGCGCAGTTCGTCGCTGATGTCCTCGCCGGCCTGGAAGCGCATGCGGTATTCCGATACCCGCTTGATGAAGACCTCATGCACGCGCTTGTGCGCGGCACAGAACGGGTAGCCCGCTTCTTCCATCAACTCTTCTTCGAACGCGAAGTGCGACATGGTGTAGTCCACCACCTCGTCGATCACTTCACCCACCGCCGCACGCTGCATGCTGGCCTGGGCCACGTGCAGGTGGTTGAGCATTTCGATGATGCGGCGGTGTTGTTGGTCGATCACATCGATGCCGATGTTCAGATCGTCCTGCCAGACCAGTAGTGCCATCCCCGGCTCCCCTTCATGCGTATGTCGGGGCCGACTGTAGAGCCGCCGCGCGGGTGCGGCGTTGATCTGGATCAAAGCGGGCCGGTCAGGGCAGGGCGGGCTCGCGCGGGCGCAGCGGGCTGGCCACCGTGGTGCAGCTGACCCGGTTGCGGCCACCGGCCTTGGCCAGGTACAGCTGGCGGTCGGCCTCGGAGATCAGCCGGTGCAGCGCATCACGCTGCGGGCGCAGGCAGCACAGGCCGATGCTGACCGTCATGCGAAGCGTCGCGGTGCCAATGTCCACTTCCAGTGCGGCGATGCGCTGGCGCAGCTCCTCGAAGTACTGCAGTGCTTCGTCCTGTTCCATGTCCGGCACCAGCAGGCAGAACTCCTCGCCACCGAAGCGTGCGATCAGGTCCTGGCTGCGTGCATGCGCGGCCACCGCACCGGCCACCGCGCGCAGCGCATCATCGCCGGCCTCGTGGCCGTGAGTGTCGTTGATGTGCTTGAAGTGATCGATGTCGATCATCGCCACCGCCACGCACTGGCCATGCAGCTGCAGCTGCGGCAACTGGCGCTGGCTCTGTTCCAGGAAGCAGCGGCGGTTGGGCAGGCCGGTGAGGAAGTCGCGGGTGGCCAGGTCCTGCAGGGTGCCGATCAGTTCCAGCTGGTCCACGTTCTGCGAGACACGGCAGAAGAATTCCTCGCGCGAGAATGGCTTGCGCAGGAAGTCGTTGGCACCGTTCTTCAGGAAGCGCGGGATCAGCGATGCGTCGGTGTTGCCGGAGATGCCGATCACCGCCACCTTGTCGCGCGAGCGCAGGGTACGCAGGCGGCGGGTGAATTCCACGCCCTGCATGCCGGGCATCTCCTGGTCGACCACCGCCAGGCGGATCGCCGGATGCGCCTCGATCGCGGCCAGGCCCTCGTTGCCATCGGCCGCTTCGTGAACCTCGTGGCCGTACATGCGCAGCAGGGCGGCGGCATAGCCACGCGCGGACGGTGAATCGTCCACCACCAGCGCCGCGATGCGGCGGTTGCGTTCCAGCCGCTGCACCAGCCACACCAGGTAGTCGATGCTGCCGGGGGTGTTCTTCAGTACGTAGTCGATGATCTGCTGCTGCAGCACGCGCTTGCGCAGGTCCTCGTCGTACACGCCGCTGACCACCACGGTCGGCAGGTCACGCTTGAGGAAGAACTCGACCACGGCATCGCGGTCGCCATCGGCGAGCACCAGCCCGGTCAGTACCAGGAACCAGCCGCCCCCCTCGCTGAGCAGGTGGTCGGCCTCGGCCAGGGTGGAGGCGATCACCACCGGCAGTTCCAGGCGTTGCTCGATGGCTTCGCGCAGCATGCCGGTGAACGCACGGGAATTTTCGACCAGCAGGATCCGCTGTGGCAACGGATCGGCCAGGTCGCCATCGACGGCGGCCTGCGGCAGGACGGGCATGATGCGGTGGCTCACGAAGGAGGGCTCGGCACGGATAGCGGCGGTTTCGGGTGTAACTTTAGCCGCTCATGCAGCGCCCGGCGTACATCATGCCGCGGAGAATGGAGCTAGGCGAACTCTTTGCTTCGCGCTCTGCCCCCCTGGACCAGGGACGGCAGGGATTCGCTGAGTATGATCGTGATTCGATGGTGACGACATAGCAGCACGCCGTCGTAAGCAATCAGGCGTCCGCCGAGCCGATCAATCAGTGCAGCTTCGGTGGCCGACGTCAGTGGACGATCGCGATCCAACAGTGCGATGTTCAACATGATGCCGTGACGCTGGCCGAGCCGGCCACAACGTGCCTGGATGTGTATCTGCCCCGGCTCATGACTCAGCATGACCGGCACTGCATCGATCAGTAGGCGATAGGCTGATAGTTGCAGACCCACGCTCAACTGGCAGGGGTCGCCGGAGAACTGTGGTCGATTCATACGGCCGGTGGAGTTCCAACCGTCCCGTACGCCGCTGGCTTGCAGGCTGAGGTAAAGCCCGATCTGCTCAATTGCAGTCGGGTAGATCATGCTGGCCTGTTGGCGGAATTGCCATGAATGCGTTGCAGATGTCTGAACCAGATCTGCCGCGATATCGTGGTGACCATGGGTCTTGAGCCAGTCAACAACACCTTGCACCGACATATCCATGCCGTCACCAATTGATTTCAGCTCGAGCGCCCGTGAACGCAGAGCCTGCTCACCGGCCAGGTACGAGGCGCGCCAGCTTTACTGTGTTCCGGCCACTATCTTCATGCTCTTGGTACTTGCGTTGATAGTGGCTGATACCAGATCCCAGTGCGAGCAGCGCGACGCTTATTACGCAAAGGCTCTGCTGCGTAGAGAAGGCTCCGAGGTCAAACGAAGCGGGTAGCCCAGTGCTTGGTGTAGATGCGAGCACGATCAGATTCAGTAGCGGCACTGCGATTGCCGCGCCGCGCCAACCGTGCAGGAAGGCAAGTGCGATTGCCGGGAGCGAAGCCATCAGGACGAGTTGCTCACGGGTGGTGTTGGCCGTAGCCGGTGTCAGCTTCATTGCCAATCCAAGCACCATGATCAGCGTGATGGATGTGGCGGTGAAAGCAACGAAGCGGGTGCTCCATCCTGGTTCGGAGTGACGCCGCAGCCAGAGCAGTGCCAGTGGGGCAAGCGTAAGGATACCGGTGGTTTGGCCCAGCAAAGTACGTCCCACCCGTTCGAGCATCATTTCCGGGTCTGGGCCAGGCCACAGCAGACGCGCAAGTCCCATGTTCAGCAGGCTGACTGCAATGCCTGCCGAGAACGACAGGGAGAGCAGCCACAATCCGCCCGCGGTAGGGACATGTCTGCGATGGAAGCGCACGATCAGCATTGCCAGAGGCATCAGCCCAATTGAGCCAAGAATGACCCATGCCAGTCCGTGGGTTGTCGCCATTGGCATGCGGATCTGTGCGAAATAGGCGTATTCGCCAAGCAGAAGGTACGGCCATAGGCGCACAGGTACCAACAGAAGTGCAGCAATCCGCACGCCCGCAGGAAGATAGAACTGGTCAAGTGACAGTTGCCGCGTCACCAAACACGCAGCCGCATATAGGATCGCTACCGCGAATCCTTCTGGACGGAAGCGAACGTCTACCTGTATTCCATCCTTCCACCAGCTCACTTCACCCTCCCGGGTCGGTTGGGACGCTCGGTCCCGCGTATGCGTGGCCTGCCCAGCACAGCACAGCGGCTTCGGCAGATAGCACGCCGTGCAACGGAAAAATGGAGAATACACACGGGGGCCGGTCGGTGCGATGGCACCCCCGTGGGGGCCTCGGTATGCTGGGGATGCTCCGGCCTTGACGCTTGCAGCGGACGATTTTATCCGGGCATGAAGTGGCATGGCGCTCTTTTGCCGCGGTCAATGCGGAATTACCCGGATGCAGTAACTCAATCAAAAATGGAGATGCCTGTGAGATTTCCCCGATTTTCCGTTGCGGCGACGACTGTAGCTCTGCTATCCATGCCCATGCTGGTTTCAGCATCCTGCTGTACAACGGGGGGCAATGGTGTCCAGATGGCCAGCGCCGGTTTGGGCGAACGCCAGCCGGTCGCCATCAATCTAAGCTTGGATCCGGCTTGGTTTGTCTATGCCTTTCAGCGCGATGGTGTGACCTACTACCAGGTCAATGATCCTTCGGGCCAAGTGGTTTTGATCATCGCCAACATCGATTCCACTTTCTGGACACTGCCGGCCGGAAATTCGTCTGTCCGTGTCTCGCTACCTTCGCAGCGGCTGGCGATGCCGGCGACGGCGCGTAGGCATCTGGTGTTCCAAGCGTCGGACTTCTCGTTGGCTGTCCACGGTGAAGGGAAGGGAGCAATCTGGTCCGTCGAGACGTCCCCCAGCGAAAAGTGAAAGACCGTAGATGGCAAGTAGAGTGCCCGCGGTGGTCCAGAGCCGCTGCGGGTACGCTTCGCTGCCGTTGCTGATGCGAACTGGCGGGGCTTTGAGTCAGTACCTGACCGGCATGTCAATCGGAGCATCCACTCGCGGCGGCGCGCTGTCCCCTTGCATTTCGTAGTGGGTATCACGCATCACCATCCGGATCCGGTTATCCAGGCAGCTGACTGTGCCAGAGTAGGCCTGTGTACGTGCTGAGAGACGCTCAATTGCCAGATCGACAGTTCTCGACGACAACGTGCTCGTGCGATCGAGCAGCGAAGCTGTGATCAATATTCCCTTGTGTTGACCCACGTGTCCGCAACGTGCACGGAGCTGGATCTGGCCCCGTTCTTCCTTGAGCAACAGAGACATGGACTCGGCAAGGACGCGATAAGCGGCAAGCTGTAAACCCATGCTCAGCTGGCAGGGATCACCCTGAAGTACGGGGCGGACCACTCGGTGGGTCTCTTCCCAGGCCTCGCTCAGCCCGCCTGCCTGAAGAGCAACGTAGAGCCCAGCGTGCTCCAGCTCAGTCGGGTAGACCATGCTGGTCAGCTCGCGGAACTTGCGCGAGCGTGAGGAAAATGTTCGCAGAAGATCGATTGCCGGGCCTTCCTGGCCATGTGTCCTGAGCAGCTTCAGGGTTTCATCAAGGGCTGCTTCAATATCGTCGGCTACCCTGCGCAGGCCCAGTGCCCGCTCGCGCAGATCCATCTCACTGGCCAGGTGGGCCGAGCGAGAGAAAACCACTGTCTGCGGCTCCTGTAGCTGAACCGTTGTGGGCGCACGCTGATGATAGTGATGAGTGATGCGTGAGCCCAGAGCCAAGAGGGTGGTACCCGTGATCGCGATGATCTGTTGCGTGAAGAAGGTTGTCTGGTCGAACGAGCCCGGTAGTCCGGTACTGGGCATGGTTACGCTGAGAATTATGTTCATCAGCGGTACGCCCACAGCAGCACCTCGCCATCCATGAATGCATGTCAGCGCAATTACGGGCAAGGTCATCAACAGCTGCAATATGGCTCGTGCCGCATCATCACGCGCACCGGCCGTGGCGATGAGAATGCTGAGAGCACATAGAGCGCTGAGCGCCGTGATGGTAGGGCGCAGCCGCCAGGTAGACCAGTCGTAGCCGCCACGACGGCGGAGCCACAGCAATGCAAGTGGTGCCACTGTCAGGATGGCGATGTAGTCACCCAGCACAAATAGCGCTGCATTCGTGTAGAAGGGCATGCTTGGCGGGACCGGCCAAAGCACGTGGGACAGTCCCAGCTTGAGAGCGCTGGCGACCAGTGCTGCGGATGCTGCAACGGAAAGCAGCCAGCTTTCACTGGTCGATGCCATTGCCTTGCGGTGGAGGTGGACGATCAGCGCCACCGCAGGTATCAGACACGCCGATCCGAGGATGACCCAGCTTATCCCGTACTCTTCGATCATTGGATAACGCAGCGGCGCGAAATAGGCGTATTCACCAAGAATGAGATACGGCCAGAGCCTGGGCGGACACAACAGCAGTGCGGCCACGCGAATGCCAGCCGGCAGGAAGAACTGATCAACGGAGAAGTGACGGGCTCCCCAGCAGGCGAAGGCATACAGCGCAGCAAGAGCGAGGCCGACAGGTCGTATACGGAAGCTCAGTTCAAATCCACTTTTCAACCAACTCAAGCCCAAGCCTCCCTTGCTCGTACCGCGTTATCGCAGTCCTGGCGACACTGAATGTATCCTTCAGGCCCGACAGTATCTGTTGATGCCGATGGGCGCAATCTCGTAGGCGGCGGAGGCGTCAGGCGGTCTTTCGCCAGCCGTGAACACGCCGCCATTGGATGTCACCAAGCGGCTGTGAAGTCCGTCGCAGTTTTCTGATTTGGGTATCAGATCCGTGAGGGTGGGCCAATCGGGTCGAGCGGGTTGTCCCGACCGGCTTCACGAACCGGGTAGGCCCCGGTCTGGGGAGCGCTTACCGCTTCGATGAGGCAGATCCGGACGCGATTGCCTTGGCATTGAATCGTGCCGCGATATGCGAGCACGCGGCCGGCTAACTGGTCAGTGGCCATGATCATCGTCGCCTGCGAAAGGCGTCGGCGTGGATCGAGCATGGCTGCAACGAGCAAGATTCCTTGCTGTCGGCCAAGGCGGCCACAGCGCGCTCGCACGGTGAGTTGACCGGATTCGTTGCCAAGCAGGATGGACACTGCCTCGACGATCGAGCGATAGGCTGCCAGCTGCAAGCCAGGGCTGAGGGCGCAGGGATCGCCCATCAACCAGGGTTGATTGATCCGGTGGGTATTGCCCCAAGCCTCACGCACTCCACCCGCCTGCAAGGCCACGTACAAGCCCAGCCGTTCCAGGGCGGCGGGATAGATCATGCTGGCCTGGGCCCGGAACAGGCGTGAATGCACCTCCGAGGTATGCCGCAGGCTGTCGGCCACGGCGTGATGGCCCTGCGCATGCAGCCAGTTCACCATTTCGTTCAGCGACAGGTCCATGCCATCGCCCAACTGGCGCAGATGGGCCGCGCGCTCACGCAGGTCCATCTCGCTGGCCAGATGTGAATTCCGTGCGAGCTGCAGGGCCGTTCTGCCATCTTCCTCGCGCAACCGGTGCTGGTTCTGGAAGTGGGTGATGCGTGCGCCAAGCAGCAGGAGGGCGATGCTGGCGATGGCCATGGCCTGCTGGGTAGCGAAAGTGGCCGGGTCGAATGCCGTCGGATGGTCGGCGGGGGTGCTGACGCCAAGAATCATGTTAACGGCGGCGACACCGATGGCCGCACCGCGCCATCCCAGCAGGCAGGTCAGGGCGATTGCGGGAATAGGCAGGATCAACAACAACTGCAGCGAGCCAGGCGCCGTGATCGAGGCAGGTACCGGAGTCGCCTGCAGGCCAATGACCAGCATGGCTCCGACGGCTCCGACGGTGGCCGCAACAGACCGGACCGTCCATTGTTCCTCGGCGCGGCGGATCCACAGCAGTGCCAGAGGCGCCAGGATCAGGATGCCGGTGAAGTCGCCCAGCGCATAGCGCAACAGGTTGGTGACAAATGACGCGTTATGCAACGGTTCCCAGAGCAGGTACGAGATTCCCAGGTTGAGCAGGCTGATGACCGTCGCGGCGCATACCGCAATGGAGATCACGCCTAGGATCGTGGTGCGCGCCAGCAGCTTCCGGTGCAGGCGCACGATCAGCATCACGGCAGGCATCAGGAACACCGAGGCGAGGATCACCCAGGTCAGGTTGTATTTGCTGATCAGGGGGATGCGCAGATGCGCGAAGTAGGCGTACTCACCAATCAGCAGGTAGGGCCAAAGACGGGGCGGGCACAACAGCAATGCGGCCACCCGCACGCCGGCAGGCAGGAAGAACTGGTCCAGTGACAGCTTGCGCGCACCCCAGCAGGCGAGGGCATAGAGCAGCGCCAGCGCCAGCCCTTCGGGGCTGACCCGTATCCTCACCAGCAGGCCGTCTTTCCACCACTGCATCCACGTGCTCCCCAGCTCCTGCGCCGATTATGTGGCGGGGAAGGCCCCGCTACCACAACGCATCCCGCAGCTTGTACCACGACATCGCCGCCACCAGCAGCGGCGTGCGCAGCAGCCGGCCACCGGGGAAGGGCGCATGCCGCAGGCGCTGGAACACGTCCAGACGCTCGCTCTGGCCGGCAATGGCGGCGGCGATCACCTCGCCGGCCAGCCCGGCGGCGGCCACCCCATGGCCGGAGAACCCCTGCGCGAAGTACAGGTTGCCGTCCAGCCGGCCCCAATGCGGGGCGCGGTTGCGGGTAATGTCCACATAACCACCCCAGACCTGGTCCAGTGCCACGTCGGCCAGCTGTGGGAACACCTGGTGCATGCGCCGTTGCATCACCCCGCGCAGGCCCGGTGGGGGCAGGGCCGAGTAGCTGGCGCGGCCGCCGAACAGCAGCCGGTGGTCGTGGCTGAGGCGGAAGTAGTCCAGAGCCCATGCGGTGTCGGCCACGGCCATGTTGTTGCCGATCAGCGCCCGGGCGCGTTCAGCACCCAGCGGCTGGCTGGCGCCGATATAGGTGCCCACCGGCATGATCCGCCGTTCCAGCTCGGGCAGCAGGCCCTGCAGCCAGGCGTTGCCGGCCACCACCAGATGCGCAGCGCGCACGCTGCCCTGAGCGGTATGCAGGGAAGGCTGTGGTCCCCGCTGCACGCGGGTCACCGCGGAGTTCTCGTGGATCACCACGCCGGCCGCGCGCCGCATCGGCCAGGCCGCGTGCATACGCCAGCGGTTGCAGGTGCGCGCTGAGCGGATCGAACATCGCGGCGCGGTAGCGCGGGCTGTCCAGCTGCGCGCGCAGGGCATCACGGTCCCACCATTGCATCGGGTAGTCGTAGTGGCGCTGCAGGTGCTCGCAGTTGGCCAGAAGTTCACGCTCATGGCGTTCGCGGATGGCGACGCTGGCATGGCCTTCCACCCAATGGCAGTCGATGCCGTGGCGATCGATGCGGGTGCGCATCGCCTGCACCGCGTCACGCGACCAGTCGAACAGGTGGCGCGCATCGTCGCGGCCGAGCTGGCGCTCCAGCTCGTCCACCTCGCAGCCATAGCCCACCAGCGCCTGGCCACCGTTGCGACCGGACGCGCCCCAACCGATCCGCTGCGCGTCCAGCACCACCACGCGCTGGCCACGCGTAGCCAGTTCCAGTGCTGCGGTCAGGCCGGTGTAGCCCGCGCCAAGCACTGCGACATCGGCCTGCACATTCCCCTGCAGCGAGGGAAGTGCGGGCGGCTCGGGCAAGCTGGCGGCGTACCAGCTGGGCGGGAAGGCGGCGCTCATCGCAGGCCTTGCGGGCGCAGTACGGACGGGCGGAGCGGAGGAGGGCGATCAGCGTTCACGCGCTTAGTTTCGCCGATGCATGACGGCCGTGGTGTGACGGCGACGACTTGCCGCGTTCGCCGGGCGACGGGTAACGTGTCGGCACGCCAAGGAGTTTTCCCATGCGCCGCCTGCCCTGGGTGGGCCTGCCCACCGACAGCACCGTGCTCGGCCATCACCGCTTCGCGGTGGCCGGCGAGAAGTACGTGCGCGCGCTGGCCGAGGCCGCCGAAGTGACCCCGGTGCTACTGCCGAGCCTGCAGCCGCCCTTGCCGGCTGGCCACTGGCTGCAGGGGCTCGATGGCCTGCTGTTGACCGGCGCGGTCAGCAACATCGAACCGCAGCACTACGAGGGCGGCCGCAGCTGGCCGGGCAATCCGCATGACCCGGCCCGTGATGCCAATGCGTTCGCGCTGCTGCGCGAGGCGCTGGCGTTGGACCTGCCGGTGCTGGCGATCTGTCGCGGCTTCCAGGAACTGAACGTCGCGCTGGGTGGCAGCCTGCATCCGCAGGTGCACGCGGTGCCTGGTCTGGCCGACCATCGCGAAGACCCGCAGGCGCCGGTGGAGGTGCAGTACGGGCCGGCCCACACGGTCACCCTGGCCGCTGATGGCTGGTTGGCGCGGTGGAGCGGCAGTGGCCGGACGCAGGTCAATTCGGTACACGGGCAGGGTATCGCTCGTCTGGCGCAGGGGCTGCAGGTCGAAGCCGTGGCCGATGATGGCCTGGTCGAGGCGGCACGCAGCCTGCACCATGATTTCGTGCTCGGCGTACAGTGGCACCCGGAGTGGCGTGTCATGGATTCGCCGTTCTATCACGCTATTTTCCGTGCGTTCGGCCAAGCTTGCCGGCAGCACCAACAGAACCGACTGGATTCCCGATGAGTTCCCGAACGCGCCCGCGCAAGACGGCTACGCCCCCCGCACCGCAGGAAAGCAGTCTGCTGCGTTGGCTGAAGGAGCGGCGCATCACCGAGGTCGAGTGCCTGGTGCCGGACATCACCGGCAACGCGCGCGGCAAGATCATTCCGGCTGACAAGTTCTCGCACGACTACGGCACGCGGCTGCCCGAAGGCATCTTCGCCACCACCGTCACCGGCGAGTTCCCTGACGATTACTACGACCTGACCTCGCCGTCGGACTCGGACATGATGCTGCGCCCCGATCCGGACACGGTGCGCATGGTGCCGTGGGCGGCCGATGCCACCGCGCAGATCATCCACGATTGCTACACCAAGAGCGGTGAGCCGCACGAGCTGGCACCGCGCAACGTGCTGCGCCGCGTGCTGGCGGCCTACGCCGAGCTGGGCCTGCGCCCGGTGGTGGCGCCGGAGCTGGAGTTCTTCCTGGTGCAGAAGAACACCGACCCGGACTTCCCGCTGCTGCCACCGGCCGGCCGCTCCGGGCGTCCGGAAACCGCGCGGCAGTCGTACTCGATCGATGCGGTCAACGAATTCGACCCGATTCTCGACCTGATGTACGACTACGCCGATGCGATGAAGCTGGACGTGGACACGCTGATCCACGAATCCGGCGCGGCACAGCTGGAGGTCAACTTCACCCACGCCGATGCGATGGACCTGGCCGACCAGGTATTCCTGTTCAAGCGCACCATGCGCGAAGCGGCGATGCGCCACGGGGTGTATGCCACGTTCCTGGCCAAGCCGATGGAAAACGAGCCGGGCAGCGCCATGCACATCCACCAGAGCCTGGTGCGGGTGAGCGATGGCAGCAACGTGTTCGCCGGCGAGACCCATGCCGAGGGCGAGTTCAGCCCGGTGTTCGGCCACTACCTGGGCGGCCTGCAGAAGTACGTGCCGCAGGCGATGGCCTTCTTTGCGCCGAACGTGAATTCCTATCGCCGGCTGGTGTTCGGCGAGGTCTCGCCGAGCAACGTGCACTGGGGCTATGACAACCGCACCTGCGGGCTGCGTGTGCCGCTGGACACGCCGGAGAACATGCGCGTGGAAAGCCGTTTCGCCGGGTCTGACGCCAATCCCTATCTGGCGATGGCGGCGACCCTGGCCTGCGGCCTGCTCGGCATCCGCGAGCGGCTGGCACCGGATGCGCCGGTGACCGGCAGCGCCAAGGAACTGGGCTACAACCTGCCGCGCTCGCTGGGCGAAGCGCTGGACGGGCTGGAGCAGTGCAGCGAGCTGCAGGCGCTGCTGGGCGAGCGCTTCTGCCGCGCCTACATCTCGGTCAAGCGCAAGGAGTATGAGACCTTCTTCCGCGTCATCAGCTCGTGGGAGCGCGAGTTCCTGCTGCTGAACGTCTGAGCATCTGGAATAGAAAAATCCGCCGCCGGGGGGTAGGCTGGCACCCGTCGCCGGCCCCGCCGGCCCCCCTTTCCGCATTCTGGAGCACCCGATGAAGCTGCGTATCCTCACGCTCGGCCTGGCCTCCGCCATGCTCGCCGCCTGCAGCGGTGGCAACGGCGGCGCGCAGGACAGCCAGGTCCTGAACGTCTACAACTACAGCGATTACATCGCCGAGGACACCATCCCGACCTTCGAGAAGGAGAGCGGCATCAAGGTGACCTACGATGTGTTCGACAGTGATGAGATGGTCGAGACCAAGCTGCTGGCAGGCAACAGCGGCTACGACGTGGTGGTGCCGACCCTGAACTTCTTCGGTCGCCAGATCCAGGCCGGCGTGTTCCTGCCGCTGGACAAGAGCAAGATCCCGAACCTGGCCAACCTCGATCCGGCGGTGATGAAGCGCATCGCCACCCAGGACCCGGGCAACCAGTACGGCGTGCCGTACATGATCGGCACCACCGGCATCGGCTACAACGTGGAGATGCTGAAGCAGCGCTTCGGCGGCAGCACCGACATCGCCAACAGCTGGGACCTGGTGTTCAAGCCGGAGAACATCAGCAAGATGAAGGACTGCGGCGTGACCATCCTGGACACGCCGGCGGACATGATCCCGATCGCGCTGCATTACCTGGGCCTGGACCCGCACAGCGGCGACCCGGCCGAGCTGCAGAAGGCGGCCGACCTGCTGAAGTCGATCCGCCCGTACGTGCAGAACTTCCACTCCTCGCAGTACGTGGGTTCGCTGGCCAACGGCGGTACCTGCCTGGTGGTGGGCTGGTCGGGTGACATCATCCAGGCCCGCGACCGCGCCGAGGAAGCCAGCAATGGCGTGCACGTGGCCTACTCGATCCCGAAGGAAGGCGCCCCGCAGTGGTTCGACATGCTGGCGATCCCGAAGGATGCCAAGCATCCGGAAGCCGCGTACGCGTTCATCAACTACCTGCTGCAGCCGAAGGTTGCCGCGGCCAACACCAACTTCATCCACTACGCCAACCCGGTGCCGACCGCGACCCCGCTGGTGGATGAGGCGATCCGTACCGACCCGACCATCTACCCGCCGGCCGACGTGGCCGACAAGATGTTCACCTATTCGATCAACACGCCGGAAACCGACAAGCTCTACACCCGGCTGTGGACCGAGGTGAAGACCGGCCGTTAAGCCGGTCTGGCGCCGCCGGGCCATGCCCGGCGGATTGCTTCATCCTTGGCCGGGCGCGGTACCGCCGCCCTGGTCAAGGTGCCGCAGGATCGCCGGCAACAGGTCACGTGCATCGCGACCGCCGTTGCACAGGAACGACGAACTCATCCGCTGCAGGTTGTGCATGCCGATGAAGAACAGCCCCGGCCGCGGAGAAACACCGAACTCGCCGAGGGGGTAGCCATGTGCGTCCAGCACGCCCTGCACGTCGAGCCAGGGCCATTCGGCGACGAAGCCGGTGGCCAGCACCACCGAGCGGATGCCTGCGGCCTGCAGATCCAGTTCACGCGGGGCGGCGTCCGGCTCCCAGTGCAGATAGACCTCTTCGGGAATGTAGCGGGCATCGTCGGTGCGCGGTTCGTGCCGCGTGGCGTAGTACGCGCTGGCCAGCGAATCGAGATAGGCATATTCGGTCCGTGTCGCCTCGATCGCGGTGCGCAGCTGCGGGCGGACATCGGCAAAGCGGGCGGTGTTTCCACTGAATTCCTGCAACCGGCCCAGCAGCCTGATGCCTGCGCGGTGCATCGCCAGCAGGCTGATCGAGCTGCCCAGGCCGGCACGTCCCTTGCCGGAAATCAGCGGGAACTCGGCGGTGCGGGCCTTGCGCAGCGCATCCGCTTCTCCCGCCAGGACGGCGGCCGCTTCACTCACGTGCTGGTGGATGCGCCCGGCCATGTCCCACCAGGTCATCGAGTCCTTGCCGCGCAGCCGGCGGGTATGCGAATGCCGCTGGGCCAGTGACCAGTGCACGCTGCGACCGCTGTCGCGCAGGTCCTGGGCGATCTGCGCGCCGGACTGGCCACCGCCGATGACCAGCACGCCGCCGTCGGGCAGCTGGCGGGGGCTGCGGTAGTCGCCGGAGTGCAGCACCGTCAGACCCGGTGCGGGCGCGAAGGGGACCCGGGGCATCCGCGCGCCGGTATTCGCCGGTAGCGACCACAACCGCCCCAGCCCGGATCAATCCGTGGCTGGTTTCGATGGCATAGCCGCCCGATTCGGGCGTGACCCGCTGAACCGCACAACCTTCGCTGATCGGCAACGAACGTTCGTCGGCATAGTCGCGCAGCCGCCGGATCACCTCGGGGGCCCCCATGAAACCTTCCGGGTCGTCGCCCGCATAGGCATGGTCGTGCAGGGCCATCGTCGCGTTGGCGGTGTTGGTCTGGAACGAATCCCAGCGCCGCTGCCAGCTGGCGCCCACGGTTTCGGCCTCCAGCACGCGATGCTCGACGCCGGCTTCCTGCAGGAGCGCGCTGAGGGACAGCCCGGCCTGGCCGGCGCCGATGATGACCAGCGGCAGCGTTGCAGGCAGGGAGCCCGGCAGGCGGGGCGGGAAAGGGGAGGGGCGGTCCGGGGAAGTCACCAGGGTGGGTCCATGCAAGGGCTTGATCCGGGCCATTGCGCGGGGAATGCCCCGGGCCATCAACAGATCCGGTTCTGAAAAACGTTGCAGATCGAGGCGTCGCCTGTGGTGTCTGGCCGGGACGACCGCAGGGTCGTCCAGGGGAGCCCGGGCCTTTGCGCGGACAGGCCACCATGGCGGGGGAAAACCGACACTCCCAGGGCCCCCGGGGCTGGCCAGCGGCCGCTTCCGCCTGCCGCCGTCATATCCCCTGGGCCCCCCGGCCGTTAGAATGGCGGCCGCTGTCCACCGCCCGCTCCCGGAGCCCCCATGCCCGTTGAAGCCCAGCCGGTAGCCACCGTCGTCGACACGACCGGTGCGCCCGGCTATCTCTCCATTCGTGACCTGCGCAAGGAATTCGACGGTTTCGTCGCCGTTGACGACGTCAATCTGGACGTGCGCAAGGGCGAGATCTTTGCCCTGCTCGGTGGCTCCGGCAGTGGCAAATCGACCCTGCTGCGCTGCCTGGGTGGCTTCGAGACGCCCACCAAGGGCAGCATCACCCTCGACGGCCAGCGCCTGGACGCGCTGCCGCCGTATCAGCGGCCGGTTAACATGATGTTCCAGTCCTATGCCCTGTTCCCGCACATGACGGTCGAGCAGAACATTGCCTTCGGCCTGAAGCAGGATGGCCTGGGTAAGGACGCGATCAGCAAGCGCGTCGGCGAGATGCTCGACCTGGTGCAGATGGGCCACCTGGGCAAGCGCAAGCCGCATCAGCTGTCCGGCGGCCAACAGCAGCGCGTGGCGCTGGCGCGGTCGCTGGCCAAAGGGCCGAAGCTGCTGTTGCTGGACGAGCCGATGGGCGCGCTGGACAAGAAACTGCGCTCGCAGATGCAACTGGAACTGGTCAGCATCATCGAATCGTCGGGTGTGACCTGCGTGATGGTCACCCACGACCAGGAAGAAGCGATGACCATGGCCACCCGCATCGCGGTGATGGATGCCGGCTGGATCCAGCAGGTCGGCAAGCCGGACGAGGTCTACGAACAGCCGGCCAACCGCTTCGTCGCCGAGTTCATCGGTTCGGTCAACCTGTTCGACGGGGTGATCGACGAGGACCTGCCGGAGTACGTGACCGTGCGCTCGCCGCTGTTCCCTGCGCCGATCTACATCGCCCATGGCATCACCGGCTATGAAGGGCAGCCGGTCGCGTTCGCGCTGCGCCCGGAGAAGGTGATGATCGGCAAGGACGAGCCGGAAGGGCACACCAACAAGGCGCAGGGCGTGATCGAGGACATTGCCTACTTCGGCAGCCACTCGGTCTACCACGTGCGCCTGCCCAGCGGTGCCAAGGTGCTGGCCAACTTCGCCAACTCGCAGCGCTGGGCCAGCGATGGCCTGACCTGGGGTGACAGCGTGTGGGTGCACTGGCGCGACAACGACGGCGTGGTGCTGACCTCATGAGCGTCGCCGGCCTGAAGCGCTGGCTGCCGGGGCTGCGTGCCACGGTGATCGGCATTCCGTACCTGTGGCTGCTGCTGTTCTTCGCAGTGCCGTTCCTGATCGTGCTGATGATCAGCTTCTCGCTCAGCCGGGTCGGCTCGCCGCCGTACACCTGGCTGCTGCAGTACGCCGATGGCGGCTTCTCGCTGAAGCTGAACCTGGAGAACTACCTGGCGCTGTTCCGCGATTCGATCTATGCGCAGGCGTTCCTGAGCTCGATCAAGATCGCGGCGATCTCGACCTTCCTGACCCTGCTGATCGGCTACCCGATGGCCTACGCCATCGCGCGCCTGTCGCCGGCTGCGCGCAACGTGGCGATGATGCTGGTGGTGCTGCCTTCGTGGACCTCGTTCCTGATCCGCGTGTATGCATGGAAGGCGATCCTGGACCGCAACGGCCTGCTCGACCAGTTCCTGCAGTTCACCGGTCTGCAGACGCTGATGACGTCGATGGGCCTGCCGAAACTGCAGCTGATCGACACCCCGACCGCCGCCTATATCGGCATCGTCTACTGCTATCTGCCGTTCATGGTGCTGCCGCTGTACGCCAACCTGGTCAAGCATGACCACCGCCTGCTGGAAGCTGCCTACGACCTCGGTGCCAAGCCGTGGCAGGCGTTCCTGCGCATCACCCTGCCGCTGTCCAAGGCCGGCATCATCGCCGGCTGCATGCTGGTGATGATTCCGGCGATCGGCGAATTCGTGATTCCGGAAATGCTGGGTGGCTCGGAGACGCTGATGGTCGGCCGCCAGCTGTGGAACGAGTTCTTCAACAACCGCAACTGGCCGGGCGCCTCGGCGATGGCGGTGGCGATGATCCTGTTGCTGCTGGTGCCGATCCTGCTGTTCAACCGTTCCCAGCAGCGCCTGCTGGAAGGGAAGCAGGCATGAGCCCGCGTAGCGCAAAGGGCCTCGGGCTGGGCGTGCTGCTGCTCGGCTTCGCCTTCCTGTACCTGCCGATCCTGTTGTTGATGTTCTATTCGTTCAACAGCTCGCGGCTGGCGATGGTCTGGGCCGGGTTCTCCACCCGCGCCTACAGCGACCTGTTCGCCGACCGCGCGCTGATGGATGCGATGTGGACCAGCCTGGTGGTGGCGTTCTGGACCGCCTGTACCGCCACCGTGCTGGGCACGCTGGCGGCGATGGTGATGACGCGCTTCAAGCGCTTCCGTGGCAAGCCGCTGTTCGGCGCACTGGTGACCGCGCCGCTGGTGATGCCGGACGTGATCCTCGGCTTCTCGCTGATGGCGCTGCTGGCCTCGATGGGTGCGATTCCCGGCTTCCCGGCGCGTGGCCTGACCACCATCTGGATCGCCCACGTCACCTTCACCCTGTGCTTCGTCACCGTGGTGGTGTCCTCGCGCCTGCAGGAAATGGACCTGTCGCTGGAAGAAGCCGCGATGGACCTGGGCGCGAGCCGGCTGACCGTGTTCGGGCGCATCACCCTGCCGATCATCGCGCCGGCGCTGGTGGCCGGTTGGCTGCTGGCGTTCACCCTGTCGCTGGATGACGTGGTGGTGGCCAGCTTCGTCGCCACGCCGGGCTCGACCACGCTGCCGATGAAGGTGTTCGCCTCGGTGCGCATGGGTATCAGCCCGAAGATCAATGCACTGGCCACGCTGCTGGTGTCGGCGGTATCGATCGCCGCGGTGATCGGCTGGTACATCAATGCCCGCGCCGAGAAGCGGCGCCAGCGCGACCTGCAGTTGGCACGTCAGGACAACGGCTGAGCACACGGTTTGTCGACAGCGTCGGCAACACCCGGCTCACGGACAGCGGCGCACAATGGGGGTCTTCCAGATGGAGATCCCCCATGACCGTCGAGATTGTCGACCCGGCCACCGGCCAGGTGACCTACCGCCATGAACTGATGGGTGCTGCCGACGTCGAGCAGCGCCTGCAGGCCGCAGCCGATGCCTTCCCTGGCTGGGCCGAGTGCTCGCTGCAGGAGCGGGGGGCGATCCTCAAGCAGATCGCTGGCCAACTGCGTGCGCGCCGCGATGATCTGCAGCAGGCGATGACCCACGAGATGGGCAAGCTCAAGGCAGAGGCGCTGGCCGAGGTCGACAAGTGCGCGGCGGCCTGCGAGTTCTACGCCGACCACGCAGCTGATTATCTCAAGCCGCAGCTGATCGACACCGAAGCCCAGCGCAGCTATGTGCGCTACGAGCCGATCGGCTGTGTGTTCGCGGTGATGCCGTGGAATTTCCCGATCTGGCAGGTGTTCCGTTTCCTCGCCCCGGCGTTCATGGCAGGCAACGTGGCCCTGCTCAAACACGCCAGCAACGTGCCGCAGTGCGCCGACCTGATCCTGGCGGTATGCCGTGACGGTGGCCTGCCTGACGGCGTGTTCGATGTACTGCACATCGACAACGACCAGGCGGCTGAGGTGCTGCGCGACGCACGGGTGAAGGCGGTGACGCTGACCGGCAGCGAGCGGGCAGGGCGCTCGATCGCATCCAACGCGGGCAGCCAGCTGAAGAAGTCGGTGATGGAGCTGGGGGGCAGCGATGCCTTCGTGGTGCTCGACGATGCCGACCTCGACAAGACCGTGGCGGCGGCGGTGAAGTCGCGCTTCGACAACAGCGGGCAGACCTGCATCGCGGCCAAGCGCTTCATCGTGGTCGAGGCGGTGGCCGATGAGTTCACCCGGCGCTTCGTGGAAGCCGCGGGCGAGCGCCAGTACGGTGATCCGGACGAGCGCGGTACCACGCTGGCGCCGATGGCCCGTGCCGATCTGCGTGACGAACTGCACAAGCAGGTGCAGGCCAGCGTGGCCAAGGGTGCGCGGGTACTGCTGGGTGGTGAGCCGATTGCGGGTACACATGCCGGCTATCCGGCCACCGTGCTCGATCAGGTCGGCCCGGGCATGCCGGCCTACGACGAGGAGCTGTTCGGGCCGGTGGCTGCGGTGATCCGTGTCGCTGACGAGGCCGAGGCACTGCGCGTGGCCAACGACACCCGCTTCGGCCTGGGCGGCAGCGTGTGGACGCGCGATCCAGTGCGCGGCGAACGTTTCGCCCAGCGCATGGAGTGCGGTGCCGCGTTCGTCAACGCCATCGTCAAGAGCGACGCGCGATTGCCGTTCGGCGGCAGCAAACAGTCCGGTTTCGGCCGGGAGCTGGCCGACCACGGCATCCATGAGTTCATGAACATCAAGACCGTCTACGTGGCTTGATGCCGAACGGTAGTGCCGGCCGCTGGCCGGCATTGCCCGGTTGCCGGCCAGCGGCCGGCACTACCAGAAGCGGGTCATGCGCCACGACCAACGGTCGTGGCCTACCTGTCCGGTGGGTATCGACCGTTGGTCGATACGCCCTACAACCACTTCGCGCGCTTGAACAACCGGTACAGCCCCACGCAAACACCGCCCACGCCAACGATCATCAGCGGGTACGACCAGGGTTCGCTCAGCTCCGGCATGTGACTGAAGTTCATGCCGTACCAGCTGGTGATCAGCGTCGGCGCGGCGAGCAGCGCAGCCCATGCGCCCAGGCGCTTGACCGTCTCGCCCTGCGCCAGCGTCACCAGCGACAGGTTCACGCTCAGCGCGGTGCCCAGCATCTCGCGCAGCGTGTCGATCACATCGCTGATGCGTACCGCGTGGTCGTGCACGTCGCGGATGTACAGCTTCACTTCGTCGGGGATCAGCTCGCCCTGGTAGCGGCGCAGCTGCGCCAGCACGTCCTGCAGCGGCGCCACCGCCATCCGCATCTTGTTCAGCTCGCGCTTGAGCTCGTACAGCCGCACCACCGTGCTGCGCTTGTAGGTGTCGGCGAAGATGTCCTTCTCCAGCAGCTCCAGGGTGTCGCGGAAGCGGTGCACGATGGGCAGGTAGTTGTCGACCACGAAGTCGGTCACCGCGTACAGGCAGTACGACGGGCCCATCTTCAGCAGCTGCGGCTCGCGTTCCACCCGCGCACGCACCGGGGCATAGGACAGCGACGCGCCATGGCGTACCGTCACCAGGAAGCGCGGGCCGAGGAAGGCATGGGTTTCGCCGTACTGGATGCGCTCGTCGACCATCTGCGCGGTGGTCACCACCACGAACATCGAATTGCCGTAGGTCTCGACCTTGGGCCGCTGGTGCGCGTTGCGCGCATCCTCGATGGCCAGGTCGTGCAGGCAGAACTCTTCCTGCAGTTTCAACAGCACATCTTCATTGGGGTCGTACAGGCCGACCCAGACGAAGCCGTTGCCACTGGCAATGACATCGCTGATGGCATCCAGGGTGATGTCGTGGCGTTTGCCCTCGTCATCGTAGTGGACGCAGTTGATGACGCAGGCGGGGTTGGCCGAGGCGGGCGCGGCAGCAGAGGCGGGCAATGACATGCCCGCCATCGTGCGTCAGGGCTGTGTTTTGGACAAGTGAGGAGTACGCCCCAGCACCCATGCCAGCGCGACGTGGACGGGCAGCAGCAGCACGATCCACTGCACGTTGTACTGTGCCTGCAGGCTCAGCCAGTGCAGTACCAGCGCGGCCACCGCCTGTACCGCCAGCAGCCACAGCACGACCCTGAACATGCGGCCCGGCACGCGACGACGCAGCAGGGCGATTGCACCCGGCAACAGCAGCACGGCCAGCGGCGAAAGCAACAGCAGGTTGCGATTGGCCCACGCGGCGTAGTGGATGCTGAAGCCCCACAGGAACACCAGCACGCCACCAAACAGGGCGCACAGCAGCCAGAACGGCAGGGCCAGCCCGGCCAGCAGGCGCGGGCGGTTGCGCAGCGCCAGCACGCCGCCGGCCACGATCAGCCCGAGCAGCAGCCACGGCCACCAGCGGCGCGCGAATTCCTTCGGCTCCGGATCGATACGATGCGGCAGCAGTTCCTGTTCGGACTGCACCAGCGGACGGCCATCGCTGTTGCGTGCCTGGCGCAGCGCATCGGCCAGGCGCATCGGCACGAAGGCTTCCTGCCAGCGCGACAGCGGCTGGTCGGCGAACGGCCCAAGGCCGACATCGAAGCCCAGCCACATCCACGGTGCCGGCGACGCCAGGCGGACCGATTCACTGCGGTAGGTGTTGCCGCGCGAGCGCCCCGACAGCTGCGACTGCAGGCCGCCACCCAATGCCTTGTCCACCGTGTCGCGCACCATCGTGGCGCAGTTGGCGGTGTAGTAATCGTAGTGGTAGCGCGCGTTTTCCGGCTTGGCCCGCTCGGCCAGGTCGGCGGCCAGCGCACGCGCCTGGTCCGGGCGCAGGTCCAGCCACTGCACGCTGGCGCCACGGCCGGTCTCGTCGTAGTAGGACAGGTCCTGCTGCAACGGCAGCGCCACCAGGTAATACATCATGTCGCCGCGTGCGAAGCGGCTGATGAAATCGTCCTCGGACGGATCGAAGTAGCCGAAGTTGTACGAGGTTGCCTCGCCGCTGACCGGATCGACCACGACGATGGCGTCGTGGCCGAAGCGTTCGAAGAACACGGTGCCCGGCTGCATGGTCACCACGCCGATGCGCGGGGCAGGGGCTTCAGCGTTGGTCGCGGGTACGGCAGGTCTGGCTGCCACCGGCTGCGCGAAGGCGGCCAGCGGCAGGGCCATGGCCAGCACGCACAGTGCCAGCCACACCATGAGGATCAGGCCGCGGCGCTTCAAGCGTCGTCCTGCGCGTCCGGCGGCAGCACGGTCACGTGGAAGGCCTGTACCCGGCGCGCATCGGCGCGGGCCACGCGGAACATGAAGCGATCCAGCGCCAGCTCGTCACCGACTTCCGGCAGATGGCCCACGGCCTCGGTGACCAGGCCGCCGATGGTGTCGTAGTCCTCG
This sequence comes from Stenotrophomonas sp. 93052_Sma, assembly GCF_056481145.1. Taxonomy (NCBI): domain Bacteria; kingdom Pseudomonadati; phylum Pseudomonadota; class Gammaproteobacteria; order Lysobacterales; family Lysobacteraceae; genus Stenotrophomonas; species Stenotrophomonas sp. 93052_Sma. The sequence goes on from NZ_CM151134.1 coordinate 1,591,933, forward strand.
TCGGAGAACGTCGCGCCGAAGCGCTCGTTGAAGTCGCCGATCGGGGTCAGCGCGTCGACCACGTACTGGCCGTCGGACTGGATGGCGATCTGCGCCGAGGGATCTTCAGCCTCGTCATGCTCGTCGTCGATCTCGCCGACGATCTGTTCCAGCACGTCCTCGATGGTGACCAGGCCGGCGACACCGCCGTACTCGTCGACCACGATGGCCATGTGGTTGCGCGACAGGCGGAATTCCTTCAGCAGCACGTTGAGCTTCTTCGCTTCCGGGATCAGCACCGCCGGGCGCAGCAGCTCGCGCACGTTGGCCGGGCCGTTGTCGGCAACCACGCCGCGCAGCAGGTCCTTGGCCAGCAGGATGCCAAGGATGTCGTCCTTGTTCTCGCCGTGTACCGGGAAGCGCGAATGGCCGGATTCGACCACCTGCTTCATCAGTTCCAGGAAGGGCGCTTCAACCGGCAGCGAGACCATCTGCGAGCGCGAAATCATCACGTCGCCCACGGTCAGCTCGGCCACCGAAATGGCGCCTTCCATCATCTTCAGGGTATCGGCGGCGATCAGACCCTCTTCCTGCGCGGTGTGCAGGACAGCGACCAGCTCGTCGCGGGTATGGGGTTCGCCGGAGAAGGCGGAGGTCAGGCGTTCAAGCCAGCCGCGCTTCTTTTCACTGTGCTCCGCAGGGGAGCTACTACTGTCGTCTTCTGACATCTCTGGAAAAAAGGCACCCGGCAGGCCGGGCGTTGACCCAAGTCTAGCAGGATGTGACGGCCTGTCAGTGACTGCCGGTGCCCGGGGTTGGGGCGGCCGGGGCCGGCTCCTCCTCGGGCAGGTCCAGGCTGTAGGTGCAGCCGGCCAGGGTCTTGCCGGGGTGGGAGGCCACGGTGGAGACGCTGAGGATGATCGACTCGATCTGGGCCTCGCCGGTCTTCGGGTCGGTCACGTCGCGGCTGACCAGTTCGCGGCCGGCCATGAACTTGCCGTCCTGGTCGTAGCCGGTCTCCAATTCCAGCCGTTTGGCCAGCGGGCGTGGGTCGGCCTGGTCGAGCACCGCCATGATGCTGGCGCCGGCCACCGCCACCCGCTCGGTCTGTTGGCCGAAGACGGTGATCGGGCTGGCCAGCCGGAACTCGCTCATGAACTGGTTGCCCTGCGGCAGCGGTTGCAGGCCCTGGGCCACGGCCTTCAGCGGATCGGCCAGCAGCGGCGCCAGCGCGGCCTGCTCGGCCACGCCCTGGCGGCATTCGATCAGGGCCGGCAGGTCCAGGCGGGTGGCGAAGGCGGAGGGAGCGGCGAGGGCACAGAGCAGGGGCAGGCAGCAGCGCAGTGACACGGTCGGTTTCCGCAGGCGAAGGGCCGCCATCATAGCCCCGGCGAGCGCCTGAACAGCCCGGTGAGAAGGCGCAGGAAACCAGTCATCGCCCGCCGCACGACCATCAGTGAGAGGGTCAGCACGACCGCAAGCATGGCGACCTGCATCGATTGCCCCGCGATGCGCGCCACCGCCGGCCATAGGCCCGGGCTGGTCAGCCAGGGCATCAGTTCCGCTGCGGCGGTCCTGCCCACTTTCATGTAGATCACAGCCAGCACGAACAGCACCAGCAGCGAGGTACGGCTGGCGTGGAAGAACGGGAGTGCGTTCACGGAGCGGCCCAGGCGGCGGTGCACGATCATCCGCCACAGGAGCGGAAGGGTCAGTGCACCCACCAGCGTCAGCACCATCGACGTTTCAAGCAGACCGGGGAGATGGGCCGGTTCCAACCGTCCGCTGAGGTGCGGGCCGATCATGCCGATCGCCAGCCCGGCCAGCAGGCACACGGGCGAGAGCAGGGCCAGGCTGCGCAGCAGCCAGTGCCTGCCGCTGGGGTCGCGGGCGCCGACGCGGCGCACGGTATAGGCACCCAGCACCAGCAGCATGGCGAACAAGGTGGCGCCGATCACAAACATCATTGAGCCGTTTCCCGAGGTCATCCTTGTTCCTCTCGTGTTCCTGGCGACGGGCGGCGGCCCGCTCAGCGCTCGCCCGCGTATGGATCGTCGATGCCCAGCTCGGCCAGGATCTCCCGCTCCAGCTGCTCCATCGCCTCGGCTTCCTTGTCGTCCTCGTGGTCCCAGCCGAGCAGGTGCAGCACGCCGTGCACGGTCAGATGCGCGTAATGGGCATTGAGCGCCTTGCTCTGTTCGTCGGCCTCCCGTGCCACGACCGGAGCACAGATCACCAGGTCACCCAGCAGCGGGAATTTGACGCCCTTGGGCAGGCCTTCGGGCACTTCGGCCGGGAAGCTGAGCACGTTGGTGGCGTAGTCCTTGCCGCGGTAATGGCGGTTCAACGACTGTCCTTCCTTGGCATCGACCACGCGGATGGCCAGATCGGCCTCGCGGATGCGGCCCTTCAACGCGGCGGCCACCCACTTGCGGAAGCTCACTGCCGCCGGCAGGCCGGCGCGCGGCAGGGCATAGCTGACGGCGACGTCCAATCGCACGGGACCACGGGTCATGGAGTTGCTCCAGGTTGGATCTGATGCAGGTCGCGGCGGTCGTACGCGCTCACGATGCGCGCGACCAGCGGGTGGCGGACCACGTCACGGGATTCGAAGAAGGTGAAGCTGACGCCCTCGACCTCACGCAGCACGTCGATGGCGTCGCGCAGGCCGGACTTCACGTGCTTGGGCAGGTCGGTCTGGGTCAGGTCACCGGTGACCACCGCGGTGGAGCCGTAGCCGAGGCGGGTCAGGAACATCTTCATCTGCTCGATGGTGGTGTTCTGTGCTTCGTCCAGGATCACGAACGCATCGTTGAGCGTGCGGCCGCGCATGTAGGCCAGCGGCGCGATCTCGATGACGTTCTTCTCCAGCAGCTTGACCACCTTTTCCACGCCCATCATCTCGTACAGGGCGTCGTACAGCGGTCGCAGGTAGGGATCGACCTTCTGGCTCAGGTCGCCGGGCAGGAAGCCCAGCTTCTCGCCGGCCTCCACCGCCGGGCGCACCAGGATCAGGCGCTGCACCCGCGATTCATTCAGGGCCTCGACCGCGCTGGCCACGGCCAGGAAAGTCTTGCCGGTGCCGGCCGGGCCGATGCCGAAGTTGATGTCGTGGGTGGCGATCTGGTGCAGGTAACGGCCCTGGTTGGCGCCGCGGCCGCGCACCGTGCCGCGCTTGACCTTGATCGCAACCTCCTGCGCTTCGTAGGAGCGCTCGGCGATCTGCTCGACATTGGCCTGCGCCAGGCGCAGGTGGATGGCATGGTTGTCGAAGGTCGTTTCGCCGGCTTCGGCGTACAGCGCTTCAACCAGCTTCTGCGCCTCGACAATGGCTTCGTTGGGGCCGCTGATGCGGAACACGAAGCCACGATTTGCGATCTCCACGCCGAGCTTCAGCTCGATCTGGCGCAGGTGCCCGTCGAAGGGGCCGCACAGGTTGGCCAGTCGCTCGTTGTCTTCCGGCGACAGGGTGAAGTCTCGATGATCGATGCTTTTCATTGCTTGGGGTGGGGCGGACGCCTTCCACCGCAGTGTATTCAGGGAGGACAAGGGTAGCGCGCGTGCGGGGCACACGGCCAGCAGACGGTCGATACAGCGTTTTCCACACCCGGTGTGGACGGGGCACGCGGAAACCTGTGGATAGACCTTCGCACTGCTTGTGCCACAAGGCCCATGAGGTCCTGGTGAAAAAAGCGTCATGGTCGCCGGTCGCTACGGCAGCACTGCCACGGGGGGCCTGCGCGGGGGGCATTCATCGTGATGGCAGTGCAGGTTTCGTTGCCCGGCGAGCAACAGCGCCAGGTCGTGCCGGATTTCCACAACGGTTGTGGAATGATGCCGAATCAACCTGTGGATAGGTGGTGCGGAGCCTTGCAGCAAAAGGCTTGCCCACGCGTGGTGAAAAAACCGTCAGGGCTGATTGGAATCATTGAGGGTGCACGGGGCACATGGCACCGTGTCGCCGTCGCAGGAGGGGATGGCATGGGCATCGGCAACGGGATGCGTGGAATCGGACTGGCGGGCATCGGCCTGCTGGTGGGGTGTGGGCAGTCAACGCCGACTGCGCTGGGCACGCTGGAGTGGGACCGGATCACGGTGCCGGCACCGGCGGCCGAAGTGATCGCCACGGTGGAGGTGCGCGAGGGCCAGCAGGTCAAGGCCGGGGCCGTGCTGATGCAGCTGGACCCGGCGCGGGGAGACGCGCAGTTCGCCGCAGCGCAGGCTGATACGGCGCGTGCGCAGGCGCAGCTGGAAGAACTGCAGATCGGCCCACGCCAGGAGCAGATCGCTCAGGCCAAGGCACAACTGGCCGCGTTGCGCGCACAGGCTGCCGAAGCAAGTGCCTATTACCGACGGGTCCAGCCGTTGGCCCAGCAGCGCTTGATTGCCGCCGCTGAACTGGATCGAGCACGCGCCGCCGCCGGCAATGCCGAAGCCAGCGTGCGTGCTGCCGAGCAGGCCTGGCTGGAGCGGGTGCACGGCAGCCGTGTGCAGGATATCGCCCAGGGCCAGGCGGCCGCCGATGCCGCACGGGCACAGCAGGTGGTACAGAGCGTGAACCTGCAGAAGCTGCAGTTGCGTGCACCGCGCGACGGGGTAGTCGATGCATTGCCCTACCGGCAGGGTGACCAGGCACCGATCGGTGCGCCGCTGGCAGTGATGCTGGTCGGCGAGCGCCCCTATGCGCGCGTCTACCTGCCGCAACCGCTGCGTCTGCAGGTGAAGGTCGGCCAGGCCGCGCAGATACAGCTGGAAGGCGGCAACACCGTGCTGAAGGGGCATGTACGTGCGATCCGTAGCGAACCATCGTTCACGCCGTACTACGCACTGACCGGCGATGACGTCGAACGGCTGAGTTATCTGGCCGAGATCGAAGTGGATGTGGCCGCCGACATGCAGAAGCTTCCGGCCGGGCTGCCGGTGCAGGTGCGCTTCTGAACACCGGCGAGGACATCGCGGTCCACGCACGCGGGCTGACGCGCCGCTTCGGCGATCTTCTGGCCGTGGACAACGTCGACCTGACCGTGCCGCGCGGACAGGTATACGGGTTTCTGGGCCCGAACGGGTCCGGCAAGTCGACCACCATCCGCATGCTGTGCGGCCTGCTGGAACCCAGCGCAGGGCAGATCGAGGTGCTGGGGTTGGCGGTTCCCGAGCAGGCCGAAGCGCTGCGCCGACGCATCGGCTACATGACCCAGCGCTTCTCGTTGTATGAAGATCTGTCGGTGCGCGAGAACCTGGAGTTCCTCGCCGCCATCCAGGACCTGCCGCGCGCACAGGCCCGGCAGCGGGTCGACGAACTGCTGCAGCAATACCGGCTGCAGGACCGCCAGCCACAACTGGGTGGCACGCTCAGTGGTGGCCAGAAGCAGCGCCTGGCCTTGGCCGGTGCCGTGGTGCATTCGCCCGAACTGCTGTTCCTGGACGAGCCGACCAGTGCGGTCGATCCCGAATCGCGCCGCGATTTCTGGGAAGCCCTGTTCGAGCTGGCTGATGCCGGCACCACGGTGCTGGTGTCGACCCACTACATGGACGAGGCCGAGCGCTGCCACCGGCTGGCGATCCTTGATCGTGGCGCACTGGTGGCCGACGGCACGCCGGCCGAACTGTGTGCACGGCTGGACGGCCGCACGCTGCAGGTCACCTCGACGCAGCCGCGCCAGGCCAGCCGCGCACTGTCTGAGCTGCCCGGCGTGCTGAGCGTGGCGCAGATCGGCACCCAGCTGCGGGTATTGTGCAGCGAGGATGTCGCGGACGCCGCCGCATTGCGGCGCGCTGGCCAGCGCCGATCCGCAGGCCCGCATCGAGGCGGTGGCACCGAACCTGGAAGACGTGTTCGTGGCGGCCACCCGCGGCCGTGGCCGGGAGCCGGCGGCATGAACCTGCGCCGCCTGTGGGCGATCATGCTCAAGGAGCTGCGGCAGCTGCGCCGCGACCGCATCACGCTGGCGATGATCGTCGGCATTCCGGTGATGCAGCTGCTGCTGTTCGGCTACGCGATCAATCTCAACCTGCGCCATCTCAACGCCGGTGTCGCTGACCAAGCCAACAGCGCGGCGTCACGCGCGCTGGTGCAGGACATGGTCGCCACCGGCGTGATCACGCCGCGCAGCGAGGCGTACACGCCCGATCAACTGATGCAGGCGCTGCGCCGTGGCGAAATCAGTGTCGGCATCGTGGTGCCGGCCGACTTCGAGCGTCGTCGCTTCGATGGACGCGAGGCGGTACAGGTGCTGGTCGACGGCAGCGACACCGTGGTACAGAGCGCAGCGATCCAGCTGGCACAGGTGCCGCTGGATACGCGCCCGACCAGCAACACGTGGCCGCTGCGCGAAGGCAGCATCGCCGGTGGTCCGATCAGCGTGACCAGCTTCTACAACCCGCAGCGGCGTTCGGCGGTGAACATCGTGCCGGGCCTGATCGGGGTGATCCTGACCATGACCCTGGTGATGTTCACGGCCGTAGCGGTGGTGCGCGAACGCGAGCGCGGCAACATGGAACTGCTGATCGCCACACCGGTGTCGCGCAGCGAACTGATGGTCGGCAAGGTGCTGCCCTATGCGGCCATCGGTCTGCTGCAGACCACGCTGGTACTGGTGCTGGGCACCTGGCTGTTCCAGGTGCCGATCCGCGGCAGCCTGCTGGACATCTATCTGGCCGCGGTGCTGCTGGTGCTGGCCAACCTGGCGCTGGGCCTGCTGATCTCAACGCGCGCGCTCGCAGTTCCAGGCGATGCAGATGACGTTGTTCCTGTTCCTGCCGTCGATCCTGCTGTCTGGCTTCATGTTCCCGTTCGCCGGCATGCCACGGCCGGTGCAGTGGCTGGCCGAAGTGCTGCCGCTGACCCACTTCCTGCGCCTGGTGCGCGGCATCATGCTGCGCGGCGCCTCGCTGTGGGAGCTGTGGCACGATGCACTGGCGCTGCTGGCCTTCATCGTGGTGATGATGACGCTGGCGATCCTGCGTTTCCGCAAGCGATTGGATTGAGGCATGCCATCCGGTAGTGCCGGCCGCTGGCCGGCATCAACTCCGGTGGGTGCCGACCGTTGGTCGGCACACCCTAACCTTATTCCGCCACCACGCGCGCGCGCAGCGAATTGGTCAGCGCTTCGGTGATCACCACGTCCACGAACTGGCCGATCAACCGCGCCGGCGCCGGGAAGTTCACCGAACGCATGTTCTCGGTCTTGCCGGTCAGTTCGTTCGGGTTCTTGCGCGAAGGGCCTTCCACCAGCACGGTCTGCACGGTACCGACCATCTTCTCGGAGATGCCGGCGGCGTGCGCATTGATGCGCTCCTGCAGGCGCGACAGGCGCGCGTGCTTTTCGGCATCACTGATCGTGTCCTCCAGGTCGGCCGCCGGGGTGCCCGGGCGGCGCGAATAGATGAAGGAGAAGCTGTGGTCGAAGCCGATGTCCTCGATCAGCTTCATGGTCTTCTCGAAATCGGCATCGGTCTCGCCGGGGAAGCCGACGATGAAGTCCGAGCTGATCGAGATGTCCGGGCGCACCGCGCGCAGCTTGCGGATCTTCGACTTGAATTCCAGTGCGGTGTAGCCGCGCTTCATCGCCGACAGTACGCGGTCGCTGCCGGCCTGCACCGGCAGGTGCAGGAAGTTGGCCAGCTGCGGCACGTCGCGGAACGCGTCGATCAGCGAATCGCTGAACTCCAGCGGGTGCGAGGTGGTGAAGCGGATGCGGCCGACGCCGTCGATCTCGGCGATGGTGCGGATCAGCAGGCCGAGGTCGGCAAACTCGCCGTCGCCATACGGGCCGCGGTAGGCATTGACGTTCTGGCCGAGCAGGTTGATCTCACGCACGCCCTGTGCAGCCAGCTGCGCCACCTCCACCACCACGTCCTCGAACGGGCGGCTGACTTCGGTACCGCGGGTGTAGGGCACCACGCAGAACGAGCAGTACTTGGAACAGCCTTCCATGATCGAGACGAAGGCCGAAGCGCCTTCGGCGCGCGGTTCCGGCAGGCGGTCGAACTTCTCGATCTCGGGGAAGCTGATGTCCACCTGCGGGCGCTTCTGCTCGCGCCGTGCACGGATCAGTTCCGGCAGGCGGTGCAGGGTCTGCGGGCCGAACACCAGGTCGACGAACGGCGCGCTTGATGATTGCCTCGCCTTCCTGCGAAGCGACGCAGCCACCCACGCCGATGATGACCTCGCGGCCCTTGTTCTTCAGGCCCTTCCACACGCCCAGCTGGCTGAACACCTTCTCCTGCGCCTTCTCGCGGATGGAGCAGGTATTGACCAGGATGACGTCGGCGTCGTCCGGGCTGTCGGTCAGTTCCAGCCCATCGCTGGCGGCAAGCACGTCGGCCATCTTGGCCGAGTCGTACTCGTTCATCTGGCAACCGTGGGTCTTGATGTACAGCTTGCCTTTCACCTGGTCGGGCTTGCGCGGACCGGCGGGCAGGGCAACGAGCGGGGTACCGCCCGGCGTGGCGGGCGGAAAGACGTCTGGCGTCCCGGTCATGGCGCTTAATCCATTCGGGTGGCGGGAAAGCGGGCAATTCTACCCGCATCCCAGCGCGCGCCGGCCCAGTAGAGCCAGGCCATGCCTGGCTGCTTTCCGTCCCGCAGGCACGGCGGGCGGGTCATCCACGCGTGGCGTGGATCTACTGGAATTCCGGGTCCGCCCCCCCGGTAGCGCCCGGCCGCGCCCGTCGGCATGCCTCAGGCCGCTGCCAGCTCCGCATCGATCTGCCGCGAACGGTCGAAAGCGGTCATCGCACTCATCCGTGCAATGTAATCAGCCGTTGCCGGCGCCGGCTGCACCAGGCCGAAGGCGGTGGTCCAGGCCAGCGCATTGCCCCACAGCACGTCGGCGGCGCTCATCCTCTCGCCGAGCAGGTACGGCCCCTGCGCCAGCTGGGCCTCGACCACCTGCAGCACGGTCTCGGCGTCGTTGTAGGGCGACATCAGGCGCGGCGGCGGCTCGCGGTGCATTGCCTTGTCGATCATCGCCGGCTCGAAACAGGCGCCGTAGAAGGCCATCCAGCGCAGGTAGGGGCCGCGCAGGGCGTCGCCGATCGGCGGGGCCAGCCCGGCTTCCGGGTACAGGTCGGCCAGGTACAGGTAAATCGCCACCTGCTCGGTCACCAGTGCGCCGTTGTGGACGATGGCCGGTACCTTGCCCATCGGGTTGATGGCCAGGTAGGCCGGGGCCAGGTTGGCGCCGGCCTTCAGGTCCAGCACCTGCATGCGGTAGTCGGCACCCAGCGCTTCGAGCAGGGCCACGGCGCCGCTCGAGCGTGAACGGGCGGCGTGGTACAGGGTGATCTGGCGGGATGTCATGGCATTGCTCCTTGCGGTGGGTGGTGAACTGGAGCTCATCCTGGGGCACTATTGCGGACGACTTCTGTCCTCGATCCTTCATGCGCCATACCGCCCATCGACTGTTGCGCCTGATCGCCCTGCTGCAGGCCCGTCGCCAGTGGTCCGGGGCCGAGTTGGCCGAGCGCATGGGCGTGGACCGGCGCAGCATCCGTCGTGACATCGAGCGCCTGCGCGAACTGGGCTATCCGGTGCAGGCCTCATCCGGGGTTGGCGGCGGCTACCAGCTGGGGGCAGGGGCACCCGTACTTCCCATGCTGTTGGATGAGGAAGAGGCGACCACCCTGGCCATCGCCCTGCGCGCGGCCTCGGCCACCGTCGCCGGCATTGACGACACCGCGCGTGGCCTGCTGTCCAAGCTCGACCCGCTGGTGCCGACCCGTCGCCGCCAGCAGGCCGGCGAGGTGCATGCAGCGACCGCCACCCTGTCCGATCTTCCGTCCACCGATGCGCGCGTGCTCGGGCGGCTGGCCCAGTACTGTCGGCAGGCGTCACGGCTGGCCTTCGAATACCGCAGTGCGCAGGAGGCCGTCACCCTGCGCGAGGTCGAGGCCCAGCACCTGGTCAACTACGGGCGGCGCTGGTACCTGCTGGCCTGGGATCTGGGACGCCAGGACTGGCGTACCCTGCGCGTGGACCGGATGGGAACGGTGCGGGAATGTGCAGAGCCGGGCATGCACCGGCGCACCCCCGCGCCGCCGGACGTGATGGTGCGGCAGGCGGTCAGCCAGGCCCCGTTCGCGCTGCAGGCCATCGTCCGTCTGGCCGGCAGCCGCGCTGAACTGGAAGGTCGCATTCCGCCCTGGTGCGGAGTGCTGGAGGCGGACGGCGCCGAGCACTGCCTGCTGCGCATGGGTGCTGAGAGCCGGGGCATGATGCTGGCGCAGATCCTGAGCCTGGACCGGGTGCCGGTGGCGCTGTGGACCACGCCGCCGGGCCTGCGCGACGAACTGGCCCAGCGCCTGGCCGGGCTGGGCCAGGTGCTGGCTGTGCCGTCGGTCACAGGCTGAGCCACATCGCTTGGCAAGCCCCGGCGAAGCTGGGACACTCGCCGCCATGAAGGGGATACTGGGGACAACGGCGATCATCATCGCTGCGCTGACCGCTGCGCCGGCCAGCGCCGGAACCCTGTACAAGTGCCAGGGCCCTGACGGCGTCACCAGTTATGTGAGCAAGCGGGTGGCCGGTGCGCGCTGCAGCACCATCAGCTACAGCCGCGACACCCGTCCGGCGCCGCGCCCGGTGGTGGCCGCGCCAAGGCCGACGCCGACCACGGTGGCCAGCATCGAACGCAATCCCGTGGCCGTTGCCGCCAGCGCCGCAACGCCGGCAGCGGTCGCGCCGACACCTTCATCCGCGCCCGCAGCTGCTCCAGCACAGCCGGTCGCCCCACGCACCGGACGCATGGTCAGCGGCCAGGTCTATTCCTTCATGAAGGACGGCGTGCGCCACTACACCAGTGCGCGCCCGACCCAGGTCGCCAATCTCGGCCCGGTGCGGACCATCCGCTACAGCTTCATGGAGCGCTGCTACGCGTGCGGGGTCAATCCACGCGTGGACTTCGGCACCGTGCGCCTGAACACCTCGGCCTTCCAGGCCGAGATCACCTCGGCCGCGCGCGAGTTCGGCGTGGAAGAGGCTGTGGTGCGCGCGATCATCCACGCCGAGTCGGCCTACAACCCGACCGCGCTCAGCCGCGCGGGTGCGCAGGGCCTGATGCAGCTGATGCCGCCGACCGCGGCCCGTTTCGGGGTCAGTGACTCCTACGATGCCGGGCAGAACATCCGCGGTGGCGTGCAGTATCTTGCGTGGTTGCTGAAGCGCTTCAACGGCGACCTGACCCTGGCTGCCGCCGGCTACAACGCCGGCGAAGGCGCGGTCGACCGCCACGGTGGCGTGCCACCCTACAGCGAGACGCAGTACTACGTGCGCCGGGTCGGGCAGCTGGCCGAGCGTTACCGCACCGCCCTGAGTCACCAGTAGGTGCCGACCGTTGGTCGGCACTCCTTGAACAGGTAGGCGCCGACTGTCAGGCGGCACGCATCTGAAAGAGTTGTTGCAATGCGTTGTGTGGCGCGCGACGGTTCCGCTACACTCGCCCATGATTCAATGCGGCTCTGGCCCCCACCGGATCCGCTGGCAGCCTTAAAGCTACCTAATCAATATCGGAGTGCCGGATGGCCAACGATGGGGTACACGATCCAGTCAACACCGGACGTCGGCGTTTTCTTTCTGCCACCACAGCCGTGGTGGGCGCCGTCGGCGTCGGATTCACCGCAGTTCCTTTCATCAAATCCTGGAATCCCAGTGCCCGCGCCAAGCTTGCCGGCGCACCGGTGGTGGCCGACATCAGCGCCCTGCAGGAAGGCCAACGCCTGATCGTGGAATGGCGTGGCCAGCCGATCTGGATCGTCAAACGGTCCAAGGCGATCCTCGATGCGCTGCACGGGCTGGACGGCCGTCTCAAGGACCCCGAGTCCGGCGAGAAGGACCAGCAGCCGGAGTACGTGCTGAAGCAGAACCCCGAGCTGCGCTCGATCAAGCCGGAGATCTCCGTGCTGGTCGGGCTGTGCACGCACCTGGGCTGCTCGCCGGAAATGGTCGCCGAGATCCGGCCCGAGCCCTACGATCCGCAGTGGAAGGGCGGTTACTTCTGCCCGTGCCACAAGTCGCGTTTCGACATGTCCGGCCGCGTCTTCAAGGACGTGCCGGCGCCGATCAACCTGAAGGTGCCCGCGCACCACTACCAGGACGACAACACCATCATCATCGGTGTTGATCCGCAGGGGGCTGCCTGATGGCCAATATCCTCAGCCGTACCGCCAGCGGCGTCGCCGACTGGGTCAATGCCCGCGCGCCGGGCCTGATGCCGGTCTACCGCAAGCACGTCACCGAGTATTACGCGCCGAAGAACTTCAACATCTGGTACTACTTCGGTTCGCTGGCGCTGCTGGTGCTGGTCAACCAGATCGTCACCGGCATCTTCCTGACGATGCACTACAAGACCAACGCCGCCGAGGCGTTCGGCTCCATCGAATACATCATGCGTGATGTGGAGTGGGGCTGGCTGATCCGCTACATGCATTCGACGGGCGCCTCGCTGTTCTTCATCGTGGTCTACCTGCACATGTTCCGCGGCCTGCTGTACGGCAGTTACCAGAAGCCGCGCGAGCTGGTGTGGATCCTCGGCATGCTGATCTACCTGGTGCTGATGGCCGAAGCCTTCATGGGCTACGTGCTGCCGTGGGGCCAGATGTCGTTCTGGGGCGCCAAGGTGATCATCTCGCTGTTCGGCGCGATACCGGTGATCGGCAACGGCCTGACCGAGTGGATCATGGGCGACTACCTGCCCAGTGACGCCACGCTCAACCGCTTCTTCGCGCTGCATGTCATCGCCCTGCCGCTGGTGCTGTTGCTGCTGGTGGTACTGCACCTGGGCGCGCTGCACGAAGTGGGGTCGAACAACCCGGACGGCGTGGAGATCAAGAAGGGGCCGAAGGGCAACCGCTGGTCGCCGAACGCGCCGGCCGACGGCATTCCGTTCCACCCGTACTACACGCTCAAGGATGGCGTCGGCGCCGGCTTCCTGCTGATCATCGCCGCCTTCATCATCTTCTTCGCGCCCGGTTTCGGCGGCCTGTTCCTGGAGCACGACAATTTCACCGAGGCCAACCGCCTGGTGACCCCGGAGCACATCAAGCCGGTCTGGTACTACACGCCGTACTACGCGATGTTGCGCGTGGTACCGAACAAGCTGGGCGGCGTGCTGGTGATGTTCTCGGCCATCGCGATCCTGTTCCTGGTGCCATGGCTGGACAAGGCGCGGGTGAAGTCGGTGCGTTACCGCGGCTGGATCTCGAAGGTGATGCTGGGTGTACTGGCGGTGTGCTTCGTCTGGCTGGGCGTGATCGGCTCCGGCCCGGGTACCGACGTGCACGAGACCTACATCGGGCGGGTGCTGACCTTCCTGTACTTCGCGTTCTTCATCACCATGCCGCTATGGACAAGGTTGGACAGGACCAAGCCGGTACCGGAGAGGGTGACCACGCATGACTGAGCGCTGGATGGTCCGACTGGCCCTGGCGGCCACCTTGATGCTGGGCAGTTTCCTGGCCTCCGCCGCCGAGGGCGGCGCCAAGCTGCTGCAGGCCGGCAACGACCTCGGTGACCGCGCCTCGCTGCAGCGCGGCGCACAGCTGTACATGAACTACTGCTCCGGCTGCCATGCGCTGAAGTACCTGCGCTATTCGCGGATGGCGCAGGACCTGGGCCTGACCGAGGAAGAGGTGATGAACAACCTCAACTTCACCGGCTCGGCGATCGGCGACCCGATCCCGGTGGCGATGCCCAAGGAGAACGCCGAGAAGTGGTTCGGCAAGATGCCGCCGGACCTCAGCCTGATTTCGCGCGTGCGTGGCAGTGACTGGGTCTACACCTATCTCAAGTCGTTCTACCTTGATACCAGCCGGCCGCTGGGCTGGAACAACGCGTTGTTCGCGAACGCCTCCATGCCCAACCCGCTGTGGGAAATGCAGGGCCTGCAGCATGCCGTGCATGGCAAGCCCGAGGCCCCCGGCATGGACCCGCCGGTGACCGGCCTGCGCATCGAAACGCCCGGTTCGGTGGATGCCGGCCAGTACGACCAGGCCGTGCGGGACATCACCAACTTCCTCGAATACGCCGGTGAACCGGCCGCGCTCAAGCGCCAGCAGCTGGGCGTGTGGGTGATCCTGTTCCTGGCGCTGCTGACCTTCCTGCTGTACCTGCTGAAGAAGGAATACTGGAAGGACGTTCACTGATTCTGCCGCCGACCATTGCATGGGCCTATTGGCTTTTGTGATGGTCGGTTGCACACTCGGGGAGGAGTCGACCGCTGGCACGGTGCCGGCGGCGCCGATGCGGCAGGCGGTCTCCTGTCGTGGGAGAGCCTTTGATGGCGGCGAGCGTACGCATGCGCAATACACTGACGCTGTTTTCCTCGAACGACGATGTGCTGTGCCACCGTGTACGTCTGGTGCTGGCGGCGAAAGGGGTCACGTTCGACTTCGTTCCGGTCGATCCGCAGAACCCGCCTGAAGACCTGATCGATCTCAATCCGTACCACTCGGTGCCGACCCTGGTCGAGCGCGAGCTGGTGCTGTACGCGGCGTCGGTGGTCAGCGAATACCTGGACGAGCGCTATCCGCATCCGCCACTGATGCCGGTCGATCCGCTGTCGCGTGCGCGCATCCGCCTGGCCATGCTGCGCATCGAGCACGACTGGGTACCGCAGGTGCAGGCCATCCAGCTGGGCAACAAGACCCAGGCCGAGGCCGGCCGCAAGCGCCTGAAGGAGTTGCTGACCGCCTCGCTGCCGCTGTTCAAGGCCAGCAAGTTCTTCCTCAACCCGGAAATGAGCCTGGCCGACTGCGCGATGGCGCCGATCATCTGGCGCCTGCAGTCGCTGGACGTGCCGCTGCCGAAGGACGGCAAGGCGATCGAGGACTACGGCAACCGCATCTTCCGCCATCCCGGTTTCGTCCGCAGCCTGACCGATCAGGAAAAGAAACTGCGCGATCTGCCGGTCTGATCCGGCCCCGCATTACCCGTCTGCACGCCGACCGGCGTGCAGGCGATCCGCCCCGGCGGGGCGCCGGGCGCGTACACTTCACGCATGACCGAAGACTTCTTCCACATGACCAGCCACCGCCCGTACCTGCTGCGGGCGCTGGTGGAATGGATCAACGACAACCAGCTGACCCCGCACATCCTGGTCGACGCCGGCGTCCCCGGCGTGCAGGTCCCGCCTTCGGCGGTCAAGGATGGCCGGGTTGTGCTCAACATCGCCGAACGTGCCGTCGTGCGGCTGATGATCGACAACGAAATGGTGAGCTTCTCGGCCCGCTTCTCCGGCACCAGCTACCCGGTGCAGGTGCCGATCAGCGCCGTGCTGGCTGTCTATGCCCGCGAGACCGGGCAGGGCATGGCGCTGCCGGATGACATTCCGGGCAATGAGACCGCACCGACCAGCGAGGAACTGCTGCACGAGGAAGGCACGCCGCCGGACGATACGCCGCCGGCCAGTCCGCCGCCGAAGGGGCGCCCGAACCTGCGCGTGGTCAAGTAATCCTTCCGACGCCGCCCCGATGGGCGGCGTTTTCCTTTACAGGATTTACCGGTGGGTGCCGACCGTTGGTCGGCACTCAAAGCCCTTAGACATCCTCGGCATCCTCCGCATCCGGCCGGATCTGGCTGATCCGCGCGGCACCGGGGCCGGTGAACGAGATCAGCTGGTCGCCACGCAGCACCATGCGGCCCACGTGGCGATCGATGCCATCGTAGGAATACTCGAACTTGAAGGTGCGCTCGAAACCGAGCCGTCCATCCTCGCCACGCGACAGTCGCAGGCCGGTGGCGTGCACCGCCTGGTCCAGCCACTGCACATCGGCGGCGCGGCAGGCATTGCGGCCCAGCTCGACCGCGCGCTCGGCGGCCGAGCGTGCGGCATTCCAGAAGAAGTAGATGATTCCGCCGGCAATCAGCAACAGCAGCAGGGTGGGCATGGCGTCAGCCGTCAGAGGTCGATTCCGCAAAGATGGCGGCGAACGAGCGCTGGATCAAGCGCTGGATTCACCGCCGCGGCTGCGGTTCGCCGGATACCGGTTGCGCGGGCACGATGACCGGTTGCGGTGTCGGGGCGGGCTGCATCGGCGTCGCAGTGGGCGAGGGCATCACCAGCGGTGATGTGGCGGTCAACTGCAGCAGCGCCGCCCAGTCCTGCCGGTTGAAGCTGCATTCGTCCTCGCGGCCCGGCGTGCAGCTGGGGTCGATGCCGGTGCTGTTGCGTTCGCGCGCGGGCGGCAGCTTGATCAGTCCGGTGCGGTCCAGAGGCAGCAACCGCATCGCCACGGTGTTCATCACGTTGCCGCCGACCAGGTACAGGGTCTGGTCGCCGCCAAGATTGGCCGCTACCACCACTTCGCAATGTGATTTCCAGTGGCCCACCGAGCCATTGCCCAGTGCCTGCACCAGCCCGCTGTAGCTGAGCGTAGTGCTGCGGTCGCGCAGGAAGCACAGCAGGTCGCCCGGTGCGGGCTTTGCGGTCGCGGGATCGACCAACCGGTACGGCACGCCCGAGGGGCCGCCCTGGTACGCGGCACGGATGTAGTCGATGTGGCGTGGCGAGGTGTTGAAGCCGGGAACGCCGGACTGCACCATCACCCAGGAAATGAACGCGGCTGACCACGGGTTGTCGACCAGGAAGGCGCGGCAGTCGCTGTCGGTGTAGCGCGTACCCAGCGGTGCCAGGCAGCTGTTGGCGCCGGCGATGCTGCCCATTGCGTTGAGCGTGCCGCTGTTGCGCCAGTAGCCGGCCACGCGCTGCCAGGCGATCAGGCCGTTGTCGGCCAGGTGATCGCTTTCGGCCTCGGTGACACTGAGGCTGGCGGCGCGGCCATCGCGATCAATGAAGGGCCGGAACCACAGCCGGTGCTCGTTGCAGGCGGTATTGCGGATGGCCACCGCCAACGGGCTCAGGCCGAAGCGGGGCGGCACATCGCAGGCTTCGGCGGCCGCGGCGGACAAGGGGGCTGCGGCCAGCAGCAGGCAGGCAGGCAAGAGCATCCGGCGCATGCGCGGCTCCTGTGGGGGATGACCGCAGCGTCGCAGCGCTGTCGTGAACGCCGGGTGTGAGAACCGGGTCAGGCCTCAGCCCGGCGGCGGGCCCAGCTTCAGCGACAGATCAATCGCCTGCACGTGCTTTGTCAGGCCGCCAATGGAGATGCAGTCCACGCCGTCCTCGGCGATCGAACGCAGGCCGCCCAGGCCCACGCTGCCGGATACTTCCAGCGGAATGCGGCCTGCCGTGATGCGCACGGCCTCGCGCCGCAGGTCCGGGCTGAAGTCATCCAGCAGGATGCGTTCGCAACCGGCTTCCAGCGCCTGGCGCAGCTGTGCCAGGTCTTCCACCTCGACCACGAGCGGCAGCGCGGGCCATTGCCGGCGCGCGGCGGCCACGGCTGCGGCCAGTGAACCGGCAGCGCGGATGTGGTTTTCCTTCAGCATCACCGTGTCGTACAGGCCGAAACGATGGTTCTCGCCACCGCCGCAGCGCACTGCGTACTTCTGCGCCAAGCGCAGGCCGGGCAGGGTCTTGCGGGTGTCGAGGATGCGTGTGCCGGTACCGGCCACGGCCGCCACGTAGCGTGCGGTGGTCGTGGCGGTGCCGGACAGCGTCTGCAGGAAGTTCAGCGAGGTGCGTTCGGCGCTGACCAGGCTGCGGCTTCGGCCGTGCAGCAGGGCCAGCACGGTGCCGGCGGTGACCGTGTCGCCCTCGGAGACATGCCATTCGATGCGCACGTCCGGATCGAGTGCGCGGTGGGTGGCGTCGAACCAGGGGCGGCCGGCGATCACCCCGTCCTGCTTGCACAGCAGGTAGGCGCTGTCGGCCTGGTCGGGCAGCAGGGCGGCGGTGACGTCGCCGCTGCCCAGGTCCTCGGCCAGCGCACGCGCGACATCGGCGGCGACAACGGCCGCATCCGGCGTCGGCAGCGCGCTCATGCGGCCGGGAAGTCGGCGATCTGGGCGGTCGGGATGGCTTCCTCGGCCAGCAGCACCGGGATGCCGTCGTCAACGCGGAACACCTGCTTGCGATCGCGGGTGACCAGCGCTTCGCGCAGCGGCTGCGCCAGCGGGTTGCCATCGGCCTTGTTCACCGCGCCGGTGGAAATGGCCTTGTTGAGGGCTTCCAAGCCCTTGCCATCCAGCAGGGACAGGGGCTGGCGGGTGTCCGGCGACACCAGCAGGTCGAGCAGCTTGCGATCCATGGTTCTTCGTCTTGCGTGGAAGATGGCTAGAATACGTCTTTAAGGCAGGTGACGGCCAATGACCCCCAACCCGATCGCGCCGCTTGTCGGCATCGTCATGGGTTCCCGTTCCGACTGGGAAACCATGCAGCACGCCGCCCAGAAGCTTGAAGCTCTGGGTGTTCCGTTCGAAGTGAAGGTAGTGTCCGCGCATCGGACGCCGGATGTGTTGTTCAGTTACGCCGAGCAGGCGGGCCCGCGTGGCCTGCGCGCGATCATCGCCGGTGCCGGCGGGGCCGCGCACCTGCCGGGCATGATCGCCGCCAAGACCGCCGTGCCGGTGCTGGGCGTGCCGGTGCAGTCCAAGGCCCTCAACGGCATGGATTCGCTGCTGTCGATCGTGCAGATGCCAGCCGGCATCCCGGTCGCCACCTTCGCCATCGGCAATGCCGGCGCCTCCAACGCCGCGCTGTTCGCCGCCGCAATGCTGGCCAGTGACCAGCCGGCGATCGGCCAGGCGCTCGACGCGTTCCGCGCACGCCAGACCGAAGACGTGATGGCCCACGACGATCCGCGCCAATGAGCCTGACCGTCGGCATCCTGGGCGGCGGCCAGCTCGCCCGCATGATGGTACTGGCCGGTGCGCCGCTGGGACTGCGCTTCGAGCTGTACGACCCGGCCGCCGACGCCTGCAGCGGCCCGCTGGCGCCGCTCACCGTCGGTGCCTTCGATGACCGCCAGGCGCTGGCGGACTTCGCCGCCAAGGTCGATGTGGTCACCTTCGATTTCGAGAACGTGCCGGCCGACAGCGCGCAGTTCCTGGCCGACCGCGTGCCGGTCTACCCGCCGCCGGCCGCACTGGCCGTGGCCCAGGACCGGTTGAGCGAGAAGACCCTGTTCCAGCAGCTGGGCATTCCGCTGCCGGCCTTCGCTGACATCCGCAGCCGTGACGAGTTGGCCGCGAAGGCTGCCGAGTTCGGTCTGCCGTGCATCCTCAAGACCCGCCGCCTCGGTTACGACGGCAAGGGTCAGTTCCGCCTGCGCAGCGAGGCCGACATCGATGCCGCATGGGATGCGCTGGGTGCGCAGGTCGAGCGTACTGGTCTGATCCTGGAAGGCTTCGTGGCCTTCCAGCGCGAGGTCAGCGTGGTTGCCGTGCGTGGCCGCGATGGCAGCTTCGAGGCCTGGCCGGTCACCGGGAACTGGCACGTCGACGGCGTGCTGTCGGCCAGCGTGGCGCCGGCCGTGTTGTCGGCCGCCGAGCACGAGGCCGCGATCGGCTATGCCCGTCGCGTCGCCGAGCACCTGCAGTATGTCGGCGTGTTCGCGCTGGAGCTGTTCTGCCGCGATGGCGAGCTGTTGGCCAACGAGATGGCGCCGCGCGTGCACAACTCCGGCCACTGGACCATCGAAGGCAGCGAGACCTCGCAGTTCGAGAATCACCTGCGCGCTGTGCTGGGCCTGCCGCTGGGCAGCACCCGTATGCTCGGTCATGCCTGCATGCTGAACTGGCTGGGCGCGATGCCGGACCCCGCGCCGGTGCTGGCCCAGGCCAGCGGCCACTGGCACGACTACGGCAAGGAGCCGCGTGAGGGCCGCAAGGTTGGTCATGCCACGCTGCGCGATGATGCTGCTGATGCACTGGCCGATGCACTGGACCAGGTGGGTCTGGAGCTGGGTCGCCAGGCCCAGGTGGCGCCGGCGGTACACGCGCTGCGCAACCGCTGAACCCGGTAGTGCCGGCCGCTGGCCGGCAATGCAACGATGTGGCGCGCCGGTGCAGGCATCGGCGCAACATTCCCGGTGGTAGCGTGGAGCTCCTTTCACAGGAGTCACGACCATGCTCGACTGGAATGCCTACCGCAAGGAACTGAAGGGCCGCATCGGCGAGATCGGCAAGCTCTCGCCGGATACGGTCAAGGGCTATGCCACCCTGGCCAATGCCGGCGCGCAGACCAACCACCTGGATGCCAAGACCCGCGAGCTGATCGCGCTGGCCGTGGCAGTGACCACCCGCTGCGACGGCTGCATCACCGTGCATGTGGATGCAGCGCTGAAGCACGGCGCCAGCCGCGAGGAAATCGCCGAGGCGCTGGGCGTGGCAGTGTCGCTCAATGCAGGCGCCGCGTTGGTGTACTCGGCACGGGTGATGGACGCGGTGGCCGCGCACGAGAGCGCGTGAAGCTCCGTACTGTTTCCCGGTAGTGCCGGCCGCTGGCCGGCAGATCGGGTATGTTCGTGCGCGTATGGGGATGCCGGCCAGCGGCCGGCACTACCCCGTGGCGGAGCCGCTGCCTCAGCGCAGCTGGCTTTCGGCGAATTCCCAGTTGACCATCTGCCAGAACGCGTCCAGATAGCGCGCGCGATCATTCTGGTAGTCGGTGTAGTAAGCGTGCTCCCAGACGTCGCAGCACAGCAGCGGGGTGCTTTCGCCGGTCAATGGCGTGCCGGCGTTGCGGGTGGCCTGCAGGCCCAGCTGCCCGCCCGGATGCTGCACCAGCCACACCCAGCCCGAGCCGAACAGGCCCAGTGCGGTGCGGTTGAATTCCTCGCGCAGGCGCTGCACGTCGCCGAACTGGCGCTTGACCAGCTCGCCCAGCCGCCCCTGCGGCTCACCGCCGCCGCGCGGGCGCAGGCACTGCCAGTAGAAGCCATGGTTCCAGGCCTGGGCGGCGACATCGAACAGCGTGCCCTGGGCGTGGCGGACGATCTCTTCCAGTGACGCTTCCTCCCACTCGGTGCCGAGGATGCCGGCGTTGACGGCATCGACATAGGCGCGATGGTGGCGGCCGTGATGCAGTTCCACGGTCTGTGCGGACAGGTGCGGCTGCAGGGAGCCGGAGAGGTAGGGCAGGGCAGGCAATTCGACAGGCATGGACAGGTTCGTGGCCAGGGGGCGGCGGCAGCCGGTTCCATCCGCTTACAATGGCGGCTACCGTGGGCAGTCTAGCCGACCATCACGGTCGGTTTGTCCGGCGAAGCAAGGAGTGTGGTTGTGGCGGTAATGCAGCAAATCCAGGCCGAGGTCGATCGTTACCCGCTCGTGCTGTTCATGAAGGGCACCCCGCAATACCCGATGTGCGGCTTCTCAAGCCGCGCCGTACAGGCGTTGATGGCGGCCGGCGCTGTCACCCTGCGCACCGTCAACGTGCTGGAAGAACCCGAGATCCGCGCCAACCTGCCGCGATTCTCCAACCTGCCGACGTTCCCGCAGCTGTTCATCAACGGTGAGTTGATCGGCGGCTGCGACATCGTCCTGGAGCTGTTCGAAGCCGGCGAGCTCAAGCGCATCGTCGAAGAGGCGACCCAGGGATGAGTGCCTGGCCATCGACGTCACCGACCGACGGGGCGCTCGATGGCCGCCCGTTGCAGGATCGCGTGGTGCTGGTTGCCGGCGCCGGCGGTGGCTTGGGTAGTGCGGCGGCCGTTGCGGCCGCAGCGGCCGGTGCCACCGTGGTCCTGCTGGGCCGCAAGCCGCGCCGCCTCGACCGTGTCTACGCCCAGGTCCAGGCCGTTGGCCCGGAGCCGCTGCTGTATCCGCTGGATCTGGAAGGCTCTGGCCCGGATGACTACGCCGAACTGGCCCAGGCCCTGCAGCGCGAGCTGGGGCGGCTGGACGGCCTGCTGGTCTGTGCCGCCCATTTCCCGGGCCTGACTCCGTTTGAACTGGCCGATCCGTCCAGTTTCGCCCGCGCGGTGCACGTCACCCTGACCGCGCCGGCCTGGCTGGCCCAGGCCTGCCTGCCGCTGCTGCGGCAGCGCGAGGATGCGGCGATGGTGTTTGCAGTGGATGCGCCCGAGCGGGTCGGACAGGCCTATTGGGGGGGGTATGGCGTGGCCCAGCATGGCCTGCGCGGCCTGATCACCAGCCTGCATGACGAGCTTGGCCGCAGCCCGGTACGGGTCAGTGGCCTGTACCCCGGCCCGCTGCGCACGGCGCTGCGCGCCCGGGCGTATTCCGTAGACCAGGACCCGGCCGCCCAAGGCCCGGAGGCCGCCGCAGCTGCGGCCGTGACCCTGTTGTCCGGTGCTGGCGCCACCTGGCGCGGCCGGATTCTCGATGCCAGCGGGGCGTCCCCGGCCGAGTGAGTGCCGGGGAAAGGCGGAGTGAAGAACCCGTCACGATTGCGTTGCGATCGGGTGCCGTTTGTCGCACAACCGTCACATTGATGGCGTAGCGTGTTAATCTAGTGTTAACCGTTGTGGCTTCCTTCAGCCAAGCGGTAGGGAACCCCAGATAAATGTCCGACCAGCCACCCGCAGGGCTGTTTGGATGCGCTTTTTTTCCGCCATCGCCAACTCGCATCGAGGCTACCGAAAAATGACCCACCCACTCCGGATGTCCAAGCTCACCCTTGGTCTCGTGGCTGCGCTCGCCACCGCTCCCGCCTTCGCCCAGAGCACCTCTGCCGGTGTCGGCGGCCAGGTGATGTCCTCTGCAGGCCAGCCTGTCGCTGGCGCTGAAGTCACCATCACCCACACCGAGTCGGGCACCGTTTCGCGTGCCACCACCGACGCGTCGGGTCGTTACAACGCGCGCGGCCTGCGCGTGGGTGGCCCGTACACCATCACCATCACCAAGTCCGGTGAAGGCACCAAGACCGAAGAAGGTGTCTACCTGAACCTGAACCAGGTCAACACGGTCAACGCCAGCCTCGGCGGCGATCTGGCCGCCACCAACCTGGACGCCGTGAACGTTGTCGCCACCGCCGGCGGCCTGGACCTGTTCAGCGCCACCAAGATGGGCAGCGGCACCAACGTGACGCGCGAAACGATGGACGCGCTGCCGTCGGCCAACCGCAACATCCAGGACTACATCCGCCTGGACCCGCGCATCTCGCAGGTCAGCAAGGCTGACGGCGCGATCTCGGCCGGTGGCCAGAACACCCGTTACAACGCCATCCGCATCGACGGCATCAGCGCCTCCGATCCGTTCGGCCTGGGCTCCAACAACCTGCCGACCGAGCGTCAGCCGGTGTCGATGGACGCCATCCAGGAAATCAACATCGACCTGGCCAACTACGACACCACCATCGCTGGTGGTACCGGTGCGGTGATCAACGCCGTGACCAAGTCGGGTACCAATGAATTCCACGGCACCGTGTACGGTTCGTACCGCGACAAGGACATGGTCCGTTCGCGCCTGGAAGGTGACAAGCAGGACTTTAACGGCTTCAAGGACGAGAAGACCTACGGCATGACCTTCGGCGGCCCGATCGTCAAGGACAAGCTGTTCTTCTTCACCAACTACGAAAAGTACGAGCGTAGCGGTGGCGGCGTCAGCCTTGGCGAAAGCCCCTACAACAAGGCTGGCGGCATCAGCGATGCTGATATCGCCCGCGTCCAGAAGCGCATGTCCGATCTTGGCTATCAGGTCGGCGGCGTCGGTGCGCTGAACAACAAGACCGAGATCGAAGAGTACGCGGTCAAGCTGGACTGGAACATCAACGAGAACCACCGTGCGGCCCTGCGCTACAACAAGATGAAGCAGGACGTGGTGCGTTTCCCGAAGGTCAGCAACAGCGAAATTTCGCTGAGTGACTTCTGGTACACCCAGCCGACCGAGTATGAGACCTGGATGGGTGAACTGTTCAGTGACTGGTCCGAGAACTTCTCGACCGAGTTCAAGGTCTCGCACAAGGACTACTCGTCCAACCGCGTTGCCGCTTCGCACCTGCCGCAGATCCGCGTCCGCTTCGACAACAATAATTCGCTGTACCTGGGTACCGAGCAGAACACCCACACCAACCTGGTGGAGTCGAAGGAACTGAGCGCCTTCGGTGCCGGTACCTGGTATGTCGGTGACCACACCGTCAAGTTCGGCTTTGACTACACCGACAACGACCTGATGAACTTCTACGGTCGCAACCTGTACGGCGCGTATGAGTTCGCCAACCTGGCTGCGTTTGAAGCCGGCACCCCGTCCGCGTACCAGGTGCGCGTGCCGCGTGCTGGTGGCAGCCTGGATGACATTCCGGCGAAGTTCCACCTGAAGAACACGGGTCTGTTCATCCAGGATACCTGGGCGATCAACTACAACCTGAGCCTGATGTTCGGTGTCCGCGTTGACATGCCGGACTTCAGCACCCAGCGCCTGTACAACCCGCGCATCGAGCAGCTGTACGGCTTCAACAACACCAAGCTGGTCGACAAGAAGCTGTTCCAGCCGCGCGTCGGCTTCAACTACACCTTCGATAGCGACCGTCCGACCCAGCTGCGCGGTGGCGTGGGCCTGTTCGGCGGTGCTGCCCCGAACGTGTGGCTGGCGGGTGCCTACCAGAACACCGGCCTGAACTACGCCGAGTACAACCTGACCCGCAATCCGGGTGGTTTCAGCTTCGATGCTGACAATCCGTTCATCCCGGACCCGTCGCTTGCTTCGGCACGTCAGAACGTCGACCTGATCGCTCCCGGTACCCGCCTGCCGTCGGTCTGGAAGGCCAACCTGGCCTTCGATCACGAACTGCCGTGGTACGGCATCGTGGCGTCGGCCGAGCTGCTGGTCACCAAGGTCAAGGATGGTCTGTACTTTGATCGTCTGGACGTCATGACCCCGAATGCCAACCGCTCGGTTGGTCAGGACGGTCGTGCGCTGTACTGGAACGACTACGGCATGAACGGTGCCAATGCTGGCTCGAACGGCATGCAGGCTGGCCAGAAGAACGGTCGTGCCTGCTCGGCCACCGATCAGACCTGCCCGAGTGACCGTGTCAACCGTCCGAGCGATATCGGCGACGTGATCCTGCTGCGCAACACCGACAAGGGTCGTGGTTCCCAGGCTACGTTCTCGCTGGCCAAGCCGCTGACCGAGAACTGGGGCTGGTCGCTGGGTTATACCTACACTCAGGCGAAGGAAGTGAGCCCGCTGTCCAGCTCGCAGAACACCTCGAATTGGAACAACACGCTGAGCCTGAACGCCAACGACAACGTTGCGTACAACTCGCGCTATGCGATCAAGGACCGCATCACCGGTACCCTGGAGTGGAAGCACAACTTCTTCGGTGACAATGCCACCCGCGTCGGCCTGTTCTATGAAGGCCGTTCGGGTCGTCCGTACAGCTACGTGTTCTATAACGACGTGAACGGCGACGGCGCAGGCACCAACGATCTGTTCTACGTGCCGAAGGGCCCGGGTGACGTGATCTTCACCGGCGGCGCCGACATGGAGAAGAAGTTCTTCGAATGGCTGGCGCAGAATCCGGAGCTTGATGCCTACCGTGGCAGCGTGGTCCCGGCCAATGCGCACCGCGCCAAGTGGGTCAACAGCTTCGATGTCCGCATCAGCCAGGAGTTCCCGGGCTTTGCGAAGACCCACAAGGGCGAGATCGCGCTGGACATCATGAATGTCGGCAATCTGCTCAACAAGAAGTGGGGTCTGATCGACGATTACGGCTTCTACGCCACCCGTCGCGTTGCCAACTACTCGGGTATCGACCCGGCTACCGGCAAGTACCTGTACAACTTCACCGGCCGTACCGACAACTCGTCGATCCAGGAAAACAACAACGACAAGGGCAACACCGCCGTGTCGCGCTGGTCGATGCAGCTGACCGTGAAGTACAAGTTCTGATCCATCAGAGCCTGAAGCAGTAAGTGAAAACGGCCGGGGAAACCCGGCCGTTTTCCGTTCATGCGAAAGCCCTTGCAGGTCACCTGGCATCGGCGTAGCATCGGGAAATGTGCGCGGTGCCAACGCCGCCGATGCGGTCCCGGAAAGGCGAACGCGGGAAGCACACATCCAACGGTCGGGCTTCCCGGCCGTTTTGCTTTTTAAGGGGGCGGCAGTACAGTCGGAAACCTTGAAGGAAGCGAAAAATTGGACATGACCACGAACGAAAAATCAGCCCGTGCATTGCCGGTGCAGGACGCGCGGATCTACCCGCGCGGTGGGCTGGATGTGCTGTCGCGGGCCGAAGTGGCCCGCCTGCGCGATGCGTCTGCCGGCGGTATGCACGAGCTGCTGCGCCGCTGCGCGCTGGCCGTGCTGACCAGCGGCAGTGCCTCTGACGATCCGCGCGCGGCGCGCGATCTGTATCCTGATTTCGACATCCAGGTGGCGCAGCAGGATCGCGGCGTGCGCATCGATCTGGTCAATGCACCGGCGATGGCCTTCGTCGATGGCGAGATCATCCGCGGCGTCGCCGAACTGCTGTTCGCCGTGGTGCGTGACCTGGCCTACATGGCCATCGAGATGGGCCCGGCCTACGCGGCCGAGCTGGAGTCGTCCGAGGGCATCACCAACGCGGTGTTCGGCCTGCTGCGCAATGCGCGCATCCTCAACCCGGGCGACCCGAACCTGGTCGTGTGCTGGGGTGGCCATTCGATCTCGCGCGACGAATACCTGTACACCAAGCAGGTGGGCTACGAGCTGGGCCTGCGCGGCCTGGATATCTGCACCGGCTGCGGTCCAGGCGCGATGAAGGGCCCGATGAAGGGCGCCACCATTGCCCACGCCAAGCAGCGCCGCACCGTGACGCGCTACATCGGCCTGACTGAGCCGGGCATCATCGCGGCCGAGTCGCCGAACCCGATCGTCAACCACCTGGTGATCATGCCGGACATCGAGAAGCGCCTGGAGGCCTTCGTCCGCATCGGCCACGGCATCATCGTGTTCGCCGGTGGCGTCGGCACCGCCGAGGAGATCCTGTACCTGCTCGGCATCCTGCTGCGCGAGGAAAACAAGGACCTGCCGTTCCCGCTGATCCTGACCGGCCCGACGGTGGCAGCGCCGTACTTCGAGCAGATCGATCGCTTCATCCGCCTGACCCTGGGCGATGCAGCCGCCGAGCGCTACGAGATCGTCATCGGCGACCCGGTGGCGGTGGCAAGGAAGATGGCCAACGGCATCAAGCGCGTGCGTGAGCACCGCCTGGCACAGAAGGACTCGTTCTTCTTCAACTGGTCCATCGAGATTCCGTGGGAGTACCAACAGCCGTTCGTGCCGACCCACGAGGCCATGGCCGCGCTGGACCTGCACCACGGGCGCGCCGCACGCGCTGGCGGCCGACCTGCGCCGGGCGTTCTCGGGCATCGTTGCCGGCAACGTGAAGGAAGACGGCATGCGCCGCATCGAGCAGTTCGGGCCGTTCCAGATCCATGGTGATCCGGACATGATGCAGGCCCTGGACGCGCTGCTGCGCGCCTTCGTCGAACAGCGCCGGATGAAGATCTCCGGCGAATACCAGCCCTGCTACCAGGTGCTGGCCTGAGCCTGCGCCGGCGCGATGGGGATCGCGCCGGGACAGGCAGGGGAGGGCGGGCCGTCAAGGCGTTGACGCCCGTCGCCCCGGAATGACCGTTCATCCTGCCGCCGCTTGCCGGTGGCAGGGCGATGGCCCATCGTGGCCATCAACACGCTGGGGAGCGTCCAATGTCTTTGCGCCGGCAAAACGGCTTTACGCTGGTTGAGTTGATGGTCACGATCATGGTCCTGGCCGTGCTCGCCACGATCGCTTTTCCCAGTTTCCAGAGCACCCTGCGATCCAATCGCATCGCTACCGCGAGCAACGAGTTGATCGCTTCACTGGCATTGGCTCGCAGCGAGGCGGTGAAGAATCGTCGTGGTGCGGGTGTCTGTGCGTCGTCTGCGGGCAGTACATGTGATGGCAAAAGCTGGGCCGACGGCTGGCTGGTCTGGGCGGACACCAATGGGGATGGTGCGCTGAGCGCTGGGGAGACCGTGCTCCGCTACAGCGCCGGCCGACCCGGACTGACCACGATTGGGACGCCGGATCTGTCCGTGGGTTTTGACCCACGTGGTCGCAACCGGGCGAATGCATCGCTGGACCTGACCCTGCGCCCGGACACCTGCGGCAAGCAACCGCTGCAACGAACGTTGCGCATTTCGCCGACCGGACAGGTCCGGCTGTTGAAGGAGGATTGCAAGTGAGGCCGTCCCGATCCCGTTCCCCGCGCGGCGTGCAAGGGGGCTTCAGCCTGATCGAAGTGCTGATCGCCATTCTCGTGCTTGGCGTTGGCCTGCTCGGTTTCGCGCTGATGCAGACCATGAACGTACGCTTCGTCCAGAGTGCCAACTACCGTACCCAGGCGACCAATCTGACCTACGAGATGCTGGATCAGCTGCGGGTGAACAGATCAATGGCTCCGGCTTACGTCGGTGACTACACAGCAACGACGGCGGCCAAGAACTGCGTTCCTCCTACCGGCAAGGATATCAGCAGGGATGCCTTCACCCTGGATTGGCGCTGTCGTCTCGGCAAGGCGCTCGGGGAGGGAGCTACCGGCAAGGTGGCGCGCAACGGCAACCAGTACTCGGTCAGTGTGAGCTGGGGGGATGAGCGCTGGAATGCGGATGCTGGCGACACCACGTTCACTGCCAGGAGTGGCCTCTGATGCGCGCACCGTCTTCTGGCCGGTACATGGCCGGCTTGTCCATGGTCGAACTGATGATCGCGCTGACCATCGGCGTGATCGTCATGCTTGGTGTGGTCCAGGTGTTTGCCGCGTCACGTGCGGCCTACCAGTTGTCCGACGGGCTGGCGCGGGTACAGGAAAACAGCCGTTTCGCGATGGATATGTTGCAACGCGAACTGCGCATGGCCGGACATTTTGGTTGTGTCAACGATCAGGCGCGGAACTCGCCCGACAACGCCTCTCTGTTCACCACGTTCGCCGCCGCACCGCATCCGGCACTGGACTTCCAGACATCCATCCAAGGCTACGAGGCTACTGCGACTGCGCCGGGTGACGCGCTGACCTTGACCGCCACACCAGCAACCGGGGGTACAGACTACAAACCGGCACTCCCCGCTGAATTCGCGGCGGCGATGACCAATCGTGTCAATGGCAGCGACATCGTTGCGTTGCGCTACCTGATGCCGGATGGCGTGCCGGTCACCGCCAGCGCAGGCACCACCGGGCAGCCGGTCTTCAGCTTCGACAAGGCGCGGCTGGCCGTACTGCAGAGCGGCCTCTCTGATCCGGGCCTGTACGGTGCAGCCGACTGTGCGAGCGCCACCATCTTCCAGGCGCCGCTGTGGACAAAGCTGCTGGCACCATCACCTTCGGAGCCGCGCCGAACAACACCGGCAACTTCACCCGGCCGGTCACTGCTGGCCAGGCAATGCTGCACCGTGCCGAGAGTGCGCTCTACTACGTCGGCTACGATGCGGCTAGCGCCCGCTCCTCGTTGTATCGTGTCCGCTTCAGTGCGGTCCCCAACGGCGCACTGGTTGCTGGCGCGCCGGAGGCGCTGGTCGAGGGTGTGGAGAACATGCAGCTGTTGTATGGCCAGGATCGCGGACTGACCAGCGTGTATCCGACCGGTTTCATCGATCGTCAAGGCACCGCGGAAACAGTGGAGGCGTCGGCCAATCCTGCCGCCAACGCTTGGCGTCGCGTGGGGGCGGTGCAGATGGGGCTGGTGATGGTGAGTCCCGACCCGTCGGCGGCCCCTCAGGCTGACCAGAAGGCCGTTCTGACGTCGATGGGTGTGACGTACACCGCACCCACGGACGGCCGCATGCGCGCCGTCTATCAAACCACCATCGCCCTTCGCAACCGCCTCTTTGGCAACTGAGGCCACCATGCATCCTCGTCGACGCATTCCTTCGTTCGCATCGTCCCGCCACCAGCACGGAGCCGTGCTGTACGTCGCCTTGATCATGTTGATCCTGCTGGCGCTGATCGGTATTGCAGGCATGCAGGTCACCAGCATGCAGGAGCGCATGGCGGCCAACTACCTGCGCTCCAATCAGGCCTTCCAGAACGCCGAATCCGATGTGCGTGTGCAGGAAGCGGCGATCCAGGCCGCCATCAACAGCGGCAAGATCTTCGAGGCCAACCAGGAGGAGTGCAGCCCGGTGTTCGATCCGGCAACCTGGGCCGATGGCAAGACCGCGGCAACGGCGATCAACACCCGTCGTCTGGATAAATGCGTGCCGGTCGGACCTTTGGGGCTCGGGCGCCGCAAGAACGAAGAGACCGAGAACATCTACCAGATCACCGTCCTGGCCAGTGATGATCCGGCCAATCCTTCTTCCAGCGCTGTCATCGACACGATCTTCATTCCATGAACACTTCGCGCCGCTTCTCCCGCATCGTCTCGACTCCCTGGCTGCGCGCGGGCGCTGCTGTTGCCGTGCTGGCTGGCGTGGGTGCGTTGGTCTACCCGCTGTTTGCTGCGCTCGGTGACTACGACATCGCGCAGGAGCCGCTGTATAGCAAGAAGACCCAGCCACCGCTGATGATGATGGTGATGTCGCGCGACGAGCAGCTGTTCAACAAGGCTTACAGCGATTACAGCGACCTGGACGAGGATGGCACCCTCGACACCACTTACCAGGACAAGTTCGATTACTCCGGCTACTTCGATTCCAACCTCTGCTACACCTATGCCAGCGGCCAGTTCAAGGCCAGTGCACAGGCCAGCGGCACCTGGAAGCACAGCTGCGGTGGAAACTGGTCCGGCAATTTCCTGAACTGGGCAACGATGAGCCGCCTGGACGTGATGCGCTACGTGCTGTACGGCGGTCATCGCATCACCGACAGCGCCGCCAGCACCGTGCTGGAGCGCGCAGATCCCCAATGATCTGCACGCGTGGGTGAAGGTTTACAGCGGTAGCGATATCAACAGTTTCACCCCGTACAAGACCACCATGTCCTTCTGCAACGCTACCATCGAATCCGGTGGTGCACCGCTGATGCGCGCTGCGTCGGGCAACTGGGGTGAGTGGGCGGCCACCGCCAGCCGCCAGTGCATCACTGGCCGAAGCGATGAAGGCAAGGCCGATTCACCTGGCTCTGCCACCAACTTCAATGTCCGGGTTGAGGTCTGCGCCAGTGGCAGCGGAGCTTTCCCGGAGGCGTTCTGCCGCAAGTACAACGATGGCACCAGGGACTACCTGAAACCGGCTGGCCTGCTGCAGTCGTATGGCGAAAGCGGCCGTCTTCGCTTCGGTCTGGTCACGGGCACCTATGTCAATCCGCGCGATGGTGGCGTAGTGCGGCGGAACATCGGAAAGATCGCAGGTAACGGCACCGGCTTCTGTGCGGCCGGCGACGAAATCAACCTGTCCAACGGTCAGTTCTGCAACAGCTTGTCCGGTGGTGCGGAAGGCATCATCAACACCATCTCCAACTTCCGTATCGACCAGTGGAACTGGAGCAATAACTGGAATGACTGTAACGACTACAGCATCCTCAACCGACAGGGCTTCGGTGACAGAGGCAATCTGACCGATCCGGGCAATGCTTCGAAGAAATGCAGTGCGTGGGGCAATCCTCTGGCTGAGATGTATGCCGAAGCTGTGCGCTACATCAAGGGTGAAACCAAGGGCATCTACAGTGCGTCCGGAGACCTGAGCGGTCTGCCCAATTCGGTTGCCTGGAAGGACCCTTACCGTTCCCCGAACGATGGCGGCAATTCATACTGCGCCACCTGTAACATCCTGGTGATGTCCTCAGGCCTGCCGTCGTTCGATAGCGACAACATCGGGTCGATTAATGGCCTGGCGACTGCGACGTCGGCAACGGATGCGATCGGCAATCTTGAGGGCATCACTGGCGGCAGTTACATGGCCGGTCGTGTTGGCCTGACCGAGCGCTATGCTTCGATCAATACCCACGAGGATATCTGCCGTGCGGCCAAGGTTACGGGCCTGTCGCTGGTGCGCGGCATCTGTCCGGATGTCCCGTCCACGGAAGGCAGCTACCTGATGGCCGGCCTGGCCAAGGCCGCTGCCGAGACGGATCTGCGTCCGCGTGTGCAGGACAAGCCGGATACCTACAAGCTCACGGCGACCACCTATACCGTGGCGATGGCTGAGAGCCTGCCCAAGTTTGAGATTCCGGTGGGCAACGGCAAGATCACCCTGGCCCCACTGTGCCAGGCCAACAACACCGGTTCGGCAAAAATCACCAGCAATGGCTGGCGCAGTTGCTTCCTCGGTTCTGTCGGCATCGGCACCAAACAGTCGACGGTCTCGCCGAATTTCGTCTACGGACGTACTTACCGTGCAGACGGCAAGGCTGGCAGTTTCTCGCTGGTATGGGAGGACTCGTTGTGGGGCAATGACCACGACAACGACGTGGTCTCCATGCTCAGCTACTGCGTGGGCGCTACCTGCAGCGACGGCGACAACACCAACTTCCGCAACATCTGCTGGCGTTCCAGCAGTGCAGAGTGCAGCAACAATGCCGTACGCAATACCGTGGGCAGCGATGAGGTGCTGGTCCGCATTGAGAATCTTTCCGCCTATGCCGGCAACGCGATGCTGACCGGTTACACGATCGTGGGTTCGAATGCGTCCGACAACGTGCAGCGACTGGTGCTGCGGCCTGGCGATAAGAACGGTTCGGTACTGACGACCAGTTCCGCTCCGCCGGCAGAATGGACAGGTGCCATTGTCTTGCGTTACCGCCTGGGGAGTGGCCAGGCCAATCAGTTGGAAAGCCCGTTGTGGTACGCCGCCAAGTACGGCGTGCCTGCTGGCAAGAAGTGGGACAGCAAGGTGCCTGGCGTGCCGGACAATTATTTCCTGGCGCGTAATCCGGCCAAGCTCAAGTCGGCACTGGAATCAATCTTCGACAGTGCTGCTGCAGGCGAGGCGCCGGTGGGCGGCAGCGCGACCGGCGCGCGAGTGAACGCGGGATCCTTCACTGTCGCCGCGCACTACACCGTGCCATCGGGCTCCAATGATTGGACAGGTGACCTCATTGCAAGTCAGGTCACCGCAACGGGTGGCATCGGCGCGGAGCTGTGGCGCGCGTCAAGCAAGATGAGCGCCTCCGGGCGGACGATCGTGATGTCGACCGCACCGACCTACGTGAACAAATCCAACCAGTTGGTGGCCGCTGCGGCAGCCGATTTCACCGCTGACAACGTGCCGGGGAGGGATCGCGCCGAGAAGCTGGGCAACCTGGGGCTCAACACCATCCCCAACTGGTTCGGCTCGCACACAGTGGCCGACCTGGTCAGCTACCTGCGCGGGTCCCCGGTCAGCGGTTTCCGTCCCCGCAGCGTACTGCTCGGTGACATCGTCAACTCAGGTGTCGAGATCGTCTCCAATAAGGACGATTACGGCTACACCGCGTGGCAGGCGCAGGGTGGAGTGGGCTGGAAGACCACCCTGGGTACGCGTTATCGCGCGTATCTGACCGCGAAGACGGGCTCAGGAGGCATGCCTTCGATGGTCTATGTCGGCGCCAATGACGGAATGCTACATGGCTTCAACGCCAGTACGGGTACGGCAGCTGGCAGTGAGCAGTTCGCCTTCATTCCGTCGGCATCGCTGCAGCACATGGCTGAACTGGCCAACCCCACGTATGGGCATCGCTACTATGTGGATGGCGGGCTAACTTCGTCTGACGTCTACTACGGTGATGCATGGCATACCGTGCTGGTTGGTTCGACCGGCGGCGGTGGTGCCTCGCGCGGCCCTTCGGCGACCTCGGTCGGCAATGGTTCGGTGTTCGGTCTTGATATCGGCACGCCCACCAGCTTCGATACCAGCAAGGTGTTGTGGGAGATATCCGGCAAGACCGAATCGGACATGGGTTTTGCCTTCGGCAAACCAGTCGTGGTGCCTGTCGCTGGCACTGATCCGGACGGCCCGCCGCGATTTGTCGCCCTGTTCGGCAATGGAGTCAATTCCAGTACCGGTCGGCCAGTGCTGTACGTGGTCGACATCCAGAACGGCCAGGTGCTCAAGCGGCTTTATCCGACCGGCACCAAGTACGCGATTGCCAACGGCCTCAATCACGTCACCGCCGTGGCATTGCACAACAGCAGTGGACTGGCCGACACGGTGTATGGTGGTGACATGCAGGGCAACATCTGGCGCTTCGATCTGACCGGTGGCGATCCCGCCGCTTGGAATGTCTCGCTCAGTGGAACACCATTGTTCACCGCTGTTCGCAGCGCCGTCGCGCAGCCGATCACCGGATCGATCGAAGTGTCGGCCGGCCCGGGCGGTGGCGTCAGCCTGTTCTTTGGTACCGGCCGCTACTTCACTGCCGACGACAACGCGGTCACCCGCAATTCGCCGGTGCAGACGCTGTACGGCATATGGGACGATCTTTCCAGTGCGATCAGCGGCCGCGACGTGCTGGTCGGACAAACCATCAGTGCCAACGGAACCGGCTTCCGTGACATCTCCGGCTACGCCGTGGACTACGCGTCCAAGCGAGGCTGGTATGTGGACCTGGTGGTCGGCACAGGCGTGGAAGGTGAGCGCTTCTTCGGCTATCCGACCCTGCAGGGCGGCAATGTGATGTTCACAACCTACGTGCCCGGGCAGGCGGTCTGCGGTACGGGCGGTGGTGTCAACTGGCGCTACCGACTGAACATGCTGACAGGACAGCCGGCGATGGGGGGCCTTACCGATGAGGTTGGTGGCAATGCTCTGTGCGGCGCGAACTGTGGTGCCGGCGCGCTGACCCGTGGTGGTGACGTTGCTTCCGGGGCGCCCGTACTCGGCACAAACGTCAACAGTACGACATTGAAGGGCTGCGATCCCAGCGACCCGAAGTGCTCGGTCGATGGTTCGATTGACCGGTGCATCGTGGCGCTGAACACTCCGGGCGCGGATACTGCATACGGCCAGCGGGCCTGCGGTCGCCAGTCCTGGCGCCAGATCCGCTGATGACCATGAACATGAGATCGCCCATGCACGCATCCTCAACCCATCGTTTTGCAGCTGGTTTCACCCTGATCGAGCTGATGATCACCGTGGCGGTGATCGCCGTCCTGGCGGCCGTGGCCCTGCCGTCCTATCAGCGGCACGTGCTGAAGACGAACCGGGCCCTGGCCAAGGCCGATCTGGTCGAGATCGCACAGTTGCTCGAGCGCTACCATACGGTGCAGAACAGCTATGACGGTTTCTCGCTGCCGTTCAACCAGTCACCGCGACAGGGCAACAAGCGCTACACGCTGTCCCTGAACGGCAAGGCCACGGCCAGCACCTACACGCTGCAGGCGGTGCCGGAAACCGGCCAGGACAAGGATGTGTGCGGCACGCTGACACTGGATCAGGCCGGACGCAAGACGCCGGACAAGAAGACCAATGCGGAGTGCTGGTAACGGTTGGGCATCGCACGTGGAAAAAGGGCTTGCACTCCCCTGCAAATGCTGGCTAAAATGCGCACCCCGCCCGAATAGCTCAGCCGGTTAGAGCACTTGACTGTTAATCAGGGGGTCGTTGGTTCGAGTCCAACTTCGGGCGCCAGATTCGAAAAAGCCGCGAGAAACCGCGGCTTTTTTCGTTTCCACGATGGCATTGCAGGTTTCAGCAGGGGGTGGACCTGCGCGGGCGCTGGCTCCTGACCCGTCCGGGGACGCTGATGATGACGCGGCTGTGCTCCTGTCCATCCACGCACAACACGATGGACTGGTTGGTACCGGCATTGCGGCCGTCGGGCCGGAACCGCACGTCGGGCCGATGATCGCTGGTGCGCAGGTCGACATGACGCTGGCGTGTCCTGTGCACGCGCAGTTCCCTTGCGGCGGCGGTCGCGCTGTTGGCCGGTTCGGCCTGCACCCGCCAGCCCTGGCTCCATGCCTGGTCACACATCATGCCGTCCGACGATCCGCAGACCGTCACGCGGCGGTGTTCGGTGATGGCGGCGCTGCGCGCCATCGACAGGCTGGCGACCAGTTCGGCGCGCAGCGCTTCCGCCTGGAAGTGCCGCAGCGTGCGTTGCCAAGGGCCCCAGGCCAACGCCAGCAGGACCGACAGCACCATGACGGCGATCAGCAGCTCGATCAGATGGAGCCCGCGGTGGAGCCGGGCAGGGCGAAGACGATGGGACATGCCTCCAGCCTCGACGTACGCCGGGGCATTCACCATCAGCCAACGCCGCGCTCACCTGCCCGGAAACCCCTCAGCGGGCCGTCACTCCATGCCCCGTATACTCACCACTCCCGGGAACTGGCACCACCATGAGCGACCGTTTTGAACTCGTCTCGCCGTATTCGCCGGCGGGCGACCAGCCTGATGCCATCGCGAAGCTGACCAGCAACTTCGAAGCGGGCATCGCCAAGCAGACGCTGCTGGGCGTGACCGGCTCGGGCAAGACCTACACCATCGCCAACGTCATCCAGAACGTGCAGAAGCCGACGCTGATCATGGCGCCGAACAAGACGCTGGCGGCGCAGCTGTATGGCGAGTTCAAGGCGTTCTTCCCGCACAACGCGGTGGAGTACTTCGTCAGCTACTACGACTACTACCAACCGGAAGCCTACGTGCCATCGTCGGACACCTTCATCGAGAAGGACAGTTCGATCAACGAGCACATCGAGCAGATGCGGCTGGCGGCGACCAAGACCCTGCTGTCGCGCCCGGACGCGATCGTGGTGGCGACGGTGTCCGCGATCTATGGCCTGGGCGCGCCGGAAGACTACCTGTCGCTGCGCCTGATCCTGTCCAAGGGCGAGCGCATCGACCAGCGCGACCTGATCAACCACCTCACCCAGCTGCAGTACACGCGCAACGAATACGAGCTGCAGCGCGGTACCTTCCGCGTGCGTGGTGAAGTCATCGACGTGTTCCCGGCCGAGTCGGACAGCGAGGCGCTGCGCCTGGAGCTGTTTGATGGCGAGGTCGAGAAGATCACGTTGTTCGATCCGCTCACCGGCGAGACGCTGCGCAACATGCAGCGCTTCACGGTCTACCCGAAGACCCATTACGCCACCACGCGCGAGCGTGTGCTGGCGGCGATCGAGACGATCAAGGTCGAGCTGAAGGAGCGCCTGGAGCAGCTGTACGCGCAGAACAAGCTGGTGGAGGCGCAGCGCCTGGCGCAGCGTACCCAGTTCGATCTGGAAATGATGGCCGAGGTCGGCTACTGCAACGGCATCGAGAACTACTCCCGGCACCTGACCGGCAAGAACGCCGGCGAACCGCCGCCGACGTTGTTCGACTACCTGCCAGCCGACGCGCTGCTGGTGATCGACGAATCGCACGTGACCATTCCGCAGATCGGTGCCATGTTCAAGGGCGACCGTTCGCGCAAGGAGACGCTGGTCGAGTTCGGGTTCCGGCTGCCCTCGGCGCTGGACAACCGGCCGCTGCGCTTCGAGGAGTGGGAAGAGCGCTGCCCGCGCAGCATCTATGTGTCGGCCACGCCAGGCCCCTATGAGTACCGCGAGGCCGGTGACGAGATCACCGAACTGGTCGTACGCCCCACCGGGCTGATCGACCCGGTGGTGGAGATCCGCCCGGTCGGCACCCAGGTTGACGACCTGATGAGCGAGGCCAACGCGCGCATCAAGGCCGGTGACCGGGTGCTGGTCACGACGCTGACCAAGCGCATGGCCGAAAATCTCACCGAATACCTGACCGAGCACGGCATCCGCGTGCGTTACCTGCACTCGGACGTGGACACGGTCGAGCGCGTGGAGATCATCCGCGACCTGCGCCTGGGCAAGTTCGATGTGCTGGTGGGCATCAACCTGCTGCGCGAGGGTCTGGACATGCCCGAGGTGTCTCTGGTGGCGATCCTGGATGCCGATAAGGAGGGCTTCCTGCGCTCGACCGGCTCGCTGATCCAGACCATCGGCCGTGCCGCCCGCAACGTGCGTGGCAAGGCGATCCTGTATGCGGACAAGATCACCCGCTCGATGCAGGCGGCGATCGACGAGACCGACCGCCGTCGCGCCAAGCAGGTCGAATACAACGAGCAGCACGGCATCGTGCCGCGCTCGGTGGCGCGTCCGATCACCGACGTGCTGGAAGGCGCGGCCCGATGCGGCCGAGAAGGAAGCAAAGAAGGGCAAGGGCAAGGGCAGGCCCGGCGTTGCCGAGGAGGGGAGTGACTATCGATCGCTCAGCCCGGCCCAGCTGGCGTCCCGTCTCAAGGCGCTGGAGCAGCAGATGTACCAGCACGCCAAGGACCTGGAATTCGAGGATGCCGCGCGCGTACGTGACCAGATCCGGCAGCTGAAGGAAGCGAGTCTGGGCTGAACGCGGCAGTGCAGCATCTTCTTCACAAAAGTGTTGCGCTTCACGGCCGGCATCCGTAATATACGCGGCCTGCACCGACGCAATCGCGGACGTTCAGAAGCAAAAACGGGCGGTTAGCTCAGCGGTAGAGCACTACCTTGACATGGTAGGGGTCACAGGTTCGAACCCTGTACCGCCCACCACGAAGTCTCTGGAAGGGGGCTGTCGTGAACTGCAAAGCCCGGCCTTGGCGCCGGGTTTTTACGTAGCAAGGCCAGCTTTCGGGCGGCAAGAACAAGATGGGCGGTTAGCTCAGCGGTAGAGCACTACCTTGACATGGTAGGGGTCACAGGTTCGAACCCTGTACCGCCCACCACCTGGCTCCCGGCATTGCCGGTGCAGCGGTGGATCACGACGGAAGCCGGCCTTGTGCCGGCTTTTCTCGTTTCAGGCATCGATCACGGTTCCACATGGTCAGCGTTGCACGACCAGGTCTTCGACGCTGATCATCCGCTGCAGCTTCCAGTGACCGTCCACGCGCTCCCAGAGCTGGGCGACGCGAACCGTCGCACCACGCGTGGGCTGGGCAACGCCGGGTTCGTGTTGCAGGGGCTGGTTGGCCAGCCTCAGGACCCGGTCCTGGCGCAGCCGGTAAAGCAGCAGGGAGGGCGAACCGCAATCCTGTCGTACGACGTCCGGCTGCTGGGTTTCGGCAAGCAGGATCTGGCTGCGAAGGGCCTCTTCAGTGGGCCCGTTGCCAGCGCCGAACAGGCTGGAGAGCAGCAGCATCAGGGCAAGCATCGGCATGGCACGGTGCTCCAGCGGGAAAGTGCACGCAGGCTGGCATGACATGTGGGGTGCTGCAGCCGGCCTGCGACGAAGGCCGGAATTGAACCGCCAAAGACGGCCGGGGGGCGATGAATCCGGGCCGTGCAGGCGTAGACTCCGGTCTACCGCGCAATCGCGCCGTCACTGCAAGGAGCTGCCGCATGAGTGATCACGTTCCGGTTTCCCGGCCCAATCCCATCATCGAACTGCTGTTCGGCGGCAACATGCTGGAGGGTACCTTCAAGGCGGTGATCTGGGTGGCCCTGCTGGCGGCAGTGCTGGCGTGGACCACGTTCCGCTGAGTCTTCCCGCTGCCTGCGGCAGCGGCGGCGTCGCAGGCCTGCGCTCAGGCGCTGAAGGCCTGGCGCAGGCTGCGCAGCGTGGCCTGGCGATGTTCCTTTGCGGTCGCTTCGCCCATCTCCAGTTCCTGCAGGCGCAATCCCACCAGCGTCATCGACAACGCGTAGCCGCGTGCCGCATCGGCAGCACGCGAAAGGCCCAGTGCGCGGCGCGTCAGCGCGTTCACGTGTTCCAGGTCGGGCAGCAGCCCCAGGTAGACGCGCTCGGCGCTGTCCAAGTCGGGGGCACGCAGGATCGCGTGCGCTTCAGCAGCAGGGGAGACGGAGGCCATGGGGGGGTCCTTGTCCGTTGCGGGCGCTCGATCAGAACGAGCGCATCAGGGAAACGAAGGCCGACGTCTGCGTACCGCGACGGGCCATCGGGCTGTCCTTTACTGCATCGCCGAACCACTGGTTGGCGACGACGCCGGTCGCGCGCCACTTCGTGCCCAAGGGCGTGCTGACTGCGATCTGCAGGCTCGGTGATGTCGCGCTGCCCGGGTTGTAGGCGGCAAGTCCCGAGCGCAGCGCTTCTTCGTCGGTGATGCCGTAGTAGTAGTCGAGCAGGCGCGCACTGGAGTGCACTACGCCGACCTTGGGCACCCAGGTGAAGCGACCGGCCTGGATCGGATAGCTGTAGTGCAGGCGCGACTCCATGCCACCTCCGTGCCCGGTGACCTCGCGCATCACGCTGGCCTCGACGATGCCCCAGTCGGCGCTGTACTCACCGTTGATGCCGGCCATGGCCGACATCTGCCGGCTGTGCAGGCGACGCAGCTGCGGATCGTTCACGTCGTCGGTCTTGAAGCGCAGCGTGTAGGGCGTGACTGCCGCCGACAGGCGCAGGCCCTCGCGCTTGTACAGGTACATGCCCAGCGAGCCCGGGCTGGCGAAGAAGCGCTCGCCCTGCCAGGCAATGGACGGTACGACCAGCGGCTTGACGTCGTAGTGGGCGTACGCCCCCGAGGTCGCGCCGGCACTGATACCGGCCTGCACGCCCGGGTTCCGGTCGGCGGCGTGGGTGATCAACGGCAGGCCGATGGCAGCGGAGAACAGCAACGGGCGCAGCAGGGTCGGGGACAGCGACGGCATCGATCAACCACTTTGCGGGGGATGGCTGTGCATGGTGCGGGTACAACATTGTCAGAACATTGCGCCTTCGCAACTGGCACACGAAGACGCCCAAACCTGGCGCCAGGCACTATGATCGGCACCGTTTCCGGTAGCCGAGCCCCTGATGCGCATTCTCCTGGTCGAAGACGATCCCGATCTGTCCCGAGCCCTGCAGTCGGGCCTGGAGCGGCAGGGCGTGGTCGCCGACGTGGTCGGCAGCCTGTCCGAAGCCGCGGTTGCGCTGCGCGAGCCGGTGCATCAGCTGATGCTGCTGGACCGTCAGCTGCCCGATGGCGATGGCGTGGCTTTCGTCGCCACCGCACGCGCGCTGCGCCCGAACTTGGCGGTGATCATGCTGACGGCCAAGGGCAGGTTGTCGGACAAGGTCGAGGGCCT
The DNA here is from genome assembly GCF_056481145.1 of Stenotrophomonas sp. 93052_Sma. Taxonomy (NCBI): domain Bacteria; kingdom Pseudomonadati; phylum Pseudomonadota; class Gammaproteobacteria; order Lysobacterales; family Lysobacteraceae; genus Stenotrophomonas; species Stenotrophomonas sp. 93052_Sma. The sequence continues at coordinate 1,632,614 of NZ_CM151134.1, forward strand.
GGATGTCGGTGCCGACGACTACCTGGTGAAGCCGGTGGCGATCGAGGAGCTGATGGCGCGGATCCGTGCTGTCTCGCGGCGGCCCTCTGCCATGGTGACACCGAGCCTGCATCTGGGCCGGCTGGAATTCGACTTCGAATCGCTGCAGGCACAGGTGGAGGGCCAACCGCTGGCGCTGCCGCGGCGCCAGGTGCTGGTACTGCAGGCACTGGCGATGCGCCAGGGGCGCACGGTCACCCGCACGGCACTGGAGGCCGCGGTGTACGGCTTCGACGATGAGATCCAGTCCAATGCGCTCGATGCGCACATTTCCAAGCTGCGCAAGGCGCTTCAGCAGGCCGGGGCGGGCGTTGAAATCCACGTGATCCGGGGCGTCGGCTACCTGCTGGCGGAGGCCTGAGATGGCGCGTCCGACACGTCCGATCCGTTCCATCACGCTGGGGTTGGCCTGGCGGTTGTTCCTGGCGCAGGCCTTCACCGTGCTGTTCGCAGTTGTTGCGCTGATCCTGACCTGGGGCGACAAGGACACCTGGGGCATGGACATGTTCATGGCTGAAGCCGTGGCCAAGGCCGTGCACAGTGAAGGCGGGCGGTTGGTGCTGGACCAGGCGCGCTGGAACAAGCTCGACGCCGAAGCCGGGGGCAACCTCTGGTTCGCGGCGGTCGACGACAAGGGTGTCTGGCTGGAGCGCGGCACGATTCCGGCGATCCACGCCCCGCTGCTCGCGCGCCTGCCGACGCTGGGTGCCACCGAACTCGGCTCGCTGGTGCCGCCTTACCTGGACGTGGCGCGGGTCATGATCCGCAAGGAGGACGGGCGGCGCATCACGGTGATGGTGGGTGGGGCGCCGAAGGGCGGGTTGCTGGACGGTGCGCTGATGGTGCTGCGCCTGATCGGGCTGTGGTTTTTCCTGCCGCTGATCGTGATCACGCTGCTGGTCATGCCGACCGTGATCCACCGCGCGATGCGCGGCGTGCGCCGCTCCGCACAACAGGCCAAGGAGCTGGATATCGGCCAGCCGGGGGCGCGTCTGGATGCGCAGCTGGTGTCGACCGAGGTCGCACCGCTGGTGGAAGCCTTCAACGACGCGATCGACAAGGTGCAGCAGGGGTATGCCGCGCGTGACAAGTTCCTCGCTGATGCCGCGCACGAACTGCGGGTGCCGATTGCAGTGGTGCAGGCGCGCCTGTCGCAGTTGCCGCAGGGCGAGCTGAAGTCGCAGCTGCTGACCGACGTTGCGCGGCTCGGTAACGTTGCCGAGCACCTGCTTGACCTGCAGCGACTTGATCGTAATGTCGGCGCACTGCAGCGGCTGGATCTGGCGTTGCTGGTGCGCGAAGCGGCCGCCGATCTGGCGCCGCTGGTGGTGGGGGCCGGTTACGGCTTCGAAGTGGATGCGCCCGAGATGCCAGTGTGGATCCATGGCGACAGCCTGGCGCTGGGGCGGGTGATCGCTAATCTGGTGCACAACGCCATCGTCCACGGCGGCGGACGCGGCACCATTTGCGTGCGCCTGGATGCACGTGGCCTGCTGGAGGTCAGCGACCAGGGCGCCGGCATTCCGGTGGGCGACCGTGAAGCGATCTTCGAGCCGTTCCATCGTCTGCGCGCAGCGGGTAGCGGCAGTGGCCTGGGCCTGCATCTGGTGAAGGAAATCGTGCAGCATCACGGCGGTTCGGTCAGTGTCGGTGAGGCGGCTGGCGGTGGTGCCAGCTTCCGGGTCAACTTCCATCGCGGTAGCGTCCGGCGCTGACAGCCACGCGGGGAAATCCCCGATAGGCAACCTGCTACGTCCCTCGGCAGGCTGCTGGAATGGTTCCCGAACGTTCCGCTCCGGCACTGTTTGGCCCCGGCTGCGCCGCCGGCCTGGTGCTGGGCGCGCTGGCCTGCGTGCAGATGCCGGCACTGCTGCCGTTGTGGCTGAGCGCGCCGATGGCCGTTGCCGGCGTCGCGGGCTGGCTGCTGCGCTGGCGCGGCCGCGCGTGGGCTGCAGTCCTGCTCGGCCTGGCATGGGCAACAGTGCACGGGCAGTGGGCCCTGCACGGCCAGCTTCCACCCGGTGCGCCGCCGCAGGATGTACAGGTGCGGGGGCGGGTGGCCGATCTTCCACAGAGAGGGGCCGGCTACACACGTTTCGTGCTGCACGTGGATGACGCCGATGCGCCGCCAGTGCTGCGTGGCAAGCGCCTGCAGGTCACCTGGAACGACCCGTGGCGCGGATCGCCAGCGCACCAGGCGGAGGGCGGGCGCCATGCGGTTCGTGCGGGATCACATTGGCAGTTGTCGTTGCGCGTGCGCGCCACGCTCGCGGATCAATCCTGGCGGCTTCGACGGCGAACGCCATGCATTGCTGCGCGGTATTTCCGGCAATGGCACGGTGCGCGACCCCGGCGCTGCGCGTGAGCGCGCCTGCGCAGGGCCTGCCGGCCTGGCGCGAGCGCAGCAGTGATGCCATCGCCACGCAGGTGGCACATCCTGCCGCGCGATTCGTGCAGGCCTTGGCCCTGGGCGACACCCGCGGCCTGTCCGATGCCGACTGGGAACACCTGCGCGCGCTGGGCCTGACCCATCTGGTCGCCATTTCCGGGTTTCACGTGGGCGTGGTGGCGGGTTTCGGCGTGCTGCTGTGCCGCGTGTCGTGGTGGCTGTGCCCAGTGCTGGGACGGTACTGGCCACGGCCGCAGGCAGCGGCATGGGGCGCGGCGCTGGCCGCAGCTGCCTATGCCGTGGCCGCCGGCGGCGCGCTGCCAACGGTGCGTGCGGCGCTGATGATCGGGTTGGTGGCACTGGCCCGTGCCGGACGTCGTCCGGTGGGTGCGGGGCAGGGGCTGGCCCTGGCCGCGATGGTGATGCTGCTGCCGGCGCCGCTGTCGGTGCTGTCGGCCGGCTTCTGGCTCAGCTTTGGGGGAGTGCTGTGGCTGCTGTGGTGCCTTCCACGAACCGGGCCGGACGGCGTCGGTGGGGGCCTGCGCGGCTTTCTGGCCGCCCAGGGCGTGGCCAGCCTCGGCCTGTTGCCGCTGTGCGTGGCCCTGTTCGGCGGCACCGCGCGCTTGGGGCCGCTGGTCAATCTGCCGATCATTCCGTGGTGGACCCTGCTGGTGGTGCCGTTGTCGCTGCTGGGTACCGGCCTGCACGCGTTGCATGATGGCGCCGGGCGCTGGGCATGGCGCGCCGCCGCCTGGCTGTTCGAGCTCAGCTGGCAGGCCCTGCAGCCGTTGGCGCTGCACCCGCAGGCGATGTGGTGGTTGGCTGAGGCGCCGCGCTGGGCGGTGCCGGCGGCAGTGGCGGGGGTGTTCTGGTGGCTGCTGCCACGTGGCGCTGGCGATACCTTGGCAGGCCTGCTGCTGTGCCTGCCGCTGCTGTGGCCCGCCCGGCATGCACCGGCTGAAGGCGAACTGGAGCTGCTGGTGCACGACGTAGGGCAGGGCACCGCGGTGCTGGTGCGAACGGCGCGGCACGCACTCTGGTACGACGTGGGGCCGCCGACCGGCGGCGACGGCAACGAACGCATTCTGGTCCCGGCCCTGCGCGCTCGGACAGGGGCCGCCCCAGCAGGCGATGCTCAGCCATGACCATCTTGATCACACCGGCAGCCTGCCGAGCCTGCGAAGGCAGCTGCCCGGGCTGCAGCTGCTGGCGCCACCGGGCAGCACCATCGCTGGCGCCACGCCCTGCCAGCAGGGGATGCGCTGGCAGTGGGACGGGGTTGATTTCCAGGTCCTGCACCCGGCGCCGGGCAGCCGCCAGGCCGAGAATGAAGACAGCTGCGTGCTGCGCGTCGCCAGCCGTCACGGCGTGGTCCTGCTGCCTGGCGATATCGGCCGCCCGGCCGAGCAGGCGCTGCTGAAGGCATACCCGGCAGCGCTGAAGGCGGATGTGGTGCTGGTGCCGCACCATGGCAGTGGCGGCAGCTCCAGCGCGCCGTGGGTGGCCGCCGTGGCGCCACGGCTGGCGGTGGTCTCGGCCGGGCACCGCAACCGCTTCGGGCACCCCCGCCAGGACGTGGTCCAGCGCTGGCAGGCGCAAGGGGCCGAGGTGCTGGCCACGGCCGATTCCGGGGCGATCCGCATATGGCTTGGCGCACAAGGGCTGCAGCTGCGTGAACAGCGCATCCACGCATCCCGGTGGTGGGATGCCGCTGGGCGGGCGCGGTCGGCTGCTATCCTATCGCCGATCGAACAAGCGGCCGTTGGGCCGGAGGGTTGAAACGTGTGGGAACTGGTCAAGGCCGGTGGCTGGCCGATGGTGCCGCTGCTGCTGTTGGGCGTACTGGCTTTGGCGATCATCCTGGAGCGTTTCTGGTCCCTGCGACGTACTGAAGTGCTGCCGCCCGGCCTCGGCCAGGAAGTGCGCAACTGGGCGGCACGCGGCAAGCTCGACCCGGCCCACCTGCAGACCCTGCGGGCGAACTCGCCGCTGGGCGCGCTGCTGGCCGCCGCGCTGGAAGCACGCAACCGTCCGCGTGACCAGATCCGCGAGCGCATCGAAGACACCGGCCGCCACCTGGTGCACCGCATGGAGCGTTTCCTCAACGCGCTGGGCACCATCGCATCGGCCGGGCCGCTGCTGGGCCTGCTGGGCACGGTGATCGGCATGATCCAGATGTTCCTGGGCATCCTCGACCATGGTGTGGGTGATGTGAACCAGCTGGCCGGTGGTATCGGCAAGGCGCTGGTGTGCACCGCCACCGGCATGATCGTCGCCATTCCAGCACTGATGTTCCACCGCTACTTCAAGGGCCGCATCCACGGTTATGTGGTAGAGATGGAGCAGGAAGCCAGCGCGCTGCTGGATACGCTGGATGGCCGCCCCGGCGTGATGAACCCTGCCGCTGCCACGCGCCCGGCCGGCGCGGCCACGGCGAAGGCCTGATCGATGCGTATCGGCAACGACCGATCCCAGGATGAGCCGCATATCGACCTGGTGCCGCTGATCGACGTCATCCTGGTGCTGATCATCTTCTTCGTGGTCACCACCACCTTCGATGCGCGCTCGACACTCCAGGTGGAGCTGCCTACGGCCAGCCAGCAGCCCAGCAATGAGCCGCCGCGCTCGTTGAGCGTGCTGATCAACGCCGAAGGCCGCTACTTCATCAATGACCAGGAAGTGCTGCGCAGCGACGTCGAGTCGGTCAAGCAGACCATCGCGGCCGTTGCCGGCAGCGACCGTACCCAGCCGGTGCTGTTGCGTGCCGATGCCCGCACGCCCTATCAGGCCGTGGTGACTGCGCAGGATGCGCTGGGTCAGCTCGGCTTCCGCCGTATTGCCATTGCAACAGCACCCGAGGTGCGTCCATGAGTTCCAAACACGCGCCGGTGTGGCCGATCTACAAACGTCTGCTGGGATACACCCGTGCCTACTGGGGCATGATGGTCGCCGCCGTCATCGCCATGGCGGTGGAGTCGGTAGCCGGCTACCACTTCACCAAGCTGATGGAGCCGCTGGTCAACCGTGGCTTCGTCAATCCCGAACCGAAAATGGCGGTGATCCTGCCGCTGACCATCCTTGGCCTGTTCCTGATGCGCAGCGCCGCCACCTGGGTGAGCGACTACGCGCTGGCCAAGACCGGTCGCAGCGTGGTGCGCGACCTGCGTGAACAGGTGCTGGCCAAGTACCTGCACCTGCCGTCCTCGCATTTCGATACCGAATCGACGCCGGTGATGGTCAGCCGCCTCAACTTCGATACCGAGCAGGTCACCCAGGCCAGCGCCGATGCGCTCAAGACCGTGGTTGCCGACACCCTGACCATCATCGCCATGCTGGCGGTGATGCTGCAGATGAGTGTCAAGGTGACCGTGGCCATGCTGGTGGTGGTGCCGATGATCGGCGTGATCGTGTCTTACGTGGGCAAGCGCTACCGGCGCATCAGCCGCGGTATCCAGGACGGCATGGGCACGATGGCGCAGACCGCCGAGCAGTCACTGGCGGCCCAGCAGGAAGTGAAGGTGCACGGCACCCAGCAGCATGAGATGTCGCGCTACTCGCGCCTGGCCAACCGCATGCTGGCGCTGAACATGAAGGTGGAAATCACCCGTGCCGGTGCCTCCAGCGTGGTCCAGTTCCTGGCCGCGCTGGCGCTGGCGGTGATCGTCTGGGTGTCGACCCGTGAAGCACTGGCAGGGCGCCTCAATGCCGGCCAGTTCATGGGCCTGATGATCTCGATGACGGCGATCATCCCGTCGCTGCGCCGCCTGACCAGCGTGCAGTCCTCGATCTCCCGCGGTGTGTCCGCCGCCGAGCGCCTGTTTGACATCCTCGACATGCCGGTCGAGCGCGACGAAGGCCGCAACACGGTGCAGCGCGTGCGTGGCGAACTGGCCTTCGAGCACGTCATGCTGCGTTACCGCGAAGACAGTGGCATCGCCCTGGACGACATCAGCTTCGTGGCCAAGCCGGGTACGGTCACCGCCATCGTTGGTCGATCCGGCAGCGGCAAGACCAGCCTGATCCGGCTGGTGCCGCGCTTCTACGAACCCAGCGGCGGGCGCATCACCCTCGACGGGGTGGCACTGGACGACTATCCGCTGGCCGACCTGCGTCGCCAGGTGGCGATGGTCGGGCAGAAGGTCATGTTGTTCGACGACACCATCGGCGCCAACATCGCCTATGGCATGGACGCGACGGATGAACAGATCCGAGCGGCAGCTGAAGCCGCGAATGCCTGGGAGTTCATCGCACGCATGCCGCAGCAGCTGCAGACCCCGGTGGGCGAGAACGGCGCGCTGCTGTCTGGTGGCCAGCGCCAGCGCCTGGCGATCGCCCGTGCGATCCTGCGCGACGCGCCGATCCTGATCCTCGATGAAGCCACCGCAGCGCTGGACAACGAGTCGGAGCGCCTGGTGCAGGACGCGCTGCAGCGATTGATGCCCGAGCGCACCACGCTGGTCATCGCGCATCGCCTGTCGACCATCGAGCATGCAGACCAGGTGCTGGTGATGGACCACGGTCGCATCGTCGAGCGCGGTACCCACAGAGAGCTGCTCACCATGGGTGGCCTGTACCAGCATCTGCACAGCATGCAGTTCCGCGAAAGGCAGGACTGATGGCCGGCAAGGGTACCCAGACCCCGCCGTACTGGTACGACGGCACCCCGGTTCCGTGGGCGATGCGCCTGCTGGCGCCGCTGTATGCGGGCGTCACCGCGCTGCGCCGGCGCGCCTATCGGCGTGGCTGGCGCAAGCGCTACACGCTGCCGGTGCCGGTCATCGTGGTTGGCAACATCACCGCCGGTGGAACCGGCAAGACGCCGCTGACCATCGCGCTGGTGGAGCGCCTGCGTGCCGCCGGTTGGAAGCCGGGCGTGGCCAGTCGTGGCTACGGCCGCGAAGATGCCGACAAGCCGCTGTGGGTAAAGGCCGATACGCCGACCGCCAAGGGTGGCGACGAGCCGGTGCTGATTGCCTGGAAGACCGGCGTGCCGGTGCGCGTGGACAGTGATCGTGTTGCAGCCGGCAAGGCGCTGATCGAGGCCGGCTGCGACGTGATCGTCTGCGACGACGGCCTGCAGCACTACCGGCTGGCACGCGACATCGAGATCGAGGTGGTCGATGCGCAGCGCCGCTACGGCAATGGCCGGATGATTCCGGCCGGGCCACTGCGTGAGCCGGTCAGCCGCGCCAGCGAGTGCGATTTCCGCGTGGTCAACCTCGGCCAGGCCGATGAGGAGACTGCAGCACAGGCCTGCGGCTTCGGCCAGTGGCCGATGGCCCTGCACATCGACAGCGCACAACCGCTGGCCGGTGGCCGTGCCCGTCCGCTGTCGTATTTCAAGGGCCAGCGTGTGCACGCCGTGGCCGGCATCGCCCACCCGCAGCGCTTCTTCGACATGCTGCGCGCGCGTGGCATCGGTGTCGTGCCGCACGCCTTCGCTGACCATCAGGCCTATCAGTCGCAGGACCTGTCCTTTGGCAGCCAGCTGCCGGTGCTGATGACTGAAAAGGACGCGGTGAAATGCCGCGCGTTCGGCAATGACTGGCACTACGCGGTCCCGCTGCGCGCCGAGCTGCCTGCCGCATTCTGGGTGGCGCTGACCGACCGCCTGGACAAGCTGCGACCGAACTGAGTGGCGCGGCGGCGCTTGCATTCATGCGCCGCCGGCCGCATTCCCGTTGTAACGAGCCTGCCGAGTACCGCCCCATGACCGAATTCGTCGTCGCCATCCCGGCCCGCTATGCCGCCTCGCGGCTGTCGGGCAAGCCGCTGCGCCCGCTGGGCGGTGAGCCGCTGGTGCTGCAGGTGGCGCGTCGCGCGCTGCAGGCCGGTGCCGGCGAGGTCTGGGTCGCTACCGACGATCAACGCATTGCCGACGCACTGTCCGGTCTGGCCGAAGTGAAGGTGGCGATGACCGCCACCTCGCATGCCTCCGGTACCGACCGCCTGGCCGAGTGCGCGCGCATCGCCGGCTGGGCCGATGACACCGTCGTGGTCAACCTGCAGGGCGACGAGCCGTTCGCGCCGGCGGCGGGTATCCGCGCGGTGGCCCAGGCACTGGTTGAAGGCAATGCGCCGATGTCGACCCTCGCCACGACCGTCGAAGACGCGCATACCCTGTTCGACCCGAACGTGGTGAAGCTGGTGCGCAACGTGCGCAACGAGGCGATGTACTTCAGCCGCGCCCCGATCGCCTGGCACCGCGATGGCTTTGCACGCAGCCGTGACACGCTGCCGGCCGGTCACAACTGGCTGCGCCACATCGGCATCTACGGCTATCGCGCCGGTTTCCTGCAGCAGTTCGCGGCGATGCCGCCGGGCCAGCTGGAGCAGATCGAATCGCTGGAACAGCTGCGCGTGCTGGAAGCGGGTTTCCCGATCAGCGTGGCGATCTCGCCCGAACCGTTCCCGCCGGGCATCGACACGCCCGAGGACCTGGAACGCGCCGAAGCATTGCTGCAGACGCTGGCTGCCCGATGAAGCTGCTGGTCGTCTGCCTCGGCAACATCTGCCGTTCGCCGATGGCCGAAGGTGCGCTGCGCGCGCGCCTGGACGCCTCGCCGCTGGCTGGTCGGGTGCAGGTCGATTCGGCCGGCACCGGCGACTGGCATGTGGGCGAGCCACCGGACCGGCGAGCGATCGCCTGCGCGGCCGGGCATGGCGTGGACATCGGCGGCCTGCGCGCGCCAGCTGCAGGTCGCGGATTTCGACCGCTTCGACTGGATCCTGTGCGCCGATGAGGCCAACCTGCGCGATGCGGGCCGCCTGGTCACACCCGCCCAGCGCGAACGCCTGGCGTTGTACCTGCCGTGGACCGGCGGGCAGGGAAGGGGGGCGATCCCGGACCCGTACACCGGCGGCAGTGAGCATTTCGAACAGGTCTGGACATTGGTCGACGATGCTGCAAAACGTGCCGTGGCACGACTGTTGCATGACGCCGACTCCGGCATAATCGGGCCATGAACGTCCAGCCCGTCCCGGACCTGCCCGAGTTCGCCACCTGGCTCAATGCCACCCCCTGCACCCTGACCGAACTGCGCGGTCGGCCGGTGGCGCTGTTGTTTGTCAACGCCGCCTCCGCCTGGAGCGCGCAACGCCTGGCCGAGTTCGGCCAATGGCTGTCGCGCCACCCCGGCAAGCTGCAGCCACTGGTGCTGCAGGTGCCGCGCTTCGATTTCGAACGCGAGGCCGGCGCCGCATTGAAGCTGCTGCGTCGCCAGGGCCTGACGATGCCGGTGCTGCTTGATGCCGACTGGGATGGCTGGCGCCGCTTCGGCATCACCGCCTGGCCGACCCTGGTGCTGCTGGATGCGCAGGGCCGCGAACAGCAACGGCTGGTCGGGCAAGGCGCCCCCGGTGAGCTGGAGCGTGCCTTGAACGCGCTGTGCGAAGGCGCACCGTCGGCGCCGCCGCGTGGCGGCAGCGAACTGCACCCGGAACCCCGCCAGGCGCTGCGCTTCCCGCTGGGCCTGGCAGTCAGTACCGAACGCCTGTACATCGCCGACAGCGGCCATCACCGCATCCTCGAATGCAGCCATGGTGGCCGCATCCTTCGCCAGTTCGGGCTGGGCACCGCCGATTTCATGGACGGCAACCTCGCCGAAGCCGCGTTCCACCGCCCGCAGGCGCTGGTGCTGGAGCGCGATTCGCTGTACGTCGCCGACACCGGCAACCACGCGGTGCGTCGTATCAACCTGCTGACCGGGATCGTCGATACCCTGTGCGGCAACGGCCGTCCCGGTGCACCGATGGAAGGCCCGGTCGCGCAGGCGCGGCAGGTTGCGCTGGACCATCCTGTCGGCCTGGCCATTGCCGACAACCAGCTGCACATCGCCATGGCCGGCGACAACCGCATCTGGAGCTACCACCTGGGCCAGCGCAGCCTGCAATGGCGCGCGGGCAGTGGTTCCATCGACGAGCGTGATGGCAGCGGGCATCTGGCTGCCTTTGCCCAGCCGACTGCGCTGGCCGTGGTGCAGCAGGTGCTGTACGTGGCCGATGCGCTGGGTTCCTCGATCCGCGCGCTGCAGTTGCGCGGCGATCTGGTGCAGACCTTGGTCGGGCAGGGGCCGTGGCGCTTCGGCTGCGAAGACGGTCCGCGTTCGGACGCCAGCCTGCAGTTCCCACAGGCCATCGCGCTGAGTCCGGATGCGCCGCTGTTGTGGATTGCCGATACCGGCAACGGCCGCCTGCGCACGCTGCGCCTGGGCGGTGGCGAACTGACCACCCAGCCGTTGCCACGACGCCTGCATGGCCCGGCGGGGTTGGCGGTAGGCGCCGGTGCGGTGTGGATCGCCGAGACCGACGCCCATGCCGTGCTGCGATTCGACCCGGACAGCGGCGTGCTCAGCGAAGTCCCGATCAGCGAATGACCGACGTTCCCGCCCCGGCCTTCGACGGCAAGGCCTTCGCGGCCCAGCTCAGTACCGCCCCTGGCGTGTACCGCATGTACGCCGCCGACGACACGTTGCTGTACGTGGGCAAGGCGCGCGCGCTGCGCAACCGTGTCGGCAGCTATTTCAACGGCAGCCCGAAGAACGCGCGGATCATGTCGATGATCTCGCAGATCACGCGCATGGACGTGACCGTGACGCGCTCGGAAGCCGAGGCGCTGCTGCTGGAAAACCAGCTGATCAAATCACTGTCGCCGCGTTACAACGTCTCGTTGCGCGACGACAAGACCTATCCGCACGTGCTGCTGACCCGAGAGGACTGGCCGCGCATCGCGCTGCATCGCGGCCCGCGCGCCATTCCCGGCCGCTACTTCGGGCCGTATCCCGGCGTCACCGCAGTGCGCGAAACGCTGAACCTGATGCACAAGCTGTTCAAGCTGCGCAGCTGCGAGGACAGCGTGTTCCGCAACCGCTCGCGGCCGTGCCTGCAGTACCAGATCGGTCGCTGCAGCGCGCCCTGTGTGGAGCTGGTGCCGGCGCCGGACTACGCCGAATCGGTGCGTCGCGCCGCATTGTTCCTGGAAGGCAAGAGCGACGAGCTGACCCGCGAGCTGGGCGAGCAGATGCAGGCGGCCAGCGAGGCGCTGGAGTTCGAGCAGGCCGCGCGCCTGCGCGACCTGATTTCTTCACTGCGCAGCATGCAGACCCGCCAGTACGTGGATGGGCGCGCTGCGGATCTGGACGTGCTGGCGGTGGCCATGCAGGGTTCGCAGGCCTGCGTGCTGCTGCTGGCCTTCCGCGATGGCCGCAACCTCGGTACCCGCCCGTTCTTCCCGCGTACCAATGGCGAGGAGAGCCCGGAGGAAGTGCTGGCCGCGTTCGTCTCGCAGTACTACATCGAATTCGAGCCGCCGCGCGAGATCCTGTTGGACCGCGAGATTCCCGATGCCGACCTGCTGGTCGCCGCGCTGTCGGCCTCGGCCGAGCGCAAGGTACAGCTGAAGTGGAACGTGCGCGGCGAGCGTGCCGGCTACGTGGAGCTGGCCAGCCGCAACGCGCAGCTGACCCTGGCGACCGAACTCAACAGCCGCAACGCGCAGCACGCGCGCAGCGATGCACTGCGCGACATGCTGGGCCTGGCCGAGCCGGTCAAGCGTGTTGAGTGTTTCGATATCAGCCACACCATGGGTGAGGCCACCGTGGCCTCATGCGTGGTGTTCGACGCCGCCGGTCCGGTGCGCGCACAGTACCGCCGCTTCAACATCAGCGGTATCGAGCCGGGCGACGACTATGCCGCCATGCGCCAGGCCATCGACCGCCGTTTCCGCCGTGCGGTGGAAGAGCAGGGCGTGCTGCCGGACGTGCTGCTGATCGACGGCGGCGCCGGCCAGTTGGCCCAGGCCCAGGCCGCGCTGGCCGACCTGGGCGTGGAAGGCGTGTTGCTGGTGGGCGTGGCCAAGGGCGTGGAACGCCGCGCCGGCCACGAAGCGCTGGTGATGCCCGATGGCCGCGAGCTGCGCCCGGGCGCGGCCAATCCGGCGCTGCAGTTCATCCAGCAGGTGCGCGATGAGGCGCACCGCTTCGCCATCACCGGCCACCGCGGCCGCCGCCAGAAGGCGCGGATGACCAGCAAGCTGGAGGACATCCCTGGTATCGGGCCGCGCCGCCGCGCCAGCCTGCTCAAGCATTTCGGCGGCCTGGTCGGCCTGAAAGCCGCTGGTGAAGCGGAAATCGCCAAGGTGGAAGGCATCAATGACGCCCTCGCGGCACGTATCTACGCTAACCTGCACGGGTTGGCCACGCCTGATCCGGCCGAGTAGAGAGAGAAGCACGCAAGCATGAAGTTGACCCTGCCCACCTGGCTGACCTTGTTGCGGATCGTGATGATCCCGGTGCTGGTGCTGGTGTTCTACCTGCCCTACACCTGGACCAACTTCGCTTCGGCGGCGATCTTCGGCCTGGCCGCGATCACCGACTGGCTCGATGGCTGGATCGCACGCCGTTACCAGCTGGAATCGGCCTTCGGCGCCTTCCTTGACCCGGTCGCGGACAAGCTGATGGTGGCGGTGGCGCTGTTCCTGATCGTGCAGGGTCACCCGACGCCGTGGATGGCGTTCTGGGCGGCGGTGATCGTTGGTCGTGAGATCGCGGTGTCGGCGCTGCGCGAATGGATGGCCGAGCTGGGTCAGCGCGCCAAGGTGCGCGTGGCGATGATCGGCAAGGTCAAGACCACGGCGCAGATGGTCGCGCTGCTCTGCCTGCTGTATTCGGTGGCACCGAACGTGCCGGTGGAAGACATCTGGATGGGCTGGCCGGTGTTCCACATCGGTGACTGGACCCTGGCCATTGCTGCCGTGCTGACCCTGTGGTCGGGCCTGCAATACCTGCACGCCGCCTGGCCGAGCCTGCGCGATGACGAGCGCGCTGCGCGCGAGCGTGCGCGGCAGAAGAAGCTGGGCAACTGAGCCCTGGGGGCGGATCCCTTTCCTCAGGAATGGGCTCTGACCCCATCGGTGCGTTTATCCACGCATGGCGTGGATCAACTGTAAATGCCGCATCCACAGATGATGCGGATCCATCGGTTTGCGGGGATGCCATAGTAGATCCATGCCATGCGTGGATACGCAATGCAAGGTGCCACGCAGACCCTGAGAAAAAGCGCTTGACGCCATTCTTGGAATAGGTAAAATTTCGCCTCCCAAGCGGGAATAGCTCAGTTGGTAGAGCGCAACCTTGCCAAGGTTGAGGTCGCGAGTTCGAGTCTCGTTTCCCGCTCCAGATTCAAGAAAAACGCTCCCGCAAGGGGGCGTTTTTCGTTTGCGTCCAACGCGCTTCATTGCCACTTCACCGTCGCCCCATCGCCCCACCACATGAAGGTTGGATGCTGCATCCTTCGTTCCAAGGGTGACGCCGCGATGCCTCATCAATCCTCCGCCTACGACCACGACGTGGTCATCGTCGGCGCCAGTTTCGCCGGTGCCGCCTGTGCGTTGGCTGCTGTCCAATATGGACTGCGCGTGTGCGTACTCGAACGCAAGGCAGATCCCGGCGAGCGCCTGCACACCACCGGCATCGTGGTGAAGGAAGCGATGGAGCAGACCTGGCTGGGGCGCATGCCCGAACACCTGGTGCAACGCGTTGCCAATGTGCGCCTGTATGCGCCGAACCTGCGCAGCCTGTTGTTGGCCGCGCCGGGCTATTACTTCCTCACTACCGATACGCCGAACCTGATGCGCTGGCTAGCCAGCGAGCTGCGCGCGAACGGTGTCGACCTTCGCCTGCAGCAGTCCTTCACCGACGCCCATCGCAGTGGTGACGGCTGGCAGGTGGAAGGGGCAGGGCGGTGCGCCTACCTGGTCGGTGCCGATGGTGCACGCTCACGCGTTGCCCAGCGCACCGGGCTCGGCCAGGTGCCTGACAACCTCTACGGCGTCGAACGTGAGTTCGCCGGTCTGCAGTTGCCGCAGGGCGACGCACTCCATTGCTTCGTCAGCAAGCGCTTTGCACCGGGCTACATCGGCTGGGTCGCGCAGAATCCAACCGGCCTGCAGGTGGGATTGGCGCTGCGCCATGACCCGAACCAGGTGCGGCCGCCTGATATCGATGGCTTTCTTGAGCACGTGCGCGATGTGGTCGGCATTCCGCCTTCGGCGCGTCCCTCGGCCACCCGCGCAGGGCTGGTGCCCTGCGGCCGGCCGGATGGGCCGTTCACCGGCCAACGCGTGATCCTGACCGGCGACGCGGCGGGCATCGTCTCGCCGCTCTCCGCCGGGGGCATCCACTCCTCGTGGCGGCACGGCTGGGCGGTCGGCGAGGCGATTGCCCGTCATCTGCGTGGCCAGGGGCCGGAAGCGGAACGGGTGGCGCGGCAGGTGGCGCCGGCATTCCATGGCAAGCGCCTGCTGCGCTGGGCGATGGATCATCTGCAGGCCGACTGGCCGCTCAACGCACTGCTGCACACGGCGACCACGCGGCGCATCGCCGAGCAGGTCTACTTCCATCGCCGTGGCCTGCGAACCTGAGGTATCGGTCCTGGGGGCCTGAACGCCGCCCCACAATGCACGCGAAAATTCCTGTTGACGCCGTGCAGCAATATCGACACAATAGCGCTCCTTCGACGCAGGTCGAACGGAATCTGCGGGAATAGCTCAGTTGGTAGAGCGCAACCTTGCCAAGGTTGAGGTCGCGAGTTCGAGTCTCGTTTCCCGCTCCAGATTCAAGAAGAACGCTCCCGCAAGGGGGCGTTTTTCGTTTGTCACACCGGTTGCACCACCGCCGCGCTAGCGTGCCTTGCCGGGCAGGGCGCTGCACCAGGTCCGGGCATCCTGCCGGTGGAAACCGGGGCAGCGGTTGTCCTGCGGGATGTAGACGTAGGGAGCGTCATCTTCGTAGGTGAAGTGGTAGTAGTAGGTCCGGTCCTTCCCGTACAACCAGTAGTTCGACGAGCCCTGGTTGATGGCATACGGCTCGAACGTGAAGATCGAGGATTCGGCGGGAATGAAGTTGCTGCGCTCCATCAGTAGCAGCGTGGCGTTCGAGACCAGTGGGGTGGTCAGGACGAGCACGATCACACCGACAGTCGCTGTCGTGATCGAGCCAATCAGCAGCCAGCGGCGGGGGCGTTTCACGGTCGGGCAGCATCGAAGCAAGACAATGCCGCAATGTGCAATGCGCTGTGAAAGTCGTCCAGTGTTCCGTGCCGGGAACGCATTGAAAGCGTAGTGAAAGACTGGGTCGGCGTTGCCTGAACCGCACGCGTGCTGTGACCTTTTTCGGACCAATTCTCCATGTTCGCTCCACAATCGCACGGTAGCCTTCATGCTCCTTCTACACGTTGGCGGGCTGGTGGTCAGGCGTATCACTTCAGTGGCAGTGCCCAAGGCCGGGCACCGACTCTCCCTGCATGCAGTGCTGCGCCCTGGTGCGTTGTTGGCAAGCCTGGCCCTGGCCGGTTGCATGTCGGTGCCTGTTCCGGACCTGCCTGACCGCACGCCCAGCACCTGGACCCAGGTGCCGCAGGGCCAGGGCGTGGCAGTGGATGCCAGACAGTGGTGGAAAGTGCTGTCCGACCCGGCACTGGATGGCCTGGTCGACCAGGCCATCGCCGGCAATCTGGACCTGCAGCAGGCTACGCTGCGCCTGCAGGCCGTTCGGATCGTCGCCGGCACTTCCGACTCGCGTTTCCTGCCGGAAATCTCGGCCAGCGCCAAGCAGGTGCAGGACGCCGCCGCCGTCGATACCTACTTCCATGCCGGCATCGAAGCGATCTGGGACCTGGGCCTGTTCGGTGCCGCCGAGAGCGCGCAGTTGAGCGCGCAGGCTTCGGCCGGCAATGCCGAGGCGCTGCGCAATGCCGCGCAGGTGGCGGTGATTGCCGACTTGGTGCGCAGCTATCTGGACCTGACCGTTGCACAGGCCCAGCAGGACCTGCTGGGCCGCCAGCAATCGGTGGATGACCGCGGCGAGCACCTGGCCCTGGTCCGCCAGCGCCTGCGCCTGGATGAGCCTGGCGAACTTGATCGCCTGCGTGCACGCCAGGCCGCCACCCACGCCGCCATCGCACAAGCCCGGGAAAACGCCGACAACGCCGCCCGTGCGCTGGCATTGTTGCTGGGCCGTGATGGCCCGGATCCGGCTTGGCGCGCCTATCGCTCGCCGCCGAAGCTGGGCACGTTCTCGCTGCAGCAGGTACCGGCCGATCTGCTGCGCCACCGCCCGCAGATTCTGCTGGCCGAATCTGAAGTGATGCAGGCCGCGGCGAGCAAGGGCTCCGCACGTGCAGCGATGTATCCGCGGGTCAGTCTTGGTGGCTCGATCCTGTACGCCTACAACCTCACCCAGAACGCCCGCTCCAACTCCGATTCCAGTCCCTCGATCGGCCCGTACGTCGATATCCCGCTGTGGGATTGGGGCCAGCGTCGTGCGCGCTTCAATGCCGATGAAAAGCAGCTGGATGCTGCACTGCTCGGTTACCGCAAGGCGGTACTGGAAGGCGTGAGCGAAGTGGAGGGCGCGCTGGGCAGCCTGGCGCGCCAGGACAGCAGCATCCAGTCGCTGCGTGCGGCCAATGATGTTGCCGGCCAGCAGGTCAAGCGACAGGCACGTCAGGTGCAGCTGGGGCTGTCCAGTGAGTTTGATGGCCTGGATACGCAGCGTGCCGCGCTCGCCTCGCAGGCTGATCTGATCGGTGCGCAGGGCGCACGCGTGCTCGCGTTTGCTTCGCTGTACCGCGCGCTTGGCGGTGCACCGCTGCCGGCTGAGGGTGAGGGCGAACAGCAATGATCGCGCTGGCCCGCAAGACCCTGGCCTATGAGTGGCGCCGGTTTCTGCCGGTAGTGCTGGCGATGTGCTTCGCTGGCGTGCTGCTGATCGTGCAGGCGGCGCTGGTGCTGGGTATCTTCGGTACCGCCGCGATCTACGTGAAGGCATCCTCCGCCGATATCTGGGCCGGTTTCCCTGGCACCCAGAGCGTGAACTACGGCCATGCAATCAGTGCGGATGTGGAAAGCCACCTGCGCATGGATCCGGATGTCACCCGCGTCGAACCCTACGAGTGGGTCGATGGCGAATGGCGCTCCAGCGCGCAGGGTACCGGTAACGTGTCTGTGTATCTGTCCGGCATCTCCACCCAAGGCGACGCGATGATGTTCGCGCGCATCCTGCCCGCCGACCTGCGCCGCGCAGCTGCGCGAACCCGGTGCGGTGATCGTCGATAGCGCCGATCTGGATACGCTGGGCGTGGACCTGCAGAACAACCGTGCGTGGATCAATGGCAAGGCAGTGCGCGTGGTCGCGGCACAACCGGGCCTGCGTGGCCTTGGTGGCGTCAACGTGCTGGCGTCGCTGGATACCGCGCGCCATCGCGGGTACCGATCCGCACGAGGGCAGTACCTATTTCGTGGCGGGCCTGCGTTCGCCGGACCTGGCCGACCGTGTGCGCGACCGCCTGGCCACGTCGATGGGGCAGGCCACGCCGGTCGAGTTCTGGACGGCACCGGAGTTCGCCAGCCGCTCGCAGCAATACTGGCTGTTCGATACCGGTGCCGGCATCGCAGTGCTGTTCATGGCCGTCATCGTCTGCTTCGTCGGCGCGGTGATCACCAACCAGTCGTTTGCTTCGGTGGTGGCCGGTTCGGTGCGCGAGTACGCCACGCTCAACGCACTCGGTGCCGGTCGCTATGCGCTGGCGCGGGTGGTGTTCGAGCAGGCGCTGCTGATCGGCGGCGTGGGCATGTTGCTGGCGGCGGCGTTCAGCACCGTGGTGTTGTTGATCGCACAGACCCAGCGCGTGCCGGTACAGCTGACACCGATGGTGATCATCGGTTGCGTGGCGCTGGTCGCGGTGATGGCCATGCTGTCGAGCATCATGGCGGTACGCAGTGTCGTCCGCTCCGATCCATCGTTGCTGCTGCGTTGAGGACCAGCCGATGACTTCCATACGCGCCGTCGCCCCGACCCTGCAGGCCGACGCACTGGAAAAGGGTTTCATGTCCGGCGATGTGCAGGTGCAGGTGCTGCGCGGCCTGTCGCTGGACATCTACCCCGGTGAACTGACCCTGGTATCGGGCCCATCCGGTTGCGGCAAGAGCACGCTGCTGTCGTTGCTGTCTGGGTTGTCTGCGCCCGATGGCGGCCGCGTGCACGCGCTCGGGCAGGATGTGGGCCACATGACGCGCAGCGAGGTGGAGCGCTTCCGCCTGCACCATGTCGGCTTCGTGTTTCAGGGTTTCAATCTGTTCCCCGCACTGACCGCACTGGAACAGGTGCAGCTGCCGCTGGGCTATCGCGGCATGAGCAATCGCGAAAGCGAACCGCTGGCCCGCAAGGCATTGGACGAGGTGGGCCTCAGCCACCGCAGCCACATGCGTCCGGCGCAGCTGTCCGGAGGTGAGAAGCAGCGCGTGGCCGTTGCGCGCCTTCGCCAAGTTGCCGCCAAGTCGCCGACGCTGATCTTCGCCGACGAACCCACCAGCGCGCTGGACGCCGAGAACGGCCAGCGCGTGATCGACATCCTGCATCGCTACGCACGTGCGCACGGCGCCACCGTGTTGTGCGTGAGCCACGATCCGCGCCTGATCCGGCATGCTGATCGGGTGATCGCCATGGAAGACGGCATGGTCCGTGATGACCGCCGCCAGAACGAAACTGTAGAGTCCGCCCCATGACCAAGACGTTGCACCTGCTTCCCTTCAGCCTGGTACTGTCCGCGGCGCTGCTGCTCGGCGCCTGTTCCAAGGACGCGCCTGCCCAAGCACCTGCAGATAAAGCCGGCACTGCCACCGCCGGCAAGGTCGCGGTGGCGCGCGGCATCATCGACGTCGAGGGTGGCCTGATCGCGCTGGCGCCGCCAGTGGATGGCTCGATCACCGCCGCGCCGGTGAAGGAGGGTGCCACGGTGAAGAAGGGACAGTTGCTGCTGTCGCTGGATGGCGCCCTGCTGCAGCAGGAAGTGGCGATGGCCACCGCCGATCTGGCCCTGGCCAACGACCGCCTGAAGGGCAGCCAGGCGCAGTTGCGCGAACTGGAGCGCAACGCCACCCGTCTGTCCACCGGCGCCAGCGAAGGCGTGTCGTCCAACCAGCAGGCCGATGCGGCCAAGCAGCAGCTGGCAGGTGTGCGCGCCGATGTCGATGTGGCCGGTGCGCAGGTCGACATGGCCCAGCACAAGCTGGAGCACGCCAGACTGAAATTGCAGCAGATGTCGCTGAGCGCGCCGGAAGCCGGCACCGTGGTCGGCCAGGTGCCGGGCCTCGGCGCCTTCGTGCAGGCTGGCAAGCCGGCGATCTCGCTGCTGCCGGCGCGTCCGCTGCAGGTGCGTGCAGAACTGAGCGCCGCCTATGCCGATGCCGTGCAGGTGGGCATGAAGGCCACCGTCGTGCCGGACAGCGATGGCGCCGAAAACACCGGCACGCTGCCACCCGCGCGCGTGGTGCGCATCAGTCCGGTGTTCGCGCAGGCGCGCCTGCCTGAAGACGCCGGGCGTGGCGTGGCCAAGGTGGTGGAGTGCGTGCTGGAGTTCGACGGCGCGGCCAAGGCGCGGTTCGGCCAGCATGTGCGGGTGGAGTTCCGGAAGTAGGGCGCGGGCCTCAGTTCCCGAGCCAACGTCGCAGGCTAGGCCAAAGCGAGGCCGGCACAACCACGAGCAGTGCAAGCAGCAGGAGGGCGCTCATGCCGAGCAGCCAGTTCGAGTGGACGTCGCGCACGGGGGATTGATGCATGGCAGCCAAGCCCCATAGGACGTTCCACCCCAGCCATGGAATGAGGCTGATCAGGATCCGCAGCCACAGGCGGCGGAACCGCCATGGCTGCACAGCCAGGCCCAGCGCTGTCATTTCCACGAGGACGATCAGCGCGAACGTGATCACCGAGCCGATGGGATAGGGCAGTGTCCCGGACTCGGTGTGACGCAGTTGCCAGTAGTCTGGCTTGAAGCCGGCATGGATGAGCGCGGCAACTAGCAGTAGCCAGATGAGTGATGCCAGCAGCCAGAAGGAAGGGGGAGCACGGAATGCGATGGGCAGGGGCACGATGCAGGCGTTCGTCGCTGGCGGATCCTAAACTTCCTGCATCGACCTGCCGCAATCCATGCAAGAGATCCGAAAATGAAGCGGTGAAGCCCTCGGATCCAGCGCCTTAAGGAACCGCAGTCGGGGTCTTCTTCCTGCCGGAAATGCGTCCCAGGACGCTGACCAGCGACACCACGCACAGCGTCAGCAGCAGTCCCACGTCCAGCAGCAGCAACCACAGCAGGTGCATGCCGTGCACCGGTGGCTGATGCATGGCCGACAGCATCCACGGTACCGACCACGCCAGCAGCAGAACGAAGGCAATCAACAGGCGCAGCCACAGTCGCTTCAGTTTCCATGGCCGCACGATCAAGGCGGCCACGACCAGTTCTACCGTGCCCAGCAACGCGAACACGATGACAGTGCTGGTCGGGTAGGGCAGTTCGGCGCCTTCCAGGCGGTGCAGCAACCAGTAGTCCGGGGTGAAGCCGGCATTGACCAGTGCGGCGATCAGCGCCAGCCAGGTCAGCGCGACCAGCAACCAGAACAGGCGGATGTAACGTCTAGGCATCGGCGGTGTCCATGGTAGCGGGCAGGCGGCTGCGTGATGCATAGCACACCGATGTGGCGATCGCGGCCAGCGCCAGCAGGCCAGGTCCGACAGTGAAGTACAGCAGGCGCAGCGGGTGGTTGTGCATCAGCGTCCAGGTCGCGAACGTCAGCGGAACCGCCAGCACCAACAGCTTGGCGAACAGCGGCCGCAGCACCGCAATCAGTGGCTGGGCGCCAAGGAACATCCAGAACAGGTAGAACTGCGCGATGCCCAAGCTGATGTCGCGATGCGAGGTGAAGCCGAAATGGTCGCGATACCAGTTCATTCCCAGCGGAATCAGTGCCCAGTACAGCAGGGCCACCAGCAGATGCAGCAGCAGGGCGATCAACAGGGGCTTGCCGCGAAGGAACATGGGCGCACGGGGCTGGGCGGGGCAGCGTACCCCAGTGCGGACGCCCATGACCGCATCGTGTGAAGACTGTTGACGGCGTGAAGGAATTTGGACACAATAGCGCTCCTTCGACGCAGGTCGAACGGAATCTGCGGGAATAGCTCAGTTGGTAGAGCGCAACCTTGCCAAGGTTGAGGTCGCGAGTTCGAGTCTCGTTTCCCGCTCCAGATTCTACAGGGCCCCGGTAGGGGCCTTGTTTTTCTCCCGCCACGGCAAGGCGGGGCACGTTGGGCCGCAAGGCTTTACGCGCAGTCAGAAAGGTGAAATCGCTGGTGTGTGTTCCGGATTTCCGGTACCATGGCGGCTTACGCGGGAATAGCTCAGTTGGTAGAGCGCAACCTTGCCAAGGTTGAGGTCGCGAGTTCGAGTCTCGTTTCCCGCTCCATGTTCCGACAGGCCCCATCATGGGGTTTTGTCTTGTCAGGGCTCCGTTCCTGGCGTGCAGTACGTTGGCCTCATGGCAGAGTGGCTATGCACCGGATTGCAAATCCGTTTACAGCGGTTCGATTCCGCTTGAGGCCTCCAATTGAAAAGCCCTGACTCCGGTCAGGGCTTTTTTGTTTGTCTGGATGCCAGCTAACCTGCGTCCGGATCGATATCCGCTACAGCCTGGCCAGCGCCTGCACCGTGGCCTGGGTCAGTGGCTGGGGCAGCGCATCCAGCGCGAACCAGCCCAGCCCTGTCTGCACACCCGGCTCCTGGATGGAGGCCTCGGCACCGGCAGGTGCCCGAGCCTCGAAGATCGGCGCGACCCAGTGCTGCGCAAGTGTCGGCTCGAAATGATCGGCCACGCACAGCAGGCGCAGCAGCGTCACTTCCAATGCCGTCTCCTCGCGAGTTTCGCGGACCACGGCAGCCTCCACCGTTTCCATCCAGTCGACTTTGCCGCCGGGCAGGCCCCAGTGCCCGCGCTCCGGATCGCGTCCGCGCTGGATCAGCAGGATGCGGCCGTCGGCATCACGGACGACGGCGCCGCATCCAACGCGGGGAATCTGCAGTTCAGTCATGGCGGAGAATGAAGAAGGAGCTGACTTCATTCTTGCATGCACACCGCATCAGGTGGACCCGCGCTAGGCTGGGCACCTGTGCATCAACAAGCTCACAGGTGTGTCGCATGCTTATCCGGCAACTCGGTGCTGACGACGCCGACATTCTCTGGCAGGCACGGTTGCAGGCGCTTCGTGAGTCGCCCGCTGCGTTCCTGTCCACGCTGGCCGAGGCACAGAATGACTCGGCGGATGTGATGCGCGCCCAGCTTGCCGATCCTGGTACGCGCTACTTCGGCACATTCGTCGACGGCATGCTGGTGGGCTTCCTGCGTTACGTACGCCCGGTGCGGTTGGCGCGACGGCATACGGCGGAAGTGCACAGTGTCCATGTGGGTGCTGGCCATCGTGGCCAGGGTATCGCCCGTCAACTTCTTCTTGCCGCGTTCGCGGCTGCGCGCGGAAGGCATTGAATCGCTCACTCTCACGGTGCTGGCGGACAACGCCGCCGCGCGCGCGCTGTATGAATCGCTGGGTTTCACCGAATCCGGCGTCGAGCCGCGCGCGGTGAAGCGCGACGGCCGCTATGTGGACATGGTGTCGTACTGGATTTCAGTGACCAGCCACCCACCATCGCCGGCACCTTGAATCACCCGCTCTACGCCGGATCGTGGACCGGCGTCTGCGCGCGGAAGTTGCGCCCAACCGGTTCACCCACGCTCAGGTAGTGGCGGAACAGATAGATCAACGGTTTCCAGTGGGCGACATCGATGTGCTGGGTGCCAGCCACGGTGATCGCTTCGTGCGCATGCACGCAACGGATCCGTCCTTCGACGATCACGAAGCCCTGGCCGTCATCTTCGGCGGGCGGGTGCATCGCCATCACGCTGACTTCCACCTGCAGCGGGCACTCGGCAATCGCCTCTGGTGCGACGTGTGTCGAGGCGACCGCACTGAAGCCCCCCAGCGCGAACTTGTCGCGGACGTGCACGTAGCCCATCGCCTGTTTGGCAGTGGGCACCGGATCGCAGCCTGTCGCGCGCGCGATGGCCTCGACCTGTGCGGCCTGCGCGGAGGATGGGAAGTTCAGTACGCACTCGCTGCGCAGCTGCAGGTTGCGATAGCCCTGACCCTGCACGCCGAGGCCCAGCACTACCCGGTTGCCCAGGGCCCAGAACGAAGACAACGGACTGATGTTGCTGCTGCCGTCGTCGTTCAGCGTGGTCATCAGCAACACAGGCGTGCCCGGGTACAGGACCGAAGGGGTGATGCAGCGGCGGGGAATCGGAGCGGAATTCATGGCAGGCCTAGCACTATCGGGGTGGCCACTGTGCCGTGGCAGCGGGTGCCGACGCTTCGGCCTGCATCGAACTGTCGGCCTGCAACGGCGTGCCACAATGCGGGCATGGTCCACACCTCCGGTTCCCTTGTCAGCGTCGGTGCCCTGGTTGGCGACCAGGCGCGCGCATCCATGCTGCTGCAGTTGATGGATGGGCGTGCGTATACCGCGACGGAGCTGGCACGCGTGGCTGGGGTAACACCGCAGACGGCGAGCACGCATCTGCGCAGGCTGGTCGAGGGCGACCTGCTGGTCGCTGTCGCGCAGGGGCGCCATCGCTATCACCGGCTGGCCTCGGACGAAGTCGCCGACATGCTGGAGGGCATCCTGCGCGTTGCGGACCGCACGCCGTCCTGCACCGCTGAGGCATCACGCAGCATGCCGGCGTTGCGCCAGGCGCGTTCCTGCTACCGGCATCTGGCCGGTGTGCATGCGGTGGCGATCACCGACCGCTTGTTGCAGGCAGGGCACCTGGTCCCGCACCAGGCGCATTGGCAGGTGAGTGTGGAGGGCGCAGCGTTCCTGCAGGAGCTCGGCCAGCCGCTGGCTGAGCTGCTGCGGCTTCCCGTGACGGTCAAGCCTGCGCGCTACTGCCGAGGATGCCTGGACTGCACCGAGCGGCGCCCGCATCTGGCCGGGCTGGTCGGCGAGGCGATGCTGGACAGCTTCGTGAAGAACGATTGGCTTCGGCGGGTTGAGGGTCGACGCGAACTGCGCCTGACGCAGCCGGGGCGCGAAGCGCTGTGGACGCGGTTCGGCCTGGCGACATAAGGGCCCCTCCAGTCTCATTCGCCCACGACATGGCAAGGCGCTATGGTCGAGTTCCAAGTCTTAGGGAGCTGCAATGGCGAGCAAGGACATGAACGATCGCGGCACGCTGGCGGTATGCCGGCAATGAGCAAATCTTCTGTGGAAGTACGTTGGCTGACGTTTCGGCTGATGAACGGCCAGTCGATCGGACCGGATCGGCTGAAGGATGGATGGGTGATTGCTTCGGAGACCCGCCACTGTGGCGTGCGGCGTGAAGCCATTGAAGGCGCGGGCGTGGTCTACGCGCTGTATGCACCGGCCAACCTCGCCTCACCGCGGCGCGCGGAGATGCGCATGCGCGAATTCCTGATGAGCTCCGGCTACACCTTCACCATGGGTACGCTGGGCGGCTGACGCCGCCCTTTGGGGTCACGGGCGTACGGTCAGTGCCTGGCCGAGCATGCCGATCGGACCGCGCGCATCGTGCAGCACGGTGCTGGTCAAGCCGAGACCCTGGTGGCCAAACGACACCGACGTGTCGAAGCCCAGCCACTCGCCTTCGGGCATGCCGAACAGGTGCGCGGTCAGATCGAGGTTGGGGAAGGCGACCTCCTTCGGATCGGCGCGCACGGCCATGCCATTGGACAGATCGAACAGGGTGGCGGCACGGGCCAGCGGACTGACCGGCTCGCCGTCCAGCAGCGCGTGCTTCGCGCGCCCAGTAGGTGGCACGGCCGGGCCCCTGATCATGTCGGCGGATCTCCACGCTCTTGATGAAACCGCCTGGCCAGACCGTACCTGGGTCCCACGCGGGCATTGATTCCGGCGGAGCAATGCCGGTGATCGGCGTGCCGGCGATGGCCTGCGTATCGTTCGGGCGCATCAGCCATGCACGCGCGCGCAGCGCCGGGCGATCGTCATGGCGCAGCGTGGCTTCGACCAGTTCGATGGTGCGACCACCGCGCAGCACCTGTACGTCGGCCTCCATCGCTTCGATCGGAATGGTGCCGAGGATGTCGTAGGACAGGCGCGCGATCAGAAAACCGTGCCCACGCGCTGCGGCGTCGCGTTCCAGGTGGTGCGCCAGCAGCCCGATCGCAGGTGCGATGTGTTGTTCGCGGATGTTCCAGGCGCCGCCCGTGTGTTCGGTCGGCAGGTAGCGGGTGTCGCTCAGTCGTTCGAAGAAGGCCATCGTATGCGTTGTGTCAGCAGGGAGGGGAGGCGGCAGATGCTGCGCGGGTCCCTGCATCGTAAGCGTTTGGCAGCGTGGCCGGCTGAGCCGGCTCCCGCAGGAGCCGGCCGGATGCCGGTCAGGAGGACTGGCAATCCATTTCGCGGCACATCTTGTACTGGGCCAGGCATTCTGCGGGTGTCTTGGCCAGTGGGCCTGAAGTTGCGCGCAGACAATATTCGTACTGCTGGCTGCAGAATTCACAGGGGCCTGCGGCGAAGGCCAGCCCGGTCACGGCCATGCCAAGGAACATCACGGTCTTCAAGGTCGTCTTGATCATCACGTCAGTCCTTTGTGTGCCCGTCAATGGGCCCGGCCACCATAGCAGTCCTTATGGCGCGCCCCTGATGCGCTGCGAAACGTTGAGCTCAACGCTGGATTGCCTTCAAGGCGTCGACAACCTGTGCTTCAGAAAAGCCACAATGCCCTTCGCCCACCGGCGGCAGCACGCGCGGCAATGGTCGCGCGCCGGCCTGTGCGGCCATCTGCGGATACACCGCCTGCATGTGCGGCACGATGGTGGGATCGTTGTTGTTGAACTGGACCGCCAGCGGTCGCTTCAACGCGCCGCTCAGTGCCAGCTTCGCGCGGACATCGGCCTGTGCCGCAGGCACGGGAGCGATGCGCTGCACGCCGGCATTGAACGCGGCGTCGTCACCGAATCCGCTGTACACCACACCAAGGTTGCCGGCCGGCATGCCGCCGCTGCGCGTGGCCAGTTCATGCAGGACCAGCGTGTGCAGGCTGATTGTCCCGGCCAGTGCATCCGGAGCGACCTGCAGTCGCTTGGCGAGCATGTCGGCATGCTGGGGATTCCGTTGCAGCGCGTCGGCGATGCCCTGATAGAGCACTCCCTGCGGCAGCACGGCCGCTTCATGCGAAGCCAGTCCGGTGGCCGGCAGGCCTGCAGCGTTGGGGAAAAAGTAATCGAAGGCGACCAGCGTGGTCAGCAGATCTGCGGCGATCTGTTCGCCACTGAGATTGGCACCGCACAGCGAGACGCCACCCGTGTAGTGCTGCGGGTAGCGCTCGAGGCTGGCGAGTGCCACCGCGCCGCCCATCGAGAATCCGAGCAGCCAGGTGTGGCGCACGCGCTTGAGTTCGCCCAGCGCGTGCTGGCGCAGGCGCTCCATGTCGGTGATCGCATCGGCCACTGCCCAGCCCTGGCTCGCATAGGCACTCTGCGCGACGGCGTAGCCTGCGGACAGCAGCGTTGCGGTGCTGTCATTGGCGGTCATCGGCGTAGTGCGTGGCACGCCCACCGGCTCGTAGCCGTGCGCCAGCATCACCAGGTCGCCGTTCCAGTCAGCCGGCACGTCCAGGCGCCAGGGTGCGCCCTGCAGCTCACCGCTGAGCATGCGTGGTGCCGTGGGGGGCGCAGCCAGCAGCGATGCCGCAGGCAGCAGAAGGCCGAGGGCGAGGGCGCATCGAAGCAAGGGTCGCATCGTGGTCATTCCATGCGGGAATCGCGCCGAGCATAGATCCCCGCAAAACCTTGCGCGCGCTGCACTGCCGCAGGGGATTGCCCGCCGGCCAGGCTGCGCTCTACGCTGGCGGCATGGTCCTGCACAGCACCGCGTCGATTATCCGCATTCCCCACGGGAAGGCGGGATAGCGCGCGGTCGCCACGGCCATGCAACCCGCCCGGGAAGGCGGGTTGCATGCGGCGCTCTCCCGGGTACTGGAATCCATCAAGGAGAACGCAGATGCATCATCTTTCATCGACCGACAATGCGCCGACCCTGCACCTGGTGTGCGGCAAGATCGGTGCCGGCAAATCCACCCTGTCGCAGCAGCTGGCGGCGCAGCCACGTCATGTGCTGATCAGCGAGGACGCCTGGCTGGCCGCGCTGTATCCCGACCAGATCCACTCCGTTGCCGATTACCTGCAGCGCGCGGCCGCGCTGCGCGGAGCGCTGACGCAGCATGTATGCGCGATCCTGCAGGCCGGCGTTTCGGTCGTGCTCGACGTTCCGTTCAATACGCGGGCCGCCCGTGCATGGGGCCGAGAACTGTTCGAGTCGGCCGGTGTTGCCCACCAGCTGCATTTTCTCGATGTTGCCGACGCCATCTGCAAGGCGCGGTTGCGTGCCCGCAATGCACGCGGTGAGCACCCGTTCCAGGCCAGCGATGAAGCCTTCGATCAGATCACCCGCCACTTCGTGGCACCTGCGCCGGAGGAGGGCTTCGTGGTGATCCGTCATGCACAAGATGCTTGAGGGCGCGGAGAGGGCGCCGTTCAGTCGACCATTAAGGTGGCGATTCCGATACGATCTGTCGCATTGAGCTCGCCTCGCTTGACCCGGAGTCCCGTCATGGTCGATCGTCTCGCCATCCTGCTCGAACGCTTCGCGGTCACCGCCTCGGTGTTCCATGCCGGCGCGCTGTGCGGCATCAACACCCTGCAGGGGGAGGATGAGGCCGGCCAGTTGCATCTGGTGCGGCGCGGCCCGCTGCAGGTCAGTCATGGCCAGCAGACTGTGCAGGTCGAGGTGCCCAGCCTGCTGCTGTATCCGCGGCCGATGCCGCACCGCTTCAGTACCGACCCGCAGCACGGCGCCGACATGGCCTGCGCCAACCTGCATTTCGAAGGTGGCCCGCTCAATCCGATCAGCGCGGCACTGCCGGATTTCATCTGCCTGCCGCTGGCGGATCTGTACGGCGGCCACGCGGCGCTGGAACTGCTGTTCGAAGAGGCGTTCGAGCAGCGTTGCGGGCGGGCGGCGATGGTCAACCGGCTGTTCGAGGTGGTGATGATCCAGGTGCTGCGCCAGCTGATGGAAGGCGGCGAGATGCGTGGCGGCCTGTTCGCCGGGCTGGGTCATCCGCGGCTGCGGTTGGCGCTGGTGGCGATGCATGAAGCGCCGGCGCAGGCGTGGACGCTGGAGGACCTGGCCGAAGTGGCCGGCATGTCACGCAGCGTGTTCGCCGCCAGCTTCCGCGAGGCGATGGGCACCACGCCGGGCCAGTACCTGCAGGGCTGGCGGGTGGGGTTGGCGCAGCAGGCACTGCGCCAGGGGCGGCCGCTGAAGCGGATTGCCGATGATGTGGGCTATGGCAGCGAAGCGGCGCTGTCGCGCGCGTTCAAGGCGCACACCGGGCAGTCGCCGCGGGAATGGCGGGGACAGGCCCGTGCCAGTGCGGCCTGAGCGTCAGCCGAGCACCAGCCGGGCCAGCTTCATCCCACCGAACAGGCCGGCCAGGCCCAGTGCCACCGAGCCGCCGGCATACAGTGCCGCCAGCCCATGCTGGCCACGCTGCAGCAGCAGGCCGATCTCCAGCGCATAGGTGGAAAACGTGGTGTAGCCGCCGAGGATGCCGGTGGCCAGCAGCAGGCGCAGCTGCGGCGAGGCGCCATTGCGCATCGCGAAGACCTCGACCACCACGCCCATCAGCAGGGCGCCGCTGACGTTGATCAGGAAGGTCGACCAGGGCCAGGGACTGCCGACGGCCACCCGCGCGCCGATCAGGTTGCAGGCATGGCGCAGGCAGGCACCGATGCCGCCTCCGACGAAGACCAGGAAACAATTGTTCAGTGTTTGCATGGCGTGCCTCGAATGCGGGTTCGCAGGGTCAATGGCGAACGCCGAGGGCAGGCACGACCTGCCGTCGACGAACACCGGGTTCGTCCTGGCAGGAGCCATCAGCCTTCTCAGGCGGTTATCGGGGGAGCCCCATCCCCATCGCGGTCCATGCTACCAGCGGCGGTGCATTCACGTCATCGAGGTCGTCAGCACGCGGGCGACCTTGCTGCGGCTGAAGCCATCCATCAGCAGTTCGAACGCGAGCAGATCCAACGCTGCATGGCGGCGATGGTCGATCTCCAGCCCGTTCTCGGCCACCAGGTGACTGACCAGCTCGTAGGCGTCCTGCCAGACATCCAGATGGGCCTGGCTGGGGATGTAGGCACTGCCAGGCTCACCGACGCCGAGCCCGCTGACCCCGTACAGCAGCTCGCGTGCGTCCAGCTTGGCCGCATCGGCGATGCGGAACAGCTGTTCGGCTTTCACGTGCGAGGCGCTCACGTGGTCGTTGAGCCAGTTGCTGATGGTTGCTGTCGTTGATTTGGCGGCGCGTGCCAGATCGGCCGGGCGTGGGTGCCCGGCTTTCTTCATGGCTGCCGCGAGTCGTTGGCCGAGAGTATTCATCTATGCAAGCCAGCTTAACGCGTGGATTGCGAAGAAGCCTTGTCGCAAGAATCAGTCTGGTTAACAGAAGGACCGACCGTGACCGAATTCTGGAGCAAGCGGCAGGTGCGCACCCGGCTGGGATTCCAGACCGATGCCGAACTGGCCCGCTTCTTTGGCATCAGCCGTGCCGCAGTGTCGCAATGGCCGAAGGATTTCCCGATTCCGGCCCTGCGGCAGTACATCCTGCATCAGCGCTATCCGAACCTGTTCCCCACGACAGAAGCGTCGGCGGGCGAATCCATCTGACTTGCGCCGCCTTTTGTCGCATTTAGCGCGCTAAGCGCAATTTGCTAAGTATGCTTAGCAAAATAGGCAAGATCGATCGATCTGAGGGTCACAATCGGCGCCATCTACTGGAGTCATCGGTCCATGGTTCCCGCGGCCTGTCGGCTTCACCCCATCCGGGGGCCCCGGGGTCCCGTATGTAGTTTCGTGAACGATTAATAATTTCAATCACGAAAGTCGCTGCATGTAATTGACCTGTCGTGAAATCTATGACTAATTGGAGTCAACCAAGCGTGAAGCCTGGGAGTCTTTCAGTAGCACGCAAGTGAGTCGGTAGACCGTCAACAATGCAGAACAAGTCCAACGGAGGTCGTATGGAATACGGCATGCATGGCTTGGCTGAACGGGTACGCCGCGAACTGGAAGCCAGTTACCACAAACACGGATGCGGTCCGGCGTTCTGGGATACCTACCAGCAGGTGCTGGACCGTCTGGTCCCGCAGGGGACCGAGCGTACCGAAGTCACCAACGAAATGGCGCTGATCATCGAACAGCTGGGCATCGTCCGGCGTGCGCAGCTTGTGCCGCCGCACGCCAGCGGGTCGCGTTGATTCAGAGCAGGCGCCAGGCGCCGCAGGCAAGCAGCGCCAGCAACAAGGACAGCAGCGCCAACGTCCGGGGTCGCCACAGGCGCTTCGGTTGTCCGGCCATTGCCTGCGGACTGCAGTAGCGCACCAGCGCCGGACCGAAACCGGCCCGGTGCTGCTGTTGTGCGCAGGCCTCCAGGCAGGCACCGCAGGCCAGGCAATCGGCTTGCGGTCCCTGTCGGATGTCCAGTTGCATCGGGCAGGCAATGACGCAGGCCGCGCAATCGGTGCAATCACCCAGACGGTCGGCGCTGAAGGTCGGCATCGGTCCAGCCAGCAGCGGATGCGCGGCGCGGAATACGTAGTCCTGCGCAGTGGTCGGGTCGAGCAGGCCGCGGCCACGGCCCAGCACCCCGCCGAGCCCGGATGGACGTGGCCCGCGCGGCTCACCGCGACGGGCGTCGTACAGCATGCGCGGCGTATGCGGATCGGTCAGCAGTGGTTGCATGCGTGCGAACGGGCACAGCGAACGGCAGACCTGCTCGCGCAGGAAACCGGCGTTTCCCCAGGTGGCAGCGGCATAGAACAGTACCCAGAACGTTTCCCAGCCGCTCCAGCCAGCGTTTGGCGCGGCGGCCAGCAAGCCGGTGATCGGGCTGAACAGGCCGACGAAGGTAATGCCGGTCCACACTGACAGCAGTCCCCAGGCAAGCTGGGTGACCGGGCGTACAGCAGGTGCCGGCAGCATGCGGGCCGCGCTGCGGGCGATCCAGTCGAAGGCGCGCCGCCACAGCGTCTGCGGGCAGGCATGGCCGCACCAGATGCGTCCGGCGAGGTGGGTAAGCAGCGCCAGGCCGACGGCCAGTACCGCCAGCAGGCCGATCAGTACGCCGACGTCGCCGGGCCACAGGGTCCAGCCGAACAGGTCGAATCGCCGCGCGTTGATGTCCAGCAGCAGCGCCTGGCGGCCCTCCCAGCGCAGCCACGGCAGTGCGTAGAACAGCGCCAGCAGGGCGGCGCTGAGCGTGCCGCGCCAGTGCCAGGGACGGGGAGTCCGGGTACATGACGTGCTCATCCCAGCGGCAGCTCGTCGTCGTCATCGCTCGGCATGGGCCGCTGCAGGTACCAGGTGACCGCGCTGGACAGTGCCGTCACCGACCAGAACATGAAGAATCCCGCCGTGTAGCCCAGTTCGCGGCTGATTGCGGTGCCCGGGAAACTGATGGCCTGCAGGCGCAATGGATCGACGAAGGCGAAGAACACCACGCTGGCCACGCCGGCGGCGATGAAGCTGGGCCAGAGGATGGCGCCCCACTGCTGGATCAGCCGCTGGCGGCGGTTGGGAGAAGGTCTGTTCATGCTGTCCCGGATCGAAAAGTGGGCGGCGCGTATACTTCGCCAGGGTCGGCGCCGCATCCGCAGGGCATGCTTCCTGCAAGCGTGCCAGCCTAGGCGCAGCGGACTGCGCCGACATTGATCTGGATCAACGGTGGTGATGGCCGGGTGCGGCACACTGCCGGCACGCTTTGGGTACCCCGATGAACGCAACACCGCCGCCTGTCCTCCCCGTCGCCTCGCCCGAGTTGTGCACCGAGCAGGAAGTGACCCGCCTGGTTCACGACTTCTATGCCCGCGTGCGCGAGGAAGAGCGGCTGGGGCCGGTGTTCGGCGCGCACGTCCACGATTGGCCCGAGCACCTGGCGCAGCTGGTCGACTTCTGGTCGGCGATGCTGCGCGGCACCCGCCGGTTCAAGGGCTCGCCGATGTCCAAGCACATGGCCATCGAGCTGGACAAGGACCTGTTCGACCGCTGGCTGGTGCTGTTCCGGATCACCACCGCCGAATGCAACAACCCGCCGATGCAGGAGCTGGCCAACGACGTGGCCGCGCGCATCGGTGACACCTTCTGGAAGCGCTACCAGATGCTGCGCTGGCCGCAGGTCGGCCTGCCGGTGCTGGGCATCCCTGCCAAGGATTGATCTGGGTCAAGGCGGCGCAGGCCGCCCGGCGCGATGCTGGCGGCATGGACACGTTCTCTCCCGCCGCTGGTGGCCTGGCCTGGACCTTCGACCCCGATCTTCTGCGCCGGCACGACCGGCCGGGCCCGCGCTACACCTCGTACCCGACCGCGCCGCATTTCCATGATGGCTTCGACGCGCCGGCGCTGCGCCAGGCGATCGCCGACAGCAACCAACTGGCCCGCGCGCTGTCGTTGTACGTGCATGTGCCGTTCTGTTCCAGCCCCTGCTTCTACTGCGGCTGCAACCGGGTGATCACCCGTGATCGCGGTCGTGGCCACAGCTACGTCTCACGCGTGCTGGCCGAGGCCGACCTGCTGGCGCCGCAGTTCGATGACGGCCGTGAAGTGATCCAGCTGCACCTGGGCGGTGGTACGCCGAACTTCCTCGATGCCGAAGCGATGACCACGCTGGTGGAAGGATTGCGCCGGCGCTTCGATTTCAGTGATTCGCCGCAGCGCGATTTCTCGATCGAACTCGATCCGCGCTTCATCGACACCCGCGACGTCGCCATGCTGGCGCGGCTGGGCTTCAACCGGGCCAGCCTGGGCGTGCAGGATTTCGATCCGCAGGTGCAGGAATCGATCAACCGCGTGCAGGGCGTGCAGCAGACGCTGGACATCCTGCGCGCCTGCCGCGACAGCGGCATGCGATCGGTCAACGTCGACCTGATCTATGGGTTGCCGGGACAGAGCCTGGAAGGCTTCGGTCGCACCCTCGAGCTGGTGCTGGCGCTGCGCCCGGACCGCCTGGCGGTCTACGGCTACGCGCATCTGCCGCATCTGTTCCGCGCACAGAAGCAGATCGACGAAAGCTGTTTGCCGTCGCCGGAAGACAAGCTGGCGCTGCTGGGCCTGGCGGTGGAGAAGCTCTCCGCGGCGGGCTACCAGTACATCGGCATGGATCACTTTGCGTTGCCGGAAGAGGATCTGTCGCGCGCACAACGCGCCGGCCAGCTGCATCGCAACTTCATGGGCTATACCACCCACGCCGATACCGATCTGCTCGGCCTGGGCGTGAGTGCGATCAGCCACATCGGTGCCACCTACAGCCAGAATCCGCGCGACCTGCCGTCGTGGGAGGACGCGGTGGACCAGGGCCAGTTGCCGGTCTGGCGCGGCGTGGCGTTGAGTGCCGACGACCAGTTGCGCGCGGAACTGATCCAGCAGCTGATGTGCCAGGGCGAGGTGGATGGCGTGCTGCTGGGGCAGCGTCACGGCGTGGATTTCGAGCAGTACTTTGCCGAGGATCTGCGTTCGGTACAGCGGCTGCAGGAAGACGGCCTGGCCGAATACCGCGATGGCGTGGTGCGTGCCAGTGAACCCGGGCGACCGCTGCTGCGGTTGCTGGCGATGTGCTTTGACCCGTATCTGCGTGCCGCGCACGAGCAACCACGTTATTCGCGGGCGATCTGAAAGCGGGACGTGCTGCGTGCGTGTGGTGCCCGGAGCCGGAATCGAACCGGCATGACCTTGCGGTCGGCGGATTTTAAGTCCGATGCGTCTACCAGTTTCGCCATCCGGGCCTGCAGCGCGGGGCCGATTGTAGCCCACCTGCGGTTCCGCAACCGGATTGCATCATGGCCGCGGTGTGCTTAACTGTCGATCGCATTCATGTCATAGTCCCTGCCATCGTTCCCAGGGGGGGAGCCACCTGATGTCGCTGCACGCGATTGCCTATGCCAGTGAGGCCCGCGCCGATCTGCAGACAACCGATCTTGACCGCCTGCTGGCCGACGCCACGGCATTCAATCGTGTAGCCGGTGTCACCGGCGTGCTGATGTTCGACGGAGCGCGCTTCCTGCAGTATCTCGAGGGCCCGGAGGACGGCATCGATTCGGTGTTCCAGCGCATCCTCAATGCGCGCAGCCACGGGCAGCTGAAAGTGTTGTGCCGTGCCCCCGTAGTGCAGCGCGCATTTCCGCGCTGGTCGATGGGCACGCGGCGGATCGAACCGGAGCTGCTGGCACAGATCGTCGACGCCGCGTGGCCCGGCTTCCTGCTTGGCAGCGGTGGATTCGAGCGCCTGCTGCAGGCCTGGACCGGCGCCGACGGCGAACTGGAACCGGCCGCGGTGGCGTTGGGGTCCTGAGCCCGCCTTGGCGGCAGGGCGCCGGGGCCGGTAGGCTGTAGCCTTTCTGGCGCAGGTTTTCCGGAGTGGTGCAGCAGATGAGTGTGTTGG
The DNA here is from genome assembly GCF_056481145.1 of Stenotrophomonas sp. 93052_Sma. NCBI lineage: Bacteria > Pseudomonadati > Pseudomonadota > Gammaproteobacteria > Lysobacterales > Lysobacteraceae > Stenotrophomonas > Stenotrophomonas sp. 93052_Sma. Next base: position 1,667,455 of record NZ_CM151134.1, read on the forward strand.
CCGAGGCCATGGCAGCGTATGTGCGATCGCATCCGTTGCGCGGGATGTGCCGATGAGTGCGCCGGTAGCGGCGGCCAGCGCACCCCGGTTTGCGGTGATCGGCCTGGGCTACGTCGGCCTGCCGTTGGCGGTGGCGTTTGGCCGGCAGTGGCCGACGTTGGGTTTCGATATCGATGCCGGTCGCATCGCCGAGCTGCGCAACGGCCAGGACCACACGCTGGAAATGGAATCCGACGAGCTTGCCAGTGCGCAGCTGCTGCAGTACGGCAGCGATCCGGCACTGCTCGATGCCTGCAACGTCTACATCGTCACCGTGCCGACCCCGATCGATGCTTACGAGCAGCCCGACCTGGAGCCCCTGCGTTCGGCGACACGGCTGATTGCCAGTCATCTTCGCGCCGGCGACCTGGTGATCTACGAGTCCACGGTCTACCCCGGTACCACCGAGGAAGTGTGCGTGCCGCTGCTGGAGCAGGGTTCGGGCCTGCGCTTCAACGAAGACTTCTATTGCGGCTACAGCCCGGAACGGGTCAGCCCCGGCGACCGCCAGCGGCGCCTGGCCGACATCCGCAAGATCACTTCCGGCTCGACACCGGAAGTTGCTGCGGTGATTGATGGTCTGTACCAGCGCATCATCGCCGCCGGTACCTTCCCGGCACCGTCGATGCGGGTGGCCGAAGCGGCCAAGGTGGTCGAGAACATCCAGCGCGACGTCAACATTGCGCTGGTCAATGAGCTGGCCCTGATCTTCGACAGGCTGGGCATCGATACCCAGGACGTACTGGACGCCGCCGGTAGCAAGTGGAATTTCCTGCCGTTCCGGCCGGGGCTGGTCGGCGGCCATTGCATCGGTGTGGACCCGTACTATCTGCTGCACAAGTCCGAGAGCGTGGGCTATCACCCGGACCTGATCCACACCGCACGACAGGTCAACAACCGCGTCGGCGAGCACGTGGCGGCGCGGGTGCTGGCGATGCTGGCCGAGCGTGGCCGTGCGCCGGCGGACGCACGCATCCTGGTACTGGGCGTGACCTTCAAGGAGGATTGCCCGGACCTGCGCAACAGCCGCGCGCTGGAGCTGGCGCAACGCCTGCGCGATGCCGGTGCGCAGGTGGAGGTCAGCGACCCCTGGGTCGGCCCGGCGGCGTTGACCGGCGAGGGCCTGGATTGGCTGGCCGATCCCGGGGCGGGGTGTTATGACGCGGTGGTGCTGGCGGTGGCCCACGCCCGTTTCAAGGCGATGGATGAATCCGCAATCCGGGGCCTGCTGGCGCCGGGAGGCCTGGTCTACGACGTGAAATCGGCCTGGCCGCGCAACGTGGTTGACGATCGCTTGTAAGCCTTGGCAGCGGGCGGCGCGGTAGACTCGGGGGCAGTTGCAACCGAGGAAAGCCATGCACCGGTATATCGTCTACCTGCTCGCCATCCTGATGTTCCCGATATGCCTGTGGCTGGCCACGATCTGGCCGGCCTGGTATTGGGGCGTCGGCCTGACTGCCGCGATGGTGGCGCTGGGGACCTGGGACCTGCTGCAGAAGCGCAGCACGCTGCGCCGCAACTATCCGGTGATGGCGCACTTCCGCTACGGGCTGGAATCGATCGGCCCGGAGATCCGCCAGTACTTCGTGCAGAGCGACCTGGAAGACGTGCCGTTCTCGCGCCAGCAGCGTGCACTGATCTACCAGCGCGCCAAGAACGAGATGGACACGGTGCCGTTCGGCACCCTGCGCAGCACCTATGCGGTGGATTACGAGTGGATCAACCATTCGCTGGCACCGACCGCCATCGCCAAGCATGACTTCCGTGTGTTGATCGGCCCGAACTGTGCCAAGCCTTATTCGGCCAGCGTGTTCAACATCTCGGCGATGAGCTTCGGTTCGCTGTCGGCCAATGCCATCCGCGCGCTGAACGAAGGCGCACGCCGCGGTGGCTTCTATCACGACACCGGCGAAGGTTCGATCTCGCCCTACCACCGCGAGATGGGCGGCGACCTGGTGTGGGAGATCGGCTCGGGCTACTTCGGTTGCCGTGACGAGAAGGGCGGTTTCAGCGAGGAACGCTTCGTTGCCAATGCCACCCATGATCAGGTCAAGATGATCGAGATCAAGCTGTCGCAGGGCGCCAAGCCCGGCCACGGTGGCGTGCTGCCGGCGCCAAAGGTGACCGCCGAGATCTCGGTGACGCGTGGCGTGCCGATGGGTGTGGACTGCGTGTCACCGTCGCGTCACTCGGCGTTCTCGACGCCGGTCGAGCTGCTGCAGTTCGTTGCACGCCTGCGCGAGCTGTCCGGTGGCAAGCCGGTCGGTTTCAAGCTGGCCATCGGCCACCCGTGGGAGTGGTTCGGCATTGCCAAGGCGATGCAGGAAACCGGGCTGCTGCCGGACTTCATCGTGGTCGACGGCGCCGAGGGTGGCACGGGTGCGGCACCGGCGGAGTTCGTCGACCATGTCGGCGTGCCGATGCACGAAGCGCTGCTGTTGGTGCACAACACCCTGGTCGGCCTGGATCTGCGCGATCGCATCCGCATCGGTGCGGCCGGCAAGATCACCAGCGCGTTCGACATCGCGCGGACCATCGCGCTGGGGGCTGACTGGTGCAATGCCGGCCGAGGCTTCATGTTCGCGCTGGGCTGCATCCAATCACTGAGCTGCCATACCGACAAGTGCCCGACCGGCATCGCGACCCAGGACCCTGCACGCTGGAAGCATCTGGATGCACCGGACAAGGCCACCCGTGTGTACAGCTACCACGAGCACACGCTGCACGCCCTGAAGGAGCTGCTGTGTGCGGCGGGCCTGAACGATCCGGCCGAGCTGGGGCCGGAGCACATCCTGCGCCGCGTCTCACCGGTGGAAATCCGTTCGCTGGCCTCGCTGTACCGCTACCTGGAACCAGGCGAACTGCTGCACAAGGTGCCCGACCATGCGGTGTTCCATGCGTTCTGGGCCGATGCACGCAGCGACTCGTTCCAGCCGCCGCCGAAGATCCAGGCGCTGCGCGCCAGCAAGTCGCGGTAACCGTTGCTGTAGCATCGAGCCATGCTCGATTGCCTTTCGATCAGGCGTCGAGATTAACGATTCTGTAGAGTCGAGTCTTGCTCGACTGCCTTTCAATCAGACATCGCGATGTTGGAACAAAGAACAGCCGAGCATGGGCTCGGCTCTACAAGGAGGCGTCATGCAGTTCAGGACCGGCACCATGGATGATGTGGCCAGGCTGTGGGCCCTGCGTACGCGCTGCGTGCGCGAGACCTGCAGCAGTCATTACCCTCCCGAGGTCATCGCGCCCTGGTCTGCCTCGCCGCCACCGTCGCAGTACGCGCGGCTGTTGTCGCAGGGGGGCTGCGTGGTGGCCGAGGACGGGCAGGGTGTCCTGCTCGGGTTCGGCGTGTTTGATACCGATGCCAACGAGGTTGATGCGTTGTTCGTCGATCCGGATCGCGGCGGCAAGGGCATCGGCCAGGCGCTGATGCAGCGCCTGCTGGCGATGGCCGATCGTGATCGTGAGGTAGTGCTGTCGGCCTCGCTCAACGCCGTGCCGTTCTATCAACGGCACGGGTTCATCAGCGTGCGCGAAGAGACCTATCCGCATCCCAGTGGCGTGGCGCTGGCCTCGGTGAGCATGCGCCGGCCGTGGTGATGTAGCGTCGAGCTTGCTCGACTGCTCTTGTAGAGTCGAGCTTGCTCGACTGCTGTTGATTCAAGCCAAGTGTGGCTCGGCTCTACAGCGCGAAGCAGTCGAGCAAGCTCGACTCTACCGGGCCAGTCCTACCGCCCGGCCAACCACTCGATCACACCCTCGGCCACACGCAGGCCACTGGCGTAGCACGCGGTCAGCAGGTAGCCACCTGTCGGCGCCTCCCAGTCCAGCATCTCGCCGGCACAGAACACGCCGGGCACTGCCCGCAGCATCAGGCCATCATCCAGCGCATCCAGGCGCACGCCACCGGCGGTGCTGATCACCTCGGCCATCGGCCGGGGGCGCAGCAGGCGCAGGGGCAGGCGCTTGAGCGTAGCTGCCACGGCAGGCAGATCGTTGCCCGCTTCCTTGCCTAGCATCTCGAACACCAGTGCGGCTTTCACTGCATCCAGGCCGGCCTGGCGGCGCAGGTGCTCGCCGAAACTGCGACCCTTGCGCGGGCGTGACAGGTCGGCCAGCAGGCGTGCTTCATCGCGGCCCGGTACCAGGTCCAGCCACAGCATCGCGTGGCCATCGCGGTTGATGGTCTCGCGCAGGTCTGCGGCCAATGCGTAGATCAGGCTGCCTTCGATGCCGTACTCGCTGGCCACGCACTCGCCCTGCAGCGACTGCGGTTGTCCCGCCAGGTCCAGCCAGTGCGCGATCACCGGCTTCAACGGTGCGCCGGCATTGCGCTGGGCGAAGAACGGCGTCCAGTCCACGTCGAAACCGCAGTTGGCTGACTGCAGCGGTGCGATGTCCACGCCACGTGCCTGCAGTGGCGAGACCCAGGCGCCGTCGCTGCCCAGCTGCGGCCAGCTGCCGCCGCCCATGGCCAGCACGGTAGCATCGGCATGCACTTCAACGGCGCCGTCTTCGGTTTCAAATCGCAGGGCGCCGTCGTCGCTCCATCCGATCCAGCGGTGGTTGGCGTGCAGGCGCACACCCTGTTCTTTCAGGCGGCGCACCCAGCCGCGCAGCAGTGGGGCTGCCTTGCGGTCGACCGGGAACACGCGGCCGGAGCTGCCCACATAGGTCTCCACGCCAAAGCCGGCAGCCCAGTCGCGTAGCGCCTGCGCGTCGAAGCCGTCCAGCCAGCGTCCCACGGTAGAGGCCTGCTCGCGGTAGCGGCTGTCGAACAGCGGCCGCGGATCGGAATGGGTGAGGTTGAGCCCGCCCTTGCCGGCGATCAGAAACTTGCGGCCGGGCGAACCCTTGGCCTCGTACAGGTCGACCTCCAGCCCAGCGGCGCGCAGGCGCTCGGCGGCGAACAGGCCGGCCGGGCCGCCGCCGATGACAGCGACCCGTGGAGGCGTTGCGGCATTACGGTTTGACATCGAGCAGCTCGACATCGAACACCAGCGACGAGCCGGCCGGGATCGGGCCAACCCGGCGGTCGCCGTAGCCGTAGTCCGGCGGGATCATCAGGGTGCGCTTGCCGCCGACCTTCATGCCGGCCACGCCCTCATCCCAGCCGCGGATGACCTGGCCGGCGCCGAGCGCAAAGGTGAACGGTTCGCCACGGCTGACCGAGCTGTCGAAGGTCTTGCCGTGCTTGGTTTCGGTGCGGTTGTCGTAGATCCAGCCGGTGTAGTGCACGGTGACCTTGTTGCCGGCAACGGCTTCGGCGCCGGTACCCGGGACGGTATCGATGCGCTCGAAGGTGGTCAGGGTGCCACCCGGCGGTGGGCCGGACGGTTCGGTCGAGCAGCCAACGGCGGCGAGGGACAGCAGCAGGGGAAGCAGCAGGCGGCGCATCGGGCGTCTCCGGAAGGGCGCAGGGCGAGGGCGGCAAGGGTAGCGCATCGGCGCCGGGTATCATGGGGGCATGGCAAAACTCCTGCTCAATCTGCGCAATGTCGGCGACGACGAATACGCCGATGTCTGCACGCTGCTCGACCAGCACGGCATCGCCTGGTATCGCACCGAACCCAGCCCCTGGGGCATTTCCAACGGCGGCCTGTGGCTGCGCGAGGACACCGATCATCCGCGTGCAAAGGCGCTGATGGCGGAGTACCAGGCCGAACGCGGGCCGCGCATCCGTGCCGAGCGCGAGCAGGCCTTGCGCGAGGGGACGGCGGAGACCTTCGGCAGCCTGTTCCGGCGCCGGCCGGTGTATGTGGTGCTGGTGCTGCTGGCGATGGCCGGTGCGGCGGCGCTGGTGCTGCTGCCGTTCGTGCTGTTGCGGGGGTAAGGGGGGCTTCTGGCCGGGTTGCACCCGGCACCCGCTAGTGCCGGCCGCTGGCCGGCAACAGCAAAAGCAACAGCAACAGCAGGCAATCCGTGGTGGGCAGGCCGGTGTGGGCAGGCGGGACACGCCGTAAACCCCGCTCCGCGGCCCGGCCCAGCCGTTGGCGGCTGTGCGTTCGGGCGCTTGCGAAGCAGTGCTTCGCCAGCAAAGCGCCCTCACCCTTGGGGGCTCGATGGCGCCATCCATGGCGCCAACGGTCCCGCCTGCCCACACCGCCCTGCCTCTGACAAGTTCTGGGTACCTGCCGGGGGGCGGATTCCTCTGCCGCGCAGAGGGCTCTGACCCCCTGAATCTGTCTGTGTGGGCGGGAGGCGCTAAAATGGCGGCATGATCGCCAATACCGCTGCCTACCATTTCGCCGTCATCGACGCCCCCCAGGCCCTGTGCGACCAGCTGCTGGCGCGTGCCGAGGCGGCGCAGCTGCGCGGCACGATCCTGGTGGCGGGCGAGGGGTTGAACCTGTTCCTGGCGGGTGCGCCGGAGGCGGTCGAAAGTTTCTATGCCGCGCTGCATGCCGATGCGCGCTTTGCCGATATGCGGGTCAAGACCAGCCTGAGCGAGCATCAGCCGTTCGCGCGGCTGAAGGCCAAGGTGAAGGACGAGATCATCAGCTTCCGCCGTGATGACGGCCAGCCGCTGGAGTATCCGCGTGCACCGGCGGTCGATCCGGCTACGGTGCAGCGCTGGTTGCGGCAGGGGCATGATGACGCCGGCAAGCCGGTGGTCATGCTCGATACGCGCAACCAGCAGGAAGTGGAGTACGGCACCTTCAAGGATGCGCTGGTGCTGCCCATCCACAAGTTCACCGACCTGCCCGAGGCATTGGCGCCGCACCGCGAAGCGCTGAAGGACAGCACCGTGGTCAGTTTCTGCACCGGCGGCATCCGCTGCGAGAAGGCCGCGCTGTGGATGGTCAACGATGGCATGGACAATGTGCTGCAGCTCGACGGCGGCATCCTCGGCTACTTCGAGGAGGTGGGCGGCGAAGGTTACGAAGGCCGCTGCTTCGTGTTCGACGAGCGCGTGGCGCTGGATGCCGAGCTGAAGCCTATGGTCGACCAGCCGCTGCCGGAGCCGCGCCCCAGCGCGTTCTGACGCTTCCTTGGTAGAGCCGGCCGCTGGCCGGCTGCGAAGCGATCTACCTGTATGCCGGCCAGCGGCCGGCACTACCAATCGCGCTTGGCGCGGATCAGGGCACCCCGGATCGGTCCGGCGGGCCCTGAACCCGTCCCACGGGAATCAGCATCCCGCCACCGTCACTGGCCGCCGCGCCCGACCGACCCCATGCATGGGGGATCCTGTGACGGAAAACCGCTGATGATCCCGTTGTCGATCCTTGACCTGGCCCCGGTCTGCGAGGGCAGTGACACCACCGCTGCCTTCGCCAACATGCTGGAACTGGCCCAGCACGCCGATGCGCTGGGCTACCGCCGCTACTGGCTGGCCGAACACCACAACATGCCCGGCATCGCCAGCGCGGCCACCGCCGTGCTGATCGGTCACGTGGCGGGTGGCACAAAGCGCATCCGCGTCGGTGCCGGCGGCATCATGCTGCCCAACCATGCGCCGCTGCAGGTGGCCGAGCAGTTCGGCACGCTCGCCTCGCTGTATCCGGACCGCATCGACCTCGGCCTGGGCCGTGCGCCGGGCACCGATCAGCCGACCGCGCGTGCACTGCGCCGCTATTTCGACAGCGCCGACCAGTTCCCGCAGGACGTGCGCGAGCTGCTGCATTACTTCGAACCGGTACAGCCCGGGCAGGCGGTGCAGGCGGTTCCGGGTGGTGGCCTGCGGGTGCCGACCTGGATCCTCGGTTCCAGCCTGTTCGGTGCGCGCATGGCCGCGTCGATGGGCCTGCCATACGCGTTCGCCTCGCACTTCGCACCGGACGTGATGGACGAAGCGCTGGCGGTGTACCGCCGCGAATTCCGCCCCTCGGCCACGCTGAAGCAGCCGCACGCGATGCTGGCCCTGAACGTCGTTGCCAGCGACAGCGAAGCCGAATCGCGGCGCCTGTTCACCAGCCAGCAGCAGAGTTTCGTGAACCTGCGTCGTGGCCGACCGGGCAAGATTCCGGCACCCATCGACGACATCGAGTCCTTCTGGGAGCCGCACGAAAAAGTGGGCGTGGAGCGGGCACTGGCCTGCACCGTGCTGGGAGATCCGCAGCAGGTGGCGGAAGGCATCGCCGCGTTTGTCGAGCGCCACACGCCGGACGAGCTGATGCTCACCGCCAACCTGTATGACCACCGCGCGCCTGCGCTCGTTCGAACTGGCGATGCAGGCCTGGCACGCCCGCCACGCGGGCTGAACAATTGCGTCACGGCCCATTGCGGCCGAACCGCGTCTGATGGGGGCTCATATCGAAGGAGCCCCCACATGGCCGACACCCGCGCCGAACACATTGCCCAACTGGCAGAACTGATCAAGGACGTGGAGGTGGCGATGTTCACCACCACCGGCGTCGACGGCCGCCTCTACAGCCGGCCGCTTGCCACCCAGCAGGTCACCTTCGACGGCGATCTGTGGTTCGTCATCACTGCCGACAGCCCGAAGGTGGCCGAGATTGCGCTCGACCCGCGCGTCAACGTGGCCTATGCCTCGCCATCGAAGAACACCTATGTGTCGGTGGCCGGGCGCGCGCGCGTGGTTGATGATCGCGCGAAGATCGAGGAACTGTGGTCGCCGGCGATGAAGCTGTTCTTCCCGGGCGGCAAGGACGACCCGAACCTGCGCCTGATCCAGGTGCGGGCCGACTCGGCCGAGTACTGGGATGGACCGGGCACGCTGCTGGGCACAGCGCTGAGTTTCGTGTTGTCGGCAGTGCAGGACGAACCGGCGGCGTTGGCCGACAACGGATTCATCGACCTTCGATGATGGCCGATGTCCAGTATTGGTAGTGCCGGCCGCTGGCCGGCAAACCTGGAAACGTGGCAGCCGGCCAGCGGCCGGCTCTACCGGATTCCGGCTCAGAACCAGCGCTGGAACAGTTCCACCGTGTAGCCCACCAGCTGCCCCGAACTGAAACCGAAGAACGCGATCGCCGCCAGCGCCGCGATCCAGTTGAACAGCATCAGTGCGCCATCGCGTTCCAGCAGCGCCAGCGAGAACAGCAGCAGCTGGAAGCCGAACAGGAAGTTGGTGAACGGAATCGGCAACGACAGCAGCAGGCCCAGCAACACCAGCAGCAGGCCGCTGAAGGCATGCGCCGGCAGGGGTGTCAGCAGCTGCGGCAGGCGCGGCTTCAGCATCTTGTCCAGGCGCCGCAGCGGGCGATCGATGCGGTCCAGGAAACGGTGCATGGTGCTGCGCTTCGGTCCGCGTCGGGCAATGAAGCCAGGCAGCCAGGGCCGGCGAAGGCAGCACAGCATCTGCAGGCCGATCAGGATCACCAGCGGGCCGCTGACCGCCCCACCCATGCCCGGAATAGGAATGAACGAGGGCAGGATCGCCACGAACAGGAACACGCCGAACGCGCCCTGCTGCAGGTTGCACAGGATCTGGCCGAGCGGCATGTGCTCGGCCGGGTCGCCGGAGGCGAACATCTCCAGCAGGGTCCGGATGCCCTCGTTACGGTAGGCCGGGCGCTCCGCGCCCGGACCCCGGCCGGCCTCAGGCGGTGAGCTCATCGGCGTGCTCGTCGGACAACGTGCGCAGCAGCAGCTTGTCCACGCGCGCACCATCCAGGTCAACCACTTCGAAGCGCCAGCCCGCCCAGTCGAAGTACTCGCCTGCGTGCGGAATGCGGCCGAAGTAATGGATGCACATGCCGGCCAGCGTGTAGTAGTCGCCGTCCTCGGCGTCGGGCAGGTCGTTGCTGCCGATCAGTTCGCGCACGTCTTCGATCGGCAGCGAGCCGTCCACCAGCAGCGAGCCGTCTTCGCGGGTCACCACCAGCGCGTCCTCGTCGGCGTTCTCCACCGCCTGCAGGCGGCCGACCACCGCGCCCATCAGGTCGCTGATGGTCACCAGGCCCTGGATCTCGCCGTACTCGTCCACCACCAGTGCCATCGACTGCTGTTCCTCGCGGAAGATTTCCAGCAGCTTCATCGCGTGGGTCGATTCGGAGACGTACAGGGGTTCGCGCAGGGTCTGGAACAGCGCGTTGTCGCCGCGCGCCATGCGCGTGGCCAGCGATTTCAGTTCGAGCACGCCGACCACGTCCATGTCGTTGTCGCGGTACACCGGGTACCGGGAGAACTCGTGTTCGGCCATGATTTCCAGGTTGCGCTCCAGCCCGGCCTGAGTATCCAGCCACGCGATGCGGTTGCGCGGGGTCATCAGGCTGTCGGCGGTGCGGTCGCCAAGGCGCATGACGCGGTTCATCATGTCGCGCTCGTGGGCATCGATCACGCCGGCCTCGTGGCTTTCGGCGACCAGCATGCGGATCTCTTCTTCGGTCACCGAGGCGACTTCATCCTTGCCCAGGCCGAACAGGCGCAGCACCAGCTGGGTGGTCCTGGACAGCAGCCAGACGAAGGGCAGGGCCAGCTTGGCCAGCCAGCTCATCGGCATCGCCACCAGGCCGGCAATGGCCTCCGAGCGGGTCAGTGCCAGGCGCTTGGGCACCAGTTCGCCGAAGATCAGCGTGATGAAGGTGATCAGGCTGACCGCCAGCGTGGTACCGACGTTGCCGGCGTAGGCAAAGCCTGGCATCAGGCCCTGGATCCAGCCGGCGAAGGCTTCACCCAGTGCTTCACCACCGAGGTAGCCGGTCAGCACGCCGATCACGGTGATGCCGATCTGCACAGTGGACAGGAAGCTCTCCGGCTTCTCCGACAGCTCCAGCGCCTTGGCGGCACGCTTGGAGGTGGCGGCCATCTGCTTCAGGCGGCTCTTGCGCGAGGTCATGACCGACATCTCGGACATGGCGAAGAAGCCGTTCAGCAGAACAAGCGCGAAGACAATCAGGATCATTTCAAACACGGGCGTCGTCCCCGGTTGGTGGCAGGGAGGGCGGGTGCTTGCGATGGCGGCAGGCGCTCAGGAACGGGGTCCGGCGCGGCGCTGGGGGATAAGGGTCGTCGTCCATAAGGTGCGCCCGAAGGCGCGCTGGCATCTTAGCAAAGGGGCGTGGCAGGGTGGCAACCGCCTGTTCAGGTTGGGGCTTCCAGAGCCCCGGAAGGGGGCAGGGATACCCGTGATGGTCATCTAGCCGTCATAATTCCGTCTGGTGCCGTCCTTCCCGCGACGGCTGACAGGTTTCTCAATGTTCTCTCTGCAGACCATTTTCGGTTCCGGCAAACAGTTCTACACCCTGCTCGATGAGGCTGCCGTCGCGGCTTCCGACGCCGCCAAGGCGCTGCATTCCATGCTGCGCGAGGCCGACCGCCAGCCCGCGCTGGACGCCTTCAAACTGGCCCGCCTGCGCGAACGCGCGGCCTCGGACAAGATCAGCCAGGCGCTGGTGGACAGCTTCATGACCCCGATCGAGCGCGAAGACATCGAAGCGCTGGGCTCGGCGCTGTACAAGATTCCGAAGCAGATCGAGAAGTTCGCCGATCGCTATTCGCTGGCCACGACCCACCTGGAGCACATCGACTTCGCGCCGCGCGCGGCGATGCTGGAACAGGCTGCCGGCGTGGTGGTGGAGATGGTGGCCGACCTGCGCCACATGAACCTGGACCGGATGACCGCTCTCAACGAGAAGCTGCGTTCGCTGGAGAACGAGGCCGACCGCCTGATGCTCGAGCTGTACCGCGACATCTACTCGGGCCGCCTGGACAACCTGCAGATGTTCCTGCTGAAGGAATTCTTCGAGATCCTGGAAAAGGCCATCGATCGCTGCCGCGAGGCCGGCGTGGTGGCGTACCAGATCGTGTTGAAGAACAGCTGACGGACGCCGCCGCATGTTGACCCTTGTCCTGGTGGTGATCCTGGCCGCGCTCGTCTTCGAGTTCATCAACGGCTTCCACGACACCGCCAACTCCATTGCCACCGTGGTGGCGACCAAGGTGCTCTCGCCCGGCTGGGCGGTGATGCTGGCCGCCTTCATGAACCTCATCGGTGCACTGACCGGTACCGCGGTGGCGCTGACCATCGCTTCGGGCCTGCTCAACACCAACGTGGTCGACGTCACCCCGCAGGTGATCCTGTGCGCCCTGCTGGGCGGCATCATCTGGAACCTGATCACCTGGTGGAAGGGGCTGCCTTCCTCGTCCTCGCACGCCCTGATCGGTGGCCTCTGCGGCGCCGGCCTGGCCGCTGCCCACAACAACTGGGACGCCCTGATCTGGTCCGAGCGCCTGGGCAGCTGGGCGCAGAACAAGGGCCTGCTGTGGAAGGTGTTCGTGCCGATGATCACCTCGCCGATCGCCGGCTTCCTGCTCGGCATCGTGGTGATGGTGCTGCTGTGGGGCCTGATTGCCGGCCTGGCCAGGATCGGTGGTGCCATCGGTCGTCTGGCCCGCCCGCGCATCGTCAATGCCTTCTTCGGCAAGGCGCAGATCGCCTCGGCGGCCTACATGGGCTTTGCCCACGGCCACAACGACGCGCAGAAGACCATGGGCATCATCGCCATGACCCTGATCGGTGCCGAAGCCACCGGTGCGCTGGATGACCTGCCGTCGTGGCTGGCCTTCATGCACCCGGACGCCAGCGCCGGTGACGGCATCGCGATGTGGATCGTGCTGACCTGTGCGGTGGTGATGGCGGCCGGTACTGCCTCGGGCGGCTGGAAGATCATCAAGACCCTGGGTCACAAGATGGTCAAGCTGCACCCGATCCACGGCTTCGCCGCGGAGACCAGCTCGGCCACCATCCTGACCCTGGCCGCCCACTTCGGCATGCCGGTCTCGACCACGCACAGCATCTCCACCGCGATCATGGGCGTCGGCTTCGCCAAGAACCCGCGCTCGCTGAAGTTCGGCGTCATCGAACGCATCGTCTGGGCCTGGATCCTGACCATCCCGGCCGCAGGTGGTTGTGCGTACCTGATCCTGAAGCTGTTCCAACTGTTCGGCTGGACCTGATGCCAGCGGCTTTGGGGTCAGAGCCCTTTCCCTGCGGGAAAAGGATCTAACCCCGACAATCGAGAAAGCCCGCCGGATTCCGGCGGGCTTTTTTCATGGGCAGAGAATTCTTCCGGACACATCGTGTCGACCAAGGTCGACACCTACCAGAGCAGAAACAGGGATCCGCCCTCGTGCCGACCAACGGTCGGCATCCACCAACAGCGCACGGAAACTGTCGAAGGCGGGGTGGGATGGGCAGGCGGGGGCGCAGAGCGCCATGGATGGCGCTCTACGAGGCACGCAGGAGCAGTTTTTGCCGTCCCCCGCCTGCCTATCCCACCCCGCCAACCCACGGAAACCCTGCTTTTGCCGTTGCCGTTGCCGTTGCCGTTGCCGTTGATCCGGCAGGTGCCGGGCCGCAGGCCCGGCCGAACCCCTCAATTACGCTGGAACAACGCCTGCACATCCCTGCGGAACGCCGCCTGGCTGTCCGCCCGGCTGTAGAACATGTGCCCGCCCGGATAACTGCGCACCTGCACCCGGTCCGGATTGCTGCCCATCGCCGGCATCTGGTCCACCGTCAGGATCGAGCCCATGAACGGGCACGACAGATCATTCCAGCCATGCACGATCAGCACCTGCAGATGCGGATCGATCGCCACCGCCTGCCGCAGCTGGGTCACCGCGCCCTGGCGCAGCTCGCCGTTGCGGTCCCACAGCCGGTTCACGTCGTAGTTCAGCGCCTGGTAGCGTGCATCCACCTTCCAGCCAACCACCCGCGTCACGAAGTCGACCATCGCGGTGGTGGTTGGTGCAATGATGCTGTCCAGCAGCGGATCGTTGGCGCGCTGTTCCGGATCATTCGGGAACGGGTCGAATGCGGTTACGTTGGAGTCGTAGCGGCTGCCCAGCGTGCCCTTGTCGCGGAACACCTCACGCAGATAGGCCTGCGTCTCCAGTCGGCCACCGGCGCGGCGCACGAACTGCGGGTCCAGCCCGGTCAGCTCGGTCACTCGGCGCAGCATCGCCTCGGTCGCCTGCGGATCGCTGCGGCCCTTCATCAGCGCAGTGGCGTAGTCGCCGCGGGTGTATTCCACCACGTCGCGCATCGCCGCATCGGTCAGTTTGCCCTGGCGCTCCAGGTGCGCTGCAGCGATCGACGGCAGCGTCTGCATCCACGCCATCGGCGAGACATCGGCGTTGTCTTCCAGGGTCGGGCTCAGGTAGGGCGACACCAGCACCAGGCCGTTCATCGCCACGCCCAGGCGGGTCTGCAGGAAGTGGGTGATGCGCGGGCCGCGGTAGCCGCCGTAGCTCTCGCCGGTCAGGTACTTGCGTGCACCCATGCGCTGGTTGCGCAGCAGCCAGTCGTAGATCGAGCGCGACAGGTATTCGATGTCGGCGCTGGGGTTGTACAGCTGCTTCTTCGCCTCGTCATCGCCGATGCGCACACGGCTGAAGCCAGTGCCGACCGGGTCGATGAACACCAGGTCGGTGAAGTCCAGCCAGGTGCCGGGGTTGTCGTGCAGGGTGGCCGGCGCCGATGCGCTGTCACCCTCCGAACCAAAGGTGACCACCTTGGGCCCGATCGCGCCCATGTTGAGGTAGACCGAAGATGCACCCGGGCCGCCATTGAGCGCGAAGGTCACCGGCCGGTCCTTGCCCGGCATCGTGTAGGCGGTGAACACCACGTCGGCGATCACCTTGCCCTTGGCATCGCGTACCGGCAGGGTGCCGACGGTGGCGGTGTAGTCCAGGGTGCGGCCGGCCAGGCGCATGCTCTGGCGGGCCGACGCATCGGCGGGCAGCGCGGGCGCTTCGGTCTTGTCGTCTTTCGGATCGGGCTTGGCCTCGGCGTCGGGCGCGGCCAGCACGCTGGCTGGGGCGATGAGCAGGCCGACGCAGAGCGCGGCAGTGTGCAGCAGGGACTTCATGGCACCGGATCGGCAGCGGAAGGGGGTTCCGATGCTAGGCCGGTGGAGGGCATGTCGTATGTGTCCAAAGGCATGGCCGCGCGTCGAGGCCGCCACTGGCCAGATTGGGTCAAGCGGGCAGGGGTGTACGCACGTCGTCGTCAGCCAGCAGGCCGTATACCGCCGAATCGGACAGTTCGCCCTGGATGCGCCAGCGCTGCCGCAGCACGCCCTCCAGGTGGAAGCCCAGCCGTTCAAGCACGTGTGCCGAGGGCCGGTTGCGCGGGTCGACTTCGGCTTCCACGCGATGCAGGCGCAGAGTCTGGAACAGGTAGTCCAGCAGATGCTGCAGCGCTTCGTGCATGTAGCCCTGGCCTTGCCTGTCGGGGGCCAGAAGGTAGCCGATCTCGGCACGAGCGGCATCGCGATCCAGGGCGAACACCACGCAGATGCCCAGCAACGGGCCATCCAGCGTTTCGCGCACGGCCAGCTTGAGCTGGGTGCCGGTGGCCTGTGCCGCCAGGTCATCGTCGATCTGCGCGCGCGCTTCGGCCGGTCGTGTCCACGCCGGGTGGTTCCAGAACCGCATCACGTCCGGATCGGACTGGATCGCGAACAGGGCGGCCGCATCGTCGCGGCGGATCGGGCTCAGGACCAGGCGCGCTGTGCAGCGGCAGGCCCGGGAACAGCAGCGAGTGGCTGGCCAATACGATGGTCCACACAGATGGACGCGCATTATGGCGCCGCCGGGTTTGCCGATGGGGGCGTAATGCCAAGGGCACATGAACCGGCATTACCGGGCGATGGGGCCAGAGCCGTTTCCCTGCAGGAAACGGATCCGGCCCCGCGTCGGGTCAGACTTCCAGCGAAGCCAGATCGCCCTTGCTCTCCAGCCAGCCCTTGCGGTCGGAGGCGCGCTTCTTGGCCAGCAGCATGTCCATCAGCGAACGGGTCTGCTCGCCGTCGTCCACGGTCAGCTGCACCAGGCGGCGGGTGTCGGGGTGGATGGTCGATTCACGCAGCTGTGGCGGATTCATCTCGCCCAGGCCCTTGAAGCGGGTGACGTTGATCGCGCCCTTGATCTTCTCGCGTTCGATCTTGTCCAGCATCGAGCGCTTCTCTTCTTCGTCCAGGGCATAGAACACCTGCTTGCCCACATCGATGCGGAACAGCGGCGGCATCGCCACGAACACGTGGCCGGCATCGACCAGCGCCGGGAAGTGCTTGAGGAACAGCGCGGTGAGCAGGGTGGCGATGTGCAGGCCGTCCGAGTCCGCGTCGGCCAGGATGATGACCTTGCCGTAGCGCAGGCCAGCAATGTCGTCCTTGCCGGGGTCGCAGCCGATGGCCACGGCCAGGTTGTGCACTTCTTCCGACGCCAGCACGCTGTTGGAGGACACTTCCCAGGTGTTGAGGATCTTGCCGCGCAGCGGCAGGATCGCCTGGAAGTCCTTGTCACGCGCCTGCTTGGCGCTGCCGCCTGCCGAGTCACCCTCCACCAGGAACAGCTCGGTGCGCGACAGGTCCTGGCTGATGCAGTCGGCCAGCTTGCCGGGCAGGGCCGGGCCCTGGGTGACTTTCTTGCGGACGACCAGCTTTTCGGTCTTCAGGGCGCGCTGGCGCGCTCGATGGCGATCTGCGCGATCTTCTCGCCCAGCTCCACGTTCTGGTTCAGCAGCAGGCTGAACGCATCGTGGGCGGCGCCTTCGATGAAGCCGGCGGCCTGGCGCGAGGACAGGCGTTCCTTGGTCTGGCCGCTGAACTGCGGGTCGGTCATCTTCAGTGACAGCACGAACGACACGCGGTCCCACACGTCTTCCGGGGCCAGCTTGACGCCACGCGGCAGCAGGTTGCGGAAGTCGCAGAACTCGCGCAGCGCCTCGGTCAGGCCGGTGCGCAGGCCGTTGACGTGGGTGCCGTGCTGGGCAGTGGGGATCAGGTTGACGTAGCTTTCCTGCACCAGCTCGCCTTCCGGCAGCCAGGCCACGGCCCAGTCCACGATCTCGGTGTCTTTCTTCAGGTTGCCGACGAACAGCTCGGCCGGCAGCATCTCGCGATCGCCCAGCTCCAGCTTCAGGTAATCGCGCAGGCCGTCTTCGTAGTACCAGGTATCAACTTCACCGGTGGCTTCGTCGGTCAGCTTCACGGTCAGGCCGGGGCACAGCACGGCCTTGGCGCGCAACAGGTGCTTGAGCGCGCGCACCGCGAACTTGGGCGTGTCGAAGTACTTCGGGTCCGGCCAGAAGCGCACGCGGGTGCCGGTGTTCTTCTTGCCGACGCTGCCGACCACTTCCAGCGGGGTGGCGCGGTCGCCGTTGCGGAAGGTGATGCGGTGTTCGGCGCCTTCGCGCTTGATGTGCACTTCCACCAGGGTCGACAGCGCATTGACCACGCTGACGCCGACGCCGTGCAGGCCGCCGGAGAAGGTGTAGTTGTTGTTGCTGAACTTGCCGCCGGCATGCAGGCGGGTGAGGATCAGCTCGACGCCCGGGATCTTCTCTTCCGGGTGGATGTCCACCGGCATGCCGCGGCCGTCATCGCTGACCTCCACGCTGCCGTCCTTGTACAGGGTGATCTCGATCGAGCGCGCATGGCCGGCGAGGGCCTCGTCCACCGAGTTGTCGATCACTTCCTGCGCCAAGTGGTTCGGGCGCGCGGTGTCGGTATACATGCCGGGACGGCGCTTGACCGGGTCAAGGCCGGACAGGACTTCAATATCGGCGGCGTTATAACGGGCGTTCATCTGTCTTCGAAAGCTTGGAGCGACGGGCAAGTGTGGGGTCTGGCACGGGATTTTGCACGCCTGCGGTTCAGTCTCGGCGACGCAGAGGGGGTAAAATGGCAGCTGCTGGAATCTGAACACCGGCGACCCCCGTTGGGTCGAAACATCCAAGCCATACCGCGAGGAGGACCTCATGAAGAAGTTGCTGACCATTGCGATCCTGGCCGCTGCCGCCGTTGCAGTGCCGCTGGTGGTGGCGCAGAACGCCGGCCAGCCGGCCCCGCAGCAGGGTGACCAGGCCGACAAGGCGCAGGCCGAGGCCGATGCCAAGGCCAAGCGTCGGGCCCAGGCCAATGCCGAAATGAAGGCGCAGGGCCAGCCGGCCCCGCAGCAGGAAGAGGAAGAGGAAGCGCGCAAGAAGCGCTGATCCCGCCCCCTGCCAGGCGCCCTTGCGACAAGGGTTGCGCTCCGGAACGCCCCGCTTTGCGGGGCGTTTCTTTTTAGTGGCGTGCCATCTGCCTCTTGGGTTGGCGGCCATCAATCTGTAAACTATGGCTTTCCGGGAGTAAGTGCGTGTCCACCATTTGCGAATGGGCTGGAGCGGCCAAGCGTGGCTTCCAGCATGGCGGGTCGCAGGTGACGGTCGATTTGACCGGCACGGTCGCCCCGACCTCGCACGGTGGTCCCCGTCCGGCGCCTGCCGTCGCACGGATCCGCACCTCCCTCGCTGCCACAGCGAACCGGAAAACCCCCTCTGAGCACCATGCCTGCCCTCCGGGCGCGCGTGGTGCTGCCGTTTTCCATTTCCAGACAGGATGCTTGCAGCCATGACTCCCTTGATTTTCGTAACCGGCGGCGTGGTGTCCTCGCTCGGCAAAGGCATTGCCGCCGCGTCGCTGGCCGCCATTCTCGAAGCCCGTGGCCTGAAGGTCACGATGATGAAGCTCGACCCGTACATCAACGTCGACCCGGGCACCATGAGCCCGTTCCAGCACGGTGAGGTCTACGTCACCGACGACGGCGCCGAGACCGACCTCGACCTGGGCCACTACGAGCGCTTCGTGCGCACCCGCCTGAGCCGCAAGAACTCGGTCACCACCGGTCGTATCTACGAGAACGTGATCCGCAAGGAACGCCGCGGCGATTACCTGGGCGCGACCGTGCAGGTCATTCCGCACATCACCGACGAGATCCGCCGCTGCATCGACGAAGCCACCGAAGGCTACGACGTGGCACTGGTGGAGATCGGCGGTACTGTCGGCGACATCGAGTCGCTGCCGTTCCTGGAAGCGATCCGCCAGGTGCGCACCGAGCGTGGCCCGGAGAAGGCGCTGTTCATGCACCTCACCCTGGTGCCGTACATCGGCGCCGCCGGTGAGCTGAAGACCAAGCCGACCCAGCACTCGGTGAAGGAACTGCGCTCGATCGGCATCCAGCCGGACGTGCTGCTGTGCCGTTCGGAACAGGCTGTGCCGGATTCGGAGCGCCGCAAGATCGCCCAGTTCACCAACGTTTCCGAGCGCGCGGTGATCAGCGTGCCGGACGTGGACGTCCTGTACCGCATTCCGTCGGGCCTGCATGCGCAGGGCCTGGACGAGATCGTCGTCAACCAGCTGAAGCTGGCCGACAAGGTCGGTCCGGTCGATCTGTCGATGTGGGAAGACGCGGTCGATGCGACCCTGCATCCGCTGGACGAAGTGACCATCGCCGTGGTCGGCAAGTACGTCGATCACCAGGATGCCTACAAGTCGGTCGGCGAAGCGCTCAAGCACGGCGGCCTGCGCCAGCGCACCAAGGTCAACCTGAAGTGGCTGGAAGCACAGGACCTGGAAGGCACCGACATGGCCGCACTGGCCGATGTCGACGGCATCCTGGTGCCGGGCGGCTTCGGTGACCGTGGTTTCGAAGGCAAGGTGCTGACCTCGAAGTTCGCCCGCGAGCAGCACGTGCCGTACTTCGGCATCTGCTACGGCATGCAGGCGGCCGTCGTCGATTACGCCCGCAACGTGGTCGGCCTGGAAGGTGCCAACAGCACCGAGAACGACCGCCAGTCGCCGAACCCGGTGATCGGCCTGATCACCGAATGGCGCACGGCAACCGGCGACGTCGAAAAGCGTGATGACAAGAGCGACCTCGGTGGCACCATGCGCCTGGGCCTGCAGGAACAGCGCCTGAAGCCGGGCACGCTGGCCCGTGAGCTGTACGGCAAGGACGTGGTTGCCGAGCGCCACCGCCACCGCTACGAGTTCAACAACCGCTACCGCACCCAGCTGGAAGATGCGGGCCTGGTGATCGCCGGCAAGTCGATGGACGACACCCTGGTGGAAGTGGTGGAGCTGCCGCGCGATGCGCACCCGTGGTTCCTGGCCTGCCAGGCGCACCCGGAATTCCTGTCCACGCCGCGTGACGGCCACCCGCTGTTCATCGGTTTCATCCGTGCCGCACGTGAGCGCAAGGCTGGCGGCAAGCTGCTGCAGGAAGCCCGCGCCTGACTTGTGATGGGGGCCGCCGGCCCCCATCTTGCACGCTTCAACCCCCAGCGCACCGGCCCGGCCGGTGCCGCGGACAACAAGGAAACGCCATGAAACTGTGTGGATTCGAGGTCGGGCTGGACCAGCCCCTGTTCCTGATCGCCGGCCCCTGCGTGATCGAGTCGATGCAGCTGCAGCTCGATACCGCCGGCAAGCTGAAGGAAGTCACCGACAAGCTCGGCGTCAACTTCATCTTCAAGTCCAGCTTCGACAAGGCCAACCGCACCTCGGGCACCGCGTTCCGCGGCCCGGGCATGGAAGAGGGCCTGAAGGTCCTGGCCGAGGTCAAGAAGCAGATCGGCGTGCCGGTGCTGACCGACGTCCACGAATACACCCCGATGGATGAAGTGGCCTCGGTGGTGGACGTGCTGCAGACCCCGGCGTTCCTGGTCCGCCAGACCGACTTCATCCGCAAGGTGTGCTCGGCCGGCAAGCCGGTCAACATCAAGAAGGGCCAGTTCCTGGCGCCGTGGGACATGAAGCCGGTCGTGGAAAAGGCCAAGGCCACCGGCAACGAGCAGATCATGGTCTGCGAGCGCGGTGCCAGCTTCGGCTACAACAACCTGGTCAGTGACATGCGTTCGCTGGCGGTGATGCGCGATACCGGTTGCCCGGTGGTGTTCGACGCCACCCATTCGGTGCAGCTGCCGGGTGGGCAGGGCACCAGTTCCGGTGGCCAGCGTGAGCACGTGCCGGTGCTGGCCCGTGCCGCCGTGGCGGTGGGCATCTCCGGCCTGTTCGCCGAGACCCATCCGGACCCGTCCAAGGCGCTGTCCGATGGCCCCAATGCGTGGCCGCTGGACCAGATGGAAGCGCTGCTCGAGACCCTGATGGAACTCGATGCGGTGACCAAGAAGCACGGCTTCTCGCGCTTCGCGTGAGTCGTGACCCGCGGGGGGCGCTGGAAGCCCAGCGTCACCGCCGGCACTGGAAACGGTGGCCCTGGGGCGTGATCGCACTGGGTCTGGCCGTGCTGTTCACCGTGGGCATGTTCGGGCTGGTACTGATCGGCGCTGCGTCGGTGCGGCCCCCCGGTGATGGCAGCAGTGCGCTCGATCTGCGGGCGTACTTCATTGCGCTGCTGGTGGCGGAGCTGCTCGGTGCCGTGGGCTGCGTCGCTGCGGCTGTGCTGGCCTGGCGGCTGAATCGCGGCAAGGTCACGGCTGGCCTGGCGATCATCCTGCTCTCGCTGTGGCTGGGCGCCCTGTTCTACGGATTGCTCTGATGAATACGACCACATCGGCGCGTGGCTGGCCCTGGGGCCTGATCGCCCTGGGGCTGTCCGTGTTGACCTGGATCGCCCTGGTGGTGGGCGTGCTGGCCTTCACGTCCGGTTTCCGGCCGCCGGGGGATGGAAACAACGGCGTGCAGGCCACGCAGTGGTGGCTGCTGGGCGCGCTGGTCACGATGGCGCTGTCCTTCCTGGGCAGCCCGGTGGCGATGGTGCTGGCCTGGCGACGGCGGCGTGGCCCCATCCTGGCAGCGATTGCCGGTGCATTGCTGGTGATGCTGGTGTCGATGATCCTGATCGTGATCGGGTCCAGTTGGGGCTGAAGCCGCCCACGCCATTTGGCAAGTGGCGGGCAGCCGGGGATAATCACGCGGCATTCGTTTTGTCGCCCCCTCTCCATACAGGTAACCGGCCCGACCATGAGTACGATCCGCAGCATCCACGCCCGTGAAATCCTCGACAGCCGTGGCAACCCCACGCTGGAAGCCGAAGTCATCCTGGAGGACGGTTCGTTCGGTCGTGCCGCGGTTCCCTCCGGCGCCTCGACCGGCACCAAGGAAGCGGTCGAGCTGCGTGACGGCGACAAGACCCGTTACCTGGGCAAGGGCGTGCGCAAGGCTGTCGACAACGTCAACACCACCATCGCCAATGCGCTGAAGGGCTTCGAAGCCACCGACCAGGCTGGCCTCGACCGTCGCCTGATCGACCTTGACGGCACCGAGAACAAGGGCCGCCTGGGCGCCAACGCGCTGCTGGGTGTTTCGATGGCCGCCGCGCACGCCGCCGCTGCATCGAACAAGCAGGCGCTGTGGCAGTACCTGGCTGCCAAGACCGGCGTGACCCCGTCGCTGCCGGTGCCGATGATGAACATCATCAACGGCGGCGCGCACGCCGACAACAACGTCGACTTCCAGGAGTTCATGGTGCTGCCGGTCGGCTTCACCTCGTTCTCCGAAGCGCTGCGCGCGGGCACCGAGATCTTCCATTCGCTGAAGTCGGTGCTGAAGGGCCACGGCCTGAGCACGGCGGTCGGCGACGAAGGCGGCTTCGCACCGGACTTCCGCAGCAACGTCGAGGCGCTCGACACCATCCTCGAAGCGATCGGCAAGGCTGGCTACACCGCCGGTGAAGACGTGCTGCTGGGCCTGGACGTCGCCTCCAGCGAATTCTTCGAAAACGGCAAGTACAACCTGGTCGGCGAGAACAAGCGCCTGACCTCCGAGCAGTTCGTCGACTTCCTCGCCGACTGGGCCGCGCAGTACCCGATCATCACGATTGAAGATGGCCTGGCCGAGAACGACTGGGCCGGCTGGAAGCTGCTGACCGACCGCATCGGCAAGAAGGTGCAGCTGGTTGGCGACGACCTGTTCGTGACCAACCCGAAGATCTTCCAGGAAGGCATCGACTCGGGCACCGCCAACGCGATCCTGATCAAGGTCAACCAGATCGGCACGCTCAGCGAAACCCTGGAAGCGATCGCGATGGCCGACCGCGCCGGCTATGCCGCCGTCGTCTCGCACCGTTCGGGCGAAACCGAAGACACCACCATTGCCGATATCTCGGTGGCCACCACCGCCACCCAGATCAAGACCGGCTCGCTGTGCCGCAGCGATCGCGTGGCCAAGTACAACCAGCTGCTGCGCATCGAGGAAGCCCTCGGCGCCGGCGCGCGTTACGCCGGTCGTGACGCGTTCGTTTCGCTGAAGCGCTGAGCCGATGCGCGACTGGCGCTGGATGCTGCTGGTGCTGGCCCTGCTGCTGGGCTGGCTGCAGTACCGCTTCTGGTTCGGTCCGGGCAACTCGGGTGAAGTGATGATGCTCGAAGCCCAGGTCGCCAACCAGGAGCGGGACAATGAGGGTCTGCAGCAGCGCAACGACGCGCTCGCTGCCGAAGTGAAGGACCTCAAGGAAGGCCAGTCCGCCATCGAGGAACGCGCGCAGCGAGCTGGGCATGATCAAGCCTGGCGAGAAGTTCTACCGTGTGGTCGAGGATGCGCCGGTCCACCCGGCGCAGCCTGCTGCCGGCGTCACTGCCCAGGCGGGCGAACACCCGGCAGACGTGCCATGAGCGCGGCGATCTGGGTCGTCGTTCCTGCGGCCGGCCGTGGCACCCGCTTCGGTGCACCGCTGCCCAAGCAGTACCTGCAGGCGGGCGGGCAGATCCTGCTCGCCCACACGCTGGACGCGCTGCTGGCGCACCCCGCCGTGGCCGGAGCGATGGTGGTGATCGGCCAGGACGATGCCGACTGGCCGGGCTGGAATGAGTGGTCGGGCAAGCCGGTGCTGACCTGCATCGGCGGCGCGACCCGTGCCGCCTCGGTGCTGGCCGGGTTGCAGGCGCTGCCGGACACCGTGCGTGCCGACGAATTCGTGCTGGTTCACGATGCTGCACGGCCGAACCTGTCGTTGGCCGATCTCGGTCGTCTGCTTGAAGTCGGTCGTGCCGACCCGGTCGGGGCGATCCTGGCTGCGCCGGTGCGCGACACCCTCAAGCGCGGTGGCGACGACGGCGGCATCGATGGCACCGAGCCACGCGAGCGCCTGTGGCGCGCACTGACGCCGCAGCTGTTCCGCCGCCACCAGCTCAGCCGCGCGCTGTCTGACGCTGCGGCCGCCGGTGTTGACGTCACCGACGAGGCCATGGCCATGGAGCGCCAGGGCCAGCGCCCGCTGCTGGTGGAAGGCAGCGAGGACAACTTCAAGGTCACCACCCCGGCCGATCTGGACCGGTTCGAATTCGTACTTTCCCGCCGCGCCGGCTGACCGTCCGCGTGGCCCTGCTGCAAGGGTTGCATCCATGAGCACCGCACCGTTCCCGCCCGTCCGCATCGGCCAGGGCTACGACGTCCATGCCTTCGGCGAAGGCGATCACATCATGCTTGGCGGCGTGAACGTGCCACACAGCTGCGGCGTGCTCGCACACAGCGATGGCGACGTGATCCTGCACGCCCTGTGCGATGCGATGCTCGGCGCGTTGGCGCTGGGCGATATCGGCCAGCATTTCCCGCCGAGTGACGACCGCTGGAAGGGCGCCGACAGCAGTGATTTCGTTCGCCATTGCGACAGCCTGCTGCGCGAGCGTGGCTGGCGCGTCGGCAACACCGACATCACCGTGATCTGCGAGCGGCCGAAGGTCGGTCCGCATGCGCTGGCGATGCGTGAGCGCATCGGTGGGTTGCTGCAGTTGCCGCTGGATGCGGTCAGCGTCAAGGCCACAACGTCTGAGAAGCTGGGCTTCACCGGCCGTGGCGAAGGCATCGCCGCACAGGCGGTGGTACTGCTGGTGGCGGCATGATCCCGCTGCCGTTGGCGTTTGGTGCACCGTTGCTGACGGCGCGCATCCGCACCACACCGGACGATTTCCAGGTTGACGAACTGCCGGCCTTCGAGGCGACCGGTGAAGGCGAGCACCTGCTGCTGCATATCCGCAAGCGTGGAGCCAACACCGTGCATGTGGCCAAGCTGCTGGCCAAGTGGGCGGGCCTGCCGGAAATGGCGGTGAGCTATGCCGGGATGAAAGACCGCCACGCGGTCACCACCCAGCGTTTCAGCGTGCACCTGCCCAAGCGCATCGCGCCGGACCTGGCCGAGCTGGCCAGTGACGAGATCGAAGTGCTCGAAGCCACCTGGCACAACCGCAAGCTGCAGCGCGGTGCACTGGCCGGCAACCGCTTCAAGCTGGTACTGCGCGAGGTGCAGGGTGATGCCACGGCGATCAGCGAGCGCCTGCAGCAGATTGCCGAGCGCGGCCTGCCGAACTGGTTCGGCGAACAGCGCTTTGGCCGCGACGGCGGCAATGTGCCGGCGGCACTGGCGATGTTCGGTGGCCGCCGCATGCGCAAGGACCAGCGTTCACTGCTGTTGTCAGCCGCCCGTTCGGCGCTGTTCAACCGCGTGCTGGCCGCGCGCGTGGAGCAGGGCAACTGGGATCAGCCGCTCGATGGCGAAGTGTGGATGCTCGATGGCAGCCGCAGCGTGTTCGGACCCGAGCCGTACACCGAGGTGCTGGCCGAGCGACTGGCGCGTTTCGACATCCATCCCAGCGCACCGCTGTGGGGCGAAGGCGAGCTGCGCAGCGCCGACGCGGCACGTGAGCTGGAGCTGGCCGCGCTGG
Organism: Stenotrophomonas sp. 93052_Sma; assembly: GCF_056481145.1. Taxonomy (NCBI): domain Bacteria; kingdom Pseudomonadati; phylum Pseudomonadota; class Gammaproteobacteria; order Lysobacterales; family Lysobacteraceae; genus Stenotrophomonas; species Stenotrophomonas sp. 93052_Sma. Next base: position 1,692,848 of record NZ_CM151134.1, read on the forward strand.
ACGACGAGGAGTCAAAGGCACTGCGGGCCGGTCTGGAAGACGCACGGCTGAAGCAGGAGCGCCGCGCATTGCGCCTGCGCCCGGCGCTGCTGCAGCACCAGTGGCTGGCCGACGACGTGCTGGAGCTGTCATTCGCGCTGCCGCCAGGCTGCTACGCCACCGCCGTACTGCACGAACTCGGCTCGGTCGAAGACGCCTCGCAGGCCTGACAGAAAAAGGGGACGGAGGGAATTAAGTCGTTTGTGGCACAAACGACTTAATTCCCTCCGTCCCCTTTTTCATCTACGGGCCAGCAGCACCAGCACCGCGCCGGTGCCGCCTTGTCCGGTCGGCGCCGAATGGAACGCCAGTACGTCGTTGCGCAGCCGCAGCAGGCGATCGACCAGATTCTTCAGCACCGGTGCACCGCCATCGGACTGCAGGCCCTTGCCGTGGATGATGCGCACGCAGCCATAGTCGTGTGCATGCGCTTCCAGCAGGAACTGGCGCAGCAGCGCCTCCGCCTGCGACGCAGTGGCGCCGTGCAGGTCCAGCTCGTCCTGCACCGAGTACTGGCCACGCTTGAGGCGCTGGAACAAGCGTGGTGGCAGGTTGTCGCGGCGATAGCTGGCCACGTCGCCGGCTTCCAGCGGCGTGCTGTCGCGCAGCAGCCGGGCGAATTCGCCGGCGGCTTCGGCCTCGTCACGTTCGGCCATGCGCGCGCGGCTTCGGCCGGGGCGCGGCAGGCGCCGGCTCGGCATCCTTGCGCAGCGGCGTCACTTCGCCGATGGCCGCACGGAACAATGCGGCCGGATCTTCGTCTTCAGGGTGCGACATGCGCACAGGGTAAACCGCCGGCGCATCTCTGCCTATGACGGTTCGATGTCGGTCATGACCGCCGACAGGGTAGGACCGGCGGCTCGCATGCGGCACAATAGACGATGCCCTTGCAGGGTCGACGGCTTCCGCAGGGGAGTACGACGGTCCCGCCCACACTGCACGGTGACGGAATCGAATTCTTGGAAAATCAAGCGGTTAAATCGAAGATGCGAATCCTGGTCAGTAACGACGATGGCGTCGACGCCGCAGGCATCCGGATGCTTGCCTCGGTGCTGCGCGAGGCCGGCCACGAAGTGACGGTGGTCGCCCCCGACCGTGACCGCTCCGGTGCCAGCAACTCTCTGACCCTGGACCTGCCGATCCGCCTCAAGCGCATCGACCATTACACCGTTTCGGTGGCCGGTACCCCGACCGACTGCGTGCACCTGGCGCTGACCGGGCTGCTCGAGTTCGAGCCTGACATTGTCGTGTCCGGCATCAACAATGCCGCCAATCTCGGTGATGACGTGATCTACTCCGGCACCGTTTCGGCGGCGATGGAAGGCCGCTTCCTTGGCCTGCCGGCGGTGGCGGTTTCGCTGGTCAGCCGCAACCACGATCCGAAGCACTTCGAGACCGCCGCGCGCCGCAGTCGAGATCGTCGCCCGGCTCAAGGCCGATCCGCTGCCGGCCGACACCATCCTCAACGTCAACGTGCCGGACCTGCCGTGGAGCGAGGTCAGGGGCTTCGAGGTCACCCGCCTCGGCAACCGTCACCGTGCCGAAGGCTGCATCGCGCAGAAGGATCCGCGTGGCAACGAGGTGTACTGGATCGGCCCGGCCGGCCGTGAGCAGGACTCCGGCCCCGGCACCGATTTCCATGCAGTGCGCACCGGCCACATCTCGATCACCCCGATCCAGGTCGACCTGACCCGCTATCAGGCGCTGGAGAAGGTGGCCAGCTGGGTGGGCGGCCTCAGCGCCGCGCTGGACCGGCCGGCATGAGTCCGCGCCTGCGCCTGCAGCCGGAAGCCGTCGGTATCGGCATGACCTCGCAGCGCGTGCGCGACCGTCTGGTCGACCGCCTGCGCGAAGCGGGCATTGCCGACGAATCCACCTTGAACGCGATCCGGGTGGTGCCGCGCCATCTGTTCATCGACGAGGCACTGGCCTCGCGTGCGTATGAAGACACCGCGCTGCCGATCGGCCACGGCCAGACCATCTCGCAGCCCTGGGTGGTCGCGCGGATGACCGAGGCCGTTCTCCAGGTGGCGCCGAAACGGGTGCTGGAAGTCGGCACCGGTTCCGGTTACCAGGCCGCCATCCTCGGTGCGCTGGGCCTGGAGGTCTACACCGTGGAGCGCATCGGTGATCTGCTGCGGCAGGCCCGCAAGCGCTTCCGTGCGCTGGGCATGAACATCCGCACCAAGCATGACGACGGTCGCGTCGGCTGGGCCGAGCACGGTCCGTTCGATGCCATCGTGGTCACTGCGGCGGCGCCGGCACTGGTCGACGCCCTGATCGAGCAACTGGCCGAGGGCGGCCGCCTGGTGGCGCCGGTCGGTGGCCCCGGGGCGCAGTCGCTGGTACAGCTGGACCGCAAGGCCGACGGCAGCATCGAACAACACGTGCTGGCGCCGGTCACGTTCGTGCCGCTGCTGTCTGGCATGCTCGACTAATCCACGGAGCAGGGTTGCATGAAGATTTTCGGGCCGCTGTACGAGCGGGCGATGAAGTGGGCGGCGCACGAACGCGCGCCGACCTACCTGACGGTGTTGAGCTTCTTCGAGGCGATCATCTTCCCGGTGATGCCGGAGGTGATGCTGGCGCCGATGTGCGTGGCCCAGCCCAAGCGCGGTTGGTGGTTCGCCACCCTGAGCCTGGCCGGCTCGATGGTCGGCGCACTGGTTGGCTACGCGCTGGGTCATTACGCCTTCGAGGCGATCAAGCCGCTGTTCGAGGCGCTGGGTATGCTGCCGGCCATCGAGCAGGGCATCACCACCGTGCAGGCGAAGATGGCCGAGTCGCCGTGGGCAGTGTTCACCTTCCTGGTGCTGGGCGGATTCATGCCCATCCCGATGAAGGTCTTCACGTGGGCATCGGGTATCGTCGGTGTACCGATGCCGCAGTACCTGTTGAGCATGCTGATCGGTCGTGGCAAGCGCGTGTTCGTGCTGGCTGCGGTCATCCGTATCGGTGGTGCGCGTGCTGAAGCGGCACTGCGTCGCTGGATTGAACCGCTGGGCTGGATCGCCACCGCGCTGGTGGTGGTGCTGATCGCCTGGCTTGTATGGAGGTCGAAGTTCGCATGAGTCCTGATCGTCTGAGCAAGGGAGTGCGCATCGGCGCGCTGGCGTTGCTGGTTTCCACCCTGGCCGCCTGCGGCACCGCCACCGTGGTTCGTCCTGGTGGTGGCAGCACCGGTGGCGGTGTGACCACGCCGAAGACCTCGGTACCCAAGCCGGGGCAGACCGTGGTGGTGCGCAAGGGCGACACCATCTATGCGCTGGCCCGCATCCATGACATCACCCCGGCCGACCTGATTGCCTGGAACAGCCTGGACAACCCCTCGACGATCTATCCGGGGCAGGTGATCCGGCTGTATCCGGCCGGTGCCAGCGGCGGCCGCGCGCCCACCACGGTGGTCACCCCGCCGCGTTCCGGTGGCAGCAGTGGCGGCAGCACCACGCCGGCCCCGGCGCCGGTCGGTCCGGTGAAGAGCAACATCGCCTGGCGCTGGCCGGCTGATGGCGCCATCGTTGGCCGTTACGTGGCTGGTGATGCGACCAAGCAAGGCGTCGACATCGCCGGCACCAGCGGCCAGGCGGTCAAGGCCACCGCCAATGGCGTGGTGGTGTATTCCGGCGCCGGCCTGGTCGGCTACGGCGAGCTGATCATCATCAAGCACAGCGATCAGTGGCTGTCGGCCTATGGCCACAACCGCAAGCGCCTGGTGAATGAAGGCCAGAGCGTGAAGGCCGGTGAGCAGATCGCCGAAATGGGCCGTACCGGTGCGAACCGCGACATGGTCCACTTCGAGATTCGCTACAACGGCAAGCCGGTCGACCCGCAGCAGTACCTGCCGGCACGCTGATCGTCAGATGCGATAGCGCCGGGCCATGCCCGGCGTTCCTGGCCTGTAGAGTCGAGCCATGCTCGACCCGGGTACCGCAGAGTGGTCATTTGCGATCTTGTGTGTCGCAGGATCACCTTCACGGCGGACGGGATACCCGGCATTCTTGAGCGGTCCCACTCAATCCGGTGCCCCATGCTCCGTCCTGCTTCCACTCTCGCGTTGCTCATCGTCGCGCCGCTGGCCTCCGCAGCCAGCGATCCGCGCGACGTGGTCACCCGTCTTTACGCGGCCGTCCAGGCGCCGGCTTCGGACGAAGCGACCATTCCGCCGTTGCTGGGCGATGCGCTGCGCTCAGCCATCGATGCGCAGCGCGCTTACGAGCGGGCCTGTGCGGTGCTGGCCGCGCATGACGAGAAGCCGCACATGTTGGACCAGAGCCCGTATCTCATGGCGCCGGATCGGCCGGAAACGGTAAAGGTGGGGCTGCCCGCGACGAGCGGCGATGGCAGTTGGGTGCTCGTCGAAATGGCGATAGGCGACTATCGCTGGACCGACCGTGTCCTGCTGCAAAGGCAGGGCCAGGACTGGAAGGTCATGGACATCCGCTGGGGCCAGGGCGGCAACCTGATCGGGCGGCTGAAGCAGTTCTCGGCCTTCCGCTGCACCGCTTCTGGCGGCTAGCGCCGGGGCGCGCCCGACGCCTCGACCTCAGCCTTCCAGAATGAAAGCGGCCGCGACCTTGCGGCCTTCGCCCGCCAGGATGTTGAAGGTGCGCGCGGCGGCCGGATTGTTCATCACTTCCAGGCCGATGCCGCGTGACAGGCAGGCAGCCATCACCACTGCCGGCGGGAATACCTGGCGGTCACCCGTGCCGAGCACGATCAGCGCCGGATTCAGCGCCAGGATCGGCTCCAGGTCAGCCACCTGCAGCGCAGTGGCGCTCACCACCGGCCATTGCGAGACCAGCTGGTCCGGGGTCAGGAAGAAACTGCTGCCCAGCGCCTGGTCATTCACCTTGGCCGAGCGGCCATCGGCGGCACGGAGGCTGTAGGCGTAATCCGGCGGTTCGTGGTTCAGCTGCATGGCAGTAGGGCGATCAGCCGCGCGGCAGCACGATCTGGCGCTGTTCCTTGCTCGGGCGGTACAGCACGGCGACGTGGCCGATGCGCTGTACCAACGCGCTCTCGGTGGCTTCGACGATCTCGCCGATCATCACGTCACGGGCGTCGCGGTCTTCGGCAGCGACCTTCACCTTGACCAGCTCGTGGCGCTCCAGCACTTCGTTCAGCTCAGCGATGAAGGCCGGGGTCACGCCCTTGCCGCCGGTCTGCAGCAGGGCCTTCAGGTCGTGGGCTTGGCCGCGCAGGAAACGGGTCTGGGAAGCGGTCAGGGCGATGGACATGCAGGAAAACACGGTTGAATGGGGCGATCAGGGTATCATGAGGACCCCATCAGCCCCTATTTTCAATGGCTACCCGCAGCAAAAGCAGCCAGCGCTGGCTCAAGGAACACTTCTCCGACCCCTTCGTGAAGAAGGCCCAGGCCGAAGGCATGCGCTCGCGCGCGGCCTACAAGCTCGAAGAGCTGCTGGAACGTGACCGGTTGCTGAAGCCGCACATGGTGGTGGTCGACCTCGGCGCGGCCCCGGGCGGCTGGTCTCAGCAGGTTCGGAGACAGATCGGCGATACCGGCCGCGTGCTGGCACTGGATATCCTGGACATGCCGCCGCTGGCCGGCGTGGAGTTCCTTCATGGTGACTTCAGGGAAGAAGCCGTTCTATCGCAGTTTGAAGCCATGCTCGGGGATCAGCCGGTAGACCTTGTGCTGTCGGACATGGCCCCCAATAAGAGTGGTGTAGGCGCGGTCGACCAGCCGCGGATGATGCACCTGGCGGAGCTGGCCCTGGATTTTGCCGACAACCACCTGAAGACCGGTGGGGCATTCCTGATCAAGCTGTTCCAGGGCGAGGGCTTTGACGACTACGTGCGCGACATGCGCCGCCGGTACGACAAGGTCTCCATCCGCAAGCCGGAAGCCTCGCGCAAGCGCTCTCCCGAGGTGTATGCCTTGGGTCAGGGAAAACGCGCCCACATGAAGTAAGCTCGCAACGTACGCAAGTTCGACCCCAACGCAACGCCAGCACTGAGAGGAACACCGGAGCCAATGAGGATGAACGACTTGACCAAGAACCTCCTGCTATGGGTGGTCGTCGCCGTCGTGCTGATGGTGGTCTTCCAGAGCTTCTCGCCGAAGTCCTCCGGGGCCGGCGCGCAGGGCGCGTCGTACTCGCAGTTCCTGGACCAGGTGGACAGCGGCAACGTGCAGAAGGTCGCCTTTGGCGGCGACATGCGTGGCGGCACCAGCCAGCTGACCTACACCACCCGCGGTGGTCAGTCCTCCACCATCACCGCGCCGTTCGATCGTGACCTGATCAACGTGCTGCGTACCAAGAACGTGGAGATCGTGCAGGAGGAGCCGTCCAGCGGCATTTCCCTCGGCGCGATCCTGATGAATTTCCTGCCGGTCATCCTGATCATCGGCTTCTGGTTGTTCATCATGCGCCAGATGCAGGGCGGTGGCGGCGGTGCCAAGGGCGCGATGTCCTTCGGCAAGTCGCGCGCCAAGCTGCAGGGCGAAGACCAGATCAAGGTCACCTTCGCCGACGTCGCCGGCTGCGACGAGGCCAAGGAAGAAGTGGGCGAACTGGTCGACTTCCTGCGCGACCCGTCCAAGTTCACCAAGCTGGGCGGCAAGATTCCGCGCGGCGTGCTGATGGTGGGCCCGCCGGGTACCGGCAAGACGCTTCTGGCCAAGGCCATCGCCGGCGAAGCCAAGGTGCCGTTCTTCTCGATCTCCGGTTCGGACTTCGTGGAAATGTTCGTCGGCGTCGGCGCCAGCCGCGTGCGTGACATGTTCGAGCAGGCCAAGAAGCACGCGCCGTGCATCATCTTCATCGACGAAATCGACGCCGTCGGCCGCCACCGTGGCGCCGGCCTGGGCGGCGGTCACGACGAGCGCGAGCAGACCCTGAACCAGCTGCTGGTCGAGATGGACGGTTTTGAAGGCGGCGAAGGCGTGATCGTGATCGCCGCGACCAACCGTCCGGACGTGCTGGACCCGGCGCTGCTGCGCCCGGGCCGTTTCGACCGCCAGGTCGTGGTCGGCCTGCCGGACGTGAAGGGCCGCGAGCACATCCTCAAGGTCCACATGCGCAAGCTGCCGCTGGCTGACGACGTCGAGCCGATGGTGATCGCGCGTGGTACCCCGGGCTTCTCCGGTGCGGACCTGGCCAACCTCTGCAACGAGGCGGCCCTGTTCGCCGCGCGTGGCAACGAGAAGGAAGTCCGCATGGACCACTTCGACCGTGCCCGCGACAAGATCCTGATGGGTGCCGAGCGCCGCTCGATGGCCATGAGCGAGGACGAGAAGACCCTGACCGCGTACCACGAGGCCGGCCACGCCATCGTCGGCCGCCTGGTGCCCGAGCACGACCCGGTCTACAAGGTGACCATCATTCCGCGCGGCCGCGCTGGGTGTGACCATGTACCTGCCGGAAGGCGACAAGTACTCGATGAACCGCGTGGCGATCCAGTCGCAGCTGTGCTCGCTGTACGGCGGCCGCGTCGCTGAAGAGCTGATCTTCGGCGAGGACAAGGTCACCACCGGTGCCTCCAACGATATCGAGCGTGCCACCAAGATGGCCCGCAACATGGTCACCAAGTGGGGCCTGTCCGAGCAGCTCGGCCCGATCGCCTATGGCGAAGAGGACGACGAAGTGTTCCTGGGCCGCTCGGTCACCCAGCACAAGAGTGTGTCCAACGACACGGCGCGCCGCATCGACGAGGAAGTACGCAACATCCTCGACAAGGCCTACGCCCGCACCACGCAGCTGCTGACCGACAACATCGACAAGCTGCATGCGATGTCGCAGCTTCTGCTGCAGTACGAGACCATCGACGCGCCGCAGATCGACGCGATCATGGAAGGCCGCGATCCGCCGCCGCCGGCGGGCTGGAGCAAGTCGAACAAGGATGGCGGCAACGACAAGGGCGGCGACGCCCGTCCGCTGCCGCCGATCGCAGGCCCGGCCGAATCGCACTGACGGCCCGCTGCAGGTGACACCAGACGAGGCCGGGGCAACCCGGCTTCGTCGTTTCCGGGCCACTGGCCCATCACGAAGATCCGATCTGACGCTGGAGCCCGCATGTCCGCCCCGAAGCCCGAACCGATTTCCCACACTGCCGAAATGGTGATCGCCACCGTGGTCGGCGTGGGTGTGGGCCTGGGGGCCGACAATCTGCTGCTGGGCTGCGTGGTGGGTATCGCGGTCGGCATCGTGCTGAGCATCGCCAGGACCCTGTACGTGGACCGCAAGCGCCGCCGCCGTTGAGGGGGTGTCGGCAGGGCTGCGCCCTGCACCCGCGGTAGTGCCGGCCGCTGGCCGGCAACCTCAACAGCAACAGCAACAGCAACAGCAACAGCGGGCTTTCCGTAGGATGGCGGGGCGGTGTCGGAGTGCGGGGGCGCTGCAAGTACATCCCTGTAAGCTTGGCAGCCGCTTGCTCGCGTGCGCATTCCTGCGCACACGGCAAGACCGGGGTTGGGCGTCCTGCCCAACCCGCCCGAGGCATGCCTCGGGCCCATGCGGCTGACACCCCGCACTCCGACACCGCCCCACCTCTGACAGATCTCCGCGGCTGTTGGTAGGTGTCGACCTTGGTCGACACCTCTGTCAGATATCGAATGAGTCATCCACGCATGGCGTGGATCTACTGCAGATCGCAGAAATCTGTCGAAGGCGGGGTGGGTCCGGTTGCGGGGGCGTGAGCCGCATGGATGCGGCGACCGAGCTTACATGGACGTACTTGCAGCGTCCCCCGCAACCGGACCCACCCCGCCATTCCTCAGCAAACCTGCTGTTGCTCCGGCTCTTGCTGTTGCCTCTGCGGGTGCAGGGCGCCGCCCTGCCGAACTAAACTACCCGCCGTTGTCCCTGCAGGATTGCCCATGTTCGATACCTCGCCCCAGCTCGATTGCGCCGGCCGCATCCTGCGCCTCGACCGTGTCCGGGTCATGGGCATCGTCAACGTCACCCCGGATTCGTTCTCCGATGGCGGCGCGCACGACACTACCGAGGCCGCGGTCGCACATGGCCTGAAGCTGGTCGAGGAGGGTGCGGACCTGCTCGATATTGGCGGCGAATCGACCCGCCCGGGCGCCGCGCCGGTATCGATCGAGGACGAGCTGCGCCGCGTGATTCCGGTGATCGAGCAGCTGGCCGCCCGAACCCAGGTTCCGATCAGCATCGACACCTTCAAGCCGGAGGTGATGCGTGCGGCCGTGGCCGTCGGCGCGGGCATGATCAATGACATCTACGGCCTGCGCCAGGAAGGGGCGCTGGACGCCGCCGCTGCAACCGGCGTGCCGGTGGTGCTGATGCACATGCAGGGCGAGCCGGGCCACATGCAGGCTGACCCACACTACGATGACGTGGTCGCCGAGGTGCACGGTTTCCTGGTGCAGCGCCTGTTCGCTGCAGAAATGGCCGGCATCGCGAAGAAGAACCTGCTGATCGATCTCGGTTTCGGTTTCGGCAAAACCACTGCCCACAACATGACCCTGCTGGCACGCTCCGAGCGGTTCCTGGAGCTGGGCGTGCCGATGCTGGCTGGCCTGTCGCGCAAGCGCAGCCTGGGCGAACTGACCGGTCGCGACACGCCGTCCGAGCGCGTGGCCGCCTCGGTGGCCGCGCACCTGATCGCGGTGCAGCGCGGCGCACACATCGTGCGCGTGCATGACGTGGCCGCCACCGTTGATGCACTGAAGATCTGGCAGGCAGTCGAGGCCGTGCCAACGCCGCGCGCCGACGCCACGCCGACGATCCGCTGGCCGGACGAAGACTGATGGGCATCGACCGGCGGCCACTGGCGATCGCCGTGATGGGGCCGACCGCCAGTGGCAAGACCGCCACCGCGATCGCCCTGGCGAAGCAGCTGGATGGCGAGATCGTCAGCGTCGATTCGGCGCTGGTGTACCGCCACCTGGATATCGGTTCGGCCAAGCCCGATGCGGCAGAGCGTGCGCAGGCGCCGCACCATCTGCTGGACCTGCGCGATCCCTGGCAGACCTACTCGGCAGCCGAATTCGCCGCCGATGCCGGTCGGGTCGTGACCGACATCGTGGCACGCGGCAAGATGCCGATCCTGGCCGGTGGCACTGGCCTGTACTTCCGCGCCCTGTTGCAGGGTCTGTCGCCGATGCCCGAGGCCGATCCGGCGATGCGCGAAGCGCTCAGCGCCGAGGCGGCCGAGCGTGGCTGGACGGCACTGCACGCAGAACTGGCCAAGGTCGATCCAGCGGCCGCCGCACGCATTCATGCCACCGACCCGCAACGCATCCAGCGGGCGTTGGAGGTCTATCGCCTGACCGGCACGCCCATCACTGAATGGCAGAGTCGGCCGGGCGTAGCGCCATTGCCGGTGCGCACCCTCAAGCTGATCCTGGCGCCGCGTGACCGCGCGGTGCTGCACCAGCGCATCGAGGCGCGCTTCGACGCCATGCTGGCGCAGGGCTTCCTCGACGAGGTGCGGGCGTTGCGCGCGATGCCGGAAATGGCTGCCGTGGAGGCGCCGCTGGACCTGCCGGCAGTGCGCGCGGTCGGCTATCGGCAGGCCTGGGAATACCTGGACGGGGAGGGCGATGCCGCCCGCTTCCGTGACAAGGCGATCTTCGCCACCCGCCAGCTGGCCAAGCGCCAGCTGACCTGGCTGCGCGGCGAGCTTGATGCGCGCTGGTTCGACCCCCATATCGACCACGAGCGCCTGGCCGGCGCGGTGTCGACCTTCGTCGCACGCTGAACCCCCGCCAGCCGTGTAACATCATCGGTCGGCGGGCGGCTCGGGGGCCGTGGCAACCGTCGGCAACCCAATAAGAACAATAATCAGGAGTGTGCAATGTCCAAGGGGCAATCGCTGCAGGATCCTTTCTTGAATGCACTGCGGCGCGAACGCGTGCCGGTTTCGGTGTACCTGGTGAACGGCATCAAGCTGCAGGGCACGATCGAGTCGTTTGACCAGTTCGTGGTCCTGCTGCGCAACACGGTCAGTCAGATGGTCTACAAGCACGCCATTTCCACGGTCGTTCCGGCACGCAACGTGAAGGTCGGTCCGGGTGGTGGTTACGTGCAGTCGGGTGAAGGTGGTCAGGCAGGTGATGAAGCAGACGAGTAATTCCGGAGCGGTGAATGTTTGACCGCTCGAAAAAGGGTGAACACGCCCTGTTGATCCAGCCCCATTTCGGCAAGCTGGAAGACGATGTGCTTGAAGAGTTCGGTGATCTGGCCCGCTCGGCTGGGGCCAGCATCGCCGCGACGATCACGGCACGCCTGGATCGTCCGAATCCGTCGACCCTGATCGGCAGCGGCAAGCTGGACGAGATCAAGGCCGCGGCCGACGCCAGCGGTGCCGACCTGATCCTGGTCAACCATGCATTGAGCCCGGGCCAGGAGCGCAACCTGGAACGCTTCCTCGAGCGCCGGGTGATCGACCGAACCGGCCTGATCCTGGACATCTTCGCCCAGCGTGCGCACAGCCACGAAGGCAAGCTGCAGGTCGAGCTGGCGCAGCTGCGTCACCTGGCCACGCGGCTGGTGCGCGGCTGGACCCACCTGGAGCGCCAGCGCGGCGGTTCGATCGGCCTGCGCGGCCCGGGTGAAACCCAGCTGGAAACCGACCGCCGCCTGCTGCAGAAGCGGGTCGAGCAGCTGCAGAAGCGCCTGGAAAAGGTCGAGGTGCAGCGCACCCAGATGCGCCGTGCGCGCGTGCGCAGCGAGCTGCCGCGTGTCGCCCTGGTGGGCTACACCAACGCTGGCAAATCGACCCTATTCAACGCCATGACCGGCGCTGAGGCCTACGCCGCCGACCAGCTGTTCGCAACGCTGGATCCGACCGTGCGCCGCATTGCGGTGCCCGGTGGCAACGTGGTGCTGGCCGACACCGTCGGCTTCGTCCGCGATCTGCCGCATGACCTGGTCGCTGCGTTCCGCTCGACCCTGTCCGAGGCGCGCGAGGCCGATTTCCTGCTGCATGTGGTCGACGCTGCCGATCCGCACCGCGAGGAGCGCATCGCCCAGGTGGACGAGGTGCTGACCGCGGTCGGTGCCGGTGACCTGCCGCAGCTGCTGGTGTTCAACAAGATCGACCGCATCGAAGGTGCCGACGTCCGCCACGATGGCCAGGACGGTATCCCGGATGAGTCGCGCCGGGAGCGGGTGTGGATTTCCGCGCGTGACGGGCAGGGCCTTGAGCTGCTGCAGGCAGTGCTGGGCAAGCGCCTGGGCCTGCAGCATGTCACCGGCGAACTGCGCCTGCCGCCGGATGCCGGCCGCCTGCGTGCGCGCCTGCACCAGCTGGAGGTGATCCGTAGCGAGCAGGCCGACGAAGACGGCTGGCTGCTGCAGGTCGACCTGCCGATTGCCGAAGCCGAAAAACTGGCTGCCAGTGCCGATGGCGCGCCGATCCGGGCGCTGTTGCCGGAGAAACTGCCGGAGTGGTGAGGTAGCGGCCCATGCCCGGTAGTGCCGGCCGCTGGCCGGCAGCGCAACCGTGCCGGAGGCCCGCGACATCCAGCTGTCATCTGCGGTACAACGTGCAGGTTCTTCACCCCACCGTCATGCCGATGTCCATTCCCACCGACGCTGAACTCAACGCCCAGTCCGCCGCGCTCGGGCAGCGCCTGCAGCAGGCCTCGCTGCAGCTGGTGACCGCTGAAAGCTGCAGTGGTGGCTGGATCGCCAAGTGCATGACCGATATCGCCGGTTCCTCGGCGTTCTTCGACTGCGGCATGGTGGTCTACAGCTACGAGGCCAAGCAGCGCCTGCTGGGCGTGCGCGCGCAGACCCTGGAGCAGTTCGGTGCGGTCAGCCGCGAAACCGTGCTGGAAATGGTGTCCGGTGCGCTGGTCAATTCCGGCGCCGGCATCGCGGTGGCGGTGACCGGCATTGCCGGCCCCGGCGGTGGCAGTCCGGACAAGCCCGTCGGCAGTGTCTGGATCGGCTGGAAGCGCCGTGGCGGCTACGCCCGTGCCGAGCTGTTCCAGTTCGACGGCGACCGCGAAGCCATCCGCCGGCAAACCGTGGCGGCGGCATTGCGCGGTATCGACGCCCAGCTGTGACATGCTGCTCCGGTAATCGTCCGGAGCACGCATGATGTGGGAAACGCTGGGCACGGTCCGTGACCTGGGCCGACTGCAGGAAATCGCCGTCGTCCTGATCCGCTATGGCTTCGGCGATGTGGTGCGGCGCATCGGCCTGGCCAGCACGCTGGAGCGGGCAGGGCGCCTGCTGCACTGGAACGAGGAGCGGCAGGAACTGTTGCGGATGACCGCGCCGGTGCGCGTGCGCAGCGCGATGCAGGATCTCGGCCCGACCTTCGTCAAGCTCGGCCAGGTACTGGCGACGCGCGTCGACCTGCTGCCGCCGGAATGGATCGCCGAGCTCTCCGAACTGCAGAACGCGGTGCCGGCGCTGCCGTACGCGGATATCCGCGAGCAGCTCGAGGCCGACCTGGGTGCATCTCCTTCAGAAGTGTTCGCCTTCCTCGATGAAACCCCGATGGCCGCCGCTTCGCTGGCGCAGGCCCACCGCGCGCCTGCATGACGGTCGCGAGGTGGTGCTGAAGGTGCGTCGCCCCGGCATCCGCGATGTGGTCGAGGCCGACCTGCGGCTGCTGGCCCGCCTGGCGGAGATCGTCGAGGCGCGCCTGCCGGACCTGCGCCGCTATCGCCCGGCCGAGGTGGTGCAGCAGTTCACCGTGTCGCTGCGTCGCGAGCTGGATTTTGCCGCCGAATGCCGCAATGCCGAGCGCATCGCGCGCAACTTCAAAGGCCGAGACGATATCCTGATTCCCAGCGTGCACTGGCAGTGGACCTGCGAAAGCCTGAACGTGCAGGACTTCGTCGACGGCATTCCAGGGCGTGATCTGGCTGGCGTTGATGCCGCAGGACTGGACCGGCGCGAACTGGCGCGACGCGGTGCGGACATCGTGCTGAAGATGGTGCTGGAGGACGGCAGCTTCCACGCTGATCCGCACCCGGGCAACATCATCTACCTGCGCGACGGCCGTATCGGCGTGATCGATTTCGGCATGGTCGGTGCGTTGTCGGAGGTGCGCCGCTTCCAGGTCGCGCAGTTGCTGCACGGGCTGGTAGAGCAGGACCCGCAGGGTGTGGCCGACGTGCTGCTGGACTGGGCCGGCGGCGTGGAAGTGGACGAGAACCGGCTGCAGCACGACATCAGCCAGTTCGTCGACCAGTACCGTGGCGTGCCGCTGAAGGACCTGCGCATCGGTCTGATGCTGGGCGACATCACCCAGCTGCTGCGCAGCTACAGCCTGACCCTGCCGGCCGACCTGGCGCTGATGATCAAGGCGTTCCTGACCCTGGAAGGGATGGGGCGGCAGCTGGACCCTGATTTCGACATGGCCAGTGCCGCGCGCCCGTTCCTGGAACGGGTGGTGCTGCAGCGCTATGCGCCCAGGGCGCTGCTCAAGCGCGGCCGGCGCAGCCTGCTGGGCCTGGTCGACTTCGCCGGTGAACTGCCCCGCGATCTGCGCAAGCTGGTCCAGGCTGCGCGCCGGGGACGCCTGCAGCTGAAGGTGGAAACCACGGCGCTGCAGGGCTTCGGCGAGCAGGTCAACCGCGCGGCGAACCGGCTGGTGATGGGCATCGTCACTGCCGCCCTGATCATCGGCTCATCAATCGTGATGCACAGTGTAGGTGGCGTCTCCAGCCGCTGGCTGCTGGCGCTGGGCGTGTGCGGCTTCATCGGCGCCGGCTTCTGCGGCGTCTGGATCCTGTTTTCGATCTGGAGAAGCGGCAAGCACACATAGTGTGCTTGCCGCAGCGGTTCCCAACGGGAACCGCGGAATCGCCGCGCGATTCCTGTAGAGCCGACCGCTGGTCGGCTGCTTTTGCTCCGCCTTTGTCTCTGCCAGCCAGGCCAAGCCCAGCGACGATCGCCCAGCAGGGCTCGGCACCACAGCTGTCGCCGTGTCGCCCCCGGCACTTGCAGTCCCGTTTATTAGTAGTAATACTACTAATCATGGACCTGACCGACACCCAGCAGGCGATCCTGCAGTTGATCGCCGAGCGTATCGAGAGCGAAGGCGCGCCGCCGTCGCAGACTGAAATCGCACGTGCGTTCGGCTTCAAGGGCGTGCGCGCGGCCCAGTACCACCTGGAAGCCCTGGAGCAGGCCGGTGCGATCCGTCGCATCCCCGGTCAGGCCCGCGGCATCCGCCTGGTACAGGCACCGCCGGTCGAGAAGCTGGCCGAGCCGGGCCTCCCCGACAGTGTGCTGCGCCTGCCGGTGCTCGGCCGGGTTGCGGCGGGCCTGCCAATCGGCGCCGATATCGGCTCGGACGATTTCGTGGTGCTGGACCGGGTGTTCTTCTCGCCCGCGCCGGACTACCTGCTGAAGGTGCAGGGCGATTCGATGATCGACGAGGGCATCTTCGACGGTGACCTGATCGGCGTGCATCGCACCCGCGACGCCCATTCCGGGCAGATCGTGGTGGCCCGCATCGATGACGAGATCACGGTCAAGCTGCTGAAGATCGCCAAGGATCGCATCCGCCTGCTGCCGCGCAATCCCGATTACAAGCCGATCGAGGTACTGCCGGATCAGGACTTCGCTATCGAGGGCCTCTATTGCGGCCTGCTGCGGCCCAACCGTTGACCCGTTCCATAGCGCATTACCCCGCGGTCTTTTGTGGCGATTCTCTGGTTCCACTGAGGTTGGTACGGATGTCCGATAATTCTTTTCAGAGCGCCGGGCAGAATCTCAGCCTGTGCGATACGTCCGACTTAAAGTGAACCCATGGCAAAGAAGACCCCCAAAGACAGCACCTCCAACGACACGACCTCTGCAAGGACCAATCCGATGGACGAGAACAAGAAGCGCGCCCTCGCTGCAGCTCTGGGCCAGATCGAAAAGCAGTTCGGCAAGGGCTCGGTGATGCGCATGGGCGACCGCGTGGTCGAACCCGTCGAAGCCATCCCGACCGGTTCGCTGATGCTCGACATCGCGCTGGGCATTGGTGGTCTGCCGAAGGGCCGTGTCGTTGAGATCTACGGGCCGGAATCCTCGGGCAAGACCACCTTGACCCTGCAGGCCATCGCCGAATGCCAGAAGATGGGCGGTACCGCGGCCTTCATCGACGCCGAGCACGCGCTGGACCCGATCTACGCCGCCAAGCTGGGCGTGAACGTGGACGACCTGCTGCTGTCGCAGCCGGATACCGGTGAGCAGGCGCTGGAAATCGCCGACATGCTGGTCCGTTCGGGTTCGGTCGACATCCTGGTGATCGACTCGGTTGCCGCGCTGACCCCGAAGGCCGAAATCGAAGGCGAGATGGGCGACCAGCTGCCAGGCCTGCAGGCGCGCCTGATGAGCCAGGCGCTGCGCAAGCTGACCGGCAACATCAAGCGCTCCAACACCCTGGTGATCTTCATCAACCAGCTGCGCATGAAGATCGGCGTGATGATGCCGGGCCAGAGCCCGGAAACCACCACGGGTGGCAACGCGCTGAAGTTCTACGCCTCGGTCCGCCTGGACATCCGCCGTATCGGCGCGATCAAGAAGGGTGACGAGATCATCGGTAACCAGACCAAGATCAAGGTCGTCAAGAACAAGCTGGCACCTCCGTTCAAGCAGGTCATCACCGAGATCCTGTATGGCGAAGGCATCAGCCGTGAAGGCGAGCTGATCGACATGGGTGTGGATGCCAAGCTGGTCGAGAAGGCTGGCGCCTGGTACAGCTACGGTGAAGAACGCATTGGCCAGGGCAAGGACAACGCCCGCGGCTACCTGCGCGACAACCCGACTGTCGCCGCCAAGCTCGAGGCCGAGCTGCGCGAGAAATTCCAGCCGGCCGAAGCGGCCCGCGAGGAAGGCGACGACGAAGGCGAAGACGAATAAGGCTTGCTGTGGGGCAGGGTGGCGCCGTCAGTGACGTCGCCCTGTCCCGCAGGTTCGAATCGCCCAGGGATGGGCTGGGCGCCACGGATGGCGCCACCCTTGGAGTACCCATGTCCGACGCCGAAGACATTCCGACCGGCCGCAAGCGCCGGCCGCGTGAGCAGACCCCCGTGCAACGGGCGCTGGGCCTGCTGGTCCGCCGCGAGCACTCGCGCAAGGAACTCACCCGCAAGCTGACCGCCCGTGGCATCGAAGACGAAGCCGCGCAGGCCGCTGTCGCCAAGTTGACCGAGGCCGGCTGGCAGGACGACACCCGTTTTGCCGAGAACCTGGTGAGGATGCGCGCCAACACCGGTTATGGGCCGATCCATGTCCGCGCCGAGCTGGGGACCCACGGCCTGGACAGTGCCGCGATTGCCGCAGCGATGGACAGCTACGAAGGCGACTGGCAGGAAAACGCCCGTGATCTGGTCCGCCGACGCTTTGGCGAGGCCGGCCCGCAGGACCTGACGCAGCGGCGCAAGGCCGCCGATCTGCTGGCCCGACGGGGCTTCGACGGCGACAGCATCCGCCGCGCAACCCGCTACGACCCGGATGACTGAGACTGGCGGCGCCGGGCCTGATACCCTTTAGGTTTTCGGCGGTCCCTCGCGACCCTGGCCAACGCGGCCGGTGGTCCGGGTCCGCCGGCCCGCAGACTGCCAGCCCCCAATGAACGCATCCGCCAAATTCACGACTTCCCAGATCCGCAGCGACTTCCTTGAATTCTTCAAGGGCAAAGGCCACACCATCGTGCCGTCGGCGCCGCTGGTGCCGGGCAATGATCCGACCCTGCTGTTCACCAACTCCGGCATGGTGCAGTTCAAGGACGTGTTCCTTGGCGCGGAGAAGCGCAGCTACGTGCGCGCGGCCGACGTGCAGCGCTGCCTGCGCGCCGGCGGCAAGCACAACGACCTTGATCAGGTCGGCTACACCGCACGCCACCACACCTTCTTCGAAATGCTGGGCAACTGGTCGTTCGGCGACTACTTCAAGAAGGACGCGATCGCCTGGGCTTGGGAGCTGCTGACCCAGGTCTGGAAGCTGCCGGCCGAGCGCCTGCTGGTCACCGTCTACCAGACCGACGACGAGGCCTACGCGCTGTGGCGCGACATGGTCGGCGTGCCGGAAGAGCGCATCGTGCGCATCGGCGACAACAAGGGCGCACCGTTCGCCTCGGACAACTTCTGGCAGATGGCCGACACCGGTCCGTGCGGCCCTTGCACCGAGATTTTCTACGACCACGGTGACCATATCGCCGGCGGCCCCCCGGGCTCCCCGGATGAGGACGGCGACCGCTTCATCGAAATCTGGAACCTGGTGTTCATGCAGTTCGACCGCCAGCCGGATGGCACCCTTGTGCCGCTGCCGGCGCCGTGCGTGGATACCGGCATGGGTCTGGAGCGCCTGGCGGCGATCCTGCAGCACGTGCACACCAACTATGAGATCGACCTGTTCCAGGCCCTGATCCGCAAGGCGTCCGAGCTGACCGGCACCGCCGATCTGGAAAACAAGTCACTGCGCGTGATCGCCGACCACATCCGTGCCTGCTCGTTCCTGATCGTCGACGGCGTGCTGCCGTCCAACGAAGGCCGCGGCTACGTGCTGCGCCGTATCATCCGCCGCGCCCTGCGCCATGGCTGGATGCTGGGCGTGCGCCAGCCGTTCTTCAGCAAGCTGGTGCCGACCCTGGTCGAGCAGATGGGCGAGGCCTATCCGGAACTGCCGGCGGCGGTGGATACCGTCACCCGTGCGCTGCAGGCCGAGGAAGAGCGTTTCGCTGAAACCCTCGATGCCGGCATGAAGATCTTCGAGGACGTGGCCGGCAAGGCCAGCAATGGTGTGATCCCGGGTGTTGACGCGTTCCGCCTCTACGACACCTATGGCTTCCCGCTCGACCTGACCCAGGATATCGCCCGCGAGCGCGACCTGACCGTCGACATTGCCGGCTTCGACGCCGCGATGGAGCAGCAGCGCGAGACTGCGCGCGCGGCTGGCAAGTTCGGCGGTGGCGTGACCCTGCCTGCCGAGCTGGTGGCGACCCTCAGCCCGACCGTGTTCCTGGGGTATGACCGCCTGCAGGCCGACGGCCTGAGCGTGCTGGCCCTGCTCAAGGACGGTCGTCCGGTGCAGTCGGCCGATGCCGGTGATGCGGTCATCGTGATCACCAACCAGACCCCGTTCTACGCCGAGTCCGGCGGCCAGGTCGGCGACACCGGCGTGCTCACCGGCAACGGCGTGCGCCTGGTGGTGGAAGACACCCAGAAGTTCGCCGGCCAGTTCCATGGCCACGTCGGCATCCTGTCCGAAGGCGGCCTGAAGGTTGGTGACGTGCTGTCCGGCCAGGTCGATGGAGAGCGCCGTGGCGCCACCATCCTCAACCACTCCGCCACCCACCTGCTGCATGCCGCCCTGCGCGAAGTGCTGGGCACCCACGTGCAGCAGAAGGGCTCGCTGGTGGCGCCGGACCGCCTGCGCTTCGACTTCTCGCACTTCCAGCCGATCAGCGCGGAAGAGCTGGCCGTGATCGAGCGCAAGGTCAATCAGCAGGTGCGTGCCAACAATGCAGCCGAAGTGCACACCATGGCCATGCAGGAAGCGCTGGACTTCGGCGCGATGGCCCTGTTCGGCGAGAAGTACGGTGAGCACGTGCGCGTGCTGAAGATGGGTGACTACTCCACCGAGCTGTGCGGCGGTACCCACGTCAACCGCACCGGCGACATCGGCCTGTTCAAGATCACCTCCGAGGGCGGTGTCTCCGCTGGCGTGCGCCGTATCGAAGCGGTCACCGGTCAGGGCGCCCTGGACTACGTGGACGCCGAAGAGGCCCGCCTGGCCGAAGCCGCCGACCTGCTCGGTGGCAGCGCTGCCGACGTGGTCGAGAAGATCCGTGCCCTCGGCCAGCGCCAGAAGCAGCTGGAGCGCGAACTGGAAGCCGTGAAGGCCAAGGTTGCCGCCGGTGCTACCGCCGACCTGTCCGGCCAGGCTGTCGAGGTTGCCGGTGTGAAGGTGCTGGCCGCCCGTCTGGAGGGCTTCGATGCCAAGGCCCTGCGTGACGCCATGGACCGCCTGAAGCAGCAGCTGGGCGATGCGGTGATCGTGCTGGCTGGCGCCCAGGACGGCAAGGCCGCCCTGGTCGCAGGTGTGAACGGCAGCGCAATGGGCAAGGTCAAGGCCGGGGAACTGTTGTCCCATATCGCCGGTCAGATCGGGGGCAAGGGCGGCGGACGCCCGGACCTCGCCCAGGGTGGTGGCGAGGACGGGCCCGCCCTTGCCACTGCGCTGGCTGCAGTCGTCGAATGGGTCAGCCCCCGCCTGTGATGAACCTGGCCGTCCCCCTCCTTGTAGGAGCGGGACGGCTGACGGTACCATTGCGAATCTTTTCCCTTTGTCGTGGTAGCGCTTCTTGACGGAGCGTCAAGCCGGTGGGGGATACCCTTCCACACGGTTCCATGGAGACTTACAAAAATGTTGATCCTGACTCGCCGCGTCGGCGAAACCCTGATGATCGGTGACTCGGTGAGCGTCACCGTGCTTGGCGTCAAGGGTAACCAGGTGCGTATCGGCATCACTGCGCCGAAGGACGTCGCTGTGCATCGCGAAGAGATCTACCAGCGCATCCAGCGTGGTGATGAAGCCGGTGGCGCCGGTAGCGAAAATTCTGCCGAATAACGCTTTACCTTCGCACTCGATTAACGTTATGATTCACGCCCCGCTGAGGTGCAACGCACCAGACGCGGAGAAAACCCCGGAGTGATGCCCGAGTGGCCGAAGGGGCTCCCCTGCTAAGGGAGTATAGGGTCAAAAGCTCTATCGAGGGTTCGAATCCCTCTCACTCCGCCAGATACAAAGAAGCGCCTGCAGATCCTCGATCTGCAGGCGTTTTTCTTTATCCGACACTCGAAAGTACAGCCGGCGTGGAGCTGGCTATTCTGGCTGATCGGTGCGGATGGCAGGCGTTGGCATGGGCGCGGGCGTCGCCGCTGGTGCCGGAGCGGGCGCACCGGGCAGCTGTGGCGGTTCAAGATAGCGAGGTGGGGTTTCCCGCCACAGCAAGGCAAGCGTGCAGTCGTTGGCACGTTCCCTGCACATTCTTTCGGCCTTCCGCTGCGCGGCGTCCGCGGTCTTCTCACCCAGTGCAAAGCCCAACGCAATCGTGCCGGTCGCTATGGCCGAATAGCCTTCGCTGCTGGTGCTGGCGGAGTGACCGCAATTGCGCGATCGCGCTGCGCAGTAGTGCAGCGACTGCTGCATCGCAGTGGTGAGGGAAGATTGGTTCATCGAATAGCCGTAGCGGCCATCCTTGTCGTAGGTGATCGCAGACGCAGCACTTGCGCCTGATGAAACGGACAACAACAGTGCCAGTGAAACCGCATGCTTCCAGTTCATCACGCTCTCCTTCTCTGCCGATGGTGAATCAACCGGGGAGCGTGGTGCAACCACGCAGGGGGTGCGATGGACGACGCCTGCAGGCCGTCTGCCTGCAGGCGTGTACCGATGCATCCGGTTGTCAGAGCTTCACCGTCACACCCACCTGGAAGCCACGCCCGGGCAACGGTGCGATGTACTTCAACGGCGAGTTGTGCGGTCGTGCTTCCTCATTGAGCAGATTGCTGCCATTGACGAACACTTCCATGCTGGCAATGTAGGCATTGCGCACCGGCAGTTCGCGGCTGACCTGCAGGTCGACCAGGTTGAACGCATCCAGTGGCACCTCCTCGCTGACGTTGCGGCCGAGGTACTTCTGCCTGTCGTAGTAGGTGCTGGACAGCTGCGCCTTCCAGCCCTCGCGCTGCCACTGCAGATTGGCGCCGTAGCGGTTGGTCGGCATGTTCGGCAGGTACTCGCCGTCATTGTGGGCGCGCAGCGAATCGGGGTGATCGGCCTTGTTCTTCACCAGGTCGGCGAAGGCGGAGACATTCAACGAACCATAGCGGCCCAGGTCCACGGCCTGCGACACGTCGATCTCGAAGCCCTTCACCGTGGTGTCGGTCTGCTTCCAGTACTTCAGTGGCAGGCGGTTGGCGGTCTGCAGGCCGGAGTAGCCGAGGTAGAGATAATTCTCGTACTTCATCCGGTACGCGGTGGCGGACAGCTCGAAACCACCGAGGTGGAACAGGCCGGTCAGTTCCAGGTTCTTCGCGCGCTCCGGTTCCAGGTTCTGGTTGCCTTCTTCCTGTGTC
The DNA here is from genome assembly GCF_056481145.1 of Stenotrophomonas sp. 93052_Sma. Lineage (NCBI taxonomy): Bacteria > Pseudomonadati > Pseudomonadota > Gammaproteobacteria > Lysobacterales > Lysobacteraceae > Stenotrophomonas > Stenotrophomonas sp. 93052_Sma. The sequence goes on from NZ_CM151134.1 coordinate 1,714,920, forward strand.
ATCACCGAATAGTGCGCGTTGCTGGCATACAGCTCGTTGATCTCCGGGGCGCGCTGTGAGGATGAGTAACGGATCTTGGCTGAGAACAAGGGGCCGAGCTCGACATACGAACCCAGGCTGTAGCTGTTGAGCCGGTAGTCGCGATCCTGCAGTTTGGTGTTGGCGGCATTGCGCGCGGTCTTGAAGCGGCTGGGCTGCAATTCGTGATCCACACGCTCGTGGCGCACGCCGGCATCGAAGGTGGCCCAGCCGAAGTCCAGCGTCTCCTTCAGGAACACCGCATTGCTGCGCGTGTCCACGTCCGGCAGGTAGCGCTGCGAGCCGCTGCCGGTGACATCACGCGACTGATGGCTGAAACCGAGCAGGCCGCTGAGAGGGCCGATGCGTTGATGGCTGAGCAGCAGCTCGGCCTGGGTGCTCTCGAAATCGTAGTCGTTGGCCTTGGTGGCGCCCAGCCGCTCGCCTGAGGTGTTGTCCAGCTTGGAAACACGGAGTTCCGCGCGCTCGAACCACGGCAGTGGATCACGCAGCAGGGCTTCCAGCGCGTAGCGCTGTTGCTTGATCACCACGCCCACCGGCAGGCCATCGGCATAGTTGGAACCGAACGACAGGTTCTGCATCGAGAAGCCCGGTACGCCGTACTCGCTGTCCTTGGCATCGATGCTGACACCCACGTAGCCACGGTCGAAGAACAAGGTCGAGCCGAAGGCCACCTGACTGTTGCGCGCATAGCTGTTGCCCAGCCGGTGATGGTAGTCGGGTGTGACATCGTTGTTGATCTGCTTCTGCACGTACGACGGCGTGCCGGGCACGTAGGCCGGGTTGACCGGATTGATGTAGGTGCGGCGCTGCCAGACCGAGGTCGGAGCGTTGGTGTAGAACGAGAAATCGCCGTCGGCCCAGTCCGGGTTCTCGGTCATGAACTGGTCGATGTATGGCTGCGAGGCTTTGTTGTAGATCTGCTGGACGCGCGCCTCTTTCTGGCAGGCGTCGGCCAGTGCCGAGTTGACGCCCCCGCCGGCCGGGAACAGTCCGGTGTTGCAGACGCTGGCCTTGCTGTTGCCGGGGATGTCGTAGTGCGAGATCCGCTGTCGGGATACCTGCAGGTTGGTGGAGACGTTGCGCTGGTTGTTGAAGTTCATGCGGAAGCCCTGCGCGTCGGCCGCGTTGAAGCCCTTGCGCAGGACCAGTTCCATCGACTGGTCCTTGTCTTCCATGCTGCGCGAGATCAGGCCCGAATCGATCTCAACACTGCCGCCGATCGCATTGCCGCCGTAGCGCACGGTGTCGGAAGACTTGTTGACGGTGACACTGCGTACGAACAGCGGATCGAACGGGATGTTGATGTCGCCGCTGATCGCGTTCATGCCCAGAATCGACTGGCCGTCCTGCAGGATCTGCACGCGGTTGCCGCTGAGGCTGCGGATGACCGGAGCGCCCGCATTCGGCCCGAAGGCGCTGCTCTGCACACCGGAGACGTGTTCGAGCAGGCCGCCGAGGGTGCGGTTCTGCGCCTGCGGATTGTCGACGGTGACCCGGCTGTCGATGCGCGAAGGCTGGGTGGCCTGGACCTGGAGGGTGGGGAGGGTGGGTTCGTTCGCGGCCTGGGCGGTGTGGACGGCGAACAGAATGGCTGCAGCAAGGAGATGGCGGCGCATGACACGATCCGTGAAGTTGATGTGAAATGTTATAACGTAACTATTTGTATCGACAAGGGCGGATTGGGCCTTGCCACCAGGGCTGGATATGAGAACGGTTCTCATATGAGAATGGCGGGTGATTCTTCACGGGCGCACCATGCACAGCCTCACCCTCGCCGACCTGGACCGCCTGGGCCGCAGCAGCGGCTTCCGCTATCGGCTGCCTGCACTTGCGTCCGCCGCGGATTCGGGCGCGCTGTGCGTGGTCGAGGGCAGGGTGGAACAGCGCTGCTTGCGCCCTGGCATCAGCCTGGCGCTGTCGGACGTGGTCGCGCATCAGCCGTTCGAGGCGACTTCGGAGGCACCCCCGCCGTTCGCTGCGATCGTGATGCTGGAAGGTCGTGCCGGAGCACGCCTGGAAGGGCAGGCTGTGATCGGCATGAACCGCGGCGCCGGCGCGATGGTGTTGGCCGATGCCACGCCGATGACTGCGATTCATCCGGCCGGTCAACGGATGCGCAGTCTGAATGTCTCGCTGGATGCACCGGCCGAGATGGATGATCCGGTGATCAGCGAACTGCTGTTGCAGGCTCATCGCCATGGTCGCCGGCGGCTGCACAGCTGGCAGGTACCCGCGCATCTTGAACATGCCGCCGAACAGTTGCTGTCGGGGACCTGGCAGGGCGCAATGCATGCGCTGCTGTGCGAGGGTGTGGGCCTGCAGATGCTGGCGATGGCGTTGGGTGCGCCTGCCCAGGAGGCATCGCCGGACCAGCGTGTTTCAGCACGTGATCGCCGCATGCTGCAACGGGTGATCGACTGCCTGCAGGCATCACCTGCGGCTGACCACAGCCTGGAGGATCTGGCGCGTCTGGCCTGCATGAGCCCGAGCAGCCTGCGGCTGAAGTTCCAGCAGGTGCACCGGTGTTCGGTGTTCGCCTGGCTGCGCGAGCGGCGCCTGCAGCTGGCCTGCGAGCAGCTGCGGCAGGGCTGCAGCGTGCAGCAGGCCGCACATTTCGTCGGCTACCGGCACGCCACCAATTTCGCGACCGCATTCCGCGCGCTACGGCATCGCGCCCAGCGAGCTTCGCTGAGTCCGGACCACCGTCGGCAGTGCGCATACGCCTGCTGCGTCCGCGCATACGTACGGTCACGCTCAAATGACAATAATTCTCATCCAGCCTTTCCTTCCCGCTGGATCTCCCATGCCTGCCTGTTTCCGCCCGTGTGCCCTGGCTAGCGCCATCGGCACGACCCTGGCGCTGTTCAACGCTGCCCACGCCGCCGAACGCACTCCGTCCGTAACACCTTCCCAGCTTCCAACCGTGCAGGTCACGGCCGACCTCGATGGCAGCACCGAAACGTCGCGTTCCTACACCACCGACTCGATGGGCACGGCGACCGGACTGTCGCTGACCTCGCGGCAGACCCCGCAATCAGTCAGCGTGGTCACCCGCCAGCAGATCGAGGACCGTGGCTTGCTCAGCACCGCCGATGCCTTGGCGACCGCACCTGGCATCTCGGTCACGCGCAGCGACGCCAACCGCTACTCGTTCTCCGCACGCGGCTTCGACATCGACAACTACCAGTTCGATGGCGTGGTGATGCCGGTGCTGTCGCCGTGGAATTTCGGCGAGAACAACCTGGACATGGTGGTGTATGACCGCATCGAGATCGTGCGCGGCGCCAACGGTCTGATGACCGGCGCCGGCAATCCCTCGGCGGCAGTGAACTACGTGCGCAAGCGCCCGCTGCGCGAGTTCGCTGCCAGTGGTGGCATCAGCCTCGGCAGCTGGGACGCACGGCGCGCGTGGGCGGATGTGTCCAGCCCGCTGAGCCGGGAAGGGCGTGTGCGTGGTCGCCTGGTGGCCGCGCAGGCAGAGGGCGACAGCTACACCGCTGGCCTGGACAGTACGGCGAAGACGCTCTACGGCGTGGTCAGCGTGGACCTGGGCGAGGACACCGGGTTGATCGCCGGCATCTCCTACCAGGGCAACGACAACCGTGGCTTCGGCAGCGGCTTCGCGCTGTTCAACGCCGATGGCACGCGCACCCGTTTCGACCGCTCGGTATCAGCCACCGCGCCGTGGGCACGGATGACCACCGACACCCGCAATGGCTTCTTCGACTTCAACCATCGTTTCGGCAACGACTGGCAGGCGCGCGTGTCCTACAGCCGCTCGCATACCGACATGGAAATGAAGCATCTCTATCGCGGTGGCTACCCCGATCCGGTTACCGGCGCCATGCCCAATGGCAACAGCTTCACCCGCTACGACGGTCCGGTGCGCCGCGAAGCGATCAGTGCCAGCCTGTCCGGTCCGTTCCAGCTGTTCGGCCGCCAGCACACTGCGTCCATCGGCTGGTCGCGCTCACGCGATGAAATCGCGCTGGGGCAGTACCGCGCACTGGCGCCGCTGCCGCCGTTGGCCAGCTATCTGGATTGGCATGGGCCGGGCACGCCTGAGCCGATGTGGGCCAGCAGCAAGACCCAGGCCGATGACCTGGACAACCAGCAGAGCGGTGCCTATGCCGTCGCGCGGCTGTCGTTGGCCGATCCGCTGCACGTGATCGTCGGTGGCCGCCTGAGCAACTGGGAAACCGACCAGGTCTACTTCGGTGCCAAGCGGAAGTATCGCTACCGCAACGAGTTCGTACCGTATGCAGGCGTGGTCTGGGACCTCAACGGCTACAGCAGCGTGTACGCCAGCTACACCGGCATCTTCAAGCCGCAGAACAACCGCAACGAATCCGGGCAGATCCTCGATCCGGTCAGTGGCCGCAGCTATGAGCTGGGCCTCAAGGGCAGCTGGCTGCAGGAGCGTTTGAATGCTTCGGCGGCGCTGTTCCGCACCCAGCAGGACAACCTGGCCGAAGCCACCGGCGGGCTGGTCGATGGCAGCACGCAGGCGGCCTATCGCGCGGTGAAGGGCGCAACCGTGGACGGCCTGGAACTGGAACTGGCCGGCGAGCCGCTGCCGGGCTGGAGCCTGGGCACCAGCTTCACCACCTTCATCGCGCAGGATGCACAGGGACGGGCGATCAACACCGCCAAGCCGCGCAGCCTGTTCAAGCTGTTCACCACCTGGCGCCTGCCAGGTGCCTGGGACCAGCTGACGATCGGCGGTGGCGTGGACTGGCAGAACCGCATGTACCAGACCGCCACCGCGCCCGGAAATGGCCGGGTGCCCGTGGAGCAGCCCAGCTACGCACTGGTCAACCTGATGGCGCGCTACCAGTTCAGTTCCAACGTGTCGGCGGCGGTCAACATCAACAATCTGTTCGACCGCCACTATTACTCGCAGATCGGCTTCTACAACCAGGGCTGGTACGGTGCACCGCGAAACGTGATGTTCACTGTGAAGGTTGGCTATTAAGGCACGGCGTTGCCCTCCGTTCAGCGCCCTGCCTTGTGCGGGGCGCCGATGCTGTGCAGCATCCGGATGCTGCGCCCCACAACGCCTCACGCAGAGCCTTCTTCGCCGAATGGAGCAACGTATGAAGCTGTTGTCCGCTGTGTTGTTGTCTGCGCTTTCACTTCCTGCCGTTCCGGCGCTGGCAGTGGAGGCGTCTCCTTCACCGCTGTTGGGGCGCTGGTCGCTGGATATCGCCACCTCGGCGCTGCCCGAGGCGCAGCGCCCGAAGCAGGTGGTGCTGGAGTTCAAGGACGCCGGTGCGGGGCGTTGGAGTTCACATGTGGACATCGTCCTGCACGATGGCAAGACCATGAAGTCCGACGGCACGCTGGCGCTGGACGGCACGCCGGGGCCCTTGTCCGGCACCTATGGCGCAGACAAGGCCAACCTGAAACTGCCAGCGCCGAACACCCTGGTGATGCAGCTGGTGGACCACGGCACGCCGGCCTCCACCCGTATCTATACCGTCGCGGCCGACCGCTCGACGATGACCGAGACCAAGGCGTTCTACGGCCACGACGGTACGCCGATCCTGCAGACCAATCTGTTCAAGCGAATGCCCTAGCGTTGCCGCCGGCACCACGCCCGTAGAACGGGCGTGGTGAATGCAGCAGCCTTACACCGCAGCCGGGTCGCGCTTGCCGGTGTCGATGCCGTACCTGTCGATGGCGTCCTGCATCCGCGCGCTCGATGCGGCCTTCGTCGGCCAGCGACTTCAAGGCGGCCAGCACGATGAAGTGGCGATCCACCTCGAAGAACGTGCGCAGCGACTCACGCGTGTCGGAGCGCCCGAAGCCATCGGTGCCGAGCGCGGTGAAGCGGCGGTCGTTGATGAAGGGACGGATCTGGTCGCCGACGATCTTCATGTAGTCGGTGGCCACCACCACCGGGCCTTCATGGCCCTGCAGGCACTGCTGCAGGTAGGGCACGCGGGGCTCCTCGGCAGGATGCAGCAGGTTCCAGCGCTCGGCGGCCAGGCCATCGCGGCGCAGTTCGGTCAGGCTGGTCGCGCTCCACACATCGCTGGCGATGCCGAAGTCCTGCTGCAGCAGTTCCGCCGCGGCTTCCACTTCGCGCAGGATCGAGCCGCTGCCCATCAGCTGCACGCGTGGCTGCGAGGCGGCATCGGCGGCTGCTGGATGCAGCAGATACAGACCTTTCAGGATCCCCGCTTCCACGCCCTCCGGCAGTGCCGGCTGCGGGTAGTTTTCGTTGAGCACGGTGATGTAGTAGTAGATGTCTTCCTGCTCGACGTACATGCGGCGCAGGCCGTCGTGGATGATCACCGCCAGCTCGTAGTTGTAGGTCGGGTCGTAGGATACGCAGCTCGGGATGACCGACGACAGCACGTGGCTGTGGCCGTCGTCATGCTGCAGGCCTTCGCCCATCAGCGTTGTGCGGCCGGAGGTGGCACCCAGCAGGAATCCACGGGTGCGCGCATCGGCGGCGGCCCAGGCCAGGTCACCGACGCGCTGCAGGCCGAACATCGAGTAGAAGATGTAAAACGGGATCGTCGCCAGGCCGTGGTTGCTGTAGGCGGTGCCGGCGGCAATCCACGAGCAGATCGCGCCGGATTCGTTGATGCCTTCCTGCAGGATCTGGCCGTCCTTGGCTTCCTTGTAGTAGCTCAGCTGGCCGGCATCCTGCGGGGTATACAGCTGGCCCAGGTAGGAGTGGATGCCGATCTGGCGGAACAGGCCTTCCATGCCGAAGGTGCGCGATTCATCGGGCACGATCGGTATGACCAGCTTGCCCAGCTCCGGGTCCTTCAGCAGGCTGGTGAGAATGCGCACGAAGCCCATGGTGGTGGACTGTCCGCGATCGCCGCTGCCCTGCAGCTGGGTATTGAAGATCGACAGCGGCGGCAGCGGCAGCGGATCGACCTTGGCCAGGCGCGCCGGCAGCTGCCCGCCCTGGATGCAGCGGCGCTCGGCGAAGTAGGCCGCCTCGGCGCTGCCCGGTTCCGGGCGCAGGTACGGCATGTCCTCCAGCTGGTCGTCGCTGACCGGCAGGTTGAAGCGGTCACGGAAGGCGCGCACCGCGTCGGCGCTCATCTTCTTCAGCTGGTGGTTGATGTTCTGGCCTTCACCGGCTTCACCCATGCCGAAACCCTTGACCGTCTTGGCCAGGATCACGGTGGGCCGGCCGCTGGTGTTCACTGCCTGCTGATAGGCAGCGAACACCTTCTGCGGATCATGGCCACCACGTGCCAGCGCCCAGATGTCGTCGTCGCTCATGTGCGCGACCAGCTCCAGCAGTTCGGGGTAACGACCGAAGAAGTGCTCGCGCACGTAGGCACCGTTCTGCGACTTGAAGGTCTGGTAGTCGCCGTCCACGCATTCCATCATGCGCTGGCGCAGCAGGCCGCTGTGGTCGCGGGCCAGCAGGTCGTCCCAGCCGCTGCCCCAGATCAGCTTGATCACGTTCCAGCCAGCGGCGCGGAAGGTGCCTTCCAGTTCCTGGATGACCTTGGCGTTGCCACGCACCGGACCGTCCAAGCGCTGCAGGTTGCAGTTCACCACGAACACGATGTTGTCCAGCCGCTCGCGGCCGGCCAGCGAGATCGCCGCCAGCGACTCGGGCTGGTCCATCTCGCCGTCGCCGAGGAAGGCCCAGACCTTGCGGCCCTGGTGTTCTTTCAGGCCGCGGTATTCCAGGTAACGCATGTAGCGCGCCTGGTAGGCGGCGGTCAGCGGGCCCAGCCCCATCGACACGGTGGGGAACTGCCAGAACTCCGGCATCAATCGCGGGTGTGGATACGAGGACAGGCCTTCGCGCCCGGCTTCACGGCGGAAGTTGTCCATGCGCGCCGGATCGATGCGGCCTTCCACGTACGCGCGGCCATAGATGCCCGGCGCGGAGTGGCCCTGGATGTAGATCATGTCGCCGTCGAAGGTGTCGGTGCGGCCTCGGAAGAAATGATCGAAGCCCACGTCGTACAGTACTGCCGCCGACTGGTAGGTGGCGATGTGGCCACCGACGTTGGAATGTTTGCCGGCACGCAGCACCATCACCATCGCGTTCCAGCGGATCATCGCGTTCAGGCGGCGCTCGATGGCCAGGTCACCCGGATAGGCCGGCTGGCGCTCGGGCGGGATGGTGTTGACGTAGGCGGTCCAGGCACGGGTATGCAGGTCGCCATGCTGCTGGGCGTCCAGCTCGCTGAGCTGGTCGATCAGGTAGTGCGCGCGCGGCCGGCCACCGGCCTGCATCACCGCTTCCAGTGATTCACGCCACTCGCGGGTTTCCAGCGGATCGGTATCGAAGGGAATGAGCGCTTGGTTCATGACTGTCTCCAGAGGGCGCCGGTCGGACGTCTGCCTGGGCGACAACACCGGCAGGGCGCACAGCACTGGAGCGGGGTCGCAACGGCGGGGCCGTGACGCGAAGGGCGACCGTGGCGGCCGCCGAGAAGACAAGCGTAGGCCCGGCCACCCGGCTTCGATAGGCGGGCCCGGCTTGGGTCTCTGGCAAGCAAGGGTTGGCACGGCGCGCCGTATCATGGGCGGGCGTGCTGGGTGCGGCCGCTGATCAGGCCGGTGACAGGCCCGGGAAGAACATCGGGATGACCGCCACACCAATGCCCAGCAGGCACCAGGCCACGATCGGCAGCCAGCCCGAGAGCTGCTGGCAGCGTTCCGGCAAGCGGCGTCCTCCGATCCACAGCAGCAGGGTGAGCAGGCCCAGCGCGTAGGCGAGGGCGACGACCACCGGATGCACGTGGACGACACGGCTGGGCGGCCACATCTGCTGCTGGTAGGCGGTGGTGTGGGCGACCAGCAGCAGGAACAGCAGGCTGCTGAGGGTGTTGATGGCGGTGCGGGCGTTCATTGCGGGGCACTCCTTGTGCCGGCTGCCGGAAACTGCAGAGGCGGCATTCTAGCGGCTGCCTGCCGGCAGTTGAAACGCCACTGTCATCGATGGCCGTCACCCTGCGGGGCTTTCCAGCCTTGGGGTGGTTGGCCGGCCGTGAACAGCGTGAGGATCTGGGAGAAGAGCTATGCGCTGCGGCGGCGGCTGCTGCGCGGCTTCTTCCTGCGCCGGGGTTCTGCCAGCGAAGATGCCGAGGATCTGGCGCAGGAGGTTTACCTGCGGCTGCTGCGCAGCACCGGTGAGCATGCCGACGCGGTCGAGAACCCGGAAGCCTACCTGTTCACCGTGGCCGCCAATCTTGCACGGGAGCACGCGCGCGTCTGTCGCTGCCGCCGCTGGAGGACGTCGACCTCCTGGCCGAAGTGTTGAAGAGCGAAGAAGACATCGAAGGCGAATTCGAGCGCGCAGCGGTGGAGCGATATCCGCAGCACCATCGCACGGCTGCCGGCGACCACGCGGCGGGTGATGGAGCTGCATTATCGCGACGGGCTGGACTGCCCGGCAATCAGCCAGCAGCTGCAGGTCTCGGTGCATATGGTGCGCAAGCATATCGGCAAGGGGCTGGACGCCTGCAGGAAGGCGCTGGGCGCCAGGGAGCTCACATGAAACGGAATCCATCGGGTGCGGCCGACGACGTGATCGCCAGCGAGGCCATGGACTGGTTCCAGCGCAATCGCGAGGGCGTGCTGGGCGAGGCGGAGCGGGTTGCGTTGCTGGACTGGATGAAGCGCTCGCCGGAGCATGTGCGCGCCTATATGCACGCGCTCGCACTGCACCGGCAGATTGGTGAGGCGCTGCAATCGGCATTGGCTGAAGAGGCCTCGGTGCCGCCACAGGAGGCCGCTGCCAAGGTCGTGCCGCTGTTCGGACACGCACAGGCCCCGCTGCGCAGTGCGCCGCACAGCCGTCGCACGCGTTGGTGGGGGGCGGCTGCCGCAGCCTGTATCGCCCTGCTCGGCGTGGGCCTGGTACCGCAGCTGATGCCCATCGAGCAGCTGTACAGCGCCGACCATGGTGAACTGCGTGACCTGGTGCTGCCCGACCAGACCCGGGTGCGGCTGAACGCGGACAGCCGCCTGCGGGTGCGCATGGGCGGGTTCAGCCGCAAGGCGGAACTGCTGCAGGGCGAGGCGACGTTCGACATCGCACGCGATCGGCGCCCGTTCGAAGTGCAGGTGAACGGGTTGCAGATCCGCGATATCGGCACGGTGTTCGATGTGTCGCGACGGCTGCAGGGCACCCGCATCGGTGTGGTTTCCGGCGAGGTGGAAGTGTGGAGCCAGGGTGCGGATGCGCGGCGTCTTGCACAGCTGGGCAAAGGCCAGGTGGTGCAGGTCGACGCGCGCAGCCATGCCGTGGAGTCGTTGGATGTGCCGCTGTCGATGCTGCTGGACTGGCAGCAACGCAAGGTCTCTTTCCTGGACGAGCGGCTGGATGAGGTGGCCGCCGCCTTCAACCGCCACAACCAGGTGCAGGTGCGGGTGCTGGATGAAGGTGCGGCGTCGGCGCGGTTGTCCGGCAGCCTGGACGCGCATCGCATCGGTGCGCTGCAGGCCTTCCTCGAGCGCGACCCGCGCTTCGTGGTGCGGCGAGAAGGCGACACCGTGCGGGTTGGCAGTCGCTGAGGTCGACATGGCCGTGGGTTGTCAGAAAAAATTCATCAAATCCGCGTTCTCCACTTCGGTGGATGCGGGCTCTTACTTGGGAGAAGCCGCTGCCGAGTCACGCAGCGGCACCTGCTGCTTTCTCTCTTCCAAGGACCCGTGATGCGCAACACGCTTTACCTGTCGATCATCCTCGCGCTGTCTCCCTGCAGTGTGCCGCTGGCGGCTGCGGCCACTGCCGATGGCCTCGAGGCCCGCGTTTCGGCGCCGATCGCGGCGCAGCCGCTGGCGCGGCGCTGGAGCAGTTGTCGCGCAGTTCCGGCGTGCAGTTCCTGTATTCGGGCAGCGGTGACGTGCACATGGCCGGTGCGGTGCCGCGCGGTGCCACCGTCAAGCAGGCGCTGGACGCGCTGCTGGCAGGGACCGGCCTGGGCTACACCGTGGTGGATGGCAACGTCATCGCCATTGATCCTACGCCGGCACACAACGAACCGAAGCCGGCCGCGCCGAAGCCGCGCGAGGCCGAAGCGGTGGTGGCGCCGACCCTGGGCACGGTGAAGGTGATTGCTGCGCATGAGGTGATCGACCAGAAGAAGACCTCGCCGGTGATCAAGGATTCGGTGGTCTACGACGAGATGGACAGCTACGGCGACGAGACCCTGGCCGAGAGCCTGATGGCCGCGCCGGGCCTGAGTGCCGTGGAGGATGCCGGTGAGCCCCGTTACGTGACGGTGCGGGGCGTGCAGGCCAACCTCAACTACACCACCATCGATGGCATCGCGATTGCCAGCGTGGGGGGCAGTGGCTCGGGTGAGCGCATGAACAACCTGCAGCTGATTCCCAGCGACATCGGCACCCGCACCGACATCTACAAGAGCTTCAGCGCGGAGCGGGCGCCGGATGCGATCGGCGGCGTGATCGACATCATCAGCCGCAGTGCCTTCGACCGGTCCGGCAAGTACGTGTTCGCCGATGTGGCTGGTATCTACTCCACGGCCGAGACCAATGTCGAGCGCAGTGCCGGTGGCAACCACGAGACCCTGGGGCATTTCGGCAAGAGCGCCAAGATGGTGTTCTCCAACCAGTTCGGTGCCGACCAGGAATTCGGCCTTGTTGCGGTAGCGCGCTATGAGCAGCGTTCGCGCAACAGCGTCAAGCGCTGGGTGGAGTCGAACTACTACTACAACGACGCCGGCAAGTACCTCACCGACGGCACCACCGGGCCGGACGAGGCCAAGGGCTGGAACGGGCTGCGTGCGCCGGGCAACTTCAGCACCGGCACCTACACCAACTTCATCACCAACTTCGGTGGCTCGGCCAAGCTGGAATGGAAGCCATCGGACGATCCTTTCTACGCATCGTTGCTGCTGTACTCGTACCGGTTCTACGAGAACTCGACGATGAACAAGACCGATCTGTACGGCAACGCCAAGTTTCCGATCCGCAACCAGACCGAAGACAGTGGCACCACCCAGATCAACAGCATCTACATCAAGAACCGCCACGACCGCTGGGACCGCAGCAACCGTGGCGCCATCGCCAGCTTCAACTGGGATATCGGTGATCGCTCGCGGCTGACCCTGCGTGGCGGCCATACCGAAGAGACCTTCCACAACAACCAGGTCTACTGGGGGGTACGCGCCTACCCGAGCAACCTGTTCGTCGATTACGAGAACGACAGCCACGGCTTTCCCAATGCGGTGGCGGTTTCCGATTCCAGCCTGCTGACCAGCTCGGCGTTCAAGCTCAACCCGGCACAGGCCTATGTCTCGCCGCGCGACGCCAAGGAGAGCATCGACAACCTGCGTGCCGACTTCAGCTACAACATCGACGCCGATGCGCGTGGCTTTGGCCTGGCCGCCGGTGCCGAATATCGCCATCTGAAGATCTGGCAGGACATCGACTTCGACTACTTCAAGAGCAGTGCCACGCTCAACGATTACCTGTATCCGGGTTCGACGCTGCTGGGCAGCGTGCCGGGCTTCCCGCTGATCGACAACCGCAAGTGGAACGAGGAACTGCTGCCGAAACTGGGCAACAACAATGCGGCGTATCCAAATGCCAACTTCACCAGCGACTACAAGTACGTGGAGGACATCACCAATGCCTACGTGTCCGCACACTACGCCTGGGACCGACTGCTGCTGATCGGCGGCCTGCGCTACGACCACACCCGCTTCGATGCCTACAGCCCATTCAGCGATGATGGCGGCACTACGTATACCTCTGCCTTCCGCAATACGAGCGGTGGCTACAACAACCTGCTGCCTTCATTGAATGCGACGTTCAAGTTGAGCGAGGACCAGCGCCTGCGCTTCTCCGCCAGCCGAACGCTGGGCCGGCCGACACCCAGCAACATCGCCCAGGCCACCAGCACCAGCTGTGGTGATGACGAGGAGGGCAGGGGCTTCTGCACCATCAAGCAGGGCAACGCCAACCTGCAGCCGCGCCGTTCCACCAACATCGACCTGGCGTGGGACCTGTACTTCAATGGCAATAACGGCCTGGTCTCGATTGCGCTGTTCGACAAGGTGATCAAGGACGACATCTACACCCTGACCACCTTCGAGAACGTGGGTGACACGCGCTACCGGGTCACCCAGCCGATGAACACCGATGAGTCCAAGCTGCGCGGCGTCGAGTTCGCGGTCGCCAATCGCAACCTGCAGTGGGGCCGCCAGCGCTTCGACATGTACTTCAACGCCACGCGGCTGGAAGGCCAGACCAACTACCGCATCAGTGATGGCACCGAACGCCGCCTGGACCGCCTGCTGTACCAGCCGGACTGGTCGCTCAATGGGTCGGTGATCTGGCGCATGCCGTGGAAGAGCGCACAGCTGCGCCTGTCCGGTACCTACCGCAGCCGGATGCTGGTCGACTTTGGCGATACCCAGTGGCTGGATTCGTACTACGACCCGTACATGACCTTCAACATGGGCTTCAGCCACAAGGTCAGCAAGCACGTGACGCTGAAGTACGAGGCCAAGAACCTGTTCAACACCCAGCCGACCTACAGCACCGGCCCGAACGGGCGCTTCCGCACCGAGATCGACGACTACGGCCGCTTCTTCTACTTCCACATCATCTACAACTGAGGGCGCATCCGTGGATACGATCAATCGCAGGCGATTCCTGGCCCTGGCCGGTCTGTCCGCCGCCGGCGCCTGGATGGGCACGGCATGGGCGCTGGCCGCGCAGACCGATGCCACCGCGCTGAACCCGCGCAACCTGCTGGCATCGCCGCGGTTCGCCAGCACGCCGTTCACCCTGGGCGTGGCCTCGGGTGATCCTTCGGCCGATGGCATGGTGCTGTGGACACGGCTGGCGACCGAGCCGCTGGTGTTCGGCGGTGGCATGCCGACCCGGCCGATGGTGGTCGAATGGCAGCTGGCGGCGGACGAGGGCATGCGCAGGGTGGTACGCCAGGGTTCGGCGATGGCGCATCCCGAACTCGGCCACGCTGTGCACGTGGAGCTGGGTGGGTTGGCGCCCGCACGGCCTTACTGGTACCGCTTCACCGTAGGCGGCCACGCCAGTGCGGTCGGTTGCACCCGCACGCTGCCCGCAGCCACAGCCGCAGTGGATCGCGTGCGTTTTGCGGTGGCCGGTTGCCAGCACTACGAGGAAGGCCACTACACCGCGTGGCGGCGCATTGCCGAGGAACCGCTGGATTTCGTCTTCCACTACGGTGATTACATCTACGAAGGCGAAAGCCAGCCGGGCCTGCGGAGAATGAACGGCCAGCCGTTCACCAACCTGCGCAATCATGTCGGGCCGCAGACCTACACGCTGGACGACTACCGTCGCCGCTACGCCCAGTACAAGAGCGATGCCGACCTGCAGGCCGCGCATGCGTCGGCGCCGTGGTTCGTCACCTTCGATGACCATGAAGTGGACAACAACTGGGCCGGCGCCGAAGACCAGGACGATACGCCCAGCGAAGTGTTCCTGCTGCGCCGCGCACAGGCGTTCCAGGCCTACTACGAGAACATGCCACTGCGCCGTTCGGCATTCCCGCGCGATGGCCATATGCAGATGTACCGGCGCGCACGCTATGGCACGCTGATGGACCTGCACCTGCTCGACACACGCCAGTACCGCAGCAAGCAGGTAAACATGGCGCTGCGCGAGGAAGTGGAATCACCGGCGCGCAGCATTGTGGGTGCGAAGCAGGAGCGCTGGCTGTTCGACGGCCTGGCCGATGCCGCGCCGCGCTGGCACACCATTGCCCACCAGGTGGCACTGGGCAACTACATGCGCGAGAAGGACGGGATGGTGCAGTCGTCCGACGACCAATGGTCGGGCTATCTGGACAGCCGCCGGCGCCTGCTCGATCACATCCAGAAGGTCGGATTCGGCAACGTGGTGACGGCGTGTGGCGACGCGCACCGGCATTACGCCAGCGACCTGGTGCAGGACCATCGTGATTCAGGCGTGGTCTCCAGTGAGTTCCTTGCCACTTCGATTACTTCCGGCGCTGATGGCCAGGGTGTGGATGCATATGCCGAGAACCAGCTGCGGCACAGCCCTTATCTGAGGGCGACCACCGACAAGCGTGGCTATGTGCTGTGCGATGTCACCCGTGATGCGTGGATCGGCGACATGAAGACGCTGGATACCGTGATGCAGCCGAATGGCGCGCTGCGGAGCTGGAAGCGCTACGCGGTCGAGCACGGCCGCCCGGGGCTGCAGGAGGCCTGATCGGGCCAACGGCTTGTAGAGTCGAGCCATGCTCGACTGCTTTTCCAGGCAATGATCGAACAGCGATCGAAAAGCAGTCGAGCATGGCTCGACTCTACAATGGCGGAGCGGCTCAATCGTGCTCGAAGCGCAGTGGTTCGCTGCCCATCGCCGGGTCACTGGTGCCAGGACGCCCATCCTCGGCACGACCAGCGAGGCGCAGCACACTCTCACCTGCGCTGACCTGCAGGTCATACCAGCCGGCGGTAGGCGTTGCATCCCACGCCAACGAAGTCTCTGCATGCGCGGGCAGTGCCAGCGTCTGCTCGGGCATGTGCCCGGCATAGGCACCGGCATGCACGCGCACTTGCTGTGCACTTTCACCCAGATTGCGCAGGTGCAGCCGCAGCTGGCCGTCGGCGCGCTCGACCGACGCATGCACAGCGGGTCCTTTGGCAGCGCCCTGGAAGTGACGGTGGAAGCCGTTCGGGCCCAGCAGCCAAAGGTCGTAGCGCCCCTGTGCATCCAGCGCCCAGCGTTCGCGCAGCGGCGTGCCCGGTACCAGCGTATAGCGGCGTGGCACCGCACCCAGCCGCAGTCGGTCGTACACATGCAGCACCGCCGCTGCACCTTCGCAGGACAACGTCAGATCCAGGCCCGATGCGTCGATCGCAGCAATCGATGCCTGCGGCCGGTAGGGCAGGGCGCGTGCCGGGCGTACGCCGCTTTCCTGTTTCGCCGGCTTCAGTCCCTCCGGCAACGCCGGCACGGTGCGCCCCGGCAGGGCGGCGGCACGTGCGGCCGCCGCGCTCACGTCGGGCAGGCCGCGTACGAACGGACGGGTATCGCGCTGGGCGAAGTCGAAGGCGTTGCTCAGGTCTCCGCAGACCGCACGGCGCCAGGGTGAGATATCCGGTGCGGCCACGCCGAAGCGGCGTTCGATCAGCCGTATGACCGAGGTGTGGTCGTACACCTGCGAATCGACCCAGCCACCGCGGCTCCAGGGCGAGATCACGTACAGCGGCACGCGCGGACCCAGCCCATAGGGGCGGCCGCGCAGCTCGGCGGCGTCGTACTTCTCGTCGCCCGGTGCCGGATGGCGGTGGTACTCGCCTTCGGTACTGACCGAAGACATACCCGCCCAGCCACCGTTTATCGGTGAAGGCGGTGCCGGTGGCGGCATGTGGTCGAAGAAGCCGTCGTTCTCGTCGAACATCAGCAGCAGGGCGGTGCGGCTCCACACCTCCGGATCGGCGGTCAGTGCATCCAGCACGCGTGCGGTATAGGCCGCGCCCTGGGCCGGGCTGGAGGGGCCGGGATGCTCGCTGCCGGCCGCGTCGGCGATGATGAAGCTGACCTGCGGCAGGCGTCCATCGACCACGTCCTGGCGCAGCTGCGCCAGGCCACGGGTACTGACGCCGCGTGCGCGCAGCTGCGGGTCATGCCCCGGCGCAGCGCGATAGGCCTGGCGGAACGCCTCGAAACCGGCCAGCGGGTTGTCGGTGAAGTTGTCGGCCATGTCCTGATAGATCTGCCAGGACACGCCCGCCTTCTGCAGGCGTTCGACATAGCTGGTCCAGCGATACGACGCCGGATGCCCGCCGTGCTCGGGGAAGTTGTCGTGCGAGTTGGCGATCACCGGGCCGCCAGCACGCGCGTGTGCATCATTGTGACCGGTCCACAGGAACACCCGGTTCGGGTTGGTTCCGGCCTGCATCGCGCAGTGGTAGGCGTCGCAGATGGTGAAGGCATCGGCCAGGGCGAACTGGAACGGCAGGTCGCTGCGCTGGAAGTAGCCCATCGAGTGGTTCTGCTTGGCCTTCGGCCATTGCCCCATGCGGCCGTGGTCCCAGGCGCGCTGTGCGTCCGGCCAGGTGTGTGGTGTGCCCTCCACCCGCATGTAGCCGAAGTGCGCGGCGGTATCCAGCGGGAACGGTGCGATCGCGAGCGTGCCGCTGGCATCGGGTTGCAGCCAGAGGCTGCGCGTGCGGCCGCCGGCCTGCAGCGCCGGCGCGGGAGCCACGAAGCGATCGCCGAAACCACGCACGCCCGGCAACGTGCCGAAGTAGTGGTCGAACGAGCGATTCTCCTGCATGAACACCACAATGTGCTGCAGGTCTTCGAGGCTGCGCGTCTGCGCGGCGGGGGCGATCGCTGCGGCCCGGGCGATGCTGGGCAGCAGCGGGGAAAGGCCGGCGGCAACGCCGGCCTGCAACAACCGGCGTCGGCCGATATCAGTCACGGGCTCACTCACAGGTCCACACGGAAGGAGATGCCGACAGTGCGCGGGGCGCCGATGAAGGCGTTGTCGCGGCCGTCCACCCCTGCAAGATACCGCTTGTCGGTGAGGTTGCTCACCACCAGGTTGGCACCCATGCCCTTCAGGCGCGGCGACAGGCCCTGCAGGTCGAAGCCGATATTGGCGTTGAACACGGTGGCCGAAGGCAGCTTGTTGACGTTGGCGGCATCGAGGTAGCGTGTGCCGAGGTAGCGACCGGACAGGCCGAAGTTCCAGTTTTCGCCCTGCCAGTCGGCCGACAGCACCAGGGTCTGCTCGGGCTGGCCGATCACCTTGGCACCGTCGACGATGCCCAGCTGGGTATCACGTGCGGCATCGCCACTGCCTAGGTACTTGGAGCGGTTGTAGGTATAGGCGGCGTTGAGACGCCAGCCGTTGTCCCAGCCATAGCCGAACGCCGCCTCCAGGCCGTTGCTTTCCACGCCACCGAAGTTCTCGTAGACACCGTCGGTCTCGCCCAGGTAGTCGATGCCGCTGACGAAACCGGCCGGCAGATAGACGATGCGGTTGTCGAACTTGATGTTGTACAGGGTGACCGAGGCGGTCAGCGGCCAGCGGCTGATGCGCATGCCGACTTCGATGTTGTCGGCGGTCTCCGGCTCGACGTTGCGGAAGCGCTGCGGGTCGGTCTCGCCGAGCACGCCGGAGGGAATGGCGGCGAAGTTCTGCGAGAAGCCAGCGAACAGCTCCATGCCTTCCACACCGGGCGCCCAGGTGAAGCCGGTGGACAGCAGCGGATCGGACCTGGAATCGGATTTGACGTGCTCGCTGGCACCGATCACGCGGCGGCGCGACTGGTCGACGAAGAACTGCTTCACGCCCAGGCGTGCGCTGAACGGCCCGAAGCGGGCCACGTCCTCGACGTAGTACATCTGCTCGTCAACCTTGTACTTGTCCTCGAACTGCACCCAGTAAGGCTGGTGGTCGAAGGCGATGTCCTGGCCGACGTTGAGCAGGCGGTGCCAGTCGCGGCGCGCCGAGCGGTCCAGCTTCTCCACCCACAGGCCGCCGCGGATCGTGTTGTCGACCGCACCGAAGGTCTGCCGCCACTCGACGTCGGCGGTCACGCCCATGCGGTCGTTGTCGTAGTGGGTGTGGCGGTAGGACTGCGCGCCCAGCACGTTGCCCGCGTAGCAGTTCGGATCGTACTCGGCGGTGAAGCCCAGCCGTGGGCTGCAGCTGGCCAGACGCTGCGCGGCGCTGCCATCGGGATTGACGAAGAATATCTGGCCGCGGTTACTGCCGCCGTACACGGTCTTTCCACCGATGTACTCCGACTCCGGGCGACCGGCACCATCATCGCTGACCTGCGCCAGGTAGGGGGGCAGCCAGTCGCCACGACCTTCCATGCGGTGCCCGTAAGCCGCCACCGAGGCCTTGAAGCCGTTGCCGCCGTCGAAGGCCGCGCGCAGGTAGCCGAAGGTGTTCTCGCGCAGCGCACGCGAGCCGGAACGGTAGTTCTGGTCCAGGTACGGAATGCCGGTGAGGGTGCCGACCAGGTTGTCGCGGTCCGGATTGGTGGCGAAGCCCTTCGGCGAGACGCTGGTGTACTCCGGCTCGTCGGCATCGTTGTAGGACAGGTAGCCGGTCAGCGTCCAGCTATCCAGCTCGGTGATGAACTTGCCGGCGATGTGGTCATTGCTGGTCTTGCCGCTGCCATCGATCCAGTCGTGCACACGTGCGGAAGAAGCGCTGACCCAGGCGCGGGTATGGCCGCCGAGCAGGCCGGTGTCGTAGCGCACGTAGTACTTGCGCGCCTCGTTGTCACCGGCACCGACCACGAAGCGCAGGCGGCTGTCCTGCAGTGGATCGCTGGTAAGGAAGTTTAGGGTGCCGCCGAGGGCTTCGTTCGAGCGCGAGGAGATATCGGCGGTGCCCTGGCTGACTTCCACTGTTTCCAGGTCCAGGGTATCGATGTAGCGGTTGGCCAGCGAACCGCCACCGTAGCCCGAGCCGCCATTGGGCAGGCCGTCGATGGTGGTGCCGATCTGCTGGGTGTCACGGTTGGTCACGAAGCCGCGCATGCTGATCTGCGTGCCCCACACCGACGAACCGGTGGCATCGGCCTCGCTGACCACCACGCCGGGCACTTCGTTGAGCGCGTCGTTGACGCTGCTCATCACGGTCTGCCGGTTCAGTGTTTCCGCGCGCACCGAAGTCTTCGCGTAGCTGGTGGCCTGACCAATCACCTGTACCTGGTCGAGGGTACGTGCATCGCTGCTGCGCGCTTCGCCCGTATCGCCCTGCGGTGCTTCTGCGAGGGCGTCCAGGGCGGGGGCGATCAGCAGGGCCAGCAGCGAGACACGGGGAAAACGCGCAATCGTTCGCATCGAAACTGGACCTTCAGAGGGAGGAAACCCCGGAGTGTCGGCAGCGCCAATGACATCGGCATGACGTGGCAGCGCAGGAACGATGGCACTGTGGGGGCGGTCACGGCCTTCGGGTATGCTCGGCGCTTCAATGGACCTGAGGTGGTGGCGATGCAGAAGCGATCGAAGATCTGGCTGGGAGGTGCAGCCCTGGTGCTGCTGGCAGGGTGCAACCGGACGCCCTCGGATGGAGAGGTGGCACCGCCTGCGCCAGCCACGGCGGACGAGGTCGCAGCACCGGCCGCCGCCCCAGCGGGTTCAACGGCCGCCGCCGACGGCACCGCACTCACCGACCGCGATAGCAAGCCGGTGCCGCTGGTGCCTTTCGACACCAGCAGCGTGCCGCTGAGCGACACCGCGCTGGGCGGACTGCCGTTCTTCAGCCTGCCGCAGGGCTACGCGCCGCAGAACGCCCCGCACCCGCGCGCCTGGGCGCGCTTCCCGTTCCGGATGGGCGAGGGTGTGCATTGGGTGGAAGGTCCGAGCTGGTCGGCACGCATCGTGACCGACAGTGAGGTGGCCCCCGACAAGGCGTTCTCCGCGCTGGAAGTGCAGCGCAACTTCGACGGTGTGATCACCGCCGCCGGCGGCCGCAAGGTCTTTGAAGGCAAGCTGCTGCGCGACATCTACTACGGCCCGCAACTGGAAGGCGAGATCGGGGGTGGCTTCATCGATGCGGTGAACGGTGAACAGGACGCACCCACCACCGTCTACGTGCTGCGCCAGGTCAACCGCACCGTGTGGGTGCAGCTGGCAGTGGACAGCAACGGCGCCGGTCTGGTGGTCGTGGATGACGTGCCGTTCAAGGCCACCGCGCAGTGGTCGGACCGTTTCCCGCACCTGTCCCTGCCGGCCGGCTATCGCGAGCGCAACACGCCCGAGCAGCGTGATTTCGATGCCTTCCCGTTCTGGACCGGAGATCACTTCGAACCGGTCGAGGGCCGCACCTTCGCTGCCGATTTCGACAAGGGCGAGCGCGAATACTCGATGCATGAAGTCCGTCGCAACCTTGAGGCGATGATGGCCCAGGTCAACGGCACCAAGATGTTCGAGGGGCGCATCCCGCACGAGGCGGCCGAGGGTGTATCGAAGCAGGTGCAGTCGTCCTACGGCAACGCGGCCAGCTACAGCTGGGACAACTACGACACCGTTGTCTATCGCGTCGATCTGGCTGACGGCCGCCAGGTGTGGGTACATGCGCGCCTCGAATACCTCAGCGCTGGCTGGGTCGTGGTCGAGCGCAAGGGTTTCACCCAGACCGCGGCGCTGCTGCCGGCCGATGCGTTGAAGAAGAAGCTGGACAGCGACGGCCGCGTGGCGATCCAGGTCAACTTCGCCACCGACAAGGCGCAGATCCTGCCGACGTCCGAACCGCAACTGGCGCAGGTGCTGGACCTGCTGCGTGCCGACCCGTCGCTGAAACTGTCGATTGAAGGCCACACCGACAACAGCGGCGCGGCCGTGCGCAACCGCAGCTTGTCCGAGGATCGTGCGCGGTCGGTGGTGGCGGCGTTGACCGCCAAGGGCATCGCCGCCGACCGCCTGCAGGCGGCCGGCTTCGGTGCCGACAGGCCGGTAGCCGACAATGGCAGCGAGGATGGCAAGGCGCGCAATCGCCGGGTCGAGCTGGTCAAGCGCTGAACCACGCCCTCCTCAGTACCGCGCGTCCTTGGGTTTCGGGTCGCGCGGCCAGTCCTTGCTCTTGTTGGCGAAGTCCGGCCGCGGCTGGTTGATGAAGTAGCTGGCGATGTCCACCGCATCCTGGTCGGGCATCACCTGCTGCCCCAGTGGCGGCTCGCGGGTCACCGCCGGCGGCATGTTGTGCTTGACGAAACCGGCCGCCTTGTACAGGCGCGCCATGCCGGCGCCGATGTTGAAGCTGTGGTCGCCCCACAGCGGCGGGAAGGCGATATCACCGCTGGCGTCGCGCCGGCCTTCGCCGTTGTCGCCATGGCAGGCGGCACACTGCACGGCGTACAGCGCCTGGCCACGGATCGGGTCCGGGGTCAGCGTGCTGTCGATGGGGCCCTCGCTGGGGGCGGCCACCTTTGCACCGTCTGGCACTGGACTGCTCAGCCACGCCATGTAATCGAGCATGGCGCGCATCTGCGGTGAGTCTTTCGGCAGCGGCTTGCCGTTCATTGAGCGCTGCAGGCAGCCATTGATGCGCTCAGTCAGCCCGATCACCTTGCCCGGGCGCGGCATGTAACGCGGATAGGCGCCGCCGCCCGTATTGAAGTAGTGGTTGCCGAACGGTCGCTTGCCCTCGGCCATGTGGCACGAATTGCAGTTCAGATCGTTGCCGACGTTGTCCGGCAGCAGCCGTGCGGTCTCGTTGAGGAGGCGGCGACCAAGCATCACCGATTCGGCATTGCCGAGCCCGGCGATCTCCTCGGCGCTGGGTGCATGGTAGTGGCCGACCACCTTGCCCTGCGCATCGAGGATATCGATCGTGCTGGCTACGGCGGCATCCAGGTCCGGGTACAGATGGCGATAGGCGAGGGCGCCGGCACCGGCCAGCAGCACGAGGGTGACCACGCTGCCGACCAGCAGGCGGGAGCGTTTGCGCGAACGTTTCATCGTGCGGCCTCCTGCGGAACGTAGTGCACCGGCTTGTCACGCACCACCCGGCGCATGCGCGCCACGTCGACCTCGCTCACCGCGCTGGCCTGGTTGCCCCAGCTGCTGCGGATGAAGGTCAGGATCTGTGCCAGCTGTGCATTCGGCAGCTGCTCGAAACCGGGCATGGTGAAGGCCATGCGGTCGTGCGGGGTATGCGGCGTGCGGCCGCCGATCAGGGTTACCTGTACCAGCGAGCTGGGATCATCGGCGAACACGATCGAGTTGCCGGCCAGGGCCGGGTAGACCCGTGGCATGCCGCGGCCGTCGGCGCGATGGCAGGCCTGGCAGTGCTCGGCATAGGCCAGCGAACCGGCAACACGGTAGTCGCCGCTGCGCAGTGCGGCGGTGGTGGTGTCGGTACCCGGTGACCACTGTGCACTGCGGCCCTCGCGTGCCGGCAGCTGTTTCAGGTAGCGGGCCATCGCCAGCAGGTCGGCGTCGGACAGGTACTGCGTGCTGTGCTCGACCACGTCGGCCATGCCGCCGAAGGCCGCGGAGCGATCGGTGCGTCCGGTGCGCAGGAAGTCGACGATCTCGCCCTCGTTCCAGCTGGCCAGACCGGTTGATTCATTGCGCAGGTTCTTCGCATACCAGCCTTCCAGCACCGAGCCGGACAGGAACTGGCGGCTGCCATCATCGGCCATCGCCTTTTCCTGGAACGCCAGGCCACGTGGCGTGTGGCAGGCACCGCAGTGGGCCAGGCCTTCCACCAGTTCGGCGCCGCGCTGCTGGCCGGCATCCAGCGACGGATC
The DNA here is from genome assembly GCF_056481145.1 of Stenotrophomonas sp. 93052_Sma. Taxonomy (NCBI): domain Bacteria; kingdom Pseudomonadati; phylum Pseudomonadota; class Gammaproteobacteria; order Lysobacterales; family Lysobacteraceae; genus Stenotrophomonas; species Stenotrophomonas sp. 93052_Sma. Next base: position 1,738,175 of record NZ_CM151134.1, read on the forward strand.
CGGGTTGAACGTGCGCGGGCGTGCGAACACCAGCTGCCACCAGGCCAGTGGCCAGCGCATGTTGGCCGGCCACGGGATCGTGCTGTCGGCGTTGCCCTGCTTCACCGGCTGCACCGAGCCCATGAAGTAGGCGTACAGCGCCTTGATCTCGGCATCGCTGGCGATCACGTATGAGGCATACGGCATTGCCGGATACAACGGCTGCCCATCGTGACGGATGCCGCGACGGACCGCGCGCTCGAAGTCGGCGTAGTCGTAAGCGCCAATGCCGGTGTCCGGATCGGGCGTGATGTTGGTCGAGTAGATCGTGCCCATCGGCGTCTGCATGCCGAGGCCACCGGCGAACGGCTTGCCGCCCGGCGCAGTGTGGCAGGCGGCGCAGTCGGCGGCGCGCGACAGGTACTGTCCCTGCGCGATCAGCGTCGGATCGTGGATGTCGACCTGCGCCGTCTGTCGCGGTGCGAACCAGTAGGGCGTGGTGCGGGCGATGCCGTAGGCGGCGGCCAACGTGGCGGCCAGGGCAATGGCGAGCTTGAGCGAGGTGCGCATGGCGGCACTGTGGGCAATCCCGCGCGCGTTCATTGATCCGGATCAATGACTGAACGGATACAGCTTGTACACCAAGCTGAATCGTTCCTGCGTTGTCATCAAGCCGTCATCCGCGCGCGATAGATGACCGGTCTACCGGGGCGTTAACGTCCCAGCCTGTCTGATTCACCCCAATGACGTGATATGAAGCGCCTGCTGCTGCTGTTGCTGGCGTGCGCCGGCCTGTGGCTGGCTGCATGCTCCTCCTCGATCAATGCCTCGTCCACCTCGCTCGCCGACAGGCTGATCGCGCCAGGTGGTGTATCGACCCTGCTCGATCGCCCGCGCATCGCAGCGGCCATCGCCGAACTGCCCAACCGCCATGGCTTCGCGCCGGGCCGCGATGGCGTGCCGATCTTCTGGCGTGTGTTCGATCCCGGCGACTACGGCGCGCGTTACCACTACCTGCCGCAGCGCCACGAGAACGGCCTGCCGCTGGATACCGGCCTGAGCCTGGCAGTACCGCAGCCGTTCCGCGCGCAGGCCCCGCGCGGCACCGTGGTGCTGCTGCACGGTTGGATGATGAACGGCGATTCGATGCTGCCGTGGTCGTTGCAGCTGGCCGAATCCGGCTACCGCGTGATCACGCTGGACCTGCGCAACCATGGGCAGTCCGGTGCAGGCCCGTCCGGATACGGCACCTATGAATCCGACGATGTGGTCGATGTAATCGGTGAGCTGCGCGCGCGTGGTGAAGTAACCGGCCCGCTGTACCTGTTCGGCGTGTCCTATGGCGCCGCCACAGCGGTATTCACCGCCGACAAGCTCGGTGACCAGGTGGAAGGCGTGGTGGCGATGGAATCGTTCGCCAATGCCGGTGTGGCGATCCGCACGATGATTCCGCACCTGATGGGACTGCAGCCGGAAGGCCTGAAGGCGCAGGCGGTGGCGTCGTACACGCGCTGGCGCTACGGCGGCCAGGACATCAACCAGGTGATCGCCGCCGCCAGCCGCCGCATCGACGTCGATCTGGACCGCGTGGATGTAGCGCGCGCTTGCCGATACCCGCGCCTGCGTGCTGCTGCTGCACGGGCAGGGCGACCAGCACATTCCGGTCAGCCAGGGCCGCGAACTGGCGCAGGCCAATCCGCGCGCGCACTACATCGAGATGCGCGGCGAGGACCACATCACCCTGCCGTTGCGACTGGACCTGCTGGCGGGCGTGGTCGATGACTGGATGGCACGCGACGAGCACCATCCGCAGAGTGCCTGCCCGGCGCCCCAGCTGCCGGCCCAGGCCGAGTGGCTGACACGCAGCTGAGAAAAGGGGACGGAGGGGATTAAGTCGTTTCCCGCACAGCTGGGCCATAAACGACTTAATCCCCTCCGTCCCCTTTTTCTGTCAGGCCACCCGTCTTGCCAGCGAGCGCGCAGACGCCGCGACGCCCAGCAGCAGCGCCGCCACGCACAGGAAGGCGAAGCCGAGGCTGGTAGCGTGTGCGAGTGCGCCGATCGCTGCCGGACCTGCCAGGATGCCGGCGTAGCCCAGCGTGGTGACCGCAGTGATGGCGATGCTCTCCGGCATCACCCGCTGTTGGCCGGCCATCGAGAACAGCGCCGGCACGATGTTGGCGCAGCCCAGCCCGACCAGTATGTAACCGGCCAGCGCCACCGGAAACGATGGCACCAGCGTGGCCAGGGTGAAACCCGCAGCAGCGGTGATGCCGCCGAAGACCATCGTGCGGGTGCGGCCGAGGCGTTCGACGATACCGTCGCCGAACAGGCGCATCGCGGTCATCGACAGGGTGAACAGCGCGAAGCCGGCGCCAGCCTGGTCGCGTGGCACCTGCCGCACTTCGGCGAGGAACACCGCGCTCCAGTCCAGCATCGAGCCCTCGGCGAGGAACACCACGAAGGCCAGCACGCCGATGAACAGCACCACGCCATGCGGCAGTGCCAGCAGGGGGCCTTCATGCAGGATCCGTTGCGGGCGCCAGTGCGGTGCCGACAGCACTGCTACCAGCAGCAGTGCGGCCACCGAAACCAACGCGGCCAGCCACAGCGGCGTACCCAGGATCAGCATGCCGGTCATGCAGCCGGCGCCGACGAAGCCGCCGATGCTGTAGAAGGCATGGAATCCGGACATCATCGCGCGCCCGGCGTCGCGCTCGACCGCGACCGCCTGCATGTTCATCGCACAATCCAGTGCACCGACGCCGGCGCCGAACACGAACAGGGCCGCGCCCAGCGCTACCGGAGAGGGCGTCAGCACCAGCAAGGGCAGGGCGCACAGCATCATCGCGCAGGTGATCACCATCACCCGGCGGCATCCCAGCCGCCCGGTCAGCGCACCTGCCAGTGGCATCGCCAGCAGTGAGCCGAGCCCGAGGCACAGCAGCACGGCGCCGAGGCTGGCGTCGGACAGCCCGGCCTTGGCCTTGGCGTAGGGCACCATCGGCGCCCATGCGGCGGTGGCGAATCCAGGGATGAAGAAGGCGGCACGGGTGGCGTGCTGTTGGGCACGTGGGGATGAAGGCGTCATGCGCGATACGAAGCTCCAAGGATCCTCCATGAAAACGTTTGCAAGCGGGATCGGCAAGTGCCATGCATGACATCGAGCGACGCATACGATTGCAGTGGCCCGAATGCGTCACCGCTGATTAACGCCAAAGACGGACAGTGGCGACACGGTCGGCATCCCGCCGGCCGATGCCGGAGATCCGTACATGAGCACGACACCCACCATCCTCCTCGTCCATGGATTCTGGGGCGGGGCCGCGCACTGGGCCAAGGTGATCCTGGAACTGCATCGCAACGGCCATGACCGTGTGCAGGCGGTGGAGCTGCCGCTTACCTCGCTGGCCGACGACGCAGGACGCACCCGGAAAATGATCCGGCAGATCGACGGACCGGTGCTGCTGGTCGGCCACTCCTATGGCGGCGCGGTGATCAGCCAGGCCGGCAACGAGGACAACGTGAAGGGCCTGGTCTACATCGCCGCTTTCGCGCCTGATGCCGGCGAGAGCCCCGGTGGCATCACCCAGCAGCATCTGCCGGAAGCGGCACCGAACCTGGCGCCGGACAGTGATGGTTACCTGTGGCTGCGCGCCGACAAGTTCCATGAAAGCTTCTGCCAGGACCTGAGCGACGACGAAGGCCGGGTGATGGCGGTGACCCAGAAGGCGCCGCTGGCCAGCACCTTCGGTGATGCGGTGAGCGACCCGGCGTGGAAGCACAGGCCGAGCTGGTACCAGCTGTCCCGCCACGACCGCATGATCGCGCCGGAGAACCAGAGGGCCATGGCCACGCGCATGCAGCCCAAACGACTGCTGGAGCTGGATGCCAGCCATGCCTCGCTGGCCTCGCAGCCGAAGGAGGTGACCGCGCTGATCCTGGAGGCCTGCGCCGCCATCGGCGGCTGAGCCTGCGGCAGCGCGCCGCACCACAGCACATCGCACGACAGCCGGGGCGCAGGGGAGTACACTCCTGCGCCTGCGGCCATCCGGCCGCGTCCCCGTCTTCCCTCCAGCCGCCGCCAGAGGATCCCACCCGATCGTGGAGGTCCCGTCGTGCTGTCTGTGCCTGATGCCCGTATTCCGTCCCCCTTGCCGCGTCGCCGTGCGTTGCCGCAGGCGCTTGCCCAGGGCCTGCTGATCACTGCACTGGCCAGCAGCGGCATCGCAGCCGCGCAGTCCGCCGCCGAGCCGGACAAGGCCGCCGAGGCCCCGGCGTCGCAGACCCTGCAGACCGTGCAGGTCACCGCCAACCTGCTCGGCACCATCACCGAGGGCAGCGGCGCGTACACGCCGGGCACCATCGCCACCGCCACCCGCCTGGTGCTGACGCCACGGCAGACCCCGCAGACCATCAGCGTCATTACCCGCGCTCAGATGGACGACTTTGGCCTGAACGGCATCGATGACGTGATGCGGGTGACCCCGGGCATCAGCATCGTCACCTACGACAGCGAGCGCACCGAGTACTACGCACGTGGATTTGCCGTGCAGAACTTCCAGTACGACGGCATCCCGATGTCGCGTGACTCGGCCTATTCGGCGGGCAACACGCTCAGCGATACCGCGATCTATGACCGCATCGAAGTGCTCAAGGGCGCGACCGGCCTGCTGACCGGCATGGGCGATCCGGGCGCGACCATCAACCTGGTGCGCAAGAAGCCGGGCAAGGAGTTCGCCGGCAATGCCACGCTGGGTGTCGGCCGCTGGGATGACTATCGTGCCGAGATCGATGTTGGCGGCCCGTTGACCGCCGATGGACGCGTGCGCGGTCGTGCGGTGGGCGCCTGGCAGGACAAGCATTCCAATCTCGACTTCTACCAGCGCACCAGCAAGGTGGGCTACGCGGTGCTGGAAGCCGATCTGGGCGAGCGCACCCTGCTGACCGTGGGGGGCGATGCGATGGACAGCGACCCGAAGGGCTCGACCTGGGGTGGCATCCCGCTGCTGGACAGTGCCGGCAACTTCAATGACATGCCGCGTTCGTTCAACAACGGCACCCGCTGGAGTGGCTGGCGCCAGTATGTGCGCACCGGTTTTGCCACGCTCGAGCATACGTTCGCCAACGATTGGGTGGCCAAGCTGCAACTCAACCACCAGGTCAACGGCTATGACGCCGCACTGGCCGGCGCCGCCGCCGGCAATCCCGATCCGTTGACCGGCGAGGGCGTCAGCCTGTGGCTCGGCAAGTACGTTGGCAAGACCGTCAGCAATGCTGCCGACTTCTATGTGAGCGGTCATTTCGGCCTGTTCGGGCGGGAGCATGAGCTGGTGGTCGGTGGCAGCGCCTCGCGCAAGCGCTGGACCAATACCGGCTACGGCCCGCAGGCGGGGTTCCCGGATACCGTGCCGGACTACAGAACCTGGAATGGCGACATTCCCGAGCCGGAGTGGCAGCGCAGCTACAGCAACAACGAAGTGACGCGTGAGAACGGCCTGTATGTGGTCGGCCGTTTCGACGTGGCCGATCCACTGAAGGTGATCGTGGGCAGCCGCCTGGCCAGCTACCGCTCGCCGGACACGCGCGAAACCGGCGTGTTCGTACCGTATGCCGGCGTGGTCTACGACCTTGGCGAGCACTATTCGGTGTATGCCAGCTACAGCACCATCTTCAAACCGCATAGCGAACGCGACGAGCAGGGCAAGGCACTGGATCCGCTGGAAGGCCGCAGCTACGAGATGGGCCTGAAGGCCGAGTTCCTCGATGGGCGCTTCAACGCCAGTGCGGCGCTGTTCCAGCTCGACCAGGACAACTTCGCCCAGCCCACCGGCGGCAAGACGCCGGACGGGCAGGATGCGTATCGCGCCCTGATGGGCGTGCGTACCAAGGGCTACGAGCTGGAAATGTCGGGCCAGCTGGCCGAGGGCTGGCAGGTGCAGGGTGGGTTCTCGCACAAGATCGCCCGCCAGGCCGGTGCCAAGGTGACCACACTGGAGCCGGAAAACCAGTTCAGCCTGCACACCAGCTACCGCCTGCGCGGCGACTGGAAGGGGCTGACGCTGGGCGGTGGCGCGCTGGCAGGATTCCACTTTCGGCGAGATCACCAACCCGGCCACGCAGGCCAAGGTGGTGCATCGCACCCAACCCTACTGGCTGCTCGATGCAATGGCGCGCTATGAATTCAACGATCGCCTGTCGGCCACGCTCAACGTCAACAACCTGCTGGACAAGCGGTACTACACGATCTTCAGCTGGTACAGCACCTATACCTGGGGTGAGCCGCGCAACGTGCGCCTGGCGATGACGTACAAGTTCTGACGCCGGTGGTGCTGTAGAGCCGAGCCCGCGCTCGGCTGGCTGTCAAACCGCAGCCGAGCATGGCTCGGCTCTACAAATACGCCCGCGATGCTTTTCGGCATCGCGGGCGTTGTCGTTACAGCGGCAGGTCGAACACCAGCACTTCGGCGTCGTTGCCGTTCTCCAGGGTCAGCTGCGCTTCGTCGCTGACCTGCAGCGCATCACCGGCTTCCAGGGTGATGCCATTGACCTGCAGCTGGCCTCGGGCCACCTGCACATAGGCGCCACGACCGTTGCCGAGGGCGTGGTGCAGCTTCTGGCCGCCATCGAGGATGGTGGCGAAGATGCGGGCATCCTGGTGGATGCGCAGCGAACCGTCGGCACCGTCCGGCGAGGCGATCAGGCGCAGCTGGCCGCGCTTGGTTTCCGGGGCGAAGTGGGTCTCCTCGTAGGACGGGGTGATGTTCTCTGCGTCCGGGAAGATCCAGATCTGCAGGAAGTGCACGGTCTCGTCGGCGGAGTGATTGAACTCGCTGTGGCTGACACCGCTGCCGGCACTCATGCGCTGCACGTCGCCGTAACGCAGCACCGAACCGGTGCCCATCGAGTCCTTGTGCTCCAGCGCGCCGCCCAGCACATAGGAAACGATCTCCATGTTGCTGTGGCTGTGGGTGCCGAAGCCCTGGCCGCCGATCACCTTGTCTTCGTTGATCACCCGCAGCGGGCCGAAGCTGACGTAGCGGGGGTCGTAGTAGTTGGCGAAGGAGAAGGTATGGCGCGAGGACAGCCAGCCATGCTCGGCCAGGCCACGGGTAGCGCTCTTGCGGATCTGCAGCATGATGGAATCTCCTTGTTCGATGGTTTCGATGGGGCGGGGTGGGCCGATAGCCGCTATGTTTCCCCGTTGGAGAGAAGTATCCGCTTGCGCCCGGGGTTTGAAAAACGGATAGTTTTGACAGTCATCATCGAAAAATTCGAATGCTCAAACTCAGTCTCGATGCCCTGCAGATCCTGGACGCCATCGACCGCCGCGGCTCGTTCGCCGGCGCCGGCAAGGCTCTGCACAAAGTGCCTTCGACCATCTCCTACACCGTGGCCAAGCTGGAGGAGGACCTGGGCGTACAGCTGTTCGACCGGGTCGGCCCGCGCGCCGAGCCGACCGAGGCTGGCCGCGCGCTGCTGGACGAAGGCCGCCACCTGCTGCGCGCAGCCCGGGAGCTGGAACTGCGGGTGCGCCGGGTTGCGTCGGGCTGGGAGACCGAACTGACCCTGGCGGTGGACTCGGTGTTCCCGACCTGGCTGCTCGGCCCGGACATCGCCGCATTTCGTGAGGCCGAGGCACCGACCCGGCTGCGATTGATCGGCGAGGCCCTGTCCGGTACCTGGGAGGCCTTGCTGGACCGCCGTGCCGACGTGCTGGTTGGTGCGCCGGGCGAGGGTCCCAGCGGCGGCGGTTACGTGGTCGAGCCGCTGGGTACGGTGGAGTTCGTGTTCGCGGTCGCCCCCGGTCATCCGTTGGCCGCCGTGCCGGGTGTGCTCGGACGCGAACAGCTGGTCGAGCACTGCGCGATCGCGGTCTCCGATTCGGCGCGACGGCTGCTGCCGCGCACGGTCGGCCTGTTGATGGGGCAGGAGATGCTGACGGTGCCGGACATGGCCAGCAAGCTGAAGCTGCAGTGCGAAGGCGTGGGCTTCGGTTTCCTGCCCGAGCCCTGCGCGCGTGCGGCGGTGGCGCGTGGCCAGCTGGTGATCCGCGAGGTGGAGGAACACAAGCCGGAAGAGACCTTCTGGCTGGCCTGGCGCACCGGCGAGGATGGTGCCGCACTGCGCTGGTGGCGAGAGCGCCTGCGCAGGCCGGAGCTGCTGTCACAGTGGTGGCAGTCAATGGCCAGGGGTATAGGGGTACGGCAGGGCTGCGCCCTGCACCCGCTACGAGCTGGAGCAACAGCAACAGCAACAGCAACAGCAACAGCAGAAGCTGGTTTCCTGTGGGGAGGCGGGGTGGGTCCGGTTGCGGGGGACGCTGCAAGTCCCCCTCCGGGGCCCGGCCCAGCCGCTGGCGGCTGTGCGTTCGGGCGCTTGCGAAGCAATGCTTCGCAAGCAAAGCGCCCTCACCCATGTAAGCTCGGTCGCCGCTTGCTCGTGTGCGCAGTCCTGCGCACACGGCAAGACCGGGGTTGGGCGTCCTGCCCAACCCGCCCGAGGCATGCCTCGGGCCCATGCGGCTCACGCCCCCGCAACCGGACCCACCCCGCCTTCGACAGTTTTCCGCGATCTGTCGGAACGGCGTACTGCTCTGGTAGGTGTCGACCTTGGTCGACACGGTAGATCCACGCCATGCCTGGATGAATTCATTCGATATCTGACAGATGTGTCGACCAAGGTCGACACCTACCAACAGCCGCGTGAACCTGTCGAAGGTGGGGCGGTGTCGGAGTGTGGGGTGTCAGCCGCATGGATGCGGCTGCCAAGCCTACAGGGACGTACTTGCGGCGTCCCCGCACTCCGACACCGCCCCGCCAACCCACGGAATGCCAGCTTTTGCTTTTGCTTTTGCTGTTGAGGTTGCCGGCCAGCGGCCGGCACTACCAGGGGTGCAGGGCGCAGCCCTGCCGAAAAACACACATAAAAAAACAGCAGGCCGAGGCCTGCTGTTTCGGTGTAATGGTGCGCCCGGAGAGATTCGAACTCCCGACCGCCTGGTTCGTAGCCAGGTACTCTATCCAACTGAGCTACGGGCGCCAATTACATAAACTTGTTGTGCTGACTGTGTATGGTGCGCCCGGAGAGATTCGAACTCCCGACCGCCTGGTTCGTAGCCAGGTACTCTATCCAACTGAGCTACGGGCGCGCGGTACACAATCAACTTACTGCTTAATTTTACTGCATTTCCAGCGGCGGATGCTGAAAACCTGTCGAGTGGTGCGCCCGGAGAGATTCGAACTCCCGACCGCCTGGTTCGTAGCCAGGTACTCTATCCAACTGAGCTACGGGCGCCCTGCGACAGGAGCGGAATTATGCGGATGTCGGCGCGTACCGTCAACAGTTTTGTGAAAATTTTCATCCAACTGAATGAAAAAGCTGTCAGCTACGGCCTCCGGCGCCCTCAGCCACGCGAAATGATCGGCGCGCGTGCCCAATTCCTGCGCGGACAGCACGCGCAGCTGCGCGTCCACATTCGGCAGCTTCGCCAGCAGCGTCTGCATCGATCCGGTCGGTGCCAACCAGTCGTGCTCCATCAATACGGCCTGTGCGCTGCCATGCACGCGCGCCATCTGCGCATCGAGGTCTTCGTTCATGCCGGCCGCGGCGTAGTGGTTGTTCAGGCCAACGCGCGCCCAGTCGGCGATCAGCCCGCGCGCTTCGGTGCCACCGAAGCCGAGGCGCCGACCATGCAGCACGCCCTGGCGTTGCGCGATCCACGGCAGGAAACGATAGACCAGTGGCAGCAGCCAGCCACGCGGTGGTGGGAAGCCGCGCCAGAACGGTGAGCCGCTGGCGGCCAGCCACAGCCGGTTGAAGTGCTGCGGGTTGCGGCCGGCATGCACGCAGGCCAGCTGCCCGCCCAGACTGTGTCCACCGATGATCCAGGGCAGGGCGTCGGCGGCGTCATCGGCTGCGGCCAGGACGGCCTGGCTGGCCGGCAGATCCTGTTCGAGTACCTCGCGATAGCCCCAGTCCTGCGTGCGCGACGGGCGGAGTGAGCTGCTGCCGTTGCCGCGCCACTCATGCAGGTAGACCGCCACGCCCTTCGCCGCCAGCGCCAATGCCAGTGGCAGGTAGTGACGCGCGGCCACGCCCAGCGCTGGCAGCCACAGCAGGCGCGCGATGGGCTGTGCAGGCACGCAGGCGATCACTTCGTAGCGATGGCCGTCGTCGCACTGCACGGCGAGGACGCTCGACGTCAGGCTCATGCGTGCGGTGCCGCGCCGAAGTGATCGAGTACCAGCACCTCGCTGCGACCAGGCGCGTAGCCCTGCTGCAGGCCGCGCGCAACGTAGTCGATGCCGGCTTCGCAGGCATTGGCCAGGCTCAGGCCATTGCACAGCTGCGCGGCGATGGCCGAGGCCAGCGTGCAGCCTGTGCCATGTGCGTCCAGCGGCAGGCGGGCGTGGATGAATTCTTCGCTGCTGACGCCGTCGAAGTAGCGATCGATCACGCGGTTGCCTTCCTGCAGGTGGCCGCCTTTCAGCAGCACCGCACCGGCACCGAGCTCGAGCAGGGCAGAGGCAGCCTGTTCGGCGTCATCGCCGTTGCCGATCTTCCGGCCGATCAGGAGTTCTGCTTCCGGGGTATTGGGCGTAACCAGCGTCGCCAACGGCAGCAGGCGTTCGCGCATGGCCTTGAGCGCACTTTCCTCCAGCAGGCGCGCCGCTGGTGGCGACCATCACCGGGTCCAGCACCACGTGCGGCGGGTGATGCTTTTCCAGTGCGTCGGCGACGGCATGGATCACCTCGGCGTTGGCCAGCATGCCGAGTTTCACGGCATGGATGTCGAAGTCATCGAAGCAGGCCTCGATCTGCGCCTGCAGGAATGCGATCGGTGGCACATGCACGGCGGTGACGCCACGGGTGTTCTGTGCAGTCAGCGCGGCGAACACGGCCAGGCCATGCACGCGGTGCGCGGCGAAGGCCTTGAGATCGGCAGGGACACCGGCGCCACCGCCGGAGTCGGAGCCGGCGATGGTGAGGGCGGAAACGGGAGTGGTCGGGCTCATCAGTTGATTGTGCCGTGGTCCAGCTGGGGAAGGTAGATCCACGCCATGCGTGGATGTCCTTGATTCAATGCCGCCAACTCGCCCACTGCTGGTACACCACATAACCCAGCCCGGTCAGGCCGGTCAGCAGGGCGGGGGCGAGCAGGGCGTCGTATTGCCAGCGCATGAACAACCAGGCGCCGATGATGCCGCCGCCGAGGAAGCCGCTGATGATCAGGCCGCTGAGGGTCAGCCGTCGAACCTGCAGCGGCAGTCCACGCAGCAGGTGGCCCAGGCCGATGCCGAGGTCGGTGAACATGCCGCTGAGGTGGGTGGTGCGCACCACCGCGCCACTGAAGGTGGTGGCCATCGCGTTCTGCAGGCCGCAGGCCATGGCGGCGGCCAGTGCACCCCAGATCTGATGCTGTTCGAACAGCGGAATGGCCACCAGCAGCAGTGCCGATTCCAGCGCCAGCGCGACACCGTAGCGGCGGCCCAGCTGCAATGCGCTGTCCTGGATCAGCAGGCCGCTGAGCATCGCGCCCAGCGAGAACGCGATCAACAGTCCCCATAGATGGCCGACTGCGCGCCAGTCGCCCTGGGCCAGCGCCATGCCGAGCTGGCTGGTGCTGCCGGTCATGTGGCTGACCGCCTGGTGCTCGAAACCGAGGAAGCCGACCACGTTGACCATCCCGGCCACGCACGAGAGCGCGACCGCGCCGATCCAGACCCAGGTGGGCAGGCGTATTCCCATCGGCGGGGCCCCTCAGGGCCCGCCGAAGCCGCCGTTGAACTGCAGCTCGCTGAAGGTGTTACTGGCCGGGTCGAATACCGCGCCCCAGAACTGCGTGCCGCCGTCACAGACGCGGATCGCTTCCCGTGCCGGGTTGATGCCGCTGTCGTCGGGCAGATGGAAGGCGTTGATGTAGATCAGACGCTTGCCGGCGCTTTCGATGCCGACGTACTGGCGGTCGAAGTCCAGCACCTTCGGTACCTGTGATTCCAGCGACGACAGCTGCGCTTCCAGCTGGTCGATCTGCTGCCGGCTGGGCGCCCAGTAACCACTGACCCGCTCGGCCTCGCGGCCGGGACTGGGGCGCGAGCAGGTATCGAGCACCTGCGCGGCGATGATCGGGCGGGTGACCACCCAGGATTGGCCGGTACGCTCGGCGGTCGGCACGCTGGCCGGGCCGCGCGTGGTGGTGCAGGCACCCAGGACGGCTGCGAGGGCGATCGCAGCCGTGGGCAGCAGCAGGCGGGTGCAGCGGTTCACAACACCTCCGAAGCGTAATCGGCCAGGCGTGAGCGTTCGCCTCGGCGCAGGGTGATGTGCGCACTATGCGGCCAGTTTTTGAAGCGATCCACCGCGTAGGTCAGGCCCGAGGTGGTCTCGGTCAGGTACGGGGTGTCGATCTGCTCGACGTTGCCCAGGCAGACGATCTTGGTACCGGGGCCGGCGCGGGTGATCAGCGTCTTCATCTGCTTGGGGGTGAGGTTCTGCGCCTCGTCCAGGATCAGGTAGCGCGACAGGAAGGTGCGGCCGCGCATGAAGTTCATCGAGCGGATCTTGATGCGGCTGGCGAGCAGGTCGTTGGTCGCCTGGCGTCCCCAGGTGCCGCCTTCCTGGTTGTGCGTGAGCACTTCCAGGTTGTCGGTCAGTGCACCCATCCACGGCGTCATCTTCTCTTCCTCGGTGCCGGGCAGGAAGCCGATGTCCTCGCCGACGCTGACCGTGGCGCGGGTCATGATGATCTCGCGGTAGCGCTGCTGGTCCATCGTCTGCGCCAGGCCGGCGGCCAGCGCCAGCAGGGTCTTGCCGGTGCCGGCGGTACCCAGCAGCGTGACGAAGTCGATCTCCGGATCCATCAGTGCGTTGAGCGCGAAGTTCTGCTCGCGGTTGCGTGCGCTGATGCCCCACACGGCGTGGCTGCCGTGGCGGAAATCATCGACCAGTGACAGCACCACCTTGCCGTCGCCGACCACGCGGCTGACGCGCAGCTCGACTTCATCTTCGCCAGGCAGGTAGACGTACTGGTTCGGGTACCACTCCTCGCCATCCTGCGCCAGGATTTCGTAATGCGTGCGGCCCTTGTCGCTCCAGCTGCGCAGGTCATCCCCGTGGCGCTTCCAGAAGTCTTCCGGCAGCTCGGTGGCGCCGGTGTAGAGCAGGCTGAAATCGTCCAGCGCGCGGTCGTTCTCGTAGTCCTCGGACACGATGCCGGCGATCGCGGCCTTGATCCGCAGGTTGATGTCCTTGGAGACGAACACCACCGGCAGGTCCGGGGTTTCTTCCTTCAGTGCCAGGATCGCGCCGAGGATGGCGTTGTCCGGGATGACCTTGCCGAAGCTCTTGCCGGCGTCGAAATGGCTGGTCTGGAAGCGCAGCTTGCCGGCGCTCTGCTTGCCGCGCAGCTGCAGGCCATTGGGACGCTGCAGTGGAATGCCGTCGGCCAGGTTGTCCAGGCCGGATTCCTGCACCAGCTCGTTGAGGAAGCGGCTCACCTGGCGGGCGTTGCGGCTCGCTTCGGAGGTGCCCTTCTTGCCGTTGTCCAGCTCCTCGATCACCTGCATGGGCAGGTAGACGTCGTGCTCCTCGAATTTGAACAGCGCGGTCGGATCGTGCATCAGCACGTTGGTATCCAGCACGTAGATGCGCTTGCCTCGGGTCATCGTCGATTCCTGGTTACGGACAGGGAAAAACCACCACGGCCTGCTGCGGGGCAGGGTGATGGCAGACACAGTAGGCAGTGGGACTCACTTGGACTGGGAGGCCTTCAGTTCGGCGAGAACGGCATCGGCATGGCCGGCAACCTTGACCTTGCGCCAGGACTGCACGATGCGGCTGTCGGGGGAAATCAGGAAGGTGCTGCGTTCGATGCCACGTACCTGCTTGCCGTACATGTTCTTCATCTTGATCACGTCGAAGGCGCTGCACAGCGCTTCGTCGCCATCGCTGACCAACGGGAAGTTGAAGCCCTGCTTGGCACAGAAGTTGTCGTGCGACTTCACCGAGTCGCGCGAGACACCGAGTACCTCCGCGCCTGCCTTCTTGAATTTCGGCAGCAGTGCGTTGAAGTCGATGCCTTCGGTGGTGCAGCCGGGGGTGCTGTCCTTGGGATAGAAGTACAGCACCAGCCAGTGGCCGGCGTAGTCGCCGAGAGTGGCCTGTTCGCCACCGGACAGCGCCAGCGGTAGGGAGAGGGTGGTGCTGTCCAGGGTATCGCCGTTGTTCATGAGGTCCTTCTGTCGAGCCTGGGTTCTTTCTACGACAATTGCATGAAACGCCACGCGCCCGTGAGAGGCGCGCGAAGAATCAGAATTTCATCGGGTCCATGATCGCGTCCAGGTTCAGGTGGTCGCAGAATTCAAGGAAATCGTCGCGCAGCGCGGCGATGTGCATGTTGGCCGGCACGCCGATGGTGACCTGCGCGCTGAACATCTCCGCACCGGTCTGCATGGCGCGGTAGCGCGTGCTCTGCAGGTTCTCGATGGTGATGCCCTGGCGGTCGAAGAAATCGGCCAGCTGGAACAGGATGCCCGGCTTGTCGGCGGCGATCACTTCGACGATGTACGGCAGCAGGTTGGACTGCGCCTGCTTGGCGGCAGTGCGGTACCAGACCAGCTTCAGGCCCTCTTCGCGCTCCAGCCGGGTCAGCATCGCTTCCAGCTTGGCCACCGAGTCCCAGGAGCCGGTGGCCAGGGCGGTGACCGAGACATCGCGGCCGACCGTGGCCAGGCGTGCGTCCACCAGATTGCAGCCGCTGTCGGCAATGCGGCGGGTGACGGACAGCAGGGGGGACTCCGGATGCGTCGTGTAGGCGTTGATCAGGAGGTGGTTTTCGCTCGGCGCGGGGCGCGGGGTGGTGTCGGTCAAGGCGATTCCGGGTAATGCATGCGTTAGTCTGAATGCCCGCCAGAGGCGGGGATCCACCGGTGTCCAGCATACTTGCCCGTGCTTTCGCGCCGCAAGTAACATTCAGGTCGCCCCCGGCCTTTCGTGGCGGGCGTTTTCCCTTTCCAGCCAAGAGCAGCACGTCATTGTCCCTTTCCGGCCTCATCACCGCGCTGGCGACCCCGTTCCGGGCCGACGGCGCCCTCGATCCCGACGGTTGGCAGCGCCTGCTGCACCTGCAACTGGAAGGTGGCGTCCATGGCGTTGTCGTAGCCGGCTCGACCGGTGAAGCAGCGACCCTCACCGATGCCGAGTACGACCTGCTGCTGGCCAGCGCGGTCGAACGCATCGGCGGCCGCATCCCGGTCATGGCCGGTACCGGCCTGTCGGGCACCGCCAAGACCATCGAACAGACCCGCCGTGCCGCCGCGCTTGGCGCCAGCCACGCGCTGGTGGTCACCCCGCCGTACGTGCGGCCGACCCAGGCTGGCCTGATCGCCCACTACCGCGCGGTTGCCGACCAGGGCGGGCTACCGGTCGTGTTGTACAACGTGCCCGGCCGTACCGGGTGCGACATGCAGCCGGAGACCGTGGCCGAACTGGCCAGCCATCCCAACATCGTCGGCATCAAGGAGGCGGTGGGTGACACCGGCCGGGTGCAGGCGCTGCTCGCCCTGCGCAGCCCGCAGTTTGCCGTGTTCAGTGGCGACGACGGTACGGCCGCGCGCTCGATCCAGGCCGGTATCGATGGCCTGATCTCGGTCGGCTCCAACGTGCTGCCCGGCGCCTACCGCCGGATGTGCGAGCTGGCTGCCGCCCACGACCACGAAGCCACCGGGTCCTGGGATGCGCGCCTGCAGCCGTTCCATGATTTCTGCGGCGTTGAGCCGAACCCGATTCCGGTCAAGGCGCTGCTGCGCCGTATCGGCATCGGTCACGACCTGCGCCTGCCGCTGCTGCCGCTGTCGGTGGCGCACCATCCGGCGGCCGATCATCTTGCCGGCGACATCGCCGCCCTCGAAGCCCTTTCCAGCCACTGACCTTCCGTCTTGGTCTGACCCAGGAGATTCACATGCGTCAATCCGTATCCACCGTCCGCGTTCTGTCCTACGCCCTGCTTGCGGTGGCCGTTGCCGCCGGCACCACCGGCTGCTTCAAGCGTGGCGTCAAGGGCGACTACGCCCTGGCCCCGGAAATGCGTCCGCTGGAAGTGCCGCCGGACCTGAACCTGCCGACCACCACCGGTGACAACAAGGTGCCGACGCTGGCATCGGCGACCAAGCCGGCGGCCCCGGTGGCTGCGGCCCCGGCCGTGGGCAACACCGGTTTCACCATCGCCGGTGGCAAGGACGAGGCTTTCGCCAAGGTCGGCACCGCGCTGGAAGGCGTGGAAGGCGTGACCATCGCCAGCCGCGCGCAGCTGCTGGGCTCGTATGACGTGGCCTACGAAGGGAGCAACTTCCTCGTCCGCGTGGTCGCCGTCGATGCCGGCGCCTACATCTCCGCGGTCGACCCGCGTGGCCTGCCGGCCACTGCAGAAGCGCCGGTGAAGCTGATCGCCGCGCTCAAGGCAAAGCTGGCCCAGTAAGGGCCGGTCGGGTGGGTGCGGGCCCAGGTCCGCACGTGCCCGGGTAGAGGCCGACCTTGGTCGGCGCTTCTGTGCCAACCAAGGTTGGCACCTACCGGATCCTGCGGTTGGCAGCTACCGGATCTTGCGGTTGGCACCTATCGGATCGCGCGGATGCTATCTGCCGACGAGCAACGAAAAAGGGCGCCATAGGCGCCCTTTTCGTTGCCGCAAGGGGCGCTTCTCAGCGCTCCAGCAGCTTCAGCTTGTCCGGCTTGCCGTCCCATTCGCCGGCGTCGGCGGGCGGGTCCTTGCGCACGGTCAGCACCGGCCACTCCTTCGCCAGCTCGGCGTTGAGGGCGACGAAGCTTTCCTGGCCGGCAGGAACATCGTCTTCCGGGAAGATCGCGTTGACCGGGCATTCCGGTTCGCAGAGGGTGCAGTCGATGCACTCATCCGGGTCGATCACCAGGAAGTTCGGGCCTTCGTGGAAGCAATCCACGGGGCATACTTCCACGCAATCGGTGTGTTTGCACTTGATGCAGTTTTCGGTGACGACAAAGGGCATGGGCTGGGGGTGGATCGATTCCTGAACCCGCCAATTCTAGAACAGGTTGGGCCCCGGTGTCGGCGCGGGGCGGAAAACGGGCGTCTGGCAGGCTCGGCTGCGCCCCCGTTGGCGACAGGGCGGGGCCTGTGCGACGCTGCGGGCGCCCGGTCGCCGCAGGTGGCCGCTTTCCCTTCCCAGCAGGATCGTCCATGACCCAAGCCCAGCCCGGCACCGCCTCCCAGGGCGGCGAGAACACTGCGTTCATCGTCCTCATCAGCTGTGTGGCCACCCTCGGTGGATTCCTGTTCGGTTTCGATAGTGGTGTCATCAACGGTACGGTCGACGGCCTGCGCCAGGCCTTCAATTCCAGCGAAGCGGCGCTCGGTTTCGAAGTCGCCTCGATGCTGCTGGGCTGTGCGATCGGCGCGTTCCTGGCCGGTTGGCTGGGTGACCGGCTGGGCCGCCGTGGCGTGCTGATCGTGTCGGCACTGCTGTTCCTGGTGTCGGCGCTGGGTGCCGGCGCCGCCCATGCCTCCTGGTTGTTCATCGTCGCGCGCGTGCTGGGTGGCTTTGCGGTGGGTGCGGCCAGCGTGATGTCGCCGGCCTACATTGCCGAAGTCGCCTCGTCACGCTATCGGGGACGGCTGGCCACGGTGCAGCAGATGGCCATCATCTGTGGCCTGTTCGCTGCCTTCCTCAGCAACTACCTGCTGGCACGTGCCGCCGGTGCGTCCACCGAGCCGCTATGGCTGGGCCAGGAGGCCTGGCGCTGGATGTTCTGGATGCAGGCACTGCCGTCGGGGCTGTTCCTGCTGTTGTTGCTGGTGATCCCGGAAAGCCCGCGCTTTCTGGTCCTGAAGGGGCGTCAGCAGCAGGCGAGGGCGGTACTGTCGCGGCTGTACGGCGAGGCGGCCGCGGCGACCAAGCAGGCCGAGATCGAAGCCAGCCTGGCCCAGGATCAGCACAAGCCGCGCTTCAGCGACCTGCGCGATACGGTCACCGGCAAGCTGCGCCCGATCCTCTGGGTAGGCATTGGCCTGGCCATGTTCCAGCAGCTGGTCGGCATCAACGTGGTGTTCTATTACGGCGCGGTGCTGTGGCAGGCGGTGGGCTTCTCGGAAAGCGACGCGCTGCTGATCAACGTGCTGTCCGGCGCGCTGAGCATCGGCGCCTGCCTGCTGACGGTGCTGTTGATCGACCGCATCGGGCGCAAGCCGCTGCTGTGGATCGGCTCGGTTGGCATGTCGGTGGCGCTGGTGCTGATGGTGGTGGCATTTGCCAGCGGCAGCCTGGTCGATGGTCGCCTGCAGCTGTCCGATGGCATGGGCCGGCTGGCGCTGGTTGCGGCCAACGTCTATGTGGTGTTCTTCAACATGTCCTGGGGCCCGGTGATGTGGGTGATGCTGGGCGAGATGTTCCCCAACCAGATCCGCGGCCCGGCGTTGGCCGTTGCCGGTGCGGCGCAGTGGACGTCGAATTTCGCGATCACCGTGACCTTCCCGATGCTGCTGGCCGGCATCGGCCTGGCCGGCGCCTATGGCATCTACGCGGTCGCCGCGATCCTCTCGATCGTTTTCGTGGTCCGCTACGTACGCGAGACCAAGGGCAAGGAGCTGGAGCAGATGGAAGGCTGACGCTACCCGGCTTCGGTTGCATCCTGTTGGCGCCTGGTTGTCCCGAGTTTGAGGGGGCAGGCCGCCCTCTCCAGGACACGCAAAAGCCCATCCATGGTGCTCGATGGCGCCATCCATGGCGCCAACGGTCCTGGAGAGGGCGGCCTGCCCCCTCCTGACAGTTTCATGGTGCGTGCGGACGCGGTGAAGCGCTGGTCGGTTGTTGCCGGGGGTCGCGGGAAACCGTCCAGAGCCGGTGGGGTCACCCAGGGCCGGACCGTTGGCGCCATGGGTTGGGCGCATGCACCCGACGGGTTGGGCAGGAGCCCAACCCCGGTCTTGCCGTGTGCGCAGGACAGCGCACGCGAGCAAGGCGCCATCGAGCCCCCATGGATGGGTTCACGGCGTGTCCTGCCCTGGGTGACCCCACCGGCTCAAGCCGATTGCAGGGAGACGCCAATGCGACCAAGTCGACCGACGCCATCACAACCCCGGAAAACAGAAAAGCCCGCACAAAGGCGGGCTTTTTCGGTTCCTGCTGCGGCGACTGGCGCTCCCTAGGGGACTCGAACCCCTGTTTTAGCCTTGAGAGGGCCACGTCCTAACCACTAGACGAAGGGAGCGTAACTGTGTCGCTGCCGAGGCAGGAGCGCTAGTATATGCACCTCGATGCCATTGGGCAATCCCGAAACTTCAACCGGAAGCGCCAACATCATTTCCTCTGCTACATCACCGTTCAGCCTGCGCGTCATCCCGCGCGACCAGCACACGATCTCCCGCAAGGACATCAGCCCGAACGCCCTGCGCGTGCTTTATCGCCTGCGCGATGCCGGCTTCGGCGCCTACCTTGTCGGCGGCGCGGTGCGCGATCTGCTGGTCAATGGCCAACCCAAGGATTTCGACGTGGCCACCGACGCCACGCCCGAACAGGTCAAGCAGCTGTTCCGCAACTGCCGCCTGATCGGTCGCCGGTTCCGCCTCGCCCACGTCGTGTTCGGCCGCGAGATCATCGAAGTCGCCACCTTCCGTGCCAACAGCGATGACGGCAGCGGCGACCGCGAGATGGAAAACGGCATGCTCGTGCGCGACAACGTGTACGGCACCATCGAAGACGACGCCATCCGCCGCGACTTCACCTGCAACGCCCTGTACTACGCCATCGAGGACTTCTCGGTGCGTGATTACACCGGCGGCTTCGAGGATGTCCAGGCGCGCCTGATGAAGCTGATCGGCGACCCCGAGCAGCGTTATCGCGAAGATCCGGTGCGCATGCTGCGTGCGGTGCGCCTGGCGGCCAAACTCGGCTTCCAGATCGAGGAGGGCACCGCCGCGCCGATCCCGCACCTGGCGGGCCTGCTCAACGAAGCCGCACCGGCGCGCCTGTTCGAAGAAGTGCTCAAGCTGTTCCTGTCCGGGCACGGCGTGGCCAGCTTCGAAGGCCTCGAACGTTACGGCCTGCTGGACGTGCTGTTCCCGGAGAGCGCCAAGGCGCTGAAGTCCAACCGCACCGGCGCTGCGCCGCATGCTGGTGGAGGGCCTGGCCAACACCGATGCACGCGTGGCCAACGATGAACCAGTCTCGCCCGCGTTCCTGTTTGCGCTGCTGCTGTGGCCGGCGTTCTGCCGCGCCCAGGCAACCCTGCTCAAGCAGGGCGTGGCACCGGAAGAGGCGCAGCGCCGTGCGGCCGACCGCGTCACGGTGCAGCAGCTGAGCACCATCGCGCTGCCGCGCCGCTTCTCGCTGCCGATGCAGGAAATCTGGCTGCTGCAGTCGCGCTTCAGCTCGCGCCAGCGCAAGCGCGTGTTCCGTACCCTGACCCATCCGCGCTTCCGCGCTGCGTTCGACTTCCTCAGCCTGCGCCAGGTGGCCTCGGCCGAGCACGCCGCCGATGTCGAGTTCTGGCGTGAGGCGCAGGCGCAGTCCGGTCGCGAGCTGGAATCGTCGCTGGACGTGATGCACAGCGAAGAGGGGGATGACGAGAGCGGGGCACCGCGCAAGCGCCGCCGTCGCCGCCGTCGTCCGGGTGCCCCGGCCGGTGCGGCTGGCGAGTAAACGATGACCCTTGCCTGGATCGGCCTCGGCGCCAACCTTGGCGACGCGGCCGTCACCGTCGGCGCGGCGATTGCCGCGCTCGACGGCCTGCCTGCTACACGCCTGCGCCAAGCCTCAAGGCTGTACGCCACGCCGGCCTGGGGCAATGAAGACCAGCCGCCGTTCGTCAACGCGGTGGCTGCGGTCGAGACCACGCTGCCCGCCGATACGCTGCTGCAGGCGATGCTGGCGCTGGAGCAGCGTTTTGGTCGCGTACGCGATCCGGCGGTGCACTGGGGCCCGCGCGCGCTGGACCTGGACCTGCTGCTGTATGGCGCGCAGGTGCTCGACCAGCCTGGTCTGCAAGTGCCGCATCCTTACCTGCACGAGCGTGCCTTCGTGTTGGTGCCGCTGGCCGAAATCGCGCCGGATCTGGCCATTCCCGGCCATGGCCGCGTGCGGGATGCAGTGATGCGGGTGGATGCCTGCGGGATTGCGCCGATAGGGTGATAATGCCCGGGTTATCTCCCCCGGTTATCAGCACATGAGCACCCACGCAGACAGCAAGCCCTGGACCGTTCCCGCCCTGGCCGAGGCCAAGCGCAATGGCCAGAAGCTGGTCATGTTGACCGCCTACGACGCCGGCTTCGCCCGCACTTTCGATGCCAACGGCGTCGACCTGATCCTGATCGGCGATTCGCTGGGCATGGTCGTGCAGGGCCATGATTCGACCTTGCCGGTGACCGTGGCCGACATGGTCTACCACACCCGCGCCGTGGCCCGCGTGCTGCAGCGTGCGTTGCTGGTGGCCGACCTGCCGTTTGGCGCCGATGCCACCCCGGAGCGCTGGATGCCTCGTTGCAGCTGCTGCAGGCCGGCGCCGAGATGGTCAAGATCGAAGGTGCCGGCTTCAAGGTCGACATCATCCGCTACCTGGTGGAGCGCGAGATTCCGGTCTGCGCGCATCTGGGCCTGACCCCGCAGTCGGTGCTGCGACTGGGCGGCTTCAAGATCCAGGGTCGTGGCGATGCCGCGCGCCAGCTGGTGGAAGATGCCAAGGCTGTGGCCGCTGCCGGCGCCAGCATCATGGTGCTCGAATGCGTGCCGACTCCGGTCGCCGCCGAAGTGACCGCTGCGGTGGATGTGCCGACCATCGGCATTGGCGCAGGCCCGCAGTGCGATGGCCAGGTGCTGGTGCTGCATGATTTCCTCGGCCTGGACAGTGGTCATCGCCGTCCCAAGTTCGTCAAGGATTTCCTTGCAGAAGGCGGTTCGGTGGCCGGTGCCACCCGCGCCTATGCCGACGCCGTGCGCGACGGCAGCTTCCCCGACGAACAGCACGCCTACGCCCAATGATCCAGACCTTCAACGAGCTCGGCGCACTGCGCGGGCAGATCGCCCAGTGGAAGCGCGAGGGCCTGCGGGTGGCGCTGGTGCCGACCATGGGCAACCTGCATGGAGGTCACCATTCGCTGGTGACCCTGGCCCGTCAGTACGCCGACAAGGTGGTGGCGAGCATCTTCGTCAACCCGACCCAGTTCGGGCCGAACGAGGATTTCAGCCGCTACCCGCGCACGCCCGAGGCCGATGTGGCCGGGCTGGAGCAGGCCGGCTGCGATGCGGTGTGGCTGCCCAGCGTCGAGGTGATGTACCCGCTGGGGGTGGACAAGACCACGCGCATGCACGCGCCGGGCGTGAGTGAAGTGCTGGAAGGCGCCAGCCGTCCGGGGCACTTCGATGGCGTGTGCACGGTGGTGGCGCGCCTGTTCCTGCAGGTGCAGCCGGATGTGGCCGTGTTCGGCCGCAAGGATTACCAGCAGCTGGCGGTCATCCGCCAGATGGTGGCCGAGCTGTCGTTCCCGATCCAGATCGTCGGTGCGGACATCGTGCGCGACGAGGATGGCCTGGCCAAGAGTTCGCGCAACCAGTACCTGAGCGCCGAACAGCGCCCGGTCGCGACCAGCATCCACCGCACCCTGCTGGGCATGCGCGAGGGTTACGTGGCTGGCCAGTCGCGCCGCAGATCGAGGCCGACGCAACGGCCGCGCTGCAGGCGGATGGTTTCCAGGTCGACTACGCCGTGTTGCGCACGCCGGAACTGGCCGAGCCGACCTTCGACGGCGGTGGCCGCGTGGCGCTGATCGCCGCACGCCTGGGCAGCACGCGCTTGATCGACAACCTGGAGTTCTGAGCCGCATGCGGCTCCGGGGCGCCCGCAACGGGCGCCTCTCGACTTCCCACGGACGGGAGACCGGAAATGAAGACCCCCAGCACTGATACCGGCCGTCTTGCCCAGGCCTCGATCCTGGCGGTGCTGGCCGCCGGCATGCTGCCGGCCCAGTTGTTTGGCGGCCTGTTGTTCGCGCTTGAATTCAGGCGCACGCCGATGCCTGCGCTCACCGGCGGTGGGCTGATGTTCGTGTTGGCCGTGTGCAATGCGATCGCGGTGTTGCTGCCGATGGCGCTGATCCTGCAGTCTCAACAGCGGCTGCGCCGGACTGGATTCGTGCTGGTCGGTTTCGGACTGGGCGCGCTGGCCATGGCCACCTGCACCTGGCCGGGCGCGGACAATGGTCCGCTGCTGCAGCGCCTGCGCTATGTCGACACCTTCGACGTGATCAGCTATGCCTTGCAGGTGCTGGCCGCAGGTGGCTTCGGCCTGGTCGCCGGGCTGGCCTTCCATACGGTGTTCCGGCTGTCTCTGGAGGGCCGTTCCGGGCATGCCGCGCCGCCGCCGCCGGGGGAGGGCGCCTGAACAGCCTTCAGCGTCCTGCTGCGGCCCCCTGACGATGGCCAAGCGGGTGCTAGAATCCGCTCTTTCCTTTGCCGTTGCAGCGCCCCCATGCACCTGTCCCTGCTCAAGACCAAGATCCACCGCGCCACCGTCACCCATTCCGAGCTGAACTACGAAGGCTCGATCGCCATCGATGACAACCTGCTGGCTGCCACCGGCATCCGCGAGTTCGAGCAGGTGCACATCTGGGACGTGACCAACGGTGCGCGCTTCTCGACCTACGCCATCCGCGCCGAAGCCGGCAGCGGCGTTGTCTCGCTCAACGGTGGTGCTGCGCGCCACGTGCAGGTCGGTGACATCATCATCATCGCCGCGTTCGCCAGCATGACCGAGCAGGAAGCTGACAGCTTCAAGCCGAAGCTGGTGTACGTTGATGGCAAGAACCAGATCTCCCACACCAACGACACGATCCCGACCCAGGCCGCATGACAACGAACAACGGATTCGACTCGCTGCATTCCCACGCCCAGCGCCTGAAGGGCGCAAGCATTCCCAGCCTGCTCGCCGCCGAACCCGGCCGCGTGCAGGACCTGGCGCTGCGGGTCGGTCCGTTGTACGTCAACTTCGCGCGGCAGAAATACGATGCCGCGGCGTTGCAGGCCCTGCTCACGTTGGCCGCCGACCGTGATGTCGGTGGTGCCATCACCCGCTTGTTCCGTGGCGAGCAGGTCAACCTGACCGAAGGTCGCGCCGCGCTGCATACCGCGCTGCGCGGCGACGTGGTCGATGCGCCGGTGGCGGCCGAGGCCTATGCCACCGCGCGCGACATCCGCCAGCGCATGGGCGTGCTGGTGCGTGCGCTGGAAGACAGCGGCGTCACTGACGTGGTCAGCGTCGGCATCGGTGGTTCCGATCTCGGTCCGCGCCTGGTCGCCGATGCGTTGCGCCCGGTCACCGGCGCGCGCCTGCGCGTGCATTTCGTATCGAACGTGGACGGCGCCGCCATGCAGCGCACACTGGCCACGCTGGATCCGGCGAAGACCGCCGGCATCCTCATCTCCAAGACCTTCGGTACCCAGGAAACCCTGCTCAACGGCCAGATCCTGCACGACTGGCTGGGTGGCAGCGAGCGCCTGTACGCGGTCAGTGCCAATCCGGAACGTGCCGCCAAGGCCTTCGCGATCGCTGCCGATCGCGTACTGCCGATGTGGGACTGGGTCGGTGGCCGTTATTCGCTGTGGTCGGCCGTTGGTTTCCCGATCGCGCTTGCGATCGGCTTCGAGCGCTTCGAGCAGCTGCTGGACGGCGCCGCGCAGATGGATGCGCACGCGCTGGATGCACCGCTGGAGCGCAACCTGCCGGTGCTGCACGGCCTGACCGACATCTGGAACCGCAACGTGCTGGGCCATGCCACGCATGCGGTAATGACTTACGACCAGCGCCTGGCGCTGCTGCCGGCCTACCTGCAGCAGCTGGTGATGGAAAGCCTGGGCAAGCGCGTGCAGCGTGACGGCCAGCCGGTCACCACCGACACCGTGCCGGTGTGGTGGGGCGGCGCGGGCACCGATGTGCAGCACAGCTTCTTCCAGGCACTGCATCAGGGCACCAGCATCGTTCCGGCAGATTTCATCGGCTGCGTGCACAACGATGATCCCTACACGATCAATCACCAGGCCCTGCTGGCCAACCTGCTCGCACAGACCGAGGCACTGGCCAATGGCCAGAGCAGCGATGATCCGCACCGTGATTACCCGGGCGGTCGCCCGAGCACGCTGATCCTGCTCGACGCGCTGACCCCGCAGGCGCTGGGTGCGCTGATCGCCATGTACGAACACGCCGTGTACGTGCAGTCGGTGATCTGGAACATCAATGCCTTCGACCAGTTCGGTGTCGAGCTTGGCAAGCAGTTGGCCAGTGGCCTGTTGCCGGCGCTGCAGGGTGAGGATGTGGCGATTGCCGATCCGATGACCCGCGAGATCCTGGCGCAGCTGAAGGGCTGACCCGGCCTGCGGATGTGCCGGCGCCGGCCGGCCATCCGATGCCTCTGGGGTTGCCTTCGATCCGGTCGCGCAGGAATGGCGGCGCGGCCACTCATTCCACGTCACTTCCGTACCGCACGTGCAGCGTATTCGTGCGCCCTGCCGCAGCGCAGCTTGACGCACTTCGCACGCGGATGCAGTGTGCACGGGCGGCTGTACCTGTCATCCAGTATCGCTCGCAGCATGATGTTGATGCCAGGGACTGGCCGTATCCGAAGGGACGTGGAATCGATCCATGTCCTCAACGCCTCATGTTGTGAATGACAGGAGATTGCGAATGGATCTGAACGACGATGTTGTGTCCGGCTGGCTCAATGGCTCGGACGATGTGGATGGGTGTGCCAACCCTGCGGGTTCGCTGTTCATCTATGGCGCTGGGGCCACCGAGTCCGCGCTCACGTCGGCCTCCGACACCCTGATCACCGGTGGCGGTACCGAGTGCACCACCACGATGTCGGTGGTCAATCACTGCCTGTGCTGTTGATGTAGCCCGAGCCGGCACGCAGCGGCTTGCGCTGCGTGCCGGCGACTGGAACAGACTCTGGACACTTTGCAGGGGGCGTAATGACCGCTTCTCCGGCTGCGGCCGCGTTTGCGCGCATCACCGAACATTTTCTTGTCGACGCGCGCACAGTGTTGGCGGCTGGCCTGCATGACCCCGCCATCGATCTGCGGCCAGACGAGCGCGCACTCCTGCATGAGCAGGGCGATGCGGCGCTTCGTGAACATGCCCAGCTCAAGCTCAACCGCGTACTGCTGCTGGAACTGCATGCGGCCGCGCGCGGTGGTGACATCGGCCCGCTTGAGGGCGCCGGTGCGCTGGACGAATTCGTGGCCCTCGCCACCGGCGAGGGCTTCCATGAGCATCTGCAGCGACGCTACCCGGTGCTGCTGCCGCGACTGTCGCGCATGCTCGAAGGACAATGTGCGGCTGTGGTGGAGCTGGCCGCGCGCATCGGCCGTGATCGTGCGCTGCTGACGGACCTGCTCGGCAGTCCGGCAGGATCGCTGCGTGCGGTGTCGCTGGGGCGCGGTGACCTGCACGGTGGCGGCCGGACCGTGGCGCGGTTGCAGTTCGACGGCGGTACGCTGATGTACAAGCCGCGCTCGCTGCGCATCGATGCCACGCTTGATGGCCTGCTTGAAGCCGTCTTCGGCGAGGGCCCTGGCCGGGTACGCGTGCCGCGCGTGGTGGATCGTGGCAGCCACGGCTGGGCTGCATTTGCCGAGCACCGTTATTGTTCCGGTGACGAAGAGCTGCGCGCCTACTACCGCGGTCTCGGTCACTGGCTGGCCATCCTGCGCCTGGTGGGCGGGACCGACATCCATCTGGAGAACCTGATCGCGGTCGGGCCGGTGCCGGTGGTGGTCGACGCCGAAAGCGTGTTCTCGCAGGTCATCGACGTCGAACCATCCGGTCTGGGCGATGCCTATGACACGGCAGTCAAGCTGATGCGCAATTCGGTGCTGCGCACCGGTATCGTGCCGTTCCGCACCACCGGCCTCGGCATGGAAGGCGTGGACCTGTCCGCCGCCGGCGCACTGCCGGGCGAGCAGCCGCGTGTGCAGGTGCCGGTGATCATCGAAGACGGGACGGCGCCGGCGCGGCTGGGCCTGGTCGAGGCAGAGGTCGCCATCGCACAGAACCATCCGAGCCCGCAGCCCGATGTGTCGTTGTACTGGGATCACATCAGCGAGGGTTTCGTCGATGCCAGCGGGCGCCTGCGTGCGCTGGATGCCAGGGGCGAACTGATGCCGTTGCTGGCCGGTTTCGAAGGCTGCCAGGTGCGCGATGTGCGGCGGCCGACCATGGCCTACGCCGAGCTCGGGCGGATGCTCTGGCATCCGGCATCGCTGCACAAGGAAGCCCAGGCGGTTGAACGCGCGATCGATCTGCTGGTGCGCAATGCAGCGGTGTCACCGGCTGCGCCATCGGACCTGGAAACCGTACGTGGAGAAGTGGACGACCTGCGCCACGGTGACATTCCGATCTTCACTTCACAGCTTGACGCGACCCGCATCCGCTCCATCGCCGACAACTGGCGTGCGATGCGCATCGACCTCGAAGACGTGACCATCCGCAGCACGTTGGTGGCCACCGACCTGAACCAGCACGCGCTGGCCCGCGCCGAGGCTCGGGCCGGCTATAGCTACGCCGCGCAGCAGCCTCGCGCGGACGATCTGG
The DNA here is from genome assembly GCF_056481145.1 of Stenotrophomonas sp. 93052_Sma. NCBI lineage: Bacteria > Pseudomonadati > Pseudomonadota > Gammaproteobacteria > Lysobacterales > Lysobacteraceae > Stenotrophomonas > Stenotrophomonas sp. 93052_Sma. Next base: position 1,765,763 of record NZ_CM151134.1, read on the forward strand.
ACCTGCGCCGACGAACGCTTGCGGCACACGCGGTGAAGAATCTTCTGCGGCTTGCCGTGCACGGTGAAGACGGTTCGATGACCTGGATCACGCCCGAGGTGACCCGCACAGGATGGACCGTCCAGCCGGTGCAGCCCGACCTGTATTTCGGGCTGGGAGGCATTGCGTTCGCGCTGGCGGCCTACCGCCGGGAAGTGGAGCAGGGACGTGCCGATCCGGTGGCTGGGTTGGATCCGGCCATCGAAGGCGCCATTGCGGTGTTCCAGACCATGTGCGAGCGCCATCCCGCCGGGATCGATGGTGGTTTCGTCGGCTCGGGCTCGCAGATCTGGACCCTGCTGGCATTGCATGATCTGCTGCAGCGCCCCGCACTGCTCGCGCTGGCCGAGCGCTGTGCGGAAGGAGTGGAACGTCGTGGTTTCCAGGGGCCGGTGAAATTCGAACTGATTGATGGCGTGTCCGGCATGATCCTGCCGTTGCTGGCGCTGGCCGAGGCCACCGGCAGATCGCGCTGGCTGGAGTTGGCGGCTGCAGCCGGGCGCCGCATGCAGGAAGCAGCGATCGTCGATGCCGACGGCGCACGCTGGCCGACGCCACAGTTCCGCGAGCCGATCGGTGGCTTTGGCCACGGCGCGATGGGCATGGGCTGGGCGCTGGCACGGCTGGCGCGTTCGGATGCCGGCAGCGTGCCTGAGCGGGCCGCCTGGCGGCAGCTGGCCGAAGGAGCCTTTGCGTTCCAGGCGGCGCTGTTCGAGTCGCATACCGGGCGCTGGCGCGATATCCACCTGGAGGACGGGCAGAAGAATTTCCCGACCTGGTGCCATGGCAGTGTTGGCATCGGTCTGGCGGCGGCGGATCTGTACGCCCGCACCGGCGATCCCGCGCAGTTGCGTGACATGCGGCGGGCTGTGGCCGACGCGCGCGGCAAATGGGGGTTCAGCCACACCCTGTGCCATGGCGATGTGTCCACCCGGGAGTTGCTGGTGCTGGCGGCTGCGTTGGATCCGGAGGGGTGTCCCTATCCGCAGGACGAGGCCGCCATCGAGATCGTTTCTTCGATTGAGGAGCACCGGGGCATGGTCGGCGGGCTGACCCGCGCGGCCTTTACTCCGGGCCTGATGATCGGTCTGGCAGGTACGATCTATGGCTTCCTGCGCATGCATCCGGCCTGCACGCTGCCGTCGCCGCTGCTGCAGGAGACGGTAGCGGCGCGGGTCGATGCGTCGGCGTCGCGCTCCAGCGCCGCGCAGGACCGAGCAGTGCTGGCCGAGGTCTGAGCCGGACGGGTCCGGCGATCAACGGCTGGGATCGCGTTCCGGGCTCGGCCGCTTGGCCAGCTTGCGCTGCAGCGAACGCCGGTGCATGCCGAGCAGGCGGGCGGCTGCGGACACGTTGCCGCCGGTCTCGTGCATCGCCTGCTGGATGTGTTCCCACTGCAGGCGGCTGATCGGCGTCATCGCATCAGGCACTTCCATTTCACCATCGTCGGCCGGGCCGTCGTCTTCCTCGCCGAGCGCGCGCAGGATCATCGGCACCGTGGCCGGCTTCGGCAGGTAGTCGTCGGCACCGAGCTTGATCGCCTCCACGGCGGTGGCGATGCTCGCGTAGCCGGTCACCAGCAGGATGCGCATGTCCGCGCGCAGGGCACGCAGCGGCTGGATCAGTGCCAGGCCGGAATCGCTGCCCAGCTTCAGGTCGATCAGCGCGAACGCCGGCGGATGCTGGCGGGCCAGCGCCAGCGCACTGGCGGCATCCTGTGCGGTCTGCGTTTCAAGCCCCTTGCGGGCCAGGCTGCGCTGCAGGGTGCGCAGGTACAGCTCGTCGTCGTCGACCAGCAGGCCCAGGGTGGAGTGATGAAGGCTCATGGGGTGTCCTCACGTGGGGTCAGCGGCAGGCGGAAGCCGACGCGGCTGCCGGCCCCCTGGGCCGGGCGCATCCACATCTCGCCGTCGAGGCGTTCGATGGTGGCATGGGACAGGGCCAGGCCGACGCCCATGCCCTCGCTTTTGCTGCTGCCGAACAGCTTGCCCGGCAGCACCGCGGCACGGGCGTCGAAGCCGTGGCCGTAGTCGCGGACTTCGCCGATCAAGTCGTCGCCTTCGATGCGCAGGTCCAGGTCCACGCGCGGCCGGCCGGCCTGTTCGCCGGCATCGGCGGCATTGTTGAGCAGGACCATCAGCAGATGGCCCACGCCCGGGTCGAGTGGCAGCCGCAGCGGCGCATCGTCATTGCGATGCAGGTCGATGGTCGGCCGCACCAGGCGCCACTGTTCCAGTACCTGCTGGGCGCTGGAGTGGCTGCGACCCGGTGCATCGGCCGAGGCCGGTGCGGCCAGCGCCAGCACGCGCTCGCGGCACTGCACCAGCAGCTCGCGCAGGGTTTCCATGTCTTCGCGTACTTCGGGCTCTTCGCTGCGCTCGGCGACGTCATCGGCGAGCAGCGTCATGGTCGCCAGCGGCGTGTTCAGTTCATGCGCCACCGAGGCGGCATGGGTGGCCAGGGCGACGATGCCCTCGTTGCGGGCGAAGCGTTCGCGCAGGGCCGACAGTTCCAGTTCGCGCTGGCGCAGCGCCAGTGCCAGGCGGGTGGAAAAGGTCAGCACGACCGCTGCGGAAATCAGGAAATTGGCGACCACGCCCCAGCGGTTGAGGTCCTGGGCGCGGAAATAGCCATCCGGCAGCGACTGGCCGAAGATGCCGCTGGCGGCGTAGCCGAGCAGGCAGGCCAGCGCCACCGCCAGTGCCCAGCGCAGGGGCAGGGCGAACGCGGCGAGCGCGATCAGGATCAGGAACAGCGAACTGAACGGGTTGGCCATGCCGCCACTCCAGCCCACCATCCAGGTCAGGATGATCACGTCCACCAGAATGTGGCCGAATGCGGTCAGTGGCGCGGTGTCGGCCGCCTCCGGGCGCAGCTGGGTGTAGATGTTGAACAGGGTCAGCACGGCCACGCCCGCCCACAATGGCAGCTGCGGCAACGGCAGGCCCAGCACCCAGGTGGCAACCAGGATGGTGGCGGCCTGGCCGCCTACGGCAAGCCAGCGCAGGCTGCACAGGGTTCGGAGAAACGGGGCGTCGGGACCGGTCATTCACGCTCATCGTATGCGTTCACGCGTGACCGTGCCTGCGACAATCGGCCGCAGCCGTGCCGCCGGCTGAATGCGAGTCACCCGGAATGCGGAGGCGGGCGGTAGAATGCGCCCATGCACGACGCCGTTACCCGCCCGACGCCCCCTTCCGATGCCACTGCCTGGCCCCGCCGCCAGACCCATGCCGTCCAGATCGGCGGGGTCACCGTAGGCGGAGGCAAGCCGGTCGTGGTGCAGTCGATGACCAACACCGATACCTCCGACGTGGCCTCCAGCGTGAAGCAGGTGGCCGAGTTGTGGCGTGCGGGTTCGGAAATGGTGCGGCTGACCGTCAATACCGTGGAAGCGGCTGCGGCGATCCCGCGCATTGTCGACAAGCTGGCGATGATGGGCATCGACGTGCCGCTGATCGGTGACTTCCATTACAACGGCCATCAGCTGCTGACCGCCGAACCGGCCTGTGCCGAAGCGCTGGCCAAGTACCGCATCAACCCGGGCAATGTCGGCTTCGGCAAGAAGAAGGACCTGCAGTTCGCCCAGCTGATCGAGTTCGCGATCCGCTACAACAAGCCGGTGCGCATCGGTGCCAACTGGGGCTCGCTGGACCAGGCCCTGGCGGCAAGGCTGATGGACGAGAACAACCTGCGTGAGCAGCCCTGGGACGCCGGCCGCGTGCTGCGCGAGGCGCTGATCCGCTCGGCGCTGGATTCGGCAGAGCAGGCGGTGGAGCTCGGCCTGCCGCGCGACCGCATCGTGCTGTCGGCCAAGGTCAGTGGCGTGCAGGAGCTGATCGCGGTGTACCGCGACCTGGCCCAGCGCTCGGATTTCGCCCTGCATCTGGGCCTGACCGAGGCCGGTATCGGCAGCAAGGGCATCGTCGCCTCGTCCGCGGCGCTGAGCGTGCTGCTGCAGGAGGGCATCGGTGACACCATCCGCATCTCGCTGACCCCGGAACCGGGCCAGTCGCGTACGCAGGAAGTGATCGTCGCCCAGGAGCTGCTGCAGACCACCGGCCAGCGCGCCTTCACGCCGCTGGTCACGGCCTGCCCGGGCTGCGGCCGCACCACCTCCGAGTTCTTCCAGGAGCTGGCCAAGGTGGTACAGAACCACGTGCGCGAGAAGATGCCGCTGTGGAAGATCCACCACCCGGGTGCGGAGAACATGACCCTGGCGGTGATGGGCTGCATCGTCAACGGGCCGGGTGAGTCGCGCCATGCCAACATCGGCATCTCGCTGCCGGGCACCGGTGAAACCCCGGCTGCGCCCGTGTTCGTCGATGGCGAGAAGAAGGTGACCCTGCGTGGCGACAACATCGCCCAGGAATTCGTCGCCCTGATCGACGATTACGTCGAACACAAGTATGTCCGAAGCGCCGGATAAGCCTGCGATCCTCGCTGCACCGGAGTCCGCCTCCGGCTTCCGCCACTGGATGGCGCGCAATGCCTGGCGCTTGGTCCTGCTGTTCGGTGGCGTGCTGCTGCCGCTGGCCGGCTTCGTCGCCCTGGCTGACGAGGTGCACGAGTTTGAATCGTTCCATTTCGATGCGCCGCTGCTGTGGCAGATGCATGGCCTGCATTCGCCGCTGCTGGACCGCTTCTTCGTGCTCATTTCCAGACTGGGCTACGAATGGTTCCTGATCCCGGCCGACGTGCTGATCATCGGCGTGCTGCTGGGCTACCGGCGTTGGCGCGAGGCGACCTTCGTGGCGGTCAGCTTCGTCGGCTCGGCGCTGCTGAACATGGGCAGCAAGCACTTCTTCCAGCGCCAGCGCCCCAGCCTGTGGGAATCGATCGCGCCGGAATCGACGTTCAGCTTCCCCAGCGGCCATGCGATGGGCTCGATGACCCTGGCAGTGACCCTGGTGCTGCTGGCCTGGAACACCCGCTGGCGCTGGCCGGTGCTGCTGCTGGCACCGGCATTCAGCCTGCTGGTCAGCGTGTCCCGGGTCTACCTGGGGGTGCATTACCCCTCCGATATCCTGGCCGGATGGTGTGCCGCGCTGGTTTGGGTGGTAGGGTGCTATCTGGTCATGTTCAGTCGCCGGCACCCATGGCGACGTCACGGCTCGCCGCCAGCGAAGGCCAGCGAAGCATCATCACAGGGGGATTGACGTGGATGGCCCTTGAGGGACGTCTACGTGATAGATCAGTTGTTTCGTTGCAGCAGGTTCTGCAAGACAGGGGGCAAGCACAACGCGCGGTAGTGTGATGCGCAAGGCAGATTGCCGGGGTCGCATTCCGAACGCGCTTGCAGGGGTATCGGCACCCTGCCTAGCTTGACCTGCAATGGCCGCATTCGAAGAGGTACGTGAATGACGATTCGAGTCTACCTGGTGGATGACCACGCGCTGGTCCGCACCGGGATGAAGATGATTCTGTCGGGGGAAACCGACATCGAGGTGGTGGGCGAAGCCGAGACCGGCGAAGACGCGCTGCGTGAAGTCCGCCAGCTGCTGCCCGATGTGGTGCTGTGTGACCTGCATCTGCCGGGTGTGAGCGGCATGGAAGTGACCGAGCGCATCGTGCGCAGCCACCGCAATACCCGCGTGGTGATCGTGTCGGTGCTGGAAGATGGCCCGCTGCCGAAGCGGCTGCTCGAGGCTGGCGCCGCCGGTTACATCGGCAAGGGCTGCGATGCGCAGGAGCTGTTGCGCGCGGTGCGTGACGTGGCCGGTGGCCGCCGTTACCTGGGCACCAGCATCGCGCAGAACCTGGCGCTGTCGACGGTGGAAGGCAACGGTTCGCCGTTCGACAGCCTGTCCCCGCGCGAGCTGGAGGTGGCGTTGCTGCTGACCCAGGGCCTGCGCCAGGAAGACATCGCGCGGCGGCTGAGCCTGAGTGCGAAGACGGTGAACACGCACAAGGCGCGGTTGTTCGAGAAGATGGGGATCCACGACAACATCGCGTTGGCGCGGATGGCCAGCCAGTACGGGCTGGTGGATCCGGCACGGCCGCTGTAAGGGTTTCGGCCAACGGCTGAGCCCCTCGCGGTGGTGGTGCGGTTGGATTGTGGTGGTTGGCCGGGCGGATGGGTTGAGCAGGGGACGCTGCAAGTACGTCCTTGTAAGCTCGGTCGCCGCATCCATGCGGCTCACGCCCCTGCACAACCCATCCGCCCGGCCACGGACAGTTTCCGTGCGCCGCCACCGCGGAATGAAGATTGAAAAGCAGGAGCGGGTCGCGCGCTTTGCGCGCTCGTCGCCTGGGGTCGGATCCCTTTCCCGGTGGGAAAGGGCTCTGACCCTTGATGATGCCGGAGCCGAGCGTGGGCTCGGCTCTACCCCTTTGTCGGGCTCAGTGGCCGCGTACGCGCTGGATGATCTTGGCGGCGTCTGCGGCGCTGGCGCGCACCTTGTCCCATTCCCCGTTGGCGATCCAGTTGCCCGGCACCATCCACGAACCACCGATGCAGACCACGTTCTTCTGCTCGAGGTATTCGGCGGCGGTGTTCTCGGTGATGCCGCCGGTCGGGCACAGCTTCAGGTCCGCCACCGGGCCGGCCAGTCCCTTGATCATTGCCAGGCCACCCACAGCCGTGGCCGGGAACAGCTTGCACACGCGGAAGCCGCGGGCGTAGAGCGACAGCAGCTCGGTCGGGGTGGCCGCACCCGGCACCACCGGCAGCGGTGCGGCGGCCAGTGCATCAGCCAGTGCTGGCGGCGTACCCGGGGTCACCAGGAAATCCGCACCCGCATCGATCGACTGCTGCATCTGCTCCACGGTCAGCACCGTACCGGCACCCACCACCACGTCCGGCAGCTCGCGCTTGAGCATCGCCAATGCTTCCATCGCCACTGGCGTACGCAGGGTCAGCTCGATCGCCGGCAAGCCACCTTCCAGCAGCGCCGCACTGACCGCCCGCGCCTGGTCCAGCGTATGAATCGTCACCACCGGCAGGATGCCCGCCGCACGCAACAGCTCCGCCGCCTTCACCTGATGTTGTTCGATACCCATAGCTCTGCTTCTGCCTTTGCTTTCGAATTTGATTTTCAGTGATCACTTCGCGGCGCGAGGGCGCCGGGAAACTGTCCTGAGGCGGCGGGTAGCCCCCACCAGGACCGTGAGCGCCATGGATGGCGCGACCGAGCCCCCATGGATGGGTTTACGGCGTGTCCTGGTGGGGGCTACCCGCCGCCTCAACCAGGACACTCACCGCCAACGCACACCCGCAACGCTCTTCAACCCTCAGGCGTCTTTCGCCTCATGCGGCGCCGCCGCCGCCGCGGCATCGTGCCCCAGCTCATACTCCGCGTCGTACTCCCACGGCCCACCATCAGCCGCCGCCGGCCCGCACGAAATCGAAATCGCGCCCTGATCAGCCGGACCCACCACACGACGGTTGATCGCGAACAGGTTGCGGCCCAGATCATGCGCGGCAGGCGCGGTGTTCGGCGCCAGCGGACGTGCAGCCCATTCGGCTGCGTCCACCAGCACTTCCAGCGTGCCGGCCTCGCCATCGAGGCGGATCATGTCGCCCTCGCGAACCTTGGCCAGCGGACCACCCCGCGCCGCTTCCGGCGTCACATGGATCGCCGCAGGGATCTTGCCCGAGGCGCCGGACAGGCGGCCGTCGGTGACCAGCGCCACGCGCCGGCCCTGGTTCTGCAGCAGGCCCAGCAGCGGCGCCAGCGAATGCAGTTCCGGCATGCCGTTCGCACGCGGGCCCTGGTAACGCACCACCGCCACGAAATGCTCGGGCAACAGGCCGCCGGCATGCAGCTTGTTCAACACCTGCGGTGCATCGACCACCACGGCCGGTGCTTCGATCGTGCGGTACTGCGGCTTCACCGCCGACAGCTTGATCAGCGATTTGCCCAGGTTGCCGCGCAGCAGGCGCAGGCCACCCTGGTGCTCGAACGGATTGTCGACGCCACGCACCACCTCTTCGTCGGCGCTGCGTTCCAGACCCGGCAGGTAGACCAGCTTGCCGTCGCGCAGCTGCGGTTCGCGTGCGTAGTCGGCCATGCCGCCACGCGCCACGCTGACCAGGTCGCCGTGCATCAGGCCGGCCTTGATCAGTTCGCCGAACACGAAGGCCGGGCCGCCTGCTGCGGCGAAGCGGTTTACATCGGCTTCGCCGTTCGGGTAGACGCGGGCCAGCAGCGGAATCAGCTGTGACAGCTCGTCGAAGTCGTCCCAGGTCAGCACGATGCCGGCCGCACGCGCCACCGCGATCCAGTGGATGGTGTGGTTGGTCGAGCCGCCGGTCGCCATCAGCGCAATGACCGCATTGATAATCGCGCGCTCGTCGATGATCCGGCCCAACGGGCGGAAGTCCTCGCCGAGTGCCGTGATGTCGAGCGCTCGCTCGGTGGCTTCACGGGTCAGGGCGTCGCGCAACGGCGTGCCTGGATTGACGAACGATGCGCCCGGCAGCTGCACGCCCATCGCTTCCAGCAGTACCTGGTTGGAATTGGCAGTGCCGTAGAAGGTGCAGGTGCCGGCGCCGTGGTACGACGCGGACTCCGCTTCCAGCAGTTCTTCGCGGGTGGCTTCGCCGGCAGCATAGCGCTCGCGCACTTCGGCCTTCTGCTTGTTCGGAATGCCCGGGGTCATCGGGCCGGCCGGCACGAACACCGCCGGCAGATGGCCGAAGGCCAGCGCACCGATCAGCAGGCCCGGCACGATCTTGTCGCAGACACCGAGGTAGACGGTGGTGTCGAACATATCGTGGCTGAGCCCGATCGCGGTGGCCTGCGCGATCACATCGCGCGAGAACAGTGACAGTTCCATGCCGCCGCGGCCCTGGGTGACGCCGTCGCACATCGCCGGCACGCCGCCGGCCACCTGTGCGGTGGCGCCCAGCTCGCGGGCGATCTCGCGGATCTGCTCGGGATAGGTCTCGAACGGCTGGTGCGCAGACAACATGTCGTTGTAGGCGGTGATGATGCCGAGGTTCGGCGTCACGCCACCGCGCAGGCGGCTCTTGTCGGTGCCGCCGCAGGCGGCGAACCCGTGGGCGAGGTTGCCGCAGCTCAGGCGGCTGCGGAACGGGCCTTCACGCAGCGAGGCGTCGATCGCGGCCAGGTAGGCGGCACGCGAGGCGGCGCTGCGGCGGATGACACGCTGAGTGATGGCTTGCAGTTGCGGATGGAGGCTCATTGGCTACCGGCGTTCGTGGTGGCGAGAGGCAAGCGGCGGCACGGTGCCGCCGCCAACATCAATCAGCCCAGTGGACGCGCAGGCGCGCCGTCCAGGTTGATCGCATTGAGGATCGGGTACTGCTGGGCATCGTTGCTGTCCAGCGCCTGGCGCAGCACCTGCAGCTTCTGCTTGCCGCGCAGCAGCAGCAGGCGCTGGCGGCACTGGCGCAGGCCATGCGGGGTCAGGGTGATGCGCAGCGGCCACTGGTTGGCACCCGGGCAGCCGGTGGCGTCCAGCGCGGCATAGGGCAGGGTGCTTTCCAGTGCACGGGCCAGGTCCTTCGAGCCGGGGAACAGCGAGGCGGTGTGGCCGTCGTTGCCCATGCCCAGCGCCACCAGGCTCGGCGGTTGGCTGTGCTGCGCCTGCAGGTTGGCGGTGTACACGCATTCCGGAAGCGGCTTGCCGATGCGCACCAGCGGATCGAAATGCGCACCTTCGGCGCGCTTGAGCAGATTCTCGCGCACCAGCCAGGCATTGCTGTCGCGATCCTGCGGCGACAGCCAGCGCTCATCGGCCAGGCTCACTTCCACGCGGTCCCAGTGCACGTCCAGTTCGGCCAGCGCCTGGTACACCGGTGCCGGCGTGGTGCCGCCGGACAACAGGATGCGGGCGCGGCCCACTTCGTTGATGTCGTGGTTGAGGGTCTGCGCCATCTCGGCGGCCACCGCCTCGATCCAGCCATCGGCATCGCCGTGCTGGATGAACTCCATGCGGTCGTCGTGGAAGGTGGTGGGGCTCATGCGGCAACTCCAGGTGCGTCACGTTCGGCGTCGGCGGCATAGGCGGCGGCGCCCAGCAGTCCGGCGTGGGGGTGCATCACGGCCAACGAGGGCACCCGCGCCATGATCGAGGAGAAGCGGCCCTTGTGTTCGAAGCGCTGGCGGAACCCGGAGTGCTGCAGCGAATCGAGCATCTTCGGGGTCAGCCCGCCGGTCAGGAACACGCCGTCCCACGCGCCCTGGGTCAGCACCAGGTCGCCTGCGATGGCGCCGAACACGGCGCAGAACACATCGACGGTGCGCATCGCCTGCGGGTCACCGTGCAGGGCGCGGGCCGTCACGTCCACCGGCTGCAGTTGGCCCGGATCGATGCCGGCCATCTCGCATACGGCGCGATGGATGTTGACCAGGCCAGGGCCGCAGATCAGGCGCTCGTTGGAGACGCGGCCGAACTGTTCGGACAGGATCTCCAGGATGCGGATCTCCTCCGGGGTTCCCGGCGGGAAGCTGACATGGCCGCCTTCGGTTTCCAGCGGGTAGCAGCGGCCGTGGCGCAGGATCAGGCCACCGACACCCAGGCCCGTACCCGGCCCGATCACCGCGTAGTTGCGCGGCTGGCCGGGTTTGCCCGGCACCCAGGCGGCACCGCCGACCTGGACCACGTCATCGGGCTGCAGCAGCGAAATCGCCATCGCCTGTGCGGCGAAGTCGTTGATCAGGTGCAGCTCGTTGAAGCCGAGCATGGCGGCGGTGCGGCTGCGCGAGATCACCCACGGGTGGTTGGTGATGCGCGCTTCGTCACCGTCGACGCGACCGGCCACCGCGAACACGCCGCGGCTGGCCGTGGCGCCGATCTGTTCCAGATGGTGGCGCGCGGCATCACCCAGCGACGGGAACTCCGCTACCGCGTATTCGCGGATGCTGTCCTTCTGCAGCGGTGCGTCCTGCGAGGTGTCGGCCAGGGCGAAGCGGGCGTTGGTACCGCCGATGTCGGCGACCAGCACCGGCTGCGAGCTGGCACTCATGCCGACGCTCCGCTGTCCGGCGCGTCCACGCCCTGCGGCAGGAACTCGCCCGCGTTGGCCGGGCCCCACTGGCCGGCGGGGTAGGGTTCCAGCGGCAGCTTGGCATCCTTCCAGGCGTCGGCGACGCTGTCGATCCACGCCCAGGCGGCGCGCACTTCGTCATCGCGCACGAACAGCGTGTGGTTGCCGTTGAAGGCATCCAGGAACAGGCGTTCGTAGGCGATGCGGCGGTGCAGGCCAGTCGGCACCGACAGTTCCAGTTCCAGCGGATGCAGCTCCAGCGCGCCCCATTCCGGGCCGGCCAGGCTGCTCATCAGGCCCAGTTCGATGTTTTCCTGCGGCTGCAGCTGGAACACCAGGCGGTTCGGTGCGGCCTGCGCGCTGCGGGCGCTCGAACAGCCAGTGGGTGACCGGCTTCAGCGTGACCACCACGCGGGTGGTGCGTTCGGGCAGGCGCTTGCCGGTGACCAGGTGGAACGGCACGCCGCTCCAGCGCCAGTTGTCGATATGCGCGGTGACCCCGGCGAAGGTCTCCACGTCGCTGCCTTCCGGCGGCTGGTAGGCCTGCGCGGGCTGGCCATTGATGGTGCCAGCGGTGTAGCGGCCACGGATGCTGTCACGCGCGGCGTGCCTGGCGTCGAGCGGGCGCAGGGCGCGCAGCACCTTGACCTTCTCGTCGCGGATGCGATCGGCTTCCAGCGAGGCCGGCGGTTCCATCGCCACCATGCACAGCAGCTGGAGGATGTGGCTCTGCACCATGTCGCGCAGCGCGCCGGAGCGGGCGTAATAGGCATCGCGGCCATCCACGCCTTCGCTTTCGGCCACCAGGATGTGCACCGATTCGATGTAGTTGCGGTTCCACACCGCTTCCAGCAGCGTGTTGCCGAAGCGCAGCGCGATCAGGTTCTGCACCGCTGCCTTGCCCAGGTAATGGTCGAGGCGGAACACGCGGTCCTCATCGATCCACTGGCCGATGGTGCTGATGATTTCCTCGGCGCTCTCGCTGTCGCTGCCGATCGGCTTTTCCAGCATCAGGCGTGCCGGTGCGGCGAGGGCGCCGCCCTTGGCCAGGCCTTCGCAGGTGGAGATGTACAGGCCCGGCGGAATGGCCAGGTAGCTGACGCACTTGCGGTGCACCAGGTCGGCGACCGCGGCGGCCACCGAGTCGACGTCGCGCAGGTCCACCGAACGGTAGTCGATGCGGCGCAGCAGGGCGCCGATGTCTTCCTGCGTGGCCATCGGCATGGCCTGTTGCAGTCGCGGCCGCAGGATGTCATGGAAGGCTTCGGTGTCATGCCTGGACAGGGCCAGCGCGCGGATGCGGAAATCCTCCGGCAGCAGGCCGTCGCCAAGCAGGCGAAGCAGCGAAGGGAACAGGTAGCGCTGGGCCAGATCACCTGTGGCACCGAACAGGAAGAGGGTGTCGTGCATCGCTCGAGTTTCAGATCCGGGTGACATCGTTGTCAATCGCTTCATGGCTGGGTTCGGGGGACATCCGCGCAACTGCCTGTCCGAGGTTCGTCAGGGGCGTTTTCCGGGGTGCCGGAAGACGGTTCCATTCGAAACCACTGCCTCGGCGGAACCTTCGTTCAACCGCCGACGCAGATCGGTGCGCACCGATCATCGGATAGTGCCACGTGAAAACGTTTACATGGCAGAATGGGCAACTGTATTCGATTGCAGTGCTCGCCGTCATGCGGCAGGCGCGCAATCATCACTGCCATCGGGAGGGCCGAGGCAGTCCCAAAAGACAGCCCGGCTTCGGGCGGACCGGATAGGTGATATGGCAAAAGTGCAGTTGCAGGGTGTGCGCAAGGTCTATGACAACGGCCAGGTCGCGGTGAAGGACGCCAGCTTCGAAGTCGCCGATGGCGAACTGATGGTGCTGGTCGGTCCATCCGGCTGTGGCAAGTCGACCCTGCTGCGGATGGTGGCTGGTCTGGAAGAGATCAGCGGCGGCACGCTGACCATCGGTGATCGCGTGGTCAACGACGTGGCGCCGAAGGATCGCGACATCGCGATGGTGTTCCAGAGTTATGCGCTGTACCCGCACATGACCGTGGCCGAGAACCTGGCCTTTGGCCTGAAGCTGCGCGGTCACGACAAGGCGACCATCGACAAGCGCATCGCCGAGGCGGCGCAGACGCTGGGCCTGACCGAGATGATGGACAAGCTGCCCAAGGCGATGTCCGGTGGCCAGCGCCAGCGTGTCGCGCTGGGCCGTGCGCTGGTGCGCGAGCCGGCGGTGTTCCTGCTCGACGAACCGCTGTCCAACCTGGATGCCAAGCTGCGCCACAGCGTGCGTACCGAGATCGCGCAGCTGCACCGCAAGCTGGGCACCACCATGATCTACGTGACGCACGACCAGGTCGAAGCGATGACCCTGGGCCAGCGCATCGTGGTGCTGAAGGATGGCGTCATCCAGCAGATCGATACGCCGATGGCGCTGTACGATCGCCCCGCCAACCTGTTCGTGGCCGGCTTCCTCGGCAGCCCGGCGATGAACGTGCTGCGCGGTACGCTGCAGGGCGATGCCGGTGGCGTGACCGTGGTCGATGGTGAGTGGCGTGCACCGCTGGGCCAGGCCACCATCGATCCGGCCTGGCTGCAGAAGCCGATCGCGGTGGGCGTGCGTCCGGAACACCTGCAGCCGGCGGCCGCCGACGATGCGCATGCGTTCGTCGCACGCATTGAAGGCATCGAACCGGTCGGTAACGAGATCTTCGTCAACCTGAGCAGTGGCCAGCACGCGCTGACCATGCGCGTAGCGCCGCAGTCGCTGCCGGCGGTGGGCGAGCAGATCCGCGTGGCGATCCACCCGCAGGGCCTGCATTTCTTCAATCCGGAAACCGGCGCGCCTGTAAGGGGTAGTGCCGGCCGCTGGCCGGCAACCTCAACCCTGCATGGTTGCCGGCCAGCGGCCGGCACTACCATTTCAGGCGTGCGGACCAACGGTCCGCACCCACCGGGTCGGTCACTAGATCCACGCCATACGTGGATGAGAGCCCTTCAGATTCAGCGCGCCAGGCCATGCAGCAGCGGCACGCGCTGCGCGGCGGCGCCGCCTACCTGCAGCTCGGTGTCGCCGGCCTCCAGTGGGAGCACCGCCAACGCCAGGTCACCAGCCACGCAGGCAATCGTGCCCAGCGCTGCGCCATCCTGCTGCACGCCATCGCCGGCCTGCGCCGGTGCCGCGGTATGCAGCAGCTGCACCGCGCGCTTGGCTTTGCCGAGGAAGTGGGTGCGGGCGACGATTTCCTGGCCGGGATAGCAGCCCTTCTTCACGCTGTAGCCGTTCAGGCGGTCCAGGCCCAGCTGCTGTGGCGTCCACACTTCGCGCTGGCTTTCCTCCAGCCGCGGCAACCCGTAGCGCAGGTCGGCCTGGCGCCAGGCCAGGGCGAAAGCGGCCTCATCGGTGTCGCTGCCGGCGGCAAAGGCATCTGCCGTGCCGATGCGCAGGGTGCGCGGCAGGGCGTCGCTGCCAAGGTCCAGCTCCCAGCCGTCACCTGCAGCATGCGCGATCGCGGCGCCGCTGGCGGCCTCGGGCGCGGTGAAGGCGCCGGCCACGGCCAGATCGCTGCGCACCAGCACTTTCACCTTGCGGCGGAACACGAAGCGCTGCAGTTGCGACGCAATCGCATCGGCATCGCCGTCAGCCAGCACCAGCATCACGTGGTCGTCGGCCAGCCGAAGCAGCTGGAACACCGCCAGGGTGCGGCCCTTGGCGCTCAGCCAGGCGCTCCACTGCCAGTGCTGCAGGGGCAGGGCGGTGACATCGCTGCTGAACTGGGCGTGGGCAAAGACAGCCGCATCCGGGCCCTGCAGGCTCAGCAGCTGGTGGCCGGGCAGGCGCGGATATCCGACGAAAGCAGGGGGCAGGTTGTCAGGCACGTGAACGAGGTCTAAAATTTGTGCGTTGCGAGACCGAACATGATAGGCCAAACAACCCCCACTCCCGACGACGAATCTGAAGCCCCGCTGGTCCCCGCGGCACCCGTGCCCGTGGAACAGGAAAAAGCAGAAGAATTCGGCGGCCGCGGCGGACTTGATCCGGTGCGGTATGGCGATTGGGAGAAAAACGGACGCTGCATCGATTTCTGATCAGCATTGAGCCAACGCGGCCGCGTGCCGCCCAGCCGAGACAACGAGCCCAGCGAATGGCGACCAGACAACGCCCACTTTCCCCGCACCTTCAGGTGTATCGCTGGCAGATTCAGATGGCCACCTCGATCCTGCATCGAGCCACTGGCGTCTTTCTGTCTGTTGGTGCCCTCATCATCGCTGCCGGCCTGCTGGCCCTGATGATGGGGCCCGAGTCCTGGAACTGCTTCACCGGCCATGCCGGGGCCTGGTATGGCCGCGTGTTCCTGTTCGCGTGGACATGGTCGTTCGCCTATCACCTGTGCAATGGCATCCGCCATGTGGTGCAGGACTTCGCCATCGGCTTCAGCATCCCCGCCTTCATCCGCAGCAGCTGGCTGTCGGTCACCGGCAGCCTGGTGATCACCCTGCTGGTGTGGGCCTATGTGATGTTCGGAGGTGCCGCGTGAGCAAGTTCCGTACCCCGTTGAAGAACGTGCGCGGCCTCGGTTCGGCCAAGACCGGCACCGAGCACTTCGTGCACCAGCGCCTGACCGCCGCCGCCCTGGTGGTGCTGGGCATCTGGTTCCTGGTCTTCGTGCTGGGCCTGCTGGGCTCGGATTACGCGACTGCCGCCGCTGCCGTGGCCAAGCCGTGGAATGCGGTGCCGCTGATCGGCCTGCTGATCGCCATGTTCTGGCACGCGCAGCTCGGCATGCAGGTCGTGCTGGAAGACTACATCCACGAATCGCTGCTGGCTCTGGTGCTGCAGACCGCGGTGAAGTTCGTCGCCGTGCTCGGCATGATCGTCAGTGTGTTTGCGGTGGGCCGCATCGCCCTCGGCGTTGCCTGAGCCCAGGCACCAACACAGGAATCCAGATTAGATGTCCGCTTACAAGATCACCGAACACAAGTACGACATGGTCGTGGTCGGCGCCGGCGGTGCCGGCCTGCGCGCCACGTTCGGCCTGGCCGCCAAGGGCCTGCAGACCGTGTGCCTGACCAAGGTCTTCCCGACCCGTTCGCACACCGTTGCCGCCCAGGGCGGTATCTCGGCCGCACTCGCCAACATGGGCGAGGACGACTGGCGCTACCACTTCTTCGACACCATCAAGGGTTCGGACTGGCTGGGCGACCAGGACGCCATCGAATACATGTGCCGTGAGGCCATCCCGGCCATCATCGAGCTCGAACACTACGGCGTGCCGTTCTCGCGCACCGCCGAAGGCAAGATCTACCAGCGTCCGTTCGGTGGCATGACCACCAAGTACGGCGAAGGCCCGGCGGCGCAGCGTACCTGCGCGGCGGCCGACCGTACCGGCCACGCGATGCTGCACACGCTGTACCAGCAGTCGCTGAAGCACGACGCGCGCTTCATGATCGAGTACTTCGCACTCGACCTGATCTTCGATGACGAAGGCGCCTGCCGCGGCGTGCTGGCCCTGGACATGTCCGACGGCACCCTGCACCTGTTCCGCGCCCAGGGCGTGGTGCTGGCCACCGGCGGTTACGGCCGTGCCTACTTCAGCGCCACCTCGGCGCACACCTGCACCGGCGACGGTGGCGGCCTGGCCATGCGTGCCGGCATCGCCATGCAGGACATGGAGTTCGTGCAGTTCCATCCGACTGGCATCTACGGTGCCGGCTGCCTGATCACCGAGGGTGTCCGCGGTGAAGGTGGCATCCTGCGCAACAGCAGCGGCGAGCGCTTCATGGAGCGCTACGCACCGCACTACAAGGACCTGGCCTCGCGCGACGTGGTCAGCCGTTCGATGACCATCGAGATCCGCGAAGGCCGCGGCGTCGGCGAGCACAAGGACCACATCCTGCTCGACCTGACCCACCTCGGCCCGGGCGTGATCGACGAGAAGCTGCCGGGCATCGCCGAGAGCGCCCGCATCTTCGCCGGCGTCGACGTGCACAAGCAGCCGATCCCGGTCATCCCGACCGTGCACTACAACATGGGTGGCATCCCGACCAACTACCACGGCGAAGTCGTGCGCAAGGTCGGCGACAACCCGGATGCGGTGGTGCCGGGCCTGTACGCCATCGGTGAAGCGGCCTGCGTGTCCGTGCACGGCGCCAACCGCCTGGGCTCGAACTCCCTGCTGGACCTGGTGGTGTTCGGTCGTGCAGTGGCCAACCGTTGCGCCGAGACCATCAAGCCGGGCGCGTCGCACAAGCCGCTGGCGGCCGATGCCTGCGACAAGGCGCTGGGCCTGCTGGACAAGCTGCGCCACGCCAACGGCGATACCCCGACCTCGGTCATCCGCGATCGCATGCAGCGCACCATGCAGGCCGACGCGGCGGTCTTCCGCACCAGCCAGACGCTGAAGGAAGGCTGCGAGAAGATGGACAAGATCTTCGACTCGTTCCAGGACGTGAAGGTCTCCGACCGTTCGCTGGTCTGGAACTCGGACCTGATCGAGACCTACGAGCTGAACAACCTGCTGCTCAACGCGGTGGCGACGATCAACTCGGCCGAACAGCGCAAGGAAAGCCGCGGCGCGCATGCGCACGAGGACTATCCGGACCGCGACGACGTCAACTGGCAGAAGCACACCCTGGTCAGCGTCGACGAGAAGGGCAAGTGCAGCTTCGACTACCGTCCGGTGCACATGTACACGTTGACCGACGACGTGTCCGTGGTGCCGCCGAAGCCGCGCGTGTACTGATCCGACCCCGCCTACCATGCAATCCGCGCCCACGGGCGCGGGCCGCCTGAGCCAACGAGAGCAGCCATGGCCGAGTTTTCACTCCCCAAGAATTCCAAGATCACGAAGGGCAAGCACTTCCCCGTCAAGAACGGCGGCAAGAACGTGCGCACCTTCAAGATCTACCGCTGGAGTCCGGACGACGACAGCAACCCGCGCACCGATACCTATGAAGTCGATCTGGACGCCTGTGGCCCGATGGTCCTGGACGCCCTGATCAAGATCAAGAACGAGATCGACCCGACCCTGACCTTCCGCCGCTCCTGCCGCGAAGGTATCTGTGGTTCGTGCGCGATGAACATCGACGGCACCAACACCCTGGCCTGCACCCGAGCCATCTCGGACTGCGGCAAGAAGGAAGTGCCGATCTACCCGTTGCCGCACATGAACGTGGTCAAGGATCTGGTTCCGGACCTGACCCACTTCTACGCGCAGTACGCCTCGATCAAGCCGTGGATCCGCACCCAGACTCCGGCACCGCCGGATCGTGAGCGCCTGCAGTCGCCGGAAGACCGCAAGAAGCTGGACGGCCTGTACGAGTGCATCCTGTGCGCCTGCTGCTCGACCAGCTGCCCGAGCTACTGGTGGAACGGCGAGCGTTACCTGGGCCCGGCGATCCTGCTGCAGGCCTACCGCTGGATCATCGACTCGCGCGATGAGGACACCGGTGCGCGCCTGGACGATCTGGAAGATCCGTTCAAGCTGTACCGCTGCCACACCATCATGAACTGCGCCCGGACCTGCCCGAAGGGCCTGAACCCGGCGCTGGCGATCGCCGAGATCAAGAAGCTGATGATGGAACGCCGCGCCTGATCAGGCCTGGCTGTACCCGGTAGAGCCACGCCACGCGTGGCTGTGCCACCCCAGTAGAGCCACGCCATGCGTGGCTTTGCTGTATCTGGAGAAACATGATGGAAGAAGACGTTCTGCTGAAGAAGCTGCGCTGGCGTTGCCGCCGCGGCATGCGTGAGCTGGACCAGCTGTTCGGTCGCTACCTGGACCACGAATGGAGCACTGCGCCGACCGAAGAGCGCGAGGTTTTCCTGTTCCTGCTCGACTGCGAGGACGATAAGTTGTGGCGCTGGTTCATGGGCTACGAGGCCTGCCCGCATGCGCACGCGATCCCCCTCATGCAGAAGATCCTCGCCCTCAAGCCTTGAGTGGCGCCCCTCACGGCTGCAGGCCGCCGCCCAGTTGGCGGTGCTGCTGGCTGCGCCCTGGCTGCTGCGCGCATCGGATCTGCCTTCACGGTTGCTGATGCCCGCGGTGGTGCTGGCCTGGGTCATCGGGTTGGCCGAACTGGCCTGGCGACAGCGCAGGCCGCGCGTGCAGGTGCTTCTGCCGGCACCGCCCGAGCCGCTGCAGGTGGCCGGGCAGGACGCCGATGCACCCCAGCTGGTCGTGCGTGGCCCATGGCTGTTGTTGCTCTGGCGTGAGGATCGGCGCCGCCGGCGCCTGCTGTTCTGGCCGGATGTGCTCGATTCCGGGCAGCGACGTGAACTGCGACTGGCCGTGGCCGCACGTGGCGTTTCCCGTAGGCCCCGGTCGATGGCACCATAAGCTGAATTGACCGGCGTGCCTGCATGTTCAAACCCATTCCCGTGGCCATTGGCCTGCGCTACCTGCGCGCCAAGCGCCGCAACGGCTTCATCTCCTTCATCTCGATGGCATCGATCCTGGGCATCGCGCTCGGCGTCACGGTGCTGATCACCACCCTGGCCGTGATGAGCGGTTTCCAGAAGGAAATCCGCAGCCGCCTGCTGCAGATGACCGCGCACACCACCATCAGCCGCGACGGCGAGCCGATGCCGGACTGGATGCGCGTGGTCGACGTGGCCCGCAAGGACCCGCGCGTGGCCGGTGCTGCGCCGTACATCGAGATCCAGTCGATGATCAGCGGCCCGCGCGTGCAGGGCGCGATCATCCAGGGCATCGATCCGGCGCTGGAGCCGAAGGTATCGGTGATCGACAAGAAGGTCACCAAGGGCAGCTATGGCAGCCTCACGCCGGGCAGCTTCAACCTGCTTCTGGGCAAGGAACTGGCGATCTGGCTGGGCGTTGATGTCGGCGACCAGGTGCTGGTGACCTTCGCCGAAGTGCAGGGCACGCCTGCCGGTGCGGTGCCACGGATGAAACGCTTCACCGTCAGCGGCATCTTCGAGGCCGGCTACAACGAGGTCGACCGCGGCGTCGGCTTCGCCAACATGAAGGACCTGGAGCGCGTGCTGCGTTCCGATGGCGCCACCGGCGTGCGGCTGAAGCTGCACGACATGGACCGCTCGCTGGAAGTGGGCGTGGACCTCGCGCAGAACCTCGGTGGTGCGTACCGCGTGAGTGACTGGACCCAGCAGAACGCCAACCTCTACCACTCGCTGCGCATGGAGAAGGTGGTGATGGGCATCCTGCTGTCGCTGATCATCGCCATGGGCGCGTTCAACCTGGTGTCCTCGCAGGTGATGCTGGTCACTGACAAGCAGGCCGACATCGCCATCCTGCGCACGCTCGGCCTGACCCCGGGCGGGGTGATGCAGGTGTTCATGGTGCAGGGCTCGCTGATCGGCATCTTCGGCACGCTGGCCGGCCTGCTCGGTGGCATCACCCTCACACTCAACCTGGAGCGCATCCTGGGTGCCATCGAGAGTGTGTTCAACGTCAAGCTGATGCCGGAGGATGTGTACTACATCACCGGCCTGCCGACCGACATGCAGACCGGCGACGTGGTGGCGATCACCGTGGTCGCGCTGCTGATGAGCTTCCTGGCCACCCTGTATCCCGCCTGGCGGGCAGCACGCACCCAGCCGGCGGAGGCCCTGCGTTATGAATAAGGTCTTCAACCGCGGCGATGAAGTGATCCGCGCCGAAGCACTGGGCAAGACCTACGCCGAAGGGCGCATGCAGACCCCGGTGTTCGATGGCCTGGACCTGACCGTGACCGCCGGCGAAACGGTGGCGATCATCGGTGCTTCCGGTGCCGGCAAGAGTACGCTGCTGCACCTGCTGGGTGGCCTGGACATTCCGACCGCCGGCGAGGTCTATGTGACCGGCCAGCGCATGTCAGCGCTGTCCGATACCGCGCGCGGCCTGCTGCGCAACCAGGCGCTGGGCTTCGTCTACCAGTTCCACCACCTGCTGCCTGAGTTCACCGCGCTGGAAAACGTGATGATGCCGGTGCTGCTGGCCGGTACTGCAGTGGCCGAGGCGAGCAGCCGGGCCACCACGCTGCTGGAAGCGGTCGGCCTTGGCCATCGCCTGGACCACAAGCCCGGCGAACTGTCCGGTGGCGAACGCCAGCGTGCCGCAGTGGCGCGTGCGCTGGTCAATCATCCGGCCTGCGTGCTCGGGGACGAGCCGACCGGCAACCTCGATGACCGCACCGCGGCGACGGTGTTCGAGCTGATGCTGGAACTGAATCGTGCGCGGCATACCAGCCTGGTGTTGGTGACCCACGACCGCAGCCTGGCACGGCGCCTGGACCGGGTGCTGGAGCTGCGCGAGGGGCGCCTGCACGCGCTGGCCCACGCCGACGTCTGAGGCGCTGGGCCCGCTTTGGTGGAAGCCGACCTTGGTCGGCTGCTCTTGCAGGGCAAGCACCAACCAAGGTTGGCGACTACCGGAATCCGGAGCCTTGGGCCTGCTTGGGGCGACCGCCGACCGGCTGCTGAATGGGGTACTGGCTTTCGCGCCGGCGTTGTCTGCGCAGGCGCATGATGGCGACAGTTCCCCGAGGAGATCGCCATGAAGACCCCGATCCTGATGGCCGGACTCTGCCTGGCGCTGGCCGCCTGCGCGACCACCGGCCGGCTCAGCTCTGCCGAGAAACTTGACCTGTACCGTGCCCATGCCGGCGCGCCTCAGAACGACATGCAGTTCTTCGGCAGCCTCAACGGCTGGACCGAACTGGGTGACAACGCGCTGGCGGTGTGGACGCGTCCCAGCGAGGCCTATCTGCTGGAATTGAGGGGTCCCTGCCAGGACCTGCCGTATGCCACCGCCATCGGCCTGACCAGCCAGATGAACCGTGTTTCGGCGCGCTTCGACAAGGTGCTGGTGCGGGACCCTGCCGGTGGCCCGCGCATGCCGTGCTTCATCGACAGCATCCGCAAGCTGGACGTGAAGGCGCTGCGCGCCTCCGAGCAGGAGCTGCGCCAGGCGCAGGTGCAGGAGCGCGAGGAAAGCACGAAATAGCGCGGTAGTGCCGGCCGCTGGCCGGCATCGCGCAGATGCCAGGTTGCCGGCCAGCACCCGCCACTACCTGTGCGTCAGGCTTCCGGAGTGAAGCCGGCCGGCTTTTGCGCGTCCTTCTCGAACAGGAACTTGACCAGTTCGCCTTCAAGGAACGCGCGATGTTCCGGCGTACGCGGCGACAGGCGGTTCTCGTTGATCAGCATGGTCTGGTGCGCCAGCCACGCAGCCCAGGCCTGCTTGCCGATGTTGTTGAAGATGCGCTGGCCCAGTTCGCCGGGGTAGGGCACGAAGTCCAGGCCCTCGGCATCGCGTTGTTCGTACTGGCAGAAGACGGTTCGGGACATGGCATTCACTCGTGGTTGCGGGGTTTCTTGGAATTTCGTTTCGGCGTCTTGATCGTTGCGCCGTCGAGCAGTTTGCGGATCGGTGCCGGCAGGCCCAGCGCGTGCAGTTCGTCGCTGGCGACCCAGCGCAGCGTGGGTTCTTCCACGCGCAGTCCGTGTACCTGCCGCGACAATACCTGCAGATGCAGCTTGTAGTGGCTGAAGGTGTGCTGCAGCACTGGCAGCTCTTCGGCCTCTTCCAGCGAGCCGTCGACGTGCACGTCGAACCAGTCCTGCAGCACGCTGCCGGCATCGGCCTGCGGCAGCGTCCACAACTGCGCCCAGATGCCGGTGTCCGGCCGCTTCTGCAGCAGCACACGCTGCTGGGCGTCGCGCAGCAGCAGCGCAACGGCCTCGCGCTCGGGCAGGGTCTTGCTGGGCTTGGGCGTGGGTAGTTCAGCGGTGCGGCCTTCGCGCCGTGCCACGCAGTCATCCTGCAACGGGCAGATCACGCAGGCCGGTTTGGCACGGCTGCACACCGTCGCGCCCAGGTCCATCTGCGCCTGCGTGTAGTCGGCCATGCGCCCGGCCGGCACCTGCGCCACATGCGCCTCGGCGATCGCCCACAGCTGCTTCTCGATGGCCGGCAGCCCGGGGAAACCATCGATGCCGTGGTAACGGCTGAGCACCCGCTTGACGTTGCCATCGAGGATCGCGAACGGGTCGTTCCAGGCCTGGCTGAGGATCGCACCGGCGGTGCTGCGGCCGATGCCGGGCAGGGCATGCAATGCATCGAAATCACGCGGCAGGTCGCCGTCGTGCAGTTCCACGCAGCGCTTCGCAGCGGCATGCAGGTTGCGTGCGCGGGCGTAGTAGCCGAGCCCGGCCCACTGCGCCATTACCGCGTCGTTGCTGGCGGCGGCAAGGTCGGGCAGGGTCGGGAAGTGCTGCAGGAACCGCTGGAAATACGGGATGACCGTGGCCACCTGGGTCTGCTGCAGCATGATTTCCGACAGCCAGACCCGGTAGGGACTGCGCGGGTGCTGCCAGGGCAGGTCGTGGCGGCCGTGGTCGTCGAACCAATGCAGCAGGTGTGCAACGAAGCCATCGGTCTGCGTGGTTCCGGCGCTGGCGTGCGGCTGGCGGGGCATCGGTGTTCCAGAGAGGCAGCCACCCGTGGGGCGGCTCTACCGGATTGCAGTAGAGCCACGCCATGCGTGGCTGCACGGTGTATCAGACGCCCAGCGCTTCGGGCAGCAGGGCGTCGACGAAGGCTTCCGGGTCGAACACGCGCAGGTCTTCCGGGCGCTCGCCGATGCCGGCGAAACGGATCGGAATGCCGAACTCGCGGGCCAGCGCGAACACCACGCCGCCCTTGGCGGTGCCGTCCAGCTTGGTCACCACCAGGCCGGTCACGTTCACTGCGGCATTGAACTGGCGCAGCTGCGACAGCGCGTTCTGGCCAGTGGTGCCGTCGATCACCATCAGCACTTCGTGCGGGGCGGTGGGGTCGATCTTGCCGAGCACGCGGCGGATCTTGCCCAGCTCGTTCATCAGGCCGGACTGGGTATGCAGGCGGCCGGCGGTGTCGGCGATCAGCACCGAGGTGCCACGGGCCTTGCCGGCCTGGAGCGCGTCGAATGCCACCGAAGCGGCATCGGCGTTCTGCCCCTGCGCGACCACGGCCACGCCGTTGCGCTCGCCCCAGGCCTGCAGCTGTGCCACGGCGGCGGCGCGGAAGGTGTCACCGGCGGCCAGCATCAGGCTGTGGCCATCGTCCTTGAAGCGCTTGGCCAGCTTGCCGATGGTGGTGGTCTTGCCGACGCCGTTGACGCCAACGGTGAGCACCACGAAGGGCTTGGCGTTGCGGTCGATCAACAGCGGCTTGGCCACCGGCTGCAGGATTGCGATCAGCTCGGCGCGCAGCGCGGCCAGCAGCGCATTGGCGTCGGCGAATTCGCGCGATTTCATGCGCTTGCGCAGGCCCTCGACCAGGTCGGTGGTGGCGCCCACGCCGACGTCGGCGGTGATCAGTGCGGTTTCCAGCTCGTCCAGCAGGTCGTCGTCAAGCTTGGGGTTGCGCGAGAACAGGCCACCAAAGCTGCGCGCGATGACGCTGTTGCGCAGGCGCTCGCGCCAGCCGGGCTTGCCAGCCGGCGCCGGAACGGCGTCGATCGAGGCGGCGGCAGGCAGGTCGTCGGTGACCGGTGCCGGTGTCGGTGCCGGGGTGGGCTCAGGCAGCGGTACGGGGGCCGGTTCGATGGCCGGAGTCGCGATAGGGGCGACGTCGATCTGAGCCGTCGGCGCAGGAGCTGCCGGAACCGGTGCGGCTGGGGCCGGAATAACCGGGGTGGGCTCGACAGCGACCGGAACGGCGGTTGCTGGGGGCGGCTCGACCGGTACAGGCTCGGCCGGTACTGCTACCGGCGCCGGCTCCTTGTCCTCGACCGGCGCGGCCGACGGGAATGCCGCCGCCAGCTCTTCAGCCGAGTAGTGCTGGGTCTTGGGTGCCTCCGCTGCGGGGGCATCCTGGGGCTTCTTGCGGCGGAAAAAACTGAGCATTGGCAAAAGGCGCTGAAATCAGGGGGATATGCTACCACTCGGGCCTGTCGGGCCGATGTGGACTCAACATCGCGGCCTGCCGGCCGTTAACCGGTCCGGAGGGCTGCGCACGGCGGCCCGGAGACCGCCATGAACAACGTGATGGGAATTGCTCTCAGTGGGATGCAGGCGGCCCAGCAGGGCGTGCAGGTGGCCGCGCACAACGTGGTCAACCTGGCGACCCCGGATGCCCAGCGCCTGCAGCTGCAGCGTAGTCCAGTGGAGCAGGGCGGGGTGCAGGCCTCGATGACTTCCACCGGCGCCGATGCCGCCGCACCGCTGGGTGATCTGCTGGCCGCGAAAGCCGAGGTCGTGGCCTTCGCTGCCAATGCTGCGGTGATCCGCCGCCAGGACCAGATGCTGGGCTCGCTGCTGGATCGGGACGCCTGAGCAACACCGTTTTGGCAGGTGCCAACCGCCGCCCTTGGTGGGTGCCAACCTTGGTCGGCACGCTCGACCCGCCCTGGTAGGTGCCAACCTTGGTTGGCACGCTTTTGGGGCGCCAACCAAGGTTGGCCTCTACCTGGGCAGCAGTGCCACCCAAGTTTGGCATCTACCAGAGCACCGCCAGGCCATGCCCGGCGACCACCGCCTCGATCAGACCGACAGCTCCAGCAGCAGCTTGTTCAGGCGCGCCACATAGGCACCCGGGTCCTTCAGGCTGTCGCCGGCGGCCAGCGCAGCCTGGTCGAACAGCACCCGGCCAAGGTCGTCGAAACGCGCGCCATCGGCTTCGGCATCAAGCTTGGCGATCAGCGGGTGGCCCGGGTTGATCTCCAGCACCGGCTTGCTGTCCGGTACCTTCTGGCCGCTGGCCTCCAGGATCTGGCGCATCTGCAGGCCCAGGTCCTGCTCGCCGATGGCCAGCACCGCCGGCGAATCGGTCAGGCGGTGCGAGACGCGCACTTCGGCCACGTCATCGCCCAGCACCGTCTTCAGGCGCTCGACCAGGCCCTGCTTGTCCTTGGCCGCCGCTTCCTGTTCCTGCTTGTCCGCTTCGGTTTCCAGCGCGCCCAGGTCGAGGTCACCACGGGCGATGTCGACGAAGCCCTTGCCGTCGAAATCGGTCAGGTAGCCCATCAGCCACTCGTCGATGCGGTCGGTCAGCAGCAGCACTTCCACGCCCTTCTTGCGGAACACCTCCAGATGCGGGCTGTTGCGCACCTGGCTGTAGCTCTCGCCGGTCAGGTAGTAGATCTTGTCCTGGCCTTCGGTCATGCGGCCGAGGTAGTCGGCCAGCGACACGCTCTGCGCATCGCCGTCGCCACGGGTGGAGGCGAAGCGCAGCAGGCCGGCCACCTTCTCGCGGTTGTTGTAGTCCTCGGCCGGGCCTTCCTTCAGCACCTGGCCGAATTCCTTCCAGAACGTGGCGTACTGCTCCGGCTTGTCGGCGGCCAGCTTTTCCAGCATGTCCAGCGAGCGCTTGGTCAGCGCCGCCTTCATCGAATCGATGACCGGGCCGGACTGCAGGATCTCGCGCGAGACGTTCAGCGACAGGTCGTTGGAGTCGACCACACCCTTGATGAAGCGCAGGTACAGCGGCAGGAACTGCTCGGCCTGGTCCATCACGAACACGCGCTGCACGTACAGCTTCAGGCCCTTGGGTGCATCGCGGTGATACAGGTCAAACGGTGCGCGGCCGGGCACATACAGCAGCGAGGTGTACTCCAGCTTGCCCTCGACCTTGTTGTGGCTCCACGCCAGCGGATCGCTGTGGTCGTGTGCCACGTGCTTGTAGAACTCGGTGTACTCGGCGTCGCTGATCTCAGTGCGCGGGCGGGTCCACAGCGCGCTGGCGCGGTTGACGGTCTCCCACTCGCCGGCAGCGCCGTCTTCGCCCTCCTTGGGCATCTGGATCGGCAGGCCGATGTGGTCCGAATACTTCTTGAGAATGCTGCGCAGGCGCCAACCATCGGCGAAGTCGTGCTCGCCGTCCTTCAGGTGCAGCACGATGCGGGTGCCGCGCTCGGCCTTGTCGATGGTGGCGACGTCGAAATCGCCTTCGCCGCGCGAGGTCCAGCGCACGCCTTCGCCTGCAGCCAGGCCGGCGCGGCGCGAGGTCACTTCCACTTCGTCGGCGACGATGAAGGCGCTGTAGAAGCCGACGCCGAACTGGCCGATCAGCTGCGAATCCTTCTTCTGGTCGCCGGACAGTTGGCGCAGGAAATCGCCGGTGCCGGACTTTGCGATCGTGCCGAGGTGGGCAATCGCTTCGGCGCGGCTCATGCCGATACCGTTGTCTTCGATGGTGATGGTGTGGGCGGTGGGGTCGAAGCTGACGCGCACGCGCAGCTCGCTGTCGCCTTCCAGCAGGGCCGGCTGGGTCAGGGCCTCGAAGCGCAGCTTGTCGGCGGCGTCGGCGGCGTTGGAGACCAGCTCGCGGAGGAAGATCTCCTTGCTGGAGTACAGCGAGTGGATCATCAGTTGCAGCAGCTGCTTGACTTCGGTCTGGAAGCCAAGGGTTTCGGTCTGGGTGGTCTCGGTCATCGATAAGGCTCCGTGTGCAATGCCGCGCCAGCGCGTGCGGCCTCGCCAAGGGGTATGGCTGATTGTCCCGAAATCAAGGGGTTGTTCTGGCAGGGCTGCGCCCTGCACCCGCAGAGGCCGAAGCAACAGCAACAGCAACAGCAACAGCAACAGCAGGCATTCCGTGAGATGGCGGGGCGGTGTGGGTTGGCAGGACACGCCGTAAACCCGTCCCTGGGGGCTCGATGGCGCCATCCATGGCGCCAACGGTCCTGCCAACCCACACCGCCCCGCCTTCGACAGGTTCACGCGGCTGTTGGTAGGTGTCGACCTTGGTCGACACATCTGTCAGATATCGATACATCAAATGGAGTCAGATCCGTTTTTCGCAGGAAAACGGATCTGACTCCAAGAGAGTTCCGACAGATCGCAGAAAACTGTCGAAGGCGGGGTGGGTCCGGTTGAGGGGGCGTGAGCCGCATGGATGCGGCGACCGAGCTTACATGGACGTACTTGCAGCGTCCCCCTCGACCGGACCCACCCCGCCATCCCAAGGAATGCCCGCTGTTGCTGTTGCTTCGGCCGTTGCTGTGGCTTCTGCGGGTGCCGGGTGCCGGGCGTCGCCCGGCCGAACTACAATCCCGCTCATGCTGAAATTCTCGAATACCTCCCGCCGGGGGCGCCGATGAGCGGCCGTGGCGGCAATGACGGCCAGGTCCGCATCATCGGCGGGCGCTGGCGCAATACCCGCCTGCCGGTGCCGA
This sequence comes from Stenotrophomonas sp. 93052_Sma, assembly GCF_056481145.1. Classification (NCBI taxonomy): domain Bacteria; kingdom Pseudomonadati; phylum Pseudomonadota; class Gammaproteobacteria; order Lysobacterales; family Lysobacteraceae; genus Stenotrophomonas; species Stenotrophomonas sp. 93052_Sma. Next base: position 1,793,871 of record NZ_CM151134.1, read on the forward strand.
CCCTGCCGGGGCTGCGGCCCAGCAGCGACCGCGTGCGCGAAACCCTGTTCAACTGGCTGATGCCCAGGCTCGGTGGGGCCCGCGTGCTGGACCTGTTCGCCGGCAGTGGCGCACTGGGCCTGGAGGCGGTCTCGCGCGGTGCCGCACACGCCACCCTGGTCGAACGCAACGCGCAGCTGGGACGCAATCTGACCGCTGCCGTGGCCAAGCTGCAGGCCTCCGACCAGATCAGCGTCGTGCAGGCTGATGCCCTGCGCTGGCTGCAGGGCGCGCCGGCGCAGCAGGCCGATCTGGTCTTCATCGACCCGCCGTTCGCCGACGGCCTGTGGCAGGACGTGCTGGCCCAGCTGCCGCGGCACTTGGCCGCCGATGCCTGGCTGTACGTGGAATCGCCGGCGGGCCACGTGCCGGTGCTGCCGCCGGACTGGCTGCTGCACCGCGAGGGTGGCACCCGCGAGGTGCGCTTTGCCCTGTACCGCCGCGCCACTGCTACACTTTGACCTCATCTGAACATCTGCATCCGCCCATGACCGTGGCCAACCGCCGCATTGCCGTCTACCCCGGCACGTTCGATCCGATCACCAACGGTCACATCGACCTGGTGAGCCGTGCCGCGCCGCTGTTCGAAAAGGTCGTGGTCGGCGTGGCGCAGAGCCCGTCCAAGGGCCCGGCGCTGCCGCTGGAGCAGCGCGTGCAGCTGGCGCGTGGCGCGCTGGCCCACCACAGCAACGTCGAGGTCATCGGCTTCGATACCCTGCTGGCGCATTTCGTACGTTCGGTCCAGGGCGGGGTGCTGCTGCGCGGCCTGCGCGCGGTGTCCGACTTCGAGTACGAGTTCCAGATGGCCAGCATGAACCGGCACCTGATCCCCGAGGTCGAGACCCTGTTCCTGACCCCGGCCGAGCAGCACAGCTTCATTTCGTCCTCGCTGGTCCGCGAGATCGCGCGCCTGGGTGGCGACGTGTCCGGCTTCGTGCCGGCCGCGGTGCTCGAAGCCCTGCGCAAGGTCCGCGAAGCGAAGTCGGCACAGTCGTAAGCCCCGCTGTACCCGCACCCCATTACGTACAACACCACGCACCATTCCGGGAGGAAACCCATGAACACCACCATGCGCGCGATGCTGATCGCTTCGTTGGCCCTGGCCTTCACCGCCTGCAAGAAGGAAGAGGCCGCTCCGGTCGACGAGGCCAAGCAGGCCCTGGTCGCTCCGTCCAAGGACGACGATGCAGGCTGGAAGAAGTACCTGCAGGAAGTGGCGATCCAGAACATGGGCAACATCACCAACAGCCCGTTCCTGTACTACCTCTCGCCGGAATCGGACCCGGACTTCCAGGCCAAGTACGAGCGCCAGACCGAGAGCGCGACCCAGGCCGTGGCCCGTGGCGTGCAGCCGGGCAACATGCTGGCCTTCGGTTCGTCGGCCTCGGGCAAGATGGCTGACATGATCCAGGCCGTGTTCAAGGACGTGTCGCCGGATTCGATGAAGGGCGTGCGCGTCGTCTTCATCGGCCAGTCGGCCGACAACGCCCGCGTACAGGCTGCGATCCAGCCGACCGGTGCCGAGTACATTTTCGTCGAAGCCAAGTAATACCGAGCCATGGCGGCCATGCTCCGGCATGGCCCGGGCGGCGTCCTGCAAGGGCGCCGCTGATGACCTGACCGGCCCGCGCGCCCGCGCTGGCCGGTCCTTTGTCCCAGGGCGCGGGCGAGGAGTATCGCCGTGTCGCTGAAAATCAACGAGCTCTGCGTCAACTGCGACGTATGCGAGCCGGCCTGCCCGAACCAGGCCATTGCGATGGGTGAAACCATCTACGTGATCGACCCTGCGCGCTGCACCGAATGCGTGGGTCATTTCGACGAGCCACAGTGCGTGGTCGTCTGCCCGGTCGAGTGCATCGACCCGGACCCGGAGATCGTGGAAACGGAAGACCAGCTGCTGGCCAAGCTGCGCCAGCTGCAGCACGATCACCCCGAACTCTACGCGGAGCCCCCATCCGAATGAAGACGCTGATCGTCCGCCCCCTGTTGCTGCTCGGCCTGCTGCTGAGCCCGATTGCCTGGGCCGACAACCCGGCCCGTGCCGAGCGCCCCGATGGCGCGGCCATTGCCAGCGGCCATGCGCTGGCCACCCAGGCGGGCATCGACATCCTGGCGCAGGGCGGCAACGCCTTCGATGCCGCGGTGGCGGTATCGTCCACGCTGGCGGTGGTCGAGCCGATCAGTTCCGGCCTGGGCGGTGGTGGCTTCTTCCTGCTGCACGATGCGGCCACCGGCAAGGACGTGATGCTGGACGCGCGCGAGACCGCGCCGGCTGCAGCAACCCCGCAGGCGTTCCTCGACAAGCAGGGCAACCTCGACCGTGACCGCTCGGTCAATGGCGCCTGGTCGGCCGGTATCCCTGGCCTGCCTGCAGCGCTGGTCGAGCTGTCGGCCAAGCATGGCAAGCTGCCGCTGTCGGCGTCGCTGCAGCCGGCGATCCGCATCGCGCGAAGGCTTCCCGGTGTACGACCGCATGGCCAAGGGCTATGCCTCGCGCCGTGAGGTGATGGAGCGCTATCCCGGAACGCGCGAGGTCTACCTGCGCAATGGCAAGCCGATTGCCAGCGGTGACCTGTTCAAGCAGCCGGAGCTGGCACAGACGCTGGAGCGCCTGGCCGCAGGTGGCTTCGATGGCTTCTACAAGGGCCAGACCGGAACGCTGTTGCTGGCCGGTGTGAAGCAGGCCGGCGGCAAGTGGACCGCTGAAGAGCTGGCCGGTTACCGCGTGAAGCAGCGCGAGCCGATCGTGTTCAACTACAACGGCTGGAAGATCACCACCGCGCCGCCACCGTCGTCCGGTGGCATCGCGCTGGCCAGCATGCTGCAGATCCTGGAAGGCTGGGATATCAAGAAGATGGACCCGGCGCACCGCACCCACCTGGTGGTGGAGTCGATGCGTCGCGCCTACCGCGACCGCACCTTCTTCCTCGGCGATCCGGACTTCGTGCAGATCCCGCAGAAGGTGCTGACCAGCAAGGACTATGCACAGGGCCTGCGGGCGACCATCCATCCGGAGAAGGCCACGCCCAGCGACCTGCTGTCGGGCAACCCGACGCCGCTGGAAGACGACGAGACCACGCACTTCTCGATCATCGACCGCGACGGCAACCGCGTCGGCGCCACCCAGACTGTCAACCTGCTGTACGGCTCGGGGCTGATTCCCAAGGGCACCGGCGTGCTGCTGAACAACGAGATGGACGACTTCGCGCTGAAGCCGGGCACGCCCAATGCGTTCGGCGTGATGGGCTATGAGGCCAATGCGCCGAAGCCGGGCAAGCGCATGCTCAGCTCGATGACGCCGACCTTCATGGAGAACGCCGACAAGGTGGTGGTACTGGGCACGCCGGGCGGCAGCCGTATCATCACCATGGTGCTGCTGGGCATCCTCGGCTACGACGCCGGCCTGGACGCGCAGCAGGTTGCCGCGCTGCCGCGCTACCACCACCAGTGGCTGCCGGACTTGATCGAAGCAGAGGACGATGCATTCGACGCGGCCACGGTGAAGCAGCTGCAGGCGATGGGTCACAAGATCGACCTGCCGGGCAATGTGGCCGCCGGGGGCCGCGGGTCCAGCCACGTGTGGGGCAACCTGCAGACCGTGGAATGGGACCGGAAGGCCAACAAGCTGTTTGGCGGCAGCGACCCGCGCAATCCGGTCGGCAGTGCCCAGGTGGTGCCGGCACACTGATCCGGTGGTGCCGGCTGCTGGCCGGCAATCCGGCTGATTATCGAAACCCCGCCTTTGCCGGCGGGGTTTTCTGTTTCCCTTCTAGCGATTATTTAACGAGCCGGCGCCGATAATCGACACATGAAACTCTGGTCTATTCGTGGAAACTCGCAGCGCCTCGATGGCGGCGCGATGTTCGGCAACGCGCCGCGCGCGTTGTGGGAAAAATGGGCGGCACCGGACGAGCTCAATCGCATCGAGCTGGCCTGCCGTGCGCTGCTTGCCAGCCCGCTGGAAGGCAAGACGGTGCTGTTTGAAACCGGTATCGGCGCGTTCTTCGATCCGCGCATGCGCGAGCGCTACGGTGTGCAGGAAAGCCAGCACGTGCTGATCGATTCGCTGCGCGAAGCCGGCTTCGAGCACGAGGATATCGACGTGGTGGTGCTCAGCCACCTGCACTTCGATCATGCCGGTGGCCTGCTGGCGGCATGGAGCGAAGGGCGTGAGCCCGAGCTGCTGTTCCCCAACGCAACCTATGTGGTCGGCGCACAGCATTGGCAGCGCGCCGTGCAGCCACACCCGCGCGATCGCGCCAGCTTCATTCCGGAACTGCCGGGCCTGCTGCAGGCCAGTGGCCGGCTGGAAGTGGTGGACGGGGAGTACTCGAAGGCGCTCGGCCGCAGCGTACGCTTCAGCTACAGCGACGGGCATACACCGGGGCTGATGCTGGCCGAGATCGTCGGTCACGCGCATGCAGGCGAAAGTGCGCATGGTGGCGTGGTGTTCTGTGCCGACCTGATCCCGGGCCGCTCATGGGTACACGTGCCGATCACCATGGGCTATGACCGCAATGCGGAGCTGCTGATCGACGAGAAGCGGCAGTTCCTGGAAGACAAGCTGGCGCGCAACGTGCGGCTGTTCTTCACCCACGACCCGCAGGTGGCATTGGCGCAGCTTGGCAGGGATGACAAGGGGCGTTTCGTGACCCTGCACGAGCAGGGTGAGCTGAAGGCACGCGCCCTGGGCTAATGGCATGGCCGGGCAATGCCCGGCCTTTCACTGATGTCCGTGGATCCACGCCATGCGTGGATGGCGTTTTATCCGGATGCGACCATTACGACGCCTTCAGGCAGCTGCTCATGAAGGTCTTGCGCGCATCACCGGCCAGCTTTTTGGCGCCCGCGTCAGCGTTGCACTTGCGCATGCGTTCCTGCTGCGTATTGACCGGCTTGGCGTCGGCGGCGTGGCCGCTGAGGCAGGAGCTCTGTGCAGTCTTGTAGGCATCGCCCTTCAGCCCCTTGTTCTTGGCCGAACATTCGGCCATGCGCTGCTGCTGCGGAGTGGTGGCATTGGCAGCCAGGGGCAGGCCGACCAGCAGGACGGCGGCCAGCAGGAAAGAGGCTTTCATCGGGAGCTCCAAGGGTGGCGGGTGCGCGGAGCATTCGCTTCCCGGCGCCAAGAGCACGTGAAGAATCGCAACGCGGCCGCGATGGCCTGCGCTGTTGGGGTCAGACCCCTTTCGCGGCGAAAGGGCTCTGACCCCGGATCGTCCGATCAGCCGACGCGGGTACCGAAGATGCGGTCACCGGCATCGCCCAGGCCCGGCAGGATGTAGCCCTTGTCGTTGAGCTGGGCATCGATGGCCGCGGTGTAGATCTCCACGTCCGGGTGCACGGCCTTGACCGCCTCGATGCCTTCCGGCGCGGCCACCAGGAAGATGCCCTTGATGCGGCGGGCACCGGCCCGCTTGAGCATGTCGATGGTGGCGATCAGGGTGCCGCCGGTGGCCAGCATCGGGTCCAGGATCAGCGCGTCGCGCTCTTCCAGGCGCCCGGTCAGGCGCTCGAAGTAGGGCACCGGCTGCAGGGTTTCCTCATCGCGCTGCAGGCCGACCACGCTGACACGGGCCGCCGGGATCAGCGACAGCACGCCGCTGAGCATGCCCAGGCCGGCGCGCAGGATCGGCACCACGGTGATCTTGGCGCCCGCAATGCGCTGCACGGTGACCGGGCCGGCCCAGCCGGGCAGGGTGTGCGGCTCGGTGTCCAGGTCGGCGGTGGCCTCGTAGGCCAGCAGCGTACCCAGCTCGTTGGCCAGTTCGCGGAAATCCTTGGTGCTGAGCGCAGCGTTGCGCATCAGGCCGATCTTGTGCTGCACCAGCGGGTGGCGCACTTCGACGATCTTCATGGTCGGGAAGGGGAAAAGGAGAGAGGGCGCCATTTTGCCGGATCGGCGGGCCGAACCCAAACCTGGCCCGGAGCGGCGTTACTCGAAATGTGCAGGCGCATGTCACGGCCATGCAACCTTGCGGACATACCGTGCAGACCCATTCTTAACAGGAATGGGGATTCCCAGTGCATATCAAGACTCCGTTGGCCGTTGCCATCACGCTGACCCTGGCGATGGGGGCTGCAGCCCCGCTGCAGGCGGCCGGGCAGCAGGCGGTTGCCGCCACCGGCGCCGTGGCCGCTGATGCGGTCGACCTGGACCGCATCGAAGTGCGCGCCCAGCTCGAATCACAGATCCGCGCGGTTGACCTCAAGCGCAGCAGTGATGCGATCGAAGACGCCGTGTCCTCCGATGCACTGGGCCAGTACCCGGACAAGAACGTGGCCGAGTCGCTGCAGCGCCTGCCGGGCATCAGCGTGACCCGCGACCAGGGCGAGGGGCGCTTCGTGGTCATCCGCGGTCTGGACGCCAACCTCAACAGCGTCAGCGTGGATGGCATCGCCATCGGTACGCCGGAGGATTCCAGCCGCGCCGCACCGCTGGACGTGATCCCGTCCGACTCCACCGAGCGCCTGCGCGTGGTCAAGTCGCCGACCCCGGACATGCCCGGTGATGCCATCGGCGGCGCCGTGCTGGTGGAATCGGCCTCGGCCTTCGACCGCGACGGTCGCAGCCTGCGTGGCAAGATCGAAGGCAGCCACCAGCAGTTGTCCGGCGAGACCAGCCCCAAGGCCGCCTTCAACTACAGCGAAGTGTTCAACGGCACCTTCGGCGTGGCGCTGGGCGTGAACTACCAGAAGCGCAGGTTCGAGTCGGACAACACCGAAGTGGAGTATGACGGCGAGGACGATGCCGTCCCCGGCGATGTCACCGCGATCAACCTGCAGCACCGCAAGTACGAGATCGAGCGCAAGCGCATCGGTGCCAACCTCAACCTCGACTGGCGCCCGAATGAAGACAGCAAGTACTACCTGCGCACGCTGTACAGCCAGTTCGACGATGCGGAGACCCGCCAGCGCGTGATCTTCAACTTCGACGACGCGAAGATGGTCAAGACCGGCACCGACCAGTATCGGCTGGACGGCATGCCGAAGGATTCCATCGACAAGCGCATGCGCTACCGCACCAAGAAGGAAAACACCTTCGCGGCCAGTCTCGGTGGCGAGAACAAGCTGACCAACGCAGTGGTCGATTACCGGATCGGCTACACCCGTACCGAAGAGCGGGTGAACGACGAGATGGAGGCGCGCTTCAAGCTCAACGGCAAGGCCTTCAACGGCACCCTGGACCAGAGCAGCCGCCTGCCCAGCTACAGCTTCGACAACCCGCAGTGGCTGGACAACAGCAACTACGCATTCGACCGCTTCGTGCTCTCGCCCAAGCAGGTGAACGACAAAGAGCACAGCGCGCAGGTCAACGTACGCTTCGACGGCGACAGCAGCAGCATCAAGTTCGGCCTGCTGGGCCGCTGGCGCGACCGCGACGTCAATGTGGACGAGCGCGAACTGCGCGTGGGCCCGAAGGTGGCGCTGTCGAGCTGGAGCAGCTCTTCGCCCGATCACCGCCACGGCAACCTCGGTGACGGCATGGATTCGGCTGCGATGCGCGCCTTCTGGGCGGCCAATGGCGGCCAGTACAGCGCCCGCCCGCAGGACGCCGGTGCAAACGCGATGACGTCGCTGGAAGAAGACTACGTGGCCAGCGAAGACATCTTCGCCAGTTATGCCATGGGTACCTGGGACGTGGGCGCGCTGCGCATCATCGGCGGTGTGCGCGTGGAGAATACCCAGTTCAAGGCGATCGGCAACCAGGTTGACGTGGCCGCCAACGGGCGCAGCTTCACGGTTACCCCGCGCGTGGCCAACAGCAGCTACACCAACGTGCTGCCGGGCCTGCACCTGCGCTACGACGCGGCCGATGACTGGGTGCTGCGCGCCTCGGCCAACAAGACCGTATCGCGTCCTTCCTTCGGCGATGTCTCGCCACGCGTGGGCTACAGCCGCGGCGACGAGGAAGTGCGCCTGGGTAATCCGGAACTGGATCCGTACGAGTCGAAGAACATCGACCTGTCGGTGGAGAAGTACATCGGCAGCACCGGTATCGTTTCACTTGGCCTGTTCCACAAGTCGATCGATGGCTACATCGTGCAAACGGTGCGGACCAATGATCCCGCTTATGGCGGCTTCGACGTGACCCAGCCGATCAATGGCCGCAAGGCCACCGTGCGCGGTGCGGAATTCAACTGGCAGCAGCAGCTGGCCTTCCTGCCGGACGGCCTGGATGGCCTGCTGGTCGGTGCCAGTGGCACCTGGCTGGATACCAAATTCGATGCCGGCATCAAGGACCGTGCAGGCGAGGACTTCACACTGCCGCGCGCCTCCAAGCATGTCTACAGCGCACACATCGGCTATGAAAAGTACGGTGTGAGTACACGCCTGGCGGCGGTATACCGCAGCGAGTACCTGGACAGCATCGGCAAGGGCCGGGCGTTCGACATCTACGTTGCGCCGAACACCCAGCTCGATTTCTCGCTGGACTACAAGTTCACCCCGCGCGTGAGCATGTACTTTGAGGCGCAGAACCTGCTGGACAAGCCGCTGGAGCTGTACCAGGGCACGCGCTCGCGCACCCTGCAGATGGAAGAGTACGGCCGCACCTATGCGCTGGGCCTGAAGGTGGCACTGTGATGGGGCGTGGCATCACCGTCCTGGCGGTCGCGCTCGCGGCGACCCTGGCCGCCGGCTGCACGCCGGCGACCGGCAACGATCCGGCCGCGGCCCCTACGGCAGCGAAAGCCGGGGGCGCGCACGGTGACCACCATCGCCGAAGCCTTCCTGTCACCGATGACCCCGGCCGACAACATCGACTCGCCGGCGGCCTGGCGCGCCGGACGGCGCGCTGTGGCTGATCGCCACCGCCAAGGCCACCGACAAGCTGGTGGTCTACGACGGCAGCACCGGCCAGCACCTGCGTGACGTCGGCAGCAGCGGCTCCGCACCGGGGCAGTTCGACCGCCCAAACGGCATCGCGGTAATCGACGACCTGCTGTGGATCGTGGAGCGCGACAATCACCGCGTGCAGGTGCTGAGCCTGCCGGACTTCGCGCCGCTGGCGACGTTCGCTGCGGACGACCTGCGCAAGCCGTACGGGCTGTGGGTCGACCGCCGTGCCGATGGCTACAGCGTCTACGTTACCGACTCCTGGGACAACGGCGAGGATGAGCAGGGGCGTGACATCCTGCCGCCGCTGGCCGAGCTGGACAAGCGCGTGCGCCAGTACCACGTGACCCGCGACGGTGCGAAGGTCGAGGCGAAGCTGGTGGCCAGCATCGGTGACACCAGCGAAGCCGGTGCGCTGCGCGTGGTCGAGTCGATCTGGGGCGACCCGGAGAATGATCGCCTGCTGATCGCCGAAGAGGATGAAAGCTACGCCAGCGAGTTCAAGGTCTACACCCTTGCTGGACGCTTCACCGGCACCACATTCGGTCGCGACGTGTTCAAGGCGCAGGCCGAAGGTGTGACCCTGCGTACCTGCGGCAAGGACGGCTGGTGGATCACCACCGAACAGGGCAAGCAGCGCAGCGTGTTCCATCTGTTCGACCGGCACACGCTGAAGCCGGTGGGCGCGTTCCAGGGGAATACCGTGGCCAACACCGACGGCATCTGGATGATGCAGCAACCCAGTGCGCGCTTCCCGCACGGCGCACTGTATGCAGTGCATGACGACCAGGGCGTGGTGGCGTTCGACTGGGAGAGCATCGCCAAGCAGTTGGCATTGCCGCTGGAGTGTGGCGCATGAGCCGGCAGTGCGTGATGCGCACGCTGGCGTTGGGCCTGCTGCTGGCACTGCCGTCGCTGTCGTTCGCAGCGGCCGAACCCAACACCCAGGTGCCAGCGGGCAGCCGCCACTACGCAGCGACGCCGGTGCCGGATCGCATCGTCGCCTCGCCGGCGGTGGATCCCAGCCACGGTTTCGCCGTGGCCTGGCGTACTGACGGCAGCGTGCAGGCACCGCTGCTCGAGATTGCCCTCGCCGGGGATTCGCCGGCCATCGAGGGCATCCGCCAGGTGCGCGCAACGACCCGCGCGCTGCAGACCGAGAACGGGCTGTCGCATCATCATCGCGCGGACATCAGCGGCCTGCAGCCGGATACCCAGTACGTCTACCGCGTGCAGGGCAACGGCAGTTGGAGCGCCTGGAACCAGTTGCGCACGCTGGCCGCGGCCGATCAGCCGCTGACCCTGCTGTACTTCGGTGATACCCAGAACAAGAACGTCAGCCATGTCAGCCGTGTAGTGCGCGCCGCGCAGAAGGCCGCACCGCAGGCGCGCATGAGCCTGTTCGCCGGTGACCTGGTCAGCGGCGGCGACAACATGGATGACAGCGAATGGGGCGAGTGGTTTGCTGCCACCGGCTGGCTGGCGCAGGAAACGCTGGTGGCCCCGGCGATCGGCAACCATGAGTATTTCGAGGAATTCGAGGACACCCCGCAGGAGCGGCGCGTGCTGGGCAAGCATTGGCCGGTCACCTTCGCGCTGCCGGGCAATGGCGCCACCGCTGCGCAGCAGACCAGCTACTGGTTCGATGCGCAGGGTGTACGCGTGGCGGTGGTCGATGGCACCTCGGCACTCGACCTCGGCACCGCCAAGGCACAGGCGCAGTGGCTGGACAAGGTGCTGGCCGGCAACCGGCAGCCGTGGACCATTGTGCTGCTGCACCAGCCGTTCTACTCACCCCGCGAAGGCCGCGAGAACGCTGCGCTGCGTGACGTGCTGTTGCCGGTCGTACGCCGCCACAACGTCGACCTGGTGCTGCAGGGCCACGATCACACCTATGGCCGTCGTGGCGAGGGGCAGGCTGCGACGCCGCAGTACGTGGTGACCGTGGCCGGGCCGAAGCAGTACCGCCTTTCCGACGAAGCCCGCAGGACGATGGATCCGGTGGCCGAGGACACCCAGTTGTTCCAGGTGTTGAACATCGATCCGCAGCACCTGCGCTATGAAGCACGCACGGTGACCGGCCGTCTCTACGATGCCTTCGAACTGCGCCGTGATGCCAAGGGTGGCAAGCAGCGCACGGAGCTGACCGAAGGTCGCATCACGCCACGCGACTGCCCGCGCGCAGACCGCCAAGGGTCGTGCCGACCGCTGCTGGGAGTGAGAAGACGCATATGACCACGCCCCGTCGCATCCTTCCGCTCGCCGCCATCGGTGCCGCCCTGCTGTTGCTGGCCAGTGCGGTGACCGCTGCCGATACCGTGCTGCATCCGTTCCTGGTGGCCCAGCCGAAGCAGGCCCCACAGGAGGTGAATCTGGCGGTGGAGATTCCGGCCGGCAGCATCACCAAGTACGAGATCAAGGAAGACGGCCTGGTCCATGTGGACCGCTTCCAGTCGATGCCGGTCGCCTATCCGGCCAACTACGGCTCGATGCCGCGCACTCTGGCCGGCGACAACGATCCGCTGGACGCGCTGGTGCTGACCCGTGAACCGCTGCATCCGGGCGTGATCGTGCGCTTCCGGCCGATCGGTTACCTGAAGATGATCGATGGCGGCGAGCACGACGAGAAGATCATCGGCGTGCCCACCGACAAGGTCGACCCGACCTACGCCAGCATCCGCGACCTGAAGGATCTGCCGGAGGTCGAGCGTCAGCGCATCGAGGCGTTCTTCCGGGTTTACAAGGACCTGCCGGCGGGACGCAACCCGGTGCAGCTCAATGGCTGGGGCAACGCCGCCGAGGCGCGGGTACTGATCAGCGAAGCGATGCAGCGTTTCGAGAAGTAGATCCACGCCATGCGTGGATTCAGTCCAGCAACGTCCCGATGAACGACTCGGCCTGCAGGCGGTCGCCCAGTACCCGGGCCACCGCCTGTACGGCTGCCTCCTGGTGTTCAGGGCGGATGCCGCCATCGTCATCGTCGTTGTAGAGGTCATCGCCTGCATCGAGGTACACCGTGCCTGCAGCAGCCAACGCCGCCATCAAGGTCGGTACATCGGTAGTGACCTCGCTGGCATCCAGCAGGCCCGCACCGTGGTGACTGAACAGCACACGGTCGTCATCCATGTCGAGGATGAACGGATCGGCGCCGCGATCGGCAATCACCAGCCAGTTCGATGGCCAGTTGTCGATCGGCTCGCCGCTGATGCCATGCCAGCGATAGCCGGCCTGGTGACTCCACACGCGTCGCAGCGGCGGTATCCAGACATGGAGGCCCGGAATGGTGATGCCGGAGTTGCCCATCTTCGCATTGATCTCATGACCCAGCGGTCCCACCTGCGCGTAGAATCGCGCCAGCACCGGTGGTAACGGGAACGGTCCCTGCCAGTCACCTTCGTACTGGGCCCGCATCAGCCTGAAGCGGGCGAATGAGGCGTGCAGATCATCCATGGCGGGGTCCAACGAGGAGCGGCCCAGCAGCCTAGCAGACGGCGTCTGCGTGCAACGCCTTCACCGCCGCTGGCTATCATGTCCGCCTTCCACAACGAAGGCGGTGCCTGTGTCGGTAGCGTTGGTATGGTTCCGCCATGATCTGCGGCTGCAGGACAATCCGGCCCTGCAGGCCGCGCTGGATGCCGGTCACGACGTGGTGCCGATCTACATCCATGCGCCCCACGAAGAGGGTGAGTGGGTGCCGGGTGCCGCCTCCGATGCGTGGCGCCACCGTTCACTGGCCGCGTTGGACGCCGACCTGCGCGTGCGCGGTTCGTCGCTGGTGCTGCGCAGTGGTGACAGCCTGCGGGCCCTGCAGTTGCTGATCGAGCAGACCGGCGCCGGGGCGGTGTACTGGAACCGCAGGTACGAACCGGCCACCCAGCCACGCGACGCCACCATCAAGCGCACGTTGCGCGAGCAGGGCATCGACGCGCAGAGCTGCAATGGCAGCCTGCTGTTCGAGCCGTGGGATATCGCCACCCAGCAAGGCCAGCCGTACAAAGTGTTCACTCCGTACTGGCGCAACGTGCTCAGTCATTGGCGCCTGCCCGCCCTGCAGGCCGCGCCGAAGGCATTGGCGGCGCACACCGCCGACAGCCTCGCATTGGATGATCTCCAGCTGGCACCGACGCTGGACTGGGATACCGGCTTCTGGGAGCACTGGCAGCCAGGCGAAGCCGGTGCGCTGGAGGCGCTGTCCGTGTTCGAGGACGGTGCGCTGCGCGGTTACCGCGAGCAGCGTGACCTGCCAGATCGCGTGGGCACCTCGCGGATGTCGCCGCACCTGCATTTCGGCGAGATCGCACCGTGGCGCATTGCCCATGCGCTGGAAGGCCTGCGCAGTGCCGGTACCGACGCCGACATCGACGGCTACCTTCGCCAACTGGGCTGGCGTGACTTCGCCTACCACCTGCTGCATCACTTCCCGAAGACGCCGACCGACAACCTCAACCCGCGCTTTGACCGTTTCCCGTGGGCCACACCGAGTGCCGCGCAGCTGCACGACTGGCAGCGCGGCAACACCGGCGTGCCGATCGTCGATGCAGGCCTGCGCGAGCTGTGGCACACCGGTTACATGCACAACCGGGTGCGGATGATCGTGGCCAGCTATCTGTGCAAGCACCTGCGCCCGCACTGGCTGCATGGCGCGCTGGTTCTGGGACACCCTGGTCGATGCCGACCTGGCCAACAACACGATGGGCTGGCAGTGGGTGGCCGGGACCGGTGCCGATGCCGCACCTTACTTCCGCGTGTTCAACCCCGTGACCCAGGCCGAGAAGTTCGACCCCCAGGCCCGCTACATCAGCCGCTGGGTGCCCGAACTGGGCGCGCTGCCGGTGAAGGCGCGCTTCGCGCCTTGGCAGCATCCGCTGCTGCTGGCTGCGCATGCCCCGGGCTATCCGCGCACGCCGCTGGTGGACCTGGCCGCGGGCCGCGACGCCGCATTGGCGGCTTACCGCCAGTCGGGGGCGGGGTAAAGGGCGACCTGAGCGATCTGGTCAGTTAGCTGAACGCGGCCCTGTCGGTGTGCCCGATCATCATTCCGGCATCGCATCGGGCTGTTTATTCTCTTTGCGCCCGCAGGCCGCCGGCCGACCGGAAACCAAGGAGAACCTCATGATCCGCAACACCACCCGCAACGTCGCACTGGCCCTGATGAGTGCGGCCGTCCTGTCGGCCTGCGCCACGGGCGGCTCCTACGTACAGAGTGACCAGTACGGCAACCCGACCGAGCAGCAGAACCGCACCGGCCGCAACGCGCTGATCGGCACCGCCATCGGCGTAGCCGCCGGCCTGCTGACCGGTGACAGCGCCACGGAGCGTCGTCAGCATGCGCTGATCGGCGCCGGTATCGGCGCGCTCAGCGGCGCCGCGGTAGGCCAGTACCAGGATCGCCAGGAACGCGCACTGCGCGAGCGCACTGCCAACACCGGCATTGATGTGCAGCGCCAGGGCGACAACATCATGCTGAACCTGCCGGACGGCATCACCTTCGACTTCGGCAAGGCGACCCTGAAGCCGCAGTTCTACGGCTCGCTCAATGGCGTGGCAGGCACCCTGCGTGACTACAACCAGACCATGATCGAAGTGGTCGGCCACACCGACAGCATCGGCAGTGACGCGGTCAACAACCGCCTGTCGAAGGAACGTGCCGACTCGGTCGCGCAGTACCTGATCGGCCAGGGCGTGCAGAGCGTGCGCATCGAAACCCTGGGCGCCGGCAAGTCGTACCCGATTGCCGACAACAGCACCGATGCCGGCCGCGCCAAGAACCGCCGCGTCGAGATCCGCGTGATTCCCCTGAAGCAGTAACGCGTAGCGTTACTGCTGTTCCGGCGTAGCCGGAACGAAAATGCCGCCCTTGCAGGCGGCATTTTCTGTAGGTGCCGAGCTTGCTCGGCACGCCGATAGCGCTCCCGGTCGCGGTTTCTCCAAACGGCGCCGACCAAGGTCGGCATCTACCGAAAGCCACGTAGCCGGAACGAAAATGCCGCCCTTGCAGGCGGCATTTTTGTGGGTGCCGAGCGTTGCTCGGCACACCGATAGCGCCCGTAGAGTCGAGCTTGCTCGACTGAAGCGCAAGAGCAGTCGAGCAAGCTCGACTCTACGGAATGCCGGTAGATCCATGCCATGCGTGGATGCTTCCGGTCATGCGGCCGAAGCGGCCACCTTCTCCAGGATCCGCTTGCCGCTGCTTTCCAGCGCCGCGTCTTCCTTTTCCTTCTGCTGCTGCGCCAGCTTCGCGCCCGGGCACTGCGCCAGCATGTAATTGGCGTCGAAGTTGAGCTTCTCGACCAGGAAGTCGACGAATGCACGCACCTTCGGCGAGACCAGGCGGCCACCGGCGAACACGGCGTTGAAGTCCACTTCCGGGCCAGTCCAGCCGGCCAGCACGCGCCGTACCATGCCCGACTCGACGAACGGCTTGGCCATCACGTCGCCGGTCAGCAGCAGGCCTTCGCCGCACACCAATGCACCATTCAACGCAGACATGTCGTTGGCGGTCATCAGCGGGGTAACAGGGAAGTCGCGCAGCTCGCCGCCGTTCTCGCCCAGCTGCCAGGTGAAGCGCGGCGAGTTGCCGGTGTGGTACGGCTTTCGCATCGCCAGGATGCGATGGAACTGCAGCTCTTCCGGGTGCAGCGGCTCACCATAGCGTTCGATGTAGGCCGGGCTGGCGAACACCTGCGTGCGCAGGCTGCCCAGCTTGCGTGCCACCAGGTTGGAATCGGGCAGGGCACCCACGCGCAGGGCCAGGTCCGCCTCACCTGCAATCAGGTCCAGCTTCTCGTTGCCCATATGCATGTCCAGCCGGATCTCCGGGTACTGCGCATGGAACTGGCCGAGCAGCGGTGCAATCCAGGTGATGCCGATCGAGTAGGGCACGGTGAAGCGCAGCCAGCCGCGCGGACCGGACTGCAGCTGGCTCACCGCGCTCTCGGCTTCTTCCAGCTCGCGCGCGATGCGCTGGCAATGTTCGTGGTAGATCGAACCCGCTTCGGTCAGGCCGAGGCGGCGGGTGGTCCGGTGCAGCAGGCGCGCACCGAGGCGCGTTTCCAGCTCCTGCACTTTGCGGCTGACCGTGGTCTTGGGCAGGCCGAGCGATTTGGCAGCGGCAATGAAACTGCCTTGTTCGACCACTTTGACGAAGATCAGCGTCTCGTTGAGATCGTGGGACATGGTCTGGGATCCTGGACGTCGGGGATGGGACAATCGTGACAGAACGATTGGACCGGGAGCGGGATGATTATTCCCCTTAATCAGGACTAATCAAGTAAAGGTTTGAGGTCTATCGTGGCGCCATTCGTTATTTGGAGCCCGTCCGCCATGAGCCTGCGCAACATTCTTGCCCGTCTCCGGAACGCCGGCCAGAGCACCCTGGACCTGGCAATGACCGTTGAAGTCCGCCCGAGTTCCTTGGTACACAAGGACTTCCGTGAGTTTACCGCGCCGATGCGTCAGCAGCGTGGCGGTGCCATCCGCCTGGCCCCGCACAAGGGCGACCGGCTGCGTCGAATCGGGACTGTCCCGGATTTGGGAGGAAATGTCCCGTGAATGGGATGCTGACGCCCGAAGTCCTGGTCCTCGGCGGCACCGGTGCCGTCGGCCAGGGCGTGGTTGGCGCACTGCTGGAAGCCGGCAGCCCGGTGCTGGTGGTCGGTCGCGACCCGGGCCGGCTGGCGGCGCTGCATGAGCAGTTCGCCGATGAGCCGGGCCTGGAGACGCTGCTGGGTTCGCTCAGCGATGACGGCTCGGCGCGCGTACTGGCCGAACGCATCGCGCATCGCCCGCGTCCGCTGGCGGCAGTGATCGCCGCAATGGGCGGCCCTTACCGTCGCGGCCGGGTGACTGACCGCAACGGCGATGAACTGCTGGGCGCGATGCAGGCCGATCTGATGCCGCACGTGCACGCAGTGCGTCATCTGCTGCCGCTGCTGCAGGACAACGTGCATGCGCGCCGCTACGTGATGATCGGCAGCCCGGCCAATGCCAAGCCATGGGCGGGCTACGGCGAAACCTCGATCACCACTGCGGCGCTGCGTATGTACGCGCAGGTGGTGCACCAGGAAGCCCAGGCATTGGGCGTGCGCGCGCAGATGCTGGAAGTCTGCAGCCCGGTGTGTACGCCGGCCAACGCGGCCAATGCCTGCATCGAGTGGCCCAGCTCACTGCTGGTCGGCCGTCGCGTGGTCTCCCTGCTCGACGGCTGCCGCGACAACCGCGCCATCGTCCGCTGCGACAGCAGTGATGCCGAACTGCCGCGCGGCCTGCTGCACCTGGACGTTCCTCCCCTGTGGCGCGATACCGCAGGCGTCGCTTGACCTCGACCATGGTTGAGGTCGCAGGATACGCCGCCTGTTTTTGCAACACGTTCTCATCTAGCTGTACCACCCCTCCGTACGGATGCATGCCATGACTTCCCCCAATTCCACCCCACATCGTTTCGGCCATCGCATCGCGATGGTCGGCGTGTCGATCCTCGCCGCAGCCGTGCTGGCGGCCTGCAGCGGCGGCCACGCCGAAGAAGCCGGTGCACCGCCGCCGCCGCAGGTCAGTGCTGCACCGGTGCTGGTCAAGCAGGTCAGCCAGTGGGACGAGTTCAGCGGCCGCGTCGAAGCGGTACAGAGCGTTGAACTGCGCCCGCGCGTGTCCGGCTACATCGACAAGGTCAACTACGTCGAAGGCCAGGAAGTGAAGAAGGGCGAAGTGCTCTTCACCATCGACGCGCGCAGCTACCAGGCCGAGTACGATCGCGCCGCTGCCGAACTGGCCCGCGCCCGCACCCAGGCCACGCTGGCCCGCAGTGAATCCGAGCGTGCCAAGCGTTTGTCCGAGCAGCAGGCCATTTCCACCGAGACGGCCGAGCAGCGTCGCGCTGCGGCTGACCAGTCCGGTGCCGCCGTACAGGCGGCCCAGGCTGCGCTGGATGCGGCCCGCCTCAACCTGGAGTTCACCAAGGTGCGTGCGCCGATCGACGGCCGCGCCGGCCGCGCGATGGTCACCGCCGGCAACCTGGTCACCGCCGGCGACAGCGCCAGCGTGCTGACCACGCTGGTCTCGCTGGATACCGTGTTCGTCTACTTCGATGCCGATGAAAGCACTTTCCTTCGCTATGCACAGATGGCACGCAAGGGTGAACGCCCGAGCGAGCGTGACAGCGATCTGCCGGTGAAGGTCGGCCTGTCCGGCGAAGAGGGTTACCCGCATTCGGGCAAGGTCGACTTCCTTGACAACCAGGTGGCACGCAGCACCGGCACCATCCGCGTCCGCGCGCTGCTGGACAACGCCGATCGCCAGTTCACGCCGGGCCTGTTCGCCCGCGTGCAGTTGCTCGGCAGCGGCCAGTTCCAGGCCCTGCTGATCGACGAGAAGGCTGTTCTGACCGACCAGGATCGCAAGTACGTGTACGTGGTCGACAAGGATGGCAAGGCCCAGCGCCGCGACATCCAGCTCGGCCGCACCGCCGACGGCCTGCGTATTGTCGAGCATGGCCTGGCGGCCGGCGACAAGGTGATCATCGACGGCGTGCAGAAGGTCTTCATGCCGGGCATGCCCGTGCAGGCCAAGGCCGTGGCGATGCAGCCGCAGGCTGCGCCACCGGCACCGGGCCGCGATGCCACCGCCGCGCTGAACCACTGATCCGCCGTCTCCTGATCCGCGTCCCCGCTTAGCTGCCGGCGCCAGCAGCAGCCTTCCCTGCCTTCGTCATCTCGGCGAGGGGCGGGGAGGCTGTTGCCCGCCGAACGCCTTTCCCAGGAATTCCTCCATGGACTTTTCCCGTTTCTTCATCGACAGGCCGATCTTCGCGGCGGTGCTGTCGATCGTGATCTTCGCCGCAGGCCTGATCACGATTCCGATCCTGCCGATCAGCGAGTACCCCGAAGTGGTACCGCCGTCGGTGGTCGTGCGCACGGTGTATCCGGGCGCCAACCCCAAGGTCATCGCCGAGACCGTCGCCACCCCGCTTGAAGAGGCGATCAACGGCGTCGAAGGCATGATGTACCTGAAGTCGGTGGCCGGCTCGGACGGTGTGCTGCAGATGACCGTCACCTTCCGCCCGGGCACCGACCCGGACGCGGCGGCGGTGAAGGTGCAGAACCGCGTGGCGCAGGCGCAGGCGCGCCTGCCCGAGGACGTGCGCCGGCAGGGCGTGACCACGCAGAAGCAGTCACCGACCTTCCTGATGGTGGTGCACCTGACCTCGCCGAACGGCAAGTACGACACCCTGTACCTGCGCAACTACGCCCGTCTGCACGTCAAGGATGCGCTGGCGCGTATTCCGGGCGTGGGTGACGCGCAGATCTTCGGTGGTGGTGACTACGCCATGCGCGCCTGGCTGGACCCGGACAAGGTCGCCTCGCGCGGCCTGACCGCCAGTGACGTAGTGCGCGCCATGCGTGAGCAGAACGTGCAGGTCTCGGCCGGCCAGCTCGGCGCCGAACCGCTGCCGAACAGCCAGTTCCTGACCCTGATCAATGCCCAGGGCCGCTTGAAGACTGAAAAGGAATTCGGCGACATCGTGCTCAAGAGCGGTGTTGATGGCGAGATCGTGCGCCTGGCCGATGTGGCCCGCCTGGAACTGGGTGCCGGTGACTACACCCTGCGTTCGCAGCTGGACGGCAAGAACGCGGTGGGTATCGGTATCTTCCAGTCGCCGGGTGCCAATGCACTGGAGATCCGTGACCAGGTCATCTCGACGATGGACGAGATGCAGAAGACCATGCCGGCCGACGTGAAGTACGAAGCCGTGTATGACACCACCATCTTCGTGCGCGACTCGATCAAGGCCGTGGTCTCCACGCTGCTGGAAGCCATCGCGCTGGTGGTGCTGGTGGTGATCCTGTTCCTGCAGACCTGGCGTGCGTCGATCATTCCGCTGATCGCGGTGCCGGTGTCGGTGGTCGGTACCTTCGCCGCGCTGTACCTGCTGGGCTTCTCGATCAACACGCTGAGCCTGTTCGGCCTGGTGCTGGCGATCGGCATCGTGGTCGATGACGCGATCGTGGTGGTGGAGAACGTCGAGCGCAACATCGAGGAAGGCCTGTCGCCCACCGCCGCGGCCCACCAGGCCATGCGTGAGGTGTCCGGCCCGATCATCGCGATCGCGCTGGTGCTGTGTGCCGTGTTCGTGCCGATGGCCTTCCTGTCGGGTGTCACTGGCCAGTTCTACAAGCAGTTCGCGGTCACCATCGCCATCTCCACGGTGATCTCGGCGATCAACTCGCTGACCCTGTCGCCGGCCCTGGCTGCGCGCCTGCTGAAGGCCCATGGTGCGCCGAAGGACGGCCCGAGCCGCTTGATCGACCGCCTGTTCGGCTGGGTGTTCCGTCCGTTCAACCGCTTCTTCAAGTCCAGTTCGGAGAAGTACGAGCGTGGCGTGGCTCGCATCCTCGGCCGTCGTGGTGCGGTGTTCGTGGTCTACGCGATCCTGCTGGTCGGTACCGGTGTGATCTTCAAGCTGGTGCCGCCGGGCTTCATCCCGACCCAGGACAAGCTGTACCTGATCGCGGGTGTGAAGTTGCCGGAAGGTTCGTCGATCGCGCGTACCGATGAAATGCTGCGCAAGGTCGCCAAGATCGCCCAGGAAACCGATGGCGTGGCCCACACCATCTCGTTCCCGGGTTTGAACGCGCTGCAGTTCACCAACACGCCGAACACCGGTGTGGCGTTCATTCCGCTCAAGCCGTTCGCCGAGCGTCATGGCCGTACCGCCGCGCAGATCAACGCCGAGATCAACCAGAAGATCGCCGGCCTGCAGGAAGGCTTCGCCTTCTCGATGATGCCGCCGCCGATCCTCGGCCTGGGCAACGGCAACGGCTACCAGATGTTCATCGAGGACCGTGGCAACCTGGGTTACGGCGCGCTGCAGAATGCCGTACAGGCGATGCAGGGAACCGTTGCGCAGACGCCGGGCATGGCCTTCCCGATTTCCAGCTACCAGGCCAATGTGCCGCAGCTGGATGCCGAGGTCGACCGCGTCAAGGCCAAGGCACAGGGCGTGCAGCTCACCGAACTGTTCGACACGCTGCAGACCTACCTCGGCTCGGCCTACGTCAACGACTTCAACCAGTTCGGCCGTACCTGGCAGGTCATCGCGCAGGCGGACGGTCCGTACCGCGAAACGGTCGAGGACATCGGCAAGCTGCGTACCCGCAATGACCGCGGCGAGATGGTGCCGATCGGATCGATGGTCACCATCAAGCAGACCTTCGGCCCGGACCCGGTGCTGCGCTTCAATGGCTATCCGGCGGCGGATCTGGCCGGTGAAGCTGACCCGCGCCTGCTGTCTTCGGCCGAGGCGATGAACAAGCTGACCGAGATCGCCGGCAAGGTGCTGCCGGTGGGCATGACCACCGAATGGACCGACCTGAGCTACCAGCAGGCAACCCAGGGCAAGGCCGCCTTCATCGTGTTCCCGGTGGCGATCATGCTGGCCTTCCTGGTGCTGGCCGCGCTGTACGAGAGCTGGTCGCTGCCGCTGGCGGTGATCCTGATCGTGCCGATGACCCTGCTGTCCGCGCTGTTCGGCGTGTGGCTGACCGGTGGTGACAACAACGTGTTCGTGCAGGTCGGCCTGGTGGTGCTGATGGGCCTGGCGTGCAAGAACGCGATCCTGATCGTCGAATTTGCCAGAGAGCTGGAGATGGGCGGCAAGGGTATCGTTGAAGCTGCGCTGGAAGCCTGCCGCCTGCGCCTGCGCCCGATCGTGATGACCTCCATCGCGTTCATCGCCGGCACCGTACCGCTGGTGCTGTCGCACGGTGCAGGTGCCGAGGTGCGCTCGGTGACCGGTATCACCGTGTTCGCCGGCATGCTGGGCGTGACCCTGTTCGGCCTGTTCCTCACCCCGGTGTTCTACGTGGCCCTGCGCAAGTTCGTCACCCGCAACGGTGGTGGCCAGCTGGTGCAGCACGGCGAGCCGACCATCCACCACTGACATGGAACCCCGTCGCCGCCGGTCGCTGGCCGGCGGCGGCTTCCCCCTCACGAGGCAAGAATCCATGAACTCTCATCAGAACAAGATCGCGCTGGTCACCGGCGCCACCCGCGGCATCGGCGCCGAGACCGTGCGCCAGCTGGCCCAGGCCGGCGTGCATACGCTGCTGGCCGGCCGCAAGCGCGAGACCGCCGTAGAGCAGGCGCTGAAGCTGCAGGCCGAGGGCCTGCCGGTGGAAGCCATCCAGCTGGACGTGACCGATGCCGCCAGCATCGCCGAAGCGGTCGAGCAGGTACGCCAGCGCCATGGGCGCCTGGACATCCTGGTCAACAACGCCGGCATCATGATCGAGAACCCGGCGCAGGCGCCGTCCGAACAGTCGCTGGATACCTGGAAGCGCACTTTCGACACCAACGTGTACGCACTGGTTGCGGTGACCCAGGCCTTCCTGCCACTGGTCAGGCAGGCCAAGTCCGGGCGCATCGTCAACGTTTCGAGCATGCTCGGCTCGCAGACCCTGCACGCTGATCCGACCTCGGGCATCTACGATTTCAAGATCCCCGCGTACAACGCCTCCAAGGCAGCGGTGAACAGCTGGACGCTGGCACTGGCGCATGAACTGCGCAGCACCCAGATCAAGGTCAATACCGTGCATCCGGGTTACGTGAAAACCGATATGAACGGCGGACACGGCGAGATCGAGATCAGCGAAGGCGCGCGCTCCAGCGTGCAGATGGCACTGATCGGCCATGAAGGCCCGAACGGCAGCTTCACTTACCTGGGCGAGGTGCTGCCATGGTGATCCGTACGTTGGCGATGGCGGTCTCCTGTCTGGTGCTGGCAGGCTGTGTCAGCGTCGGCCCGAACTACAAGGCCCCGGTGCAGGAACCGGTGGTGCTGCAGGGGGCGCAGCAGCCGGTGTTCAGCACCACCTCGCCGGTGGCGAGCTGGTGGGCGCAGTTCGATGATCCGGTGTTGGAAGAACTGGTTCACGGCGCACTTTCGGACAACCTGGACCTGCGCGTGGCCGTGGCCCGCGTCAGCCAGGCCCGCGCGGTGTTCGTCGAAAGCCGCTTCGACCAGGCGCCCCACGTTACCGCGGGCGGCAGCTACGATCGCCGCAAGCAACCCGATCCGCAGCTGGGTGGGCAGCGGGTGTTCAGTGAAAGCTACCAGCTCGGCTTCGATGCGGGCTGGGAGCTGGATCTGTTCGGCCGCAAGCGCCGTGCTGCAGAAGCCGCGCGTGCCGACCTCGACGCCGAGCAGGCCAACCTGGCCGACGCACAGGTACTGATCGCCGCCGAAGTGGCACGCAACTACTTCGAGCTGCGCGGCACACAGAAGCGCATCGCCGTGGCCCAGCACACCCTGGTCAATCTGCGCGAGACGCAGAAGCTGACCGAGGCACGCTGGGAGCTGGGCGCCGGCAGCGAGCTGGACGTGCAGAGCAGTCGTGCCCGGCTGAAGGCGATCGAGGCCGACATTCCGCTGCTGGAAGTGGCCGAAACGCAGTCGCGCAACCGCCTGGCGGTTCTGCTGGGCCAGCGTCCGGAAACGCTGACCGCCATGCTTGCGCCGCACGAAGTGCCGGCATTCGCCAAGGCGCTGCCGCTGGGCGATACCCGCGAGCTGCTGCGCCAACGCGCCGACGTGCGCGTGGCCGAGCGTCGTCTTGCCGCCGCTACCGCGCGGGTGGGCGTGGCCACGGCGGATCTGTTCCCGCGGCTGTCGCTGTCCGGATTCGTCGGCTTCCTCGGTGGCGATGCCAGTGGCCTGGTCAATGGCAACAACAAGGCCTGGTCGCTGACGCCGTCGCTGAGCTGGGCGGCCTTCGATTTCGGCACCGTACGTGCACGCCTGCGTGCCAGCAAGGCCGAGGCCGAAGGCGTGGCAGCACAGTATGAGCAGACGGTGCTGCTGGCACTGGAAGACACCGAGAACGCGCTGACCCGCTATTCCAAGCAGCAGGCGCGGCTGGCGATCGTGGTCGAGCAGGCGCAGGCGGCACGCCGTGCCGAGTCGCTGGCGCAGATCCGCTATCGCGAGGGCTCGGAGGACTTCCTGACCCTGCTGGATGCGCAGCGTACGCAGCTGGCAGCCGATGATGCGTTGGCCGCGGCCGAGTCCGAGGTCAACGTCAGCGTGGTGGGGGTGTACAAGGCGCTGGGTGGTTGGGGTCAATCACCGCAGCCGGCGAGTGTGGCGCAGGTGCAGTAACCGCAGGGGGCGGAAGCAGCGGCTTCCGTCCCTTTCTTCTTTCAGGGCCAGTGATTGGCTGGTATCTCGCGCTCGCGCATGCGCACGATGCAGAAACGATGGCCGGTCGGTGCTTCCATCACCCACCAGCGTTTGATGAAGCCTATCCGGCGCGCGCCGAGCTTCTCCAGGCGGTCGGCCTCGGCGTCGATGTCGTCACTCTCGATGTCCAGGTGCACCCGTGAAGGGTGATTGACGCGTTGCACCTCCACGTTCAGGCCTGCGGGCGCGCCCTGCAGGTCGGCGTACTCGGCGCCGTCTTCGGCATAGGCGGGCTGCGCCTGCAGGCCGAGCGCGGCGGACCAGAAGCGGGCACCTTCGTCGGCGGGAATGCCCTCGCAATCGATGATGAAACCGGCCAGGCGGCTCTGGTGTGCCATGCCTTTCTCCACAGTTCGGGAACGAGGCCAGGGTAGCGCGGTGTGTGCTGTGGACGTTGTCACAGTCGTGACGTTTCTGACTCTGCCGGAAGCCGTGTCCGCCGTGTAACTAGTGGGGCAGATTCCAGGGAGTAAAGACGATGAGTGATGACAGGCGGGATACCCAGCGCATGCTGTTTGGCGACCCGGGGCCACCCGGCGCGGGCCTTTCGGTGGCGGTCGTTGTGCTGCTGGTGCTGGCGACGATGGCCGCTGCGATCGGTTTCCTGCGACTGCCTGATCCGATGCTGGGGCTGGGCCTGATCGGCGTTGCCGTGTTCCTTGCTGTCGGCGCCCGCATCTGCCAGGCGCGCAACCAGCACCAGGCGTTGTACCGGCTGTTGTCGCGGCAGCCGCCGCGGTAGCCACGGCTGCCGCAGAGATTCAGTGCTTCGGCCAGTCCAGCTCGACCACCAGCGGGAAGTGATCCGACGGCAGCACGCCGTCGATGCGGCGGTCATCGGTGAGGAAACTGCGGGCATGGAAGCCGCGCACCAGCACCCAGTCCAGCTGCACGGTGGCCTTGCCGGTGAAGTCGTGGAAGGTCAGGCGTGGTCCCTGCGGTGCCTTCACCTGCGTGCGTGTGTCCTGCAGCAGGCGGGTGAACGCCTTGTAGGTGTCACCGCCGGGCTCGCTGTTGAAGTCACCGGTCAGGACCACCGGCAGGTCGGCAGGCAGGGCTTGCAGGTGCTTGCCGATCAGCTCGGCACCCTTCACCCGGCGCGGTTCGTCCTCGTCGCGGTAGGGAAGGTGGGTATTCATGAAGTAGAAACGGCGGCCATCATCCAGGCGCCGGAACAGGGCCCAGGTGACCATGCGCGGGTACAGGTTGCCCCAGGTGATGCTGCCGGGTACTTCGGGCGTATCGGATAACCAGAAGTTGCCGGATTCCTCGATGGCCAGCACCTTGCTGTCGTAGAACACGCCCATGTGTTCATCGCCGCTGCCACCGCGGCGGCCTTCACCGAACCAGCGGTAGCCGGGCAGATGCCCGGACAGGAAGTCGGCCTGTTCCTTCACCAGCTCCTGCGTGCCAATCACGGCCGGGTGTGCATCGAGGATGACCTTGACCATGGCATCGCGACGGTCCGGCCAGCGCTTGCCCGGTTCGGTATCGGCCGGGGTACGGACATTGAACGACATCACTTTCAGTGGCGCCGGCGCAGCAGCCCAGGCGACGGCGGGCAGAGCAAGCGCCAGCAGCGCACACAGCGCAGGGCGACGGAAACGCGACAACATCGTGGAATTCCTCCATTCCATGAAAACGGTTTCATGAAGCATGCCATGGACGGTGGGGTCGGCGATATGCCGGGATGGGCGGATGGAAGACGCCGGGCGGGCGGTGAAGGTCCCGCCCGGCGGATCGCGCGGGCGCGATCAGGGGTCGTAGATCATCCCGTTCTCGTCACGGTTGTAATGACTGGTGACTTCGCGGGTGCCGTCGTCGTAGACCACGTACGACGTGCAGCGCTGGTGGAACACGTTGCCAGCGATGCGGAAGGGCACACACTCTTCCTGGACCTCGATGACCTCGGCAGCCGTTGTGGTGGCGACGGGGGCCAGCATCAGCACGGCCAGCACGGTGGCAAGCGAACACACCGATACGCCTTTATGCAGTCTCATTCCCACACTCCTTGTCGATGAGGATTACATCAGATACGGGTTGCCGTATTCGTCGATCCAGTACTCGGTGAGGAAAATCTCGCCGTCCGCATCGGGCATGGTCACGACGCAATGCTGGTGGATGCGGTAGCGCTCCACTTCAAATGGTTCGCAGCGCGTCACGCTGCCGGGTGGGCTGGTAACCCCGGCATTGGCGTTGCCGCTCGACATCATTCCAGCGAAGGCCACGGCCAGTGCGGCCATCGAGGCCAGGTGCAGTTTCATGGGCATCATCCTTGTGTCTGCAATCGCGCATCTGCGCGGTGTCGTGCAACTACCCCCGGGTAGAGCATGCACCCGAGCGGCAGCTGCTGCATGCGCGCCGGCCCGGCGGGCGGCCCGGCGCAGTCCCCTGCCGGCTCAGTCGCGCAGGTAAGGGTTGCCGTACTCGTCGATCCAGTACTCGGCTTCGTACACGTTGCCGAACTCATCGGTGTAGGTTTCCGTGCAGTGCTGGTGGACCCGGTTGTGGTCCACTTTCACCGGCACGCACGAAACATTTTCTTTCGGTCCCCCGGCATTGGCGTCCGCCACCGGAGCCAGGGTTGCCGTTGCCATCACCAACGCGGCCATCGCGGCCAGTTGCAGTTTCATAAGCATCGTCCTTGCTTTCTGCAATCGCGCACATGCGCATGGCGTGTGTAACACGCGAACCAGAGCGCCGGAAGTGTCTTGCCCGGATCAGTCCTCGATCTCGCCGCGCCGACTGGCAGCACGCACCGCCTGCGCGGTGGTTGCCACGCCCAGGCGCTGGCGCGCGTCGCAGATGATTCTCCACCGTACGGGCGGAAAGCCCCAGCGTGGCCGCGATTTCCGCCTGGCGACGGCCGGCGGCCACCCAGCGCAGCACCTCGCGTTCGCGCGTGCTCAACGCACTTCCGGAAAGCTCGGTGGGCGTCTCGGAAAGCCGGCGTGCGGCACGGAATGCTGCAGCTGCAGCAGCATCCAGCAGCAGTCGCGCGCTGGCCGATGCATCGATCGCTGTCCCGGCAAAACTGATCGCGCCTTCCAGCCCTGTGGTGCCGAACACCGGCACCTGCAGACCGTGCAGGCCTTCACCACGTGGCTGCTTTACCACCTGATAGCGTTCGCCGCGAACGCCCTGGCGCTTGCTCCAGAAGAACGGCGCGTCACTGTCCAGAACGTGGCGATTGACCGGACAGGCGTGCAGGTAGCGCGCGAGGTCGGTAGTGCTGCCGTCGCCGAACCAGTCGCCCTCGATCCAGTACACGCGCTGGGTACCGCGTTCCAACCCCGTGCCGGTGGCGAACACCAGCACGCGGTCGTAGCCCAGCGGTGCAGAGATGCCGCGTAGTACCGCGCCCACCGCACTCAGTGAGCGGGCGCGTTCCAGTTCCAGCAACGCCTGCACCAGATCGCTCACGCCAGTCAGCGCCCGGCCAATGCGTCGAGCAGCGTGCGCGCGGCCAGCTTGCCCAGCGCATTGCCGGCCAGCGGGCTGTCGCCGGTCAGCAACAGGCGGTCCTGCAGCACGCTGCCATCGATGCCGTCGTTGACGATCTGCACGCCCTGCTGCGCCAGGCGCTCACCGAAGAACCACGGCAGCTGCCCGGGCATGTAGCCGATCTCCGGCGTCTGCCGGTCCATCGCATCGGGGAAGGCACAGATGCGGTAGCCGCGGAACAGCGAACCACCGTCGGCCTCGTCAACGCCTGTGGCCAGCAATGCGGCCGGGCCGTGGCAGAGGGTGATGATGTGACGTTGCTCGGCCATCGCCCAGTGCAGAGCCGCCTTTACCGCGCGACTCTGCGGCAGTCCGATGAGGGCGCCGTGGCCACCGGGAATGAACACGGCTGCATAGTCCGACGCGGCATCGAGGCCTGCCACCACCTCTTCCAACGGCAGTGGCTGGCGGAAGCGGGCTTCGTAGCGGTCGTACAGTCCGCCGATCTCCTTGTCCTCATGCGGGAATGCCCACCACTCGAACTTGGCGGCGTTGCCGGACAGCGTCGCCACATCGATGTCGAAGCCGGCCTTGTCCAGGTGGTACATCGGCAGCAGGGTTTCCACCGGATGGTTGCCGGTGGAGAACAGGTGGCCGTTGGCGGTGGGCAGATAGCGTTCGTCCGCAGCGATCATCAGCACCTTCCAGCGGCCATCGCGGCGCGCGTCGGGATAGTCGGCGCCGGACAGGTCGCTCTTCGCCGATGTGAACTGTGACAGCGAGTACGGCGACGGGAAGAAGGCGTCGCGCTCGGCCGGATCGGGGCTGGGGTGGCGGCTGGGCTCTTGTGTGTTCATGCGGACCTCCAGTGGGGTAGTGGAGCCAGCATAGAAGGGCGGATGCGTACAGGCGATGAGGGTTTTCCCCTCATTCGCGCGACGTTGCCACCTGTTGGCGCCAGGCATTCGGGCTCATACCGAAGGCGCGGCGGAAAGCACGACTGAATGCCGGTTCGGAGAGATACCCGACGTCTCCGGCGATCTGAGAAACCCGCCGGTTTCCGCTGCGCAGCAGCTCTGCGGCCAGTTGCAGCCGCGATCCAGCGAGATAGCGCATGGGTGACATGCCAGTGGCCAGGCTGAACCGCTGCGCGAAATTCGAGCGCGATTGATTCAGGCTTGCCGCCAGAGACTCGACCGTCCATGCCTGTGCGGGGTGTGCCTGCATCAACGCCAGTGCCCGCCCTATCAATGGGTCGGCCAGCGCATGCAGACGCTGGCAGTTGTGTGGACTGGAGGTTCCCAGCCAGTAGCGCAGCGTCCAGACAAACAACAGGTCGAGCAGGCGTGACAGCATAAGCCCACTGCCCAGGGTGGGCCGGGCCGCTTCAACCTGGATCGCGCCCAGGGTAACCGCCACCCAATCGGCCGAGCTGGCGGGAAATCCGTTTGGCATCCGGTCCACCCCGGGGACATGCAGCCAGCCGGGCAGGGCATCAAGCAGCAACTGGCTGCCTGGGCCGTCAAATCCAAAGGATGCCGTGGTCAGATGGACGGGCTGCAGAGCTTCGCCGGCACAGTCGATGCGATGTGTCCGGCCATGCGGCATCAACAGCAGCTCGCCGGCCTGCAGTGGCACGACCGCTGCATCCGCATGCAGACGTGCCGTGCCCTGTTCGATGAAATGGAAGCAGCCGCGCCCTCGGCAATGATGCGGGTTCCATCGGGCTGCACGACGTGGCGGGTGATGTCGCCGCCGTGCATGCGCGAGGACTGGAAGATCGCAAACAAGGCATCGGATCCGGCCTGGAGCGATTCGGTGGTGTGGAGCCTTGGCATGGTTTTCAGGAGTCCGTGCATCGCCGCTGGCAGAGGCGATCCGTAGTCTGGTCGGGTGGCTTCAGGCAGCGCTGGTGGCTGTCGGGCAACGATCCCATCCAAGTGAGGAGTTCTGCAAGATGAGCAAGCCAAGCATCGTTCTGGTTCATGGTTTCTGGGGGGGCGCCGCGCATTGGTCCAAGGTGATCCTGGAGCTCGATCGCCGGGGTTTCCACGACCTGCATGCCGTGGAACTGCCATTGACGTCGCTGGCCGACGACGCAGAGCGAACCCGGCGCATGATCCGCCAGATCCCGGGGCCGGTGCTGCTGGTCGGTCATTCCTATGGTGGCGCGGTGATCTCCGAAGCCGGAAACGAACCCAACGTGACCGGCCTGGTGTTCATCGCCGCGTTCGCGCCGGATGCGGGTGAGAGTCCCGGTGGCATTACCGAGCAACAGCTGCCGCAGGCGGCGGCCAATCTGGCGCCGGACAGCGACGGCTATCTGTGGCTGCAGCCCGGAAAATTTCACGAGAGTTTCTGCCAGGACCTGCAGGCCGACGAGGCGCGGGTGATGGCGGTCACGCAGAAGGCGCCGATGGCGAGCACGTTCGGTGATGCCGTCAGTGACCCGGCGTGGCGACACAAGCCGAGCTGGTACCAGGTCTCCAGCGCTGACCACATGATCCACCCTGACAACCAGCGGCGCATGGCGGCCCGCATGCAGCCACGTGCCAGCATTACGCTGGACGCCAGTCATGCTTCGTTGGCATCGCAGCCGGTAGCGGTGGCCGAACTGATCACCGACGCTGCGGCCCACGGACAAGGCTGAGTACGCCGGTCATGCCTCAGTGGCGGTGTCCCGGCCCGCCAGAGCACTGCTGCCGAGATGCCGCCACGCTTGCGTTACTTGTTCTGCCGGTCGTGCTCCTGCATGTCTTCATGCAGGATCCGCCGCAGTTCGACGATGGCCGGCGTGGCTTCCTGCACGCTGTGCCCGGACACGATCACCTTCTCCGAATCCGCGTGCGGAAGGTGCGAGCTCCAGTAGGGCACCAGCCCGTCGTCGGTCTTTTCCAGCGGACCATCTGCCTTGGCGCGCGATGATCGAGTGGTAACGCACCTTCGGTGCCATCGGCAGGTCGGCCACGGCGCGCACGAAGGGATCGTCCTTGTCCAGGTTCTGGATGCTGTTCATCTGGTAGCCGTGCTTGCCGTCGTTGCGATCGATCTTGCCGTCGTTGGCGATGGTGGCCACGTCCTCCAGGACGGTCAGTGGCAGCCGTACCAGGCGGCCGATCCAGCGGCCGAGGCGGGTGCTCGCCACATCGGTACCGCGGTGCGGCGTGGCAATGAATACCACGCGCGATACTTCCGGTTCCGGCAGGAAGGTCAGCACCGGCGCGCCCTTGGTGCGCAGCAGCTCCTGCTGCGCAGGCGTCATCTGTGCGGTCGCCAGCAGGGTCTCTACCAGGTGGTCGCCGGAAGAAGACACCATCAGCCGTGAGATCACCCCACCCATGCTGTGCCCGACCAGCACCATGTCATGAGAGGCCTGCGCCTTGCCGCTGGGGTCGAAGTGCTTGAACACCTCATCCAGCGTGTGGCGCATCGCATCGTGGCTCATCGCGATGGGCATGTTGGTCGGGTAGTAGAACTGCCAGACCTGGAAGTCCTGGCGGATCTCGTCGTCGCGCATCAGCTCGTTGGCGACGTTGACCCAGGCTTCCGGGCTGCTGGCCAGGCCATGGATCATCAGCAGCACGCGGCGGTTCGGGTCGTAGGGCTGCATCATGTATAGATGCGGCGTGTCGATGCCGCCCTTGCCACCGAACAGCGAACGCAGCGATTGGTGGCTGAAATTGAGCGCGCCAGCCACAGTGCGTAGCCTGCGGTGAAGTTCGCGGCCAATGGCACCTGCTGCCCATGCAGGGTGACTTCGGTGACCTGGTAGGGATCGTGGATCTCCAGTTCCGGCTCGTCGTCGTGCAGCACTTCCCACAGGTTCTTTCCGGAGAAGCGCAGCAGCACCGTCATCGAAGGGGAGGGCATCTCGCTCCAGCTCTGCGCGGCCGAGGTGCTTGCCTGCGCGGCGGGCGTCGCTGCCGAAGGCGGGGTGGCCGTGCTGCCAGCCGGATCGTTCATCACCGCCACCAGTTCGGCACCGAAGCCATCGCGGCGATGCACGCTGCGCAGCGTGCCAGTGAACGACAGCGAGGCCGCCGGTACCAGTTCGGTAGGGGTACGCGTATCCAGCGGTGATGCTTCGCCTGAAGGGGCCAGCACGAAGGTCCAGCGGCCCAGCTGGAAGTGGCTGGCCTGGCCGTGCACGCGGCCCGTGGCATAGGCGTCGTACAGCTGTACCGAGGCTTCCTGCACGGCCAGGTTGTAGTAGTCGCGCACCTGGGTCTGGCGATCTTCGAAGCCGCGCTGGTTGGCAGTGCGCTCGGTGAAGAACAGATAGGCATAGGCCTGGCGCGCGACCTGCATCCACGCGTCCAGGCGCGGCTGGAAGTCCGCATCCAGTTCGGTGATCGCGCTCTTGGCGCGGCCTGACGTGGAGTACTCCCGCTTGGGCGCGGGCAAGGTCATCGCATACTGCAGCCACAGCTCGGCCAGGCTTGAGCGCTTGTCCTCCTCGCGCACCACGATGCTGCCTTCCATGGCCTCGATGCAGGGCAGGCCTGGCTTGGCGCAGACGCCTTCGTCGAGGCCGGCGACGCGCAGCGTCTCCATGGTGGCCGAACTGAGCTTGCCGGTGGTCAGGATGTCGCCGCGTTTCAGGGCGATGTACTGGCCGGGGGTGACCGAGGCCACCTGCACCGACGGCCCGAACTGGCGCAACGTCGCGCAGCCGCCCAGGGTGAGCAGCACGGTGATGATGAGGGTCGTGCGGCCGATGAAGCCCAAGCCCGTGGTTGCCATACGATCCTCCTGCGCGGTGGCGCCACTCTAGCGGTCGGCATGTCAAAGCGGAAGATACCGGGCGGTCGGTTTGGAGCGCGGAAATGCCGCCAACCGGGCGATTCAGGCATTCCCGTGTGACACTGGGGTGAACAGGATGAATGCGGGGCTGCGATGCGATGGCTTGAGACCCGTGTTCCTCCGCCTCTTGTGATGCTGTTGTGCGCCGCCATCGGCTACATGGGCAGCCGATGGCAGCCGGGCGGGGCGCTGCAGCTACCCGTGCCGGAGTTGCTTGCGGGTTTGGTGATGGCCTTCGGCGTGTTATTGAACCTGCTGCCGAAGCTGGCCTTCCGGCGCGTGGGCACCACGGTCAACCCCCTGCGGCCAGCGACGTCGAGCGTGCTGGTCACGCACGGCGTGTACCGCTACACGCGCAACCCGATGTACCTGGTGGGCCAGGCCACTGTCCTGGCAGGTGCCATGCTGTACCTGCAGAATCTGACCGCACTACTGGCCGTGCCGCTGTTCGTGCTGTACATCAGCCGATGGCAGATCATGCCGGAAGAGCGGGCACTGTCGGCCCGCTTTCCGGAGGCATACGCAGCCTTCCGCCAGCGCGTACGGCGCTGGCTCTAGCGCGGGTCAGGCCGTCACGGTGTGATCTGGCACTTCACGGCAGCGGAATAGCCTTCGTAATCATCACCGGCAATCACGTGCAGGGTGTGGTGCTTGTCGATGCGCTTCACGTAGGACGGTGCTTCGGTGTTGGCGTATTCGTTGACCGTGGTCACCGACCAGGTCTTGGCCAGGCGCTTGGGGTCGACACCGTTCAAGTAGACGAAGATGCTCTTCTCGCCCTCGGCGACATTCACGTCGGCATGGGTGACGGTACCGCCGAACAGGGCGACCGGCGTGGTTTCCGGCTCGAACGTGCCACCAGGCTTCCTGGCCAGGCCGGCTGCCTGCAGGGCATCGATGGCCTCGGCTTCGCTGAAGGTGGAGCCTGCCTTGCAGGCCAGCAGGGCTTCGAGTGTTGCGGTGCCGGGCGGCGCGATGGCGGGTGCAGCCGCGTGCGCAGCCGGGGTCGCGGCAAAAGCAGCCAGGAGCAGGGCAGAGGTGATGATCACGGTTCTCATCGCAGGTCCTTCTGTAGGTAGTGGGCAGCAACGCGGGGAGGATGCCGCTTCATTTTGCGATGTTTCAGTCAGTGCCGCGTGCAGCAATGGATCATGCCCCATTCCGGCTGCCGTCGTCCGATTCAAGCAAGACGGCGCCGTCGCCGCGTTGTGACAACTGGTCGCCAGGGTTTCGCAACGGACAGTCCTTCAGTGACAGGCAACCACAGCCGATGCATCCGTCGAGCTGGTCGCGCAGCTGGACCAGGCTGCGGATGCGCTCGTTCAGCATGTCGCGCCAGTTGCTGGACAGCCTTGCCCAGTCCTTCGAACTGGGCGCCCGTTCGGCTGGAAGATCATCCAGCGCCATCTTGATCGTGGCCAAGGGAACGCCCGCCCGCTGTGCGACCTTGATCACGGCAATGCGCCGCAGCACGTCGCGGCGGTAGCGGCGCTGGTTGCCGTTGTTGCGCCAACCATGAATCAGTCCCTTGGCTTCATAGAAGTGGACGGTGGCAATGCTGACCCCGCTGCGACGCGCGACTTCGCCCACGGAAAGCGGAACGCTGACATCGATCTTCATGGCCGGGGTTCCTTGACCTCATCAATACATGAGGTTTTATAAGGCAGTTCCCTTTTTCCTGCATGTGAACCCTGGGCTGCAGGTCATGAATCATAGGTTTGAACGAAAATGGAACAGCAAGGCATCGCCGTCCCCGGCACCCGCTGGGGCGATCTCCTGTCCGGCCGCAATGCAGTGCGCTCACTTGCCCTGGCGGGCGGGGTCGCACTGCATGCGGTCAACGTCTACATCGCCACCACCATGTTGCCAACCGTGGTGGAGGACATCGGTGGCCTGGATCTCTACGCATGGAACACCACGCTCTTCGTGGTCGCGTCCATCCTGGGGTCGGCATTGTCGATCAAGCTGCTTGAACGTGCCGGGCCTCGTGGAAGCTATGCACTGGCGACGCTCATCTTCGCAGCCGGTGCCGTGATCTGCGCGCTCGCGACCTCGATGCCGATGATGCTGGTGGGGCGGCTGGTGCAGGGTGTCGGCGGCGGCTTCCTGTTCGCACTGGCCTACGCCATGATCCGGCTCGCGTTCGAAGAGCCGCTCTGGCCCCGCGCGATGGCCCTGGTTTCGGGGATGTGGGGCGTGGCGACGTTGATCGGACCTGCGGTGGGCGGCGTCTTCGCCGAATGGGGCGTATGGCGGGCCGCATTCTGGTCGGTCACCGCGGTTGCCGTGTTGTTCGCGCTGCTGGCGTCGAACGTCCTTCCGCAGAGGGAGGCATCGTCTTCAGCTGCGGCCAGGTCTTCGGTCCCGTGGCTGCAGATCCTGCTGCTGACCCTGGCCGTCATCAGCGTCTCCCTTGGCAGTACATCCTCGAGCGCAGTCAACAATTTCGTTGGCATCGTGATGGCCGTGTTCCTCGCAGTGGTGCTGGTGAGGATCGAGTCCCGAGCGAAGCAGACGCTGCTTCCTTCCGGCGCTCTCCGGCTCCACTCGCGGCTGGCCGCGTTGTATGGGCTGATGTCGCTGCTGGTGGTGATGATCACCAGCGGCGAGGTCTTCGTGCCACTGTTCCTGCAGGTGCTGCATCAGCAATCACCGCTTGCTGCGGGCTATCTCGCGGCGTTGATGGCGGCCGGTTGGACGCTCGGGTCGTTGGTCGGCTCCGGCTTCAGCGGGCGCGGCGTTGACCGGGCGTTGATGATCGGCCCGGCGCTGGGATGGCTGGGCATGATCGGGCTGGTGCTGTGGGTGCCGGCTGCCGGCAGCGGTACGTGGTTGCAGATGATGCCGATCTGCGTGGCGCTGGCCGTCATCGGGATTGGCGTGGGCCTGGCTTGGCCCCACCTGCTGACACGCGTTCTGACCTCTGCACCGCCGGAGGAACAGGAGCGCGCCGGTGCGTCGATCACCACCGTCCAGCTGTTTGCCACCGCGGCCGGGGCTGCGCTTGCCGGGATGGTCGCCAATGCCGCGGGATTGATCGATCCGGGTGGAGCCGAGGGAACCGCCCATGCGGCCCGGTGGCTGTTTGCCACCTTCGCGCTGGCGCCGATGCTGGGCATGCTGCTGGTGAAGCGATGCCGCTTGCCGGCGGACGTGAACTGAGCAACGGAAGAGGGCGCAGCGACCTTGCCGGGCCGCTGCGCCATGCCATCAGTTGCTGGCTGCCTTCACGGCTTCGGCCGCGTCAATGATGCCTGGCCCGCAGCCACCCGGGCAGTTCGCTGCAGCGATCGGGTGCGCAGTGCGACGCAGGATGTCCTTGACCTGGTCGGTGGTCTTTGGCACCGGCGCCACCGCTTGCATCAGCGCGACGATGCCAGCGACGTGAGGCGCCGCCATCGAAGTGCCGGACATGAAGTCGAAGGCGTTGTTACCCACCGTGGACAGGATGCCCTGCGCCGGATGCTGACGGGTCGGGGCGCAGTTGGCCTGGCTAGGCGGCGTGGCCAGCGGCAGGAACTCGCCGACGGACGCGCGGCAGGACCAGGTTTCACCACCGGGTGCGGCGATATGGATGCCTGCGCCATAGTTGGAGTAGAACGCGCGTCGCCCGCCCTGATCGTTGGCAGCCACCGCGATCACGCCCTTGCAGTTCGCCGGGGCGAACTCGGACACATCCAGATTGCTGTTGCCGGCGGCGACCACCACGATCGTGCCCTGCGCGGTGATGTCGTCGATTGCATCCTGCTCGGCCGGCGAGCAGGCACGGCGGCCGCCCAGGCTGAGATTGACGACTTCGGCCGGGTTCGCATTGGCCGGGACGTTGGGCACGTTGATGCCGGCACTCCAGAGCATGCCGTCGATGATGTCGGCGGAACCGCCATTGCCCTGGTTGCCGAGTACGCGCACCGGCACGACCTTCGCGTTGTAGGCCACGCCGGCCACTCCGATCTGGTTGTTGGTCACCGCAGCGACCGTTCCGGCGACGTGGGTGCCGTGTGCGATGCCCGAGGCATCGAAGGCATCGGCGTCGCGTCCATCGCCATCGTCGGATCCGCCACAGCCGGGATTCATTCCGCCGATGATGCACTGCCAATCACTGAACGGACGGGTCGACGAGATCATGTCGTAGCCCGGCAGCAGGTTGGCCTGCAGGTCGTTGTTGTTGAGGTAGCCCGAATCGACCACAGCCACCACCACGCCCTGGCCAGTGGAGCGATCCCACGCGCCGGGCAGGCGCGCCACTGGTCGGATTGCTGTAGTGCCACTGCTCGCCGTAGCGTGGGTCGTTCGGTGTGGCGAATGCGCTCATCATGTAGTTCGGCTGCACATACTCGACGTCCGGATCGTCGGCGATGCGCTGCATCAGGATCTGCGCTTCCGGGAGGTCCAGTGGCTTGTCCGTGGTGACCACGTCGGCCCCGCCGCCCATGCGGCGTTGATGGGTTACGGACGCGGCTGCTGGCGGTGCGTTGCCGATCGAACGCTTGCTGCGCTGCTGGACGCCGAGGCGCTTCTTCAGCGCATCCTGCGCGGTGGTGGCGGAGACGCGCTTGCTGCTGCCGTCCCGGTACTTGACGATGAAACTGCTGTACTGCTCGTTGCTGGCCATGCCTCGCGTCCATACCCGTTCGGTGGGT
Source organism: Stenotrophomonas sp. 93052_Sma (assembly GCF_056481145.1). NCBI lineage: Bacteria > Pseudomonadati > Pseudomonadota > Gammaproteobacteria > Lysobacterales > Lysobacteraceae > Stenotrophomonas > Stenotrophomonas sp. 93052_Sma. The sequence goes on from NZ_CM151134.1 coordinate 1,830,864, forward strand.
TGGGCGAAGGCGGGGGCGCTGGCCAGGACCAGGGTGATGGCACTGGCAAGGGAAACCCGAAGCGACGTACGCATGGATACAGTTCCTTTGTGGAAGATGTGTCGAACAGGCCGTGCCCTTCGGGCTCGGCTTGGATGTGAAGGGTGCAGGTGTCCCGTGGTCTCCTTTTGATGGCGACCAAGGACGAACGGCTTCGCGGACACATCCCCCCCAAGGAGAGGGGGGGAAATTTCTGAAGTGGTTTAGTGATGTCGAAAGCGAGAGAAGATGGCGATTGCCGACATTGCTTGACGGCATCGGACCGCGATTGCGCCGGGGCGTCGAACTTCGCAGCGGCGTAGAGCAGCCAATAAAAAAGCCCGGAAACCCACGCTGGTGGAATTTCCGGGCTTCTCCGGTCCTTGACGAACCGTTCGTTGGTGGAGGTGGGCGGAGAGGTCTCAAACCCAATGCAACCAACTGATATTAAAAGGTAAAGGAGACCTGAAAGAGCCGTGGCGAGATACCGCAAACGATACTGAAGACTATCGTGCATCTAGTTCAATTGCACGCTGTAACGACTGCTAGGTCAGCGTCTTTTGCCATCTCCACCAACGCTGGTAGCCTAGTCAACCAGCGGCCGAGATTGATGGGGGCGCACCAAGGTCACAAGACTTCTGGCGCGTGTTATGCCTACACGCAGGAGCCGTCGGCTTCGCTCGAATGGCTCTTGTTCCGTCCGTTCATCCAGAAATGCGCCCTTGAAGGCGCCTTCGACCAACACGACCCCATCAAATTCCTTGCCTTTGGCTTTATGAATATTCATTAGCATGCACCCCTGCGGGTCCCGCTCCGCTGCGGAAAGTTTGTCTTGATCGAGTGCGCGCCGTACAAGCCGTGATACGCCCAGGTAACTTCCCTGATTGAGCCAGCGCTCCGCCAAGCTACCTCCAAGAGTGGCGGATGCTCGGAACAATGGAATAAGCCGAACATCCCTTGAAATGTCAGAAAGTGCATCAATGCCGCTGATAACCGCGCGTGCGAGCTTCCAATCTCCGACTGGGTCCCCCTTCAAAATCAACGGGCCTCTATAGCTCTGTTCCAACTGCCGCCCCGCCAGGATTCTGGGCGATTGGCCTTGCGTAACCTTGGCAGCGGCCTCGGCAAACTGCCCTGCTTTTCTCCAAGAAGTCTGCGTCTGCTCTTCTGCATGCTTCAATTTGTAATAGTTCGAAACCGCCATTAGTGTGCGATTCAAGCCGCTAGCGTCAGGTGAGCATGGCCATTCCAGAATTGAGGCTACTACAAGCGCAGCAGCCGCGGACAATTCCGCATCCCAGACCACACTGTGAGTCAGTGGTGAGAGCTCTTGCCCATTATAGGTGTGAGGATGAGAAATAATCTCCGACAACTCGGCGACCAACGCGTTGCTTCGAGCCAGTACTGCGACAGTTGGGCTAACCACATCACGTCTTCGGAGCTCGCTAAATGTCCACATCACCGCAGCATGCACGGAGGTTTGAAATGTGTTAGGCCGGTAGTGATGTAACTTTACGTCTCGACTTTGAGGTAGCGGAGCCCGATTGTGGAGAATCGCGTCAGCAAACCCTAGGATCCCGGAATTGGGGCTGCGATGATTGTCCCCGCCCAAGTCGAATATAGTTGGTGCCAATCGTTCGATCAGCAATTTCACACGTCTAGGGTCCACATTTGCGCGGTAGTCAAATATTCGCTGATCCGGGTCAGCCAAGCAAAAAATGTCACTGGCGTGACTAAACTGTTGGACTAATCGCCATTGATCTTCGTCCGTATCTTGGAACTCATCCACCACTATCATCGGATATCGATCTGATATGAGTTCGCGGACAGCTTGAGATCCTTCCAGTAAGCTCGCTGCTCCGCTTGCGAATAGGTCAAAGCTGTAGATACCCTCATCTTGTGCGAGGCGATGGCTTTCCTCTAACCAATTGCCCTCAAAATTCGACTTTCTGAGGCGCTCTTCCCTCGGATACAGCCAATGCAGTGGATGCCCATGCAGAAGACGTCCGTGGGAGCGCAGAACCCACATGCAGAATGCGTGGTAGGTCTGAACCTCAATGAAGGACCGTTCCTCAGAGGTGAGGAGTTCTCTACACCGTAGAAGGACTTGGCGGATGGCAGCGCGAGAAAAGCTAAGGAAGAGAATTCGTTGGCCGGGTCGAAGCGTTTTCGTGCGCGCTTTAGCTTTGAGCAGCGCAATGGTCGTCTTTCCAGAGCCAGGGCCACCCTCCACGAGCAAATGGCCGTCTTGGGCAAGGATGCCCATTCTCTTCTCACATAGATCAATGCGAATCAAGCATCTTCACCTGGAGCGAGTTGTGCTGGGGGCTCTCCCACCTCGGGGATGCCCTTGAGTGAATCATGAATCGACTGAAGTATGCCCCGGACCGTCTGAGGCAACTCATCTGCGTGCTCGCATTGGGCAATCAGCATGGCGGCATAGCCAAAAGCTTCGCCCTTTCTTGCCTTCAGAACCTTTCGCGCTAGTTCAAGAATATCGGCCTGCGAGGCCTCTGGATTGTAGGGGGCAATATCCGGGAAATCCTCTCGCTGCGACGCTTGGGCCATGAAGCGCTTTACCACCTCGATAGGAGATTCCGCTAGGAGAACATTCTCAATCCCTTTTTCTGGCGCTTCCCAGAAAGTAGAATAACTCTCCAGCTTGGTCTTCGCATCATTGGTGAGTGGGTTGTTCGGCTTATCAAAGAAACCGAATGAGAGCTTTCCTAACGAAGCGAACACTGGGCCGAATCGCGGTACCGCCCCATCTCCATCAGCATTGAAGATGCTGACCCCGTCTAAATCGAGGTGTGAATACGCGTCAGCCCCAAGCGTCTGTTCCATGATCTGAGACGCAACGGGAAGCAACGATGCTTCTGTTGATCCCTCTACCACCAAGACGGCACGACTGAGAATAGCTTCGGCGAACTGCCGACTATTCGTCCGATAGGTTTTAGGCTTAAGGTCATCCGCATCGACAGGCTGCCCAGATAGGCTGCCATCGCCATTGCGGCTCAGCATGACGATTTGAGCTGGCTCAAATCGCTCAATCACATAGGGAGAGTGAGATGTGACAATGGTCTGTCCCATCTCAGATAGCACGAAGCGTGTGACTCGCCTTTGAGTATGAGGGGGAAGCGCAATTTCGGGCTCTTCCATTGCAAAGATGACGGAGTGCCGATCCTTTAGTTCTGCGATGAAGGTGAGCAGCGCGAACACAAGCAGGTTGACCGATCCGGTGCCAAGGCGATTGAATGGGACGAGGTGAGAGCCAGGCTCAGTTGCCACAAAGAGTCGCACTACTTCTCTTAGGTGCTCTCTTGTCAGGTCAGAAGCGAAGAATGCGGTTGCTTCGTCTCCCGGCGGCAGGTTCACAAATCTGCCCATCCGGGAGCGAATTTTGTCCCGAATCTCTCGTAACTGCTCAATGTCTCCAACGGCTGGGTCTAATGCTTGGAGTCTAGTCAATGTGTCCTGCCACATCTGCGGCGCCCCATCACCGCTCAACTTAAGGACGATGTCCAGAAGCGAACCTCTCTGAAGACTTAAGGCACGAGATCCGGTACGGATTGTTCGCAGAAAAACGAAGCCGCAAAGCCGTTTATGCTCCCGTGTGAAGCGCGTGAGGCCGGCGCCCAGTTCAGGTTCTTCATCAGGGTCTTCGGTGGGCTCTGGCTCTGGGTGGAGAAAGAACGTGTTCCCGACGAAGTCATCATCGCTTCTGTCGTAGCGACCCATGAAAACTAATGGCAATGCCCACACGACATTGGGAGCATCAGCGTCGTTAAGCGCCGCGCCGCCTTCATCGATAAATGACTTGTCCTCGTCATTCCACCGTCGAAGATGCCCGCCGAAACGCCGCAAGGCCTCTTCTGAGAGATCGAGGAGTATAACTTCGATCCTAATATCAATCGACGCACCTCCTTCGTCCAGATAGCGGCCTTGGAAGAAGTCATGCTCATCGATTATTGGCCGACGAAACAGGCGCTCCGGCCCCATGACGAGGTCTAGTGCTTCGCAGACAGTTGATTTGCCAACATTGTTGCCCCCGACTAGTAGGGTGTGGCCGTTGAAATCAACCCGGCCTTCGGAGATTCCGCGAAAATTACGAAGCTCTAAGCGTCGAACGCGCATGGGTGGCCCGCCTCATTCCGTGATGGCAGCAGCTTAATGCATAAGTGGTGAGGAGCGCCAACCCCTGCGCTATCAAGGGCTTGGCCCTAGAATTACCTTGTGTTACGGCTGAACTCTCGGCTTCCGTTGACTGCTTGACGCCCTTGATTTTGCGGCTAGATTTTCAACATGACCTCCAAATGCCATTCCGCTGACGCCGTGCTTATCAACTATCTCTTGGGCCTTGGTCTTAAGGTCGAACGCGCAGCACCTTACGACGAGGAGATTCAGGACATAGTTTGGAGGATCGGTTTTGCTGACGATGATGGCTCGGAGCCCCTGCCATTGGAATTCAGGTCTAGACAAGATGTATGGCGTTGGTGGCGTACAACTGCTGCTGATTTGGCATTCGCAAGTTCGTTTGCAGCTATGATCGGAAAAGCCTGCGGCAAGGGTAATCAATCTGCACACGGCGTGCGGGTGTGGGCGGAGAAGGGTTTCGGAGTTCGGCGCCCTGATTTGGTAACAATGTTGTTTTCGCTGCGCAGCTCAAGGCGTGTCAGGTCATTGCCCGGATGGACGCGAAAGGCCCGGGTTGACACCGAGAGGGCGGGATACCCGTGGTCGCTGGACCGGTTAATACTGAGATACACAGCCACTACGAAATGATGATTGGAATTCTTTGCATGAAATGAGAAGATCATGATTCCTGAGGTCGCTGGTGTGGACGGGTATGGGACTCAAGTATGCGTACGATTCTTCTGACGCTGGGCGTAGAGCGGTTAGCATCTTGGACTGGCTGGCTCGTCACCGTGGTAACACGCCGAGATGTTTGATCTGTAATGAAGATTTGTTGGTTAAAGGTGAGCACTCACTACAGGTGGATTGCTATTTTTCCCACCAGATGAATTCAAGTTGCCCTACGATTCTATCGAATCCTCCGACTTCGTACTTGTTAAATGCCCCGATGAGTCCTGGAGCATCGCACGCTTCGCGCGACTATGCGCGAGAAAATTTGTTGGGCGTCTATATGGAGATGCGTGGTCTGGCGAAGGGTTTGGGGTGGCTTGAACTTGAGACAGCGTGTGACGTTGCTAAACAAAAGAACGTTTGGGATCTTGTAGGAATCACCCCTGAGTTCCTGCCCGCAATTTTGCTGTCCTGCTTGGATGTGTGGACTCCTCGCGGATCAATCGGGCCCGTAACCTATTTTTTGGAGCCCAGCGCAACTCCCGGAAGTCATTGGAATTTTGGTGGCGCTAAGAAAAGTAGATTGTATGAGGTCGATATAAAGACCGGTGATATAAAAGTTCATCCGATTGGCGTGAAGCCACCGAAAAGTAATGTCATTTCTCGAATAGAGAAGCTGCTCATATGATTGTTCGTCGCCAGTTGACCTAATTCAGAGTGAAGCTCTTGGCAGTCGAATGTACAACTGTGGATTTTCCAGACGACTGCTGGGATCTGAGCCCCGCCGAGGCGGGGCCTTTTGGGGTGCAATACGCTAAACGGCAATGATGATCTGCGTCAGGCTGTCTCTGGCTTAGGTGCCAGGCTCACCGACCACTGCCCATTCTCTTCCTGCTTGAGTGACAGGAGATCGTAGGTCTTCACCATGTTGAGAAGACCGGAATGTCCATAGATGCCAGGCGAGAAGCCGGAATCTGCTCGCTTCAGGTATGAGCCTAAGGAGTTGAGGCTTACCTTGCCCTCTGGCGTGCTACCGGCAAGCAGTGAGACAGCCTCGATGACGAACCGAGGGCGACGCTTCGGGAGCGGTGCGCTGCCGGTGGTCTTGGCTTCGTTACTGTGGTCAGCAGGATGCGGCGGGTCCTGAAGATCAGACGGCTCTGGCGATGAGGCTTCTTGGGCGGACCACTCGAAGAACTGATCACAGGCATTGCGCAAAGCGTCGGGGGTCTTTGCTTCGCCGACGATCAAAACGGTGGCGCCGCGCTCTCGGAGCTTCCTGCAGAGGTAGGCGAAGTCGGAGTCGCTGGTCACCAAGCAGAAGATGTCTGCGCGCTGATCGAATAGCGCCTCCAGTGCATCTAGAGCCAGGGCGATATCGGAGGTGTTCTTCTTCGCTGCGTATTGGAACTGAAGGCATGGGGTGAATGCCTGGCGAACCAGGGCCTCTTGCCAAGAGTTGCCTAAGGTAGTGCGATTGCCATAGCCCCTCCGAAGCGTTACGCGCCCGGCCTGTGCGGCCATGAGTAGCGCGAAATCCACGATCTCGGGAGCAACGTTGTCGCAGTCAATCATTACTGCGACGGTCGAATCCTGCGGTTGAGCCATGAAGGTGTCCTATGTCTTTACGCTGGTCTAGTTCGAAGTCCAGGCGCAGCGCCTATTGGTCGGAAGGCAACGCTCTCGTTTCAGGCTTGAAGTCTGGCCGCTAAAGCGTAGGTCGGGCTCGGATAGTCGGCGAACAGCTTGATGCGGATCATCGAAGCGCTGGAGCCATCACCGCCCGTCAATGGAACGTCTTGGAGAAGGTGCAAGCACTGACGATCAGATGGAAGCGGATCCTGCTCTGTGCAACCAATCCAGTTTCGCGCATCCCATCGCTTGCCAAGAATGATGGGCACCAGTGGGCTTTGCTCAATAGGAAAAGCGCCGTGCACCGCGACCTGGTAGCCGTGTGCAATCTTGGCCAGCATCTGGACGAATGACCAGATGTCCATCCTGTCCTGAAACTGGATGCCGACAGAGGTATGCTCGCGAACTGTCTCCCCCTCGCCAAGTCCCATGGTCAGCGTATCCATGGCGGAAACCTCTATGCCCTCTGCAGAAGGATCGGGCGGAAATTTTGGGTCGAGGAAACCGGGCAGAGGAAGGACGGGGAGGTGCATGACTTTGACGCTTTGATCCCAAGGGACATCGTGCTCAACCAAGGAATTGTCGGCGCGTATGAAGGTCTGTTTCATCGATTCCGTGGCGGGCCGTCGATGAGATTTTCGACCCTTTATTCCCAAAGATTGTCGGCCGCGATCCAAAAATCCGCGAAGCACTCTCATTTCTAACTGGGACGTAAGCTTTGCACACGGATCGCAACTTGAATCTGGCAGTACGAGAGTTCCACCAAGGCCTTTCGGCACGATGTGCTCTTCGGTCAAGCGCCCTTGTGTAGCACCACAATAGATGCAGGCGCCGACTGGCTTGAAACGATGGGTAACAGGTGCCCGCAATCGAGTTGAATCCATTTAGCTACCAGCTCCTTCTGGGACCAGAAATGTCAGGGGCATGGTTCGGCGGCGTCCTAGCCTTGCCCACAGGCCTCGAATGTATCCCATGTAGCAAGGCTAGTCAGCGTGGAGGCTGGACTACCTCCCGGCTGGGCTGATTCTGCTTCGATGCTTAAGGATAGAACCTCTTTTTGTCCTTCAAGCATCGCTTGAATTGCCCCTTGGCATAGACTGGAAGCACCACGGCAGGCCTGTATTTCTCCAAGGTCTCTATCTGCTTCCTCCGCATTACGACGGGCTTCTTGTGGAAGTAGGCCTCGTGAAGCACCGGCACGCGCTTGCTGACGGAGTGGCCCGTTATCAGAGCAATATCTTCGTCAGGGACGTTCTGATGGTGGAGCTCTGTGGCGATGGTGTGTCTGAAGGCATGGAACCCGACGCCTCTGGGGAAGCCGAGGTCCTTCATGTAGCGGCTGAACTGGCTAAGCGCAGCCAGGCTGTAGCGAGCATTGGTCTCACCGGTCTTACGGTTCACGCCAGCGGATAGGTGTGGGAAGAGGCGAGGGTGGCCACAGTCCCTGATGTCATCCATGAAGTCCAGGAAGCCTGCGTCAAGCAGCGGCTTGGGGATAGGGATGGTGCGGATAGATGCCTTGCCCTTTAGGCTTTGCCGACTCCTGAGCCGGGTCCGGTGCGCTAGGTCAGGGTCTACGGTCTTCTGGATGCGGATACACCAGACATCGCTCTCCTGGACGATGTCGGCCACCTTCAGCTGAGCGACCTCGTTGATGCGTGCGCCCGTATACAGACCGATCATAGGAAGCCACCATCGGTGGGGATACTTGCTTGCCCAAGGAATGAAGGTCTTTGGGTCGAAGATACGCCTTAGGTCTTCCTCATCAAAGAGGCGCTCAGGCTTGTTGGGATCGGTGACCAGGTCTTTCTTGATCTCCGCGAACGCGGCCATGGGGGACGCTTCAATGGCTTTCGTCTTGACCAGCTGATTGAAGAAGGAGACCAGGAAGCGTCGATGACGTTCGAGCGTTGCAGGGGCAAGCTGAGGAACATCTAGCTCCTTGCCGCAGGCAATGGCTTCGTCATAGCTGATCCCTCGATAGGCGGGGTCAGAGAAGAGGCCTGGGGGTGACCAGCGCATGAGATCCCAGAGTCGGTAGATGTGAGGGTGGTCAATGCGCGAGACTGGGATGTCGCCGCAGGTCATCTGGAGAAGCCGCAGGGTTCGGGCTGTGGAGTCGATGGTCTCTTGTGCGAGGCAGCGGCGCTCTCTATCTCCCAGATAGTCCTTGATCTCTACGGAAAGAAGCCGGGCGGGGTGGCCTGCGGATAGGGGCTCAAGGTAGCGCGTGCCTGCGGCATTGATGCGAGAGCGTCGAGAGCGCTCCATAGCCGCGTTGAGGATCTCTTGCGCATGGATGGCCGCTTCGCGTCCGGTGATGACCAGTTCATCAATCCGGAAGCACCCGATCCTGATGCCCTTAAGTTGCAGCGTGTCATCGGCGTCGGGATTGAAAGGGAAGTCTTGAAGGAAGTTCTTTACTGTTTTTGGCATTGCGCTGTCTCCGTAGATGATGGGAGCAGTGCTAAGGCCTAGCGATGATTCGTCAAACGAGATCTAGAGGGTTGCCGCGTTGCTTAGGCATTCGCCGGAACGTTGGAATTAGCGCGAAAACTTTTAGAGGAGATTAGTGGGGTGTGCGTTGCCAAGCGCTGTGGCGCAAGGGTTTGCCTTTGGTGACCGCTTCTATCTTGCAGTCATTTCTGTACTGTACGATTTTGAGAATGCTTACGCCTAAGCGTGCTTTCTTACAGAATAGGCATTTCGAAATTGTGATTGTGCTCTCAAAAATATCTTCCAGATCATTCCTGTTGCCAGGCTTGGATCCTCTTCGAGGAAATGCTAATCGCCCCTTCCTCTCTGGGATTGGGGATCAGAGTCTCTGGCTTCTCTTAATTTCTTTACTGATTGCCCTGGGGGGGGTTCACCCCCGTTTTCACGGACACTTACGAGAAGGCCGATCAAGGCCATGAGGAGTGTTCATGTCGAAGCGAAGGAAGTTCAGCACCGAGTTCAAGCGCGGTGCGGTTGAGCAGGCCAGCCAGCCGGGCGTCAGCTGTGCCCAGGTGGCCCGGGAGCTGGGGATCCGGGATGCATTGCTGACCCGCTGGAAGCGGGAGGCCCAGAGCCGGGGCCAGGTGGCCTTCGGTGGCACCGGGACGCCCCGGGACGAGGAACTGGCGCGGCTCAAGCGCGAGCTGGCCCGGGTGAAGAAGGAGCGGGATTTTTTGCGAGAAGCGGCGACGTTCTTTGCCAAGGGATCATCCTGAGGTATCAGGTGATCGAACGTTGCCGCGATGAGTTTCCAGTGCGACTGATGTGTCGTTGCCTGCGGGTCTCGGCCAGCGGTTACTACGACTGGAGTAAGCGCTTGCCCAGTGCCCGGGAGCGCGACAACCAGCGCTTGCTCGGCCGGATCCGTGAGTTGCATGAGGACAGCCGGGGCACATTGGGCGCCGGCCGGATGCATGAAGACCTTGCCGAGGAAGGCGAGACGGCGAGCCTGAACCGGGTGGCGCGTCTGATGGCGACCGATGGCCTGCAGGGTTGGCCGCGACCGAAGCGGCGAGGCCAGCGCGGCAAGCCGGCGCTGACGCCGCCGGGTGTGCGCAACCTGCTGGAGCGGGACTTCACCGCGTTGGAGCCGGAGACCAGGTGGGTCACCGACATCACCGAGCTCAAGACCCGGCAAGGCAAGCTGTATCTGTGCATCGTGCTGGACCTGTTTGACCAGCGGGTGGTGGGGTGGTCAATGCATCATCGTCAGGATCGTCAGATGGTGATCAGGGCCGTGCAGATGGCGGTCTGGCAGCGCCAAGGCAGCCATCCACTGATCCTGCACTCCGACCGTGGCAGCCAGTTCCGAAGCGGCGACTACCAGCGTTACCTGGCGGCCAACGGCTTGGTGTGCTCGATGAGCGCGGTGGGCCACTGCGGTGACAACGCCGCGTGCGAAGGCTTCTTCGGCCTGCTCAAGCGCGAGCGGGTCTACCGCATGACCTACCCAACGCTCGATGCCGCGAGGGCGGATGTGTTCGAATACATCGAGCGGTTCCACAACCCGAGGATGCGACGAAGGGTCGCCAGGCAAGACCAGAAGTTCTCAGCCCTTTTACAACCGTCCGTGATTTCGGGGTAGAACCCGGGTAGTCATATCAAGTGCACTGCACTGCACTGCACTGCACTTCAGCTGCTATCCGATCTAGCTCTCGCCTAAAGGCTGCTTTGCTTTCCACGCCGTAGATGTGGGACTCCGCCTCCATTGCGTCAGCATGTGGAAGAAGCGCGACAAGAACGGCGTCCTTTCCTTCGGTAAATGCGACCGCCATTGCAGCAGCGCAATCAGCCCGCGAGACGAACGAGATCAGCCGCTTGACCACGTCAGTGTGTCCCGCTTTGGCTGCTTCACATATCGCGTTCGAACCACATCCCCTGGGCCGTCCCGCGCGCTCGATTGCTGGGATAAGCAGGTCAACTACTGATGCATGCCCGTTCCTGGCGGCTAGATCCAAGCCAAGGGTGTAGGTGTCGCCTGCATCTGGCAGCCTCGCTTTTAGGAGGACCTTTAGAACGGGTATATGCCCAAGTGCCGCCACGGCCGGGAAGACTTGAGTCGCACAGATGATGGATGAGGATACCGGTAGCAGCAGCTTGACTATCCGCGCATGGCCGCCCCGCGCTGCTGCGCTCAGTGCGCTGCTTTCGCGTGCCTTAGGATCGCTGACAGGAATAAGAAGGCGGACAACCTCAACATGCCCTGCCTTTGCGGCCTCCTCTAGCGCCTTTGAGTCGTCGGCCAGTGGATCGGTCACCGGTAACAGAGCTAACACAGTTTCAACGCTGCCGCTTCTCGCGGCATTAGCGAGCACTAGAGATTGCTCGCCTGCGGGAGCCGGATCGGATAGGGGTATGAGCTTTTTCACGACTGAAGCCATGCCTCTCTTGGCAGCGAAAGCCAAAGGGTAGGGTGTCTTCCTTGGAACTAGCTTGGGAAGGAGCGAGTCTATAACGTGTCCGCGTTCCGATGAGATGGCATAGGAAACTGCTTCCCAGGCGAACTCTGATGGTATGTTTGACATCTCAATTAGTGACAGAACCATTGAGATGTCGCCTGTTTGTACCGCTGTGCTTAGCTCGTTCAATGTTTTCAATTCATACGCTCCGCCGCAAAGGCTAAGGCTGGGCGCTAGCTTGTCAAACGGAGATGTTGTCCCTCTTCGCTTCTGCTCTGTGAAAAGAGGGGGGGCAACTGGCTTGTGCCCGGCTGCGGGAGGCGATAGCGTATAGGGCATGGTGCTACTGGCGTTTCCTAATATCGCCATAGGCCATTGTTTCATCTCATCGCACTTATCTCGGGTTTTTTAAGAATGACCAAGCCGTCACTCGATTCCATTGCCTCCGCTAAAGCCAAGCTTGCTGAAGAGCTGCGCAAGCTTGAGGAGCAGGAAGTTCAGCTTCTCCAGGAACAAGCCGCTGATGCCTTCGCGGAGGTTGCCAACCTCGTTTCGCAATACGGTAAGAGCTTCTCTGCGAAGCAGCGCGCCGAGATCGTCAGCATGCTGGCGGCGGATGTGCCCAAGAAGGCGGGAGGTGTGAAGAAGGAAGTCGCGCCCAAGTATTGGCTCCCACACACGGGCGAAACCTGGAGCGGCCGAGGCAGAACTCCTCGTGCGTTCGCTGCCTGGGAAGGGACTTCCGCTTACACGACTTGGAAGGCGGCTCACCCCGCCGAAAAGTTCCCGGCTTTCCCTGGATGATTCATCCAAGCAGGGGCAGCCTTGTGCCCCTGCTGTCTCATCTTGGGAGACCGCCTGATCGTCTAATGGGGCCTTGGCTCTTGGTCCGGCTTAACGCTGGCGCTCAACCGTCGTATCTGGGGTGTCGAGATGAAGGTTTTCATTAGTTCGTTGATTTCCGGGATGGAAGCCGAACGAGCCGCCGTGAAGCGTGCCGTCGAGAGGCTGGGGCACGCTCCCATCATGGCGGAGGACTTCGGCGCTAGGCCAAGCTCACCCCAGGTCGCTTGCTTTGGCGGAGTGCGAGAGTCCGATCTTGTGATCCTGGTCTTGGGATCTCGCTACGGTGTCCCTCAGGCGGGCGGGGTTTCGGCCACTCACGAAGAAATTCTGGAAGCGCGAAACCGGAAGCCGATACTTGTCTTCCTGCAGGCAGGTGCTGAGCCAGAAGACAGCCAAGTTGCTTTGATCAATGAAGTTGGAGGGTGGGAGGGTGGGCTTTTTCGCCAAGAATTTGCCTCCCCAGAAGACCTGGAAGACAAGGCGACCCGCGCCATTCATCGGCACGAGCTGGCGCATGCCGTAGCGCCACTGAATCCTGAAGAGTTGAAGGCTAGGGCGACTAGGCTCCTTCCTGCGCTTGAGCGGGGGTATGGGGCGAATACCCTTCAGCTGGCAATAGCCAGCGGTCCCGTCTCAGCCATCCTTCGACCCGCAGAGATGGAGGCTCCTTCCCTGATTGCGGAGATGCAGCAGAGCGCACTCTTTGGTCCTCACCTGATTTTTGATCGAGCGGCCGGTAGCCGATCCCGGTTGGAGGGTGAGGCGCTCGTTGTGGATCAGGATGACGGCCACAGGTCTGGGGCATCGGTGCGCCTTTGGCCAAACGGTGATCTGTTGATCAGTCTTCCCGTGCCGCCTCCCGCGCGCGGGATGGGGATCCCCGTGGTATTGGAAGAGGACGTAGCTAGCAAACTGGCCAGCGCAGTTGGATATGCGGCATGGCTGCTCTCGCGGATCGATCCGACTGAGAGAATCACCCACATCGTGCCAGCCGTTAGGCTCAGTGGGGATGGCGGCGGTGCGTGGCGCACGAGGGCGGAGCATGATGCGAGCCCCAATTCGGGACAGTTCCCATGGCGACAGGGTGAGCATGAGGAACCAGTGTTCCTGGCTCCCGCTCACCAAGTCAGGCAAGTGCTGTCGATGGATGCGCGCCGTGTGGTCGAAGACTTCGTTGTTTTGCTGAGGCGGCGCTGGAATCAAGACTGATCAGGCTAGATCTAACTACGAAGGAATAGGCTCAATGGTCATAGCAGCGCAAGTGTTTACGGAGAAGGCCGTCAGTGAGCTCAAGCCAGGCAGCATTCCAGCTTCGGTTATGGTTCTGGCTGTTTGTGCAGCAAGGTGGCGGCGTGCCAGCGCTTGACATTGCCCCTCCTAGTGCTTTAACTGAGGAAAAAGGGGTGTTATGAATCTGCGGGCTAAATCTGAGTCATTCTGGCGTAAAAATAGTAAGACCGAAGTGGGGGGCGGTCGCGATAGGAGCACGCTTGCATCGAAAGAGGATGCGATCCTCCATGCGATCTTATCGGTCGTCGGTTTTTTTGCAATAATATTTAATTTTGCAAAATATTTCGGTTTATGAAAATTTTAAATGGCGCTAATTGATCGGCGCATCGGTTCATTCTCGAAAATTATCGGGGTTGCATGCATGGCGATGCTTTATCCTGTCTTGGCGGGCGCGCTCCTGTCCTTGGTGATGGTTTGTATATCCAATCGGAATGGGGTAACGCTGGCTACTGGGACCGTGCTCTTGTTGGTTGTGGATGGCGCCAGTTTTGGGATTGTTTCAAAGATTTTCTACAAGCTTGCAATGGGCACATATGGCAAGCAAGTCCAGGGTGACGAGGCTTTGTATATGGCCCTCGGGGGAATGGCAATTCTCTATCAAGTTTACAAACATGTGCGAAAAGTATGGTTTACCATTAAGCAGATCCCTGACCCCAACGACGAGCATCCGACGGTATGAGCCGCCGCGCCCCATGCTTAATCTTTCCTTATCTGCGCCTCTGAACTATATGTAGTGGATAGAGCAGCCCCCTTTCATCGCTTGTAGGTTCTAAGTTCGAGGGTTGCTACCAATTCTCTGCTGCGGGGGTGGGGAGGGGCACTAGTAAGGTGGCTCGGCATGCGGTACAAATCGCAAAACAGTCCGCCACGGCGGGTCTGGTTCTGGGCTTCGTCTTCACATGGATTGGAGGTGTGGCGTGTCGAGTTATATATTCGTTTCCCCTGGTTCTGACCCTGGTATGGGTAAAGCGCTAGTAGACCCGATCTTGCAACTGGACAAGAAAGCGAAATCGACCATGGGAACCTGTCGGCCTGACCTGCGCCGCAGGGTGAAGTTAGGCGATCAGATCTTCGTGATAAGCGGCAGTATGGGGAAGAACGTTCAGCAGTATGTGATTGGAGGGCTTGAGGTCCAGGACAAGCTTTCCAGTCAGATCGCAGCGTTCGATCAGTTCCCTGAGAACCGGCTCAGATTTGATGAGTCCGGCCAGAGGCTAGGCAACATCATTGTGACTGCAGACGGACGACATCACCCCGAAGACCATCACGACAAGTTTGAGAGGCGAATCCAGAACTATCTGGTTGGTCGGACCTCTGTCATCCTTCAGACGCCTCGGGAGATCCAGCTTGGCAGGGAGCGATCAGTAGACATCCTCGCTAGTCTGTTTGATCGTCCAGGCTCTACGCGAATCCAACAAGTGATCGGGCGCATGAGAAAGTTGACTGAAGAGCAAGCTATTCGTCTGAGAGAAGAGCTCCAGGCCTTGAAGAGGGAAGCCAGGAAGTAATGGATATTGCGCAGCACATCGCAGATCGCAGTCTCACGGTCAGTGATGTGGCCCGACGGGCGAACCTGCCCGTTTCCCGTGTTAGCGAGATCGTCTCGGGTGATGAGGCATCGCTGTCGGAAATAAGAAAAATATCAAAGGCAATCCGTGTTCCGCTGAGCTCGATTGGGCGGCCGGAATCAACTGAGGATCAGAGCACTTCCAAGCTCTTGCTGAGGCAGACCATTGATCAGCGTGCAAGGGGCATGTCTTCATCTCTGAGCATCATTGGTGATCAGCTAAACGACATACTCTCAGTAGTAAGACTTCTGCCTTCCAATCTCAATTGGCTGGAGCTGTTCAGAGGCCTGGCTCCCGATCTCGAAAACGCAGAGAACTTTGCTGCCATTTTTAGACGGGCGTTCGCACAGCTGGATGACCAAGTTCCTTTTCTTAGTCTTGGAACTACCTTGGAGGAGTTGGGGGTCTTTGTCTGCTATGGGAGGGATCCTAAGGTCGAGGGTGTTTCGGCGATTGTCGAAGGCCACGCCCTGATCCTGCTTGCTCCTCGAACCTTCAAGGCACGGATGCTGTTCACTCTTGCTCATGAAGTGGGACACCTCGTAGCACGCCACGACTTGCTAAAGATCGACTTCGCAAGATTGGACGAAGAGGTAGGCGGAGACAGAGAGACGGTTGGCTCGCTTGAGCATCGGAATGAAGAGCGTTTTGCCGATGCCTTCGCCGCTTCTTTGTTAATGCCCCGGAAAGGGTTCTTGAAGGTGCTTGATGCCGTTCGCACTCACTACCGAGCAAAGGGGCCGCTCGGGGACGTGGAGATACTGACTGCTGCAATCTTCTTCGGGGTGAGCTTCGAGGTTGCCGCGCGCCGTTGCGAAGGCTTGGGGTTGCTGGAGCCAAGAGGCGCTAGGGCGCTGTATCAGAAGATCTCAGACGAGCATGGAAATCCTGAAAAGAGGGCGAGAGAGCTGGGGCTTCGAGAGCGAGAGGAAATACAGATTTCAACTTCGCCCAGGCTACTTGAGTCTGCTGCGAAGCTTGTAGAACGTGAGGAGCTCTCTGCCGGTAAAGCCGCTGAGCTTTTGAACGTCCCCATCTCCTATCTGTTCGCCGCTAACTCGAAGTAGCAGCGTGATAGTGCTTCTCGACGCCTCGACAGTCATCAACCTCGTGAATGGCGAGGTCTTTGATGCGATCTTAGGTATCGAGGGTGTGCAGTTTCAAGTCGGAAGCTTGGTGAAAGATGAGGCTTCATCCGCTTCTGAAGTGTTGGACTTGGAGCTTGCCAAGGGATCTTTGACCCTTGCCGACGACGGATTGGTCCCATATTCGGCATTTCTGGCAGCGAAGAATGAAATGGGGCTCGGTGATGGCGAGACCGAGTGCATCCTCATTGCCTCCGCGATCCAGTGCCAGATCGCTTGTGATGACGGTCGGGCCCGCAAGGCGGCTATCAAGCGGCTCGGGCATGAGTCGCTGGTGACCGGCTCTTTGGGGTTGATGCAACGAGCCTGTAGCCAAGGGCTAATCACGACTGAAGCTGCGCATCTCGCCTATGAAGAGATGCGCAAGCTCGGTGGTTATCTTCCACAGATCGATGTGGGCTTCTTCGTCAAAGAAGTGACCCTGCTAGATGGTTTCGGGGCGTAACCCTAGCTTGTCTTCACGAAGAATTCGATTCGTATGCTTGGAAAGGCGTGCTCGTGTCTCCACAAACGGGTTCGATATCGTCTTCTTGATCTGCGATGGATTCTGGAAGATCGCTCCGCAGAAATGGCATTCGTGGTCAATGTGGGGCGTATATGCCCACTTCCCCTTATCGAAGTGAGGCTCTTTGCACTGGGGGCATGACAGAGCCACGACTCGTCCTTCGATGTGTGGCAGCGCCGTTTGCGCCATGTAGTAGCGCACTTGTTCGGCATCAAGCTCGATGCCATCTATCTCGACAGACTCATACGTGTCGTCTACCTTGGGCCACTCTTGGCCTTCCTCGCTCAGCGCGTGCAGATGGATTCCGGTTTCTTCAGGAGCTGTGGAGGTCCAGAGGATGGCAGGATTTGATCCCCAGATTTGTATCCCTCCTGGGTAGTCCTGTTGGCGTATCTTTATGGTTCTCGGCGCAGCTATCTGGGATCGAGTGCCCGGCTCAAGGTGGCTCCGCAGCTGTGAGAGCGGGTTTCCTATTGCGATTTCCGAGTCGGAGAACTGTCTTCCGCATCCATGGCACTGATGCTTCTTGTGAGGATGGACTGCGAACCAGTCGCGGTCGAGATGGGCGAACCCGCAGTGGCTGCATTTGACACTGATGGTTCCGAAGCCGAAGACCCCAGACACCATGTAGTTGATTGCGTCGATCTCATCGACTACAAACCAATCCGAGGACAGTAGGTCTGTCGTAAATGGAATCCTCAGCCTTCGATAGGTTTTGTCGATGTCCTTGACTGAGTCTCGGCCCAAGCGCCTGGCGTGGACATGGATGCCTCTGTCGGTGGGCAGGGTGGTGGTGTCGTATGACGCGGGCACTGACCCCCAAAGAGCTATCCCTCCCTCGTAACGGTCAACCTCTAGATCGAGGGACTCACTCTCCGAAATGGGTTCGTCACGTGCGGCAACGCACTCTTCTGCAGCCACGCCATACTTTGCGGTTGCGTTTGCATGATGGAATACGCACCAATAACGGCTTCCCCCGTCTCGCCTCTTTCCGACGTTCACTATCTCGCAGGTCATACGATCACTCCCTGGGCTTCATGCCCATCGCAGGTGAAGGTCTAACGGTGCATCTGTAGCGTGGTAATCGTTGAAGCTACTTCCGGAATCGGTGTCGCTGGTTGCGGCTGCTATGAGGCGTCTATCAATCTCTTGATTAGCACAAGTGCTTCCTTCTGCTTCCTGGCATCAAGCTGAGATAGCATCAGGATGGCTTCAGCCATTGTGTCCGAAGCAGCAAGGAAGTAGGCCGCTGGAAGATCCAGCAGTTCCGCCAACTTCTCAATGGTCGCCAGATCGGGCTTGTGCATGCCTCGTTCGTAACGGCTGATGCGGGGAGCCACCGTGTTCGGGTCGTCCACGCCCAAAAGCAATTCCCCAAGCTGCGCCTGCGTCCACCCCTTAGCCACACGGGCGGCGCGAAGGCGTTGGCCAAGAACAGTAGGCGTAGGTTGAGGGGCGGGCATCCGAGAACAACAAAGACGTTGACTCCCGGAAGTGTGCCCATCTAAGCTTAGCTGGTCATTTGCGTTCAACGCAAATATTCGCCGGGGAGCTAGTCGTATGGATATGAGGTGCTTTGCGTTGCTGGGTCTTCTCACCATTGCCTCTTCTGCCGAGGCTGCGCCCAGCCTGTCTTGCCAGCTGCAGAGCGGCCAGTTCAGTGCGGGCGGGGTAGGGCATCCCAAGGTCTCCGAGTTCGTCTGGGCCACGGGTCATGGCTCCGCAACGCCCACTGGACCCATCCGAACCAGGATCGGCCGCATCGAACCTGTGGAAGGCCGGGACTACAAGCGCGCTATCAAGCTCGATGGCAAGCCGGTGCTGCTGCCTGCCGAAGCGCATAGCGTGGTGGGCTTCGGCAAGGTCTACGACTTCGGGGGTGCCGTTGCCTTGGCCTATCTGGGAGAGCGCGATGAAGACTCATCCGCCCGGCCTAGTCAGATCGTGATCGTCATCAATAAGGCCGGGTCAGTGATCGACAGCGAAGTCCTGCCTGGCACTGCAACGAATCCGGGTAGCCACTGCCTACTCATCGACTGAAGGGACACATATGAAGAAGCTTTGGATGGTTTCCGTTGCTGCGCTGCTGGCCGCCTGCTCGGGTGGTCCTGGTACTGGCGACGTTGAGAAGGCGCTGACGGCGTATTTCAAAGAGGCAACGGGAACGACGATGACGTTTGAGCGGTTGAAGGTAGGCGAGTGTGTGCGAGGGGACGTTCCGGGTTACGCGTGCAGTGTCACCGGAACTGCGCGGTATCAGCTGGGCACACGCACTGAGCAACAGCAGCTTGTCGGCACTTTCGTCATCGACAAGGTCGATGGCACTTGGACTGTTGTAGACCGTCGCTGAATTCAAGTCCGCCACCAAGCACTGGCTAGGAGGTTCAGATGTGGAGGTTTTTCAACGTAGTCCGTTGGCTTATCACGGTCGCGGCCCTGTGGTGGCTTTGCAGCGTAGTGTTTGAGGATGGTACTACCGCTGAAGGGGCAGTCTTCGGGCTGTTGCTCTTCGGCCAGGTCGTCTTCTGGCCTCTCTTGCTGCTTTGGGGGCTGCCGTGGCTGCTCCGCCGCCGCTTTGCTCGAAGCAAGCGCCAATCGATATTCTGATTGCAGCGCCAACACCTGGGTGCTTTCGAGCCGATTGGGATTGCCACCTGCTGAGGTGGCGGTCAGGTCACCTGAGGTACTGCTCATGCCTCAGTGTCCTGAGGGGCGAGGTGATCCTGCCCTGCTGAAACGGACGCCAAGAAGCGATGATTTGATCGCACTTGGAGGTTCTTCATGTCACGCCTCACCAGCCGTCGCTATACGGACGACTTCAAGTCGCAAGTCGTCGCGCTGGGTGAGTCCAATGGCCCTGCCGTTGCAGCAAGGCATCTGGATATCTCGGTCAAGTCGTTGACCAACTGGTTGATCGCATTGCGTACTGTTTAAGTCAAATGCCCTAACAAGTAGCTTTCGATTAGCCTGGCGGTAGTTAAGTTTGATCTTCGGATTTTATCCCTGCTTAAATTAGGTCGTTAGTCAAAGTCTAGCGGCTTGGTTGCTAGCAAGATTCCCGTCAGGTGCATCGCCTTATGACCCTTCTCCCGCTTTTCCCCAGTTGGCTCCAGTGTGAGCATGTTAATCATGTTTCCGTCCTCATCAGAACGCTCGGTCATGATGCAGCGTGGATCGCGTGGATTCTTCACAATGGCAGAATGATTTGCTTCGATGATTGAAATATTGATCCTACGGCAGAGCCTGCCTGAATATATAAAGTCTTCAATGTGATCGCAGGATTGGAATGGGGCGCCGCAGATTGAACAGTCGCCTATTGTGGAGCGGAATGCGGGGCTGTTGAAGGTCATGTTTTCAGGAAAGAGCAGTCGCCGCGCGTCTATAAGTAGCGCTTCATGTTTCCGGATTCCCTCGTAATCATTGATCCTTAGGGCTATGTCTTTGTATTCACTCGCATCCATGAGGGAGTGCCAGGCGCTCTCCGGCTCACTATTCTTGATGTTGATCCAAGTCTCTAAGGAGGATTGAACACTTCTGATGAAGCACTGGAAGTGAAAGAGTTCGTTGGCTAATTGCTCGACCTCTTGATCAATGGCCCAACGTTTGAACGCCTTAAGTTCTGCGATGAACTCATCTATCTCTTTAATCTTCGCTTCTTGGAGCTTGCTTGAGCGGACGATGATGTTTAGCTGGCCTGCCGATTCTAGGTAGTCAAGGCACGTTTCCACAACTCCCTGAGAGATGAAAGGAGGTGAGCCAAAAAATTTACTTTCCACGACGCACTGCCTCTTTTAGGGCGGCTTCAATGGCGGATAGCCCGCCGACAGGCCCTTTGTAGTCCAGTTTGACGCTTCGCGCCCCCTCTTTTTCTTCTACCAAACAGGACAGCTCTACGGGTGCGCTTTCAGATTTTCCTGAGTCTCGAAGGAAAGCGATGATGATGTCAATCGTCGTCTTTACGAGTTCCTGGTTATCGATTAAGGCTTGGGCAACGAACAGTATCGGTGGCAGATAGATGGCCGAAGATCGTTGGTCATAGAGGTCATCCATTGGCGTAAGGAAGTCGATCTCTACCTGTGTTTCAGCGTACTTCTTCAGAGAAATGGACGTGGATGCATATGCATGGCTGCCGGATCCTAGGCTGGCCAATTCGGGGAGGATGATTACGTATTTCTTTGCGGCCGTTTCGGAAAGGGCAGGGGTGGGGGTCGAGGTGATTGTGATGCGTTCATTGCTGTCCGTTTTAGTCATAGCTCGCGTTCGGGAGTTGGGGGATTCTGATGGGGGCTTTTTTTTTTTTCCCCCCCCGGCGGGCGTGCAACCCGCAAGAGCTGCCTGAGCATTTTGGGTGGCGGGCATTAGATGCAGCCATATTGCTCTAACGATTTGTTCTAGGACGGCTGACCACGTCCCATGCTCTCGTGCGCTCATCATCACTCATCAGACAACAGGCATAACGTCGGCGGATAATAGCACTGGCCTATTTGTAGAGCGTCTCAGCCGGGGCGTCATTGGAGCAAGAGCGCACTTAGGCATTGCCCTTCGGGCAATGCGTGCGCAAGAGGCTGTGCCCCTTGACCCCCTAAAAAAGCGCTTGCCAAAGTCTAAATCGTAGGCATAAAGGCAAGTGCGGGGGCCAGAACAAGGAGCATTGATGGCCATCTATCACACAAGAGTAAAGACCTTCAGCCGTGCCCAAGGGCACGCATCCACCGCCGCCGCTGCCTACAGGGCGGGGCTGCTCATCATCGATGATCGCACCGGTCTCCGGCACGATTACCGAAGGCGAGGGGGAGTTGTCGAAACCCGCTGCCTAGCGCCGGATGAGGCGCCTGACTGGGCTTTCGATCCTCGGCAGCTCTGGCCAGCGGCAGAGGCTTCGGAGCGCCGAAAGGACGCAACCGTTGCTAGGGAGTTCGAGGTGGCGCTGCCGCACGAACTGAGCAAAGAGCAGCGTTCAGACCTGGCAGCTGAAATATCGCGCTGTCTAGTCCAGCGTTACAGGTTCGCAGTCCAGACAAGCATCCATGAGCCGCAGACCGCTGACGGGCTCAACTATCACGTCCACATCCTAGCCACGACCAGGCGGATGGACGCAGACGGGTTGAAGGATAAGACCAGGGAGCTGGATGGCGGCCCTTCAGGCCGAGGGGAAGTCGAATGGATTCGCGCGATGGTAGGGGAAGCCATCAATGCCCATCTTGCTGCTGCAGGTGTCTCGGCCCGTGTCGATCACCGTAGCTTGAAAGATCAGGCCGCTGAGGCTGCAGAGCAAGGGGATGAGCTTACAGCGGCGGAGCTTTCCCGTGCTCCAGGACTTCATATGGGCAAAGACGCGACGGCGCTTCATCGCCGAGGCGCCGATACAGTCCTTAAGCAGAGCAATGACGGGATCCACCAGGCCAACAGCGCCGCTTGGGATCGCGCCGTGGCCGAGATGGCAGGAGAGGGCAGGCTGATGGAGCCCGCATCCGATCAAGCCATGCCGGTCGGCCCGCGCGAAGTTGCTTCGCATCCCCTGATCCTACCAATGCTGTCACCTGGTGGAGCGACTCGTCTGGTTAACGGGGGTAGGGAAGCCATGCCGGTTGGGGCGGTTGCCGACGACGGGGCGCGGCAGCTGCAGGCCACCGCATCCAAGCAGGCGTTGAAGGCTGTACTAGAAATTTGGGCCGAGGCGTGGATTGAGGCGTTGAGAGATCGGCTTAGATTTACGCGCAGGTTGCTGCGCAACAGTGCCACCTTGATATCCGCTCATGTCGCAGCGCCTAGGCTCCGTGGCGACTTGGAAGAGTTGCTCGTAAGACTGAAGAAGTTGAAGCGGGACGCTCTACGCTTCAAGCGTAGGCTGAAGGCTGAAGACCGTGCCCAGCACGTATTGGCCCAGGCAGAATTTGCCTTGGAGAACTTCGAAAGCCAAAACCCAAGGCCGGGCCTCTTGAATCGCTCAGACTGGTCGCGGCGTCGGGCGCGCCGGGTTCGGGCTTTCGAACTTGGGCGCCTGGAGTACCAACGCGCTCACGAAGCCACTGGCCCCAAGGCCCAGAAAGACTACAACCGTCAGACAGATGAGTCCCTCTCACAGCTGGAGAATTGGAGTGAAGTGTTGCTTCGGAGATATCCGGTGTTGGAGGACGCGCCCACTGACACTCCTGCAGCGTCCGCTCCAGCTGATGTCCTACTGGCGATGAAGCAGGTCAAGGAGCCCGGAGTGCGGCTGCACTGATAGACAGCGAGGGCCCCGGCGAGCCGGGGCTTCAGCCACCTCTGGTTTCGCAAACTCAGTGGTAGGTAGGTCCGCGAGTGGGCTTTGACACTGTGCCACGGCGTTCTGAGATCATGTCGCTGAGCTGCACCTGATCGCGCTCCACCACGGCTTCTCTAACCCTTACGGCAGGTTTCAGAGTGTGGTCGTCAGCAGGAGGCTTTGGGTGCATGCATCGGTTGATCAGTTCGTCGGCGATTTCGAGGGCATGGATGATGTCCTCGATCCGCTCCTGCGTGTCTCGGGTCCGGTCTTGGGCAATCAACGGGCATAGCACTCGACTAGCGATAGCCAGCTTTCTTTCTAACGGCATACGAAGCTCCTAACGTGGGGGGAGCTTTCATAAAACCACCATTTGCGTTGATCGCAAGGCTTCGGCCCCGAATCTTGGGCGCCTAGAGTGGTTGATGGCGTTGCCTAATCATTGTCGCCGCGATCCCCCGGGCGCTACGACGCCTTCGATGGCTTCCTCACGCGAGTTGCTGGCGTCGTGGAGTGCGCGCTTTTGGCAAGAGCGACCGCTTTTCGTTCACGTGCAGCTGCATTGACCGCCCTCCGCTTCGCTCTGAGTTGCGCTTGCCTGAGAGACTGCGCTGCCTCTCCAGTCTGATAGACCGGCAGACCTTCGGGAACGGGGAGAAGCGCTACCGCGTCTGCGCGCGATTGGAGCGTGGGCACATCTACGTAGGTTCCGAGCTCGCCGGGCATATGCGCCTTGTGCCCCGTAATGGCAGCGGCAATAGAGCTAAGCACCCCCGCATAGAGAAGCCGGGTGCTCGCAGTATGTCGGAACGAGTGGAAGCCCATGCCGGGCTGCATCATGCCCAAGCCAACAAGATAGGCGCGGAACTGATCTCCGAGGGCGTCCCCGTAGCCTGCCTTCTTATGCCAAGGCAGGTGGGGAAACAGGCGCTCATGGCCTGCCTCCATGACATCGCGGGCATAGGTGAGGATCCCAGCATCCAAGAGGCGGGGATGTAGTGGGATGAAGCGAAGCGAGTTGGCGTTCTTCAGCTTCTGGTCGCGATGGACGGCGCGGATGTGGATCCCCCAGATGCCGTTCACTTCTGCAACATCTTCCGCATAGAGCTGACCAACTTCGTTGACCCGCGCCCCGGTGCCTGCGGCCAGCAGCACGCCCCAGTAGCGATCAGGCCGTCCTTTGGCCCAAGGCAGGAAATTCTCAGGGTCAAAGATCTTGTTGATCTCTTCAATCGTGAACTGGCGGCGGGGCAGGGCAGCCACGGATTGTGCCGAGTTCTGCCTTTTGATCCCGTCCAAGGGCGAGCGCGATGATGCCGCTGGCCACTTGTGCATTAAAGAAGCTGGCAAGGCGGTCTCGGTGCTTTCCGAGGGTCCGATCTGAGAGACCAGAAACAACAATGCCCTTATCTCTCTGCTGCCTGACCTTGGCGATGATCTGTGGTGCAGTCAGCTCTTTGTAGTCACTCTTCTTCCTGGCATTGCTTGGCCAGTGATGGAGTCCTGTCAGAAACGCTCTGACTTGGGCTTCCCCTACCTTCGACATCAGCAGGTCAGGTCCTGCGACTTCCTGGAAGATGATGAGCGTGTTCTCACTATCCAGCAGATTGCCGGGTGAGGTCTTGGCGTTCCTCAGGTCCGCCAGATACAGGGCGATGCGGTCGGATAGCGTGAAATGTGCGCGGGTGGGTCCATTGGGCAGTCCCACAACCGAGAGTTCAGGCAACGCCAAGCCTCTGATCGTTTCCAGAAGTGCTTGAGCATCTTCTCGCCCATTGACGTTCAGACCGGTGAGCTTAGTCCCATTTGGCAGCTGGATGTTTCCGGTCCACTGGTTGATGGAGCCGCTGACGACTTTCAGCAGGTCCTCTCTATCCTTGTCATCCATGCGGCTACCCCTCCAGCGCTCGAATGCTTCGGAGAGTGCCACAGCCATGCGGGCCGCGACGAGGCGGGCAAGGTCAACAGCAGACGGAGGAAGGCGGCGGACCAAGAAGCGTGAGCCGATAGCCTCGCGCAGGTCTACAGGAACAAGAAAGCGGACATGAAGTCCGCTAGGTCGGCGTAGAAGATAGGGCTTAGGCAAGGGGCGATACCTCAAAAGATCCTTTTGGAAAGATCGTTTTTCGGTATCGCGCCCTGCCAAAACCCAACAGAATCAGCAAGATACAGCTGAACTGCTTACAGATGGTGGAGGTGGGCGGAATTGAACCGCCGTCCGAAGGCACTCCATCCCCAGCACTACATGCTTAGCTCACCGTTGAATCTCATCCCCGAGCAGCACGGTGTGCAAAGCGCACCCGGGAACCAGCCTGTTGTGTTCTAGTGCCGGACTGACAGGCAGCCGCCCAGCGCGATTCCATGATAATGACTCTACGCTGCGAGCATGGACACAAGCAGTTTCGAGGCTCCGCCTAAGTCGGCAGAAGGTCACGCACCGCAGTTTTTAGGCTGCGAGAGCGACCGGAGCGTAGTTGTCGTCGTTGGCAACTAGAGTTTTGCAGCTGGATTTACGAGGAAAGCTACCCCCTCGGCATGCGCCAGGCGACTTCACAACCCCCGTCGAAACCAATGCACCCCCGGCTTCTTCAAGCATTGCAAGGCTTTGGGGCCAATGCCGTCATAAAAGCTGACACTGACCCTGCCCAACGAGACGGATCTTACGGCAATCTTCCTGAACAGTCACGCGGGTGAGCGTCCGTCTCCCAGCTGATTGGCACGTTGCGATCCCTTGGGACACCGTGCTCGAATTTCCGGTACCACTCCACGGGGGGCCTCATGGCCATTTCCGTCAGCCCCGGCAACTGGGGACAGTATCGGATCGCGCAAGAGGTGCGCGGTGGCATGCTGTCGGCTGAATCGTCCTGGTACATCCAGCCACACGCAGATCGGGCGGCGAAGGCCCTCGCGGCGGCGTTTCCGGCAACAGGTCCTGCATCAGGGCTGCAGGCCGATCTGTTGTTGAAGGCAGTGGCATCGGTCTGTGCTCAAGACGGGCCGCAATAGCGCCAAACGCTGAAGCGGGCCGGCGTAGGTGCGATCAGGCTTGATAGCATCCAGATTCCTGAAGTGGAGCCAGTGGAAGGACGCCATGACGCTTGACGTTGCAGTAACAGATGAACCCAGCGACGAAGCGCTGGAGGTGATTGGCACTGGCTTGGATCAGTTCAATGTTGACGCTGCGGGTTACGCCGATCGGCGCACACTGGCGGTGCTGGTCACCGATCCGGCCAGTGGCGAGGTGGTAGGGGGCCTTACCGGGCGAACCTCACTGGGCCTGTGGTTCGTGGATCTGTTCCATCTGCCAGCGGCCCATCGCGGCAACGGGCTGGGGTCGCGTGTGCTGAAGGCCGCAGAGGATGAAGCGCGGCGTCGCGGTTGCCGTTCCGGCGTGCTGTACACCCTCAGCTTCCAGGCGCCCGACTTCTATGTGAAGCATGGATGGGTCGTGTTCGGCCGGGTGCCATGCGATCCGGTCGGCACATGCAGGGTGTTCCTCAGCAAGGATCTGTCGGCGGGGTGAGCGCTGCGGGCGAGCCGCGCGTCCTGTCAATCCGCAACTTGTTGTAGAGCGTCTGTCATAGCGGATTGCTAACTTCGTGGGCACGAATTTGCGACACACTGGCGATGACCATCCGAGCCAGGACAGACACGGAGACCATGGGTGACCGATGCAAGCCAACAACGCAGCCTGCGGCAGCTGATCGGGCCGGTCGGTGCCGACTACCAGCGGCGTGCGTTGCCGCCGGGCTGGGTCTGGGCGGTGCTGGCGGTGCTGCTGGCGGCCACCTGGGTGACGGAGTTGCCGGCCACGGCAGCTGCGGCACTGGTCGCCAGCGCGGTGGTGGTGCACTGGTCGCAGCGCGGCCGCATCCATTGGCTGGGGTGGCGCCTGCCGGGCCTGGCAGTGCTGGCCGCCCTGCTGTGGGGGCCGGAAGTGCTGTCGCAGTGGTTCGAGCACGGGCTGGCTGTGGTGCTGATGTCGCTGGCCAGTCTCAGCATCGGCGTGCATGTGTGGCAGTCGCGACAGATGGCGCGCCAGCTGCAGGGCGCGGCCGATGCACTGGACGACGCCCAGTTGCTGGCGTTGCTGCCGGCTGATGCCGCGAACCTGGCCCAACAGTGGCGCTTGGGCGATGACCGTTACGCACCGGAGCTGGCGGTAGTGATGCACCTGGCGGTGATGCACGCGGCGCTGTCGCCGCGGATGCGCAGGCAGGGCATGCTGGCGGGGTGACCTGCCTTTTGTAGAGTCGGGCCATGCTCGACTGCTTTTCTTACCGAAGCCGAGCATGGCTCGGCTCTACAGAAAGCCAAGGCAGCCGAGCATGGCTCGGCTCTACATGATCATGTGCAACGGCCTTACGCGTCGCGGTTGCCGCGACGCATCACGCGCTGCTTCTCGATCGCCCAGTCGCGGTCCTTGGCGGCATCGCGCTTGTCGTGGGTCTGCTTGCCCTTGGCCAGCGCGACTTCGAGCTTGATCTTGTTCTTGCTCCAGTACATCGCGGTGGGCACGATCGTGTAGCCATCGCGCTCGACCTTGCCGACCAGCTTGTCGATCTCGCTCCGGTGCAGCAGCAGCTTGCGATCGCGCCGGTCGTTGGCCACGACATGGGTCGAGGCCTGGATCAACGGAGTGATCTGCGCGCCGATCAGGAAGATCTCACCATCCTTCACGTAGGCGTAGGCGTCGACGATGTTGCCGCGGCCAGCACGGATCGATTTCACCTCCCAGCCCTGCAGGGCCAGGCCGGCTTCGAAGCGGTCTTCGATGTGGTACTCGTGGCGGGCACGCTTGTTCAACGCGATGGTTTTGTTGGCCGTCGCGCTCTTTGCTTTATCCTTGCCGCTGTTCTTGCTCATTTCCGTATTGTCTCCGATTCGGGCCCGCCCGGTCGATTGCCGAAACGTCCTGTATTCATGCCAACTATCCGCCGCAGCGCCCTGGTCGAACATTCGGCCGCACGCATGTTCGACCTGGTCAACGATGTCCAGGCTTATCCGCGCCGCTTCCGCTGGTGCTCGGCTGCCCAGATCCTGGAGCAGGGCGAGGACCGGCTGGTCGCGCGCCTGGACCTGGGCCTGGGCTCGTTCAGTACCTGGTTCCAGACCGAAAACACCCTGCAGCGACCGCACAGCATCGACATGCAGCTGCGTGACGGTCCGTTCAAGCAACTGCACGGCCGCTGGGAATTCCATGTGCTGGCCGAGGATGCCTGCAAGGTGACCCTGACCCTGGAGTTCGAGCCCAGTTCACGCCTGCTCGGTCCGGCGCTGGCGTTGGGCTTCCAGAGCCTGGCCGACCGCATGGTCAACGACTTCATCCGCGTTGCCGACGAGGCCTGAGCGATGATCGAGGTCGAGGTGGTGCTGGCCTGGCCGCAGCGGGTGCTTTCGCGCCGGTTGCAGCTGGACGAGGGCGCGACCGTGGCCGAGGCCATTGCCGCTGCTGCGCTGGAAGGCAGTGCCGACTGCCCGGCGGCGGCCGTGCATGGGCTGCTGGCGCGCCCGCAGCAGGTGCTGCTGGATGGCGACCGCATCGAGCTGCTACGCCCGTTGCAGGCCGACCCCAAGGACAACCGCCGGCGTCGCGCGCTCGGCGGTTGATTCCTCGTCGCCCGTCCGCGAGGACGGGCAGGGGGCGTCAGCGACCCTTCTTCTTCTTGTCCTTCGGCAGATTGCGGCCGAACTGGCGCACGGTCTGCTGGGCCAGGGCCTTGTCGTTACCCGGGAAGTAATCGCCTTCCCAGCGGGTCACGTTGTCATTGTCGAAGAACACGGTGAAGTTCTTCACCTCGGTACGGCCCAGGCGGTTCACGCGCTGGCTGGAGGTGTAGTCCCAGCGCTGGGCGTGGAACGGGTCCGGAATGGACGGGGTGCCCAGCAGCGCGGTGACCTGCTGCTTGCTCTGCCCGACCTGCAGCTTGGCCACGGCATCTTCCCGGATCAGGTTGCCCTGATAGATGGGTTGCTTGTAGATGATGCCGCACCCGGTGGTGGACAGGGCGACGGCGGCGACCAACAGGAGATTGCGCATCGGGACTGGCGGTTGGGGAAATCAAACCGATGATACACTCCCGGCGTGCCACCGCGACCCAATCCGAGGCAGCTGGCGCTAAATCGCCAATGAACGGAGACCTATGGAAACCCACGACCTGCGAAAAGTCGGCCTGAAGGTGACCCATCCACGGATGCGGATCCTGGCGCTGCTTGAACAGCGCAATGCCCAGCACCACATGACCGCCGAAGACATCTACCGCCAGCTGCTCGAGCATGGCGACGAGATCGGCCTGGCGACGGTCTACCGGGTGCTGACCCAGTTCGAGGCCGCCGGCCTCGTGCTCAAGCACAATTTCGAAGGCGGCCAGGCCGTCTACGAGCTGGACCGTGGCGGCCACCACGACCACATGGTCGACGTGGACAGCGGCAAGATCATCGAGTTCGAAAGCCACGAGATCGAGGAGCTGCAGCGCAAGATCGCGGCCGACCACGGCTACGAGCTGGAAGAGCATTCGCTGGTGCTGTACGTGCGCAAGAAGCGCAAGTAAGCCGTTCCAGCCAGCTGGATGCGACGAAACCCCGGGCCTGCCCGGGGTTTTTCGTTGCTTACGGCAGATCCACGCCATGCGTGAGGGGCCCCATCAACACCTCCAGATCCACCGCCTCGGCCATGGCCCGGTTACCCGCATCGCCCGGATGCAGGTGGTCGCCGGAGTCGTAGGCGGCGGCCATCCGTGACGGATCGGCCGGGTCGCGCAGCGCCGCATCCAGGTCGATCACCGCATCGAACGGGCTGTCGCTGCGCAGCCAGGCATTGAGCTGTTGGCGCAGTGCCTCCTTCTCCGGCTGGTAGTAGTCGTCCAGCGGCGTGCCGGGCAGGGCGCCGGCGAACGGTGTCAGGGTGGCGCCGAGGATGCGTAGACCCCGCCGATGGGCCTGCTCGGCCAGGGTGCGATACCCCGCCTGCAGTTCGGCCAGCGTGGGCCGGGCCTGGTTCCGGGCGAAGGCGGTGCCGGGCCAGCTGATGTCATTGATGCCGATCAGCACGACTACGCTGACCACGCCTGGTTGATCCAGCACGTCACGCCGGAAGCGGGCCAAGGCGGATTCGCCCATGCCATCGCGCAGCAGCCGCCCCCCGGAAATACCGGCGTTGACCACGGCAACGCCCCGCGGTGCCAGACGCGCCGCCAGATGGTCGGTCCAGCGCTGGTCCTGGTCGAGGCTGGCGGTGGCACCGTCGGTGATCGAGTCGCCGATCACCACCACGCTGCGTGCGCTGGCCGCCGCCTCGACCTCGATGCCAGCCAGGAACAGGCGGGCAGTGGTGCTGCTGGCCCCGCTCAGAGCCTGGGTCTGGCTCTGGTCGCCGGGCGCAATCCAACTGGTCTGCCGACCCTCCCAGTGGAACGTCTTGACGGGAGTCGGTTCCGGCACAAAGACACTGATCTGCAACGCCTGGCGGTCATCCGTGGCCAGTGGCAGCGGATCGCTCAGCCGTTCCTGACCTGGGCCGATCAGCACCCCGGGCTGGCCGTCGAAGCTGAGCGGCTGCGGGGCGGCACCCGCGTGTGCGGCCACGCTGGCCGCCCCGATCCGCAGCGGCTGGGTGCCGTAGGCATTGCTCAGCCGCACCCGCAGCCGGGGCCCGCCCAAGCTGATGCGCGCGGTCTGGCGGAAGGTCTGGTCCTGCAGCGTGGCCGGAACCAGGGTCGGGAACAGGAAATCGGCGCCCCAGACAGGTTGCGGACTTGCCTGCCAGCTGGCGACCCAGTGCGGGGCCGGGGCGGCACTGGCTGCGCTGGAGAGGGCGATCAAGGCGGTCGCGGTGAGCTGGCTGAGGCGGTTCATCGGGCAATCCCGGGAGGAGGGAGGGCCATGGTGATTCTCCGTCGATCTGTGAACTAGACTGCGCATGGATAATCATCTGTGAACTGGATTCATCGCCATGGCGCGACCCGACATCAACCGATCCGGCGAACTGGAAGTGTTCGTGCGGGTGATCGAGACCGGTGGCTTCTCCGCCGCGGCCCGTACCCTGGACATGACGCCGTCGGCAGTCAGCAAGCTGGTGGCACGGCTGGAGCAGCGGCTGGGTACGCGTCTGCTGCAGCGTTCCACCCGCCAGCTGCAGCTGACCCCGGAAGGCTGCGCGTTCTACGAGCGCGGCCTGCGCGTGCTGGCCGACCTGGAGGAGGCCGAGCGCTGCGCCAGCGCCCATGCCGAGCCGCGCGGACGCCTGCGGGTCAATTCCAACGTGCCGTTCGGCCAGCATTTCCTGTTGCCGCTGCTGCCGGCGTTCCTCGAACGCAACCCGCAGGTGGGCGTGGACCTGACCCTCAACGACGAGGTGATCGACCTGCTTGAGCAGCGCACTGACGTGGCGGTGCGGGCAGGCCCGCTGAAGAGTTCCAGCCTGGTGGCGCGACGGCTCGGTGCGACGCGGATGATCATCGTGGCCGCGCCAGCCTACGCGCAGCGGCATGGACTGCCGCGCAACGCTGAGGAGCTGATGTCGCACAACCGTCTAGACATCGGCCATGCGCGTGCGATGCAGGGCTGGCCGCTGCTGCAGGACGGACGCGAGCGGATGGTGCTGCCCAGTGGCAATGCCCGCGCAAGCAACGGTAACGCGCTGCGGCAGCTGGTGCTGGGCGGGTTGGGCCTGGCGCGGCTGGCGACCTACCAGGTGCAGGAGGACATCGCCGCCGGACGCCTGCTGCCGGTGCTGGAAGAGGCCAATCCCGGTGACCTGGAAGAGGTCCATGCGGTGTTCCTGGGGCAGGGTGGCTACCTGCCGCTGCGAGTGCGCGCCTTCCTCGATTTCCTGGTGGAAACGGTGGATCTGGCGCGGCCACGGGGGTAGTGCCGGCCGCTGGCCGGCAACCCAACACAGGTTAACGAAGATCATGAGGTTGCCGGCCAGCGGCCGGCACTACCTCGCGCGTTGTAGATCCACGCCATGCGTGGAAAACCGCGAACAGGCCTCAGACCTGCAGCAGCTTGCGGGCGGCGGCGCGCTTCCTTGCTCACTTCCACGCCGCCCAGCATGCGCGCCAGCTCTTCCTCGCGCGCCTTGCTGTCCAGCTTTTCCACCGCGCTCTGGGTCATGCCTTCCACCGGCGCCTTGCTGACCCGGTAATGCGCGTGGCCCTTGGAGGCGACCTGCGGCAGGTGGGTCACGCACAGCACCTGGCGCTTCTCGCCAAGGGCGCGCAGCTTCTGGCCGACGATGTCCGCCACCGCGCCGCCGATGCCGGAGTCGACTTCGTCGAACACCATGGTCGGCACCGCATCCAGGTCCAGCGCGGCCACTTCGATGGCCAGCGAAATGCGCGACAGTTCACCGCCCGAGGCCACCTTGCGCAGGGCGCGCGGTGGCTGGCCGGCGTTGGCGGCGACCAGGAACTCCACGCGCTCAGCACCCTGTGGATCGGGCTTGCCGGAATCCTGCGGCTCCAGTTCGATCAGGAACTGGCCACCGCCCATGCCCAGCTCGGCGATGATGCCGGTGGTGGTGGCCGATAGTTCGGCAGCGGCGTTGCGACGGCTGGCGGTCAGCACCTCGGCCTGTACGCGCCAGGCGGCGGCGGCTTTGTCGATCTCGCCGGACAGGCGCTGCAGGCGTTCGTCGGCGCCGCGCAACTGTTCCACTTCGGCATGCATGCGCTCGCGCTGCGCGCCCAGCTCGTCCATCGGCACGCGGTGCTTGCGGGCCAGGTCGTGCAGGCGGCCGAGGCGACGCTCGTTCTCCTCGAACTGCTCCGGGTCGGCGTCGAGGTCGTCATGCACGCGGTCCAGCAGCGACAGGGCTTCGTGCAGCTGGATCGAGGCGTTCTCGATCAGGCCGTCCACCTCGCCCAGGCGCGGGTCGTGTTCGATCAGGCGCGACAGCTCGTGGCGCACCTGCTGCAGCAGGTCCAGCGCGGAACTGCCATCGTCGCCATTGAGCTGGTTGCTGGCCGCCTGGCAGGCGCTCAGCAGCGCGCTGGCGTGGGCCTGGCGGCGGTGGCTGGCACCGAGTGCGACGATCGACTCCGGCTCCAGGTCTTCGCGGTCCAGTTCGCGCAGCTGGTGTTCCAGGAAGCCGATCCGGTCACTGACGTCGCCCTGTTGCGACAGCGCCAGCGATTCATCGACCAGGGCCTGCCAGGCCGCGGCGGCGCGGCGCACCTGGCGGCGCTCGTTCTCGTTGCCGGCATAGGCATCCAGCAGGGCCAGCTGCGACGGGCGCGTCAGCAGGGCCTGCTGTTCGTGCTGGCCGTGGATCTCCACCAGCAGCGAGGCCAGGTCGCCCAGCTGGGCCAGGGTCACCGGGCGGCCATTGATCCACGCCCGCGAACCGCCATCGGCGCGGATCACGCGGCGCAGCTGGCACTGTTCCTCGTCGTCCAGCTCGTTGTCGGCCAGCCACTGGCGCGCGGCCTGCAGCTGGTCCAGCGCGAACTCGGCGGAAAGTTCGGCGCGCAGCGCCGTGGCGGACCACGCCACTGTCGGCGCGCAGGCCGGACAGGAAGCCCAGCGCGTCGACCATCAGCGACTTGCCGGCGCCGGTCTCACCTGAAACCACGGTCATGCCTGGCCCGAACTCCAGTTCGGTGGCGCGGACGACGGCGAAATCCTTGATCGAAAGATGTCTGAGCATGGGTAAGGGGGGTATCAGCAGCCGCGCAACGCTAGCACGCGGGCGAGGGAGGTCCAATGACTTGCCAAGGTGATGCGCCGCCATTATCTAGTGTCCGTGTCTCACAGGTTGATTCCATGCACGGTTCTCCCGACCAGCTTGCCCCGCGTGCGCGCCATCTGCTGCGCACGCTGATTGCGCGTTACATCCAGGACGGCGAGCCGGTCGGCTCGCAGACGCTGGCGCGCGTGGCCGGGCTGGAGGTCAGTCCGGCCACCATCCGCAACATTCTGGGTGACCTGGAAGACCTGGGGCTGCTGGCCTCGCCGCACACCTCCGCCGGGCGCGTCCCGACCGCACATGGCTACCGGGTCTTCGTCGACAGCCTGCTGCAGATGCAGCCGCCGGGCGAAGGCGAGCTGGCCCGGTTGCGCCAGGAACTGGCTGGCGGCGGCAGCACCCAGGCCCTGCTCGGCAGCGCCTCGGAGCTGCTGTCGGCGATGAGCCACTTCGTCGGCGTGGTCAGCGCGCCGCGACGCGAGCAGTTCGCCTTCCGCCAGATCGACTTCGTGGCGCTGGACGGGCGCCGGGTGCTGGCGATCCTGGTGTTTGCCGACAACGAGGTGCAGAACCGGGTCATCGAGACCCGGCAGGAGTTCGCGCCGGGCCAGCTGGAGCAGGTGGCCAACTACCTCAATGCGCATTTCGCCGGCCTGCCGATGGCCGAGATCCGCACCCGCCTGCTGTTGGAGCTGCGCGATGCCCGTTCCGAGCTGGAGCAGCTGCTGGCGCACAGCATCGAACTGGCCGAGCAGGCCCTGCAGCCGGCCGCCGACGACATGCTGGTGGCCGGCCAGACCCGCCTGATGGGGGTGCAGGACCTGTCCGACCTGGAGCGCCTGCGCGAACTGTTCGAGCTGTTCTCCAGCAAGCGCGAGATCCTGCAGCTGCTGGAGCGGACCATCCAGGCCCCGGGGGTGCGCATCTTCATTGGCGAGGAGACCGGGATGATGCCGCTGCAGGGGGTCTCGCTGGTCACCGCCCCGTACACCGCCAATGGCCAGGTACTGGGCGTGCTGGGCGTGATCGGCCCCAAGCGGATGGCCTACGACCGCATGATTCCGCTGGTCCAGGCCACTGCCGATGTGCTCGGCGCGGCCTTTTCACCGGCCGGGCGCACTCCCGGAACATCCGACGCTTGAAACGCAGCATCCCGCCCACACTAGGGTGGGTGGAGGCGGAGATTGACCGCCAGGGACCCAGACATGAACCACGAACATCCAGATATCGAATCCCAGCAGACTGCCGCCGATGCGGCCGCCGCCGCCGGCGTCAACGACGAAGTGGAGCGCCTGCGCGCCGAAGTCGAGCAGATCAAGGCCGATGCGCTGCGTGAGCGCGCCGACCTCGAGAACCAGCGCAAGCGTGTTGCCCGTGACATCGAGCAGGCCCGCAAGTTCGCCAACGAGAAGCTGCTTGGCGAGCTGCTGCCGGTATTCGACAGCCTGGATGCCGGCCTGAAGGCCGCCGGCGACGACCCGCATCCGCTGCGCGAAGGCCTGGAGCTGACCTACAAGCAGCTGCTGAAGGTCGCTGCCGACAACGGCCTGGTCCTGCTTGACCCGATCGGCCAGCCGTTCAACCCGGAACACCACCAGGCGATCAGCCAGGTGCCGACCCCGGGCGCCGCCCCGGGCAGCGTGGTGACCGTGTTCCAGAAGGGCTACCTGCTCAACGAGCGCCTGCTGCGGCCGGCGCTGGTG
Organism: Stenotrophomonas sp. 93052_Sma; assembly: GCF_056481145.1. Taxonomy (NCBI): domain Bacteria; kingdom Pseudomonadati; phylum Pseudomonadota; class Gammaproteobacteria; order Lysobacterales; family Lysobacteraceae; genus Stenotrophomonas; species Stenotrophomonas sp. 93052_Sma. The sequence continues at coordinate 1,866,203 of NZ_CM151134.1, forward strand.
GTGGTGGCCGCCGATTGATCGGCCGGGCCGGGCCATGCCCGGTCCCGGTCGTGCCAGGCCATGCCTGGCAAGGTTTTCCAGGCGCTGAACACAGCGTTCGGGAGGTGGCTTGAATGTTCCACGAGCCTCCCCCACATCGTATTCATCCACCGGCCGAGCGGCCGGACTGACCCCAACAAGCATCCTCAGGAGTCTCCCCCATGGGCAAGATCATTGGTATCGACCTCGGCACCACCAACTCGTGCGTGGCGATCATGGACGGCGGCAAGGCCCGCGTCATCGAGAATTCGGAAGGCGATCGCACCACCCCGTCGATCGTCGCCTACACCAAGGACGGCGAAGTCCTGGTCGGCGCCTCGGCCAAGCGCCAGGCCGTGACCAACCCGAAGAACACCTTCTATGCGGTGAAGCGCCTGATCGGCCGCAAGTTCACCGACGCCGAAGTGCAGAAGGACATCGCCCACGTCCCCTACGGCATCCTGGCCCATGACAATGGCGACGCCTGGGTGTCGACCAGCGACGGCAAGAAGATGGCCCCGCAGGAAATCTCGGCCAAGGTGCTGGAAAAGATGAAGAAGACCGCCGAGGACTTCCTCGGTGAGAAGGTCACCGAAGCGGTCATCACCGTGCCGGCCTACTTCAACGACAGCCAGCGCCAGGCGACCAAGGACGCCGGCCGCATTGCCGGCCTGGACGTCAAGCGCATCATCAACGAGCCGACTGCGGCTGCGCTGGCCTATGGCCTGGACAAGGGTGACAACAAGGATCGCAAGATCGTGGTGTACGACCTGGGCGGCGGCACCTTCGACGTCTCGGTGATCGAGATCGCCAACGTCGACGGCGAGAAGCAGTTCGAAGTGCTGGCCACCAACGGCGACACCTTCCTGGGCGGCGAAGACTTCGACAACCGCGTCATCGAGTACCTGGTTGAAGAGTTCAACAAGGACCAGGGCATCGACCTGCGCAAGGATCCGCTGGCCCTGCAGCGCCTGAAGGACGCCGCCGAGCGCGCCAAGATCGAGCTGTCCAGCGCCCAGCAGACCGAAGTGAACCTGCCGTACGTCACCGCTGACGCCTCGGGTCCGAAGCACCTGAACATCAAGCTGACCCGCGCCAAGCTGGAAGCGCTGGTGGAAGACCTGATCAAGAAGTCGATCGAGCCGTGCCGCGTCGCCCTGAACGATGCCGGCCTGCGTTCGAGCGACATCAGCGAAGTGATCCTGGTCGGTGGCCAGACCCGCATGCCGAAGGTGCAGCAGGCGGTGACCGAGTTCTTCGGCAAGGAACCGCGCAAGGACGTCAACCCGGACGAAGCCGTGGCACTGGGTGCTGCGATCCAGGGCGGCGTGCTGGGCGGCGACGTCAAGGACGTGCTGCTGCTGGACGTGACCCCGCTGTCGCTGGGCATCGAGACCATGGGCGGCGTGTTCACCAAGATCATCGAGAAGAACACCACCATCCCGACCAAGGCCTCGCAGGTGTTCTCCACCGCCGAGGACAACCAGTCGGCCGTGACCGTGCACGTGCTGCAGGGTGAGCGCGAACAGGCCCGCTTCAACAAGTCGCTGGCCAAGTTCGATCTGTCCGGCATCGAGCCGGCCCCGCGCGGCCTGCCGCAGGTGGAAGTGTCCTTCGACATCGACGCCAACGGCATCCTGCACGTGTCGGCCAAGGACAAGAAGACCAACAAGGAACAGAAGGTCGAGATCAAGGCCGGTTCGGGCCTGTCCGAGGAAGAGATCGCGCGCATGGTCGCCGACGCGGAAGCCAACCGCGAAGAAGACAAGAAGTTCCAGGAGCTGGTGCAGGCCCGCAACCAGGCCGACGCCCTGATCCATGGCACCCGCAGCGCCATCACCGAGCACGGCAGCAAGGTCGGCGGCGATGTCATCGGCAAGGTCGAGGCGGCGCTGGCCGACCTGGAAACCGCGATGAAGGGTGACGACAAGGCACAGATCGAAGCCAAGTCGAAGGCACTGGAAGAAGCCGGCCAGTCGCTGTTTGCCGCCGCTTCGGCCGACCAGGGCGGTGCCGCCCCGGGTGCCGACGCTGGCAATGCGAGCAAGCCGCAGGATGACGTGGTGGACGCCGAGTTCACCGAAGTCAAGGACGACAAGAAGTCCTGATCCGGACCGACACGGGACGCTGGCCATCAGCGTCCCGTTGTCGCATCAGGGTCCTGACCGCCCACCGGCGTGTCGGGGCGCCCGACGCAAGAGCGGACCTGGTTCCGCTCTTCCGCTTTGACGAATCCCGACTTTCCGGAACCCGATTCACGATATGAGCAAGCGCGATTACTACGAAGTGCTGGGCGTTGCCCGCACCGCCAACGACGAAGAGCTGAAGAAGGCCTACCGTCGCTGCGCGATGAAGTTCCACCCGGACCGCAACCCGGGTGATACGGCGGCCGAAGCCTCCTTCAAGGAGTGCAAGGAAGCCTACGAAGTGCTGTCCGACGGCAACAAGCGCCGCATGTACGACAGCCATGGCCACGCCGCGTTCGAGCACGGCATGGGCGGAGGCGGTCCGGGCGGCCCGGACATGAACGATATCTTCGGCGATATCTTCGGCAACATCTTTGGCGGTGGCGGCGGTGGTCCGCGCCAGGCCCGTCGTGGCGCCGACATCGGCTACGTGATGGAGCTGGACCTGGAAGAAGCCGTGCGCGGCGTCGAGCGCCGCATCGAGATCCCGACCCTGGCCGAGTGCGGCGACTGCGATGGCAGTGGCTCCGAAGACGGCAAGGTCGAGACCTGCAATGTGTGTCATGGCCGCGGCCAGGTGCGCATCCAACGCGGCATCTTCGCCATGCAGCAGGCCTGCCACAACTGCGGCGGCCGCGGCCAGATCATCGCCAAGCCCTGCAAGACCTGCCACGGCAATGGCCGTGTCGAGGAAGACAAGGTGCTGTCGGTGAAGGTGCCGGCGGGCGTTGATACCGGCGACCGCATCCGCCTGCAGGGCGAGGGCGAGGCCGGCCCGGCCGGTACGCCGCCGGGCGACCTTTACGTGGAAGTGCGCGTGCGCGAGCATGCGATCTTCCAGCGCGATGGCGACGACCTGCACTGCGAAGTGCCGATCCGCATCTCGCAGGCGGCACTGGGTGACACCGTGCGCGTGGCCACCCTGGGCGGCGAAGCGGAGATCCGCATTCCGGCCGAGACCCAGACCGGCAAGCTGTTCCGCCTGCGTGGCAAGGGCGTGCGTTCGGTGCGCAGCCGCAGCGAAGGCGACCTGTACTGCCGTGTGGTGGTGGAGACCCCGGTCAACCTCACCAACGAACAGCGCAAGCTGCTGGAGCAGTTCGAGGCCACCTTCGTCGGCGAGGAAGCGCGCAAGCATTCGCCGAAGTCCGCCACCTTCATGGATGGCGTGAAGGGCTTCTGGGACCGGATGACGTCCTGATCCATCGACGCATGTGTTGAACGACAGCGCCGGGCCATGCCCGGCGTTGTCGTTTGTGGTGTAGTAGCTCCACGCCATGCGTGGATGCCGTTCAAAGGATCATCGGAAGAAGGCCGCCGGCGTCTGCCCCAGCTGCCGCTTGAACATGCTGGTGAACGCGCTGGGGCTGTCGTAGCCCATCGCCAGCGCGACATCGATGACCTTGTCGCCGACCGCCAGTCGCTCCAGCGCGGCCAACAGCCGCGCCTGCTGCCGCCACTGCCCGAAGGTCATGCCCAGTTCGCTGGCGAAATGACGCTGGATGGTTTTCACGTCCACCTGCAGCGCCTGCGCCCAGTCCTGCAGGGTGGCGTCGTCGCCGGGATGTTTCTGGATATGCTGGCAGATCCGCTGCAGGCGCGGGTCGGAGGGCGAGGGCAGGTGCAGCGGCAGCACGTCCATGCGGTGCAGCTCGTCCAGCAGCAGGCGCACCACGCGGCCGTCGCGGCTGTCATCCACATGCGCGGTCTCGATCAGGCTGGCGGCGAGCAGCAGCTCGCGCAGCAGCGGCGCTACCTGTACCGCGAACGCCTCATCCGGCAGCTGCGGCGCGAAATCCGGTTCCACGTACAGGCTGCGCATATGCACCTCAGCGATGCAGTCCACCGCATGGGCCATGCCGGCCGGCACCCAGATCGCGCGGGTCGAGGGCACCACCCAGCGGCCGCCGTCCGCACGCACCACCATCAGTCCGGACATGGCGAACACCAGCTGGTGACGGCGATGCCGGTGGGGCGCGATGTGGGTGCCCGGTTTGTAGTGGCGGGCGCGGCAGGTCACCGGGCGGTGCACCGGAACCTCGTTCCACGGCGCAGTCTCGCGGACCTGGCAGGGAGTGTCCTTTTTGCGATATGCCATGACCCGAACGCGGCAGAAGGGAGGGGGAGGCCACCGTAGCATGCGTGGCTCGCCCCCAACCTGACTGTGTCCATGTCGATCCTGGCTTCTCCCGCAACGACCTCACGCCCGGTGGCCCCCGGCGTGCTGGCCGCCATTTCCACCTCGCATGTCGTCAACGACATGATGCAGTCGCTGATCCTGGCCATCTATCCGGTGATCAAGGGCGGCTTCAACCTCAGCTTCACCCAGATCGGCCTGATCACGCTGACCTACCAGCTCACCGCCTCGATCTTCCAGCCGTTGATCGGCATGGCCACCGACCGTCGCCCAGCCCCGTACTCGCTGCCGATCGGCATGGCCTCGACCCTGTGCGGCATGCTGCTGCTCGGCTTCGCACCGAACTACGCGGTGGTGCTGATGGCGGCGGCGATGGTCGGCATTGGCTCGGCCATCTTCCATCCGGAAGCCTCGCGCATCGCGCGGCTGGCCTCGGGCGGTCGTCATGGTTTCGCGCAGTCGGTGTTTCAGGTGGGGGGCAATTTCGGAACCGCGCTGGGCCCGCTGATTGCCGCCGCGGTGATCGTGCCGTATGGCCAGCACGCCGCATCGTGGTTTGCCGGCGCTGCCCTGATCGGCATCGCATTGCTGACCTATGTCGGTCGCTGGTACGCGTTGCATCTGGGCACGCCTCGACCGGTCAGCACGGCTCCGATGGCGCCGCGGCATCCGCCGCGCACCGTGGCCAAGGTACTGGCGATCCTGCTGGTGCTGATCTTCAGCAAGTACTTCTACATGGCCAGCATCGGCAGCTACTTCACCTTCTACCTGATCCACCACTTCGGCATTCCGGTGGCGCAGGCCCAGCTGCATCTGTTCGCGTTCCTGGTGGCGTCCGCCGCCGGCGGCTTCCTTGGTGGCCCGCTGGGTGACCGCATCGGCCGCAAGCCGATCATCTGGACCTCGATCCTGGGCGTGGCCCCGTTTGCGCTGTTGCTGCCGCATGCTGATCTGCTGTGGACGACCGTGCTGGCGGTGCTGATCGGCTTCGTGCTGTCGTCGGCGTTCTCGGCGATCGTGGTGTACGCGCAGGAGATGATGCCGCACCGCATCGGCATGGTGTCCGGCCTGTTCTTTGGTTTCGCCTTCGGCATGGGCGGACTGGGTGCTGCCGTGCTCGGCCTGCTGGCGGACAAGACCAGCATTGAATACGTCTACCAGTTGACCGCGTTCCTGCCGCTGCTGGGCGTCGTGGCGGCGTGGCTGCCACCGTCGCGGCCTGCTGCTCACTGAGGGGTTTGGGTCTGCAGGGCTTGCAGCCCTGCACCTGCAGAGGCAACGGCAACAGCCGAAGCGCGATCTCCACGGATTGGCGGGGTGGGTCCGGTTGCGGGGGACGCCGTGAATACGTCCTTGTAGGCTCGGTCGCGCCATCCATGGCGCTCACGCCCCCGCAACCGGACCCACCCCGCCTTCGACAGTTTTCCGCGATCTGTCGGAACGGCTTACTGCTCTGGTAGCTGTCGACCTTGGTCGACACATCTGTCAGATATCGAACGAATTCATCCGTGTCGACCAAGGTCGACACCTACCAACAGCCGCGCGGAACAACAGGCGCAGTTACCAACAGCCGCGTGAACCTGTCGAAGGTGGGGCGGTGTCGGATTGCGGGGTGTCAGCGGCATGGATGCCGCTGCCAAGCCTGCAAGGACGTACTTGCGGCGTCCCCGCACTCCGACACCGCCCCGCCACCCCACGGAATGCCGCTTTGGCTTCGGCCGTTGCGGTTGCCGTTGCATTGAGCAGGTGCAGGGCTGCAAGCCCTGCCGAAAACCCCCTTGGGCGTAGAATGCGGCCATGAGCGAATCCCTTGATAACCACCTGGTCCACGGCCGCCGCCAGCGGCCCGATGGTCCGTCGCCGATCGATGTCATCTCGGTCCAGTCGCAACTTGTCTACGGCCACGCCGGCAACAGCGCCGCCGTACCGCCGATGCGCGCACTCGGCGTGCGCGTGGCGGAGATCCCGACCGTGTTGCTGAGCAACGCGCCGTTCTACGACACCACACGCGGTCGCGTGCTGCCCGCCGACTGGTTCGCCGACCTGCTGCTGGGCACCCACGAGCGCGGCCTGCCGCAGCGGGCGAAGATGCTGGTGTCCGGCTACTTCGGCAGCACCGCCAACGGTGCCGCCTTCGCCGACTGGCTGGACAACATCCTGCCGGTCTGTCCGCAGCTGCGTTACTGCCTGGATCCGGTGATTGGTGACACCCACACCGGCCCCTACGTGGAGCCGGGCCTGGAAGCGATCTTCGCCGAGCGATTGCTGCCGCATGCCTGGCTGGTGACCCCGAACGCCTTCGAACTGAATCGTCTGACCGGTATGCCGGCACTGGCCGAGGCCGATGCCATCGCCGCCGCGCGCACGCTGCTGGACCGTGGCCCGCACTGGGTGATCGCGCACAGCGTGGGCGGTAACCCGGGTGAGCTGGTGACCCTGGCGGTCGGTCGCGAGGAAACCTGGCGCTGGACTTCGCCGCTGCTGCCGGTGGACGTGGCCGGCACCGGTGACGTGCTGATGTCGCTGGTGGTGTCGTTCCTGTTGCGAGGTGAATCGATGCAGCAGGCGATTTCGCGTGCGATTGCCGGTACCCATGCGGCGCTGGAGGCGACTCTGGACAATGGCTTCGAAGAGTTCGACGTGATCGCGGCGGCGCCTGCCGCACTGGCCGAAGGCACGCGCTTCCGCGCCGAACGCGTGGCATGAGCGGCTTGCTCGAACGCACGCCGCGCACGGTCGGCATCATTGGCAGCGCCGGTGCCTATGGGCGCTGGCTGACCCGCTTCTTCCAGCAGCACATGCAGCTGCAGGTGATCGGCCACGATCCGGCCGATCCGGACTCGCATACGCCGGAACAGCTGCTGGCGCAGGCCGACGTGCTGGTGTTCTCGGCACCGATCCGGCATACGCCGGCTCTGATTGCCGAGTACGTGCGGCAGTCGGCCGGCCGTGAGCAGGACCGGCTGTGGCTGGACGTGACCTCGGTGAAGGAAGCGCCGGTGCAGGCGATGCTGGCCTCTCAAGCCGAAGTGGTCGGCCTGCACCCGATGACCGCGCCACCCAAGGCGCCGACCCTGAAGGGCCGGGTGATGGTGGTCTGCGAAGCGCGGCTGCTGCACTGGCAGCCATGGGTCGATACGCTGTGCACGGCGCTGCAGGCCGAGTGCGTGCGGGCCACGCCGCAGCATCACGACCAGATGATGGCGCTGGTACAGGCGATGGTGCATGCCACCCACCTGGCCCAGGCCGGCGTGCTGCGCCAGTACCAGCCGCAGCTGGGTGATCTGGCCGCGATGATGCCGTACCGCTCGGCGTCGTTCGAGCTGGATACCGCGATCATCTCGCGCATCCTGTCGCTCAACCCGGCGATCTACGAAGACATCCAGTTCGGTAACCCGTACGTGGCGCCGATGCTGGAGCGGCTGGTCGGCCAGCTGCAGGCCCTGCAGGCGCAGGTCGGGCAGGGCGACGACCGTGCGCGTGGTGAATTCCGCGAGCAGCTGCTGTTGGCCAACCGCAGTGCCTTCGGCGAGCAGGCGCTGGCGGACGGCAACTACACCTTTGAACGCGTGGGTTATCTGCTGGCCGACCTGACCGAGCGTAATGCGTTGTCGGTGCACCTGCCGGAGGACCGGCCCGGCTCGCTGCGTGAGCTGCTGAACGTGTTCGAGCAGCATCGCATCAGCCTGGCTTCGATCCATTCCTCGCGCACGCCTGGCGGCGAAGTGCATTTCCGCATCGGGTTCGTGGCCGGCAGCGATGCGGCGGCGATTACCCGGGCAGCAGCCGACGTGGACGCCAGCGGCATCGGGCGGGTACTGGGCTGAATTCATCCACAGGCGGTGTGGATGGTTCCTGAGCAAACGTGTGGATAACCTTGCTCAGGCCTTGCCAGCCAAGGCTGTCAAGATGCCTGGCCAAAAAATGATCACGCCTTTTGTAGAGTCGAGCCATGCTCGACCGCCTGGGGCAAAGGGCGTATCGACCAAGGTCGACACCTACCAGAGGCAAAAAAGCGTGTCGACCAAGGTCGACACCCGCCAGAGCGGGGCGATACGAAATCGGGTAGCGCGCCGGGGCCATGCCCGGCGAACCTCAGATCGTCAGCCGCAGCTCGCCGCCACTGGTGGTGAACTCGCGGCCATCGCGCACCAGCGGCCGCCCGTCATCCAGTTCGTAGCGTGGCGTGGCTTCAGAGTGATGCCCGCTGCCATTCGCCTCGGGCTTGAACTCGATGATGATGTGGCTTTCGCCGTTGCTGTCGACGGCGGGGAACTGACGGAACGACATCGTGCACCTCCTTCAGCGGATGCGGTTGTTGCGCGGCCAGCTTGGCCGCGCCGATGTTAGCCGGACGTCATCAATCGATGAACTGCAGGCGCGCAAGTTCAGCGTACAGTCCACCTTCTGCCAGCAGCTGTGCGTGCGTGCCCTCGGCGACGATGCGGCCCTGGTCCATCACCACGATGCGGTCGGCCTTGAGCACGGTGGCCAGGCGGTGGGCAATGACCAGTGTGGTGCGGCCCGCCATCAGCCGCTCCAGCGCTTGCTGCACGCTGTGCTCGCTCTGCGCGTCCAGCGCGCTGGTCGCTTCGTCCAGCAGCAGGATCGGCGCATCCTTCAGCAGCGCACGGGCAATCGCCACACGCTGCTGCTGGCCACCGGACAGGCGGGCACCGCGCTCGCCCAGCTCACTGTCATAGCCCTGCGGCAACGCGCGCAGGAAGCCATCGGCCTCGGCGGCACGCGCGGCAGCCTCGACTTCGGCGTCGCTGGCCTGCAGGCGGCCATAGCGGATGTTGTCGCGCGCACTGGCAGCGAACAGCGTCGGCTGCTGCGGCACCAGCGCCAGCTGCGCACGCAGCTCGGCCGGGTCGACCTGGCGCACGTCGATGCCGTCCACGTCGATGCGGCCGCTGGCTGGATCATGGAAGCGCAGCAGCATCGAAAGCACCGTGCTCTTGCCCGCCCCCGACGGACCCACCAGCGCCACGGTCTCGCCGGGGTGCACGTGCAGGTTGAAGTGGTCCAGTGCGGCCTGGTCCGGTCGCTGCGGATAGTGGAACACCACGTCGTCGAACCGGATCTCGCCATGCAGCGGCTGCGGCAGCGCGCGCGGCTGTGCCGGCGCGCGGATCTCGATGTCTTCCTGCAGCAGTTCGCCGATGCGGCCCATGCCGCCGGCCGCGCGCTGCAGCTCGTTCCATACTTCGGCCAGTGCACCCACCGAACCGCCACCGATCAATGCATACAGCACGAACTGACCCAGCGTACCGGCGCTGAGGCGGCCGTCGATGACGTCGTGCGCGCCCAGCCACAACACACCGACGATGGCGCCGAACACCAGCAGGATGGCGCTGGCGGTGACCAGCGACTGTGCGCCGATGCGGCGACGGGCGGCGCCGATGGCATCACCGAGTGCCTTGTCGAAGCGCCCGCGCTCATACGGCTCGCGTGCATGTGCCTGCACCGTGCGTACCGCACCCAGGGTTTCACTGGCCAGGCTGTTGGCATCGGCGATGCGGTCCTGGCTGTTGCGTGCGACCGTGCGCAGCTTGCGCGCGCCGATGATGATTGGCAGCACCGCCAGCGGAATGCCGAGCAGCGACCATGCGGCCAGCCGTGGGCTGGTGACGAACAGCATTGCCAGGCTGCCGATGACGGTGACCGTGCTGCGCAATGCTACGGACATGGTCGAGCCGACCACGCTGCGCAGCAGTTCGGTGTCCGCGGTCAGGCGCGAGACCAGCTCTCCGCTGCGGCTGCGGTCGTGGAAGCCGGCGCCCAGCTGGATCAGGTGGGCATACAGCTGGCTGCGCAGGTCGGCCACGACCTTTTCACCCAGCAACGATACGAAGTAGAAGCGCGCGGCCGTGCCCAACGCCATGACGACCGCCACCAGCATCAGCAGGGCGAAGGCACGGTTGATCTGGCCGCCGCTGCTGAAACCGTGATCGATCATCTGCTTCACCGCCGGAGGCAGGCTCAGCGTGGCTGCAGAAGACACCGCCAGGGCCAGCAGCCAGGCGGTGAACAGGCCGCTGTGGCGGCGCACGAACGGCCACAGCGTGCGCAGGCTGCCGAGGCGCCGCAGCGGCGGGGTCGAAGCGGGGGCGTCGTCCTTGTCAGTCATCCTGGTCGTCGTCTTCTATGCGGATACGGTCACGGGTGGCGTCGCGCAGGCGGATTTTCAATGCGTCGACCTGATCGGCAGGCAATTCGATCCGCAGGCACACGCCATTGGCATCGAACTGTTCATCGCGCTTTTCGGCACCGAAGGCGGGCAGGGTGGCATGCAGGGTACCCAGGTCCTCGAAGCCGGCCAGCAGCTGCAGCCGGGCCATCGCCACCAGCGGCAGGCGCGGGGCGGTGCGCAGGCACTCGGCGGCGGCGCCGCCGTAGGCGCGCACAAGGCCACCGGCACCGAGCTTGATACCGCCGAACCAGCGCGTCACTACCACCATCACCCGGTCGAAACCCTGGCCGTCGATCGCCGCCAGGATCGGACGTCCCGCCGTGCCGGCCGGCTCACCATCGTCGCTGGAGCGATAGTCCTGCCCATGCCGGTAGGCCCAGCAGTTGTGGGTGGCATCGGCCACCGCAACCAGCTGCAGGAACGCCATGGCCGCTGCGGCGCCATCGATCGGCGCGGCATGGGCGATGAAACGGCTGTGTTTGACTTCCAGCGTGTGGCTGACCGGCTGGGCGAGAGTATCGAGCATTCCCGCCATTCTACGGGGTTGCCGGGTATTCCCGTCCGCTTCAGTCGTCCAGCAGCGGGCGCAGGTCGCGCGGCAGGCGTGCTTCCGGGTACTGCTGCATGTAGCGCTCCAGGCTGGCACGGGCCAGATCGCGCTGGCCGTCGTCGCGTCGTGTACGGATCTTCTGCAGCCACTGCCGGCGCGGCAGTCGTGCGTCAGCGTCCACCTCGGCCTGCACGGCGTCCGCGCTCAGGCCCGCATCGCTGCCGCGGCGCATGATGCCAGGTGCGGAACGGCTGGGAGCCTCGCGCTTCATCGAGGTGATTTCTACCCGGTCCAATGCCGGGGCCTGTTCGGCCTGCACGCTGTTGGACTCTGGCGTGCCTGCCGAGCGCGCCATCAGCGGCGCGGGTGCCGAGTAGGCGGTGGGAGCCGGAGGCGCAGGCGGGGCTGCTGCCGGCGCTGCGGCCGGAGCGGGCGGCAGGGCTGCAAAGGAGGTATCGGCGGCCGCATCCGCAGCCATCGATCGTGCAGCCTGGGCCGGCGCTTCAGCGGTCTCGGCCGGCGCAGGCTTGCTTGCGCGCGATGGCCGGTGCCGGGGCGGCAACCGGGGCTGCCTCGGGTGCTGCGGGCGCAGCGGCCGGTTCCGCAGTCGCCACCGCGCTGTCGGCTGCACTGCGCTCAGCGGCCTGATCGGCAGCCGCGACGTCTTCTGCCGCAGCCGGTGCCGCCGCAACAGCGGCCTCACCCGCCGGAACCGGTGGCGGTTCCGGACGCAGCTGCCAGGCGATGCCGATGGCGAACACCATCGAAGCGGCGATGCCGAACACCGCCGGCCAACGCGGGCGTGTGCGCTGCGTACGTGGTGCTTCGGGAGAGGCGATCGCATCGGCAGCCGGAGCGTCCACGGCAGCGCGGGCCGCGGCCAGGATGGCGGCGTCCAGTGCGGCGGGCGGTGCCTGTTCGGCGCGACGGCCGAGCAGCCGGGCCAGCTCGCGTTCTTCCGGCGTCAGCGGTTCGTCTCGGTTCATGCGTTCAATCCCGCACGCAGCTTGTCCATCGCATAGCGCAGCCGCGATTTCACGGTTTCCCGGCCTACGCCGGTGATCTGGCCGATCTCCTCCAGGCTCAGTTCCTGATCCAGCCGCAGTTGCAGCACTTCGCGCTGCTCCGGCGGCAGTTGTTCCATCGCCAGCTGGATGCGGCGACGTTGTTCGAATTCGGAAAGCTCGCCTTCCGGGGTCTGTCCATCCTCGATCGCGGCCAGGCGCAGGTCGGCATCGGCCGGGGCAGCCGGCCGGTGGCGGGCGGCGCGCCAATGGTCGTTCAGGCGGTTGTGGGCGATGCGGAACAGCCAGGTGCTGAACGCCGCGTCCGGTTGCCACCCCGCACGGGCGCTGATCACCCGCTGCCAGACGTCCTGGAAGATCTCCTCGGCCAGCGCGTTGTCGCGCAGTTGCCGCAGCAGGAAGCCGAACAGGCGCTTGCGATGGCGCGCATACAGGCTTTCAAACGCACGCAGGTCGCCACCGGCCCAGGCCAGCATCAAGGCTTCATCGGTTGGCAGTGCGCTGGCTTCCACGGCGTACAGGGTAAGGCCTGCAGGCGATGGCGCATAGCCGGTGGCGAGGGCGGGCAGGGCGAGGGTCATGGCTCGGAAGGGGCTACGGTCAGCAGGAAAAACGTACGGGCGCACGATTCGGGGTTTACGGGCTTCCATTGCCCCCCGGGTGGCGCGCTATGCTCGGCGGCTCAGGGGAGGCGACGCACTGACGGCGCCAAGAGAATGTCATTTGTCCACGCATGCTGAACGGGCGGAAGAGCCACCACACGAGGCCGTGCTGAGCACGGCGCTGGTGCGCGCGTTGCATGCGCTTCTGCCGGAAACGGCTGTGGTCCGCGTCGGCTGGGATGACCCGCAGCTTGGCCGTGGCCAGGGGGCCTGGCCGAGGGCGGCTGCCGGAGGTGATGCGGCAGCGCCAGGCGTGGGCGACGGCCAGCATGGCTGGGAACATGATGGGGCGCGCCTGCTGTTGTCGGTGGAAGGCGCGGTGCCTTCGCCGGCATGGTGGGGGGTTGCCCGGCAGGCGATGGAGCTGGCGCTGCAGCGCGGCCGCCAGGCCGGCCAGATCAAGGCGCTGGAAGAGGCCGAGCGGTTGCAGCAGGCCTTGTTCCAGATTGCAGATCTGGCCGGTGCCGACCTGGAAATGCCCGAGATGCTGCGCCACGTGCATGGTGTGCTGGGCACGCTGATGTATGCCGAGAACTGCTACATCGTGGAATACGACGATGTGCGCGACCAGATCCGTTTCCTGTACTTCGCCGATCAGGTCGATGATTTCGTCGCCGATCCCACGCAGAGCCATGACGCCAACGAGATGCCGCGCAGCCTGACCGTGGCGTTGCTGCGTCATGGCAAGCCGCTCAGTGGTCCCTCGCGCGAACTGCTGGCGCAGGTGATGGAGCAGGAGCACGACCCGCAACGCGGGCCCGAAAGCCTGGATTGGCTGGGGGTGCCGATGCTGCGCGATGGCCGCGTATGCGGTGCCATCGTGGTCCAGAGCTATGAGCAGGCGGCCCGCTATGGCGAGGCCGAGCGCGCATTGCTGGGCTTCGTTGCGCAGCACGTGCAGACCGCGATGGACCGGCGCCAGGCGCAGGTGCGGCTGGAGCAGCAGGTGGCGCGGCGCACCCAGGAACTGCAGCGCGCCAATCACAGCCTGCAGGACGAGGTGGCCGAGCGTCGACGCGCCGAACAGCTGCAGACCGCCCTGTACAACATCGCCGAGATGGCGATGTCGGCCGACAGCCTGGCGCAGTTCTACGGACAGGTGCATGGGGTGGTCGGGCGCCTGCTCGACGCTCGCAATTTCTACATCGCCCTGGTCAACCCGGCCGGCAACGGCCTGGACTTCGTCTATTCGGTGGACGAGCACAACGCCAGCCGCGCGCCGCGACCGTTCAGCCGGGGCCTGACCGAGTACGTCGTGCGCAACCGGCGGCCACTGTTGGCATCACGTGCGCAGATCGACGCGCTGCTGGCCAGTGGCGAAGTGCGTGAATCCGGTGCGCGTTCGCACTGCTGGCTGGGCGTACCGCTGCTGCGCGACGACGAAGTGGTCGGCGCGATCGTGGTGCAGAGCTACAGCGAGAACAGCATTTTCAGCGTGCATGACCAGCGCCTGCTGACCTTCGTCGCGCAGAACATCGGTACCGGCCTGGCCCGTCAGCGCGACCAGCAACGGCTGCGCTCGGCGCATGCCGAGCTGGAGAAGCGCGTGGAGGAGCGCACGCGCGAACTGGCCGAGGTCAACGAAAAGCTGCTCGGCCAGATCGGCGAGCGCCTGCGTGCCGAACAGCGCCTGACCCACCAGGCCATGCACGATGCGCTGACCGGCCTGCCCAACCGCCTGCATCTGCTGGACCGCCTGCAGGATGCGCTGGCCCTGGCCAAGCGTGAGGGCGGCCCGGTGTTCGCCGTGCTGTTCCTCGATCTGGACCGCTTCAAGCTGGTCAACGACAGCATCGGCCATGCCGCCGGCGACCGCATGCTGGTGGAAGTGGCCAAGCGCATCGTGTCGATGGCCGGCACCGAGGACGTGGTGGCCCGGCTGGGTGGCGACGAATTCGCGGTGCTGCTGCAATGCCCGCAGGGCCTGGCGCAGGCCTTGGACTTTGGCCAGCGCCTGCTGCTGGCATTGCAGGAATCGATGTGGATCGCCGGGCGCGAACTGTTCCCGTCCGGCAGCCTGGGCATCGCCTTGTGGAACCCCCGCTACCGCACCGGCGAAGAGCTGCTGCGTGATGCCGACGCGGCAATGTACCGGGCCAAGGCGCAGGGCCATGACCGCTGTGCGATCTTCGACGAAGACATGCGCGAGCAGGCCATGCGCAGCCTCGATCTGGAAGCCGACCTGCGTCGTGCGATCAACAACCGCGATTTCGTGCCGTTCTACCAGCCGATCGTGCGCCTGTCCGATGGCGAGGTGGTGGGCCACGAAGCGCTGCTGCGCTGGCAGCATGAGCGCCGCGGCCTGCTGCTGCCGGGGGCGTTCCTGGAGCTGGGCGAGGAAAGCGGCCTGATCGAGCAGGTCGACTGGTTGATCTACGAACAGGTGATTGCCGGCCTGGCCGAGGGCGGGCAGAGCTACGTCTCGGTGAACGTATCACCGCGCCATTTCCGCTCCGCCGGGTTCAGCGGCCGCCTGTTCGGCCTGCTGGATGCATGTGGTGCCGATCCGCGTCGGCTGCGCCTGGAGATCACCGAGGTGGCGCTGCTGGACGATGGTCCGCACACGCTGCGCATCCTGCAGGGCCTGCGCGAGCGCGGCATCCAGGTGCAGCTGGACGATTTCGGTACCGGCTTCTCGGCGCTGTCCTACCTGCACCGTTTCCCGATCAGTACGCTGAAGATCGACCAGAGCTTCATCGCCGGCCTGCATGGGCCGGAAGTGCAGAGCACGCGGGCGCTGGTCGAGGGCGTGCTGTCGTTGGCGCGTACGCTGGGCATCGAGACCATCGGTGAGGGCATCGAAACCGAGGCGCAGCGGCAGACCCTGCGCGAACTGGGTTGCGACTACGGCCAGGGCTATCTGCTGGGGCGGCCCGCACCGTGGAGCTGCGCGGCGGTCTGAGCCGCCGCGCAGGAAAGCATCAGCGCAGGGCGGCGCGACGCTTTTCGTCGATCCACTTCGAGGCCTGCGCTGGCTTGTAGTTCTTCATCCACTCCAGCATCTCTTCGATATCCGAGCCGTACCACAGGTCCTGGCGCTGGTCCGGGTGCAGGAAGCGCTCTTCCACCATGCGGTCGATCATGCCGATCAGCGGGGCGTAGAAACCTTCCACGTCGAGGAAGGCGCACGGCTTGTTGCCGATGCCAAGCTGACGCCAGGTCAGCATCTCGAAGATCTCTTCCATGGTGCCGAAGCCGCCGGGCAGCGTGACGAAGCCATCGGCGAGGTCGAACATGCGCGACTTGCGCTCATGCATCGAACCGACAATTTCCAGTTCGGTCAGGCCGCGGTGGGCCACTTCCCAGTCGGCCAGCTGGCGCGGGATCACGCCGGTCACTTCGCCGCCGGCGGCGAGCACGGCATTGGCCACGGTTCCCATCAGGCCGACATTGCCGCCGCCGTACACCAGGCGCATCCCGTCGCGGGCGATGCGGTCGCCCAGGGCCAGGGCGCGTTCTGTATAGGCCGGCTTGCTGCCAGCGTTGGAACCACAGTACACACAGATCGATTTCATGGATCTTCCTGTCTCTTGGCCGGAAACGAAAACGCCCCGTCGCCGACCGCAGGGCGGTCAGGGACGGGGTGTCTATGGAGTATGGACCTTCGCGGTTGCCGTCTGTAGAGCCGAGCCGCGCTCGGCTGCCCTTCGTTCAGTAGAGTCGAGCTTGCTCGACTATCGCGGCGCCTGAACGAAGTGCAGTCGAGCAAGCTCGACTCTACAAAGAACGGGGCTTACGCCGCCGCTGCCTGCTCGCGGCGCGGGCCTTCACGCAGCGCGCGGCCGACCATCCCCACCAGCAGGTCCAGCTCTTCGCTGTCCATGCCGAAGTGCGGAGTGAAGCGCAGCGAGTTCTCGCCACCGTGAATCACGTTGATGCCGTGCTGGCGCAGCCATTCCTCGGTGGAGTTGGCGCCGTAGCACTTGAACTGCGGCGCCAGTTCGCAGGAGAACAGCAGGCCGGTGCCCTGCACCTTGGTGATCAGTCCGCCCAGCTCGTTCTTCAGCTGTTCAAGCTTGCGCACGGCCTCGGCACCACGCTCGGCGATGTTGGCGCGCACCTGCGGGGTCAGCTGGGCCAGGGTGGCGCAGGCCACGTCCAGCGCACGCGGGTTGCTGGTCATCGTGTTGCCATAGATGCCCTTGCGGTACAGCTGCGCGGCATGCTCGGTCACCGCCAGCACCGACAGCGGGTACTGCGCGGCGTTGAGTGCCTTGGAGTAGGTCTCCATGTCCGGCGGGTCCAGGCCTTCGAAGCCCGGGTAATCGACCACCGAGAGCACGCCATGCGCACGCAGGCCGGCCTGGATCGAGTCGAGCAGCAGCAGGCTGCCATGGGCACGGGTCAGTTCGCGGGCAACGGCATAGAACGACGGCGGCACCGAGCGGCCCGGGTCGCCTTCGCCCATCACCGGTTCCAGGAACACCGCCTCGATGAACCACTGGTTGCGCGCGGCATCCTCGAACACCTTGCGCAGGCCGGCTTCGTCGTACGGTGCCACGGTGATCACCGAATCCTCGCCACGGTAGCTGGCCAGGTGCTGCATGTAGCTCTTGCGGCTGGAGTCCGAATAGAGGGCAGGGCGGTCGGTGCGGCCATGGAAGCTGCCCTTGACCACCACGCGCTTGATCGCAGCACCGGCGTGGCGTGCGCCCGGATCGGTCTGCAGCTTGGCGTTGACGTCGGCGATGCGCGCGGCCAGGCCGACCGCCTCGGAACCGGAATTCAGGCACATGAAACGGGCGAACGGGCAGCCGCCACGGCGGTGGCCGATCTCGGCGCGCAGGGCGGTGATGAAGCGCTGCTGCGACAGGCTGGGGGTCATGATGTTGGCCATCACCTGCGGGCGGGCCATCGCCTCCAGCACGGCGTCCGGGGTGTGCCCGAAGCCGAGCATGCCGTAGCCGCCGGCGTCGTACAGCACGGCGCCCTTCAGGGTGACCACCCACGGGCCGCGTGCAGCCAGTGCCACATACGGGGTCACCGCGTCATCGGCATAGAAATTGACGAAACCGTCCTGCATCGCGTCGATCTGCGCCTGTTCGTCCTGCGCCAGCAGCGGCCCCAGGTCGGCCTGCACGCGCGCGAATTCCTCGGCGGCGGCGTCCACCGCGGCGATCAGCTGCGGGTGGTTGGCGGACAGGGCGGTCAGGGTGGCGTCGTCCAGGCCGGAGGTGAGGCGGGTGCCGG
Organism: Stenotrophomonas sp. 93052_Sma; assembly: GCF_056481145.1. Taxonomy (NCBI): domain Bacteria; kingdom Pseudomonadati; phylum Pseudomonadota; class Gammaproteobacteria; order Lysobacterales; family Lysobacteraceae; genus Stenotrophomonas; species Stenotrophomonas sp. 93052_Sma. Next base: position 1,884,167 of record NZ_CM151134.1, read on the forward strand.
GCTGGTTGCGCAGGGGGGCGAGGCGTTCGATGAAGCTCATTGCAGATCTCCTGAAACAATGGGTCGCACGGGTCTTCAAAAGCAAAACGCGCGTCATCGCGCGCTGGGCAGGGGCTCGTGCAGCGGACTTCCGAGTCGATGCTAGCACTTGTTTTTTTGCGCGATAACCCCGCAGAAACCTGCTGCATAGCAGCATTTTGCGCGACGTTCGCCGCGAAGCACGCCGGCTCGCAGACGCTGGACGTACAATGCGCGCCATTGTCGACCTGTTGCCGCCTACTGCCTTGAAGAAGTCCGATTTCAACTACGACCTGCCGGCTGAACTGATCGCGCAGGCGCCCCTGGCCGAACGTTCCGCAAGCCGCCTGCTGCTGGTGCCTCCGGCGCCCGATGCCTTCACCGACCTGCAGGTGCGCGACCTGCCGTCGCTGCTGCAGCCCGGCGACCTGCTGGTGTTCAACGACACCCGGGTGATCCCGGCGCGCCTTTTCGGGCAGAAGGCCAGTGGCGGCCGCGTGGAGATTCTGATCGAGCGCCTGCTGGGTGGCCAGCAGGCCCGCGCAGGTGGGCGCCAGCAAGTCGCCCAAGGCCGGCAGCCGCATCGCGCTGGATGCCGGTGGCGAAGCCGAGGTGCTGGGCCGCGATGGCGAGTTCTACGTGTTGCAGTTCCATGTGCCGGAATCGCTGGAACAGTGGCTGCTGCATGCCGGCCGCCTGCCGCTGCCGCCCTATATCCAGCGCGAGCCGGGTGTGGATGACCGCGAGCGCTACCAGACCGTGTTCGCGCGTGAAGTGGGCGCGGTGGCGGCACCGACCGCCGGCCTGCATTTCGACGAACCGCTGCTGGCCGCGCTGAAGGACAAGGGTGTGGACTTTGGCCACGTCACCCTGCACGTGGGTGCGGGCACCTTCCAGCCGGTGCGTGCCGATGACCTGAAGGACCACGTGATGCACCGCGAGTGGCTGAACGTCGGCGCGGAACTGGTGCAGCAGGTACGGCGCACGCGTGCCGCCGGCGGCCGGGTGATCGGCGTCGGCACCACCGTGGTGCGGCGCTGGAAAGCGCGATGCGCGATGGCGAACTGCTGCCGTTCGCGGGTGAAACGCAGATCTTCATCACCCCCGGCTACCGCATCCGCAGCGTCGACGCGATGGTGACCAACTTCCACCTGCCGGAAAGCACGCTGCTGATGATGATTTCCGCGTTCGCCGGCAAGGCGCGCGTATTCGAGGCCTACCAGCACGCGATCGCGCAGCGCTACCGTTTCTTCAGTTACGGCGACGCAATGCTGTTGTTCCCGCAGGCGGGGTAGGGCGCTGACCTCTGCCTGCTTGTGGTGGGTGCGCACCGTTGGTGCGCACTTGCATGTGCCTGGAGGCCAGGAAAGCCACGCATGGCGTGGCTCTACTGCCGTGCCGTTCAGGCCTGAATGGGCGGTCGACCCGGTTTTGGGAGACAATGGGCGACTATTTGCCCGAATGACCGCTCCATGTCCCGATTGCAGTTCCAGCTCCAGACCCGCGACGGCCGTGCCCGCCGTGGCCGCCTGACCTTCCCGCGTGGCACGGTGGAAACGCCGGCCTTCATGCCGGTGGGGACCTATGGCTCGGTCAAGGGCATCCTGCCGGACCAGGTGCGCGCTGGGCGCCGAGATCATCCTCGGCAACACCTTCCACCTCTACCTGCGCCCGGGCCTGGACATCATCGCCGACCACGGCGGACTGCACGGCTTCTGCCGCTGGGATGGCCCGATCCTGACCGACTCCGGTGGCTTCCAGGTGTTCTCGCTGGCCCACCGCCGCAAGATCACCGAGCAGGGCGTGACCTTCGCCTCGCCCACCGACGGTGCCCGTGTGTTCTTGGGCCCGGAAGAGAGCATGAAGATCCAGAAAGTGCTCGATTCGGACGTGGTGATGATCTTCGACGAGTGCACCCCGTACCCGGCTACCGAGGATGTGGCGCGCCGCTCGATGGAGCTGAGCCTGCGCTGGGCCCAGCGCAGCCGCAACGCGCATGACGAGCTCGGCAACGACGCGGCCCTGTTCGGCATCGTCCAGGGTGGCGTGCATACTGACCTGCGCAGCCGCTCCGCCGAGGCCCTGCAGGCGATCGGCTTCGACGGTTACGCCATCGGCGGCCTGGCCGTGGGCGAGCCGGAGCACGAGCGCAACGCCATGCTCGACCACCTGGACCCGGAACTGCCGGGCGACCGCCCGCGCTACCTGATGGGCGTGGGCCGGCCGGAGGACCTGGTCGAGGGTGTCGCACGTGGCGTGGACATGTTCGACTGCGTGATGCCCACCCGCAACGCGCGCAACGGCCACTATTTCACCTCGTTCGGCACCGTCCGCATCCGTAATTCCCAGTACGCGCGCGACATGGATCCGATCGAGCCCGGCTGCGGCTGCGTGGCCTGCACCGGCGGTTACACGCGTTCGTACCTGCGCCACCTGGACCGCTGCAACGAGATGCTGGCGCCGATGCTGGGCACCCTGCACAACCTGTTCTATTACGAAAAGCTCATGGCCGACATCCGTGCGGCCATCGAGGCGGGAACCTTCCTGGCCTTCCGTGAGTCTTTCTACGCGGCACGCGGGGCGGCAGCACCGCCCTTGTAACCCGAACACCCCCTGCCAAACGGCCCAAGGACGAACGCCCGGGGCCGTGGCATACTTCAAGGCTGACCCAGATCCGCGGTCGACACCTCGTGCCCGTGAAAGGGCCGAAGCGCCGCCCAACCAAAGGACCAACGATGAACCTGCTTGCCTTCCTGATTCCCGCCGCCCACGCCCAGGCCGCCGGCGGCCAACCGCAGGGCATGGGCCTGACCACGCTGCTGTTCCCGGTCATCCTGATCGCCATCATGTACTTCCTGATGATCCGCCCGCAGATGAAGCGGCAGAAGGAGCACAAGGCCATGCTGGAGAAGATCAAGCGTGGCGACGAAGTGCTGACCAACGGCGGCATCGCCGGCATCGTCACCGACATCGGCGACAACTTCATCACCATTGAAGTGGCCGAGAACGTGCGCATCCGCGTGCAGAAGGGCGCTGTCGGCAACGTGCTGCCGGCCGGTACCCTGAAGTCGGCCCAGTAAGCCACTCCCTTTCCGATGCACAACCGCGGCGCCGGGGATGGCGCCGCGCGGGACCCAAGCAATGCTCGAATTTCCACGCTGGAAGTACGTCGTCATCCTGATCGTACTGGCGCTCAGCGCGCTGTACGCGCTGCCCAACATCTACCAGAAGGACCCGGCCCTCCAGATCACCGCCAACCGTGGCGGCCAGATCGACGATGCGCTGCGTGACCGTGTGCTGGCCGACCTGAAGAAGGCCGGTGTCGCCACTGTCGGTGCCGAGAAGGAAGGGGAAAGCCTGATCGTCCGCCTGCCGGACCTGAAGGCGCAGTCCGCTGCCAGCGACGCCCTGCGTGACACGGTCGGCGAAAAGTACACCGTGGCCCTGAACCTGGCCTCGACCGTGCCGGACTGGCTGGCCAACCTCGGCGGTCGCCCGATGGTGCTGGGCCTGGACCTTCAGGGTGGCGTGCACTTCGTGCTGCAGGTCGACCAGAAGGCCGCCCTGGACAAGCGCCTGGACGCCTACACAGAAGACGTGCGCAGCACGCTGCGCGACGCCCGCATCCCGTACCAGTCGGTGGAACGCCGCGCTGACAACAGCATCGTGGCGAACCTGAGCCCGTCCGCCGGTGACGACGCCGCGCAGCGTGCCCGCACTGCCCTGGTGAAGGCGCAGCCGACCCTCGGCTACGACGTCAGTGGTAATCGCATCACGGTGACCGTGCCGGAAACCGAGATCACCCAGATCGCCAACGGCGCCATCGAGCAGAACATCAACACCCTGCGCAACCGCGTGAACCAGCTCGGCGTGGCCGAGCCGATCATCCAGCGCCAGGGTGCTGACCGCGTGGTGGTGCAGCTGCCGGGCGTGCAGGACACCGCCGAAGCCAAGCGCATGATCGGCGCCACCGCTACCCTGGAATACCGGGCCGTGGTTGACGGCAATGCACAGGACGCCATCAACTCCGGGCGCATTCCGCCGGAAGCGAAGGTCTACCAGCGTCGTGATGGCGGTGGTCCGGTCCTGCTGAACAAGCGCGTGATCGTCACCGGTGACCAGATGGTCGGCGCGCAGGCGGTGACCGATTCGAACAGCGGCTCTCCGGCGGTCAGCGTGACGCTGAACAATGTCGGCGGCCAGCGCATGTTCGACTTCACCAGCGCCAACGTGAACAAGCCGATGGCGGTGGTCTATACCGAGCGCGTGCCGACCGTGACCGTCGTTGACGGCCAGGAAGTGCGTGGCTTCAAGGTCAACGAGGAAGTCATCTCGGTGGCCAACATCAACGGCGTGTTCGGCAAGAACTTCCAGACCACCGGCCTGCAGAAGAAGGAAGCCGAGGACCTGGCCAAGCTGCTGAAGTCCGGCTCGCTGGCCGCGCCGATGGACTTCGTCGAAGAGCGCGTGGTTGGCCCGAGCCTGGGTGCCGAGAACGTCAAGAACGGTATGCGCGCGGTGGTGTTCGCATTCCTGTTCACCCTGGTGTTCTTCAGCGTCTACTACCGCATGTTCGGCGTGATCACCTCGATCGCGATGCTGTTCAACCTGCTGATCGTGGTGGCGGTGATGTCGCTGTTCGGCGCGACCATGACCCTGCCGGGCTTCGCCGGTCTGGCGTTGTCGGTCGGCCTGTCGGTGGACGCCAACGTGCTGATCAACGAGCGTATCCGTGAAGAGCTGCGTGCCGGCGTGCCGGGCAAGACCGCGATCGTGACCGGTTACGAGCGTGCTTCCGGCACCATCCTCGACGCCAACCTGACCGGCCTGATCGTCGGTGTGGCGCTGTTCGCATTCGGTACCGGTCCGCTGAAGGGCTTCGCGCTGACCATGATCATCGGTATTTTCGCCTCCATGTTCACCGCGATCACCGTGTCGCGTGCGCTGGCGACGCTGATCTACGGCCGCCGCAAGAAGCTCCAGAACGTGGCCATCTGACGGGACGACACGCACATGAAACTGTTTCCGCTGCACATCCTCCCGAACGACACCAAGATCGACTTCATGCGCTGGCGCCATGTCGCGATGGTCGTCACGGTCATCGTGTTCCTGGCCTCGGTCGCCATCATCGGCGTCAAGGGCTTCAACTACGCCCTGGACTTCACCGGCGGCACCCTGATCGAAGCCCGCTTCGACAAGGCCGTGGACGTCGAGCAGGTCCGCACCAAGCTCGAGCAGAGCGGCTTTGAGGGTGCCCAGGTGCAGAGCGTCGGTGGCAACACCGATCTGCTGATCCGCCTGGCCCCGCACGGTGAGCACGCTGCCGGTACCGGTGACGCCGCGCACGAGGACAAGGCCACCGCCGCCGCCGTGGTGAAGGCCCTGTCCACCGCCGACAACCAGGCCACCGTGCTCCGCAACGAGTTCGTGGGCCCGCAGATCGGCAAGGACCTGGCGATGAATGGCCTGTACGCCACCATCTTCATGCTGGCCGGCTTCCTGATCTACATCGCGGTGCGCTTCGAATGGAAGTTCGCGGTCACCGCCAGCATCGTGGCGATGTTCGATCTGATCGTGACGGTTGCTTACGTGTCCCTGCTGGGCCGTGAGTTCGACCTGACCGTGCTGGCCGGCCTGCTGTCGGTGATGGGCTTTGCGATCAACGATCTGATCGTGGTCTTCGACCGCGTCCGCGAGAACTTCCGCAGCCTGCGCGTGGACTCGATGGAAGTGCTGAACCGTTCGATCAACCAGACGCTGTCGCGTACGGTGATCACCGCGGTGATGTTCTTCCTGTCGGCGCTGGCCCTGTACATGTACGGCGGCAGCTCGATGGAAGGCCTGGCCGAGACGCACATGATCGGCGCGGTGATCGTGGTGCTGTCCTCGATCCTGGTGGCGGTGCCGATGCTGACGATCGGTTTCCTGCGCGTCAGCAAGCAGGACCTGCTGCCGAAGGCGAAGGACATCGAGGCCCTGGCCCGTCGCCCGTAAGCACCCGCTGCACGCAACACACAGAGAACCCCGCGCAAGCGGGGTTTTTTGTTGGCAGGGCTGGTACGCGTCATCGCATGCGCGCTGTCGCTCCCACGCTTCGCTGCGCGAACCGTGGGCCCCACTTACCAGCTCCCAGACCCCCGCCGCTTCGCGGCCGCCCCCTGACTCAGGGGGCTCTGCCCCAGACCGGTTCCGCGCGGCTGTTGGTAGGTGTCGACCTTGGTCGACACATCTGTCAGATATCGAGTGAATTCAACCGTGCCGACCAACGGTCGGCACCCACCAACAGCAGCGGCGACATGTCCAACAGATCGCGGGAAGCTGTCGAAGGCGGGGTGGGTCCGGTTGCGGGGGTGTCCGCGGCATGGATGCCGCGGCCAAGCCTCCATCGACGGATTTACGGCGTCCCCCGCAACCGGACCCACCCCGCCAACCCACAGGAACCCAGCTTTTGAAGTTGCTCCGGTTCCGGCCGTTGCTCCGGCCTCTGCGGGTGCAGGGTGCAACCCTGCAGAACAAACCCCACCCTACGCCGCCGTCGGTTGTGCAATCTTCCCCCGCGCACTACGATCCTGCGGTTCGCGCGCCGCAGGCGCGCCCGTATTCCTGCTGAGCGCCCCGTGCGCCGCATCTGCCAACCCGAGGTATCCATGGTCATCAAACCGCGCGTCCGCGGCTTCATCTGCGTCACCACCCACCCGACCGGCTGCGAAGCCGCGGTCAAGCAGCAGATCGACTACATCCGCGCACGTCCGCCGATCCAGAATGGTCCCAAGCGCGTGCTGGTGATCGGCGCCTCCACCGGCTACGGCCTGGCGGCGCGCATCACTGCCGCCTTCGGCAGTGGCGCCGCCACCCTGGGCATCTTCTTCGAACGCCCGGGTAGTGAAACCAAGCCGGGCACCGCGGGCTGGTACAACTCGGCCGCGTTCCACAAGTACGCCGACGAAGCTGGCCTGTACGCGAAGAGCATCAACGGCGATGCCTTCTCCGATGAAGTGAAGGCCAGGACCATCGAGATGATCAAGGCCGATCTCGGCCAGGTCGACCAGGTCGTCTATAGCCTTGCCGCGCCGCGCCGCAAGCACCCGAAAACCGGAGAGATCATCAGCTCCACGCTGAAGCCGATCGGCGAGCCGATCACCCTGCGTGGCCTGGATACCGACAAGGAAGTGCTGACCGAGACCCATCTGCAGCCGGCCACCCCGGAAGAAATCGCTGGCACCGTCGCGGTGATGGGCGGCGAGGACTGGCAGATGTGGATCGATGCGCTGGCTGACGCCGGCGTGCTGGCCAATGGCTGCACCACCACCGCCTTCACCTACGTGGGCGAAGAGATCACCCAGGCGATCTACTGGAATGGCTCGATCGGTGCGGCCAAGAAGGACCTGGACAACAAGGTGCTGGGCCTGCGCGAGAAGCTGGCCAGGATCGGTGGCGACGCGCGCGTGTCGGTGCTGAAGGCCGTGGTCACCCAGGCCAGCTCGGCCATTCCGACCATGCCGCTGTACCTGTCGCTGCTGTTCAAGGTGATGAAGGAAAAGGGCACGCACGAAGGCTGCATCGAACAGCTCGACGTGCTGTACGACATCCTCTACGGCGGCAAGGCCGATGGCGTGGCGGTCGATCGTCTGCGCCACGACCTGGTCGATGGCGATGGCCACACCGTCGCGCTGGTCGATGACGAAGGCCGCCTGCGTGCCGATTACAAGGAAATGGCCGCGGACGTGCAGGGCAAGGTGGTCGCGCTGTGGCCGCAGGTGACCAACGAGAACCTGTACGAGATCAGCGATCTGGCCGGCTACAAGGCCGATTTCCTGCGCCTGTTCGGTTTTGGCGTGGAGGGTGTCAACTACGAGGCCGACGTCAATCCGGACGTGAAGATCGAAAACCTGGTCGACATGACCTGATCAACGAAGAGGCCGGCGAAAGCCGGCCTTCTCTTTGGGTGGTGCCGGCCGCTGGCCGGCAACCCCGGGTACCTGAGGCTGCCGGCCAGCGGCCGGCACTACCTCGGTCACCCGAACTCGAAACCCATCTCCGGCAACGCCGGGCCAACGAAGTCGCCCTGCACGTAGTCCACGCCGGCACTGAACAGCAACGTCATCGAATTGGCATCGCTGACGAATTCGGCGATGGTGCGGATGCCGGCTTCCTGCGCGCGCGCGGTGATCTGGCTGATGCGGTCGATGTTCTCGCGGGTGGCCGCCAGGTCACTGGTGAAGCCGCGGTCCAGCTTGAGGAACTGCGGCTGGAAGTGGGCCAGCAGCTGGAACGAATCCAGCCCCGAACCGAACTGCTCCAGGCCGATGCGGCAGCCCAGCGGTGCTACTTCGGCAAGGAACTGCTGTGCACTGCGCAGGTGAGTGAACACCTTCGCTTCCGGCGCATGCAGCCACAGCCGTTCGCCGGGTACACCCTGAGCCTGCAGCTCGCGGCGCAGGGTAGCGATCATCTGCGGGTCGTCGAAGGATTCCGGCGTCACTTTCACCAGCATCTGCGTGGCATTGCCTTCGCGTGCACGCTGGCCCAGCACCGCGATGGCCCGTGACACCACCCAGCGGTTGATGTCGGCCAGCAGGCCGTGCTCCTCCGCGATACCGAGGAACGCGGTCGGGCTCAGCAGTTCGCCATTGTGCTCCAGGCGCAGGTAGGCCTCATACAGCTCCAGCGACTCGCCCTGCAGGTTCAGCACCGGCTGGTAGTGCAGCTGGAAGCCGTCACCGGCCAGCGCTTCACGGATACGGGCGACCCAGCGCAGCACGCGTTCTTCCTCCACGCGGTCGGCGGCGGCCGGGTCGAAGATGCGGCAGGTGTTGCCCAGTTCTGCGGCGGCCTGCGTGCATTCGCTGGCGCGTGCCAGCACCTGGCCGATACTGGCGATCTTCTCGCCCACCTGCACGCCACCGATGCTGACCGTTACCGTGGCCGAGCGCGCCGATGCTGAAGACGTGCGCGGCGTAGGCTTCGCGGATGCGCTCGGCAAGTGCCACGGTCTGCGCGTACGGCCCGGCCTGCAGCACGGCGAAATTGTGTTCGCCGAAGCGGGCCAGCTGCGCGTCTTCGCCAACGACTTCGGCCAGCAGCGCGGCGAGCGCGCCGATCAGGGTGTCGGCCGAGGCCAGGCCAATGTCCGGCAGCAGGCGCGCGTAGTGGTCCGGCTCGATCAGCAGCAGGCCGAACTGGCCTTCGCTGCGCCCGGCCTGGGCCACCGCGCTTTCCAGCTGCAGCATGAAGGTCGGGCGATTGAGCAGGCCGGTGACCTGGTCGCGCTGGCGCAGGTCCTCGACCTCACGTGCCAGCTCGGGGTCGAATTCCATGCGGCGGCGGAGCACCACCTGCAGGCAGGATTCGCCTTCGTAGGTGGCAGCGGCAAACTCCATCGTCGCCGGGAACGCGCTGCCATCCTCGTGGCGCGCGTCGAGCTGGTACTGCGGCGGCGGCGCCTCGCCACGGCTCAGCCCCTTCAGCAGCTGCTTGAAGCCCTCCACGTGCTGGGCGGCGACCATGTCCAGCAGCGAGATGCCTTCGATGTCGTCGAAATGCTCGTAACCGAACATCTCCAGATAGGCATCGTTGGCGCGGATGTGCATGCCTTCATGCACGTAGGCGATGGGGTCGCGCGAGGAGGCGATCAACGCATCGCAGCGGCGCTCGGTTTCGCGCATCTGTGCTTCGATGCGGCGCAGGCCGCGACGCGCCTGCAGGTCCACCCACTGGTCGCGGACCACGGCGAGCAGATGCTCCGGACGTTGGCGCAGGGCGAGGGCGCGGATGCCGTGGCTGCTGGCCTGCACCAGTTCGTCTTCGTCGATGCGCTCGGCCAGCAGCACCAGCGGAATATCCTTGCCGCTGGCAGCAATATGCTGGGCCACCAGTGGCAGCGGGATGCCCTGGGAGGGCGAAGCCAGCACCAGGTCGATGGCCTGGCTGGCCAGCACCTGGGCCAGCTCGGCTGCATCCTGCGGACGCCACGGGCGTACCGCGATGCCGCTGTTGCGCAGCGTGCTGACGATGGCTTCGGCATTCTCGCCGCTGTCATCGACGATCAGCAGGCGGATGGTGATGTCGTTCGCGTTCTGCATGCACTGCTCCCCAATCTGCAAATCTAGATACACGATGCGCGGCGAACCGTCCATGCGCGCACCCCTTGCACGCATTGAACGGCGATGCGGTTCACACCACGCCACCGGCTGCGTGGCCGCTGGCCCAGGCCCACTGGAAGTTGTAGCCGCCCAGCCAGCCGGTCACATCCAGCACCTCGCCGACGAAATGCAGGCCGGGCACGCGCTTGGATTCCATCGTCGAGGACGAGACCTCGGCGGTATCCACGCCGCCCAGGGTGACCTCGGCGGTGCGGTAGCCCTCAGTGCCACTGGCCACCAGCGGGAACGCGCCCAGCAGCTGTGCGGCCTGGCGCAGCACCGGCTCGTCCAGCTGGCGCACGGGCCGGTCGGGCAGCCAGTGTTCGCACAACCGCTGTGCCAGCCGCTTCGGCAGTACCTCGCCCAGCACCGTGCGCAGCTCGGCGGCAGGCCGCTCGCGCTTCATCTGGCGCAACCACTCGCCGGCATCCTGGCCGGGCAGCAGGTCCAGCTCCAGCGCGTCGCCGGGTTGCCAGAACGAGGAGATCTGCAGGATCGCCGGGCCACTCACGCCGCGATGGGTCAGCAGCATGAAATTCTGGAAGCTCTTTCCGTTGCAGCGCGCCTCGATGGGCAGAGCGACGCCGCTGAGATCGGCCAGCCGTTCCTGGTGCTTGCCGCTGAGCGTCAGCGGCACCAGCCCGGCGCGGGTCGGCAGCACCTGGTGGCCGAACTGTCGGGCCACTTCATAGCCGAAGCCGCTGGCGCCCATGCTGGGAATGGAGAGGCCGCCGGTGGCCACCACCAGCGAGGCGCAATGGAACAGGCCCTGCGTGGTGTGCACGCGGAATCCATCGCTGCCATGCTCGATGCGCTGCACGCTGCACTCGGTACGCACCTGCACGCCTGCCGCCTGGCATTCGTCCACCAGCATCTTCACGATCTGCTTGGACGAGACATCGCAGAACAACTGGCCCAGCTCTTTTTCGTGATACGCGATGCCGTGCTTGCTGACCAGCTCGATGAAGTGCCAGGGCGTGTAGCGCGCCAGTGCCGACTTGCAGAAGTGCGGGTTGGCCGACAGGAAGTTGGCCGGGGTGGTGCCGGTGTTGGTGAAGTTGCAGCGGCCACCGCCGGACATCAGGATCTTCTTGCCAACCTTGTTGGCATGGTCGATCACCTGCACCTGGCGGCCGCGCTGGCCAGCCGTGATCGCGGTCATCAGCCCGGCCGCACCGGCGCCGATGACCACTACGTCGCAACGGATCGTGCTCATGCCTTGGCGCGCTTGCGCCAGTTCGGGATCACGTCGAGCTGGATCTGGTCGTTGAGCAGCTGCACTTCACCGTCCTGGATCAGCACGCTCCAGCGCATGGCGCGCTGGATCTGCTGGCCCCAGCGCTCGACGAATTCACCGTCCAGATCAACCACCGAGAGATTGTCGAAGCGTGCCAGGCCCTTGCTCTGCTTGCCCCACCAGATCTCCGAGGCGTTGCCGCCGTAGTTGATCACCTGCACCTGGCGGCTGCGATTGCTGGCCTTGCGGATGCGCGATTCGTCCGGATGGCCCAGGTCGATCCACCGCAGGATGTCGCCGGTGTAGTCGTGTTCCCACAGATCCGGCTCGTCATCGGTGCTCAGGCCGCGGCCGAATTCCAGGCGGTCGCCGGCGTTCAGCGCGAAGGCGAGCAGGCGCACCATCAGGCGATCGTCGGTCTCGGACGGGTGCTGGGCCAGGGTCAGGTTGTGGGTCGCGTAGTAGCCGCGATCCATGTCGCTGATCTGCAGTTCGGCCTTGCGGATGGTGGCGGTGAGGGCCATGGGGGGTCCGTGGACTAAAGACGACAATGATAGAGGTTTGCTCCAGGGGTGTCCGTTGCCGGACTGTCTGCGCAGCGTCAACGGTGGCACTCTTGCGCTCTTTCCCGTGGCCGGAGTGGACGCCATGACCTTGCCCAGCCGCCTGCAGCTGCCACCCGGCCACTGGTCCAGCCTGCTCGATGGCCTGTGCGCGCGTTTCCCGCGCATCGACCGTGCGCAATGGCAGGACCGCTTCGCCCGAGGCCGCGTGCAGGATGCGCAGGGCAGGGCACTGGCGCCGGACATGCCTTGGCAGGTGGGGCTGGAAATCCAGTACTTCCGCGAGGTGGCCGACGAGCCGGTGATTCCCTTCGCCGAGACCATCCTGCATCTGGATGCGCACCTGCTGGTGGCCGACAAGCCGCACTTCCTGCCGGTGACGCCGGCCGGTGGGTATGTACGGGAAACCCTGCTGTCGCGCCTGGTCGCCCGCACCGGCAACACCGAGCTGGTGCCGCTGCACCGCTTGGACCGGTTGACCGCCGGCCTGGTGCTGTTTTCCACCCAGGCAGGCACGCGTGATGCCTACCAGCGGCTGTTCCGCGAGCGGCGCATCGGGAAGACCTACGAGGCGCTGGCACCGGCGCTGCCGGGGCTGGAGTTTCCGCTGCAGCGGGACAGTCGTCTGGTGCCGGGGGAGCCGTTCTTCCGCATGGCCGAAGTGCCGGGCGAGCCCAATGCCCGCAGCCGGATCGAGCTGATCGAGGCCGAGGGGCCGGTCTGGCGCTACCGGTTGCGGCCGGAAACCGGCCGCAAGCACCAGCTGCGCGTGCATATGGCGATGCTGGGCGCCCCCATCGAGGGCGACGACCTTTACCCGCAGCTGCAGTCGCGGTCGGAGGGCAGCGCCGAGCCTGCACTGCAGCTGCTGGCACAGGTGCTGGCCTTCGATGATCCGCTGACCGGGGAACCGCGGCGGTTCAGCAGCCAGCGGCGCCTGCGCCGAAGGGAGCAGGGCGGCTAGCGCGGGTCAGCGGGCCGGGCGCCGCGCCAGCCAGCGATCCAGCTCGGCGGCGAACAGCTGCCGGTCGCGCGGGCCCAGCGGCGGCGGGCCGCCGGTCTGGACCCCGGCGCCGCGCAGTTCTTCCATGAAATTGCGCATCGACAGCCGCTCGGCCATGTTGTTCGGCGTGTACAGCTGGCCGCGCGGGTTCAGCGCCACGGCCTTCTTCTCCAGCACCAGCGCGGCCAGCGGGATGTCCTGGGTGACGACCAGGTCTCCGGCAGCGACCCGTTCGACGATGGCGCTGTCGGCCACGTCCAGGCCCTGGGGCACCTGGATCGAACGCAGCCAGCGTGAGGGCGGGGTGCGGATCCACTGGTTGGCAACCAGGGTCAGTTCGATCCCGACCCGTTCAGCGGCCCGGAACAGGATGTCGCGGATGACAGTGGGGCAGGCGTCCGCGTCCACCCAGATGCGGGGGAGGGCGGGTTCAGCTTGGGTTTCAGCTTCAGTCATTTACCCAGTGTAGGGTAGGAAAATCCTGAATGGGGACTCGGGGTTAGCCTCGATCGGCTGCCAGCCCTTGTCACGTCTAGCGGGCGGGGCCAGCCGATGAACGTCCGGGCTATCGCTTTTTGCAGAAAACACGCGTATCGTTCGTCCCACTGTGTTTGCTAGGGTCACCGTGAATCGTGGCCTGGTGCAGTTGATCTCACGATCCGCTCATCGATCCGCTTTACCAACGCCTGCAACTCAGTCTCGGCCCCGATACCCGGTGGCTGCGATTTTTTCAACATGTGTTTCAGGAGTTAGTCAAATGTCTGATCGTCAGACCGGCACCGTCAAGTGGTTCAACGACGCCAAGGGCTTCGGCTTCATCACCCCGGAAAGCGGCCCGGACCTGTTTGTGCACTTCCGTGCCATCCAGGGCACCGGCTTCAAGACCCTGCAGGAAGGCCAGAAGGTTACCTTCATCGCCGTCCAGGGTCAGAAGGGTATGCAGGCTGACCAGGTGCAGGCGGTCTAATCCGTCTGCTACCGTTTGGTAGCCAGAACGCCGGAAGCGAAAGCTTCCGGCGTTTTTTATTGCCCGCTGTTTTGTAGAGTCGAGATCCTATGTTCGTGGTCAAGCCTGCTGGAAGCAGGCTTGACCCACCTTCAGCATGGCCGGATCGAAGTCCCGGCCGCTTTTGAAGACACCCCAGGCGATCCTGGCCAGCTTTCTGGCCAGGATGTTGAAGACGGCGGTGCTGGGGTGACCGCGTTTTGACAGCTCGTCGTAGAGCGGTTGCCCCTGGCGACACCGCTTGAGCCCCATTGCGGCCATGTAGAGCATCTGGCGCAGCACTGGCGCGCCCTGTTTGGACAGCCGACGCCGTCCCGTTCTGCCGCCAGACTCGTTGGGCCGGGGATCCAGGCCCGTGCAGGCGATCCACGCGTTGGCGTTGGCCAACGGCCAGCGCGTCATGTAGTAAATCAGGTGAGCGGCGACAGCGGGGCCGATACCAGGGATGGTCAACAGGCGCTTGTAGAGCGTGCCATGCTCTCCATCGCGACCCAAGCGCTGCAGTTCGCTTTCCAGCTCGGACAGCGTCCCAGCCAGAGCGCAGAACAGATCTGACAGCTCCCCGGGGGCACTTTTGCTTACCCCGAAGGATTGCTCCAGCCGCGCGCGTGTCTTTACCAGCGTCTGCCGCTTGCGCAGCAAATCGTGCATCTGTTGCTGCTCGTCGGTACGCGGTACGTATTCACGCAGGCGATCGTTCTCCTTCTTCACGTACCGGGCGATCGCTTCGGCGTCCATGGCGTCCGTCTTGCCACGCGAGCCCGTCGCCCGGCCGTAGTGCTTGATCAGACGTGGATTGATCACATAGACAACGTGGCCTGCCTGGCCAGCCATCCGAGCCAACAACTCGTAGTACCGCCCCGTCGCCTCCATGCCAATCCGGCATCGCTGGGGCAAGGTGTTGAGCCACTGGGCTATGCCGGCCCGGGTGTTGGCGATCCTGTCGCCGGCCTTGCGGTCGGCCACTGCCGGTACGAACTCCTTGGAGTCCACGTCCACGCCAATATCGAGAGAATCAGACATTTGTACGGCTCCCAGCTATCTTTAAGGGGCTGGGGTGGTACCGCACCGACGTTAGCTTGCCTACATCGACGATCCCCTTTGGGGGCCGTACGATCCTTTATCGACGTTCGTGTGCGGGATGGGGATCGCTCGACTCGTCTGTCGGCTAGTATCCGCAGATGCATGCTTGACGGTCCCTCCACCCTGGCTCCTACATACCTCGTAGGAGCCGGGAGGAACATACAAGCTTGCTCGACTGTCTCTGGAAAGCAGTCGAGCAAGCTCGACTCTACAAAAGACATGCAGCTGGGCGGGCTAAGATCAGATGCATCCTCCCATCGCGGAACCGTCCATGCGCATAGTCCACCATCTGGAAAACTCCCGTTCCCTGCGTGTGCTGTGGATGCTGGAGGAGCTGGGGCTGGACTACGAACTGCGCCGTTATCCCCGCGATCCGAAGACGCTGCTGGCACCGCCCGAACTGCGCAACGTGCATCCACTCGGCAAGTCGCCGGTGCTGCAGGATGGCGAACTGGTGCTGGCGGAGTCCGGGTCGATCCTCGACTACCTTGCCGACCGCTACGACACCCAGCGCCAGCTGTCGCCGTCGCCGACGCCTGCCGATGGTGCCGAGCGCATCGCCTACCGCTACTGGCTGCACTACGCCGAAGGCTCGGCGATGCCGCCGCTGCTGCTGACCCTGGTGATCGGTCGCATCCGCAGCGCACCGATGCCGTTCTTCGCGCGCCCGATCGCACGCAGCATCGCCGACAAGGCCGAGCGCGGCTTCATCGGTCCGCAGCGGCGCCTGCACCTGGACTGGATGGAGCGCCGCCTGGCTGAAAGCCCGTGGTTCGCCGGCGAACGCTTCAGCGCAGCCGACATCCAGATGAGCTTCCCGATCCAGGCTGCGGCCGCACGGGGTGGCGGCCTCGACGACAAGCCGGCGCTGCGTGGCTTCCTCAAGCGTATCGGTGAGCGCCCGGCCTACCAGCGTGCCGAGGCCCACGGCGGCCACCTGCAGGCGCTCAGCGGCAATTGAGGAGGGCGGCCGTCGCCCCCATCTTCAGCACCATGGATACCGACAGCCCCCGTTTCGACAATCGCCTGCTGCATACCCTGCCGGGCGACCCCGAATCCGGCCCGCGCCGCCGCGAAGTGCTGGGCGCGGCCTGGTCGCCGGTGATGCCGACTCCAGTGGCGGCGCCCACGCTGCTGGCTTGGGCGCCGGACGTCGTCGCGATGCTTGGCTTCGATACCGCTGAAGTCGAAAGCGAAGGCTTCGCGCAGGTGTTCGGCGGCAATGCGCTGTACGCCGGCATGCAGCCGTGGGCGGCCAATTACGGTGGCCATCAGTTCGGCCACTGGGCGGGCCAGCTCGGCGACGGCCGCGCGATCTCGCTGGGCGAACTGGTCGCACCGGATGGCCGTCATTGGGAACTGCAGCTGAAGGGTGCCGGTCCCACGCCGTATTCGCGGGGTGCTGATGGCCGCGCAGTGCTGCGCTCATCCATCCGTGAATTCCTGTGCAGCGAAGCGATGCATCACCTGGGCGTACCGACCACGCGCGCTGTCGCTGGTCGGCACCGGCGAAGACGTGGTACGCGACATGTTCTACGACGGTCATCCGCGTGCCGAGCCCGGCGCCATCGTGTGCCGGGTATCGCCCTCGTTCCTGCGCTTTGGTTCATTCGAACTGCCAGCGTCACGCGGCGAAACTGCATTGTTGCGGCAGCTGGTCGACGCGTGCATCGCCCGTGATTTCCCCGAGCTGGAAGGAGAGAGCGAGACGCTGTACGGCGACTGGTTCGCGCGGATCGCGGTGCGCACCGCCGAGATGATCGCGCACTGGATGCGTGTCGGTTTCGTGCATGGCGTGATGAACACCGACAATCTGTCCGTGCTCGGCCTCACACTCGATTACGGCCCTTACGGCTGGGTCGAGGATTTCGATCCGGACTGGACGCCGAACACCACCGACGCACAGGGCCGGCGGTATCGCTTCGGTACCCAGCCGCAGGTGGCGTACTGGAATCTGAGCCGATTGGCCCAGGCGTTGTCGCCGTTGTTCGCCGATGTGGCGCCGCTGCAGGCCGGTCTGGCGGCCTACCAGTCCACCTTCGTGGCCTGCACCCGTCGCGATGCCGCAGCCAAGCTGGGCCTGGCCGCTGCCGACGATGACGATCTGCAGCTTTACCTGCGCTGGCAGCAGCTGATGCAGGACGGTGCCATGGACATGACCCTGGCCTGGCGCGCTGATGCGCCTCGATCCGGCGGCACCGGATGCGGCGCTGCTGGACGCGGTGTACTACGACGAGGCGCGCCAGCAGGCGGTGCAGGCACCGTTGCAGCAGTGGCTGCAGGACTACGCGGCACGGTTGCAGGCCGATCCGTTGTCGGCCAGCGAACGCACGGCGAAGATGGCCGCGGCCAATCCGCTGTATGTGCTGCGCAACTGGCTGGCGCAGGAAGCCATCGACCGCGCCGAACAGGGCGACCTCGGCGGTGTTCATGCGTTGCAGGACGTGCTGCGTGATCCGTACACCGAGCGTGCCGGGCTGGAGCATTTCGCCGGCAAGCGCCCGGCGTGGGCAGACAACCGCGCCGGCTGCTCGATGCTGTCCTGCAGTTCCTGAGGGTGGGTTTCGGCAGGGCTGCGCCCTGCACCTGCAGAGGCCAGGGCAACAGCCAGAGCAAAAGCTGGCTTCCGTGGTTTGGCGGGGTGGTGTCGGAGTGCGGGGACGCCGCAAGTACGTCCCTGTAGGCTTGGCAGCCGCATCCATGCGGCTGACACCCCGCACTCCGACACCGCCCCACCTCTGACAGATTCCGGCGGCTGTTG
The DNA here is from genome assembly GCF_056481145.1 of Stenotrophomonas sp. 93052_Sma. Taxonomy (NCBI): domain Bacteria; kingdom Pseudomonadati; phylum Pseudomonadota; class Gammaproteobacteria; order Lysobacterales; family Lysobacteraceae; genus Stenotrophomonas; species Stenotrophomonas sp. 93052_Sma. The sequence goes on from NZ_CM151134.1 coordinate 1,901,980, forward strand.
GTAGGTGTCGACCTTGGTCGACACGGTAGATCCACGCCATGCGTGGATGCTCTTCGTTCAATTTTCGAAATATTGGATTTCGATGAAGATTCATCCACGCATGGCGTGGATCTACAGAAAGCAATGCCCGACAGATCGCAGAAATTTGTCGAAGGCGGGGTGGGCCCGGTTGCGGGGGCGTGAGCCGCATGGGCCCGAGGCATGCCTCGGGCGGGTTGGGGAGGACGCCCAACCCCGGTCTTGCCATTTGCGCAGGACAGCGCACACGAGCAAGCGGCTGCCAAGCCTACAGGGACGTACTTGCGGCGTCCCCCGCACTCCGACACCGCCCCGCCAAACCACGGAATCCGCTTTTGCTCTGGCGTTTGATCTGGCCTCTGCAGGTGCCGGGCGAAGCCCGGCCGAATACCCCTCAACAGGCAGGCGACGCCCGGAACAGGTACCCTATGCCGCCATCAGATAGCCAACGTGACATGACCGACGCCATCGTCGCTCCGCAGTGGGCCTCCCGCCTGCGCGACATCGCCGACTTCCCCAAGCCCGGCATCCTCTTCAAGGACATCATGCCGCTGCTCGCCCACGGCGAGGACTTCCGCGGCGCCATCACCGCGATGGCCGACCGTTGGCGCGACCAGAAGCTGGACGCGGTGATCGGCATCGAATCGCGTGGCTTCATCCTCGGCGCCGCGATGGCGCTGGAACTGGGGGTGGGCTTCGTGCCGGTGCGCAAGCCGGGCAAGCTGCCGGGCCAGGTGCTGCGCGAGGAATACACGCTGGAATACCGCAGCGACTGCATCGAAGTGCACGCCGATGCGCTGCCGGCTGGCGCCCGCGTGGCGATCATCGATGACGTGCTGGCCACTGGCGGCACGCTGGTCGCCGCGCTGTCGCTGGTGCGCCGCCTGGGCGTTGACGTGGTCGGCGCCGGTGTACTGGTCGAACTCGACGGTCTCGGTGGTCGCGCCCGTTGGGAATCGGATCTGCCGCTGCACACCGAACTGGTGTTCTGATCGAAGGGTGGGTGCCAACCAAGGTTGGCATCTACCAGCGCGAATGGCCTGGAGCCGGTAGTTGCCAACCTTGGTTGGCAGCGCCTTTCGCGACTGGCGCCACGGATGGGCCAACCAAGGTTGGCCGCTACCAGGTCAGGTCGTTGCCAACCGAGGTTGGCAACGCTGCTTCAATCACATCATCCGCACGCGGAAACGTCGGCCCTTGATCTTGCCGGCTTCCAGCTTGGCCACGGCCTTGTTGGCCTGCTCACGCGCGATCGCCACATAGGAGCGGGTCGGGAAGATCGCAATCTTGCCGATGAACTTGCTCGACAGCCCGGCGTCGCCGGTCAGTGCGCCGAGGATGTCGCCCGGGCGCAGCTTGTCCGTCTTGCCGCCGTCGATCCGCAGCGTGCGCATCGCGGCCTGCGGCAGCTCGGCCGGGCGCGCAGTCGCCAGCGGCGTCTTCTGCCAGTCCAGCGGCTGACCCATCTGCGCTTCGATGGCTTCGGCGCGGGTCTTCTCGCGGCCGGCCACCAGGCTGATCGCCAGGCCGCTGGCACCGGCACGGCCAGTACGGCCCACGCGGTGCTGATAGCTCTCCACGTCGGTCGGCAGCTCGTAGTTGATCACCGCCGCCAGCTCTTCCACGTCCAGGCCGCGTGCGGCCACATCGCTGGCCACCAGTACGTTGCAGCTGCGGTTGGCCAGCAGCAACAGCACTTCCTCGCGGTCGCGCTGTTCCATGTCGCCATGCAGGGCCAGCGCGGAGAAGCCGAACTGCTGCAGCGAGTTGGCCACTTCGTCCACGTCCTTGCGGGTGTTGCAGAACACCACCGCCGATTCCGGCGTGTACTTCAGCAGCAGGCCGGCCAGTGCCTTCTGGCGATGTGCCGGTTCCACCTCGCAGAACAGGTGGCGGATGGCTGGGGCCTGGTCGGCGCCTTCCACGGTCACTTCCACCGCGTCGCGCAGCAGGTCACGCGCCATGGTGCGGATGCTGTCGGGGAAGGTGGCCGAGAACAGCAGGCTCTGGCGATCCTTGTGGGTGCGGCCGGCGATCTCGCGGATCGGCTCCTCGAAGCCCATGTCGAGCATGCGGTCGGCTTCGTCCAGCACCAGCGTGCGCACCGCGCCAAGATTCAGCGCGCGTTTGCGTGCAAGCTCCTGCACACGGCCAGGAGTGCCGACCACCACGTGCGGGTCGTGGCCTTCCAGCGATGCCAGCTGCGGGCCCAGCGGCACGCCACCCACCAGCAGCAGCAGCTTCAGGTTGGGGATGCCGGTGGCCAGCTTGCGGATCTGCTTGCCGACCTGATCGGCCAGTTCGCGGGTCGGGCACAGCACCAGCGCCTGCACGCGGATCAGGCTGGGGTCGATGGCCTGCAGCAGGCCCAGGCCGAAGGCGGCGGTCTTGCCGCTGCCGGTCGGCGCCTGTGCGATCACATCGCGGCCATCCAGGATGGCCGGCAGGCTCTGCGCCTGCACGGGGGTGAGGGTGGTGTAGCCGAGGGCGTCCAGGCCGGGCTGCAGGGCCGGGCTCAGCGGCAGGGTCGAGAAGTCAGTCATGGCGCATTGTACCCGTCCGCGCGGCCGGCCCCGTCCTGGGGCCTTCATCCATGTGGGTGCCGACCTTGGTCGGCACGCTCCTGCTCAGCCCAGCACCGCCAGCACACCCTGGTGGATCGCCAGCCCGCCGAACAGCAGCCAGGCAAACAGGATCAGCGCCAGCAGCAGCGGCTTCATGCCGGCCTGGCGCAGCGCCGAAACGTGGGTGGTCAGGCCCAGCGCGGCCATCGCCATCGCCAGCAGCACGGTATCCAGCTGCACCAGCCCCGCCTGCAGGCCGGCCGGCAGCAGATGCAGCGAGTTGAACCCGGCCACCGCCACGAAACCAAAAGCGAACCACGGCACCACGATGCGCGCTTTGCTGCCATCGGCGCTGGCCTTGCCGCTACGCGCCAGCCATAGCGACAGCGCCACCAGGAACGGTGCCAGCAGCATCACCCGCACCATCTTGGTGATCACTGCGGTATCGGCCGCCGCTTCGTTGACCGCGCGGCCAGCCGCCACCACCTGTGCTACTTCATGCACCGTCGCACCGGTGAACAGGCCGTACTGCTGCGCGTCCATCGCCAGCCAGCCGTGCGACTGCACCAGCGCATACAGGGCGGGATACAGGAACATCGCCAGCGTGCCGAACACCACCACCGTCGACACCGCTACCGTGACCTGCGCAGCACGGCCGCGCACCACTGGTTCGGCGGCCATCACCGCCGCCGCGCCGCAGATCGCGCTGCCGGCACCGATCAGCATCGCTGCCTCGCGTTCCATCTTGAACACCCGCATGCCCAGCCAGCAGGCCAGTCCGAAGGTGCTGGCGACCACCAGCACGTCCATCAGCACGCCGGTGACGCCGACATGGCCGATGTCCTGGAAGGTCAGGCGCAGGCCGTAGAGCACGATGCCGGCGCGCAGCAGCCAGTGCTTGGAGAAACCGACGCCGGCCGCGCTGCTCGGCGCGAGCCGCGGGTAGAGGGTGTTGCCGACCACGATGCCGGCGACGATGGCCACGGTCAGCGCACTCAGGCCGTGCGCCTGCAGCCAGGGCAGCTCGGCCAGGTACAGCGACGCCGCCGCGATCAGGCCCACCAGCAGAAGGCCGGGCAGGCGCGGCTGCCAGCGTTGGCGCAGGGCGGGCAGGGACCAGGAGGAGAGAGCGGGGGCGTTCATGGCAGGGGCGGGGCTGGGGTGACGTGGCAAGCGTGCGCTCCAGACGATGACCTGTAAAACGAATAATATGGGTGAAACCTACCCATCAAGAAGGTAAGTGCCATGCGCCTGACCTTGCGCCAGCTGCAGGTCTTTGTCGCCATCGCCGACCATGGCAGCACCACCGCTGCCGGTCAGGCCATTGCGCTTTCGCAGTCGGCCAGCAGCGCCGCCCTGCAGGAGCTGGAAGCGCACTTCGGCACGCCGCTGTTCGACCGTATCGGCCGCCGCCTGGCGCTGAACGGGCACGGCCGCGCGCTGCTGGAGCCGGCGCGTACCTTGCTGGTCAATGCCGCCGATCTAGAGCGGCAGCTGGCCGCCGGCGGTGACCCGTCGCAGGGCGCACCACTGCGGCTGGTGCTGGCCGCCAGCACCACCATCGGCAATTACCTGCTACCGCCGCGCATTGCCGAACTGCTGCGGCAGGCGCCGCAGGCCGAGGTCGACCTGCGCATCGACAACAGTGCCGGCGTGGTTGCTGCCGTGCAGCGCCTGGATGTGGACGCCGGCCTGATCGAAGGCCCGTGCCACGAGCGCGGCCTGCAGGTCACCGCCTGGCAGCAGGACCCGCTGGTGATCGTCGCTTCCACCGATGTCCCCGCGCTGGTCGCTGGACGAACTGCGCCGCGCACGCTGGCTGCTGCGCGAACCAGGCTCGGGTACCCGCGAAGCGGTGGAGCAGGCCTTGTTGCCGCACCTGCGCGGTTTCGCGCAGACCCTGCAGCTGGGCAATACCGAAGCGATCAAGCAGGCCGCCATCGCCGGACTGGGTCTGGCCTGTCTTTCTCGTCATGCGCTGGAAGAACCACTGGCCCTCGGCCGCCTGCGCGTGCTTGAGACCCCGTTGCCCGCCCTGCAGCGCACCCTGTGGCTGGTACGCCACCCCGGCAAGCAATGGTTGCCGGGGTTGCAGGCGTTGTTGGGGGAGGTGCAGTAGCCGGGATCCATCTTCCACAGCGCGAACTCCACGAAGGGGTCAGAGCCCGTTGCGCAGCAACGGGATCCGACCCCGTGCCGACCAACGGTCGGCACCCACCAACAGCAGCGGGAAACTGTCGAAGGTGGGGTGGGTCCGGTTGCGGGGGCGTGAGCGCCATGGATGGCGCGACCGAGCTTACATGGACGTACTTGCAGCGTCCCCCGCAACCGGACCCACCCCGCCATCCCACAGGAAACCGGCTATGGCTGTTGCTTCGGCCGTTGACGTTGCCTCTGCGGGTGCCGGGTGCAGCCCGGCCGACGCCCCCAACCGGTACAATGGCCGGATGCCTCTGATTACCCTACAGAACGTCGACTTCAGCGTCGGCGGCCCGTTGTTGCTGGAAAAGGCCGAACTGTCGATCGAGCCGGGCGAACGCATCGCCCTGATCGGCCGCAACGGCGCCGGCAAATCCACCCTGCTCAAGCTGCTGTCCGGCGACCACAAGCCCGATGATGGCGAAGTCCGCGTGCAGCAGGGCGTGCGTGTCACCCGCCTGGAGCAGGAAGTGCCGCATGGCGCCGCCGGCTCGGTGTTCGACGTCGTCGCCGATGGCCTCGGCGAACTGGGCCAGTGGCTGGCCGAATTCCACCACCTCAGCCATGCCGAGGTGTTCGATGGCGAAGCGCTCGGCAACGTGCAGGCCAAGATCGACGCCGCCAACGGCTGGGGCCTGGACCAGCGCGTCAGCGAAACCCTGACCAAGCTCGACCTGGACGGCGAGGCCGAGTTCGGCCGCTTGTCCGGTGGCATGAAGCGTCGCGTGCTGCTGGCCCGCGCGCTGGTGTCCAGCCCCGACGTGCTGCTGCTGGACGAACCGACCAACCACCTGGACATCGAAGCCATCGACTGGCTGGAAGCGTTCCTGAAGGGCTGGAGCGGCAGCGTGGTGTTCGTCACCCATGACCGTCGTTTCCTGCGTGCGCTGGCCACCCGCATCGTCGAGATCGACCGCGGCCAGGTCACCAGCTGGCCGGGCGACTGGGCCAACTACGAGCGCCGTCGCGAGGAACGCCTCAATGCGCAGGCGCAGGAAAACGCCCGCTTCGACAAGCTGCTGGCGCAGGAAGAAGTCTGGATCCGCCAGGGCATCAAGGCGCGCCGTACCCGCGATGAAGGCCGCGTACGTCGCCTGAAGGCGATGCGCACCGAACGCTCGCAGCGCCGCGACCTCAGTGGCAACGTCAAGATGGAAGCCGCGCAGGGCGTCAGCTCCGGCAAGAAGGTCATCGACGTCAAGGACATTTCGTTCGCCTTCGGCGAGCGCACCATGGTCCGCGATTTCACCACCACCATCCTGCGTGGCGACCGCATCGGCCTGATCGGTCCCAACGGCAGCGGCAAGACCACGCTGCTGAAGCTGCTGCTGGGCGAACTGCAGCCGGCCAAGGGTGAGGTCAACGCCGGTACCAACCTTCAGATCGCGTATTTCGACCAGTACCGCGCGGTGCTGCGCGAAGACTGGAGCGCGATCGAGAACGTGGCCGAAGGCCGCGATTTCCTCGAGTTCAACGGCAAGCGCAAGCACGTGCATGCCTACCTGCAGGACTTCATGTTCACCCCCGAGCGCGCGCGCGCCGATCACCCGCCTGTCCGGTGGCGAGCGCAACCGGCTGCTGCTGGCCAAGCTGTTCGCGCAGCCGTCCAACCTGCTGGTGATGGACGAACCGACCAACGACCTGGACGTGGAAACCCTGGAGCTGCTGGAAGAGCTGCTGGGCGAGTACACCGGCACGCTGCTGCTGGTCAGCCACGACCGTGACTTCATCGACAACGTGGTGACCTCCACGCTGGTGATGGAAGGCGACGGCGTGATCGGCGAGTACGTCGGCGGCTACAGCGACTGGCAGCGCTATGCGGCCAGCGTGGCTGCGCCTGCCGCAGCCCCGGCAGCCAAGCCAGCCGCAGTTGCACCTGCTGCAGCGGCCGCTACGCCGGCCGCGCCCAAGCGCAAGCTGGCCTACAAGGAAGCGCGCGAACTGGAGCAGCTGCCGAAGACCATCGAGAAGCTGGAAGGCGACGTCGAAGGGCTGACCTCGGCGATGAACGACCCGTCGTTCTACACCCGCAGCAGTGCCGAAGTAACCGCGCACACCCAGCAGCTGGCCAAGGTGCAGGCCGAGCTGGATGCCGCGTACGCGCGCTGGGAAGAGCTGGAAGGCTGAGCGTCTGCCACGGCCGTCTCGCCCGGCGGGCGGCTGTGGCTTTTGATCTGATTCCGCCTTGAAGCGAGCCGAGCACCGCAGGTCCGGCGAGGGCGAAGAGGCGCGGGTGTGTGAGCGTAGCGAGTTCCCGCGCCGTCCCTCGGTGGGCCGAGGAGCGCAGGGTACCGGTGCGCAGCATCGGCTCGCGGACGGCGGAGCGCTTCTTTTGGTTACTTTTCTTTGCGCGCAAAGAAAAGTAACGCCCATGAACGCCTCAGATTGCAGCAGTCATGATCCGCGCAGCGTGGTCATTTGACCCCGTGCAGATCCCGCAGCTGGCTCGGCCGGCTGCCGAAATACGCCGCCAGATCGGCGATGTCCTGATCGCTCAGGTCCTTCGCCTGTGGCGTCATCAGCGCATGCTGGCGGTCACCGGCACGGTAGGCCTGCAGCGCATGCGCCAGGTAGTCACCGTACTGCCCACCCAGCTTCGGGTAGGTCGCATCGATCGGCGCGTTGCCGTCGGCGCCGTGGCAGTCGATGCAGCTCTGGTTGGTGGCCTTGCTCTTCACCTTGGCGCGGGCTTCACCGGCGGCCTCGCGGCCCGGCGGCAGGCCGGCGGAGGATGAAGAGCCGTGTTCGCCGCTGGCATGGCCGGGGTCGGCGGCGGATTTCTCGCTGTTTTCCACCTGCGACTGTGAACAGGCGGCCAGCAGCAGGGCAACGGACAGGGCGATGGCGTGACGCATCGGATGCGCGGCTTTCGACATGGGCGGGCCTTACTTGACGGTGGACAGGTAAACAGAGAGATCGGCGATCTCCTGTTCGCTGAAACTCATCGACTGCGCCTGCATCGTCGGATGCCTGCGCTTGCCCTGGCGGTACTCGGTCAGGGCCTGGGCCAGGTACTGCTGGGTCTGGCCGCCGATCTTCGGCACCCGGTAACTGGGGTAGGCGTTCTTGTAGCCGGTGATGCCATGGCACCCCTGGCAGGTATAGGCCAGGACACGGCCATTGTCGAAGTTGCCGGTGGGGGCGGCAGGCGCCGGGGCAGCGGCGGGAGCCGGCGCCGGGGCAGGTGTGGCAGGAGCAGGAGCGGGCTGTGCGGCGGCCCCAAGGGGCAGGAGGACGGCCAGAGCGAGACAAGCGGCGAGCGGCTGCGGGCGCATGGTGTCGTTTCCGGGGATTCGGGTCTGGTCGTTCCGGCGTGGGGTACGGAACGCCCCGAGTATAGCCCCAGGTTTCATCTAGCTGAAATGGGGGGCGGGCCGACCAGTGGCACGAAGACACCATGACCTTTGGGATATGGTGTTGCCGTGAAGTGGTGCATTACTTTGCTACCACACCTGTCCACGCATCCTCCAGGGATCTGACGATGTCGCACCCAACCTTCCTGTCCGGCCGTCGCAGCGGAATCTGCGCTGCCGCACTGCTGATCTCCACCTCCCTGCTGCTGGGCGGTTGCGCCGCAGGGCCCAATTCCGAAGCCAAGGCCGCCGAGACCAAGGAGGAGAAGAAGGTCGATGCGGTCCCGGTCGAAGTGGCCGTGGCCAGCCACCGTGCTGTCGCGGCCAGCTACACCGGTACCGCTGCGCTGGAACCACGCGCCGAGTCGCAGGTGGTGGCCAAGACTTCCGGCGTGGCGCTGGCGGTGCTGGTCGAGGAAGGCCAGCGGGTCAGCGCTGGCCAGCCGCTGGTGCGTCTGGACCCGGACCGCGCGCCTGGCCGTGGCACAGAGCGAAGCGCAGATGCGCAAGCTGGAAAACAACTACCAGCGCGCAGAAACTGGTGGGCCAGCAGATGGTCAGCGCCGCCGACGTCGACCAGCTGCGCTACGACCTGGAAAACGTCCGCGCGCAGTATCGCCTGGCCACGCTGGAGCTGTCCTACACCACCGTCGTGGCGCCGATCTCCGGCGTGATCGCCTCGCGCTCGATCAAGACCGGCAACTTCGTGCAGATCAACACGCCGATCTTCCGCATCGTCGACAACTCGCGGCTGGAAGCCACCCTCAACGTGCCCGAGCGCGAGCTGGCCACCCTGCGCGCCGGCCAGCCGGTGACGCTGGCTGCCGATGCGCTGCCGGGGCAGAGCTTCACCGGTACGGTCGATCGCATCGCACCGGTGGTGGATTCGGGCAGCGGTACGTTTCGCGTGGTCAGTGCCTTCGATGGCGCCGCGCACGCGTTGCAGCCCGGCATGTTCGGTCGCATCCGCATCGATTACGACCAGCGTGCGGATGCGCTGGTGGTGCCGCGCCTGGCGCTGCTCGACGATGGTGAGCCGGCGGTGTTCCGGGTGCGCGAAGGCAAGGTCGCACGCGTTCCGGTCAAGCTGGGTTACGCCGAGGGCCCGTGGGTGGAGATCCGTGATGGCCTGGCGGCCGGTGATCAGGTGGTCACCGCCGGCAAGGTCGCCCTGCGCGACGGCACCGCAGTGCAGGTGATCGCTGATCCGAAGGCAAAGGCGAAGACGGTCGCAGCGGCCGCCAAGCCGGCAGACAAGGCCGGGAGCACGCAATGACCGCCCCGGGCCACGACCACGGTGCCTCGCCGGCGAGCGACGGCGCCGCCGCCAGCATGCGCGGCGGTCTGGTGGAATTCGCCACCCGCCGCCGCGTGACCATCGCCATGTGCACGGTCACCCTGTTGCTGTTCGGCCTGATCGCGCTGGGCAACCTCAAGGTCAACCTGCTGCCCGACCTGAGCTACCCGACGCTGACCGTGCGCACCGAGTACACCGGTTCGGCGCCGACCGAAATCGAAACCCTGATCACCCAGCCGGTTGAAGAAGCGGTCGGCGTGGTCAAGAACCTGCGCAAGCTGAAGTCGGTCTCGCGCACCGGCCAGAGCGATGTGGTGCTGGAGTTCGCCTGGGGCACCAACATGGACCAGGCCAGCCTGGAGGTGCGCGACAAGATGGAAGCGCTGAACCTGCCACTGGAGGCCAAGGCCCCGGTGCTGCTGCGCTTCAATCCGTCCACCGAACCGATCATGCGCCTGGTGCTGTCGAACAAGGTGGCGCCGACCAGCGATGCCGATGCGGTCCGTGAGCTGACCGGCCTGCGCCGCTATGCCGATGAAGACCTGAAGAAGAAGCTGGAGCCGGTCAGCGGCGTGGCGGCGGTCAAGGTCGGTGGCGGCCTCGAGGACGAGATCCAGGTCGACATCGACCAGCAGAAGCTGGCCCGGCTGAACCTGCCGATCGACACCGTCATCAAGCGCCTGAAGGACGAGAACATCAACATCTCCGGCGGCCGCCTGGAGGAGGGTTCGCAGCGCTTCCTGGTGCGTACCGTCAACCAGTTCGCCGATCTGGAGGAGATCCGCAACCTGCTGGTCACCACCCAGGCGTCGAACGGTAGCGCGGCCGACTCGGCGTTGCAGCAGATGTTCAACATCGCCGCGTCGACCGGTTCGGCGGCAGCCATCGCGGCGGCATCGGCGGCGCAGAGCGCATCGTCCGGCGGTGGTTCCAGCGTGGTCGCCAACGGTGTGCCGGTGCGCCTGAAGGACGTGGCCACCGTGCGTCAGGGCTACAAGGAACGCAAAGCGGTGATCCGCCTGGGCGGCAAGGAATCGGTCGAACTGGCGATCTACAAGGAAGGCGACGCCAATACCGTGTCCACCGCCGAAGCGCTGCGCAAGCGCCTGGAGCAGATCAAGGGCACGTTCCCGTCCGACGTCGAGATGACCACCATCGAGGACCAGTCGCGCTTCATCGAGCACGCCATCGCCGACGTCAAGAAGGATGCAGTGATCGGCGGCCTGCTGGCGATCCTGATCATCTTCCTGTTCCTGCGTGATGGCTGGAGCACGTTCGTGATCAGCCTGTCGCTGCCGGTCTCGATCATCGCCACGTTCTTCTTCATGGGCCAGCTCGGCCTGAGCTTGAACGTGATGTCGCTGGGCGGTCTGGCACTGGCCACCGGCCTGGTGGTGGATGACTCGATCGTGGTGCTGGAGAGCATCGCCAAGGCCCGCGAGCGTGGCCTGGGCATCCTGCAGGCGGCCATCGCCGGTACCCGCGAAGTGAGCATGGCGGTGGTCGCCTCCACCCTGACCACCATCGCGGTGTTCCTGCCGCTGGTGTTCGTCGATGGCATCGCTGGCCAGCTGTTCCGCGACCAGGCGTTGACCGTGGCGATCGCCATCGCGATCTCGCTGCTGGTGTCGATGACCCTGATCCCGATGCTCAGCTCGCTGAAGGGACGGCCGCCGCTGGCGTTCCCGGAAGAAGCGCCGAACGAACCGTGGCAACCGCAGAACCGCTGGCAGAAGCCGGTTGCGCTGGGCCGTCGTGGCGCCGTGGCGACCGCGCGCTGGAGCTTCTACGCGCTGGCCTGGCTGGTCGTGCGGGCGTGGCGTGGCGTGGTGGCGGTGGTCGGCCCGGTGATGCGCAAGGCCAGCGATCTGGCGATGAAGCCCTACGCCGGCGCCGAGCGTGGCTACCTGCGCCTGCTGCCGAGCGCACTGGCGCATCCGGGCAAGGTGCTGGGTGTTGCCTCGATCATCTTCGTGGCGACGATGGCGCTGGTGCCGATGCTCGGTGCCGATCTGATCCCGCAGCTGGCGCAGGATCGTTTCGAAATGACGGTGAAGCTGCCGGCCGGCACGCCGCTGAAGCAGACTGATGCACTGGTACGCGAGCTGCAGCTGGCACACGGCAAGGGCGAGGGCGTGGCGTCGCTGTACGGTGTCAGCGGCAGCGGCACCCGCCTGGATGCCAGCCCCACCGAGAGCGGCGAGAACATCGGCAAGCTGACCGTGGTGATGGAAGGCGGTGGCAATGCACGCACCGAGGCCGAGATCACCGAGCGCCTGCGTGACACCATGGGCCAGCATCCGGGGGCACAGGTCGACTTCGCGCGGCCGGCGCTGTTCAGCTTCTCCACGCCGCTGGAAATCGAGCTGCGCGGGCAGGACATGGCCACGCTGGAAGTGGCCGGCCAGCGCCTGGCGGCGATGCTGCGCGGCAATGCGCACTACGCCGATGTGAAGTCGACGGTGGAAGAGGGCTTCCCGGAAATCCAGATCCGCTTCGACCAGGAGCGTGCCGGTGCGCTGGGCCTGACCACGCGCCAGATCGCCGACGTGGTGGTGAAGAAGGTGCGCGGCGATGTCGCCACCCGCTACAGCTTCCGTGACCGCAAGATCGACGTGCTGGTGCGTGCGCAGGAGGGCGACCGCGCCAGCGTGGAGAGCATCCGCCGGCTGATCGTCAACCCCGGCAGCACCCGTCCGGTCACGCTGGACGCGGTGGCCGAAGTGGTCGCCACCACTGGCCCCAGTGAGATCCACCGTGCCGACCAGACGCGGGTGGCGGTGGTGTCGGCCAACCTGCGCGACATCGATCTTGGCGCGGCCATGCGCGAGGTGCAGCAGATGGTCGCCGAGCAGCCGCTGGGTGCGGGCGTCGGCCTGCACATCGGTGGCCAGGGCGAGGAGCTGGCGCAGGCGGCGAAGTCGTTGATCTTCGCCTTCGGCTTGGCGATCTTCCTGGTCTACCTGGTGATGGCCTCGCAGTTCGAATCGCTGCTGCACCCGTTCGTGATCCTGTTCACCATCCCGCTGGCGCTGGTCGGTGCGATCCTGGCGCTGATGCTGACCGGCAAGCCCATCTCGGTGGTGGTGTTCATCGGCCTGATCCTGCTGGTCGGCCTGGTCACCAAGAACGCGATCATCCTGATCGACAAGGTCAACCAGCTGCGCGAGGCTGGCGTGGCCAAGCACGAGGCGCTGGTGGAAGGTGCGCGCTCGCGCCTGCGGCCGATCATCATGACCACGCTGTGCACGCTGTTCGGCTTCCTGCCGTTGGCGGTGGCGATGGGTGAGGGCGCTGAAGTGCGCGCCAATGGCGATCACCGTGATCGGCGGCCTGCTGGTGTCGACCCTGCTGACCCTGCTGGTGATCCCGGTGGTGTACGACCTGATGGACCGTCGTGGCGATGCGTATTACCGCGAACGTGGCCGCAAGCATGCCGGTGAGATCGAGCCGGGTGCAGTGGGCAGTGCGGCGGGTACGGAGGAACCGGCATGAGTGTGGCCGAGTTCTCCATCCGCCGCCCGGTCACCACCATCATGTGTTTCGTGTCGCTGGTGGTGATCGGCCTGATCGCTTCGTTCCGGTTGCCGCTGGAAGCGCTGCCGGACATCTCCGCGCCGTTCCTGTTCGTGCAGATTCCGTACACCGGCTCCACCCCGGAGGAAGTGGAACGGACCATCATCCGTCCGGTCGAGGAGTCGCTGGCGACGATGACCGGCATCAAGCGCATGCGCTCGTCGGCCACCTCCGAAGCGGCGCTGATCTTCATCGAGTTCAGCGACTGGGACCGCGACATCGCCATCGCCGCCTCCGATGCACGCGAGCGCATCGACGCGATCCGCAGCGACCTGCCCGACGACCTGCAGCGCTACAACGTGTTCAAGTGGTCCAGCAGCGACCAGCCGGTGCTGAAGGTGCGCCTGGCCAGCACCACCGACCTGACCACCGCGTACGACATGCTCGACCGCGAGTTCAAGCGGCGCATCGAGCGCATCCCCGGCGTGGCCCGTGTCGACATCACCGGTGCGCCGCCGAACGAGGTGGAAATCGCCATTGATCCGAACCGCCTCAACGCGCACGGCTTGAGCATCAATGAACTGAGCGAGCGCCTGCGCACGCTGAATTTCTCGATCTCGGCCGGGCAGATCGACGACAACGGCCAGCGCGTGCGCGTGCAGCCGGTGGGTGAGATCACCGACCTGCAGGAAATGCGCGATCTGGTGATCAACGCCAAGGGCCTGCGCCTGGGCGATATCGCTGATGTGCGCCTGAAGCCGGCGCGGATGAACTACGGGCGCCGCCTGGACGGCAACCCGGCGGTCGGCCTGGACATCTTCAAGGAGCGCAGTGCCAATCTGGTGGAGGTGTCGCGCGCGGCACTGGCCGAGGTTGAATCGATCCGTGCCGAAGCGTCGATGCGCGACGTGCAGATCAAGGTGATCGACAACCAGGGCAAGGCGGTGACCTCCTCGCTGCTGGAACTGGCCGAGGCCGGTGCGGTCGGCCTGATCCTGTCGATCACGGTGCTGTTCTTCTTCCTGCGCCATTGGCCGTCCACGCTGATGGTGACCCTGGCCATTCCGATCTGCTTCACCATCACCCTGGGCTTCATGTACTTCGTCGGGGTGACGCTGAACATCCTGACCATGATGGGCCTGCTGCTGGCGGTGGGCATGCTGGTCGACAACGCCGTGGTGGTGGTGGAGAGCATCTACCAGGAGCGCGAGCGCATGCCCGGACAGCCGCGCCTGGCCTCGATCATTGGCACCCGCAACGTGGCCATCGCGCTCAGTGCCGGTACGCTGTGCCACTGCATCGTGTTCGTGCCGAACCTGTTCGGCGAGACCAACAACATCAGCATCTTCATGGCGCAGATCGCGATCACCATCTCGGTCTCGCTGCTGGCCTCGTGGCTGGTCGCGGTCAGCCTGATCCCGATGCTGTCCGCGCGCATGGCCACGCCGAAGCTGGTGCACTCGCAGACCGGCGTGATCGCGCGCCTGCAGCGGCGCTACGCGACACTGCTGGACTGGTCGCTGCGCCATCGTGGCTGGAGCCTGCTGGGCATCGTGCTGGTGGTGCTGGTCAGCCTGGTGCCGATGAAGCTGACCAAGGTCGACATGTTCGGTGGCGACGGCGGCAAGGACATCTTCATCGGCTACATGTGGAAGGGCGCCTACACCTACCGGCAGATGTCCGAGGAAGTGGCGCGTGTGGAGAACTGGATCGACGCCAACCGCGAGCGCCTGCACGTCAAGCAGGTGTATTCCTGGTACAGCGAGCAGGAAGGGAGCTCCACCGTGGTCACCCTGGACGAGAAGTACGCCAAGGACATCAAGGCGCTGCAGGAAGAACTGCGCAAAGGCCTGCCGAAGTCGGCCCGCACCGACTACTTCGTCGGCAACCAGGGCGGTGATGGCGGCGGTGGCGGCAACCAGGGCGTGCAGGTGCAGCTGGTCGGCGACTCCAGTTCGATGCTGCAGGAGATCGGCCAGGAAGTGGTGCCGCTGCTGGCCCAGCGTGCCGAGCTGCGCGATGTGCGCATCGACAACGGCGAAAAAGGCGGCGAGCTGAAGGTGCGCGTCGACCGCGAGCGCGCCGCCGCATTCGGCTTCAATGCCGAGCAGGTAGCCAGCTTCGTCGGCCTGGCCCTGCGCGGTGCACCGATGCGCGAGTTCCGCCGCGGCGACAACGAAGTGCCGGTATGGGTGCGCTTCGCCGGTGCCGAGCAGAGCAGCCCGGAAGACCTGGCCGGTTTCAGCGTGCGCACCGGCGATGGCCGCAGCGTGCCACTGCTGAGCCTGGTCACCGTCGACGTTGGTTCGTCCGCCACCCAGATCGGACGCACCAACCGCCAGACCACGCTGACCATCAAGGCCAACCTGGCCGAGAAGGTCACCGCGCCGGATGGCCGCAAGGCGATGGAGTCGGTGCTCAAGCCGATGAACTTCCCGGCCGGCTATGGCTTCACCTTCGATGGCGGCGATTACGGCAACGACGACGAAGCGATGCAGCAGATGGTGTTCAACCTGCTGATCGCGCTGGTGATGATCTACGTGGTGATGGCGGCGGTGTTCGAGTCGCTGCTGTTCCCGGCGGCGATCATGAGTGGCGTGCTGTTCTCGATCTTCGGCGTGTTCTGGCTGTTCTGGATCACCGGTACCTCGTTCGGGATCATGTCCTTCATCGGCATCCTGGTGCTGATGGGTGTGGTGGTGAACAACGGCATCGTGATGATCGAGCACATCAACAACCTGCGGCGCGGCGGCATGGGACGCACCCAGGCGCTGGTGGAGGGCTCACGCGAGCGATTGCGCCCGATCATGATGACCATGGGCACGGCGATCCTGGCGATGGTGCCGATCTCGCTGACCAGTACGCAGATGTTCGGCAACGGCCCGGAGTACGCGCCGATGGCGCGCGCGATTGCCGGCGGCCTGGCGTTCTCGACCGTGGTCAGCCTGCTGTTCCTGCCGACGATCTATGCAGTGCTGGATGACCTGCGCAGTGCGGTCACGCGACTGATCCGCCGCGCCCGCGGTCTGGAGATCGTGCCGGGTACCCCGGTGTAGTGGTCGAGCTTTTGCTCGACCGTAATGCGCGCCAACGTGTTGTGGTGTGGGGGAGGCCGGTCGTAGTGGGGCGGCCTCCCCCTTTTTTTTTGATGTTTGACCCGTCCTGAATTGGGTTGACACCTTTTCCCTCTGGAAAAGGAATGTTCAATGAAATCAACAATCAGGCGCAGTCAGCGGGATTACTCGCTGGCCTTCAAGTTGTCCGTGGTCGATCAGGTCGAGCGTGGAGAACTGACCTATAAGAAGGCTCAGGAGCGATACGGTATCCAAGGTAGCAGCACGGTTCTGAAGTGGCTTCGCCGCCATGGTCGGCAGGATTGGTCAGGTGGTGCATCATCTGCCCCCATGACGACTTCTCCCAAAAGTGGACCGGCCACGCCGCTGACGCCGGAACAACAGATCAAGGCCCTGCAGGTCCAGTTGCGGGAGGCCAACGAGAAAGCACAGCTTTTCGAAGCCATCGTGGATGTCCTCAAAGAGGATTACGGGGTGCGCATCGTAAAAAAGCCTTCAGGCAAGTCCTCACGCAAGGGCGCCTCAAAGGCGTAAGCGTGGCAAGGGCTTGCCGCCATTTCGGCATCAGTCGACAGGCGTTCTATCAAGCGGGGTGCCGGCATCAACGACGACGCGCCAGCGAGACCAAAGCACTGGCGCTGGTGAGCGATTGCCGCGTGCGGCAGCCACGGATCGGGACGCGCAAGTTGCACCATTTGATCGGACCGAAGCTGCAGGCGGCGGGAATCACCATGGGACGTGACCGGTTGTTTGACGTACTTCGGGAAGCGCGCCTGCTGGTACCGAAACGTCGGGCTTATCACAAGACTACCGACAGCCATCATCGCTTTCGCAGGCATCCGAATCTGCTCAAACCTGGCCAAGGATGCGTAATACCAACCGGTAGCGAGCAGGTGTGGGTGGCGGACATCACCTATCTGCCGACGCAGGGGAAGTTCGTGTATCTGAGCCTGGTCACCGATGCCTGGTCGCGCAAGATCGTGGGCTGGAGCGTGCATGAAACGCTACAGACAGAGCAGGTAGCTCAGGCGCTGGAGATGGCGCTGAAAGGGAGAAAGACACCGCAGAAGCTGATCCATCACTCTGATCGTGGAATCCAGTACTGCTCGGATTACTACCAGAAGATCCATGCGCGGCACGGCCTGACCTGCTCGATGACCGACGGCTACGACTGCTATCAGAACGCTCTGGCAGAGCGAGTCAACGGGATCCTCAAGTGCGAGTTCCTGCTTCATCGCCCACGGGACCTGGGGCAAGCCCGCCAGATGGTGGCTGAGGCCGTAGACATCTACAACGCTGAGCGCCCCCACCTGTCCCTTAAAATGCAGACGCCCGATGCGATGCATCGGGCGTCTTTGGCCGCCTGACGGCGGCCGGACCATCCACCCATCGGTGTCAACCTATGGCAGGACGAGTCAGTTCTGCGCAGAGCATGCTCGGCCGATCTTTACGGTCGGCGTAAAGCGTGCCAACCAAGGTTGGCACCTGCCGGTCGCGCGCACAGACGCCGTGCGGCCGGTAGCGCCGGGCCATGCCCGGCGGGGCGTTGCAATCAACCGGCGACCTTGCCCCACACCTTGAACGTGGTCAGCCACAGGCCCAGCATGCTGCCGATGTTGGTCAGCATGAAGGTCAGCACCACGCGCGTGACCCGGTTGCGATACCAGCCCTTCAGGCTCTGCGCATCGTCGCGCAGCTTCAGGAAGTCCTCATACGCCGGCTTGCGCAGGCGCGCTTCCACCAGGGCCGAGAATGCGCCGGTCGGGATGCTCAGGCGGAACGGCTTGAACGGCGCCACCGCGATCGCGGTGAGGATGCTCAGCGGATGGCCGCCGGCCAGCAGGCAGCCCAGGCCGGCGAGGCCGCCGGTATACATCGCCCAGGTCGCCAGCAGTTCGGTGCCCACGCCCAGACCACCGCGGTAGAAACCTACGCCGATGCCGGTCGCTACGATGGCCAGGATGCCCAGCGTGAACCACGGAATGTTGCGCTTCTTCGGCACCGCTTCCAGCTCGGCGCGCAGCGGTGCCGGTGCTTCGGTGTCGGTTTCCAGGTAGCGGGCCAGCCCGGCAAGGTGACCGGCACCGACCACTGCCAGCACCTCACGCTGCTGCGGATCGTGTTCTTCGCGCAGGCGCGTGGCCATGTAGCGGTCGCGCTCGCCGATGATGGTCTCGTACAGCGCCGGGCTCTCGCTGGCGAACTCGCCGAAGCTCGACTCCAGCATGTCGCCCTGCTTGAGCTTCTCGATCTCGTTCTCGCCCACTTCCTCGGATGAGAACAGACCGGCGCCCAGCCCGGCGACCAGCTTCAGCTTGCCGAAGAAGCCCAGCCGTTGCGAGGCACGGCGGAAGGTCAGGCCGACTTCACGGTCGATCAGGTGTACCGGCAGGTTGCGCTCGCGCGCCAGTTCCACCGCGCGCTTCAGTTCGGCGCCCGGCTCGATGTCAAGCTGTTCGGCCAGGCGGCGCTGGTACGCGGACAGGGCCAGGTTGGCGGCGAACAGGGCCACGCGGCCCTTGCGGATCACTTCGACCAGATCGAGCTTGGCCAGCGTGTCCGGATCGCTCAGCGCCTGCAGGCGCTGTGGGTCCAGTTCAACGGCAACGGCATCGAAGCGGCCGCTGTCGATGGCTTTTTCCACCGCCTCGACGCTGGCGCGGGAGACGTGGGCAGTGCCCAGCAGGGTATAACGCACGCCGTCGCGTTCAACGACGCGCACCGGCTGGCCGGCGAACAGGTCGTCGCCGGTTTCGGGAAGGGTTTCGGTCATGGGTTCATTCATTGGAAGGTGCGGTGTCGGCGCCATCGCCGAGCGCGCTGCATCTGCACGGTATCCAGCCAGCGGCCGTGCTTGCGGCCAAGGCCACGGAACACGCCCACCAGCTCGAAGCCGAAGCGTTCGTGCAGCTTGATCGACGCGGCGTTGGTCGGTTCGCCGATCACGGCCACCATCTGCCGGTAACCACGCGCCACGCAGGCATCGATCAAGGCCTGGAGCAGGCCGGTGCCCACGCCCTGGCCCTGGAACGCGGCATCGACGTAGACCGAGTTCTCCACGGTCCACTGGTAGGCAACACGGGTGCGGTAGGTGTTGGCGTAGGCATAGCCGGCCACCTGGCCGTCGATCTCGGCGACCAGGTAGGGGAAGCCGCGATCGATGATGTCGCGCATACGGCGCAGCATCTCGGTCGCGTCGGGGATGTCGTACTCGTAGGTGTTGACGAAGTCGGTCACTTCCACCGCGTAGATCGCGGTGATCGCGGCGATGTCGGCCGGGCCGGCATCACGGATGAGGACGGCCATGCGCGGGCTCCGGCTCAGTCGATGTAGCGCTTGAGCAGGTCACCGTACGCGTCGATGCGGCGATCGCGCAGGAACGGCCAGATACGGCGCACGTGCTCGCTGCGCTGCAGGTCGACATCGCACAGCAGCACGGTGGCGTCAGTGCCGGCTTCGGCCAGGAATTCGCCCTGCGGGCCGAGCACGTGGCTGTTGCCCCAGAACTGGATGCCCGACGCGCCCAGTGGCGATGCCTCGTGGCCGACGCGGTTGCAGCTCAGCACCGGCAGGCCGTTGGCCACAGCGTGGCCGCGGTGACTCAGCACCCAGGCGTCGCGCTGGCGGGTTTTCTCGTCCTGCACGTCGTCCGGGTCCCAGCCGATCGCGGTCGGGTACAGCAGCAGCTCGGCGCCGGCCAGCGCCATCAGGCGTGCCGCTTCCGGGTACCACTGGTCCCAGCACACCAGCACGCCGAGGCGACCCACCGAGGTATCGATCGGCTTGAAACCGATGTCGCCCGGGGTGAAGTAGAACTTCTCGTAGAAGCCCGGATCGTCCGGGATATGCATCTTGCGGTACTTGCCGAGCAGCGTACCGTCCTTCTCGAACACCACGGCGGTGTTGTGGTACAGGCCGGCAGCACGGCGCTCGAACAGCGAGCCGACCAGCACCACGCCATGCTTCTTCGCCAGCGCGCCCAGGCGCTCGGTGCTCGGGCCCGGGATCGGCTCGGCCAGGTCGAACTCGTCCACCGATTCGTGCTGGCAGAAGTACGGACCGTTATGGAGTTCCTGCAGCAGCACCAGCTTGGCACCCTGCGCAGCCGCCTCGGCCACGCGTGCTTCGATCACCGCCAGGTTGGCGGCGGCATCACCGTGGTTGCGCTCCTGGATCAGGGCGACGGTAAGGGGGCTGCGCGAGTTCATGCGGGGCGTTCCTGCGGGGGAAAACCTGCATGTTAGCGCGGATGGGCGGCGACGGCGTGTCGCGCGCTGAATGGGTGCTGGTAGTGCCGGCCGCTGGCCGGCAACCCCGTCAATCCATCAGGCATTGCATGGTTGCCGGCCAGTGGCCGGCACTACCCATCCTCAGGCCTTCAACAACCCTTCCGGCAGCTGCATGGTGATGCAGTGCAGGCTGCCGTTCTGCCAGATCAGCGAGCGGCAGGGCACCTGCACGATCTCGCGACCCGGGTGTGCCTGTGCCAGCACGTCGCGGGCCAGGTCATCGGCCGGATCGCCATAGGCCGGCATCAGCACCGCGCCGTTGACGATCAGGTAGTTGGCGTACGAGGCAGCCAGGCGACGGCCTTCGTCGATCACCGGCTGTGCCCACGGCAGCGGGAACAGGCGGTACGGCTGGCCATCCTTGGTACGCAGCGCGGCCAGCTCATTGCCCATGGCCTGCAGTTCGGCGTAGTGCGAGTCGCTCTCGTCGTCGCAGGCCTGGTAGACGATGCTGTCAGCCGAGGCGAAGCGGGCGAGGGTATCGATGTGCGCGTCGGTGTCGTCGCCTTCCAGGTAGCCGTGGTCCAGCCACAGCACGCGGTCCTGCTGCAGCCAGTCGGCCAGGTCGGCGCTCAGGCTGGCGCGGTCGCGGTCCGGGTGGCGCTCGTGCAGGCACTTCCAGGTGGTCAGCAGGGTGCCTTCGCCATCGGTTTCGATGCCGCCGCCTTCCAGCGCGAACGGAATGCTGCGCACCGGTGCGTCGTTGAACACGCCGGCCTGGTCGAGCACGCCCACCAGCTGGTCATCCAGGGTGGCGTCGAACTTGCCGCCCCAGCCGGTGAAGCGGAAATCCAGCAGCTGGAAGCCGCCGTCGGCACGGCGCAGGGTGATCGGGCCGGAGTCGCGCAACCAGGTATCGTCGTAGGCCGCCGTGGTGAAGTGGACCTTGTCCATGTCGATGCGGTTGGAGCGCAGCCGCATCTCGGCATAGGTCTCCACATCGTCGTCGGCCACGCAGATCAGCACCGGCTGGAAGCGGGTGATGGCCGCGACCAGCGCGATGTAGGTCTCTTCCACCTGGCCCAGGCGGTCGGCCCAGTCGGTGTCGGCGGTGGGCCAGGCAATCAGGACGCCGCTCTGGGCTTCCCACTCGGCAGGAAAACGAAGGGTCTGGTTCATGGTCTCGCTACACAGGCCCGCCCACGGCGGGTAAAGGGATCAACGGATCGGCGGTTTCGGGCCGATTTCGTTCGGGTCCGCCTGGTTGGCCACCACGTCGATCACCTTCTGCTTCTCGAAGTAGACAGTGAACTGCGGGTACACCCAGCGGTTGATGGTCGGCCATTGCCGCTTCTGCCCGCCACGCGGCTGCAGCTGCTCGCTCGGCGCGCCGAACTGCGCCTGTACCTGCTGCATGCTCTGGCCGCGCACGGGCAGGGCACCGGCCGGCTTCTCGCGGGCACGGTCGACAAGCAGGGTATCGGCCAGCGCCGGCGTGGCGGCGGCCAGGGTGGCCATCACGGCCAAGGCGGACAGGTAACGCTTCATCTCGATCTACTCCCCAGTGGTCAAGAAAGGCGATTACAGCAAAAACGGCAGGAAAAAGCCGCATAAACAAAAAACCGCCCGAAGGCGGCTTTTTGCATCGGGTCGGCCCCGCGTAGGGCCAGCCGCAGCCGCGAAGGCTGTTGGGCTTAGCGCTGACGCGCCTTGAAACGCGGGTTCGACTTGCAGATGACGAAGATCTTGCCACGACGACGCACGACCTTGCAGTCACGGTGACGGGCCTTCGCCGACTTCAGGGAGGACAGGACTTTCATGGCATACCTCGGCGTAAACAGTAGTTGTTCGGGTGGAGCGTGGCCGCGATATGCGAAAGACAATCGGCAGTTGACGCTCGTTCAAGCCCGCCATTCTACCGGGCTTTTCCTCGTGGTTTCAAGTGGTTGCACAAAAGATCCCATTGGGGGCGTCTGACAGGGGCTAGAATGACCCCTTCACACGCTCTGGGAACCCCATGAATCCACTCGCTCCCGTCCTGACCATCGACGGCCCTTCAGGGGCTGGCAAGGGTACCATCAGCCGCATCATCGCGCGCCGGATGGGCTGGCATTACCTGGATTCGGGCGCGCTGTACCGGGCAGTGGGCGTGGCCGCGAGCTGGGCAGACATCGACACCTCCGACGCCTCGGCGCTGGTCCGCTGCACCTTTGATACCCACGTTCAGTTTGTCGAGCAGGGTGAAGCCATGCGGGTCATGGTGAACGGGACCGATGCCACCGACGAGCTGCGCCTGGAGACCACCGGCGCGCTGGCCTCGGCCATCGCCGCCATTCCCGAGGTCCGGGCTGCCCTGAAGGAGCGCCAGCGCGCATTCAGGGAGCTGCCCGGCCTGGTCGCCGATGGCCGCGACATGGGCACGGTGATCTTCCCGGACGCCTCCTACAAGGTCTTCCTGACCGCCAGTGCCGAGGAGCGCGCCGAGCGCCGGCATAAGCAGTTGAAAGACAAGGGGGTTTCTGTTAACTTTGATGACCTCCTGCGCGAGATCATGGCCCGCGACGCCCGTGATGCTCAGCGTACCGTGGCGCCCCTGAAGCCGGCAGACGATGCTGTCCTCATCGACACCACAGGCATCGGCATCGCAGATGTCGTTGCCAGAGTGATGGATCTGCTTCCGGTTCCGGCTGCCTGATCCGTTCGCGCGGGAGCACTGCCAGCAGCATCGGTGGTGGTCGCGCATAGCAGTGCTGTACCAGCTCCGTCGCGCAATGATGCGTGGCGGTTTTCCTACTACACACGACCTGCGTTTCCGGGGTCGACCAACAGGCGGGCGGTCGCCATTCCCCTGAAGGGGACGCCACCGACCCATGTGTCCAACAGAGTAAATCTAATGACCGAATCATTTGCCGAACTGTTTGAAGCCAGCCAGGCCAATCTGGCCAAGCTGAAGCCGGGCGCCATCGTCAGCGGTACCGTTGTTGAAGTCCGCGGCGACGTCGTGGTGATCAACGCTGGCCTGAAGTCCGAAGGCATCGTGCCGATCGAACAGTTCCGTAACGACGCTGGCGAAATCGACGTCGCCGAAGGCGACATCGTCAAGGTCGCCCTCGACTCGATCGAGAACGGCTTCGGCGAAACCGTCCTGTCGCGCGAGAAAGCCAAGCGCGCGATGGTGTGGGACGAGCTGGAAGAAGCGTTGGAAAAGAACGAAACCATCACCGGTCGCATCAGCGGCAAGGTCAAGGGTGGTTTCACCGTGGACATCAAGGATGTCCGCGCCTTCCTGCCGGGTTCCCTGGTCGATGTGCGCCCGGTGCGCGATCCGGCCTACCTGGAAGGCAAGGAACTCGAGTTCAAGCTCATCAAGCTGGACCGCAAGCGTAACAACGTCGTGGTCTCGCGCCGCGCTGTCGTCGAAAGCGAGCACTCGGAAGAGCGCGAGCAGCTGATGGACAAGCTGCAGGAAGGCGCGATCCTGAAGGGTGTCGTCAAGAACCTGACCGATTACGGCGCGTTCGTGGACCTGGGCGGTATCGACGGCCTGCTGCACATCACCGACATGGCGTGGAAGCGCGTGCGTCACCCGTCGGAAGTCGTGAACGTCGGCGACGAGCTGGACGTCCGCGTGCTGAAGTTCGACCGCGAGCGCAACCGCGTTTCGCTGGGCCTGAAGCAGCTGGGCGAGGATCCGTGGGACAACATCGGCCGTCGTTACCCGGCCAACAGCCGCGTCTTCGGCAAGGTCTCCAACGTCACCGATTACGGTGCGTTCGTTGAGATCGAGCCGGGCGTCGAAGGCCTGGTGCACGTCTCCGAGATGGATTGGACCAACAAGAACGTCAACCCGTCCAAGGTTGTCCAGGTTGGTGATGAAGTCGAAGTGATGGTGCTGGACGTCGATGAAGAGCGTCGCCGTATCTCGCTGGGCATGAAGCAGGTTGCCGCCAATCCGTGGGAAACCTTCGCTGCCACCCACAAGAAGGGTGACAAGGTGTCGGGCCAGATCAAGTCGATCACCGACTTCGGCATCTTCATCGGCCTGGACGGCGGCATCGACGGCCTGGTCCACCTGTCCGACATCAGCTGGAACACCACCGGCGAAGACGTCGTTCGCAACTTCAAGAAGGGCGATACCCTGGACGCCGTCGTCCTGGCTGTCGATCCGGAGCGCGAGCGCATCTCCCTGGGCGTGAAGCAGCTGGAGCAGGATCCGTTCGGCCAGTACATGGCTGCCAATCCGAAGGGCTCCAAGGTCGAAGGCGTGGTGAAGGAAGTCGACGCCAAGGGCGCGATCATCGAGCTGGCTGACGGCATCGAAGGTTACGTCTCGGCACGCGACATCGCCAACGAGCGCGTTGACGACGCCACCCAGCATCTGAAGGTCGGCGACAAGGTCGAAGCCAAGTTCGTGGGCATGGACCGCAAGGGCCGTACCCTGCAGCTGTCGATCAAGGCCAAGGACGACGCTGAAATGCGCGAAGTGCTGGAGGAATACCAGTCCTCTTCGGCTTCCAGCGGCACCACCCAGCTGGGCGCGCTGCTGCGTGCACAGCTGAACGGCAACAAGTCCGAGTAATCGGCCTTACGCTGTTCGTTGTTTCCTGGACGGCCCGGGCATTGCCCGGGCCGTTTCAGGCTGAGATGCCCCTGATGTGAGCCGGTAATGACCAAATCCGAACTGATCGAAATCCTTGCGCGCCGCCAGGCGCACCTGAAGGCCGATGATGTCGATCTGGCGGTGAAGTCGTTGCTGGAAATGATGGGCGGATCGCTGTCCGCCGGGGATCGCATCGAAATCCGTGGTTTTGGCAGCTTCTCGCTGCACTATCGTCCGCCGCGCCTGGGGCGCAACCCGAAGACCGGCGAATCGGTTGCCCTGCCGGGCAAGCACGTCCCCCATTTCAAGCCGGGCAAGGAACTGCGCGAGCGGGTCAGCAGTGTGCTGCCGCTGGACGCCGATCCGGCCTGAGCCTCCCGTCGCGCCACCGCGTGCGAATCCAGCCGCGAGTCGGATAAGCTACGGACTCCTGCCACTGGAGCTGTCGCATGAAGGTTTTTCGTCTGCTGGTCCTGCTGGCGGTACTCATTCTTGGGTTGATCATCGGTGCCATGAACATGGACGAGATGACCATCAACCTTGTTTTCACCCAACTGAAGACCTCGGTCGGCGTGGCAATCATTGCCGCATTGCTGATCGGTGTCATCGTCGGCGCTGGCCTTGTGCTGGTGAGCGTGGTCATTCCGCTCTACAGCCAGTTGCGCCGCGCCAACAAGTCCGCTGTCGCCACGCCGGCACCGGTTGCTTCCCCCCAATCTTTTGATGGACGCTGATCGAAGATGGATTTCGTCACCGAGTGGTTCTGGTTCTTCCTGTTCGTTCCGCTGGCCGCACTGGCCGGGTGGGTGATCGGACGGCGTGGTGGTCAACGCCACGGTGACAGCCAGGTCAGCCGCCTGTCCAGCACCTACTTCCGCGGCCTGAACTACCTGCTCAACGAGCAGCCGGACAAGGCCATCGAGCTGTTCCTGCACATCGCCGAGCTGGACAAGGAAACCTTCGAGACCCAGGTCGCGCTGGGCCACCTGTTCCGCCGCCGCGGCGAAGTCGACCGCGCCATCCGCCTGCACCAGGGCCTGGTCAACCGCCACGACCTCAACGATGCGCAACGCGTGCAGGCGCTGCTGGCACTGGGCGAGGACTACATGAAGTCCGGCCTGCTGGACCGCGCCGAGACCGTGTTCACCGAACTGGCCCAGCTGGATCAGCGTGCTCCGCAGGCACTCAAGCACCTGATCGGTATCTACCAGGCCGAGCGCGATTGGGAAAAGGCGATCGACAACGCGACCCGTTTCGAGGACGTCACCGGCGAGCCGATGGGCAAGCTGATCGGGCAGTTCGAGTGCGAACTGGCCGAACGCTTCCGCGGTGCTGGCAAGCTGGAAGAGGCGAGGGCAGCGATTGCCCGGGCTTACCAGGCCGATGCGATGTCGGTGCGTGCCGGCATCATTGAAGGCCGCCTGGAAACCGATGCTGGCAATCCGGAAGCGGCCGTGCGCGCCTTCGAGCGTGCCGCGCGCAACGATCCGGAGTACTTGCCGGAGCTGCTGCCGGCGCTGATGCAGAACTACCGCAAGGTCGGCGATCTGGCAGGCGCACGCGCCTTCCTGTCGGAGATGACCGAGCACTACCGCGGCATCGCCCCGGTGCTGGCGCTGACCCGCCTGATGGAAGAGCAGGAGGGCGTGGCGCCAGCCCGTGCCTACCTGGGCCGCCAGCTCAAGGATCGCCCGTCGGTGCGTGGCGAGTCCGCGCTGATCGACCTGACCCTGGCTGAAGGCGCCGATTCCACGGCGACCCTGCACGACCTCAAGCACATCACCGACCAGTTGCTGGTGCGCAATCCGGCCTATCGCTGCACCCGTTGTGGTTTCGGTGCGCGCACCCACCACTGGCAGTGCCCGAGCTGCAAGGAGTGGGGTACGGTCAAGCCGCTGCTGAACTACGCGGTGCTCTGATCCATGCCGTGGCTCGTGATGGGCGCGCTGCTGGGCCTGGCCCTGCTGAGTGCGGCACTGACCTGGGCGGCGCGGGGTTACGCGCTGCGCCGGCAACTGTTTGACCAGCCGGGCGAGCGCCGCAGCCATAGCGTGGCGACACCCCGCGGCGGCGGCATCGCCATTGTCATCAGCCTGCTGGTGACCGCCGGTGTTGCCATGTGGGCCTGGCCCGAAGCGCGTCCGAGCCTGCTGGTCGCCAGCCTTGGCCTGGCGCTGGTGGCGGGTATCGGCTGGTGGGACGACCACCGGCCGCTGCCGGCCATGCGCCGCCTGATGGTGCACTTCATCGCCGCCGCGCTGCTGGCCGCGCTGGTCAAGGTCCACGGTGGCAGCT
The DNA here is from genome assembly GCF_056481145.1 of Stenotrophomonas sp. 93052_Sma. Taxonomy (NCBI): domain Bacteria; kingdom Pseudomonadati; phylum Pseudomonadota; class Gammaproteobacteria; order Lysobacterales; family Lysobacteraceae; genus Stenotrophomonas; species Stenotrophomonas sp. 93052_Sma. Next base: position 1,929,125 of record NZ_CM151134.1, read on the forward strand.
GGCTGCTGGCCGTACTGGTCCTGCTGTTCACCGCCTCGCTGATCAACATCTGGAATTTCATGGATGGGATCAACGGCATCGCGGCCAGCCAGGCCATCGTGGTCGCGCTGGGGCTGGCGCCGCTGCTGCCCTGGCCGTACTCGCTGGCGGCGGTCGCGTTGGGCCTGGCCTGCCTGGGCTTCCTGCCGTTCAACTTCCCGCGGGCCCGGATCTTTATGGGCGATGTCGGAAGTGGCGCGCTGGGCTACGCGGTGGCGGCAGTGCTGGCACTGGCCAGCGTCAAGACCGACATCCACTGGATCCTGCTGCTGGTGTCGGCATCGCCGTTCCTTGTGGACGCGGGCTTCACACTGCTGGCGCGCATCATTTCCGGACAACGCTGGATGGAACCCCATACCCAGCACGTCTACCAGCGCGCGGTGCAGGCAGGAGCCAGTCACGCCCAGGTAACAGGGATGTACTTTGCTTTGGGCCTGTTCAGTATTACAGTGCTTAATGTCTGCTCCAATTTGCAGCCGAGGTGGGAGGCTGCCGTGGCGATCGCGTGGTTCATTGCGCTGAGCGTCCTCTGGCTCCTCCTGCGCAATGGATTGCGCCACCCAAAAGGAAATACCTGACTTATGGCTTCACCCTGGCGGGACAGAATCCTCGGCCTGATGCCGCGTTCGGCCATCGTCTGCCACGACCTGTTCATGGTCTGGGCATGCTGGCAGCTGCTCCACGCGGGGCGGTATTCGATCCTGGCCAACGCCCCCGAGCTCCCTCTCTGGAACGTTGACACCACGCTGGTGCTGCTGCTGCAGGGCATGGTGTTCTGGCGCGTGGGCCTCTATCGGGGCCTGTGGCGGTTCGCCAGCGTCAGCGACCTGCTGAACATCTTCAAGGCCAGCTTCATCGGCATGGTCGCCATCGTGCTGGTGCTGATGTGGAAGCGCTTCGACGGCGTGCCGATGTCGGTGCTGGTGATCTATCCGTTCGCGCTGTCGGCGCTGCTGGGCGCGCCGCGCCTGCTGTACCGGGCCTGGAAGGACTATCAGGCACTGCAGTCGGACTCGTCCGCGCGCCGCGTGCTGATCCTGGGTGCCGGCCAGGCCGCCGAGACCCTGGTCCGTGACCTGCGCCGTTCCGGTAATTTCGAGCCGGTCGGCCTGCTGGACGACGCGCCGCACCTGCGCGGCGCCAAGCTGCAGGGCCTGCCGATCCTCGGCACCCTGGACGATGCGCCGACAGTGGTCCGGGAGACGGCGGCCAAGCTGCTGGTGATCGCCATTCCGTCACTGGACGCGGCGGGCATGCAGCGGATCGTCGCCATCTGTGAAAGCACCGGTGTGCCGTTCCGCACCGTGCCCAAGCTCAGCGACATCCTGCAGGGCCAGTCGCTGCCGGGGCAGCTGAAGGAAGTGGCGATCGAGGATCTGCTGGGCCGCAAGCCGATCATGCCGGACTGGAACCTGATCCGTGGCTGGCTGGGCGGGCGTACGGTGATGGTCACCGGCGCCGGTGGCTCGATCGGCTCCGAGCTCTGCCGCCAGTGCGCACGGCATGGTGCCGGCCGCATCATCCTGCTCGAGATCAGCGAACTGCTGCTGCTGACCATCGAAGGCGAGCTGCGGCGCAGCTTCCCCGATGTCGAGATCGAAGCGGTGCTGGGCGACTGCGGTGACCCGGCGGTGATCCGCCACGCCCTGTCGCTGCATCCGGTCGACACCGCCTTCCACGCGGCTGCCTACAAGCACGTGCCGGTGCTGGAGCGGCAGCTGCGCGAAGCGGTGCGCAACAACATCCTGGCCACCGAGAACGTGGCCCGCGCCTGTCTGGAAGCGCGCGTTGAGCATTTCGTGTTCATCTCCACCGACAAGGCGGTCGACCCGGTCAATGCACTGGGCGCCAGCAAGCGCTATGCGGAGATGATCTGCCAGAGCCTGGACCAGAAGTCCACGCATACCCGTTTTGTTACGGTGCGCTTCGGCAACGTGCTGGCCTCGGCCGGCAGCGTGGTGCCGCTGTTCCGCGAACAGATCCTGCGTGGCGGTCCGGTGACCGTCACCGACCCGGAAGTCAGTCGCTACTTCATGACCATCCCGGAGGCCTGCCAGCTGATCCTGCAGGCGGCCGCTTCGGCATCGCATGGTGCGATCTATACGCTCGACATGGGCGAGCCGGTGCCGATCCGCGTGCTGGCCGAGCAGATGATCCGCCTGGCCGGCAAGCAGCCGTACAAGGACATTCCGATCATCTACACCGGGCTGCGTCCGGGCGAGAAGCTGCACGAGACGCTGTTCTATTCGGACGAGGACTACCGTTCCACCGCGCACCCGAAGATTCTCGAGGCCGGTGTACGTACGTTCTCGCGTGACCTGGTGCTGGGCAATGTCCCGCGCCTGCGCGATGCCGTGGCTGGTTACGACACGACCAGCATCCAGGAGATCCTGTTCGCGACGATGCCGGAGTTCTCTCCCATCGAACAGGATGCTTACATTTCATCCGCTAAAGTCGTGCCCTTTCCGGCACGTGAGGCCAACAGGCACCAATGAGCAAGCGAATTCGCAAGGCAGTTTTTCCAGTGGCAGGGCTCGGGACGCGCTTTTTGCCGGCAACCAAGACGGTTCCGAAGGAAATGTTGCCGATCATTGATCGTCCGCTGATCCAGTACGCGGTCGATGAAGCGATCGAAGCAGGCTGCGACACGCTGGTGTTCATCACCAACCGCTACAAGCATGCCGTGGCCGACTACTTCGACAAGGCCTACGAACTGGAGCAGAAGCTCGAGCGCGCCGGCAAGCAGGAGCAGCTGGAGATGATCCGCCATGTGCTGCCCAATGGCGTGCGCGCGATCTTCGTGACCCAGGCCGAAGCACTGGGCCTGGGCCATGCGGTGCTGTGCGCCAAGGCCGTGATCGGTGACGAGCCGTTCGCGGTGCTGCTGCCGGACGACCTGATCTGGAACCGCGGCGACGGCGCACTGAAGCAGATGGCAGACCTCAACGAGGCCAGTGGTGCCAGCGTGATCGCCGTTGAAGACGTGCCGCACGACAAGACTGCCAGCTACGGCATCGTTGCCACTGATGCGTTCGACGGCCGCAAGGGTCGCATTTCGCAGATCGTGGAGAAGCCGAAGCCGGAGGATGCACCGAGCGACCTGGCCGTGGTCGGTCGCTACGTGCTGAGCCCGAAGATTTTCGAGTTGCTGGAACAGACCGGCAGTGGCGCCGGTGGCGAGATCCAGCTGACCGATGCGATCGCGCAGCTGCTGAAGACCGAAGAGGTCGATGCCTACCGCTTCGAGGGCACCCGCTTCGACTGCGGCACGCACCTGGGGCTGGTGGAGGCGACGATCCGCTTCGCGCTGGACAACCCGAAGCTGGCTGGCCCGGCGCGGGAGAAACTGACGGCGATGTTGGCGGAGTAAGGGTTCTATCAAGCGCTCCGTGCTGCGCCTTGATTGATACGTGATGGGCGGGACGGGGGGGGCCTTTGCAGGACACGCCGTAAACCCGTCCATGAAGTGACCCCCGGGAGTTGGACACCAGATCCAACCCCGAGGGATACATGAACAAATACGACGCGCGTTTCAAACTGCAGGTCGCCAAAGAGGCCTGCAAGACCTCCACATCGGTCAAAGCCATTGCCCGTCGCCACGGCCTGGAGTTCTCCACGGTCAGGCGCTGGGTGGCGACCTATCGGCTGCATGGTTGGCGGGGATTTCATCGCCAGGCCCGGTCCTATGACCTCCCGTTCAAGCTGGCTGTCCTGGAGAAGATGAGCCAGGACGGCCTGTCCGGGCGGGAGGCCACCACCTACTTTCAAATTGGCGATGCCGGCGCGGTGGGACGATGGCGGCGCCTGTATGCTCAAGGCGGTGCCCAAGCGTTGGCACCCCCTCCGCCGCCGCCCCGAAAGCCGATGAAAAAGACCCGTTCGTCCAAGCCACCTGAGGATATGAGCCGCGATGAGCTGCTCAAGGAAGTCGCCTATCTGCGTGCGGAGACCGACTACCTAAAAAAACTCGATGCCTTGATCCGGGAAGAGCAGGCGGCGCAGGACGCAAAGCGCAAGCCGTCCAAGGATTGAGGCAGGTTCATACGCTGTCGCTTCTGCTCGAAGCAGCTGAGCTGTCACGCAGTACGTTCTATTACCAGAACCATGTCCTGGCCCATCCGGATCAGGATGAGGCAGCCCTGTGCGAGCGCATCCGTGCAATCTACGATCAAAGCCAAGGGCGCTATGGCTATCGCACGGTGACGCTGGAATTAGCCAATCAGGGTCATCAGACCAATCACAAGCGGGTTCAGCGCCTGATGGGGGAGATGGGGCTGAAATCGCGGGTGCGTGTGAAGCGCTACCAGGCCTTCAAGGGGGCGGCCAACGTTGTGGTTGGCAATGACCTCAATCGCCAGTTCCATGCCGAGCGGCCCAACCAGAAGTGGGTGACTGACGTGACCGAGTTCAAGGTGCAGGGCATGAAGCTGTACCTGTCGCCGATCATGGACCTCTACAACGGTGAAATCGTGGCTTATCAGATCAAGCGTCGGCCCGTATTTGATCTGGTGGGCCAAATGCTGGAGGAGGCCATCAAGAAGCTTTCCCCGGATGAGCGCCCGATGATCCACTCCGACCAGGGCTGGCAGTACCAGCATGAAAACTACCGGCATATGCTGGAAAAGCACTCGTTGAAGCAAAGCATGTCCCGGCGCGGCAACTGCCTGGACAACGCGGCGATGGAGAGCTTCTTTGGAACGCTGAAGTCGGAATTCTTCTACCTGAACAGCTTTGACAGCCTCGAGAGTCTGGAGGCTGGGCTGGTGGAATACATCCAGTACTACAACGAAGAACGCATCAAACTGAAACTGAAAGGTCTGAGCCCGATAAAGTACCGGGAGCAGGCCCAATCGGCCGCCTGACCCCGTCCAAGTCTCGGGGGTCACTTCACCATGGGGGCTCGGTCGCCGCATCCATGCGGCGAACGGTCCTGCAAAGGCCCACCCGCCCCGCCTGTCATGTTTCCTGCGGGCGCGGACGGGAAGGGCGGAATCAAAGGCAAGAGCAAAAGCAGAAAGGCAGCCGATGGCTGCCTTTTCTGTTTCCGCGAGCGTCGAGTCGGTGTCAGATCCCTTTGCGCTGCAAAGGGCTCTGCCCCCTGCCTTTGCCCCTGCCTTTGCTCACCCCTCCGCCGCGCGGAATGATGGATGGCGCGGGTGGGTGAGGCTGGCCGGGACTGTCAGCGGCATGGATGCCGCTGCCAAGCCCCCAAGGACGGGTTCACGGCGTGTCCCGGGCAGTCTCACCCACCCGGGCCCCGCAGCAGACCGACATCCCGCCGGCAACGCCTTGAACCTTACAGCGCCTCGAAAATACCCGCTGCGCCCATGCCGGTGCCGATGCACATCGTCACCATGCCGTACTTCTGCTGGCGACGGCGCAGGCCGTGCAGCAGGGTTGCGGTACGGATCGCGCCGGTCGCACCGAGCGGATGGCCCAGGGCAATCGCGCCACCCAGCGGGTTGACCTTGTTCGGGTCCAGGCCGCAATCGCGGATCACCGCCAGCGACTGCGCGGCAAACGCTTCGTTCAGTTCAATCCAGTCCAGCTGGTCCTGGGTCAGGCCCGCCTGCTTCAGTGCCTTCGGGATCGCGGCAATCGGGCCGATGCCCATCACTTCCGGGCGCACGCCGGCTACCGAGAAGCTGACGAAACGGGCCAGAGGGGTCAGGCCGTAGTCCTTGATCGCCTGTTCCGAGGCCAGCAGCACGGCACCGGCGCCGTCGCTCATCTGCGACGAGTTGCCAGCAGTGACGGTGCCGCCGAACTGGCCGTTGCGGAACACCGGGCGCAGCTTGGCCAGGCCTTCGGCCGAGGAATCCGGGCGCGGGCCTTCGTCGGTGTCGGCGATCTTGTTGCGGGTGATGATGCGCTGGCCATCGGCCAGGTCCGGCAGGTGCGAGACGATCTCGTACGGGCTGATCTCGTCCTTGAACTCGCCGTTCTGGATCGCGGCCATGGCTTTCTGGTGCGAGGCGAGGGCGAAGGCGTCCTGGTCTTCGCGCGAGACCTTCCACTCTTCGGCGACCTTCTCGGCGGTGATGCCCATGCCGTAGGCGATGGCGACGTGGTCGTTGTCGAACACGCTCGGCGCCATGGCGATCTTGTTGCCCATCATCGGCACCATCGACATCGATTCGGTGCCGCCGGCCAGCATCAGGTCGGCATTGCCCAGGCGGATCGCGTCGGCGGCCTGCGCCACGGCCTGCAGGCCGGAGGAGCAGAAGCGGTTCACGGTCTGTGCGGCGATGGTGTTCGGCAGGCCGGCCAGCAGCACGCCGATGCGCGCCACGTTCATGCCCTGCTCGGCTTCCGGCATGGCGCAGCCGATGATCGCGTCATCGATGCGGTTGACGTCCACGCCCGGGGCCTGGGCGACGACGCTGCGCAGCACGTGCGCAAGCATGTCGTCGGGGCGGGTGTTGCGGAACATGCCCTTGGGCGCCTTGCCAACCGGGGTACGGGTGGCGGCGACGATGTAGGCGTCCTGGATTTGCTTGGTCATTGCAGTGATCTCTCGAATAGGTTTTGTAGAGTCGAGCCATGCTCGACTGCCACATCAGGGAGTGCCGACCAACGGTCGGCACCCACCGAAAGCAGGGAGGGGCGATCAATTACGCAGCGGCTTGCCGGTCTTGAGCATGTGCGCGATGCGGGCCTGGGTCTTTTCCTGCTGGGCCAGTTCGACGAAGTGCTTGCGCTCCAGGGTCAGCAGCCACTCTTCGTCCACCAGGGTGCCGCGGTCGACCTTGCCACCGCACAGCACGGTGGCGATGCGCTCGGCGATCTCGTAGTCGTACGGGCTGATGAAACGGCCTTCCAGCATGTTGACCAGCATCATCTTGAAGGTGGCGATACCCACGTCACCGGCGACCTGGATGCGGCGTGCCGGCAGCGGCGGACGGTAGCCCGCTTCGGCCAGGGCGCGCGCGCTGGCCTTGGCGATGTGCAGGGCCTCGTAGCTGTTGAACACCACCTTGTCGGTGCTGCGCAGCAGGCCCAGTTCCTTGGCGTTGACCGCCGAGTTGGACACCTTGGCCATCGCCACGGTTTCGAAGGTCTTCTTCAGTTCGGCGAACACGTCACCGCCCGGGCCTGCGGCCTGCGAGGCGCGCACAGCCAGTTCCTTCAGGCCACCACCGGCCGGCAGCAGGCCGACGCCGGCCTCGACCAGGCCGATGTAGCTTTCCAGGAAGGCCACGGTCTTGGCGCTGTGCATCTGGAATTCGCAACCACCACCCAGCGCCAGGCCACGCACGGCAGCCACCACCGGCACCAGCGAGTACTTGATGCGCTGGCTGGTGCGCTGGAAGTTGGCGACCATCTCTTCGAACTGGTCGACCTTGCCGGCCTGCAGCAGGCCCAATGCACCGGCCAGGTCGGCACCGGCGGAGAAGGGTTCCTTCTGCTGCCAGATCACCAGGCCCTGGAAGTCCTTCTCGGCGCGGCTGACACATTCCTGCAGGCCGTCCAGCACCTGGTCGGACACGGTGTTCATCTTGGTCTTGAAGCTGACCACGGCGATGCCATCACCGTCGTGCCACATGCGCAGGCCGTCGTTCTCGAACACGGTCTCGCCCGGCGCGAACTTCTCGCCCAGCAGCGGATCGGGGAAGCGCTGGCGCTGATACACCGGCAGCGACGAGCGCGGCAGCTTGGCGTTGCGCGACGGGCTGTAGCTGCCCTCGGCGGCGTGCACGCCATCGCGGCCATCGAAGACCCAATCCGGCAGCGGGGCGTTGCTCATGCTCTTGCCGGCGACGATGTCATCAGCAATCCACTGTGCCACCTGCTTCCAGCCGGCGGCCTGCCAGGTTTCGAACGGGCCCAGCGACCAGCCGTAGCCCCAGCGGATGGCCAGGTCGACGTCGCGCGCGGTCTCGGCGATGTCGGCCAGATGGTAGGCGCTGTAGTGGAACAGGTCGCGGAAGGTCGCCCACAGGAACTGCGCCTGCGGGTGCTGGCTTTCGCGCAGCTTGGCGAATTTCTCGGCCGGGTTCTTGATCTTCAGGATCTCGACCACTTCCGGTGCGGCGGTGCGATCAGCGGCGCGGTAGTCCTGCTTCTCCAGGTCCAGCACCACAATGTCCTTGCCGACCTTGCGGAAGATGCCGGCGCCGGTCTTCTGGCCCAGCGCGCCCTTGGCGATCAGCGCGTCCAGCCACTTCGGCGACTTGAAGAATTCATGCCACGGGTCGTTGGGCAGGGTGTCGCCCATGGTCTTGATGACGTGGGCCATGGTGTCCAGGCCGACCACGTCGGAGGTGCGGTAGGTGGCCGACTTCGGGCGGCCGACCAGCGGGCCGGTCAGGCCGTCCACTTCATCGAAGCCCAGGCCGAACTGCTGGGTGTGGTGGATGGTGGACAGGATCGAGAACACGCCGATGCGGTTGCCGATGAAGTTCGGGGTGTCCTTGGCGTACACCACGCCCTTGCCCAAAGTGGTGACCAGGAATTCTTCCAGGCCTTCCAGCACGGCGGCGTCGGTGGTGGTGGCCGGGATCAGCTCGGCCAGGTGCATGTAGCGCGGCGGGTTGAAGAAATGCACGCCGCAGAAGCGATGGCGCAGCTGCTCGGGCAGAACGTCGGCCAGCTTGTTGATGCCCAGGCCCGAGGTGTTGGAGGCCAGTACGGCGTGGTCGGCCACGAACGGCGCGATCTTCTTGTAAAGGTCCTGCTTCCAGTCCATGCGCTCGGCGATGGCCTCGATGATCAGGTCGCAGTCCTTCAGCTGCTCCAGGCCCGACTCATAGTTGGCCGGGGTGATGGCTTCGGCCAGCGACTTGCTGGCCAGCGGCGCCGGGCTCAGCTTGCCCAGGTTGGCGATCGCCTTCAGCACGATGCCGTCAGCCGGACCCTCCTTGGCGGGCAGGTCGAACAGCACGGTGTCGACGCCAGCGTTGGTGAGGTGGGCAGCGATCTGGGCACCCATGACGCCGGCACCCAGCACGGCGGCGCGGCGGACTAGCAGGGAATTGGACATGGTGTAGGGCCTTTGTTGGTCAGCAGTTACTGGGTGGAATCAAGGGGAAGCGGGCAGGGCGCTGGCGCGAGCGGCGGCGCGGAACCCGGCTTCGGCGAAATGGATCAGTTCGTGGGCGGCATGGGCACGATGCGCCGCTTCGGTGACACCGGCGGGACGCTTGATCAGCCCGAAGTCGGCCATGGCATAGGTGAGCGAGCCGGCCAGGAAGTCCAGGCGCCAGTACAGCTCTTCCTTGCTCAGGTCAGGCGCGCATTCGGCGATCGCCTTGCCGAACGCACGCAGCACGTGACCGTAGTGGTCGGACAGGAACTTGCGCAGGTTGTCGTTCTTCTCGGCGTAGGCGCGGGCGATCACGCGCACGAAGGCGCCGCCGTTCTGGCGGTCCTGGGCCAGCGCCAGTGCCGGCTCGACGAAGGCGGCCAGCACCGGGCGCAGCTGCCCGGGGTGTTCGCTGCGGGCGCGCTCAAGCTGCGACAGGCGCGCGCCGGTCATCTCGTCCATGCGGCGGCGGAACACCTCGTTGACCAGGTTTTCCTTGGAGCCGAAGTGGTAGTTGACCGCGGCGATGTTGACGTCGGCCTGGCTGGTCACCTGGCGCAGCGAAGTGCCGGCGAAGCCGTGCTGTGCGAACAGCTCCTCGGCCGCGCCGAGGATCCGGTCCTTGGTCGAGAAGTGGGCGGGTTTGGCCATCGGCGGGCGGACCTTAATCAAACGATTGTTTGATACTAGGACCAGACGGTAGCGTATGGCATTTTGCAGTGCAGCAAAAATGCCCGGACCGGTCAGATTTCACTCAGGTGGGTGAATGGGCGCAAAGGGTAGTGCCGGCCGCTGGCCGGCAACCGCAGGCAGCCCGTGGGGCGCCAGCCTGCCGGCCAGCGGCCGGCACTACCACCCTGCCGCTTTATCTTTTACAATTCGCCTACGTTTATCAGGCTAAGCCCGCGTCCCGACGCGGGTTTTTTTCATGTTACCCTTCGGGCCATCAGCGGCCCGATTCCATTGGAGACATCCCATGGCGCTGGAGCGCACCCTTTCGATCATCAAGCCGGACGCCGTTGCCAAGAACGTCATCGGCGAAATCTACGCCCGCTTCGAGAAGGCCGGCCTGAAGGTCGTGGCCGCCAAGTACAAGCAGCTGTCGCGCCGTGAAGCCGAAGGCTTCTACGCCGTGCACCGCGAGCGTCCGTTCTTCAACGCGCTGGTCGAGTTCATGATCTCCGGCCCGGTGATGATCCAGGCCCTGGAAGGCGAGAACGCCGTCCTGGCCCACCGCGACCTGCTGGGCGCCACCAACCCGAAGGAAGCCGCTGCGGGCACCATCCGCGCCGACTTCGCCGAATCCATCGATGCCAACGCCGCCCACGGCTCGGACTCGGTCGAGAATGCCGCGATTGAAATCGCCTACTTCTTCGCCGCCACCGAAGTCGTTTCGCGCTGAGAGTAATGCCGTGAACGAGGTCGTACAGTCCCCCGCCATCCAGCCGCTGCCGAAGTCGGCACCCACGGCTGGCAAGCAGAACCTGCTCGACCTCGATCGCGCGGGCCTGGAGAAGTTCTTCGTCGAGGTTCTCGGCGAGAAGAAGTTCCGTGCCCATCAGGTGATGAAGTGGATCCACCATCGCTACGTCACCGACTTCGATGAAATGACCGACCTCGGCAAGGTCCTGCGCGCCAAGCTGCAGGCCCATGCCGAGGTGCTGGTTCCGAACATCGTGTTCGACAAGCCCTCCGCCGACGGCACCCACAAGTGGCTGCTGGCGATGGGCGTGGATGGCAAGAACGCCATCGAGACCGTGTACATCCCGGACAAGACCCGCGGCACGCTGTGCGTGTCCTCGCAGGTCGGTTGCGGCCTGAACTGCACGTTCTGCTCCACCGCCACCCAGGGCTTCAACCGCAACCTGACCACCGCCGAGATCATCGGCCAGGTGTGGGTTGCCGCACGCCACCTGGGCAACGTGCCGCACCAGATGCGCCGCCTCACCAACGTGGTGATGATGGGCATGGGCGAGCCGCTGATGAATTTCGACAACGTCGTGCGCGCCATGAGTGTGATGCGCGACGACCTGGGCTACGGCCTGGCCAACAAGCGCGTGACCCTGTCGACCTCCGGCCTGGTGCCGCAGATCGACCGCCTGTCTGCCGAAAGCGACGTGTCGCTGGCGGTGTCGCTGCATGCGCCGAACGACGCGCTGCGCGAGACCCTGGTGCCGCTCAACAAGAAGTATCCGATCGCCGAGCTGATGGCCTCGTGCGCACGCTACCTGCGCGCCAACAAGCGCCGCGAATCGGTCACCTTCGAATACACCCTGATGAAGGGCATCAACGACAAGCCCGAGCATGCCCGCGAGCTGGCCCGCCTGATGCGCCAGTTCGACAACGCGGTGCAGGCCAAGGATTCGGGCAAGGTCAACCTGATTCCGTTCAACCCGTTCCCGGGTACCCGCTACGAGCGTTCGGAAGAAGCGCACATCCGTGCCTTCCAGAAGATTCTACTCGACAGCAACGTGCTGACCATGGTCCGCCGCACCCGTGGCGACGACATCGACGCCGCCTGTGGCCAGCTCAAGGGCCAGGTGATGGACCGCACCCGCCGCCAGGCGGAGTTCAACAAGACGCTGCAGGCGGGGAAGGGGAGCGATGCCGCGGCCTGACCGCCTCTGGCTGGTTCTGTTCGCAGGCATGCTGGCCGTTGCGGTCGGCGGCTGCAAATCCCATCCCAAGGCCAAGCTGGGCCCCAGCGAGGCGCCGGTCTACTCGGTCCGTGATCCGGACAGCGTGCGGCGCCAGGTGCGCCTGCAGGACCTGCTGGCCCTGGCCGCCCGCGACATGCAGGTAGGTAACCTCGATGCGGCCGAACGCAAGGCGCGCGAGGCGCTGAAGCTGGCCCCCGAGTCGCCCGATGCGCTGGTGCTGCTGGCCGGCATCGACGAGCGCCGTGGCCGGACCCAGCAGGCTGGCGAGAGCTTCCGCAGGGCTGCCGAGCAGGCGCCGCAGCGCGGGGACATCCTCAACAATTACGGCGCGTGGCTGTGCCAGCAGGGCCGGCCGGCCGAGTCGCTGGTCTGGTTCGATCGTGCGCTGCAGGCGCCGGGCTACGCCACGCCGGCCGAGTCCCAGGCCAATGCCGGGGGCTGTGCGCTGGACGCCGGCCAGTTCGAACGTGCCGAGCGCGACCTGCGTGCGGCGCTGGCAACGCTGCCGGGAAACCCGGTCGCGCTGGAGGCGATGGCCCAGCTCAGCTTCCGCCAGGGCCGCTTCATGGAGGCCCGGGCCTTCGCCGAACGTAGGATTGCGGCTGCACCCGCAACGCGTTCCGTGTTACAACTTGCGTCTCAAATCGAAGCGCGGCTGGGTGATCGGGCGGCATCTGACCGCTATCTTCAGCGCATTCGACAGGAATTTCCGCAGGAAGCGGGCTCCTAACTCCAGGGTTGATGCATTGTGATTGATGACCAGACTGTGAGCGCTCTCGAGACTGCGGCCGGCTGCGGCAGCCGCCTGCGCCAGGCCCGCGAGGCGGCCGGACTGACCCTCGAAGATGTCGGCTCGCGCCTGCGCATGCCGGTCCAGGTGGTCAAGTCGCTGGAAGAGGAACAATGGCAGAAGCTGGGGGCGCCGGTGTTCGTGCGCGGCCAGCTGCGCAGCTACGCGCGCCTGCTGGACGTGGATGTGAGCCAGCTGCTGGAGCAGGCCCAGGTCGGCCCGGTGGTTCCACCCACCCTGGTCAGCCATACCCACACCCCGCGTGCGCGCCGCATTGCCGAGAATCTCGGCCGTCGCGTGCTGTATGTCGGTATCACCGCGGTGCTGGCGGTGCCGGTGTGGTTCGCCACCCGTGGTCATTTTGATGGCAGTGCGACGCCGTCGCCGAACACCGCTTCGCTGGACGCGATCCCGGCCGCTGTGCCGGTGACCCCGTCTGCCGCCGGCGTCGAGCCGGCCGCCGTGGCTGACGTGGCGAGCGCCCCGGCCAGCAAACCGGCCGCCACCCCGTACGTAGCCTCGCTGGCCCCGGTGCCGCGTTCAGCCCCGGCACCAGCGGCTGCCGCCAACACGCTGGACATGCAGTTCAGCGGCGACAGCTGGGTCGATATCGGCGGCCCGGACGGCGCTACCGTCGAGAAGGCGCTGATCAAGTCCGGCGAGAGCCGCAGCTTCACGCCGGGTCAGGTGACCCGGGTGACCCTGGGCAACGCCTCGGCGGTCCAGGTTCAGCAGAACGGCGCTATCGTCGATCTGACCCCCTACCAGCGAGCCAACGTGGCACGCTTTCAGGTATCCTCTGAAGGCTCCGTAGTCCCGGTTTCGCACTGAGGCGCGGTTTCACCACCTTCGATTAATCCCAATGGTCCCTCCCGATGGGCGGGGCGAGAGTACGCATGGCGATCGACGATCTGCTCGACGAGCACGAACAAAGTGAACGCGTCCGCAGCTGGCTGCGGAAGAATGGCGCCAGCATCCTCGGTGGCGTAGTGATCGCCATCGGTGCCATTGCCGGTTGGCAGTGGTACCAGAAGGATCAGGGCGGCAAGCTGGCCTCGGCCAATGTCGAGTACCAGAAGGCGCTCGTTGGCCTGCAGCAGAACAAGCTCGACGACGCCTCCAAGGCGGTCAAGGCGCTCGAAGCCGGCCCGTCCAGCATCTACGGCGACCTCGCGGCGCTGCAGCTGGCCAAGGCCCAGGTCGACGCCGGCAAGAACGAAGAAGCCCTGGCCACCCTGCGCGGCGTGAAGGTCGAAGGTGACCTGCAGCGCGTGGTCGACCAGCGTGTGGCCCGCCTGCTGGTGGCCACCGGCAAGAGTGACGAGGCGATCAAGCTGCTGGGCAGCGCCACCGACAGCAGCAGCCTGGAAATCCATGGCGACGCGCTGATGGCGCAGGGCAAGCGTGACGACGCCCGTGCACAGTACGAGAAAGCGCTGAAGTCGCTGGACGTGGCAGCGCCGCAGCGGCGCCTGCTGGAAACCAAGGTTATGGACGCCGGCGGCACCGTTGCCGCCCCTGCGGAGTCGGTTTGATGAGTCAGAAGGTCATGATCACCCGCGTCGCCACCGTGCTCCTGATGGGCATGGCCCTGACCGGCTGCAGCACCGTGAAGGGCTGGTTCGCCGGCAAGGACGCGGCCGCGAAGAAGGCACAGGAACCGGCTGAGCTGGTCAAGTTCGAGCCGACCGTGAAGGTCAACAAGGCCTGGTCGGTCAACCTCGGCAAGGGCGAGCGCCGCATCGGCGTGCGCCAGGGCCCGGCCGTGGCCAACGGCCACGTGTTCGCTGCGGCACTCACCGGTGGCGTGCACGCCATCGACCTGCAGACCGGCAAGAAGGTCTGGACCTGGGAGCCGAAGAAGGAAAAGAAGAAGGCCAAGCTGCGCCTGTCCGGCGGCCCGGGGGTCGGTGAGAACCTGGTCGTGATCGGCACGCTCGATGGCCAGGTCATCGCCCTAGACATCAACGACGGCAGCGAGAAGTGGCGCGCCCGTGTTCCGGGTGAAGTCATCGCCGCGCCGGCCATCGCCCAGGGCGCGGTCTACGTGCGCAGCAATGACGGCCGCATCACCGCGTTCGATGCCGGCAACGGCACCCAGAAGTGGTTCAACCCGAGCGAGCTGCCGGCGCTGACCGTGCGTGGCAACGCGCCGGTGGTGACCGGCCCGGGCGTGCTGTTCATCGGCAAGGACGAGGGCGCGGTTGCCGCCTTGGCCCAGCAGGATGGCCGCACCCTGTGGGAACAGAATGTGGGCAACGGTGAAGGCCGTACCGAGCTGGAGCGCATGGCCGATGTCGACGGTGCGCCGGTGCTGGATGGCAACACCCTGTTCGTGAGCAGCTTCAAGAACCAGACGATGGCCATTGAAGGCCCGACCGGTCGCCCGCTGTGGGCGCGCGACCATGGCGGTGCCGGTGGCGTGGCGGTCTCGTCTGGCAATGTGTTCGTCACCGACAACAAGGGCGGCGTGTTCGGCCTGGACAAGGCCAGCGGCGCGGCGATGTGGTCGCAGACCGCACTGGCCCGTCGCTCGCTGACCGGCCCGGCACTGCACGGCGACTACGTCGTGGTCGGCGACTACAAGGGATACGTGCACTGGCTGCAGACCTCCGATGGTGCGATGGCGGCACGGGCAAAGAGCGGCGGTGACGCCCTGCTGGCCCAGCCAATCGTCGTAGACGGGGTGCTGCTGGTGCAGAACGTTGATGGCAAGCTGACCGCCTTCCGGTTGGCAAATTAAAAATTGGAGTAATCGCGATGCTGCCTTTGGTCGCCCTGGTTGGACGGCCGAATGTCGGCAAGTCGACTATTTTCAATGCGCTTACGCGCACCCGTGACGCGCTGGTCCATGACCAGCCCGGCGTCACCCGCGACCGCAACTACGGTGTCTGCCGTCTGGACGAGGACAATCATTTCCTCGTCGTCGACACCGGCGGTATCGCGGAAGAGGAAGAGGGTCTGGCAGGGGCTACCACCCGCCAGGCCCGTGCCGCTGCGGCGGAAGCCGACCTGATCCTGTTCGTGGTCGATGCCCGTGAGGGAACGTCGGCGATGGACGACGAGATCCTGGCCTGGCTGCGCAAGCTGTCGCGCCCGACGCTGCTGCTGATCAACAAGATCGACGGCACCGACGAGGACACCGTGCGTTCGGAGTTCGCCCGCTACGGCTTCGGCGAGATGCTGACCGTGTCGGCCGCGCATCGCCAGGGTCTGGACGACCTGCTGGACGAAGTGGTCCAGCGCCTGCCGGAAGAAGGCAGCGGCGAAGAGCTGGACAACGATCCGAACCGCATCCGCATCGCCTTCGTCGGCCGCCCGAACGTGGGCAAGTCGACCCTGGTCAACCGCATCCTCGGCGAGGAGCGCATGATCGCCTCCGACGTGCCGGGCACCACCCGCGACTCGATCGCCGTGGACCTGGAGCGTGACGGCCGTGAATACCGCCTGATCGATACCGCCGGGCTGCGCCGTCGTTCGCGCGTGGACGAGGTCGTCGAGAAGTTCTCGGTGGTCAAGACCATGCAGTCGATCGAGCAGTGCCAGGTGGCCGTGCTGATGCTGGACGCCACCGAAGGCGTGACCGACCAGGACGCCACCGTGCTCGGTGCCGTGCTCGACGCCGGCCGTGCGCTGGTGATCGCCATCAACAAGTGGGATGGCCTGACCGAGTACCAGCGCGAGCAGGCGGAAACCATGCTGTCGCTGAAGCTGGGCTTCGTGCCGTGGGCCGAGTCGGTGCGCATCTCGGCCAAGCATGGCTCAGGCCTGCGTGAGCTGTTCCGTGCGGTGCACCGCGCGCACGAATCGGCGAACAAGACCTTCACCACCAGCGAAGTGAACAAGGCGCTGGAAGTGGCGTACGAGACCAATCCGCCGCCGACCATCCGCGGCCACGTCTCCAAGCTGCGTTACGTGCACCCGGCCGGGGCAAACCCGCCGACCTTCATCGTGCACGGCACGCGCCTGAAGGAACTGCAGGAATCGTACAAGCGCTACCTGGAGAACTTCTTCCGCAAGCGCTTCAAGCTGATCGGCACCCCGGTGAGCTTCATCTTCCGCGAGGGTGCCAACCCGTACGAGGGCAAGAAGAACGTCCTCACCGAGCGGCAGGTCAAGGCCAAGCGGCGCTTGATGAAGCACGTCAAGGGCAAGTGATGTAGAGAAAGGCGGCCGCAGGGCCGCCTTTTTCGTTTGTGGTAGTGCCGGCCGCTGGCCGGCAACCCGACGATGCCTGGCGTGTTCACGAGGTTGCCGGCCAGCGGCCGGCACTACCGTGTATCTACAGATCTCGATCAGGGCGGATTGCTGCGACGAGCGCGGCAATGCGGCAACGCGCATGGGATGCCTCGGCCGCGCCGCGATGTTGAAGCCGGTTGCACCTCGCTTGTGGCGGGGATCGATTCCGGCAGCTGCACCTGCCCCGTGATGCTTGCCCAGACCAGGGTCGTACCCAGTGCACCTGCCAGGTACGCCACCGACACCGCCCCGGTCACCAGGCCTGCGGCATGCTCCAGCCACGGAAGGAGTCGGCAATACCTCCGTGCCCAGCGCAGATGGCTGCCGAGCCATGCCATCAGCAGGCCGAGCGACAGCGCGACGCCGCTCAGGCCGGCCACGTAAGCGGCCTTGGTGCCAGTGTCGGCAACGAGGCCGGTAAGCAGGGCAGCCAACGCGAACTGCAGCATCCAGTTGCTGGTGCTGGCGAGCGCCAACAGGCATCCAGCCTCGGCGTGCGGCCAACGGGAGCGGGCGCGCAGGCCCAAGGGCATCTGCAGGGAAAGCGGAGAGAACGGGGTCAAGCCGGCGTCGCGCAGGCACATGCCCGCCAGGCGCAGCAGCAGGAGGCAGCCCGCGCACTGCATCGCCAGCGTCCACAGGCCGCGGTTTCCCAGCATGCCCGCTGCAACGAAAGCCGTCGCACAGATGACGCCCGTACCGATGGCGATACCGAACGACGCGGCCATGGCGGCGTGCCCGCCCGCGCCCATCGCGGTGCGCAGGATCTTCGCGTGATGCGAAGCAGGCAGGAGCATGGCGAATCCGTACAGCACCGCGACGATGAAGAACTGCTGCACGTAAACCTGCCACTGACCTATAGAAAGTGCAGAGTGTGGGCGGGTGTGAACGCGCGGTATTGAACGCCATTGCGACAGGCGCGAATCGCCGGCATCAGCCGGCCCACAGCGACACGACGATCCATAGCGCCAGTGCGATCATCAGAAGCCCTGCGGCCCGCTCCAGCCAGGGCAGGGTGCGTGCGAACCGACGCAGTACCCACGGGTGGCCGACCAGCGCGGCGACCAGCAGATCCCAAAGCAGGACGATGCCGAACATCCACGCGCCATAGAAGAATTTCGTTGCGGCGTTGGCCTGCGGGCCGTTGAGCATTGCCGCCAACGTTGCATAGAACAGCGCATTCTTCGGGTTCAGCAGCGCAGACAGGGCGCCCAGTCCTGCCGCCTTCCACCACCCGTGCGTATCGCCCGCGCGCGATTCCGCGGCAGGTGCCTGCAGCGTCGTCGAGCCCGCATGGCGCAGGAACAGCGTGCCGAGGTACAGCAGGAAGCCGCAGCCCGCCAACTGCACCGCAATGAACCCTGCGCTGCCTGCGCGCAGCATGGCAATTCCGGTGAAAGCGGCCACGATGAAGACGCCGTTGCCAACGGCGATGCCTGCGCAGGCGCCACTGGCGGTGCGCCAGCCAGAGGTGATCGCGGTGCGTGCAACGAGGAAGAAATCGGGACCGGGTGAGAGCAGGGCGAAAAAATGAACGGTGGCGATGATCAGGAACTGTTCCATCGGGTCCGGCGGCGGCTGGCTGGGGCGCCAGTCTGGGGATGTGCCGCGCGATGGTATTGAACGTTATTGCAGGCTCAGCGCCGGTACTGGCCCGGGGTCGCACCGGCGTGGGCCTTGAAGACCCGCTGGAAATGACTCTGGTCGGCAAAGCCCAGTGCATGCGCGACCACGGCCAGTGCCTGGCCTTCGCACAACCGTCGGCGAGCCTCCTGGATGCGCTGGTCGATCTGCCAGGCGTGTGGGGTCAGGCCCGTGGCACGTCGGAAGGCGCGGATAAGCTGGTAGCGGCTCATGCCTGCCAGCGATGCGAGCTCCTGCAGGGCCGGAGTGTGTTCGAGCCGCTGGCGCAGAGCGTCCATCACCGGCTGCACCCGCTGCTGTAGTGCGGCGTCTTCAGGCGGACCGGCGACGGCTACCCCATCGTGTTCATCCAGATCGCCGACGAACGCGATCAGGGCCGCTTCCTTGACGCTGACCGGATCGTCGGAGAACAGCGTCTCGTTGAGCTGGCAGTACTGCTGGTAGCGCGGGCGATGGTGGGAAATCCGGATGGGTTCCTGCTGCCAGTCGGGTCCGGGCAGGCCGTCATACTCGGCGCGGACTTCGGCCATCCAGCGCGCATCCAGGTGCAGCATCTGGTAGCTCCAGACCTGGCCGGGCAGGGGGTTGCAGGCATGCACGCGGCCTGCGGGTACGCCGACCAGATTGCCGGGTTGCAGCAGGCGCGGTCCTTCCGCCGCGCCGGTGAACACGCTGTTGCCAGCGTCCACGGCGCCGATCGAGAAAGTGTCATGGCTGTGCGGGCGATGGCAGGCGCGGCTGTCGCACGCCCGTCGGCTTTCGACGAAGGGCATGCGCGGGTCACGCCAGAATTCGGTGGCAGAGCGCATGCAGCGGTTCCGGGATGCAGGGAGCAACGCCCGCATGGTGCCATGTTCGGGGCAAGGCGCGTCGAGGGTGTCTGCGCGATAATGCGGCCATGAGCATCCAAGAGCTTTCCCCCGCGCAGGCACGCGAGCGCCTGGCCCACGGCGCGGTGCTGATCGATGTGCGCGAAGCGCACGAACGGGCCGGCGGGATGGCCGAGGGCGCGCGCGGCGTGTCCAAGGGCGAGCTGCAGGCCGACCCGGCCGCGCATCTGCCGCGGCACGACCAGGAGATCCTGCTGATCTGCCAGAGCGGCAAGCGCTCGGCAGATGCCGCGCAGTTTCTGCAGGAGGCCGGCTACACCCACGTCGCTTCCGTGACGGGCGGCACCGTGGCCTGGCGCGAGCAATCGCTGCCGCTGGTGCAGCCGCTGGCCAGCGCCGCCGACCGCGATTTCTACGACCGCTATTCGCGCCACCTGCTGCTGCCCCAGGTGGGTGAGGCCGGCCAGCGCCGGCTACAGCAGTCGCGGGTGCTGGTGCTGGGTGCCGGTGGCCTGGGCGCGCCGGCTGGCTTCTATCTGGCCGCCGCGGGGGTAGGGCACCTGCGCTTCGCCGACCATGACCGCGTGGAGCGCAGCAACCTGCACCGGCAGATCGTGCATACCGAAGCCAGCGTCGGCCAGCTCAAGGTCGATTCCGCGCGCGAGCGATTGCTGGCGCTGAACCCGTCGATCGAGGTCGAGGCGGTGCCGGAGCGGGTCACGTCCGAGAATGTGGATGCGCTGCTGGACAGCGTGGATGTGGTGCTGGACGGGTCGGACAACTTCCCGCTGCGTTACCTGCTCAACGACGCCTGCATCAAGCACGCCAAGCCGCTGGTGTATGCCGCCATCGAGCGCTTTGATGGCCAGGTAAGCGTGTTTGACGCTGGCCGCCAGCGTGGCGTGGCGCCGTGCTACCGCTGTCTGTTCCCGGAGCCGCCGCCGCCGGAGTTCGCGCCGAACTGTTCCGAGGCCGGTGTGCTGGGTGTGCTGCCGGGATTGGCCGGTGTGCTGCAGGCCACCGAGGTGCTGAAGCTGTTGCTGGGCATCGGCGAGCCGCTGGTGGGGCGGCTGCTGCGCTTTGATGCGCTGGGCATGCGCTTCCGCGAGACCGGCATCCGGCCGGACCCGCATTGCCCGGTGTGTGCGCCGGGCGTGCCGTTCCCGGGGTATATCGATTACGCCGCGTTTTGCCGGGGCGGGTGAACCCGGCCGGGGAATGCCTTGGTAGATGCCGACCTTGGTCGGCGCTCTTGTGCCAACCAAGGTTGGCACCTACCGAAGCGGGTGCAGGGTTGGCGCCCGCCGATGCGCATGCATGGTTTCGGAATCCCGCATCCAGCCGGACCCGCATTGCCCGGTGTGCGCGCCGGGCGTGCCGTTCCCGGGGTATATCGATTACGCCGCGTTTTGCCGGGGTGGGTGAGGCTGGCCGGGGAATGCCTTGGTAGATGCCGACCTTGGTCGGCGCTCTCGTGCCAACCAAGGTTGGCACCTACCGAAGCGGGTGCATGGTTGGCGCCTACCGAAGCGGGCGCATGGTTGTCAGCTACCGAAGCGGCGCATGGTTTCAGGATCCCGCATCCGGCCGGACCCGCATTGCCCGGTGTGCGCGCCGGGCGTGCCGTTCCCGGGGTATATCGATTACGCCGCGTTTTGCCGGGGCGGGTGAGGCTGGCCGGGGAGTGGATTGGTAGATGCCGACCTTGGTCGGCGCTCTTGTGCCAACCAAGGTTGGCACCTACCGAAGCGGGTGCATGGTTGGCGCCCGCCGATGCGCATGCATGGTTGGCACCCATCGACGCGCATGCATGGTTTCGGGATGATGCTGGGGGTCGCTCCCGGCATCGTTCCACCTCCAAGACAATCCGGCGCAACATGCGTGCTATTGCCGTCATCGGCATTGCTCTATTGTTGAAGCCGATTCTGGATCTTGGGGAAAACACCGCATGGCGGTAGAAGCAGCGACCAGCGAGCTGGTCAAGGTCGTGGCCCTGTTGGGCGCGGCGGTGGTGATGGTGCCCCTGTTCCGCCGGGCCGGCCTGGGCTCGGTGCTGGGCTACTTCGCCGCTGGCCTGGCGATCGGACCGTTCGGGCTGGGCTGGTTCTCAGATCCGCAGGCGATCCTGCATACCGCCGAGCTCGGCGTGGTGATGTTCCTGTTCGTGATCGGCCTGGAGATGCGGCCCTCGCACCTGTGGAGCCTGCGCAAGGAAATCTTCGGGCTGGGCACGCTGCAGATCGTTACCTGTGCGGTGGTGCTGACCAGCATCGCCAAGCTGTTCGGCCTGCCATGGCAGGTGGCCTTCATCGGTGCCACCGGCTTCGTGCTGACCTCCACCGCGGTGGTGATGCAGCTGCTGGCCGAGCGCGGTGACATCGCGCTGCCGTCGGGGCAGAAGATCGTCTCCATCCTGCTGTTTGAAGACCTGCTGATTGTGCCGCTGCTGGCGCTGGTGGCGTGGATGGGTCCGAGTGCGGGCAGTGCCGATGGCGAAGGTTCGCGCTGGCTGTCGGTGGCGATCGGTGTCGGCGCCATCGTCGGCCTGGTGCTGGTCGGCCGCTTCCTGCTCAACCCGCTGTTCCGCGTGCTGGCCGAGTCGAAGGCGCGCGAGGTGATGACTGCCGCCGCGCTGCTGGTGGTGCTGGGTGCGGCGCTGCTGATGCAGCTGTCCGGCCTGTCGATGGCGATGGGCGCGTTCCTGGCCGGCGTGCTGTTGAGCGAGTCGACCTTCCGTCACCAGATCGAGGCGGACATCGAACCGTTCCGCGGCATCCTGCTCGGCCTGTTCTTCCTCAGCGTCGGCATGGCGCTGGACCTGGGCGTGGTGGCCGGTAACTGGCAGCTGATCCTCGGCCTGGTGCTGGCGCTGATGGCAGCCAAGGCGCTGTGCATCTACGTGGTGGCGCGCATCATGGGCAGCGACCACGCGCAGGCGCTGGACCGTGGCGTGCTGATGGCGCAGGGTGGCGAGTTCGCCTTCGTGTTGTTCTCCGCCGCTGCGTCGGCCGGCGTGATCGACCTGGAGATCAATGCCAACTTCACCGCCGTGGTGGTGCTGTCGATGGCGCTGACCCCGCTGGTGGTACTGGTCTACAAGCGCATCGCACCGAAGCCGACGGTGAACATGGACGGTGTGGACGAGGCCGACGGCCTGTCCGGCAGCGTGCTGCTGATCGGCTTCGGCCGCTTCGGCCAGGTCGCGAGCCAGTCGCTGCTGGCGCGCGACGTGGACGTGACCATCATCGACAACGATGTGGAGATGATCCAGAGCGCCGCGCGCTTCGGTTTCAAGATCTACTACGGCGATGGCACGCGTCTTGACGTGCTGCATGCCTCAGGCGCGGCCACCGCGCGTGCGATTGCGGTGTGCGTGGACAAGGCCGAGGCCGCCGACCGCATCGTGGAACTGGTGGCGCATGAATTCCCGCAGGCCAAGTTGATGGTGCGCTCGTTCGACCGCGAGCATTCGCTGCGGCTGATCCATGCCGGTGTCGATTTCCAGATTCGCGAGACGTTTGAATCGGCCGTGTTGTTTGGTCAGGCTGCGCTGGTGGAGCTGGGGGCGGATGAGGACGACGCGATCGAGATTGCCGAGCAGATCCGTCGCCGCGATGCCGAGCGCTTCGAGCTTGAGATTGCCGGCGGTGGATTGAATGCCGGCGCCCGGATGATCTACGGCAACAGCCCGCAGGGCGTACCGACGCCGACGCCGTTTACCGCACCGAAGCGGGAGAGCAAGACGCTGAACCCGCAGGATGTGCCGGAAGAGGAAGAGTAGCCCCCGGTAGTGCCGGCCGCTGGCCGGCAGATACGGGAACGTTCCGACGTCATGAGGTTGCCGGCCAGCGGCCGGCACTACCGGTGCGCGGTGTCGACGCGTGGCGGTGGGCGAGGGGGCCTGAATCGGGGACAATAGCGTCCCCGCCGCCCCACGCCCGCTCCCGATGACCGATTCCGCCTCCCAGCTTCCTGCCCGCATCCTTGATGGCCGCCGTATCGCCGAGGACCTGCTCGACAGCCTGAAGGTGCGCGTCGACGCCCGCGTGGCCGCTGGCGGCAGCCGCCCGGGCCTGGCCGTGGTGCTGGTCGGTGGCGACCCGGCCTCGACCGTGTACGTGCGCAACAAGCGCCGTGCCGCCGAGAAGGTCGGCATCGAAGCGCATGACTACGATCTGCCGGCCGGTACCACCGAAGCCGAGCTGCTCGACCTGATCGACCAGCTCAACGCCGATCCGAAGATCAACGGCATCCTGATCCAGCTGCCGCTGCCGGGCATCCCCGACGCGCGCCGGCTGATCCAGCGCATCGACCCGCGCAAGGACGTGGACGGTTTCCACCCGGAAAACGTCGGTCACTTGGCCCTGCGCGAGTTCGGCCTGCGCCCGTGCACCCCGCGTGGCATCACCACGCTGCTGGGCCACACCGACCAGCCGGTGCGCGGCCGCAACGCCACCATCGTGGGTGTGAGCAACCACGTTGGCCGCCCGATGGGCCTGGAGCTGCTGATTGCCGGCTGCACCGTGACCAGCTGCCACAAGTTCACCCCCAAGGACGTGCTGGAACAGGCCGTGCGCAACGCCGACATTCTGGTGGTGGCGGTGGGCCGCCCGGGCATCGTGCCGGGCGAATGGGTGAAGCCGGGCGCGGTGGTGATCGACGTGGGTATCAACCGGTTGGATGACGGCCGCCTGGTGGGCGATGTTGGGTTTGAGGCGGCAGCCCAGCGGGCGAGCTGGATCACCCCGGTGCCGGGTGGCGTGGGCCCGATGACCGTGGCCACGTTGATGCAGAACACCCTGGAAGCGGCGGAAGCGCTGAGCTGAATGGTAGTGCCGGCTGCTGGCCGGCAACCCGGTAAGCCGTCCGAAGGTTCATGAGGTTGCCGGCCAGCGGCCGGCACTACCTGCTTTGGTGCGGCCCCTGAATGGATCACCGCCCGCGCGACGCCCCGGGCCTCCTGTAGAGCCGAGCCCATGCTCGGCTTATCGCGGTCCGGCCGGAGAGCAGCCGAGCATGGGCTCGGCTCTACAGGTGAGCGGGTGCGACACTGTGTCGCGCGGAGTTCCAGTTCTGGCCACCAAAAATGCTGTTCTTGGCTCCAGAAACAGGGTAAAATGTCGCGCTTCCCCACATCTCGGGTATGCCGATGCTGCGCATCCAGGCTGAAGCACTCACTTACGACGACGTCTCGCTCGTCCCCGCCCACTCGACCATCCTGCCCAAGGACGTCAACCTCGAAACGCGGTTGACTCGCGACCTGAAGCTGAAGCTTCCGATCCTGTCCGCAGCCATGGACACCGTCACCGAAGCCCGCCTGGCCATCGCCATGGCCCAGCTCGGCGGCATGGGCATCATCCACAAGAATCTCAGCCTGGAACAGCAGGCCGCGGAAGTGGCCAAGGTCAAGAAGTTCGAGGCCGGCGTCATCCGCGACCCGATCACCGTCGGCCCGGAAACCACCATCCGCGACGTGCTGGCGCTGACCCAGGCGCACAACATCTCCGGCGTGCCGGTGGTGGGCAGCGACGGCCTGCTGGCCGGCATCGTGACCCACCGCGACATGCGCTTCGAGACCGAGCTGGACGATCCGGTCCGCCACATCATGACCAAGAAGGATCGCCTGATCACGGTCAAGGAAGGCGCCGCGTCTGACGAAGTGCTGCAGCTGCTGCACCGCAACCGCATCGAAAAGGTGCTGGTGGTCAATGATTCGTTCGAACTGCGTGGCCTGATCACCGTCAAGGACATCCAGAAGAACACCGACTTCCCCAACGCTGCCAAGGATCTGTCGACCCGCCTGCTGGTCGGCGCTGCCGTCGGCGTGGGGGGCGATACCGATCGCCGCGTGGAAGCGCTGGTCGCCGCCGGCGTGGACGTGATCGTGGTCGATACCGCGCACGGCCACTCGCAGGGCGTGCTGGACCGCGTCAGCTGGGTCAAGAAGAACTTCCCGAACGTGCAGGTCATCGGTGGCAACATCTGCACCGGCGAAGCCGCACTGGCGCTGCTGGACAGCGGCGCGGACGCAGTCAAGGTCGGCATCGGCCCGGGCTCGATCTGCACCACCCGCGTCGTTGCCGGTGTCGGCGTGCCGCAGGTTACCGCCATCGACCTGGTGGCCGAAGCGCTGCAGGACCGCATCCCGCTGATCGCCGACGGTGGCATCCGCTACTCGGGCGACATCGGCAAGGCGCTGGCCGCCGGTGCCTCGACCATCATGGTCGGCGGCCTGCTGGCCGGTACCGAGGAATCGCCGGGCGAGACCGAGCTGTACCAGGGCCGTTCGTACAAGAGCTACCGCGGCATGGGTTCGCTGGCTGCCATGGAGAAGGGGTCGAAGGACCGCTACTTCCAGGACGCCGCCACCGCCGACAAGCTGGTGCCGGAAGGCATCGAAGGCCGCGTGCCGTACCGCGGCCCGGTGGGCGGCATCATCCACCAGCTGATGGGCGGCCTGCGCGCCACCATGGGCTACGTGGGCTGCGCCACCATCGAAGACATGCGCAGCAAGCCCAAGTTCGTGAAGATCAGCGGCGCCGGCCAGCGTGAGAGCCACGTCCACGACGTGACCATCACCAAAGAGCCGCCGAACTACCGCGCCTGATGCGCTTGCGAACTGCTCTTGCGATTACGGGCAGCCTGCTGATGGCAGGCTGTTCGTTGTCCGAACCGCCGCCGCGCTCCGGGTCTCCGGGCGCGGCGGTTTCGCAATTGCAGGACGTGCAGGCGTGCCAGAACGCGTTCTCGCTGCCGAAGGGCTGGCAGGTGCAGGCCGCTGGCGAGCAGCGCTGGCTGCTGAAAGGTACTGGCGAGCGCCCGCTGCAGGTCACGCTGCAATGCATTACCGAGCTGCTGCACGGGCCGGATGATCCGGTGCTGACGCCGGTACTGGGCGCGCTGGAGCCCGCACGGATGAGCGTGCGCTGGGCGTCCTGGGGCGCTGCGGATTCGGGCGTCTCGATGGCGGCGCTGCAACGGCGCATCGTGCCCGGCACCGAAGTGCAGGAAATCGCCGAGCTGCCGCGCGCCGACCGCTCCAACCCCAACGCACCGCACGGCCTGCTGATGCTGCGCTGGGACGAGGAAGACACCTCACATATTCAACAACGCGAGGCGTTCATCGCCACGCTGACGCAGAGCCTTGAAGCGCCGGGCGCTGCGAAAAACACCACTGGAACGGCACCATGACCAACATCCATAACGACAAGATCCTCATCCTCGATTTCGGCGCGCAGTACACGCAGCTGATCGCCCGCCGCATCCGCGAGCTGGGCGTCTACTGCGAAATCTGGGCGTGGGACCACAACCCGGCCGAGATCGCCGGCTTCGGCGCCAAGGGCATCATCCTGTCCGGTGGCCCGGAATCGACCACGCTGCCGGGCGCCCCGGCCGCGCCGCAGGAAGTGTTCGACAGCGGCCTGCCGATCTTCGGCATCTGCTACGGCATGCAGACCCTGGCCGCGCAGCTGGGTGGTGCCACCGAAGCCGCTGACCAGCGCGAATTCGGCCACGCCGAAGTGAACGTCATCAACCCCGATGCACTGTTCAAGGGCCTGAGCGACCACGGCGGCGAGCCGAAGCTGAATGTCTGGATGAGCCACGGCGACCACGTCTCCATTGCACCGCCGGGCTTCACCATCACCGCCACCACCGACCGCATTCCGGTGGCCGCCATGGCCAACGAAGAAAAGCGCTGGTACGGCGTGCAGTTCCACCCGGAAGTGACCCACACCCTGCAGGGCCAGGCGCTGCTGCGCCGCTTCGTGGTGGATGTGTGCGGTTGCCAGACCCTGTGGACCGCCGCCAACATCATCGACGACCAGATCGCCCGCGTAAGAGATCAAGTGGGCGATGACGAAGTGATCCTGGGCCTGTCCGGCGGCGTCGATTCGTCCGTCGTGGCTGCGCTGCTGCACAAGGCCATCGGCGAGAAGCTGACCTGCGTGTTCGTGGACACCGGCCTGCTGCGCTGGCAGGAAGGCGACCAGGTGATGGCGATGTTTGCCGAACACATGGGCGTGAAGGTCGTGCGCGTAAATGCCGCCGACCGCTACTTCAGCGCGCTGGAAGGCGTGAGCGACCCGGAAGCCAAGCGCAAGATCATCGGCAACCTGTTCGTTGAGATCTTCGACGAAGAGTCGAACAAGCTGAAGAACGCCAAGTGGCTGGCGCAGGGCACCATCTACCCGGACGTGATCGAGTCGGCCGGCAGCAAGACCGGCAAGGCGCATGTGATCAAGAGCCACCACAACGTGGGCGGCCTGCCGGAGCACATGAAGCTGGGCCTGGTGGAGCCGCTGCGCGAGCTGTTCAAGGACGAAGTGCGCCGCCTGGGCGTTGAGCTGGGCCTGCCGCGCACCATGGTCTACCGCCATCCGTTCCCGGGCCCGGGCCTGGGCGTGCGTATCCTGGGTGAAGTGAAGCGCGAATACGCCGAGCTGCTGGCCAAGGCCGATGCCATCTTCATTGATGAGCTGCGCAAGGCCGACCTATACGACAAGACCAGCCAGGCGTTTGCCGTGTTCCTGCCGGTGAAGTCGGTGGGCGTGGTGGGTGATGCGCGCGCTTATGAGTGGGTGATTGCGCTGCGTGCGGTTGAGACGATCGACTTCATGACCGCGCATTGGGCGCATCTGCCGTATGAGTTCCTGGGGACGGTGAGCAACCGGATCATCAATGAGTTGCGGGGGGTGTCGCGGGTTGTTTATGACATCTCGGGGAAGCCGCCGGCTACGATTGAGTGGGAGTAATAGAACATTTGGCGCTGACTGTTTACTAGTGGCGTGAAGGTTCACCTAAGCCCGCGCCATTGCGGGCTTTTTTTACAATTGCGCTCGGCGCACCGCCGGCCAACAATTGGCATCGCTAAGTGCCGTTTCTTCATGGCATGATGAATGGAATTGGATGCTTCTATGTCATGAGAAGTTGCCGACAGCCCAGAAAACGCAGGACAAGACATGAGCGCTCCAAAGAATGACAGCAACCTGGCGGCCAAGCCGAGAGGGAAGGCTGCACGCCCATGAACGCAGTAGAAATCGAACAGGCCATTACAGATCTCGCGGAGCGGCCCTTTGACCCCGCAGAGTTTCCCTATTTGTTCCTTGAAGCCTTCGGCAACAAGGCGACGACCATCAAGCGCCTGCGCGCGGGGGCGTCGAACAAGTCCGACCTCGGCGGTGTCTTGCAGACCAGCAACATTCACATTCTGACCTGCGACGCTGGGCGGGTGGCGCAGACGCTGGTCGCTCTCAAGGCCAGCCCGGCGACTGCCAAGGCCAAGGCGAAATTCATCCTCGCCACGGACGGCGCGGACTTCGAGGCCGAAGACCTGACCAGCGGCGAGACCGTCGCCTGCGCCTTCAAGGACTTCCCTGATCACTTCGGCTTCTTTCTGCCCCTGGCGGGGATCAGCACCGTCCGCCAGATCAGCGAAAACGCGTTCGATATCCGGGCCACCAGCCGCCTGAACCGTCTGTACGTCGAGCTGCTGAAAGACAACCCTGAATGGGGCACTGCGGAGCGCCGCCACGACATGAACAAGCTCATGGCGCGGCTGATCTTCTGCTTCTTTGCCGAGGACACCGGCATCTTTGTCGGCAAGGGCCGCTTCACCGATACCGTCGCGCAGATGAGTGCTAGGGACTCTTCCAACACGCACAAGGTCATCGCCACGCTATTCAGAACGATGAGCACCAAGCGCGAGGAACGGGCCGACGTAAGGATTCCTCGCTGGGCCGAGAATTTCCCCTATGTCAACGGGCGTCTGTTTTCCGGCAGCGACGACGTGCCAAGTTTCAGCAAGATCGCCCGGTCCTTTCTATTGCACGTCGGCGGGTTGGATTGGACAAAAATCAACCCCGATATATTCGGCTCGATGATCCAGGCGGTTGCCGACGATGAGGAGCGTGGCGAACTGGGCATGCACTACACCAGCGTGCCCAACATTCTTAAGGTGCTAAGCCCGCTCTTCCTCGAGGACCTACGGGCAAAGCTGATTGATGCGGGCGACAACCCGCGCAGTCTGCTCAATCTGCGCAAGCGCATCGCCAGGATCAGGGTCTTCGACCCAGCCTGTGGCTCAGGAAATTTCCTGGTTATCGCCTACAAGGAAATGCGCGCCATCGAGGCAGAGATCAATGTGCGGCGCGGTGAGCCAGATCGCGCCTCGGAAATCCCGCTGACAAATTTCCGCGGCATCGAGTTGCGCGACTTCCCAGCGGAAATTGCGCGCCTCGCGTTGGTCATCGCTGAGTACCAGTGCGACGTGCTCTATCGCGGACACAAGCTGGCGCTGGCCGAGTTCTTGCCCTTGCGAAACGAAAATTGGATTACCTGCGGCAATGCGCTACAGCTTGATTGGTTGAGCGTCTGTCCTCCAACCGGGACGGGCGTGAAGCTTCAAGCGGACAACCTGTTTGCGACGCCGCTCGATCAAGCTGAGATTGACTTCCAGAACGAGGGCGGAGAGACGTATATCTGTGGGAATCCTCCGTATCTTGGTTCCACTTGGCAGAGTGATCAGCAGAAAGCAGAACTGCAGGCCATCTTCGGCAAGCGGGCAAAGAATTGGAAGTCGCTGGACTATGTGGCGGGCTGGTTCATGAAAGCTGCGGACTACGGTACACATACGCCTACGACTGCGGCCTTCGTTTCTACCAATTCTATTTGTCAAGGTCAGCAAGTTCCAATTCTGTGGCCCGCCATTTTTCAAACGGGTAGCCACATTGTTTTCGCACATACTAGTTTCAAGTGGACCAACCTCGCTGCGCACAACGCGGGAGTAACGGTAGCTGTCGTCGGCATATCCGCACAGCCGGGTAAAAATGGGAAGATTTTCTCGCTGGCCGAGGATGGTTCGGCTATGGTGAGAGAAGCTGATTATATCAATGCTTATCTCGTATCTGGGCCGGATGTCATCGTCGATAAGATGAGCGATCCGCTTGATGCTCGCGGCACAATGGATGCGGGTGGAAAACCCGTAGAGGGCGGTAATCTCTTCTTGAGTGCGGATGAAAAGCATGAACTTATTGGTCGTCAGCCGCAAGCTGCCGATTTTATTAGAAAAGTCTATGGCGCAAGCGAGTATATCCGTGGTGAGGTGCGCCATTGTCTTTGGATAGGAGACGCGGATTGCTCACGCGCTAAGGCATTGCCAGAGATTGCTGCTCGATTAGGTCGCGTAGTTGAGGCTCGCAATAAAAGTCCGAAGCAAGCGACAAAGAGAGGCGCGGCTTGGCCGCATCGCTTTGAGGAAGTAAAGCAGACTGGTAGCGAGATTGTAACCATTGTTCCAAAGGTTTCGTCGGAATCTCGCGAGTTCCTACCCGTTGGTCTGTTGCCACCGGGTTCCATTATCACTGATCTCGCATTTGCCCTCTACGATTCGCCTCTCTGGAATCTAGCGCTTATCGCCAGCCGCCTGCACTTGGTCTGGATCGCCACCGTCTGCGGAAAAATGAAAACGGACTTTCGCTACTCCAACACCCTCGGCTGGAATACCTTCCCGGTTCCCACACTCACTGAAAAAATGAAGGCTGACCTCACCCGCTGCGCGGAGGACATCCTATTGGCGCGCGAGCGTCATTTTCCCGCGACCATCGCGGACTTGTACGACCCCAAGAAAATGCCCGTCGACCTGCGCGCCGCCCATGATCGCAACGACGAAGTGCTGGAGCGCATCTACATCGGTCGTCGCTTCAAGAACGACACCGAGCGGCTGGAAAAGCTGTTTGACCTCTATACCAAGATGACCGCTTCGGCTGCACCGGGCAAGAAGCGCAAAGCGGGAGCCAACGCATGAGCGACATGATCAAGTCCGTACCGTCCGTTTCCGTCACCTACGCCCGGAACGGCGCATCGACCAAGGCCAATGCGCTTGGGATGCGGCCCATGCAGGAGAGGGCATACGAGAAGCGGGGCGAGCAATACCTGCTCATCAAGTCGCCGCCCGCGTCGGGCAAGAGCCGTGCGCTGATGTTCGTGGCACTCGACAAGCTCAAGAATCAAGGCTTGAAGCAGTCCATCATCGTCGTGCCGGAGAAGTCCATCGGTGCCAGCTTCAATGACGAACCGCTGTCGAAGTACGGCTTCTGGTCCGACTGGCAGGTCCAACCCAAGTGGAACCTGTGCAACGCGCCAGGCAACGACAACGGCGGGAAGGTCAAGTCGCTGGGCGCATTCCTTGAAGGCGACGACAAGGTGCTGGTCTGCACCCATGCGACCTTCCGCTTCGCGGTCGATGCCTACGGCGTGGAGGCGTTCGATGACCGACTGATCGCGGTCGATGAGTTCCACCACGTTTCAGCCAACCCGGACAACAAGCTCGGCTTGCACCTGGGACAATTCTTCGCGCGTGGCAAGACGCATATCGTCGCCATGACCGGTTCCTATTTCCGGGGCGACGCCGAGGCCGTACTGGCACCGCAGGACGAGTCGAAATTCGATACTGTCACCTACACGTACTACGAGCAGCTCAACGGCTACGAATACCTCAAGCAACTCGATATCGGCTACTTCTTTTACAGCGGTCCTTATGTCGATGACATCCTCAACGTCATCGACCCCGGCGAGAAGACCATCATCCACATTCCCAACGTCAATTCGCGCGAGAGCACGAAGGACAAGATGCGCGAGGTGGAACACATCATCGAGGCGCTGGGTGAGTGGCGGGGCATCGACGCCGCCACCGGCTTCCAGCTCGTCAAGCGCCCCGATGGCCGCGTGCTACGCATCGCCGATCTTGTCGATGATGATGCTGTCAAGCGTGACCGTGTATCCGCCGCGCTCAAGGACCCGGCGCAGAAGAACAACCGGAACCATGTGGACATCATCATCGCGCTGGGCATGGCGAAGGAGGGCTTCGACTGGATTTGGTGCGAACACGCCCTAACCGTGGGCTACCGCGCCAGCCTGACCGAGATCGTTCAGATCATCGGTCGTGCAACCCGCGACGCGCCTGGTAAGACCCGCGCAAGGTTCACCAACCTGATCGCCGAGCCGGACGCTGCTGAGGAAGCTGTCACCGAGGCCGTCAACGATACGTTAAAGGCCATCGCGGCAAGCTTGTTGATGGAGCAGGTTCTCGCTCCGCGCTTCGAGTTCAAGCCCAAGAATCCTGACAGTGGCCCGACGCCGGGTTATAACTACGGCGAGGGCGGCTACGACTCTGACCGCTGTAATGTCGGTGTCAATGAGCAGACAGGCTCGTACCAGATCGAGATCAAGGGCCTCGCCGAGCCCAAGAGCAAGGAAGCAGCGCGAATCTGCCAGGAAGACCTGAACGAAGTCATCGCGGCCTTCGTGCAGGACAAGCCCACCATCGAGCGCGGTCTGTTCGATGAGGAGCTGGTGCCCGAGGAGCTGACGCAGGTTCGCATGGGCAAGATCATCAAGGACAAGTATCCCGAGCTGGATTCTGAAGATCAGGAGGCCGTGCGCCAGCACGCCATCGCCGCCCTCAACCTCACGCAGCAGGCCAAGCGGCTTGTCACCGAAGGCGAGAGCGATGGGTCGCCCAACACTGCCCTGATCGACGGCGTGCGCCGCTTCGCGATGGACGTGCGCGAGTTGGATATCGACCTTGTCGACCGCATCAACCCCTTTGGGGAAGCCTACGCCATCCTTGCAAAGTCCATGAGCGAGGACAGCTTGAAGCAGGTCGCGGCGGCCATCTCGGCCAAGCGCACTTGCCTGACGCCAGACGAGGCGAAAGAGATGGCCGTTCGGGCTGTTCAGTTCAAGAAGGAGCGCGGTCGCATTCCGGCGCTCGATTCCCAGGATGCCTGGGAGCGACGCATGGCGGAAGGCGCTGCCGCCTTCATGCGTTTCAAAGCGGAGGGACGTTATGAGTAACTCCGATCTTGACGACCTGGCGGCAGAGCTGGTCGAGTTTGCTCCGCTTGAGAAGAAAAGTGGCCGCCCAGCCAGCGAGGAGCGTGTCATTGCTGGCTTCGAGGAAATCCAACGCTTCACAGAGCAGCACGGGTGTGCTCCGCAGCATGGCGAAGACCGCGACATATTCGAGCGCCTATATGCCGTGCGGCTCGACCGTCTACGCGCGCTCCCGGATTGCCGCGCCTTGCTTGGGCCGCTAGACCATCAGGGCTTGCTTGCCGGGGCATCGACTGTTGCCGCTTCGGCGGACGAAACTATCGACGTCGACGACCTGGCTGCCGAACTCGGGGATGTTGCCCGCGCGGACGACATCACGGTCTTGCGCCATGTCCGTACCAGCGCCGAAAAGCGCGCCGCCGAGGAGATCGCGGATCGCAAGCCCTGTGAGGACTTCGAGACCTTCCGGCCCTTGTTTGAGCGTGTGCAAGCGGAAGTCAAAACCGGTATTCGCCAGTCCCAGCCCATCGAAGCGGGCCGCCGTGCGATTGAAGCCGGGGACTTTTTCGTTCTCGATGGCCTTACTCTCTACGTCGCCGAGTTCGGCGAGCCGTTGAAAACCACCGCCGGGGAGGTGGACCGCCGCCTGCGCCTCATTTTCTCCAACGGGACCGAAAGCAATCTGCTGCTGCGTTCGCTCCAGCGCGCTTTCTACAACGATCCCGGCGCGCGGCGGCTGGCCTCGCCCGAGAGCGGGCAACTCTCTTTCGGCGGTGAGCTTGAGGCTGATGATGTCGAAAGCGGCACCATCTACGTCTTGCGCTCTCTCTCTGATCATCCCTATGTCGCGCAACACCGCGACATCATCCACAAGATGGGAGTGACCGGGGGCAGGGTGGAGACGCGCATTGCCAACGCCGAACACGACTCCACGTACCTGCTGGCGAAGGTCGAAGTGGTGGCGACCTACAAGCTCGCAGGCATCAATCGCACCCGGATGGAGAACCTGTTCCACAGGCTGTTCGCGCCCGCGCGATTGAGCATCACCATCAACGACCGCTTTGGCCACCCCGTGCAGCCCGAAGAGTGGTTTCTCGTTCCGCTGTTTGTGATCGACGAGGCCGTCGCGCGCATCAAGGATGGCAGCATCACCAGCTACGTTTACGATCCTAGCGCCGCAAAGCTGGTGAAAGTGACGTAGATGGAATCGCTTCGCCGCACCGTGTATCTGAAGCTGGCCAAAGATTGGAGGGGGCGTGAAGCTCAAAAGGGAAGCAAAGACCCTGAAAGCGAAGTCCATAGCCTCTTTGAAGCGTGGGTTAGAAGCTTTCAATAACCACGATGACGATGGGAGGCCGGAAAGCGTCCTGCTTATGCTCCAGCACGCCAGTGAGATGTTGGCCAAGGCATTGTTGGTTCAGAAAGGGCAGGACGTCTTCGACAAAGAGAAGGGAACCTCCATCGGGATCGAGAAGGCTTTGAACATCGCTCAGTCCAAAGGGTGGATGAGTGCCACACAAGCCGGAGCCATTCGCGTCATCGACGCAATGCGTGATCAAGCCCAACACTGGATGATCGTTGTTCCCGAAGACGCTTTGTACATCAACGCGAGGGCGTTGATAACTGTGCTGGATGAGATTTTGATCGAGCATTTTCAAGACACGTTGGCGGATAATCTCCCGGTTCGGGTTTTGCCTCTGTCTACGCAGCCGTTGCCTGATTTCTTAATGCTGGTCAATCGGGAGTACTTGCAAATTCGAGAGCTACTTGCGCCGGGCCGAAGGGCGAGAGACGAGGCTAGAGGCCGCATCACTGCGCTCTTGGCGATGGAGGCCCACGTAAGTGAAGAAGTTGCAGTTTCCAAGAGGGACTTGGATCGAATTGAAGAGGCGATAAAAGACGACACTCCCGTGGAGCAGGTGTTCCCACGGTTGATGACCCTGGCAACGAACATTGAAGGGGATGGGCCGACGATTCGCGTCCGGTTCACTCGAGCTGCAGATGCTCCGGCGGTTCGCTTCGTGTCGGGCGATGATCCAGAAGGTGCGGCGGCCATTCGTGACGTGGATCTCCAGAAAAAATACCACTGGAGTCCGAGTGCGTTGGCCGAAAAGCTGGGGTTGACGATCAGTAAGGCAAAGGCTATCCGCGATTTCCTGCGTATTGACGATGATCAAGCCAACGTCATGGTGTTTGAATTTGGGTCTCAGAAACATCCAAGGTATTCTGATAACGCACTGCGCGTAATTAGAGAAGCTGTTACTCCAGAATTGATCGAGGAGGCATGGCAGGCGCGCCCGCGGGGGCGAGGTAGATAGCCTTGTTGCGTGTTCTTCATTTTCTTTTTCGTTAAGGCCGCTGCTCGCTTGATTTCCATTGGTCGCTGGCTGAAATAAACGCCAGAGAGAAAGAGTAGGACGAAGCTTCACCAGGACAAATAGCCCGCGTCTGTTTCATGAGCGACCGT
Organism: Stenotrophomonas sp. 93052_Sma; assembly: GCF_056481145.1. Classification (NCBI taxonomy): domain Bacteria; kingdom Pseudomonadati; phylum Pseudomonadota; class Gammaproteobacteria; order Lysobacterales; family Lysobacteraceae; genus Stenotrophomonas; species Stenotrophomonas sp. 93052_Sma. The sequence goes on from NZ_CM151134.1 coordinate 1,964,652, forward strand.
CTGCAGGTGGACCTACCGACCCTTCCGCACCGAACTATGAACCTGCCACAGATTCTTGCGGGTCTCACAGATGACGAGTTGGCAACGTGGCCCGGCGTCTCGGTCGATGCCGGGCGTGAGAATTGGCGCAAAGGTGAAGGCTCAGGTGGTAAAGCCAACTCCGCTGTCTGCCTAGCGTCGGGTTGCTTACTCTGGCCGAACTTCCCGACAGGCCCACTCAACCAACCCGCGGCAAGCCAGAAACAGCCCATCCACAACCCCCTCATCCAAATGCCGCTCCGGGTCCGCTGCCACCCGGCAGCGGTCTGCCGCGTGCAGCACCTCCAGCACCGTCAGCGCGCCCACCATCGCGCGTTCGCTCTTCGCCAGGCTTACGCGGCGGCCGGGTGATACATCGTTCTCCGGCCAGGGCAGCCCGTCGGCTCCCTCACCTGCGCGAATGCGCTTGAGGATGCCGAGCAGGGAGTTCAGGTCGGGCAGGGGAGTGTCGTCGTTGATGGGCTCAACAACGGTGTACGAAGAGAAGGTGTCGGATTCGTTCATGGCGTCGGCTTCCGTGGCTGTGCTTAACAGCGCCACCGCGAAGAGGTGGCGGACGGTGCGGGTTCCAAACCGGGACAGACAGTTGTCAATAACCGGCGGGTCCGAAGACCCCCACGCACCGCCCGCCATAAAGGCCGACGGATTGCCCGTCGGCACCGGTTAAGGACGGTGCCGACGGGCAAGCGTAAACAACTATCTGTCTCGGGTTTGGACGCCCGCTGCCACCCGTTGTCGGTGGCGCGCCATGGTGTTTACGTAGCCGCTTCGAATGCCAATAGAAATTCGCGAACGAATTGTTGAATCCGAGAGCGAGGAACTATTGTCGCACGCGCCAATCGTGCAGCACGCGACGCCAGCAGACGCATTCGCGCAGCTGCTCTGCTGATAGCGAAAAAAAGTTGCGCAATCGCCCATGCCACAAGCGAATAGCGCGACGGCCTTCTTTGTAACAGTTCTTAGTCCGCTTCGGCAGGCAGCGGCACCCGACCGACCGCACACCCCGAAAATCGGTTCAATCCCGACAACGCCAGCGAACCGCGCAGCCTCAACCAGCGCCGTCCTCAGCCGTGCTTGCATTCCCCACCAGCAACTCAATCATTGCCCGCGCCGCCGCCGACTGCCGTCGATGCGGCGCATAGATCACCGAGAATGGCCGAGACCTCCCCCCGCAGCTGTGGCAGCACTTCCACCAACTGCCCCCGCTGCAACCGCTCACGCACGATGAACGCATAGCTCTGGCAGATGCCGATGCCCTGTTCGGCCAGCGACACCACGCCCAGCACATCGTCGGAGGTCTCGATGGACGAGCGCGGCAGCCAGTCCACGTCGCGCCCGCCATCGCGGAATATCCACGGCGCCAGCCGCCCGGTACGCGGCATCACGAAGGGCAGGCACAGATGCTGCTGCAGGTCGTCCAGCGTCTGCGGCGTGCCGCGGCGCTCCAGGTAGTCCGGCGCAGCCACCAGCACCAAAGGCGCGTCCTCCAGCTTCCGCCCTACCAGCCCGCTGTCCGGCAGCTGGCCCAGGCGGATGGCCAGGTCGAAGCCTTCGGCCACCAGGTCCACGTTGCGGTTGGTGATGTTCAGTTCCACCTGCACCTGCGGGTAGTGCTGCGCAAAGCGCGCCAGCACGGGCGGCAGCCGGTAGTGGCCATAGGTGGTGGGCACACTCAGGCGCACGCGGCCGGCCAGCGCACCGTCTTGGGCCAGTACGTCGCGCTCGGCGTCGTCCAGCAGGCCGAAGGCGGTGCGCACCTGTTCCAGATAGAGCCGCCCGGCGTCGGTCAGGCCCACGCGGCGGGTGGTCCGCTGCAGCAGCTGCCGGCCCAGCCGCGCTTCCAGGCGGGTGACCGCGCGGCTCAGTACCGACGGTGTAGTGGACAGCGCCACCGCGCCCGCCGTGAACGAGCCGTGCTCGACCACCGCCAGGAACACCTCCACGTCGCCCAGGTAGTCGAACTTGCGGCTCATTTGGCTCTCCGGGGAACAGATGTTTTGCGATGGGGCCAATTTATCGCCGCTGGGGCGATGAATAAAGTGGCGACCATTCCCCAATAGGAGCTCCCCATGAACCTGATGACCCGGCTGGCCGCTGCGCTGGCACTGACCCTGGCCGCCAGCGGCGCGCATGCCGCCAACGTGCTGGTGGTGCTGTCCGACGAAAACCACCTGGACCTGAAGGACGGCAAGGTGCTGTCCACCGGCTTCTATCTCAACGAGTTGATGCAGCCGGTCAAGCTGCTGCTGGACGCGGGCCACGAGGTGACCTTCGCCACGCCGCAGGGGCGGGCGCCGACGGTGGATGCGTCCTCGGTGACGCCTGCGTACTTCGGCAACGATGCCGCGCAGCTGACGCTGCACAAGGACCTGCTGGAGAAGCTGGCGTTGACCTCGCCGACGGCGTCTCCGGTGGTGAGCCTGGCGCGCGTGGAGCAGCAGGGCTACGCGAGCTTCGATGCGGTCTATGTTCCTGGTGGGCACGCACCGATGCAGGACCTGCTGAAGAGCCCGGCGCTGGGCCGGCTGCTGGCCGACTTCCACCAGCGCAACAAGACCACCGCGCTGGTCTGCCACGGGCCGATCGCGCTGCTGTCCACGCTGCCGGATGCTGCGGGTTTCGTGGCACAGCTGGAGGCGGGTGCGACGCCGGCCACGCCGAAGTGGATCTACAGCGGCTACCAGATGACGGTGATCAGCAACCAGGAAGAAGAGCAGGCCAAGCCGCTGCTGGGTGGCGGTGAGATGAAGTTCTACCCGCAGACGGCGTTGCAGCGGGCGGGTGCGAAGTTCAGCAGCAATGCCACGCCGTGGACCGGGCATGTGGTGGTGGACCGCGAGCTGATTACCGGGCAGAACCCGGCTTCAGCGCTGGAGGTGGGGCAGCGGTTGGTGGAGCGGTTGAAGTAGGGCGGGCTCTGCATCGCATGCGGTGCCGTGGCACCATGGCGGACTGGCCTCGTCCTTCCGGGCGGGGCCGTTTTCCCAGGGAAGCCCTCGAACACGACATGCGAACGTCTCTTTTCATTCTCTCCGCCCTGTGCCTTGGCCTGCTGTCTGGCTGTGCCAGTGGTCCGGAGGAGCATGCTTCAAGCCGCGAGATCACGGGTGCGTTCGTGGCCGACGATGGCCAGCTGTACCTGCTGCCGCGCTTTGAAGAACCGATGCGCTTCAATGCTGCACCGTTCCGCGAGTACCGCGCGCTGATGGACAGCCCGCTACGCGAGGCGGTGGCCTGCGCGCAGATGTACTTCCATGAGGACTGGCGCGACCCGGCCAACAAGGCCAAGGTGCACGGCAGCTATGCGCTGCTGCTGCGACCGGAACAGGTGACGCCGGAACAGGCCGTGCAGTTCAAGCTGGAGCGGATTGAGGTGCTCCCGCGCGAGGCGAAGTATGTGGATGAGCGTGCGCGCTACTACCTGCCGCAGGATCGGAGCCGTTATGCGCTGGCGTTTGATCGGGCCTGCAATCTTTCAAAGAAGGGCGGCAGCTATTACAGCGCGCTGTTCGAGGGCGATGGCGAGCGGGTGAAGTTGCCGGACGCCGCTGCGCTGGCGGAGAAGGGGAAGCTGGTACAGCCGATCAGTGCGCGGGCGCAGCGGATCCTGCCTGAGAGGGAGGACAAGCCAGGTGTTGGGACAGCGGCCGGGAAGGTGCTGGGCGCAGCGTTGATACCTGTGGCGGTTCCGGTGTTTGTGTTGAGCCTGCCGTTCCTGGGGCCGGATCATTGGAAGTGATAGGGCGTTGAGGGAGAGCCATCCACGCATGGCGTGGATCTACCCAGGCGTCATTAGTGCCTGAATGTTCATCCTGGAGATCTGTGTGCCAAGCACATTGGAGGTTGTTTTGAAGACCGCAGGCTTCATTGTCCTCGCGGCACTTCCGTTGCTGACGATCTGGTTCATTCAGCGGCGAAGGACGCTGAGAGCCCGTTCTGCCTTGGGATCAGGGCTGCATTTGAATCCACCTCGCCGGATTTCCGGCACGTCCATGACCCTGGTGATGGTGGATGGCAAAGAGGATCGGGAGCACTACTTCTTTGACACAGAATTCTTTTACCTGCGGCGGGGCCCGGTGCCCACGGCAGTTCCGCTCTCGCAGATCACCTCAGTCACTCGAACGTCCGACGTCATCTATGCGCGCTATGTCTGGCAGGTATGCTTCAGCAGAGCATCGGGTAGAAAGTGCGTGACGTTCACTAACAACCTTTCGCTGTTCAACCGCGACTTTCTGCTCTTTCTGGAGGTGGTGCGGAAGGCTAATCCGCTCGCGACCGTTGAGCGAGCGAGTCTGTTCTTCTGAGTGCTGGATGATTCAGATGTGCGGGCGTTGAGGGAGTGAATCCACGCGTGGCGTGGATCTACAGCTTGGCGTGCCGCCGGCCACACAGCTTGCCCGCCAATGCTCCCAGGCCTTGGCATCGATGCCGGCCTTCATCGCAATGCCTTGCAGCTCCGCCCAGTTCTTCGGCGAAGGCGCGGCCAGTAGCTCGCGCATGAAGGCCTGCATCTTCGCCTCACCCACCTGCTTTTCCAGCGAGAGCAACAGCAAGGGGCCGTAGCCATAGCGATACAGTTCGCCCAAGTCCGAGTTGCCGTCAATGGCATCGAACGCGGGCAGCGGCTTCTCCTGCTTATCGATGGCTGATTGCAGTCGCGCGATGTAGCGATCCGCCGAGGCATCGCCACTGATCTCGCGCAGCGCCTTGATCGACAGGAACTCGGCGCTGGATTCCAGCAGCACCCAGAAGTAGGGACCCTGCGGACGGTTCAGCGTGCCGAAGTAGTAATGGCTCATTTCGTGTGCGATGTACTGCACGCGCCGCTCGGCCTTCTCGCCACCGGCCAGCAGTGAATCGGCCACGTTGCCGATGCTGCCGCTCATGGCGATGGTCGGCCAGGTGGCAAAGCCCCACTCGCTGCCCTCGCGGTCGCGCTCGATCTGGTTGAGCGTGACCATGCGCAGGAAGGTGGGGCGGTCAGCCAGCGGCACGCCCATGTAGCGGCTGTGCACGTCGGCTATCTTCTGCACCGTGCTGGACAATGCATCGACCTTGGCCGTTGGCAGGGTCTCGTTTAGGATCGTGACCTGCGCGGTGCGGGTGATCGGGCCGCTGCCGCCGAACAGCAGGATCGGCCGCGCGTTTTCGCTGCGGAATCGGCCCTGCGCGCCTTCGATGGCTGGGCTGCCGTTGAAATACAGGAAGCGGCAGCCGCTGCAATCCACCCGCAGGTCGTAGCGGCTTTCGCTGCTGCGCACGCGGGCCTTGGGATCGAACGCCTGCGGCAGCCACGCGGACTGTTCGGTGAAACGGGCGCTGTCGCCGTTGAAGGCCATCAGGCCTTTGAAGTCGGTCGGGGCATCGTGCCGGGCGTAGACCGGGAAGGCGCCCACATACTGCACGCAGAGCGTGGCGGGTGGTTTGGCCACGGTGTACACGCGTGCCTCGCCATCCACACCGGGGGCGTACCATCCTTCGAAATCCAGCGGCGCGCCATCGCCATCGGTCACCCGCGCGACATTCAGGCCCGCGTTGAGCACGAACGAGCCCATCGATTCGGCAGGTCGGCTGGATACGCAGACGTTGCCTTCGACGCGGCCACTGGTGATATCCAGGCGCACGCTGCCGGTGGTGAGCGGTGTGGCCGTTTGTGCCGGCAGCGCGGCCAGGCTGGTGGCGGGGACGAGCAGTGCGGCAACAACGGCGGGCAGCAGGGCCTTGCAGGGGTTCATCGGGCCATCCATGGGTGGATTGGGGTGAATATAGGGGGGATGTGGATTTTTGCCGAGGGGCAGCATCCACGCATGGCGTGGATCTACTGATCCAAGCGTGCGGTGGATCCAGAGGACTACACTGGCTGCCTGTGCCCGATGGAAGCTCACCCATGTTCTCTGGAAAGGTTGCGGTGGTTACCGGCTCCACCAGCGGTATCGGTCTTGGTATCGCCACGGCGCTGGCGCGACAAGGCGCGGACATCGTGCTGAATGGCTTCGGCGATGCAGCGGAGATTGAACGCATCCGTACCAACCTGGAAACCGAGTTCGGTGTTCGCGTGGCGCATGACGGTGCCGACCTGTCCCGTGGCGAGGCGGTGCGCGGAATGATCGCCCACGCCGTTGCGACGATGGGGCGCATCGACATCCTGGTGAATAACGCAGGCATCCAGCACACCGCGTCGATCGAGGAATTCCCCATAGAGAAGTGGGATGCGATCATCGCGCTGAATCTGTCGGCGGTGTTCCATGCAACGGCGGCAGCCTTGCCCCATATGAAGCAGCAGGGCGCCGGCCGCATCATCAACATCGCATCCGTGCACGGGCTGGTGGGCTCGGTGAACAAGTCGGCCTACGTGGCGGCCAAGCACGGCGTGGTGGGGTTCACCAAGGTGACAGCGCTGGAGAACGCGGGCACCGGCATCACCGCCAATGCGATCTGCCCGGGGTGGGTGCGGACGGCGCTGGTCGAGCAGCAGATCACCGCGTTGGCCGAGCGCGAAGGCACGGATCAGGAGACCGCTGCGCGTGCGCTGCTGGCTGAAAAACAGCCGTCGTTGCAGTTCGTGACGCCCGAGCAGCTGGGCGAGGTGGTGGTGTTCCTGGCTTCGGACGCGGCGGCGCAGATCACCGGCACGGCGTTGCCGGTGGATGGGGGTTGGACGGCCCGCTAGCGGACCGGCATCGGCCGCGTTGCCGACGCCGCAGCGGCCAAGGCGCCTGCGGCGTCGTCCCGGCGCAGCCGTTTACTGCGGCTTGGCAAACACATCCAATCCCTTGCCGGTCTCCAACAACGACTTCAGGCTCGACAGCACGATCGGCCAGCCCTGGCGGATGCCGGTATCCATGCCGCTGCCGGGTTCCAGTTCGTCGTGGGTGACGGTCAGCCGCACCATGTCCTGGTAGGGCGCAATGTCGAAGGTGACGCGGCTGTAGGCGTCCGGGTTCTCCGCCTGCGAGGCGGCGGCCCAGGTGATGACCAGCCGCGAGGGAGGGGTGCTTTCCACCACTTCGCCCACCAGTTCGACCGAGCGCGTTTCGTTGGCGCGCACATGCTGCCAGCGCGAGCCGGGTTTCCAGTCCGAGACGTTTTCGTGGCCCCAGTAGCGGCTGGCGATTTCGGGGCGGGTGATCGCCTCGAACACCTTCTGCGGGGTGGAAGCGATGTAGATCACGTGGATGAAGCGGGTGGACTCTGCGGACATCGTCATTCTCCTTCCAGTTCTCGTTTCAGGTCATGCAGCAGGCTCAGGCGCTGCTGCTCGAACTTGCGTACCCAGCGCTCGTAGACTTCATGCAGCGGCACCGGGTTGATGAAGTGCAGCTTCTCGCGGCCACGGCGCACGGTGCTGATCAGGTTGGCGTCTTCCAGCAGGCCCAGGTGCTGGGTGACCGATTGCCGGGCCATGTCCAGGTGGTCGCACAGTTGGCCCAGGGTCTGGCCGTTGTGCTCGCAGAGCAGGTCCAGCAGCGTCCGGCGCGTGGGATCGGCCAGTGCCTTGAAGACCTTGTCTGCGTCGCGCACGTTGTCTACCGCCATGGGGATGTCTTCAGTTCCAGTTGTCGATCCTGACGTCGTGTGGATTGGGCTGGCCCTTGCCGGTTTCCAGCAGGGCCTTCAGGCTCATCAGGAACACCGCCCACTTGGTGCTGCAGTGGGAGGTGAACTCGACGCGCTCTTTCCAGCCCTCGTGGGTGAACAGGACGATGCAATAGTCGCCCTCCTGCTTCAGCACGAAGCGCGCGTGGGTGCCGATCCATTCGGCGGGACCGGCGAGGAACCGCCAGAGCACGAGCTCGCCTGGAATGAGTTGTTCCAGCTTCATTTCCATCGCGCCGATTTCCTGGCCGTTGTTCGTGAAGCGCGCCTTGACCGTGCCGCCGACCTCGCGGTCGCCCTGGGTGTCTTCGGCCCACCAGGCGGCGACGCCTTCGGGGGTGGCCAGCGCCTGGTACACCTGGCTTGCAGGGGCCTTGATGCCGACCCTGTGTGCGATATCGACCATTGCAGGTTCCTCGCGATGGGCCGGCAGGCGCCGCCCTTGATTGAACTATATGCAGGTAAATACCTGCATGTCAAATCCGGTGGACGGTGGACTGGATCAATACACTGGGCACCTGCCAGGCATGGCCTGGCACTACTGGATCTACGGAACGTCAGGGAGTGCATGCATGACTGAAGCTGGAAAGGACATCTTGAACATCCGCCGCGCCAGCGAGGCGGATGCTCCTGCAGTGCTGGCGCTGTTCGATGAGGTAATCGAGTGGTTCGTGTCGATCGGGAACCTGCAGCAATGGGGCAGTGAGCCATGGTCCACGATGCCGCGCCGGATCACCCAGGTGACCGATGCGTGCGCGCTGCCGGGTGCATGGGTGGCGCAGAACGAGCACGGCGTGGTGCGCGCGTTCCTGGCGCTGGGCGAGTCGATGCCCTATGTGCCTGCGCCCACCGGCCCGGAACTGTATGTGCGGGTACTGGTGGCATCGCGTGACGTGCGCGTGCGTGGCATCGGACGCCGCCTGATGGCCTTTGCGGATGAGCAGGCGCGCTGCCGGGCTCGACCATCTGCGCGTGGACTGTTACGGCGGTGGCAACGGTGATCTGGTGCGCTTCTATGAGTCCTGCGGCTATACGTGCATCGCGCCTTTCAACGTGGACGGCTGGCCGGGCATGCTGCTGGGGCGACAGCTCTGAAGTGGCTGCGTCATTCGGTCGCAGTGTGCGTGCAGGAAACGGTGCATCGGTTCGGCGCTAGAGTAGGGCCATGACCTGCATGGAATGGCTGTGTCATTCCACCGCGGGTTCCTGATGACCCCCTCCAGGAAGGAGCAGCGCATGTACTACAGCAGTGGCAACTACGAAGCCTTTGCGCGCCCGCGCAAGCCCGCCGGTATCGACGGCAAGCGCGCATGGTTCGTCGGTTCGGGCCTGGCCTCGCTGGCCGGCGCCGCGTTCCTGGTGCGCGACGGCCGCATGGCCGGTGAGCGCATCACCATTCTCGAGCAGCAGCAGATTCCCGGCGGCGCGCTGGATGGCCTGAAGGTGCCGGAGAAGGGCTTCGTGATCCGCGGCGGCCGCGAGATGGAAGACCATTTCGAGTGCCTGTGGGACCTGTTCCGCTCGATTCCGTCGCTGGAGATTGAAGATGCCAGTGTGCTGGACGAGTTCTACTGGTTGAACAAGGATGATCCGAACTATTCGCTGCAGCGGGCCACGATAAATCGCGGCGAAGATGCACACACCGACGGCCTGTTCACCCTGACCGAGCAGGCGCAGAAGGACATCATCGCGCTGTTCCTGGCCACCCGGCAGGAGATGGAGAACAAGCGCATCGACGAGGTGCTGGGCCGTGATTTCCTGGACAGCAACTTCTGGCTGTACTGGCGCACCATGTTCGCGTTCGAGGAGTGGCATTCGGCGCTGGAGATGAAGCTGTACCTGCATCGCTTCATTCACCACATTGGCGGGCTTCCGGATTTCTCGGCGCTGAAGTTCACCAAGTACAACCAGTACGAATCGCTGGTGCTGCCGCTGGTGAAGTGGCTGCAGGACCACGGCGTGGTGTTCCAGTACGCCACCGAGGTGACCGACGTCGACTTCGATCTGGCGGCCGGCCGCAAGCAGGCCACGCGCATCCACTGGACGCGTGACGGTGTAGCCGGTGGCGTGGATCTGAGCGCGGATGACCTTGTGTTCATGACGATCGGTTCGTTGACCGAGAACTCGGACAATGGCGATCACCAGACGGCTGCGCGATTGAATGAGGGACCGGCGCCTGCCTGGGACCTGTGGCGACGCATTGCCGCGAAGGACGAGGCCTTTGGCCACCCGGACGTGTTCGGCGCGCATATCCCGCAGACCAAGTGGGAATCGGCGACGGTGACCACGCTGGATGCACGCATTCCTGCTTACATCCAGAAGATCGCCAAGCGCGACCCGTTCAGTGGCAAGGTGGTGACCGGCGGCATCGTCAGTGTGCGCGATTCGCGCTGGTTGATGAGCTGGACGGTGAACCGCCAGCCGCATTTCAAGAACCAGCCCAAGGATCAGATCGTGGTCTGGGTGTATTCGCTGTTCGTGGATACGCCCGGCGACTACGTTAAGAAGCCGATGCAGGACTGCACCGGCGAAGAGATCACCCGCGAGTGGCTGTTTCACCTGGGCGTGCCGGTGGAGGAGATCGACGAATTGGCCGCGACCGGCGCGAAGACGGTGCCGGTGATGATGCCGTACATCACCGCGTTCTTCATGCCACGCCAGGCCGGTGATCGCCCGGACGTGGTGCCGGAGGGCGCGGTGAACTTCGCCTTCATCGGCCAGTTCGCCGAATCGAAGCAGCGCGACTGCATCTTCACCACCGAGTATTCGGTGCGCACACCGATGGAAGCGGTGTACACGCTGTTAGGTATCGAACGCGGTGTGCCCGAGGTGTTCAATTCCACCTATGACGTGCGCTCGCTGTTGGCGGCGACCGGTCGCCTGCGCGATGGCAAGGAGCTGGATATTCCCGGGCCTGCGTTCCTGCTCAACCTGCTGATGAACAAGCTGGACAAGACCCAGATCGGTGGCCTGCTGCGCGAGTTCAAGCTGGTGCAGGAGGACTGAGCGCGCGTCAGCGTGGAGGGGAACGCGCCGGCAACACCGCGGATCAGTCTGCCAGCACGTTACCCGCTCCTTCGCCATAGGTCGCCCTCGCGCTGCCACACACCGCGTAGGTGGCAGCGCTGGCTGGCAGGCCAGTGGCCTTGATGCCGCGCCGCGAATCGCCGTCAAAGACCTCGGCGTAGCGTTCGGCGGCCAGCGCGTCATCGGGCAGCATGTACAGCAGGACGCGCTGCAATGTGGATTGCCCCTGCAGCAGCTGCGGCTGCCGGAATGCCGGCACCTGCACGCGCGCTGTGCCACCGCGTCGGCGCGTCTGCAGTTTGCCAGCGCACCTGCAGGGGTTGGTTGAGCGGCAACAGCGCGGGGCTGACCGGGTAGCCGTAGGCCGTGCAATCCCGGGGCGCTTCCGGGATGTTCGCGATGGCCCCGTCGCCGATGTCCAGTGTGAGGCCATTGATTTCCATCCGCAGGATGGGCGCACTGCCGTAGTTGTGGATCTTGAACAGCGCCAGGCCTTCGAAGCGGCTGCGCTCCAGATCATCGGTGGTGAAGCCACTGAAGCGTGCGAGCGCGGGCGCGACCTCTACGTGATCGCTGTAGTGGTAGTAGATATGCACGAGCTCGGGTGTACCCGCGCGTCGCCAGGCCGCATTGAATGACGCAAGGTCGGGGTACGGCCGACGGACCAGCGGCACATCGGTGACGGCGCGATCTCCAGACGGTGTGGCGTAGCGGTAGTGGTCGACGGAGGGCTTCAGGCGCGCATCTTCATATGGGAACCCCCTGTCTGCATCGGACTGCGGGTTGGGGTAGCGGTGGAAGGCCAGGAAGCGCTGGGGCGTTTCGCCCTGCATGGGCAGGTCCGGGCCAGCGCCAGAACCGGTGGATGCATACGGCGAGGTGTCCAGCCAAAGGGGTTGCCCGCTTAGGTTGACGTGCAGCTCGGCGATGGATGCGCGTGAGCCGCCGGCCAGGCTGTCCACACTGCCTTGCAGGAAGTGCCACAGTGGAATGATGAGCATGGCGGCGGCGGTTGGCACGAACATCAGCACGTGTATGCGGCCCGGCACCTGCCCGCGCTGTCGCACCATGTAGCGCAGCCACACCAGCAGCAGGACCAGCAGCAGCGGGAGGCCGACCCAGATCGCGATGGTGGCCAGCGCCACGACGCCCCAACCCAGGTTGGGGCTGGCCACGGCAATCAACGAGAGCGTGGCGATCAGTGCCGCCAACAGCAGCGATACGCCGATTCCGACGCGGTAGGTCCTGTAGGGGCTGTCGGTCATCACCGGTCCGTCGGCAGTGCGGGGCATGCCTCTATAGTGCAGTGGTGGTGATGGCGTGGAAAGTCGTCGAAGAAGAGGGCGGGGGCCTTGCGTGCCGGCCAGAGGCCGGCATTACCCGGGGCTCAGCAGCCGACCAGGCGGTCCGCACCGATGCCGCTGCGGTGCTGGCTGCGGTACTCGGTGGGGCTGGCATCGACCTGGCCACGGAAGTGGCGGCGGAACGATTCCTGCGAACCAAAACCCACCTCCTCGGCGATCCATTGCAGCGGCCGGTCGGTGGTTTCCAGCAGCTCACGGGCGAGGGCCACGCGCTCGCGGATCAGCCAGTCGATCGGTGACAGCCCTGTCGCTTCCAGGAACTGCCGCTGCAGGGTGCGCTGGCTGAGTGCGGCCTGCTCGGCGAGGCTGCCTAGCGAATGTGGCTCGCGCAGGTTGCGGCGCATCCATTCCATCAGCTTCGCCAGGCGCGTGGGCTCGCCATGGGGGATGGCCCGGCTGACACGCTGGCTGCGCCCGGCATCACGCCACGGCGCCAGCACCAGCCGCTCGGCCACCAGGTTGGCCACGCGGGCACCGTAATCCTTGCGCACCATGTGCAGCATCATGTCCATGCCGGTGGCCGAGCCGGCCGAAGTGATGATGCTGCCGGTGTCCACATACAGCACATCCTCGCGCACGTCGATGCGTGGGAACTGGCGTGCCAGCGCTTCGGTGAGGCGCCAGTGCGTGGTGGCCTGGCGGCCATCGAGCAGCCCGGCCCAGGCCAGCACGAACGCACCGGAGCAGATCGAGGCGATGCGTGCGCCACGTGCGTGGGCACGGATGAGTGCATCGAGCAGGGCCTGCGGAGGACGTTCGCTGGGTTCGCGCCAACCGGGGATGACGATGATGTCGGCGTCATCGACGCTCCTTAGATCGTAGGGCAGCTGCACCTGGGTGCTGCCGAGCATGCGCAGCGCTCCGGGTTCGCCCGCGCACAGCTGGGTGCGGTACCAGGCCACGCCCAGTTCAGGCCGTATCGGCGCGAACAGGCCCACCGCACAGCCGAACTCGAACAGCCCCTGGCCGTGGCAGGCAACGATGGCGACGAGCGGCGCGGTGGGATCGGCGGGTGGGTTGGGCATGGCTTGATGCTACGGGTGGCGGTGCGTGGCGCTGAGTGGTGCGCGGGCATGAGGTGATGCCGGGCGGGCATATGGAGGCCGGGGTCGGATCCCTTCCGCAGGAAGGGCTCTGACCCCGTGGAGGGATGCGTGCCTGGGGTCAGAGCCCTTTCCTTTGGAAAGGGATCCGACCCCGTGTGTTCAGGCCGCCTAACGTCATTACCAGCGGTCATGTGGGTGGCCGGATGTTACGGCTGGGTGACGCGATCCCGCCTGTCGCGGTGGGTGAACAGGCCCTTGAATGGAAGCGTGTTTCCGGCCCACCCCCACGAGCCCCCATGCCTGCCGCCTACGCCCCAGCCTTGAGCACTCTTGCCGTCCTGATCGCCGCCGTCCTCGCTGCTTCGCCCAGCCATGCGGCGGAAGCAGATGCGGACCCTGCCACCACTGCAGCCACTGCCAACGTGGCAGCCTCCACGCTGGATGCGGTGGTGGTCACCGGCTCTCGCACCAGCACGCGCACGGTGAAGAACAGCTCCACGCCCATCGATGTGATTTCCGCTGAAGACCTCGCCGCCACCGGTCAGGGCAACCTGCTGGAAGCGCTGCAGCGCAGCCTGCCGTCGCTGAGCCAGATCGGCGGCTACCAGAGCGACCAGGAAAGCCTGATCCGCGGCTACCAGCTGCGCAATCTGTCGCCGGGCTACACGCTGGTGCTGGTCAACGGCAAGCGCCGCAATGCCAGTGCCTATGTGAGCGGTGCCAATGGGGGCGGCTTCCCCGGACATGCGTGGGCGGACCTGGCGTTGATTCCGGTCTCGGCCATCGACCATGTGGAAGTGCTGCGTGATGGTGCCTCCGCCATCTACGGCTCGGACGCGATCACCGGCGTGGTCAACGTGATCCTGAAGTCGCAGGCGCACGGTGGTGATGTGTCGGTGGAGAGCGGGCAGAGCACCGATGGTGATGGTTCGCGAACCAGCGTGCGCGCCAACGTCGGCCTGCCGTGGGGCGAGGATGGCTTCATCAACCTGTCCGGCGAGACCACCCGCCAGCATCATGCGATCCGTACCCGTCGCTACATCGACGGCTACCTGAGCTATCCGGCAGTGGATGGCAGCGGCAATCTGGTGGCGCTGCGGCCGAACAATCGTTTGCCAGCAGGTGCCACGCCGAATCCGGCCGAGGCCAGCCGCAATGCCGAAGCCAATACCATCCTCAGCTCGCCGTCGTATGCGTTGAAGGCCTTCGCGGTGAACGTGGGCCATGGCCTGGGCGAGAGCGCGCAGTTCTACGCCGATGCTACGGCCAGCGATCGCACTGCACAGGCGATCCAGAATTTCCGTCTGCCGGCGACCATCTTCACTACCTACAAGGCGCCCGGCGTGCTGAGCGTGTTTCCGGATGGCTTCCTGCCGGTGCTGGAAACCAAGGAGAAGCAGTACACCGGTACGGCCGGTGTAAAAGGCCAGATCGCGGGTTGGGACTACGACGCCAGCCTGACCGGCAACCGCAGCACCGTGCGCACCTATACGCGTAACTCGGTGAACTACTCGCTGCCGTATCCCGGTTCACCCACTGATTTCTATGACGGCAAGCTGGACTACCAGCAGGGCATCGCCAACCTGGACCTGCGCCGTGGCTTCGAGGTGGCGGCATTTGCTTCGCCGCTGGAGGTGAGCGCGGGCGCCGAGTATCAGCACGAGCAGTACGAGCGCGGCGCAGGGCAGTGGGAGTCGTATACCGGCTTCGGCGCTGCAGCCTTCGTCGGCTATTCCACTGCGGACGCGGTGAAAGCCACCCGTAACAGCAAGGCGGTGTACGTGGGTGCGGCCACCAACATCACCTCGCGCTGGTACCTGGATGCGGCCGCGCGCTGGGAAGACCACTCCGACTTCGGCAGTGTCTCCACCGGCCGCCTGACCACGCGCTTCGACTTCACCGACGCGCTGGGTGTACGCGCCACGGTCAGCAATGGCTTCCATGCGCCCAGCCTGGGCGCGCAGTACTACCAGGCCACCGGCAGCTGCCCATGCGGCACCACGCTGGTGGCGCAGGTGTCTTCGCCGGCGGCGATTGCGTTGGGTGCCACGCCGCTGAAGCCGGAAAAGGCCACCAACTACAGCCTGGGCGTGACCTGGGACCCGAGCCCGGCGTTCCATCTGGCGGTGGATGCCTATCAGATCGACATCCGCGGCCAGCTCGGCCAGTCCAGCCAGATCGGCTACAACGCGCAGGATCCGGCGCGCGTC
The DNA here is from genome assembly GCF_056481145.1 of Stenotrophomonas sp. 93052_Sma. Taxonomy (NCBI): domain Bacteria; kingdom Pseudomonadati; phylum Pseudomonadota; class Gammaproteobacteria; order Lysobacterales; family Lysobacteraceae; genus Stenotrophomonas; species Stenotrophomonas sp. 93052_Sma. The sequence goes on from NZ_CM151134.1 coordinate 1,979,934, forward strand.
ACCGACAACAGCGGCACGGTGCTGAGCGCGGCGCAGAAGAACACCATCGACGCACTGCTGGGTTCAGCCGGCATCAGCATCCTGCCGGGTGATGCGTTCTACGCCAGCTACTTCACCAACGTGGGCAATACCCGTACGCGCGGCGTGGAGCTGACCCTGGAAGCGAACCAGGAAACCGCGTGGGGCAAGCTGCGCTGGAGCTACGCCGCCAACGTCGGCCGCACCACCATCCAGAAGGTCAGCGGCATTCCGGCGGCGCTGCAGGGGCTGCCGAACATCAACCTGCTGACCAGATCCAGCGAGTACGCGCTGCGCTTCCGCACGCCCAGCTATACGCAGGTGGCGGGGCTGGGCTGGCAGAACGGGCGCTGGCGCTCGAATCTGGACTTCACCTACTACGGCCCCATCAAGCGCCTGAACAACGGCGTGGAGTACAGGCAGCCGCCGGTGCTGGTGACCAACCTGTCCGGTGGCGTGGAGCTGGGCGCGGGCTGGAGTGCGGCGCTGGGCATCAACAACGTGTTCGACAAGCGCACCCGCAAGGTGCCGGAGTACGCGCGCAGTGCCACCGATGTGGCGAGTATCGAGACCACGTGGGACAGCGGCGATGTGCTGAGCAATGTGGGTGCGTATTGGTTTGGCCGGGTCAGTTACCGGTTCTGAGGTGGGAAGCAGCCGAGCATGGCTCGACTCTACAAAAGCGAAGGGCAGTCGAGCATGGCTCGACTCTACAAAAGCGAAGGGCAGTCGAGCATGGCTCGACTCTACAAAAGCGAAGGGCAGTCGAGCATGGCTCGACTCTACAAAAGCGAAGGGTAGCCGAGCATGGCTCGGCTCTACATGGGAGCAGTTCATGTCTTCTGCATTGAAGGTGGTTGCGTTGGTGGGGTCACCGACCAGCTCGGCGACGTCGCGCACGTTGTTGCTGGCGCGGCATCTGCTGGTGTCGCTGCAGCAGCGGGTGCACGCCAGCGTGGACCTGGTGGAGCTGGCGCCGATCGCGCGCGCTGGGCCAGTCGCTGTCGCGCGGCGAGGCGGAGCCGGCGGTGGAACAGGCACTGCAGACCATCGAGGCGGCGGAGCTGCTGGTGGTCGCAGCGCCGGTCTATCGCGGCTCTTATCCCGGGTTGTTCAAGCACCTGGTCGACTTCATCGGGCTGGAGGCGCTGGTGGATGTGCCGGTACTGCTGGCAGCGACCGGCGGCAGCGAGCGCCATGCGCTGGTGATCGATCACCAGCTGCGGCCGTTGTTCAGTTTCCTGCAGGCGCACACGCTGCCGATCGGGGTGTATGCCACGCCTGCCGATTTCGAAGGCGAGCACATCAGCAGTGCAGCCCTGCAGGCACGCATCGCGCTGGCGGCCGAGCGTGCAGCCGGCCATCTGGCCGCGCAGCCGCTGACTGCTCCGGCGCCGCTGCGACGTATCGCCTGACGCCATAACCGGCAGCGCTTTGCTTATGGCTACGCCGCATCTGCGTGGCCGGATCTGACCGCCGATTGTCGCCAGCCGTCGCTGCTGTGGCTGCTGGCATCTCTAGCATCGATATCGAAGCGGCATCGCATTGCCGGCCCCGATGAGGACGACCCCTGTGACTTTCGACGCAGCAAGCAAACCCATCCTGTTCCTGCTCGACCGTGAGTTCGAGGACGGCCAGATTCCCGGCCAGCGCTTCTTCTGCCGGCACAGCCTGCTGCTGGAAGGCGCGCTGTCGAGCATCGACGGCCTGGACGCGCAGCTGGACGTGCGTCGCATCGGCTTCGCACGGCCGCGCCGTGAGGTGATTGCCGAGATCGGCGAGCAGGACCAGTCGCTGCCGAAGCTGGTGCTGCCGCAGGGCGTGCGCAGCGAACTGGCCAGTGGCGCGCACCAGGACCGCCAGTACATCTCCGGTGCCGAGCCGATCCTGGCCGCGTTGAACGGCTTGCTCGGCATTCCCGTGGCTCACCCCTGAGCGAGGACGCGACCATGAGCTATCAGATCAGCGTGCTGGACAAGAGCCCGGTGGCCGAAGGTGCCTCGCCGGAGCAGGCGCTGCGCAACAGCCTGCAGCTGGCGCAGCGCGCCGAGCAGCTGGGCTACCACCGCTACTGGTTTGCCGAACACCACGCTGCACCAACGCTGGCCAGCCCGGCGCCGGAAGTGCTGGCTGCGTGGGTGCTGGCGCAGACCCGGCGCATCCGCATCGGCAGTGGTGGGGTGATGCTGCGCCACTACGCGCCCTATAAAGTGGCGGAGAACTTCAACCTGCTGGCGGCGTTGGCGCCAGGGCGCGTCGATCTGGGCGTGGGCAAGGCCCCGGGTGGCCTGCCGGCCTCGACTGCCGCGCTGGCGGCCGGGCGCCCGGCGTTCGCCGACTTCGATCAGCAACTGCGCGACCTGGAAGGCTATCTGTCCGGGGCGGACACCGAGGCGCTGGCACGGCCGGTTCCGCAGCAGGCACCGGAGCGCTTCCTGCTCGGCGCCAGCCCGCAGAGCGCAAAGCAGGCGGCCGAGCTGGGCTGGCGCTTCGTCTATGCCGCGCACTTCGATGGTGACCCGAAGCATATCGAGGCCGCGTTCGATGCCTACCGCACCGTTTCTACGCAGCCGCCGCTGCTGGCCACGGTGGCCTTCGCCGCACCAACTGCCGAAGCCGCAGCGCGTCATATCGGCGCGCTGCGCGTCTACAAGCTGCACCTCGGCCCCGGCCAGACGGTGAATCTGCCCAGTCCCGAGGCGGCTGCCGAGTACGCGCGGCAGGTGGGCGTGGCTGACTTCCGCATCGAGGAGACACGCCCGAGCGTGTTGTCCGGTGATGCGCAGCACGTGCGTGACGAACTGGATGCGCTGCACCGGCGCTTCGGCGTGGGCGAGTTCATCCTCGATGCGCCGGTGGCTGACCTCGACGCACGCCTGACATCCCTTGAACTGCTGTCGCCCGCGCCGCGCCGGCGGTGGCCTGACCTGCAGGAGCGATTCCCATGAGCACGACCCCGCGCCACATTCCGTTCGGCATCATGCTGCAGGGTCCTGGCAGCCACATGCATGCCTGGAAGCATCCCTCCAATCCGGCCGATGCCAGCGTCAACCTGCAGTTCTACATCGACATCGCGCGTACCGCCGAGGACAACGGCATCGCCTTCGGCTTCGTAGCCGACGGCCTGTACATCAACGAGAAGTCGATCCCGCATTTCCTCAACCGCTTCGAGCCGATCTCGCTGCTGTCGGCGCTGGCCACGGCAACGAAGAAGATCGGCCTGGCGGGCACGCTGTCGACGTCCTACAGCGACCCGTTCACCGTGGCCCGCCAGTTTGCTTCGCTGGACCTGCTCAGCGGCGGCCGTGCGGGTTGGAACGTGGTGACCTCACCGCTGGAAGGTTCGGGGCGCAACTACGGTCGCCCGCACCCGGAGCACGCGCTGCGCTACCAGATCGCCGACGAGTACCTGGACGTAGTGCAAGGGCTGTGGGATTCCTGGGACGACGATGCCTTCGTGCGTGAGCGCGACAGCGGCACGTTCTTCGCGCCGGACAAGTTCCGCCGCCTCGACCACAAGGGCCGCTTCTTCCAGGTGGAAGGGCCGCTCAACATCCAGCGTTCGCCACAGGGCCAGCCGGTGATCTTCCAGGCCGGGTCGTCCGACGATGGTATCGCGCTGGCCGGCAAGTACGCCGACGCGGTGTTCACCCATTCGCCATCGCTGGAGGAGACCCGCGCGTTCACCCAGAAGGTGAAGAACTCGGCGATCGCCCACGGCCGCAGCGGCAATGACGTGAAGATCTTCCCGGGCATCGGCCCCATCGTCGGCCGCACCGCGGAGGAGGCTGAAGCCAAGTACCAGGCGATCGCCGCACTGGCCACGCTGGAGGATGCGCTGGCCTATCTCGGCCGCTTCTTCGACCACCACGATTTCAGCCAGTATGATCCGGACGCGCCGTTCCCGGAGCTGGGTGACATCGGCAGCAACTCGTTCCGTTCCACCACCGACCGCATCAAGCAGGATGCGCGTGAGAAGGGCCTGAGCCTGCGCCAGGTGGCGTTGGAAGCGGTCAGCCCACGACCGAATTTCATCGGTACGCCGGAACATGTGGCCGACGAGCTGATCCGTTGGTTCGATGCCGGCGCGAGCGATGGCTTCATCCTTGGTTTCGCTGCACAGCGCGAAGGCCTGGACGATTTCGTGACCCAGGTGCTGCCGATCCTGCAGGCGCGCGGCTACCACCAGCGTGAGCTGGAAGGGCAGACGCTGCGAGCGCATCTGGGCCTGCCGTACAAGGCCAGCCGCCATTCGACCGACGCCGAACCGGCGCGGAAGGTGGGGTAAGGCGATGAGCGGAGAAAGCGCGGCAGCACCGGGCCATGCCCGGCGGAATTCCCCAACGACTGGCGTGCTGCCGGAAATCGCGGCACGCGCCGAGGCGGCCATCGCGATCCGCCATGACCTGCATCGGCACCCGGAGCTGGCCTTCGAGGAACACCGCACCAGCGCACGCGTGGCCGAGCTGCTGCAGCAGTGGGGCTATGAGGTCACCACCGGCCTCGGCGGCACCGGCGTGGTCGGTACGCTGCAGCGCGGGCAGGGCAGCCGTCGCCTTGGGCTGCGTGCCGACATCGATGCACTGCCGATCCACGAGGACTCCGGGCTGGCATACGCCAGCCAGAACGAAGGGTTGATGCATGCCTGCGGCCACGATGGGCATACCGCCATCCTGCTGTCTGCGGCGCACTACCTGGCCCATCACGGCCGCATCGACGGCACCCTGCAGCTGGTGTTCCAGCCGGCCGAGGAAACGGGTTCGGGGGCCTCGAAGATGATCGCCGACGGCCTGTTCGAACGCTTCCCGGTGGATGCGATCTACGGCCTGCACAACTGGCCGGGCGTGCCTGTCGGCCACTTCGGCTTCGTCGATGGCCCGGCGATGGCGTCGGTGGACTGGGCGCGGCTGAAGGTGATCGGCAAGGGCGGTCATGGCGCCGAGCCTCAGGGCAGTGTCGACCCGATCCTGGCGGCGGCGCATATCGTCACGGCGCTGCAGAGCGTTGTCTGGCGCAATGTGGATCCGCGGCAGATGGGCGTGGTCACCGTTGGTTCGATCCACGGCGGGCAGGCCGCCAATGTGATTCCAGACGTGGTCGAGCTGAAGCTGACCGTGCGCGCCTACCTGCCCGAGGTACGTGACACCCTGCGGCGCCGTGTTACCGAGGTCGCCGAGCAAACCGCCGCCGCGTTCGGCGCGCGCGGAGATCGAGTTCCCGCGTGGCTTCCCGAGCGTGATCAACCACCCGCAGCAGACCGCCTACATCCGCGACGTGGCCGTGCAGGGCTTCGGCAGCGAGCAGCTGGTGCCGGAGTTCGCGCCACGCACGGCCAGCGAGGATTTCGCCTTCCTGCTGCAGGCGCGGCCGGGCAGTTTCGTGTTCGTCGGCAACGGCGACAGCGCACCGCTGCACAGCCCGCGCTATGTGTTCAACGACGCCGCCATCGCGCCCGCTGCCAGCCTGTGGGCGCGGCTGGCTGAAGACTATCTGGTGAAGGACGTGGCATGAGCAGCAACGAACGCTTCCTCTACACCTCGGTGGATGATCCACTGGCGCGGCCGCTGTTCGATGGCCTGGAGCAGGAGTACGACGGCCGCTACGCCGACGTGCGTCGACGCATCGGCGGCAGCGCCCGCGAGGAACTGCAGCGCTACCCGGCACAGGCGTTCGCGGCACCGGTTGGTGCGTTCGTGCTGCTGCTGCGCGATGGTGTGGCGATCTCCGGCGGTGCCTTCATGCCGCACCGCGATCCGGACACCGCCGAGTTCAAGCGCATCTGGACGCTGCCGGGCCTGCGCCGCCAGGGCATCGCGCGGCGTGTACTGCAGGAACTGGAGGACCAGGCGGCGCGCCAGGGTTACCGACGGGTGTTCCTGACCACCGGCTTCCGCCAGCCTGAAGCCGTCGGCCTGTACCTCAACCACGGCTACACCGCGCTGTTCGATCTGGAGGCCGATCCGGAATCCATCGCCCACTTGCCGTTCGAGAAGCACTTGGGCGTATCGGCGCCAGCCGTCGTGCCATCACAGACCGTGCTGCACGGAGCCCACGCATGAGCACGCCTTCGACCGCGCTGGATGGCATTGCCACACGCCCGGCGCCCACCCCGGCGTTGAAGATCGTGCCGGCCCGGCATCCGCTGCAGGTGGTCGGAACCCTTCTGGCATTGGCGCTGATCCTGATCGGGCTGCAATCAGTGTTGGGCAATCCGCGTTGGGGCTGGGGCACCTTTGCGGAGTGGTTCTTCGCACGTCCGGTGCTGGAAGGCCTGGGCCGCACGCTGCTGCTGACCGCGCTCGGCACCGGCCTCGGCTTCGCGCTGGGCACGCTGCTTGCGCTGGCCCGCGTCTCTGGTTCACCGCTGCTGTCGGCGGTGTCGTGGGGCTATGTGTGGCTGTTCCGTTCGATCCCGCTGCTGGTCCTGTTGCTGCTGCTGAACAACCTGGGTTACCTGTACAGCACCATCGAACTGGGGGTTCCCTTCACCGGTATCAGCCTGTTCTCGTACCCGACCACGCAGCTGATCGGTGTGTTCACCGCCGCAGTGCTGGGTCTCACCTTGAACCAGGCCGCGTTCTCGGCCGAGGTGATCCGTGGCGGCATTCTTTCGGTCGACCACGGCCAGTACGAGGCTGCGGCCGCGCTTGGCCTGCCGCGCGGTCGCCAGGTGCGCCGCATCATCCTGCCGCAGGCGATGCGTTCGATCCTGCCGGCCGCGTTCAACGATGTGATCGGACTGGCCAAGAGCACCTCGGTGGTCTACGTGCTGGCGCTGCCGGAGCTGTTCTACACCGTGCAGGTGATTTACCGGCGCAACCTGGAAGTAGTGCCGCTGCTGATGGTGGCCACGGTCTGGTACCTGGTGATCCTGACCGTGCTGTCGCTGCTGCAGCGGCGCGTGGAGCAGCGCTTTGCGCGCGGCCAGCTGCAGCGCGAGCGTTCGGTATCGCGTGTCTCGTCACCGACGCGCGCCACAGGTGAGGCTGCACCGCGCGTGGTCAATCGCCCGCGCATCGCCGCGCAGGTTGAAGCGGGCGAGGGGGCATCGGTGTCGCTGCATGGCGTAGGCAAGGTGTTCGGCGACCAGCCGGTGCTGGAAGACGTGAACCTGGACCTGCGCGCTGGCAGCGTGACCGTGCTGATTGGCCCGTCCGGCGCTGGCAAGTCCACGTTGCTGCGGCTGATCAACCACCTGGAACGTGCCGACAGCGGTTACGTGACCGTCGGCGGGCAGCTGATCGGCTACCGCCGCGATGGCGACACCCTGTACGAGCTGCCCGAACGTGAGATCCGCCGCCGTCGTGCGGAAGTGGGCATGGTGTTCCAGGCCTTCAACCTGTTCCCGCACCTGACTGCGCTGGAGAACATCATCGAGGCACCGATCGCGGTGCGCGGCGTGCCGCGTGCGCAGGCCGCGCAGCAGGCGCGCACGCTGCTGGAACGGGTCGGCCTGGCCGACAAGGCCGATGCCTTCCCGCGCCAGCTGTCCGGCGGCCAGCAGCAGCGCATCGCGATTGCTCGTGCGCTGGCCCTGCAACCGAAGGTGCTGCTGTTCGACGAACCGACCTCGGCACTGGACCCGGAGCTGGTGGCCGAAGTGCTCAGCGTGATCGAGGAGCTGGCAAGCTCCGGCACCACGCTGGTGATTGTCACCCACGAACTGAGCTTCGCCCGCCGCGTGGCCGACCACGTGGTGATGATGGACCAGGGGCGGGTGATCGAGCAGGGCACGCCCGAGGCGCTGTTCGAACGTCCGCGCCAGCAACGCACCGCCGATTTCCTGGCCAAGACCCTGTAACTGCGAAAGGAACACCATGAGCCCTGCAGCACCGCGTCGCCCCTCGCGCAGCACCCTGTTGATCGTCGGCGTGCTGGTCATTGGCATTGCCGGCATCGTCTATTCGCGCGTGCGTCAGGCACCGGATGCCGGCACCGTGGCCGCAACCAGCCTGGTGGGTGCGAACACCGCCATCCTGAAGGGCACGCTCGATCCGAAGGCGCAGGCGTTGATCCCGGTCGACTATCGCTTTGTCACGCCTGGTACGTTCACCGTGGCCACCCATCCGGGGCAGCTGCCGCTGGCCGACTATGGTACCGACAGCAAGGACGTGGTCGGCATCGAGCCGGACATCGCGCGGCTGATTGCCGATGGGCTGGGCCTGAAGCTGGTGATCGTGCCGGTGGCGTGGGCCGACTGGCCGCTGGGTCTGGAATCAGGCAAGTACGATGCGGTGCTGTCGAACGTGACGGTGACCGAAGAGCGCAAGAAGAAGTTCGATTTCTCCAGCTACCGTTACGATCTGCTGGGAATTTACACGCGCACTGATGGGCCGATCCAGAAGATCGAAAAGCCGGCCGACGTTGCCGGGCTGAAGGTGGTGGTCGGTGCCAGCACCAACCAGGACCAGATCCTGCGGCAGTGGGACCAGCAGAACATCGCCGCTGGCTTGAAGCCGGTGGAGTACCAGTACTTCGATGACGCCGTGGTTGGGCGGCTGGCAGTGATCACCGGGCGCGCCGATGTCTCGTTCGAGCCCAACGCCACCGGCGCCTATTCGGCGCGCGATGGCAAGGTGCGGCGTGTGGGCCTGTTCCCGGGGGCTGGCCGAACGCCGCAGCGATCTCGGTGACCACGCGCAAGGGCAGCGGCCTGGCTGATGCGGTGACGCAGGCGCTGAACACCCAGATCGGCAGTGGCACCTATGCGCAGGCGCTGAAGCGATGGAATGTGGCCGAGGAGGCCGTGCCGCAGTCGCAGACCAACCCGCCGGGGCTGCCGACGCTCTGACGCCGGGCATGGCCGGCGCGCCCCTGTAGAGTCGAGCTTGCTCGACTGGCGCATGGTGATCGGCGAAATGCAGTCGAGCAAGCTCGACTCTACCAACGCGCCTCCAGCGTCTTGAACGGCTTCGCCACGCGCACGCCTTCCGCATCGAACGCGGTAACCTCGCGTCCATCCACACGCACCGTCTTCGGCATCGTGCGCGCCGGCCACCAGACCTTCACCGCCGTCCCGCTGCGCAAGCCCTTGCCCAGCGTGACCGTCAGCAGCCCGTCGCGCTGCCGCGCCTGCATCTGCAGCGTGCCATACGCGGTCGGCAGGCGTTCCACCGCCAACCCATCCCCGGCCACCCAAGACGGCGGCGTGCCCGGCAGCAATGACAACGCGTCATCGTCCTCGCGCATCAACATGCCGAACAGCGTGCGGCCGTATTCGGCACCGATCCAGGTATGCGGCATGTCGCCGAGGTAGCGCGGGAAGCGCAGCCGCGAATGCACCACTTCGGCCAGCACCTGCCATTCAAGCGGGCGTCGATCATGAAGCAGGCCCTGCAACAGCTCGTCAGCCACGTCCGGCTGACCAAGATGCACATAGCTCAGCACGTTGCGGATTTCGTAGGGCGTATAGGCGTATAGCGCGCCTGGCTGGTTGCGCTTGCGCACATCGTCCAGATAGCGGGCGAAGGTGGTTCGCAGCGCCTCTGCCGGTAGCACGCTCTGCGCGCCGGTGGGATCCAGCGCGATCGATACGCCGGTGGGATCACCATCGCCCAGATCCGCCGAGGACGGAATGAAGTCGATGCCCTTCCACGCCATCGTCGCCCGGATCGAGGCATGCAGTGCGTCGTACAGCAGCTTGTACTGTTCGCGCGCCCAACGGGCGGTTTCATGGTCGCCAAGTGCCTCTGCCAGCCACGCGCCGTCGTGCCAGCCCTTCAGTCCCCAGTAGTCATCCCAATAGCTGTGGGTGGGCGAAGGGTAGCCCTCATGGCTGATCGACGGCGCAAGAATGCCCGCGAAGCGCTCCGGCGCTGGCTGGTCAGCCATGTAACCCGCTACGAGCGTGCGCTCGCGCAACTGCTGCAGGAAGCGCAGCGCCGCCTTCACTTTCGGCAGGTACGCGCGCACCGACTCCGCACCGCCATCGAGGCGGGCGACATCGGCGACCAGTGCCACATACTGGCCCTGGCTGTCGTACTCGATGTCCGAACCAAAGCCGGTGTTGACGCTGCCATCGTCGTTGAGGATCGGCGAGACCAGTCCGCTGCCGTGCACGCCGTGCTGGCTGTACCACGCCAGGTAGTCGCGCGCGACCTTGGCTTCGCCCATACGCAGCAGCACCGCCGAGGTGGCCATGCCATCGCGGATGAAGGAGCGGTTGTAGTTGCGCGGGCCGGGCTGCATGGCCGGGCCGGTCTGGTTGATCAGCATGTAGGCAGCCTGCGCGCGCAGCATGTCGACCAGCGAGGGATCGGGCAGGCGCAGGCCAACCTGGCCCAGCCGCGCCTGCCAATCTGCGGACGCCTGCGTGGCCAGCGTCTCGAACGCCGCATTGGCATCACGGGGCAGCGTGGACAGGTCAAGCGCAGGCGCCTCGGGCAGCACGCCATTGGCATCGGCAGCGGCGGTACCGAGTGGGAACGCCACGACCACCGCATCGCTGGCACCGGGCGCGAGGCGGATCCGGTAGCTCAATGCGGCTGCGGCCAGTCCTTGCTCGTCACGTGCCTGCTGCGAGGAAGGCAGTTCGCCGGCAGCGATGTCCGCGGTGATCTCCGTTGTGCCGTCCTTCCCGAACGGCGCCACGCCGGACGCAGCCACCGGCGTGAGCGAGTGCAGCAGCGAGCGGCCATTGATGCGCACCGCCTGTCCGTCGATGCGCACCTCGCGGATCGGCGACAGTCCGCCGTTCTGCCACGGCGGATTCATCTGCATGGGGCGGACGACCAGGCTGAGCGTGCCGTCGATCGCCGTGGTGCCGGTGTTGTGCAGTCGATGGCGGAGGAAGGTCACCGGCTGGCCATCGCGCTCGATGGCGAACACCTCACTGCGCAGCTCCAGCCCGGGTTGCGGTGACCAGGTGGCGGAGGGCATTGGCTTCCAGCCGTCGCGCAGTGCGTGCTGCACCTTCTGCCCGGCGGCACCGGCTGCGCTGCCATCGGCATTGCGCCAGATCGGCTGCACCAGCGGTGCGCCCTTGAACGCTTCCAGGTTGCCGTATTCGTCGAAGATGGATTTCTGCCGCCCTGCGTGCACGCCAACTGCGGTCCAGTAGGTCTGCTGCATCTGCAGCGAGGCGGGGAACAACGCACGTTGCGCACCGCTGGCGGCAATCTGGTAGCGCTTCATCGGCGTCATCACGGCTTTCGGGCCAAGCAGGCGCAGGCGTGCGATCTGCGGGGCAGTGCCGTCCACGGCCAGGCGGAATGCACGTAGAGGTTGTGCCGTGTCAGCAGCCAGCCAACTCTGCCGATGGCTGGCCGCCTGTGCATCGTGTGCGAGGTCCTGCCATCGGCCCTGTGCGTCCTGCGCCTGCAAGCGGGCGGCGCCGCGCCCGCCATCGGCCCAGTCGACCGCGAGACCGGCCGTGGACTGGGCGCGAGGCAGCATGATCTCGAACGTATGGGATCCACCTTTTCCGGCTGGAACCGCGACGGTGCCACCGCCTTGCCAGAGCGCCGCCGCCTGCGCTGCATCGACACCGCTGATGCGTGCGCTGAGCGTGCTGTCCAGCGGCTCCATCTCGAAGATCGACACGCCCCAATCGGAGGTGCGCTGTGGGCTGGCCAACCGCAGGTAGCGCGCCTGGCGTGGCGCGAAGTACAGCGTTTCCACGTCGCCCAGCGAATCGGCCATGGTGTACGCGGTCTGCCACTGTGTGCCGTCCAGCGAGGTCTGCAGTGAATAGCCCTCTGGATTGGAGACATCCCAGGTGATCCGTGCGCCCGCCAGTAGCGTCGGTGCACCCAGATCGATCTGGAACCAGTGGCCCGGACTGAAGGCGCCGCCGGTGACGGTCTTGGGGTCGCCGTCGATCAGATGGCTGATCGCCATCGCCGGTACCTGCTGCGAGGAGGCGCTGGCCTGCCATTGGCTGCGTGGTGGCAATGTCTGTGCCTGCGCGGAGGATGCCAGGACGGCGAGCATCAGAGTGGCGGCGGGTCGCCATGGGGCAGGTGGGCGGGAGACCTTGGAGCGTTCGGCGCGCAACGTCATTACGGACAGCCTCGCAGGTTCGACCGGAATCGGGCGAGCGCTACGCTAGCAAGGGATGTAATCGGTTACATGACGCACTGCAGCGCCGCCGGGCGCTGGCGCTGCCATCGCGGGAGCGCTGACGGATGTGGCTCTGGACGGCTGCAGGCTTGCCCCTATGCTGATTGGCAACGACCACCGATCTGAAATGGATTGATGATGGAGTTCAGTTTCACGCTGATGTACCGAGTGCCTGATACCGGAAAAGATCTCAGTGCATTTGAGCGAGGTCTTGCAGAGGTGGGGTGCGACGATGCGCTGCTGGGCAGTGGTTCGCCGGGCGTGTTGGCGTTGCGATTCCAGCGAGAAGGCACAGCCGCAGACGATGTCGCGCGTGCCGCATGCGTGCAGGTCCAGAATGCGGTACCGGAAGCCGAATTGATAACCGTGCATGTCGATGTCAGCAATGCTGGCGGCGTCTCCAATTGCGGTGACTCCAAAGCTGAGCTTGTTTGACGTCCACGGCGCACTTCTCAGAAGCAGCCGAGCATGGCTCGGCTCTACATGGCTTCCGGCAGGTCAAGCGGCATCCCCCATTACAGCTCCACCGTCTCCCACCAGCGTGTACCCGCCTGCGGCGCCTGCATGTCCAGTGCTTCGCCCATCATCGGCGTGGCCACCGGCACGTTCTTTGCGTCAGCCAATGCAGTGATGCGCTCGAACGGTTGCTGCCAGGCGTGCAGCGCCAGATCGAAGGTGCCGTTGTGGATCGGCAGCAGCCACTTGCCGCGCAGGTCCAGGTGCGCCTGCAGGGTCTGCTCGGGCTGCATGTGCACGAAGGCCCAGCGCGGGTCGTAGGCACCGGTTTCGATCATGGTCAGGTCGAACGGGCCGTACTTCTCACCGATGGCCTTGAAGCCGTCGAAGTAGCCGGTGTCGCCGCTGAAGAAGATGCGGAAGTCGCCGTCCTGGATCACCCATGACGCCCACAGGCTGCGATCACTGTCGCCCAGCCCGCGGCCGGAGAAATGCTGGCCCGGGGTGGCGATCAGGCGCAGGCCACTGGCCTCGGTCGATTGCCACCAGTCCAGCTGTTCGACCTTGCTGGCGTCCACGCCCCACGCAATCAGCTGGTCGCCCACACCCAGCGGTGCGATGAAGCGCGCGGTCTTGCCGGCCAGCTGCATCACTGCGGCATGGTCCAGGTGGTCGTAATGGTTGTGCGAGAGGATCACGCCGGCGATCGGCGGCAGTTCGTCGATGCTGATCGGCGGTGCGTGGAAGCGCGCCGGGCCCAGCCACTGTACCGGCGAAGCGCGCTCGGAGAACACCGGATCGGTCAGCCAGTACTGGCCGCGCAGCTTCAGCAGGATCGTGGAATGCCCGAGCCGGAACAGGCTGCGATCAGGCGCGGCGTCCAGGGTTGCACGGTCCAGCGGCAGCACCGGAATGGGGTGGGCGGGCACGGTGCCCTTGGGCTTGTTGAACAGGAACGTCCACCAGATCTCCGCGCCATCGCGCAGGCCCATCGCCGGACGCGGCAGGGCATTGCGGAACTTGCCGTCGCGGTACTGCGGCGAATCGGGGAAGTCGGGGAGGGACCAGGACTTGCAGAAGGTGTAGGCGGTCACGGCGAGGATTCCAAGCAAAAGGACAAGGAGCAGGCGCTTCATGGGTGACGTCCGCTGGGTACACTGCACAGTGTAGTTTCGTGTTTTTCAAAAGTACACTGCCGGGTGTAAAATGGTGGCGTCCGTTCAGCTATCCGGTTTCCGCCATGTCCCGTGCCCCGCAACGCCTGACCGACCGCAAACGCGAAGCCATCGTGCGTGCGGCGGTGGAGGAGTTCCGGGCATCGGGCTACGAGGCGACCAGCATGGACCGCATCGCCGAGGTGGCGGGGGTCTCCAAGCGCACCGTCTACAACCACTTCCCGAGCAAGGAAGCGTTGTTCTCGATGATCCTGGAGGAGCTGTGGGAGCGCAGCGTGGCCAGCGACGCACTGCCGTACCGCGCCGATCAGCCGCTGCAGGCGCAGCTGATGCAGCTGCTGGGGCAGAAGCTGGAACTGCTCAGCGATGCCAACTTCATCGACCTGGCACGGGTGGCAATGGCCGAGATCATCCATTCGCCGGAACGTGCGCAGGCCATCGTCTGCCGCATGGGCGAGAAGGAAAGCGGTGAGAGTGCGTGGATCCGTGCGGCAATCGCCGATGGCCGGCTGCGCCAGGTCGATCCGGAGTTCGCCGGCCACCAGCTGCACGGGCTGGTGAAGAGCTTTGCATTCTGGCCGCAGGTGACGATGGGGCAGGCGCCGTTGAACGAACAGGAGCGGGCACGCGTGGCCGAATCGGCGGTGGCGATGTTCCTGGGTTACTACGCGGTCTAGCTGGCGGCGAAGCGGCGGAACTCGTCGGCCGGCAGCGCCGCCGAGTACAGATAGCCCTGGCCGACATCCACGCCCAGTGCGCGCAGTTGCTGTTCCTGCGCGAGGGTTTCGGTACCCTCGGCCACTACGATCGCGCCGCAGCGGTGCGCGACTTCGACGATGAAGCGAACGATCGACTGCGACTTGGCGTCGGACAGCGTGGCAATCAACGCCTGCTCGATCTTGACCTCGGCAATGGCCAGCTGCGAGAGCAGGATCAGGGTTGAATAGCCGGCACCGAAATCATCCAGTGACAGCGTGACCTCCGCCGCCAGCAGCTGTGCGATGTTGGCATCGACCACGTCGCGTTCGACGATCTCGGTCCATTCGACGATCTCCAGGCGCAGCATCACGCCGGGCACATCGTGCAGTGCCAGCAATTCCTGCAGGCGCAGGCCGAAGTCGGGCAGGCGCAGTGACTCGGCCGAAACGTTCACGGCGATCTTCAGCTGCGAGCCATCGCGTCGGCACTGCTGCAGGAAGTGGATGGCCGATTGCAGCGTGGCCCATTCCAGTTCAGCCAACCGCCCCTGCCGGCGCAGCAGCGAGATCACCCGCATCGGCGCGATCAGCCGGCCCTCGCCGTCGCGCATGCGCAGCAGTGCTTCGGCGCCGACCAGCTGGCGATCCTGGAGGCGATGCTTGGGCTGGTAGCACAGGGGCGCATCTCCCTGCTGCAACCAGCGTTCGAGGGCGACTTCGATCAGGGCGTCGATCTCGCTGTCGCGCTGGATCGGATCGTCGAAGAACACGACGCCGGATTCGATCGCACTCAGCGCCACGGTGATCGCGCGGAACGGAAGATGTCCTTCGTCGGCATCGGAGGGGGGCTTCAGTTCGACCACCGCACAGCGGAACAGCGGCCGGAAGCCGGGCCAATCGCGGCCGACCCGATCGGCCAGGTTGCTGGCCAGCTCGGTGATCTGCGGCTGCGTGCGCAGTTCGAACAAGGCCAGGTCGCGCACCAGGATCGCCAGCGCGGCATCGCCGAACTGGTAGATCTCCAGCTGCCCGGCTGGCAGCGAGGGCAGCAGCCGATGCACCTCGTCGGTGCTGTCGCGCTGCCACAGGCCGTTGTCCTGCAGCGGCCCGTAGCGCAGGCGCAGATCGCGCAGGTTGCCCATCTCGGCCACGATCAGGCAGGCCTTGCCGATGCCGTCGTTGTCGCGCCAGTAATGCTGCAGGCGTTCGCCAAGTGCACGCATGTTGGGCAGGCCACTGATCGGATCGATGCGCAGCCAGGCCTGTTCGCGCTGACGCTGTGCATCGATCTGCGCATCGTTGTAGACCAGCGCGAACACCGCGCCGAGCATCAGCAGCGATAGTGGCAGTGCCAGCAGGCGCTGGATTGCCAACTCCTCCACGGGCAGCTGATTGGCGCCGATGATTGCGACGCCCAGTGCCAGGCCCAACGCAGTGACGGCGATACGCACGCCCCAGGCCTGCAGGATCACGCGCAGCGAGAGCTCATTGAGCATGCGCGGGTGCAGGCGCCTGCGCAGCCAGACGCCGGCCAGCATCTGCAGCGTGGCCTCGAGGCCGGCCGGCAGGAAATACTGGGTGCCGGCAAACTGGTAGCGCGCCAGCAGGCTGGCGGCCAGGCAGGTCAGGCCGCCGCGCCAACCGCCCAGCAGGCCACTGACCAGCAGGATGTCGAAGCCGAGGTGCAGCTTGACCACACCCTGGGTGTAACGGGCCACGAACCAGGAATTGAACAGGTAGATCAGGCCCAGCGCCACGCCGACATACAGGCGACGGCCTTCAATGGCATGGCCGGCGCGGCGGGTGGCGATCAGCAGCACGCCGATCATGCCGATCACCGCCGTGGCCTGCAGCAGGTACAGCGGCAGGCTGGGCAGGGCGCTGTCCAGGACCTGGGCCGAGACCCGTGAAAGCGCATCCATAGCAGGTTCCCGCCTGTGACCGACGGCCAGTGACGAGCAGCGTAGTCGCAGCAGGGCGCAGGTTCAATTGCACTGGCTGGGTTCGGGCAGGAGGTGTTCGGCCATGAAATCGACAAATGCGCGTACACGCGGCTGCTGATGACGATGGCTTGGCCAGAGGGCCCAGAAGGTGCTGCGCTCGGTGCTCCATGGGTCCAGGACGCTGACGAGTTCACCGCGGTCCAGCGCATCACGCGTGGCGAAGTCGGGCAGGCACGCAATGCCATGGCCATCAATGGCCATGTGCAGGATCGTCTCAAGATGATTGGCGGTCATTGCGGCAGTCAGCCGTGGCTCAGTGCCTCCCTCATGCGTGGGCAGCGGCCAACGTTCGATCAGGCCGGTGCCGGGAAAGCGATGGAGGAGGCATGCGTGGCCGCTCAGATCATCCGGGTGCTGTGGCGTGCCGCGCTTGGCGAAGTACGCAGGGGCGCCCACACAGAGCAGGCGGGCACTGCCGAGGTTGCGGCCGTGCAGCCTGGAGTCGGCGGGGTTGCCCGTGCGGACAACGGCGTCGAAGCCCTCCTCGATGACATCGACAAGACGGTCGCTGAAGTGCAGGTCGAGTTCGATGGCGGGAAAGCGGTGCGCAAAGGCCGATAGCACCGGCAGCATCAGTCCGCTGGCGAGTGGAAGACTGACCTTCAGGCGACCGCTGGGCGCGGCCTGGGCGTCGGTCAGCTCGCGCTCCGCTGCGGCGACCTCGGTCATGATGCGACGGCAGCGTTCAAGGAACTGCTCGCCTTCGGCAGTCAGGCTGACGCTGCGGGTATTGCGATTCAGCAGGCGGGCGGCCAGGCGCTCTTCCAGCCGGGCAATGGTCTTGCTTGCCGCCGAAGGGGTGATGCCACGCTGTCGTGCTGCGGCCGCGAAGCTGCGTGCCTCGGCGACCAGAACGAAGAGGCTGAGACCGGCAAAGCTGTCCATGACATGGCCATTGATGACGTTCATGTCATTAAAGCACGGACACAACGATGGATTCTTAGGCGATAGCGTCGTCGATAGCATCAATGGGGTGGCGCCTGGCCACGCTGGAGTTTCATCGACATGTCAGTTGCTTCTGCTGAGACGGCCGGATCATCACGCTTTGGAGTGGTGCTGGCGGGCTGTCTGACCGCGCTCACCATTCCGTTGAGCATTGCCAGCCCCGCCGTTGGCATTCCCGCCATCCGGGACGCGCTGGGCGGTTCGCCTGCGGCGTTGTCCTGGATCATCAACGCTTATCTGTTGACCTACGGCTGCACCACGCTGGTGGCCGGTGGGCTGGCCGATCTGCATGGCAGGCGCCGGATCTGGCTTCTGGGCGGGGCGTCGTTTGCGCTCGTCACCGGCCTGATCCCCTTGATGCCCGATGTGGCGTGGATCAATGCACTGCGACTGCTTCAGGGGATGGCGGCGTCGGCTGCGTTTGCCGGTGCGATGGCGTCGCTGGCGCAGGTGTTCGACGGCCAGGCGCGGGCCAGGGTGTTCAGCCTGATCGGCACCACCTTTGGTGCAGGAGCTGCAGGCGGTCCGCTGCTGGCAGGCGGATTGATCGATGCGCTGGGCTGGGAATGGGTGTTCTTCCTGCCTGCGTTGCTGGCCGCCCTGACCGTACCGTTGGTCGCCCTGTCATCCGTCGAATCGAAGAGCACCGGTTCGCCACGCCTGGATTGGCTGGGCGCCGTCACCTTCATGCTGGCGCTGGGGTCTCTCACCTACGCCATGATCGTGCTGCCGGAACGCGGCCTGTTGCATCCGCAGACGCTGGTACTGCTGGCGCTCTCGATGGTGTTGCTGGCCGCGTTCATTGCCGTCGAGCGCTCCCATCGAACACCGCTGCTGGATCTCGGGCTGTTCCGCAACCGGCGCTTTGTCGGCGTGCAGATTCTCGCCGCTGCGCCTGCGTTCTCGTATGTCGTCCTTCTGGTGGTGCTGCCGGCGGGGTTCATCGGTGTTGAAGGACTGCGGCCCACCGAGGCTGGACTGGCGATGGCAGCACTGTCTGCACCCTTGCTGGTTGTGCCCCTGGTTGCCGGTTACCTGCTGCGCTGGATTCCGGCGCGGACGCTCTGCTGTGCGGGCCTGTTGATCGGCGCGCTTGGGCTGGCATGGCTGGCCCAGGTGTTCCAGCTACCTTCGGTGCGCTGGATGCCGATGCTGGTCATCGGGATCGGCATCGGTCTGCCTTGGGGGATCATGGATGGCCTGGCGGTCAGCGTGGTTGGCAAAGAGCAGGCAGGCATGGCCGCGGGCATCTTCAACGCAATGCGACTGGCAGGCGATTCCATTGCCCTCGCGCTTGTCGGCATCATGCTCTCATCCCGCATTGGCGGGAGTATGGCGCTTGAGGCCAGCGTCGTGGCCCGTGCCGCCGTGCACAGGCTGTCCATGGGCGACCTTGGCGGAGCGGTGGAGGCATTGCCCGGCGTTTCGAGAACGGCGCTGGCCCAGGCATACATGGAGTCCGTCCGTGGCCAGCTGTTTGTCCTGGCGATGGCGACCGTGCTGACCGCCATCGTGCTCGGGTACCTGTTGCGCGAAGAGGTCGAGCCTGGCCTGTGCAGGCGCGGTCAGTAGCGCGGGTCGGCGATGGCCGGCAGCACCAGTTCGCGCACGAAGCCGGACGGTGACAGCTGCAGCAACGCGCGCACCACCGCAACGACGTCGTGCACCGGCACCAGCTCGCCGTCGCCGCGCGCTGCGGCCTCCGCCACCGGCACCGACAGTGCATCGTCGGTGTTGAGGTAGCCCAGCTGCAGGCTGGTCACCGCCAGGCGGCGATCGCGGAAGCCCTCGCGCAGTGCATCGGCGATGCCGTTGAGCGCGAACTTGGATGCGCCGAACGCCACTTCCGGGCGGCCGCTGCGTGGCAGTGCCGAGGTCGAGCCGGTCAGCACCAGCTGCGGGCGTGGCGCGCCCAGCACCCGCGGCAGCAGGCGCTGCAGCAGCACCAGGGTGGCGGTGATGTTGACGTCGACGAGTTGGATGAGTGCGGCATCGGTTTCGTCGAGGAAGGCGTACTCGTCGCTGAAGGCGGTCTGTTCCCAGATGCCCAGGTTGTGGATCAGCACATCCAGATCGGCAGGTGCCTGTGCTGCGATGTGGTCGGCAGCCACGGTCGGCTGGGACAGATCGGCTTCGATCCACTGCAGGGTGACGCCCTCGGGGCATTCAATATCGCGCGGTCGGTTGCGTGAAACGCCGATGACGGTGTCGCCTGCACTGCACAGGCCTTCCACGAACGCCCGACCGAGGCCCCTGCTGGCGCCGATGACCATCAATTTCATGTTGCTTCCTTGTTGTACTGCGGCGGCCTCAGTCGGCCGCCAGAACGGTGTCCCAATCGGCGAACGCACGCAGGCCGCTGCGTTCGGCGGTAATGATCGAGGCGGTGTTGTCGAGCTGGCAACGGTACTGCGGCTGCAGCCCGGCCGTCTGTGCGGACACGGCCATGGCGCGTACCAGCTGGCGCGCGTGCCCGCGACCGCGGGCTTCGGGAAGGGTCAGCACGCCCATGTCGGCCAGGGCCGGATCCAGGCTCCACGGGTACATGCTTCCCGCGGCAACCAGCCGCTCGCCATCGAAGGCGCCGAACACCTGCCAGTGGTCCAGCTCGACCCAGGCGGCATCCAGATCCTCCTCGCTCGCGCTGGCCTGGAACCCGTCGAACGCGGCTGCGTCGGTCGGGCCAAGACGGCGGATATGTGGCGGTGCAGGGCGCTCGGCCAGGGCTGCAAGTTCTGCGGCAGGGAAGTAGAAGACACGATCCGCACCATGCGTGCGCTGGCCGAGCTGCTGCAGGCGCAGTTGCAGCTGCGGGAGCGTCCAGTGCGGCTGCGCATGCAGTTGCAGGCGAGCGGCCAGGGCCGGGCGCAGCAGTGCGCGCGCGGGGCCCGTGACCGGCTGCAGCAGCATGCCGTCCTCGCCCTCATCGAAATCATCGCTGCACGCCAACTGCAGCAGCGGATCATCCTGCAGCATGCGCTGCCCGGAGAACACGCTGCGCCAGGTCGCATCGATCAACGGGGCAAACACATCATCCATGACCGGTGTCTCGCTCAGTGCCGGGGCAGGTCCACCTGCAGGCCGGCGGCCTTCCATTCGGGGTAACCGGCGGCGAGCCGCTGCGCGGTCAGTCCGGCCTCGCGCAGCATCGCCACCGCATCGTTGGACAGCACGCAGTAGGGACCGCGGCAGTACGCGACAATGTGGACGGCACGCGGCAGTTCGTCCATCCGTGCACGCAGTTCCGTAACGGGAATGTTCAGCGCGCCGGGCAAGTGGCCCAGATCGAATTCCTCACGCGGCCGCACATCCAGCAGCACCACGCTGCTGCGTTGTTCCAGCAACTGCTCGACAGTCAGGCCTTCCAGAGCATCGCGGCGCTGCAGGCTGTCGTGGATCACGCCGTGCATCTCGCTGCGCTGGTGGTCGGCATAGTCGCGCAGCGCGGCCAGCAGGTTGCCCAGCGGACCCTCACCACTGCGGTAGAGGATGCGCTTGCCATCGCGTCGGGTCTGAACCAGGCCGGCACGGCGCAGCTGCTGCAGATGCTGGGAGGTATTGGCCACCGACAGCCCGGTCAGTTCGGCCAGGCGCTCCACGGCGCGCTCGCCCTGGGCGATGTGCTCCAGCAGGGCCAGGCGATGGGCATGGCCGAGCGTGCGGGCGATCTCGGCCAAGGCTTCCAGCGGTGAGAGCGGTGGCTCTGTTGCAGCGTTCATGCGGCGCACGCTAGCATCGCTCTATCATTCAAGCAAATAATTGAAGGTGCGCGATATGGCTGGCCTGGCGACATTCGTGATGGATTCGGTGGTGGTCGGCGTGGGAGCGACCGCAGTGATGGACCTGTGGGCGCTGGTGCAGCGGCGGCTGCTCGGCATTCCCTCGTTGGATTTCGCGACGGTGGGCCGCTGGCTGGGGCATCTGCCGCGCGGGCGCTTCCGCCACGATGGCATCGGCCGCTCGGCAGCGGTCAGTGGCGAGCGCTGGGTTGGACCGCGCATTACGTGATCGGTGTGGTCTTCGCCGCGTTGCTGCTGGCCGCGGTGGGGAACGGTTGGGTGCAGGCGCCGACACTGTGGCCGGCGCTGGCCTTCGGCATCCTCAGCGTCGCCGCACCGTTCCTCATCCTGCAGCCGGGCATGGGCGCGGGCATTGCCGCTTCAAAGACCCCGGCGCCGGGCAAGGCGCGCCTGCGCAGCCTGGTGGCGCACAGTGTGTTCGGCCTGGGCATGTACCTTTCCGCGTTGTTGTTGGCTGCGGTCCATGCAGGATGAGCGAGAATCCGTGGGGTCACCGGCAACAGGAACACCTTGGCATGGAAGCACCCGAATCCATCACTGATGACATGCCGCTGCCGTGGGCTTGGCAGGAGGCGTTGGCCGATGCGCGCATCGAGCGGCAATCGATCGGTGTGTCGCGTGCGGATGTTGCCCGCGTGCATCGGCCGGGCCAGGCCGATGCCTTCCTGAAGTCGGAAGTGATCGACGCCTTCAGTGAGCTGGGCGATGAGATCGCACGCCTGCGTTGGCTGCAGGCACAGGGACAACCGGTGCCAACGGTGATTGCCACTGCCGAAGAGGCGGGCCGGCGCTGGTTGCTGATGAGCGCGCTGCCTGGCCACGACCTGGCCTCGTTGCCGGAGCTCGCGCCACAGCAGCTGGTGGAGCTGCTGGCCGACGCGCTACGCGGGCTGCATGCGTTGCCGGTGGCAGCCTGTCCGTTCGACCAGCGACTGGCGTCGCGCGTGCAGGTCGCGCAGGCCCGCATTGAAGCGGGCCTGGTGGATGCCGATGATTTCGATGACGAACGCCTGGGCCAGAGTCCGCAGCAGGTCTTCGCCGAACTGTGCAGCATCCAGCCCGACCATGAAGACCTGGTGGTCAGCCATGGAGACGCCTGCCTGCCGAACCTGATGGCGGTCCAGGGTCGCTTCAGTGGTTTCATCGACTGTGGCCGGCTGGGTGTGGCCGACCGCTACCAGGATCTGGCGCTGGCCGCGCGCAGCCTGGTCCACAACTTCGGCGACACGCGTTGGGTCGCGCCGTTGTTCCAACGCTACGGCGCGGTGGCCGACGAGCGCCGGCTGGCGTTCTACCGGTTGCTCGACGAGTTCTTCTGAGCCCGCGCATGGCTGGCGATGGCCGCGCAGATCAGGCCACCGACCACGCTCAGGTGTTCCAGCGCGAAGAACAGGGCCAGCTGCTGTTCGGCGCCGTGCTTGTTCCAGAAGGTATGCACGATGACGATGGTCAGCAGCATGAACACCGCCAGCGCGCCGCTGCCCAGCCAGAGCAGGCGATCGAGCAGCAGGCACAGTGCGCCGCCCAGCAGCACCACGGCGCTGGCGATGTTGAACAGCACAGGCGGTTGCAGCCCGGCCGACTGCATTTCGGCCACGCTGTTGTCCCACGCCAGCAGCTTGGCCAGGCCCGAGGACAGGAACACCACGGCCAGCAACAGCCGCGCGAGGAACCACAGCACGCGGCTGTCGAGCAGGGTGGTGATCATCCGTGGCATGCAGGAACTCCGGGTTGAGCGTGGGACAGGCCGCGCAGCATCGGGCCTCAACCGCAGTTGAGGTCAAGGCTGGCTGAACGGAGCCCGGCGTTGGCCGGATCGCCAGCTTCTAATTGGACGAACGTTCGTTCACTATTTACGCCATGAACCGAGCCGACCGCAACGAGCAACGCATCGCGCAGATCCTGCAGGCCGCCCTGCAGTGCTTCCTCGTGAAGGGATTCCACCAGACCAGCATGCGTGACATCGCGCAGGCGGCTGGCGTCAGCCTGGGCAATCTCTACAACCACTTCCCGGGCAAGGAGGCGATCATCCTTGCGGTAGCGGTGGCCGAGAGCGAGGAGCTGGCCCCGATGCTGCAGCGCCTGGCGGGCGCCGACGGCGACCGGGCACAGGTGATGGCCTTCCTGCAGGACTTCCACGCGCTGTGCGGGCAGCCGGAATGGGCAACGCTTGCGGTGGAGGTGCTGGCCGAGAGTGCACGCAACCCTGCCGTGGCCGAGGCCTTCGCGGCCAACCGCAGGCAACTGCAGCAGGTTCTGGCCGATGCCCTGCAGCACGTTGCACAGCGCGAGCGGCGGCGCCCCGCGCTGGCCCCAACACTGCAGGCACAGGTGTTGCTGGATGCCATCGAAAGCGATGCGCTGCGCCGGGGCCTTGGTGGAGTGGGCGATCCAGATGGCGCGCCGTTGGACCTTGGCCTGTTGGCGCTGCTGCTGGGGGCGCGTGCATGAGTGGCGTGGACCGGCGGTTGCATGGCCTGGATCTGGCCCGCTACCTGGCACTGGCCGGCATGGTGCTGGTCAATTTCCGCCTGGCGATGGCCGTGCCTGCAGAAGGCACAGGATGGTTGGCAGGCTTCTTCCACCTTCTGGAAGGCAAGGCTTCGGCGACGTTCGTTACGCTGGCTGGCTTGGGCCTGGTGTTGGCCACGCAGCGGCAAGGGTGGTGGCCGGCCAGCCTGCAGACCTGGAGGCGCGCTGTTCCTGATGGTGCTGGGCCTGCTCAACCTGACCCTGTTCCCGGCCGATATCCTGCACTACTACGCGGTGTATTTCGCGCTGGCGGTGGTGTGGCTGCGTGCCTCGCCGCGGGTGTTGCTGGCCAGCATCGTGGGCCTGGCGGCTTGTTCGTTCTGGGCGTTGCTGCATTGGGATTACAGCCAGGGATGGAACTGGCAGACGCTGGAATACGCCGGTCTGTGGCAATGGCCGGGCGCGGCCCGCAACCTGCTGTTCAATGGCTTCCACCCGTTGATGCCGTGGCTGTGCTTCTTCCTGCTGGGCATGCTGCTGGCGCGCCTTCAGTTGTCGCAGCCTCGGGTGCAGCATGCATTGCTGGTGCTGGGCCTGTTGCTGATCGCGGCTGGACATGGCGTGCAGCAGCTCGCACAGGGAACGCTCTGGCAGGCGTGGCTGGGAACGCAGCCGATGCCGCCGGGACCCGCCTACGTGCTTACTGGTGCGGGCGCGGCCTGCAGTGTCATCGCCGCCTGCCTGTGGCTGACGCGTGTACGCCCGGGCGACTGGCTGGAGCCGTTCACCGCGGCCGGGCGCATGACCCTGACCCTGTATGTGGGTCACATCCTGCTGGGCATGGGCACGCTGGAAAGCCTGGGCCTGCTTGATGGCAGTGCCTCGCTTGCGTCGGTGCTGCTGTGGGCGCTGCTGTTCCTGATGCTGGCGACCGCTGCGGCGTGGCTGTGGTCATGGCAGTTCGCGCGCGGTCCGCTGGAGGCGGTGATGCGCCGTATTGCAGGCTAGTTCTTTGGTCGTGCCGAGGTGATGTTGTGACGGACATGTCTGTGTCGTGGCGAGCGCATCTGCGATAGTGGCGGCAGGTAACACTTTCCGCTTGCATCCATGTCATTCGCTTCGGCGCAGCATCTCGGCGAAGTCCTGCAACAATCCTATGGCATCACCCCGACCGCCGTGGTGCCACGCCCGGTGGGCGCCGACGCCAATGCCAGCGTGTATCGCGTCGATGCGCGGCACGGGCAGTGGTGGTTGAAATGCCGCACCTACCAGGTCGACCCATCGGTGTGGGACAGCCTGCACTGGATGCGCGGCACGTTGGGTATCGATGAGATCGTCGCGCCGTGGCCGGCACTGACCGGTGGTGCGTCGGTACAGCGTTGGGGATTGCAGTTCACCCTGTTCCCTTATGTGGAAGGCCAGTCCGGGTTCGAGGCAGCGTTGAGCCGCACCCAGTGGAAACGGCTGGGTGAGGTGCTGCGGCGCCTGCACGGCGCGCAGCTGCCGGCGGAACTGCAGCAGGCGCTGCCGATCGTGCGGCTGGAAACCGCAGCGCTGGAGACCGTCGGGCAGTGGTTGGCCGGCGAGGGCCTGGCGGCCGCGAAGGACGGGCTGGGCCGCGCATTCGTTTCGGTATGGGACCAGCAGCATGCGCGCATCGCGGCGCTGCATTCACAGGCACGGGAACTGCTCGCGGCCTTGCAGTACGTGCCGGTAGACCTGCACCTGTGCCACACCGATCTGCATGCCGGCAACCTGCTGATGGGCAATGACGGGGGCCTGCACCTGATCGATTGGGATGGCCTGTCGCTGGCACCGCGCGAGCGCGACCTGATGTTCATCGGTGCGGCGGTTGGCGGGCGCTGGGGGCGCGAGAATCCGCTGGGCTTCGAGGACGGCTACGGCAGCGACCGCGGCGACCCGCGCTGGATCGCCTGGTACCGGCACTGGCGCATCCTGCAGGATCTGATCGAGTTCCAGCAGGTGCTGCTGGGCAGCGATGGCGAGGAGCGTTCGCCGCAACTGCGCCGACAGTCGCTACATTACCTGGGCGAGCAGTTCGCACCGGGCAATGTGTTCGATGCGGCGGAGCGGGTGTATCGCGCGTTGTAAATGCACGTCACCTGCCATGGGTGAACCGTCGCGCTTCGCGCGATGAGTCGAGCATGGCTCGACTCTACAGTTACGCTC
The DNA here is from genome assembly GCF_056481145.1 of Stenotrophomonas sp. 93052_Sma. Lineage (NCBI taxonomy): Bacteria > Pseudomonadati > Pseudomonadota > Gammaproteobacteria > Lysobacterales > Lysobacteraceae > Stenotrophomonas > Stenotrophomonas sp. 93052_Sma. The sequence continues at coordinate 2,005,751 of NZ_CM151134.1, forward strand.
GGCAGCTCTTTGTGCCGCCATCGTTGATCGGGCGGACAGGAATCATCCGTGCATGGCGCGGATCTACTCGGCGGGCTTGGCTGCCGCCGAGGCCGCTGCGCTTGCGGCGCGGCGCGACAGCACGGCCTCGCGATGGGCGATGTACGCGTTGGCGGCGAGGATGATGCCGGCACCGATGATGGTCCAGCGGTCCACCGTTTCGTTGAACAGCAGCCAGCCGAACAGCGTCACCAGTGGCAGTTGCAGGAAGCTGATCGGGGTCAGTGCGGAGACTTCACCCAGGCGCAGCGCACGCGTCCACAGCAGCTGGCCGATGGTGCCCAGCACGCCGGTGGCCAGCAGCCACAGCCACGCCATGCCGGTGGGCCAGACCCACACGAACACGGCCGGCACCAACGACAATGGCACCCAGAACACGTAGGTGTAGAGCACTACGGTGTCGGCGCTGTCGATGCGGGTCAGCTGCTTGATCTGGATCGCCACCAGCGAGCTGAGCACGGCGGCGGCCACCGCGACCAGACTGCCCGCAGTGAAGCCCGCGGTACCGGGACGCACGATCACCAGTACACCGATGAAGCCGACGACGACGGCGGCCCAGCGGCGCACGCGCACGGTCTCGCCCAGCCACAGCACGGCGGCGATGGTGACGAACAGCGGCGTGGAGTACGAGAGCGAGACCGCCTGCGCCAACGGCAGATGGCCCAATGCCCAGAAGGCGCACAGCATCGAACCCAGGCCGATCGCACTGCGCACGAAGTAGCGCGGCAGCTGTTGGGTCTTCAGCGGCGCGTGGCCTGGCCGCAGCAGCATCGGCAGCAACGCCAGCAGGCCGAAGGCATTGCGGAAGAACGCCACTTCCTGGGTGGGCACGTAGCGCGTGGCATAGCGGATCGCCACCGCCATCAGGCCGAATGCCATCGTGCTGCCGAGCATCAGCAGCGCCGCCCGCATCGGGGTGGCGCTGGGGGAGAGGGCGGGGGTGTTCACCACTGTGCGCCGAGCAGGCGGGGCTCCGGTTCGATCGGCACGCCGAACTTCTCCAGCACGGAAGCAGAGATGCGTCGCGCCAGCGCCAGCAGTTCAGCGCCGGTGGCGTTGCCGTGGTTGACCAGCACCAGTGCGTGGCTCGGCGCCACGCCAGCATCACCTTCGCGGAAGCCCTTCCAGCCGCAGGACTCGATCATCCATGCCGCCGAGACCTTGCGCTTGCCGTCCTGGTCGGACGGGAACACTGGCAGCTCGGGGAAGTGCTGCAGCAGTACGTCGACCTGTTCCAGCGGCAGCACCGGGTTCTTGAAGAAGCTGCCGGCGTTGCCCAGTACATCCGGGTCGGGCAGCTTGCGGCGGCGGATCGCGATCACCGCATTGGCCACGTCCACCGCACTGGGCAATTCCACACCCTGCGCCTGCAGTTCCTCGCGGATGCCGGCGTAGTCCATGCGCAGGTCATGCAGCAGTGGCAGCTTCAGTTCGATGGCGGTGATCAGGTAGCGGTCCATCTGCTGCTTGAACACGCTGTCGCGGTAGGCGAAGCCACACTGTTCGTTGTCCAGCCGCACCCAGGCCTGCTCCTGGCAGTCCCAGGCTTCGACGGCCTGGATGAACTCGCCGACCTGCGCGCCGTAGGCGCCGATGTTCTGGATCGGCGCGGCACCGGCGGTGCCGGGAATCAGGGCCAGGTTTTCCAGGCCGGACAGGCCTTCCTGCAGCGACCACATCACCAGGCCGTGCCACGGCACACCGGCACCGGCGCGGATCACGGCATGGTCGGCGCGATGCTCGAGGAAGCTGATGTCACGGTTGCCGAACACCAGCACGGTGCCCGGCAGGTCCTCGGCGATCAGCACATTGCTGCCGGCACCCAGCACCAGCAGCGGGCCGCTGGCCACTTCGGGCAATGCCAGCACTTCCGGCAGCAGCGTGGGATCGTGCAGTTCCAACAGCTGAGCGGCGCTGGCCTGCACATGGAAGGTGTTCAGGGCCTGCAGCGGCGCATTGCGGGTGAGCGTCCAGCGCAGCGGGGCGTTGCCGTCGACGGTATCCATGGGTGTGCTCACAGTGGGGCCACCGCGCCGCGGCTCGGCGCTTCGCGGCGGCGACGGATCGCCTCCACGCATTCGGAGACCAGCGCCGGGCCACGGAAGATCAGGCCGCTGTAGCACTGCACCAGCGCCGCACCAGCAGCCATCTTGGCCACGGCGTCGGCACCGGACAGGATGCCGCCGACCCCGATCAACGGCACCGACTCGGGCAGCCGCGAACGCAGGCGGCGCAGTACCAGGGTGGACTGCTCCAGCACCGGCGCGCCGGACAGGCCGCCGGCCTCGTTGGCCAGCGGGTCGCCGGCCACCTTGCTGTGGTCGATGGTGGTGTTGGTGGCGATCACGCCGTCCACCTGCAGTTCGCCCAGCACGCGGGCAGCGGCATCGATGTCGCGCTCGCTCAGGTCGGGCGCCACCTTGACCAGCATCGGCACGCGGCGACCGTGGCGGGCCGCGAGATCTTCCTGGCGGTCGCGCAACTGGCTGACCAGCTGGCGCAGCGCGGTTTCTTCCTGCAGTTCACGCAGGCCGGCGGTGTTGGGCGAGGAGATGTTGACGGTGATGTAGTCGGCCAGCGGGTACACCTTGTCCAGGCAGACGATGTAATCGTCCACGGCCTGTTCGTTCGGGGTGTCCTTGTTCTTGCCGATGTTGATGCCGAGCAGGCCGCGGCGGTTGCGCGCGCTCGACGTTGCGCACCAGCGCGTCCACGCCCGCATTGTTGAAGCCCATGCGGTTGATGATCGCGTTGTGTTCCGGCAGGCGGAACAGGCGCGGCTGCGGATTGCCGGCCTGCGGGCGCGGCGTGATGGTGCCGATTTCGACGAAGCCGAAACCCAGCGCGAACAGCGCATCAATGTGCTCGCCATTCTTGTCCAGGCCGGCGGCCAGGCCGACCGGATTGGGGAAGGTCAGCCCGAACACCGTGCTGGGCATCGGCGCGATGCGTGCGGCCAGCAGCGGCGTGGTGCCGGTGCGATAGGCCAGGTCCAGTGCGGACAGGCCAAGGCCGTGGGCGCGCTCGGCGTCGAGCGAGAACAGGAAGGGGCGGGCAAGCGAATACATGCGTCGGTTCAGTCCAGCGTGCCGAGGAAGGCTCGGGTTCGATATTCAAAAGCGACCTGGCCGTCGACCGCGTGGGCGGCGAACAGGTCCTGCAGAGCGTCGATCATCGGCGCGTGACGCGGATGACCGGCTTGCGGGGCATAGGAGGAGGACAGCAGGCGCCCGCGCAGGGCGTCGAAGTCCAGGTGCTGCACGTTCGGCAGCTCGACCATGCCGCGCAGGCCGGGGCCGAACCAGGCCTGCATCGTGGCATCGTCCTGGTAGCGCTCGGCCACGGCGGAGTAGTCGGTGCCGTAATCCAGCAGCAACTGTTCGTAGCCGACCAGGAACGGACTGGCATCGAGCAGGCGCGAATTCCAGTAGATCAGTGCCAGGCCACCCGGGCGCAGGATGCGCTGCCACTCGGCGCGCACCGCCACGGTGTCGAACCAGTGGAAGGCCTGCGCGACACTGACCAGATCGATGCTGGCGTCGTCCAGTGTGGTGGCCTCGGCGCGGCCGTCGACCGCGCGGAACTGCGGGTACTGCGGTGCCAGCCATTGCTCGGCCGCGCCCCGCATGGCGGCATTGGGCTCAACCGCGACTACCGGATGGCCGCTGGCCAGGAACTGGCGGCTGGAAATACCGGTACCGGCGCCGATGTCGGCGACCAGCGCCTCGCGGCTGACGCCCATCGGGCCGTGCAGCCATTCCAGCAGCGCGGGTGGGTAATCGGGCCGGTAGCGGACGTAATCGGCGACGCGGCTGCTGAAGCGTTCAGTGCTGTCGGAGGCGGTCATGGCAGTCAGTTCGACATCGCAGCGAGCCAAGCCAGGCCGCCGAAGAACAGGATGAAGACCAGGATGGCGGCGATCACGGCGCCGACCATCACCCAGCCCAGTACCAGACCGGTGACGGCCAGGCCATCGCCTTCCAGTTCATGCGGGCGGCGGCGGATCTCGGCGCGGGCCATGTGGCCGGTGATGATGGCCACGATGCTGGCCACGAAGGGCAGGACGGTCCAGCTGGCGATGCCCATGACCAGGCTGACCACGGCCAGGGCGCTTGTCTGTCGGGGTGCCACGCTCATCGGGGTCCTCCTTGGCAGTGTGCACATGATAGTGCCTCTGCCCGGGCAATCCCATGCCCGGCGGATGCGATGGCAGGCGTCGACCTTGGTAGACGAAGGGCATTCCAGCCAGGCAGGCGTCGACCTTGGTCGACGAACCGCATGCCAGCCGTGGTAGGCGTCGACCTTGGTCGACGAAAGGCATTCCAGCCGTGGTAGGCGTCGACCTTGGTCGACGAAAGGCATTCCAGCCGTGGTAGGCGTCGCCCTTGGTCGACGAAAGGCATGCCAACCAAGGTAGGCAGCTACCGGAGTGCCGGTGTCAGCCCATCAACACCTGGCCACCATCCACGTTGAGCACATGGCCGGTGATCCAGCGCGACAGCGGCGAGCACAGGAACAGGGCGGCATCGGCGATCTCACGCGGGTGGCCGAAGCGACCGAACGGAATCTTCGCCAGCGTGCCGTGGTACAGCGCCGGGTCTTCGGTGCGGCGGCGGTCCCAGAGGCCGTCATCGAACTCGATCGAGCCCGGCGCGATTGCATTGACTCGGATCCGTTCCTTGGCCAGCGCGAGCGCCTGCGAGGTGGTGTAGTGCGACAGCGCGGCCTTGGCGGCGGCGTAGGGTGCGCCACCGGGGCGCGGCTGCTGCGCGGCGATCGAAGAGAGATTGAGAATGCAGGCGTCACTGGACGCGCGCAGCCAAGGCAGGGCCAGGCGCGAGGCCCTAACGGCGGCCATCAGATCGATCTGCAGGCTGGCCGCCCAGCCATCCTCGTCGTCGGCCATGCCATAGCCGGTGGCGTTGTTGACCAGCACATCGATGCCACCGAGTGCATCGGCGGCGGCCTGCAGCCAGGCCTGGATCTGGCCTGGGTCGGCCAGATCGGCGGAAAACGTGTGCAGTTCGAAGCCCTGCGCCCGTGCATCGGCACGCAGGGCATCCAGGCCCGCCTGGCCGCGGGCGCAGACCGAGACCTGCGCACCAGCGCCGGCAAACGCCAGCGCCATTTCACGGCCAATGCCCTTGCTGCCGCCGGCGATCAGCACGCGGCGGCCGGTGAAATCAATCACCGGCTTGCCAGCCTGAAGAGCCGAGCCATGCTCGGCTGCATTTCCTGCGGTGTTCATGGCGCATCCTGCCGAGCATGGCTCGGCACTACAGATAGCGTTACAGGTCGAACTTGATGCCCTGCGCCAGCGGCAGCGAATCCGAGTAGTTGATGGTGTTGGTCTGGCGACGCATGTAGACCTTCCACGCATCCGAGCCGGACTCGCGGCCACCGCCGGTGTCCTTCTCGCCACCGAAGGCACCGCCGATCTCCGCACCGGACGTGCCGATGTTGATGTTGGCGATGCCGCAGTCGCTGCCGGCCGCCGACAGGAACTTCTCGGCGGTCTTCAGGCTCTGGGTGAAGATCGAGGACGACAGGCCCTGCGGCACGCCGTTCTGCATGTCGATGGCTTCGTCGATGGTGTCGTACGGCATCACGTACAGGATCGGCGCGAAGGTCTCATGCTGGACCACGGCGTCGCTGTTATTCAGGCCCGAGACGATCGCCGGCAGCACGAAGTTGCCAGCGCGGTCGATGCGGGTGCCGCCGGTTTCGATGGTGCCGCCGGCCGCCTTGGCCTGGGCGATGGCATCGAGGAACTGCTGCACGGCGCCATCGCTGTTCAGCGGGCCCATCAGGTTGGCGGCATCGGTCGGGTCGCCGATCTTGCCTTCCACCTGCTTATAGGCCTTGACCAGCGTGGCCAGCACGTCGGCATAGATCGAGCGGTGCACGATCAGGCGGCGGGTGGTGGTGCAGCGCTGGCCGGCGGTACCGACCGCGCCGAACACGATGCCCGGCACGGCCAGCTTCAGGTCGGCGGTTTCGTCCAGGATGATGGCGTTGTTGCCACCCAGCTCCAGCAGGCAGCGGCCGAGGCGGCGCGCGACCTTTTCGTTGACGGTGCGGCCGACCTGGGTCGAGCCGGTGAAGCTGATCAGCGGCACGCGGCGGTCATCGACCATCTTTTCCGACAGCGCGGTGCCGGCATCGTTGATCAGGAAGAAGATGTCCGGGAAGTCGGCTTCGCGCAGGGCGTCGTTGCAGATCTTCAGCGAGGCGATGGCGGTCAGCGGCGTCTTGTTGGACGGCTTCCAGATGCACACGTCGCCGCAGATGGCGGCCAGGAACGAGTTCCAGCTCCACACCGCGACCGGGAAGTTGAAGGCCGAGATGATGCCGACCAGGCCCAGCGGGTGGTACTGCTCGTACATGCGGTGGCCGGGGCGCTCGGAATGCATGGTGTAGCCGTACAGCATGCGGCTCTGGCCCACGGCGAAATCGGCGATGTCGATCATCTCCTGCACTTCGCCATCGCCTTCCGGCTTGCTCTTGCCCATTTCCAGGGCGACCAGCGAACCCAGCGCGTCCTTGTGCTTGCGCAGCGCTTCACCGCACAGGCGCACGGCTTCACCGCGGCGCGGTGCCGGCGTGGTGCGCCAGACCTTGAAAGCTTCCTGGGCGCGGGCGACGACGGTCTCGTACTCGGCCTCGGTGGTCGCGCGGACCTGCGCGATCGGCTCGCCGGTGGTCGGGTTGACCGGGGTGATCAGCTCACCGCTGGTCGCGCTCGACCACTCCCCGTTGCCCAGGTACGTGCCAGCGTTGATCGCGTCCAGGCCAAGGGACTTGAGCAGCTCGGAAGACATGCAGACTCCTGTGTTTCGTTACGTTGTTTGGCGCCATCGCGGGCAGGTGGGGGACGCGATGAACAGAACCGCCGATGGTAGCAGAGGGAGGTTGCTGGGCTTTGGTGCGGTGCGGGGTGGGACCGCACCGATAGGCCATCCCTATTCGGGGTGCCTGTTCAGGCAGGCAGGGCTTCGTCCATCGCGCGCGCGGGTCCCGGGGTGGCTGGTTGTGGCGACCAAGCGGGAGGATTGCGATGCCACTGCCAGGCACTGGTGATGATCGGTGCCAGCTCGGTCCAGCGCGGCTGCCAACCCAGGAACTCGCGAGCGCGGGCAGAGGACGCCACCAGGCTGGCCGGATCGCCCGGACGGCGTTCCGCCATCTCAAACGGAATTTCGCGTCCGCTGACCGCTGCCGCGGCTGCAATCACCTCATGGACGGAGAAACCCTGCCCATTGCCCAGATTGAAGGCGTGCGCACCCGGCGTGTGCTCCATGTACTCAAGTGCCAGCGCGTGGGCTTGGGCCAGATCCTGCACGTGTACATAGTCGCGCACGCAGGTGCCATCGGGTGTTGGGTAGTCATTGCCGAACACTTTCATGGCGTTGCCGATGCCCAATGCGGCACGCAGGACATTGGGAATCAGGTGGGTTTCGCAGGCATGGGCCTCGCCGATGCCGTGGTTGGGCAGGGCGCCAGCGGCATTGAAGTAGCGCAGGCAGGTTGAACGCAGGCCGTAGGCTGTGGCTGCGTCAGCGAGGATCCGCTCTGCCATCAGCTTGCTGGCGCCGTAGGGGTTGATGGGCGCCTTGGGGTGGTCCTCATCGATCACGTCCGACTGTGGATTGCCGAATACCGCAGCGGTGGAGGAGAACACGATGCGATCGATGTCGTGGCGCCGCATGGCGGCCAGCAGGTTCAGTGTGCCAGTGACGTTGTTCGCGTAGTAGGCATAAGGATCCGCAACGGACTCACCGACCAGCGAGCGGGCAGCGAAGTGCATCACGGCATCGAACTGGCGACCATGGAGAGCGCGTTCGAGCGCTTCGGGATCCAGCAGGTCGGCTTCCAGCAGTTCGCCCCAACAGACCGCGTCGCGGTGGCCGGTAGACAGGTTGTCGAGCACGGTTACGGCGTGGCCGGCTTCGGCCAGGTACTGGGCCATGTGGCTGCCGATGTAGCCGGCGCCGCCGCAGATGAGGATTTGCGACATGCATCTTCCTTGTTGCGAAAAAATTCGTGGGAGTCTAGCAGTGCTGATGAGTTCGACGCCCGCTATAGGAGTCGATCAGTGGCAGCTATGACATAAAATGACGCATTTTGACGCATTTTGATACATGTGTAATTCGTAATAACTATAAGCACTTAGGTGATTTTCCGACGGAGCCGTGGGGGTTCTCCCGACTTGAGGTTCCTATCTTTTGCCCTTCGCTTCATTCACAATTCCTCCACATTTAATTGACGTTGTCCGGACAACAGCGTGCTGGCTGGGGAGCCCATGCACGTGACGCCGAATCCTTCGGAGTCGTATCGAGCGGATACTGGAGAAGTGCTTTGCTACATGGATCAGTAGAAGACCTTCCTGCGGAGCGGGCCCGCGCTGGCCGCCGTCGTGTCGAGGCCCGAGCAGCCCTCGAGCTTGGGTTGCGCCTGGGTGATCTGTTGCTGCTGCCAGGAATGGCGGTGCTTTCTCACATCCTGCTCTATGGCGCAGGCGCGCCGGATTCGTCCCAGCGAATCGTGTTCGGTGCGGTGATCCTCAGTGCCATCGTCTGCTTTTCGGTAGCGCCGGTCTATCGCAACTGGCGTGTTAGGGGCCTCCTGGCGGATCTCTGGTTGCTGCTGCTGGCCTGGTCGTCCACCTTTGCTCTGTTCTCGATCTATGTGGTCATCGTTGGGGTGGCCGACGCTGTTCCATCCAGTTGGCTGGTAGGGTGGTATGCGTTCGGGCTTGCTGCAATGGCCTTGTTGCGTGTGTTGCTGAGGGTGCAGTTGCACCGCTTGCGCTCGCGTGGGATGGATCGAGAGCGCATCCTGCTGGTCGGGCTGCGCGCGCCGGCATTGAAGTTGCATCGCCTTCTGCGCGGCAAGCCAGAACTGGGCAAGGAAGTTGTTGGCTACTTTGCGAGCACCGGTGACATTGCGACCCGGCGCGGTGGAGACGCGCCACGTAGGCTTGGTGCGTTAGCCGAGGTTCCGCTGTACATGGATCAGCATAGGGGTGAATTCGATCAGGTATGGGTGTCAATGCCCATGGGGCACGCGGCAGCAGTCAAGGATATGCTCAAGCAGATCGAGCGTTTTCCCGTGCCGGTGCGCCTGATTCCTGACACGACTGGCCTGGGGGCGCTCAATCCTGGGGTGCATCAGGTCGGCGATGTGCCGATGATTGGCGTGCGCCAGGGCCTGTCGGACCATCGATTCCGCCTGTTCAAGCGGATCGAGGACATCATTGTGGCGGGACTGGCGGTGATCTTGTTGGCGCCGTTGTTTGCTTTATTGGCCATCGGCGTGAAGCTGAGTTCGCCGGGGCCGGTGTTGTTCCGCCAGAAGCGCCACGGGTTGGGCGGTAAGGAATTCTGGATGCTCAAGTTCCGCTCCATGCGCGTGCATGCGGAGGGCGCAGGGCAGATCACTCAAGCGACGCGGGGGGATCCTCGCGTGACCCGATTCGGTGCCTTCCTGCGCCGCAGCAGCCTGGATGAGCTCCCGCAGTTCTTCAATGTTCTGGGTGGGAACATGTCGGTGGTGGGGCCGCGGCCGCACGCGATCCAGCACAATGACCACTATGAACGGGTGATCGAGCGCTACATGCACCGCCACTACGTCAAGCCGGGTATCACCGGCTGGGCGCAGGTGCATGGGTTGCGTGGCGAGACGCCGGAGCTTCGCTCGATGAAGAAGCGTGTCCAGTACGACATCGATTACATCCGGCGCTGGAGTCCGACGCTGGATGTGCGGATCATCGTGATGACGGCATTCAAGGTGTTGGGCCAGAAGTCGGCTTATTGACGCCTCGCTGGTCGGGGAAGTGCGGCGTAATGCCATGAATTTGCTGGCCATTTCATCGCGTGTAACGTCATCGTAAGGTATCCTGTGTGGCTGCCGCCGCCTCGCTTTGGGGCCGTGGCGCTGCATGGATTGCCACAGGATCGAAGTCAGTGTTCAAGAACGTTCTATTCGTATGTGTCGGCAACATCTGCCGGAGTCCTTCGGCTGAAGTCATGCTGAGGCAGGCTGTGGCTGGCAAGGGCATCCAGATTTCCTCCGCAGGCCTAGGGGCTCTGGTTGGTCATGGCATTGATGCCACGGCGCAGGAACTGCTGGTGGAGCAGGGCATGGATGGGCTGGCGCACCGCGCCCGGCAGATCGACGACGCCATCCTGGGAGCGGCCGATCTGGTGCTGACCATGGAGCGGAAGCATGTGCTCCGCATTGCCGAAATCGCCCCGCAGGCCTCGGGCAAGACATTCCTGCTGGGCAAGTGGCAGCACGAGCAGGAGATTCCTGACCCGTACCGCCAGCAGCGGCCGGCGTTCGAGCATGTTTACAAGCTGATGGCTGAGGGTGTTGAGAGTTGGGCGCGGCACTTGTAGTGCAGTTGCCATCTTACTGTCTCCGGCCCGTAACTAATTGAAGAGTGCCTACTGATGACCACTGACACCCGTAATCTGGCACAGGACGATACTGATGAGATCGACCTGCGGCAGCTGCTTGGCACGTTGATTGACCATAAATGGTGGATTGCGGGCATCACTGGAGCGTTCTTCGCCGTTGCGGTGGCCTACGCCCTGCTGGCAACGCCGATCTATCGTGCTGACGCCATCGTGCAGGTGGAGTCGAAGGTGCCGAGCATTCCGGGTCTTTCCGATATCAGCCAGTCCCTCGGCATGGGTGGTGGTGCTGCCGAGGCAACCACCGAAATCGCATTGATTACTTCTCGCGCGGTAGTGGGTAGTGCTGTTGATGCGTTGAAGCTGGATGTCGAGGTTGAGCCGAATCGTTTTCCGTTGATTGGTGGCTATTTTGCCCGGAAGTCTGAACGTGCGGACCCAGAGGAGCTGGCTGCCCTGCGGTTCGGGATGTCCAGGTTTGGTTGGGGCGGTGAGAAGCTTGACGTGTTCCAGCTCGATGTTCCGCGTCATCTGGTTGCTAAGCCCCTGACCCTGATTGCAGGTGAGAAGGGCTCCTATAAGCTCATGGATGATTCCGGCAATCAGCTGCTGAAGGGGCAGGTTGGCAAGGTGGCCTCCGGGAAGGGGGTTGTGATGCAGGTCGCCGAGATACGCGCACATCCGGGCATGCGCTTTGAAGTGACGCGTCAGCGTCATCTCACGGTGGTTGGCGAGCTGCAGAAAAAAGTTGCAGTAAGCGAGTCCGGCAAGGAGTCCGGCATTCTCACGCTCGCCTATGAGAATGCCGATGCCGAGCTGGCGCAGCGTTTTCTGCAGCAGGTGGCGCAGGCATATGTTCGCCAGAATGTTGAGCGAAACTCCGCAGAGGCTTCGGCACAGCTGACCTTCGTGAAGGAGCAGCTGCCTAATGTGCGCAACCAGGTGGACGCAGCGCAAAAGGCTTTGTCTGCATACCAGACTCGCGCCAACTCGGTTGATCTGAGCCTGCAGACAAAGGGTCTTCTGGATCAGGAGGTGGCCGTCGAAACCAGCATCCAGCAGCTTCGCCTCCAGCAGGCGGAAATGGATCGCAAGTTCACGCGCGATCATCCGGCCTACCAGGCGTTGATGCGACAGATCGGTGAGCTGGAGGGCCGCAAGAGCGGCTTCCAGGGTCAGGTGAAGCAGTTGCCTGAAGCGCAGCAGGAACTGCTGCGTTTGACCCGTGACCTGCAGGTCAGCAATGAAATGTATACCGGCATGCTCAACCAAGCGCAGCAGCTTGATGTGGCGCGCGGGTACCGTCGGTAATGTGCGTATTGTCGACGCGGCAGAGGTTGACTCAACCACCCCGGTTCGCCCGCGCAAAGCGCTCATCGCGCTCATCGGCGCTGTTCTTGGTGCGTTTCTTTCGATCGCACTGGTCCTGCTGAAGCAGATGCTCAATCGTGGCGTGGAGGATCCGGCGCAGATTGAAGAGCTTGGCCTGCCCGTCTATGCCTCCATTCCTGTGAGTGCGCAGCAGCAGAGCGACTCAGTTCGTGGCAAGTTCCGCGCTGACGGAAAGTTGCATATCTTGGCAGTCAAGGATCCTGCTGACCTCGCGATCGAGGCAGTTCGAAGTCTCCGCACTAGCCTGCATTTCGCCCGACTTGAGGCAAAAAACAATATCGTTCTAATTTCTGGTGCTAGCCCAAATGCGGGCAAGACATTTGTGTCGTCAAATCTTGCCGCAGTGATAGCACAAGCTGGTCAGCGCGTACTAATTATTGATGCTGATATGCGGAAAGGAACGCTGCACAAGGCTTTCGGAGGAGTTCAGTCTCCTGGGCTGTCCGATCATCTCGTGGGCAAGGCTGATCTCTCCACGGTTATTCGAACCCTTCCCGGTATTGAGAGCTTGAGCTACATAACCCGTGGTGACGTGCCGCCTAACCCGTCTGAATTGCTGATGCACTCCAATTTTACGGAACTGCTTGAAACCGTGTCGGGGCAGTACGATTTGGTGATCGTTGATACGCCGCCGATTCTCGCGGTAACAGATGCAGCAATTATTGCTCATCATGCCGGCACCAGCTTGATGGTGGCGCGCTTCGGCCTAAATCAGGTAAAAGAGCTCGCACTTGCGAAGCGTCGCTTTGAGCAGAACAACGTGCGGCTGCGCGGTGCGGTCTTCAATGCAGTACAGCGCCGAGCAACTGGTTACTACAGCTATGGTTACTATGAGTACAAGTCTTCCAATTAATCGAGTTGCGGCTGCAGGATAAATCGATATGCGAATAGTTTAGCTTTGGCCAGGGGCCGTGATTGGAGTGTATTGCGCGTTGGAGGTGCATTTGTGGCCCGAAAGGTCCGTCGGGCGCTCTTCTTTCGTGGAATTCGATAGAAATGGGAATCTTGGGCTCTGAGTCAACGATGGGGAAATATAGTTTGCCAACCAGGCTCAATGTATTCGATCAAGTTGTGGTGGTCTTCATAGCGGGGACCGCCGCAGCGGGTCTGCTAAAGTACGTGGGGGTCTTGGCTGGTTTTCCGTATCTGCACTTGGTCCCAAAAATTGTCTTGCTTATGGCAGGATTGATTCCGTTATTCTATTCAAGAGTTACTTGGCGACAGATAATTGTGGCGTGTGTCGCTTTATTCTGGTGCGCGTACACATTGGTTTTTCAAAGTTTGGCTCAAGTTGCAATGGGTCTCTGGGTAATGCTTCCGTTCTGGTTTGCATTTATCTATCCGAGGATTGTGCTAAGTCCAGGTGTAAATAAATATTTATGGTGCGTGCTGCTGATTTCCATGTTCTTCGAGGGGGTTAATTATCTCACCTCGTTTCCATGGGAGAGCATGATGATTGACTATGGGGACTATTCTTCTTCGCTGGGTCGGGCTTGGAGTGACAACGGGGTGCGCAGGTTAGCGGGTATTTCGTCATCATCCATTGATCTGTCGCTGGTCATAGCAATATCTTCACTCGTTCTTCTAGGTTCACTGGAGGGTGTGGTGCCGCGCTGCGCATTAGCGATATTGTCGTTTGCAGCAATTTATATGACCACCATGAAGACGGCTGCTGTCGCCTTCTTGCTGGCCGCAAGTGTTCTGCTTTTCGAGTATCGCTTTGTTCGAGTCTCGGTGGCGTGTGGTGCGCTCATGAGTGGTGCTCTGGGTGTCGCATTGCCTCTTTATGGATATTTGAATGGTAGGCTTGATCTGCTTCTGATAGACGGGCTTGTAACACTTCAGACTCGAATTTTCGTGGTTTGGCCTGCGGTCGTGGCACACGTCGTCACCAATTGGCCCGGCGTTTTTGGGCTTGGAATCGGTGGGCTTGGTGCAGCCATGCAGTTGGGTGGTGATGAATTTAGATACAGCTTTGTCGATAATATGTACTTGTACGCCGTTGGTTGTGGTGGTGTGCTTGGTGCTGCATTCATTATCTTGCTCTGGAAAAGTATTTACAGGTCGCTGCTGTCTAGATTCGCTACGGCGGCTTCTGTTCGGGACGGCGCGCTACTAATATTTATAGCTATCTACGGAACAACCCAGGTTTCATTCGAGGCGTCTATGAGCTCCTTGTTTCTTGGTGCGCTGGTGGGTTGTTACGGATTTGGCACAAAGGAAGTTGCTATAACGTTGAGTATGCGACGCTGAAGGCGCTAGGCTAGATGGAATCTCGTGAATTGTCGGGGAATTGATGTTTGAGGGTAATCGACGTTTTGCTGTATTTCGGCATGAGCTATTCAAACACTCAGAGACCTTCATAACTGAGCAGGCAGGTGCCATCCCCGGTTGGTCTCCGTTCTACGTTGGGAGATCAAGGGCTTCTTCGGGCGGCTCTAGGGAGTCCTATGCAAGTTGGGAGCATGGGGCGCTTGCGAGAAGCCGCGCGTCACAGATAATTCAAGTGGCTCTTCGGACCCCTGGATGCTACGAACGCGCGATAAGAGAAAGTGGAGCAGAGCTTGTCCATGCGCACTTCGGCGTAGAGGGTGTTTACGCTATGCCGCTTGCTCGAAAAATGGCTCTGCCTTTGGTCACAACTTTTCATGGATTCGACGCGACTACAACTAGATTAAACCTCCTGCGATCAGGAAAGCCCTCGTGGATAAACTACCTTCTTTTCCGGGGAGGGCTGGCCAAGAAGGCTGATATGTTCCTGTGTGTATCCGACCACATTAGGAGTCGTGTTGTAGAAATGGGGTTTCCGCGGGAGAGATGCATTACTCACTACATCGGCGTCGATGTGCATAGGTTTGACTTTAGGAAGTCAGAAAGCCAGGAGAAGCCCTACATCCTTCACGTCGGGCGTTTGGTTGAGAAAAAGGGTTGTGCGGACTTAATTAACGCATTTTCGATTCTACGTTCCGATTTTCCGGACGTTGACTTGAAGATCGCGGGTACTGGTCCTTTGCTAGGCACCTTGCAACAGTTAGTCGCAAAGCTAGGTTTGGAGAGAAGGGTCTCATTCTTGGGTGCCGTGGAGCACGAAGAAGTGAGGCGGCTTATGCGGGACGCGCTCCTCATTTGCCAGCCAAGTGTTACTGCTCCAAGTGGAGATACTGAGGGATTGCCTGTCGTGCTAATGGAGGCTGCTTCAGTCGGCCTTCCCATTGTCTCTACGTTCCATGCTGGTATTCCTGAACTAGTGGCGCCGGGCGTAGGTGGAATTCTTGTTCCCGAGCGTGAAGTGGTCGCGCTCTCGTCAGCAATCGGTCAGATGCTCTCATCGAGACAGGAGCGGCTGAATTTTGCGCTCAATGCTCGCAGGGCGGTGGAGTCCAAATTTGATGTTCGTAAACAGTCTGAACTTCTTTCACGATTCTACGAGTCGCTAACGTGAAGATTCTCATGGCTAGTCGCGTTCTGCCTCACCATTCAATTGGGGGTATGCAAGCTGTGGCATGGGACTTGGCTTGCAAGATGGCCGAGATAGGGCATGACGTTACACTGATTACTGCAGATGTACCGGGTCGGGATGAAGTATTTGCCGAGAATGGAGTCAACGTCATCTGCCTCAAAGGAGTCGACTGGCGCCGATATGGTCGACAGTGGCAGCAATCTGTGCGCAAGTACTGCAGCCTGTCCTTCCTTGCTTCCTATGATGTCATATTCGGGGTTAGCGCGGGCGCAGCCCCGCTGTTGATTCACCGACGGCGTCTACGAGCAGTCTATTTAATGCAGGCGCATGGGACGTCCTTGGGTGAGTTCATATCCAAATGGCAAACTAGGCGCCCTATAAATTTCATTAAGTCTATTAAAAATCTAATCGGGATCGTCAAGAATATGATCACCTATCCGCAGTATGACGTGATTGTTCCAATTGGAGCGGCCGTCATGCGGGATTTTGATCGGCTCCCGCTGTCGCTGGGTCGACGGGCGATGAGGATTCTTCAAATAGACAATGGAATCAATGAGGCTGACTTTGCAATGGATGCGCGGGAACGGAACAGGATGAGGTCCAACCTGTTTTCAGCTGCAGACGTAAAGGTCATCGTTACAGCTTGCCGATTGGACTCACAGAAGGGTGTGTATCTAGCTCTGCGCGCATTTGCCCGTGCATGGAGAGTTGATAATCGCTTGCGCTACCTCATCGTGGGTGATGGTCCGGAGATGTCGAGTTTGAAGGTACTGTCAAATATGTTGGGGGTTGAGTCTGTAGTCCATTTCGCTGGCGCGGTACCTCGAAGCTCAATATCGGAATACCTCGGGTGTTCCGATCTGATGGTTTTTACTACTACTCGAGTCGAGGGGCTGCCGATGAACATACTTGAGGCTTTAGCGTCCGGGCTTCCCTGCATTGTGTCAGATCATGTTGTGAAGAGACAAAGAGTGAGCCCTTGGGTGACTGGCGTGAACCCAGTAATTGAAGAGGAAGTCGCGAACTTGATGCTTTCCATCGAGTCGCCTCGCGGCCGGGCTTCATTGCTGCCCACCGAGTTTACCTTGGACTATTCTGTTCGTGCTTACGTTAATGCGATGACTCTTTTTCAGGCAGCTAGAGCTGATTAGCAATCTCTGATAATTCAGGCGGCAGTAAAATGATTAGGGCGGTGTTCAAGCTTGTCTTTGGCTCAATTTTGGGTAAATTGTCCGGAGTGGTGCGTGAGCTTTTGCTTGCGGGCTTGTATGGGACGGGCGTGGTCGCTTCCGCCGCGAGGGCGGCGCAGTCCTCTACTCTAATACCCGTAGACTTCTTCACGGCGAATGCTCTGGCATCTGCCTTTCTGCCAGTTTACACGCGTTTAAAAGCGGAGTCCGAGGGAAGGGCGTCGCTTCTGTTTTGGAGCGTTCTGCTGCTCATGCTCCTTTGTTCTGCATGCATTGCCTTGGCTCTAATTACATATGGAGCGACGTGGGTGTCACTGGTTTTTCCTGGCTTCTCGGATGAGGCCAAGCGAGTAGCCCACTCCATGCTGAGTGTGATGGCGTTTGGCGTGCCGTTCTACGTTGTTGGAAATCTTCTCTCTTACCTTGCAATGGGTAATGGAAATTTCTCTATGGCATCGACCCGGGCGACCATCCAGAATGTTGGCATGGTCACTGGAATTCTGATCGCATGGTGGCTCGATAATCCTTCCTTCATAGCTTGGGGGTTTACCGGAGCGTACTTCTTCTACTGCATTTTTGGGGGGGGGGGGTATGTTATCGCAAGCGATATGCACCTCTTTCGCATTTTTCACGCGGAAAGGACACGTCGCTCGTATGCGCACAATTTTGGGCAGCCATGCGTCCACTACTCGCGCTACCTCTTCTCCTTCAAGGCAATGCTGTCGTCGAGCGAATGGTCGCATCTCTGGTAGATGAGGGTGCAGTCGCCGCTCTTGGATATGCGAAGTTGGTGACAGATACGGGTGTGCTTTTAGTTGCAATGCCGCTTGGGCTCGCTAGTCTGTCGGCGATGAGTGTCATGAAGGAGGACGAGGTCCTGGCTGTGCTACGGAAGATACTGCCACCGCTCTTTCTTCTGGCTATCCCAACAGCCTTCTATTTTGTTAGTCAGAGTAAGCTATTCGTTACGCTCGTTTTTGAACATGGTAGCTTTGACAAGTCATCGACGGCCGTGACCCACGAGATTCTCCGAGGTCTGTCTTGGGGGTTGTGGGCGCAGATTGGCGCATATTTCCTCGTTAAGGTCCTAAGTTCGCGACTCCGCAATAGGGAAGTCTTCATCTACATGGGGGCTGCGATCTTGGTAAATTTGATACTTAACGTCTTACTCTTTCAGCTTCTTGGTGCCGAGGCTTTGGGTCTCTCGAGTAGTGCATATGCGTTGGTGCTTTTTGTTCTTTCTGCAAAAGCGCTGAGAATCAATGGCCTGGTATGGTCGAGAGTTCTCCCTCTTTTGCTGGGAGGGATTATTTACCTCCTTGTGATGAACTTTGCCTCGTTCTGGCCGACAGTGTTAGGTGGCGTTGGGTCTCTGGTCGCGTCTGCTTTGTTCTGGCTTGCATTCTTCTTTGTCATTCCGCGTCTTCGCCGGGATATGGTGTTCTTCGTGAGTTCTTTGGGACGGGTTCGCAATGTCTAATCGTGACGTAATCATCTTGTCTACCGCCGACTGGGATAATCCTTTCTGGACCAATAAGCAACATGTTGCGAGTCAGTTGGCATCTCGTGGGCACCGGGTTCTTTACATAGAGTCTCTTGGCCTTCGTCGTCCAAGTGCTTCGAAAGCCGACCTCAAAAGAATTCTGTTTCGTGCGTGGAAGGGTGTCCGCCCCCCGAGGAATGTCTCTACCAACTTATGGGTTTGGTCTCCAGTAGTTTTGCCCTTTCACGGGAACCCAGTTGTTCGTTTGATTAACAGAGTTTCGCTGAGGATTGGGCTTTGCTTCTGGTCTGCGATCAGGGATATTAGTGTTTCTCGTGCAATATTCTGGACATATAGCCCCCTGACGACCAGTTTTTTTGATTTATCCACCTTTTCATCGGTGGTATACCATTGTGTGGATGAAGTGAAAGCTCAACCTGGGATGCCCGTTGGTGAGATTGAGAGGAGAGAGCTGGAATTGGTTCGCTCCTCGGACGTTGTTTTTGTCACGTCACGTTCACTGGAGCGGTCGCGATTGATCGAGAATAGGAATACATACTATTTTTCCAATGTGGCTGACTACGATCATTTCTCTCGTGCGCGGCTAGCTAGTACGATTGTTCCCCCAGATATTAAGGGAGTTGGGCGGCCAGTCATTGGATTCGTTGGAGCCATTAGTGGGTACAAAATGGACTTTGGACTGGTTGCAGAGGTGGCACGCTTGCAGCCTGACTGGTCATTCGTTCTTATTGGAAAAGTTGGTGAGGGCGATCCTTGGACAGATGTCTCCGCACTCAAGGGGCTGCCTAACGTTCACCTAATAGGACCTAAGCCCTATCGCGAACTGCCGGCGTACATGAAAGGGATGGATGTCGCAATGTTGCCATGTGCGATTAATGAATACACAGCGGGTATGTTCCCAATGAAATTCTTCGAGTACTTGTCGGCAGGGCTTCCGGTAGTTAGTACGCCGCTGGAAGCGCTGTCTGAGTATTCTGATGTGGTGAGGTTTTCGGCTGATCCTGTTAGTTTCGTTCGCGCGATAGAGGGTTGTTTAACGGAGAGGCTAAACTCTGATTTTGAGCGCAAAGTTGAAGATGTGGCCAGGCAGCATACTTACGAGGTGCGAATGGACAGGATGATGGAGCGATTCCATAGCGTGGTCGGCAGTGGCACGGAGGTCAGTTGATGGCGACGAGAATTCTGATTGTTGGAAATCACGCATGTGCCAACCGTGGCGATGCCGCCATACTTAATGGACTGATTTCGTTTCTTGAGCGAGATTTCTCAGAAGTCAGTATAGACGTCACATCTAGGCATCAGGTTAGCTCAGAATACCTGCTTGGAAGGCCTTTTATCGTCGATGAGCCTCATCGCTACTACGATCAACTTCCTGGTGGACGCAATGGACCGATTTCAAAGCTGGCTCGGCGAATGGTGCCGCTTGTTCTTTCCTGGCATGTCGCCAGAAAGTGGTGGAGGTTTGCCGTTCCTATTCCCAAATTTCACAAGGGTGTTATAGAAAAATACTCCGATTATTCCTTTGTGATACAGGTCGGCGGATCATTTTTTGTCGATTTGTATGGGGTTGCGCAGTATGACGCTGCTGCTTGCGCGCTCCTTGCAGGGAGGCGAGTCTACGCAATTGGACACAGCGTGGGGCCTTTCTCAGGCATGCTGTATCGATATATTGCAAGCACCGTATTCAAGCGATTGAGTGCTCTGGCGCTGCGCGAGCGCGTGAGTGCGCAGTATCTTGAAGACGTAGGTCTTGCCCAGAAGGATGTAGCGTTCACCGGCGATACTGCTTGGCTTGTTCCCGTCACTGCCAGTGCTTCTGGGAAGAAGAAGGTTGTGGCATTTACGTTTCGGAGTCTGGCCCCCTTCGATAGGCGGCTCGGTGTCTCTCAGGAACAGTACGAACTGGCATTTGCAGAGTGCATAAGCAGTATTATGGACTTGGGCTACTCTGTCCTCGCTGTTTCTACGTGCACTCCGCTTGAGAATTACAGTAAGGATGATCGGATTGTCGCTTTGCGCATCAAGCGTCGCTTGGGTAATCCTGAAGGGTTTGGGGTTTTGATGGATGAGATCAATGACTCTGAGCTTGGTCTAGTGCTTTCTGAATGCACGCTCACTGTGGGGACTCGTCTGCACAGTGCGATTATATCCATGAACTTCGATACTCCCGCGATAGCTATCAACTATGAGCACAAGTCAGCTGGCATCATGGAGCAACTTGGTCTTCCAGAGCTTTCAGCCTCATTGCAGGATCTTATTCAGGGGCGGCTAACCTCACACATCGTCGCGTTGCTAAGCGGCCCTTCGATCGAGTCCCGAGTCTCTGATGCCGTGAAGAGGGAGCGGGAGTTTGCCCGGAATACTATTCGTTCGATACTCGCCGAAGAGATGGAGAGTGACTCGGCCGAGTTGGGCAGTGTTAGGGATTGTCTGAACAAATCGGCCTCACCCTGAGCGACAATTGAGGCTCCGTCGTGGTGAAGATCATGCAACTGACGTCGGAGATGCCGAGGGCCTTGGGCAGCGCAAGCGCACGCGCCGCGAGGTGTTTCTGGATGAGATGGAGCAGGTTGTTCCCTGGAAGGCGCTGTTGGCGTTGATCGAGCCGCACTATTCGGTGGCCGGGCGTCGTGGCCGTCAGCCGTACCCCTTGGCCACCATGCTCCGCGTGCACCTGCTTCAGCAGTGGTATGCGTTGAGCGACCCTGCGATGGAAGAGGCGTTGTATGACACACCGGTCATGCGTCGCTTCGCCGGGCTTGGCGGTTTGGACACGGTGCCTGACGAAACAACGATCCTCAACTTCCGGCGGTTGCTCGAAAAGCATGGGCTGGGCGCGCAGATGCTCGAATCGTTCAATGCCCACCTCGCCCGTAAGGGCCAGTGCCTGCGTGCAGGGACGATTGTCGACGCGACCATCATCAATGCGCCCAGTTCGACAAAGAATGCCGGGAAGAATCGCGATCCGCAGATGCACCAGACCCGCAAAGGCAACCAGTGGTACTTCGGAATGAAGGCGCACATCGGCGTGGACGGGTTCTCCGGCCTGGTCCACCACGCCACCTGCACCGCCGCCAACGTGGGTGATGTCACGATGACGCATGAGTTGCTGCATGGAAAGGAGAGCTGTATGTTCGGTGACAGTGGCTATACCGGTGCGGACAAGCGGCGGGAACTGGAAGCCTGCAAAGCGGCGTTCCTGATCGCCGCAAAGCGATCCAGGGTGAGAGCCATCGGCAACGCGCGTGAACGCAGGCAAGTAGAACGCTGGGAGACATGCAAGACCAGCATCCGTGCCAAAGTCGGGCATCCGTTCCGGGTGATCAAGCGGCAGTTCGGCTACGCCAAGGTCCGCTATCGCGGCCTGGCCAAGAACACAGCACAGGTACTCACGCTGTTTGCGCTATCCAATCTGTGGATGGTGCGTCGGCAGTTGATGCCGGCGTAGGGGCTGGTGCGTCCGGCGCAAAGCTGGACGCGCAGATGGGCGCTGGAAGCGTCCCCAAGGTCGGTTGAAGCCGCCCAGATAATAGAAGTGTGGATCCATCGCTCTGGGATGCCTTGAATCAAGATGGCGAGGCGAATTGATCAGACGATCCTTAGAGAGCCATGATATTTGGGCGTTCCCAGACTTCGGCCAGTTGAGGGCGGGCCAGTTTTCGTCGCGTCGGCGAGTATTGGCGAACTGATGCGTTTTTCAGTACTGGCCTGAGAGTCTTGCTGCGATCGTTATAGGTTCGCGCCTATCCCGATAACGAAATAAGCTAGCTATCAAAATAAGAAAAATTATCCTGTGTTCGCTTTAATTGGGGTGGGCGGAATTTTCTATCATGGCTCTTCTAACTTGAGGTGTGCTCTATCCTAGGTGTACGTCCAGTGTGAAGGCTCTGCAGTAATGCATTAGTAAGTATGGCGCAACTAAGCGTCAGCTTGTCCCGCAGAATTTGGTGTGAAAGTCTGCTTATCAGAGGGGGCGCTAAGATGGCTTGGATTAGATGCAGGGCGTTCATTTTTAGCCTCTAGGGTACGCTGGATTTCCCCTCTTAGACGGTCGCGGAACGACCTGGGACTAAATTTCTTTGCGTGACTAGATATGGCTGTGTTGTCCCATCGCATGTTGTCAGCTTCAAACTTGTCGATGGCAGCCCTTATGCTGTCCACAGATTGCGTATCAAAGAAAACGCCCGTTATTTTCTCGGCCACGCTATCCAAGATGCCGCCTTTCCCGTAGGCGATAACTGGCGTGCCGAAAGCTTGCGCCTCTACTGGGGCAATTCCAAAGTCCTCTTCAGCGGCAAAGACGAACGCGCGAGCCTCCGCCAGGTGCTTCTCAAGCACTTCCTGAGGCTGATACCCGAGAACGCTGACATTCGGCTTTGCCAACCGCCTCATCTGCTCCAGCATTGGGCCGCTGCCAATCACAACCAACTTTCGATCAGGCATGCGATTGAATGCCTCGATGATCAGATCGATTCGCTTGTACGGCACCAGCCGTGAGGCAGTGACGTAGTAATCCTTGCGGGCAACGGCGGGCAATGCTTCAGGGATGTCGACCGGCGGCGGAATCACAACTGATTCTCGTCCGTAGACTTTGCGTATGCGACGAGCGATGAAGGTCGAGTTGGCGATGAAGTGGTCCACGCCATTGGCGGTTCGAATATCCCATATGCGGATGTAGGAGAGTATGGCCCGTGCGACGATGCTCTTCAGGCCGCGCTCCATGCCGGATTCGCGCAGATACTGCGGTTGAAGGTCCCAAGCATAGCGAATCGGGGAGTGGCAGTAGCAAACATGCACTTGATCTGGGCCAGTGAGTACGCCTTTGGCTACGGCGTAGCTGCTGGATAGAACAAGGTCGAAGCCGCTGAGATCAAACTGCTCGATGGCAAGTGGCATGAGCGGAAGGTAACTCCGGTAGCTCTTGCGTGCACGTGGCAGTTTCTGGATGAAACTGGTGTGAACCTTGTGCCTGCCAAGTAAAGAGCGATCTTCCTCAGGGAGGAAGTCCACCAGAGTGAATATCTCCGCCTGGGGGTACAGCAGTAGCATCTGCTTCAGTACCTTCTCGGCACCTGCATTGACTGTAAGCCAGTCGTGGATGATTGCTACACGCATGTTGTTCTTCCTTGCAGACTTCGATGTTGCCTGTTCGATTGGGTGGAATCGAGATGGCTCGATTTCCATGGGCTTACTTTGCGATGTTTTCGAGATTGTCGAAGAAGAAGTCCGGGTCCCTCTCCGACGTCAACTGGTAGAGCGAATAGCTTCGACTCAATCGCGCGCCACCATCTCGATATAGCGGATTCCATGCAAACGTTGCGCGCGCCGTCGAGCGAGGCAGCAGGAAGTCGAAGGGAATCGAAATGAAGATGCCTTTATCGAAACTGCCTTCGCCAAAGTCCTTGGACGAAACATCGGTCTTGGTGGCGTATGCGCCCATGTTGACGCCATTGTCGAAGGCGCGCGCAACCGAGATCGTGGCGCCCCAGTCCTTCGCCAGGTAGCGGCCGGCGCTGATCATGCTGGTGATCTTGTGCTCATCGCCCCACTGATAATAGAAGCTGGCGTGGCCGGTGGTGGTGCTGTAGTCGCGGAAGCTGAAGCGCTGGTCGAAATCGCGCTGCTTCACCCAGTTCAGCTCGGCACCTAAGGCCCAGCGCTCGTTGAGGGGGCGGTAGAGGATCTCTCCGCCCACACCGCCGTACATGGCCTCGAACAGGCCGGCGTATGCCGAGCCATACAGGTCCTTGCCCAGCTGATGATTGCTGGTGAACTGGAGGTTGGTCAGGGTCAGGTCTTCCGTAGTCAGGTACCTACGGATGTTCGTGCGGACCCGGGGCAGGGTGCTTGGCGCGTCGTAGCGGAAGCGGTCGTAGTTGTTGTACGCGTTGTAGCTGAGCGTTCCGCTGAGCCAAGTGTTCCGCGTGAAGTGGAAGTTGGCCGAGTAGGTGCCTGCGACCTGGAACAGGAAGAAGCCATCCGGTCCACCCAGCTGCTGCTGGTATCCAATATTGAACGCGCCGTCAAATCGCTGAAGCGGCGCTGTGTACAGGCTCTCGCGGCGCTGCTGCGCAGGCGCTGCCTGTTCGATGTGGCCCGCCAGCTCGCTTAGTGGGATGCGATTGTCGAGGTAGCGGTTGAAGGCGCTGCGCTCAATGCTGCTCTCCACGACAGGGATGCCGAGGCGAGTGTTCTGGATTGTGAACCAGGTGGTATCGGATGGCAGTTCGGAATCCAGGATGCGCGCCGCACGGCCAACACCCTGCGCGGGGTAGTAGAACCGACGCTGTTCACCGCTGACGATGACTTCCGATCCACGTCGGCTGATGCCCGTGACACGGAGGCCGGCGTTCTCTTCCAGGGTCCGGCTCAAGGCGGGCCAGTCGATGTCATCCATTGACTGCGCCGAGGGTGCCGCGGATGCTCGCGCAATCGGAGGCGGATCCAGCAGCTTGGGCGTGGACTTCGCCCGCGCCACATTGCCGCGCAGGGTAATGCCGAACATGGCTGTGTCGCCCCGTTCCCAGCCAAGATGCAGTTGCACGTTGGGATTCACGGCATAGCTTGCGCCAAGGTTGATCGGGCTCTTTTGAGCCTGATTGTTGTTCTGTGGTTCGCGCTTGTAGTCGTTGCCGTCGTACTCAAGCTTCAGCTGCAGGGGTTCCCAGGGTGTCTGGTAGGCGATGCCACCGAAGATGCCGACGGGACCGCGGAACATGCCCTTGCTGTTGAAGTTGCCGGTGCCCTGCGCGCGTGGGCGCTCTTCAAAGCGGTCGCTGATTACCCGAAGCGGGTTCGAGAAATCGCCTCGATTACCGATGTAGCCGGTGGCAAGACCAAGGCTTGCATCGATCGGTCCGAACCGCTTGCTTGCAACCAGGTACTCGCTGGAGAACAGGCCGGTACCACCGATATCGCGGAAGCCTGCGGACACCTCGGGGGCCCATCGGCTTTCCTGCCACAGCCTGACCTTGAGGTCGATCGACTTGTCCTTGTAGTTCTGCTTGCCGCTCAGCCATTCCGGGCCATAGCGTCGGTTCGCTACCGATACATAGCGGAATGCGCCTTCAACCCATGGCAGGGGCTGCATCACCACGTTGTAGCGGCTGTAGGGCGAGGTATGGCTTGCGGTGAAGCTCACCTCGCCGTCGTCGGCCATGCGTGCGGTGGGGGTCTGCAGCAGACCAACGCCGCCCCAATCGCTGGCGGTGGGGGCGGGGGCTGTTTGTGCGTGCAATACAGCGCTGACGCTCAGGCTGAGAAGGGCAACACTGGCGCGTGCCAGTGGGATGGAGCGATGGCGCATCAGTATGAAACTCCGGGTGCATCCAGCACCTGGGTGGCAAGGAAGCGCACGGCATCCTCGTTGACATCGGGAGCAATAGTGCGGATCTTCGCAGCGCTCAATGGTACGTAGATCACGGCGCCTGGTGCCAAGCGCACTGGAGCGCTCCGGTTCCACAGCGCCACGCCGAGCTGCTGCACCTTGCCGTCGGGTTGGATGACGTAGAGATCATCAGGGCTCGCCACTGGCAGCAAGGCACACGCGTTGCGGTAGCTTCGTGCGTCAAGTGTGGCTTGATGCTGTAGCTTGCACGGCTGTACGACCGCGCCAACAACCTGCACGGTTTCGGGTCGGCCGGGATAGACGACGCGGTCGCCGGCCAGCGCGGGTCGATTTTCCGCTGCACTGGCTTCCAGGCGGCGCGGATCAAGGAGCTGCGGTTCGCGCCCGGTCACTGGCAGGTCACCGAGCTCGCGCGCCAGCTGTGCGGCCGCGTCGGCAAGCTCCGGAGCATCCTGCTGGGAGGCGAGTGTTTCAAGATCGAAGAGCAGGCCCGCTTTGAGGCGGGTCTGTGGCGTCAGTGCACGTTGCCGAAGAAGGGCGGCGCCCAGCATATAGGCTTCTTCTTCCGGCGCTGCAGCAAGTGCGGCTGCGCTGAGGCGGGCCTCGGCGGGAAGCGTGTGCATGCCGGGATTGCGAACATGACCGGCCGCTTCGACGTTGATCGGCGATGAGGCATGCGCATGTGAGGCCAGCGCCAGTGCCAGCCCAAGGATGATCGGTCGCAGTGTCATCGGTTCTGCAGGTCCTGCGAGTAGGGCTTGAGCTGGACAACTTCAAGGCTGGTGTCGGGTGCGATGGCCTGGATGCTCTTCCAGATGAACCCGTTGGCAGGATCGACCCAGTAGTGGTTGTCGCGCTTCCAGCCGTCGCCCTGAAGTCGCTCCCGCACGTGCAACAGCTCGCGCTCGCTCTCCAGGATATGGACCTTCTTCTTGCCCAGGGTGGTCAGGGTGCCGGTGACGCTCATTCCATACCGGTAATAAGGCATGACGTCGTAATGGCGCTGCACGGTCGTGCCATCCGCTATCCGATGCAGCGCGTGGAAGGGGGAATCCCCTTCGAGCGTCATGTCCTCAAGTTCCGGGCTGCTGCCATGGGTTCCGACGACGATGCCATCCCTGAGGAAGACGATGCTTCGCTCGGAGCTGTACCAAGCCTGGCGCCCGGAGTCGATGTTGCCAAGCACCAGAACGGCGCCACCCGCTGGACCGGTGACCTTGATCTGCGGGAATCGATTGGCGCCCACCTCGGTGGCCGTGGGTTCCACGTTGGGCTTGCCCTGCAGCGCCATCTGGACCGACTTGACGCTGGTCTTGCCCACAACGCCGCAACTGGTTGCGGTGATGAGTACAAGCAAGGCCAGCGCCACGGGGCGCTGGCGGTTTGCACGTCGGGTGGCAGCCTGAGCGATCCTGCTCACGGTAGAGACCACGTTACTTGTCCAGATCGTTGCGCGCGCTGGCAGCGTTGCTGATGATGGCGGTGAAGGGTAGCAGCTGGTTCACGAACCGGCTCCAGCGGGTCACGCCGGCGGCACCGACAAACACGACATCACCAGGCTGCAGGTCGAACTGGCTGGCCACGGCAAATGCAGCGGGTGACTTCGCTTCCAGGTGGAACACCTGCGACGGAGTGCTCTGCAGGTCATTCGAGCCGCGGATCACGTAGACAGCGTTGCCGTTGGAGGTGGTCTGCAACAGGCCGCGCGCTCGGCCAAGTGCCTGGCTCAGGGAAATCTCGCCGGTCTTGAAGTTCAGTGCACCGGGTTGATTGACTTCACCCACCACGAACACTTCCTTGTGATCCAGGTAAGGCACGTAGATATGATCGCCGGCAGCCAGGAACACATTGGTGTCGCCGCCGCCGTTGCGGCCCAGTCGATCCAGGTCGATGGTATAGGTAGTGCCGTTGCGGGTGAGGCGTACGCCGGAGAGGTCCGCTTGCGTCGGGTCCAGGCCCGCTTGGCTGATGGCATCGCCCAACGTCAAGGGCACGACCGTGAGCGCAACGGTGGCGGGCTGGCGCGAGGCGCCAGTAACCCACACGCGTTGGCTTGCGTACGTCAGCAGTGACACATCCACCTGTGGCGCCTCGATGTAGCGGGCGAGCTTGGATGTCAGCTCTTCACGCAGCTCTGCAGGTGTCTTGCCCGACGCGGTGATCTTGCCGATGTAGGGATAGAACAGTGTTCCATCCGATTGGACGGGGCGGCCGGCAGCATTCAATTGCTGTTGGGGGCCAGCGGGTACCGTCAGTTCGGGATGATCCCATACGGTGATGTAGAGGATGTCGCCGGCACCGATGCGGTAGGGGCCCGGCTGATACTGGGTCAGGGCAGCGGGCAGCGCCGCGACATCGCGGGTGGCACGCTCCATGGCGATCAGCTTGGGCGTGATCGGAATCAGTTCGATCTGGTCGTTGCCGATGGGCTGATCATCGCGAGCGAAGGTGCTCGAGCGAAGATGCTGGCCTGGCGCCCACATGCAGCCGGTCAGGGTGAGTGCCACCGTCATTGTGGCTACGAATCGCTTGCAGTCCATCGAAATCTGTTCCTGGCCCGATCGGGCATGAAAAAACCCTCGCCGAACTGACGCCCGGCGAGGGCGGGGGGCAACGTCGGCGTGTCGATCAGCGGGTGGTGCCGGTCGTGCCGGTGGTGCCCGTGGTGCCGGTCGGCGGGTTGGTGGTGCCGCCACCATTGTTGTTGCCCGCGTCATCCTTGCTGCTGTCCGCAGCAACGCTGTACAGCACGCCGGCAGCGGCGATACCCAGGCCCACGGTAGCGACGGTGGTCAGGGTGCCGGTGGCGGCAGCGCCAGCAGCTTCAGCGCCAGCAACTTCAGCGCTGGTTTCGGCGGCGACAGGAGCTTCCTGAGCGAACACCGGCGAGGACAGGCCCAGCAGGGCCAGAGCGGCAATCATCTTCTTCATCTACGGGGTCTCCTACTCCGTGAGGGAAATTTTTCCACCGCTATGTTGGCTGCTATTCATTTGCCCTGTCAAGGAACGTGAAGGAAATGTGGGGTCGCCCTGGCGATTCTCAGAAGTGTTGGAAGATCTCAGCCCTGCCGGAGATGAGCTTTGCTAGTGCAATGACGAGTTGGTGCGTGTGGACGTCCGGCAAGGCGAGGGGCAGGACCATTCCCGCGAGCACGGCAGCGACAATAGCCATCGCAGGGGCACGACCGACGGGTGATGCGGCGTGCAGTGCCCAAGTGCTGCAGCTCAGCCCAAGAGCCAGTCCGGCAATGACTTCCGAAAGGCTATGGGCATGCAGCGGGATTCGTGACCAGGCAATGGCGGTGGCCAACAGCGCGCCGATTACCAGGCCGATCGCCCGTGCGCGCTTGCCGGGGCCGGCAAGCAGTACACCAACGACCGGATAGACGACACTGGACATCGCGGCATGCCCGGAGAAACCGGTGAAGTGCACGCTCTTGATGCCAATCCCCCAGCCCATGAAGGCCACCTTTGAGGCAAGCGTAACGCCGGCGGTGACGGCGATGGCCAGCAGCCATCGCCATTTCAGGCGTGCGTCTGCACGGGGCAGGGTGATCAGTAGCACCAGGGCCATCGGCAGCAGCCAGCGGCTGTCGCCGAGGGCGGAGAGGGTTCGCCAGACGTCGGACATCCAGTTCACAACGGGTTGCGGCGGGCCAGCATATCTACTCCGAGTGCCCTGCAGAACGCCCCGCGCTTGGTCCATTCAGCCAGACGAGGTATCCTTTCCCGCTGCCAATGGCCCCGTAGCTCAGCTGGATAGAGCGTCCCCCTCCTAAGGGGAAGGTCGCCCGTTCGAATCGGGCCGGGGTCACCATCTTCCGCAGGCGCATGGCAGCCGTACTCCGGGGCTCTACAACAATCCCAGCCCACCCAGCACCGCCTCCACCTCCTCGCGCTCACCGTCCCGCAGCCCCTGCAACGGCAACGGCAGGCAGTCCTCGCAGCACAGTCCCAGCAGTGCCGCCGCGCAGGCCATGACGCGAATCCCGCCGAACCGGTCGTACAGGGACCACAGCGGCGCCAGCCGGGCAGACAGGGCAATAGCACCCTCTTCATCGTCACTACCCACGGCCCGCATGATCTGCAGCGCAACCTCGGGGAACAGTCCGGCGGTCACCGAATACCAGCCGTCACACCCCGCCAGCAGCCCTCGCACCGCCGAGGCGTCACCACTGACGCCCAGCGTCACATGTGCGGGAACGCATGCACGGAGTGCAGCAACGCGGGCGGCCGCCTCGGCCGGATCATCAGCGAGGCGCGGAATCTTGATCGAAGCGATGTTGGGCAGCGCGGCGATCCGGCCATGCAAGGCATCGGAGAAGCGGAAGTGCGTGGTGCCTGGATTGTCGTAGACGCAGATCGGTGTACGCACCGCCGTACAAATGGTCTCAAACAGTGCTTGCACCTCATGGTCCTTCAGGGGCTGGTAAGACACGGGGGCGAGCAGCAGGCCTGCAGCACCTGCATCCTCGGCGTCCAGGGCCAGTTCCAGCACATCGCGGGTACGCAATGCACCGATGCCGGCGATCACCGGAACACCCCCGGCGTGCGCGAGTGCTTCGCGCAGCACGCGCTTGCGCTCGTGCTTCTCCAGATAGGCGTAGCTGCCAGTGGAGCCAAGCACGCCCATCGAATCAACATCGGAATCGGCCAGGCGCTCGACCAGTCCGGCAAACGCACGAAAGTCGATGCCGGCTTCAGAGAGCGGGGTCAGTGGAAACGCGCTGAGGCCTTTGAACATGGGATCTCCCGAAGGGGGAATGGGCTGGACACCTGGAATTTTTTATTGTCCTATGACAAAACTCAAGTGTCGCCATGCAGCGTGTCTAACCGCCACGAATGACGCACCATGCGGGTCATGAAACCAAGCCTTTGCGCCGTCCAGCCTTCCCACTACGCCACCATTGCCGATTGGCTTGATTCCGCCGAGGCCACCCAGCGCTGGGCGGGCCCCGGCGTGCCGTTTCCCTTGCCGCAGGAACGGTTCGCGCAGGTGCTCGAACTCGGGCTGCGGCCGGGCTGGGCGCTGCTTGACGAGCAGGGCCAGTGCCTGGGCTTTGGCCAGTACTGGATGACCGAAGCCGGTACCGCGCACCTGGGCCGCATCATTGTTTCCCCGCTGGCACGCGGGCGCGGCCTTGGCCGGGTGCTCATGCAGGCCTTGAGTGCACAGGCCATGCGCGAAGCCGGTGTGCAGCGCCTCACGTTGCGCGTCTATCGTGACAACGCAGCTGCCGTGGCCCTGTATCGCGACCTCGGCTTCCAGCAGGTTGACGCGTCCTCGACGCCGGAACTTCTGTTCATGCAGCGCACGTCGGCCTGAACTTCGCTCATGCTGGCAAGGTGGCCTGCAGGGCAAACCATTGCTCGCGGGTGATGCGGCTGATGTGCTCTGTGCGGTAGTCGCCGAGGAAGCTGTTGAACTTGTTCACTTCGGTATGGTGATGCTGGAAACCGCATTTGCTCTGTGCGCTGAGCGATTGCAGGTTGTCAGCGAAGTAGCCGCACCACAGTGCGTCCAGTTCCAGCTGCATGAAGGCGTGCCGCATCACTTCGCGCACCGCTTCGGGCACCAGTCCGCGGCCCCAGTACGGAACGCCGATCCAGTAGGCGATCTCACCCTCTCGATCGCTGATCTCGAAGTTGCTGTCGGTGCCGATCAGGATGCCGACACAGCCGATCGCATGGCCGTCCTCGCGGCTCTGCAGTGCGTAGACCTCTGGCCGGTTGAAGACGGTGCGGATGATTTCGGTACTTTCCTCAACGCTGGTGTGTACCGGCCAGCCGGCGATGGGGCCCACGCGCGGGTCGCGGGCGTACTCGTACAGATCGGCAGCGTCGGTGTCGCGCCAGGGGCGAAGGATCAAGCGTTCGGTGTGCAGCTGCATGTCAATTCCACGGGAACAAAGAGAGTGCACAGGCTAGGTCGCCAGGCGCGATCAGCCCAGAGCGGGACCTTGATGATTTCGGTACTTTTCACAACGGGTGGTCGAGCCCGGGTATGCTGGGGCCCGGAATACAGCCGGATCGGCCGATGGATCGCGTACCCCAGCTCCTGGACCAGGACGAATCCATGCGCCTGGAGGTCAGTACGCTGGCCGAAGGGCAGGGCGTCCCGTTGTCGTTCGGCCACGCTTATCTGGCGGTACTGGTATGCGTATCGGGGCGTGCGCGCTTTGCACTGAACTTCCGCGAGGTAGCGGTGCAGCGGCACGATGTGCTGGTGCTGGCAGAGGACACGCTGGCGCTGCTGCGGCAGCGCTCACGCGGCTTTCTGGCGGTGGTCTGCCTGATGCCCAAGGCGCTGGCATCGGAGGTGGCCTATGTGCTTCCCAATGCACTGTTCAAGTTCCTGCACGATCAGCCCCACTGCGTTCCGTCGCCGCTGGACGTGCCGCTGCTGCAGGGCTGGCTGCAGCAGTTGATGGATGCGCAGCACAATGGCGGCCGCTATCGTCACGTGATGCTGCGCAACCTGCTGCAGACGTTCTTCCTCAAATTCGCAACGCTGTTGCCGGCGCGCAGTGTGGCCGTGGCGCAGGTCAGCCGACGCGAGCGCTTGGCCTGGAACTTCTGGGAACTGGTCGGTGAGCGGAGCACGCGCCAGCGCGACGTGCAGTCCTATGCCGACGCGCTGTGCATCACCCCGTTCTATCTTTCGCAGCTGACCCGCGAGTGCTTCGACGAAACGCCTAAGGCGTTGATTGATCGCCAGGTGGTGCTGGAAATCAAGGCGCTGCTGACCTACAGCGAATTGCCGATCGGTCGCATCGCCGAGCGACTGTGCTTCGAGGATGCGTCCTACCTGTGCCGCTACTTCCGGCGGCACACCGGGCAGTCGCTGACCGGCTATCGCCGGGCAGGGCAGGGCGGTACTAGTGCGACACGAACAAGGGCGCCGGTACTTCGGCCAGCAGATCCTCGGTGACCCCGCCGAGCACACGCTCGACCACCCGGCTGCGGCTGTAGGGGCCCAGCACCAGCAGGTCGGCGTCGGCATCGAGCACGTGCTGGCGGATGGTCGCGGCAACGCCGCCCTGGCTTGAACTGATCGCCTGGATCTCTACTTCGACGCCGTGCCGCGCCAGGTGCTGGGCCATCTCGGCGCCAGGTGTGGCCTCGGCCTTGGGCGTGTCGACCATCAGCAGGTGCACCGCTTTTGCACGTGCGAGCAACGGCAGCGCATCGGCTACCGCACGGCGTGCCTGCTTGCTGGCATTCCAGGCCACCACGATGCGATGGCCGACCTGGTCGCCATGCCAATGCGGTGGTACCAGCAGCATCGGCACGCCGGTCTGGCGCAGCGTTCCCAGCGGGTGCCAGCCAGAAGGGGCGCCGGGAGTACGTGGATAGCCGGCGATGATCAGGTCGCAGTACAGCGACTGCAGGGCCAGGTCGGCGCCGCCCAGATAGTCCGAGACGATGCGCAGTTCGGTGCTGATCTGCAGCGGCTCGGACACGGCACGCAGGTTCTGCATCAGCTGCGCGGTGCAGGCGGCATCCGCGCGCGCCTCGTGGTCGAGTGCGGCGGCAATGCCGGCACCGCGTGCGAAACCGTTGGCGATGTCGGTGGGATGCTGGGCGGTGGAGACCGCGACCAGATGGGCCTGCTGTGCCTGCGCCAGATGGGCGGCGATGTTGAGAACGCGGTCCCCGGTGTCGCTGGCGTCGAACAGCACAGCGATATCGCGTAGTGGATGCAGCATGGCGTTGTCTCCTTCGATGCCTGTGACGCGTTCCCTGCCGTGCACCGACCCGGGTGCACCGGACGCATCCCTGTTTTAGCGCATCGGTGATCCGAATGAATCATCTTTGATTCAGTTTATTAATTGGTGATTCATGCTAGCGTGAGGGCGAACCCACACATCAGCGCTTTCATGCGACCTGCTGCAGCACGCACCCGCCGCGACCTGCCCCACGCGCTGGCGGCCACCCTGGTCAGCCATCCACGCTGCACTCTCAGCGAACTCGCGCGCGGGGCCGGTATCAGCCGCGCGACTCTGTACCGGTTTGCGCCCACCCGGGAGGCGATCGACGAGGCACTGTTCGCGGCCGGCTTCGAGCGCGTGGAAGCGGCGGCGGTCTGGTTCGATGAGGGCGGTGATGCGCGCCACGTGCTGGAGCAGGTCACCGCCACGCTGCTGGCGGACTGGGAGCTGGTAACGCTGCTGTTCGCGCGGATGATGGAAGAGCAGCAGCGCCAGGGTGACCTGCATCTGCTGCCGGAGCGCTGGGCGCCGATCGGTGAGCGCTTCGAGGCCTTCTTCCTGCGTGGTCAGGCGGCCGGAGAGTTCAATGTTGGTTTCACCGCAGTGTGGCTCGCGGACTTCTACTGGACCTGCTTCTACGGCATCACCTGGTCACTGGCGCGCGGTCGGCTGGCGCCGGCAGCGGCAGCCTCTACGCTGCTGGCTTCGTTCCAGCGGGGGGCGATGACGGGTTGACCGCAGGGCCCTGCTGCCGGGGCACCGTGGATTACGCCTGCTTCAACAACTGCACCAGCTGGCGCAGGCGGTACGGCTTGGGCAGGAATTCCACCTGTTCCGGCAGGGGCGGCAGCTGCGAGCGCGCATAACCGGACGACAGGATCATCCGCGCCTGCGGCTGTTCGCGCGCCACATGCTCGCTCAGTTCGATGCCGGACATGCCGTTGGGCATGCTGACGTCACTGAACACCACGTCGAAACGCGCTTCGCCCTTCAGCAGGGCGGCGGCCTCATGCGCATCGGCGGTCGTGGCCACGTCGATGCCGAGGTCGCGCAGGGCCAGGCCGATCATTTCACGCAGATCGGTCTGGTCTTCCACCATCAATACGCGGATCGGGTCATCGGTCATCGGCAGGGTCCTCCATTGCGGGGAGCAGCAGGCTGACCGTGGTGCCGACACCGGGCGTGGTGGACACGTCGACGAAGCCGCCGCTCTGGGTAGTGAATCCGAACACCTGGCTCAGGCCCAGGCCGCTGCCTTTGCCGATGTCCTTGGTGGTGAAGAACGGCTCGGTCGCCCGTTCGGCGATGTCGGCCGCCATCCCGTGGCCCTCATCGCAGACGCTGAGGGTGACATAGCCACGTTGCAGCGTGGAGTCCGCATCCGGATCGAGGCGATGTTCCAGCGCAGTGCCGATCAGGATGCGGCCGCCTTCAAGGGTAGCATCCGCGGCATTGGCGACCAGATTGGCCAGCGCCGTCTGCAGCTGCAGCGCATCGGTGTTGATCGCAGGCAGGCCGGGCGCCAGCTGGGCATCCAGCACCACCGTGGGCGGGCAGGCGCGTTGCAGGTCCGGCAGCCACTGCCGTATCAGCGCATTGATATCCAGTGGTTCGCGGATCAGGGTCTGGCCGGTGCTGAAGGCCAGCAGCTGGCGGGTCAGCAGCGCACCACGATCGGTCGCGGTCTGCGCCGCATCAAGCAGCTCGGCGGCGCGTGCATCGTCACCGTTCACGCGCAGGGACAGCAGGTCCAGGGCGTTGCCGATGGTGGTCAACAGATTGTTGAACTCGTGCGACAGCCCGCGGCTGAGGCGGCCGACGGTCTCGAACTGTTGGGTATTGCGCAGCGCACGCTGGGCATCACGCAGCAGCCGCTGTGCCTGCCACTGCTCGGTGATGTCGCGGGTGATCTTGACGAAGCCGAGCAGCTCGCCTGCTTCGACGACCGGCTCGATGACCACGCTGGCACGGAAAGACGAGCCATCGCGGCGCACCCGCCAGCCTTCACTGGCGACGTGACCGTGCTGCGCTGCGAGGCGGAGCAGGCGCTGCGGTTCCCCGGCTTCGCGATCGGCAGCCAGATAGAAACGGCCAAAGTGCGTGCCGACCACTTCACCGGCTGAATAGCCCTTGATGCGCTCCGCGCCCGGGTTCCAGCTGCAGACGATGCCATCAGGATCAAGCAGGTACAGCGCATGGTCGCGCACGCTGTCGATCAGCAGTCGCAGTTGGCGGGAAGGGTCCGTCAGCACGGACGTCGTAGAAGCAGCTGCGTCCACGTGGAAATGAGCATTACCCCTGGGAGGGACGTGAAGCTAGGCAGTGCAGTGTGAAGAGTGCGTGCAGGCGCGGCACGTGCCAATGGTCCTGTGCGGCTGAATACGACACGGAGTACCATCACCCACCCTTTGTGCTCTGGAACCGACCTGCATGCGTCCTGGTGCGACTACGCGTGACCGCTGGATCTGGATGACCTCCGCCGTACTGCTGGCAGCGACCATTGCGTTGGAACTGGTGGTTCCGCTGGGCTACGCCGTCTGGCTGGCGTACTTCCTCGCTGTCGGCGTCACGCTGTTCCAGCGCAGTGCACGCGCGCCGTTCATCGTGGCCGTCGTCGCCTGCATCCTGTTGATCATCGGCTACAACGTTGCCCCGGCCAGCTCCAACTCGGCGTTCTCGTTCGTCAACCGCAGCATTGGCGGGTGTGCGTTCCTGATGATCGCGCTGATCGTCTCCCGCGCCATCCAGGCGCGGCGCGAAGCGATGCGCGCGCTGTGGCTGCAGGAGGCCGAGAACGCGGTGGCGATGAGCCTGCGCGGTGACCTGGGTCCGGAGCAGATCGCCGAGGCGGCGGCAACCAGCCTGGGGGCCAAGCTGCAGGCCGACGTCGCCGCCGTCTACCGCCTGGAAGGCGGGCGACTGCAGCTGACCGGCGGCCTGGCGTTGCCGTCCGGTATGCCGGCGTCGCTGGCATTGCAGGAGGGCGTGGCCGGGCAGGTGGCACGCGACGAACGCATCCGCCACCTGCATGGGGGGGATGATGCGGTGCTTGAGCTGCAGACCAGCCTGGGGCGGTTGCCGGTGCGCGAGCGCATCCTGGCGCCGATCAGCAGCGATGGTGCGGTGGTGGGCATCATTGAACTGGGACGCACCCGCGCCGGCGAACAGGATCGACTCGATATCGAGCTGCTGGAGCGCTGTGCCGAGACCATCGGCATGGCGCTGCGTGCCTCGCTGTTGCGGCGCAATTGGTGGTGCTGCTGGAGGAATCGCAGCGCCAGGGCGAGGAGCTGCAGGCCCAGCAGGAAGAGCTGCGCGTGGCCAATGAGGAACTGGAAGAACAGAGCCGCAGCCTGCTGCAGTCGCAGAGCCATCTGGAAGAACAGCAGGCCGAGCTGGAGCAGAGCAACGTCCAGCTGGAAGAGCGCACCCACGAGCTGGAGGCGCAGAAGCAGGCACTGCTGGTCGCGCAGAGCCAGCTGGTGCGCAACAGCAACGAACTGGCCGCGACATCGCGCTACAAGTCCGAGTTCCTGGCCAACATGTCGCACGAGCTGCGCACGCCGCTGAACAGCTCGCTGATCCTGGCCAAGCTGCTGGCCGACAACAAGGACGGCACGCTCACCGAGGAACAGGTGAAGTATGCGCGTGCGATCCTGTCGTCCAACAACGATCTGCTGGCGCTGATCAACGACATCCTGGACCTGTCGCGCATCGAGGCCGGCCACGTCGAGCTGGCCGATGAAGTGGTGGTGACCGACAGCGTGCTGCAGCGCCTGCGCGAGACCTTCGAGCCGATGGTGCGGCAGAAGGGCCTGGCCCTGCAGATCGAGGCCGATGCGCTGGCGCCGAGCCAGCTGGTGGTCGACAGCCAGCGCCTGCAGCAGATCCTGAAGAACCTGCTGGCCAATGCGGTGAAGTTCACCGAGCATGGCAAGGTCAGCCTGCACGTGCGTGCGGGCGGTCAAGGACGCATCCGTTTCGAGGTCTGCGACAGCGGTATCGGCATTGCCCGCGAGCAGCTGCAGGTCATCTTCGAAGCCTTCCGCCAGGCCGATGGCAGCACCCGCCGCCGCTACGGTGGCACCGGCCTGGGCCTGTCGATCTCGCGCGATCTGGCCGAGCGCATGGGTGGCAGCATCCAGGTCGACAGTGAACCGGGTCGCGGCAGCTGCTTCATCCTGGAACTGCCGTTGCAGGGCGCGCCGGTTTCGGAACCGGGCGAAGTGCCTGCCGCCGCCTCAATAGCGCCTGCGCCGCAGCCTGCGCCGCCGATCGCTGCGCGCACCGCTGTCGCACCGACCGTTGCATCCGTGGCGCCCGTCACCGCCAGCGTGGCCGATGACCGCGGCCGTCGCCAACGCGCCGGCCGCTTGATCCTGGCCGTCGAGGACGACGCCACCTTCGCCGAAGCGCTGGTGGCCCTGGCCCATGAACTGGACTTCGACTGCGTGGTGGCCGGGACTGCCGAAGAGGCACTGACCCTGGCCAGCGAACTGCGCCCCAACGGCATCCTGCTCGATATCGGCCTGCCGGACGTGTCCGGCCTGAGCGTGCTGGAGCGCCTGAAGCGCAACCCCGATACCCGGCATATCCCGGTGCACGTGGTTTCGGCGATGGACCGCAGCCAGGTGGCGCGCGAGCTGGGTGCGATTGGTTTCGCGATCAAGCCGACCACGCGCGAGCGGCTGGTGACGGCCATCGAACAGCTGGAACAGACCAGCCAGCGCGACGTGCGGCGCCTGCTGATCGTCGAGGACGACAGCGAGCTGCGCCACAACCTGGAACTGTTGCTGGGCCGTGATCAGCTGCAGATCGTTGCAGTGGGAACGCTGGCCGGCGCGCTGGAGCAGCTCAGCACGGTTACCTTCGACTGCATGGTGATGGACCTGTCGCTGCCCGACGGCAGCGGCTACGACCTGCTCGAGCACATGGCCGGCAATGATGATGTCGGCTTCCCGCCGGTGATCGTCTATACCGGTCGCGCGCTCGGCCGCGAGGAAGAGCAGCGCCTGCGCCGCTATTCGAAGAGCATCATCATCAAGGGCGCGCGTTCGCCCGAACGCCTGCTGGATGAGGTCACCCTGTTCCTGCACAGCGTGGAAGCCAGCCTGCCCACCGACCAGCAGCGCCTGCTGCGCGAGGCCCGCCGTCGCGACACCGTGCTCGATGGCCGTACTGTTTTGCTGGCCGAGGATGACGTGCGCAACATCTTCGCGCTGTCCAGCGTGCTTGAGCCGCTGGGCGTGACGCTGGAGATCGCGCGCAACGGCCAGGAAGCGGTGGATCGCCTGGCTGAGCGCGAGGTCGACCTGGTGCTGATGGACATCATGATGCCGGAGAAGGACGGCCTGGCCGCGATGCGCGAGATCCGCGCGCAACGTCACCTGCAGGACCTGCCGATCATCGCGCTGACCGCCAAGGCCATGCCCGATGACCGCGAGCGTTGCCTGCAGGCCGGTGCCAACGACTACATCGCCAAGCCCATCGACGTCGACAAGCTGGTCTCGCTGTGCCGGGTCTGGTGCTCGCGGCAATGAACGAACAGGCGTTGTTCGACCTGGAACTGAAGGTCCTGCTGGAGGCGCTGTACCAGCGTTACCACTACGATTTCCGCAGCTATGCGGTGTCGTCGCTGCGCCGGCGCATGCGCCAGGCGATGCAGCGCTATGAGTGCGAACGGCTGGTCGACCTGCAGTACCGGCTGCTGCACGAGCCGGAGCTGTTCGCCCAGGCCATGCAGTTCTTCACCGTGCAGGTCTCGGAGATGTTCCGTGATCCCGCGTACTTCCGTGAACTGCGCGAGCAGGTGGTGCCGGTACTGCGCACCTATCCCTCGGTGAAGCTGTGGGTGGCCGGTTGCAGCACCGGTGAGGAAGTGTGGTCGCTGGCGATCCTCCTGCATGAGGAAGGCCTGCTTGATCGCAGCATCGTCTATGCCACCGACATCAATCCGGCCGCGCTGGCCACCGCCGAGGCGGGCGCGTATGGCATCGACCGGATGGCCCAGTTCAGCCGCAACTACCTGGCTGCCGGTGGCACGGCGTCGCTGTCCGACTACTACGCCACGGCCTACGACGGCGCGGTGTTCGACCGCCAGTTGCGTCGCAACGTGGTGTTCGCCGACCACAGCCTCGCCACCGATACCGTGTTCTCCGAAGTGCACCTGGTGTCGTGCCGCAACGTGCTGATCTATTTCAACCGCGACCTGCAGGACCGCGCTGTCGGTCTGTTCCGTGAGGCGCTGGTGCACCGGGGCTTCCTCGGTCTTGGCAGCAAGGAATCGCTGCAGTTCGGATGCCACCATGACGCCTTCGAGGTCTGTTCGCGCGAGCACCGCCTGTACCGGAAGGTGGCCTGATGGCGCTGCCGGCGCGTCCTGCCGTGCTGGTGATCGGCGCGTCTGCCGGTGGCGTGGCGGCCCTGCAGGCGGTACTCGGTGCGCTGCCGGCGACGCTGCAGGTGCCGGTACTGGCCGTGCTGCACCTGCCGCGTGACCGCACCAGCCGCATCGCCGAGGTGCTGGCGCCGTACTGCGCGCTGCCGGTGCGCGAAGCCGAAGACAAGCAGCCGTTGCAGCTGGGCACGGTGACGTTCGCGCCGCCGGATTACCACCTGCTGGTGGAGGACGAGGGGGCAGTGGCGTTGTCGGTGGATGCGCCGGTGCTGTTCTCCCGTCCGGCCATCGATCCGCTGTTCGACTCCGCTGCTGCGGTGTTCGGCAGGCGGGTATTGGCCCTGCTGCTGACCGGTGCCAGCAGTGATGGAAGCGAGGGCGTTGCCGCCGTGCGCCGTGCCGGTGGCCGTGCCTGGCTGCAATGTCCCGAGGAAGCCGAAGCGTCGATGATGCCGGCCTCCGCCCTGCAGTACGCCGGCGCCGATGCCGTGCTGCCCCTTGAACTGATGTGTCGTCGCCTGAAGGAGTTGTTTGCATGAACCTGCTGCCACCGGACCCTGCGCAGTCGCAGTCCCCGGTCAACCTGCTGATCGTCGATGACGTACCGCAGAACCTGGTGGCCATGCAGGCGCTGCTGCAGCGCGAGGGCGTGAATCTGCTGCTGGCCGGCTCCGGCGCGCAGGCGCTGGAGCTGCTGCTCGAGCACGAGGTGGCACTGGCCCTGCTGGACGTGCACATGCCGGAGATCGATGGCTTCACCCTGGCCGAACTGATGCGCGGTTCGCATCGCAGCCGCGACGTGCCGATCATCTTCCTGACCGCCTCCCCGGATGATCCCCTGCGCGTGTTCAAGGGCTACGAGAGCGGTGCGGTCGATTTCCTGCACAAGCCGGTAGCGCCGCAGGTGATCCTGAGCAAGGTCAACGTCTTCATCGAGCTGTACCAGCAGCGGCAGCTGCTGAAGGCGCGCAACGAGGCGCTGGAACGCGCGCTCAAGCTCAACGAAACAATGGCGGCGGTGCTGACCCACGACCTGCGCACGCCGCTGTCGGCGATCCTGCTGTGCAGTGACAAGCTGGCGATGGAGATCCCGCAGGACAATGCGGGCGCGCAGCAGACCCTGCAGTACCTGGAGGCCAGCACCCTGCGCATGGCACGCATGGTCGAACAGCTGCTGGACTTCTCACGGATCCGCAGCGGCGGCCTGCGCCTGCAGGCCAGTGCCTGCGATCTGGCCGACGTGACCCGCGCGGTGGTGGCCGAAGCGGGCAGCGCGCATGGCGCGGACCGGATCCATCTGGACATGCACGGCGATACGCGGCTGCAGGGCGATCTGGACCGTCTCGGCCAGGTTGCCGCCAATCTGGTCGGCAACGCGCTCACCCACGGCAGCGAGGCGAGGGTGGAGGTGGACGGGCGCGATCCGCGCAGCGTGCTGCTGCGGGTCAGCAATGCCGGCCGGATCGACGACGCGCTGCTGCCGCGGCTGTTCGAACCGTTCAAGGCCAGCTTCCACCAGAGCAAGGGCCTGGGGCTGGGCCTGTATATCGTCGATCAGTTCGTGCGCGCGCACGGAGGGCGCATCGCAGCGCGCAACGAGGCCGGGCAGGTGGTGTTCGAAGCCCTGCTGCCGAGACGCGCAGAAGGGCTGCCTGCAGCGGCAAACTGAATTCTTCAGGAAACATCCACGGGCACTGAGACGGACTCGTCCGCAACTGCTACCGTGGGTGTACATCTTGTCAAGGAAGCACCATGCCACTGCGTGCCATCGCCTACGTCAGCCAGGCGTTGCCGGATCTTTCCGCTGAACGGTTGCAGGCGCTGGTCGACGATGCCGCCCGCTTCAACAAGATGGCGGGCGTGACCGGTGTGCTGCTGCATGACGGCGGGCGATTCCTGCAGTACATCGAGGGGCCGCCGGACGGTATCGATTCGGTGTACGAGCGCATCCTGCAGGCCGGCAGCCATGTCGACATCATCGAGCTGGCGCGCGGCCGCCTGGGCCAGCGTCAGTTTCCGTACTGGTCGATGCGCGCGTTGCCGGTGGATGCAACGCTGCTGCGCCAGCTGTCTTCCAGCGACTGGTCGGGGTTCACCCGTTCCCTGCAGGGCGACCGATCGGCCCCCACGCCGGTGGACCTGCTCGACCAGGTGGTGCAGCCGGCGCTGAATGCCGGTTGAGATTCAGCGCGAGGCACTGCCGCAGTAGGCGGCATGCAGCGCCCGCAGCACGCCCAGTGCAGGTCCTTCCAGCACGCGGTAGTGGATGGCCTGCGCTTCGCGACGCGTCGCGACGATAGCCAGTTGGCGCAGCACCGCCAGATGCTGTGACAGCGCTGATGCGCTGAGTCCGGTCAGTGCCTGCAGTTCCGGCACCGGTGCCTCACCTTCGACCAGGCGGCACAGCACGCGCAGCCGCGCAGGATGGGCCAGGCTCTTAAGCAGCGTTGCAGCCTCGGCGGCGTGTTCGGCCATGGCGGCGCTGTCGAGCGGGGTGCGGGCCATGGTTGACCTTTTTGTTTAGAAGTGTCTAATTTAGATAAATCTAAATCAAAGGGCAATCCCATGAGCGGCGCAAAAGAGGGCAGGGCATGAACCTGCCATGGACTGCGGTGGCTGGCGGTGCGCTGATCGGCGCCGCCGCGGTGTTGCTGCTCGCCACTGTCGGGCGCGTGGCGGGTATCAGCGGGATCGCTGCGGGCAGCCTGCGTGCAGCGAAAGGTGAGCGCGGCTGGCGCTGGGCATTCCTGCTGGGGCTGCTCGCAGCAGCGGGGATGGCGCTATGGTGGCAGTCGCTGCCCGAAGCCTCGCCACGCGTGCTGCTACGCAATGCCTTGCCCGCCTGGCAGTTGATCGGCGCCGGCCTGCTGGTGGGCTTCGGCACGCGCCTGGGCAGTGGTTGTACCAGTGGTCATGGCGTCTGTGGCATGGCCCGCGGCTCGAAGCGCTCGCTGCTGGCAGTGCTGGTGTTCATGGCCTGCGCGATGCTGACCACCTTCCTGGTCCGTCACGGCGGAGGCCTGGCATGAGTCGCGCGGTCATGGCCGCCGCGGTGGCGGGTGCGCTGTTTGGCGCGGGACTGGCGCTCTCGGGGATGACCGACGCGCGTCGCGTGCTCGGCTTCCTCGATGTGGCCGGTGATTTTGATCCGACGTTGATGTGGGTGCTGGGCTCGGCACTGCTGGTCAGTGCCGTCGGGCAGCGCTGGGTACTGCGACGCGCGCAGCCGTGGTTCGCGCTGCGCTTCCAGCTACCCAGTGCGCGTGATGTCGATGCTCGCCTGCTGCTGGGTGCTGCACTGTTCGGTATCGGCTGGGGATGGGCTGGTTACTGCCCCGGACCGGCCATCGCCGGGCTGGCTGTCGCATCGCGTGAAGCGCTGTGGTTCGTGCCTGCCATGGTGGTGGGCTTCTGGCTGCACGATCGCTTCGTGCGCTGAGGCTTCACCCCTGTGTCACCATGGATCGGGTCAGATCGACGGACCACGGGGAAAGGAGCGTAACGACATGGCACGGATGAAGTGGAAGGGAAAGGCAATGCTGGCCATGGCGCTGGCATCTGCGATCACGCCGGCACTGGCCTGCACGCGTGCGGTGTATCGGGGCGACAACGGCGATGTGATCACCGCGCGCTCGATGGACTGGAAGGTCGATGTGGCGACCAACCTCTACGTGTTGCCGCGTGGCATCGCACGCACCGGCCTGGCCGGTCCGAAATCGCTGGCCTGGACTGCGCGCTACGGCAGCGTGGTGGCCACCGGCTACGACGTGTCGACCACCGATGGCATGAACGAGAAGGGGCTGGTGGCCAACCTGCTGTGGCTGGTGGAATCGGAGTATCCGCAGCAGCGTGGCAACAAGCCGGGACTGGCGATCTCGCTGTGGGCGCAGTATGTGCTGGACAATTTCGCCACCGTGGACGAGGCGGTCGCGGCGCTCAAGCGTGAGCCGTACTCGATCGTCACCGACAAGGTGCCGGGCGAAGACCGCCAGGCGACGCTGCACCTGTCGCTGTCCGATGCCACCGGCGACAGCGCCATCGTCGAGTACATCGGCGGTCGCCAGGTGATTCACCATGACCGCCGCTATCAGGTGATGACCAACTCGCCGATCTTCGAGCAGCAGCTGGCCCTCAACAGTTACTGGCAGCAGATCGGTGGCACGGTGATGCTGCCGGGCACCAACCGCTCCGCCGATCGTTTCGCGGCGCCTCGTTCTACATCAACGCCATTCCCAAGGCCGAAGACCCGGTGGAGGCGCTGGCCAGTGTGTTCAGCGTGATCCGCAATGCGTCGGTGCCGTATGGCATCACCACGCCGGGTGAGCCGAACATCTCATCCACGCGCTGGCGCACGGTGGCTGATCACAAGCGGCGGCTGTACTTCTTCGAGTCGGCGTTGACCCCGAACACCTTCTGGGTCGATCTGAACAAGGTCGATTTCGGCGGCCAGGTGCTCAAGCTCGATCTTGGCAAGGACCAGCGCAATACCTT
The DNA here is from genome assembly GCF_056481145.1 of Stenotrophomonas sp. 93052_Sma. Lineage (NCBI taxonomy): Bacteria > Pseudomonadati > Pseudomonadota > Gammaproteobacteria > Lysobacterales > Lysobacteraceae > Stenotrophomonas > Stenotrophomonas sp. 93052_Sma. The sequence goes on from NZ_CM151134.1 coordinate 2,049,702, forward strand.
TGCCGGCGATGCACTGGGCCAGTTCGTGCCCAGCGCACCGTTCACCTTCCTGGGCGTCGACGGTTAGTTCGATGCCTGGTTGGAGGCCGGGTAGACCGCCTGGATCGCGCAGCTGCCGCGGGTGTACTGCGGCAGCGGGGCGATGCTTTCACCGCGCAGATCGTCTGTCTCGAACTCGGCAGTCATGATCCGATCGCCGGGATTGCCACAGATCAGGCCGTTCTGCAGGCCCGAGTGGAAGCTCAGCTGCGGCGCTCGGTCGAGCTGGCGGCAGTGGCTGCCGAGTTCGACCCGGTAGTAGCGGTGGCCGCCATTGCGGCGAGGATTGGTCTCCACCAGCATGCCCTGCGGGTCGGACGACCACGCGCGGACGTTGCGGGTGGCAAAGCAGTACGACGGTGAGCCGCCGAAGCTGCGGCGGATTTCCTTGCGCTCGCGGATGGTCACGGCGGGCAGGGTGGCCGTGCGCAGGCGGTCGCTGTCGCGGGCGACGCTGGCGTAGTCGCGATCCTGCAGCGGGGTGACCGCACTGACGGCGCAGCGGCGGCCGTCGACCACGACGCGTTCGCTGGGGCGACCACAGGCCCAGCCGGCAGGTGCTTCCAGCTTCAGCGAGGTAGCACCGCGGACGCCGGGGCAATCCTCGCTGAAGTCGATGCGATAGGCCTGTCCGGAGGCGGCGCGCAGTGCGATCGAGCGCGGTGATGCCTGCTCCACTTCCTGCACGCCGACCGCGTCCATGCAGTGCGGGGCCGGGGGCGTACGCTCCTGTGCGGAGACCGAAGCTGCAAGCGCCAGGCCGAGGCTGCTGGCGAGCACCAGTGACACCTGCCGATGGGCCATGTCCTGCACTCCCTGCGTTGGATGACGGCTCGACTATAGCAGCGGTTTGCACGGCCGTTGCTACACGCGCACACTGCGCGGATGGGCGCCATCTTCCATCTGCGGCACTACGGCCAGGCCACCGGCCTGGACCGCCATGACTACGCGCAGTGGGTGCTGCCGCTGCAGGGCGAACTGCACTTCGAGATGGAAGGCCGCGGTGGTCGCCTCGACCTGCTGCAGGGGGTTTTCGTTGCGGCCGGCGAAGCGCATGACCAGATGGCCGATGGTCCGAACGGTTTCGTGATCGTCGATTGTCCTCCCGGCGTGCTTGATGACGGCACGCAGGAGCATCTGTGCCGGCAGCGCTGGCTGCACCTGCCGCATGCGCTGCGACAACGCCTGGCGGGCGTGCAGGACGGGCAGCCGATGCCGGCCCTGCTGCCGCAGCTGCTGCAGGTATTTGCACCGGCCGGCAGTGGCGCGCATGCAGGGACTGTGTGCGGCAGTGCAGGCCGATCCGGGCCAGGCGTGGCCGGTGGCGCGCATGGCCGCGTCTGTCGGGGTCAGCGAGAGCCGGTTGCACGCGCTGTTCCAGCGTGAGTTCGGGCTCAGCCCGCAGGCATGGTTCAGTACATGCCGGTTGCGCTGGGCCAAGCACCAGCTGCGCACCAGCACGGCGCCGATCAGTGATATCGCGCTGGCCGCAGGCTATTCCGAGCAGAGCGCACTGACCCGCGCGCTGCGCCGTGAGTGTGGGCAGACCCCCGCCGCGTGGCGCAGGAACGCCGGACTGTAGCGTCGAGCCATGCTCGACGGCTTCTGCACCGGCCACCTCGCGAACGGCAGTCGAGCATGGCTCGACGCTACAAAGGCGGGAGGGCAGTAGCCTCGGTCAAGAGCGCCCAGCGGCCAGCGCTTACACTGCGCGGCCTGTTCTCTCCCCCCGAAGAACCCGAATGCGCAACAACCCGATGGCCCTGGGCATCGCCAATGGCGTTGCCGCCGGCGCGCTGTGGGGCGTGGTCTTCCTCGCGCCCGCCGTGCTGCAGTCGTTCAATGCCCTGCAACTGTCGGCCGGCCGCTATCTGGTCTACGGTCTGATCGCTGTAGCCCTGCTGCTGCCGCGCTGGAAGCGGCTGGCACCACGGCTGGGCCGCGCCGAGTGGATCGGCCTGTTGTGGCTGAGCCTGGCCGGGAACCTGGTGTACTTCCTGCTGCTGGCGACGGCGGTGCAGTGGGCCGGCGGTGCGGCGGCGTCCTTGATCGTCGGCCTGATTCCGGTGGTAGTGACCCTGGTCGGTGTGCGCGAGCAGGGCGCGGTGCCGCTGAAGCAGCTGCTGCCGGCACTGGGCCTGTGCGTGCTGGGCGTGGCACTGGTTGGCTGGGAAGCAGTGATGTCTGAGCACCTCGCGACACCGTGGCGGCAGCGCCTGATCGGCCTGCTGTGCGCGTTCGGCGCGCTGTTCTCGTGGGCGTTGTACTCGATCGGCAACAGCCGCTGGCTGGCGCGCCGACCGGATCTGTCCAGCCACGACTGGTCGCTGCTGACTGGCGTCACCACCGGCGGCCTGGCTCTACTGCTGGTGCCGATGGCCTTCATCGGCCACACCGGCGGGCACACGGCGGCGCAGTGGAGTGGTTTCTGGGCGATCAGCGCAGGTGTGGCGGTGGTCGCCTCGATCCTTGGCAATGCGTTCTGGAACCGTGCCAGCCGCCTGCTGCCGCTGACCCTGACCGGCCAGATGATCGTGTTCGAGACCCTGTTCGCGTTGCTCTACGCATTCGCCTGGCAGCAGCGCTGGCCCTCCCTGCTCGAAGCGCTGGCGATCGTGTTCCTGGTGGCCGGCGTGATGCTGTGCGCGCATGCGCATCGCACGCCCCGCGCGATCGCCGAACATGCCGGCTGAATGCGGCCGTCAAGCATACTGATGGCCGCTTTGTCTCAGATGCAACCAAATGCCGGCACGTTGGCCGATGATCGCGGCAACGACTTTTTGCACCGCAGCACTTGACAGCGGCCCGGCGCACGGTGTTTTCTGTGCGTCATGGTTCTTGATGCCGCCCACGCCAGCCTGATCGCCCCCGCTACTGCGGGCCGTTCGACTGCGCCGGTCGCCACCACCACCATTACCACCACCACCGTCACCACTGCCCTGGTGCGGCCCGTCGTCTTCGTGTAACTCCCGAAAACCACGGCCCCGCACCATACAGGTGGCGGGGAAACTCGACACCTGCATGCGACGGGGCCTCCTACCGAGGTCTGCATGTCTTCCCACGCCCCCGCTCATCCCGTTGCCCCGGCCGATCTGGCTGCACCGTCCATCGTCGTGCACAAGTTCGGCGGCACCTCGGTGGCCGATGCCGAACGCTACCGCCATGTTGCCGGCCTGCTGCTGGCCCGCCCCGAATCGCTGCAGGTCACTGTCGTCTCGGCGATGAAGGGCGTCACCGACGCACTGATCGATCTGGCCCAGCTGGCAGCCAAGGGGGACGAAGGCTGGCGCGAGGCCTGGCATGCGCTGCGCGCGCCATCGTGGCGCCGCTGTGGCGCTGCTGGGCGAGCAGGTGGGCGAGACCGTCGAATGGATCGACGCCCGCTTCGATCAACTGGCCGACGTGCTGGCAGCGTTGGCGGTGATCGGCGAGCTGCCACGCGAAGTACTCGACCGCGTGCAGGGCCTGGGCGAAGTGTTCTCCGCGCAGTTGCTCGGCACGCACCTGCAGGCGCTGGGCGCAGACTGTGCAGTGCTCGATGCGCGCGACGTGCTGGTGGTGGGGCATGGCGAACTGGGTGTCGATGTCGACTGGGAAGCCAGCGCCGACCGCCTCGCCAAGTGGCGCCTGCAGCATCCGCAGCCACGCCTGGTCGCCACTGGCTTCGTCGCCCGTGACCGTCATGACCGCATCACCACGCTCGGCCGCAACGGCAGCGATTACTCCGGCGCGATCTTCGCCGCGCTGTTCAACGCCGATGAACTGCACATCTGGACCGATGTCGACGGCGTGCTGTCGGCCGACCCGCGGCTGGTGCCCGAGGCGGTGCAGCTGGAGTCGCTGAGCTACGACGAGGCCTGCGAGCTGGCTTATTTCGGCGCCAAGGTGGTGCACCCGCAGACGATGTCGCCGGCGATCCGCCTCGGCCTGCCGATCTTCATCCGCAATACCTTCCAGCCGGCGCATCCGGGGACGCGCATCAGCGCCGAGCGCTCGCCGCGCGGGCCGGTGAAGGGCCTGACCCTGAGCCCCGGGTTGGCCCTGCTGAACCTGGAAGGCACCGGGCTGATCGGTGTGCCCGGTACCGCCGAGCGCGTGTTTGCCGCCCTGCGCCAGGCGCAGGTATCGGTGGTGATGATCTCGCAGGGTTCGTCGGAACATTCGATCTGCTGCGTGGTGCGTGCCGCCGAAGCCGCGCGTGGCCGCGAGGCGCTGCTGCATGCGTTCGCGCATGAGCTGTCGGTGGGCCAGGTGCAGAGCGTGCAGGTCAGTGAGGGCGTTAGCGTGCTGGCCGCGGTCGGTGACGGCATGGCCGGCCAGCCCGGCGTGGCGGCGCGCCTGTTCGAGGCGCTGGGCCGTGCGCAGGTGAACATCCTGGCGATCGCGCAGGGCTCGTCCGAGCGCAACATTTCAGTGGCGGTGGACAGTGCCGATGCCACCCGCGCCTTGCGCGCCGCGCATGCCGGCTTCTGGCTGTCGCCGCAGACGTTTGCGGTCGGTGTGATCGGGCCGGGCAACGTCGGTGCCGCACTGCTGGACCAGTTGCTTGCCGCACGCCCGCAGCTGCTGGCCAAGGCCAATGTGGATCTGCGCCTGCGCGCGCTGGCCTCGCGTTCGCGCATGCGCCTGGAAGTGGATGGCCTGCACGCCGACTGGCGGGAGGCCTTGCAGGAAGCGGGCGAGTCCAGCGATCTGGATCGTTTCACCGAACACCTGCTGGCCGCGCACCTGCCGCATGCGGTGGTGATCGACTGCAGTGGCAGTGCCGAGGTGGCCGAGCGCTATGAGGGATGGCTGGCGGCCGGCATCCACGTGGTCACCCCCAACAAGCAGGCCGGCGCCGGGCCGCTGCCGCGCTACCAGCGCATCCGCGCCGCGGCGGCGGCCAGTGGTGCACGCTTCCGCTACGAGGCCACGGTCGGCGCGGGCCTGCCGGTGATCACCACGCTGCGTGATCTGGTCGATACCGGTGACGAGGTGCTGGCGATTGAAGGCATCTTCTCCGGCACGCTGGCCTGGCTGTTCAACCGCTTCGATGGCAGCCAGCCGTTCTCGCAGCTGGTCGCGCAGGCGCGGTCGATGGGCTACACCGAGCCGGACCCGCGCGATGATCTTTCGGGTGTGGATGTGGCGCGCAAGCTGGTGATCCTCGCCCGCGAAGCCGGCCACGCGCTCAGCCTGGATCAGGTACAGGTAGAAAGCCTTGTGCCGGCGCTGCTGCGCGATGGCAGCGTGGATGAGTTCATGGCGCGGCTGGGTGAGTCTGATGCCAGCCTGCTGCAGCGCCTGCAGGACGCGCGGGCGCGGGGGGCGGTGCTGCGCTATGTGGCACAGCTGGGTGCCGATGGCGCCTCGGTCGGTCTGCAGGAGCTGCCGGCCGATCACGCCTTCGCCAACCTGCGGCTGACCGACAACGTGGTGCAGTTCCGCACCCGTCGCTACTGCGACAACCCGTTGGTGGTGCAGGGTCCGGGCGCCGGCCCGGAAGTCACCGCGGCCGGTGTGTTCGCCGACCTGCTGCGGGTCGCGGCCGGTGAAGGAGCGCGCCTGTGATCGCACGTGCGTTCGCGCCTGCCTCGGTGGCCAACGTGGCGGTGGGCTTCGACATTCTCGGCCATGCCATTGCCGGCATTGGCGATACCGTGAGCGTGCGCCGCATCGATGAGCCGCTGGTGCGCATCGAGGCGATCCGTGGCAGTGCCATTGAGTTGCCACTGGATGCGGCCGGGAACACCGCAGGTGCAGCCTTGATGTCGCTGCGCGCAGGGCTGGGCCTGGACTTCGGTTTCGCGGTGGAAATCGACAAGGGCATTCCGTTCGGTTCCGGCATGGGCGGTTCTGCAGCGTCATGCGTTGCTGCGTTGGTTGCCGCCAACGCGCTGCTGGATGTGCCGCTGCCGCGTGAGGCGCTGTACCCGTTTGCGCTGGATGGCGAGGCAGTGGCCAGTGGTGGCCGTCACGGTGACAACGTCGGCCCGCTGCTGCTGGGTGGCCTGGCGTTGTGTACGGCTGATCGCCTGTTGCCGATCCCGGTGCCGGCCAGCTGGCACAGCCTGCTGGTGCATCCGCACGCGGTGCTGGAAACGCGCCGTGCCCGCCAGGCCCTGCAGGGCAGCTATGCGCTGGGCGAGTTCGTGGCACAGAGCGCGAACCTCGCACTGGTGCTCAGTGGTTGCCATCGCAGCGATGCCGCACTGGTGCGCGCGGGATTGCGCGACGTGCTGGTGGAGCCGCGCCGGGCCGGATTGATTGCCGGCTTCGAAGCTGCCCGTGATGCGGCGCTGTCGGCCCATGCAATGGGCGCAGGCATCTCCGGTGCCGGACCGAGCGTGTTTGCCTGGTTCGAGGATGCCGACCAGGCACTTGCCGCCGCCACATCGGTGCAGGCCGCATTTGCAGCCGCAGGTTTCGACAGCGATGCCTGGGTGTCACCGCTGGATGCACCGGGAGCTCGCTTGTGCTGAATCCTTCCCCTTTACTGGATACCCAATCCATGCAATTTGTTTCGACCCGCGGCCAGTCTCCGGCCGTTGGCCTCAGCGCGGCGATCGCCGCCGGATTGGCGCCCGATGGCGGGCTGTATGTCCCCGCGCTTCTGCCGGCCGTCCGCGAACTGCAGGCCGGGCCGACCCTGGCCGATACCGCCGCCGATCTGCTGGCACCGTTCTTTGCTGGCGACGCACTTGAGACCGCGCTTCCGGCGATCTGCTGCGAAGCGTTCGACTTCCCGGTGCCGCTGCGTGCGCTCGGCGATGGCGACCACGTGCTGGAGCTGTTCCATGGGCCGACGGCGGCGTTCAAGGACATCGGCGCGCTTCCTGGCCGGTACGCTTTCGCGGCTGCAGGCCGGCAAGGACCGTGACCTGACCATTGTCGTGGCCACGTCCGGCGATACCGGTGCCGCCGTTGCAGCGGCCTTCCATCGCCAGCCGGGCGTGCGCGTGGTGGTGCTGTATCCGGATGGCCGCGTATCTCCGCGCCAGGCGCATCAGCTCGGTTGTTTCGGCGACAACATCCAGGCCCTGCGTGTGGCGGGTGCGTTCGACGATTGCCAGGCGATGGTCAAGCAGGCACTGGCTGACCGCGAACTGCAGGCGCAGGTGCCGTTGAGCTCGGCCAACAGCATCAGCCTGGGCCGACTGCTGCCGCAGATGAGCTATTACGCGCATGCGGCGTTGAGCCACTACGCGGCGCATCGTCGCCGGCTCAACCTGGTGGTGCCGACCGGCAATCTGGGCAATGCGATGGCGGCCGTGCTGGCGCGCGCTGGGCGTGCCGATCGGTCAGATCGTGCTGGCCACCAATGCCAATGCGGTGCTGCCGGCGTACTTCAATGGCGGCGACTACCAGCCGCAGGCCAGTGTGGCGACGGTGGCCAATGCAATGGACGTGGGTGCGCCGAGCAACTTCGAGCGACTGCGCTGGCTCTACCACGGCGACGACGCGGAACTGCGTGCTGCGTTCCGTGCGTTCGCGGTGGATGACGTGACCATCCGCGCGACGATTGCGGCAGCGCATGCCAGCCGCAGCGAGCTGTTCTGTCCGCACACGGCGACGGCGGTGAAGGTGCTGCAGGACCTGCGTGCACGCGGTGCCAAGGGCGACTGGGCGGTGGTGGCCACGGCGCATCCGGCCAAGTTCGAGGCCGTGGTCGAGCCGCTGATCGGCGAAACGGTGGCGGTGCCGCCTGCGCTGGATGCGTTGCTGCAGCGGCCGGCGCACGCCGAGCCATTGGCGGCCGATTACGCGGCGTTGCGTGAGGTACTGCTGCGCTGAGCGGAGAGGGACGCGGTTGCCGGCCAGCGGCCGGCACTACCCGTGCTGCGTTATCTGGTAGTGCCGGCCGCTGGCCGGCAACCCCACGGACCGCGATGCGGTCAGATCAACCCTTCACCGGCCAGCGTGCGCAGCCCATCCTCGTCGAGGATCTCCACCACGTTCAGGTGGGGCAGGGCGATCAACCCCTGCTGGCGCAGCTTGGTGAAGGTACGGCTGACCGTTTCCATGGTCAGGCCCAGATGGTCGGCGATATCGCCGCGGCCCATCGGCAGCGATACGCGCAGGCCGTCGCCGCCCAGCTTGGCCTCGCGCGCGGCCAGGCGCAGCAGGAAATCAGCCAGCTTCTCGGCCGGCTGCAGGCGCGCCAGTGCCAGCGCGGCATCCTGCGCGGCATCCAGTTCCTGGCAGGCACGCTGCAGCAGCTTGCGCTCCAGGTGCGGGAAACGGCTGCGCAGTGCCTTCATCTGTGGCAGCGCGACGCGGCAGACGCGGCTGTCGGCGATGGCCTCGATGTCGTAGCGATGGTGGTCGCTGCCGCTCAGGCCCAGGTAGTCGCCGGGCAGCACGAAGCCGTTGATCTGGCGGCGGCCGTCGGCCAGGGTGCGCACCAGGCGCAGTGCGCCGCCGGTCAATGTATAGACATGGTCGCGCTCTTCACCGGTGCGGGCCAGCGTGCTGCCCATGCTGACCTGCTGCGAGACGGTGACCTGCTCCAGCGCCTGCACTTCATCGGGCGACAGCGCCGAGCACACCGCAAGGTGGCGAACCGAGCAGTGCAGGCAGTCCAGCGTGGCGCAGGACGGCGAGGCGGGATCGTTGGTGGCGGGCGGAGCGCCGGAAGGCCGTGACATGTTGCGGGGGGCGTATCGCGGGCGGGGAGGGCCTTATGATACTTCAAGCGGCCGTTCGACCCTGCCCGTGGCGGGGGCGCTAGAATGTCGCCCCCTCCCACGTCCCGTTCCAGCAGGAGTTCCGCCCGTGATCAAGCCCCGTACCCCGCCCGGCACCCTTGAACTGCTGCCGCGCGAGCAGATTGCGTTCCAGCGCATGCTGGACGTCATCCGCCGCAACTACGAGCGCTTCGGGTTCCTGCCGGTGGAGACGCCGGTGTTCGAGCTGTCCGACGTGCTGCTGACCAAGTCCGGTGGCGAGACCGAGCGCCAGGTGTACTTCGTGCAGTCCACCGGGGCGCTGGCGAACGCGGCCGAGTCGGGCGATCGCTCGCTGCCGGAAATGGCGCTGCGCTTCGACCTGACCGTGCCGCTGGCGCGCTACGTGGCCGAGCACGAACACGAACTGACCTTCCCGTTCCGCCGTTACCAGATGCAGCGCGTCTACCGCGGCGAGCGCGCCCAGCGCGGCCGTTTCCGCGAGTTCTACCAGTGCGACATCGACGTGATCGGCAAGGACAGCCTGAGCGTGCGTTACGACGCTGAAGTGCTGGCGGTCATCCATGCGGTGTTCTCGGAACTGCGCATCGGTGACTTCAGTATCCAGCTGAACAACCGCAAGCTGATGCGCGGCTTCTTTGAAAGCCTGGGTGTGGCCGAGGGTGAGCGCCAGCTGGCGGTGCTGCGCGAAGTGGACAAGCTGGACAAGCGCGGCGCCGATTATGTGCGCGAGACGCTGGTGGGCGAGGGCTTCAACATCCCGGCAGAACAGGTCGAGAAGATCCTGGCGTTCGTGGCCGTGCGTTCGCAGGGTCATGCCGATGCGCTGGCACAGCTGGCGACGTTGGAAGCGGCGGCGCAATCGTCGGAAACCCTGCGTGCCGGCGTGGCCGAACTGCGCGAAGTGCTGCAGCTGGTGCAGGCGCTGGGCGTGCCGGAAACCGCGTATTGCCTGAACTTCTCCATTGCGCGCGGCCTGGACTACTACACCGGCACCGTCTACGAGACCACGCTGACCGACCACCCGCAGATCGGCTCGATCTGCTCGGGCGGCCGTTACGAAGACCTGGCCAGCCACTACAGCAAGTCCAAGCTGCCGGGTGTGGGTATCTCCATCGGCCTGTCGCGCCTGTTCTGGCAGCTGCGCGAGGCCGGCCTGATCGACGGCATCGAAGCCAGCAGCGTGCAGGCGCTGGTGGCGCTGATGGACGAGCAGGGCATGCCGCAGTCGCTGGACATTGCCCGCCGCCTGCGCGCCGGTGGCATCAACACCGAAGTGCAGATGGAGCCGAAGAAGATCGGCAAGCAGTTCCAGTACGCGGCCAAGGCTGGCATCCGCTTCGTGGTGTTGGCGGGTGAGGATGAACTGGCGCGCGGCGTGGTGGCAGTGAAGGACCTGCTGCGCGAACAGCAGTTCGAAGTCTCCCGCGACGAGCTGGCCAGCACCCTGCTGGTGGAGCTGGAGCAGTCCAAGGCGATGGTGTGAAGCCTGCCGCCGCAGGAGTGCTGAGCGTGCTCCTGCTGGCGGGCTGCCAGAGCGACCCGGCGCTGCACAGCACGCGGATCGGTCTGGACCAGTACCGGCTGCAGGTTGATCGTTGCCATGTGATCGACAGAGCGCAGCTGGAGAGTGACCTGCAGGCTTTGGCCTCGCAGAAGTGCACGGCAGGTGCGGGGGCGTTGGAGAACATCCAGTCCCGGCCGAGCCGGCAGGGCAGCCTGTTCGGCGAATGCCTGCGGCGCGGGGCGCTGCAGGCGGAGGTGCGCTGTATGCCCTGAGTCGGGCCAGGTGGTTGATTTAAAAGTAGAACGCCCGCCCTTCGGTGGGCGTTTTGCGTTTGTGGAAAACAGCAGTCGAGCACGGCTCGACTCTACAAAAGCCGGTTCCGATCAGTTTCCCAGCGAGATCCAGCAGATCGCGGCCAACTGTCGAAGGCGGGGAGGGTCCGGTGGCAGGGGTGTGAGCGGCATGGATGCCGCGACCAAGCCCCCATGGATGGGTTAACGGCGTCCCCTGCCACCGGACCCTCCCCGCCAACGCTCAGCAAATCAGCATTTGCTTTTGCTCTGGCTCTTGGCGGGTGCAGGGCAGCAGCCCTGCCGCCCCCTCAATCCTCGATTTGACGCACTGCGCAAGAATGCGCTAATGTACTAACGCGCTATTACATTGATGCATGGAAACGACCCCGTGAAAGCCCGCCCCGAGATTGCCGCCAAAGACCCGAAGGCCGACCTGGAAGCCCTGGCCCAAGCCTTTGCCGCCCTGCGCGAACCGGAACAGGTCGAAGCCTTCCTGCGTGATCTGTGCACCCCGGCCGAGCTGGAAGCCATGGCTGACCGCTGGAAGGTGGTGCCGCTGCTGCAGCAGGGCGTGCCGTACCGCGAGATTCACGAGCGCACCGGCGTCAGCGTGACCACCACCGGACGGGTGGCACGCACGCTCGAGCATGGCCATCGAGGCTATGCCGCCGCCATCGACCGCCTTGCCTCGCGCTGATCCGCGCCCCGTTCCGAACTTCGAGACATCCCCCATGAGTGCAACCCAGGCAGCGCCGGCACGAGACCGGCTGCGTATCGCCATCCAGAAGAGTGGCCGGCTGGCCGAACCCGCGCGCAACCTGCTCAGCGCCTGCGGCCTGAGCTGGCGCGAGAGCCGCGACAAGCTGTTCTGCTACGGCGAATCGCTGCCGGTGGACCTGCTGCTGGTGCGCGACGACGACATCCCCGGCCTGATCGCCGACGGCGTCTGCGATCTCGGCATCGTCGGCCGCAATGAGCTGGACGAACAGGCCGCCGCGCGGCGCCAGATCGGTCTGCCGGATGCCTACCAGGCGTTGCGCGGGCTGGGCTTCGGCCAGTGCCGGCTGATGCTGGCGGTGCCCGAGGAATGGCAGTGGCAGGGTCCGGCGCAGCTGGCCGGCACCCGCATCGCCACCAGCTACCCGGCCATCCTCAAGCAGTGGCTGGCCGAGCAGGGCGTGGACGCACAGGTGGTCGAGCTGTCCGGTTCGGTGGAAATCGCCCCGCGCCTGGGCACCGCCGACCTGATCTGCGATCTGGTGTCCAGCGGCGCCACCCTGCGCGCCAATCAGCTGACCCCGGTGCACAACCTGCTCGACAGCGAGGCGGTGCTGGCCGGCGCGGTGCGCGTGCCGGATGATGCACGTGCATCGCTGCGCGCGATGCTGCTGCGCCGCCTCGACGGCGTGGTGCAGCGCCAGGACCGCAAGCTGCTGATGTTCCGTGCCAGCGAGGACCGCGTCGACGCGCTGGCACAGCTGCTGGCCGATGCCGAGCCGCTGGTGCGGTTGCCGGCCGATGGCGGCGCGCTGCGCCTGCAGACCATGTGCCCCGGGCCGTTGAGCTGGCAGCGCATGGAGGAACTCGAGCGCGCAGGTGCGCAGGGCCTGATGGTACTGAGCGTGGAGCGGTCGCTGGCATGAACCGTCTGATCTGGTCCCGACTTGATGAGGCCACGCGCAGCGCGGCATTGACCCGCCCGGTGCAGACCGTGGCGCAGCAGACCCGCGATGCCGTGGCCGCGCTGATCGCGCAGGTGCGCGCGCAGGGCGACGACGCATTGCGTGCGATTACTGCACGTTTCGACCGTGTCGAGCTGGCCTCGTTTGAAGTTTCCGAAGCCGAATTCGCCGCTGCCGAAGCGGCCGTGCCCGCCGAACTGCGCCAGGCGATGGTCGAAGCCGCCGAGCGCATCGCGCGCTTCCACGCCGCTGGCATGGGCAAAGGCTATGCAGTTGAAACCGCGCCGGGCGTGGTCTGCGAACGCATGTTGCGTCCGATCGGCCGGGTGGGCCTGTATGTGCCGGCGGGCAGCGCGCCGTTGCCGTCCACCGCGTTGATGCTGGGCGTTCCGGCGCAGCTGGCCGGCTGCCCGCAGGTGGTGCTGTGCACGCCGCCGCGCGCCGATGGCAGCGCCGATCCGGCGGTGCTGGTAGCCGCGCGCCTGACCGGCGTGCAGCGCGTGTTCAAGCTGGGTGGTGCGCAGGCGATCGCCGCGATGGCCTATGGCACGGCCAGCATTCCGGCTTGTGACAAGCTGTTTGGGCCCGGCAACAGTTTCGTCACCGAAGCCAAGCAGCAGGTCGCACAGGATGGCGCGGCCGCCATCGACATGCCGGCCGGTCCCTCCGAAGTGCTGGTGATTGCCGATGCTGGCGCCAATCCGGCGTTCGTCGCCGCCGACCTGCTGTCGCAGGCCGAGCACGGCCCGGATTCGCAGGTGCTGCTGCTGACCGACGATGCCGCGATGCTGGCGGCGGTCGAGGCAGAGGTGGAGCGCCAGGTGGCCCTGCTGCCGCGCCAGCAGATCGCGCGACAGGCGTTGTCGGCGTCGCGGCTGATCCAGGTCGATTCGCTGGACGAGGCCTTCGCGATCAGCAACCGCTATGCGCCCGAGCACCTGATCCTGGCCTTGCGCGAACCGCGCGACTGGCTGGGCCAGGTGCAGGCGGCCGGCTCGGTGTTTCTGGGCGATTACACCCCCGAAGCGCTGGGCGACTACTGCAGCGGCACCAATCACGTGCTGCCCACTGCGGGTGCCGCGCGCCTACAGCGGTGTCAGCGTGGCCAGCTTCCAGAACCTGATCAGCGTGCAGAGCGCCAGCGCTGCCGGCTTGGCGGCAATCGGCGGCTGCGCACGCGTCATCGCCAGCGCCGAAGGGCTGGATGCGCACGAGCGTGCAGTGGCCCTGCGTATGGAGGCCGCCGCATGAGCGCCGCCATTGATGAAGTGCTGGCGCTGGTGCGCCCGGATCTGCAGGCCTTCGACGGCTACAGCTCGGCGCGCAGCGCGGCGGTGCAGGGCGAGGTCTGGTTGAACGCCAACGAGTCGGCCTGGGCCAATCCGGCTGATGCGGCGGGCAACAGCCGGCGCTATCCGGAACCGCAGCCGCTGGCGTTGCGTGAGGGCCTGGCGGCGCTGTACGGCGTGACGCCGCCGCAGCTGCTGATCGGCCGTGGCAGCGACGAAGCCATTGATCTGCTGGTGCGTGCCCTGTGCGTGCCGGGCCGCGATGGCGTGCTGGTCACGCCGCCGGTGTTTGGCATGTACGCGGTCTGCGCGCTTGCAGGGCGCCGCACTGATTGAAGTGCCGCTGGTGGATGCCGAAGACGGCCTGCGCGCTGATCTGGATGCTGTGATCGACACCGCCAGGGCACGCAATGCCACGCTGGTGTTCCTGTGCGCACCGTCAAACCCGGCTGGCAGTGACATCGCCCTGGACGAGGTCGAACGCGTGGCGGTTGCATTGCGCGGGCAAGCGCTGGTGGTGGTGGACGAGGCTTATGTCGAGTACGCGCAGCGCCCGTCGGCGACCACGTTGCTGGCCACGCACGCCAATCTGGCAGTGCTGCGCACGTTGTCGAAGGCGCACGCACTTGCGGCCGCGCGCATCGGCACCCTGATCGCCGCGCCGGAACTGATTGCCGTACTGCGGCGCTGCCAGGCGCCGTACCCGGTGCCGACCCCGTGCGCCGAGCTGGCCGTGCAGGCGCTGCAGCCGGCCGCACTGGCACGTACCGCCGAGCGCGTGGCCACGGTCATTGCCGAGCGCGAACGCCTGTTCGCTGCGCTGCCGGGCCTGCCTGGCGTTCGTCGCGTGTACCGCTCGTCCGGCAACTACCTGCTGGTCCGCTTCGCTGATGCGCAGGCAGCGTTCGACACCTTGCTGGATGCCGGTGTGGTGGTGCGCGACCAGCGCGCCGCGCCGCAGCTGGGTGATGCACTGCGCATCAGTATCGGCAGTCCCGAAGAGAATGACCGCGTGCTTGCGGCCCTGTCGGCGCGGAGGGCCGCAGCATGACACCGATCCTGTTCATCGACCGCGACGGCACCCTCATCGAGGAGCCGTCCGATTTCCAGATCGACGCCTACGAGAAGCTGCGCTTCGTGCCGCAGGTGATCCCGGCGCTGCTGAAGCTGCGCGATGCCGGCTACCAGTTCGTGATCGTCACCAATCAGGATGGCCTTGGCAGCGACAGCTACCCGCGCGCCAGCTTCGATGGCCCCAACGACCTGATGCTGCAGATCTTCGAAAGCCAGGGCATCACCTTCCGTGACGTGCTGATCGACTGCAGCTGGCCGCAGGACAAGGCGCCGACCCGCAAGCCGGGCATCGGCTTGATGACAGGCTACCTGCAGGACCGCAGCATCGACTGGGCGCGCTCGGGCATGGTTGGTGACCGCATCACCGACCTGCAGTTCGCCGACAACCTCAACATCCGTGGCTTCCAGCTGCGCACCGAACAGTTCGGTGGCGAGTGGGACTGGCCGGGCATCGCCCACGCGCTGGCCGATGCGCCGCGCACCGCCGTGGTCCAGCGCAATACCAAGGAAACGAAGATCCGTGTCGAACTGGACCTGGATCGTGCCGGCGACGCGCACATTTCCACCGGACTGCCGTTCTTCGACCACATGCTGGAACAGATCGGCAAGCATGGTGGCTTCGCGCTGGACATTCAGGCCGAGGGCGACCTGCACATCGACGAGCACCACACCATCGAGGACACCGGGCTGGCGCTGGGTCAGGCCCTGCGCGAGGCGCTGGGCGACAAGCGCGGCATCGGCCGCTACGGCTTCACCCTGCCGATGGACGAGACCCTGGCCAGCGCTGCGCTGGATTTCAGCGGCCGCCCCTATTTCGTGTTCGAGGGCGAGTTCAAGCGTGAGCGCGTGGGCGATATGCCGACCGAGCTGGTGCCGCACTTCTTCCGTTCGCTGTGCGACGCCAGCGGCCTGAACCTCAACCTGCAGGTGCGCGGCGACAACGACCACCACAAGGTCGAGGCCTGCTTCAAGGCACTGGCGCGCGCTGCGCCCGGCATTGGCCCGCCAGGGCACGGCACTGCCGAGCACCAAGGGGGCGCTGTGAGCGACGTTGCGCTGATCGACGCCGGCGGTGCCAACCTGGGCTCGGTGCGCTACGCATTGGAGCGCCTGGGCGCGACGGTGCGGCTGGTGCGCGATGCGGACGGTCTGGTCGGTGCGCAGCGGGTGATCCTGCCCGGCGTCGGCGCCGCCGGTCCCGGCATGCAGCGCCTGCATGCGCAGGGCCTGGTGGAACCGCTGCAGCGACTGGAGGTGCCGCTGATGGGCATCTGCCTCGGCATGCAGCTGCTGTTCGAGCGGTCCGAGGAGGCCGGCGTCGAGACACTGGGATTGATTCCGGGCGTGGTGCGCAAGCTGGTGCCGGCCTGTGGCATCCGCGTGCCGCACATGGGCTGGAACCGCCTGCTCCCGCTGCGCGAATCGCTGCTGCTGCAAGGCGTGCCGGAGCGCGCCAGCGCCTACTTCGTGCACAGCTATGCGGCGCCGCTCAATACCCACACCGTCGCTGCCTGCGACCACGGTGGCCTGTTCACTGCCGTGGTGGAGCAGGGGCGTTACTACGGCGCACAGTTCCACCCCGAGCGCTCCGGCGAGACCGGTTCGCTGATGCTGCGCAACTTCCTCGAGGGCACTGCTGCATGAGTTTCATCGTCTACCCCGCGCTGGATATCCGCGACGGCCGCGTGGTGCGGCTGCGCCAGGGTGACTACGCGCAGGAAACCTCGTATGGCGACGATCCGCTACCGCGTGCACAGGCATTCGCTGCGCAGGGCGCGCAGTGGATGCATCTGGTCGACCTGGACGCTGCGCGTGCCGGTGGCTACACCCTTGCGCCGCTGCTGGCGTCGATCCGTGCGCAGACGCCGCTGCAGGTGCAGACCGGCGGTGGCGTGCGCGGACGCGACGACGTGGCGCGCATCCTCGATGCCGGCGCCGGCCGCGTGGTGGTGGGTTCGCTGGCAGTACGCCGCCCCGACGAAGTGGTCGGCTGGCTGGAGGAGTTCGGCGCCGAGCGCATCACCATCGCGCTGGATGCCCGCCAGGATGCCCAGGGCCAATGGCAGTTGCCGGTGCACGGCTGGACCGAGAACGCCGGCGTGACCCTGGATGATCTGGCCCAGCGCTATGCGCGTGCCGGCATGCGCCACCTGCTGTGTACCGACATCGCCCGCGACGGCATGCTGGCCGGGCCCAACATCAGCCTCTACCAGCACCTGTCGGCGCTGCTGCCGGGCGTGGCCGTGCAGGCCTCCGGCGGTATCCGTGACGTGGCCGATGTGACAGAAGCCCGTGCCGCAGGTTGCGGCGGTGCGATCCTCGGCAAGGCGCTGCTGGAGCAGCGCATGGACCTGACGGAGGCGCTGGCATGCTGAGCCGCCGCATCATTCCCTGCCTGGACGTGCGCGATGGCCGCGTGGTCAAGGGCGTGCGCTTCCGCGACCACGTCGACATGGGCGACATCGCCGAGTTGGCGCAGCGCTATCGCGACCAGGGGGCGGACGAGCTGGTGTTCTATGACATCGGCGCCAGCCCCGAGGCGCGTTCAGTCGACGTCGCCTGGATCGAGCGCATCGCACGCCTGATCGATATTCCGTTCTGCGTGGCCGGTGGCATCGACAGCGTGGAAACCGCGCGCCGCGTGCTGTTCGCCGGTGCCGACAAGGTGTCGATCAACTCGCCTGCGCTGGGCCGCCCGGAGCTGATCACCGAGTTGGCAGACGAGTTTGGCGTGCAATGCGTGGTGGTCGGTGTCGATTCGGTTCGCGAGGCGGATGGCCAGTGGCGGGTGCGCCGCTTCAGTGGCGACCCGGACAGGACCCAGGCGGTGCCGCTGCGCACGCTGGACTGGATCGTCGAAGCACAACGACGTGGCGCTGGCGAGATCGTGCTGAACTGCATGGACAGCGATGGCGTACGCCGTGGCTACGATGTCGTGCAGCTGCAGCAGGCGCGGGCCCTGTGCCAGGTGCCGCTGATCGCCTCCGGCGGTGCCGGTGCGATGGAGCACTTTGCCGAGGCTTTCGACCAGGCCGACGTTGACGGCGCGTTGGCGGCCAGTGTGTTCCACAGCGGCGCCATTGCCATTCCAGAATTGAAGCGCTACCTGCGCGGGCAGCAGATCGAGGTGCGGGATGTCTATTGAAGTGAAGCCGTCACTGGATGCGCTGCAGGCGCTGGACTGGGGCAAGGGCGAAGGCCTGTTGCCGGCGGTGGTGCAGGATGCCGACACCCTGCAGGTGCTGATGCTGGGCTATGTCAGCGCCGAATCGCTGGCTGCCACGCTGGCCATCGGCCACATGACCTTCTTCAGCCGCAGCAAGCAGCGGTTGTGGACCAAGGGCGAGCAGTCCGGCAACGTGCTGGTGGTGCAGTCGATCAGCGTCGACTGTGATGCCGACACCCTGCTGGTGATTGCACGCCCGGCCGGGCCAACCTGCCACACCGGTGCCGAGAGCTGTTTCGACGGGGCACCGAAGGATTTCCTGGGCGGGCTGGGCCAGCTGGTGGCGATGCGTGAGGTACAGCGCCCGCCAGGCAGCTACACCACCAGCCTGTTCGAGGGCGGCATCCGCCGCATCGCGCAGAAGGTGGGCGAGGAGGGCGTGGAGACCGCATTGGCCGCCGTGGCGCAGGATGACGAGGCGTTGCTGGGCGAGGCCTCGGACCTGCTGTATCACCTGCTGGTGCTGCTGCGTGCGCGCGGGTTGTCGCTGGATGATGCGCGGGCGGTGCTGGAAAAGCGCCACCGTTGAAGAGCGGTAGTGCCGGCCGCTGGCCGGCAACCTCATGATCGTCGGGCATCGGCTGGTTGCCGGCCAGCGGCCGGCACTACCGGCAATGCGCCACAGCGTGCGCGATGTCATCAACGGAATCTACAATAGGCGGTCTTTCTTTCCCGGACCGCCCATGAAACTGCCTGCCGCCTGGCTGTGCTGCCTGTTGCTGACCTCGCCGGCCTGGGCCGCGGATACCGTGGTCAGCGGCAAGGTCTATCTGGAGCGTGACGGCAAACCCGGGCGCGGTGCGACCGATCCGGGCCTGGCCGGGGTGCAGGTCTCCAACGGCGAGGCCATCGTCAAGACCGCCGCCGATGGCAGCTACAGCCTGCCAGTGCGCGACGGCCAGACCGTGTTCGTGATCAAGCCCGATGCGTATTCGTTCCCGAAGGCGGCCGATGGCCTGCCTTCGTTCTGGCGCCACTACCGCCCAAACGGTTCACCGGCACTGAAGTACGGTGGCATCGCCGCGACCAGCGACGTCACCCGCAACTGGGATTTCGCCCTGCAGTCGGATCGCCATGACAGCCGCCGTGGTTTCCAGATGCTGGTGTTCACCGATTCGCAGACCGCCAGCCTGAAGGACATCGGCTACTACCAGCAGTCGATCGTGGCGCCGCTGGTTGGCCAGACCAGGGCGCGCATGGGCACCACCCTGGGTGACATCGTCAACGACGACCTGACCCTGTACCCGGCGATCAACAAGGTCACCACCGCGCTTGGCGTGCCGTGGTTCCACGTGCCGGGCAACCACGACCTCGACTTCGATGCGGTCAGCGACGAACACTCGCTGGACAGCTGGCGCAACATCTACGGCCCGGACACCTACGCGGTGGAAGAGGGCGGCGCCAGCTTCGTGTTCCTGGACGACGTGGTGTACGACCCCAAGGCGAAGCCGAAGTACATCGGCGGCCTGCGCGAAGACCAGTTCGCTTTCCTCGCCAGCTACCTGAAGGGCCTGCACAAGGACCGCCTGCTGGTGCTGGGCATGCACATCCCGCTGTTCGACGCGGCGCCGGGGCGCGAGACTTTCCGCCACGCCGACCGCCAGCGCCTGTTCGATCTGCTGAAGGACTTCCGCAACGTGCTGGTGCTCAGCGGCCACAGCCACACCCAGCAGCACGTCTACCACGGCAAGGCCGAGGGCTGGAACGGCGACAAGCCGCTGCACGAATACAACGTCGGTGCCAACTGCGGTGCGTTCTGGTCGGGCGTGAAGAATGCCGCCGGCGTGCCGGACAGCACCATGAGCGATGGCACACCGAAGGGTTATGCGCTGCTCGACGTGGCCGGCAACGGCAGCTACAAGCTGCAGTACCGCGTGGCCGGCCAGCCGGCCAGCGAGCAGATCGGCCTGCATGCACCCAAGGTGCTGCGCCAGGGCGCCTATCCGGCGTGGGGTGTCTACGCCAACGTCTACATGGGTGAGGACGCCAGCGTGGTCGAGTACCGCGTCGATGGCGGCGCCTGGCAGCCGATGAAGCAGGTCAGCCAGCCCGATCCGCGCCTGATGGTGGAGAACGTGGCCGATGATCTGGCCAACAGCCTGCGCGGCTACGACCGTTCGCCGGAGGCCACTGCGTCGCCGCACCTGTGGCGGGGCGCGCTGCCGACCGACCTGGCAACAGGCAGCCACAAGGTCGAAGTACGCTCCACCCAGCCTGATGGTGCAGTGTTCACCGCCACCACCAGCTACAGCCTGCAGACTGCCCAGCCCTGACACCGCGCACCAGCGCTCCAGCGAAAGGACCCCGCATGGATATCCGCTTCATGGCCGGCACCACGCCGGTGACCCTCAGCCGCCACTGGTTCACCGGCGCGATGCTGCTGCAGAGCGCCACCGAGAAGGTCTGGGTGCAGCACCCGCTGCATCCGGGCACCCACTTCTCGTTCTCGCTGGTACAGTCGTGGCTGCGTCACATCGCCGGCCACGAAGTACTGGTCGAGCGCACCCGGCCGCTGTTGTTCGCCGGCTTCCGCCCCCAGCGCCTGCGCGTGCTGGTGGATGGCGTGCAGGTGGCCGAACAGGAAGGCATGTAGGCCAACCTGAACCATCGGCGCGCTAGGCAAAGCCGCCCCGATGCCTGAGAATCGGGGCGATTCAATCGATCCAAGCAGGCCAGCGTGACCATCGCAGCAGCGTCCCCGGTTTCCTCCGACTCCGCCCGCGGCGGTCGTCCGCGCCATCTGGTCGTTGCCGATGTCGGCGGCACCTTCGCCCGCCTGGCCTTGGCTGAGACCCAACCCGGTCAGGCGCCGCGGCTGGGCAGCCATCGCACCTATGCCTGCGCCGAGCATCCCAGCCTGGCCGCGATCCTGGCCGATTTCACCGCATGCCTTGGCCAGCCGGTGCAGACCGCGGTGGTCGCCATCGCCGGCCTGCTCGATGGCGATGTGCTGATCAACTCGAACCTGCCGTGGACAGTCTCGCTGTCGACCACGCGCGAACAGTCCGGCCTGCGCGAACTGCAGCTGATCAATGATTTCGAAGCGGTGGCGCTGGCCATCCCGTACCTGCAGCCGGAAACCCTGGTCCCACTGAATGGCGACGCCGATCCGGCGCAGGCCTTCCCGGCGCTGGTGCTGGGTGCCGGTACCGGCCTGGGTGCCGCGCTGCGTTTCGCCGATGGCGAGCGCGCGGTGCTGGCCAGCGAGATCGGCCATGCCGCGCTCGGCGCCGGCAACGCGCTGGAACTGCAGGTGCTGGGCAAACTGCTGCAGCGCTGGCCGCACGTGGACAACGAGCGAGTGCTTTCCGGCAGCGGCCTGATGAACCTGTATCCGTGCCTGTGCGAACTGCGCGGTGTCACCCCGGTGTGGACCAGTACCGAGGCGCTGATCGGCGCGGCGCGCAGCGGCGAGGATGCACTGGCGGTGGAAACGCTGCAGGTCTTCTGTGCCTGGCTGGGCAGCCTGGCCGGCGACGCGGCGATCGCCGTCGGCGCGCTCGGTTTACCTGGCCGGGGGCATTTCCGCGCATGTGCAGGATTTCCTGGCCGATGGCCGCTTCCGTGAGCGCTTCCTCAACAAGGGCGTGTTGACCGAGGTGCTGCGCCAGGTGCCGGTATGGCGCGTGGAGCATGGCCAGCTGGGGGTGCTGGGCGCTGCGGTCTGGCACGCCGCACGGCAGCCCATGCACGACTGATCGGCAGGGCCGGCATCGGGCCGGCCATGCATTGCAGACTGGGAGGGGAAGATGGTGGATCGCAGGCAGTTCCTGCAGGCCGGAGCACTGGCTGCAGGCATGGCAGCATTGCCGGGCGTGCATGCTCGCACGCAGGGGGGAGCCAAGGTGGTCTCCACCTGGGACTTCGGCGTACCGGCCAACCAGGCTGCATGGAAAGTGCTGGCGCAGGGCGGCAGCGCGCTGGATGCGGTTGAAGCGGGTGCGCGCTGGGCCGAGAGCGAGCTGTGCAACCCCACTGTCGGCCATTGCGGCAACCCGGATCGCGACGGCGTACTGAGCCTGGATGCCAGCATCATGGATGGTGATGGCCGCTGTGGTGCGGTGGCCGCGCTGGTCGACATCCTGCATCCGGTGTCAGTGGCCCGCAAAGTGATGGAGAACAGTCCGCACGTGCTGCTGGTGGGCGAGGGTGCACAGCAGTTCGCGGTGCAGCAGGGCTTCGAACGCCAGCAGCTGCTCACGCCGCAGGCCGAAGCGGCCTGGCGCGAGTGGCTGAAGACCGAGAAGTACCAGCCGCAGATCAATGCCGAGCGCCGCGGTATTCCCGGCAACAGCGACAACCACGACACCATCGGCATGCTGGCGCTGGATGCCAAGGGCCATCTGGCCGGTGCCTGCACCACCAGCGGCATGGCCTGGAAACTGCACGGTCGCGTCGGCGACAGCCTGATCATCGGTGCCGGCCTGTACGTCGACAACGACGTGGGCGCGGCCACTGCTTCGGGCGTGGGTGAGGAGATGATCCGCAACGCCGCCTCGTTCCTGGTAGTCGAGTTGATGCGGCAGGGCCGCTCGCCGGCGCAGGCCTGCCGCGAAGCGATCGATCGCGTGGTGCGCAAGCGCCCGGAAGCGAGCAAGACACTGCAGGTCTGCTTCCTGGCCATGAACAAGCAGGGCGAGGTCGGCGCTTACGCGCTGCATCGCGGCTTTGTCTACGCGGTCTGCGATGGGCAGCGCCAGGATGACCTGCGCGACTCGCCATCGATCTACACGAGCACCCAGACGTGAGCACGCGGCTCACCCTGGAGATCGCCAGCAATTCGCTGGCATCGGCGCTGGCCGCGCAGGCCGGCGGTGCCGACCGCATCGAGCTGTTCGACAACCTGGCCGAGGGCGGCACCACGCCGTCGTTCGCCAGCATTGCGATCGCCCGCGAACGCCTGTCGATTCCGCTGTTCGTGCTGGTGCGGCCGCGCCCGGGCGACTTCCACTACGACGGGCTGGAAGCCGAACTGATGCTGCGTGACATCGCGCAGTGCCGCGCGCTGGGCTGCGATGGCGTGGTGATCGGTGCGCTGGATGTGCAGGGCGGGATCGACGTGGCGCTGTGCCGCGAGCTGGTGCAGGCTGCCGGGCCGTTGCAGGTGACCTTCCACCGTGCCTTCGATGCCGCCCGCGATTTGCCGGCGGTGCTGGAGCAGGTGATCGGGCTGGGTTGCCAGCGCGTGCTGACCTCGGGCGGTCAGGTCAGTGCCGAGGCGGGTGCCGATGTGCTGGCGGGCCTCGTTACCCAGGCAGCAGGCCGCATTACGGTGATGGCTGGTGCCGGATTGGCACCGGGCAACATCGCTACCGTGGCAAGGCAGACCGGCTGCACCGAACTGCACGCCTCGGCCAAGGGGCTGCGGCGCTCGGCCATGCAGTTCCAGAACCCGGCTTTGCGAGGGCTGGACCCGGACTGGAGCCAGACCGCAACCGCCACCGTAGCCGCGCTGCGGCAGGCGCTGGACGCCTGATCGCAAGTCCCGGGTCGGATCCCTTCGCAGAAGGGCTCCGACCCCACTGTTCGCGATGGATGGGGCGCTGGATCAGATGACGCTTCAGGCACATGTGATTGCCGGGGTCGAAGCGGCAAGTCACGGAAAGTAAACGTCATCTGCGTCTGCATATGGCGGAGCACGGTATCAGTCCGGACAGTGTGGCCGACCATCCTTCGACCGCGAGCGCCCAGATGTTTCAACTGCTTCCGCTGCTCTCCTGTTTGCTTGCGCTCAGTGCGAGTGGCGCCGAAGAGGTTTCGGCATCCGTGTGGCAGTGGCACGAAGCCAATGGCGAGGAAGGTCGAGAGATCCTGCCTATGCCCGGCGTGAAACTGGCGCCAGCCGCTCGGGGCGCATTCGTCGACAGGCGCATGCATGAAGTTGGGGGAAAGCGCTTTCGCGCGCTGTATCAGGTATTCGATTCAAACGCCGATAATCCGATGGGCCGTTGTGGCGCGGGGCGCGAGATCGAACTCTACGTCTACGAATTGATCCCGCCCAAGCCTGTCGAGCGGGGCAGGATACTGATCAGTAGTTGCCTTGAGACCGTGTCCCTGGCCAGCCAGAACTCGGGAAGTCCCGAAAGTGAGTCCGACTTTTCCTCGGTGGTCTGGCAGCACGACGGGTTCACCATCACGTGGTGGGGTGCCGGGTCCGACGGAAAGGGCTCAAGCGACTATGCACTCCGCAATGGTCGTTTTGTCCCGGCTCAATCGGACGAGAGAAGCCGCTGGGGGCGGACAAAATAGTTCCGCGCACGATTGTCGCGATCGTGTCATTGACGTGTGCGCCGTCTTCTCAGCGATGTTTCGCAACCCTTTGATTGTTTTGGATACCTGCAGCCGATAACGGCATTACGCCACGTGTTGCTGCGTCGCCGCATGCCGGGCGTGGTTCAGCTGTGCTTTAGTTTGGATCGATCCACAGGGGAGGGTGTCGGGACGGTCTTGAACCGATCCAGGTGCCCGGATCAGCCGTAGTGCCGCGCCACCACCCGTCCGTGCGTCCACACTTTCGAAGAGCAACCACCCATGGCTCAGATCGTCCGCAAGCGTCGTCACCTGCTGTCCCAGGCCTTGGTCCTGGCCCTGTTGCCCCTGGCGGCCAGCGCGCAGGAGGCCGCCAGTTCGTCCACCAAGGATCTCGACGCGGTCACCGTCACCGGTTCGCGCATCAAGCGCGCCAGCGTTGAAGGCCCAGCGCCGGTCAACGTGATCACCGCCGCACAGATCCAGAAGGAAGGCTTCGTCAGCGTTTACGACGCACTGAAGACGCTCACTGAAGCCACCGGTACCGTCGAGGCGGCCTCGCAGTGGGGTTCGCACACGCCCAATGCCAGCGGCCTGAACCTGCGCGGGATGGGCCCGAACCGCTCGCTGCTGCTGGTCAACGGCCGCCGCGTGGCCGACTACCCGCTGCCCTACGGTGGCGAAACCAACTTCTCCAACTACGGCAACATTCCCGCTGCCGCGGTGGAGCGCATCGAAGTGCTGACCGGTGGCGCCTCGGCCATCTATGGCTCGGATGCGATCGCCGGCGTGGTCAACGTCATCCTGAAGACCAACTATGACGGCGACGAAGTACGCGTGCGCGGTGGTACCTCCACCGAAGGCGGCCGCGATACCTGGGATCTGTCCTGGGCCGGCGGCAAGACCGGCGACAACTGGAGCGTGACCTACGCGCTGCAGTACACCAAGCGCGATCCGCTGTTCGGACGTGACCGCCCGCAGATGGACGATGCCGACGATGCGCCGTACCCGTCCTGGAACATGGAACAACGCAAGGTCGGCTTCCGTCCCACCGCCGGCCTGGCGCTGATCGATCCCACCACCGGCCAGCGCCTGGCGCCGCCCACCGGCACCTGCGAGAAGTTCGATGGCGAGTACTACACCGCCGATCGCCTGGTCTACAACTACGCCGCCAACACCATCAGCAACACCGGCCGCCTGTGCGGCATGAGCGCCGACTACGCCAACTGGCTGCTCACCGGCGGTGCCGAGAACGTGTCCGGCAACCTGTATGCCACCTTCGATTTCAGCAATGACCTGCAGGCTTGGACCAACCTGGCGGTGTACCGCTCCGAAGCGATCTGGGGCACCAATCCGCCCGGCGTGTCGCTGATCGACGATGACAACGGCTACTACTGGGATGCCAACCGCAACCGCCCGATCCTCGGCGTGCGCCAGTTCACCCCGAACGAGGTGGGCGGCCTGGATACGCTGCGTAACACCAACCGCGAACTGTCCTGGGACTGGAGTGCGGGCCTGCGTGGACGCCTGGCCGATCGCTTCGACTGGAGCGCCACGGTGGGGCGTTCCTATTACCGCGTGGAAGAACGGCAGAACGTGGTCGACAAGCAGAAGTCGTACGACTATTTCCTCGGCCCGAAGCTGGGCACTACCGCCGACGGCGAGGCGATCTATGCGTTGAACGAATCGCGCTGGTGGAACCCGCTGACGCCGGATCAGTACTGGCAGATGGGCACCGTGGCGAAGAACCGTGCGTCCTCATGGGTCAACCAGGCGTCGGCGGACATCACCGGCGAGCTGTTCCAGGGCTGGGCCGGCCCGATCTCGTTCGCGGCGGTGGCCGAAGTCGCGCAGCAGGGCTATCACCTCAGTCCGGATCCGCGCGCCGGCATCGATTTCGACCTGCAGAACGTCGATCGCGGTGGCGGCGAGCGCACCCGCTATTCGGCTGGCGTCGAGTTCAAGATCCCGCTGCTGGAAAGCGTGACCGCCACTGCGGCCGCGCTATGACCGCTATGGCAGCTACAAGGCTGACAACAGCGGCGAAGCGCTGGACATCGGCAGCCAGAAGGAGACCACCTGGAATGTCGGCCTGGAATGGCGCCCGGTGGAGTCGCTGCTGGTGCGTGGCTCCTATGCCACCAGCTTCCATGCGCCGGACATGCACTACCTGCTGGGCCAGCCGAGCAGCTCCGAAGTGCAGACCTATGACCGCCTGCGCTGCATCCAGAGCGGTGCGTACCTGGTCAACAACTGTGGCGTGGGCAATACCGATGTCTGGTACACGTTCGACGTGAACCGGCGTGGCACGCCGCTGCTGCGCTCGGAGACCGGTGATTCGTGGACGGTCGGTTTCGTCTGGGACGTGATGCCCAATCTGTCGGTCAGTGCCGACTACTGGGCAATCAAGCTGGAAGACATGATCGTCGACGTTGGCGCCGACGAGGTGCTGGCCAGCGAAGCGGGCTGCCTGACCGGCAAGAACATGGACGGTACGCCGTGGGCCAATCCGGCCGGTGGCGAGTATTGCGCTGGCATCCTGGCCCGCGTGAACCGTGACAGCAACGGCCGCCTGGTATCGATTGAACGTGGCCCGTTCAACCTGGCCAGCCGCGAAGTGCGCGGCATCGACCTGACCGCGCGCTATCGCCTGGAAACCGCGCAGTGGGGCAGCTTCCAGCTCGGCCTGAACTACACCAACCAGATCTCGACCAAGGAACAGCGTTACGCCAACGATCCGAACCCGGAGCGTCGTGACCGCGACCTGCGCAGCAAGCTGCGCGCGAGCCTGGCCTGGCAGCGTGGCAACTGGAATGCCAATGTCTATGCCGATCGCATCGGTTCGGTGCCGGGCGTGCGCTACCACTGGGGCACCGATCGCCTGAACAATCCTGGCGGCTGCCTGCCATTCGCCGATGGTTACGTGCCCAGCGACAGCCCGTCGCTCAACTGCCTGGAACCGGCCACGCGTCCGGATGGCTCGCCCAACCCGAATCCCAACGCCGGCCAGCAGACGGCGCGCTACTACGGGCGGGTCGGGCCGTTCATCACCTGGAACTTCAACGTGGGCTACCAGGTGACCGAGCACGCCAAGGTCAATGTCTACGTCAACAACGCGTTCAACTCGGCCAGCTGGAACCACAAGGACCCGTACAAGCTGGACTACGATTTCGCCCCGACCCGCCTGCTCGGCGCGGTTGGCCGCGAGTTCGCGCTGGAATACGTGTTCACCTTCTGAGGTGGACGGCGGGCGGTACGCCGGGCATGGCCCGGCGCTACCGGCTGGACGGGGTGGCTGGATTTGACCTTCCCACGATGGCAAGGTTTAGCCTGTCCGCATCCAGAAGGAACCCCGGGAATCCGATCATGAGCACGCCCCGCGCCACTGCAGTCCCCGCAAGCCCGTCCACCATCAGCCTGCCCATCGAGGGCATGACCTGCGCCAGCTGCGTCGGTCGTGTCGAAGCGGCGCTGTCCAAGGTCGAGGGCGTCGGCAGTGTTTCGGTCAATCTGGCCACCGAACGTGCGGATATCCGCGCGTCCGGTCCGGTCGATCGCGCCGCGCTGATCCAGGCGGTGGAGCGGGTGGGTTATGACGTGCCGGCCGGCACCATCGAGCTGGCAGTGGAAGGCATGACCTGTGCCTCCTGCGTCGGCCGCGTCGAGCGCGCTGCTGGCGGTACCGGGCGTCAGCCAGGCCAGCGTCAACCTGGCCACGGAGCGTGCGACCGTGCGCGGCGTTGCGGGCGTAGACGCGCTGATAGCGGCCATCGACAAGGTCGGTTATGCCGCCCATGCCATCGAAGCGGGCGTTCAGTCCGATGACGAAGCGGCGGAAAAGAAGGATGCCGAGCGCGCCGAACTGAAACGCGACCTGATCGTGGCCACCGCACTTGCACTTCCGGTGTTCGTGCTGGAAATGGGTTCGCACCTGATTCCCGGCATGCACGAATGGGTGATGGCCACCCTCGGCATGCAGACCAGCTGGTACCTGCAGTTCGTACTGACCCTGCTGGTGCTGGCCATTCCCGGCCGCCGTTTCTACCAGAAGGGTTTCCCGGCACTGCTGCGGCTGGCGCCGGACATGAACTCGCTGGTGGCGGTGGGTACCGCCGCAGCGTTCGGTTACTCGGTGGTGGCGACCTTTGCACCGCGGTTGCTGCCGCCGGGCACGGTGAACGTCTACTACGAAGCAGCGGCGGTGATCGTCGCGCTGATCCTGCTCGGCCGCTTCCTCTTGAAGCGCGCGAAGGGCCGTACCTCGGAGGCGATCAAGCGCCTGGTCAACCTGCAGGCCAAGGTCGCGCATGTGATCCGTGACGGCCGCACGATCGAGATCCCGGTCAACGAGGTTCTGAGCGGCGATGTGGTGGAAGTGCGCCCGGGCGAGCGCGTGCCGGTCGATGGCGAGGTGATCGAGGGGCGCAGCTACATCGACGAGTCGATGATCAGTGGCGAACCGATTCCGGTCGAGAAGCAGCCGGGCAGCAGCGTGGTCGGCGGCACGGTCAACCAGAAAGGTGCATTGACCGTGCGTGCCACGGCGGTGGGCGCGCAGACCATGCTGGCGCAGATCATCCGCATGGTCGAACAGGCACAGGGCTCGAAGCTGCCGATCCAGGCGGTGGTCGACAAGGTCACCCTGTGGTTCGTGCCGGCGGTGATGCTGGCCGCACTGGCGACCTTCGCGGTCTGGTTGATCTTCGGCCCATCGCCGGCGCTGAGCTTCGCGCTGGTCAATGCGGTGGCGGTACTGATCATCGCCTGCCCGTGTGCAATGGGTCTGGCCACGCCGACGTCGATCATGGTCGGTACCGGCCGTGGCGCCGAAATGGGCGTGCTGTTCCGCAAGGGTGAAGCACTGCAGTTGCTGAAGGACGCGCAGGTGGTGGCGGTGGACAAGACCGGCACGCTGACCGAAGGCCGCCCGCGCCTGACCGACCTGGAGATCGCCGACGGCTTTGATCGCGCCACAGTGCTGGCCGCCGTCGCCACCGTGGAATCACGTTCGGAGCATCCGATCGCCCGCGCCATTGTCGATGCAGCCACCGAGCAGGGCCTCGCGCTGCCGTCGATGATTGATTTCGAGTCGGTCACCGGCATGGGCGTACGCGCCAGCGTGGAGGGTGCGCGTGTGGAGGTCGGCGCCGATCGTTTCATGCGCGATCTTGGCGTGGATATCACCGCGTTTGCAGCGCTGGCGGCCGAACTCGGCGCGCAGGGGAAGTCGCCGTTGTACGCGGCCATCGATGGACGCCTGGCAGCGATCATCGCAGTATCCGATCCGATCAAGCCGAGCACGCCGGCCGCGATCACGGCGCTGCACCAGCTTGGCCTGAAGGTGGCGATGATCACCGGCGACAATGCCGGCACCGCGCAGGCGATCGCACGCCAGCTGGGTATCGATGAAGTCGTTGCCGAGGTGCTGCCGGAAGGCAAGGTCGAAGCGGTGCGTCGCTTGAAGGCCACGCACGGCCATGTCGCCTTCGTTGGTGACGGCATCAACGATGCGCCGGCGCTGGCCGAGGCCGATGTCGGCCTGGCCATCGGCACCGGCACCGATATCGCGGTGGAGTCGGCCGATGTGGTGCTGATGTCGGGCAACCTGCAGGGCGTGCCGAATGCCATCGCGCTTTCGAAGGCAACGCTGGGCAACATCCGGCAGAACCTGTTCTGGGCCTTCGCCTACAACACCGCATTGATTCCGGTGGCGGCCGGCGTGCTGTACCCGGTATGGGGCGTGCTGCTGTCGCCGGTGTTCGCCGCCGGTGCGATGGCACTGTCCAGCGTGTTCGTGCTGGGCAACGCACTGCGCCTGCGCCGCTTCCAGCCGCCGATGGCGGATGCCCCCGCTGCGAGCCACTGAAGGAGAACCGCATGAACATCGGTGAAGCCGCCAAGGCGTCCAGCGTTTCGGCGAAGATGATCCGCTACTACGAACAGATCGGCCTGATTCCTGCGGCCGATCGCACCGAGTCCGGCTACCGGGCATATTCGCAGGCGGACATCCACCGCCTGCGCTTCATTCGGCGGGCGCGCGATCTTGGCTTCCAGGTGGCCGAGATCACCGATCTGCTCGGCCTGTGGAACGACACCTCGCGGCACAGTGCCGACGTCAAGCATCTTGCCGAACAGCACATCGCCGACCTGGAGCAGCGTATCGAAAGCATGCGGCAGATGGCCGACACGCTGAAGTCGTTGATCAGCTGCTGTGCGGGCGATGAGCGCCCGGAATGCCCGATTCTGCAGCGGCTGGGCGAGGACGAAGAGACCCTGGCACCGCCGGAGACCGCGAAGACCGGTGCAGTACGGCGCCGCACGGACAAGCACTGACCTGGCGTTGCATACATGAAAAAACCCGCCCGGTGCAGCTGCACCGGGCGGGTTTTTCGTTGCAGGCGCAGGCTAGGGGATCAGGCCGTGCGCGGCGGGAAGCCTGCATCGGTCAGTGCCGCCACGATCTGCGCTTCGCTGGCCGAGGTCTGCACCTGCACGCGACGGCTGGCCGGATCTGCCTGCACGCTGGCCTGCGGATCGACCAGCTCGATCGCCTTGGTCACGCTGCGTGCGCAGCCGCCGCAGGTCATGCCTTCCACGTGGAATTCCATCTGTAGCTCCTTCGGTGCTCTTGGGGTGGCGCCAGTGTGCACCTTCCAACATTGGCAGGGTCAAGCGCAGGGCTGAACCGAAGACAAAGCACCAATGAAAACGGCAGCCACCTGTACCAGCGTGGCTGCCGTGGAGGAACGTCCCCGCCAGGGCGGGGCGTGGGTTGCACCGGAGCAGGCCCGGGCAACCCGGTGTTGCCTTAGAACTTCCAGGTAGCGCCGAAGTACAGCTGGCGGCCTGCGTAGGTATTGGAGATCAGGCGTGCCTTGGTGTCGCTGCCCAGGTGCACGCGCTGCTCGGACTTGGTGGCATTGATCACCGAGGCGGTCAGGGTCCAGTCCGGGGTCAGGTTGTAGGCCACGTTCAGATCCAGCTGGTCATACGGCTCGGTGTAGACGGTGAGGCCATTGTTGAGCCCACCGACCACCTGGCCGCGACGGTTGAACGAGGCGCGCGCGAGGAACTTATCGTTCTCGTAGAACACCGTCACGTTGGCCTGGTTCTTGGCGCTGCCGACCAGCGGCGAGGAGCCGATTTCCTGCCCGTCCAGAACAATCGAGGCCAGGTTGGTGTCGTTGTAGGTGTAGTTGGCCTGCACACCGAAGCCGAAATCGAAGGTGTACTGGCCATACAGCTCGACGCCCTGCGAGACACCATCGCGGCCATTGGCCTGGGTCTGGTAGCGCTGCACGTTCACCGCTTCACCGTTGATGACCATCGGCGTGTCGCGCACCACCGGCAGGGTGAAGTTGTCCACGTTCTTGCGGAACAGGCCGACGCCGGCGACCGCGCCCGGCTGGAAGTACCACTCCAGGCCCAGGTCGAACTGGGTGGCCTTGAACGGTTCCAGCTGCTTGTTGCTGCCCTGGCCGACCCAGCCTGCGGTCGATGCGCCACCGGCAACGCGGCGATCATTGACGTACTCCTCGCTGTAGTAGCTCAGTGCGCCCGGTGCTGCGATGTCGGTGTAGCCAGGGCGGGCGATCACCTTCGATGCGGCACCACGCAGCACCAGCGTGTCGGTGATGTCCCAGGCGATATTGAAACTCGGCAGTACGTCAGTGTAGGTGCGATCCACGCCGATCAGGCTGTAGGTCTTGCTCTGCGCCAGATCGTGCGGCAGGCGCACGAAGCCGCTCTCGCAGCTGTAGGTCGGGTAGGCCGCAGCGGCCGGATCGGTGCACGCCATCGGTGCGCCGGACGCGTTGTCCAGGAAGTAGTCGTTGAACTTCTCGATCGAGTCGGAGGACTGCGCGAACTGCTTGGTACGCACCACGCGCACGCCGACATTGCCGCGCACGCGTTCGGTGCGGAAGTTGGCCTGGAAGTAGCCCGAGTAGATCTTCTCGTTGACGTTGTAGACGAAGTCTTCTTCGGTGCGGTTGTGTGAACCACCGTAGGTCTTGTTCAGGTAATCGATGTAGGCCGGGTAGTTGATGCCCGGGAACACGTTGGCATTGAAGCCGCCCGCGATGTTG
Organism: Stenotrophomonas sp. 93052_Sma; assembly: GCF_056481145.1. Classification (NCBI taxonomy): domain Bacteria; kingdom Pseudomonadati; phylum Pseudomonadota; class Gammaproteobacteria; order Lysobacterales; family Lysobacteraceae; genus Stenotrophomonas; species Stenotrophomonas sp. 93052_Sma. Next base: position 2,081,817 of record NZ_CM151134.1, read on the forward strand.
CTGATCGGATTGGACAGGAAGAAGCCCGGCTGCGCGTCGCCCGCAGTCGGATCGCAGCCACTCTGGTAGCGGCTGTTGTCATAGTCGGCCGGGTCGCGACCCGGGCACACCCAGTAGGTGTTGCCGGTATTGCGATGGACCTTGCCGTCACGGTACTTGGCGCCGAACTGGATCGAGTCCAGCCAGCCCGATTCGAACAGCTTGGTGACGTCAGCCTGGAAGTAGTTCTGCTTGACCTCGGTGCGCTTCCACGACGAATCGGTCGAGCCGGTGTCGACTTCGGCGATGCCGTTCATCAGCTGCTGCTGCAGGTCGGGCGAGAAGGTGGCCGACGGCGTACCGGTCAGGTCCCAGGCGCTGTACAGGTTGCCCGACAGGTAATCGTTGCCGACCTTGCGGCGCGGCTTGGCCGACATCCGGAAGTTCATCGACGGACCACCTTCGGACCAGGTACGGCCGCCGGTGAACGAGGCTTTCCACAGCGGGCTGATGTCCCAGTCGATGGTCAGGTCAGCGGTCTGCGAGAGTGCCTTTTCCTTGCTGTAGCCACCGGTCAGCTGCGGCGTCGGAACCGTGCAGTCGTCCGGGCCCCAGCCGCCGGGCTTGAGGCCAGCGGCCTTGGCCTGGTCTTCGCTGCAGTAGTAGGTCTTTCCAGCCAGCTTTTCGAACTGGGCGCCGGTAACGGTGTTGCCGCTGGGATCGAAATCCAGGCCGTTGAGCAGGCGGCCGCCGGCCCAGTTTCCATCGCCGTTGAAGCGGGCCATGCTCCATTCCGGAATCTTCAGCATGTTCTGGGTGTAGTCACCCTGCAGCTCGAAGCGGAAGTAGTTGGCCGTCATCGTAACGTTGTCGACCGGCTTGAACTGGAAGGTCAGCTGGCCGCCCTTGCGTTCGCGCTTCTCTTCCTTCACCGCGAAGTTGACCGACGTCGGCATGAAGAAGTCGCTGTAGTTGCCGCCGGTCTGGTTGTTGAAGCCGGACTTGCCCCACCAGTAGTGGATACCATCCTGCGCCTGCACGTTGCCATAGGCATCGCGCGCCTTGCCGGCGCCATACCACTGGTAGTCCTCGGTGCTGGCTTCCATGGTGCGGGTGGTGCGCTTCTGCTGCGTCACGCCGATCAGCACGCCGAAACGCTCGTCCTTGCTGTGCCACGAATACAGGGCCGACGCCTGCGGGTCGATATCGTGGTGGGTATCGGAGGAGGTGCCCTCGAGCGTGACGAAGCCCGAGTTGGATTCCATGTCCAGCGGGCGACGGGTGTGCAGGATGACCGTGCCGCCGATGCCGCCTTCATCGATGCGTGCTTCCGGCGACTTGAACAGCTCGGCGCTGGACAGCATGTTCGACGGCAACAGGGTGTAGTTGAACGAACGGGTGGCTTCGTCGTTGGTTTCCGACGTGGCCACGTAGTTGCCGTTCAACTGGGTCAGGGTCAGGTCGGGTGCCAGGCCACGCACGCTGACACTCTTGCCTTCGCCGCCACTGCGGGTGATGACCACGCCGGGCACGCGCTGCAGTGCGTCGGCCACGTTCTTGTCGGGGAACTTGCCGACGTCTTCGGCGGTGATCACTTCGACCACGGCGTTGGCGTCGCGCTTCTGCTCAAGGCTCTTTTCAATGGCGTAGCGGTAGCCGGTGACCTGGACGCTGTCCAGGTTGGTGGCTTCCTGCGAGCCGGTGGAAGCGGCCTGCTGCGCGGCGGCGCGAGCCGGAATGACGGCGGCGGCCAAGGCCAGCGCGATGGCCAGCGCCAGTGCGTCCTGGCCATGCGTACGTGTTGAATGCTTCATTCCCATCTCTCCCTCTCTCCTGGATTGATCCGGTGACGTGGCACGGACAACTTGAATCGATCTAATTTGAAGTGACATTGTCGCTATTGCCATGCAGTGGCAGTAGCACCGTGCGCGTGGCCTGGTACGTCCTGTTGCTGCTCCCCCAACTCCCGGCCATCGCAGTGTCGTTCTTGGATCGATCTAAGCGATGGGCGGGCGTTTTTTAGCATGGGTCGCCCGCGGGCGCATGCTGCTCCGCAATATGGTACTGGCGTGGCGAAGGCATGACGGTTTGCTGAAATCAGTGAAATCGTTTTCGTGCGCAGGGGAGGGTGGGGCGGCAGGGCTGCGCCCTGCACCTGCTTGAAGCCAAAGCAACGGCCAAAGCCAAAGCGGCTCGGGTTTTCTGTTGGTTTGGCGGGGCGGTGTGGGCTGGCAGGACACGCCGTAAACCCCCCTCCGGGGTCCGGCCCAGCCGCTGGCGGCTGGGCGTTCGGGCGCTTGCGAAGCAGTGCTTCGCAAGCAAAGCGCCCTCACCCATGGGGGCTCGATGGCGCCATCCATGGCGCCAACGGTCCTGCCAGCCCACATCGCCCCACCCCCGACAGTTTCCTGGTGACGGTTGGATAGGTCCTGGAATCACGCGGGGTCATGGGATCAGATCCGTTTTCCGTTGGAAAACGGATCTGATCCCGATTGATTTCGTCATCTGTCAGCGATTGATCGACGCATGGCGTGGATCTACTGCAGATCGCGAGAAACTGTCGAAGGCGGGGTGGGTCCGGTTGCGGGGGCGTGAGCCGCATGGATGCGGCGACCGAGCTTACATGGACGTACTTGCAGCGTCCCCCGCAACCGGACCCACCCCGCCTACCCACGGATAGTCAGCTGTTGCTGTTGCTCCGGCTGTTGCCTTGCCTTGGCTTGGAGCAGGTGCAGGGCGCAGCCCTGCCGAATACCCCTCTCATGCTGCGCCGCAGAATGCATTCGGCTGAACCTGCATGCTCTACTTGAATCGATCTAAATCCGCGGTCTGGTGGGTCGGGCGTCATTCCAGGGGGAGCTTTCTGCCAGTCATGGCGGGGCTCAGCGGAACGGTGCCGGACGGCCCCGGCCGTCTGCCTCCGCCTCATCGACTACAGGAACCCGACATGCGTCCAGTGCCGTCCGCTCCCGCCGTCCCAGTGTCCTCGCGCCCGCTGCTGCGCCTGGCCTGCCTGCTCGCACTGTCGTCAGTGCCGGTGCTGCTGCAGGCCGCGCCGGCTGCGCTGGAGCGCGAGGTCAACACCTTCATCGGCAGCAAGGACGACGGCAACACGTTCCCGGGCGCGTCGGCACCGTTCGGCCTGATCCAGGTCAGCCCGATCGGCAGCCACTATTCGGGCTGGCGCTACGACGACGAGAAGATCCGCGGTTTCGGCCACTCCTTCATCTCCGGCGCAGGTTGCTGGGAGCAGGGTGGCCAGGTGTCGGTGCTGCCGGTGACCGGTTCGATCGGTCCCGGCGGCGATTTCGATACCGGCAACGCGAAGAAGTTTGACCACAAGGCCTATGCCGCGTCGTACACGCATGACGGCGAGATCGGCCAGGCGGGCTATTACAAGGTGCGGCTGACCAGCTACGGCGGCATCGATGCCGAGACCACCGCGCGTACGCGTGCCGCGGCCGAGCGCTACACCTTCAGGCAGCGCAGTGGCGATGGCCACGTGCTGGTCAATGTCGGCCAGGCGAACGAGCGCCACTCGGTGATCGGCAGCGTGGTTGATGTGGTCGGCGACCGCGTGGTGGAAGGCAAGCTGGTCACCAAGAGTTTCTGTGGTGGCCATCAGTACACCACCTGGTTCCGCATCGAGTTCGACCGCCCGTTCAAGGCACACGGTACCTGGGGCGAAGGCGGTGGCCTGCCGGGTGCGCGCCACAGCATGGAAGGCGAGCAGAAGCCGAACGGCGCCTGGCTCAGCTTCGACCTGGCCAAGGGCCAGTCGGTGACGGCGGTCAGCGCGATCTCGCATGTGGACGCCGAAGGCGCGCGCATCAATCTGCGCGCGGACGGCATGCAGGGTGGGGCGCTGCTCGGTTTCGACCGCATGCGCACACTGTCCCAGCAGGCGTGGCGCGAGCAGCTGGGTCGGGTGCGTGTGCAGGGCGGTACGGCCGATGACCGCACCGTGTTCTACAGTGCGGCCTACCACGCGCTGCTGCAGCCGATGACCGGCAACGACGCCGACGGCCGTTATCGCGGCTATGACGATGGTATCCACCGCGCCGATGGCTGGACCTATTACGAGTACTTCTCGCTGTGGGATACCTACCGCGCGCAGAACCAGTGGCTGGCGCTGACCCGCCCGGACGTGGCGCGTGACATCGGCCGCACGCTGCTGGCGATCGACGAGCAGGGCGGCTGGCTGCCGCGTTGGGGCTATGCCAATTTCGAGACCAACATCATGACCGGCGATCCGGTTACGCCGTTCATGGTCGACCTGTGGCGCTTCGGTGCGCTCAAGGGCCGTGAATCGCAGGCGTGGGATGCGCTGCGCCGCAACGCGTTCGGTACTCCTCCGCTGAACTCGCGGATGGCCGGCCGTTCCGGCAACCCGACCTACCTGGACAAGGGCTACGTGGTCTACGACCGCGCATTCCCATCCAAGGGCATGGACGTCGATCCGCACCACGGCGGTTCGGCCACGTTGGAATACGCGCTGGCCGACTGTGCGCTCTCGCAGATGGCCGATGGCCTGGGCCACGCGCAGGACGCGGCGACACTGCGTGAGCGCGGCCGCAACTGGCGCAAGCTGTGGGACCCGCAGGTGCGCGACGCCGAGACCGGCTTCACCGGTTTCCCACGCCCGCGTACCGAGGACGGCCAGTGGTACACGCCGGCCGATGGCCATTACAGCCCGCGCTCGCACCATGGTTTCCATGAGGGGACGGCGTGGCAGTATCAGTGGCTGGCGCAGCAGGACGTGCCGGGCCTGGTCGAAGCGATGGATGGCCGCGAACAGGCTGGCCGCCGCCTGGATGCGTTCTTCGCGATGGACGCGCTGCAGGCCGACCCGCTCAATGCAGCCCGCAAGGAGTGGGTGGTCGGGCCGTACAGCTACTACAACCAGTTCCGCTACAACCCGAACAACGAGCCGGACCTGCACTCGCCGTGGCTGTACACGCTGATCGGCCAGCCGTGGAAGACCGCCGCCGTGGTGCGTGCCGCGCAGCAGTTGTTCACCAATGCCCCGAATGGCGTGACCGGCAATGATGACCTCGGCACGATGTCGGCCTGGTACCTGTTCAGTGCCATCGGCGTGTATCCGGCGGTGCCCGGCAGCGGCCAGTTCCTGCTGCACACCCCGCGTTTCAGCAAGGTGGAAGTGGACATGGGCAATGGCCGCACCCTGCGCATCGACGCGCCGGGTGCCGATGGCCGCCGCCTGCAGTACGTGCAGGGTGTGAAGGTCGATGGCCAGGCGCATGCGCCGGTGTGGCTGGATTGGAACCAGCTGCAGCAGGGCCCGCGCCTGCAGTTCGCGCTCGATGCGAAGGCGCCGGAGCAGGGCTGGGGCACGGCGGCGAAGGACCTGCCGGTGTCCTGGTGTGCGGCACCGGGGAGCCAGCTGCGCTGAGACGGACTGTGCCGTTCGCGGTGACCCAGCGAACGGCACGGCACGACAGGGCCCTGATCCATTAGGCTTGAGCATCCAGCGGAGTCCGGGAAGACGATGAACGACAACGGCAGCAGTCCCAGCAAGCGCGCCGGCAAGGCGGTGACGGTGACCGACATCGCACGTGCCATCGGCGTGTCACGGGCAACCGTGTCGCTGGTGCTGCGCGGCAGCCCGCTGGTCAACGTCGATACCCGCGCCAAGGTCGAGGCCGAGCTGCGCCGCCAGCGCTATGTCTACAACCGCGCCGCGGCCAACCTGCGCCGTCGCACCTCGTCGAGCATCGCGCTGGTAATCAACGATCTGTCCAACCCGTTCTTCGCCGAATTCGCGTCCGGCGTGGATGAGGCGCTGGGCGGACGCGGTTACGTGACCCTGCTCGGCAGCACCGGCGAATCGCCGGAGCGTCAGCAGGCAGTGCTGTCCACGTTGATGGAGCACACACCGGCCGGCCTGATCCTGTCGCCGGCCGAGGGTAGCGACACCGCGCTGCTGCGGCAGGCGCTGGGTGCCAACGCCAACGTGCTGCTGTTCAACCGCGAGCTGGACGGGGCCGACTGGGATTTCCTGACCCTGGACAACCAGCACGGCGCCTATCTGGCCACGCGCCACCTGATCGAGCGCGGCCATCGCCAGATTGCCTTCTTTGGCGGCCACGCTGCATCGAGCTCGTGCCACCAGCGCCGTGCCGGTTTCCAGCAGGCGCTGGCCGAGGCCGGTCTGTCGCTGCCGCCAGGCTGGATGATCGAGTCGGCACCGAACCGCCTGGAAGCCGCGGCGCGCACCGATGAGCTGTTTGCCGACGGTCATCGCCCGAGTGCAGCGGTCTGCTACAACGACACCGTCGCGCTGGGCCTGATGCTGGGCTTGAACTCGCGTGGCATCCGTCCGGGCGGTGACTTTGCCGTTACCGGATTCGATGATATTTCCGAGGCATCTGTCGCGGTGCCGCCGTTGACCACGCTCACCGCCGACCCGCGCGAGCGGGGCCGGCAAGCTGCCGCGTTGCTGCTGCAACGACTGGACGAGCCGGACGCGCCGCCACGGCGCACGGTCGCGCCCGTGCAGCTGCGCATCCGCGAAAGCAGTGCCGCACGACCGAACTGATTTCCTTCCTACACCCCTTCCACGCAACAACGACCTTCCGCGCATCGAGGCGCGTACCGCATGCCGATCTCCGCAACGCCCCGTCCATCGGGTACCTCCAGCAGCCAGGCGCCGGTCATGAATGTCCGTGCTGCTCTGGCGGTTGCCACCACCATATTCTTCATGTGGGGCTTCCTGACCAGCCTCAACGACGTGCTGATTCCGCACCTGAAGGCGGTGTTCGAACTGAATTACACCCGCGCGATGCTGGTGCAGTTCACCTTCTTCGGCGCGTACTTCCTGATGTCGGTGCCGGCCGGTCGGCTGGTGGCCCACCTGGGCTACAAGAAGGGCATCATCGCCGGCCTGCTGATCGCCGGCGTGGGCGCGCTGGGCTTCTGGCCGTCGGCCGCATTGCGCACCTATGAAGCGTTCCTTGGTTCGCTGTTCGTACTTGCTACCGGCATTACCGTGCTGCAGGTGGCAGCCAATCCCTACGTTGCGCTGCTGGGCCCGGAACAGACCGCATCGAGCCGTCTGACCCTGGCGCAGGCACTCAACTCGTTGGGTACCACGCTGGCGCCGCTGTTTGGTGGTTTCCTGATTCTGAGCACCGCAGTGAAGAGCGGCGACGAGATCAACGCGCTGCCCGTGGCCGAACAGATTGCCTACCGTACCGCCGAAGCGCAGTCGGTGCAGGGCCCGTACGTGGGCCTGGCCATCGCACTGGTGCTGCTGGCAGTGTTCGTCTACCTGTTCCGCCTGCCCAGCCTGACCGAGACCACCGAGCAGGCCGACAGCGGCCACCACACGCTGCTGGATGCACTCAAGCATCCGCACGTACTTTTCGGCGTGCTGGCTATTTTCTTCTACGTCGGTGCTGAGGTGTCCATCGGCAGCCTGATGGTGAACTACCTGGCACTGCCGGAGATCGGCGGCATGACTGAACAGCAGGCCACGCACTATGTGTCGGCCTACTGGGGCTGCGCCATGGTTGGTCGCTTTGCAGGTGCGTGGTTGCTGGCCAAGTACTCGCCGCGCGGCCTGCTGGCCGGATTCGCAGTGGCCAATGTGGTGCTGCTGGGCGTCACGCTGGCGTCGGGTGGCAAGGTCGCGCTGTACGGCATCGTGGCGACCGGTCTGTTCAATTCCATCATGTTCCCGACCATCTTCTCGCTGGCCATCGAACGCCTGGGCCCGCTGACCAACAAGGCGTCCAGCCTGTTGATCATGGCCATTGTCGGCGGCGCGATCATCCCACTGCTGCAGGGCATGCTGGCCGACCGCATCGGTCTGCACCTCAGCTTCGTGCTGCCGGTGGTCTGCTACGTCTACATCATCTTCTACGGCCTGGTGGGTTCGCGCCCGCCGGCTTCCGCAACGCAGGGAGGCTGAGTCGGAAATGGGTGCCATTGTCTGCTTCGGCGAAATTTTGATCGATCTACTAGCGCAGCCGCCGGCCTCGGCCGATACCCCGCGCGCGTTCCTGCAGTACGCCGGCGGTGCGCCGGCCAACGTCGCGGTGGCGGCTGCGCGGCTGGGGGCGAAGACCCAGTTCGTCGGCATGCTTGGCCGCGACATGTTCGGTGACTTCCTGGCCGACAGTCTGGTCGAGCACGGCGTGGGTACGGATTACATCGTGCGCACCGACGCCGCCAAGACTGCGCTGGCCTTCGTCGCGCTGGATGCCAGTGGCGAGCGCAGCTTCAGTTTCTATCGCCCGCCGGCGGCTGACCTGCTGTTCCGTGACAGTGACTTCCAGGCGGAGTGCCTCGACAGCGCGCAGTGCTTCCACGTCTGTTCCAACAGCCTGACCGAGCCGGCCATCGCCGAGGCGACCTTCGCCGGCATGGAGCGCGCCCGTGCCGCCGGTGCGGTGGTCAGCCTGGACCTCAACCTGCGCCCGGCTCTGTGGCCAGCCAACGAAGATCCGACGCCGCGCCTGTGGCAGGCGCTGGAGCGCGCCGACCTGGTCAAGCTGTCGCGCGAGGAGCTGGATTACCTGGCGGCACCGCTGGGTGCCGATGGCGAGTCAGTGGTGCTCAAGCGCCTTCTGGCCGCGCAGGCGCGCTGGGTCATCGTTACCGATGGTGCGGCCACGCTGCACTGGTACACGCGCGACAACCACGGCACGGTCACCAGCTTCCGCGTGGCCACCGTCGATACCACGGCCGCCGGCGATGCCTTCGTCGGTGGCGTGCTGGTCGGCCTGCTGGAGCGTGGTGGGGCGGGCGCAGGCTTTGCCGCGTTCTGCCAGGACCCGGAGGCGATCACCGCCACGCTGCGCTTCGGTGCCGCCGTGGGTGCGCTGGCTGTTACCCGCAAGGGCGCGTTCGCCGCGATGCCCTCGCTCGATGAAGTGCAGCAGCTGCTGCAGGCCCAGGACATTACCGCATGAGCACCTCGCCCGATTTCCGTTCGCCCGCGTTCCTGCGCGCGCATATCGCCGACACGATGGCGTTCTACCACCCGCGCTGCATCGATCCGGACGGCGGTTTCTTCCACTACTTCCGTGATGACGGCAGCATCTACGATGCCAGCCACCGCCACCTGGTGAGCAGCACCCGCTTCGTCTTCAACTATGCGATGGCCTACCGCGAATTCGGCAACGCCGAGTACCGCGAGGCCGTCGAGCACGGCGTGCGCTACCTGCGCGAGGTGCACCGCAACCCGGCCACCGGCGGCTATGCCTGGACCCTGCGCGACGGCAAGGTCGAGGACGACATGAACCACTGCTACGGTGTGGCCTTCGTGCTGCTGGCCTACAGCTGCGCACTGAAGGCCGGCATCGAGCAGGCCCGCGACTGGATGGACGAGACCTGGCAGCTGCTGGAAGCACGCTTCTGGGAGCCGCAGCATGGCCTGTATAAAGACGAAGCCGATGGCCAGTGGAACTTCACCGGCTACCGCGGCCAGAATGCCAACATGCACATGTGCGAAGCGATGCTGGCCGCGTTCGAGGCCAGTGGCGAGCAGCGCTATGTCGAGCGCGCTGCAGCTGGCCGACAACATGACCCGCCGCCAGGCCGCCAAGGCCGGTGGCCTGGTCTGGGAACATTACGATGTGAACTGGGAAATCGACTGGGACTACAACCTGGACGATCCCAAGCACCTGTTCCGCCCGTGGGGCTTCCAGCCGGGGCATCAGACCGAGTGGGCCAAACTGCTGCTGATCCTCGATCGCCACGTGCAGGCCGACTGGCTGGTGCCGACCGCGCAGCATCTGTTCGACGTCGCCGTCGCACGCAGTTGGGACGACACCCGCGGTGGCCTGTACTACGGCTTCGCACCGGAATCGCGCCGGCAGCCCGGCATGGACGGCGCCCCGATCGGCGGCGACAGCTTCGTCTGCGACGACGACAAGTACTTCTGGGTGCAGGCCGAAACGCTGGCCACCGCCGCACTGATGGCCAAGCGCACCGGCGACGACCGCTACTGGCAGTGGTACGAGCGCATCTGGGCCTACTCGTGGGAGCACTTCGTCGATCACCAGTACGGTGCCTGGTTCCGCATCCTCGATGCCGACAACCGCAAGTACAGCGACGAGAAGAGCCCGGCCGGCAAGGTGGATTACCACACCATGGGCGCGTGCTACGAAGTGTTGAACGTCGTGCGTTGAAGATCGTTCGAATGCAGTAGTGCCAGGCCATGCCTGGCAATCCGAAATCGGTAGCGCCGGGTCACGCCCGGCGGAAAAACAGGAGCGCCACGTGCATCGCATTTCCCTCGTTGTCCGTCTGCTCCTGCTGCTGACTGCAGCCATCTCCTTCCCGGTGGCCGCAGCCCCGCTGCAGGCGCAGTGGGAATTCCGCATGCTGCCCGGCGACGCGCAGGGCGCCGCGCGTCCAGGCCTGCAGCAATGGCGTGCGGCGAAGGTGCCGGGCAGCGTGCACACCGACCTGCTGGCGCATGGGCTGATCCGCGATCCGTACGTCGGTGCACCCGAGGCCGAGCTGCAGTGGATCGGCCTGGCTGACTGGGAATACCGTGCCCGTTTCGACGTGGACGCCACGACGCTGGCCAAGCCGAATGCCGAGCTGCGTTTCGACGGGCTGGATACCTACGCCGAGGTCAGCCTCAACGGCAAGCCGCTGCTGCGCGCGGACAACGCGCACCGCACATGGCATGCACGTGTGGACGGGCGCCTGCGCGCGAGCGGCAACGAACTGCAGATCGTGTTCCGCTCACCGATCCGCACGCTGCTGCCGAGCGTACAGGCGATGCCGCACAAGATCGCTGGCAATTACCCGTCGCCCTATGGCGATGAGCCGAAGGAGGCGATGGTCGGCAACTTCGCGCGCAAACCGGCCTATCACTTCGGCTGGGATTGGGGCCCGCGCTATGTCACTGCCGGGGTCTGGCGCGGCGTCGATCTGCAGGCCTGGGATGCGCACCGGCTGACAGATCTGGCGGTGCGCACCGATGCATTGAGCGCGGAGCAGGCGAAGCTGGCAGTGCTGCTGCAGGTGGAGCAGGGCAGCGCTGCCGGTTCTGTGATGGTCACTGTGGATGTGCAGGATCCGGAAGGCCGCAACGTGGCCCAGGTGCAACGCACGGTGTTGCTGAAGCCGGGCCAGAATACGGTTGAGCTGCCGGTTGAGTTGGCCACGCCGCGGCGCTGGTGGCCGGTGGGCCATGGTGCTCAGGATCGCTATACCGTGCAGGCTCGCCTGGATGGTGGCGGCGATGCAACGCTGGCGCGCGAGCAGCGCATCGGCCTGCGCACGGTCGAACTGCGCCGCGAGGAAGACGGCAAGGGAGGGCAGGGCTTCGCCTTCGTCATCAATGGTGTGGAGATCTTTGCCAAGGGCGCCAACGTCATTCCGTTCGACGCCTTCCCCGCACGCGTCGATGCCGCACGCCTGCGTCAGGTGCTGACCGCCGCGCGCGACGCCAACATGAACATGCTGCGCAACTGGGGCGGCGGCTACTACGAGGACGATGCGTTCTTTGACATCGCTGATGAGCTGGGCCTGCTGGTCTGGCAGGACTTCATGTTCGGCGGCGGCATGCAGCCGGGCTACGATCCGGCCTTCCGGGCAAGCGTGGTGGCCGAGGCGCGCGACAACGTGCGCCGGCTGCGCCATCACCCCAGCATCGTGCTGTGGTGTGGCAACAACGAGGAAGAAACCGCCTGGAAGGACTGGGGCCACGGCCGCGACCTGAAGGCGGCCGACCCGGCATTTGCGGCGAAGGTCTGGCAGGGCTATGTCGACCTGTTCGGCAATGACCTGCGCCAGGTAGTGGGCGAGGAGGGGTTGGGCGTGCCGTACTGGTCCAGCTCGCCCAGCAATGATCTGGATGAGAAGGCCAACGATTCCACCCGCGGCGACAAGCACTACTGGCAGGTCTGGGGCAATCCAGCGCTGCCGGTGCAGGCCTACCTGCGTGAGACCCCGCGCTTCATGTCCGAGTACGGGCTGCAGGCGTGGCCGTCGGTGGCGACGGTGGACCAGATCGCCACCCGCGCCGAGCAGCGCATCGACAGCCCGGTGATCCGCGCGCACCAGAAATTCATGGCCGGCGAGGGCAACAGCCGCCTGCTGCACTACATCGAACTGGGCTACGGCACGCCGAAGGACTTCGAGGACTTCGTCTACCTCAGCCAGGTGATGCAGGCCGATGGCATCGCACTGGCGGCGCTGCATCATCGCGCCTCGCGGCCGTACACGATGGGCTCGCTGTACTGGCAGCTCAACGACGTCTGGCCAGGTGCTTCATGGTCCAGCGTGGACTACTTCGGTCGCTGGAAGGCGCTGCACTTCGCCGCGCGGCGTTTCTTCGCGCCGGTGGCGGTGGCGGCGTTGCGCGACGAGGGCAGTACGCGGGTGCGCCTGATCAACGACGGTGCCGCGCTGGATGCACGCTGGCGGTTGCGGGTGATGGATGTAGACGGCAAGGTGCTTCGCCGCCGCGAGGAAGCGGTGTCGCTGGCTGCCGCCGGTGTCACCTCGATCGGTGATTTCCGCGACGCCGAATTGCTGGCCGGTGCCGATCCAAAGCGCACGGTGGCCGTGTTCGAACTGCTGCAGAACGGGGTGGTGAGTGCCCGCCAGGTGGTCGGCTTCGTCGAGGCCAAGGATCAGATCCTGCCGCGGCAGAAGCTCAAGGCCAGCCTGTCCATTGAAGGCGACCACTACCGTCTGCGATTGGAAAGCGCGGCCTACATGCGTTCGGTGTGGATCGACTTCGGTGCATTGGACGTGCAGGTGGAAGACAACCTGCTGGATCTGCTGCCGGGCGAAACCCGCGACATCGCAGTACGCGGCCCGGTGGATCTGACGACGCTGCGCGAAGCGCTGAAGGTAAAAACCCTCAACGATCGTTGAGCAAAAAAGGGGACGGAGGGGATTAAGTCGTTTGTGGCACACATGGGCCCCAAACGACTTAATCCCCTCCGTCCCCTTTTTCTTGCTTACAGCTGGATCTGCTGGAAATTCTCGACGCGCTGGTGACCGTTGACGGCCTGGCCGGTGCGCGGCAGCGGGTAGTCATCCAGGCGATCAATCAGGCGGGTCTGCAGGCCGGCTTCGCGGGCAGCATCCAGCTCTTCCACCACATCGGACAGGAACAGGATCTCGCCGGCCGGCACGCCAATGGCCTGCACGATGCGGCGGTAGCTGTCGGCCTCACGCTTGCCGCCGACTTCGGTGTCGAACCAGCCCGATACCAGCGGGCTGAGGTCACCGGCATCGCTGAAGCCGAAGAACAGCTTCTGCGCCGGCACCGAGCCGGAGGAGTACACGTACAGCGGCAGGCCGGAGGCGTGCCAGCCCTTCAGCACCGGCGCCACTTCCGGGTAGAAGTGCGCGGTGTAGTCGCCGCGGCGGTAGCCTTCGTCCCAGATCAGGCCCTGCAGCGCCTTCAGCGCGGTGTGCTTGCGGTCCTGGTCGATCCAGCCCTGCAGCGTCTCGGCTACCAGGCTGTCCTGGCAGGCGCCGCCGATCTCGGTGGCCACCGCATCCAGCCAACGGCGGACTTCCGGCTGCTGGCCGTGCTCGGCGACGAACGCGGGCAGCGCCTTGCGGGCATAGGGGAACAGCACGTTCTTGACGAACGAGATGCTGCTGGTGGTGCCTTCGATATCGGTCAGGATGACGCGGGGCTGCATGGATCAGGATGCCTGGGTAGGTACGTAACGGGGGAATTTCTGCGCGATGTCGGTGCCGGTGAAGTGACCGACCCAGCCATCCGGCTCGGTGAAGAAGCGGATCGCCACGAAGCTGGGCTCATCGCCCATGTCGAACCAGTGGGTGGTGCCATCGGGTACGGCGATCAGGTCGTCCTTCACGCACTCGATCTCATAGACCTTGTCACCCACGTGCAGGGTGAACAGGCCGGAGCCTGCCACGAAGAAGCGCACCTCGTCTTCCTTGTGGAAGTGTTCGTCGAGGAACTTCCTGCGCAGCTCGGCGCGGTTCGGGTTGTCCGGGGCGATCGAGGCCACGTCCACGCTCTTGAAGCCGCGCTCGGCAACCAGGCGGTCGATGTCGGCGCGGTAAGCGGCGAATACTTCATCCTGGCTGGCGCCCGGTGCGACCGGTGCGGTGGCCTGCCAGCGCTCGAAGGTGACGCCGATCTTCTGCAGTTCGGCAGCGATGACCGCGCCGTCCTGGGTATCCAGCAGCGGCGATTCGGGGCGGGTGTCGTCGTAGATGCGCAGTCGGCTCATGGCGGCAGCTTGAACGTCTCGGGGGGAAGACAGGGTAGCAGGGTGGGCACGAGGTGCAGATTCCGGATCGGCATCTGCACCTGCGTGCGGGTTCAGCCGCGCAGCTTGCGCAGTTCCAGCTCGCAGTGGAACAGGAACTCGAACGCTTCCAGGTGGCGGCGTGCCTCGGCCATGTCGCGGCCCCAGGCATACAGGCCGTGGCCGTCGATCAGGTAGCCCCACAGGTTCTGACGGTCGAGCAGGTCATCGACCTGCTTCGAAAGCACGTTCATGTCCTGGGTGTTGGCGAACACCGGCACGTCGATGGCCATCTCGTGGGTGCTGTTGCCGGCGAAGGCCTTCAGCAGCTCGTAGCCTTCCAGGCGGATGTGGCCCTGCGGCGCGTACAGGCGCGAGGCGACGGTCTGCACCGGCGAGTGGGTGTGCAGCACGCAGCCGATTTCCGGGAAGCGGCGATACAGCTGGGTGTGCAGCAGGGTTTCGGCGGACGGGCGCAGCGGGCGGCCGACGGCCAGGCCGTCGAAGTCCACCACCATGATGTCGTCCTCGATCAGGCGGCCCTTGTCCTTGCCGGAGACGGTGATCGCGGCGTGGCGGTCGTCCAGGCGGTGGGAGAAGTTGCTGCTGGTGGCCGGGGTCCAGCCGGCGTGGGCCAGTTCGCGGACGTTGTCGATCAGCAGCTGGGCCAGTTCGCTCAGGCGCGCGGTGTCGTACGGGAAGGTGGGGGCGTTCATGCCGGCGATTTTACTGGATTCGGCCAACGGCTGAGCCCCTCGTGGCGGGTCGTGTAGAGCGGTTCATGGACGGGGCGTGGCGGGCGGGCCGTGCAGGGGACGCTGCAAGTACGTCCATGTAAGCTCGATGGCGCCATCCATGGCGCCAACGCCCCTGCACGGCCCACCCGCCCCGCCTCTGGCAGGTTCCGGCGTACGGCCAGCCACGGAGTGAAGAAGGAAAAGCGAAAAGCGGGTCGCTTCGCTGCGCTTGCTCGGAGCGGAGCATGGCTCCGCTCTACAGAATCATTGATTCCGGAATATTCGTTCATGAGAACGCTCCATCCACGCATGGCGTGGATCTACCGGACGTGCCAGGAGACTGTCGGAGGCGGGGAGGGGGGAGGTTGCGGGGGCGTGAGCCGCATGGATGCGGCGACCGAGCTTACAGGGATGTACTTGCAGCGTCCCCCGCAATCTCCCCCCTCCCCGCCAAACCCTCAGCCCAGCTCTTGTCGTTGCTCCGGCTTCAAAGGCGGGTGCAGGGCCGCAGGCCCTGCAATCCCTTTACTTACCCCGCAGGCGGCTGTGCCTGAACCCGTAGCAGAAATAGATCACGAAGCCGACGAACGTCCACACCCCCATCAGCATCCAGTTGTGCATCGTCATCGCCGACAGCAGGGCAAGGCAGCTCAGTACGCCCAGGCTGCAGATCAGCCACGCCATCGGCATGCGGAACGGCCGTGGCAGGTCCGGCTGGGTGCGGCGCAGGATCAGCACGCCGGCGCACACGGCAGCGAACGCGATCAGCGTGCCCATCGAGGTCAGCTCGCCGAGGATGTCCAGCGGGAACAGCGCCGCCAGCAGCGCGATGCCGATACCGGTGATCACCGTGTTGATGTGCGGGGTACGGTACTTCGGGTGGATCTTGGTGAACACCGGCGGCAGCAGGCCGTCGCGGCCCATGATCATGAAGATGCGCGGCTGGCCGATGATCATCACCAGCACCACCGAAGACAGGCCGACCAGCGCGCCGACCTCGACCACCCAGCGCAGCCAGCCCAGCTGCGGATGCGCCGCCACGGCGGTCACCACCGGCTCATCGGTGCCCAGCAGCTGGAACGGCACCAGGCCGGTCATCACTGCGGCCATGGCGATGTACAGCACGGTGCAGATCACCAGCGACAGCATCATGCCGAACGGCATGTCGCGCTGCGGGTTCTTCGACTCCTGCGCCGCCACCGACACCGCCTCGAAGCCAATGTAGGCGAAGAACACCATCGCCGCACCGCGCAGCACGCCTTCCATGCCGTACTTGCCGGGGCCTTCGTTGGCCGGAATGAACGGGGTCCAGTTGCTGGTGTCCACGTACTTCCAGCCGACCACGATGACCAGCACGATCAGGCCGGTCTTGAGCACGACCATCGCCATGTTCATCGCCGAGGACTTGCTGATGCCGACGTAGCACAGCCAGGTCAGCAGCAGCACCAGTGCGGCGGCGGGCAGGTTGGCGATCGCGCCGGTCGGGCGCAGCTGCGCGTCGAGTGGCGCGCTGACCAGCGCCGCCGGTAGATGGATGTCGAACTGGCTGAGCAGGCTGAGGAAATAGCCGGTCCAGCTGACCGCGACCGCGGAGGCGGAGACGCCGTATTCGAGCACCAGCATCCAGCCGATGAACCAGGCGGAGAGCTCGCCGAAGGTGGCGTAGGTATAGGTGTAGGCGCTGCCGGAAACCGGCACCATCGAGGCGAATTCGGCGTAGGCCAGCGCGCAGAAGGCGCAGCAGATGGCGGCCAGTATGAAGGACAGCATGATGGCCGGGCCGGCGTGGTTGGCGGCGGCCTGGCCGGTGATGACGAAGATGCCGCCGCCGATCACCGCGCCGATACCCAGGGCAGTCAGCCCCCAGGGGCCGAGGTGGCGGCGCAGGCTCAGGCCGTTGGCGTCTTCATGGGCGGCATGCGGGTGCTTGGTGGCCCACAGTTGCTTGAACATGTGTGGTGGTCTTGTCGAAGCGCGCCATGACCGGCGCGCGGGAAAACGGACGGGCCGGCGCGAGGCCGGCCCGTAGGCGGATCAGGGCGACTTGGCCAGCTTGCTGTTGCGGATGCCGTAGCCCAGGTAGATCAGGAGGCCGAGCAGCGTCCAGCCAACGAACAGGTGCCAGTGCACCACGAACGCCTGCCAGAACAGGAACAGGCAGGTGGCTGCGCCGAGCGGGCAGATGATCCACACCGCCGGCACGCGGAACGGGCGGTGGATGTCCGGCTTGGTATAGCGCAGCACCAGCACGCCGATGCAGACCGTGGCGAAGGCCAGCAGGGTGCCCATCGAGACCAGTTCGCCCAGCACGTTCAGCGGTACCAGGCCGGCCAGTGCCGCGGCGATCACGCCGACCACGATGGTGGCGACGTACGGGGTGCGGAAGCGGGCGTGGACCCTGCCGAAGAACTTCGGCAGCAGGCCGTCGCGGGAGATGGTGTAGGCGATGCGGGTCTGGCCCATCATCATCACCAGCACCACCGAGGACAGGCCGGCGATGGCGCCGATCTCGACCAGGGTCTTCAGCCAGGACAGGGTCGGGTAGGGTTCCAGCGCGGTGGCCACCGGCTTGTCGGTGCCCAGCAGGTGGTACGGCATCATGCCGGTCAGCACCGCACAGACGATGATGTAGACGATGGTGCACACCGCCAGCGAGCCGAGCAGGCCGATCGGCATGTTGCGCTGCGGGTCCTTGGTTTCGCCGGCGGCGGTGGAGACCGCATCGAAGCCGATGTAGGCGAAGAACACGATGGTGGCCGCACGGAACACGCCGCTCCAGCCGAACTCACCCGCCACGCCGGTGTTTTCCGGGATGAACGGCTGCCAGTTGGCCGGGTCGATGTGGGCCGCGCCGATGCCGATGAACAGGCAGATGACGGTGACCTTGATCGCCACGATGATCGCGTTGACGAAGGCCGACTGGGTCACGCCCACGTACAGCAGGCCGGACACCGCCGCCACGATCAGTACTGCCGGCAGGTTGAACAGCTTGCCCGAGGCGATGAACTCGCTGCCGGTCCAGGCGATCGGGGCTGCGCTGAGCGCATCCGGGAACGGCATGTGCAGCGTGGTGGTGATGAAGCTGATCAGGTATGCCGACCAGCCCACCGCGACCGAGGCCGAGGCGAACAGGTACTCCAGCACCAGGCACCAGCCGATGAACCAGGCCATGCCTTCGCCCAGGGTGGCGTAGGAGTACGAGTAGGCACTGCCGGAGACCGGCATCATCGCCGCGAACTCGGCGTAGCACAGGCCCGCCAGGGCACAGGCGAAACCGGCCAGCACGAACGAAAGCATCACCGCCGGGCCGGCATGGTTGGCCGCGGCCTGGCCGGTCAGCACGAAGATACCAGCGCCGATCACCGCACCCACGCCAAGCAGGATGAGGTGTTTAGCCGTGAGGGTCCGTTTCAACGTGGCTTCGCCGTCCAGGCTGCCTTCGATGGGTTCGCCGGCATCGACGTGCCCGGCCGGTTCAACCGGCTTGACCCTCAACAGAGCTTTCAGCATGCAGTACTTCCTAGTGATCGGATTGGGTGGGCCGCCGATACGTTGCCGGCAACCCTGGAATGGTGAAGGCCGCGCGAACGGCCCGCTGTACCTTAGCCAAAGCTGAAGCCAACGCACAAGCGCAATCGCAACAATGAACGGCGATAATGAGCAGTATTTTTCCAAACGCCGCCCATTCATGAGCCAGACCGCCGAAACCCTTGCCGTGCTTGACGATCGCCTGCGTGGTCTGCTGCGGGACTATGCCCGCCGCGAGCCCGCCCACGACGCATTGGCTGCCGAATTCGGCACATTGTTGGACGATCCGGAAGATCCGTTCCGGCGCGAGCGGCTGGCCGGCCACTTCACCGCCAGCTGCTGGCTGGTCAGTGCCGACGGCCAGCGCCTGCTGCTGACCCATCACCGCAAGCTGCAGCGCTGGCTGCAGCTGGGCGGCCACGCCGACGGCGATCGTGACCTGGCCCAGGTGGCGCTGAAGGAGGCCGAAGAAGAATCGGGCCTGAGCGGCCTGGTGCTGGAAGACCCGACCATCTTCGATCTGGACAAGCATTGGATTCCCGAGCGCAAGGACGTGCCGGGACACTGGCACTACGACGTGCGTTTCGTGATCCGCGCGCTGGGCGGCGAAGCCTTCGTGCTCAGCGAGGAGTCACTCGACCTGGCCTGGCGGCCGGTGACCGAGGTCGCCGCCGATCCGGAATCGGACGAATCCATGCAGCGCATGGCGCGCCGGTGGCTGACGCGCTGAAGAAAAAGGGGACGGAGGGGATTAAGTCGTTTACGCCGCATGTGCCGCAAACGACTTAATCCCCTCCGTCCCCTTTTTTCAGTACAGGATGCGCGTGCGCAGCGTGCCCGGAATCGCGGCCAGCTCGTCGCGCACGGCGGCGGCCTGTTCCTCGCTGGCGGTGATGTCGATCACCACGTAGCCCACCTTCGGGTCGGTGCGCAGGAACTGGCCGTCGATGTTGACGTTGTGGCGCGAGAAGATCTCGTTGACCTTGGACAGCACGCCCGGCACGTTCTGGTGGATGTGCAGCAGGCGCAGGCTGTCGGCGTGCTCGGGCAGGGTCACTTCCGGGAAATTGACCGCCGACAGGGTGCTGCCGTTGTCGCTGTAGCGCACCAGCTTGGCGGCCACTTCAACGCCGATGTTGTCCTGCGCCTCCAGCGTGCTGCCGCCCACGTGCGGGGTCAGGATCACGTTGTCGTGGCGGGTCAGCGGCGATTCGAAGATATCGCCATTGCCCTTCGGTTCGACCGGGAACACGTCCAGCGCGGCGCCGCCGACGTGGCCGCTGGCCAGTGCCGCGTCCAGCGCATCGATGTCGACCACGGTACCGCGTGCGGCGTTGATCAGGTGCGCGCCCTTGCGCATCTTCGCCAGCTCGGTGCTGCCGATCATCCACTGCGTGGACGGGGTCTCCGGCACGTGCAGGGTGACGATGTCGGCGCGCCAGCAGGTCGTCCAGGCTGGCCGCCGCACGGGCATTGCCCAGTGCCAGCTTGGTTTCCACGTCGTGGAAGATCACCTGCATGCCCAGCGATTCGGCCAGCACGCCGACCTGGGTGCCGATGTGGCCGTAACCGATGATGCCCAGCGTCTTGCCGCGCACTTCATGGCTGCCGCTGGCCGACTTCGACCAGCCGCCGCGATGGCATTCAGCGTTCTTCTGCGGAATGCCACGGGTCAGCATGATCGCCTCGGCGATCACCAGTTCGGCCACGCTGCGGGTGTTGGAGTACGGCGCGTTGAACACCGGGATGCCGGCCAGCTCGGCCGCGTCCAGGTCGACCTGGTTGGTGCCGATGCAGAAGCAGCCCACCGCGATCAGGCGCTTGGCCTCGGCCAGCACTTCGGCGCTGAGCTGGGTGCGCGAACGGATGCCGACGATGTGCGCCTCGGCGATGCGCGCCTTCAGTTCGTCCTCGGGCAGCGCCTTGGTGTGCGCTTCGATCTGGCTGTAGCCGGCGGCGCTGAATACCTCCACGGCGGTCTGGCTGACCCCCTCCAGCAACAGCACGCGGATATCCTGCTTCGGGAACGAGGTCTTCTTCGGCGACATGGGGCGACACGGCCAGTGGGACAGGGGCTGACCACTATGCCAGATCGCAGCGACCATGATGCAGTGCGCAATTGGTTGCATCCGTAGCTATCTGCACGGCTGCGGGGCTGGACGCTGGCGCGTGCCGCTGGCACGCTTGCCCGTTCTTCATGCACCGCGCTGGACCGTCATGACCGATTCCCGCATTGCCTCGCTGCAACAAGCCTGCCCCGGCCTGAAGCTGAAGACCGATCCGTCCGACCTGGAGCATTACGGGCGCGACTGGACCCGGCGCTGGACGCCGGCGCCGCTGGCGATCGCACTGCCGGCCACGGTCGAGGAAGTGCAGGCGGTGATGCGCTGGAGCGCAGGCGAGGGCGTGGCCGTGGTGCCGTCCGGTGGCCGCACCGGCCTCTCGGGTGGCGCGGTGGCCGCCAACGGCGAGCTGGTGCTCAGCCTGGAACGGATGAACAAGGCACTGGCCTACGACGCGGTCGATCGCACCCTGGTGGTGCAGGCCGGCATGCCGCTGGAGGCCGTGCACAACGCCGCGCTGGATCACGGCCTGATCTACCCGGTGGATTTCGCCGCGCGCGGGTCCTGCTCGATCGGCGGCAACATCGCTACCAATGCCGGTGGCATCCGCGTGATCCGCTACGGCAACACCCGCGAGTGGATCGCCGGGCTGAAAGTGGTCACGGCTGATGGCGAGTTGCTGGAGCTCAACAAGGGCCTGATCAAGAACTCCAGCGGCTACGACTTCCGCCAGCTGCTGATCGGCTCGGAAGGCACGCTGGGCGTGATCGTCGAAGCCACGGTGAAATTGACCGATCCGCCGCCGGCCAGCAATGTGATGCTGCTGGCCGTACCCAGCTTCGAGGTGCTGATGCAGGTATTCGCCGCGTTCCGCGCGCCTGCAGCTGCAGGCCTTCGAATTCTTCACCGACCGGGCGCTGGAGCACGTGCTGGCGCATGGCGCGCAGGCGCCGTTCGACGAAGTGCACCCGTATTACGTGGTGACCGAGTTCGCGGCCGGCGACGAGGCCCAGGAAGCGGCTGCGATGGCCGCGTTCGAGGACTGCATGGGCAATGGCTGGGTCAGCGATGGCGTGATCAGTGCCAGCGACGCGCAGGCCGCGCAGCTGTGGCGCCTGCGCGAAGGCATCACTGAGTCGCTTGCCCGTTACAAGCCCTACAAGAACGATGTTTCGGTGCGGATCTCGTCGATGCCGGCGTTCCTGGCCGAGACCCAGGCGCTGATCGGGCAGGCCTACCCGCATTTCGATGTGGTGTGGTTCGGCCACATCGGCGACGGCAATCTGCACATCAACGTGCTCAAGCCGGACGACACCAGTGACGCTGATTTCGTGGCGCAATGCGAGCACGTAACCAAGCTGCTGGCGCAGGTGCTGGCCCGCTTCGACGGCAGCATCTCGGCCGAGCACGGCATCGGTCTGGTCAAGAAGGGCTACCTGGACAGCACCCGCGGCCCGGCCGAGATCGCCCTGATGAAGGCGGTCAAACGCGCGTTCGATCCCCAAGCGCGGCTGAATCCCGGCAAGCTGTTCGACGTTTGAGTCGGGCAAATCCTTCACGCACCCGTTACGCTCCACGCTTCCTAACAACCGGCTTCGAACCGATGACCCGTCCGCTTCTGCTGCTTGCCCTGCTGTCCCTGCCGCTGGCCGGCTTCGCTTCCAGCTTCGCCGGCACCTCGGCCGGCTCGGCCACCGGTGCGTCCTCCGGTTCCTCGGGCAGCAGCTCGGGTGACGACAAGGTGGTGCTGGCTGCACGCGACGATGCCGCTGCGTTCGTCGCCAGCGACGGCCAGATCCGTGGCGCTCGCCTGCAGGCGGCGCTTGTCCACCTGCGTGAGCAGAGCACTGCCGCACAGCAGCAGAGCGACCTGGAACTGGCCCGCGCGCTGCTGGCGCGTTGATCCCGCCTTCGGGTAGTGCCGGCCGCTGGCCGGCAACGCCATGACAACTGCAAGGAACGCAGCCACGCACGGCGTGGCTCTACTGCTGATCGCTCATGTCGCGCACGCGGCTGATCGCCTGCAGCTCGATCCTGCGGGGCTGAGCCCTGCACAGCAGCAGGTGGCGACGCAGACACTGACCGACGTACAGTCACTGCTGCCGGAGGGTCTGCTGCGCGCTTTGCCGGCTCAGGTGCAGGTGCGCTGGAATGACGACCTTCCTGCCAAGGTGCACGGCCGCGCTTTCGGCGACCGCATCACGTTGCGCCGCGATCTGCTGGATGACGGCATGCCCGGCGCCCGGCGTGCGCGACGCAGCGCGCTGGTACACGAACTGACCCATGTTGCCGACCGTACGGCGGCGAACTGGTCGCGCAGTATGCGCTGGCGTGATCTGGCCGGATGGCAGCGCAAGCCCTGGCATCTCGGCCGTGGCGGCAATGACTTCCGAGACCGTAGTCCCGATGCGTATGAACTGAAAGATCCGGCCGAGTACCTGGCAGTGAACGCCGAGCATTTCGTGCTCGACAGCGAGTTTGCCTGCCGGCGCCCGGCACTGGCGCAGTGGTACCAGGCCCATTTCGGAACCCCGCCGTCGCTGCCACAGCCGCAGTGCGCTACGACGCTGCCCTTGCTCCAGGCCGAATCGGAAGAAGGCGCTGCATCGCTGCTGCACCTCGATCCGGCGCGCGTCTACGCGGTGGATTACCTGTTTGCCGAAGGCAGCGCGCAGCCGATGAGTCGCTGGGGCCACAGCATGCTGCGGCTGGTGATCTGCAAGCCGGGGCGCGCACCTGGGCAGGATTGTCGCCTGGACCTGGAATACCACCGTGTGCTTTCGTTCCGTGCCTTCGTTGGTGACGTGCAGATTTCCAACTGGCGTGGCCTTACCGGTGGCTACCCGTCGCGACTGTTCGTGCTGCCGCTGCAGCAGGTAGTGGACGAGTACACCAAGGTCGAGCTGCGCGGGTTGCAGTCGCTGCCGTTGCAGTTGTCGCCCGGCGAGATCGCCAGCCTGCTCGAGCGCACTGCGCAGGTGCACTGGAGCTATGACGGGCGCTATTACTTCGTCAGCAACAACTGCGCGGTGGAAACCGCCAAGCTGCTGCAGGCGGGTGTGCCGCGGCTGGGCAAGGCCGGGCTGGCCCAGCTGAGTCCGCGTGGTTTGAAGCGTCGGCTGTCGCAGCTGCATGTGCTGGACGAGCAGGTACTCACGGACCGCAATGCAGCACAGGCGCAGGGTTACTACTTCGCCTCGGCACGCGATCACTACCAGCAGTTGTTCGGCGTGGCGGCAGCCCAGCTGGCATTGCCCGCACGCGACGTACGCGGCTGGTTGAAGCTGCCTGCACAGCAACGGGCACCGTGGTTGCTGAAGGGCGACCTGCGCGCAAGCGCCGGCCTGCTGCTGCTGGAACAGGCTGCGCAACGCCGCGCCGAGCTGCGCGCGCGATGTGCTGAAACGGCGCCTGCTGGCCGCACCGGACAGTGCCGAAACCCGGGGCCTGCGCCAGTTGCTGGAGCAGGGTGGGCAATGGCTGCGCCCGGGTACGCTGCTGGCGGGCGGCGGCTACGGGTTGCCGCTGGCCGATGAGCAGGCGGTGCTGGCCGAAGCGGTTGCCACCGCCAGCGCACAGGCGGTGCCGGCCTGGCAGGCGCTGCGCGTACAGCTGCGTCAGCAGCTGCCGGAGAAGCAGCGCAACGAAATGGATGCGATCGACGCCAACCTCGCTGCGCTCGGTGCCCGCCTGCGGGAACAGGCAGCCACGCCGGCTATTGGCGCGGCAGCTCGATAACGAAACGGCTGCCACCAGCGTTGCCCGCCGTGCAGTAGACGCGGCCGCCGTGCGCGTCGGCGATGGCCTTGACCACCGCCAGGCCGAGCCCGCTACCGCCACCCTGGCGCGAACGCGAACCGTCGGCACGCATGAACGGAGAGAAGATGTCGGCGTGCAGCTCAGGGTCGATGCCCGGGCCCTCATCCTCGATCGCTACCTGCACATGGCCCGGTGTGTCATGCACGGCAATCCGCACCTTGCCCGGGCTGGCATAGCGGCGCGCGTTCTCCAGCAGCGCCAGCAGCGCCTGGCGCAGGCGGGTCGGGTCGCAGTGCGCGTTGTGTTCTTCGCGGCTGGTTTCCAGCTCCAGCACGAAGCCGGCGGCGCGGAACTGGGGATCGACCAGGGTCATCACCGAATGCACTTCGGCCACCACGTCGGTACGTGCGCGGCGCACGTCCAGCCGCGCATTGTCGGACAGGCTCAGCACGCGCAGATCCTCGATCAGTCGTGACAGGCCCTCGACCTGGGCGAGCAGGCTGCGGAACTGTGATTCGTCCGGCTGGAAGACGCCCTCGGCCAGGCCCTGCAGGCGGCCGCGCAGGATCGTCACCGGAGTCCGCAGTTCATGGGCGATGGCTGCATGCCACATCGCACGCTCGCTCTCCACGTGCTGCAGCCGCCGCGCCATGGCATTGAAGTCCTCGACCAAGGTGGCCACTTCGCCCGGCGAGTTTTCCTCGACGCTGGCACGGGCACCGAGGTCGCCGCCCGCGAGCGCGCACGCTGTCCACCAGCGAATTCAACGGCGACAGGATGCGATGGGCAAGACGGAACGAGGCGGCGATGGCCAGCGCCAGGCCGGTCAGGATCACGCCGACCATCCATGCCAGTTCAGGGCCGGTCGGCAGCCAGCTTTCCGGTTCCTCGGTAGTGCCGGGGAAGAATTCGACCAGCACCGCATACAGCAGCCACGATGACAGGATCATCATCACGATGACGCCGATCACCATCAGCGACATCGAGACGATGATGTGGCGGCTGAGCCCGGAGCGGCGCAGGCGGGCCATCAGCGGTCGGCCATCAACCGGTAGCCGACGCCACGCACGCTGGCCGGCACATTGACCATGCCCACTTCATCCAGCTTGCGGCGCAGCTTGCTGACATGGCTGTCGACCGTGCGCTCCAGCGCCTCGCTTTCCGGCAGGCATTCGTGCATCAGTTCACTGCGGCTGAAGATGCGGGTCGGCGCCAGCGCCATGCAGTGCAGCAGCTTGAACTCGGTGAGCGTGAGCAGCACTTCGTGGCTGTAGCCTTCGCCTTCCACGTGTACGGCGTGGGTGGCCGAGTCGATCAGCAGCGGGCCCGCCCGCAGCGCGGTCGGGGCGTCCACGCGCGAGGCGCGCAACGTACGGCGCAGCACGGCGCGCACGCGCGCCGCCACTTCGGCCGGATTGAATGGTTTGACCACGTAGTCATCAGCGCCCATGCGCAGTGCGGTCAGCTTGTCCAGGTCCTGGTCCAGTGCGGTCAGCATGATCACCGGCGTCTCGCCGCGCTGGCGCAGCTGGGTCAGCACGCTCCAGCCATCCAGCCGCGGCAGCTGCACGTCGAGCAGGACCAGGTCGGGGCGGGCGCTGCGATGCAGGTCCAGTGCGCTGTGGCCGTCGGCGGCGCGCAGCGTACGCAGTCCTTCGCGTTCCAGATAGGCGGTAAGAATGTCGGCGATCTCGGCCTCATCCTCGACGATCAGGACGAGGGCGGCGAGGGCAGGGGCGGCATGCATGCAGGGGCGGGGCCTTAAGGTGCTTGCCTCCATCGTATCTCCACAGTTCCTCCATCGAAACCCCATCATCGCCACGCACACTGGGTTCTTCAGAACCTATCAGCCGCCCGCGCGGCATTGTGCACAGCAATGAGAACCTTCAGGACTCCGGTCGCGTTGATCGCGGCCCTCGCCCTGGCCATGACGGCCTGCTCCACCCCCGAAGCCACGCCCGAAGCCGCACCCCGCGTGAGCGTGGTTACCGTTGGCCCGCAGGTGGTGCAGCGTGACGACGAACTGCCTGGCCGCGTGGCCGCCGTGCGCACCGCGCAGATCCGAGCGCAGGTGGGTGGCATCGTGCAGCGCCGGCTGTTTGACCAGGGCGCGGAAGTAGACGCCGGCCAGGCCCTGTTCCAGATCGATCCGGCGGCCTTCCGTGCCGATGTCGATTCGGCACTGGCCGCGCTGCAGCGCAGTGAGGCCGCCCTGGGCCGCAGTCGCGTGCAGTCGCAGCGCCTGCATGCACTGGCCGCGGCACAGGCCGTCAGCCAGCAGCATCGCGACGATGCCAGTGCCGAGTACGAACAGGCCCGTGCCGCGGTGAATGAAGCGCGCGATCCTGGCCCGTCGCCAGCTCGACCTGCGCTATGCCACGGTCAGCGCGCCGATTGCCGGCCGCATCGATCAGGCGCTGGTGACCGAAGGCGCACTGGTCGGCGTGGCCGATGCCGAGCCGATGGCGGTGGTACAGCAGATCGACCAGGTCTACGTCGATGTGCGCCAGCCGGCGGCCCAGCTGGAATCGCTGCAGCGCAGTGCTGCCGGTGGTGGCGAGCTGCCGGTGACGATCATCGGTGCCGCCGGCAAGCCGCTGTCCGAGCGTGGCCAGATGCTGTTCTCCGGCATCAACGTCGATGCGCGTACCGGTGATGTGATTCTCCGCATCCTGGTCGACAACCCGCAGCGCCAGCTGCTGCCCGGCATGTATGTGCGCGCGAAAGTGCCGCGGGGTGCACCGGCCAGTGCGCTGACCGTGCCGCAGCAGGCCGTGCTGCGCAGCGCCGGTGGCCAGGCCTATGCCTGGGTGATCGGTGGCGATGGCAAGGCGGTGATCCGCACGCTGGAAGTCGACGGCAGCGTTGATCGCCAGTGGCTGGTGCGCACCGGTCTGAAGGCGGGCGAAAAGGTGGTGGTCGAGGGCCAGGAACGCCTGCAGGAAGGCGTGGTGGTCGATGCGCGCGACTGGCAGGTGCCGGTCGCCAGCGCCGGCGCGGTGCAGGCCGGCAGCAAGGGCTGAGCCTTTCCCGGGCCAGCCCATCCAGGAAAATCCAACATGGCACGTTTCTTCATCGATCGCCCGGTGTTCGCCTGGGTGCTGGCGATCTTCATCATCCTGGCCGGCGTACTGGCGATTCCGCGCTTGGCCGTGGAGCGCTATCCGGCGGTCGCGCCGCCCAGTGTCAGCATCTATGCCAGCTACCCGGGTGCCAGCCCGCAGACGCTGAATGATGCGGTGGTCGGGCTGATCGAGCGCGAGCTGTCCAGCGTCAAGCACCTGCTGTACTTCGAATCGTCGGTGGACACCTCCGGCGAAGCCTCGATCACTGCGACCTTCAAGCCCGGTACCAACCCGGAGCTGGCGCAGGTGGACGTGCAGAACCGGATCAAGGCGATCGAGCCGCGCCTGCCGCGCAGCGTGCGCCAGAACGGCCTGTTCGTGGAGGCCGCCGATTCCGGCTTCCTGATGCTGGTCGGCCTGCGTTCGCCGGATGCCAGCGTCAGCGAAGCGGCGCTGGGCGATTTCATGGCGCGCAACATCATCGAAGAGCTGCGCCGCATCGATGGCGTCGGCCGCGTGCAGCTGTTCGGTGCCGAGCAGGCGATGCGCGTTTGGCTGGACCCGACCCGGTTGACCGGCTACGGCCTGACCATGGGTGATGTGGCCACCGCCATCGAGCAGCAGAACCTGGAGATCTCGCCGGGACGCATCGGTGATTCGCCGGGTGTTCCGGGCCAGCGCATCACCGTGCCGCTCAGCGCCGATGGGCAGCTGTCCACGCCGGAGCAGTTCGCAGCCATCGTGCTGCGCGCCGGGGCAGACGGTTCACGGGTGGTGCTGGGCGATGTCGCCCGCGTCGAACTGGGCGCGCAGAGCTATGCGTGGGGCACCCGTGAGGATGGCCACCCAGCGACCGCCGCCGGGGTGCAGTTGCGTCCTGGCGCGAACGCAGTGCGCACCGCGTCGGCGGTCCGTGAGCGCATGGCCGAACTGGCGCCGCTGCTGCCGCGCGGCGTGGAGTCGAGCATTCCGTTCGATACCGCACCGTTCGTGAAGATCTCGATCCAGAAGGTGGTGCAGACGCTGCTGGAGGCCATGTTGCTGGTGTTCGCGGTGATGTACCTGTTCCTGCAGAACTGGCGCTACACGCTGATTCCGGCGCTGGTCGCACCGATCGCGCTGCTCGGCACCTTCGCGGTGATGCTGGCACTGGGCTTCTCGATCAACGTGCTGACCATGTTCGGCATGGTGCTGGCGATCGGCATCATCGTCGACGACGCCATCGTGGTGGTCGAGGGCGTGGAACGGATCATGGCCGAGGAAGGACTGCCGCCGCGCGAGGCCACCATCAAGGCGATGCGCGAGCTGACCGGTGCGGTGATCGGCATCACCCTGGTGCTGACCGCCGTGTTCATTCCGATGGCGTTGGCCAGCGGCTCGGTGGGCGCGATCTACCGCCAGTTCACCGTGGCGATGGCGGTGTCGATCCTGTTCTCGGCGCTGCTGGCATTGAGCCTGACGCCGGCGCTGTGCGCGACCCTGCTGCGCCCGAATACCCATGGACACCATGGTCGTGGCGGGCTGTTCGGTGCCTTCAATCGTGGCTTCGAGAAGATGACCGGGCGCTACCAGCGTGGCGTGGCCTCGGTGCTGCAGCGCAGTGGGCGGGTGATGGGCGTGTTCGCCGCACTGGTGGTGGCGCTGCTGCTGGGCCTGCACTGGTTGCCGGGCGCATTCCTGCCGGAAGAAGACCAGGGCTATTTCATGACTTCGATCCAGCTGCCGGCCGAAGCCACCGCCGAGCGCACGCTGGCCGTGGTCGAAGCCTACGAGCGGCACGTGGCCTCGCGTCCGGGCATCGGCTCCAACCAGTCGATCCTCGGCTACAGCTTCTCCGGCTCCGGCCCGAGCGCGGCGCTGACCTACACCATGCTCAAGGACTGGAGCGAGCGTGCAGGCTCCACCGCGGCCGGCGAGGTGGAGGCCGCGCAGAAGGCGATGGCCACGATTGCCGAGGGCGAGGTGATGAGCGTGATGCCGCCGGCGATCGACAGCCTGGGCCGTTCGTCCGGGTTCTCGCTCGCCCTGCAGGCGCGTACCGGGCAGAGCCAGGCCGAACTACGCGCGGCCCTGCAGCAGCTGCTGAAGCTGGCCGAGGCCAGCCCGCTGCTGTCCGAGGTGCATGCCGATGGCCTGCCTGCAGGCACCAGCGTGCGGCTGGACATCGACCGCGCCAAGGCCGAGGCGATGGGCGTGGGTTTCGGTGACATCAGCAGCACGCTGTCGGCGGCGATGGGCTCGCAGTACGTCAATGACTTCCCCAACAAGGGCCGGTTGCAGCAGGTGATCCTGCAGGCCGACGCGCCGCACCGCATGGAACTGGAGGACGTGCTGAAGCTGTACGTGCGCAACAGCGAGGGCGGCATGGTGGCGTTGTCCGAACTGGTGACCCCGCACTGGACTGAGGCGCCGCTGCAGCTGCAGCGCTACCTCGGCTTCCCGGCGCTGAACCTGTCCGGCGCCCCGGCCTCCGGGGTGTCGACCGGTCAGGCGATGGCGGAGATGGAGCGGTTGGCGGAGAAGCTGCCGTCTGGCTTCGCCCTGCAATGGACCAGCCAGTCGCTGCAGGAGCGCGAATCCGGTGCGCAGGCGCCGTGGCTTTTGCTGCTGTCGATGCTGGTGGTGTTCCTGGTGCTGGCGGCGCTGTACGAGAGCTGGTCGATTCCGCTGGCGGTGATGCTGGTGGTGCCCTTGGGCCTGCTCGGAGCGGTCGCGGCCGTGTTGTTGCGCGGCATGCCCAACGACGTGTTCTTCAAGGTCGGCATGATCACGGTGATCGGGCTGTCGGCGAAGAACGCGATCCTCATCGTCGAGTTCGCACGCCAGCTGCAGCAACAGGGCCGTGGCCTGGTCGAAGCGGCGCTGGAGGCGGCACGGCTGCGCCTGCGGCCGATCGTGATGACCTCGCTGGCGTTCGCGCTGGGCGTGGTGCCGCTGATGCTGGCGCAGGGCGCATCGAAGGAAACCCAGCAGGCGATCGGAACCGGCGTGTTCGGCGGCATGGTCAGTGCGACCGTGCTGGCGGTGTTCTTCGTGCCGGTCTTCTATGTAGTAGTGCAGGGCGCGCGGCAGTGGATCGCGCAACGCCTGCGCAGGCGCCGGCCGATGCCGGAAGGATCCGTGGATGGAACGGGACATCGTTGAAGACCTGCATGAGCGGCAGCTGGCAGCGCTGGAACAGCGCCTGCGGCAGGCATTGCTGGATGACGACCACGATGCGCTGACCGCGCTGGTATCGCCGGCCTTGTTCATGATGGATGGGCAGGGCGGGCGCATGCTCGATCTGCCCTGGCTGGGCGACTGGCTGGCCGGGAACCTGCGGGTGAGCAGCCTGCAATCGTACGCGGTGGAAACGCTGCTGTGCGGACGCCTGGCATTGTTGTCCAGTGACGTGCGCTTGTCGGTGCGCGGGCAGGGCCAGGAGCGCGAGCTGAAACTGCGCCTGCTGCGGGTCTGGACCTGCAGTTCCGGCGACAGCGGCGCGCAGCTGCTGTCGATGGCGGTACTGGCCGCATGAGCGCGGTCAGGCCGCTTTCAGGCCCCGCTCACCGGCAGGTGGTAGGGTCGAAGATCTCTGTAGTGTCGACAAGGAGTCGAGCCATGCGTGTAGTCCCCAGTCTGTTGGCAGCCTCCCTCGGGTTGGTCCTGGCCGCGTGCCAGCCGGCACAGCCACCCGCTGCGGGCGGCACTGATGCCGCGCCGCCGGCCGCGCCCGAACCGGCTGCCAGCACCGGCGCCGGTACCGGCAGCGAGACCATGTACCGGTGTGGTGATCTGAACGTGCGCGCGACCTTCAATGGCGAGGATGCGGCGACGGTAGTGATCGGCGAACGTACCTTCGCCATGACCTCCGAGCGTGCGGCGTCGGGCGCGAAGTATGGCGATGGCCAGGGCAACAGCTTCTGGACCAAGGGCAGCGATGACGGCCTGTTGAGCCTGAAGGGCGAGGCCGATCGCGAGTGCCATGCGGTCGAAGCCACCGAAGGCGATGGCAGCGCCGGCAATGCCGCGTTCCGTGCCACCGGCAATGAACCCGGCTGGCTTGCAGTCGTTGACGGCGATGCGCCGGGCCTGCAGGTGGAAGTCGACTATGGCGAGCGCCGCTTCGATGTGGCCAAGCCCACCGAAGGCGCTGACGGCTGGAGTGGCAAGGCCTCTGATGGCACCGATGTGAAGCTCAGCTTCCAGCGCACCACCTGCCAGGACGACATGAGCGGCGAGGCGTTCGAAGCCAAGGTGAACCTGACCATCGGCACCCGCCAGTACCACGGCTGCGGCAACTTCGGCGCGAAACAGCCGTAAGGCATCTGTAGAGCCGAGCCCACGCTCGGCTCTGCATCATCGAGGGGTCAGCCCTCGCAGGGCTTCAGGTCGAGATCGAAGTCCAGGTCATAGCGGCTGTTGATTCCGATCAGCGCTGCGCGGATCGCACAGTCACCGCTATAGCGCGCGACCAGATCGGTGAAGTTCTTCTCGCGGCCTTCGCAGTATTTGGCGCTGGCCTCTTTCAGTTCACGGCGACGCTCGTCGTCGTACGGCTCTTCGCCGGCGAAATGCTGGCAGGTGTTCTCGCGCGAGGAAGGCCTGCACGTCGGCCGGCATCGCGCAGTAGATGCGCACGTCGTCGACGTCATACACATCCTCCGGGACCGGACAGCCTGCGGCTGCACGTACCTTGTCCAGGTCCTCTTCGCCCGAGGGCTGCTCGGTAGCGGGCTCCGCTTCGGCGATGGCCTCCACGGCGGCCGGTGCCTCCACCGCTGGTGCGGCGGTCACGGCCGGTTCGGCTGGCGTGGCGTCGGCAGCATTGTCCGCTGCCTGCGGCGAGCACGCCGCAAGCAGGGACAGACAACCGATCAGCGCAAGGCGCTTAGTCGGCACGGCCCGCGAATTCGCCGGTGGCGGTGTTCACCAGCACGCGCTCGCCGTTGACGATGTACTCCGGCACCATGATTTCGATGCCGGTGTTGAGCTTGGCCGGCTTCGGGCGCTTGGTGGCGGTGCCGCCCTTCAGTTCCGGCGGGGTTTCAATCACTTCCAGCACCACCGAGGCCGGCAGCTGGATCGCCACCGGCTGCTCGTCGATCACCTGCACGTAGATGCCGGTCAGGCCGTCGGTGATGTAGCCGGCGTCGTCGCCGATCACGTCCGCGTCCAGGGTGTACGGGGTGTAGTCCTCGTCATCGAGGAACACGAACGCATCGCCGTCCTTGTACGAATAGGTGGACTGGCGGCGCAGCAGTTCGACCTCGACCAGGTTGTCGTCGGCATCGAAGCTGGCATCGAGCTTGTTGCCGCCCGGCACGCTGTACATGATGAAGCGGAAGCGGACGTTGCCGCCGCGACCCTGCGGCGAGCTGCGCTCGATGTCGCGGATCTGGTACACGCCGTTGTTGTACTCGACGACGTTGCCCTTCTTGATGTCGTTGGCTTTCATGGTGATCTAGGTCGTTGGGGGAGGGCGCCGTCCCGGCGCCCGGGGGGAATCACTTCGGAGCGAGGCGGGTAGCGCCGTCCAGGCGGATGGTCTCGCCATTGAGGTAGGTGTTGCCGAGGATGAAGCCGACCAGGCTGGCGAAGTCTTCCGGCTTGCCCAGGCGCGACGGGAACGGGATCGACGCGGCCAGCGACTGCTGCACCGCCTCGGGCATGCCATCGACCATCGGCGTCCAGAACACGCCCGGGGCGATGGTGTTGACGCGGATGCCGAAGCGCGACAGTTCGCGCGCCATCGGCAGCGTCATCGACACCACGCCGCCCTTGCTGGCGGCGTACGCGGCCTGGCCGATCTGGCCTTCGTAGGCGGCGATGCTGGCGGTATTGATGATCACGCCGCGCTCGCCGTCGGTGCCGGCTTCGTTGTGCTGCATGCGGTTGGCCGCGGCCTTTGCAACGTTGAAGCTACCGACCAGGTTGACCATCACCGTGCCCTGGAAGCCGGCCAGCGGCATCGGGCCTTCCTTGCCCAGCACGCGGCCGGCGCCGAGGATGCCGGCGCAGTTCATCGCCACGTTCAGGCCACCGAGGAACTCGTGGGCCTGGTCGATGGCTGCCGAGACGGCCGCTTCATCACTGACGTTGACGTTGAAGTAGCGGGCCTTGTCGGCACCCAGCCCGGCAACGGCAGCAGCACCCTTGTCGTCGTTGAGGTCGAACAGGGCCACCTTGCCGCCCTGGGCGACGAGGTGCTGGGCCACGGCCAGGCCGAGGCCGGAGACGCCGCCGGTGATCACGGCACGTACGGAAGACAGCTGCATTGCACGGTCCTGCAGGTTCGAGAACCGCCGATTCTAACGGAAGCCGCGACCGCCGCTGTTGTGCACTGCGCCGCCGCTGCAGTGCGGCGCAGTGCGGCGGTCAGCCGGCGGCGGCCAGCGCCTGGCCGGTGCGGCTGGCGGTGGCGCGTCCGAGCAGGCCGGCCAGCCAGCGGCCGGTTTCGGCCAGTGCCGGCAGGTCCACGCCGCTGTCCAGGCCCAGGCCCTGCAGCAGGTAGACCACGTCCTCGCTGGCGACGTTGCCGCTGGCGCCCTTGGCATACGGGCAGCCACCGGCACCGGACACCGCACTGTCGACCACGCGCACGCCTTCTTCCAGGCAGGTGGCGATGTTGGCGATGGCCTGGCCATAGGTGTCGTGGAAGTGCACGGCCAGTGCCGCCATCGGAATCTCGGCGGCGACCGCCTGCAGCATTGCCCGGGCCTTGCGCGGGGTGCCGACGCCGATGGTGTCGCCCAGCGAGATTTCGTAACAGCCCATCTGATGCAGGGCACGCGCCACCCGCACCACGTCGGCCAGTGGCACCTCGCCCTGGTAAGGGCAGCCGAGTACGGTGGACACGTAACCGCGCACGCGCACGCCATCGGCGGCGGCGCGGCGCAGGATCGGCTCGAACCGGGCCAGCGATTCGTCGATGCCGGCATTGGTGTTGGTGCGGTTGAACGCCTCCGAAGCGGCGGTGAACACCGCCACTTCCTCCACGCCCACCGCACGGGCGCGGTCGTAGCCCTGTTCGTTCGGCACCAGCACCGGGTAGTGGATGCCGGGCCGGCGCTGGATGCCGGTGTAGACCTCGGCGGCGTCGGCCAACTGCGGGATCCACTTCGGGCTGACGAAGCTGGTCGCCTCGATGCTGCGCAGGCCGGTGGCCGACAGGCGGTTGATCAGTTCGATCTTGTCGGCGGTGGCCACCGACTGCTTTTCGTTCTGCAGGCCGTCACGCGGGCCGACCTCGACGATGCGGACGTAGTCGCTCATGCGGCCACCTCGCTGACGGGGCGATGGCAGACCGCCTCGATGTTGTTGCCGTCCGGGTCGAGCACGAAGGCGCCGTAGTAGTCGGGGTGGTACCACGGGCGCAGGCCCGGCGCGCCGTTGTCGCGGCCACCGGCGGCGACGGCGGCGGCATGGAAGGCGTCCACCTGGTCGCGGCTGGCGCAGGCGAAGGCCACGTGCACGCCGTGGCTGGCGGTGCCGCCACTACCGAGCCAGAAGAACGGCTTGCCGTCGCTGCCGAAGCCGATGTGGTCGTGCGCGCCGGTCTGTTCGGCAGTCACTTCCATCACCACACCGATCTGCAGCGGCGCCAGTGCCTGCAGGAAGAAGGTCCTGCTGCGCGCCAGGTCGGCGCTGGTCAAACCAAGATGATCGAGCATGTTCAGGCTTCCGTGACCCAGTGGGGCGCGCTTGTCGAGGAAGGCGCCCAGGCCTTCCTGGCCCTCGGCGGACACCCGCAGGCGCGCGATCAGGGCGGCATTATCCCGATCCAGCGCGTCGCGGTCATGGCTGTCGCGGACCTGCCGGACCAGCTGCTTGGCGGTGGACGAGGCGATCGGGCCGGCCTTGTCGAGCAGGGCCAGCTGCCGCTCCAGCGCCTCATCCAGGCGCTCGGGCTCGACCAGCTGGTGGACCAGGCCGATGCGCAGTGCGGTATCGGCGTCGAAGTGCTCGCCGGTGGCGAACCAGCGCCGCGCCTGGCGCGGGCCGATGGCCTCGATCACGTAGGGCGAGATCACCGCCGGCAGCAGGCCGAGGCGGCTTTCGGTCAGGCCGAAGCGGGCCGAGGTGCTGGCGATGGCGATGTCGCAGCAGGCAACCAGGCCGACGCCGCCACCGAAGGCCGCGCCGTGGACCCGGGCCAGGGTCGGCTTGGGCAGCTCGTCCAGGGTGCGCATCAGCCGCGCCAGGGCCAGCGAGTCCTCGCGATTGTCGGCCTCGCTGGCGGCCGCCATGCCGCGCATCCACTGCATGTCGGCACCGGCCGAGAAGGAGGCGCCGTGGCCGGCGACCACCACGGCCCGGACCGAATCATCGCGGCCGGCGGCTTCCAGTGCGGCGGTCAGCCGGGCGATCAGCCCGGCGTCAAAGGCGTTGTGCAGCTCCGGCCGGTTCAGCCAGAGGGTGAGGACGGCGCCGCTGCGCTCGATCTGCAAAGCATCGTTCATGGGATTCCAGGGTCACTCCATACCTGTATGGATCATAGCGGGCCATTGGTCATGGGCCATGACGCGACGCGGGAATGTTAGAATCGAGAACCATTTACATCCAGCAGAGAACACGCTAGATGACGCTGTCCGAACTGCCGCTGCACGCCTCGGCCGTGGTCGAGTCCGTGCAGGACCTCCATGCCAACGATGCCATCGCCCGTCGCCTGCGCGAGCTGGGTTTCGTGAAGGGCGAGGAAGTGCGCCTGGTGGCCAAGGGCCCGGTCGGTGGCGAGCCGCTGCTGGTGCAGGTCGGGTTCACCCGGTTTGCGCTGCGTATCAGTGAAGCCAAGCGCGTCGTGGTCGACGCCAACCGCCAGGAGCGTCGCGCATGACCGCTGCAACTTCTACCGCGCCCCTGCGCATTGCGCTGGTCGGTAACCCCAACAGTGGCAAGACCGCGCTGTTCAACCAGCTGACCGGCAGCCGGCAGAAGGTTGCCAACTACACCGGCGTCACCGTCGAGCGCAAGGAAGGCCGCCTGCGCGCCGTCCGGTCGCGAGTTCGCCGTACTCGACCTGCCCGGTGCCTACAGCCTGCACCCGGCCAGCCTGGACGAGGCGATCACCCGTGACCTGTGCCGGGGCTTCTACCCGGGCGAGGCTGCACCGGATGTGCTGCTGTGCGTGATCGACGCCACCAACCTGCGCCTGCACCTGCGCTTCGCGCTGGAACTGCGCGAGCTGGGCAAGCCGATGGTGGTTGCGCTGAACATGGTCGATGCGGCCCAGCGCCGCGGCATCCAGGTGGACGTGGCCGCGCTGGAGCGCGAGCTGGGCGTGCCGGTGGTGGAGACCGTGGCGGTGCGCAAGCAGGGGGCCAAGGCTCTGGTCGAGCGCCTCGATGCGATGGTGCCGCACCTGGATGCACCGGTGCCCGGCCCGGAAGGTGGCATCGACTACCACGCCAAGGTGCGCCAGATCCTGTCGGTGGCCGTGCGCATGCCGGCGCGGACCGCGAAGATCGACGACGCGCTGGACCGCTGGCTGCTGCACCCGGTGTTCGGCCTGGTCAGCCTGGCCGTGGTGATGTTCCTGATCTTCCAGGCGGTGTATGCCTGGGCGACACCGTTGATGGATGGCATCGAGGCCGGTTTCGCCTGGCTTGGTGCCTTCGTTGGCAGCGTGCTGCCGGAAGGCCCGTTGGCCAGCCTGCTGACTGACGGCATCATCGCCGGTGTGGGGGGCGTGGTGGTGTTCCTGCCGCAGATCCTGATCCTGTTCTTCTTCATCCTGGTGCTGGAGGAATCCGGCTACCTGCCGCGTGCGGCGTTCCTGCTCGACCGCATGATGGCCGCCGCCGGCCTGTCCGGCCGCTCGTTCATCCCGCTGCTGTCCAGCTTCGCCTGCGCGGTGCCGGGCATCATGTCCACGCGCAGCATCCAGGACCCGCGTGACCGCCTGGCCACGATCCTGGTCGCGCCGCTGATGACCTGCTCGGCGCGCCTGCCGGTGTATGCGCTGCTGATTGGCGCGTTCATCCCGCAGAAGACGGTGTGGGGCGTGTTCAACCAGCAGGGCCTGGTGCTGTTCGGCCTGTATGCGGCGGGCATCCTCAGTGCGCTGGCGATGTCGTGGATCATGAAGAAGTGGCGCCGCGACAAGAGCGAGCACCCGCTGATGCTGGAGCTGCCGTCATACCGGCTGCCGCACGTGCGCGACCTGGCGGTCGGCCTGTACGAGCGGGGCATGATCTTCCTCAAGCGTGTCGGCGGCATCATCCTGGCGCTGACCATCCTGCTGTGGGTGCTGTTGTCGTTCCCGGCAGCGCCGGCGGGGGCCACCATGCCCGCGATCGATTACAGCTACGCCGGCCAGATCGGCCATGCGATGGCGGCGTTCTTCGCGCCGCTGGGCTTCAACTGGCAGATCTGCATCGCGCTGATTCCGGGCCTGGCCGCGCGCGAAGTGGCGGTGTCCTCGCTGGCGACCGTGTACGCGCTGTCCGCAGCCGATGACGATGCCGCCAGCCAGGCGCTGACCCCGCTGATCAGCGACGGCTGGTCGCTGGCCACCGCGCTGTCGCTGCTGGTCTGGTACATCTACGCCCCGATGTGCATCTCGACGCTGGCCACCATCAAGCGCGAGACCAATTCGTGGAAGACGATGGCCTTCTCGGCGTTCTACCTGTTTGCTGCGGCCTACGTGGCGGCGCTGATCACCTACCAGGTGACCAGGGCGCTGGGAGGCGGCTGATGGATACCGGCCTGCTGATCCAGTACCTGATCATCGCGGTGGCCGTACTGGTCAGTGCCTGGGTGGTGTTGAAGAAGCAGTTCCCCGGCACCGTGCGCAAGCTGCGCGGGGCGCTGGCGCTGGCCCTGCTGAAGCCGGGCCGCGCCGCGTGGCTGCGGGCGCTGGGGCGGAAGATCGCACCGCCGGCTAGCGGAGGCGGTGGTGCCTGTGGCGGTTGCGACAGCTGCGGGCCGACGCCGCCCAAACAGCACTGAATGTGTCCTGGTAGGTGCGAACCTTGGTTCGCACACTCCTGGAGTCCATCCACGCATGGCGTGGATCTACTAGACCTCTCTGCGGATGATCGCGCGGAAGCTTCCGTCCTGATTCAACCGCCGCACCGATTCCCGGTTTCCATGCGTTGCCGCGAAGCCCGCCACGTCGGCAAGGGCATCGAGCAGCAGGCCTTTGAACGCGTCGCGATTACCCGCCTCCAGCAGATCGTCCAGGTCCTGCTGGATGAAGGTCCGGCGCAGGCCCGGCGTTTCTTCGATCCGCCAGTCGACATGGGGCGTGGGGATGCTGGAGCGGTACCGGAAAGCCGTTTCAAGATCGTCAGGCGCCAGGGGGTACTCGAGCAGCTCTGGAAAGTAGAGCCCGGCATTCACATAGAAGCCTCGGCTTTCGCTGGCGCGTTGGTGATTGACGACAAGCAGGGCGGCATCCAGCAAGCGGTAACGGGTCGTCGACGTGCCGGCAAAGCCGGTCTTCCTGGCGCACTTGCTGAAGACGGTCGAGGATTTCATGGGTGTTGCCCCGGCTGAAGGGAGGGCCACAGACTTGAAGGGGAGCGTTGCCGCGTCCAGTGGCAAACCCGTCACCGCCGGAGTCGAATAGGCTGACAGGTGCGCGCAGGCGACACCGTACGTCGCGAGGAATGAGCGTCCTCAAGCAAAGGGCATGCAGCGTCACAGTGATGGCGCTTGCCGGAGCAGGCGTGCTGCCGCTAGCCTGCAGGCATGAACCAGACTCCCCTGCGATTGCTCATTCACGGTGCCTCCGGGCGCATGGGCCAGGCCCTGCTGCGGCTGGCCGCCGAACATCCCGAAACCCTGCAGATCGTGGCTGCGGTAACCGGCCGCGCGCCGACCCAGCGCGTGGTCGACGGCGTGCCGTTCTTCGGCGCCAGCGAACTGCCTGGCGCGCCGGTGTTCGATGTGGCGATCGACTTCAGCCTGCCGGAGGGCTTCGACCCGATGCTGGCGCTGTGCGTGGAGCGGGGTGCGGGCCTGGTCTCGGGCACTACTGGCATCTCCAGCACACAGCGGCAGGCGCTGGAGGCCGCGGCGGCGTCCATCCCGCTGGTCTGGGCGTCGAATTTCAGCCTGGGCGTGGCGGTACTGGACGAGCTGGTCGAGCGCGCGGCGCAGGCGCTGGCCGGCTGGGACTGCGACATCGTCGAATCGCACCACACGCAGAAGAAGGACGCGCCGTCGGGTACCGCGCTGACCCTGGGCGCGGCCGCGCAGCGGGGTGGGGCGGAGCCGCATTACGCCAGCCTGCGTGCCGGTGACATCGTCGGCGAGCATCTGGTGCAGTTCACAGGACTGGGTGAGCGCATGGAGCTGGTGCACCGGGCCACCAACCGCGACATCTTCGCCCGCGGCGCCCTGTTTGCCGCCCGCCAGCTGCAGGGCCGCGCCCCGGGTAGCTACCGGGTGCGGGACCTGCTGGACGGCCCCCGGTAACGGTCCAGGCCGATGGTAGATGCCAACCTTGGTTGGCAGGCTTTCCGGGAAGCGCCAACCAAGGTTGGCGTCTACCAGGGTCATGGCGGCCCGCATACGCCGCCGGATTGAAATGAATGCGCAATCGCCTGTTCATGAAGTGCGATAACCGCTGGCGCGAGCGCCCCGGCAGCGCTACAATTCGCACTCGCCGAATCACGAAAGCCGGACCGGTCCCAGACCGCACGTCCGCGCTTTTTTGCAACCGGATTTCCGTGAAGCGCAGGCGTGACTTCGGCAGCCCCCTCGGTAGCCAAAGTGAGATTCCCGTGACCCAAGCCGCAATCCTCGTCCTCGAAGACGGCACCGTATTCGAGGGCGAATCCGTAGGCGCGCCCGGCCTGTCCGTCGGTGAGGTGGTGTTCAACACCGCCATGACCGGCTACCAGGAAGTGCTGACCGACCCGTCCTACGCCCGGCAGATGGTCACGCTGACCTATCCGCATATCGGTAACACCGGCATGACCGACCAGGACAATGAAGCGTCCAAGGTGTGGTCGGCCGGCCTGATCGTGCGCGATGTTCCCCGCCGTCCCAGCAACTGGCGCAGCCAGGTGTCGCTGCAGGACTGGCTGATCCAGCGTGGCGTGGTCGCCATCGCCGGCATCGACACCCGCAAGCTGACCCGCATCCTGCGCGAGAAGGGCGCGCAGAACGGTGCGCTGATGGCCGGTGACATCGACGTGGAAAAGGCACTGGAAGCCGCCCGCAAGTTCCCGGGGCTGAAGGGCATGGATCTGGCCAAGGTCGTCACTACCGAGAAGACCTACACCTGGACCGAGGGCCAGCTGGACCTGGATGCCAACGCCTTCGTCAACGTGCCGGCCAAGTACAAGGTCGTGGCCTACGATTTCGGCGTGAAGACCAACATCCTGCGCATGCTGGCCGAGCGTGGCTGCGAAGTGACCGTGGTGCCGGCACAGACCCCGGCCGCCGAAGTGCTGGCGCTGAAGCCGGATGGCGTGTTCCTGTCCAATGGCCCGGGTGACCCGGAACCGTGCGACTACGCCATCGAAGCGATCAAGACCTTCATCGACGTGAAAATCCCAACCTTCGGCATCTGCCTGGGCCACCAGCTGCTGGGCCTGGCCTCGGGCGCGCAGACCATGAAGATGGGCCACGGCCACCACGGTGCCAACCACCCGGTGCAGGACCTGGACAGCGGCCGGGTGATGATCACCTCGCAGAACCACGGCTTCGCGATCGATGAAGCGACCCTGCCGGCGACCCTG
Organism: Stenotrophomonas sp. 93052_Sma; assembly: GCF_056481145.1. NCBI lineage: Bacteria > Pseudomonadati > Pseudomonadota > Gammaproteobacteria > Lysobacterales > Lysobacteraceae > Stenotrophomonas > Stenotrophomonas sp. 93052_Sma. The sequence goes on from NZ_CM151134.1 coordinate 2,122,849, forward strand.
CGCGTGACCCACCGCTCGCTGTTCGATGGCACCAACCAGGGTGTCGCCCGCACCGACGTGCCGGCGTTCTCGTTCCAGGGCCACCCGGAAGCGTCGCCGGGCCCGACCGATGTCGGTCCGCTGTTCGACCGCTTCGTGGTGCTGATGGAGCAGGCCAAGGCGTGATCAGTACGCCGCCGCCCCCCCGGTGGCGTCGCGATGGACCGTAAACCCCGCAACGCTGCTGCCGCTGGCGCGGCGCTGCGGATCAAGATTCCTGATCGACAGCGTGCGATCACCCCCCTTGTCACGCTGTACTGACTTAGAGAAGAAAATGCCCAAGCGCACTGACCTCAAGACCATCCTCATCATCGGTGCTGGCCCGATCGTCATCGGCCAGGCCTGCGAGTTCGACTACTCCGGCGCCCAGGCCTGCAAGGCCCTGCGTGACGAGGGTTACCGCGTGGTGCTGGTCAACAGCAACCCGGCCACGATCATGACGGACCCGGAGATGGCCGACGCCGTCTACATCGAGCCGATCAACTGGCAGACGGTCGAGAAGATCATCGCCAAGGAAAAGCCCGATGCGCTGCTGCCGACCATGGGTGGCCAGACCGCGTTGAACTGCGCGCTGGACCTGGCCGACAACGGCGTGCTGGAGAAGTACAACGTCGAGCTGATCGGCGCCAAACGCGAAGCGATCCGCATGGCCGAAGACCGCGAGCTGTTCCGCGTCGCCATGGGTGAGATCGGCCTGGAATGCCCGACCGCCGCCGTCGCCCATACCCTGGACGAAGCGCTGGAAATCCAGACCCGCGTCGGCTACCCGACCATCATCCGCCCCAGCTTCACCCTGGGCGGCAGCGGTGGCGGCATCGCCTACAACCGCGAAGAGCTGGTCGAGATCGTCAGCCGCGGCCTGGAACTGTCGCCGACCACCGAAGTGCTGGTGGAAGAGTCGGTGCTGGGCTGGAAGGAGTTCGAGATGGAAGTGGTCCGCGATACCGCGGACAACTGCATCATCGTCTGCTCGATCGAGAACCTGGACCCGATGGGCGTGCACACCGGTGACTCGATCACCGTGGCGCCGGCGCAGACCCTGACCGACAAGGAATACCAGCGCCTGCGCGATGCCTCCATCGCCGTGCTGCGCAAGATCGGCGTCGATACCGGTGGCTCGAACGTGCAGTTCGGCATCAACCCGAAGACCGGCCGCGTGGTCGTCATCGAGATGAACCCGCGCGTGTCGCGTTCCTCGGCGCTGGCCTCCAAGGCCACCGGCTTCCCGATCGCCAAGGTCGCCGCCAAGCTGGCCGTGGGTTACACCCTGGACGAACTGAAGAACGAAATCACCGGTGGCCTGACCCCGGCCTCGTTCGAGCCGTCGATCGACTACGTCGTCACCAAGATCCCGCGTTTCGCCTTCGAGAAGTTCCCGGCCGCCGATGCCCGCCTGACCACCCAGATGAAGTCGGTGGGCGAGGTGATGGCAATGGGCCGTACCTTCCAGGAGTCGGTGCAGAAGGCGCTGCGTGGCCTGGAAACCGGCAAGGTCGGCTTCGACCCGACCGGCCTGGACCTGAGCAACGAAGAAGACCTGCAGACCCTGCGCCGCGAGCTGAAGGCCCCGGGCCCGGAGCGCCTGTTCTTCGTCGCCGATGCGTTCCGTGCCGGCATGAGCGTGGAAGAGATCTACGCACTGTCGTTCATCGATCACTGGTTCCTGGACCAGATCGAGGAAATCATCGCTGCCGAGGCTGAAGTCGCTGCTGGTGGCATCGACGCGCTGGACGCTGCACGCCTGCGCAAGCTGAAGCGCGCCGGTTTCTCCGACGCACGCCTGGCGCAGCTGACTGGTACCAACGAAGCCGCCATCCGCGCGCTGCGTCGTGCGCACAAGGTGCGCCCGGTCTACAAGCGCGTCGATTCCTGCGCCGGTGAGTTCTCCACCGGCACCGCCTACCTGTACTCGACCTACGAGGACGAGTGCGAGGCCGCGCCGAGCAACCGCGACAAGATCATGATCCTGGGCGGTGGCCCGAACCGCATCGGCCAGGGCATCGAGTTCGACTACTGCTGCGTGCACGCGGCACTGGCGCTGCGCGAGGATGGCTATGAAACCATCATGGTCAACTGCAACCCGGAAACCGTGTCGACCGACTATGACACCTCCGACCGCCTGTACTTCGAGCCGCTGACCCTGGAAGACGTGCTGGAAATCGTCGAACTGGAACAGCCGAAGGGCGTGATCGTGCAGTACGGCGGCCAGACCCCGCTGAAGCTGGCGCGCGCCTGGAAGCCAACGGCGTGCCGGTGATCGGCACCAGCCCGGACTCCATCGACCTGGCCGAAGACCGTGAGCGCTTCCAGCAGCTGGTCGACAAGCTGGGCCTGAAGCAGCCGCCGAACCGCATCGCCCGCAACGACCAGGAAGCCCTGCTGCTGGCCCGCGAGATCGGCTACCCGCTGGTGGTGCGCCCGAGCTACGTGCTGGGCGGCCGTGCGATGGAGATCGTCTACGGCGAAGCCGACCTGGCCCGCTACGTGCGCGACGCGGTGAAGGTGTCCAACGATTCGCCGGTGCTGCTGGACCGCTTCCTCGACAACGCCGTGGAGTGCGACGTCGACATCATTGCCGATGCCCAGGGCAACGTCCTGATCGGCGGCGTGATGGAGCACATCGAAGAAGCCGGCGTGCACTCGGGCGATTCTTCGTGCTCGCTGCCGCCGTACTCGCTGTCGGCTGAAACCCAGGCCGAGCTGCGTCGCCAGGTGGTGGAACTGGCCAAGGCCCTGAACGTGGTCGGCCTGATGAACACCCAGTTCGCGATCCAGACCAGCGATGAAGGTGCCGACACCATCTACCTGCTGGAAGTGAACCCGCGTGCCTCGCGCACCGTGCCGTTCGTGTCCAAGGCCACCGGCATGCCGCTGGCCAAGATCGCCGCCCGCTGCATGGCCGGCAAGACCCTGGCCGAGCAGGGCGCGACCAAGGAAATCGTGCCGGACTACTACTCGGTGAAGGAGGCGATCTTCCCGTTCGCCAAGTTCCAGGGCGTCGACCCGATCCTCGGGCCGGAGATGCGCTCCACCGGTGAGGTGATGGGCGTCGGCCGCACCTTCAACGCTGCCTTCGCGCGTGCGCAGGAAGCCGGTGGCATCAAGGCACCGCCGGTCGGCAAGGCCTTCGTCTCGGTCCGCGATCCGGACAAGAAGCGCGTGCTGCCGGTGGCCAAGGCGCTGCTGGCGCGTGGCTACAGCCTGGTCGCCACCCGTGGCACCGCCGCGTGGCTGCAGCAGCACGGCATGGACTGCGAGATCATCAACAAGGTGGTCGAAGGCCGTCCGCACATCGTCGACTCGATCAAGAACGGCGAGATCGTCTACATCGTCAACACGACCGAAGGTCGTTCGGCGATCAACGACTCGTTCTCGATCCGTCGCGAGGCGCTGCAGCATCGCGTCACCTACTCGACCACCATTGCTGGCGCCAAGGCGCTGGTGGATTCACTGGAATTCCGCGGCACCGGCCCCGTCTGGTCGCTGCAGGAGCTGCACAAGGAGTTGAATGCATGAGAGCCCCCATCACGATGAAGGGCGCGCAGAAGCTGCGCGACGAGCTGGATCACCTGAAGTCGGTCAAGCGCCCGAAGGTCATTGCGGCCATCGCCGAAGCGCGTGAGCATGGCGACCTGAAGGAAAATGCCGAGTACCACGCCGCGCGAGGAACAGGGCTTCATCGAAGGCCGCATCAAGCAGCTGGAAGGCGAGCTGTCGCACGCCGAGATCATCGACGTGAGCAAGCTCAATGCCGGCTCCAAGGTGGTGTTCGGCGCCAGCGTGACGCTGGCCGACGTGGAAACCGACGAAGAGAAGAAGTACCAGATCGTCGGTGACCTGGAAGCGGACATCAAGCTGGGCCTGATCGCCATCTCCTCGCCGGTGGCGCGCGATGATCGGCAAGCTGGAAGGCGATTCGATCGTGATCGACGCCCCGGCCGGCCAGCGCGAGTACGAGATCGTCAGCGTCAGCTACGTGGACTGACCCGGTGGCAACGGCGACCCTGCTGTTGCCGGCACGCAGCCGCTTTGCCGCGGCTGCGCTGCCTGATGACGTGGCGCGTGCCCTGGGCCGCGCCAACGCCTCGCAGTTTGAAGCCGGCGAGCGGGCACAGCTGCAGCGCCATTTCACGGTCGCCGCGCCGCACTGGCCGGTGGCCGCACTGAGCCGCCAGCGTGACGCCGGCGATGCTGCCGGCGCGAGCTGGCTGCGTGCCGATCCGGCCTGCATGGTGCCGGACATGCACGGTGCGCGGATGATGGCCTATGGCGAAACACTGCGGCCGACGCTGGCCGACAGCCTGGCCCTGCTGCCGGTGCTGCAGCCGTTGTTCGCCGATGCCGGGTTCGTGCTCGACGCACCGGACCCTTCGCGCTGGTACCTGCGGCTTCCGATCGACCTGGCCCTGCCGGACTTCGACAGTCCGGACGAGGTGCTGGGCGATGACCTGTTCTCGCACCTGCCGGAAGGCGAGGGCGGTCGCCGCTGGCGGGCGCTCATGACCGAAGCGCAGGTGCTGCTGCACAACCATTCCTGGAACCAGCAGCGCGCCGCGCAGGGACAACAGCCGATCAATTCGCTGTGGTTCTGGGGCGGTGGCGTGATGCCAGTGTCGGTCAGCACGGCGCATGCGCAGGTGCGCAGTCGTGATGCCCTGCTGCAGGGCCTGGCTCTGGCGGCGGGCGTGGCCGTGGATGGCGAGCAGGCGGTGGATGCACTGGTCGATCTGCGCCAGCTGCGCTCCCTGCAGCAGCTCGGCAATGATGCGATCCGTCCGCTGCTGGCTGCGCTGAAGCGTGGCGAGCTGCAGCGGCTGGTGCTGGATTTCGAGGATGGCCTGCAGTTCCAGTTGGATCGTGGCCAGCGCTGGCAGTTCTGGAAAAAGCCGCGGCAGCTTCACGATTGAGCGGGGTCGGATCCGTTTTCCATCGGAAAACGGTTCTGACCCTGGACGTTTGCCGGGGTTGCCGGCCAGCGGCCGGCACTACCGCAGGAGCCGGGCGCAATCCCGCCAGCCTCTCCCACGCGCGGTATCATCCCTCTGTCTTTCGTAACCGGCGATGCCGATGTCCCTTGCCGCCGATGCCGTGCAGCCCACCTCTGATACGCCGATGATCCGCCGCCGCGATGCGGTCGTGCCCGGCAGCTGGCCGGAGGGCACGCTGCCGCTGCTGGCGCGGCTTTACGCCAGTCGTGGCGCAGGCACACCCGAACTGGCGCTGCCGAAGCTGGGCAGCCTGCATGCGCCCGAGCTGCTGACCGGCATCGATGATGCGGTGGGACTGCTGGTCGAGGCCATCGCCAACGACAAGCGCATCCTGGTGGTCGGCGATTTCGACTGCGATGGTGCTACCGCCTGTGCGGTCGGTGTGCGTGGCCTGCGCATGCTCGGCGCGCAGCATGTCTTCCACGCGGTGCCGAACCGCATGGTGCACGGCTATGGCCTGTCACCTTCACTGGTGGAGGAGTTGGCCGAGCTGCAGCCGGATCTGCTGGTCACGGTCGACCACGGCATTGCGTGCCACGCGGGTGTCATCGCGGCCAAGGCGCGTGGCTGGCGGGTGCTGGTCACCGACCACCATCTGCCGGGCCCGCAGTTGCCGCCGGCAGACGTGATCGTTGATCCGAATCTGGATGGCGATGCCTTCCCCAGCAAATCGCTGGCCGGCGTCGGCGTGATCTTCTACGTGCTGATGGCGCTGCGCCGGCAGATGCGCGAGGCCGGCGTCTTTGCCGATGGCAAGGGGCCGGACCTGACCGCGCTGCTGGACCTGGTGGCGGTCGGCACCGTTGCCGACCTGGTGGCACTGGATCCGAACAACCGTGCGCTGGTCAGTGCGGGCCTACGCCGTCTACGCGCAGGGCAGGGCTGTGTCGGCCTGCGTGCGCTGATCGAAGCCAGTGGCCGTGATGCCGCGCGACTGACCGCCACCGATATCGGCTTCGCACTCGGCCCGCGCCTGAACGCGGCGGGCCGGCTGGAAGACATGGCGCTGGGCATCGCGCTGCTGCTGACCGAAGACCCGCGCCAGGCGCGCGAGATCGCGCAGACGCTGGAGCAGATCAATTCGGAACGGCGCGCCGTGCAGCAGTCGATGACTGACGACGCCGAGCAGGCGTTGACCCGCGTGGTGCTGGACATGGCCGGCCAGCGTCCGGTGGCCGCCTGCCTGTTCGATGCCGATTGGCATCCGGGCGTGGTCGGCCTGGTCGCGTCGAAGATGAAGGATCGCCTGCATCGCCCGGTGATCGCCTTCGCCCCGGCCGAACCGGGCGCCGACACGCTGCGTGGCTCGGCGCGCTCGATTCCCGGCCTGCACATCCGTGACGCACTGGCACTGGTCGATGCGCGGCATCCGGGCCTGATCGAACGCTTCGGTGGGCATGCCATGGCGGCTGGACTGAGCATGCGGCTGGATCACGTCGATGACTTCAAGGCCGCGTTCGTCGGTGTGGTGCTGGAGATGCTCGACCCGGCGGCGCTCCAACAGCAGGTGTTGAGCGACGGCGAACTGGCCGCCGACGAACTCGATCATCGCCATGCCGATGCGCTGCGCCTGGCCGGCCCGTGGGGCCAGGGCTTCCCCGAGCCGCTGTTCGACGGCCACTTCGAAGTGGCCAACTGGCGCGTGCTGAAGGAACGCCACCTCAAGCTGGAACTGCGCCTGCCGGGCGTACCCGGCACGATCAACGCGATCCATTTCGGCGGCTGGCACGGCAACGCGCCATCACGTCACGTCCACCTGGCCTACCGGCTGGCCTGCGATGACTACCGTGGCGGCAGCGCCATCCAGCTGATCGTGGAGCACTGCCTGCCGGTTTGAGCGCCGCTTCGCGAGCGGGGCCGTGGGCGGCGCGCTATGCGTGGATCCAATCAACTGGCCAAGCTCAGGGCGTCACCTCGGTCACCAGCGTCGGCATGTGCCATGCACCCCCAGCCGCGACCAGCCGGCACAGGCCGGAGGTGGATTCATCGGTCTGCACAAAGCGGCGCCCGTCCCAGCCCCAACTCGCGGTGGACCAGCAATCGCCCAAGCCGCGGCCTTTGTGCGCCGAACTGATTACCCGACCATCGTCATCGCCGCCCGATGCGGTCACCAGTGTGGCCTTGAAGGGCGGTGCATCGTTCACTACCCAGTAACCGATGCCTTCGTTGTAGGCGCCACGCCAGCAGAGCGTAGACACCAGCAGGGAAGTCCTCCCCAGCCGGGACACGCGCAGCTCCTGCGGGCCGTCCACCATCGGCAGGCCTTCGGGTGTCAGTGCGACGCAGTCGCCGCCCGGGTTGGCCGCGGCCAGCGCCGCGCGCAGTGCGGGTGAGTGTTCCAGTGCGGCATCGGTGGCTCGTGCCGCCACCAATGGCGCCAGAACCAGCGTAGGCACCGGAAGTGCGGGAGGAACTGAGGCTTCGGCGCGCGACCCCTTGCGCATCAGCGCGCCGGGAGTCTCCAGCCGGCCCTGAAATTCGTCCATCTTCAGAAGCACCGCCGAGGCGCCACGATCGGACAGCGTCCAGCGCTGGCCATCGTTGCCGACCGCCACGATGCGGCTGCTGCGCGCCAGCGAGGCCAGGAGTGCCTTGGTCTGCGCTGTAGACAGTGTCGCCGTGTCTGCGGTCAACGACAGCACGCCCAGATCCTTGCCGTTGATCTGCAGCGACAGCTGTGTCGGCAGCTTGACCTCGTTGTACTGGCCCAGCATCAGTTCGGCGCTGACCGGCTGGCCGGGTCCGCCCTTGCGAGTCAGCAGCACCGACACCGGCAAGTTGCCGCCGACATCGTCCTGGTAGCCGGCGGCGCGGCAGGTACGGGTGTTGTCGCAGGCCAGCATCCAGTCGTAGTGGGCGAAGCGCACCCCTTTCACGCTGCCAGCGGCGGCGGCGCCGGCCAGGACCAGCAGGATCAAGGCAATCAACGGGCGCATGGTGCATCCCTGTGTGGCGAGGACTTCCATGGTGCTGGTTGGAGGGGCGTGTGTCGATGCGAGCACAGGCGCCAACCCCATTACGGTTGCTGGTGCGTTCAAAGGTCCACGATCCCACTGGAGCCCGGTCATGGTCTTCGCCCGTTGCTGCACCGTGTTGTTGCTGGCCCTTGCGGCCTGGCCCGCTGGCGCACAGTCGCCGCCGATCTCCCGGCCGCAGGCCGCCACGCCGCTGCTGATCGTGCCGGCGGCTGAGCAGCCGGTTCAATTACGACACGCCCGCATCGAGGGCGAGGTGCAGGCCGGCATCGCTCAGACCCGGATCACCCTGGAATTCCATAACCCGAACCGGCGCGTGCTGGAGGGTGAGCTGCAGTTCCCGTTGGCCGATGGCCAGCAGATCTCCGGCTTCGCGCTTGATATCAACGGCGAGTTGCGCGAGGCGGTGCCGGTACCGAAGGACCGCGGCCGCCAGGTGTTCGAGGAGATTGCCCGCCGTGGCGTTGATCCGGGCCTGCTGGAACAGACCGCTGGCAACCAGTTCCGCCTGCGCATCTACCCGCTGCCGGCCGGCGGCAGTCGGCGCGTGCAGCTGGTGATGCGTGAGCCGTTGGCCTTCGACGGCCACGGCTGGCAGTGGACGCTGCCGCTGCAGTTCGCCGCCGGTGCAGCCTCGGTTGAACTGAAGCTGCAGGCCCCGGGCGCGACGGCCGCGGGTACGGCGCCCTTCCGCATCAGCGGGGGCCAGCTGCTGTGGCAGGGCAAGGGCGCGCAGTTGCCGCAGCAGCTGCAGTGGAACCTGCCGGCAGCACGTCAGGCGCAGGTCCAGGTGGCGCCCTGGCAGGACGGGCACTACCTGTTGGCACAGCTGCCGGTGGCGGCCAGCAGCACGCCGCGCACGTTGCCCAGCGAGATCGGCCTGCTGTGGGACGGCTCCGGTTCGGCGGGACAGCGCGATCGCTCGCGTGAGCTTGCCCTGCTGGATCGCTACTTCGCTGCGATGGGTGACGGCACCGTGGCCTTGACCGTGCTGCGGGATCGCGCCGAGTCGGTGCGTCGATTCCGTATCCGCGCCGGTAACTGGAGTGAGCTGCGTGCGGCACTGCAGGCCGTACGCCCGGACGGTGCCAGCGCGCTGGCGCAGTGGCAACCAGAGCAGAGGGTGAAGGAATACCTGCTGGTCAGCGATGGCCTGCTGACCTATGGGCCGGAACAGCTGCCGGCGATGGCGCCGGACCAGCGCCTGTTTGCGATCAGCAGCGCCGGTGCGCGCACCGATGCCGTGCGACTGCGTGGTTGGAGCGAAGCGCATGGCGGCCGCTTCGTTGCGCTGGGCAAGGATGTCGATGCGGCGGCGCGCGAGCTGCTGTCGTCGCCGTTGGATGTGCAGGTCGATGCGGGGCGCGGCGTGCAGGACGTGGTGATCGATCGTCGCAGTGAAGCCCATGGCTGGTTGTGGCTGCATGCACGACTGGCGGCCGACGGTGTGCCGATGCGGGTGCGCGTGGGTGGCGGCGAATGGCAGGCGCTGCCCGCCACGCAGAAGAGTGAAGACGGTGAGCTGCTGGCCGGCTTGTGGGCGCAGGCGCGCCTGCAGCAGCTGGCCGCCGACCGCCGTGGCAACCGCGAGGCGATGCAGCGCCTGTCGCAGCAGTTTGGCCTGGTCGGCCCGGACACCTCACTGATCGTGCTGGAGACGTTGGAGGACTACCTGCGCTATGCGATCCGCCCTTCGGGCACGCTGCGCGCCGAGTACGACGCCAGGTTCGCAGTGCAGGTAAGAGATCGCGGCGCTGCTGATCGCCAGCGTCTGGATGAAGTGGCGGCACGCTGGAAGGAGCGCCAGCAGTGGTGGAACCGAAGCTGGCCGAAGGGAGCGCCTCCACAGTTGAAAGGCGGGGCATTGGAAGTGGCCTCCGCGGACTATGCGATGGAATCGGCGCCAGTTGCGATGCTCGCCGCGCCCGCACCTGCCGCTCCGCCTGCCCCCGCGCCGATGGCGGCAGCGGAGCAACGCATGGAAGCCAGCAGCGCGTGCACGTCGCTCGGCGTCTGCATCCAACAAGGCACTGGATCTGATCACGGTCACCGGCAGCCTTGTCGCCACACCCGCTGCCGCCAACGATGGCGAGCTCGGTATCCAGCTGGCGGCGTGGCAGCCGGATTCGGCCGTCGCCCGGCGCTTGCGCCAGGGCCCGGCGTCGCAACTGTACGACCGCTATCTGGCCGAGCGCGATGCACATGCCGACAGCAGCGCGTTCTTCCTCGATGTGGCCGATCTGATGCTGGAGCAGGGCCAGCGCGAACTTGCACTGCGCGTGCTGTCGAACCTGGCCGAGATGGACCTGGACAACCGCCACCTGCTGCGCGTGCTCGGCTACCGGTTGATGCAGGCGGATGCGCCGGCACTGGCGGTTCCGGTGTTCGAGCAGGTGCTGGCGATGGGCCAGGAAGAACCGCAGAGCTTCCGCGATCTTGGCCTGGCACTGGCGGCTGCGGGCAAGCCGCAGCAGGCGTTGGCGCCGCTGTACCAGGTGGTGGTGCGGCCGTGGGACAACCGCTTCGACGGCATCGCCCTGATCGCGCTGGATGAGCTGAACAACCTGGTGGCACGCAGCACGCCACGGCTGGATACCCGCAGCATCGACCCGCGCCTGCTGCAGGCGATGCCGCTGGACCTGCGCGTGGTGCTGTCGTGGGATGCCGACAACAGCGACATGGACCTGTGGGTGACCGACCCGAACGGCGAGCGCGCGTACTACGGCAACCGCCTGACCTATCAGGGTGGGCAGATGTCGCAGGACTTCACTGGTGGCTATGGTCCCGAGCAGTTCTCGCTGCGCAACGCCAAGCCCGGCAAGTACAAGGTGGAGGCCAACTACTTCGGCAGCCGCCAGCAGCTGGTGACCGGTGCGACGACCCTGATGCTGCGCCTGACCACGCACTGGGGCACGCCGAAGCAGAAGGACCAGATGGTTACGATGCGGCTGAAGGATCGTGCCGAGACTGTGCTGGTTGGCGAGTTCGATGTGAAATGATCGATCCCGGGCTTTTGTAGAGTCGAGCTTGCTCGACTGCCTCAAGGTAGAGCCGAGCCCATGCTCGGCTCTATACGACGCAATCCTGCTGCTATTTCCCGCGCATCCATGCGTCGAGTTGCCTAGCCAACGTACGATTCTTGTAGGCAGATGCAGCTGAGCCAGTGCCTGGAACCAGATTGATTCCTAGTCGTGCGTTTATCTGCTTGACCCATTCAGGGAAATGATCAAGCGTGGCGCCGATGATTGGCGGCAATTGGAAATCATTGCTGGTGGGTTCGTCCCGGTAGGCGACGTAGGAGCCATTGCCGACGCTCAGATTGATTGACCAAGGGGTATCAGGCCAGCTGTTGAGATCAAGTCTGATCCGGGGATGCCCCGGCTCGCTGCTGTACTCACCTCCGTGATAGAGGGTGATGCTGGCATTCCAATCACGGATGTTGTCAACGTGCCAGCCCTCCCGCTGCGCCAACTGGACTGCGTCGCCCGTCATGATCCGGGTGTCGTGCAGCTGCGCCAGATGTTCGCAGAGAACGTCGAACTCGGCGTCCGCTGCGCAATGGGGCCGGGTCGCCTCGGCGGTGTGATGAAGCAGGGAGAGCACATGGCCGCGTTCCCTGTCTTCGGGCCAGTTCCTGGCTATCAGGTCGTTTGTCATCTGGATGCGTGTGTCCTCATCGAGCAGTGCAATGAGCGCCATGCCCCAATAGAGGATTCGACCCATACCCTTGATATCGTGTTGCAGGAACCGAGCTGTCTCGAGAATGGTTCGCGCAAATGGGCGATATGGCAGAAATTTATCGACCTTCTCTCGCTGGGCCTGGAACGACTGGTACTTCCTGCAGTGCTCCACCAGACGCGTGCGCTGTTTCAGATCCGCGGCATTGGTAACCACACCGCTTGGCAGCTCGCCATGTTCATTGAAGCCGAAGCAGAAGAGATGCGGGAGGCTGAGGCCTGGCTGGCGTGTGTCGTAGCCCACAGGGAGCTTCGTGAGCTCCTGGTACGCGGCAACAAGGATGGGAAAGTCTCTCTGCGGAAGTCCTGCGACCTTCCAGTCTCCCACTCGCAGCCAATGGAAGTAGAAGCGTTGCAGCATATCCTGGGGCAGGCCGTTACCAGCCCTTGGTGCGAGTGCCGCGAGTTGATAGTGATAACTCGGATAGAAGTCGCCCTGACGTTCTTCAGCAAGCGCAGCCTCCTCTGATTCAATGAAGGCGGCCAGCATATTGATGTCGGATTGATCCATTGCAGGTCTCCAGGGCAAAGGTCCACTTCCGTCTGGAAGGCGACCAGGGAGAATCGCAAGGTTCTTGGGAACATCCAATGCGAATAGTTGCAAATGCCGTGAAGGTAACCAACAGGTAGGGTTAGTCTCAGACCTTGGAGACCCCATGCGGAATCCACTGCATCCACCGCGCCAGTGCCACACCGCCACCGAGGATCAACAGCGTGCCAACGGTCTGCCACAGCACTTCGGTCGCCGGTACATCAGGCAGCGGAATGGCCGCGGCGAACAGATCGATCAACGGCCGTGCCAGTAGATAGATCACCACCACAGCCAGCACGCGCAACCCCCGCTGCACGATGTTCTTCGGATCCACCGGCCAGCCGCGCCATTGCATCCACGCCACCAGCAGGCCCAGCGCGAGCAGTCGCCCGGCTTCACCAACTGGAACGAAGCGGGTGGTCGCCGCCGCCCATGCCAGCAGCACGCCAAGCCCCAACAGGACCGGCAGTTGCCATTGCCTGCTTGAGCGCATCCCTGGCATCAGCTGCCATGCCAACAGAGCCACGCCGATGCCGATCAGCCATCCGCCCAGCACGTCGGCCAGGAAATGCCGGCCCAGGTACATCCGTGACAGCGCCATCAGCAGCGGCCAGCCCAGCGCCAACGTCCAGCGCAGCCAGCGTCGGCGAATGCCGAAGGCCAGCAGCAGGCCGACGCAGGCAGCGGTGGCCACGCCCACATGGCCACTGTTGAAGCCATAGTCGGCGTCGGGCTGCGCGCGCAGCATGGCGGTGGACTGCGCATCGGGCAGTGACCAGAACGATTGTCCGCCGCCGTTGACCACGAAGGGGTGCGACGGCACCCCTTCATCCAGTACGCGCGCATCCACATCCGACGGGCGGGGCAGGGCGGCGCCCTGTTTGATTGCATGCGTGGCACAGGCCATCAGCAGCACCGCCAGCATCACGCAGAGGCCAGCGCGAAGGCGTGCCCCGAATGCACATACCAGGATCAGCGCGGTATAGGCCATTTCATAGCCGAGCAGGCTGATGAACTGCATCAGCGCCAGCATCCAGCCGCTGTCGAGAGTCTGCTGCAGCCACAGGTGCCAGTGGGTCTGGAACATCCGTTGTCCTCATCATCCGTTGGTAATCAGGCGCAGCTCAACAGAACCGCGCCAAAGCAGCCGAGTGTGGACTCGGCTCTACACCGGCGCAACACGTGCCACGAGCAGCGATGACGATGCGGCGCGCAGGCCGAAGAGCGGACGCAGCCAGCGCACGCGGCGGATCAGCAGTTCGTGGATCAGCAGGCAGCCGCCGACCGTGCCGGCCACCAGCAAGGCAGGCTCCAGCCACGGGCCAAGCTGCAACGGTCGCAGCGCGTACAACAAGACGATCAGCACGGTCTGGTGCAGGCTGTACCAGCTGAACACCGCTTCCCGGCAATAGCCCAGGCCTGGCCACGGGCGGAACAGCAGCACTCGCGCCCAGCCGAACAGGGTCAGCAGCATGCACCACGTATACAACGCGCGGCCGACGCGTTCGGTCTGGGCCCACGGCAGTGCCAGCACCCATGCATCCAGATCGCCCACATGGGGCAGGCGGGCCAGTGCGCGGATGCCCAGCTCCAGGCAGAGCCCCAGCACCGCCAGGGCCAGGGTCACGCGGCGCCCGCGCACCAGCAGATCCCAGCCGCGCTGCCAGCGCGCCGCCAGGAAGCCGCCGAGGAACAGCGGCAGCGACTCGGCATGTACATAAACGTCGTCCAGCAGGGCGTGGGTGGGTGGCCAACGCGGCATCAGTACCAGCAGGGACCAGGCCAGCCAGGCCACTGGCACTACCAGCAGTGAGGCGCCCAGCAGGCGGTCGCTCGGCTGCCAGCCTGGCAGCAGCTTGCGCAGTGGACGCAGCAGGCTGGCCAGTACCACCGCCAGTACGGTGTAAGGCAGCAGGTAGGCCAGATACCACAGGTGGTTCCAGGTGAAGCCGTAGGCGGCACCACTGAAATGCGCGCCCGGCCACGGCTGGAACTGCCAGTAGCGCCACAGGAACCGGGCCAGCCCCGGTGCCACGTCGCCCTTGTCCAGCGCTTCGTAGTAGGCCTGCAGGGACACGACGGCGACGATGCCGAACAGCAATGGCAGAAGCAGGCGCCAGCCACGGCGGAGGGTGTGCTGCAACCGGCCCCGGTCGGGCAGGGACAGGCCCAGCGCGATACCGCTGATGGCGAACAGCAGCGGCATGCGCCATCGATTCAGCGCGATCATCGGCCACTGCAGCCATTCGGAGGTGTAGGTGCTCTTGAGGTGAAAGTCCCAGCCGGCCACGTAGGCCATGGCGGCGTGGTAGAGGATCAGCAGGGCGAAGGCGGCGATGCGCAGGGTGTCCAAGTCGTGGCGACGGTGCATGAGCGGCGGGCTTCGGGAGGAAGCTGCACGCTCTGCCAGCCAAGGCCCGGATGCCAGTGGATGGGGCGCGATGGCGGACGTTCAGGGGCCAGTGGTGGGATGGCTGGGACCAATGGCTGATGCGCATGGAGCCGGATGGGCAACAATGGAGGCATGGAGAATGGAGATTCGGCGGCGCTGACCGCCCCAGTTGCAGAACGAACGCGTCGCCCCGGGCTTGCCGTCGCATTCTGGTCGTTGCTGTTCCTGGGCACCGCCGCAGGCAATGTGCTGGCGCAGTGGATGCGGGCGTTGCGCGACGCGCAGCCCTTTTCCGCAGGGACTGTCTCGATCGAGGAGTTCAGCAGTGCGCTGGCCAGCCTGGGCCTGTTGGCGCTTCTGCACGCCGCCGCTCGTCGCTGGCCGTTGCATGCAGATACCTGGCGGCGCCGGATCGGCTTCTACGTGCTGGGTGGTGTTGCCTGGTGGCTGCTGCATGTCAGTGCCATGGTGCTGCTGCGCAAGATGGCCTTCACGTTCATCGGCCAGCGCTACACCTACGGTGACTGGCCAGCGCAGTGGTTCTACGAGTTCTTCAAGGATGTGCAGACCTACAGCCTGCTGGTGATTGCAGTGCACGCGGTGGCCTGGTTCGGCCGTCAGCGCCAGGGCGAGGCGCACCTGCTGGCATCGCCCGATGTCGGCCCGCCGGTGGAACCGGTCGAGCGCCCCCAGCACTTCCTGGTGCGCAAGCTGGGCAAGGAGTTCCTGGTCGCCACCGCCGACGTGGAGTACGCCCAGGCGGCGGGGAACTACGTGAACCTGCGGGTACGCGGCCACGACTACCCGCTGCGGATCACCATGGCGGTACTGGAACAGCGGCTGGATCCGGGCGAGTTCCTGCGTCCGCACCGCAGCTGGCTGATCCATCGGGGCCAGCTGCGCTCGATCGAGCCGCTGGACGGCGGCGAGGCCCTGCTGCACATGGCCGACGGGGCGAAGGTGCCCTGCAGCCGGCGCCAGCTACCGCTGCTGCGGCAGGCGCTGGGGGCAGGGTGAGGCCCTCATTCCGGGCATCCCCGGCCTGCGGTATCATTACCAGTCATCTTTTGAATGCATAACCGCCGACATGATCGAACTGAATCCTGTCCGCCAGCGCATCACCGATCTGACCGATCGCGTGCTGTCGCTTCGGGGGTATCTTTGACTACGACGCCAAGAAAGAGCGTCTTGAAGAAGTAACGCGGGAGCTGGAAAGCCCCGACGTCTGGAACAACGCCGAATACGCCCAGAACCTGGGCCGCGAGCGTTCCAGCCTGGAAAAGACCGTGGGCGGCATCGCCTCGGTGCTGGACGGCCTGGCTGATGCCACCGAGCTGCTTGAGCTGGCAGAGTCCGAACAGGACGAGGACACCGCGCTGGCCGTGGTCGCCGACCTGGACAAGCACCAGTCGCACGTGGAGAAGCTGGAGTTCCAGCGCATGTTCTCCGGCGAGATGGACAATGCTGCCGCGTTCGTCGACATCCAGGCCGGTGCCGGCGGCACCGAAGCCCAGGACTGGGCCGAGATCCTGCTGCGCATGTACCTGCGCTGGTGTGAATCGCGCGGCTGGAAGACCGAGCTGATGGAAGTCTCCGGTGGCGACGTCGCCGGCATCAAGTCGGCTACGCTGCGCGTGGAAGGCGACTATGCCTACGGCTGGCTGAAGACCGAGACCGGCGTGCACCGCCTGGTGCGCAAGTCGCCGTTCGACTCGGACAACCGCCGCCACACCAGCTTCACCTCGGTGTTCGTGTCGCCGGAAATCGATGACAACATCGACATCACCATCAACCCGGCCGACCTGCGTACCGACGTGTACCGTTCGTCCGGTGCCGGTGGCCAGCACGTGAACAAGACCGAGTCGGCGGTGCGTATTACCCACATCCCGACCAACATCGTCGTGGCCTGCCAGACCGGCCGCAGCCAGCACCAGAACCGCGACAACGCGATGAAGATGCTGGCCGCCAAGCTGTACGAGCTGGAGATCCAAAAGCGCAACGCCGAAAAGGACGCCGTGGAAGCCACCAAGTCCGACATCGGCTGGGGCAGCCAGATCCGCAATTACGTGCTCGACCAGAGCCGTATCAAGGACCTGCGCACCGGCATCGAGCGTTCGGATACGCAGAAGGTGCTCGACGGCGACCTGGACGAGTTCGTCGAAGCCAGCCTGAAGGCCGGCCTGGCCGTGGGCTCCAAGCGTGTCGATGCCTGATCGACGTGCCTGCGCGGAGATCGTCACCCTCGCGCTCAACGCCGAGGGTGGTTGAACCGTTTTTGTGTAGAGCCGAGCCATGCTCGGCTGTTTTTCGCGAGCTGGCGGACGCGTCGAGCATGGCTCGACGCTACAAAGGGTAGGACGGGCCGATGATGCGCAGCGAAAGTGAACGCAAGGAACTTGGCGGCTTCCTCAAGGCCTGCCGTGCCCGTGTCGACCCCGCCACGCTCGGCCTCCCGGCCGGGCGCCGGCGTACCCCGGGCCTGAAGCGGGAGGAAGTCGCACTGGCGATCGGGGTCAGCGTCAGCTGGTACACCTGGATCGAACAGGGCCGCGAAGTGCGCGCTTCGCCGGAGGTCCTTGAACGCCTGGCGCAGGTACTGCGCATGAGCGACGACGAGCGTGCCTATGCGTTCGCGCTGTCCGGCTACGGTGTGCCACTGGAATCTCCCGACGAGACAGTGACCGATGGCCTGCGCCAGCTGGTCGAAGCCATGCAGCCGATCCCGGCCTACGTGCGCAATACCCGTTACGACATCCTGGCCTGGAACCCGGCCATCGCCGATCTGTTCGTGGACTACAGCCAGCTGGCGCCGCACGAGCGCAATACGCTGCGGCTGATGTTCCTGTACCCGCCGTACCGCACGCTGATCCTCAACTGGGAAGAAATGACCCGCGGCCTGCTGGCAGGCTTCCGCGCGGCGATGGCGCAGGCGCCGGACAAGGGCCCTGTTCCTGGCGCTGGCCGAGGACATCGCCGCGCACAGCGAGGAGTTCCGCCAGTGGTGGCCGGAGCACGACGTGCGCCGGTTCGACGAAGGCGCGAAGAAGCTGAACCACCCCACGCGCGGGTTGCTGGACCTGCAGTACGTGGCGCTGGTGCCGGAGAGCCGGCACGACCTGTCACTGGTTACCTACCTGCCGCGTAGGTAGGGGGTTGTTCGGCAGGGCTTGCAGCCCTGCACCTGCTTCAAGCCGAAGCAACGGCAACAGCAACAGCGAGCTATCCGTGGCTTGGCGGGGCGGTGTCGGAGTGCGGGGACGCCGCAAGTACGTCCGTGTAGGCTTGGCAGCCGCTTGCTCGTGTGCGCAGTCCTGCGCACACGGCAAGACCCGGGTTGGGCGTCCTGCCCAACCCGCCCGAGGCATGCCTCGGGCCCATGCGGCTGACACCCCGCACTCCGACACCGCCCCGCCTCTGACAGATTCCGGCGGCTGTTGGTAGGTGTCGACCTTGGTCGACACATCTGTCAGATATCGAAATTCATCTGAAGTTGGATCCGCTCCGACAGATCGCGGAAAACTGTCGAAGGCGGGGTGGGTCCGGTTGCGGGGGCGTGAGCGCCATGGATGGCGCGACCGAGGCTACATGGACGTACTTGCGCCGTCCCCCGCAACCGGACCCACCCCGCCATCCCGCGGAATGCACGCTGTTGCCGTTGCCTCGGTTTGAAGCCTCTGCGGGTGCAGGGCGCAGCCCTGCCAGGACAACCCAACCCATTCAGGCAGGTAAGTGCAGGTCACAGGATAAGCAGACGCCTTGTTGTGCCCGTCGATCGGGTCCACATTCCTGTGCAGGAGACGGGCCGCCGCCCGTTGTCGAGACACCAGGAGACCTGCATGTCCGCTGCCCCCAGCACCGCCATTTCCCGCGATCCGGCCACCGGCCAGCAGATCGCCAGCCATCCCTTCGCCACCGACGCCGAACTGGAAACAATCCTGGATCGCGGCCAGGTTGGCTTCGCGGCCTGGAGCGCCAAGAGCCTTGAACAGCGAGCGCAGGTGTTGCGCGCGATGGCGGGCGTACTGCGCCGTGACCGCGACAAGCTGGCTGCGCTGGCCACCGCCGAAATGGGCAAGGTCCAGGCCGAATCGCTGGCCGAGATCGAGAAGTGTGCCGTGCTGTGCGACTGGTACGCCGACCACGGTGCGCAGTTCCTGCGCGACGAACCGACCCAGGTGCCCGACGACAAGGCTTACGTGTCCTACCTGCCGCTGGGCGTGGTGCTGGGCATCATGCCGTGGAACTTCCCGTACTGGCAGGTGATGCGCGCGGCGGTACCGATCCTGATGGGCGGCAACGGCTTCCTGCTAAAGCCGGCCGAGAACATCGTCGGTACCGCGCAGCTGCTTGACGCCGCCTGGCGCGACGCAGGCCTGCCGGAAGGCACCTTCATCGCCGCCAACATCAGCCGCGAGGGCACCAGCCGTGCGATCGCCGATGACCGCATCGCCGCCGTCACCCTGACCGGCAGCGTGGCCGCCGGCCGCAGCATTGCCGCCCAGGCCGGGCAGGCGCTGAAAAAGGTGGTGCTGGAACTGGGCGGCTCGGACCCGTTCATCGTGCTGGCCGACGCCGATCTGGACGCTGCCGTCGAAGCGGCGGTGGCCTCACGCTTCCAGAACACCGGGCAGGTCTGCATCGCCGGCAAGCGCATCATCGTTGAAGACGCGGTGTACGACCGCTTCGTGGCGCAGTTCTGCCAGAAGGTGCAGGCGCTGACCATCGGCGACGGCCGTGAAGCCGGCAACCGTATCGGCCCGATGGCACGCCAGGACCTGCTGGAACAGCTGGACGCGCAGGTACGGGCCTCGGTGGACGCGGGCGCGAAGCTGCTGGTCGGCGGCCATCAGCTGGATCGCCCAGGCGCGTTCTATGCCCCCACCGTGCTGGCGGACGTGGAGCCGGGCATGCAGGCTTTCGATACCGAGACCTTCGGTCCGGTTGCCTCGATCAGCCGCGCCCGCGATGCCGACCATGCGGTGGAACTGGCCAACCAGAGCGAGTTCGGCCTCAGCGGCAACCTGTGGACCGGCGACCGCGCGCGGGCCATGCAGCTGGCGCGCCGGCTGCAGACCGGCGGCGTGTTCGTCAACGGTTTCTCCGCCTCTGACCCGCGCGTGCCGATCGGTGGCGTGAAGAAGAGCGGCTTCGGCCGTGAGCTCTCGCACTTCGGCATCCGCGAATTCGTCAACGCGCAGACGGTGTGGTTCGACAAGCGTTGACGCGCAGCTTCCATCCTTCCTGCAACGATCCATCATCAGTCCAGCGAAAAGGACGGCATTCCAATGTCCAAGGGTTCAGATCTGCTCGTCGCCGCGCTTGAGAACGAAGGCGTCGAGCGTATTTTCGGTATTCCCGGCGAAGAGAATCTCGACGTGGTCGAGTCGCTGCGCCATTCCAGCATCGAGCTGGTCATCACCCGCCACGAACAGGCGGCCGTGTTCATGGCGGCCACCTATGGCCGCCTGACCGGCAAGCCGGGCGTGTGCCTGGCCACGCTCGGACCGGGCGCGCTCAACTTCACCACCGGTGCCGCCTACGCGCTGCTTGGCGCGTGGCCGGTGATCATGATCACCGGCCAAAAGGGCATCGTCGCCAGCAAGCAGGCGCGTTTCCAGATCGTCGACATCGTCAGCACCATGAAGCCGCTGACCAAGCAGGCGCGGCAGATTGTCTCGGCGCGCACCATTCCGACCATCGTCCGCGAGGCATTCCGTACCGCGCTGGAAGAGCGCCCGGGCCCGGTGCTGCTGGAGCTGCCCGAAGACATCGCGGCCGATGAGGTCGGGGAAGTGGTGCTGATTCCGCCGCACGCGGTGGATCGTCCCATTGCCAGTCCGGAAGCACTGGACCGCGCGGCGGAGATCATCCGCAACGCCAAGCGCCCGCTGCTGATGATCGCCTCGGCGGCGTCGCGGCCGCAGTCCAGCGAAGCGTTGTCGGCGTTCGTGCTGCGTGCCGGCATTCCGTTCTTCACCACGCAGATGGGCAAGGGTGCGGTGGCCGGTGGTTCGGGCCTGTACATGGGCACCGCCGCGCTGACCGAGCGCGACTACGTGCACATGGCGATCGACCAGGCCGACGTGATCGTGACGATCGGCCACGAGGTCACCGAGAAGCCGCCGTTCGTGATGCGCCCGGGTGGGCCGACCGTGATCCATATCGGCTATTCGCAGGCGGCGGTGGAGCAGGTGTACTTCCCGCAGGTGGAAGTGATCGGCGATATCGGCCGTTCGCTAACCCAGCTGGCCGACCGTATCGAAGGTGCAGTGCCGAACGCCGACGCGCTGCTGCCGCTGCGCGCGACCATTCTGGAACACTTGGCTGACCGAGCCGAGGAAGCTGGATTCACCCCGCAGCGGCTGGTGCACGACGTGCGCCAGGTGATGCCGCCGGACGGCATCGTGGCGCTGGACAACGGGATGTACAAGATCTGGTTTGCGCGCAATTACCGCACCCAGGTGGCCAATACGCTGCTGCTGGACAACGCGCTGGCGACGATGGGCGCGGGCCTGCCGTCGGCGATCATGGCCTCGATCCTGTACCCGCAGCGGAGGGTGTTGGCGGTGTGCGGCGATGGCGGTTTCATGATGAACAGCCAGGAGCTGGAGACCGCGCGACGGCTGGGCCTGAACCTGGTGGTGCTGATCCTCAACGATGGCGCCTACGGGATGATCCGCTGGAAGCAGGCGGTGGATGGCTTCACCGACTACGGCATGACGTTCAGTAACCCGGATTTCGTGAAGTATGCGGAAGCCTATGGCTGCAAGGGGCATGAGGTGACGGCCATCGAGCAGTTCATCCCGACGCTGGAGGCGGCGTTCAACGAGGGTGGGGTGCACCTGGTATCGGTGCCGATCGACTACTCGGAGAACCAGCGGGTGCTGGTGGACGAGCTGCGGCAGGCGTTCCCCGGGAACGGTTGACGCCTACCGGGGCATCGGTTCCCCGGAATCCGGTAGGTGTCGACCTTGGTCGACACGCGGACCGCCAACCAAGGTTGGCGGCTACCAGAGCGGCGGGCAGCGGACCTGGTAGGTGTCGACCTTGGTCGACACGATGGAGCGCCAACCAAGGTTGGCGGCTACCAGGCGGCGGGCAGTGGGCCTGGTAGGTGTCGACCTTGGTCGACACGCGGACCGCCAACCAAGGTTGGCGGCTACCAGAGCGGCGGGCAGTGGGCCTGGTAGGTGTCGACCTTGGTCGACACGCGGACCGCCAACCAAGGTTGGCGGCAACCGGGCAGCGGGCCGGGGCCCGGCCCAGGGCTGGGGCGGGGCGGTTTTGGTATGCTGGGCAACCGGCTGTGCCGGGCGCAACATCCCCCCTCACTACACGATTCCCGCAGATCCATGAGCGAAGCTACCGATACCCCCCCCCGTTGACGAAAACAAGTTGATCGCCGAGCGCCGCGAGAAACTCAAAACGCTGCGTGGGCAGGGCATCGCGTACCCGAACGATTTCCGTCGCGAGGACTTCGCCGGCCGCCTGCAGGAAGAATTCGCCCACGCCGAGCAGTGGACCGCTGAGGCCCTGGAAGGCAACGGCCGCCAGGTGAAGATGGCGGGCCGCCTGATGGCCAAGCGCATCATGGGCAAGGCCAGTTTCGCGCAGATCCAGGACGAGTCCGGTCGCATCCAGCTGTTCCTGCAGGGCACGGTGCTGGGCGATGCCTACACCGCCTTCAAGGGCTGGGACGTGGGCGACATCATCGCCGTCGAAGGCGGCCTGACCCGTACCAAGACCGGCGAGCTGTCGGTCAAGGCCGAATCGATCCGCCTGCTGACCAAGTCGCTGCGCCCGCTGCCGGACAAGTGGCATGGCCTGGCCGACGTCGAGCAGCGCTACCGCCAGCGCTATGTCGACCTGATCGTGACCCCGGAGTCGCGCGCGGTGTTCATCAAGCGCTCGAAGATCATCCGCGCCATGCGCGCGTGGCTGGACAACCGCGACTTCCTCGAAGTCGAAACGCCGATGATGCATTACATCCCCGGCGGCGCGGCGGCCAAGCCGTTCACCACCCACCACAATGCGCTGGACCTGGACCTGTACCTGCGCGTGGCGCCGGAGCTGTACCTCAAGCGCCTGACCGTGGGTGGCCTGGAGCGCGTGTACGAGATCAACCGCAACTTCCGCAATGAAGGCGTCAGCACCCGCCACAACCCGGAATTCACCATGATGGAGCTGTACGAGGCCTATGCCACGTACAACGAGATCATGGACCTGACCGAAGGTGTGATCCGTGACGTGGCCACGACCGTCAACGGTTCCACCGAAGTGGAGTGGGACGGCGCGAAGATCGACCTGGGCCCGGCGTTCCGCCGCTGGCGCATGGACGAGGCTGTGCGCCACCACAACCCGGAAATCTCTGCTGCCGACTGCACCGACCGCGAGGCGCTGCTGCGCCATTGCGAGCGCTTGAAGATCCGCGTCAAGCCGTCCTACGGTTGGGGCAAGCTGCTGCTGGAGATCTTCGAGGCCACGGTCGAGCACACCCTGATCCAGCCGACCTTCATCACCGACCATCCGGTGGAGGTCTCGCCGCTGGCCCGTGCCAACGACAACGATCCGGGCTACACCGACCGCTTCGAGCTGTTCGTCAACGGCAAGGAGCTGGCCAATGGCTTCTCCGAGCTGAACGACCCGGAAGACCAGGCCCAGCGTTTCCAGGCCCAGGTAGCCGCGAAGGAAGGTGGCGACGACGAGGCCATGCACTACGACGCCGACTACATCCGTGCGCTGGAGTACGGCATGGCACCGACCGGCGGCCTCGGCATCGGCGTCGATCGCCTGGTGATGCTGCTGACTGGCAGCAGCTCGATCCGTGACGTGCTGCTGTTCCCGTACATGCGTCCGGAGCAGTAAGTCGTCTTTTTGACTCCTGTTTGTGCGCGCCGTCGCGAAATGAGACGGCGCGATTGACGCCTCCCGCACTCGGCGTATCGTTAATGCACTACCTTGACGTCTGTTGTGGCTTGATCGGCGCCAGGGGGAGTGCGCATTGTGGAGAGTCCGCTTCACAATGTGATGACGATCATGAACCGGGACGCATGACACGGGAGTCAGGCCGATGCAGGGTGCGAGCGTTCGCAGCGGCAGGGTATCCTCGCCTGCTGATGATCCAGCATGGTCGAGAAACCAGGCAGAGTACGCGTTGAACATCGTCATTGTTGACGACCAGACGTCCGCCCGGACGATGCTGCGTCACGTCATCGAAGATATCGCGCCGGAACTGAGCGTGTATGACTTCGGTGATCCGCTGACCGCATTGGCCTGGTGCGAGGCGCATCCGGTCGACCTGCTGCTGCTCGATTACCGCATGCCGGAAATGGACGGGCTGGAGTTCGCCCGCCGTTTCCGTCGCCTGCCCAAGCATCGCGACATTCCCGTGATCCTGATCACCGTGGTCGGCGACGAGCCGATCCGTCAGGCGGCGCTGGAAGCGGGGGTCATCGACTTCCTGGTCAAGCCCATCCGTCCGCGCGAACTGCGCGCGCGCTGCTACAACCTGTTGCAGCTGCGCCAGCAGACCGAGAACGTGAAGCAACGCGCGTTGTCGCTGGAGCAGCGCTTGCTGGCCAGCATGCACGAGGTCGAGGAACGCGAGCGCGAGACACTGTCGCGGTTGGCGCGGGCGATCGAGTTCCGTGATGCCGGCACCAGTGCCTACCTCGAACGCATGGCGCGCGTGGCAGGGCTGATCGCCGAGCAGCTGGGCCTGCCCGAAGACGACGTGCGCCTGATCGAGATGGCCGCGCCGCTGCATGACATGGGCAAGATCGCCATTCCCGATGCAGTGCTGCTCAAGCAGGGCAAGCTCAACGACGAGGAGCTGGCGATCATGCGCCGGCACCCACGCATCGGCCATGAGCTGCTCAGTGGCAGCCAGAACCGCTTCATCCAGGTCGGCGCATTGATCGCGCTGCGCCACCACGAACGTTACGACGGCAGCGGCTACCCGGATGGGCTGGTCGGTGAGGCGATTCCGCTGGAAGCGCGCATCGTCGCCGTGGCCGACGTCTTCGACGCACTCATCTCACCCCGTCCGTACAAGGAAGCATGGACCATGGAAGCCACACTGGCCTATCTGTATGCCCAGCGTGGCCGCCTGTTCGATCCACGCTGCGTGGATGCGCTGATGCGCGGCCACCAGCAGTTGATGGATATCTGCGCCCAGCACTCGACGGCATCGACGCGACCGGGTGGGTGACATGCAGGACCTGTTCGCACGCGTGAGGCGTCGGCTGGCGCAGCGTCCGGATTCGGAACATGGCCAGGCGATCGTGCGGGTGGTGCTGATCTCGCTGATCCTGGTCTATGTGCTGCTGTCCGGTGCGCGCCTGCACCGTCTGGAGCAGTACCAGGGCGTGCTGGCGACGGTACTGACCGGATTGGGACTTTCGCTGCTGCTGTTCGGTTGGCTGCTGTGGAAGCCGGAGCGCTCCGATCCGCGGCGGGTGGCCGGAATGCTGGCCGATTACGGCCTGATCGCGGTCGGCATGATCCAGATGGGTGAGCCGCTGGCGTGGGTGTATGCGGTGGTGATGTGGGTCACGGTGGGCAACGGCCTGCGCTTCGGGCCGCGTTACCTGGCCGCTGCCATCGTGCTGGCGATGGTCAGTTTCGGCACCACCGTGCTGTTGACCCCTTACTGGCAGGCCAACCTGGGGCTGGCCATTTCCCTGTGGTTGGGGTTGCTGGCAGTACCGTTGTGCTGCTCTTCCCTGCTGCGCCGAAGGATGCGACATCCGACCATGGATACGACTCCCGCCGCTGGCTCCGACAAGCGCTCGCTGCTGGCACGCTTCAAGCAACGCCTGTCCGGGCGCGAGGACAGCGAGCACGCGCAGAACCTGATCCGCATCATCATCACGGCGCTGTTCATCAGCTATCTAGGCTGGCGCTCGCTGAGCGGCGGCGGTGAGGCACTTACTGCGACGTGGCTGATCCTCGCCTTCGAGCTGACCATTTCCGCCGGCCTGCTGACCGCGATCCTGGTCAATCCGGGTGTGTCGCATGTGCGCCGGGTGATCGGCATGCTGACCGACTACACCTGCATGGCCTGGATCATGACCATCCAGGGTGAGCCGGCGGCACCGCTGTATGCGGTGATGCTGTGGGTCACGATCGGCAACGGCATGCGCTACGGCAGCACCTACCTGCGCGTGGCCACGGCCATGGGCTGCCTGGCCTTCCTGTGCACGGTGATGCTGTCGCCGTACTGGCGCGGCCACGACTATCTGGGCTGGGGCCTGCTGCTGGGCCTGGGCGCGATTCCGCTGTACTTCGATTCGCTGCTGCATGCCTTGACCCGGGCGGTGGCAGAGGCGCGCCAGGCCAACGAAGCCAAGAGCCGTTTCCTGGCCAACATGAGCCATGAGTTCCGCACGCCGTTGAACGGGCTGGCCGGCATGACCGAAGTGCTGGCCACCACCCGCCTGGACGACGAACAGCGCGAGTGCCTGAACACCATCCAGGCCTCGACCCGCAGCCTGTTGGCGCTGGTGGAAGAGGTGCTGGACATCTCCGCGATCGAAGCCGGCAAGGTGCGCGTGGAGTGGCACGAGTTCGCGCTGGCCGACGTGCTGCAGGCGATCAACCTGATCCTGACCCCGCAGACCCGCTCCAAATCGCTGGACTATCGCGTGCAGGTGGATGACAACGTGCCGCCGCGCCTGCTGGGTGATGCCGGTCATCTGCAGCAGATCCTGCTCAATCTGATGGGTAACGCGGTCAAGTTCACCGACAGCGGCTACGTGCATCTGCGCGTGTCCAGCCCCGATGCGCTGGGCAGCGAGCGGATGCGCCTGCGATTCGAGATCGTCGATACCGGCATCGGCGTGCCGGTGGCGTTGCGCGGACGCCTGTTCAATGCCTTCGAGCAGGGCGATGTCGGCCTGGCCCGGCGCCATGAAGGCACCGGTCTGGGCACCGCCATTGCCAAGGGCCTGGTCGAGTCGATGGGCGGGCAGGTCGGCTATGCGCCGAACAGCCCGCGTGGCAGCGTGTTCTGGGTCGAGATCACGCTGGACGTCGCAGACACCTCATCAGCCCCGGCGGTTCCGTCCGAGGTGGCTGAAGCCGGCAATGTCATCGCGTTTTCCAACCCCTTCCTGCGCCATCGTGCACGGGTGCGGAGCCTGCGGGTTCTGGTCGCCGACGACCACGAGGCCAACCGCATGGTGCTGCAGCGGTTGCTGGAGAAGGCCGGCCACAAGGTCACCTGCGTCAATGGCGGCGCCGAAGTGCTCGACGCGTTGGAGCAGGCCAGTTACGACGCAGCGATCGTCGATCTGCACATGCCCGGCATGAGCGGACTGGACCTGCTCAAGCAGTTGCGGGTGATGCAGGCCAGTGGCATGCCTTACGTTCCGGTCATGGTGCTGAGCGCAGACGTCACCCCCGAGTCCATCCTGCGTTGCGAGCAGGCCGGTGCCCGCGCCTTCCTTGCCAAGCCCGTGGTGGCCACCCGTCTGCTGGAAGTGCTGGCCGATGTCGCCGCCAATACCCGCGCCGAGTCCGGCATCCAGTCGGTGCCGGCATTGCCGGTTGGCGATGGCGTGCTCGATACCGCGGTGCTGGACGAGCTGGCGTCGCTGGGCATGGGCGATGGCTTCGAACGCAAGTTCATCGACCAGTGCCTGGCGGACGTCGACGCGAGCATGGGCCAGCTGCAGGGCTGCGGCGAGCACCAGGCCTGGGAGGATTTCCGCGAGCACGCACACGCGCTGCGCGGTGTGGCGAGCAACCTGGGGCTTGTCCAGGTTGCCGCATCCAGTGGCGAAATCATGCGCATGGCGGACTGGCAGCTGAAGGGTGAATGGAACGCCCGCCTCGGCAGCCTGGCGACTGCCCTGCGCAACGGCAGGAATGCGTTGGCTGCCCGTAGTGCGGGAGCATCGCACCGCGACGACAGCGAGCGCAGCCCGTCCTGACCCGCCAGACGGTCAGGCCGGGTCGCCATTGCGCCGGGCCTGCGCCCGTACCAGCCGATCCATGGTGCGCAGGGACTTCTCGCCGAGCTGCATGGCGGTGTCCACCCAGATCTCGGTGATCCGCATCATTTCATGCAGCGGCACCATGGTGGCGATCTCGTTGACCTCACGCATCGCCGCCCACGCGTGCGGAATGCGCCGGCTTTCCTTGATCACCTGTTCGACCGCGGCAACGCCTTCGCCCACCGGCACCACGATGTCGACCAGGCCCATCTCCTTCAGCTGGCTGGCGGTGTAGAGGTTGCCTTCCAGCATGATCTTCTCGGCCAGGCGCGGGCTGATCCGCTGGCACAGGAAGGAGTAGGCGCCCATGCCCGGGAACAGGTCGAACAGCACCTCGGGCAGGCCCATCAGCACGCCTTCCTCGGCGACGATGGTGTGGCAGCTCAGTGCGGCCTCGAAGCCGCCACCCAGTGCATTGCCCTGGACCAGGGCGATGCTGTGGGCACGGGTGCCCAGGCCGGCATGGAAGGCATGCACGCCGCGCACGCAGCGTTGGGCATAGTCGAGCAGGCGGGCACGGTCGCCCTCGCGGATCAGGCGGCAGAACAGTTCGAGATCGCCACCCAGGTTGAACACGTCGCTGTCCGAGGCAAGAACGACATGGGGTGACAGAGCGTGCGAGGCGCTGAGGCGATCGCCCAGTTCGCGCTGGTAGTCGACGATGTCATCGACCAGGCGCGAGGCGAAGCACGGCCGGCCCGGCTGGTTGACCAGGTTGGCGTGCATGTGGATCCAGTAGACATCCCGCTCGGGTTCTTCGGTGATACGCAGGGTAGGGTGCTGCGAGGGACGGGTGATGATGGGGCGTACTGCGGACATGGGAGTTCTCCGTGTGACCGTCCGGCCAACCGCAGAGCGGACGGAGAGGAGTGAGGGGGCGGGCTGAACGTGCGGCGGCGACTGATTCTATGCACCCGTCGTGAACCGCCCGCAAGCGCCGGGCCGGCCATGTTCCGGCAATAAAAAGACCCCGCCGTCTCCGGCGGGGTCCCTGCACTCTCCCGTTGCCCGGAAACCCTTACTGGGCGGGCGTATCACGCAGCTCGCGACGGAGAATCTTGCCGACGTTGGTCTTCGGCAGCTCCTTTCGGAATTCTACGATTCTGGGGTGCTTGTAACCGGTCAGGTTTGCCCGCGCATGTTCCTTGACCATTTCCGCGGTCAGGTTCGGGTCCTTCTTCACGATCACGACCTTGACCACTTCGCCGGACTTTTCGTCCGGGACACCGACGGCGGCGACTTCCAGCACGCCCGGCATCATCGCGATGACGTCTTCGACCTCATTCGGGTACACGTTGAAGCCGGACACCAGGATCATGTCCTTCTTGCGGTCGACGATGTAGAAGAAGCCCTGTTCGTCCATCTTCGCCATGTCGCCGGTGTGCAGCCAGCCGTCCGCATCGATGGCGGTGGCGGTTTCTTCCGGACGCTGCCAGTAGCCCTTCATTACCTGCGGGCCCTTGATGCACAGCTCGCCCACTTCGCCCAGCGCCAGGATGTTGCCGTTGTCGTCTTTGATGCAGGCATCGGTGGACGGGATCGGCAGGCCGATGGCACCGTTGTACTCGGGCAGGGTGAGCGGATTGATGCAGGCCGCGGGCGAGGTCTCGGTCAGGCCATAGGCTTCGACCAGGGTCACGCCGGTGACCTTCTTCCAGCGTTCGGCCACGGCACGTTGCACCGCCATGCCGCCGCCCAGGGTGAACTTGACCGAAGAGAAGTCGATCTCGTCGAAGCCCGGGGTGTTGAGCAGGCCGTTGAACAGCGTGTTGACGCCGGTGATGGCAGTGAAGCGGGTGCCCTTGAGCTCCTTGACGAAGCCCTTCATGTCGCGTGGGTTGGTGATCAGGTGGTTGCAGCCACCGAACTTCATGAAGACCAGCCCGTTCGCGGTCAACGCGAAGATGTGGTACAGCGGCAGGGCAGTGATGATCACTTCCTTGCCCGGCTCGATGCCCGAGGTGGACAGCCACGCCGACGCCTGCTGCATGTTGGCGATCAGGTTGCGGTTGGTCAGCATCGCACCCTTGGCCACGCCGGTGGTCCCACCGGTGTACTGCAGGAAGGCAATGTCGTCGTGGTCGATCTCGACCGGCGGAAGCGCGTGGCGGCTGCCCAGCTTGAGCGCCTGCTTGAAGCGGACGGCGCCCTTGATGTGGTAGTTGGGCACCATCTTCTTGATGTACTTCAGCACGAAGTTGACGATCGCGCCCTTGGCGCCGAGCAGGTCGCCCAGGCCGGTGGTGACCACGTGCTTGACCGGCGTATCGGCGATGACCTGTTCGACGGTGTCGCCGAAGTTGTCGACCACCACCAGGGCGCTGACGCCGGCATCAACCAGCTGGTGCTTGAGTTCGCGCGCGGTGTACAGCGGGTTGACGTTGACCACGGTCAGGCCGGCGCGCAGCACGCCGAAGGTGGCCACCGGGTACTGCAGGCAGTTGGGCATCATCAGGGCGACGCGGTCACCCTTCTTGAGCTTGAGCTCACCCAGCAGGTAGGCGGCGAACTGGGTGACCAGCGCGTCCGTCTCACCATAGGTAAGGACCTTGCCGAAGCTGGAGTAGGCGGGACGGTCGCGGAATTTCGCGACGGAAGCGTCGAAGACCGAGGCGACCGAATGGAATTCGTTGACGTCGATTTCGGCGGGAACGCCTTTCGGATAGCTCTGCAGCCAGGGACGATCCAGACTCATATTCCCCCTCCAGGAATCGTGATGTTTTAGGTTACGGCCCTGAGCGTATCCACAATGGCCGTTCATTGCAGCATACCCCGCCGTAGGGAAAACGCGAAGAGGCCCCGAAGGGCCTCTTTGCTTGGTAATGCCGGCCGCTGGCCGGCATCTGCGCTCGATCGGGATTCCGGTGGATGCCGGCCAGCGGCCGGCACTACCGTGGCCCCAAGCGGGGCGCTTGCGTCAGCCCTGCTTGCGTACCGGTGCGCCGTTGGCCTTGTAGTACGGCGCGGTGCTGCGGGCCAGCGGGGTGCGGCCACGGATCACGTCGGCCAGCTTCTCGGCCATCATGATGGTCGGTGCGTTGAGGTTGCCGGTCACCACCTGCGGCATGATCGAGGCATCGACGATGCGCAGGCCTTCCAGGCCGTGCACGCGACCTTGGCCGTCGACCACCGCCATCGGGTCATCGGCATGGCCCATCTTGTTCGAGCACGACGGGTGGTAGGCGGTCTCGGCATGCTCGCGCACGAACGCATCGATCTGCGCATCGGTCTGCAGCGCCTGCCGGGGGAGATCTCGCGGCCGCTGTACGGTGCCAGTGCCGGCTGCGCGAAGATCTCGCGGGTGATGCGGATCGCCGCGCGGAACTCGCGCCAGTCCTGGTCGTGCGACATGTAGTTGAACAGGATGCTCGGATGTTCGCGCGGATCCTTCGAACGCACGTGGATGCGGCCGCGGCTGGGCGAGCGCATCGAACCGACGTGCATCTGGAAGCTGTGTGCCTTGATCGGGTTGGAGCCGTTGTAATTGATCGCCACCGGCAGGAAGTGATACTGCAGGTTCGGCCAGTCGAATTCGGCGTCGCTGCGGATGAAGCCACCGGCCTCGAACTGGTTGCTGGCGCCGATGCCGGTGCCCAGGAACAGCCACTCGGCACCGATGGCCGGCTGGTTGTACAGCTTCAGTGCCGGCGCCAGCGAGACGGGCTTCTTGCACTCGTACTGCAGGTACATCTCCAGGTGATCCTGCAGGTTGGCGCCGACGCCCGGCAGGTGGTGCACCAGGTCGATGTCCAGGCTGCGCAGCAGGTCGGCCGGGCCGACGCCCGAGCGCTGCAGGATCTGCGGCGAGGCGATGGCGCCGCCACACAGCAGCACTTCGCGGCGGGCGGTGGCACGCTGCGGCTGGTCGTTGTGCAGCCACTGCACGCCCACCGCACGCTTGCCCGAGAACAGGATGCGGTCGGTCAGCGCGTGGGTGACGATGGTCAGGTTCGGGCGCGGCTTGGCCAGGTCCAGGTAGCCGCGGGCGGTGCTGGAACGACGGCCCTTCGGGGTCACCGTGCGGTCCATCGGGCCGAAGCCTTCCTGCTGGTAGCCGTTGAGGTCGTCGGTGCGCGGGTAGCCGGCCTGCACGCCGGCCTCGACCATCGCGGCGAACAGCTCGTTGTTGCCGGCCTTCGGCGTGGTCACCCGCAGCGGACCTTCGCCACCGTGGTAGTCGTTGGGGCCGATGTCACGGGTTTCGGCCTTGCGGAAGTACGGCAGGCAGTCCAGGTAGGTCCAGTCTTCCAGGCCGGGCATGCTGGCCCAGTTGTCGTAGTCCATCGCGTTGCCGCGGATGTAGCACATGCCGTTGATCAGCGACGAGCCACCCAGCCCCTTGCCACGGCCGCAGTCCATGCGGCGGTTGTTCATGAAGGGCTCGGGATCGGTCTTGTACGCCCAGTTGTAGCGCTTGCCCTGCAGCGGGAAGGCCAGTGCCGCCGGCATCTGGGTACGGAAGTCGAGCCGGTAGTCCGGGCCACCGGCTTCCAGCAGCAGCACGCTGACATCGGCATCTTCGGTGAGGCGGGTGGCCAGCACGTTGCCGGCCGAACCGGCGCCGATGATGATGTAGTCGTACTCGTTATGGGTGCTCATGGGTGTCTCCTGCAGGCCGGGGCGCGCTGCGTGCAGGCGTCCCGGCGGAATGTCGGATCGGCGCAGTGGCCGGACGAAGGTGCGCGCTCGCGGCGCGCCGATCAGAACACGCTGGCGTAGTCGCCCAGTTCCACCTGCACAGACTTGATGCGGGTGTAGTGGCCGAGGGTGGAAATGCCGTTCTCACGGCCGACGCCGGATTCCTTGTAGCCGCCGACCGGCATTTCGGCCGGCGATTCGCCCCAGGTGTTGATCCAGCAGATGCCGGCTTCCAGGCGGTGGATGATGCGATGGGCGCGGCTGATGTCCTTGCTGACCACGCCGGCGGCGAGGCCGAAGGTGGTGTCGTTGGCACGACGCACCACTTCGTCTTCGTCGTCGT
Source organism: Stenotrophomonas sp. 93052_Sma (assembly GCF_056481145.1). Lineage (NCBI taxonomy): Bacteria > Pseudomonadati > Pseudomonadota > Gammaproteobacteria > Lysobacterales > Lysobacteraceae > Stenotrophomonas > Stenotrophomonas sp. 93052_Sma. The sequence goes on from NZ_CM151134.1 coordinate 2,155,491, forward strand.
AGGCAAGGATGCTCATCACCGGCCCGAAGATCTCTTCCTTGACGATGGTCATGTCATCGCGGCAGTCGGAGAACACGGTCGGCAGCACGTAGGCGCCATTGGCCAGCGCGCCTTCGGTGGCACGGCCGCCGCCGGTCAGCAGGCGAGCGCCTTCGGCCTTGCCGCTTTCGATGTAGCGCAGCACGTTTTCCATGTGCGGGAAGCTGGTCAGCGGACCGAAGTTGGTCTCGGCGGCCATCGGGTCGCCGATGCGGATGCGCTTGACGCGCTCGACCACGGCGGCTTCGAACGCGGCCAGCATGCTGCGCGGCACGAACACGCGGGTGCCGTTGGTGCAGACCTGGCCGGAGCTGAAGAAGTTGGCCATCACCGCGATGTCGGCGGCGCGGTCGAGGTCGGCGTCATCGCAGATCACCAGCGGCGACTTGCCGCCCAGCTCCATGGTCACTTCCTTCAGCGACGAGGATGCGGCGCTGGCCATGACCTTCTTGCCGGTGGCGACGCCGCCGGTGAAGGAGATCTTCTCGATCACCGGGTGCTCGGTCAGCCACTGGCCGATCTCGCGGCCCGGGCCCTGCACGACGTTGAACACGCCGGCCGGCACACCGGCTTCGGTGTAGATCTCGGCCAGGCGGATCGCGGTCAGCGGGGTCACTTCGGACGGCTTGAACACCATCGCATTGCCGGCGGCCAGGGCCGGGGCCGACTTCCACATGGCGATCTGGATCGGGTAGTTCCAGGCGCCGATGCCGGCGACCACGCCCAGCGGCTCGCGGCGGGTGTAGAAGAAGCTCGATTCGCGCAGCGGCAGCTGGATGCCTTCGATGGCGGTGGCCAGGCCGGCGTAGTACTCGACCACGTCGGCACCGGTGACGATGTCCACGGTGGTGGTTTCGGCCAGTGCCTTGCCGGTGTCCAGGGTTTCCAGGTGGGCCAGTTCGTCGTTGCGCTCGCGCAGGATCTCGACGGCGCGGCGCAGGATGCGCGAACGCTCCATGGCAGTCATCGCCGCCCACACCTTCTGGCCTTCGGCCGCGCTCTGCACGGCGCGTTCGACGTCGGCCTGGCTGGCGACCTGCACTTCAGCGATCACGCCACCGGTGGCCGGGTTCACGGTCTTGAAGGTCTTGCCGCTGGTGGCATCGACGCGCTGGCCGTGGATGTAGAGCTGTTGGACGGGCAGGGTGGTCATGGGGCGTACTCCTTGGAAGGGGGCGGGTGCTGAAGCGCTTATAGCGCGACAGCCTGCAACTGGAAGTCGATGTAGCCGTAAGCAATGCGCCGGGACTTCTCGGCGTTGAACTGGCCGCCGACCAGGCTGCCGCGCAGCCACAGGCCGTCGATCATCGCGGCCAGGCCACGGGCGGCCAGGCGGGCCTGCGGGTGGGGCAGCAGGCGGTTGAACTGGTGGCACAGGTTGGAGAACAGGCGCTGGTCGTTGGCGCGCTGCAGCCGGGCCAGTTCCGGCTGGTGCATGCTGGCGGCCCAGAAGGTCAGCCAGACGCGCATCGCGGTGCCGTTGATCTGGCTGTCGTCGAAGTTGCCGTCGACGATGGCGCGCAGCTGCTCGCGCGGGTCATCGCCAGCGTCGGCACGGTAGCGGGCGACCGCGTCCTTCAGTTCACGCAGGATCTGCCGCATTGCAGCATTGAGCAGGCCGTCCTTGTCGCCGAAGTAGTGGGCGACGATGCCGCTGGACAGCCCTGCTTTCTTCGCGATGGTGGCGACGGTCGCATCGGCCATGCCGATCTCGTCGATGGTCTGGAAAGTGGCCCGGATCAGCTGCTCGCGCCGTACCGGTTCCACGCCTTTCTTCGGCATTGTCTCTCCACGGATTGCGACCCGAAGGATCGGGCTGCCCGCCATTATGCTTTTTATTGATTGAACGTTCAATCAATAAACCCTAGGATGCGCTCGCGCCCCACGCCATGGGCCCGGTTTACCGGTCCGGCCCCGCCCATGTGCCCCCTCGGACTTGATGAGACGACCCCATGTCTTCCCTGGCTCATCCCAAGCGTTCGCCCCTGCGCTTGAACCGTTTTGTCTTCTTCAGCTCTTCGGTGTCGATCGGCATCCTCGGGCTGCTCACCGTTCTTTATCCCGAAAGCAGCGAGCACTGGCTGCAGTGGGCGCAGGCCGAAGTCTCGGCGGCGTTCGGCTGGTGGTACATGCTGCTGATCGTGCTGTGCCTGGGCTTCGTGCTGTGGCTGGCGTTCTCACCGTATGGCCGCATCCGCCTGGGCCACAACGAGGAATCACCGGCGTTCGGTTACGTGGCCTGGGTGTCGATGCTGTTCTCGGCCGGCATCGGCATCGCGCTGCTGTACTACGGCGCCTACGAGCCGCTGGACCACTTCCTCAATCCGCCCGGGCAGCCCGGCGGGACCGTGGCCGCCGGCCGCGAGGCGATGGTGCTGACCTTCCTGCACTGGGGCCTGCACGGCTGGGCGCTGTATGCGCTGGTCGGCGTGGCGCTGGGCTATTTCGCCTACCGCCGCGACCTGCCGCTGGCGCTGCGCTCGGCGCTGTACCCGATCTTCGGTGAGCGCATCCATGGCCGCATCGGCGACATGGTCGATGGCTTCGGCATCCTTGCCACGCTGATCTCGATGGTGACCAACCTCGGCATCGGCGCGCTGGTGGTGCAGTCCGGCCTGGTCTACCTGTTCCACATTCCGGATACGCCGCAGGTGCTGGTGGCAATCGTGCTGGTGATGATGGTGGTGGCCACCATCGGCGTGGTGGCGGGTGTGGAGAAGGGCATTGCCTGGCTCTCCAACCTCAACGTGCGCCTGCTGTGCGGCCTGCTGCTGTTCGTGCTGGTCACCGGCCCGACCCTGCACCTGTTCGATGGTCTGATCCAGAACACCGGCGATTATCTCGGCGCATTCGTGCGCAAGAGCTTCGACATGTACCTCAACGACCCGAAGGGCCGTGAGTGGATGGGCTCGTGGACGCTGTTCTACTGGGCGTGGTGGATCGCCTGGGCGCCGTTCGTCGGTCTTTTCGTGGCGCGCATCTCGCGTGGTCGCACCATCCGCGAAGTGATCATGGGCGTGCTGCTGATCCCGCTCGGCTTCACCCTGGCCTGGCTGTCGATCTTCGGCAACACCGCCATCGACCTGGTGCTCAACCACGGCCAGGCGATCCTGGGGGACGTGGCCCAGCATGATGCGGCGATGACGCTGTTCAAGCTGCTGGAGTACCTGCCCGCCGCGCCGTACGTGGCCGGCGCCGCAGTGGTCATCGGCTTCGTGCTGTTCCTGACTCCGGTCGATTCGGGCACGCTGATGATCGCCAACCTGTGCACCCGTCGCGTTGACGACGGCGTGGAGGATGGCCACGACGCGCCGATCTGGCTGCGCGTGTTCTGGGCGGCCGGCATCACCGTGGCCAGCGTCGGCCTGCTGCTGGCCGGCAACTTCAGTGCGATGCAGACCGCGGTGGTGCTGTGCGGCCTGCCGTTCTCGTTCACCCTGGCGTTCTACATGTGGGGCCTGCTGAAGGCCCTGCGCACCGACCCGGACGCCCCGCGGCGGTAGGTAGCGCCGGGCCATGCCCGGCGAACGCCAAAGCAAAGGGCCGGATCTGTGAGGATCCGGCCCTTTGCGTTTGCTTCCGGGATCCGCCGGGCATGGCCCGGCGCTACCAGTTACTTGGCTGCCAACTGGCGCAGCACGTACTGCAGCAGGCCACCATGGCGGAAGTACTCGACTTCCTTCGGGGTCAGCAGCATCACCGAGACTTCGAAGGTCTTCTTGGTGCCGTCGGCCTTGGTCGCGGTGACCGTAGCGCGCTTGCTGGCACCGTCCTGCAGGCCGGTGATGTCGATCACTTCCGAACCGTCCAGGCCCAGGCTCTGTGCGTTCTCGCCGTTGCGGAACTGCAGCGGCAGCACGCCCATGCCGACCAGGTTGGAGCGGTGGATGCGCTCGAAGCTCTCGGCCACGACCGCCTTCACCCCCAGCAGCAGGGTGCCCTTGGCCGCCCAGTCACGCGACGAGCCGGTGCCGTATTCCTTGCCGGCCAACACCACCAGCGGCACCTTGTCAGCCTTGTACTTCATGGCTGCATCGTAGATCGCCAGCTTCTCCGGCTGGCCGCCGCCGGCCGGGTAGTACAGGGTGTTGCCGCCTTCCTCGCCACCGAACATCAGGTTCTTGATGCGGATGTTGGCGAACGTGCCGCGGACCATCACGTCATCGTTGCCGCGGCGGCTGCCGTAGCTGTTGAAGTCGGCCGGCTGCACGCCGCGTTCCTGCAGGAAGCGGCCTGCCGGCGAGTCCTTCTTGATGTTGCCGGCCGGGGAGATGTGGTCGGTGGTGATCGAATCACCGAACAGGCCCATCACGCGTGCACCGTGCACATCGTCGATGCTGCCGGTCTGCATGGTCATGCCATCGAAGTACGGCGGGTTCTTGATGTAGGTAGAGGCATCGCTCCACTCGTACAGGTTGCCGTCCGGAGAAGCGATGGTGTTCCAGCGGGTATCACCCTTGAACACATCGGCGTAGTTCTGCTTGAACATCTCCGGGCCGATGGTGGCGGCGATGACGTCGCCGATTTCCTTGTTGCTCGGCCAGATGTCGCGCAGGAACACCGGCTGGCCATCGCTGCCGGTGCCCAGCGGCTGGGTGGTCAGGTCGATGTCGGTGGTGCCGGCGATGGCATAGGCCACCACCAGCGGCGGGCTGGCCAGGTAGTTCATCTTCACTTCGGGGTGCACGCGGCCCTCGAAGTTGCGGTTGCCGGACAGTACCGAGGTGACGACCAGGTCGCCGGTGGCGATGCCGGCGCTGACTTCGGTCGGCAGCGGGCCGGAGTTGCCGATGCAGGTGGTGCAGCCGTAGCCGACCACGTAGAAGCCGATCTTCTCCAGCTCCTTCAGTACACCGGCCTTTTCCAGGTAGTCGGTGACCACACGCGAACCCGGCCCGAGCGAGGTCTTGACCCACGGCTGGCGGTTCAGGCCCTTGGCGGCCGCATTGCGGGCCAGCAGGCCGGCGCCGATCATCACCGCCGGGTTGGAGGTGTTGGTGCACGAGGTGATGGCGGCGATGACCACCGCACCGTCCTTCAGCCGCACCTTGCGGTTCTCGATCTCGATATCGGCGAAGCCCTTGGCCAGCTGCTCGTTGCCGACTGCGGCACCGCCGCCTTCATTGACGAACGACGAGACGTCGTCGCTGCGCTTGTCACGGTTGGCGGTCATGCCGACCAGGGCTTCGCGGTAGTTCTTCTGCACGTCTTCCAGCAGCACGCGGTCCTGCGGGCGCTTCGGGCCGGCCAGCGACGGCTTCACCGTGCCCATGTCCAGTTCCAGCGTGGTGCTGTACTGCGCGTGCGGGCTGCCCGGTTCGTGCCACAGGCCCTGCGCCTTGGCATAGGCTTCGACCAGATCGATCTGCTCTTCGCTGCGGCCGGACAGGCGCAGGTAGTTCAGCGACTCGGCGTCGATCGGGAAGATGCCGCAGGTGGCGCCGTATTCCGGCGCCATGTTGCCGATGGTGGCACGGTCGGCCAGCGGCAGGTGCTGCAGGCCGTCACCGTAGAACTCGACGAACTTGCCGACCACGCCCAGCTTGCGCAGCATCTGGGTGACGGTCAGCACCAGGTCGGTGGCGGTGGCGCCCTCGGGCAGCTTGCCGGTCAGCTTGAAGCCGACCACCTGCGGGATCAGCATCGACGACGGCTGGCCGAGCATGGCCGCCTCCGCTTCGATGCCGCCCACGCCCCAGCCCAGCACGCCGATGCCGTTGATCATGGTGGTGTGGCTGTCGGTACCGAACACGGTATCAGGGTAGGCGACCGCCTTGCCGTCCTTGTCCGCGGTCATCACCACGCGGGCCAGGTTCTCCAGGTTCACCTGGTGGACGATGCCGGTGTTCGGCGGCACTACCTTGAAGTTATCGAAGGCCTTCTGGCCCCAGCGCAGGAAGCCGTAGCGTTCCTGGTTGCGCTGGAATTCGATCTTGCCGTTGAGGTCCAGTGCGTCCGGCTTGCCGAACACATCGACCTGCACCGAGTGGTCGATGACCAGTTCGGAGGGAATCTGCGGGTTGATCTGCTCAGGCGAGCCGCCGAGCTTGACCACCGCGTCGCGCATCGCGGCGAGGTCGACCACGCAGGGCACGCCGGTGAAGTCCTGCAGGACCACGCGCGCCGGCATGAAGGCGATTTCGGTGTCCGGCTCGGCCGCCGGGTTCCAGCGGGCCACGGCTTCGATGTGGTCCTTGCCGACGGTGATGCCGCCGTCCTCGTGCCGGAGCAGGTTCTCCAGCAGGATCTTCATCGAGTAGGGCAGGTGGGAGATATCGAAGCGCTGGCCCAGCGTGGGCAGGCTGAAGTAGTCGTAGGTCTTGCCGCCGACGTTCAGCTGGCTACGGGTGGAGAACGAATCGCTCATGCGGGGTAACTCCTTCTTGCGGATGGCTTGCAGTGGCCCGCGCATGGGCGGACCTGCTTGCGGTCGCCGCAGGCCTGACGGCCCCGGTGGTTCCAGTATGAACCCGAAACTGAATGGATTCACCCGGGCCGGGTTCCGGCCTGCGGCATCGGTTCCAGACTACAGGGGAAGGTGTATGGCGTATGTCACGTTTGTGGCCGATCCTTTGCGAGGCAAGGGCTGGCGGGGTGCCGGTCCTGTTCAGGGTGGAAGTATGCCCGGGGAAGTATGTATAATTTGTGCATACTCTGGAGGGCCTACCGATGGAAGCCACTGTTGCAGAACGCGGACAGATCACCCTGCCCAAGGCGGTGCGTGATGCCCTCGGCCTGACCAAGGGCACGCTGCTGAAGGTCGAGCTGGACGGCAGCCGCATCATCCTGCGCAAGAGTGTTGACGATGCCATTTCACGGGCGCGCGGCAAGTTCGCGCTGGACGGTTTCGAATCGTCCGACGCAGCGGTACGTGCGGTGCGTGACGAGGAATAAGCCGTGATGATCGCCGTCGACTCTCCGGTGCTGGTCGAGCTGCTCAGCAATGGCCCGCAGGCCGATGCCGTGGAAGCCATCCTCAGGCAGAGCCTGGTCGGTGGCCGCGTGGTGGTCTGCGGCGCGACCCTGGCCGAAGTCTGCGCATCGCTGCGTGGCGGTGCCGAGGTGCTCGAAGCGCTGGAAGAAATGGGCGTGCACTTCAACCCGATGGAAGCCAAGTCGGCGCTGCGCGCCGGCGAGATGCACCGCCGCCACCGCCAGCGCAGCGGCAGCCGCCGCAGCCTGGACGAATTCATGGTCGGCGCCCACGCACTGCTGCAGTGCGATGGCCTGATCACCTGGAACGACACGTTTTACCGCGACTACTTCAAGGGCCTGAAGCTGATCGTGCCGCAAGCCTGAGCCCACTTTTTTTCAACCTACGCATTACCCGGGAGTTGTCATGTTGGAAGCCTACCGCCACCACGTCGCCGAGCGCGCTGCGCTTGGCATCCCGCCGCTGCCGCTGAGCGCGCAGCAGACGGCCGATGTCATCGAACTGCTGAAGAACCCGCCGCAGGGCGAGGCCGAGTTCCTGCTCGACCTGCTGACCCACCGCGTGCCGGCCGGCGTCGATGACGCGGCCAAGGTCAAGGCCTCGTACCTGGCGGCGATCGCCCTGGGCAGCGAGCAGAACCCCCTGATCAGCCGTGGAGCGCCACCGAACTGCTGGGCACCATGCTCGGCGGTTACAACGTTGCCCCTCTGGTGCAGCTGCTGGACGACGCCAGCGTCGGCACCATCGCCGCCAACGGTCTGAAGAAGACTCTGCTGGTATTTGATGCCTTCCACGATGTGCAGGAAAAGGCCAAGGCCGGCAACGCCAACGCCCAGGCCGTGCTGCAGAGCTGGGCCGACGCCGAGTGGTTCACCAGCAACCCGGAAGTGCCGCAGAGCCTGACCGTCACCGTGTTCAAGGTGCCGGGCGAAACCAACACCGACGACCTGTCGCCGGCACCGGACGCGACCACCCGCCCGGACATCCCGATGCACGCCCTGGCGATGCTGAAGAACAAGCGCGACGACGCGCCGTTCACCCCGGAAGAAGACGGCAAGCGCGGCCCGATCCAGCAGATCCTGTCGCTGAAGGACAAGGGTCACCTGGTCGCCTACGTTGGCGACGTGGTCGGCACCGGTTCCTCGCGCAAGTCGGCCACCAACAGCGTGCTGTGGTGGACCGGCGATGACATTCCGTTCATCCCGAACAAGCGCGCCGGTGGCGTCTGCCTGGGTTCGAAGATCGCCCCGATCTTCTACAACACCATGGAAGATGCCGGTGCACTGCCGATCGAGCTGGACGTGTCGAAGATGGAGCACGGCGATGTGGTCGAGCTGCGTCCGTACGAAGGCAAGGCGCTGAAGAACGGTGAAGTGATCGCCGAGTTCCAGGTCAAGTCCGAAGTGCTGTTCGACGAAGTGCGCGCCGGTGGCCGCATTCCGCTGATCATCGGCCGAGGCCTGACCGGCAAGGCGCGCGAAGCGCTGGGCCTGGCCCCGACCGATCTGTTCCGCCTGCCGGTGCAGCCGGTCGATACCGGCAAGGGCTTCTCGCTGGCGCAGAAGATGGTTGGCCGCGCCTGTGGCCTGCCGGAAGGCCAGGGCATGCGCCCGGGCACCTACTGCGAACCGAAGATGACCTCGGTCGGCTCGCAGGACACCACCGGACCGATGACCCGCGACGAGCTGAAGGACCTGGCCTGCCTGGGCTTCTCGGCCGATCTGGTGATGCAGTCGTTCTGCCACACCGCCGCTTACCCGAAGCCGGTGGACGTGAAGACCCACCACACTCTGCCAGAGTTCATCTCCACCCGTGGCGGCGTCTCGCTGCGTCCGGGCGACGGCGTGATCCACAGCTGGCTCAACCGCATGCTGTTGCCGGACACCGTCGGTACCGGTGGTGACTCGCACACCCGTTTCCCGGTGGGCATTTCGTTCCCGGCCGGTTCGGGCCTGGTCGCCTTCGCCGCTGCCACCGGCGTGATGCCGCTGGACATGCCGGAGTCGGTGCTGGTGCGCTTCAAGGGCAAGATGCAGCCGGGCGTGACCCTGCGTGACCTGGTCAACGCGATCCCGCTGTACGCGATCAAGTCGGGCCTGCTGACCGTGGCCAAGGCTGGCAAGAAGAACATCTTCTCCGGTCGCATCCTGGAAATCGAAGGCCTGCCGGAACTGAAGGTCGAGCAGGCGTTCGAACTGTCCGACGCCTCGGCCGAGCGTTCGGCGGCCGGTTGCTCGGTGCGCCTGAACAAGGAGCCGATCATCGAGTACCTCAACAGCAACATCACCCTGCTGAAGTGGATGATTGCCGAGGGTTACCAGGATCCGCGTTCGCTGCAGCGCCGTATCGAGAAGATGGAAGCGTGGCTGGCCAACCCGGAGCTGCTGGAGCCGGATGCCGATGCCGAATACGCTGCCGTCATCGAGATCGACCTGGCCGACATCCACGAGCCGATCGTGGCCTGCCCGAACGACCCGGACGACGTGAAGACCCTGTCCGAAGTGGCCGGCGCCAAGATCGACGAAGTGTTCATCGGTTCGTGCATGACCAACATCGGTCACTTCCGCGCCGCTGCCAAGCTGCTGGAAGGCAAGCGTGACCTGCCGACCCGCCTGTGGGTGGCCCCGCCGACCAAGATGGATGCCTCGGAGCTGACCAAGGAAGGCGTGTACGGCACCTTCGGCGCCACCGGTGCACGCATGGAAATGCCGGGCTGCTCGCTGTGCATGGGCAACCAGGCGCAGATCCGCGAAGGCTCCACCGCGATGTCGACCTCGACCCGCAACTTCCCGAACCGCCTGGGCCGCAACACCAACGTGTACCTGGGTTCGGCGGAACTGGCGGCGATCTGCTCGCGTCTGGGCCGCATCCCGACCAAGGACGAGTACATGGCGGACATCGGCGTGATCAACGCCAATGGTGCGGAGATCTACCGCTACATGAACTTCGACCAGATCGAGGAATACCAGGACGTGGCCAAGACGGTCGCCGCCTGATGCGGTAACTGAAAAACCCCGGCTCGCGCCGGGGGTTTTTTTGTGAGCGGATGACGCATGGTAGTGCCGGCCGCTGGCCGACAACCCGTTGAAACGAAGAACCTCTGGTGAAAGCCGGGTTTTTATTGTGCCCGGCCAGGTGGCCTAGCCCATGCGCATCGCGGTTCGGGTCTGCTCCTGGGCGTGGTCTTGCTGACCGACCTGCTGTGCCTGCGCAATCTGTTCGGCCTTGGCGATCGACTGCTCTACCGGCGTATTGATTGCCTCGCTGATCGGAACCGACGCCCGCAGGTGTGCCGGATTGCCCGGTGCTCCCTGCACAACGAACAGGCGAGGGCCCGAGTCATCGCTGGGTGGACTGCCCAGGACCACATGATCAACGCGTTCGAGGCCGCTGCTCTTGGCCGTCGCAAGCAGGCTGGCCGTCATGCGCTCACTGGTTTCATCGAAGCTGCGCCCGTGCCTGGCATCCAGGGCGGATACACCATCGCGGATCTGCTGGTAGAGCACATGGTCTGGATGGCCTTCCTTCCTGGGATCCAAGCCTGCCTTGTCCAAGGTTGACTCAATGCTCTCCTGCAATGGACTCCTGGGAGAGAAGCCGGGATTGCCGAGAGAGGGCGAGCCCTTGTCGGTTGCATCCTGGGTCAGTTGCTCCCCCGGCCTGAGCGCATTCTGGGCCCGCTGCTCCGCTTCAGCCTCGCGGCGGGCATATGCACCGGCTTCCTCAATACCGCGCAGGTAATTGACCCCGTCGCGCAGCAGGCCAGGTCCGCCGCCGACCAGCACGGTCGCGCCTGCGCGCAACTGATGAACATCACTGCGGTAGTCGACAATCCGGCGCAGGTCTTCAGGATCTGTGATCCGGGCCTGGGGATTGTCCAGTACAGACTGCACCGGGCCCTTGTCGGTCACGCGATCAAGGAAATGAACCAATCGATGGGAGTCGCCCAACTGGACCGCCACCGCGGCGGACATGACATGGCCGCTTTTCATCCCAGGTGTTCCAAGCGAGGCGATGCGCTGGCCGTGCTCGGCGTTGCGCAGGACCTCCAGTTCCCTGGGCTGCGCATACATCTCGACCTTGCCGTAATGAGGACCGCCCGCACTGACCAGGTCGCCTGCCATCACATGGTTGGTGAAGGGCGCCGCGTTGGCCGGCTGGCCCTCAGGAAGGCGATACGCCAGCCCGGCAGCACCGTAAGGATTGAATGCGTCGCCGGGGAGGTTGTAGTGGTGTGCAGTGATCTGGGCGAGCGCGCCGCCCAGCGAGTGGCCGGTGACGTACACCGGACCATACCCATTCTCTTTAGCCAGATCGATCGCCTGCTTGGTCAGTGCGAGGGCATCACCGAGTTGTGCGTTGACTCTTGCGGTGACCATCGCAGCGTCGATGCCGCCGTCAATCAGAGGCTGGCGATCAAACTCGGTACCGCGATGGGTGACGATTACTTCTTTGGATTCGAGATTATGGTAAATGACGCCTTGGTAGCCGGTGGCGGAGTTTAGGCTGGCCAATACACGATATTCCGTCCCGGCAATGGTAACAATGGCCTTGGGCGCAGGGAGCGGATCCTTATAGACATGATCTGAGAGGGCTGCATTTGCTCCAGGATTCATTGGGCTGTTCCTTCAGTCCGTGTGGAGATTTCGATTGGGAAGTAATCCTTTCGCTTATCTTGAGGCATCTTCTCGTACCAAGTCGAAGGCTCGGTAGGCGTCCACTCTGGCGATCCCCCTGAAGTCATGGGGCGTAAGGCGCGATGTACGTAGGTAGTAGCGAGTTTCTCGGTTTCAAGCTTTGTGAATGAAGTCCATGCGGTTGCTTGGATAGGGCGATCATCGATGATGAAGGCGAATGAAGCTTCCACGAGCACGGGTGTCCAAGTGCACGGGCCGCGACCGTAATAGTCGGCAACTTCCATGCCATCGTTGAATACAACACTGCTGAATTCAGTGGCACTGAGGCGCTGTGCCTGAAGCTCAACCTTGTGCTGGTTCGGCTCGTACTGCACCCCCTCCCAATTGTTGACCGGAGGGAGACAGAGTGGGTCTATCTCATACGTGACGAAGACCGAAGGAACGGGGACATCCACGGGTGCATCATGGACCCGAATCACAATCGGCAGCGCATCCTTTGGCGCCGGATTCTCGCGATAGACCGGGTATGAGCGTTCCTTGTTGCAGCCCGGAACGGCCATTGTGATCGAGGCGATCAACCAAACGTGAGCAAGGGTCGGGAGAACTTTCAGCATGAGCGGTCCATGTCGCTGCAGGATTTTCCTTGATCCCTGGAACATGCGGTCTCATCACGAACGACGGCGCCCCATCCGGGCAAATGCGACAGGTTGCGCAGTGGGTATTGCCCGTTACCCGGACCTCCCTCCCTGCGTACCCGAGCAGCGCGGCCTTGCGGGGTAACGTTCATCGGCGTTCCATTGCTGTGCGATACCTGACTATACGACCCGCTCCAGCCGCGCTCCAAGTCGGTGTCCTGCGGGCCTCCCGTTTGGCGCGCATGGCTTGCGGCAGGGTCCAGCCTCGAGCAGCGCCGTTGAAACATCAATGGTCGAAGGTGCTGCCGGCGGATCGGCAATTGCGCCTGACGTCTCTTGGAGGTGTCCAGCAGGGTGCAGAGCCGAGCGTGGGCTCGGCTCTGCAGGGGCCTGGCAGCCGCGGGCGAGGGCCAGCAACCGCTCGGCAATCCGCTCCAGCGGCACCTGCTCTTCGGCAGCGCCGAGCTTGAACGCGGCACCGGGCATGCCCCAGACCACACTGGTGGCCTCGTCCTGCACCAGCGTCGGGGCGCCGGCCTGGCGCATCTCCAGCAGGCCACGGGCGCCGTCATCGCCCATGCCGGTGAGAATGGCGCCGATGGCGTTGCCGCCGGCGTTCTGCGCGACCGAGCGGAACAGCACGTCCACCGCGGGCTTGTGCCGGTTCACTGCCGGGCCGTCGTCGACCCGGCAGCGCCAGCGTGCACCGTCGCGGATGATGCGCAGGTGCTTGCCACCCGGTGGCAGGTAGGCGTGGCCGGGCAGCACCGCTTCGCCGTCGCTGGCCTCGCGTACGGCCATTGCCGAGTGCCGGTCCAGGCGTTCGGCGAAGGCGCTGCTGAAGCTGGCCGGCAGATGCTGGGTCATCACCACGGCCGGGCCGTCGGCGGGCATGCCTTCCAGCACTACACGCAGGGCCTCGGTGCCACCGGCCGACGAGCCGATCGCGATCAGGCGGTCGGTGGTACGGAACTGCGGAGCAGCGGGGCGCATCGCAGGCGCGGCGTCCAGCAGGAGTTTCGGTGCGGCGGCGCGCACCAGCGGGCGGACGCGCGAGCGCGCCGCCATCTTGACCTTGGCGATGATCTCGTCGGCGTAGGCCTGCAGGCCGCGCGCCACGTCCAGCTTTGGCTTGGACACGAAATCCACCGCACCCAACGCCAGCGCCTGCAGCGTGGTGTCGGCGCCGCGTTCGGTCAGCGAGGAGATCATCACCACCGGCAGCGGGTGCAGGCGCATCAGGTTTTCCAGGAACGCCAGCCCATCCATGCGCGGCATTTCCACGTCCAGGGTGATTACATCCGGGGCCAGGCGCTTGATCTTCTCGCGCGCCAGCAGCGGGTCGGCGGCGGTGCCGACCACATCGATGGACGGATCGCTGGACAGGATTTCCGTGAGCATCTGGCGCACCACGGCGGAGTCGTCGACGATCAGGACCCGGCAGGGGGCGTTGCCGGTCAGGGTCATTCGAACAGCTCCACGCCGCCGGTGACCGGGGCCTTGGACAGGCGTGCACGCACCGCCGATTCGGTCGCGGCCACTTCGGCCTCATGGGCATGCGGCAGGCGCTGCACCACCACGCGGCCGGTATCGGCGAAGAACCAGATCTTGCGCGGATGGATGCCGCACAGATCCTCGGCAATGATCGGGATGTGCTCGGCCTGCAGGTACTGGCGCACGAACTCGGCGTTGCGCGTGCCGACCGGGTTGCTGGTGAAGCCCTTGAGGACGTTGGCGCCACCGAACACCTTGGCCTCGATGCGTTTGCGGTGCGCGCCGCGCTTGAGCATGTCGTTGATCAGCAGTTCCATCGCGTAGCTGCCGTAACGCGCGGGCGCGCCATCGCCGGCGTTGCCCTCGGGCAACAGGAAATGGTTCATGCCGCCGATCTTCAGCACCGGGTCGCGCAGGCAGGCCGCCACGCAGGAGCCCAGCGTGGTGGTCAGCGCAGTGGTGTCATCGACCACCAGGTACTGGGTCGGCAGCAGCTTGGCCGCAATGGTCTTGAAGCGCGCGTCCTGGTAACGCATCACATCATCGGTGCGCAGCGATGCGTTCATGCGCCGGCCTTTGCCGCACGGCGGTACAGAGTGCGCCCGCAGGGCTGGATCAGGTCGGCGGCGTGCAGGTAGTTCTCCGAGTGGCCGGTGTAGAGCAGGCCATCGTCGGACAGGTGCTGTACCAGCCGGCCGAGGATCGCGCGCTGGGTCGGCTTGTCGAAGTAGATCATCACGTTGCGGCAGAACAGTGCGTCGAACGGGCCGCCGACGTCGTAGCGCGGGGCAAGCAGGTTCAATGGGCGGAACTCGATCAGCTCGCGCAGCGCCGGCAGCACGCGGCACTGGCCCTCGTTGGGGCCGCTGCCGCGCTGGAAGTAGCGGCGGCGCAGATCCGGATCGAGGCTGGTGACGCGGTCGATGTTGTAGACGCCACGGCCGGCGGTGGCCAGCACCTGGGTATCGACGTCGGTGGCGATGATGCGTACCGGTGGCTTCAGGGTGCCGAAGGCTTCGCAGGCGGTGATCGCCATCGAGTAAGGCTCTTCGCCGGTGGAGGCGGCGCACGACCACAGCAGCAACGGTGTGCGGCTGGAGCGCTGCTGCAGCTCCTCGCGCAGCTTGTCGAAGTGGTGCGGCTCGCGGAAGAATGAGGTCAGGTTGGTGGTCAGCGCGTTGGTGAACGCCTGCCACTCGTCACCGTCTTCCTGCTCCAGATGGTCCAGATACTGCTGGAAGCTGCGCATGCCCAGCGTGCGCAGGCGGCGCGACAGGCGGCCATAGACCATATCGCGCTTTGCCGGGGCAAGGGCAATGCCCACGCGCTGGTAGATCAGGTCGCAGACGCGGCGGAAATCACGGTCGGCGAACTCGAATTCGCGCGGGCCGGTGACGATGGGAGTAGGACTTTGCACGGGGGACGTGTCCATCGGCAGAGGCGGCGGCCGAAGCCGCCGCGGGTGGGTCTCAGAATTCCTGCCAGTCGCTGTCGCTGGCGACGAAGGTGCTGGCGTTGCTGCCGGTGCGGCGAACCGGTGCTGGCGTCGGAGCCGGCCGCGGACGCGCCACGGCGGCGGCAACATGCACCGGCTCGACACGCGCGGCCACTGCCTTCATCGCGGCCGAGACCTGGTTGTCCAGGCGGAAGATCGCCACGGCGTCGGCCAGCTGGCCAGCCTGTTCTTCCATCGCACGTGCGGCGGCGGTGGCTTCTTCCACCAGCGCAGCATTCTGCTGGGTGGTTTCGTCCATCTGCACCACGGTCTGGTTGACCTGCTCGATGCCAGCCGACTGCTCCTGCGAAGCCGCGGAGATCTCGGCCATGATGTCGGTCACGCGCTGCACCGAGGCGACGATCTCGCCCATGGTGCTGCCGGCCTGGTGCACCAGGCTGGAGCCTTCGGCGACCTTGCCGACCGAATCATCGATCAGGCCCTTGATCTCCTTGGCCGCGGCGGCCGAGCGCTGGGCGAGGGTACGCACTTCGCTGGCGACCACGGCGAAGCCACGGCCCTGTTCGCCGGCACGTGCGGCTTCCACTGCGGCGTTCAGCGCCAGGATGTTGGTCTGGAAGGCGATGCCGTCGATGACCGAGATGATCTCGGCGATCTTCTTCGACGAGGCTTCGATGGCCGACATGGTGTTGACCACCTGGCCGACCACGCTGCCGCCTTGAGAAGCAACACCCTGCGCGCCGATCGCCAGCTGATTGGCCTGGCGGGCGTGCTCGGCGTTCTGGCGCACGGTGGAGGTCAGTTCCTCCATCGACGCGGCGGTTTCTTCCAGATTGGCGGCCTGCTGCTCGGTACGGCGCGATAGATCGCTGTTGCCCGACGCGATCTCGCCAGCGGCGAGGGTGATGCTGGACGCGCTGGCCTGGATCTGGCCGACGATCTGGGTCAGCTGGGTGACGGTGGTGTTGGCGTCGTCCCGCATGCATGCGAACACGCCCTGGTAGTCGCCGTGCATGCGCGCGGTCAGGTCGCCTTCGGCGATGGCCGACAGCAGCTGCGAGAGCTTGCCGAGGTTGTCATCGCTGACCGCCATCATCGCGTTGAGGTTTTCCAGCATCAGGCGGAAATCGTGATCGAAGCGCTGCGCGTCGCCACGGCGGCTGAAGTCGCCTGCGGCGGCGGCACTGGCCAGCTGCTTGATCTCGGCGTTGATGCGGCCGAGGTTGGCCTTGACCGTGTCGACGGTGGTGGTCATCGCGGCCTTCTCGCCGGGGTAGCGCGCGACGTCGCGGCTCAGATCGCCCACCGCGTACTGCTGCACCACGTCCAGCACATCGTGCAGGGTCTGCACGTGGCCGCCGACCAGAGCATTGGTTTCCTGCACCATCAGCCCGTACTCGCCGGGGAAGGCGCTGGCATCGATGCGGTAGCTCAGTTCGCCGCCGTCGTGGCGACGCGCCATCTCGCGCTGGCCGCTGATCACCGCGTGCAGCTGCTGCTGCATGCCCGACATGGCGTCCAGCAGGCGGCCGGTCTCGTCATGCGGCTGCGGGCCGATGTGGCTGTCCAGCCTGCCGCGGGCGATACCCTCGGCGACGGCCGTTGCCTGCTTCAGCGGTACGGCGATGCGGTTGCCGATGAGCCAGCTCAGGGCCAGCACGATCAGTACCAGCACGCCACCGGAGACGGCCATGATGGCGGTGAACACCAGTGCCTGCTTCTGCACGTCGTCCATGTAGACGCCACTGCTGACCACCCAGTTCCAGGGCGCGAACAGGCCGGCGTAAGCCACCTTCTCGACCTCGCCCTTGCTGCCGGGCTTGGCCCAGCGGTAGTTGACGAAGCCGCCACCGGCCTTGGCTGCTTCCACCTGGTCGTAGTAGATGCGCACGCCGTCGTCGGTGCGGAAGTCCTTCATGTCCTTGCCGACCAGGTCCTTGCGGAACGGGTGCATCAGCAGGCGGTAGCCGGTGTCGTAGATGTTGAAGTAGTAGGCATCGTTATCGGCGCGCATCACTTCCAGCGCCTGCAGGGCGGCGGCCTTGGCAGCGTCCTCGCTGAGCTCGCCGGTACCGGCCAGGCGATGGTAGTGCTGGAGGATGCCGTAGCTGAGTTCGACCTGGGTCTTCAGCGCAGTCTTGCGGGTCTCGGTCAGGTCGAGGTACTGCATGCGGGCGGCGATCACCGAGAGCGCGATCACGCCAAGCGCGATGAGCAGCGTCAGCAGGTTGAGCTTGCGCCGGACGGAGAGGTTGCTGAAGTAGTGTTGCCAGCGATGCATGAGATTCATCGAGCAGGACCAGGTCGAAGCGGGCGGGCGGCGCCGTGCCGGTCACAGCGGGACAAGCGGTGACAACCCCGTTATCGGCCGCGCGGGCGGGGGATTGAGGTGCGGTGTCCGAACGTATTCAGGTTTCCTTGCAGCGGCGGCTGCGGCGCTGCCTGCGGCAGGCTTTTGAAGCAACAGCAACAGCAACAGCGGTTGGTCGGCTCTGAATTTTCAGTGGGAGGCTGGGTCGGGGTGGGCTGGCGGGACACGCCGTAAACCCCGCTCCGCGGTCCGGCCCAGCCGCTGGCGGCTGGGCGTTCGGGCGCTTGCGAAGCAGTGCTTCGCAAGCAAAGCGCCCTCACCCTTGGGGGCTCGATGGCGCCATCCATGGCGCCAACGGTCCCGCCAGCCCACCCCGACCCAGCCCTCTCGGCATTCCTGTGACGGACGGCAAGAGCGTTGGGTTTCCAACTGGGAAGAGGGGGCAGATCCGTTTTCCTGCGGAAAGCGAATCTGAACCCGGAAGCGGTGCTGTTGCTCTTGCTCTTGCTCTTCTTTCTTCAATCCGGGGTGGACGCGCACGGAAACTGTCCGTGGCCGGGAGGGTGGGCTGCGCAGGGGCGTGAGCCGCATGGGCCCGAGGCATGCCTCGGGCGGGTTGGGCAGGACGCCCAACCCTGGCCTTGCCGTGCGTGCAGGACTGCGCGCACGAGCAAGCGGCGACCGAGCTTACATGGACGTACTTGCAGCGGCCCCTGCGCAGCCCACCCTCCCGGCCAACCCTCAGTAGCCACGCGCCTACCGCGACCACCCCGAGGGGCTTCGCCGTTGGCTGGATATCCAGATACCCCGTAAACAAAAACGCCCCAGCGCAGGGCCAGGGCGTTCTCGTACGTCAGGTCAGGCAGGCATCAGAACTCCTGCCAGTCTCCGTCGGCCAGTTCGGTGGCCATGGGGCGACCACCGGCGATGCGGCGGGCCGGCGAGGCGACCGGGGCCGGTGCGGCCGGTGCGGCAGCACGCGGGGCCGGGGCAGCGGCGATGCGTGGGGCAACCACGGTCTCGGCTTCATCCACCACGAAGATCGACACGGCCTCGCTGAGGTGACCGGCCTGTTCTTCCATTGCGCGTGCGGCGGCGGTGGCTTCTTCCACCAGCGCGGCGTTCTGCTGGGTGGTTTCGTCCATCTGCACCACGGTCTGGTTGACCTGCTCGATGCCAGCACTCTGTTCCTGCGAAGCCGCGGAGATCTCGGCCATGATGTCGGTCACGCGCTGCACCGAGGCGACAATCTCGCCCATGGTCGCGCCGGCCTTGTGCACCAGCGCAGAGCCGTCGTTGACCTTGCCGACGGAGTCGTCGATCAGGCCCTTGATCTCCTTGGCTGCCGCTGCCGAGCGCTGGGCGAGGGTACGCACTTCGCTGGCGACCACGGCGAAGCCACGGCCCTGTTCGCCGGCGCGTGCGGCTTCCACCGCGGCATTCAGCGCCAGGATGTTGGTCTGGAAGGCGATGCCGTCGATGACCGAGATGATCTCGGCGATCTTCTTCGACGAGGCTTCGATGGCCGACATGGTGGTGACCACCTGGCCGACCACTTCACCGCCCTGCGAGGCGACGCCATGCGCGCCGATGGCGAGCTGGTTGGCCTGGCGGGCATGTTCGGCGTTCTGGCGCACGGTGGAGGTCAGCTCCTCCATCGAGGCGGCGGTTTCTTCCAGGTTGGCAGCCTGCTGCTCGGTGCGGCGCGACAGGTCACTGTTGCCCGAGGCGATCTCGCCGGCGGCCGAGCTGATCGCGCGGCTGGACTGCTTGATGCGGGTGACGATCTCGCTCAGCTGCGCGGCGGTCGCGTTGGCGTCGTCTCGCATACGGGCGAACACGCCCTGGTAGTCACCGTGCATGCGCACGGTCAGGTCACCCTGCGACAGTGCGGCAAGCAGGCCGGAGATCTGTTCGATGCTGCCGGCGTTGGCATCCAGCAGGCCGTTGATCTGCTGGGCCAGCTGCAGGAAGAAGCCTTCCTTGTCGGTGGCATCGATGCGGCCGGACAGGTCGCCGGCAGCGGCCTGGGCGATCACGCGGGCCACTTCGGCTTCCACCTGCGCTTCCTGGGTGCGGTCGCGCCATTCCACCACGTAGCCGACGGTGTCGCCGCCTTCATTGCGGATGGTGGAAACCACCTGGGCGAACTGGGCATCGCCGTACTGCATCGGGCGACGGGCGACGCCGTGTGCCTTCAGGTTGCCCAGCAGGGTCTGGTCCATCTCGCCGCGATGCTCCAGCACGGTGACCGGCTTGCCGATCAGCGAGGCCTGCGCGTCGAAGTCCGGCAGGTCGCGGCGCACGTCGTCCTGGTACTGGCTCAGGGTCTGCTGCAGGGCGCGATTGGTGTAGACGATGGTATTGCTGGTGTCGGTCAGGTACACGCCGGTGGAGCTGTAGTCCAGCGCGGTGCGGATGCGCAGGTTCTCGCGGGCGACGGCCTGGTCGGTTTCGGTGCGCTCGCGCAGGTCGCGCTGCATGCGCTGCATCGCCTGCATCAGTTCGCCCACTTCGTCCTGGCGGCTGACGTCGATGTGGCCATCGAGCTTGCCGCCGGCCACATCGTTGGCAACCGAGACGGCGCCGCGCACGCTGCCGACCAGGGCACGGGCAAACAGCCAGACCAGCACCAGGCCGAGTGCGGCGCCGCCCAGCAGGGCGATCACGGTCAGCACGGCCGAGGCGGAGTAGGTGGATTCGGCCTCTTCGCGCGAGGCGCGGGCGAGGCGGTTGTCTTCGGCGATCAGCGCTTCCAGCGCCGACGCGGCCTTGCGGTGCTTGGTGCGGGTCTCGCCGACGAAGGTATCGATGGCGTCGTCCGGCAGGTCCAGTTCCAGCATCTCGGTGACGCTGTCATAGGAGGCCAGGGCATCCTTCCACTCCTTGGCGAAGGTGTCGAACAGCTTCTTCTGCTGTGCGTTGTCGACCAGCTTCGGATAGTCCTTGATCGACTTGTCCATGCTGGTACGCAGCTCGACGGTCTGCTTGCGTGCATCAGCCTTGACGTCGTCACTGGCGCGGATCAGCTGCTGGTAGGCGGCGTTGCGGTATTCACCCAGCATGCCGCGCATCTCGCCGGCCATGCGGATGCTCTCCATGCGAGAACCCGCCAGCTCGGTGGTGACGTTGTTCAGCGAGTGCAGGCCGCGATAGGCGACGATACCCTGCAGCAGCATCACCAGCAGGAGGACACCGAAGGTCAGCAGCAGCTTCGGCATCAGTTTCAGGTTGTTGATCCACGGCATGGGCGTTGCGAGCTCCTAAGGCAGACGCGCCCGGGCATCGGGCCCGGTTGCAGCAGAAACCACGCCGGCACCAGGTCCGGCGTGGTTCGACGGACAGCGGATTACTTGATGTTGGCCAGCTTCAGGCCGGCCGGCGAGCTGACTTCGATTTCCGCGCGCGAGGCGTCGCGCTGGATCTTGCCGATCACGCAGACGGTCTTGCCTTCCAGGGTTTCCAGCGGGAAGGAGAACTTGCCGCGGTTCTCGCCAGCGATGCGGGCCGAGAAGGTGTGGCGCGGGAAGGCGCCGCCCATGTACAGGAAGGTCGGCTGGCCTTCGGAACCTTCTGCGTAGCGGGCCTTCTCGACCTTGCCGCAGACCATGCCGTCCTTGCCGACCGAGCGCGGTGCCAGTTCCGGCGGGATCATGTCGGCCGACTGGGCGAACGCGGCGGAAGCAGTGGTGGCCAGGACAGCGGCCGAAACGAACGCAAACAGGGACTTCATCGAGGTGTATCTCCGGGGATGGTGATGGTCGTTCCGGTCCTGCGCGCTCCTGCGCGACCGGCTTCTGTCCCCCTATCGGCACTGCCGGAGGGAACTGAAGGGGTTTGTGACCAGAACGTGAAGCAGGTCCGTTCGATCAGGCAGCGGCGTCTTCAACGACGCTGGCCTGGCCCATGTCGGCGCTGTCCAGCAGGGTCTCGATGTCGAGCAGGATCAGCATGCGGTCGTCCTGCGTGCCGATGCCGGAGATGAAGCGGGTATCGACGGCGGCGCCGAATTCCGGGGTCGGGCGGATCTGCTCGGCCGACAGCGGGATCACGTCCGAGACGCTGTCGACGACGATGCCGACCACGCGGTCGTCGACGTTCAGCACGATCATCACGGTGAAGGCGTCGTAGCGGGCATCGTCCAGGCGCAGCTTCAGGCGCAGGTCGATCACCGGGACGATGGTGCCGCGCAGGTTGATCACGCCCTTGATGTAGTCCGGTGCATCCGGGACCCGGGTCACCGCGTCATAGCCGCGGATTTCCTGGACCTTGAGGATGTCCACGCCGTAGTGCTCGGCACCGAGGGTGAAGCTGAGGAATTCGCCACCGGCGCTGGCGGCGGAGCTGGTCTTGTCGTTCATCGAGGGGTCCTGGTTCTGCCGGAAGTCCCGGTGTCAGGCTCGATATCGGCCCCTCGTCGGGGGACTTTAGGTGCCGGCGGAAGGCATCCACGCATGGAGTGGATCTACCGGGGAAGATGGGGGCATCCACGCATGGCGTGGATCTACACGGGAAGCGGTAGTGCCGGCCGCTGGCCGGCAACCTGGCAACAATGTGGATACGGCCATTGCCGGCCAGCGGCCAGCACTGCCGGTCGGGGGGCCTTACAGCTCGCCGTTGCGGCGCGCCTTGCGCTGGCGGTCGATGCGGAAGATGTAGCGCTGGATGGCACTGTCGGCGCCACGCGGCAGGATGTCGAAGCGCATGCCCACGCGCTTGATCTCGATGCCATTGGGTTGGCGCTGCGGCAGCAGGTTGCAGACGACCAGCTCGATCTCCAGGTCGGGGCCGTCGGGCAAAGACAGCATCGCCGGATAGCGCTTCTGCAGGCTGAACACCGCGCAGTCGGTAGGTACGGCCACCGCCAGGCCGCCGCCGCTGATGTCCACCACCCGCATCGACAGCGCTTCGGCACGGCTCTCGCCGGCGGGGATCAGCAGCTGGGGCGAATCGGTGACTGGGGTCTCCAGCCGGTACATCTCACGTCGTTGCAGATGGACCAGTTCAATCGGCAGAGGGGCACGGAAGGCGACGTGGCCGTCGTTGTCCACACGCTGCAGTGCCTGCAGGCGGAACCGCACCAGCACGCGTTCGAGCTGGGCAAAGCACAGCAGATGGTCGGCCTGTTCGGCGGCGCGGTTGGACGCCTCCTGCGGGCTGCCATCGAGCAGCAGGGTGTCGTCGTCCTCGTCGAGTTCAAGCAGCGCGGTCGGGAACGAGCGGTCGCGGCCGTCGATATGCGCATTGATCAGTGATCGCTGGTCGATCAACGATCGCAGCAGCTGCCGCAGCTGGCGCGGATTACGGACCAGGAAACGTTCGTCAGCGGCATCAGCCGCGTGGACATCATGCACTGCAGTGTCGTTGCCGTCGGACATGGAATCTACGGTCAGGGGCGGGCGCCAGCACGCGTTGGCGCGAGGCTCGATGGGGATATCGGCCACTGTGCCCGATTATGAAGTGAGAATTGCATCACTTTCCATGCGTCAGGGGTCGGATCCCTTTCCCGAAGGAAAGGGATCCGACCCCGGGTACATCAGAACTCCTGCCAGTCGCCGTCTGCGGCCAGCGCCGGCTGGGCCGTCGCCGTGCGCAGCGTACGCGCCGGGACCGGCTTTGCGGTCGGTGCGGCGGCTGCGACCTGGCGCGGTACCGGTGCCGCCAGTGGGCGTGCCGGGATGGCCGTCGTGCCCTGTGATGCCAGCCGGAAGCGGGCCACGGCTTCACCCAGCTGCACGGCCTGGTCTTCCATTGCACGTGCGGCAGCGGTGGCTTCTTCCACCAGCGCAGCATTCTGCTGGGTGGTCTCGTCCATCTGCACCACGGTCTGGTTGACCTGCTCGATGCCGGCCGACT
This sequence comes from Stenotrophomonas sp. 93052_Sma, assembly GCF_056481145.1. Lineage (NCBI taxonomy): Bacteria > Pseudomonadati > Pseudomonadota > Gammaproteobacteria > Lysobacterales > Lysobacteraceae > Stenotrophomonas > Stenotrophomonas sp. 93052_Sma. The sequence continues at coordinate 2,178,853 of NZ_CM151134.1, forward strand.
GCTCCTGCGAGGCGGCGGAAATCTCGGCCATGATGTCGGTGACGCGCTGCACCGAGGCGACGATCTCGCCCATGGTGCTGCCGGCCTGGTGCACCAGGCTGGAGCCTTCGGCGACCTTGCCGACCGAATCATCAATCAGGCCCTTGATCTCCTTGGCGGCAGCGGCCGAGCGCTGGGCGAGGGTGCGCACTTCGCTGGCGACCACGGCGAAGCCACGGCCCTGTTCACCTGCGCGGGCAGCTTCCACTGCAGCATTCAACGCCAGGATGTTGGTCTGGAAGGCGATTCCGTCGATGACCGAGATGATCTCGGCGATCTTCTTCGACGAGGCTTCGATGGCCGACATGGTCGTGACCACCTGGCCGACCACTTGACCGCCCTGCGAGGCGACGCCATGTGCGCCGATGGCGAGCTGGTTGGCCTGGCGGGCGTGCTCGGCGTTCTGGCGCACGGTGGAGGTCAGTTCCTCCATCGACGCGGCGGTTTCTTCCAGATTGGCGGCCTGCTGCTCGGTGCGGCGCGACAGATCGCTGTTGCCCGACGCGATCTCGCCAGCGGCGAGGGTGATGCTGGACGCGCTGGCCTGGATCTGGCCGACGATCTGGGTCAGCTGGGTGACGGTGGTGTTGGCGTCGTCCCGCATGCGTGCGAACACGCCGTTGAACTGGCCGTCCATGCGCGCGGTCAGGTCGCCGGCGGCGATCGACTGCAGCAGCTGCGAGAGCTGGCCGAGGTTGCCGTCGGCCACCTGCATCATGCTGTTGAGCTGCTCGATCATCACGCGGAAATCGTGATCGAAACGCTGCGCATCACCGCGCTGGCTGAAGTCGCCGGCAGCCGCCGAGGCCAGCTGCTGGATCTGCGTGTTGATGGCCAGCAGGCTGGCCTTGGCCGCATCCATCGACTCGTGCAGGATCGCGCGGCTGCCCGGCAGGCGGCGTGCGTCCGGGGTGAGGTTGCCGGTGGCGTACTGGTTGAGCACGTCGATGGCATCGCGGATCGCGTCGAGATGTTCGAAGATGACCGTGTTGATGCCGCTGGCCAGCTGCCCGTAGACGCCCGGGAAGTCTTCCGGAATGCGATGGCTGATGTCCGGACCGGCGTGCATCTGCGCCATCAACTGGGTCTGCTCGGAGAAGCGGCGCAGCATCGCGGTCATTTCGGTGGTGGCGGCCAGCATCTTGCCGGCTTCGTCCTTGCTGGTGGCTTGGGTGCTGACGCTGAGATCGCCACGGGCAACGGCCTGGATCGCGTGCAGGGCCTTGCCGAGCGGGCCGGTGACGGCGCGCGAGATGACCACCGCCAGGGTTGCGGCGACCACAACCAGCAATACTACGACGGCAATGATCGCCAGCATGCTGTTGCGGTGGGTGGCGTTGGCGTTGTTGATCTTGTCCTGCATCAGCGAGCTGCTGTACGCGCCCAGTGCCTTGAGGTCTTCAAAGGCTTTGCGGCGCAGCGGGCGCGACTGGTCGTCGGAGATCTGCCGTGCGACGACGCCATCGCCGGCGGTGGCCGCTTCGCGCAGCTTGGCATTGGCTGCGAAGTAGCCATCGACGTCGGCCTGCACGGCGCGGTAGAGCTCGCGCTCCTTGGCGCCGGCCGGCAGCTTGGCGTACGCGGCCAGCTGTTCGCGCACGACGGCGGCGGTGTCGTCCATGCGCTTGTTGTAGTCGGCCACCTTCTCGGGCTGGTCCAGCATGCTCAGCTGGGCCAGCTCATAGGTGCGGAACTCACCCAGCTGCGAGCGCACTTCGCCGAGGTACTGCACGGACGGAATATCGTTGGAGGCCATCGCGCTCAACTGCGCGTTGGCCTCGGACAGGCGGACCAGAGCGAAAGCGCCCAGTACGACGGTCATCAAGGTGGTGAGGGTGAACCCCACGGCCAGCTTGCGGGCGATGGGCAGATCGTGGAACCACTTCATGCAGGGTGCTCCAGGTGGGCAGGGCGCCGGCGTCGTTGCGTCGGCTGGGGGTGGTTGCAGAGCGAACGGTGGTGCCCGGTGGGGGTTCGGTGACGGCCGTCAAAGCGAAATAGCGGCGCAGTTCGGATGGACTTTATGGACGCAGATCACATTCGGTTGCGTAGGGATGACGTCGCAAAAGTGGTGCCATGACAGGGCTTTCGCTTGAACGGCAAGGTTGCGCCCGAAACCTTCGTGCAGACGGAGTTCACGGTATGCCTGGCGAAGCGAGCGCGGTCAGATCGTGGCCGTGCGCGCAAACGAAAACCGCCGCCCCGAAGGGCGGCGGCTCAGTGCACGCATTCAACGTGGATCAGGCGGCCTGCGGCATCCGCAGCGAACGCACCAGACCGCCGATGTCGACGATCAGGGCCACGCGGCCATCGCCAAGGATGGTGGCACCGGATACCCCGCCGATGCGGCGGTAGTTGTTCTCGATGTTCTTCACCACCACCTGCTGCTGACCGACCAGCTCGTCCACTTCCAGCGCAATCTTCTGGCCATCACCTTCAACCACCACCACCAGCGATTCGCTGCCCGGTGCGCGGTTGCCGTAGCCGTAGTACTCGCTCAGCGACAGGATCGGCAGATACTCGCCACGCACGCGCAGCACGCGGCCTTCGCCGGCCATGCTGCGGATGTCCTCGGCCTGCGGCTGCAGGGCCTCAAGCACATAAGCCAGCGGCAGGATCAGGGTTTCACCGGCCACCGCCACGGTCATGCCGTCGAGGATGGCCAGGGTCAGCGGCAGCCGGATCAGCGTGCGGGTGCCAGCGCCGAGGCTGCTTTCGATCTGGACCTCGCCCCCCAGCGCCTGGATGTTGCGGCGGACCACGTCCATGCCGACGCCACGGCCGGACAGGTCGGTGACTGCATCGGCGGTGGAGAAACCCGGCTGGAAAATCAGGTCCCAGACCTGCGAATCGGTCGGGTTGTCCGGCACCGCCAGGCCGCGTTCGGTGGCCTTGGCCAGGATCTTGGCGCGGTCCAGGCCGCGGCCGTCGTCGCTGACTTCGATGACGATATGGCCGCCCTGATGCGAGGCTGCCAGGGTGATCGTGCCGGTCTCGTCCTTGCCCGCACCGCGACGTACGTCGGGCATTTCCAGACCGTGGTCGATCGAGTTGCGCACCAGGTGCACCAGCGGATCGGCGATCTTTTCGATCAGGCCCTTGTCCAGTTCGGTGCCTTCGCCGACGGTGCGCAGGCGGACCTGCTTGCCGAGGCGGCTGGACAGGTCGCGGACCAGGCGCGGGAAGCGGCGGAACACCGCATCGACCGGCAGCATGCGCACGCCGATCACCGCTTCCTGCAGGTCGCGGGTGTTGCGTTCAAGCTGGTCCAGGCCGGCGAACAGGCTCTCGGCGTGGACCGGGTCCAGCGCGTGCGAGACCTGCTTGAGCATGGCCTGGGTGATGACCAGTTCGCCGACCAGGTTGATCAGTGCATCGACCTTGTCGACGCTGACCCGGATCGAGGTTTCGGCTTCCTGGCCGCCAGCGCTGCTGGCAGCGGCGGCGGGTGCCGCCGGTACAACGGCAGCCGGTGTGGAAGGGGCGGGTGTGGCAGGTGCCTCGGTGGCCAGGCTCGGCGGCGCAGCCGGACGGATGTCCAGTTCGCAGTCGTCCAGCACCCAGGCGAAGGTGTCTTCGATCTTGCTGCGCGGCACCTTGCCGACCAGACCCAGGTCCCACGCCAGGTGGGCCTCGAGCGGGTCGAGCTGGGCGAAGCCGGGCAGGCGTTCCATGCGCGCGGCGACCTGCAGCGAACCCAGGTGCTCAAGTTCGCGGATGATGCGCAGCGGGTCGTTGCCGCTCATGAACAGCGATGGCGCCGGGGTGAAGCCGATCTGCCAGGCTTCCGGCGTATCGTCCACCTTGGCTGCGGCGGCCGCGGGGGCGCTCGCTGCGGCCTCGCCGGAAAGAACCGCCTCAAGGCGCGCCTTCACCGCAGCAACTGCGGCGGGATCGGCGGCCTGGCCGTGTTCGGCTTCGCGCAGCAGGGCGCGCAGCACGTCCACCGAGGACAGCATGGCGTCGACGGCGTGGCCTTCCAGTGCCCGCTTGCCGGCGCGCAGCTCATCGAGCAGCGTCTCCAGCACATGGGTCAGGCCGGCGATCGCGTCGAAGCCGAAGGTGCCGGCGCCGCCCTTGATCGAGTGGGCGGCGCGGAACACCGAATTGATGATCTCCGCGTCCTGCTGCCCCGATTCCAGGGCCAGCAGGCCAGCCTCCATCGCGTCGAGGCCTTCGCGGCTCTCCTCGAAGAAGGTGGCGTGGAAGCGTTGCAGGTCCATGCTCATGGCAGTGGTGGTCCGGAAGCGAAGAAGGGGAGCGGTGACGGGCGATCAGCCCAGCACTTTCTGCACGGTGGCGACCAGCTGTTCCGGATTGAACGGCTTGACCAGCCAGCCGGTGGCGCCGGCGGCCTTGCCTTCGGACTTCTTGTCGGCGGCCGATTCGGTGGTCAGCATCAGCAGCGGCGTGAACTTGTAGTCCGGCAGCTGGCGCAGTTCGCGGATCAGCGCGATGCCGTCCATGTTCGGCATGTTGACGTCGGTGACCACCGCATTGAAGCGCTGGCCCTTGGCGCGACCGAGCGCGACCGCGCCGTCTTCAGCTTCTTCGACGGCAAAACCGGCCGAGGTGAGGGCGAAGGACACCATCTGGCGCATTGACGCCGAATCGTCCACCACCAAGATACGTGCGCTCATGCAGCGTTCTCCACAGATTTCAGGTTGTCATGGGTTACGTCCAGGCCCAGGGCCTGGGTGACGCCCAGCAGGCGCGCGGCGTCACGGAAGGTTGCGGTGCAACCGTGGAAGCCGGTGCCGAGGCCTGCCTCGCGGCGGGCCTGCACGAACGCACACAGCACCTGCACGGCGGCCGTGTGGATGCGGGCGACCTGGCTGGCATCCAGGGTCAGCTCGCCTGCCTGCGCCACCAGCGGGGCGAGGCGGTTCTTGAGCTCGGTGGTGCTCTCGATGCCGAGATCCCCACCCAGTTCGACAGTGCTCATCGTTGCTCCGGACAAACGGTTCCGTGATCCATAACGGCACCCCGGCGGGGTTCTTTAGGGGAATCGACGCGGTGCGTCGATGCGGTCGCTGTTGAAAAGGGGACGGAGGGGATTAAGTCGCAACTGGCTCGGCGCTTTGCGCCGATGCGGTGCCTGTCGGGGACGCAAGGCGTTGATCCGTTGGATCAACACCTTACGTCCCCACTGCGTGGTCGCCGTTGCCGAGGGTGGCTGCGGGAGAGCCTGGTCGATTGCGACTTAATCCCCTCCGTCCCCTTTTTTCGTTCAACTCAACAGCCGGGTGGCATCCAGCAGGATCATCGGGCGCTGGCTGACCCGGGCGACGCCACGGAACAGGTCGTTGGAGATCTGGCAGATGCGCGCGGTATCGGGCGGCTCGATCTGCGAGTCGGTGAGGTTGGCGACATCTTCCACTGCCGACACGCGCAGGCCGATGGTCTCGCCGTCTTCCTCCAGCACCACGATGCGGGTCTGTGAGTCGTCTTCGGCGGCCGCGGCGCCCAGGTGCAGGCCGAGGTCCATCACCGGTACCACCTGGCCACGCAGGTTCATGATGCCCAGCATGGCCGGCGCAGTGCCGCGCAACGGCAGCAGCGGCACCGGCAGCACCACTTCCTGCACCTTCAGCAGTTCCAGTGCATAGGCCTGGGTGCCGCAGCGCAGGCGCAGCCAGCGCGAGGTGCGCTCGCCGGCGCGTCGGTTCTGTGGATGCGGGCTGCTGGCGGGCCGATGTGCTTGTGCCTGCAGCTCCTGCCAGCTGCTCGGGCGGTTGCCTGCTGGCGCGTCCACGGCCACGCGCGGTGGCGGCGCGGCATCGGTGCGTGCAACTGGAGCGGGTGCTGCGACCACGGCCGCTGGTGGCGCAGGAACGTCCTCGCCGCCGGCAGCGGCCTCGAACGCGGCCTCCAGACCGGGGCTGTCGGTGTGGGCGAGTCGATGGCTGTCGGCCGGATCGGTCTCGTAGATCACTTCGTCCGGCAGGTCGTCCCATGTAGGTTCCGGGCCGGACTTGGCGGTGGCGGGAGCAGGGGCCGTCTCGTGGATCACCTCGTCATGCAGGTCATCCCAGGTCGGTTCGCGCTCGGGGGCGGCGACAGGCATTGCAGCGGCCTCGAAGGCGGCCTCCAGTGCTGCGTCGTCCTCTGCCGCGGCAGCAGCAACAGTCTCCGTTTCGTAGATCACTTCGGCGGGCAGATCGTCCCAGGTGGGTTCGCGCTCAGCCGTTGCGGCCGCGTCGAAGGCGGCTTCGAGTGCGGCGTTGTCGACGGCAGGCGCAGCGGCGACGGTCTCGGTTTCGTAGATCACCTCGGCCGGCAGGTCATCCCAGGTCGGCTCGCGTTCGGCGTCGGCTGCAATTGCTGGGCACGCTTCGTCGCTCGCCGGCGGCGGTGCAGCCGGTGGTGCCACGGCGATCGCTTCGCCCAGCAGTTCGTCCAGGTAGTCGTCCAGTACACCGGTGCTGTTCATGCGGCCTGCTCCAGGGCACGGGCATCCTCGCCGAGGATCCAGTTCAGCGCGCGGCGATAGGCGGCCAGGCCGCGGCCCGGGTAATCCTCACCAACGCTCGGCAGGGTCAGGCCGGCGGCGTTGCTGATGCGGGTGTCGATCGGAATCGCGTCTTCCCACACACGGGTGCCGTGACGATCCTGCATCGTGCGCAGCGACTCGTTGCCGGCGCGGGTGCGGCGGTCGAACAGGGTCGGCAGGATCGAGATCGGCAGCGGGCGGCGGCGCGAGCGTTCGACCATCTCGCCGGTGCGGACCATGCCATCCAGGCCATGCAGGGCCAGCGGCTCGGCCTGGGTGGGGATGATCAGCCGGTCGGCTGCGGCCAGCGCATTGATCATCAACAGGCCGAGGGTGGGGGCGCAGTCCAGCAGGATGTAGTCGTGCTGGCCCTGGTGGCGCGCAAGCGCATTCTGCAGTGCCAGGCCAAGGCCGGGCTGGTTGGCGCTGCGTCGCTCCAGCGTGGCCAGCGCCGACTGCGCGCAGACATAGTCCAGGCCATGGATGCTGCTGGCATGGCACAGGCTGGAAAGATCGGCGGGCGGGGCGCCGAACAGCTCCAGCACGCCAGCCGGCGGCGGGTCCACCGGTACGCCGAACGCGCGGCTGAGCGAGGCATGCGGATCGAGGTCGATCAGCAGCACGCGATGGCCAAGTGCGGCCAGTCCGCGGCCGAGGGCGAGGGTGGTGGTGGTCTTGCCGACTCCGCCCTTCTGGTTGGCGACTGCCCAGATGCGCATCGGATTACTCCTTCATTGCCGGGGGAACGGCGGCGCCGACGCGGCTGCCAGCCGGCACCGGCGGCAACTTCACCGGTGCGATGGGGGAGGTGGGGGCGGTAGCCGGAGTTGCCGCGGCTTGTTCGGTATCGGTGTTCCGGGTGGCGCCGGTGGCTGCGTTCAGGCGCTGGCCGAGTGGGTCCACCGAGTGCGAGGTGTCGGCCAGGATGATGACCATCACCCGGCGGTTGCGGTTGCGGCCCTGTGCGCTGTCGTTCTCTTCGCGCGGGCGGAACTGGCCGTAGCCGACCATCGCCAGCCGCGACGGCTGCACGCCCTGGTCGGCGAACAGGTGCACCACGCTGGCCGCGCGCCCGGCCGACAGTTCCCAGTTCGACGGGAAGGTGGCGGTGGCGATCGGTACGTTGTCGGTGTGGCCTTCCACGCGCACGCTGTTGGGCACGTCGCGCAGGACCTCGGCCAGGCTGGCCAGGGTCTGCCGCGCATGCACGTCCAGCGCCGCCGAGCCGGTGGGGAACAGGATGTCGCTGTTGATCTCGACTTCGATCCACAGCTCGGTGCGGCGCACGCTGATCATGCCGCGGTCGATCAGCGGCGCGAGCGCGGCGGTCAGGCGGTCGGCGATGCTGTTGAGCTGGCGCTCGGCGCGCGATCTGCTCCTGGTTGTGCACCGAAACAGGCATGCGCATCTGCGAGGTCATCGACGGCAGCAGGGTCGGGTCGTGCGACGGCGCAGGCGCCGAGGGCCCGATCTTGGTGCCGGACTTGATCACCGAGGGGCTGTCCCAGCCGCCACCCTGCACCTGCTTGTTGCCGACCTGTACCGGATTGATCGTGCGCGGCGCGCCCCCGAAGGCATCGGTCAGCGCGTCGGCCATGATCCGGTACTTGCCTTCGTTCACCGAGGAAATCGCGTACATGACCACGAAGAAGGCGAGCAGCAGCGTCATCAGGTCGGCATAGGGGATCGCCCATGCTTCGTGGTTGGCGTGCTCTTCGTGGTGCTTGCGGCGGGCCATGTCAGTGCAGGAAGCCGGAGAGGTTGGTTTCGATGTTGCGCGGGTTTTCGCCCTGGGCGATCGAGATCAGGCCTTCAATGACCATTTCGCGGTCGCGGGTGTTGTGCGAGATCACACTCTTGAGCTTGGCGGCCACCGGCAGGAACAGCAGGTTGGCCGAAGCGATGCCGTAGATGGTGGCGGTGAACGCTGCGGCGATGCCATGACCGAGCTTGCTCGGGTCGGCCAGGTTCTTCATCACCGCGATCAGGCCAAGCACGGCACCGATGATGCCCAGCGTCGGTGCATAGATGCCCATCGCTTCGAAGACCTTGGCCCCGGCCTGGTCCTGGTGTTCCTGGCTGCCCAGTTCGATTTCCAGCATGTGCCGCATCGATTCGGGTTCGACGCCGTCCACCAGCAGCTGCAGGCCCTTGCGCAGGAACGGGTCCTGCTGTGCTTCCACCTGCGATTCCAGGCCCAGCAGGCCCTGGCGGCGGGCGATGTTGCTCCACTCGACGATCTGCTGGATCAGTTCGCGGCGATCGCTGTGCGGCGGGCGCACGACCCAGCGCACGATCTTGAAGGCATGCTTGAACACCGCCGGCGAGGTGTGCAGCAGGATCGCGGCGACGGTGCCGACGATGACGATCACGAACGCCGCAGGCGACCACAACGACGCCAGGCCGGCGCCCTTGAGGATGCTGCCGCCGACCAGCGAGGCCAGGGCGAGAAAGAGTCCAATGAGGCTGAGTCTATCCATGGTTCCGGTATCGGCGTGTATGAATGGGACTTGAGACACCGGTAGATCGCGTACAGACGGTAGTCACAGTTTTCGGGGCGCCGGGCATGGCCCGGCGGGGTTCATCGCAGCCCGTCCACGTCCAGGATCAGCGCCATGCGACCATCGCCGATCAAGGTTGCACCGGCATAACCGCGCAGGCCGCGCAGCGCTTTCGGCAGCGGCTTGATGACCACTTCCTCACGCCCGCGTACCTGGTCCACGACCAGCCCGAAGCGCGCTTCGCCAGCCTGCAGCACCACGATGGTCAGCAGGGGCGAGGCGGCCGGTGTCACATCCAGCCACTGGCGCAGATCGACCAGCGGCAGCGTGTGCGAGCGGCGGTCGAGCACGGCACGGCCATCGAACCAGCCCAGCGAGGTGCGCGGCGCGTGCAGCACTTCCATCACGCGGGCCAGCGGCAGCGCATAGACGTCCTCGCCGGCCTGCACCAGCAGGGTCGGCAGGATCGCCAGGGTCAGCGGCACGCGGATCAGGAAGCGGCTGCCACGGCCCAGCTCCGACTGGATCTGGATCTGGCCGCTCAGTTCGCGGATGCGTGACTGCACCACGTCCATGCCGACGCCACGACCGGAGATGTCGGTGACCTGCTGCTTGGTCGAGAAGCCGGGCAGGAACACCAGGTGCAGGCACTCCTCGCTGCTCAGGCGCGCGGCGGCTTCCGGATCGATCAGGCCCTTCTCGCGCGCCTTGGCACGCAGCTTTTCCGGGTCGATGCCGGCGCCATCGTCCTGCACTTCGATGCTGACGTAGTCGCCTTCCTGCTGTGCGGACAGGCGCACATGGCCCATCCGTGGCTTGCCCTGTGCCTCGCGCAGGTCGGGCATTTCCACGCCATGGTCGATGGCGTTGCGGACCAGGTGCACCAGCGGGTCGGCCAGCGCTTCGACCAGGTTGCGGTCGAGCTCGGTCTCCGCGCCGATCAGTTCCAGGTCCACTTCCTTCTTCAGCGAGCGGGCGACGTCGCGGGCAACCTTGGGGAAGCGCGAGAACACCTTGCCCACCGGCTGCATGCGGGTGCGCATCACTGCCGACTGCAGGCGGGCGGTGGCGATATCCAGCGTGGACACGGCGCGGTCCAGCTCTTCATCGCGCAGGCGTGCACGCAGGGTCTTGAGCCGATTGCGTGACAGCACCAGTTCGCCGATCAGGTTGACGATCGCGTCCAGGCGCTTGGTGTCCACGCGCACGGTATGTTCGGCCTCGGCCAGCGGCTTGGCGGCCGGCTTCGCCACCGGTGCCGGTGCGGCGACCGGGCGCGGCGCTGCGATCGGTGCCGGTGCCACCACGGCCGCAGGCTTGGTGCCCGGTGCGGCGCCACCGTGCAGCTGGTCGAGCAGGGCTTCGAACTCGTCTTCGCTGATCAGTCCGTCGTCGGCCTTCTTCGCTGGCGCGACCGCGGTCGGCGCGTTGCCACCATGCAGCTGGTCGAGCAGCGCCTCGAATTCGTCGTCGGTGATCAGGTCGCTGCCACCCGCGGTGGGTGCTGCTGCGGCGGCGGGTGCAGCCACGGCACCGCCGTGCACGTCGAACTGTGCGATCAGGTCCGGCGGCGCATAGCCCGGCTCGGTGCCGGAGGAAACCGCGTCCAGCATCGACTGCAGGTAGTCCAGCGATTGCTGGGCCGCGTCGAAGTGGTGGGCCTGCAGCACGGCCTGGCCGGCACGTGCGGCGCCCAGCGCCTCTTCAGCGGCATGGCACAGCTCTACCATGGCGGTGACGCCGAGGAAGCCGGCGCCGCCCTTGAGCGTGTGGTAGCCGCGGAACACCGCGTTGAGCTGGTCGCTGTCCTGCGGTGCCTGCTCCAGCGACACCAGCTGTTCGCCGAGGCGATCCAGGATCTCCTGCGCCTCGATGATGAAATCGGCAGTGATGTCGTCGGATACCGCGCTCATGCTTACAGCCCCAGATCCGACAACAGGTCGTCGGCGTCGTTCTGCGAGACCGCGTGGCGGTCCAGTCCCTTCAGTGCCGGCCCGGCCAGTTCCGGGTCGGTGCGATGCTGTTCCGGCGGCAGGCCGAGCGCGCCGAAGCCTTCGTGCACGCGGCGGACGATGCCGACCACGCGACGGATGATCTGCCCGGTCAGGTCCTGGTAGCTCTGGGTCAGGGCGATCTCGGTCAGGTTGTGGCGGATGCGCTCGAGCTGCGCGTCCTGGCCCGGCTGCAGGCCTTCAGCGCGCAGCTGTTCGGTCAGGCTGCGGCATTCCTCGGCCAGGTCCAGGGTGCGGTGCGTGGCCTGTTCGGTCATCGCCACCACGTGGTCCAGTCGCGCGCAGGCGTCGTCCAGTTCGCCGGCTTCGCTCGGCACGGTCGGCAGTTCGCCCAGCGCCTGTCCCAGCTCGCGGGCCAGCCGCGAGAGGCCGCTCATCATCGGCTGCGTGCGCAGCGCGACCAGCCCGTCGATGCGCTGCCGCCAGGCGGCCTCGTCACCGGATTCGAGCGCGTCCAGGGCCTCCTGCAGGCGCAGGGCGAGGGCGTTCTTGTCGACCGTGGTATCCATCAGGCGCTGGCCGCCAGGCGTTCGAAGATCTTGCCGAGCTTCTCTTCCAGCGTCTGCGCGGTGAACGGCTTGATGATGTAGCCGTTCACACCGCTCTGGGCGGCTTCGATGATCTGCTCGCGCTTGGCTTCTGCCGTGACCATCAGCACCGGCAGGGTCTTCAGCTTGGCATCGGCACGGATCGCCTTGAGCAGCTCGATGCCGGTCATCACCGGCATGTTCCAGTCGGTGACCACGAAATCGAACGGCTGGCTCTGCAGCAGCGACAGCGCGGCATGCCCGTCCTCGGCTTCGGCGGTATTGGTGAAGCCCAGATCGCCCAGCAGGTTCTTGACGATTCGACGCATGGTCGAGAAGTCGTCGACGATCAGGATGCGCATGTTCTTGTTCAAAGCAGAATTCCTTTGTTGTTCATTCCGGACGACCGGGGGCAGCCGCCTCGGGGATGTTCATTCTTCGAGGCCTGCGTCGGCAGCCTCGAACAGCTTCAGCCGGCCACGCAGGCGCAGTACCGCCTGGCCGTGGATCTGGCAGACCCGCGACTCGCTCACGCCGAGCACCGCGCCGATCTCCTTCAGGTTCAGTTCCTGCTCGTAGTACAGCGAGAGCACCAGTTGTTCGCGCTCGGGCAGGTGGCCGATGGCCTTGCCCAGCTCGCGACCGAACTCGCCGCGCTCCAGTACCTGCTGCGGGGTCGGCCCGCCCTGGGCGACGGTGTCCAGCTCGCCCTGGTCCTCGATGCGCGATTCCAGGCTCAGCACCTGGCCACGTGCAGCGTCTTCCATCAGCCGCAGGTACTCGGGCAGCGGCATCTCCATCGCGGCGGCCACTTCAGTGGCGCTGGCGGCACGGCCACTGCTCTGTTCCAGGCGGCGGATGGTGGCGGCGGCATCACGTGCACGCCGGTGCACCGAGCGCGGGACCCAGTCACCACGGCGGATCTCGTCGATCATCGAACCACGGATGCGGATCGAGGCGTAGGTCTCAAAAGAAGCACCCTGGTCGGCGTCATAGCTGCGCGAGGCTTCGATCAGTCCCATCATGCCGGCCTGGATCAGGTCGTCGACCTCGACACTGGCCGGCAGGCGCGCGGCCAGGTGGTGGGCGATGCGCCGCACCAGGTCCGAATGCTGGGCGATGACTTCGTTCGCCGCCGAGCGCTGCACTTCCCTGTACTGGGCTGCGCCTTTCATGCCGTCACCCCACGCTGCTTGAGGATGCGTTCGAGGAAGAACTCGACGCCGCCACGCGGTTCGGTCGGCGCCTGCCAGCGCGGTACGGCGCGCGATCTCGGTGATCGCCAGCGCCGCCGGGCTGGACGGATAGGCCTTCACCACCGGCTGCTGGCGCTGCACCGACAGGCGCAGCCAGTCATCCTGCGGCACGCAGCCCAGGTAGTTCAGCGAGACATCGGCAAGGAACTTCTCGCAGACGCGGGTCAGCTTTTCGTACAGCACGCGGCCCTCGTTCGGGTCGCGCACCATGTTGGCCACCACCTGGATGCGGTCCACGCCGCGCTCGCGCGACAGCACCTTGATCAGTGCGTAGGCGTCGGTGATCGAGGCCGGCTCGTCACAGACCACCACCACGGTGTCCTGTGCGGCCTGGCAGAAGGTCAGCACGCCATCGGTGATGCCCGCGGCAGTGTCCACCACCATGATGTCCAGCTCGCGCTCCAGTTCGGAGAACACGTTGACCAGGCCAACGTGCTCGGCCGGGGCCAGCTCGGCCATGTGGCGGCGGCCGGATGCGGCCGGGACCACCAGCACGCCGTTGGGGCCTTCGACGATGACGTCATCCAGCGTGCAGCGGCCGGCGACCAGGTCGGCCAGCGTAAAGGTGGGGTTCAGCCCCAGGATCACGTCGATGTTGGCCAGGCCGAGGTCGGCGTCCAGCAGCAGCGTGCGCTTGCCCATGCCAGCCAGTGCCACGGCCAGGTTGGCCGACACATTCGTCTTGCCCACGCCGCCCTTGCCGCCAGTGACTGCAATGGTGCGCACAGGGCCGAGCGGCTCGCTGCGGGTGGCCGACAGCGGGAAGGTCTTGGTCAGCTTGGCGTACTCACGCGACGGCATGGTTCAACTCCGGGTTGCAGGGCATATCGGCCGCGCGGCGCAAATCTTCAAGGCGAAGTACAAGATTGGCTGCACTGGCCCGGTGCAGGTCCTCCGGGACGTCCTGGCCATCGGTCACCCAGGTGATCGGCAGGGCATGATCCACGGCCACCGACAGGGCGTTGCCGAAGCGGCCGGTCTCGTCCAGCTTGCTCAGTACCAGGCCCTGCAGGTTGGCGGCGCCGAAGCGGCGGACCACCTCGTCCATGTCGCCGAAGCTGGTGTTGGCCGGCAGCACCAGCAGGGTGCGGACCTGGCAGGCGGCACGCAGCCACTGCAGCTGGGCGGCCAGGGCGCGGTCGCGCGGGCCCAGGCCGGCGGTGTCGATCAGCACCAGCTTGTAGTCCTTCAGGCGTTCCAGCAGCTGGTCCAGATCGGTGCCGCTGTTGGCCTCGTGCACCGCGATGCCGAGCTGGCGGCCGTAGCCGTACAGCTGCTCGCGGGCACCGATGCGGGTGGTGTCGGTGGTGACCAGGGCCACGTCACGCGGCGCGTGCTTCTCGGCGAAGCGCGAGGCCAGCTTGGCGATGGTGGTGGTCTTGCCGGCGCCGGTCGGGCCGACCAGTGCGATCACACCGCCTTCTTCCAGCGGGTCGACCGGGGCGATCGGCAGCTTGCGCGAAATCAGCCCCAGCATCAGGCCGCGGCCTCGATGGGCCTCGGTCTCCAGCGGGATCTGCATGGCCACGTCGCGGGCCAGGCCGGCATCGAAGCCATACTCGTCCATCAGGTCCAGCGCGGTGGCGCGCACCGGGCAGCCGCGCAGGCGCTCGTCGGTGAAGCGGTTCATCTCGCGCTCGATCACATGGCGCATGCCGGCCACTTCCTGGCGCAGCTGGCGGATCTCGGCGTCGTCCTGGGCCACCAGGGTCAGTGCCGGGGCTGGGGCCAGCACGGGGGCAGCGCCGGTTTCGTCGCTGGCTTCGACCGGTGCCGGTTCGCTGGCGACGATCCCGGGTTGCGCTTCGGTCACGGCAGCGGTCGGCAGCGGCGGCGGCTGCACGGCCGACGCCGCGCTTTCGTGATGCGTCTCGTGCGGCGGGTCGATCTGGAAGCGGGCGCGGTTGGCCGGTGCGGCGGTGCTGGGCGCCGGTGCGACGATGGCTTCGGCGAACGGAGCGAAGATCTGATCCGGCAGCGCCGGTTCGTTGACGGCGGCGCGTGCCAGGGTGGCGGCGAAGCCGGTGCTGCCGCGGGTCGGCACGATCTCGTCGGCGCTGTCCAGGGTGCGGCCGGTGGCGCCGACCGCAGCGCGGGCGAGGGCAGCCACGGCCGAGGTGGTTGCGGCGACCGGTTCCGGTGCCGGGGTATTGCTGCGGCGGCGGGTGACCGCGGCGATCACCGCGTCGGCGGCGGTGCGCGGCTTCGGCGCCGGCGGCGGAGCGATGTCACGACGCGAGGCTTCCAGTGCACGCTGCACGGCGCTCTCGTCGTAGTTGGCGGCGGCGACGATCTCGATGCCTTCCTCGATCCGGCGGTTGGACAGGATCACGGCGTCAGGACCATGTTCCTTGCGCACCAGGTTCATGGCCGAGCGCATGTCGGCGGCGACGAATCGTTTGATTTTCATGCTGTGGTCACGGGACGAAGACGGCGGGGTGGCGGTCGGAGAACTCGGGTGGTCGGTGGTCTGCACGGTGCGGGTTCCCCTTGGTATCTGTCTGTTGCGTTGGTTCGAAAGTGGTGTCTGTTTTCTGGCGCATCGGAGGGCGGCGTCAGCTGATCGTTCCGACCAGCTTCAGGCGCTTGTCCTCCGGCACCTCGCTGTAGGCCAGGACCGACAGCGACGGAACGCTGTGGCGGACCAGGCGGGCCAGCGCGGCACGCACCGGGCCAGGTACCAGCACGACCGCGGGCTCGTTGCGGGCTTCCTGCTTGCTGACGCATTCGGCCAGGCTCTGGTGCAGTCGCTCAGCGAGTCCGGGTTCCAGCGCGGCGCCGTTGCCCTGCGTGGACTCCTGCAAGACACGTTCCAATTGTGGGTTGAGCGTGAACACCGGCAGCTCCGCCGACATTCCGGCGATCTCCTGCACGATGAAACGACCCAGTGCGGTGCGCACGGCGGCAGTCAGCACGGCCGGGTCCTGGCTGTTCGGAGCGTGTTCGACCAGTGCTTCGGCGATCTTGCGCAGCTGGCGGATCGGAATGCGCTCGATCAGCAGGTTCTGCAACACGCGCACCACCGCCGACAGCGGCAGCGCCTTCGGCGTCAGATCTTCGACGAGCTTGGGTGCGCTCTTGGCCAGGTTGGCCAGCAGGTGCTGCACTTCCTCGTGGCCGAGCAGCTCGGGCGCGTGTTCGCGGATCAGGTGCGACAGATGGGTGGCCACCACGGTGGCTGGATCGACCACGGTATAGCCCAGCGTTTCAGCCTGGGCACGCTGGTGCGGTTGGATCCAGGTCGCGTCCAGGCCGAACGCGGGGTCCTTGCCGGCGATGCCTTCCAGTGCGCCGAGGGCGCTGCCCGGGTCCAGCGCCAGTTCGCGGTCGGGGTGGATCTCGGCGGTGGCCACCGGTACGCCGTGCACCAGCACGCGGTAGCCGTTGGCCGGCAGTTCCAGGTTGTCGCGGATGTGCACCGACGGGATCAGGAAACCGACGTCCTGGGTCAACTTGCGGCGCACGCCCTTGATGCGTGCCATCAGTTCGCCGCCCTGGTTGCTGTCCACCAGCGGAATCAGCCGGTAGCCGACCTCCAGGCCCAGCGGATCGACCGGGCGCAGTTCGTCCCAGCTCAGTTCGGCAGTCGGAGCCGGCGCGGCCGGGCGGCCGAGTGCGTTGAGCGCGGCAGCGTCATTGCCTGCGGCTGCCGGATCGGTGGCCGCGGCCTTGCCCTTGCGGTAGACCTTCCAGGCGATGAAGCCGAGGATCGCGGACAGCGTCAGGAAAGCGACGTTGGGCATGCCCGGCACGAGGCCGACCACGCCAATGATGCCGGCGGTGATCGCCAGCGCGCGGTACTGGCCGAACACCTGGCCGGTCATGGCCTGGGCCATGTCCTGCGAACGCGAGGCGCGGGTGACCAGCATGGCCACGGCGCTGGAGACCAGCAGCGCCGGCAGCTGCGCCACCAGGCCATCACCAATCGACAGCAGGGTGTAGGTGGCAGCGGCATCGCCGAACGGCATGCCATGCTGCAGCACGCCTACGGCCAGGCCGCCGAGCATGTTGATGAACAGGATCAGGATGCCGGCAATGGCATCACCACGGATGAACTTGCTGGCACCGTCCATCGCGCCGTAGAAATCGGCTTCCTCGCGGACTTCCTCGCGGCGCAGCTTGGCTTCTTCACGCGTCAGCAAACCGGCGTTGAGGTCGGCGTCGATCGCCATCTGCTTGCCGGGCATCGCGTCGAGGATGAAGCGCGCGGTCACTTCCGAGACGCGGCCGGCGCCCTTGGTGATGACCACGAAGTTGATGATGGTCAGGATCGCGAACACCACGATGCCGACCGCGTAGTTGCCGCCGATCACGAACTCGCCGAAGGCGGCAATGACCTTGCCCGCGGCGTCATGGCCGTTCTGGCCGTTCAGCAGGATGACGCGGGTGGAGGCGACGTTCAGCGCCAGCCGCAGCATGGTGGTGATCAGCAGCACGATCGGGAAGATCGTGAAGTCCAGCGGGCGCTTCACGTAGACCACCGCCAGCAGCACCATCAGCGAGATGGCGATGTTGAAGGTGAACAGGGCATCGAGCACCGGTGCGGCCAGCGGCACCACGACCATGGCCAGCAGGGCCAGCACGATCAGCGGTGCGCCAAGGCCCTGGCGGATCATTTCCAGCGCGCGGCGGGTGTTGAAACCGGTGGAGGGCTGGGCGCTCACGGGCGGCCTCCCTTGCCGAATTCATCCACCTGGATGTGCGGGGCGTCCGGCATCGGGCCAGTGCGCCAGGCGCGCAGCTGGTAGACGTAGGACAGGACCTGGGCGACGGCCGAATACAGTCTCACGGGGATTTCCTTTCCGAGTTGGCCTTCCCGATACAAGGCGCGTGCCAAAGGCGGGGCGGAGACAATAGCGACCTTGTTGCCGTCGGCCACTTCACGGATGCGCAGCGCGGTCTCGTCCACACCCAGGGCGACCACTTTGGGGGCGTTCATGGCGCCGCCTTCGTACTTCAGGGCCACCGCGTAGTGGGTGGGGTTGACCACCACCACGTCGGCAGTGGGCACCGCCTCCATCATCCGGCGGTTGGCCATCTGCTGCTGCAACTGGCGGATGCGGCCCTTGACCTCGGGACTGCCCTCGCTTTCCTTCATTTCCCGGCGCAGCTCTTCACGCGTCATCTTCAGCTTGCGCATCCAGTTCCAGCGCTGGTAGGGCGCATCGATGGCGGCCAGCACCAGCATGGCGCCGGCGGTGGCCAGCAGCAGGCGCAGGGTGAAGCCGAGGCCGTCGGTGATGGCGGTCTCCAGCGGGTGGTGGATCAGCCCGCGCAGGGTGTCGAAGCCGGTCCACACCACCAGCCCGGCGGCAACGCCGACAAAAGCCACGCGCAACAACGACTTGGTGAACTCGGCGATGGCTTCCGGGCCATACAGGCGCTTGAGCCCGCTCATCGGGTTCATGCGGTTGAAGTCGGGCATCATCGCCTTCTGCGACCAGCGCAGGCCGCCCATCACCAGCGGGGCGACGAAGCTGGCCAGCAGGCAGACCAGCACCAGCGGCGCGATCACCAGCATGAACTGCAGCAGCAGGTCGCCGAAGTGGCCGAACAGTTCCTTCGGGTTCTGCCGCAGGCTCTGTTCCGGGCTGAGTGCATGCTTCATCCAGGCGCTTGCACCGCGGCCGATCGAGCCGCTCATGGCCATCACCGCCAGTACGCCGGCGCCGAACACGGCGGCCGTGCCGAGCTCGCGCGAGCGCGGCAGGTTGCCCTGTTCACGGGCGTCGCGCAGGCGTTTTTCGGTAGGTTGTTCGGTCTTTTCGCCGGCGGATTCGTTCTCGGACATCACGGGCACTGCGGCAGGGGATGCCGGGGTGCGTGCAAGAACCGTGCCGCTAGCCGTCAGTCGCGAGCGGCAGCACTGTGTGTCTGCTCCTGCTCATTCTGGCGTTCGCAGTGCTGTATGCGCTGCCGCGCTATCGCATTTAGCGGGCGGGGAAGATCGTTCAACTGCTGCTGTACAGGGGGCAGCTAGCAGCTACATGAGGCATGATGGCAGCACACGCAGAAGAGAAGGGCGATGCTGAATGGATTGCAGGATGGGATATCGCAGCAATGAGCTTTGACATTGTCGTTTTGAAGCTGGAGGACCTCGGTGAAAAAGACCTGTCCAATGTTGAGGCTGTGCAGGATATTGGATGTCCCCAGGCCATAATCGCATCCTTGGAGTTGGTGTTCCCCGGATGTGTCCAAGGTGCGTTCTCGGATGGTGAGCGCTACTCGCTCGAGTCCGCTCTGAATGGAGATCCGGTGAGCTCTATACACCTTACTCTTAGATTCGGTCGAGCATGGTCTGAGGCAGCCAATGCTGAGTTCATGGCCCTGCTTTCAACACTTTGCCAGCGGTTGCAGTCAGTCGCTTTTGCGGTCTCCGACAACTCGAGGCTCACTCCTCCCTACCCGGTCACGCTGGAGTGATTTGCCCACGCCGGGCTTGCCCAGGCGCGCGGCCGTGTGGGTTCATTAACCCCCACCTTCGGGTGCTTTGAAGCCATTGGCCAGTTCCACCCGAGGCCGGGGCAGGTCATGCAGCTGCATGAAGCGCGCCGCATCGACCGGGCGGCCGAGCAGGTAGCCCTGCAGGTAATCGCAGCCCAGCCGCTCCAGGTAGGCGCGCTGCGCGGCGGTTTCCACGCCTTCGGCCACGATGTCCATGTCCAGCGCGTGGCCCAGCGCCACGATCGCCGAGACGATCACCACGTCCTCGGCGCTGTGCTCCAGATCGCGCACGAAGGCGTGGTCGATCTTGATTTCGGTGGCCGGCAGCCGCTTCAGGTACAGCAGGCTGGAATAGCCGGTGCCGAAGTCATCGATGGAGATGCCCACGCCCAGTGCCGAGAGCGCCTGCAGCAGGCGCAGGCTGGTATCGGTATCGCGCATCACCGTGCTTTCGGTGATCTCCAGCACCAGGTGGCGTGGGGCAATGTCGTAGCGTTCGATCACTTCACGCACATCCTGCAGCAGGTGCGGCGAACTGAACTGCACCGGCGACAGGTTCACCGACATCGACCAGCCCTCGTGGCCGGCATCGTGCCAGCGGCGCAGCTGCTGGCAGGCCTGGTCCAGCGCCCAGCGCCCGATCTCATTGATCGCACCGCTGCGTTCGGCCAGCCGGATGAAGCGGTCCGGCGGGATCAGGCCATGCTCCGGATGGCGCCAGCGGATCAGCGCTTCGGCACCGGCCACCTTCTGCGTGGCTACCTGGATCTTCGGCTGGTAGTGCAGGAACAGCTGCTCGCTGCCGATGGCCCGGCGCAGGTCGGCCAGCAGCCGGAACTGTTGTTCGGCGCTGTCATTCATCCAGTCGGCGAACAGCACGAAGGCGTTGCGTCCGGATTCCTTGGCCTGGTACATCGCAGCATCGGCAAAGGCCATCAGCTGCCGCTCGCTGGCAGCGTGGTCCGGACAGATCGCCACGCCGATGCTGGCGGTGACCTGCAGTTCGTTGTCGGCCAGCAACGGCCCGCTGCCGACCGCCTGCAGGATGCGCCGGGCCAGCGTCGGCAGGTCCTCGTCGTGCTCGATGCGCACCACCAGCACGAATTCGTCACCGCCCAGACGGGCCAGCATGTCGTTGGGCCGAAGCAGCTGGCGCGTGCGTTCGGCCACCGCAACCAACAGTGCATCGCCGGCCTGGTGGCCGTAGGCATCGTTGACCTGCTTGAAGCCATCCAGGTCCATGAACATCACCGCGAAGCGGCTGCCGCCCTGTTCGGCCTCGGCCAGCGCCTGCACGATGCGACGCTGCAGCAGCAGGCGGTTGGGCAGGCGGGTAAGCGGGTCGTGCAGTGCGGCCTGGGTCAGTTCCTGCTGTGCGTCGGTCAGTGAGGTACTCAACAGGGAATTGCGCAGGCGCAGCAGCTGCGCCTCCACCCGCTGATCCAGCCAGGAGACCACCAGCACCACGGCCAGGATCGCCACGGTGAGCATCACCACCAGCATGGCCAGCCATTCGCTCTGCAGCCCATCGCCCACGGCTGCGCCGCAGATGCTGCCTTCCGGAAAGCGTGCGGCGGCCATGCCGGTGTAGTGCATGCCGACGATGGCCAGCCCGAGCAGGCCGGCAGCCGCGAGCCGGTCGCCGACACGGGTGCGCTGCCCGCGCAGGCGGAACGCCACGTACAGCGCCGTCCACGAGGCGGCCACCGCCACCATCAGCGAAAAAAGCAGCCAGCCCGGGTCGTAGTCGATGCCCGGCTGCATGCGCATTGCGGCCATGCCAACGTAATGCATGCCGGCAATGCCGGTGCCCATCAGCAGCGCGCCACCGGCCAACCGCGGGTGGGGCAGGGTACGCAGCGAAACCAGCCATAGCGCGAACACCGATGAGGCGATCGCCAATGCGAGGGAAAGCAGGGTGATCGGCAGGTCGTAGCCGAGCGGAATGGGCAGGTCGAAGGCGAGCATGCCGATGAAGTGCATCGACCAGATGCCCAGGCCCATGGCGAAGCCACCACCAAGGCGCCACCACCACGCCGCGCCCTTGCCGGGTGCAGTGACCGTGCGCCCGGCCATCGCCAGCGCGGTGTACGAAGCCATCACGGCCACCAGCAGCGAGATCGCCACCAGCCACGGGTTGTACGTGCCTACCAGCATTCGTCAGTCTCCCGGACCTGCCTGTCGACGGAAACCACGGTGGGGCATGCATGAGGCAGGCCGACGCATGGCGCCGGCCACGTGCGGCATCCCCCCGGTTGCCGCGTATTCACTCTAACGCGCAGACCCGGGGGAAGGGCAAGCAGTAAAACGTGATGATCCGGTCAGTGTGTGACCGTGTCCGCAGCCTGGAAGGCGGCATCGAACAGGCGCTGTACCGGCGGACCCATTTCCCCGGCCAGCAGCGCCAGCAGGAACAGGCCCAGCAGCAGCGACACTGGCAGGCCGAGCTGGATCGGGTTCAGCGCCGGCGCCGCACGGGCCAGGACGCCGAACGCCAGGTTCACCGCCAGCATTGCCACAGTCAGCGGGATCGCCAGGGTCAATGCGCCGCGCAGTACGGTCAGCAGGAAGGTTGGGGCGATGCTGAAGAAGGCGTGCGGGTCCGGCAGCGGGGCGCCGATCGGCAGCGCCCGGTAGCTGTCCACCACCAGCGAGATCAGCGCCAGGTGCCCGTTGGCGGTGAAGAACAGCAGGCCGAACAGCAGATAGAACCACTGCCCGATCACGCCGGAGGTGCCGCCACGCAGTGGGTCACTCATCTGCGCGAAGGCCAGGCCGGTGCCCTGGGCGATCAGTTCGCCGGCCATCGCGCCGGCCTCGAACACCAGCCGAAGCAGGAAGCCGATGGATACGCCGATGGCCAGTTCACGGGCGATGGTAAGGACCGTGGCGGCATCGAAACCGGTCCAGTCCGGTACCGGCGGCAGCAGCGGCGCCAGTGCGATGGCCAGGGTGCCAGCCAGCACCACGCGCACCCGCGCGGGAACGGCACGGGTACCGACCATCGGCATGGCCATGGCCACTGCGCCGATGCGCAGCATGGTCCACAGCACGGTGCCGATCATGCCGAAGGCCTGCAGGCCGTCGGCAGCCATCTGGGTGGCGGCGTCCATCGAAGCGCGTGTCCTAGCCGATCAGGTGTGGAATGCGCTGGAACAGCAGCGTGGTGAACTCCACCAGGTGGCCGATCAGCAGGCTGCCCAGCGCGAACAGCACCGCGGTCAGCGCCGCCGCCTTGGCGACGAAGGCGATGGTCGGCTCATTGAGCTGGGTCGCGGCCTGCACCACGCCCACCACCACACCGACCACCAGCACGGTGAGCAGCAGCGGGCCGGCCACCCACAACACGGTGATCAGGCCGCCACGCAGTTCGGTCAGGGCAAGTTCGGGAGTCATTCGGGTTCCATCTGCTCATGTAGCGTCGAGCCATGCTCGACTGTGCTTCTGTAGAGTCGAGCCATGCTCGACTGCCTCTCGATCACGCCGGATTGAAGCTCGCCGCCAAGGTACCGACGGTCAGCACCCAGCCATCCACCAGCACGAACAGCAGGATCTTGAACGGTGCCGACACCAGCATCGGCGACAGCATCATCATGCCCATCGACATCAGCACGCTGGCCACCACCAGGTCGATGATCACGAACGGGATGAAGATCAGGAAGCCGATTTCGAAGGCGGTCTTCAGCTCGCTGGTGACGAACGAGGCGACCAGAACCGGGAACGGGATCGCATCGGGGCTGGCGTAGGTGCCATGCCCGGCGATGCCGGCAAAGGTCATCAGGTCGGTCTCGCGGATCTGCGCCAGCATGAAGCCGCGCAGCGGCGTGGTGGTCAGCGTCCAGGCGGTCTGGAAGTCGATCTCGCCGTTGAGGTAGGGCGCCATGCCGGTGCTCCAGGCCTTGTCCCAGGTCGGCAGCATGATCATTGCGGTGAGGAACAGGGCCAGGCCCAGCAGCACCTGGTTGGACGGCGTCTGCCCGGTGCCCAGTGCCTGGCGCAGCAGGCCCAGCACGATGATGATGCGGGTGAACGAGGTCAGCACCAGCAGCATGGACGGGATCAGGGTGATCGCGGTCATCAGCAGCAGGGTCTGCAGCGGCAGGCTGACCGGTGCACCGCCGATCTTGCCGACATTGATGTCCGGCAGCGGCGTGGTCGGGGCACCGGAGGCGGCGAAGGCCAGTGCCGGCAACAGGCACAGGGCGAGCATCAGCAGCCACGGCATCAGGGTGGCAAGACGAGTACGGGTGACACGCATGTCAGGGGTCCTTGCGCAGCCGCTGCTGCAGCAGCTGGGCGAAATTCGGCAGGTTCTTGAAGTCCGGCACGCGCACCGGCGCGGGCGGCGGCAGCGGTTCGGGCAGGGTGTGCAGGGTGTTGATGCCGCCGGCGGTGACGCCCAGCAGCAGCTGCTGGCCGTTGACCTCGACCACCACCACGCGCTCCTTGGCACCGACACTCAGGCTGGCCACCACCTTCATGCCGTCGGCCGGGCGGAAGCCGCTGCCGGGCAGGCGCTTGAGCAGCCAGCCGAGGCCGATGACCAGCGCCAGCACTGCCAGCAGCGCCAGCACCGCGCCGAACAGGCTCGGTGCGGCGGCTGCGTGCTGGCCGATCTGCGGGCCGACCGGAGCGGCGGTCTTGCCGACCGCCAGCAGGGTGGAGGCCAGCAGGCTCAACGCAGTCTCCGGATCCGCTCGCTCGGGCTGACCACGTCGGTCAGGCGAACGCCGAAGCGGTCGTTGATCACCACCACCTCGCCGTGGGCGATCAGGGTGCCGTTGACGAACACATCCAGCGATTCGCCAGCGCCGCGTTCCAGTTCCACCACCGAGCCCTGGTTGAGCTGCAGCAGGTTGCGGATCGGCAGGCGGGCACGACCGACTTCCAGCGACAGGGTCACCGGCACGTCGAGGATCACGTCCAGGTTGAGGTCGGCGCCGGCCCCTTCTTCGGCCTGCAGGGTGCCGAACTGGGCCGGGGTCGGTTCGAGGGCGTCGATATCGTTCATTGCGGGTCTTCCTGGATGACGGGTGCGCGCGGGCGGGTGCCCGGCGGATGGGTAGCGGTGATCTTCACGGCGTTCATGCCATTGGCGATGCCGAACTCGCCGGTGAATACCGGGATGTTCTCCACGCACAGCGGCACCTGCGGGCTGAGCTCGATCGGCAGGATGTCGCCGACCTTCAGCTGGGTCAGGTCACGCAGCGTCATGCGCTTGCTGGCCAGTACGCTGGACAGGGTCACCTCGGCGATGTTGAGCTGTTCGCGCAGGGTCTGGCCCCAGCTTTCGTCGCGATCATTGCGGTCGCTCTGGATGCCAGCGTCGAGCAGCTCGCGGATCGGTTCCAGCATCGAATACGGCAGGGTCACATGGATGTCGCCGCCACCGCCGTCGAGCTCGACGTGCAGCCGGCACACCACCACGTACTCGCGCGGCGTCACGATGTTGGCGAAGTGCGGGTTGATCTCCGAGTTGATGTATTCGAAGTCGACGTCCATCACCGGTGCCCAGGCCTCGCGCAGGTCGGCGAAGGTCTGCTTCAGCAGCAGGTGGATCACCCGCATTTCGGTGGCGGTGAACTCGCGGCCTTCGATGCGGGTGGGGTAGCGCCCGTCGCCGCCAAAGAAGTTGTCGACGATGGCGAACACCAGGGTCGGTTCGAACACGATCAGGCCGGTACCGCGCAGCGGCTTGAAGCGGATCAGGTTCAGGTTGGTCGGCACATACAGCGAGTGCATGTAGTCGTTGAACTTGATCAGCTCGATGCCGCGCACCGACAGTTCGGCCGAACGGCGGATCAGGTTGAACAGGCCGATCCGCCACAGGCGCGCGAAGCGCTCATGGACCATTTCCAGGGTCGGCATGCGACCGCGGATGATGCGGTCCTGGCTGGCGAAGTCGTACGAACGTGCTTCGCCTGACGGCGGTTCCGCATCGGTCTCGACCGCGCCACTGTCCACGCCGTGGAGCAGGGCATCGATCTCGTCCTGGGACAGCAGATCATTCATCGGTGGGCCCTTACTGGGTCACGAAGCTGGTGAACAGCAGATCGTCGGCGCCGTTGCTGCCGGTCTCGGCCTTGAGCACTTTCTGCACTTCGGCCAGCGAAGCGGCCTGCAGCTTCTGCTTTCCGGCGATGTCGGCGATCTGGTCGGGGCTGACCTGCGAGAACAGCATCAGCAGGCGTGCGCGAATGGCTGGCGCATGCGTCTTGATCGCTTCCAGTGCGGCGGGATCGCGGGTCATCAGCTGCACTTCCAGCTGCAGGTAGCGCGGGCCGTCGACCGGGCCGTTGAGATTGACCACGAAGGCCGGGTCCAGCGCGAAGTACTGCGCCGGTGCCGGAGTACTGGCCTTCTTCGGGGCCTGCGCGGTCTTCTCTTCGTGCTTGGACTGGGTGAAGAACCAGACGCCGCCACCGGCGGCAGCGGCGGCGAGCACGGCCACCAGTGCGGTGATTAGGATCGGACTGCGCGGCTTGGCGGCCTTGTCCTTCTCGGCGGTCTTCTTGGTTTTGTCAGCGGCTGCGGCCACGGGGTGAAGCTCCTGAGGGTTGCTTCACCGGGATATGCAAGGGGTGTGCCGGAGCCGGGGCAGAGGGGTGCGACGGAATTCCGTCGGGGTGCCGGTGGGGCCGTGCGGAGCACGCTCCGCACCCACCAACGCGATACTTGGAGCTGCTGCTCTATTGCCCCGGTGCCCTGGTGGGTGCCAACCGTCCCGCTCTGGTGGGTGCCAACCTTGGTTGGCACGCTTGTCAGGCGTATGCGTCCAGCAACCCGCGCTGGCGGATCAACTGCGCGGACGACACGCTGGCCTCGCCCGGCGACGGTTCTCCGTCACCCGCGATGCCGCCGCCACTGGCCTGGCCTGACGCATTGCCGTCACCACCGGGCGCCTGATGACCAACATCAGCATGAGCCAGCTGGAAGCCCTGCTCGCCGAGGAGTTCGCGCAGGCGCGGCAGGCTGCTTTCCAGTGCCTGGCGCACATCCACGTGTGGGCTGCTGAAGCTGGCATGCACCTTGTCGCCGTTCAACTGCAGGCGCACGTCGACCGGGCCCATGTCGTCCGGACTCAACCGGATGTGGGCGTGGCCGATCTTCTGGTCGGCCAGCCAGCCAAGGCGCGCCGACGGCCTGGTCGAAACCATCGTCACCGAGCACCGGCTTCGGAGTCGGCTCGCCATTGAAGATGGCGTTGCCGGTAGCGAGTGCGGCTTTCAGATCCTGCACAGCCGCGTTGCCCGGCGCATGCAGCAGCGGCGCTGCGGCACGGTCGCCGATGAGGGGTGCGTCGCTGCCTTCGCCACGCTCGTTGCGCTTGCCGGGCAGCACCAGTTCAGGCAACGGCAATGTGGCTGTCTGGTCGGTGCCGCTGCTGGTGGTGGACGATGTGGCAGCCGCCGCTGTGGATGGCAGGGCTGCGGCGGCCGGTAGTGCGGCGGGGGCGGGTAGTGCGTTGCCGTCTGCGTCGGTAGCCGTTGCAGCCATTGCTGGCAGAGCGGCGGCAGGATCGGCAGGCGCCGGTACCGCCAGCACCAGCCCAGCCAGGCCGAGTGGCGGCCACGGGGCTTCCTCGGTCGCGGCCGGGGTGTCCTTTTCGGCAACCGGCTTGGCCGGTGATGTGGGCACCGTGGCGGCGGTCTCTTCGGGGGCGGCAGCGCTGTCCGGCCTGCGCTCGGCGCCGGCCTGGCCAGTACTGTCCGATGCCGGTCCCTGCGTGGACGGCATGGGCGAGTTCGAGGGTTTCGAGGGTGCATCGGCAGCCGGCGAGCCACCCTGCAGCAGTTGGCTGAACCCCTTGTTGCCATCACCGCGTGGTGCGCGGGGGGCGCTGCTGCCGGAATGCTGTGGCTGCGCGTTGGCGCTGCTGGCCAATGGCGCGGGCATCACGAGCGGCCTCCCTGCTCGGCGCCGTCCTGATCTTCGGCCTGTACCAGGCGGGCGCGACGCGCGCCAATGTCGTCCATCTCGCGCTGGTCGCGGCGGTCCGTCACCACCTTTTCCTGTGCGCGGTAGCTGGCGGCCAGCTGTTCCAGCACAGCTTTGTCACGGCTGGCCAGGATCAGGCGGGCGCGCTCGGCTTCCACTTTTTCGCGGTTGCCGTTGACCGTGGCCTGCTGCTGCTCCACCGCACTGTCGAGACGGTCGAGGAAGGCGCGCCGGTTCAGCAGCTGCGCCGGGCTGGTCGCTGCCATCTGCGCGTTCGCATATTCCTCGGCATAGCGGCGCAGTTCGTCCAGTCGCGATAGATGGGTATCGAGCACGCGCTGGCGTTCGGCCAGATCGCGGGCGACTGCGTCCTCGTGTTCCTGGGCCCGCTTGAGCAGGGGATCGATGCGCTTGGACTGGTTCATGGCTTAACTCTCTTGTTCCACCAGGCGCTGCAGTGCCGCCTGGCTGTGCGGGAGATCTGCGGCCTTGGCGACGTCCTGGCCGAGGAACTCCATGATTTCCGGCCAGCGTTCCAGGGCTTCGTCGGTGGCCGCGTCGTTGCCGCGCTGGTAGGCACCGATGGCGATCAGGTCGCGGTTGGCCGAATAGGCCGAGACCAGCCGCTTCAGCTTGCGGATGCGCAGGCGCCACGGCTCGTCGGCGATTTCCGTGACCACGCGGCTGACCGACGATTCAACGTCGATGGCCGGGTACAGGCCACTGTCGGCCACGCGCCGCGACAGCAGGATGTGGCCGTCGAGGATCGCGCGCTGCATCGGCGATTGGATCCTGCGGATCGTCGCCTTCGGTCAGCACCGTGTAGAACGCAGTGATCGAGCCACGGCCCTTGGCACCATTGCCGGCACGCTCGACCAGCGCCGGCAGCTTGGCGAACACCGACGGCGGGTAGCCGCGGGTGGTGGGCGGTTCGCCCACCGACAGGCCGATCTCGCGCTGCGCCTGGGCGAAGCGGGTCAGCGAATCCATCAGCAGCAGCACGTTCAGGCCCTGGTCGCGGAACCACTCGGCGATGGCGGTGGCACGGTAGGCGCCGTGCAGGCGCGCCAGCGGCGGACGGTCGGCGGGGCTGGCGACCACCACGGCGCGGCGCAGGCCTTCTTCGCCCAGCGTGGTCTCGACGAAGTCGCGTACTTCGCGGCCACGTTCACCGATCAGGCCGACCACGATCACGTCGGCGGCGGTATAGCGGGTCATCATGCCCAGCAGCGTTGACTTGCCGACGCCGGAACCGGCGAACAGGCCGACACGCTGGCCGCGGCCGATCGGCAGCAGCGCGTTGATCGCGCGCACGCCCACGTCCAGCGGCTGGGTGATCGGTTCACGCGCCAGCGGATTGATCGACACGCCGGCCATGCCGACATGGCCCTCGGCGCGGATCGGGCCCTTGCCATCCAGCGGCACGCCGTCGCTGTCGATGACGCGGCCGAGCAGGCCTTCGCCCACTTCCACGCCGCCACGGCGCGCGGACGGCACCACCCGGGCATTGGGCAGAAGGCCGTGCAGTTCGGCGCTGGGCATCAGGTAGGTGCGCTCGCCGGCGAAGCCCACCACTTCGGCATCGACCCAGCCACCATCAACCACTTCCACCTTGCAGCTGGCGCCGAGCGGCGCCTCGCAGCCGACCGCTTCCAGGGTGAGCCCGACCGCGCGGCGCAGCACGCCCTCGCGGATCAGGCCGCGGCCATGGGCGGTATCCACACGCAGGCCATCGAGGCGACGGGCCAGGCGCAGGTTGCGGGCAATGGCCCAGTCGGCCGGTGGCGGCGTCGGCTGCTGATCGGGGTTCATGCACTGGCTCCGGTCTGGCGGATCACCGCGTCCAGCGCGCCGCGCAGGCGGGCTTCCAGGGTGCCGTCGATGCGCACGGCTTCGGCGTGCACGCGAAGATCGCCGCGGCTGAGGCTGGTGTCTGGCACCAGGCGCTGTTGTGGCGGCAGGCTCAACAGCGGGGCGAGGGCGGCGATGTCGTCCGGGTGCAGGCGCACTTCGACCTCGCGGGTGCTGCCACCCACCGCGTCGATGGCCTCACCGACCAGCTGTGCCAGCAGTGCCGGGTCGGCTTCATAGGCGCGGCCGACCAGCGCACCGGCGATGCGTACCGCCAGCTCGCCCAGTGCGCCGACCACTTCGTTCTCCAGCCGCACCAGCGGTCGGCTGAAGTTGTCGAGGATGCCTTCGATCTGCGCGGCGAGGCGACGCACCTCCGCCTGGCCCTGGCCGTAACCTTCGGCATGGCCGTGCTGGAAGCCTTCCTTCTCTGCGCTGTCCTGGATGGCCTGGATTTCCTCCAGGGTCGGCAGCTGCAGCGGCGGCTCCGGCTCGTGTTCCGGGTCCGGCTCGGTGAGTTCGAACGCATCCGCCTGATCCAGCACCGGTTCGGGCTGGGCCAGCAGGTCCGGGGCAAGCCAGCGCACGACGTTGCTCACAGCATGGCCTCCGCGCTGCCACCGATGGTGACGGTGCCTTCATCGGCCATGCGCTTGACGATGGCCAGGATCTCGCGCTGTGCGCCTTCCACGTCGGACAGACGCACCGGGCCGCGGGCTTCCATGTCTTCCAGCAGGATTTCGGCCGCGCGCTGCGACATGTTGCGGGTGATCTTGTCGCGCACCTTGATGTCGGCACCGCGCAGGGCCAGGCCCAGGCGCTCGCCGCTCACTTCGCGCAGCACCAGCTGCATCTCGCGGTCGTCGAGGTCGACCAGGTCGTCGAACACGAACATCAGGTCCTGGATGCGGTTGCTCAACGGCGCATCGATGCGGGCGATCTCGCCCAGGATCGCCTGGTCCTGGCCGCTGTCCATGAAGTTCAGGATGTTGGCCGCGCACTGCACGCCGCCGATGTTGGACGACTTCAGGTTCTGGTTGCCGGCGAACTGGCGCTCCATGATCTCGTTGAGTTCATTGAGTGCGTTCGGCGGAATGCCGTCGAGGGTGGCGATGCGCAGCAGCACGTCCACGCGGGTACGGTCGGGCAGCAGCTTCAGCGCGTCGGCGGCCTGGTCGGTTTCCAGGTGCGCCATCACGATGGCGATGATCTGCGGGTGCTCGTTGCGCACCAGGTCGGCCACAGCACGCGGGTCCATCCACTTCAGCGCGTCCAGGCCGGTGGTGTTGCGGCCGAGCAGGATGCGGTCGATCAGGTTGCCCGCCTTCTCGCTGCCCAGTGCCTGCACCAGCATGTTGCGGATGTAATCGTCCGAGCCCACGCCCAGCGAGGTCTTCGAGCCCAGCTCCTGGCCGAACTGGTCCATCACCCGTTCCACCTGTTCGCGGGTGATGTCGGTCATGGTGGCCATGGCGATGCCGATTTTCTGCACTTCCTTGGGTTCCATGTGACGCAGCACTTCGGCCGCATCCAGCTCACCCAGCGAAAGCAGCAGTACGGCGGCGCGCTGCACGCCAGTCAGTGCGGCCTCAGTCATTGGCCACCCAGCCCTTGACCACCTGGGCCACGCGCTTGGAGTCGGTCTTCACGGCTTCACGCGCCATCCGCAGTCGTTCCTCATATGAATCCACCGGCAGGGCCAATGCATCCGGCCCGCCCAGGCTGGCCCGGTCGGCGCCCAGCGCCGGCAGTGGCATGCCATCGTCATCGACCAGCTGCACGTCCGCGGTATGCGGCTCCAGTGCCTGTTCGTCGTTCTTCTTGTTCTGGCCGGTGATCGCGCGCAGTGCAGGGCGCAGCACACCGAACAGCAATGCCAGCACCACTACGGCACCCAGCAGCATGCGACCGGCGTCGTGCACCCACGGCAGCTCCCACCATGCCGGGCCTTCGACCGGCGTGGTGTCACGCACGAACGGGGCGTTCATCACCGACACGGTGTCGCCACGCTCGGCGTTGAAGCCGACGGCTTGCTTGACCAGCGCCTCGACGCGGGTCAGTTCGGCGGCCGACAGCGGCTGCGGGCTCATCTTGCCGTTGGCACCGGCGCGCGGGACGTTGTCCACCAGCACCGCCACCGAGACGCGCTTGATGCGGCCGGCCGGCTGACGGGTGTGCTGCAGGGTGCGGTCCAGCTCGTAGTTGCGGGTCGCGTTCTTGCTGCTTTCGGTCGGGGCCTGCGCAGTGGCCGGTGCGGCCTGCTGGCCCGGCGGGCTGTTGCTGGTCGCGCCCGGCACGCCCTGCGGGCCCGGGGTGCTGGTGGTGTTCTCGCTCATCTGCTCGCTGCGCAGCTTCTGCGGTTCACCGTTGTAGAGCTCGCGGGCTTCCTCGGTTACCGAGAAGTCCATGTCCACGCTCACTTCCGGATTGACGCGGCCAGGACCGGTCATCGGCTCCAGCAGCTCGCGGATGCGCTGGTTGAACGAGGTTTCCTGGCGGCGGACCTGCTCGAACTGGGCCGCATTGACTGCCGCTTCGCTGTTCGGGTCGGTGATGCTGAGCATGCGCCCGCTCTGGTCGACCACCGTCACCCGTTCCGGAGCGAGGTCCGGAATGCTGGCCGCGACCATGTGCACGATGGCGTCGACCTGGCTGCGTTCCAGCTGCTGGCCGCCACGCAGTTCCAGGGTGACCGAGGCGCTGGCCACGTCACGCTGCCGGGTGAAGGCGCTGGGCTTGGGAATGGCCAGGTGCACGCGCGAATCGCGCACCGGGCGCAGCGTGTTGATGGTGCGCGACAGCTCGGTTTCCAACGCATGCTGGTAGCGGCGCTTTCCACGAACTGGCTGACGCCGAAGCCCGGGTCGCGTTCCATCAGCTCGAAGCCGAGCTTGCCGCTGTCGGTCAGGCCGGAGCCGGCCAGCTTCAGGCGGGCGTCGTGCAGGTTCTTTTCCGGCACGGTGATGCCACCGGTGGCCGGGTCGAGCGCGAACGGGATCTGCGCGGCGCGCAGCAGGTCGGTCGCTTCAGCGGTGGCCTTCTGGTCCAGGCCGGTATACAGCGGGACCATGCCGGGCTTCTGCGACCAGAAGAACACGAACAGCCCGGCCGCTACGGCCACGGCGATCATCGCCATCAGTCCGAGCCGACGGGTGATCTGCAGGCTTTGCAGCCGATCGAACCACTGGCCCGCCTTTTCGGCGTTCAGGGATTCCTTGGAGAGCGACAGGGCCATGCGGTTCTATCCTTACAGCGGCATGTTCATCACGTCCTGGTAGGCCTGGACGAGACGGTTGCGGACTTCCACGGTGGCGCGGAAGGCGATCTGGGACTGCTGCGAGGCGACCATGACCTTGGCGAGGTCGGCGCTGGGGTCGCCCATTTCGAAGGCTTTTGCCAGGGCGCCGGATTTCTGTTGCGCGTCGTTGACGCCGGCAATCGCACCACGCAGGGTTTCGGTGAAGCTGGCCGGCTGGGCCTGCGGTGCATCCAGCACCGTGCCCGGCAGGGCGTTGCTGCGCGGCGTTTCGCCCAGCGGGTTGAGCGCCGGCTGTCCCATCTGGGTCTGATAGGAGCGGATCTGCGAAAGGATCGACGTGACGGAGTGGGACATCTGCAACGGTTCCAGAAACAGGGGATGGGGTTGTCTGCTGGAGCAGGTGCAAGTGCCGTGCCGAAACCGGTTTTCGATTCAGTGAAGTGAGGAGGTTGGATGTGCGTGCGGGGTTGCACCCCGCTGCCCGCGGTAGTGCCGGCCGCTGGCCGGCAACCTCAGCGGCAACGGCCGAAGCAACAGCAAAAGCGGGGCTACTGATGGTTGGCGGGGTGGGTCCGGTTACGGGGGGCGCTGCAAGTACGTCCATGTAAGCTCGGTCGCCGCATCCATGCGGCTCACGCCCCCGCAACCGGACCCACCCCGCCTTCGACAGTTTCCCGCGATCTGTCGGAATTGCATGGGCTGCTCTTGGTGGGTGTCGACCTCGGATCCCGTTGCTGCGCAACGGGCTCTGACCCCATGGTCATGTGTGGACGAGGTGTCGGCGAGGCGCCATTTAACCGGCGTCGGTTTTCTGGCCTATGGCTGCAGGGTCCAGCGGCCGGAATTCTGGCGCTGGCGGGGTGCGATGGGGCCGTCGTGCTGGGTGTAGGTGAAACGGCCCTGGTGGTCGGTCTGGCAGGTCAGCAGCAGGGTGTAGTGGGTAGGGCCGGCCGGGTGGGCTTCGGTCATCTGGATTTCCGCGATATGCGGGGCCAGGCGCTGGTAGCGGTAGCTGCCGCCGATGCGGAGGTCGGTGCCGAGGATGTCCAGCACGTACTGGCTGCCGGTAAAGCTGACCTGCACCATGCGTCCGGCATTGGGGTTGTCCGGTGCGTACAGCGGGTCGCTGAGGTTGGTGAACTGGCACTGGTCCAGTGTGGTGGGCAGGGTGCAGTCGGCGGCGCTGGCCAGGGGCGGGCAGAGCAAGGCGGCGAGCAGGGTGAGGCGATGCATGGTCGGAGCTCCTTGGGATGTCCTTGCCATGCTCCGCACTGCGGCGGTGATGTCTTTAGGAAAACGTGCAAATGCAATGGGGTCAGATCTCTTCCCGCAGGAAAGGGATCTGACCCCTGGTACTGGAAACACCAACGCCTGGGCTAGCCCAGGCGTTCGTGCCCCCTTCATGCTGGTTGCGAGCTTCAGCCGGCCAGTTCAGCCTGCTCACGTTCGATGCCGTACTTGCGCAGCTTTTCCACCAGGGTGGTGCGGCGCAGGCCGAGCAGCTGGGCGGCGTGGGCGACGACGCCCTGGGTGCGTTCCAGTGCTTCGTTGATCAGGCCCAGTTCGATGTTGGCCATGTGGTTGCGCAGGTCCATGCCTTCATCGGGCAGCGCCGCCGGTGCTGCGGCGCGATTGACGGCAATGCCGTGCTCCAGCGCCGGTTGGCTGCCGCCGCCTGGGGTGTGGAACGAGAAGCTGCGCAGGTCCAGGCGTTCTTCGCTGGCCGTCGGCTGTACCGGTGCCGGTGCGGCCACCGCTGCCAGTGCAGCGTCGCCACGGTAGCGGGCCGGCAGGTCCTGCACGCGCACCGAGCCGCCCGGGTGCAGCACCGCCAGGCGCTCGACCAGGTTGGTCAGTTCGCGCACGTTGCCGGGCCACTCGTAGCCGGCCAGTGCCTGCAGCGCTTCCGGTGTGAAGCGCACTTCGCCACGGCCGGTGCGCGCCAGCTGTGCGGCGATGGTTTCCACCAGCGCCGGCAGGTCTTCGCGACGCTCGCGCAGGGCGGGCACGTCGATCGGGAACACGTTGAGGCGGTAGAACAGGTCCTCGCGGAACTTGCCTTCGGCAATACGGGTTTCCAGGTCGCGGTGGGTCGCGGCCACAACGCGTACGTTGCAGCGGATGGTCTGGTTGCCACCGACACGCTCGAAACTGCGTTCCTGCAGCACGCGCAGCAGCTTCACCTGCATCGGCAGGCTCATGTCGCCGATTTCGTCGAGCAGCAGGGTACCGCCTTCGGCCATTTCGAAACGGCCCTTGCGCGCGGTCAGTGCGCCGGTGAAGGCACCCTTTTCGTGGCCGAACAGTTCGCTTTCCAGCAGGTCGGCCG
The DNA here is from genome assembly GCF_056481145.1 of Stenotrophomonas sp. 93052_Sma. Taxonomy (NCBI): domain Bacteria; kingdom Pseudomonadati; phylum Pseudomonadota; class Gammaproteobacteria; order Lysobacterales; family Lysobacteraceae; genus Stenotrophomonas; species Stenotrophomonas sp. 93052_Sma. The sequence continues at coordinate 2,213,502 of NZ_CM151134.1, forward strand.
GAATGGCACCGCAGTTGATCGCCACGAACGGGCCGTCGCGGCGCGGCGAGCGCTGGTGGATCGCGCGCGACACCACTTCCTTGCCGGTACCGGATTCGCCCAGCACCAGCACGGTGGTGTCGAATGCGGCCACCTGTTCGATCATGGTGCGCAGTTCGGTCACCGCCGGGCCGTTGCCGGTCGGGCCCTGGTCCTGCGCGGCGCCGGCCTGGTGCTCGGCATCCAGGCGCTTGAGGCTGGCGCGGCGCAGCAGGGCTTCCATCTGCGCATGGCGCAGCGGCGTTTCCAGCGGCCAGATGTTGGCTTCGTGCAGGCCGTGCTGATGGGCAAAGGCTGCGGCATCACCGTCGGCCAGCAGTACCGGCGGCGGCAGGCTGCTGCCGCCCAGCCAGTTGTACAGCGCGGTGCTGGCAGCGGTGTCGTCCAGGCTGCCGACGATCACGGCCATCCAGTCGTTCTGGCGCTGACGGCCCAGGTCGAAGTCGGCCGCGTCGGAAACCCAGCGCGGGTTGAAATCCATGAATTCCAGCAGGGCAACGGTGCGCTCTGCGCGCACGGCGTCGTTGTCCAGCACCAGGATGCGCGATTCGCTCACGATCGATCCTCCCTGAGGCCTTCCAGGATCGGCATGACTTCCTGGATGTAGGACAGCTTGCTGACAAAATTGTCGGCGCCAGCGCGCAGCGCGTGTTCGCGGTGCTCGGCGTCGTCGAAGTGGCTGGCGATCACGATGTACGGTGCATCGTCCTGCGACTTGATCAGGCGGGTGGCCTGCAGGCCGCCCATTTCCGGCATGGCCAGGTCCATCAGCACCACCTGCGGGCGCAGCGTTTCCGAGCGTTCGATCGCTTCCAGGCCGTTGCCGGCGCTGCCGACGATCTGCAGCCAGTCGATCTTGCGGAAATGGCGCATCGCCGCGTTGATGAAGCCCTCGTGGTCATCGACCAGCAGGACCGTGAGCTTGTTCATGTCCAACATCCTTTTCAGCCCACCCGGGCCAGCTGCGGTTGCCTGGCGCCCAGCCGGCGCCGTTCACGGGCCGGGGCGATGTCCAGTTGTTCTCGGTATTTTGCGACGGTTCGGCGGGCAATGTTCACCCCCTGGCGCGACAGCAGGCCGGCGATGGCCTCGTCGGCCAGCGGCCGGCCGGCCGGTTCGGCGTCGATCAGGCGGCGGACCATGGCCTTCACGGCCTGGCCGGAGACGCTGGCGCCTTCCAGGCGCACGGCGAAGAAGTGCTTCAGTTCGAAGGTGCCGCGCGGGGTCTGCAGGAACTTGCCGGTGGTGATGCGCGAGACGGTGGACTCGTGCATGCCGATTTCCTCGGCCACTTCCTTCAGGGTCAGCGGCGCCATGGCCTCCTCGCCACGCACCAGGAACGCGGCCTGGCGCTCGACGATCACCCGCGCGGTGCGCAGCAGGGTGTCGTAGCGCATCGACAGGCCGCGGCTGAACCAGCGCGCTTCCTGCAGCATTTCGCGCAGCGCCGGTGCGGCCTCGCTGGTCTCGGCCAGGGCCTGTTCGTACTGGCTGTTGATCGAGACGCGGCGGCTGGTCGCCGGATTCAGCGCCACCTTCCACTGGTCGTCGGCGTGCCAGGCGACCACGTCCGGCACCACCACGGCATTGCGTTCGGGCAGCAGGCTGTCACCCGGGCGCGGCTGCAGCGAGAGGATCAGGCGCACGGCTTCGCGCACGTCGTCGATCTCGGCGTCGTGCAGGCGGGCGAGGGCGGGGTAGTCGTGCGCGGCCAGCGCGTCGAGCGCGCCATCGAGAATGCGTGCCGCCAGGTGGCGGGCGGGGACTACGCCGTGCAGACTGCGCAGCTGTGCCTGCAGGCCTTCGCGCAGGTCCTGAGCGGCCATGCCGGCCGGCTCGCCATGCAGCAGCTGCTGACGGATGGCTTCCACGCCGTCGGCGGCGATGTCGAACTGGGCGCTGGCCAGCAGCTGCAGCTGGTCCAGCGGTGCCTGCAGGTAGCCTGCCTCATCGCAATGGTCCAGCCAGAAGGCGGCCACGGCCAGCTCGCGGTCATCCATGTCCAGCGACAGGCGCTGCAGCACGCGCAGCTGCGGGTCGCTCGATTCGCCGGCGGCGATGCGCGCCATGCGGTCGTCGTCGCCGTCCTGCCAGCTGGCGCCGGCCACGTCCCACATGGAAGACTCCGGCAGTTCGTCGAACGCAGCGGTTTCCAGCGTGGTGGCGCCGGCCTCGGTGGCTTCGGCGGTGGGTGCTTCAGCCTCTTCGATCTCCAGCAGCGGGTTGGAGTCCAGCAGGCGCTGGATTTCCTGTTCCAGGTGCAGTCCATCAAGCTGCAGCAGCCGGATCGACTGCAGCAACTGCGGGGTGAGGTGAAGTTGTTGGCCCAGCTGGGCCGAGAGTGCAGCCTTCATCGTGGTTCCCCGGCACCGCTCCCCGGCGCCTTGTGGAACGCATCTTGCTTTTGATCCGGCGGGGGCGGAATCAGGGGGTTCCTGAGGGGCTTCGTGAATGTCCTGACAGGGTGTAGGGGTATTCCCTACATTGTCGCGGAATGTTGACGATGATCGCCGCTAAGTTGCTGATTTCCGGTGTGGGTCCCGGATTGATCGGGCTGCGCCGTGTACGGATTCCTGTCAGGGCGTGTCGGGGTGACGGGAATTCGTCGTCAGTGCGGATCTGGCCTCCTTCGCAGAGGATCACTCCAGCTCGTGCTGGTGGCGCGCGGCCAGCAGCAGCAGATCGTTGGCGCGGCGACAGCCCAGCGACTCCATCATGCGTGCGCGGTGGGTTTCCACCGTCTTGACGCTGATGCCGAGGTCGGCGGCGATTTCCTTGTTGCTCTCACCCTTGCCGATGCGGCGCAGGATCTCGCGCTGGCGCGGCGACAGTGCGGCGATGCCGGTGGGTTTCTCGCGACCGAGCATCGGTGCCAGCATCTTGGCGGAGATCTGCGGGCTCAGGAACACCTGGCCGGCGTGCGCGGCACGCAGCGCCAGTTCAAGCTCCTGCGGTGCGGCATCCTTGACCAGGAACCCGACCGCACCGCGATCGAGTGCATCGCGCACGTGGGCGGCGTCGTCGTGCATGGTCATCATCACCACCCGCGTGCCGGGGGCGCGCAGGCGGATGTCGCTGAGGGCTTCCAGGCCGGTGCGGCCGGGCAGTGACAGGTCCATCAGAATCACGTCCGGGGCGTGCTGCAGGGCCAGCTGCAGTGCCTGCTCGGCATTGCTGGCCTCGGCGACGAGCTGCACGTCGGCAAACCCCTGCAGCAGCCGCGCCAGGCCGGCGCGGACCAGGGTGTGATCGTCGACGATGAGAACTCGCACAGGCACGTTGGAGGTCCGTGAGGGGAGTCCACCTTAACTTAGCTGAACGGGCGCGCCAAGGGTTGTCCATCCGGCGTCATGGTGGCAGGTTTCAGCGGGCGCGGCGTGCTTCGGCCACCTGGCGGCGATGCAGGCGGAACAGATGCCGCTCCATTGCCATCTCCAGGCCATCGCCAAGACGCTGGAAACGCAGCCACAGGTAATGACCACCGCCACCGTCCGCCGCTTCGGCGATCACTTCCACGGGCAGGTCGATATGGTCAGGCAGCCAGTCGCTGGGCTGCAGACGCACCAGGCCGGCCTGACCAGGGCTGGCGCCGCTGCGCGGCGCCAGCTGCAGGCGGATGCCGCGGCGTGACCAGCGCACGGGGCGCAGCGTCAGTTCCTGGCCCTGCTGGCGTACCAGGCGGCCGAGCAGCACCATCGCCAGATCCACCTTGGCTTCCAGCCGCTGCAACTGCAGGCTGGACTCATTGCGGTCGTCGTGCTCGTCAACGCGGCTGTCCTCGACCAGGGCCAGGCTGCGCAGCAGACCTTCGGCACTGCTGGTGCGACCGGCGGCGCTGCCTGCCTGGAACTCGGCCGGCAAGGCCAGCTCGCAGCTGAGCGTTTCGTCGAACAGCTCGCTTTCGGCGGGGTGGTGCAGCGACGTGGTCGGCAGTTGGGTCATGCGAGTGATTCTGCCTGCAGGTAGGCATGCGCCGCGCGAAGGGAGCGGCCGGTGTGCTTCAGGTGAGCTGCGGCTTCATCGCGGAGGGAGATCATGCGCGCCAGTACGCGTTGCTGGTGGTCACGCAACGCGAGGATGGCGGCATCACTGGGGCGCTCGACAACCAACGACAGGGCAGCCACGGCTTCCAGGTGTTCGGCCATCAGGCGTTCGCTGGTGTCGTGGTCCTCGCCTTGGAGGCTGGTTTCCAGCGTATCAAGGGCGTCGTGCATAGTTTGAAGGTTCATGGCGCCACCGCTTTGGTGACCTGGCGCTGGTCTGCCGGAATCGCGTTCCAGGCCGAATCGATCTCCACCATCAAGCCCAGGGCTTCCTTCAGTGCGGTTGGATCGTTGTGCAGGTTGCCCTCGGTCAGGCGCATGATGACGAAGTCGTACAGTGCCGACAGATTGCCGGCAATCTCGCCGCCGGCTTCGTGATCGAGCGAGCCGTTGAGGTGGCCGACGATGGCGCAGGCTTCGCCGATGGCCTTGCCCTTGCGCGCCTGGTCATTCTGCTGCAAAGAGGCTTCAGCGGTGCGGATGCGCTCGCAGGCACCGGCCAGCAGCAGCGCTACCAACTTGTGTGGATCGGCATCGACGACCGAGGTGGTCACGCCGACTTTTCGGTACTGCTCGGCGAACTGCCGATTGGAACCGTACATAGGGGAAGTCTCCTGGAATGCCTGCCCATCCGCGTGGGTTGAGGGGTTCGGCACGGGTCTAACGGGTTATCGGCGCAGCCGGGGCTCTACTTGAGTACCGACTGCGCCGGAAAAATGCCTGGAAATCAGTTGCCGAGCTGCTGGATGAGCGAGCCGCCGGCCGATTGCATCTGCGTGACCATCTTTTCCATCGCGGTGAACTGCTTGGTGTAGCGGTCGGCCACCTTTTCCATGTTCTTGTCCAGCTCGTCCAGCTGCTTTTCCAGTGCCTTGATCTGCTTGTTCAAGGTCGCCGTACGCTGGGTGATCGTGCCGGTGGTCGCGTCCAGGCTGCTCTTGAGCAGTTCGGTCATCGGCTTGCCCAGCGCGCCCTCTGCACCGAACAGCTTGGTGGCGGCCTCCGGGTTCTTCGCCAGCGCGGTGTCGAGCTTGGCGCCATCAAGGCTCATGCTGCCGTCGGCGGCAATGGTGATGCCCAGATCCTTGAGGTCGTTGACGTTGGCACTCAGCTGGGCGCGCAGCTGCTGCTGCAGGCCACGGACCATGGCGTCGCCGGTCATGGTCGAGGCCGTGCGCGTCTCAGCGTTGTAAGCGCTGGAATTCTTCAACGTGGTCTGGATGCCGTTGTAGGCGGTGATGAAGGCCGTGAGATTGGTCTTCAGCGTGCTGTTGTCCGGAGTGACGGTCAGCGTCTGCGTCTCGCCTTCCTTCGCCTTGGTCAGGGTGAGGCTGATACCGGGTACCAGGTCGGTGATCGTGTTGGAGCTGCTGGTGCGGGTGAAACCATCCACCACCACCACTGCATCCTTGGCGGGCACCATCTCGGTCATCTTCGATGCGGATGTGCCGTCATAGGCCAGCTCGGAGAGTCCGCCATTGCCGCCACTGGCGCTGACCTTCAACGCGCCCTTGCTGCCGGAATCAACGGCGGTCAATACCAGGTGCATGCCATCGTCGGCGGTCACCACGGCCGCGGTGACGCCCTTGCTCTCGGCGGCGGAATTGATCTCGGCTGCGATCTTCTCCATCGTCGCGCCGGGTTCGATGTTCACGCTGATGGACTTGTCGCCGTATGCGATCGTCAGCGTTCCGTCGCCAACCACGGCGTCCTTTGTATACGCCTTGGAGCTGAGCTTCTGGTTCTGTGCCAGGGATTTGACTTCCACCTGGTGGCTGCCCGCAGCGGCCTTGCCGGCGGTCGTGCTGGTGTCCAGGGTCGCAGTGAAGTTCGACTCGGTTGGCGTGCTGACTTTCAGGCCGGGGGTGGCCACACCCTTGACCAGGGTCTTCAGCGCGCTCTGCAGACCTGTCATTCCGCTTTTGATGGTGCCAAGCGCCGAAAGCTTGGCGCTGGCGGCAACACCCGCCGAGTTGATCTGCTTTTCCCGGGGCTCGCGTTCCTTGGCGGTCAGCTGTGCAACCAGGCTGGGAATGTCGAGGCCGGAACCAATCGTGCCGATGGCCATGAGGGGAATCCTTTTTCTTGGACGGGCCGGGCGGGTGTCCTGCACCTGCTATCGGCCTGGGAGGGGCGAGCTTGAGCGTGGAAACGCTCTCCAGCCTTCTGCAAGGCCCATGCCAATCCGCCACCGGGCACGAAGAAGGGGGCTTGCGCCCCCTTCCCGTTGTTGCCTTGTACTACCGCTGGATCAGCGCAGCAGGCTCAGCACGTTCTGGCTGGACTGGTTGGCCTGGGCAAGCATGGCGGTACCGGCCTGCTGCAGGATCTGGTTGCGGGTCAGCTCGGCGGTTTCCGAAGCGTAGTCCACGTCGCGGATGCGGCTGCGGGCAGCCGACATGTTTTCCGACGAGGTGTTCAGGTTCGCAACCACCGAGGTGAAGCGGTTCTGGATCGCACCCAGGTCGGCGCGGGCGGAGTTGATCGAGTTCAGGGCTGCGTCCATCGCCAGGATGGCGTTGTCGGCACCGTTGACCGAGGAGATGTCCAGAGCGGCAAAGCCTTCAGTGGCAGTGCCCTTGTCGAACTTGACCACGCCGGCTGCGGTGCTGCTGGACGTGTCGACTGCCGCCAGGCCAGTGGCCTTCAGCAGTGCATCCGCGGACAGATCCGACTTGATGGTGAAGTCCTTGTCCTTCGAAGTCAGCTGCAGCTTGCCTTCGATCAGGGAAGCGGTCACGCCGGTCTCGTGGGTCTTGGCGTTGATGGCATTGGCCAGAGCGGTGGAACGGTCCGCTGAGGTCTTCGCCGAACCCACAGTGATGTCGACGCCGTTGATCTGCAGACCGCCTGCTTCGATTGCAGCGAAGGCCGGCGAGGCCGGGGCGGTTGCCTCAGCGACGGTGACGCTCGTGGTCAGAGCCGTGGAGGCGAGGGTAGCTTCTTCACCGAGATTCGCAATCGCGCCGGTGGCGGCATTCATGGAGATGCCAGCAGCCTTCAGCTCGGCATTGCCATTGATCTGCGCAGCCAGGGCGGTACGCAGATTGGTCTTTGCGGCATCGCCGTCAGCGCCGGTCTGGGCGCCAACATTCAGGGTCTGGCCGGCGATGGTGAAAGTGGAAGCGGCGATATCATAAGTACCGCCGGAGCCGGTGTTGTCGGTACCGTCAGCAAAGGCCGTCAGGGCGAGCGGGGTGCTGCTGGCGGTGCCATCGGTGGCTGCCGAAGCCGGGATCGCGCCAGCGACCGAAGCGCTGGTGGTAGCGGTGGTCCAGCTGCCCAGCTTGCTGATATTGGCGTTGGCGACCTGCGAGATGTTGATCGTCTGGCCCTGGTTGGCGCCGATCTGGAAGGCCTGGTTGGTGAAGGTACCGTCCAGCAGGTTGGTGCCGTTGAAGTTGGTCTGCTCGGCGACGCGCTGGATTTCCTGCTTCAGCAGCTGGACTTCAGCGTTCAGGGCCTGACGGTCGGAATCGGAATTGGTGGCGCTGCGCGACTGCACGGCCAGTTCACGGACGCGCTGCAGGTTGTTGCCGATCTCACCCAGGGCGCCTTCAGCGGTCTGGGCCAGCGAGATACCGTCGTTGGCGTTGCGGGCGGCCTGGTTGGCGCCGCGGATCTGGGTGGTGAAGCGCTCGGAGATCGCCAGGCCGGCGGCATCGTCCTTGGCGCTGTTGATGCGCATGCCCGAGGACAGGCGCTGAATGGTGGTGGCCAGGTTGGCGCCGCTGGTGCCCAGGTTGCGCTGGGCGTTCAGCGACATGGTGTTGGTGTTGATGACTTGTGCCATGGTGCGGTTTCCTTGTAGGCAGTGTGTCCGGCAGAGCAGCCTGACCGGTTTCGGGGGGCAGTGGCTGGCTTCCCCCCAAGGGGTGTGCTACCGCTGCTGAAATCAATAACGGCACTACCCCTCCGGCCTTTAGCTGAGTTTCGATCCTTTTTTTCTGGTCAAACGAAAAGGCCCCGCCATCTGCATGGCGGGGCCCGGCTCCAGCTCGAGTGGTGCAGGTGTTACGACTGCAGCAGGCGCAGTACGTTCTGCGGTACCTGGTTGGCCTGGGCCAGCATGGCCGTGCCAGCCTGCTGCAGGATCTGGCCACGGGTCAGTTCGGCGGTTTCCTGGGCGTAGTCAACGTCGCGGATGCGGCTGCGTGCGGCGGACAGGTTCTCCGAATTGGTGTTCAGATTGGCGATGGTCGAGGTGAAGCGGTTCTGGATTGCACCGAGGTCGGCACGGGCGGAATTGACGGACTGCAGTGCCGCATCCATGGCGAGGATGGCGTTGTCGGCGTTGGCCTGGTTGGAGATATCCAGTTCGGCGAAGCCGGTCGCGGGCTCGCCGGGCTTGAACGAGGTCGCACCGGCGATCGGCGTTGCCGAAGCAGCGTCGGTGGTGCCGGTAGTCAGACCCGTTGCTGCTGCCAAGCCACCGGCAAGGGTGCCGCCAACGATGAAGTCCTTGTCCGGCGAGGTCAGCTGCAGCTTGCCGTCAATCAGGGAGGCAGTGACGCCGGTCTTGTGGGTCTGCGCGTTGATTGCATTGACCAGCGTGGTGGCACGCTCGCTTGCGTCCTTGGCCGCGCCAACTTCGATGCTCTGGCCGTTGATGGTGAACTGGTCGGCAGTGATCGCGTCATACTTTGCGACGGCCACCTTGCCATCCGTACTCGCTGCGTCGAAGCCCAGGCTGGCCGGCGTGGTGTAACCCGTAGCCGTCTCCGTTACATTGATGTTGGAACCGTCGGTACGAACAACCTTCAGGCTGCCTGCCGTAACCGCCGCGGCGACGGTAGCGCTGCCGCCGAGGTCCAGGGTGAAGCCGTCGACTTCATTCTTGCCGTCCGCGCCGAACGTTCCCTGTAGGGCCGTGGTGACGCTTGCATTGTCGACCGTGCCGGTGATGTTGATGCTGACCGACTTGCCGTTGTTGGCGGTGAAGGTGGTCGCCAGGGTGCTGGTGGAGGTGCCACCTGTACCGGCCGTAATGGTGCCGATGCCCACAGTGGCCGGCGTGGCAGCCGCAGCGGTTGCGCCGGTAGGCGTGGCGCCCACCAGCGAGGCAGCGCGGGAAGCCGTAGTCCAGCTGCCCAGCATGTGCACATTCGCATTGGTGATCTGCGAGATGTTGATGGTCTGGCCCTGGTCGGCGCCGATCTGGAAGGCCTGGTTGGTGAAGCTGCCGTCCAGCAGGCTGGTGCCGTTGAAGTTGGTCTGCTCCGCAACGCGCTGGATTTCCTGCTTCAGCAGCTGCACTTCGGCGTTCAGCGCCTGGCGGTCCGAGGCCGAGTTGGTTGCACTGCGGGCCTGAACGGCCAGTTCGCGGATGCGCTGCAGATTGTTGCCGACTTCGCCCAGTGCGCCTTCAGCGGTCTGCGCCAGCGAGATGCCGTCGTTGGCGTTGCGTGCGGCCTGGTTGATGCCACGGATCTGGGTGGTGAAACGCTCGGAGATCGCCAGACCGGCGGCGTCGTCCTTGGCACTGTTGATGCGCATGCCCGAGGACAGGCGCTGGATCGAGGTGGCCAGCGAGCTGCTGCTGGTGGACAGGTTGCGCTGAGCGTTCAGCGACATGGTGTTGGTGTTGATGATCTGTGCCATGGTGCTTCTCCGTGGTTGCTCGGTTGTTTCGGTGTGGAAGGCGCGGGACGCGCCGTGCTGGAAGACGGATGGAACGGGGAAAGGGACTAGCGGATCTTGTTGAACAGGGACATCGCCTGCATCTGGCTGAAGATCGTCTGGGCGGCTTGAAGGGCGGCGGTCTCCAGCTTGTATTGGCCGATGGCATCGGCGTAATCGAGGTCGCGCATCGTCGAGAGCGTGCTCTTGACGGTGACGGCAGTGGCTTCGCGGGCGCTGGCCGCGATATCGATGGCGGCCAGCTGGGCGCCGCCCTTGGCGCGGGCGTCGATCATCGTTTCCGAGGCCCTGTTGAGGTCGCGGATGCTGGACTGCAGCGTGTTCTGCAGCGCCGTGCGCTGGCTTTCGGTGGACGGGTCGGTTTCCAGTGCGGCGACCAGTTTGTCCAGGGTGGAGAAGATGTCGCGGCTACCCGCGTCGCTGACGTTGAACTGATCACCGGCGGCTGGCTTGCCCTCGATGCGCATGCGCACGCCGCCAACGACAATGTCCTCGCCGGGTTTGTGGGTTCCGCTGCCGACCACCGTGCCGGTGCCATCAACCACCTCATAGGCACCTTCGGCAGTGCCGGTGAAGCGGACATTGAGCGTGCCGCCGGCCCAGCTGCCGCTGCCGTCACGGCTGACTGAGGTCAACAGGCCACTGCCGGTGTTGCCGGCGGCCGCGCTGGCATCCACACGGCCATCGCCGGTGGGGATGCGCATGAAGATCTCGCTGCCGGGCAGGGCGTCGGAGACCAGTTGGCCCGGTGCCACCTCCACCTGCCGCTGGTTCTGGTCACCGCTGTAGGTCACGGTGCCGCCGCTTCGCTGGAACGGGGCGTCAGCGTCGTTGCTGCCACCGAACAGGTAGCGTCCGCTGCCATCCCTGGAATTGGCCAGCGACAGCAGGCTTTCCTGGATGGTCTTCAGCTCGCTGACGATAGCCTTGAGGTCACTGGCCTTGGGCACCGGACTGTTGGCCTGGATACTCAACTCCACGGCGCGCGACATGAGCTCATTGACCTGGGCCAAGGCGTTTTCCTGCAGGCCCAGGCGGTTCTGCACGCTGTTGGCGTTCTTGCCGAGCTGCTCGAGCCCGGCCACGACACGGTCCAGGCCAACGGCCGTACCTGCAGCGACCGGGTCGTCCTTGGCGGAGGTGATCTTGCTGCCAGTCGCGATCTGCTGCTCGAGGTGGCTGATTTTCGACTGCTTGGCGAGCATCAGCGACACGGACTGGTTGAACATCATCCCGGTGGAAATTCGGCTGCTCATCGACGGACGGCTCCCAGGATGGTCTGGAACATGTTGTCGGCGGTGGAGATCAGCTGTGAGGCGGCCTGATAGGCCTGCTGCAACCGCAGCATGTCGGCTGCTTCCTCATCCAGGTTGACGCCGGAGATCTCGTCGCGGGCTGCCTGCGCCTTGTCTGTGATGACCTGCTGCGCGTCCAGCGAGTACTCAGCCGAACGTGCCGCCGCGCCGACCTGCGTGGTCAACCCCCCCAGCGCACCGTTGAGGGTGACGGTGCCGCCGTTGAACGCCTTGGCGTCCTCGACCTTGGCCAGCTTTGCCGCGTTGCTGTTGTCCGACGAGCCTGCCGGAGTAGGGCTGATATTGAAGGTGTCGCCGACCTTCGGTGCACCGTCCAGCACGAAGCTCCAGCCATTGGCGCTGATGGTCTGGCCCGGTGTGTAGGTCTGCGGCGGCCCACCGTTGATGGTGTAGGTGGTCGCCGACGTGAACACGATTGCGGCAGGATCGCGCAGGTTCGGATTGGATACATCGCTGACGGTGACTCCGGTCAGCTTCCCGGTGCCGGTGTTGGCCAGTGCAGCCGTACCCTTGACCGCTGCCGCTGCGGCGATGCGGGAGGGATCGGTGATGGCGGTTCCCAGGCTTCCGGCGACGCCCGCGGTCGGCTGCAGGAGGAAACGGTCGTTGGTGGCCGGGGTGCCGCCGACCACCAGCTTGACGCCATTGATCACCAGCGGATCGGCGGTCGTGCCGGTACCGGTCAACGCAACGGTGGCGCCAGTGTCGGCGCGGGTGGCCTGCCACTGGGTGCCGTCGAACTTGAGGACGATGTTCTGTGCCTCCAGCTTGGACAGGTCACCATAGGTCGCAGTGAGGCTGCCGGTACCGGTATTGCTCGCGTTGGGCGTGACGCGTGGGTTGCCGATGGTGAAGAAGTCGCCGCCCATCTTGCCGTACAGGTCCACGCCCTGGTGGTGCGCCTGGTTGAAGCTCTCGGCGAGGCCGACGGCGAGCTTGCCCAGTTCGGCCTGGGCCGGTGTCAGCACGGTATCGCGGAACTCGAGCATGCCGCCGATCTTTCCGCCCACTGCCTTGGGGTCGAGCGTGATCGTGTTGCCCTGGGTTTCCAGCGCCAGTTGCAGGCGTTCGGGCTGGTATGGATCGGTCACCGTAGTGACCTTGGACGCGGTCGTGCCCACCACCAGCGCATTGCCGCCTGCGGTATAGACGTTCATCACGCCGCCATCCTGGACGACGGCAGTGCCACCGGTGTAACCGATCAGCTGCGAGATCAGCTGGTCGCGACGGTCGAGCAGGTCCGGCGCCGCGTTGGCCACGTTGCTGCCAATGGCGCCGTTGATCTGCGCAATCTCCTGCGCCAGGCGATTGACTTCCGTGGCGCCGGCAATGAGCCCGTTGTTGACCTCGCTGCTCAGGTTGTTCATCTGCGTGTTGAGCTGCACGAAGCGGCTCGCCAGGGCCTTGCCGCCATCGAGCAGGCTCTGCCGGTCGGCCGTGCCGGCCGCGTTGGACGAAAGGCCACTGACGGCGTCGAAGAAGTTGGACCAGGAGCCGGCGACATTCGTGGCCGGGTCCGAGAACAGGGCATTCACCCGGTCGGCCATGCCCGAAAGCTGCTTCAGGCGTGCCAGCTCGCCGCTGCTGTCGAGCAGGCGCGAGATGGCCAGCTGGTCGGCAGCACGGCGGATATCGGTGATGCGGGTGCCGCTGCCAACGTCCCCAAAGCCGTAGTTCTGCGGATCAGACGTGGCGAAGTCGACCTTCTGCCGGCTGTAGCCAGGGGTGTTGATGTTGGCGACGTTGTGGCTGGTGGTCGCCAACGCACGCTGGAAGGCGAGCAGGGCACCGGTACCGGTGGAAAGTACGCTGGACATGGGGTTCCTCAACGACGAGTGATACCCAGCGCCGCGGTTGCGGTGCTGGCGAAGGTCTGGCCAAGGCGCGAGCCGGCATCGGCGACGGCGCTGACGGCGCGCTCGATGGTCGGGCCGCCGGCGATCGCGGCGATCTTGGCCGCGTAACGCGGATCGGTGGCATAGCCGGCGCGTTGCAGGCCGCGGGCGAAGCCCTGCACGTCGGTGCCGGCCTGCAGGGCCTGCTGGTAACGCGGGCTGGTCTTCAGCAGGCGCACATAGTCGGCGAAGCTCTCGGCCGGCGAACTGTAGGCGCGGAAGCTGGCGGTCTCGTTGCGGCGCACGCCATCGACATATTCGTGGGTGCCGGCCACGGCGCGCTGGCCGTTCCAGCCATTGGCCTTGATGCCGAACAGGTTGTGCGAAGTGCTGCCGTCGGCATGCTTGATGTGGCGCTTGCCCCAGCCGGTTTCCAGCGCCGCCTGGGCGACCAGGGCGCGGGCATCCACGCCCAGTTCCTTGGCTGCACTCTGCGCGTGCTGCCAGATGCTGGCAACGAAGCCTTCCGGGGTGTGCTCGCCCAGCTGGGCGACGGCGGTGCGGGTAGCCATCGCATCGGCCGGACTGATCGCGGTGCCGCGGTTGCTGACGGTGGCCGACCACTGGTCGCTGTTGGCGGCCCAGTCCTCGCCCTGCAGGCTGCCGATGTACGGATCCTCGGTGCCCAACGAGCGGTGCATGCTGCTGCTCTCGCGGCCGGCGATCAGGTCCAGGGCCTGTTCCATCGGTGCGACCGCCGCCTGCGCACCGTGCTGTGCACCGGCGGCCATCTGCTGCAGCAGGCGCACGGCCTGGCTGCCGTCTTCCAGCGGCAGCGACGGTGCCGGCTTGGCCGGTGCATTGAGCTGGTAGGCACGACTGGCCTTGGCCGGGTCCACGCGGGTATCCAGCGCCGGGCCGTCGGCGGCCTGGCCGGACAGCTGCCGGCTGATCATGCCCGACAGGCCCAGGCCCTTGCCGCGGGTCATCGCCTCGGCAATCTTCTGGTCGTACATCTCGCGGAACATCTTGTTTTCGCCGGGGAACAGCGAGTCGCCGAAGCTGGCGTCACGCATGCTCTTGACCAGCATCTGTGCGAACTGGCCTTCCAGCTGGCGCGCGACCTTGTCGATCTTGGCCGGATCGTTCTGTTGCGCCGGGTGCAGATCGAATGCGGGAGTGATACGCATATCAGATCACCTCGAGCTCGGCACTCAGTGCGCCGGCCTGCTTCAGGGCTTCCAGGATCGCGATGAGATCGCCCGGTGCCGCGCCCACGGCGTTCACCGCGTGCACGATCTCGTCCAGGGTGGTGCCGCCGCTGAACTTGAACATGCGGCTGCCGTCGTTGGTGGCGGTGATGGTCGACTGCGGGCTGGCCACGGTGCGGCCGCCGGACAGCGCATTGGGCTGGCTGACGTTGGTGTTTTCCTGGATGGTCACGGTCAGCGAACCATGCGAGATCGCAGCCGGTCCCACGCGCACCTGCTGACCGATGACCACGGTGCCGGTACGCGAATTGACCACCACCTTGGCCGGGGCGCTGCCGGGGGTCAGTTCGAGGTTCTCGATGCGTGCCAGCAGTCCGATGCGGCGCCTGGGTCGGTCGGCGCGGTGACCGCCACGGTCACGCCATCGACCGCACGCGCCGAACCTTCGCCGAAGGCGTTGTTGAGCGCGGCAACCATGCGCGAGACCGTGGTGAAGTCGTTGTTGTGCAGGTTCAGGGTGATGTCGCCGCCGTTGGCCAGCGGGTCGGGCAGGGCGCGTTCAACGGTGGCACCGTTGGGAATGCGGCCGACGCTGGGCACGTTCACCGAGACACGGGAACCATCCTTGCCCTGCGCACCAAAGCCGCCGACGATCAGGTTGCCCTGTGCGATGGCATAGATCTGGCCGTCAGCACCGCGCAGCGGCGCCATCAGCAGCGAACCGCCCCGCAGCGAGACCGCGTTGCCGATCGAGGACACGGTGATGTCGATCGGCTGGCCCGGCTTGGCGAACGGCGGCAGTTCGGCGTGGATCGCCACGGCGGCCACGTTCTTCAGTTGCGGGTTGACGTTCGGCGGCACGTTGACGCCCAGTTCGCCGAGCAGGTTCTTCAGGCTCTGCACGGTGAAGGGTGCCTGGCTGGTGCGGTCGCCGCTGCCATCCAGGCCGACCACCAGGCCATAACCCACCAGCGCATTGCCGCGCACGCCGCCGACCTGGGCCAGGTCCTTGATGCGCTCGGCGCTGGCCGGGGCAGCCACGACCAGCAGCATCAGCGCGACGAACGACGCCATGCGTCGCTGCCAGGAAGAAGAGGAGAAGAGTTTCATGGCCATACTCAGAACGGCGTCAGGCCGGAGTTGAAGAAGCGGCTCAGCCAGCCCATCGCGTTGGACTGCGCGACGGGACCGCGGCCGCCGTAGACGATGCGGGCCTCGGCCACGCGGCTGGACGGAATGGTGTTGTCCTGGCTGATGTCGCCCGGGCGCACGATGCCCTGCACCTGCACCAGTTCATCGCCCTGGTTGAGCCGCAGGTTCTTCTGCCCCTGCACCACCAGGTTGCCGTTGGGCAGGCGTTGGACCACGGTGACGGTGACGCTGCCCTGCAGGCGGTTGCTCTGCGCGCTGTTGCCCTTGCCGGTGAAGTCACGCGCGCCCTTGGCCGTGGCACTCAGGATGTCCTTGCCGCCGAGGGTGACCGGAGCACCGAGAATGGACGGTGTACCCAGGCTCAGGTTCGATTCCTTGTTGGTGGCCGTGTTGGCGCTGGTCTGCGCGGTGGTGTTTTCCAGCAGGGTGATGGTCAACAGGTCGCCAACATCGCGTGCGCGCCGGTCCGAATACAGCTGCAGGGTCGGGCCGGCAGCGTAGATCGCGCCGGCGGTCGGCTGTGCCTGCGGCGGCATGATCGGCTGGATCGGTGCCATCGTCGGGTAGGGGCGCACGTCGCCCGCGATCACGCAGCCACCGAGCAGGGCGGCCACGGCGCAGGCGAGAGCAGTGCGGGCGAAGTTGGAAATGGGCGACATGGCGGTTTCCCGGTTTGGCCGGTCAGAGCTTGTTGTTGAGATAACCGAGCATCGAGTCGGTGGTGGAGATCGCCTTGGCGTTCATCTCGTAGGCGCGCTGGGTTTCGATCATCGACACCAGCTCTTCCACCACGTTGACGTTGCTGCCTTCCAAGGCACCCTGCACCACAGTGCCGAGGCCGTTGAGGCCGGGGTTGCCGTTCTGTGCCGGGCCGGACGCAGTGGTCTCCAGGAACAGGTTCTCGCCACGTGCCTGCAGGCCAGCGGGATTGACGAAGTCGGTCAGGGTCAGTGCGCCGACTTCCACCGAGGCGGCGCCGTCGGCCATCTTCACGCTGATGGTGCCATCGGTGCCGATGGTCACCGACTGCGCGCCTTCGGGAATCTGGATGCCCGGCTGCACCGGGTAGCCGCTGTTGGTGACCAGCTCGCTGTCCTGGTTGATCTTGAACGAGCCATCACGGGTGTAGGCCGAGCTGCCATCAGGCATCTGAACTTCGAAGAAGCCGCGGCCATTGACCATCACGTCCAGGGCGCGGCCAGTCTGCTGCTGGCCACCCTGTTCGAAGTTCTTGGCGGTGGCGACCACGCGCACGCCGGTACCCAGCTGCAGGCCGGTGGGCAGCTGCGTCTGCGCCGACGAGGAGCCGCCGGGCTGCCGTACCTGCTGGTACAGCAGGTCTTCAAAACTGGCACGGTCCTGCTTGAAGCCGGTGGTGTTGGTGTTGGCGAGGTTGTTGGAAACCACCGACATGCGCATCTGCTGCGCATCCAGTCCGGTTTTCGCGATCCACAATGCCTGGTTCATCTTCGATGTCCTGTCTGCTGAAGCCGGCCGCGTGGTGCGGCCCTTGGTATCGGGTGTGCAAGCGGTGTGCCAGCGCCGGCATCAACCGGCGCCGGAATTCCGTCAGCTGCCCAGGCGCAGCATGCTGTTGGCGCTGCGCGCGTTTTCGTCGCCGTGCTTGATCACCTGCACCTGCATTTCGTACTGGCGCTGCAGCTGGATCATCTGCACCAGCGCGCCAGCCGCATCCACGTTGCTGCCTTCCAGCTGGCCGCTGTGCACGGCCGTGCCCTGTGCCGGTGCGAACGGCTGCAGCGGGTCGGTGTTGCGGAACAGGCCGTCCAGGCCACGCTCCAGGCGTTCATCCGGTGCCTGCACCACTTTGATGCGACCGATCTGCGCCATGGTCTGCGGGCCTTCGCCCTGCGGAATGATCGAGAGCGTGCCGTCGGCACCGATCTCCATCGCCTGGTAGGGCGGAATGGCGATCGGGTTGTTGTTGTCATCCAGTACCGGGCGGCCGCTGGAGGTCACCAGCTGGCCGTTCGGCGTCACCGACAACGCCGCGCCGCGCGTGTACGCCTCGCTTCCGTCACTGGACTGCACGGCCAGCCAGGTGCCGGTCTGCAGGGACAGGTCCAGCGGTTTGCCGGTGATGTGCTGCGAGCCCGGCGTGCGGTTGAATCCGGCGTCGACATGCAGCGCATCCACCCGCGAAGCAAAGCCCGGGCCACGGATCGGGAAGGCTTCGGTGTTGGCCAGCGCTTCCTTGAAGCCGGGGGTGTCGGAGTTGGCGAGGTTGTGGCTGAGCGTACCCTGCGCCTGCAGGGAGGCGCGGGCACCGGTCATCGCCACGTAAAGGGCTTTATCCATGCGGGGAGTTCCGTGACAGGGTCAGCGCGTCATCAACGGATGTTGATGACGGTCTGGGTGATCTGGTCCTGGGTCGTGATCATCTGCGCGTTAGCCTGGAAGTTGCGCTGCGCGGTGATCATGTTGACCAGCTGCTCGGTGAGGTCGACGGTGGACGCTTCCAGCGAACCGGCCTGGATCTTGCCAAGGTTGGAGGTGTCCGGCATGCCGGTGCGCGGCGTGCCCGATTCGAAGGTCTCCACCCACAGGTTGTTGCCCTTCTGCTCCAGACCCTGCGTGTTGTTGAACGTGGTCAGTGCGACCTGGCCCAGCGGCTTGTCGTCGCCATTGGAATATCGGGCGTAGACCACGCCGGTTTCCGACACGGTGATCTCGTTGAGCTTGCCGGCGGCATAGCCGTCCTGCTGGGTGTTGCGCAGCGCGAACTTCTCGCCGTACTGGGTCGAGCCGCTGATATCCAGCGTCATGTTCAGCTGGCCCGCGCCGGTGGTCGGGGTGAAGGTGCCGAGGCTGACCTTGCCGTTGGCCGGATTGGTCAGCTTGCCGCTGTTGTCGAAGGCGACCGCGGTCGGGGTACCGGCCGGTTGGCCGTCCACATAGTTGTGAACGGTCCACTCGTTTGGATTTGCGCCCTTCACGAAGTACGAGACCTGGATATGGCTGACGCCCAGCGAGTCGTACACGGTGATGCCGCCGCTGGAGTGGTTGTAGCTGTTCGAGTCGGTCGGATCGAAGGTATTGACCGTCGGCTGTTTGGCGTTGGCCGGCAGGGTGAAACCGACCTTCACTTCGCTGGTCTGCTTCGGCGGGCTGTCGGTGGTCAACAGCTGCAGGTCGACCAGGCGGCCGGCATCGAAGTTGGTGCCATCGGCATTCGGCGCGAACACCTGCAGGCGTGCGCCCTGGGGATTGATCACATAGCCGGCGGAATCAGTCTGGAAGTTGCCGGCACGCGAGTACACGCGCGAGCCGTTCATGTTCATGGTGAAGAGGCCCTCACCGGAGATCGCCATGTCCAGGCTGCGGCCGGTCTGCTCGTTGTGGCCCTGGATGAACTGTTGGGCCACGTTGGAAACACGCACGCCCGAGCCGGTCTGGTTCTTCGACAGGCCATAGCTGGTGGAGGCGAACAAGTCAGCGAACTCGGCGCGTGATTGCTTGAAGCCGGCGGTATTGACGTTGGCGACGTTGTTGGCGGTGACGCTCAGGTCGGTATTGGCGGCATTGATGCCGGACAGGGAGACGTTGAAGCCCATGGGATGCTCCTGGTAGATGCGGAATGTGCGGCTCAGCTGACGCGGAGCACGTAGTCGATCGGGGCCGTGCCCAGGCCCTTGAGATTCAGGTACAGGCCGTCTGAGCCGACGGTCACGCTCTCCACCGGGGCCTGCACGAAGGTGGACAGCTTGGTGCTCTTGCCGGCGGTGTCGACGTGGTTGGCGACGATGGAGTACTTGCCCGGTTCCATGCGCTTGCCGTTGGCGTCCTTGCCGTCCCACTGAAACGCGGTTTCGCCAGCGGCCTTGGCTTCTACGCTCAGCGAGGTGATCTTGGTGCCGTTGGCATCGGTGATGTCGACGGTCACGATGCCGGCCGAGGGCGCAGCCACCGTGCCTTCGACGCTGCCTTCCTTTTCCAGTACCAGCTTTTCCGACGGCACCAGTACCTGGTGGCCAACCAGAGCGGCACCGCGCAGCACCTGGTCGCTGGCCATCGATTCCTGGAAACCCTTCACCGTCTTGTTCAGATCGGTGATGCCCTGCACGGTGGACATCTGCGCCATCTGCGCAACCATCTGCGTGTTGTCCATCGGCTTCAGCGGATCCTGGTGCTGCAGCTGCTCGGTCATCAGGCGCAGGAAATCGGCCTGGTCCAGCGTGTTCTTCTTCTTGGTGGCGTTGCTGTTCGGGGCGTTCAGGCCGAGCGCGGCGTAGACGTCCTGGTTGGTCTGGTTGTTGACGGCGGTGGTCATGGTGGTATCCGGTGCTGCGGGCCTCAGCGGCCCATGGTCAAGGTGGCCAGGGCCAGTTCCTTGGCGGTGGTCAGCATCTCCACGCCAGCCTGGTAATTGCGCGAAGTCGAGATCAGGTTGACCATCTGCGCCACCGGATCGACATCGGGCTGGTAGATGTAGCCATCGCCGTCGGCCAGCGGGTGGCCCGGTTCATAGCGCTTGATCGGCGCGGCTTCGCTCTGGGTGATCTCCTTGACCTTCACCGACGTGATGTTCGGATCGTTCTTGCTGGTCACTGCCTGGAAGATCGGTTCCAGCGGCTTGTACACGGCATCGGCGGAACCGGCGACGGTGTCGGCGTTGGAGAGGTTGGAGGCGATGGTGCTCATGCGCACCGACTGCGCCTGCAGCGCGGAGCCGGCGATATCGAAGATCGGCAGGTTGCTCATGGCTTATTGCCCCGTGATCGCAGTCAGCATGGAACGCACCTTGCTCTCGACGAAGCTGAGCGAGGCGCGGTATTCGAGTGCGGCGCGGCCATAGGCGGCACGCTCGGCATCGGGATCGACGGTGTTGCCGTCCAGGCTGGGTTGCACGCCTTCGCGCGATCTGGAACGGGTTCAGGCCACTACTGATCTCGTAGTGCTGCTCGTGGGTGGTGGCCATCAGGCCATTGGCATCCTGCCCCTGGGCGTGGCGCAGGGCGGCATCGAAGTCCAGATCCTGGGCCTTGTAGCCGGGAGTGTCGGCATTGCCGAGGTTGCTGGCGATCAGCTTCATCCGCTGTTCGCGCAACGGCATGGCCTGGGCGTGGACGCCCAGGTAGTCGGTAATCAGGTTGCGCACGGTGCACTCCCACAGGAACGTTGCCCGGGAAGCTGCAAGGGGTGTGCCAAATTCGAGAGGGTAGTGCCGGTCGCTGGCCGGCTTCCCGGATTGTCTGTGGTTGCCGGCCAGCGGCCGGCACTACCGGATCAGAGGCCTCAGGCCGCCATCGCGACCTTGCGCAGGCGGTCCAGCACGAAGTCGGCCAGTTCGTGCGGCGAGTACTTGGCGACGAAGGCGTTGGCGCCGACGCGCTCGACCATCGCATTGTTGAATACGCCCGACAGCGAGGTATGCAGCAGGACGTAAAGGCCGGCCAGGCCCGGATGGCGCCGGATTTCCGTCGTCAGCGTATAGCCGTCCATGGCCGGCATTTCGATGTCCGAGATGACCATGGCGTAGCGCTCGGCGGGGTTCTCGCCCGAGGCCTGGATCTGCAGCAGGTGGTCCAGCGCCTGCTTGCCGTCGGAAAGCAGGGTGGCGCCCACCCCAAGCTGGTCCAGCACGCTGCGGATCTGTTGGCGGGCTACACGAGAGTCGTCCACCACCAGCACCTGCAGCTGCGGGCCGTCGGCGGGCATTGCCATCGCCGGGTCGAGTACTGCTTCACCGCGTACCTGGGCGATATCGGCCAGCACGCTTTCAACGTCGATCACCTGGATCAACTCGCCCTGGAAGCGCGTCACCGCCGTCAGATAGCTCGATTCGGCGCCCAGTTCCGGTGGCGGGTGGATGTCTTCCACCGCGATGTTGACGATGCGCTCCACGCCGCTGACCAGGAAGCCCTGGATCGAGCGGTTGAACTCGGTCACGACCAGGTAGCCGGGCGAGGTGTCCGCATCGGGCTCACGCTCGGGGTGGCCGATGGCCAGGCCCAGGTCCAGCACCGGCACCGAGCGGCCACGGACGTCGGCCACGCCGGCGAACTGGCTGGGCAGTCCGGGCACCTGGAACAGCTCCGGGCGGCGCAGGACTTCCTGCACCTTGAAGACATTGACGCCAAAAAGCTGACGTCCGCCGAGGCGGAACAGCAGCAGCGCCAGGCGATTGTGGCCGGCCAGTCGGGTCCGCTGGTCGATCCGGTTGAGCAGGTCATGGGACATGGCTGCTGTATCGGCGGGGTGGGCGCCGAACTTGAGCGCTTTTGTAGAGTCGAGCCATGCTCGACCCTGCCTCTGTAGAGTCGAGCTTGCTCGACTGGTCATGAAAGTAGTCGAGCAAGCTCGACTCTACACAAGCCGCTCTGGCACACCCCTTGCACGCACCTGGGCCAGATCCCTTCGACAGGAGGCGCCATGCGCCGGGTCACATCGCTCTTCGCCATCGCGCTTGCCCTGGCCTCGCCGTGGGCGGATGCCGCCGACTGGCAGCCGGTGGCCAGTATCCGCACCGCCGCGTTGTCGACGCTGCCGGCAGGCAGCGAGGGCGAGGCCCAGGTGGCCGATGCGCTGCGCTTGCCCAGGTGTGGTGGCGCGCTGCAGGTGCAGCCCACCGCCAACACCACGGTTGAAGTCAGCTGCGCCGATGCCGGCGGCTGGCGCCTGTTCGTACCAGTAAAGGTGCGGCGCAACCAGACCGTGCTGGTGCTCAACCGCGGAATCGGTACTGGAGAAACCCTCACCGCCGCCGATATCACCACTGCCCAGCGTGATGCCGCCCGGATTGCCGGTGCGGTGCTGGCCGATCCAAATGCAGCGATCGGCCGCATCGCCCGCCGTCCGTTGCAGGCCGGAGCCCTGCTGTCGAACAACGATCTGGTGGTGCAGCGTCTCATCAAGCGAGGAGACAATGTGGCCCTGGTTTCGCGTCGTGGCTCGGTCGAGGTCCGTATTGCAGGCCGTGCGATGGGCGATGCCGGTGAAAACGAACGGGTCTCGGTGGAGAACCTGTCCTCGCGGCGGATCGTGCAGGGCACGGTCGATGCCGCCGGTGACGTAATCGTGGCGCGTTGATTTACCGCAAAATATCCCTAAAGATCACGGCCCTGCGGCCGTTATCCCTTGTGAACGGCAACTCCAGGACACCCCATGAGCCAGAAAATCGACGGCAACCTGCAGGTCCCCCAGGCACTGCGCAGCGTGACGACCCCGGCCAACAAGCCCGGCGTCAGCACCGATGCGGCGACGCGCCCGGTCGAAGCGGCCGACAGCCTGCGCCTGACCGGCGAGGCCACCAATCTGCAGGCCATCGAGCGTGAGCTGACCACCGCCCCGGCAATCGACGCCCAGCGTGTGGCCGCAGTGCGCGAGTCGCTGCAGAACGGCACCTACAAGATCAATCCGGACGCGATCGCATCGCGCATGCTTGAGCTGGATCAGCAGCTGCACGGATGACCGCGCCGATGAGCGAACAACTGCAGCGGCTGGCCCAGGCGCTTGACGTTGAACGTCAGGCGCTGGTCGATCATGACGTACACGCGCTGATCCGGGCGACCGGTGCCAAGCTGGAGGCGCTGCGTGCACTGGAAGGCACGCCGCCGCTTGGTGAGGGGGATCACCTCCAGGAACTGGCCGAACGCAACCGAGCCAATGGCGTGCTGCTGTCGCGCCGGCGCCGCGAGGTCGATTGGGCGCTGCGCCAGCTCGGGCGTACCGAGGCCTCCTCCTCCTATGATGCCAAGGGCCAGTCGCATACGGTCACTGCGCGGCGCCCACTCGCCATCGCCTGACGCGACGGCGGTCGCACATCCCACCCCCGCGGGCTGAAGCCCGCCGCACGACCGCGTATATTGGGCGCCTGTTCGAATGCCCCGAGTCGCCGTGTCCGCTGCCAACGCCCTGGTTACCGCCCCCCTTCCGCCGCAGCCGGTGCTGCAGGCGCTGCTTGAGCGCCTGCGCGAAGGGCTGCTGCTGTTCACCGAAGACGGGCAGGTGGCCCTGGCCAACCCGGCCGCGCAGAACCTGCTGGCCAGCGGTGAGGGCGGCGGCCTGCCGCCGCCGCAGCGCCTGCGTGAACTGCTGCCGCCTGATGCATTGGAGCAGGCGCGCCAGCATGGTCACTGGAACGGCAGCCTGCCGCTGGGCGAGGGCGTGGTCATCGCCCATCTGTATCACCACGGCCCGGTCGGCCAGGGGCACTTCCTGGCGTTGTTCCGCCATATCGAAGGCCAGGAAGACTACGAACGCGAATTGCAGCAGCGTCATGCAGAGCTGCGGCAGGCCTACCTGCGCCTCAACGGTACCCAGGAAAAACTGCTGCAGTCGGAGAAAATGGCCTCGATCGGCCAGCTCGCCGCAGGCGTCGCGCACGAGATCAACAACCCGATCGGCTACGTGCACTCCAACCTGGGCAGCCTGCAGGAGTACCTGCGCAGCCTGTTCACCGTGATCGAAGCCTACGAACGCGCATTGCGGGCGCCGGACCCGAAGGCGCTGATCCCGGAGATCGACGATATCCGTGACCGCCTGGACATCGATTTCATCAGCCGCGACCTGCCGCAGCTGATGGCCGAGTCACGCGAAGGCATCGAGCGGGTGACGCGCATCGTGCGTGATCTGAAGGACTTCTCGTATTCCGGCCGCGACGAGTCGTGGAAGCTGGTCGACCTGCACGCGGGCCTGGAATCGACCATCAACATCATCTGGAACGAGCTGAAGTACAAGGTCACCCTGGTGCGGGAGTTCGGCCAGTTGCCGTTGGTGGAGTGCCTGCCGTCGGAATTGAACCAGGTCTACATGAACCTGCTGCTCAACGCCGGCCATGCCATCGCCGAGCGCGGCACGATTACGGTGCGCACCGGCGTTGATGGCGATCATGTGTGGGTCGAGTTTGAAGACACCGGCGGCGGCATCTCGCCGGAACTGCGCCAGCGCATCTTCGATCCGTTCTTCACCACCAAGCCGGTGGGCAGCGGTACCGGCCTGGGCCTGTCGATCTCCTACAGCATCATCAACAAGCACCACGGCCGCATCGACCTGGACAGCACCCCAGGCGTGGGTTCGCGTTTCCGCGTGGTGCTGCCGGTGAAGCAGCCGCGCTGACTGCTCAGGGTAGTGCCGGCCGCTGGCCGGCAACCTCATTGAACCCGGCATCGAGAGCAGCCGGCCAGCGGCCGGCTCTACCAGGGCTTGTCCCAGACCTGGATTCGCGCTTCGAGTAGTGCCGGCCGCTGGCCGGCAACCTCATTGAACCCGACGTCCAGAGCAGCCGGCCAGCGGCCGGCTCTACCAGGGCTTGTCCCCGACCGGGTTCGCGCTTCGGGTAGTGCCGGCCGCTGGCCGGCAACCTCATTGAACTGGGCATCGAGAGCAGCCGGCCAGCGGCCGGCTCTACTAGGGCTTGTCCCCGACCGGGTTCGCGCTTCGGGTAGTGCCGGTCGCTGGCCGGCAACCTCATTGAACCCGACATCCAGAGCAGCCGGCCAGCGGCCGGCTCTACCAGAGGGGATCGTTACCGCAATGGGCGATCCTCACCGCCATCTCCGCTTTCCACCGGCGCCGGACCGGCGTTGCTGCGGCGCTGTTCCTCATAGGTGCGGAACGCCTGGTGGATGTGCTTGCGCAGCTCGTCGTCGTTCCACGGCTTGGTCAGGAAGCGATAGATCGCACCGCGGTTGATCGCGTCGGTCACGGTGTTCAGATCGGTGTAACCGGACAGCACCAGGCGGATCGTGTCCGGGTACAGCATCTTCACCCGGCCCAGGAACTCGGTGCCGCTCATGTCGCTCATGCGCTGGTCGGACAGGATCACCTGCACGTCATTGATTGCCAGCAGGTCGAATGCATCGCGCACGTTGCCGGCGGCCAGGATGCGGTAGCCGTCGCGACGGAACAGGCGCACCAGCGAGCGCAGTACGTTCTCTTCGTCGTCCAGCAATAGCAGCGTGCGGTCGGGACGGGTCTCGGCAAAGGCTTCCGGACGCAGGTAGCGGCGGCGCAGGGTCATGCCGGCGGCATCGGCCGACATCGGTTCGCCGAACAGGTAGCCCTGGAACACATCGCAGTCGTTGCGGCGCAGGAAGCCCAGCTGGGCCTGCGATTCCACACCGTTGGCGATCACGGTCATGCCCAGCTGATGGCCCATGGCGATGATCGCGCGGGCGATGGCCGCCTCACGGTTGCCGGCCGGCGCGCTCTTGATGAAGCTGCGGTCGATCTTGAGCTTGTCCACCGGGTAGCGGACCAGTGCACTCAGGCTGGAATCGCCGGTGCCGAAATTGTCCAGGCTCAGGCTGATGCCTTCGTTGCGCAGATTGGCCAGCGTCTCGTGCACGAAGTTGACGTTGTTGGTCAGCGCGCTTTCGTTGATCTCCAGCGTCAGCATCTGTGCCGGCACGCCCGCGGCCTGGATCAGGCCCATGACTTCAGCGAAGAAGTTGGGCCGCAGCAGCTGCAGCGTGGAGACATTCACCGCAATGGTGAAGTCGTCGAAGCCCTGGTCACGCCACAGGCGGGCCTGCTTCAGTGCGCCTTCCAGCACCCAGGTGCCGATCTGCACGATGATGCCCAGCCGCTCGGCGGTGCGCATGAAGCGCTCCGGCACCAGCATGCCAAGCGTCGGTGACTGCCAGCGCAGCAGCGCTTCCATGCCGACCACGTGGCCATCGCGGGCGCTGACCAGTGGCTGGTAACGCAGTTTCAGTTCGCCGTTGGGAATGGCGTCCACGATCTGGCGGGCGATGATGCTTTCGCTGTGCCGCGCTCGGTGGCGTATCCACGGCGTGGATGCGCACCGCGTTGCCGCCTTCGCGGGCCGCCTGGTACAGCGCATCCTCGGCGTGATCAAGCAGGCGCGAGGTGCTGCTGGCATGGTCCGGGCACAGGCTGACACCCAGCTTGCCGGTCATGAACAAGGTGTACGGCAACACCGACAGTGGAAGTTCCATCTGCTGGCGGATCTCCTCTGCGAAGTCCTCCGGCAATGGCACGTCGGCGGTGCGTGGCACTGCGATCAGGAACTCATCGCTGCCGTGGCGCCACAGCTTGCCGCGACCACGCAGGTAGGACTGCAACCGCTGCGCCACCAGCACCAGGGCCTGGTCACCCACCTCGGCGCTCATGTTTTCGTTGACCGAGGCGAAGTGGTCGATGTCCACGTGCATCAACATCAGTGCGGTGCCGCCCGAGGCCGCCTCGGCGACCATCGCCTGCAGCTCGGGGTTGCCGGCGCCAAGGCGGTCAGGCGCATCATCGATGCTGACCGGGGGCTGGTTGGGATTCCACATAGGCTCAGTAGTCCGGTGACTCAACGGCGGCCATGCTGGCCGCCTGGTAGGGGAGGTGAACGTCGATCAGGGTGCCTTCACCATGCGCGGATTCGATCCGCACATGGCCACCGACGCTCTGCGCACGCTCACGCATCACGATCAGGCCCAGCCCGCGCGGACCATCGGGGTCGAAACCCTCGCCGTCGTCGCGGATCTGCAGGTGCAGGCCGCGCTGGCCGACATCGCGCAGCTGCAGCTGTACCTGGCTGGCGCGGGCGTGGCGCAGTACGTTGGTCAGGCTTTCCTGGGCGATGCGGAAGCAGGCCTGTTCGATGCTGTTGTCGGGACGATGCGGCAGCCGCTCGATCTCGGCCAGCAGTTCCACTGGCGACGAACGGAACAGCACCCGTGCCTGCCAGCTCAGGGCTGCTTCCAGGCCCAGCGCGTCCAACTGTGGCGGGCGCAGCAGGGTAGAGATGTCGCGCAGCTTGGCCACCGTGGTATCGGCCAGGCTGACGATCTGCGCCAGATCCTCGGCGCGGCGCTGTGGATCGTCCTCGTCCTGAGCGGCATACGCAGACAATTTGATCGCTGTGATCGCCTGGCCGATATCGTCGTGCAGGTCGCGCGAGATCGCGCGGCGCTCATCCTCCTGCAGCGAGAACAGGCGGCCGGCCATCGCCTGCAGTTCACGGTTGCTGGTTTCCAGTGCACTGCGGGTGCGCTCGGAATCGCTCAGGTCGCGCACGATCAGCAGCTTGCAGTCGCGTCCGCCATAACGCACTTCGCCCACCGCCAGGCCGGCATGGAAGCTGCGGCCATCCGCGCGCTGCATCGCCACCACGCTGCTGTGACCGGGCCCCAGGTGTGGCTGGCCTGCACGCAATTGGCTGCGCACGCGGGCCAGATCGGCGCTGTCCACCAGTGCTGACAGGGGCTCGCCCAGCAGGGTGTGGCTGCCATAGCCGAACAGGCTGGCGGCCCAGGCGTTGGCGTACAGCACGTGTTCGTCGGAGAGGATGACCACGCCGTCGGGCAGTACCCGTACCAGCTCGCGGAACTGTTCCTCGCGCTCGCGCAGCAGGCGTCGCGACTGCTCGCGCTCCGTCACGTCCTGCAGGGTGCCCAGCACGCGGTTGCGGCCGGCCTCGTCGATGCCGCTGGCCGCACGCAGATGCACCATCAAGGCGCGCCCATCCATCGACAGCAACGGCAACAGCACGTCCACCTGCACGGGATCGCCGGAGCAGAGCTCGGCCAGCAGCTGTTCGGTCTGGGTGGCGGTGGCCGGGTCGGCCGGCACCAGCAGTTCGTCGAAGCGATGCCAGCGCCGCGCCTCGGGCGGGCGGCGACCGAGCAGGCGATAGACCTGGTTCGAATAGCGGCCAAGTCCCGTGGAGGGGTCCAGCTCCCAGGCGCCGATGCGTGCCAGCTCGTGGGCTTCTTCGACCCGCGCCAGCGCCTGGTCACGGCGCAGCTGGGCCAGGTTTTCAGCGGTGCGGTCGATGGCAATCAGCAGGCGGGCGTTGTGGCCGTCATAGCTGATGGCGTTGGAGCGAAGTTCCATCTGACGCAGGGAGCCGTCGCGCAGCTGTAGCTGGGTACGCAGTATGCACAGTTCCTCCGGTGCCTCGCGGATCGCCTCCAGCTTGGTCTGCAGTGCCTGGTCCTGGCCTGGCGGCCACAGCGAATCGATGGTCTGCTCCAGCAGTTCGTCACGGTCCCAGCCGAAGGCCGTACAGGCCGCCGGATTGGCATCGAGGATCGCCAGTGTGTCCAGGTCGTAGACCAGGATCGGGCCGGGGTTGCCTTCGAACATCTGCCGCAGGCGCAGCTCGGAGGCCTGCTGGCGTGCATGGGTGTGCAGCACATGCTCGGCCAGCGGGCGCAGCAGCAGATACAGCAGGCCCGCGCTGGCAAGGGCGAAGAACGAGCCCTTCAGGCCCTGCCACAAGGCCGCCTGCTGCGGGTCGGGCACCAGTGCCTGCACTGCACTGTCGGTGGAGATCATCCAGGCCAGCGCCATCGCCAGGTAGCTCAGCACCACCCGGCGCCGGTCGCGGCTCAGCGCCTGCGCCATCCGCGGGTCGGGAACTGGGGCGTTGCCGGTCGGTTCTGCGGGCATGGACAGGGCGGAAGAAAGGGGCGCCGGCCATCTTACCGCGCAGGTGCGCCCAGACCACTCAATTATCCGCCGCAGGCGCCGTTAACCACTGCGTGCCCCGCTGACGGGCGTGTCATCCGGAGCAAGATCGCGTGGACCAAGGGATCATCGCCAGCCTGCTGCAGCACCCGCTTGCGTCGGCGCTGGTCATCGTCGACCGCACGGGCCGCCCGCTGGCGGCCAATCCGGCTGCGCGCGAGCATGGCCTGCCGGCGACCGTGGCTGCGTATGCGCCGATGCTGGAAGATCTGCGCCTGATGGCCGCCGATGGCGGCATCGTGGCCTGCACGCTGCCGGGTGGCCCGCACGGTCACTACGACGGCCACCTGCGCGCCGTGCATGATGGCGCCGGCAACCTGCTGGCCTTCACGCTGAGCATTCCAGAGCCGGTGCCGCTCGGCGGCGGTGGGCGCTGGGAGCTGGCGCTGGACAGCGCCGGGCACAGCCTCTGGGACTGGGACATTCCCAGCGACCGTGTGGTGCGCACCCCGGCACTGGGCGATGAAACCGCTACCGAGATTCTGGCCCGCGTGCACAGCGAGGACATCGCACAGGTGCGGGCTGCACTGGATGAGCATCTGCGTGGCTTGAGCGAACAGTACAGCGCACAGTTCCGTTTCCGTCAGGGCGACGGCCAGTGGCGTTGGGTACTGGACCGCGGGCGCGTGGTCGCGCGCACCGCCGATGGCCAGCCGCTGCGCATGGTCGGCACGCATATCGATATCGAACAACAGAAGCAGCTGGAAGGGCTGCTTCAGGAACAGCAGCTGCACCTGAGCGAGGCCCAGCGCATCGCCAGCATGGGCAGCTGGTCGTTCGACCCCAACAGCGGTCATTTCTGGTGGTCGCCGGAGCTGCGTTCGCTGCTGGCGTTGGAGCAGGGGGCCGTACCCGGCCAGCGGCGCTGGCTGAAGCAGCTGCATCCGCGCTCGCGTGGTGCGCTACGCGCAGCATGGCGACGCTTGTGGCGCGATGGCCGGGCCGCCAACATCGAACTGGAACTGACCCGGGGCAACGAACCGTCGCAGCATCTGCGGCTGTGGATGCAGCCGCTGCTGGACACCGATGGCCAGCCCAAGCGCCTGCTCGGCCAGGTGCAGAACATTACCGAACAGCACCAGACCGACGCACTGATCCGCTGGCGCACCGAGCTGCTGAACCGTGTCTCCGCACTGGGCCGCATCGGCGGTTGCGAGATCGAAGTGCAGACCCGGCATATGCAGTGGACCGAGGAGTGCTACCGCATCCACGGCCTACGCAAGGAGCCGATCACCCTCGACCAGGCGCTGGCGCTGTACACCGAGGATTCGCGCAATGCCTTCGACGCCGCGTTGGTCCGGATTGCCGGCGGCGGGCTGCCCGAACAGCTGGACCTGTGCTTCTACCGCCAGTCCGGCCTGCGCGTGTGGGTGCAGGTACTGATCGAGCTGGATCGCCGTGACGGCCTGCCGCCTCGGTTCGTGGTCCTGTTCCGTGACATCACCCGCGAGCGCGAGGCCAACGAGCGCATCGAGCTGCTGGCGCACTACGATCTGCTCACCGGTCTGCCCAATCGTGTGCTGCTCGGCGAACAGACCGCCGAAGCCATCGAGGAAGCGCGCGACCGCGGCACCTCGCTGGCGATGCTGTTCATTGATCTGGACGGCTTCAAGACCATCAACGACAGCTTCGGTCATGCCACCGGTGATGCGCTGCTGAAGGCTGCCGCCACCCGCCTGCACCAGAACCTTCGCAACAACGACCTGTTCGGCCGCTTCAGTGGCGACGAGTTCATCGTCGTGCTGCGCGACCTGGCCGAGCCGGAAGACGCCGGCCACGTGGCGCGGAAGCTGATCGCTTCGCTGGCCGAGCCATTGCGCCGTGGCGAGACCACGTTGAAGGTCGGTGCCAGCGTCGGCATCGCGATGCTGGGCGATGCGCAGACCGATTTCGATTCACTGCTGCGTGCCGCCGACGCCGCGATGTACGCGGCCAAGGAAGCGGGGCGCAACACCTACCAGTACTACAGCCAGGACGCATTGGCCCGCATCCAGCGCAAGCTCGAGTTGGAGCATGCCCTGCACGGCGCGATCGAACGCGAAGAGTTCAGCCTGGCCTACCAGCCGCTGCTGCACGCGCACCAGGGCGAGCCGCCAGCGATCGAAGCCTTGTTGCGCTGGCATCGCCCAGGTATCGGCTACTGCAGCCCGGCCGAGTTCATTCCGATTGCAGAGAAGTGCGGCGAGATCGTGCGCATCGGCGACTGGGTGCTGAACGAAGCCTGCCGCCAGGCCATCGCCTGGGACCGGGCCGGCCTGTGTTTCGACCGCATCGCGGTCAATGTGTCGGCGGTGCAGCTGCGTGATCGTGGCTTCGCCGAACGCGTGATCGAGATCTGCCATGCCCATGGCTGGCCGCCGCAGAGGCTGGAACTGGAGCTGACCGAGTCGGCGCTGATCCGTGACACCGACATCCTGCGCCACTGCTTCGACGTGCTGGAACGGCATGGTGTGCCACTGGCGGTGGATGACTTTGGTACCGGCTTCTCCAACCTCAATTACCTCAACCGATTCCCGGTGGGCCGCCTGAAGATCGACCGCAGTTTCGTGCAGGGCATGCTGCATGATTCGGGCACGGCCGAAGTAACCCAGGCCATCGTGCACCTGGGCCACGCGCTGGGCATGAAGGTAGTTGCCGAAGGCGTGGAAACACACCAGGAAGAAGACATGCTGCGCCGCCAGGGCTGCGACGAGATCCAGGGCTACCTGTATTCGCGCCCGCTCAGCCCGCGCGACCTGGCGCAGTGGCTGCGCCAGCAGCACCCGGCGCCCGGGCGCACCGACGCTGCCAGCGAGGTCGTGCTGGCACGCTGAGGGTGGCGCCGGGCCATGCCCGTCGGGATCGCCGCACGCCGACGCACCGCTCTGGTAGGTGTCGACCTTGGTCGACACGGATGCCGGTGCTCGCGATCATCCACGCATGGCGTGGATCTACTGCGATGCGGCAACCGTCCGCTGCGGAAATTCGGAGCGAAGCCGTGCGCGCACTGCTTCCACCACGTGTGCATAGCGTCGGCGCTGGATGAAATAGCCCATGTAGAACAGCAGCAGGGCCACCAGCATCGGCGACGCAGCCGGGCGGACCAGGATGATCGGCACCAGCATCAGTGTCAGGCCCAGCGCGAACCAGCTGCACCGCCCCACCACCCGCACCTCCCTGCGTCGTGCGTCGATCATCACCCGCCCGCGCATCAGCGGAAAGTAGCGACCGCCAAAGCTCGGCGTGAAGCTCTCGCGAAAGGCAACGCTGCCGTCCGGCAGCGCGGAATACCAGGCGAAGCCAGGTATCGGCCGGCAGATCATGCTCCAACCCGCCCAGCGAAAGCTGCGCCAGCTCTCCCGGCGTAGCGGCGATGCGCTGATTGAACAGTACGATGCCGGTGCGGAAGAAGAACGGCGCCCACAGCACAAGCAGCAGGACTTCGATCAACAGCACGGCGATCAGGGCGATGGCCATCGGTCTTCCATGAACGGGACCTGCGCATCATGCCATAGCGATTTCGCCACCCCAGTAGATCCACGCCATTCGTGGATGTTGCCCGGAACCAGCTACCGTCCTCGCGGGGCGGTCCAGTGAATCGAGCAGTCTCCTGGATTCAATCGTCTTCCACCAGATCGCTGAGATCCAGAATCTGTGGATCAACACTGTGCGCGACGATGCTTCGGAGCATTCCAGCCTTTGGGCGTAGGGCATAGCAATGCATCGTATGGATGGGATTGAATTCCAGCCACGGGCAGGACGAGTGCCCCACGATAACCGGCATGTTGAAATTGATGTCTTTTGGATCATCCAGTGGCAGGGTCCATTTGCCGCCGTGATGCTCCCACACTACATCGCCCAGATATCGTGCAAACACAATCCTCAGGCCATCCTGTTCGTCCTCCGACAACGTTGCAGCCATCGTCGTGTACAGCGTCTCCAGGCGATCAAGGCTCTCCAGGCTGCCGTCAAGGTCGACGCCGCGGAGCTGTGCTTGTTCGATCAGCCATTCAATCTGATCGTCCATGATGATCAGAAACTGTTCGAAGGTTTCTCGCGCTTCTTCCGGATTGAATGTCATGCGGCTGCCAGGGAGGGAGAGCGGCGAGTGTGCCCCGGGCCTGTTATCCAGGCCATGCAACAAGTCCGAATGGATGGAGGGTGGAAGGGCGAACGCATGCATCCACGCATGGCGTGGATCTACCGTTTCATCAATGCGATGCCTGCAATGGAATAGCTGGCGATCAACAGCCCGAACACGTACTCCGCGACGATGATCAGCCAGAAGGTCATCGGCTCGATGTCCCGCCATGCATCAATGGTGCCGGAGCGGTGATGGCTCAGATGAACATGCCCGGTGTTGATGGCAGTTGCCGGCGCCCAGGCAAATAGAAAGGTCATCAGCATGAAGAGCAGGCTGCCGAACAGGAATGCGACAGGTCTATGCCGGGGTGGCCGCAAAGTGGCGTAGGCGGGGCGCCAGGTGAAGGTGACCGCGATGAGCACCATCACAGCAAATCCCAGCCAGGTCATGAACGTGGTGCTCATGCGACGACACTCCGTGTCCAGCCGTAGGTGGCATGGGCGGATCATGCCATGGGTTTGGAGCGGGTGGTGGTGAAGACCATCCACGCATGGCGTGGATCTACCTCAAGGCTTCCCCGTCCAGCCCCAGGTCCCACGCCAGTCCCAGCAGCGCCTCATCCGCGCGAGACGGGCCAGGTCGCGCATCGGCCAGCTGTTGCAGCTCGCGGATCTCCTCACGTGCCACCTCTTCCAGCTGTTGCAGCTGCTCACGCACGCTCGCGTTGCGCGGGCGCTCGGTGTCGGTGAGGGAGGGCAGGGCGCGGATCAGGGGCATGGTGCGTGTACAGGATGCATCCAACGGCGGGTCACAGGCAAAGGCCCCGGACGAACCGGGGCCTTGCGGGCTGCCGGAGGCGGCAGCGGACATCAGGATCAGAACAGCTCGACGGTACCAGCGCCCATGCTCTGCTGGGCAACCGGCTTGTGCGGCGGGCGTTCCCATTCGCTGCGCAGTTCGCGCAGGCGGCTGCCGGTGCGCTGCAGGGCGGTGGCGATCTCTTCGTCGAACACCCCGCCATTGCGGTGCAGCAGTTCCTGCAGGGCCACCGCCTCGCGGTTGATCGCGGTCAGGCGGTCCAGGTGGGTGTGCACGCCGCCCAGCGCCTGAGTGGCGATGTCTTCGAACTGCAGGGCGCGCACGGCCTCGGCCACGCTGCCATCGATCGAACGGGCGCACTCGGAGACTTCGCGCATGCCGTCGCCCAGCGACGCATTGATCTGCGCGACGTTGTCGAGCATCGCCGCCGCCTCCTGGCGCGCTTCGCGGGAGCGGTCCATGTCACGCGAGGCCATGTGCGAGACCGTCTCGCGTACCTTGGCGATGGCGTCCTTGGAGCTGTGCGCCAGCTTGCGGATCTGCTCGTTGAAGGTGGTCGAGCGCTCGGACAGGTTGCGCACTTCGTCGGCGACCACCGCGAAGCCACGACCGGCTTCACCGGCACGCGCGGCTTCGATGGCGGCGTTCAGCGCCAGCAGATTGGTCTGGTCGGCGATCGACTTGACGTCTTCCAGCAGCGCGAAGATGCCATCCAGGTGCTGCGCCATCTGGTCGATGTGCTGCACGGTGGTGCTGCTCTGGCCGCTCACCTGCTCCAGTGCTTCTACCAGCTGTTCCATGCGGTGGCTGGCGTGCTGGGCGAAACGGGCAACGTCGAGGCCGGCATTGCCTTCATCACCGGCACGATCGACGATGCGCGACAGGGCCTGGCTCTGCTGGCGCGACTTGCGGTTCATGGCGTCGAAGCTGCCGCCCAGGCTGGACACCGCCTGGCGGATCAGGTCACGGGCGCGTTCCACTTCGCCGCGCGAGCCGTCGATCTCGTTGCCGACGAAGTTGCGCAGTTCGGTCAGCAGCTGGTCCTGCTCACGCAGGACACGGGCGTGTTCCGGGGAACGGTGCGCCTGGGCGCGGGTGGTCCACCACGCAAAGCCGAGCCAGCTCAGCGTCATCGTGGTCAGGATCGCCCAGCGCAGGGCGGCCGGCCATTCGAAACCGATGGCGAAGGGGAGCAGCAGGGTCAGAGCCAGGGGGGCGGCCAGACGGATGAAAATGCGTGAGTACATGGACGTTCTCGGGAGGTGCACGGAGGATGTATCGGCCGTACCCCCTTTCTCTTTAACGTCGAAATGCCTCGAAGTGCATTCTGAATGCGCCGGTTTTCCGACGCCTCGGCGGCTTCGGGGTCAGAGCCCTTTCCTTGCCGGAAAAGGATCCGACCCCATGGGGCTCAGGCCAGCTGGCGGTCCACGGCCTCGATCATCGCCTTGCGGCTGAACAGGAAGTCCCAGTAGCTGCCGCCCAGCTGCCGCCACAGCACCGCCGAACGCACCGCGGCCAGCAGCAGGGCGCGGATCTCCGCAACCACACCGGCCTGGCCCAGGTAATGCGGGTTGCCCTGCACCATCACCCGCGGCTTCAGGTGGCTGATGGTGTCGGCGTACAGGCCACCCAGGTTGGCCAGCACGTCCGGGTGCCCACTGTCGCCCAGCTCGACGGCCTGGCGCTGGGCGAGTTCGATGCCCGAGGCGACCTTGTTCACGGTGGCGCCGTCCTGCACGAAGCGGCGCTCCAGCTGCAGCACCGACAGGGCCAGCTTGGGCAGGATCGGGTCCTGGCCCTGGCTGCGGAAGTAGTTGTGCAGCAGGCGCAGCCCAGCCTTCAATGCATGGCGGTCACCGAACACCTCCTGCGGCGAAGACGCATCGACGCGGAACACGCTGTCCACGGCGGTGCGCACGGCGGCGGCGTCGGAATGGCCGGTATCGGCGATGCGGCGTACCTGCTGCAGGGCCTGGGCAATGCCGGCCAGGGCCAGGACGCGGTCGTCGACAGTGAAACTCATGCAGCAATTACCTCAAAAGGGGAAGGGGTGGTGCGCAGGCGCTGCTCCAGCGGCGCATCGGTGGCGGCGATCACCGCGCCACCCAGGCACACATCACCGTCATACAGCACCAGTGATTGACCTGGGGTAACGGCGCGCTGCGGGCGCGCGAAGGTGACCAGCACGCTGCCATCGTCCAGCACCTCGACCGTACACGGCTCGTCGGGCTGGCGGTAGCGGGTCTGGGCGGTGCACTCGAAGCGCCGCGCCGGCGGCGCGCCGGCGATCCAGTGCGCGGTTTCCGAGCGCAGCCGGTCGGACAGCATCCACTTGCTGTCGCGGTCCTGGTCCACATACAGCACGTTGCTGGCCACATCCTTGCCGACCACGTACCACGGTGCGGCCGGGCGGCCGCGCACGCCGCCGATGTTCAGGCCCTCGCGCTGGCCCAGGGTGAAATAGAACACGCCCGGATGTTCGGCGATGACGCTGCCGTCGGCCGGGTCGAGGATCTGGCCGGGCTTGGCCGGCAGGTAGCGGCCGAGGAACTCGCGGAAGTCACGCTCGCCGATGAAGCAGATGCCGGTGGAGTCCTTCTTGGCGTGGGTCGGCAGGCTGACGTCACGCGCGATCCGGCGCAGGTCGGTCTTTTCCAGGTCGCCGATCGGGAACAGGGTGGCCGCCAGCTGCGCCTGGCCCAGCTGGTGCAGGAAGTAGCTCTGGTCCTTGGAGCGGTCGGCACCACGCAGCAGCAGCCACTGGTGGCCGCGCTGGGCCACGCGCGCGTAGTGGCCGGTGGCAATGCGTTCGGCGCCCAGCTCGCGGGCGGCATCCAGGAAGTGCTTGAACTTCACTTCGCGGTTGCACAGCACGTCCGGGTTCGGGGTGCGGCCGGCCGCGTACTCGGCCAGGAAGTGCTCGAACACACCCTGCCAGTACTCGCTGGAGAAATCACGGAAGTGGAACGGGATACCGAGCAGGCCGCAGACGGCCACTGCATCGCGGCGGTCGTCCTCGGCGCGGCAGTCGCCGCTGCCGTCGTCGGCCCAGTTCTGCATGAACAGACCGGCTACGGCCTCGCCCTGCTGCACCAGCCGCCAGGCGGCGACCGAGGAGTCGACGCCACCGGAGACGCCCACCATCACGCGCGGAGTGCTCATGCGACCTCCCGGACCAGCGAAAGCGGATGGCGCTGGCCACCCAGGAAATCAGCCACCACCTGCCAGATCAGCGGGCTGCGCAGGCGCTCCGTGGCGGCCTGCAGCTCGGCCGGGGTCAGCCACAGCGCGCGATCGATGCCGGTGTCCAGCGGCTGCGCCGGGTCGTGCGAGACCGGATGCGCCGCATAGCAGAAGCGCAGGAAGGTGGTGCCGTCGGCGGCCGTCCACTGGTAGCAGCCGATGAAGTGGGTCAGCTGCACCGTCCAGCCGGTTTCCTCGCGGGTCTCGCGCAGGGCTGCCTCGGCCAGGCTTTCGCCCGGCTCGAGGTGGCCGGCCGGCTGGTTCAGCACCTGGCGGCCGTCGATGGTCTCCTCGACCAGCAGCACGCGGCCACCGTCGACCACCACGGTGGCGACAGTGGCGTGCGGTGCCCAGCGCGGGTCCGGCGTGGTGTTCAACTCAGAACTCGTCCTTCTTGGTCAGTTCCAGCTCCATGGCGTCGGCGGTGCGGATGGCCGCATCGATGGCGTCGCTGAGCTGGTCGGCCGTGGCATCGGCGTCGATCTTGACCACGAACATGGCGGTGGTGTCCTGCTTCACCCAGCCGCCCATCTTGGCGTCCTGCGAATCTTCCAGCAGGCGGTTGGCTACGGCCACCGGGAACTGCTTGGTCTTGGCGTTGTAGGCCGGCGACCAGATCTCGCGGATGTTGTGGGTGCCGAAATCTTCCACCGACGAGCGCACGTAGACCATCTGGGTGCGATCACCCTCGACGTCGAACACCATGCGGTAGTCGCCGTCCTCGTCGACCTCGTAGGTATAGCCCAGCTTGTCCAGGTGGCGGGCCACGGCCTTGTCGGCCTGGGTCTCGGCGGCGGCGGAGCCGGCGGCGGCCAGGGCGATCAGCAGGGCGGGAAGAAGGGTCCTTTTCATGAAGATCCTGTGAAACAGTGTTGAGAGAGGGTGCAATTGTGACGGTGGGCGTGCGTGCCGTCCAATCTGCGGCAGGCCGACGCAGGCTGGCCCGTGCCTCTATAATGGTCAGATGCCCCATGAGTCTTCCCCCGATTCCCATCACGAGCACGGCGTTGCCGTGGAGCCCGCGCGCCCGGAAGTGGCGCCGCCGCCGTTCTACCAGGTGATGCTGCTCAACGACGACTACACCCCGATGGATTTCGTGGTGGACGTGCTGCAGCAGTTCTTCAGCATGGACCTGGACAAGGCCACGCAGGTGATGCTGCACGTCCATACCCGTGGCCGCGGCGTGTGCGGGGTGTTCACCCGCGAAGTGGCCGAGACCAAGGTCGCCCAGGTCAACGAGTACTCGCGGATGAACCAGCACCCGCTGCTGTGCACGATGGAAAAGGCCTGACCGGCTGCCGGTTTTCGTCCGGGCACATCGACTCCGGACCCGGTGTGCCCACCAAGGTGGGCACCTACCAAGGCAGGGGCCTGTATCGATAGTGGATGGGGCGTGCCCACCAAGGGGGGCATCTACCAGAGCGCGGGATCAGCCCTCCGCCAACGCCTCCAGCGCCATCCGCGCCACCGCCTCGTCGACTTCGGCGGGGTCGCCATCATCCCGGAACCACACCGCTGACAGCCCTGTGCTGGCTGCGATCCAGCGCAGCAGGCGCGTGCGTTCCAGGCCCGCCAGCGCGCCGACCTGTTCCAGCCGGGTGGCAAACCGCTCGGGTCGGGTGGCCACATGGATGCCGGGGCCGCACAGGTCCGGATTGCTGAACATCGTCGTGTAATCGAACGCGCGGTCGCCCAGCAGCCGCTTCGGGTCGATCGCCAACCAGCCGCGCGCCGAAATCCAGCACGTTGTCGTGGTGCAGGTCGCCGTGCAGCGGCCGGATCTCCTGTTCCTGCTGCAGCAGCCCCTCCGCCAGCGATCTGCACTGTTCCAGCAGTGGCGGCAGCGCGGCCCTTGGCTGCAGCAGGTCGGCGAACCATGTTTGCAGGCAGACCAGTTCCGCTGGCGGTGCGCTCCGTGGCCGGTGCAGCCGTTGCAGGACCTGGCACAGGACCGTGGTGCAGGTGTCATCGTCGCCCTTGATCGAACGTTGCCGCAGTGAGTCGCCGCCGGCACGTTCGATCAGGATCGCCGGCCCCTCGTGGGCCAGCAGGCGGGCGGCGCCGTCACCGTCCCACCAACGCAGCAGGCGATGGCTGTTCTGCTCTTCGGTTTCGCTGCTGATCTTCAGCATGGCCGGCTCGCCGGCGGCGGTCAGCACCGGCCAGAGCTGGGCATGGGGCGTTTCGATGGCTGCGCCATCACGCCGCAATCGCCAGCGACTCAGGTAGGGTTCGCTCATGCTGGGTGGGCTGTCCTGGAGTGAATGAAGATCAATCGATTCGCACTGATAACGCCATCTGAACGCAGCAATCCGCTAGGGTGATGGAAATCGCGTAGTCAGGCCGCATATTGTCCCCATCTGCCGCCGGAGTAATCCATGTTCAGCAAAGACCTCGAACACACCATCGGCCAGTGCTACAAGCGCGCCCGTGAGGCCCGGCATGAGTTCATGACGGTCGAACACCTGCTGTTGGCACTGCTCGACAACCCGTCCGCCCAGGCCGTACTGAAGGCCTGTGGCGCCGACGCCGAACGCCTGCGCCAGGAGCTGGAGCAGGCCATCGAGGCCTCCGTGTCCCGCCTGGCCGAAGATGACGGCCGCGATACCCAGCCGACCCTGGGCTTCCAGCGCGTGCTGCAGCGGGCCGTTTACCACGTGCAGTCCTCGGGCAAGAAGGAGGTCACCGGCGCCAATGTGCTGGTCGCCATCTTCGGCGAGAAGGACTCGCACGCCGTCTACTACCTCAACCAGCAGGATGTCACCCGGCTGGATGTGGTCAATTACCTGTCCCACGGCATCGCCAAGCTGGGCGAGGAGGGCGAGCCGCCGTCCTCTTCCTCCGAGGGCGAGAGCCGAATGGAGGGCGGGGAAGGTGAGCCGAAGGGTGATGCCCTGACCGAGTTCGCCAGCAACCTCAACGAACAGGCCCGGGCCGGTCGCATCGACCCGCTGGTCGGCCGTGCCGACGAGATCGAGCGCACCATCCAGGTCCTGTGCCGCCGCCGCAAGAACAACCCGCTGTACGTGGGTGAGGCGGGCGTGGGCAAGACCGCGATTGCCGAGGGCCTGGCCCGCCGCATCGTCGAGGGCTCGGTGCCCGACGTTCTGGCCGATGCGGTGATCTATTCGCTCGACCTGGGCGCGCTGGTGGCCGGCACCAAGTACCGCGGCGACTTCGAGAAGCGCCTGAAGAGCGTGCTGACCGCGCTGAAGAAGGTGCCCAATGCGGTGCTGTTCATCGACGAGATCCACACCATCATCGGTGCCGGTTCGGCGTCGGGCGGCACGATGGATGCGTCCAACCTGATCAAGCCGGCCCTGGCGTCCGGTGAGCTGCGCTGCATCGGCTCGACCACCTTCCAGGAGTACCGTGGCATCTTCGAGAAGGATCGGGCGCTGGCCCGCCGCTTCCAGAAGATCGACATCGTCGAGCCGACCGTCGGCGAGACCTACGAGATCCTGCAGGGCCTGAAGTCCAAGTACGAGCTGCACCACGGTGTGACCTATTCCGACGAGGCGCTGCAGGCTGCGGTGGACCTGTCGGTGAAGCACATCGGCGACCGCCTGCTGCCGGACAAGGCCATCGACGTGATCGACGAGGCGGGCGCCCGCCAGCGCCTGCTGCCGGAAGGCCAGCGCAAGGAACTGATTGACGTCGAGGAAGTGGAGGCGATCGTCGCCAAGATGGCGCGTATCCCGACCAAGCAGGTCAGCGCCACCGACAAGGATGTGCTGCAGCACCTGGAGCGCAACCTGAAGATGGTGATCTTCGGCCAGGACCCGGCCATCGAGACGCTGTCCTCGGCGATCAAGCTGGCACGCTCCGGCCTGGGCAACCCGGAAAAGCCGATCGGCAACTTCCTGTTCGCCGGTCCCACGGGTGTCGGCAAGACCGAGGTGACCAAGCAGCTGGCGCTGCAGCTGGGCATCGAGCTGGTCCGCTTCGACATGTCCGAGTACATGGAGCCGCATTCGATCAGCCGCCTGATCGGTGCGCCTCCGGGCTACGTCGGCTTCGACCAGGGTGGCCTGTTGACCGAGAAGATCGTCAAGACGCCGCACTGCGTGCTGCTGCTGGATGAGATCGAGAAGGCGCACCCGGACATCTTCAACATCCTGTTGCAGGTGATGGACCGCGGTGTGCTGACCGATACCAACGGTCGCGAGGCCAACTTCAAGAACGTCGTGCTGGTGATGACCACCAATGCCGGTGCGGCGCAGGCCTCGCGGCGTTCGATCGGCTTCACCAAGCAGGACCATGCCACCGACGCGATGGAGACCATCCGCCGCAGCTTCACCCCGGAATTCCGCAACCGCCTCGACGCGGTGGTGCAGTTCCAGGCGCTGGGCTTCGAGCACATCCTGCGCGTGGTCGACAAGTTCCTGATCGAGCTGGAGATGCTGCTGCAGGACAAGCACGTCAGCCTGTCGGCCACCCCGACCGCGCGACTGGCTGGCCCACCATGGTTTCGACCCGCTGATGGGTGCCCGCCCGATGGCCCGCGTGATCCAGGACAGGATCAAGCGTCCGCTGGCCGACGAGCTGCTGTTCGGCAAGCTGGTCAACGGTGGCAAGGTCAGCATCGATGTTCGCGACGACGAGCTGGTGGTCGAGACCCAGGCCGAGCCGGAGCGGCTGCTGCCGGTCACGGTGGAGTGAGCTGATGCCATAGGCTTGGCGTGAAAGCCTGGAAATGACAAGGGCGGCTTCGGCCGCCCTTGTTGTTTCCAGTGGGACTGTCGTCCGCGGCCTTGCTTGAACGGAACGGAGGTGCCAATGCTGTCTTCTGGTCGCGATAGAGTGTTGCCCTGTTTGTATCGCGAAACGATACAGGATACAGTGATGATCATCGGTTTTCGCCACAGGGGCCTCGAGCGGCTCTACCGTTCCGGCAGTAGCAGTGGAATCCGCCACAGTCACGCCAGCAAGGTGTTGTTGATCCTGTCGATCCTGGATGTTGCTTCGGGTCCTGAGGATCTGGCCATGCCTGGATTGCGTCTGCATAAGCTCCGGGGCGGCCTGAAAGGGCATTGGTCTGTATGGGTCGATGGAAACTGGCGGATTACCTTCCGTTTCGCTGGCAGCGACGTGGAGCTGCTGGATTACCTGGACTATCACTGAGGCCGCGCATGATTCATCACCATCCGCATCCCGGGCAGGCGATCAAGGCAATGGTCTTTGATCCAATGGATCTGTCTGTGACCGAAGCGGCCGAGCGCCTGGCAATGTCGCGGGTAGCCCTTTCGCGGGTTCTGAACGGCAAGGCGGGCATCAGTCCTGACCTGGCCATCCGCCTTGAGATGGCGGGGGTGAGTACTGCGGTTTTCTGGATGGGGCTGCAATCCAGCTACGATCTCTGGTTGGCACGGCAGCGCGCAACCGAGAGTGTTGTCGTTGGTTGCCGCGACGCGTTGACGTATATTGCGACAAGGGCGGCTTCGGCCGCCCTTGTCCTGTCTGGGGTCAGCGGCTGCGGCGGCGCGCCTCACGCTTGAATCGCTCGGCATCGATCGGCTCGATGCGTGCAACCTCGCAGCTGCCGCGACCTGTGTCCAGTGCGCTTCGGCCCTCGCTGCACAGCTCGTCAGCTTCTTTGCCGTCGGTCTTGAAGCCGAGGCGGGTGGCCAGTACGGCAGAAGGGCAGCTGTTGCGGAAATGCACAACATAGTGGTCTTCGCCGGAGCGAAGCAGGATGTTCTTGTCGGCGCCGGCGCGAACGATCTGCTGTTCGCCGGTCAGTGATACGCACTGTGCCGGCGCGGTGTCGGCGGCATGGGCGGACGACGCCAGCAGGGTGACGGCAGACAAAGCCAGGGGGATGAGCAGGGAAGACAGGTTCATGGCGGGGCAGGGGGCAGCGATCCGGACTGGATCGGATCCCAAGATGCCGCCGCCGCTGCAAATGCGAATCTGCCGCAAGCAGGGCTGACCGACGCCACGGTGAGATCGGTCACGATGACCTTTGGCGCCTCAGGCCGCGATCGAACGGAATCCCTGCTGGCGCCCCTGGTCGCCGCCGTCTTCGATGACAAAGGCAACCGCCTCGTGCGGAATGTGCAGGCGCTGTTTGAGGGTGCTGCCCATATGCGGAACCTCGCGCTGCACGGCCAGGTACAGCGGGTGCGAGGCGTCCATGCTGGTGCAGACCAGGCAGGGCTGGCCGAACCAGGTGCCGTCCGGGCCCTTGCTGGCGTAGCAGCGGCTGGTGACGGACTGGGGGTCCAGGACGATCAGGTAGGTCATGCGCGCAACGCCTTCTTGAAGAACGCGTTGAGTCTAGAGTCGCGGCGCGATGCGGTATTTCGGACAGGGACGAAAATCGAGCGGTCCCGGTGCCGGTCGCTTTCTTCCGCGCACGACAAAGGGCCAGCAGCGAGGCCGGCCCTGTCGGAGTGGCGCAATGCGCCGACCGATTACTTCATGCGGTAGGTGATACGACCCTTGGTCAGGTCGTACGGGGTCATTTCAACCTTGACCCGGTCACCGGTGAGGATGCGGATGTAGTTCTTGCGCATGCGGCCGGAGATGTGGGCGATGATTTCGTGCCCATTTTCCAGACGAACGCGGAAAGTGGTGTTCGGCAGCGTCTCGCTGACGGTACCCTCGAACTCGATGGAATCGTCTTTCGACATGTAGTCCTGTGCGGTTCAGAAAACGGCCACGCTGGGCCTAAGGCGCGGTATTTTACGCGTGATGGGCCCGGCTTGCAAAGTTTGTGTTAACCCCCGGCCAAACGCTGTGCTGGCAAGCGTCCTACCGCCTGGGTCCAGGGGCCTGCACGGCCGTCACGGTGTACGGCCTGGCGGACGTGCTCCAGAAAGTCCGCGCGCGGCAGGTGCTCGGCGCCCATCCGCAGCAGGTGCGGATTCTCCACCTGGGCATCGATCAGTTCCCAGCCCCAGCCACACAGGGTGGCTGCCAATGCGGCCAGGGCGATCTTGGAGCCGCCACTGGCGCCACTGAACATGCTCTCGCCGAAGAACATGGCGCCGATCGCGACGCCGTAGATGCCGCCGACCAGGGTCTGCCGATCCCAGACTTCGAAGGAATGGGCGAAGCCAAGGTCGTGCAGTTGGCTGTAAGCCTCGACCATCGCCGGGCTGATCCACGTACCGTCCTGGCCGGGCCGAGGTGCCGCGGCGCAGGCGCGCATCACACGACTGAAGGCGGTGTCGGCGGTGACCTCCCACGTGCTGCTGCGCAGCTGGCGGCGGAAGCGGCTGGACAGGTGCACGCCGTCGGTGCGGAACACCATGCGCGGGTCCGGCGACCACCACAGGATTGGCTCGCCCTCGCTGAACCACGGAAAGATACCGCCGGCGTAGGCATTGAGCAGACGCACCGGATGCAGGTCGCCGCCCACCGCCAGCAGGCCATCGGGCTGGCGCAGTGCGGTCTCGGCCGGAGGGAAGGGGGCGTCCGGCGCATCGGCCAGGCGCCAGGGCAGCTGGCGGGTCATGGGGCCATTGTATCTAGACGATGGAAGGGATAAGTCTCACGCCTATTAACGGCGCAGCCTCCCGGAGGTGAAGTGAACTAGTTTGGGGGGAGCATCTGGCAGGCGGCTCCCACTCAGAACTCACTTTGCCCCAAAATGCGGAGAGGTGAGCGTCAGGCATCTAGGTGCACTAGCGTCGGAAGGGGGTGCTGACTTGTGCGAGCCCAATGTCTGAAAATATCAGTCTGAGATTTACAGGGGGAGTAATGTCAGGAAAGTGGACTTCTATTGCCGGGTTGGCGCTAGCGATGCTAGGCATCCTTGTTCCATTGGTTCTTTGGATGGCAGATTCCGATTCAAGGGAGATCGAGGTTAGGATTCTGTCCAAGGCGAACCTGAACCCTTCACTGCCAACCGGAGTGGACGGTGAGATGGAGTTCGCAATCGGTGGTAGGCGAGTCGTCAAGCCATACTATGTGGTGGTACAGGTGACGAACGCAGGAAATCGTTCTATCGCTGCTGCGGATGTTGAAAGGC
Source organism: Stenotrophomonas sp. 93052_Sma (assembly GCF_056481145.1). Taxonomy (NCBI): domain Bacteria; kingdom Pseudomonadati; phylum Pseudomonadota; class Gammaproteobacteria; order Lysobacterales; family Lysobacteraceae; genus Stenotrophomonas; species Stenotrophomonas sp. 93052_Sma. The sequence continues at coordinate 2,258,290 of NZ_CM151134.1, forward strand.
CTTTAACTCTTGCGATGGGCAATGTGGCAATTGCGCAGGCGCAGGTCCTTACATCCCAGCCTGCGGCACTGAAGCCAGAGCTTGAAAGGCAAGAGCGACAGCTCGTTGTAAAGCCATTGCTCCTCAATCCGGGGGATAGCTTTCAGATTGGATTTCTCACGAGCGGCGCGGAACCAAGTGTGACTGCGCAGGCGAGAATTGCGGGGATCAGCGACGTCCGAGTAGTTAGCTCGCTTAGCGACGACACCGTTGTGGGAAAGTCGTTCAGGCTTGTGGTTGCGTCAGCCCTCATGTGCATGTATGCCTCCCTGCTGCTAGTGGGATTCGGTCAATGGAGTAATGGTCGGCGCAGACTCGTACTTAGGAGATGGGCGACAATTCCAATGGCCTTCTTCTGCGGACTTGGGGGCAGTGTTCTGTTTACCTCCGAGCTTGGCGTGTTACCACTAAAGGATTGGCGAACCGTCGTGTTCATCATCGGATTGGTGGTCTTGGCTGTTGTGCTGGGTCGAGTTCCCTTAAAGTGGGTCTATCATCAACCCGTATGAGCGATCCGATCACCGCCATCCTTGATGCGCACGATACGGCGCACACGCGCAATGACAGCCTGGCCATGCTGTTGACCCTGGCCAGCGAAGACCGCCCCCAGCTTGGCGCGTTGCTGCTGCAGGCGCTGGTTCGCCGCTCGCCCAGCTCTACCTTCCTCGATACGGCGCTGGATCTGTTGCCGGATGAGGCCGTCGTGCCGGTCTGCAGCGAGGCCTGGCGTCGCTATCGTGATGGCGAGCGCGGCGAGCTGCTGGCCAGCGTGATCGAATTCACCAGCAATCAGGCGCCGCAGGTGCTGCAGGACGACTGGGAGGCCTTGCTGGTGCTGGCCACTGAAGACGAGCTGCAGCTGGCTTCGCAGGTATGGCAGGGCCTGCCCTCTGCCATTTCCGCGCAGTGGGCGCGGATCCTGGCCGAAGCCGATGACGATCGCGAAATGGCGCGGGCCAAGGCGCTGCTGCTCGCCGCCCAGCCCGAGACCTACGCCGTTGCCCGCGGCTACCTCGCTGACTGGGGCGCGCTGGATGCTGAGGTCTGGGCGCATTGGGCCGGCGTGGCCGATGGGTCGCTGCCGCGCCGCCTCCATGGGAAGCGGTCGCTGCACATCCGCTTCGGCCGAGAGCAACACCGCGCGCAGCAGGCGGACGAACCGAGCTGGCGCAAGCGCACCTGGCGCCTGCACCCGACCTGGAATGGTGGGCAGGTACACCATGCTGGGCAGATGGGAGGGCCGCTGGAAGCGCTGTGTAGCAGCTGCCATGCGCCGCTGCAGCGCCTGCTGCAGACCGATGCCGCCGCGCTGCAGCCGGGCGCGTCGGGCGAGATCACGCTGGGGCTGTGCCTGGACTGCTGCGGCTGGGAAGACCCGCCCGTGCGTTTCTATCGCCATGATGCGGCCGGCCTGCCCAGCTGCCACCCCAGCCAGCACCGTGAGGTACCGAACACACCCACCGACAGTGGCGACCTGATGCAGGCCGAGGTGGGTCTGGTCGCCATGGACAGTGCGCGCTGGCAACAACAGGACTGGGGCCAGTCCAATCATCGGCAGAACCTGTCGCGCGTGGGCGGCGCGCCGAGCTGGGTGCAGAGTGCCTGGTACCCGGCGTGCATCGATTGCGGCGAAGAGATGCCGTTCGTGATGCAGCTGGATTCGACACTGCCGACCACGGGTGAGGGCACGCTGCTGTGGGGCAGCGGCGGCATGCTCTATACGTTCTGGTGTGCAAAGTGCCGGGTGAGCGGGCACTTCTGGCAGTGCACCTGACGGCCCCGGCTGCCGGAACGCTTCCTTATTTTTTGAGATTTGTTGCATTCCCGTGGGATGCATTGCCAGTCACCCTCTAGGTTTACATGCCCTGAGCTGACCGCCATGACCTGTGTCGTCGCCATGCGAGAGCTGCTTGAAATGGCCCGAATGCCGGAAGGCTCAGATGGAGCCTTGGTTGCGATGCTGGATCTCTATGAGCGTGATCCTGCCGCCATCTCGACACTGCTCATCCTGGCGATGAAGGCTCGTGTGGAGAGGAGCGGGATGCTAAGGGCTGCGGCTGAGTTGCTGCCGGATGACAGTGCCGCAGAGGTGTGCCGGTTTGCCTGGAGTGAGTTCAAGAACGGTAGCCGCCACTGGCTGGTGGCCGGGATTGCGGCGCAGGCGGCCTATCGTGTCCCCGGATTGCTTCATGATGACTGGGATGCCGTCCTTCACCTGTCGGCCCACGAGCCAATAGAAGGCCCGTTCTGGTGGGAGCTGCCGATTGAGGTCGGCCGGAGATGGATTCAGAACGCAAGAAGGGCATCGTCGTCTGCTGCTGGCTTGCCCGGATTACCGCTTGAGATGAGTGGGGTTGTGGAGTTCCAGGAGGCCGCGCGTGACCTGTCCGGTTCACGGGATGAGCCGTGGGCGGCAATTGGAAGGGAGGGATTGTCTGGTCTTGAGCTGGGCTCGGGACGCGCGCTGCATGGATGGCGTGGTTTCCACCTGCGTTTCAGTGCACAGCACCAGCGCTTGCAGCTGGCAGAATCCACAAGGGTCGAGCGCCGCCTCCAGCGCCTACATCCCACCTGGAAGGATGGGAATGCGCAGGCAACGGGGCATATGGGCGGTCGCCTGGAAGGGCGATGTGGAATATGCGACTCCCAGTTGCAGCGCTTGCTGGAACTGGAGCTGGCGTTGATCGGCCCCTGCACCCTCTCGAAGGTGACGCTCGGCATATGTCTGGACTGCCCCGACAATGGAGAGTCTGGTTGGTGCCACGGAGATCCCGTGTATTTCCGCCACGATACACAAGGCCTTCCCAGCGCCCATGAATCGCAGGTATTCGATCCGCGGGCATGTCCTGAAACGCCGACCAACCTGATCGAGGCGGAGGTCGATCTGGTCGAGCTTCCGGGGCGGTTCTGGCAACCGCCGAATTATGTGGGTGGCTGGCAGAATTACAGCCGAGTGGGTGGACTGCCATCCTGGACCCAGAGCGGCCTCTATCTGTCCTGTCCCGATTGTTGCCGCACGATGTTCTTTGTCATGCAGCTTGATTCCCACATCCCATTGGACGATGGCTCCCTGATGCAGTGGATGAATGGAGGCATGCTCTACACATTCTGGTGCGACCAGTGCAGGATCAGCGGCCACTACAGCCAGTACAGCTGAACCAGTCGAGCCAGCTCGGCACTACGGCCCTGCGCGGAACGGCCCATGCCGCTGCAGCTCCTGCTGGTAACGCCGCACATTGCGTCGCTCCTGCCGGCACCAGTCCTGCAGCGCTTCCGCGAAGTCCGGATCGGCCACCCAGTGCCGGCTGTGCACCAGCGTCGGCAGGAAACCGCGTGCCAGCTTGTGCTCGCCCTGTGCGCCCGGCTCGAAGCGGGTCAGCCCTTCGCGCAGGCAATACTCGATGCCTTGGTAGTAGCAGGCCTCGAAGTGCAGGCCGGGCAGGGTGGCGCCGCCCCAGTAACGGCCGTACAGCGTGTCGCCACCCCGAAGGCACAGCGCGCCGGCAATCGGCTCGCCGTCCTGTTCGGCCAGGAACAGCACCAGCCCCTGACCCAAAGAAATGGCCAGATGACGCAGGAAGGTCTCGGTCAGCGCCGGGGCATTGCCGTACTCGAGGAACGTCTGCAGGTAAAAGCGGTACATCGCCTGCAGGTCGGCGCGACTGGCCTCGTCGCCGTGCACCACGCGGAAGGTGATGCCCTGGCGGGTGACCTTGGCCCGTTCCTGGCGGATGTTCTTGCGGTGCTTGTGGTCCATTGCGCCGACGAACTGTTCGAACGTGGACCAGTCGCCCGGGTTCTGCCACTGGAACTGCACATCCTCGCGCAGCAGCCAGTCATCGCCGAACAGCGCCTCGTCGCCGGCGGTATGGAAGTTGATGTGGGCCGACGACACCCCCAGTGGCGGCAACGCGTCGCGCAACGCCGACAGCAACGCGGCGCGCTCCAGATCGTGACGGGCCAGTAGGCGCGGGCCGGTGACCGGCGAGTACGGCACCGCGCCCAGCCACTTCGGATAGTAGTCGCGGCCATGACGGGCATACGCGTTGGCCCAGGCATGGTCGAACACGAATTCGCCGTGTGAGTTGGTCTTCAGGTAACCCGGAATGGCGCCGACCAGCGTGTTGCCCTCCCACAGCGTGAAGTGCCGGGGCTGCCAGCCCCAGTCCTCGCGCAGGCAGCCGTGCTGTTCAAGGCCTGAAAGGAAGGCGTGGCTGACGAAGGGGTTCTGCCCGTCGTGCAGGGCATCCCAGTCGGTGGCGGGGATGGACTGCAGGGAGTCGAGGAAGCGGGGGGAGGGCATGGGGGAAGGATAGGGCAGATGAAACAGAAAGGCCGACGCACTGGCGTCGGCCTTCTATCCGGAGTCGGGCGTGGCTCAACCCTACAGAAGCGGGTCAGCCTCTCAGCTGGCCTTGCCCTGCGCGTCCAGGTAGCGCTCGGCGTCCAGTGCGGCCATGCAGCCGAAACCGGCCGAGGTGATCGCCTGGCGGTAGTGCTGGTCGGCCACGTCGCCGGCGGCGAACACGCCTTCCACCGAGGTCTGGGTGGCATTGCCGCCCAGGCCCGAGCGGATTTCCAGGTAGCCGTTGTTCATTGCCAGCTGGCCGTCGAACAGGGTGGTGTTCGGGTGGTGGCCGATGGCCACGAAGAAGCCGTGGGCGTCGATGTCGCGGGTGCTGCCGTCCAGCGTGGACTTCACGCGCACGCCGGTCACGCCGGCATCATTGCCCAGCACTTCTTCCACCTGGTGGTGCCAGACGGTCTCGATCTTGCCTTCGGCCACCTTCTTGAACAGCTTGTCCTGCATGATCTTTTCCGCCTTCAGTGTGTCGCGGCGGTGGACCAGGTAGACCTTGCGGGCGATGTTGGACAGGTACAGGGCCTCTTCCACGGCGGTGTTGCCGCCACCGACCACGACCACGTCCTGGTCGCGGTAGAAGAAGCCGTCACAGGTGGCGCAGGCGGACACACCGCGGCCCTTGAACTCGTCTTCGGTCGGGATGCCCAGGTACTTGGCGGTGGCGCCGGTGGCGATGATCAGCGCATCGCAGGTGTACTCGTGGCTGTCGCCGATCAGCTTGAACGGACGCTGCGACAGGTCGGCGGTGTGGATGTGGTCGAAAATGACCTCGGTCTCGAAGCGCTCGGCATGGGCCTGCATGCGCGCCATCAGGTCCGGGCCCATCAGGCCGTGGGCGTCACCCGGCCAGTTGTCCACCTCGGTGGTGGTCATCAGCTGGCCGCCCTGCTGCAGGCCGGTGATGACGACCGGCTTCAGGTTGGCGCGGGCGGCGTAGACGGCGGCGGTCCAACCGGCCGGGCCGGAACCGAGGATGACGAGGCGCTGGTGGCGGGAGGGCAGGCTGGTGCTCATGTAAACTCGCGAAAAGGTAGATGGGACAAGGCGCTGGCGATGTTTGCGCAGCATCCTTGGCTGGTCATAGAGTGGCGGCTGGGGCAGGGCGATTCAAGCCGATGAACGGAACGCCGTCATCCAGCAGTGGTTTCGGCCCCCGGATTGGCCTGCCGGACGTCGCATAACTGAAAACTGACGCCGTCTCATTTATTATCAATCACTAACAGCGCATTCCAAAGGTATGGTCTAAGGTGGCGAAGCAGGTCCCCGAACGCTCCAAGTCCGACGACAGCAAGGCGTCACGTCGCACGGCCGCGGCGGCGACGACCGACAATCCACGCCGCCAGCGTCTCTGGCGCGATCTGGGCCTGATCGCCATCGCGCCGGCCCTGCTGTACCTGGCGGCCAGTCTTTTCACCTATTCAGCGACTGATCCGGGCTGGTCGCATACCGGCAGCGTGGTCGCGCCGGTGCACAACCTGGGTGGCCGCGCCGGGGCCTGGATCGCCGACGTTCTGCTGCAGCTGTTCGGCTACATCGCCTTCCTGCTGCCGGTGGTGCTCGGCGCGCTGGCGTGGATCGCCATGTTCGGCCTCAAGCGCGAGAGCAAGGGCGAGAACGACCTGGATCCTGCGCTGCGCCTGGTCGGCCTGGTCGGTTTTCTTATCGCCGGCACCGGCTTCCTGCACGTGCGCCTGTTCAGTGGCGACGTCTCCAGCGCCGGCGGCATCCTCGGCAAGCTGGTGGGCAATTCGCTCACGGTGGGCTTCGGCGCGCTGGGCGCCAACCTGTTCGTGCTGGTGCTGCTGCTGGCCTCGATCACGCTCGCGACCGGGCTGTCCTGGTTCACGGTGATGGAGAAGATCGGCCGCGGCGTGATGTCGCTGGCGCCGTTGCTGGAACGCAAGAAGGAAGAAGTCACCGAGTGGAAGCAGACCCGGGTGATGCGCGAGGAGCGCCAGGAAGTGCGCAAGGCCGACGCCGAGGTGCGCGCCAAGCGCGAGCCGGTGAAGATCGAGCCGCGTCCGGAGCCGGTGATCGAGAAGAGCGATCGGGCCAAGCGCGATACCCAGATTCCGATGTTCCGCGGCGTCAACGGTGATGGCTCGGACCTGCCGCCGCTGGCGCTGCTGGATGATCCCAAGCCGCAGCCGAAGGGCTACGACGAAGAGACGCTGGAGACCCTGTCGCGGCAGATCGAGTTCAAGCTGAAGGACTTCCGCATCGATGCGCAGGTGGTCGGCGCCAATCCCGGCCCGGTCATCACCCGCTTCGAGATCGAGCCGGCACCGGGTATCAAGGTCAGCCAGATCAGTTCGCTGGACAAGGACATCGCGCGCGGCTTGTCGGTGAAGTCGGTGCGCGTGGTCGACGTCATTCCGGGCAAGTCGGTGATCGGCCTGGAAATCCCCAACGTCACCCGCGAGATGATCTTCCTGTCCGAGCTGCTGCGCTCGAAGGAATATGACAAGTCGGCCAGTGTGCTGACCCTGGCGCTGGGCAAGGACATCGCCGGTCGCCCGACCGTGGCCGACCTGGCACGCATGCCGCATCTGCTGGTGGCCGGTACCACCGGTTCGGGCAAGTCGGTGGCGGTCAACGCGATGGTGCTGAGCCTGTTGTTCAAGGCCTCGCCGAAAGACCTGCGGATGCTGATGATCGACCCGAAGATGCTCGAACTGAGCGTCTACCAGGGCATCCCGCACCTGCTGGCACCTGTGGTCACCGACATGAAGGAGGCCGCCAACGGCCTGCGCTGGTGCGTGGCCGAGATGGAGCGCCGCTACAAGCTGATGAGCGCAGTGGGCGTGCGCAACCTGGCTGGCTTCAACAAGAAGGTGAAGGAAGCCCAGGACGCAGGACAGCCGCTGATGGATCCGCTGTTCAAGCCGAACCCGGAACTGGGCGAGGCACCGCGTCCGCTGGAAACGCTGCCGTTCATCGTCATCTTCATCGACGAATTCGCCGACATGATGATGATCGTCGGCAAGAAGGTGGAAGAGCTGATCGCGCGCCTGGCGCAGAAGGCGCGTGCGGCCGGCATCCACCTGATCCTGGCCACGCAGCGCCCGTCGGTGGACGTGATCACCGGCCTGATCAAGGCCAACATCCCGACCCGTATCGCCTTCCAGGTCAGCTCCAAGATCGACTCGCGCACCATCCTCGACCAGTCCGGCGCGGAAACACTGCTGGGCCACGGCGACATGCTGTACCTGCCGCCGGGCACCGCGCTGCCCGAGCGCGTGCATGGTGCGTTCGTGTCCGACGATGAAGTGCATCGCGTGGTCGAGCACCTCAAGGCGATGGGACCTGCCGACTATGTCGACGGCGTGCTGGACGAAGTGCAGACGATGGGCGACGGCGTGGTCGTCGGCGCCACCGGCCTGCCCGAGAACAGTTCGTCCGGCGACGAGTCCGACCCGTTGTATGACGAAGCGCTGCGGGTGGTCACCGAGACCCGCCGTGCATCGATTTCCGGCGTGCAGCGCCGGCTGAAGATCGGCTACAACCGTGCAGCGCGACTGATCGAGGCCATGGAAGCGGCCGGCGTGGTCAGCCCGCCCGAGCACAACGGCGACCGCACGGTGCTGGCACCGCCGCCGCCGAAGTAAGACCCGACGTATCCCCCACGACGTCCAAGGAACCGACGCATGCTTCACCCCGTACCAAGCGCGCTGGCACTGGCGCTGGCAGCCTTCCTGGCTGCCGGCCCGGCACTGGCAGACACCGCCACCTCCGCGCCCGCCACGGCGCCGCCTTCCACCAGCGGCGATACCGAAGCCAGCAATAATTTCAGCATTGTCCGTTACCGCGCCGACTACCAGGTGCGGCCGGATGCGGGCAATGTGCAGACCGAAACCTACGAAGTCCTGCTCAAGACCAAGGCCTCGGTCGAGCAGTTCAGCCAGGTGCGGCTGAGCTACAGCGAGAAGATGGAGACGCTGGAAGTACTCGGCGCCTACACTATCACCGCCGACGGCCAGCGCCGCGACGTGCCGGCCGACCGCATCTACACCCAGGAAAGCTATTCCAGCGCCTCGGCGGCGATGTATGCCGACCGCAAGGTGCGGGTGATCGTGTTCCCGAACCTGGCCCCGGGCACGCGCCTGTTCTACCAGGTGCGCCGCACCCAGGCCACGCCGTACTTCCCCGGCTACTTCGGCCTGTGGGAAACCTTCAATGTCTTCACCGAGTACGAGGACGCCGAGGTCACCCTGAGTGCGCCGGCCAACCTGCCGATGTTCGTCGACAGCCGCGGCGTGCAGGGTAGTGATCGCCCGACGGTGAAGAACGGACAGGCACAGTGGCGCTGGCGCTACCAGCGTCGCGAAGCCATGCCGGCGCAGAACTGGTCGGCGGCGGGCTGGGAGTTCGGCCCGAACATCATGGCCAGCACCTATCGTGACTGGTCGCAGATGGGTCACGCCTACCAGCTCAAGGCCGGCCCGGCCGCGCAGGTCACGCCGGAACTGCAGGCGCTGGCCGATGAGATCACCGCTGGCATCAGCGACCGTCGCGAGCAGGCCGATGCGTTGTACCGCTGGGTGGCGCAGAACATCCGCTACGTGGCGGTGTACCTGGGCAATGGTGGCCTGGAGCCCAATAGTGCGCAGAGCATCCTCGACAACCACTACGGTGACTGCAAGGACCATGTGACGATCCTTGAGGCGCTGCTGGCGGCCAAGGGCATCGCCAGCTCGCCGGTGCTGATCGGTGCCGGCGGTGGCCCGACGCTGCCGAAGATCCCGGTGCTGGGCCGCTTCAACCACGCCATCACCTACATTCCCGAGTTTGATCTGTACCTGGATTCGACCACCGCGTGGGCGCCTTCGGTCAGCTGCCAGAGGGTGACCTGGGTGCACCGGTGATGCGTACCCGTGACGCCACGCTGGCGCGCACCCCGGCCAACACCCCGGAGCGTAACGCCACCTCGATGGAAGTGCGTTTCACCTTCGACGCCAACGGCAACCTGCGTGGTGAGACCATTCCGAAGCTGGGCGAGAACGCCGAGATCGGCATGCGTGCCCAGTTCTCCCAGCTCAACGCGCAGAACCGTGCGCGCTGAAGAGCAGATCATGGCCGCCTCCGGTTTCGATGGGCGAGGGCAGCTGCAGATCCAGGGCGTGCCGGTCGACCTGACCCGGCCGTTCGGCTACCGCATGGCGTTCCAGGCCGAGGACTACGCCGACTTCAGCGTGGCCGGCGGCATGGCCGTGCCGGACCCGCCGGGTGGCGAGTCGGTGCGTGGGCTGTACGCCACTGCCTCGGCGCCGGCCAACGAAACGCCGTTCTACTGCAATGCCAGCCTGCGCGAGGAAACCTATCGCCTGCAGTTCCCGGCCAATGCGCCGATCATCGCCATCCCGGCCAGCCAGCGTTTCGCCAATGCAGCCGGCGAGTACCGGGTGGACTGGAGTCGCGAGGGGCAGGAGGTGATCGTGCACCACCGCTTGCAGCAGAATGCAGTGCGTGGGCCAGAGGCGTTGTGCCAGCCGCAGGACTATCCGGCGTTCCGCGCGCTGTATCGCGAAGTGCGGCGTGGCTTCCGCGGCCAGGTGCTGTACGGCAAGCTGCCGGGATCCGGTGGCTGAATCGCCGATGGACGTTCAGGGCGGCATAATGTCGCCCTGATCGCCCATTCATCTTTCCCCGGGCACACTGGCAACCACCTTTGCTGGCGCCCGCGCCCACAGGATTCCCGCATGAACTTCCGCTTCCGCCGTTTCCTTGCCACCACCACCCTGGCCGTGGCCTGCGCCGCCGCCGGCAGCGCCTGGGCTGGCGCCCGCGATGACCTGAAGACCTTCACCAGTGGCCTGAAGGGCCTGGATGGCCAGTTCAGCCAGCAGGTGTTCGATAGCGGCGGCAAGGTGAAGGAATCGACCAGCGGCCGCGTGGCCCTGTCGGCGCCGCGCCTGTTCCGCTGGGAATACGTGCGTCCGCACGAGCAGCTGATCGTGGCCGACGGCAGGAAGGTCTGGATGTACGAGCCGGACCTGGAGCAGGCCACCGTGCGCGAGCAGGGCAAGGAAGAGCAGAACAGCCCGCTCACCGCGCTGATCAACCCGGCGCTGCTGGAACAGCAGTACGACGTCAGCGAAGAGGCCGCGCAGCGCGACGGCCTGCAGTGGCTGTCGCTGTCGCCGAAGCGCGAGACCGAAGCCAGCTTCCAGTACGCCGCGCTGGGCTTCAATGCCCAGGGCCTGGCCAAGATGGAAATCACCGACGCCGTCGGCCAGCGCACCGTGATCAGCTTCAGTGGCTGGAAGCGCAACCCGGGCTTTGCTGCCGGCACCTTCAGCTTCACCCCGCCGAAGGGCACCGACGTCATCGGTAACTGATCTCTGGGCGGAGGCGCTTTGGTGGGTGTCAACCTTGGTTGACACGCTTTTGTTCTGCCGGCCAGCGGCCGGCACTACCAGCCGTGCGGCCTGATCCGCCGGGCATGGCCTGGCCCTACCTGCTCGGGTGGATGTCAACCGGCACCACCTTGGTGGGTGCCAACCTTGGTTGGCACGCGTTCGGCCAGCTCATCCGTTGTCCGGATGAACGATCACCTGCCACGCGGTGCCATCAAATCGAATCAGGTCCCAGGGCGTCAGCACCCAAAGCACGCTAGCGACGGAACTGATATCAACAATCGTTGCATCTCTCAGTTCTTCGGGGATGCCTTCCAGCAACGGTTCAACTACGCCGGTTTCTAGACCGTAGACGTAGAGGCCGCCATTCTCCGAGCCGATGTAAACCTGTTGCTTGTACTGGCATGCAGAGTTGAAGTTGATGCCTTCGCCGACCTCGTGTTGGAGGCACTCGAATCCAGTGGAGATGTCGCCCGTAACGATGGTGCCGTGCATTCCTACAAGGACGAGGCGGCCCTGGTCGGTCCTGCAAGCATGAAGCAGCTCCGCAGTAGTGACTTGTTCGGGCACGGTCCAGCTCGAGCCATCCCAGTGCGCAATCAGGCCTTGGGAGCCGATTGCGTAGAGGTCAGCAAAGCCCGTTCCGCAGAGGTCGTTCACGCTGCCCACGCGGAACTCAGCGAGTAGCTGGTTGAATCCTTCATCCTCCCGGACATGGGTAATGTGGGCTCGCCAATCGGCGAATCTCCGGCGAAGCTCTGCGTCGCGTTCCATCGGATCTCGAGGAAGTGCGGGAGCATCGCCCAGTTCGAGCAGGTGGCCGAAATCTTCGAGCCAACTGACGAAGTCATCCAGATCCGACTCGTCTTCGTCCTCCTCGCAGAAGGCAGTCGCGAATTGGGTTGGAAGCTGCCGCCATCCGCCGTCGCCCCGATGATGGATCTGTCCTCTTGTGCCCGCGCAGAAAAGGACGTCGCCCAGCAGTCGCAAACGGGTAAGACCTCCGGGAAAGTCGGCGCCTTCAGCTGGGACGTACTCGATCGTTGCCCCAGCACGGGAGTAATCTTCCAGCTGCCCATAGAAATCCAGGGCAAGCACACGACGGCGGCGACCGCCTTCTTCCTCTGGGACAAACTCTGTGGACATGACCTGGAAGTCCTGCAGGTCATGGTAGAACCACTCCTCTTTGGGGGTGCGGCCAAAGACGAACATGCGGGTGGGTGGGCCGGGATCCGGGTCGTAGTATTCATGCCCAGGGCCTAGGGCGGCAGCCAGATAGTAGATGTCCGCATCGACCGCGCAGCCAGCAATGAACTCAAGGACATTGGATTCGGGATCTCGCACGCTTGGGTCCTGAAGGGTTGAGCTCCAAATTCTCGGTTACTGATGAGGACGCACGGACCCCGGGAAAGAGCGCTCTATGTTAATCAGTGGCTTACCGGTGGATTGGCTGCGGCGGATTCGGCTCATTTCCGACACATTGAGGGGCTGCCGGCCAGCGGCCGGCACTACCACCCGTGCGGCCTGATCGCCGGCATGGCCCGACGCTTTCTGCTCTGGTGGGTTTCAACCGGCACCGCCTTGGTGGGTGTCAACCTTGGTTGACACGCTGTTGATCTGCCGGCCACGGCCGGCACTACCAGACATCGCGTCCCGCCCGCCGGGCACGGCCCGGCGCTACCGTTGGGCGGCGCGGTACAATGACCGGGTGCCAAGACATCGCTCCACTTCATTCCCCGGACCCGATCTGCTGAGCGTCGATCGGGAACACATGCGCCCGCTGGCCGAGCGCATGCGCCCCCGCACCCTGGACGAAATGGTCGGGCAGAAGCGCCTGCTGGCGCCGGACAGTGCGCTGCGCCGCGCGGTCGAATCCGGTCGCGTGCATTCGATGATCCTGTGGGGGCCGCCGGGCTGCGGCAAGACCACGCTGGCGCTGCTGCTGGCCGAGTACGCCGATGCGGAATTCCGCGCCATCTCTGCCGTGCTGTCCGGCCTGCCGGAGGTGCGCCAGGTGCTGGCCGAGGCCGCGCAACGCTTCGCCGAAGGCCGCCGCACCGTGCTGTTCGTGGATGAGGTACACCGCTTCAACAAGGCGCAGCAGGATGCGTTCCTGCCGCATATCGAGCGCGGCACCATCCTGTTCGTCGGTGCCACGACCGAGAATCCGTCGTTCGAATTAAACTCCGCACTGCTGTCGCGTTGCCGCGTGCATGTGCTGGAGGGCGTTTCGCCCACGGATATCGTCGAGGCGCTGGAACGTGCGCTGGGTGATCGCGAACGCGGCCTGGGCGAGGAGGGCATCGAGGTCGCCCCCGAGCTGCTGCTGGAAATCGCCACCGCCGCCGATGGTGATGTGCGTCGTGCGCTGACCCTGCTGGAGATCGCTGCCGAGCTGGCGGGCGGGGAGGGTGGTCGCATCACCCCGCAGACCCTGACCCAGGTGCTGGCCGATCGCACCCGTCGCTTCGACAAGGGCGGCGAGCAGTTCTACGACCAGATCTCGGCGTTGCACAAGTCGGTACGCAGTTCCAACCCGGATGCCGCGCTGTACTGGCTGACCCGCATGCTCGATGGCGGCTGCGATCCGTCCTACCTGGCGCGCCGACTGACCCGCATGGCCATCGAAGACATCGGCCTGGCCGATCCGCGCGCAGAGCATGGCACTGGAGGCCTGGGACATCTACGAGCGGCTGGGCAGCCCGGAAGGCGAGCTCGCCTTTGCTCAGCTGGTGCTGTACCTGGCCAGCACCGCCAAGTCGAATGCAGGCTATGCGGCCTTCAACCAGGCCAAGGCCGATGTGCGCGAGAGCGGTACCGAAGAAGTACCTCTGCACCTGCGTAATGCGCCGACCAAGCTGATGAAGGAGTTGGGCTACGGTGCCGAGTACCAGTATGACCATGATGCCGAAGGCGGTATCGCACTGGACCAGACCGGTTTCCCGGATGCGATGGGCGAGCGCGTGTACTACAACCCGGTGCCGCGCGGCCTGGAAATCAAGCTGAAGGAAAAGCTGGATCGGCTGCGCGCCGAGCGCGAGGCGGCGCGGGCCGTGAAGGGCCGCTGAGCCGGCTAATGTAGCGTCGAGCCATGCTCGACTTCGCTCTTTGACGGACTGCGGGTGCCTTCTGGAACAGCAGTCGAGCATGGCTCGACTCTACAGGGGGCAATTGCTGCCGGGCGTGGTTCGTCGCAACATTGTCCAGCGCGCGTGCATTTGACACACTGCGCGGCTTCTCTTTCAAGGATCGATGCCGTGCAGGAAATGATTCTGTCGTTGAAGCGCTACGCCCAGTTCGAGGGCCGCGCCAACCGGCGCGAGTACTGGATGTACCAGCTGTTCCTGTTCCTGGTCGCAACCGCGGTGATGCTGCTGGCCGGTGTGCTGGCGATCCTCCTGCGCAACAGTCCCGATGCACTGGCCGGCATCCTGATCGGCATGGTGGTGCTGCTGGGCGTGATGTGGCTGGCCACGATCGTGCCGCTGATTGCCGTGACCGTGCGCCGCCTGCATGACTGCAATCAGTCGGGCTGGCTGTTCCTGCTGGCGCTGGTGCCGGGCGGTGGGATCGTGATCATGATCTTCTCGCTGCTGCCGGGCACGCCGCAGGAGAATGTTTACGGTCCGGTGCCTTCGGGGCCGTGATCTTGCATGAGTCGAGCATGGCTCGACTCTATAGAGGCAAAGAGAAGAAGCCGGCGTTTCGCCGGCTTCGTCGTTATTTCAGGGTGCAATCGCCGAAGGACAGGTAGTCCGTGCCGGAGCTGAACTGCAGCGTGCAGCTTGCGGTGAAGACGGCGCCTTCTTCCAGTGCGCCCAGTTTGGCGGCCTGCTGCTCATCATCGCTGGTCAGCCGAGCCAGGACATTGCCCTGGTCATCGCCCGCTTCGATCAGCGGCTCGCCCGCCAGGTTGCTGGAAACGCCCAGTGCCACGGCGGTGAACGTCACCGTCTGGTTGAGTTGGTCCATGCTCAGCGTCGAATTGCCGGCCTCTTCAAAGGCCTGGTAGAGCGACGGCAGATCCTGCGCGGCGTGGGCGGCCAGCGGGGCGAGCAGGCCGAGGGACAGGGCGATCAGTGCGGTGTGCTTCAAGGGTTCTCACAATCATGGGATCCAATCCCATGGCGGTTGTGTGCAGATGAACGCGACCCGGATGGCGGCAAGTGCCCGCCATCCACGGCTGCGCTGGAAGCGGGGCGATCCAATGCCCCGATGGCCGGCAAAATAGGGGAATTGCCGCCCCTTGCGCAACCCGGCATGCGCGCGTGATACACAGCGTGACGTTCGATCGATGTGATAATCATTCGCGTTTAAGGTAGACTGCGGTCCCTTGTGAACCGGCGGCCGTGAGCCGCTTCTGCCGCCGCTGATGAAGCATTTCGTCCCGCTTTCGCGCCGTGGTCCACTGACCCGCGGCCTGGTCGCCTTGATGATGGGTCTGCTCCTGGCCACCCCGTACGCCCATGCCCAGCAGCGCAATCCGCTGCAGAAGATCGGCCACACCGTGCTCGACGAGCCGGCGGTCAGTTATCGCTTCGAGCAGTTCGTGGTGGACAGCCCTGACCAGCAACGCCGCTGGCGGGTGAATGTGGCGATCCCGGCCAAGGCCGGCAAGGTGCCGCTGCCGGTGTTGTACGCGCTGGATGGCAATGCGGTGGCGATGGTGCTGGATCAGCCGTTGCTGGCCGAGCTGGCGGCACGCAAGGCGCCACCGGTACTGGTGCTGATCGGCTACGACAACGACCTGCGCATCGATTCGAAGGCGCGCACCCGCGACTACACCGCGTGGATCGACCGTGCCGACGACGAGAGCGGCACAACCCAGGCCGTCGGCGGTGGTGCCGCCGCTTTCCTCGACGTGATCGAACGCCGCATCAAGCCGGAGGTCGAGCGTCGCGCACGCATCGATACGGAGCAACAAGCGCTGTGGGGTCACTCGCTGGGCGGGTTGTTCGTGCTCAACGCGCTGTACACGCGTCCCGCCGCCTTCCAGTCCTATCTGGCGGCCAGCCCGTCGCTGTGGTGGAGCCAGGGCGCGGCGCTGGGTGATCCGGAACAGCAGTTCGTGCAGAACGTGCATGGCCAGCCGGCAAAGCTCTGGCTGATGCTGGGCGGTGCCGAGCGTGTCGGTGATCGCGGCAAGCGCGACATGAACAATCCGCGCGTGGTCGCGCACCTGCGCCGCATCGGTGGCGCCACCCCGGATGCGGCGATGCAGCTGTCCGAGCGGTTGGCCAAGGTGCCGGGCATGCACGTGCAGTACCGCGAGTTCCCCGGCCTCGGCCACGGCCCGATGCTGCCTGCGTCGTTCCATGCCGCGTTACATGAACTGTACGGCGTGACCGACCGCAGCGCCGGTGACGGCGCGCCCAATGGCGGGGACAGCGCCGCCGAATGAATGCCTTCGCGCGCCATGCCGTGCGACCCCACTACCCAGGCGAGGCTGCCGGCGTGCAGCGGCCCAGGCAACCGATGAATCCCGCGTCACGTGGCGCGGCCTACGTGTGCAAGGAGCCTTCCATGTCGTTCCGTCCGTCTTTCCGTCTCACCTCTCTCGCCGCTGGCCTGTTGCTGGCCGTGACCGCCACCGCACAGCCGGTGTTCGATCAGCCGGCCAACGCCACCTTCAAGGGCGAGGTCGTCTCGCGCGGTGAGAACGTGGTTCCCGGCAGCACTGCCGACGTGGTCGGTCGCGGTTTCGTGCCGGGCCAGAAAGTCAGCCTGCTGCGTGGCGACAGCGTGCTCAACACGCAGCCGCTGGTGGTCGATGCCGATGGCAACTTCAAGACCCAGCTGAGCATTCCGGCCGACGCCGTGCCGGGTACCCACCCGGTGGTGGTGCGCGCCAGCCAGCCGGCTGCAGCCACCGTGCTGAAGCTGCGCGTCTCGCCGCAGTTGCCGCTGTCCGGCCAGGCGCAGTTCGCCACCCAGTCCAACAAGCTGGTGCCGGGCCTGTACCAGTCCGCCTACAGCGCCGCCAGCAACGCGGTGTTCGTGACCTCGGCCGTGGGCCGTCCGCCGGTGACCCAGTCGCAGCTGCTGAAGCTAGACCCGAAGTCGCTGAAGGTGACCAAGGCGATCACCCCGGCGCAGGTGCCGGGCGGTACCAATGGCGCGGTCTATGCGGTCTACGGTGTGGGCGTGGATGACACCAATGGCAACGTCTGGGTGACCAATACCCGCCAGAACTCGATCGCGGTCTACCGCCAGAAGGACCTGTCGCTGGTCCACCAGTTCCCGGTCGACACCGTGCCGCACGCGCGCGACGTGGTGGTCGATGGCACCCACGGCAAGGTGTTCGCCTCGGCCACGGGTGAAGACCACCTGTCGGTGTTCGATGCCAAGACCTTCAAGGAGCTGCCGGCAGTGACGCTGGAATCCGGCGTGGATGACGGCAAGTTCACCCCGATGAGCCTGGTGCTGGACGAGAAGGCCGGCAAGCTGTTCACCGTCAGCATCGGCACGCCGGAAGCGGCGGTGATCGATGTGGCCAGCGGCAAGGTCGAGAAGGTCATCGACCTGGGCAACTCGATCAGTGCCTCGGGCGTGGCCTTCGACGCGGCACGCAACCGCCTTTACGTAGCCTCGCAGGGCACCGACAACCTGCTGATCGTCGACGTGGCGGCCGGCAAGGTGCTGCATGACGTGCCGGTCGGCGCCGGTGCGCTGAACGTCGCATTCGATGATGCCTCCGGCCTGGCCTATGTCAGCAACCGTGGCGCTGGCACGGTCACCGTGGTGAATGGTGACGGCAAGGTGGTCGCCAACCTCGATGGCGGCACGCTGCCGAACCATGTCCGCGCCGACGGCAAGGGCAACGTGTTCGCGGTGAACAAGTCGCGTGGCGCCGAAGACCCGAAGGGTGACCGCATCACCCGCATCACCCCGAAGCAGTAAGTCACACGGCGGGGCGGCGTGCGCGTCGCCCCGCCAGCAAGGAGAACGAGCATGAACATCGCGTCCCGTCTGCGCCTGTGTGCGCTTCCATTGGCTGTCTCGCTGGCACTGGCTGCCTGTGGCGCTTCATCGACGCCCTCGGACACTGGCAAGCTGGCTGAGCCTGCCGCCGCGACCGCGGCTGGCGAAGCCGCGTTGCCGGCTGGCTGGCAGCGCGTGGCCGGCACCGACATGCCGGCCGTGCGCGATCAGAAGGCCGTGCTGCCGGCCAAGGTGCATTCCGATGACGGCGCCGACATCGAGGTGGCCGATACCAGCCGCGTCATTGCCGGTGGTGACGACGTGATCGCGGTGATCGAGGCGCTGGGTCTGGGCAAGCAGGTATTTGCCGCGCCGACCAACACCACCACGCAGGCCGGCCTGGCTGCCCCGCACCAGTTCCTGTTCAACCGCACCACGGGCGTGGAGGGCGTGCTGAGCCTGCAGGGCTCGCTGTTCCTCGGCAACAGCCTGCGCCGCCACACCGAACTGGCGAAGAAGCTGCGTGAGGTGGGTGAACCGGCGGTGGTCATCGATGACCTGCAGCCTGCGCCGGACAAGGTGCGCAAGGTCGCCGCCGCACTAGGGCTGGCCGAAGCAGGGCAGGCACTTGCCACGCAGGTGCAGCGTCAGCTCGACGAGGCTGCAGCGATTGGCAAGGGGTTGGGCCATGCGCCACGAGTGATCCACGTCTCGGCCACCGGCGCCGGTGGCTCACCGACCGTTGCCGGTGCCGACAGTGCGTCGGCGCAGCTGATCGCCCTGGCGGGCGGCATCAACATCGGTACCGAAGCGGGAGTGAAGAACTACTCGCAGCTGAGCAATGAGGGCGTGGTCGCGGCGGCGCCGGAGGTGATCCTGGTGACCGAGCATGACCTGCAGCTGTTCGGCGGTGCTGAAGGCCTGTGGAAGGCGTACCCGACGCTGAAGCAGACCCCGGCCGGGCAGGCCAATCGGGTCTGGGTGATGCCGGATGTGCAGCTGAAGTACACCAGCGTGGGCTCCGGTGCTGGCGCGCTGGCGCTGGCCAAGGCCCTGGCGGCGTTGCCGAAGGCATGAGTCCGGCGGATCGGCGCCGCCGTCGCGGACGGACGATGTTGCTGGTGGCGTTGCTGGCACTGCTGGGGGCAGTGCTGGCGTCGTTCGCCGTGGGTCCGTTGCGGTTGCCGCCGCTGGAGGTGATGCAGGCGCTGGCAGTGAAGCTGGGCCTGCTTGATCCGCAGGCGGTCAGCAGTCGTGACCTGGCCGTGGTCTGGCAGCTGCGCATTCCGCGTGCCCTGCTGGGCGCGATGGTCGGTGCGTCGCTGGCGATGGCCGGCGCCAGTCTGCAGGGCCTGTTCGGCAATCCGCTGGCCGACCCCGGCATCGTCGGCGTCAGCCAGGGCGCGGCACTGGGCGCAGTTGCCGCCATCGTGCTCGGCGCGGCCGGTGCGGCCGGCTGGCTGGTGCCGGTGGCAGCGTTCGCTGGCGGCGCACTGGCCATCGGCCTGACCTACGCATTGGCACGGCCGGGCAAGGGGACGGGTAACGCCACGCTGCTGCTGGTCGGTATCGCGATGGCTGCATTCTGCTCGGCGTTGATCGGCTTCCTGACCTACATCGCCAGTGAAAGCGAACTGCAGTCGCTGGTGTTCTGGCAGATGGGCTCGCTGGCGCGCCAACTGGGCCGACGTGGTGGCGGTGGTGCCGCTGTTCGCCATTGGTGTGTTCGCGCTGCAGCGACTGGCTACGCCGCTGGACATGCTGGCGCTGGGCGAACGCCAGGCACAGCACCTCGGGCTGGATGTGACCCGCACGCGGCGTCGTCTGGTGGCGTTCAGTGCGCTGCTGGTGGGCGCGGCGGTGGCCTTTGCCGGCTCGATCAGCTTCGTTGGCCTGGTGGTGCCGCACGTGGCGCGCCTGCTGGTCGGCCCCGGGCATCGCTGGCTGCTGCCGTTGTCCGGCCTGCTCGGTGCGCTGCTGATCGTGGTGGCCGACACCGCCGCACGCACGCTTGATCCACCCGCGGAGATTCCGCTGGGCTTGTTCTCGGCCGCGCTGGGCGCACCGTTCTTCCTCTGGCTGGTGCTGCAGCAGCGCCGCAAGGCCGCACCATGAGCGTGCTGTTGAAGCTGCACGAGGTCGTGGTGCGCCGCCAGCAGCGCGAGATCCTGCATGGCATCTCGCTCGCATTTGAGCCGGGGACGGTGACCGCGCTGGTGGGCCCGAATGGCGCGGGCAAATCCACGCTGTTGGCGGTGGCTGCCGGTGACCTGCGTGCCGACGCAGGCGAAGTAAGTCTGCTCGGCAAGCCGTTGGCCGGTTACAAGGCCGGGCCACTGGCGCGCGAGCGTGCGGTGATGCCACAGGAGCACGGCGTGCGCTTCGCCTTCAGCGTGGAAGAAGTGGTGGCGATGGGGCGGCTGCCGCATCCGCCGGATCCAGCCGTGGACGACGCCCAGGTGGAAGCGGCAATCGATGCCGCTGAACTGCAGGCGCTGCGCCTGCGCGAGGTGCAGCAGCTCTCGGGCGGTGAATCGGCCCGGACCACGTTCGCGCGCGTGCTGGCGCAGGACACGCCGCTGCTGCTGCTGGATGAGCCGACTGCAGCGCTGGATCTGCGCCACCAGGAACGCACGCTGCGCAGTGTGCGCGCCTGTGCCGAGGCCGGTGCGTGCGTGATCGTGGTGCTGCACGACCTCAATCTGGCTGCCGGCTATGCCGACCGCATCGTGCTGCTGGAGCAGGGCAGGGTGGCGGCCGATGGCACGCCGTTGCAAGTGCTCACCGAAGACAACCTGCAGCGGGTCTACCAGCAGGACGTGGTGGTGTTGGAGCATCCAAGGCGTGGGGTGCCGCTGGTGGTTGTGACCTGAGCGTCCAGTCGTTCTGCGCGGCCACGTATCATTTGCAGTTCGTTTTCTTCAATGGACTGATGTGTTGATCTGTTTCTTCCCGCGCGGCGCACTCTTTGCTGCAATGACTGCGGTTGCCGGCGTGGTGAGTGCTGCACCGGCAACCTCCATTTCCCTGATGGATGCGACCGAGCAGGCTTCGCTGATCGAGAGCCGCCATTCCTCCGGCGAGGGCGCTGCGGTGTCGTCGATGAGCACCAGGTACTACGCCAGTGACGAAATGCATTTCAGCTGGGACGGTCAGCAGGTGCTGACGTTGTGCGAGGGTGCGGTGTATCTGAGGTTTCCCGAGGGCAAGCCAATGATGTTGACCGCAGAGCAGCGTCAGATGTTTGCTTACCAGGCCATGATGTCCAGTCTTGGAGCAATCGCTGCCGTTGGTGCCGCATCGGGCGAATCCCTGGAGGTGGCGGCTGATGGCAGCGAGACCCGCAGCGCGGGGGAGAGTCCATGGGCCTATGGGGTGGAGCGCTTCGATGTGACCACCCAGCGCATGCCGGATGGCGCGGTGCGCGTGCATTCCCGCAAGACCGAGATCGTGAACACGACGCCCCCGGCGCGCCCGGACGATATGTTCAGCACTGAAGACGATCAGGCGGCGCGTCTGTCCGAGTTGGCGCCGGTGGGCAGCTGGACCGAGGTGGTTGTCCATGAGGGGCCGCGGCTGCCACATGTGGATCCGGCGATGTCGTTGAAGGGCTGGATCTCGATGGGGGACGACCAGGCTGCGACGGTGGGTGAGGCGCGCAAGCTGCACAAGTGCAAGTGAGGTCAGCTGGGGTCAGAGCCCTTTGCCCGTGGCCAAGGGGCCGGACCCCGATCGCTGTCGGCTTCATCGTTCCATTTATGTGCGCAATATTCACTTGCGCGCCAGATTGGCAGGCCTAGAATGCGCCCCATGAACCGGATGCCGCTCCTGACGTTTTTCACCCTGACCCGCGCAAGCGCGGAACGGGCGTGTCTGCCTGGAGCCCCACGAAGCCGTTGAGACGGCCATCGCTGGACCTTCGACAGAGCGCCCTCCGGGGCGCTCTTTTTGTTTCCGCAGTTCCATTCCCCGTAACCCGGTGTACCGCAAGGAGAACGTGCCATGCACCAGATCGCCGAGACCGAACGCTAGCCGCGCACCCTGTCGCCAACCGGGGTGCGCGGCCCCCGAAGTTGGCTTTGCAGGAACCTTTCTCATGAACACCCAAGTCCTTTCCCGCCGTCGCAACCTCGGCATCATTGCCCACATCGACGCCGGCAAGACCACGCTGACCGAACGCCTGCTATGGAAAAGCGGCGAAATCCATCGCGTCGGCGAAGTGCACGACGGCAATGCGACCACCGATTTCTCGGCGATCGAGCGCGAACGTGGCATCACCATCGGCGCCGCCGCCGTACAGGCGCAGTGGGCGCCGCGCGACCTGCCGCCGCATCGGCTGACCCTGATCGACACTCCCGGCCACATCGACTTCGCCATTGAAGTCGAGCGTTCGCTGCGCGTGCTCGACGGCGCCGTGGCCGTGTTCTCGGCGGTGGATGGCGTGCAGCCGCAGTCAGAGACGGTGTGGCGCCAGGCGCGTCGCCATCGCGTGCCGCTGATCGCGTTCGTCAACAAGATGGATCGCGTCGGCGCATCGTTCGAGCGCGTGCTGGAGCAGCTGCAGGACAAGCTGCAGGCGCGGCCGTGGGCGCTCGGTGTGCCACTGGGCAGCGAAAGCGACTTCAACGGCTGGGTCGACCTGGTCGATGAGCGTGTGCTGCACTGGCAGGATGGTGCCGTAACCACGGTGACCCCGTGGGACGCCGCCGCGCGCACCGTGTGGCAGCCGCAGCGCGACGCACTGGTCGAGGCCGTGGCCGACCACGACGAACTTCTGGCCGATGCCTGGCTGGAAGGTCGCGCGATCGATGCCGAACAGCTGCGCGCGGCGATCCGACGGGCGACGCTGGCCGGTGCGGGCGTGCCGGTACTGGCCGGTGCGGCCTTCAAGGACAAGGGCATCGAGACGCTGCTGGATGCGGTGGTCGATTACCTGCCGTCGCCGCTGGATCGGCCTGCAGTCACCGCTGAAAGCGAGAGCGGCGAGGTGGTGCTGTCGCCGGATCCAGACGGTCCGCTGGCGGGCCTGCTGTTCAAGATCACTCACCAGCAGCACGGCGCATTGAGCTTCGTGCGGCTGTACTCGGGCACCTTGAAGGTCGGTGATGCCGTGGCCAGTTCGCAGCATCCGCAGGGTCGACGTGTCAGTCGCCTGGTGCGGGTGCAGGCCGACCAGACCCACGACATCGAACAGGCCGTGGCCGGCGATATCGTGGCGGTGCTGGGCTGGAAGGATGCGGTCAGCGGTGAAACGCTGAGCGGCCGTGCGCAGCCGCTACGCCTGGAGAACATCCAGGCACAGGCGCCGGTGCTGGCCTGGCGGCTGGAGCCGGCGCGTGCGGCCGACCTGATCCGGATGGCGCAGGGCCTGGCCAGCCTGGCCCAGGAAGATCCCTCGTTCCGCGTCGAAACCGATCGCGACACGGCGGAGACCCTGGTCTGGGGCATGGGCGAGCTGCACCTGGAGGTGATGGTCGAGCGCCTGCGCAGCGAGTGGAAGGTCGAGGTGGGCGTAGGTTCGCCGCGCGTGGCCTACCAGGAGACACCGCTGCGAGCGATGACCGGCGTGGTGGGGCGGCTGGTCAAGCAGACCGGTGGCCAGGGCCAGTTCGCGCACGTGGTGCTGGATGTGTCGCCGCGCGAGGACGACCAGGTCGTGTTCAACGACCGCATCGTCGGTGGCGTGGTGCCGCGTAGCTTCATCGCGGCGGTGGAGAAGGGCGTGCGTGCCGCGCTGTCGGAAGGTCCGCAGGGCCATCCGGTGGTCGGTATCGAGGTCAGTCTTGTCGATGGCCAGACCCATGCCAAGGACTCGTCGGAGATGGCGTTCCACCGTGCCGGTGCCGAAGCGGTCAAGGCGGCACTGGCCGAAGGTGGCACGCAACTGCTGGAGCCGGTGATGGCGGTGACGGTGCATTCGCCGTCGGCGTCGGTGGGTGATGTGGTGGGCGATCTCAACCGTCGCCATGGTCGCATTGCCCGCATCGAGGACCAGGACGGTCGCGCCGAGGTCAGCGGCTTTGCGCCACTGGCGCAGCTGGTGGGTTACACCACGTCGCTGCGGTCTCTCAGCCAGGGGCGGGCCAGCAGTGAGGCGCACCTGCATGGTTACGAGCCGGTACGCGCTGCGTAAGCAAAGGCGAGGGGAGCCCGTGAGCGGGCTCCCCTTTTTTGTCGTCGGGAATGCCCATCCACGCATGGCGTGGATCTACCGGGTGATCGGGTTGCAGGCCCTGCAGTAGATCCACGCCATGCGTGGATGAATTCGCATCGACACCGGGATAATGCACTGCATCGCAACAAAACTGCAGAAAAAGCTGGATTAAAGTGATGCCTCACGATAAATTGCGCACCCCCCGTTGCTCGCCGCCGCCCGCACCCCTCTCATGCGTGATGACAAAGACCCCGGAACCCTGGAGCTGACCCTGCCGCGAAAGCGCGGTCGTCCGCCCAAGTTCGGGTACGCAATGAGTGACGCGCAGCGCGCAGCGCGCTACCGCGCGCGCCGGGCCGGGCAGGCCAACCACGCCGATGTGCGCTCCTGCTCGGACATGGTGCTGCTGGACAAGATCCGCGCTGCGGTGAGCGCGCGACACCGAGCTGGCCGGGTTCCTGGTCCACGTCCTCTGGCAGCGCTACCCCCTGCAGTTGAAATAGGCCGTCGGTGGGGTGGCCGTTGTCATCGAGCTTGTTGATAATGCGGGATTCAGGTTGTTCCCGCTGGCGCGCCCGGGATGGCAGGCGCGCATGATCGAACGGTTCCCAAGATGACGACCACCAGCGACACCACCACCGAAGCGGCGCCGAGCAGCGCCCCCCTGTTCTACACCCGTCCGGTGCCGCTGCAGGCCGATGTGCATGCCGATCTGCGCATCCTGCCGGGCAGGCTCGAGTTTGCCGCCGGCAACAACGCCATTCCGCTGGTGCTGGGCGAGTTCTCGCTGGCCCTGCACCACTTCCCGATCCTGTTCGCCGGCCCGACCGCCGTGCCGATGGCAGCCGTGGGCGTGTCCGACCAGAACCTGTTCATCAAGGACGGCCTGTGGGAAGACGAGGCCTATATCCCGGCCTACCTGCGTCGCCACCCCTTCATCTTCATCGACACCGGTGCAGACAACGACTTCCTGCTGGGCATCGACGAAGAGAGCGCGCGTGGTCAAGGGTGGTGACGAAGGCCAGCCGCTGTTCGTCGATGGCAAGGCCACCGACATGGTGCAGCAGGCGTTGGAGTTCTGCGGCCAGTACACCCGCGAGCACGAACAGACCCAGGCCTTCTCCAAGGCCCTGATCGACAACGGCCTGCTGGTCGAGCGCAACGCCACCGTCCGCACTCCGGATGGCCGCGAGTTCAATCTCAACGGCTTCCTGGTGGTGGACGTCGAGAAGTTCGTAGCGCTGCCGGAAGCGACCGTGGTCGAGTGGCACCGCAGCGGCTGGCTGGCGCTGATCCACCAGCACCTGATGTCGCTGGGTCGCTTCAATGACCTGACCCGTCGCCAGGTCGAGCGCCTGGCGGCCTGATCAGGCCGATGGTGCGGCTTCCGCCTTGCGGGAGCCGTGCCACTGCTGCAATCCCCGCAGCAGTCGCCGCGCCTCGACCCAGTCAGGCGCGGCCTCATGCCCCAGTTCCCACAGGTCGGCCGCTGTGCCGGCCTGATCCGTTGCCCGGCACATCTGCAGCGTTCCCTGCAGCCGATGTGCATGATGGCGCAGTGTCGAGGTATCGGCGTCCTGCACGGCCTGTTCAATCCTGGCCAGCTCATGGGCAATGTCCGCAGCGTAATCCGGCTCGGCGCCAGGGGTGTCATCGGGCGCGGTGCCGTGCGCCGAGGGCGGCAGGTCCAGCGCCTGCAGCAGGCTCGCAACCTGCAGCGGCTTGACCAGGATGGCGTCGAAGCCGGCCCTTCGGCAGCGTGCCGCGTGCCGGCGCCCCATGCGGGCGGACAGGGCAATCACTCGCAGAGGTGCCTGTGCCTGCGCGCGCAGCTGCTGCGCCAGTGCATAGCCATCCGAGCCGCGAAGCCCGATATCCAGTACTACCGTGCCGCGCGGTCGTAGCGCATGCTCGGCCAATGCGGCGTCGGCATCGGCAACCGCGCGTACGTCGGCGCCCAGCCGACGCAGTTGCTCTGCGACGACATGCCGGCTGAGTGCATGATCTTCGACAAGGAGCAGGTCGATGCCGGTCAGTGGCGTCTGCTGCAGCGGCTCGATGGGCGGCTGATCGCCGTGAACGGCGCGGACCGGCAATCGCAGGGTGAAACGGCTGCCGCGCCCATGCACGCTGTGTGCGGTCAGGTTGCCGCCCATGGCAACGGCCAGTTCGTGCGCAATCGTCAGGCCCAGTCCGCTGCCGCCACGTCTCTGGCCATCCTCGTTCTGCTGGAATGGTCGGAACAGAAGCGCCAGTTGAGCGGGTGCGATGCCGATGCCGCTGTCGATCACATCCAGCAACAGCTCCCGGGGAGACAGGGCGGGTTGTAGTTGCAGGCGCACCTCGATACCGCCGACATCGGTGAATTTCAATGCATTGCCCAGCAGGTTGTCGACAATCTGACGCAGTCCATCAGCATCGAGCACAACCACTGGCGCTGGATCGGGCGCGCGATCCAACTGGAGTGACAGCCCTCTCCGCAGTGCCTCCGGCCGGATTGCTTCCAGTGCACGGGCACAGAGTTGGCCGACGTCGCAGGGCGTGGGATGCGGCCTGAAGCTGCCGCTGGCAAGGCGCGAGAACGCCAGCGAGCGATCGAGCAGCCTGCGCAGCGAGTGGCCGGCGGCAAGGGCAGCCGCGAGCAGTTCACGCTGCCCCTTGGGCAGGTGTGACTGGCTCAGCAGGTCGATCGAAGCCAGTACTGTCTGCGCGGAATTGCGCACTTCATGGCTGATCATTCCCGCCGCGCGCCCGAGGCGTTGTTCCGCGCGGCCGATTCGCCAGCGTAACGCCTGCCAGAGCACGGGCAGGCCGATGAGTGCCGCGGCCAGACACAGCAGCCAGAGCAGGAGCGGGGAACGCACCCGATCCAGTGCGCTCTCGATGGATGTGGGCAGCATCTGCTGCGCCCACAACTCCAGCAGGCCTGCGTGCTCTTCGAGGGTGATGGCGCGCAGCGCCTGATCGATGCGCGCCAGCAGCTGCTGGTCCTCCCGGCGGACAAGCAGGTGCAGATCGGTGGAGAATCCGCTGTCGAACGGGTGCAATTGCAGGTTTCCCGTGAAGTGCTGCCGGATCATCGAGTGCAGCGTTGCTTCCAGGCCGATCGCAGCATCCGCGTTGCCGCTTTCAACAGCGGCCAGGGCCGCATGGCGGTCGGGGAGATGCAGGAGGTGGATCCGGGGGTGGTGGATCGTCAGCCAGTCGGCATAGGGGCCGCCGTCAACCACGGCCAGCAGCTGCGCCCTCACGCCGGTAATGTCACGGGGCGGGTGCTCGCCTTTACGCACAGCCAATACCGTCTTGCCGCCATGGAAAGCGCCGGAGGCCCTCAGGTCGGGACAGGGAAGCGGGTGATGCGAGGGGCTGCCCATGACCAGCACCAGGTCGGCCTCGTCCCGGCAGACGGCAGCGACCGCTGCGCTCGTGCTGGGGTAGTTGAGATCGCGGAAGCGCAGGCCGGAATGCCGAGCCACAAGCCTGGCATAGCCATGGGCGAGGGTGGGCAGTGCGCTTGAATCCGCCAGCGTTGGGGGGAGCGGTCGCAATGATGGCGCGGTGGCAACCCGCACTTCGCGGCCGGCGGACCATCTCCGCAACTGTGCATCCTCGGCCGATGCAGCCGGCAGCAGGATCAGGGCGAGCAACAACGTGCACGACGTGCGCAGACGGAGGCGAACGCGCCCCATCACTGGAGCTCCAGCTGCTGCCGCAGTGCATAGATCTCCACGTCATTGCGCAACCCGAGCTTGCGCAGGGCCGCGACCTTTTGGGTACTGACCGTCTTGACGCTGCGGTGGCGGCGCAGCGCGATCTCCGAGACAGTCAGGCCGGCCAGGAGCATGTCCAGCACTTCGCGTTCATTGCGGCTGAGTTCCTCGCGGCACGCCGGGAACAGGCAATCGGCAGGGAGGCGGCACAGCCCCTGCGAGATGCGCACGATGGCATCAGACAGCATCTCCAAGGGCTCGGACTTGCTGACTACGCCGGAGATGCCGGTCGCCAGCAGGTGGTCGATGCGGGTGGATGGCGTCAGCGTGGCGAAGGCGAGCAGGGGAATATGTGGGAAGCACTCGCGCAGCAGCGGAACCAGCTCATCACTGCTGCGGTCGCCAGGCGCCAGGGTGAGATCGATGATGGCGACATCCACTGCCAACTGGCGCAGGCTGCCGATGAGCTCATCGCTGCGGGTGTGGCTGGCGACAATGCTGAAGCGGACGTCGTGGGACAGGTGCAGGGCGGTGCCGCGGCGGACGATTTCGTGATCGTCGAGGAGTGCCAGCCGCAGTCGGCGCGGTGCAGGATATCCATTCATGCGCAGGGAGGTGATCGGCGCCCGCAGGGCGTGGCGATCATTCTGGCGCCGCTGTCGCGTCGAGCATCGAACTTGTTGGAATTTTGCGATTATTCCTAAGAATCGATGCGTAAAGCCCATCAATTCAATGCCGCCGATTGATGAGGTGGATCGTCAGTGCCCAATCAAGCGCTTCGGGGTACTTCGCTCGCGCTGCGCAGGTCGCGGGCCATTTCGCTGGTCGCAGCCCATCCGAGATCCGCATACAGTGGTTTCCCTTGGGTGGTAGCGTGCAGCACCGCGTAGGCCACCGCTCGTCCGGCGAATGCATGGTCGGCCAGTTTCATCAGTTGGCGGGCGATGCCGCGACGCCGATAGCCGGGCTCCACGTAGACATTGAGTACGTAGCCGCGCGTGTCCTGCTCTGGATGGGCGGGGTGGGGCGGCCAGTCGATCAGCATCAGGCCAATGCCTGCGATGGGTTGTCCATTGTCGGAAAGGACATGGCCGAAGTAGTCGCCTGACACCAGGCGCGGTTCGAGCCAGGTACGGAACGGGGCCGCCATCTGCTGAAGGATCTCTTCGCTCCGGCCGCTTTCACGGAACATCGCTTCTCGGTGAGCGCAGATGAGGTCGAGGTCGCACGGAAGGATCTGCCGGACTTCGAATCCATTCCAGGAGGTTGTGATGGCATCGTCCGCGGGGCTGTTCATCGATCGTGTATCCGTTCCGGCCTTGCTGGCCTGCCCAGCATCGTATCTGCAGGGCGCGTCGCGAGTGCACCACGTTGCAATGATTGATGATCGACTGATGCTCCAGGACGATCGACCCGGGCAGAAGGTGCCGCGTCATCGCACCGATTGCGGCACCCGCCTCAGCTTGCGGGTGTCGTAACCCATGGCCGCAATCCGCTCGACCGCCTGCTGGTAGTCACTGTCCGACACCTGCGGGGTGCGGGCCATGTACCAGACGTAATCGCGCTTGCTTCGTGCCACGATGGTCTGGCGGTAGCTTTCATCGAGCCAGGCGATCACGTACTCAGCCTGGATCGGCCAGATGAACTGCATGCCCCAGACCGCGCCGTTGCCTTCCTTCTCGACACGGCCGATGGGGTGCATGGACTTCTGTGGCGCTTCGAAGCTGCCTTTGCGGTACGTGAAGGTGGTCTGGATGCGTCCATCGGGGCGCAGGGCATAGCTCTCCACGGCGTCGAAGGCTTCGCGCTCAGGGCGCGACGGGATATGCGCGATCACGTACCAGTCGCCCATGAAGCGCGGCACATCCACCGACGGTGGACGCGGCAACGGGCGGGTGTCGCTGGAACTGCAGCCGGAACCGAACAGGCCGACCGCGATCAGGGGAAGCAGCGGAAACATGCGCATCGGGCACCTCAGCGGGGTCGGAACAGATAGTGGGCCACCAGCCACTGCTGGCCGTCGTCGTAGCCGAACAGCTCGGCGCATGCCATCCAGAACATCCGCCAGCGCTGCCACCAGACCTTCGCTGCAACCTGGCCATAGGTGGCGATCAACACCGGCATCACCTGCTCGCGGGCTGCATCCTGGTTGGCCAGCCAGTGGTCGGCCGTGCGCTGGTAATGGGTGCCGTCCAGCAGCCAGCGTTGCTCCAGGCGCAAGTCGCGCTGGAAATGCAGCAGCGTGTCGGCCGCCGGCATCAGTCCGCCGGTAAAGAAGTGGCGACCCATCCAGTTGTCGCCGCCGTCTGTCTCGAACGGATACATCAGTGTGCGATGGGCGAAGATGTGCACGAACAGTGCACCGTCCGGTTTCAGCCACCGTGCGATGCCTGCCAGCAGGCGCTGGTAGTTGCGTACGTGCTCGAACATCTCCACCGAGACGCAGCGGTCGAACCGGGCCGTCGGCAGGTCAAGCTGGTTGACGTCGCGGGTCATCACCTCGACGTTGCCCAGGCCGCGCGCCTCGCACTGCGCCATGATGTACTGGCGCTGGCTGTGCGAGTTGGAGACGGCGGTGATATGCGCCTGCGGGTAACGTTCTGCCATCCACAGGGTCAATGAGCCCCAGCCGCAGCCCAGCTCAAGTATCTGCTGGCCATCGGCCAGTCCGGCGCGCTGGCCGTACAGTTCCAACATGGCGTCCTCGGCCTGGTCCAGCGTTTCGCGCCCGGTGGCGTAGTAGCAGCTGCTGTACTTCAGCCGCTTGCCCAGGCAGGCCTGGAAGAATGCCGCGGGAACTTCGTAGTGCTGGCGGTTGGCCGCTTCGGTATGCAGCGCGAGTGGGCTGTCGGCCAGCTCGGTGATGCGCTGGCTGAAGCGTGCCGATTGGCCTTCGATGCCGCCTTCGCTTTCCTCATGCAGGCGTCGCGCGACAAGCGGCGGATGCCCGCACGCAGCGCCGCATCGGGCACCAGC
This sequence comes from Stenotrophomonas sp. 93052_Sma, assembly GCF_056481145.1. Classification (NCBI taxonomy): domain Bacteria; kingdom Pseudomonadati; phylum Pseudomonadota; class Gammaproteobacteria; order Lysobacterales; family Lysobacteraceae; genus Stenotrophomonas; species Stenotrophomonas sp. 93052_Sma. The sequence goes on from NZ_CM151134.1 coordinate 2,288,809, forward strand.
CCACGTTCGGCCCAGGCGATCAGCCCGGTTTCCGCATCTTCGGCCGGATTCAGTGAAGGGATCGCGCTCATGCGGAATGCTCCTTGGAAGAACGGGAGAACCAGGGAAAGAACATCGATGTAGTGCGCTGGTAGGCGCGGTAGTCGGCGCCTCGGCTGCGCAGCGCTTGCTTTTCAGTGAAGGGAATGCCGCTGAGATAGCGCAGGAACACGTACATCAGCAGCGGGCCGGCCCAGGCCAGCCACCACAGTGGCGAGCCGACCGCGAGCAGGACATAGCTGAACCAGTGCAGCCACTCGAAGAAGTAATTGGGGTGGCGGGAGTAACGCCAGAGCCCCTCGCGGCAGGTGCGGCCCTTGTTCGCTGGATTCGCGCGGAACCGGGCCAGTTGATGGTCGGCCAGGCTCTCGCCGCCGACGCTCAGCAGCCAGACGAGTGCGGCGGCCACGATCCACAACGTCGTGCTTGTCTGCGGATTGTCAGCCACCGCGACGAAGGGCAGGGCGAACAGCACGACCAGCAGCGCCTGGGCCATGAAGAAGCCGAAGATCCTGCCCTGATGCCCTTGCCAGTGCTCGCGCAGATAACGGTAGCGGCCGTCTTCCTGTTCGTGGCCGACCCGGTGCCACAGGTGCAAGGCGAGTCGACTGCCCCACAGGCCACCGAGCACGCCGAGCGCCATCCGTGGCGCCGCCGCACCATCGCCGAGCCATGCCAGCAACAGGGCTGATGCGCCCACGCCCTTGGCCCAGAGCACATCGACCACGCCGATGTTGCGGTGGCGGCGCTGCCAGGCCCAACCCCAGCTCATCACAAGTACGGCATACAGCAGGACCCACAACAGATTGATCATGACGGTGCTCCTGCCAATGGCGGCGGGAGGGTGCGGGAGCCGCGACGAGCGGCCATGCACAGCAGCGAAAGCGCGATGCTCCAGCCCACACCCAGCACCAGCAGGCCCTGCCACAGCGGCGCAGTGAAACGGACCGCCTCGAAACCGCGCTGCGGAGAGATACGCCAGCGGGGCCAGCAACAGGCCGAACAGGGCTGGCAGGGCAGGATGGCGCAGCAGGAAGCGCATCGACGTGGTCAGCGTCATCGCAAACGCGGCCCACAACGCCATGATCCAAAGGGGTGGAGTCCAGCCCAGCGGGGCAGCAGCGTAGCGCACGGCGCCGCTGGCGGCGGCACTGGCGTCGACCAGCCACGCGCAGGCCAGCGCCAGCAGCATCAGCCGAAGGTCCAGTCGAGGGTGCGGTGAAGTCAGCAGCTGGCTGCCGATATAGATCGTTGCGGCCAGCAGCGCCGGCCACTGCCAGCCTCGCCCTGCGCCGGCCACGGCACACAGCCAGACCAGCTGGTTGCCAAGCAGATTGGCCCAGAACCGCCGCATGTCAGCGGCTGTCGCCCGCAGCGAGGACGGGCCGGTGGTCCGCACGGGCCAGCAGCAGATGCGAGACGCCGATCGAACGTTCCAGGAAGCCGCCCTCGCAATAGGCCAGATAGAACTCCCACAACCGGCAGAAGCGCGCATCAAAGCCCTGCGCCTGCACCGCAGGCAGCTGGGCCAGGAAGCGCTGGCGCCAGGCGCGCAGGGTCAGTGCGTAGGAGTGGCCGAAGTCCTGCTGGGCGATCAGCTGCAGGTCGCTGGATCGGGTCTTGGCGGCCATGATCGCGTTGATCGATGGGATGAAGCTGCCCGGGAATACATAGCGCTTGATGTAGTCGACGCTGCGCCGGGCCTGTTCGTAGCGATGGTCCTCGATGGTGATGGCCTGCAGCAGGGCAACGCCATCCGGCTTGAGCAGGCGTTGCAGCGTAGCCATGTAGGTGTCCAGGTACTCGGCGCCGATCGCTTCGATCATCTCGATCGAGACCAGCTTGTCGAACTGGCCCTGCAGGTCGCGGTAGTCCTGCATCAGCAGCGTGACCTGATCCTGCAGGCCCGCCGCCTCTACGCGCTGGGCGGCCAGCGCATGCTGTTCCGCGGAGATGGTGGTGGTGGTCACATGGCAGCCATAGTGCTGGGCGGCGTGTACCGCGAAACCGCCCCAGCCGGTGCCGATCTCCACCACGCGGTCGCCTGGCTTGAGCTGCAGCTGCTGGCAGATGCGGTCCAGCTTGCGCCGCGAGGCGGATTCCAATGACTCGGATTCGTTGTCGAACATCGCCGACGAGTACATCAGGTCAGGCGACAGAAACAGGGCAAAGAAGTCGTTGCCCAGGTCATAGTGCGCGGCGATATTGCGGCGGCTGCCTTCACGGCTGTTGCGGCGCAGGCGGTTCCAGACCCGCAGCATCCCCCCACCCAAGCGGGCCGGGCCACGCTCCATGCCGTCGAGCAGATCGCGATTGCGCACCAGCAGCCGGATCAGTGCCACCAGATCATCGCAGTGCCACTCGCCCTGGATGTAGCTTTCACCTGCGCCCACACTGCCTTGCGCAGCAACCTTGCGATAGAACGCCGGGTCATCGATGGTGACGGTGACATGCAGTTCACCACGGGCATCGCCCAGCCAGACTTCGCCGAGTGCATCGCGCACGCACAGCCGACCGTCGCGCATCGGGGCCAGCTGGGCCAGCAGGCGGCGGCGCAGGAACGCGTCCAAGGCGCCGGGGCGCGGCAGGGCAACCCAGGGAGTCATCGAGTTCATCGCGGTTTCTCGGAAAGAGTGGGGTGGTCGTGCACCGGGTTGCGTTTCAACCACAGCCGCAGTGCGTGCCAGTGAATGGCGGCCACCACCTGGGTGGTCATCAGGGGATAGCAGGCCAGGACCCGGGCCAGCCCGCGGCCATCCAAGGCACGCCGCTGCATGGCCTGGGTGGCATCAAACTGGCGCACGCCGTCCCGCCAGACCTGCATGTGCACGCGCAGGTCCTGGTCGGGGCGGTTGAATCGCCAGTCGTAGCCGCAGTCCATCGGCATGAACGGCGAGACATGGAAGCACTTGTCGAACTGCCAACGCAGTGAGCTGCCTTCGTGCGTGGCGGTAGCGACCGGCAGCACATAGGCGTGCCGTTCCTTCCAGGGCGTGTTGGTGATCTCGGCGACAATGCAGTCCAGCGTGCTGCCGTCGGCCTGGTAGCAGTAGTAGAAACTGACCGGGTTGAACACGTGCCCGGCAAAGCGAAGATGGGTGAGCAGGCGCACCGGGCCGGTCGGCCGGTAGCCAAGAGTGTGGGCGGCGTGATCGCGGATGGCATCGGCCAGGGGCCGTGCGGGATCGCCGAAGTAGTCGCTGCGGCGGAACTCGGCCAGGTTGCGGCGATTGACTGACCACAACCATCGCCCGGCGAACACCGTATCGAGTTCGTCCAGATCGAGCAGCAGCTGGGCGATGGGGTAACGGAAGGCATGCGGGTGCGGATGATGCCGGCGATGCATCACCTGCCCGATGTAGAGCGCGCTGGCACTCATGCCGCCACCTCATCCGAGGCGGATGCCAGCCGATGTGGAGCGCAGGCCTGCAGGGCATCGACCACGCGGCGGGCGCTGCGGATGCCATCCTCATGGAAGCCCCAGCCCCAATAGGCGCCTGCGAACCACGTATGGCGACGGCCCTGCAGTTCCGCCCAGCGCTGTTGCGCGCACTGCGGCATGGTCGTGCACCGGGTGGGCGTAGCGCAGCGTACGCAGTACTTTGGCCGGATCGATTGCCTCGCTGCGGTTGAGGGTAACCACCAGGGGCGTATCGCCGGGCAGGCCCTGCAGCAGGTTCATGCAGTAGCTGACCGTGCAGGGCGCGGCGCGATCCTCTGGCACGTGCGCGTTCCATGCCGCCCACGCCTTGCGGTTGCGCGGCAGCAATGACGCATCGGTGTGCAGCACCGCTTCATTGGTTTGATAGCGGATGGCGCCGAGCACGTCGCGCTCGATGGGGTCGGCGTCGCGCAGCAGCGCCAGGGCCTGGTCGCTGTGGCAGGCCAGGATGACCTCATCGAAGCCTTCCACGCCGGCCGCGCTGTGCACGCGCGCCCCAGCGCATGCGCTCGACCGACTGCACCGGGCACTCCAGCCGCTCATGCACCCGCCAGCGGGCGCGCAGGGCATCGACATAGCGTGCCGATCCGCCGCTCACCACCCGCCACGGCGCGCCCGCTCATCTGCAGCATCTGGTGGTTGGCCATGAACTGGGCCAGATAGCGCGCCGGGAAGTCCTGCACGGTGGCGGTCGGTGAGGACCACAGTGCCGAGGCCATCGGCAGCAGGTGCTCGTCGATGAAGGCCTCGCCATAGCGCTGGCTGCGCAGGTACTCGCCGAGCGTGGGGCCGTCTTCCTCGGCCAGCAGCAACGGCGCATCCCGATAGAACCGGCGCAGGTCGGCCAGCATGCCCCAGAATCGAGGTGACACCAGGTTGCGGCGCTGGCAGAACAGGCCATCCAGCGAGGTGGCGTTGTACTCCACGCCGCTGCGCTCGCTGTGCATCGAGAAACTCATCGTGGTCGGCTGCGAAGCCACACCCAGCTCGTCGAAGAGCGCGGTCAGCAGCGGATAGTGCTGGGGATTGAACACGATGAACCCGGTATCCACCGCCATGCGTGTGCCATCCACCTGCACGTCGTGCGTGTGGGTATGGCCACCGAGGTAGTCGTTGGCCTCGAACAGTGTGACGTCGTGCTGGCCATCGAGCCACCAGGCACTGGCCAGCCCCGCGATACCCGAGCCGATGACGGCGATGCGCATGTCAATACCTCGCCTTGGCCAGGACCCACTCGGGGATGGGCTTGAGACCTTTGACCAGGCCCAGCGCCGCCATCGCGCGCAGTCCGTACCAGGTCAAATCCACTTCCCACCAGCGGAAGCCCTGGCGGACAGTGCCAGGGAAGAAGTGGTGGTTGTTGTGCCAGCCTTCGCCGAAGGTGAGCAGCGCCAGCCACAGGTTGTTGCGGCTGTCATCGCGTGTATCGAAGCGGCGGCGGCCGAATCGATGCGCCAGCGAATTGATGGTGACCGTGGCATGGAACAGCACGATGGTGGAGATGAAGAAGCCCCACACCAGCAGCTGTGGGCCGGAGGTGTGCAGGCCCGGTGCCCAGCGCTCCAACCCGGCGCCCAATGCATACAGCGCTGCGGCCAGCAGTACCGGTACGGCCGTATCGAAACGGTCCAGCCAGCGCAGTTCGGGGAAGCGCGCCAGGTCCGGTACCCGTGACAGATCGGTGGCGAACGCCTCGCGGGTCAGGAACCAACCCATGTGGCTGCGCCAGAAGCCGCCCTCGCGTGGCGAGTGCGGATCCAGCGGCTGGTCGGCATGCCGATGGTGATGGCGATGATGGGCGGCCCACCAAAGCGGCCCACGCTGCACGCTGGAGGCGCCGATGACAGCGAACACGAACTGCACCGTTCGCGATGCCTGGAAGGTCCGGTGCGAGAAATAGCGGTGATAGAACGCCGTGATGGCGAACATGCGCACCGCATAGAGCACTGCGGCGACGATCACCGCTGTCCATGAGATTCCGACCCAGAGCACAGCGATGCAGGCCAGGTGCATCAGTGCGAATGGCACGGCGCGCAACCAGTCGATGCGGCCGGGCTGTTCGTCGGTGGTCTCTGCGACGTTGCCGGTGTCGATCCAGCGCTGCAGCGTACGCAGCAGGCGCGAGCGTCGACGGGGGAGGGGCGCTACAGAGGCCATTGGGGGATCTCGGCGGGTGTCGTGTCTACCTGTACGCAGCAGCGCGTGCAATGGATGCGCTGCCACGCGAAGAATCTCGACTTCACCTGGGCGTCACGGCGCAGCGGTCGACCAGAGGATGCGTCCAGGCCTGCTGCCATTCCGCGGCAGTCTGCTCGGCAGCAGGCGAGCTGAAGCGCACCGTCACCTGCGGATAAGTGCCGCGTGCATCGCGCAGGTTGCTGGTACCGCGGAATTCCAGCAGGCGGCGGTCGGTGCTGGCATAGACCAGTGACAGACGCGGGGCGATGCTGCCGAACCAGGTGTCCAGACTGACGTCGATCGACTGGGCATCAATACCCTGCCAACGTACCGGACCGATGCGCCGCACCTGCACCGGGAAGTAGCGCTGCCGCCCCGGCACCAGGAAGGGCAGGCTGATGCGTTCGCCGCGCAGCAGCGCCGGCCAGTGCAGGCGCACCGCCGCGTCGAACCCTGCATCGATCACCGCGTCCGGCGGCAGTTCAAGCCGGCGCTGATGCGGCTGGCTGGCGGCATCTTCCTTCCAGGCAATCGACACCGAGTCGCCAGTGGCGTCGACTTCGGCGGTCTGGCCGCTGCGGCGGTCCTGCAGCGAATAGCCCCGTGCCTGCGGGCGGGCGCTGGCGGGCAGATGCTTGCGGGCGAAGGGCTGGCCATCCGGGCACTGGTACAGCACCCAGCGTTCGGCACCCTCCGTTGCCTCGCGCCGCCAGTGCACTTCACGGTAGAGGATGTCGCCCTGCGCGGAGGTGGCCACACCCTCACTTCGCAGCCAGGGTGCCGCCAGCGCGGCATGGGGCAGGCACAGCAGCAGCCAGGCAGTGCGCATGGTGTTCATCCGGAAGGGTAGGTCTCTCAGGTCATACGGTGGGGGCGCCCGGTTGGATGCGCAGTGCCGACTGCATCCAATGGCTGCCCCTGCACGTACAGAGGACAGACCTTCACCCGCCCGCCGCGAACGCAGATGTACCCTGACGCCGCCAGCACACTCCTCAACTTCGATAGCGCACGCACCGTGTCCAGTTCCCAGCAGCCGAGCAGCGAGCCGACGAACTGGGCCGGTGACATGGACGGCGTGGCGCGGCTGCGCGACCGCGAGTGTTTCATGCGGATCTACGACTACTTCATGCCGCGGCTGTGCGTGTACCTGCGCGGCCTGGGCGCACCCGATGCCGTAGCCGAAGAGCTGGCGCAGGAATGCCTGTTGCGCCTATGGCTGCGGGCCGCCGATTTCGATCCGGCACAGGGGGCGCTGAGTACGTGGTTGTATCGCATCGCCCGCAACCTGCATATCGATCGAGTGCGCCGTGAGCGCAGCTGGATGCAGGTGCAGGCGGCGGTGGAGGACGCGGCGACGCTGGATGTGATCGAGCGCAGCAGCGCCGAGCAGTTCGCCGACCAGGCGCGTCTGCGCCAGCGCATCAACGAGCTGCCTGCGGTGCAGGCGCGGCTGGTGCGGATGTCCTATTTCGAGGCCAAGAGCCACAGCGAGATCGCCGAAGCGCTGGGCATGCCGCTGGGGACGGTCAAATCGCATTTGCGCCGTGCCTTCCTGCAACTGCAGGCGAAAGTGGGAGGTGTGCTGTGAATCCGCACCACCACCTGCACGAATCCACGCTGATGAGCTATGCCGCGGGTGCGCTGTCGTCGCCGTTGAGCATCGTGGCCGGTGCCCATCTGGAGCAGTGCCCGCATTGCCGTCAGCGCCTGCGCGATGCTGAGGCGATCGGTTCGGTACTGCTGGAGCAGACCCAGCCGCCTGCAACCGACACGCGGCGCGAACAGTTGCGCGAGGCCATGCTGATGCAGCTGGCCACGGAAACGCCGATGGCCATGGCGGAATCCCTGCGTCCTATGCCGAAGGAGCGGCCCGAGGCCGATCCCGATCATCTGCCGGTATCATTGCATCCCTACTTTGGCACCTCGCTGGGTGACCTGCGCTGGCGTTGGATGGCGCCGGGGGTGCACTGCATCCGGGCCGAGCAGATGCCCTCGCTGATCATGCTGAAGATCGCCCCCGGCAAGTGCCTGCCCATGCACAGCCATGGCCGCAGCGAGCTGACTCAGATCCTGCGCGGTTCCTACAACGACGCGCTGGGGCTGTTCGCGCCGGGTGACGTGGCGGATCTGGACGAGGAGGTGGAGCACCAGCCGGTGACCGCGCCGGGTGTGCCGTGCATCTGCGTGTCTGCGTTGGATGCGCCGTTGGTGTTCAGCGGTTGGCTGGCGCGGAAGATCCAGCGTTTCGTGAAACTGTGAGGCGGGTGCGATGATGGTCGGGACAGGTGCACTACGGATTCTGTTGACCGGTGCCGCAGGCCTGGTCGGGCAGGGTGTGGTGCTGGCCTGCCAGCGCTCACCGCAGGTCTCCCGCCTGACCGCGCTGGTTCGTCACCCAGGCAGTCTGAGCGGCACCGGCAGCGAACTGATTGTCCCGGACTTTCTGCGTATCCAGGAGCGGGTGGAGGAGCTTGCCGGGTTCGATGCATGCCTCTACTGCGCCGGAGCGCCACCGGTCGGCACCGCCGAGGCCGAGTACCGACGCGTTACCGTGGACACCACACTGGCGGTAGCCCGTGCCTGGGTGGCCGCGAATCCCGAGGGATGCTTTCTGTATGTATCCGGTGCGGGTGCGGACCCTCAGAGCCGGCTGATGCCGCTGAGGGTCAAGGGCGAGACCGAAGTTGCTTTGCAGGCCCTGCCGATGCGCTCGGTGATGCTGCGCCCGGGTGGCGTCAGGCCGGTCGCGGGAACCGGCACCCGTCATGCCCTGTTGAAGCCGTTGTACTGGGGCGGCGCGCCGTTGATGAAGCTGGCCGGTGCGATTGCGCCTTCGTTGATGACCAGCAATCTGGCCCTGGGCCAGGCGATGATTGCGTTGGCCGGCAGGGAGCATCCGCCGGCCACGGTGGAGTGCGCAGACATCAACCGGATCGCCGCTGGCATGCGTGATCCGGCGTCCTGACCTCAGTGCGTCGCCCCCAGCGCGGTGCGTACCGCCGCTGCAAGATCACTGCGGGTAAACGGCTTTGGCAGCAATGAAACCGCGCGTCCCTGGCTGCCCACCTGGTCGTGGTCACGTGGATAGCCCGACGTGAACAGGACGGCGACTTCCGGCCAGCGTTCACGGACTTCGTGCACCAGTTCCCACCCCGACATGCCGGGCATCACCACGTCCGAGAACAACAGATCCACCTTGGTGTCGGGGCGCTCCAGCAGCCGCAGCGCGGAGGGGCCGTCGTGGGCTTCCAGCACGCGGTAACCGAGCAGCCGCAGCGCATCCACCGTGTGGGCGCGGACATCGTCATTGTCCTCGGCGACCAGAATGGTTTCCTCGCGCGGTGAGTAACCCGCCAGGCCGGTCTGTGGGGTGCGTGCTTCGCAGGGCAGGGCCAGCGGAGAGCGCGGGAACATCATGGTGATGCTGGTGCCGCCGCCTTCCACCGAGTCGATCAGCACGTGGCCACCGGACTGCTTGACGAAGCCATGCACCATGGACAGGCCAAGCCCGGTGCCGCGGCCAACCTGCTTGGTGGTGAAGAACGGCTCGAACACGCGCGCCAGGGTCGCCGCGTCCATGCCGTGGCCATTGTCGCGAACCCGCAGCATCACGTACTCGCCAGGCGCTGCATCGGGAAACAGGGCGGCGTAGTCGTGGTCGAGATGGCTGTTGTCGACTTCGATCACCAGCCGGCCGCCATGCGGCATCGCATCGCGGGCATTGACCGCCAGGTTCAGTACGGAGGCCTCCAGCTGGCTGATGTCGATCTCCACGCACCAGATGTCCTCGGCATTGCGGATCTCCAGCTGCACCAGCTCACCCAGTGCACGCTGCAGCATGTCGTGCATGTCCAGCAGGCGTTCGTTGAGGTTGGCGGCCTGGCTGTGCAGCGGCTGGCGACGGGCAAATGCCAGCAGGCGCTGGGTCAGGCTGGCGGCACGGCCGACGCCTTTCAGTGCATTGTCCAGTGCACGGCTGACCATTGCCCCGGGTTCTCCGGCGCGTTCGTTGAGCAGCATGGCGTGCTCGACGTTGCCGGAGATGACCGTCAGGATGTTGTTGAAATCATGGGCGATGCCGCCGGTGAGCTGGCCGACCGCCTCGATCTTCTGTGACTGGCGCAGCGCGTGTTCTGCCTGCAGCCGCGCGGTGGTTTCCACCGCCTCGGAGACCACGGCGGTGACCACGCCTTCGGTATCCAGCAGCGGGCGGAACGAGAAGTCGAAGCTGCGCCGCCCGGTCGGGAGTTCCAGTTCCAGTGCATGCAGCGAACTGCGGCCCTGTACGGCTGCAGCGACGGCCTGTTCGATCAGCGCACTGATGCCATCGGTTGTGGCAAACCAGAGCGATTCGCCGAAGCGCGCCAACAGTGTCCTTCTTGTCCGCAAGCACCGCGGCCAGTGACGCGTCATTGGCATCAACCACGCGTCCGGACAGATCCAGCAGCACCTGATGCTGGAAGCTGGATTCGAAGATCGCCTGCAGGCGCCGCTTGCTGGCCCGCAACTCGGCGGTGCGTGCCTGCACCTGTCGCTCGAGAACCTGGTTGTCCTCGCGCAGCGCCAGTTCGGCCTGCTTCAACAGTGAAACATCGCTGCCCATGCAGATGTAGCCGACCACGCTGCCATCGGCCGCATGTTCCGGTACGCAGTCCATCTGCACGAATCGTGATTCGCCGCTGCGGTGGACCAGTTCGACCTGGAAGCTGGTGCGCTCGCCCTGCAGTACCCGCTCCAGGCTGGGCAGGGCGTGCTCGAAGGCGGAAATGCCGCTGACATCCCGTGCCGCGCGACCCAGCAGTTCGGCCAGGCTGACGCCGTGCCAGTCCAGGAACGCCTTGTTCGCGAAGCGGTAGCGATGCGCCGTGTCGAGCTGGGCGATCAGCGCAGGGACGGCATCGGTTACCTGCTGCAACTGCGCCTGGCTGTCATTCAGTGCGGCCTGCGCCTGCACAAGCTGGGTGCGTTCATGGGCCTCCTGCCGCGCACGACGGATCGCATCCGGCAGGCGCTGCAGGCGCTGCTTGACCACGTAGTCGCGCGCGCCGCGGGTCAGGGCCTGCACGGCCAACTCCTCGGTAAGCGTGCCGGAGACGAAGATGAAGGGCGTTTGCGGAATCCGCTCGCGCGCCAGCGCCAGTGCAGCGTCGCCGTCGAATCCGGGCAGCACATGATCGGCCAGGATCACATCGAAGGCGCGATTCTCAATTGCCTCGATGAAGGCATTGCGGGTCCACAGGCGCTCGGCCTCGAAATCGAGGCCGGCACGCTGCAGCTGTGCGCTGATCAGCTCCGCATCAAGCGCGCTGTCCTCCAGCATGAGGATGCGCAGGCGCTCGCTGCGGCGCGATCCATCACGCATTGTGCTGCCCCGAGCCGTTGGGCCGATACGGCGGGGGTTGGTTGGTGATGCCCCAGAACATGCCCAGCCCCTGGATAGCGTCGAAGAACTCCTTGAAGTCCACTGGCTTGACCACGAATGCGTTCACGCCCAGTTCGTAACTGCGCACGAGATCCTGTTCTTCGCGCGACGAGGTCAGCATCACCACCGGGGTGCTGCTCAGCTGTGGGTCACCACGCACCTGTTCCAACACTTCCAGGCCGTTCACCTTGGGCAGCTTCAGGTCCAGCAGCACCACCACCGGGCCGCCGTGCATGGCGCCGGCGAACTTGCCTTCGCAGCGCAGGTAATCCAGCGCCTCGGCACCATCGCGTACATGGATGACATCGTTCAGCAACTGGCAGCGCGACAACGCGGCCAGCGTCAGCTCGGCATCCTTGGGGCTGTCCTCCACCAGGAGGATCGGCCGCAGGTCCCTCATGGGAGATCTCCTGTGGAACGGGGTAGGGTGAAATGAATCGTGGCGCCCTTGCCGGGCTCGCCCTCGGCCCAGGTACGGCCGCCATGGCGGCCGATGATGCGGCGTACATTGGCCAGGCCGATGCCGGTGCCTTCGAATTCTTCGACGTGATGCAGGCGCTGGAACACACCGAACAGCTTGTCCACGTAGCGCATGTCGAAGCCGCAGCCGTTGTCACGCACGAAAAAGTGGTCTTCGTCGACGTTGCGCTCGTGACCGACCTCGATAACGGCCTGCTCGCGCTCGCGGGTGAACTTGATCGCGTTGGCCAGCAGGTTCTGCCAGACCAGACGCAACATCGTGGGATCGGCCTCCACCTCCGGCAGCGGCGCCAGCGTCCATTGCACATCGCGTCCGGCGTAGTCCAAAGCCAGGCTCCGGTGCACATCTTCGGCCAGTGCCGCCATATCCAGCCGTACCCGGCCGAGCGTGGAACGGCCCATCTGCGAGAAGCTCAGCAGATCGTCCACCAGTGTCCCAGCGGATTTGGCCGACTCCACGATCGTATCCAGGAAGCGGCGCTCGGTATCGTTGAGGCGTTCGCCGGCCGAGCTGCCCAGCAGCTCCGAGTAACCGACGATGTGGCGGAACGGCGCGCAGGTCGTGGCTGACCGAATAGGAAAACGCTTCGAGTTCCTTGTTGCTGCGGATCAGCTGCTCGTTGAGCTCGGCCATTTCCTCGGCCTTGCGCAGCACGATATCGACGATGGCGGTGCGCATTTCGTGTGCGGCATCGCAGTCGGCGTCGGTCCACGGCAGGCTGCGTTGCTGTACGGTCTCTTTCCAGGCTTCGAATGAACTGCGCGGGGACAGTGCCACGCCGGGCGCCGCCGCTTTGCGTGGGTCGCCACCCCAACGCACGGTGCGCACCACTTCCGGGCGGAACCACATCAGATAGCTGTCGTGCAGCTGCGAAATGGATACCGCCAGTACGCCGCTGGCCACGTCGGACAGGCGCGCGCCGGGCGCCCAGTTGGCTGCCAGATGGTCACTGCAGTACGTTTCCTGCCCGGTCTGCTGGGTAGCCAGCCAATCAGCCAGGGCCAGCACGTCGCTGGCGGGTGGGCACTCACCCACGCGCATGCAGTCGCCCCTGTGCACGATGGCCGCACCGGCAGCGCCGGTCAGCGACAGCAGGCTGGCTTCATCGTGGCGCAGCGCAGCCATGAAATCCTCGTCGCCGGCCATGCGTGCCAGCAGCTTGACCAGCACCGAGCGGCGCGCCACGCGCTCTTCGATGGCGCGTGCACGCTCCTTCAGGGCGATCTGCAGTGACAGGATCTGGCCCATGAACTCGCAGGCAGTGCGCACGTGGTAGGGCAGGCGGCGTGGCTGCACCGTGTGGCAGGACACCAGGCCCCACAGTTGGCCCTCGTGCACCAGCGACACCGACATCGATGCGCCGGTGCCCATGTTGCGCATGTATTGCAGGTGCACGGGCGAAACGCTGCGCAGCACGGCCAGGCTCAGGTCGGTAGCCGGCGCGTCGCGATGGTCCTCGGCCCGCATCAGCGGGGTAGGGGTATAGCTGTTGTCCGCGATCAGGCGCACCCGATTGCGGCGGTACAGCTCGCGGGCCTGCGCAGGAATGTCCGACTCGGGGAAGCGCAGGTCCAGGTAGGACGGCAACAGGCCGTTGCCATCTTCGGCGACCACGATGCCGTTCCAGCCGGGATCGAACTGGTAGACCAGGGTGCGATCGAAGCCGGTCAGCCGGCGCATGTGCGCGGCCGCCAGCTGGCACAGATCTTCCACGGTGGTAGCCGATTCGATGCCGGTCATCAGTTCGCGGATCGACGGATACAATTCTTCCAGCGAACCAGGCTGGCCGGGAACCGGCGCCTCCAGCTCGATCAGCAGATCGGTGGCGGAGCGATGCACCAACAATTGATGGCGGCCGTGGCCATCCAGGTGCACGGCGCCGACATGCGCGCTGCTGCCCACCGTGGCCTGCTGGAACAGCGCCTGGAAGGGCGCCAGCACGCCGCCCAGTACCTCGCTGACATGCTGCATCAACGGTTCGCCGAACTGCTGCAGCAGGCCGGGATGACTGACGGCGCGCTCGCGCACCCGCAGGGACTGCGGTTCAACGACCAGAAGCACGCCGTAGGGCTGGATCGCGCCGGGGGTGTGGATCGGTTCGCGCGCGCAACTGGACAAGGCAGTGTCGTGCGTGGACTCGGCAGAAGGCATCAAAGGCGGGACTCATGATTCGTGGATGGCTGGAATGGCCCAGCGTTGCATCCGGCATGCACGGATGGTGACGCAAAATCGTGCATTCGCATACCGGTACGTGCGTGTGAAGAACGTTTCATTCAAACCTGAATTCTTCATCTGGACATTCCAACAGCACTTGCATGTTTCGCGAAAGGTACAGGTGCGCTGCACGCGCACTCGACACCGACTTGCCTAAGGTGAACGCACATTCCTGAGTGACCGCGCCCCGTGAACCTGCAGACCTTGCCTTCAATGCCATACCGCATGCTTGCCGACAGCTGCCAGTTTGAGCTGCTGGATGTGGATGCCCTGCAGGATCCGGCCAGTGGGCGCCTGCTCCACCTGTACTCGCTGGTTGCGCGCTGTCTGTGCTGCGAAACGGTGTTCAAGGCGGAGGAAGGGCAAGGGCTGGTCAGCCACACCGCCGCGCGCGTGGTGCGATGCCCCACAGGTTGTGGCCAACAGGCGTTCAAGCCGGCGTTGCTGCGTGCATGGCAGCCGCAGCGCGTCGCACAGGCCTGAGAGCACTGATACGGGGTCACAGCACCCCGGGATTGGCGCGCCACACCGCGAAGTTCAGCGCCGAGGCGAACGATATCCAGGCCAGGTAAGGCAGCAGCATCGCCGCCGCACCGCGATGGAGGCGGGCGAATGCAACGATCGTTGCGCACACCAGCGCGATAAGTATCAGGATGTCGACGAAGGCCAGCGCGCCCAGCTTCCAGCCGAAGAACAGCCAGCTCCAGAGGGCATTGACGGCCAGCTGCACCAGATAGAGCACCAGGGCCGGTTGCGCGTTGCGCCAGCCGCGTTCGCGCCAGACCAGCCACGCAGCAATGGCCATCATGGCGTAGAGCAGGCTCCACACCGGGCCAAACACGCTGGCAGGCGGTGCCCAGGCAGGCAGGGCGAGGGTGGCGTAGAAGCTGGCGGCGGAGGCCGATGCCCACGCGCCGACTGCCGCCGCCGCAAAAGTGACCACGCCCCATCCCAGAAGACCCATAACCTGTGAACGCCGCTTCATTCCGTGCTGCTCCATCCTGCGTTTACCCGCTCATACGAACGGAAGCGGCCAATGGATGCATCCCGGGGCGATCAATCTGAAGAACCCGCAGCGCTTCCACTTCCGCCAGCTGGCAACAGCGAAGGGCGCTGGTCGAACCATTCCCGCGCCTTGGCCAGATGCCACTGGCGCTGTTCGCCATCAAGCTCGATGCCCGCGCCCAGCAGTCCCCAGCGCAGGTAGAGATCGCCACGCTTGCGCTGCTCCAGAAGATCCAGCCGCGCACGTACCGCCAGGCGATCATTCTCGGCCCGCAGGCCGTCGATCAGCAGATGACCCGGGCGCCAGCGCAACGTGGCCTGTGCATCGACCTGGCCGGAGTCGAGCAGCGACAGCGTCCAGCGCGGGTAGTCGGTGCGCTTGGCGAACACGGCCAGCAGGGGGCGTGCATCGCTCAGGGTCAGATCGGTGGTAGCGTCCACCTGGAACGGGGACTGCGCGTCGATGCGGCCCCGCTTGAACACAGCACGGCCTTTCCACGCGCTGCTGGAATCGGTGCCCGCCACCTGCACATTGCGCAGCTCCACGGTGGTGCCGGACAGATCGAAGTGGCGCTGGTTGAAGTCCCCACGGCGAAGCGTCGCGTTCACGTCGACATCGCCGCCCATGTCCAGGCCTGCAACCTTCGCACTGGCGTTGCGCCCCTGCAGGCGCGCGGTGCCGTGGCCGACGCGGCCATCGGTGTCGAGCGTGGCGTCGCCGCTGAGGCTGCCGGTGCCACGCAGCAGGCGCACCTGTTGAGAGCCAAGGTAGCGGTTGTAGGCGGCCAGGTCAGGGATGGTCGCCTCGCTGAAACGCAACCGTGCGCGAACGCCCTTGCGCAGTTCCTGCAGGCGGCCATCGCCGGTGAGGTCCACGGCCAGGTCGCGACCGTCGAACAGCCGCACATCCTTCGCATCGCTGGGGCGCGCGGTGAAGCGGGGCAGCCGGATCGCCAGCTGTGCCTGGTTGGGGGTGCCGGCCTTCAGCTCGCCATGCGCGCTGGCGGTGCCGGCCAGACGCACGCCGGCCACTTCGGCCACCGCCGCGGCGGAGGGAATGTCCACGGTGCTGCCTTCGATCAGTTCGCCATTGCGCAGGCGCAGATCGGCCTTCAGGGTGCCGCCGCCGTCGAGCTGCAGCCACGGCTTGCGCACGAACAGGGCAGGGATCCAGTTGAGCGAGGTGAAGGCCCATTCGCCACGCACTGTACCGGAGCTGCGTTCCAGCAGCTGGGCAGGGTGCTGGAACGGAATCTCGCGCCCGGTGATGAGCAGGTCGGCATCGATGCCAGCGGCCGAATCCGGGCGTGGCGGCAGGCGTGCCTGCAGGCGCAGGTCGTTGGCTACATTGAGCTGCAGGGCCAGCACGCCGCGATTGGGCGCGCCATCGCCGAGGAAGAGCGGCACCTGCCAGAGCGCGTGGTCACCGGGTTGCAGCTGGCCGTCGATCAGGTGGAGCGCTAGCTGCAGGCGTCCGGCCACCGGCGCGCTGGAGAGCTTCGGCGATGTGGCATCCGTATCCATGCGCAGGCCCTGGCTGCGCGCATCCACCTCAAGCTGCGCATGCAGCAGTTTCAACTTGGCCAGGCCGGGCGCCTGGTCGCGATAGTGCCGCGGATAGCTGAAGCGCGCGGTCAGATCCATGTCGCCCAGCAGCTGCACGCCGTCATAGCTGGTGTCTGCCTTGCTGAACGAGACCTCGGAATCGAACAGTTCGGACGGGCCGCCGCGCAGCTGCTTGAGGAACCCGACCGTGCCGCGGCCCCTGCCGATGATCAGCAGCTTGCCGAGCCGGGCACTGCGAATGCTGTCGCTGTGGATGGCGTCGAAACGCAGGGTCCAGCCCTGGTCGCTACGCGGCGGTGACGGAATGGCGTCCTCGACGCGACTGATCTCGGCCGACACGCCTGTGGCCTGCAATCGGGGAACCCGCACTTCGCGGCTAAACAGGGGCAGGACCGCCAGGCGGGCGCTGGCACGCTCGGCATGCAGTACGTAGACGGTATGGTTGACGTGGCCGCGCATATGCACGTTCCAGGCAATGACGTGGCCAGGCAGCAGCGTGATGGCTGGGCCGGTCGTCATCACGAACTTGTGCGGCTTGCGGTTGGTGACCTGGTCGAACAGCGGGGTGTTGAGGAAGATGTTGCCGGCCAGCAGGTAGAGAACGTACATGCCCAGCAGGATGTAGCCAGCGACGCGCCATCGGCGGAGCCGGTGTGGGATGCGCGCGGAAGTAGGGGGCATGTACTGCTCTAAGGACCGGAATTCACTCAACTATTGCCGAACCGATGGCGGTGGCGCGTGAAGCGGGTGCGGGGCACTTGCTGGATTCTGCTAGTGTCCGCCTTGCCCGCTACGCCGATCCGCGAGGAATCGCATGGAAATCCGAGCTGCCACCGACGGTGACTTCGACGCCATGTGGGTGATCCTTCAGGCCGCCATTGCGACGGAAGATGCGCTTCCGTTCGCCGGCACCTTCGAGGCCGGCACCTTTCGGGACCATTGGTTCGGAGTGCAGGCGGCCTTTGTGGCCGTGCTGGAAGGGCGCGTGGCCGGAATGTACAAGATGGGCGCCAACTACCCGGACCTAGGCGCGCACGTGGCCAGTGCCACCTACGTGGTCGATCCGCTGGCGCAAGGGCGTGGCGTCGGGCGGGCGCTGGTGCAGCATAGCCTGGTTCAGGCCAGGTCGGAGGGCTTCCTGGCCATGCAGTTCAACTACGTGGTCAGTACCAATGCGCCTGCGGTCGAGCTGTACCGGAAGCTGGGCTTCGCCGTGGTCGGGACGCTACCGGCGGCGTTCCGGCATCGGACGCTGGGGTTGGTTGATGTGTATGTTATGCACCGGTTTCTATAGGGCGACATGGGGTAGGGGGCTTACAGTAAGGGGCCGTCGCTGGTTCCGCGCACGAAGGCGGCGGCCAGCCGCAGCGCATTGTCGCTACCGCGATCGTCTCGCAGCGCGTTGGCCAGTCGGCCGGGCGTGACGCCGGTCCAGCGCACCAGATCATGCGTGGCATGGGCCTGGTCGCTGTAACCGTGGCGCGCCGCAGCGGAGGCGATGCTGGTGGCTTCTCCATCCAGCGTGTGCAACAGAGCCTGAAGCCTGCAAACCCGGGCATATTCTTTCGGGGTCATGCCCACGGCCGCCAGAAAACGCGACTGCAAGCCACGCAGGGACATGCCAAGCCGCCGTGCCAGTTCGGCGATGCGCAGAGTGCCTTCCGCTGCATCCAGCTCCGCAACGGCCTGTTCGATGCGCTCGTCCAGGGTGAAACTGGCACAACATTCCTGCAGCACCTGCCATAACGGCTCGGGCGTACTGCTTGCCGCGCTGGCGCGTGCGGCCGCACTGAAGGTCTCAGCAAAGGATGCATCCAGCGTGTACAGGTCCGGTGCCTGGTCGCGAAGGCCGGGCAGGCGGGCACCGGCGATCAAGGCGCTTGCGGCCGGCTGCAGCCGCACGCCGATGCAGAACACCGGGCCGACGGCCCGCAGGCGGATCGGGCCGCATTGCTGTGCGGCGAAACAGAACGGCAGATCGGAACGGATCCGGCCATCTGCCCCGTGCAGATGCAGCGGCACGCCAAGTTCCGCCAGCAACTCGCACCGGCCATCGGGATAGATGACCTGCACCTCATGGCCTGGGGCTTCGTCCCGCAGCCACCAGAGGCACTGGACATGACGGCGCAGGTCGTCGGGGGCAGGGTGCTCGCGGTAGTCCATGCCGCATCGGACGTCATCCTGCGCATTTTTACAAGCGTCCCCGGGGCTGGGGCGCTAGCCTGCGTCCAACCGATCCAGGAGGTCAGGGTATGTTGAAGTCGACGTTGGTGGTGCTGGGCGCAGGGCTGGCGTTGGGAAGCAGTGCAGTCACCGCTGCTCCGGCCAGGTTCGACTGGTTGGCCGGGCATTGGTGCGGTGGTACCGAGGAGCGCAGGCTTGATGAGGTGTGGCTGCCAGAGGCAGGCGGCGCCTTGCTTGGTATGTCGCGCACGTTGAGCCGCGGCGATATGGAGTCATTCGAGTACATGCGTCTGGTGCCTGCAGGCAAAGCGGCTGGCCTGCATGTGCAGCCAAATGGCGTGGCGGCAACCACGTTCGTCATTGCCGAGCACGGCGCGAACTGGGTGGTGTTCGAGAATCTGCAGAATGACTTCCCGAAGCGCATTGAGTACCGGCGTGATGGAACGTCATTGCAAGCGAGCATTTCGGGACCGGGAGATGATGGGAAGATCCTGCGTATTCCGTTTGACTATCGACTCTGCAACTCATGACGTCGCGACGAATACTCCTACTGCCGCGGTAGCAGGGGAGGCGGGAACTGGACGTCGCCTGAGACCCGCATTCTCCGAACATGAATCCAAGCAGATGGAAAAGAAAGGCCTCCATGGATCGTATTGACATTGCCACGCTGTCAGCGCTGAAAGTAGTTGATGTGCCAATTAGCCAGGCAATCAACGTTCACACATCTGATCTGGCGAGGCCGGCCGAGGCCGGATGCCACGGTCAGTCGTTGGCACGCAGCTGGTCAATTTTCTATGGAGAAAGATCCCCATGTTCATCAAAAATCTTCTTGCATTCGGCATGGCCGCCATCGGTACGACCGCGCTGCCATCCGCGGCGTCCGAGAGAGCGCTGAGAGGGCACTTCGCACTTCCGGGATCAACCGAGAAGGTGACTGCCGAAATTTCCATTGAAAAAACGGGCCCTCTTTCCCGTGAGTTACTTATCACATTCTCCGAAAAGACCACGGGCAAGCGCATAACGAAGTTCGAAGAGGAGTTGACGCAGGATCTGCATGTTCTGGCAACCGACAGCAACTTCTCCAGCTTCCTGCACGAGCATCCGGGCAAACCGGAGCCGGATGGTCGCTTCCGGGTGGCGATGAACTTCCCGAAGCCGGGCCTTTACCATGTTTTTGCTGACGCGGTTCCTGCTGGGCTTGGACAGCAGGTGGTTCGCTTCGACGTTTCAGTGGATGCAGCAACCGGCGCGTCTGGAACCGAGCCTCCCCTGTCATCCAGTGAAGGAGCCGACGGCCCCTATACAGTGCAACTGGATCAGAAGGGGTTGCAGGCGGGCAAGGAGAGCATGCTGAAACTAACGGTTCTCAAGGACGGAGAACCTGCCCAGGACCTGGGCCTGTACCTTGGCGTCCCGGCTCACGCGGTGTTCGTCGGAATTCATGACCTTGCTTACGTCCACGCCCATGCAATGTCGATCAATACACCCGAGGGCGCGCACGGTTCCCACAGAGCAGGGCATGTTCAAGCTGGCCCTATCCCAGCACAGATGATGCTCCACGCGAATCCTCCTAGACCGGGCCAATATGCGCTTTGGATCCAGTTCATGGGTAGCGGTGAGATCCGAACGGTTCCGTTGGTCGTCAATGTTGCTGAGAGTTCCTGAGACGAGCCGGGGTCTTGCTGAAGCAAGGCTTTGACAGGCCCTCTGTCGCGGCAGGTTTGAGCGTGGCCGGATTGCCTAGATGCACGTTGCTGGAAGCTACGGGCCCAGTTGGCCAGTCACCCAAGCGAACGCTTGCCCTGACCTGTCGGCAGGGGGTGTGCATCAACATTGATGCGCATACCTGCGCGCATGATTCTCACTGTTGACTCTGTCAACGTTGTAAGTCTGACACTCACCATCAATCGCAATTGGCGAGCACTTGATACTTGGAAGTCTCAATGCAGAAGAACATACCTGACCCGAAAAGATGGGCCGCTCTAGCTCTTCTTTGTACTGCCCAATTTATCGTTATTCTTGATACATCCATCATCGGCGTGGCCCTACCCGCAATGCAGGCTGAACTGGGCTTCAGCGCCAGTGGGCTTAGCTGGATCTTCAATGCCTATGTCATCGCATTTGGCGGTCTGCTGCTCCTGGGCGGGCGACTGGGTGACCTCTTCGGTGCGCGGAGGATATTTGCGAGCGGCTTCTTCATACTTACCGCCGCATCCCTGGTAGCGGGGCTGGCACAAAGTCAGGAGATGCTGCTTGCCGGCCGCGCCTTGCAGGGCGTTGGCGCTTCACTCATCGCGCCGTCCGCATTGATGATCCTCATGCGTCTTTTTGGAAACAATGGTGCCGAACTTGGTAAGGCATTCGGCTTCTGGGGTGCCGCTGCTGCTGCCGGCGGATCTGCGGGTGTGTTTCTAGGTGGCGTCATCACCGAATGGCTGACTTGGCCCTGGACCTTCCTGATCAATGTACCGCTCGGCCTGTTGGTGCTCGCCTTGATACCGGCTGTGCTCCGCAAGTCTCCGCGCAACGCCGGCGCAGTTGATTGGTTTGGGGCGATCAGTGTGACGATTGCGCTTGTCAGTCTTGTCTTTGCCATCGTTACCATTGAAACGGCTGGATTCTATTCTCCGCAGGTTCTGGCAATGCTGGGTGTATCACTCGTTCTGTTCGCCGTCTTCTTGGTCGCGCAGTTCGTGAGGCGCGAGCCGCTTCTTCCCATGAGCATCTTCAAAGCACGAAACCTGGCGGCGGGCAACCTTGTAATGGCGCTTCTTGGCGCCGCTTGGATTCCACTATGGTTCTTCCTGAACCTCTACCTCCAGCAGATCCTTGGTCTCTCTGCGCTAGCCAGTGGCTTGGCACTTCTGCCGATGACCGGCACGATCATGATCGTGATGGTTGGCCTTTCCGGTAGGCTTATTGGGCGGTTTGGCGTGAAAGCAAACCTTGTGATCGGATTGGTGCTTATGGGTGGAGCGCTCCTGATGTTTGCGAATCTGCCGCCGGATGGTTCATTCGTGACGCACGTTCTTCCTGCTTCTCTCCTCGCCGCGTTCGGGATGGCCTTGGCGTATATTCCGACGACAATGGCAGGCATGGCTGGCGCCAAACCCGAGGAAACCGGCCTGGCTTCGGGCCTGATCAATACAACCTACCAGATTGGCTCTGCCATAGGTCTCGCTACTATGGTTGCGCTTTCTACATGGGGCTCCAGCTCTGTTGCAGGCCAAAGTGCGGAAGGTACGCTGACGGGTTTCCAGGCTGCGTTCTTGGGTGCGGCAATTGCTGCCGGCCTGGCCGCTCTGGCTGCAGTGGTGCTCGTTGGATCCAACGGTTCGAAGAGGGATGTGCCAGTGGGCTAGATGGGCTGAGGTCAGCGGATGCGGTGCGTCCGCTGACTCAACCATGATGAAATCGGGAGGGCTTCAATCAAGCGTGGATCCAATGGATCCAAGCAGGAGGGGGCGTAGCTGTGGCGGTCGAGTCCAATGGCTGAAGCCCATGACGCTGCAATGCGCGTACTGCCGGGTAGACAGGTGACTATCACCCTATCCTGGGAACAAATAGGATGCCGACTCCAGTCGAGCCTGATGGACCCATTCAGCGAGGGCGGCTCTTGTTGAGACGGTCAACTCGAACTGAACTGGCATGCCGGTCTTACGCTGCAATACGATAGCCCTCATTAGCAATGACCGCACCATGCGATACGTCTCGCAGTCGTAGGCTGATCAGATCGCAACCTCTCAGCTTTGTGTCGATCGCCAGGTTGAACAGCGCTAGGTCACGAGCACCTCCTGCAAGCTGTAGGCGCGCCCTGATCGACCAGATGTCACTGAGTGTGAGCGGCGCCTTCTGACCAGCGCCGCCGAAAGCGGCCGCTTCTGGATTCTGCGCCTCGCGCTTCCAGCGGGTTAGCAGGTTGTCGCGAATTCCCAGCTCCCGGGCCACCTGGGCGCAGCTGATGCCGGGCTGGTTCGCCTGCTCAACCGCACCGCGCTTGAACTCGGCACCGAACTTCCTACGCTTTGACATGAACACTCCTCATGGCCTGAATCGGCCTTCTTGTAAGTGTCCGTGAAAACGGGGTAGAACCCGATATATTGAGGGTAGGGGAGGGCTGCTCCCCGCCGAGCTGCGCTCCCCGTCCGAGATTGAGTAGCGCGTGGCGCAGCAAGTTCGGTGGCATGAGCGTGCCCGACGCCAAGCGGCTCAAGGACTTGGAGGCCGAGAACACACGCCTGAAGAAGTTGCTGGCCGAGCAGGTGTTCGAGAACGGCGCCCCCCACGAGGCGGCGGCCATCGACGTGGCGAGGGTGGCGTGGGCTCACGAGAAGGAAATTGCCCAGCGCCTGATCGAGCCCGGCAAGCCGAACCAATGCGTTTACGTTGAGTCCTCCAACGGGCGGCTGCGTGTTGATTGTCTGAACGAGCATTGGTTCCCGACGTTGCTCCATGCCAGGACCAGTATCGAAAGATTGCGGCGTGACTACAACGAAGAACGGCCTAAAGTCTCCGCCACGATGGCCGACGCGAAATCTTCCAGCAGCAGCTCGCATCCCTTTGGGGGGTGACCAGTCGACCGCACTTGAACGAAAAGCCGACCTAAGGGGCGGTCGTTTCAGGGCACGCATTGATCGGGCTCCATGCCAACGTCGGAGCCTGTTGCACGCGCAAAACTATGATTCTGTATCTCATTGATTAATCAATGGATCGATGCGGTGTTGCACCACAATCTCGCGCGCGCCAATGCTGTGTAGTTGGACATTGCACAACGCTAGTGCATGAATTTGGTGCGGCGCCAATGCACGGCTTCTAATTTGAGGCAAAGCCAATGGAGCGGCTGTGCCCGGCGGCGTAGTTCAAACGAGCGTAATCAATGCTGTGGGGACTGGAATGCTCTTGTCCGGCAGGCTATCGATGATTGTGGCCGAGCCGCTCTCGCAGCAGTCGAGGTGGCCATTGGAGGTTGCGAACCTCTTCCTTTAGGTCGGCCCCGCCACGTGGTCGAGGTGGGGCTCGGACTCGGACTCGGAGGAAGGGATAGTCGCGGCATCGCTAGAGATTCAGCCAGCCTCGCGCTGGCCCGCTGACGCTGATTGTGCACAAGCTAATCGCGCGACGCCCCAAGTTGAAACATCCGTGCTCCGGGCCGGAAGGCAGCGACCTCACTCGGTGCACCTCGAGCTGGGCACGAAGCGCGTGAAGCCTAGAGGCGTCTCCCTCAGGCAAGCTTCCTCGCTAAACAGCGCGGAGTACCCGGGCAGGCATGCCTCATGTCGCGCCCAACAGCTGCCATGACCAAGCCATCACTTCGTCAGCCACTGGCCGTAAGCCTCAACATCAATCATCGGTACGGTCCCACTGAACTGAAGTTGGGCGATGAGTTTGAAGAGGAACGCCGTCGCGGGCTTGTTCTCATTCACAAAGAGATAGCGATCCTTGGAATGGTCAAAGAAGAAGTGACCATGCGCAGCAACGCAGCCAAGGTCCAAGCGCCCGTCGCCGGGATTGGCGGTCAGTGCCCTTTCCAGGGAGGGCCCAAGCGCTGGACTCCAGTCACTTTCAAAGGTCAGCAGCCCGCCAAGAATTGGCATCAAGGCCTTTGGCGGATAGACCCCACCCGCGTGCGGGATTGGCAGGCTAGTGCGCTGCAACTGTCGAACGCTTGCCACCTTCTGCTGGGCGTACGCCACCAGCTCTGCATTCGCTGTCTGCTTGGCTTCGAACACCGCATAGACGCTCTCGGCAGGAACAATGATTTCACCCTCGTAGGTGAAAATAAACGGTGAATACTGCCGATCGAAAATCACCACATCAATCTGCTGGCTGAAATTTCCTTGACTATCCACCACGTGTGCCTTCGCAGCTTGATAGCGCTTTGGTAGGTAGGTATCCAGCAAGCTGATCCACACGTTCTCACTGGCATCCCCCTTGGACCCTGGGTGATTGAACGTCTTCCGGACAGTGGCAAGGCGCAGCTGAACATCCTCATGCAATGAAGAAAGCAGCTGTGAAAGTGACCATTGGGACATCTTGGGACCTCCATACACTCAGCAGCAGGCGCTTGCCTGGTCAACAATGTGAAATAGCAGCGACTGGGGTGGGGCAGCCAGCTGTGCCACACGAAACAGTGTCAGCGGCGCCCCGGCGCGTGCTGGGAAGGCATCTCAGCCATGATCCTGAAACGCCGGCGTTGGCTGCATTGGGCGAGCAATCTCAAGCGCGCGTTTGCTCTCAATCGATCGGTCTGGATAAGCATCTAGTACGATCGAGGGGATCAACCGCTGTGTGATGTCAGAGTAGGTGAAGCCGACCTCTTGTCCATCCTTCGCTCCAGTGGCCTCTACCAGCCCTTCGATCTGCACGGAGGATAGACCCAGCGGTCGCAACTGGTGTTCCAGGACGTAGCGTCGCTGAGCTGAATCAGGACGGTTGAAGGTCAAAATGTCAGCGGCGCGACGGCGTACGGCCGGATCCAGCGCGTTGAGGCGATTGGTGCACATGATCACGGCGGCGGGCACCTTCGTCTGCGCCAGACGATCGATACCCCTGATGAAGGCATTGACCCCTGCTCGATCCTCATGGTGCATCTGCGCCGATTCCCGAGACTGGGTCAGCGCATCGGCCTCATCCACCAGCAAGATGACCCCTCCGGTGCTTTTTCCGCGACCTTGCAATTTGGTCGCTTCTGCCAGCGCGTAGTCGAACGCTGTGGTGAGTAGCTGGGTCATCTCGCCAACCTGTCCCTTGCCTCGGGTGGCCAGGCTGAGCGGGAACAAGGTGATATCAATCTTCTCCTGTCGCGCCACGGCATCACCGATAGTCTCTGCCAATTCGGTTTTGCCAGAGCCGACGTCACCGGAAAGAATGACCAAAGGAGGTCGGCGCAGTACGGAATCAAGCAGCGTTGCGGCACCTGGGTGATGGCGCTTGGCCCACAATTCCAGGCCAGCTGGGTGGACTAGCAGGCCGAGAATCTTCGACAAGCGAGCCTTCTGATCGTCCACGCCAATCAGCCGATCCAATCGGGTGCGGGCGTCGATGTCCGGATAGATGCGACGTTGATCAAACAACTCGTCAAGGGTTGGCTTTGAGTGCATTAGTAGCTCCTGACACTGAGGCGGTCGAGTGCCTTGCCACCCGCAGAGTAGCTGCGGTCAGACACCAGGCTTCCGCTGATACCAGGCTCGGCTGCCCCGGTACGCTGAAATGGAAGCGACTTTTCAAATGACTCCCGCTGAGGAGCCGACAGCGTGAACCAGGCAGAGGAATACGTCAGGTAGTTGTAGAAGCTCGCCCCGGATACATCTGCGCCTGGGCGGAGCTTGCCGGGATCGTCATCGATTCCGGACATGCCTGCAAGATCTTTTGCGGTGTAGCGCAGTGTGGGCTCGATCCAGTTATCACCCCGCTTGAAACCGTAGGTGACTGTGTCCAGATAGCCGGCCTTCAACAATTCAACCACTTCGGTCTCATAAGCGGCGATTCTGTCATCGCTGGGCGCCCCATAGAAGCGCTGCATACGCTTGAGGTCGGCGGCCAATTTCGCTGCCATGTGGCGGGCATGAGTGATCGTAAAGGTGCTGGTGCTTGATTGTGTGTAGCTGCCAGTCATAGGGCCCTCACGCTTGGAAGGAAGAGCCGAAGACCTTTTGCCAGTAGCGCACGGTCTCCTGCTTGGTCGGTGCAGCCAGTGCCGCATCAATCGCGTCGCCGGCATCCAATGCCGCCTCGACAATGGCATCGACCTGCGCGTGACCGTACAATTTGGCCACGTTGTTCTTCTCGTTCACCGGATCAATGATCTGCATAGGCTCGGAGAAGGCGGCGATAATGGCGGTAGGGTAGTAATCCTGGAATGCGATTTGTTCGCGAAGGCCGCTCTGCGCCACGTAGGTGAAGAAGTGCTGGAGCGCTTCGGGGTAGTTGGAGAAATCACGCCCCTCATCGCACAGCTTTGCCAGGATCATCTCGATCATGAAGGACTTGAAACGAAAGCCGGGAACTTCCGTCTTCATGCGCCTTGCCCAGAACTTGACCAAGCGCACCACCTGCACAAAATCCGAAGGCTGCAATTGTTTACGCCGCTTGGCAAACTCTAGGTGCCGGGGAATGCTGGTTCTCAAGAACGAGCCATCATCCTGACTGACTAGGTTGCCATACCAGTCAGGATCGCCGTCATAGAGGATCGGCACCACGTCCACATCCAGCCCAGAACCTTGGAACGAGACTGTTACGGAGTAAGTCTGGGGCTTGACTTGTTCGGGCTTGAAATTTGGATAAGCCTTTCGAAGCCGCTCTGCCAAGTACTCCAGCAGCCTCCCAATGTCCTTGGGGGCGTCTGCCCCACTGATGTAACAGGCCACGTCAATGTCGTTGAGCGACCGCAATGCGGTGCCTTTTGCCAGACTTCCCGAAAGGATCATCTTTCGAAGGGTGAAATCCGGGTGCTGCCCTAGGTAGGTCTCCAGACGCTCTCTCAGTCCACGCGCCTGCGCGCGTAGCTCATTGGCTTTATCGCGTGGCAGATTGACCCGATCGTCGGCAAAATTGACAAGCTCCCTATGGCCTACGTGCTGCGTTCCCATGCATCGATCTCCAAGCCGGGCGCGTGCCGACCGGCGGATAGGTGAGGTGGTACTGCGACTTCCCCGCTGCCAACTTGCCGGCTCGTTGTCGCAGGAACTGCGACTCTTCCCCGATCACGGGCCGGAAAGCTGATAGCTCCCGATCAACATTGGGATGGCTTTCACAGTTTCAAGGGCGTGGGTGGGTGCCGGGACGCGGCGCGCCTGGGACGGGCTCAATCCGCGTCGAGCAGCCGTGCGGCCGGGTTGTGCTGGGCGCCGCCCTGCTGGAAGTAGCCAGCCGCGCTGGCCACCGAGCGGTGATCGGTATTCGCCATCAGGGCGGGCAGCGCCAAGCCTTGGTGCGCCCCTTCGGTGATGAAGCCCGAGCGCAGGTTGTGTCCGCCGAAGTCCCCTCCAGGCCGGCGAGTGCGGCGCGGTGCTGGATGACCACGGCGGTGGTGTGGGGCGCCTATCGCCAAGTCAACCCGGGTGCCCGCACGCGGCAGGACAGCGCGTCATCGGTGATCCTAGCGGTGGGCAGTATCCGCAACTGACTGGCGCACAACGGCAGATGGTGCGCGAGGAGTACATGCGGGGCACCTAAGGTCTTCGGTTTGGGGTGGAAGTCCCGCTGGTCCAGTACGTCATTCAGGCCTATCGCGCGGCGCCGAACCCTCAGCGTCATCTTGCTCCTGACTATCTACTGATGGTAGACCAGCCAGAGTCTCTGCCCGATGGCGCCATCTGGCATTGACTGGTGCATCAGCATCACGGATTGAAGGCGCCTGGCCCTGGCGTGGATTCGATTGCTGTTGTTGGCAAATGCTACGAATAAATGGGTGCCGCCCATTTCCAGGTGCAAACAGGCGGCTTCTCTATCTCGGCAGCTGAGTTGTGCGTCAGAAGTTTAGGGTGGGGCGATCGATGCCTTTGCTTAGGGTTGCGTTATCCGAACGCCACGCGCAATTCGTGTGGATGGCTCGTATCCAAAAGCGCAATGGGACTGGGCGATCTATAACGCTCCGGAAGCGCGCTCAAGTTGCCCTCATGCTCCGAGAGGAGGATGCCGTCCGCGTAGCCCTGGGCGAGCACCGCTAGTCTCACTCGTAGTCCCAATCCCGAGTTGCTCACCCGCTGCGGGCTGGAATGGCTGAATTTGCCCAGGAGCTCATCTACGAAGTTCAAATAGTTGGGGTGAATCACTCGATAGCGCCCGCCTGGCCTGGTCGCGGCGTAGCTGCTCCATCCATCCGGAGCCGGTTGATCCCGAGCTCCGGCGACTCGCTCGCCTTGAGGGCTAAAGGCCTGATCTGATCGACCTCGTCGGGAACCTCTGGCTGCATTCTGGTCAATGTAACGGAGGATTGGGCCTGAGTCGTCCTCAGAGCCCGTATGGTTTGCACGTAGTGCTGTATCTGCGCCTGCTGGTGGTGATTGTTGATCTGGGTGTGTCGTGAGCCTGTACCTTTTAGCGTTGCAGACCCTCCTGGCCTGGCGTAGCGCCAGGCCAGGAGGAAGGTCCACAAGGCTGGAAATCCTGCTGGGATCAACGTGTACCCCTGGAGTTACGATCAGCCGACTTGTACGCCTTTGCTCCGCACACCAGTTGAGGTAGGCCTGTAGATACGCCGTGGCATTGGGGTGGGGGTGTCTCTGCAAGGCGGAAGCCGACTCATTCATAAGGTCAAAGCCGCACGCACAGGTGAGCAACTTCGTGGGCGTGCCAGCGACTGTCACCGGAAATCCATTGCATCGTGGGCAACTCTGGCGCAGGCGAACGCCATGCCAGGGACACGTGGAAATCCAGGGCAGCTGATGCAGTGTGGTGTGATACCCGAGTCTGATGCAAGGAAGGCAGTACCTCAACCTGAGATGGGAGGGCAGTCTCGGGTCGTCCGTCATGAACGGATACCACGCCGCCAAGTCCCACTCGGGCGGAGTCTCGATCCCAAGGGTTGTAGAGAGTGCCTCTTGTTGTACTTGCGAGGTCGTCAGGCTCAAGAGCAGGTTGATGTTTCTGTTTGGCTTGATTCCGAGGAGTTGTGAGTACTCCGTGACCCGCCTGGCCTGGTTCAGTCGCGATAGCCTCGCGACGCAGCCAAAAGCCGATTGGTATGGAACAAGTCGGAGGTTGCCGCCGACCAGCTGAGCGCCGCTCCTCATTTGCCTACGGCCCTATTTCTTGAGCTTTCGAAGCCGGCGTATGCGCTGCGCAGGAGAGCTTCATCAATGTGCTGGGTAGTAAGCCCTTCGAAATCGTTGCGCCCAGCAGCGATCTTCGTGAGTAGGTGGTAGACAAACTGGTTGAAGGAGGCCATGAGCCAATCCTTGGGAACGGGATAGTTGCCTTGATTGGCAAGGTTCTCAATTCGTTCGCGTATCGCTTCGGTCTCCTTCTCAAGGCGCCAGCCAACGCTGTAAGCATAGGGTGCGAATGCTTCGGTGTAGGTCTTTCCTCCCTCGTCCGGCCACCTCATAACTTGGTCAAGCTGGCGAAATGCCAAGGCGACATCACATGCGTCCTGCACGTCAGCGTCCTCCGTCGGGATGTCCCAGAGAAGCCCGGTAAAAGGATGGCTGTCGACAAAGAATCGGCCATACAGATGTGGCGGCGCCAGCTGACTAAGATCGTCTGCGCCTCCAATCACGCTGTTGCTCTGGTGGATGAAGAGAAAGAACGGTTGCACTGATGATCCGAGGAAGTGGTTCTGAAGCTTTGCAAGGTGGGCGTAGTCCTTGAGCGTGAGCTGCTCAGCCGTATCGATCGCAATCACGACCACGTCGGCCGATGCTCTAGCGGCTTCCTGCTCAATTGCCCGGATGATCCTGAGGAGGAGATCCTGTGGGCTGGCTACGGTTGTTGCCCTCATGCCCAGTCCAAGGATGACCTCGCGGAAGAAGTTGCCTTCGCTAGGGGTAGTCGGTTTTCCGACGACCATCCGGAGGAATCCAATAGGAAATGGTCGCCAAGAAGTGGTGGTTTCAAGTATTCGCGTGGCAGTTGACTTCCCACACCGGCCATCGCCAATGATCCTCAGGCTCGGCCGCCCATACTCCAGGCACGTGGCGAATCCAGATGCCATTCGCAGTAAGGGGAGAGTCTGGATATTGGGGCGATGTCGCGCGTGCATTGGGTGGTTCTCAAGGCTCGCCGGGGCCTTCATCAGCGGAGCCTCGTGTTGAACGTGGCCCTGCGGATTCCCATCAGTGGAGAGCCTTGCCCCTGACTGTTGGTCGTGGAAGGTGGCTTGGGCACATCGCCAGCTGCCATGAGCGAGGCGCTGTCCCTGACGCCAGCGGCCGCCGATCGGACGGCTGCGTGATAGGCCTCAATGTTGTCGGCTAAACAGTAGTTACCGGGCTCCCGTGACGCGTCGCTCTTCGCCCAGCGTGCCGCGCGCTTCCTGATCGACAGCGTGTGGGCCACGCTCGCATATGGGGCGAGAGCGTGAAGTGTGAGTACACGCTTACCGCCTCTCCAGAGGGTCAGCTTGCGAATGTCTCGCCAGTCTTCGTAGGTTGCGTCAAATGACTGCCCAATCAGGTGCCACTGTCCAGACAGTGTTGGTGACCTGTACCTAGCGTGGTCGAGATAGACGAGGGGAGGTACACCACTCCTTCTGGAGCCTCTGATGGTCACCTTCATCCGCCTAACGGTCATGTTTCTCACGTCATCTTCGGTGCCAGGTGCATGCCACACCCACTCCCCAGATGCCAGATGCTCATCAATGATTCGCTTGGGCGACCTGGGTTCGCGAGTGGACCGGCTCGTCACATTGTGCGAGGTAACATAGGTGTCAATGAGGTCTTTCAAGACCTCCAGGAGAATGGGGTGGTCTTTCCCGTCAAGCTTTGTAGTGACTTGACGCTCATTCACTTGCGTTGCGGGAGCAAAGCCGCCGGCGATGTGGCGCAGCAGGCCATTCTCAATCTTCTTGAATAGAGCCTCGATGTAGGGGCGACCTTCGCCCATCCCGGATCGTCCAAAGTGCAGGATTCCCTTGTGATGATCAATGAGATTTCGGACTGTCATCTTGGCGTGATGGGATGAGTCGTTGTCCATTGCGATCATTGCGCTTCTCATCACTACCTCATCCACTAGGTAGATCGACGGCATCCATGCACTAGTCGAGTAGCTCAAGTTCGACGTGCTCAGATCCCTTGGTTGCCAGGGGCTCATGATCTTCGCGAACAGGCTGACTACATCGTGTTGCTCGTACTTCCGGCCAAGCACCATTTCCCAACCAAGGATGGCGCCACTCCCGACATCAACAACTGCCAGTAGCCAGATCCGACTAATCTTCTCTAGCCGGAATGAGCCGTCCGCCATCGGCATGGCCAGCCATGCGTCGATGTCGACGGAATGCTCGTCGTACTCAACTCGATCAAATGGCCGAATGCTGAGTAGGTTCTCGATTCGGGTGGAAGTAGGCTCATCCGCAGCCAAGAGCATCTCATTTTCGCTCTTTGTGCCTCGGATGCGCTTTATGAGGGAGGTCAGTGCTCGTCTTCCCTTGTCACGGATGTTGAGCGGATACATGGCCTGAAAGCCCTTCCCAGTCAGCACCTTCACGAACTGGGAATGCAGCCTGTCGAACGCGGGGCTCCTTTTGGACTGTGTTGGCAAGGCGCCCTTGAATCTTGCGACTGCATCGCCGAGTTCGGGGATCGCTTGCAGGACAGCATCTATGGCGAACGGATGTGAACTATCGGGGACGACCGAGTTGTTGCGATCTGACACGCTGAATCGCGCATAGGGAATGCAGGCTCGGTATCCGACTCGATGACCGCTCTCGTCGAAGAGCAGTGCGGTCCGGATCATTCGAGAGAGGGTATTTCGCGGCACGCCCCATCGAAGGGCTGCGTCGACCAAGGTTGCCCCATCAAGGACGCTGGTGAGTGCTGACAGGCGGGCTTGAAATTCCGACTGTTGATCAGCTGGAAGTACGATCCCATTTGGCCTTGGAGTTGCCCGGATCGACTCGAGGTCGACGGCATTGAACTTGGAACTCATGGGTCGGCCCTCCAGATCCTTGATCGCCCCGTCATTCGAGGAAATGCATCGGTCGCCAGAAATCCGACGTGAAGCAACTCAGCCACGACCCCCTGAATGTGAGTTCGAGGGTGGTGCCTGAGCTCATGGATGAGTTCATCTGCACTGATGCTGCCGCTTCGCTCGATGGTCGCGGCGATTTCCTGTCGCAACGCCAGGCTGCTCCCCAGATCCTTGGCTGACTGGCAGAACCCGAGCAGTTGGTAGCAGAGCTCATTCCTGCCGCCGGGCGCCTTGAGTTCGTCCTCCGTGATTAGCCACAAAGAGATGCCTGCATCCTTGGCTGCTGAACGAAGCCGGTCCAGCTCGCGAGGACGACGCTTGCCATCCACGCCGGGTACTGTCTGCGAATTCGGAATGACGTTTGCATAGATCTCCTGGCCTCCGCGCCTCTGAAACCAGAAATGGAGTTCCATGCTGTCAAGTCCTACCGGGATGGACCGAGGCCTCTCGGTCACGGCCGCCACTGATGGATCAAACTCCAATTGCAGTCGAAGCGCGAGTTGCAGGGGGCCGTGTACGGTAACCGTCCGGTTCTCTTTCGGGCTAAAGAAGGTGAAGATGTCCCCCCTCTTGATCTGGCCAGCGGTTAGTTCACGGGGGGCCAGCGGTCGATCCTTCCCATTGTGGAGCGGGTCGGAGGCGCGTGCAGACGCTACGCCTTGGAACGGGCTCACGGGATTGGTCGCGTGGTTGCTCATGCTGCCTCCTTGTGGATGACTGCAGTTCGCATGGTCGAGGAGTGGCGCTGCGCAATCGCGATTGAGGGATGACTCAATGCATGGTCAGCTGAGTGTTGGATCTTCATCGATCGACTTCCCGGTTGGCCTCGGAGAATGAGGCTCGGTACTGGCGGCAATGGCCAGCAGGGTCATTGGGGATTTCGGGCATGGGGTGCCGTGCCGATTGCCATACGATGGCAGTCGGAGCGCGCAGATGCCCGCTCAAGCAGCTTTGCCGCTTGACACGAAGTCGGAATTGCGGGAGCCTACATACGTTATCGTAGAGCTTCACCCCCTCTCGCTCCGGGCGAGGCTATCGCCCCCGTTGCTGCGGGGGCGATTTCATTTCCGGGGTCGGAGATTTGATGAACTGGGGGGCTAAATGCCTCCTTTGAAGCTGGAGTTTTGGCGTCAAGCCGTTCAGGGGCGCACTGTGCGCCTAGGTGAGTTTCAGCAGATCAGAAGTGGTGCGGGCCTTTTGGCTTCGGCCTCAGCTCGCGTGCTCAGGAATTACAGCGAGTTCAGCCACTCAGCGACATCTCGCGTTTTGGCGAACAACCCCCGCCGACCTGGCAGCGGAAAGGTGCGAACCGGCAAAAGTTCACGCTGGACGGCTCGGCCGAAGGTGCGGCCGTTTGGAAAGCCAAGGTTCCGCTGGAGGTCGCTGCCGCCCATGAGCTCCCCATGCCGCTCTAGCAGCTCGCGACTGAGTTCGGTGGAGACTGCTGCTTCTGGATTCTGGATAGGCATGACGCAACTCCTAGCTACCGTTGGACCCCATCATGCACAATTGCAGCCAGTTCTAGGGGATTCTTTAGTCCCGCTTCAGAAGATCCATAAGTATGCCTCGTGGCAAGATTCCAACAGACGTGGCGCTGGTCGTCCGCAATAGCGTGTGGGCCTGCGTTGTGCGAAGGCTGCATGGCGATCGACTGACCTGGGATGATCTTGATCAGTTGCTCTTGCCTAGAGTTGGGCTCGATATACACGCGCAAGCGGCCAACGGTCGTCCCCGATCCTTCTACCGGTTCTTCAGCAAGGGGCATCATCCAGGGAAGCTACGCGGTCCTGGTGGATACTTGATTGACTCGGTGCATGGGGATCCAGCGTTCGCGGCTGCAAAGGAGGCCTTCGAGCATCCGATCTGGATGATCTGCAGCACAGAGGCTCCCACTGCGGAGCAATTGCGGGGCGTACGTCGATCACTAATGGAGCGTCTTGGGCTACTGATGCCGTCCATCACCGAACGCCTGGTGGCTTCTCATCACAATCTCCCTGGCCTCAGCAGCTATGCGCCAAGTCGGGTAGATGCCTTGGAGTCCATGTTCAACGTGGCCGAAGGTGGCTCCTTGGACGCGATAGGCCTGTGTGCGTGTAACTATCTGTTAGCTATAGACAGCGGTAGGCTCGAGACTGCAGTAGATGTCCGGGATGCACTACGCTGGGCAATTATTCGTTTTTGTGCTGTTTGGGGATTGCGCCCCGACGCATGCACGGCAATCCAGCTGTTGATGGAGCAGCGGGTGGTCAGGCTTCGTAGGGGATCGCTGTTGCCAAAGGATGTTGGGTTTCCACTTGGCAATACGGATTCCAGCGCGTTTAGTAGCAATTCGGCGAAGGGGGTATTCTTCGCAGATGACTATCCGTGCATGCTTCCGGTGACTCCTCGCACAGGTGGGGTGGATACATTCTTCGCCCGGTTTCACTCGCACTATCTTGCTTTCGTGAATGATCTGACAAGGCAAGGAGCATTCGCGCAGCTGGCTGGGACTGAGCTCGGCGGATCTTTGCCGACTCAAGATGCAATTGACGACCTGTTTCTTGGGCTGCTGGACGTGCCGGAGGATGTTTGTCACGGCGAGGTTGCAACTCTCAAGCAGTTTGCGCCAATCAGTCCGGTAGCGGCATGCGTGGCGGAAGTCCTGCCCACTTCTAGCATCGGAAGCTCGCCTTACACCCGCATCAAGCCTCTGGGCGCAGTGCTTCTGAAGTTCATGCGTTCTGTCGACATGCTGGTTGACGTTGAGCATCCGCATCCCATGGTTGATGAGCCGTGAGATGCGCCTCCAGGATCTTTCGTTACCTTGAAGTGGCGTCAACAAGGGAGAGGTATCAACGCTAGCCGCGCGGTGGAGGTCACTGTTCTTGCGGGGAGATGCGCATGCTGGTTCTGCAATGCATGCCGAGCCTTTTAAGCTATGGTCAGTACGAAGAGGTCGCCCCAAAGGGATTTCCTTGAAGCGCTGAACCTCTTATTGCGAAGGAATCGTCAGTCAAGCGCGCCGACAGGGCTTATGAATGCTTTCCCTTCTAGCTCGGATGGTGCGCTGGAGGCCACCACTTGACCAGCCAGTCCTGTGTAGCCAGAACTGGCAAGAAGCCATTTGCTCAAAGTGGTCGCATGCTCGTTGAGCGGGATAGTGGGGTGGGCACTAGGCGTGAGCCTAGTGGTACGCATCTGAAGAAGACTGAGCCTTAGCTCAGTAAAGTCAGTCTTTGAGTCGCTTCTCAAAGTCGGCAATGAGCTTGCCCAGGGATAGGCCTGTCAGGCGCGCTATGTCCCTAAGCTCCACGACGTCAACCCTGCGCTTCCCTGTCTCAACATCGCTAATGAACGACTGGCTGCGCCCCAGCTTGCTGGACACTTGTACTTGGGTAAGGCCAGCAGCCAAGCGCGCGTCTCTGACGGTCTCAATCAGGGCGGCGTATTCCTTGCGATGGATTGTCTTGGCCACGGCCGCACCCTGGTTGAGCGGCTTCAGAAGCTATATCCAGTTCTCCGATATCTAAAAACCAGATATCCTGTGCTTCTCATTGACAGGGGAAGGGCATGATCAAAGAACAACGTCGACGCGACGCAGCTGGCTGGGGCAGGCAGGGCTTGCTGCTTGCTCTGACGGTCCTAGTTGCCGCCTGCAGCGGTCCAGTAGACAGGAAGTTGGTCACTGACGGCACGCAGGAGCAATACAGAGCGTCGATTGACGCAATTGACGCCGAGCTGAGTGCCCATGAGCGGGATGCCTTCAACTGGGCCGTTGCCGGCCTTGATCTGGCTGAGCTGAACAAGGCCTACCCGAATGCATCTATAAGACAGGTGGTTAGGGGGCACATCAAGCAGATTAGGGATGCCCATCCAAAAGAAATTCTTGCTCTGCAGGAGCAGGCCAACGCGCAGCGGCCGACGATCACCGAACTAGAAAGAGTGCGTGCGAGTGGCGCAACGTTACGGATCGAGGACAGCTTCTTTGGCCCGAAGCCGGTCATTGAGGCGCGAATTGCGAATAGCTCAACTTTGGCGCTCAGCCAGGCCAGCTGGGCGGCGACGCTCTACATCAATGGCGAAGCTCAGCCCACGGCAAAGTCGCGGGTGCACAGCGACTTCCGATCGATTGATGGCCTCAAGCCGAGCCGCGGCGTCACGGCGCGCTTCAATGTTGGCTTCGTAAAAGGTGATGATGCGTGGTCGACACTGGCAATTCGACAAGCGTCTTCAACGCGAGTCGAGCTCGAACTAATTCCTCAGACGGCTTTGGACTTCAATGACAAGCCCTACATAGCTGCCAACTATAGGGAAAAGATCCAGTCTCTGGAGAATCAGCTTAAGCAAGCCGAGAAGTTCTCAGATATCTGACTCATTGGCGTTCCGCAACTGCGTCCGATGACCAAGCGCAGCGCGGAACGCTCCAGATCCAAGTGTCCAACTGCTGATGAGGATCCTAGCGCTCAATGCGACCGACCATCCTTGCTCTCGATCTCGAGGGGACGCTGATCTCAAATGCTGTCAGCCAGATTCCACGCCCAGGGCTTTATCAGTTCCTTGAGGTCGCTCATGAACTCTTCGAGCATCTGGTCATCTACACCACGGTCCCTGAGGCAGCTTTCCGCAGGATTTCGCGGCTGCTGGTCGAGGAAGGGAGCGCGCCAGGCTGGTTCGCTGAGTTGCCATATACATTCTGGGGAGGGGCAACGAAGGACCTCCGGTATGTGTCTCCGATCCTGGGTGCAGCGCTGTTGCTGGACGATCACGCGGACTACATCCATCCGGGGCAGGAGCGCTATTGGATTGAGGTCTCTTTGTTCGGCGCTCCATATGACGCGGATGACGCCGGCCTGGAAGTGGCCCTTGAGATGCTGAAGGAACGATTGGTTGTTCCGTTGTAGTTGGTGTGCTTAGTGAGTGGGTTGGCGGGTGCAGCTCTTCCAGCCAGCAGCGCCGGTTGCTGCATAGGAATGGGCTGTCGTTCAGGAGATCCGACATGATTCGAACAAGTTTGACCCACCCTTTAGCTATCGCGGAACTCCCGGTTGGCGAAAGGGGAGGGGCAATTGGTGTGACCTTCGCGCCAGGTAAGTACCAAGAAGTTGCGATGACGGGGGCATGGGCGAGAGACATCGATGTGGATGTCTCTGTGATTCAGTGTTGGGGAGCCAGCCACCTGATCACGCTACTCGAGCCGTGGGAGTTCAGTGAGTTGCGGATCGAGTGCTTGCCTCAAGTGGTTGAAGGGCAGGGCATCTCATGGCATGGCCTTCCAATCACGGATGGCGCAGCACCTGACCAGAGGTTGCTCGAACGATGGCCAGTACTGGGGTCAATGCTCGTTCGGAGTTTGCATTCGGGCCTGCGCATTGTGGTCCACTGCAAGGGTGGGCTGGGGCGAGCCGGCACTGTCGCAGCGATGCTTCTACTGCAGTCAGGGGCTGAGCGAACAGCGCAGGCTGCCATTGGCTCGGTGCGACGTGTCAGGCCGGGT
The DNA here is from genome assembly GCF_056481145.1 of Stenotrophomonas sp. 93052_Sma. Classification (NCBI taxonomy): domain Bacteria; kingdom Pseudomonadati; phylum Pseudomonadota; class Gammaproteobacteria; order Lysobacterales; family Lysobacteraceae; genus Stenotrophomonas; species Stenotrophomonas sp. 93052_Sma. Next base: position 2,326,439 of record NZ_CM151134.1, read on the forward strand.
GCCATCGAGACCGCTGTCCAGGAGGATTTCCTGCAGCAATGGGCACAGGGACTGCGCTCGTAGTTGCCCTTCCAGATCAAACGCGTGGCGAGCTCATCAGTCGTTCAAGGCCAGCCCTGGCTATTGGCGCCACCGATACCTACGCGATCTAGTCGACCGCTGACACCGGATTCGCTGGGTCGCGCGCCCACTAGTGGACGCGGCGCGGAGAGTATCCGCTAAAGCCTCCAGTCGCTACTTGGCTGCAGCCAGTACTGTCTGCCCAGAGGGATAAACGTCTCCATTGCCACGTCCAAGATCAACGGCTGACGCCAGCCATGGCCTGGCACGAAGCAAAAGTCAGTCGGGCCAAGTGCTCCCGATTGAACTCGGCTAACGAGCCAAGTGCATCTCCTGCTGATCTCTCGATCAAGTACCCGACGGGCGGCCTCCTCGTCCAGATCAGCTTTCAGGAACTCCGACGCAACGTTGCGCATGCCGGCCCACAGTACATACCTCTTGCGTCCCAAGCTCAGTGCATTCCACTCCGGGAGCTGGGTCGATCTCAGGCCATTGCCCAGCGTGGGAGATAGCCGATACTTGCGTAGCAGGTTGGCCAGGTATGCACGGGCTTCGCTCTCTGCGAGCGAGGTTCCCAAGGTCCGTTTGGCAGTGGACGGGCATTCGGCAGCCCATCGGGTAAGCGTACTGGTCAACCTGGCCTCCAGACTCACGTCCTGACGTGACCAAGCGGCCTGATAGGTCCATGCCAGAGGCTCATACAAGGACCTCGCCCCGGAATTGGGGGCTGCGATGGGAATGCGCTGCAGTACGCGAAGTGAGGCAAGCGTATCGAGTGCGGCTGAGGCCAAGCCCTCGGCGGCAACAGGCCCGCTTACGGTCCTTGAGCGCTCCAGTGCGCACCAGGCGCAGGCTAAGAACGGGCCGATTGAACGAACGAAATCGTCCAACTCTGGCCAATGCGAAATGAGGGTCGGTTGGGTGACAACATAGGCCACTTGTCTCTCAGATCGCTCGCCTAGCTCACCAGCATAGCAGCGAGGCGAGTCCGCGTCTATCTGATCTTCAGATATCGCCACACTGCTGTCCGTGGCTGCGCTGGAGTTGTGAGTGAAAGTCCCGTCGCTTCCTCCAGCGGTGTTCTAGGTTCTTTGGGGAGCCGTGCTATGCCGAGGAGCGCGAGTAGGCCATTGAGCATGGACGAATCAGTGGTTCAAGTTCCATGTCGCGCGGCCGATACAGCCCTGTCCAGACTCCTGGCGGGTCGTCCCGGCCACGAATCCAGTCGATGGCATCCCGTTTGCCCAGGAGCTCCGGAGCGACGTTCTAAGTACCCTGCCATGTACTCAATTCAGAAGATCATCGACCTGCTGCTGCTATTGGGCGTTCCTTCGCTGCTCTTCATTGGCGCTTACGTTCTGCGCCGCCCCAAAAGAGAGCTCAGTTGGGAGCCGGTGCTGGATCAGCGAGTTCATTGCTGGAAATGGTGCGCCTATGGCTTCATTTTTCTCTTGTATGTTCCCGGGACGACGTTGTATCGAACGTTGATTCCTACGGGTTGTGATGGACTTGTTTGCGTCCAGTTCTTCACCGCGAGTGGATACCGTATCGCCCCGAGCGAACTTCATGTTGTTCTCGTCGCAACTGCCGTTTTCGCGGGGTACTTCTTTGCGCGTGTTCGAGCTTCGTACTCACCGATTCCTACCAGGGCCCGGGGCTACGTCCTGAAGGTTGCCTATCATGGCAAGGGGGAGTACTCGCCACACTTGGAGATAGCCCGCCAAGTTCGCCGGCGTCAGCTCAGAGCGGAGCTTGCTGAAAGGCGTAGGCTTGAGCGGGAGGGCTTCCACCTATGGTTAAGATCCGTACGGCCGTGGGTTTGCACGTTGGCCAGAGGCTCTACTGTTGAGCTACTTAGCCCCATGCTGTCGGGAAGGGACCCACTCACTCTTGTCAGGTGGCTATCTCGTAGCGGCCCCATACATGATGTAGTCCTTCTTTCTAGGCGACTTCGTTGGTGTGAGGCGTTCTTCTACCACCTCACCGTGAATCATCGACTTTCCTTCAAGTCAGTTCGATCCGAAGGCATACGATTCAGGGTCGGCTGAAGGCCCCACTCATCACATCCTGTGTGTCTTAGGGCGATACACGATTCTGGGAGGCCGGGCGTATTGGCTAACTGATTGAGTCAAGTCGAGGGCCAGAGGCGGTGGCATTTGACCTTCGGCTTAGCTGAAGATAGTCCAGTGACATTCAGTTCATGAGTCGGCCGCCACCGAACCCACTCGCCCTTTCCGGGCTTTAGTTGAGCCCATTCTCCACTTCAGGCGAATGGGCGGCATATCACGCTCAATGATAGCTCGTGCTCGCACTCACCTTGCCGCGGAAAACGCGGTATGACCAGGCGGTGTAGCCCAGGATGACAGGAAGCATGACCGCCAAGCCGACCAGGCTGAAGCCAAGCGACGACACTGGCGCTGCTGCATCCCAGATCGTCAATGCCGGGGGGAGCAGGTACGGCCACATGCCGAGTACGAGGCCTAGGTAACCCAGGACAAACAACGACAGGCTCAGTAGGAAAGGGGCAAGATCATGAGTGGGGCGTTTCTCCGCGCGCCACAGCGCCACTGCCACGGCGAGCGTAAGAAGGGGGACGGGGGACAGCCACCAGAAATTCCCGTCACTGAACCAGCGAGTCATTAGTCGCAGATCAAGGAACGGCAGCCAGCTGCTCACGAGCCCCATGGCCACGATCACGGCGACCACCAGGGGGCGGGTCAGGCGCCTGGCAAGTGCGTGGGTTCGCCCCTCGGTCTTCAAGATTAGCCAGGTGCCTCCAAGCAAGGCGTAGCCGGCAACCAAGGCTGCTCCGGTAAGCATGGCAAAGGGGCTGAACCATAGGAATGGCCCGCCAGCGTAGGTGTCACCAGTCATTGGCACGCCTTGCACCACCGTGCCAAGAATCACTCCTTGAGAGAACGCGGCCAGAAGCGAGCCAAGGCCGAAAGCCACGCTCCAAAGCCTCTTGGAGCGATGGGCTTTGAACCTGAACTCAAAGGCGACCCCCCGGAAAACCAATGATACAAGCAGCAGAAGTACTGGAAGGTACAGGGCCGAAAGAAGCGCTGCATAGGCTGTTGGAAACGCTGCTAGCAATCCGGCTCCGCCGAGCACCAGCCAGGTTTCGTTGCCATCCCATATTGGGGCAGCGGTGTTCATCATCACATCGAGCTGCTCTTCATCCTCGGCAAAGGGCGCGAGAATGCCAATACCGAGTACGAAGCCGTCGAGGACGACGTACATCAGGACGCCGAAGCTGATGACGGCGAACCAGGCGATGGGCAACCAGGTCATCGAGTCCATGTCAGCGTTCCTCAGAGAGATTGATCAGCGGCCGAGATAGGCCGTGCAGGTGTGCGATCACCACCCTCTAGCGACGGACTTCCGTCTTGGGCATGTGGGCCATGTCGGAGGATCTTGACCAGATACCAGATGCCCCAACCAAATACGAACGCATATCCAGCGACATAGACCGCGAGTGAGATCGCTGTCATCCAGGCCGTTTGCGGTCCCACGGCATCAGCCGTTCGCAAAACGCCATAGACAATCCAAGGCTGGCGCCCCATCTCGGTGACAAACCAGCCGGCCACCAAAGCAACGAACCCACTTGGAAGCATCCAGTTCCAAGCGCGCAGCAGGGCCCCGGAATCGAACAGCTTACGGCGGGCCAGGGTGAAAGCAGAAAGCCAGGCGAGCAGTAGCATGAGGGTGCCTATCCCAACCATGATCCGGAATGCGAAGAACACAGGCGTGACCGGAGGTCGTTCGCTCGCCGGTACGGATGTCAGCGGTGCGAAGGTTCCATCCATGGAGTGAGTCAGGATGAGGCTGCCAACACGCGGAATCGCGATCTCAAGATCGTTCCGCTCTTCCTTCTCATTTGGTACAGCGAAGACGACCAGCGGAACTCCTTCACCTTCTTGGCCCTGATGCCAGTGAGCCTCTACCGCTGCGATCTTCATCGGCTGGTGCTTGAGGGTGTTCAGACCATGCATGTCACCCACGAAAATCTGAACAGGAACGGTAATGGCCGCAAATATCACAGCCGCCCCAAGCATCTTGCGGCCGGCTTCGACGTGCTCCTTACGCCGCAGGTACCAGGCGCCAACACCACCCACCACGAAGCAGGTTGTTATGAATGACCCTATTGCCATATGGGCCAGTCGATAGGGGAACGATGGATTGAACACAACCTCGAACCAGTCAACCGGATGGACCACTCCGTTGATCATTTCGTAGCCCGCAGGCGTATGCAACCAGCTGTTGGAGGCAAGAATCCAGAACGTTGAAAAGAGCGTTCCAAGTGCGACCATGCATGTGGAAAAGAAGTGCAGGCGTGGTGATACTCGCCCCCAGCCGAACATCATCACTCCGAGGAAACTTGCCTCCAGGAAGAAGGCTGTCAGGACCTCGTAAGTCAGTAGGGGGCCGATTACGGTTCCGGCGATCTGGCTCAAACGAGGCCAGTTTGTGCCGAACTGGAACGCCATGACGATACCGCTTACCACGCCCATGCCGAAGGACACGGCAAAGATCTTCTGCCAGAAGAAGAACAGATCCCGCCACACCGGGTTGCGGGTTCGAAGCCAGCGCCATTCCACGAAACCAAGCCAACTGGCCAAGCCAATGGTGAAGGCAGGGAAGAGCACATGGAAGCTGATGAGAAAGCCGAACTGAATTCGGGAAAGGAGGAGGGCGTCCATAACGATCCCAATAGGGGGTGGGTGGTGGCTAGCGGCTCAAGTTCCGATGGTGCCTAGCAATTTCATCGGCGGAGATCCTTGCTCATTGCACGGCAGGCGTCATCTGGCGTCATACGGCTGCTAGGTGTGCAGCTTCCAAATCGAGTAGGCGCTGGGGGTGTGAATAGATGTTGAAGCCATCCGAGCGCGCGAAACCGACAAGACAGATCCCTGCGGCCTTTGCGAGATCTATGGCTAAGGCTGTGGGTGCCGATACCGCTGCAACGATCGCCATGCCTGCATAGGCGGCCTTACTCACCATTTCGTAGCTAGCACGGCTAGATAGAAGCACGAGACCTTCGTTGGTTGAAGTCGATGAGCGCCTCATTGCACCAATGAGCTTATCTAGTGCGTTGTGCCTGCCCACGTCTTCGCGTACCACTTCGATAGCTCCGTCCGGGAGAACCCATGCTGCTGCGTGGGTTGAGCCGGCAGCCTCGTTCATTGGCTGTAGCCCTTTTAGCGAGGACAGTGCTACGCGTAGCGCCAAGGCGGAGTAGGTGGTGGGTCGGTCGATTGGCAAAGGCATTCTGAGCACTTGCTCCAGTCGACTAGCTCCACATAGCCCGCAACCGCTACGCCCGGGTAGGTTGCGGGTGGCGTCGTTGGGCATTGACACGATGGGCGCACTATCTGTGACTTCCATCGCCAGCTCAATGCCTTCCAGCGATGGCCTCACTTCAATCCGGAGAAGTTGGGAGGGATCAGAAATTGTTCCCTCCGTCATGGAAAAGCCCAGCGCAAAGTCTTCCAGATCCGTTGGGCTGGCCATCATCACCGAGAAAGGACTGTCGTTGTAGAGCATCGCGACAGGCACTTCTTCGGCAACGCTGTCCATGATTGAGCCGCGCTCGCCACCACGCCACCGAAGGGTTCTTCGATATGCGATGCCGCAGGGCTCGTTGGCAGGTACTGGGCTGGGCGCTTGCATGGAGATGAGGCCTGGCGGGGAGGGAAGCCGGTAACGATGATCTGGGCGTGCAGGGTCCCTCGGGTCGGGGACTTCTTAGTGGTTTGACAGTGCGGAGAGTATCCCAAGGCGTACACCCCGCTGCGGTCAAAATTTACAAATGTTCGCAGATGGACAGTTTGGCTGAGTTGATCCGACATTCTGTTCGAGGGGCTGTGGCCCGCCTGTCCGCTACATGTGCCTGTAGCTAGAAAACGCCCGATAAATTAGATAGTTACAATCGATGGCGGGTGGCGTGAAGACCTGTTCGTGGTGAGGGCCAGGATGAGCGCTTCGGGTCCGTTGAGGCACTCGTATCGGACACCAGTGCCTCGATTCGATCCCCGGCGTGTACGCCGGACGTCTTGTCTGGGCAGGGTGGACATACTGTCCGTGGAAGGGGAGGCCGTCGCGTGCTTAACTTTTCCCACTCCCAATTGCATGCTGCGAGTGCCTGTCATGTCAGAGCAGAAGATCCCCCGTTACAAAGCCTACGACCATCCTGCCGGTGGTTGGGGTGCCGCCGGTGCAACCGCCAAGGTTCTGATGCAGCAGAGCGTCATTGCCAAGGGATCTAAAGCGCTTTTGTCGATGAATCAGCCTGGGGGATTCAAGTGCCCCAGTTGCGCTTTCCCGGATGCAGATCACACCAAGAAGCTGGAGTTCTGCGAAAACGGTGCGAAGGCCTTGGCATGGGAGGCAACCAAGCATCGCGCCACGCGTGAGTTCTTCGCGGAGCACACTGTCCAGGAGCTGATGGCGCAGTCCGACTATTGGCTGGAGATGCAGGGTCGATTGACCGAGCCGATGCGATATGACCCGGTATCCGACCATTACGTTCCTTGTAGCTGGGATGAGGCCTTCGCGCTGATCGGGCGACACCTGCAGGCCCTGTCCAGCCCGCATGAGGCTGAGTTCTACACCTCGGGGAGGACGCCGAACGAAGCCGCGTTCCTGTACTCGATCTTCGTGCGCGAGTTCGGAACCAACAACTTCCCGGACTGCTCGAACATGTGCCACGAGCCGACCAGCCGGGGGTTGCCGCCGGCAATTGGTGTCGGCAAGGGCACTATCGTGCTCGATGACTTTGAGCATGCTGAGGCCATCTTCGTCATCGGCCAGAACACAGGCACCAACTCACCACGAATGATGTCCAACTTGGTGGAGGCGCGGAAGCGTAATGCTCCAATTGTCGCGGTCAATCCTATGCCGGAACGTGCGCTGATTCGCTTTGCCGAGCCCCAGGACGTCGTGCAGATGGCCACGTTTGGCTCCACCGAGATTTCCAGTGAATTTGTACACATTCGCATCGGCGGTGACCTGGCCCTGATCAAGGGCATCATGAAGGCTATGTTCGAGCGGGAAGCGGCCGGCGAGTCTGTTCTCGATCACGAATTCCTGACCGAGCACACCGTCGGGCTGGAGGCATTGCGTGAAGAAGTGATGTCCCTGGAGTGGAGCCAGATCGTCCAAGTGTCCGGGATCAAGAAGGAGCAGATTCTGCGTTGTGCAGAGATCTACATCCGTTCCCGTGCGACCATTATCTGCTATGGCATGGGCCTGACCCAGCACCAGCAAGGATCTCGCCTTTTGCAGCAGGTTGCCAATCTGCTGATGCTGCGCGGCAACTTCGGAAAGCCCGGGGCGGGCATTGCTCCTATTCGCGGCCATTCCAACGTGCAAGGCGACCGTACCGTCGGCATTGATGAGAAGCCGACGCAACGCTACCTGGACCAAGTTCGCGACGTGTTCGGGTTCGAACCGCCGCGCGAACATGGGCACCATGTGGTTGAGTCTATTGAGGCGATGCTGGCTGGAACCGCCAAGGTCTTCATCGGCATGGGCGGGAACTTCATCCATGCTGTTCCTGATACCGAAATTGCCTACAGGGCAATGCGTGGTCTTGAGCTTACGGTTGGCATCGCCACCAAACTCAACCGTGGCCACCTAGTGCATGGCAAGGAGGCGCTGATCCTACCGGTGGTGGCGCGCTCGGAGTGGATCCATACCCCGCTGGGTGAGCAGTTTGTCACCATTGAGGATGCCATGTCGAATGTCACCGCATCCCGTGGAGTACTGGAGCCTGTGAGTGAACATGTTCTTCCGGAAGTTGAGATCGTGTGCCGCATGGCAATGGCAACACTGCCGGACAGCAAGGTCGACTGGGCAGCTTGCATGCACGATTACAACCATGTTCGTGAGCTGATCGCGGCGGTCTATCCCAGCATCTACGCAGACTTCAATGAACGGATCCAGGCGCCGCGTGGCTTCCACTTGGACATTCCGCCGCGCCGCCGTGAGTGGCCGACACCTAACGGGAAGGCCAATATTCTGGTGTTGCCGGGTCTTGAAGTGAACGACCTGGTCGAGGATCCCACTATGCTTCGGCTGGCCACGGTTCGCTCCCATGACCAGTACAACACGACAATCTACAGCTACAACGATCGCTATCGCGGTGTGTATAACGATCGAATGATCCTCTTCATGAACCTGGAAGATCGAGTAGCACGAGGGATTGGGAAGGAGGAACAGGTGAGCCTCGAGACGATCTCCAGTGATGGCGTCTGCCGGCGGGTCGATGGGTTGACTGTGCTTGACTATCCGATGCCGCGTGGCGCGATTGCGGGCTACTACCCTGAACTCAATCCACTGCTACCTCTGGATTACTTCGATCGCATCAGTGGTACCCCCGCGGCGAAGTCGATCCCGGTCAGGGTGGTCATTTCACAGTGATTGCGCCGGCATGTCGTAGGGAGGACTAAGAATGTCAGCCGAGCTCATTCGGGCGCCAGAGCCGGTAGGTGAGGGCGCACTGGCAGATCATCCCCGCCAACTCACCGACGGTTTCGGACGCAGCTTTCCGTACCTGCGCCTTTCGTTGACCGAAGCCTGCAACTTCCGTTGCAGCTACTGCCTGCCCGACGGCTACCAGGCCGATGGCCGCCCGCGCTTCCTGCAGGTGGAAGAAATCGCGCGCCTGGTGCGTGCGTTTGCCGCGCTGGGCATGAGCAAGATCCGCCTGACCGGCGGCGAGCCCAGCCTGCGCAAGGACCTGGATGAGATCATCGCCACCGTGGCGGCGGTGCCGGGCATCCGCAAGGTGGCCATCACCACCAATGGCACGTTGCTACCGCGGCGCCTGCCGGGCTGGCACCGCGCCGGCCTGACCGCGCTGAACGTGAGCATGGACAGCCTGCAGCGCGAACGTTTCAAGACCATCACCGGGCATGACCGCCTGCCGGAGATCGAACAGGGCCTGGCCCTGGCGCAGGCGCTGGGCCTGCCGGCGATCAAGCTCAATGCGGTGCTGCTGCGTGGCCTGAACGACGACGAGCTGCCGCAGTGGATGGACTACCTGCGTGACCGCCCCTTCAGCGTGCGCTTCATCGAACTGATGCGCACCGGCGACAACGAAGCCTATTTCCAGCGCCACCACCTGCGCGCCGACGTGGTGATCGAGCAGCTGCTGGCGGCTGGCTGGCACGAACGGCCGCGCGCCGCCGATGCCGGCCCGGCGCGTGAGTACAGCCACCCGGACCATCGCGGCACGGTGGGCATCATCGCCCCGTATTCGCGTGACTTCTGCAAGGGCTGCAACCGCCTGCGGGTGACCGCCAAGGGTGACCTGCGGCTGTGCCTGTTCGGCGAGTTCGGCGTGCCGCTGCGCCCGCTGCTGCAGAGCGACGATGACCATGACGCGCTGCTGGCACGCATTACCACGCAGCTTGGCCTGAAAGCGGCCGGGCATGGACTGCACCAGGGCCAGACCGGGCTGACCCCGCACCTGGCCTCCATCGGAGGATGAGCAACACGATGAGTGGGGAATTGAATGCGGCCTTCCATATGGCCGATGTCCGCGACAAGCGCATCACCCGCCGACGTGCGGTGGCGGTGGGCGAGCTGCATGCCGGTCCAGTGGCCTATCCGCTGATCGTCGAGCGCCGCCTGCCCAAGGGCGATGCGCTGGTGATGGCCGAGATTGCCGGCCTGCAGGGCGCCAAGATGGCCTCGATGCTGATGCCACTGTGCCACCCGCTGCCGCTGGAACTGGTGCAGGTGTTCTGCGCGCCGGTACCGGAACGGCAGGCGATCCGCGTGTGGTGCGAGTGCGCCAGCGAGGCGCGCACCGGCGTGGAGATGGAGGCACTGGCCGGCGTCAACGCGGCGCTGCTTACCCTGTACGACCTGAGCAAGCCGGTGGAACCGGCCCTGCGCATCGAAGGTATCCGCCTGCTGTTCAAGGAAGGCGGCAAGCGCGGTGTCTGGCTGCACCCCGACGGCATGGACGATGCCGAGCGCACGCGTTTCAAGCCGCGTGCGCCGAAGGGCCTGGAGGGCGCGGCCTGCGCGGTGATCACGCTGAGCGATCGCGCCAGCGACGGCACCTATGAGGATATCTCTGGCCCGACCCTGGTGACCGGCCTGAAAAAGCTGGGCGGCGAGGTGGTGGCCGCTGAGGTGTTGCCCGATGGCATCGAGCCATTGGCGGGTCGCCTGCAGGCCTTGGCCGCCGAGGGCGTGCGCCTGTGCCTGTGTACCGGTGGTACCGGACTGGGCCCGCGTGACCTGACCCCGGAGGCGCTCCGTTCCCTGAACGCGCGGCCGGTACATGGCCTGGCGCAGATGGTGCGCGCGCTGAGTGCACAGCACACGCCGATGGCCTGGCTGAGCCGCGCCGAGGTGGTGCAGCTGGGCAACATGCTGGTGTTCGCGCTGCCCGGCAGCCCGAAGGCGGCGGCGCAGTGCCTGGATATCCTGGCGCCGGTACTGGGCCACGCCCTGGCGATGGTCGAGGGGGATGGCCACTCATGATTCCCTATTGCGAAGCCTTGCAGCACCTGCTGGACGCGGCCACGCCGCTGCCGGCCGAGCGCGTGCCGCTGCATGAAGCCGGCGGCCGTACCCTGGCCAGTGACATCCACAGCGGGCAGTCGTTGCCGCCGTTCGACAATTCGGCGATGGACGGCTTTGCGCTGCGCGCCAACGGCGCGACGTTCGAGGCCGGTACCGAATTCGCGGTGCAGGGCTGGCAGGCAGCCGGCGATGCCGGCGCCGAAGGCGGCGAGGGTGCCTGGGAAATCATGACCGGAGCGCGCATGCCGGTTGGCCTGGATACGGTGGTGCCGGTCGAGAACGTGGAGATCCTCGCCAGCGAGGACGGCCGCCCGACCCGCATCGCGCTGACCGCGACGGTGAAGCCGGGCCAGAACGTGCGCCTGCGCGGCCAGGACGTGCGCGAGGGTGAGCGCGTGCTGTGCGCCGGCCAGGTGCTGGATATCAATGCCCGCACCCTGCTGCACGCCCTGGGCGTGGGTGAGGTGGCGGTGGTGGCGCGGCCGAGGGCGGCGGTGATCGCCACCGGCAAGGAACTGGTGACCGAGGCGGCGCAGGCGCTGGAATCGGGCCAGATCCGTGACAGCAATCGCCCCTACCTGGTGGGCCGCCTGCAGGCGGCCGGTGCCGAGGTGGTCTGGCAGGGCACGGTGGGCGACGACGTGGCCGCGTTCAATGCGGTGCTGGATGAAGCGCTGGCCGCTGGCGCGCAGCTGCTGATCAGTACCGGCGCGGTGTCGGCCGGCCGCTACGACTTCGTTCCCGATGCGCTGCGTGGCCGTGGTGCGCGCATCGTCTTCCATAAGGTGGCGATCCGCCCCGGCAAGCCGTTGTTGTTCGCGGTGTTGCCCAATGGCGCGCTGTACTTCGGCCTGCCCGGCAACCCGGTTTCGGCTGCCGTGGGCCAGCGCTTCTTCGTCGAGCCGGTACTGCGCCGCCTGCTGGGGCTTGCACCGGAACCGGTGTTGCGGCTGCCGCTGCAGGCCGACGTGCGCAAGCCGCCCGGTCTGCGCTTCCACGCGCGGGCGCGGGTGGAAATGGACGGGCAGGGGCGCCTGAGTGCGCGCGTACTGTCCGGGCAGGAGTCGTTCCGTTTGATGTCCATGCTGCAGGCCAACGCCTGGGTGGTGCTGGAGGCCGAGGGAGACCTGGCCAGCGCTGGCACCTTCGTGCGCGTGCAGGGCTGGGGTCACCACGAACCGGTGCAGCTGGTGAGCCAGGAGTCATGATGAAACAGGTGAATCTGCAGTTGTTCGGTGCGTTTTCCGATCTGGATGCCAGCCGCGAAATCGCCGTCGATGTGGCCGGTGGCACCGTGGCCGATCTGCGCCAGGCGCTGCGCGAGCTGCTGCCGGTGCGTTGGCCGGGTTTCCGCGCGGGCCTGCTGGACTACTCGGCGTTTGCCGACCAGCAACGCGTGCTGCGCGACCACGAGGCGCTGCCCGACGATGGCCGCGTGGCGATCCTGCCACCAGTGAGCGGGGGCTGAGCGATGAGCGAGAAGATCATCGCGACGGTGGTGGACCGCGCGCAGGCGGCGATCGATCCGGCCGAAGGCATCGCGGCGGTATCTGATCCGGGCTTCGGCGGCATCGACGTGTTCATCGGCAAGGTGCGCGACGTCAACATCGGCCGGCCGGTGACCGGGATCACGTACGACCTGTTCGAACCTTTGGTGCTGAACGAGTTCAAGCGCCTGGCGGCAGAGGTCGAGGCGACGTTCGGTCCGAAGCTGAAGCTGTATGTGGCCCACGCCAAGGGCCGGTTGGGCATTGGCGATGTGGCGGTGGTGGTGGCCGCCGGCAGCCCGCATCGAGACGAGGCATTCCGGGCCTGCCGGCAGTTGATCGAGGTGGTCAAGCACCAGTGCCCGATCTGGAAGCAGGAGCATTACGAGGACGGCGACAGCGAGTGGACCGAAGGCTGCAGTCTCTGCCATGCGGATAACGAACCCACGCAAGCTCATGACAATGCCCATGAATGTGCACACGATCACGAACATTCCCACTGACGGCATCGTGCTGGCCGGTGGTCTTTCCAGCCGGATGGGCCGTGACAAGGCGCTGCTACCGTGGCACGGGCGAACCCTGCTAGAGCACATGCGTGGCCTGCTGCGACAGGCAGGTGCGGAAAGGGTATGGGTGAGTGGCAACTACCCGGCCTTCGGTGGCATTCCTGATCGCGTGGCACGCTGCGGCCCGTTGGGCGGGCTCTACAGTGTGGCCATGTGCATGCCGGACGCTGCCGCTCTGGTGCTTCCGGTGGATACGCCCAATGTGACCCCGGCGTTACTACAACGGTTACGTGATGCGCCTTCGGCTGCCTGTGTGCTGTTTGCGGAAGAACCCCTGCCGATGCGGTTGCAGATTGATGACCATTGCCGGCATGTGTTGCGGGAATTGATCGAGAATCCGGCGGCGCACCGCTCGCTACACGCCCTGCGAGAACGCTTGGGCGCAATCGAGCTGCCACTGGCGGATAGCGAATACGACCAGCTACTCAACTGCAACACCTCAACCGAGCTCGAGTTCATTGCATCATGAAAGTCCAGCTACAGCGGCAGGCAGTTCGTCTGCGCGTTGATGAAGAGGAGCTAGCGCAGTTGCTGGCCGGCGAATCGGTGGAGAACCTGACGCGGTTCGGCGGCGATCGCGGCTGGGGCATGGTGCTATCACTGCATGCAGGGCAACAGGCGGTGCTTCTGGAGGGGAGCGAGTACTGCCGGTTGATGCTTCCTCGCGAAGCGGTTCAGTCCTTGGCATTACGTTTGCCCTGTCGTGATGGTCTGGGTTTTGGCATTGCGCTGGATGATGACATCTCGCTGCAGCTTCAATTCGATGTGGATGTACGAGACAGCCTGCGCCAACGAGGTCCGCACCGTCGTGCACCCTCTACCTAGCTCTGGGCGGGCCAGCTATGTAGCGCCTGCGATGCCAAGGATAGGCGGTGAAACCGATCTAAACCCAACCAAACGGGGAAACCAATGATGAAACGAGTTGGACTGTTGTTGCTGGGACTGCTGGCCACGGTGCCGGCCTTGGCGGCCGACCTGACGGTGTCGGCGGCATCGAGCTTGACCGAGAGCTTCCGCGAACTGGGCACCGCCTATGAGAAGGCACACCCGGGAACCAAGGTCGATTTCAACTTCGCCGCGTCCGGCGTGCTGCTGCAGCAGATCAGCCGCGGCGCGCCGGTGGATGTGTTCGCGTCGGCCGATGAAACCACGATGGACCAGGCCCAGCAGCAGGACCTGCTGGCGGCCGGCACCCGCGAGGTGTTCGCGGTGAACGCGCTGTGGGTGGTGGTGCCGCCGCAGGCCAAGGCTGCGCCGCGTACCTTGAAGGACCTGGCCGGTGCCGGTGTGCAGCGCATCGCACTGGGCAACCCGGACAGCGTGCCGGTCGGCCGCTATGCCAAGGGCGCGCTGGAAGCGGCGGGCCTGTGGCCGTCGGTGCAGGGCAAGACCATCACCACGCAGAACGTTCGCCAGTCGCTGGACTACGTGGCGCGCGGTGAAGTGGATGCCGGCTTCGTCTATGCCACCGATGCGCAGGCGATGCCTGATCGGGTGCGCCGTGCCTTCGCGGTGCCGGTGGCGGGGCGCATTGCCTATCCGTTGGCGGTGACCAAGGCCAGTGCGCAACCGGTTGAAGCCAAGCGCTTCACCACCTTCGTGCGTTCGGCACAGGGCCAGGCGATCCTGGCCAAGCATGGGTTCGGCAAGCCCTGAGGCATGGATCTCGACTGGAGCGCACTGTGGTTGTCGCTGAAGGTGGCCGGCTGGGCCACCGCGATCAATCTGGTGCTGGGCGTGGCACTGGGCGCGCTGCTGGCACGTCGGCGATTTCCTGGCCGTGAGCTGCTGGATTCGCTGCTGACCCTGCCGATGGTGCTGCCGCCGACCGTGCTGGGGTATTACCTGCTGGTGCTGATCGGCCGCAACGGCCCGATCGGCGCGTGGCTGCAGTCGTGGTTCGGCATCAACCTGGTGTTCACCTGGCAGGCGGCGGTGATCGCTGCGGCGGTGGCCTCGCTGCCGCTGGTGTTCAAGCCGGCACGCGCGGCGTTCGAGGAAGTGGATGGACAGTTGGAGCAGGCCGCACGCACGCTCGGTGTGTCCGAAGCAGCGGTGTTCTTCCGCATCACGCTGCCGCTGGCGTGGCGCGGCATCCTCGCCGGCCTGCTGCTGGCGTTTGCACGCGCGATGGGCGAGTTCGGCGCGACGCTGATGGTGGCGGGCAGCATTCCCGGCCGCACGCAGACGCTGTCGATCGCCATCTACGAAGCGGTGCAGGCCGGCCAGGACGGCAAGGCCAATGCGCTGGTGATCCTGACCTCGGTGGTGTGCATCGTGATCCTGCTGCTGGCCGCGCGGCTGGTGGGCGGACGTCGCCGGGAGCTGCGTGATGTGGCTTGACCTGCAGGTGCAGCGTCGCCTGCAGGCGGCCGGCCAGGATTTCGTATTGGACGTGTCGCTGCAGTGCACGCAGCGGCAGGTGGTGCTGTTCGGGCCCTCGGGCGCGGGCAAGAGCCTGACCCTGAAGGCGGTGGCCGGGCTGCTGAGGCCGGGCCAGGGTCATGTGCGCCTACAGGGGCAGACCCTGTTCGATGCGGCCACCGGTGTGGATCTGCCGCCGCAGCACCGCCGGCTGGGCTACGTGTTCCAGGATTACGCGCTGTTCCCACACCTGAGCGTGCGCCAGAACGTGGCGTTCGGTCTGCAGAAGGGCTGGTTGAATCCGCGGGTCGGCCAGCGCTTCGATGCGGTGGAGCAGTGGTTGCACGCATTCCGCATCGATACGGTGGGTGATCTGCTGCCCTCGCAGGTGTCCGGCGGCCAGCGCCAGCGTACCGCCTTGGCACGCGCCTTGGTGACGCAGCCGCAGGCGCTGCTGCTGGATGAACCGTTCTCCGCGCTGGACCAGGATCTTCGCCAGCACTTGCGGCAGGAGCTGGAGGCCGTGCTGGACGGGGCCGGTATTCCACTGCTGCTGATCAGCCATGATCCCAACGACATTGAGATATTTGGGGGCCAGATCGCCTGCATCGAAAATGGGCGACTGATCTCTCCTCCCGGCTCGCGTCAGAGGCCGACCCGTCAGCCCCGCCTTCTACCATCCTTAGTCGGCTCCCCAACAAGCCCGGGTCTTGAGGGGAAGAGCAACCATCAGTCAGTCGGAGACTCAGAGAGTCCAAAGCCACGATACATCTGCCCGCGAGCCGCGCAAATGGGAGACGACCCTGGTGCATAGGCATCTCTATGCCGGTAGGCGAGCGGTAGGGCCTGGACCTTCTTGCAAGGCGGATCGACTCGCCCGCGCTTGGCCGCGCTGCGTGGCTCCGGCCGAGGCGGGGACAACGCGCACCCAGCGCTTCCCATATGGCCGAATTGGCGTAATGATCCGCTCGAAGGGAGCGAGACTTCTCCAGCCTCCCGTGGCGACCGACCGCCGAGGGGCTTGGAGGGGCACGGAGGCCATTGGCGCTCTGGGCAATATGGCGAGGAGCCCCCGGTCCGTTTGGCCACCAAGAGGTCGATACTAGGCTCGTAGGGCAAGAGTTCCGGATTGGCATATGACTGAGGTCGACAGCATTGAACGTCTCAGACTGGCCTTTGGTGCACAACGTCCTACGTCGTGAGAGGGGGTGTTTTGTTCGATATGTCACCCGTCATCTAGCGGTCGAAAGATCGAAATGAACTCGAACACGAATCGACGGAACTAGCCACGCTTCAATTGTACTGAGGGAAACATGACGCCAAAGAGCGCCAACCAATCTTCCGAAGAGCGCGCAAACGGCGATCTTGCATGGCCGGACCTTGCGCGCTCATCGATACTGATCGTTGACGACGAACCTGGCATGCGTAGCTTCTTGGTTCGTGCCTTGCGACCGCGATGCAAAGTTGTGGAAGCTGCAGCTGACACCATTGAAGCGGAGCAGCATCTGACGGAGCGCCACTTTGACATCGTGATTGTGGACAACGTGTTGCCAGGGAAGAGTGGCATCGCGTGGCTGGAGGACCAGCGCAGGGGAGGGGTCTTGGCCGACTTCATTCTGATTACTGCGTACGCAGACTTGGATTCCGCTATCGGCGCTATCCGCGCGGGAGCGGCTGATTTTCTTCTCAAGCCTTTCAGAACCAATCAGTTGCTGGCCGCTATATCGCGCTGCCTGGAACGCGGTCGCCTACGGCGGGAGAATGCCATTCTCCGTCACGAGCTACATGGCTCCGGTGCACCAGCTGCGCTTCGAGACAGGCTCACAGGTAGCTCGCGTGCGATTCAGGCCACCAAGGATCTGATCGCGAAGGTCGCACCACTGCCCAGTAGCGTGCTGTTCACTGGAGAATCCGGCTCTGGAAAGGAGGTTGCCGCAAGATCGCTGCACGCGTTGTCCGCACGGGCATCTCATCCTTTCATTCCAATAAATTGTGCAGCTGTTCCCAGCGAGTTGATTGACGTTGAACTGTTCGGGAGTCTCAAAGGAACGTTCAGTGGAGCGAACTCGTCTCGCCAAGGACTGGTCGCCTATGCAGAAGGCGGAACATTGCTGTTTGACGAAGTCGCTGATCTTCCCTTGGCTCTCCAAGGAAAGCTGCTAAGGATGCTTGAAGATAGACGGATACGACCAGTTGGCGCAGATCGGGAGATTCCGATCGATGTCAGATTCATCTTCTCAACCAACAAGAATTTGGTTGCGGAAGTGAAGAATGGAACATTCCGGTCGGATCTCTACTATCGCATCAACGTTCTCGAGGTGTCGCTTCCTCGCCTTCATGACCGCGGCGCTGATGTGTTGGAGCTGGCGGCGGGCTTCATGCGTGAGCTGGGGCTGCAGCTTGGCCTTCAACCGATTCCGATCGACGAAAGGATCCGGGCATATCTTCAGAGCTACTCGTGGCCCGGGAACGTCCGCGAGCTTCACAACTACGTTGAGCGTAGCCTGATACTCGGACACTTTCCGACTCAGCTTGAGCGGTTGGAGTCACTCTCTGACCCACGAAGCCGGCTGCTCTCGGAGGTCGAGCGCAGGCACATCCTTGCAGTGCTTCGTGAGACTGGCGGAGATCGCGAAAGAGCGGCCACGATCTTGGGCATATCGCGAAAGACGATTGATCGTAAGTGCTCCAGTTGGAATGTATCAGCCTAGGAATCTGCAATGAACCGAGCGCGCTCAGTTCGCTTCCGCCTGCTTCTAATCGCGATCCTTCCAATGTTTGTGATCCTGCCGGCTATCGTCGGCGGACTCATCTACCAATGGGATTTGCGCTTCGACCGACTGCTCGCCTCGAAGGTTGGCGGGGACCTGAAAGTTGCGGGACAGTACATGAACCAGCTGCTCGTCAACGACCGCGCGACGCTGGCTGCGATTGCTGATTCGCAGAGCTTCCATGGCGTCATTAGCCAGGGGGTCAACAAGAATGCAGAGCTTGGCAGCCTACTAGCGTCGAAAGCCCAAGGTGGTTCACTAGACTTCATCGCACTGTTGGATTCAAACGGTCGCTTGTTGGCTAGTAGTGAGCCGGCCTCGCCAGCTGAGCTTGACTTGGACTGGTCAGTCATCGAAAAGGCCCTGAAGGGAGCGTCCAGCGTGGAGGTGGGGGTGGTAAGCCGGGACGATCTGATGGAGATCTCCCCAAAGCTCGCCGCACGGGCCGAGGTCATTCGTCCGCATAACGCAAGGAATCCTGTCGATTCGGCCCAGAGTGAGAAGCGGGGCCTAATGATTCAAGCTGCAACGCCGGTTGCACTTCCAAACAATCAGGTTGGCGTCTTGATTGCGGGTACTCTGCTGAACCACAACACCGAGTTCATCAAGCAGATCACTGATCTTGTCTACCGAGATAAGGCCCTGCGTACTGGCGCAACAGGGATAGCCTCCATCTTCCTTGGTGATACCCGCATCAGCACCAACGCGTTGTTGGCGGGAGGGAACCCAGCGTCGGGGACACGGGTGTCTTCTGAAGTGGCCGAGGCCGTGCTGGGCCAGGGAAAGACCTGGCAGGCGAGAGCCTACGTAGTCAATGATTGGTACATTGCCGGCTATATGCCCATTCTCAATGGCCGGGGCGTACCTATTGGTATGCTCTTCGTGGGCTTTCTGGAGGAGCCATTCACCACCGCCCGTCGAAATTCCATCGGAGCGATCGTGTTCGGTTGCCTCCTTGTTGCAGTCATCACCGTACCCCTTTTTCTGTACATCGCTCGCGGCGTGTTCAAGCCACTTGAGCGGATGGATCAGGCAATTGGACGGGTCAAGGCGGGCGACCGCAGTGCTCGCTCCGGAGCAGGGGCATCCAATGATGAAATCGGACGTGTCGCTTCGCACTTGGACCAGCTGCTCTGTCAGCTGGAAGAGAAGGAACGGCAGCTGGTCGCCTGGAACGAGGAGCTCAATTCCAGGGTAGAGGAGCGAACTGCTGGTCTCGCACTAGCCAATAGACGGTTGGAAGAGACGACCCAGCACCTGATTGTCACTGAGAAGCTGGCAACAATTGGCGAGATCGCAGCAGGAATAGCGCACGAGATCAACAATCCGCTTGCCGTCATGCAGGGGAACCTCGAGCTTCTGCGTGACTCGATCAGGGAGCCCGAGGGTCAAGGGTTTGGAGAAGAGATTGACCTCATTGAGGATCAAATTGGGCGTATCAGCACCATTGTTTCCAAGTTGCTGCAGTTCTCCAAGCCCAGTGAGTACTCCGGTCATAGTGAGCTGTTAGAGCCTGCCACGCTGATGTTGGAGACGCTGCCCCTGATTCAACACCTCATCAAGCGCCATCCCGTGAAGATAGAGAAGAACTTCCTGTCCACACGGCTCGTAACGGGCAATCGGGGCGAGCTGCAGCAAATTCTTGTGAACCTCCTGATCAATGCAATCTATGTCATGCAGAAGGGCGGAACGCTGGGATTGGCGACGTTGGACGTTGACGACGTTCATGGTCACCCTGGCGTCGCTTTGCGAGTCTCAGATACTGGAAGCGGCATTCCTCAGGACATTCTGGTCCGAATTTTTGAGCCATTCTTTACGACCAAACATCGTCAAGGTACTGGGCTGGGTCTTTCCATCAGTCAGATGCTTGCCAACCGCCACGGTGGCAGCCTGTCGGTAGTGAGAACCGGCCTGACAGGGACGGTCATTGAACTATGGATGCCCGAGGCTGCCGACGATGAACTGCTTTAGACCTGCTGTAGCAGTGTCATGCGAACGGCGTGATGTCATTCGCATTTCGAACTCAAGTGGAAGGAATTTGTTGCCTAGGCGTATCGACGCCAGCAGTCGATCAATGAATCAGAGGTTGGCATGACACACCGTCTCCCAGATGTTGAAACGAGAATGCGAAGGCAGCCGACGTTGTGGGACGTTGCGTTTGCCGTCAGGGGTACCATCCTGCCCAGGATCGCATTGCATCTACTACTGATTAGCATTGTGACCGCAGGAGCGGTGCTCGCATCAACGGAGCATCCAGGAATCTTTGCTCGCTTCAGTGCCGTTCCGTTCACGCTCATTGGTATCGCACTTTCCGTATTCATGAGCTTTCGAAACAACGCTTGCTACTCCAGATGGTGGGAGGCGAGGCACCTTTGGGGTGACCTGGTCATAGCGTGTCGCTCAATAGCCAGGCAGACGTCCCTGCTGGATCCAAACAGCCGAGCACAGATCCTGCGAGGCCTGTGTGGCTTCAGTGCTGGCCTCTATTCTCGACTGCGCCGGGCCGACGAAGCCCATGCGATCGCACCTTGGTGGGATATTGGCAAGGCATCACAAGGCCCGAATCCGACGGACGCTGTGCTCCAGGGCATTGGCTTGAAGCTTGCCCATCTGGCTCATGAGGGAAGGATCGACTCGATTCAGTACTCGGTGATGGATAAGCAGCTTGCCAACTTGGCTCGTATCCAGGGGGGGGTGCGAGAGGATACTCAATACTCCGATTCCATTCTCGTATTCGCTGCTGCTTCACCGGACTGCGATCGTATTCTGCACAACACTTCCTTTTGCGCTGGCAGGAACATTGGGGTGGTGGACCTTTTTACCGGTGCTCATTGTGGCGTACACGTTTTTTGGTCTCGATGCGCTGGGCCGTCAGCTGGAGGAGCCATTCAGTTCCGCGCCGAACGCGCTCCCGATCTACTCAATGCAGAGGACGATCGAGACAGAGCTAATGTCAACGCTGGCTCTGACTGCGGTCGATCAGGAGTCGGTACAGCAGCCAGGTAGGGAGGAGTGAGGCGTGAGCGGAGGGCGGCGGGTGCACTTCTGAGGCCGCTCCGGCATGTAACGACATGCCAGCTCACGCCCTAGCGCTAGTCAGGCATGGGTTGCCAGGCTCACCTGAAAGGAACTCGCCCAAAGATAGCATTCGTACAGCCCCCTTGGTTCCGCTCGCACATATGGGATGGAGTCTGTGAGACGGGAATAGTTCCTCTAACGATCAAGAATGAGCCAGTAGGAGCGTAAGTGATGTCAACAGATATGTTCGTAATGCATTCGGATCATACGCCGGCCGGGGATCAACCCGAAGCGATTGCCAGGCTAATTGCTGGCATCGAGGAGGGAGCAACACATCAGACCTTGAAGGGAATTACAGGGTCAGGGAAGACCTTCACGATGGCCAATGTGATCCATCGGCTGAAGCGACCCACGCTCATTCTTGCGCCAAACAAGACGTTGACTGCTCAGCTCTACGGGGAGATGAAGGCGCTGTTCCCCGAGAACGCCGTGGAGTATTTCGTTTCCTACTACGACTTCTTCCAGCCAGAGGTCTATATCCCAGGTAGCGATCGTTACATCCAGAAAGACTCAGCCATCAATGATCACCTTGAGAGGCTTCGACTATCGACTACGAAGTCTCTGATTGAGCGTAGAGACGTGATTGTTGTCGCTTCGGTGTCCTCAATCTATGGACTGGGAGACCCACAGAGCTACCGGGATCTGCAGGTTGAGCTTGCGCTTGGAATCGAACTGGATCAGAGGGACTTCCTGCGTCGGCTTGCATCGCTTCAGTACGACAGGACTGAGCGGACCCTGAAGCGTGGCACGTTCCGTGTGTCTGGCGATGTGGTCGATATTTTTCCCGCCGACTCTGAGTACAAGGCAATTAGAGTAGAGCTCACGGACGAGGGGAGAGTGCAGTCGCTCACCTGGATTGATGCGGTTACAGGGAAGAAGCTTGGCGATGAGACGCGCTACCTCGTTTCTCCAAAGACACTCTTCGCAAGCCCCAAAACAGAAATCAATGAGGCTACGAAGGCCATCCTCAAGGATTTGGAGGCCAGGGTGACGGAGCTCAACGCATCTGGTCGAATCGTTGAGGCAAATAGGCTTTACGAGAAGATCACGAACGACGTGGAGATGATGAGGGAGCTGGGATATTGCTCTGGCATGGAGAACTACTCCAGTTACCTGAACTCGAAGCCTTCAGGAGCTAGGCCGACGACACTCATGGACTACCTCCCGAAGGATGGCCTGCTATTTGTTGATGAGTCGCACGTCATGGTTCCTCAGATCGAGGCGATGTTCAGGAGCGATCAGAGCAGGAAGGATACTCTAATCGAGTACGGGTTCCGTCTACCTTCGGCGATGAACAACAGACCGCTTAGCTTCTCTGAGTTTGAAGCCATCAAGCCCCAGACGATCTTCGTTTCGGCTACGCCTGGCGCCTATGAGATTGGGAGATCCAAGGGAAGATTGATTGACCAGCTCATCAGGCCCACTGGCTTGCTCGATCCGCTGGTAGAGGTGAGGCCGAGGGAGGGCTACAGGCACGATCTTCTGTCAGAGATCGCCCGTTGTGTACGAGAGGGCGACAGGGTCTTGGTGACCACGCTGACAAAGGTGTCTGCTGAGGAGCTGTGCGAGTTCCTCGAGGATCAAGGGGTGCGTGCGAAGTACATGCACTCGGATATCAAGGCAGAGGATCGAGTTGAGATCATCAATGGGCTGAGGGCCGGCGAGTTCGATGTGCTAGTGGGTATCAGCCTGCTGAGAGAGGGGCTCGATATTCCTGAGGCCTCTCTGGTCGCTATCGTTGATGCGGACCAGGCGGGCTTCCTTCGGTCGAGCCAGGCCCTCATTCAGATGATTGGACGAGCCGCAAGAAACTCGCGCGGTAAGGCGATCATGTATGCCGATACGATCACTAGTGCGATGCGGCAGGCCATTTCTGAGACTGATGACAGGCGACAGCATCAGATCGCGTTCAATGAGGAGTTCGGCATCACCCCGTCAACGTCTCGCGGAATGTTGGGATCAACAGAGGCTCGACCTGACCGGTCGCAAGCCCATTCAGCGGAGTTCTGCGCCAACCTAAAAGACCTCTGTGATCGAATTACATCAAAGGAGCGACAGCTTCTGGAGCTCTCTGATGCCGGGGACGAGGAGGAGATCGAGTTCGTCAGGCTGGAGCTAGACAAGCTATACCGCCAATTCATCTACATGTAACCACTCTTTCGAGTGGTGGGGCGTGGCTCCTACAGGAGCCCGCCTTTTGTGGTGTGGGGGTGGGGCGGGAGGGGTCTGTCACTGGCCTCTGGCGGCGGCTCGAAATCAGGCGCAGACTCAGTTGACGGAGTTAAAGACCCTCGCAGATTGCTAGCTTGCATACTATCGGGGAGTATAGTATCGTTCCCTCATGTGATACGGACAGGTGCGCAATGCCTCACAGCCCTCGGGAGAAAAAGCAGGCCCTTACCCGCGTACGTCGGATCAGCGGACAGGTGGCTGCATTGGAGCAGGCTCTGGAGAGCGGGGCGGAATGTGCTGCAGTACTTCAGCAGCTTGCTGCTGTGCGCGGGGCGGTCAATGGTTTGATGGCGACGGTTCTGGAGAGCTATCTGCGTGAAGAGTTCCCGCATAGCGACACCCACACCGACTCTCAAAGGAAGTCGATTGACGAGACCATCTCTATTGTCCGCTCCTATCTCCGTTAGTCAGTTCGCGACATTGCTTGATGGCGCTAGTACTAAGTAGAGGAGGCAATCTATGGGTGTCCGAACTACTTCATTTCCAAGTAGAACCCGCCATTCCTAACCCCTTCGTGGGTTAGGGCGTCACGACTAGGACGTTGAGGCCTTTCCAGGAGGCTCCAAGGCATGCTGGATGATGTCAGTCGAGTTGCGCCTGTCTGTATTTCTTGGAGCGGGCAATCTCTGTCGGCATCGTTGCCTTCGGCATCTGACTGAGTCATGGGAGGCCCTTTGAAGTGAGCTTCCAGCCTCGTTGCGACTCCCATGCGGTCCGCGCCTGGCTGGAAGGTGGGAGAGCAAGGGCCTGCGATCTATGCGGTGCTGTCCTCCCAGCTTGTTGTGGTTCCCACTACCGCCCTACACCAGAGCCGGCTCCACCACACGACCTTTCGCTGAGCTATCGCACAAGCAAGTGATAGACCTCCCGTGAGCGGTGTTTAGAAGATCATCCATTCTTGAGGCTATGTATGAATGACCCATCCGGCCTGAGCCAAGCTGCAGGCACGCCAGCAGAAGGCTACGTATATGGGATGCCGGCGCACGCGGACCGCCGCGCCGCCGTTGAGGAAGTCCATGCGCGACCGCACCTTCTCACCCAGTCTCCGCGAAGCCTTCTCCAGCTCTCCTTCATGACAGAAGGGGACATGAGTCGAGATCGTGCCGCGATCGACGATCTTTCAGGTCGTATGGGGGCTGCAGTCGAGGATCACACCACACCTCATCACGCGCTTACGTGGAATGAGGGTGATCTGCACTGCGAGAAGCACACTGAGTTCTCTTCCTACCTCTGGAGCGCACCACTGAGCTCAGAAACAGGTGAGCCTTGTGGGGACAACCCGTTTAGACAGGGATTCAAGCCGCCAGGACCCGTGATCTCGGCTGTTAGCGTCAGGCTTTTGCCTTGGACCGCGGAGGCGGAGAAGGAAATAGATTGCTTTGATCCCGTCAGCCGCTGCTACTCGCTGGTTGAGAACGGTGCCGCGGCCATTGTGACCGACTTCCGTCAAGACGAGGAAGGGCTAACCCACATGCTCATCCTTGATCGCGACCTGACTCCGGCGCGGGCAGGAGCGCTGGCGCAACGACTGCTCGAGGTCGAGACATACCGAACGCTTGCCCTCCTAGCGCTACCGCTGACTCGTTCCATGACGTCGAATCTTCGTCGCATGGAGGCGCGTCTGGCTGCAATTACTGAAGAGATGCGCAGGGCCTCCGGCGGACGTCGTGACAGTGACGTGCTCCTCTCGGATTTGACCAGCCTGGCTGCAGAGTTGGAGGCGGACGCCGCGGCAAATCTCTATAGGTTTGGTGCAAGTCGGGCTTACTACGAAATTGTTGAAGAGCGACTGGATGCGTTGGCGGAGGATCAAGTTGCCGGCTATAGCACCTGGGCGGACTTCTTGTATCGAAGGATTGCACCGGCCATGCGAACTTGCCAGTCAGTGAAGGAGCGACAGGGGAAGCTCTCAGACAAGTTGACGCGCTCGATCTCGCTCCTCCGGTCGTGGATTGATGTTGAGCTCGAGCGGCAGAACCGCGACCTACTGGCGTCCATGAATGAACGGGCGAAGGTTCAGCTGCGCCTGCAGCAGACGGTGGAAGGTTTGTCGGTGGCCGCCATCTCGTACTACGTCGTGAGTCTTCTCGCATACCTGCTCAAGGGTTTGCCTGGGACGCATGACATCGCAGCAACCGTCACTGCGATCTTGGTTCCCGCTGTATTGCTGCTGATTTGGTGGATTGTCCGAAGGATCAGGCATGCACACGGTGACTCGGCAGTCGAGGACAAGGCCTAAAGCCTCGCTTAAGGCCACATTCGATTCGCGATAGATGGCCTATCAAATTCAACTCAGAGGAAAGAACAATGGAACGCATTGAGCGTCACGCAAGCTTCGGTGGATGGCAGGACGTCTACCAGCATGAATCATCCAGCCTTGGTTGCACCATGAAGTTTGGAGTCTATCTCCCTCCGCAGGCGTCCAGCGGCCCGGTACCTGTTCTCTACTGGCTCTCTGGCCTGACGTGCACAGAGCAGAACTTCATCACCAAGTCTGCAGTGCAGCAGCTCGCTGCTGAGCATGGCATTGCCATCGTTGCTCCGGATACAAGTCCGCGCGGAGAGTCCGTCGCGGATGATCCAGCTTACGATCTCGGCCAAGGTGCGGGGTTCTACGTCAATGCCACCGAGGCACCGTGGTCCGACCACTACCGCATGTATGACTACGTTGTAAGTGAGCTGCCTGCTCTCGTTGAGAAGAACTTCCCTGTTAGCCAGGCTCGCTCAATTAGCGGCCACTCAATGGGCGGCCACGGTGCCTTGGTCATCGCTTTGCGAAATCCAGGTCGCTATCGCAGCGTATCCGCCTTCTCTCCGATCGTGGCACCCACCCAGGCTCCTTGGGGCCAGAAGGCGTTTTCGGCCTACTTGGGGGGAGATCAGGAGCAGTGGCGGCAGTATGACGCCGTGGAGCTGATTGCAGATGCAAAGGAGCGCCTGCCCCTGCTCGTGGATCAAGGGCTCAGCGATGATTTCTTGCAGAATCAGCTCCGCCCCGAACTGCTTCAAGATGCATGCGCCAAGGTGAATCATCCGCTTTCGCTGAACCTTCGCGATGGTTACGACCATAGCTACTACTTCATCTCCAGCTTCATTGCCGATCATCTCAAGCACCACGCATCGGCGCTGAACACCTAACCAAGGAGTGCTGCCGTGATCAAGACCTCCAGAAATCGTCATCAAGTTGTGATCGTTGGGGCGGGCTTCGGCGGACTGGAGGCCGCCACGCACCTTGAAGGAGTGGATGTCGATGTAACAATCATTGACCGGCGGAACTATCACTTGTTCCAGCCGCTGCTCTACCAGGTGGCTGGTGCGTCACTGTCACCGTCGGAGATCGCATGGCCGATCCGCTATCTGTTCCGTGACCGCCCGGAGGTCAGAACCCTCATGGCGGAGGTCGAGGGTGTGGATAAAGCTGCCCGCCAAGTGATCCTTCAGGACGGCACTCGATACCCTTACGACACCCTTGTGCTCGCTACGGGAGCAACACATGCCTACTTTGGGCATGACGAATGGTCGAAGTACGCTCCAGGCCTGAAGAGCCTGGAGGATGCAACAACCATTCGAGGCAGGATCTTGAGCGCGTTCGAGCAAGCGGAGCTCTGCAATGATCCCGAGGTTCGAGAGGCCCTTCAAACCTTTGTGATCATTGGTGGTGGGCCTACAGGTGTCGAGCTTGCCGGAACCATCGCGGAGCTGGCGCGTGGCACGCTGCAGGATGACTTTCGGTCAGTTGATCCCAGCAAAACCCGGGTATTTCTCATTGAGGCGGGTCCGCGGCTGCTCCCCGTCTTTCCTGAAAAGCTCTCCGAGTACACGAGGCGCGCCCTCGAGAAGCTTGGGGTATCCGTTTTGTTGGGGGCCCCTGTCACCGAGTGCGCCTCTGATGGGGTGATGCTCAATGGCAAGAAGCTGGCGGCATCCACAATCGTCTGGGCAGCGGGAGTTCAGGCGTCTCCAGCCGCACGTTGGCTCGACACCGAATCAGATCGGGCGGGGCGCGCAATCGTCGGCCCTGATCTAACGGTGCCTGGTTCCCCCAACATTTTCGTGATCGGGGACACTGCTTCATCAGCCACTGCGGACGGAAAGACCGTTCCTGGAATCGCGCCGGCGGCCAAGCAGCAAGGCAAGTACGTCGCGGGCCAGATTGAAGGGCTGATAACAGGGGCGCGGAGGACCGCTGCATTCAAGTACCGGCACCAGGGCAACCTCGCCACGATTGGACGCAGCCTTGCAGTAATCGATATGGGGAAGCTAAAGCTGAGCGGAGGAATCGCATGGTGGATCTGGAAGCTCGCTCACATCTACTTCCTTATCGGAGTGCGAAATCGCCTGAGCGTCGCAATGAGCTGGGTATGGAATCACAGCGTTGGATACAGAGGGGCTCGCATCATCCTCCGTGAAAAAGCAAGCAATGCCACAAGCGGCTCATTGGATGGGAAGCTGAAATAGGGGCCAAGACGCTCTGAATGCACACTCGCAACTGACTTCCCGAAGGAGAACACCTTGGCAGATCTATTCACAGCGAAACCAAGGGCACCACTGGCCGAACTGCTACGACCGAAGTCTCTCGACGAGTTCGTTGGGCAGCAACACCTGCTGGGGCCGGGGAAGCCTTTGCGTCTTGCCTTTGAAGCAAGAAGTCTGCACTCCTTCATCATGTGGGGGCCCCCGGGCGTCGGTAAGACCACCCTGGGGCGCCTCGCAGCGATGGTGACTGACAGTCACTTCATTGCGATCTCCGCCGTACTCGCCGGGGTAAAGGACATCAGGCAGGCCATTGATGATGCGCGGGCCGAACTCGACGTCCGCGGTCGCTCCACGGTACTTTTCGTCGACGAAATTCACCGGTTCAACAAGGCCCAGCAGGATGCGCTGCTACCTCACGTTGAATCAGGGCTACTCACGCTGGTGGGCGGCACCACAGAGCATCCAGGACTGGCCGTTAACTCGGCGCTGCTTTCGCGCGCAGGTGTACACACTTGAGCCTCTGTCTGACGCAGATCTTGAGAAGCTCTACGAACGCGCCAGACCTCACTTGCGAGGCGTTGACCTCTCCGATCCCGCATTGCAGCTGCTGAAGGGCTTCGCTGATGGTGATGGCCGCAGATTCCTGAATCTTCTCGAGCAGGTCTCAACTGCGGCCTCTGAGAAGCGGGTGGAAGAGGTGGATCTTGAGTTTGCCAAGCGCTCCACCAGCCCGTCACTGCGTCGATTCGATAAGGGCGGGGACGAGTTCTATTGGCAGCTCTCCGCGTTTCACAAATCACTGCGTGGCTCTGATCCCGACGCCTCCCTCTACTGGCTAGCGCGCATTCTGGATGGGGGCGGGGACGTGAGCCAGGTCACACGTCGAATGATTGTTATGGCAAGCGAAGATATCGGAAATGCTGATCCGGGCGCTCTGCACTTGGCCATCCACGCTGCGCAGGCGTATGAGCGACTTGGCTCTCCTGAAGGTGAAATTGTCTTGGCCCAGGCTGCGACCTATCTGGCGCTCTCCCCCAAGTCGAATGCGTCCTATGCGGCTTGGGATCTAGCAAGGGCCTTCGTCAAGGAGCACGGATCATTACCAGTTCCCATGCATCTTCGGAATGCTCCAGCGAAGCTTATGAGGCAGATGGGGTATCGACAAGCATATCGCTACGCGCATCATGAGCCAGACGGCTACGCAGCTGGACAGACGTACCTGCCGGAGGGTGTGGAGAGGCCGAACTGGTATCGGCCCACTGATCGGGGAGCTGAGCGCGCCTTGGCTGAGAGACAGGCATGGCAGCGAGCCTTGGATGAAGAGGCATCGCAAACCGAAGCCGATCCCTCTTCGGGCCAGTGATCCAGCTGAACTTAACGTCTACAACCTACAGAGACATGCACATGCCAAACGCCACATTCGGTGAAGCTTCCTGCAGTGTCGCAGCAAGCGGCCTTGTAGAGGTGCGCGGTGCGCGTGAGAACAACCTTAGAGACGTTGATGTCTCAATTCCTCGCAACGCACTGGTCGTCTTTTCCGGTGTATCCGGTTCCGGGAAGTCATCTCTTGCATTCGGGACAATCTATGCGGAAGCTCAAAGGAGGTACTTTGAGTCCGTTGCTCCCTATGCTCGACGCCTAATCGATCAGGCAGGCGTCCCTGATGTTGACTCCATCGATGGACTCCCGCCGGCAGTAGCGCTGCAGCAGCAGCGTGGTGCCAGCAATGCGCGATCTTCGGTGGGTAGCGTCACCACGCTATCCAGCCTCATTCGTATGATGTATTCCCGCGCGGGAGCATATCCGGCTGATCAGCCTATGCTTTATGCCGAGGACTTCTCACCCAATACTCCCCAGGGCGCATGCGCGACCTGCCATGGCCTTGGCCATGTGTACGAGGTGACAGAGGCCCTCATGGTGCCGGATCCAAAGCTGAGCATCCGTGAGCGTGCCATTGCTTCGTGGCCACCTGCATGGCACGGGCAGAACCTTCGCGACATTCTGGTGACGCTGGGCTACGACATTGATAGGCCTTGGAAGGACCTTCCCAAGAAAGACCGCGATTGGATTCTGTTTACCGAGGAGTCGCCCACTGTGCCGGTCTATGCTGGGTTCACGCCGGCGGAGACGCGTGCGGCCCTGAAGCGTAAAACTGAGCCGAGCTACATGGGAACCTTCACTGGCGCCCGTAGGTATGTCCTGCACACGTTTGCTAACACGCAAAGTGCCCTGATGAGGCGCCGCGTATCGCGATACATGGAGGGTAAGCTTTGTCCCACCTGCCATGGCAAGCGCCTTAAGGCAGAGTCGCTGTCAGTGACATTTGCGGGTGTGGACATTGGTCAATTCATGCAGATGCCTCTTGACCAACTGGCTTCCCTGCTCGAGCCCATTTCTCAAGGAGACTTCAGTGCTCATGCTGGCGGGGGCAAGGCGAACAAGGAAGCCACCCGTCGTGATCGCGCCGATAGGGCGGCCAGTGGGCGGGCGGTCCACGCGGTGTCTCCTGACGTCCGCCGCACCTCAGCGCTGTCGGAGGAGAAGCGCCTGGCCGCGCAGCGCCTCGCTAGTGGAGTGATGAGCCGAATCAGTCAGTTGCGTGGCCTTGGGCTTGGCTATCTAACTTTGGATCGCGCTACGCCGACATTGTCCGCTGGCGAGCTGCAGCGATTGAGACTCGCCACGCAGTTGAGCTCGCTGCTCTTTGGCGTGGTGTACGTGTTGGACGAGCCGTCGGCAGGTCTTCATCCCTCCGACAGCCAGGCTCTCTATGACGCCTTGGACCGCCTCCGCGACGGTGGTAATTCCGTATTTGTTGTGGAGCACGATCTGGAGCTGATGCGCCGTGCCCAGTGGTTGGTGGATGTTGGGCCTGAGGCGGGAGAGCGGGGCGGCAAAGTGCTCTACAGCGGAGAGCCGGATGGTCTTCGTGACATCGACGAGTCACGTACCGCGTTGTACCTCTTTGACAAGGTCCCGCCCCCTAGTGGCCAAGAGCGTCAAGCGAGTGGTTGGCTGGAACTTCAGGGCATCCAGCGTCACAACCTGAAGCGCATTGATGCGAAGATACCTCTGGGCATCCTCACCGCGGTGACCGGGATTTCGGGATCGGGCAAGTCCAGCCTCGTCGCCCAAGCGTTGCCGGAGCTGATGATGCTTCAACTTGGACACGAGCCTGAAGACGACGCGGTGGAAACGGGGGCAGCAGACGGGCCAACCGTCATCGAGACGACAGGGGGACACCTCGGCGGAGATGTCGATGCTATTCAGCGTCTCGTCCAGGTTGATCAGAAGCCAATCGGACGGACGCCGCGATCGAATCTCGCGACTTACACCGGCCTTTTCGATCATGTTCGAAAGCTGTTTGCCGCAACACCAGATGCGCGGCGTCGACGTTACGACGCAGGTCGATTCTCCTTCAACGTGGCCAAGGGACGTTGTGAGACGTGCGAAGGGGAGGGGTTCGTGAGCGTCGAGCTGCTGTTTATGCCTAGCGTCTATGCACCGTGCCCAACGTGCCACGGTGCGCGATACAACGAAGCTACGCTGAAGGTGCTTTGGAACGGTAAGAACATTGCAGACGTTCTGCGGATGACTGTCGAGGATGCACGTGAATTCTTTGGCGATGAGGACGCGATCGCTCGCCCACTTCAGTTGCTGAAGGAGATTGGCCTTGGATACCTTCGACTGGGCCAGCCGGCTACCGAGCTATCGGGTGGTGAAGCGCAGCGCATCAAGCTGGCCACAGAGCTTCAACGAAGCCAGCGCGGGCGGACACTGTATGTCCTGGATGAACCCACTACGGGCCTCCATGCCTCGGACGCGGATAGGCTGCTTGTGCAGCTCCAGCGGCTCGTTGATGCCGGCAATACGGTGGTCATGATTGAGCACGACATGCGTGCCGTTGCTCAGGCGGATTGGGTAATCGACGTGGGTCCAGGTGCCGGTGATGCGGGCGGGCAGATCGTGGCGGCAGGAACTCCAAAACAGGTCGCTCGCGTGAAGAGAAGCCGTACCGCCCCCTTCTTGGCTGAGGAACTCGCCCGCGCGGGTTGACCCGACGCTCTTTTGGCCACCATGAGCGTCCCTGGCGCTCATGGCGGCCAGATCCCGTATCAGAGAGCGGCCAAGCGACTCGGCATTAGCGCTTCCCTGCTTTGGATGGCGTTAGGGCCGAGGTGGGGGAGGGCGCCATCTGCGTAAGGCTTGGTAGTGCTCCGACGGCGGAATGGAGTGCATCGAAAACTACTCTGACGCGAGGTGAGACTGGGCCGCGTTGAGGCCGATAGACGTACAAGCCCCACGGCGCAGGATCGAATTCTTCCATCACACGCTGCAGAACACCTGACTGAATGAGTGGGGCAGCCATGTAATCAGCAAGTTGGGCAAACCCCAAGCCCGCAATGACCCCTGCCATCTCCATGTCGGCATTGTCTGCAATGAAGACCGGTGCTGTCGGCGCCACCTGTACGCCTCCAGCCAGGTACCAGGGCCAGGGCCTGCCTGTATTGATGTCCACCGATGCAACCAGTGGAAACCGCGAGAGCTCGCTAGTCTCCGCTGGTGCTCCGATTCTCTCTACAAGTGCGGGGGAGCCAACGATGTGCAGTCGCATCTCTCCTGCCTTCTTCGCAATGAATCTGCTATCACGCATGAAGCCGACGCGGATTCCGACATCGATCCCTTCATCGACAGCGTCTGCAACCCGATCGCTTAAGCGAACGTCCAAGACAATTCCCGGGTGACTTTGGGTCACTGTATCCAAGGCGGCAAGAACTGCCCTGGAGCCCATGCTGTGAGGGGCACTAATTCGGACTGTGCCCACAATCTGTGAGGCCGTCGCCTTGGTTCGCGGGCGCCACAGCTTGTCTAAGCCCTCAAGCGCCGGCCGCAGCTGATGTAAGAGATCCTCCCCAAAGGCCGTGATGCGAACCTGGCGTGTGCTTCGGTGGAACAACAGCTCCCCGTAATGACTTTCAAGGGCCTGTATCGCTCGGGTGATGGCCTGAGGAGAGCTTCCCAGTCGAACAGCGGCCTCACGAAAGCTCGGCGCCTCAGCCGCGGCCCTAAACGTCTTTAGAAGATCCAGCTCGCTGTTCATCTCAAGGCCCCCATGGTCGTTGGGCTCATATTATTCCATTTCAGGGAATTATGAAATCCTATCAATTCCATATACAACAATTCTTCAGGTCTCCAGAATTCCTCCACACCCTCACCTGACCGGAGAACCTGATGAGCAAGTTCAACTACATCGAAGAGTACTACCAGGCATTCAACCGCGGTGATCGCGACGCGATGCTCTCGATGCTCACTGATGACGTTGTGCACGATCTAAATCAGGGGAGTCGCGAAGTAGGGATCGACGCATTCCGCGCGTTCCTGAGCCGCATGGATTCCTGCTACAGCGAGCAGCTTCACGACATCGTGGTGATGTACAGCAGCGATGGTGCGCGTGCCGGCGCGGAGTACGTGGTGCACGGACTCTACCACCACACGGACGAAGGTCTCCCTGCAGCGGCAGGGCAGATCTATGTTCTTCCCGGTGGCGCGTTCTTTGACATCCGTGATGGAAAGATTGCGCGCGTCACCAACTACTACAACCTGGAGGACTGGATTTCCCAGGTCCACAAGGCGCCCTGAAATGGCTACCAACGTGCGAGTAGAGGTACTGGTCGGCACCGAAATCGAGGACTGGCTCGATCGCGTCGCTCAGTTGCGGATCGAGATATTCAGTAGCTATCCCTACCTGTACGAAGGAGACATGGACTATGAGCGTCACTACCTCCGCAATTATGCGACGTCTGACGGGGGCATCGTTGTCCTGGCCAGGGATGGAAGGGACGTTGTAGGTGCATCGACTGGCCTTCCTTTGTTGAGCGCCGATGCCGCTTTCATTCGTCCCTTCCAGGAGCACGGTCCCCGGCCAGAAGAAGTCTTCTACTGCGGGGAGTCCGTACTGAGGCCGGAGTACAGAGGAGCTGGCTTGGGCCACGTCTTCTTTGATCGAAGAGAGGAGCAAGCCCGACGAAAGGGCTTCAAGTGGTCTTCTTTCGCGTCGGTGGTTCGGTCGGAGACTGATCCGCTTAGGCCACCTGGATATCGAAGCAATGAAGGCTTCTGGACTCGCCGTGGGTATGCACAACAGAGCGCGATGAAGGTCGCTCTTCCTTGGCGGCAGCATGGGGCCACGCACGAAACCGAGCAGACACTTTCACTTTGGCTCCGTTCCTTGGAGGACGTTACATGAAGATTGCAGCAGCTAAGTACGTGATCGGTCGTCCGAAGACCTTTGCCGAGTTCGCTGCGCGCCAGCGCCGAATTCTGAATGACGCACGGGAACAAGGAGTTGAGCTTGCAGTACTTCCGGAATACCTGTCGCTGGAACTGGGTTCGACTCTTCCAGAAGCTCTTCAGCTTAGCCTGAGGTCCACCCTGGAGTCGCTCCAGATCTATCAGAGCGCATGGTGTGAGCTCTATAGCACCTTGGCTGTCGAACTGGGAATGACCATCCAGGCAGGAACGTTCCTCACCGCAACATCCCATGGGATGTATCGCAACCGTGCCTGGTGGTTCACAGCTGATGGTCGCAGCGGATGGCAGGACAAGCTTCAGCTTACTGGCTTCGAGAAGCAGGCAGTTGTCATCGAGCCTGGCGATCGCATCGCGGCGTTTGAGCAGGACGGAAAGCGTGTCGGGATTGCGGTTTGCTATGACAGCGAATTTCCGCTTCCTGTTCGCCTCCAGCAGGAGGCAGGGGTGCGCTTGCTGTTGGTGCCAAGTTGCACCGACACCGACGCCGGTGCCACCCGTGTCGATGTTGGGTGCCGAGCGCGAGCGCTTGAGAATCGGATGTTCGTGGCAAAGGCGGTCACCGCTGGCGTCGCCGACTGGAGTGAAGCGCTTGATGTCAACACCGGTGAGGCAATGATCCTCTCACCGATGGACCATGGCTTCCCCAGTGACGGCGTGCTCGCAGCGACCTCCGACGATCAGGAGTGGGCGATTGCTGACATTGACTTCGCAGCGCTCGAAGCAAGCCGTGCACGAGCGCAGGTAGCCGTCGACAAGGATTGGGATGGTCAGCTCCGCTTCCATTCCGTTGAGGTCCTGAACTAACCAACGTCTAGATGCCTGGGCCATGAAGTGCTCGTGGGCGTCGCTGGCAACTCAAATACCTGGGGAATCAAAATGCATCGTATTGTCATTGTTGGTGGTGGGGCCGGAGGGCTGGAGCTGGCTACGCAGCTGGGCCGGAAGCTCGGGCGCTCAGGGCGAGCAAAAGTCACTCTTGTCGATGCTCGGATGACGCATCTGTGGAAGCCACTTCTTCACGAGGTTGCCTCAGGCGCGTTGGATGCCGCAGAAAGTGAGCTCAACTATCTCGCCCAGGCTAGCTGGAATCACTTCCAGTTTCAGTTGGGGCGGATGACGGGTTTGGATCAGAAGTCCAGAAAGATCGAGCTTGCCCCACTGTACGATGAGGAGGGCAACGTTATTGCGCCCCGTCGCTCGATCTCCTACGACACCCTGGTGATCAGCGTGGGTAGCGGAACGAACGACTTTGGAACTCCCGGTGCAGCGGATCATTGCCTGTTCCTGGACGATCCCGATGCCGCCATTGCTTTCCAGAAGCGGCTGCTGAGCGAGTACATGGGCGCGCAAGCGCGCGGCAAGTCAGAAACACTGGAGGTTGCGATCGTCGGCGCCGGCGCCACCGGTGTCGAGCTGGCGGCCGAGCTGCGTGATGCTGCAAGGCAATTTAGCGCTTATGGGCTGGACAAGATCTCTCCCGAGAATCTGAAAATCACGCTTATCGAGGCTGGTCCGCGAGTGCTGCCAGCTCTGCCAGAGCGCGTGAGCCTGCCGGTCGCCGAGCGACTTGTACATGAAGGCGTTCGTGTCATGTGTGGCTCGGCTGTGACCCTAGTGGATGAAGAGGGCCTGCAACTCGCCAATGGCATCAAGGTTGCTGCGAGGCTGAAGGTATGGGCGGCGGGCATCCGTGCTCCCGTCTTCCTTGCATCCCTCGGGAACCTAAAGACCAATCGCATCAACCAGCTCGAGGTATCTGAAACGCTGCAGACAACGCAGGATCCGAACATCTTCGCATTCGGGGATTGTGCAGCCTGCCCGAATGGACACAGCGGTACAAACGTTCCCCCCAGGGCACAGGCCGCTCATCAGCAGGCTCACTTCCTTGCGCAGGCGATTACCCGCCGTATCGAGGGACGCCCGCTGCCCAGCTTCACCTATCGAGACTATGGATCGCTGGTGTCCCTGTCGAGGGAGGGCGCCGTTGGCACGCTGATGGGTAACCTCATGGGGTCATTCAAGGTCGAGGGCTGGCTGGCCAGGATGTTCTACATCTCACTGTATCGCATGCACCAGAGGAGCCTGTTCGGTACACGCCGGGTGGTTGCGCGCATGCTGGCAGACGCATTGGGACGGAGTACGGAGCCTCGCCTCAAGTTGCATTGATGCGGGCGAGCTGAGGGGCGGAGCTGCGAGTCAACAATTCCAACGCAAGGAATTATGAAATCCAATCTGTTCCATATACAGCAATCCATCGAAGTCCAATACTTGGTCCCAACAGCTCGCCAAGAAGAATGCTGTAGGCGCATTCGACCTGATTGAAACGCGTTCTAGAGCCGGCGCCAGGGGCGGCGCGCCCGATGTACCACTGATCAAGCTCGCCCCAAAGACCGTTGTCGCACTTATCTCGTTACACCCAAGGAGAACTCACATGAAATCCCGTGCAGCCGTTGCATTCGGTCCCGGTCAACCGCTCGAGATCGTCGAAATCGATGTTGCTCCGCCGAAGAAGGGCGAAGTACTGGTGAAGATCACCAGCACTGGTGTCTGCCATACCGACGCATTCACCCTGTCGGGCAATGACCCTGAAGGCCTGTTCCCGGTGGTGCTGGGCCATGAAGGCGCCGGCATCGTTGTCGAAGTGGGCGAGGGCGTGACCAGTGTGAAGCCCGGCGATCACGTCATCCCGCTGTACACCGCAGAATGCGGTGAGTGTCTGTTCTGCAAGAGCGGCAAGACCAACCTGTGCGTTGCCGTACGCGCCACCCAGGGTAAGGGTGTGATGCCTGATGGCACCAGCCGCTTCAGCTACAACGGCCAGCCGCTGTATCACTACATGGGCTGCTCGACCTTCAGCGAGTACACCGTCGTGGCCGAAGTCTCTCTGGCCAAGATCAATCCGGAAGCGAATCCGGAGCACGTCTGCCTGCTCGGTTGCGGTGTCACCACTGGCATTGGTGCGGTGCACAACACGGCCAAGGTGCAGGAAGGTGACAGCGTGGCCGTGTTCGGCCTCGGTGGCATCGGCCTGGCGGTGATCCAGGGTGCTCGTCAGGCGAAGGCTGGTCGCATCATCGCAGTGGACACCAACCCGTCCAAGTTCGAGTTGGCCAAGCAGTTCGGCGCAACCGAATTCGTGAACCCGAAGGATTACGACCGTCCGGTTCAAGAAGTCATCGTTGAGATGACCGGCTGGGGCGTCGATCACAGCTTCGAGTGCATCGGCAACGTCAATGTGATGCGTTCGGCGCTGGAGTGTGCACACCGCGGCTGGGGCCAGAGCGTTGTCATCGGTGTGGCCGGTGCTGGTCAGGAGATCTCCACCCGTCCGTTCCAGCTCGTGACCGGTCGTCGCTGGATTGGCAGCGCCTTCGGTGGTGTGAAGGGCCGTAGCCAGCTGCCTGGCATGGTCGAAGACGCCATGCGGGGTGAGATCGATCTGGCTCCGTTCGTGACCCATACGATGGGCCTGGAAGCAATCAACGAAGCCTTCGAACTCATGCACGAAGGCAAGTCCATTCGTACTGTCATCAACTACTGATGCACCGCAGCACCGGGCAACCGGTGCTGCACTTCCAACAATAGGAGTTTAAGTCCATGCAACACCAAACTATCCATCCCTCGGTCGATTCCGGCGTCGTTGCCGGAACCGCCGGCTTCAAGGGCGGCACGCTGAAGTGCCTGTGCTCTGACAAGCCGGTTGAGATCTCCGTCGCAAGCAATGTGGCCCACAACCATGCCTGTGGTTGCACCAAGTGCTGGAAGCCGGAAGGCGCCATCTTCTCCGTGGTCGGTGTCGTTCCCCGCGATACCGTTTCGATCACGGCGAATGCCGACAAGCTGGCGATTGTCGATCCGGCTGCGACCATCCAGCGCCACGCGTGCAAGGACTGCGGTGTCCACATGTTTGGCCGCATCGAGAACAAGTCCCATGCCTTCTACGGCCTGGACTTCATTCACGTTGAACTGTCCGAACAGAAGGGCTGGGAAGAACCGCGCTTCGCCGCATTCGTGTCTTCGATCATCGAAGGCGGCGGCGCAAGGCCGGAACAGATGGACGGCGTCCGTAGCCGCCTGAAGGCTCTGTCCCTGGAGCCGTACGACGTGTTGAACCCGCCGCTCATGGATGCGCTGTCCGCGCATGCTGCACGACTCAGCGGCGTTCTCTCCTAAGCAGTGTAAATGCCGCCCCTTGCATGCAAGGGGCGGTACTTCCTGACAGTACGCCACCGGCGTATACATTTTCGCTCAGAGCCTGGAGTCTTCGACCATGTCCTTGCTTCCCCCCAACGCAATGCACGAGCGGACTCTGCAGGGCGTACAGAGCACCGGCAACGCACGGGCAATTACGAAGGCCGCGACTCTCACTGCGGTCATGATGTCCGTCGAAATTGCTGGAGGATGGGCCTTCAACTCGATGGCTCTTCTCGCAGATGGCTGGCACATGAGCTCTCACGTGCTGGTACTCCTGTTCGCACTTTCTATCGCTTGGTACGCTGAGCGGAATCAGAGCCGCCCAGAGCGCGCGGCTCGGGTGCTAGCGGTTGAGCTCATCGCGGCGAGCGTAAGCGCGATGATCATGCTTTGGATTGCCGCTTCGATGGCCTATGAATCGACGGAGCGTCTCCATGCGCCAGAGGCTGTTCAGTACTCAGAAGCGCTTGCCATCGCCGTTGCGGGTTTGATTACAAATATATTCTCAGCGCGGTGGCTACATTCTGCCTACCATCGCGAAGGTGCTGCGGTTGATCACTGCCACGTTCCGCATGAGCGCCATGCTGACGAGAAGGGGGCCGATGCGCGCAGGAGTCCCAATCTTCGTGCGGCCTATCTTCACGTCGCTACGGACACCGCTGTAACGGCACTCGCAATTACTGCACTTGTCGTGGGGATGATCTGGGACGTGACGTGGCTGGACTCAGTCACAGGCCTCATCGGAGCGTCGGTTGTCGCAGTCTGGGCCATTAGATTGCTTCGTAGCTCCATTTCGGCGTGGATAGGTCGGCGTAAGTAGCTAGTGCGGTGGTGCCTCCGTGCTCAGCACGGAGGCTAGCCCTGCGATTGGGAGCCTTCCACAAAACTCGCTGCGACCGGAGTCATTCCTGGACGCATCTGGCGAGCCCGCTGAGCGCATATGCCCCACCTCACATGATGCGGAGTTGCTGGCGGGGTGGCCATTCTCTCAGTCAGAGATCAACAAACTGACTGTGATTCTGAAACGTCCATCTTGAGCGGCTGACGTTGCTTCGCAGCGAGGTGACGTGCCCTTCAGTCTAGGTCAGTACCTGGGGCGCCGGCTGTTGCGGCACTAGGGGAGGGCCTGGACGATCTCTTGCTCAGGCGAACGTCTTGGCGAGCCCAAGAGCGCTAGATACTGCTGCAGGGATGCGCCGCCTTTGAAAGCAATTGGCGTGCGGCCGGCTGATGGCCTGGTGTATGGCTCAAACCCCTTCCTCCGGGTCTACTGCGACAGCGCATTAGATCTTCAATTGAACCTCACATTGAGTCAAATGGCAGCAAGCCCATGAAAAGACTGGCGCTTAGTCGGTTGTCTGTGATGGCGGCACTCGTGTTCCTGGCCGCTGCCCGAGCCCCGGTGGCCCAGGCGGCCGAACAATGTGGCCCGGACGCGATGCGCGATCACCCGCCGCAGATCAGCTTCCGCGTCGACAACGACCTGTTCGGTGGCCGCCACCAAGACCAGGGCTATACCAACGGCGCGCAGCTGACCCTGGTCTCGCCGAACCTGGTCGACTACACCGCCGACCCGTGCCTGCCGCGCATGGCGCGCTGGGTGAACCAGTACCTGGAAGGCCTGCACCCCGGCAGGTTCGAGCAGCAGAACATGATCTTCAGCATCGGCCAGGCCATCTTCACCCCCACCGACCCGACCCGCCGCGACCTGATCGAGGATGACCGGCCGTATGCCGGCGTGCTGCTGGCCAGCTTCGGCTTCAACGCACGCAGCGGCGACCGCCTGCAGACCACCCAGCTGGCCGTGGGCGTGGTCGGGCCCTGGGCCCAGGGCAGGCAGGTGCAGAACGCCGTGCACGACGCGCTAGGGGACGAGAAGTTCAAGGGTTGGGACAACCAGCTGCACAACGAGCCGGTGTTCATGCTGACCCACGAGCGCATGCGCCGCTGGCCGGCCGATGCCAGTGTCAATGCCGGCGGCTGGGGCTGGGATGCGATCAGTCACTATGGCGGTGCGATCGGCAACCTGGAAACCAAGGCCAACGCCGGTGGCGAAGTGCGCTTCGGCTGGAAGCTGCCCGACGACTTCGGCAGCACGCCGCTGCGCCCGGCCGGCGAGAACACCGCGCCGACCCGTGGTGGCCGCCTCAGCGGCTGGTCCTGGCACTTGTTTGCGACCACCGACGCGGCATGGGTAATCCGCGACATCACTCTGGACGGCAATACCTTCCGCAACAGCCACAGCGTGGACAAGCGCCACGTGGTCGCCCAAGGCGGCTACGGCATCGCGGTGATGCGCGGGCGCTGGAGATTCGCAATGGCGCGTTACCACAGCACCCGGGAGTTCTATGGCCAGCGCCAGTCGCCGGTGTTCGGAAGCTTCACTATTAGCCGCTCGCTATAGTAGGTGGCGACGATCGCGGGTGTTCGACCATGCAATGTCCTTGAGTGCAGTACCTCGCAGAGCGACTACAGAAGTAACGCGGGAGTGCATGATGGAGAGTACTGAATGATGCTAATCACCAAGCTCGTCGTAGTCATCGTCGCGCTTGCCGCTGGGATCAAGGTGATTGATTGCTGTGTCGTGTGGGCAGCGCGACGAAGGCTGGAGAAACTTCAGAAGCTAAAGGCGCCGGCCCCATCGAGATCTCCTTTACCCGATGCCCTGGTGGTCTACTACTCTCGCTCTGGGCACACCGCCTTAGCCTCTAGTTATCTGGCGAACCAGTTACACGCCGATCTGCGTGCTGTCGAAGCATTTGACTACTCATTGGGCTTGGCCGGGTGGGTGAATGCTATGGCTGATGGGGGTCTTGATGACGCGTGGATAAATCCCGCGTGGATGGATCTAGCTCCCTATGACGCTATCTATTTGGGAACACCCATCTGGCGTGGTTGCCCAGCGCCGCCGGCTTGGGAGTTTGTTAGGAGCAACATGTTCCCTGGGAAAAAGGTCGTACTAGTCACTACATCCAGAGGATCATGGAAGCAGTCAGCTATTGAGCTCCTTGGGCGAGAGATAGTTCGACGAGGTGCGCGATCATTCGAGCATCGGCCTTTGGCGCGCAAGCGTGCCTGGTTCAGAAGATCGGACCCAGATGATCTCAGAATTACGGATCTGATGTGACCGACCTACCATGAATGCCCCCGGCCAATGCTGCGTTTAGTCGGCACCCCTCGCCTTAGCTAGCGCTATGCCAATCGCCGCGTCGCCCCTTGCTGCACGCTCGTCAACGGCCTAGGGCCGTCCCGAGAGTTTCGTGAGGTGGTTTCATTCGCGATTGTCGAGCCGTCCGTTAGACAACGCATGCTGGAGAGCAATCGCAACCTGCGTCGCGGCGTAGACCCAATCGTTGTCTTCTTCGTACGGATCCACTTCCGAATCTTCTTTGCCACCATGGAAGAGGTTGTTGCGGACTTGCCGCATGGCTTCCACCAGCGCGACCGCATCCGATTCGGCATCCAATGGGCAGGGGCAAAAGCGGGCCACCAAGTTCCCGTTCTCTTCAATAATCATCTGCTTCATGGGGCGCTCATCGCGTTGACAGAGAAGGCGCGCACGCGCCGACTCAGGAACCTCTGACGCGAAATCGTCGCCCAACTTTCGGACGCGCTCTTGCACCTTGCGCCAAGCCACGTCGGACGTCGGTTGCCCCGTCCGGTCTTTCCGGAAGAAGTCCCCGTGCCGTCGGAGCTGGAATTCCAGTTTGCTCACGGTCTTGAGAAGGTCGTAGGCGAGATTGGCGCTTACCGGCATTTCAGCATTCTATGTGAGTAGTGTGAGGTCCGAATCGCAAACTGCCACAGCGAAGGCACAAGGACCACCAAGAAATGGCGCTACTTGAGAGCCGCCTAACACGCGGGAGGATGTCATCCTGTAGGCCGGGCGTCGCACCTCATCTAGATTCTTGACCTATAACCGCTTCGGGCTGGCAACGCAGGTCGGCAGTGACTTGGGACAACTTTGCCTAGACACCGCTAAGAATACTTGGATGGGGTTCGCGTGAAGGCCGCGCTTACGATTCGCCTCTCAGTAGTCGTCCATTGATTGCAGGTGAGTGCTGCGCTTCGACTTGGTGGCTGTCGAGTCTGGGTCGGGTTCATCTCCGTTCACCGTTACCCACTCGATGAGAGGGCCCAGGTCGGATTGGCGGCGGGCTTCCGCATACAGCTTGCTATAGGCGGCCATGGCGTATATCGGCGACAGCATGAGCTCCGCTGCCAAGGCGAAGACATCGGACTCGGGTGGCAGCGACACAGTGGTGAA
The DNA here is from genome assembly GCF_056481145.1 of Stenotrophomonas sp. 93052_Sma. Taxonomy (NCBI): domain Bacteria; kingdom Pseudomonadati; phylum Pseudomonadota; class Gammaproteobacteria; order Lysobacterales; family Lysobacteraceae; genus Stenotrophomonas; species Stenotrophomonas sp. 93052_Sma. Next base: position 2,368,791 of record NZ_CM151134.1, read on the forward strand.
GGCGCCGCTGTCGGCATCGGTGTGGCGCTCAGCCAGCGCATCCAGAAGACGCCGACGGAGTGCTTGCTGGAAGGGGCTATGGGTGGGATTAGGACACCTCAGGCCGTCTTCGACCGGAACCCAGGTGTCCAGTGACCAGGCGGGGGCGAGCACTTGCGGGGTTGCCGCGTCGTCAATCCCCTGTGCATTACCCTTCAGAGTGCCCATAGCCTGGTCAGAAAGCCGATTTCGCAACAACCAGCGGTCATCAACTGAACGCTGCCAGAGAGTCCATAGACTCCCACCGGACCGCCATTGGCCGATCTCCTCGAACAGTTCGGAGGCCAGTCCGCCTCGCGCCTCCAGCTTTGAGGCAAGGCTCCATGAGGCCGCCAGCGCGGGTGGGTTACGGAGCGGATGGGCCACGTTCGATAGGCCTAGCCATTGCGCGAGCACCGCAAAATCGGATAGACCCTCCCTGATTTCCTTAGGAACGGCTGCAACGCATTGTCCAACGGTATCGATGTGCTGCCCGCCCCGCTGGAAGGCAGCGAGGGCCGCGTACAAGGCCCACATCGGGCTGGCCATTGCTTGCTCGGTTGATGGCACCGCCACCTCCCGGCCGACTGTAAGCTGCGCTCGCGCCGCCTCCGTCGCAAGCCCGATCGGATCGAACAGCAGTGACGCACTTCCCATCCGGACCAGATGGATGGAGGCAGTCGCCAAGTCGAGCATTCGTGCGCCCTGAGTGTCCACCATCGGAGGGGTTGGCGGAGCTGAGGTACAGTCAAGGTAGATCTCGGTACGCCACCCCTTAATCACCGGGACGACCAGTCCGTCTTCATTCGACTCGTCCCAAGGGCTGGCCGTTCGCAGTGCGAGGCTGCCAGCTGTTGCTGCTAATTTGAGGTAGGCGTAGCCGAGCCTGTCGTCCGTACCACTGTGGATGAGGCGCTCCTCCAAGGTTGCCCCTACAAGGGAACTGAGGTGCCACTGCCGCCACGGTGGCGCGGGGTTTAGAGAGCCGTCGGGACTGAAACTGGAGTCGCGCGCGAAGACAAAGACCTCACCGATTTCGCTGAGATCGCGGCTTGGCTCCGTCGGAATCATCGAGTATTCAGCGGCATGAAGGGACTGATTTTGGTGCGTGGTTGACGTGCCGATGACGGGCGCAGCCGCGGAAAATTCGGGCCCGGGCAACCGCTGGTCGAGGGGCGCATCCGCAACAACGAACAGCGATTGCGCCGATTCGGCCCCGACGTGCACCAGGGCTTTGTAGAGTCCCGGAGCTAAGGACAGCGAGACCACTCCCGTACCGATGCTGACACGAGCGTAGCTAGCATCGAGCACCGTGATCTGCGCGTTGGGATTGTCCGTCCTCAACACCACCGGCTGCGCTGCAACCTCGTCGGTTCGCAAAGCGGGCATGTCGATAGGTGCAGCAACGGGAGGGGTGTTGCCTGCAGCTGGCAGCACCGGGTAGGGAACCTCGAAGGCGACGTCGGGTAGATTCCCTGGTGTAACGACGAGATGCAGACCCGGGGTCAGCTCCACGATGGGATGCTCGAGCTGGCGAAGCTGGCTACTGCGTAGCTGCCCATTTGGCGTCATGTCGGTGGGCGGCGCGGGTGGGTAAGGTGAGATGTCAGGATCCGGTTGCCGGTCGATGGCCGCGAATTTAGCAATGATGCGGCTCAGGTCGACGGCAACCCGGCGTGGGAGCGCGGAAGCTGGCGCCGACGCCGGGCGCTGATATATTCGAATCCGCTTCGTTGCGGGAGTCAGTGGTGGCGTGTATCCGGTTTCCTGTTCGTAGCGATCGGCCCATAGCACCTGGAAGTAGTCCGCGACGGCGCGATCCGTCACCCATCCGTCGGCGTCAGGCGGTGCGCTGCGCAGCGCGTCCAGTAGGACGCTAGTGAACAGGCCGCGAGACTGCCCGGCCGGGCCAATGTTGCGCTCAAAGGACTGACGTCCCCGCGGCGCTCCATACGCCTGGAACAATCGGACGTGTGCCGTTCGTTGCCGGTCCGGCGGGGTCCAAGTCGGCTCGAGCACCTGGCTCGCCTTGAGTACGTCCTGGCAGCAGTCCGTTACCAGGATGATTTCATCAAAGAAACCCGCGTTGGCGATTTTCGACGCATAACGCAGGACGGCGATATGCGCCGTGTCGCCGTTTTGCGCGACGGCCGAGAATAGTGCCGGGTCGTGAATCGCCGAACCGGCTGTGAACCCGTGTCCGGCGAAGAACAGATACAAGCGCTGTCCAATGCGGTCATGCCATCCGTTCGGGGTGCGCAGCCATAGATTAAGCGCCTTCTTGAGCTCCTTCTCGGTCGGGTTTGCGTCGTCCGGGGTCGCTGCCACGCCATAATCCTGCGACCGTATGACTTGGATACGTCGGGTGTCCAGGTCGCCGTACTCCGGATCGAGGAGCCATTGCCGGAACTCTTCGCCATCGTTCTCAGGTCCATGGAGGTCACTCAGGCCGGGATAACGGTTAATTGTCAGCACGATCGCGTAGTGATCATCTCGCGGCATGTCCACATCTCTCCCTGTTGCGTACACAAGGGCACCTTTGGCGTGCTCTCGAAGATGTCACCATCCGCCGAGGAGGCTCTCAACGCTGAGCAGCGTATCTTCGTCGTCGTCGAAAGCTCCGTGATCAATGCTTGTGCTGTTCAAGCCTGCTGTCTGTCCTTGGGACTTGGACCAGATCGTACGGTTCGGTGCAGCTCCGAGCCACGCGCGGACTGCACCTATTTCGGGAAACTTGCTATCTGAGTAGATGTGGTGCCAAGCGAAGAAGCGTTCCATGCCCAGCAGCGGCATGTCCGGTTCGTCGACGAGCGTTCCGTCGGAATTTGGGCGCGATTCGAGGACACCCGACACCAGATAGAGGAGGGAGCTGGGATAGATGAAGCGCTTCCAGTCCTGCCCATTGGGAAATTTAGAGTCGTCTCCGACGACCTGATCGTCCCGTTCGAATTCATCGCGCATGCCAAACAAGCGGAAGTGACGGATGCGATCGCCATGTTGGGTGATCGTGGCGGCAAAGCGCTCGTAGGTGATGGCGGGCGCCAGGAACACGACGTCGAATGCAATCTCGGCCGGCAGAAGCTCTGATGCCTTGTCAAGCCAATTGGCGATGTAGACGGCGCCAGTGCTGTGGCCGACTAGAGTGATCCTCGATAGCAGCCCTTCAGAGGCATGGGCGGCACGCAGCCGCTCCAGCAGCGCAGTTCCGGCATACAGGTCGGAGCCGTCGCCGAACGCATCGAGTGAGTCCTGCTTCATGCGGTTCCACTGGAGTGCCTTGCCCCATTCATTGAGTCCACTGCCACCAAAATGAACACCACGCAACACTTCCTCTACGACCGTTGCATACAGGCCGTGATCGCGTTGATCCGCGTACCGACGCAGAACACCCTGCAGGATGCGCTTCACCAGAAGGGAAACTTTGAACCAGACGATCAACCCGCGGCCTCCCTCGACCCCGGCGACCTGCGTTGATACCGCCTGCGAGAACGGGGTATCTCGAACGCTCGCTCCGCCCCCGATGAATGCATCGCGTGCTTCGTCTAACGCGGTTGGCAGGGTTTGCATGGCGACCACAAACTCGCTGTCGGTTTGCAAGTCGGCTTCGATCTCGGCGTCGTCGATCAGCGCACTCGCCGCACGCGCACCTGAGGGCCCCACTACAGGTTTGAAATCACGGTAGGGCACGTGATTGCGACTGGGATCGCTCCAATATGTATCAACTGCCTGGCGGACCTTCCCTGCATCGACGTTGCCCGGCGTGATGGTCCGGGCGCCGTTGCTACCTCCCAAGCGGCGGAGCGCGTACTCTAGCGCCTTGCGCACCAGATTCTTGAATACCGGCTCATCCGGCAGCTCGCGCAGGTTGTTGCGGATCGTTTCAACGAAACCCGACTCCCACACGGAAAAAACCGGATAGGCCGATTGAGAAAAGCGCCCCTCAAGTCGCTGGGCAATACCGATACCCGCGGCCTTGTCGACCAGGCCCCCGTGAAAGTAAAGCAGCAAATGACCACGCCCGTCCTTACGAAGCGCCGTGACGATAGCGTCGATATCCTCTGGCTTCGTATCGGTTCCGGCACCGATACGGCCGTTGCGACTGTGGATTTGATGCAGACTGCCCATACCTGGCCCCCTGTGACCAGAATGATGCCAACCCAGAGTGCCATGAGTTTATGAAGTGGGCAATCAGTAATCGCCTAGGTAGGGATTGGTCACCTCAATGCCGAGTAAGCGAAGGGCTAGAGTTGAATGCCCCGGACCATGCCGCAGCTGGGGCGGTAGTTTGCATTTGGCGCTCGATCGATAGGGACACGAGGGCACGGCTCATCGACCTGATCATTGAGGTACAGACGGAGAATTGGCTTTGAATGCCAATGGCGTCCATCTGATACGGTTCCTATGTAGGGTAGCTACCCAGGCAGGGGTAGCGCGGTATCCGTGCCGGGCCTCAAGTTTGGCTACGATCATGCCATCCGCTAATTCAGCTCGCCAAATAGCCACGGTTGGATCGCGGTTGGATCGTCGACGCAGAGGTGAAATTCGTTCGGCGGCTCCTTCTCTGCATCGGTGGCGCAGCGCAGTTCATGTAGTCGGTATTGGAGTAGTGCGGCACGGGTTCTTAACCTGTAGGCTGCCTTACCTCCGAAATACTCGATACGCACCATATCCTTCTGATCTGGTGTCAGATGCGGATGGGGGACGATCGACAGCTCTACCTGTGTCTGCCAGGCGGCGTCCTGGCTAGGCTCGGCCCGCTCTGGCCGAGGATCAGCCAGCTGTTTCAAGCCGCTCAGCCGATTTATAGACAGGTCCAGGAAGCGTCCGGCTTCCGCCTCGTCCTCGGCGATGACAAATGCGCGAACATGCCAGCGCCTGCCTGCCTGCACCAGCGCATGAGGGAACAGTCGTTTGGTGCGAGGTGCTGGGTTGCGCATGGACCGGTGCTCGCCAACGAGCCCCTTGCCCTCTCTGCAGGCACGATTAAGCAGTGCGAAGTGGCGTCGTTCAACGCCGCCGAGGATAAGCTGGGAGCTCTCGATAAAGCCTGTAGCTTCCTGGGGGCGCTCAAACGCAAGGTACTCTTCGATCAGCCCTTCGGTTAGGAGGGGTCTGAAGCCAGACATCGCCACGTATCCGCGCACATGGCTTCGGTACTCAAGGCCGCCTCCATTGAGTTCAGCATATTGGGTTAGCAATCGACTTACCGTGGTGATATGCAGATCAAACACTTGGCGTACTCGCTCATTGGTGACTTGCCCCTCCCAGAGGAGCAGCGTTTCGATGGCTCGAAGTGTTTCCGGACTTTTGTTTGGATTGGGGCGGGGGCGGGGCATGGGGCTGGGCCGGGGTCAGATGACACGCAGCTTAGCATTGATGCTAAGTTAGCGTTTATGATATGTTAGCGTTTATGCTAATGTGAAGTAGATAGCCCAACTTCTGTGGAGTTGCACAGTGTCCAGCTCTCTGTTTGAGGTACTGCCATCGCAACTCTTTCGCCCATTGGCCTCGGCAAATCGGGAGAACTACTGGCGGCTGCTCTTGGGTCTGTACGAAGAATTCTTCGGGCCAGAGGCTGAGGTTCCCCCGGCGACCGGCTGGGAACGGCGGCAGTTGACGCAGTTCATCGAGAACTACCTCGAACACGATGACGCTTGGCAGGCAGAAGAGGGGGTAGGCCAGCTCACTCCGCTCAACATTCGCGCCAACATGTACTTGAGCCATCTCACGGAGAATGGCTGGTTCGAAGAAGAGCAGGTGGGACTCACGCGCACTCTGTCCATGACTGCTGTGGTAAGCCGTTTCCTTGCCACCTTGCAGGTCTTCACAGAAGACACGCCGGCGATGGTGGGCGCGAAGATGCGTTCCATTGAAGACACATTACGTCGGGTGCTTGATCCTGCAAGCAATGTCTACGGTGACGACTTCGTAAACGCCGGCGACAGCGCCCATGCGCTTCTGTCCGGGATTGCCGCCATGAGTCTGAACGTGCGTACCCTGCAGCGCGAGATATTCAAGTCCGCGACCCCCGGGGCGGCTATCCGTCGGTTGTTTGAAGACTACATTTCCAAGCACGTCATGGCTGACTATGCGGACTTGGCTGGCGCCGATCACCCCCTCGCACGAAAGGCGCAGGTGTTGAGCCTAACTCAGGAAATCCATTACGGGGATCATCGGGAACGGATCATCGTGTGGTTGGCCGAGCGACGCTACAAAGGTGATAAAGGCACGGCTGAGGCTGTCTATGAGAAGGCGATCAGGCGATTGAGCAATGTCTATCGTCTGCAAGACTACTTCGATCGCTTGGGCCAGGATCAGCGCCATATCGAGCGTCGCATGCTGGCCATGATCGAGTACCAGCTTCGCGCGCCGGGCCAGCTCGAGAGACGGATCAAAAAGGCTATCGCCGGAGTCAATGCTGCGGAGAACTTCGACGCCTCCATGCCCGTTGGGCCCGGAGCATTGCTTTCCGGTGAACTCCTGTTTCAACCACGCATCGCCCGTCCGCCCATTCCCAGGACCGCGGATTCTCCGCGGCAGATGACAGCCGAGCAGGAGGCGCGGATGAACCTGCACAGGCGTGCGCGTGATGCGCGTACCGCCATGCCAACAGAGGTGAGGGTGTACTTGCAGGGTGTCATGGGAGGAGGTAGGCAGATCCGGGCGTCTCAGCTTCCCATCACCGGTATCAAGCAATTTCGAATGGTGCAGACGCTGTCCACCTACGCACAGGAAGCAATGACAGGCCTCGGAAAGAAGCACCATGAAGGAATTTCAAAGCGACTACCTGGATATCGCTTCCAAAGCGCCGGTGATGAACGAATTGCCGGGCCGTATTTGGACATGCCGGACTTCTACATCACCAAGGTGAAATGACATGGCACGCCACTGGGAAAAGGCGCTTAGCCGCGACACTATGTACGAAGAGCAGGACTACGAGCAGGCGGCCTATCGGCTAGTAACCCATCAGGTCTTGTCCGCCTCTGACCGGGCGACCCGGAAGGATTACGGCATTGTCAGCCGAAATATCAATGACTTTGAGCAGGCAGTTCGTCCCCTTGGCATCGAGCTGTTGCACGACACCAACTACCAGTACATCGTGGCGCGGCCCGTGCACGTACTGACCCAACAGCGAGCCAGCAAGGACGAAACCCTGCTGCTGTTGGTGCTCGCCGGCGTTCATCATCGCGTCCGTTTCGAGGGGCGCGAAGAGCCAAATGGCGAAACTTTCGTCGATTTGCCTGACTTGCAAGAGCACTACGAGAAGGAAACGGGCAGGGACTTTCCCTCGCCTGGGGACTTCCGCTCTTTGATGACCAAGTTCAAGCGCTGGGGGATTGCTGCCTTTGAGGACAAGGACGATGTACGGAATCAGCTCGCGAAGGTTCGCATCCATCCCGCGATCGGAGATCTGCTGCGGAAGGAATACTTGAGCCATCTGGAATCCTTCCGTAAGGAAGTGGCAGGTGAGGGGGATGCGGCTACTTTCGACGCAATGAATGAAGTCACGGAGGATGGCGATGTATCTGCTTGAGAAATTTCACTTGGTACAGTTTTTCCTATTCCGTGCCGAAACCCTGAGCTTTAGCCCTGCAACAGGCATTGTGGCGCCTAACGGATCTGGAAAATCTGCGATTCTGGATGCGATGCAGATCGTCTTGTACGGAGGGGATCAGAATCAAATCGATCTCAATGCGCAGTCAGGGGGGGTATCAGGCACTCGAGGGCGTTCAGTGCGCGAATACTGCCTCGGCTACTATCGCGGTGACGAGCATATTCGTGAGAATGCGACGTCCTATTTGACCATGGTGTTTCGCGACACTGAGGGCGAATTGCCGCCGGTTTCGGTTGGCCTGGCCCTGGGCGCGTCAGTGGGCGACCCAAAGCTGCACGTCTACGGGCGCTATGTGGTCCAAGGGGTTGCGCTCGCGTTAGATGATCATCTTGAAGCGAACGCCGAGGCGGAACTTTTGCCGTTGGCCTGGGGAACGTTCAATAAGCTGATGGAGGACGCAGTCAGTCGCGTGAATGGTAGGCTCGCAGTGCCTCCGTCGGCGGAGAAGCAGGTTGAAGCAATGTTGTTCGCCTTGCGCCCCAAAGGAGGGGGCAGCATCGACCCGAGAGCTTTTCGGCGAGCGATGAAGAATGCGCTTAATCTGCAGAAAGTTCCTGACACCAGCAGCTTTGTTCGAAATTACATTGTCGATGCCTATCCTATCGAGCTCAAGAACTTCCGCTCCCAGCTCGACAATCTGCGCTCGCTTCAAGCCAAGGTTCTGGAAACACTGGACAGGCTTGAGAACGTCAAAAGCTTGATCGCAGCCGGTCATAAGGCTACTCAGACTCGGATGCACGCAGCGACCTATAGGGCGCTGTTGGATGACTATGAGCGTGAACAACACATGGATGCTGTTGATGCGGCACAAACTACGCTGCATGAAGCGCGGGACAGGCATCAGGCAGCGCAGAATGCAGTCGACAGCGCCAAGGCGGAGCATGATCGACTCAACGGCGTGTACATCGAACTAGAGCTTCAATCAGCAGCAGATCCGGCGATCAGTGCCGCCCGTGACCTGGCCAGCGAACGAGAGAGATCACTTAGACCTATCAAAACCAACGTGGCCCAGGCCATTCGCGAGGTGGTGGCGGGCTTCGAGAAGGCCAACCGCGTGAAACCCGATCTCGGAGGCTGGCAGCATCTGGCGATGCCGTGGGTTGAGCTTCTTGATGCGGTTTCCAGTACATCCGTATCCGATGCGCTTGTGCTTGACGTTTCGCAGGCCTCGGCAGCATTGCGCGAGTCCAGCATGCGGGTTGCTCCGATCATCCAGTCGGCACGGCGTCAGCTAGACCATGACGAGCAGAGGCTGTCCAAGCTTGGAAATGAACTTAGGATCGCTAACGAGCAGATCAAACGCATCCAGGAAGGCAAAGCGGAACTCCCGCCGGCCGTCCAAGCAGTTGTGAACATACTTGGAGACAAAGGACTTCTGTGCACGCCCGTCTGCGATTTGGTTACAGTCACAGATGCCGACTGGGCACCCGTAATCGAGGGATTCCTTGGTCGTTCGCGCACTGCCCTGGTTGTCCGTAGCGGCAAGTTTGAGGATGCCTTGTCCGTTTTCAACAAGATTCCGTGGGATACAAAGCCGGATTCAGTACTGTTGGTGAACCCGGTGAAGTCGAAGGCGGATATGGGTGTGGTTCCGCCAATGGGTCTCGCGCACCTGATCGCGGGTGACAATCAAGTGGCGGTGGACTATATCCGTCTTCGACTCGGCCGGCTGGAGCGATTGGAGCGCGTCACCACGGATAGCCCAGAGGGCTTCACCCGTACTGGCGAGCAGGCTGGACGTGCTGATTTCGGCCGTCGACGCCCCTTGTCTGCAACGGAACTGGTGTTGGGACGCCAAGATGCGAGCCATCGCCTGGCGGTGCTTCGGCAGCAGCGCAGCACTTTGGGGCAGAACGCAGCCGAATGCGAGCAGGAGGCGAACCGGTCGCGCCAGTTGGTTGAAGCCCTTGAGAAGTTGGTGGGACTTGAAGGACGTATCCAGGACATTGAAAGATGGCTGAACTCGCACATTCAGGAGCAATCCGCGCTTGATGCAAAGGCGGCGATGCAAGAGATCGCAAGCGCACCTGATCTCCTTGCTCGTCAGCTGCTCATCACAGAGGCAAGGCGAGCTGCCCTGGCAGCACAGTCGAAGCTGGAAGAAAGCAGCAGAGACGTCGGAACTCATGGTGAGGCTTTCCGGCAAGCACAGAGACGGCTAGACGAGCTTGCGGATAGAACCAACGGAATCTGCTCAAAGGCGGCTCTCAGTCGCCGCAATGAATACGTGGGTGATGAGTGGTTCGAAACAAAACGCGATGAGTTTGATGGTTCCGGCCTATCGCTGCATACGATTGTGGCGAAGATTAGTGACGCTACGGTTAGAAGTGGCAATCAGCTGTCTTCCCAGGTGCAGGCCTTGGCAAGTGACATGTCTACATACGCAAACCAATTCGATCCGCAGATGGATATCGCGGTGGGCGACTTGGGTGCCATGTGCGAGACGATGGCTCAGGAGAAGCAACGGCTAGAGGAATCCGAGCTCCATCACTACCAAGTGCTTTCCGCGGAAGCTGCAGAAGCGGCAGAGCAAACGTTCAAGGTGCAGATCGCCGCCCGCCTGAGCGACCACTTCGCCAGCATGCGCAGCACGCTCAATGAGCTGAACAGTACGATGGAGCGCTTGCCGCCATTCTCGAACAACGAGAAGTATCACTTCGTCACCAATCTCAATAAAGATCATGAGTCGCTGTACAAATTCATACTGAAGGTGGCTGGTGCGGGACCGGAGGGGGATATCTTCTCTGGACAGGTGGATGCTCCTCCTGAGTTCAGGGCGATGCTTGAGGGAAAGGATGCAGAGGCCAACAGGCTTCTGGAGGACTATCGCAATTTCTTCAACTTCGAGATTGACGTTCGCAGCAATGGTGTGACGGTGACCGACTTCTCAAAGCGCATGGACAAGGGTTCCGGGGGCGAGCACCGCGCGCCTCTTTTCATCGTTGCTGCAGCGTCGATGGCGCGCGCATTGGGAAAGTTGCGCGGTGATCAAGGCGGCATGTCGCTGATAATTTTCGATGAGTTGGGTGACAAGATTGACTCAGTGAATACCCGTGCCGTCTTTGAGTACCTGAAGGCATTGGGCCTTCAGCCCATCGTCGCGGCACCGGACGATGCCTTGGGTAAGATCAACGAATCGGTGGATACCTACATCGAGATGTACCGTGACGACGATCTTATCTCCATCAAACACGTACGCATTGATGACGATGGTCATGTAATTCTGGATTCCGATAACTGGCGCAAGCATCCCGAGCTTTTCGAGGAGGAGCTCAAGCGTGTTGAAGCAAGTCGAATGCCCCATGGGGAAGGGGTCGTTGCATGACTATAGCCCGGGCCTTCCTTACGTCAATTTTCAATCGCTCCCAGAATGCAGTGAGTCGTGGCAAGGATGAGCGAATAGCTCTCAGGCTGACGGAGTCATCATGCCCAGAGTTCTTCAGCCTGCGCAGCATCGAGGATGCAAGAGCGTTTCGTTCCGAACTTGAACTGGCTGAGCGCTCTGGAGCCATCGAAATCAAGGCCAAGGTGATGGTGCAGCCGCCTCTAGATGTTGCGGGCGTTGCCGTACTGAACCTCGCAAAGCTGGCGAACTTCTTGGGCGCACGACTTCGTCGTGATTCCGTATCAGAGGCCCGTTCCATGCTGGACACTCACACCGGCCTTTTCCCCGTACTGACCGAGGTCATTGAGCGCTGGTCGCTGGGCCATAAGGTTCGCGGGCAAGAGGCTACCGATGCTTCTGTAGCGCAAATACTGGATGCAATCAGACTCATTTCAGCAAGGCGAGGTGTCGTCAGGGACGAACTGTTGCGCCGGGTTTCGGCCATGATGTTTGGTGACAGCAAGCGAGTGGAGGGCATCGTGAAATGGATCGATTTGCTTTGGTTCAACTCTATTGCACCATCTGGACTTGATAGTAGCGAGGTCTTCTCGGCCATAGGCCTGCACAAGGAACCATTGCCCGTACTGATCTCAGGTCCGCTTACGGTTGTTACGTCGACTACGGTGGTGGGAGTGGTTCATCCATATCTCGGCTTCGCTCCTGCCCACATCACTGGATTCGTGCCGAATCCAGCCGTGTTGAGTTGGCGTGTTCTCACCATAGAGAATCGACAGACATTCCATGAGTTTGCTGAAGCTGCATCTGATCAAGTCGGCCTCGTGCTGCTCTATACCGGTGGTATGCCGTCCCCATCCTGGAGACAGGTCTACATGCTGATCTTGAAATCACTTCCTTGCCAGACAACTCAGGCGTTTCATTTCGGCGACTTGGATGAGGGGGGATGAGAATTGGCGCCGTCATCGCAGGATCTGCCGCCGAGGCGGGGTTCACCCTGAAGCCGTGGTTGATGGATCCCAGGGAGCTCATTGGTCTCGGTTACGCTCTCAAGCCAACGGCTGAATCGGTGTCTAGCGCAATATCTCGAACTTGTCGATCCATCGGGTGGAATGACTTGGCCATTCATGTGGAAACGCATCCGGGGACGCTGGAGCAGGAGGTTCTCCTTCCACAGTTTCCAGGCTCCTAGAATTCTGGGCAGTCTGACCTAGGCGACAAATTGCTTTGCGCCGTCTTTAATGCCTTGATGCGCGTGCCCCGATCATTGCGGGAAGGGAATCATGAGATTTTTTGAACTTGATGCTGTAGATATCACAGCGCTCAGTGCTGGCGATCTGCGTGAATTGGTTGCCCGTCTTTGCGAAGCGGAGGTAATCCAGCAGGGGCGTCGGCCGAAGAGCGTTATGTGGGGAGGTGCGCAGGAGGCACCTGATGGCGGTTTGGATGTCCGTATTGAGGCTATGGACTTGCCGTCCAACGACGGCTTTGTTCCTCGTGGGATCTGCGGTTTCCAGGTCAAGAAGCATGCTATGGGTGCGGCGGCATGCAGGGACGAGATGTTGGAGGGTGGCACCCCAAAGCTCGTACTTGCAGATCTTGCCGATCGAAATGGTGCCTACATTATCGTTAGTGGCAAGGACGATTGTTCAGACAGCATGTTGGCGAGTCGAGTGCGGGCGATGGAGGCGGTCGCGGAGACCCTTCCTGGAAAAGCGTCTCTGCGCGTTGACTTTTATGGTCGAGATCGATTGGCGACTTGGCTACGGCGGCATCCAAGCGTTGCGCTGTGGGTTCGTGCGCGCCTCGGCCGCCCCTTGTCCGGCTGGAGGCCTTTCGGGAGGTGGGCAGCTACTCCCCCAGCCCAGAACGACGCATTCCTTGTTGATGACCACCCCTGCGTGATTGACGCGAACTCGAGCGCAAAGACTCCTATGCCTGTTTCTGAGGGTATACATCTAGCTCGAGAACGGTTGCGCCGCCGCGGTAGTGCGGTGCGCATCACCGGCCTCTCCGGAGTGGGGAAGACGCGATTCGCGCAGGCCCTGTTTGAGGCGAACGTTGGTGAGGAGGCCTTGTCACCAGCTAGCGCAATCTACGCCGACCTGGGTGAGAACTTGACACCGACGGCATCCGAGCTAGTTTCATACATCGTTGCTAACGATCATGCGGTTCAATTGGTGCTGGACAACTGCCCGCCAGACGTGCATCGGCAGTTGCAGAAGCAGGTCTCCGCAAGTAGCGCGATGCTCAGCCTTCTGACAATCGAGTACGACATCTCGGACGATCGTCCTGAGGAAACCGAAGTGATCCACCTCGAGCCGTGCAGCGAGGAGACGGTCTCGATGCTGATCCAGCGGCGGCACCCAGACATCGGGAAGTTGAACGCGGGCAAAATCGCCGAATTTTCCGGCGGCAATTCGCGCATCGCGATCGCGCTGGCCAGCCGGGTAGATGCAGATGAGACGTTGACAAACTTCTCCGACGAGGACCTTTTCCATAGGTTGTTCAGTCAACGAAAAGGAGCGTCCAATGAACTTCTGGAATGCGCTGAAGCGCTATCGCTCGTCTATTCCTTCAATGTCTCCTCGTCCGAGTTCAATGATGAGCTTGGCGTCCTAAGTGCCATCGTTGGCCTCGATCGTCGTGGTCTGCATCGGGCTCAGGCTGAGTTGATGCGTCGTCAGCTCGCGCAGAGTCGTGGTGAGTGGAGAGCAGTTCTTCCTCATGCACTTGCCAATCGTTTGGCGAAGCGTGCGCTGGAGAACATCCCTGTCGATGCAATCAATGCCGAGCTGCTAAAGCCAGAGAACCTCCGACTTTTCGTCTCATGTGCGCATCGACTGGGATACCTGCACGATTTCGAGCCTGCGGTTCGGATGGCAAATAGTTGGGTGAGCCCCGGCGGACCGCTGCATGATATTGGATCGTGTAACGAAGGCACGCTGTCTGCATTGCTATACATAGCGCCGGTATTCCCGGAGACCGTGCTGCAGCTGATCGAGAACGCCGCAACCAAGCCAGGCTTTGCCTCGCGCGAGAACCGAAACTTCAGGTTGTTCGTGCGCCTGCTGCACCAGCTAGCTTACGACGACGATAAGTTTGATCGTGCTGCGACGGTCATGCTGAAGTTCTCCGAGGGCGAGAAGTCAGGTGAGAACAGGGACAGCATAGTTGGACAGATGCGGCATCTGTTCTCGTTGCACCTGTCAGGTACGCTGGCGCGACCAGAACGGCGGTGTGCGTTTGTCAGCAAGCTACTCGAGTCGGGCACCGAGAGGCATCGCGAGATCGCAGCCGAGCTGTTCCATGCTGCGTTCGAAGCGACGCACTGGACGTCTTTCTCTGCGTTCGACTTCGGTGCACGTAGACGTGATGCTGGCTGGCAGCCGCGAACGCGTGCCGAAGAGCTCGAGTGGTATATCGGCTTCTTGAACTTGCTGCGACCGGTGCTGACATGTGATGACTTGACTCTTCGCGACTGGGCGCGCTCACTTCTGGCAGGTCATTTCCGGGAACTATGGACGTTTGCGGGCTGTTTTGATGATCTCGAGGAGATAGTCAGAAGTCATGCTTCGAAAGGGGAATGGCCGCAGATGTGGGTCTCGGTAAAGAAGACGCTTGGCTTCGATGGCGACTCAGCTCATCCTGATCTACTGGCTCGGCTGGAGTCACTTTCGCGCGTTGCGGCACCATCCGACCTCTATTCTGAGATCGAGGCCTATGTGCTGTCCAATACTTGGGATCACATCGAGAGTAGGGGGGGGCAAGTAGCCTTCAGTGACGAGATGATCAAAGAGAAGGTCATCTCTCTTGGTGAGATGGCCGCAGCAGAGCTAGGTTGCTTAGAGCGATTGGGTCCAGGGCTTTGGTCGGGCGAGTTCGATGCACTGCATCCTTTCGGCATTGGGCTGGCGCAAGGCAGCGTCGACCTAATTGCCACTTATGAGCGTCTTTTGAGCCTGGTGCAACTGCAGGCGCCTGCGAAGCTCAATCCACAGGTGCTTCAAGGCTATATCAGCGCTGCAAACGATATCGACCCCCGCTTGGCCATGGTGATGTTGGAGCGGGTGCTAGATCATCCCTTGTTGCGGACCTTCTTCATCTACCTGCTCAGCGCCATCAAGATTGGCCCATGGGGGTTCAATATGCTGATTGAGTTGGCTCGAGGGGAAGAGTTCGAAGCGTGGCGGTTTGGACAGCTTGCCTATGGCCGCATGCACGAGTCCCTTACCGACAGCGAGCTCGCGGAACTGTTCACCATATTGAACCAGCGCCATGATGGCTTCTACACCACGCTTAGTGTGCTAGAAATGCGATTCTTCGCGGGGAGGGGCGGAAACTACGTGCCGAGTGAAGATCTCCTTTCGACAGGGCGCGACGCCATTCGCGCTCTACTCGGGGGGAAGCGCGGACAGACTGAATTGAATCGCATCCGAGGGACCAAGCGGATCGCCCAGCAGTG
Organism: Stenotrophomonas sp. 93052_Sma; assembly: GCF_056481145.1. Lineage (NCBI taxonomy): Bacteria > Pseudomonadati > Pseudomonadota > Gammaproteobacteria > Lysobacterales > Lysobacteraceae > Stenotrophomonas > Stenotrophomonas sp. 93052_Sma. The sequence goes on from NZ_CM151134.1 coordinate 2,384,229, forward strand.
CCTATCTGAGTCTGCTCCAGAACAGGAAGTCGAGGAGATCGTGAGGTTGCTTTGCGAAGGGTTGGATGATCTTAGAATTCGCAGCTCTGATTTCGAAGTCCTCATGACAACGCTATTCCGCAACTTCCCGGAGATTGTCCTTGGAGAGATCTTCACGGGCGACGATAGGGAGCGTCGTTTGATTGATCGCGTTTTCAAGTGTCGTTTCGGAGGTGCTTCGCCGTCACTCAATAGTATGCCGGTGGATCGGTTGATTACCTGGTGTCGAGGTGATCAAGATCGGATCGTGGGTGTTGCCGCAGCGACCTGCGCCTACTCAACTGTAGAGGCAACCGATATACCACTAGAACATCCCAAACGCGTTGTCCTCAGTGCGTCCATCAAAGGCTTGCTGGAAGCCGCAGTGGACAAGCAATGCATCGTCGATGTGATGTTTGCCGGAATCCAGCCCATGAGTTGGTCTAGCTCGTTGGCTGACATCATAGAAATTCGGGCCAAAGCTTTTGCTGAGCTGCTGGAGCATCCATTGGCCGAAGTTAGGAATCTTGTGGCGGAGAGGCTTGAACGGATCGAGCTCACAGTGCGAAGAGAGCGACAGAGGGAGGCGGAAGATCACAGTCGACGGGAACAGCGCTTTGAATGATGCGTATGGGTGAGATGGAGCCGGCTAGTCATCTTGGTGTTGCGCCCCGCATAGATACTCGGTCCTGTTGGCTCATTGTGAATTCGATGTACATAGATGAAAGGACCCTGTGCACACTGATTGGTTCTACGCGGGCACAATCAGCTGTGGCCGAACAGCAACAGGGCGGCAACTCAGGCGGGACTGTCACTCAAGCAGCTTGGGACCCAGTAAGTCCTTGGTAGCAGGTCGCCGAAGAACCGCCGGATGAACGCTGTTCTTCGGCGTATCCCTGTGGTGACAGACGGCGCTTTGCGTGGTCCAGCCGATATGGGGCCAGCTGGCATCGCCAGGTGAGCCGCTCCAGGTTGTGACGCCTAACATGGCCCAGTCGGATCTGCTGGGCCGTGGGCGTATGCAGGCCGGCTACCTCAACGGGCAGCGGGGCAGCGTGGGTGCAGGCTGCGCTCAAAGATCTAGGAGAGATCTGGACCAATGGTGTCACTTCGACTAGCGCCAAGATTCGACTCTGCCTCTTTTCCAGGCTCCGCGCGAATCCTGGGAGTGACCGGCTAGAAGATATTGAAGTCTCTCCCGATTTATCCGATGCGCCCAGGAAGGATGGGCTTTAGGTTCAGCCTTGGCTCCAACAGCGATGGACCGAAGCAGGCTCAAGGCCAAACATGGATTCGGGGTGTCTATCGTGGTAGGGCAATGGCTGCTTCCGACGCATAGCGGTCGTTCCAGTTCTTACGCCAGAAGGGCTGCGTCAGCGATAACAGCCTGTAGTTTAGCGTCTAGGATCGAAGCGGAGTATGGATGGCCTTAGACCGAGTATCCGCCCTTCGCCGTTCTTAGGAGAGTTTGCCCGCAATTACTCGGCTGCTCTATATGCCTGCTTGCGAACACATTAACGGCTAAGGACTCTTTCCCATAAGCGGCGGTGAGTTGTTCCAGGCCAGCCGGCGTCACAACGAGGTAGCAACCCTCGCCCCACAGAGAATCCGCATCGATTCCAACCGGGCCAGCGTCACGCCACCAGTGAAGCTCTGCGACCACCGTTCCGCTCGCATCGAAGAATACGCTCGGTGTCTCGTCATGAGCGCGCCAGCGAAGCCCCTCAACCCAGTTTGGGCATAATGCAAACGGATTGGCCGCTGTGTCAAAGCCCATGTCCACGGAGCAGACAACTCGCCTTACCAGCGTTGGTGCCAGATCATTGTCGAGTGGGACGTACTGGCCTAGCCAAACAGCGATGGGCAGCTTGGCGTAACAATCGTCGAACTCTTCACTATCAGTCTCTGCCCAAGGTGCTCTAAAGCGGTAGAAGCGGTGCTCTGACAGTCGTGCCTTGTGGATATGGAAGCGAGACACCTCGGCCACGACTTGGCCGTCGCAGTGCGCCAGGAAAGGGGCAACATCGCCGTCAACCTCGTCAATCCACTTCTGCTCTCGCTCGGACCAACCGGCACTTCGGTCAATCAGCGGCCTTCGAATCCACTCGGGACGAACTCGCGGGAGCATCAATGGCCGAGGCGGAAGCGGGTAGCCCAATCTCTCCAACAGCATCGGACTGTCCCGGCTCTCCAACTTGCCGGCCAGGCGCAGCTCCCCTGCGACGTGGCGAAGGGCAGCAATGGCGATGTAGGCGTGTGGCTTCATGTAAGTGATCTGCATATCAAGGACACGAAGCTGAGCCTCAAGCTCTTTGACACCAGAGGGCCCGAAGGCCTCAAGTCCACCCCAATCCTGGATGAACATCGCCGCGCGACGGCGAACTGTCATCTCCTCGATGTCTGCCGCCTTTGCAATGTGACGTGCCGTCGAGCGCAACATACGAGTCCAGCCAAGCGGCGATTCGACGCGCATTGCACCAGTTCTCTCGTCCGTGAATGCCTGGTCGCTCTCTGGCAGGTCACTGAATTCGAGGAGATAGAAGAGCGGCAGTGGCGTCGCGTCAAAAGAGACAGCCAGCCCCCACCGATGCGACAAGAGCGTGGCTGACTCGGCTACTGCAATGTCACGGTGACTGACCATTGCAGCTACGGCGCGGCCCAATACGGGCTCGAGGTTCGCGCTGTCGGCAGCGAGCAGCGTTCCGAGTGCCTGCAAGGGGGCGTCCAAGTCACCGTCCATAAGTCGCCGGATAAGGGATGTGAACAAAGATTGACCCTGTCCGACTTGCCTTGCCAAGCTCAGGGCGCAATTGCGCGCGTGCCGCTGAACCTCTGCAATGGGAAGTCGATAGGCAAAGTGCAGCAACTCCTCCAAAAGGTCCGTGTCGCTGAGTGGTAGCTCGCTCGACTGGAAGGGTCGCCCCAACTGGAACTCGCGAGTGCAGGTCATCTGCTCCTCAATCAGCGACCAGATAGCCGGCCAATCTGGCGTCAAGCTGATGACCGGCAGTATCGAATCCAGCTCTGTGAGCAGTGCCTGGGTATTCTCCTGGCCCGTTGTCACTGAATCGACTATGTTCTCGAAGGCCGCAGGGCATGTGGATGATCCGTGCAGAAGCTTCTTCGCCTTAAAGTAGAAGAACTTGCCGCCACCCATCCCTTGGCTCCAGGAACTCCAGGGGTCGTTGCTTGTCTCGTAGCCTTGCATAAGCTTCTTGGCGTAATCGACCTCATCGGCTGCAGCAAACCGCTTCACCATCAGGAAACGGCAGCGTGCGTTGTCCTGCAATACCTGCCAGCGCTCAAAGACCCTTCGCGCCAGATGAATCGGAGCTGTGTCTGCCAGCTCTTCGAAACGGTCCGGGGCGTTGTGGTTCAGCTCGTCGCTATCTGCTTCAAACGCGAGTTCAAGATCCGCGAGAGTAGCTTCCGAGGCGTACTTGTTAGACGTATACGAGTGTCGAGGCTCCGGCGCTTCTGGCGTCCACCGGGCGATGGCGGCTTCGAGCTCAGGCGACGAGAATCCATGCTTTCCGGAAGCCTTGTGAATGCGCTGGAGCAGCGTGATTCTCTCGTGCGCTCTGCTGGCTACCTCGACCGCCCCAAGCAGCATCAGAGCGAGCGGTTCAATCTGGTCAGGGCCGGCTGCGTCCGCGGAGGCGTCGATGAAGTCACCAACATGGGACGGATCCCGGTAGTGCGGTTCCATATAGAATGGCAGGCAGAGACCGCACCAGACGGTCGCGCATGCCAAGACGAGTTCAGGGTTTCGCCTGACCATCCCCGTCATGAGCAGGTCGACACGATTCGGCCAGCCGATTAGATGCCAATCCGCCAGTGTCTTTGACACCTCGAAGCCGAAGCGAGGTCCAACCTGCATCGCTTCCTTAATCAGTGCCATGGTAAGGCGACGCGCGGCCGACGACCCTTCCGTTTTGGTCATGCCACCGACCTGACGCATCAGGTCTGAGACCCGCTTGACACGGTTTTCCGGGTCAGCCGCGTTCGCGAGAGCTAGAGTGTTTCGCCAGATCGCGTACTGCGGGTCTTTCTTGGGAGCCAAGGCATAGCCAAGGCATTGCTCAGGAACCGTCGCCAGCAACTGATTCGCCCGCTCTAACTCCCCGACCGCAGCCAACCCGATGGCTAGATTCGCTAGCCCGTCGATCTGCTCGCTTGGTGTACTTTCTTTAAGCTCCGCCACGAGGGCATTAAGCCGATCCGCCGCCGCCGCACGATCACCGTCAACGCGATATGCATCGACAGCCAATCTGCGTCGCAGGTAAGCAGTTCCCTTCGACGCCGATGAAGCGATGGCTGAGTCAACCTCCCGAAGTACCGCGCGATACTCAGTCTCACCGCGCTCGGCGCCGAGCCTCAGCAGCGCTTGCACGAGCGTGGGGATCGCTTTCAAAGACTGCTGGATACGGTATGACTCGCTGCCGCCTTCTGATGCGAGACGTAGGACATACCCAAGGGACGTGCGGGCTATGCCTTGGATGCCGCCTGCCGATAAGGACCCGTTGACGCCGGCAGCGCGAGCTAGAAGCACACCTATCGTCGAAGCGTGCTGTTGGAGTGGATGAAGGAAGGTGTGCTTCGACGGTGTCACGCTTGGCAGTGGCCTCTTGAGCAGCGTGCAAAGCCTCGCGTGATGCATCACTGCGCCGACCAGATTGCCCAGCCCAGCCAGGTCCGTCTTGTCGTCGCACATGGAGATCATCGGTGCGACCAGCTTGTCGAACAGGGCCTCGGCTAGGTCACGACGGCCAGCTTCGAATGCGATCAGCGCCATCCGTTGACGGTAGCCGTTTGGTACCTCCCCGAACCGGGGAAGAGCGACGGCACTATCAAACAGCGCAAGCGCTTGCCCAACGTCGCCACGTCGACTGGCCGCAAGCCCTGCGTGAACCATCACCGACGGCTTATCTTCGTTGGCTACTCCGAGCTTGCTACATAGTTCTTGAGGATCGGAGCCAACCTTCTGACCTAGCATCGCCTTTGCGGCTTCCCTCCTAAGATGCAGCCGCAGCGCTACGGCAGATTGCGGATCCACCGTTTCCGGCTCCCTTAGACCCTCTGCGGCGAGATGATCAATCGCTATCTGGATCTGCTCGGTGTCTCGGAAGTGGACGGCGCGCATTGCCCATCTTTCGAATTCCTTGATGTTGTGCTGGTGCCCGTAGTTTCTGAACTTGGGCGTATGGAGCTGCGATAGTGGTTCGAGGCTTTCAAACAGCTCCTTCGCGCGGTCGAAGTCGCCTCGCGCTAGTAGGGCGTCGACGACCTCGTAGCCCTGGCTGGGGAAGTCCTGCACGAGGGAGACAGCTGCTTCAATGTTCCCCACCGCCAGCATAGCCAGCGGGAGTTGGTTGGCGTACTCAAGGGCTGATTTGCGCCGATCCACTTCGTCACGACACAGCAGCAGTCGTGTAAAGGCGGTCGCGTCGTGCGTTTCACGCACTGCCAGCAGGGCGAGGCGGATGTCGGCGTGAATCTCGGCGATAGAACGCCCGTCAGCCAGCTGCTGCCTGAAGCGAGCGGGCATCGCCAATGCCAGTACATCGGCACCGTCGCCGGCACGCGCGCGGTAGCGCAGCTCAAGCCAGTACTGTGCCGATTCAGGTGGCGCGCTCTTCGCCAACTGGGCAAGGTTGCGGTATACGCGCTGCGAGTATTCAGCGTCGACGCTCCCGAGGCGGGTTCGCGGTTGAGCGATGACGAACAGCCTAAAGCTGTTGTGGAAGACGCTCCATCCCCGGGATGAACTGCGGAGCAGGTGCTGCGCAATGACCAGGGCGCGTTCAATCGAGGACTCCTTGACCATCGTGGCCAGCAGTCGCAGGTCCATGGGTGCCTCAGCCCGAGCGATGAAGCCCAGCACATCCATGGCATCGACATCGTTTGCGATCTCGCGCCAAGCAGCTGAATATACAGTCTCAATATCGCCGTCGAACGGCATCCCGCCGCTAAGAAGGTGCTTGCGACCAGCTTCGTCAGCGTGCAGCAGTGCCTGAATCAAGTAGCGCGTTGCCAGCGGGTGGCCATGCGTGAGATTGCTGAGATCCAATCTTGGAATCTCGGCAGGCAAGCCTAGCGCATCCGCCATCCAGGTGAGTTCCTCGCGACCGAGAGGCCCCATGAGAACCTGTCGCTCGCTCTTCTCCGCTTGCGCTCTTACGGCGGGCTTCAGATTAGCGAGATCCAACCGTTGCGTGCCGAGCACGAACACGACCCCATTTGGGATTGCCGCGGGAAGAGGCAGCTCTCCCAGAAACGAATTGGTCGGCCGTTCTTCGCGTGGCACATGGTCTAGCCCGTCGACAACGATGATTGTACGGATCCCTTCGCGAGTGAAGCGCTCACCAGCCTGCCGTAGCAGGACGCCGAACTGTTCGCGGCGCTCAGATAGCGAGTCATCGCGAAGACGAAGCCCAACTAAACCGCTGTTCCGCAGCTGCGTACCTACGTCGGTCAGGAAGTTGTCGGCCTCCCCACGACCCACGCCTTGAGCCGCGCCCGGCACGTACGCTAAGTAACGAACGAGCCGGACACTTGCTTCAGTGGCCAGCGCAACCTGCAGGAGAGTGGATTTTCCGGAGCCAGGTGGTCCTATGAGTGAGACGTAGCCGTGATTGGAGGCATGAAGCGCTGCTAGTAGCTTGACCTCAGTGTCCCGATTGCGCTGGACATAGGCGCCGACCGGGAACCGATGGATGAGCAAAGTCTTGGCGGGATCGCGCCATCCAAGCTCATGAAGCAGCTCGTCACGCGTCCACCTGTCCTTGTCGCGTTCATCGGCGACTAGCTTGGGCAGCACGCTGGCAATCTCGCATGCCTGTCTCGCCTGCTCCGCATTCAGCTTGTGCGACTGGATGAAGTTCGCTGCAGCTCCGCACACCACGCGCAGGGCATGCATGAACTGTTCGAAGTCGTCATCATTTAAGCCGGCTTCGCGGCGCAGGTGGTCGATCAGTCGGCTCCATCCTCGCGCGGACCAATCCGACAGCGACCGATTTGGATGCTGTTGGAACTCCTCGAGAAATGCAGCGCTGTGCCGTAGCCTGCCGTCGCCTGGCTTGTCGGTAACCGATGGAAAGTCGTTGACGACCAAGTGAATCTCGACGCGACTTCCTGGGTTGTCCTTGGACAGGCACTGCCAAGCTTGAACTAGGGGCTTCAAGAGACCATTGGCACCAGTAAACAGCGTCTCAACAGTGAAAGTGCCTGGGAACTTGGACGTCTTGAACTGGTGACCGACCACCAATCCATCGAATCCTAGTACCAGGTCGTCCGCAATGCCCGCGTTGCGGTCAGCGACGCCAATCCAAAGCAGCTCGTCGCGCTCAAGCGCGGCATAGATGGCAGCGCCCGCGCGCTCGTACTGGCCGACGTATCCACGAAGCGCTCGGCGTTCGCCCTCCGCCGGTGCCGTTGCGGGAGCTGTAGCAGCGGATGGCTGCGAATTTTTGGGCGCTTTCGAGGCCATAAATATGGATTGGGTAGTGGGTGCGAACCTGAGAAAAGGGAGCCGCTCCAGCATAACCCGGGGGCGTCGAGCACCAGCGGGTATGCCGTCGCCGCATCGAGCGGCATTGTGAATCGAAGTATATCCGTCGTCGATCACATCGGTCACTCGCACGGACGCGAGAACGGCTGTTCAGCCCATGGCTGACATTTGTCCGTAGGAGCTGATCGGACGCATGTGGCCGCAGGCGGACATCAACGGAACAAAGGGGGGGGCAGGGGGAATTATCGGGGGTGAAGCATGGCAGCTGTCGGCCCGAAACGGAGGCTCGACTTACACCTTCCAGACTTTGCTAATCACGGGCACATCAGCTTTATCGAGTCTAGGGAGATAGGCAATCAGTTTGTAGCCGCCAGGTCGAAAGTGGTCGAGACGAAGCTCCGCTTCTGCTTGCAATCTGGTGCCGTCCGGACCTTCGACCATGACCGCATAAACGGGATTCTTCTTGCCATGCGAGAGCGGCAAATCGGACGGCAGGGTCGAGTGGCCATTGCCTTTCGCACCGCCAAGCATCGCAGGATCTTTGGTGTAGCCGCGCGATTTACTGGAGACGGCCGACTCAAGCATCGGGCACAGATCACCCGATCTCCGTGACGTGAGGGCCGACTGCGACGGGAGATCATCAGAGACCGACAGTGATAGATCGCAGCGAAGCCGCGACGATCAAAGGATACTTCTACTAGTTTGACCGCACGATTGCCTAGGACTCAGCGCTCGTCGTGTCTCCATACCGCCCTATGGGGCGCTCGGCACTTGACCTTGCGGCAGCTTCCAGCATTCGAGCCGCCGGATTCGTTTCGGCCGCACCGGCCTGATAGTAGCCGATGACACTGACCACCGATCGGTGATCGGTCATTGCCATAATGGCTGGCAGGGCAATTCCTTGCCTAGCACCTTCCGTTACGAAACCCGATCGTAGGCTGTGACCGCCAAAGCTCCCCACCAATCCGGCAGCGCGGGCGCGATTCTGGATGATGGTGGCCACCGACTTGGGTGACAAGCCGGCCCCAACTTTCCCGCGTGTCAATTGGCGGAAGAGGGCACCCTCCTGCAGTCCAGCCGCTTCGATCCAGGTGCGAAGCGCTTCGGCCGGTGGACCTAACAAGGGCTTGTCCGGCGAGCCGCCTGCTTTGACGCCCTCCTGAAGCGTTTTGCCGACGTCCAGGTGGTAGAGGTAGCCGCCGTCGATCGGCGCAAGCTTGCTCAAGACGGCATGGGCCGTCTCGCTCCGACGGCGCCCACCACTGGCGAAGGCGAAGTAGAGCAGGGCACGATCACGTTTCCCAACAAGATCGTCCTCACAGGTCGCAATCATCGCCATCAATTCGGTCGCAGTGATCGCCGTCTTCTTGCTCGGCCGCTCGCCGCGCTTATGTGCGGCGCGACGGCCCTTGGCCAGCAGCTGCCGAACCTCGCTGCTTTCGCAGGGATTGGCCAGCTTGAGCAATTGATGGGCGCTGGAGAGCACCGCAACGCGGTGGACGATGGTCGACAGCTTGAGCGGTCCTTGGCGCTGCTTGAATTTGCCTTCCACCAAAAGCGCATCCAGTGTCGGCGGCAGCTCCCAGGTCAGGGCATCGCCTGAGCGCCGGGCCAGATGATCGATGATGAACTGGATCACGCAAGACGCGTCGACCGGCATGGCGATGACCGCTCCGTAGCGGCCTTGGTACCAGGCCGCCCAGTAGCGCAAGGCGGTGGCGTAACTGCGCGTGGTGTTGGCCGAGGCCGCTTCGGCGAAGACTTCGCGCACCGCGTCCGCCGAGGACTGCGAGAGCTGCGCCACAGTCGGATTGGCAGGAGCCGCGGTGGTCAGAGCTGGAAGAAGGTCGCTCATAAGTGGTTGAAAGTAGGGATTAAAAATAGCCTGAGTTCCGATAAATATATCTTATCGGAACCGTATATGTCGCACTTACTAAGATCACGGAGACACGTTCGGTGTCAGTCTCGAAGGATCGAAATGGCCGTCTATGTTGTCACCTGGAATTTGAACCGAGAAGCCAACTACGACGCAAAGAGGACTGCGTTCCTCAAGCACCTGGAGCGCTACCAGAACGTAGCAGATCCTGATCTGGAGTCGGTCCGCTGGGTGTCCGGGGATATGAGCGCTCACGATCTATCTGCCGATCTTCAACAGAAGCTCGATAAGAATGACGGGATTTTTGTATCCCAGCTTGTCCGTGGCGAGTACCAAGGCTACCTCAGCAAGGCGACATGGGAATGGATCAGTCAGCGCCTTGACTGACACCGCCGAAGTCCAAGGGGTTCTGACGTGGTTGGGGCTCGGGGACCGCGACACCGGAGCCAGCAAGTGAATTGTTCGCTTGGACTCTTCAAAATTGGAGGGTCCAAGCCGCTGAGCTAGCTCAGAAATGAAGCCGACGGTCATAGCCGTCTCCCAAATTAGATGCTCTCGAAAGCGCGTGGCTGCAACGCCTTGGCAACATCATTGGAGATGCAACAGATTCGCGACGCACCATTGGTGATGCACCAAGATCACAGCGAGTCATTGGGACTGCACGTAGCTCAGCGCATCAATTGCTACAAGTTGCCGCGCAAGCTGCCCCAAATTCGCAGCGCTCAACAGAGCCGGGGGCTGGGCAAGACCCGTGCCAGCCACCGCTGCAGGAGGGTGAACATAATATACATTATGCGAAATGCTGTATCGGTCGGCCGTTGGCTTCGTCGGCTCCGCGTGGCAATGGCTGGGCCTCTGGCTCGGCTCTTGCCTGCGACCTGGCACCCCGGCCAAGGATGAGATCGCGGCATGATTGAGTTCGACCCGCACCACCGTATTGACTTGACCGGCCCTTGGGCCGGTTTTTCTTTCCTGGGCGACCGCCTGATTACGCCCGAAGGCCGCGAGCTGCTGCCCGAGGATCTAGCCTGGCTGTCGCTCACCGCCTGCCAAGCGCAGGAATGGCGCCGGATGATGGAAGCTGCCCGCTCGGCACCGTCGATCGACAGTTCCAAGCGTGGTGGCAATCTTCCTGCAGTAGCGCGGGATCGTCCTGCCACTGTCGTCAATCTGCGGGACGTTGTAAGCCAGCGCAAACAGCGTTCGGCGGTGGCGATGGCTGGCCCTGACGCCGAGCCGCCAGCAGCAATCCTGCCGCTATCGGGGCCGAGGCCTCGCCAGCGCGTATGAGGCGTTTCCGTAGGGGCGCCGCCCCTACACCCCGGCTACAATGCGCACAGGACGCCTTGGGGGCCGTATGGAACGCGAACGACACGAACCGACCTTCGGAAAACCTGACCTGCACGACGTGCATTTTCGCCATGACCGCTCACGGACGATCCGGCAAACCGAGCCGACATCACCGTGGATTTACATGGGCGTTGGCGCTGCCCTGCTGATCGCAATCGCGATGGGCCTTATCGAATGGAATGCCCGCCGACAGGCCGCCGCTATGACGCGCGAACTAACGCGTCCGATGACTGCCAAAGAAGAGGCGCAATTCAAGGCGGACATGCAGAAGTTTGATCAAGAGTTCAGGGCGGCCATGCAGCAAGCAGCGCCGCAACCACGCGTGATCACCCTGCCCGTCGAAGATCCCGCTCCGCAGCCGCTTAGACCTGGGGAACGCTGCATTCAAGGGCGCAGATTCCAGCGCATTGAGGGTGGATGGCGAGATCGTCCCAACGACCCATGCTGACGCAGAGTTAGGACCGCTCGCGCTTGTGCTGACGGTCGAACGCCCGGTCCATCCATCGGGCAATCCAGTAGTGAATGTCGAGGAATCGGCGCAGGCTCATGGCCGCAGTATAGGCGCCAGCAGCCCTATGCATGCAAGGTGCGCGACGTAGTAGCCGTAGAAGGCCCATCGGCCACGCGGCACCGCCAACGTCGCATGAGACAGACCCACGGCCACGGGAATAGCCACCAGCGCCCACAGGTTGCCATTGAATGCGCATAGGGGCGCGAATGCCACCAAGGTCAACAGCAGCCGCCTTGTGCGGAATCCCAGCCATGCCAGAAGGACGAACCCTACCCCGGCCCACTGGTAGTCCACGACCAACGGCAGCACCCCCGCGGCCATCACAACCACCGAGCTTTCCCGCCGTTCAACCGCATAGATCACCAAGGCAGACAGCGCGAAGGTCAGCAGGATGTTCAGCGGCAACCAGTAGCCGAACGTCAGCGCGTGCACGGGCTGCGCGATGACACCCCACATCGCCAACCTGCGAACGGACTTGCCCACGCCTGCGCCGGGCTGGGCGAGGTTGTACGCCATCACCAGTGCGAACAGCGGGAAGGCCACCCGCCCCGCTTCGCTGAGTCCAGGCACGTACCCGCCATAGATCACCTTGGCAACGTGATCCCCAGTCATAAGGATCACGGCCAGCCACTTCAACAGTTCACGCGCTACTGGTCACAGCTTGTTCGGCCCCGGCGCCGTGGTCATGTAGGAATCAGATCGATAGGATGGCGACTCTGGAAACGTACCCATAGAACGTTCAACGTGCTGGGCAACACCCCCGACACGTCCCGTTGCTGCACCCGGCCGAGATCGATCGAGATCCTCAACACGCTGGGTGCTGCGCTCTTCTGAACGCTCTCGATAGGGGTTATAGACCGGCCCGTTTCGAGCCAGCGTGCGGCATTCTGGCTGGCTGAGTTCGTATGCAGTCCCCTGCTCCGTCAAGCACCGACAACTAGCCTCCTGACGAACCCCCTGAGCGTCCAGCCCCTCCAACGACGACATGCAAACCAACTGCGGATCCGAACGCGCCTGCCGCTCATCAAAGACCGGCGCTGTCCAGGGCATAGTACTGATGCGCGGCAGGTGATCCTTGGCATATGCAGCGGCAGTCGGCCAACGCGGCGCATCTTCCTTGGCTCCCGCTGGACGGAAGGGCGAAGGGGCCGCATCGGCTGACGCCGATTGCGTCCCCTCTTTCCCCTCGCCACCGGCGAAGCTGGAGGGACGAAGCGACGTGTATGCCAGATAGGCGAAAACGATGGCTGCAACCGCCAGCACCGGCAGCAGCATCACCTTGAAGGGAATGCGGGCCTTGATCGTGTGTACCTCAGCGGACTTGTACTGACCGAAGACCTGCGAGGGCAGCAACCGGGTCGTGCGCTGCGCCATGTCGCGTTTCGCCAGCGACTTGATTTCTTCGTTCAACTCACCCCAGCGATAGACGTCGAGCATCTTTGTGCCGAAGCGACGAACCACATGTGCATGCGAACCGATCAGGCCACGCACGAACGGATAGAGCTGGTTCGGCTGCTGCGTAGTCCATACGAAGTCCAGACCACGATGGCGATGCTCAGCCAGTTCAAGTACGTGGCGAGGCGTCTGCTGCCGGGTCGCGTCATGAAGGTGCCCAAACCACTTCCACGCCTCATCGACAAAGATCAGCGACCCATCTGGGACGATGTAGTTCCCCTCGGCGTCCTTGTTATTCCAGTGGCGCGGATCATCCAGCACCATAGCAAGGCCGGGATCAAGTCCGTCGATGCCAGCAGCGAATATCGGCCGGCTCGCCGCCTTTGCTTCGGCGACAAGGCGCTCCATCATCAATGCCGTTTTGCCGTTGCCGGGCTGACCGGTGAACAGTTCGATAGGCATCTTAGGCCCGTTTCGTCAAGAACGTTTTTGCGGCACCTACGGCGAACTTTGCGGTCGCCGCCGAGGCGATCATGGTGCAGGCCACGTCGAACTTCATGAGTCCCGCGTAAGCAACGACCAGCGCGCCGAACTCACCGCCGGGCGCACCTGCGCGCATCGCCTGTTCCATCTGATCAATCCAAGGCTGAACCAAGAACTCGTTGGTCGCCCAGGAGAGCCCCAGCCACACCATGGCCTCGGCAACCCACGGCCCCCACTTGGACCGAAAAAGCGCGGCAAGCGCCGTCAGCAGCGTGCTAATCAGCATTGGCATGATCAAGCGTCCCTAGATGCGATGATGCGAAGCGAAGCTAGGGCGGCGAGCCCCATCACGAAGTAGCTACCGAGAATCAGCCAGTTGCAGAGCGGCGCTGTGTTGATCTGGATGACATTTCCGAAGACTTCAAAGCTCGGCGGCTGCGGGCAGGTGCGCCCCCAGCCGTATCCGCCGGTATCAGGCTTGACCGGCGTGCCGCTGCGCGGTGCCCATACGTCGGAGCTAGGCCGATCAGGCGCCGTTGTGACTGCACCACCGGTACCGGTCAGGGCGTCACGAATTGCTTTAACGTCCCCGTTCTCACCGCCGCCATTACCGTTACCTTGCGCCATCTTTTCAAGTGCACAGGTAGACCGCCACTGCATCAGCAGACCGGCATATTCCATCGCATCGCACTTTTCACCTGTGCACACCGGCATCGCGCTGCACGCCCCACCGGCGATATTCCGATTCCTGCGCGTGTTGCAGTCGATTCGCCATTGAATGCGTGCCTGACCGCACATGATCGGCGAGCCGCTACACGAAGGCGGAGCGCTGCAATCATCGCCGCCACTGAACGAATCCTCATTGACGGGATCGGGGTTTCCATCCTCATCTGCATCCTTCTTGCAAGTGCCATCTGGACCTCGCACCTCACCCTTGGCGCACTGCCCATCACCGGGAAGACACTTGCCATCGGGGGAGCGCACCTGGCCTGCAGGACACTCGTTATCCTTCTTCTTGCAAGTGCCATCTGGCTGCTGCGCCATACCATTAGGGCACGGCTCTGGGGCACATTGCCCAAGTGAATTTGGAGCCTTGCCGCCTTGGCACTCAGGCTCAATGAGTTCGCATACGCCGACCTGTCTGTTGTAGAAGGCATTTGGCGAAGCGAGCTTAGCCTTGCACTTGTCATCGTCGTCCATGTCATCGCCTGTGCACGAGCGATTGAGCGCGGTACTGCCGTTAACGGTGCCATCGGCATTATGCGTCCAAATGACCTCACAGCCGAGATCGCAGGAAAGCGAGCCGCTTTTAGGCTTGTATTGTCCACCGGGGAATGGGCCGTTGTACTCCTTGCGATCTTTACAAGCGGTATCGTAAGCAACGGTCTTTGAGTGATACCCCTGATAGCGGCCGTCACTAAAGTAGCACTGACCGGATGCGTTAACACTTCCGGGTCCCACAATCAACTTGATTTCGCCTCGAATATGCGGGCCATACGCTGGCGCTGACGCCTTGCATGACTCATGCACCTGATTAACCGCGATCTGTGTTGCCTGCCCCTGATCGACGGCGCTCGCAGCACCTGCAACGAGCAGCAAGCTGAGCATCGCAATAGCGCGAAACATCAGTTGAAGTCCACAAAGATGATTGCGCAGGCCACCAGCCATGCGCACAGCCAGATCCACCCTTCCATCCCAAGCCCCCTGCCCTGTCCAGGGCGTTAGAAGACCGGGGGGAGGGAGTCGGCCCTGCCCCCCGGTTGCCGTTACATCGCGCGGCGCACCCACTTGTAGACCTTGATGCCGACCAGCACCAACAGCACAGCAGCGCCGATCTGACCGATGGGGCCAAGCGCCGCGTTGATGGCCGAAACCACCGCGCCCACGTCCACGCCGGTACCACCCGAGGCAAACGCCGGGGCGGATGCAACCGCAGCGGTACCGACAGCAGCCAGCGCGGAACCCTTGCCCTTCAGGGCCTTCAACATCTTCTGCATGTGTCCTCCTAGGACTGTTCGATTTTTTTGCGAATGAGCCGGAACACGTACGCAACAGCCCACAGAAGCGCGATCTTCGCGCCGATGGCCTGTGCATCCTCAATCGGCAGTTCCGGCAGCAGTGCCGGCTGAGGAATCCAGATCACAGCCGTGCAAGTCCCCGTAGCCGTGTCCAGGTCGGCTTCGCGGCAAGCGGGGATCAGCACGGCCATGGCTTACGGCTTCGCCGGTGCGGCTGCGGCCTTCGCCTGCAGCGGAACGAGGTCCACGTAACGCTTCAGCACCAGATCGCCGTACTGGCTCAGTGCGAAGGACTGCGGGTCGATGTCGTACTCGCCCGGGGTGTACGGCGGGCGCGAGCCGAGGCCGACACGGAACGGCAGTTCGAAGCCGTTGCCCAGGTCGAGGCCAACGGTCTGCGAGCGGTTGATGGTGTTGGTCTTGCTGTTGTGCCGTTCTTCGACGGCAGCGGACTTTACGCGGCAGATAGGCATAGTTCTTCTCTCACATAGCGATGGAGTGGTTCACCCTTGGAAATGCCGCGAAAACGTCCGGGGTGACCGTCACGGACGACGCGAGCCAGCAGGAAGTCGGTGAACGAATCACCGAACGCTCCATGCAGAACACTGAGGGCCGGGCCTACTTGGCGCTCCATCCAGAGCACCATTGCCTCGGCAGAAACTTCGACGTGCTTGCGGATCGTGCGCAGTCGAGTGCACACGCCCTTGATGAGGTCCTGCAAAGCGCTGTACGAACCGCGCAGGTATGCGCCGGGGTTCAACAGCACATCAAGCGGGATTTCCATGTGCTTGCCGTACAGGCGCACTTCCGCGCGCACCCAGCGCGAGGACGGGAGGCCTTCGGCCTTGCCCTTTTCATACACGCACAGTTCCTTGTGGCCTTTGCCACCGACGTACAGCGTGCAGCCGGTGTTATGGCCTTCATCGGAAATGAAGCGGTGACGCGGAGGGCATCCGCCCTCGGTAAATCCACCCTGCGCGGCAACCTCGCGGAGCGCATGCACGTCCAGGCGTTCGCCTTCGTAGTCGTCGTGCGCGCAGTCAATGCGAGTGATCTTGGCGTCGAGCATGGCGCACTGCTTGAAGACGCGCGCCCAGTCACGAATCCACTTGCAGCCCATGCCGGTCAGGCTCAGGCACACGGTGCTTTTCTTGCCCCCGATACCGACACGGCCAACAACCTCATTTTCCCGGTCGATCAGCACCGCCGACTGCTCGTAGAAGTTCCAGTTCTTCTCGCGGATCGCACCGGCAACGACTTCGCCACGGAAGCCGAAGATGCGGAACAGCAAGAGGTCCAGCTTCTTGCAGTTCACTTCTTCAAGGGCGGAGAGCGGGACCACAATGGTCAGGTAGTCGATGATTGCATCTTGCTGACCCTTTTGGCCCGTGTTACTCCCCGGGCCAATCTCCGCCGCCGCCCGCTGCCCCTTTTCACCGGGCGAAAGCGGGGAAAAGCCCCCTGCCCCGCCCTCTACGGCCATCCTGAAGCGAGCGCGATCAACGGCCATGAGCAGCCTCCCGAATACGAGCAATGCGACGGCGACGCAGATAGCGGCGCACGCGGCACTCCCACAAATGCAGATCAAACGGCGAGAACACGGCGCAGAAGGCGAGCAGCAGGAACATTCCGGCGAACAGCTGCATCAGCTGATCCCAATCCGCCTTGGTGATGACGAAGCACTCAGCGGCCATGGATCGACTCCCGCATGTACTTCAGGGAAACGCCCTGCTGTGCGCGGATGGCTTGGAACGCGGCTTCGTCTTCATCGCTCCAGCCTGTGACGGCCAGTTCGGCGCGTGCCCGGGCTACCAAGGCCGCTTCGCGTGCACTACGACGGGCAGACTCCCCGCGCCGGTCGAGGCACCACGAAACGAGTTTGGCGCTGCCAATCGAAACGGCCACGATGGCCGCCAGCAGCACGAAAGCAATGAACGGATCGATCATCCCTCTTCCCCTGCCCCAAGCCCCCAAGGGAACCCGCCAGCGGCCTTGGGGTGCCGGTGGCGGGTGTCCCGTGTACACGGGACGGAGAGCATGTAACCTGATTGCGGGACATGTTGTCAACTAGGTACGGGACATGAGCATCGTTAGCACCCTCATCGACAAAGCGCGGCAGCGAGCCGGGATCGCATCAGATAGCGCCCTTGCGACGCAATTTGGGGTGCATCGGCAAGCCGTGTCGAAGTGGAGAAACGGTGATGCCTACCCGGATGAAGAGCACATTGCTGAGATGGCAATCATGGCCGGGGATGATCCGGTGCAATGGCTAGTAGCCATCAAGGCAGTGCGCGCCGATGGCAAGGCGGGCAAGGCGTGGGCAGCGCTGGCCCAGCGCTTAGCAGTCACGGCCATGGCGTTGTGCCTGGCAGTCGGCTTTGCCCTGCCCCACAAGGCTCAGGCCGCCGTCACGGGCTTTGATAAGTCCACGGTCTATACATTATGCGAAATGCTGTGTCCGTCGAGTATGGGCCTTTGCCGGGTCTGCGTGGCAATGGCTGCGGCTCTGGCTTGGCTCTTGCCTCCCTTGACTGCCACAACGGAAACGCCCCAGATCCCACAGCTGTCCGCCCGTATTTCCCCACAAGGACGCCCGCGATTTCCAGATCTCCCCCAAAGATGCCCTTGATTCCTGGATCCGCACCTAAGACGCCCTCGATTTCTGGCTCCACATCCAGCTCGCCCTTGAGTTCCCAACTGCGCACCTGATCGGTCAGAGCTTGTCGCCTGCACTTCCCAGTTCCGCCAGTCGCGACATTGGTCGCAAGAACAATTAGACGAGATCTCGGGCCTGAACGTGCGAACAGTTCAGCGGGTTGAGCAGGACTACAACACCGCGACTTCCCTGGGTGACGCGCCACGCCCCGCTCCACCTGCTCAAGCGCGTCGCTCGCCCCCCTGACCAAGCTTTGACCTTAACTGGGCGTCGGTGACTCCCTCCCGTTCTGGTCGGCATCTGGGCCTTGTAGCGGCTCAAGCGCTGAGCTATAACGCCTTAGCCAGTCGCTATAAAGCGCCGGTGTTGTGCCCGCATAGCCAATAGGCTCCGGGTGCCCGAGGTCCACCCAATGGGGGCACGGGAATCCTTCGATTCCGGAGCCATCCATGACCGCCAAACGCCGCAGATCCCTTCGCACTTCTGCCTTCTACGCCCAATCGGGCCGTTGCTTCTATTGCGGCCTGCCGATGTGGCTCACTGCACCCTCAGAGCTCGGGCTGAAGGCCAGTAAGGCCCGAGCCTTTCAATGCACCGCCGAGCACCTGGTGGCCCAACAGGACGGGGGCAGAGACGTGTCCGGGAACGTGGTGGCCGCGCATAGCCGGTGCAACCAGGGCAGGCACCAGCGGAAGGGACCAGCCCCTTCCGCTGAAGCGTTCCGGGCGCTGGTTCAGACGCGGCTGGCAATGGGGAGATGGTGGTCCCGACTGCCATCAGGGATTGCACGTGCTTCCGTATGGCCAATTGAATTGAATCTTTGCAAGGAATCGGCAGCTGCTTGCCTGATTCGCTAGTCCACACTAGTGGCGCCCGGTTGCGGTGCTAGAACGGCGAGTCTGCTGCGAAATGGTCGCGCATTGGGCCTAACAAGGTCTGCGACCCTGTCAACACGTCCGAGAATTCCACCTGTCGCCACCTTCTCGTTCCAATATCGTTCCATCCACTCGGCTTTATCCAGGATCTTACCCGGAGCGCCTAGCAGCCTCTTGGCGATGAAATGCCGGATGAGAGCGGCCTGGCTATCGAGAATCACGACGCCCGCCCTTGGATTAGAGTCATAAGCGCTGTACGAGATCAGATAGTGGACATAGTGGCGGTCTGGCTCTTCGTCATCCCACGTCAACAGGTTGCTTAACCCCGCAGCGCGAGCATCCGATCGCACCTCTTCGCTCACGAGCACCATGGGATTGCGTGCTTCCTTACATTCCATGCGATAGGCGTCCAGCATCGCCGGTCCGAAGATCATCTGAGAATCATGATGAATGCTTCCAACTGTGAGCCCTCCACGTATCAATATATCAACCACTAGCAGGTTCTCGGCCAACATTCTGATGCAGCTCAGGATGTCGGCAAGGCCAGCAGGAGAGCGGCTGCTTGATATGACGATGCAGTCGCTGAAGTAAGTGAACAAAAGTCCTGTTGCTGGGTTGCAGCACGCTGTGTTCTTTAGTCTGTCGATGGCCTCTGCTATTTCATCAAGCTTGCTCATGTCGGCTGCCGACTCTTGGACAAGTGCGGAGAACCCGAGCATGTGACCTGCCCCCTTTCTCAGGGCCACTAGCTACTTAGTAGAGTCCAGGTTGGGGAGCATACCGCTCCGGTGGGTCAGGTTTCGATCAGCGGTCGAACCAGTCAAGGCACCTTCGTTGCGCAGCGCGGCGGCGAACTCGGCAGGCGTGCATTTGGGCAGTGAGCTGTGCGGACGCACCTCGTTGTAGTCCTTGCGCCAGATGGCGATTACCGCCCGTGCGTGCTCGAGCGAGATAAACCAGTTTTCGTTCAAGCATTCGTCCCGGAACTTGCCGTTGAAGCTCTCCACATAGGCGTTCTGCGTGGGTTTCCCTGGCTGGGTCAGCACAAGCGTCACGCCGTTGGCGGTCGCCCACTGGTCCAGCGCCCGGCCGGTAAACTCGGGTCCCTGGTCGGTCCTGATCGCCGCGGGGTAGCCGCGGAAACGGCATACCGCATCCAGGATGTCGGCCACGTTCTGGCCATTTATCCTCCGGCCGACGGCGATTTCCACCGCTTCCTTGGTGCAATCGTCCACCACCGTCAGGCACTTGATCGGGCGCCCGTTGGCCAGGGCGTCGAAGACGAAGTCCATCGACCAGGTGTGGTTGGGCCCCGACGGCAGCTGCAGCGGACGGCGCTCGACGGCCACGCGATCGCGCTTGCGGCGCTTGCGCACCGCCAGGCCAGCGTTGCGGTACAGCCGGTAGATTCGCTTGTGGTTGGCGATCCAGCCCTCCCGTTCCAGCAGGATGTGCAGCCGTCGGTAGCCGAACCGGCGACGTTCGCCCGCCAACGCAACGAGCCTGGCCTGCAACGGCGCGTTCGCCATGCGCGGCTGGTAGTGCAACACGCTGCGTGACAAGCCCAGTGCCCGGCAGGCCCGCCGCTCCGACAGGCCCAGCTTCGCCCGCACGTCCGCGACGGCAGCCCGTCGCGTCGGCGGGCTCAGTATTTTCCCCGCGCCACGATCCTCAGCGCTTCGTTGTCCAACATCGACTCGGCCAACAGCTTTTTGAGCCGCGCGTTCTCCGCTTCCAGTGCCTTCAGGCGCTTGGCGTCGGGCACATCCATGCCGCCGAACTTGCGCCGCCACAGGTAGAACGACGCGTCACTGAAGCCGTGCTTGCGGCAAAGCTCCTTGACCGGCGTGCCGGCGGCCGCCTGCTTCAGGAAGCCGATGATCTGCTCTTCGGTGTATCGCTTCTTCATGTCCGTCCTCTTGTGAGACGGACTCTACTAAGATCAGGTTGGCCCGGAAAACGGGGGGCAGGTCACATGTCGATGAAGGCGACGTACTTATCTTGGTAGAGCATGAAGAACTCCTTAGATGGTCGTGCCCATGGTGCCGAGGGCGGTTCCATTTGACCAGCGGGTGCGGGGCACGTCATAGGCCATGGAGCAATGTCAGCGACCTGGCTCGCGCACTAGTCTCGCAGAGGCTTGTTACGGCGCATCTTCGCATCGGATAGAAGCGAGCGAACGAGAGAGTTGAAGTCCATCCTGGCCCTAAAAGTTTCCTTCACCCTTGGTTAAACGAATGTCCGCTTTCGGTCAGAAGCGGACCAAAGTAGCCGGTGCTCTTCGCAGCCCGTACGCGACTTGGAGTCATATCATCAATCTGTATCAGGGCTCAGACCTAAGTGCCTGATGGTCCAATTCAGCGACACTATCCAGCTTCGGCGTCATCGCACACTTCGGGATACAGCCAGCGCGATCCGCTTATGGAACCAAACCGCACTGTGCCTTACTCTTAAGGAACATTGCCAACGGCAACCTTCGGCAATTGAATTTAGAGAATCCGGGCGGTTCATCCCGCGCGGCCCGTTAATGTCTACAGCTGTGGAGTTGTGAATGGCAGAAGATCAAGGTGGTGAAGAGGTGATTAGGGAGATAGGGAAGGCGCTAGCCCTTGCGTCTGAGCTTGATCCACAAATTGTTAGATCGCTTCGCTCCGCGATTGTTCAGGCGATGTCTGATTACGAGGACGACACGAATGCACAAGCTGCAGCCGCACTTGCGGCGGTTCTCGATTTTAGACCTGTGACGACCCAAGACGCCCTCTCGCAAACCTTGGGTGAGATCGGGAAGCTGGTCGAAGGTCTCACCGGACTGGAGGACGTTCATTACACTGTTGAGACACCAGAAGGTCGCCGAGTTCGCTCAATCCGGTCACATCTACCAACTGTATCACCCCAGCGTTTGACGGATCACGAGCAGGCAGATCTTGAGGCCTATATCGCTCGATATCTGCCACCGGACGACCCTCGCGAGGAACACGCGCCACGAGGACCGCGACTGTGACGATCAGTAAGTTAGCAATCCTCAACGCTGTGAAAGCAGCCATTTCGCGTGCTAAGGCGAGCGGGTCTCCCTACGCGCAAGGAAAGGCTTACGAACTTCGGGTGCTGCTTAGGCTTCTGCGAATCATCGATAGTGCGGGCTACAAGCTCACGTGTACCCCCAAGATGGCAGGCGTCCTGACGTTTGGAGGATCTCCATGCAAAGCAAACCATCCGGATCACGATTACATCAGTGGATCTACGTCTACTGAGAAGCTCGAGATTAGGATTTCAGTGCAGGTCACCACACTAAGCCATAGCTGGAAAGGCACGACGGTGGTCAAAGCGGCTGACCGTCACGAGATTGACGTCGGTGTATATCGTCCGATTAAGACCCGTCGCTATCCCGCATTTACGGAGTTACTTCTTGGGGTCTCGTGCAAGACTGGCGGCTGGAACAAGGCGTACGTCCGCGAGGCGCTAGGTATGCGTAGGGAGCTAGGATTCCTCACATCACCTAGGACGAGCTTGACGAGCTCAGCTCCGTGGTTCATCGCAACAGTTCCCTGCGATCCTCCGGTTCCCTTTGCCTTGTACGCGACCAACGCTGGGTCCGCCGTGTATGCGTCGTTGGCAGCTTTGGGGCTCTACGTCGAGCACTACAAGGGGTAGCGGAAACAGGCTTTGGAGTACGGATCAACTCAGGTGTGTCGAGAACGATGCCCGCTTTGGGTCGAAGGCGGATGCCATCACCGGGCCGGTCGCCGCCCAATGTCCGCTTCCGGCCAGAAGCGGACATCCACCCTGCCCTCGATAAACATCCCAAATCCACGGACGACCTTGGTCTGCTTTGGCCTTCTGCCTTAGGGCCAGACCTGAACTTCGATTTCAGCCCCTAGCGTATTTGACTCCCGCGACCTAGATCTCTCCTAGATCCTTGAGCAGGGCTTGCCCCTTCTGCAGAAACCCAACTAGCAGTCGACCTCCTGCTACTTTCCGGCCCAATTGCCCATTGAGGTAGCTGACCTGGAGACGCGCATGGGCCAGCAGATCCACCTGGGCCATGCTAGGGGTCGCGGCCTGGAGCGGTTCGCCCGGCGACGCCATCTGCCCCCCGATCGGCTGGACAACGCAAGGGCGCCGGCTGTCACTCTTCGCATACGCCGTGGCCATCATCCGGCCGTTCTTCAACGACCATCCACCAAGCACCAACTCGGTCCCGAGTTGCTCGATCGGCAATCCCGCTTCGCTAACCGCTTTCTCAAAGTTCGGCCAGAGTTGGTCCACCACCAGCCCTAGCTCGGCAGATAGCTGTTCTATTGTGAAATCTGCGCGGAAGCTGGCCTGCAGTGCAAGCTCGTAGATGCGGAGGAAGAATTGCGTAGACCCGCGCGCAGCAAGCACTACGTTGTGCTGAGGGATCAGCAGCAGCTTTGCCCCCGCGGAATACGCCCCTGTGAGAGCATCCTCTGCCAGGGTATCCGCTGCGACGACGAGGTGGTCACGAGTGAGGAGAACGTTGAGGATGCTCATTGCGGGATCGTCTAGACGTTTGCAGACTATCGCCTTCCCCTCCCCTCCTGTCCAGACTGCTATGGCCTCCGCGATCACACAAATTCTTGGTCGCCCCAATGCTTGCGAGAACGCACTTGAGATACGCCGCGGCTACCTCAAGGCGATGGAAGATGCGCTGCGGGTTTCGCTTCTGATCCACCAAGATCCAAGGCTTCTGTTCGACACGTGGGCCAGACTGCTCCCCTTGATCGCTCAAAGCCACGAGAGTGACGGCAGCCAGCCATTTGCGACCGGGATCGTCCGCTCGCGCGATCATGGATCCCGGCGGTTGGCTGGCTGAGCGTATGGTTGCAATATAGGAAGCAATCGCGCGCGGACCAGAACGCTGTTCATCGCAGACATTCTTAGGGTGCCATTGCAGAGATTTCAGCTTTTGAGGAATAAAATTTCAGTGCAAGACGGTCCATTGCAGAAAAACTTGACTTGCGACTGACGCAACGCAGAAATTGCTGATGCACGGATGATGCAATGCAGAGATTACCGGCTAACAGATGCTGCAGCCCAGCCGGCCAACTGAGGGCTTTGCCCGATGGACGAGCCGTTACTCTTGCCTGCAGATCACGATTCTAGGATGACTTGTGCCTCAATCGGCTGACCAGGATCGGGCGTCTGTGCTGGAGGGCTCCTTAGAGCTCTTGGGTGAAATTCGAGCCGCTTGGATGGAGATAGAGCATGGACGTGACCGAAGATCGACGGCGGTGGCGGCACTTTGCCAGATGTCCCTTGATCACGCCGTGGCAGTACAGTCCCTGATCGCTACTCTGCCCCAGTCAGCAATCTCGCTGGTCCGGTCCCAGTATGAGGCCCTCGTGCGTGCAACCTGGGCATGTTATGCAGCTACCGACGCCGACATCGAGAAGCTTCTTGCGCCCCTGACTCTGGAGAGTCAGCAAGCGGCAAAGAGGCTCCCTGGCGTTCAGGACATGCTCGTAAAGCTTGAGTCCTCTGGGCCCCGAGGAGCATCACAGTTGTTGGGCAGAGCCAGACAATGCCTTTATGTCGGCTTGAACTCCTATCTCCATGCCGGGATTCACCCCTTGGCAAGGCAGTTAAATGGCTACCCGGGCGCGCTTCTGGCGGGGGTGGCCATGAACAGCAATGCGCTTGCCATGCTAACCCTTCTGAATCTGGCGCACCTGTGGCCAGGCGAACCAGTTCTGGCATGGATGAATGCACTGCATCATCAATTTGGGGGTGTTTTGCCAGAGTTGGAGCCATTGACCCCCCATCAGCCCTCGCCATAGAGCTGTCCCGGATCGCCTGCGCGTCTAGGGTGGGGTCTGTGGTGAGTGACTAGGCAGTTGGGCCTCGCCCCCCTCTGGGGGCACGGGGAGAACATCACGGGCGCATAAGCAGTTGCCCCGGATTTCTCGTTGGGGCAAGTCCTGGCAGTTGATCTGTGTCGGGGGCCTGTCGGGCGACTGTCATGTTTCCAAGTTCGGCACCCTCCTAATCTGGGCTCCCTACCCCTCCGGAGTTATCTTCTATGACCACCAAGACCCCGCCTCGCCTGCTTACCGCTGCTGAGGTTGGCGCCTGCATTCGCCAGTTCCGCCAGTTGCGTCATTGGTCGCAAGAACAATTGGCCGAGATCTCGGGCCTGAACGTGCGAACAGTTCAGCGGGTTGAGCAGGGTGACTCGGCCAGTTTCGACACCCGTCGCGCACTGGCGCGCGCCTTCGATTTCAATGACATCGATGCACTCAACAAGCCTTTCTCGCTGCCGACAGACGAGGAACTGCAGGCGGCGCAAGCGCAGTTTGAGCGCGACTACATCACCCTGGCGGTGTCCCCGCTTGCTGCTGGGCGCGAGCTGGCCAGCCTGATCGTTTCGTGCGACATGGATCTGTCCGAACCGGCTTTCGAGCTGTCGCGCGAGGCGGCGAGCGAGTTTGCTGCACTGGTCGACTACTACCGTGAGTATCGCGACTGCCAAGACCTGTATTCAGAAGTCGACAAGCTAGACATCTACGACGGGCTGCAGCAGCGCATTGAGGTCCTGCGGGAACTGGGAGTATCACTGTCGCACGGTCAGCGTAAGGTCGTCATTCGGATGGGCTCAGGTATGCCGATGGATGCCACGGTCCTGTACGTCGTGGCGTTTCGCCTCGGCCACGAGTGCAGTCAGATCGTAACTCCTAAGGCAGCACGCATCGGCTGAGTCAGCATTCATTAGATCGATAGTGGTGGCGATACATCTGACAGATGTCTATTGATCGCGCCGTCGCAGTACAGTCCCTGGAGGTTGCCCTGCCTTAGTCAGCGATAGCGCTGGTCCGGCCCCAGCACAAGACCCTGATTCGTGCGACAGCAAGGTTCTTAGCTTTCGAGGCAGCGAATTTTTGATGTGCCCTGAACCCTCGCGAAGATCCACTATGGAGACGCCGTCGATTTCTGGATCCAGACCTAAGAAGCCCTCGAGTTCTGGATCCACAGGCAACTCGTCCTTGAGTTCCTGACTGCGCACCTGAGTGGTCAAGCTCCGCCCGGGTGAAGGCTCTGCGCCCAGTACTCTAGGAACTCCTCTTGAGCAATCGTTTCGATTGCGCCTGGCCTGGCATGCCGCACCATGTGGATGGCATCCGATGCCCGCTTGGCCTCGCCAGACTGCAGCAAAAGCATGGCAGCGACCGTTCCCGCGCGTCCCAACCCCCCCTTGCAGTGGACCACGATCCTTTGACCGCTCAGCATGTCAGCGACGAGCTCAGCACTTAGCTGTAGCCAATCTTTGAGGAGTCTGTCGTCTGGTGCGGCTCCATCAGTGATTGGCAGTCCATGCCAAGAGATGCCCTTCCCCGCCACTATCGCCGGTAAGCTCTCGATTCGAAGGTCCTTGAGCTCCCAAGGCTCAAGCAAGGTGACTAGGTGAGTGGCACCCCAGTCCTGAATAGCCGAGACGTCCACATCTAGGTCTCTCGCCCATGCTCCAGTCATGGCGACTTCCTGGTACTTGCCTGGCGCAAATGTCACCCCTATGCCGCCTCCATGGGCTCCAACAGGCAACTCTGCAATCAGTAACGGGTGGCTAGCGCTGGTGCGCATCATTTCGGCTCTCCCAACATGCGGTAACGTTCTGCGTCGTGCGCCGGGGCGCTCCCCGCTCATTCGCTGCACGGCTAGGATATCGGATGTTCAGATATCGTTGAACTGGAGAGAACACCTAAGGGTCAATATCGGAAAGTCAGATAGACAGTCTGTGGGCAGGTTGATATCCTGACAACTGGTATCGCGATTTGAGGGCTGTGTGGCCTATGTCGTTAGCCAACCGACCCTCATCGCGCCCTGGCCAGAACTGGACAATTTCGTTCGTTCAATAGGTCCCTTTCTTGCGTGCGCGTGGTGCGCGCTAGAGCGCTCAAGAACGGCTAGTTCGCCGGTAGCTGCTGAGGGGTTGGCCTCGCAGGCACTTGACACGCTTGCGACGCTGCGCGTCCTCCATCGCGAACCAGTCGAATGTTCTCGGCTTGCCGCAAGATCTCTGTATGAGCCCCTGGCTTGGTCCTACAAATCTCCGTGGTCTCGCAGTGACTTGAACCTTGAGTCGGCATTGACCCGGTCGCTCACCCAGTGGGCGGCTGAGTGCACGCCCAGTGCGAGGCGGAATCTCGGAATTTCACTGGCATCCACCGAAGCTCGAGCGTACTTGGCAAACCTTCTGCGGAAGCATCGGTTGGACCCGAAGCTAGGCGACGGGCTTCAGTCGATTGGATCGCCTGAATGGAATGCGCTCAGCTTGGGGCGTAAGCGCTACGTGCTGTGGGCGAGCATGCGAAATTCTGCCTCGGAGTTCATACAAAGCGGTTTGGATGAGCATGCCGCGAGGCGAGCACTTGATCGCGAGATAAAACGCAGATGCATCTGGTTAGCTGGACGCGAGCAAGCTGGAACCCTCGCCCGGAAGGATTTTTGCTTCTTGCCTGGTCAGGGTTGGCGTCAGCCGTTGATCCTGGACGTTGCAATGGAGACTTTCCTGCCGCTGGGCATGGCGTACTGGCTGGAACCTAGCGGCAGTTGGCAGCTTTAGCTTCTAGTCTGAGTAGACCGACCAGCTGCCACGGGTCCATGAGATGGTTTGAGGGGGCTCAGGACTCTATCGCGGTAAACGCCCCCCCAGGTCTATATCGACGGTTCTCCAACGAAGCGCTGGACCTTGGTTGACCGGCGAGCCTGTGGCCCATTGGACGCTGGCCAAGAGATGGCCCTCTAGTACTCGTTCAGTCGCTTACGGATTGCCTCGATGGCATCGTCCAGTCCCGCGTCGTCCTCGGGGTAAGGAGAACAAAACAGTTGAACCGGGACCCAGCAATGTTCCTGTCCCGGTTGTACATAGGGGGCGTAATCATCTAGTAGCCATGCAGAGCCGATGGGCTGGGAAACGTTGGCAAGATCCTTCGTCGGCCCAGTCCAGTCTATGTATGGCAAGCGGGCAAACCAACCCGGGGCCGCTCCTTCGCAAGCCAATAGGTCGGCAATCTCGCGAAATCTAGGCTCCGGAACTGTGGTGAAGATGACTAGACCCTCAAAGAGCGACTTTGCCGACTCCAGAAATTCGTAGAGGCCCGGGCGCGGGATCTGGCTTACAGCGTTGGAAATCAGCGTTCCTTCTAAGTCCAAGGCGAGGATGGACGGGCGCATTGTGTAATGGTCCTCTTTGGCGGGGGTGAACGTCGGTACCGCTACCAAGCCCCGCCGGAGGGTGATCCGCCGGCGGGGCTTGGTAGCATCAGACATCTTCGAACTCGCTCGCTTGCTTGAGTTGGTTCTCAAGGAAATCAATGCGCTTCTGAAGATCGGCACTTAGATAGGCTTTGTCCGTAAAGTCCATTGCTGTCTCAGGGATCATCTCCAGCTCGACGCGTGTGGATGTAGCTTGACGAATCGCCAAGGTGGTCCAGGCCTTATCGCCCTTGACGAATCCGACAGTGAATCGAGCCGTAACATGGTGTTCGGGCTTGAGGCCTTCGATGGAACGGAAATCGCTGCGCACCTTCGACGTGGCTACAGGCTGTACATCGCCATTGATGTACAGCGCCGCATTCCAGCTCGCTTCGCTCAATGGCAGTGTTGAGCGGTTGATGATGCGGGCGGTGATGACTGGCTTGGGCCCAAAGAAGCTGTTTTCCATCCGGAACTCTGGATCAACCGCACTGACCCTCTTTAGCTCGGCGATAGTAGGAAGTTGATCGTTGGCCTCCTGTCGTAGCGCTTCTATCTCCTTGGGATTGCTATCCCTGATGTGCTTAACCTGCCCTCTCACCACCTGCCTTACGGAAGCGTTTGGGTAGGTCTGGTTCAGTTTTTCAAGAAGGTCGGCAGGGATTCGTGAGAAAAACAGCCGAATCGTCTCTAACACCATGATTCAACGAGGAAACACCCCTCGACGTCAGGCAGTTCGTGGATTACAGACCTAGGCTTGATTGAACCAGAAGCCGCGTGACACAGGCATTCCTGGAGTACTGCTCAGGCACGCGTGCCCTTCTTGAATATTGGATTCAAGAGTTTCCACGCTCCTGACCCAACGGAAACCTTCAAGAAGGCTCTGACCGTCGCCTGATCCATTGCAGTAGTTCCTCGTGCGGGATCGTACGTCCAGCGTCGACGTCGGCCATACCCTCGCGGGTCCGCCGTTCCTTCTCTTCCTCGGTCAATCCCGGAAGGAGTGCTAGTAGCTTATCTTCAGGGCTCATAGGCCGATGAGCTGTGCTCAAGTTGGCTTGATTCTCGTGAAAAAATATGGGCAGGATCTGGGGATCATCCAAGCCCGCCGGCAAAGGCAGCGATACGTCGTGGACCGCCAAGTCGATGATGACGTCCAAATCTGAGCATAAGGGCTGTATGGCGGTGGTCACCAGACGAGCCGCCCGCTCGGCGAAAGCCAGGTCCACCACCAGCCAGATCAACAGACCGGGAGGCTGTTCGACGCCCCCTGACGAGTGAGTTTCCAGGAGATAGGCCGACGAGACGAAGTCGGCGTGCTCAAGGCTGCCGCTGATGGCCGGAGCGAGCCAAGCCGGCGCGGCCTGGGCAGGTCTCACCGCGAACTCCGCCGGCGCCAGACGTTCCACCCTGGCCAGAAAGCCCGTATCCAACAATGTCGCAACCTCTTCCGGGTACAGGACAACGCCGCCGTAGTTGGGATTGAGCATCAACGTCGCGCCGCGAGTACCGGTTAGCAGCTCACGGCCTGAAACTCCCAGAATTCTGACAGCAGACGAGCTGGCCGCCTGCGCCTTGTCGAGCGAGGTAAAGAAAGGGATCGCATCGAAACCGTCAGGATGGCGGAACTGGACCAGCCGCAGTGTCTGCGCGTCGTCCGAGATGGGCGCATGCACGTACACGATCGCATCCATCAGTCGCTTGAAGAATGCGCGTTCCTCGGCCGCACTGTCGCGGGCCCGTTCAAAGGAAGCCTCCAGCGCTGTCTCCGCAGACGTAGTCCCTCTTCCACGCGGCCTGCTCGGTTGCTTCATGGTCAGATGCGATGAGGGCCAAGCGGGTACCCGGAGAACCAATCCGCCTCGATCTCGCTGCTCAGGTAGGGTCGTACGAAGGCCGACTGGGTCAGCGCTCGCAGCCGCTCTTCGTGCTCAGCAATCGCCTCGATGTCGCTGACGGTTGGATAGTGCCGCAGCAGTCGATATGCCTCTTGCCGCACCTCTTTAGGCACGGCTTGGCTGGCCGCTAGCTGCCTGAGGAACGCGCCCGCCTGCAGCACATTGCGGGTGCGCTCAGATGGCATCGTCATGACATCAAGAATGACTAGCACTAAGGAATGCTTAGCTTATCGCGTTTGTGGCCGGCCAGGGCACGGTGCAACTACAGACCTTGCGATTCCTGTATTAATGTAATATAATCAATAACTTAATTCGCATAAGTGCGCGTTATGTCCATGGAGTGAGGGCCAATAGGAACGAGCAGGTAGCCTGAGCCTTCCCATGATGGGAAGGTCAACAACGCGGGACGGATTACCACTCAACTTGCCTGTCGTTTGACCTTCCCACCGTGGGAAGGCTCATCGTCACGCCGTCGGCAAACCGCCGATGCTTTTGGAGGGTTGTCCATGAATCTCGTTGTTGAAGGTATGACCTGTGGTCACTGTGTCCGAACGGTCACCCAAGCCATTCAGGCCCTTGACCCCCACGCCCAGGTGGACGTCGATCTGGGCAGTGGCGTGGTCAAGATCGAGGGCCTGCTTGCCGTAGAACAGGCGGTTGAGGCTATCCAGCGGCAAGGCTATGTGATCGCTGCGGTGCTCCCTTCTGAGGCTGGTACGCCGGCCGCCCCGGCCGTCGCATCCTCCTGCTGCGGCGGATGCCACCGCTGAGTCCGCGCGAGGGCTTGATCCTGATCAATGACAGTCGGCCCCAAGAGGGCTAGACTGGCCATCATGAGAGCTCGCACGTCCCCTGCCCTGATCTGCCCAGCGTCCGCAGGCGCTGCTTCGGGCGTGCGGGAGCTGTCATGGTGAGGCTGCTGAGGCGATGGCGGCGACCCCGTTCTCGTGCCCGACTGGCATGGCTGGGACTGTGGGCGCTGCTGCTGCAGCAACTCGCGCTGGTGGCTTACGCCTGTCCGCTGGAATCGGTGGAAGCTGGACAAGCGACCCTGATGGTCGGTTGCGAAGAGATGTCCACGCCGGATCCCGATGCTCCGGCGTTGTGCGACCAGCATTGCCAGCGCGATCACATCGCCACGGCCGATGCGAAGGCCCCTCAAGTGCCTTACCAGCCCGCGCTGGCCGCCTTCGCGCTGGTGCAGGCTCTGTTGCCACCGGTACACGCGCAGT
This sequence comes from Stenotrophomonas sp. 93052_Sma, assembly GCF_056481145.1. Taxonomy (NCBI): domain Bacteria; kingdom Pseudomonadati; phylum Pseudomonadota; class Gammaproteobacteria; order Lysobacterales; family Lysobacteraceae; genus Stenotrophomonas; species Stenotrophomonas sp. 93052_Sma. The sequence goes on from NZ_CM151134.1 coordinate 2,415,261, forward strand.
TGTATCGGGATGTTCCGGTGTGCGTGTCCGATCCGCCTCCCCTGCAGCGCTTCTGTAGCCTGCTGATTTAAGCCCCCTCCTGGATTGACCCGTGCTCGTGCTGCATGCGTTGCAGCGCGCTCGTTGTCGTTTCCCGGAGGTCTTATGGAGATGTCTTTCTTCTTGCGTGCAAGGCGCAAGATGGCGTGTGGGTTCGTGTTTGCCCTGGCGCTCAGTGGTCCTGTGCTGGCGGCATCGCCCGCTATCCCGATCAGCTACACAGAAGCCCTACAACGGGCGCTTGCTAACGCCCCAACCCTGCAGGTGCGCCGATCGCAGATCGATGCCAGTACCGAAGAAGCCGCGCGTGCTGGCGCGCTTCCCGACCCACGTTTGATCGTGGGGCTGGCGAACTGGCCCGTCAGCGGACCCGATGCCTTCAGCTTGCGGGCCGATGAGATGACCACCCAGCAAATCGGTCTGATGCAGGAGTTTCCTGCGCGTGCGAAACGACGTGCCGAGCACGCGTTGGCGCAAGCGACGCTGGCGCAAGCGCGCACACTGTCGATGGCCGAACAGCAGATGGTGGCCCAAGCGGCCGCGCTGGCCTGGATCGAGCTGTGGAGTACGCAGCAAGCCGTAGATGCGTTGGAAGGTCTGCGCGAGCCGGCCCGTATAGCCGAGCGTGCGGCGCGTGCTCGCTTGGCAGGCGGCACGGCCGGGGCCAGTGATGTGCTTGCCGCCCAGGCCGCCCTACTGCAGTTGGACAATCGCCTGGAGCAGGTACATGCGGAGCACGCCGCCGCGCAGGCCGGCCTGGCGCGGTGGTTGGGTATTGCACCAGAGGCGATCTTGGCCAGTGGTGCGGCACCGGATTTTTCGCAGTTGCCATTGGAGCCCACCCAACTGCTGGCCAAACTGGACCAACACACGCCACTACTGGGCTGGGAGGCACGCGAGAGCTTAGCCCAGGCCCAGGTGGATGCGGCCGTGGCCGAAACCCGCCCGGATTGGAGTGTGGAGCTCACCTACGGACGTCGCGAGCGCGCACCCGACGGCATGGCGCGCAGCGACATGCTCATGGTGGAAGTGGGTGTGGGCCTGCCGCTGTTCCAGAAGAACCGCCAAGCACGAGGCATCGCGGCACGGCGGGCCGAGCTGGAGGCGGTGTCCGCAGAGCGCGATGAGGCCCGGCGCATCCAAGCCGAGTCGGTGCAACGCGCGATAGCGCGATGGCGCGGGTTAACCGGCCAGTTGGAGCGCCAGAACACGCAGAGCCTGCCTTTGGCGCGCGATCGTGCACGCACGGCGTTGGCCGCCTACGGCGCCGGTGCCGACCTGCAGCCGTGGCTGGAAGCGCGGCGCGATGAGATCGAATTGCACCTGGAGAACGCCCGTCTGCTGGGCGAACAGGGCCGTGCCTGGGCGGCACTGGCCTATCTGCTACCCCATGAGGAGAACACGCCATGAGCCCGACCAAGACGCGTCTCACACAGCTCGCCGTGGCCCTCGGGTTGCTGGCGCTCGGCTTTGCCGGCGGCTACGCCTGGATGACTCGAACCTCTGATACCACCCCGCCCCCCGGCACGAGCGTCGCAGATCAAGCACGCAAGGTGCTGTACTGGTACGACCCCATGGCGCCGGAGCAGCGATTCGACAAGCCGGGCAAATCTCCGTTCATGGATATGGAGTTGCTGCCCAAATACGCAGATGAGGCCATAGGGGGCGGAACGCAGATCGATCCGCGCCTGCAGCAGAACGTGGGCATACGCACTCAGGAAGTGACGGTAGAGTTACTAGGGACTGCCGTACGCGTGCCGGGCACACTGACGTGGGATCTGACCCAGGAAAGCGTGATCAGTGCGCGCATGGAAGGCTTGATCACCCACGTGCAGGTAAAGGCGCCGTTTACCGAGGTTCGTCGTGGTCAAACGCTGGCCACCGTGCAGGCCCCGGCATGGAACGCGGCCATCGCCGAAGCACATGCCATGAGCCAAGCTCAGTCCGCGGGCGCGCGTGAGCTGCAGGGTGCGGCGCAACAACGGTTGCGTTCGTTGGGTGTTCCTTCTGGCGCCTCGGCCAGAAGTGGCGTCGTGCTTAGCGCAGACCACAGTGGTGTCGTGACCGAGATCCTGGCACGCGAGGGACAGACGGTGATGCCCGGTACGCCACTGTTCAAGATCAATGGGCTGGACACGTTGTGGCTGGAGGCCTCGGTACCCCAGGCAGCGCTGGGCACCTTGCGGCCGGGGACCTCAGTGCAGGCCACGGTCAGTGCCTGGCCGGCAGAGCGCTTTGCCGGACAGATCCAGGCGTTGCTTCCCCAGGTCGACATGGCTAGTCGCACGCAGCGGGCGCGAATTGTGCTGCGCAACCCGCAGCGTCGGCTGGTGCCGGGCATGTTCGCCGAGGTTCTGGTGCAGCCCGACGCCGAGCAGGCCCTGCCAGTCGTTCCCACGGAGGCGCTGATCGCCACCGGGCGGGACAGCCGGGTCATCGTGCAGGATCCGGACGGGAGCTTCCGGCCAGTGCGGGTGAGTGTGGGACGTAGCGTGCTAGGGCGCACGCAGATCGTGGCAGGCTTGGCCGGTGGTGAACGCGTGGTCGTCTCGGGTCAGTTCTTGCTCGACTCCGAAGCCAGTCTCTCCGGTGCGTTGGAGCGCCTGGGTGCTGCACAACCGACACGCCCTGCCAGCGCATCAGGTGTGCACGAGCGCCATGACGCCGGGCACGAACCACGCACTGTCGTGCCGTCACCGTCCAGACAGCCGGCGCCTGTCGCGCCAGACACCTCCACCTCTACGCCGCCGCGCTGCCCGGTGCAGTACTGGTATGACCCGATGGTGCCGGAGAAGCATTTCGACAAGCCGGGCAAGTCACCGTTCATGGATATGCAGTTGGTACCCAAGTTCGGCCCCGCCGCAGCCGCTGATTGCCAGGCAAGCGAGGTCATGTCCGAAGCGATGGAGGGCACACCATGATCGCGCGCCTGATCCATGCTTGCATCGCCAATCGCGTGCTGGTGCTGGTTGCCGCCGCGCTGCTGGCGGTGGTCGGTATCTGGTCGGTAAAGAACACGCCGCTGGATGCGCTGCCGGACCTGTCCGATACCCAGGTCATCATCCGCACGCAATGGGCGGGGCAAACCCCGCGCATCATCGAAGACCAGGTCACCTACCCGTTGGCCACCACGATGTTGTCCGTGCCGGGCGTGAAGGCGGTACGCGGCTTCTCCTTCTTCGGTGATTCATTCGTCTACATCCTGTTTGACGATGCCACTGATCTTTACTGGGCGCGCTCTCGAGTGCTCGAGTACTTGAGCCAGGTACGCGATCGACTTCCGCCGAATGTGAATCCGGCGCTGGGTCCTGATGCGACAGGACTGGGCTGGATCTACCAGTACGCCTTGGTGGATCGGACAGGTCAACGTGATGTGGGGCAGCTGCGTGCGTTGCAGGACTGGTTTCTTCGTTATGAGCTAAAAACCGTGCCGGACGTGGCTGAAGTAGCCAGTGTGGGCGGTGCGGTGCGCGCCTGGCAGATCCAGCCCGATCCGCAGGCGTTGGCGGCCCGTGGACTGACGGTGGCCGAGCTCATCGAGGCGGTGGATGCGGCCAACGGCGCTACCGGGGGCTCGGTGATCGAACAAGGCGAAGCCGAACTGATGGTGCGCAGCGAAGGCTACCTGCGCACACAGGAGGCGTTCGAACAGGTGCCGGTAACCGGCAACGACGGCATCCCCGTCCTGCTCGGCGAGGTGGCCACGATCAGTCGCGGGCCGGTCTTCCGTCGTGGTATCGCAGAGTTGGATGGTCAAGGTGAGGTGGCCGGCGGCGTGATCGTCCTGCGGACCGGCAAGGATGCCTTGGGGGCCATTCGGAACGTCAAAGCGCGACTGCAGGCGTTGCAATCCAGCTTGCCCGAGGGCGTGGAAGTGGTGCCGGTGTACGACCGCTCCGAGCTGATCCAGGATGCGGTACGCAACCTCACCCACAAGCTTGGCGAAGAGTTTCTGGTCGTAGCGCTGGTATGCCTGCTGTTCCTGTGGCACCTACGCTCGGCGTTGGTGGCCGTCATCACCCTGCCTTTGGGTATCCTGGCGGCCTTCATCGTGATGCACGCCCAGGGGATCTCCGCCAACTTGCTGTCATTAGGCGGCATCGCCATCGCCATTGGTGCGATGGTCGATGCAGCGGTGGTGATGATCGAAAATGCACACAAGCATCTGGAGCACTGGCGGGAGGCGCACGGCCGGGAACCTCAGGGTGAGGAGCGCTGGCAGCTGATGGCCCGCTCGGCGGCCGAGGTCGGACCGGCCCTGTTCGCCAGCTTGCTGGTCATCACCCTGTCTTTCGTGCCGGTTTTTGCCCTGCAGGCGCAGGAAGGGCGATTGTTCTCGCCTCTGGCCTACACCAAGACCTACGCGATGGCCGCCGCAGCAGGGTTGTCGGTGACCTTGATCCCCGTCTTGATGGGCTACCTGATCCGCGGCCGCATCCGCCCGGAACAGCAGAACCCCATCAATCGCATCCTGATCGCTGGCTATCGGCCCATCCTGCTGTGGGTCCTCAAACATCCCGGTGTCACCTTGCTGCTCAGCGGCCTGCTGCTAGTGCTCACCTTGATCCCCTTTAGCCGGTTGGGCAGTGAGTTCATGCCGCCCTTGGAAGAAGGCAGCCTGTTGTACATGCCCACGGCCCTGCCCGGCCTGTCCGCCGACAAGGCCCGTCAGTTGCTCCAGCTCTCGGGCCGGATGATCAAGACCGTACCGGAGGTTGAGCACGTGTTCGGCAAGGCGGGCCGTGCCGAAAGTGCGACCGATCCGGCACCGATCGAAATGTTTGAGACCACCGTGACCTTCAAGCCGCGGGATCAATGGCGCCCGGGCATGACCCCCCAGAAGCTACGCCAGGAGTTGGACGCAGCGGTCAAGATTCCCGGTCTGACCAACCTATGGGTCCCGCCCATTCGCAATCGCATCGATATGTTGGCCACCGGCATCAAGAGCCCGATTGGGATCAAGGTCTCCGGACCCGATGTGGAGCAGATCGAGCGCCTGAGCCAGCAGATCGAGCAGGTGGCCAAGACTGTGCCCGGCGTGAGTTCGGCACTGGCCGAACGCGTCACGGGTGGGCGCTATGTCGATGTACAGGTGCGCCCGGAAATCGCTGCACGTTACGGATTCACTCAAGGCCAACTCCAGCAACTGATTGCCACGGTCGTTGGCGGTGATCCAATCGGGGAAACGATCGAGGGGCGCGAACGCTATCCCATCGTCTTGCGCTACCCCCGTGGCCAGCGTGACTCGTTGCAGGCCTTGCAGGATCTGCCGCTGATCGCGCCAGGCGGTGTGCAACTGACCTTGAGCCAGGTGGCGGAGCTGTCAATCAGCCCAGGCCCGCCGATGCTCAAGAGCGATAACGGCCGGTTGGTGGGCTACATCTACGTGGATGTGGCCGATCGCGACTTGGGATCGGTGGTCCAGGACCTGCAAGCCGCGGTGCAGACCCAGGTGAGTTTGCCTGCCGGCTATGGTCTGGCGTGGTCGGGGCAGTACGAGTATCTGCAACGGGCTTTGGCACGCCTGCAATGGGTGGTGCCCGCGGCGTTGGCGATCATCTTCCTGGTCATCTGGATGGTGTTTCGCCGGCTCAGCGATGTATCCATCATCCTGCTCAGCTTGCCCTTGGCGTTGGTGGGCGGTTTCTGGTTGATCTGGGGGCTGGGCCATGCGATTTCGGTGGCCAGCATGATCGGATTCATCGCCCTGGGTGGCGTTGCGGCTGAGTTCGGCGTCATCATGTTGCTGTACCTGCGTCATGCTTGGGAGCAGCGCTTGGCCAGCGGTGCGCCGGAAGATGTGTCTACCCTGCAAGAGGCTATCTACGAAGGTGCCGTGCAGCGGGTGCGCCCGAAGGCGATGACGGTAGCCGTCATCCTGGCCGGGTTGTTTCCGCTGTTCGTTGGTGCCGGTGCCGGCTCGGAGGTCATGCAACGTATCGCCGCGCCGATGCTGGGTGGCATGCTCACCGCACCGGTGCTCTCTATGGTGGTGATTCCCGCAGCGTTCTATCTGGTGCGGCGACGTGGATTGCGCGCGGCGCGGGGCGACCAATGAGAGACAGACTGAGCACCTGAGGTCCGTCCCCACAAAAAGACGCGAGTCATGGAAGAAGTCATGACTGGCGTCAAAGGGGAGAGTACCGCCTACGTGCCTACTTGTCAGTGCCCGGCGTGCGGGGAAATCTCAAAGCTCAGCGACGCCCGATCCGACACAAAATCCAAAGCCTTTTGTGTAGAGGGCACCATGTGATTGGTGTGGATGTACCAGGTCTTGGCGGTGGTCACCTGGAAACTGGCTTGGCCTTGGGCATCGGTGCGCAGGAGCGTAGCGCTACCGTGCCCGCCCTTGACCGGTGCATCAGCACGATGACCGACGTACACGCGTAGGTTGGGCACTGGCGTGCCCTGCTGCAGCACTTGGAACGACAGCTGATCGCCGACCTTCACGCTTCCAGGATTGCGGGTCAAGCGGATCTCCAACGGATAGCCCAGCGAGGCAGCGAAGTCGTCGGTCAGTTTCGTGCCCACCTGTCCAATGGCACGGGCATGCTTGGTATAGCTATAGGTGACCCCTTTGGGGAACTTGCTTGCGTCATAGGTGGCCAGCGTATCGGGCAAGTCTTCCAGCTCCAGGTACTTGCCCAACTCGCTGGCCGTACGTGTGCTGGTGGAAGCCATCGTCGAGACACCCAGCAGATAGGTGCCCTCGCCCGCCGGATGGACGGTGAGTTGGCTTTGCTTGCCGATCTCTTTCCAACTGGCCAGGTCCGGGGCGGCCTTGGCACCGTCCTGGCTCAGCGAAACGTCCTGTAGACGCGCTCGGGTGACTGCGCCAGCACTTTCATCGAAGGTGCCGTTGTTCACCAAGGCGGTGTTCGCCTCGCCCGCTGCGGTGCCAGGCTTGGAGAAAGCGACAAACAGGTCGTGCGCACCGGCACTGCCGGCCACAGCGAACAGCAGTAGTGTGGCGGATAGTTGCGTGTTTCTCATGATGTGTAGCTCCTCGTGATCGTGGCTTACCAGTGGTAACCAAAGCGGACATTCCAGCGACGACCCAGCAAGTCGTACGTCATGGTGTCGGTGTCGGTGTTGGGGTTGTTCTTCACGAACGGCGCCTTCTTATCGAGCACTTTTTCAACGCCGGCGGAGTTATCCCATTTCTTCTTGATGCCGTAGCTCAGTTGCAGGCTGTGGTACACCACGCTGGACACATGCGAGCCGATCGTGTCGGGCACGGCGATGATGTCGTCCGCGCTGCCGATGTACTGCGCCGAATAGACGCCGGTCCAACGGTTCTTGCCCATACGCAGTGAGCCCAAGCCACGCCACTGGGTGTAGCTACCCAAGCCGCTGGTGATCTTGCCGGCGTACTCAATGGTGGTGGCCCCGGGCGTGAGCGCCCCCAACCCACGCGGGGTGAGTCTGGAGGTCCTGGAAGCCCTGCTGGATCTGGTCATGGCCTCGGGCAAGGTACGTGTGGTCGACGTGGCGGAACTGTGTCCGCCCCTGGATCCGGATCAAGCCACCGCACGTGTGGCCGCGCGTTTGATCCACCGAATGGTCAGTGCGCAGGCTCAGTGAAGTGATATCGGCTGGCAAAAGGCAGTGAGCTAACGGGAACGCTCAGCCAGCAACTGCTTCATTTGCGCGATCTCCTGTGTCTGCGAGGTAATAATGTCCTGGCAGAGCTTCACCAACTCAGGATCCTTCAGACGATTCTCCTCACACATCAGGATGGCGCCAGCGTGGTGGGGAATCATCGAACGGATGAACTGCTTGTCAGTGACCGCTGCTTGAGTGCGAATGCCCCACCAGCAGAACAGCATGAACGCCACCGTCAGACCAGCCAGAATCAGATTGCGTCGGCGATCGGGGTACATGCTGGACATTAGCCACAGCTCGATCAGCAGCATGGGAGCGGCCATCAGGCCCGCCATGTAGAACTGGTTCACGTTGTTATAGACGTTAGCCCACTGATCGACCATTGCGTACATCAATGCGTACATGGCCACGAAAGACAGGCCCATCATCAACAACAGGCGGCCGTAATGGCCTTGATGCCCTTGTTGTGCCTGGTGGGCAGGTTGGTGTGAGGCGTGCGGTTTTGCGTGCTGGGACTGCGGGTCTTGCGCGTTTTCGTGCGTACCGTGCGAAGAGGACATAACAATCTCCGTGGGAATGGCAGAACGGCGGAAGAACCCGGGAACTGTTGGAACAGCTCCCGGGCTGAGAACACTTACATACCCTTGCCGGCAGCGAATTCCTGCGGGCTCAGCTTGCCATCTTTGTTGCTATCGAGCATGCCAAAGTGCGGCGCCAGCTTGTGCTTGGCCAGTTCTTCCTTGGACAGCGAGCCGTCCTTGTTGGCATCGAGCTTGGTGAAATCGGCATCGGCCGCCGCCGGCTTGTGCTGACCGTGGTCGGTGGTGGGCGTGGTGGTCTGGCCGCCGGCGAAGGCCGCGCCCGCCATCAGGAACAAGGCCATCATCGAGAGGGAGGCATAACGCTTCATTGCAGTACTCCTTGTGGGATATGAGCCATCAGTGACAGGAATGGCCGCGCGCAGGCTCATCGGCGCGGTCAGGGTGGGGGGTGGCAACAACGGTGGAGCCGGACAAACGCAGGGCATTGGTGACCACCGAAACCGAGCTCAGGCTCATGGCCAGGGCCGCCATCATCGGACTGAGCAAAAGGCCGAAGCTGGGATACAGCAAGCCGGCGGCGATAGGCACGCCGATGGCGTTGTAGACGAAGGCGAAGCCCAGGTTCTGCTTCATATTGGCCACCGTCAAAGACGAGATGGCACGGGCTTGCACGATGCGCCTCAAATCACCCTTGACCAGGGTGAGCTGGGCGCTGGACATGGCCACATCCGTGCCCGTCCCCATCGCGATGCCCACATCGGCTGCCGCCAGGGCCGGCGCATCGTTGATGCCATCGCCAGCCATGGCCACGCGACGACCCTGGGCTTTGAGTTGCTGGACCAGGTCGGCCTTGTCCTGCGGCTTGACGCCACCACGCACATCCTCGATGCCCAGCGTGCGCCCCACGGCCTCGGCCGTCGCCTGTGCGTCACCGGAGGCCATCACCACGTGCAGGCCATCGGCACGTAGCAGGTTCAAGGCAGGCAAGGTCGTGGCTTTGATGGGATCAGCCACCGCAATGGCGCCGGCCAACCGACCATTGACCGCCAGGAACATCACGCTAGCGCCTTCTTTCCGAAGACGCTCGGCGCTGCTTTGCAAAGGTGCTACATCGGCGCCAACCGACGCCATCAGGCTTTGGTTGCCGAGCACGACATCCTGATCGGACACGCGCCCGCGGACGCCTTGGCCGGTGAGCGAATCAAAATCTTGGGCGGCCACCAGGTTCAAGCCACGTCGCTGGGCTTCAGCCACGATGGCCTCGGCCAAGGGGTGCTCACTGCCCTGCTCCAAGCTGCCGGCCAAACAAAGGATCTGATCGGCGTCGAAGCCGGCGTTGGAGAGCGTGTCGCGAAAGGCTGGACGCCCCTCGGTCAACGTACCGGTCTTGTCCACGATCAACGTGTCGATCAGACGTAGCTGCTCGATCGCCTGAGCATCGCGGAACAGGACCCCGACCTGCGCAGCGCGGCCAGTGGCGACCATGATCGACATGGGGGTAGCCAAACCCAAGGCACACGGGCAAGCAATGATCAGAACCGATACGGCATTGAGGACGGCAAAGGTCCAGGACGGTTCGGGTCCAAACAGACCCCATCCGAAGAACGTGAGCACCGCCGTGGCCAGCACGGCCAGGACAAACCAGTACGCCACCTTGTCCGCCATACGCTGCATCGGCGCGCGGGAGCGCTGGGCTTGGGCTACCAACTGCACAATCTGCGCCAGTACCGTCCCGGATCCGACTTTGTCCGCCCGGATGACTAAGGCGCCCGTCCCGTTGAGCGTGGCGCCTATAACGTGATCACCGACAGCCTTCTCCACCGGAATGGGTTCACCGGTCAGCATCGACTCATCGACACTGGCGCGGCCTTCGATGACTTCCCCATCGACCGGCACCTTCTCGCCCGGTCGTACGCGAAGCAGATCACCCACGTGCACGTGATCCAGCGCAACGTCCTCTTCGCCCCCATCGGGTTTGACGCGGCGAGCCGTCTTGGGCGCCAATCCCAGCAGGGACTTGATGGCCGCCGAGGTTTTGGAACGCGCCCGCAGTTCCAGCAGCTGTCCGAGCAGGGTGAGCGAGACGATGACCGCTGCCGCCTCGAAGTAGACCCCTACCCGTCCATGCTCGCGGAAAGAGTCCGGAAACAGGTCCGGTGCCACGGTGGCCACCACGCTGTAGCCAAACGCGGCGGCCACGCCGATGCCGATCAGCGTCCACATGTTGGGGCTGCGATTGCCGATGGACTGTAGGCAGCGCTCAAAGAAAGGCCACCCCGCCCAGAGCACCACCGGGGCGCTCAGCACGAGCTCAATCCAGGTGCGCGCCTGCGTGGACAAGCCGGGCAGACGGTGTCCCAGCATGGCCAAGACCAGGACGATCAACGTCAAAGGCAACGTCCACCAGAACCTTCGGGTGAAATCGCGTAACTCTGGATTGTCGTCCTCCTCCAGCGAGGGCATCTCCGGCTCCAGCGCCATGCCGCAGATCGGACAGGTGCCGGGACCTGGCTGACGAATCTGCGGATGCATCGGGCAGGTGTAGACCGTGGCGTGGGTACCGCTGGGTTGGGCCACCGCTGCTGGGGCGGTCACTTCAACTTGCTGGGGAGCATCGTCCGTATAGCGGACGGGATTGGTGATGACCCGTCCATCCGCAGCCTCGACAGGGGCTGCGCCTGCAGAATGGTGATGGTCATGGGACGACGGTGAGTTCATGCCGATGCTCGCTTTAGTGGGGATGGACTGCCAAGGCAGTGTGCCATTGCGGGTTACACAGCTATTCGGGGCTGAGCGTCCCGAGCACTGAAACAACAATCAGGATCAAGATGGCCAGCGCGGCCTCAGCCGTAACACTCTGCCGCAAAGCCCGCACCTCCTGCGCGGGATCTCCGCTGGTCAGCGCTCGTTCCAAGCGCGGCACCAGCGTCCATCGGTGCAGCGCTCCCAAACCCAGCATTCCAGCGAACAGGGCCAGTTTGAAAAGCAGCAACTTCCCGTAGGTGCTCTGGAACAGGGCCGAAAACGACCACGCGGTGAGATCCCCGTAGTGCGCGATGCCGGACACGATGAGCGCACCAACGAAGATCGTTCCCAGCGTCGAAAAACCATGCAGAAAGTCATGCGTTGATCGCAGACGCCCGCTGCCGTTCGTCTCTTTGCCGCGCAGCAGCATGGCAAGGAACATCAGGACCGCTGCGATCCAGCCGCCTGCCGCGAGAAGATGGACGATGCCTGCAGCAAGCCGGACCGCGCCTGCCAAGCCCTCGCCAGCGGCGGCGTGGCCGTTCCATGCCAGCGAAGCGAGTGCGCCGCCCGCCAGCATCGCCCCCAGCGGGAAGGCGGTCTCCACCTTCCCGCGGCGACGATGCCATCCGAGCACGAACATCAGGGCGACCAGCAGCGCGCCTCTCGCCATGGCTGCCCGGCCCGCGGACGTCTCGAGCAGATACCAGCCAAGCGATGCGCGATCAACCTCGGCAAGCGGCATTCCCATGATGCCCGCGGTCTTGAAGACGACATCGAGCCCGGTGAGCACGAGACCGGCTACGGCACCCGCCAATAGAACGCCCATGAGTGACCACCCGGCCAAGGCGTCGGCGAGTGCCGATCGACGCGACCCGTACCAACCGAAGAGTGGAACCCCGAAAAGAACCATGATGACAAGGTATTCCAAGAATCTCAGTGCATAAGCCGACAGGTCGAACATTCGCGACTCCTCAGCGCACTGTGAAGCTGAAGCTGCCCGGCATGGGGTGGTTGTCACCACCGACGGCGCGGTATTCCACGGTATAGACGCCCGGAGCCAGCGGTCCAGGCAACTTGGCACGCAGGGTCTTGCCGTTGTTGACGATCTCGGTCGTGAAATTCTCGATCGGCATGGTGGAACTGCCGTGCTTCATGAGCAACTTGAGACGCGACGCCCGCGGAATCAATGTCTCGTTGAACACGAGATCGATCTGGCCTGGCGAGGCCACCACCGCATTTGCCGCCGGTGTGGACTGCTGCAGCGCGGCGTGGGCGTGCGCGACCTGCAGCGAAAACTGCCCGGCCGCGATTGCGAGGACGAGCGCGAAGGAGCGAATGACGTTGGACGACTTCATATGGATAAATCCTCATTGGAATGTGATGCAAAGCCCGTTCGGGAGGGGCCGCGCTGTGTTCGATGCGACAAGCGTTAGATGTCGGACTGTCACTGAAACCACGATTTGTCGGATTTTCTTGATACTTCCGCTTTCGCGAGACGAGGATCCCACCGGCTCAGGCGGGATCCTCGACGCATTACGCTGCCATGGCGCTGCAGCTTTCCGCGCAGCGGCGACAAACTTCGGCGCAGCGCGTCATCTCAGGGTCGTTCATGGCGTCGCATGCATCGGCGCACTGGCGGCAGATCTCCGCGCAGGCACCGCAAACCACGTCGTGAACGCTGGCACCGCGCAGCATCGCGTCGGCACTGGTTGCGCAGGTATCGGCACACGTCGCCAACAGGGCGATGTGCTCCGGGGCCGCGTGAACACCTCCTTTGGTCAGGCAGTAGTTGATGGTCTCCAGGCAGATCGCATGGCATTGCGTGCAGTTGTCGATGCACTCGTTCATGGCCTGGGGCCGGTGTGCTGCGGAATGGTGAGTCATGTAGTTCTCCTTCTTCCTCGCGGGCGAGAATCGGCGCGCCCGCAACACCGTCCCCTGTTGCTGCGACGGATCAGTGCTGTGCGAACGGTTCAGTGGTTCCGTCGCGATGGATCAGCTCGACCGTGAACGGCTGCTGGCGTCCCTCCGGGACCTCCATGCCCGGAGAACCAAGCGGCATCCCTGGGAGGACCAGGCCGCGTGCGTTCGGCTTTTCTTCGAGGAGACGCTTGATGTCCGCGGCCGGAACGTGGCCTTCGATGACGTATCCGCCGATCTCGGCCGTGTGGCAGGAGCCCTTTGCATAGGGGACACCCAACCGCTCCTTGACCAGACCCAGGTCATCCATGTCGTGCACATCCACGGTGAATCCCGCCTTCTGCACGTGGTCGATCCAGACACCGCAGCACCCGCAGGTCGGGGTCTTGTGGACGGTCATGCGTGGCAGGGCTGCTGGAGTCGCGTCGGCTGATTGGACGACAACCTGTGCGGAGGGCGAGGTTGTGGGTTGCGCGGATGAAGCATCCTGGGTGCAAGCACCCAGACCAGCCACGGCAAGGACCACAAAAGTCAGACGGTGCAATGTGAGCGTAGTCATTTCAATCTCTCGACTCAGCGCTTGGTCCGCGAGGACCAGTGGATGTGGACGATCCGCCAGCCGTCCGCGGTCTCCTTCAGCACCATCGTCTCGGCGCTCTGGACGGTCAGTGGCTGGCCGTCCTTCTGGGCATGCAACTCGCTTTCGGTTCCGACCCACGCGAACTCGCCAGCGGCTCGTGCGCGCTGACGGAGCAGCTGGCGATGGGCGCCCTTGAGGAACGCCGCATCGCTGACTGCGTGATGGCCCATGTATTCCTCGCGGCTGCGTTCGGCGCCCCCGGACTCGAGGATGAGAACGTCGGCAGCGAGCAGGGCTTCGACCGTGGCCAGATCGCCGCTAGACAGGGCCCTGTTGAAACGCTCCGCTACGGCGACCGCGGCCTCTGCAGTGACTGGGACGTCGACGTCCGCAGATGCCGCGGCAGCGGGGTGATGTGCGTGCGGCTGTGTCGCCTGCGCCATTGCGGGGGACACGACGGCCAGTGCCAGTGCGAGGGTGAACGAGATTGCTGTTGCGTTCATTGCGTGGGCTCCAAGGAGATCAATGGGTGTGCGCATGGCCGTCATCGGCCACGGGCGTGTGTGGTGCAGGGTGCGACTCCACCTTGCCGTCGGGATGGCCGTGGCTCACCAACCCGACTTCCGTGTCGCTGGGTGTCGGGCCGTGGTGATCGTCGTCCACGCCCGGCGGGTGCGCATGCGGCATGGAGTTGTTGCCCGGCTCGAATAAGGCAGGGTGATCCTCGGCCTTTTCGTCGTCATGGTGGCCTTGCGTCTCGCCGCCGCCATGCGAATGGCCCTCGCTGCTGTCGACAAGTTCCTTGTACGCAGTCGCGTCCAGCGTGGGCAACTTCTGCAGGAAGGCCGACATGTTCCATATGAACTCATCGTCCATGCTGCCGCCCCAAGCGGGCATGCCGCTGGCCTTGATGCCGTGCTTGATCACCCAGAACGCCTCAGCTGGAGCGACCGGCTGTCGGGGTACAGGCCCTTGCTCATCTCGGTGGCCGCCGCGTCTGGTGAAAGATGGCAGGTCACGCACATGGCGTTGTAGTTGCCCGCACCCTGGCGGATACGCTCAGGATCATCAAGGTTCGTGGGTAGCTGAAGCTTGGCGGCGCGCACCTCAATGGAACGCTCGCGCGCCGTTTCAAGTAGCGCATACACCGGGCGACTATGCGGATCGTCGGCGGCCACGTTGTACACGCCCAGAGAGACCGTGGCGGTTGCGACCACCGCAACCAATGCCACGCCGGCACCGAGCCATACCCACATCTTTTTGTTGGATTTCATTGTCAGTTCCCCTTAGAACCAGGTACGAAGGCCGATGACCAAGCGCGTGTCTTCAAAGGACTCGCCATGCTCGCGTCGCATGTCTGCGGTATTGCCAAACGCGCGCTCGTACACCACGCCGATGTAGGGAGCGAACTTTCGGGTGAACTCATAGCGAAGTCGTAGCCCCGCCTCAGCGGCACTCAGACCCGAACCTATCCCGCGCAATGGATCGTTCTTGCCATAGGCGGTGACTTCCACCAGCGGCTGCAAGATCAGCCGGTTGGTTAGCAGCAACTCGTACTCGGCCTCGACATTGGCGGCAGTCTGGCCCCCTTCGCCGAGATAGGCTGTGGCGGACACTTCGAACTTCATCGGCGCCAAGCCCTGTACACCGATAGCGGCGAAGTTCTGCGATGCCCCAGGCTTGAAGTCATGACGCACACCGGCCACCACATCCCACCACGTGGAGATACTGCGGCCGTAAAGCACTTCCAGATCAGCCGACTCGGTCTGACCATCCGTGCGTTCGCCTTCACTGCGGAGCCAGACGCGATTGAGGTCCGTACCGATCCAGCCCTGGCCCTCCCAGCCCAGCCCGGTGCCCGGATCGGCATCCCAGGTTTCCAGGCGATTGAGCAGCACGTAGCTCTTGATCGAGTTGTCATGCACCGGATGCGCGTGTTCCGGCGCGATGGCCGCCTTGCGATCCGCGTCCGTCACCGCGGGAATCGGGGTGCGCGGCTGCGTTGGCGCTGCAGGCCCGTGTCCCATCTGACTGTGGTCCATGCCCTCCATCGATTGCATTCCCGCTTCTGGTGTAGCGGGCGCGGGCGAATCATGGCCCATCTGCGAATGGTCCATCCCCTGCATCGCAGGCGTGGCCGTGCCGGAGGTGTCGGCTGCAGCGGGCTGTGCCATCTGACTGTGATCCATGCCCTGCATCGACTGCGCCTGCGCTGTGGGCGCCGCAGGTGTGCTCGCGGGCGAGCCGTGCCCCATCTGCGAATGGTCCATGCCCTGCATGGCAGGCTCGGCTGCGTTAGCCTGCGGCTCGGCGTGGCCCATCGCCGCATGATCGATCGTCGCTTCGCTCGTCTTGGCCGGTGTTGCAGGCTTTTGGGCTGGCGCAGGTTTTGATGTCGGCGCCTGATGTGCAGAGTGATCCTGAGTCTGGGTCTGCGCGCCCTGCTCCATCTGCATGGAGCCGTGCTGCATAGATTGGGCGCTGGCCGCATTGGCCAGGGCCAGCGAGATAGCCGTCAGCGCAGTCAGGGTGGTATCGCGTCTATTGATGTTCATTCGTCGACCCTCACCGTGCGCATCATTCCGGCTTCCATGTGATAAAGCAGGTGGCAATGGAACGCCCAGCTGCCCAACGCATCGGCACGCACGCGATACGTGCGTCGGCTACCTGGCGGCATATCCACCGTGTGCTTGCGCACCATGAAGTTGCCGTTGTCGTCCTCCACGTCACTCCACATGCCGTGCAAATGGATGGGATGGGTCATCATCGTGTCGTTAACCAATACGATGCGCATACGCTCGCCGTAGTTCAGCCGCAGCGGCTCGACATCGGAAAACTTCTGACCGTTGAAGCCCCAGGAGAATTTCTCCATGTGTCCGGTCAGATGCAGCTCGATCTCGCGACCGGGGTCGCGTCCGTCAGGGTCTTCAAAGGTGCTCTTGAGCATGGAATACGTCAGCACATGACGGCCGTTATCGCGCAGGCCATTGCCCGGATCATCCAAGCGCGAACTCACGCTCATGGCTTGGTTGTCCAACAGGGGATTGTTGGTCTCGCTAGCAGGGTGTGATTGCATGCCCCCGTGCTGCATGCCTGCCATGGCACCATCGCCGGCGGCGGGCATCGCATGGCCTGCATGGGCCGAGGTCGCGTTACCGCTGACAGGTGGGGTCATGCCAGGCATGCCCATGGCCGCACCACAGCCGCCTTCCATGCCCTTGCTGCCGCCAGACATATCCATCGACCCATGATCCATGCCCATGTCTGCCATCGTCAGCAGCGGCCGGGGATCCACAGACGGAACGGGCGCGCGTAATCCTTCGCGCACAGCGAGCGTGCCGCTGATGTAGCCGGTGCGACCGGAGTCTTGGGCAAAGATGGTGAATGCGTCCTGCCCGGAGGGCTCCACGATCACATCGAAGGTTTCTGCTACCGCGATGCGGAACTCGTCGACGGAAACCGGATGGACATACAAGCCATCTGCCGCCACCACGGTCATCTTCAGCCCCGGAATACGCACATCGAAGTACGTCATGGCAGAGCCATTGATGAAACGCAGGCGCACCTTCTCGCCACTGCGGAACAAACCGGTCCAGTTGCCCAGTGAGGTCGTGCCGTTCATCAGGTAGGTGTAGGTGTTGGCGTTGACGTCGGACAGGTCCGTGGGCGTCATCCGCATCACGCCCCACATCTTGCGATCTTCCAACGTGGCCGACAGGCCGTTGCGCTTCACATCGCGCGCAAAATCGCCGACCGTGCGCTTGTAGTAATTGTCATGGCCCGGCATCTTCTTCAAACGATCGAACAGGGCCGTCGGGTCCAGGTCTGTCCAATCGCTCAGCATCACGACGTAGTCGCGATCGAAACTGAAGGGCTCCGGCTCCAATGGGTCGATGACGATCGGGCCATAGAGCCCGGCTTGTTCCTGGAACCCTGAGTGGCTGTGGTACCAGTAGGTTCCGCCCTGATGCAGGGTGAACCGGTAGTGGTAGGTCTCACCACGTCCGATACCGTCAAAGCTCAGACCCGGCACGCCGTCCATGTTGGCCGGCAAAATGATGCCGTGCCAATGGATGGAGGTGTCCGCGCCATGGATGGAGTTAGCGGGCAATGCATTGGAGACGCGCAAGTTGACCGTGGTGCCTTCCCGCCACCGCAGCAACGGCGCCGGAACGGACCCGTTGACCGTGATCGCGGTGCGGGTCTTGCCGGTGAAGTTCATCGGCGTCTCGCCAATGGTCAGGTCAAACTCAGTGCCCGATAGTACGTTGGGTTGTCCCGGCCCCTTGAGCGCCCAACTGGCTTTGGGCCAGAAACCTAATCCTGCGACTGCGCCTCCCAAGGCCAAGCCTTGGACAAATCGCCGCCGCGAAGGCAGCAGCGGTCCACCGCGTGGACCACGAAAATCATCATGCGACATGAAAATGCTCCAAGCGTCGTGTTGCCACCGGCGGGCGGTGGTACAGAGCGGGCGGCTGGCCTAAACAGGCATGCAAGCCACACCAACGGCGCCATTGCGGCGCCTAGGGACGCTTAGCCGATCGGTGGTCGGATCAGATGAGGCAAGGCAGGTGCCGCATGCCCTAGGGGCAGCGGCATGACATCCAGGCCCAAGGCCAGTTGCACCGAAACATGCAGGCGCGCAGGAAGTGCGCTCGCGCAAGCGTGTACGCAGGCGCACCGGCACGCAGAAGACTTGCAACAGTCGGGACCGGCATGGTCGCCATGCCCAGTGCCAGCCTTTTCAATCGATGTGGCATCGGGATGATGCTCAGCACTGTGATGGGCGAAGCAGTCTTCGTCGACTTGCACCGCGGCAGCCACTTCGCTGGCCTGCTCTTCCATGACCGGGTTCATACTGACGGACGCAAACGCCGACCACGCGCCGTTAAGCACGAGCATGGCGATCAGGAACAGTCGCAGTAGAAGTGAGGAGGCTGACACGGGCGACATGGTATATCACTTTAGACAAGGCGCGTGTGTATCGGTCGTGAACAAAATCTCAAGTAAGCCTGAGATGTCGCGACTTGTCAGTCGCACTAGCCGCGGACACTGCAGCTCCCTCCAGAAGCGCCCAAAGGGCGGGTTGAGGCGAAGAGTTGCCCATAGGGCGAGCGCTTGTTCGGTTTACTTCTCGGGCGTGGCCTCGATCAGCTTCACCAACTCGCGCTTCTGCTGCTTGCTTAGCGAGCCCCAGCGCAGGAGCAACTTGGCCAGCAGATCATCGTCGGTGTAAAGGAAGGCGGCGGGGATCCCCAACGCTTGGGCCAACCGCTCAGCAATCTCCAGCATGGGCTCGTGCTTGCCACGCTCGTACTGGTTGATTCGGGGGCTGGCCACGTGAGGATCCAGACCGGCCCGGATGCCCAACTCCTTCTGCGACAAACCCGTGTGCAGGCGGGCTTGTTTGAGGCGTCGAGCGAAGGTCGGTGTTGAGTCGACGGACAAAGTCACGCGCGCACCCCATGGAGACCCCATAAGGATGGCGGATGTACCCTGCCTTGCATACTAAGATATTCTTAGCTTTGAGGCAACCGGCGACACCGGTAGCGCCGCCCCCCCCCCCCCCAGGAGCCACGCCGCTCCCTCATCCCCGGAAACCGCATGCCCGGAACCTCGTCAATGACGCCATCTGGGGTCGCCAGCATCGAGGAGTTGGGCCTTCGTGGCACCCTTTTCCTAGCCGCACTGTTAGCCGCGCAGCTACGACGCCTACCGGTGGCGCCCACACGCCGCTCCACCTTGCTGGTGCTGGACACGCTGCGAGACTTGGCCTTGATCCAAGTTCCCTGGCCAGCGGATCGATGGCAGATCCGCCCCGATGCCGAGGTCACGCCCATCGAAGATCTGCAATGGGCTTTCGCCTGGTCTACCCACGAGCGCAGGCACCTGCTCCCGGTGCTGGAAGACCAACTCGACGATATGGCACACGATGTAGACTTGGCGGACGCGAAACTGGAGCTGTGGGATGAACTTGCACTCTGGGAGACCGAGCAGTTTCTGGAGCAGCAATTGCTCAAACATCACTTCGACCCAGGCTGGGCACGTGATGTGGGGTTCGTCTTTCAATCCGGACCGCGGGGCTTGCCGATCGCGCGGTAGCGTTACTGCTGCTGGGCGGCGGTACGCCAAGGTGCCTCGGTGGCGATGCGTCTTGGCGTGCACGACAGCGCCCATGTGCGGGAAGCCATCTTTCAGGAGGTCCAGAAGCGCCTGCGCTACCTGATGACCAGTTCGCCCGAGCAAGGCATGTTCAAGCCCTATCATTTGGCACCGGAGTCCTCAGTAGCCAAACTGTTTGTAGATTGGGTCGTCCCTATGGAATGGGCGTACTGGACAGGTGAGCGCCACCCCAGCCGCTAGCAGACAAACGAGCAGCCTCGTCAGTCGGCTCCCCCATCTTGCGCATGGCCGCGCCGAGTTTTCTTCACCGCATTTTGTGCTGGCGTCAGTTGATTCAGTAGAGAGGCTCTAGCGCTTCAAGACGTGCATTGGCACGCAACGCATCGGCTTCAGCGCTCTCGCGGCGCTCACGCTCCCGCGCAAGGGTGTCTTGAACTTGAGCTAGCTCGTTGCGCATGGTATCCAAGGTCTTGGCGTCAGTCTTCCAGCGCTCCTGCAGTGCCAAATAGTCCGTCGCGGTCTGGCGCAACGCCACGACCTCGCTGTGTTGGCCTTCGTGGGCCTGTCGTAGCTGGGCAAGCTCACGCTCAATCCGCCCGTGGCGCTCCAGCCATTGACCATTGTCGCGGTTCAGCACCAACAGCTCCTGATTCTTCGCGCCCAAGGCTTCATTGGCCTGACGTAAGGCTACTTGCAGCTCTTGGACCTGATGCTCGTGACGGCGAAGCTCTTGCTCACGCTGCTCTTTGGTTGAAGTGCGGTAGTGCTCAAGCGCTTCCCGGGCATGGGCATGCTTGTCCTCCAGAGAACGCGTATGCGCCTCATGATCAGCCAGCCGCACCGTCATGCCAGCGATGCGCTCGTTCAACTGGGCGATTTCCGCGATCCTGTCACCTAGATTCTGTTGAAGGAGGGCGTGAGCAGCTTGCTCTTGGTGCAGGCTTGCTTCGGTGCGCTGCAGCCGACTGCTCAAGGCGGCAGCCTCCTCTTGGGCACCGGAAAGCGCCTGTTGCCGACTGTGGAGCTCAGCCTGATGGCGCTCACGCTCCTGGGTGAGGATGGCCTCTGCTTCCTCCTGGAGCCGCGAGGCCAAGCGCGCAACCAAGTCCTGCAAAGCATCACTAACGGCTACCGTCCTCGCCGGACCGCCGCCTTCCTCTCCTTCCAGTTCACGCAAGTAGCGGTGGATCGTGGTCTTGGAGCCCGTGTTGCCCAAGGCCACTCGCACCGCGTCGACTGACGGCTTCTTGCCTTGGGCCAGCAGCGCGTCGCGCGCCTTCTGGACGTCACTCTTATAGAGTCCTGCGCGCCATCGTGCCACCCCACTTTATTTCGTAATGTATTACATACCATGTAATTACATACTATTAAAGCAGGTAGACGACCGCTCGTCGGCGAAAATAGTTATACGGGATAATATTGAATTATCCCGCGTAAGGCGGATTCTGACCCTTCCCGGCGTCCCAAGCAGTACGAAACCGCCCAGGGCCGGCGATCGCTGGGTAGTATGGCCCAGAGCGGAAAGGAGGCCAGCCAGGGTGCAGGCAGGCTCCGCCACCGAGCCCGTTGGCCATCAAAGGACTGTGCATGCCGATCGAACGTATCGTCATCGACAACTTCAAGTCGTTTCGCCATCTGGACCTGCCCCTCAATGCCCACATGAACCTGGTGGTGGGCGACAACGAGGTCGGTAAATCCACCCTGCTGGAGGCCATCCACGCGGTGGTCACCGGCCAGCTGCATGGGCGCAATCTTGCCTACGAGCTCACGCGCTACCTGTTCCACCAGCCCACGGTGCAGGAGTACTTGGGAGCGCTTGCCACGGGCACGCCGGCCTCGCCGCCACGGATCTCCATCGAAGCCTATCTGGGCGCCGACGCCGCGCTGGCGTCGTTACGCGGCACCAACAACTCCCTGCGTCTGGATACCGCCGGCATCCGGCTGCTGGTCGAGCTCAACGACGACTACCGCGAGGAGTTCAACGCCTACCTGCAGCAGCACCAGGGCGCGGTCAGCCTGCCGGTGGAGTACTACACGGTGCGCTGGTACTCCTTCGCCAACAATGGCGTCACCGCCCGTAGTATTCCGTTCGACTCGACCATCATCGACACGCACGGCATCAAGACCTTGTCCGGTGCCGATCGCTATATCGCCGGCATCATCGAGCAGGCACTGACGCCTGCGCAGCGCGTCTCGCTGTCGCTGAGCTTCCGCCGCATGCGGCAGAGCTTTTCCGAAGAAGCGGATGTGGCAGCGATCAATGCCTACTTGACCGAGCACACCGGGGACATCAGCCACAGGGCATTGACGGTAGGCGTGGACACATCGCCGCGCTCAACGTGGGAAACCAGCCTGTCACCCTACCTGGATGAGCTCCCGTTCACCCAGGCCGGCAAGGGCGAGCAAAGCGCGGTGAAGATGAAGCTGGCGATGCACGCGGCCGGCGCGGCTCACGTGCTGCTGATCGAGGAGCCGGAGAACCATCTGTCCTATTCCAGCATGACCCAGCTGATCGACAAGATTGCGGCCCTCTCCACCGCCCAGCAGGTGATCATCGCCACCCACAGCAGCTTCGTGTTGAACAAGCTGGGCGTGGACAACGTGATCCTGTTCAGCGCGCAAGGCCAGATGAAGCTGGACCAGCTGCCCAGCGATACCCACGACTATTTCATGAAGCTGCCGGGCCACGACACGCTGCGGTTGATCCTGGCCAAGCAGGCGATCCTGGTGGAAGGCCCTTCCGACGAACTGATCGTGCAGCGTGCCTACAGTGACCATCACGGCGTGGCGCCGATGGCTCACGGCGTAGACATCATTTCGGTCAAGTCGTTGGCATTCAAACGCTTCTTGCAGATTGCCGATCGACTGAGGATTCAGGCCAAGGTGATCACCGACAACGACGGTGATATCGCAGTTGTGCAAGAGCGCTATGCCGAGCACATCAACGCGATCTATTACGATTCCGACGAGAGCGCCCCTTCGCTGGAAGAGCAGCTGATCAAAGCCAACTCGCTGGCCGAACTCAATACCGTGCTGGGCAAGGCCTTTGCCGATGAGGTGGCGCTGCTCAAGTACATGAAGGGCCATAAGACCGATACGGCCTTGGCGATTTTCAATAGCCCGCACTCGATCAGGTTCCCGGACTATGTCCAGCGTGCCATCACCTAACCGGGTCCTGCTCTCGGCAGCCGGCTCGGGCAAGACCACGTTGCTGGTCCGGCAGGCCTTGGAGCGACCTGGGCGCCGCATCGCGA
Source organism: Stenotrophomonas sp. 93052_Sma (assembly GCF_056481145.1). Lineage (NCBI taxonomy): Bacteria > Pseudomonadati > Pseudomonadota > Gammaproteobacteria > Lysobacterales > Lysobacteraceae > Stenotrophomonas > Stenotrophomonas sp. 93052_Sma. The sequence continues at coordinate 2,438,072 of NZ_CM151134.1, forward strand.
TTGTCACCTACACGCTGGAAAACCTGGAAGAGATCCGGCGCTCGTTTGAGGCCCACGCAGGCGCGGTCCCCGCGCATGTCACCTTGCACAGCTGGTATGGCTTTCTGCTGCGCCAGTGCATTCGCCCGTACCAGGCTGCGCTTTGCCCTGAGCCTCGCATCGAGACCATCCTGTTCGTAGAAGGTGTCACCAACAACCGCGCCCCACGCACCCAGGTGGCGCGCCACTACCTGGCGGGCAACCGGATGTATTCGGACCGAGCGGCCGATTTCGCTGTGCGCTGCGATGAGCTGACCCAAGGCCAGGTCGTGGCGCGATTGGCGGCGATGTACGACGAGCTCTACATCGACGAAGTCCAGGATCTGGCCGGCTTTGATCTGGATCTGGTCGAACGGCTGTTGAAGAGCGAGATTGCCATCACGTTGGTAGGCGATACGCGCCAAGCCACGTATGCCACCAACTATGCGCAAAGGTACAGCCAATACCGTGGTCCGAATCTGGCAGCGCTGTTTCAGATTTGGGAGGCCGACGGCTTATGCCGGCTGGATCACCGCCTCACCAGTCTGCGCTGCGTCCAGGCCCTGTGCGATATGGCTGACACGCTCTATCCGCAGATGCCGCGGACCCAATCAGGCAATGGCGAGGTCACCGGACACGATGGCATCTACCTCGTCGCTCCAGGGGATGTGGCCGCGTACATGCAGGAGTTCGCCCCCACCGTGCTCCGGCATGACCGGCGGCAGGCGTGCGACGGACTGCCGGCGGTGAACTTTGGGCAGTGCAAGGGCCGCACCTACAGTCGGGTCCTCATCTTTCCGAACGGGCCGTTGACGCAGTACCTGCGCACGGCCGATGCAGCGCGTATCACCGCGCCGCCGAAATACTACGTGGCCTTCACCCGGGCGCGGCAAAGCGTGGCCTTTGTGTATGCCGGCGCGTGCGCGTTGCCGGGTCATCAGCTCTATGCGCCTGCCAGCGCAGACGCATAGAGCCAGGGGCTGCGATCACATCTTCTTTAACGGCGCCGCGGTGGGCGGCGGCGGTACCGGGCCCGGGTCGTTGAAACACAGCATGATCTGATCGATGCCGAATTGATCGGCCAGGACCTGGGCAATCACAGCATGCACCAGGTCCAGGTCGACCGAGGGCGCCGCGACCGTGATGGTGGCCGCGATCGCACGGCCATGCTCACCGGCGACCAGGCGCAGGTCGTCCACCGCTTTCACGCCCGGGTCGGTAAACATCGCCGCACGGACCTGTTCCAGGTTGAGCTCGTTCATGGGGACTCCAAAGCAGTGCTACCGGCGCGGGGAGCTCGGTCGCGATGCAGCCAACGATAGAGCACCGGCAGCACCAACAAGGTCAATGCGGTGGATGAGACGATGCCGCCGATGACGACAGTGGCCAGCGGCCGCTGCACTTCCGAGCCAGCACCGACATTCAAGGCCATGGGTAGGAAGCCCAGCGAGGCTACTAGGGCGGTCATCAACACCGGTCGCAGGCGTCCAAGGGCGCCGTCGCGCACAGCGTCGTCTAGCGGATCGCCCTGTTCGCGCAGACGGCGGATGAAGGCGATCATGACCAGCCCGTTGAGTACGGCCACGCCCGACAGCGCGATGAAGCCCACGCCGGCAGAGATCGACAACGGAATCCCGCGCAGAGCCAGTGCCAGCACACCGCCGGTCAGCGCCAGCGGCACGCCACTGAACACAATGGCCGCATCCTTGGCCGAGCCGAAGGCCATGAATAGCAGAGCGAAGATCAACGCCAGTGTCACCGGAACGACCACGCCCAGGCGTTGGGTGGCCGAGATCAGCTGCTCGAAGGTGCCGCCGTAATCGATCCAGTAGCCCTCTGGAAGCGCGACATCCTGGCCGATGCGTGTGCGCAACTCGCCGACGAACCCGCCCAGATCGCGCTCGCGCACGTTGGCGGTGATCACCACGCGGCGCTTGCCGTTCTCGCGGTTGATCTGATTGGGCCCGCGCTCTACCTGGATCTTCGCCACTTCCCGCAGCGGCACCGTGCGAGGCCCCCCATTGGCGCCGGCGGCCAGACGGCTGGACTCATCGACACTGGTGCTTGCCGGCAGCGGAATGGGCAGATCTGCCAGCACAGCGGGGTCTTGGCGCTGCGCTTCGGGCAGGCGCACGACCAGGTCGAAGCGGCGGTCGCCCTCGATCAACTGGCCGGCAACACTGCCCCCAATGGCGGTGGCCACCGTTTCCTGCACATCGCCCGGGTTCAGGCCATACCGTGCCAATGCCGCCGGATCTGGCGTGATGGTCAGCAGCGGCAGGCCGGAGACCTGCTCGGCCTTGACGTCTTCGGCGCCGGGGACGCTACGCATGACTCGCTCGACCCGGCTGGCCAGGCGCGTCAACTGGTCAAGGTTGTCGCCGTAGACCTTGACCGCCACGTCCGAACGGACGCCGGAGATCAACTCGTTGGTGCGCATCTGGATGGGCTGGGTGAACTCGTAGTTGCTGCCCGGGATTTCCTTGGCCGCCGCCTCCAGCTCTTCCACCAGCTCGGCCTTGGGCTTGCGCGGGTCGGGCCACTGGTCGCGGGGCTTGAGCATCAGGAAGGTGTCGGCCATCGACGGCGGCATAGGATCGGTGGCCACCTCGGCGGTGCCGATCTTTGAGAAGATGTTGGCCACCTCCGGGAACTGGGCCAGGCGCTTCTCCAGCGTTTCCTGCATGGCCACCGACTGCTCCAAGCTGGTGCCGGGAATACGCATGGGCTGCAAGGTGATGTCGCCCTCATCCAGGCTCGGCACGAACTCCGAACCCAAGCGGGTGGCCAGCACGCCACAGCCCACCACCAGCACGGCCGCGCCGGCCAGCACCACCACGCGCCGACGCAGGGCCCAATCCAGCAGCGGCGTATAACGGGCACGCGACCAGCGCATCAGGCGGTTGTCGTGCTCAGCCACACGGCCGCGCAGGAAGCTGGCGATCGCCGCCGGCACGAAGGTCAGCGACAACACCATGGCGCCGGTCAGGGCCAGCACCACCGTGATCGCCATCGGGTGGAACATTTTTCCTTCTACCCCGGACAGCGCGAAGATCGGCAGGTAGACCGCGGCGATGATGCCCAGGCCAAACAGGCTGGGACGGATCACCTCGGCGGTGGCCGAGGCGGTCAGGTCATAGCGCTCTTCATCGTTGAGCTGGCGGCCCAGCGCGTGCTGCGCCTCGCCGAACCGGCGCAGACAGTTCTCGATGATGATCACCGCCCCGTCCACGATCAGGCCGAAGTCCAGCGCGCCCAGGCTCATCAGGTTGCCCGACACGCCGCCACGCACCATGCCGATGATGGTGAACAGCATCGCCAACGGGATCACCGCCGCGGTGATCAACGAGGCGCGCACATTGCCCAGCAGCAGGAACAGCACCACCACCACCAGCAGCGCGCCCTCGATCAGGTTCTTGGACACCGTGCCGATGGTGCGATCCACCAGCGCGGTGCGGTCATAGACGGCCTTGGCATGGACGCCGGCAGGCAGGCTGGCGTTGGCGGCATCCAGCTTGGCCGCGGCCGCCTGGGAGACTTCCCGGCTGTTGGCGCCGAACAACATGAAGGCGGTACCGACCACGACCTCGTGGCCATTCTGGGTGGCCGCGCCCGTGCGCAGCTCCTTGCCTTCGCCCACGCTAGCGACGTCGCGCACCCGAATGGGCACGCCATCGCGCCGGTCCAGCACGATGTTGCCGATTGCCTCCAGATTGGCTAGCTGGCCCGGCACGCGCACCAGGAACTGCTGTCCGTTGCGCTCGATGTAGCCGGCGCCGATGTTCTGGTTGTTGCGCATGACCGCGGCGACCACGTCGTTCAACGTGAAGCCCAGCGCCACCAACTGAGCTGGATCGGGAGTGATGTGGATCTGCCGCTCGAAGCCGCCGATGGTGTTGACCTCGGTGACGCCGGGCGTGGTGCGCAGCTGCGGCCGGATCACCCAGTCCTGCAGGGTGCGCAGGTCCGTGGCCGTGTACGGGGTGCCGTCGGGCTTGCGAGCGTTGGGCTCGGCCTCCACGGTGTACATGAAGATCTCGCCCAACCCGGTGGAGATCGGCCCCATTTCCGGGTCCAACCCTTCGGGAAGCTGGGAGGCGATCTGCTGCAGGCGCTCGGCGACCTGCTGGCGGGCAAAGTACAGGTCGGTGCCGTCCTTGAAGACGACGGTGACCTGCGAAAGCCCGTAGCGCGACAGCGAGCGGCTGTAGTCCAGCTTGGGCAGACCGGCCATGGCCGTTTCGATGGCAAAGGTAACCCGTTGTTCGGCCTCCAGCGGCGAGTAACCCGGGGCCTGGGTGTTGATCTGGACCTGGACGTTGGTGATGTCGGGTGTGGCGTCAATGGAAAGGTGACGGTAGCTCCACACGCCCAGCGCAACCAGCGCAGCGGTGAGCACTAGCGTCAGCCAGCGATGGCGGATGGACAGCCCAATGAGGCGTTCGAGCATGGCGGGCCTCATTCTTCTTCCACGGTGGACTTTTCGATGTCGGCCTTGATCAGGAAGCTTTGGGCCACCACCACCTGTTCACCGGCCTTGAGGCCTTCCAGCACTTCGGCGCGTTCGGCGTCGCGGCGCCCCAGCTTCACCGGCCGGGTGTGGTAGGTTTCGCCCTGCTGCACGTAGACCACGTCCTGGTCTTCTGCGGTCTGCAGCGCCGTGATCGGCACCACCAACGCTGCCGATTGGCGATCCACGGTGACCCGCGCCTTGACCGCCGACCCCGGCCGCCACAGGCCATCGGTGTTGGCCACCGTGCCGCGCGCAATGGTGCTTTGGCTGGCGGTGGCGGTGCCGGGCAGGACGCGCTCCAAGGTGGTCTGTGCGGTGACGCCATCGCTCAAGCGGGTAACCGTCACCGGCACGCCAGCACCGATGTGCTGGGCGTCGGCGCCGAAGATGTGCAGGTCCACCCACAGCGTGGACAGGTCGGCGACCTCAAACAGCGGCGCGCCCTCAGCGGCGGCCATGCCTACGGCGGCCGTGCGCGCCATGACCACGCCACTGATCGGCGCGGTGACGGTATAGGTGGTCAGGCTCAGGTTGCTCTCTACCGTGGCCAGTGCCTGGCCGGCCCGTACCTGATCACCCACGCCCGCACGCACGGAGCGGACCGGTCCGGGGAAGCGTGCCGTGACCTGCGCGATGCGACCGTCAATCGGGGTCAACAGCCCTTGCACCTCATGCTCGTCAGCAATCTCACCGGGGCCTGCCGGTGCGACCTGGATACCCGCTGCCTGCGCAGCTTTGGCGGCAATCTTGGTTTCCAGCGGCGCTTCCTCGTGCTCGCCGTGCTCTTCGCCCTCAGCGGCGGCGCCGCCTTCGGACGCTTCGTTGGGGGCCGACGCGTTGCAGGCGGCCAGCATCATCAGGGCCATGCCCAGTGCGGTCCAGGAAAAGCGATTCATGGGGTCTCTCCGGTGGAAGCAGCCGCCGGCGGCGCGACAAGCGCCTGGCCGGTCAGGCGTTGAATTTCGATCAGGGCGCGCTGCGCATCGAGCGCCACGTCCAGCTGCTGCTGGGCCATGGCCGTGCGTTCGGACTGCAGCTGTGCCCATTCCAGGTAGCTGATCGCGCCGGCGCGATAGGCGCGCTCGGCGGCCTGCTCAGCCCGGGCCAACTTCGGCAGCACCTCGCCTTGCAGCCGTGCCACCTCGGCCTGCGCCACGGTGTAGCGACCATGGGCTTCGACCAGCGTGGAATACAGCGACAGGCCCTTGGCCTCGCGCTCGATCGTCAGAACCTCCAGCTCGGCTTCGCCGGCGCGGATCTCCGGCTGCGCGCGGCTGCGGCTGCCCAGTGGCATGGACAGGCTGGCCACCAGCGCGGTGTCGTCAGTCTCCTGCAGGCGGCGCACGCCCAGCTGCCACGACAAGTCCGGCGAGGCCGCCGAACGCGCCAGCTGCAGTCGTGCCTGCGCGATCCGGCGGGCATCGGCAAACTGCGCCAACTCGGGAGTGCGCTCCAATTCCTCGGCCAGCGACTGCATGGACGCGATCGCCGGCAGGGTCATGGGATCCGCCGCGGCCACCTCGAAGCTCGGAGCACGTTCGCCCCAGAGGGCAGCAAGGTGCTGCCGGGCGGCAATGCGCTGCTGCTCGGCCCGATCACGGGTCAATTCTGCTCTCGCCAGTGCTGCTTGTGCGGTGAGCATCACCGATTCGGGAGACGCGCCAGCCTGCAGGCGCTGCCGGGCAGCGGCGACGGTCCGCTGGCGCTGGCCGACATCCATGTTCGCCAGGCTGCGTTGCCGGTCGGCACCGACAACGGCCAAATAGCGCTGCGCCGTCTCGGCGAGCAGGTCCAGCCGCCCGGTCTCGCGCTGCACGGCCAGTGCATCAATCCGGCTTTGGGCCAAGGTGCGGCGGGCGTCGAGCTTGCCGCCGCGCTCCAGGACCGAGCTCAGGCTCAAGGTCAACTCCGCGCTGTCCAGGCCACGGGCCGCGCCCGTGCCCAGCGCATTTTCAACCTCCGCCCCCAACGTCCACGGTGGCCGCTGCACGGCCTGGTCGCGCTCGGCAGCGAGCACCGTGGCTCGCGCATCGACCAGGCGCAGCTCGGGGTGGGTTTGGGCCACGCGTGCAAACGCGTCGTCCAAGGTCATCAGCTCTTCTGCTGTCGCCGGCGTTGCCGCCGCGCTCAACAGTAGCCACGCGGCCAGGGCCGCCAATCGCACATGCATGAAGTACTCCAGAATTTTCGATAGCCAACAGGGATCCGGCGCACGCCGGCGCGCATCACCCTGCGATCGGCGGCCGGAACGGCGCGAGCAGGTGCTCATGCCGATATCTGTCCGCATGGGCTGTCGCCGACGGCCAATGCCGGCCGATATGAGCAATGGCCAACACTATTTCTGGAGCCGGCGCGGCCTGGCTACAGCACAGCACCAGCTGCTGTAGCCGGTGCAGCGCGGCGTCTACGCCACGCTCGGAAGCTGGTGATGCCACTGCCGGGTCATGGTCGGCCGCGGCCAGATGGGTTTGAGCATGGAGCTCGCCAACCACTGCCAGCACCGGCTGCGTCACAAGGCCCACGGCCAAGTGCGCCAGCAGCAGCCAGCGCAGGCCACAGCTCAGCCGGCCAAGCGCTGTCATGCAGGCGTTTTGCGCGCGTCGGCACGCGCCCGGCGAGCATCACCCAAGATCTCGAAAGCCTCCTTGATCACATACAGGCCGATCAGGGCGCCGATCACGAAATCCGGGTAGGGGCTGGCCAGCCACCACACCAACAGGCCGGCCAGAATCACCCCAACGTTGGCCACCACATCGGCGCGGGTAAACAGCCAGGTCGCTCGCAGATGCACTTCGCCAGACTTCAAGGGGGCGAGCATACGGAGCACCTTCAGGTTCACGGCCAGCGAGACCAGAGCGGTACCGATCATCCAACCGCTGACCGGCTCGGCTCCGTACATCACCCGGCGGCCGACTTCGACCAGCACGCCTACGCCCAGCACCAGCAGCACGCTGCCACTGACCCACGCGGCGTTGGCCTTGAAGCGCGCCGTGCGCCCGATAGCGACCAGGCCAATGGCATAGGCGGTGGCGTCAGACAGCATGTCCAGCGCGTCAGCCAGCAGCCCGGTGGAATGGGCAATCCAGCCGGCAATGCCGCCGATCACGGCCATCGCTGCATTCAGGACCAAGGCGATCCAGAGGATGCGTCGCTCCTCCTTGTTCTTGGCTTCGTGGTGGCACCCGCAATCACTCATGTCTTGGTCCTCTGCTGTGTTGTTTCATTGCTTGTTTGCGCCTGGCTGTCCACGCACACCGGAACGGGCATTGGCGAGGAACCCCACGATGGCGGCGGTGCCTACCAATACCTGCGCCAGCAGCGACTGCCAGGTGGGATACAGGCCGATCCACTCGATGCGCGGCAACGCGAGCGGTGTTTGAGAGATCCAGCCCGCTTCCTGCAACGCGGCCACGCCTTTACCGATCAGGATGACCGCCATCACCGCGATGAGAATCGAGCTGATCGAAAAGAACCGGCCAATCGGCAGCCGCCTGCTCATGCGCAGCATCCAGTACGCCACCGCAGCCAACACCGCGATTCCCGCCACCAGGCCTGCGAGGATGGCGGTGGACGCCTGATCGCTCCACATCGCGATGTAGAACAAGATCGTCTCAAACACCTCGCGGTACACCGCGACAAAGGCCAGCATGAACAGGAAAACAGCCGAGCGCCGTGTCAGCGCAGTCGTCAGCTTGGCGTGCAGGTACTCCTGCCACCGCCCTGCAAGGCTCTTTTGGTGCATCCAGATGCCTACGCTGAGCAGGACAGCGGCAGCGAACAAGGCCGAGACGCCCTCAGTGACTTCCCGGTTCGCACCGCTGATATCAACAAAGTAAGTGGCCACTGCCCAGGTAGCTGCGCCTGCCAACAACGCGCAGATCCAACCCGCATGCACATACGGCAACACATCAGACCGCTCGGCTTTACGCAAGAACGCCACGATACCAATCACGATCAGCAGCGCTTCCAGTCCTTCGCGTACCAAGATGGTAAAGCTGCCTAGAAACGCGGTGCTGGCGCCTATTCGGGTGTCCTGCAGCGCCACGTCCGCGCGATCAAACAGCTGGGCAATTTGCGCTGCCTGCCCGGCAACGTCAGCCGCGGGCGCATGCTGATCCAGCTGCGCGCGGTAGCCTGCCATGGCCGTCTCGATCTCTCGCAGCAATGACGGATTGCGCGTGGCCAGCGTGGGTTCAAGCGGCTCTACACCATCCAGATAGGACGAGAGCGCAAGCTTTTTGGCTTGAGCCAGGTCCTCATCAGCGTAAGCGCGCTGGCTGGCGGCCAGTCGCTGCCGCGCCACCGCAAAGCGATCGGCTCCTGGTACCGCTTCGTTTACTGCCTGTGGCTGCGAACGCAGGTAGGCGATGATCGCGTTTGCCTGATCGGCGGGCATCGTGGTGGCAAGATCGGCCTCTCGCGTGCGTGTCAGCGCTTCGAGCGAGGGAATGTGCGTATGGGCCTCGGCACTGGTGCGCCATAACGCCTCACCTTGAGCCTTGGCTTGCGAGGAGTACCCCAAGCTGCCCACATAGAATGCCAACGCCCAGCGATCACTTTCTGACAGCCCAGAGAAGCTGACCATGCCGGTACCCGGCACACCCTGGGAAATGACCTCGTACAACGACAGCGGCGTTCGCTGCGCGGCGCGAGTGGCATCGGTGAACGCGATCGGCGGCGGACTTAACGCTTGCGCGGCGGGGCCATCACCGTGACCTGTGGGGCCGTGACAGGCCGCGCACTGCTGGCTGTAGATGGACGCGGCCTGGGAGGTCTTCGGCGCGCTCGCCGGAACAGCGCCGATCGGGTAGCGGGCCAACAGCGTCGTGCCGAGCCCGCGCGCCAACGTTGCCACTTGCGCCGGGTCGGCCTTCTCTGCCACCGCCTGGACCAGGCGGTCGGCCTGGGCCGTCAGCTCCTGCTGGTTCTGGCCACCGGGCAATGCTGCCAGCTGACTGCGCACGGAGCCGGCAAACTCGCTCATTTCGGCGTATTCGTTGGGGGCAATTACGCGACCGGCCTGGACCGCGCCGGGGTAGTCGACCGCGATGTAATCGAGCATCTGCCAGGTTTGGCGCAGGTCTGCTGCGGCAGGCTCCGCCTGAGCAGAAGCGGGCAGAACCCAGCCGATCAGCAAGGCAATCAGGCAGTAGCGAATCAAGGCGATGGGCAGTGGCATGGTCGTCACATGCAGCGCCGCGGCCGGAGTGGCGGCGGATACGGGTTCAGCGTAAAGTCCGTAGCTACTACGGAGTCAAGCGTACTACGAATGAAAATCAGTGAGGCTGCCGACGCCAGCGGATGCCACTTGGAGACGATTCGCTATTACGAGCGGATCGGGTTGCTGCCGCGCCCGGGGCGCACGGGCAACGGCTACCGGGTCTATGGCCCGGCCGACATCGAGCGGCTGCGCTTCATTGCGCGTGGCCGGGACCTGGGCTTCAGCCTGGAGGAGGTCCGCAGCCTGCTGCAGCTGGCCGGCGATGAGGAGCTTTCGTGCGGGGACGTGGACCGGTTGGCCCGCAGCCATCTGGCCGACGTGCGCGCCCGCATGGCCGACCTGCAGCGCATGGCCAGCGAGCTGGAACGGGTGATTGCCAGTTGCCATGGCGGGCAGCGGGCGGAATGCACCATCCTGTCGACGCTGCGCCAGACGACCTCGGTGGAGGCCACGCGCCAGTGACCGAACTGGACCGCTACCTCGATGCGGCCACGCGCCAGAACACGGTGCGCAGCTATGCGTCGGCGCTGCGGCACTTCGAGGTTGAATGGCAAGGCCACCTCCCAGCGACACCTGACAGCGTGGCCCGGTACCTGGCCGCTTATGCGCAGACCTTGGCGACCAGCACCCTCCGCCAACGTCTGGCGGCCATCGCCTCTTGGCACCGCGACCACGGCTTTGTCGACCCGACCCGATCGCCGCTGGTGCGCAAGGTGCTCAAAGGCATCCAGACCCTGCACCCGGGCCAGGTCAAGCAAGCCGCGCCGCTCCAGATTCGGCGGCTGGTCGAGCTCGATGACTGGCTGGCCGCGGCGATCGCTGCGGCACATGCCCGGGGCGATGGGCCGGCGGCGCTGCGCCATCAACGAGACCGAGCGCTGGTGCTGCTCGGGTTCTGGCGGGGATTCCGTGGCGATGAACTGCTGCGTCTGGACGTGGCCCATCTCACGCTGGTGCCGGGACAGGGGATGACCTGCTTCTTGCCACGCAGCAAGGGTGATCGCCAGGCAGCCGGCGTCACCTACAAGGTGCCGGCGCTGTCGCGGTTATGTCCGGTGGAGGCGACCCAGGCGTGGCTGCAGGCGGCCGACCTGCAAGAAGGGCCGGTGTTTCGGGCAGTCAACCAATGGGGCCAGGTGAGCGCCGAAGGCCTGCATCCCAACAGCTTGGTGCGCCTGCTGCGCGAGTTGCTGACCAGTGCCGGCTTTGCCGATGCGGGGCTCCACAGCAGCCATTCGTTGCGCCGCGGCTTTGCCAGCTGGGCCAACGACCAAGGCTGGGACATGAAGGCCTTGATGGAGTACGTGGGCTGGCGCGATGTGCAGTCGGCCATGCGTTACCTGGACGGGCGTGACCCGTTTGCCCGGGACCGCATTGAAGCAAGCCTGCCCAGTCCAACCGTGCCGGTACCGGCGATGGCACTGCCGGCGCCGGAGGGCAAATCGGCCCTGCAGCTGCGCCTGCGCATGGTGCTGACCCCGTTTGCCCGCACGGGCCGCGGCGCGGCCAAGGCCCGAGGCCGAATTGAAGAGATCTGCTTGGCCCCCTTCCAGGCTGTGCGCCTGAACACCGCCAGCAGCGAGTACCAGTTGACTGCTCCCACCGATCCCGAAAGGGATCTGGATGAAATCCTGGCCACGTTGCTCGATGACATGCACCGCATGGCCGATACGCACCAGTGCTTCCTGGAAGCGTCGCTCAGTACAGACGACGGCCGGCACTGGGACTGATCCCCCTCACACCCTCCGGATCCAATGGCTACCCTTCACGAGACCGCCTACCCGCGACTGAAGCCTGATCCCACCGCCAAGGAACTGGAGGAGATCTATACCCCGACCGCCGCTGAGATTGCATTCGCCAAGCAGCTGACCACCCAGCCGGGTCCGCAGCTGGCGGTACTGATTCATCTCAAGCTCTTCCAACGCTTGGGCTACTTCACGCTGTTGGCCGACGTACCCGAGCGGATCCGGAAGCACATCGCCAAGGCCGCCCGACTCGGGAGCGTATTGGACACCGACCAGCTCGAACGCTACGACGCTTCCGGCAGCCAGCGCCGGCATATGCCGCAGCTTCGGCAATTCATCGGGGTACGTCCCCTGGATAAATCGGGCTTGGCTTGGCTGGACACAGTGGCCACCGGAGCAGCCCAGACCAAGCACACCATCCCGGACATCGTGAACGTCCTGCTCGAAGAGCTGGTGCACCATCGCTACGAACTGCCCGGTTTCCGCACTCTGGAGCTGGCCGCCATCGGCGCCCGTGAGCGGGTCAATCTGGGCTACTACCGCAGCATCAGCCACGCGCTGACGCCTGCCACGCGCACGCTCATCGACGAACTGCTGCGCGCACCGGAAGGGTCCAGGTTCACCGGCTGGCAATCACTCAAGCGCGAGCCCGGCCGGCCCACCAACAAGGAAGTTCGGTTCTACCTGCAGCACATCCGCATGCTGCAGCAGTTGGCCGACCAGCTGCCTCCCATCGATGTGCCGGTGCCCAAGCTCAAGCAGTTCCGTGCAATGGCTCGGGCCTATGACGCCAGCGAGCTGGCCGAACTGGCTCCGGACAAGCGCTATGCGCTGGCCACCATCTTCATTCGCGCCCAGCATGCCAAGACACTGGATGATGCAGCCGAGTTGTTCATCAAGCAGGTGCGCGGGCTGGAGAACACGGCCCAGCAGAAATTGCTGGCCTACCAGCTCGAACATGCCAAACGGGCCGACTTCCTCATCGGCCAGCTCAAGGAAATCCTGCAGGCCTATCAGCTAGACGGCAGCGATAGTCAGCGCGTGGATGCCATCGACAACAGCCTGGAAGCGGAAGTGTCGACCTTGCTGGCCGAATGCGAAGAACATATGGCCTACGCCGGGAAGAACTACCTGCCTTTCATGCTGCAGCCCTATGGCGCGGTCAGGCCGCTGCTGTTCAATGGGCTGGAGCTGATGAAACTTCGGGCGACCAGCCACGACGCCGGCATGGAGCCGCTGATCGCAGCGGTGCTCTCGCTGCGCAACCAGCGCCGTGAGCTGATCGAGGTCGCCTCCCTCGGTTTGGACCCGGAAAAGGACTTTGACTGGATGTCCAAGCTCTGGTGTCAGCACGTGTTCGGCAAGCGGGCCAGTGCAGCCGGCGCCGGCTGGATGCACCCTAAGTACTTCGAGCTGGCCGTGCTGGTGCAGGTCAAGGACGAACTGAAGTCCGGAGATCTCTTCATTCCCAGCAGCGAACGGTTTGATGACTACCGTGAGCAGCTGGTCGATGAAGCCACCTTGGCCCAGGAACTGGAAGCCTACGGCCAGGTGTCAGGCCTGCCCACCGACGCCGAGTCTTTCGTGGCGGGATTACGTGCACAACTGACCTCCCTGGCCGATGAGGTCGACGCGCGTTTCCCGGAGAACGTACATGCGGACATCCTGGATGGGCGCCTGGTGCTGCGGAAGGGGCAACGCGCCGAAGTCTCCAGCGCGATTACCACGGTGGATCGCCTCATCGCCGAACGGCTTCCAGAATCCAGCATCGTCGATGTCCTGATCGATGCCAGCCAATGGCTGGATCTGCACCGTTTCTTCCGCCCGATCGCCGGCACCGAGAGCCAGGTCGAAGATCTGCCCCGACGTGTGATCACCACGCCATTCTGCTATGGCTGCAACCTGGGGCCGACGCAGACGGCGCGGTCGATCAAGGGCTTCAGCCGGCGCCAAGTCGCTTGGCTCAACCTGAAATACGTGACCGAGGATGTGCTTGAGAAGGCCATCGTGGAGGTCATCAATACCTACAACAAATTCGACCTGCCTGGCTATTGGGGCAGCGGCAAGAGCGCATCAGCTGATGGCACGAAGTGGAGCGTCTACGAGGACAACCTGCTGTCGGAGTATCACATCCGCTACGGCGGCTACGGTGGCATCGGCTACTACCACGTGTCCGACAAATACGTAGCGCTGTTCAGCCACTTCATTCCCTGTGGCGTGCACGAGGGCATCTACATCCTCGACGGTCTGTTGGCCAACACTTCCGACATCCAGCCTGAGATCGTCCATGGCGACACGCAGGCCCAAAGCTATCCGGTCTTCGGCCTGGCCCACATGCTGGGCATCCAGCTGATGCCCCGGATCCGGAACATCAAGGACCTGACATTCTTTCGGCCCGAACCGGGTAGGGCTTATAAGAACATCCAGGCACTGTTCGGGGACAGCATCGACTGGCGACTGATCGCCACCCATCTCCACGACATGCTGCGGGTGGTGATCTCAATCCGATTGGGCAAGATCACCGCGTCCTCGATCCTGCGCCGGCTGGGCACCTACAGCCGGAAGAACAAGCTGTACTTCGCCTTCCGGGAACTTGGCAAGGCCGTTCGAACGCTGTTCTTGCTGCGCTACATTGATGACAATGAGATCCGCAAAACGATCCATGCTGCCACCAACAAGAGCGAGGAATACAACGGCTTCGTGAAATGGGTGTTCTTTGGCAGCCAGGGGATCATTGCTGAGAACGTCCAACACGAGCAGCGCAAGATCATCAAGTACAGCCAGCTGGTGGCCAACATGATCATCCTCCACAACGTGGAAGGCATGAGCCGGACCTTGGCCGAGATGAGGAAGGAGGGGATTGAACTGACGCCCGAGATCCTGGCCGGCCTGTCGCCTTATCGGACCAGCCACATCAATCGCTTCGGCGACTACCACCTGGATCTTGAAAGGGAAGTGGCGCCGCTGAGCTACACAGCCAAGGTGCTTGAACAGACCCCATAGATGGGGAGAACCTGATCGAGAGACGAGCAATCAACCTTGAAATTCAGTCGCTTAGGCAGCTTTTGGCCCTGTACGTAATGATTCCCTGCCGACCCTCAACGTTTGTCGAAGATCAGGCCGAAGGGCGCATAGCGTCCGTAGTTCTAGCGGTTGACCAGCCCTGCCGCCAACGCCGCCCGAGGCGCCTCGGTGAAGCAGACGCAGCGATAGCCCCCTGTGATCCGGTGATCGCTGCCCCGTAGATAGCCGTCGCCTAGGATGCTGCGCAGCCTGCTGCAGGCCGCGTCCGGAGTGTCACCTTGGGTGAAATGAATCAGCTCACGCGTCAGGTCCCAGCGGGGCATGATCGTCCTCCGTGTCTGTATGGCGATGTGCGTGCAGGCGGGGCCTGCGCGCCAGTCTACTGCATCGATCGGCTCTGATATTCCTCCACGACCCGCAGGATGTCCGGCTCATATCCTGTGGCTCCCACAGCATCGATGCGCTCTGCCGGGACGCGGTGGGCTCGTTCTTCCCTGCGGCGCGTCTATACTTCATCTCAAATTCCAACCGCCAGCCCGCGAGCCCGCCAGTCGCCGGTAGTCATCGCGAGCTCGAGTGGCAGATGGCAAGGCGGCCGGAGCCAGGCGCAGGGGCACGCTATTGGAATGGGGAGCGCCTTCTTGACTCAAAGCAGGCCACGATTTGCGGTGTCGCCACGACGGAGCCCTCGCATCATCCTGTGCGCCCGCGGGGGGTGCCGATGCGTTGTACCCTTGCCCTTGGATCGTATGGTGGCGTAATCGCAATGACAAAATCAGCGAAGTACTCGCGTATTCCGACTGCAGATGACATTGCGGCATTCACTGGGATGCATTGTGCGCGCAAGTACCGCGACGCCGTCGACAGCGGCTGGCGCTGCCCCTGCTGTGGTCGGACCGCGCAGCAGCTGATCCGCTGGACGGAGATCCGTGGGCCCTCGTGGCGCGCCAGGTTCGGCGATGCGTATGGCATGGGATTCAGCATTACCATGGCGGAGCATCATTGCCATGGTGACGGGCGCTTTCCGGATACGTTGATCTGTGGTGATTGCAACAGCGCCGATGGGGCTGCTAAACGAAAGTTGCGTCTCCCCGAGAGCTGGTCGTTCTCGCCGCAAGAACTGGCACTGTTCGTCAAGGTCGCACCCTACAGCGGGCAGACCTGTATCAACTATGAGCTTGCACTGCGGATATTCCAGCAGCAGACCGCAGGCCGCTGGCTCTAGCGAAGACTCGTGAACGCCGACCCATTGTCGGCCTTGCTGTGGCGCTTCATCTAGGTGGCGCCCGCCTCGCCGTCCATTGCCTGCTTGGGCTCAGCTAGCTCACAAAATGGCCTGAGCACGATCCGTAGCATGAGCCACCACACGGCCATGGCCGCAGGGCTGCTCAGCTCTCTATCCGACATCAAGCCATGAGCATACCGATTGCGCAGATTGGCACCGGCGGGATGCGTCATCAGGGCTTTCAACTCGAAGTTCATGCCGGCGGGCAGAATGCCGCGCTGAGCATCCAACTCCAGCAGCAGGGTCAATGACCGCTCGTTCTCCCCGTCAAGCTCGTTCGCGACCCGCGTGTCGATGCCGTGGCGCTTGAGGTCGGCGCGGACGAAGGCCTCGACCATCGGAATGAGATTGATTGCCGCATCAATCCAGCGGAACTGTAGTCCGGCGTACAGCCCGCGGGCAATCTGCCAGGCGTGGCCGTGCGGGGTCGCCGGACTGTACCGAACGAGAGAAAGCACGTCATCGAACGCGCTGCTGAACCGCTCGGACAGCGTCCGCAGGGCGATGTCGATCAATGGCGCCAGCACGCGAGGGTAGCGCTCGTCGCACAAGCGCTCGATGGCGGCCGCCTCCACATGTACTGGGTCGTTTGCGTCGAAGGGCCCTTGGGATCGGATGGGGGCTCCCTCCGCATCCAGGTGGGTGCTGCCAAAGAAGGATCCGAAGAACTCCCCGCGCTTCTCCGCGATGGCGCGCTGGCGCTCCCGTTCGGGGTCCGGATGGTCCAGTGCCGCGAAGGCAATCTTCAGCAGAGCCAGTTGGTAATCGGCCGAGGCCACGTGTTCTTGCGCCCATTCGTGAATGTGCCTGACATCGACCTGTAGCTGGATCTCGCCCACCTCGTCGGCGATACGCAGCCGGACATCAGCGAGCTCGCTTTGCAGCCGCTGCACCCGCTCGGCATCGCCGTGGTAGCGCCTCAGCTCGGCGATGGCCTGGGCAAGCCAGGCCGCCTTCACGGCGGCACTTGCGACGTTGCCGGCGCGTGCAACGAGCGCTTCCGCAGCGTGTCGGCCTGCGGCGCGAGCGCGTGCGAGTTCGCGCTCCGACTCCCACAACCGCCGCGCCAGGCTGAACAGCCGGTGTTGGATCTCGCTATCAATGTCCTCGGTTGGCGCGGTCGCACGCGCCGTCGTCTCCAGCAGTTCGGCCGCTTCCCGCGCATGATCGGACGGACGGTCGAGCAGCTCGGTCACGTAACCATCGGCCATGCCCGGGAAGGGGCCGCGCAAAGTGCGACGGAACAGGGCCATGAAGGAGCGCCAGACTTGCTGCTGGAACGCGACATCCTTCTTCTTTGCCGGCCAGCCCAGGGCCAAGGCCCGGCGCAGGTGGGTGACGGTGTGGATTTCCACGTCCGCGGTCGTCGCCTCAGCCTCGCGCACCAGCTGCAGGTAGGCGTCAGCCCCAAGCGCGGCCAACGCGTGACGTTCGCGCCCTTGGGCATGAGGCGAGGCCAACACCACCTCCGCACAGCGCGCCCGGATCCAGGTCAGCTGGGTGGTCCGGGCGATTGCCATCACGGCGGCGCAGTCGTTGGCGTCCATGTCGCGCAGTCCAGCGCTCCAGCGCTCCGGGGTGATGTAGCGCGGGGTCAGCAGCTCATCGCCGCCCACCTGCAGGTGCATGGACGCCAGGCACGCAAGCAGCCGCAGCAGCGCCGCCGTGGTGCGGTCGCCGGTGGATTCCTGCTGGTGCGCGATGGCCGCCAGGGTCTGTGCCAAGCGCCATCCATCGCTGCTCCAGTCTACGTCGGCGATGAGCTGCTCCCAGGCGCCGTCGGCCAGCCAGTCGGCGCAGAAGGGCATCTGCAGCAGCGACCGCCGCCGCGCCGCCGGCGGCGCAGGACCCGGAGGCGGGTCGGCGTGATCGGCGGCCGAGGAGGTCTCTGCACTACTCACGTTGCTCTCCCTCATGGATCGTGGTACCGGCGCGCGGGGCGGGGCTGCCGGAGTCGGATGACGCGGACGTGGCTGGTGGTGGGTTGTCCAGCAAGCCTTTGGATGCGGCCAATGCGTGCAGGCTCTGCATCAGTGCCTCGCATTGCCCCAGGGCGGTGACCAGCATCTCCGATAGCTGGTGGGCAGTGAAGCCCACCTGGTGCCCCAGCTCGAAGGTCAGGAGACGCTCGACGGTCCGCGCCTGCACCTCGCCGCCGTCCCTGAGGAAGATACCCTCCCCCAGATCCAGCGGCATCAGCTGGGGCTCCCCGCCCACGGGGTGCAGCCACAGATCGAGGCCAATCCATTTCACCAACAGGTGCTCACGTCCGCCAACGAGATCTTTAGGGCCGACCAGCCCCAGCCGGTGGACCAGGCAGTTGCGTGCATCCCAGAAGGTGGACAGGCAATCGCTATGGGGGGCATCGATACCGAAGGTCTCCCGCAGCAATTCCAGCTTGCGCCCAATCCCCGTGTGTTCGAACGCCGTGGGGACCGTGGGCACCGGGGCGTCCGGCGGCAGGCGGCCGCCCTGACTGAGGCTGATCAGCGCCGCGGCCAGGTAGAGATCGTGCAGGTAGCGCTCCAGGAACGCACACAGTTCGCGCACCCCGTTGGTCAGGATCCACAGCTGGAACTCGTCGGCAATGTGGGCGACGGCCTCGTGGCTCAAGTTGGTGGGGATGAAATGGTAGCGGGTGTCGGCCGGGGCCAGCTCCAGTGACGCCGGCGTGGCGCTGCGGGCGGCATTCAAGCCCAACGACATGAAGGCCGCGACCCGTCGGACTCCGCGTTGGAGCGTCGCGGTGATCCGGGGCAGGTCCAGCTGGACGGTGCCGGCCGGGGTCATGGCCGGGGCCTCGCGCGGCGAGCCGGCCGCGCGGTGGCGGCGACAGCGCCGGTTTCCCTGGGCTTGCGCGTGCGGCCGGTCGTCGCGGGGCGCCGTGCCGCCTGCTGGAGGGTAGCCACCAGCTCCCGCAGTGGTGCCAGTTGGGCGGCCGACTGCTCGGCGCGCAATGTCTGGGCGGTGAGCGCCGCGGCGGCCGCCTGCTGCTCCTGCCGACGCTCCTGCTCTTGCACTTGCTCGCGCTCGCGGAGGTGCTGGGCCAGTTGCGTGTGCTTGTGCACCTGCTGGGTCAGCTGGCGTGCCTTGATCCGCAGGCGGTCGACTTCCGCGTTGAGGCGATCTTCGGTGCTGCGGGCGTGCTCAGTCCACTCCTGCCGTTCGCGCTGATGGGTCACTTGCAGTTGGTCCTTCTCCTGGTGCAGCTCGGCCAGCTGCGCTTCCAGCCGTTCCTGGCGGGCATGGGCGCCATCGCGCTGGGCGCGCAGCTCCTGCGCCTGCGCGGCGGCCTCGGCGAGCTGGGTGCGCAGCAGGTCGATGCTGGTCTGCGCTGCCGTCGCGGCCGCGAGCGCTACCCGCATGTCCTGCTGCTCCTGCGCACGGCTCGCGCGCTCCGCCGCCAGGCGATCGCGCTCGTCTTCGAGCGCCGCCTGCTCCGTGCTCAGCGCCGCTCGGGCATGCTCCCCCGCCCCTTCCAGGGCGGCGGCCCAGCAGCGCTGGGCCAGGGTCAGCACCGCGGCCGGCACGTCGGGTTGGGCCGCCTCGCGGGCGCGTTGGCGCAGGCGTGTTCCCACGCTTGACCACCAGGTGTCCAAGTGACGGGTCACGGTATTGGGCGAGCCGGTGCCCAGGTGGGCGCGGATGCGCTCCACCGTGGGGCGCTCGCCGCCGGCGACGAGGTCATCGGCGGCGTTATGGACATCCAGTTCGGTCAGGCCGCGGGCCATGGGAGTCTCCGGTCAATGAAACGGCGGGTGGGGGCCGCTACTTCCGATAATGTAGAATTATCGGAACAACGACACTGAATCTGTAGTGAGGATCACATAGTACATATGAAAGTCGTCACTTCATTGACCGTCGATCAGCTCCCCACCCTGCCCGACCCGTCCCGGTTGTCGGCTCAGGCCGCCACCGCCGCTGAGCAGATTTTGGCTGCTGCGCGCAGCGCCAACACCACCCGCAGCTACCGCACCGCGCTGCGCTACTGGGCCGGTTGGTGCCAGGGTCGTTACGGCCGGCCGCTGCAGCTGCCGCTGCCGGCGGCAACGGTGGTGCAATTCATCGTCGACCACGTGGCCCGCGACACCGCTGAGGGCGTGCGCTGGGAGTTGCCGGCCGCACTGGACAAGGCGCTGGTGGCGGCCCGATTGAAGAGCCGCCCCGGACCCTGGCGATTGGCCACCCTCACCCATCGCGTCTCGGTGCTGAGCAAGGTCCACCAACTGCAGCAACTGGCCAATCCCATCGACAGCGCCGAGGTGCGTCAGCTGCTGGCCAGCGCCCGCCGCAGCGCGCACAAGCGTGGCGAACGCCCGCAGAAGAAGGCGGCCATTACCCGGATCGAGTTGCAGGCGCTGCTGGCCACCTGCGGAAACGACCTGGCCGGCCAGCGTGACCGCGCCCTGCTCTGCTTTGCCTTTGCCAGCGGCGGCCGCCGTCGCAGCGAAGTCGCCGCGGCGACGTTGGCGCACCTGCGCCCGCTGCCCGAGGGCGGATTCGTCTATCGGCTGGATCAGGGCAAGACGCTGCAGGATGGCCCCAAGGTCGGCGGCAGCCCCGATAAGCCGCTCGTGGGCGCGGCCGCCGTGGCATTGCAGGCCTGGCTGGAGGCGGCCAAGCTCACCGAAGGGGCGCTGTTCCGTCGCGTGTGGGGGACGCGGGTGGGTCCGGCACTGAGTGATCGCGCCATTGCACTGATCATCCAGCGCCGCGCTAAGCAGGCCGGTCTAGACGGAGACTTCGGCGGGCATAGCCTGCGCTCGGGCTTCGTTACCGAGGGCGCCAGGCAGGGCGTGGCACTGCCTGCGCTGATGGCCATGACCGATCATCGCTCCGTTGCGAGCGTAACCGGCTACTACCAATCGGGTGGAGCGCAATGCAATCCAGCGGCACGCCTGTTGGACGACGTTTAACTGGCCGTAGCTGGGCGGCCCATTGAGGCAACTCTGGCGCTATGCACTGTCCTGCCATCGCCATTGCAATGATCCCAAGCGTGTTGCGCCGTGTCGTGGCAGGTATGATGGGGCGTCGGTCACATTTTTGGGGGAAGTGTGGGTTGCGCTGATATGCAGGAAGCAGATGAGAGCTGTGGCAAGACTGCAGCCGCGCCGGAACAGGCGAAGCTCGCGCCGGACGAACAGACGGTCGGATTGGTTCTCCCGCTCTATGGCTACCATCAAGGCCCCCACCCTAGGGCTGGCCGACATGTCGGTTTGCGCAGATCGCTGCGAACTGCAGTGGTTTTGGGCACGCTGAGTGATCACACCGTGCTCGTCGCCGACGAAGAGGATGGACGCGTCTACCGCACCTCATCGGCCAGTTTAGTCACGGCTCGCCAAGCTGTTCGCCTAACACTTAGTGAGCATCTTGAGGTCGCCAGGCAATTGGCCCTCAAGGGCAATCGCTATGGCATTTCCATTCTGGCGGCCCACTTTCGTGGCATCAACGGCACTGCCTATGCCAGCCCGGCGGCCTTCGCCTGGTGCGTCCGCGCAATGTGTGAAGGCCACATGTTCAGGAGCGCAACTGCTGAGGTAGAGGCCTGGATTCAGGCTCAGATCGAGGCCTCCTCCGATTTAGGAGACGCCCTCCCTCCTCCCGCAGAGAGCGGTGAGATCGAGCTATGGTCTGGTAAGCCGGCGGAAGCGCAAGCTGCCACAGATGCGACATCGCGCTCACTTGAAAGTGCGCTGCAGCTCGGCGCCGATTCAATCGCCAAGGCCGACGGAGATTTTGAGCTCCAGCGAACGTACGCAGATAGTCACGGCAGCAGACTGGCGATCGACGTTCAGTCCGGCCTTCAAGTGGTCGTGCTGGGCCCCAGCAATGTCGAATCGGCAGAGGGATTTGTCGATGTCTTGTTTCTAGACAATCTCGAGGCTTGCGCCCGTCATGCTAGTGGCCTGAGTTTCGGTGACGACACCATCGATCCGGGTTGGCTATGGGAAGTGGTCACCGACTCGGCGCGTCACGGCAAATCTCCGCTCCCCATCGCGCTTTGGCTGGCTTCCTCGGATATTGGCCCCTCCGGTCAAGCGGACGCAAGCTTGGAGCGATCTTTAACGCGGATCTTCGGCGCCGCTTTTGCAGCCAGGCAGTGGGCGAATGATCGGCCTGCGCTCGCGCAGAAATGGATACGGCTCGCCCGAGAGTGCTGGCGATCTCTGCCTAAGGTGGAGCAATCGCGCGTCGCGGCTGCTATTCCTGAACTGGTATCGTCGCTTTCGAAGCGGCGGGCTCCAAGTCCCGCGGCCCCACTCCGAGCAGCTTTCCGCGCAACGATCGATGGGCTGCTGACGCGGCACCCCGTTCCTTTGATTGCGCGAGACAGGCCGCCTCCGCCGAGTGCAGCGGTAGAGATCGAGGGCATTGAAGCGGTTGATCTTGTGATCGAGGCGAATGCTGCTGCGCCTGTCATGGCAGTGCCGCGAGCAAGCAACGCTCAGTCTCGCAGACGGGTGGGCGCGGTTAAGTTTGGCAATTCACAGCGCGTCCTGCGCTTTGATTTGTCAGACCACGCACTGTTGGCTTCCGAGTGGGCCTTGGTGGACAAAGAGTCGGCCCATCTCGATGCGGTGACGTCGGCTCTCAGTTGGCTAGAGGCTCGAATGGGACTGAGCCTGCCCAAGACATGGCGAGAAGGGGCACACGAGATTGAGCGCCAAGGCGTCACGCTTCAATTGGAATCGGGTGAAGGCATCTTTGCTTTCCGGCTGGATCACCCTGACACGACTCACCCAACCCGGTGGTGGAGGATGGAGGCCACTGTCCTCGCGGGGATGGGGGGCGTCGGCGGCATGGTGGGCGTTCGCCTAAGCGCACGAGACCTGGTGTCCCTTCCGGCACCCTCTAGGACGGTTCCAGCTATTGTCCGTGAATGGGCCCGCTCGCCTGGGCTGGCTATCGCTGGTGCGCCCGCTGGAGCCCCTACATTCGTCCGTGATGAGGAGGGTATGTCGCGCCTGCTTGCCGCCGTCCAAGACAGCGGTCGCGACGCACCTCTGTGGGTAGTAGCCGCTCGCTTTGAGCTGATCAAGCCGCTGCAGGCTCTGGCCAGAATGTATGTCGTTGAGCCGGCGATGTGGGCCCAATATGCTACCCATTACGGTGCGCTGGCTCCGAGCACGGTCCATGTGTTTCAAAAGGCTGGCGGTACCAGGGCACACGTCGACATAAGCAAGGGACAGGGACTGGAGCAGCTACGTGAGTTGACTCTCCAAGCTCGGCACCGCCCTGAGGTTCCTGCGTTTCGAGACATTCGGAACGCCATAGCCGAAGCCAGGTTGCGTGCGTTGAGCAACGGGAAAGACTCGGCACTCAACGACGCCGTTCTTCCTCCGCCAGTTCCAACCGCTGAAGACATTCGGGCTTTGATTTCCAGGGAAGTCAGGGACTATGAAGAGTTGCTGCAAGTGGCCGAAGACGAGCGAAACGCTGCGGTCGCAGACCGAGACTCCGCCCTGCACGATCTGCAAACAACGACCGATGAGATAGTCGAGCTCAAGCGGCGCCTGCACAGCGCACAACTGCGGCTGGGATCTGCAGCTCCCACTGATGAGCCGACAACAGAGCGGGCCGCACCTCCGGCCACACTGGAGGGGCTCGCGGAGTGGGCAATCTCGCTGCGGCCTCGGGTGGTCTTCCCGGAAAAAACGCTCCGCTCTGCCAGCCGCGTGGCCCATAGCGAGACCGCGCTGATATATGCCTGTCTGGAACAACTGTCTGAAAGCTACTGGCGATCACGCTGGGCAGACGACGAAGCGAGTCGTCGCCAAGCGCGCGACGAGTGGGAGGAATTCCTGAAAGAGAATCGACTGCGGTTGTCCGGCGTTGGTGTTATTGCAGCCCGCCACTTGGGTGAGTATCGAGGCATCGTAGGCGGGTCGACCTACACCATGGACATGCATGTTGCAGGTAGTAACGCCCACGATCCGCTCCGCTGCCTGCGGATCTACTGCTACGTCGATGAGCTCAATCGCAGGGTGGTCGTAGGCCATTTGCCTACGCATCTGACCAATGCCTTGACCTAGCTCAGCCGCCCACAGACAGGCCCTGACGATCTTCGCGCATCCATTGGGCGACTTCGTCGGGGTTCCCCACGATGACATGCTGCCGAGCCGCATCGGGGTGAATCTCCAGCGAATCGAGATTCAGGTGGCGCAGCGTGTAGAACAGCATTGCTTTTCGGCAGGGAAGAATCAGCACGTCATCCTGCATCGCATAGTCCCGGGCCACCGCCGCCCGCTGGTTGGGCGTCAGCGCGGGGTGCGGGATTAGCTGAACCCCGACCTCCGTGAACCAGCCAATGTCGTTGCTTGGATCGATTGCGGGGGAGTCGGCATGGATCGTGTGGATCTCGAAGCGCCCGATGGCGAAATCCCGGAACATTAAGCGGGTGTGGCAGTAAGCCCGGACGTGCCATCTGAGGCCATCGTAGCCAAGCGCATGCGGGGAGATGGTCAGGCTGAGGGGCGCGTCCTCGTCCATGGACTGGTAACGGCCCTCTAACCTGTCGCCGTCGCGGATGGCTCGCACCCACGTGGAGATCTCCGTTGCCGCAATCGGGCGCGCAGGGGTGCCGACAATGCCGGTCAACGGCACATAGCCGATGAAGCTCTCATCTCGTGTCAGCAGGCCGCGCTCCAGGCCATACAACTCGAATAGGTACTGGCTGGACGTCGCGCGGCCGCTGACCGGCAGAAAGCCTGGCTGCGCACGGTAGGCCCGCGCACTCGGGTCGTACTCCATGTTGCCTGGCGCGATCTTGACGTACTCAGCTAGGTCAGAGGACGCCTGGGGGACGGATATGCCAAAAAAATCAATGAGATCGCGGCGATTCAAGCGACCGTCGTATTGCAATCGAAGATCGATGAAGGCTATACGCCGCGCTTGCCCCCAACGCAGCGAATGGGTTTCTGAAGACATGGACGCCTCGGTTTTGGGATGTCTAACGATAGCATCCGTACAGAAACTTGACACGCATACAAACTACACGGATAGTATGTATGCGGGTGATGTGCGGCCCTGCTTCGAAAGCGCTACCCACCCTTGAGCTGCCTCCGGGCTGCGGGGGAAGGACGTGGCGCGTTCCATCCAGAAGAGGAGAAGTGTTCATGCGTATTGAGATTTACCAGGACCGCGCCGGCGAATGGCGGTGGACGTTCTATGCCAGCAACGGTCGCAAGATTGCGGACTCCGGGGAAGGGTATGCGAGCGAGTACAACGCGGTGCGCGCAGCGCGGCGTCTGAAAGAGCTCGCTCCGAGCGCCCCGATCAAGCGGCGCGACGGCACCGTGCTGAACGAAAGCGCGCGTTCGGGCTTGGGGCCGGATCCGTTCTAAGACGGCAGCCTTTCGAATCTGCGCCATAGCAGCCCCCCCCATGCCACCTGAGCGGACTCTGCTCTGGCACCGGGGGGGCATTCGCGGCGTTTCCCACCCGGTTGGGTGCGGGCGCCTCGCACTCGCAATCGCGGTGCCCTGCTCCCCTCATCGTCGGAGATCGGTCTATGGAACATGAGTACGCTGTCTTGGGCGGCTTCAACCGTGCCAATGTCGGCAAGTGGGTAATGGGGGCCTCTGTCGGGCTGGCCGCGGCAGTGAGCGCCTTGGCCGGCCTAGTTGTGGCATTGGTTGTGGATTTCGGTGTGGAAATGCCGCGACTGGTGCTCTGGCCGATCACCGCCGGCTCGATCTATCTACTGCTGTACGCGCTCTTTGACCGGTGGATGTGGCGGATACCGCGCCTTTCTAGGTGGCTGCGCGTTCCCAATCTTTCTGGCACATGGGTCTGCCACGGGCAAAGCCTGCATGCTTCTGACGATCGCCCCCTCCTGGCATGGGAAGGCGAGGTCGAAATTGCACAGAGCTGGGACAAGATCCAGATTCGCCTCAGAACGCGCCAGTCCGTCTCCAAAAGCCTGTCGGCAGCGCTGATTTATGACTGCACAGATGGCTACCGCGTCCTCTACAACTATCGCAACGACCCGGGCATCGGCGAGCCTGAACTCAAGGGGCATCGCGGCTGCGCAGAACTGCTGTTCCGCGCCGACCTGACCGCTGCCACCGGTGAGTACTTCAACGGCCACGGCCGCTACACCTACGGAACCCTCACCCTGACCCGAAAGGAAACCACGACACCATGAGTGCGGACATCAACAAACGTTTGCGTGCGCTTGACGCGCGGCGCCATGGCTTCGATCGGAGCTCAGTCATCTTCGACTCCGCCTCCGGGTTTGAGGCACGCGCGCACCTGAGCGAGACCTATCAGAAACGCAGTAGTGGGTACCATACGCGCTATGCACTGGGCGCCATGCAAGCAGTAGCCGCCAGCTACACCGCCCTGAGTGTTGCCGAGGCCGAGCGTGTGCAAGCGCAAATTGCAACGCGATTGGACCGCGATGGGCTGAGCTGTACGTTCCGTCTGCAGGGCTCCGTTCCGGGCAACATTCATATCCGCGGCGTCAGTGATGTCGACTTCCTGGTTCTGGAGCAGCGGTTCCATCACTACGATGCGACGGGGGTCTTGGCGCTGGCTGGGCACTACCGTAACCCGTACCTGCCGTCAGCCGTCGATACATTGCTCGATCTGCGTCACCGACTGGAGGCGGCGCTGAAGGACGCCTATCCGGCGGCGGAAGTCGACTGCACAGGTGCCAAGGCCATCCAGCTGTCGGGTGGATCTCTGCGTCGCGAAGTTGATGTTGTGCCAGCTTCATGGAATGACACCGCCGAGTATCAGCGGACACAGTCCGAGGACTTCCGGGGCGTCAACATCCTCGACAAGCCTGCGCGTCAGTTGATCCACAACCTGCCCTTCCTGTATCTGCGACGCCTGCGCGAACGTGATGACGAAACGTGGGGCGGGCTTAAAAAGGCCATTAGGCTTTGCAAGACACTGAAGGCGGACGCCATCAGCGACGGAAAGAAAGTTGAAATCAGCAGCTATGACATTGCCTCTGCACTGTGGAACGCTGCTGCTGGAACTCTGCAGGCGGGTATCGTTAAGGAACTCAGCATCCTCGCAGCAACGACCGACTACTTCGTGTATCTGGTCGCCAATCCTGCTTACGCGAAGACGCTTCAGACCCCAGATGGATCGCGCAGGGTATTTGACACCCAGGTCAAATTGGATGCCGCGGCGGTGCTCGCGCAGGAGCTGCTGGAGCTCTCTCGCGCCGTCAGTGAGGAACACGCCCCGCGCACAGCGCACGCCAGCCTGCAAAACGATTGGCTAAACACGCTCAAGCAAACCTCTGTGCCAGTTGTCGATTGAAAGCGTACCGCGTGGGAATGAAATCCCACTGACCTGAGCAGGTCGATCGTTGACGCCCCGCGAATAGCAACGGGGGCACTCAACAGGTTTGGGAAGTATCGGGCGCATGAGGTAGATTCCTCACGCTGGCGCCTGCGGTGACCTGCCCCCCGTTTTCCGGGCCAACCTGATCTTAGTAGAGTCCGTCTCACAAGAGGACGGACATGAAGAAGCGATACACCGAAGAGCAGATCATCGGCTTCCTGAAGCAGGCGGCCGCCGGCACGCCGGTCAAGGAGCTTTGCCGCAAGCACGGCTTCAGTGACGCGTCGTTCTACCTGTGGCGGCGCAAGTTCGGCGGCATGGATGTGCCCGACGCCAAGCGCCTGAAGGCACTGGAAGCGGAGAACGCGCGGCTCAAAAAGCTGTTGGCCGAGTCGATGTTGGACAACGAAGCGCTGAGGATCGTGGCGCGGGGAAAATACTGAGCCCGCCGACGCGACGGGCTGCCGTCGCGGACGTGCGGGCGAAGCTGGGCCTGTCGGAGCGGCGGGCCTGCCGGGCACTGGGCTTGTCACGCAGCGTGTTGCACTACCAGCCGCGCATGGCGAACGCGCCGTTGCAGGCCAGGCTCGTTGCGTTGGCGGGCGAACGTCGCCGGTTCGGCTACCGACGGCTGCACATCCTGCTGGAACGGGAGGGCTGGATCGCCAACCACAAGCGAATCTACCGGCTGTACCGCAACGCTGGCCTGGCGGTGCGCAAGCGCCGCAAGCGCGATCGCGTGGCCGTCGAGCGCCGTCCGCTGCAGCTGCCGTCGGGGCCCAACCACACCTGGTCGATGGACTTCGTCTTCGACGCCCTGGCCAACGGGCGCCCGATCAAGTGCCTGACGGTGGTGGACGATTGCACCAAGGAAGCGGTGGAAATCGCCGTCGGCCGGAGGATAAATGGCCAGAACGTGGCCGACATCCTGGATGCGGTATGCCGTTTCCGCGGCTACCCCGCGGCGATCAGGACCGACCAGGGACCCGAGTTTACCGGCCGGGCGCTGGACCAGTGGGCGACCGCCAACGGCGTGACGCTTGTGCTGACCCAGCCAGGGAAACCCACGCAGAACGCCTATGTGGAGAGCTTCAACGGCAAGTTCCGGGACGAATGCTTGAACGAAAACTGGTTTATCTCGCTCGAGCACGCACGGGCGGTAATCGCCATCTGGCGCAAGGACTACAACGAGGTGCGTCCGCACAGCTCACTGCCCAAATGCACGCCTGCCGAGTTCGCCGCCGCGCTGCGCAACGAAGGTGCCTTGACTGGTTCGACCGCTGATCGAAACCTGACCCACCGGAGCGGTATGCTCCCCAACCTGGACTCTACTAAGTAGCTAGTGGCCCTGAGAAAGGGGGCAGGTCAGCGGTACAAAAGTATGCCACGCGCACGCCCCCCCTCCCTCACGAGAGGTCCGCGTCACCACCGCTTGGCCTGGCTGGACGTTGAGGCCCGCATGCCAGGAATGCTTGATGGCCGCAGTTTTGCGGATTGGTCGCTGTTGCTGGCGTGGTAACGCAATGCGCGCGGGTTTCCCGTCAGTTCTGCCAGTGACCCTCAGCCCTTAGATTGAGGTACTGGAGCATCTCAAAGTCAGTTCGCCTACTCGTCAGATAGTATCGAACGACGCGACCGGCAACGTGGTTCTTCATGCAGCCGCCGGCGATCTAGCGTCAGGGCCGCCTGGCACACTCAGAGAAGGATGTCTGGCGTGATGTCCGTGGGGTCATCGCGCATCTTATCGACCCGCTTGAGAATCCGCTCCCTTTCTCGCCCCAGAGCGATGACATACGCTAGATCCTCCTGTCGAACGCGGCCCCTGTCGCAATAAGCACGGTTCTTCTGTTGGTCCAGACGCAGGTGAATAGGGCAGCTTTTGCTGGCACCCGGCTGATGCAGCGCCCAGTTCGGAGAACAGCGGAATTGCTCATACAGCACCGATTGCCTGTTGGAACGGTCGATCAGTGAATGTAGACGGGCAAGGTTTGCAATCCACGCCTCAAACGAGCTTATGTAACTGGACGCCGTTGCGTGCAGATCTGGCAACCGCATAGGGACCTCAGAGCGTCGATGCCCAAGGAGACGATCCATGCGAGACACGCTCATCCGCTCGGAGATCTCGCGAAGCTCCTCGCGCCGCTGCAGTAGCCATACGGCGTATGCCTGGCCTCTACAGCATAGGTGCGGCCTTAGAGTCACTGGAGCCCATCTGTTTCGCTGAGTGCGGCCGCCGCCTACTGTTCTCATGGCATGGACTCGGCAGCTGGAGTGTCCCCTGAGATAGGTGCGCCTAATTTGACGTGCAATGCACCTAAGAAGCTCCTCGTACGGCCTGATGGCAGTCTCGTGATCATCGGCAGGAAGGGGTAGCAAGAGTGCGGTCTTTGGCCGCTGCGTGAAGGAGGTTGGTGTTGGCAACAGCGCGTTGCGTACCATCGTGTTCGGGAGCTGGATCAGTGCGTACCAGTAACTGCCTGCGTTGCTCACAGCGTGATTCCCGTTCCAGCGTATTGTCGTTAGACCGCTGTGAGCCCTCTGGCAACCGGCGAGCGAGTCATTCGCGGTCCTGAGCCACTGGTGCAATTTGTCTAGGGTTCGCGCGTATGACGCAGCCTTGCGAGCGGTCAATTCACCGGAAACGTCGGACTCCAGCAAGGTGCTCCCGCATGATTTACATGTGAATCCGTGCACCAGAGTCCCTTTCGTGTCCAAAGCAATTCCACAGGACGGGCAGCCGGTCTTCAATCTCACTCGATGCAGGACGCAGCGAACAAATCGGTCATCTTGTTGATACTGGTAGTGTCTCCCAACTTGGATGCAAGCTGGACAGTAACGAAGAGCTTCAGCATCCAACCATCTGATTCGCTCACCCAGGACTGACTGAACATCGCGCAGCTGCTCCGAACAGTTGGGCGGGCGCTGCTCGTCAAGCCTCTGCTCCGAGAGATACACGGTGGAGCGCGAAAGCAGAAGGCACCAGTCCTGGCGACCATTCATCCACTTGGCATCGAAGCCGTTGAATAGTTCCAGCGTCTGGATGACGGTCCACGAGGAACAGTAGGCATCGATCAGAGCTCGACTCCATGCAATCACGGCGACCTCCGTGCGCGGCCTCTCCCGATTGCCGTTGCAGCCAGCACGGCAGGCGTCCTGCTCCGATAGCCTGAGTCAACGATGGCGCGCTCCCAAACTTCCCGCGAAATATTCATCCCTTCAGCATCGCTGCCCTCACTATCCTGCCCCACCAACATCAGGGCCTCAGCCACCCATTGCATGCTGATTCCCTCTTGGTCAACTGCACCTCCGGACTGAGAGCGAAACGCGTCGTACAAATCTGTGGCGCTGCGCGCCAGGCGGAATCCATTGGCATGTGCATTTGGCCACAAGTACTGTGTATAGGACCAGCCCGATCCACGGGGGTACTCAGTCTCGTCATCACATGACTTAAGGACCACGTGCAGATCTGCTGCATCTTGCAGACTTCTGAACTCAACAAGCTCCGCCATGAACCTGATGGTCAGATCTGGCATCTCGGCCATGAAGCGTTGATGCATCGTGCACAACTGACTCTGACCGAACAGTACGACAGTAACCTTTACCTCATGCGTGTTCAGCCAGTTCACCATGCGCTTGAGCCAGCCCAGGTCCTTGACGTGCAGGTTCTGCGCTTCGTCAATCACCAGAAAAAGGTGTCTGCCAGCGACTGACATGGCATAGAGGGCTCGCAGCAACTGATCGCGCTTTCCCGCGAGGGAACGCAATGCACGTGGTTCGAAGTCGATTGCGGAGAGCATATCTTCGATCAGAGCACCCTCAGCGGCCACGTCCTTGGACGAAGGCTCGTAGATCACAAAAGCCGCTCCCGGGTACTGGGTAGGGGCCAGCTTTTCCAGCGCAGAGATGCAGGAGGACTTGCCGCACAACGGGTGCGCCCAGAATGCTATTGAGGAGCGAAGCCGTTGCGCTCGATCAAAGACCAGACGAGCCACCTCTTTGACTGGCGCGGTGGGAAGAATGGCCGCTGCCATGAGCAAGGGGTGCCGATCCCGTAATGATGGATAGGTTGCCTGGATTGCGGCAATGCTCTCGTGGCTCGTCATTGTTGACCTCCTCACTTTCCGATGATGGAGAAGTCGATGTCTCTAGACTTGCGAACACGGGACGCCAGTGTCTGCGTATTGACACGCTTTCCGGCGTTCGTAGGCGTCTTGCTCGGCGCGTACCCCTTCCTCTTCTCCTCGGCCAGGACAGTCGCCGCGTGCGTTGTACGGGGCGCTCTTGCGCAAGTATCCAAGGCTTTCTGAGCTAATTCTTGAAGCTCCACGCCAACGATGTCGGCAAAGGGCGCGTCCCGAGCGCCTTCGATCTTGGATCTGAGCAGTCTTCGGAGCTCTCGGGAGTGCGGATACCGCCACCGCGCCTCAGTGGCACGAGCTCACCAAGCTCCCGTCCGTCACCTACATATGCATGAACACGTGAGATGTCGTAGGGATCTGCATGGAGCGTGACCGCCTGCCCAATCAGATCCCAGCGCGTGGCCAGGATGGGGGATCCGTACTCGACGCTCGCGTAGCTGACACGAGGCAGTCTGCCCTTCTTCTGGGACCCCCTGACGGTGGCTGAGGCCACATCCACTCGAAGCGGAGGTGTCAGCACGGGACGCGGCGGCCCCAGTGGGGCCAAGCAACCGGAGCCAGGGGCGTAGTACTCAAGCATTTGGTCAGTGGGACTGCTGCCGTAGTTGGCCTCTGTAGGCGTTGAGTTCCAGTGCGCAACGGCCTTGGCCGTTTCTTCCATCAGCTTTTCAAGGGTCACCTTATGCCTGACCGCTTGACGTTCCGGCTGGTTGCGCCGGGGGTCCGTTGGGCTGTTTCCCGTGGTCGCTGGTGATTGCTGAAAAACACTCGATGCCATCCAGCCAAACACTCGCTCGACGAGCGAACGGCGTTTCGGTCGCCTAATTGCGCCAAACGAGATCGCAGCGCCAGTTTCCGCTCTGACCCTGTCGGCTACTGTGTCTGATAGGTGCGCGAGCGCGTTGTCTACAAAGAGGCTGCCAAAACCAAGGCGCAATTCTGGATCGCCAGCTTCTACTGAGAGAGTGGCTTCCAGTGCGTGTTGCAGCTGGTTCGATAGGCACTGTCCAGCTGACGCATGATCGATGCACCTGAGGAAGTCGGAGCTGGAAATTGTCCTGCGGACAACGATGTCCCAGCCCAGAATGAAGTTGGTGAACCTATCGGCGATGACGATAAGCGTCATACGACGGCTGGGAACGTACTTGATTCCCTTTGGAGTATTCACACCCACGGCAAAGATGATGTCGGCCGTATGCTCGTCAGCCTCTACTATCTCAAATGGCGCCAGGGCAATGGGCCCCTCGGGTTGTTTGCCCGGCCTCCTTGAGCGCTGCCGGCACTCTTCGCCGTACTGCAGGGATGCAACCTTCTCGTGGTTTGAATTGAAAAATTGCTTCACGTAAACCCAGATTGCCTCTCTGCCATACCGGCCGACACAGAACGGCCATTGATTCTTGCCCAGCCCGGCATCACGACAGAGGTTAAGAAAGATCTGATGTGCCTCCTTGTTGGTGATCCGCCCCCGCTTTTCCCCGTCTGGAGTGACGCCAGTGGCGAGGTACTTGTCCAGGGCGAGGTGCACATTGGGCTGCGAATCAAGTAATGCTGACAGAGCGCCCGTATAGCCGCCGAATGACTGGCTTGGCATCGCGCCTACGGGCTTGATCCGCGTTGGCGCTTGCGTGCGAAATCCCTTGATGAGGCCGGCCCAACCTGCAATGCGGCCATCGTCCATGACCGCCACGCATCGATTGAGGTACCGCAAGACTTCAGTTCGCTCGATCCCGAATTGCGAGGCAATCTCGGCAGTTCGGACGCCGCCTAAGTACGCAACTAAGGCTTTCCGTCTTTGCTCAAACAGCGCCAGATCAGCCGGGTCCAACTGATTGGTTTCGCAAGCCGGCCACTCACGATAGTTCGCAAGATTTGCCGGAAGCGTTCTCCGGTTGAACTTAGATTGAGCGGTCATGTTCACACCTGAGCAGCCTTGTGTGCACAGACCATGGATGTGCATCCATATCCGAGCCGATGGATCGAGCGCGCAGCGCAAGAACCGCAGCTCCCACCACCGCTGCTGGGTGCCTTGAGTTAAGTCCTCGTATGACCTCTCCTAAGGTCAACTTGCCGCGTCGCCGAACCGCCGATTCGACTTCCTTTGCCAAAGAAGTAAGATCCGAACCGCGGCACCGGTGAAAGGCAGATATTGCCGCCTGCCAGTTGCGGATCCTCATCTTGGCCTGACCCAGCTCACGTGTGCTCAAGACGGAGACTGAATATCCAAACTCCGTGCCCAGTGCTTCGATATCTCGCCTGGCTCTGTCCGATCCATCGTCGATCATCCGAGCCTGAATAGAGCCATCAGTCAGGGTAGTAAGCGCATCAAGGCAGATTGAGCCGCTGCCTAGAGACACCTGTATCAGTTGCTCGCGATACTCTGCGTCACGGACGCTTGCGTCGCCTTCGCAATAGAAGAAGAGCTTCATCCTCAGGTCACCACTCAGCGTCACCTGGCACTCCGCCATAGGAGACTGCAGCGTCCAGAGGTTAGCCGAGTTGCTTGTCCGAGCTTGCCTCACACCTAGTCGGCGTTGCCTGGCCTTGGTCGTAACACTCATTCGCGTGCTCCAAATAGACCTCTCTGCGGGGGGCAGTGGTCTGGGCACCTACGCAGATGCATTCGGTCTCGGTGGTGCGTCATGGTCAACGCGGGCCTGAATCGCTGCCGAAAGCAGCGTCAGTAAGCATCGCTGACATGCTCTGGACGCTACTCCTGAAAGGCTGGGGGTGCAACCGATCCGAGAGTCCTGTCAGACCCCAAGCTGAACTAGTAACAAAAATACCTGCA
Source organism: Stenotrophomonas sp. 93052_Sma (assembly GCF_056481145.1). NCBI lineage: Bacteria > Pseudomonadati > Pseudomonadota > Gammaproteobacteria > Lysobacterales > Lysobacteraceae > Stenotrophomonas > Stenotrophomonas sp. 93052_Sma. Next base: position 2,472,106 of record NZ_CM151134.1, read on the forward strand.
GCTAGCGTACAAGTAACACATTTACCCCTGGGCGCTCACCTATTCAGCTTGTTAGGGATTGGAGGTCTGCGTCTGTAGACTGTTGAAATGAAAAGACTTCGAGGTAACACGAATACGTGCTCCATCACCTCTGGCTCGGCTCTTGCCTGCGTCCTCAGTCCGCGGGCAAGGATGGTGTTCGTCGGCAGACAATTTTGCCCTGCTGAGCTCGCCGTGAACCAACGCAGAGAATTTTGTCTGCCGATTGGCCCGTTGCACACATTTCTGCCGTTGTCTGCCGTGGAGAAGTTGCCCCTTCCACGGCCGAACCTAGTCCAGATTTAAGCTGCCCTCTATTAGACAGAACTGCACGTAAGCAAGAGCCTTCCTTGGCCCTTGCTTGGGAACACGTGACCCTCCCCGGGAACGAACAGAGCCGTTTCTAACTCACTCGCAGAAGGGTTCCATTGTTCAGTGACGTGTCCAGAAGCTGGCTCGCCCCTCCCCGCTCTTTCGAACTTGCAATAAGCACCGCCCGCGCTGCGCGGCTGGCACCAAGATAAACGCGTGAGACGTAGCGCCGTCGTGCTCCCTGGCCTTGATCTTCGTCAAAGTCTGCACCATCGGCATGGATAAGAAAGACAGTGTGGAACTGGAGGCCAGCCACGAACTCGGGCATGCTGAAAACGCATTTTCCCTTCGCGTATCTAAGGTCCCTTAGATCCTCGCGGGTCGTAATTGGCACAAATTTGTCGCGCACCCGACCTGCCGTGCGGATCTTTTCGAACAAAATCTCATTCAGACAAAGAACGGCAACCTGGCTGCCTCCGCCTTCCAGCTCTCGTGCAATTCGAGTAGCTTGGTCAAAGACGCCGTCGACGAGCTCGATATCGGTCCGGTAGACGGTAAGAGAAGGCTTATTCCCAGATTCCTGTTTCGAGTGAGATACGTAGGTGGCGTACTCACCCTCCAGATCCATTGCAGGGAAGGAGGCGTCAATGTCACGCAGGAAATCAGTTATCTCCGGCGTTGATCTATAAACCTGCTTAAGTTCGCTTAGTACGGACTCTCCAACACCCGGGTTACGGAACTTCTCTACTCCCCCGCTCACGGCATTGTCGTTTGTGCCTTGCTTGATGTCGTAGGCCATGACTACGGGCCAGCGGCCTTCGACCTGCGCCCTGGACTTGAAGAGGTTGTGGAGAAGCATCGCCTCGGCGCGGGTGAAGTAGTGGTACTCATCCACGAACACAAGGTCGAACCCGTCGCGCTCGCTCAGAGCTCCCCATTCGTGAGTGCCAAGGTAGCCATCAAAGTCAGCGATCATCTGATCCATGCTCAAGACTTTGTTTTTCCTGAGCAATCCGCGGTAGATGTCGTGAATTTCAAGAACAACTCGTCGATAAGGCTCACTCGGCAAGTGCATTTGCCAAGGTTCTCTGGCACCCCGTGCGTAGCGATTCGCTTCGTGGGTGTCCTTCTTGATTGCTTCTAGATCAAGTACGCAAGCAAACTCATTCATCAGCTCATCGATGAGCGATGGGTCTGTAGCGCGGGATTTCAGTCGCTCATGGAAGTCTCTGCAATCAGGGAAGATATCCAGCGCGATGCGCGCGTCGGAGACAACCGCTCCAATGGCTTCATCAATGAGAATCCGTTGGTAATCTCGCCCTTCAGTTCCATCGAGAGAAAGAGGCCTCAGTCCTTTCTTTTCGTAGCCTAGCTTTTCTTGAGCAAGTTCGTATATTGTCCCGATCCACAGTTTTGGCTGGCCAGACGGAGTCTTCAGGGAAGACCATCGCTCGCTGTTGTCCAACGAATGAAGCATGCCCTTCACTACCGTATTCGCCAAGGCGGAACTGTGGGTCAGGAAAGCAAAGGTTTTACTTCCGCCACTATCAGAATCTGCGTATAGGTCACGAAGGCATTTGACTACCATGGACTGAGTCTTGCCTGTGCCGGCGGCTCCCCTGAGACGTACTGGTCTGTCATGCAGACGGTCTACAAAGGCACGCTGTTCGCGGTTGAGGCGTTGCTCATACCACTCCTGGAGCGTCCACTCATTCGTTAGCCGGAAGCCAAGAGGTTTTGAAAGGAGAACTCCGAAATTGCCAACCGGTGGGCTGGCTGTTGGTGCATCTTCCAGTAGCGCGTCACAGAGGCCTTCCATAGCGTTTAGGTATAGAGTCTTGTCCTGAGGCACAGCGTCCAGGTCGTCTGGGGCGCTGGTTACTCCGAATGCGTAGAGATTGGCGCTACCGAACGGTGATTGGTCAAAGTAAACCCGCTGCTGTGCGTCTCTCGATGCTTGGGCGAACACGGAGAGTCGGGATCGACTGTGATAGGGCTGCCACTGGATAGGAATCGCTATGTTTCGGTCGAAGTGCCGCAGTGCCACGCGGATGATTCGTTCGAACGCAATCCTGGGCTTGGGAAGCCCGGCAGAGGGTGAGAAGACTGCCGTATTGATGACTAAGTGATTGTCTTCCAGCTGAGAATCTTTCGAAAGGATGTACACAATTCCTTTTTTTTCAACTCGGCGCAGACCGTCGGTGTTTTCCGGGAGCTCAAACTCCTTCAGCCAAGAGTCTTCGATGTATGCCCGGTCTAGGACTCCAATTGCTTTGTGGTCAATGACAACTGCAACTACTTCCTTGCGCATTTTCATGTCCTTACACCGCATCTTTGTTGTAGAAGCAATCGTCGATCGCTAGCTCGCATGCAACTTCGCACGCAGATTCATATGTGGTTGGCATGCCAATGCGTGAGAATAGGAACGCCATTTTCTGAGTAATAGAGAAGCGGACTCCGTCACTCAATCGCCCCAATCTATGGAACTCGCTCGACTGGCCTGCGATTCGAGCGTCTCTCTCAGTCAGAAAGAGCTCGTGGCTCATGATCGTCCCCATTGATCGCAATACCGCAACGAATCCCACCCCGTCCATATTTGGGAGCTCAGGTAGCACAAAATAGTCCTGAAATCCACCGCCATCCTTCAGAGCATTCGCGATCTGGTTGCGCCGCTCTTCCTGCGCCGTCCCGGCCAGGTCCCAGGCTGACCTCAGGCGTTCGAAAGCCGCCTGTGCCCCGCTTGTAGCTGTTGCAAGATTGAAAATCTTCAGGTCTCGCAACTGCTTGTCACTTGGATCGGGGGTGGCTCCGCTGACGCTCTTGATAATTTCTTCAGGACTCTTCGTGCGCAACCATTCAATAAGGGAGCTGTGGGTGATTGGCGAGAGGTCTGGGAGGTTTCGGCGGATATGGCCTCCTAGGTAATCGAGCACTTGTTTAGACCGCTTCTTGGCGAGTCTTCGAAGTTGTTCTGTTGCCCAAGGGCCCTCAATGTAGGTTTTCATTGGCAGAATCTCTACCCAGTTGTAGCGCCCCCCGGCCTTTTCTTGCGCAATGTCGCAGTCGGCCGTAATTACCACTCCCAGAGCGACCACGCTCCCGGTTCTGAAATCCATTTTTCTGATGACATCACCCTGTCTGATCTCATCCGCATCGTCAATCTTCTTAAAGAATTCACTCATCCCTTTCTCTTTTGTCATCCGTGAAATGGGGCTCACTTCAGGCCCCGTTCTCTCGCCTCCAGCGTGCGGAGGCCATCCGCACTGCAGCTAGGCTTATGAAAAGCGCCGATCTGTTATCGCTGCCCTATCCTCACCGGTGAGGACGTCAAATTGAACGTACTGAGCGCCCTCGCCGCGAGGCGGGGAGATTAACCGCACCGGAGCTGCCGCATGCTCACGGCCAAGTCGAACCGAGATCAAGCCTACGATGGTTCCATCCTCTTCCACTCGCCAAAGGGCCACGCGATAGAACGTTCTCGCGACGCTGGCTCTTTCGTTATTTGGGTGCGTGAAATACCAGCCATCGGCGGGCAAGTACTGATAGGAGTCGTTGTCGGACAGTGGCTTTCTCCAGATTGAAGTAGGTCTAGCGCAGTATTTATCGACCTGAGCAACGAGTGCTTTAGGCCTCTCGAAGATACACGAGCTCTCGCCAGCTCACATCGGCCTGTCGTGGTGCGACTGGCCGGAGCATCTACAGGAGCTGGCGAAGCTCGGCAATTGCCCGTCGCTTTGGATGTCGCCGTCATGAGCGATTTGCGTGGCGCGCATGCAGGCGGACCGCAGCGGCCCACCGCGTTCGTGGCGGGCCATCCCGAAGCCCTCCCAGGAATCAAAGCAGTTGCCACGGTCCATCCTCCTACTAAGCACCACAATCCCGCACCACGGTATCGACCTGACCGGCCCTTGAGCCAGTTCTTCTTTCCTCGGTGACCGATTGATCACAGCCGAAGGCCGCGAGCTGCTTCCCGAAGATCTGGCCTGGCTGGCGCTCAATGCATGCCAAGCACAGGAATGGCGCCGCATGATGGAAGCAGCCCGTGCGGCGCCGTTGATCGACAGTTCCAGATATGTGCTCAATCGCGACATCGGCATTCGCAATCATCGGCGATGACTGGTCCCGACGCCGAGCCTCCTACAGCAATACTGCCGGTACCGGGGCCGAAACGCCGCCAGCGCGTGCAAGGCGTCCCCGCCGGGGTGCCGCTCCTGCACCCGACTATCTTGGCCGCGCGTCCTTGCGCTCGCGGGCGAGGCGAATCCTCTCCTTCTCCGTGTAGCGACGGCGGAGAAGCTCGGTAGTGAAGTCAAGTAGATCTTCAGCCTCTGCGGAAGATAGTGTTCCCCTATGAACGCCATCATTGCCATCGTCCTTGATGCAGACGGAAAGGTCATGTAGATCCTCCGGTAGCTTTCCATTGTCAAACAACCACGCAAGCCTCAATCCCAGCTCTCTTGCGGTTCGAGAATTGGGGCCGCCCTTGTCCGCTGCGGGAATAAGTTCAATGGTTGCAAGATCAACGCATAAACGGAACATCGCGGCGGCGGCATTAACGCAACCGATGGCGAGACAAGACGCCCCTTCCGAGAATGCTGCTTCGATTGGTACTGGAAGGTGCTCGGGAGGTGCAATTGACGCAACATCCTTGATGTTGATAACCCCGACAACGTCTACAAAATGATTCAGAACGCCCTTTGCCAGCCCGAGCCCGCCAATCCTTTCTAAATCTTGACTGGACGTGTAAGCGTTCGTGGCCGCGACCAGAATTGAGCCCTTCTTACAAGCACGGCACACAGCAAAGACCTCATACACGTCCTTCCATCCGAAGCTCTGTGACCTCCAATTGATTGCGCCAACGTCAAACGTCGTATGCGGAGTTCCGCATCTAGAGCATTCACCCGTAATCTCAGCCATATCGCCCCCAAAACAGATCTTGGTATCGCCAAATGAGCTTGCATACACTATTTGCAAGCAGTCCAGACCTTGGTCGTCCATGTGGCGGCTCAACTCGACAGAGTGGCGCGTACCAACGGCCTCCTAGACGTGCGTACGCTCTGCCTTGCCAGCCTCGCTACATATTGACATGCAGCGCTCTACCTCGCAGAACCCAACCCCATTAACGTGACGCGTCACGCCCGGTCACGCTCACCCCATTGGCGCCCCACCCCTCCCCCACTATAGTTCCAGCCCCCACAAGGACGAGGCGGCACACATGCCCTACATCGGAATCGGACTCCACGTACTGGCGGCCATCTACTTTGCGGTGCACGCCATCCGCTCAGGCCAGAGCCTATACTGGCTGATCCTGCTCTTCTCGTTCCCGCTGCTCGGCAGCGTCGTCTACTTCCTGGCGATCTACTTCCCGGAAGCCCGCAACTCCCGCGGCGCCCGGCAGGTCGTCCGTTCCGCCAAGCAGCTCATGGACCCGGGCCAGGACCAGCGCAACGCTCGCGCCGAGCTGGCGCGCACGCCCACCGTACAGAACCGTGTTCGCCTGGGCATGACGCTGCTCGATGCCGGCCAGGCGGAGGAGGCCAGGGCCCTGCTTGAGCAGGCGGCCAGCTCGCCACTGGGCGACGATCCCTACATCCTTACCGGCCTGGCCCGTGCCCGCCTCGAATCCGGGCACGCCGCGCTTGCGGTCGAAGCTCTCGACGGCCTGTTCGCCCGCCATCCGGACGTGCGCCGCAAGCCAGAACAGACCCTGCTCTATGCGCAGGCATTGGCAGCCACCCAGTCGCCCGACGCCCGCGCCGCGTTCGAGCGCGCTGTGGGATGCGGAAACGATGCGGCGGCCCGCTGCCTCTACGCCGAGTGGCTGATGGCGCAACCGCAGCCCGCCGATCGTGAGCAGGCCCGTAGCCTGTTCGCCAGCATCATCGACGATGCCCAGCACTGGTCGCGCCACGCGCGCAGCCACAATGCCGCCTGGCTGGAGCGGACCAAGGCCGCGTTGAAGGGCTACTGACGCCTGGCGGCCTTTGGCAATCCTGTCGCATCCGCCTCGCTCATGATCCCTGCGTGCGGATGCCGACAGTCCGCAGGCCTGCACTACCGACATCGCCGATAGCATTGCAGCGCAAGGCTCCAGCCTCATTGCGCCGCATGCAACGATTCTGAAAATGTTGAAAGTGGTGTCGGCATCGGCCTTACTGCATTGGCATCACCCACGACCGCGCGTATTCCTTTTCGTGCCACCAATACATCGGTGGCCGGGGCTCGAAATCCCGGTAACGCGACTGTAGTTTGCGCTTGCCAGCCGGCACCACGCCTCGTGGTGCCGGCTGGCAATCCGTCGGCCGGCTATGGCGGGCGGTGCGTGGGGGCCTTGTGCCCACCGGGCCTAGTCGCGTACCGGATTTCGAGCCACGCATCGTCCGCCACCTTTATCGGTGGCGGCTTCTGCACGCACGCAAGGAGCCCAGCCATGAACCAGCCCCACTCCCCTGCCCCGCACCCGATCCACGACGCGCCTGCCAACGGTCCTGCGCTGGATCCGAACACGCTCATCGCCCTGCTGCACAGCATCGGCTCCGGCGCCGCGTCCGATGGCCAGCCCTGGCCTGAGCGCCATCAGATGCCGGGCAGACGCATCGCCCTGGCCGATACCGATTGCTCCTTGGCCGGCCTTCGCGTGGTGCTGGAAATCCTGTTGGCCGCACAGCGTGCCCGCGAGAACGGCGAGTTGGAGCAATACGTCGGCCCGCGCGTCATGGAAGGGCTGATCATGGCCGGGCTGGGCCTCGTGGCGCACGCCAGCACACGGGTACGCCCGGACGGCTGAGTGACGCGGCATCGCTGGGCGGCCACCGCGCTCTGTCTCGTCGCGGTGGTTGCGGCACAGGCGCAGTGGCCGGCGCCACCGGTGCCTTCGCCTGTCGGGTTCCAAAGCATCAACGACGATCGATTCTCACAACTGCGCCGCCAAGTGATGCAGTTCGTGCAGTCTCGGCCACGACAGGGCTTCCAGTTCGTCGAGCGGCATCGAGATGCCGAGTTCCAGGTTCATTGCCGAGGTATACCGGTACTGTGGTTGGAAAGGCGCTCGCAATATTTGCTGTTGCAGGTCTCACTGGACGCGGAGCAGCGGGCGCCCGCCGTTGTGCAGTTGCGGGCGCTCCTCCAATGGCAGCTGCAACCGTTGGGCCACTTGGAGCAGCTGCTGGTTGGCGTGCCGGAACCTGTTCTGTTGGATCGGGTGCTGCAGATTCTTGCTGGTGATGTGCCTGCTGGGGAGCGATGTGGCGTGCCGTAGTCGAGCCAGGCTCGACTCTAGAGAGCCGCGGCTGCGAGGGTTCGGGGCTAGTCACCTGCGCGGCGGGCATTGGTCCAGTGATCACGCGACTCACCTCACGGCATCGATCCAGCCCAAATGCCGCGCACGCGCAAGATCTTCTGGCGTATCGATATCCAGGCCCAGCTCCGGCGCTTGAAGGGCATGCACGGCATCGATGGGAAGCTGCCTCAAGCGCGCCCGAAGCCGCGGTCACCAGTTGCGCCCGCAGGGTTGAACCATGCGCGCGGCACCACTGCAGGAACGCCAAGGACGTTTCCGTGACGGGTGCCAGCGCACCCTGACGCCGAAGCGCGGGCACCCAAAAGCAACGCCTGCAGATGGGCGTGCTCGATCGCGGGCTGATCGCATGCCACGACCATCACGGCGGCCGCCGCGGGCAGCAGGTGTGTGCCTGCAACCTGGAGGCTGCTGGCCAGGCCGCTTTCCCAGTGATGGTTGGTTACCGGGGTGGCATCCAGTCCGGAAATACTGGATGTCACGGCCTGTGCGTTCGCGCCCACCACCACCAACACCTGCGAAGGCGCGAGCTCCAAGGACAACCGCACTACGCGATGTACCAGGGTCTCGCCCTGCCGGGTCAGAAGCTGCTTGGGCTGGCCAAGCCGGGTGCTCCCGCCCGCCGCAAGCACGACGACCGCATGCGCGGACGTCACCTGCCGGCCGTGCTGCGCCATTGCTGCAGCTGTGCGGCGATGCTGAGCGCGATCGCCTCTGGCCCTCGGCCGCCGATGTTAAGGCCGACCGGTGATCGAAGTCTGGAAGACAGGCGGTGGCGCTGATCTGGTGTCAGCAGCTTGAACAGATCCTCACGCCTTCGCCGCGGACCCAGAAGTCCAATGAAGGCAACCTCGGTATCGGCCAGGGCTACCAGCGCCTCCCGGTCCAGTTCGAAATCGTGATGCATCACCAGTACCGCGTCGCACGGGTCGGCATGTAGGGCCCCGGCTGGGCTGGCCTGGAGATGCGCATCCGCGCCCTGCCCCGCTGAGGCCCAGCGCGCTCGCCGTTCGGCCACGCTGACGTGCCACCCCAGGCCCCGCAGCAACGGAACCAGGAAGGGCGTTTCGGGACCGCCCCCCACCACCAGCGCCCGCGGAAGCCGGGGCAACGGCAAACGCCACACTGCTTCTCCAAAGGGCTGTGTGTCGTCCATCGGGTTCAGCTGCCATGCCTGCTCGCGATGGCCGGCGCGGAAAACGATCTGCCCCGACGTGCGGAGCTCGCGCTGGAGTGACACACCCTCGCGCAGCCAAGCCTCGATCACGGCGTCGATGCCGGTCATGGCACGCAATGGCAGAAGCGCAATCCGAAGCCGGCCGCGGCAGCCGAGCGCGGACCCACTCAACAGGTCGTCGTCACTGCGGGTGTCGATCTCGATCCAGTCGACCTGCCCCGCCGCGCTCACCTGCTCTGCGCGTCGCGCGAGCTCGGGCTCCAGGCATCCGCCGCTGAGCCAGCCGACCTGGCTGCCGTTGCAGAACAGCACCATGTCGCCGGCATCGGCGTAGGTGGAGCCATCGGTTTCCAGCACCAGCGCGAGCACGGCGTGCTCCCCCGCGCGCAGGTGCGTCACCGCCGCCTCGAGCACGCCGCGCGGGCTGCCTTCGGTGAGGAAGCCCGGCGTTGCGGACAGGTGTTCGGCAGGATCCCTGGGGTCCACTCCCTCTGCCGAAGAGGGCTCCAGCACGTGTGAGGCCACGGGTCGGTCCATGCGCAAGGGTCAGCCCACGTCGGGCAAGCCGGGCAACAGCTTGTCCAGGGTGATGGGATAGTTGCGCACGCGCACACCGGTGGCGTTGTAGACCGCATTGGCGATCGCGGCGCCGACCCCACAGATGCCCAGCTCACCCACGCCCTTGGCCTTCATCGGCGAGATCACCGGATCCAGCGTGTCGAGGAAGACCACTTCCTGGTACGGAATGTCGGCGTGCACGGGAACCTCGTAGCCCGCAAGGTCGTGGTTGACGAACAAGCCAAGCCGCTTGTCGACCACCAGTTCCTCCATCAGGGTCGCGCCCGCACCCATCACCATCCCGCCGATGACCTGGCTGCGTGCAGACAGTGGGTTGAGAATCCGGCCTCCATCACATACGGCAAGCATCCTGCGGATGCGCGTCTCTCCGGTGTAGGCATGCACGGCAACCTCGCAGAAATGCGCTGCATAGGTGCCGACGTCGTACCCCTGCTTGAAGTTGCCGAAGGCAATGCCGTCCTCTGCCGACAGTGTGCCCGCTTCGGCCAAGTCGATGGTCCGCCCACCAGCTTGGATAAGGCCATTGGCGAAGTCTGCGGTGTCGCCGTCGAAGCCCAGTTTCTCGCCCACCTTGCGGCGCAGGCTGACGCACGCCGCGTACACGCCTGCGGTGGAGCTTGCCGCGCCCCACTGGCCGCCGGAACCGGCGGAGGCCGGATGGCGGGAGTCGCCGAGGGTGACCTGGACCCGGCCCAGCGGCACGCCCATGGTCTCGGCCGCCGTCTGCGCGATGATTGTGTAGGAGCCGGTGCCGATGTCGGTCATGTCGGTTTCCACGATCACCCCACCCTGGCCGTCAAGCCGGACCCGCGCCGCCGACTTCATGGTCGGTGCGCCGCGATAGCCTGCGGACACGCCCATGCCGACCAGCCAGTGCCCGTCCCGTACCTGCGCCGGCTTGGCGCTGCGCTTGTTCCAGTTGAAGCGTTCCGCGCCCTCGCGCAGGCAGCGCACCAGGTTGCGGTCGGAGAACTTCTTGGACGGATCGCCGGGCACGACCTCGGGCTCGTTGAGGATGCGGAACGCGATCGGGTCGAGGCCCAGCTTCTCGGCCATTTCGTCCATCGCCACTTCCAGCGCCATGTGGCCCGGCGCTTCGCCCGGCGCGCGCATCGCATTGCCTTCGGGCATGTCGAGCGTGGCGATGTAGTTGGCGATCAGGCGGTTGGCGCCTGCATAGAGCTTGGGCGTCTGCAGGGTGCCGTTCTCGCCGTCCTCGCCGTTGATGTTGCCTGACCAGTTCTCATGGGCGATGGCGGAGATCCTGCCGTCCTTCGCGCAACCGATCCGGACGCGTTGGATGGTCGCGTGCCGGTGCGTGGTGTTGTTGGGCATCAACGGGCGTTGCAGCGCGATCTTCACCGGACGCCCGACCTGCTTGGCGGCCAGCGCGGCCAGGACTGCATCGGCGCGGATGAACAGCTTGCCGCCGAAGCCGCCGCCGATATAGGGCGAGTCCACGCGCACCTTGTCGGGATCGATGCCGAGGATCGCCGCCATGCCCTGCCTGGCCCAGTCGATCATCTGGTTCGCCGTCCACAGCGTGAGCGTGTCGCCCTCCCAGGCGGCGATGGTGGCGTGCGGCTCCATCATCGAATGACTTTCGTCGGAGGTGTGGTACGTCTCGTCGAGCTTGACCGCGGCGCCTGCATAGGCGCTGTCGAAATCGCCCAGCGCCTGCCGGTCGGGCTTGCCGTCGCGCCCCTTCGCCAGTGGCGCGGACGGCGCCAGCGCCGGGAAATCGAAGCGCCCCTTGCCGCGCTCGTAGCGGGTGCGGATCAATGCCGCGGCGGCGCGGGCCTGCTCGAAGGTCTCTGCCACCACGCAGGCAATGGCCTGGTGGTAATGGGCGACCTCGGACCCGCCGAACAGCGGCGCGTTGTTCCAGTTCGATTTGCCGACCGGCTTGGTTTCCGGTGCGGTGATGACCGCCAGCACGCCGGGAGCGGCACGTGCGCGGGAGGCATCCATCGAAATGATGCGCCCCTTGCCGATGCCCGCGCCGACGATGTAGCCGTAGACCTGGTTCGGCGCCACGTCATGGCGCTCGTAGGCATAGGGGGCGGTGCCGGTGCGGTGGTCTTGCGTGGGCCGTCGATGCGCGGCGTCGACTTGCCGACGACCTTGGCCTTGTCGAACAGGTTGTCACCGGCGGGGGCGTTGAATTCAAGGGCCATCAGCGCTCTCCTTCGGCCAGCACGGCGGCGAGGGTGCGCTCGGCGAGCGCGATCTTGAACGCGTTCTCCCGGGTTGGACGGGCGCCGGCGAACACCTGCCGGGTCGCGGCCTTGACGCCGTCGCGCAGCAGGGGTTCGGCTGCCTCGATGCGCCACGGCTTCGGCGCGACCCCACCGAAGGCGAACCGCGCCGAGCCGTCACGCTGCACGACCGCGGCGACCGACACCAGTGCGAACGCATAGGACGCGCGGTCACGTACCTTGTGGTACACGTGCCGGCCGCCCAGCGGTTCCGGCAGCGTGACATGGGTGATCAGCTCACCGCGCTGCAGCACGTTGTCCTGCTGCGGCTTGTCGCCGGGGGAACGATGGAAGTCGGCAATCGGGATGCTGCGCGTGCTGCCGTCACCCTTGACGGTCTGGATCGTGGCGTCCAGCACGCGCAGCGCCACCGCCATGTCGCCCGGATAGGTCGCGATGCAGCTGTCCGAGGTGCCGATCACGCCCATCTGCCGGGAGAACCCTTCGAGCGCGCCGCAGCCTGATCCGGGCAGGCGCTTGTTGCAGGGCAGATGGGGGTCGTAGAAGTACGGGCAGCGGGTGCGCTGCAGCAGGTTGCCGCCGGTGGTGGCCTTGTTGCGCAGCTGCCCGGAGGCACCTGCCACGATCGCGCGGGTCAACACCGCGTAGTCGCGGCGCACGCGCTCATGCGAGGCCAGCGCGGTATTGGTGACCAGCGTGCCGATGCGCAGGCCGCCGTCGTCTGTGGGTTCGATCCTGTCCAAGCCGATGTCCTGCACGTCGACCAGGTGCGCGGGCGTCTCGACCTCCAGCTTCATCAGGTCGAGCAGGTTGGTTCCTCCCGCCAGGAACTTCGCGCCCTCGGTGCCGGCGACGGCCCTGGCGGCCTCGGCCGGGGATTTCGCGCGTTCGTAACTGAAGGCCCTCATGAGCGCCTCCCTTCAGGCGTCGCGCCAGCGACCTCTTCCATCGCCTCGGCAATGTTGGAATAGGCGCCGCAGCGGCAGAGGTTGCCGCTCATGCGTTCGCGCATTTCCATGTTGGTGGCCCGGGGCCGTGCGCTGACATCGGCCTGCACATGGCTGGGGACACCCCGCTTGATCTCGTCCAGTACCGCCACCGCCGAACAGATCTGCCCCGGCGTGCAGTACCCGCACTGGTAGCCGTCATGCTTGATGAAGGCAGCCTGCATCGGATGCAGGTCATCGGGGGTTCCGAGGCCTTCGATGGTGGTGATGGCATCGCCCTGGTGCTGCACTGCCAGGCTGAGGCAGGCATTGATGCGCTCGCCGTTGACCAGCACGGTACAGGCACCGCATTGACCGTGGTCGCAGCCCTTCTTGGTCCCGGTCAGCTTCAGATGTTCGCGCAGGGCGTCGAGCAGCGTGGTCCGCGTGTCGAGCTCAAGCTCCCGGCGCGCCGTTGACGGTCAACGCCACCGTGCTGATGACCGGCGGCCTGGGCGGCGGGGACGCCGCCAGTTCGGCGGCGAGCGATGACGCCCCCGGTGCGGCGGACATCGCCACGGTCGTGGCGCCGCCGGCGATCACCTGGCGACGCGTCAGCTTCATTCCTTCGTCCCAACTTGGCACAGTGACCTCCTGGCGTTCGGGGAAACCCCGTGGCTGGATGGACGCGCTCAGACTACCCAAGGGGCACTATGCCCGGCTGGGTAGTACAGATCTGTGAAGCCTGTCCGGGGTGTGCCGGCATCGTCGGCCGAGCCTACTGGCCGGTCATCTTCAACGCCGCCTCTGGCAAACGTGCGCCTGGTGGACAGCGTATTGATGCCCAGGTAAAGCCGCCCAGACAGGCGCACGGCGCGCCGTGGGCTGGTCTGCGGAACTGCGCCATGCGGCGCTCGGATACGGTGCCGCGTCAGAGGGATACCCCAGAGTGGGGTCGAACGGGCCGAGCATCCAGCCGAGGCTCTTGAAGTGGTCACGTGCAAGAAAGTACAGGAGAAGACAAACACCCCCATGAGTACGCTCGCCAGCAGCAGGTACCCGCCGTTGTGCATGCGCCACTGCCCGGCGATGCCTCGCCAGTCTGACCATCGGGATACCGTAGGCACTGGCGCGGCCAGCCATCGGGCAAGATCCTGGCGGCACATGCGAAGGCGGAGCATGGCTGAATAGGGTTCTGACAAGGCGGTCCTTCCTCCGGTCTGCGTCTGCAGGTGGGCTTGTAGAAGACAACGTGCGTCACGCCAACAGGCGATCCGAGGTTACCGCTGCGGCGGGATGACACCACCGGCAATCGTGACGAAGACCGGGTTGGAGTAGAACCACAGATCCTGCCACGGGTCCTCGCCGGGCGCGTCCGCCAGTGCATCGACCGCACCGGTGCTGTTGCCCCGCACCCGCACGAAGCCGCCGCGCGGCGGTGCCGGCAGTGACCCGCGCGCCACGATCCAGTCACCCTCCCGCACCCAGGTTGCCGCGTCGAAGCCGCGCCGTTGCATCTGCAGCCTGCCCTCCCCGTCCCTGCCGCCGATGATCAGCTCGATGCGCTTCAGCGCCGGGTGCTGCCCGTTCGCGTTGGCGCCGGCCGGCTGCCGTACCCGCACCTCCACCTGCATCGTCTGCGCTGGCCGCAGCACCAGCGTATCGCCCATTCCGCCGCTGGAGTCGCCAGCGGTCACGCGCAATTCCAAGGCATCGATCAGGTCACCGGTGACGGTGAACAAGCGCCCCTTGCGCAGCGCATCCAGGATGTCTTCCGCATCCGGGCGCGCCCAGGCATAGGTCTTGCTGTACTCACCCGGGTCGTAGTCGCGCCCACCGTCGCGCAGGTTCACATGCGAGTCGGAGTTGGCGGTGATCCAGAAGCGGATGCCATCGGCCAGCATCTGGTCCCACACACCTCCCACCTGCGCGGTCATCTGGTCATAGCCGCCTACGGTGGGGGCGGCCGCGTTGCGGTACAGCCCGCGTTCGCTGCGGATCGCCTGGTGCCCGGGCGCACCCTCCATGCCTACCAGCACATTGGGTGCGGCCGCATGCCAGCCGCGCAGCTCGCCCGGGGTCACCTCGCCCCACTGCCCCATCGCCGTCGCGGTGCGCGAGGGATGGTTGATGAACATCAGCGGTGCCGGGCGCAGCCCCCAGGTAGGCCAGTGCGGCCTGCATCTGCTGTTCGCTGTCGCGGCTATCGTGCAGCGGTTCGCTGCGGCTGAAGTCCCGCTCGGCGGTGACCAGCTGCTCCCGTTCCTGCGGGCCCGGCGCGATGATCAGGGAGGCGTGCTCGCCCGCGGGCACGTCGAATTCCATGCCATTGAACTGGATCACCTCGGGAACGTCGGTACGCGCCTGCAGCAGCGCGGGATATGCCTGGTCGCGGGTGACCGCGGAGTGGCCGGGGCCACCGTGGTCGGTGTGGACCATCCAGCGCAGGCCGAACGCTCTGGCCTGGGCGGCGTTGCGGCTGCGGCTGTAGGGCGAGTCACCACCGCGGACCGGTGTGGGCGGCGTGGTGCTGCGGTCCCAGTCCACGCTCCATTCGCTGTGCACGTGGTGGTCGCCGGCCAGCCATTGGCGGCCGGCATCAGCCGGGGTCGTGGCCGACAACGCCGGGGCCGCTGCGGCGAGCAGCGCCAGCATCAGAGGGGTCTTCATGAGTCTTTTCCTGAGAAAGCGCACGGACGACGCACGGACCCTCTCCGGTCCGCACGCCGCCCGTGCGGGAACGCTTGCTTAGAAGTCCGCGCGCAGGCCCAGGCTGATGCGACGGCCAGAGGTCTCATCCATGGTCGGGAAGGACGGATCCATGGTGTAGCCGCTGGTCCGCTCGTTGGTGAGGTTGATGCCCTTCAGGCTGATCTTGATGTTGTCGGTGATGCGGTAACCGATCGATACGTCCATCTGGCCATAGGCATCGCGCCAGATCGGGTACAGGTTGTAGCCGATCGATTCGACGTACTCGTCCTTGTGGTTGTAGGACACGCGCGCGTCGAAACGTTCATTCTCGTAGTACGCGGTGAAGTTCCAGGTCTTCTCCGACAACCCCGGCATCGGGGTGCGGATGCCCAGGTCGGACTCGCCGGCCAGCGAGCTGTCCAGCATCGTGTAGTTGGCGTTGATGCCGAACCCGTCCAGCCACGGCGTGAACATGTTCAGCGGCAGCTGCGCCACCAGTTCGATGCCGTCGACCTCGTAGGCGCCCTTGGCATTGACCGGCTGGTACACGTCGAAATCATAGATGCCATTGAGGCTGCCGTTGGCGTTGTACACCGCCACATCCTGGACCACGCCGGTCAGCGAGTTGATCACCACGCCGTCGATGTTCTTGCGGAAGTAGCTGGCGGCGAACAGCGCACCGTTGTCCAGGTACTTCTCCAGGCCGATTTCCCACTGCTTGGCGTAGGTCGGCTTCAGTTCGGGATTGCCGTCGGTGAAACGGTAGGAACTCCAGCTGGCGGTGCGCTTGTAGGCGATGTCGGTCAGCGCCGGGCGCATCATTACCTTGGACGCGGCCGCACGCAGCAACAGGCCATGCGCGAGCTCGGCGGTCATGTTGAAGCTGGGCAGCAGATCGTCGTAGCTGCCATCCTTGGACACCGGCGTATCGGTGTAGCCAGTGCTGCCGTTGGGCAGCTGGATCGGGTGGTAGCCGAACGAATCGACCTTCGTATCCACGTAGCGTGCACCGGCGTTGACAGTGAAGGGCACGCTGCCGATATCGAAGGCGAAGTCGGCCATCGCGTAGAAGCTCATCACCTTCTCATCGACCTGGTAGAACTGGCCCGGGTCGAACGGGGTCTGGAAGCCCGCGTAACGGAATGCGCTGCGGGCGTAGTCGTTGGAGATCTGCTGCCACGCCAGCCCCTTGTTGGAGTAGCTGCCGCCGGGGACGATGTCGTCGATGTACTGCAGCGGGCTGTCGGCCATCGTGCGGGTGTTGACCCAGGCCGCGCTGCCAGCGCTCGGCCCGGTGATCTTCAGTTCGCCATACTGGCGCTCCTTGGATCGGTCGGTGTAGCGCGCCGAACCGGACCGTGTGCAGCGCGGGCAGGAAGGCCATGTCCAGCAGGCGGGTGACATTGACCTGGGCGGCGTACTTGTCATCCTTCACCTTCTCCAGCGTGGTCTCGTAGGCCTCGAACAGATAGCGGCGCGGATCGTTGTACATGTCGAAGCTGCCGGCGGCGCCGGTGGGAAGGGTTTCACCACTGGCGCCGGTCCAGCGGGTACGCGACGGCGCATAGGCCACATGCTTGAGGTTGGAGAAATCCGAAGTCTTCTCCGCGCCCGAATACCCTACCAGCGCATCCACGTACCAGCGGTCACCCTTCCAGTCCATGGCCAGGCTGTACTGGCTGTAGTCGGTCTTGTTGATCCGCTCCTTGCTCAGCATCTCGTGCTGGGTGGCGGTGTAGGACACATCACGCAGCACCACCATGCCGTACTCGGACAGGGTGCTGGCGTCGTACGAATGGATGGTGTCGAAGGTGCTGCGGCTGGACGCGGAATAGGCGGCCGCGTCGTACTCGTCCTCGGTGCTGTCATAGCCACCGACCATCGCGTCGAAGGTCAGGCTGAAATTGTTGCTCGGCTTGTACTGCAGCGATCCAGTCGCGCCCCACTTGTCCTGCTCGTTGAGGTAGACGCGGTCGCCGACCTTGTCCTGGAACACGACCCGGTTGGTCTGCTCGGCATCATTGCGGTTGGTGATGTTGACGCCTGCGTCGCGGCGCAGCACCGACTGCGCCTGGGTGCCGCGGGTACCCGAGGCCGTGAGGAAGCGTGACGATGGGCGGAAGTTGATGCCCGAAGTGGAGTCGGTCCGGTTGGTGCGCTTGGACTGCGAGTACGACACCAGTGCGCCCCAGTCCCCCCACGTGTCGGCGGCGAGGAAGGCAAAGCGCGGGTCCACTTCCTCCGAGATGCTGTTGTGCGCGCCCTCGGCGGAGAACACCAGCTTGCGTTCGTTGTAGTCGAACGGGCGCGCGGTGGAAATCTTCACCGAGCCAGCAATGCCCCCCTCCTCGTCCGCAGCCGTGGGCGACTTCTGCACGGTCACCTGCTGGATGATCTCCGAGGCGAACATGTCGAATTCCACGTCGCGCCCGCCGCTGCCCGAAGCGGTGGCCAGGTCGTTGATCGAAACGTGGGTGTACTCCGAAGGCAGGCCACGCACATTGACCTTGGTGCCCAGGCCCTTGTTGCGTTCGATGGTCACGCCCGGCATGCGCTGCAGCGCTTCTGCGAGATTCTGTTCGGGAAAGTCGGCCACGTCGGTGGCAACGATCGAGTCAGAGAAGCCCACGGTGGCGCGCTTGATGTCCACCGCCTGCTCCAGGCTGCGGCTGTAGCTGCCGGTGACCTGGATGGTTTCCAGGTTGGCCGCCTGCGCGCTGGGCGCCGCCGCCCCTGCCTGCGCCGATGCCGCGACCGCGCCGCCCACGGGGCCTGGCGTTGCCAGCGCCGAGGTGGATGCCGGTGCAGCCGCATCCTGCGCTTCGATGGTGACGGTGGTGGCGTTGAGATAGCGGTAGCGCAGGCCGGTCCCGGCCAGCAGGCGGCTGAGCGCCGCGTCCGCGCTCAGTCCGGCCGGTACGCCCGCGGTACGCGGATTGCCGGCAGTCTGCGCGTTGTAGACGAACTGCAGGCCGGTCTGGCGCGACAGCGCGTTGAGCGCCCCATCCAATGGCTGCGAGGCGATCGCCTCGCTGGCGATGCGGGCCGGTTCTGCGGCGTGGGCGCCGGCCGTGGCGGTGACCTGCAGTGCAAGGGCGATGGAAAGGAACAGTGTGCGGCGCATCGTGGGATCCAGTGAGGGAATGGCGGTGGTCGCGGAACGGATGTGTTCCTGCTTTCCCCAACTACGAGGGCGCAGCGCGCCGATCGGGCACCGCTTTTTCGATGAATTTTTTCTTACAGCGCCGGCGGCGACCCGGCACGTAGCCGCACGTGGATCCCGTCCGCATCGGCCTGCGTGAACAGCGTCGGCTGCTGGTCAAGAAACGCACGCAGCGATGCCACGTCATCGGCGCGCAGGTTGCCGGTCAGGCGCAGCGCGCCGGCGTCGTCGCTGACATGCAGGCGCAGCGCGTTGCGCCGGTTGAAGCGGTCGGCCACGTCGCGCAGCGCCTCGTCGCGGAAGATCACCCGGCCCGACCACCACGCAGTCATGCTGGCGGCGTCCTCATCGCGGATGCGCACGCGCTGGTCACGGTAATCGACCTGCGCGGCCTGCCCTGCGCCAAGGTCGGCGAGCATGCGGCCGCGACCACCATCGCCACGCACATGCACGCGGCCCTCGCTCACCCCGATGCGCGCCTGCTCGCGCAGCAGCGAGACATCGAACGTGGTGCCGATATCGGTGACCTGTAGGCCTGCGGCGTGCACCGCGAAGGGGCGCCGGTCCTTGGCCACGACAAAGCTGGCCTGGCCACGTTCGAGCTCGACGCGCCGCCCCAACAGGGTCATGCGCACCGATATCTCGCTTTCCGCGTCCAGGCGCACGACGGTGCTGTCGGACAGGGTGATCTGGCGTGGCGTGCCATGTGCGGCCACGTAGTGCCCCGTGCGCGTCCAGGCAACGGTGGTGCCCACCCCGACGGCCAGCATCAGCATCGCCGCCACCGCGATGCGGGGCAGCCCGCGTACCGGCCGCGCCACGCGTTCCCGGGTTGCAACGGCGGGCCGTGGCGACAACCGCACTACATTGTCGATGTCGTTGCGGGTTGGCGCAGGCGCGCTCAACAGCGCATCCAGGTCATCGGGCATGCCGCGCAGCGTCTCGGCCAGTGCCCCGGCCACCTCGCTGATGGCCATGTACTCACGCAGATGGTCGGGGGACACCAGCAGCCACTGCATGAAAGCGCGCTGCTGCGATGGGCTGAGGTCACCTTCGCGCTGCAGCGCATGCCAGTGCGCGGCGGCCCGGGTCAGCGCCGACGGGTGTTCAATGGCCACGCTCACGACCTCCCCGCCGGTTCGGCCATCGCCCGGCGGCATACCGACAGCCCGCGTATCACGTGCTTCTTCACCATGTGCGGTGAAACACCCATGCGTTCGGCGATCTGCTTGTAGCTCAATCCATCGCGGTACTGCATGACCAGCACCGCCCGGGTGTGCTCGGGAAGGGTTCCCAGTGCCGCCTGCAGGCGTTGACGGCGCTGTTCGCGTTCGGCGGCATCTTCCACGCATTCCCCGCTGGCCAGGCTTTGGCCCGGGCCTTCGATCTCTTCGATGGACAGCGTCGACCAGCGCCGGCGCGCGGCCTGCTCGCGTGCCAGATTCTGCGCGACAGTGAACAGGTACGCTTCCGGGTTGGCGATCGGCTCGCCCTTGCCTTCATGCGCACGCAGCAGGCGCAGATAAGTTTCCTGCACCAGGTCCTCGGCATCCTGACGCGCGCCGCGCCGCACGAAAAAGCCGCGCAGCAGCGGCGCGTGGTCCTCGAACATGCGCGCCAGGCGCCGTCTTGCCTGCTCGGCCACCTGCGTCGCCTTTACCCCCTGAAGTGCGCCGCAAGGTAAGCGTGCCGTATGACGCGTTCATGACGGCCGCCTCGCCGTCAGGCGCCGGTCCCTGCGTCGGCGTCGACGGGCAGCGGGTGGCGCGCTGCGTCGATCAGCTGCAGCACCACCGCTTTGCCGCTGCAGGCGGGCATCGCCCGCACCAGATTGCGCAGGAGCCGCAGATCCTGCATGTCGCCCAGTCGATCGCTGAGCTGATGCAGCGATCGAGCGGCCTTGCCGTGTTCCGGCCCTTCGCGGGAGCGTCCAGGGCGCAGCTTCATGTCCTTGAGCAGTTCCAGCTGCATGCGCAGCCGCCGCGCGCGCCGGCGCCAGCGGTGGACGCCTTCGACGTCGTGGGTACCGCCATGGGTCGCGCGGGTTGCGGCCTTGCGGACCCGGCGCCGGGTCCGCTCCAGCCCGGCGCGGACGTCCCGACGGCGCAGTGCGTGCCAGGGCTGGTCCTGCAGCTGCCGGGCGACGCGCCGAAGCGTCATGGCCCTGCGCTGCAGCCCGGGATCCCGCCGCAGCAGCTGCTCGAGAATGCGTGCACGCCTGGCCGAGAGCACATCGATCACCGCTGCCCAGCCCGGTGCCGGATGAAGCTGCTGCAGCCGCTGCGCCGCTTCCACCACGACATGCGCATCGCGTGCATCGGACAGGCTGACGCCCAGGCGGCGCAGCGTGGCATCCAGGTCCTGCAGATCGAACGCTGGATTGCGCACCAGCGCCAGCAGCGAACGCAGTTTCCTGATGTGCTTGCGGACGGAATGGATCGCGGCATGCGGATCGGCGAGCAGCGAAAGCTGCTGGAGTGCCTCCTGGCACTCACGCTGCTGCGCGCTTGCTGATGATCGGCCCTGCACCGACGGCTGGCATGGGGTTGTCCATCGCATGGGTCGGCCCGAGTGTACCCGCCGGTCGCGAACAGACCAACGACGAGTCCTTGGGGGGGGGTGTGCTGCATCGCCGTATCACCACCGTCGCAATGGGCGACGGACGGAGCCACCTCTGCCGGACAACCGATACAGTGATCGACATCGTCCGGCGCATCTGCGCCAGAGCGGCTACGGCACCCACGAGGCCTGGGCAGCATCGCGTGGCAGCGGAAACAGCTGCGAATGACGATGGTGCAGTTCAGCGCGCAGTTGGGCGCGATTTGGCCCGGAGATAAGCGAGCACCAAAGCCGCAACGGGTATCGCCAGCAATGCCGCTGCCAACGCGGGATCAGGAAGCACGAACGCCGTGTAGAAGACATCCGCGCAATCGAGGCTGGCCAGCATCAGCGAGAAGCCTACAAAGCCCACGCAAATGTAGAAAAGCCAGACCTCGTAAACCCCAACGGGACACAGCAGGCGAATGACTCGCAGCACCAGTGGCAGCGCAAAGACGACAAACGCCATGATCATTACATCATCATCGCCGCCCGAGCTTAAAAGCTCTTTGCAGAAGAATGGGCCGGGTGCTGCAAAGCCACCGGGCGACCACTTCTGCCAGATCCAAGGAGTAGATGCCAGCAAGGCAAGAAGCATCATATAGACAAGCAACAGTCCTGCACGCAGGTTTCGTTGGGTCAAGCTGTCTACCTCTCACGACGGGCACTTTTTTATGGTGATCCTGCCAGGAACCCCCTGAATGATGCCGACCGCTTCATCCTGGCCGAGGCGAACTTCCGGTGGCGCCACTGCGGTCGCTCACATGCCCAGGTCAGACAGCCCCGGATGATCATCCGGCCGACGCCCTAGTGGCCAGTGGAACCTGCGATCGCTTTCCTTGATCGGCATGTCGTTGATGCACGAAAAGCGGCGCTGCATCAGGCCATCGGCGCCGAATTCCCAGTTCTCGTTTCCATAGGAGCGGAACCAGTTGCCGGAGTCGTCATGCCACTCATAGGCGTAGCGCACGGCAATACGGTTGTCGGTGAAGGCCCATAGCTCCTTGATCAGGCGGTACTCAAGCTCCTTTTTCCACTTGCGGGCCAGGAACTGCCGGGCTTCCTCGCGGCCATGGGTGAACTCGGCACGGTTGCGCCACTCGGTGTCCAGCGAATAGGCCAGCGAGACTTTGTCGGCATCGCGGGTGTTCCAGCCGTCTTCGGCAAGACGAACCTTCTCGATGGCCGATTCACGGGTGAACGGGGGAAGTGGCGGGCGGGCTGATTCAGTGGACACGGTGGGGCCTCCAATCAAATGGATGAACGGGGTGCTTCGACGGGTTTTGATGACTCAGGCGTCAGCGCCTGGCCTGCTCCAACAACACCGCTGCAACATCCCTTGCAGTGTCTGCGGCGTTGTAGTCGCCCATCACGCGCGAGACGGTGATGGCGCCTTCCATGAGAACCAGCAGCTGCCGCGCCAAGGCAGCCGGTTGCTCGATATCCAGCTGTGCGGTCAGTTCCAGCGTGTAATCCAGCAGCTTCTGCTTGTGATGTCTTGCGATGTGGCGAATCGGATCGTCGGGGTCGCCGACCTCGCCTGCGGTGTTGATGAAGGCACAGCCGCGATAGCCCTCGGACTGGAACCAGTCCTTGAGCACGGTGAACATGCCGAGGATGCGCGCCTCCGGGGTGTCGGCCTTGTCGCACTCCTGCTGGAACCACTGAAGCCAACGAACGTCGCGCGCGTTCAACGCAGCTGCGGCCACCTGGTCCTTGTTTTCAAAGTGACGGTAGATGCTCTTCCGGGCAACGCCGGAAGTTTTCACCAGCAGGTCCATGCCGGTGGCATGGATCCCGTTCTGGTAGATCAGCGCCTCGGCCGTAGCCAGGATCTTCTGTTGGGTGTCGGTGCCAGCCTTGCTCATGGCCACAAGGTAGAACGATCGTTCTACCCATGTCAACAAGCGATGGCGGGCGGTTCGTACGCGCACAACCGTGCAAGACGATCCATCAAGAAATCCGGACAGTTCATCACCCAGGCGCCTGGTTGCAGGCGCAAAGTACGCCTCACCACCCACCCATGAGAGTTTCCGCATGAACACCTTCGCCCGCACCCTGGCCATTGCCACCCTCGCCCTGTCGGTCCAGGCCGGCCTGTCCGCGCAAGCCGCCGAACCGGCCAAGCCGGCGGCAGTTACCAGCATCGCGCGCACCGCCAGCTACATCACCACCGCCGATGGCGTGCAGCTCTACTACAAGGACTGGGGCCCGAAGGACGGCCCGGTGGTTACCTTCAGCCACGGCTGGCCGCTGAACTCGGACAGCTGGGAATCGCAGATGATCTTCCTCGCCAACCACGGCTACCGCGTCATCGCGCATGACCGTCGCGGCCACGGTCGTTCCAGCCAGCCCTGGGATGGCAACGACATGGATCACTACGCCGATGACCTGGCCACGGTGATCAACACGCTGGACCTGCACGACGTCACCCTGGTGGGCTTCTCCACTGGCGGCGGCGAAGTGGCGCGCTACATCGGTCGCCATGGCACCGGCCGGGTGAAGAAGGCGGTGCTGATCAGCTCGGTGCCGCCGCTCATGCTGAAGACCGCCGACAACCCCAACGGGCTGCCGATCGAAGTGTTCGATGGCATCCGCAAGGCGCAGATGGACAACCGCGCACAGCTGTACAAGGACATCCCGTCCGGCCCGTTCTACGGCTTCAACCGCCCGGGCGCGAAGGTGTCGCAGGGCCTGATCGATGCCTGGTGGGCGCAGGGCATGCAGGGTGGCCACAAGAACACGTACGATTCGATCGCTGCATTCTCGGCCACCGACTTCCGCGCCGACCTGAAGAAGTTCGACGTGCCGACGCTGGTGATCCACGGTGACGACGATCAGATCGTGCCAATCGACATCTCTGGCCGCCAGTCGGCGAAGCTGATCAAGGGCGCCAGGCTGATTGTGTACCCGGGTGCGCCGCATGGCCTGACCGATACCCACAAGGACAAGGTCAACCAGGATCTGCTGACGTTCCTGCAGGAAAAGTGAGCAACAGGGGCTCCGGCACCGCGCCGGAGCCCGTCCCGGGCCGCAGAGTGTCATTACGGCGCCCTGCCCTGGTGTGCTTCCGCTCTCGGCCAGGAGCGGTCATTGCGAAAAAGTCACCTGTACACTGCCTTGACCGAGCTCCTGACCCAGGCCAACAGGATCATCCACGCGCGCCAGCGGGGTGTAGGCGTAAGACGAGCGGAAGGTTCTGTAGAAGACGACGACCGTACTCGATCCATAGAGCATCAGGTCGCCGCTGTGGATCGTCCCGGGGCGACTGGCATCGGCCGGAAGCGCTTGCGAGAGTTCAGCGTGCTTTTCGTTGCCGTTGAGCTCGGCCATGTCCAGCGTTAATGGGCATCGCGTGGCGAAAGTCCTTGCGGTTTCGTTGTCGGCCAAGGTGATGGCGAAGCGGCGTTCGCCGATGGTCATCCACATTCGGGACTCCTCCTGCCTGGTGGATGCCGTAACGGCATCCTGGGCGACGGCTACGGACGCCTCTGGCTGGCTGGCCTTGCACCCACCCATGACCGACAGGCCGAGCACTACGCCAAGCGCGCAGAGCCTTCTTCTCCGACGGTCCAAGGGTGGGGCGAGAGTAATTCGAGGTCATGGTCGTGCCGCTCATGCAACGCCCCGCGGCGCTTGTGAGCGCGATGCCAGCAGGGTCAGGAAGGCACCCAAAAGGAGGACGGCTGCACTCACCACGAAGGTGCCTTGATAGCCGCTGCCGTCGAACAGCATCCCGCCAATGGTGGAGCCCAAGGCAATCGCCAACTGGATCACCGCCACCATCAATCCACCGCCGGCCTCGGCATCCCCCGGCAGGGCCTGCGCGATCCAGCTCCACCAACCTACGGGCGCCGCCGTAGCGAGCAGGCCCCACATTGCCAGGAGGGCGGCCGAGGTGCCGAGCCCGGTACCGAAGGGGATCAGGGCCAGGGCGATGGCCGCCATCAGGACGGGAATGACAATCAGGGTTCGATACAGACCTTGTTTGAGGAATGTCCCGATGATTGCGGTGCCGATGACGCCGGCCACACCAATCCCGAGCAGGATGAGCGACAGCGTGGATACGTTCACGCGCACCACTGTTTCCAGGAACGGTCGCACATAGGTGAACAAGGCGAACTGCCCCAGGAAGAACGCACCACAGGCAGCCATGCCCAATGCGACCGATCGGCGCTTGAACAGACGGAACACGTTCGCCGGCTTGCTTGCCGGCTCCACGTCCATGTCTGGCACGCTGATCCACTGCCAGACGAGCGCCATCGCCGCCACCGGCACCAGGCAGAAGAAGGCCCCGCGCCAGCCGATGACCGAACCCAGGTAGCTGCCCAAGGGCGCGGCAATGACCGTGGCCAGGGCGTTGCCGCCATTGAAGATGGCCAAGGCGCGCGGCACCTGGTCCGGCGGCACCAGGCGCATCGCGGTGGCCGCCGACATCGACCAGAAGCCGCCGATCACCACGCCGATCAGCGCACGTCCGGCCATATAGACAAAATAGTTCGTCGCCAGCGCGACCACGGTGCCTGACAATGCCATCAGGCCGGTCAGTGCCAGCAGCACGGTCTTGCGGTTCATGCTGCCGGCCAGCGTGGAGATGGACAGGCTCGTGAGCACGGCGAACGCCCCGGAAATGGCAATGCCGTAACCCGCCCAACCTTCGCTGACGCGAAGGTCGGCGGCCATCGGCGTCAGTAGGCTCACGGGCATGAACTCGGACGCGATCAGCGCGAACACGCACAGGGTCATGGCGAAGACCCCGCCCCAATGTGCAGGTTGCGCCGCCCCCCCGCCTTGGTCGACGACCGCCGGCATATCCACCGGCATGCTCATTTCGCCGCCAGGTTCTGATTGAAGAAGTCCGCCATCCTGTCGAACGGAATCTTGTCCATCTGGTCGTACAGGTCGACGTGGTTGGCGCCCGGTACGATCACCAGTTCCTTCGGCTGCGCCGCAGCGGCGTACGCGGTTTCGCTGAAGTAGCGGGAGTGG
Organism: Stenotrophomonas sp. 93052_Sma; assembly: GCF_056481145.1. Lineage (NCBI taxonomy): Bacteria > Pseudomonadati > Pseudomonadota > Gammaproteobacteria > Lysobacterales > Lysobacteraceae > Stenotrophomonas > Stenotrophomonas sp. 93052_Sma. The sequence continues at coordinate 2,498,075 of NZ_CM151134.1, forward strand.
GCGTTTTCAGCGTGGATGAACAGGATCGGGCGCGGCGAAATCTCCTTGATGTAGGTCAGGATCGGCATGTTCATGAAGGACAGCGGCGTCGTGATCGTCCAGGCGTTGCCGGAATTGACCGAGCGTGCGTGATACCCGCGCTTCGTGCGGTAGTAGTCGTGGTACTCGACCAGGAACTGCGCCTCGCCACCCTTCAGTTCGTTGTAGGGTGGCTGGTAGGCGGGCTTGCCGGCCTCCGCATCCTTCCAGCGCTGCCGACTCAGTTGCTCCAGCGTCTGCGTGCGCTGCTGCGGCGTCACGCGGTCGTTGTAGCCCTTGGACATGACGCGCGTCATGTCGTACATGGTGCTGGCCACGACGGCCTTGACCCGCTTGTCAACGGCGGTGGCATTCAAGGCCATTCCGCCCCAGCCGCAGATGCCGATGATGCCGATGCGCTCGCGATCGACGTTGGGTTGCAGGCCGAGGAAATCGACGGCGGCGCTGAAATCCTCGGTATTGATGTCTGGCGAGGCGACATTGCGCGGCTCGCCACCGCTTTCGCCTGTATAGGACGGGTCGAACGCCAGAGTGACGAAACCGCGCTCGGCCATCGTTTGCGCATACAGGCCGGACGACTGTTCCTTCACCGCGCCGAACGGGCCGCCGACGGCGATCGCCGCCAATTTGCCACTGGCATTTTTCGGCCGATACAGGTCGGCCGCCAAGGTGATGCCATAGCGGTTCTTGAACATCACCTTGCGGTGATCGACCTTGTCGCTTTTCGGGAACACCTTGTCCCAGGTCTGCGTCAGTGTCATGGCATATCCTCCTGATGTCGGGGCGTCCTGGGCGCTGCCAGCGACAGGCACCAGGGCCAATAGCAGCGCGGCGGACAGAGCAAGGGCTTTCATATGGCTCTCCTGGGGGTCGGGCGACCACCATTGCCGGTGCAGTCTGGTCCCCGGACGCTTCTGCGACTAGGTACTGGCTAGTGAATGCGTCTATTAGTGCTTCTAATGAATGTGCATGGCACACTGGGCCCCATGGCCAGGAGCAACCTCAACGATCTGCTTGCATTCATCGCGGTAGCGCGCGAGGGCAGCTTCACGCGCGCAGCCGCCCAATTGGGAGTCACCCAATCGGCGGTCAGCCAGGCGGTCAGCGGCTTGGAGGCGCGGATGCAGATCCGCCTGCTCACCCGAACCACGCGCAGCGTGGCGCCGACACCTGCCGGCGAGCGCCTGATGCGGGCCATCGGGCATCGCTTCGACGAGATCGAAGCCGAACTCGACGCCATCACCGAACTGCGGGATAAGCCTGCCGGAACGGTGCGCATCACCAGCGGCGACCACGTGCTGCGCACGACGCTGTTGCCCAAGCTCACGCCGTTGATGCACCAGTACCCTGACATCCATATCGAGTTCGACGTCTCCTATGGCCTGCGGGACATCGTGGCGGATCGTTTCGACGCTGGCGTGCGGATGGGCGAAGAGATCGACAGGGACATGATCGCCGTGCCCATCGGGCCGCAGTTGCGCATGGCGGCAGTGGCTTCACCTGCGTACTGGGAAAAGCATCCGCCGCCGAAGGCGCCGCGTGATCTGGTCGGCCATCGCTGCATCAACATCCGGTTCCCGACCCATGGCGGCCTTTACGTTTGGGAATTCGAGCGAGCCGGGCGAGAGCAGAACGTGCGCGTCGAAGGGCAAGTCATCTTCAATGCCAGTCACCATATCGTTGCTGCGGCGCTGGAGGGCCTGGGTGTCGCCTTCCTGCCCGAAGATGAGTTCGCGCCCCACATCGAAACGGGCGAACTGGTGCGGGTGCTGGCACGCTGGTGTCCGCCGTTTCCCGGATACCACCTGTATTACCCCAGCCGACGGCAGTCATCGCCAGCATTCCGGTTGGTGGTCGATGCGCTGCGCGTCTAGGCCTGCCCAGGATCGATCGGGGGCTCCAGCACTCTTGGCCGGGTTGTCTGGCGCCGGCACCTCTGACTTCGGCCAGCCGCGGACACTCTCGGTCAAGTCGAGATCTGGAAGCGCGGCCTCGATGTTGTCCTTCCGGTGCCATGGCTGGACTGGAGTTCGCAGCACCCGCTACCTGGGAGGCTCGATGCGGCGGAAATCGACAGCCGAGCATGGCTCGGCGCTACGCGGAAGCCAGCTCCCGCGCCAGGAACGGCGCCGTCCTGCTGCCCTTGGCCCGAGCCACCTGTTGCGGCGTGCCCTTCGCCACGATGGTGCCCCCTGCCCCGCCTGCGCCAGGCCCGACATCAATTACCCAGTCCGCCTGCGCAACCGCGCGCATGTCATGCTCGATCATCACCACCGTATTGCCCGCGTCCACCAGCCGCTGCAGCTGCACCAGCAGCCTGTCCGCGTCCGACGCATGCAGGCCGGTGGTGGGCTCGTCCAGCACGTACAGCGTGCGCCCGCGCTGGCTGCGCTGCAGCTCTGTGGCCAGCTTGATGCGCTGCGCTTCGCCGCCTGAAAGTTCCGTGGCCGGCTGGCCCAGCCTCAGATAGCCCAGGCCGATCTCCTGCAGCAACTGCAGCGGCCGGGCAATGACCTCTTCCTCGCTGAAGAACGCATGCGCCTGGTCCACCGTCATCTGCAGGACCTCGGCGATGTTGCGGCCGTTCCACTGCACTTTCAGCGTCGCTTCGTTGTATCGCGCACCGTGGCAGGTGGGGCACGGCGCGTAGACGCTGGGCATGAACAGCAGTTCGACGCTGACGAAACCCTCGCCTTCGCAGGTCTCGCACCGGCCCTTGGCCACGTTGAACGAGAAGCGCCCCGCATCGAAACGGCGGCGGCGCGCGGCGGGTGTCGCGGCGAACAGCTTGCGCACGTGATCGAACAAGCCGGTATAGGTGGCAAGGTTGGAGCGTGGCGTGCGGCCGATGGGCTTCTGGTCGACCTGCACCACCCGCTGTATGGCGTTCATGTCGCCTGCCAATGTGCCCCGGGTCGTTTCGATCACGGTTGGCCCGTCGGTGGGCGCGCTATCGGCGCTGTCGTCCGCGGGCTCATGCCCGAGGTGCAGCAGCAACAGCTCGGGCAGCGCCTGCGCCATCAGACTGGACTTGCCCGAACCGGAAATGCCGGTCACTGCGGTCAACAGCCCCAATGGCACCTGTGCGTCCACGCCCCGCAGGTTGTGGCGGTGGATGCCCTTCAGTTCCAGCCAGCTGCTGGCGTTGCGCTGCCGGCTGGCGGGTGCGGGCACCTGGTCGAACAGGTACTGCGCCGTGCGCGACCCCTGGGTCTGGCGCAGGCCGTCGGGCTCGCCACTGTAAAGGACCTGGCCACCGTGCTCGCCCGCCTCTGGCCCAACATCCACCAGCCACTGCGCGCGGCGCATCAGCTCCAGATCGTGTTCAACAACGAACACCGAGTTTCCGCCGTCGCGCAGGCGCTCCAGCGCGTCGTACAGCGCCTGGCTGTCGGCCGGATGCAGGCCGGCCGAGGGTTCGTCGAGAACGTACAGCACGCCAAACAGCAAGGAGCTGAGCTGCGTGGCCAGCCGCAGGCGCTGAAGTTCGCCGGCCGACAGCGTGGGCGTGGCGCGATCCAGCGAGAGGTACCCCAGGCCCAGGTCACGCAATTGCCGTACACGGGCCATGACCCCGCCTGCCAGTCGTTGTGCTGCCAGGCGCTTCTCTTCCGACAGGGCGGAGGTCAGCCGCACGTCGGGGGCACCCTCGTGGGTCGCCTGGCCACTCGCGGCCCGACGGGCGCGATCGCGGGGTGTCGCGCGCCTGCTGGTACGCGCGCCGGTGCTGTGGGCACTGAAGTCGCCTTGCGCGATGGGCCCCAGCAGCGCCGCCAGCTGGTCCAGCGGCAGCCGCATGAACTCGCCGATATCCACGCCGGCAAAGGTGACCGAAAGCGCCTCCGGCTTCAGGCGTTTTCCGTGGCAGGCCGGGCACAACCGGCCTTCCATGTAGCGCGAAACGCGCTTGCGCATCAGCGCGCTCTGGGTGTTGGCAAAGGTGTGCAGCACGTAACGCCGCGCGCCGGTATAGGTGCCCATGTAGCTGGGCTCCTGCTTGCGTTTCAGCGCGGCACGGGTCTCGGCGGGCGTGAACCCGGCATAGACGGGCACGCTGGGCGCTTCCTCGGTGAACAGGATCCAGTCCCGGTCCTTCTTCGGCAGCTTCTTCCACGGCACGTCGATGTCGTAGCCCAGCGTGACCAGGATGTCGCGCAGGTTCTGGCCATGCCAGGCCGGCGGCCAGGAGGCGATGGCGCGCTCGCGGATGCTCAGCGAGGGGTCCGGAACCATCAGCGCTTCGGTCACTTCGTAGACATGCCCCAGGCCATGGCAGGTGCTGCAGGCGCCCTGCGGCGTGTTGGGTGAGAAGTCCTCGGCATACAGCATGGGTTGGTTGGCCGGGTACGCCCCCGCACGCGAGTACATCATGCGCACCAGGCTGGACAGCGTGGTCACGCTGCCCACTGACGAACGCGCATTGCTGGCCCCGCGCTGCTGCTGCAGGGCCACTGCCGGCGGCAGGCCATCGATGGCGTCCACATCGGGCACGCCCGCCTGATCGATCAGGCGGCGTGCATAGGGCGCAACGGACTCGAAGTAACGCCGCTGCGCTTCAGCGAAGACGGTACCGAAGGCCAGCGATGACTTGCCGGAACCTGATACGCCGGAGAACACCACCAGTGCGTTACGCGGAATGGAAACGTCGACATTCTTGAGGTTGTGCTCGCGGGCACCACGCACCTCGACGCAACCGCTGGCGGCGGCAGCGCATGACGATTCACCAAAGGGGGTGTTGGACATTTCAGCGTTCCTGCATTCGGCGGGCGGGCCGCGCAATGGGCGCGCCCGGTAGGCCATTCTCGCTGCTGCGGAGTGAATGGTGTGAGGGCGCAGGAGGTGGAATGCCACCTTCACCCCCCTTGCTACGCCGTTGCGCGGCCAAGGGCTAGCGTGAGTCATCTGCACGATAGGAGGCGATCATGCATCCCGATGTACTTGGCTGGATCGCCACGGCGGTCCTGATGGCGACGTTGATCCGGCAGATGGTGAAGCAGTGGCAGTCGCCAAACCCCGAGGTGGTATCGAAGTGGCTGTTCGTGGGCCAGATGACCGCGTCCGCGCTGTTTACCGTCTACAGCGCGATGCTGGGCAGCACCGTCTTCGTGGTGACCAATGCGATGTTGCTGTTGACGGCCGTGGTGGGCCAGGTGATGGCCTGTCGCCGTCGTGGCCGACCCCGAACACCCCCGCCCTGCTGATTGTTAACGCGTTTTGCCTGAAGGCTTGACGCCACGTTGCTCCGCCCTTGATGGGGCCGCTCACGATGCAGTTCCTATGCTGGGCGCGCCACCTGAGCCGTGGCACCCAACCTGGAGACCGCACCATGCAACGTGATCAGAAAGACCTTCCCCACCCGGACCCGCAAGCGCAGAATCCCGATCCTGTCAGTCCACTGCAGGCGAAGCTGCACAACCGCCGCAACCATGACGAAGCGCTGCAGGAAACCTTCCCCGCCGGTGACCCGATCTCTCCCTTTGTTGCTGCACCAACCCCGGAAGAGCAGGCCAAGCGCCTTGGGGAGCGGGTCACGCTGCCAGACCGCCGCACGGATAAGGAGGCCGCGGGAGGTGACGCGTGATCGGGCGCGGTTTTGCCCGTGTGGCGGCCGCAACGGCACGATTGTCCGGCAGCCTGGGCGCATTCGTCGCCGCGCTGGGGGGGATCATCACCTGGGCCGCCAGCGGGCCGGCCTTCCACTTCAATGATACGTGGCAGCTGGTGGTGAATACGGGGACGACCATCGTGACCTTCCTGATGGTGTTCCTGATCCAGCATACGCAGAACGCCGATACGGCCGCGCTGCACATCAAGCTGGATGAACTCATCCGGGTCAGCAAGGATGCCAACCAGGAGCTGTTGAACCTGGAATCGATGGAGCCCGCTCACCTTGAAGAGATACGCCAGCGTTACGAGGCACTGGCGAAGACCGCTGCAGACATCAAGTTCAAGAAAGAGCGTTGCATGCCTTGCGATGCGGACGCGGCCGCCGAGGCCTGAAGGGGGCCGCGACGGCGGCAGACCCGCGTGGGGATGTCCTGGTGCAAGGCGCTGCCCGGCAGGGCCTTGCAGCGCTGTTCCGACGGAGGCCATCGACCGGGGACGCAAGCAGCCCCAAGCTACGATGCCATCGTGAAGCCATGCCGAAGGCCTGCCGGCAGCGAAATGCAGCCACACACGGTGACGGGCGCCGCTTCGTGAAGACGGCGCACAGGCTTTCTGCTGACGTTCCCATGCAGCCTTCACCTGGCCCCTGCTTTGGCGCAACCGGGCGACGCCTACGCTGAGCGCTCCACTCAACGCGGAGCCCACTATGGCTATCAAGACGGCGGAAGACCTGTTCATCCACGAACTCTCGGACATCTACAGCGCCGAGAAGCAGCTGACCAAGGCCCTCCCGCGCCTGGCCCGTGCGGCCGAGAATCCGGATCTGGCGGCGGCGTTCGAAACGCATCTGGAAGAAACCCAGGGCCAGATCGAGCGCATCGACCAGGTGGTGGAGGTGCTTGGCATCCGCCTGAAGCGCATCAAGTGCGCGGCGATGGAGGGTCTTGTAGAGGAAGGCAAGGAGGTGATTGACAGCATCGACATGGGCCCTGTGCGTGATGCCGCGCTGATTGGTGGCGCGCAGAAGGTCGAGCATTACGAAATTGCGTCCTACGGCACCATCGCCGCGCTGGCCAAACAGCTGGGCTACAAGGATGCCCTCCCCTTGCTGCTGGAGACGCTGGAGGAAGAGAAGGCGACCGATGAAAAGCTCACCCTGCTGGCCAAGGGCGGCGGTAACGCCAAGGCCGCGCAGGCTGCCTGAGCCGCGTGGAATGCAGCACGGCCGCCATGGAAGGCGGCCTCAGGGTCCGTACAGCACCTGGTCGTTCGGGCAGAAGAAGGTGCGCCGCCGGGTGGTACCCATGTACAGCTTGCTGATCGGGCCACCGCAGACCGGGCAGATCCTGCGCATATGTACCTGCCAGTGCTTCTTCAACGCGAAGCGGCGCTTCCACTCCAGGAAATCGAAGCTGTAGGCGCGTGCCTGCGTGATCAAGGCGGTGAGCTTGCGCGGCGGCAGGTTGCCCAGGCGAGTGGCCGGGTGCACGCGTATGCGGAACAGCACTTCGTTCTTGATGATGTTGCCTACGCCGGCGAAGACAGTCTGGTCCAGAAGCGCATCGCAGACCAGGACGTCCGGCATTGCCTTCAGCTTGCGCCGGGCCAGCTTCGGATCCCAGGCATCGTTCATCACGTCCGCGCGCCAGTCGTAGACGTCGTCCAATGGCTCGCCAATGAGCTTTACGGAACAGGCATAGAAGTTCAGTTCCCCATTGTCGAACACCAGGGATACCCGCGCCGGGGTTGGCTTCCGTTCGTCGATGCGCCAGCTGCCGAACATCATCAGATGGATGCGCAGGGTCTGGTGGCTGAACTCCAACAGAAAGTGCTTGCCCCAGCTGCGGACCGCCTTGACCCTGCGGCCCTGCAGCGATGACAGGTCGATCCGGCTGTTTCCCGATACGGCGCGTACCACGTGCCCCCTGAAGTGAGCCGCAGCCTCCCGAAGCAGGACGATGGACGGGCCCTCAGGCATGCGCAGGCTCACGCAACAGGGCCTGCAGGCGCAGGGCGTTGCCGGAGGCGTGTCCCAGCGCGGTATTGTCCAGCACGAACCAGATGGGACGTTGTGCATCGGATTCACGCTGCAGCTGCTGTGCCAGGCCCTCAAGCACCTGCTCACTGTAAGCGCTCCGATAGATCTGCGGTTGCCCGTGCCAGCGCCAGTAGCTCCACGTGCAGTCTCCGCCGGGAATCGCCGCGGCTGGCACCCGTGCAGGGTCTGCCGCAACCCGGGCGACACCATGGTCACTCAGCAGGGCGTCCACTTCCGGGGTGAACCAACTGGGATGGCGTGGCTCACAGGCGACATCACGCGTGGTGCGTACAAGCAGGCCCTGCAGGAACTCCGCCACTGTCGCTGGGTCGTATTCCAGGCTGGGCGGTAGCTGAAGCAACAGCGGACCCAGCTTGTCACCCAGCGCCATCACGCCGCCGAGGAACTGCTCCAGCGGCTGCATCGCGTTGCGCAGCCGGCGTTCATGACTGATCGTGCGTGGCAGCTTCACAGCGAAGCGGAAACCGCCTGGCACGCTCGCGGCCCACCGCGCATACGTTCCGGCCTGATGGGGACGGTAGAAGGAAGAGTTGATCTCCACCATGGGCAAGCAGGTGGCATAGCGCTGCAGGACGCTGGCGCCTGCGCCGAAGGCTGCCTGCCCAGCCCGCGACAACGACCAGCCGGCGCAGCCGATGCGTATCAGGCCTGGCGCATTCGGGGAAGGCACTGCGTTCATCGCGCCGTCGGGCCGTCCGGTTCCAGCAACCTGCCGCCCCCGCCTTCCGAAGGCGACTGCGCCACCCACTGCAGCCGATCGAGCGCGCTGGTCCCAAGGGCGAGCATCGACGCGCCGCGCACGAAACCCGTCCAGTCGGAAATGGCGATTTTTCCAAGGGCCAGCTCATCCACCCTCACGCAGTTCATCCGCCAGTGCGGAAACTGTCGCCGTCCCAGCCTGCCCCGGTTGAGTTCGACCATCCCGCTGTGGCTGCTGGCCGCCAGAATGCGCGCGTATGCCGCATTGACCCCGGACTCCGGGCCCTCCAGATACTGCAGGAAGCGCGAGCCATCGAACAACAGCGTGCCGGTGACATCGACAGATTCATTGAACAGCACTGCCTCCGCCACAAGCTGCTGCAGCCGCTCTGCGGTCAGGTTGCGGGAGGCTTCACTCACATAGGCAATCGCACGAAGGGGCATGACACCACCGGTTGCTGCAGACAGCGCTACCTTAGCGACGCGGATCGTACGCGCGGTGAGATCCGTGTGGAGGCTGCGTTGAGCTGTGGCCTGGCCGCACTCAGGCGGTCACTGAACCGGAGAGTGCCGCACCCGGGAAACCCTTGAGCCTGGCCGGGTCCCGCCCCGGTTCCGCCGACACCAGCGCCTGCACCACGCGATGCTGGACGCGATGCCCGCTCTCTTCCATGCCCACGACGTACACGAAGCGGCCATCAAACTTGGCCTGCGCGCCGTCCAGAACGTTGTCAGCCAGAAGGGCTCGCTTCAACGACTTCATCCACGCCCGTTCAGGTGTGCGGTCCAGCTCTGCAACCACGGCGGCACCGCCGCAGTCCAGTGACATGCTCTCAACACGGAGCACACGTGGCGAAGCGGGATCAGGGCGATGCATGTCAGAAGCTCCATTGCGGAAGTTGGCGGCAGTAATCCATGGCCCCTGCCAAAACGCCGTCAAGAAACGCCGGGCCTCTTTCCACGCCACATCGACGGCAGCAGTGCCACCTGCGTGGCTTCGCACCGGGCTGACATTCCACACTCGCGGCGTTGATGCTGCGCAGCACACACTGCAGCTCCCCAGGCAAGACAGGCATTCATGCATGCAACGCGATACGAACCAGCACCGATGCAACCTGCTGCTGGTGGAAGACCAGTTCGACCTGGCCGCGCTGATGGAGCAGGCGCTGGAAGACAGCGGTGGCCAGGTGACCCATGCCTACAGCGTGTTTGATGCGATGGGTCTGCTGGAAACACAGACGTTTGATGGCGCCGTTCTGGATGTGGAGCTTCGTGACGGTGTGGTCTTTCCCGTTGCCGATCGGCTGGCCGAGCTCGGCATCCCCTTCCTGTTTGTCTCTGCGGTGTATGACCAGCTGGTGCCGCAGCGCCACCGGCGTGCGGCCTTTGTGGCCAAGCCGTTCCACATCGACCAGTTGCAACAAGCCGTTCAACATGTGGTGGGAAACACCTGCACCTCTTCGGCCACGCACTGACTGTGCTGCCTGGACACCCGGCTGTTCCAGTGTCCGGGCGCTTGGGTGTGAAGATGCGACCGGTCCTGGCAACAGGAACCGGGTGACCCCGCTGATCGATTCCAGTCCAAGGGCGGTGCGGTTGAGAGACCGCAAACGCCAAACGTGAACTGGGCACACTTTGCCCGGTGAGCTGAGGACGTCACCGCATTTCCGCTGTTGCCTGCCACGGCGCGCCAGAACGGCCGATCGTCAGGCCAGCACGATTGGCCGGCCTGCCGCCGAGGCGGATCCCGCCACTCCCATCTCCGCCAGGTAGGCTGAAAACCCTCCTGCCGCGCGGCCTGCCAGGCGCGCACTGGTCATGACCACGGGCGCACCGGCCCATCGCACATCAGCGCCGAGGCGCTGCAGCGTCTCCACCAACTGGACGTCTTCTGCGCAATGCAGCGCCGCGAAGCCGCCTGCCGCCAGATAGGCCTGGGAGGAAACCCCAAGGTTCGCACCATGGATACGTCCATGATCGTCTCCCCATTTCTGCCGTCCCTGAAAGGCCTTGCGCAGGCGCTCTTCGGCCCTACAGGTCGTTGCAATGTCCACCAGCCCACAGAAAGCGTCCCAGCGCCCCTCAAGCTGTGCAACCAACCACTCCGCGGGCACCTCGCTGTCTGCGTCCGTGCTCGCCAGCCACCTCGCACCCCGCCCCAGCAGTTCAGCGGCGGCCGCGGCCCGGGCGATGCCGACGCAGCGTGCATCCAACCGCAGCGTATCGACCCGCTGTTGGCCGCAGATGGATTCCGTGGCGTCCGAGCAGTCGTCCAGCGCAACAATCACCTCCACCGCTTCACCGCCCAGGCCAGGATTCAGGGCCGCCCTCCTGATCGACTGCAGGCACCGCTCGATGCTGGCTGCCTCGTTGTGGGCCGGAACCAGCACGCCTATCACCGCAGGCCCTCCAGGCGGGCCAACGACATCGCGCCGCGCGTCCACCCCTGCAGTACGAAGTCTGCGTCGCGATAGTGGAAGGCTTCCTGCAGGCCTTCACCCAGGTATCGATGCACGACTTCGGTGCGGCTCGCGCGTCCCGGGAACGAAGGCAGCCAATGGCAGGCCACCAGCAGCCCGTCATCGCGAAGTGCTTCCCCGATACCGGCGCGCAGCTCACGCAGTGCGCCAGCTCCCAGGTAGTAGCCCATCTCGCCGCAGACGATCAGATCGAAGCGGCCCGGCGGCCAGTGCTCAGGATGGCTGGCGCAGTGGACCTGCACGTGCGGCAGGTGGGCCAGGTTGCGGCGGGCCTGGAATGCCGCTCGCGGGCTGATGTCGGTCGCCAGCAAGCGCTCGCAGCGGGTGGCCAGGGCCTCGGTCAGCACGCCATTGGAGCAACCCAGCTCCCAGCCACGGTTGAAATGACGCTGGCTCAGGCTTGCCAGCAGCAGTGCACGCTTGCGCTCTTCATACCAGCGGCTGCGGTAGCCGAAGGGGTCCTCCTGCTCATGCAGGTCATCAAAGTACGGCTGTGCGCTCATGCAAGGAATACCTCGTAGGTTCGGAAAAACCGGGCCAGTACATGCGCGGGCAGCACCGGAGGGCTGTTCAGCTCCGGCACTTCGCCCGTCTGCGTCCGGAACTGGGCGATCGCGTTTCGTTTCGCGGCCGCCACGGCTGAGATGTCGACCAGCCTGGGGACCTCCCACGCCATATGTGCGCAGGCCGGATCCAGCCAGTGCCATCCCCATACCGGGTACTCCAGCCGGCGGCAACCCACTGCCCGCGCAGCGCTGCAGGCAGCACGCCCTGCCGCTTCATGGTCGGGGTGGCCATCAAACCGCCAAGGCGCGAGGACCAGGTCGCGCGGCTGCAGATGCTGTTGCAGCCAGCCTTCCAGGCCCTGTTCGTGCGCGCTGACCGCGCCGTCGGAGATGCCCAGATGAAACACCGAGCCGGCCCCGATGCCGAGTTCGCGAAGTGCCGCGGCAAGCTCCGCCCGTCGTGCCGACCGCAGGCGCTCTGGCGTCCACCACGGCTCGCCCGGATAGCATGCTTCGCCATCCGTCACTGCAACGACGCTCACATCCATGCCCTGCCCCACTGCGTGATGGAGCAGCCCGCCACAACCGAGGATCTCGTCGTCCGGATGCGGCGCGACCACTACCAGGCGGTCATGCCCGGTGCACAGTGCGGTTGCCGTTGTGATCGGCTGCTGCCGGAGCCAATGGCAGCGCAGCCATGCCTGCTCGTGGGTTCCTTCGCCTTGCAGCGGTGCCCTGCCTACAGCGCCCATGCCGCCTCCTGGGCCGCCCGCTGCCCGCCCAGCCATTCCCAATCGCGATCAGCGTGGCACTGGCGGAGGAACACGGTCAGGTCAGCGCAACGGTGGGCATGGGCGTCTTCCAGGCACATGGGGGCCGGGCCCAACGCCCGGCCCGCCAGATCCAGCACGCGGGTGGCCGCACGCTCGACCACGCAGCGTACCCGCACCACGTCCTCGCGATGCGCCAATTCGGGCTCGGCATCGATGCGTGCCGCCAGCTCGCGAAGCAGCGCCGCGGCCGGCGCCAATGCGAGGTCCACTTCACCCAGTAGTCGTGCTCGATTCCCCTCGGTGCAGGCCTGTCGCATGCGCTCGGCCAACGCGACCGCTGCGCCAAACCAGACCGCCGCAATGCCTGCCCCGCCATGCCAGAAACCCGGCCGCTGCAGGTAGTCGTCGCGCGCCCAGGATCACCATCGGTGCAGCGTCAAACCGCACCGTGGTGGATGGGATTCCGGCCATGCCAACGGCGGCCCATGGCTCGCCTGCAAGTGTGCGCCAATGCTCTGCCGCCACATGGCAGAGCCATACGCCCTGGGCGTTGCGGACCGTGACCAGTGCCGCATCCACCCACGCGCTGCCGGAACACCAGGGCTTGTCACCGTAGAGACTACCGCCGGCATCGATGCGAAGGGTGTTGGCCGGGCCCTCTGCAGCCCAGACGGCCAGCAACTGGTCCTCTGCAACGGCAGGCGCTTTCAGCTCGGCAATGATCGCCTGGGCGTCATAGTGGGCCTCCAGCACCTTGGCCAGGCAGAGATCCTCTGCCCCCCAGGCCGCCAGCGCCTGCCAACGCTGCAGCGTCTGGCCGCCTCCGGGCAAAGGCAGTACAGGCTGCTGGACCAGCACCTGGCGTGCGTGGTTGAACAACGGAGAAGGCGGCGTCACATCCTGCATGGGCGGGTCTGCAATGGAGATACGCCATGAACGTAGGCGGCAGGCAGTCATACGACTGTCTTGGAGGTGTGGCGGGCACATGAATGCCCCGCGCAACGATCCTCACGCGCCTATCTGCCGCCGCTGTTCTCGTGCACGGAAACACTGCAGCAGCTCCCACAACCATGGCAGCACCACCAGGCCCAGCGCCGGCAGCAGTATCAGGCACCAGATTTCCGGTGCTGCAGCCTTCACGTTGAGCGACCACCGCGACGGGGCCTGCCAGCCGATCCAGCCCAGCAGCACCCATGGCGCAGCATCGAGCACGCTGTGCACATGCTGTTCCGCTGGACTGATGCGCCTGCGGCCGTCCGCGCTGACGGTGTCGAAGTAACCGGCGACCGCGTGTGCGATGACCAGCAGTGTCAGGAACGTGACGAGCGACAACGTGTTTTCCAGCGCCAGCCACGCAAGCACCCCGCTGCCGATCAGCAGAAGCTGTACCCCATGCAGGAGGCTTTCGCGCATCGCGGAAGTGTGCGGCAGGTCGGTTCGCCGGTGGAAATGGAAGTCGAGCCAACCGGCGGCCAACCAGAGCGCATAGACGCATGCCATGACGATCGCGCTCATTGCGGCATGCTCAGGGTGTCAATACGATCTTGCGGCAGTCGTCGTCCTTGGCATCAAACATTGCATAGCCTTGCGCTGCATCGGCCAGGCGCATCCGGTGCGAGATGATGTCACCCGGGTCCAGCTTTCCTTCCATGATTGCGTCGAGCAGTTCCGGCATCAGTCCCTGCACATGGGTCTGCCCCATCTTGAATGTCAGCCCCTTGTCGAACGCGTCGCCCAACAGGAATCCATGGATGAAGCCGGCGTAGACACCTGGAATACTGACCACGCCACCGCGGCGTGCGGCTGCAATACATTGCCGGATCGCCACGCCGCTGCTGCCTTCCAGCTTTACAGCGGTCAACGCTGACTCCAGCGCACTGCCCTCAGCCTCGAAACCTACAGCCTCGATGCACGCATCCACGCCCCGCCCACTGGTTTGGGCAAGAATGAAATCGGCCGGATCGTCAATCTCGTTGAAATCAATGGGGGTCACCCCGTAGGCCCTGCGCGCATAGTCAAGGCGGTACCGAAGATGATCGATCATGAAGATGGTCTCGGCCCCCAGCAGGCGGCAGCAGGCCGCGCTCATCAGCCCGACCGGGCCCGCACCGAAGATGGCCACCGTTGAGCCCGGCTTCACCCCTGCGTTCAGCGCGGCCTGGTAGCCGGTGGGGAGGATGTCAGACAGGAACAGGACCTGCTCGTCGGCAACGCCTTCCGGAATACGTAGCGGACCCACATTCGCCTTGGGCACGCGCACGAACTCCGCTTGGCCACCGGCAACTCCGCCATACAGATGGCTGTATCCGAACAGCGCGGCCGGCGGCAGAAGGCCCTTCTGATTCAGCGCGGCGCCCTTGCCCGGGTTGGTGGTTTCGCAGGCGGCATACTCGGCCAGCCGACAGTGGAAGCACTCACCACAGGCGATCACGAAGGGAATGACAACACGATCACCTGGCTTCACCTGGGTCACCCCGCTGCCGACCTCCTCCACGATGCCCATGAACTCGTGGCCCAGCACATCGCCGTCGTGCAGATCGGGAATCTTGCCGCGATACAGATGCAGATCGGAGCCGCAGATGGCGGTAGCGGTGACACGCAGGATCAGGTCGTCGTCTGCGGCCAGTACCGGGTCCGGCACGGTCTCGACACGTACATCCTTGCGGCCGTGGTAGGTCAATGCCTGCATCGTGCGTCTCCAGGAGTTCGGATCTCCAGCATCGCAAGGCCGCCATCCCGCCGCGGTGACATCCCGGTGTGCGCGGCGTTCATTCTGCGGCGTCGTGGCGTTAACCCAGCCCGGTGCAAGGTGCAGGTTTCCGCCGCAGGAGCCATCCATGACCGACAAGCTTCCCTTCAATCCGACCACGGACGTGGATGATCAGTCGAAGGCACATACGCCGGACAAGCGGCGCAATGATCGAGCCAGATGGAAGGAGCACGACATGCCCGACGACGGCGATGGCCCCAAGGCTGTACCCGAGGACTACGAGCGTCCTGATCCCGATCCAACAGGGAAACGTTGAGACCGCCTCACATACTGGATGCGCCGGATTCACAGCTCATGGCCCGCTGGCGGCGCAAGCTTCATCACGGCCATTGAAACAGCCTGAACGAGGTGTTGCATGTGGAAACGCAACGGTCTCTCGCTGGTGTTGCTCGTGCTCACCGTCGTATTCATTGGTGGGCAGGCAGTTGCGGGACATCACGTGCACAACCAGGAGCTGGTGCAGCACGGACGCACGCCGATCGATCTCTGGCACTACCTGGCAACCGGGCATTTCGTCAGCGCCACATTCGAGAACTGGGAGAGCGAGTTCCTGCAGATGGGGATGTATGTTCTTCTGACAGTGAGCCTGCGCCAGCGCGGTTCGGCCGAATCGCGGCCCTTGGACCCTGTGCAGGAACAGAATCGCATCGAGCCGGGGCCGGCGCCTTGGCCCGTCAGGCGTGGTGGCGCATGGAAAGTCATCTACGGCCATTCGCTTGCGATCGCCTTCGGCCTGTTGTTCCTGGCCAGCTTTACGCTGCACGCATTGGGAAGCTGGCGAGCCGAACAGGCCGAGCAGCAGCTGCAGGGCCTGCCAGTACCGGGCTTTCTCGAGCACCTGGCCAGCAGCACGTTCTGGTTCGAATCGATGCAGAACTGGCAAAGTGAGTTTCTGGCCGTGCTGTCTCTGGTTGTGCTGACCATCTTCCTGCGCCAGAAGGATTCGCCACAGTCCAAGCCGGTCGAAGCGCCGCATGCGCAGACAGGAGATTGAGGCATGGCACGCCGCCCTTCTACCGCCCTGCTGATCGTCGACATGTTCAGTCGTTTCGACTTCCCAGGTGCAGACGCGCTGGCGCCAGCGGCAGAGAACGCGGCCCGGCAGATCCGCCGCCTGAGAGACCACTTCGATGACCAAGGGTGGCCAGTCATCTATGCCAATGACAACTTCTCAGATTGGAAGCGGGACTTCCGCCAACAAGTGGAGCAGTGCCAGCGGGACGGGGGGACGGCTGCCCGAATTGCCACCACCCTCTCCCCCCTGCCCGGCCACTATTTCGTGCTCAAGCCCAAGCACTCGGCGTTCCTCGCCAGTCCCTTGCCGATTCTGCTGGCCAAGCTGGGAGTACGCCGTCTTTGCCTCACTGGCATGACGGCCGACTCGTGTGTCCTGGCCACGGCGCTGGACGCCAACGCCAGGGAGTTCGAGGTCGTGGTGGCATTGGAAGCTGTGGCGGCGATGCCCTCGCAGAAACGGCGTGCACTGGCAGTGCTGGCAGACTCGGGCGCAGCCCGGGTCGTCCGACTTTCGTCGCTGGTCTCTGCGTAATCGGCAGGATCAAATCGAGGCAGTTCAGGCCCGGTCCGCTACACCCTGTACACCGGCATGACCGGCGCAATGTGCACAGCAGAAGATCTGGCCCTTTCCTTCAACGCCATGCCCGATAACCGCGCAGTTGCAATGTGCGCAGCGCGGCGCGAATGCATGGATCGCGCATTCGAACGAATCGAAGGTTCCGCTGCGTCCGCCCTGCTGCAGGGTGAAACTCTTGTCGTAGTTGTTGCCGCAGACATCACAGGTGGCCATGTGGCACCCCTTTGTGTGTAATGAAGGGGGAGTGTGGTGAGTGCGGTTGTCGGTGGCCGTGAATGCGGCGTACCTGGTACGTGCAAAGTACCCATGACGCGTGCCTCGCCGAACTGAAGAGCGGGCCGTTCAGGCCTGTTCATGGCCGGGTCGAATTCTTGCTGCGTCCAGGGTAGCTTGGGCAACGGCTGTTTTTTCCATCCAATGCCTACCTGCCCGCCTCGGCAATCGTTTCAGGGGCGGATCTACTCCCCGGCCGCCTGGGTGTGCACTGCCCTTGTGGTTGCCTTTCCGTCGATGGCCCAAACGCTGTCCATGTGACCCGCGTTTGCGCGCTTCCTGGAACGCCTCGCCAGCTGCCAGAGAATGAGAGCGGCGATCATTGCGGTCGCGTCCACAGCCACGCCGGCACCTGAATGGTTCCAGGTGCCTGGCACGCCGACCAATGCTGCAAGGCTGCCGACCGGAATCAGTGCCGTCACCATGGCGCCAGCGTACAGCAGCTCGTAAGCGGAGCGCGCGGCCCCACGCAGGAATGCCCAGGCGACTGCCAGCAGGAAGGCCGCATAGTAGATGCCTTCGTGCCATGCCGAAACATTGGCCACCAGCCCAGGGAGCCACTTGGTGGCGGCCAGTGTCGCCGAGATGCCGGTTACGCAGCCCAGGGACACGCCGATCGTCAAGGATCCCAGCACGCGAGTGGATCGCTTCTGCGCCGGCAGGTTGGCATCGCGCTGCTTCCTGCGTCGTGATTCGATCCACAGCAGGTTGCCGGTGTAGAACACGATTGCGCCGCCGAGTCCAAGCAACAGGTACATCCAGCGCACCGGGTTTCCGCCGAAGCTGCCGAAATGAAGCATGAAGAAGGCATTGACCGCCGTATCCCAGCCATCCATGTGCCCGGGCAGATCATGCGTGTCCACCACGCCGGTGTAGGGATCGAGATGGGTGCTCATGTACGTGCGGGCACGCGTCCCGTAACGGATATCCAGGCCGGTCACACGCCCCTCGACCACACTCCCCTTCTGCTGGAAGCCCAGGCTGTAGACCTCAAAGCCCGGCAGCTGTGCCTTTACCTTTTCCAGCAGTGCAGGAGCAGGCAGAGGCTGGGCGCCCGGAGCGGGCCTGGCATCGTGCTCTTCGCCCCATTGGATGCCGTTGGGATAGACCACCTTGTCCTGGATGTCGTAGATCTGATCGTGGAACGCGAATACCACGCAGGTCACGGCCATGATCAGGTGGAACGGCAGGCTGACAATGCCCAGCGCGTTGTGCACATCCAGCCACATGCGCTTGATGTTCCTGCCTACCCTCACGGCGAAGAAGTCTTTCACCAGCGTCGGTAGCAGCACGATGACGCCGGAGATCAGTGCCACGGCATACATCAGCGCAATGATGCCCATGACGGGGCGCGAAACCGCATCCGGGAACGGCAGGCCGACGAACTGATGCAAGGTGTCGACAAGCTGCGCCACTGGTGCCTTGCGCAGCTGCTCCACCTGGAGGTGGCCCTTCTCGTCAAAGCTTGCGCCAAACTCAGTGAACTGCCGTGGCTTGTCGCCACGTACCCGCCAGATCACGCGGGCAGGCGCTTCAGGTGATGTCTGCACCATCACGGTGTAGTTCTTCGCGGCTTCCGGATGCTTCTTGAGCACCGCCGCCAGCAGGTCAGGTGCACGTTCCATCGGGACCGGCGCAGACAGCGCGGACGGCGGCGTTGCCCATCGTTCCAGCGGCTTCTCGAACATGGTGATCGAGCCGGCATAGAAGGCAATGAACAGCATCAGGCCGGCAAAGATCCCGACCCAGATGTGCACGTCCTTGTAGACCTTGATGATGTCGTTGCGGATCTTCATGCGGGGTCCAATCAGCCCAGCTGGCTTCGCGCCAGCCAGAGTGCGCCAAAGGCGACCAGGTTGGCAGCACCCAGCCACAGCCAGGCGCTTGCGCTGCTACGGAAAAAGAAGACGAATGACAGGAGGGGCGCCCACAGCAGCGCGACCAGCCACATGTTGAACTGGGCTTTGCCACCGCCGCCATCAATGCCGCCGGGTCCGAACCAGGCAAAGAGGCCGGACAAGGCCAGGGAGAGCCCGAAACCCAGGAACACGCCGGCGCAGGTCTTTCCGAACCAGTGCCGGCTCTGCAGCTTGTCAGGCTTGGCCATGCGGGCCTCCGCCTCGACGGCCACGCCAGACGCCCAGGAACGGCGCCACTGACCAGACCAGCATCAGAATCGTCAACCAGGTGAAGAAGGCCGCACCACTTCCCATCAAAGACAGGAACAAGGCAAGCGAGACCAGCGACAAGGTGCTGCCGGGAATCCATTTCCCACGGACAGGCCAGGGTCCGGCGCGCCGCCACTGCTGTTTCGGTGAGGCCAGATAGAACAGCCACGCCCCTACCACACCCGTGGCTGAGGCCAGCAACGCCATCACGACTGACATTCTGGAAGTCTCATTTGGAGGCTCCGTGACCTGGCTGGCCGGTCACGGGGCAGAAGGGTTACCAGGTGAACCGGGCGGTGGCCGTGACGGTGCGTCCTGTGCCGAAGAAGCATGAGGAGACACCGCTGCACGTGGTCACGAATCGCTTGTCGGTCAGGTTGCTGACGTTCAGTGCGAACTGCGTGCCCACACTCCCGATCGCACCGACGTCATAACGGATAGCTGCATCCCACATCGTGTAGGACGGAATCAGGTAGACGTTGACGCTGTCGCCGTAGCTTTCACCGTTGTAGCGGACGCCTGCGGCAAGGCTCAGGCCTGCGAGTGCCCCGCCCTGGAAGGTGTAGTCACCCCACAGCGCAGCGGTCCAGTCCGGAACCATCGCCAGCTGCTTGCCCTGGTAGCCGTTGTTGCTCTTGGTGACTTCCGAGTCCATCCAAGACGCGGCGCCGATCACGCTGAAGCCATCGAGGGGGGTGATGCGGCCTTCCAGTTCCACGCCACGCACGCGACCCTCGCCATCCTGCACCTGGCACTGGCTGGACCCAGTCGTGCCGCAGGTGTTGTGGCTGGGATCGGGGTCGTTGGTGAGGATGTTCTGCTGGCGCAGATCGTAGGCTGAAAGCGTGATCAGGCCATCGAATCCAGACGGCTGATACTTCACGCCCACTTCCCACTGCTTGCCGGTGATTGGGTCGAACGGGGTCCGGTCGAAGGACTGTGTAGCTGTGCTGCCTGCGGGCTGGAACGACTCGGCATAGCTCAGGTATGGCGTCAGGCCATTGTCAGCCACGAACAGGATGCCCGCGTTGCCGCTGAAAGCCTCGTTCTTGATGCGGCTCGGCGCGCGTGCGCCATAGCGATCCGTAGCCACGGTGTACGACTGCGTCCAGGTGTCGTCCTTGGTCCAGTCGTAACGGCCGCCCACGGTGAAGCGCCACTTGTCCAGCGCGATCTGATCCTGCAGGTAGGCACCCGTCTGGCGGTTGACGCCTCCCGAGTAGCTGATGCTGTTGGTCACCGGGACATAGCCGGTGTAGACCGGATTGAAGATGTCGATCGGCGCCGGATCACGCATCGCACCGCGTGCCGCATCCCAATCGGCCTTCTGCCAATCCACGCCCACCAGCAGCGTGTGTTCAGCCGAGCCGGTCTGGAACTTGCCGGTAACGCGGGTGTCGATGGTGTCGCCCTGAGAGTCTCCCTCGCCCCAGGTGGCACGTCGCTTCTGCGTGCGGCCATCCGGGTTCAGGCCACCGTTGGTCACCACGGTGCGGAAGGTCGATTCCACGTTGGTGCGGCGGGCACCCTGGCTCAGGGTCCAGTTCTCGTTGAAGGCATGTTCGAACAGCCAGCCGGCCGTCCAGATCGTGCGGTCGTAGGTGTTCCAGTTCGGTTCGCCAATGAAGGTCGTGTTCTTCATGCGCCCATAGGGGGTGGCCTTGAGCGTGCCGTCCATCGGCAGGAACTGGTAGGTCGAGCCGCCGTCATCGCGCTGATAGAGGCCCAGCACCGTCAGCCGCGTACGCTCGGCCATCTGGAAGGTATAGCTGGGGGCCAGGAACCAGTGCTGCTGCTGGGTATGCTCGATCTGGGTGTCACCGTCGCGATACAGGCCTACCAGCCGCCCGAGGTGGCGCTTGTCGTCCGATGCCGCGCCCAGATCGAACGCGCTGCTGTACTGGCCGTTTCCATCCAGACCCACCTGCAGCACCTGCTGCTGGTCAGGTGTCGGGGTCTTGCTGACTTGGTTGACCATGCCGCCCGGAGCCACCTGACCATACATCACGGCCGACGGTCCCTTCAGCACCTCGACACGGTCCAGGTTCCAGCTGTCCACCATGGTCCGGTTCCACTGGCCACCCTGCGGCGCACGCATGCCGTCGACGGTGACGTTGTTGCTCCAGCTGCCGGCGTCGAAGCCGCGGATGCGGAAGTCATCGACGCGATTGTCGATGCCGCCGCTCTCCAGAACCACGCCGGCCACGTAGCGCATCGCCTCGTTGAGGTTCTGCACACCGCGGGCATCGAGCTCTTCGCGGGCAATGACCGAGACCGACTTGGCCATTTCCGCAACCGGCGTGTCGGTCTTGGTAGCGCCGGAGGTGTGTGTGGTTGTGCGATAGGCGTTGACGCGCACCGCATCGAGCGTCGTGGCGCTGCCATCGGGGACTTCTGGCGAGGGGGGTGCTTCAGCGTGACCGGCCAGCGGGAAGGCCAGCATCAGGGCAACGGACACGGACAACAGAGAGCGCCTCGGGGCGCGGGAAGTAGTGGCGATCTTGTTCATTTGGAGGCCTACGGTAGGAAGTGCGCCCTAGGCGGCAGCTGCGGCGGCGTTAATTTCGCGTTAAATAATACCAAATGCAAATCGTTCGCACTAGCAGCCGCAGGCGCCTGCCCTTTTTGGAGCGTCCTCACCCAGTCCGCAGGATCGCCACCAACACCCCCATCAGGGCACTCCCTGCCGCCAGACTCAGCCACACCCTCCCCACCCTGCGGGCGCTGAAAACGCCCACAGCAGCGGCAATGAACAGCACGAACCCCAGCAGTGAACTGGCCAGGACCGAAACGGCTGTCCTTACCCCCACCAGCACGGGCAACAGCAACGCCAGTGCCGTGGCAGTAACGGCGGTGAACACGTAGCCGCCCAGCGAGGCGGCCAGCACACGGCTCGCCACCTGCCAGCGATAGGCCGGTTCCCGCCCGGCCGGAGGCTTGGCCGGGCGCGCCGCCTCCTGCGCCCGTGGCCAGCGGCGCTGCAGCATCAGGGCCATTCTTGCCAGCATCAACCCGAATGCCAGTGCGACCAGCTCCACGCCGGCCTGCTGCCATGCGCCCCGCTGCAGATACATCAGCATGCCCTGACCGGTGGTTGCCATGTTCACCAGCGGCAGTGCCAGGCACAGCGCTGCGGCCAGCCACAGCTGCTCGATCCAGGCCAGGCGAGGTGGGCGCCAAAGCGCGTGCAGCACCGAGGCAGCGCAGGCCGCAAGAAAAATGCGTATTTCCCACGCACTGCGACCGCTCATTTCCAATGGCAGCAACCGATTGCCATGCAGGTAGACGATGCTTGCCAGCGCCACCCCAGCCAGCGATGCGACGTTGAACGCTTCCACGCAGCGGTAGATGCCCGCCGTGGCCGCGCCGAACTCATGCTCGCTGCGCTTGCGCCGCTTGATGGAGAACAGCAGCGTGCCGATGGCGATCATCGCCGTGCCCAGCAGGCCGCTGATGAAGTACAGCCACTTCATCGGCCAGCCGCCGAAATCGGCCTTGTGCAGTGCTTCGATGGTTTCGTGCACCTGTACGGCGCCAATGGCATGCGGACGTGCGCCATGCTGTTGCAACAGCGTGCCGCTGGCAGCATCGAACGTCACCCGGCTGGCTTCGGTCAGCAGATGCCTGTCCGCGCCCCCCTCGGGCTTGCGGCCGATCACCTCCACCACGCTGTGCACGGTGCCGGGCGCCTGGATCACGACCAGTGCCGGTGGCTGCCCGCTGATGGCGTGCGCGCGTGCCAGCAGTTGCGGCAGGTCCGGCAGTTGCGCGGTGGATACCAGGATGCCGGGCGGAGCCAACGGTGCAGGCGCCAGCTCGGCTTCGTAGCGCGCATAGGCGCCATCCGCATCGCCATAGGCGGTGTGCACCGGCCACGGCAGATAGCTGCTGTAGAAGAAGGTCAGCCCCGTGTAGCCGATCATGAACAGGAATGGCAGGGTCAGCACGGCACTCAGGTTGTGCGCATCCAGCCAACTGCGCTGTCCCTTGCCCGGGCGGAAGGTGAAGAAGTCCTTGAAGATGCGTTTATGCACTACCACGCCGGACACCAGCGCCAGCAGCATGCAGGCGGTGATCCAGCCGACCAGCCAGTAGCCGGCCATGCCACCGTGCAGGGTGTAATGGAAGGACATGAAGTGGCGCCCGCCTTCGGTTTCCCGAAGACGAGGTGGAGGCTGTGGCATGCCTGTACTGGCATCCACCCAGCGTTCGTGCGCGTTGCCGTCGCCATCCTCCCATGACAGCTCCAGCGGCCAGCCGTGCTGCGCAGGCCAACGGATCTGCCATGCCCGGGCATCGGTGGTGTTTGCGGCCAGCCAGTGCTGCGCACGCACCGCCTGCGTTGCGGTGTCCACCGCCGGCAAGGAGGCCGGCACGGGGCCGGCCTCCATCCATCGCGTGATCGGCTCGCGGAACACGCTGAGCGTGCCGGTCAGGAAGATCGCGCACAGCAGCCAGCCGCAGGTAAGGCCGCACCACGTGTGCAGCCACGACATGCTCTGCCGGAAGCCTGCCTTCATGCCTGCCCCGTGGCGGGCAGGCCGTTGCCCCGCCGGTTTCGGAAGATCACAGCGAGCCGCGCAGCGTCAGCATTACATTGCGCGGTTCGCCGAAGAAGTTGCCGCGGCGGATCTGGCTGATCATCGCGTAATAGCGCGTGTCGAACAGGTTGGCTACGTTGAGGCCCACGCTCCAGCGCGGATTGATCCGGTAGCCGGCGCGCAGGTCCCACACGGCACGTCCCGCTGCGCCCATGCGCCAGTCCGGGTCGTCGTAGGCCGGATAGGAATAGCTGCTCTGTGCCGATACGCCACCGCCCACGGAGAACGCGTTCCACTTGCCCGGCAGCTGGTAGGACGTCGACAGGCGCAGCAGGTGGCGGGGCGTCTCGGCGCTGATGGTCGCGCCCTCATCGTCGCGGCTGGTGACGTGGGTATAGCCCGCCATCATCTGCCAGCCCGGCGCCAGTTCGCCGCTAGCCTCCAGCTCAAAGCCCTTGCTGCGCAGCTTGCCGCCATTGCGGTAGCAATCGGACGACGCCAGCGAGCCACGGCAGCTGCCCGGGTCGGATTCGTCCACCACGGCGTTGCCGGTCTTGCGGATGGAGAACACTGCGGCGGAGACATTCAGGCGGCCATCGTTCAACTCACCCTTCACGCCCAGCTCGTAGTTGGCGCCGATGGCCGGATCCAGCACCGAGCCGGACGCGGTGACGTACGAGCTCTGCGGCTGGAAGGTATCGGCGTAGCTGGCATAGACCGACCATTGCGGACCCAGGTCGTAGACAAGGCCGGCGTACGGGGTGAATTCGTGCTTCTGTTCGTAGTCGCGGCTCTTGGCGCCAGTGAAGCCATCGCTGGACTGGTACTTCACCCAGCTCAGCCGGCCGCCCAGCGTAAGGTGCAGCGGCTCTGCCAGCTGCAGGCGCAGGTTGCTGTACACGCCGCTCTGCTGGGCGCGTGCGTTTTCCGACCAGTCCCACGCGGGCTGCAGCGGCTGCGCGATGGCGCTGTGGTCGGGTGCGTAGACATCAATCGGCACGTCGATGGCCAGGTCCGCCGAGCTCTGGCGGGTACGCTGGCGCGACCACATCGCGCCCAGCAGCAGCTGATGGCTGCGGCCGAAGGCGTCGAAACTGCCGGTGGTGTGCAGGTCGATGCCATCGCTGCGCACGCGCGAGCGGTTGAAATAGATGTCATAGAAGCGCGAACCGATGCCGGTGGCGCGATCCACCCCGCCCAGCGGAACTGCAACACGCTGGTCCAGGTCCGACTCGGTGCGGTTCAGCGACAGGCGTGCCTTCCAGCGTTCGTTGAAGCGGTGCTCCGCCTCTGCAAAGGCTTCGTCGACGGAGCCTTCCTGCCGGTTCCAGTCCTGGATGAGCGAGGTGGAACGCTTGATGTCCAGCGCACCACCATCGGTGTAGCGCGGCAGGCCGAACAGCCAGTAGCCGTCGGTGTTACTGGCCTGATGGCGCAGGCCGAAGGTCAGCGTGGTATCCGTGCCCAGATCGGCATCGATCACCCCATAGGCCACCGGCGTCTTCGATGAGGTGCCCCGCTGGAAGTAGTCGCGATCCTGATAGGCGGCGACCAGTCGGCCGCGCACGCTGCCGGTAGCATTGAGCGGGCCACCGCCATCCACCTCGACGCGGTAGTTGTCCCACGAGCCCACGGTGGCGGCCAGATCCAGATGAGCCTGGTCGCGCGGGCGCTTGCGCACCATGTTGATTGCTCCGCTGGGGTCGGCCGCGCCGAGCATCATGCCACCGGCACCGCGCAGCACTTCAACCCGTTCCAGCACGGCGGTGTCGATCGGCAGCCAGCCCACCGGGGCATAGACAATGCCGGCCACGCCATCGACCAGATAGTTGCTGTCGTCCACGGTGAAGCTGCGGATCGAGAACTTGTGGTTGCCGAAGTTGCGGGCGGTCTTGGTCACGCCGGTGGTCTGTGCCAGCGCTTCGTCCAGCGTGGTGAGGTTGCGGTCGTCCAGCTGCTGGCGGGTGATCACGCTGACCGACTGTGGGGTCTGGCGGATGCTCTGCCCCAGCTTGCCCAGGCTCAGCTCACGTGCCGTGTAAGCGCCATCGCTTGGCGCATTGGCGGTGACGTTCACCGTCTGCAGGGTGGTCTGGGCCTCCTTGCTGCGCGCAGGTGTTGCTGCTTCCTGGGCCAGGGTGAACACGCCCGGACGGGTGGCATTGACACGCACGCCACTCCCCTCCAGCAGGCGCGCCAGTGCCTCCTGCGGCGTGTAGCTGCCGGTCAAGGCCGGGGCGCGACGGCCCGCCACCGCCGATTCGCTGAACAGCACCTGCTGCCGGGACTGCTCGGAAAAGCGGCGCAGTGCGGCATCCAGCGGTTGCGCCGGAATATTGAACTGCACGCGCGCAGCCGGCTGCGCCTGTGCGATGGCTGGCGCTGCCAGCGCGCTGGAAATGCACAGTGCCAGCAACGGCAGCCGCTTGGCGTGTACCCCCGTAGAGAACGCGCCAGCAACAAGTGCGCGCTTGATCTTCATGTACCCCATTACCGCTCCATCATGCTTGGCCGCTACTGGCCTCACTGGGGTAAACGGAAAATGGCGGTGGGGTGGGAACCCGCGCCGGAAGAAATTTTCGTTCCGGCGTCAGCGGGTGACAGGCCGTTCGTCGATGCGATAGCCGCCCTGGGCAGTGCGGGTCACCTGCACGGGCAACAGATCCGGCAGCGCTTCCAGGAAGGTGGCCGGGGCATCGGTGGCTGCGTAGCCGGAGACCGGCAGGAACTTCAGCCCTGGCTGGCCCAACGTGACGGGATGGCCCAGATACTGCCCGACCTCCTGCGCCACTTCGTCCAGCGGGGTGCGCCGGAACACCAGGCGCCCGTTGCGCCAGCCGCCAATGCTGTCTGCGCTGGCGGCAATGGAGCGGTAGGCGGCTGTAAGCGTGGTAACGGCCAGGCCTTGTTCAGCGTGCAGGCTGACCGGCGCGGTGCCTTCGGCGCGATCCGGCTGTACCCGCACGTGCCCATGCAGCACCTTGACCACGACTTCGCCCGGCCCATTGCGCACATTGAAGGCCGTGCCGACCACCGTCACCCGGCTGCGCTGGGCATCGACGGTGAAGGGCCGGTCGGCCGCCGGGGCGACCTCGAAGTACGCCTCGCCCTGGCTGAGCACCACTTCACGACGGGATCGATAGAAATGCACCGCCAGCGTGCTGCGTGCATTGAGTGAAATCCGTGAGCCGTCCGGCAATTGAAGATCGCGTATCTCGCCCGCACCGGTGGCCACGTCCTGTACGTAGCTGGGCGCGGTGTACCAACCGTAGCCGACGTACCCCAAGGCCAGCATCGCCACGGCCGCAGCCGCCGCAACGCGTGGCAGGCGCCACGACCGTGCACGCCGCGCCGCCCTGCCCCGCCGTAGAGCCGCAGGTGCAGGTACTGCTGGGGTGATCACCGCGTGCGCGTCCGAGGCCAGTACGGGGCGTGGCAGCTGGCCCAGGTCGTGCCAGGTTCTGGTCACATCGGCGAACGCCTGTCGGTGCGCTTCGCTCTCGACCAGCCAGTGCTGCAGGGCCGCCTCATCCTTCGGTTGCCAATCCGCATCCTGCCGCCGTACCAGCCACGCGGCGGCCGCCTCATGCAGGGCAAACGGGTCGGAACCTGCGGCAGAAGGGAGATCGGTCATCGGCAGGGAAAATCAGCATCGATGGCAGGCGCCAACGCCTCGCCCGCCTTGGTCGGACGATGCAGTTCCTGCATCTGTGCCAGAGACGCATAGCGTACCCGCACTTCGCAGTAGGCAACCGCTCGCGACAGGTGCTTGACCACCATGCGGCGGGAGATCTGCATGCGAGCGGCCGCGTCCTCCTGGGTCAGCCCATCGAAGCGGCAGAGCACGAAGGCCTCGCGTTGACGCTCCGGCAGCTCGGCCAGTGCTTCTCGCAGGCGCTCCAGGCGCTGCCGCTGGGCGCTGAGCTGCAACGGGCACTGTGATTCATCGCTGGCGATGGCTTGACCCGCATCTTCTGCATCTGCCAGCGGCAGCGTCTGGAGACGGCGGCCTGCGGTGTGCTCACGATATTCATCGGCCACGGTGTTCATCACCGTTCGCCGGAAATAGGCGCCTTGCTGGTCGCACGAGGCCAGTGCAGGGTTTGCCGCCAGCCATTTGACTGCACCGTCGTGCAGGGCGTCCTCACCGTCCGCACCTCTGACACGCGCAAGGCTGCGCAGAATGGGCCCTCGCCAGCGGGCATAGGCTTTCGCAAGGAGGTTCCCGCCCATTGGCGAGGCGCCTTCCGGAATGCCCTCCTCCGTGGACGAGGCCCGATCCGCGTTGCTGCCCGTGCCCCGGCCTAGCGTGGACACATCACCCTCAGGGCAAATGCCTGCGGTCTGCACAGGTGGGGCGGGGAATTCACGTTGGGAGCCGGAGTTCTGGCCGCCATAGGAGGCGGAAGGGGTGGGATGCCGCAAGTGTAGTGAGAGTCATTTGCAATTGGAACTCCCTGCCCCGTCCCGGCCACGTCATGAAATGCAAGCAGCAGCTCGCCAATGATGGTGCTGGGCGCCAGCGAGACCTGCCGTATGCGCAGATCGCGGGCATGCGGGTTGATTGGAGCCTGTAGGGACAGGGTTGCCGGCCAGGGGCCAGCACCATCCTTCGGGGCTATTAATGTGACGCATCACGACGAAGCTGGTTTCAGCCTGCGACCCCAACCCCTTTACCTGCCGCATCCGGTCGCAACGAGGCCAGGTAGCGGCAGTACTTGCCGACGAAGATGCCGGTGAATCCGCCTGCCAGCAGCAGGTAGGCGGCACTGAAGCCGGCGTTGCCGGTCAGCGACGGCGACACCGCAAATGCGACTTCGAAACCGTACTTCACCAGGAAGGTGACCAGCAGCAGCGGCAGCAGGCTGAAGTCCGCGTTGCGCCAGAGCTTTCCGGTGGCGCCGTCCAGTGTCAGCTTCACGTGGCCCAGCAGCAGCCATCCCAGTGCCGCCCCGGTGCCGATGCCGGCCAACCACTCGCCCCAGGCGGTCAGCGAGGTGCCGAAGCGATGACTGATCGACCACGCGCCCCACACGGCGAACAGGACGGGCACGATCGCCAGCTTCTGCAACGAAGTCTCACCCGGTTTCATGGCGGCGATGCCACGCGTGACCAGGAACGCCAGGAGCAGCCAGACCCAGATCGGCGTCTGCGAGGTGAGTTGCTGGAGCATATTCATGAGCGGTCGCCTTGGTAGGTGGTGGCGAGGTGCCCTCGCCTTGGCGCCCACTATTCGCTTCCGCCCGGGTTGCAACCAGTGACAGCTGTCAGTCTTCGAGGGTTACGGGACGATAAGTGGGCGCACCCAGGACGCTCTCGATCCAGCCCACATAGCGCGATACCCGAACGTTGTGCACCACCTGCCCGTAGAAGCCGGCCTCAAGGGCATGCTCGGGAACGGCGGTGATCCAGGAGCCCAGCCCCACCAGCTGCCAGACGCCGTGATCCTTGATCACCAATGGGCCGCCGCTGTCCCCGTTACCGAGCACGCCTTCAAGCGGCAGGCCCTGTGGCGGGGCATCGAACCGATACCAGAGATAACGATCGTTTCCGCCGGTAATGGCGTTGTATGCCCGCCGCAAAGTGGTCCGATGCGGGCCGTCCAGCACCAGTCCAACCGCCCCATTGCCAGTGGCGCCCTTACCGATCAAGGCGGCGACCTGCGCGACCTCGGCAGTGCCGCGATAGAGTGCTACGGGCTGCACATCGTTCACCGGGATGGCGAGCCGGATCAATGCAATGTCATCCGACCCGGCCAGGAACGCGTGGATCTTCCCAGGATTTCCCGTTGCCAATGCCTCCTTGCCCAACGCGTCAGGCAGTCTCCGGTAACCGGGATGCAGGAATACGCGTTCCACGCCGTAGTCCTTCCCATTGATGGTGATGGTCTGCCCCATCCCCTCCATCGGTGCGGCATGCGCTGCTGTCAGCACCCACTGCGGCGCGATCAGAACGCCCTGCCCTTCGCCCGGCATGTCAGCCAGGGCCGGAAACCCGGAACCATCGATCCGGTAGCGGGCATCGTCCACATCGTGGCGGATGACCACGGCTCCAGCAGCGAGCGGCAGCGCGGCAAGCGCCAGAAACAGCCAGCGGATCATGGGTGCCTCATCCTTGCGGTCAGTCGCTGCAGCCTAGCCGAACACCTCCGGCGAAGGGGAAACGTCCGACCAACCTCCCATGTTCGACGACGAATGCCGCAGAACCGGCCCCGAAGCCGGGGCGGCCACAGGGCGTTAACAGCCCCGATCTATGCTGGTGCCTCATTGGAGACCCATGAGGTACGACCCATGACCAAGCTGCACACCCTGATGTTGACCGGCTGCCTGCTGGCACTGAGCCCACTGGCCTCGGCCGAAACCGTGAACCTGACCAACAGTGCCGACGGCGCCAACCGCGATGCGGGCATCGCTGCGGTCAAGAAGAAGCTGCAGGAGGCGTGCACCGACCGCAAGGGCTTGCCCGATGCGTCTTCGTTCGAGGTGGTCTTCGAGAAGACCAGCGAGAACCCGAACGTGCCCAAGCCGTACTACGTGGACGGCAGGATGAAGTGCGAACTGCCGGGCTGAAGGGCCCGGCCACGCGATCATCGATAGAGCATCAGACGCTGGCGACCGACGTGCGCCGCCGGTACCGCTCGATCCAGTCCAATGATGGGGTAATGCCGCCGAACGGGAACAGGTGCGGGCTGATCTGGCCGTGCCCGGCCGTCAGCCCACTCACCAACCGATCCACAAACACCTCCGGCCCCGCCGTGCCGAGCAGCCGTCCGATCGAGATGCCATACCTGGCCAGCATCGATGCACTGGCGCCCACGCCGCACATCGCGGCGTAGCGCAGCAGCCGCGTGATGCTGGCCGGCCCCGGTACGCCGACCAGCACTGGAACCGTGATGCCACGCGCGCAGTGCATCCAGCCAGGCCAGCACGGTATCGGCATCGAAGGCGAACTGGGTGACGACCAAGGGGGCCATGCCGCGCGCTTCGATGGCCTGGCATTTACGCCCAAGCACCTCCCAGCGATCGTCAGCGCTCATCACCGGGTGGCCTTCCGGGTGCCCGCCGATACCAACGACCTTGATCCCGGAGTGCTCCAGAAGACCGGTCTGGATGATTGAAGCACTGTCGGCAAACGGCCCGGCGGGTGTGGCCAGGTCACCCGCGACCAGCAGGCAGCGGGTGATCCCGGCTTCGCTGGTGGCGCGCTCCAGAAAGCGCTCAAGCGCTGCGTGCGAGCCGATGCGGCGGGCGGAGAGATGCGGCATCGGCGCGAAGCCGAGCTCGCGCACCGTGCGTGCGGCGGCCAGGCGTGCATCGTCGTCCTCGCTGGCCAGCCAGGGAATGGAGATGACCGTGCCGCGCCGGATGCGGGCCGCCTCGGCGCGCAGTGCCGGCATGGCCTTCGCGCTGACTTCCAATGAAAAGGCGTTGATGAAGGCGTCCGCCTGCGATGAGGTACCGGCCGGCATCAACGCGCTCCGCGCACATTGCCGGCCAGCGGCGAGCTGTTGCGGGCCAGTTCGACGAAGGCCTGCAGGTAGTCGATGCCGGTATCCGCCTCGCGCGCCCAGGTAGATCTGCTTGGGAATGCCCTTCGCCCCCAGGCGCACCGGCACCACGTCCATGCGCGCGGCATATTCCTCCACCAGCCAGCGCGGCATCGCGGCCACGCCGCGACCGCTGGCCACCATCTGCATCATGATGTCGGTGGTTTCGATGGTCTTGTGGCGCCGCGGCGTGATGCCGGCCGGCAGCAGGAACTGGTTGTAGATGTCCAGGCGCTCGAACGGCACCGGGTAGCTGATCAGCACTTCCTGGCCGAGCTGACGCGGCTTTACGTGGTCCACATTGGCCAGTGCATGGTCCTTGGCCACCACCAGCACCTGCTCGTAGTCGAACACGGGCACGAACTTCAGGCCCGGCTTCAGCAGCGGATCGGGCGTGACCAGCAGGTCGATCTCGTAGCCGAACAGCGCGCCGATACCGCCGAACTGGAACTTCTGCTTGACGTCCACATCCACGTCCGGCCAGGCGGCCAGGTACGGCGAGACGATCTTCAGCAGCCACTGGTAGCAGGGATGGCATTCCATGCCGATGCGCAGCGCGCCGCGCTCGCCCTGCGCGAACTGGCCCAACCGTTCCTCGGCCAGGTCCAGCTGCGGCAGCACCCGGTTGGCGACCGCCAGCAGGTACTGCCCGGCCTGGGTCAGGCGCAGGCTGCGGCCTTCGCGCAGCCAGACGTCGGTGCCGAGCTGCTGCTCCAGCTTCTTCATGCTGTGGCTCAGGGCTGACTGGGTCAGGTTGAGTACGCCGGCGGCAGCGGTCAGCGAGCCCTGCTGCTCGACCTGCTGCACGATGCTGAGGTGGATCCGTTCCAGCATGACGATGAATTCTGCTCATGGATTGGTGAAGTAATACCATTTTACGTCATGGAAGGGCATGACTAGGATCGGGTCATACCTTCGGTTGCCTGCCAGCCCGGTCACCTCGCCGGCCTGCAGGACTGCGCCCCCCGCAGATTGCCCGAAGGAGCCCCTCCCCTGGTGAAAGCGAACAGATGACCCGCCCCCTCCGTATCGTCGCCGTTTCCGGCGGACTGCAGCGCCCCTCCAGGGCTGCAACCCTGGCCGAGCACCTGCTGGACCTGATCGGCGAGGACGTTGCCTGCGAGCCGCACCTGATCGAGCTGGGCGAGCTGGCGCCGCAGCTGGCCGGTGCACTGTGGCGCTCGCAGCTGCCCGAGGCTGTGGAGCGGCAGCTGGTGGCCGTTGAACAGGCAGACGTACTGGTGGTGGCCACGCCGGTCTACCGCGGCTCGTACACCGGCCTGTTCAAGCACTTCTTCGATTTCATCCACCAGGATGCGCTGGTCGACACCCCCATCCTGCTGGCCGCCACCGGCGGCAGCGAGCGCCACGCACTGGTGATCGATCATCAGCTGCGGCCGCTCTTCAGCTTCTTCCAGGCGCGCACCCTGCCCCTCGGCGTCTACGCCACCGACCGCGATTTCGCCGAGGGCCGCGTGCACAACGAGGCCCTGATCCAGCGCGCACGGCTGGCAGTGCAGCGGGCACTGCCCCTGCTTGCCCTGTCCCACCGCGCAGCGCCTGCCACTGCCGAGACCGCTGCAGTCCTTTGAATGCCGAATGCCAGCGACCCGCATTCGGATGTCACCTCCGCAACCCGGAACGCCGCCCATGACGACCGAGAACTTCACCTTCAGCATCACGCGCATCCCTTTCAACGAGGACTACCAGCCCGCTGACGGCACGCGCATCACCACCAACTTCGCCAACCTGGCTCGCGGCGAGTCCCGCCAGGAGAACCTGCGCAACACGATCAGCATGATCAACAACCGCTTCAACGACCTGGCGCACTGGGACAACCCGAGTGCGGACCGCTACGCCGTTGAGCTGGACATCATCTCGGTGGAGATGCACATCGATGGAGCCGACGGCAGCGATCCGTTCCCGCTGATCGAAGTGCTGCGGCCGACCATCGTCGACACGCGTACCGGCACGCGCACCGAAGGCATCGTCGGCAACAACTTCTCGTCCTATGTGCGCGACTACGACTTCAGCGTGGTACTGCCGGCCAGCAACGAGGGAAAGGCCACCTTCGGCATTCCGGAAGGCTTCGGTGATCTTCACGGCAAGCTGTTCCAGCACTTCCTGGAATCGGAGGCCTACCGCGCCAATTTCAGCAAGGGGCCGGTGATCTGCATCAGCGTCTCCAGCAGCAAGACCTACCATCGTACCGAGAACCACCATCCCATCCTGGGGGTGGAGTATCGCCAGGGCGAGTTCTCCCCCACCGACCAGTACTTCGACAAGATGGGCCTGCAGGTGCGCTATTTCATGCCGCCAGGCAGCGTCGCGCCGCTGGCGTTCTACTTCCAGGGCGACCTGCTGGGCGACTACTCGAACCTGGAACTGATCGGCACCATCAGCACGATGGAGGCATTCCAGAAGATCTACCGGCCGGAGATCTACAACGCCAATTCCGTGGCCGGCAAGGTCTACCAGCCCAGCCTGAAGCACCAGGACTACTCCTCCACCCGCATCGTCTACGACCGCGAAGAGCGCAGCCAGCTGGCGGTCAAGCAGGGCAAATTCACCGAAGAGCACTTCATCAAGCCGTATCGCGCCGTGCTTGAGCAGTGGGCTGCCCGCTGATCCATCGATTCTCCATTCGCCCCAGGACACAGAACGCAATGTCGACGAAGAAACTGCTCCCCACCTCCACCGCCGGCAGCCTGCCCAAGCCCTCCTGGCTGGCGGAGCCCGAAAAGCTCTGGTCGCCCTGGAAACTGCAGGATGAAGGCTTGACCGAAGGCAAGCAGGATGCCCTGCGCCTGTCCCTGCAGGAACAGCAGCACGCCGGCATCGATATCGTCAGCGACGGTGAGCAGACCCGGCAGCACTTCGTTACCACGTTCATCGAGCACCTCAACGGCGTCGATTTCGAGAAGCGCGAAACCGTGCGCATCCGCAACCGCTACGACGCCAGCGTGCCGACCGTGGTCGGCGCCGTGAGCCGCCCCAAGCCGGTGTTCGTGGAGGATGCGAAGTTCCTGCGCCGGCAGACCACGCAGCCGATCAAGTGGGCACTACCCGGGCCGATGACCATGATCGACACCCTGTACGATGCGCACTACAAGAGCCGAGAGAAGCTGGCCTGGGAATTCGCGAAGATCCTCAACGAGGAAGCGAGGGAGCTGGAAGCCGCTGGCGTCGACATCATCCAGTTCGACGAGCCCGCCTTCAACGTGTTCTTCGACGAAGTGAACGACTGGGGCGTGGCCGCACTGGAGCGTGCGATCGAAGGACTGAAGTGCGAGACTGCCGTGCATATCTGCTACGGCTACGGCATCAAGGCCAACACCGACTGGAAGCAGACGCTGGGCTCGGAATGGCGCCAGTATGAAGAGTCGTTCCCGAAGCTGCAGACCTCCAACCTCGACATCATCTCGCTGGAATGCCACAACTCGCACGTGCCGATCGATCTGATCGAGCTGGTGCGCGGCAAGAAGGTGATGGTGGGCGCCATCGACGTGGCTTCCAGCACGGTGGAGACGGCTGAGGAAGTGGCCAACACCCTGCGCAAGGCGCTGCAGTTCGTGGATGCCGACAAGCTCTACCCGAGCACCAACTGCGGCATGGCGCCGCTGGCCCGTGACGTGGCACGGGGCAAGCTGCGTGCGCTCAGCGAAGGGGCCAGGATCGTGCGCGAGGAGCTCTCGGCGTAACCGCTGCAAGCGATCTGCGTCCGGACCTCTGTGCGGGGTCCGGACGCATCGGCACTCAGCGCTTGCGCGCGCCGCTCGGGGCACTCCTTCGGATCGAACAGATCGTAGGTCTGCTTGATGGCCAGATTGCGGATCGCCCTGCGGTTTCCCTGCGCTGCAGCCTCACAGGTCCAGTAGATATCCTCTTCCTGGTCCTTGGGCACCCCGCGCCCGATGGAGTACAGGTATCCCAGCTCGGCCTGTGCAGGCGCGTAGCCCGCCATTGCCGCCTTGCGATACAGGTCGGCGGATCGGGCCTCATCCTTCTGTACGCTGATACCCTTGGCATACATCAGGGCGAGCCTGGTCTGCGCCTCCACATCACCGCCATCGGCAGCCGCTGTGAATGCTTCAACCGGGCCAAACGCGCCGGGCGTGTCCATCTCGGCACACCACACCTCGTTCTCCTTGCGATTCAGGCACAGCTCCAGACGGGCCTCCTTGACTCCCGCTAGGCCGAGCTCCTGCACGGCTGCCCTGGCATACCACTGCATGGCCTGGGCCTCGTCTTTCGTGAGGCCGGCGCGTCCCTTCTGATAGAGATTGGCAAGGCTGTACTGCCCGGCCGGCGAGCCGAGTTCAGCGGCTCGGCGGAGCCACAGGACAGCCTGGGCATCATCCTGCTGCGGGCCCAGGCCCTGCAGGTACATGATCCCGAGATCGGACTGTGCGTCCGCATTGCCCTGATCGGCAGCCTTGCGTACCCAGTGCAGGGCCTGAGCGGAATCCTTCGGCACGCCATTGCCTCGCAGATACAGCACACCCAGCATGGACTGTGCCGGCGCATAGCCCTGATCGGCCGCCTTGCGGTACCAGTCCGCTGCCTTCGCTGCGTCCCTGTCGACGCCTGCGCCGCGCAGATACCTGTCCCCAAGTTCATTCTGGGCTTCCGCGTTGCCGGTCTTCGCCGCAGCCATCACGCGATCCCGCTCGGCTGCGTTGTCATTGCCAAGCGCAGGCGTGCTACAGGCCAGGGCAGCCAGCCCCGCACAGAGTGCAACGCGCCGCAGGGCGCCAATCCATTCTTCCGTGAACGTCTGCATTCTTGATCAACTCCAGATGGATGCCGCAGGTAGACCCGGCAGGTGCCTCGATCAGCAAGTGATCGAGGCTGGGGGCGGCATTATAGGTGCGCGCAGGACCACGTGGCCGAGGTTCTATCTGGGTAGCGGGCGTGCCTGCTCCTGCGCTCGCGACATCGCAGGGGTCCGTCTCAGCGCCAGCGCCTCCTTGATCCGGCCCATCTCACGCGACCCGGCCTCGGCCAGGCGGCGGGCCTGCTGCCGCTGCTCCCGCGTGAGCGCGGAAGGTGGTGGAGTACCGGCATCCAACAGCCGCGCCACCGCATCGCGCAACCGCAACTGCGGGCAGAGCCGGGCGGCGCACCAGCGTTCGGCGTAGCGCTTGGCCTGCCGCGCATTTGCGGCAGCCACCACCTTGGTCTGTGACATTTTCCGCGCGTCGAGGAACAGGCGGACACCGAGCACGGCATGCGGCACGATGTTGGCCACGCAGCGGCCGTTCCACCACAGGTCCCAGCGGTCACCGCTCTGCACCCAGCCGGAGGGCCGAGTAGCGGTCATGAAATCGGGAGGGCTGGAGGGTGAATGCATGGCCCGAAGAATACGGTCGGCCGTCGCATGGAATGAGATTGTGGATTTGCGCTGGCGACCTCTCAACGCTTCTGCCGTAGCGAAGCCCTCTCACCACTCTGGGCCGAGCAGCTTCTCCACCTCGGTTTCGAGCTTCTTTGCGGCTTCGGCCTGCGAGGCTACCTTGATGCACAGCCCGGACTGCGCGGGACCCGGAGTCAACTGGTAGCGGTTGATGGTGCCGCCGCCGTCGCCATCCAGCTCCACCCGGGCTACCAGGGTTCGGCCGTTGGCATTGAAGATCCAGTCCCGGTATTCGGACATCGTTGATTCCATGCGTGACACTTTGAGTGGCCTTCACTCTAAGCGGAGCGACGGTGAAGAGCGCCCGAAGAAAACGTTCGCGGAGCGTGGGTGCCGGGGGCATGCGGCAAGCAGACGAGCATGGACTGGGCTCCACAACTCGGGCGCAGCTCACGGAGTATGATGCCGCCTTCCCCGAACTGCCGTGATTGCAGCGGGCGCGCTCCTGCGAGGTACGCGTCGGCGCCGCTGATACACCCCGCCCGATGCTCGTTTCCTACTCCTCTTTCCTCATCTGGGCGGCCGTGGCCGTTGCCACCGTCGGCCTGCTGTTCCGGCCGTTCCGCATTCCGGAATATGTGTGGGCACTGGGGGCTGCCCTTCTGCTTCCACTGCTGGGAGCGATGTCGTTCGGCACGACCTTGCACGCGGTGGCCGAGGGGCGCGATGTCTATCTGTTCCTGGTCGGCATGATGGTGCTGGCCGAGCTGGCCCGGCGCGAAGGCCTGTTCGACTGGCTGGCGTTGTACGCGGTCCGCCACGCAGGCGGCTCGGGACGACGCCTGTTCGACCTCGTGTTCCTGGTCGGCACGTTGGTGACCGTGTTTCTTTCCAACGATGCCACGGCGGTGGTGCTGACCCCGGCGGTCTACGCCGCCTGCAAGGCCGCCCGTACCAATCCCCTGCCCTATCTGTTCGTCTGCGCGTTCATCGCCAATGCGGCCAGCTTCGTGCTGCCCATTTCCAACCCGGCCAACCTGGTGGTGTACGGCCAGCACATGCCGCCCTTGATGCAGTGGCTGGCACAGTTCGCGATGCCGTCACTGGCCGCGATCGGTGCCACCTATCTGGTGCTGCGCTGGGTGCATCGGCGCGAGATCGCGCAGCCTCTGGTGGCGGCGCCGGCGCATCGCCCGCTGACCGAAGGTGGCCGGCTGAGCGCGCTGGGCGTGTTGTTCACCGGCACCGTGCTGCTGGTGACCTCCGCACTGAACGGCCCGCTCGGCCTGGCCACGTTCTGCGCAGGCACGCTGAGCGTGGCAGTGGTGGCGATGCGCCAGCGGCGCAGTCCGTTGCCGCTGCTGCGCCATGTGTCATGGGGCGTACTGCCGCTGGTGGCCGGCCTGTTCGTGCTGGTGGAAGCGGTGGCCCAGACCGGTGTCATCCAGGCGGCGGCCAGCGCGCTGCAGGCCGTAGCGCAGGCATCGCCACACCAGGCCAGCTGGCTGGCCGGTGGCGCGGCGGCGTTGCTGAGCAACGTGGCCAACAATCTGCCGGTCGGCCTCGCCGCAGGCTCGCTGGGCCAGATGGCCGACCTGCCGGCACAGACCCGCGCCGCATTGCTGGTCGGCGTGGACCTGGGCCCCAACCTGTCGGTGACCGGCTCGTTGGCCACGATGCTGTGGCTGGTGGCGCTGCGCCGCGAGGGCGAGCATGTCAGCGCGCTCGACTTCCTGCGCGTCGGCGCGCTGGTGATGCCGCCTGCGCTGATCGGGGCACTGTTGCTGCTCTAGTCGGGGGCTGCCGGGCGCCCCCCCGGACTATGGGGTCTTGCCTGCAGCAATCTTCCCTACCAGGGCATCGATCGCCGCTTCCATGGCATGCGCGGTCTGGTCGCCACTCTGGTTGGTGATCACGAAGATGCCCAGATCGTGCTCGGGCATGATGTAGATGTAGCACTGTGAGCGCGGTACGCCACCGTGGTGGGCATAGTAGACGCCCTTCTGGCGATCGCCGGCGACGATGTTCCAGAAGTAGCCGATGCTGAACTCGTCGTCGAATCTGGCCAGGGCGCGATGCGATTGCTTTACCACCGGCCCATTGGCCAGTTGGAACTGAAGGTACTTCACCATGTCCGGGACGGTTGCTTTGACGTTGCCGGAAGCGCCCCATGGCAACTGCGGCATCGGCGTGGTCGGTACGGGATTGTCGCTGTGATAGCCGGCCGCCAACCGCGGCGCTTCGGCATCATCCAACCTGATCCGGAGGCCGGTCATCGCCGCGGAGTCGCTGAAGAAGCCACGCAGCAGTGACGCGTAGTCGGTCTTGTAGGCCACCTCCAGAACATGCGCCGCCAGCTCGGTCCCTGCGCTGGAGTAGGCGTACTCCTTCCCTGGCATCCGCGGGATCTGTACGGCGTGCAGGTCCCGGAGGAAATCCGTCTTGCCGTAGTGCGCGTAGAGCGCATTGAGTTCGCCCGGCGTGCGGTGATCGGTAAAGTCCTCCAGTACCGTGTTCGCGCGCTCCGGCAGCATGTTCGGCAGGCCACTGGTGTGCGACAGCAGGTGGCGGACGCGGATGGGTTGGCCTTGGTACTGCAGGTTGGGATAGTCGCCCTGCAGGTACGTGCGAACGTCATCCTCCAGGCCCACCCTGCCTTCCAGCACCGCATTGGCCATCAAGGTGCCGGCCAGCGTCTTGCTCAGTGAGCCGATCTCATAGAGCGTGGCATCGGTCGGCGCGCCGGCTGTACCGGCCACCATATCGCCGCGATGGCGGATGAAGGTCCTGCCCCGGTACACCACGCCAATGGAGGCCGAGTGCAGCAAGGGCTGCTCGATCAGGGTCTGCGCAACCTCGTCGATCTCTGCCCACGGTTCCTTCGATGGCGTCTTTCCGCCCGTGCATCCGGTACCAAGGAGTACGACGGACACGACGAAGGCATGAAACCAACGTCTGTTTCGAACGGTCATCGAAGTGGCTTCCATGCGTTGGCGCTTGAAGGGCGATCAGGAAAGAGCGCTCACGATAGCCGATTGTCGAGACGAACACGCTGGCTGCGGAGCGCCTCCTGGCCCTAAGCATCGCCCCCGAGATCAATCACCCGGTCAGTCGGGCTCACGATGCCCCGCCGATGGGTGATGGCCACCACGGTTACATCGTTCGCCAGTGCGCGGATATGGTCCATGATCTCGCGTTCAGTGGCCTCATCCAGCGCGGAGCTTGCCTCGTCCAGAAACAGGATCGCCGGCTCGCCATACAGTGCACGGGCAATCGCGATGCGTTGGCGTTCCCCGCCGGACAACTTCAGGCCCCGCTCGCCCACCGTGGTTTCCAGCCCCTCGGGCAGCGCCTCGATCAACGGCAGGATCGCAGCCTTGCGTGCGGCATGCCGCAGCCGATCATCATCACGCGCCCCGAGCAGGATGTTGTCGGCCAGGCTTTCGTTGAGCAGGATGACATCCTGCGGAACCACCGCGACAGCGGCATGCCAGGCCGCACGGTCGATCCGGGACAGGTCAAGGCCATCGACCAGGATCCGGCCACGCTGCGGATCGATCGATTTCAGGGCGAGCTTGAACAGGGTCGACTTCCCTGCACCGGTCGGGCCGATCAGGAAATTGATGCCGCCACGTTCGGCCGCGAAGTACACATCGCTTACCCCGCGACCGTTGCCATAGCGGTGGCTGACCCGCTCGAACGCCAGCCGGCCGCTTTCACCCGCAAAGCGCTGGGCATCGGCCACCTGCTGCTCCTCGGGCGCCGCCCACAAGGTGGAAAGCGGAGCCAGCATGCTCCACGAGCGCGCGACGTCATCGATCGAACGGGCGATCATCTCGAACGGCATGTTGAGCTGGAGCAGCAGCAGATTGAACAGGACGATGTCGCCGACGCTCAGACCGCCGCTCTGGTAGCGCGGCAGCAACAGATGGAAGGTAACGATGAACTCGACCGCCAGGCCGATGCCCAGCAGCGCAATGAAGCCGATCCGCTGCAGTACGTAGGCGCGCCAGCTGTCGCGCACCTCCTGGGCCTTCTGCTCGAAGCGCTGCACCATCCAGGCGCTGCCACCGAACTGGCGCAGCGTCTCCATGGCATTCATGGCATTGCCGACGAAGCGCGCGTTCTGCTGGCCGGCCTCGACCGCAGCTTCGCGATGGATGCGTGCGCGCCGGGTAGCGATGGCGGAAAGCGTGACGGCTACCGTGCCGTAGGCCAGCACGATGGCCACCACCTGCAGGTTGATCAACGCACCCAGCGTTATCAGCGTCAGCAGGATCTGCAGCGCACTGGGAATGAAGGCCACCAGCCCCAGCTGCACCACGATCTTCAGCGCGCCACGGCCTTTCTCCCCTGCAACCTGCAGCTCGGCGGCGTTGTACTCCAGGAAGAAGCTGTTGGTCTTCTTCAGCAGACGGGCGAAGTAGCGGGTACTGGTGATGAAGCCAAGATTCTCGCCGCTGAGGAACGACAGGTACTGCACGGTGTTCTGCAGGGCGCTGCCAGCGCCCAGGATGAAGGCGTAGAGCAGGAATCCCCACGCCAGGGCACTGGCCCCGTCGATGGGCAACCGGTCGATCAGACGTGAGAAAAGATAGGGCGCCGCAACATTGGCCAGGCTGGACAGCACGACACTGCCGGCGATGAGCAGCAGCAGCCTGCGGTCAGCCTTCCAGTACGTGCCCAGGATTTCAGCGACGGGCGGCGGAACAGCAGTCTTCTTCATCGGCCTGGTTCCGGCGTGGACTCAACCCCATAATGATATGCTATAACATATCCATTCAGGAGCGACGTAGCCACGTCGCAGGCCACTTTCGGATGGGATCGATGGACCGGGGAATGACGAACGTATCCGCTGCCATACCACGCGCGCTCATGGCCCTCAGCATTGCCGCTGCACTGTTGGCCAGCGTGCCTGCGATCGCCCAGAACCCCGGCGATGCCCGGCGCTCGCGGGCCGCAGGCGCAGCACCCGAGGCGCCGACCGCCACCCTGGACAAGGTGCTGGTGGTCGGCAGCAACATCCGCGATGCCATTGGCGGAGGCGCCTCGCCGGTGATCGTGATCGACAAGGAGGCCATCGACCGCACCGGCGTGGCCACCGTGCAGCAGCTGTTCGAGAAACTGCCGCAGAACTTCGGCGGTGGCGCCAATGGTGCCAACGTCGCCAACCTTGGCGTCGACCGCGATACCGGCAACAACTTCGGCCAGGGCACCGCCATCAACCTGCGCGGTCTGGGAACCGGCACCACGTTGACCCTGATCAACGGCCACCGCGTGACCTCGTCGAACCGCTACCAGTACGTGGATGTCTCGCTGATACCGCTGAGTGCGGTGGAACGCGTGGAGATCCTCACCGATGGTGCCTCGGCCATCTATGGCACCGATGCGGTCGGCGGTGTGGTCAACATCATCCTGCGCCGCGACTTCACCGGGTATGAGACCGCTGTGCGTTACGGCGCCGTGACCACCGGCGGCATGGAGGAATACCAGGCCTCGCAGTCGGCAGGCTGGTCGTGGGATGGTGGCCATGTGCTGGCCAGCTACGAGTTCCTGAAGCAGAGCAACCTGCCGGCGGTGGACAAGGATTTCTCGAAGAACGTGCGGGTCAAGCCGTACGACCTCTACCCCGGTTCGAAGCGCCACAGCCTGTACGTGGACGGCGTGCAGCAGCTCAGCGATGTGCTGACCCTGAACGTGACCGGCTCGTTCGCCAAGCGCGAGATGGACACCACCATTTCCGGCACGGCCGACGAAACCCGGTTGTTCCCGCATACGCGCCAGTTCGACCTGTTCGCCGGCCTGACACTGGACCTTCCGCGTCAGTGGCAGGCGCGCCTGGATTCGGGGTTCGGCAGGAGCGATGTGTCCTATCAGCGCACCACCATCACCGGCAGCTCGGCCAGTACCGCGCCGCCCACCAATACCAACTCCGAATCGCGTTACCTGGACCTGGTCGCCGACGGTGAGCTGTTCAGCCTGCCCGCCGGTGGGGTTCGCGCGGCATTCGGCGCGGGCTACCGCCGCGATGGCTATGAACTGATCGATCACCGCGGCCTGGAAAAGCCGCTCGACCTGCAGCGCACCGTGAGATCCGCCTTTGCCGAGCTCAACGTTCCGCTGCTGAAGGATCTGCCAGGCGTGCGCAGCCTGTCCCTGACCGCCGCAGCGCGCTATGACGACTACAGCGATTTCGGTTCCACGCTGAACCCCAAGTTCGGCCTGCTGTGGGAGGCGACCCAGGGGCTTTCGTTCCGTACCAGCTACGGCCGCTCCTACCGGGCGCCGGTGTACCAGGACATGCAGTTGAACAACACCGTGGTGGTGGCGAACGTGCCCAACCCGAGTGCAGCCAATGGCAACACCATCCTGATGATGCTCTCCAATGGCAATCCCGATCTGGGCCCCGAACGGGCCAAGACCTGGACCGGCGGTTTCTCGTTCGCGCCGCCGTCGCTGCCGGGGCTCAAGATCGATGCGAACTACTACCACATCGAATACGCCGACCGTATCGGCAGCGGCTTCGGCGGCAGCTTCCCGTCGCTGTTCCTGCAGTCCACCGCACCTTACGCAGACATCCTGACCACCAATCCCACGCAGCAGCAGATCCAGCAGGCACGCCAGCTGGGCGTATCGGGGCTGGGCCTGTTCGTCTCGCGCGTGGGGCCGTATGCGTTGCCGCCAGGCATGGACGAAACCAACAGCCAGGTGATCCTCGACAACCGCTTCCGCAACAACGCCTTCACCCGGCAGCGTGGTGTCGACTTCAGCGGATCGTATGGCTTCGATGCCGGCCAGACCCACATCGGGCTGAACCTGGCCGGGCAGTACATCATCGAGTCGAAGCGGCGCGTGACCAGTACGTCGCCCGAGGTGGATGCGGTGAATTCGGTGTACTACCCGGTGGACCTCAAGATGCGCGGTGGCATCGCGCTCAGCCGGCAGCAGGCCGCGGCGGGGATCTTCGTGAACTACGTGGACAGTTATCGCGACCCCGCAAATGTCGCCCGGCC
The DNA here is from genome assembly GCF_056481145.1 of Stenotrophomonas sp. 93052_Sma. Classification (NCBI taxonomy): domain Bacteria; kingdom Pseudomonadati; phylum Pseudomonadota; class Gammaproteobacteria; order Lysobacterales; family Lysobacteraceae; genus Stenotrophomonas; species Stenotrophomonas sp. 93052_Sma. The sequence goes on from NZ_CM151134.1 coordinate 2,541,499, forward strand.
CCACGTCAGCTCCTGGACGACCGTCGATCTGAACCTCGCCTACCACTTCGGTGCATCGGCGGACCCGCAGCGTGGCACCTCACTTGCGTTCAACGTGCAGAACCTGTTCGACCGGGATCCGCCGTTCATCGTCAACAGCATCAACACCGGCTACGACCCCACCAATGCGACAGCGTTGGGCCGCTTCCTGTCCATGTCGCTGACCCACCGCTGGTAAGCCGCCATGCGCGCCGAAGCCCCTGCCCTGTCCCGGTCCGTCATGGCCATCCAGCAGGCGTTTGCTGTTGCGGCAACCCAGCTCACGCTGATGTGGCGCGAGCGGCGCGTGCTGTGGCTCGCCCTTGCCCTGTTGCTGATTGCGGGAGCATCGGTGCTCGGTGGTGCTGCACGCCTGACCCTGCAGGCGCAGGAGCGCCAGGCAATGAGCGAGGAAGAGGCGCGGCTCTGGGACAGCCAGGGCACAATCGACCCGCATAGCGCCGCACATGTGGGGCGTGCCATTGCTGCCCCTGTGCGGCCACTGGCTGCACTGGACCCGGGGCTGACGGATTACCTGGGAACCTCGGTGTTCATCGAGGGCCACGCGCAGAACCCGGCCCGGCACCGTGCCGTGGATGGTGGCACCGCACTCAGCCGCTTCGAGGGTTTCTCTGCGGCGTGGGCGCTGCAGGTGGTGGCGCCGCTGCTGATCATCCTCGCCGGGTTCGCCACACTGTCCGGCGATGTGGCCCGCGAGACGCTGCGCCAGGAACTCGGCACCGGCGCCTCGGCCGGCGTGCTGATCTGTGGACGCTTGATTGCCCTGGCGGCCGCGTCGCTGCTGCTGGTGCTGGCCATGCTGCTGATCAGTCTTCCGGGGCTGTCCATCCAGTACGGCGACGCCACGGATCTTGCCGCCCTGCTCGCACTGGCGGCCGCCTACCTGCTCTATCTGCTGGTGTTCTGTGCACTTACCGTCGGGGTGTCGGCATTTGCCGGCTCGGCACGGACGTCACTGGTCGTGCTGCTCGGCTTCTGGGTGGTGTCCACACTGCTGCTGCCGAGGGTGGCGCCTGCGGTTGCCGAATCCCTGTACCCGACCCCTTCGGCACCGGCGTTCAGGACCGGCGTGACCGAAGAAGCGGAGAACGGCGCGGATGGCCATGACCCGGCCGACAAACGCCTTGATGCTCTGCGCACGGCGTTGATGGCGCGCTACCGGGTCGACAGCGTTGACGACCTGCCGCTGAACTTCCGCGGTGTGGCGCTGGAGTTTGCCGAGGCCAACTCGACGCGCGTCTACAACCGCCATTTCGATCGCCTGCATGCCACCTACCAGCAGCAGGACGCCACCCAGCGCCTGTTTGGCCTTGCCTCGCCGACGCTGGCGCTGCAGTCCTGGTCGCGCGCCTTCGCCGGCACGGATTTCCCGGCGCATCTGGCGTTCCTGCGCGGCGTGGAGGACTACCGTTATCGGTTGATCCAGGCACTCAACCAGGAAGTGAAACTGCACAAGGCACCACAAGGCGGGAAGCATGTGGCCGACATCGCCGGCATCACCCGTTCAGTGCACTACCGGCCACCGCAACAGACCCTGGCCGGTACCGCTACCGCGCAGCGCGGAAATCTCGTCATTCTGCTGGTCTGGCTGATGCTGGGTTGCGTGGTGGTGCTCATCTCCGCTCGGAAGCTGGGGAGATCGCCATGAACGTTGTATCGATTGCCCGCTATGAGATCCGCCGATTGCTGCGCGATCGAGCGCTGCCGGTGCTGCTTGTCCTGCTGCTCGGGCTGGGTGCCTACGCCGCGTGGAACGGCCGCGCATGGGTGGACCAGCGGGAGGCGGCCATCGCCCTGATCAAGCAGGAAGAACAACAGACGAAGGAACGCAGCCGGGCATTCGTCGGCAAGGCGCCCTCGGTGCTGCCCCGCGCCCAGCCGGTGCTTGCGCCTACCGCCATGGCACCGCTGTCGATCGGCCAGGCAGACGCCTACCCCTACACCGCCGATGTGGTCGCGCTGGGCGATCCGACCCAGCTGCTCAAGCACGTTTGGGCCGACATCGGCAATCCAGCGGCACGGGCTGCGGGACGGTTCGACCTCGCCTTCGTCATCGTCTTCCTGCTGCCGCTGGTCATTCTCGTGGCCACCCACGATCTGTGGTCCCGTGAGCGCGAGCGCGGCATCGCGGCGCTGGTGCTGTCACAGCCGGTGTCGGCAACGCGCCTGCTGGTGGTCAAGGTGCTGGCCCGTGGCCTGATGGTGCTGCTGCCCGCACTGGCCATCCTCCTGGCGGTGACGATCGGGGCCGGCGCGCAGTCCTGCGGGCCTGGCCATGCTGGCCCTGACCGTCCTCCTGTACGGCGCGTTCTGGCTGGCCCTTGCACTGCTGATCGGCTGCCTTGCCCGGCGCACCACCGAAGCGGCCATCGCCGCCGGCGCGCTGTGGCTGCTGATCGTGGTCATGGCGCCGTCGCTGGCGCTGGCCACGGTGAATCTGATCGCGCCGCCGCCGTCACAGATGCAGTTCGCCACCGAAGTAAAGGCGATGCAGTCCGACATCGCCACGCGCCAGCGGCGCGAGCATGCGACGTCGGCGCCAGTGAATTCGCCGTCCCCCGTCATCTCCGACACTGTGCGCCAGGCCTACGCCGATCGGGTTGCAGCTGACCGGGAACTGGAACGCCTGATCGCCTCGCATGCGCAGGCCGAGGCCGCACATCGCCAGGTTCTGGACAAGGTGCGGCTGCTGCTGCCGGCCGTCGCGACACAGGACGCGCTCGACCGCATCGCAGGCTCGGATGCCGACCGCGCGCTCGACTTCCAGGGACAGGTCCACTCCTTCTGGCAGGCGCGGCGGCTGTTGCACAAGGCCTATCTGGATCGTGACGCGCCGCAGACCTTCGAAGAGTACGACACCCTGCCCCGCTTCCAGTTCCACGAAACAGCCGGCGTCGCCCAACGTGGTGTCCTCGCCGATCTCGCCGCACTGATCATTGCCACCCTGCTTGTCCTGCTTGCAGCCGGTGCATTGCGCAGCCGGCTGGCAACGCCCTGAGGAGACGTCCACATGCTGTCTGCAAAAAGCCTGGTCATGGAACACGGTGCACATCGGGCGCTGGATGACGTCAGCTTCGAGGTGAAGCCCGGCGAGATCTTCTGCCTGCTGGGCGCCAACGGCGCCGGCAAGTCGACCACCATCAAGCTGTTCCTTGGCTTTCTGAAACCCACCTCCGGTGCGGCCGAAGTGGACGGTCTCAGTGCGCACCAGCAGCCGCGGGAGGTACGCCGGCGGCTGCTGTACATCCCCGAGACCGTGGCGCTGTACGACGAGCTGACCGGCTACGAGAATCTGGACTACTTCGCCCGCCTGGCCGGTGTCGAGGAACGCTCGCCAGCGCGGTTGAAGGACGCACTCCGGTCCGCCGGCCTGGCGACCGACGCATTCGGGCGACGCGTGGGCCTCTATTCCAAGGGCATGCGGCAGAAGGTCGGCATCGCACTGGCCATCGTCAAGGAAGCCAGGGCCCTGTTGCTGGATGAACCCACCTCGGGCCTGGACCCAACGGCGTCAGCCGAATTCCATGAGTTGATCGTGCGGGAACGCGATCGCGGCACGGCGATCCTGATGGCCACCCACGATCTGTTCCGCGCCCGGGAAGTGGCGACCACGATCGGCCTGATGCGGGCCGGCCGCCTGCGCAGGACGCTTGATGCCAGCACAATCACCGCGAACGATCTTGAGAGCCTGTACCTGGAAGAAATGAGCCGCAGCGCCTAGGCCACGGCGGCCGCCTGCGCGCCACGCTGGCCGGACCAGCGCCGCAGCCACGCTTCGATGTTGATCTGCGGGCCGAAGATGCCGAGCACCTGCGACGAGTGGTCCGGGCCGACCTGCTGGATGCCCGCATCGGCCAGCGCGCTGTCGAGATAGCCGCGCTTGGCCAGCATACCGTCAACCAGCAGATTCCTGATGAACTGCTGGTGCCCCTGGGTGACCGCCACGGAGTGATCATCCAGATAGGATTTCACCTTCCGCGACAGCAGCACCTCCGGCAACAGTCCCTTCATTGCACGCCGCGCGATGGTGCGGTCTTCCGCGTCCGCGATGAGCAGGTGCAGCGGAACACGCGCGAACAGTTCGACAAGCGGCTGCGCACTGATCGGCGATACGCCATGCCAGTGGCCTGCACCTTCGAAGGGATCAAGGACGCTGGTCGGAAACACCATGCGGCCAATATGGGCCAGCTTGTAGGGTGATACGCGATGCCCCTGCGCCTGCGCGTGCCGCAACCAGGCCGGCTGCAGGCCATCCTGTTCGGCGCGGTCCACCCGCACCCATGGGCACGGTTTGCCCCAACGGCCATTGATGCGGCCTGGCCGCTTGAGCAGACCATGGACCATCGCATCCTTCAGCACGCCGTACAGTGAATCGCCGGACTGCGCGGTTTCGAAGGCGACGCGGAAGAAATCCCGGTCGATGCCGCGCCGCCAGGCGTAGTCGATCGCAGCGGCATTGCCCTTGAAACGCAGGAACACCGCATCACCGCCAACGCCGGTGAACTGCACGGTGTCACCGTCGAAGGCCACTTCACGGCGGTGGAGAAGATAGCCGGAACAATGCGCCGGCCGGGCTGTACGCGGGAAGGTCATGATCTCTTCCAGCGCGCAGTGAGGTTGCCTTCGATACTCGATGTATTCGCAACGCCTGCCCGAGGAATCACTGGCCCCTTGCACTGCCATCCGCGCGAACAGCCGTTCGTCGGCACCGATGCCATCATCGTAGTGGTGGACACACGTCACCTCCGGTGCCGACGGCGCCTGCAACAGGCCGGCCAGGATGATCGAGGAATCCAGCCCGCCTGACAGCTGCAGCTGGATGCGCCGGTGCGGGCTGGCCAGTGCACCGATGCAGCCCAGCAGCGTGGAACGCGCCAGCGACACGGCTTGCTGAAGATCTTCGATCGGCGCGTCGCGGGCCAGCCGCACCACGTCCCACTGGCAGTGCCGGCCCACCGGCTCTCCATCGCGGATTGAAACCGCTTCACCCGCTTCGACCGCAGTGACTTCCTCGAAGCCGGTCTGCAGGCCATCACGAAACGGGTACAGCAGCGAGTACGACAGGAAGGACCAGTCAACACTGAATTCGCGCAGACCCAGCATCAGGCAGTCTTCCATGTTGGAGAAGACCAGCGTCAACTGGCCCACCGTGGTCATATAGCACGGGATCTCCGCAGTGGGATCGCGCAGGACGAACCAGCTCGACGTTTCCTGCTGGAAGCCGAACGCCACGTAGCGGCCCCAGTAGTGTTCTACGATGCTGCGGCCCTGGCTGCTGCAGGCGGCGTCCGCTGTGGCGGGATCCAGGTTCACGCAGCAAGGCACTTTGCCTTCGCCGAACGTCTTGTCGAACAGCTTGCCCAGTACCACCAGCGCGTTCGAGCGATTGCATTCGAAATAGCCGTGGTTGTCGCTATGCACATGGATCGCCGCGCCGTTGTCGTTCAACACGCAGGCGATGCCGGGCAGCCTGGCGCCGATCCTTTCCACGATGCGTTCCGCCTGCGCCGTCGCGGATTCCGAGTGGGTGTTCCAGAGCACGGCGATGTATCGGTACATGGCAGGTTTCGTTACAGCACCGGGATGGGAACCATCCGGCGCAGGTTGAAGGGAATGTCGGTCAACACCTGATCGCCGTGCTGCAGCCAGCAATGCGCGGCGAACGGCTGGGTTCTGACGGCGAACACCCAGGCCGGAACGATGCCGTAGTTCGACAGGAATCCGCGCATCGCCAGGCAGTAGAGAAAGCACTCATCGGTTTTCCTGAAGGCCAGGGGTCGAAGCCAGTCGAACACCCGCACCCGCAGGGCCAGTTCTTCAGCGCTTACCGGCCGGCTGTGGCCGCGATCCGCCCGACGGCGCACGGCCGACACCGTGGAACTGAAAGGAAGGAACGTTCTGCTGCAGGCGGCATAGGCGCACGAGGCGATGAATCGACGCAGGTCGCGCGCCATGATGGGCGGACGGCCTCGCGGCGCGCCTTCGCGCGCCCAGTACCGAGGCAGCGCAATGGCAGGGCTGGCAGCGGATTTCCCCTGCTGCGGATCCGCGGTGATCAGGCGGCGGTCGATCAAGGCCTGCAGAAGCCTGGGCGTGCTTGCGTCATCGGACTGCAGGGGCCAATCGAGAACGAGCTTGCCAAGGCCTGCGGCGCCGCGTTTTTCAAGGGAAAGATACTTTCCCGTGGCCTGGTCCAGAATCACCATCGCATCGCCGGTGACACAGACGTGGGCGTGCTTTGACAGGAAATACGGGGCGGCAGCCTGCTCCATCATGCGCTCCTGCGCCGGAACCGGAGAAGCGGTGCATGCAGGGCATGCACCGCAGATGCGACATTGCGCGGTAGATCAGGGCGACGTGGTCGGGAACACGCCATCCCACAACGTGCCGTGGTTGTGCGCCTTCGTTTCCGAAACCACCGAGCCCAGCTCGATCAGTTCGCCACCCATGCCCTGATCCTCAGGGTTCTGCTGTCCTGCCACTACACCCAGCTCAATCAGCTCGTTCATGAACATCTCCTATCGTCAGTGGATGTACCCGCGCATTGCGTTGGATCGCGTTGCATTGGATACGGAGCAGCCAAGCCACCATCGCCGCGACATTGCAGGGCGATTGCCGCCAAGGCACCTGAATGTTACGATATAACATATTATTTTGGCGTGACGAATGACGCCAGTGGCCCGTTGTCGATATGACCTACGAGAGGCGAGAGGGATGAGCAGCGAGATCAGAGACGACGGCCTGGATCCCACGCTTCTGCTGAAAGGGATGTTTCCCTTGCCGAAGTTCATCCGTTTCGTACGGGAGCGTTGCCCACCGGGACGCTTCGACGAGGCTGCGCTGGTGGAGGAATGGCGGACGGCACGTGCCGAGGTGCTGAGGCTGCGGCAGGAGGAAGCCGGTGAGGCCGACGCCATCAATGTCCATGCGTTACCGGATGAGATGCTGCCGCTGGCTGAGCAGGCGCTGCGACAACCCTCGATGCACCGCATGACGAGTGTTCTGCCACGCAGCTGGCAGATGGTCGAGATCGATCGACTGGTGATCTTCCAGGAGTGCATCAACCTGCGTCACATCGATCAGTTGGCGGCATCCCTGACCGCCTCGCCCAGCGCGCAGGAGGTCATGCAGCTTGTCGCGCGCAGCGGCAGCCATGCACATCCGGAAGTGCGCTTCACCCAGTCCGATGGCAGCTACACCTTCGCGTCCACCTCGAACGACCTGCGCTTCCTCGATGTGGCGACCCTCGATCCGGCTGCCATCGCCGACTACGAGCCGTTCGGCGCAGCCAGCCACGCCGTCGTCATCTATCTGGGTTTCAGTGACAACCTGATCAGCGCCACCCGGTTCGGCAGGCGCATGGTGCTGACCAATGGCTCCCACCGCCTGTACCTGCTGCGCCGGCTCGGGTTCCGCCATGCGCCCTGCCTCGTCACCGATGCCTCCGACAGCGACCTCAGCGAAGTTCTGCTGCCGGCGGCGGTCAAGCAGGATCGCGGGTTCTACCTGTCTTCCCCGCGTCCGCCGCTGTTCAAGGACTATGTCGATCCTCGCCTGACCTGCGTCGTGCCGGTCACCCGCAAGCACTACGCTCTGAGGGCCAAGCTCGACCTGCAGAGGATCACGGTTCCGGCCTTGTAGGCCAGGCTGTCCAGCTGCTTCGATGTCGTGCGGTCGACATGGCCGGATTGGTGAATCACCTGGCGGAACTGTCGAATGACGCCTGCGGGCTTGCCGCATACGCTTCCCATCCTCAACAAGAGAGGATGTCAGCGTGATTGAACAGCCACGGACCACCGAAACCACAGGAAAGGACGCGCCGATCGTCCATGTTCTGATGGGACTGATCTGTGTCTGGCACCGGCGCCAACCGGGGTCGGCACACGATGACCAGTGAGCGCCACCGTGCTGTGCGGCGTCCCTCTCGGACCTAGGCGCCGCCGTGGAGATTTCGATTGCAGGGCTGAGCGAGATTGGGCCCGACTACCCGGACCGTGTCGATCTTCCGGTGATGGTGCTTGGGCTGGACCCCATTCCAGATGCCTGGCAGATGCCCTTCCATGCGCACCGGAAGGCACAGCTGCTGGTTGCCACGCGCGGCTTGATCATGCTGGAGACTGCAGCCGGCCTGTGGGTGGTTCCCCCACAGGGTGCGATCTGGATTCCCGGTGGCCTGTCCCATCGGGCCAGCAGCAGTGGGCGGCCGCACGGGTTCGTGGTGTTCGTGGAACCCGGTGTCGTGCCGGGGCTGCCGACGCACTGCGCTGCAATGGCGATCACCCCGTTCATGCAGGCCCTGCTGGAGCGGGCGTCCGCCCTTCCCGGGCACTACGAGCCCGGCAGCGCGCAGGACCGCCTGATGGCCGTGTTCCTGGATGAGCTGATCGCCGCGCCACCGGAGTGGCTCCATCTGCCCATGCCATCCGATGCAAGGTTGCGCCGGCTTGCCAACGCAATGCTGGACACGCCAGCCGAACGGGCAACGCTTGAAGTCTGGGCGAGCCGGATTGGAATGAGCGAGCGCAACATGTCGCGCCTGTTCTCTGGAGAAACCGGTTTAAGCGTAAGGCGCTGGCGCAGGCAGCTGCATGTGGTGGTCGCGCTGCCGCTGCTGGCCAAAGGCAGGACAGTACAGGCCGTTGCGGACCACCTGGGCTATGACAGTGCCGGAGCGTTCGTGACCATGTTCCGCAAGACCGTGGGTGCACCACCCAAGCGCTTCCTCGCGGAGCGAGGCACTCGGCAGCGGGCATCGGACGCCGACGATCAGCGGCCGCAGGAGCCACGTTGACGGATGCGGGAGCGCGTGGCTCCCGCACCGGCAAGGATTGTCCTTCCCCTCAGCGCTGGTAGTCCTTCAGGAACAACCAGGTGATCAGCGTGGCATCCGGCCCCTTCGGGTCGGTGAACGGCAGGCCGGACTGGCTGCCGCTCCACGCATGGCCCATGCCCTGCACCACATAGTGCTGCACCAGCGTCCTGCCACCGTAGGCGTAGGTATCCACTGTATACGCACGCCCACCCGGCACCTGGCCGTGATAGCTGCTGGTCGGCACGTACTTCACCGAGTCGTTGTCCAGGCCGTCGTCGGCCAGATCGTTGGTCTGCAGGAACTGGCGCACGGCCTGCTGGCCGTTCACCGGATTGACAGTTAGATCGGCGCTGCCATGGAACACCAGCACCGGCAGCGGTCGGGGCGACGGCGATCCCGAGCACTGCCAGGCCAGACGGCCATTGCTGTCCGGCGAATAGATGCTGCCGGCCAGCAACGCGTAGGCGCTACCCGAAATCGTGGTCGCACCCTTGAACATGCCACCGGAGTGGATGGCGCCGGCAGCGAACACATCCGAATAGCAGGCCAGCATGATCGAGGTCATCGCGCCGCCCGCGGAAATGCCGGTGACATAGACCCGGTGCGGATCCACGCTGTAGCCCGCTTTCACCTTGTCCACGATGCCGGCCAGGATCGATGCTTCGCCGCTGTCGCGGGCCTGGTTGATCGGCAGCTGCCAGTTCCAGCAGCGGGCCGGATTGGAGGTGACGTTTTGCCGGGGGTAGACCACGATGAACCCCTCAGTGTCGGCCACATCGTTGAAGCCGGAGGCCTCGCCCATCAGGTTCGGCCCGGTCACACAGCCGTGCAGCACCAGCAGCAGCGGCAGTGGCTGGGCCGCGTCGTAGCCGGCCGGCACCCAGACCTGGTACTCGCGGGCGCCGAACAGATTGCCGTACAGGCCGATATCCCAATGACCGGCCGGGCCAGCGGCAACCGCGCTGCCCGCCATCGCCAGCCAGCTGCACAACACCAGCAGTACCGCCTTGATCGAATCGATTCCGGATTTCATGGCCAGATCCTCGTGCGTGAGTCGTGGATGAAGGAGTACCGGGGACCGCTTCCGGTTGGGGGCGCGCCCAGTATCCGCATCCACGGGCCGCTGCCGACTGGACCTAGGTCCACTCGCTGCTTGCCCATGACACCGCTAGCCTTGGCTGCAGGGGTGGCAATGGGCCATCCGCACGCTCATGCCTGGGGGAGGACCGAATGAAACGGAATTGTTTGAGTCTCATGATCGGCGCGCTGCTGGCCACGGGGCCGGTACTGGCACAGGAATCACCGACGGCAGGCAGATCCGCTTCGCCGACCAACCTGGACAGCATCAAGGTCACCGCGCGCAAGCGTGAGGAAACCCTGCAGGAGGTGCCGGTGGCAGTCACCGCATTTACCTCCGAGGCGCTGGACAAGATGAATGTCCAGGACATCAGCGACCTCGATGCGCAGGTGCCCAACCTGACCATCTACGCGGCGCGCGGCGCCAGCAGCACGGTCACCGCCTACATCCGTGGCATCGGCCAGTCCGACCCCGCCTGGGGCGCGGACCCGGGCGTCGGCATCTACTTGGATGACGTCTACATCGCACGTCCGCAGGGTGCGCTGCTGGATGTGTTCGATGTCTCGCGTATCGAGGTGCTGCGCGGCCCGCAGGGCACGCTCTACGGCAAGAACACCATCGGCGGCGCGATCAAGTACATCTCGCGCGGCCTGCCCACCCAGACCGAGGGCTTCGCCCAGATCACCGTGGGCAACTACAGCCAGCTGGATGCGAAGGCGGCCATCGGCGGCCCGATTGGCGGCGCCGACAGTGGCCTGCGCGCCCGTGTGGCGGTGGCCAGCATGAACCACGACGGGTTTGGCGAGAACACCTTCAACGGCCAGCCGGTCAGTGACAAGCAGATCAATGCCGCACGACTGAACGTCGGCGCGTACGCGGGCGATGACTTCGACGTGCAGTTCGCACTGGACTGGATCGATGACCAGTCCGGCATGCGCGGTTCGAAGATGCTGGCGCCCAACCCGTTCCTGCGCGCATACCCGCCGATGGACAGCCGCTATGACATCCGCTCGGGCATGCGCAACCTCAACAACGTGGAGAGCAAGGGTGCCTCGGCCACGGTGAACTGGCGGCCGAACGAGGACATTGCGCTGAAGTACGTGGTCGCCAAGCGTGAATCGGACAGCGAGGCCAACATCGACTTCGATACCGCGCCGGTCAAGCTGGCCGACGTGGGCGGCACCTATCACGACGACCAGGTCAGCAACGAAGTGCAATTGAACTACGATGCCGGCGGCCGGGTGCGCGGTGTGGTCGGCCTGTACCAGTTCAGTGGCGAGGCGGGCGGCCAGATCCAGAACAACTACTTCAGTGCGCAGTTCGCCGACAACCAGGGCAAGGTGTTGACCGACAGCATCGCGCTGTACGCGGACTGGACCTTCGACCTGACCAGCAAACTCAAGCTGGATGTAGGCGCCCGTTACACCGACGAGGACAAGCGCGCGATCGTGCTGAACCGCCTGTACGCCGACCCGGCCTTCAGCCGCCCGGTAGCGGTGACCGCGGACTTCGACAAGAAGACCAACTTCAAGAACGTCTCGCCCAAGGTCTCGTTGGACTACCAGATCACTCCGGACATCATGGTCTACGGCCTGGCCACGCGTGGCTTCAAGTCCGGTGGCTACAACATCCGCGCCAACGCGGTGGCCGTGCCACGCTCGGCCGAGCCGTTCGACGACGAGACCGTGGACAGCTACGAGGTCGGCAGCAAGATGGCCTTCCTCGACCAGCGCCTGTTCCTCAATCTGTCGGCCTTCTACAACAAGTACAAGGACATCCAGTTGTCGGTGTTCACCGGCCTGGATACCAATGGCGACGGTGTCGATGACTCCTTCTTCGGTGATTTCACCAATGCCGGCGCAGGTACGGTCAAAGGCCTGGAAGTCGAGTACCAGTACCTGCCCAGCCAGCACTGGCTGATTTCCGGCAACCTGGCGTGGCTGGATACCAAGTACGACGAGTACATGGATCGTGGCGTCAACGTTGCCAGGCAGATGAAGTTCACCAATGCACCGGAATTCTCCGGTGCATTCAACGTGGAGTACCGCACCGACCTGGCCAACGGCAGCAACCTGTCGGCACGGGTGAGCTACAGCTACCAGAGCGAAGTGTGGCCGACCACTGATCTCAGCCCGGTGATCCGCCAGCAGGGTTACGGGCTGGTCAATGCCGGCGTCATCTGGCGCCTGGATGATGCGTGGACCTTCTCGCTGCAGGGCACCAACCTGGCCGACAAGGAATACCGCACCACCGGCTACAACATCCCGGCGGTCGGCACGCTGATTGGCTTCTATGGTCCGCCACGCCAATATAGCCTCAGCGTCCGTTACGATTTCTAGCGCATCCGTTACGATCTCCAGGAAGCTTCTGCATGACGCAGTCTTACGACGACCTGTACTGGAACAGCAATGATGGGTTGCGCCTGCACGCGCGCGACCATGCACCCGATGCGGGGCAGACAGCGCGTGGCACGGTGGTCTGCATTCCCGGGCTGACCCGCAATGGCGCCGATTTCGATGCGCTTGCCGATGTGCTTACCGCCGAGGGCTGGCGCGTGATCGCGGTCGACCTGCGCGGTCGCGCAGGGTCGGAACGCGCATATGACCCGTCCAGCTACAACCCGCGTGCCTATGCGGATGACATGGTTGCGCTGCTGCGCTCGCAGAACATCGCCAAGGCGGTATTCGTCGGCACCTCGCTGGGCGTGCTGGTGACCATCACCCTTGCCTCGCGCGCGCCCGAGCGGATCGCGGCCGCGGTGCTCAACGATGCCGGCCCCAAGGTGCCGCGTGAGGCGCTGGCACGGATCGGCAAGTACGCCGGCAAGCCGGTGCCGCCGATGGACCTGGTGCAGGCCACCGCTTACGTGGAATCCATCGGCAAGGCCGCGTTCCCTCGCTTCAGTACCGACGACTGGCGGCAGATGGCGGTGCGCACCTTCCGCCCGCGCAGCGATGGACTGCTGGAGCTGGATTACGATCCGGCCGTGATCCGAACGACACGTCCGTGGCTGCTGTGGTTGCTGCGGCCGGTGCTGTGGCATGCGGTTCGTGGGCTGACCGCACGGGTGCCGGTACTGGTGGTGCGCGGTGCGCTGTCCGACATCCTGCCGGCCGATGTCGCGCGGCAGATGGCGGCCACCTCGGAAAGTGCCCGCCTGGTGGAAGTGCCGGATGTGGGACACGCTCCGATGCTGTCCGAGCCAGAGGCACGTGACGCGATCCTGACCTTGCTGGAGCGTGTGGCGTGAGTGCAGACAGCAACCTGCCTCCCGCGCTGCAGGCGTTGCAGCAGTGGGCGGCCAGCGAGCGGGTGAGTGGCGTGACCCACGTGGACCAGGCGCGCATCGATGCCTTTGCCGACGCCACCGGCGACCACAACTGGATCCACGTCGATCCAGGCCGCGCGCAGACGCAGCTGCCGGGCGGGCAGACCATCGCGCACGGCTTCCTGCTGCTCTCGCTCACCGTGCAGGACGATGTGGCCGCCCTCACCGGCTTCCCCGGCATCGCCCATGTGCTCAACTACGGCCTCAACAAGGTCCGCTTCCTGGCGCCGGTACCCAGCGGGTCCGGGGTGCGGGTACGCTCGCAGCTGCTGTCGCTGGACGCGCGCCAGCCCGGCCAGTGGCTGCTGACCCAGCGCAAGGCCGTCGAGCGGGTTGCCGATGACGAGCTGGCACTGGTCGCTGAGCAGCTGTCACTGATCGTGGTCGCTCCCTAGCACCACCCTGCCCGGTTCTCTCCCTACACTGGAGCGATGTTGACGCCCTCCATCGTCCTCTTCGCCTGCATTGCATGGACCGCACTGCTGTTTGGCGTGGCGCTGTGGGGTGAGCGCAGGGGGCACCGGCTTTCGAAGGCATGGCCGCTCATCTATGCGCTGTCGCTGGCCGTGCACTGCACCGCGTGGACCTACTACGGCGCGGCCTCGCAGGGACTGCAATGGGGCTTCCCGATTCCACCCACCCTGGCCGGCATGGCGTTGATCTTTGCGTTCGGCCTGCCCTTCCTGCTCCGCCTGGGGCGGCTGGCCAAGCAGCACAACAGTGCCACCATCGCTGATCTGGTCGTCGCACGACTGCGTGCCGATCGCGGCCTCGGCTTCACCATCACCCTGGTGGCACTGTTCGGCATCATTCCCTACATCGCCCTGCAGTTGAAGGCTGTCAGTCAGGGCCTGGGCGCGCTGCTGGGCGATCGTTTCGCGCCTGCTGCCGCGCAGCTGGACATGTCGTTCTGGTTCGCGCTGACGATGGCCGCGTTCACGCTGCTGTTCGGTGCACGCAAGGCATCGGCCACCGAGCCCAATCGTGGCATCGTGGTCGCACTGGGGCTGGAGTCGGTGTTGAAGCTGGTGGCGCTGCTCGCCATTGGCCTCTATGCGGCGCTGTCGGTGCGCCAGGCGGGTACGCCGCTGCTGGAAAAGATGGCGCAGCTGCCGCCACCGGCCATCATGCCGGACTATCTGACCATGGTCGCGCTGGGGGCGATCTCCGCGTTTACCCTGCCGCACCAGTTCCATGTCGGCGTGGTCGAACTGCGCCAGACCTCGGACCTGAGGACGGCACGCTGGTTGTTCCCGGTCTACCTGCTGCTGATCGGGCTTCCGTCGGTGCCGATGGCGCTGGCCGGTGCCGCGCAGCTGCCCGCATCGGTGTCGCCTGACCTGTACGTGCTGGCGCTGCCGCAGGCCGGTGGCCACCACCTGCTGGCCTTGCTGGCCTATCTAGGCAGCCTGAGCGCCGCCACCGGCATGATGATCCTTTCGGGGCTGACCCTGTCGATCATGCTCGGCAACCATGGCTTCGGCTCACGGTTGCTGGACGGCATTGCCGGCGGTGCCGCGGCGGCCGACCTGCGTCCACGCGTGCTGGCCTTCCGCCGTGCCGGCATCCTCGCCGTGTTCCTGATGTCGTGGCTGTACAGCCGGGCGATGAGCGACACCGAGGCACTCAGCGATTTCGGCCTGATGTCCTTCACCGCCCTCTCGCAGCTGGCACCGGCGGTCCTGCTGGCGGTGTATCGCCCGCGCACGCCCTCTCCGGCCATCATCGCCGGCATCGTGCTGGGGTCGTTGGCCTGGCTGTGGCTGGTGCTGCTGCCGATGGTGATCCCTGCCACGCCGCCCGCCTCGGGCCCCGATGACCTGCACTGGCTGTCCGTGGTCTCGCTGCGCCTGCAGTCGGGCCATATCGCCATCAGCATGGGCGCCAGTCTGGCGGTCAACCTGCTGACGGTTGCGCTGGTGTCGCGCGCGGTGCGTCCCTCGTTGCCGCGACGACGGGATGCGGTGGCGGCAGCCTCGCTGCGCAGGACGGCCGGACGCTTCCTCGGCCAGGAGCGGGCCCGGCAACTGATGGATGGGCATGCAGGGCAGCTGCTGGACGACGACCGGGTCATCACCATCGAACGCGAACTGAGCGCCGTGGTCGGCGCGGGCATGGCGCGCCTGCTGGTGGAGGCCGCTCGTGATGGCGGTGCCGCGCCCTTGGATGCGGTAACCCGTGCTGTAGGCGAAGCCACTCAGGCGCTGCGCTTCAACCAGCGCCTGCTGGAAGCGGCGCTGGAAAACATGAGTCAGGGCATCAGCGTGGTCGACGCGCAGCTGCAGCTGGTGGCCTGGAACAGCCGCTACGCCGCGTTGTTCAAGTTTCCGCCCGAGTTGCTGCAGGTCGGGCAGCCGGTGGTCAATCTGACAGCGTGGGCGCTGGCCGAACTGAAGATCGGCGACGGCCCTGGTGACTCTCGCGACAAGGCCCTGCAGCGTCGCGTCGCACACATGCGACGTGGCACGCCGCATCTGTCCGAACGGATCTTCCCCGACAACACCATCGTCGAGATCCGTGGCAATCCAATGCCCGGCGGTGGCTACGTGGCCACCTTCACCGACGTCACGGCCTTCCGGCGTGCCGAGGAAGCGCTCAAGCGCAGCAATGAAACCCTGGAGCGCCGCGTGCAGGACCGCACCGCACGGCTGGAACAGGCAGTGCACGAAGCCGAGCGCGCGAACGTTGCCAAGACACGCTTCCTGACGGCGGTCGGCCACGACCTGATCCAGCCACTGCATGCGGCGCAGCTGCTGACCGATGCGATGTCGCAGCACATCGAATCGGAGTTCCTCGACAGTTTCCTGCGCCAGATCCGTGGTGCGCTGGACTCCACCGACGACCTGCTGTCCGGGCTGCTGGATATCTCCCGGCTTGAGGCGGGTGGACTGGTCGCCGATCCGCGCCCCTTCGCGCTGTCGACCGTCCTGGATCCGCTCGCGCAGGAGTTCGCGGTACTGGCGGCGGCGCGCGGCCTGCAGTTCCGCCATGTACGGAGCCAGGCCTGGGTCCATAGCGACCCCCTGCTGCTGCGCCGGGTGCTGCAGAACTTCCTGGCCAATGCCATTCGTTACACCCGCCATGGCGGTGTGTTGCTCGGTGTGCGCCGCCAGGGACAGGCACTGCTGATCGGTGTGCATGACACCGGCCCCGGCATTGCTCCGGAGCAGCAGGCGGTGGTGTTCGAGGAATTCCACCGGGTCGATCGCAGCAACGGCCAGGGACTGGGCCTGGGCTTGACCATCGCGCACCGCATCGCCGACCTGCTGCACGCACCCCTGCACCTGCGCAGCGTGCCCGAGCACGGCTCGGCCTTCTCGATCAGCGTGCAACGCGCAGCACCCCCTGCGACCCCGCGCAGCTCGCCGCCGGCAGCCGGCAGCAGCGCGCTCAAGGGAGTCCGCGTGCTGGTGGTCGACAACGACCCGGACGCATTGGAGGCGATGCGGCAGCTGCTGCTTTCCTGGGGTTGCGATGTCATCGCGGCAGGCCAAGCCGATGACATCGGACCGTCAGCGCACGAGGCGGCGCTGTGGCTGTTCGACTATCACCTGGATGATGGCGATACCGGTGTTGCGCTGTGGAAGCGCCTGGTAGGCATGCATGGGCCGCGGCCGACGGTGATCCTCAGTGCGGATGCCGGCAGCGATACGCGCGAGGCGGTGCGCGGCGTTGGGCTGTCCCTGCTCAACAAGCCGTTCAAACCGTTGGCGCTGCGCTGGGCGATCAACCACCTGCTGGCGGCCAGCACCACGCCCTGACCGGTCAGGGCTCAGGCAGTTCTTCGATCTGCCGGGACGGATCGGCCAATCCCATTTCGTGCAGCACGCGGATGGCCTGCGCGCGGTTGCGCACGCCCAGCCGCTCCATGATGCGTGTCATGTGCGCCTTGACCGTGCGCAGCTGTACGCCCAGCCGGTCGGCAATCTGCTTGTTGAGCAGGCCCTCGGCCACCAGCCCCAGCACCTTGTACTGATGTGCCGACAGGCTGGCCAGGCGTGCGGCCAGGTCGGCATCCCTGCTGAACGTCGCCACCCGCGCCACCGGTTCGCGCAGCAGCGCCGGGATCCAGCGCTCGCCCTCCAGCACGGACTGCAGCGCGGACTGCAGCTCGTTCAAACCCGAGCTCTTGGGCAGATAGCCCGCGGCGCCAAGGTCGATGGCACGCCGGATGACCTGCGGCTCCTCGTTGGCGGAGACGATGATGATCGCCAGGCCCGGCTGCAACGCACGGATCGTGGCCAGCCCGGCCAGTCCGTGGTTGCCCGGCATGTGCAGGTCCAGCAGCATCAGATCGATCGACTGGTTCTCGATCACCTCCAGCACGCTGTCCAGCGAATCAGCTTCGCTGATCTGCAGATCGGCGACCGCCTCTTCCGCCGCGCGATGCAGTGCCGCGCGGAACAAGGGGTGATCGTCGGCGATGAGCAGGGTGGGCATGTCCTGGCGAGATTATCAAATCGGGTGCGCGCGGGAACAGGTACCTAGGTACGCTGGTGCAGCAGGAAGGGCTTGCTAGTGTGGTGCGGAGAAGGCCGGCGACCGCAACGCCGCCCACGAGGAAATGCCATGTCATCCGCCCCCACTCCCGATGCCCCTGCCTATCCACTGCTGATCAAGCAGCTGCTGCTGATGCCGCTGGCGGTGAGCCCTGAACAGGAAATCGTCTACGGCGACCAGGTCCGATTCGACTACCGCACCCTGCAGGCGCGCATCGGCCAGCTGGGCGGCCTGTTGACCTCGCTGGGAGTCGGCCACGGCGACACGGTGGCGGTGATGGACTGGGACAGCAACCGCTACCTGGAGGCCTACTTCGCCGTGCCGATGATCGGTGCGGTGCTGATGATGGTGAACGTGCGCCTGGCCCCAGAGCAGATCGCCTACACGCTGAACCACAGCGGGGCGCGGGTGATCCTGGCCAACCGCGAGTTCCTGCCGCTGCTGGACGCCATCGACGAGCAGCTGCCGGACCTGCGCACGCGCATCCTGCTGGACGATGCAGGCGGACCGCTGCCGCCAGGCTTCGCCACCGAGTACGAAGCGGGGTTGCGCGATGCCACGCCGATCGTCCGCTTCCCGGACTTCGACGAGAACGCCCGTGCCACGGTGTTCTACACCACTGGAACCACCGGGTTGCCCAAGGGCGTGTATTTCAGCCACCGGCAGCTGGTGTTGCATTCGCTGGCGGCGATGGCCGCGCTTGGCGGTGCACCCCGTCAAGGCCGCCTGCATCGTGACGATGTCTACATGCCCATGACCCCGATGTTCCATGTGCACGCGTGGGGCCTGCCCTACGTGGCTACGGCGATGGGCATCAGGCAGGTCTATCCGGGGCGCTACCTGCCTGCGACGCTGCTGGCATTGATCGCCCGTGAGAAGGTGACCTTCTCGCACTGCGTGCCAACCATCCTGCACATGCTGCTGGAGCATCCGGACGCGGCGCAGACCGACCTGGAGGGCTGGAAGGTGATCATCGGCGGTGCCGCCCTGCCGCGTGCGCTGGCGCAGCGTGCACTGGCGCGGGGCATCGACATCTTCGGCGGCTATGGCATGTCCGAGACCTGCCCTCTGCTCACCATCGCCCAGATCGACGTGGACAGCGTGACCGATGCCGATGAGGTGCTGTCGCTGCGCACCAAGGCCGGCATACCGGTACCGCTGGTGGACCTGCGCATCGTCGACCCGGGCATGAAGGATGTCGCCCACGACGGCATCGCCACCGGAGAGGTCGTCGTGCGCGCACCCTGGCTCACCCAGGGCTATCTGCACAATCCGGATGCATCTGCAGCACTGTGGGCGGGGGGCTATCTGCATACCGGGGACATCGGCAACATCGATGAATGCGGCTACCTGAAGGTGACCGACCGTATCAAGGATGTGATCAAGACCGGCGGTGAGTGGATCTCCTCGCTCGCCCTGGAGGACATCATCGCCCTGCATCCGGCGGTCAGCGAAGTCGCGGTGATCGGCATCGCCGACACGAAATGGGGCGAGCGGCCGTTGCCGCTGGTGGTCAGGCAGCCGGGCAGTGAGGTGACCGAAGCGGAGATCATAGAACTGGTCGCTGCGCGAAGCCGCTCGGGGGACATCTCACGGTATGCGATTCCGGAACGGGTCAGTTTCGTGGAATCGATCGAGCGGACCAGCGTGGGCAAGATCAACAAGAAGAAGCTGCGTGGGTTGCATGACCCAGCGACTGGCTCGGGCCGTGGGTGATCTCCGCTTGATCGCCGAGGTCAGTGTTCGCACGGCGAGGCATGAAGCGGCGCCCCGGGACGATGATCTCCCGGGGCACCACTGCTCTGCAGCAGACCTGGTTCAGTTCTGCCAGGACCGGTCACCCTCAGTCGATGCAGGGTCCCTTCGCAGCGATCTCCGTGCCGGATCCCTTCGCACCAATGGCGGCGGGGCCCTGGCATGCATCAAAGCTGTACTTGATCAGCTTCCACGCCCCACTCGACCACCGGTATGTCCACGACTCGGAAGCACCGCTCGGCAAGGTATTGGAGATCGAGATGACCTCGCCCTCCACACCACGTGCAGGCAATGGAACAGGCGGGCCCGCTGCACCGGCCGGCTTCAGGCTGCCAGCAGACTGATAGCTGTGCGAGATGGCCAGTTCGCCCGTCTGCAACGCCGGCGCGTAGGCGGGCGAATTCCGTTTGATCCAATCGACGATGTAGCCGGCTTCCAGCGAATCCGACGCGTACGTGGCCTTCGCAACTACAGTGGCGGTCGCGGTGCCCGCGATCGGTCCTGCATTGACGCTTCCACCGGGGACTCCACTCAGTGCCAGCACCAATGGCAGCGCCGCGCCCAACAGCGAGAACTTCATACCCTGCTCCTTGTGTGTATGCAGCTTTCTCAACGGGCCGTCTATGACCCGCGGGCAGTATAGGCATTGCGGACAGGCTGGGCATCGGCGCAGTCATGCCCATTTCTCATATCCATCAGGCTTCGAGCGCGAGCTGCCCTGCTGAAGGTCGCAGCGCCGATTGTGTTGAACGCGGCGCTTAGATCCGCGTCGTTGCCATGAACCGTTCGCGGTCCTGCTGCGTGCGGCGGCGGATCTCCTCCAGCGCCTGGCTTTCGGTCGCCTGCAGCATGGCTTCGAACAGGCGCTGGAAGTGAAGGCGCATCGCATTGCGCGCGGCCACCGGATCACGCGCGCGCAGTGCTTCGAAGATCGCCATGTGCTCGTCCGCACGGCTCGCGCCATCATCATGGCAGACCCGGGCATAGACCTCGGTCACCCGCGGCAGTTCGCTGCGCATGCGCCAGATCTGCTGCACGAAGAATTCCACCACCGGGTTGCCGGAAAGCCGTGCGATGGCCAGGTGGAAACGGCGGTCGTACTCGCCGGCTTCCGCGTCACTCAGGTCGCGACGGCACAGCGCTTCGGCCAACGCCTGCAGCTCGGCAATGCCGGCATCATCCAGATTGCTGGCAGCCAGAGCGGCGGCCTCGGCCTCGAATACCGCGCGGGCGGCGGTGAGGTCGAAGGCGCTGACATCCGGCAGCCCGCCGGACGCCTGCGTCGGGCGCGGTTTCACATGCACGCCCGAGCCGATGCGGATGGCGATCCAGCCCTGCGCTTCCAGTGCGATCTCGGCTTCGCGGATGGTGACCCGGCTGACACCGAACCGTTCGGCCAGCTCACGCTCGCCCGGCAGCCGCGAGCCCGGCGGAAATTCGCCGTCCTCGATCAGCTTGCGGAGCTTGGCAGCGATGGTCTGGTAAAGGCGGTTGGCGGACATGCGGCTGACCCTTGGCGATTCCTTCCGGGTCCCTGCCCTGCCACCGCGGCCGGCAAGGGTCCGGTTGGAGCGACGGCGCGACCACTGGCCGCGCCGCCCTGTTCAGAACTTGTATCGTACACCGAAATACGCACGCCGCCCGTAGGTCACCACTTCGCGGAAGTTCCCATAAAGCGGCTGGTAGGCCACGCGCGGCTCGTTGGTCAGGTTCATCAGCTCCAGCGACAGCGACAACTGCTTGTTCACCCGGTAGCGCAGGCGCAGGTCCACGCTGGTGTTGTCATCGTAGTAGCGGTTCTGCTGCGCGGTGTTGCCGGTGAAGTCCTGGTAGTAGTGCGAGCGGAACTTGCCGATGGCCTGGATGTTGAAGCGCCCGACGTCCCAGTAGATCGAGCCGGACAGCACGTGCCGCGAGAAACCACTCAGGCCAGCCGGTGGCACGATGGCCGGAATGATTGTGCCATCGCTGGCCAGCTGCTCGCCCAGTCGCGAGTCCTGGGTCTGATAGTCGGCATCGGCGTAGTTGTAGCTCAGCTTGAAACCCAGCCCGTCGAACGGCTTGGGCAGGTACGACAGTCGATGGGTGGCGGTCAGCTCGAAGCCGGTCAGCGTGCTGTTCTCGTCGGTGGTTACCTGTTGCCGCACCGGTACGGTCACGCTCTGGCCGTCGATGGTGTAGGTCTCCGGCACCAGCGCAGTGGCGGTGCCGCCGTTGAACTGCTTCCAGTACACCGCGCCGGCCAGCATCGTGTCCGGGTTCGGGTACCACTCCAGGGAAAGGTCGCCGTTCCAGGACATCAGCGGCTGCGCGGCGGGGTTGCCGCTGGCGCTGATGTCATCCAGCGCTGCGGCCAGGTTGCCGTAGGTGGCATCACTGCTCACGTTGATGGTGCGCCCGGCACCCAGCGCGGCAATGTCCGGCCGTGACATCGCGCGATATGCACCGACCCGCAGCAACACGTCCGGGCGCAGCTCGAAGGCCGCGTTGAGGCTGGGCAGCAGCTTGTCGTTGCCCGCCTTGAACACCTGCGTGCTGTACTCGCCGGTGGGTTGCAGGCGGATCGTCCCGTCACCGTTGTCCTCGATGCGCAGCCCGGTACGCACGCCTTCAGAACGAACATCGGTCTTGACCCAGCGCAGTCCGAGGTTGCCGGTCACCGGCAAGCCGAACAGGGTGCTGCTGAACTCACCCATCAGATAGAGCGCGCGTGTCTTCTCGGTGATATCGACATTGTTCGGATCCTGGAAACCCGGATCCAGCCCGCTGTCGAGGCTGCCGCGGAACGACTGGTACAGGCAGTTCGGATCGAAGTACGCCCACGAGGAGATCGTGTTTCCGCTGGCGGCATCCATGAAGTCATCCTGCGGGAAGGGTGCACGGCAGGCCTGGTTGGCGGCGATGATCTTCGCTTTGTCGGCCGCCACGCGCTGGTCGTAGTCGGTTACCAGGGTGTTGTCGCGCAGGCGGTAGTCGGCCTGGCTGGCGCGCACGCCGCCCTTGATGCGGGTGAAGAAACCGGACTCCGGCATGAAGCTGGCATCGAAGCGGCCGGCCTTGATCCTGTGGTCATTCTCGGTGGCGCTGGAGGTCACCCGCGCCGCCCCCGTATAGGCGTCCCAGTTGTTGGGGTCGAAGTTCGGCGCCAGGGCAACACTGGGCACTTCGCCGTGCCAGTCCCAGTCATAGTCCACGTAGCCGGTGGCACCACTACTGATACCGGGCACGACGGCATTGTTGACGTCGCGCTGGTTGGCGCGCAGGCGCGTCATGCGCTCGCTGTCGAGGCGATTGGTGTGCGAGTAGGAAAGATCGGTAGACAGCTCCCAGGCCGGGGTCGGGCGCAGGATCAGGTTCAGGCCACCCCCGGTGTATTCCTCGCCACGCCAGTAGCGGTTGGAGGTGGAATCAATCGAGGTGCTGCCGTGCAGGTGGCGCACGATACCGTCTTCGTCAACCTCGCGCTGGGTGATGCCGCGTCGTGCGTTGGACAGGCTCAGATCGCTGCGGTTCTCATACCAGTTGCGCTCGGTGTGCTCGAAATCGAGGTTCACTTCAACCACATCATTTGGCCGCCACTGCAGCGCGGCGAACTCGCTCTGCCGGTCGTTGCGCTCCTGCTTGAGCCGGTAGATGCGGCTGCTCGGCACCAGGTAGTACCGCGCACCGTTGGCGATGGCCTGCGCGGACACTTCGTTGCAGTTGGCATTGCCCACGTTCTGCGTGCCATCGCAGGCATACCAGGTGGAACCGCTGGTAATGCTCTCTTCCGGATCGGTGCCGTCCAGGCGCTGGAAGCCCAGTGAGATGCCCAGCTTCTGCCCGTTGCCGAACTCGAACTGATCGATGTAGCTGGCGGTGCCGCGATAGCCGATGCCGTCCTTGTCACGGTACTTGCTGTCGTACTCCGCCCAGCTGCCGCGCAGGTCCAGCTGCGCTGCACGCTTGCCGTACTCCAGTGGGCGCACTGTTTCCAGGCCGATGGTGCCGGCCACGCCGCCTTCGATGATGTCGGCGCGCTGGGTCTTGTAGATGGCCACCGTGTTGATCAGCTCGGCCGGGAACATGTTGAAGTTCACCGAGCGGTCGCCGCTGCCGTTGGTGATCTCGCGGCCGTTGAAGTTGGTGCTGCTGAGAAAGGCGCCCAGGCCACGGATCGAGATCTCCGAGGCGCCGGTCTTGTCGCGGGTCGAGGCGGCGCCGGTCAAGGTCTCGATCGCATCGGCCAGCGACGGTGCCGGCAGGTCGCCGATGTCATCAGCCGAGAGCACGTCGGCGATGACCGTGTCGTCGCGCTTCTTGTTGATCGAACTCTGCATTGATTCGCGGATGCCGGTGACCTGCACCTGGTCCAGCGTGGTGGGATCCTGCCCTGACGCGTCCTTGCTGGACTGCGCCTGGGCCGCGGGCATGCCCGCCAGCACGGCCAGCAGCGCCACGATCAGGGGCGTAGGGGACAACGAGATGCTGTGCACTGCTCCGGCGGGTCGCCGCATGGTTTCCTCCTCCCAAAGGATCGCCTGCATGCCAGGCGTGGGACGCAGCTTCGGCACGGTGCAATGAAAATGTCAACCAATTGGTATGCGAATGTTCAAATGCCTTTCATCCATACCAGTTGAATGCAATTTAATGTGCTCATGCAGCATGACTTTGCGCGAAAGCTGGCTTACAACGGACCCGGAAGTGGTATGCAGACCCACCCTGAAACGACGGCCCGGCCGTGTCTGGAAGGATTTCATGCGCATTCGTCCGCTTGCTCGACATCCGCTCAACAATCCATCACTGTTTTGCCTGACCACTGGTCTGGCCATGTGCCTGACCACTTCAGCGGCAAGTGCAGCCAGCTGGCTCGTCCACGATGTCGCTGAGTTCACTACCGCCGCCTCGGCGCTTCAGCCCGGCGATGAGATCGTGTTGGCTGACGGCACCTGGACCGACGCGCGGTTGCTGCTGAAAGGCCAGGGCACGGCAGCCGCGCCGATCGTGTTGCGCGCACAGACCGCCGGCAAGGTCGTCCTCAGCGGACGTTCGGACCTGCGCCTGGCGGGTAGCTACCTGCAGGTGTCCAACCTGGTGTTCCGCAACGGCTATACGCCGGGTGATGCGGTGGTGGCGTTCCGCGAATCCAGCAAGGCGGTGGCCCGCCACAGCCGGGTGACCGGCCTGGTGATCGATGACTACACCAACCCCGATGCCAGCGACCAGGACTACTGGGTATCGCTGTATGGCAGCAACAACCGGTTGGATCACAGCCAGCTGCGCGGCAAGACCAACGCCGGGCCCACGGTAGTGGTGGTGCGCGATGCCACCCAAGGCCTGGACAACCAGCACCGCATCGACCACAACTGGTTCGGACCGCGCCCGGCGCTGGGCGTCAACGGCGGCGAAACCCTCCGCGTCGGCACCAGCGACACTTCGTTGAGCGATTCCAACAGTACGGTGGAGAACAACTGGTTCGAAGGCTGCGACGGCGAGACCGAGATCATCAGCAACAAGTCCGGCGGCAATACCTACCGCGGCAACGTGTTCTACCGTTCGGCCGGCGCGCTCACGCTACGCCATGGCAACGGCAACCGGGTGATCGACAACGTGTTCCTGGGCGACGACAAGGCCGGCACCGGCGGCGTGCGCATCATCAATGCCGACCAGACCGTCAGCAACAATTACTTCGAACGGCTGGCCGGCTCCAGCAACCGTTCCGCGCTGGCGATGATGGACGCGCAGGCCGATCCGCCGCTGTCCGGCTATGCGCCGGTGGTGAACGCCACGATCAGCCGCAATACCTTCGTGGACGTGGCGAAGATCAGTTTCGGCGTCGGCCATGATGAGGCCAAGGGCATCGTGGTCGCCGCCAGCAACAGCCGCTTCAGCGCCAACCTGATCGTCAACCGCACCAGCAGGAACCCGCCGAATGCCGCCAGTTCGCTGGCCGGCATCGACTTCAGTGGCAACGTGCAGTCACCGGCAGCCAGCACCGTATTCCCGGGCGGCGTAGAGGGGCGTGGCGTCGGCCTGCAGCAGGCTGCCAGCGGATTGTGGGTGGCCGCGCCTGCCCTGCCCGCCGTGGGCGCCGATCCTGCCCTGGCGATGACCGCGCGCGAGGCGACCGGCGTCGACTGGTATCCCAAGGTGGGCGAAGTTGCCCTGTCACGCACCCGCAATGGAGTTGATCGATGAGGTTGCAGCCGCTGTTCGTCTCCCTGGCCCTCGCCACCCCCTTTGCCCTGCTGCCGGCCGCGCCGCTGTTCGCAGCCCCCGCTGCCGCAGCGAGGCAGGCCGACACCGCGCCGGTGCTGGTGACCGCAGCGCAGTGGCAGCGGATGGCCAGCGAAGGCGACCGCTACCCGTGGTTCGCCAAGGAACAGGCGCGCACGGAAAAATCGCTGAAGAAGATGATGAAGGCCGGCATCGACGTGCCGGTACCGAAGGACAAGGGCGGCGGCCGCACCCATGAACAGCACAAGCGCAACTACCAGGCCCTGCTGGCGGCCGGCACCCTGTACCGGCTGACCGGCGACAAGGCCTATGCCGACTACACGCGCGACATGCTGCTGCAGTATGCCAGGCTCTACCCCACCCTGGGCCCGCACCCCGAAGGCCGCGGGCAGATTCCAGGCCGCGTTTTCTGGCAGGTGCTCAACGATTCGGTGTGGCTGGTCAACGCCATCCAGGGTTACGACGCGATCCGTGATGCATTGTCCGCCGAGGATCGCAACACCATCGAATCGAAGGTGTTCCGGCCGATGGCGGAGTTCCTGGTGAGCGAGCCGAAGAACTACGACCAGATCCACAACCATGCGACCTGGGCGGTGGCTGCGACCGGCATGACCGGCTACGTGCTGCGCGACCCGGAGCTGGTGGAGAAATCCCTGCGTGGCAGCCAGAAGAACGACCAGTTCGGCTTCCTGCGCCAGATCGACCTGCTGTTCTCGCCCGATGGCTATTACGAGGAAGGCCCCTACTACCAGCGCTATGCGTTGGCGCCGTTCCTGCTGTTCGCCAACGCCATCGAGCGCAACGAGCCGCAGCGCAGGATCTTCGCGCGCCGCGACGGCGTGCTGCTGAAGGCCGTGGATGTGCTGGTGCAGTCCAGCTATGACGGCCTGTTCTTCCCGATCAACGATGCCATCCTGGACAAGGGCATCGATACCGAGGAACTGGTGGCCGGTATCGGCATCGCCTATGCGCGCACCGCTGACGACCGCCTGTTGTCGGTGGCCCAGCAGCAGAAACGCCTGCTGTTGTCCCCCGAGGGACTGCAGGTTGCGCAAGCACTGGCCGCCAACAAGGCCAGGCCCTTCGATTACCGTCCGATGCTGCTGCGCGATGGCCCGGACGGCGACCGCGGTGGCCTGGCGATCCTGCGCATGAACGGCGAACGCGGCCAGGCGCTGGTGCAGAAGGACACGATGCAGGGCATGGGCCATGGCCACTTCGACAAACTCAACTGGCTGTTCTACGACAACGGCAATCCGGTGGTGACCGACTACGGCGCTGCCCGCTTCCTCAACGTGGAAGCCAAGCGGGGTGGCATTTACCTGGCCGAGAACCGCAGCTGGGCCAAACAGACCGTGGCGCACAACACTCTGGTGGTGGACGAACAGAGCCACTTCAAGGGCGACTGGAAGCGCGGCGAGGAGCATGCCCCGCAGGTGCGCTTCTTCCAGGCCGATGCCGATACCCAGGTTGCCTCGGCGACCATGCGCGATGCCTACCCTGGCGTGGTGTTCACCCGCACCCAGGCGCTGCTGCGCCACCCCGGGCTGGGCCTGCCGGTGGTGCTGGACCTGCTGCAGGTACACGGCGACAAGGCCGCGCGCTACGACCTGCCGCTGCACTTCAACGGCCACATCGTCACCACCGGCTTCGAGGCAGAACACTTCCCCACCCAGCGCCCGGTGCTGGGCAAGGACAACGGCTACCAGCACCTGTGGCTGGATGCGCGCAGCACGCCCGGCAGCGAACCGCGCTCGCTGGCGTGGCTGCTGGATGGGCGCTTCTACACCTACCGCTTCGGCAGCAGTGCGCCGGCACAGGCGCTGCTGGTGGAAAGTGGTGCCAACGATCCGGAGTTCAACCTGCGCCGTGAACCGGCCCTGCTGCAGCGCGTGGAAGGCCAGAAGGACGTGACCTTCTTCAGCGTGCTGGAGCCGCATGGCGAGTACAACGGCACCGCCGAGTATGTGCACGGTGCGGACAGCCGCATCAAGGACATCGTGCGCAGCCGGGGCAGCGATGCAGAGGTGATCGAACTGCGCCTGGCCAGCGGTGCACGCATCGCCCTCGGCGTGGCCGACGACAGCAGCGCCAAGGGCGAGCACAGCGTCACCGTGGACGGCCATGCCTACCGCTGGAGCGGCAGCCATGCACGCATGGACCGCAGCAAGGGTGACGGAAAATGAACGGCCCTGCCGTGGTGGCCAACCTGCGCAAGGTGCCGGTGCGTTCAGCAGTGCGCTGGTTGATCGTGGGCCTGATCGCCGTCGCTACGGTCATCAACTACATCGACCGCAATGCACTGGCGGTGATGTGGCCGGAAATTGCCAGGGAAGTAGGCGCGACCAAGGACGACTATGCCCTGCTGGTAACGGTGTTCATGCTGTTCTACGCCGCCGGCCAGTTCCTGTTCGGGCGCCTGTTCGACATGATCGGCACGCGCCTGGGGTTCGCCCTGTCGATCAGCGTGTGGTCGATCTCGATCGCGCTGCACTCGATCACCCATTCGATGCTCTCCTTCAGCCTGGTAAGGGCGATGCTCGGCATCAGCGAAGCGGGTGCGTGGCCCGGCGCGGTCAAGGCCAATGCCGAGTGGTTCCCTGCGCGCGAACGCGCGTTGGCGCAGGGCGTGTTCAACGCGGGTGCGTCGATCGGCGCGATCGTCTCCGCACCCGCCATCGCAGGCCTTTACCTTTGGCTGGGCTGGCGCGGCACCTTCGTGCCGGTCGGTGCGATCGGCTTCCTGTGGCTGCTGCCGTGGCTGTTTGTCTACCGCGCCGGGCCGGACAAGCATCCGTGGGTGAGCGATGCCGAGCGCCGACTGATCCAGCAAGACCAGGCCGGGCAGCAGACAGAGGCGGCGCCCAAAGCCAGCGTGCGCGAGCTGCTGGCCCATCGCCAGAGCTGGGGCATGCTCGCCTGCCGCTTCCTGCTGGATCCTATCTGGTGGCTGTTCGTGTCCTGGCTGCCGATCTATCTCGCTGAAACCTTCGGCTTCGACATCAAGCAGATCGGCCTTTTCGCCTGGGTACCCTTCGTCGGCGCGATGCTGGGCAGCCTCAGTGGCGGCTGGCTGTCGGGGCGCATGATCCGCGCCGGACACAGCGTGGACCGCGCCCGCAAGCTGGCCATCACCCTGGGGTGCGTGATCATGGCCCCTGCCCTGCTGGGTGCTGTGCTGGCCAACCAGCCGCTGCTGGCGGTGCTGGCGATCGCTGCGGTGCTGTTCGGCTTCCAGGTAGCCATCGGCAACATCCAGACCCTGCCCGGCGACCTGTTCGACGGCCGTTCGGTGGGCACGCTGGCAGGCCTGGGTGGCCTGGCGGCGGTCGCCGGCACCTTGATCACCACCTGGCTGGTGCCGGTGCTGACCCGCCACTCCTACGCCCCGATCTTCATCCTCGTTGCCGCGCTGGTGCCGCTGTCGCTGGCTGCGCTGTGGTGGTGGACCGGACCTATCCGGAAGCTCGACCGTCGCGGCGGCTGAGCCTGGGTCTCCTTCTTTTCCAAGTGCATCCATTCCCCCGCAAACCAAGGAGTTTTCCGCATGTCGTTCCAGGACAAGGTGGCCATTGTCACCGGTGGTGGCCGCGATATCGGCCGCGCCGTTTCGATCAAACTGGCTGCCGCCGGTGCACGCGTCTGCATCAACTACGCCCATGATGAAGCCAGTGCCCAGGAAACGCTGGCACAGATCCAGGCGGCCGGTGGCCTGGCCATCGTGCATCGCGCCGACGTCACCGATGCCGCCGCCGTGGCCAGCCTGGTCGCTGCGGTACAGGCCGCGTTCGGCGAGCGTATCGACCTGCTGGTGAACGTGGCCGGTGGCATGGTGCAGCGTCGGCCGCTGGCCGACATCGACCCGGCGTTCTTCCACGCCGTGATGGACCTGAATCTGACCTCGACCTACCTGACCACGCACGCGGTGGTGCCGCACATGCGTGACGGCGCGGCCATCGTCAACTTCGCCTCGCAGGCAGGTCGTGATGGCGGCGGCCCGGGGGCATCGATCTACGCCACCGCCAAGGCGGCAGTGATGACCTTCACCCGTGCCATGGCCAAGGAGCTGGGGCCGAAGGGCATCCGCGTGAATGCACTGTGCTGCGGCATGATCGCCACCCGCTTCCATGATGAGTTCACCAAGCCGGAAGTGCGCACGGCCGTTGCCGGCGCTACCCCGCTGCGCCGCCAAGGGACACCGGACGAAGCCGCCGACGCTGCGGTATTCCTGGCCTCGGATGCGGCGGCGTTCATCACCGGTGCGAATCTGGACGTCAACGGCGGCACCTACTTCTCCTGACTGGAATCCTGACCATGCAGCGCTGGACGCTCCTGCTTTCATTGACGATCTGTTCCGCCGCGGCCGCGCCTGGCGCGTTGGCCGCACCGGTCTGGGTCACCGCGTGGACCGCCTCGCCGGCACCGGACCGCAAGGATGGCACCGCCGAGGCCCCCGTACAGTTCGCCGCGCAGACCGTGCGCCAGGACATGCGCATCGGCAGCCGTGGCGACGCGTTGCGGCTGCGCATCAGCAACGAACTCGGCACGGCGCCGTTACGGGTCGAGGACCTGCGCGCAGGAGTGAAAAGCGGCAAGTCCGCCCCTCTGCCGGTAACGGTGGATGGCCGCGCGGTCATCGAGGTGCCGGTGGGTGCCGCGCTGCTGAGCGACCCGGTACCGATGCCGGTGGCGGCGCTGCAGGAGATCAGCGTGACGGCCTACTTCCCGCAGCCTACCCGTCCCGCCGTGCGCCGCACCGAAGTGCGGGTAGCGGACGGCAGGCAGACATCGGTTGCCGACAGCGTGCGGCTGAGCTACCAGCAGAACGTGTTCTCGGCCGTGATGGTGCAGCGCGCTGATCGTCCCCAGGTGATCGTGGCACTCGGCGATTCCATCACGGAAGGTGCCACTGCCCGTCGCGGCACCTTCAACCAGTGGCCGGAGCGATTGGCGCAGCGCCTGCAGCAGGCCTGCCCGAACCGGTTCGTGGTGCTCAACCAGGGCATCAGCGGCAACAAGCTGCTCGACCATGGCCGCAGCCACAGCGCCCTGTCACGATTGGATCGCGATGTGATTGCGGTGGCCGATGCCGATCAGGTCATCCTGTTCGAGGGCATCAATGACATCCGCCACGGTGGTGGCGCGCAGCCGCTGCCTGGACGCAGTGCGGCGGACATGCTGCTGGGCTATCAGCAGGTTGCCGCGCGACTGCATGCGCACGGCATCCGCGCCTGGCTGGGTACGTTGACCCCGTTCGGCGGTTCCGAGCGCTACGAGCCCGTGTCCGCAGCGACCCGCACCACGATCAACCAGTGGGCACGCGGTGGGAAGACCGGGTTCGATGGCATCATCGATTTCGATGCCGCGCTGCGTGACCCGAAGGCCGCGGAATCGTTGCCCAACGACATCACCCGCGACCACCTGCACCCCAATGACGAAGGCTACCGGCGCATGGCCGATGCCATCGATCTGCGCATGCTGGGCTGCACCCCCACCGAGTGAGAGAGAACCGATGAGCCGCGTCGTTTGTTTCGGTGAACTGCTGCTGCGCCTGGGTGCACCCGGTCGGGAACTGCTGCTGCAGACGCCGCAGCTGCAGGTCCACGTGGGGGGCGCCGAGGCCAATGTGGCGGTCTCACTGGCCTGTCTCGGCCACGATGTGCAGATGGTCAGTACGGTGCCCGGCAACGCGCTGGGCCGGCATGCCGTGGCCGAGCTGCGGCGGCATGGTGTGGGCGTGGCAGGTGTGCGTGAAGTCGACCGCGACCGCATGGGCCTGTATTTCCTGGCCACCGGCGCGCTGCAGCGCGCCAGTGAAGTGGTGTATGACCGGGCGGGTTCGGCATTCGCCAACACTGCCCTTGCCGACCATGATTGGCCAACGCTGTTGCGTGATGCGCAGTGGCTGCACCTCTCCGGCGTCAGTCCGGCGCTGGGTGCCAATGTGGCCGAATCCGTCTTGAGCGCTGCGCGGGCCGCACGCAGGTCAGGCGTGCGAGTGTCCTTCGACGGCAACTACCGACCTTCGCTCTGGCAGCGTTGGGGCGGCAACGCCGCCGCCATCCTGCGGGAGCTCTTCGCAGAGGCGGATATCGTCTTTGCCGACCATCGCGATATCGAACTGGTGCTGGGACTGCGCTTCGCCGAGGACAGCCCCATCGCGCGGACCGAGGCGGCTGCAGCGGCCGCGTTCGCGGCCCTCCCGCACCTGCAGTGGCTGGCCTGCACCCAGCGCGACGTGGTGAGTGCAGACCATCACATCCTGGGCGCGCTGCTCTTGGGACGCGACGGTACCCGTGCGCAGGCCCCCTCGCGGCCATTGCCCGGTATCGTTGATCGCATCGGCGGCGGCGATGCATTCGCGGCAGGCATCCTGCACGGGCTGGCGTCCGGATTCGATGCAGAGAGCACCGTGCGCTTCGGTCTGGCGGCAGGTGCGCTGAAGCACTCCATTCCCGGAGACTTCAGTCCCGTGCGCGAGGCCGAGGTCTGGGCGCTGCTGGAGAGCGAGCAGTTCGACGTCCGGCGCTGATTTCGCTGTAGTTCACTGTACTCAGCGCCCAACGCTCGACGCCGGTGAAGGGTCGAACCATGGCGAATCAAAACCCGCGAAGAAACTGACCGCGCTGGCAACTGCGGCAAGCAACAGGATCGGCAGCCCTGCACGAGGTCCTGCGCGCACTTACAGCGTCAGCAGCCACGCTTCCAGCGCCCGGGTGTCGCGCATGTCGCCCGTATAGCGATGATCGGGCACGTGCGGTTCATTCGAACCACGTACCCGCCCACGGAACACCTTCATCGGCACCGAGATCCTGGCCAGCCCGCTGGGCAACCGCTCCGGCCGCACGTCCATGTACAGACTGTCGGCCGAGGTCTCGACGCCCACCTGCATCGCGCCCAGCCGCTTCCACAGGTCCAGTGCATCCAGGCAGGCCGAACCACAGGCGGCATCAGCCACGACTACCACCCTGCCCTTGCGCAGAGGTGCGGCCGTACCCGCAGTTGATGCTGTATCTGCCCCGGCTTCGGATGGCTCCCGCCACAATGCCTCACCCCGGCTGCGTGCCTGCGTCATGCCCGTCGTCACCGATTCCAGCATGCGACGCAGCTCTGGCGCCGCGTCGGGCGCCTGCTCCAGCTTCTGAAGGAAGCCGCGAAGCTGGGCGATGTTGCCCTCCGAGGTCCGCCACTCTACCCAGCTGCGGTCGGGCAGCGCGTCGACAGCGGCCCGGCCCCAGATCAATCGCGCCAGTTCGATGCTCCATTGCGAAGCACCGCCAGTGTTGCCACGCACGTCCAGCACCACCGTCGGTGCCTGCTGCAACCCTTCGGCTTGCGGTGAAAGCTGCTCAAGCAGCGCGGTCAGTTCCTTGAAGTTCTGCTCCGCAGGGTCGGCATTGAAGCTGCTGGTGGTGATCCAGTAACTGCCATCGGGCATCGCGTGCCAGCCGTTGGGGGGACGGAAGCTGCGCCGGGTATCAGCCAAGCGCTCCTTGCGCTGTGCTGCCTGCAGCGGCTGCCACCGCAGTGCATAGGATGTCTCGCGTCCGCCCACCTGGAAAACGCAGGTACGCAATGCAGGCACGTAAGGATTGCCCTGTTCGAGCAGCACTTCACCGCCACCCTGGATGCGGCTGGCCTGCAGGTTCCAGCGCCCGTTGAAGTCACCCACCCGGCGTACAGCCAGCGTCTGCGCATCGATGCCATCGCAGGCCAGCATTCGAGCCCCCAGCGGCGGATGGCCCGGACCACCATCCACGGTCATGACCACCTGTGCGTCGCCATCGAAGCCGGTCAGGAAGCCGGGCCACTGCGTTGGAAGATCGGGAGCATCGGCAAGCGCATTGAGGCTGACATGGCCATCATTGAAGGAGGCCGCATAGCCCTTCATCGCCCACCAGTAGCCCGGGTAGCTGGCGACCCGTTCCGCGCGCGAGCGTGCAAGCGCCAGGGCATCGTCCAGCTGTGCGCCGAAACCAGGATTCCGCAGGTCCACGGCGCCCGGATGGCTGCCGCGCATGGCGGCGTCGGCAGCATCCAGATCCTTCAACAGCGTATCCGACCAGTCGATCGGCGCGCCTTGCGCGGTAGGTGCCGCAAGCACTGCACCGAGCAACAGCCATGGAGTGACCATGGATTCCTCCCTTCCCCGGAACAAACACCAGTCTCGCAGTTCTACTGCCTGGCGTACCGCGCCCGCCGCAACGGGCGCGGCCTTCCATCAATGCAACGGCACCTTCAACACTGATGGCGCATTGGCCGGCGAACTGAAAGTCACCGTGCCACCCAGCTGGCTGATGCCCGCGTACCGCAGGTCCACGGTGTCCACCACCAGGGTCAGGCGGCTGCCGGCCGGAAGGTTCCAGCTGCTGGCTTCCAACCGCAGGTCGATGGTCTTCGCCTGCCCCGGCGTGGCACCACGCAGCGTATAGGGCTTGTGGCTGATCAGCTGGCCGTTGCCCAGCACATCCTCGGCGTACAGGTAGG
The DNA here is from genome assembly GCF_056481145.1 of Stenotrophomonas sp. 93052_Sma. Classification (NCBI taxonomy): domain Bacteria; kingdom Pseudomonadati; phylum Pseudomonadota; class Gammaproteobacteria; order Lysobacterales; family Lysobacteraceae; genus Stenotrophomonas; species Stenotrophomonas sp. 93052_Sma. The sequence goes on from NZ_CM151134.1 coordinate 2,575,714, forward strand.
CGTACAGCGTGGTGTTGGCGCGGCTGGGCGTGACGGTCAAGCGTACCTCCGGCGTTCCATCCAGGCGCTGCGCACTCCACTGGATCGGCCCCTGCCAGACACCTGCGGCGTTGCGGCCCACGAAGGGCACATAGGCACCCGGCGGCAGGTTGATCATCTGCAATGCACCGGAGGCCATCGCCACGCCGGAATTGGCGGCGGTCAGCAGCCCGCTGCCGATCCGGTAACTCCAGCCGGTGCTGCTGCCGCTCGCGACCAGGCCGCCCGTGGGCAGCAGAAGTCCTTTGGGTGCGCTCAGCGCATAGCTGACAGCGCCGGCATTGGTCGCCTGCCAGTTCGGATAGGTACTCCAGCTGCCCTTCTGCGATTTCAGCTGTACTGCAGGCTGGCGGTCGATGCCATTGGCTTCACCCTTGAGGTAATGGTCGAACCAGTCGCCCACCGAATCGTAGACCTCGTTGGGAACACCCAGAGCGCCAAATGCTTCGTTGAGCGCATGATCGCCGTGGCGCAGCTGCAACTGCTTGGGGCCTTTCAACCGGGTGAAGAAATCGACCAGCTGGCCCGGCGGGAACAAGCTGTCGTTGAAGGCGTTGGCGAGGAACACCGCTGGCTGGTTGGCGTTGATCTCATCGATGCTGGACCCGGGGCTGCGCTGCGCCGCCACCGGCAACAGCGAATCCACCGCGCCCTGGTAGTTGCCGACCAGTACATTGCGATTGATGGTCGTCAGTTCCGGTCCCGGGCGCCCGGTGGCCAGGCCGGCTGCCACCAGCAAGGCGATGCCCTGCCCTGCGCTGGGGGTGTCGTTGCTGTACAGCGAGGCCTGCAGATCGGCCCAGCCACTCAGCGCCGCCACGGCCTTGATGCGTGGATCGCGCGCCGCCGCCAGCAGGCTGGTGCCTGCGCCGTAGGAGATGCCCGAAACGCCGATCCGGGCGGGATCGGCCCGGGTGTTGTCCAGCGCCCAATCAATCAGGGCGCTGACATCTTCGACCGTGGCTGGCCCTGCGATGTCGATGCTGCCGCCGGACTCCCAGAAACCCCGCGAACTGTAGCTGATCACCACATAGCCGCGCCGCGCCAGCGACTGCGCCACCCCCACATACTCCACGCTGGGTACCGCCCAGCTGCTGGGCATCACCAGCAGTGGATAGCGCCCGCTGCCCGCGTCCTGCGGTTCGATGACGAAGGCCCCGAGAGGCGTTCCATCCCAGCTGGGAATGGTCCGGTGGGTGGTCTTGACCGTAGCGGCCCAGGCGGTGGGCGCCAGTCCGGTCAGCAGGATCAACAGCAGCAATACCTTGCGCATCGTCGTCTGTCCCCGTCGGTGGTGGTGCAACGGGTTGGACCGTACCAGTGCGAATGGTGGGTGGCACCTTGCGACGCAACATGACGCTTTCGAAGCCGGCGGCCGGCTGGATCGATGCAGGATCACATTCAGGCGCGGTGGATCACCCACGCCACCACGCCCGCAAGTGGCATCAATGCAAGTGTGCCAACGACGCCCAGGCATCCGGACGCTCTGCGGTGCGGCGCGGAAGCCTGCGGATGCGATCGCAGCCAGGCGGCATGACACGCCCTACAGTAGAAGCGCTGCTTCCCGGCGCGCCAGGCGCCACTGGTACGTTCGTCATGGAGGGCGGCGTTGCCGCAGCGCCCACACTTGAAGCTGCGATGTGGCGGGCGTCTCTGTCGGTGTAGCGCAGCCACGATTGCAACCCCGATCAGGGCAGCAGCAGCGCCCCCTGCAAGCAGTTCATTGTGGGTCATTCGCCTTGCTCGATCCTGCGGTTTCCGGTCCTGCTGCGCAGGATATCGAGTCGTACACCCCCTGCGCTACGACGCCCTAGCACGCGCGCATGTCACCCACGCGGCGCATGATCTGACACATCTCCAGTGCTTGCGCGCTGTCACAGCTTCGTCGTTTCGCCATTGACCGAAAGACGACAGCTTGTGACGCTTACGACACCGCACGGCCTCCCTGGCCATGTCATCGCGGTCACGTCCCACGCATTCCGCACTACCCGACTCCGCAGTGTCCTCACATGACCTCGCACTGGCCCGGTCGTGGTGGACGGCTGCGCCCTGAACTTCTGCTGGAGAATCGCAATGCGCCTTGCAGGTTTCTTCTTCGCGTTCGCCCTCAGTGCCTTCGCCGGTGCTGCCCAGGCCCAGGTCGTCACCCTCAACAAGGGCGGCTTCGTGCTCACCTACGACTGCAGCATCCACAGCGCCACCCGCTATGAGTACACGCTCACCGCCGACACCGGCTCCGCCGCGCGCCCGTCCAGCTTCTACAAAGATCCGGACCTGCCGGCCGGCTGCCTCGGCCAGAACAGCACCGCGTCGTATGCCAGCATCCGCAGCGGCTATGACCGCGGCCACCTGGTGACCTCCAACCACATGGACTACAACGCGACCTACATCCGTCGCGCCAACTACATGTCCAACATCGTTCCGCAGGTTTCCAGCTTCAATCAGGGCGTCTGGGTGAAGGCCGAGAACGTGGCCGAGTGCTACCGCGACATCGCGCCGGTGGATGTCTACGGCGGCGTGGTCTACGGCGATACCTCCAATGACTACTTCCTGGCCAGCCACGGCATTCCGACCCCGGAGTTCTTCTGGAAGACGATCATCACCCGCGATCCGAACACCGGCACCGCCAAGGCGATCAGCTGGATCATCCCGAATGAAGCGAACCTGGGCAGCCTGGACAGTTACCTGGTGACCATCGCCGACCTGGAGGAGCTGCTGGGCGCCAGCTATGTGGCGATCAACGCGCCCGCTTCGTTGAAGAACATGCTGCCGGCCACCACCTGGCCGCAGCCGGCGGGCTGTGATCTGGGCTGATCGGCCTGCCGGGAATGGGTGGCACCCGCTCCGGGTGCCACGCAAGGATGGCTGTGGGAAAATGGCGGGCAATTGCACCACCGCATTGCCCCTTGGAGCTGTAGATGTCCCGTTTCCCCTTCGATGCCGTGCTGTTCGACTGCGATGGCGTACTCGTTGATTCCGAGCCGCTGGTCGCCCGCGTGCTCTCGGAAATGCTGACCGAGCGCGGCTGGCCGCTGACCCCGGCGCAGGCCGGTGAGGTGTTCCTGGGCCAGTCCGTGGCCCATCTGGCCGGCCTGATCGAAGAACGCACCGGCAAGCCGTTCACCGAGGAATGGCTGGAAGAGTTCCGCCAGCAGCGCAACCGGGCGTTGGAACGTGACCTGGTTGCGATCCAGGGTGCGCCCGAGGCGGTGCGTGCGATCGCGGTGCTCACCGGCGGTCGGATTGCCTGCGCGTCCGGCGCCGATCTGCATAAGGTGAAGCTGCAGCTGGGCAAGGTCGGCATCCTTGATGCCTTTGGTGCCCATGTGTTCAGTGGCCAGGACATGCCGCGCACCAAGCCGCACCCGGATGTCTATCTGGCCGCCGCCGCTGCGCTGGGCGTCGACCCGACGCGCTGTGCAGTGATCGAGGACACCGTCACCGGCGCCACTGCGGGCGTTGCCGCAGGCGCAACCGTGTTCGGCTTCAGTGAGGGTGGCCCGCACCACAGTACGCCCGAAGCCCTGCGCGCAGTCGGTGCAAAGGTGATTTTCCAGCGCATGGACCAGCTGCCGGGCCTGCTTGCCGCCTACGCGGTGGACGCCGTCGCCTGACCCTGCTCAGCCCGCAGTGCCCAGTGCGGCGCTGCGGCGCTTTCCGGCGTAGTGCAGCGCGAACAGGTACAGGCCGGTGAACAGTTGCAGGAACAGCGGCGGCAGCGGCGAATAGGTGAGCCACGCCGCAGGCTCGCCCTGTCCCATCGCGCGCACTACGAAGTTGGCGATCACCGCCAGGGTGAATACGATCGAGGTCCAACGGTGCACGGGCCGTGCCCAGCCACCGCGGCTCATTGCCGGCGCCTCGTCTCGGAGCGGGCTTCGATCATCTTCCAGCCATTGCCTGATGGGTCACGGAACCCGGCGTCCACGGCGCCATAGCGCTCGATCGGCTCCTGGGTGAATTCCACGCCCTGTGCCAGCCATTGCGTGTAGCGCGCCTGGCAGTCATCCACGGCCAGCACCAGCGGCGGCATTGCGCCCTTGGCCACCAGCTGCTGCAGCGAAAGCGCGGTAGCGGCGTCGTGGGTGGGCGGGCCTGGCACGAACAGGCCCAGCTGGAAACCGTCCTGGCCCGGGCTGCGTACCGTCAGCCATCGGTAGCTGCCATTGCGTACGTCGGTATGCACTTCGAAGCCGAGCTTGCCGACGTAAAACGCCAGCGCCTCATCCTGGTCGCGCACATACAGGCCGACCGTGTTCACAGTGTTCGTCATGGGACCTCCTTCAGGTAGGGTCCACGTTAGCAACCGCCTCGCGGCGGCGCTTCTCCAAAACTGCGATCTTCAGGTCCGGGCGCTGCGCGGCGCGTGCATGGCATTCCGGCACGCTGGCCGACGCCGCCCGGGTTGCACGCTCACGCTCACGCACATTGCCCGGGCTGTCACCGGTGATGTCACGGAAGATGCGGCCAAAGGTGCCCAGGCTGCCCCACCCGGTCTGCACGGCGATTTCGGTCACCGGCAGGTCGGTGTCACGCAACATCGCCACGGCCCGTTCGATGCGGCGGCTGAGAAGATACCGGTGCGGCGGCAGCCCGAATGCCTGCTTGAACGAGCGGGCGAAGTGCGCCGGCGACACCGCACTGACCTCGGCCAGGCGTGTGACTGGCCATTCCTCATGGCTGGCCCGGTCCATCCGGTCCTTGGCACGCAGCAGTCGTCGCAGCAGTTCGGGGCTCTGGTTCACGGCGTCACCGCTTGCGCCAGATGATGGCGTGCTGCGTGCCGTGCCTCGGCGGCCTGTTCGACCAACCAGTCACGGAATGCGATGACCTTGGCGCTGCCACTCCGCGCCGAGGGCGCCACGAACCAGAAGCTGCGACCGTCGCTGGCGACACCCGGATGCGCCTGCACCAGGCGCCCGCTCTCCAGCTCGGCCTGGAACAGGATCGGCGAACCGATGGCGATGCCCTGCCCTGCGATCGCGGCACCGACATCCAGATGCTCGACGGCGAAGGGCGTGACCAGACTCCCTGGTGCCGGCGGTGAAAGGTGCCCGTGCGCGGCGAACCACAGGGCCCACCAGTCCGGCCGACCGAGCAGGGGAATCTCCAGCGCGGTGCTGCCCAGCCCACGGGCCGCCGGCAGCAGCGCCGGCGCACACAACGGCATGAAAACGCTGGGGAACAAGGGCGTGGCCTGCAGCCCAGGCCACTCGCCATGCCCGTTGCGGATGGCGGCATCGAAGTGGCCGGCGGCAAGATCCTGCGGCTCTGCCGACAGATCCAGTTCCAGCAGGAGCTGCCGATGGCGGGCGCGGAACGTACCCAGCCGCGGCGTCAACCAACTGGTGCCCAGCGTTGGCAGTACGGACAGGCGCAGTCGCGCCGCATCCATGCCAGCGGCGCGCATGAAGCTGGCGCGTAGTGCGTCGAATGCCCGGGTGGCTTCCTGCGCGACGCTGGCACCCACCACCGTCAGTTCCACGTGCTGTGCGTGGCGCAGGAACAGGCAGGTACCGGTCTGGGCCTCCAGCCGCCGCACGTGATAGCTCACCGATGCCGCAGTGGTGTCGAGCTCCTCGGCGGCACGCGCGAAGCTGCCCAGCCGCGCCGCCGCCTCGAAGGCGCGGATGGCGGCAAGCGATGGCAGCTGGCGTTGGGTGACCATAAGTGTGACTTAGCCTGAGCCCCGATATCTGCGTGGTCAATCCCCTTCGTACCCGCAACCATGGGGGCACCTTCGGTAGGGGATCACGCATATGGATCGACGGCAGTTCCTGGTCACCCTGGCCGCCACGGCCGCGTCCACCGCCCTGCCCGCCGGGTGGGCCCTGGCCAGTCACAGCGAAGACTGGAAATGGTTGCAGGGCAACTGGCAGGTCCGGCACCAACGCCTGAAGGAGCGGCTGGTGGGCGATACCCGCTGGGAAGCCTTCACCGGCGCCAGCGCGGTCTGGCTCACCCTGGGCGGGCTCGGCACCATCGATGACAACGTCATGGAACTGCCCTCGGGTCCCTACAGGGGCCTGGGCGTGCGTGCCTTTGATCCGGTGTCTTCCACATGGTCGATCTGGTGGATCGATGGCCGCAATCCTGCCCATATCGAAGCCCCCGTACGCGGCGGTTTCAAGGGCGATGCCGGCAGCTTTCGCGGCACCGACCGGATCGACGGACGCCCCATCGACGTGTGGTTCAGGTGGCACGCCATCCACGGCGAGGAGCCGTGGTGGGAACAGGCATTCTCCGACGACGCCGGTGCGCACTGGGAGGTGAACTGGCGCAACTGGTTCCGCCGCACGGCTGCGGCCCCCTCGCCGCTTCCGAAGCTGCCGGATGCACCGGGCGATTTTGATTTTCTGGTGGGCCATTGGAACGTGCGCCATCGTCGCCTGCGCGCCAGGCTGGCAGGCAGCGATGCGTGGGACGCGTTCAACGGCACCCTGCACAACTGGCCGGTACTGGGAGGATTCGGCAACGTAGGTGACAATCTGATGGACGTGCCAGGAGCGCCGCTGCGCGGCATGGGCATCCGCGCCTGGAATGCGGCTGAGCGGCACTGGCTGAGCTGGTGGCTGGATGGCCGGGAACCGACCCGGATCGGCGCGCCGCTGCGCGGTGGTTTCGAGGCCGGTGTCGGTCGCTTCTTCGGCGAAGACCAGCACGACGGACGAGCGATCCGGACGCGGGTGATCTGGTCACGCATTACCCCGCGTTCGGCGCGCTGGGAACAGGCGGCCTCGACCGATGGTGGACGCAGCTGGGAAACCAACTGGGTCAGCGACTTCGAGCGGCAGGCATGAAGGCGCTGCTGGCCGTGATGCTGCTGGTGTCTGCGTCGCCTTGCGCGTCTCCATCCAGGGCGCTGCAGATCGTCGGCCAGGCCGAGCGCTTTGCTCCGGGTATTGCATCCACGCAGTACGACGAGATTCGACTGACCTTGAGCCCGGACGGAAAAACCGCACTGTGGTTCAGCCGCAACCGGCCCGGCGGTCCGGGCGGGTATGACATCTGGGTCTCCCGTAACGATGGGCAGCGCTGGCGGCCGGCGAAGCCGGTCTCGTTCAACACGCCGGGACGTGACTTCGATCCCGCCTTTTCCGCCGATGGCCGCGCGGTGTATTTCTGCTCGGATCGAGCAGGCGGCCAAGGCGGCGACGATCTGTATCGGGTCAGCGTGGGGAGCGACGGTCGATTCGGGGAGCCGGTCAATCTTGGCCCCGCAGTGAACAGCGCGGCCGATGAGTTCGCGCCAATGCTCTCGCCAGACGCAGCCACGCTGCTGTTCTCCAGCAATCGTGCAGGCGGTGCGGGTGGCCATGACCTCTACGTCGCAGCGATGGTCCGTGGTGAGGCGCAGCCCGCGCGGCCACTGCCCGGAGACCTCAATACCTCGGCGCAGGAGTTCGATGCCACCTTCCTCGGGGATGGCCGTACTGTGGTCTTTGCCCGCGCTCTCGACTTCGGCAGCGCACCGGTGCGCCAGTTCATTGCCTACGAACGTGGAGGCCGTTATGACGCGGGCCATGCATTGCCCTCGCCCTTGAACGAGGCGTCCAGCGACAGCTACGGCGCGATGCTGGATGGCTCGCAACCCGGCACGTTGACCTATTCGGCGCGGCGTGCGGACGGTGCAGGGTTGGACCTGTACCGCATCCGCTACCGGATGAAGCGCCCTTGAAGGCGGATGTTGTCGATTCCCGGCACCCCGGTTCGTCGAGAGGATGAATACCCCAGGAGAAAATGCAGATGCCCTCCCATCAGTCCCTTGCCTGCGCCTGCGGCCAGGTCCGCCTGACCGCCACGGGCCAACCCATTGCCACCGTCGAATGCTGCTGCGACAGCTGCCGCAAGGCCGCCACCATGCTGCAGTCGCTGCCCCGAGCACCCGAAGTACTGGGCCCGCATGGCCAGACGCTTTTCGTAATGCACCGCAAGGATCGCGTCAGCATCGACGCCGGACATTCCATGCTGCGTGCGTTGCGCTTGTCCAGCAGGGGCGGCAGCCGCCGCGTCCTGGCGGGCTGCTGCAATACGCCGCTGTTCCTGGAGTTCAGTGGCGGCCATTGGCTGAGCCTGTATGGCCTGTTGTGGCCCGCATCGGCAAGACCCGCCGTGGAGATGCGGACGATGGTCAGTGATCTTCCTGATGCGTCTGTCCTTCCGGACGATGTGCCGAACCTGCAGACCCGGTCGCTGCGGTTCCATGCACGGTTGATGAAGGCGTGGATCGCCATGGGCTTCCGCAGCCCTCGCATCGAAGTCGCGGGAGATAGCCATGTCTGAGCCCGAGCGGATCGAGATCGAGAGCATCACCACGCCCGGGCACATCCAGCGCGTGGATCGTGCCAAGTATCTCGCCATGCGCCATGCCTTGCTGCAGGCCCTGCCTGCGCAACCTCCAGGCCTGACCATTGCGCAGGCAAAGCAGGCGCTGCTGCCGCACCTGCCCGCCGCCCTGTTCCCGGCAGGTGCCACCGCCGGCTGGTGGTTGAAGGCCGTGCAGCTGGACCTGGAAGCCAAGGGCGTGATCGAGCGCGTCACGGGCAAGCCGTTGCGCCTGTTCAAGCACCTGGCGGCCGGCTGATCAGCGCTGCGCAGGCAGCTCCAACCGGTGCTTGCGGCACAGGCGATACACCGTCACCCGCGAGATCTGCATCTGCCGCGCGCACTCGGAAACGTTGTAGCCAGTCTGGCGCAGGGTCTGCAGCAGCACATCGCGCTCGGCCTGGCCCCGCGCATCGTGCAGCATCGCCCCAGGCAGGACCGCCACCGATGCGCCCAGCTCCAGGTCACGCTCGCTGATCAGCTCGCCCTCGGCCATGATCGCTGCACGCTGCACACGGTTCAGCAGTTCGCGCACGTTGCCGGGCCATTCGAAACGCCGCATGGCCTGCAGTGCGGCCGGCGCGAAGCCGCGTGCACGCACGCTGTGGCGCTGCCGGAAACAGCGCAGGAAGTGTTCGGCCAGCAGCTGCACATCGGCACCGCGCTCACGCAATGGTGGCATGAGCAGGCGCAGCACGTTCAGGCGGTAGTAGAGATCGCTGCGGAACCGGCCCTGCGCCACCGCGTGTTCCAGTTCCACGTGGGTGGCAGCCAGCACTCTCACATCCGCCCGCAACGGCTGGCTGCTGCCGACGCGCTCGAAGGTGCCTTCCTGCAGCACGCGCAACAGGCTGGTCTGTGCCTCCGACGGCAGGTCACCGACTTCGTCCAGAAACACCGTGCCGCCGTGCGCGGATTCGAACACGCCGATCTGCCGCTTGTCGGCACCGGTGAACGAGCCACGTTCGTGGCCGAACAGCTCCGACTGCACCAGGTTGGCCGGAATCGCACCACAGTTCACCGCAATGAAAGGCCTGCCAGCACGCCCCGACAGCGCATGCAGCGCATGTGCGGCCAGTTCCTTGCCTGTACCGGTTTCGCCGGTGACCAGAACCGGCAGCTCCACCGGCGCGAACTTGTGCAGCACCATGCGCACCGCATGCAGCGCAGCGCTTTCGCCAATCAATGCGTGCGGTCCCTGCCCGCTGCAGGTTGCGTCGACAGGCGGATCATCTGCGTCGAACTGCTGGCGCATTGCGCAGACCAGATCCTGCAGGCCGAACGGCAGCGTGAAGCGGGCACAGCATCGCTGCAGCAACGGCAGCCAGGCCGCTGAAGCAGGTCCGGCACCCGGTGGCAGTACCGCCAGCCAGGGTAGATGCTGGTGCTGCTCGATCCACGGTACCAGCAGCTGCAGCGCGACCGCATCGAGGTGGCGCAGATCGAGCACGGCGAGCAAGCGATCGCGCCCGCGCAGGCCAATCGCCATGGCGGGATCGGGACGGATGCTGCGCACATACCAGCCTGCTGCCGCCAGCGCACTGCGCTCGTTCGCCAACGGCTCGCCAAACCAGAGCACGCAACGTGACGTTGAAGCCTCCGGGACCGCTGCCATGCTTCCCCCAGCATCCGGACACCGTCGGCGGACTGTCAGGCAATCACCGGCGTGCCGCCCCCCGCCGGGACCTCTACGGCCACCGGGGCGGCCTTTGTTGGGCGGATCCTAGCGCTTCCCTAAACGGCGGCGCAATGAGCAGTGCGTCAAGAAATTCCTGGCTGAAGCGGCACCGTTGCAGACCGCGACGCCACCTGTAACACGGATGCGACAGTCGCCTGCGGCCCTTGCCCTGCGGTGCCTGGGGCTTCGAAATCCCAACAATTCCGCGACGTGCCTGTAACAGCGTGGCAGCAGCCCGATCAGGTGCGGCACGGTGCCGACATTGGCCGGTGGCCACTTCGAAGTTGGCACGGTTGATGCGTGGTTCCGCCGCACCCATCGCGGGAGATCGGCATGGACGGCTCCACCCTGATTCGCGGCCTGGCCGCAGCACTGGCAGTGGCCCTGCTGTCGGTTGGCGCGGGCGCATCCGCATCCGGCGCCCGCCAAGGCGTGAAGGCACAACCGGGCGAGATCGTCCTGCTGCGGGATGTATCCGCGCGCCCGGCATATCGCATGGCACCGCCGGGCATGGCGCTGATTGCCGACCCGAAGCCGCAGCGCGAGATCGCCACCGCATTGGGTGCCGGCGGCACAACAACCGGCATGGACGAGTTGAGCGATGAGGACTATGCCGGCATGGGCGCCGGCCAGGCCGCGTCCATCACGGCGCCGGGTGGCACCACCGTTGAACGGGTCACCCAGCAGGCCCTGGGCGGCACGCTGGGCCGCAGTGGCGACGGCATGGTCGGCAGCAATCTGGGGGGGGCCATCAGTGGGCCGCTCGGAGCGGTCGGCAGCAGCACCCGCGGTATCGCCGATACCGTGCGCGGCGCACTGGCCCAGTTCCCGCTGCAGGGCACGGCCCCGGCAGGTGGAAAATGAAGCCCCTGCACGGGTTGCTTCTGCTGCTCGCTGCCGCGCCCTGGGCGACCCGGGCCGATGAATACAGCGGCATGCTCGCCTATCTCGACGTGGCCCGCATCGACGGCCACGCACTTGCCGGAACAAATGGCGCCATCGCCGTGAACCAGGCCGCCGGCGACCTCAACGTGCAGGCCAACCTACGGGGTATCGCCAAGGGTGATCGCGCCGATGTCGCGATCAATGCGCGGCAGCTGCAGCAGGGCAACCGCGTGCTGTCCGGGCCGCTGCAGGCCACTGCATTCATCGGCGGTGACGCACTGGCCGGTGCCAGTGGCATCGCATCTATCAACCAGGCCAGCGGCATCGCCAACACGACGCTCAACGTCGTCAGCGCGACGCTGGCCCGACAGGGCATACGCGAAACCGACGATACGGCCTTGGCCGCCGAGGGTTCCGCGTTGGCAGGGGGGCGGGACGACACCGGTCACGGCGTCGCGACGGGCACCCGCAGCGCAGGTGTAGCCAGCACCGCACTGCGGGGATTCGACGGGGTCCTGCAACTCAATCAGATCGCGGGCAACGGCAACGACACGGCCAACGTATTGGGCCTGGTCGTGCAGGACCGCCCGTGACAACCACCCAACCGATGCACCACCTGATGAGAGAGAGGGCACCATGAAAGCGACCGTCAAACAGACCATGCTCGCCATGGCGATTGCCACTGCCTCGACCGCCGCTGCGGCCAATGGCTGGGACAACCAGAACGCCAACGCGAACATCAATCACAACCACACCGTCAGCGAAACCCGCAACGACACGCACAACCACACCGACAACGACGTACGCAACCGCGCCGTCAATGTCAATGTGCAGAAACACAGCAACATACAGGCCGACGAACGCAAGGAAAAGAACAACCACGGCGTCGACGTGAACCTGGAGAAGGACCTGCGGCTGAGCACCGACATCAATTTCTCCGGTGACCCGAACATCACCGGCGACATCGACCTCGACTCGGCGGCCATTGCCGTGATCGACAACCGCCAGTCGATCAGCAACAACGCCACCAGCAACAGCCTGGTCACCAACAGTGCTTCCATCGGTGACAGCGTGGGTGCCGGCGCCTCGGGCAATCTCGGCTTCAACGTTGTCTCCGGCGACAACAACGCGCAGGACAATGCCGCGTCGCTGTCCGCTGCCGACGCGTCCTTCAGCTTCGGCATGGCCGACGCCGAGGTGTTCGTCAACCAGGCCGGCTTCGGCAACGCCACCATGAACTCCGGCGTCACCAACGCCGCAGGTCTCGGCGGCAACGCCTTCGGTGGTGCTTCGGGCAACATCGGCGTGAACATCGCCTCGGGCAACAACAACGAGCAGAAGAACGCGCTCGCGGCCTCGGTAGCGACCACCGCGGTGGCGCAGTCGAGCATCAGCTCCAACCAGGTCTCCACCGGCAACACGGTCAGCAATGCCGGCTTCGTGCAGTCCTACACGGATACCGTGCAGGTCGGCATGCGTGGCGGCGTCAGCGGCCTGACGCTGGCCTATGGCGCGGGCACCTACCGCGGCACCGGCAACGCCTATCAGATGGCCAACTACTATCTGGATACATGGAATGGCGAGCTGCCACATCCGGGTGGCAACAGCACCGGCCACATCGACCTGGACAACGAGATCCAGAACGCCACGATGAACCCCAACCGGCCGGGAGTGGGCGGCCTGGGCTTCGATACGCGTGAGAGTGGCACCAGCCAATTCGTCGAACTGGGCGTGGCTGATCTGTACGCCAGCCTCAGCGGCACGGTCAGCACCACGCGCTGGGTGAACGTCAACGCCACCAACACCTCGGCGTTGTCCGGCAGTGCCTTCTCCGGCGCCTCCGGCAACATCGGCGTGAACGTTGCTGCGGGCACCGGCAACCTGCAGGCCAACAGCCTGGCCCTGGCCGTCGCCCAGCCCAGCACCGGCGGCGGTGGCGGCAGCGGCGAGTAAGCGCAACACCCCGGCCGTCCGCCAATGGCCGGGTCCCCGGGAGCCCCTGTTCCTCCTCCCCCTTGGGACAGGGGCTCCCCCCTGCTGCCGGAGAACGTGATGATCCGTTGCCGCCTCTCGATGCGCCTGCTGGCGATGCTGTTGCTGCTGGGTACCGCCTCCGCGTGGGCGGGCGAGGTGCGCTTCAGCGGCGTATTGCCCAATGGCGCGTTGCTGCAGCAGAAGGTGGAGAGCATGCAGGAGCGGCGCTACCGCAACGTGGTGCGGCAGCACACCGATTACAGCTGCGGGGCCGCCGCGCTGGCCACCATCCTGCGCCACGCCTACCACCTTGATACCGACGAGGCAACGGTGATCGAGGGAATGATGGTGGTCTCCGATCCCGCTCTGGTAGCCGAGCGCGGCTTCTCGCTGCTCGACATCAAGCGCTACGTGGAATCGCTGGGCATGCGCGGTCGGGGCTACCGCATCGATGAAACACGACTGCGCACCCTTCGCGTGCCAGGACTGGTGTTGATGGACGTGCGCGGTTTCCGCCATTTCGTGGTGCTCAAGCAGGTGCGCAACGGCATCGTGGAAGTGGCCGACCCGATCCTGGGCAACCGCAGCCTGGCCCTTCCGGAGTTCCTGGCCGCCTGGCCATCGCGCGGTCTTCGTGGTGATCGGCAGCGACTTCGATCGCAACACCGCTCTTCTGCAACCCAGCGAACGGCCAAGCGCCCGCGCGCTCTACGCGCGGCAAGGGCCGATCACCGATGCCGAACTGGTCGACTTCGGCTTCAGCCACGCCGACCTGTTCTGAAGGAGGTTCGACCATGTTCCGCCAACCGATGATGATGGCTCTGCTGCTGGCCTTCCCTTCCCTGCCCCTGCAGGCGGCAGAGGGCGCTCCCGGTCGCGGCCTGAAGGAAATTCCGGACCCGGAACTGAGCTTGATGCGGGGGCGCTACACCGTGGGTGGCAACAACGTTGCCTGGTTCGGGGTCACCATGGTGTCGCAGTGGCAGGCCAGCAACGGCGCGACGCTGCAGGGCAGCCTCACCCTGGGCATGGACTTCCGTGGTGGTGGCGCGCCGAAGCTGAGCTTCCAGCCCAGCGTGCATGTCACGGCAGCCGATGCGCCGCTGCCCGATACCCACGGACGCAGCATCGACAGCAGCGGCCTGGCCAACACCAGCGGCCTGGTGCAGAGCGTGCAGGTGGCCGGCGATGACAATGTCGCGCGCAACCTCACCACGCTGACCGTCCGCGAGGGTGGCGTGCCAGCCGTTCTCTCTGATGACGCAGGCAACGTCACCGCGCAGCAGGCCGGCGCCAGCGCGACCGCCGTGCTGGAAGGCAACCAGGCACGCCTGCTGCTGCAGGTGGATGGCCAGGGGCTGGTGCAGCAGTGGATTCGCAACGGCAGCGTCGGCCAGGGTATCGCCCTCGCCGGTGACGGCCAGATCGCCAGTAACCAGCTGCGGCTGGAGCTGGTGCGCAACGCCGTGGGCAGCAACCTGCCGTTGAGCCAGAACGTGGCCCAGGCGATTGCGTTGAACCGCGGCATGGGGCCAGGCCAGTAACAGGGCCTGGCATTGGGGGAAACGCTCCACAACGCAGGACACCAACATGCACACCCTGATGAGGATCACCCCGTTGGCGCTGGCGGCGCTGGCGGGCACCGCTCTTGCCGCACCGCCGACGTCCGACGATGGCGCTGACGTGCAGGCGCTGGCCAACCAGCTGGAACAGCTGAAGGCCAACTACGCACAGGAAGTGCGGCGGTTGCGCGAACTGGACATGCAGGTCCAGGCCATGCAGGCGCGCTTGAGCGGGCGGGTTGGCCCGGTCACAGCCCCATCGGCCGCGCCATTGGCGCAGGCGGCGGCCGCCGCGGTCCCACCGAGCAGCGAGGGCTACGCCAGTACCGCCACCGAGGCGCAACAGGCCAAGCAGGAGTCGCGGCGCAGCGTGGACGACGTGAAGCAACAGCAATCGGCCCTGTTCTCCCGCCGCTTCACCATCGAGAACAGCCTCACCTACGCCCGCTACGACCGCAAGCAGCTCACCCTCAACGGCTTCCTCGCGCTGGACGCCATTTTCCTCGGCAATATCGCCATCGAGAACGTGGAGTCCGACTCGCTGACCTACAACGTGGCGGCCCGCTGGGGTGTCAGCCCGAACCTGACGCTCAACCTGGACGTGCCCTACCTGGCCCGGCGCACCGTATACCAGAAGGGCGGCGCCGGCGGAGCAGCGGCCGCCATTGCACAGGAAGAGACCAACGGCAACGGCCTGGGTGATATCGGGCTCAGTGCGAACTACCGGTTGTTCGGCGAACGCGGCTGGCGCCCTGAGACCGTGCTTACCGCCGGCGTCACCGCCCCCACCGGGCGCGCACCCTACGGCCTGGACTGGAAGGTGATCGAGCGCGATGACGACGACTACATCCGCTTCGCCGTGCCGCGCGAGCAACCCACTGGCAATGGCGTATGGCAGGCCAACCTGGGCCTGTCGATGGTGAAGACCGCCGACCCGGCCATCCTGTTTGCCAACATCGGCTACGTGCACTCCATCCCGCGCGGGTTCAACGACATCGACAGTAATCCGGACACGGTGAACCCGGGCGATGTGAAGCTGGGCGGCTCGGTGTACTTCGGCGCAGGCGTGGCCTTCGCATTCAACGAGCGGACCAGCCTGAGCCTGTCCTTCAGTGACCGCATCAGCGCACGCGCTTCCACCCGCTTCCAGGGCGGCAAGTGGATGAAGGTGATCGGCAGTGATGCCAATGCGGCATCACTCAACCTGGGCGTGACCTATGCGTTGAACCAACACACCACGCTGGTAACGCTGCTGGGCATCGGGTTGACCCCGGATGCGCCGGACTTCACGTTGGCGTTCAAGATTCCGTACATGTTGTAGCCAGCTGGAGTCCTATTGCACGTGCGGCAGGCAGATCTGCGCAGAAGTGACAACTCCACATCCACATTCTGGCTGGGTTCCAGCGAGTGGAATGTACTTGTGGCCATGAACCTCGCCGCATCGGCCACAGCTATGTCTTGCATCCGTGCGAGTTACGAACCATCCGTTGTTCATCGCATCGGCGATGGTTTGGTCATGGGGCACGCTCGGGTAGGCATTCTCATATGTCGAGAGGACCATGCGACCTGGGCCCCGCACATTTGGTGTCGCTCCGAACTGGATGCATCCGCCGTGGTGTGGAGCGACTACAGCAGTTACACCAACGAAAACTCCTGGGGCGAATGAGCCGTAGTCCGCATCACCACACAGCACGGCGGCGGAATGCGCAGAATCAACCCTGAGTGCCAGCGACGTGTTGTTTTTCATGTATCGCTGTGTGGCCGGCGCGCCAACTGAAGGAGTGCACTGCCAGATGGAAATGTCGCCCGATTGAATGGATGCGCATGCTTCCGGCCAGACGAGCAGAATGCCGAGGCTGTGCAGCTCCAGCAGGAAATGAATATGGCTGCCTCCGTAGAGAATTCCAAGCGGAAGCCTTACAACCCATACGCGTTCAAGAGCCGCTTGGCGATAGATTGGAGTCGTCTTCCAGTATCCTGCTGCCGGATCCCAAACAGCAGCTCCGGACTGTACAGCGAACAGCCAATGATCCTGGTCCAGATGGGAAAGGATGATTGGTTGCGGATATGTATCACTGGGAGCGAATACCAGCGGGTCGAATGCTGGAAGCATCGGTCTTGTATATGCGTTGAATCCGAGTGGACGACCGATGTCAAAAAACAGGTGCGGGTGCTCCAGCTCATCGACTAGTGCACTGAAGCTTGCCTGCCCCACGTCGTAAATCGCAACACCATGAATTGACTCTGCGTCGATCCGATCAAGCAGTTCTTCGATGGTGCCAGGTGCTGCTTCTTTTCCAGCAAGAAACGTTCCGATCTTTCCGGTGATGGAAACGTCGTGCGAGGACATGTTCTGGATCGTCAGGAATAAGGTCAGATCTTGCCCTTCAGCGTTCGGACCGAGGACAGCCGTGGACATCGGAATCGCATCTTCGGTCGGCGTGCCAGTGAGCGTGATGAGATGCCATGCCGCATCACTTTGCCACTGCACCGGGACACTACCGGCAGGCACGCTACCCAACAGAAAGTCAATGGATCTCGGCATCCCTTCCACCCCCGCCAGAGCTTCAGCAGTTGGCACTGGAATCGCGTCGACAAGAACCTGCGCCTCCGGGTTCCACCGCCCATCCTCAAGCACTTCTGTGGGTTCGAACAACGCGTAGTACTGGATGCGGCGCTCTGCGGAATCACTGTTCGACATCATGTCTCCTCTCCTTGGCTAGACCCGACACGGCGTCGGCTGGGACGTCATTGCCCCTCCGCCGATTAGGCCCGGAGTCGGCCGCGGAATCAACGAACGGACTATTACAGAGGTTCCACGGTGCCCATTCACCCACCGGCACCACAGCCGCCCCCGGCCACTGCTATATTCAGTCCAGCTCGGCAGGCATGGTGCCTGCCCTCGAATCACAGGGAGTTGGTCATGGGTCTGGTACAGGCGGTGAAGGGTGCGGTTGGCGGTGTGCTGGCCGACCAGTGGAAGGACTTCTACACCGTGCCGGCGGGCCTGCCGTCCACGGCGGCCCTGTTCGCTGCGGTGCCGCAGGGCACCAATGCCGGCCGCGGCTCCAACACCAGCGGCTCGTCCAACATCATCACCAACGGCTCGAAAATCATCGTGCCCGAAGGTTACGGCCTGCTGCTGTTCCAGGACGGCGCGATCACCGCATTCGTCGCCGAACCGGGTGGTTACGAATGGCGTTCGGACGACCTGAACTCGCAGTCGATCTTCGCCGGCGACGGCCTGGTCAGCACCTTCATCAAGCAGAGCTGGGAGCGCTTCAAGTTCGGTGGCCAGCCGGGCGCGCAGCAGGCGGCCTACTTCGTCTCGCTGAAGGAGCTGCCGGACAACCGCTTCGGCACCCAGTCGGAAATCTACTGGGACGACGGTTTCCTCAATACCCAGGTCGGTGCGATCACCCGCGGCTCGTACACGCTGAAGATCGTCGACCCGATCCTGTTCGTGAAGAATTTCGTACCGGCCAGCTACCTGCGGCCGGGCCAGGTGTTCGACTTCACCGATCTGGACAACGCCGCTGCCAGCCAGCTGTTCAATGAAGTGGTCGGTTCGCTGGCCCCGGCCTTCAGCCTGTATACCAACGATCCGGGCAAGGGCAACCGCATCACCAAGCTGCAGCAGGACTCGCTGGGCTTCGCGCAGAGCCTGTCGGCCGCCGTCGAGCAGGGTTACCAGTGGAAGTCCGACCGCGGCCTGGCCATCGTCAAGACCGCCATCGTCTCGATCGAGTACGACGCCAACACCCGCGAACTGCTGAAGACCGTGCAGCGCGCCGATGCGCTGTCCGGTTCGCGCGGCAATTCCAACCTGCAGGCCAGCGTCGCCCAGGGCATCCAGTCGGCCGGCGAGAACGGCGGTGCGGCGGGCCTGGTCGGTGTCGGCATGGCCTCGGGCATGTTCGGTGTGGGTGGCATGCAGCAGCCGGTCACCCCGGCCGCGGATGACCCGGTCGCCAAGCTGAAGAAGGCCAAGGAAATGCTGGACCTGGGCCTGATCACCCAGGGCGACTATGACGCCCTGAAAGCCAAGGCACTGGGCCTGTAACAGCAGGACGCACAACGAACATGTCCGATCCCCGAAACGGCCCACCGCCGCTGCCCGGATCCGCGCCCGCGACGCCGCCGCCCTTGCCGGCGGCGTCGTTGGATGGGCCCGGTTCGCCGCAGGACGTCCCTCCCCTGCCCGGCAGCTTCCCGCTGGACACCTCGAAACTGCCACAGGCCATCCGCGATGAAGTGGAAGCGGCCGATCCTGTGGCCATCGATACTTCGGCCAGCGAGCTGAAGGACGGCCTCAACCGCTGCCCGAAGTGCGGCGCCACCGACATCCGGCCCAAGGCCGGTACCGATATCCTGGTCTGCCTGTACTGCCGTCACGAATGGCATGGCGCACGCGTCGAGGAGGAGTTCGGGCTGGGCGAGGCCATCGACCAGCTGCGCGGCACCGTCATCGCCTCCGGCGCACGCGACATCGATGCCGACACCTCGGCGTTGATGACCTTCAAGTGCACGGGCTGTGGCGCAGAAGTCACGGTCAACACCGAAAGCACGATGACGGCGCGCTGCCACTGGTGCCGCCACGTCTTCGGCGTCAACGAGCAGATCGCCAACGGCGCGGTACCCGATGCGGTGCTGCCCTTCCATATAAAGAAGGACGATGCGGTCGCGCGCATCCGCCAGTTCGTCGACAAGCGCCGGATGTTCGCGCTGAAAGCGTTCAAGGACCAGTTCACCCCTGAAAACGTGGTGGGCGTGTTCCTGCCCTACATGATCGTCGACAGCAATGTCAGCGCTGCGGTGGCTGGCAAGGGCGAGATCAAGACCCGTGAGTACACGGTCGGCAGCGAGAAGAACAAGCGCACCCTCTACGACGCCGATGTCTACCAGGTCGAACGCCAGGTCGATTTCACCGTCGACGATCTTCCGCTGGAATCCTCGGCCGAGCGCGGCAACCTGGATACCCGCGCCAACACCAACAACATCATCAACACCATCCTGCCGTTCGATACCAAGAACGCGGTGAAATGGAATGCCTCCTACCTGGCCGGCTTCACTTCGGAGAAGCGCAACCTGGATGTGGAAAAGCTGCGGCCGCGGCTGGAAGACCAGCTGCTGTCGATTGCCCGCGCACAGGTGGAAGGCTCGGTGAAGCGCTACAACCGCGGCGTGCGCTGGGAGCAGGAACAGCTGGAGGTGCATGGCACCCGCTGGGTGTCGATGTACCTGCCGGTCTGGCTGTACTCGTACCATCAGCCTGGCAAGAACGGCGGCATGCTGCACTACATCGCGGTGAATGGCCGTACCGGCGAAACCATGGGCAGCGTGCCCGTGCAGCAATGGAAGATGCTGCTGGCGGCCCTTGCCACCGGCACCGTCATTGAAGCCCTCGCAATTGCCTTCCTGGTGGCATCGACATGAGCGACGACAGTGGCCTCTGGCTGTTGGCGGCAGGTCCGGCCGGCGCAACCGCGCTGTACTGGGCGTTGTACCGCTATTACCGCAACACCGACAAATCGCATTCCTTCGAGCACGAGACCGAAATCGAGGCGCAGCCCGTGACCGGTTCGGACCAGCAGGTGGGCCGGGTCACCGGCACCGAGGAAAAGCGCATACGCGGTGACAACGTGTACGAGTACCGGAAACGGGTGGCAAGGGTGAAACCCGACCCGTAGAGCCAGGCCATGCCTGGCTGATCGACAACGCCGCAACGACGACGGTGAACAGCTTCAGCCGGGCAGATGTGTACGCGCCTGCGACTGTGGCCTGCTTCGCAGATCAGCTCTGTTTGCCATGCCTATACTACCGCCGCTTCCACCCCGGCCATCGTTGCACCTGCCGGTGGAAGCGGCGGGGCTGGATGTCCCCGTCGGGCCGGCCGCCACGCTGCCGCCGGCCCTGCCAGTGATTTGTAACCCAACGCGGTTCAACCAATCACCAGGGGAAGGCTATGCGCTACACACGTCGTGATTTTCTTGCCACCACCGCCAGCGCTTCATTGGCGTCACTGGTAGCACCCGGGGCCTGGGCCAGCGGCGCCGCACCGGCCGGAAAGGCCGCGCAGGCACGCTACCACCGCTACAACGTCACCAGCCCCGAAGGCCAGCGCATGCTGGCCAGCTATGCACGCGGCATCAAGGCCATGCTGGCATTGCCGGCAGACGATCCACGCAACTGGTTCCGCAACGCCTTCGTGCACCTGATGGACTGCCCGCACGGCAACTGGTGGTTCTACGTCTGGCACCGGGGCTATGTCGGCTACTTCGAACAGACCATCCGCACGCTCAGTGGTGATCCGCAGTTCGCCATGCCCTACTGGGACTGGACCGAGCTGCCACGGATTCCCCCAGCGATGTTCGACGGCGTATTGACGCCCACTGACGGCGCCTATGCGCCGTATACGCGCAACCTGGCGGTCTTCACCCGATTCATGCGCCCGGCGCTGCAGCGCTACTGGGATACGCTGGATGCAGGCCAGCGCGGCCAGCTCAAGTTCCGCGGCTACCTCACTGCAGACGATGTCTGGAACGATGTGACCGGCTACAGCGTCGCGGAAAAGACCGGCATCTCGGGCAATGCGGCCTATGCGATCACCTGCGGCGCCCGCTACCTCTGGCGCGAGAATCCCGGCTTCGATGCAAAGACCGCTTCGGCCGTGTCTCCCGACACCATCCACGCGGGGCTGTCGCCGGTCGAGTTCTACAACGACGATGTCAGCCGCAGCTTCACCAGCTCGCGTACGGCCTCGCACGTGGTGCAGCCTGACGGCGCCACGAAATTCTCGGTACTGGAAGGATTCCCGCACAACAAGGTGCACAACTGCATCGGTGGCGTCGGCGGGGTCGATCCCGGCCCCTACGGCAACATGACCAACTTCCTGTCACCACTCGATCCGATCTTCTACCTGCACCACGCCAACATGGACCGCCTGTGGGATGTGTGGAACCAGCTGCAGCAATCCCGCGGCAAGCCGATCATGCCCATCAACGTCGACCAGCGGCGTCAGTTCATGAACGAACCGTTCCGGTTCTTCGTCGATGCACAGGGCAAGCCCGTTGGCGAGCGTCCGGCCAGTGCGTTCTTCTCCACCACGGCCTTCGACTACGACTACGTCTACGCGCGCCGCAACGACATGCTGGAGGCGGTCACGCTGCCCGCAGCTGCCGGCGCGGTGCGGCTGGTGCGCGGCACACGCTCCGATGGCGCCGTCCGCGTGGCTGTCCCCAATGAGGCGGTGCGCGCACCTGACCACATCGGGCCCGCGCCAGTTGATTGCCGAAGTGACCCTGGAGCGACCACGCGGTTTGAACAATACGCGCGAGTTCGACGTGCTGATCAACGCACCGGCGGGAACCGCCTCCGTGGCGGCCGACAGTCCGTACTACGCAGGCACTGTATCGTTCTTCGGGCCGACCATGGCCGGGATGGATCACAGCCACCCAACCACGTTCGCGGTGCCGCTGCCGCAGAAGCTGGGGGCCCTGCAGACACTGAATGCCGCCGATAAGGGAACGACCACGCTGGAGATCCGCCTGGTCGCATCGTCCGGCCAGGCACCGCAGACATTCCCGGTGCTCGACGCCGCCATCCTGGTTGCGCCGCTGCGGCCGTGATGATGCACGGCAGGTGCCGCCGCTGTCCGGCACCTGCCTTCAGCCTGGCAGTCCTCAGCCTGCCTGCCCCAGCCGCGCCTTCAGCTGCTGGATCTCCTGCTCGCTCACTCCGATCGACTTCAGGTACCCTTCCGCACCACCATACTGGCTGTGCAGTGCCGCCAGGAACTGCTCCATGTTGTCCGGTGCGGTACCGGCCATACCGGCCATCTTGCGGGCGATCTCGGGGTTCTGCTTGACCAGCGCCATGATCTGCGCGTTCATCGCGCTGTCCTTCGGCAGCCCTTCCAGGTAGTGCGCGGAGATTGCGTAGTTGTGCACGATCTCTGCCTTCGGCACACCCGCCAAGTCCAGCAGCAGGCCGGCGATGATGCCGGTGCGGTCCTTGCCTGCAGTGCAATGGAACAGCACCGCGCCATCCTGCTGTGCGGCAATGCGCTGGAACACCTGCTTGAACTGCGGCTGGCTGTGGCCCAGCCACTGCACATAGGCTTCGCCCAGCGAATCCGGGAAGCTGGTCATCATTTTCTGCAGGTCCATCTTCTCGGTACCCATCAGCGAAATGCGCTGGTAAGCAAAGCGATCATCCCTGGCCAGCAGGTCCGGCGACTGCGCCTCTTCATCGGCAGTACGCAGGTCGATATCCAGCTTCACGCCGGCCGCGGCCAGGGCATCACGGTCGGCATCGGTGAGGCGGCCGAGGTCTGCGGTGCGCACGAACGCATCGGCCGGAATCGGACCGTGGCGGCCCTGCAGGCCGGCGAAGGTACGCACGTTCCAGGCGCCCTGCAGCGGGATCACGCGCTGCGCATCGGTAGCGACGGGCTTCACGTTCGCAACAGCCGTCGGCTTCGCGGCGGCGACCTGCGGCGCATCAGCGGCAGCAGCCGTCGCAGCCATCGGCAGGCTGAGCATCACGGCCAGTACAAGTTCGGTAGAGCGGTGCTTCATGGAATTCTCCGTTCGAATCAGAAGTTGACGGCCATTTCCAGGCCGAAGGTACGCGGGTCGTTGAAGATGCCGCTCTGGCCCAGAGCCGCGCTGTTGATCTTGTAGAACAGGTGCTGCTCATCGAGCAGGTTGCGTGCCCACAACGAGAACGACATGGTGGTGCCAGTGCTGTTGACCGGCACATCCACCAGCGCCACCCGTGCGTTCACCACGAACGAGCTGTCGGTCAGCATCTGGTCGTACTCGCTGGTGTAGTAGCCATCGGACCAGTTGCCGTCCACGTGGAATTTCAGCGCCGAGAAGTTGGCGAATGGCACCAGATAGTCGATCGACAGGCTGCCCGCGTTCTTCGGCGCCAGCAGCGGCTGCACGGTCACCTGCACCCCTGCGCCAAACGGGTCGGTCGCGGTCTGCGCGTCGATCTTCGTATAGGCGTAGTTGAGGCCGAGGGTGAGGTTTTCGATCGGCATCACATTGAACTCCAGCTCCGCGCCGCGCGACTTGCCATCGCTCAGCGCATTGGTGGTGACCATGGTGGTGCGTGTTTCGCCGCTGTTCGGGTCGAACGGCAGCGAGAAGTCCATCTGCTTGTGCGCGATGGTCGAATCGAACACGGCCAGGTTCAGGCGCGCGGTTGTCCCAGAACTGCGATTTGAAGCCCAGCTCATAGGCGATCACTTCTTCCGGACCGAACGCGGTGTAGTTGGTCGAACGCGAATTGGCACCGCCGGCCTTGAAGCCGGTGCTGTACCTGGCATAGACCATTGCGTGCTCGCCGAGGTCGTAGGCAATGTTGACCATCGGGTCGAAGCGGCTCCAGCGGTCCTTGAAGGCGAGATTCGTCGCCGCGCCGTTGACGATGTACAGGCTGCCCTTCTTGTCATCGCGGGTGTAGCGGCCGCCGGCAGTCAGGTGCAGGCGCTGCAGTGCCTCCGGGGTCCACGTGGCCTGGCCGAACACGCCCAGGCTGTCGGTCCAGGCCTTGCTGGCGCGGTCGATGCGTACCCGCGAGAGATCCAGCGGGTTGGTCGCCGGATTCACGGTGTAGCTGTTGCCACCCGGCCCCCAGACCAGCATGTTCGGGGTCTGCGCATTGTCACCGGCAGTCTCGTGGTAGTAGAACGCACCGCCAAGGAACTGCACCTGCGAGGTGTTGCCGATCAGCTGGAACTCCTGGCTGTACTGGTGCTGGTAGACCTGCGCCAGGCTGTAACGACCGAACGGCGTCCCTGCGCCACCATAGGCGGAAATCGCATCGACCAAGCCCATGTCGAACTGGCCCTGGGTGAGTTCACGGTAAGAACTGATCGACTTCAGCTCCAGGTTGTCATTCAACACCCACGACAGGTTCAACAGATGGCCACTGGTGCGGCCGATGTTGTCTTCCTGCGGACCGCCGAGGATGGCGCTGTCGCGGCGATCCAGGCTGGCACCGGCCTTCTGCAGGGGGCTGAGATAGGCGCCCGGCACCAGCACCTGGGTGTGGTACGGCGTGGTGGCGTCATAGGAGCGATCGAACGCGTACAACAAAGAGAAGTCATCGCTCGGCTGCCACAGCGCACTCAGGCGAGCGCCTCGCTTGTCGTAGCTGTTGAAGTCCCGCTCGCCGCGCATCGGATTGTCGGTGGTGCCGCCGCGCTTGGCCTGCACGGCATCGATCTTGAAGCTGACGTCCCCCACCTTGGGCAGGTCCAGGTGCAGCGCACTGTTGTAGCCGCTGAAATTGGACACGCCGGCGCTGACGCTGCCGCCGAATTCACCGGTGGGCGCCTTGGTCACGATGCTCACCGCGCCGCCTTCGGTGTTGCGGCCGAACAGCGTGCCCTGCGGGCCCTTCAGCACTTCGATGCGTTCCACGTCGTAGAGCATGCTGCCCAGGCCCTGTGCGCGGCCCATGAACACCCCATCGACGTAGATGCCGACGCCGGCATCGCGGGCCGGCTGGTTGGCGTCGCCGGAGGCGCCGATGCCACGGATGCCGATGTTCAACGCCGAGCTGCGGGTAGCGAACGGCGTGACCCGCAACGATGGGATGGAGCCATCGGACAGGCTGCCCAGCGAGATCGCGCTGCGGTCCTTCAGCGCTTCGGCATCGACCACCGATACCGAGATCGGGGTTTCCTGCAGGTTGGTGGCGCGTTTCTGCGCAGTCACCATCACCTGGTCAAGGGAGACCACGGTGCGCGCGGCATCGGCGGATGCCTCGGCGTCGGCGCTGGGACTGTCTTCGGCATGGGCCAGCGCCGGCAGTGCGGCGGCAATGGCGAGGGTGAGCAGCGGGCGGTGCAGCAGGGCGTAGCGCATCGGACTCATTCGCGGAAGGAGAAGGCCGGCGCAGTCTGGGAGGCGGCAATTACAAATGAATGACCGTTCATTCACACCTTTTGTGACGTACTATCCCGCCTCTGGACGCCCCGACTTCATGCAATGACGCCGAAAACCGCCGTAGCTGCACCCGCTGACGCCCCTGCCGCCGCCCATGCCGAAGCCCAGCGCCGGCGCATCCTCGATGCTGCCCAGAAGTGCTTCATCACCCGTGGTTTCCATGCCGGTTCGATCGGCGATATCGCTGCCGAGGCCGAGATCAGCCAGGGGCTGATGTACCGCTATTTCGCCAACAAGCGCGCCCTGATCCTGGCCCTGATCGAGCGCCAGCTGCGCCACGACCAGGCCTCGATCAGCGAGATGCCGGTGGCGTCCGATCTGATTGATGGGCTGCTGGAGTGCTACCAGCAATGGGCACGCGGCGAGGTGCTGCCGATCCACGGCAATGCCATTGCCAGCGTGGCGCTGTATGCGGAAATCAACGCCGAGGCGCATCGCGACCCGATGCTGGCCGAGGTGCTGCGTACCCATGACAAACAGACCAGTGCCGCGATCCATGCCTGGCTGCGCCAGCGTGACGTCAATCTGGGCCGCGGCGTGGACGAAGAGCGGATTGCCAGCCGGACCCTGCTGCTGCGACTGCTGGTGGAAGGTCTGGCGATGCGCGCCGTGCGCGATCCCGACCTGCCTCCGGAACGCGTGCGGGCGCTGCTGGCCGATGCGATTGGTCGTGTGATGGCGGATTGAACGGTAGTGCCGGCCGCTGGCCGGCACCCCGGGCAAAAACGGTGGTATCAGATGAAGAAACGGGCGGGCAGAGCCTTATGCACGGCCTTCGCGCGCTCGCCGAAGTACCAGGTCGCCAGCGCGAGGAACCCGATGACGATCAGCAGCCCGTATCCAGGGCGTCCCCAGCTTGCGATCGGGCCTGCGCTTGCCGCTACGAAAAATTTGCCACCCGCAGCGAGCAGGAGGGTGTTGGAGATCCGCGCGACGCTGGCGCAGAGCAACAGACTGAGGAGGGCGGACCAGGAAAATTTGTGATTCATCGAAGTCTCTTCAGGTTACGGAGAATAGTCAACGTCGCTTCGAACACGGTTGGCCACGAGGACTGACCCCAGCGTAGGGCCTGGCGTCTGCATTCCTGCCTCCTAACCGGCTTGATCGCAGCGGCAGTTGGGCGCCTGCACGGCCCCGGCACATCGGACACGTGCACATCTCGGGGACATGCCCGTCCGCAAGATCAGGCATCCACCTGCCCTCCCCCTTGCCTTGATGTCTGCCCCCACCGGTTCCCGTCTGGTCATCTACGCCGCCCTCGCGGGCAACCTGGCCATTGCCATCGCAAAGTTCATTGCTGCCGGCATCTCCGGCAGCTCGGCCATGCTCAGTGAGGGCGTGCATTCGCTGGTCGACACGTTGAATGAACTCCTGTTGCTGTACGGTCTGCGCCGCGCCGGCAAGGCGCCAGACCCCGTGCATCCGTTCGGCTATGGCCGTGAGCTGTACTTCTGGAGCTTCATCGTCGCCCTGCTGGTGTTCGCCGCCGGCGCCGGTGTTTCGGCCTACGAGGGCATCCAGCACATCCACCGGCCGGAGCCGGCTACCAACCACGCGTTGAGCTACAGCGTGCTGGGCATCTCCATCCTGTTCGAGGGGGCGTCATGGTGGGTCGCGTTACGGGAGTTCCGGCGTACCAAGGGCAAACTGGGCTACTTCGAAGCCTTCCGTCGCAGCAAGGACCCGTCCACCTTCACCGTGCTGCTGGAGGATAGCGCGGCCCTGCTGGGCCTGGGTTTCGCACTGATCGGGCTCGTGGCTGCCCAGATGCTGGACATGCCGGTGCTTGATGGTGTGGCGTCGCTGTGCATCGCCGGCGTGCTTGCCGCCACCGCCTTTCTTCTTGCACGCGAAACCAAGGGACTGCTGGTGGGTGAGCCAGCCCATCCGGCGGTGGCCGAGCGGATCATGGCCGTGGCGGAAACCGACCCGGACCTGCGCCGCGCAAATGGCGTGACCACCATGCAGATGGGCCCCGAACAGGTCGTGGCCATGCTCAGCGCCGAGTTCGAGGATGACCGGAAGACACCGCAGATCGAGGCGTGCATCACCCGCATCGAATCAGCCGTGAAGCGTGAGTATCCGGAACTTGTGGCACTGTTCATCAAGCCGCAGACACCCGAGGTCTATGCCTCCCGCCGCGCCGCACTGGCCGTTCCGCCTGCGCAGGAATGACACTGCGTCTGCGCCCGTTTCACCTGTTTGGTGCCACAGTGCCACGGCCTTTCACCCGAGCCTGCCTCTACCGTGCCGGATTGGTTGCCCGCCGCTCTTCAGATCCTCCCGCGCAGCTTCTACCGGCGCCCGCCCGTCGAGGTTGCGCCCGAGCTGCTCAACAAACTCCTGGTCCGCGACGATGGCCGAGCCGGCCGCATCGTTGAAGTCGAAGCGTACGCGGGCAGCGTCGATCCGGCCGCGCACTCCTATCGCGGGCAGACGCCGCGCACGGCCAGCATGTTCGGCGAGGCCGGCCACCTGTATGTCTACTTCACTTACGGCATGCACTGGGGCAGCAACGTTGTCTGCGGCGAAGTGGGTGAAGGCGTGGCGGTGCTGCTGCGGGCCATCGAGCCGCTGCTGGGCCTGGAGCGCATGCGCGAACTGCGCCCCGCCGCGCGCCGCGACCACGATCTGGCCAGCGGGCCCGGCAAGCTCTCGCAGGCCTTCGGGCTGGACCGCAGCTTCGACGGCGCTGATCTGGTGACCGGCAACCACGGCATTGTCATCGCCAGCGATGGCGTGCCGCCGCCGGAGGATCCAGTGGTTGGGCCCCGCATCGGCATCACCCGCGCTGTTGATTTCCCCTGGCGTTGGCACATCCGTGATCACCGTCACGTATCGATCCAGCCACGTCGCGCTTCCGCCCCAGCGAGGAAACGATGATGACCCCGCTCGACAAACCATTGCGCCGCGAACTGCACATCGACGGCCAACCCTACACTCTCACCGTGGCCCCTGAGGGCCTCAAGCTGGTTGAGAAGGGGCGGCGCAAAGGCATCACACTGCGCTGGCAGGACCTGGTATCCGGAGACGCCGCTCTGGCCACCGCCTTGCAGGCATCGCTGCAACAGCACTGAGCCGGCGCGCCCACCTCACATCCGCATCACCCCGCCGTGGCGATACATAACGGCGCGTGCACTAGCTTAGCGCCAGACAGCCGCCGCAACCGCCCTCGCCACCCAGCCCTGAAAAGCGCCATGGACGAAGCCGAACGACTGCTCGAAATCGAACGACTGCACCTTTTGGATACGCCCCCGGAGCCGGTGTTCGATGCCATCGTCGCCGCCGCCCGCGCCGCGACCGGCATGTCCATGGCGTTGATCTCGGTGGTGGCCGACGAGCGCCAGTGGTTCAAGGCCAACATCGGGCTGGAAGGCGTCAGCGAAACCGCACGCGAGATTTCCTTCTGCACGCATGCCATCCAGCAGGACGCGCTGCTCGAGATTCCGGACGCGCGCCAGGACCCGCGATTCGCCACCAATCCGCTGGTCACCGGTGGTCCGCGCATCCGTCACTACGCGGGCATCTCGCTGGGCTCGGCGCATGGTGCGCGCATAGGAACGCTGTGCCTGCTCGACCCGATGCCGGGCGTTCTGTCTCCCTCGCAGCGCGAATTGATGGTGCATCTGGCCCGGGTCACCACCCAGGTGCTGGAGCAGCGCAGCACGCTGATGGCCCAGGTCGGCCAGGCCAAGGCCCTGCATCGTGAGCTGAAGCGCAGCGAGGACTTCCTGGAGCGCACGAACCGCGCGGCCCGGGTGGGTGGCTGGGAAATGGACCTGGTCAGCAACGAGGTCCGCTGGACCCGCGAAACCAAGCAGATCCACGGCGTGCGCAGCAACTTCGAACCGACGCTCGAAACTGCGCTCTCGTTCTATCGCGAGGACAGCCGAAACATCATCCGCACGGCGGTGCAGCGTTGCATCGATGAAGGCACGTCGTGGGAGGTGCAGCTGCCGATGACCACCGCCGACGGACGAGCCATCTGGACCCGCGTGGTTGGAGGCCGGCAGCAGGTCGATGGCCGGCCGCGGCTGGTCGGGGCCATACAGGACATCACTGAGGAGCGCGCCGCGCTGGATGCACTGGAAGCAAGCGAAACCCGCTACCGGCGGCTGTTCCACTACAGCCTTGGCCTGATCTGCACCCACACGCTGGAGGGCGTGCTGACCTCGGTGAACCCAGCGGCTGTGCAGTCACTGGGCTTCGATGAGAGCTACATGATCGGGCGCAGCTTGTGCGACCTGATGCCGCCGGAGAAGCAGGTCGCGTTCAAGGCGTATCTGGAACGCATCGCAGTCAACCACACCGATGCCGGCGTCATCGAGCTGATCGCCGCCGATGGTACCCGGCATTTCTGGGCGTATCACAACGTGCTCGACAACGACGCCACCCCACCCTACGTGCTCGGCCATGCGCAGGACGTCACCGCACTGCGGATGCAGGAACAGCAGTTGCGCGAGATGTCCTTCAAGGATCCCCTCACCCAGAGCTACAACCGCCGCTTCCTGCCCCGCCTGGACGAACTGATCGACCAGCCTTGGGCCTGCCTGATGTTCGATCTGGATCATTTCAAGCAGATCAACGACACCCAGGGCCATGCACGGGGTGACACGGTGCTGGTCGAGTTCGCCGCCTTCCTGCGCGCTCCACTGGGGTCAATGGAAAGCGTAGTGCGTATGGGTGGCGACGAGTTCATGGTGGTGCTGACTGCACCGGAACCGGGACGGCTGGCCGCGCTGGAGCAGTGGTATGCGCAGCATGCCGGGCAGTCACCCACACCCTTCTCGCTGGGCGCGACCCACCACGCACCCGGCGAGACGGTGGCCGACACCCTGCAGCGCGCCGACAGCCGTCTGTATCACGAGCGTGCACGCGTGCGCACGCATCCGCGCCCCTCATCCTGAGGCTGCTCCTGTGGAGCCAAAGGCAACGGCTCCTGCCGTTGCCTTCGGCTCCACAAATGCCTGCACCGGGCCTGCGCCTACTCCGCTGCCAGCGCCTGGATCGGATCCAGTTGTGCCGCGCTGCGCGCCGGGAAGTAGCCGAAGCCAAGCCCGATCGCAGACGAGCACGCCAGCGCGGCAAGCACCGGGCCCGCCGTGAAAAGGAACGGCACACCCAGCGACAGCAGGCTGGACAGCGCACCCACGCCGAACGCGAACAGCACCCCCAGCACGCCACCGAACAGGCAGATCAGCACGGCCTCGATCAGGAACTGGCGCAGGATGTCGCCCTGCCGCGCGCCCACCGCCAGCCGCACGCCGATCTCGCGCACGCGCTCCTTCACCGAGACCAGCATGATGTTCATCACCCCCACCCCGCCGACCACCAGCGCCACGGCGGCAATGGCGGAGACCAGCGCTGCCATGGTCTGGCTGGACTTCATCACCGCCTTGCGGATCTGGTCGGCGTTGTAGATGAAGAAGTCACGACGGCCATGCAACCGCTCCAGCTCGGCTCCCAGCGAGGCTTCGGCGGCGTTGGTGGGCACGTTGTCGCGCACGCGCACCGTGATGCTCTCCAGGCGCTCGCTGCCCAGCAGCCGCGAGGCCGCCGAGGTATACGGCACGTAGACCGTCGGGGTTGCACCGCCAGCGAACGCATTGGCCCCGACCACACCGATCACCTCCACCGGCATGCCGCCCAGCAGCACCGTGCTGCCGATCGGGCTGCCGCTGAACAGCGCCTTGGCCGCCTTCTGGTCGACCACGCCCACGGCGCGGTGCGCATCCACTTCGGCGTCGGTGAAGAAGCGGCCGGCCTTCAGCCGCAGCCCACGCACGCGCGGCATGTCGGCGCCTACGCCCAGCACCTGGGTGTTGGCACGCCGGTTGCCCTGCAGCGCTGCCACCGATCCGCTCAGGTTCGGGCTTACGCTGTCCACGTAACTCAACGCCGCAAGATGGTCCGCATCGCCCACCACCAGCGTCTCGATCTCCGCCGAGCGCGGGTCACCGAAATCCGAGCCCGGGAAGATCTCCAGCGTACTGGCGCCCAGTTCGTTGATCTGTGATTCAACCTGCGCCTGTGCACCCTTGCCCAGCGCAACCACGGTCACCACGGCCGCTACGCCGATGATGATGCCGAGCATGGTCAGCAGCGTGCGCAGGCGATGGGCCAGCATCGAGCGCACGGCCATCCGCGCGGCTTCGCGAATCGCATCCATGCGTGCGCGGCGCTCGGTGACCGGCGACACGCCGCGTTCTGTCCCGGGTGTTTCAGCCACAGCACGCGATCCGCGCTCGCCGCGGTCGGTCACCACCCGGCCGTCGGCGATCTCGATCATCCGCGCCGCGTTGGCGGCAATCGCCGCATCGTGTGTCACCAGGATCACCGTGTGGCCCTGTGCATGCAGGCGCTTCAGCTCGGCCATCACCTGCTGGCCACTGGCGTGATCGAGCGCGCCGGTGGGTTCATCGGCCAGCACGATCGCGCCGCCGTTCATCAGCGAACGGGCAATGGACACGCGCTGCTGCTGGCCGCCGGACAGCTGGCTCGGCCGGTTCGCGATGCGTTCGCCCAGCCCCAGCGTTTCCAGCAGCCTGCGTGCGCGCGCATTGCGCGTCTCTGCGTCCACGCCCGCGTAGACCGCTGGTAGCGCCACGTTCTCGGTGGCACTCAGGTTCTCCATCAGGTTGTAGCGCTGGAAGATGAAGCCGAAATGCTCGCGGCGCAGACGTGCCAGCGCGTCCGGCGCCATCTGCTCGGTGGCCTCGCCGTTCACCCGATAGCTGCCCTCGGTCGGCCGGTCCAGGCAGCCAAGGATGTTCATCAACGTGGACTTGCCCGAGCCCGAGGGGCCGATGATGGCGATGAACTCGCCGGCATCGATGCGCAGCGAAACGTCCTTCAGCACCACCACCTCGCCGGCAGCGGAGCGATAGGCGCGCGATACGCCATGCAGTTCCAGCAGTGCGTCGGCCATGCTCACATCCCCAGCAGGCTGGTCGGTTCGGATTCGCCGCCGCTGGGCGCCTGCCCGACCACCACGTTCTCGCCCTCGCGCAGGCCGGACAGGATCTGCACGGCGGTGGCGGTGCGCAGGCCGGTCGTCACCGCACGCTCCTGGGGGCGGCCCTTGGTGTCCACCACGCGCACGGTTCCACGGCTGCCGTCCTTGCCATCCGAATCGGCCAGCGCCGTCAATGGCACCTGCAGCGCGTTGGCGACCCGCGCCAGCTGCAGGGTCACCTTCACCGTCATCGAGGGCTTCAGCTTCAGGCCGGGATTGGCCACGTCGAACAGGCCGGCGTAGTACACCGCCTTCGGCGTCTGCGCAGAGCCACCCGCATTGCCGGTGGCGACGTCGGCGATCGAGGACGGCGCCGGTTCCAGCTGCTGCAGGTGGGATTCATAGCGGCGGCCGCTCGGCCCCAGTGTCGAGAACCACAGCGGTTGTCCCGGTGCCACCAGCTCGACGTCGGCCTCGGCGATCTCGGCGCGCACGGTCATCGTATCCATCTGCGCCAGCATCACGATGGTCGGCGTGGTCTGCATCGAGTTCAACGTCTGCCCGGCCTTGGTGACAATGGCCACGATGTAGCCATCGCTGGGCGACACAATGCGGGTATAGCCCAGGTTGATCCGTGCGGTTTCGACTTGGGTCACGGCCTGGTCGATCTGCGCCTGCAGCGCGGCCACCTCCGAACGCGCCGCATCACGTGCCACGCGCGCGGCTTCGAAACCTTCCTGTGACACCAGCCGCGATGCCACCAGCTGCGACTGCCGCTGGTAAGCACGACTGGCCTGCGCATAGCGGGCCTGGCTGGCGGCATGCTGGGCGCGCAGCGTGTTGGTGGCCGCCTCGGCACTGCGCAGCGCGATACGCTGCGGCTGCGAATCGACCTCGGCGATCAGGTCACCGGCCTGTACGCGCTGGCCCAGCACCACATGCAGGCGCTTGACTTGGCCGGACACCTGCGCACCCACCGCCACCAGCTCCTTGGGATGGACCCGGCCGACCGCCTGTACGGTCTTCTCCAGGTCTGCCACCCTTGCCGGCGCGGTGATCAGCGCGGCATCATCGGCGCCGGCAAACGCCCACCAACCAGCGCCGGCGGCCAATGTGGCCACCGTAGCGGCAATGATCCAGGTCCTGCGGTTGCTCATCGAAACGCCCGGCTGCGTGCAGTCGCCCAGTGCGACCGCCGAAACCGCAGTCTGGAAGCCGCGGATGGACGTTTCTTGGAGCCACTGTGGAGATTGCATGGAGGCGCGGCAGCCGTTCAGGCACCAGCCCCGCGGCTGAACGTGGCAGCTCGCATCCACGCAATCTCGACACAATCTCGACCGAGTCTCCATCAACGGTCGCTAGCCTCGTCGGCCTCGCCGACTGCCCGCCTGCCGTGTCCCTTTCCCATCCAGACCTGCCACCCATCGATGTGCGCCGTGCCTACCTGGCGTGGTGTGCGCCTTCGCCGTGGTTGATCGCCGTCGTGTTGGCATCGACCACCAGCTGGATGCTGGCCGCGCCGGATCCGTTACCCCCGCTGCTGGCGGGCTTTGGGGCGGCCGCCCTGGTGGGGTTCCGCAGCGATGGGCCCGGTGGCACTGGCCGTTCCGGCGCACTCGCGTCGCTGGCGCTGATTGGTCTGGCGGTCTGGGCGGCAACGCACCCGGTCGCCGACGCCACCCTGCATCTGCTGCTCGCCCTAGCCACTCTCGTGGTCGTCGCCCTGCTGGCACTACGCCTGCGCGCCATCCTGGGCATGGCCTTGCGGCTGCAGGCCCGGGTAGATGCCACTCCCATGGCATCGCGCTGGAGCAAGCTGCCGGCGGCGGTGTCCACCCTGATGCTGCAGCGGCTGCGCGGCGCAGGTGCAGTGGAACCGAGTCTGCGGCGCACGCTGGTGCTGGCCACCCTGGCCTGGGCTGCCAACGAAGAGGCGCAGGACATGCAGTGCCGACGATGACCCTGCCCCAGATCCCGCCCTTGCCCACCCCTGCCCCGAACCCGCAGCACGCAATGAAACACGATCTCCGTACCCGACAGGCACCGTTGGTGCTGATTGCCGAAGATGAGGGCGAAATCTCCGACATCCTCAGTGCCTATCTGGCCCGTTCCGGCCTGCGCAGCGCCCGCGCCGCCGACGGTGAGGCGGCACTCGCCAGCCACCGCCAACTGCGTCCGGACCTGGTGCTGCTGGATGTGCAGATGCCAAAGCTGGATGGCTGGCAGGTGCTGAGCGAACTGCGACGGATCGGCAACACCCCGGTCATCATGCTCACTGCGCTCGACCAGGACGTG
The DNA here is from genome assembly GCF_056481145.1 of Stenotrophomonas sp. 93052_Sma. NCBI lineage: Bacteria > Pseudomonadati > Pseudomonadota > Gammaproteobacteria > Lysobacterales > Lysobacteraceae > Stenotrophomonas > Stenotrophomonas sp. 93052_Sma. The sequence goes on from NZ_CM151134.1 coordinate 2,610,391, forward strand.
GACAAGCTGACCGGCCTGCGCGTGGGCGCCGACGACTACGTGGCCAAGCCGTTCAATCCGGCCGAGATCGTCGCCCGCATCCAGGCCGTGCTGCGCCGGAGTTTCCGGCCCCTGGTCGAAGCGCCCAACGGGCTGATCCGCCAAGGGCCCTTCGAGATCGACCTGCGCAGCCACGAGGTGACCGTGCGCCATGGCGAGCAGGTGCACGAGCTGAACTTCACCCTCACCGAGTTCCGGCTGCTGGTGCACATGGCGCGTGCGCCACGGCAGGTGCATACGCGGGCCGATCTCCTGCATGCCTGCCTGCCCGAGGGCGACGCGCAGGAACGCACCGTCGACAGCCATGTCAGCAAACTGCGGCGCAAGCTGGAGGATGTCGGCGTGATCGGCATTCCCGCCACCATCCGCGGCGTCGGCTACCGCTTCCTGGACTGAATGATGAACCCCAAAGGCAAGAGCATCGGACGCCAGATCACGCTGTCCATCACGGTGGCCTCGCTGTGTTCGACGGTGCTGTCGATCAGCGGCTTCTACCTGTTCTATTACCTCATGGAGGTGTTCTATCCGCGCTGGTACGACGAGCCGGAAACGATCATGCCGTCCGGGCTGGAATGGCTGTGGATCGGATTGACCGCCACCGTGGTCGTCATCTTCGCCACGCTGGTTGCCTCGCGCCTGACCCGGCGCATCATCACGCCGTTGAACTCTGTGGCCGAAAGCCTGCGCCGGGTCGCCAGTGGCGATCTGGAAGCTCGTGCGCGCGGCGGTGATACCACGATGGCCGAAGCGGCCACGCTGGTCAGCGATTTCAACTCCATGGCAGAACGGCTGAGCCGGATGTCCGAGAACCGGGTGTTCTGGAACGCGGCGATCGCGCATGAACTGCGCACGCCGATGACCATCCTGCGCGGCCGCCTGCAGGGCATCGCCGAAGGCGTGTTCGAGCCGGGCCCCGAGCAGTTCAACAGCATGCTCACCCAGCTGGAAGGCCTGACCCGCATCATCGAGGACCTGCGCGTGGTCAGCCTGGCCGAGAGTGGCCACCTGGATCTGCGCCTGCAGCGCAGCGATGTCAGTGTGCAGGTGGCCGCGGTGGTTGAAGCGATGTCCGAGGCACTGACCGAGAGTGGTTTCTCGGTGACATTGGACGCACGACCTTCGCTGGCCGACTGCGATCCTGCACGCATCCGCCAGGCAGTACTGGCACTGTTGGAGAATGCACGACGCCATGCCATTCCCTGCCCGCTGCGGGTGTACGTGACGCTGGCAGAAGGCCATTGCACCGTCACGGTGGAAGATGGCGGCCCCGGTGTGCCGGACGACCTTCGCGACAGCATCTTCGAAGCCTTCCAGCGCACGGATGTCTCGCGTTCGCGGCAGAGTGGTGGCTCCGGGCTTGGCCTGGCGGTGGTGCGTGCGATTGCCGTGGCCCATCACGGAACAGCGCTCTGCCGGGCCACCGAACGTGGTGGCAGTGCCTTCGAAATCCGCTGGCCGGTGCATGCCCGCCGTTGAGGCGGTAGACACTGCCCTGGTAGCGGTCCACCTTGGTGGACATTCGCATCGCTGAACGGCGCCGGTTTCTCCACGCAATCTCCATCGTCCCTCCATGCCTTCTCCAAAGGGCTGCAGATACTGGGCGCGATCCGGGAGATGGCAGGCATCCGTCCCCTGCCCTGACTCCGACCCACCCAGGCATCCCCATGATCCCCCCACACGATCCGGCGGCCGCCGCCGGCAGCATCGGCCAGCAGAACGCGGCCGCCACTCTCAAGGCCATCCTGCGAACCTATCCGTGGCAGCTCACCGGCACCTTTTCGCTGGTGGCGCTGGAAAATGCGCTGCTGCTGGCGTATCCGCTGTTTGCCGGCTTCGCGGTGGACGCGATCATCCGAGGCAACATCGGCCATGCCATTTCCTACGCCGGCGTGGTGCTGCTGTTCTGGCTGGTCGGTGCTGCCCGCCGTGCGGTCGATACCCGTACCTTCACCCGCATCTATGCCGACCTGGCGGTGAACGTGGTGCAGGCACAGCGCAGGCTGGGCCAGGCCACCTCCACCTCGGCCGCGCGCGTTGTGCTGGCCCGTGAGTTCGTCGACTTCTTCGAAAAGCACGTACCGATCATCGCCACCGCGCTCGTATCAATGTTTGGTGCGGCGGTGATGCTGCTGGCGATCGAACCGCTGGTGGGCGCTGCAAGCCTGGTCGCACTGCTGGGTACATTGTTGCTGCTGCCGTCGTTCGCACGCCGCAACGAGCAGCTGCATGGGCGACTGAACAACCGGCTGGAGCATGAGATCCGCCTGGTCGACCGGGTCAGTCCTTCGGTGCTGCGTCGCCACTACACCACGCTGTCGCGGCTGCGCATCCTGCTTTCCGATCGCGAAGCCGGTGCGTTTGTGGTAGTTGGCGCGGCGGCAGCGGTGCTGTTCGCGCTGACGATCGGCCGTCTCGCCACCACCGACGGGGTTACCCCGGGCCATGTGTATGCGGTGATGACCTATCTGTGGACGTTCGTCGGCAGCCTGGATGATGCACCGTCGATGGTGGATCAGCTGGCGCGGTTGAAGGACATCGGCCGCCGCGTCAGCCCCGGCATGGAGGATGCTGAGCGCAAGGACGCCGCTTGACCGGTAGACGCCCACCTTGGTGGGCAACGATGTATCGCGGCGCCAACCAAGGTTGGCGACTACGTTGCCGTGCGCCCGCACATCGCCAATGCACCGATGATCAACGCTTCCATGCTGCGGTCGAACTCGGCCTCCTGCGCCTTCCGATCCAACGGGCGTCGCGTGGTATCCACCACCGCATGCCGCGAATACACGGTGTCGGCCAACGCCACGGCGTGATAGGCCACGGTCGACAGCAGCCACGCCGCCTGCTCGAGCGGCAGATCATGCACGCGGCTGAATTCGGCATGGTGGCGCTGGATGCGCGCCAGCATCTCCGGTGTCTTCGCGCCGTGGCTGACCAGGAACGGCGCCAGCCCCGGGTTCCCGTCCACCAGCGTCCGCAGTGAACGTTGGAACGCACGCAGATCCTCCTCGATGCTGCGCCGGCCAGCGGCATCCAGTGCCGGTGCCTGCCAACGCTCGAAGATCGCCTCGGCCACCAGCTCGCGCAGTGCCGCCAGATTCGCCACATGCTTGTACAGCGCGATGTGGCTGACCCCCAGCGCCGCCGCCACGCCCACGAAGCTCAGTCCCGGCAGCGTCATGGCAATGCCGGCGTCGGCGATGCGCTCGCGGGTGATGCTGGGCGGCCGCCCACGGGCAGCGGTCTTTTTCGGTGCAGCCATGCGGTAACGGTTCCTGCGCGGTGCGCGGGCAAGGGCTGTCATGGTGGTCCGCGGCGACGCCGTGGTCAACGCGTCGCTGCGGCCCGTGGGCAGGCCCCGGTTGCGGCACGATCAATTTAGTTTACTATGATGTAACTAATTCGCATTTGCAGTGTCCAGGATCGTTGTCGATGTCCGCGTCCCCCACTTCAATCACCCCGGCCGGGCCGCTGCGCGGCGCCGACCATGATCGCGGCCTGCAGGCGCTGCAGGTCCAGGTGGTCGCGGTTGCACAGCCGTGCGCCAGCCTGCTGCGCCTCGTGGTCCAGCTGCCGGAACATGCAGAACTCGCGCCCTGGCAGCGTGCCAACACCGCCGTGCGCATCCAGCTCGGCGCCACGTTCGGCGATGTGTCACGGATCTACACCGTGCGCAGCCTCGATCCCAACACCCGCCAGTTCACCCTGGACGTAGTGCTGCACGAGGCGCCGGGGCCGATGCTGGCCTGGGTACGTGCGCTGCGCCCCGGTGATGCCTTCGATCTGACCGGACCGCGCCCCCATCTGCAGGTGCCGCAGCACGAGGGCACCTCCGCCCTGCTGTTCGCCGACCCAAGCGCCATCCCTGCCCTGTTTGCATTGCTGCAGCAGTGGCCCGCCGGCCTGCACGCAGAGGCCTGGATCGCCTCGGATGATGCATTCCCGGTAGACGAACTGCCCGCCATTGAAGGTGTCCGCGTGCTCCGCCTCGCCACCGGTGACGCGCCGTTGCTGCAGCAGGCGCGCCAACTGCGGCCGGAACCCGGCAGCACGGTCTGGGCGGCTGGCGAGCGCGAGGAAATGCGTGCCCTGCGCCGCCACTTCATCGAAACGGTCGGCCTGCCACGCAGCGACGTTGCCGCGGCCGGCTACTGGAAACGTGGCGAGACCACCACCGAGACCGACCAGCGTCGCCGCCGCAACTACGAGCGCGTGCTGGCACGCGGCGGTGGCCTGCAGGACCTCGACGACCTCGCCGACGATATCTGATCCACCCCGCAGTATCCGCGCCCCGCGCTTCGTTCCACCCAGCCACAGATCGCCCACGCACCTCGCGTGCAGCACTGCCACAGCGGCAGTGCCGTGCCCTCTGCCAGCCATTCCACAGCCCGCGTCGTCCTGCCCCTGCAGGTCACAGACGGCGCCGTGCTGGCCGATCGCACGACCCACCACACGAGAACCGCCATGTCCCTCCCCCTGCGAACCCTGCCCCTCCCACGCCGCTCGGCGCTGTCCCTGGCCGCCCGTGCAGCGTTGCTGCCCACCCTGCTGATCGCCATCGCCGCGCACGCCAACGATGCACCCGATGGCGCCCGCCAGTTGCCCACGGTGAACGTGCGCGCTGACAAGTCCGCTCCCACCGATGCCTATGCGGGTGGCCAGGTCACGCGCGGCAGCGGCGTCGGCCTGCTCGGCGAGCTCGACTTCATGGACACGCCGTTCAACACCACCCGCTACACCGCCGAATTCATCGACAACATCCAGGCGCCGGACCTGGTGCGGGTCATCGCACTGACCGACCCCAGCGTCTACAACAGTGGCTCCAGCGGTGGCATCACCGACTACTTCAACATCCGCGGTTTCGGTGTCGCCTCGTCGGATATCGGCTTTGGTGGCCTGTACGGGCTGATCCCCTACTACCGCGTCACTCCCGAACTGGCCGAGAGCATCGAAGTGCTGAAGGGCCCGTCCGCGCTGCTCAACGGCATGCCGCCCGGTGGCTCGGTGGGCGGTGCGGTTAACGTGGTACCCAAGCGTGCAGGCGACACGCCGCTGACCCGCTTCACCGCCAGCTACGGCAGCGACGCGCAGTGGGGCGGTCACCTGGATGTCGGCCGCCGCTTCGGCGCGGACAAGCAGTTCGGCGTACGCCTCAATGCCGTGCACCGCGACGGCGACACCGCCACCGACCACCAGCAGCACAAGACGCAGCTCGCATCGCTCGGCCTGGACTGGCGTGGTGAGCGCTCGCAGGTGTCGCTGGACCTGTTCAGCAGCCGCGACCATGTGGATGGCCTCAACCGTGGCGTCTCGCTGGCGCCCGGCCTGGCCGTGCCCCGCCCGCCGAAAGCCAGCACCCTGTTTGCACCGGACTGGACCTTCAGCACCGTCAAGGACCAGGCCGCCGCACTGCGCTGGTCGTTCGACATCAATGACTACCTGCAGGCGCATGCCAGCTACGGCCACGGCCATACCGATTTCGACTCCATCGCCAGTGCCACCACGCTGATCACCAACACCGCCGGCGACTTCCGCAACAACTTCGCCCACCAACGCTTCATCTACAGCAAGGACACCGCCGAAGCCGGATTGTCGGCGCGTTTCCGCACCGGCGCGGTCGATCACGCGCTGGCCATCAGTGCAGCCTGGTACCAGCACGACCAGAAGTTCGGCTTCAAGCGCAACCTGCTGGCCCGCGATTGGGTAACCAATATCTACAACCCGCAGTGGGGCCCTGCCATCGACCGCAGCTTCAGTGATGCGTCGCTGCCAAAGACCGCGGAAGTGCGCACCACCAGCTTCGGCATCGCCGATACGCTGTCCTTCATCGATGATCGTGTGCAGCTGACCCTGGGCATCCGTCACCAGACCGTGCTCAGCGATACCTTCGATGGCGGCACAGGCAAGCGCACCGCACGCTACGACGCCAGCGCCAACACCCCGGCCGGTGCACTGCTGTTCAAGGCCAGCGACCGCCTGTCACTGTATGCCAACTACATCGAAGGCCTGAGCCAGGGCAGCACCGCCCCGGCAACCGCCGCCAACGCGGGCGACGTGTTCCCGCCGTTCAAGACCCGCCAGCGCGAGGTCGGTGCCAAGCTCGACTTCGGCCGCTTGGCCAGCGCATTGAGCGTGTACGAGATCGAAAAGCCCAGCTCCTATACCGACCCGACCACGAATGTCTTCTCGTTCGGAGGCCAGCAACGCAACCGAGGCGTGGAATGGACTGTGTTCGGCCAGGCCACCGAACAGCTGCGCGTGCTCGGTGGCATCGGCTGGCTGCAGCCGAAGCTGACCCGTACCCAGGGCGGCGTCAACGAAGGTCGGTTGGCGACGGCCACACCGCAATGGCAGGGCAAGCTCGGCGTCGAATGGGACGTGCCGACCGTGGCCGGCCTCACCCTCACCGGCAACGCGGTCAGCCTGTCCAAGGGCTACATCACTGCTGACAACAGCCAGTGGGTGGCGGGCCGCACCGTGTTCGATCTCGGTGCCCGCTATGCGACGCAAGCGGCCGGCCATCCGCTGGTACTGCGCGCCACTGTGCAGAACCTGACCAACAAGGCGTACTGGGCAGGCAGCCTCGGCTCCGGGCTGGGCACGCCGCGCACCGCCCTGCTGTCGGCCACCGTCGATTTCTGACCTCGTTTCAAGGGCGCCACGCCATCGTGCGTGGCGCCCCGGAGAACTGATGTGAGCGTTTCCCGTACCGCCTCCGTGCTGACCTGGCTGCCCCTGGTCTCACGCGTCATCGCCGCGTTGTTCGGCGGCTATGTGCTGGCCGCACTGTGCAGCATCGCGGCACTGGCGCTGCCCATCGATGGTCGCCAGGCCGTGTTCACTGGCATGCTGGCCAGCTTCCTGCTGTACGCCGGCGCCGTGGTCTGGGTGTTCGCGGTGCGCTCGGCGTGGCGCGCGTGGCTGGGCCTGCTCCTCGTCGCGTTGCCCTTGTGGTTGATCGCACAGACGGTCGGCAACGGAGGCGCTGCATGAGCAAGGTCGATCGCACTCCGAAGCCACGCGGCATCCGCCAGACCATGTCCGACCTGCATATCTGGGTGGGGCTGCTGGCCGGATGGATCCTGTACGCGATGTTCCTCACCGGCACCGCCAGCTACTTCCGCGACGAGCTCTCGCGCTACACCCGCCCGGAAATCGCCACGCCGTCCGTGTTGCCGGACGCCGCTGTGGTTGCGCAGCGTACCGTCACGGCGATCATGGCCGACACGCCTGCGGCCAGCCAGATCAACCTCAGCCTGCCGAGCACGCGCATGCCGTGGGTGTCGGCGATGTGGGCCAGCCCGGGCGGGCGTGGCCGGCATGGCTTCGACTCGGGCCTGTTCGACGCCAGCACCGGTGCATCGCTGCAGGCACGTGACACCGGCGGCGGCGACTTCTTCTATGCCTTCCACTTCAACCTGCACTACATGCCGGCGATGTGGGGCCGCTGGATCGTCGGCCTGTGCGCGATGTTCATGCTGGTCGCCATCGTCAGCGGCGTAATCACCCACAAGAAGATCTTCGCCGACTTCTTCACTTTCCGCTGGGGCAAGGGCCAGCGCTCTTGGCTGGATGGACACGCGGCGCTGTCGGTACTCGGCCTGCCGTTCCACTTCATGATCACCTGGAGCGGCCTGGTGATGCTGGCGGTACTGTACATGCCGTGGGGCCTGGCCAAGCTGCCGGACAAGCGCCAGCAGGCCGAGGTCGTCAGCGAGATGCGCCTGTTCCTGCCACCGCAGAAGGCCGCCGGCCACCCTGCTCCGCTCACCAACGTCGGTGCACTGGTGCAGCAGGCCGAGCAGCGCTGGGGAGCCGGATCGGTGGGCAGCGTGCAGGTGCAGAACCCCGGCGACCAGAACGCACGCGTGGCCGTGGTGCGTGCGCAGTCCAGCCGTGTTTCGACCACCCCGAACTATCTGCTTTTCGACGGCAGCGGTGGGCAGCTGCTGCAGATCAAGGAACACTCGGGCGTTGCCGCCGATACCCAGGGCGTGCTGTATGGCCTGCACCTGGGCCGCTTCGCCGATGCCGCCCTGCGCTGGCTGTACTTCATCGTCAGCCTGGCCGGCACGGCCATGGTCGGCACCGGGCTGGTGCTGTGGACGGTCAAGCGCCGTGCGCAGCTGCCTGATCCGCGGCGCCCCTACTTCGGCTTCCGCCTGGTCGAGCGTCTCAACATCGCCACCGTCGCCGGCCTGTCGGTGGCGATGGCGGCCTATCTGTGGGCGAACCGCCTGTTGCCCACTGCCATGGGCGGGCGCGCGGCGTGGGAGGTGCATGTGTTCTTCCTGGCCTGGGCGGCCATGTTCGTGCACGCCACGATGCGCACACCCAAGCGCGCATGGATCGAACAGTTCCTGCTGGCGGCGTTGCTGCTGGCGCTGCTGCCGGTGCTGACTGCGGTGACCACGCTGCATCCGCTGTGGCGCACGCTGGCCGCGGGCGACTGGGCATTCGCTGGCACCGACCTGACCCTACTGGCATTGGCCGCCCTGCACACGCTGCTGGCCTGGCGCACCTGGCGGCATGCGCCGAAGGTGAAGCGTGCACGGCCGTCTGCCGCGTCACGCACTGCGGCACCGGAGGCCAGCGCATGATCCACGTCATTCTGTTCGTGTTGTCGCTGGCCGCGTTCGCCTGCCTGGCACTGGCGATGGAGCGTCATCAGCGGGACGTATTGCGTCGTGTGCTGAGCGCGCAGGCAACCCAGCAGCTGCGCGCGATTGGCTGGGCACTGCTGGTGTTCAGTACCGTATTTGCCATGCGCGGGTTGGGCGTGGGTTTCGGTCTGGCTGCGCTGTCCGGTCACACCAGCGTTGCCGCGGGCGTGGTGGTGTTGGCGATGGTGGTGCATGGGCGGTGGAATCGGTAGATGCCCACCTTTGTGGGCATTGGTGAAAGCGGCGCCAACCAAGGTTGGCGACTACCGGGCCTTAGGAGCGTTGCTCTGGTAGATGCCCACCTTGGTGGGCACCGGTGGAAGCCAGCGCCAACCAAGGTTGGCGGCTACCGGGAGCGATAGGTACCCATGCGCCGCTCGGCGCTACAGGAACTCCGCCATGCGCTGCAGTTCGTCTTCAAGCGCGCCACGAAACACCTTGTCGCGGGCCAGCGACTTGCCGGCGTAGCCCACGCTGGACGCCAGTTCACCGTCGCGCACGCTGAGATTGGCCCAGCCCACCACCTGGTCGTGCCACAGCACGGGCAGTGCGTAGTAGCCGTACTGGCGCTTCGGCGCAGGCGTATAGGCCTCGAACTTGTAGACCCAGCCCCACAGCAGCTCGAAGCGGCGGCGGTCCCACACCACCGGATCGAACGGGGCTAGCAGGCGCACCTGATCGTCCGGCGCATGCCGGCGCGAGCGCGGGTTCTCATCCGCCGGCCAGTACCAGGTGGTGCCTTCCAGCGTGCAGCTGGCCAGCTGTTGCTTGGCCAGCATCAACGCCTGCCGGGTCTGTTCGGCCAGATGCGGTGCGCCATAGCCCAGTAGGCGCACCAGATAAGTCAGGCTGGCCGACGGCAGCGGCGCGTACTTGCGTACCACCAGATCAATCAGGGCGGCGGCGCGTTCAATCTGTGCCTGCTCGCTGGCATCAGCTTCCGCGTGGTCGGCTACGGCATAGATGCGGGTGCCGCTGTCGCGCCGCTGCACGCGCAGCAGGCCACGGTAATGCATGCCATCCAGCAGGTGCGTGCTGGCATTGCTGGTGCCGCCCCAATAGTTGGTCACCCGCCCATGCGCGAACGCCTGATCAACCTCGCGCGGATGCACGCTGCCGCGCTCGCGCACGAAGGCCAACACGTCCGCCGCACGGCGCTGGGTTTCGGCATCCCATTCGCGCTTGGACACGCGCGGGTGCATCAGCGCCAGATGCTCCCGGGGCAGGAAGCCGTAGTTCACCAGGCAATCCTCTTCCACTGGTAGGCGCGCATAACGCCGCTCCAGATCACCGGCACGGTAGTCCTTCACCCGATGGCGCAGGGTCAGGTCCTGCGCACGCGCGGGCGCACGGATCGGGTCGGCCTGCACGAAGCCCAGGCGACGGATCGCGGTCAGCAGCGTGGTGGGCTTGAACAGCGTGCGCGCCACCGCGTGGCAGCGCAGATCATCGAGGGTGGGCGTGGCAGGCATGGCCGCATTGTAGATCCACGCCATGCGTGGATGGGGCCGTGGGGAACCGTGCAACGGCATCCACGCATGGCGTGGATCTACCGAAGTTCCAACACCTCCAGCGAACCGATCACCAGCGCACGCATGCCCTGCTTGAACTCGGTGATCACCTGGTCCTCTTCGTCGTCGGCAATCCCGTAGACCGTGTCCGCACCGGCAATGCAGTAGAACGCGATCGTGGCCAGCAGCCAGCGGGCCTTGTCCAGCGGCAGGCCGAACACTTCGGCCACATGGGCCTGGTGCGAGGCGATCTTCTCCAGCATCGGCGTGGTCGCCACCGAACGCCGCAGCAGGTACGGCGGTAGCCCGGGGTGCGCTTTCACCACCTCGCACAGCGATTCCACGAACGCCAGCAGGTAGGCCTGCAGCCCGCCCGGCGCATCGGCCGAGGCGCGCGGAATCTGCCAGCGCTGGAACACCGTATCGGCCACCAACCGCTTCAAGGCCTCCAGATTGGCCACGCGCTTGTAGAGCGCGGCCTGGGTCACCGCCAGTTCGGCGGCCACGTTGGCCATGGTCAGGTTCGGCAGGCCCAGTTTGATGCCGATGTCGGCCAGGCGATCGGGGGTGATGGTGGGCGGACGGCCACGGGCCGACGCCGGGATCTCAGGGTGCATGTTCATACCGTAGCGAGGGTGCCAGCAAAGGGACCCTCTTGTCCGCTTCATATGCTTTAGTTTAATTTACTCAACTAATTCGGAATGCGTGTGGTTCGCAACCCCGCCGCCGTCCGCAATCGAGCCCATGGCTCACTTCCCGCCAGGTCCCCACCCAGCCGACAACCCTGCGCTGCGCCCTCCCCCGTGCTTGCCGATGGCAGCGCGCCAGGCGCGTTCGCACCTGCGATTCACAGGAATCTGGCATGACCGTGTACCACCTTTCCTCTCCGCTGCAGCGCGCAGCTGCTGACACAACCCGTGTTCTGATGCATCCGCCGGGTATGGCCCGGCGCTACCAGAGCACCCCCAGCCTGACGCAGGCGCTGGGCATGACCCGGCGCTACCGGGTATCGGCCCTGGCACTGGGGCTGCTGGCCTCGTTTGCCGCGCTGGCCGAATCGGCGCCGTCCACCCTGCCCTCGGTGCAAGTGCAGGAACAGCGCCGGGTGACCGGTGACTATGCCGGCGGACAGGTAGCCTCCGGCAGCCGTGTCGGCCTGCTCGGCGACAAGGACTTCATGGACACGCCGTTCAGTACCGTTAGCTACACCGAAGCCTTCATCCGCGACCGCCAGGCCAAGGACCTCACTGACGTCATCGCCGCCACCGACCCCACGGTGTTCAGCAACGGCGTCACTGGTTCCTGGAGCGAGAACTACGCCATCCGCGGCTTCGCCTCCAGCACCAGCGACACCACGTTCAATGGTCTCAGCGGCATGGCGCCGTACTACCGCACCTCGCCGGAAATGTTCGAGCGCATCGAGGTCTTGAAGGGCCCGTCCGCCCTGCTCAACGGCATGCCGCCGGGCGGCTCGGTCGGTGGCAGCGTCAACCTGGTGCCCAAGCGTGCGGGTGAGCAACCGTTGCTGCGGGTCAGCGCCAACTTCGCCTCCGATGCGCAGTTCGGCACCCATGTGGATGTGGGCCGCCGCCTGGGCGCCGACCAGCAGTTCGGCATCCGCTTCAACGGCGCTTACCGTGATGGCGACGGTGCGGTGGGCAAGCAAAGCAAGAAGGTGCAGCTGGGTTCGCTGGCGCTCGACTGGCGCGGCGAGCGTGCGCGCCTCTCCGCTGATCTGTACAGCGCCGATGACCGCGTCGATGGCCCCGCCCGTGGTGTCGGCCTGGCACCGGGCGTGGCGATTCCGCGCCCGCCGCGTGGCGACACCCTGATCAACCCGGACTGGGCCTACGTGGACAGCCAGGACAAGGGCGCGATGCTGCGCGGCGAACTGGACATCAACGAACACCTGATGGCCTACCTCGCCTATGGCACCAGCAAAACCGACTACCGCTACAACGGCTCGATCAGTGCGCAGATTCTCAACCCGGCCGGTGACTTCACCACGGTGATGGGCCAGCTGGCGTTCGACATCAAGAAGCAGTCCGGTGACGCCGGGCTGCGCGGTAGCGTCCGTACCGGCAGCGTGAGCCATCAGTGGGCCGCCAACGTGACCCACTACCAGCACACCCAGAACGACTACGGCCGCCGCAGCGTGCCGGGCTGGGACTGGACCACCAACCTCTACAACCCGGTGTGGGGCCCGGCTGCGCCGTTCATCGCGCCGCATATCTCGCATACCGAACTGCGGCTGGACAGCCTCGGCTTCGCCGATACCCTCTCCTTCGCCGATGACCGCGTGCAGCTGACCGTAGGCGTGCGTCGCCAGCAGGTGGTCAGCGAAACCTTCAACGTGGCCAGTGGTGCGCGCACCTCGCGCTATGACGAGAGCGCCACCACCCCTGCCGCCGCGTTGCTGGTGAAGGCCACCGATAAGCTTTCGATCTACACCAACTACATCGAAGGCCTAAGCCAGGGCGCCACCGCACCGATGACCGCCGCCAATGCCGGCGATGTGTTCGCACCGTTCCGCACCAAGCAGAAGGAGCTGGGCCTGAAGCTGGACCTGGGCAGCTTCGCGCACACCTTCAGCGTGTACGAGATCAAGCGTCCGAGCAGCTACACCGACCCGGTCACGAATATCTTCTCGTTCGGTGGCGAACAGCGGAACCGCGGCGTGGAATGGGGCTTCTTCGGCTCACCACTGGACGGCGTGCGCCTGTTGGGTGGCGTGGCCTACGTGCAACCGAAGCTGACCCGCACGGCCGGTGGCGTGAATGAAGGCCGCATTGCTACCGCCGTTGCGCAACGCCAGGCGAAGCTGGGCGTGGAATGGGATGTGCCCGCGCTGGAAGGCTTGACCCTGACCGGCAATGCCACTGCGATGTCGAAGCAGTACATCAGTGCCGACAATCGCCTGTCGGTGCCGGGACGTACGTTGTTTGATGTGGGTGCGCGTTACAGCACGACGATGGCAGGCCGACCACTTGCCTTGCGCGCCAGCGTGAACAACGTGACCAACAAGGCGTACTGGGGCATGCCGTTGCTTTCCAGCCTGGCGCTGGGTGCACCGAGAACGGTGTTGTTTTCGGCCACGATGGATTTCTGAAAGGCATCCACGCATGGCGTGGATCTACTGGAAATGCATCAGTAGAGCCAGGCCATGCCTGGCTGATGCCATGGTGACCCGCCGAAAGCATCCACGCATGGCGTGGATCTACTGGCATTCGCCACCCCGCTCATCAGTAGAGCCAGGCCATGCCTGGCTGGAGCCATGGTGATCCGCCAGAAGCATCCACGCATGGCGTGGATCTACTGAACCTCGGCCTTCCATTTCATTCCGGATGCAGGCGATAAATGGCCAGGTTGGTCAACGCCAGCGCAGCCAGCTTCAGCCCTTCCATCACTCGATCGCCGACGTACTGGTCCGGGCTGCCATTCTGCCGGGCGCGTTCCGCCGCCAGCAGGATTTCCTGCACGATGCGCAGACCGGCCAGCGCACCATCAGCATCGGCCAACGCCATGCATCGGCCCGGCAGTTGATGGCGCTCGGGCCAAGACTGACCGTCAGCAGCCGCGCCCAACCCGATGCGATGCAGCAGGGTCGTCAGGCTGTTGGGATCGGGCGGGATGTCGTGCCCCTCATCGGCATTGGCCGGGGCGCGCTGATGGGGGAACTCCGATGCATTCATGGCAGGTCTCCGTGCAAGGCATGCAGGACCACCGCCCTTAACAAAGGCGGCGGACGGTACGTGGCTGGAAATCCGGTGGTCGCGTAAGCACTAACCGGCAGGTGGGTTTTCACCCACCTCCACGCACCGCCCGCCATAAAGCTCGAACGGAATGCCAGCCGACGCCGCACAAGGCGACGCCGGCTGGCGAGCGCAAACTACACGCGACCAACGGGGTTTCCAGGCCCCGGCCATCCTTTTTCGATGGCACCCCATCATGAGCACAACGGGGTGGCAGGCGCCAACAACCCAAGTGCAAAGACAGCAACGTTCACGCAGTGGCAGCATTGTCGCATATCGACAATCGAGCCGAAGATTCAACAACTTGCACCACGCCGATGACGGCATGCTTCACCCGCATCGGCATCGCGCATTCCTTGACCGCATCCGGCATTCAGGGACATGCCACATGCCAGTTCCGACATTACGCAAGCAGATGAGCAATCAACGCCAGCACCGCCAGATGCCCCACGTAGTATCCATAAAACGCCCAGCGCCAGCGCGGCAGTTGCCACGGCACCCGCGCCGCCAACAGCAACACAGGAACGGCCAGCAACGCCCAGCCGTTGTGGTTGGCCCAGCACACTGCAGCAAGCCCGATCAGCAGCAGCCACCACGCACCATGGCGGAACGCCAGCCATCCGAGCAGCACGAAGCCGACGCCCGCCCATTGGTAGTCCACCAGCATCGGCGCCATGCCCGCGGCCAGCAGCAACAGCAGTGGGCGATTGCTGGCCAGTGCATGCACTGCCACCGCAGCCAGGGCAAAAGTAAGCAGTATGTTGAGCGGCAACCAGGAACCGAAGGCCAGTGCATGCAGCGGTTGCGCGATCACGCCCCATACGGCCAGGCGACGGATCGACTTGCTCAGGTCCGCGCCCGGCTGGGCGAGGTTGCAGGCCATTACCAGTGCAAAGAGTGGGAACGCGATGCGCCCCAGTTCGCTTACGGCCGGCAGGTAGCCGCCGTAGACCACTTTTGCCACGTGGTCGCCGGTCATGGTCAGCAGCGCGATCCACTTCAGCAGCTCGCGTGCGCCGCTGCTGAGGCTGGGATCGGGCGTGGACATCCCTGTCGTGGTCGCTTGCATCGCGGAAGCTTATGCGCATCGGCCAGCCCATTTCCAGCACCGCGAAAGCATGTGCCACTGCAGGCACCGAGCTGCGGCGCTATGCTGGCCGCCCCTGTTTGTGAGCATCCCCATGCGTACCCTGTACCCCGCCATCGAGCCCTACCGCGAGTTCACCCTGCCGGTGAGCGATCTGCACACCCTGCATATCGAAGAGTGCGGCACGCCGGAAGGGATCCCGGTGGTGTATCTGCACGGTGGACCGGGCGCCGGCATCTCGCCGACCCATCGGCGCTTTTTCGACCCGGCGCGCTACCGCATCGTCTTGATCGACCAGCGGGGCAGCGGCCGCTCCACGCCGTTAGGCGAGCTGCGCGACAACACCACGCAGGATCTGGTGGCCGACATCGAGAAGGTGCGCGAGCACCTGGGCATCGAGCGCTGGCTGGTCTACGGCGGGTCGTGGGGTTCGACGCTGTCGCTGGCCTATGCGCAGGCGCATCCCGAGCGCGCCACCGGCCTGATCGTGCGCGGCGTGTTCCTCGGCCGCGAGATGGAGAACCGCTGGTTCGCGGAAACCAGCGGTGGCGCGCTGGATCTTCCCGGAGCGCTGGGACCGCTATGAGGCTTACATCCCGGAGCAGGAGCGCAGCGACATGATTGCGGCCTACTGGACGCGCCTGGACAGCGCCGATGAGGCCACCCGCATCGCCGCCGCGCAGGCCTGGCTGGGCTGGGAGGACAACGCCGCCACCCTGCAGCATGACGTGGATGCGGTGTCCACCGATGATCCGCTGGACACGTTGGCCAAGGCCCGCATTGAAGCGCACTACTTCCGTAACGGCATCTTCCTGGAACCGGACCAGCTGCTGCGCGACATCGATCGCATCCGCCACCTGCCCGGCGTGATCGTGCAGGGCCGCTACGACATCATCTGCCCGCCGCGCAGCGCGTGGGACCTGGCCAAGGCCTGGCCGGAAGCCAGGCTGGAGATGGTGACCTCCGGCCACAGCGCGAATGAACCGGCGACGGTGGATGCACTGGTGCGCGCGACGGATGCGTTTGCCGACCACTTCTGAAAGCACGAGGTAGTGCCGGCCGCTGGCCGGCATCCCTGCGATTGCAGGCAGAGTCGACTGACAGTCGACTCTACCCATGCCAGCTGCCCCCTCGTCACGGATTGGCATCAAACACCACGGTCATGTTGCCTGCCCAGTGCGAACCAGGTGACTTCAGCATCTCCATCACCGCATCACGACCGGCGGTGAAGCGCAGCGTAGAACGCCGCTCTATCAAGTAGCCATCAGGCGTGAAGCGTGGCGCTCGTCCATCATCCGGCAGCAACGGCGTGTCCTGTGCCGGACGCCCGTCACCCACATTGCTCATGCCGGGAATGGTCACGTCCACATCCACCGGCACCACCATGTCGTCGCGCAGATTGCGGATTCCGCAACGATCGTCGGTCTCATGCTCGCAGCGTAGCTTCAAGCTCAGGTTCCTTGACGTGGTAAGGCGGAACGTCAGTTCCTGACGCAGGCGTGCCGGTGGAAGGCCTTGGTCCATCCATTTTTCCCAACCTCCATCTGGCGCCAGTTTCACGCTGGGGGATTCGCTAGAGAATCGGACTTGGAAATCGTGGGATACGTTCAGCTGCAGCTTCAGTG
This sequence comes from Stenotrophomonas sp. 93052_Sma, assembly GCF_056481145.1. Taxonomy (NCBI): domain Bacteria; kingdom Pseudomonadati; phylum Pseudomonadota; class Gammaproteobacteria; order Lysobacterales; family Lysobacteraceae; genus Stenotrophomonas; species Stenotrophomonas sp. 93052_Sma. The sequence continues at coordinate 2,627,065 of NZ_CM151134.1, forward strand.
TCAGCTCTGAATCCGAGTAGTCACCCTGACCAAGATCGATCTGCTGCCCATTGCCAACCGTGTAAGTCACGCTTCCGGTGTACTGACCGTCCTGGGCCTGAAGCGGGTTGGGCGCTTCAAGGTGATAGCCAATCGAGAAGTTCAGATAGTTCGCAACTCGATCGGTGGTTGCCCTTGGGCTCCTCACACAGACAGGATTGCCTTCCGGAATACCCCACGCATACCGATACCATGAACCACCACCAACACCCAGTCGGCCACGGCAGCCGCCAGTGGCTGCTCCGTATGCACCGGGCGCGGTGCCATCAGATGGCAAGCCCCATTGCATGCCGATCAGGAACAGACGTAGCCGGGCCCTCAGCTCGTGGTTGTTCGCGTTGTGCACGACTACATCACGCCAGTTTCCGTCAACTGACAGGTACCATTTTTCGCGCGGATCCTCGCCACCGCCAAACAGGCGCCGCTGGCTCACGTTCATCCCGGTGTCGATCGTGAAGTCGCCAACTCTGCAGTAGCTCGAATGCTGTGCGCAGTAGCCAGACTGGGGCGTAGTGTTAACGAACCGATTGTGCGAAGGGTCCAAGGCGCTTGGACGAAACTCTGCCCTGATCTGTAACTCGGCGGCTCCCGCCGAGGCCATCAGCACGACCAGGAGCCCACTCGCCCGCACAAGCAGACCACACGGTGACAAAGCGGAAATGAAGCGTTCAATCATGGACATGGAGTGGTCTCTCAGCGGATTACTCACGGGCCAGCAAGGGGTGCTGGGCAGCCAACGCCCCCCACCATCAGCACATCGCCTTCTCGCGGATAGCGCCCCTCCTCCATCGTCAGCACGCAGCTGATCTGATTCGGGTAGCGCAGTTCCAGCACCGGCGCGCGCACTCAGCTCCAATGTGAAGAAGCCTTCCTCCTGGCTGACGCTGCGGCCTGCATGGTTGATCACCTGCACACCGCGCACGCCGTTGCCGTCGGCATCCTGCACCTGGCCCATTACGGTGAACGTGCGAAGCACATCCACGGTGGCGTGCATCACTCCACCCTTGTTGAGGTGGTAGCTGATGGTTGCCGGTTGCAGCGTGGCCGCGGGTGCATGGCGGCCCTGGAAATCAAACTGCACGTGGCCCGCGCGGTAGGCAGTCACCGGCACGAAGTTGCGCCCCGGCTTCAGTTCCACGCCTCCGCCCCGGCTGTCGTCGCCGCGCAGCATCACGTCGGGGTAGTCGCTGCGCACGTCGACGATGATGCCGGTATCCACGCTGCCACTGCGGCCCTGGCCAAGCACCGCTGCTCGGCCACCGCCAATCACCAGCGTACTGTCCAGGTTGGCGCTGCCACTCACGTGGCCCGCGCCCGCGCCCCGGTACAACTGCACATCGCCTTCCAGCAGCGAACTCTGCAGATAGGCACCCGCGCCTGCGCCGATGCCGCTGCGCTCGGCACTGATCATGCCGTTCACGCTCCGCAGCAGCTTGCCGTCCACACGCTGAGTGGCAGCCGCACTGACATAGGTATCGCGCTGGCCGGCCTCGCCGGTACGGCTGCCCAGGCTGCCGCTGTAGCTGCGGCGCTCGCTGCCCAGCGATACGCTGACGGTCAGGTCGACACCGCGCTGGCGGCGGTAGTGGGTGAAGCAGCTGCCGGGGCGGTCGTAGGCCGAAACCCGCCAGCTCACGTCGTGCCTGCCGAACAGGGTCTCCCGGCGCCCATAGGACACATCGATGCCGGTGCCTTTGGTGATGCCCGAGCTGCGCGCTACCCGCACGCTGGCGTTGTCGCGATGACTGAAGCGATGGGTGATCGACACGGCAGTTGTGTCCTGCCAGCCGCCACGGGTTTCCCAGCGCGGCGCCGAGCCGTCACCGGGCAGGACGCGCTGGCGTTGTTCGGCCCAGCTGCGCGCATGGTTGGCCACCACCGAACCGGCGCGGTAACGGTACAGGCCCTGCAGGTCCACACCGCGCCCGGCGTCGCTGGACGTGTAGACATTGGTGTAGGTGCTGAAGCGATCGCTGGCCTGCCAGTCCATCGACAGCCCAGCCGCGTGACGCGTGCCGATCTGCTGCACCGTGGCACCGGCCACAGCACGGGGGTGCACCAGGTAATTGACCACCGCACCTGCGGCGACCTTGCTCTCCTGCGCTGAGCGGCCGCTATCGAGCAGGCCACGCTGTTGACCGGCGAACACGCTGTAGCGCCAGCGGCGGCTGGGGTCGCTCCAACGACTTGGTTTGTGGATCGACGCGATCTCACGCGAGGCCTCGTGGCCATCCTCGATGACCCGCAGTTCCACGTCGTAGATGCCACCGGGCAGACGGCGGGTGTCGATTTCCTGGATGCCCGGCTTGACGGCCTGCGTGGACAGCAGATTGCCGTCGCGCAGGATCTCCACCACGCCTTCGCGGCTGGCCGTGACATAGACCGGATACACACTGGGGCTGCGCGTGTCGGCCAGCAGCACGTCCGACGAGCCGAGCATGAAGCCCAGCGCGGTATCGTTCTGCGTGCCGGGTGCGCGCGGCTGGCGGATGATGCCTTCGAAGGTGGGCAGGAAGTAGCCCGCACGCACGAAATGGTCGCCCAGCTCGCGCTGCGCATACAGGGCACTGAGATAGTGCTCGCGGCTGCCCGGCTGGGCGTAATACTGGTAGCTGCCGACCGTGCTCCAGCGGCCAACACTGCCACGCAGTTCGGCGCTGTAGCGTGCAGATGTCTGCTGTTCCTGGCCGCCATGCACGGCCACGCTGTTGCGCACGATCAGGCCATGGCTGCCACGCTCCGGCAGCGCGACATGGCGTCCCTCCTTGTGCGCACCCGCTGGGGTCAGCAGGCTGAGCAGGGAATTGGACAGGCTGTAGTGCAGCGCCGCCAATCCGCGACCTTGCTGGCTGCAGACGCCCAGTCCCATCGGCTCGGCCAGCACCTCGGCCCAGCGTGCACGTTCTGTCTGCGGCAGCGGGCTGTCATGCGCTTCGCCAAAGCCGACCAGCTGCACACGATTGTCTTCGTGCAGCAGCACCTCGGCGTCCCCCAGGTAGCGCCCGTCCAGCTCCACCCGCACGGTGAGCGGATTGCCGAACAGATGCTCACGGAACTCCGCAGGCATGCGCTCGCGCTGCTCCAGCAGGCTGGGCAGTTCACCCAGCGCAAGACCGGCGGCATGGCTGGACGCGGCAAACACCACGGCGCCGATACCAGCAGCCAATCGCGCAAGGGCCGGATATGCGGGAGCGAGGGGAAGTCTCATGGGCGGATACCAGTGCCCTCCCCCCGCATCGCCGACGCGGTAGGAAGGGCTCGAAGCTGCATGATCGTCAGATGTCGCTTTCGAAGATCATGTGGAACTGGCCGCCGTAGCTGCCCTGCTTGTAGCCATCGGTCGGCACGGTGGGGGCAATGGCAAACGCCAACGACTTGCCGGCCGCGGCCTGTGCGGCATTGGCCACCGTTATCTTGGCGGCCGAGGTGGCCGGCACCACCACGTTGTCCAGCTTCACTGCCAGGTCGACCACGTCGGCGGCCGATGCCATCTGCGCCGGTGCCGACAGATAGGCACTGATCGCCGCCGGCGACTTGATGTTGATGACGCGGCCGGTCAGATCGCCCAGGGTCTGACGGGCGGTATCCCACGGCAGGTTCTGCGGCAGGCCTTCCCAGCCGTCCGGGGTGGACACCTGCAGGCCGGCGGAGTTTGGTACGTCGGCAGTGACATTGATGGTGATCGACTTGGTTTCGGTGGCGGCCAGCGTAACGGCCGGGGTGATCAGCAGGGCGGTGGCCGCTGCCAGCAGGGTGGTCTTCAGGGACATGGATGCACTCCAGGTTCAAGGGTGGAAATCAAGGTGCCAGGCATGGGCAACGCCATCCCATCGGGCGCCTGGCAGGCCCGTTCGGAACTGATCCAAGGGTGGAAGTGGGCTTAACGGCGTGAGTCGATGCTGCGCTGGCTGTCGCCTTCGCGAAGCTCGAAACGCAGAAACTGATGCTCGGCAGCCTGCAGCGCATAGCTGTTGCCAGGACGCACATGGGCGATGATTCCCGGCGTGCAGATATCTGGACGATCGCGCTCGCACTGGCGCAGGTTGTCCAGCACCACAGTGGCGTTGCCGCGATTGCGCACCTGCTGTTGCTCGATGAGCGTGTCGTAGTGCGGGTTCTCCGGCGCGACGAAGAAGATCGTGCCGTAGCCGGTGAATACGCGGATGGCCGAGGTGAGCTCGGCTGCCTCCAGGGCCTGGTCTTCGCTTAGCGAGAATTCCTCGGCTGTCGGCGCCACCGGGATGAAGCGCAACCGGTAGTAGCGCTCCTGGTCACGCGCACCGCGATACACCAGGCGTGTAGCCTGCTGTCCATTGCCCGCGATGATCAGGCGGCTGGGGCTGGCAATGACGCCTTGGGCATCCGGCGTATTGCGGACCAGCGCGGTGGTATCCACCGGCGTTTCGCTGGCCTTGCCGTCTGCATCGAAGTGCATCTGGGTGACTTCAACCCGCACGTAAGCCGTGGCGTCACCGGTGTTGCGGATGCGCTTGAGCAGGTTGCTGTGCGTGGGCTGCAGATAGTCGAACAGCACGCCTACGTTGATCTGGGGTGTGGATGCGTGCGCGCTGCCAGACAGGATGACCAACAGAATCAATGAGAGAAGACGACGCATGGCGAGCCCGCAGGGAAAGGCGAGCGCGAATTTTCACGGCCCCATCACAATCTCGATATGCGAAAAGTTGCAAAAGCCGGACATGTCCTACGCATTTGAAACGATTGCTAGTCTGCCGGTCCCGACCCGCGGGACCGGCGCCATCGCGGTGAACGGCGCCCCACTTGCGTGCACGCCTGCCTGCATTCTTCGCAACCGGCTTACAGTCCCCCGCCGAAGATCCGGCCGTGGCCACCACACCGGTGCCCCCCTCCTCAGGAGCACGCCATGACCGGTTTCCGCTACCTTCCCGCTCTCCTCATCCTCTCGGCCGGCATTCTGCTGGGCGGTTGTTCCAAAACGCAGGACGCCAGCAAGGCCACCGCCGCCGAGGACGTGACCGAAGTGAAGCTCATCCCTGCCTATGAATCGCTGGACAAGGACAAGGACGGCATCGTCACCCTCGCCGAAGTCGATGCGGTTGCGCCGGACTGGGCCGAACGACTGCACGCCTGCGATACCGATCGCAACAAGACGTTGAGCCGCGGCGAGTACGACGTGTGCAAGCAGACCAGTGCCTCGCATTGATCCCTTGATGCGCCATCGATTGGCGCGATGCTTGCCCGGCTATACCAAGGTATAGCTGGGCTAACCCACGAGCCTCTAGGACTACCCCATTCAGGGGCGGACAATAGCGCCACTGGCCAGGGCAACCCTGGCTGGCTACCTCCCCTCATGGAGACGCAGATGGACCCCGACCCTGCCGGGCGCACCGCGCCCCGTATGCCTGCCTGTTGCCTGTTCCTGGCGCCTGCCCGCCGGTCCCTGCCTGCCTGAGTGACGGGGGATCGCCAGGCGCCGCCTGCCTGGAGATCACCCCCATGTCCTACAAGATCCTCTACATCACCCTGCGCCGCCTGATCGGCGAGCGCGATGTTGCCGCCCTGCGCAGCCACCTGCTGCAGCACGGCGCCGTGGTTTTCGCCCGTTCGCTGTCGCTCGGTTCGCCGCGCGTGGTCGCCGACGCACTGTCGCTGCTGCCGATCAGCGAACGCATCAACGTGCTGCGCCATCTGCCCTACCCCCTTCGCGACGCGATGAAGCCGCTGTGCATCGGCGGCAGCCAGCGCCTGCACATGCAGCCGTGGTCACCTGCGGTGCTGGCGATGCGCCACGCCTGAACCGTTGCATCCGTTCCGTTCGTGTTCCGGCCGCGGCCGGCTCTGACATTCAAGGAGTTCCCATGAGCCTGCTCAACGCCTGGTTCAATGCATTCCTGCGCAGCCGTCGCGCAGGCAACCTGTTCGGTCGTCGCGCCATGCCCGAAGCCGGCTTCGGCCCGGGCAGCGCCGAGGCCGCACCGTTCGCACTCACCACCGGCCTGGTCACCCTGTCGCAGTTGGACGAGCCGCGCCTGCTGGCTGCGCTCGACTCGCACGTCGATGGCCTCAGCCCGCACGAGGCCGAGGAGCGGCTGGCCACGCTCGGCCCCAACGAGGTGGATCACGAAAAGCCGCTGCCGTGGTGGCGTCATCTGTGGCAGTGCTACCGCAACCCGTTCAACCTGCTGCTGACCGTACTGGCGGCGGTGTCCTGGCTGACCGAGGACATCAAGGCCACGATCGTGATCGGCGCCATGGTGCTGCTGTCTACGCTGATCCGCTTCGTGCAGGAAGGCCGTTCCAACCGTGCCGCCGAGCGGCTGAAGGCACTGGTCGGCAACACCGCGCGCGTGCTGCGCCGCAATCCGGGTACCGAGGCCGCCGATGTGGCCGACCAGTACTTCGGTGCGCACCTGCACAGCCGTCGCCCGGCGCGGCTGCTGGACCTTCCGATCCGCGAGCTGGTGCCCGGTGACCACATCGTGCTGTCGGCCGGCGACATGATTCCGGCCGATTGCCGCGTGCTGACCGCCAAGGACCTGTTCGTGGCGCAGGCAGCGATGACCGGCGAGTCGCTGCCGGTGGAGAAGTTCGCGCACCCGGGCGACGGCCTGGCCGGCCTGCTGGAGCAGCACAACCTGCTGTTCATGGGCACCAATGTGGTGTCCGGCACCGCCACCGCCGTGGTGCTGGCCACCGGCAACCGCACCTACTTCGGCACCCTGGCCCAGCGCAGCACCGCCACCGACCGTGCGCCCACCGCGTTCCAGGCCGGCGTCAACAGTGTCAGCTGGCTGCTGATCCGCTTCGCGCTGGTGATGGTGCCGTTCGTGCTGCTGATCAACGGCTGGACCAAGGGCGACTGGACCGAGGCGTTCCTGTTCGCGCTGTCGGTGGCGGTGGGCCTGACCCCGGAAATGCTGCCGATGATTGTCACCTCCACCCTGGCCAAGGGTGCGGTGCTGCTGTCGCGGCGCAAGGTGATCGTCAAGCGCCTGGATGCGATCCAGAACTTCGGTGCGATGGAAGTGCTGTGCACCGACAAGACCGGCACCCTTACCCAGGACAAGATCGCGCTGGAACGGCACACCGACGTGTTCGGTCACGATTCGGAGGACGTGCTGAAGTTCGCCTACCTCAACAGCCATTTCCAGACCGGGCTGATCAACCTGCTCGACCGTGCGGTGCTGGAGCACGTGGAGCTGCAGAGCTCGCTGCGGCTGTCGCAGGACTACCACATGGTGGATGAGATTCCGTTCGACTTCGAGCGCCGCCGCATGTCGGTGGTGGTGTCCGAACGCGAGGACCACCATGAGCTGATCTGCAAGGGTGCGGTTGAGGAGATGCTGGCGGTATGCAGCACCGTGCGCGAGAACGGCGAGGACAAGCCGTTGGATGAGCAGCGGCTGGCGCGCGTGCGGCAGACCACGGAGGAACTGAACGAACAGGGCCTTCGCGTGGTGGCAGTGGCGATGAAGGAAACTGCTGCCAGCCAGACCGTGTATTCGCAGGCTGACGAGTGCGGCCTGACCCTGGTCGGCTACGTGGCCTTCCTCGACCCGCCGAAGGAATCGGCTGCACAGGCGCTGCAGGCGCTGGCCGCGCATGGCGTAGAGGTGAAGGTATTCACCGGCGACAACGAGCTTGTCACCGCCCGCGTCTGTGCCCAGGTCGGGCTGGAGGCGGACACCATCCTGACCGGCCCGCGGATCGAGCGCATGGATGACGGCGCGCTGTCGCGGGCGTTGCACCACCACCGTGTGTTTGCCCGATTGACACCACTACACAAGGAGCGCCTCGTACGCGAGCTACGCGCACAGGGCAAGGTGGTCGGTTTCCTCGGCGACGGCATCAACGATGCACCGGCGCTGCGCGCGGCCGACATCGGCATCAGCGTGGACAGCGCGGTGGACATCGCCAAGGAGGCCGCCGACATCATCCTGCTGGAAAAGAACCTGATGGTGCTGGAGGAAGGCGTCATCCAGGGCCGGCGCACGTTCAACAACATGCTGAAGTACATCCGCATGACCGCCAGCTCCAACTTCGGCAACGTTTTCTCGGTACTGGTGGCCTCGGCCTTCCTGCCGTTCCTGCCGATGCTGCCACTGCAGCTGCTGGTGCAGAACCTGCTGTACGACATCTCGCAGATCGCCATTCCGTTCGACAACGTGGACGAGGAGCTGGTGCGCAAGCCGCTGAAGTGGAACCCGGCAGACATTGGACGCTTCATGGTGTTCTTCGGGCCGATCAGCTCGATCTTCGACCTGAGCTGCTTCGCGCTGATGTGGTACGTGTTCGATGCGCGCACACCCGCCGACCAGGGCCTGTTCCAGTCCGGCTGGTTCGTGGTGGGCCTGCTGACCCAGACCCTGATCGTGCACATGATCCGTACACCGAAGGTGCCGTTCCTGCAGAGCATCGCCGCGCCGCCGCTGCTGGTGATGACCGGCCTGATCATGGCCATCGGCGTGGCCCTGCCGATGAGCCCGCTGGCTGGCTACTTCAAGCTGCAGGCCCTGCCGACCGGCTACTGGCCGTTCCTGGTGGCGATCCTGTTCGGCTACGCGGTGCTGACCACCGTGCTGAAGAAGATCTACATCCGTCGTTACGGCTGGCAGTAAGCGCCCGCCGCCTGGTCCGGGGAGAAACACAATGGACATCAATCCGAACCTGCCGGCGTTCAACGCCGGCGCGACCCTGAGCTCGCTGATCAGCCTGTCGGTGGCGTTCGTGCTTGGCACCGTCATCGGCCTGGAGCGGCAGCTGCGCCAACGCACTGCCGGCCTGCGCACCAATACCCTGGTGGCGGTGGGCGCGGCAGTGTTCGTGGACCTCGCTGTGCGCTTCCATGACCTGTACGGCGGTCCGCCGTCGCCGCTGCATGTGGTGGCCTATGTGATCTCCGGTGTGGGCTTCCTCGGTGCCGGCGCGATCATGAAGGACGGTGCGCAGGTGTCCGGCCTGAACACCGCGGCCACCTTATGGGGCTCGGCGGCGGTTGGCGCCTGTGCGGGTATCAAGCTGCTGCCGGAGGCGGTGCTGGCGGCCGTGTTCGTGCTGGCCGCCAATACCCTGCTGCGGCCGGTAGTGAACCGCATCCAGCGGCAGCCACTGCCGGAAGCGTTCAGCGAAGCGACTTATGCGATCAACGTGGTCTGCCAGCGTGAGCAGCAGGCCGAGGTACTGGACCAGCTGTTGCTGCTGCTGGAACAGGCGCACTACCCGGTGCGCGCGGTGGACCAGCGCCCGTTCGGCGAGCGTGATGTCGAGATCGAAGCGGTGTTGTATGCCACCACCGTCGATGCCGGTGAACTGGATGCGGTTCTGGCCACGCTGGCGACCACGCCCGGGGTGTTGCAGGGGTTCTGGAACGCCAGCCTGGAGGAGTAGTGCCGGCCGCTGGCCGGCAACATCGTGCACCGCTTGGTAGGTGCCGACCTTGGTCGGCACAGAACCCTGAGATGCCACGACTGCTGCCAGAGCCTGCCGACCAAGGTCGGCATCTACCAACAGCCCGCATGCACCACATTGGTCTGTGCCGACCTGGGTCGGCACAGACCTGGGTAGTGCCGGCCGCTGGCCGGCAACCTCATGATCTCCGGGACGATCCTGCAGCTGCCGGCCAGCGGCCGGCACTACCAGGCATCGCTTTGGTGGGTGCCCGCATCCACCCAAGGCGGCTTTGCTATCCTTTCCCCCCACGCCCGGGAGCCGTTCCGATGCCATCGCTGTCGCCCCGCCGCCCGCTGGTGCTGCTGGCCCTGATCGTCGTGATGGCGGCGATCTTCCTGATCGATACCGTCACCGACTACGCCGTGGCGGCGGCCTGCTTCTACGCAGCGGTCATCCTCGCCGCATCGCGCGTACTCGCCGCGCGCGGACTGATCAGCCTGGCCATCGCCTGCATCGCACTCACCGCCCTGAGCTTCTTCCTCACCCGCTTCGGCACCTACCGCATCGGCCTGGTCAACTCGGTGATCGGCATGCTGGTGATCGGCATCACCACCTACCTGGCGTTGAAGATGGAAGCGGCCAAGTCCGCGGTGCAGGAAGCCCAGGGCCGGCTGCTGCGAGTGGCGCGCGTCGACCGTGGGCGAGCTGACCACCTCCATCGCCCATGAAGTGAACCAGCCGCTGGCGGCGATCGCCAGCAGCGCCGAGGCCTGCCAACGCTGGCTGGCGCAGGACCCACCGAACGTGGACAAGGCACGGCAGACCGTGGCCCGCATCCTGGCCGATGCGCATCGCGCCGGTGACGTTATCGCCCGCATCCGCGGCCTGACCCAGGGCGCAGCACCGGAACGACGCGCGTTCGACCTGAACCAGGCGGTGGAGGAAATGCTGGCACTGTCGCGCAGCGAACTGGACCAGCATGGCGTGGCCGTGGCCCTGCTGCTCGATGCTGACCTGCCGCTGGTACAGGCTGATCGCGTGCAGGTGCAGCAGGTGATCGGCAACCTGATCCTCAATGCGGTGGACGCGATGGAAGCAGTGCCGCCTGCCGACCGCCGTCTGTCCCTGTTGACCCAACGCGACGGACAGCGGATCAGCCTCAGCGTGCGCGACCGCGGTATCGGCCTGCCAATCGACCATCCTGAGCGCGTGTTCGATGCGTTCTGGACCACCAAATCACACGGACTCGGGCTCGGTCTCAGCCTGAGCCGTTCGATGATCGAGGCCAACGACGGCAGGATCCGAGCCGAGCGCCCCAGCGGCGGAGGTGCCTGCTTTGTGTTTGACCTGCCCGTTGCCACGGAAGTCCCCCATGCGTAAGCCCGCTGCACCCGCTGCCGATCCAGCGCCCATCGTCTACGTGATCGACGACGATCCGTCGGTGCGCGCCGCGCTGGAAGACCTGCTCGCCTCGATGGGCCTGCAGGTACGGGCCTTCGCCTCCACCCAGGCGTTCCTCGAACACGAACTGGAAGATGCACCGGCCTGCCTGGTGCTGGACGTGCGCATGCCCGGTCAGAGCGGGCTGGAGTTCCATCGCACGATGGGCAGCCACGGCCTGCAGTTGCCGGTGGTGTTCATTACCGGCCACGGCGACATCGCAATGGGCGTCAACGCGATCAAGGACGGCGCCATCGAGTTCCTGACCAAGCCGTTCCGTGACCAGGAACTGCTGGATGCGATCCACAAAGGCATCGACATCGACCGCCAGCGCCGCCGTGACGGCGAGGCACTCGATGCCCTGCAGCAGCGCTGGAACACCCTCAACGCCGGCGAGCGCGAGGTGGTCGACGGTGTGGTACGTGGCCGCCTCAACAAGCAGATCGCCGGCGATCTCGAGGTCAGCGAGATCACGGTGAAGGTGCGCCGCGCGCAGGTGATGCGCAAGATGGGCGCGCGTACGCTGGTCGACCTGGTGCGCATGTACGACCGCCTGCAGGCGGGTTCCCCATGAGCGTGCATGTCGCGCTGCTGCGGGCAGTCAATGTCGGCGGTACCGGCAAGCTGCCGATGGTTGAACTGGTGGCGATGTGCGAAGACGCCGGCTTCACCGACGTCCGCACCTATATCGCCAGCGGCAACGTGGTGTTCCGCAGCGGACTTGACGAAGCCGGCGTGCGGAAAGCCCTTGGCCAACGGCTGCAGGCCTATGCAGGAAAACCGGTGGGTGTGCTGGTGCGCTCGGCAGCCGAGATCGCGGCGGTTGCCGCCGGCAATCCGTTCCCGCACGCCGCCGGCAATCGTGTGGTCGCGCTGTTCGTGGATGAGGCACTGCCCACGAATCCCTTGACCGGGGTGACCGGCCTGCGCGATGAGCAGCTGGTGCTGGGTACCCGCGAGATCTTCGTCCACTATGGCGACGGCATGGCCGACTCACGCCTGCGGATTCCCTGTGCCCAGCAAGGCACCGCCCGCAACCTCAACACGGTCGGCAAACTTGCGGCAATGGCCGCCGCGCTCGACCAGGTCACCTCAGACAGTAGAGGGCGGCGGTAGAGTCGACTGTCAGTCGACTATCGCCCGCAGCGCGGGATTTTCCACAACCTTGTGGAAGAGCAGTCGACCAACATTCGACTGTACCCGGCAGAGGGCTGATCACGCCCGTTGCAGGCGCTGCTTCAACCGCGTATCCATCAACCCCACCGCCAGCAGCACCGCACTGGTCAACCAGCCAGCGGCCAACAGATGGGTCTGCGGCAACACCACGCCCAGCACGCCCAGCGCCACCGCGCCGATCAGATGCGAGTACGGTGCGCGCCCGTACACCACCCGCTTGTACAGCGCGCTGCCCAGCAGGTAGATCAACGGGCCGGCCACCAGCACGGCCGCATACACCGACGTCACCGCAGCGTGCGGGTGGTCCATGACCAGGTCATTGCCCACCGCCGTAGCGATGATCCCTGCGATCAGCAACGCGTGCACATAGTGGAAGTTGGCGCCCATCCGGCCCGGGTCTTCGGCATGGCTGATGGCCTCGGTGGCGTCGCGGCTGGAGATGCCGAAGTACAGCCACCACATGGCGATCGTGCCGGCGAACGTTGCCAGCACCGCCGACACCACTGCCCCGCTCCACTGTTCGACCTCGCTGAGCACGCCACCGGTGGCCAGCAACGTCTCGCCCAGTGCGACGATGACGAACAGCTGGCAGCGCTCGGCCAGGTGCCCGCCTTCGATGGTCCACTCACGGGTGTGCGAACGGCCCAGCCCCGGGAACGCGAAGCCGAACATCGGTGAGACGTACTCGCACGCCACCGCCACCGCCCACAGCGCCAACCGCGCATTGCCCTCGGATGCCGCACCTGCCAGCCAGAAGCAGGCCGACACGCTCACCCAGGCCAGCATGCGACGGAAGTTCGGTGCCAGTGGATGCGTGCGACCGACCTCCAGCAGCACGAAGGCGGTACGCCCGACCTGCATGGTGGCGTAGGCCCCGGCAAACACCCAGGCACGGTCGGCGAAGGCCTCGGGAATGGACGAGGACATCAACAAGGCCAGCAGCATGGTGGCGAACAGCAGGCCGCGGATGCGCGGTGCTTCCGGATCGAACCAGTTGCTGACCCAGCAGGCGTACTGCCAGCCCAGCCACACCGCAAACCACAGCACCAGGGTCTGCAGCACGCCGGCCAGATCCAGGTGATGCAGCAGGTGGTGGCTGAGCTGGGTGACCGCGAACACGTAGACCAGGTCGAAGAACAGCTCTTCGTAGGTCACGCGCGCATGGTGGCCGTCGCGCTGGCGCAGGGCCGGCAATCGCAGTCGTGTACTCATGGCTGTCCTTCAGCGCGCCAGGCGCCAGTAGAGCAGACCGGCCAGCAGGGCCGGCACCGCGAACACCAGCAGCAGGATCGGCAGTTCTTCACGTATCCCGTAGCCGGCCTTGCTGACCCCCACCCACAGGTTGGCCACCGTCACCAGCAGCCAGGTGGCAACGAATGCGATCAGGGCCGTGGGCAGCTGTGAGGTACCCACGCTCCACAGCCGTCCGAACAGCAGGAACACCCCAAGCAGCACGACGCCACCCACCATCACCAGAAGCACATGCATGGTCCACCTCCTTGAGCCTGCAGGCAGGCTAGCCGTGGGCGATTCTGCGCTCCAGCCGATGATCGTGGATTCACTTTCCAGGCGCGGCGAACAATCGCCATGATGATCGCGGCATGGCAAACGAGAACAGTTCCCATTAGTATTGCGTCATTGCGCAGGGATGACCTCCCGGCACCCGCCTTTCACCCTTGCTGCCCGTCCGGATGTCCCAGCCGACACTTCCCCGCCCACCTGCGCTGCCGCTGGTGACCTCGCTGGTGCGCCACTACGAGGAACTGGTGGACTACCTGCATCGCCGGTTCCGCTCGCCCGGGCTGGCCCGCGAAGTGGTGCACGATGTCTGTGTGCGCCTGCTGGAACGCCCGGCCGCGCATGACGCCCGCCAACCGATCGCGCTGCTGCGCAGGATCGCCCACGATGCGGCGGTCGACCGCTGCCGCGCCGAGGACCTGCGCCGGCACTGGGTGGAGCCCCGCGCCGAGCTTCCCGAAGGCGCCTGCGAGCGCCCCGGACCCGAGCGCCAGGCGCAGGGCCAGCAGGCGCTGCAGCGGCTGACCACCAGCATCGAGCGCATGCCCTGCCGGCGGCAGCAGGTGTTCATCCTGCACAAGATCCACGAGCTGCCCCAGGCCGAGGTGGCGCAGCGGATGGGCATCGGCCTGAAGGCAGTGGAACGTCATCTGCGCCTGGCCATGGCCGACTGCCGGCTGCACGGTGCGCTGCGGTGAGCCCTGCATCACCCGATCCGGCACCGCCGTCGGCGCCCGCCGAACCGTCCGCCGAGGACACGCTCGATCAGCACCGGGAGGCACTGAAGGAGCGTTTCCCGTTGCCAGGCCCGGAGCAGTTGCAGCGGCGGCGCGGCGGATCTGGCGCAAAACGGGTACTGCCGGTGCTGTTGCTTGCGGCCGGAGCGCTGCTGTTGACCGACCCGGCCTGGCAGGTGCGTGACTACCAGACCGCCGTCGGCGAGCGCCGCGACATCGAGCTGCCGGACGGCAGCCGCGTGCTGCTCGACGCGGGAACCCACCTGCAGGTCCGTCGCCATCTGCGTTCGCGGCAGGTGCTGCTGGCGCAGGGCCATGCGCGCTTCGAGGTGCAGCATTCGGCGTGGCGCCGCTTCCAGGTCGATGCCGGGCCGGTACAGGTACGCAACTACGGCACGGTGTTCGATGTTGACCGCCAAGGCGATCTCAGCGAGGTCACGCTGTGGCGCGGCGAGGTCGGTGTCAGCGTGGATGGCGGCGGCACCGAGCAGCGGCTGAAACCGGGGCAGCGCCTGCTGGCCCAGCCGGGGTCGCTGTCTCCTCCGGAAGCCGTGGATCCGGACCGGGCCGACTGGACCACCGGCCGGCTGCAGTTCGACCGCATGCCACTGAGCGAGGTGCTGCGCATCCTGCAGCGCTATCACGACCGTCCGATCGTGCTGGACGACCCGGCACTGGGTCCGCTGCAGGTGTCGGGTGTGTTCGATGCCGATCGTGCCCAGACGGCGGTCGCGCTGTTGCCGGAGATCCTGCCGGTCCAGGTGCAGACCGCCGCCGACGGCAGCCTGCATCTGCGCGCCCGCGATTGATTGCCACGCCGAGGGTGGGTTGCGCGCCGTCCCATCCGGCAAGTGCTTGAACCCTTCCGAAGGACCCCCGCATGACCCGCCCTGTTCCGCCCGCCGCGCTGCGCCGGCTGGCCCCCACCCTGCTCGCCGCCTGCCTGTGTGCGGCGCTGCCCGCCACCGCGCAGACCGCTGCGTCCGCACCCGTCGAACTGCACCTGCCGGCCGGCCCGCTGCAAACTTCGCTCAACTCGCTGGCGCGGCAGAGTGGCATCCAGCTGCTGTTCGCGGCCGACAGCGTGAGCGGCCGCAACGCGCCCGCCCTCGACGGCCGCTACACCCCGCACGACGCCCTGCAGCGCCTGCTGGCCGGGCAAGGCCTGGCGATGCAGGAGCGCTCGCCGGGGGTGTTCGTGGTGAGTGCCGCGCCGGCACCCCCCAAACCCCGCGCTCCGGCCCGGGCCGCGTCATCGGCAGCGTCCCCGGCCACGACCACTTCACTGGCCCGCGTCACGGTATCGGCCTCGACCGCGCGCATGCCGCAGGGCGAGACCGCGATGCCCAACACCATCACCGTGCTGACCCGCGAGGACATCGCGCAGCAGCTGGCGCTGGGCTCGGATGTCTCGCGCGTGCTGTCGGCGCAGATCCCGGCATTTGCCCCGGCGCGCGAGAAGATGTCCAACTACGGCGAAACCATGCGTGGCCGCGGCATCCTGTACATGGTCGACGGCGTGCCGCAGTCGACGCCGCTGCGCGATGGCTCACGTGATTCGCACACCATCGATCCGGCGATGATCGAACGCATCGAGGTCATCCACGGTGCCAACGCACTGCAGGGCATCGGCGGTACCGGTGGCATCGTCAACATCATCACCCGCAGCGCGCCCAGCGAGCCCGGCGCCTTCCTGCTCGACACCAACGTCAGCTACAGCTCGGCGCTCCCCAGCCGCCGTGATGACAACGGCCAGCGCGGCTCGGCACTGGTCGGCGTGCGCGGCGAGCAGTTCGATCTGGTGGCCGGCCTGGCCTATGAGAAGCAAGGCCTGTACCACGACGGCGAGGGCCGTTCGATCGGTACCAACGTGCAGGGCGAACTGATGGATTCGACCTCGTCGAACGTGTTCGCCAAGCTGGGCTGGAACATTGCCGAGGGCCACCGCCTGCAGCTGATGGCCAACCGCTACGAACTGCGCGGGCTGGACAACTACCTGGCGGTGAACGGTGATTACCGCACCGGTCGCCCGACCATTTCGGTGCCCGGCGATACCCCGCTGGAGCCGCCGATGAACCGCTCGCGTTCGTTGACGCTGGACTACAGCGCCGCCGATCTGCTCGGTGGCCGCTTCCAGGCGCAGGCCTTCGCGGTGGACTTCGAAGGCCGTTATGGCGCCAGCCAGTGGGATCCGTGGGGCAACACCGGCGCCAACGCCGCCTGGGACCAGACCCAGAACGAATCGGACAAGCGCGGCTTCAAGCTGACCCAGAGCTGGGCCCGCATCGCCGACACCACGCTGGACGTGACCCTGGGCCTGGACGGCCTGCGCGACCGCACCCATCAGGTGCTGCTGGCCAGCGGCATGAACTGGGTGCCGCAGACCACCTACCAGAGCCTGTCGCCGCTGCTGCAGCTGCACTGGTGGCCAACCGACCACCTGATGCTGTCCGGCGGCCTGCGCTACGAAAAGGGCGAGCTGGAAGTAGCCGACTACACCACCCTGCCCCGCTACGGCGCACGCAAGGTGGCTGGCGGCAAGCCGACCATGAGCGAGACCCTGCCCAACTTCGGCGCGGTCTGGTACATCAACGATCGCCTCAATGCCTACGCCTCGTATTCGGAAGGCTACACCGTGGCCGACGTCGGTCGCGTACTGCGCGCGATCAACCGCGACGGCCAGCGCGTTGACAATCTGATTGACCTGTCACCGGTGGTGTCGGACAACCGCGAGATCGGCCTGGAGTACGACGATGGCCGGTTCAGTGGCGATATTGCGTACTACACCTCTGAATCCAAGCTGGGCTCGGTGCTGATCTACGACCCGGGCATCGACGCCTATGCGGTGCAGCGCCAGGCCACCCGCGTGGAAGGCTTTGAAAGCAACCTGCGCCTGCGCTTGGGCGACAGCCGGCTGGGCCTGGGTTATGCACGCGCCAACGGCCGCTACGATGCCGACGTCGATGGCCGCCTCGACAGCGACCTGGCCGGTGTCAACATCGCGCCGAACCGGCTGACCGCGTTCTGGGAACAGAGCTGGACGCCGCAGCTGAGCACCCGCCTGCAGGCCAGCCATGCCTTCGACCGCGACTTCGACCTGCGTGGCGCGCGGGTGGCGGAGTTCGAGGGTTACACCACGGTGGACCTGGTCGCGCGCTACACGCTGGACAAGCACGCCTTCACGCTGGGCGTGCAGAACCTGGCGAACAAGCAGTACATCAGCTACTACTCGCAGACCACGCCGTCGAACCCGAGCTATTTCTCGGGCCGTGGTCGGGTGCTGACGCTGGGGTGGCAGTACCGGTACTGATCCATGGCGCCCTTATGGGAGCCATGAAATCTATGCGCGACGCGATGAAGGAGGCCCATGCTAGTTTCTGGGCCTCCTTCAAACGGACGTGAACCATGCGTTTTTCCCTGCTCGCCGTCACACTGGCCGCTGTTCTTCCGGTCGCGCACGCCAGCGCCGCCGAGGCACCCCTGCCGCAGTTGCGGGCCTACACCGTGGATGCTTCCTGGCTGCAGCCGATGGCACCGCTGCAGATTGCTGACCACACCTGGCAGATCGGCACCGAGAACCTGACCGCACTGCTGGTGCAGACCGCCGAGGGCGCGGTGCTGCTCGACGGCGGCATGCCACAGATGGCCGGCCACCTGCTCGACAACATGAAGGCACGCGGCGTGGCACCGCAGGACCTGCGTCTGATCCTGCTCAGCCATGCGCATGCCGACCATGCAGGCCCAGTGGCGGAACTGAAGCGCCGCAGCGGCGCGCACGTGGTCGCCAACGCGGAATCGGCGGTGCTGCTGGCACGTGGTGGCAGCGATGATCTGCACTTCGGCGATGGCATCACCTACCCGCCTGCCAATGCGGACCGCATCGTAATGGATGGCGAGGTGGTCAAGGTGGGCGGCATCGAATTCACCGCGCACTTCATGCCGGGACACACCCCGGGCAGCACCGCTTGGACCTGGACCGATACCCGCGAGGGCAAGCCGGTGCGCATCGCCTACGCCGACAGCCTGAGTGCACCGGGATACCAGCTGCAGGGCAATGCGCGCTATCCGCGCCTGGTCGATGACTACAAACGCAGCTTCGCGACGGTGCGGGCGTTGCCCTGTGACGTGTTGCTGACCCCTCATCCGGGTGCCAGCAACTGGGACTACGCCTCCGGCAGCAAGGCCAGCGCCAAGGCACTGACCTGCAAGGCCTACGCGGATGCAGCCGAACAGAAGTTCGACGCACAGCTGGCCAAGGAAACAGCCCGCGCCCGCTGATTCTGTAGAGTCGAGCTTGCTCGACTGAAGCAGAGCAGTCGAGCATGGCTCGACTCTACAAAGAGCACGCCGAGGGTGGGCTCGGCTCTACACAGGACGCGTGGAAGGGTGCCGGTCAATACGACCGGCACCCGTGACTGTCAGCCGCCCTGGCCGTGCTGCGCGAACGGCTCGGTGGTGCCATCGTTGCGCACCAGTTCAACGGTGTACGGCTGCACGTAGCCGTCCGGCATTTCCATGCCCGGCGAGCCGGCCGGCATGCCCGGCAACACCAGGCCGCGCGCTGCCGGCCGCTCCGCCAGCAGTCGCTTGATGTCCTCGGCCGGGATATGGCCTTCAACCACGTAACCACCGATCTCGGCGGTGTGGCAGGAGGCCTTGCCGACCGGCACACCCAGCCGGACCTTGATCGGGTTCATGTCATCGGTATCGCGAACATCCACCTGGAAGCCTTCGGCCTTCAGGTGATCGACCCAGATACCGCAGCAGCCGCAGCTGGCGGTCTTGTGCACGATGGCGATGGGCAGTGCCGGATCCACCTGCGACGGGCTGGCCTTGATCGGTGCCGCCGGGGCTTGGCTGGCAACCGGCGCGGCAGGCGATTCTTCGGCAGCACGCGCGCAGGCGGTGGTGGCCAGCACGGTGCCAAGCAGCAGGCCGAGGGAGAGAGAACGGTTCATGGTGTTGATTCCTTTGCAGATGCGGGCAACGCGGCCCGCTGCCTGCGCATCGAAGGCACAGGCAGAGTCGAGAATGAGTCGAGCAGCTACGGCAGGCGCTTGAGGCCTGCAGGGAATCACACGATGGGAGGCCGTAGCGGATCCGGCAACGGCGGCGGTGCGCGTTGCTGGGCGCTGGCTGGTAAAGGTGCCTCACGCCAGGGTGACGCCGGCGTTCCGCTCAGGGTGGCCAGCATGCCGACGCTGGCCGGCGGGCATTCGCACTCATTGCTCTGGCAGACCGTAGATGCTACCTCGTCACAGCACCCGGCCATGGCAGCGGAGTGCGGCGCGGCGCAGTGGTCCGCGCTGGACTGCGCCGCGTACGAGGATGAGGCAATCGCAAGCGCCGGTGCATTCAGCACCAGGGCAAGGAGGAGCATCCATCGCAGCAGCAGGCCAGGCAGATTCACCCGCTGATGATAGCCGATGCGCGGGTCACGCAATCGCCGCCACCATTGCGCTCATCCGCACCGGGATCGACTTGGCCGCTGGGGTACCGCTGACCCGGTCGTAGTAGTCCAGCGGCAGCAGCGGGTTCAACTCGGGGTAGTAACCGGCCAGGGCGCCGCGCGGCATCGGGTAGTCCAGTACGGTCAGGCCCTCGATGCGCCGCTGCACGCCATCACCGCTGATGGTC
Organism: Stenotrophomonas sp. 93052_Sma; assembly: GCF_056481145.1. Taxonomy (NCBI): domain Bacteria; kingdom Pseudomonadati; phylum Pseudomonadota; class Gammaproteobacteria; order Lysobacterales; family Lysobacteraceae; genus Stenotrophomonas; species Stenotrophomonas sp. 93052_Sma. The sequence goes on from NZ_CM151134.1 coordinate 2,646,981, forward strand.
TCCAGGCTGACCAGCGCCTCCTTCTCCAGCCCGCGCGCCAGCCGGTCCTCGATGTTCATGAACAGCACCATGCGATCGTTGTAGACGCCGCGGTAGCGGTCGCTGTAGCTGTAGATGGTGGTGTTGTACTGGTCGTGCGAGCGCACCGTGGCCAACCGCAGCATCCCGGGATCGTCCACCGGCGCGTCCACGTCCAGGCCTGGCATCACCAGGATGTTGGCCTTGCCGTTGGGCGTGGGCCACACTCGACGGCGCGGTGGAATGTCCAGATGGAAGCCGTGCGGCTGCTGGATGCGCTCGTTGAAGCCGGTGTAGATCTCCGGATACACCGCCGCAATCAGCTCGCGGATGGGTGCGTAGTCATGCATGCACCCCGCCCAGTCGACCTTGCTGTGCGGCAATGTTGCCATCGCCATGCGACAGACGATCTCGACCTCCGGGAGCACGTCCGTGCTGACCGGCTCGAGCACGCCGCGCGAAGCGGTCACGTTCGACATCGCGTCTTCGATAGTGACGAATTGCTCGCCGGCAGGCGTAACGATGCGCTCCGAGCGTGCGACCACCGGCAGGATCAAGGCATCGCGGCCATGCACCAGGTGACCCCGATTGAGCTTGGTGGCGATGCCGACCGTCAGCTCCAGGCCACGCATGGCCTCGTACGCGCGCGGTGTATCGGGCACGGCGTGGATGAAGTTGCCACCCATACCGATGAACACCTTGGCGCTGCCGTCCAGCATCGCCTCGATCGATTCGACCACGTGATGACCGTGCTCGCGCGGCGGATCGAAGCCGAACACCTGCTGCACGCGCTCCAGATAGGCCGGCTTGGGTTTCTCGTCGATGCCGACGGTACGGTCGCCCTGCACGTTGGAATGGCCACGGATCGGCCCGATGCCTGCGCCGGGCTTGCCGAAGTTGCCACGCAGCAACAGCAGGTTGGCCACCTGCTGCAGCAGGGTCGAACCATACTGATGCTGGGTCAGGCCCATGCCATAGCAGATCACCGTGGCCTTGGAGCGGATGTAGATCTCGGCGCAGCGGCGGATCTGCGCCTGCGTGATACCGGAGACCTGCACGATCTCGTTCCAGTCCTGCGCCATCACATCTGCGCGCAGTGCGTCCAGGCCCACCGTGTGCTCGGCCAGGAAATCGTGGTCAAGCACGCGCTCACCCTGCGCTTCGCGCTCGAACATCACCTTCATCATGCCCTTGATCAGGGCCAGGTCGCCGCCAATGCGGATGTGCACGAACTCACTGGTGATCTCGGTCGAACCGAACGTGGCCATCTGCACCATGTCCTGCGGTTCGGCGAAACGGATCAGCGCGCTCGGGCATCGGGTTGACCGCCACGATCGGGATGCCGCGTTTGCGCGCCTCGACCAGGTTGCTCATCATCCGCGGCGAATTGGTGCCGGTGTTCTGGCCGATCACGAAGATCGCCTCGGCGTGCTCGAAATCCTGCAGCACGATGGTGCCCTTGCCCACGCCGATGGCCGGCGGCAGGCCGCGGCTGGTCGGCTCGTGGCACATGTTCGAGCAGTCCGGGAAATTGTTGGTGCCGAACTCGCGCACGAAGATCGAATACAGGAATGCAGCTTCGTTGGGCGTGCGGCCGGAGGTGTAGAACTCGGCCTGGTGCGGGCTGTCCAGCGCCTGCAGATGACGGCCGATCAAGGCGAACGCCTCGTCCCAGCTGCACGGAACGTAATGATCGGTGGACGCGTCATAGCGCATCGGCTCAGTCAGCCGGCCCTGCATCTCCAGCCAGTAGTCGGTCTGCGCCATCAGCTCGGTCACGGTGTGCTGAGCGAACAGCTCGCGGCCGGCACGGAACTGGGTGGCTTCCCAGGCCAGCGCCTTGGCACCGTTCTCGCAGAATTCCAGCTTCCTGCGTTCGTCGGCATCGGGGAACGCACAGCTGGGGCACTTGAAGCCACCGGGCTGGTTCATTGCCAGCAGCGCCTTCGAGCCCTTGCCGATCACACTCTGCTGCAACAGCACCTTGGCCGTGGCACCGGCGGCACCCCAGCCACCGGCCGGCTGGTTGTAGGGCTTGTAGCGCGGCGGCTTCTGCTCGGACATGTTCGGGAACCTGGCGGGAGGAACACAACAATCAACGGCGCGGGATGGGCGGGATGCGGCGTCTGCAGCGCGGCCAGCCCCGCAGTCAAGCACGGACAAGGCCGCTTCGCCAGAGGCAGATGCTGTTTTCAGCGCAGCCTGCCATGACAACGGTTACACCCGCGTCAGCGCCCGGCCACTGCGCTATTCTCGAAGCCGTGGGTGGTCCACCACCTGCGTATTTCCCTTGCCCGGACGCGCTGCATGCCTGACTCGACCCCGCCGCACTCCCCGCCTGCCGGCACGGCCCAGCGTCCGTTGCAGCGCTGGCGCAGCGAGGGGCACCAGCAGCAGGTCGACGTGGTGGCCGAGGAAGTGCCGGTTGCACTGCGCTACAACGGCGCCGCCTTCGCAGTGATGATGGCCACGCCCTGCGACCTGGAAGACTTCGCGCTGGGTTTCTCGCTCAGCGAGGGGCTGATCAATACGCCCTCGCAACTGCTGTCGATCGAGGTCCGCCCGCAGCTGGAGGGCATCGAACTGCAGATGACCGTTTCCGACGACGCACCCGGTGCCGATCTGGATCCGGCCAATGGCCGCCTGCTGCCCGGTCGCGGAGGCTGTGGCCTGTGCGGCACGCGCCAGCTGGAGGATGTGCTGCGCCCGCTTCCGCAGATCCGCGAGCGTCGCACCTATCCGCATGCCGCGTTGCAGCGGGCACTGGCCACGCTGGCGCAGCATCAGCCGATGAATGCGGTGAGTGGATCGACGCACGCCGCGGCCTGGGCCGATGCCAGCGGGCGGATTGGCTGGGTGCGCGAGGATGTGGGCCGTCACAATGCGTTGGACAAACTGATCGGCGCCCTGCATCACAACGAGCACGCCATCGACGGTGGGTTGCTGGTGATTTCCAGCCGCGCCAGCTATGAGATGGTCAGCAAGGCGATACGTGCGGGTGCCAGCGTGCTGGCAGCGGTGTCTGCGCCGACCGCGCTGGCGATCGACCTGGCCCGCAGTGCCGGACTGTGCCTGGTCGGATTCGCGCGGGAGAGCGGGTTCAATGTGTATACGCACCCCGAGCGGCTGCAGGCGGACGACAGGTAGCGCCGACCACCCCGTCTGCTCCATTTCGACCGGCCCGGGCGGCCACTGCCACCCGAGCCGAACCGCATCTCAGCGCAGCGCCACCTTCGGGAAGTCCACCGGCACGTCGAACGCGACGTTGACGTAGTTGGTGAACAGGTTGAGCGCCACATGGGCGAGGATCTCGACGATCTGCTCGTCATCGAAGCCGGCTGCGCGCAACGCCTGCACATCACCGTCGGTGATCTGTGCACGCTGTTCAACCACCTTCAGCGCGAAGTCGAGCGCCGCCGAGGTGGCCGGATCACTGGAGTGGCCGATCTGCGCGGCAGCCATCTGCTCGCTGCTGGCACCAGCCTTGCGACCCAGTGCGGTGTGCGCCGCCAGGCAGTATTCGCAGGCATTGCGGTTGGCGATGGCGACGGCGATCTGCTCGCCCAGCAGCGGCGACAGGCGACCGCCGCCCAGTGCGCCGAACGAGCCCCACATGCTCTGCAGGGCGGCCGGTGAATTGGCCACAGCGCGGAACATGGCCGGGGTGGCACCGAAGGCGGCGTGGACCTGGCCCAGCAGGGCCTGGCGGTCGGCGGTGGTGTTGGCGGCATCGATCAGGGGGACACGGGACATGGTGGATCTCCTTGGGAAAGCGCCCGGATTGGACGACCCGCTCATCCTAGGTAGACTCTACGGACGTATTGGTCGTAATTGGCCACACATGTTGTCCAGTCGTCCATGAGCATGCCCACCGACACCTCCGCACCCGACCGCCTCTCCTCTCTGCTGGAACGCTTCCGGGTGCAGGCCGCGCTGTTCCACAGCGGACCTCTGTGCGGGCGCCATGTCTTCGAGCCGCAGCCCGGTCGGGCGTTCCTGCACATCCTGCGCCAGGGTGAAATGGAGGTCCGTCATCCCGACGGCGATATCGCGCTTCCTCGCTTGAAGATCGACGCGCCCAGCCTGCTGCTGTACCCGCAGCCACTGCACCACGTGTTCTTCAATGCGCCGCTGGATGGCCCCGACTTCACCTGCGCCACGCTCGACTTCGATGGCGGCGCGCAATCCCATCGTGCAGTCGCTACCGCCGGTGATGGTGGTGCCGCTGGCCGCGATCGACGAGCTGGACGACACCCTGCATCTGCTGTTCACCGAGGCCGACCGCCAACGCTGCGGTTCGCGGCTGCTGACCAACCGGCTGTTCGAAGTGGCGCTGATCCAGATCCTGCGCTGGGTGGTCGATCATCCCGATGCGGCCGGGGTCAGCCACGGGCTGATGCGTGGGCTGTCAGATGCACGGCTGGCACGCACACTGGTGGCAATGCACCAGGCGCCGCAGGACGAATGGACGCTGCCGCGCATGGCGTCGACCGCCGGCATGTCGCGTAGCGCGTTCGCAGCCGTGTTCAAGGAGGTGATGCAGGCGACGCCGGCCAGTTATCTGCTGGATTGGCGGCTGAGCCTGGCCTGCGCGCAGTTGCGGGCGGGCGTGGCGGTCAAGCAGGTGGCGATCGAGGTGGGGTTTGCCGATACCGCGTCGTTGTCGAAGGCGTTCCGCAAGCGATTGGGGGCCTCGCCGAGGGCCTGGCTGGCCGCGAGCGCAGCGCAGGCTGGGTAAATGGAGAGGGGTAGAGTCGACGGCTGGTCGACTATCGCGCGAAGCGCGGGATTTTCGTGAGCAGCCGACCAGCGGTCGGCTCTACCAGGAGCGGCGTCCCCGCGTCGGTCGACGGCTCAGCTGGACGTCCCATCAGACTTCGCCAGCAGCCCGGCGATGCGCTCCGCTACCTGGGCGCGCACGCTTTCATCCAGCTGCCCTTCGTACATCGCCTCGTAGATCCACAGGCCATCGGCCGCCAGCCGCGCCACGAAGTTGTCGAGCGCGGCCGGGTCATTCTGTCCGGCCGACGGCGGCAACGGCGCCCAGCGCCGAACAGCCGGTCCCCACGGACGCTCATCGGCGTCCGGGTCGGCCGATTCGAGCATGAACATCAGTTCGGCACGGGTGGCACTCTGCGCCGAGACGCGCACGAAGGTCTGGTAGCGCTCCAGCGCCGTGGCCTCGTCTGCGGTCTTGCCCAGCAGCGACTCCATCGACGCTTCCCAGGCCTGCACCAGGTGCTCGTCGATGCCGCGCAGCAACGCTTCGCGCGACGGGAAGTGATACAGCAGGCCGCCACGGGTCAGCTTGGCCTCGGCCGCCACCGACTCGAAGGTCACCGCGCGCACGCCGTCACGATTGATCACGTTGACGGCGGCGTCGAGGATGCGGTCGCGCTTGCTGGTTCTCATCGCGTCATTTTACGCGATCGGCCGCACCCTCGCGGCCACCGACGCGCCCCCGCAACAGGCGCGCGATGATCGCCGCGCCCACTACCAGCACCACCGTGATCACCAGCAGCACGATCTGGTAGCCACGGTCATACGCGGCCGTGGCCAGTGCGAACCACTCGCCCTGCCCGCTTTCGCGTGCCACGTGCAGCGCCTGGGTGAAGCCGTCGCGGGCAAGCTCGGGCATGTCGGCCGAGGCCGGCAGGAAGGCGCCGTACATTGCCGCACTCAGGCTGCCCAGCATCGCCACAGCGAGCAGGCCACCAAGCTCGTAGGACACCTCTTCCACCGACGAGGCCATGCCCGCGCGGTGCGCTGGTACGTTGTTGAGGATGGCAGTGGACGCCACCGAGATGGCCGAGCCCATGCCGAAACCGGTGATCGCCATGCCGGCCACCACCCAACCGAGGCCGTGCGGGAAGCCGAACGCCACAACACCGACACCCACGGCGCCAGCCGCCAGGCCACCACAGATCAGCGGACGCAGGCCCACGCGGTGCAGGATGCTGCCGCCCAGCAGTGCACTCGGCAGGCTGCCCAGCGCCGCCACCGATACCAGCAGGCCTGCCTGCAGCGGTGTGAAGCCCGCCACCAGCTGGAAACGCTGGGTGGTAACCAGCTGCAGGCCGGCCATCGCGAACAGGGTGAACACCGCCGACAGCGTGCCGGCCAGGAACGCCGGATTGCGGAAGATCGCGAAGTCCAGCAACGGGTACGGCAACTGCTGCTGGCGACGTGCGAACGCCGCGCCGCTGATGACGGCCAGCAACAGCGCACCGGCACCCAGCGCATACGACGGCGGCGTAGCGATCAGTGACTTGATCGCCAGCACCAGGCCGGACAGCGCCGCCAATGCCAGCAACGAAGACACCAGGTCCCACGGCCGCGAGGTATCGCGCTGGCCTTCCGGTGCCAGCAGCAGCGTGGCCACGAATGCGACCACCACCACCGGCACGTTGATCAGGAACACTGAGCCCCACCAGAAGTGCTGCAGCAGCCAGCCGCCGATGATAGGACCCAGCGCTGCACCGACGATGGCCACCGAGCCCCAGATCGCGATGGCGATGTTGCGCTCGCGCTCTTCGTGGAAGCTCAGGCCGATCAACGCCAGCGTAGCCGGCATCATCGCTGCGGCGCCCACCGCCAGGAACGCGCGCGGCAATCAGCTGCGCCGCTGTAGCAGCGAACGCCGCTGCCAGCGAGGCGATGCCGAACACCACCAGGCCGATCAGGAACATGCGGCGGTGGCCGATGCGGTCGCCCAGCGTGCCCGCGCCCAGCAGCAGGCCGGCCATCACCAGCGGATAGGCGTTGATGATCCACAGTGCCTGGCCGGCGCTGGCCGAGAGTTCCTCGGTCAGGGTGGGCAGTGCGGTGTAGAGCACGGAGTTGTCGAGCGTGACCAGCAGCAGGCCGGCGGCGACGGTGAACAACAGCGCCCAGCGACGGGCACGCGACAGGGCCGGAGCACCGGCCAGGGGCTGGGACAAAGCCATGGGAGAATCTGGTGGGGTGGAGTACGGCCATAACTATACCGGATGTCCTGTATAGTTATGACCTTCGGAATCCACCAGTTCAGGGTCTGTAGGGGCAAGTCTGCTTGGCTGAACCGCCAGCCAGGCATGGCCTGGCTCTACTGGTAAACGCTTATCGGCAGTCTTCCGGCAGCGCGGCAATCGCCGACACCACCGCACCCTGCATGCCCTGCCCCACGGCCATGTCCAGTTCCCCGCCCGTTCCCCCATGCTGGCGCCGCAGTTCGTCCTCGCACAGGCCGCGCACCCGCGCACGGGCATTCGCGCGCAGGCTGCTGCATCGCCAATCGGTGCCACCCAGCGGCAGCACCGAATACACCACGCTGTTGCAGGCGTTGCCTGCCCGCTGCTGCAGCGACAGTCCGCCGAAATCCCGCGGCTCGCTGCTGCGCTGCGGGTCGAAATAGCTGTCCGGGAAGGTGCGCGCGTACTGCTCGATGTCCACGGCCATGCTGCGTCCACCGGCCAGCGGCATCTGCAGCGGCTGGCCACAGCGCGTGGCGTCGGCACGATGCTGGATGTACTGGTAGATCGGCCGGTCCAGCGTTGGATCCTGCTGGGTCACCGCACTGACCGCCGCCAACACCGGCAACGATGCACGATTGGCCATGCGCGCCAGCAGCCCCGCCTGCGCCGGCTGGCAGCGGTCGCGCAGGGTGGCCGCGAGCAGGAACAGTACGTCGTTGCGAAAGGCATGGTCATCACCCAGGCGCTGTTCGATGCGCTGGCGGGCATCGGACGAAGGCGGCGGAAATGCGATCGCGGGTGGCGCGATGGGTGCAGCCTGCCGCTGCCACCACACCAGCAGCGCAACCACCACCAGCAAGGCTGCTGCAACGATGATCCAGCGCGCACGCATCAGTTGTGGATCGCCGTCAGCGTCGCCGCTGCGGCGTCGTAGGACGCACTGGCGATATCCGCATCGAAGCGCTTGACCTGGAGGCGACCGGCCAACCGGTACGGATCCCACAGGTCGCCCAGTGCGATCGGCGTGGCCAGGGTCACATGGATGATCTGGTTCGGCGGCGGTGGCGGCACATGGATGCAGGCCCCGTAGAACGGCACGAACAACAGTTCGTCGACCAGTCCTGCGTCGTTGGTGCCCAGCGGCACCACGTAGCCATCCAGATCCACCGCGCGACCGTCGACAACGTCGACCACGCGCGAAGAGCCGAACTGCTTGGCGCGATCCGGGCTGGAATGGTCGATCTCCTGCCCCGGTGGCGTGCCCGAGCCGGTGTCATCGATCAGCCCGCCCACCCCGTCCATGCCATTGCGTGACAGGCCGATCTGCGGCGGCGGACGCTGGTAGGTCACTTCGTCGGGCCGCAGTGCATCCCAGCGGTCGATGGGCGCCTCGGTCGTGGCCGGCTGTGCCGGTGCTGCGGCGCCGGTGGTGGCTCCCCCACCCGCCTGCGTACACCCCAACAGGCCCAGGCAGCAGGTCAGTCCGATCAGGACGCTACGGTTCATACGGCCTCAGCTGCGCATCGCGCATGGTGTAGGCGGAGCCGGCCAGATCATCGTCCAGCCGTTCGGCGCGCAGGGTACCGGCCAGGAAGAACGGCGAATACATGTCCGGCATGTCGATCGGGCGCGGCAGCACCACGTGCACGATCTGGTTCGGCGGTGGCGGCGGCACATGGATGCAGGCACCGTAGTACGGCACGAACAGGAATTCGGTCAGCCGCCCGTCCTGCGCGTTGGCCAGCGGCACCACGTAACCCGGCAAGCGCACCGGCCGCTGCAGTACGGTGTCCACGGTGCGGAACGTACCGAACTGCGGCATGCGCCGGTTGCCGTTGTGCTCGACCTCCGGCCCCTCGCCCCGCTCCAGCGCGGCCAGCTCGTCCTTCGGCATCATCTGCAACCAGTCCAGTTCCTGTTCCTCGGGAGCGGCCGGAGCATCGCGATCGACCACCGGTGACGGTGGCAGCGCCTGCACGCCGGTATCGACCGGGCGTTCGCAGGCGGTCAGCACCAGTAACATTGCCAACAGCGGTAACCAGCGCATGCTCAGCCCCCGGGTGACAGGCCATCGGCCAGCGTGCGCCGATAGGCCAGCAGCGCCGGTACCAGGCCGGCCACCGCGCTGATCGCCAGCACACCCGCGGCCCACGCCAGTTCGCGGCCATCCGGCCAGATGTGAGTGATCGACAGGCCAAAGTTGGCCAGCGCCCAGCCACGCCCGGCAATGCTGGTGGCCACCAGTGCGGCCAGTGCAAGCACGCAGGCAAGCGCGCTGGTCGCTACCGCCTCCACCACCAGCAGGCTGGCGATATAGCCCGGGCGTGCACCGATGGCACGCAGCACCGCCATCTCGCGCCGGCGCTCCTGCAGGGTCGAGACCAGCAGCGCCACCAGCGAGACCATGCCCAGCAGCACCACCATCGCACTGATCAGCTGCAGTGCCCGCTCGGCGATGCCCAGTGACTGCCACAGCTGCTGCAACGTCACGCCAGGCAGGATCGCCAGCATCGCCTCGTCCGGGTACTCGTTGATCCTGCGCTGTACCGAGAACGTGGCGATGCGCGAATTCAGGCCGAGCATGAAGGCGGTGATGCTGGTCGGGGTCAGGTCCAGGTGGCGCGCCTGCTCGGCGCTGACGCTGTGGCTGCGCAGCTGCACGCCGGAGCGCCAGTCGACATGGATCGCCTCGATGGCCGGCAGCGAGACCAGCACCGAGGAGTCGACCGGCGTGCCGGTGCGCTGCAGGATGCCGGCCACACGGAACGGCTTGTCGGCATGCGTGGCCAGCGTGACCGCGCCGGTGCCGTGCGCCAGCACGATCTCGTCGCCGAGGCCGACCTTCTGCGCGCGCCACCTCTGCGCCGATCACGGCGTCGTACAGATCGTCGAACGGCCGCCCCTGTGCAAACGCCAGCGCATGTCCCGCGCCGTAGCGGTAGTGCTCGAAATAGCCGCCACTGGTGCCGACCACCCGGTAGCCGCGCCACGAATCGCCCAGCGACAGTGGCACCGCCCACTTCACCTGCGGCAGCGAGGACAGCTCCTGGTAGGACTGCCAGGACACGTTGTTGGTCGGGTCGCCGATGTGGAACACCGAATACAGCAGCAGGTTCACCGGCCCGGAGCGGGCACCGACGATCAGGTCCGTGCCTGAGATGGTGCTGGCAAAACCTTCATGCGCCTGCGTGCGCACGCGCTCAACACCGAGCAGCAGCACCACGCTGAGGGTGATCACCAGCACGGTGAGGCTGACGCTCAATGCGCGGCTGCGCAGGCTGGGCCAGGCAAGTTCAAGCATGGGTGCCACCTGCCTGGTTGATCTCGGAAAGTGAAATGGTGCGGTCGAACAACGGCTGCAGGCTTTCATCGTGGCTGACCACCAGAACCGTGGTACCGGCAGCCCGGCACTGTGCGGACATCAGCTGCAGGAAGGCGGTCGCGGCTTGGCGATCCAGCGCCGAGGTCGGCTCGTCGGCCAACAGCACCGCCGGCCGGCCGATCAGCGCACGTGCGGCCGCCACGCGTTGTTGCTGGCCAACACTGAGCGTACCCGCGCGCCGCTGCATCAGCTCGGGATTGAGCTGCAGGGCCTGCAGCAGGCGGGCGATCTCGGCATCCAGCGGCCCACTGATGCGCGCTGCGCAGGCGCGAAAAGCGCAGGCCCAGCGCGATGTTGTCGCGTACGCTGAGAAACGGCAGCAGATTGAACTGCTGGAAGATCACGCCCAGGTGATCGGCACGGAAGCGATCGCGCGCAGCACCCCGCATCATCTGCAGCGCGTGACCCGCCACTTCGACGCGCCCCCTGCCGGGTAGCAGGACGCCGGCCAGCAGGCCGAGCAAGGTACTCTTGCCGCCCCCGCTCACTCCACGCAACAGCACGCTGCTGCCCTGCTCTATCAGCAGCTGCGGGATATCCAGCACCAGGCGTGTTGCGTAGCCGAACTGCACATCCTCCAGGGCGATCACCGCTGGCGTGCTCACGGCGCCAGCACCACGCGCAGGTTGTCGGCACTCAGCACGCTGCGCTCCTGGCCGTTGGCCGTCGCACTGTTGACGATGACTTCGTGCAACCCGGGGAACAGCACCGGCAGGCGCACGACCAGGGCGCGCAGTGCACTCGGATTCGTGCAGCGATACTGCAGGTTGGCAGTGAAACCGGCGTGGCGATGCTGCCCGGCCGCTGGCACAGCGGCGGTCGCAGCGAAGCCTTCGGCACTGGCGTCACTGCTGGCCAGGCGGCAGTTGGCGGCGGTGGGCAGGGTCACCCAGCTGCCGCCCTTCAGCAATGCCGTGGCGCGCGACAGTGCCGCCTGCTCGGTCGCGTTGGCGGGCGGTCGCTCGAAATCAAGAATGCCGATACCCGGCGCCTGCAGGGCGAACTCCAGCGTTCCCTGGTCGAGTGCGAGATCAACAGTCGCCTGGCCGTGCACGTGTGGCGCGTGCTGGCGGACATCGTGTGCCTGGGCCGCGTTGGCGGCCAGCAGCAGGAAAAGAGCAGCAGGAAGCTTCATGGGGGAGACTCCAATTGTTACTATGTAACATAATGGACCACATCCCCCCGACCCCCGCAAGGGCTCTGGCCCAGCCGCCAACTTCGGCACGCTGGCATCCCCGTTTCGATCTGGCCGGCGCCTGGCTGTCGCTGGCCTGCGCCGCCCATTGCATCGCCCTGCCGCTGCTGCTGGCCTTCGTGCCGGCGGCAATGATGGCGCTGCGCTCGTTCCAGCACCCCGGCCACGGCGTGATGACGCTGCTGTTGATGATGTCGCGCTGGGAATGGTTGTTCGCATTGATGGCCTCGACGCTGGCGCTGGCCAGTACCACGGCCGGGCTGCACCGGCATGGGCGCTGGCTGCCGGTGCGGCTGGCCGTGGTTGGCGCGATCCTGCTGGTGTCGGCGTCGCTGTACCTGCCGTTGAAGGAATCGCTGCTCTGGCATGGCGTGGCCACCGCCTGCGGTGGCGTGCTGCTGGCATGCGCGCACATCGGCAACCGGCGGGCATTGCACGGCCACAGGTAGCGTTCCGAAGATGCCGGCCAGCGGCCGGCACTACCGTTTCGTTGGACCGGTAGCGCCGGCCGCTGGCCGGCGCGCGGCCCGCCTCCTCAGAAGCGGTAACCCACTTCCGCGCCGAAGATGCGCGGGCTGTCGACCGGGCCGTAGTAGTTGCCGTCGCGGCCGAAGGCCAGGTTGTCGAAGATCAGGCCGTTGATGCGGCGCTTGTTGGTCAGGTTCTGCACGAACACCCGCGCGCTCCACGGCCCGGTCTCGTAGCCCAGCTGAGCACCGAGCACGGCCACTGCCGGCTGGAACGCGCGGTTGCGTTCATCCAGTGCACTGGAGCCGGTGAACTGCGATTCCAGCCGTGCATGGATGCCCGATTCGAACTGATAGCGCGCCGCCAGATAGCCAGTGTAATGCGGCGTCAGCTTGACCCGCTTGCCATCCAGGTTCTGGTCCACGCTGACCCATAGCTTGGTGTACTTCGCATCGACGTAGCCCACATTCGCCATCAGGGTGAAGCCCGGCAGCACTTCAAACACGCCCTCCAGCTCGGCACCGCGGGAACGGATCGAGGCATCCGAACCTACGTAGTCCGACGAGATCGGGCGGCCGTTGGCATCGGTGGCCACCTGGATTTCCTGCCAGTTGTCCGAGGTGATGTGGAACAGCGCGCCGCCGATGTGGCCACGGCCGCCGGCCAGGTTCATCTTGAAGCCCAGCTCATGGCTCCACATGCGCTCGGATTCGTAGCGCAGCACCTTGTCGTTGACCACATCGCTCTGCGCCGCGGCAAGATTGAAGCCACCCGGAATGTAGCCCTTGGCCGAGGCCGCGTAGAAGGACAGGTCGTCAGTGGCGTCGTAGCGCAGTGACAGCCGCGGCAGCGTGGCCGAGAAGGTATGCGCCAGCGCTGCATCGCGGTACAGCACGCGGCCACCGGCGCCCAGGTCCAGCGCACCGGCACGCTGTTCGGTGGAGCGCCGTGCCTGCTCATGGCGCAGGCCGGCGCTGGCGGTCAGCTTCGGCACCGCCGGGAAGGTATAGCTGGCGGTGGCGAAGACGCTGTAGTCCTCGCCCTTGGAGGTCTGCCGCGGTGCCAGGTTGTAGCTGTCCAGCCCGTGCAGCGCCGGGCCGACGAAGGTGCCGAGGATCGAATCCTTGCTGTTGCGGTAGGTCGACACACCGGTCATCCAGGTCAGCGCCTGGTCGCTGGGCGAGCTGAAGCGCGCCTCGGCCGTCCATTCCTTCTTCCTGTCGTAGATGCGGCCGGCCAATGCCGGGCTATTGGTCATGTCGAAGTCGTAGCCGGCCGAGGTCACCTCCTCGTCCCGCCAGGAAGCGGCCACGTCCAGCGTGCCGGCCTGCAGCTGCCATTGCGCACTGAGGCCCGCCACCGTTTCGTCCTTTTCGGTGCGTTTGGGCGCGTCGTTGATGTAGGTGAAGTCTTCGGCACGGCGGCCGCCATTGAGCGAGGTGCCGTAGGTGCGGTTATAGAGGCCGGTATCCAGCGGAAGGTATTCATACTCGAACATGCCCGGCGCGCGGGTGCGCAGGTGGTAGGCCAGCGCGTTCACCGAGACGTAGTCGCTGGGCCGCCAGCGCAGCTTCCCCTGCAGGTAGCCTTCGCCGACCTTGCCGCGTGCACCGGAAGGCGTGAGGTTCTTCAGGTAGGCGTCCTCGTCGGAGCCCATGAACGCCACCGAGCCGGACAGGCTGCCCGTCTTGTTCAGCGGCCCCGCCAGGAAGCCATCGAGAGCGGTGCCATTGCCGTTGCCGAACCAGGTGCTGCGCACATTGATCTCGCCCTCGCGCTTATCCGCAGGACCACGCGTACGCACCAGTACCAGGCCGGATTCGCTGTTGGCGCCGTACAGCGTGCCCTGCGGGCCGCGCAGCACCTCCACCGACTCGACCTGGTTGAGCACGGCATTGCTCAGCTCGCGGAACGGAATGCCATCGATGTAGACCGAGGCACGATTGACCAGGAATGGATTGGACTCGATGCCGCGGATCGAGATGAACATGTTGCTGAGCTGCCCCATTGCGTTGAACTTCACGTTGGGCGCGAGCTTGTCGAGGTCACGGAACTCGGTGACGCCCGCTTCTTTCAGCGCCTGCCTGTCGAGCACCGTCACCGACAGATCGCTCTTCAGGTATGGGGTATCGCGCTTGGAACCGGTGACGCGGACACCGTCGAGCGTGGCCGGGTCGGCCTGCTGGGCAAGGGCGGGCAAGGCAGGAACGAGCAGGGATGCTGCGATGAGCGCGGCAGCAGGCGTGGACGACTTCAAAGCGGGAACCTCGACGGATGGAGTGGCGGACGCGCGGGCGGCGGCAGCGCGGGACAAGAGTGTTATCCTGTAACATTCGCGTCCTGCCGCCACTCCATTTCCGGCAGCGCCGCTCCATTCCCGGATCCGTGATGCCCGCCCTCGCCGACCAGCTGCTGCAGGAAACCCGGTCGCAGGCCCCTGCGGCCTACGCCAGCCACGATGGTGCGGTGGTGCTGCTGCGCCATCGCTTCGATGCCAGCGAAGGTGAGATGGGACATCCGCAGCAACTGCGCTTGGGCCTGGCCGTGGGCGGCGGCGGTCGGCTGCAGCAGCACACCCTCAGCGGTCTTCTGCAGGCTCCGTGGCGGCGCGGCCAGTTCAATCTGGTGCTGCCGGAAGACACCGGCACCTATGCCAGCCCCGCGGTCGATCTGCTCGGCATCGCCATCGATACCCACCTGCATCCGCAGGATCCGCAGCAGTTGCAACAGCTGCAGCCGCTGGCTGCGCGGCTGCACCACGACCCGGTGATTACTTCGGTGCTGCAGGCGCTGTGGTGCAGCGCGCAGGCTGATGTTTGCCTGCCCGGCTTCCTCGAGCATGGCGCGCAGGTGCTGCTGCACCGCCTGGGTCAGCTTGCCGGTCAGCCGCGCCAGGCGCGTGGCACGGTGTCCCCACTGTCGGCCCGACGGTTGCGGCAACTGGAGGCCTACATCGACGCGCAACACGGCCAGGCGCTGACCGTTCCACAGCTGGCCGCTGCAGTGCAGATGGAGGCCGCGACGTTCGGCCGCGCGCTGCGTGCGGCCACTGGCCTGCCGCCCTATGCGTTCCTGACCGAGCACCGCATGCAGCGGGCGCGCCGAACTCGCGCAGGGCCGGCGTGTCACCGACGTTGCCCTGGCCAGCGGATATGCCAATCCCAGCAAGTTCAGCGCTGCGTTCCGGCGTGTGGTCGGTTGTTCGCCGTCGGCATGGATCGCGCAGTCACGGGCCCGGTAGTGCCGGCCGCCAACATTACAAACTGGTAATGTCCAGGTCAGGGCCTCGAAAGGCGGTGGACGTCACCCTGCAGGCCACTTCCTCATCGGTGATCCGCATATGACCCGCTCCCTGTTCCGCGTCGTCCCGCTCGCCCTGCTGCTGTCCGGCCTTTCGGCCGCGCCGCTGGCGCTGGCCCATCCCAGCCTGGTGCGTTCGACGCCAGCGGCCGATGCCACCGTGGCCCCGGCCAGCCAGATCGAGCTGCAGTTCAGTGAGAAGGTGATGCCGCGTGCCACCCGCATCGAACTGAGCATGGACCACGGCCGCATGAAGATGGCGATGCCGACCACGGCGCAGGAGATCTCCGAGGACGGCCACACCCTGCGCGCGCGCTTTGCCAAGCCGCTGCCCGCCGGCAGTTACGCACTGCAGTGGCGCGCGGTCGGCCAGGACAGCCATCCGATCACCGGCACCTACCGCTTCACCGTGAAGTAAGGCCATCGCTGTGGCCGAGCTTTCGCCATACGCGCTGCGGCTGGCGCTGTATCTGGCCCTGATGCTGCTGTTCGGGCGGATGCTGTTCGTCCGCCCCGGACTGCCGCGCAGCGTCTCGCTGGGCCTCACTTTTGTGGCACTGGTGCTGGTCGGCATCGATGCGGTCACCCGATTGTCCGGCGTGCTTGACATATCACCGGTCGACATCGATGGCGAGACAGCGCGCTGGTTTCTTACCGGTACGCCGGTGGGCGAGGCGGGACTGCTGCGTATCCTGGCCCTGCTGGCAATGCTGCCGCTGCTGGCAGTCAATCACCCGGTGCAGGGCCTGCGCCGCCCTGCACTGCTGGCACTCTCGGCGGTGACCCTGGCCAGCCTCGCCTGGAACGGCCACGCCGCTGCTGGCGATGGGGTCGCTGGATGGCTGCGTCTTGCTGCCGGCATCGTGCACCTGCTGGCGGCCGGCGCCTGGATCGGTGCGATCGCCGCCATCGTGCAGCTAGCACTGCGCCGCCAGGGCCTGCGCCTGCGCGAACGCACCCACGAACTATGGCAGGCCGCGCACGGCTTCGCCGTGCCCGGCACGATCATCGTCGCCCTGCTGGCGATGACCGGCACCTATACCTATGTCGATCTCGGCGGTTCCATACAGACCCTGACCGGCGCCGCGCATGGACGCTGGCTGCTGCTCAAGCTGGCACTGGTGGGTGGCATGCTGGGCCTGGCCGCGCTGCATCGCTGGCGGCTGGTGCCGGCGCTGGCGGTCTCCATCCGGGGTGGCTGGCAGCCCAGGCCGCTGCGTTCACTGCGCCACAGCCTGGCCTGCGAATCGGTACTGGCGCTGCTGGTGCTGGCCTGTGTCGCGATTCTCGGCACGCTGGATCCGCTGGCATGAGACTGCGCAGCCAGCCCACGCCCAAGCTGCGATGATGGGCGCACCATGAAACTGCTGATCGTCGAAGACGAACCCAAGACCGGCAACTACCTGCGCCAGGGCCTGATCGAGGCCGGCTACGTGGTCGATCTCGCCTGCAACGGCGTCGACGGGCTGCACCTGGCCGGTAGCGGCGAGTACCAGCTGGTCATTCTCGATGTGATGCTGCCCGGCCTGGATGGCTGGACTGTGCTGTCGCGGCTGCGTGGAGCCGGCTGGCCGCTGCCGGTGCTGTTCCTGACCGCACGCAGCAGCATCGCCGACCGCGTGCAGGGCCTTGAGCTGGGCGCCGACGACTACCTGGCCAAGCCCTTCGCTTTCGCCGAGCTGCTGGCGCGCGTGCGCACGCTGCTACGCCGCGGCCAAGCGGTGCCGCAGGTTGAACGCATCGTCATCGCCGACCTGGTGGTGGATACCCAGCGCCGCCGGGTGGAGCGTGGCGGCCAGCGCATCGCGCTCAGCCAGAAGGAGTACACCCTGCTGGAACTTCTGGCGCGGCGGCGCGGTGAAGTACTGCCGCGCTCGTTGATCGCCTCGCAGGTGTGGGACATGAACTTCGACAGCGACACCAATGTGATCGACGTGGCGATCCGCCGCCTGCGCGCGAAGATCGACGATGACTTCGACGCCAAGCTCATCGTCACCGTGCGCGGCATGGGCTACGTGCTCGAAGCACCAGACGACGGCGCTGTGAGCAACGGATGAGCCTGCGCCGTTCCATCGCGGTGCGGCTGACGCTGCTGTTCGCCACCGTGGCCACGCTGGTGCTGGCCGCATTGGGCGTGGCCATCTATGTCAGCGCCCGCCATGACCTTGTTGCCCAGGACTTCATCGAACTGGAGAACAAGGTTGCGTTGATCCGCGATATTGCTGGCAATGGGCCCGCCGCCGCACGCGGCCCGCGGTTGGCAGAGGCGCTCAGCCATCATCCCGATATCGCCTTCCACATCGTCAATGGCCACGGAGCCGTGCTGTTCTCGACCG
Source organism: Stenotrophomonas sp. 93052_Sma (assembly GCF_056481145.1). Classification (NCBI taxonomy): domain Bacteria; kingdom Pseudomonadati; phylum Pseudomonadota; class Gammaproteobacteria; order Lysobacterales; family Lysobacteraceae; genus Stenotrophomonas; species Stenotrophomonas sp. 93052_Sma. The sequence goes on from NZ_CM151134.1 coordinate 2,664,633, forward strand.
CACCGGCACTGCTGCGCGAGCACGCACGCAGCCAGCCCATCGACGCCGCGCCACGGCGGCACGACTGGATTCTCGACGATGGTCGCTGCATGCATGCCCTGCACCTGCGGCAGACCCTGGCCGACGGCAGCCAGCTGGTCACCCTGCTGGCCATCGATGACGACCGCCATGCCGATTTCCTGCAGCGCTTCCGCCATCTTCTGGCGATCGCCATCATCGGCGCCGCCGTGGCCAGCAGCCTGCTCGGCGGCTACGTAGTGCGACGCACGCTGCGACCGCTGCGTACGTTGGCCGATGAAGCCCGGCAGATCACCGCCGGTCGATTGCAGCGGCGTCTGAGCGCGCACGGCACCGGCCGAACTGGAACAGCTGGCACAGACACTCAACGGCATGCTGGCGCGCCTGCAGCAGGACTTCGCGCGCCTGACCGAGTTCTCTGGTGATCTGGCCCATGAGCTGCGCACGCCGATCACCAACATGCTGACCCAGGTACAGGTGGTGCTGGCCCACCCGCGCAGCAACGAGGCCTACCGCGAGACGCTGGCGTCGTGTGCCGAGGAGCTGCAGCAGCTGGCGCAGACCGTAGGCGACCTGCTGTACCTGGCGCAGGCCGAAGCGCCGGGCGCACTGCCCTCGCGTGAGCCGGTGGCGCTGGATGCGGTGGTGGATTCGCTGCTGGAGTTCTATGACCTGCTGGCCGAGGACCGGCAATTGACCCTGCGCCGCGACGGCGTGGCGAGCGTGGAAGGCAACCGTCTGATGCTGCACCGGGCGATCGCCAATCTGCTGTCGAATGCGTTGAAGCACGCAGCCGTGGGCAGCGAGGTGCGGGTGCAGCTGGTCGAGGGCGATGGCGTGTGCAGGGTCAGCGTGCACAACCTCGGCCCGCCGATTGCCGAAGCAGCACTGCCGCGCCTGTTCGATCGCTTCTATCGCGGCGAGCGTGGCCGCCACGAAGGTGCCGGACTGGGCCTGGCGATCACCCGTGCGATTGCACAGGCGCATGGCGGAACGGTAAGCGTGACCTCCGATGAAACCGGCACCGTGTTCGAGCTGGTGCTGCCAAGCGCATCAGCCCGGTAGTGCCGGCCGCTGGCCGGCAACCTTTGCACATCACGCGTGTTGCAGTTGCCGGCCAGCGGCCGGCACTACCTCATCTGGTCGAACACCCCGGCCACCCAGTCGATGAACACCCGCAGCCGCGGCGACGGCGTGCGGTTGCGTGGGTAGACCAGATTCAACGGGCTCGGCGTCGGCGGTGCGTGCGGCAACAGCTCGACCAGTTGCCCACGCGCAATGTAGGGGTCCATCCGGTAGCGCGGCGCCTGGATGATGCCCAGCCCTGCCAGCGCGGCACCGAGGAATGCGTCCGCGCCGGAAACCCTCGCCCGCGCGGGCAGCGGCACATAGCGCACCTGCCCACCCTGCTGGAACTCAAGCGGAATCAGCTGGCCGGTGACGCTGGAGCGATAGCCGACCATCTGGTGGCCTTGCTCCAGTGATTCGATGGTCTCGGGCACACCGTGCGCCTGCACATAACCCGGTGCGGCCACCGTAACTTCGCGCAGCAGCGTCAACCGCCGCGCCGCCAGATCGCTGTGGGCCAGGGTGCCGACACGCAGCGCCGCGTCCACACCCTCGCGCAGAAGGTCGACATAGCGATCGCCCTCGCTGACATCCAGTTCGATCTCCGGGTAGCGCTGCAGGAAATCTCGCAGGTGCGGAAACAACAGATGCCGGCCCAGCGTGCCGTGTACCTCGATGCGCAGCGGACCGCGTGGCGGCACGTCACGGAACGCGGCCTCGGCATCGTCCATGTCGGCGATCAACCGCAGGCAGCGACCATAGAAGGCCTCGCCTTCCAGGGTCGGCACCACCAGCCGCGTGGTCCGGTGCAGCAGGCGCACGCCCAGCCGATGCTCCAGTGCCTTGATCGCGTCGGTCACCGTGGCCCGCGGCAGGCCCAGGTCCTCGGAGGCACGGGTGAAGCTGCGGCGCTCGACGATACGGACGAAGGTGCGCATGGCCGTGAATCGGTCCATTGTTCGGCTACCCGGATGATGTTGGCGGATTATGCATGATTATCCGACCGGGCAAGATGGCGAAGATGGCCCTGCGCCACTCCGGCGTGCCTGCTGGACCGGATCATGCCCACCTCCCCCAATCGCATCGCCCTGGTCACCGGTGGTTCCCGCGGCATCGGTGCCGCCATTTCCCGGCGGCTCGCGGCCGATGGCCATGACGTGGTGATCAACTATGCCGGCCGCCGCGATGATGCCGAGGCACTGGCAGCCGAACTCAACGCCACCGGCGCACAGGCCATCGCGCTGCAGGCCGATGTGGCCGACCCGCAGGCGGTGCGCCAGCTGTTCGACGCCATCGAGGCGCGCTTCGGCGGTATCGACGTAGTGGTGAACAGTGCCGGCGTGCTGCAGTTGGCGCCGCTGGCCGACAGCGACGATGCCCTGTTCGAGCGGGTGATCGGGATCAATCTGAAAGGCGGCTTCAACGTGCTGCGCGAGAGCGCGCGACGGGTGCGCGACGGTGGCCGCCTGATCAGCCTGTCCACCAGCGTGGTCGGCATCAGACTGGAGCACTACAGCGTGTATGCCGCCAGCAAGGCGGCGGTGGAGACGATGGGCGCGATCCTCAGCAAGGAGCTGCGCGGGCGCAACATCACCGTGAATGCAGTGGCGCCCGGCCCGACCGCCACCGACCTGTTCCTGGAGGGCAAGTCACCCGAGCTGATCGAGCGGTTGGCGAAGATGAACCCCCTGGAACGGCTGGGTATGCCTGAGGACATCGCCGGTGCGGTGGCCTTCCTAGCCGGTGCTGATGGCGGGTGGATCAACGGGCAGGTGCTGCGCGCCAATGGCGGGATGGTGTAAGGACCACCGGACTGGCTATGCTCGGCCAAACGGAGGGGGCACGCGCATGGAAAAGCCGGGCATCTGGTATCGACTCTGGATGATCACGTTTCTGCTGGGAGGCCTGTTGGCGCTGGCGACGCTGGTGCTGTGGTCCTCGCTGCGTGGCGACGTACGCAATCTGGCGATGGCGCTGATCTGGGTGCTGTGGGCACTGGCCACCCTTTGCTTCTTCTTGGGTGGCATCGCCGATGGCTTTACGATCTGGGGCGTCAACATCGCCAAGAAGGTATGGCGTGCTGAAACGCCAGGCCGTTTCTGGCTCTTCCACATCACCACGACGGTGCTGTGCGTCAGTTGCCTGGGCCTGTTGATCGTACCGATGATGATTGCCTGGCAGGGCGTGGCGCAGTAAGGCTGGCTCGGCTGCGCTTCGCGCAGAAGCCAGAAGCAGCCGAGCATGGGCTCGGCTCTACATTATCGTCAGCCCGTCCGCGCCTCGCGGCGTCGGTGCACCCAGTAGTAGAGCGTCGGCAGCACCAGCAGGGTCAGCAGCATCGCCGACAGCAGGCCACCGATCACCACCACCGCCAGCGGCTTCTGGGTCTCGGCACCGATCGCATGCGAGGTCGCCATCGGCAGCAGGCCGAACATCGCCAGCAGTGCGGTCATCAGCACCGTGCGCAGGCGCTGCAGCGAGCCCTGCACCACCGACTGCAGCAGGTCCATGCCCTGCTCGCGCAGCTGAGCGAAGCGACTGAGCATCACTACCCCGTTCAGCACCGCTTGTCCGAACAACGCAATGAAGCCGATCGCCGCCGACACTGACAGTGGAATGCCGGTCAACCACAACGCCAGGATGCCGCCGATCATCGCCAGCGGTACGTTGGCCAGGATCAGCGCCGCGCTGCTGATGTCCTTGAAGGCATCGAACAGCAGTACGAAGATGAGCAGCACCGACAGCGGAATCACCCAGCCCAGCCGCTTCATCGCACGCTGCTGGTTCTCGAACTCACCGGACCATTCCAACCGGTAGCCTTCCGGCAGCTGCACACTGGCATCCACGCGCTTGCGCATGTCGGCCACCACGCTGCCCATGTCACGCCCGGCGATGAAGATGCTGACCGCCTTGACCCGCTGTGCGTTCTCGCGCGAGATATTGATCGCGCCGCTGGCCATGCGGAAGTCGGCCACGTCGGACAATGTCACCGTGTGGCCATCGCCGATGCCCACCGGCACCGTACGCAGCCGTTGCAGGTCACGGTCGGCATCGTCCAGGCGCAACGTGATCGGGAACCTGCGGTCACCCTCCCACAGCTCGCCAACCTGGCGCCCGCCCAGTGCGGTCTCGATCACTTCGTCGATGTCGCGCACGTTCAGCCCATAGCGTGCTGCACGGTCGCGGTCGATCTCGATCTGCAGTTGCGGCAACGAGCCATCGCGGTCAATGAAGGCACTCTCCACGCCCTCCACCCCACGCACCTGGCCCAGGATCGCCTGCGCCTGCCGGTTCAGTACGTCCAGATCCGAGCCACTGACCTTGATCACCACCTGGCCTTTGATCTGCGAAATGCTCTCCAGGATGTTGTCGCGCACGGGCTGCGAGATCGAGAACTCCGGCCCCGGAATGCGTTGCTCCAGCGTGCGCTGCAGGTCGCTCACCAGCTGCCGCTTGTCCACGCCCTTCGGCCATTCCTTCTCCGGCTTCAACGCCACCAGCGCCTCGATCTGGTTGGCGCCCTTGGCATCGGAGCCGTCTTCCGGGCGCCCCAGCTTGGCCACCACCGTCGACACCTGCGGGAAGGTGCCGACCAGCTCACGGATGCGCCGCGACTGCTGCTGCGCTTCGGCCAGGCTGGTGCTGGGGTCGAGTGTGGCGGTCAGCCAGATCGATCCTTCGTCCAGCTCGGGCAGGAACTCCGAGCCCAGGCGGGTGCCCAGTGCCAACGTACCCACCAGCAACGCCACTGCGGTCAGCACCACCGCACGTGGCCGGGCCAGTGCGCGCTCCAGGATCGGCCGGTACCAGTCGGTCAGGCGGTCCATCAGCGGGTTGCCGTCGCGCATGCGGTCGCGCCGCAGCCACCAGTAGCAGAACAGCGGTACTACGGTCAGCGCCAGGATCAACGCACCTATCAGCGCAGAGGTCACCGAGTACGCCATCGGCGCGAACATGCGGCCTTCCTGGCGCTGCAGGGTGAAGATCGGGATGTGCGCGGCGATGATGATCAGCATCGAGAAGAACGTCGGTCGGCCCACTTCCGATGCAGCCGAAAGGATGGTCGAGAACCGCGTCTTCCGATCGGCCGTAGGTGGCAGCTTCGACAATCGCGAGACGATGTGCTCGGTGACGATCACTGCGCCATCGATGATGATGCCGAAGTCCATCGCACCCAAGGACAGCAGGTTGGCCGGCACGCCCCACAGGTGCAGGCCAAGGAAGGTCGACAACAGCGCCAGCGGCATCATTGCCGCCACGATCAGTGCGGCGCGGGCGTTGTACAGGAACAGCCACAGCACCAGGAACACCAGCACCGCACCTTCCAGCAGGTTGCGGAAGACGGTCTTCAGCGTGGTCGACACCAGCCACGATCGGTCGTAGAACGGCTCGATGCTGACCCCGGCCGGCAGCTGGTTCGCTTCGATCTCGGCGATGCGCGCATGCAGGGCGTCGAGCACGTCGGACGGATTCTCACCCTTGCGCATCAGCACCATGCCGAACACCGCATCATCATTGCCGTCCTGGCCGACCAGGCCCTGGCGTGGCAGGCCGGTGTCGGCGACCCCGGCGAGGTCGCGCACCAGGATCGGCGTGCCCCCGCGCTGCGCCACCACCACGTTGCCGATGTCGCCCGGCGAACGCATCAAGCCCACACCACGGATCAGGAACTGCTGCTGGCCGCGCTCCACGTAGCCGCCACCGGCGTTCGAGCTGCCCTTCTCCAGCGCCTCGGCGAACTCACCGAGGCTGATGCCGCGGTCACGCAGCTTGTCCAGGTCCGGTTTGACCTGGAAGGTGCGCGCGAAACCGCCGAAGCTGATCACATCGGCCACGCCCGGCACGGTGCGCAGGCTGCGCTCCATCGTCCATTCCTGCACGGTGCGCAGCTGGGTCGATGTCATGTGCGGGCCCTTGAGCACGTAGCGGTAGATCTCACCCACCGCCGAACTCATCGCTTCCAGCTCCGGGGTCACCCCTTCTGGCAGCTCCACACCCTGCAAGCGCTCCAGCACCTGCTGCCGCGCGAAATAGTCGTCGGCCTTGTCGTCGAAAGTCAGGATGATCATCGACAAGCCGAACTGGGTATGCGAGAACACCCGCACCGAATGCGGAATGCCGGACAAGGCCACTTCCAGCGGCATCGTCACTTCGCGTTCCACCTCTTCGGCGGCGCGGCCCGGGTGCAGCGACACCACCGTCACCTGGGTGTCGGAGACGTCCGGGAAGGCCTCCACCGGCAGCACGCGGAACGCGGCGATGCCGCCGCCGATGAACAACAGCAGTGCCAGCATCACCATCAGCGGCTGGCGCAGGCAATAGGCAATCAGGCGATCGATCATGGGGCGGCATGCCCCGCGCCGGTGCTGGCGGCCGCTGGCGCGCTGTCGACCAGCTGCTGCAGCAGCAGGCCCCCTTCGACCACCACCCTGCTGCCAGCCGCCAGACCGTCACGCACCCACAGTCGACCGTCACCCAGCTCCTCGGCGTGCACGGCGTGGCGCACGTAGCGGCCCTTGCCCTCTTCCACGAACACTACCTGCTTGCCGTCGATCAGCAGCACCGCCGCATCGGGCAACGAGACACCGCCCTCGGCCGGCAACGCCACCTGGGCGCGCACATACTGTCCCGCCTTGAAGCCGCGTGCGCGATTGTCCAGCTCGGCGCGCCTGCACCACGCGGCGTTCGCTGTCGACGAAGTCATCCACATGCTGCAGGGCCGCCTGCAGCGGCTGGCCATCTGCACCCGGCACGCTCACCTGCATGCCGGCCTTCAAACGTCCGGCCAGGCTTTCGGGAATGTCCAGCAACAGCCACAGGCGGTCCGGATCGCCGATCACTGCCAACGGCTGATCGCTGTCGGGGCTGACCGACATGCCCGGGCTCATCCGCCGCTCCACCAGCACGCCATCGATGGGGGCGCGCAGCGGCAGGCGCTGGTCGACGCGCTGGCCGTTGCCATAGGCCTTGGCGAAGGCGGCCGCGCGTGCATGATCAGCCTGACTGCCAGCGAAGTTTGCCTCGGCCTCGTCCAGTTCACGACCCGACGCCACTCCCGCCGCATGCAGTTCGCGGGTACGGTCCAGTTCCTTGCGTGCCTGCTTCAGCTCGGCGCGACCACGGGCACCTTCAGCCTGAGCCTGGCCGAACTCGGGCGAGGTGATCCAGGCGATGACCTGGCCGGCTTTCACCTTCTGCCCCGGCTGTGCCTCGATGCGCGCTACCTGCCCCGACAGCGGCGTGTGCAGTGCGCTGGAGCGCGTCTCATCCCAGACCACCCGGCCCGGCAGCTGCAGGCTGGCGCTGGCGCCGGCACTCACTGTCTCGCTGCGCAGCACGTCCAGCTGGCGGCTGTCGGAAGGAAACTGAATCTGGCCGGCACTGACCCGAGGTGCGTCCTCAAGATAGGAAGCTGGCTCTCGACCACAGCCGCCCAGCAGGATCAGCGCCAGCAAGACGGGCAGCACGGCGTATCGCGCCTGCGGGCGATAGGCGACGGTGGACTTCATCGGGATTCTCCTTCGGCAACGGATGTGGCGGCTTCCCAGCGCGCCAGTGCAATGGCATGGTCGGTGCGCGCCTCGATCAGTGCGGCCTCGAAGTCGCGCCAGCTGCGGCGCGCATCCAGCAGATCGGTCAGATTGGCGGCACCGCGCCGGTACGCCAGTTCGATGCCCTGCACCGCCTTGCGTGCGGCGTCGGACTGCAGTCCCTCATAGTCGCTGCGGCGCTGTGCGGCGGACTGCGCGCTGGCCTGCAGCTGGTCCAGCTCGGCGCGTGCTTCGCGCTGCAGCACCTGCAGCTCCAGCGCGGCGCTGTCACGGTCGGCCTCGGCACGCTGGATCGCGCCGCGCGCGCGCGACGGCCCCCCCAGCGGAATGGTCAACGACACGCCCCAGGTAACACCGCTGATGTCGGTCGGCTCTCGTTCGGCCTCTACACCCAGCTGGATGTCGCGATGGCGCTCACTGCGCGCCAGAGCCACGCCCGCGTCGGCCGCAGCCAGGCGCGAACGCGCGGCACGCAGGTCGGCGCGCTGCTGCGGGTCGAACGCGCGCGTATCGACCCTGCCCGCGGGGTCTGGCCACGGATCATCGGCGCTGAGGTCATGGCTGTCGTCGCGGCCGAGCAGCAGCCCCAGCGCATGCCGCGCGTCGCGCAGATCCAGGGCCGCCTCGCGCGCCGCGTCGGCCACCGCCAGGTCGTCCACCGCCAGCCGCGCGATCCACCGGTGCCATCGCCCCTGTCGCGACCTGCTTGTCCGCCGCTGCCATCTGTTCGGCCGAACTCTGCCAGTTGGCCTCGGCAATCCGCGCCCGCTCCTGGGCGCCCTTCAGGCCGAAATAGGTTTCATGCAGCGCCACCTGCTGGCGACGCCGCGCATCGAGCATCTCCAGCCCGGCCACTTCCAGCAGCGCGTCGGCCTGGCGGATGCGCAGTGCGCGCTTGCCGCCGCGCTCCCAGGTCCAGCCCAGGCCCACGGTGCTGTCCACCCGCTTGTCCTGCCAGCGTCCGGGGCCGATGCCGTGCTTGGGGCTGATCTTGCTGGTGCCGATCGACAGCTCGGTGGCCGGGCGCAATGCCGCCGTCTGCGCATCGCCCTGCACACCGCGCAGCTCCAGTGCCGCTGCGCGCAGGTCCGGGTTGTGTGCTTCCATTGCGCGCTGCGCTTCCTGCAGGGACAGCGCCGAAGCCGCAGGCGCGCACAGAAGCGTGGCCAGCACGGCCGCAAGACGAGAGGAGAAATTCATGCACGTCACGGTAAGGTGATGCACTTGCGCCAAACTTGCCCCAACCTTGCACGAAGCTTGCAATGCGAATCCTGCTGATCGAAGACGACGCCGCTCTGGCCGATGGACTGATCCGCGCCCTGCAGGGTGCCGGTCATCTGTGCGACCACCTCTCGCGTGGACTGCACGCGCCGGCGGCATTGGCCAGCGCACCGTATGACGTGATGGTGCTGGACCTTTCATTGCCCGACGTCGATGGCCTGGACCTGCTCTCGCGCCTGCGCAACGACGGCGCCACCCTGCCGGTGCTGATCCTGACCGCGCGCGATGGTGTGGAGGACCGCATCCTCGGCCTCGACCGCGGTGGCGACGATTACCTGGCCAAGCCGTTCGCACTCGGTGAGCTGGAAGCCCGCCTGCGTGCACTGTCGCGCCGCCGCAGCGATGCACCGGCGCAGAAACGGCTGGGCCGGTTGTGCTTCGACAGCATCCGCAATGAAGTGCAGGTAGAAGGCCAGCGCATCGAGTTGACCGCGCGCGAACTGTCGCTGGTCGAGGCACTGATGCAGCATCCCGGCCGCACCGTGACCAAGCAGCGCTTGTTCGATGCGCTGTACAGCTGGGACCACGAGGCCAACCTGTCGGTGATCGAGGTGCATGTCAGCCGCCTGCGCCGCAAACTGGAACAGGCGCGCCGGCGTCGGCATCCGCATGCTGCGTGGGCTTGGATACCGGCTGGAGGCCGTGGGTGACTGAGCGCGTGCACAGCCTGCGTGGTCTGCTGCTGCGGCGCCTGTGGCTGCCGCTGCTGGTGCTGCTGCTGTGCAGTGCGGTGGGATCATTCGCGTTGGCGCGCTTCTATGCCGGCCAGGTCTACGACCGCTGGCTGCTGGATTCGGCGATGTCGTTGTCCGAGCTGGTGACGGTGCAGGACGGCCGCGCATCCATCGAGATCACCCCTGCGGTATCACGCATGTTCACCTGGGACACCGCCGACGAAGTGCATGGCGAGGTGGTCGATGCGGATGGCGGGCGCCTGTATGGCGACCTGCCCGAGGCATTGCCACGTCCGGCGAGCGCCGCCGCGAATGACGATGCGGTCTACTACGATGCGCGCCTGCGTGGTCAACCGGTGCGCATGGTCGAAGTGGTGGTCAGCGCCGGCCCGGGCCATGACATCCGGCTGCGCGTGGCCGAGACACTGCGCAAGCGCCACCGGCTGGAACGCAAGCTGCTGCTGACCAGCGTTCCGTTCCAGGCCGCGATCCTGGCACTGGCGGCGTGGCTGGCCTGGTCCGGCACCGGCGCCGCCGCCCGCCATGCCAACCTGGTCGCGCGGAAGCTGGCCAGCCCGCGGCCGGATCCATTGGCACCGCTGGATCCGGCGCAGGAAGCCCCGCGCGAACTGTGGCCGGCGGTGGAGGCTTACAACGCGCTGCTGCAGCGCCTGGACGCGATGCAGGATGCGCAGCGGCGCTTCGTCAGCAACGCCGCACATCAACTGCGCACCCCGTTGGCGGCCATGCAGGTGGAGCTGGAGAGTTCATTGCGCCAGCATGATCCGCAGGCCCAGCAGCTGGCGTTGTCCGGCACGCTGGCCGGGTTGGCCCGCTTGCAGCATCTGGTCAACCAACTGCTGATGTTGAGCCGCTCCGAAGATCCACATGGCAGCGCACTGCCGCTGCAGCCAGTGGACCTGGCCGCGTTGGCGCGTAGCGTGGTGGAGCGCTATGCGGACCGTGCATTGGCTGCAGGCGTGGACCTGGGTTATGACGGGCCCGACGACGGCGTGCAGGTACAGGGCGATCCGCAGCTGCTGCGCGAGGCGTTGGGCAACCTGCTGGACAACGCGCTGCGCTACGGTTCCCTACCAGGTGTGATCACCCTCGGCCTTCGGCAGGAGACCGAAGGCGTACAGGTATGGGTGGACGATGATGGCGCCGGCATTGCCGAAGCCGAGCGCACGCGCGTCACGGAACGCTTCTACCGGGCCAGCACAGAAGGCGACGGCTGCGGACTGGGATTGGCGATCGTGGCCGAGATCGCGCAGCGGCATGATGCGGCGCTGGTGATCGATACCGCCCCGATCGGTGGCGCGCGGGTGGGGATGCGGTTTCGATCCCGCTGACGTCCTGCGTGCCAACCAAGGTTGGCACCTACCCGGTCACGCCATCCGGTAGACGCCCACCTTGGTGGGCGCTGTTGACGTCCCGCATGCCAACCAAGGTTGGCACCTACCAAAAGCACCCCAGCCGGCGGATTCCGGTAGACGCCCACCTTGGTGGGCGCCGTTGTCCTCCCGCGTGCCAACCGAGGTTGGCACCTACCAAAGGCACCCCTCCGGCGGATCCCGGTAGATGCCAACCTTGGTTGGCGCTGTTGACGTCCCGTGTGCCAACCGAGGTTGGCACCTACCAAAGGCACCTCGGCCGGCGGATCCCGGTAGATGCCCACCTTGGTGGGCGCTGTTGACCTCCCGCGTGCCAACCAAGGTTGGCACCTACCAGAAGCACCCCAGCCGGCGGATCCCGGTAGATGCCAATCTTGGTTGGCGCTGTTGATGTTCCGCATGCCAACCAAGGTTGGCACCTACCAAAAGCACCCCAGCCGGCGGATCCCGGTAGATGCCAACCTTGGTTGGCACCTACCCATCATCACCGGCTCATCGAATACGGCGCCTGCGCGCCCTGCCCCGGCCATGCCTTGTTCGGCTCGGCCTGCATGCTGAAGCGCAGTTCGCCACCGGCCAGGATCTCGTCATGGCGCAGGAAGGTGCGCTGCAACGGCTTGCCGTTGAGGCTCACGCTGCCCACATAGGTGTGCCTGTCATCCAGCCCGTCGGCCACGATGGTGAAGGTCTTGCCGTTCGGCAGGCGCATTGCGGTCTTCGGCAGGAACGGGCGACCCAGGATGTACTCGCCCGAGCCCGGGGCCACCGGGTAGAAGCCCAAGGCGGTGAACACGTACCACGCCGACATCTGGCCGACGTCATCATTGCCGGCCAGGCCATCGGGGCGGTCTGCGTACTGGGTGTCCATGATCTGCTTCAGGCGCGCCTGCGTGCGCCACGGCTGGCCGGCATACGCATACAGATAGGCGACGTGGTGGCTGGGCTCGTTGCCGTGCGCATACCAGCCGATCAGCCCGGTGATGTCTTCCATGTGCTCGAAGATGGACGGGTCGACCTTGGCGTTGAACACCTCGTCCAGGCGCGCGAGCAGCTTGTCACTGCCACCGTGCGCTGCCGCCAGACCGGCCACATCCTGCGGCACGTACCAGGAGTACTGCCAGGCATTGCCCTCGGTGTAGTCGGTGCCGTATTCACTGGCGCTGGGGTCGAATGGCGTGCGGAAGCTGCCATCGCGCTTGCGTGCGCGCATGAAGCCGGTGTCTTTGTCGAAGGCGTTGCGCCAGTTGCCGGCGCGCTTGTCGAAGGTGGCCGCAACATCGATCTTGCCCATCGCCTGTGCCATGCGCGCGATGGTCCAGTCATCGAAGGCATATTCCAGCGTCTTGCTGGCCGCCTCACCTTCCTCGTCGATCGGCACGTAGCCCAGCTCGCGATACTGCGAGATGCCATCGTACGGGCCGTAGTTGGCGGTCTCGACCATTGCCTTCAGCGCCTTGTCGGCGTCGAAGCCGCGGATGCCCTTCACGTAGGCGTCGGCGATCACCGGCACCGCGTGGTAGCCGATCATGCACCAGTCTTCCAGGCCGTGGAACGACCACACCGGCAGCATGCCGTAGGGGCTGTGCTCATGGTGGGCCAGCATCGAATTGACGAAATCGCTGTTGCGCTTCTCCGGCTGCACCAGCGTCAGCAGCGGATGCAGCGCGCGGTAGGTATCCCACAGCGAGAACGTGGAGTAGTTGGTGTAGCCCTTGGCCTGGTGCACGGCGTTGTCCGAGCCGCGGTACTGGCCATCGGCATCCATGAACAGCGTTGGCCCCAGCATCGTGTGGTACAGCGCGGTATAGGCGCTGCGTCGCGCATGTTCCGGCGCATCGATATCGAGCACCGACAGCGCCTGCGTCCATTCCTGCTTTGCCTGCGCGCGAATGCGGTCAAAATCGAAGTCCGCCACTTCCGCGTCGAGGTTGGCGATTGCACCGGCTTCACTGACCGGCGAGATCGCAACCTTGACCACCAGCGGTGCGTCCAGCTTGCCGAATGCGAAGGTACCGACCAGCTGACGGCCTTCGATCTGCGCCCGCTGCGCTGGATCCTTCTCGCCCGGCGGCGGGAAGCCCTTGTAGACGATGTCCTGCTCGGTGTTGTGCAGCTCATGCCCGGCCAGCGGGCGCGAGAAACGCATCGCGAAATACAGCTGGCGGCCCGGCGCCCAGCCGCGCGTCTCGCGGAAGCCGGTCACCGTGCCATCGGCGCGCACCCGCACCCGCGACCACAGCACCTTGCCCGGGTAGTCGTACATGCTGGTGCGCATGTCCAGCAGCACCTTGGCATCGGTGCCCTTTGGGAAGGCATAGCGGTGCACGCCCACGCGCGCTGGTAGTCAGTTCGGCGCGCACCTTGTAGTCGTCCAGGGTGACCGCGTAGTAGCCCGGCTCAGCCTTCTCGTCGTCGTGGCGGAAGCGCGACGCGTAACCGCTGCGCGGCTTTTCCGGATCACCGCGCTCCAGGCCGGGATTACCGGTGAACGGCATCAGCAGGATGTCGCCGAGGTCCGAATGACCGGTTCCGGAAAAATGCGTGTGCGAGAAGCCGACGATGCTGCTGTCGTCGTAGCGATAGCCGGCTGCCCAGCCATAGGCCTTTTCGCGTGGCTGGATGCGTGTGTCCGGGCTGAGCTGGACCATGCCGAACGGCACCGTGGCACCCGGGTAGGTGTGGCCTTCACCTCCAGTACCAATGAACGGGTCGACCGAGGCGTAGGCCTTGTCGGCGGCGGTTTTGGCGGGAGCGGCCGACGCCAGGCCGGAAGCGAGCATTGCCGTGGCGGCGACAGCAATCAGGAGACGACGGTCCAGCGTGGGCATCGGCGTTTGGATCGATTCAGGTGGTAGCCGGATGCTAGCACCGGGCCTGTCACGCCGCATGCTGCAGTGCGACTGCCCGGGGTCCCGCGCCGGGTTCAATCATCAACCGGGAAGCGCGCTCTGCAACGACATGAGGTCCGCACTGTCCAGCGGCCTCACCACCCGCGCGACCTCTTCTCCATCGCGCAGCAGCACCACTGTCGGCCACAGCTTCACCTTGAACGCTCGCCCCAATGGCCTTCCCTTGCCATCCTCGATCTTCCAATGCGGCAGATCGTTCGCTTCGACGAAGGCCTGCAACGCGGGCTGCGCAACCTGGCAATGACCGCACCAGGGCGCACCGAACTCCAGCACCTGCCACCCAGCCTGCGCCGCCACCCCCGCAAAGGTGGGCTCGTTCGGAAGGTGATCACGCATGAACGGCATCAGCGCTACGCCGCCAGTGCCTTCTGGATGTCTTCCAGCGGCGCGTTGGTCAGATCCTTGGCAATATCCCCGAGCAAACGCGCCTGGACCTCTTTATGCAGCAACGGACGAATACGACCCAGCGTGGTCGGGTCGGCGATCAACACCAGGTGCGCATAGCGGTTCTTCAAGGCATCCTCATTGAGCTGTTCGGCCACCTGCTTGGCGAACGTCGCCTCGTTGAGCTGCGAGACCGACATGTCCTTCGGCACTGCACCCGCAGGCCCCTGCCCGGACACGCCCTGCTCACTGATGTCCTGCAGGCGCAGCTCGCCCTCCTGCTTCAGGGTCAACTGATGGTTGCTGCCCACGTTGGTGAACACCCGTGCCGAACCACCGTCGGCTACCACGATCAGCGTTCCTTCGGGAATCGTCCGCGCCATTGCATCCTCCATCAATTTGAAAAGTGGGTGTGCCTCACCTTATGCACGCAGATGTCACCAGAGTGCGTACAGGATGTGATTCCGTCATCGCAATCTGAAATCCGCCCTAAATTTACCCAAAGGCCTGCCGCTATGGCCTCCATCATCGCGAGGAACCTCTGTGCACGCTGGCTCACTGTTCCACGTCTGCTTCGCCACCAGCCTGGCCATTGCCGGCTGCGCCGGCTGCATCCACCAGTTCCTGCAGGGCCAACCGTTTTTCGCCCTGGCCATCATGCTCTCGGTGCTCACCATGATTGGCGCCGCACTGGTCACGCGGAAACTGGCACTGCCGGGCGCCTTGGCGATGGCCTGCACGGTGTTCGGTTTGATGGCGAAGTCGGCCTGAACCATCTGAACAGGCGACGTGGAACACAGCGTGCAGATCAGCCCGCTTCGCTGCACGCTCACGCCGGTGCCGTTATGATGAAGGGATGATCGACACGACCCACTACGTGACGGGCGCACCTGTTACGTGGGAAGCACTGCCGACCGGCGCTTCGCTTGCCACGATTGCTCCCGCCCTGCATTTCCATCGCCTCGCGCTGGATCCCGGCGGCTGACGCCCGCAGGCCCCCTGCCTGCTCCCCCACGCTGCTGTGACACCCGGCCGCTGACTGCGCTGCCGATGTGATCCCGTTGCTGCGTTTCCGCCCCTGCGGCGGTGCTTTGCCGTGCGCGCGCCCTCGTGCCTGCACACATTCCCCGGCCCCCACGCCGCCTTCCGATGCCCCTGCGCCACTTGCGCCTGCATCGCCGTTTCCGACTTCCGGGACACACCACAGCACCCATTCCCCTATTCCATACCTACAAGGGAGCCCCTATGCAGGACACGCCCGATTCCCATGCCCACTTCGGCTGGTTCAAACGCCGCCGCCACCTGAAGGTCGATGAGATCACCGTCGTCGACAAGCCCATGCTCAAGCGCGCCGTCGGTGCCGCTGCACTCGGCAATGCCATGGAGTGGTTCGACTTCGGTGTCTACGGCTATCTGGCCGTCACCATCGGCCAGGTGTTCTTCCCGTCGAGCAATCCCACCGCACAGGTGATCGCGGCCTTCGCCACCTTCACCGTGGCATTCCTGGTGCGTCCACTCGGCGGCCTGGTGTTCGGCCCGCTCGGCGACCGCTATGGACGCCAGAAGGTGCTGGCGTTCACCATGATCCTGATGGCGCTGGGTACCTTTGCGATCGGCCTGATTCCTTCCTACGAGCGGATCGGCATCTGGGCACCGGTGCTGTTGCTGCTGGCGCGCGTGGTGCAGGGCTTTTCCACCGGTGGCGAATATGGCGGCGCGGCCACCTTCATCGCCGAGTATTCCACCGACCGCAACCGCGGGTTGATGGGCAGCTGGCTGGAGTTCGGCACGCTGGGCGGCTACATCGCCGGCGCCGGTACGGTCACCGCACTGCACATGCTGTTGAGCAACGCACAGATGCTGGACTGGGGCTGGCGCATTCCGTTCCTGGTGGCTGGCCCACTCGGCCTGCTCGGCCTGTACATGCGCATGAAGCTGGAAGAGACCCCGGCATTCCGCGCCTTCGCCGAGGAAGCCGAGAAGCGCGAGCACGACCGGCCCGGGCTGGCCGCGCTGATCCAGGTGCACGGCCGCCAGCTGCTGGTGTGCATGGGCCTGGTGCTGGTGTTCAACGTCACCGACTACATGCTGTTGACCTACATGCCCAGCTACCTCAGCGTCACCATGGGCTACGCCGAGAGCAAAGGCCTGCTGCTGATCATCATCGTGATGCTGGTGATGATGCCGCTGAACATCGTCGGCGGATTGTTCAGTGACAAGCTGGGCCGCCGGCCGATGATCATCGGCGCCTGCATCGCGCTGCTGGTACTGGCGATTCCATGCCTGCTGCTGGTCGGCAGCGGCAACGACTGGATGATCTTCCTTGGCCTGATGCTGCTGGGCCTGGCGCTGGTGTGCTTCACCAGTTCGATGCCGTCCACGCTGCCGGCGCTGTTCTATACCCCGGTGCGCTACAGCGCGCTGTCGATCGCCTTCAACGTCTCGGTATCGTTGTTCGGTGGCACCACGCCGCTGGTGACCGCGTGGCTGGTGGAGCGTACCGGCGACCCGCTGGTGCCGGCCTACTACCTGATGGGCGCGGCGGTGGTCGGCCTGATCACGATGCTGTTCGTGAAGGAAACCGCCGGCCTGCCGTTGCGTGGTTCACCGCCGGCCGTCGGCAGCGACAGGGAAGCTGCGGCGCTGTTGAAGAGCGATGTGCCGGTCACGGTGGACCCGAGCCTGCCGCCGCTGCCGGACGTTGCTGAGCCTGAGCAGGTGAAGCCGGCCTGAGGCTCGCCGCGAAATGCCACACGCATGGCCTGGATCTACATGGGGCCTGTGGCGCCGGGCGGATACGCCCGGCGCTACCTGGCGCTATTTCTTGATGCGGGTCAGCTTCCCCGGCGTCCAACGCAGCGTCCAGGTGTAGTTTCCGTCCGGCGGACAGACGTGGCGGAAATCGCGGGGAATTTCGCAGACCGTTGCGCCTGCGGTAACAGTGAAGGCAACGATGATCCGGTTGCCCTCGATTCGGATCGACCGCACCGCGCCAGGAATCTGGATGCCGGCATCATCGCCATAACCTGATTCCCGGATGGCCGCGAAATCCTCCGCCTCCGTCCGCGACAAGCTCTTCGGGTTCTCCTGGCCACGCGGATCGTTCGCTGTCAGCGCTGTCATCACCGCCACCACATTGCTCTGCGCGAAGCTGCCACCGGTGTAAGTGGACGTGTAGAAGTACACAATTTCGGAACGGCCATCGCCATCGAGATCGGCAACCCCCGTCCACACCGGGCGGAAGTCCGATTCGATATCGTCACCGGGAATCAGCCGCAGGTTGGCTTCGGCAGCGTGGTAGGCCTGTACCAGGCTGGGCGGCGATGGTCGCTTGGCGGCGGGCGACGCGGCCATCGCCGGCAGGCAGGACAGCGCCAGCGCGGCAATCGCCAGACGGATCGGGGTCGAGCGGAGCATTGCAGGTCCGTGCATGTCATCCTCCTTGATTGTGCGGTCAGTCTAACCGCAGCTCCGGTGGCGCAAGTCATGCACGGCGCGGATCTACTGCGGGGTGTCCAACTCCATCGCGCGCATCACGATGGGTTTGGCCCAGTCCGGCGTGTGCAGCAGTTCGGCCACCGAGACCGGGTACTGCAGCTGGCCGCGCTCCATCGCCAGCACCGGGAGGGGCGCGGCGCAGCCTTCTGCGTCGGCCGGCGCGCTGTTGTCGTAGACATGCAGCTCAGCCAGGTGCGGCAGCAGGTCCAACAGGTTCTCGCGCGCCGAATCGAAGCGGGCGTGGATCTTTTCCACCGGAATATCGTGGCCACCGGCCTCTACCCGCGCCGCCACGCGGGCGATGTGCAGCTCGACCGTGGCCAGGCCACAGAACCAGATCGCGACGTGATGGTGCTCGCAGGCCTCGCGCAGCAGGCGCGGAATGGTGTTGCCACCCAACGTGGTCTCGAAGGCGAAGTCCGTGCCATCAGCCATGGCCTGGCGCAGGCGGCGGGTGCCTTCCTGCCAGGCCTCGGCATTGGCTTCGGGCAGCGGCCAGCCAGCCTCGACCAGGCGGCGGGTGAACGAATCGGGGTTGAACCAGCTCAGCCCTTCGGCTTCCAGCCAGGTACCCAGCAGCGAACTTTTGCCGGCGCCATTGACGCCGGCCAGCACCAGGATCCGCCCCATCGTTCAGAGCGGACGGCCGAGGGTGACCTTGCGGCCACGGCGGATCGGCTGGCCCAGCACCTTGCCCAGCCCCTCACCGCGCTGCAGGCTGGCCAGGGTCTGGTCAAACTCACCGCGCAGGCGCAGCAGTTCTTCACTGCGCTCACCGGCGTCACCGCCGGCGGCCTTGGCCAGCAGCTCCTGATACGTGCGGATATCCACGATCACCGCTTCCGGATGATTATGGTTGGTGATGACCAGTGCCTGCTTCTCGCGCACGGTGCGCATCAGGCTCGGCCAGCCACGGGTCTTCACCGACGAAGCCGGGGCCTTTTCGAGGCCAGGCAGATCCAGCGGCAGGGTCATGGCACGGCTCCAGACGGGGATAGTTGAGGCCATTATGCCCAATTTGGCCCAATTGGGGATAAATGGACCTTTACCTGACGGAACCCTCCGCCGCCGCGCCCGGAGCATCGGTCTGCAGCAGGCTGTCGCGCTCCCGCAACGGGAAGCGGATCCAGGCATCCAGGCCTTGTGGGCCAAAGCGCAGCTCCCCGCTGCCAGCCAGTTCGTACGGCACGCGCTGCTCGATCAGCGCCCGGCCCAGGCCGCGCTGGAGGGGCAGCTCCCAGTCCTCCACCTCGGCATGACGCTCGCACCAGTGCAGGCCCAGCCATGGCTGGCCGGCCTGAACCTGCAGATCCCAGGTGACCTCGATCCGGCCATCCTCATGGGTGAGCGCGCCATGCCTCAGCGCGTTGGTCGCTAATTCGTGGATCGCCAGGGACAGTACTTCGGCTGCTTTCGGCGGCAGCAGCACGTCCTCGCCCTGCAGGCGGTAGGCGGCCGCTGCCGGCGTCTGCGCAGCGATCTCCTCGTCGAGCATGCCACGCAGGCAGACGCCGGCATTGGCACCACGGGTCAGCAGGCTCTGCGTGCGTGCCAGCGACATCAGTCGCCCGCACAACCGTTCAGCGTATTCATCCACACTGCTGACCGACTCGCGGGTCCGCCAGGCAATGGCATGGATGGTCGACATGATGTTGCGCACCCGGTGCTGCAGTTCGGCCAGCAATACCGATTGACACTCAGTGGCACGCTTGAGGTCGTCGATGTCCACCGCGATGGCAAATACCCCGCTGACCTCACCGTCGCCATCGCGCAGGGGCGCGGCAGCGACGCGGGTCCAGCGCGCGCGGCCATCATCATGCAGGTACTGGAACTCCAGCCCCGGCACCACGGTCTCGCCGCGCATCGCGCGGGCGATGGCGAAGTCGTGCGCCTCGATGGCGTTACCGTCCGCATGCCACCCGCGCCATCGATGCAGGTTCACCTCATCCGTGGAAGGCACCTTGCCGCTGGGCAGGTAGGCACGCATCTGGTCGTTGGACAGCTGCAAGCGCCCCTCGGTGTCGACAATGCAGACACCTACCGGCAGCACCTTGAAGGCCAATGCCAGGCGCCGGTCCGCCTCCCGCCGCTTCTGCTCTTCGCGCTCGCGTGCCAATTGGGCCACATGTGCCGCTGTGGTCTCGAACATGGTCACCAACACGCCGTTGATGCGCCCCTCCTCGCCACGGATCGGGCTGTAGGTAATGGTGAACCAGACGTCCTCCAACCGCCCTCGGCGCGCCAGAGGATAGAGCTTGTCCTCGTAAGTGATGGTTTCGCCCTGCCAGACGCGCTGGTAGATCGGCCCGTTGATATGCCACACCTCGGGCCAGCACTCGCGGGTCGGCTGGCCGAGCCCGCCGGGATGCTTGTCGGCCAGGATCTCGGCATAACCATCGTTGTAGAGCTGCACCAGCTGCTCGCCCCACAGCACGATCATCGGGAAGCCATGGGCCAGCATCAGGTCGACGGTGGCGCGCAGGTGGGGCGGCCACTGCTCACAGGCACCCAATGGCGTGGACGACCAGTCGTGGCGGGCGATGCGCGCGGCCATGCCATCGTGGCGCGCATGCTGGCGCGGCGCAGGTGGCATCGAGCCACGCAGCTTGGCAGCGTGGATGCCTTCAGGACCGCGCGACATGCCGCGCAATCAGGCGATGCCCGCAGAGACCTGCGGCGCCGCCACCAGCCCGGCCAGCTGCTGCACCAGGGTTTCGATGTGATAAGGCTTGGTACAGCGCGGCGCGCTGGCGAAGCGGCTGGGCAGGTTGTCGTCGTAACCGGAGGTCAGCAGAAAGGGCGTACCCGCCTCGGCCAGCCGATCGGCCAGCGGATAGACCTGCTCACCGCCCAGGTTGATGTCCAGCAATGCCACATCGATGGGATGGGTATCGACCAGTTGCCCCAGCGCCTGCAGGTCACCGGCCGGCCCCACCACCTGTGCGCCTTTCAGCTCCAGATAGTCGACCAGGAACATCGCGATGGCGAATTCATCCTCCGCCACCAGTACACGCAGCCCTTTCAGGCCCTCTGGTTTGTTGCCCGCTTCCAGCACGACCGGCGCTCCTCGATACACGCGGCCCAGCTCTGCCGCAACGCCCGCAGGATGCGCGAACCGGGCTACAAGAGCGCGTGATGATGGATGAAGATCGCGGCCACGGCCCGTTCACCGCGGCATTGCAGCGGCGTGTTCAGAAGGCCCGCTCCCACTTCAGGCTGAGCAGGCTGCGGTCGTGGCTGTACAGCCAGCCAACGTTGCTGTCGATGCGCGCGTAGCGCAGGCTCAGGCTGGGTACCAGCCCGGCCACGGCAAGACGCTCGCTGCGCACGATGGCGATCAGGTTCTGTTCGTCGTCCTGCCTGCGCGCCTCCAGCAGCGGACTCCAGGCATCGTAATCGCGATGGCGCAGCGACACGAACACCGTGGCCGTGGTGCCACTCCACTGCCGTGCCGCGCCCAGCCGCAGGCCGCGCTGGCGGTAGCCGTTGGCCGGGTCGGCTGCGCTGCTGCCGGTGACATCCAGCCCGGCGAACACCGTCCAGCGCGGATTGAACGCGCGGAACCAGGTGGCATACAACGATGCCAGCTCGCCGTCGTAGTTGCTGGCCAGGCCCTGCTGGCGATACCGCTGGCGCTTCCAGTCGGCCTCCAGCTTGAGCAGGCTGCGCGCATCCAGGGCATATTGCCATTCGCCATGCAGCCCGCTGCCGCCCTGCAGGGCCCGGTTGCCGAGGCTCTGATAGTCATAGCTGGGGGCGATCTGAAGGGTATGCCGTGCGCTACGCCAGCTGTAACCCGCCTGCACGTTGGCATTTAGCTCGTTGTAGGCGCTCTGCCCGCGCCATGCCTGGCCGAATGCAAGGCCACGCACGTACACGCCATGGTGGCCCCTCAGGGCCCAGCGACGTTCGAGGTTACCGTCGTAGTCCAGGCCCATGGCGCGCTGGGCATCGGGAAGATTGCGCTGGATGATGCAGGTGTCGCCTACCCCGAACAGGCAGGTGCGGCTGGCCGAACTACGGTTGATGTTGTCACTCCATGCCGGGCCGGCGGACAGCGCGCCTTTCCAGCGCTGGCGCGCCTGCAGCGCAGCCAGATAGGCGTCCACCCGTCCGCGTACACCTGCGGTGGCAGGGTCATCGGCATTGATGCCATCCGCGATCGCCGTGAACAACGCCACCGCATCGCGATCGCGCTGGTCCTCAGCGTAGACGCGCGCCAATTCAAGGCGGGCCGGCAGGAAATCCGGCTGTGCCTCCAGCAGCGCTTCGTACTCGTTGGCCGCGCGATGGTGATTGCCGGCCACCCGCGCCAGGCCGCCCTGCGCATAGTGGCGCAGCAACGGGTCGTGGCCAGGCAGTTCGATGTATTCATCCAGGAAGCGTTGCGCGGCGCCCCATTGCTGATGCTGCAGCGACAGGTACAGCGCCTGGCCCAGATCGTCGACCGTGCGCTCCACGCGCAGGGTCTGGCCGTCGATGGTGATGGTCGGCCGCGCCGACTCGGCCTGCTGCAGGCGCTGCTGGTCCTGCTGCTGGTGGCGAAGGTCGGTGCCCTGTTCAAGCACGCGTCGAAGATCGTCCTGCTGGGCGCGCACATCGGTGGCAGCCAACAGCAGTACGACAAGGAAGATGGAGTGGCGCATGGTCGATCCGTGGTGGTGCATGCAGCGGGCCGAAGCAGGGACTGGCGGATCGCGGCTTGTCCCTGCCCTGCCCCGTCAGGGGCGTGGCGATCAGTTCTTGCTGCCGCCGAAGGCGGTGTCGTACTGGCTGTTGCCGGCGAACGTGGCGATACCGGCCAGGGTGGCGGCGTTGGCGCCGAAGAACTGGCCCTGGGTGGCACCGGCAACGGTGCCGTTGGCGGTGGCGGTACCCGCGAACGAGGCGTTGGCGGCGTTGATGTTGGCGTTGACGTTGATCGCCAGGCCGCCACCGGTCAGGCCGCCGAGCAGCTTGCCGCTGCCGAAGTCCGCACGGAAGGTGCCGGACAGCAGGTTGCTGCCGTTGAACTTGTTCAGGCCCGCGACGCTGTAGGTGGCCACACCGGCGGGCAGCGTGGTGCCGGCACGGTCACCGACGAAGTACACCTGGCGGTTGTTGAAGCCACCGGCGGCGCCATCCTTGGACCATTCGCCGAACCACACATCGCCGCTGCCGACCTTGACGAAGTTGAAGTGGCCCATGCCGGCATGGCTACCTGGTGCGCCGGTGATCGGCATGGCCAGGGTACGCACGGCGGTGCCATTGACGGTGGTGGTGCCCGAGTACAGGCTCAGGCCCTGGAAATCGACCGGCTTTGCGTTGGACACGGTGCCGACGCCGATACCGGCCTTGCCTGCCTGGTGCGGGCCACCGTTGACCTGCGATTCGCCGACGGCGACGTACAGCTCGGCGTCGGTCACCGGGCTGGCCGCACCGACGATGTCAGCGGCATGCGCGGCGCCGGCCAGGGCAAAGGTGGCAGCAACGGCGAGCACCGAGCGGGAGATCATCTTCATGGTATTGCTCCTTGGGTTGTGGGAACTACGGGTACAACGCTTGAAAGCGGGAGGTCAGAAGCGCGCGGTGATGCCGAGCTTGAGGGTGCGGCCCGGCGCCGGCAGCGTGGAGCGCGTGGCCGGGTCGACGTAGTAGCGGTTGCCGAGGTTGCTGCCCACCAGCTCGACGCTGGCGTGCTCGTTGAAGCGCCAGCGCGCGTATGCATCGACGGTGGTGATGTTGCCCCAGGTGAACGGCACGTTCTGCCACAGCAGGCTGCTGCCACCGGCCAGCAACCGGTCGCGGTAGGCCTGCAGGTCGGGGTTTTCGTGGCGCTGGTAGTGCACGATGCGGCTGCCCAGTTCCAACCGTTCATCGAACAGGCGCGTACCGAGCGACAGGTTCACCGACAACTTCGGAATCGCCTGGGTCAGCAGGTAGCCACTGACGAAACCGTCCTGCACGCAGTTCGGCACCAGGCCACGGTTGGCGTCCAGCAGCACTGCCGTGCTTTCGTCGCACACCTCGTTCTCCAGCGTGCGCGAAATACCCAGGTCGGTGAAGAACCGCCGGTTGTCGAAGCGTGCCTGCAGCTCGATGCCGCGGATGGTCTGCTTGTCGATGTTGTCGAACAGGAAGTAGGCGTCGCGCTCGATCACGTTGCGGGTCTTGTGCACGTAATAGGCCAGCTTGACGTCGGCATCGGCCGTGTTGCCGAACAGGCCCGACAGGTTGTGCACGTAGCCCAGCTCGTAGTTGTAGGCATGCTCGGGCTTGAGCGTGTACAGCGGATTGAGGCTGCTGGAGAAAGCGATGGTGCTTTCGAACATGCTGGGGAAGCGCACTGCTTCGCTGTAGCGCAGGTAGACGCGCGGCCCTGGACAGGTTCACCGTGGCCGAGAAAGTGGGCAACCACGCGTGATCGCGGCGGCGGTCATTGCGCCCGTCCACCGGCCGCGACTGCATGGTGTTGCCGATATTGCAGACCAGGTCGCTGCCGGGGTAGATCGGCAGCACGCCGGGTATCGCCGCCACCCTGCCGTTGAGACAGGGGTTGGTCGCACGGGCATAGTTGCCGTTGGCATCGGGCAACCACGGAAGCCGATGTTCCACCGCCTGCGGCGTCTCGTAGTACGCCAGCAGACCATGCAGTGCATCGTCAATCACCGAACCCATGCCGATGCTCTCCCAGAACTCGCGTTCGGCCTCCAGTGCATCGATCTCCGCTTGCAGGCTGGCCGGCCGCTCGGGCAGCTCATTCGTCCGGTAGGTCGCCTCCTTGCTGCCCAATCCCTTGGTCAGCAGCTCCGGATGCGCCTGCAGGAAATCATCGAAGGCCCAGTAGCGGCTGTAGCGCACGCCGGCGTTGAGGGTCAGGAAGTCGACCGGACGCCATTCAAGGTTGAGATAGCCTTCGCCCTCCTGGCGCCGGCCAGCACGTGGAAACATGCGCCATCCATCGGTCGTGCCGAAGTACGGGTCGCGCGAACCCAGCTTCTCGTACTGCCAGTTGCCGCCCACGGTCAGGTCCAGGGTGGAATGCAGCGCAAAGCGGTTGCTCAGGGTCAGGCCGGTGCGGTCATTGCGCGCATTTGCCAGTGCGGTGTTGCGCAGGATCGGGCTGACCCCGGGATTCCACGCCGGATTGCCCGGTGCGAAATTGGGAAACCCACCGGCGGTATAGGTATCGCTGTCTGTCTCGGTGCGCCACAGGTTGGCGTAGAGGTCCAGCCAGCGGCTGCCGGCCGGCTGGAAGCGGTATTCCAGGTTCCAGGCATCGGACGCAACCCGGCTGAGCGGCCACTGGATGCGTCCGTAGTCGGGCGCCGACAGGATGCGCGACGGCATGATCTCGCCGTAGTGCGACAGCGTGCGCCGCCAGGTCGCCTTCAACTGCTGGTCATCGTTGATCTGCCAGCTGCCCTTGACCAGCCACGACTCCTGTTCGCTGGATGTATTGGGCACTTCATCGCCCGGTTTGAAGTAACGCGCCAGCGTGGTGATGTAGTCGATGCCCTGGTACTCGTACTGCTCGCGCCGGTCCTGGTCGTAGTACGCGCTCCCCTTGCTGCCGGAGAAGTAGTTGCCGCGCTTGCGCCAGGCGTAGGCAGCCATCAGGTCGACGTTGTCGCCGCGTACGCCCAGTGCCAACCGCCAGGCCTGGTCTTCGCCATCGAAGGGGTTGTTGCCACTGCGCGACTTCACCGGCACCACCAGGGTGCGGTCGTCATAGGGCGAGTTCGGCGAGCCCTGCGGGAAGCCCGGTACGTTTCGGTAGTCCTCGCCGGTGTGCAGGCGAGGCAGGCGTGGGGCCACCGCATTGCTGCTGCCTTCGATCTTCAGCTCCCCGCCGAAGCGCTCGCCGGCAGCAACAATGTCGTCAACGTCGATGGTCTTGATCACCAGCGCACCACCGATCCCGCTGTGCACATCGCGCACCAGCCCTGGCCCCTTGATGACCTGGATGCCACCAATCAGGTTGGGATCGATGTAGTTGCGGTTGCTGACGCCGTTGTAGCCACGCCAGACCGTGAGCGCCTGTTCGCCACCGTCGATGCTGACCGGCACCCGCCCGGGCCCCTGGATGCCGCGGATGTTGATGTCCAGCGCGCCGCTGTTGCGCGCATCGCCGCTGAACACGCCGACCAGATCCTTGACCACGTCGGCCGGGTTGGAGCCGCGGTAGCGCTCCACCCGGTCGCGCCCCGAATACGCCGTGGTCAGGTCCAGCGCGAACACATCATCGTAGCCGCGCCGATCGCGGGCCTCACCCCCTTCCGACTGAAGGCGACCGGCCACGTCCAGTGTCTCGGTCACCCGCACCCCTTCCCCTTCACCCGCCTCCGCTGCGGCCCGCAGGCTCCAGGTGCCGTCCATGCCGCGCTGTGCGCGCACGCCGCTGCCGCGCAACAGCTGCTGCAGCGCCTGCATCTGGCTGTACTCGCCTTTCACTGCGCTGGAGCGGCGGCCTTCCACCAGGTCGCTGCGGAACACCACCTGCACATCGGCCTGGCGGCCAAAGGCACGTACGGCATCAGCCAGTGGCTGCTCCGGGATGGCGTACTGGCGCACCGGCGCGACGATCGCCGGTTGTGCCTGCACGGCCGGCACCCAGGCCAGCGGCAGCAATGCGGTGGAAACGGCCAGGGCCAGAACGGTGGCGCGGCGATGACAGGCAGATGCCGTGGACGGCATGGACAGGAACTCCTCAAGCGTGGCTGGACCACGGGCACATCCGGTGCCGGTGGTGTGTCTGGCTTGAGGAAAAACGGTGTTTCGCTCTGGCTATACCTCTATAGACAGCGGGACACTGCAGGTGCCCACGGTTTTTTCATGTTTTTTTCATGCGGCCCGTTCATCCAGGTGCTGCGCGGGCCTCACCACACCACCAGCGCGCCGCCGGGCAAGCGCTGCACGCGCAGTCCTGCCTGCGCGGCCACCGCATCGATGGCCGTCTCCGGCTGCTGCAGGTGGAACAAGCCACTGACCCGTACGCCTGCACCCTGCCCACCCAGTACCCAGACCGGGGCGCGATGGTAGCGCGCCAGATCGGCGATGGCCTGCGTGGCCGGCTGATCATCGATCACTACCTCGCCACGCCGCCACGGCGCCATGGTCTCGGGGTCTTCCAGCTGCACCGGCTGCAGCCAGCGACCGTCACGGAACGCCCGTGACTGCCCGGCATGCAGGCGCTGCACACTGCCATCGCCCGGCCGCACTTCGACACCGGCTGCAGCCAGCGACCGTCACGGAACGCCCGTGACTGCCCGGCATGCAGGCGCTGCACACTGCCATCGCCCGGCCGCACTTCGACCACACCCTCACTGACCTGGGTGGTGACCGTGGCGTCCTGCATCGACACACTGAAGGCGGTGCCGATATCACGGACCCGGCCGCCCGCGGCCTCGACCTGGAACGGGCGAGCTTCGTGCGCCACCTGGAACCAGGCCTGCCCGCGCAGCAGGCGCAGGTGCCGCTGCTGGCCATCGAACTCGACCGCCAATGCGGTGCCCGCATCGAGCACGGCAGTGCTGCCGTCGTCCAGCTGCACCACGCGCGGCGCATCACTGCTGCGCAGGTCACTGCGCGCCAGCAACAGCGCCTGCGGTGCGGCCGCGACCATCAGAACCACAGCGGCGGCGCTGGCCAACAGCCATGGCAGGCGACGGCGCGGTGCGACCGGACGCAATCCCTGGCGGTCGGCGGTCAGTTCAGGCAGCGCCGCCAGCACGTCGGGCCCGGCGGCATCCAGCCCCTGCCAGAAGGCCTGCTGCTGGCGCCAGGCCAGCGCATGGCGCGGATCGGCCTGCAACCAGCGCTGCAGGGCTCGTTGCTGGCGTTCCGGCAGCGGGCCTGCACTGCACTGGATCACCCAGCGCAACGCCTGCCTGGCCTGACGCGGCGAGGGTTCGGACGTGGTCATGGTTGTGGCCTGCCGCACCACGAACGGGTGCGCTTTCCTGTTGTGACAACGGCGGGCGCGATCTGCCCACGGCAATCGCCGGTCATCGGCGCGTTCCCTGCTGGTGCTGCTGGATCAACAGTGCCGCGCGCAGCACGTGCTTGCCGACCAGGCTCTTGGAAATACCCAGCCGTGTGGCGATCTCGCGCTCGCTCAGGCCCAGGTAGCGGTTGAGCACGAAGCACTCGCGGACCTGCGCTGGCAGCGCGAGGATGGTCTGGGTGATCTCGCGCAGCTGTGCCTGGTCCAGCGCCTGGGCCTCGCCGTCGTGGCCCGCCTCGGCCATGTCGATGGCGTACTCGGCCATCGCGCGCCGCTCGCGGGCGTCGGCCTGGCTGCGGTTGAGCGCATGGTGATAGGCCATCCGGTACAGATAGCCGCGCGGCTCAAGGATCGGTGGATCACCGGGCACGCTGCTGGCCTTCAGGTACAGGTTCTGCAGGATGTCCTCGGTACTGGCCGGGTCGAGATAGCGCGCGATGAAGCGAGACAACGCACGGCGCTCGCGGATCAGCAGCTCGACCAGCGCCAGGGCATTGGGAGACATAGGTGCCAAGGCCGGACCGGGGAATGATGGGCGTGATGGCGACGGTCCGGACGTGGATTGTGGGCTGCACGGCCGCAGGCGGCAAGCGAAGGCCCGTCGCGCGGCACCAGGATCATCCACGCATGGCGTGGATCTCCCTGGCGGCAGATCCAGTAGATCCACGCCATGCGTGGATGCGGAGCCTACGGTTCGTCCAACGCCTCGAAACGCTCGGCGAGGTAATCGATCAACGCGCGTACCGCCGGCAGCAGCCCACGCCGCGAAGGGAACACCGCATGCACGATGCCGTGTTTCGGCACCCACTCGGGGAGCACCGGCAGCAGCGCCCCGCTCTCCAGCTCATCGGTGATCATCATCCGCGGCAGCATCAACAGCCCGACCCCGGCCACCGCGGCGGCGCGCAACGCGATCATGTCATCGCTGACCAGGCGCGGGCGGTGATGCACGCTGGCCTGGACATCGCCGGGCCCACTGTATTCCCACACATGCTGCTGACTGGGCGAGGCCAGATCGACGGTCGGCATCATCGCCAGATCGGCCGGCACCTGCGGCGTGCCCAGCCGCTGCAGCAGCGCCGGGCTGGCACTGGTGCACCAGACCCGACGGGCCAGCACGCGTACCACAAGGTCACTGTCCTCCAGCGGCGGCGGCCGTACCCGGATCGCCACATCCACGCCCTCGCCCACCACGTCCACGCGGCGGTTGGTAGCGTCCAGCTGCACCGTCACCTGCGGGTGCAGGGCCAGGAAGTCGGCCAGCATCGGGCCGATGCGCGCGTGCAGGATCGCGATCGGGCACGCCAGGCGGATGGTGCCGCGCGGCTCGGCGCGCGACATCGCGATGGCTTCTTCTGCGGCCTCGGCCTCGACCAGCATCGCCTTGCAGTGGCGGTAGTAGTCCTGGCCGACCTCGGTGACCGAGAAACGCCGGGTCGAGCGCTGGATCAGGCGCACGCCCAACCGTTCTTCCAGCAGCGCGATGCGCCGGCTCAGTTTCGACTTCGGCATGGCCAGCGCCCGCCCGGCCTGCGAGAAGCCGCCGTGCTCGACCACCATGGCGAAATAGAACAGGTCGTTGAGGTCACAACGGCGGATATCTGCGATGAACACGGGGCGATCTCCTGCGGCCCACGGCCTGCCGCCATTGTTCACCAGATAGGACTATGACGGCAAATGTTGGCGTCTACCGGCCCAATTGTCGCGGCGATATCGTCTCCTGCAACGAAGAACAGCGGCCGGCAGCCCCGGCCAGGAGATCGCCATGAAGCGTGTCACCGGTACCTACAGCGCCCCCCGCCCGCACTGGGTGGGCGATGGATTCCCCGCCCGCTCGATGTTTTCCTACAACACCCACGGCCAGCACCTGAGCCCGTTCCTGCTGCTGGACTATTCCGGCCCGTACAGCTTCGCCCCCAGCGATACCCCGCGTGGGGTCGGCCAGCATCCGCACCGCGGTTTCGAGACGGTCACCATCGTCTATGAGGGCGAGGTCGCGCACCGCGATTCGACCGGGGCCGGCGGCACCATCGGCCCGGGTGACGTGCAGTGGATGACGGCTGCCTCCGGCATCCTCCACGAGGAATTCCACACGCCGGAATTCAGCAAGCGCGGCGGCACGCTGGACATGGTGCAGCTGTGGGTCAACCTGCCGGCGCGGGACAAGATGGGCGCACCGGGCTACCAGACCCTGCTTGACGCAGAGATTCCCTCGGTGGATCTGCCTGAGGGCGCCGGCCGCGTGCGTGTCATCGCGGGCCGCTTCGACGGCCACGCCGGTCCGGCACGTACCCACACGCCGATGGATGTCTGGGACATCCGCCTGCAGCAGGGCCACCACGCCGAACTGCCGGTGGCCGATGGCCGCACGCTGGCGGTGGTGGTGCTGAAGGGCACGGTCCGGATCAACGGCGGCCAACCGGTCGGCGAAGCACAGCTGGTCACCTTCGACCGCAGCGGCGAGGACGTGTTCGTCGACGCCGACAGCGACGCCACTGTGCTGCTGCTCAGCGGCGAGCCGATCGACGAGCCGGTGGTGGGCTATGGCCCGTTCGTGATGAACAGCCAGGCCGAGATCGCACAGGCGGTCAACGACTTCAACAGCGGCCGTTTCGGCCAGATCGCGCACTGAGCGCTTCCGCGCGGCGGGTGATGACCCGCCGCGCCAACGGGCCATCGCCCACCTTCCCCAGGAGACCGACCATGAGTACCCCCGCCAACTTCAACGGTGCCCGCCCGGTGATCGATCCGGACAACGCCGCGATGCTGCTGATCGACCACCAGAGCGGCCTGTTCCAGACCATCGGTGACATGCCATTCACCAGCGTGCGCGCCCACGCCACTGCGCTGGCGAAGATGGCCACGCTGGCAAAGATGCCGGTGATCACCACCGCCTCGGTCCCGCAGGGCCCGAACGGCCCGCTGATCCCGGAGATCCACGACGCGGCCCCGCATGCTCAGTACGTGGCGCGCAAGGGTGAGATCAACGCTTGGGACAACCCGGAATTCGTTGCTGCAGTGAAGGCCACCGGCCGCAAGCAGCTGATCATCGCCGGCACCATCACCAGCGTGTGCATGGCCTTCCCGTCGATCGCCGCCGTGGCCGATGGCTACCAGGTGTTCGCGGTGATCGATGCCTCGGGCACCTATTCGAAGATGGCCGAAGAGATCACCCTGGCCCGCGTGGTGCAGGCCGGCGTGGTGCCGATGGACACCGCCGCGGTGGCCTCGGAGATCCAGCGCAGCTGGAACCGCGACGATGCCCAGCAATGGGCCGAGGTCTACACGAAGATCTTCCCGAACTACCAGCTGCTGATCGAGAGTTACCTGAAGGCGCAGGACGTGCAGAAGAACCAGGAGCAGCTGGATTCGCAGCGCAGCTGAGCTACCCCCGGGGGTGCCGGCCCGCTGCCGGCACTCCTCCAAACCGGAGACCCATCATGTCCAGTGAACCGATCCGCGACCCGGCCAGCGACCACCTGCTGACCCCGCAGAATTCCGCCTTCATCATCATCGACTACCAGCCGGTGCAGGTGAACTCCATCGCCTCGATGGACCGCCAGCTGCTGATCAACAACATCGTCGGCACCGCCAAGGCTGCTGTGGCTTACGGTCTGCCGATCGTGCATTCGACGGTCAACGTCAAGACCGGCCTGAACAAGCCGCCGATTCCGCAGCTGCGCAAGGTGCTGGGCGACTACCCCACCTACGACCGCACCACCATCAATTCCTGGGAGGACGTCGAGTTCCGCAAGGCGGTGGAAGCCACCGGCCGCCGCAAGCTGATCATGACCGCGCTGTGGACCGAGGCGTGCCTGACTTTCCCGGCCCTGGATGCGTTGAAGGAAGGCTATGAGGTGTACGTGGTGGTCGACGCCGTCGGCGGCACTTCGCTGGCCGCGCACGATGCCGCGCTGCGCCGCATCGAACAGGCCGGGGGCCAGCTGATCAGCGTACCGCAGCTGTTCTGCGAGCTGCAGCGCGACTGGGCCCGTTCGGAAACGGTGCCGGCGTTCATGAATCTCTTCATTGAAACCGGTGGTACGGCAGGCATCCAGTTCTCGTACGATCGTACCGAGTGATTTCGTGGCGGCGCTGGCCTTGGCTGGCGCCGCCTTGTGGAGCAGTCGAGCACGGCTCGACTTTACAGTGGGTTGGTCGAGCATGGCTCGACGCTATAGACAGATGGAGACTCCGATGGCCTACGCGCGCATTGTTTCGACCGGCGACAACTACCTGCACCACATCAGCAATGGCAGCTTTGATGTGGACGCGGACGAGCCCGCCTCGCTGGGCGGCCAGGGCAAGGGCTTCGCGCCCTTCGATCTGTACCTGGCCTCGCTGGCGGCCTGCACCGCCATCACTCTGCGCATGTATGCGCAGCGCAAGGGCTGGGAACTGGGCGAGTTCCATGCCGAGCTGCGCTCGGAACGCGACGAAGATGGACGCTTCCACGTGCACCGCGTGCTGCATGCCAGCGCCGAGCTGAGCGATGCGCAGTGGCAGCGGTTGCTGGAGGTGGTGGAAAAGACCCCGGTGACGCTGGTGATGCGCGAAGGTGCGCGCATCACCAGTGAGCGCGGCTGAAGGAGGTCTGGCCCACCTGCGGCGGATCTTGGCCGGTTCCTCGCTTGTGCCGGCCTCGCCCCTGTTCCAAGCTGCGCGTCCGCGTTCGGATGCAGTGAGCGCGCAGCAACAGGAGGACCGCACGCGATGTTACGTGCCCATGCTTTGGATCTGGATTTCAACGGCCGCGCCCTGCTGGCCGACGTCAACCTGCACCTGCCCTCAGGTGCCCGCATCGCCCTGATCGGCGACAACGGCAGCGGCAAGAGCTGCCTGTTGCAGATGTTGGCCGGTACTCTGGTGCCCAGTGGTGGGACCATCATCCGGCGCGATGGCGCACGCATCGCCTACGTGCCGCAGCAGTGCTCGATGACTCCTCTCGCAGCGGCGGCGAGCAGATGCGCCATGCGCTCGCCCGCGCGCTTGATGCCGACCCCGACGTACTGCTACTGGATGAACCCAGCAATCACTTGGACCGCAGTGCACGCCGCTCGCTGATCGCGCGCCTGCGCCAGTTCCATGGCGCGCTGTTGGTGGCCACCCACGATGAAGCCCTGATCGATGCGCTCTGTAATGAGCTCTGGCACATACGTGGCGGGCGCGTGAGCCACTTCGGCGGTCGCTACCGCGACTATCAGGCGGACCTGCAGCAGCGACGCGAGGCCAGCGACCGGCAGCTGCGCCAGCTGGATCAGGAGCGCGGCCAGGCCCATGAGGCGTTGATGCGCGAACAGCAGCGCGCCGCGAGCTCGCGGGAACGCGGCGTGCGCAAGGTCGAACAGCGCAAGTGGGGCGGCGTCCGTTCAGCCACCAAGCTCGGCCGTGGCAATACCACCGCCGGCAGCAAGCAACTGCAGATCCGTAAGCAGCAGGAAGACATCGAGGCTCGTCGCAATGACCTGCAGCGCGAGACCATCATCGAGCCCACTTTCGCGTTGCCGGCCGGCTGGCGACGTGAGGGAGTGGTGGTGCAGCTGACCGACGCCAGCGTGGCGCATGCCACGGAAACGGTGCTGGGTGGACTGCATCTGCGCCTGGATGTCGGCGATCGCCTGGCGATCACCGGTGACAACGGCAGCGGCAAGTCCACGCTGGCACGCGCGCTGTGCGGCGACCCAAGCATCTGCCGTGATGGTGACTGGTTGCTGCCGCCAGCTGATCAGATCGCCCTGCTCGACCAGCACTATCGGGACCTGCCGATGCAGGCCACGCCTCTCCAGGCGCTGTCTGCCCAGATGCCGGACTGGAGCCAGACCCAGTGCCGGCTGCACCTGGCCGACTTCCTGTTCCGCGGCGATGCCACGGCGCAGACGCCCGTGTCCGCATTGTCCGGTGGCGAACGGGCGCGGCTTTCATTGGCATTGATGGCGGCCAAACCCCCGACGCTGCTGGTTCTGGACGAACCCACCAACAACCTGGACATGACGCTGCGGATGCACTTGCTGCAGGTGCTGCGGGTGTTCCCGGGCACTTTGGTGGTGGTGTCGCATGACGACGCATTTCTGCAGGCGCTGGAACCGGGACAGGTGCTGGCGTTGTAGCTGCGGCCGGGCGTGTGCCATCCACGCATGGCGTGGATCTACTGTAGAGGCGAAGACAACGACAGGGGCTGTTGCCAACGTCGCGTGCAACCGCCCGAAAAGCCGAGCATGGGCCCGGCTCTACGGAAGGCTCAGCGCCGTGAATGCAGCACGGTGCGCTGGCGCATCGCGTTGAATTCCTGCTCGACCTGCTGGATGTCCTCGGCCTGGAAACCGGCCGCATCCAGCAGCTGGTCGGCGGCAGCCGCCGCCAGCGGATCATCGTCACGCTGGCGCCAGCAGCGCGCCGGCAGGAAATAGCCCACTTCGCTGCGCCCGCGCATGATCACCACCGGCCGGCCTGCGTACAGCAGGAACTCGGCCAGGTGCTGGCGCAGGCCCTCCACTGAAACATAGGCCGGTCCAACACCCAGCATCTGGCTGGACGGTTCGGGACTCTCGAACAGTTTGCGACGGCTCATCCACTCCTCCTTTTGAACAACGCGTGGTCTCCTTTCCTTAGACGGGCGCATCGCTGCGCCCCCGCCACGCACTACGTGATCCGCATCACGCCCGCCACTCAGAAGCCGGTGTTGAACTCCAGCTGGAACACGTCGATCGACAGCGGCGCACCGGACACTTCCTTGGCCGCCATCCACTTGCCGCTGATCCAGCTGCGCGCGTCCAGCGCGTAGGCACCGCCCACGTAGTAACCGCGGGCGTTGGTGCCGCCCAGGTGGAAGTTCGGATCGTTGTAGGCATCGGGCAGTGCGTCGGCCTCGATGTGCTTGTAGCCCAGCAGCGCCTGCCACTGGCCCTTCTCCTTCAGCTCGGTGGCGCCGAAGGTGGCCTGCACCATCCAAGCGGTGTCGCCACTGCGGAAGGTATCGATGCCGACAGTATCGCCGGCGCCGTAGTTGTTGACGATGCCGTTCTGGGCACGACTGAACATGGCCTGCTTGTCGTAGGCCAGGTTGCGGATGTAGTCGCCATCCAGGCGCAGACCGATGCCCTGCGCCAGCTGTGTATCCCAGCGCAGGTTGAGCGTGGCCAGGCGGAACGCCGAGGCCAGGCCGACATACTGCGGGGTCGGCGTACCGGCCGGATCCACCGGATTGCGCGCGATGTCGCGGATCAGCATCAGGGTATTTCCCTTCTGCATGAACGCCGGGCGCGACCAGTCGGTGTCGCAGCCCACCGCGCCCGAATACAGCGAGCACGTTGAGGACAGGCGGCCGCTGATGTTCTTGAAGTCGTAGTAGCCCAGCGCGGCACGCAGCGCGTTGTCATCGTTGAAGCGCCAGTTCACGCCTACCTGGGCACCGGACAGCCACTTGTTCTCGTTCGGAGTCTTGACCTTGCTCTGGCTCGGCGAGCTGTCGGAGGTGTACTCCAGCGGCACCACCGCGAGGTTGCCGAACAGGTCGAGGTCGCCACCATCGAAGTCATACTTCAGGTTCGCGGCCAGGCCATCGAAGTTGAGATCGTTGGAGAACAGCGTGTCGCTGGTCCAGAACGGATTGCCGAAGCGGCCGCCACGCACCGTCACCCAGTCCGCCGGGCTGTAGGCCAGCCAGGCCTGGTCCAGCCACACGTCCTTCTTGCTCAGGCCGCCGCCCAGCTGCTCGGTGGTCGATACCGGGCCATTGCTGCTGCCGCTGGCCAGGCGCACGCCGGCCGTGGTGTGCTGGCCAATGGTTGCCTCGATGCCCAGGCGGGCACGGATGCGCCACAGGTTACGGCGGTCCTGGCGGGTGTTCAGCAGCGGCGGCAACTGCAGGTTGGTATTGGTGTTGGTGTCGAAGCCGTTGCCGGAGTTGATCGACGACCAGTTGCTCACGATGTCGCTGTTGCGCTCGGAGTAGAAGCGCGACTCGCTGCGCACACGCATGTCACCGGTGACCTTGATGCGCTTGGTCCACTCGGCCACTTCGTTGGGTGCCGCCCAGCCTTCCGACTTCGCCTGCGCCATCACGTCCTGGCGCACTTCGTCACGGATACCGTCGCGCACGCTCTGCGGTACGTACGGCACGCGCACGTCACCGGCCTCCAGGGCCACGCCACCGCTCGCCGCGGTGCTGCCCGTGGCTGCAGTGCGCTGTGCGGCCGCCGCTTCGGCTTCGGCCTGCACCAGCAATGCCTGGCCATCTTCGGGCTTCAGCGCACCGCTGGCGATCAGGCCCTTGATCAGCTTGACCATGGTGGTTTCGGCCGCCATCGCACCGGCCGGGGCGGCCAGGCTGAGCAGCACGGCGCAGCACAGCAGCGCCCGTCGGGCCGGCCGCGGGCGGCGGGAGTCGGTTCGTGCGCGGACGTGGTCGTTCATCACGGTTCTCATCGAAAGAAGGGAAATCACGGAAGTCGGAGTCAGGCCCCGGGCCGGCGGCCCTGGATCAGGACGCGGGCGGGGAAATCGAGTGACGGCGGCGGTGCCTGGTCAACCTTGCCGATGCGACGCAGGGCATCGAGCACGGCCGCGTCGGCCTCCTCGTTGCCACTGCCGCGTACCAGTTCGACCTTTTCCAGGCGGCCGTCGTTGGCCAGCCACACATTCACCTGCAGCTGGAACGCCAGGCGCTTGACCTTGTCGTCGCGCGAGATCGCCTGCTGCATCAGGTAGCCCAGGTAGCGGCCGTAGGTAGCGTTGCCGGCGCCACCACGGCCAACGCCGGACGAACCGCCACCACTGCCGGACTGGATACCGAAGTTGTCACCACCGGCCTGCGCGTCGGCATTCATCGTCACCGGATCGCTGTTATCCGGCGTCGGCGTCGGCTCTTCGGCCGGCGTCGGCTGATCCAGCGGCTCCGGTTCGGGCATCGTCTCTTCCGGCGGTGTCTCCGGCTCCGGTGGTTTTTCCGGGGGCGGCGGGGGCGGCGGCGGAGGGGGTGGCAGCGCCAGCATCGGCGGCTGCACCACCGGCCGACGGGTGCTGGCGGTGTCCTTGAACAACAGCCACCACACCGCGATACCGAGCACCAGCAACGCGGCCAGCACCAGTGCCACGGTCACCAGCAACTGGCGACCGCGCATGCCGGGCTCCGGTCGAGGGGGTTGATGGGCCGTCATGCCTCAGCCCTGCGCCTTGCCGGTGACCAGGCCGACCTGGGCCAGCTCCAGGCGCCGCAGCAGGTCCAGCACCTCGACCACGCGGGCGTACTGCACCTGCGCGTCACCGCGCACGATCACCGGGAAATCCGGCGTGGTCGCGCGTTCGGTACGCAGCCGGTCTTCCAGCTCGGCCATCGTCACCGGGTAGGCATCCAGGAACACCTGGCCACTGGGGTCGATGGTGATCGCCTTGGTCTTCGGCTTTTCCAGGGCCACGCTGTTGCTGGCCTTCGGCAGATTGACCTCGATACCGGGGATGGAGGCATTGCTGGTCAGGATGAAGATCACCAGCACCACCAGCAGCACGTCGACGAAGGGCGTTACGTTGATGCCCTTCTCGCGCTTCTTGATGCCGAACTTCGCCTTCTGGCCCATGGCGCGCCCCTCAGCCCTGGACCGCGGCCGGGCCGCGCCCGTCCTGCTCTTCGGCCAGGCGCGCGGCGAACTCGTCGATGAACACCGCCATGTCGGCGCCGATCGCCTCGGCGCGTGCGCCCAGGTAGTTGTAGCCGAACAGCGCCGGGATCGCGACGCCGAGGCCGGCTGCGGTACACAGCAGCGCTGCAGCCATGCCCGGCGCCACCGAGTTGATGTCCACCGCGCCGGCCATCGCCGCCACCACGAACACCAGCATGATGCCGATTACGGTGCCGAACAGGCCCACGTAGGGCGCACCTTCGATGGTGGTCGACAGCCAGTTCATGCGCCGTGCCATCGCTTCCTGCTCGCGCACCATCACCGCATCCATCGAGGCACGGATCGCGGCGATGGTGGCGCCGCTCAGGTAGCCACTGTTGCCGTCGCGCTGGTGGCGCTGCTGCATTTCATCGATGGCCACCTGGTAGATGCGCCACAGCGAGCCGTCGTGCATCGCGGTCGGCGCCTTGCCCTGGCGGTCCATCTCGGACAGAGTGCGCAGCGGCACACCGGACAACTTGCCGAAGCTCTCGGTGAATACCGCGTTGGCCTTGCTGGTGCGGCCGAAGTGGCGGCTCTTGGCAATCATGATCGCCCATGACATCAGCATCATCAGGCCGAGGATGGCGACCACCACCCAGGCATCGAACGGCATCGCCTTGAGAATGAAGCCGAAGTGGCTCTGCCCGGCGGATTGCTCGTCGGCGCCGTAGCTGATCAGGCGCGAGTCGGCGCCCTGAGCGGTGGCATCGGCCAGCAGCAGCGCCGCCGGACGTGCAACCCGCGAGATGCGCAGCTCATCCAGAGCGCCTTCGAAGTTGGCCAGAGGCTGTGCAGCACCCGGGGCATCGGCGCCCACCACCGGCGCGGTACCCAGCGCCGGCAGCTCGCCGCTCAGCTGGGCCACTACACGGCCGTTGAGGTACAGCTGCAGCGCACCCTTCTCCGCGGTCAGTGCCACGTGCGCCCACTGCCCTTCCGGAATCGGCTGTGCCGGCGTACTGCGCTGGCCATTGAGTTGCACGAACGGCACCCGGTTCTCCATACCCAGCACCAGCTCGGACGCGCCATCACGACGGGCGTAGATCGCCTGCGCCGCATTGTTGCTGCCCGGCTTGATCCAGGCCGAGAGGGTCAACGGCGCCCCCGCTTCCTGTGCCAGCGAGGCGCTGGCCGGCAGTGGCAGCGGGCCCGCACCCAGCTGCACGCCACGGCCGATCACCGAACCTTCGGACGGCGGCACCACAGCACCGGCATTGTTGCCGTAGGCGGTGGTGTCGCGTGCAGGCGCATTGGCTTCGGCGAAGTGGTAGACCAGCGTGTAGTCCGGGTCGAACACCTGCTGGCCGTTGCCGCTGGCCGGGGCCTTCTCGTTGCCGTAGTACATCCAGATCGTCTGCGGCGCCGCGGCGCTGACTGCCGGCACGTCCACCCAGACCAGGGCCAGGCCCAGCTTGGGATCGAACTGTTCGATCTGATGGGCCAGCACGGTGCGGCCATCGCCCGACACGAAGCGCAGGTCGTTGCCCGCGTCCTGGGTACCGTCGAAACCGAAGTTGCCGGTATGCAGGCGCAGCAGCAGCGGCGTGCGGCCCGGGTCACCGGCCAGGCCCGCGCCCTGCGGACCGGCGTCGACGGTGATCGGCTTGCGGTACTTCCATTCGGCCTGCCACCAATTGGCATCGGCCGCAGCAGCAGGCAACGCAACCAGCGCGGCCAGCAGCAGCAACACTCGGGAAAGCAAACGGTCCATGCGAAGGGTCTCCGGAGAACGCATGTTCAAGGGATGGGTCAGTAACTGGTGCTGATGTTGAAATGCAGGCGCGGGTCGTCCTTGCGCGTGACCGGGCCATCGGCATAGGGCCAGGCGTAGTCCAGGCGCAGCTGCAGGTGCTCACCCAGGCGCAGCTGCGCGCCCAGGCCGACCGAGGCCAGGTTGTACTTGTCACGCTGTTCGGGCAGCGGCTGGCGCAGGCGCAGGTAGGCGGCGTCGGCAAAGCTGTAGACGCGCAGATCCGTGCCGCTCCACAGCGACCACGCCGGGGTACGCCATTCCAGGCTGGCCAGGCCGCCGTAGTCGCCGATCGCCTCGGCCGACAGATAGCCGCGCACGGTGTACATGCCACCGGCGGCGAACTGCTCGGCCGACACCAGCGGTGCGTCGGTCACCTGCAGCGAGCCGCGCGCGTACCACTGCCAGTCGCTGCCGAAGGTGTGGGTGTTGGCCACATCGGCCTTGAACGCGATGAAACTGGGGTCCGCCCAGTAGCGCTTCTGCCCGAATCCGATGGCATCGCTGCCATAGCCGAACAGGCGGCGGGTGCCGGCCACCAGCTGGGTGTTGATGCTCAACTGATCCTGCTCGCCCTGGCGCACACCGACAAACGCCAGGGTGATCGGCGCGTACTTCAGCGGCGTCTTCAGGCTTTCCTTGCCCATCTGCGTGTCTTCCTCGGTGTCCTTGAAGTCCACGCCGAGGCTGAGCTGGCGCCACCACTGGCTGCTGCCGGCAAGTCGATAGTTGAGCTTGAGACCGATCGAATGGCCGTTGCCGATCACATTGGTTCCGGTGCCGGTACCGACCTGTCCGCCCGCGTTCAGCACGCGGCTGTCGGACTTGTAGCCGGACGCTTCCAGGCTCCACGGCGTGCCCTCGAACGGCATCATGTACGAGGCCGAGAAGACCTTGGCCTGCTTGGTATCTTCCGGCGCCAGGTACACGCCGATGTTGGCGCTATGGCCGCGCTTCCACAGGTTGTCGTAGGCCAGCGATGCACTCAGGCGCAGCTTCTCGGTATCGGCACTGTGGTCGTTGTTGAGCGCCGCGCTGGCACGCCACGGCGACTTCTCCTCGACCTGCAGGTCCACATCCATCGTGCCCGGCACCTGGCCCTCTCGCACCAGCGGCATCACCTGGCGACGTCCGCCTTCATTCAGCGCGGTCAGTTCCTTCTGCGCCTGGTCGAAGTCCGGCACCTTGCCCTCGGCAAGTGCCGGCACGCGTTCGCGGATGCGTTCGGGCGATTCGTGCTTCGTGCCTACGACCCGCAGCTGCCCGATCGGCGTCTGCTGCACCTTCAGCAGCACCACGCCACCACTGACCTGCTGCTCGGGCAGCTCGACGTAGACCGACTGGTAGCCTGCCTGCTGGTACAGCGCATTGACGGCATCGCGCGCCTTCTCGACATCGGCCAGGGTCTTGCCCGGGCCGAGGAACGGCTCCACCGCACGTTCGATCTGGCGCGGATCGAGCACGGTGTTGCCGCGCACGATGTATTCATTGATGTTCACGCTGGGCGCAGGTGCAGCCGCCTGCGCGAACAACGGCAGCGGCATCGCGGCCAGGGCCAGCACCAGCGGATGCAGGTGCAGCGGAAGGCGGACGGCTCGGCACGGAACAGGAGTCATCGAAGGCATCGCGTCGTATCGAAGGGAGTGGCCAGGGAGCGGCGCGTGGGTCTACCAACAGGACGTGCACGTCGCGTCAAAACCGCCAATAGTTTTGTGACAGCACTGTCATCTTTTGACCCTGCCGAAACGGTGGCGGGCGGAGACTGCCTTCGCCACACGTCTTCCTTGCAGAACGCCGGTTGCCGCGGGAGATTGGAAATGAGTGCACTATCGATAGCGGGCATCCGCCCTGCCCTGGCGCTGGCATTGCTGCTGGCGTTGCCATCGCTCCGTGCCGAGGAGACAAAGACGCGGGAAGAGGCCGTGCCGTGCATTGAAGTGCAGGTCAACGGCGAGCGGATTCCGGCGTGGGACTGCCTGCAGCGCAAGCTGGCACCGGCGGCGAAGCCAGCCAAGTCACCGGCGCTGCCTGAAGCTGAACGCCTGATGCGGCAGCCCGGCAACCAGCTGATGCAGTACAACCTGGAAGGCACGCGGCAGCGCATGGGCGATGCCTTCGGTCGCTCGGTGGTGCCGCAGCGCCCGGCGCGCTGAGCCTGCGAAGCTGTAGAGCCGGGTCCACGCCCGGCTGCTCCAGCGTGCCCTTCAACGTTCATGCAGAAGCCGCCGGGCGTGGACCCGGCTCTACAGTGAGCCACCGTTCGAGGGCGCAGGCACGATGCCATCGGTCGGCACCGGCGGCAGCTCGGGCACCGGCACGCTGCGCGACTGGCCGGCCTGATTCAGTTCCAC
Source organism: Stenotrophomonas sp. 93052_Sma (assembly GCF_056481145.1). NCBI lineage: Bacteria > Pseudomonadati > Pseudomonadota > Gammaproteobacteria > Lysobacterales > Lysobacteraceae > Stenotrophomonas > Stenotrophomonas sp. 93052_Sma. The sequence goes on from NZ_CM151134.1 coordinate 2,706,152, forward strand.
GGCACTGGCACTGATGCTGGCCAGCACCGTGCAAGGCCCCAGCCGCTGCCCGGGTGCGTACGCTTGCGCAGGACGACCATCCACCGACAGCAGCGCCAGTGGCGCGTGCTCGCCGGCCATCACGCCGAGCACGACCACCTCGGTCCGTACCGCACCGGGGGACAGCAGCCGCACCAGCGGCAGGCTGGCCATCGCATCGAACAGGGGCCGTACCGGCGCCTCGGCCTGCGCTTCACCGGCCGCCACCGCTGGCGCCACCGCAGACAGGGTGACACTCCAATAGGCCACCACGGCCAGCAGCAGCATCGCTGCCAGCAGGGTCAGCATGCGATTGCGATCCCAGCGCCTGCCATCCATGTTCCGCACCATCGCAACGTTCGTGTCCGCCTACGCTAGCAGCTGCGGCTGACGCTTTTGTTTCATCGTACAGGCCTATGCTGGCGCGTATCGGCAAGGACCGGAGGCAATGTCGGTGCAACGCATCCCGCGCGGTTTTACCCTGCTGGAGCTGATGGTGGTATTGGTGATCATCGGCATCTGCACTGCCGGTATCGGCCTTGGCCTGGGCAGCCTGCTCGATCCGGCCCGGCAACTGCGCCAGGAAGCCGAGCGGTTGGCGCAGCGGCTGCAGGTGGCACGCGACGAAGCCCGAATCGATGGCCGGCCCCTGCGCTGGCAGTCCGATGCCAAGGGCTATCGTTTCAGCCGCCGCGAAGGCGGCCGCTGGGTGACCGTGGAACGCGATGACCTGTTGCGGCCGCAGCAGTGGCAGGCCGCTGGCATTGCGGTAGTGCCCGCCAGCGCCATCGAACTGAGCCCGGAATGGATCGGCACTGCCTGGGAGCTGGGGCTGTCGCTGGAGGGCCGCACACTGCGTCTTCGTGATGATGGCAGCGGACAATTGCAGGTCGTGCAGTGAAGCAGGCGATGCGAGGATTCACCCTGATCGAAGTGCTGATCGCGCTGGCGATCGTATCGATTGCGTTGGCGGCGGTGATGCGTTCGGTGGCGGTGGCGACCGACGATCAATCGCGGCTGCGCGATCGCCGCCTGGCGCTGATGTGCGCGCAGGACCGCTGGCAGGAACTGCGCCTGACCGGACAGGCAGCGCAGGATGGCCGCCAGCGCTGCGTGCAGGGACGCGGCAGCTTCCTGGTGCTGCAGCATCTTGGCACGGGCAGCGACGGCCAGCCGCAGCTGGAACTGAGCGTGGTGGCCGAGGACGCACCGCGGCGACCGCTGGCGCGGATGCAGCTGCCGTGGACGCTCGCACCGTGAAGCGCGCCGTGCGCGGCTTCACCCTGATCGAGGTGATGATCGCGATCACCATCATGGGCGTGCTGGCGCTGATCTGCTGGCGTACGCTCGACAGCGTGGCCAGCAGCGACCAGCGCCTGCGCCAGGCCGATGCCGAGACCACCACGGCGCTGCGCGTGCTGCAGCAGTTCCAGCGTGATATCGACATGCGCGCAGACGACGCGCTGATGAATGGCGCCGTGCGCCCGGCGGACCAGCCGCAGCGACTGCTGCCACCTTCGCTGGTGAGCGAACGGCATCCGGATGGCAGCTTCGCGCTGGAGATCACCCGCAGCGTCGGCAGCGACGGGCTGCGCTGGCAGCGGGTGCGCTGGTGGCAACAGGGCAACACGCTGTGGCGGGCCAGTGGCGAGGCGACCGACCGGTATCCGCTGCCAGCGCCTGAGCAATCGAGGGGCATCGCGGTGGCCCGTGATGTGCAGCGGTTCGAGGTGCGTGCCTGGCAGCCCGGTGCCGGTTGGGCGGTGCTGCCGGGCGAAGGCGAGGTATTGCCGGCGACGGGGCTGGAGCTGCGGCTGGGCCTTCGCGATGGGCGTGGGCCGCTGAGCTACCGGCGGGTGCTGGAGTTGTAGGGTTCGTTCGTGGCACCGCATCCACGCATGGCGTGGATCTACTGCTGAGGCTGCTCTGGTGGGTGCCGACCGTTGGTCGGCACTGCGCCAGCCCCGCCATCCACGCAGGGCGAGGATCTACTGCAGAGACTGCTCCAGGCATGGCATGGATTCCCTGCCCTCCTGCCGCCGGGTGCTCTCCTGCACCCGACGGCGCTGTGTCGGTGGTCCTCACCGCTGATGGCCGCTCCCTGCCCTCCGTGCCGTCCTGGCTGGGGCCGCCACCGTTCCGTGGCGGCTGGCCCGATGCTGCAGCCCGATGCGCTGCACCGGGCAATGCGTGCCGACCAAGGTCGGCACCTGCCGGGGCGTGGATGCCTAGCGGCGCTCGGTGCCCTCGTCCCGGCTGGCCTGCGGGAACTGGAAGGCGCTGTTGGTGTCGTAGCCACTGCCGGCGGTCGTGCCACGCGCAGGCGGAGCGATACTGCTTGTACCACTGCCAAAGCCCAGAATCTGCACGCTGATCACCGATGGCTGGTTGCGCCGTGCATCGTCCTGGCTCTTGCGCATCACATCCTGTGCGGCCTGGCTGGCACTGTTCGCCGCCGCACTGGCCGAGGCCAGCGCATTGACGTTCACCGTGGCCAGCACCGGCAGGCCCTTGCTCTCGCCCTGTACCTGGATATTGGCGGCGTTGAGCACCTGCAGCGCCGCCAGATTGATGTTGCCCGAGACGCGGATACCGGCCTCGCCCGCATCGATGGTGCCCAGCGGCGCGATCAGGTCGACGTCGCCCGGCGGCACTTCGGCGATGGGGTTCAAGGTCGCAATGCCTGCGCCACTGGCGGGAGCCTGCGGCGACAGGATCACATTGCCCCAGCCGTCATAGAGGCGACGCGGTGGCGTGTACAGCAGCGTCGTCTGCGAACCGCGACCGGCATTGATGTCACCCTGCTCCGACCAGGCCAGGATGTCGCCGCCAAACGTGGTCATCACCCGCGACAGGCCCAGCAGCACGCTGTCCTGGCTGAACAGGCGGATATCGCCCTGCCCCTGGGTGACGAGGCCGGCGCTGGCAGGCGGCACCACGCCCTGTACGCCGACCACGATCTGTCCGCCCGGTGCCATCAGTTCGATGTTGCCGCCCGCCTCGGTGCGCACGCCGGAACCGCCGTACATCACGATATCGCCGGTACGGTCGATCGTCGCACCGGCCGCATTCCTGTCCGGCATCAGCGTGGCGATGGCTTCGCGCCCGCGCAGGTAGGAGCCGAAGCGGGGCCCTTCTGCATCGGTGTACTCACGCCCACCTTCGCGCAGTTCGGCGTAGTACACCTGACGCAGGAAGATGCGCTGCTGTTCCTGCGGCAGTGCGTCGAATGCAGCCAGCGCCCCGTCGCCGTCGGCAGCCACGCCGAAGCGCTGCTGCAGCCACTGCTTCAGCTCCTGGTTGTAGACCTTGACGGCCTTGCCCGGCTGCGACGCGAGCGATTGCGCGGGATCGGCCAGATTCGCAGGATCCAGATAGCGGGCACGCAGGGCCGCGAAATCGATCTGCTGGTTGCCGGCCATCAGCGCGATGCTGGCGCCGGGACGGTTATCGCCCTGCACGATGCCACCGAGGCTGACGATGCTGCCCGCATCCTCCTGGCGCAGCTGGCGGCCGGCATTGATCTCGGTGTTGCCGGGGCCGGCGATGGTCGCGTTCAGATGCACGATGTCGCGGCCCGCCGCCACCACCGTGAAGTCGGTGGGCGCGGTGTTCAGCGCGGTCATCGACACCCCGAGGATGTCCCGGCCTGCCCGCAGTTGCACGGCGCCGGCGGCCTCGAACCAGTTCAGCTGCGTGCGCTGCCCCCCGTTGGGAGTCAGCGTGCGTTGGGCGCCGGTGGCCAGACCGATGATGTCGCCCTGCACCGCGTAGAAGCGGCTCGGCGCCAGGGCCGCAGACACGGTGGACAGCGGAGTATTCGGACCGAACGCAAACAGCGGAAGCGACGCCTGCGGCGATGCAATGTTGCCGTCGACCGACAGGTTGTGACGCGAGCGGGTCACATTGCCGCTGGAATCCCCCTGCTCGGCCATGAATGCAGGGTCGAAGGGTCCCGGCAGGCGCGCGTCGCTGGCGGAGCGCGCGATCTGGGTCGCGCCACGCTGGGCGAAGATGCCGCCACCGGCCAGGACGTCCAGCCGTCCTGTCGCCGAGGGTGCCAGCAGGATCACATCCTGCGTCCCCGGCGTGGTGCTGATCCGGTCCAGCTTGACGTCGCCCTGCGCAGCAACGGCGCTGAAGCGCGAAGGATAGAGCCAGTAGTTCAGCAGCTCCTCCCGGCTGCCCGGTGCCAGCGCAACCTGCTCGGGCCACAGATTGCTGCCGGTCACGTTATCCGGCCCGGCCAGGCCCGGCGCCAGGTCGCCACCGGCACTGAACAGGTCCACGGCGGTCGTGTCGGTCCACAGGGAGAACCAGGTGCTGCCCGCAGCGCGGCTGCCGTTGTCCTGCACCACCGCGCTGTAGTTGGCCGGTGGAACCCGACCGGCATCGGCGACGCCGCCGAGCACGACGTCACCCCGCGCCTGCAGCTGCGCGACCGCATCGCCCAGCACCAGCACCGGCCCGCCCATCGGGCGAGCGGCGTCGGCGGCGAACAGATCGGCCGCACGCAGCTGGCCCAGCGTCGCGTAGCTTTCCAGGGTGACGCCCATTGCACCGATGCGTCCCGCATCCAGCTGCAGGCTGCCACGCAGATTGCTGAAGGTACCGTTGAGGTCGAGATTCTGTCCCGCCCTGGAGGCATTGAGGCTGGAGAACGTCGCCCGCAGATTCGGATTCAGTGCGCCACCGATACGCAGTTGCAGGTCGCCGCCGCCGGTCAGGTGCAGCTGGCCATCGCTGACCCGGCCGGTCGATCCCACCGCCGCGATGATCGCACCCGAGCGCGGTGCGATCGTCGAGTCCAGCGCGTCACCTATCGCATCGCGCACGCCGGCGTCACGCCCGGCCTCCAGCGTCAAGTTGCCGCCGCCCAATGTACCGAAGCCGGTGAAGCCGACCATCCGCGGAGAGGCGCCAGCAGCAGCGGACACGTTGGTGTAGGCGCCAAAGTTCACCCACCAGCTGGTCGGCACCGGCTCCACGCCGGTGGTGCTGCCGGTTCCCTGCCGCCACAGCCAATTGCCGACCGCGGCACTGGAGTACAGCGCCCAGTCACGCTCGCTGGTGCCCGACTCTGCGCGCCCGGTCCAGACGTCACCGACGATATCTCGCCCGGCTTCGACGCGCAGGTTGCCGCCATGATCGGGATACCAGGCCTGGTAGGCGGCCAACGCGGCATCATAGCTGCCCGGCACCAGGTTCGGACCCAGCAGTGCGGTGTTCCTGGGGGCTGCTGCACGGGGCGAATTGAAGGCAGCGTCGCGGCCCTCGCCCAGCGTGGTGGGAGTGCCCGCCGTGTACACACCGAAGCCGGACTTCATCACGACATCACCGGCAGCGAGCAGTTCCAGGTCCCCCTTGCCGGTGCGCAGCACGCTCCAGGCCGGCGTGCCCGCGCGCTTGCCGTAGGTGGTCACTTCGGTCTGCGTGCCACCGCCGGCGCAGTAGCTGGGTGCGGTGCTGCAGAACTCGTCTTCGGTCATGCCGAACATCGCCGCGAAGTCCTTCGCAGGGGTGCCCACGTAGGACTCATCGCCCCAGTAATCCAGCGAGCCCTGCGCGGCCACCTGGCGGGGGGCCGGGCCGCAGTAGTCAGCCGACATCGCACAGAACTCATCTTCGGTGAAGCCGTACATGTCGGCCAGCTCCGCGATCGGACGGCCCGCATAGGAGGTGTCGCCGATCCAGTCCAGCGATGCCCGCTCAGTCAACACACGATCACCCACCCAGATGATTTCGGTCTTGACCGTACCGATCGAGCCCTGGTGGGTATCGGCCAGCACCACGCTGCCTTCGGCGCCCCAGCGCCGGCTGCGTGGATCGGCCGCCCCGGAATCGGCACCGGCAACCACGGTCAGGTCCCAGGAGGTGGTGCCCTCGGCCAGCATCGGCGCCAGCGCCCAGTTGCGCCCCTGGTTGCCGTTGGCATCGGCCGGCCGCAGATTCACCGGCCCGTTGCCGGGCAGCTCCACCTTGGTCAACGATGGGATGTAGGCGCCCACCTTGAGCTCGACTTCGCGTGCCAGGCGCAGCGCAACCGGCAGCACCGCGCCGGCGGGCCACTCCTGTGCCGCCATCTGTACGGCGCTGCGCAGGCGGAAGCCGGCCCCCAGGCGCGCACCGGCCGCCAGCACCAGCGGCTCCTGCAGCACGGTGCCCGCCGCCAGCGTCTGCCCGGAGTCGGTGGTCACCGCCGCACCCAGCACCGTGCCCGCAGGCAGGCGCAGGGTCTGCGAGATCACCATCGGCGCGGGCAGCACGGTACCGACCGGAAGCGTTACCGATTCGACCGGCACGTCATAGTTCAGGCGGGTGCCGGCCTGGAACTCGGTGCCGGGCTGCAGCTTCACTCCGTCCACCGGCACCACCAGGTCGCCACCGAAGGGGGTGTGCCCGGCGCTGCCATTGCGAGCCTCATACAACTGCCAACCGCCCTCGTCCGGCGTGGACGGCGGCGGTGCGAAACCATCGTTGATGCTGCCATAGACGTTGATGTTGCCTTCGGCGCGCAGTACCAGCGAAGCCGATTCACCGAAGCCACGCCGCGATGGATCGGCGCGGTTGGCTTCGGGCCCGTAGCGGTAGCCGGACAGATCGATGTCGCCGGCAATGGTCAGGTCGCCCTCGGGATTGGCCTCGCTGCGCCGCGCCACCACCTGCACGCCGGGACGCAGGCGGACGTCGCCCAGCGCGGCGGTGCGCTGCTGCAGATCCGGATTGCCCAGCGCGCCATCGATCCAGGCCACGCTGTGCGGATCGACCACCTGGTCCAGCCACTGCTGGGTGACCAGCTGCGCGCGGTTGCCGCGCACATCAGCGGTGGTGGCCAGGGGCGCATCGTCGTAGCGACGGACACCATTGAGCTGGATGTCGGCCGCGCCATCGATGCGCAGGCCGCTGGCCGCGGCAATCGCCGCGTCGTTGCTGCCCAGCCGCGGCACATCGATCTTCAGCGAGCCCCGCGCCATGCCGTCGTTCTGTCCAGGGCCGTCACCGAGGGCAACGTCGCTGCCTGCACGCATGTCCAGGTGTGCCGCGCTGCCCAGACCAACGGCGCCTTCGGCGCTGCCCAGCGTGATGGTGGCGCGGTTCGGACTGTCGATGATCTTGCCATGGCTGTCCACGCGCAGGCCGGTACCGTGCGCGTCCAGCGTGCCGTCCACCTGCAACTGATCACGGGCGTACAGGCGGATGCTGCCGACCTGCTCGCCGCTGGCATCGATGCGGCCGGCCACGGTCATGCTGCCCGCGTCGACACTGATGTCGACCCGGCGCGCCTTCACTTCGTCGCCGATCCGCAGATCGCCTTCACCGATCTGGAAGCTGCGACCACCGACGACGCCGCCGGCGGTCAATCGCTGGTTGAGGCCGGTGAAGTCTTGCAACTGGCGTGCCCGCACCACCAGTTCACCACCGTCGTAGGGCACCAGCGTGCCACCGGCATCGTAGCGGCCACTGGCGGTGCCCTGCAGATCACCCGCCAGATCGGCTCGGCCGGCCATTGCGGTGACCGTCATGCGCCCGCCGCGGTTGTTGCGGGCGGAAACATCGATGCGGGAGGCCGCATCGGTGCGGATGTCCCCCGTGTCGCTGGACAGCAGGACATCACCGCCCCAGCTGAACTTGTCCACGTCGTACAGCGAGACCTTGCGCCCGGCAAGGTCCAGCGCCGCCCGGCTGCCAAGCGTGATGCCCTCGCGCGCGTTCGCAGACAGCCGTCCTGACGCCAGCGCGATCGTGCTGTCCAGCGTGATCCGGTTGGCGTCGATGCTCAGCTCACTGCCCAGTGCATCGCCACCCGCCTTGCCGGTGCCCCCCTGCAGGCGGAAGTCGCCGCCGGTGCGCACGCGCAGCTGCGCGCCGGGATCGGCGGTCAACAGCGGTGTATCGATACCCAGGCTGCCTCCGCTGTACTGCCAGCCCTTGTCGGCCAGATAGTCGCCGCGCTGCTGGAACACGTCCAGCGTGCCCTGCGCGGAGAACGACAGCTGCTCCGAAGCACTCAGGTTCAGCGCACTGAATCCGAGTACCTGACGGTTGGCAGGCACCTCGGAGCTGGGACGGCTGAACGGGGCGCGCCAGCTGCAGGTTGCGGGTGACGATGTCCAGCTGCCCGGCGCCGAGCCGGTCCACCATCGGATCGGCCGGCGGCACCGACGCATCGCTGCCCGGACCCTGCGTCGCCGCCAGCGAACCGTCCCAGACCAGTGTGTCCACCAGGATGCGCGCACGGTCGCTCGCCGCACCATAGCCATGGATGGCCTGCGCGCCCAGTACCAGCGTCTGCAGGCCACCGCGGCCGGTGGCACTGTCGCGCGCATCCAGGTCGACGCTGCCGAAGACGTTGACAGAATCCCGCGCGACCAGGCTCAGCGTGTCCAGCGCCGGCGCGCCGGTGGCATCATTGCCGCGCAGCAGTTGCTGCAGCACGGACTGGTTCATGGTCATGCCACTGGGCAGCGCCCCTGCCGCAGCGGCCTGCGCGATCGCTTCGGCACTGCCGAGGTTCAGCGCCGCCATGCTCAGGCCGAGCTGACGGGTGCCATAGCTGGCCGAGTCGCGCATCTGCAGCGTGCCATCGGTCGCTACCGCGATGCTGCCATCGGAAACCAGCCGGGTCTGGCCGTCGCACGCCGTCTGGCACCCCCCGATGTCGATTGCCACCGGACCGGCCTCCACGCCGGTGGTGCCGGTGATCAGGTTCAGGCGCTGGTTGGACACCGCCAGCAGGCCGCCGGAGACCTGGTAAGGCAGCGTCGCCCTGGCATCCGCGTTGGCGGATGCGAACGGCAGTGTATCGAGGGTCGCACCGGCCTCGACCAGCACGCCGCTGCCACCGGAGGCCGCTGCCACCAGCACTTCCGGTGCGTTCAGGGTGACTCCGGAACGGATCGCCACGCTGCGTGCCTGGCCGGTCACCGCCACCTGCGAAGTCACCTGGTTGAACTGCCCGCCGATCATCATCCGCACAGGCAGGAAGGCATTGAGCGCGTCGTCGCTGAAGGTGGCACCGCGATCACGCGCCTGCGATTGCGCACCGCCATCGACGATCTCCAGTGAACCGACCGCCGGGCTGGCCAACGTGGCTGTCAGCGTGCCGCCGCGCCCGTTGTCGGTGGCGGCGCCGAACCGCGCGGTGCCGGCGAAGCGGATGGCAGGCGTGTCTGCACGACCTGCGCCTTCGCCCAGCGCCAGGGTCAACCCGAGCGCATCGATGGTCTGCCAGCCGCGCGACTCGCCGCGGCGGTCGGCCACCGATTGCGCGAAGCTGTTGTAGGAGGTTTCGTTGTAGCCCGAGTGCCGGCGTACCACCGCGGCGGGGGTCAGCAGGATGTCGGTGAGCAACGGCGAGATTGCCGCGCCCAGCGCCGCGCGCTGCTGCCCGGACACACGCCAGGTGCCGGTGCCGGTCGCGATGGGTTGCGCGATGCCCGAGGCCCCGGTGGCGCCCAGCTCCACCCGGAAGGCACCGGGCTGCAGCGCATAGCTGGCCGGCATCAGCGTGTAGGTGCCTGCCACCAGGCCGGGCACGCCCGCCGGCACGGTGATCTGCTGACCCACCCCCGGTGCGGCGAATCCTTCCTCGCCGCTGGGGGCGAATGTCCCGGCGCGTCCCGGCACGATTGCATACACCGGGTTGCCCGACGCACTGAATTCATAGCGCGGATTGGCGTCGGCCAACGCCGTGCGCAGCACGTCGACAGAGCCGCCGCGCCCGGACACGAAGGCCGCACCCGTCAACTCACCACCGCCGGACATGTCCAGCAGTGCCCCCGGCGCCACCTCGACCTCGTTGGCCTTCAGGGTCACCCCCATCGAGGAGATGCCGGCCGGCGTCAGCGAACTCACGCTGCGCGTGCCGACCCGCCAGTCGACACCATCGACGGTGCCACCATAGGGCAGCGACAGGCCGGCACCGCTGGTGGAGGTAACGCTGCCCGGGAGCAGTTCCACCCGGCTGCCGACGGTTCCGTTCTGGATCAGGCCGCCCAGCTGCAGCGTGCCCATCGGCACCTGTACGTTGCCGCCCTGCTGCACCGTGGCGGCCACCAGGCGAAGCGTGCCCCGCGCCGATTCCGGCGCCGGCTGCGTACCCGCACCGATGCCGTGGATGCGCAGCACGGCATCTGGATCAGCCCAGTAATCAGCGGTCTGCACGGTCTGCGCAGAAGCGCCGGCCACCAGCGTGCCGGCCGCACCCGTGGTGGGGTACAGGCGGGCAGCGGTCACATCCATCGAACCGGCCGTCATCAACGCGCTGGTGTTGCCATTGCTGGCAATGCTGTTGGTCAGGCGCACATCACTGCGGCTTTCCAGCGCCACGTGTTCGAACCCGGGCAGCCAGGTGACGTCGCGGATGTCGATCAGCTCGGCCTGCACCGCCAGCGCATGCTGGTCCGGCGCCGCCGAGGCAACATCGGCCGTGACCAGCAGGTTCTCGCCCGGCAGCTGGCGCCAGCGTGCCTGCGCCAGGCGGACGTAGGGCGCACTCAGTCGCAGCCCCGAGGACGGTCCGGCATCCACGGCCATGCCCAGGCTCGACGTTCCCTGGCCGTGGAAGCGCAGGCTCTGGGCCAGGCGCAGGTCGACATCGCCGGCGGCGCGGATGTCACCGAACACGGACAGGCTACCGAAGCCGCCGGCCTGCAGCTGCTCGACCGACAACGCGGCGTGGCCATATTCCAATGCGGCCGGCAGTGGCTGCGCCGGTGCGTTGTGCTGGCTGAGGCTGATCGCACGCGCCCGCAGTACCTCATCGCTGGCGCCACGTGCATGGATGCTGCCGCCAAAGGCCAGGCCAAGCGTGCCGCCGCGTGCGCCGGCACCACCGGCGGCCGCGTCCATCCCGCCGTCCAGGTACAGCGCATTGGCAGAGCGCAGCACGATCTGCCCGCCGTCGCTGTCCACGCGCACACGGCCCTGGCCGTCGATGTCCAGTTCGGCCGACGCGCCCCGCGCCTGCAGGCGCGCACCGCGTTCGACCACCACGAAGGCTTCCGGTGGACGGTTGTCGACGAATGCTGTGCTCTCCCAGTCCAGCGCCCCACCAATCTCGATGCGTCCGCCCGCGCGCACCTGCCCGCGCAGGCGGCCGCTGGCATCGGGCAGCGAAATCGCGTCGGCATCGGCATCCAGCAGCGCGCCTTCGGCGAAACGCCAGGTGCGTTCGGTGCGCTGCCCGGCGTACAGCGCGTTTTCCGGTCGCACATCGTCGATCAGGATGCGGCCGCCCTTGGCGCGCAGCGTGCCTTCAACATCGATGTTGCCTGCACCAAGCAGCGAGATCGTCTGCCCTGGATCGACCGCCACCAGTGCATCCGTGCCGACCCGCAGGTCACCGCCCACGCTGTTGCGGTCCGAACGCAGGCTGATGCTCGCGCCTGCGCGCTGGCTGACGCGCCCGCTCGACGGATCGGCGCTGTACAGCGGCGCATCCCACGCCGCCAGCGCGCTCGCCCGATCAGTTGCCATCCGAGCGCCCTGGGTCAGCTGCAGGCCCGGCAGGGCAGCGACCAGCTGCGCGCCATCGGTCACCTCCAGGCCCTGGTGGCCATTGATGTCGTACTGCGCAAAGCCACTGCCGAACAGGCCGGGGTCCAGTCGCAGCGACGCGCCCGCCGGGTCCGCATCGCCCACCCGAACGTGGCCACCGGTTCCCAGCGAGAAGGAACCACTGCCCTGTCCTCGGCCACTGAACCGGCTCCCCTCGCCCAGCTGCACCCGTCCACTGCCGTCGGTCGCAACCGTGCTGCTGTTCGCCTGCAGGCTGACGCTGCCCCCTTTGCCGATGCGGCCCTTGCCGCGCAGGTCCAACGCGGCGCCGGCCTCCACGTCAACCGATGCCTCGGCGCCCACGACCACGTCATGACTGTTGCTCAGGCTCAGGCGACCGCCATCCGTCCATGCACCGCTGGCGTCGAGCGGCATCGCCAGTGACGCATTGCTCCATTCACCGGAGAGATCGATCCGCGTGCCGTCGGCAATGGCGGTGCGGGCGCGGCCATCGTGCAGCAGCGCCGTCGGCCGGCCCTGGACATCCAGCAGGTTGCCCGCCGACAGCTGGCCGCCGGCAATGCCGATGTCGCCTGCCAGTTCCACCTCGCTGCCGGTCAGATTGAGCTGTCCGCCTGCCTGAAGGCGAAGGCTGCCATCGATGCGGATGCGATCGGCGGTCGCCAGGTCGATCCGTCCCCACTGCTGGGCACTCAGCTCTGCGGTATCCAGCCACACTGTGTCACGCTGCTCCTCGTTGACCGGCGCCAGCAGCGACCACGCCGCCTTCGTCGGAGCCTTGTCATCCAGGCGCACCTCCGAGCCGAACACACCGCTGCGGCCCTGGCCGTCGTAGCGCCCCAGGTACAGCTGCGCGTTGCGTGCGGCCGCCGTCTGCGCCTGCGCATAACCCTCCAGCGCGGAATCCGGCCTGCGGTTCTGCTGCGCGCCCTGGAAGGTGGCAGTCTCAACCTGCCCATCCAGCACCGCGGTCGGTGCGGAGACGATCAGGCGTCCTGCGTCGCGGCCGACCGTGTACCCGTTATCGACACGCTGCGCCGCGAATACGATCGGATCACGGAAGGTCTCGGTGATGCCCCAGCGCTCCTGCTTTACTTCATGGCCGCTGTACAACCCATCGAACAGCATCTCCGCCGGCGCATCATCGAGGCGGTAGACTTGGCCATCGACGCCGCGCACCCAGCTCTGCCGGATCACGCCGCTCTGCACATCCAGACTGCCACCGGCAAGGTTGATGCGTGAGCCGCCATGCGTGATCACTTCCCTGCCGCCCAGCAGGACGGTGCCTCCCTGCGCGGCCCATTCGCCGATCGAGTGCCCCTGGTTGTCGAGGTAGCCGCCCACTTCCAGCAGGCCACCCGCCGCGTACCAGCGCTCACCCTCGTAGCCCCCGGTACCGGCCGGAACGTGGACCAGCCGGCGGCGGTCGACCCAGACCTCGCTGCTGGTCAGCTTGCCGCTGTCGCGGTTGTCCAGGGCATCGCGCAGTTCGTTGCCTTGGACCTTGACCTGGACATTGTTGCTCTCCATCGACACCTGTACGCCCACTGCACCGGAAACATCCACGCGTGCCGCGTCGTCTACGTAGCTGCGGGCCGCCGCATCGGCAATGATCTGGCCGCCCGTGGCAACCGTCAGCGAATCCGCACTGAAATGGATGTTGCCACCCGAGACGATCTCCACCCGCGACTGGTCCCGGCGATCATTGTGCTGGGACAGATTGTCGAAGGTTGCCGAGCGCGCCGGCGCGGATCGCGTCCTGCTCTGCCGATTCCTTGATGAGGCTGTCGCGCTGCGTATCCAGCACCGTGGCCTTGCCATCGTCCTCGATCAGCACCGCCGTGGTGGCTCCATCGGCAAGCGTGACGCTGCTGCCGGCATCACTGGCCGAAGCCAGAAGATGCACGGTGCCGCGTTGCGCAAGCGTGGTGCTGGCCACGGCCACACCGGCCTGCTCGACGCTGCGCCCGGCCAGGGTCACGTCACCCTCGCGGGCGCGCAGCAGGCCGGTGTTGCGCACGCTGCCAGCCGTGCTGCCAGCGATGAAGCGCGGCGCGATTTCATTGCCGCGGGTGGTGGAGCTGGTATTGGTCGCCGTACCCACGCCGCGCCGGATCACGAAACTGTCACCGGCAGCGAGCTGCACCTGGCCCTTGCGCGCCTCGATATGTCCTGCATTCTCCACGCTGTGCCCGGCCAGCAGCACGTAACCACCGCCGCGCGTCGCACTGGTCGGCTCATGGGTCGCGATGCGGGCGCCCTGCTCCACCATCACCTTGCCGAATGCATCGCTGAGCGCGCTGCTGCTGGCGTCGGGGCTGTACAGGCCGTTGTCGCGGAACTGCGCATCGCTGATCCGTGCTGCGGCTGCCAGCAGGTTACGTACATTGACCTGGCTGTTGTTGCCGAACACCACGCCATTGCGGTTGGCCACGAACACCGTGCCATTGGCGTTGAGCTGCCCCAGGATCTGGCTGGGCCGCGCACCCGGGTCATTGACCCGGTTCAGCACGGCCCAGTCAGGGTTCTGCAGGAAGTTCAGCGTGGTGTTACCGCCGATGTTGAAGGTCTCCCAGTTCAGGATCGCCTTGTCCGCGGTCTGCTCGACCGTGACCTGCACCCGCCCGTCGCTGCCCTGCGACTGGACCGCGTCGCGCGCGTTGAGCCAGCCACGGGTCAGCGGGTTCTGGTCGACGCTCAGGCCGTCCTTGCCGAGGCCATCGGCAACGATGAAGCCAGCCTCGCGGCGCGCCTGCCGCGCCTGTTCCTGCAAGCGCTGCTGCAGGGCAATCGCCTGCGCTGCGGTGCCGAGATTGTCGATCGACTGCTGCAGCTTCTGCCGTGCTGCATCCTGCTGCTGGGCCGGCAACTGGAACTGGATCGGCACGCCGTTGGGCATGCGGCCACTCTGTGCCGCGCTGCCCTGGGCCGCGCCGCGGTCGGCGAACCAGCCCGGACTGAATGCCTGCTGCGCCTGGCTGGCCGGGGCCACCATGCTGCCCAGGGCGACCGCGATGGCCCACGCCATCGGATGATTGCGGCGCATCGGCGCGGCCGGATGAACAGCGGACGGGAGCGGGTGCGACATCGGAACCTCATCAACCTGGTGGGCCGCGGCTGCGGCGACGATCGGGGAGGCACGCGCAACGCATGCCCTGCCACAGATAGACGGTTCACGTGACACGAAGCCGACAGCGAAACGCTGCAGCGGCGGCACCGTCGCGGAAATGGCGACGCCGGCCCAGAAGGCCGGCGTCGGGTCAAGCAGGACTCAACCAGTGCTGCGGATTACAGCGGACGACCGATGCCCGAGCAGGTGCTGGGGTTGTTCAGGCCGGCAGCGCTGCTGGCCAGCACGAAGCGGTTGCGGATAGCATCGCGCCAGGCCTTGGTCAGCGGGATGAAGCCGTGGTCGGTGATCGACTTCTCATAAGCGACGGTGTAGGTCGCCGGATAGTGGCGGGCCAGGAAGCCGCGCAGGCTGGTGGCGACGCTCGAATCCTTGTAGCACTGGCCGATCACCAGGTTGGTGTAGCCGGCGATCGGATAGCCGGCCGACGGGTTGCCGAACACCGGCACCCAGTTGGCGGGGTCCTCAGCAGCGGCGCCGGTCGGCGGAGCGACGGTGTCCAGGGTAGCCTGCACGCTCACCTGGTCCGGCGAGAAGCCCTTGACCTTGGCGACCTTGGTCGCATCGGTCAGGCTCGGGATCACGTCCGGGCCGACGTAGCCGATACGGCCTTCAGCAGCGTAGACAGCGTTGTACAGCGAGGTGCCACCGGTGGCCGGGGCGGCCACCAGGAACGCCGGCAGGGCGCCGTTGTCATCGCGCTTGTACAGGTCGGCGAAAGTCGACTTGATGGCGAACTTGCCACCCACCAGCTTCGAGGTTTCAGCGTTCTCAGCGGCACAGGCGGCGGTCAGGAAGCGGCTGAACATTTCGCTGGTACCGCTGCTTTCCGGGCGGTACACCACCTGGATCGGACCGCTGCGGTTGGAATCGATGGTCGACCAGTCGCTGATCGCACCCGAGAACACGCCGCAGATCTGCGCCACGCTCAGGTCCACCGCCGAACCGGCCTTGTTGAACGGGATGGTGACCGACGTGGCCACCGACGGCACCTGGATCAGCGCGCCGTAGCGGTTGGCGTTGGTCGGCTGGTTGAAGTTGGTGGTGTAGGTGCTCAGCTCGGTGCTGCTCAGCACCGAATCACTGCCGGCGAAGTGCACGGTGCCGGTGGTCGAGAACAGCAGCGAGTTGTTTTCCAGGAAGGCCTTCTTGCCGGTGCCCGAACCGGTCACGGCGTAGGTGAAGTTCGCCGGCAGGATGCTGTCGGACGAACCCTTGTAGAGGTCGGCCGGCAGCGAAGCGCCGCCGCCGGTAACGGTCTGCGCCGAGGCGGCGCCAACGGTAGCGAGCAGCGCGGTGGCAACCAGCGCGGCCAGGGTCTTGTACTTGTTCATGATCTTCTCCTGAAGGGTTTACTGCGAAGGGAAACACCAAGGGAGGAACGGTCACTACACGCCTGCTGCCGCCGAGGGCCTCCCAGCCCACTCTGCGGCGACGTGTCCATGCTGGTCCGCGCCGATGACAGGCCGCTTAAGAAACCTGTGGAAGATCGAAAAAAGGTGTGGAGGATTGTGTGGAGAATCGGAAGCGTGCCGCGCTGCGCGCTCGCCGGGCATGGCGCGGCGCTACCCGTGATGTCCGTTGCGCATCACTGCACCAGCTGGTTCATTTCCATGATCGGCATCAGCACGGCCAGCACGATGGTCAGCACCACGCCGCCCATCACCAGTATCATGGTCGGCTCCAGCAACGCGGTCAGTGCCATCGCGCGGCGCTCGATCTCGCGCGAGATCGTCTGTGCCGCGCGATCCAGCAGTGGTGCCAATGCGCCGGTCTTCTCGCCGCTGGCCACCAGGTGCACCAGGATCGGCGGATACACCTTCTGCACCTTCAGCGCAGAGCCAAGCGCGGCACCTTCGCGTACGCGCGGACACGTCATCAGCGCAACGCGCCAGCAGCGCATTGCCAAGCGTCTGCCGCGCCGCTTCCAGTGCACGCAGCAGCGGCACGCCGGCATCCAGCAGGATCGCCAGGGTCGAGGCAAAGCGCGCACTGTTCACACCCAGTACGAAACGACCGACCATCGGCACCCGCAGCAGCATCGCGTCCCAGCGCAGGCGCAGCTCGGGCTTGCGCAGAGCCAACCGCCATGCCACCACCAACGCAGCGATGCCGAGCCCCACCCACACGCCCCAGCCGCGCACGAACGCGCTGGCCGCCAGCATCACCTGGGTCAGCATCGGCAGCGTCTGCCGCGCCTGCACGAACGCGGTCACCACCTGCGGCACTACGTAGCTGAGCAGGAAGATCACGATCGCCACCGACACCAGGCTGATTGCCGCTGGGTAGATGAAGGCGGTCAGTACTTTGGCCTGCAGCGCGTTGCGTTCTTCGATGTAGTCGGCAAGGCGCTCCATCACCCGCGCCAGGTCACCGGAGTCTTCACCTGCGCCCACCAGCGCCCGATAGATCGGCGGGAAATCGCGCGGCCGCGCGGCCAGCGCAACGGTCAGGCGCTGGCCGGCACGCACGTCGGCGCGTACGGCGGTGAGTGCCTGGGCCACATGCGGGCGCTCGGCCTGTTCGATCACCGCAGTCAATGCGGCTTCCAACGGCAGGCTCGCGGCCAGCAGGCTGGCCAGCTGGCGCGTGGCCCAGGCCAGCTCGCTGGCAGACAGCCGGCGGGCGCCCCAGCCACTGCCCGCACCGCGCGCCGCGCTGACCTGCACGGGTGTCAGCCCGCGACCGCGCAGCAGCTGGCGTGCGCCGCGCGGGCTGTCGGCGTCCAGCTGACCCTTCTCGATGCGGCCCTGCGCGTTGGCAGCCTGGTAGTCGAACAGTGCCATGCAGGCCTCAGTCGTCGCCGGTGACGCGCAGGATCTCTTCCAGCGTGGTCACCCCGCTGTCGACCCAACGCTGGCCGTCCTGGCGCAAGGTCCGCATGCCGGCACGCCGCGCAGCCTCGCGCAGCGCAGGTTCACCCTGCCCTTCATGGATCAACGCACGCACGCGGTCGTCGACCACGAACAGCTCATGGATGCCGGTGCGTCCCCGGTAGCCGCTGTTGGCACAGGCCGCGCAGCCCACCGCTCGCCACACGGTACGGCCCTCGCCGTCCACCTCGGCACGCCTGCATTGCGTGCAGAGCCGCCGCACCAACCGCTGCGCCAGCACACCGCGCAGCGACGAGGCCAGCAGGAACGGTTCCACGCCCATGTCGGCCAGGCGGGTCACCGCCGAGATCGCGTCGTTGGTGTGCAGGGACGCCAGCACGCCATGGCCGGTCAGCGACGACTGCACCGCAATCTGTGCGGTTTCCAGGTCGCGGATCTCACCGATCATGATGGTGTCCGGGTCCTGGCGCAGAATCGCGCGCAGCGCCGTGCCGAAGCTCATGCCGATACGCGCGTTGACCTGGATCTGGCCGATGCCGGCGAAGTCGTACTCCACCGGGTCTTCCACGGTGAGGATGTTGCTGGTGCTGCTGTCGAGCTGGCCCAGCGCGGCGTACAGCGAAGTGGTCTTGCCGCTGCCGGTCGGCCCGGTGACCAGCACGATGCCATGCGGCTGCCGGATCAATCCGGTGAACGTGGCCAGTGTGTCATCGGCCATGCCCAGGCGCTGCAGCTGCAGGCGGCCGGCATCCTTTTCCAGCAGTCGCAGCACGGCGCGCTCGCCATGCCCGGTCGGCACCGTGGAGACACGGATATCCAGCGGACGCCCACCCACGCGGATCGCGATGCGCCCGTCCTGCGGCAGGCGCTTCTCGGCGATGTCCAGGTGCGCCATGATCTTGATGCGCGACACCAGCGCCGCGTGCAGTGCGCGCCGCGGCTGCACCATGTCGCGCAGGGTGCCGTCCACCCGGTAGCGCACCACCGAGTGGGTCTCGAATGGCTCGATGTGCAGGTCGCTGGCGCCATCGCGTGCGGCCTGTGCCAGCAGCGCGTTGATCATGCGGATCACCGGCGCATCGTCCTGCGCGTCCAGCAGGTCGGTGACTTCCGGCATGTCCTGCATCAGCCGGTCCAGATCGACTTCGCTTTCAGCGGCACCGACCACGGCAGCGGCATCGCCGCCGTCACGGTACTGCTCACCCAGCCGCTGCTGCCAGGTCGCGGCATCCATAGCCTGGAACGGCAGCGGACCATGCCGTCGGCGCAGTTCGGCCACGGCCCACGCCGCGGTTTCGGCGGTACCCAGCAGCACCGACTCGCCGCCAACTTCGGACAGCATCACGCCGTGGCTGCGCACCCAGGCGTACGGCAGTGGCGCGGCGGTGCTCACGGCCCGATCACCAGTTCCGGCGTGTAGCCCAGCCCGCGCAGCTGCTGCAGCGCCGGATCCAGCGTCGCCGGGTCGCGCGGCAATCGCACCCGCAGGCGTTGCCCGCTCTCACCCGGCGTCGCTTCGGCATAGGCCTGCAGGCCCAGTGCCCGCACCTGCGCCACGCCCTGGCTGGCACGCGCGGGGTCCAACCCCTGCGCGAACTGCACCAGCTGCGCATCGCCGTCACCGGACGGGTAAAGCGCCGCCAGGCTGCTGTTCTGCAGCGGCTGGCCCTGGCCATCGCGCGCATTGCCCTGGCCGAGTACGGACAGGTCCTGCGGCGGCAGTTGCGGTGCCGACAGCGCCGGCAAGGCCCAGCTCTGCACCGGTTGCGCGCCGGCCTGCGCGTTGCGCATGTAGTCGTAGCGGTCGCGGGTCAGGCGCTGGCCAGCGGCGGGGTCGCGCACCACGTGCGGCCGCAGGAACACCATCAGGTTGGTCTTGGAGCGCTTGCGCGTATCACTGCGGAACAGCGCCCCCAGCACCGGGATCTTTCCCAGCCCCGGCACCGCGTCACGACCGTGGCTGACGTTGTCCTCCAGCAGGCCACCCAGCACCATGATCTGGCCATCGTCCAGCAGCACGCTGGTATCCAGCGCTCGCTTGTTGGTGATGATGCCGGCCGTGCTGTTCGCGCTCTGCGCGTCGATGCTGCTGACTTCCTGGTAGATGTCCAGCTTCACCGTGCCGCCCTCGGAAATCTGCGGGCGGACCCGCAGCTTCAGGCCCACATCCTCGCGCACGATGGTCTGGAACGGGTTGTTGCTGCCGCCGCCACCGTCAGTCACGTAGCGACCGCTGACGAACGGCACGGTCTGGCCGACCATGATGCTGGCCGCCTCGTTGTCCAGCGTCATCAGGTTCGGCGTGGACAGGATGTTGGCACCACCCTTGCTCTGCAGTGCGTTGGCCAGCGCCTTCATGTTGAGGATCTGGCCGACACCGGGCAGATTGATGGTGCCGTCGATCACCCCGATCTTCAGACCGTCCTTGGGCAGCACGTCCAGGGTGGTGCGCGCGGCGGTGTTCAGGCCGCTGCCGCCGGTGACACCACCGAAATGGGTGCCGCCGAAGGTGCGGCCATTGCCCAGCATCCACTGCACGCCCAGTTCGGCCGCGTCGGTCTGGTTGACCTCCACGATGAGGCTTTCCACCAGCACCTGTGCACGGCGCTGGTCGAGCTGGTCGATCACCCGCCGAAGGTTGCGGTAGACCGGCTCCGGCGCCGAGATCAGCAGCGTGTTGGTGGCCACGTCGGCCTGCACCGAAATGCCGTTCTGGCTGAAGCCCGTGCTTCCGGCGTCGATCGGGTCGCGGCGGTTCGGGTCCAGCCGCTGCGATTCCAGCGCATTGCCACCGGTCTTGGCCTGCTGTGGCTGCGACGGCTGCGCGGGTGTGGAACGGTTTGCATCGCCGGGCAGTGGCGTGATGCCTTCGTTGCTGCCCATTGCCGGTGCATCGCTCTGCCCGGCCACCACGCCGCGCAGCACACCGGCGAGCTGGTTGGCCTGGGCATTGCGCAGGTAGACCACATGCAGGTTGCCGGACTCGTCCTGGGCGCGGTCCAGCTTCTCCACCAGCTGCCGCGCCAGACGGGTGCGGCCTGGGCTGCTGGAGCGCAGCAGCACGCTGTTGCTGCGGGGGTCGGCCATCACCACCACCTTCTGGCTGGGCTCGGCGCCCTGCGCATCCAGCAACGGCGCGACCATCGCCGCTACGTCAACGGCAATGCCCTGTTGCAGCTTCACCACATCGGTGTCCATACCGGCCGGTGTATCGACGCTGGCGATCACCCGCGCGATGCGCTCCAGGTTGTCGGCATAGTCAGTGATCACCAGGGTGTTGTTGCCCGGGTTGGCGGTGATCGGATTGTCCGGGCTGATCATCGGCCGCAGCACCGCCACCAGCGCAGCCGCGTTCTCGTAGCGCAGCGCGAAGGTACGCGTGGCGACCTCGCCCCCTGCACCACCGGTGCCGACGCGCCCTCCCAACAGCTTGGCCTCGACCTGCGGCACCACCCGGCTGACGCCGCCGTTCTCGACCACCGCGAAGCCACGCATGCGCAGCGCGCCCAGCAGCAACTGGTAGGCCTGGGTACGGCTGACCGGGCCATCGGAAACCACCGTCATCTTGCCGGTCACCCGCGGGTCGACCAGGAACTGGCGGCCGGTGAACCGTGCCGCCATGCGCAGCACGCCGCCGATATCGGTATCCACCAGGTTCAGCTGCACCGGTTCATCGGGGGCGTCCTGCGCCTGTGCCGGTGCAACAACCTGAGCGCCACCCACGATCAGGGCCAGTACAGTGCTGCAGGCAAGGCTGCGCATCGCCCTCATGAATGGCCACCCGCAGTGAGTGCCATCACGATGTTTCCGGATATCCGTGCCGCCGGCATGTTCGCATCCCCTGTGCGTGTCAGTTGCAGCTGCTGCAGTTCGATGGCCGGATCGGCCAGCACGGGCAGCAGCCAGTTCCACAGTGCGTCAGCAGGTACGGCCTGCACCTGCAGGTGCCAACGCCCGTCGCGTGCTTCGACATGCAGTCCATCGGCGAGGCCGGCGGACTTGATTCCATTACGCAGCGCGGCCAGCGTCGGGCGCTGCCCCTGCACCTGCTGCTGGCGTTCGCGTGCACGCAGCAGCGGCGCCAGTGC
This sequence comes from Stenotrophomonas sp. 93052_Sma, assembly GCF_056481145.1. Lineage (NCBI taxonomy): Bacteria > Pseudomonadati > Pseudomonadota > Gammaproteobacteria > Lysobacterales > Lysobacteraceae > Stenotrophomonas > Stenotrophomonas sp. 93052_Sma. The sequence goes on from NZ_CM151134.1 coordinate 2,727,742, forward strand.
GCGCCTGCGCCTGCAGCCGCGGCAGCTCAGCCTGCCAGTGCGCACGCTGTTTCAGCAGCGGCTCCAGCCAGAATGACCACAGCCCCGCTGCCAGCAGCGCCAGCACCATCACCCCCAGCATCCAGCGGTCGCGCGGCGGCAGGTGCTGCCAGCGCTGCTGCAGACCGGCCAGACCCTCGCCCAGGCGCACGGCTCTGGCGGTCACTGTCCGCCCCCGCTCACGCGCAGGCGTCCACCGGCCTCGCGCGCCAGCTGCAGGCCCTGCGCCTGCGCCGCCTGCTGCCACCGCTCCAGCCGCTGTGCGTCATCGGCTGCTGCCTGCATATCGGCGTCCAGCTCCAGTTCCAGCTGGCCGGGTTGATAGCGCAGGCCGCGCACCTGGCCGCCCAACTCCGGAATCGCCTGCAGCGTCGTTGCGACCTGCCGCTGCACCGGTGGCAACGGCGGCGCCGGCAAAGGCACGGCCAGCGCGCGCCGGCGCCTGCAGCACCGGGTCCACCACATCGGTGATCTCCGGAAAGTGCGAGCTGAACTGCCGCGCCATGTCCTGCTGCAACGCCTCGCCCTCGCTGCGCCAGCGCGAGACCTGCAGCTGCAGCCCAAGCGCAGCCAGCAACACCGCCGCCAATGCGAGGCCGATCGCCACGCGTGGTGCCTGCCTGCTGCGACCCGGCAGTGGCAACGACCACGCTGGCACGGGTCCGCTGGCCTGCCGTTCATGCGCGACCACGGTGGCCGGCAGGTTCTCCGGCCACGCCGACGGCACGCTGTCGATCCATTGCACGGCCTGCACGCCGGCCTGCTGCAGGCGCACGGCCAGGGCTTGCATCACGGCACACGCGTCACGTCCGCCATACCATTGGACGAACCCACGATCGCGCCCGCTGCGCACCAGCAGGTGCTCGCCGCTGACCTGCAGCGTGGCCTGTCCGTCCTGCCACGGCAGCAGCAGCGGCGTCGGATACAGCGCCTGCAGCTGCAGTGCGCACGAGGCCAGCAGCTGCTGCGCCTGCAGGACCGCCTGCTGGCCGAGCCAGGCCACCGGAACGGTACCGTCAGCCGCCTGTGCACCGTGCGCCAGCGCCACCTCCTGCAGGTCATCCAGCAGCATCGCCTCTACTTCGCCCTGCAATGCGGCCTGCAGCCTGCGGCCCGACAGCGGCGGCAGCTGCAGTTCCAGCAGGATCAGGTCCTGCGGATCGAGACAGGCCAGCACCTCGGCCTGCGGATGACGTTGCCCGAGCACGGCCAAGCCCTCGCGGCCATGGGCCAGCACCCCACCCTTGTGCATCTGCGCCCACTCGACCGTACTGTCGGCGCGCAGGTGTTCCAGCGCCGGCAGGCGCACCCTCAGCTGCACGCTCATGCTCCAATCCTCGTCCACACACGCTGCACGCGCACACTGTCATCGCGGTACTCGCGCCAGATCAGGGCCCGGAAGTCGACCGCATTGCCATCGGCCTGTACCTGGCCGACGGCAAGGAACCACTCGCTATGAATGCCAAGCGGCACCACGGCCATCTGCGCGCTGCTCAGTTGCAGTCGATTGGCGATATCACCGCGGTTGAGCAGCCAATGGCCACCGTCGCGCTCACCGAGCAGCGCCTGCAGGCGCCCCGGCTCCACGCCGGGAGTGACCGCCTGCAACACGCTGATGTCACTGGTGTTGGCATTGACCAGGGTCTGGGCCGGCAGCACCACGGTGCGCCGTGCCAGTGCCTGCACCGCCACTGGGTCGGCGCCCGCCAAGGCCTGCTCGATCAGCGATTCACGCGGCAACGGCGCCTGCGCCTGCAGGTCGCCATCACGCAGCCTCGCCTGGATGTGATCGGCAGCAGATGCACAGGCACCCTGCCCCAGGCCCTGCCCGGCACACAGCGCGATGAACGCGCGCCGTGCCTCCGGGTCCGGCTTGCCATAGGCCAGCAGGTTGCGCAGGTTGAACATGGACTGTGCATCGACCAGCTGCAACTGCACCGGCAGCGGCGCCTGCAGCGTCAGTGGACGCGCCCAACGGCCGCTGCGCACCGTGGTCAACTGCTCCTTTACATCGTCACGCAGCTGCTGCGCCGCGCGCTCCAGGGTGGCATCGACCGCCATGCGCACCTGCGCACGCAGCTGGTCGCCACGCAGCGCACGCAGCTGTGCCGACTGCCGGGTCAGCAGTGCAGTGGCAATCACCGCCACCAATGCCACCACCAGCAGGGCGACGATCACCGCCATGCCGCGCTGGCGGGTGCACGGGACCGAACGCGTCCGGGCTGTCATCTGCACGCCTCACAGCTGCCAGGAGCCGATGTCCGCGTTCCCGGCGTCGCCACCGGGCTTGCTGTCCGCACCCAGCGAGAACACATCGATGTCGCCATGGGTTCCGGGAATCTGGTACTGGTACGGATGGCCCCATGGGTCATTCGGCAGGCGATCCAGATACGGTGTCACCGGCATCGCACCGCCGCCCTGCGGCGGCTTCACCAGCGCCTGCAGGCCCTGTTCGGCGCTGGGATAGCGCCCGTTGTCCAGCTTGAACAGCTTCAATGCCTGCATCAGCGCCGCGATGTCCTGGCGCGCCGCCACCACGCGCGCCTGGTCGGGACGGTCCATCAACCGCGGCACGATCAACGCGGCAAGAATGCCGATGATCACCACCACCACCATGATCTCGATCAGGCTGAAGCCCTGCTGCCGAGCCCTGCGACCACCCACCTGCCTTGCCATTGTTCCGCCCTCGTCATCCTGGAAGAGACCGCTGTGCCATGGTCAGCGGTGCATGTGTCAGTACGATAAACATCCGCCTGCTATTCGCTGCGCGTGTGCCTGTGCAGGCGCAGCACGTGCCGCAGGTACACATGCAGACTCGAACAAGTGCTGTGGCACGCTGGCCAGCGCATCGTCGATGCAGCCGCGCAGCAACGGGTGCGCGCAGGCCTGCAGCAGGCGTACGCACTGCATCGGCGACCACGCGGTGCCATGGTCGAGGCCGATGAACATCCGGTAGGCTTGGTGGTAGCGCAGGTCGTCGTACACGCGCTGCACACTGTTGAGATCACGCACGACCACCAGCAACGCCGCACGTTGCAGCTGCCGCACATCGCCCGCGTCAAGCGGCAGCGCATTCATGGCCGCTTCGGGCCAGGGCCGCAGCTGCAGATCGAGGGCGCGCCGCAGCGCGGCCAGCGGATGCGCGCTGCTGTCCAGTGCCGCCCAGCGCGCCGCATCGGCCCAGGCATCACTGGACAGCACCCAGACCCACGAGTGCCCATAGCGCTGCACGTTCACAGGCGTGTGCCGAGCCTGCTCCAGCGACTGGCTCAGGTGGCGATCCAGTTCCAGCATGCTGATCCTGCGACTATCTGCCATCGGCGCCGCCCGTGCTCCACGACGCGTGGTGCGTCGTACTCTGGAGAAGACGTCAGCAAGGCAGGTGAAGCGACAACGCGAATGCGTCTCTGTGCGCTGCGTGGCGCTTCATCAGCAACGTCATCGCAGCGTCATCTGCCTGCAGGCTTCGCGCTCCAGTCGCGGCGCTTCGCCCCCGCAACGGCGCGCCAGTATCGCCACATCGCTGCGTGCGGCGAACGTTGTCAGCGCATTGGACATATCCACGTCATCGCACCATGACGCCATCGCAACACGCAGCGCCGGCAGCTGCCAGTCATCCATCACGCCATGGGTGCCGGCCACGAACCAGTGCCAAAGACGATGGTGCTGCACCTGTTCGTGCAGTTGCACGAGATCGTCGATGCCGTGCATGCCCATCAGCAGCAGCACGCGCGCCATCGCCGCAGGCGGCAGCGTGCCGGCCTCAGCGAGGGGCAGCACCTGCTGCTGCAGCCGCAACAGCATCGCCAACGGATGCGACTGCGGATCGAACTCCAGCAGAACGGCCTGTTGCTGCCATTGCGCATCGGATACCACGCACACCCACGGCGATCCATAGCGATGCACCATCAAGGGCCGTCGCTGCGTGGTTTCCAGCAACGCCGACAGATTGCGGCGCAGATCCAGCACACCGATGGTCTCGTTGCGCATCCTTGGCGTCTCCTTGCTTGCAACAGCCCTGCGCGGCGCACACGGCCAGCGTCTTCACCTAACCAAGGACGGCAATGCCACCCGGAAAGCGACGCAGATCCAGCGACATCGTCAGTCGCAGCTGCTCCAGCGCCGCGTCCGGATCATCGATGCGGAAGCGACCGCTGACCGGGGCCCGCGCCAACGCCGATTCGCCCAGCAGCACCTTGCCGCGGCGGTAGCGGTTGATTTCATCCACCACCTCGCGCAATGGAGCGCGACGGAACACCAGCATACCCTCGGTCCAGGCGCTCACTTCCGAGGCCAGGGCTTCGGCCACCACGCCACTGAGGCGCTCGTCGTATTGGGTCTGCTGGCCCGCCTGCAGCTGCAGGCGGCCCTGCGGGTGCTCGATGCGGGCGCTGCCCTGCAGGCAGGTCACCCGTACCTGGCCGTGGGTGTTGCGGACGTCCAGGCGCACCGCACCTTCATCGGCGATCACGCAGCCCGGCCCCGCGAACAGGGCGAGGCGCAGGCCTGCCTGGGTTTCGATCGCGGCCTGGCCCTGCACCAGCTCGAAGCCTTCGCCCTGCGTTTCCGAACGACGGCGCAGGCTGCTCTGTGTATCCAGTTCGATCTTCAGCTGCGGCAAGGGCGCGATCTGCAGCCGTTCACCGGTGCCGGTGTGGAAATCGGCCGCCATCGCCGTCACCGAGGGCCACAGCCCCAACGGCGGGCGGATCGCCGCCACCACCACCAGACTGGCCGGTGCGGCAATCGCGGCGCCCAGGAAGGCGCGCCGGCTCCAGCGCTGGGACGGCGTCGGCGCGACCGGCTGGCGCGCAGCGGCGGGCAGCTGTTCGCCGGCCAGGCGTACCCGCTCCCATTGCCGGCGCGCACGGCCGAATGCTTCGCGATGACGCGGGTCAGCCTCGCACCACTCGCGGAACCTGCGCCCATCGGCGGCGGTCGCCTCGCCCGAAGTCAGCCGCACCACCCACGCGTGGGCCTGACGCTCGACGGCATCCAGCGGGCGTTGCGGGCGATCGTCAGGATCCATGGGGGCTCATGCCGGACCCGCACGCTGCGGGGTTCTGCTCGGCGTCAAAGTGTAGACGGATGCCGTCGCTCAGAACCGCACCTGACGCCCCTGTCCACTGCGCTCGGCCAGGTAGTCCTGGGCCGCTTTCAGCTCGCGCTGCACAAGCCGCAGCGACACGCCCAGCTGGTCGGCGACGTCGCGCTGCTGCAGGCCATCGACGCGGATCGCCAGCAGGATGCGGCGTCGGCGCTCGGGCATGCGCTGCAGCAGGCCGACCATGTCTTCCAGCGCGAAATCCAGTTCGGCCGCCTGCGCCGGGCCCGGTGCCGGGTCGGCCATCTCCATCAGCGTATCCACCTCTTCCAGGCTCAGCAGGCGGTGGTCGGCACGTTGGCGGTCGATCACGGTGTTCATCGCCATGCGCAGCAGGTAGGCCGCGGGATTCTGCACGGCATCCAGACGGTCACGGCGCGCACTCAGGCGCATCCAGGTGTCCTGCAGCGCGTCGCCGGCCAGCTCTTCCGAGCCCAGCTTGCGCACCAAGCGGCGCTTCAGCTCGTCGTAGGCCCCCAGAAGGTGGTCCATCAGGTCAACTGCCCCAGCCGTACCGTTGCTCATGTTCGAATCCTTGAAGTCATGGAAGGGGCGCGCGCCGGCCACAGTCGTGGTCGGTGCCGGAAGGACGGATCTGCAGCGTCACCGGCTGCGGCAGCGCAGCGGCATCGGGCGCCAGCACCAGGCCCTGCAGCGCCTGCAACAGGCGCGCATCGCGGCGGGCACTGCCACTGCCCGACAGCAGCTCGGGCTGCTGCACCTGACCTTCGCCGTCGACGCGGAAGCGCAGCGTTGCGGCATAGCGGCCGGGCGCGATCTCGGGGTCGTCACAGAACGCCGCACGCAGCCGCTGCTGCAGGCCGCCGTAGCGACGCCGACGTTCAACATCCGGGAGCTCGGCGCCAATACCGGGTTCGGCTGCCGCGGGCGTGCCCCGGCGCAGCACCACGCGCTGCTCGCCGATCACCTCGGCCTCGATGCCGGTGTCCTGCAGCAGCATCTGCAACGCAGGCAGCGGCATCAGGCTGGCGCGCAGCGCATGGCTGCTGCGGCCCGCGGCGAGGTCGCCCGGGTACATCACCGACCACCCGCTGATGACACTGAAGCGCTCGACCGCCTGTTCCAGCGGCTGCGCAGGGATATCGTAGGCATGAACACCGTCCTGCGCGGCAGCGGCAGAGGACAGCAGCAGCCATGCGGCGATGGCCACCTTCCAAGTTCTGACCGCATGGTGTCCATTCAGCCCCCTGACGTAGAACACATGACCCTCGGCAGCGACAGCAGCTGCAGTGGACGCGCGCCACGACCGGAATCCCGGCCCGCGCACGACCAGCAAGCGGGCTCAAACCGTACCGGGGGCACATGTCATTGCGATGACCGTCGCCCACAGCCGGCGGCGAGCCAGGCTCCGTGAAGCCAGTCAACGCATCAGGCATCAATGAATCGAGCAGACATGTTCATCTGCTCCCGGGGTCAGAGCCCGTTGCACAGCAACGGGATCCGACCCCAACAGGTCGCGGGGAACTGTCAGGCGCGGGGCGGTGTGGGCAGGCAGGATCGTTGGCGCCATGGATGGCGCCATCGAGCCCCCATGGACGGGTCTACGGCGTGTCCTGCCTGGCCACACCGCCCCGCCGCCCTTGGACCATCGCCGTTGCGGTTGCTGTTGCTTCTGAGGTTGCCGGCCAGCGGCCGGCACTACCGCGGGTGCCGGGTGCAACCCGGCCGGAACCACCCATCCTCAAAGCGGCAGCTGGGTGGTCTGCTTGATCCGCTGCATCGGGATCTCGGTCTTGGTGTTCTGCACCCCGGCAATCCGGTTCAAGTGCTGCATCTGGAACTGCCGGTAGGCATCAAGGTCCGCCACCGCCACCCGCAGCAGGAAGTCACAGTCACCCGCCATCAGATGGCATTCAAGCACTTCCGGGAACGACTTGATGCTGTTGATGAAGTGGTTGGTGGTGTCCTCGTCCTGCCCGCGCAGCCAGACCCGCACGAACACCGTGAAGCCACGACCCACCTTCGCCTCATTCAGCAGGGCAACGTAGCGGTCGATGTAGCCGCCCTCCTCCAGCAACCGCACCCGCCGCAGGCAGGCTGAGGGCGAAAGGCCCACCAGCCGGGCCAGCTCCAGGTTCTGCAGGCGACCATCACGCTGCAGGGCATCGAGGATGCGGCGATCGAGGTTGTCGAGCTGATACTGCATGGGATTTCACCGTTGGCGACCTTGGCCGCATGGAATCTCAATATTCCCGAACTGAATGGCATCAACGCAACCCGATTTCGCGATCGGACCGATAGCATGGGCCACCCCCACCATGTTGTGCCGTTCCATGGACGCCCGTACCACCCTCCCCCTGCCCGACACCTGCGATACCGCCCCGCGTGCCGAATTCCTGCGCGGCCTGCGCGCCGCCGTGCCAGTGATGATCGGCTTCATTCCCTTCGCCCTGGTGCTCGGCGCCCAGGCCGCCCAGAAAGGCCTCAGCGCCCTGGAAGTGCCGCTGATGACCGGCCTCAACTTCGCCGGCGGCTCGGAGTTCGCCGCCGTCGAACTGTGGACCTCGCCGCCGCACATCGCGCTGATCGTCGCGATCACCGCGCTGGTCAACAGCCGCCACCTGCTGATGGGCGCCAGCCTGGCCCCGCTGCTGCAGCACCTGCCGCGCCGCCGCGTGCTGCCGGCGCTGTTCTTCATGTGCGACGAGAGCTGGGCGATGGGCGTGGCCGATGCACGGCGCCGTGCGCTCGGCTTCAGCCTGGCCTATTACCTGGGCGTGTCGGCAGGCCTGTACACGGTCTGGGTGGCCTGCACCGCGCTGGGCGCGATCGTTGGGCCGATGCTGGGCGACATCCACGCCTACGGCTTCGACATGGCCTTCCCGGCCGTGTTCCTGGTGCTGCTGCGCGGCATGTGGCAGGGTATGAAAGCAGCGCGTCCGTGGCTGGTCAGCCTGGTGGTGGCCGCGGCCACCTACCTGCTGGTTCCCGGCGCCTGGTACGTGGCCAGCGGCGCGCTGGCCGGCCTGGCCGCAGCCTGGCTGCTGGCGGAGGACGCGGCATGATCTTCAACGGACTGATCCACTGGACCTCGGTGCTGACCATCGTGCTGATGGCCGCTGCCACCTACCTGACCCGCATCATCGGCTTCCTCGCACTGCGCAACCGCACACTGAGCAAGCGCGCAGTGACGGTGATGGAAGCCGCACCCGGCTGCGTGCTGATCTCGGTGATCGCGCCCGACTTCGTCGCCGACAAGCCCGCCGACCTCGCCGCGCTGGCGATCACCCTGCTGGCTGCCACACGGCTGTCGATGCTGCCGACGGTGCTGATCGGCGTGGTCTCGGCGGGTGTACTGCGCTATCTGATGGGCTGACGCACGCGCGAGGTACCCACGTGTGTGTGACTGGAGGCGCGACGGTCGCTATCAGCTCGACCTGCACATTTGCGTGCCGCCTCAAACGTGGCCCGGAGCCACCTACTGGAGGTGCTTGAAACAATTCCGATTGCCTGATCGAGCCTGGGCCGGTACGGATCGACTGCCGAATCAGCGGGTTGAGCTGATCGGTCGATCGACGTCCAACGTGGAGAGTACCAATGAGCAATCTGCGAGTTGTCGTGGCAGCAATCGGTATCCCCCTCACATCTACTCGCGGGCTGCCCCTCTGATGCAGCGCCGTCAGTCCAGGCGTACCCGACCGGGCCCCGCGCTTGGGCTCTATGCTGTGCTGGCGGCAATCCTTCTGGCCACAAGTGCGTGCCAATCCATCCAGCTGCCTCCCCGGAACCTGGTCAGTACCGATGGAGGGTATGCCACCCTGCTGCGAGGCCCTTCCTCACATCTGAAGATCAGCACAGTGTCGATGCTTCCCGGCCCGGAAAGCTCGGAGTTCCCCAATCGGTCCATCGAGTGCGGGTGGTCATCCGTCGCAACTCGAGTTCTCTGGGCAGATCGAGCGCTTTCGGCCATGCAGGCGTCACGGCTCTGCGAGGCCGCCGCACGATCCGCTGGACTGCCGCTCCAGGCCAATGGGCAGGAACGGACGCCTATGCGCTATCAGTTGACGATCGTAAGTGACGGAGGCGGCATCTGGCGACAGCTGCCGGGACCAGAGCCGCCGGGTCAGATGGTCAGCTTCTGGTTTCCCTCCGGCCCCGACACCGACTCGCTGCGCAGGCGCGTGATCGCCACCACCGCCCATGAGTTCCAGCATATCGCCACCGCATTGGCAGGACAGCCTCGGCGCGGCGGGCAGCGCGAACCAGACGCCTATCTGGCAGGCGCATGTGCCCAGCTGATGATCGAAGGCGCCGTTGCACGTGCGGATCTGCCTGGCGGACACGATCCGCGAGCTGATCCGTTTCTGCCATCGGCAGCCAGGCGCTCCGCGCATGCAGGCAGTACGACCGGGGGAGCGCTGCTGCGGTTCTTCGGTGACGCGGACACCTTGCACATCAATGAGGGAGGCCGCCACCTGATGCGGCATTGCCACGAGACGATCGGCTTTCCCCTGCAGCAGTGAACGCGCCCTGCGACACCCGGTCGCAGCCGATCCCGCCACCCACTTGATCAATGTCAATCCGCCCGCCGCTGCGCGGGCGTATCTCTATGCAGGAACCCAATACGCCGGCGTTACCGGCATCCAAAGGACCTGCGATGAGCTACACCCCCGACAACGCCCAGCTGCTGAACGCCATGCAGAACGTCATGGTGATCTCCACCACCGACCTGCAGGGCAACATCACCTACGCCAACGACCTGTTCTGCACGCTCACCGGTTTCGCCCGCGAGGAGCTGATCGGCCAGCCGCACAGCATCGTGCGCCATCCGGACGTGCCCAAGGCGGTCTACAAGGACATGTGGGACACCATCAAGGCCGGCAAGACCTGGACCGGCATCGTGCCCAACCTCGGCAAGGGCGGCGTGCTCTACGTGGTCGACACCACCGTGCAGCCGCTGTTCGACGCCGACGGCAACATCACCTCGTACATCAGCATCCGCCGCGTGGTGAACGACCTGATGCAGAACTACGACCTGGTCGAGTTCAGCAAGGAAAAGTTCGACGACTTCTACGAGGCCGCGTGAACGCCCTCCCGACCAGTACGCCCTTCAGCCGCCTGCTGGTGGGTTTCGCGTCCGAGTCGGGCAATGCCCGCGCCCTGGCCCAGCGCCTGGGCGCGGACCTGCAGCCGCACGGGCCGCAGGTGCTTCCGTTCAACGACATCGACGTGGCCAGCCTCGGCCACGGCGATGTGCTGCTGGCGATCTCCAGCTCGTTCGGCGATGGCGAACCGCCGGCCAACGGCGAACAGTTCTTTGAAACCCTGCGCCAGACTTCGACGCTGAGCGGCCTTCGCTATGCGGTGTTCGGCCTCGGCGACACCGGCTACCCCAGCTTCTGCGGCTTCACCAAGGCGCTGGATGCCGCGCTGAGCGAGCGCCAGGCGCAGCCACTGCTGCATCGCGTCGATGCCGATCTGGGCTACGAGCAGTTCTTCCAGCAATGGCAGCCGGTGCTGGGCCAGGTCCTGGACGGCGACGTGAACGCTGGCCAGGACCTGCACCTGCAGGTCACCGCCTATGGCGAAGACAATGCCTTTGCCGCCCACATTCTCGAACGCCGCCGCTTGAACAGCAGCGACCCGGCCGCCTGGCACCTGCAGCTGGACATTGCCGGCAGTGGCATGGCCTACCGCGCGGGCGACACCCTGCACGTGGTACCCGAGAACGACCCTGCCCTGCTGCAGGCATTGGCCACCTGGTACGGCGACACCGCCGCCGTGGCCGCCCTGCATGACCGCGAGCTGCGCCTGCTGAGCAAGGGCGTGCTGCGCGAACTGGCCAAGCTCGGCGGCAGCGAGGTGCTGAAGGGCCTGTTGAAGGTCAGCCAGAAGCGCGAGCTCGAAGCCTACCTGCACGGGCTGGACGTGCTGGACGTGCTGCAGGACCACGCCACGCCGGACAGCGTGCCGCTGGCCCGGCTGCGCGAACTACTGTCACCGCGACTGCCGCGCGCCTATTCGATCGCCTCGCACCCCTGCAACGACCAACTCAGCCTGTGCGTGCGCGAAGTACGCTACACCCTGCGCGGTCGCGAGCGCTTCGGCACTGCCACCGGCAGCCTGCTGCACGGCGGCGACCATGCCCGTGTGTACTGCCGCTCCAATCCCGGCTTCCATCTGCCAGATACCGGCGAAGCTCCCCTTCTGCTGGTCGGCACCGGCACCGGCATCGCGCCGCTGATGGGCCTGATGCAGGAGCTGCAGGCCACCGCCTGCCAACGCGAAGTGCACCTGGTGTTCGGCGAGAAGCACAGCCAGCACGACTACCTGTATCGCGACCAGCTGCAGGACTGGCACACGCGTGGTGTGCTGGCCGGCCTGCATACCGCGTTCTCGCGCGATGGCGCCGAAAAGGTCTATGTGCAGCATGTGCTGCAGCAGCGCGGCGATGAAGTGCGCGATGTGCTGGCCCGCGGCGGGCATCTTTACCTGTGCGGCAACAAGAGCCACCTGGAAGGCGCGGTGCGCGAGGCCATCGATGCCATCAGTGGCGAAGGGCACTGGGACGCGCTGCGGGGCGAAGGCCGCACGCACTGCGAGTTGTATTGATCCATTCCACTGGATTGCGCGAACGCTGGAATGGTAGCGCCGGCCGCTGGCCGGGTGCCCCGGATTCCGTGGTTGCCGGCCAGCGGCCGGCACTACCATCAGACTTAACCAACCATCGCCCGTGCGTCCATCACGGATCAACCGCCGACGATGCGGCCGTCGACGACGCGTGCCACCTGCTGGCCGAACATGGCCACATCCTGCGGATCGTGGCTGATCAACAGCAATGGAATGCCGGTCTTGTCCAGCACGGTTTCCAGCTCCTGGCGCAGGTGCTGGCGCAGGTCATGGTCCAGCGCGGAGAACGGCTCATCCAGCAGCAGCGCCTGCGGCTGCGTCACCAGGGCGCGCCAATGCCGTGCGCTGGCGTTGTCCCCCGGATACCTGCGAGGGCAGCAGGTCGCCCACCGCGTCGATGCGGAATGCGTGCAGCCACTGCTCCACCACATCGAAGCGCTGGCCCAGGCGCGGATTCAACCACCCCTTCTCCAGACCGAACGCCACGTTCTGGCGCACGCTCAGGTGCGGGAACAGCGCGTAATCCTGGAACACGTAGCCCAGCCGGCGGCGCTGCGGCGGCAGATCCACACCGGTGGCCGCATCGAACAGGGTCTGCCCCTGCAGCCGCACATGACCTTGGCCAGGCCGCAGCAGCCCGGCCACCGCCTTCAGGGTCAGGCTCTTGCCCGCGCCGGAGGGTCCGAACAGCACCACCTGCCGCTGCGTGCACTGCAACGCCACGTCCAGCACGAAACTCTGGCCGGCCGCCTGCAGTCGGCGCTGTACCTGCAGGTCAAGCCACATCACGCAGCTCCCGGCGACGCCTGCCCACCAGCCGCGCGGCCAGCAGCAGGATCACGATGCACACCACCGAGGTCAGGATCACCAGCGCATTGGCCTTGCCGTCCTGACCGGCCTGCACCGCTTCGTAGATGGCGATCGACAGCGTCTGCGTGCGGCCCGGAATGCTGCCGGCCACCATCAGCGTGGCGCCGAACTCGCCCATCGCGCGTGCAAACGCCAGCAACAGGCCGGCGAGGATGCCGCGCCAGGCCAGTGGCAACGTGATGCGGAAGAACACCGCCGCTTCGGACACACCGAGCGTGCGTGCGGCCTGCTCCAGCTGACCGTCCACTTCCTCGAACGCCGCGGCGCGCCGGTTTGAACACCAGCGGCAGCGAAGCTACCGCCGCAGCAATCACCGCCGCCTGCCAGGTGAACACCAGGTTGATGCCGAACCACGACTGCAGCCATGCACCGATCGGTCCGTTGCGGCCGATCAGCACCAGCAGGTAATAACCCAGCACGGTCGGCGGCAGCACCATCGGCAGGGTCAACACCGAATCCAGCAGCTCGCGACCGGGAAAGCGACGGCGCGCCAGCAGCGCGCCCAGACCAACGCCCAGCACCAGATTGATCGCAGTGGCCCAGCCGGCCACCTTCAGCGACAACCCCAGTGCGCTCCAGTCGAGATCCATGCCTCAGGGCTTGCCGAACCCATGCCTGGCCAGGATCGCCTGGCCCTGCGCCGAACGCACGAACGTGGCAAACCGCTTGGCCTCGGCCGGCTGCGCACTGGCCTTGGTCACCGCCAACGGATAGGCAATGCGCCCCGACACCGGCACCGCGAAGGCGCGGCGCACCCGGTCGGGCATCGCCTGCGCATCGGTGGCATAGACGAAGCCGGCATCCACTTCACCGCGCGCCACGTAATCCAGTGATTGGCGCACGTTCTGCGTGGTGATGATCCTGCCCTGCACCGACGGCCACAGGCCGGCTGCCTGCAGCGCGCCCTTGGCATAGCGGCCGACCGGCACGCTGTCCGGGTTGCCCAGTGCGATGCGCTGCACGCCGGCACCGGCCAGGTCCTTCAAGCTACGCGGCGCGGCCTTGGCCTGCGGCGGCACCACCACCCACAGCGCGTTCATAGCGAACACCTCGCGGGTGCCAACCGCCAGCAGATCCTGCTGTTGGGCCTGGTCCATCGTGGTTTCATCGGCCGACGCGAACACGTCCACCGGCGCCCGCCACGGCTGATCTGCTGCAGCAGCACGCCAGAGGCGGCGAAGTTGAAATCGACCTTGGTACCCGGGTGCGCCTTCTCATAGGCAGCGCCCAGTTCGCGGAAGCTCTCGGTCAGGCTGGAGGCCGCCGACACCGTCAGCTCGGCCGCCCAGGCCGGCAGCGTGGCCAGCAGTCCCAGCAACAACAGTCCAGCGCGCTTCATCATCGGCTCCCGGCCAGGTTCAGTTCGGATCAGATTCGTCGGCCACCGCCAGCGCCGCCAGACGCTCGGGCTGCAGCAGCAGGATCTCACGCTGCTTCACCGCGATGATCCCATCATCGCTCAGGCGGCGCAGCACGCGGCTGGCGGTTTCCGGCGCCATCCGCAGATAATTGGCGATCTCGGTACGTGCCATCGTCAGGTTGAAACGCGTGGCGGAAAAACCGCGACGCGCGTAACGCTCGGACATGTCCAGCAGGAACGCGGCCATGCGCTCTTCAGTACGGTGATTGGCGGCAAGCGTGGCGACCTTGCCGATCTCCGCACTGAGCAGGCTGAACAGCTTGGCCTGCAGCCCCGGCATGCGCGTGGCCAGCAGGCTGAGCTTGGGGAACGAGATGCGGCACAGGTGCACGGTATCCAGCGCCACCGCATTGCAGGGGAATCGCGAGCCGTGGATCGCATTCAGGCCGATCACTTCGCCCGGCAGGCTGAAGCCCAGCACCTGCTCGTTGCCCTGGCTGTCATCGACGAAGGTCTTGACCATGCCGGCGCGTACCGCGGCGATCGAATCGAACGATTCGCCGGCGCGGAAGATGTAGTCACCCGCATGGAACGGGCCGACGTGGTCGACCAGGACGTGCAGGTCGCCCAGCGCGGTCTTGTCGTAACCCTGTGACATGCAGGCATCGGAAAATGCACAGGTACTGCAGAAGTGCAGCGCGTCGCCATCATCGGCGGCGGCGGGGTTCGGCGTGGCCCGGCCGAGACGGCCCTGGGAAGGCGGATTCGAAGACATCGAGGCAGGACTCAAGCGATGGCGGCCGCCGGCCGGAAGCATGCGGCCATCATACGCCACAGCAGGCGGCCTTCTTCGGCCAGCCGCAGCACGCGTGCATCCCAGTGTGCCCAACCGCGCGCCAGCAACGGCGACAGCGCCGGCAGCTGTTCGGCGAAGCATTCCTCGAACGGTTCATCATTGCGCCACTCGAAGGCGGCCGCATCGAGCGCATGGTCGCAGGCGATGCTCTGTGCCACCTCGGCCGCCATCCGCTCGTCCTCGGACAGGATCAGGCCCGCGGCAACGCCCATGTGACCGGACTGCAATCGCGCCCGCCATTCGCCCAGTTCGTCCTCCAGCCGGTAGAACACTTCGCCGATCTGGCTGCAGGCGGACAGGCCAAGCCCGATGAAATCACTGCGGTCGCGGCGTGGCACGCCGGCCAGGTCGCAGTGGCGCTGGCCATCGCCGGGCCCATGTGGGTTGGGCAGGTCGCCGCGCTGGTAGTGATCACCACCGATCGGTTCGTAACCGGCCGCGCGCAGCAGGCGCCAGGCCTGCAGCCAGTGCGCCGCCGAGGGATCCCGTGGCAGCGCACACGGCGCCGGCAGCAGGATGCGCTCAGGCGCTTCGGCCAGCACCTCATGCAGCCGTTCAATGAAGCCGGCGTCCTCGCAGCTGGGCACGCGCAGCTGGTAGTAGCGCGCAGTGAAGCCGACCTGCCGCGCCTGTGCCAGCAGGGTCGGCCCCGGCGCATCGGCACGATCGATCACGTTCAGGCGGGTGCAGCCCACCGCGCGCAGCTGCGCCGGCGCCAGCGCGCTGCCGGCGTCCAGCCGCACCTCCACCTGCGGGCGCGCCACCGTGCGCAGGTGCTGCGGCACCGCGTCCAGCAGCTGGCCCAGCTGCGGCGGCGGCAACGTCTCGGCCAATCCCAGCTGCAACACCATCGCCACCACTTCGCGGTCCTCGGCCAGGGCATCGGCCTGCAGCTGCAGGGCCAGCAGCAACGTGTCCAGATACGCCTGTGGCGGCACATCGCGCCCGCCACGACCGGCCTGGAAGCCGAGCGTCAAGCCACGCGGGATCAGGTGCTCGTTGCTGGCACGCACGGCGGCACGCCAGCCGCTTTCGCCAAACCCGGTGCTGAACTGGTCAGCCGCCGGAAACAGCACATACCGGGGTTGCCGCAGCAATGCCGCCTGCAGCGCAGTGTCCTCACTCTCATCGACGTGGAAGCTCATGGCACACATCTTCGGGCGTTCCTCTTCGCGTGGCCCTGATTGAAATCAAGCGCGGTGCATCGGTGGGTTCATGCCGGCCAGCGGCCGGCACTACCCTTTCACCCGCTACCCGGTAGTGCCGGCCGCTGGCCGGCAGCCCCGTTCACCCACCGCGCACCGTCCCGGTAGTGCCGGCCGCTGGCCGGCAACCCCGTTCACCTGCCGCGCACCCGCTCGGCGGCGGCCGCATCGATGGCTTCGGGCAGGTCGGTCTCGCGGTCGATCTGCGGGAAGTGACGGCGCTCCATGCGACGGATCGCGAAGTGCATCCAGGCCAGTGCAGCCGCCACCAGCACGAACAGCAGCATGAAACAGCTGCTCCAGATGCCCACGGCATCGTTCAATGCCCCGAACACGATCGGCAGGATGAAGCCACCCAGGCCTCCGATCATGCCGACCACACCGCCCACCGCACCCACGTGCTGCGGGTAGTACACCGGAATGTGCTTGTAGACCGCCGCCTTGCCCAGCGACATGAAGAAGCCCAGCACGAACACCAGCACGGTGAACATCACCACGCCGATGGCCAGATGGAAGTGGATTGGGCCGTGGATGCCTTTCACCACATATTCGGTATCCGGATACGCCAGAAGGAAGGTGCAGATGGCCGACACGCCGAAGGTCCAGTACATCACCCGGCGCGCCCATCCGGTCCGACATCCAGCCACCGACCACGCGGAACAGGCTGGCCGGGATCGAGTAGCACGCAGCCAGCATGCCGGCGTGGCCCACGTCCATGCCATAGGCGCCCACCAGGTAGTGCGGCAGCCACAGCGCCAGCGCCACGAAGCCGCCGAACACGAAGAAGTAGTACAGCGAGAACCGCCACACCTGCAGGTTCTTCAGCGGCGCCATCTGCTCGGCGAACGGCACCGGCTTCACGCCCTCGCGGCGGCGTTGCTCCAGCGACGGGTCTTCCTTGCTGAAGAGGAAGAACAGCACCGCAGTGACGGCCAGCGCGACCGCCCAGACCTTGGCGACCATGGTCCAACCCGCGGCCACCATCAGCAGCGGCGCCAACAGCTTGGTCACCGCCGAGCCGATGTTGCCGGCACCGAAGATGCCCAGCGCGGTGCCCTGCTTGCTGGCCGGGAACCACTTTGACACGTAGGCCACGCCCACCGAGAAGTTGCCGCCGGCGATGCCCACGCACAGCGCGGCGATCAGGAACTGGGTGTAGGTCTGTGCATAGGTCAGCATCCAGGTGGCCACTGCGCCACACAGCATCACCAGCACCATCACCTTGCGGCCACCGAACTGGTCGGACCAGATGCCGAGGAAGACGCGGCTGACCGAACCGGTCAGTACCGGCGTGGCGATCAACAGGCCGAACTGGGTGTCATTCAACCCGAGCTGCTGGCTGATCTGGATACCGATGATCGAAAAGATCATCCACACCGCGAAGCACACGGTGAAGGCGAACGTGCTCAGCCACAGCGCACGTTGCTGCTGCCCGGCACTGGCGGGGGCAAGGGCCTGGTTCATGGGGTTTCCTCGTTCAATGGGGGTCAGCCGATATCCGCTTCGGCTTCGATCGCGTCCAGCCCGCGCACCGGGTAGCGTTCCTGCAGCTGCAGCAGGTAAGCCTGCACCTCGCGCTGGCGCACCTGCAGTTCAAGATAGTCACGCAGCTGCGGCAGCACCGCCTCGAATGGCTGCGGCTGGCCCTCCTCGCGGGCATCGACGCAGACCACGTGGTAGCCCCAGCGCGACTCCACCGGGAACCCGGCCAGGCCCTCGCGCAGGCGGAACACCTGGCGGTCGAACTCCGGCGTGGTCTGCCCGCGCTGCAGCCAGCCCAGGTCACCACCTTCGCTGCTGGACGGGCAGCGCGAATGGCGCAGGGCGAAATCGGCGAACAGGTGCGGCGATTCCTTCAGCAACCCGACCAGCCGCTCGCCTTCGGTGCGAGCGGCGAAGCGCCCGGCCACATCGTCGGCCGGCGCGGCCAGCAGGATATGGCGCAGGCGCACGCGATCGGGCGAGCGGAAGCGCTCGGGGTTCTGCGCGAAGTAGCGGCGGCAGTCCGCGTCGGTCGGCACCCGATCCTCGATCGCGTCTTCCAGCAGCTGCTGGATCAGCACCTCTTCATCGCTGACCCGGCCGCCCTCCGGCGCCTGCAGGCCCAGCCGCTGCGCTTCCAGTCGCAGCAGCTCGCGCACCACCAGTGCACGCGCCGCTTCGGCGCGTGACTGTTCCGGGCGCATCGCCCGGTGGTGCTGCATTTCACGGGCGATATCGGCCTCGCTGATCGCGGTCTCGTCCACGAACAGCCGGCACGGCGCCGGCTGCCCGAGCGAGCGCGGCCCCTGCGCTGCCGCGTCGTGGTGATGCGAATGCGCCTCGGCCGGCACCGGTGCGGTGGAGTCGATCACGGTGATCGGCAGGAATTTCGGTAGGCTGTCCATGGTTTACTCCCGCGGACCGTAGCGCAGCGTGGCCTGGCGGCGGCGCACCACCTGGTACGGCCGCCACAGGTAACTGATCGGAATGCTCCACACGTGCACCAGGCGGGTGAACGGCGCGATCAGGAACAGGGTCAGGCCCAGGAAGATGTGCGTCTTGTAGACCCAGCTGACGCCCTCGATGTAGTCGGCGGCACCGGCGCGGAAGGTCACGATGTGCTGCGCCCATTCGGCCAGCTGCACCATCACCCCACCGTCCAGGTGGCCGGACGAGATGCGGATGCTGTAGAGGCCCAGGCACAGCTGGGCGAACAGCAGCACCAGCACCAGGGTGTCACCGAAACTGCCGGTAGCCCGTACCCGCGCATTGAACAGGCGGCGTACCAGCAGGATGCTGATGCCGATGAAGCACAGCGCGCCGAACACGCCGCCCACCACCATCGCCAGCATCTGCTTCTGCGACGAGGTGATGAAGTGCTCGTACACCGCATGCGGGGTCAGCAGGCCGACCAGATGGCCACCGAGGATGGCCAGGATGCCGATGTGGAAGCAGTTGCTGCCGATCCGCATGCCCTTGTCCGACAGCATCTGGCTGGAGCCGGTGCGCCAGGTATACATGGCCTTGTCGTAGCGGGCCCAGCTGCCGATCAGCAGCACCGCCACGGCGATGTACGGGTAGTACTGGAAGGCGAATTGATGCACGGAGTAACTCATGGCTGGACCTCTCGATGCGAAGGACGGACCGGCGAACGCACGGGCGGCTTGCAGTCTTCGGCAGGGGCTTCGGCACCGAAGCGCACC
Organism: Stenotrophomonas sp. 93052_Sma; assembly: GCF_056481145.1. Taxonomy (NCBI): domain Bacteria; kingdom Pseudomonadati; phylum Pseudomonadota; class Gammaproteobacteria; order Lysobacterales; family Lysobacteraceae; genus Stenotrophomonas; species Stenotrophomonas sp. 93052_Sma. The sequence continues at coordinate 2,746,952 of NZ_CM151134.1, forward strand.
GCCTCCTCCTCCCACAAGCGGTCCATGGCCTCGGCGGTATCGTCGCGGACTTCCTCGCTGGCACGCTGGCGCAGCGCCTGCAGATCGGCCTTGCCGTCGCCGGCTTCGACCAGGATCTCGAACAGCACCCGGTGCGGCAGCTCACGCTCGGCGGCGCGCCGCCAGCATCCCGGCGATATGGCCGATGTGGTGCAGCCACTCGCGGGCCTCGCTGCCGGGGCGATGGGCGAGGAACTCCAGCAGCAGCGGCAGATAGTCCGGCAGCTCGCGTGCATCCAGTTCGAAGCCGTTGCGGCGGTAGGTCTCGACCAGATCGACCATGGCCTGGCCGCGGTCGCGCGACTCGCCATGGATGTGTTCGAACAGCAGCAGGCTCATCGAGCGGCCACGGTCGAAACTGGCCAGCCATGCGGCCTGTGCGTCCAGCGCATCGGTGTCCAGCAGCTGCTGCACGAAGCTGCGCAGCTGCTGGCGGCGGGCGGCGCCCAGCGCCGGGTCGTCGCAGGCGGCGAGCAGTTCCTCGCCGTGCTGCCACAGTTCTTCACGGGGGTAGTCCAGCAGCACCCCGACCAGCTTGAGCACGCTCATCACACCACCTCCTTGCGGCGGTGGTTCGGCCCCTTGTCCACCACGAAGGTGGTGCTCTTGCGCTGGCCGAACAGGTCGGCCGGGCTGTCACCGTTGCAGCCGTTGCCGAAGGTGAAGCCGCAGCCGCCGCGCTCGCCGAAGGCATCGTTGGCGTACTCGCGGTGGCCGGTCGGAATCACGAAACGGTCCTCGTAGTTGGCGATGGCCAGGTAGCGGTACATCTCTTCCACCTGGGCGATGCTCAACCCGGTCTGTTCCAGCACCGCGGTGTCTTCCACGCCGTCCACGTTCTTGGCCCGGCGCCAGGCCCGCATCGCCATCAGCCGTTCCAGCGCGCGTACCACCGGCGCTTCGTCACCCGCCGTCAGCAGGTTGGCCAGGTAGCGCATCGGGATGCGCAGCGAGGCCACGTCCGGCAGCTCGCCGCTCATGCCCACCCGGCCACGTTCGGCAGCCGACTGGATCGGCGACAGCGGCGGTACGTACCAGACCATCGGCAACGTGCGGTATTCCGGGTGCAGCGGCAGCGCGAGCTTCCAGTCGATCGCCAGCTTGTACACCGGCGACTGCCTGGCCGCATCCAGCCAGCTGTCCGGGATGCCCTCCTTGCGCGCGGCGGCGATCACCGCCGGGTCGTTCGGGTCCAGGAAGATGTCCAGGTGGGCCTGGTAGAGGTCCTTCTCGGCGGCCACCGAAGCCGCCTCGGCGATGCGGTCGGCGTCGTACAGCATCACGCCCAGGTAGCGGATGCGGCCCACGCAGGTTTCCGAGCACACGGTCGGCTCGCCCATCTCGATGCGCGGGTAGCAGAAGATGCACTTCTCCGACTTGCCGCTCTTCCAGTTGTAATAGATCTTCTTGTACGGGCAGGCCGAGACGCACATGCGCCAGCCGCGGCACTTGTCCTGGTCGATCAGCACGATGCCGTCTTCCTCGCGCTTGTAGATCGCACCCGACGGGCACGCCGACACGCACGCCGGGTTCAGGCAGTGCTCGCACAGGCGCGGCAGGTACATCATGAAGGTCTTCTCGAAGGCGCCGTAGATCTCCTTCTGCACCTGGTCGAAGTTGTAGTCGCGCGAGCGCTTGCTGAACTCCGAACCCAGGATCTCCTCCCAGTTCGGGCCCCACTCGATCTTCTGCATGCGCTCGCCACTGATGAGCGAGCGCGGCCGCGCGGTGGGCTGGTGCTGGCTGTCCTTGGCGGTGTGCAGGTTCTGGTAGTCGAAATCGAACGGCTCGTAGTAGTCGTCGATCTGCGGCAGATCCGGATTGGCGAAGATCTTGGCCAGCATGCGCCAACGGCCACCGGCACGCGGCACCAGCTTGCCTGCGCGGGTACGCACCCAGCCGCCGTTCCACTTGTCCTGGTTCTCCCATTCCTTCGGGTAGCCGATGCCCGGCTTGGTTTCCACGTTGTTGAACCAGGCGTACTCGACGCCCTCGCGCGAGGTCCAGACGTTCTTGCAGGTGATCGAGCAGGTATGGCAGCCGATGCACTTGTCCAGGTTCAGCACCATCGCGATCTGTGCACGGACCTTCATCACACCACCTCCTTGCTGGCCGATGCCGAAGCGCCAGCGGGCTGTTCATCGTCCAACCAATCGATCTTGTCCATCTTGCGCACGATCACGAACTCGTCGCGGTTGGTGCCGCACGTGCCGTAGTAGTTGAAGCCGTACGCCAGCTGCGCGTAGCCGCCGATCATGTGGGTGGGCTTGAGCACGATGCGGGTCACCGAGTTGTGGATGCCGCCACGGGTCCCGGAAATCTCCGAGCCCGGCACGTTGATGATGCGTTCCTGGGCGTGGTACATCATCGCCATGCCCGGCATCACGCGCTGGCTGACCACCGCACGCGCGGCAATCGCACCGTTGACGTTGAACAGCTCGATCCAGTCGTTGTCGACGATGCCGGCACTGCGCGCGTCGTCCTCGCTCAGCCACACGATCGGGCCACCGCGCGACAGCGTCTGCATGATCAGGTTGTCGCTGTAGGTGCTGTGGATGCCCCACTTCTGATGTGGCGTGATCCAGTTCAGCACGATCTCCTTGTTACCGTTCGGGCGCTGGTTCAGCAGCGGCTCCACCGTGCGCGTGTTGACCGGCGGCCGGTAGCCCATGAAGGCCTCGCCGAAGTCGATCATCCACTCGTGGTCCTGGTAGAACTGCTGGCGACCTGTCACCGTGCGCCACGGAATCAGCTCGTGCACGTTGGTATAGCCGGCGTTGTAGCTGACGTTGTCGTCCTCCAGGCCCGACCAGATCGGCGAGGAGATGATCTTGCGCGGCTGCGCCTGGATGTCACGGAAACGGATCGCCTCGTGCTCCTTGCCCACCGCCAGGTGGGTGTGCTCGCGGCCGGTGAACGTGCCCAGAGATTCCCACGCCTTCATTGCGACGTGGCCATTGGTTTCCGGCGCCAGGTGCAGGATCACCTCGGCCGCGTCGATCGCGGTCGAAATGGCCGGGCGGCCCTGGCTCACGCCCTCGTCGTGCACGGTGTGGTTGAGCTTGCCGAGGAATTCGACTTCGTGCTTCGTGTCCCAGCTCATGCCCTTGCCGCCGTTGCCCAGCTTGTCCAGCAGCGGGCCCAGCGAGGTGAACTTGCGGTACAGATTGGGGTAGTCGCGCTCCACCACCGTCATCGACGGCATGGTCTGGCCCGGAATGGCCTCGCACTCGCCCTTCTTCCAATCAGCCACGCCGAACGGCATGCCCAGCTCGTTGGGGGTGTCATGCAGGGTCGGCACCAGCACCAGGTCCTTCTCCACGCCCAGCACGCCCGGCGCCATCTCGCTCACCGTACGGGCGACCTCCTTGAAGATCTCCCAGTCGCTGCGCGATTCCCACGCCGGATCCACCGCCTTCGACAGCGGGTGGATGAACGGGTGCATGTCCGAGGTATTGAGGTCGTCCTTCTCGTACCAGGTCGCGGTCGGCAGCACGATGTCCGAGTACAGCGCGGTGGTGCACATGCGGAAGTCGAGCGTGACCAGCAGGTCCAGCTTGCCTTCCGGTGCCTCGTCACGCCACCTCACTTCCTCCGGCTTGATCGCCCCCATCTCGCCCAGGTCCTTGCCCTGCAGCCCGTGGCGCGTCCCCAGCAGATGCCGCAGCATGTACTCGTGGCCCTTGCCCGAGGAACCGAGCAGGTTCGAGCGCCAGATGAACATCATGCGAGGGTGGTTCTGGCTGGCGTCCGGGTCGGCGAAGGCGAAGTCCAGCGAACCGTCCTTGAACTTGCCCAGCGCATAGTCGGCCGGGGCCACGCCGGCCGCTTCGGCCTCGCGTGCCAACTGCAGCGGGTTGCGGTCCAGCTGCGGGGCACACGGCAACCAGCCCATGCGCACCGCGCGCAGGTTCAGGTCGGCCAGGCTGCCGCTGTACTTGCTGGCATCGGCCAGCGGCGACAGCAGCTCATCCACCTGCAGCTTCTCGTAGCGCCACTGCCCGGTGTTGAAGTAGAAGAACGACGTGCCGTTCATGTGGCGCGGCGGGCGGCTCCAGTCCAGGCCGAACGCCAGCGGCTGCCAGCCGGTCTGCGGGCGCAGCTTCTCCTGGCCCACGTAGTGCGCCCAGCCGCCACCGGTCTGGCCCACGCAACCGCACATGATCAGCATGTTGATCAGGCCGCGGTAGTTCATGTCGTTGTGGAACCAGTGGTTCATGCCCGCGCCGACGATGATCATCGAGCGGCCATGGGTCTTGTCGGCGGTACGCGCGAACTCGCGGGCGATCTCGATCACCTCGGCGCGCGACACGCCGGTGATGCGCTCCTGCCACGCCGGCGTGCCCGGCACCATGTCGTCGAAGCTCGATGCCACGTTGCCGCCGCCAAAGCCACGGTCCACGCCGTACTGGGCCAGCAGCAGGTCGTAGACCGTGGCCACCAGGGTCTCGCCACCCTCGGCCAGGGCCAGGCGACGCACCGGGATGTTGCGCTCAAGCACGTCGTCGGCCGGCGCAGCGGTCCAGCCGTCGGTCTCGATGCCACCGAAGTACGGGAAGCTGACCGCCTCGATGCCCTCATGGGCGTCGGCCAGGCTCAGCCGCAGGCGCGTATCGGCGCCCTTGCTTTCCTTCTCCTCGATGTTCCACTTGCCCTTCTCGCCCCAGCGGAAGCCGATCGAGCCGTTGGGCACCACGATCTGGCCGCTGTTCTCGTCGTAGGCCAGCGTCTTCCAGTCCGGGTTGTTGGCTTCACCCAGCCCGCCCAGTTCACTGGCACGCAGGAAACGGCCCGGCACCAGGCGGCCGTCGTCGCGGCGCTCCAGGCGCACCAGCATCGGCATGTCCGAGTACTGCCGGCAATAGTCCTGGAAATACTGCGAGGGCGAATCCACATGAAACTCGCGCAGGATCACATGACCGAAGGCGAAGGCCAGCGCCGCATCGGTGCCCTGCTTCGGGTGCAGCCAATGGTCGGTCAGCTTGGCCAGCTCGGAATAGTCCGGGCAGATCGCCACCGTCTTGGTGCCGTTGTAGCGCGCCTCGGTGAAGAAGTGCGCATCGGGCGTGCGCGTCTGCGGCACGTTCGAGCCCCAGGCGATGATGTAGCGGCTGTTGTACCAGTCGGCCGATTCGGGCACGTCGGTCTGCTCGCCCCAGATCTGCGGCGAGGCCGGCGGCAGATCGCAGTACCAGTCATAGAAGGACAGGCAGGCGCCACCCAGCAGGGACAGGTAACGCGCGCCGGCGGCATAGGACACCATCGACATCGCCGGAATCGGCGAGAAGCCGACCACGCGGTCCGGGCCATACTGCTTCACCGTGTACAGGTTGGAGGCGGCGATGATCTCGTTGGCCTCTTCCCACTGCAGGCGCACGAAGCCACCCATGCCGCGGCGGGTCTTGTACGAGCGCGCCTTCTCCTTGTCCTCCACGATGCTGGCCCAGGCGTCGACCGGGCCCTTGCTCTTGCGCGCTTCGCGCCACAGGCGCAGCAGCGTGCCGCGGATCAGCGGGTACTTCAGCCGGTTGGCGCTGTACAGGTACCAGGAATAGCTGGCGCCACGCGGGCAGCCACGCGGTTCGTGGTTGGGCAGGTCCGGGCGCGTACGCGGGTAGTCGGTCTGCTGGGTTTCCCAGGTGACCAGGCCGTTCTTGACGTAGATCTTCCAGCTGCACGAACCCGTGCAGTTCACGCCGTGGGTGGAACGCACGATCTTGTCGTACTGCCAGCGGGCGCGGTAACTGTTTTCCCAGTCACGGCCTTCGCTCTTGGCGAATCCGTGGCCATCGGCAAAGGTCTGGGGGTCACGCTTGAAGAACTGCAAGCGATCGAGGAAATAACTCATCGGGGGTCTCCCTTTGCGGACATCGGCATCGTGGCTGTGTGTGTCATCTGGCTGCGGTGCGTTTTCATGTCGTCAGCAGGGTGTCTCGGCACCGCGCCGGTAGTACCACCACCAGGTCACGGCCAGGCAGGTGACGTAGAAAACAACGAATCCGTACAGCGCCATGTCGGGGCTGCCGGTCAAGGTGATGGACGAGCCGTAGCTCTTGGGAATGAAGAAGCCGCCGTAGGCACCGATCGCACCGGAGAAGCCGACCACCGCGGCCGATTCGATGCTGGCCTGGTGGGCAGCAGCCACCTTGCCCTCGGCGTTGTCGTTGGCCGACCAGCGCTCGTGCAGGGTGCGGAAGATCACCGGGATCATGCGGAACGTGGTGCCGTTGCCGATGCCACTGAGCACGAACAACGCCATGAAGCTGAGCAGGAAGCCATTGAAGTTGCCGCCCTGGCCATCACTGGGCAGGAAGTGCAGCACGCCGAACACCGCCGCGATCATCAGCGCGAACACCCAGAAAGTCAGGCGTGCGCCGCCCCAGCGGTCGGCCATGCTGCCACCCACCGAACGCATCAACGCACCCAGCAGCGGGCCGATGAAGGCGTAGGCCAGCGGGTTCACGTCCGGGAACTGGCTCTTCACCAGCATCGGGAAGCCGGCCGAAAAGCCGATGTAGGAACCGAAGGTGCCGATGTACAACCAGCACATCAGCCAGTTGTGCTTGCGGCGGAAGATCACCGCCTGTTCGGAGAACGACGAGCGGGCGCTGGTCAGGTCGTTCATGCCGAACCAGGCCGCGAGGGCGCACAGCGCGATGGCCGGCACCCAGATGAAGCCGGCGTTCTGCAGGAACAGCGGCGCCCCACCCTCCACCGTGGGCTGCGGTGCACCACCCAGCGCACCGAACACGCCCACGGTGATGACCAGGGGAATCACCGCCTGCGCCACCGACACGCCCACGTTGCCCAGACCGGCGTTCAGGCCCAGCGCCAAGCCCTGCTTCTGCTTGGGGTAGAAGAAGGAGATGTTGGACATCGACGACGAGAAGTTCGCGCCACCGAAGCCACACAGGATCGCGATGGCCACGAACACCCAGTAGGGCGTGGCCGGGTCCTGCACCGCAAAGCCGAGCCAGAGCGTCGGCGCCAGCAACGACGCGGTCGACAGCGCGGTCCAGCGGCGGCCGCCGAAGATCGGAATCACGAACGAATAGAAGATGCGCAGGGTGGCGCCGGACAGGCTGGGCAGCGCTACCAGCCAGAACAGCTGGTCGGTACTGAAGTTGAAGCCGATCTTCGGCAGGCTGATCGACACCGCCGAGAACAGCACCCAGACCGAGAAGGCCAGCAGCAGCGAGGGGATCGAGATGACCAGGTTGCGGGTGGCGACCCGCTTGCCGGTGCGCTCCCAGTAGCCGGGGTCCTCCGGCGTCCAGTCGCTGATGACGCGACCCGGACGGGCAGTGCTGCGGACAACAGGATCGCTACCGACGGTCATACATGGCTCCAAGGCTGTGGAATGACGTGGGTACTGCGTTTCAAGTTGTGACCCGTCGTCATGCAGCCATTAGGCCGTGCAGCACGGACGACGGGGTTGATCTGGATCAATCAGGGGCCGGTTTCCAGCCTGCCCCTGACAAATGTCAAACCGGTGAAGCGGTGTTGCGGCGGGTCACCCCGCGCTGGCGCACGCTGTCACGCACGTCCACATCGAACTGCAGCTGAAGCTGGCCGCCATCTTCCAGGGCAATGTCGAACGGCAGGCCATCACGGCACGGCAGCCGCGCCGCCAAGGCCTCAACGGCCGAACGTGGCAGCACCAGGCGGCAGAAGGTGCCACCGTCCAGCAGCACGGGCTGCTCGCCGCCATGCAGCGAGACCGCCATGCCCCAGCCTTCGATACCGCCGAAGCGGGTCATGTTCTCGACCGATTCGCCGGCCAGCAGGCGCGCCAGTTCGGCCTCATCCAGGCGAAGCCGTACCGATTGGTCCTGCAACTGCACTTTCATGACGCAACATCCTCCCATTGTTCGGGGGTATTGCAGTTGACCAGGCAGGCTTCGTCAACGCTTTCCAGCGCCAGCACGTGCATCTGCAGGCGACGCTGGAAGGCCTGTACCGAGCGCGGCCCCTGCGCATCATCCAGCATCGCGGCCAGCACGCTACGAGTGGCATTGTCCACATTCAACAGCATGGGAAAGGGATGCCCGTCAAAGATCGTGCATGCGCCCTGCCCCTCGGCAGCCAGCCGTTGCAGCAGCCGCGGCGCCAGCAACGGGGTGTCCACCGCTACCACCCAACCCGGGCTATCGGGCATCTGCTGCATCACGCTGTGCAGTCCACCCAGGGGACCGCAGCGCGCCACCTGATCGGGGATGCCGCCGAAGGCCGGATAGTCGCCGCTGACCCACACCCGTTCGGCGCCGGCCTGCAGCAGCAGGCCACGCATGTGTTCCAGCAGCGTGCGCCCCTGCCACGGCAGCAGCGCCTTGTCGCGGCCCATCCGGCTGGACAGGCCGCCGGCCAGCACGATGCCGTTGATGGTTCCATTCATGGTAGAGCCACGCCATGCGTGGCTGCGCCGGTTGGATACGCGGGAACGGCCCCATCCACGCATGGCGTGGATCTACTGAACCCCACGGCCATCCAGACATTCGGTGGTAGAGCCACGCCATGCGTGGCTGCAGCGGACTCAATGGTGGTGGTCGTGCGCATGGTCATGGGCATGTGCGGGTTCGCTGTCCGCATGGCACAGGCTGCAACCCTCGCTCCACTCGCTGTCGCCGTCCTCGTAATGCTCCTGCTTCCAGATCGGGCACTGGTGCTTCACCACCTCGATCAACTGCCGGCAGGCCCTGAATGCCTCGTCTCGATGCGGGCTGCCCGCAGCCACCACCACCGCCACATCGCCAATGCCCAACCGGCCCTTGGCATGGGCCACATACAGCTTCAGCTTCGGACCGAACGTCGCCTCGACCTCGGCGGCCAAGCGCTTGAACTCGTTCAGCACCAGCGGCTCGAACAGGTCATAGGTAATCCCGTTCACCGGCCGGCCGATGTTGACGTCGCGCACCTTGCCGATGAACACATCGATGCCACCGAAACCCGGATCGGACACCGCAGCGATGCCCTCGGCCGGATCGATCGCCGCCTGCGCGCGGTCCACCACCTTGGCGATGATCTTCTCGCTCATCGCTCAGCCCCCGCTTACCGGCGGCAGGATCGCCACCCGGCCATCGTCGGGCAGCGCCTCGTGGTCACGCAGCACGCGTTGCTGGTCGGCGAACGCCGAATAATCCAGCAGGCCGGCACGGAAGTCCGGCCAACGCACCGGCAGCAGCTCGCGCAGCGCCTGGCGCAGGTCGGCCACGGTGCCACCGGCCACCTCCACCGCGATCTCGCGGCTGGCATCCAGATCGGAAAACGCACCGAACAACTGCAGATTCACCTGTTTCATCATGACTCCTGGCTCACCAGCTGCACCGGGTCATGGTGACCCCAGCCCTGTACCCGCACCGGGGTGCCAGCGGTGGCCAGGTCGCCTTCGGCCTCCAGCACCACCCAGGCGTTGGCCTGCAGCATGGACATCAAACGGAATGACTCCTGCCCGGACAGCACGCGCGCACTCAGGCGCCCCTGACCGTCCACTTCCACTCGCGCCCGCGCATGGAAGCGCAGGCCCGGCGGCGTGCGCACGTCGGCCTGCAGCGGCAGCTGCAACACGGGTTCCGGTGCCAGCCCCAGCAGGCGGCGCAGCACCGGCTCCACGAAGAAGCGCTGGCCCACGGCGGCCGAGACCGGGTTGCCGGGCAGGCCGAAATACAGCGCGCCATTGGGCAGCACCGCGAACAGCAGCGGCTTGCCCGGGCGGATCGCCACCTTGTGGAACACGATGCGAGCGCCACGACCACGCAGCGCATCGGGAACGAAATCGTAGCGGCCGGCCGACACCGCGCCCGTGCTGATCAGCAGCTGCGCGCCGGCAGCCAGCGCGTCATCCAGCACCCCATTGAACGCGGCCACGTCATCGCCCACGGTGCCCTGCCAGACCACTTCGGCACCGGCGGCCTGCAGGCGGGCAACCAGATACGGCCGGTTGCTGTCACGGATCTGGCCCGATTCCAGCGTCTGCGCCGCCTCGGTCACCAGCTCCTTGCCGGTGGCGATCACCGCCGCCTTCGGCCGCGCCACCACCGCCACCTCGCCCACGCCGATGGCATGCAGCAGGGTGCGCGCGTTGATGTCCAGTACCTGCCCGGCCTGCAGCACACGCTCGCCGTCGCTCACATCCTGGCCGCGCAGGCGCACGTTCTGGCCCGGCTTCACCGTGCCCTTCAAGGCGATGCGGGTCGGGCGGCCATCCTCGCTGGCGAGGACGTCCACGTTCTCGACGGGCACCACCGTATCCAGCCCAACCGGCATGCGCGCGCCGGTCATGATTTCCCAGGCACCCTCGCCGCCTTCGGCACCGGCATCGCCGGCCGCCTGCCAGCCCTGCACCGCGAATTCGGTACCAGCTTCGAACGTCGCGCCGTTGGCGCGCAGCGCGAAGCCGTCCATTGCCGAATTGTCGAACGGCGGCAGCGACTGCCCACTGACGATGTCACTGGCCAGAGTGCGACCAGCGACCTCATGCAGCGGCAGGTGCTCGGCCGGCAGCGGCGTGGCCGCGTCCAGCAGGTGCTGCAGGGCTTCGCTGTAGGCAATCATCAGTGGCCACCACCATCGACCATCGCCAGGGCGTGGCCCAGTACCGGCGCTAGGATGTCCAGGCACTGCGCCGCCGCCTTCGGGCTGCCGGGCAATGCGAACACCAGCATGTTGCCCAGCTGCACCACTTCGGCGCGGCTCAGCCAGGCCATCGGCGTGTGCTGCGCACTCAGTGCCCGCACCATCTGCGCCAGGCCATGCACCGGCCGTGCGTTCAAGGAACGCAGCGCCTCCGGCGTCAGGTCACGCGGGCCCAGCCCGGTACCGCCGGTGCACAGGCACAGGCGCACGCCATCGGCGGCCAACGCCTGCAGGCGGCCCGCCAATGGCTCGATGCCATCGGGCAACACCTCGGCCGTCACCACCTCGCCGCCCAGCTTTTTCACGCCGGTCACCAGGGTCGGGCCAGACACATCTTCATACGTGCCTTCGCTGGCACGATCACTCAGCGTGATCACCGCGCAGGCGGCGCCCTCCAACCCCTTCGGCGCGCGGCTTGAAACGCGCGCGCTCGGCATCGTCCATGCCGTCGGGGTGCAGCCACACACCGCGCTTGCCACCTTCCTTGAACAGCAGGCGGATGCCTTCGATGCGCAGTGCCGGCTCTACTGGCTTGCTCAGGTCGTACAGGGTCAGCAGTGCCGCGTTGACGCCAGCCAGCGCCTCCATCTCCACGCCGGTGCGCGCCTCGCTGGCGCACTCGCACCACACGCGGATCGCCTGCCGTTCCGGCACCGCCGCGCAGAACACCTGCACCAGCTCCAGCGGAAGCGGGTGGCACAGCGGCATCAGCATCGAGGCCATCTTGGCGCCCTGCAGGCCGGCAATCTCGGCCATCACCAGCGCATCGCCCTTGGGCAGGCGGCGCTCGACGATCAGCGGATAGGCCACCGGGCCGGCATGCAGCTCGCCCACCGCCACCGCACGGCGGCGGGTGATGCGCTTGTCGCGGACATCGGCCATGTGGAAGGCCGCATTCAATTCCCCACTCATCGTGTTGCTCATCCTCCGATGGAGGCCAGGTGCGGGGTCAGCCCGGTCTGGCCCTGGTGCAGTCCATGCCCGGCCGCTTTCAGGCCAAGCTGTGTGGTGATGCGTGCCAGCAGCGCGTCGTGGTCATCGTCGCGCTGCAGCAGCGGGCGCAGCGGCACGCCGAACTCGCCGAACAGGCACAGCCGCAGGTCGCCCTTGGCGGTCACCCGCAGGCGGTTGCAGCCCTTGCAGAAGTCACGCGAATACGGGGCGATGATGCCGATGCTGCCGCGATGGTCGGGGTGGCCGAACTCGCGCGCCGGGCCGGCATCGGCCGCGCGCGGACGCTCGTGCCAGCCAGCGGCGAGCAGCTGCTCGATCACCACGTCGGCGCGCAGGTGGTGGCGCTGGAAATAGGCTTCGTTGTCGCCCGTGCGCATCAGTTCGATGAAGCGCACGCTGAAGGGACGGTCGCGCAGGTAGTCCATCCACTGCGGCAGCTCGTCGTCGTTCAGGCCGCGGAGCAGTACCGCGTTGAGCTTGATCGCCGGCAGGCCCAACGCCTGTGCCAAGGCCAGGCCCTGTTCGATCTCCGGCAGGCGGTCATGCCCGGTGATGGTCCTGAAGCGTTCGCGCTGCAGGCTGTCCATGCTCACGTTCAGCGCAGTCAGGCCGGCGCGGTGCCAGCCCGGCAGGCGCCGCGGCAGCAGGGTGCCGTTGGTGGTGATGGCCACCTTGCGGATGCCCGGCACTGCCGCCACGGTGGCGATGATCTCGTCAAGGTCCTTGCGCAGGCTGGGCTCGCCACCGGTCAGGCGGATCTTGCTCATGCCCAGCGCGGCAAACGCACGCACCAGGCGCGCGATTTCATCCACCTGCAGGAAGCGCGGGCGGCCATCGGCCTGGTAACCGTCGGGCAGGCAGTAACTGCAACGGAAGTTGCAGGCTTCGGTCAACGACAGGCGCAGGTACGGAAAGCTGCGTCCGAAACCGTCGGTGAGTTGGCTCATGGCTGGTCCACCTTGTTGCTCCACCGTCTTGCCTGTGCCCGGAACGGCCCGGAAACCCTCGTCTGCTGGAACGATTGCCAGAGTACGCGGCAGTCAGTTCCATGGGCATGACTTAAATCAATCGTCTTCGGCCCCGCGTGGCAGGCGTTGTGGCAGCATGCGGCTTTCCGTGCAGCGGGCGTGTGACAACCCTCATGATGATGAACGATTTCCAGCAGCTGCTGCACGCCGCCGGCCAGCAGGCTGAACCGCAACGCTTGCTGTTCGTATTCGTGCGCGCCGAGCTGCCCGAATCGCCCACCAGCGACCAGCGCGACCGGCATGACCGCCGCGAGGGTGGCACCCTGTCGCCGGTGCTGTGCGTGGACAAGCTCCCGGCCGAGGTGCCCAGCTTCCAGGCGCTGGCCACCGAATCGACCACCACCGGCATCGACTGGGACCTGGTCTTCGTGGCGGCGCTGGACGGCCGCGCCGGTTTCGCGCCCAACAGCGACGAAGCCGCGCGCCCGCTGCAGCTGATGGTCAACGCCATCCATGACGGTCAGATCGGCCGCTTCGCCGCCTTCGACCGTGGCGGCGAGCCCGTTCAGTTCTATTGAGCCACCAGCTGCAGGGTCAGGAAGAAGATCACCAGCACGGTGTTCAGCCCCCAGGCGACGGTCAGCCCACGCGCGGCTACGCCCAGGTTGGGGTTGTGCGCGGTGGGCGCCGCCCGCCACACCGCCGGGATGATCCAGCCGGTATAGAGCAGCAGCACGGCAAATACCCCCAGCAGCAGCGTGGTGCGCTGGTTGGCCAGGGCCCAGAGGGCTACCGCCCACAGAATGTTGCTGGGAATGACGCCCTGCAGCCAGAACACACTCCAGAGGCGCGAACGGCCTTGGGTGTCGGGGGTTGGGTGCAGCGAAGCGGTCGCGGTCATAAGTCTCCTTCTGGTTAGGAAACGTGCCGGACCAGCCTGCGCTTGGTGGCTGGGAACGTCAACCCGAGTCGCACGTCACGCTTTGGCGCCGGGGGAGAGCCAGCGACGCTCGACTCAGGCCCTTGCGGAGCCTGTCGCCATCGCCCCGCCCCACCCGTGCCCTTCCCTCCCCCAACCTCGACACCTGTCGCAGATTGCACGGTGTGGACGGATCACCACGCCAGCCAGCGCTGGCAGTGCTTAACAGCGTGGGAGAATGCCGAAAGCGTCTCCAATCGAGTGATGTTTGCAACTCTTCTGATTGGCATTGCACAGCGCCAGGGGCTCAGATGGCGTGCCACCGGAAAAGGGTGGCCGGGCTTCGAACACCCGAGTTGATGTTGATGTATGCGCTTGCCAGCCGGCGTCACCTTAGCGTGGCGCCGGCTGGCAATCCGTCTGCCGGCTATGGCGGGCGGTGCGTGGGGGCCTTCGGGCCCGCCGGACTGACATCAACCCGGTGTTCGAACCACGTACCGTCCGCCACTTTTATGAGTGGCGGCTACCGATTGCCCTGCACGGAGCCTTGCCATGAACGAATCGGACTTCCCGCATCTGCACGCCTACCGCAGCACCGCCCACGACGACGGTTCGCCACAGGCTGTGCCCGCAGTGGACAGGAACACCTTCATTGCCAACCTCCATCGCATCGGCGTCGGTGCGGCGGCCGATGGCCAACCCTGGCGGGAGCGGCATCAGCTGCCCGGGCGCTGCCTGGCCCTGGCCGATGCCGATTGCGCGTTGAGTGGATTGCGGGTGGTGCTGGAAATGATGCTGGCGGCCGAACGCACCCGACAGAACGGCGAACCGGAAGAGTACGTGGGAGACCGGGTGATGGAGGGGTTGGTCATGGCCTGCCAGTCGTTGTGCGCGCAGGCGATGGGGCGGTTGCAGATTGATCCGTAATGGCAGCGGACGATCAGGCTGCTCCTTCCATCATCCGACATAAGCTCTTTCATCGCGCGACCGATTGTGGCCTTCCCGCCCGACATGCCAGCGGCGTAGCGCCCTTGTCCGGTGGAATCGCGAGTACATTCCAGCGCTCGGCCAAGGTGCGTTCGACACGGACAGAAAATGACTGGGCCTCGGCGGGCGTCCTTCCTTCAGAGAAGCCGATGGCTATTTCGAAGCGATCCAATCCGAGATTCCCCGCCTCCAGTCCCGAGCCATCTTCCCGCTTGACTCCGACGTAGACGACAGGACGCTTCACGTCGACCTTTGACCTGGCAAGCTGCCGATCCAATTCAGCACTGCCATCAAAGAACTGCATTCTTTCGTCCTTGGCGATAGCGCTGAGGGTCTGCTTGAACAGATCCAGGCCCTCTTGGTCGTGCACGCAGAACTGGATCATCTTGAAGGGCCGTTTTCCGATGGCGCAAGCGCCATCGGATAATCCAAATCCCACTCCAATCAGAAGTACCACTGTCAGGAGCTTTACCATCATCGTGGCCCAACGATGCAAAGCGTTGCGGCCAATGTCGCCGCCGGACCAAAAATCAGGAAACCAAGCGCATCGTTGAGTATCGGATTGGGCCCGGATCCTTCGCCCACGATTGTGATCTGCGACCCGATTCCCAGCGGCCCAGGCGCCACCTTCCACGATACCGTGCCTGGATGGAACTGATGGCCGGGACGCGTTGAATTCACGATTGTCATGCTCTTTGAGTCCACCCATTGCGAAATGTGGTTTCGTCCGCCGTTCCCGACAAGCTCAACGTCAGGGGTGAATCCCTCTCTGGCCGGCGGCGCACCTGGGGCACTTACCACCTTTGCAGCTCTGAATGCTGACTGCGGAGAGCAGAGACTGAATCGATCAATACGATAGACGTGATCATCCTCGCACAGACCAAACGGATCAGCAGCACCAAGCGGACCTGACGACACGTATGCGTAAGTTGCCATCCCCGCGTTCAATCCAAGGGGGTCGCTCTGCGAGTACCGCCCTGCTGCCGGGTCATACTCGCGCTGGTAGTTGTAGAACAGCCCACTCGCATCCGTTGCCTGCTGCCCTGGGAAACGCAGAGCCAGCTCGAACACCACACCATCGGCATCCGGGTCGGCACTTGGTATCTGGTTGCCGAACACCTCGCTCTTGTTGCTCCACTCCCAGATCGCGACATTCCGCACCGGATCAATCACCACGCGCGGCGTGCCCAGATGATCTGGTTGGACGTAGGCCAGCTCCGGCACGCCGGTACCCGGCACATTGATCAGCGCCACCAGGTAATTATCCAGCCAGATGGCCTGTTGCTGCGCCTGGCCCGTGGCCGAGTAGTTGCCCAGCCACTGCCCTGCCTCGTCATACAGGGTGATCTGCGCTGCGCCACCGGCCGGGGTACGCAGCACGCGCTCGCCACGATGGTTGTAGCCGTAGCTCTCCAGTGTGGCGTTACCCTGCTTCACCGCGTTCATGCGATTGGCGTCGTTATAGTTGAACGTCTTGCTGCCGATGCTGGTGGTGTTGCCCGCTGCGTCATAGGTGCGCGCCTCGCCATCCACCGCAGTCAGGCGGTGGCTGGTTGCGGGATAGGTGTAGCTGGCGGTACCTGCCGAGGTGGTCAGCGCGGTGCGATTACCGGTGGCGTCATACGCATAGGTTTCGATCGGTGTGCCGGTCGTACCGTCCTGGGTCTGGGTCAGGCGACCCAGCGCGTCGTAAGCGTACTTGGCCAGCACCGTCGAGCCTGTGCCGTTCTTCAGTTCGGTGATCGAACCCACCGGATCATAGCCATAGCCCAGCGACAGGCCGCCTGCGGCCGGGTCATGCACCGCCTGGGGGCGGTAGTCCAGATCCAGCGGACGCTGCAGCTGGCGACCATTGCCATAGGTCCAACCGGTCGCCGGGCCGAAGGCCGCGTAGGTCACGTGGTTCACCACGATCTGGCGGGCCTGGCCGGGCCGGGTCATGCCGATCTGGCTGATGCGGCCCTGGATATCGCGCACGTAGTCGGCCACGCTGCCGTCGGGGTAGGTCAACGCAGTCAGGCGACCCGACTTGCTGTAGACGTAGCGCAGCGTGCTGGCGACACCATTGATCGTCTGCACTTTACGGGTGACCTGGCCGAAGCGGTCATGGCAGTACTGGGTGCTGCCATTGGCATGCAGCACCTGCCCCAGGCGCCACTTGGCAAAGCGCTCGTCTGCGGCGCAGGCAGCCGGCGCCACGTCATAGCTGTAGCCCACATCCAGATTGGGGTCCGGATAGGCGACGCCGATCAGGCGGTTGAGTGCATCGTAGTGATAGGTGGCGGTGACGCCACGCGCATCGGTGGCCGTCTTGCGATTGCCGACCGCATCCACGGTGAAGCTGCTGGCGCCACTGTCCGGGCTGACCTGGCCGGTCAGGTCACCGAACCCGTTGTAGGCGTAGGTGGTGTGCAGTCCCTTCGGGTCGGTGATCTGGGTGACCTGGTCCAGCGCGTTGTACTGGCTGCGCATCTCCGCCGCCACGCCGCCGACGTTCCGCAGGGTCTGCGCCAGACGGTTCAGCGGATCGAACTGCTGGCTGGTCACCCGCTGCAGGGCGTCGGTCACCGTCTGCGGGTTGCCATTGGCATCATAGGCAAAGCCGGTGGCGTGATTACCTGCATCCTTCAGCGCGGTCAGCTGGCCGAGCGTGTTGAACGTCCTTGCCAGGGTACGACGCAGGGTGCCGCCAGCATCCAGCGTGTCTTCCTTGAGGCGGTTGCCGGCATTGTCCAGCGTGTAGTGGATCGTGTTGCCTGCGTTGTCCTCGATGTCGGTCAAGCGCAGCGCAGCATCGTAGACGTAGGAAACGCTGCTGCCATCCGGCTCGGAGATCTTCTGCACCTGGCCCGTCGGCCAATAGCTCAGCTGGGTGACCCGATCCTCGGCAGTGGTCGCGCCGCGTACGGTGATCGAGGTCGGCCAGCCGCGAGCATGGTACGTGTAATCGGTGACCACGCCGTTGGCGTCCTTGACCGACAACGGCCGCCCGAACGCGTCGTAGGCCAAGGTCTCGACCGTCTGGCCCAGCGCATTGGTCACGCTGCGCAGGTCGCCCTTGCGATAGCTGCAGGCGCCATTGGCCGCGCATCCCGCATCATCCGCCGGGTAGTAGGCGTAGGTAACGGCATCGACCACATCCGTGCGCGGACCATCCACGCTCTTCAGCAGCCCTTCCACAGGGCAGCTCCCTGCCGCAGCCACGTCCGCAGCTTCGCAATACGTGTAGCTGGTGATGCGCGCCTGACCGGAAGCGATGTCGGTCACCGTGTTGGTTGTCGGCTGGCGCCGGGTATTGAAGGACGTTCGGGTTTCACGATTGCCGATGCGGGTGGTCAGTACCGCATTGGTTTCGACGTCGTCGCGCGGTGGTCACCGCCCGCTGTTCGGGCAGGCCGACCGCTTCGGTCACGGTATGGATGCTGACGGCACGACCGCTCACCGGGTCGGTGCCCTGCGCATAGGTGTGCTTGGTCTGGATGCCGCGGTGATCGGTGTAGGTATCCAGACGGCGGCGGAAGTCGACACTCTGGTCGTAGTAGGTCCGGCTGACGGCTCCCTGCGAATCACTCAGGCCGGTTACCTTGCGCGACGGCGCGGTGTCGCCGCCGGGTGTCAGGGTGTAGTCGGTCTGCCGCCCAAGCGCGTCAGTCACGACTGCACCGCCGTTGGGGCTGTAGGCGAGCGTCACGCCATCGGCACCGCCAGCGTGCTGACTGGAGATAACACGGCCGATGGAATCATAGGTAAAGGTGCTGTAGCGCCGACCGTCCTCGGCGGTGATGCCGGTCAGGTGCTGGGGGAAGTCCTGGTTCTCGTAGTGATACGTGCGCACCCCGCCACCCGCATAGGTCACCGTGGCGACCTGGTTCTGAGGCGTGTAGGTATAGGTGGCCAGCGGAATGCCTTCGACTAGCACCGAACTGATCAGCGCCTCGTAGTCGTTGGACTGGTAAACGAACTCCAGCGTGCGGCCACTGCTGTGGGTGACGGCCGCAAGGCGATCGCTGTCATCGTAGATATAGGTCAGCGACGTGCCATCCGGGAAGCGCTTGGCGACCAGACGCCCGTCCGGGCCGAAGATCGAGATGGAATCCGCCGAGTACAGGGTCCAGTTGCCGTTCTGGACCAGACGATCGCCACTGTCGTCGTCCGCCTCATAGGCCTGGCCGATTTTCTTGAATGCCCTTTGGAAACCGGTACTTTCAATGATGCCCACACTGTCAACGCCATCCAGTGCCAGGTGGGCGCCCAGCGAGTGGGTCCAGCCATAGCCGAAGCCACCGGATGAGGTGGAGATGCCGGAGTGATAGAAGCGCGTCAGCGCGATCCAGCCCAGATCGAAGTCCGGCGCGATCTCGTACTTCTCGCCCGTTTTGACGTCACACGGATTGCCGACATTGCCGTCGCAGGTACCGCCGTTGGAGGCCGGGTCCTTGTCGGGAAGCGGACTCATGTTCGTAGCTGTATCGTTACGGGACATCGGGCAGCTGCCGTTGCCGCCATCCTTGTCGCACTTCTGCGACTTCGAGGTGATGGTCGCAACGAACTCTTCGCTGACGCAGGCGCTGTGCTTGTTGGACCACTGCGTGAGCGGAACCGGGCAGTTCAAGCGCCGGGTACGCGCGACCGCAACCGTCCCGGTATACGGGGTGCACGGCGATTCAGCCGTATTGTTGCCAGCCATTGAAGTCAGATCGTAGTAGCGTGACTCGATGACACCTTCCTGATCGGGCGAAGCCGCAAACCAATCGCCAGACGGAGTGACCGCCGCCCCGGGGCACACGGGATTGCTGGCTTGTTGGTCCGCAAGAAAATCGGCCACCATCGCCTCTTCCGTCGGGAATATGTCACGCCCGATGTAGGACCAGTCCGGGTCGGAGGGCTGCGTCTTCCCCATCCAGTAGGTGATCGACGTGTTTCCGTTCAAGTCCACGACTTTCGACTTGATCTTGTCGACAGATTGCCAGCCGAACTGGAACTCCGGTGGGAACGGGCTGGGTGCGGGCAGGTTCTTGATGGCAGCCACCGCCGCCTGTTGGGTCTTGTATTGCGTCGCATCGCCGCCGGGCTGCGAAATGCGCCAGGTAATCTTGCTTTCCTGCGCCTGTGCCACTGCAGAGGCGAAGCAGCCGAGGGCAACCATCGCCAGCACGGCACGCGAGAGGGTCTTCAGTCGTTCCAACATCCCTGTTCTCCTTCCTGGACGAACACAGCGCCGGCGGGAACGAGAACGCGGGGGTAGAGCCCCATCACGTCATGCTTCGGATCGTCCCTGGTCCGGAATGCGGCAGTGCCACATGCCGCCTTTATCGTTGAAGGCGATGACATATTCAAGTCAAGGCCTGCGACATCCGTCACATTTCCACCCGCGCGGATTCCAGATCCAGCCGATTACCGCGACAGCTTTCGGAGCAGCCTGCGGGCAGGAAACACCTGCAACCGTCTGCATCCCTCACGCATCAGAAGATCCTGGACACCCATGGAACAGGATCATGAGGCGCATTCCCCCGCATCGCCGTACCGCACTTGGCACTCGCCGTTGGCGCAGCACTGCCATCGCCATCCTCACTCTGCTGACGCTTCCCGTGGCCACCCTCGCCTCACCCGTGGCGGATAGCACCTGTACCCTCCCCGCCCGCCCGGGCGAGCGCATCATCGACGTTCCCTTTGACGTCATCGACGGGCGCATCCATGTGCAGGTGCAGGTCAACGGCAGCGGCCCGTACCGCTTCGCCATCGATACCGGCGCCAGCGGCATGGCCCGCGCGGACGCGCGCCTGGTGCGTCAACTGGCGCTGCCGGCGGACGCCAGCACCCGCCACTCCGACGGCGTGCAGACAGCCTGGGCCGATACGGTGCGCATCAACGCCCTCGCGCTCGGAGGGCTGCGCCACAGCGACGTGACCGCGCTCACCCGCGACTACAACGCACGGCAATCCAAAGACGCAGTGTTCGACGGCATCCTTGCGCGCGGATTCTTCGCTGATGGCGTGCTGATCATCGATTACCCGCAACGGCGCCTGCAGTTCCGCCGCGACATCGATCTCCTGCCCGCGCAACCAGACACGCTGGCCTATGCACGCGCCTTCCGCATCCCGGTGAAGATTGGAGCAGTCAGCACGGAGGCGCAGCTGGACACCGGCGCCAACGTCGCGATGGTGCTGCCCACCGCACTCTTCCGGCAGGCCGCCGGTATCGCAGTGACCACCGGGGATCGACTGACCCTCAGTCACGGCGAGGTCGATGGCGGACGCGCACGGCTGGATGCCACCGTATTGATTGGCGGCCTGGCACTGCAGGGGCTGCACGTACGGGTGTCCGAGCGCTATCCCGAAGCGGTGGTGGGCGCCCATGCGCTGCAGGAAGCGGTGGTGCTGATCGATCAGCGCAGCCAACAGGTGGCGATCTGCCCAAGCAGGCACCACCGCAACTGAGTCACTGTCGGCGTGCTGCCCGCCATGCCGGCCACGCTTCCGCGATCACGCCCACTGCCGACCTCAGGAACAACAGGGCGATCACCGCACCGACGACAATGTCCGGCCAGCCGCGCCCGGTCATCGCCACGCCACCTGCGGCTACCAGCACGCCCAGGTTCGCGGCCACGTCATTGCGCGAGCACTCGAACGTGCTCTTCATGTTGATGTTCAAGCTGCGGAAACGCCACAGCAGCGCCAGGCAGGTGAGGTTCGCCACCAGGGCAATGCCACCGAACATCAACATCAGCGTGCTGGACGGTGGCACGCCGTTGACCAGCTTGCCGGCCACTTCGAACACGATGAACACGAAGAAGGCCAGGATCAGCAGGCCCTTGGCCAGCGCCGCGCCCGCTTCCCAGCGCGCCCCGGTTTACCGCCCACAGGCTCAGGCCATAGACGATGGCATCACCCAGCATGTCGACCGCATCGGCCTGCAGGGCGCTGGATCGCGCGGCAAGGCCCGCGCCGAACTCGATGAAGAACATCGCCAGGTTGATTGCCAGCACCGCCACCAGCACCCGCCGCTGGGCGCTGTGCAGCGCTATCGATGCCAGCTCCTGGCGCTTGTGGCCGCAGCACTGGTCCATGGGGGCGCTCCGCCGGGCGTGCCCGGGCTTGAAATGAAAGGGAGCTGCCTTTATCAACCTTGTAGCCCCTACAAGGTCAAGCCCATGACAGCCCCACTCACCATCGGCCAGTTGGCCCGCCAGACAGGCACCAAGGCAGAGACCATCCGCTATTACGAAAAGATCGGCCTGCTGCAGCCGCCGCTGCGTTCGCAGGGCAACTACCGCTGCTACGACGCACAGGACCAACGGCGGCTGGCATTCGTGCGCCGTGCGCGCGAGCTGGGGTTCGCCATCGAGCAGATCCGCGAACTGATCGCCTTCGGCGAACAACGCGAGCACCAGTGCAGTTCGGTGGATGACGTGGTGAAGGCGCACATTGCCGACATCGCGCGCAGGATTGCCGACCTGCAAGTGCTGCAGGGCGAACTGCAGCGGATGATCGGCAACTGCCCCGGCGGGCGCGTGGCCGAATGCCGGGTACTGGAAGCCCTGCGGCCCACACCGGCAGCTTGACCTTGTAGCCGCTTCAAGGTTTACAACGCCGGGTCACTTCGCCACCGTGCGGCCTGGCCGCCCTGACGACACCATGCCCCAGTACCTGCGTTCCACGCCCCTGTTCCTGGCACTCACTACTGCACTCCTTGCCAGCACCGCCCCCGTTTTCGCGCATGAGCCTCCTGCGGCGCATGAAGGCCATGGCGACGAAGCAGTGGAACTGGACGCGGTGACGGTGCAGTCCACACGCTCGGGGCGCCGGGTATCGGACGAGCCCATCCGCGTGGACGTGGTATCGCAGGAAGAGATCGAAGAAAAACAGCTGATGTCGCCCGGCAACGTATCGATGCTGGTCGCCGAGACCGCCGGCGTGCGCGTGCAGAACACCTCGCCAGGCATGGGCGGATCGAACATCCGCATACAGGGACTTCGCGGACGCTACACGCAGCTGCTTGCAGACGGTCTGCCGTTGTATGGAGGGCAATCGTCTTCCATCGGCCTGCTGCAGATCCCGCCTACGGATCTGGGAAGTGTGGAGATCATCAAGGGCAGTGCTTCGGCGCTGTATGGGCCGGCTGCGCTGGGCGGCGTGGTCAACCTGATCTCGCGCCGCACTCGCGACACCCGCGAGGCCGAAGTACTGCTCAATGCCACCAGCCGTGGCGGCCAGGACCTTACCGGCTATGTGGCCGGCCCGTTGGGCGGACACTGGGGCCTGTCGATGGTGGGCGGCTATCACCGCCAGGATCGGCAGGACCTGGATGGCGACGGGTGGGCGGACATGCCTGGCTACGAACGCATGACCCTGCGCCCGCGCGTGTTCTGGGAATCGGAAGACGGCGCGCGTGCGTTGCTGACCGCGGGTGCTACCCGGGAAAACCGCCAGGGCGGCACCCTGCCCGGCCGGGTTGTGGCTGATGGGCAGCCCTTCACATTGACCCAGCACACCGAACGCTATGACGCTGGCGCGGTGGTCGAACTGCCCATGCGTGAAAGTGATCGCCTGCAGCTGCGCGCTTCGGCAATGACCACACGCCATCGGCACCGCTACGGCGCATCGCCGGAAAACGACACCCATCAGACCGGCTTCGCCGAGTTGAGCTATGGCTCAGGTTTCGGCAACACGAATTGGCTGGCTGGCGTGGCCGCGCAGCAGGACCGCTTCCGCTCGCGCCAGTTCCAGTCCTTCGACTACCGCTATACGGTACCCGCTGTATTCGTACAGGCAGAGCAGACGCTGCTCGATGATCTGATCCTGTCAGGCAGCGCACGCTGGGATGAGCACAGTGCCTATGGCAACCACTTCAGCCCGCGCCTGTCACTGCTGTTCCGCCCTCGCGACTGGACCGTGCGTGCATCGCTGGGCAAGGGATTCCATGCACCCACGCCCTTCGTGGAAGGGATCGAGGCTGCAGGATTGTCACGACTCGAACCACTACAAGGCCTGCGCGCCGAGACGGCGACCACCGGTGCCATCGATGTCGGCTATGCGCAGGGTGCCTGGGAAGCGAATCTGAGCCTGTTCGCATCGAACATCGATCATGCGGTCCGATTGGTTGATTCCACGACGATGCCCGGCGAGCGCGTGCAACTGGTGAGTGTGCAGGGCATGACCCGCACACGTGGCAGCGAACTGTTGCTGCGCTACCGCTGGCAGGACGTCACGGTGACCGGCAGCTACGTCTACACCGACGCGCGGGAGCCCGGCGTGGAGGGAGTTGGCCGCAGGACGGTCGCACTGACTCCACGCCATACTGCCGGACTGGTCGCGATGTGGGAGCAGCATGGCCGGGGCCGGGTGGGTCTTGAGGCGTACTACACCGGAATCCAGGTACTGGATGACAACCCGTGGCGCCAGCGCAGCCGGCCGTATGTAGAGCTGGGCGCTCTGGGTGAAATCGTATTGGGCAAGGTCAGCCTGTTCCTCAACCTGGAAAACCTGCTCAACGTGCGACAGAGCGGCTACAACCCGATGTTGCGCCCACGCCGCGCCGACGACGGGCAGTGGACGGTGGATGCCTGGGCGCCGTTGGAGGGTTTCGTGGCCAACGGCGGCATGCGCGTGAAGTTCTAGTCAGACGCCGGTCGCTCCCGCCGCCCGCGCCAGCTCCACCGCCAACGCATCGCCCTTGCGCTCGCTGTAACGGTCCACGAGGTAGTCGGCGCGGCCGCGGGTGAGCAGCGTGAACTTCACCAGTTCTTCGACCACATCCACCACACGATCGTAGTAGGGCGAAGGCTTCATCCGCCCGTCTTCGTCGAACTCCTGCCAGGCCTTGGCCACCGACGACTGGTTGGGAATGGTCAGCATGCGCATCCAGCGGCCCAGTACCCGCAGCGTATTGACCGTGTTGAACGACTGCGAACCGCCGCAGACCTGCATCACCGCCAGCGTCCGGCCCTGGGTCGGCCGCACGCTGCCGTCTTCCAGTGGCAGCCAGTCGATCTGGTTCTTGAACACGCCGGTCACCGTGCCGTGCCGCTCCGGGCTGACCCACACCTGCCCTTCCGACCAGTGCGACCACTCGCGCAGCCGCTGCACTTCCGGATGCCCCTTGTCCACGCTGTCCAGCAGCGGCAAGGCATGTGGATCGAACACGCGCGTTTCGCAGCCCAGATGCTGCAGCAGGCGTTCGGCCTCCAGTGCCAGCTTGCGGCTGAACGATTGCGGACGCAGTGAGCCATACAGCAGCAGGATGCGTGGCGGTCCCTGGCGTTCGGCCGCTAACCGCTGGTGATCTGGCTGGGGAAGCGAAGCCTCCCTCAGATGGGGCAGCGAAGGACTTGTGATCGACTTGTTCATTCGACTATTCTAGAAATATGGAAACATCAAATGCAATCGCTGCGCTCACCGCACTCGGCCACGCCACCCGCCTGGCAGCCTTCCGCCTGCTGGTCGAAGCCGGCCCGGCCGGTCGCATGGCCGGGGACATCGCCACAGCCCTCCAGGTTCCTCCCGCCACCCTCAGCTTCCACCTGAAGGAGCTGGTACAGGCAGGACTGGTCGAGAGCGAGAGCCGGGGCCGCCACGTCTGCTACCGCGCGAATTTCAGCGCAATGACCGGCCTGATCGAGTACCTCACGCACAACTGCTGCGCCGGTTCGCCCAGCGAACAGTGCGCGCCGTTGGGCAATCCCTGCAGCTGCTGATTCGGAAACGCCATCATGTCCCGCTCCATCCTGTTTCTCTGCACCGGCAACAGCGCCCGCAGTGTGCTGGCCGAAGCCACCCTGCGCGCATGGGGCGGCGGCCGCTTCACGGCCTACAGTGCCGGCAGCCACCCGACCGGCCAGGTCAATCCGTTCGCGCTTGCACAGCTTCGCGCCGAAGGCATGCCGGTCGTGGGACTGCGCAGCAAATCCTGGGATGAGTTCGCCGACGCGGCTCCGATGGATCTGGTGATCACCGTCTGCGATGCAGCGGCAGCGGAAGCCTGCCCCGTAGTGTTTGGTGATTTCATCCGCAGCCATTGGGGTCTGCCGGACCCAGCCGAGGCAGAGGGCAGCGATGCCGACAAGGCTGCCGCCTTCGCCCACGCGCATGCCATCGTGAAGGCACGCGTGCAGGCCCTGCTGGCGCTGCCCGGGCACGTGTGGCAGGACCGCGGAATGCTGCAGCAGGCGCTGGACCAGATCGGCCATCTGCTGCCGGCAGCGCGCTCGCCATGAGCACAGCGGCACCCATGGGCCTGTTCGAGCGCCACCTGACGCTCTGGGTCGCGCTGTGCATCATCGTCGGCACGCTGCTCGGGCACTTCCTGCCAGGTGCTTTCGCCTCCCTGGCGGCGGCTGAAGTGGCCAAGGTCAACCTTCCGGTGGCGGTGCTGATCTGGCTGATGATCATTCCGATGCTGCTGCGGGTGGATTTCGGTGCGATGCGCCAGCTGGGGCAGCACTGGAAAGGCATCGGGGTGACGCTGTTCATCAACTGGGCGGTGAAGCCGTTCTCGATGGCGCTGCTGGGCTGGCTCTTCCTGCGCCACGTCTTTGCGGACTGGCTGCCCGCCGGCCAGATCGACAGCTATATCGCCGGCCTGATCCTGCTGGCCGCCGCGCCTTGCACGGCCATGGTGTTCGTGTGGAGCAACCTGTGCCGCGGCGATGCCAACTTCACGCTGAGCCAGGTGGCACTGAACGACGCGATCATGGTGGTGGCCTATGCACCCGTGGTGGCGCTGCTGCTGGGGCTGTCGGCCATCACCGTGCCGTGGGATACGTTGCTGCTGTCGGTCGGCCTGTACATCGTGGCGCCGGTGCTGGTGGCCGCGGTGCTGCGGCGCTGGATCCTGTCACGCCATGGCGAATCCGGGCTGCAGACGGCGCTGCGCCGGCTGGGGCCACTGTCACTGTTGGCGCTGCTGCTGACGCTGGTGCTGCTGTTCGGGTTCCAGGGCCAGCAGATCGTGCAGCAGCCGCTGGTGATTGCGGTGATCGCGGTCCCGATCCTGATCCAGGTCTATTTCACCTCCGGCCTGGCCTACCTGCTCAACCGGCGCCTGGGTGTGGCGCATTGTGTGGCCGGGCCGTCGGCACTGATCGGCGCCAGCAACTTCTTCGAACTGGCGGTGGCGACGGCCGTGGGCCTGTTCGGTGTCCACTCCGGTGCGGCGCTGGCCACGGTGGTGGGGGTGCTGATTGAAGTACCCGTGATGCTTTCGGTGGTCAAGATCGTGAACCGATCGCGCGACTGGTATGAGGTACGCGAGCGCGCCTGAGGCAGCCATGCCGGAGGCCGCTGCGTCGTGCCCGAGCCACCAGTTGCAACGCCGTGGAATGCGCCCAGCTGCAACGGTGACAGCTCAAAAGTCCGTTCACACTCCCTGATCCATACTTCACGGCACGACGCCGCATGCAGCGGCAAGCCCGGAGGTTGCGATGAACACCGCACGCTTGTTCGCCATCGTTTTGACCACGGCTGCCGCGCTGGCCGCGGCACCGGCCTTCGCCGATCCTCCGCACCATGCGCGCGGCAACGGGCCACCGCCGCACGCCGGTGGCCCGCACAACCGCGATGCGCCGCCGCCGGGCTGGCAGAAGAAGGCCTGGCGTCGCGGCGAGCGCCTGCCATGGGCGGAAGTGGACCGCCGTTACTGGGTGGATGACTATGCGCGCTACCACCTGCGCGAGCCGGGCCGCGACCAGCGTTGGGTCCGGCAGTCCGATAGCGAGTACCTGCTGGTGGAGATTGCTACCGGGTTGATCATCGACGCGCTGCATCGTTGAATGAGGGGATGCGCCGGGGCACCGATGTGACGAAACGTCCCGGCAGCATCCCCTTGTCCCCGGAAGCTGCAGATGCAGACATCAAGAGCACCACTCGCCCTCCTCGCGCTTCTGCTGTCAGCCTCGCCAGGCCATGCCGGCAACAACAGTCCAGCCCACAGTCCAGCTGATGAAAAAGCCATCGAACAGGTGGTCGAATCGTTCCGCACCTCGTTGATCAACAAGGACAAGCCGACCTACATGGGCCTGTTCTTCTCGGACAAGGCGGAAGACATCGGCTGGCAGTTTGTCTCCGAGGATGTGCGCCTGCAGGACATCCGCAAGGCCAAGCCCGATGCGATCAAGGCACGGCAGATTCCCGCCAACAACTTCATCGCGCTGATCGACGGCGTCGTTGCGTCGCCGAAACCGAAGGAGGAGAAATTCTTCAACACGAAGATCGAAACGGATGGCGATGTGGCCTCGGTGTCGTTTGACTACAGCTTCCACGACGATGGAGTGAAGACCAACTGGGGCAAGGAGATGTGGCAACTGGTCCGCACCGAGCGGGGCTGGAAGATCTTCTCGGTGATCTACTCGATGCGCGATTCACGCAGCCCGGCCGAATGAGTGATCTGTCAGACTGGCGCCCACCGTTCACCTACGCCAGCCAGACCCGATGACCCGGATTGCCGACCTCAACGCCGACCAGCTCGCCCACCACGCGCTCAACATCTTCATCGCCCAGGGCCGTCACGTGGAAGGCGCACGGGTGATCTACCGGGCGCTGCAGCTGGACCCGGACCATCCCGCTGCACTGCGCTGCCTGAGCGATTTCCTGGCCCACCAGGGCACCGAGCCGTTCGCAGCGGCCACGCTGGAGCACGCGCTGTCCGGCGCCGTTCCACTGAATGACGATGCGCGCCGGATGCTGGATGACCTGCGCTTCCTCGACATCTGGTCCTGGGGATTCTCCCGGCACGTCTCCGGCGAAACCAATCTCAGCGGCGAAGCCTTCCAGCAGCGCGAGGACTTCATCTTCGATGGCCCGGCCTATGCGGCCTTCCTCAACACGGTCACCGAGCCGGCCGGTTCGCTGCAGGGTGCCTTCCAGGCGGCCGTCCGCATCTGCGCGCTGATGTCCGGCCTGCTGAGCCATGCGGAGAAGGACAATCCGGCGTTCGATGATGTGCTGCGATCCTCCGCCTTCGTCGAGACCGAGGCGTACCCGGCTTGGCTGGCCTCGCCGACGGACGATCTGGATGCCCTCGACCAGACCATCCAGGCGCAGCGCCAGGCCGGCTGAAGGAAAATCCAACGGGCGTCCGACGCTTTCCCGACGCCCGCCTGCACATCCTGTCGTGAGATCACTTCATGGCAGGACCGGCATGCAGCCACCCTCCCCCAAGGACAGCGGCAAGTACCCGCATGGCAAGACCGGCCTCCGCCGCATCTTCTACACGCTGATCCATTCGCGCGACGGCTTCATCGCCACCTTCCGTGGCGAAGCGGCCTTCCGGCAGCTGTTGCTGCTGCATGCGCTGCTGATCGCCACCGCGTTCCTGCTGGACATCAGCCGAGTCGAACGCGCCGTGGTGCTGGCGGTCTGCTTCATCAGCCTGCTGGTGGAGCTGCTGAACTCGGCCATCGAAGCGGTGGTCGACCGCATCTCGCTTGACCACCACCCACTTTCCAAGAACGCCAAGGACATGGGCAGCGCCGCCCAGACCACCGCACTGCTGATGGTCGGCTCGGTGTGGGGCGTGATCCTGCTGGGTTAGCTCGCGCCCGACCCGCCGGGCATGGCCCGGTGCCACAACGCCGCAGCCGCTAGCGCCAATGCGAGATGGCGAGCTTGGTCAACATGGTTGCGGCGATGGCCCAACCGAAGCTCAGCATGGTACCGATGATCACATATTCGGTGTGTGCCCGCGCCTGCCGGTCGGCGAAGCGCAGCACCGATTTGGCGGCCAGCATCAACCCCACGCCCTCCGGCTGGCCCGGCAGCAGGAACATGAAGATCAAGCCTCTTTCCAGCCGCCCGATATAGCGCCCTGCGGTCTGCATGCCCTTGTGATCGTCGCCCTGCACGGCTGCGGTCGTAGGCGCCGATTCGGCGCTTCCCATATTGAGTCCTGCCGTGAACGGCGCAAGCAGCTTCTCCACCAGGACGCCGCCGACGTTGACCACCAGGATCAAGCCGCTCGCGATCGACATGCCCTGATACATCAACAGTTGGACCTGGGTCGGGATCATCCCGTACCAGCCATCGCGGGCAACGTGAGGGAACATCAACGCGATCAACACGATGAAGGCGATATGCACCAACTGGTCAATGACGAATGCGTGCACGCCATCGGGGAGCCAATGCACCTTGATCCAGTCCATCACCGCATGGCTGAAACCGATGATGAGATAGACCCACGGGTTGATTGAACCGGTCAGCGCGGCGATGACGAGCAGCACCACTGCTACGTGCAGTAGCAGGCCATGCAGTTCCTGCTTGCGCGCGATCATCTTCGTGGTCTGCAGCACGAAATCGGCGACAAGGTGAGCGGTCAACAGTACGAGCAGCGTTTCAAGCATGTCCTTTCTGCCTGTGAGTCCTTCCTGTGGCTCGCGTCGCGATAGCCAAGTCGCCGCGAAAAGCAACGAAATTTAGTTGCTTAAGCCAAAGCAACGCTATTTAGTTGCTTTTCCAGAACCGTGAATGCTCCCGTACGGCTGCATCAGTGCACGTTCAGCCGCGGTGATCAGCGCCAGCAAGGCAAAGACGCCAGCATCGTGATAGACCCGGTTCACCGATTGTCGGTGCCGGTTCAACGCATTGGCAGCTTCCAACTGCGAGGGGGCATCGGGGATCAGAAACAACGACGCCACCTCAGCCTGACTGCGTGTCCAGCGCGCAACAATAACATCGCAGGCAGACACCACTGCCGGTAACCAGTACAGATCCTCCCGTTGTACTGGCAGGGCTACGTCCATGTCCTGCGTGCGCCCCATGGATTCAAGCAACCGACCGGACAGCACGAATGCCTCACCCAGCGAACGCGACACCGCCTTCCGGTCCAATGCCTCTACCGTACCCAGTCCAATCGCGATCCGCGTGCGCGCCCGCGACTCCGACGCGGCAAGCTTGGCCTTGATCCAGGTCGCCAACCTCAGGAAACCGTGCGGCTGGGTGACCGCCAGCTGCCAGGCGTCGCCCCGGTAGAACTCGGGGCCGACAATGCCCGGCAAAGGCCACTCCATGGCCTGGGCCACGGCAACGGAAATCACTTCACGGACGTCATCAATGGTGGCCGCGTCCATCTCCGTGGACTTGACCAGGTCGCCGGTAAGCACGGCGATCAGATCAGACGATGTATCGGGCATGTTCATACCTTGGGCTGCACAGGCTGTACCTCACAGGACATCTGCGGCTGGCCAGCGCCGGCCACATCTGTGCCAGGCCCGCTCAACGCCATTCTACCGTCGTAGCGGTTGATCACCGCCTGCAGCCTGCCCGCGCCAGCGATCGAAGGAAAATCCAGCCGATACAGGTTCGCCTCCACCTCCAGCTTGCCGCGCGCGCGCTCGGACGGTTGACCCAGACCACCGACGCCTGGCCGGAGTCCAGGATCAACACCATCGGCGCCTGGGGCGTGGCGCTTGTGCTGCTGCAGGACAGCTGGATCACCCGCGGCGGCGTCAGATCGAGCGCCGACAGCTTGCATCCACCGAGTGCGGTCGTCGCTACCAGGACCGACACGAGTGATGGCCGGAGCAGAATCTTGGTCGTGGTCATCGCCCGATCGTAACCCGACAATCGATCCTGTGACCCGGCGCATCGTGCAGGAACCTGCCGGGTCCGCTTGCACACCCACGTGCCTTACTTCGTCAGGGCGAAATCCAGGCCTGCGCACACCGCCGCCACCTGCGCATCATTGCATTCCTGCGGGTTGGTGCGCGGGCTGTCCGGGTAGACCTCGGTGGTGGTGGCAAAGCGCGCGTCGGTGAAGCCGGCGCAGGCGCCGATCGAACGCGACTCGCCCCAGACCACGCCCGGCGACTGCAGCGGCAGGCCGACCAGGTTGCCTTCGGCGTCTGCCGGGGCGATGTGGGTGATGGGCGCCACTGCGGCGATCAGGGCCTTCTGGAACTCGGCCTGCGGATCTTCACTGTTGCCGATCACGTAGAAGCCATCCGGAATGGTGTCGCGCTCGAACGGCTTGCCGTCGCGGGCGCAGCGCGCCGGATCGAACTCGTGCAGGTCGCTGTCGGTGGTCTCGTGCAGGTCCAGGTGCACCAGCAGGTTCGGCTTGCGCTCGGCCACCCAGCGCATCAGCGCGGCGGCTTCCTCGATCTGGCCGCCGTCACGGAAGCTGCGGTTCGGGTCGATGGCATCCGGGTTCCAGCGCTGGATGCGCTCGTAGCCCCACGGGCTGACGCACGGCGCCACGATCAGGTTCAGCCGGCCCAGGTAACGCTCGGCCTGCTGTTCCAGGAACTGCAGGGCGCCATGCACGCCGCTGGTCTCGTAGCCATGCACGCCACCGGTGATCAACGCGGTCGGCAGCGCCGGGTTCCAGTCGTGGTTGACCACGGCGAACAGCGGGTAATGGTCCGGCGCATAGTCCAGCTGGCCGTACTGGATCACGTCGAAACTGTCGTCCAGGCGTTCAAGGGCGGCCACCACGTCGTCGTGGTAGCTGCGCTGACGCTGCTGGCGCGCCCGCCACTGTGCGCGTTCCGCGTCGCCCCAGGGCTGTCCGGGGGTGCCGATCGGGTAGAACTGCGCAACAGTCATTGGGTACTCCAAGGGTCGAACGGGATGGGTGCAGCCGGTCATTCTAAGCCTTGTCGCGCCTGCGGGTCCCCTCCCCCGCCCCGCCTTCATCCAGGCAGGGTCATCTGGTTGTAAAATCAACGGTTTTTGGCCCCTCACCCCTTGATGGCGAAAGCAGCGCAGCCGGTCCTGGGTGGACCGGAATTCCTCCGCCTGCTCGCCCGTCTCAGCGACGGCGCGATGCCGGCCAGCAGTCCCGCCCTGACCGATCGCCTCGGCCAATGGGTGGACTGGAGCCGTGCCGTGGCCCTGTCCGGGGCGCTCGGCGGACGCCTGCCCGAGCCGGGTGAGGCCACCGAAGCGGCCGGGGATGTGCTGGACGACTGCGCCCAGGCCCATGCCAGCCTGCTGGCCTCGATCAGTGAGGATGCCGAGGCCGAGCGCCTGCTGGATCTGGCCGAAGCCGCCGCCGCACCCAACTTCGCCTCGCTGCGCCAGCGCTACCGGGTACTGCAGCAGGCCATCCAGACCGCCACCGGGCGCCTGCGGGGCCGCCTGCGCGATCAGCTGGTGCAGGCTTCACCCGAGCTGGCACGGCTGGCCGAGGTCGATGCGGTGATGGAACAGACCCTCACCCCGCGCGAGCACAGCCTGCTGGCCACCGCGCCGGCGGTGCTCGGCGCCCGTTTTGAACGCGTGCACGGCCAGCCCGGCTGGCGCACGGCCTTCCGCCATGACATGCGCACCCTGCTGCTTGCCGAGCTGCAGCTGCGCTTCCACCCGATCGAAGGGCTGCAAGACGCCCTGCGCTCCCACTGACCGGAACACCATGTCCAGAACTGCTTTCCATGTCGTTGTTTTCCTTGTCGGCCTGCTGGCCGTGTGCTGGATCGGCATTGGCTACGTTTCGGTGCATCCGCTGGGTGCAGCGGTGGCGGCGATCATCGCGGCCTGCTACATCGCTGGTGGGGTGGAGCTGTACCGTTACCGCCAGGCCAGCAACGGCCTGCGCAGCGCGCTGAGTGACCTGTCCAGCGCGAAGGAAAGCCTTGCCCCCTGGCTGGAGCGCGTGCCGATGGGCCTGCGCAACGCCGTGCGCCTGCGCGTGGAAGGCGAGCGCACCGCCCTGCCCGCGCCGGTGCTGACCCCCTATCTGGTTGGCCTGCTGGTGCTGCTGGGCATGCTCGGCACCCTGCTCGGCATGATGGACACGCTGCGCGGCACTGGACTGGCCCTGCAGAGCGCGACCGACATGGCAGCCATCCGCGGCTCGCTGGCCTCGCCGGTACAGGGCCTGGCGGTGGCCTTCGGCACCTCGATCGCCGGTGTGGCCAGCTCCGCCATGCTCGGCCTGCTGGCAGCGCTGCTGCGCCGCGACCGCCTGCAGGCCGTGCAGCAGCTGGACCGCGCCATTGCCGGCGACCTGCACCCATACTCGCAGGCCTGGCAGCGCGCCGAATCGCTGCGCCTGCTGCAGGCGCAGTCCGCCGCACTGCCGGCGCTGGTCGACCGCCTGCAGGCGATGACCAACAGCTTCGAACAGCACAGTGCAGCCGCCAATGAGCGCCTGCTGGCCGGCCAGGCCGAGTTCCTGACCCAGAGCCAAGCGCTGCAGGAACGCCTGGCCGTCTCGCTGCAGCAGTCGCTGCGCGAGGGTGCCGAGGCCAGCGCCGCCGCCATCGGTGGCGCGCTGCAGCCGATGGCCGAGACCACCCTGGCCGGACTGGCCCACCATGGTGAGGCGCTGCATGCCCGTGTCGAACAGGCGGTGCAGCAGCAGTTGTCTGGCCTGAGCGAAGGCTTCGAGCGCAGCCGCGTGGCGACCGAGGCCAGCTGGGCCAAGGCGTTGAGTGAACAGAGCCAGACACAGCAGGCACTGGTCAGTGATCTGCGTCAGCACCTGCAGGCCTTCAGCGATGGCCAGGGCACGCAGGCCGAAGCA
This sequence comes from Stenotrophomonas sp. 93052_Sma, assembly GCF_056481145.1. Taxonomy (NCBI): domain Bacteria; kingdom Pseudomonadati; phylum Pseudomonadota; class Gammaproteobacteria; order Lysobacterales; family Lysobacteraceae; genus Stenotrophomonas; species Stenotrophomonas sp. 93052_Sma. The sequence goes on from NZ_CM151134.1 coordinate 2,780,906, forward strand.
CTGGTGACACGCATCGGCGAGCGCCTGCATGCCGATGCCAGCGGCAATGCCGAGGCCTGGCGCGCCGCCGCCGAACAGCAGCAGGCACTGAACAGCGCGCTGGTCGAACGCCAGCAGCAGGCATTGCTGGCCACCAGCGAGCATCTGGACGCGCGTGCGCAGGCGCTGCTGCAGGCACTGGAACAGCATCACAGCGCCAGCCAGTCGCTGCTGCAGGATCATGAAGAGCAGCGCTCGCAGCAGTGGCAGGCCGCGCAGGCCGCCGCCGCGACCGCGCACGCCGAACTGCAGGCCAGCCTGGACAGCCGCGAGCAGCAGCGCCAGGCACGCTGGGATGCGGTCAGTGCCGAACTGCAGCAGGCCCACGCCGCGCTGCAGGCCCAGCTGCAGCGCGGCGACGAACAGCGCCTGCAGCGCTGGAGCGATGCCCTGCAGCACGTTTCCGCCGATCTGGCCGAGCGCCTGCAAGCCAACGGTGAACGCCTGGCCGCGCAGCAGCAGCAGGTCTGCGACACGCTGGCGGCCACCGCACAGCAGATCGGCGAGAACGGCCGCGCCCAGGCCAGCGCCACGCTGGCGGAAGTGTCCACCCTGCTGCAGACCGCCGCCGCTGCGCCGAAGGCCGCCGCCGACGTCATCAACGAGCTGCGCAGCACGCTCTCCGAGAGCCTGGTGCGCGACAACGCGATGCTGGAAGAGCGCGGCCGCCTGCTGGCCACCGTGCAGACCCTGCTGGATGCGATCAACCATGCTTCGCACGAGCAGCGCACCGCGGTGGACGCGCTGGTCGGCGGTTCGGCCGAGCTGCTGGAACGCGTCGGCAACCGCTTCACTGATCATATCGCCGCCGAGACCGGCAAGCTGGATGGCATTGCCGCAGCGCTCAGCGGCAGCGCCGGTGACGTCGGCCAGCTGGCTGGCGCCTTCGGCGACGCGGTTGCGCAGTTCGGCAGCGCTTCCACCGAGCTGTCCGGCCGCCTGGAACAGATCGGCGGCGCACTGGATGCCTCGCTGGCGCGCAGCGACGAGCAGCTGGCCTACTACGTGGCGCAGGCGCGCGAGGTGGTCGAGCTCAGCCTGCTGTCGCAGAAGCAGGTGATGGAAGAACTGCAGCAGCTGGCCGCGCGCCGCGGCAAGGCCGGCAGCGCATGAGCGACGAGCTGGAGGTCGACGGCGGCTCACACGCCCCGATCTGGGCCGCCTTCGGCGACCTGATGTCGGTGCTGCTGGGCGCGTTCGTGCTGATACTGGTCGGTGTGGTTGCCGTGCAGCTGGAGCTGTCGCAGCGACTGGACCAGGAAGTGAAGCAGCGCCAGGCCGAAGCCAAGCGCCTGCAGACCCTGGAACAGGCGCTGGCGGGCCCGCTGGCCGCCGGTCGCGTGACCCTGGTCGATGGACGCATCGGCATCAGTGGCAGCGTGTTGTTTACACTGAACTCGGACCAGCTGCAGCCGGAAGGCCAGGAGCTGCTGCGCAGCCTGGCTGCGCCGCTGGCCGCCTACCTGGGCACGCGCGAAGAGATTCTGATGGTCAGCGGCTTCACCGATGACGCACCGGTGCGCGAAGGCAATCGTCGCTTTGCCGACAACTGGGAGCTGTCAGCGCAGCGATCGCTGACCGTGACCCGCACGTTGATTGCCGATGGCGTACCGGCCGATGCGGTGTTTGCCGCCGCGTTCGGCAGCGAGCAGCCTGTCAGCTCCAATGCCAGCGAAGATGGCCGCGCGCGCAACCGTCGCGTGGAAATCGCACCGATTCCCAAGCCCAAGGCCGCGGATGCCAAGTAAGCCGCCCGCACTGGATGGCCTGCGCGCACTGGTGCGCGATCTCGATGCGGGATCGCGTTCGCTGCCGCATTACCCGCAGGTGCCGATGCTGCAGCAGGTGCAGCGCGAGTGGTCGGAACTGCGCAGCGAACTGCAGGTACGCCGCTCGCTGCGCACCGAGGCCCCGGCCGATGGCGGTCCGCTGAATTCGGCGGTGCTGGTGCAACGCATGCTGGACACGATGCAGGCGACCAGCCCTGGCTACCTGCGGCATTTCATCGACTACGTGGACACCCTGTCCTGGCTGCAGGCGCTGCAGGATGGCGCCGCCAGCGGCGGCGATACCGCGAAGCCGAAGCGCACGCGCAAGCCGCGCAACGCGGGTTGATCGCGCGTTGATGCCGACCTCGTTCGGCCCCCCTGGATACGACAATCCTGTTCCGCGCTCCTGGTAGACGCCAACCTTGGTTGGCGCTCCACCAACGATGCCGCGCATGCCAACCAAGGTTGGCATCTACCAATGCACGCGTCGGCATGCACGCGTGTAGCGGTGTCACCAGACAGTCATCTGTCTAGCGCACCATTTTCACGTTGATCCACGGCGCCTGCAGCGCCACCGGTCGCATCGCTTGTCTCCCCTTTTGAACTCCATGAGCTCCGCGCCCCTGCGGTGGCTCGTGCCTGCCTGAGTGTCCGTAACATGACGAAGACTTTGTTGGCCGCTGCGCTGTCGATCGCGCTCGCTCCCGCGGCCTGGGCGCAGGATGCTGCCCCGACCTCCACTGGCACGTCCGCCACCGATCTCGATGCGGTTTCGGTGATCGGCAGCGGTGAAGCGCGCCAGGTGCAGCGCATCACCCGCGAGAACCTCGACATCCTGCCGCCGGGCACCAGCCTGCAGAAGACGCTCAATCTACTGCCGGGCGTCAACGCGCAGTCGGCCGATGCGCTGGGCACCAACGAGCAGTCGATGACCCTCAGCCTGCGCGGCTTCAACTCCACCCGTCTCGGTTACACGCTCGACGGCGTGCCGCTGGGCGATGGCGCGTACAACAACTACAACGGCCTGACCATCAACCGTGCGCTGATCAGCGAGAACATGGCCGGCGCGGAACTGGCGGTGGGCATCGGCAGCCTCGGCACGCCGTCCACCAGCAACCTCGGCGGCACCATCTCGTATACCTCTGACCGCCCAGCCCAGGAGTTGGGTGGCCGCGTGGTGCAGACCTTCGGCAGCGATGCCAACCGCCGCACCTTCGTGCGCGTGGACAGCGGCGAGTACAACGGCTTCTCCGGCTACGTTTCCGGCATGAATGCCGTCTCCGATCTGTGGAACGACCAGACCGCCTACAACAAATCCACCACCAAGCAGTTCAACGCCAAGGGCGTGTGGAACTTTGGCCGCGGCCAGATCACCGGTTTCGTCGATACCTCGCGCACCACCCAGGCGGACTACTTCTACCTGTCCAAGGACGAGATGTCGCGCGGCCTGGGCTGGGACTGGGGCGGCTACGCGCCGGACTGGAACAAGGCCGTGGCCAAGGCCTACTGCAACACCGCCAGCTTCAACGCGAAGAAGTGCGACAGCAGCGGCCCGGACAAGGATGCCGATGGTGCCTTCACCGCCGGGCAGATCCTGCGCGACGATAACCTGTACTACCTGGCCGGCGACTTCTTCCTGGCCGATGGCTTCAGCCTCCGCGCCCTGGCCTACCACCACGACGACCGCGGCGAAGGCCACAACTGGAACAGCGGCGCGTGGTCGAACAAGGGCACCGCGCAGGAGATTCCGATCATCTTCCGCAACACCATCTATACCATCGACCGCGACGGCGGCACGCTGTCCTTCGACTGGGAACTGGGCGCGCACCGCATCGAAGGCGGCGTCTGGTATGAGCGCAACACCAGCAGCGCCGAGCGCTACCAGACCGCCGTGGACGGCCCGCGTGACCTGAGCGGCATGAACACCCTGCCCTCCGATGTGGGCGTGTTCGCCCAGCGCACCCGCTGGAAGACCCACCAGTTCTTCCTGAAGGACACCTGGCGCCTGCTCGATGATCGCCTGACCCTGGAGTTCGGCGCCAAGAGCCCGCATGCCACCTCCGATGCACAGGCACTGCCGGGCGACGCGAAGACGCCGATCTCGCCGACCTCGAACAACCAGTTCGCCACCGGTTCGTTGAAGGCCAGCAAGAACTTCCTGCCCAGCATCGGCGCAAACTTCCGCCTGGCCGAGCACCACGAAATCTTCGCCAGCTACGCCGAGAACATCGCCATGTTCCAGGGCGGCTTCAAGCTGGGCCCGCAGGCGGTCAGCCAGGCGACCTGGAATGCGCAGGGCAACCTGAAACCGGAGGAGTCACGCTCAGTCGAAGCCGGCTACCGCTTCGTCACCGATACTCTGCAGGCCTCGATCGCGGCCTACAGCGTGCGCTTCGACAACCGCCTGCTGCAGTACAACCCCTGCGATTCGCGGCAACCGGTCGGCCCGACCTGCGGCAACCGCTTCTACAACGTCGGCGGCGTCGACAGCCGCGGTGCCGAGCTGACCGTGCTGTGGACCCCGAACGAGCACTTCAGCTGGTACACCTCGGCCTCGCTGAACCGTTCGACCTATGCCTCCAATTACGTGCAGGCCGGTGTCGAGCAGCAGATCAAGGGCAGGATCCAGACCGACACGCCCAAGCAGCTGCTGGCCACCGAGATCACCTGGCGCGACAACGGCTGGTTCGCCAGCCTGCGTGGCAAGTACACCGGCGAGCGCTTCTACACCTACACCAACGACCAGGGCTTCGGCGGCTTCACCGTGTTCGACCTCGCCGGTGGCTATGACTTCGGCGAGGTCGGCTTCGCCAAGGGCATGCGCCTGTCGTTCAACGTGACCAACCTGACCAACAAGCGCTACGCCAGCAACCTGGATTCGAGCGTGTTCGCGCCCAGCGACCCGGCCGGCAAGCTGTACGTGTTCCATGCCTCGGCACCGCGCCAGGTGTTCGGTACGATCGACCTTCGCTTCTGATCGACCGCCCGGAGTCCGCCGATGTTCGCGACCGCCCTGCTGCTGGCCACCCTCTCCGCCAGCGGATACTCCGCTCCGCATGAGGCAACGGGTGCACCACCGCGCACCCTGCAGCTGGGCGGTCGTACCTATGTGGACAAGGGCCTGGTCGCTGCCGGACGGTTGCCCGCGAGCACGGTGGACTTCCTCGGCGATACGCTGGGCTCGTTTTCGTCGCTGGCGGTGCAGCCCGGCACCTGGAAGCGCACCGCCAGCGGCTACGAAGGCGTGCTCTGGACCCTGCCCGACCGCGGTCGTAATGATCCCGAGGCCGGCCTGTTCTACGACTACGCCGGTCGCGTGGAGCGCATGCAACTGCGCATCGACGTTACCCCGGGCAAGCCTGCGCTTGGCACGCTGAGCATGGTGCCCGACAAGGGCGTGGTACTTAAGGATTTCAAGGGGCAGCCGTTTACCGGTGCCGACCCGGGTGAGCACACGATCACCCAGCGCGATGTGGTGCTGCCCTCACCGGCCAGCGGCGCAGGCGCGGGCAAGGTCTCGCTGGATGCGGAGTCGCTGCAGTTCACCGCCGATGGCCACTTCTACATCGGCGATGAGTACACCGCCAACGTCTACTACTTCGATGCACAGGGCCAGCTGCAGGGCGTGATCGTGGCGCCGCCGGCGATCCGTCCGCAGCGCGATGGCAAGCCCGCCTTCGGTTCGCTGGCGGCGCCGCAGACTGGGCGCCGCAACAACCAGGGCGTGGAAGGCATGGGCCTGTCCCCCGACGGTACCCGCCTGTTCGTGGCCCTTCAGAGCGCGACGCTGCAGGACAGCGCAAAAGGCAACGCGGCCGGGCGCATCAACACCCGCGTGCTGGTCTACGACGTGACGGCCTCGCCGACGCCGCAGCAACCGATCGGCCATTACGTGATGGCCCTGCCCGCCTATGCACACGACGGCAAGGGCAAGCTGGACCGTACCGCCGCGCAGAGCGAGCTGCGTGCACTGGATGCCCACCGCTTCCTGCTGCTGGCCCGCGATGGCAACGGTCTGGGCAAGGACGGCGATGACCCGATCGTCTACAAGTCGGTGCTGCTGGTGGATGTGGCCGATGCCAGCAACCTGGCAGGAAGCGCCTATGAAACCGGCACCGCCTCGGTGCTGGCTGATGCGGCGGACACCTCGTTGGAGGCAGGGATCGTGCCCGCACGCAGCGATGAACTGATGAACCTGCTCGACCGCCCGCAGCTCGCGCGTGCCGGCCTTGACCTGGACACCAAGCGCGGCCCGCATGCCGGGCTGCTCTCGGAAAAGTGGGAAGCCATGGACGTACTGCCAGCGCTGGACCCGCAGCATCCGAACGACGTGTTGTTGCTGATCGGCAACGACAACGACTTCATCGCCCGCCGCTGCCGCATGCAGGGCCAATCCTGCGACAGCGCGTACGACAACGACAACCGCATTCTGGTCTACCGACTGACCCTACCCTGACTGCAACGGGTTGTGCCGGCCGCTGGCCGGCAACCGCCATGTTCGAACCCCTGGTAGTGCCGGCCGCTGGCCGGCATCACGCCCATATCGACCACGCATGCGGATACTCGCCAACCTGCGGGGCAATACTGGCGCGTACCGGGTTCGCCAAGATGTACAGCGCCTGCTCAGCCCTCACCGTAACCGGTAGTGCCGGCCGCTGGCCGGCATCACGTCCAGGCCGACCACGCATGCGGATACTCGCCAATCTGCCGGGCAATACCGGCGCGTACCGGATTCCCCAGGATGTACAGCGCTTGCCGCGCCAGCGACTCCTCGGCCCTCACGGCATGATCGAAGTAGCCTGGCTGCCACACCGTACTTCGACGACCCACCAGGCGATTCAGGGCAAGCGCGCTCGACGACTTCATTCGGCGCGCAATGTCTGGAAGATGAGCTGCACGCAGCTCGAACATCCAGTGGACATGATCCGGCATGACGACCCATGCGAGTGACTGTACGAGCCCGCGCTGTTCGATGTAATGAAGCTGGTCGATTACACATGCCACTGCAGCTTCGCTTTCAAAGAGCCGGCGGCGCTGATGTGTGGTCGTTGTCAGAACGTAGACCTGACCGACAATGGAACGCCGGCCCAGGCGGAGGCGATGGCTGCTCATGCCCCATGGTGGAGCGATCATTGCGCGTTGAACGTCAGGCCATGCCTCGATGGATGTTCGGAGATGTCTGAAGTTGAATAAGGTTGCCGGCCAGCGGCCGGCACTACCGGAGACTATGGATTGCCGGCCGGCGACCGGCACTACCGGGGCTGTGGGTTGCCGGCCAGCGGCCGGCACTACCGGAGACTATGGATTGCCGGCCGGCGACCGGCACTACCGGGGCTGTGGGTTGCCGGCCAGCGGCCGGCACTACCATTGCCGGCAGGCCGCCGTCGGGGCTCAGCCGCGCAGGGTGGCGCCGCCGTCGACGTACAGGTCGCTCATCGCCACATGCCCGGCCTGCTCGGAGAGCAGGAACATCACCGAATGGGCGATGTCTTCCGGGGTGGCCAGTTTGCGCAGCGGGATGCCGGCCTTGTACGTCTCCAGGTTGCCGGCGATAACTCGCTCTGCGCCATGCTCGTCCTGCCACATGCCGGTCTGCATCGAGGTCAGCGTTGAACCCGGGGCGACGATATTGCAGCGGATGCCCAGCGGCGCCAGTTCCAACCCGAGGCAGCGGCTGAACATCGTGGCGGCTGCCTTGGACGCGGCGTAGGCCGCCATGCCGTGCCGCGGCACGCCGGCGGCATTCGAACTGACGGTGACGATCGCGCCCTGACCCCGCGGTGACATCACCCGCGCCAGCGCACGGCCAACATGGAACACGCCATCGGTATTGACCGCGAACACCCGGCGCCAATCGGCATCCGCGGTCTCCGCAACAGCTCCCACATGCAGAACACCCGCCACGCTTGCGGCGAGACAGATCGGCCCAATGCTGGCTTCCACACGATCCACCAGTGCGTCCACCGCTACGCTGTCGGTCACATCGAGCGCAAGCGCCTGCACACGTGCATCCACTACCACGGGCGCCTCACGGTCGGTTGCCACGACCGTGCAGCCAGCCTCGGCCAACAGCCGTACCAGGGCCTCGCCGATGCCACCGGCGGCGCCGGTCACCAGTGCCACGCGACCTTCAAAGCCGGTCAACTGCATGTTGCGATCTCCTCTTGCTCATCCCAGTGGCGCAGGCGCGCCGACAACCACGGTGCCAGCTGCGCCACCGCATCGCGGCCGGTCAGCTCGGCATGCAGGAACGGCAGTTCCAGCGCCTGCACCTTGCGTGCGTGCGCGCCACAACGCCGACTGCAGCTGCGGCCGCGCCTGGTGGTCCCGCCCCGCGCGCACGTGCACCAGCGTGCCGTCGAACGGACGGTGGATGTGTTCGCGGATCAGCCGGTTGGTGCCAGTCACTGCGCGCACCACGCCATCAAGCACCACGTCCGGCAGGCTGCCGAGCGCACTACCACCGCGACGCAGGAAGCCGAGAATGCGTTCACGGCTGTCCAGCTCCGGATGCGCCTCCGGGTCATGGCCTGCAATCGCCAGCAGCGCACGCAATGCGGCGATGGCATCGGGTTCCGGCTCAGCCCGCCAGCATTCGCTGGGGTAGGCGTCGAGCAGCACCAGTTCACCGACTTCACGCCCGATTTCATGCAGACGCACCGCCATCGCCTGGGCGAGGATGCCGCCCACCGACCAGCCCAGCAGATGCACCGGTCCCTTCGGTTGCAGCGTGACCACCCGCTGCACATAGTCATTGGCCATGGCTTCGATGCTGGATGGCAACGGCTGCTTCGGATCCAGCGCGGGCGACTGCAGGCCATATACCGGGCGTGCCGGCTGCAGGGCGCGCCAGCGTCCGGTAGTTCCAGGCGATGCCACCGGCCGGGTGCAGCACGAACAACGGAATGGGTCCGTCAGCATCAGTGGCAGCCAGCGAGATCACCGGCCCCAATGCGTGGTCGGCCAGTGCCGGCGGTTCGGCAATGCGCGTCGCCAATGCGGCCACGGTCGGCTGCGCGAACAAGGCACCGAGGCCGAGGTCACAGCGCCAGCGTTGTTCGATCGCCAGCAGCAGGTGCACCGCCGACAGCGAGTCACCGCCGAGACTGAAGAAGTCCGCATCCACCGCCACCGGCGCCTCACGCCCAAGCGCCTGTGCGAACAGCAATGCCAGTTCCTGCTCCAGCGGCGTGCGCGGTGCCAGTCCGGCAATCTCGTTCTGCGGCGGCTTCGGCAAGGCGTTGCGGTCGAGCTTGCCGTTCGCGGTCACCGGCCAGTGATCCACACCGACAAACGCCGAGGGCACCATGTAGTCCGGCACGCGCGTGGCCAGATGGCTGCGCAGCATCACGGCATCGGCAAGCGCCGCTGGCACATAGGCCACCAGCCGCGCGTCGCCCGGCGTGTCCTGGCGCAGCAGCACTTCCACGCGCTCCATGCCCGGCAGCTCGCGCAGCGCCGCCTCGATCTCGCCCAGCTCGATGCGCAGGCCGCGCAGCTTCACCTGGTGGTCGCTGCGGCCGAGGTATTCGACCGCACCATCGGCGCGCCAGCGCGCCACGTCGCCGGTGCGGTAGATGCGCTCGCCTGGAAGGAAGGGATCGGCCAGGAAACGTTCGGCGGTCAGGTCATCGCGGCCAAGATAGCCACGCGCCAGCTGCACCCCTCCCAGATACAGGTCGCCCGGCACACCGACCGGCAGCGGCTGCATCCGCGCATCCAGCACGTACAGGCGGGTGTTCCAGACCGGGAAGCCGATCGGTACCGGCCGTGAGCGGTCCTGCGCCGAGGCCGGCCAGTAGCTCACGTCCACGGCCGCTTCGGTCGGGCCATACAGGTTGTGCAGTTCGGCCTGCATGCGCCCATGGAAACGATCACGCAGCGATGCGTCCAGCGCTTCGCCACTGGTGAACACGCGGCGCAGCTGCAGGCCTTCGGAGGCTGGTGCGGCGAGGAACGCGTCGAGCATCGACGGCACGAAATGCGCGGTGGTGATGGCATGCGCACGGATCAGCCGCGCCAGCTCGGTCGGATCGCGATGCGCGTCCGGGCCCGCCACCACCAGCGTCGCGCCGCACAGCAGCGGCAGGAAGAATTCCCAGACCGAAACATCGAAGGTCGCCGGGGTCTTCTGCAGAACACGGTCATCGGAACGGATGCCGTAGTGCTCGCGCATCCACAGCAGGCGATTGACGATGGCACGGTGCTCGATGACCACGCCCTTCGGCTCGCCGGTCGAACCGGAGGTATAGATCACATAGGCTGCATCGCTGGGCGCCGGATCGGCCCACGGTGCTGCGAAACTCAGCGCGGTCCATTGGTCGGGGGCAAGCACCGGCACGCCGTCCATGCGCGCCGATACCTCTGCCGCAGCCAGTACGCACGCCGGCTGCGCCGAGGAGAGAATGCGCGCGAGGCGCTCATCGGGATGGGCAAGGTCCAGCGGCAGGTAGGCGGCACCCGCACGCAGCACCGCCACCAGCGCGATCACCAGTTCCAGCGAGCGCGGCAATGCCACCGCCACCACACTGCCCGGACCGACCGCCATCGCGCGCAGTTGTGCCGCCAGCGCGAAACTCCGCGCTTCCAGCGTTGCGTAGTCCAGCGTGGTGTCGCCGGACACCAGCGCAGGCGCGTGCGGATCACGGTCCATGCCCTGCTGCAGCAGTTCAACCAACGTAGTCTGTGGCAGCGCATGCGCGGTGGCATTGAAACCATGCACCACCTGCTGCGCTTCTGCGACGGTGGCCAGCGGCACCGCCGCGATGTCTCCGGCCTCCAGCGCCGCCGATACGAAATGCAGCAACCGGGTCGCGTGCGCCTCGACATCCTCCCGACTGTACAACGCGGGATTGGCTTCGATCTCCAGGTCCAGCAGGTGCTGGCCATCGCCACGGAAACCCAGCGTCAGATCATCCACCGGACCGGTGCACAGCACCTCCAGCGTCGCCCGCACGCCAGTCACCGCCAGCGGCTTGTAGAACGGCTGCACATTCACCAGCGGACCGTGCAGCCGCTGCTGTGCGCCCACCAGACCAAGGTCACGGCGCAACTGCTCGCCGCGATAGCGGCCATGCTTGCGACCCTGGCTGAGCTGCCGCCCCAGGCCGCGGGTATAGGCCTCGACGCTGCCCTCGCCAGCCGCCACGCGCAGCGGCAGCACATTCATCACCATCGCCGGCACCCGCGCCGATGCGTTGCCGAGCCGCCCCATGTAGGGCACCCCCAGCACCACTTCATCGGCGGCGCTCATCCGCCGCAGGTACTCGGCCGACAACGCGGCCAGCACATCCGGCCAGGGCTGCAGCCAACGCACCGATGCCTGCAGCAGCTGCTCACGGAATGCAGCATCGAGCGGCTGCACCCAGCGCAGCGCGTCGTCACTGGCCGCGAGCGTACCGGCCAGGCCCGCGCCCGCCGGCGCGCCCTGCATCTGCTCGCGCCACCACTGCCCCGCCTGCGTGCGACGCGGGTCGGCACGATAGGCGGCATCATCGGCCAGCACGCCCGCCAGTCCCGGCAGTGCCTCACCCGCACGACCGGCATACAAGGCACATACGCGATCAGTGAACAGCGCCATGCCATAGCCATCGGCTGCAAGGTGATGCACACGCAGATACCAGACCCAGCGCTGCCCACCCAGATCAAACAACACCTGCTGGCTTATGCGGTCGCGGGTCGGATCGACCGCGCTGAGCCGGTCGGCCTGCATCAGGGCACGCGCCGCCGATGCCGGGTCTGTCTCGCCGGATAGATCGCGCACCGACAGCAGCGGCACATGTGCCGGGTCATGCCACTGCAGCGGCTGGCCGTCGGCCCCTTCGGCAAAGCGCAGTGCGAAGGCCTGGGCTTCGCCCGCTGCCTGGTCTGCCGCGGCGACGAACGCGGCCTCGTCCAGCGCACCCTCGATCCACACGGCATGCGCGGTATTGAACGACGGATTCTCCGGTGCCAGCCGCTGCGCGAACCACAGTCCGGCCTGGGCCTCGGTCAGTGCCACCGGCGTGGCCAGCACAGCGACGTTCATGCGTTCTGCGCGGCCTGCAGCTTCTGCACCACACCCCACCACTGGCGCAGCGTGGTGTGTTCGGCCAACTGCGAGAACTCCAGCGGCAACCCGGTGTTGCCCCAGGCCAGGACCAGGCCGAGCATGCGCATCGAGTCCAGGTCCAGGTCGATCAGGTTGTCGTCGTCACCGATCTCGGCCGGCGTGCACTCCAGCACGCGCGCAACGTCGGTACGCATCCGCTCCAGATCCAGCGCATCACCCGTGGCAGCCATCACAGCACCTCCAGCAACTGATCGGTGGTCATCGGCACGCCACAGGTGCGTGCGATCCAGTGCAGCGCCTGATCGTGATCGGCACGCGAAAAGTCCGCCACCGCATCGGCGGCGATGAAGGCCTCGATGTCACGCTGGAACGCCTCCACCACGGTCGCAGTGCAGCCGATATGCGCGTACACACCGGTCACCAGCAGCTGGTCGCGGCCACGCACCCGCATCAGCGTCTCCAGATTGCTGCGCTGGAACGCGCTGTAGCGGTGCTTCACCAGCACGTGCTCACCCGGCTGCGGTGCCAGCGCCTCGATGATCGGTTCATGGTCGGCGCTGCGGCGCATTCCGGGCCCCCACAGATCGGCCTGCAGGCCACGGTCACGGCGATCCTGGTCGCCATGCTGGGCGGTGTAGAACACGGGAATGCCGTGCGCGCGGCAATGCGCCAGCAGGCGCACGATATTGTCCACCGCCGGCCGCAGCGGCGTACTACCGGCGTCGAATGCCGCCAGGAAGTAGCGCTGCATGTCATGCACCAGCAGCGCAATACGATCACGCTGCGGGCGCCACGGGCCACGGGCCTGCGGCAGTTCGGCGGCGGTCGGCAAGGGGTAATCGGTGATACGGGGCAGCGCCATCAGCGCGTTCCTCCTGTCTGTTGCAGATGACGCGCACGCAGCTGCGCGCGCAGTTCGCGGCGGCTGATCTTGCCGACCGCGGTGGTATCGAAACTGTCGACGAACACGACCTGGTCCGGCACCTTGAACGCCGCCAGGCCGCGCGTACGCATCCAGGCCTTCAGTGCCGGCGCCTTGATCGGCTCCCCCTGCTGGATCACGAACGCGCAGCTGCGCTCACCGAGATACTCGTCAGGAATGGAGACCACGGCGGCGTCGAACACGCCGGGGTGGGCCAGCAGGTGATCTTCAATCTCCTCGGCGGAGATCTTCTCGCCCGCGCGGTTGATGTGGTCACCGGCACGGCCCTGCACCACCAGATAGCCGCCGGGCAACTGCTGCACGCGGTCACCGGTGCGGTAGAACCCATCGTCGGTGAACGAGCGCGCGTTGGCCACCGCATCGTTGTGGTAACCACGGATGGTGTACGGGCCGCGGGTCAGCAGATGACCCACTTCACCCTCAGCCACCGGCTGGTCGTGGTCATCGACCACGCGCACTTCGTCGTCCGGGCTGATCGGCCGGCCCTGGCAGGCCACGATCAGTTCCTCCGGATCATCCAGGCGGGTGTAGTTGACCAGGCCTTCGGCCATGCCGAACACCTGCTGCAGGGTACAGCCCAGGCCGTCGATCACCCGCCGCGCAGCTTCCGGCACCAGCTTGGCGCCGCCCACCTGCAGCACCTGCAGGCTGGACAAGTCATGCTTGCTCGTAGCCGCTGCCTGCGCCCACAGCAGCGCCAGCGGCGGCACCAGGCCACAGCAGGTCACGCGCTCGCGGGCGATCAGCGGGAAGGCCGCATCCGGGCCGGGGCCGGGGCTGAGCACCACGCGGGCACCGGCATACAGCGCGCCGAAGAAACCGGGCGAGCTCATCGGGAAATTGTGCGCGGCCGGCAGCGCGACCAGATACACGCTGTCGCGGTCGATACCGCAGATGTCATTGCTGGCGCGGAACGAATAGATGTAGTCGTCGTGGGTACGCGGAATCAGCTTGGACAACCCGGTACTGCCACCGGAGATCTGCAGGAACGCCACCGACTGCGGATCCGGATCGGCCGGCAGCTGGCTGCGGTCGCCCTGCAGCGACTCCAGCGCGGTGAACTCCGCTGCATCGCCATCGATGACCACGTGGCGCAGCGCCGGCACCTCGGCCTGCAGCGCCCGCGCCAGCCCGCGATGATCAAAGCCATCGTGCAGGTCGGCAGTGATGTAGGCACTGGCCTCGGCCTTGTTGGCGAAGTGCACCAGTTCGGTGATGCGATGCGCCGGCAACGCATATACCGGCACCAGACCCGCACGGAACAGTCCGCATACGGTGGTGATGAATCCGGCGGTGTTGCCCAGCTGCACCAGCACCCGCTCACCGGGCTGCAGGCCGAGTGCCAGCAGTCCGGAACCGATGCGACCGGCTTCGTGCCACAGCTGCGCGTAGCTCAGGCGGACATCGCCGGCGACCACCGCGATGTCATCCGCATAGCGTTCCGCGCTCGCGCAGGAACGCCGGGAAGGTCTCGCCCCGCCAGTGGCCGGCCTCACGATAGCGCGCCATCAGCTCATCAGGCCACACCTGCTGCAGTGGCAGGCGGGAGGAATCAATGGAGGTAGTCATGCGGCAGGCTCGATGGCGGGCGCGGATTCATGGACACCCAGCGCGTTCAACAGGGCAGCGAACTTCGCCGCGGTTTCGGCCACCTCGGCCTCGGGTTCCGATTCGGCGACGATGCCGGCACCGGCATACAGGCGCAGCTGCGTGCCCTGCAGGCGTGCGCAGCGGATCGCCACGTACCAGTCGCCGTCACCCTGCGCATCCAGCCAACCCACGGCGCCGGCGTAGAAGCCGCGCGGCACCGGTTCCAGTTCGCGGATGCGCTGCAGTGCCGCCAGCCGCGGCGTACCGCAGACCGCCGGCGTGGGGTGCAGCTGTGCCAGCAGTTCGGCGGCAGACGTCTGCGGATCCTTCAGGGTGGCATGGATGCGGGTGCCCAGGTGCCACATACTGGCGGTGGCATGCAGCACCGGCCGTGGCTGTGCATCGATGTGGCTGCAGTACGGTGCCAGGCCCTCGACGATGGCGTCCACCACATGGCGATGCTCGTCATGGTCCTTGGTCGAGGCCAGCAGCGCCTGCGCGGCACGCTCGTCCTCGGCAGCATCGGCGCTGCGGCGTGCTGAACCGGCGAGTGGATGCGACAGCAGTTCGGCACCGCGCTTGCGCAGCAGCAGTTCCGGGGTTGCCCCCACCAGCCACGCCGGCGCCTGGCCCAGCTCCACCGGCAACGGCACCGCGTAGGTCGCCACCGACGGATCCGCGCCCAGGCGTGCCAGCAGCACGTCCGGCGACAGCGCCTGGCGGGTGCGTGCCAACAGGCTGCGCGCCAGCACCACCTTGTGCAGGTTCTGCTCGGGCGCACGCAGGACCTGCACCGCCGCGGCAACCGCTGACGCATAGTCCTGTGGCGCAGGCTCGGCCCGCAGGGCGCCGTCCAGCGGCGGTGCGGCCTGCGGTTGCAATGCCAGCGCAGGCAACAGGCGCTCGGGCTGGTACAACGCATCGTCCGCACGCGGTTCGAACGGCACCGCGCCAACCAACAGGCCCGGACCACCGCGCTGCTGGGCAAAGAACTCCGAAACGCGCTCTGCCAGCGTCGCCAGTGCACCGGCCGGCAGCGCGGCGCGGCAGCCACGTGCGTGCACGTGCTGGCCGGCATGCTGCAGCAGGAACAACGACGCGTCGTCGGTGCTTTCCGGCGCAGCCGGCGCAGCCTCCGGCCACGCGCCCTGCATCAGGGAATCGTTCATGAGGTCTCCTTCATCCGATACGCGGCGGCCAGCGCGCACAGCAACAGCAGCAGCGCGCCCACCAGCAGGTAAGGCAGGCTGGGCCCACCGCGATACAACAACGTGCCGAGCATCGGCCCGGCCACCATGCCCAGCCCCTGCGCGGCAGCAACGGTGCCGGCGGCAGCACCCTGCTCGTTTGCTTCCACCGCGTCGGCAGCCAGCGCCTGGAACGAGGGGAATACGAAACCCATGCCGAACGCGGCCAGCGCGTACGCCGTCGGCAACTGCCAGGCCTGCTGCACGCCAGCCACCGAAGCGAAGCCGATGCCGGAAATGAGTGCGCCGAGGACGATCCAGCGGCGTGGATGTACCTCCAGCTTCATCACCAGCGCCTGCGCCAGGATCAGGCCGACGCCAACCGCTGTGAGTGCAATGCCGGCCATGCGCGCCGCCCGCCGCTGCATCCAGGCCGAGGCGGTCGATTGCGAAGAAGCCGACCGTGACCTGCGCGATGGTCACCGAGATCATGGCGATGAACGCCGCCAGCTGTGGCAGGCGCAGGCGCGGGTCGAGACGGCTCATCGGCTGGCGGCGTTGCGCAGAAGCGCTCTCCACCGGCGGTGTGGCCGGCAACCGCCACGCCAGCAATGCCAGCGCAAGCAGCGGCAACAATGCGGCCACATACAGCGCCAGCGACAGATTCGTATAGGCCAGCCAGCCAGCGGCGGCCGGGCCAAGCACCATGCCCAGCGCGTTGGCGCTGCCCAGGCGAGCGAGGAATTTCGCACGCTGCCCGGTCGGTGCCTTGTCGGCGATCAGCGCGGCAGCGGTAGGAGGCACCGCGGCGTAGAACAGGCCGATCAGGCCACGCGCACCGACCAGCACGAGCACCGATACCAACACAGGCGGCACCGCCTGCAGGGCCACGTCGATGAACACCGCCAGCGCGATGTAGACCACGGTGTAGGCACTCATCGCCAGCATCAGCACGCGCTTGCGGCCGATGCGGTCGCTGAGCTGGCCCCACGGGCGCGCGGCCAGCATCCACAACACACCGGCGGCGGTGACCGAGAGGCCGGCATGCCACTCGGACAAACCGAGCATGCGGACCACCGGGCCGATCACGGCGACGAAGGACATCATCGCCATGGTGCCGATCAGGGCAGCCAACACCAGCGCCGGCAAGCCGGGAACGACGGGACGTGCGTGCATGAAACACCAGCCGTAACAGGAAAGGATGGCCGGGCGCGCCTGTACGCCCCCGCCCGGCACCGGTCCTGCTCAGGGCCCGATGCCATCCTTAAATGATAACGGCTCGTATTTGCATTTGATACCCATTCTCTTGAATGGGCATGCAACAGTGGGTTCAGCGCATTGCACGCAGGCCCAGCAGACCACCGCGCTTGAACCACCACTCCAGCGGCAGCGTCACCAGCGGCGGGATCGCCGCCAGCAGGGCCAGGGCACTGGCCCACCACGGCCAGCGCAGCCGCACTGCCGCGAACAGCGTCACCGCCACATAGACCAGGAACGCCACGCCGTGCAGGGGCCCGAACAGCTTGACCAGCGCAACGTTGGCCATCGGGCCGTACTTCATCCACATGCCGATGAGCAGGCCGGCCCAGGTCACGGCCTCGATGAAAGCGACCACCGCGAACAGGCGTCCAGTCGGGTGCATGGGGGAACGTTGGGTCACGCGGAGCTCCGGCAGCGGGATATCAAATGCGAATGATACGCAGATGCGAACCCCATGTAGAGTCGAGCCGTGCTCGACTGCTGGAATGTGTCCACCAAGGTGGACACCTACCGGAGCACATCCGGCAGGACCTGCTCGCCGATCTCGCGCAGCACCACGTCCATCGGCCGTCCGTTGTCGACCAGATTGAACATCACATGCGCCACGCCCTGCGCATGCACGCGCCGCAGATAGTCGCGCAGCCCGTCGCGGCCGACCTTCAAGCCCAGCGGCAATGGTTCGGCTGGCGCCTCCGGATCCGCCTGCAGGTCCAGCAGCATCGACTGCACGAACGGCTTGCCTGGCCCGCCGCGCTGCACGAGCGCCTGCTGCCACAGGCCGATGCGTCCTTCCTGCGCAACCTCCTCGCGGTGATAGGTGGCCCAGCCTTCGCTTTCACGCGCGATCCATTGCAGGCTCTGCCGCGCAGTACCCACCACCAGCATCGGAATCCGCGTTGCCGGCGCCGGCAACACGTCGAAACCACCGGTCGCCTGCAGTACGGCGGTCCGTTCATCGGCCTCTGGTGACAACGCTGCGCGCAACAACGTCCAGCGCTCACGGAACGCCGCCGCCCTGCCCTCCAGATCCTCACCGAACGCGGCAAATTCTTCCGGGCGGTCACCCGAACCCAGCCCGAGCACGAAACGTCCGCGACTGATCCGGTCCAGGCTCAGCGCCGACTTCGCCACCTGCAACGGCTGCCGCAGCGGCAGCACAATGGCTGCGCTGCCGACCACGATGCGCTCGGTCGCTGCAGCCAGCATGCCCAGCCACAGGAACGGGTCATCCAGCGCACTCGCTGTTGCATCCGGGCCCTGCGGCACCATCAATGGCACGTCGCGCGTCCATAGCGCGGCGAAGCCAAGATCATCGGCCAGCCGTGCGATGCGCCGCGCCTCGTCCGGATCGGCCAGTCCATGCGCCGCAACCGGCGTCATCAGGCCCAGGCTCAGACCCTGTTGCGGAAACAACGAAGCATGGGCGGGATTGAATTCACTCATGCCGCCAGCTTAGCCTGCAGGTCTGCGGCAACGATGATGCGCCGCCCACTACAGGAAGAACACTGCATGCCAAGGATCCGCCCTGCCCACGTCGATGACCTGCCTGCGATCAGCGCGGTATGCCTGGCCGCGTTCAACGAGGCAGTGGCGCCGTCTCTCAGCGCGGCCGGCATCGCCACCTTCGGCAGTATCGCAGCAGCCGACGCATTTGGTGCGCGCCTGCAGGGTGACAACCACATCCTGGTGGCCGAACAGGATGCGCGCGTGGTCGGCGTGGTCGAACTGAAGGAGGGCCGGCACCTGGCAATGCTGTTCGTCGATCCCGCCTGCCAGGGCCAGGGCATCGGCCATGCCTTGTTCGAAGCCGTGCTGCCGCAGGTACGCGAGCCGGTACTGACGGTGCGCGCCTCGCTCAACGCAGTACCTGCCTACCTGCGCTATGGCTTTGTGCTGGATGGGGAGGTCGGCGAGTTCAACGGGCTGGTGTACCAGCAGATGGTGCGGGCAGCGGCCTGAAGGCATCCGCCCGGCAATGCCCGGTGGGCGTCATGCCCTGCGGCACGCCTGTCATAAGCAAACTGAATCAGCAGGCTCCCCGGCGGTTCCTACAATGGCCTGTCACCCTGCCCTTCGAGATGCTGCCGATGCGCGTCGCGCTTTCCGTGTTGCTGCTGGCTTCGGCGCTGAGCGCCTGCACCCCGGCCCCGGTATCCACCGCCAACTCTGCCGAGGCACCCGCGCCGGCATCCGCCATCGCCTGGCGCCAGGGCGATGTGGACGATGCCTTCGCCGAAGCCGCCGACAGCGGCAAGCCGGTGCTGCTGTACTGGGGTGCGGTCTGGTGCCCGCCGTGCAACCAGCTCAAGGCGGGCCTGTTCAAGGACCCGGCCTTCATCGCGCTGACCAGCAAATTCGTTCCCGTCTACCTGGATGGCGACGAGGAAGGTGCGCAGGCCTGGGGCGAACGCTTCGGCGTACGCGGCTATCCGACCCTGATCGTGCTGGACCCACAGCGCAACGAAATCACCCGCGTGGCCGGTGGCAATGACGCCGCCGAACTGACCCGGGCCCTGACCGTCGCTGCAGGCCGCCGCAGTGCTGTTGCCGCCACCTTGGCCACAGCGCTGGCAACGCCGGACCGGCTGGCCGCCGAAGACTGGCAGGTGCTGGGCGACTACGGCTGGGAAGTGGACGCCAACCGCCTGGCCGGCGAGCGCAGGAGCCAGGACGTGCTGCGCCAGTTGTCCAGGGCGGCACCCGACGCCGCCCTGCAGCGCCGTTTCGCCCTGCTGGCTCTGGCTACAGCCGAAAAGCCCGATGCCTCGCCCACCGAAGTGCGCGAGCTGCTGCAGGCCGTACTGGCACAACCGGCGGAAGTGCGCCGCAACCGTGAATTGCTCGGCTATGCAGGCGTGCAGCTGGTCAAGCAGGCCAGTGCCGGGCCGGCCACGTCCAACACCCTGGGCCAGCAATTGCTGGTCGCACTGGAGCGCGCCGATGCCGAGCGCGGTGATCGCGCCGACGACGCGTTGTCGCGTGCGCTGACCGAAGTATCGCTGGCCCGCCAGCAACAGCCCAAGGGCGCACTGCCCGCGGCGCTGGTCGAGCGGGTCAAGCAGCGCGTGGCCGCTGCTGATGCCGCCGCCACCGATGCGCATGCACGCCAGGCCACGATCAGCAGCGCGGTGTACGCATTGCGCGAGGTAGGTGACGACGCGGGTGCCGAGGCGCTGTTGCTGGCCGAGCTGAAGCGCAGCGAGCAGCCGTACTACTACATGCCCGAGCTGGCCGAACTGGCCGAGCAGCGCGGCGACGCCGCCGGCGCGCTGGAGTGGTTGAAGCGTGCCTACGATGGTGCGCAGGGCCCGGCCACCCGAGTGCAATGGGGCGTGCTGTACGTGGAAGGCCTGCTGAAACTGGCGCCGGACGATGCACCGCGCATCGAGCAGGCGACCGCGTCGCTGATCGCCGAGCTGGAGGCACAGCCGTCGGGTTACCACCAGCGTACCCGCCAGCGCTTCGAGCGACTTGCCGGGCAGTTGAAGGCGTGGAGCGGCAAGCACCAGGGTGCGGAGACGCTGGCACGGCTGCAGCAGCGGATGCAGCAGGCGTGCGGTGACCAGGTGGATGGCGCCTGCAAGGACTGGTTGAGTTGAGTTGATGAAAGCGCTGGCGGCGGGTTCGCCTGCCGGCGCTTTTGTTGATCCGTGTGGGAGGGGGCGGGGGCAGCGCATCAGCGCGCCGGTGAGGGTTCGGAAGGCGGGTTCTGGTAGTGCCGGCCGCTGGCCGGCAACCCGACCTTCGCTGAATGCCGGCCAGCGGCCGGCACTACCATGCCTCGGCCTTGACCTCTTGATCTCTTGACCTCAACCAATGTTGAGGTGCGATAACAGTCTCCCACGGCCAGCCCCCTTGGCCTTCCCCACGGAGATTGCTTCGATGTCGTACTCGCTTCCCCCGCTCCCCTATGCCTATGACGCCCTTGAGCCGCATTTCGATGCGCGCACGATGGAAATCCATCACAGCAAGCACCACCAGACCTACGTCAACAACCTCAATGCCGCCATCGAGCAGGCCGGCATCGCCGAGCAGCCGGTCGAGGCGCTGATCGCCAACCTCGATGCAGTGCCCGAGGCGCAGCGTGGAGCAGTCCGCAACAACGGCGGTGGCCACGCCAACCACAGCCTGTTCTGGACCGTGCTCAGCGCCAACGGCGGCACGCCCGATGATGAGCTGGCCGCCGCCATCGACCGCGATCTGGGCGGCTTCGATGCCTTCAAGGAGGCCTTCACCAAGGCCGCGCAGACCCGCTTCGGCAGTGGCTGGGCCTGGCTGACCAGCGATCGCGATGGCCGCCTGCAAGTCGAAAGCAGCGCCAACCAGGACAGCCCGCTGATGGGTGCAACGGTCGGCCTGTCCGGCAATACCCCGATCCTCGCACTGGACGTCTGGGAACACGCCTACTACCTGCACTACCAGAACCGCCGCCCGGACTACATCGGTGCGTTCTTCAACATCATCAACTGGGCCGAGGTCGGCCGGCGCTACCGCCAGGCCCGGGCCTCATGAGCGGCGAGACACTGCCGTACGCCGGGCCGTGGGCGGGGGTCTTTCTTCCCCGCCCCGGCCCCGGTGCCGTCGGTCGAGATGCCGCCGCGTGCCCTGCGGCGGCTGCTCGGCCACTTTCCTACCGGCGTGGCCATCGTCTGCGCGCGCGATGCGCAGGGCAAGCCCATCGGCCTGACCATCAATTCGTTCGTGCCGGTGTCATTGCAGCCGCCACTGGTGCTGTGGAACCTGGCGTTGCACGCGCAGAGTCTTTCCACCTTCCAGCGCGCCACCCGCTTTGCGATCAGCGTGCTGGCGGCCGACCAGGAAGCACTGGCCCGGCGCTTTGCCGATCCGCAGGTACGCAACCGCTTCGACGGTCTGGCATTGCTGGATGACGACGAGGACGCCCCGCCACGCATCGCCGGTGCGGTAGCGCATCTCACCTGCACCCGCCATGCGCAGTGGCCGGTGGGCGATCACCTGCTGCTGGCCGGCCGCATCATCGAAGTGCACGAGAACGGCGGCGCGCCACTGCTGTTCCATCGCGGCCGCTTCCAGCCGGGACCGGCCGAGCTGCTGGTGGAGGTGCGCTGATGAACATCGAGGCTCTGGAATGCATGCTCGCCAGCGGCAAGGACGGCGCGCTGCTGCGCTTCGGCCTGGGCAAGGGCTGGCTGGATGCCGGCAACCCGGTGCGCGCAGCGACCCATCTGGGCCGTTGCGTGGTCCTTGATCCGCAGTATTCGGCGGCGTGGAAGCTGCTGGGCAAGGCCTGGCTGGCCAGTGGCCAGCCGCAGGCGGCGCGCGAAGCGTGGCAACGCGGGCTGAGCGTGGCCGGCAGCAAGGGCGACCAGCAGGCACGCAAGGAAATGCAGGTATTCCTGCGTCGCCTGGACCGCGAACAGGCGGCCCTGGCGAAGGCGGGCTGAGTCGATCAGCCCGCGTTGGCCGATGCCGGTGCGGACATGATGTCCGACATCGGCAGGCGGCGCGGCTTGCTCGGGAACGCGTGGCGCAGGATGCGCCAGACCACCTGGCCGAACTGGCGCGGCAGCGAGCCGTTGTTGTAGTGCTGGCCGTAACGGCGGCAGATGTCCTTCACTTCCTTGGCGATGGCCGCATAGCGGTTGGCCGGCAGGTCCGGGTAGAAGTGGTGCTCGATCTGGTGGCTGAGGTTGCCCGACAGCACGTTGATCAGGAAGCCGCCGCTGATGTTGGACGAACCGCGCAGCTGGCGCAGGTACCAATGGCCGCGCGACTCATTGCGCAGGCACTCCTTCGGGAAGGTTTCCGATTCGGCGGTGAAGTGGCCGCAGAAGATGATCACGTAGGTCCAGATGTTGCGCAGGCCGTTGGCCACCAGATTGCCCAGCATCACCGTGAGGAAGAACGGGCCGGCCAGCAGCGGGAAGAACACGTAGTCCTTCAGAACCTGGCGCAGCATCTTGCGCGCCACCGGGCGGGTCTGCATCCACATCGCACGGCCACTGATGCGGCCCTTCAGCCAACGGCCCAGGCGCAGGTCCTGCGCGGCCACGCCCCACTGGAACAGCAGCGCGAAGATCGGCGCGATGATCGGCTGCAGCAGGTAGAACGGCTTCCAGCGCTGTTCCGGGAAGATGCGCAGCAGGCCGTAGCCGATGTCATCGTCCATGCCACGCACGTTGGTGTAGGTGTGGTGGCGGAAATTGTGGGTCTTGCGCCAGTTGTCGGCGGTGGCAACGATGTCCCACTCGTAGGTGTTGCCGTTGAGCTTGGGGTCGCCGGTCCAGTCGAACTGGCCGTGCATGACGTTGTGGCCCAGCTCCATGTTCTCCAGGATCTTCGACAGCGCCAGCAGCAGCGTGCCGGTGATCGCGGCCGGCCACAGCAGCGGCATCCAGAACAGTGGCGAGAACGCCGCCAGGAACAGCAGGCCACGGCCACCCACGCCGAACCAGCGCACGGCGGCGGCCACGCGGCGGATGTAGCGGGTATCGGAGGCGCCGAGGCTGCCGATCACACGGTCGCGGATCGCGTCGAGTTCCTCACCGAAGGCATGCATCTCGGCGGTGCTCAGGGCACGGTCGGTAGCGCGGGTCATGGCAGGCGTCCTCAGAGATCCAGGGTCAGGTCGGTGGTCGGTGCGCTCACGCAGATCCGCACCGGCTGTGCCGATTCGGACTGCAGGTCGCCGGTGCGCAGGTGGCGGGTGGCGCCACTGACGCGGTCACAGCTGCAGCTGTTGCAGATACCCATGCGGCAGCCGTGTTTGGGCTTGATGCCATGGGCTTCGAGGCTTTCCAGCAGCGAGCGGCCACGCGGCACGCTCAATTGGCGGCCACTGCGCGCAAGCGTCAGCGACACCTCACCTTCGCTGCTGGCATCGCGCAGCGGCGCCGGCGGGGTGAAGGCTTCGGCCTGGAAACCGGCCACCTGGTGCGCCAGACGCTCGCGCGCAGCGGCAACGAAGCCGTCCGGGCCGCAGGCCAGCACATGGCGCTGCGCCAACGGCGTGTCATCGCCGGCCACCTGCAGATCATGGGTATCGATACGCGCGGCCGGCGCCTCACCCTCGCGGGTGGTCAGCAGATGCACGCGCAGGTTCGGATGCGCTGCGGCCAGCGCCTGCAGTTCATCACGGAACTGCAGATGGGCAGCGGTACGCTCCCAGTAGAACAGGTCCACGGGCGCGGCCAGCGGGCGCTGGCAGGCGTCGCGCAACAGGCTGCGCATCGGCGTGATGCCACTGCCGGCCGCCAGCAGCAGGACCGGCGCCGCGGCCGGCATATGGAATTCGCCGAAGGCGGCATCGAGGCGGAACAGTTCGCCCGGCCGCGCATGATTGACCAGATGCTGGCTGACCCGGCCGCCTTCGATCGCCTTGACGGTGATCGCCAGCTCGCGCCGACCCAGTGCGGTGGGGCTGTAGCTGCGCTGCCACAGGCGCCCTTCAATCTCGACGCCGAGGGTGACGTGCTGGCCAGCGCGCATGCCGGCCCAGTGCCGGTTGGTGCGCAGGACCAGGGTCGCCGCGCCCTCGCCGGCCGGCTCGCGCCGGACCAGGCGGGCCACCGGCTCGCGCAGGGTCCACAGGGGATTGAGCTGGCCCGCCCAGAAATCGAACAGCGACGGCGAGACCCAGCGGTACGGAGAGAACAGGGACGGACGGACGACAGCGCTCATGGGCGCACTATACGGGCGCACATACACCTGTGTATACATGTGTATATTGAACCGGATTGGGTATGATTCAGCCTCGCCCCACCGGAACCCCCATGGCCGCCGCCACCGCCTTGTCGACGCCCGAAGATGCCAACAGCCCGGCCCGCCGTACGGTGAGCCGCGAGGATCTGCTGGCTGCTGCCCTGAAACTGATCGGGCCGCACCGCAGCCTGTCCACGCTCAGCCTGCGCGAAGTGGCACGTGAGGCCGGCATCGCGCCGAACAGCTTCTACCGGCAGTTCCGCGACATGGACGAACTGGCCGTGGCGCTCATCGATGCGGCCGGCCGCTCGCTGCGCACCATCATCGGCGAGGCCCGGCAGCGCGCCACCTCCACCGCCACCAGCGTGGTGCGGGTCTCGGTGGAGACCTTCATGGAACAGCTGCGCGCCGACGACAAGCTGCTGCACGTGCTGCTGCGCGAGGGCGCAGTCGGCTCGGACGACTTCAAGCACGCGGTCGAACGCGAGCTGCACTATTTCGAGGAAGAGCTGCAGCACGACCTGGTGCGCCTGGCCGCACTGGATGGCGCCGTACTGCATGCCCCGGAACTGGTGGCCAAGGCCATCACCCGGCTGGTGTTCGCGATGGGTGCCACCGCCATGGACCTGCCACCGGAGAAGGATCCGGAGCTGGTTGAACAGATCTCCACGATGATCCGCATGATCATCGTCGGCGCCCGTACCCCCGCCGCGTTCCGCCGCGGCTGATCGAGGCCCCTGAGTCGGCTCCCTTTCCAGAGGAAAGGGCTCTGAGCCGTCCCCGACTCCATGACCCCCCGACACGCAGCGCCACGGCGCCGATGAACTGTGGCCGCTGTCACGGATTTAGATTGCAGATGCGCAGCTTGAGCATCCTGCACGCGCCATTCACTGCGCTCTCACGCACGCTGAATTATTCAGACCACGCGCTCCATTTAGTTTGGTGAATTATTGAACGGGGTTTGAATCCGGCAAGTGCCGCTGCAGTCGTTTCAGATTAATTGCATGGCCCAGGCAAGACCCGATCCGCACAGTGCCGCCTCCGGTCCTGCGGATGCAGGTCCCCCCAATAGGCTTCAAGGAGAAACACCCATGCGCATGATGCAGTTCACGCCAATGCTTGCGTCCACTCCCCCAGAGCGCTCACGACTTGGCCTGGCCGTGGTCGCCTCATTGCTCTTCACTGCCGCAGGCTCTACCGGTGCAGCAACCGTCAATCCCGGGCAGACAGTAACCGTCACGTCAGGAAGCGCGCTGGAAGGTGAGGCATTCTCCGTCAATGGTGGAACGCTGATCGTCCAGAACGCCAGAACGTCCACGATCACGGGCCGCTACGCGAACAACGCCCCTGCCTCCGTTTCACTGCAGAACGCTACGGTCACCGGCGGAGGCATAAACAGCCTGGTCAACAGCAACGCCGTCATCCAGGACTCGAATATTGACGGCCGTATCACACTGTCCACAAGTGTGGGTGCTTCTGCGCTTCCGCGCTCTCATGTGACATTGATTCGAAGCACCGTCACCGGAACAGGAGGCATCTCTTTCGCCGCATCGGCTGGTGGTCGCCTCGATAGCGAAGCCACCCTGTTCAACAGCCGAATTCTCGTCACCGGCGCCACGGTCAATCTCAACGCCGGGACGTCCGTCAAAGGGGATACCAACGGCATCTCCGTCAACTACAACGGCGATACGAGATTTGCGGAGAACTTCAGCGAGTGGGGACTGACAATCGATGGATCCTCGGTCACCGGAACCGCCGGGAGCGCGATCCTCGTCACCCGCGGCAGCGGTGACGAAACCGTCCGCATCACCGCACAGAACGGCGCAAGCCTCATCGGCGGCAATGGCGTAATGATCGAAGCGCGCGACAACGCCCTGCTCGACTTCACCGCCCGCACCTCCACGCTCAAGGGCGATATCACCATCGCCAATACCGCCACCGCAAAGATCAGCCTGCTCGATGGCCTCGACCTCACCGGCCGCATCCTCGGCCCGGCCGACGTCATCGTCGACCAGGGCGGTCGCTGGACGCTGTCCGGCGACAGCAACACGGGTAATCTCACTCTGGGTGCAGGCAGCGACATCCTGCTCGGGCCGGGTGAGTTCCGCCAGCTGACCGTCAACGGCAACTATGTCGGCCAGGGCGGCACGCTGCACTTCAATACGGTGATGGCCGCCGACGATGCGCCGACTTCGAAGGTGCACGTCACCGGCGATGCAAGCGGCAGCACCCGGATCGTGGTCAACAACATCAATGGCGCCGGTGCGCAGACCATCAACGGCATTCCGCTGGTGCAGGTCGATGGCACCTCCACCGCAACTTTCGCCATGCAGGGCCGCGCCATCGGTGGCATGTACGAGTATTTCCTGCGCAAGGGCACTCCGGGCGCGACCAACGGCAACTGGTACCTGACCTCGGCCTACACCGGCAATCCGTGCGACATCAATCCGGCGCTGCCGGAGTGCCAGGGCACTGGTCCGGTGGATCCGGTCGATCCTGTTGACCCGATCGATCCGGTCGATCCGGTGGATCCGGTCAATCCCGTCGATCCGGTCCCCGTGCTGCGTCCGGAGCCGGGCGCGTACCTGGCCAACCAGGCCGCGGCCGTGCAGATGTTCCAGCTGCGCCGCCACGACCGCGGCGAGCCCGGCTTCGACCGCGCCCGCATCGGCACCTGGGTGCGCGCCGGGCGTGACCAGCTGCAGGCGAACGTGGCCGGCCAGGTTGACGCCCGTACCCACATCAACACCCTGCAGCTGGGCAGCGATGTCTGGCGTTGGGGCGATGGCCGTGGCCAGATCGGCGTGATGCTCGGCACCGGCGAGGCGACCACGCAGGCGGTGTCGAATCTGAGCGGTTATGGCACCCGCGGCAAGGTCAAGGGCAAGTCGGCCGGTGTCTACCTGGGCTGGGTGCAGGATGCACAGAGCAGTGCCGGCCTGTACGTGGACGGCTGGCTGCAGGCGGCGCGCTTCGACAACGAGGTGCAGGGCGAAGGCATCGCCCGCGAGAGCTACGACTCCAAGACCCGCAGCGCATCGCTGGAAGCCGGTTATGCCTGGGCCATCCGCAGCAGTGAGGCCAGCACGCTGTATCTGCAGCCGCAGGCGCAGCTGACCTGGACCGACTACGACGGTGACAGCCTGGTCGAAAACAATGGCACCACGGTCGAGGATGGTCGCGGCGGCGGCCTCAACAGCCGCCTCGGCGTACGCCTGTTTGGCCACGGCACGCTGCAGGGCAACCGCGTGCAGCCGTTCCTGGCGGCGAACTGGCTGCGTGGCCAGCGCGATGAGGCCATGCGCTTCAACAGTGAGTCGTTGAGCGCGAAGACGCCGGAGAACCGCTACGAAGTGCAGGCCGGTGCCCAGCTGCAGCTGGGCCAGCGCTGGAGCGCATGGGGTGACCTGCGTGTGCAGCGTGGCGACAGCGGCTATCGCAACCACGGTGCCCAGGTCGGCCTGCGCGCCGCCTGGTAAGCCCCTCGCCGCCCTGGGACCGGCCCAGGGCGGCGTTCCTCGATTTCCCTCGCACCCTGCCGGGCATGACATCCGGCAGGGTTCTGGTGCTTAAGTGTAATGTTATAACCCTGTCGTCCGCGATGTTCTGACCCTGCTTCCGGCTTCGTGATTGCACGGACTTATTTATATAGCCGTTGCTATATCTATGACCCTCTGCTTTCATATGCGTCAGTCAGGTCGCCCTCGCCGCCTTTCCTCTCCCAAGGACGACGCCTTCATGCCCGTTTCCAGAACCTTTTCCCGCCGGCTGCCTCTGGCTGCCGCCATCGCCCTGACCCTGCCACTGCCCGTACTGGCCGCCACACCAAAGCCGACCGAGCTGGATCGCGTGCAGGTCAAGGTCAGCACTGCCACCCGCAGCGAACGCCTGCTGTCCGATGTCCCGATCCGCACCGAAGTGCTGCGCAAGGAAGACATCGCGCTGCGCGCGGCCACCGACTTCTCGCGTGCCGCCGAACTGATCAATGGCCTGCGCGTGGAAAGCAACTGCCAGAACTGCAACACTAGCGAGGTACAGCTGCTGGGCCTGCCCGGCGCCTACAACCAGTTGCTGTTCGATGGCATCCCGCTGCTGTCCACGCTGGGCAGCGTGTACGGCCTGGAACAGATTCCGGCCGGATTCGTCGACCGCATCGAAGTGGTCAAGGGCGGCGGCTCGGCGCTGTACGGCCCGGGCGCGGTGGCCGGTGTGATCAACCTGATCCCGCCACTGCCGGCGCGCAGCGGTGGCCATGTGCAGGCCGGCGTGGATGTGCTGAAAGGCACGCCGCAGAAGAATGCCGATGTGCGCCTAGACCTGGTTGCCAAGGACGCCGACGCCGGGCTGTCGGTGATCGCCCAGCGCAACTGGAACAGTGGCATCGACTACAACGGTGACGGCTATACCGAGATCACCCGCAAGAATCTCAAGGTCGGCGGGCTGCAGGCCTGGTATGCGCCCACACCGGGCACACGGCTGCGCCTGGACCTGCAGGTGACCGATGAAACCCGCCGCGGCGGCAACCGCCTGGACCAGCCCGAGTACCTGGCCAACATCGCCGAATCGCTGGATACGAAGTACCGGCGCGGCAGCGTGTCGTGGGACCAGGAGATCAATGCCGACGTCGATTTCCGCCTGGCCTATGCCTTCGCCGACATCGACCGCGACAGCTTCTATGGCGGCCTGGGCGACGTGGTCACCGATCCGTCTGCGCCGGGCTATGACCCGTCGCAGCTGGACCCGAACGTGGCCGGCAGCGCGGCCTCGCGGTCGTGGCGCCAGTACGGCCGCACCCACAACCCGCTGCACTACATCGACAGCCAGTTGAACTGGCGGTTGGGGGCGCACGCGCTGGCCTTCGGCGTGCAGTACAAGCACGAGGCGCTGCGCGACGACAACCGCACCGGTGACGGCCAGCGGCTGGCAGTGCTGGAGGACGCTACCTTCCACAACCTGGGCGCCTTCATCCAGGACGAGTGGAGCCTGCGCGACAACGTCGACCTGGTGCTGGGTGCGCGCGTGGACAAGAGCTCGGAGCTGGACAGCGCGGTGTTCTCGCCGCGCATCGCGCTGGCTTGGCAGGCCACGCCCAACCTGAAGTGGCGCGCCGGCATTGCCACCGGCTTCCGTGCCCCAGAGATCTTCGTCGAGGATGTGCATGTCGATACGCTGGGTGGCGAACAGGTGCGCGTGCGCAACACCGACGGCCTGAAGGAAGAGCGCGTTGACCACCCTGTTCGGCTTCGACTGGCGATCTGACCCGGCCAATCCGGTGTGGAGCTGGGATGCCACCGCCTCGTATGCGCGCATCCGCGACACATTCGCACTCGGCGAGATCCAGCGCGGCGATGACGGGCAACTGAGCCAGCTGCGCTACAACGCCTCCGGCTCCAATGTGCTGGGCGCGGAAACCAACCTGGGCTGGCAGCCGTCGCCGCAGTGGCGCCTGACCGCCGGTGCCTCGTGGTACCGCTCGCGCTTCCGCGAACCGCAGCGCATCTTCGACGACACCGGCGTCGGCGGCGACACCGTCATTGAAAGCCGCGACTACCTGAAGACCCCGCGCTGGACCGGCCTGGCCCAGCTCAGCTGGATGCCGGCCGAGCCGTGGGAGACCTTCGTCGCGCTGCGCCACACCGGGCCGATGTCGGTGCTGAACAACCGGCTGGGCGAACTGCACCGCACGCGTTCATTCCTGGTGACCGATCTGGGTGCGCGCTGGCACCGCCACCTGGGCGCGCAGGCGCAGCAGGAAGTGTCGGTGGCCGCAGGCGTCAAGAACGTGTTCGACCAGCGCCAGAAAGACCTGGAAGTGGGGGCACTGCGTGACAGCGACTATGTCTACGGGCCGCGTTTCGCGCGCTCGTGGTACGTCAACCTGCGTTATGCGTTCTAAGCCACTACGAGCGTTGTTGCTGGCCTGTGCCGTGTTGCTGGCCGCGCCGGCGATGGCTGCGGACCTGCACGCGCAGGTCTCGGCCTCGCTGATGCGGCCGGAACAGCGCTCGCTGCGGCCGATGCAGTGGTCATCGCCACCGAAGCTGGTGGCGTTGTACTTCGGCGCCGACTGGTGCGCGCCCTGCCATGCCTTCGTACCCACACTGCGCAGCGTGCGTGACGCATTGCGCGAGGCCGGCGCCGATACCGAAGTGGTGTACGTCAGCCGGGACGAGAGCGAGGCCGCGCTGCGCCGCTACATGCACGCGCAGGACATGCCGTGGCCGGTGCTGGACCCGCGCCGTGCCGCGCGCATGCCGGCACTGCAGGCATTGGCCGGGCTGGCACCGCCGAATCTGGTGCTGATCGATGCCGACGGCAAGGTGCTGGCCAATGGTTGGCAAGGCCGGCGTTACGAAGGCCTGCAACCCGTGATGAAGGAATGGACGAAGCAGGCGTGCGCGCAGCAGCAGGCCCATTGTCCGCCCGATCTGTAGAGTCGAGCCACGCTCGACTCATTCCATCACCGCGCGAACAGCCGCCGGGCATGGCCCGACGCAACCGTTACGGCGCCCCGCCCTCCGCCTTGCGCACGAACGCTTCGAACAGCGCCAGCGTCTGCTCGCTTACATGGTGCTCGATACCCTCGGCATCGCGCCGCGCGGTATCCGGGTCCACGCCCAGCGCCAGCAGGAAACGCTCCACGGTCTGATGGCGCTGGCGGCTGGCATGCGCCAGCGCCTCGCCTTCCGGGGTCAGGAACACGCCGCGGTACGGCCGCTGCACCACCCAGCCATCGCGGGCCAGCCGCCGCAGCATCTTCGCCACGGTGGGCTGGGCTACGCCCAGGCGGGTGGCGATGTCAACCTGGCGGGCCTCGCCGCCATCGGCCAGCAGGTCCGAGATCAGCTCGACATAGTCCTCCACCAGCTCCATCCGGTGCGCCTCGCGCACTTGCCGGAAGCTCTCGACCTGGCGCTCGGCCTCGATCAAGGGGGTGCTTTTCAGCGATGTCGAATCGTCGGTCTTGCCCACGCCTGCGCCTGTCCTTCCGGTTGTTCCGGTGTTGAACCTGAATTCTGGACCAGTAACGCGATAAAGACGATTGTTTCACATTGCTAATGACTATAGCAGGAGCTATATTCGGAGCCATGAACACCCTGGCATCCCGCGACCCCTCGGCCTCCACTCCGGCCAGCCTAGGTGCGCTCAACGCCTCGGTGGCGGTGCCCGACAAGGGCCACTGGTGGTTCCGCCTGCTGGCCTTCCTCGGCCCGGGCTACATGATTTCGGTCGGCTACATGGACCCGGGCAACTGGGCCACCGACCTCGCCGGCGGTTCGCGCTTCGGTTACCTGTTGCTGTCGGTCATCCTCATCTCCAACCTGATGGCGGTGATCCTGCAGGCGCTGTCGGCGCGGCTCGGCATCGCTACCGGCATGGACCTAGCCCAGGCCTGCCGTGCCCGCTACCCGAAGCCGGTGAACCTGGCGTTATGGGCGCTGTGCGAGGCGGCGATCATCGCCTGCGACCTGGCCGAGGTGATCGGCACCGCGATCGCACTGAAGCTGCTGTTCGACCTGCCGTTGCTGTGGGGCGCGGTGATCACCGCCCTGGACACGCTGCTGGTACTGCTGCTGATGAACCGCGGTTTCCGTGCGCTGGAAGCCTTCGTGATCGCATTGCTGATGGTGATCTTCGGCTGCTTCGTGGTGCAGATCGCGCTGGCTGCACCGCCGGTGATGGAAGTGCTGGGCGGGTTCATTCCGCGCGCGCAGGTGGTAACTGATCCGCACGCGCTGTACATCGCCATCGGCATCATTGGTGCCACGGTGATGCCGCACAATCTCTATCTGCACTCGTCCATCGTGCAGACCCGTGCCTACCCGCGCACCGATGAAGGCCGACGCAGCGCGCTGCGCTGGGCAGTGACCGACAGCACCCTTGCACTGACCCTGGCACTGTTCATCAACGCCAGCATCCTGATCCTGGCGGCGGCGGTGTTCCATGCCAATGGCCGATTTGATGTGGAAGACATCGAGCAGGCGCACCAGCTGCTGGCGCCGATGCTGGGCGTGGGCGCCGCTGCGACGCTGTTTGCGATTGCGCTGCTGGCCTCCGGCCTGAACTCGACAGTGACCGCCACGCTGGCCGGCCAGATCGTGATGGAAGGCTTCCTGCACCTGCGTCTGCCACCGTGGCTGCGACGGCTTATCACGCGGGCGCTGGCGATCATTCCGGTGGTGGTGGTGATCATGCTGTTTGGCGACCAGGGGGCGGTAAAGCTGCTGGTGCTGAGCCAGGTGGTGCTGTCGATGCAGCTGCCGTTCGCGATCATCCCGCTGGTGCGGATCGTGACCGACAAGGTGACGATGGGCGCGCTGGTGGCCCCGCGCTGGCTGGGCGGCATCGCCTGGGTGATCGCACTGGTGATCGTGGCGTTGAACGTGAAGCTGCTGGTGGATACCTTCAGCGGCGGGTAGATCCACGCCATGCGTGGATGCCTTTGTAGAGTCGAGCCATGCTCGACTCATCGCACACCGCGCGCAAAGCAGTCGAGCATGGCTCGACTCTACAGAAAGCAAATCCCGCCAGCAGATCCGCGCCACGCGTGTATGCCTTTGTAGAGTCGAGCATGGCTCGACTCTACAGATGCAGCGCAATGGCGGCTTCAATCTGCTGCGGCGACTGGAACCCGGCCAGGCGGGTGCGTTCGTCGCCGTCACGGAACAGGGACAGCGTCGGCGTCTGCCGCAACCCCAGTCCCCTGAAGAACGCTTCACCCAGCACTTCCAGCTGCACGCGCAGCAGGGTGATGCCCTGCCCTGCACTGCTGATCGCCACGCGGTGCAGCGACATCTCCAGCATCCGGCACCCTGGGCACTGGTCCTTGTGGAAATCCACCAGCACCCTCGGATGTTCGGCCAGCAGCTGCTGGAACTGCTCAGGCGTGGTGGCGTCGATGATCTGCATCGGTGTTGCTCCAGTAATGGGCCAGGACCGCGTCGGTCCAGGCCTCGATGGCCGCGGCATGGCGAACGCCATGCGGCATCTGTTCGATCTCCAGCGGCGGGTAGTCGCTGCGGAAGTAGCGGATCAGCCGGTGCACGGCGCCGCAGTAGTACTCCTGCCCCCACTGCGTTTCGCCGGTACCGAACACCGCCAGCTGCCGTGGCCGCTCGCCGCGCTCCGTAATACCGGCCACCCACGCCTTCATCTCCGCCGGCGTGCGGCCGGCGTTGTCGGTCCAGCAGCCCAGCAGCACCAGGTCGGCCTCATCGGCGGCCAGAGGCGGCGCCTGGCGCGGGTCGTCGGCCTCCTGCCAGTGCACCGCATGGCCCGCTGCGCGGCAACGCTCGGCAATCTGCCGGCCGAGCTCGCGGGTGTTGCCACTCAACGAGGCCACCACCAGCAGGATGCTCAGCGCTTCGCTGGGCTCAGAGGTCGTCGAAGCCGTTGTCGACGTTGGTCTTCTTGTAACTTGCATTGCGCATCTCGAAGAAGTCGGTCTTGGTTTCGGTGAAGTTGTCGGCGTAGGCCTTGATCCACGGCATCACGTTGTCGGTGGTGTCGCTGTACAGGCGCTCGATGCCGAGCATGCCGGCCATCTTGTTGGCGCGGTACTTCACGTAGCGCACCATCTCGTCCACGTCGATGCCGTCGATACCGTCCAGCACCTCCGACGACCACTGCGTCTCCAGCTCGATCGCGTGTTCGAATGATTGGTGCACGTAGGCGGTCAGCTCGTTGGTCTGCAGCTCAGGGTTCTCACCGATGATGGCGCGGATCAACTCGCTGATGAACTTGGTATGCGCCAGCTCGTCGCGGTTGATGAAGCTGATGATCTTGCCGGTGCCGTTCATGCGGTTCTGCCGCACCATGTTGTAGAAGTAGGCGAAACCGGAATAGAAGTTGATGCCTTCCAGGATCGAGGACTGGATCAGCGACTTCAGCAGGGTCTCGGCGGTCTTCTCGCGCATGAAGTCGTCATACGCGCCCATGATCGGTGCGTTGCGCTTGATGATGGTCGGGTGGGTGCGGGCGATCTCGAAGATGCGGTTCTGGTTCGGCAGGTCGGTGATCGAGGCCAGCACGTAGCTGTAGCTCTCGTTGTGGATCACTTCCTGCTGGCCGATGATCGCTGCATTGGCATGCGCGGCGGGATCGGTGATGTACTCGGCCACGTTGTAGATGAAGCGGGTCTGCGGTGAGTCGAGCGTGGCCAGCAGGCCGATGATGGAGTCGTAGGCGTTCTTTTCGCGCGCATTGAGCTCGCCGTACTGGCGGGCATCGAGCTTCATGTCGACCTCGTCAGGAATCCAGAAGTTGGTCGACAGCTCCTTGTAGGCCCGATAGAACGACGGGTACGGGATGTCGTTCCAGTTGAGGATGCCGCTGGTGCGACCGTTGATGATGCCGGTGCTGCGGTTGGGATGGCGCGGTTCGAGGATCTTGATGCGGTCGAGGGGGGTTGCCATGGTTTTCTGCCTTCGTTCTCTTTCTATCGTGTTGCCGGCCAGCGGCCGGCACTACCGTGGGTCGCCGGCGGTCAGCTGGAGCACCACTCGCATTCGCTGATGTCGATGTCGTTGGAGCGCACGTAGTAGGTGGTCTTCAGGCCCTCGCGCCAGGCGCTCAGATGCAGCTCCAGCAGCGTGCTGGCGCGGATGGTGCTTGGCACGTACAGGTTGAAGCTGATCGACTGGTCGACGTGGCGCTGGCGGCGTGCGTTCTGGCGCACGCTGGCGAACTGGTCGACCTTGTAGGCACCCTTCTCGTAGTACGGCCAGGTCTCCAGCGACAGGCCCGGTGCAGCCACCGGACGCCGGAAATCCTTCTTTTCCTCGTAGTAGAACGCGCTGTAGATCGGGTCGATGGAGGCGGTGGAACCGGCAATCTGCGCGGTGCTCATGTTCGGCGCCACCGCCAGCAGCCAGCCGTTGCGCAGGCCGTGCGTGGCGACCTCGCGGGCCAGGCTGTCCCAGGCCGCGCCGCTGTAGTCGCGGTCACTGAAGTAGCGGCCGTTGTGCCAGTCGCTGCCGGCGAACATCGGGTAGCTGCCTTTCTCCTTCGCCAGCTGCGCGCTGGCCTGGATGGTCAGGAAGTTGATGCGCTCGTAGAGGCGGTCGGCCAGCTCTTCGGCATCCGGCGATTCCCATTGGATCGCCTGCTGCGCCAGCAGATGGTGCCAGCCGAAGGTGCCCAGGCCGATGGCGCGGTATTTGCGGTTGGTGATGGTGGCCTGCGGCACCGGCAGCGCATTGAGGTCGATCACGTTGTCGAGCATGCGCACCTGGATCGGGATCAGGCGTTCCAGCACATCGGTGGCCAACAGGTCATCCGGCGCACTGATCGCCCGACCGAGGTTGATCGAGGACAGGTTGCAGACCACGAAGTCACCGGCCCGGCGTGTGGTGACGATCTGGTCGCCGCTGACGATCTCCTGGATCATCCGCGTCGGGCTCATGTTCTGCAGGATCTCGGTGCACAGGTTGCTGGAATAGATCATGCCCGCGTGCTTGTTCGGGTTCCGGCGGTTGACCTCGTCGCGGTAGAACAGGAACGGGTTGCCGGTCTCCAGCTGGCTGAGCATGATCCGCTTGAACAGATCGATGGCCTTCACCGTGCGGCGGCTGATGCGCTCATCGGCCACCAGCTCGGCGTAGCGGTCACGGAAGCTGCCCGAACCACGCTTCTCGTCGTAGAAGTCCTGCAGGTACCAGCCCTTGGCCTGCTTCACCTCGTGCGGGTCGAACAGGTACCAGTCGGCGCGACGCTCGACCGCTTCCATGAACAGGTCGGGCACGCAGACCGAGGTGAACACATCGTGCGCGCGCAGGCGCTGGTCGCCGTTGTTGAGGCGCAGGTCCATGAAGGCTTCGATATCGCGGTGCCAGATGTCCAGGTACACCGCCACCGCGCCCTTGCGCTGGCCGAGCTGATCAACCGACACCGCAGTGTTGTTGAGCTGCTTGATCCACGGCACCACGCCACCGGAGGAATTGGCCACGCCACGGATCGGCGCGCCGCTGCTGCGCACATAGCCCAGATAGGCTCCAACACCACCGCCGTGCTTGGACACGCGGGCGATATCGGTGTTGGAGTCATAGATGCCCTGCAGGCTGTCGTCCACCGTGTCGATGAAGCAGCTCGACAACTGCCCGCCCACCTTGCCGGCATTGGCCAGGGTCGGTGTGGCCACCGTCATGTACAGGTTGGACAGCGCCCAGTACGCCTCTCCGACCAGCTGCATGCGCCGCTCGCGCGGCTTTTCCTCCTGCATCAGGTACAGCGCGATGGTCAGCCAGCGCTCCTGCGGCAGTTCGTAGACCTCACGGCTGCGGTCGCTGGCCAGGTAGCGCGTGGCCAGCAGGTACAGGCCGTTGTACGCGAACAGGCGATCGCGTTCCGGATCGATCATCTCGCCGGCCTGCTGCAATTCTTCCTTCGAGTAGCAGCGCAGGATGTCGTTGCTGTAGATGCCGCGATCGGCCAGGCTTTCCTGCAGGCCCACGTAGGAGCCGTACTTCAGGCCGACGTCGTAGAAGCGGTTGCGGCTGGCGCGCTTGTACAGGCGACGCAGGTAGATGCGCGCGGCAAACTGTTCCCACTCCGGCGCGACCAGGTCCACGCGCGATTCGGCCTCGCGGATCAGCAGATCGACCAGGTCATCGGCGCTGATGCTCGGTTTGCGTTCGACCATCGACTGCACTACACGGCGGTAGTCGCTCACATCCAGCTGCGGGAACTCGGCATGCACGGCGTCGATGCTGCGCTGCAGGCGCTCGGCCTCGAACGGCAGGCGACGGTTGCCGGCCTCCTTGGTGATCCAGGTCGGCACGCGCTCGCCACCGGCGCGCAAGGCGTCGCCAGCGCCGGCCAGATCGGCCACGCGGAAGGTACTGTCGGTCATGGTGGTGAAACTCCAGGCTCGCACGCGCGTTGGCGGTCGATGCCATGGCGGCCCTGCACGCGATACCGGCGCACGGGGCGGTCGGGGTGGGATGCCAAAGCGCGGGAACACCAGATCGTCGGCAACAGCCTGCGCCTGCGGCCGGTATCCGGGCCGTGGGGGCGATCTGGGTCCGCTCGATGGCGGCCGCGTCGACACGGCAAGCCTTCAGGGGCGGGCCGCGGGACGTTTGTTGCATGTCCGGCGGCGGCGGCTGACCGGGAGTGACGGACACAACATAGTGGGGATATTCCAACCCGTCAACACAAGATGCGGTAATCAGCACATGTCGCGACGATCAGTCGCAGGATGCCGTGTTGCACCTGCGCCGCCTTGTCGACAACGCCTGCGTCCCCAGTTCGGTACAACATCAACTTTCCCCGGAACACCGCCCATGCGCGCTGCCCAGTACCCCTCCTTCGGCGACCCGGCCGACGTCCTTGCCATTGCCGATGCCGCCCTGCCCGAGCCCGGCCCCGGCGAAGTGCGCATCCGCACCGTGCTGGCCTCGATCCACAATCACGACCTGCTGACCGTGCGTGGCCTCTACGGCTACAAGCCGACGCTGCCGGCGATCGGTGGTAGTGAAGCACTGGGCGTGATCGATGCACTCGGCGACGGCGTCGACGGCCTGCAGATCGGCGAGCGGGTTGCCGCCGCCTCGGTGCACGGCACCTGGGCTGAGGCCTTCATCGCACCTGCACGCATGGTGATTCCGATGCCGGAGGCGATCCCCGACGAAATGGCCGCACAGCTGATCGCGATGCCGCTGAGCGCGCTGATGCTGCTGGAGTTCCTGCACGTCGAGGCGGGCCAGTGGATCGTGCAGAACACCGCCAACGGCGCGGTGGGCAAATCGCTGGCGATGCTGGCGCGGGCGCGTGGCGTGCATGTGGCCAACCTAGTGCGCAATGCCGATGCGGTCGCACAGTTGCAGGCATTGGGCATCGATCATGTGTTCGACACCTCGGTGGACGGCTGGAAGGATCGCGTGCGTGAGGCGACCGGCGAAGCGCAGGCCGCGGCCGCGGTGGATTCCATTGGCGGCGACGCCAGCGGCGATCTGGTCGACCTGCTTGGCCACCACGGCACGCTGGTGTCGTTCGGTGTAATGAGCGGCGAGCCGATGCGCATTCCCGCCGGCGGCCTGATCTACAAGGAAGCCACGGTGAAGGGCTTCTGGGGCAGCAAGGTCAGCCAGGCGATGGCGGTGGAGGACAAGCGCCGGCTGGTTGGCGAACTGCTGAAGCGTGCGGCGAGCGGAGAACTGACCCTGCCGGTGGAGCAGGTCTTCGCGCTGGACGACATCGCCCAGGCAGCAAAGGCCGGTGCGGGTTCGGGCCGCAACGGCAAGGTGCTGCTGCGGCCCTGATGGGCTGGCACTGCCTTCTGTAGAGCCGAGCCATGCTCGGCTGCTTTCCTGTCAGTGTGCGGAGCCGAGCGTAGGCTCGGCTCTACGAGAGCGTGCGGACCAACGGTCCGCACCCACCGAGAGCAAGAAGCAGCCACTTCGTTAAGAACCTGTGATGTATAACTGAATGCGCTTTCGTCATTGGAAGGCGCATGTACCTGCGTGCGGTACTGACGGCTCCTCCCCAGTTCGGCGTTGTCGCTTCCATGTACCGCACCACCCTGAACCTGCTTGCCGGCGCGATCGCGCTGGGCCTCACCGCCGGCGCTGCCGGCGCCGCTGAAACTGCCGATTCCGGCAAGGACAGCACCACCCTCGGCACCGTGCTGGTGACCGGCTCCAACATCAAGCGCAGCGATACCGCCGGGCCCAACCCGGTGCAGATCGTCAGCCGCGAACAGATCGAACAGACCGGCCGCTCCACCCTCACCGACGTGCTGCGCAACCTGTCGGCCAATGCCGGCAACAGTTTCGACGAACAGTACACCGGCAGCTTCGCCGCCGGCTCGGCCTCGATCGGCCTGCGCGGCCTGTCGCCGAAGAACACGCTGGTGCTGGTCAACGGCTATCGGGTGTCCAACTTCGGCTTCGCACTCAATACCCAGGACACCTTCGTCGACCTCAACGCACTGCCGATCAGTGCGGTCGAGCGCATCGAAGTGCTGAAGGATGGCGCCTCGGCGGTGTACGGCTCCGACGCCATCGCTGGCGTCATCAACATCATCCTGCGCAGGAACTTCCAGGGCGTGGAAGTCGGCGGCGGCTTCGGTACCGCCACCCAGGGCGGCCTGAACGAACGCAAGGCCAACCTGCTGGCCGGCTTCGGTG
This sequence comes from Stenotrophomonas sp. 93052_Sma, assembly GCF_056481145.1. Lineage (NCBI taxonomy): Bacteria > Pseudomonadati > Pseudomonadota > Gammaproteobacteria > Lysobacterales > Lysobacteraceae > Stenotrophomonas > Stenotrophomonas sp. 93052_Sma. The sequence continues at coordinate 2,820,553 of NZ_CM151134.1, forward strand.
ATCTGGAACAGCAGGGCTGGAACGTGCTGTTCGGGTTGGACCTGCTCAAGCGCGACCGCCTCGATGGCGATGACCGTTCCTATACCCGCAGCGGCGATTTCCGCGACAAGCCGGGCGGTCGCCTGGCCGGGTGGTCCACTGCCGGTGGCAACTGGCTGAGGAACCCGCGTGCGCCGCAACCGTTCGCCAACTGCCCCGACGGCAGCCAGCTGCGCCCGTACAGCGACTTCGGCAGCACCCTGCCCGGCCAGGCCTGCGCCTTCAATGCGCAGCCGTTCAAGACCCTGCAGCCCGGCGCCGAGCGCCTGCAGGCGTCGCTGAGTGCGACCTACCGCTTCAATGACAGCGTCGAGGCCTTCACCGATGTGCTGTACAGCCACAACAAAGCCGACCAGATCTTCAGCGCGCCACTGACCGTCGGGCCGGGCCTGCGTGCCTACAACCCGGCCACCGGCACCCTGATCGATGTGCCGGCGGTGCTGCCGGTCGGCCACCCGAACAACCCGGGCAGCACGCCGCTGCCGTTCGAGTACACCTTCTTCGATCTCGGCCCGCGCCTGAAGGACAACACCCAGGTGTTCTACCGTGCGCTGGCCGGCGTGCGTGGCAGTGGCGAGCGCTGGGACTGGGAAGTGGCAGCGCTGACCTCGCAGAGTGCACAGCGCGAGTACGTCGACAACTTCGTCAACCGCTACGCCTTCGAGCAGATCCTGCGCGATGGCAGCTACGACTTCCTCAACCCGTCCAGCACGCCGGGGGCGCTGGATGCACTGCGCCTGCAGACCAAACGCCCCGGCTGGTACAAGCTGCACTCGTTGAACGTAAAGGCGTCGACCACGCTGTGGGAGCTGCCGGCCGGTGCGGTCGGCTTCGCCTGGGGCGCCGAGTTCCGCAAGGAATCACTGGACGCGCGTACCAGCGCGCAGGTGCTGTCGGGCACCGAGCTGCGCCCGGCCATCAATGTGGTCAACGGCGAGCGCCAGGTCAGTGCCGCCTACGCCGAACTGAGCGTGCCGCTGCACCGCACGCTGGAACTGCAGCTGGCCGGTCGCGGCGACCGCTACGACGACTTCGGCAAGGCGTTCTCGCCGAAGGTGGCATTGCGCTGGCAGCCGCTGGACAGCCTGCTGCTGCGCGGCTCGTTCTCGCGTGGCTTCCGTGCGCCGTCGCTGCCGGAGATCGCGCCGGGCCAGACCGTCAGCTACGGCTCGGTGATCGATCCGTTCGACCCACTGCAACCGGGTGGCAGCCGCGGCGTGACCAACATCCGCACCGGCAACCCGGACCTGAAGGCCGAGCGTTCGCGTAACTTCAACGTGGGTGCGGTGTGGTCGCCGGATGGCGATACCAGCATCGGCCTGGACTGGTACCGCATCGAACAGGACAACCTGGTCAAGCCGGACAGTGCGCAGTTCATCGTCGACAACCCGACCCTGTTCCCGGGCCGCGTACAACGCGAGAACGGACGCATCCAATTCATCACCAACCAGTACGCCAACCAGGGCGAACTGACCACCTCGGGGCTGGACCTGGACGCCAGCCGTACCTTCCGCACCGACGGTTGGGGCAACTTCACCGTCGCCGGCAGCTGGACCCACCTGCTCAGCTTCAAGCAGCCGCTGGTGGCCGGCCAGGCGCCCTATGACGGGGCCGGCAACAACCGCCACGGCGCACTGCCGCGTACGCGCGGCACCACGTCGTTGAACTGGGCGGTGGGCGACTGGAGCAGCACGCTGAGCCTGCAGTACGTGAGTGGCTACGACCAGCGTGTGGCGACGGTCACCAGCAACCCGGGGCTGCGTGACCGCATCAAGCCGTATCACCAGCTGGATCTTTACGTCGCCTACGAAGGTATTCCCAACACCACGCTGTCGCTGTCGGTGCTGAACCTGACCGACAAGGACCCGCCGTTCGACCCGGCCGGTGGCTCCAACGGTTTCGACATCAGCCAGTACAACCTGCGCGGGCAGTTCGTCTCGCTGGGGGCGCGCTACCGGTTCTGATGGGGCAAAGGGGTGTGCGGACCAACGGTCCGCACCCACCGAATCAGCGGCTCAGGTGCAGGAACTGCAGGTGCCGTTCGTACTGGCTGATGATGTCGTTGATGATCTGCTTGCGGCTGTAGCCGACCAGGTCGTAGTCCTGGCTGCCTTCGAACAGGTGCACTTCAGCGCGGTAGTAGCGCTGGTTGCGCAGCTGCTGCGCGGCGAACGACGGCGTCAGGTAGCCACTCAGGATCACCCGGTACAGGAAGTCCTGCTGCTCGCCGTGATTCACCGTCAATTCCATGTCGCCGGCCTCGAACCGCGTGGCCACATCCCAGCCCTGCCCGCGCAGCTGCTCGGCCACCGCCTCCATCGCTGGCTTCACGGTGTCGTCCATGAAGCGGTAGACCTGGTCGCGCACCGGGAAGTGCATGGCCTGGCTCAGGCGCTGGCGCCAGCCCTGGTGGTGGCGGTCGTCACCGATCAGCGGCGAGGGACGGTACTGCAGCGCGCTTGCGGTGCGATTCGTCACTGAAGGCGCGGGTCAGGCCCCACATCATCAGCAACAACACCGCCGAGAACGGCAGCGACGCCAGCACCACCGCCGATTTCAGCGCATCGATGCTGCCGGCCAGCAGCAACCCGGCGGTCAGCACCGCGATCACCGTGCCCCAGAACACGCGCAGCCAACGCGGACCATCATCCTCCGGCGCCCCGCCATGCGAGGACAACGTGGACAGCACCACCGCGCCGGAGTCAGCCGATGTCACGAAGAAAATGAAACTGACGAACACCGTCACCGCGATCACCGCCTTGCTCCACGGATACCCATCCAGCAGGGCATACAGCACGGTGGGTGGATCATCTACCGCCAGTTGCGCCAGTTGCTGCTGGCCATGGTGCAGCACCTGGTCCAGCGCGCTGTTGCCGAAGATCGACAGCCACGCCAGGGTGAAGCCGAGCGGGATCAGCAGCACGCCGAACACGAACTCGCGGATGGTGCGGCCACGCGAGATGCGCGCGATGAACAGGCCGACGAACGGCGCCCAGCCGATCCACCAGGCCCAGTAGAACACCGTCCAGCCGCCCAGCCATTCCGGTCGGCCGCCATAGGCGTACACGTCGAAACTCTTGCCGACCACGCTGCCGAGGTAGTCGCCCAGGTTCTGCATCAGCGTGCTGAGCAGATACTGGGTGGGGCCGGCGCACAGCATGAACAGCACCAGCGCGATCGCCAGCAGCATGTTGATGTTGGCCATCCAGCGCACGCCCTTCTCCACCCCGGAGACGGCCACGGCCACCGCCGCGCCCATCATGCTGACCACCAGGATGATCTGCACCAGGTTGGAGTGCGGGATGTTGAACAGATGCGACAAGCCGGCGTTGAGGTGCAGCACGCCGAAGCCCATGTCGGCGCCGATGCCGAACACGGTGGCGACAATGCCCAGCGCGTCCACGGTGTAGCCAATCGGCCCATTGATGCGCTTGCCGATCAGCGGGTACAGCGCGGAGCGCAGGGCCAGTGGCAGGTTGTGGCGATAGGCGAAGTAGGCCATCGCCATCGCCGCCAGCGCGAACACCCCCCAGCCATGCAGGCCCCAGTGCAGGAACAGCAGCTGCATGGCCTGGCGCGCCCCGGCCTCGCCCGCAGCCGGGTCGCCCTGCGGCGGCTGCAGGTAATGGGTCAGCGGTTCGGAGACGCAGAAGAAGAACAGCGTAATGCTGATGCCTGCCGCGAACAGCATGCCGGCCCAGGAGAGATAGCTGAACTCCGGCTCGTCATGGTCGGCACCAAGCTTGATGCCACCGTACTTGGACAGCGCCACGCCGACCACGAACACCAGGTACAGGGTCATCGCCAGCAGGTAGTACCAGCCGACATTGAGGGCGGCCCAGTCCTGCGCCTTGACCAGAAGGCGGCCCGCACCGAGCGGGAACAGGCTGACGAACAGCGCGAACGCCACGACAACGATCGCCGCGAAGGCGAACACAGGCCGAAGGGTGCGCACCGGGGATTGTTGCGGCTCCAATGCTTCCATGGGGGCGGCGTTCTCCGGTAGATCAAAGGGTTAGCCGACCGATTCTGGCTGAACCGCAGTGGACAGAGCATGAAGTTGCGGCCTGCGGTCACAGGCCCGGCCCACCATTCCGTGTTATCACGCGCGCCGAAGCGTGCCTGCGAGCGCAGCCGCGCGCGGACCGCGTGCATCGCGGCCACGCGCGTACTGTCCAATCACGACATCACATGCACCGCGCACAGCTTGTTGCCATCCGGATCGCGAAGGTAGGCGAGGAACAGCTGCCGCCCGGCCATGTTGCGGATGCCGGCCGGGTCTTCGATGGCGGTGCCACCGTGGCTTACGCCTGCGTCCTGCCAGCCACGCACGGCATCGGCACTGTCCAGGGTGAAGCCGATGGTGCCGCCATTGGCATGGCAGGCCGGCTCACCATCGATCGGTGCGGTGACGATGAACATGCGGCCGTCCTTGAAATACACCAGGCGCCCCTTGTCATCGAAGACACCGGGACGGGCGCCCAATGCGGTGAACAGGGCATCGTAGAAGCGATGCGCGGCGTCCATGTCGTTGGTTCCAACGGTGATGTGGCTGAACATGCGGGCACTCCCTGCGGAAAGACCGCAGTGTCGGCGAGCCCGGCGGTCATCGCAAACGCCGTGGCCGTTGCCCCCCCCCCCCTGCGCAGGGTTTGTCGTACACCTCCCGATCACACTATAATGGGAATCATTCTCATTAATGATCGATGCCGATGGCCGTGCCCGCCGCCTCCAGCACCGCGCTGGTGGGGTTCTACCGCGAACACCATGGCTGGCTGCTGGGCTGGCTGCGCCGCCGCACCCACAACGCCGACTGCGCCGCCGACCTGACCCAGGACACCTTCGTGCGCCTGCTCAGCCGTCGTGTCGATCCGTCCGAACTGCGCCTGCCGCGTGCTTACCTCAGCACTATCGCGCACGCCCTGCTGGTCAACCACTGGCAGCGCGCGGATCTGGAGCGCGCCTACCTGACGGCCTTGGCCGCCCAACCGGAGCCGGTGCATCCATCGGCGGAAGAACGCACGCAGGCACTGCAACTGCTGCACGCCATCGCCGACATGCTGGCCGGCCTGGCCGAACGCCCGCGGCGTGCGTTCCTGCTGGCACGACTGTCCGGCCTGGGCTATGCGGAAATCGGCCAACAGCTGGGCGTGTCCGAGCGCATGGTCAAGAAGTACATGGCGCAGGCGATGCTGCATTGCCTGCGCCTGTCCGGCGACGCGGCGGCATGAGTGCCGCATTGGCCAGCCCGGCACTGGAGCAGGCGGCAGAGTGGTTCGCGCTGCGCGAGCAGGGCTGGAGTGATGACGAACAGTACCGCTGGCGCACATGGCTGCAGGCTGATGCCGGCCACGCCGATGCGTGGCGTCGGGTCGAGTCGGTCTGGCAGTCCTTTGCGCCCCTGTCGGCGCCGGCCGCCGCCACCGCGCTGGATGCCGCAGGCCGTCGTCGCCGGCAGGCTCTGCGCAGCCTCGGTGGTGCACTTGGCATCGGCGCGGTTTCACTGCTGGGCCTGCATGGCCTGAAGGCGCAACGCGGCCTGCAGACGCAGCGCACCGTTGCCGGGCGCACCGGGCACTGGAGGCTGATTGATGGCAGCCAGTTGTGGCTCAACGCGGACAGCGAAGTCACCATCGACATCGGCAGCGGCCGCCGCGCCCTGCATCTGCTGCGTGGCGAGCTGCTGCTGCAGACCGGCCATCACCCTGCGTTCGCCGGCCAGCCGTTGACCGTGCATGTGCCGGGCGCACGCCTGCAGCCGATCGGCACCCGCTTCGCGGTCGGTCGTGAGGCGCAAGGCAGCCGCCTGGATGTGTTCGAGGGCGTGGTGCGCTGCCTGCCGATGTTCGGTGCGGCGCTGGATGTGGCTGCCGGAGGCGCGGTGCGGATCGGCCCGATGGGCGGGCTCACAACGGTCGCTGCCGATCCTCTGCGCGGTGACTGGCAGGACGGACGCCTGCAGGTACAGGACACGCCTTTGGTCCGCGTCATCGATGAGCTGGCCCGCCACCATCAGGGCTATCTGGGTTGTGATCCGGCGCTCGCCGCATTGAAGGTCACGGCAGTACTGCCACGCCTGGACAGCACCCAGGCGCTGCATCTGCTGGCCCGCGCCCTGCCGATCCGTGTCGAGCAGCGCTGGCCGTGGTGGACCGTCGTGCGTCCGCTTTGAAATCGCGGTTCCCTTTCTGCGCGCTCACCGGGCACTACAAGGGAACCCATTGCGGATGTTGCCGCCCCCATGAAACTGTCCTGCCCCTCCCCTCGCCCCCTGGCCATCGCCTTGTGCATGGCCCTGGCGACCCCCTGCCTGCTGCCTGCCTCGGCCCATGCACAGGAGACCGCCGCTGCGGTCCGCTGGCAGATTGCGCCCGGCCCGCTCGACCAGGCCCTGACCGCGTTCGGCCAGCAGTCGGGCCTGTCGATCGCTGCCGATGCGCGCCTGACCCGCGGCCGCCACAGCAGCGGCGTGCAGGCCACGCTCGGTACTGACGCCGCATTGGCGCAGCTGCTGGCCGGCACCGGCCTGGCCTTCCAGCGTGATGCCAGCGGTGTGGTGCTGCAGGCGGCACCTACCGCTGAAGCCGGGGTACGCCAGATCGGCACCCTGCGCGTGGCTGGCCAGGCCGGCGAAGGCGCTTCACCGTGGGGGCTTGCCGATGCCGATGCGGTCTACCGTGACAGCGGCTCGCGCGTGCACCTGGACCATCAGCAACTGGAACGCTTCCGCGGCCAGTCGATCGGCGACGTGCTGGCCGGTGCGGTGGGCGTGCACACCGCTGACGTTCGCAACGGCGGTGCGCTGGACGTCAACATCCGCGGCCTGCAGGGCCAGAACCGGGTGCCGGTGATCATCGACGGCGGCCAGCAGGCCATCGACGTGTACCGCGGCTATGCCGGCGTGCAGCAGCGCAGCTATCTCGATCCCGATCTGATCAGTGCGGTCAGCATTGAAAAGGGACCGAGCCTGGCCGCCAACGCCGCCAGCGCGATCGGCGGCGTGGTCTACATGGAAACGTTGAACGTCGATGACATCCTCGACGATGGCCAGACCTGGGGCCTGCGCATGCGCGGCGGCGTGGCCGACAACAGCATCGACCGCACCCGCACCTTCAAGCAGATCGCGCGCGGCAGCGACAACCGCAACAGCCTGCGCGACCCGCGCGACTGGAATGGCAGCGTGGCCTTCGCCCAGCGTGGCGAAGACTGGCAGCTGGTCGCGGCCTATGCGCGGCGCCGCCAGGGCAACTTCTTCGCCGGCAGCAACGGTGCGCATCGCTACGACAACCAGCACCTGTCCAGCGGCGGTACCGGCATGTCCAGCCAGGCGGTGTCCAAGCTCTTCCGTCCGGGCGATGAAGTGCTCAACACGCATACCGACAACGAATCCGCACTGCTTAAATTCACCTGGACGCCCAGTCCGGACCAGCGGTTGGAGCTGAGCCATCGCTACTTCAACTCCAGCTTCGGTGAGATCATGCCGTCGGCGATCGGACGCGTGGGCGAGTCCAACGAATGGGTGACCTACGTGGACAAGGCCAACACCATGTTCCAGTTCGAGCCGGGAAAAATGCGGGTCAACGCCACCTCGCTGCGCCATCGCTACCGGCCCGAGGCGCATCCGTGGCTGGATCTGAGCAGCACGCTGTGGTTCACCACCGCCACCAGCCGCATGTTCAACAGCAACATCGCCAACACGCCGCTGTTCAAGGACGTGCCCAACGACCAGATGCCCGACACGCTGGGCGAGACCTATGGCCCGGGACTGCAGTCGGACGTGAAGACCCAGCGCTGGGGCGTGGACAGCAGCAACACCACGCGCTTCAGCAATGATCTGGGCGACTGGACGCTGCGCTATGGCGCCTCCTTCCAGCACGAGGACACCGCGCCCAACTCACCGGTGCTGCCGGTGGATTTCAACAACAACCGCTACCTGCGCTCGGGCACGCGCCGCGAGGCCAGCGTCGTCGCCTCGCTGCAATGGCAGCCGTGGGACTGGCTGTCGCTGACCGCGGGCGGCCGCTTCACCGACTACCGCACCCGCGACCGCAACCGCGTGGCCTTCGTCAGTGAATCGCGCGACCTGCGCTACACCTTCGCGCGCCTGAGCAAGGGCGGCCAGCTGCTGCCCGGCTGGTACAAGGAGTGGTACCCGGATGCCCAGGGCAATTACACCTATGACTCGCTGCGCGCCACGCCCTATGGCGACAGCACGCTGGGCCAGGCCTACGATTTCGACGGCTTCATTCCTGATCCGCGCGGCGCCAACGGTTTCTATACCAAGCAGATTCCCACCGCCTGGGGCTACAAGCCGGCGATCCGGCGCTCCGGCCACGGCTTCGCGCCGTATGCAGAGGCGCGCTTCAACCTCGACGAGGACATGTTCTTCTACGTGAAGTACGCACAGGGCTGGAAGATGCCCAGCCTGTTCGAGTCGACGCTGGGCAACAGCACCTCGGCGCCGGTGGCCGACCTGAAGCCGGAGAAGAACCGTTCCTGGGACATCGGCTTCAGCCTGCTCAAGCAGGACGTGTGGCGCGACGGTGACCGCCTGGCGTTCAAGGTGGCCTGGTTCAAGAACGATATCGACAACGCGATCACCCGTCGCTTCGATTCCAGCAACTGGGCGTTCTATGTCGACAACGTCGACAATTACACCGTGTCCGGCTATGAGCTGCAGTCCGGCTATGACGCCGGCATCGCCTACCTGGACCTGTCGGCCAGCTACTACCAGCGCGCGGTACCTGCGATGCGGCCACCGCCAAGCGCCTGCGCGAAGACCCCTATGCGAAGTGGAGCAAGCTGGACACCACTCCGGACTGCGTGGACGGCGGCTTCGGCACCTCGTTCGTCAACGCGCAGAACCCACCGAAGTACTCGATTCACAGCACGCTGGGCTTCCGCCTGTTCGACAAGCGGCTGGATACCGGCATCCGCCGCACCTACAACAGCGGCCCCACCCACGAACTGGACAAGCCCTGGAACACCACCGGCTCGACCGGCCTGCAGAACATCTACCTGCCGACCGCGATCTATGACTTCTACGCACGCTGGCAGTTCACACCGCGCAGCGAAGTGGAGCTGGTGGTCAGCAACCTGCGCAACACCTACTACATGGACACGCTGGCGATGAGCCTGATGCCCGGCCCGGGCCGCACCACGCGGCTGAACTTCACCGCACGTTTCTGAGTGCTGCAGAAACCGCAACGCCCCGGGGAGATCATCCCCGGGGCGTTGGCTTGCGGCGGCTCACGCTCTGGTAGGTGCCAACCTTGGTTGGCACAGCGACGCGTTACTGCGCGGTACTGAGCAGCAGTACCGCGGTGGTGACCAGTGCGATACCGACCCAGCCGATCGGACGCAGGCGGTTGCCGAACAACAGGCGGCCGCAGGTAGCGGTACCGATCACGCCGATCGCACCCCACATCGCATAGGCGGTGGCCAGATCCATGTAACGCACGGCCTGGCCCAGCAGGGCAAAGGCGATCCAGACCATGACGATCGCAGCTACGCCCCAGCGCCAGCGGCGGAAGCCTTCCGACTTGGCCACCATCATGTTGGCGGCGACGTCGATCAGGGCCGAACAGATCACGAAAAACAACGCCAAGGTATTCATCAGTGCGCCTCCCCGAGGGTGACGCAGACGATGCCGACCACTGCCAGCACCAGGCCGGCCAGCTGCTGCAGCGACAGGCTTTCACCGAAGACGGTGAGGCCGACCACAGTGAGCAGGGTCAGGCCGAGGCCTTCCCAGACCGCATAGGCCACGCCCACGGCGATGCGGCGCACCGACTGCGCGAGGAAGAAGTAGGACAGCGCCAGCGCGCCGGCCATGATCAGATAGCCGGTCCAGCCGCCATCGCGAGCGGCATGGGCCATGAACGAGGTGCCGACCACTTCGGCGACGATCGCCACGGTCAGGCAGGCCCAGGCGACCAGCGCGCCACGGGCGGGAACAGTACGGGACATGTGAAGCTCCTTGCAGGGCGGGGACCACGCCGCCTCATCAATGGATCCACGCCGAGCGTGGAGGGTCCGGAACGCCCCGCAGACGGGGGCGACGGAAGCCAGTATCATCGCCTTTTACGGTGGTATCAAAATGGATTCCATCGACAGGAGCGATGGATCAGTGCCCTACTCCCCTGAATCCCTGCAGGCCTTCGTGGAAGCCGCGGCGCTGGGCTCGTTCTCGGCTGCGGCGCGACGCCTGCGCAAGACCCAGTCGACAGTCAGTACCGCCATTGCCCACCTGGAAACCGACCTGGGCGTGAGTCTGTTCGATCGCAGCGGGCGCTACCCGCAGCTGACCGAGGCCGGGCGACAGGTACTTGGCCACGCGCAGGAGATCCTGGCTGCCGATGCCCGCCTGCAGCAGTTGAGCGTACGCCTGGCCGCACCGGTCGAGCCGCGCTTGACCGTGGCATTCTCCGACGTCTACCAACTGGACCCGGAACAACGGGTGCTGCAACGCTTCGCCGAGGCGTTCCCGGAGATCGAGCTGGAATGGCTGGATGCCGAGGGCGAGGACGTGCTGGAACTGGTGAGCAACGGACGCGCCGCGCTGGGTCTGCTGCCACGGCAGGAGCACTATCCGGACGGACTGGTGGCACGTCCGCTGGCGCACCACAGCGAACTGTCGGTGTATGTGGCGCGCGAGCATCCGCTGGCCAGCGCTGGCCGTCGCGCCGCCGCACAGCTGGCGCGGCATAGACAGGTGCGCTTGAGCGCGGAAGTCGATCAATCGCGCGTGGTCACCGGCCTGGCCTGGACCGCCACCGATTACCTGATGGTGATGGAGATGGCCGAGGACGGCCTCGGCTGGGCCGAACTACCGCGCGCACTGGTACAGCGCTACGACCGCGGGCGGCTGGTGGAACTGGTACTGCCCGGCTGGCCAAGGCGCATCCACAGCGACCTGCTGTGGCGCCGCGACACGCCGCCAGGCCCAGCCGCACTATGGTGGGCCGACGCGTTGGGGTGAACCGAAAAAGGGGACGGAGGGGATTAAGTCGTTTGTGGCACAAACGACTTAATCCCCTCCGTCCCCTTTTTCAGTTGCCGGCCAGCGGCCGGCACTACCGATCAGCGGTGCGCCAGCGCGTAATCCAGCGCCGAGCAAACCGCCGCCACCTGTGCGTCGTTGCACTGCTGTGGGGTCGCACGCGGGCTGTCCGGGTAGACCTCGGTGGTGGTGGTGTACTTCGCCCCGGTAATGCCGGCGCACAGGCCCAGCTTCACCAGCGGGTACTCGATCACGCCATGCGCCACCACCGGCGAACCGATGATCTCGCCCTTGTCGTCGGCCGGCGCGATGTGGGTGACCTTTTCCACCGCGGCGATGACCGCCTGCTGGAAGGCCGGTTGTGGGTTCTCGCTGTCGTCCACCAGGTAGAACCCATCGGGAATCAGGCCCGGCTCGAACGGCTTGCCGTCACGCGCGGCCAGCGCCGGGCGGAACTCGCTCTCGTCGCTGTCCGTGGTTTCGTGCAGGTCGATGTGCAGCACGAACTGGTCCTTGATCGGTGTGATCAGCTCGATCAACGCGGTCGACTCACGGGCCGGGCCATCGGCGCGGAAGTTGCGGTTCGGGTCGATTGCATCGAAGTTCCAGCGGTTGATGCGCTCGAAGCCCCACGGGTTCACGCACGGCGCCACCAGCAGGTTGGCCCTGCCGGCATAGTCGGCCGCGTGCTTCTCGAGGAACTCCAGCGCGCCCATCACGCCGCTGGTCTCGTAGCCATGTACGCCACCGGTGACCAGCGCGGCCGGCAGCGCCGGGTTCCAGTCGCGGCTGCGCAGAGCGAACAGCGTGTAGGTCTCGCCGGCATAGTCGAGCTGGCCATAGGCCACCTTGTCGAAGCACGAGGCCAGCGCCTCGATGCGCGGCAGCACCTCCTCGTCATAGCGACGCAGGCGCTGCTGGCGGCCACGCCACGCCTCCCGTTCCGCCGCTCCCCACGGCTGGCCAGGGGTTCCGACGGGGTAGAAAGCGGCTTGGGACATGGCAGATCTCAGCGAGTCAGGAAGCAATCGCCCACTCTACCACCGGCCCATCGGCATGAACCGGCGGCGCATTCCAATGGCGAATGGAATCAGCAATAATTCTCATTTACCACCTTCCACGACCCGCGCCAATGCCCATCCACGCCCTGCAACCGGCCCGCCTGCCCCTGGCTGCCGCCCTCGCCCTGTGCCTGCTCCCGGCCACCAGTGCCTTCGCCCAGGACGGCGCCACCACGCTGGACAGCATCCAGGTCTCCGGCAGCTGGCTGGGCACCGGCCTGCATGACAGCGTCAAGAGCTTTGCCGGCGCACGCACGGTGGTCGACCGCCAGCGCATCGAGGCCAGCGGCGCGGCCAGCATCGGCGATGCCATGCGCCGCATCCCCGGCGTGCAGGTCACCGACAACTCCGGCACCGCCGGCAGTTCGGTCTCGCTGAACATCGGCGTGCGTGGCCTGACCGGGCGCTACTCGCCGCGCTCGACTGTACTGCTGGATGGTGTACCGCTGGCGGTGGCGCCGTATGGCCAGCCGCAGCTGTCGTTCGCGCCGACCAGCCTGTCCAACATCGAATCGATCGACGTGGTGCGCGGCGGCGGCGCGGTGCGCTATGGCCCGCAGAACGTGGGCGGCATCATCAACTTCAGCACCCGCGCCATTCCCACCGAGGTCGGCCTGCACGGCGAAGCGGGCGTGCGCTACACCGCCTACGACCATGGCGGCGGTGACAGCACCCAGTACAACGCCTTCCTCGGCGGCACCGGCGACAACGGCCTGGGCGCCGCCCTGCTGTACTCCGGCCAGGACGGCCGCGGCTGGCGCCAGGGCAGCGATGACCGTTTCAACGACCTCGCGCTGAAGTTCGCCTACGCCATCGACGAACAGCAGGAACTGCGCGCCAAGCTCTCCTACTACGATGTGCGCTCGCTGACGCCGGGCGGCCTGACCCGTGCCCAGTACGAGGCCGACCCGTTCCAGAACACCCGCCCCACCGATTTCTGGAAAGGCCACCGCACCGGCATCGACCTGGGCTACACCAACACGCTGTCGGCCAACAGCGAGTTCGAGGTGCTGGCCTATTACAACGAAAGCAGCCGCGCCAGCTCGCTGATCAACGCCGCCAACACCCAGCTGACCGTGCAGCCGCGTGACTACCGCGTGCTCGGCATCGAGCCGCGCTACACCCAGCGCCTGCACTGGGGCGCCAGCGTGCACGACATCACCGCCGGCTACCGCTTCCTGCGCGAACGTGGCAACGACCGCAGCTACACCGTCACCCGCCGCACCGGCGTGGCCAGCGCCACCAACCGCTTCGACAACGCCACCGACGCCCACGCGTTCTACATCGACGACCGCATTGCGATCGGCCAGTGGCGGATCACCCCGGGCGTGCGCATGGAATGGATCGACATGGACCGCCGCCAGGCCGGTGGCACGGCGACCTTCAGCAGCCGCAACGACAAGGCCCTGCCCTCGCTCAACATCGCCTACCTGCTGACCCCGCAGCTGACCGTGTTCGGCAACTACACCACCTCGTTCGGGCCGGTGCAGAACATCCAGCTGAATTCGCAGAGCGCCAGCAATCCGCTGAACCCAGAAGTTGCAAAGACCACCGAACTCGGTGCGCGCTGGCAGGACGGTGCACTGCGCGCGGAAGTGACCGTGTTCAAGATGCGCTTCAACAACCAGATCCTGCAGGTGCCGGGGATCACTCCGCCGACTTTCCAGAACATCGGCGCCACCGATCACAAGGGTGTGGAGAGCGCACTGGAATACCGCTTCGCCGAGGACAGCGCGCTGGCCGGGCTGGAGCTGTACGCCAACTACACCTGGACCAAGGCGATCCAGCAGTCCGGCGACAACCGTGGCCTGGACGTGCCCTTCTACTCGCGCGACACCGACAGCGTCGGCGCCCGCTACGCGCTGGGCGGCTGGACCTTCAATCTCTCCAGCACCCACCAGAGCGGCCAGTACGCCGACGCCGCCAACACCTGGGCCGAGAGCGCCGATGCGCGCGTGGGCCGCGTGCCCGGCGTGCGCCTGTGGAATGCCCAGGTGGCCTGGCAGGTGCCGGGACTGGGTGACAGCGAGATCGCGCTGGGCGTCAACAACCTGGCCGACAAGCGCTGGTATACCCGCAACGTCGATGGCAACGCCGGCCGCATGGTAGCCGCACCGCGAGCCTTCTACGTGCAGGGCCGCTACCGCTTCTAAGCCGGTAACCACCCGATGCAGTGACGGTGGCGATCACGGTGGCGGCGTATCATGCCGCCACCATGTCACTGCCTGTTTCGCCATCGCGCCTGCATGCGGCCTTCCAGGGCCTGCGCCTGCGGCTGCGCGGCAGTGACTTGTGGTTCATTGCGCTTGCCCTGCTGGTCGGCCTGATCGCCGGCTACCTGACCTTGCTGCAGTCCGGCATCGCACGCTGGCTGCAGGGCACCCTGTACGGGCTGGACGAAGGCATGCGCCTGAGCTCCCTGCCCTCGCTGACCTGGACCGCGCTGCTGGTGCTGCCGCTCGGTGGCCTGCTGGTCGGGCTGGTCAGCCTGGCTGCGACCCGGCTCAAGCGGCCCCTGCTCGATGCGGTGGAAGCCAACGCCCTGCATGGCGGCCGCATGTCGATGCGCGACAACCTGATCGTGCTGACCCAGACCCTGCTGTCCAACGGCTGTGGCGCCTCGGTCGGACTGGAAGCGTCGTACACGCAGATGGGCGCGGGCAGCGGCTCGCAGCTGGGCCGGGTGATGCGCCTGCGCCGCAACGATGTGCGCATCCTGGTCGGCGCCGGTGCCGCCGGTGCCATCGCCGCCGCCTTCGGTGCACCCTTGGCCGGTGCGTTCTACGCCTTCGAGATCGTCATCGGCGCCTATACCCCGGCCGCACTCGCCCCGGTCGCGGTCGCCGCGCTGGCCGGCGCGTTCGTGGCCGACCAGGCCGGCATCGAGGCCTACCTGCTGCCGGCGGCCTCGACGATTGATGTCCGCGCCGCCGACTACGCCATCTACGGTCTGCTCGGCTGCTGCTGCGCGATGGTCGGCATCGCGGTGATGCGGCTGATTGCCTCGATCGAGGGCACGGTCAAGCGCAGTCCGTTGCCGCTGTGGGGACGGCCGGTGGTGGGCGGCCTGCTGCTGATTCCGCTGGCCCTGGCCAGCCCACAGGTGCTGTCGTCCGGCCATGGCGCGCTGCACCTGGACCTGACCACGCATCTGCCACTGATCTGGATCGGCGGCCTGCTGACCCTGAAGTGCCTGGCCTCCGGCATCTCGCTGGGCTTCGGCTTCCGTGGCGGCCTGTTCTTCGCCTCGCTGTTCATGGGCACCCTGGTCGGCGCGTTGTTCGCCGGCCTGCTGGCGATGGCCACCGGCGTGCCGGTGATCGATGCCACCTCGGCCGCACTGGCCGGCATGGCCGCACTGGCCGCTGCGGTGGTCGGCGCACCGATGACCATGGCCATGCTGGTGCTGGAAGGCACCCACGACTTCCTGCTGACCAGCGTGGTGATGAGCGCGGTGCTGGTCTCCAGCACGCTGGTGCGGCAGTGGTTCGGCTACTCGTTCTCGACCTGGCGCATGCACCTGCGCGGCGAGACCATCAAGAGCGCCCGCGACGTCGGCTGGGTGCAGAACCTCAACGCCGGCCGGTTGATGCGCAAGGGCGTGGCCACCGCGCCGGCCGACCTCGACGCCGCCGCCTTCCGCCAGCGCTTCCCGCTGGGATCGGGCAGCCGGGTGATCCTGATCGACAGCGAAGGCCACTATGCCGGCATCGTGCAGATCCCGCGCGTCTACGGCGACGGCGTGAAGCCCGAGACCATGATCGGCGAACTGGCGGAAAACCGCGACGTGTCACTGCTGCCGAGCGCGGACGTGGTGACCGTGATGCAGCGCTTCGACCACACCCAGGCCGACGAACTGGCCGTGGTCGCCGCCGACGGCCAGGTGCTGGGCGTGGTCTCCGAAGCCTTCGTGCGCAAGCGCTACGCCGAGGAACTGGACAAGCGCCAGCGCGAACTGATGGGCGAGCGCGTCGAGGACACCGACTGACCCCGCAAAAAGGGGACGGAGGGGATTAAGTCGTTTCTGGCCCCTCGAAATCCACGCATGGCGTGGATCTACTGTCACCTCGACCGGGTAGACTCCGGCCATGCGCTTCATTGAAACCTTCCAGCCCGGCCCCTTCGCCGACACCGTGATCAGCCTGCTGGCCGCCTTCGTGCTGGGCACGCTGATCGGCGCCGAGCGCCAGTACCGGCAACGCACCGCCGGCCTGCGCACCAACGTGCTGGTCGCCGTCGGCGCCGCTGCCTTCGTCGACCTGGGCATGCGCATCGCCGGCAGCGCCGAGGCGGTGCGGGTGATCTCCTACGTGGTCTCCGGCGTCGGCTTCCTCGGCGCCGGCGTGATCATGAAGGAAGGCATGAACGTGCGCGGCCTCAACACCGCCGCCACCCTGTGGTGCTCGGCGGCGGTCGGCAGCTGTACCGGCGCGGACATGCTGGCCGAAGGCGTGCTGCTGACGGTCTTGATCATCGCCGGCAACACCCTGCTGCGGCCGCTGGTGAATGCGATCAACCGCATTCCGATCAACGAGACGGCCACCGAGGCCACCTACGAGGTGCGCCTGAGTGTGGATGCCGAAGCCGTGCCGCGCGTCCGCGAGCGCCTGGTCGATGCGCTGGAGGCCGCGCAGTATCCGGTCGGTGATGTGCAGGTGGTCGAGCATGCCGACGCGCCCACTGATGTGATCGCGGTGCTGGTCAGTACCGCCGTGAGTGCCGATGAGCTGGACGTGGTGCTGGCGCGGATGGAGCACGTGCCGGGCGTGCTGCATGCCACCTGGGAAGTCAGTACCCGCGATTGACGGGGCTGCGCGGGTTCACCCACCCGCCAGGCGCTGCTGGGCCCGCAGCAACTTACGGAACGAACCGCACTGGCGCGCATCCTGCGCTTCCGGGCAGGCCGCCGCGCGTTGTAGATGGCGGCGCACCCGCTGCAGCTGGGTGATCTGCTGCTGCAGCACATCGGCCTGTGCCAGCAGGGCTTCGCGATCCAGCGTAATGCATCCGCGCTGAGGCGGCAGCGACAACCCGATCTGCTGCAGCGACAACCCGGCCGACTGGCCAAGGCCGATCAACGCCAGGCGCTCCAGCACCTGCTCGTCGTACTGCCGGCGCAGGCCGCGACGGCCCAGCGACTGCAACAACCCGAGCTGCTCGTAGTAACGCAGGGTCGAGGCCGGCACGCCGCTGCGCTTGACCACCTCGCCGATATCCAGTTCACGCATGGGCTTGACCTCAAGTCGCCTTCAAGCATCAACCTATGGGCAACTTCCCGGCAGGACAAGGCCATGGCCAGTACATCCCCCGTTGATCAGAATGCGCTCTGGAATGGCCCTGGCGGCCAGATCTGGGTCGCCCAGCAGGCCATCCTCGACGGCCTGTTCCAGCCCATGGCCGACCTGCTGGTGGCCGAGCTTCCGCAAACCGTCACGCAACTGCTCGATATCGGCTGTGGCACCGGCGCGAGCCTGCTGGCATCAGCCGCCGCTCGCCCGGCGACACACAGCACCGGCCTGGACATCTCCGCGCCGATGCTGGCACTGGCCCGCCAGCGCGCCGAGGCGGCCGGACTGGACGCGGACTTCATCCTGGCCGATGCGCAGCAGCATCCGCTGCCCTCCGCGCACTTCGACTGGATCCAGTCGCGGCTGGGTGTGATGTTCTTCGAGGATACCGGCGCGGCCTTCGCCAACCTGCACCACGCCGCGCGACCGGGTGCCGGCCTGCGTTTCATCGCCTGGCGCAGCGCAGAGGAGAACCCATTCATGACGACGGCCGAGCGTGCCATTGGCGATGAACTCGATCTACCCCCACGCGCACCAGGAGCACCCGGCCAATTTGCCTTTGCCGATGGCCAGCGCGTGCAGCGTCTATTGCAGGCCGCCGGCTGGAAGGATGTGGAGTTGGTCGCGGTAGACCTGCCCTGCTCGATCGCCCGCGATGAACTGCCGACCTATGTCGGCCAGCTGGGCCCGTTGGGCTTGGCGCTGCGGAACCTGCCCGAAGACCGCGCCGACGCACTTCGAAACAAGGCGCTGGCCGCGTTCGCGCCCTTCATCGAAGGCGACCGTGTGCGCGTCGATGCCGCCTGTTGGCTGGTCCGCGCCCGCGCCTGATACAAAAAAGGGGACGGAGGGGATTAAGTCGTTTCCGGCACAGCCGGGGCAAGAACGACTTAATCCCCTCCGTCCCCTTTTTCTACTACAGCGCCTCGCCGGCGTCCGCCAGGCGCGATTCAATCAGCGCATACCACTGCTGCAGCACGTCGATCAGCATGTCCAGCTCGGCGTCGGTGCGCTGCGCGCGCCCACTGCGCAGGCAGGCCTGGGCTTCCTGCAGCTGGGCCAGGAAGCCGGCCACGGTATCGGCCTGCAGGATCAACCCCGGCAGGCGCCGCCCGGGAATGCGCACCACCGCATGATTGCCGAGCTGGCCGTACACACTCAGTGTGGTTTCCGTCTTCATGGAAAGAGGCAGGAATTGGGCGTTCATCGCGTGCACCATGGAAAACCTGAGCCGCCGGCAGGCGTGGACAACGGGGGAGACGTGGCCACGTCCTGCCGGCGGTCAGGGGGGACTCGGGATGCCGGGGACTCGCCCCGGCGCAGGATTCTCAGCGTGGCTGCGCCACACCCGCGATCTGCACGCGCCGGTTCGGCGCCAGGCAGGCGATCAGCTCGCGACGGTTGCGCTGCTCGCACTGCACGATCGGCTCGGCCGCGCCGCGTCCTTCGGCACTGATGCTGGCTGCAGGCACGCCGCCCTGCACAAGCGCGCTGCGCACGGCCTCGGCACGTCGCTGCGACAGGGCCTGGTTGTAGCTGGCACTGCCGATACGGTCGGTATACCCGGTCACCCGGATTGACTGCACCTGACTGGCCTCGCGCACCTGTGCCAGCACGCCCTGCACTGCTTGCTGCCCCTCGGCGCTGAGCACCGCGCTGTCGAAACCGAACAACGCGTCGGCGGACAGGCGCAGCGGCTGCTCCGGCAACGGCGCCGGTGCGGGCGGGGCCGGAGGCCGCGGCGGGTCCAGCACCGCCGCACATGATTCAGGCTTCCAGTAGCCGCCCTGGGCGATGCCCTTGCTGTCGAAGCGGACCTGGAACTGGCAGGTGAAGTATTCGGCCCCCTGTGCGGTGCGGAAGTTGAACAGGTAGTTCCACTCGCGCACGCCCCACATGCCTTCATTGAAATGCGGCGTGCCCAGCAGCGTGTACAGCTGGCGCTTGCTCATGCCCGGCGCGAAACGGCGCAGGTCGGCGACGTCGGGATAGATGCCTTCCTTCAACGAGGCCTTCGAGGCCTCCGGGAACTGCACGGCGGTGGTTTCGGCAGGACCCTCGGCGGCCGGCGCATGGCTGCGGCAGGCGGCCAGCAGGCCCATTCCCAGGACCAGGCCCAGCACTGCGGCCATCTGGCCGGTGCGGGCGATGCGATGCTGTTTCATGTCATTCCCCCTTTGGACGTTTCCGCGATGCCGGGCCGCGCGTGCGGCCCGGCGGCGGGGATCACCACTGGATGCCTGCACCGACGGCCACACCGGCCTCGCCACGGCTGTTGGTGGAGCCGCTGAACTTGTAGATCCAGCGCCCTCCTTCGGAAACACCGGAGATACCAACCGCCACGCCCGACTCGCCGTTGTAGCTGCCGGCGGCGACCGAGGCCATGCTGCGGCCCGCTTCGCTGGGCTGCGGCAGTGCTGCGGTGGCCATTGCCGAGGCGATACCGGCCGAGGCGCGGTTGTCGGTCTTGCGCAGGTCGCGCTCGAAGCCACCCATGCGCTCGTCGGTGTAGGCCTTCGACCAGTCCAGGGTCTGCGCCATGCCCGACTTCAGCTGGTCGACGTTGACTGCGTCGGTACCGGCGGTGCCGGCGGCGACGTTACGCACCGTGGTCGGGCCGCTGCTGGTGCTGCCCAGCGTGACACTGTTGTAGTTGGTTGCGCCGTTCACCGTGGTGTCGTAACGGATCGTGCCCTGCTGCGAGGCCTGCAGCTGGCGTACGTTGACCGCGTCGGTAGCCTGCGAACCGTCGGCCACGTTGACCACCTGGCGTTCGGCACCGGCGGCACCCACTGAGACCGTGTTGGCCCGGTTCGCCACCGAACCCGCACCCAGCGCCACCGAGTTGTCGGCCTGCGCCTGCGAGCCATTGCCCAGCGCGGTCGAGTTGGCACCGGCGGCGGTGGAGCCTGCACCACCGGCAGCCGAGTTGGCACCGCTGGCGGACGGATCGGCCAGGTTGTTGGTGTTGTTGGCGCGGAAGCTGCCGGCCACGTTGGTGATGTTCTGGATCTTCTGGTCGGTGTACTTCTTCGATTCGTCGATGGCGTAGTTCACGCCGTTCTTCAGCTGGCCGACATTGGTTGCGTCGTACGTATCTGAACCGTCGGCGACATGGGTGATCTTGCGCTCGCTGCCGGTGCTGCCGACCGAAACCTCACCGGCCGAGTTGCTGGCGCCGGTCTGACCATAGGCGCCGGTGTAGCCGCTCTGCGCACCGACGCTGGCCACCGACCCGGCACCCAGGGCGACGCTGTTGCCGGCACTGGCGCTGGCGCCGTTGCCGACCGCCACGCTGTTGGCACCGGCCGCACTGGCCTGCGGGCCGACCGCCACCGCTTCCGTACCGGCAGCCGTTGCAGGCGCTGCGGTCGAGTTCACTGCCAGATAGGCACTGCCACCGCTGTTGTTGGTGATGCGTTGGTTGAGGACCTTCAGCGAGCCGTCCACCGCAGTGAAGGCGGCGGTGAAATTGTTGTAGTCGCCGCTGGTAAAGGTGCCGTCGGTGGCGATGCTGGAGATGCTGAACTTCGGCGCGGTCCACACGTTGGTGGTGCCGTTGTACGCGGTGGTGCCACCGAAGTAGTTGGCGATGGTGCTGTTCGTGCTGAACAGCTGGTCGCCGGTGATGGCGTCACTGCTGCCGGCCAGAATGCTGCCGGCGGCGACGTTGGTGATCTTCACCGCGCCGGTGCCGGTACCCGTCAGCGTCACGCTGTTGAGCACGTTGCCACTGCCATCGACATCGTACTTCACGGCCAGCTTGTCGATCTCGCCGGTCTGGTCGGCGACGTTGGCCAGCGAGTTGCTGACCGCATCGAAGGCGGTACCGACGTCGTTGTAGCTGCCCTTGGTCACGGTGCCGTTGGCGGCGACGTTGTTGATCGAGTAGGTCGGTGCGGTCAGCACGCCGCTGGCGTTGACCGCTGCGCCACCACCGAGGTGGGTGGCCACGGCCTGGTTGGCCGCAAACAGCTGGGCGCCGTTGATGGCCTCGCTGCTGGTGGCACTGACCTGGCCCGGGCCGAGATTACGCAGCGTGGTAGCCGTGCCGGTCTGGCCGAGCGTGGCACTGGCGTAGTTGACGCTGCCGTCGCCATTGAGGTCATAGCGCAGTGCCCCCTGTTCCGACGCCTGCAGCTGGCCGACATTGACCGCATCGGTCGCTGCGGTACCCGCAGCCAGGTTGGTGACCTGACGCTCGGCACCGGCGGCACCGATGGACACGCTGTTGGCACGGTCAGCCAGGCTGCCGGCACCCACCGCGATGCTGTTGGCGGCGGTGGCGCGGGCGTTGGTACCGACCGCGATCGAGTCGGCGCCGCTGGCCAGTGCCTCGGTACCGGTCGAGTTCACCCGCAGATACTTGGTGCCACCGTTGCGGATGTCGGTGATCTGCGTGTTGAGATTGACCAGCGAACCATCGACCGCGGCGAAGGCATCGGTGGCGTTCTCATACAGACCCTTGGCGATCGCACCGCCGGTGGAGATGGTGCTGATCTCGAACAGTGGTGCGGTGAATGCACCGCTGGCCGGATCGAAGGCTGCGCGACCGCCGAAGAAGCTGGCGATGGCCGCATTGGTCGCCGCCAACTGGCCGCCATTGACCGCTTCCAGGCTGCCGGCGGTGACCGCACCGCCGGCCAGGTTGCCGATGGTGGTAGTGCCGGTGCCCGCACCGAGCGTGACGCGGCGATAGTTCGGATTGCCGGCACCGTCCAGATCGTAGGTCACCGCAGCGGCCGCCACATCATCGATCAGGCTGATGGCACCCTTCAGCTGGGCCACGTTGACCGCATCGGTATTGACACTACCGGCGGCCACGTTGGTGATCTGGCGCTCGCCGCCACCGGCGGTACCCACCGACACTTCACCGGCCGAGACCTGCGGCGCAGTGAGGCCATAGGCGCTGTAGCTGGCCTGGGCACCGCGCAGCGCGGCCGAACGGTAGCCCAGTGCGACCGAATTGGCCTGGTTAGAGGTCGCCTCGGCACCGAGCAGGGTCTGCCCGTTGGCCGTGCCCACCGCGCTGTCGCCGACGATCACCGAATGACCCATGCGTGCGGCGTAGTCCGCGGTCGGCACACCGGTCGGGTTGCTCGGGTCATTGGTGCCTGCACCTGGGAAGGCCACGTTGGCATCGACCTTCGGCAGTTCGTGGCGGGCATTGGCGCCAATCACCACTTCCTTCGAACCGTTGGCAAAGGCGCCGTCACCCATCAGCACCTGGTAGTCCTGCGCCGCATTGACTGCCCAGCAGGAGATGTCGGCCAGGGCGATGTCCAGGCACTTGGCCGCCCACGCCGGCGAATCCTTCGGTAGCAGCAGCCCGAGCAGGCCGCCCGGATTGCCGTTGTTGATGTTGTAGATGTAGCTGTCGGAGGTGACACCACCGATCAGGGTCAGGTGCGAGCTGCCGCCGGTGACGGCGCCACCCAGGCCGTTGAGAGTGCTGCCGACCGGCGACAGGTTGACCACGGGCAGGCCCAGCACATTGACCGTCGAGTAGGTCTGCATCACGTTGGCGTTGCTGAGCTTGAGGTTGCCGTTGCTCAGGTAGCCGTTGCCGCCAAACAGGCTGGTGGTGGTCGGGCCAATCAGCTGCCCGACGTTGCCAACCAGGCCGCCGGTGCCGATGATCAGGCCCGCGTTCGGATCGGCCGGAGCCGGCGCCTTCGGGCTGGTCGGCGGGATCGCCGAGGGCTTGGTCAGGCCGAGACCGCCGAGGGTGCCGCCGACCAGGCCGCCTACGGCACTGCCGAGATTGCCGATGGTGCCGTTGAGGTTGCCATTGAGCAGGTTGCCGACGGCGCCGCCGACATTGCCGAGCGTATCGCCCAGCAGGCCCCCCAGGCCGCCGGTGCTGCCACCTGTAGCGCCATTGAGTACACCGCCGACGGTGCTGCCCACCGCACCCACTGTATTGTTGAGCGTGCCGCCCACAGTTCCGCCGACAGCACCAACCGTGCCAACTGCACCGTTGAGTGCACCGCCGACGGTGCTGCCGACCGAGCCGACCGTGCCGTTGAGTGCACCACCCACAGTGCCGCCGACTGCACCAACCGTGCCAACCGCACCGCTGAGTGCGCCGCCGACGGCGCTGCCGACCGAACCGACCGTGCCGTTGAGCGCACCACCGACGGTGCCGCCGACTGCACCAACCGTACCAACGGCGCCATTGAGCGTGCTGCCCACTGCGCCGCCTACCGCTCCAACCGCGCCGTGCAAGGCGCCGCCGACCGCACCAACCGTGTTGCCTACGGTGCCATCAAGCACGCCACCCACGGCGCCACCTGCCGCGCCGACAACGCCGCCCACCAGGCCACCCACGCCCAGTGCGCTGTTCTGCGCTGCCACAGTCGCTTGGCCGGCCAGCTTCAGATTGCGGTCGGCCACGACCTCCTGGCCATCGGGCGCCTGCACGCGCACTTTGCCGGCAACACCGGTATCGAAAGCTGCGGTGATCGCACGATCATGGGTCTCGCCCGGCAGCTCCTCCTTTGCCGGCAACGTGACCGCCGCCGTCGCCTTGACCTGCCCCTGACCATCGATCTGGTGGCCCGCCAGCTTCAGCTGCGAATCCACTTTGCCGTCAACGGACGCCTTGAGGCCGGACAGCGAGCCAGCGGATGCGCCAGCAACAGCGGCGGCCGCCTTGGCACCGGTATCGATCGAGGCCACCTGGGCACCGGCGATGCCAACCCTGGCCTTCGCCTGCGCATCCGCAGCCACACCGAGCGGCGCATGCGCGGACGGCGCAACGTTGGCCGCCAGCGAGGCATCCATCTTCGCCACATTGGACGCTGCGTGCCCCAGCCCGACATTGGCGCGAACATCGGCGGCCAGTGCAGGAACCGCGACCTGCTTCGGCGCGGCGTTCGCCGCCAGCTTCACCTGTACGGTAGCCGGCAGCACGTCGCGCACGATCGGCAGCGAGGTCGTACTCAGCTGCAGGCCCACACGCGCGTCTGCGCTGATCGCCGGACTGCTCTGCGCCTGGCGCGATGCCGCGGCCAGCGCGACTTCTGCGTCGACCTTGACCGGCATCGGCTGCGCGTACTTCGCGGCCAGTGCCTGCAGATCACGCAGCGACTGATTGGATTCGGATGCTCCTGCATTCCCGCTGGCCAGCGCACACAGCAGGGCCAGGGCCAGTGCGGTCGGCATCAGCAGGACACTGCGCGGATCGCGGGCGGCGCTGCCGCCGCTATCGCCGGTGGCCAGTTCCGAGGCCACAACCAGAGCATTGAGCTGGCGGTTCCATACACGCCGGTAGATGCGGTTCATGAGCATTTCCCCCGTAGGCGAACAACTGGAATGTCAGTGGACTTGCCGTTAGGCAGGTGATTGACATTTCAGCGTTTGCAACGGCGGCTGCGCACTTCATTCCGGCACGGCAATCGCGCATTCCGGCAAATCCACGGTCGGAATCGGCAGCCGGTTATGCAGAAGCGGCAACCATATCGGCAAGCGGATATGCAATTCCGGCAGGAACCGCCGGGAAACCCTTATGGGGCCTGGATCAGGCGGGCTGGCCGATCTGCGCGGGTGCGCGCATCAGCGTGTCACGCGGCAGTTCACCGAAGACCTTGCGGTAGTTGTCGGCGAAACGCGACAGGTCCCACAGGCCACAACTGAGGGCGATGGCCTTGACCGAACGGCGGCTGGAATCGGCCATCGACAGGCTGCGGCAGGCTGCGCACAGGCGCAGCATCGACAGGTAACGATTGGGCGACGTACCGAACAGGTCCTCGAACGCGTAGCGCAGCCCACGCTCACTGACACCGGCAGCGTCGCAGATCTCATTCATGTAGATATTGCGGCGCAGGTTGAGGCGCATGAAGTTTTCCGCCCGCTGTGCGATCAGATAATGCGTGCGCCGCGCACGGCTGCAACCCGGGCGTTCGGCGGAACCCGCACCCAGCAGTGCCTGCACGTGTTCGTGCAGCAGCCGCTCGGTTTCTTCCGGCTGCAGGCCCGTGCCCTGGCCCAGCTGCAGGTGCAGCTGCTGGTAATGCTGTGCCAGCGGGGCGGCCTCGCTGGTGAGATTGAACAGTGAAAGCGCCTGTCCGGCCGGCGGCGTGCTGCGCAGGCTCAGTTCGGTCAGCTTGCGTTGCACCCGTGCCACCGGCACCAGCATCAGGGTCATGTGCGTGCCCGGGCTCAGGGTGAACTCGCTGATGCCCTCGGGCATCACGGTCAGCGCCATCCCAGGGGCAAGCGGTACGCCATGGCACCAGCTCAGGGTTTCATCGGTCGCATGCAGATACCCCAGCATCGCCCAGTCCGGCGGCAGCATGAAACGTCCACGGCAATGGAATCCACAGCTGATGCTGCAGAACAACGCCTCCTCGTGCACGCGTGACGCGAAGGCCGCCCGCGGCCCATTGCCATCGAGCAGAAGCAGTTCGACATCACATACACGAAGCACGCCGCTCAGCGTCGCCAGGTCGATCGACCGCAGGCCGCTGTCGTCGCTGTCTCCTACCCCACCATCGACCATGACAGTGTCGTCCCCCCGATTATCCGCCGTGCGGTACGGCCCCCACTGCCTGACAGGGCGCGCACCTCTCATGGAATCTCTTCCATCACCGGGATGCGCGCCGCCAAGGTGCGCACCCCAAAAGAAACGCGAGTACTTGAATGCGAGTATGCCCGATAATTCAACGGGGTAAACATCTGCACCGCGTTGAATAAGATGGATACAGAGGTGAAAATCAGATTGTCGCGTCTGGCACAGTTTTCGCATGCGACCTGAAGCCTGCCTCACATTATCTGCACGTCGATGAATCGTTGTGCGGGCGAACGGATTTCCGTCACAGAACCCGGCTTGAAAATTAAGGAGCAATGGGATTCTGCCGAATTTGCATATAGGTTCCGGTTGCAGCCGGCCGCCATTCAGGCAAAGTCGATAACACGGTGATCCGGTCTTTGATAATGACCGCACCCAGGGGGACAGCATGACCATGCACGTATCGCTCGACACGTCGACCACCGGCCCCGCGCCGCGCGGTCGCGGTTGCGCGAACGGCGTCCCGCCTGGAAACGATCACCCTGCTTGAGCACAGCGGGTCCATCCCGCCGTGCCTCCTCCGCCAGGACGTGCGGAGGTCCACGGACGATCCCGGCGGAGCCGGGCCACCGCCCAACAGGTGTCCTGTAGCAGACAGGTAGAGGGAGACAAACGTCATGAACGCATCGATCCGCAAGTTCCTGAAGGAAGAAGATGGCGTTACCGCACTCGAGTACGGCCTGCTGGCGGCTGTGATTGCCGGCATCCTGATCGCGGTCGGCAATGCGCAGATCAAGTCCTTCTTCGAGACCCTGTTCACCAATCTCTCCGCATTGGCCACCAAGGCCTCCGGTAGTGCAGCACCGCCTGCCGGCGGGAACTGACCGGGACCGCGCGCAGCCGTAGGCTGCGCTTGCGGCTCATTGCAGAAGGCGGCGGCTGACCGTCCACTGACGGACAATGGAGGGTGCGATGACACTGCTGGGATTGCTGGCCATCGGTGTGTGCCTGCGGATCGCGATCAGCGATCTGTACGCCCGTCGGGTGCCCAACGCCTGGCTGCTGTCCGCATGCGCGATCACCGTTGTCGTGCTCATCGCCGGACAGTTCAACGCGCCGCGCCTGCCGTGGGCTTCCCACGTTGCCGGCGCGGCGCTCGGCCTGGTCGCATTGCTGCCTTTCCATGCAGTGCGCTGGATGGGCGCCGGTGATGTCAAATTCTTTTCGGTACTGGGATTGATGCTGGGCTGGCAGGCACTACTGCCGATCTGGATCGCGGCCAGCCTGGCCGCGGGCGCACATGCCGCACTGGTGCTGGTATCGCGACGGTTGGGTCCAGTACTGCCCATCGGCCTTCAAGCCCATATGCATCGGGCAAGTTCGCAATGGCATTCGCACCCGGCGCTGCGCGGGATGCAGAGCGCCCGCCAGGGACGCCAAGGCATTCCCTACGCCGCCTACCTGGCGGTATCCGCCATCGCCTGGGTCCTCATCAGCACGTACGGAGGCGTGGCATGAACATCCACAACCGACGCCGGCAACGTGGCGCGGCCAGCATCGAGTTCGCGCTGATGTTGATGCTGGGCCTGCTGCCGCTGCTGCTGTTCACGTTCTCCGGCGTAATGATCATGGCGGCCCAGCAGACGTTGGCAACCGCCTCGGCCGAGGGTGCACGTGCATCGCTGCGCTATGGCAGCGCCAACGAACGCCGTACTGCCGCCTGCGTTGCAGCGCGTAGTTCGATGCAGTGGCTGCTGAACTTCTCGGGTCAGCCGGTCGACTGCAGCAATGGCGGAAACAACGCCATTCTGGTCTCCGCGCAGGCCCCCTGCGCCGGACTGGCCAGCGCCCAGTGCATGACCGTGACGGTCAGCTACGACTACGCAAGCCATCCCTTCCTGCCAGGCACGGCCACGCTTTACAAGTGGGTGATGCGGGCTCCCATCCGCAGCGTCGCGGTCGCTCAGCTCGACCTCGGCAGCGGCAACTGACGTTCGGTACAGGAGACGGTTCCATGCTCAAGTTGACCCGCATTGCTGCCGTCGCCCTGATCGGGCTGGCCGTGCTGCTGGCGGTGATCGCCTTGATGATCGGGCGCAAGCCGGCCGCACCGGCCACGGTTGCCCCGATGACGCAGAGCGAAGCCCAGGCGATCACCGTGGTGGAAGCGGTGGCGCGACTGCCGGCTGGCGAACCGATCTCTGCCAACGGACTGCGTCTCGCACAGCGCAGCGCCCCGGTTTCCGGTGCCGCCACCAGCATTTCCGCCGTGGTCGGAAAGGTGCCGGTGCAGGACATCGCCGAAGGCACGGCGATCAGCAGCAACGCACTCGCGCAGGGATTCTCGCTGCAGCTGCGCCCCGGGGAACGCGCACTGGCGGTCCCGGTCGACGAGCTGGTGGGGGCCGGCAACCGCATCCTGCCCGGTGATTTCGTCGACGTGTTCCTCAACCTGCGCAATGCCCAATCCACTGCCAGCGGCCCGGCCGACGCAGCACAGACGCGCCTGCTGCTGTCGCGCCTGCGCGTGCTCAGCTATGGCCAGCAGGACATCGCCCCGGCCAACCATGACGCTGTTGCCAGCAACGAGGCCGATGGCCGCAACGATCCACGCGCCGCCGACATCACCGGAAGCAGCAGCACCCAGAACACGGGCAGCGGGACCGCCCAGCCGGCACGCAGCGCGGTACTGGCGGTGCCGGTGGCCGATGCCAACCGGCTGCTGCTGGGTGCGCAGCAGGGCAAGCTGTTCCTCGCCCTGCGCAACCCTGCCGATTCCGGCCAGCCCGATCTGGCGCTGTTCCCGCAGGCACGCGGGGTGATTGATCCCCTGCGTGGCCTGGATGCGGAACAGCAGCTTGCGCTGCAGCGGCCAGAGAATCACGCCTTCGCCGGCATCGACGGCGATGCATTGGCCGGCCGCAGCAACGCGCCCGCGCGCAGCACCCAGGATGCCCCGGCACGCGCACCCGCACCACGGCGCAGCGCCCCACGCGCATCGGGCATCGAAATCATCCGAGGTGACAGCTCCGCCCCCCGTGGTTCCCTTTGACCTGCATCGAGCGCATCCATGACCGAACGTCGCCGCAGTCCACGCCCTTCCCCCCGCCAGCGCTGGCTGGCCCTGCTGCTGGTGCTGCTGGCACCGGCGACAAGCGTGGCCGCCGACGACCTGGTGCTGCAGGCGCGTGAGCAGCGCCCCTGGACGCTGCCGGGCGATCTGGAGCGGGTCGCCATTGCCGATCCGGGCGTGGCCGATATCGTGATGCTGCGCGGCCAGCGCCAGGCCCTGCTGGTCGGCAAGGCGCCGGGCACCACCACGCTCCTGCTCTGGCACCGCAAGCAAACCGAACCACAGCGCCTGCAGGTGCGGGTACAAAGTGCGGTGCAGGGTGCGGCCGACGCCGGCGCGAACGG
This sequence comes from Stenotrophomonas sp. 93052_Sma, assembly GCF_056481145.1. NCBI lineage: Bacteria > Pseudomonadati > Pseudomonadota > Gammaproteobacteria > Lysobacterales > Lysobacteraceae > Stenotrophomonas > Stenotrophomonas sp. 93052_Sma. Next base: position 2,849,872 of record NZ_CM151134.1, read on the forward strand.
GCTGGTATTCACCCAGCAGGACAATCAGGGCCTGCTGCAGGGAAGCACCGAGAGCGTGCTGTCGCACATGCAGGAGCAGAAGACTGCTGCCATGGCCCTGGGCAAGGATGGCCTGCTTGCCGACGCATCCACGGTGAGCAGCGGCGGCGTGGTCCAGGTCGAGGTCAAGGTGGTCGAGTTCAACAAGACCGCACTGAAGCAGATCGGCATCAGCTTCCAGAACCGCAATGGCAACTTCGCCTACGGCTTCGCCCGCCCGGGCGGCCAGCTGCCGGGCAACACCGGCATCCTGCCCGGCATGAAGGAAGGCAACTCCGGCAACGAAGCCGAATCGCCCATTTCTTCGGCCTTCCGCCTGGTGTTCGGCTCGACCAAGGGCCTGTGGAATGCCGACGTCGACCTGCTGCAGAGCAATGGCATGGCGCGTGTGCTGGCCGAACCGACACTGGTCGCGCTGTCCGGGCAGAGCGCCAGTTTCCTGGCCGGCGGCGAGCTGCCGATCCTGGAACCGCAGGGGCTGGGCACCACCACCATCACCTACAAGCCCTTCGGCATCGGCCTGACCGTGACACCGACGGTACTGGCACCGAACCGCATCGCCCTGAAAGTCGCACCGGAAGCCAGCGACCTGGACTACAGCAACGCCATCGCGCTCAACGGCGTGCAGATTCCCTCCATCACCACCCGCCGCGCCGATACCACGGTCGAACTGGGCGATGGCGAGAGCTTCGTGATCGGTGGCCTGGTCAGTTCCAACGTGGTTTCCAGCGTCGGCAAGATCCCGCTGCTGGGTGACCTGCCGATCATCGGCTCGTTCTTCCGCAACTTCGACTACAAGCGCCAGGACAAGGAACTGGTGATCATCGTCACGCCACGCCTGGTGAAGCCTCTGGCACGCAACACCGAGCTGCCGCTGCCCGGCGACCGCGAGGCCAAGCCGCACATGCCCGAATGGGGCGCCTGGCTGCTGGGTCCGATCAGCCAGGACCCGGTGCCCGGCTTCTCACGCTGATTCCATGATGCCTGCGATACCACGCCCATGCCCTACGCCACTGCCCAGCCGCTGCATCCGCAAGGACCGCCGATGAACCTGGTCCTGTACGGAATGGATCGCGAACTGCTGCCCCGGCTGGCGGCGAAACTGCCGCCAACCACCACCCTGCACTGGCAGGACAGCAGCACGCCGACCTCCGCCCAGGACCTGCAACGCGGGCCGCAGAGCCTTGTGCTGCTCGACTTCCGCCCGGAACATGCGGCCGCCTCCAGCGTGCTGGCGCAGCAACTGCAGCAGACCGAGCCGGATCTGGCATTGGTTGCGGTCGGTGCCACCAGTGCCGGCCAGGTGGAAGGCGTTGTCATCGCATTGCGGGCGGGCCTGCGTGATGTGCTGGACCTGGACAGCGACAACGTCGGCATCGAGGCCGCGCTGCGTCGCGCCCTGTCACCACGACCGGCTGCCGCCGCGCAGCAGGCGCACAAGGCCCGCCTGATCGTCCTGCTGGGCGTGCGCGCCGGGGTCGGCACCAGTACGCTGGCCGCGCATCTTTCGGTGCTGGCACAGCAGACCCGTGCACTGGCACAGGGCGAGGCACTGCAGCAGGATGGCCTGCTGATGGAGCTGGCCCAGCCTTCGGGCGACCTCGCCCTGTACCTCAACCTGGACAGCCGCTTCCACTACGAAGACGCGCTGCGCAACGCCAGCCGCATCGACGCCACCCTCGCCCGTACGGCCATGGCCCGTCACGATTCCGGACTGGTGCTGCTGGACCGCGCCAGCGGCAGCGATGCGGTACCGCCGTCCGATCCGGGTGCGCTGCTGCAGCGCCTGCGCACCGTGTTCGCCAGCGTGCTGTGTGATGCCGGTGGCTGCCCGCTGCGTCAGCTGCCGCCGCTGCTGCTGGACCAGGCCGACGAGATCTGGCTGGTCACCGATGCCTCCATTGCCACACTGGTGTCGCTCGACCAGGCACTGAAGCATCTTGCCGGCCAGCGCGAACGCGAGAAGCGCCTGCAGCTGGTGATCAACCGCCACGATGACAGCAGCGGCATGGGCCCGGAGCAGATCGCGCGCCGCTTCGAGGTTCCCCTGCTGGCCACGCTTCCCGAACGACCGCGCGTGCGCCTGGCTGCCAGCCAGGGCCACCTGCTGCTGCAGGATGCGCCGCGCGACCCCTACCTGCGTGCCCTCGCCCCGCTGGTTTCGCGCCTGGATCCGGCTGCCTGCCCGGTCCAGGCGCAGGGCCTGCGGGAAAGACTCTCCCTTGCCCTGGGTGGATCGCAATGGAAGACAAGGTAACCCCGTTCCCGCATGCCGTTGCCCGGCCGGTGCTGCCCGAAAGCTCGCCGGGCCATCAGCCGTTCGCGCAGACCGAGCAGTACCAGAAGGTGCTGTCGGCCGCGCATGAGCACCTGCTCAACAGCATCGAGGACGAGCGCATCGACATCGATTCCTGGGCCCCCGACACCATCGCCCGCTGGGTGCAGGTGCAGACGGTGGGCTTCATCCAGGAGTGGCGCATCCCGATCAACGAAGAGGAGATGCAGGTGGTCGCCGACGGCCTGGTCAAGGAGCTGACCGGCTTCGGCCCGCTGGACGACCTGCTGCACGACCCGTCCATCGAAGACATCCTGATCAACGGTTTCAAGGATGTGCACGTGTCCCAGGGCGGCCAGCTCAAGCGGGCCACCCAGCGCTTCACCGACGATACGCATCTGCTGCGCATCCTGCGCCGCATCCTCGCCCCGCTTGGGCGCCGCCTGGATGACTCCAATCCGATGGTCGATGCGCGCCTGCCCAACGGCGGCCGTCTCAACGCGATCATCTCGCCACTGGCGGTGGATGGACCGATGGTGTCCATCCGCAAGTTCCGCAAGGACCCGTTCACCCCCGATGAACTGCTGGCCAAGGGCACCTTCGATGCGCCGATGCAGGCCTTGCTGAAGGCGATGGTACTGGGTCGCTGCAACATCCTGGTGTCCGGCGGCACCAGCTCGGGCAAGACCTCGCTGCTGAACGCCCTGGCCAGCTACGTCCCCGCGAACGAGCGCGTGATCACCGTCGAAGACACCGCCGAGCTCTCGCTCAACCACCCGCATGTAGTTCGCCTGGAAAGCCGTATCGGCGGCGCCGAAGGGCACGGTGCGGTCAGCATCCGCGATCTGGTCCGCAACAGTCTGCGCATGCGCCCCGACCGCATCGTCGTCGGCGAGGTGCGCGGTGCCGAGGTGCTGGAAATGCTGCAGGCGATGAACACCGGCCACGACGGCTCGATGGCCACCATCCACGCCAATTCGCCCCGCGACTGCCTGTACCGGATCGAGATGCTGGCCGGCTTTGCTGGCTTCCAGGGCAGCGAGGACAGCCTGCGCCGGCAGATCGCCAGTGCCATCGACTTCATCGTGCAGATCTCGCGCCTGGGCAGCGGGCGCCGCGTGCTGGTCTCGATCACCGAGATCACCGGAGTCAGCGACAACCTGATCACCACCCAGGAAATGTTCCGCCACGAGCTGCAGATCGACGGCAACGGCAAAGAGATCGATCGCTGGGTCGGGCTGGGCTTCCATCCGCACTCGCACAAGCTGGAGCCGTTCCGCCAGCAGCTGCGCGAATCGCTCTACGGAGACTTCTGAGCATGGGAACCGGCGCGCTGCTGGGCATGCTGAGCATCATCGCGGTGCTGCTGGCGCTGGCAGCCTGGCTGTGGGGCACGGCCAGCAGCCGTGAGCAGCGCCAGGTTTCAATGCGGCACGCCGAGCAGCAGCTTTCGCGCGGAAGCGCCACGGGCGCAGCACCCGCCGGGCCGTCCGTCACCGCTGCCAACGACCCGGCGCGGCCCGCCAGCGCCGGGCGCCGCGTGCTGCCGCTGGATGGCCTGCTGCAGCGCGCAGGGCTGCAGACCGGCTGGAAAATTCCCATCATGCTGCTGGTACCGGGGCTGGTACTGTCGGTGGTGGCGATGCTGCGGCTGGGCACCGCATGGATGTTTCCGCTGACCCTGCTGCTGTACCTGCTTGGCTGCTGGCTGTGGGTGATGCGGCGGACCACGAAGCTGCGTGCGCAACTGCTGCATCAGCTGCCGGACTTCCTCGACAACCTGGTGCGGCTGACCGCACTGGGCAACAGCCTGCAGGCCGCGTTCCAGGTTGCGTCGATGCAGACGAGCGCGCCGTTGCGCGGGCTGCTGGACACCACGGTGCGCTTTGCACGCAGCGGCATGGAGCTGGACCGTGCACTCGCACAGGCCTCGCATCCCTATCGCATGGATGTGCTGAAGGTGTTGTCGGTGGTGATCGGTGTCAGCGTGCGCATCGGCGGGCGCTCCGACCAGATCCTGCAGCGCATGGGCGATTTCATGCGCGATCTGGAACAGGCCCAGCAGGAGCTTGCAGCGACCACCTCGGAGACGCGGATGTCAGCGTGGGTGCTGGGCCTGTTGCCACCGGCCTGCGCGGTATTGATGGCGATCACCAGCCCGGACTTCTTCCAGCCGGTGCTGCACGATCCGCTGGGCCACAAGATCCTGCTGCTTGCACTGGGCATGGAACTTGTCGGTGGCTTCCTGCTGTATCGCCTGGCCAAGTCCCTATGAACCCCCTTCGCCCCGCCGGAGACAACCGATGAGCGCCAGCGCCTGGTTCGCCCTCTCCCTGCTCGTGCTGGCCGCCGGTATCGCCCTGCTCGGTATCGGCGGCTGGGTACGCAGCCATCGTGAGCAACGTACAACGGCCACCTTGAAGACCGCCCTGCAGCCGCGCGAGGCGTCCCGTGACACCGAGCCTGCGCGGCACGATTCGCTGGGCTGGCTGGAACGCTTCGGCCGTGCCCTCAGCGGCGGCCGGCTGGAAACGGCATTGCTGGCCAATGAAGACCGGCTGCTGTTGGATCTGGCCGGGTGGAACACCCGCCGCGGTACGGCCATCTACCTCGGCCTGCGCCTGCTGCTGGCCGTGCTGGTGCTGGTACTGGTGCTGACATTCAGCAGCGTCACCGGGCTGGCCAGGATCATGGTGATCATCGGCGCCCTCGCCGCCGGCCTGCTGCTGCCCAAGTTCGTTCTCTCCTCCTGGGTGAAACGGCGCCGACGAGCGGTCGACAACGAGCTGCCGCTGCTGATCGACCTGCTGCGTCTGCTGCAGGGCGTGGGCTTCAGCATGGACCAGAGCCTGCAGACGCTCGGCGACAAGCTGCGCGATGCATTGCCGGTCCTCGGCGGCGAGCTGCAGGAGGCCAACATCGCCTATACCCACGGCCGCACGCGCGCACAGTCCCTGCGCCGGCTGAGCGAGGTCTATGCCGACGATGACCTGACCAGCCTGATGCAGCTGATCCTGCAGGTGCACGCCCATGGCGGCGCGGTGCAGGAGCCCCTGCGGCAGTTCAGCATCCGCCTGCGCGAACAGCGTCGCAACACGCTGAAGGAAAAGGTCGGCAAGCTCTCGGTGAAGATGACCGTGGTGATGATGCTGACCCTGCTGCCAGCGTTGATGCTGGTCCTTGCCGGTCCGGCGCTGGTCGCGCTGGCCACCACCATGTCCAAGATGGGGTCCCCCTGATGCCTGCCCTGCGCACTTCCTGCCTGATTGTTGCCCTGGCTGCCGTTGCCGGCGCCAGCGGCTGTGCATCGACCACGCCGAAGTACCTGCGCGCGCCCAGCCTGGCCGCGCCCGAACCGGCACCGCAGGACAGCCGCAATGCCTACCTGGAGCTGATCGAGCGCATGCAGCAGCAAGGCGCATGGTATGCCTCGCTCGCCCACGTCGACGCCTTCCGCCAGCGCTACGGCGATCCGCCGGCGTTGCGCCTGCTGCAGGCCGACGCGCTGCGCGAGACCGGCCAGGCCGATGCCGCGGTCACCCTGTACCGCGATCTTTCCAGTGGCCCCCAGGCCGCCGCGGCCGCCCATGGCCTGGGCCTGATTGCCGCGCGCCGCGACGACGACGCCGGCAGTGAGCAGGCGTTGGCGCGGGCGACCGAACTGCAGCCATTGAATACAAGTTATCTCGGCGACCTGGGCTATGCGCGGCTGCGCGCCGGGCAGTTCGAGCGCGCGCGAACCCCTGGCCAAGGCGCTGGAGCTGTCGCCGGGCAATGCCAAGGCCACCGCCAACCTCGCCCTCTGGGCGGTACTGCGGGGCGACACCGCCACTGCCGAACGCCTCGCCCAGCAAGCGAACCTCAACGACGAGACCCGGTTCAGCATCCAGCAGCAGGCGGCGCAGATCCGTGCCCGCCTGCAGCAGCGCCAAGCCGCAGCGGCAGCCGCCGCAGTCGTGCCGGCCGCTGCCCGTGCTCTCGCCAGCGATGCCGCCGGCAACCCGCCCGGCGCCACGCGACTGGCGGCGGAACCGCGCCGCGACAGCCGCGATGAACGCGATCCGCAGCGCCTGCCGCCCTCGATGCTGGAACGCTTCAGCGCCTCCGACCACCCGAACGGGAACACACCATGACCGCGACGCCCCTGACCCGACGCCTGCTGCCCGTTCTGATCTGCCTGCTGCCAGCCGCCGCCGTGCAGGCGCAGCAACAGCCGCTGACCGGGCAGATGCTTGGCGGCAGCACGCCGGCTGCGTCGGCTTCGCAGCCGCTGCAGTCCGAGTCACTGCCCACCGTGGACCTGGCGGCCCCGCCAGCACCGGTGCCTCAGGCGGCGCCTGCAGCAGTGGCCAACACCGACGGCAGCACTGCAGCCCCGCGGCCCGGCCGCAGCCAGATCGGCGACACCACGCGCAATCTGTTCCGCCTGCAGGCATCGGGGCAACAGGCCGGACAGCACCTGCCGATCCTCGGCGACCAGGCGACGCTGAGCTACGCCCGCTACATGAAGAGTTTCGAACACGAGATCCCGGACTTCTTTGAAGCCGATGTCGCCAAGTCCAAGGGATCATCCTCATCCGGACGCTGAGGTAGGCCATGAAACGCCCACGCCAGTTCAGTTTCAGCCGCCCACGGGGCGGCATGTCGATCACCATGATGCTGGTCATGCTGGCACTGCTGGCGATGCTGGGCCTGATCGAGATCGGTTACCTGTTCTGGGCCAAGCGCGATGCACAGAAAGTCGCTGATCTGGCCGCACTGGCCGGAGCGCAGCGACTGGAACTGTGCACCTCGGACAACAGCGACAACAGTGCTGCGCGGCAGAGCGCACTCACCCAGAACACCTTCGCAGGAAGCCTGGAAATCCGCTGCGGAAACTGGAACGTGACCCGTGCCACCGAAGGGCACTTCAGCCCGGTCGTCGATGCAGCGAATCAACGCAACGCCGTCCGTGTCATCACCCGCCGCGCGGTGCTTCCCTTCTTCGGGCAGAACAGCAGCCTGCCGACCGTGACCGCACAGGCGGTGGCGCGCCGTGCAGAACCCACGGCGGTTTTCAGTGTCGGCTCGCAACTGCTGCGCATCAATGGCAACACGCCACTGGGAAATGTCCTGAAACTGGTGGGCGCCGACCTCGACAAGACCACCCTGCTCGGCTACGACGGCCTTGCACAGGCGCATATCACCCCGAATGGACTGCTGCAGGCACTGGGCATTCCGATCGACGTCAACATGGGCGTGGCGGAGTTCAACAATCTGCTGGCCGGCCGCAAGGTCAAGCTGGGCAAGATCCTTCAGGCGACCGTTGACCTGCTCACCCAGCAGGGCGTTGCCCACGTGGACCTGAGTGCACTGGAAAATGCCCTGGTCGTGAAGGGCATCGACCTCAAGCAGCTGGAGGTGAAACTCGGCTCCGATGACAGCGGTGGCGGCCTGTTCGCACGCGTGGTCGCGCCGGATGGAACGATTTCCAGCGCGCTGCAGGCCGATGTCAATGTGCTGGACCTGATCGGCACCAGCATCAGCATCGCCAATGGCGGCCGTGCGGTCTCGGTCGATGAACTCAACCTGCTGGGCCTGGTCAATGCCAAAGCCGCTGTGGTGGAACCGCCTTCCATCGCCATCGGTGGCGTTGGCTCGCGCGCTTACAACGCGCAGATCCGTGTCTTCCTCGACATCGACACCAACAACATTCCCGTTGCAGGCGGCGTGCTTTCACTGCTGGGCATCCGCCTGAAGCTGCCGGTCCATGCGGACGTGACCAATGCAATGGCGACCCTGACCAGCCTGCAATGTGGCAGCACGCCTCCCACGGCGACGATCAAGGTCGAGTCTTCCGTGCTGCGCGCCTGCGTCGGCAAGGTGGCCGACAGCGAGCGGTTCTCCAAGCAGAATGTCTGTGGCGACACCCTGCAGAAGGAACAGATGCTCACACTGCTCGGCGCCCCGTTGATCAATGACAGCATCAAGGTCAATACGCTGACCGACACGCAAAGCCTCACCCTCCCCGCCGGCGCGACCGGTTCAACCCAGGTCAACTCCCTGGAGGTGGGCACCGCCGTGTCCGAGCTGGTCAGCGAACTGCTGCGCGTACTGTCCGGCATGCTCGATCCGCGCGACGATGGCATGAGCCAGGGCTCGACCGCAGCGCAGTTGGCCGATCGCTACCTGAAAGCAGCCAACGTTGGTCGCAAGCGATACGATGTTGACGCAACCATCAAGCTGCTGGAATTCGGAGACAGCACGCAGGGATTGAAACCACTTGGAAACTGGGACATCACCAAGGGGGTACCTACCAGCTGTGTGCTGGTGACCTGCATGGTCGACGGCAAGGTCTGGCAAGGATTCCGCAACGCAGTGACCGGGGTTGGCTCGGGGCTCCTCGATGGCGTACTGGGAGCGCTTGTGGGTGGGCTGCTGGTCAAGCAGTGCAACAGCCTGATTGGCGCGCTGGATGACACCACCTACAACAACTGCATGAAGTACAACCTGACTTCCTACCTGCAGACCGCCGATGCCGGCTTCCTGGACCAGTTCGCCGGCGACGGCGTCACCGCCCCCGGCAATGGCCCGGTCAGTTGTTCGGGCCTGCTGTGCTTGCTGCTGAAGCCCGCCCTGGACGTCCTGAAGCCGCTGCTCAACAGCGTCGGCTCCCTGCTGCGCTCGCTGCTGGCGCAGGTGCTGGGCCTGGAACTGGGCCGTACGGATGTGCATGTCCAGTCCATCCAGTGCACGCCCGCACAGCTGGTCTACTGACCCGTGACGGGCGCCCTTGGCGGCGCCCGCGCACATGCTAGACTCCCGGTGGGGAACCACCTTCATCTCAACCCACACTCATCCGTGGATGGTCTAGACATGCGAGAAACTTCAGGGGGCGCGGTCTTCGCCCGGCACGCGCGCGGCGCGGCACTGCTGGCCGTGGCCATGATGCTGGTGGCACCGGCGGCGATGGCTGCCCGTGGCGACCGCGAAGCAGCCGCAGAGCCGGCCGCACGTACCGCACCGGTGGTGCGCAACACCGTTGACGAGCTCAAGCAGCTGATGGATGCCCGCCAGCTGACCGAGCTGCGCACCACCTACAACGGCAACTACGGCGCCAGCCTGCTGTTCAATGCCAACACCCTGACCTACTACGTCGCCCTGTTCCAGGAGAAGAACTTCTGGCGGGTGATCAAGACCGATGCCGTCGACAACGCCGAGCGTGTCTACCGCACCTTCGCGCAGCAGTCAGAGCAGCTGGCCCAGGTCTACATCGACACCACCCGACTGGAAGCCGGCAAGCGCTATACCGAGCGCCTGGTGGCCTACAACGAGGAGCGCCTGCGCACCCTGCAGCAGGAAATGGAACAGCAGCAGGCACAGTCGGCCCAGGTCAGCGCTGCCCTGCAGCAGGCCCAGCAGCAGGCGGTCAGCCTGAGCAGCGACGTGCAGAGCACCAACAGCCAGCTGGATTCCCTGCAGCGCCGCATCCAGATCCTGCAGGCCGAACAGGGCAACCCGGAGCTGAGCCTGCCCAAGCCGGACAGCGTGCCCTCGCCGGCACCGGCGGCCGCCAGCGACGGTCGCTGAGGTCCAGCGCCTGGCGTGCCGTCCAACGGCGCCTACGGGCGCCGTTGTCGTTTCCGGCACCATTCCATTTCAACGGCACGCCTCATGCACGGCATCGTCCAGTTGCCGGCGCTGCACGAAGTCCATGCGCTTGCCATTGGCCAGCACCTTCCCACGATGCTGCCGCGCGCTCACAGGCGGCGGGATCCGCGCTGATCGGTATCACTGCAGCCCGCGCACGCCGCTGCTGCACCACACGCGGACGCATTGAAGCTGGGCTCGCTGCCTTGGCCGCGCTCGCACCTGTTGAGGACGGCTCCGCCGGCACCTCCCAGCGCCATTCCGCGCGCCCCTGGCACGGCGTCTGCTGGTAGACCGGATGCGGCCCGTCCACACATTTGTAGACGTTGGTCTGAGCATGCGCCCCCGTGGCCAGCAGCAGGTACAACAGCGGGCTCCAACACGCGTTCGACATTGCAGGCTCCTCGTCAGGGCTGCCGCCATCCTCGATGCCGGCACGGCTTCGTGCCAGAGCGATACACGTCACATCCGGCGTAATCCAGCACAGCCGTGCAAGTCGTCGGTCTGGCGCTGCGCTGTACTGCCGAAGGCACCGGCATCCACGCCAGCGCCTTCCCTCCCTTCCGTCAAGGAAACCACAATGAGCAACTTCGTCACCGTCGCCGACGGCGCGCGCATCTTCTACAAGGATTGGGGTACCGGCCAGCCGATCGTGTTCGCGCACGGCTGGCCGCTGTCGTCCGATGCCTGGGACCCGCAGATGCTGTTCATGGGCCAGAACGGCTTCCGCGTGATCGCTCACGACCGTCGCAGCCACGGCCGCTCCAGCCAGACCTGGGACGGCAACAACATGGACACCTACGCCGACGACCTGGCCGCCGTGCTCGAGGCGCTGGACCTGAAGGACGCGATCCTGGTCGGCCACTCCACCGGTGGCGGCGAAGTGGCCCATTACATCGGGCGCCACGGCAGCAAGCGCGTGGCCAAGGTGGTGCTGGTCGGCGCCGTGCCGCCGCTGATGCTGAAGACCGATGCCAACCCGGCCGGTACCCCGCTGGAGGTCTTCGACGGCATCCGCAAGGGCAACGGCGGTGACCGCTCGCAGTTCTTCAAGGACCTGACCACGCCGTTCTTCGGCGCCAACCGCGACGGCAACAGCGTTACCCAGGGCATGCGTGATTCGTTCTGGCTGCAGGGCATGCTCGGTGGCGTCAAGGGCCAGTACGACTGCGTGCACGAATTCTCGGAAGTGGATTACACCGAGGACCTGAAGAAGATCGATGTGCCAGCGCTGGTGGTGCATGGCGATGACGACCAGATCGTGCCATTCGATGCCTCAGCCAAGCTGTCCTCGCAGATCATCAAGGACGCCGAGTTGAAGGTGTACGCCGGTGCGCCGCACGGCCTGACCGTCACTCACGCCGACCGGTTCAACGCCGACCTGCTGGCGTTCGCACGCGGGTGATGGACTGCGGCGGCGCCACCCAGCGCCGCCGCCCCTGTGGTAGAGCCGGCCGCTGGCCGGCTGCGCAGGATCGGGATGGATTGATCGCGCAAAAAGGGGACGGAGGGGATTAAGTCGTTTGTGCACAAACGACTTAATCCCCTCCGTCCCCTTTTTGGGTCAGATATCGCTGTGGTGGTGCGGGACCCCGGTCTTCGGCAGCGGGTCATGCCCGCCCACGAAGTGGCGTACCACCGGTGCACGCTCACCGCGATGCAGCCCGCGCAGCACTTCCTGGATCGCCTTGTCATCGGCGGTGATGCGCTCGTGCTGGCGCAGATGCTCCAGCCAAGACGGGGTCACGAAATACTCAAGGTGGATGCCCGGGCTGGCCACATCCTCCACCACGCCCCAGACCACGGCGCCATCGCGGCGGCGGATCGTGCCCAGCGCGCGCATCTGCGCCTGGAACGCGGCGCGGTCAGCCTCGTCGATGCGGTACTCCAGGGTGACCAGTACCGGGCCGCGATCGTTGGATACCGGCACCGACAGTTCCGGTGCCGGCCAGTGTCCCGCCGGGCGCAGGTTCAGGTCTTCAGTACCGGCAATGCGCACGCGCCACACCAGCAATCCGCCGATCACCGCACCCGCGGCAGCCACCAGCAAGGCCAGCTCCGGCGAGGTGCGCTGCGCCAGTGCACCCCAGCTCAGGCCACCAGCCGCCATGCCAGCGGAAAACACCATGATGTACAGCGCCAGTGCACGCGCCCGTACCCACGCTGGCACTGCGGTCTGCGCGGCAATCTGCAGCGACGACAGCACGGTGATCCAGGCAAAGCCATTGATCAGCATCACCAAGGGCAGCACGTACCAGCTGCGGGTCAGCGCCAGCCCGACCAGGCTGAGCGCCAGCGACAGCGTGGCCAGCAGCACCAGCAGGTCGCGATCCATCTGCGCGCGCAGCTTCGGCAGCAACAACGCACCACCTACGGCACCGATCCCGATGCAGCCGAGCAGCATGCCGTACTGCCCCGCCCCACCCTGCATCTGGCCGCGTACCACCACCGGCAGCAACGCGTTCATCGCTGCGGCAAAGAAGAAGAAGCCAACCGACTTGATCAACACCGCCTGCAACCGCCCGGCGCGGCTGGCATAGCGCAGGCCCGCCTTCAGGCCAGCACCGAACCCTTCCGGCGGCAGGCTGGACTGCTTCGGGTCGCGCTTCCAGCCCCATACCACGAACAGCATCGCGGCGAAGGTAATGGCGTTGAAGCCGAACGCCCAGACTGCACCCAGCTGGGCGACGATCACGCCACCGATGGCCGGGCCAATCGAGCGCGCGATGTTGATGCCGATCGAGTTCAGCGCCACCGCCGAAGCCAGCATCGGCTGAGGCACCAGTTCGGACACGATCGCGGCCTGCGCCGGCATCGCCATCGCCGCACCGCAGCCCATGCAGAAGGTCAGCAGCACCAGCAGCTGCGGGGTCAGCATGTCCATCGCGGTCAGTGCCGCCATCACCGCGGCGACCAGCAGCATCCAGCCCTGGGTGGCCAGCAGGTACCTGCGGCGATCGACGATGTCGGCCAGGGTGCCGGCGGCCAGCGCCAGCAGCACGATCGGCACCGTGGTGGCCGACTGCACCAGCGCCACCATCAGTGGTGAGCCGGTGCGCTCGGCCATTACCCAGGCGGCGGCCACATCGTTGACCCAGGTGCCGATGTTGCTGGCCAGGATCGCCAGCCAGATCGAGCGGAACATCCGGATCTTCAGCGGGGACCAGGCGCCTGCGGCCTGTGCGGGGGGTTGCGACGCGGTTGCGTTCACCATTGCCATGCTCCAACGATCGAGGCGAACAACGTGTCCTGGCCTCCGGCCTGCTTCAGCGCAGGACCGGCGTCGACCCAGGCCAGCTGCAGCTGCCATTGCCAGTGTTCGCTGGCCTGCCAGCGGGTTTCGGATTTGTACTGATTACCGATGCGGCGCGCGCCACCGGCGCTGCCTGGCAACGCCACCAGCGGTGCCGGCGTGGTGTAGACCGCATCGGCACGACGATGCTTCCAGGCCATCTGTACGCCCAGCTCCGTCGTCACCGCGTCGTGCAGGCGCAGGGTCAGGGTCGGCTGGAGGTCCATCAGGTTGGCCGGGGCCAGCAGGCTGGCCTCGCTGAAGTAGGCCGATTTCGGGAACAAGGCGTTGAAGGTTCCCAGGCGGCCGTCATGCAGGTTGCCATCGCCACTGGCGATGTCGGCCTTCAGCCCCAACCGCGGCTGCAGCGGCAGGTTTGTCCAGCGCCACCCCGTATCGGTCGCCAGCGTCCAGGCGCGGATATCGAGGGTGCCGGCGGTCGTCCGAAGCTCACCGCCCTGCGCCACCAGCTCGCTGTTCCAGTCCAGTGCACCGGCCTGGCCGAACCAGCGCGCCGCAGAGTGTGCCGACGTTCGGTACCCACACCCGCGGCGAAGCACGCGCCCTCACGGCGGTAGTCCAGAAGATACAGATCCCACTGACCCGCCCGCTGCCCGCGCGCCGTCGTGGCATACGCGCCCCAGAGATGCGCGCCGTGTTCGCCGCGATCATCGAAGGCACCTGGTCGGTTCTCCACCGGACGCAGCGCCATCAGATCCAACGTGCCGAAGCGGCCTTTCCATCCTGCACGTGCACCGTCGAACGCCAGGCGGATGTTCGGCCCATCACGCACCGACAGCAGCCGTGAACTGCCATAGCCGGCTTCCTGCCGGCCGAGTTGCAGATGGAAGCCATCGCGCTGCCAGCGCCAGTACGCCTGCTGCACATCCAGCGCGCTGCGGTCGGTGCGACCCGGGCCGCCGGCCTTGCCATTCTCCCCATGCACACCCAGCTGCAGCTTCGCCTGCCAGCTGTCTTCCACATAGGTGGCCGAGGCCAGCGCGCGCAGCAGGCCATAGCCATCCTCGCTGCCGCCAATGCCGAACCGGGTCGGGTGGTAGTACAGGCCACGCGCCCGCAGCGATGCGTCCCATTGCAGCTGGCCGTCCCCAGCCGCGCTGCAATGACCGCCGTCGCAGGCCTGCACCAGCGACGGTGCGGCCAGCAATGCCAGGCTCAGAACGCGAAGCACGAGCATCCCATCGCGCCCCAGAACGCGATCAGGTCATCGGTGGGCGCCGCGTGCCGGGCCGCATGACCATGAGCACCGTGAGTGCTGCAGGCTACGCCGTGATGGTGACGATGGGCGGCGGCCAACCCGGTGGCGGCACCGCCGACGTGGTAGCCGCCGAACCGGTTGACCGGCGACCAGTTGGGCATCGCCGGCGGCAGCTGCGGCGCAAGCCCTGCATAGTCGGCGTCGGCATGCACGATGCGGCCACCGACCACGGTCAACACGCTGGTGATGTCGGCGATCTGCGCATCATCCACGCGGAAGAAATCGGCCGAGAGCAGGATGAAATCGGCCAACTGGCCGACCTTCAACGTACCCTTCACTGCTTCGTCGCCGGAGAACCAGGCACTGCCCTGGGTCCACAGGCGCAGTGCCTGCTCACGTTCGAGCAGGTTCTCATCGCCATACAGGGCCAGCCCGCCGACGGTGCGCCCGGTCACCAGCCAGGACAACGCCACCCATGGGTTGTAGCTGGCCACACGGGTGGCATCGGTTCCAGCACCGACCGGCACGCCTTCGGCCAGCATGCGCTTGACCGGCGGCGTATGCCGCGCGGCCTGCACGCCGTAGCGCTCGACGAAGGCTTCGCCCTGATAGGCCATGCGATGCTGCACGGCGATGCCGCCACCCAGCGCACGGATGCGCTCGATGTTGCGCGGGGTGATGGTTTCGGCGTGATCGATGAACCAGTGCAGGCCATCGAACGGCACCTCGCGGTTGACCTGTTCGTACACATCGAGGATGCGGGTGATGCTCTCGTCGTACGTCGCATGGATGCGGAACGGCCAACGCTTCTCGACCAGCAGCTTCACCACATCGTGCAGTTCCGGCTCCAGCTCCGGCGGCAGTTCCGGGCGCGGCTCGTTGAACAACTCGAAGTCGGCCGCGGAGAACACCAGCATCTCGCCGGCACCGTTGTGGCGCAGCAGGTCATCACCCTGCCGCGGCTGCAGCATCTCGCTCCATCCGCGGAAGTCATCCACTTCCTTGCCCTTGTTCTGGGTGAACAGGTTGTAGGCGATGCGCACGGTCAGCTGGTCATCGCGGTGCAGCTGCTCGATGACCTGGTAGTCCTCGGGATAGTTCTGGAAACCACCGCCGGCGTCGATCACCGAGGTGATGCCGAGCCGGTTCAGTTCACGCATGAAGTGACGCGTCGAATTGGCCTGGTACTCGATCGGCAGGCGCGGCCCCTTGGCCAGCGTCGCGTACAGGATCAGCGCATTCGGCTTGGCCAGCAGCAGCCCGGTCGGGTTGCCCAGCGAATCACGCACGATCTGGCCGCCCGGCGGATCCGGGGTGTCCTTGGTATAGCCACAGGCACGCAGTGCGGCGCGGTTGAGCAGCGCACGGTCGTACAGGTGCAGCAGGAACACCGGCGTGTCCGGCGCGATGTCGTTGAGCTCCTGCAGCGTGGGCAGGCGCTTCTCGTTGAACTGGGTGGCGGTGAAACCACCGACCACGCGCACCCACTGCGGTGCAGGCGTGCGGTCGACCTGCGCCTTCAGCATGTCCAAGGCATCGCCCAGCGAACGCAGGCCGTCCCAGCGCAGTTCCAGGTTGTAGTTCAGGCCACCACGTATCAGGTGGGTATGGCTGTCGTTGAGGCCGGGCAGCAGGCGCCGGCCTTGGGCGTCGATCAGGGTCGCTTCATTGCCCCAGCCACGCATGATCTCCTCGTCGCTGCCGACGGCAACGATGCGCCCTTCCTGCACGGCCAGCGCCTGTGCATGCGGCTGCTGCGGGTCGAGGGTGGTGATGCGGGCATTGCGGATGACCAGCGTGCTCATGCGACGCTCCTTGGAAGTGGAATCGAGTGCGGCACCGGCACGGCCGGCCAGGCCCAGCGCCACCGCGGCGCTGCCGGCCAGCACCACGTTGCGGCGGCCGTGATCGAGTGGATCGTGACTCATGCGAGATCTCCCGGAAGGCGTTGGCCGTCCAGTGCCCAGGCGCCGGGCCCGGTCAGCGCGAGGGCCAGCAGTACCGTGGTCCACATCAACGGGTACTCACTGCCGCCGCGCATCCAGAACCAGCCCTTGGGCAGGGCCAACAGAACGGTGAAGCCGATGAAGGCCGCCGCTGCAAGCGCGGCGACGCGGGTCTGCCAGCCCAGCAGCACGGCCAGCCCTGACAGCACCTGCAGCAGGGCCAGCAGCAGCGGCAGCGGTGCCACCGCTGGCAGGCCGAAGCCGCGCAGCTCGGTGGCGAAGCCGGCCAGCCCAGGACCGCCGAACCAACCGAACAGCTTGCCCAGCGCGTGGGGCAGCAGGAATCCCCCGGCTGCCACGCGCAGCATCAGCAGGGCCAGGTCGAGGCCATGGCCAGCCAGCATGCTCAGTGCCCGCCTTCCTGCGCGCCGAACATGCGCTTGGCGTACTGGATGCCGATGCCATAGCCACCGGCGTGGTCGCGGGCGATGCCGGTGGTCAGCTCGTAGGTCTCGCCACGCGCCCAGTCACGCTGCAGCTCCAGCAGGTATTGCACGCTGGTCATCGGCACCGCACCGGCCTGCACCATGCGGGTGATCGCACGCTCGTGGGCTTCTTCGCTGACATCGCCGCAGGCATCGGTGATCACATACACCTCGAAACCCTGCGCCAGCGCCGACAGCGCCGGGCCGACGATGCAGACGCTGGTCCACAGGCCGGCAACGACCAGGCGACGCTTGCCGATGCGGTTGATCTCGTCGATCACCGGCTGGTCTTCCCAGGTGTTCATCGAGGTGCGGTCGAACACTGGCTGGCCCGGAAAGATCTCCGGCAGTTCCGGGAACATCGGGCCGGAGAACGACGCTTCGGCAACGGTGGTCAGCAGCACCGGCACGTTGAAGCCCTTGGCGGCCTTGCTGATCAACGACACGTTGTTGCGCAGCGCGGAGATATCGATGGTGTGGGTGGCGAATGCCATCTGCGACTGGAAGTCGATCAGCACCAGGGCATGGTCGGTGGGCGACAACAGGGCCGGGGCGGGCGTGGCGGTGGCAAGGCTCATGGTTGGACTCCGTTGGAAACACGATCAGGGGGAAGCAACAGGGCCGCATCGCCGGCCAGGTACTGGCCGGGGCTGCAGCCGGTCTCGGCGCGGAAGCTGCGGACGAAATGGCTCTGGTCGAAGAAGCCCAGCTGCTGCGCCAGGCAGGACATCGGCAGCTGCGCGACCGGCAACAACTGGCGCGCACGTTCGATGCGGCGACGGCGCACGTAGCGCAGCGGGCTGGCGCCGGTACCGGTCCGGAACAGGCGCACCAGATGGAAGCGGCTGACGCAGGCGGCTGCGGCCAGCTCGGTCACCCGCAGCGGCTGCGACAGGTGCTCATCGACATAGCGCAGGGCGCGCTGCAATGCGGCGGCCTGCTGCGGTGCCAGCGCCACGGCGGGCGGATCGGGCGAAAAGACGGTGGCCATGCGGGACGCCGCGAGGGGGTGCCCCATGGTGCGTGGCCGCCGCACGATGCCCTACCCCCGTCGGTCGAGGCCAGCACCTACCCGAATGGGGGAGGCCGACGCCCGAGCAGGCGACGACCGAACAACCGCGCATCCAGTGAATAGGCGCCAGGGCCCAACATCAACAGCGCCAAGGGCAGCACCACCTGTGACCACGGCGCCTGCTGCGCGAACAGGCCCACGGCCGCCATCAGCACGGCCAGTGGCGTCAACACACCCAGCGTGAGCATCGGCACTGCCAGCAGGCACAGCGCCGACCACCCGCCCGCATGCGTGCCGGGCGTGCACAGTGCCGCGGACAGGCACAGCCGCAGCCACAGCAGGCCGATGCCCGGCCCGCGGTCGGGGAACATCACGAACAGGCGCTGCATGGCCGGGCTCCACAGGGCATGCCGGCGTGATAACCGACCGCGGTGGCCGCCGCCTACCCCGTTCGGGTCACCCCGGACTGCCCCGCACCTGCCAGAATGCGCGCCATGCGTGGCCGCCCCTTCCCGTTCCTGCGTCGCCTGCCGACGCTGCTGACGTGCCTGCTGCTGTGGACCGCCCTGCCCGCTCTTGCCGTGCAGCGCCCGCCGGTGAGCGGCGGGCTGCCCGGTTACGAGCACACCGCGTGGCGGGTCGGCCAGGGTGCACCCGGCGATATCTGGGACATCACCCAGGACCGCGACGGCCTGCTGTGGCTGGCCACCGGCTCGGGCCTGTACCGCTTCGATGGCCGTCGCTTCGAACGGCAGGCAGCGCCCGTCGGCAGCCAGTTCCCGTCCACCAACATGGTCACGCTGGCACATGCCGCCGACGGTGCCCTGTGGATCGGCTACTTCCAGGCCGGCATCAGCCGGTTCGCGCAGGGGAGGCTGCACAACTACGGCCGCGAGCAGGGGGTGCCGGTCGGCGTGGTCCCACGCTTCAGCCAGGATCGCCAGCGCCAGCTGTGGGCGGCGATCAATGGCGGGCTGCGCCGCTTTGATGGACAGCGCTGGCAGCCACTGCCGGCCGCAGCCGGCCTGCCCGAACGCCGTGTGCAGTGGGTGCTGCACGACAGCCGGGGCAGGTTCTGGGTGCTGGCCGACCTGAAGATCTGGATGCGTGCGGCCGGCCAGACCACGTTCGAGGACACCGGCATCGCGGTCTCGCAGATGGCAACGCTGGCCGAAAGCCCGCAGGGTGAAGTGTGGTTGGCCGACCGGGTGCGCGGCACCTCACCCCTGGCCAACGCGCAGGGCCTGTTGGCGGCCAGCGAACGTGAAGCGCGGCGTCTTCCGGAACTGGTTGCTGCACGCCTGCAGTTCACTGCCGATGGCGCGTTATGGGCCACGATGAGCCCGCACGGCGGCGTCGCCCGCATCACCTTCGACGGCAGCCGCGCCGTGCGCATGGAGCGTTTCGATTCGCCGCACGGGCTGACCGCCACCTCCGCGGTGCCGATCATCGTCGATCGCGAAGGCAATCTCTGGGTCGGCACCAACCTCGGCCTCAACCGCTTCCGCGCACGCAGCGTGCACACCCTGGCAGTGGGCCCGAGTGATCCCTACCGCTCGCTGGTGCGGGCCAGCGATGGCCGCGTGTATGGCTATGGCGAAGACCTCAAACCCTACGATCTGCGGCGCACTCTGCTGGATGGCAGTGCCCCGCAGCTGCAGGCCGCCGCGCGCCAGGCACCCACGCCGATCTGGCAGTTCGACTGGGTCAATCTTGCACGCACGGTCGCCGGCCACACCTCGTTGATCCCGCTGCCGGCCCCGTTCACCGGGCAACCGCTGCACGCCCTGCTGTTCCCCGACGACGCGCAGGCCTGGGTATGCACGGGTGAACGCGGCGTCCTGCACTACCTGCATGGCCAATGGCAGCGCGAGGTCCGCCTGCCCGAGCAGGCCTGCTCATCGCTGGCGCTGGATGCCCATGGCCAGCTGCTGCTCGGCTATGCCGACGGCCGCCTGCGCCGGATGAGCGCGGGCCACATCGAGAGCTTCGATGCCAGCCAGGGCCTGTCGGTCGGGCCGATCACCGCAATGCTGCATCACCAGGACCTGCTGCTGGTCGCCGGCGAAGCCGGTCTGGCTGCGCGCGTTGGCAACGGTCGTTTCGTTCCGGTGCGAACCGACATGGCCGGTGTACTGGAAGGCATCACCGGCATGGTGGCCGATCCGAACGGACACCTCTGGTTCAATGGCAGCCGTGGCCTGGTCCGGCTGGGGAGCGATGAGCTGCGACGGACGCTGCGGACCGGGCTGCCGGTGACGCCACGCCTGTTCGATGCAGTGGATGGCATGCCGGGCATCGCCCTGCAGAGCGGACCGATCGCCACCGCCACGCTGGCCGATGACGGACTGCTGTGGCTGGCCACCAACCAGGGCCTGGCCTGGCTGGACACCACCCGCTCGCACGTCAACACCATGGCGCCCAGCGTGCGCATCGGCGAAGTGCTGTATGGCAGTGAGCACGAGCCACTGCGCGATGGCCTGCGCCTTCCGGCCGGCACCAGCCAATTGCAGATCGATTACGTGGCGCTGTCGCTGGCGCGCCCGGAGCGCAACCGCTACCGCTATCGCCTGTCCGGCGTCGACGACGGCTGGCAGGATGCCGGCAGCAGCACGCGGGCGTACTACACCAACCTCGCCCCGGGCAATTACCGGTTCGAGGTGGAAGCCGCCAACGAAGACGGCATCTGGAGCACTGCACCGGCCAGTCGCAGCTTCCGCATCGCCCCCACTTTCATGCAGACGGTGTGGTTCAAGCTGCTGTGTGCGGCCGCGATCCTCGCGCTGCTGGTGATGGCGGTGCGCATCCGCAGCGGGCAGCTGGCCGCGCTGTTCCGCGCGCGCCTGCAGGAACGCAATGGCGAACGCGAACGCATCGCACGCGACCTGCACGACACCCTGCTGCAGGGCAGCCAGGGCCTGATCCTGCGCCTGCACGCGATCAGCCAGTCGCCGCAGACCCCGGAGCCGGTACGCGGCCAGCTGGAATCGGCGATGCAACTGGCAGAGCGTAACCTGGCCGAGGGCCGCGAGCGGGTCAATGCCCTGCGTGAGGGACCGTTCGCTGGCCGCGACCTCGCTTCGGCACTGGCCGATGTGCATGCCGAGTACGCCGGGCATGGCACCAACCCACTTCGCCTGACCGTGGAAGGTGCAACCCCACCGCTGCAGGCCGACGCGGCCGAAGAAGTGTTCCTGATCGGACGCGAAGCCATCCGCAATGCGCTGCGTCACGCCAACGCCAGCGCCATCGAAGTGGAGCTGTCCTACGGCACGCGGTGCTTCCTGCTGCACGTGCGCGACGATGGCGTCGGCATCGCCGACGACAATGCCGGCCATGGTCATTGGGGCCTGCAGGGCATGCGTGAACGTGCACAACGTCTTGGCGCCGAACTGCAGCTGTGGACCCGGCCCGGCCTGGGCACCGAAGTGGCGCTGGCGGTCCCGGCACGGCGCCTGTATCACCGCAGTCCATCGCGCTGGCGCTGGCCCTGGAGTAAAGCAAACCATGACTGAGTCCCCTGCCCCGATCGGCGTACTGGTGGTCGACGACCACCCGCTGCTGCGTGACGGCTTGGCCGCCCTGCTGGGCGCACAACCCGACCTGCGCCTGCTCGGCGAGGCTGCCGATGGCGAAGAGGCCATCGCCTGCTACCAGCGGCTGCAGCCCGACGTGGTGCTGATGGACCTGCAGATGCCACGGCTGGATGGTGTGGAAGCGATCGTGCGGATCCGCGCGATGGACCCGCGCGCGCATCATCGTGCTGACCACCTACCGTGGTGACGTACGCGCGGTAAGGGCACTGCAGGCCGGCGCCAGCGCCTATCTGCTGAAGGACATGCTGCGCCATGAGCTGGTCGATACGATCCGCATGGTCGCTGGCGGCCGCCGCGCACCGATTCCCCCGGCGGTGGCGGCCAGCATCGCCGCGCATGTGGTGGAAGACCGGTTGTCGCCGCGCGAAACCGAGGTACTGAGGCATGTGGCCGGGGGCCTGTCGAACAAGCGCATCGGCGAGCGCATGCAGATTTCCGAGCAGACGGTGAAGGCGCACATGAAGAGCCTGATGGACAAGCTGGGCGTGGGTGATCGCACGCATGCGGTGACCCAGGCGCTGCGGCGCGGGATCATCAGCCTGGACGACAGCGGTCACGATTAGGGGGTTGTTCGGCAGGGCTTGCAGCCCTGCACCCGCGGTAGTGCCGGCCGCTGGCCGGCAACCTCTACAGCAACAGCGGGCTTTCCGTGGGATGGCGGGGCGGTGTTGGTAGGTGTCGACCTTGGTCGACACGGTAGATCCAGGCCATGCGTGGATGAAGCTCAATCGGATCGGAATCGAACATCTGGAAGGAAGAACCGGGGGCAGCACTTTCGGCTACAGCGCCTCGGCAAGGAACGCCAGCACCGCTGGCCCTACCTCTCGGTCCGCGCGGGCATGACCCTCGGCCGTGCCCCCCACTTCAATGTACGGGCCTGTATCATGGCGATGGGTGGTTGGCTGCAGGAACGGTGTGATCAGATGCCCCGCATCCGAGTAGTACAGGAAACGGTCACGGTCACCACGCCCTGCCGCTGCAAGCCGACGCTGTGCAACAGCCAGCATCACGCCTGAGTCACCCAGCCGATCGTCACCACCTCCGATCCACAACGTGCGTGCGGCAATGTTCTCGATGGGCAGCATCGCGGTACGCAATGCCGGTTCCCAGTGCGGTCCCGGCCTGCCCCAGTCAACCTCCTCGCGATACGGCAGCCACGGCAGGGGTTCGCCCCGCCAGCTCAACGGCGAGCGGTCCACCGCTCGGAAATCGGCCGGGACCACGTCACGGGCGATGCCACGAAACGGGGCTGGACTGCCCACCCAGGACACAGCGACGCGGAGCTCAGGCAGATGCACCGCCGTGGCCATGGTTACGATGCCGCCCCAGGAGCCCCCCATCAGCCCTACCCGCTGTGGATCCACCCGGGGATGGCGCTGCAGCCAGTGCACTGCGTCACGCACGGTTTCCAACGGAACCTCGATCAGGTCCTTGGGCACGCCCGGCCCGCGATACCACGCCACCGACACCGCGACATAGCCGTTGCTGGCCAGCCAGGCGGCATAGAGGTCACCACCGTCGAATCCGCCTTCGGCACCGCCCAGCGTCACCAATGCTGGCGCCCGTGCATCAGCCTGCTGGCCCGATGGCAGGTACAGATGTGCTTCGCGGCCACCGATTTCGACCCGTTGCACCTGCACGCCCGGCAGCATCAGATGGCGCTGCAGGGCCCGCCGTGCGACCACCGATCCTGCAAGTTCCACCTCCAGTTCGAAGGCCTGCGACTGGAATCCCAAGCCGTCATCGGAGCGCTGCCACTGCAGGGGAAGTGCGTTGGCCCTTCCTTCCTGCGGCTGCATCGACCAGATCAGCGCGCTCGCATCGACGCCTCGATAGCTGCCCTGTTCCGAGCCGCTGCGTGCGGTGTCGACCGTCCCCTGCAGGTCCGCGCGCAGTGCCGCCTGTGACTGCCAGCGCTGGCCCCCGCTGTCCTGCATCGACAACCGTAGTTGCACCACTTCGGCCGCCGCCAGTCCTTCGACCGTAATGGCTGGAGCACGATCGGCGCGCCCCTGATGGTCATCGACAATGATCCGCACATCGGCCAACGCAGGCAGCGCCAGCACGCCCAGCAACACACCCAAGCACCACCGCATCCGCATGCTCCACCCTGATCTGGAAATGCGCAGGGTGCACTGGCCGCAACGACTGGATTGCGTACTTCGGCGAGGATGGCACCAACCGTGCCGCTGCAGGCACCAGCCGTGTGTCAGGTGCGTGCCGCCAAGGCCGCCTCCAGCGCCGGCCGGTAGCTGCGGCTCACCGGCAGCTGCACGCCATCGGCCAGTTCAAGCAGCGCATCGCCGTTGTGGCGCTCGATCAGTGATCGCACCCGCAACGGGTTGACCAGCGCCGAGCGGTGCACGCGCAAACGGGTTGACCAGCGCCGAGCGGTGCACGCGCAACAGTCCTCCATCCGCCAGCCGTTCGGCCAGCTGCGCCAGCGGCTCACGCAGCAGGTGCAGTCGCTGCCCCACGTGCACGCACGCGTAATGACCGGCCATGTCGATGTAGTCGATCTCCGCCAGCGGTACATACTGGACACCACCACTGCCAGGCACGGCCAGGGTCTGCGCACAGTCCTCCGTACGCGGTGTCAGGCCTGCCAGGCGGCGCACGCGCTCGATCGCTTCACGCAACCGCTGCGCTGCCACCGGCTTGAGCAGATAGTCTGCGACGCCCAGTTCGAACGCGCGCAGCGCATGCTGCGGCAGGGCGGTCACGAAGATGGTGTGCGCGGCCAGCGCCGGCTGCTGCTGAGGCAACTCCCAGCCACGACCGTCGGGCAGGACCAGATCCAGCAGCAGCAGATCGAAACGGCGCCCCTGAAGCTGCTCGCGTGCCTGCGCGAGGGTGGCGGCTTCGGCATCGACCCTGACCTGCGGAATGCCCGCCAGCAATTGGCGCAGGCGATCACGTGCCAGCGCCACGTCATCCACCAGCAGCACGCTCAGCGGACGCGTCACGCGATGCACTCCGGCAAGGTCACGCGTGCACGATAGCCGCCGCCCTCGCTGGCGGCCTGCAAACGGCCTCCCATCATCGCCAGGCGCCGCTGCAGTGCAGCCTGGCCAGTGCCCAGTCCATCGTTCGTGCCGGGACGCAGGCAGGGGTTGAACAGCGCTACATCAAGCATGCCGTCTTCCACAGCGGCGCGCAGTTCGATCCGCAATGGCCCATCACCAGGCTGCCAGCCACTGTGCAACACCGCGTTTTCGATCAACGGCTGCAGCAACAGACCGGGGACCATACAGGCCAATGCAGCCGCGGTGGCCTGCAGATGCAGATGCACCTCCTGATCGTGCAGCAGCGACTGCAGCGCGACATAGTCCTGTGCTGCGACCAGTTCATCGGCGAAGCAGCGCTGCGACGGGCATTGCAGGGTATCGCGCAGCAGCGAGGACAGCTGCGCCAGTGCGGTGTCCGCTGCCCGTGGACGTTGCAGCGCCAAGCCACCGATGGCGTTGAGCGCATTGAACAGGAAGTGGTGCTGGAGATGCTGGCGCAGGGCTGTTTCACGAGCCTGCTGCAGCACCTCTGACTGCGCCCTCAACCGCTGCAGTCCGGCCAGGCCATGGCCCACGCCCGCCACCGCAATGAAGGTCGGCAACGCAAACAGCGCGTTGATGCCGATTGCGCGCAGCACCTGCTGCGGTGCTGGCCAGGGTTGCCCCTGCCACAGCTGCAGCAGCATGTGGCCCAGGGTCCATCCCAATGCCGTCAGCAGCGGAGTCAGCAACAGGCACAGCGCCAACCATCCGGCCAGATGCCGGCGTCCAGACAGTGGCCAGAGCCGGCACGCGGCCCACAACAGCGGCGTCGCCAGCATCCAGGGCAGCTCGGCGCCGAGGATGAACAACGCCGCAGGCAGCAGGCCACCTGGTTGCTGACTGAGGTGTACCGCTGGAATGGACGTGGCGATCAGCAGCCCCCACAGGGCCAGCATCACCCAACACGGGCGTGGCAACGAAAGCGGTGGCTCCGCGGCAGGCAGCAAGACGGCAGGGGAAACAGGCATGCAGGGATTCAAACCGGAAACGGGCACCATGCTAGGTGCCCGCATCGGATCGTTCCCGTGCCGGAAGCAAGGGGCTCATCCACGTATGGCATGGATCTACTGCTGACCGCAGGTATGGAGGCCATGACGGTTATGGGTAGATCCACGCCATGCGTGGATTCTGCCCCGCCCCGCCCCGCAATCAGTTGGCCTTGGCCGCCTCGGCATTCCACGCTGCGACCCTGGCCTTGGTGTCGGCCAGCATCTTGTCCAGCGCGGCGCGGTCATACACGTTGCCGCGCAGGATCACGCTGTCGATCTTTTCGGTGGCAGCAATGTCCTGCAGTGGGTTGGCGGTCAGCAGTACCAGATCGGCGGCCTTGCCCTGTGCGACACCACCGTAGCGGTCCATCTGGCCGAACCAGGCCGGGCCGGAACGGGTTGCGGCCGACAACGCTTGCGGTGCGCTCAGGCCTTCCTTCACGAACAGCTGCAATTCCTGGTGCAGGGCGATGCCCGGGAAGTTGAACGAGTTGAGGAAGCCCGCATCGGTGCCCGCAATGATCGTCACACCGGCCTCCTGCAGCATCGGCAGCACCGCGGCCACCTGGTGGTACTGCGCGTGGCGCGCTTCGATCTGTGCCGGCGTGGCCTTCGCCGCGCGGTCCACGCGCCACTGGTAGGTCGCACGCAGGCCAGGGCCGATGTAGGCCAGGTACGGATCGTTGGCGTGGTCATCCTGGTCAAGGAAATCGAGGATGCGGCCACCGTTGAGGGTCGGGGTCACGAACACGCCGCGCTTGGCGAAATCGCGGTAGGCGTGCATCGCCGTGTCACGATCGAAGCTGGCGTCGAGGCGGCGGTTGGCTTCGGCGCGGTCGATGCGACCGGCACCGAAGTCGGCGGCGATCTGCGCTTCGTCCTTGCTGCCGGCCTTGAATGCGTAGTCCAGATGCTCGATCGAGGCCAGGCCGGCATCGACCGCCTGCTCCACGGTCAGCGCCATCGGAATGTGACCCGAGGCCTTGAAGCCGGCCTTGCGCGCAGCGCTGGCCGAGTACAGGAACAGGTCCGGCTTCAGCGTGCTGTCGGTGATCTTCACGAAATCGACCTTGTCGTGCTGCAGGCGGGCGATCGCCTTGTCGGCGTCGGCCTCGCTGCCCACTTCGATCGTGCCCTTCCAGACCGGCTTGATGCCTTCGATCTTCGCGCCCGAACTCAGCAGGCGCGGACCGAACAACGTGCCCTTGGCGATCTCGCCGCGCCACTGCAGTACCTGCTCGGGCAGATCGCCGGAACAGTCACGCACCGTGGTGATGCCGTGCGCGATGTACAGCGGCAGCAGCGCCTTGTTCTCTTCGATCAGCGCCGGACCACCACCGAAGTGCACGTGCATGTCCCACAGGCCCGGAATCAGGTACTTGCCCTTGGCATCGATCTGGCGGGCCGCACTCCATTGACTGCGCAGCTGCGCGTCCGGGCCGACGGCGACGATGTCCTCGCCACGGATCACCACGCTCTGCCCGGCCAGGGTGCTGGCGTGCTCGACATCGACCACGGTGGCATTGCGGATCAGCAGGTCGGCGCGCTCGGCGGCAGACGCCGACAGCGGTGCTACCGCAAGGAGGATGGCAAGGGGCAACGGACGGGAACGGAACATGGACAGCATCCTGATGGGCACGCCCAGCGTGCGGGTGGAAGGGGTTTGCATTCAACGCACCGCGCCGTGCTGGCGCAGCAGGGTCTCAATTCCGGTATAGCCGCGCTGACGCGCGTGCGCCAGCGGCGTCACGCCGTCGCCGTCGGCAAGCTCCGGGTCGGCACCGGCCTCCAGCAGCAGCTGCACGATCTGCACGTGGCGCGCCGCCATCGCCGAGCAGGATCGCTTCCAGCAGCGCGGTCCAGTGCAGCCGGTTGACATGGTCCACCGCCACACCGGCCCGCAGCAGCGTGCGCACAGTGGCGACGTGACCGCGCTCGGCGGCCGGAATCAGCGCGGTGCCGCCATAGCGGTTGGTGCTGCGCAGATCGGCGCCATGCGCCAGGGTCATCGCCAGGATCTCGTCCAGGCCGCGCGCACCGGCGTACAGGTAGGCGCTGTCCTGCAACGCGTCCTTGGCGTTGACGTCTGCCCCGGCCTCGATCAGCTCACGCGCGGCATCCACGTTGTTGCCATGCGTGGCCAGCAGCAGCGCGGTGCGGCCCTGGCCATCGCGCGCCTCCAGCGTGGCGCCATCCTCGATCGCCTGTCGCACCGCATCGGCGTCGCCGCGGCTGGCAGCATCCCGCAGGCGCGCGTCTGCGTCGGCCCTGGACGTGGCGGTGCAGGCGGGGGTGACCATGGCCAGCAGGCACAACAGCAGCACGCGCGTGAACGGCGCAGGCCAGCCAGCGGAATGATGGACGCGCATGACAGTGTCTCCTCATGTCCGTCGCCACGGAACGCCGTGCGACGGTAGCAACAGCCGGGCATTGCCGGCCCCTGCCCTGCATGGTAGAAGTCGGCCTGGGTATCCAGAAGTGAAATGTTCAAATGCAAGACAGTGCCAAATCGAATAGAACCCTGTTCGAACTGGACCTGCTGCGGGCGCTGGTGATGGTGGCCGACTGCGGCAGCTTCACCACGGCGGCCACGCGCCTGCATTCGACCCAGTCCACGGTCAGCCAGAAGGTGCGCCGGCTGGAGGAACTGGCCGGGCATCGCCTGCTCGAACGCGGCCATCGCGACGTGCACCCCACTGACGCCGGCCACACCCTGCTCGGCTACGCGCGGCGCATGCTCGACCTGAACGAGGAAATGGCGCAGGCGCTGGCCGGTGCGACGGTGGAGACCGCGGTCCGCATCGGCGTGCCCGAGGATTTCGTCAACGCGCAGACCACGCGCATGCTGGCCGCCTTCAGCCGTCGCCACCCGCAGGTGAAGCTGGAGATCAGCAGCGGCCTCAGCCGCGACCTGGCGCAGGGCTTCGACCACGGTGAGCTGGACCTGGTGCTGGTCAAGCAACGCCGGAACAGCCGCCAGGCGGTGCATTGCCGGCGCGAGCCGATGCACTGGATCGACAGCCTGCGCAGCGGCTGCCTGCAGCAGGACCCGCTGCCGCTGGTCACCTTCCCGCCGCGCGGGCTGTACCGCGACGAGATGATCCATGCCGTGGAAGCGCTGGGCCTGCGCTGGCGCATCGCCTTCACCAGCTCGTCGCTGAGCGGCATCCAGGGCGCGGTGGCCGATGGCATCGGCATCAGCCTGCTGCCGCGCCGCGCGGTCAGCCGCGAGCACCGCATCATCGATGGAGAGCGCGAGCTGCCGGTGATCGACAACTACGAGATCGGCCTGCTGCATCGCGCGGACGCCGATGATGCCGTGCGTGCACTGGCCAGCGAGCTGTGGCGGCAGGTGCAGCGCGAACCGGACTGACCACGGTAGATCCACGCCATGCGTGGATGCCTTTCGCGCATCACGCATCGAAACATGGTCACTCCGGCCGTATAGCGGGCAACAATCGCCTCGTAGAGTGCCTGTTGTTTCCGTGCTCCACGGCGCCTGCCATGTCCGACGAAATCCCCACCCGCTTCGATCCGCTGCCTGCGGCGCTGCAGACGCATCTGCAGCACCAGCGCTCGCTGATCGCCGCGCGCGTGGCGGCCGGCTTCCCGACGTTGCCGGTGCAATGGCCGCTGGCGGCCAGCACACTGCAGCGCGTGGTCGATGCCGAGCTGATCGACCGTGCCGACTGCGATGGCTGGGAAGCGCTGGGCGTGGCGTTCGGTGACACCCTGGCCCAGCGCGTGCCGGGTCTGGCCTGGATGCAGGTCACCGATGCCTGGGGCATCGATGCGGTGCTGCGCTATGCCGACAGCAGCCTGCAGATCGGCGCCAGCACACTGCTGCTCAAGCGCGTCGAACAGGGCGAAGTCATCGACATCGCCCACCTGCTGGCGTGGCTTGAGGAATTCGTCGCCACGCGCGCCGACGATTACGCCTGACGGCACATCGGGGTAGATCCACGCCATGCGTGGATGAATGAGACCACGCGATGGCGCATCCACGCCATGACGTGGATCTACAGCCAGCGGCCGTCGACCACCACGCGGCGCTCCACCGGCACTCCGGCCACGGCGGCCGGGCCGTGGTCGGCACGCACGGCCACGAACGTCGCCGGCCGGCCTTCGGCAATGCCATGCTGCGGCAGGCCGATCACCTGCGCGGCATGGGTGGTCACCATGTCCAGCGCCAGCATCAGGTCGGCATCGGTATGGAAGCCGGAGCGGTAGCCCAGCAGCATCGCGCGTTGCAACAGGTCGCCGTTGCCATACGGCCACCAGCAGTCGCGGATGTTGTCGTTCCCGGCGAACACGCGCACACCAGCGTCATGCAACGCGCGCAGCGGCGGGAACGGATGATCGCCCGGCGCGTTGCTCATGATCGCTACGCTAGCCGTGGCGAGCGCCTCGCCCACCTGCAGCGCGCGCCAGCGGCACGTCGCCCAGCGAATAGGCATGGCTGACCGCCACCCGACCCTGCAGGCCAGCGGCCCGGGTGCGCGCGGCGATGCGCAGCAGCTGCGCCAGACCGGTTTCGCCGGGCTCATGCAGATGGATGTCCAGCTGCACGCCATAGCGCTCAGCCAGGCCGAACAGCAGCGCCAGCTGGCCTTCGGCATCACCGTCGAGCGTGGTCGGGTCGATGCCGCCGAGCACCTCCACGCCCGCAGCAAGGGCCTGCTCAAGCACCGCTGCGGTACCAGCGCAGGACATCACCCCGGCCTGTGGGAACGCCACCAGCTGGATGCGCATGATGTCGGCACAGCGCAATGCGGCCTCGTGTACCGCTTCCAGGTGACGCAGGCCGGTGCTGCCATCGATATCGACATGGCAGCGCATTGCCACTGTGCCGAAGCCGCTGCATTGGCGGATCAGCGCCTCGGCGCGATCGACCATCGGCGCCGCAGCCGCCACTGCCGCCTTTTCCACCGCCAACCGCTCACGCAGGCTGTTCACCGGCTGATGCGGATGCCAACGGTCGCCGACGAAGCTCTTGTCCAAGTGGATGTGGCCATCCACCAACCCCGGCAGCACCGCAAAGCCCTGCAGATCGACGCTTTCCGCCCCTTCAGCCGGGCCGGTATGGCCGTTGAGCCCGCTGATGCGGCCATCACGGATGTGGAAGTGCAGCGGTGCACCGTCGCGGTCGACACCGCCGTGGATGAACTGCAGGGTCATCGGGAATTCCCGGAAAGCCAAGACTGGCGCCATCCTGCGCCTCGATAGCGCCATCGGCCAACGAAATATCTGGATGGCACGCATTCACCAGAACGATGATTCCCCCTGCGACAACCGGTCGCAGCCACGCCGTGCACACCCCTGAACGGGTAACATGGGCGCCTGTTTCCGCTGTGATGCCGCATGGGCCCGTCCGACCGCCACGATCGTCTCCGCCGCTGGCAGGCCGCGTCCCTGCTTGCCGCCGCTCCGATCGCCAGCCTGTCCGCCACTGATGCTGCGGCCGCCGCGCCGCTGCAGTCGCCGCCGGGCCAGCAGCGCATCGCCCCGGCTGCGCTGGTCGAGCGCCTGCACCAGCGCGTGCTGTCCGGGCAGAGCGCCACCGCCACGCTGGAACACTGGTGCGCAGAGCACGGCCTGGCCGAACAGGCGCGGGTGCGCGCCGTGCGCATACACGGCCAGGACAAGCCTGCCCCCGCCGACGTGCTGCAGGCGCTGGGCGTGAAGCCGGGTACCGACCTGCGCTATCGCCGCGTGCAGCTGGTCTGCGGCAGCCGCGTGCTGTCCGAGGCCGACAACTGGTACCTGCCTGGTCACCTCAGCCCGGCCATGAACCAGGTGCTGGACAGCACCGACGAACCGTTCGGTCGCGTGGTCGGCCCGCTCGGCTTCCAGCGCCAGACCCTGGCTGACCAGACGTTCTGGCCGCCGCGGGGCGAAGGCGATCACGGCGTGATCCTGGAAGTGCGTGCCCTGCTGCGCGACCGCCAGCAGCAGCCTTTCAGCTACGTCATCGAGTCGTACCTGCAGCAGACGCTTCCGTAACGCGCCGCGGCGCCGGGCATCCGCCGGCTACGGGCCCGTGATGGCGTTGGCTGCAGGATCCACCGAGAACACGAAGCGCCCACCACGCTGGTCCCTGCCCCATGTCATCGGCGCCGTGGTCAGACTGTAGACCGGGGCCGCCTTGTCCGTGCCGATCGCCTCGGACCAGGCACTGAAATCCTCATCGGTACGGCTTCGGATCTCGCCAACACACAGGCTGTAGCCACAGGCGAAAGACACCAGCGTGCCGTCGCTGCCGATGAGCCGGGTCGCGGCCGTCCTGTAGAGCCGGGTCAGGTCCTGCACTTCCGGGTGGCCGGCCGCATCGCGCTCGAACTGGCTGATCGCCTGCGCGAAAGCCTTGTCGGAACCCAGCAGCGCCTCGCTCTTCTGCACGGACACCGCACCCTCGCTCAGCAGCATGCGCTCGCCCTCGAGGAAGTGCCCCTCCGGTTGCGCGAGCCCAGCTGCCGCCGTCGTGGCACTCGATGCCGTTGCCGCGCGATGGCCCAGCGTGCTCCGCTGGCTGCGCGTGAGACTGCGCAGGCGCGGCATTGGCCACCTCCGCGGCATCCTCCACGCTGGCCGCCTGCCTGCCACTGCAACCTGCAATGGCCACCACTGCAATCACACTCCACACCCTGACATCCATGCGCATCCTCCTCCGGGTAGCGCCACAGCATGCCACGCGCGCAGCGGCAACACGGGTGCACTGCACAACGAAAAGCCCAGCAATGCTGGGCCTTTCGTTCGCCTGCGGAATCAGCGGAACCGGTAGTCCAGTTGCACCCAGTACTGGCGGCCATATGGGTCGTAGTTGCCAACCGGATAGAACGGCCAGCCGCCTCCGTTCTTGTCCGCCGGCGGGCGGCTGTCACGCAGGTTGTTGACGATTACGCCCACCGACAGGTTCTCGCCGAACTGGCGGAACACGCTGGCGTTGTACGTCATGTACGGCGCGATGCGGCCACTGCCATCGGTCTTCGGCAGCGAGCCGAAGCGGTTGCCGTACAGCGTGGTGGTCCAGTCACCCTGGTTCCAGGTGATGCTGCCGTTGGCCTTGCTGCGCCACTGGTAGTCATCCAGCGAATTGCGGATGTCACGCTCCGGATCATCGGAGAACTGTCGGTATTTGTGCTCCAGCACCACGGTGTAGGCCAGGCGCGTGGTGAAGCGGCCATAGCGGCCGGCATCGAAACGCCAGTTGCCCTTCAGGTCCAGACCGCGAACCGATTCGGAGGCCGCGTTGATCGGATTGATCAGCACGCGGGTCACCTGGTCCGGCTGCACGGTGGCATTGGACGGATTGCGGATCACCCGCGACAGCGCGTCCTGGCACAGCAGCGAACCGATATCGCGCGCTTCGCCGCCCAGCGTCCGGCCCAGGCGGCAATCGGCCTCATCACGCAGGATGCGGCTGGTATCGAGGCTGGTCACTTCGTTGTCGATGCGGATGTCGTAGTAGTCAGCGCTGAAATCCAGGCCGGACAGCGGCGACCAGACCACGCCGAAACCATACGACTTGGCCGATTCCGGCTGCAGCTGCGCATTGGCGCGGTTGCTGTAATCAATCGACAGGCCGTTGTAGTCGCAGTTGTCGTACGACTGGCCCGCCGTGCGGCAGCGCCAGTAATCGGTCATGCCCGGGTTGTAGCCGCGGGTTTCGGTGGCAAACACGTAGTTCATGTCCGGCGCACGGAAGCTGGTCGCCGCCGTACCACGGATCAGCAGGCTCTCGATCGGACGGAACTCGACGCCGAAACTCCAGGTGGCCTTGCCGATGTGCTCGCCACCGGCACGGTACTGGTCATAACGACCGGCCAGGGTGGTGGTCAGCGACTGCAGCAGCGGCAATTGCAGCTCCACACCTGCAGCGTAGCGGTCACGCTCGCCACCGGCGCCAATACCGGCACTGGTGTTCCAGAATTCACCGGTGCCCAGTCGCGGGTCCGGGCGGTTGCGGTAGCCCTGGCTGCCGGCTTCGACCACCGCAGCCAGCGCAGCGTCGCCACCGGGCAGTGCGAACAGCCGGCCGTTGACGCTGGCGCTGAAGGTCTGCAGCCACGCCGCGTTGCGGCTCTCCTGGTAGCCGGACAGGCTCTGGTACTCGTTCGGGCTCAGCGGCTGGAACAGGCGCGCCGGATCCGGCGCATAGACCTCCACACCATTGCGCACACCGAGCTTCGGGCCAAGCAGGTATTCGTTGATACCGGCCAGCAGCACCGGGCGGCGGGTGCGGTTCTCGTAACGCGAACGGCTGTAGACCGCCTCATAGTCCCAGCCACTGTCACCGATCTGGCCGCGCGCCCGACGTTGAATGACCACGAGTTTTCCAGGAAGCGGTTGGCATTGCGCGGCAGGCCACCGATTTCCTCGGGCGCAAACCGGCGGTACCAGCTTTCCAGGTTGCCGGTGGTCTGGTTGTAGAAGTAGTTGCGGGCCGAGGTCCAGGTGGGCGCACGGGTGTTGTTGGTGATGCGTGCGCTGCCCACGGCCAGATCGGCGAACAGGTCGGTGGTCTCGTTGACGTGGAAGGTCAGCAGGCCGTAGCCGTTGAGGTTGCGCTTCTCGGTCTGCACCGTCCAGTAGCTGGCGGCGGCCTCGTTGCTGCCGCAATACCAGCCCTGGCGCGGGTTGAAGGCACGGAACACGCTGCCGCCATAGATGTCCGACGCCGCGTCGCAGCCATTGGCGCCCGGATCGATGTTGCGACCGGTCGCGGCGTTGCGGCGATACGCGATCGCGGTCGCCTGCGGCGCCTTGCCGGCCGGGTCATCATCCAGCGAGTCCATGAAGTCGCGCTGGCGCGCATGGATCGCCTTGCGCACGTCGAACTCGAAGCCGAACAGGGCATCCCAGCGCTCGCCGGAACTGCCACCGACGACCTGCGCGCTGGTTGTCGCCACCGCCCTGCTGGGTGCCGCCGGCCCGCACGTTCACGTCCACACCCTCAAAGCGGTCCTTGAGGATGATGTTGACCACGCCGGCGATGGCGTCGGAGCCGTACACCGCCGACGCACCTGCCGCCAGGACCTCGATGCGCTCGATCAGCGCACTGGGAATGTTGGCCAGGTTGACCACGTTCACCGAGCCCTCGTAGGCCAGCGGGTAGTCGGCCTGGCGGCGGCCGTTGACCAGCACCAGCGTGCGGTTCGGGCCCAGCCCGCGCAGGTTGATGGTGTTGGCGGCCGGGGTGAAGGTGTTGCCGAAGTCCTCGCCCTGTACGTTGCCGGTGTTCTCGGTCAGCGCGCTCAGTGCGTCGAAGGCATTGCGGTAGCCCTGCGCATCGATTTGCTCGCGGCTGATCACCGTCACCGGCGACGGGCCCTCGACACTGGCGCGTGGAATGCGCGAGCCGGTGACCTTCACTTCCTGCAATGTGGTGGGTGCGCTTTCCTGCGCGAAGGCCGGCAGCGAGACCAGCATCAGGGACGACAGTGCGAGCACCAGCGGACGCGGGCGCAGCGCCTTGTGGGAGGCGGACATGGGCTTCCTGGGGAGTTGGGCGGGTGGTGGTACGGGGGCAGCGGCCTGTACGGCGCATAACGATCCCGTAACGAAAGTGTCCTGAATGGGGGGTTTCAACGGAAATGACCAGGCCTGATGGCCTTATGCCTGAACCGAATCAGACCCGCAGTGCCATCCACCACACTTTTGCAATGTTTTGAATGGTGCAGGGCTGCAGGCACGGCCATCGTGCCGGGGATGATGACCCCGTACCCCACTTCCCTCCTTCCCCCATTGCGCCCGGTGCTGCGCCGTCACCTGCTGCAGCTGCAGGCCGCACCGGTCCCCCTGCGCCCTTTCCAGCGTGCCGACCTGCCGCGCTGGCGCCTGTTCGATGACCGCCGCCGGCGCGGCCGCCGCGATCCGTCCGTCATCGATGAGGAAGCGCGCTTCCTCGCCCACATGCATCGCTCACGCCTGGAACAGGACAACGACCAGCTGCTGCTGGGGGTGTTCGATGACGAGCACGGCAACGTACTGGACCAGCTGCACGTACGGCTGCAATCACTACACGCGCGCAGCGCCGAACTGCTGTCGCTGCAGCATTGGCACCCGCATTCCGATGCCGCGCTGCGTGCACTGTGCCCGTTCCTGTTCGAGGATGTCGGCCTGCATCGCCTGTTCGTGATGCTGCCACCGGACTGCAGTGATCCGTTCGCCACCGCGCTGCGGGCCTTCGGCTTCGAGCAGGAAGGCCTGCTGCGCGACCATCATCTGGATCTGGATGGCTGGCAGGATCGCCAGCTGCTGGCGCTGACCGCACCCATGTGGCGGAACAAGCACAGGGTGCTGGACTAGCGCACCCGCTCCAGCGCGTTGCCGGCACCGGTCAGCACCGAGCAGGCGTGGTCCTGCAGCTCTTCGGCGCTGGCCTCGTTGCCGGTGCCCGCGTCCACACGGGTGGCCAGCAGGATGAAGCCCGGGACGCCCTGCACGGCGTCCCGGCCCGCCACAACCAGGCTCCACTGGCCGACGTCGTCCACGCCTGCGAGGTCGTAGGCCAGCAGATTGAGCGGATTGGCGGTCAGTTCTGCGCCCGGCAGCAGGCGTGCCTGGTACTGATGGCCGCGCAGCAGCCCCGGCAGCGGTGTCCACTGGCTGCCCAGGGCGGCAGCATGCGTGTCCAGCGCCTGCAGCACGTCGGCACGCAGGCAATCCACATGAATATGCAACTGGTGCTGCGAGCGGCCGTGCGGCGAGTTCAACGCCAGGCTGGCGACGTTGCGCGGCAGCGGTTGCCGCAAGGCCTGTTCGGTGTGGCTGCGCGCCTGCCAGGCTGCAGCGAAGTAGTTCGGTGCACCTCGCTGGTACAGGCTGCGGCTCTCGATGCCGCTGACCTTGTCCAGCGGCATCAGCAGGAACTGGTAGTCGCCGTGCGCGTCCTTGACCAGCACATCGCGGCGGTCTGCTGCCGTCTCCACCCGCAGGCAATCGCCACGCGGGCCTTCGGCGCCCTGGCAGTCACGTTCAATCAATCGCCACAATGCATCGGAATGGGCCGGCGGCGGAGGCGCGCTGGCACAGGCAGACAACAGCAGCAGGGACGACAGCAGGAAGGGACGCAAGGACACGGCACGACTCACGGAGCAGGCACGGCAGACAGCGCCGCGCTGCATTCTAGCCAGTGCAACGCTGCAATCAGTAGGTGCCGAACGGCACTTCAACCACGATCGGGGCGGCACCCTCGCCGGCCTGCAGGCTGTAGCGGTCCAGCGCGCCATCGTCATCGGCGTGCGGCTGGCGCTGGAACTGCAGCGGGTAGCGGCTGTCCCCCAGGCGCACGGCACTGCCGTCGGCCTCCAGCGCGGCACCTTCCGGAATCAGCAGACCGCCCAGGTCGCTGTAGGCGCCAGGTACATCGGCGAAGCTGTAGTCGGCCAGCTCGTCCACCCGCTGCATCGCATAGACGTGCGGCACATAGGGTCGTGCAGGGCTACGGCCATTGCTCAGGTCCGTCACCCAGGCCTGCGGCAGGTGGTACTCCCCGCGCAGCGCAGCGACGCCCAGCGAGGGGCTGGCCACCTGCAGGCAGCACACCGCCCGCTTGCCCTCGCGGTCGAGGATGGCGAAACGGTCGCCGCGGGTGGCCGCCTGCGGCAGCATGGCGAAGGCCAGGTTACGCTGCGCCGGCGCGTAGCCGGATTCGGTCTGCAGGTTGCGCCAGGCGCCGAATACCGGGGATTGGACCTGCTCGGATTCCGGATCGGCAGCGGAGGCGGCAAACGCCACGCCCAGCAACGACAACATCAGGGCCGTCATTGTCTTGTCCTTGCCGCGGAAACTGCCTGCCGTCATACCGTATCCAACACCTGCGCCGGAAAGGCCCGGCCTGCCCGCTGGCGTACTGCCAGCTATTCCTCCCACTATGCAATGACCACGCTGTGCCGGCAATGACCGGGGCGCTGACGCCTTTCGCACGCTCGGTGCTATCGTTCCCGCCATCGTCCCCTGCGCAGGAGCGCTCACATGTCTGCATTCCGTCTGTCCCTGTTGCTGCCGGCCTCCGCCCTGCTGCTGTCGGCCTGCGTCAGCACCCCTGGCCCGGAAGTCAAAGGCAGTGGCCGCTGCGACGCCAGCCAGCTGGGCTGGGCGATCGGCCAGCCGGCCAACGAGCCCAACATCCGTCGCCTGTCCCGCGAGAGCGGTGCCGGCCTGGTCAACCCGATCGGCCCCAGCACCATCACCACCAAGGACATCCGCCCGGACCGCCTGCGCGTGTTCGTGGACAAGGACAACATCATCACGTCCACCCGCTGCGAGTAAGCGCGGCAGCAGGCTTTTGTAGAGTCGAGCCATGCTCGACTGGTTTTCTGCGCGACCCATCCGAAAACCAGTCGAGCATGGCTCGACTCTACATTTCAGGGTTCGGTATACCCCGCGCAATCCGGCAGCGCCTGGTCGGGGTGGAATACCCCATCGCTGAAGCGGAACAGCCGCGTGTAGGTGCACGCCGGGTCCTGCTCGGTGCGCAGATCCTGCTTCTTCAACGGCCCCTTGGCCAGCGAATCCTCGAAGCGCGAAACACCGGCCGGGAACCGGGTCGCCACGGTCTGGTAGCGCAGCACCGGCATGCCCTCGGCGACCGTATCCAGCGCCAGCTTCGCCGAGAAGCCGTATTCGTCATGGCAGGCACCTGCGCGCTGCTTGATGTCCTGTTCGCTGAAACAGGCGCGGATCATCGCATTGCCCAGCCATGGCACGGTCAACACGTCGTCGTCCACCTGGATGTCGTCCTGCAGGTGGCGCACGCGTGCCAGTTGCAGCGTGGATGCGTCGGCACCTCCACCGGAGTACATGGCGCTGAACGTGACGATGCCACCCACCAGCACATTCTGGCGGGCGCGCTGCTGCGGGTCGGTCACCGGTTCATCGCTGCCCACGCCAGGTGCCAGCCGCACGATCCACGGCCACAGCGACAGCTCGCTTTCCTGCGGCACGTCGATGCTGACGTGGTAGGTGTGTGGCGTGCCCTGGCCCGGTTCCTTCTCAAGTACTTCCAGCACGGTCGGCCGGTCACCATCTTTGGCAACCGGCTGCACGCGCACGCACCAGTTGCCGTCCCGCGTGCACTCGTAGAGCCCCACCGGCCCCGTCTCACTGGCGATCAGCACCTGCCCCAACGGCTCCATCACGTTGCCCGCAGCGTCACGCTGCTGCGGCAGGATTGAGCCCTGCGCCAGCGCCAGCATCGGGGTGGCCAGCAGTGCAACGCACACGGTCGTGCGGGCAAGGACGGGGGGCATGGATGAGATTCCTGCTCGTGGAATCAAGATGGTAGCGCAGGAATAACGGAACGATCGCGACCAGCCCGGTGAACCGGAACCCAAGCGGCACACTACCTGTCAGAACGGCGCTCCCAACTACGCCCCTCCAGCAGTACGGAGAATGGCCGGGGGAGCGAAGCCGTCATCAGTTGACGACTCGAGATTCTCACCATCCCAGCTTGCCTGAGTGATCCACTCCACAGCCTTCTCAGCGAAGTCAGCGAAAGTGGGAGCAAGAAGGTACTTGGTGTCTTCATCCGCACCAAAGGCAATCATCTGTCCTTCAGCACCGTCAATGTCGGGGTCGAAATCCAATCCCATGTGATTGCCGCCACCATCGTGAGTCAGCGGTATCCAACGTGCATTGGTATACATCGGCTTCACCACCCCCGCAGGACTGGACTTCATGAACTCCGCGCAGTCCTCGTTCATGCCGTCGGCCTCGATCTCACGCCAACCCTGCCACTGCCGCCTGATCTCCATGGACGAGAGCATCTGAGTGCCGAACAGAAGCCCGGCCCCATCCTGCCCGTCGTGAATCATCAGCAGCTGCCTGAGCAGATCTGGCAAAGCGACTCCAAGCTGAGCTTCCAGTTCAACCAGCTCGCTTTCGGAAGCTCCCGGTCGCAACTGCACTTCATCCAGACAATTCTTCTCGTGAAGCGACGCTTTGATGGACGCCCATATCTGATCTGCACTCTGCATTGGTTCTGTATCCGTTTCAGCCAAGACCTCAGCCTAGTGCGAACCCGATCAGTGATGAATGCAAGAGATCCGAATTTTCAGAGAGTGCGCCGCTAATGCCCACTACAGTCGCAGCCACCCCACCCCTTCGCCTTCGACGTCTGGCCGATACCCGGGTTGAAGGTATTGCTCGGGTCCAGCTGCCTGTAGAACCCGGCCAGCGCCGGCTTGGCCGGGTACAGGTGGCCGACGTTGTGCTCGGCTGGATACTCGGCGCCACGCTGGTCCAGCAACGCCCACATCGCATGCTCGATCGCCATCGGGTCTTCGCCTTTGCGCGATGTAGTCCTGGTGGAATACGTGGCACAGGAAGTGCCCGTAATACAGCTTGTGCAGCAGGCGGCCATCGATATCGACCGGCAGCTGCTCGAACCAGTCGGCATCATCGCGGCGCAGGGCGATGTCCAGCGCGACGATGTCCTGCACCTGGTCGCGGTGTACCTCGCGGTAGCGCACCGCGGCGCCGGCCACAGCGAAGCGATGCAGGAACGCCTTGCGCCCCTCATCGGCCGTGCAGTGGAAGTAGCCGCCCTCATGGTCGGCGAAGAAGCCGCGCAGCCAGGCCTCGGTTTCCGCGGCGTCCTGCGCGGAGACCTTCAGCAGCAGATGATGCTCGTAGCGCTGGCGGAACTCGCCCATGCGCTTGGGCAGGTGCGAGGGCAGCAGGCCGGTCAGCACCTGCATCACCCGGTCGGTCACGCTGCGCAGGCCCAGCCGCTCGAACCAGCCATCAACCCGGCTCTTCAATGCGAAGGCGGCCGGCACACGCGCGGTGCCAAGGCGGTCGATCAACAGGAAGCTGTCCTTGCCGTAGCGTTCGCCGATGTCATAGGCATCGCGGTGGATGTACTCGCCGGCAATCGGCAGGCGTTCGAAGCCGGTCAGCAGTTGGCGCCGGATCGCGGTGAGGCTGTCGGTGCGGTTGCTGCCGATATAGAAGACCTCGGCGGCCTCCTTCTCGAAGGTATCCAGGCGCACCGCGAATACTGCCAGCTTGCCGGCAGACCCCGCTGCCTCGAAGTGGCGGCTGGGGTCGGCATTGAAGCGTGCCGGCGTATCGGCATCGACCCGGCGCACTTCCTCGGCGTAGCGTGGATCGGAGGCGGCGCGGCCATCGCCGTCCCCAACGTCGGCAGCACGGTAGTCGCCCGCCTGCAGGCGCTGCAGGATCTGCTCGGGCGTATCGCCCAGCGCGATGCCCAGATGGTTGACCAGCTGCAGCTGGCCCTGCGCATCGACCTGCGCATACAGTGCCAGCTCGGTGTAGGCCGGGCCACGGCGCACCAGCGCCGCCGCCGGAGTTGTTGCAGATGCCACCGAGTACCGACGCACCGATGCAGGACGAGCCGATGACCGAATGCGGTTCGCGGCCGAGCGGTGCCAGCGTCTGCTCCAGGCGGTCCAGCGTCGCGCCGGGCAGGCACAGCACCTGGCGGCCCTCGTTCAACAGCTGGATGCCGGTCAGGCGCAGCGTGCTGACCAGCACGATCGGACGCCCATAGTCGTTGCCATCCGGGGTCGAGCCACCGGTCAGGCCGGTGTTGGCCGCCTGCAGGATGATCGCTGCCCCGCCCTGCACCGCCGCCTGCAGCACACGCCACAGCTCCAGCAGCGTCCCCGGGCGCACCACCGCCAGCACCGGGCCGTCGCCGAAACGGTAGCCACGGCGGAAACGGCGGGTGGCCTTGTCGCCGGTCAGTACATGGCGGTTGCCGACCGCATCGCGCAACTGCGCCAGCACGGCATCGTGGCCACTCACGGCAGGTTGACCAGCGAATCGCGGCCGATGTCAGCGATGCGGCGCGCACCGGTCAGTGTCATCGCCACGCGCATTTCCTTGGCGATCAGGTCCAGCAGGTTTGCCACGCCGGCCTCGCCCTGCGCGGCCAGCGCGTAGACGAAGGCACGGCCCAGCAGCACGGTGTCGGCGCCCAGTGCCAGCATGCGCACCACGTCCAGGCCAGTGCGGATGCCGGAATCGGCGAGGATCTTCAGGTCGCCCTGCACCGCATCGGCAATCGCCGGCAAAGCACGCGCAGTGGACAGCACGCCATCGAGCTGGCGGCCGCCGTGGTTGGAGACCACGATGCCATCGGCGCCGAACTTGGCCGCATCACGCGCGTCATCCGGATCAAGGATGCCCTTGATCACCATCGGGCCCTTCCAGAATTCGCGGATCCATTCCAGGTCCTTCCACGAAATGGAGGGATCGAAGTTGCTGCCCAGCCAGCCGATGTAATCCTCCAGCCCGGTCGGGTTGCCACGATAGGTGGAGATGTTGCCCAGATCATGCGGGCGGCCGAACAGGCCCACGTCCCACGCCCAGTGCGGGTGGGTGATGGCCTGGCCGATGCGGCGCAGCGAGGCGTTCGGACCGCTCATGCCGGAGTGGGCATCGCGGTAGCGCGCACCCGGCACCGGCATGTCCACGGTGAATACCAAGGTGGTCACGCCCGCAGCCTGCGCCCGCTCCAGCGCGTTGCGCATGAAGCCACGGTCGCGCAGTACATACAGCTGGAACCACATCGGCCGCTGGATGGCCGGTGCCACTTCCTCGATCGGGCACACCGATACGGTGGACAGGGTGAACGGGATGCCTCGACTGTCGGCCGCGCGCGCCGCCTGTACTTCACCGCGTCGGGCATACATGCCGGTCAGGCCGACCGGCGCCAGTGCCACCGGCATCGCCAGCGTTTCGCCGAACAGTTCGGTTTCCAGGCTCAGGTCGGACATGTTTCGCAGGATGCGCTGGCGCAGCGCGATGTCGGACAGGTCGGAAACGTTGCGCTTCAGCGTGTGCTCGGCATACGCGCCGCCATCGATGTAGTGGAACAGGAACGGCGGCAGCCGGCGTTGCGCTGCGGCACGGTAATCGGTGGAGGCGGAGATGATCATGGGGTCAACCGTGTGGGGAAGGTAGACGCGAGGCCCGCGCACGCCGGGCTTCGTTGTCATCGAGGGTGCGCAGCGTGGTGTGCACGAACTCGAGGTGGGCATGCGCGGCGGCGCGCGCGTTCGGGGTCACCGGCCAGCACCGCGTCCATCATCTCGCGGTGCTGGTCGGACAACGGCGAGAAGGTCCTCGCCGAGGTGTAGAGCTTTTCGCGGCTCTGCGAGATGTTGGTCTGCAGCAGTTCGAACAGGCCGCGCATCACCTGCAGCAGCACCAGGTTGTGCGAGGCCTCGGCGATGGACAGGTGGAAGGCCGCGTCGGCCTCCGCTTCGCCGGTGGGGTCATCCTTGCCATGCGCGTCCATCATGGTCTGGAAGGCCTGGGCGATGCGCGTGCGGTCCTCGTCGGTCGCGCGCAGCGCCGCATGCCAGGCGGTGGCACCTTCCAGCGCGTGGCGGATCTCCAGCACGTCGAAGCGGTATTCCGGGTCGCCCTGGAACAGCGGCAGGTACGGCGCCAGCGGTTCATCCAGCGCCTGCCGCGCGCGCCGCGGGTTCGGCCACGTAGGTGCCGCCACCAACCCGTGCGGTCAGCAGGCCCTGGCTGGCCAGCTGCGCGATGGCCTCGCGCAGCGCGGTGCGCGAGACCCCCAGCTGCACCGCCAGGGTGCGCTCGGCCGGCAGCCGGTCGCCCGGTTGCAACCGCTGTTCCTGCACCAGGCCGCGCAGCTGCGCGGCCACCTTGTCCGAAATACGTTGCGTGCTCATGGTGCCATTGTGGCCCGAA
Source organism: Stenotrophomonas sp. 93052_Sma (assembly GCF_056481145.1). Classification (NCBI taxonomy): domain Bacteria; kingdom Pseudomonadati; phylum Pseudomonadota; class Gammaproteobacteria; order Lysobacterales; family Lysobacteraceae; genus Stenotrophomonas; species Stenotrophomonas sp. 93052_Sma. The sequence goes on from NZ_CM151134.1 coordinate 2,893,101, forward strand.
GCGCGCAGCGGGTGGTCGGCTGACCGTGCATGGCTCAGGGAATCATCCAGGTCAGCCAGTAAGCCTGGGCCAGGGTGATCAGGCCGACCATCGTGGTGAAGATCAGGCTGTGCTTGACCGTGAAACGGAACAGGTCCGATTCCTTGCCGGCCAGGCCGACCGCCGCGCAGGCAATGGCGATCGACTGCGGCGAGATCATCTTGCCGGTCACGCCACCAGTGGTGTTGGCCGCCACCAGCAGCACGTCGGACACGCCGATCTGCTGCGCGGTGGTCGCCTGCAGTGCCGAGAACAAGGCGTTGGATGAAGTATCCGAGCCGGTCAGGAACACGCCCAACCAGCCAAGGAACGGCGAGAAGAACGGGAACGCATCACCGGTGTGCGCCAGTGCAAGCGCCAGCGTCGCCGAAAGGCCCGAGTAATTGGCGATGAAGGCGAAGGCCAGCACCATGCCGATCGAGTAGATCGGCATGCGCAGCTCACGCACGGTCTCACCGAAGGTCTGCAGCGCCGAACGGGCCGGCATGCGCAGCGCGATGATGGCGATCACCGCAGCGAGGATGATCGAGGTGCCGGTGGCCGAGAACCAGTCGAACTTGTAGATCGCCTCGTAGCTGAGCGGTGCATCCACGATCGGCGGCATCTTCTGCACCATCTGGTCCAGGCCCGGCACCGGGAGCTTCAGCACCCAGCTTTCCAGCGGGCCATCCGCCGCGAACAGCGATTTGAACGGTTTGATGCTCCACAGCGTGACCATCGCGGTGAGGATCAGGAACGGCGACCATGCCTTGGCGATCTGGCCGACGCTGTAGCGCGGCGCCTCCAGCGCCTGTGCGGCCGCCTCGGCGCTGGTTTCGGTATCGAAACGGAAGATCCGCACCGGCTTCCAGCGGCGCAGGAACAGCGTCAGGCAGACCAGCGAGGCCAGCGACGCGGTGATGTCCGGCAGCTCCGGGCCGATGAAGTTGGAGGTCAGATACTGCGCGATGGCGAACGAACCACCGGCCACCAGCACTGCCGGCCAGGTTTCCTTGATGCCGCGCCAGCCATCCATGATCGCCATGATCCAGAACAGCACGATGATCGTAAGGAACGGCAGCTGGCGCCCAGCCATCTGGCCGATCTCGAAGGCATCCAGACCGGTGACCTGCCCGGCCACGATGATCGGAATGCCCATTGCACCAAAGGCGACCGGCGCGGTGTTGACGATCAGGCACAGGCCGGCGGCATACAGCGGTTTGAAGCCCAACCCGACCAGCAGTGCCGCGGTGATCGCCACCGGTGCACCAAAACCGGCTGCACCCTCCAGGAAGGCACCGAAGGCGAAGCCGACCATCAGCATCTGCAGGCGCTGGTCCTCGGTGACCGACAGGATCGAGGCGCGGATGATGTCGAACTGCCCGGTCTTGACCGAGACTTTGTAGAGGAATACCGCGCCGATGATGATCCAGGCGATCGGCCACAGGCCGTAGACGAAGCCGAAGCCAGCCGCACCCAGCGCCTGGGGCAACGGCATCCGGTAGAACAGCAGGGCCACGCCGAGCGCGATGGCCACGGTGATCGTGCCGGCCAGCCAGCCCTTCATGCGCAGCACGGCCAGGGCAACGAAGAAGAACGCGATCGGCAGCAGCGCGATCAGGCTGGACAACCACAGGTTGCCGGCGGGGTCGTACAGGTGTTGCCAGGGCTGCATGAAGACTCTCGACTGGGGACGGGTTCAACACCGCAGGGGTGGGCGGTCATGGGCTCCAACATTATTGGTCGTACCAATAATGGATTTATGGAGCCGCTGGACGCAGATTGAACCGCTGATTGCGCGAAGAGCCTATTAGACCATAGGGCTAGAATCAATTATTGGTACGACCATTAAGACGGTTGAGACAGTGGCGCGCATCCACCACACTGGATCCTGCCCCATCTCTGGTACACGAATGACACTCGCCCCCACCCGCGACCTGCAGTCCATGCAGCAACAGGCAGCTGACTGCCTGGCCGGCTACGCTGAAGCGAACCTTCTCAATCATGCAGGCTTGGATGCGCTCATCGCCCACCTGCGCGCATATCCGGATTCGGGCGAACCCATGGCCCTGCCAGACTGGGATCAGGCAGGCTCAGAGCTTCAGATCGCGGGTCGAGGCGATCCATTGCCGCGATCTCTGTTGGGGCAGATCGCCACAGACAAGCACGAGGAGTTGAATGACCTGATCTGTTCCTGCGTTGAAGTGGGAATCGCAGATCTGTACGGCGCTACGACGGATGTTCCTGACCAGATGCTGGCCAGAGCACTGGCCATCCTGCAGCGCAACACTTCGCAGCAGACCTGACTGCTTCAACTCCGCCTTGGAATCACGATCAGATCCCCCGAAGGGACTCTGATCCCACTCCCTCAACCCCTTAGATCTTCTTCTCCAACCGCCGCATCACCGCCAGCACCAGCACGCACAGCACGCTCACCCCGATGGCAATCACGTACTTGCCGATGCCCACGGCGATGCCGATGGCCGCCGCCATGATCAGCGAGCTGGCCGTGGTCAGGCCGCTGACCTGATCCTCGCGTGACCCACGCAGAATGGTGCCGGCGGCAACGAAGCCGACGCAGGCGACCACGGCTTCGATCAGGCGCACCGGGTCGACCTGCAGCAGGTCGCGGTAACGCTCCTGCTGGAAGTGCTCTGCCACTGAATCGCCGAGTCCAACAATCAGCGCAGCAGCGCCGGCAATCAGCATGTGGGTGCGCAGGCCCGCAGCGTGCTTGCCCATCTCGCGCTCGACACCGAGCACGCCGCCGAACAGCATTGCTGCGGCCACGCGCAGCAGGATCGAGACATCCTGGGTGAGTTCCATGGGCAGGCTCCGGGCGTTTCCCGGAGCGTTGCTCGGCAGCCGTGGGATGGCGGTGAAGACGATGGCACGCCCTCTTCACCGCATGCTTCACCGCATGCGCTCATCCACGCATGGCCTGGATCTACTGGCCATCGCCATGCGTAACCTTCACGCACTCGATCATTGCGCCAGATAACCACCATCGATCGCATAGTATGTGCCGGTCGCGAACGAGGCGTCGTCGCTGGCCAGCCAGGCAACCAGCGCCGCCACTTCCTCGGCCGTGCCCAGCCGCTTCAACGCGTGGCGGCCTTCCAGCGTGGCGCGCACCTTCGGGTCCATCTTCTCCAGCAGCGGCGTGCTGATGAAGCCCGGGCCGACCGCGTTGACACGGATGCCGTCGGCCGCATGCTCCCAGGCGGCGGTCTGGGTCAGCCCGACCACGCCGTGCTTGGCCGCCACGTACGCGGTGGAACCGGCATAGCCCACCTGGCCCAGGATCGAGGCCATGTTGATGATGCTGCCACCGGTTCCGGCCGTGCGCATCGCCTGGATCTGCGCACGCTGGCACAGGAACACACTGGTGAGGTTGACGTCGATTACCCGCTGCCAGCCATCGATCGGATAGTCACCGCTGCTTGCGGCCGGCCCGCCGATACCGGCGTTGTTGACTGCCACATGCAGGCCGTCGAGTTCCTTGATCGTGCGCTGCACCGCCGCCTCCACGGCCGCGTCGTCTGTAACGTCCAGTGCAATGCCGATGGCCTGTGCACCGGCACTGCGCAGCTGCGTCACGGTGGCATCGACTGCATCCTGCTTCAGGTCCCAGACCGAAATACGGGCACCGGATGCGGCCAGCGTCTGCGCCACGGCCAGGCCGATACCGGACACGCCGCCGGTCACGATCGCGGTCTTGCCGGTGAGCTGGTAGTCAATCATCTGCGTTCTCCATCAGTGGGGGTATCGATGTGACCTGCAATGGCCAACCGCCCCACCCTACGCGCCCGCTCGTGATGGCGCGGCCGACATCGCGTCTACGGGTGATCGTTCCAGCCATGAAACCTCAACTCAAGTTGATGTATGGAATTGCGTACGGATATGCATGCAAAACGCTGGCGTATGTTCGGCGGCATTTTCACTTTGGCCGTAATCGTCAATCGTTTTGACCATATTGAAATCAAAAGCGCGCGAATCAAGGCGACAATGGGAAACGTTTCCAGTTTCTTCGACACATTCCATTCAACCTGGTGTTCCCCCACCATCCAGCGTGCCCACGCCCCTGCTTCCCAGCATGTCTGCACGGGTAACGACGGGATCTGCATCTGCATTGCAGAGCGCGTGGGCGAGGTAATGCCAGCGTCCACCTCCAAAGCACGTGCCGAGCGATGTCCCGATATTTCACTTTTGCTGATTACCGCCGCTTCGGCCACCGCCATGGCTTCGATTACCGCGCCGACCCGGAACACCTGCGCGACGACCAGTGGGCCGGCCATGGCGAGGTCAACGAGCAGTTCCTGCGCGGCGGCATGAGCCTGATCGCCTCCGACGTCCATAATCGCTTCCCTTATGTCGCCACCGCCCAGCAGAGTCCCGGCCTGGCCATCCGCGTGATGCTGCAGGGCCAGGTTGATGTGCGCATTCCGCGACGTGGTGGTTTCACCCTGCGTGCTGGTACGGCGATGACCGCGCACCACCGCGAACAGGTTGAGATGACGGGTGCGCATCCTGGCGAAACGCGCATGCGCGGCGTCAGCGTGATGGTGCCCGGCCAGATCGATCCGGACCTGTTCCAGCTGCCACAGTTGGAGACCGCGCTCAACACCCACCTGGAATGCCGCCACTGGACCATTCCGCATACCCTGCTGCCGGTGCTGGGCCAGCTGTTCGAAAGCCCATGGGAGGACGGCATCGACGCGTTGTGGCGCGAAGGCGTCGCACTGCAGCTGCTGGCCGTTGGGCTGAAGGCCGAGGATCTGCAGACCGATCATGTGCGAACGCTGCGGGCTGGCCAGCGCGAGCGCCTGGAACGCGTGCGTGCCTACCTGCATGACGATCCCAGCCACGCGCATAGTCTGATCGAACTGGCCCAGCTGGCCTGCATGAGCCCAAGTTCGCTGCGCCGTCATTTCGCCCAGCAGTACGGCTGCTCGGTGTTCGACTACCTGCACGAACAACGCATGCGCCACGCCGAGCAGGGCCTGCGCGAAGACGGCTGGACTGTCGAGCAGGCTGCGGCCGCCAGTGGTTACCGCCACCCCAGCAACTTCGCGGCTGCATTCCGCAAGCGTTTCGGCCTGGTACCCAGCCGCTGGCGCACCGGACCCTCAAAGGTCGGATAGCAGCTTCTGCTTCACGCCATCACGGATGCCGGCCAGCGGCCGGCACGACCGCGCACCGCCGGGTATCGCGCACCCGGCGCACCTCATCAACCTCAATACACCGGCAGATCGATGTAACTGGCCTGCGCCGCGCTGTGCCAGACCCGCTGCGTGGCCTTCTGGTAATCGCCGGGCTTGGCCAGGTAGACGTTCGGCACGTAGGTCTGCGGGTTGCGGTCATACAGCGGGAACAGACTGGACTGCACCTGCACCATCACCCGGTGCCCCTTCTGGAAGGTGTGGTTGGCGTTGGGCAGGTCGAAGCGGTACGGCAGCACCTCGTTGGCGGCCAGCGGCTTCGGATCGCTGAAGCTCTCGCGATAGCGGCCACGGAAGATCGCCAGCGACACCGGCAGCTCGTAGCCGCCCATCTCCGGCGTCGACGCTTCCTGGTCCGGATACACGTCGATCAGCTTCACCACCCAGTCGCTGTCGGTGCCGCTGGTCGAGGCCTGCAGGTGCACCACCGGCGCGCCGCCGATGCGCAGCGGCGCGGTCAGCGGTTCGGTGATGAAGGTCAGCACGTCAGGGCGGCCATCAACGAAGCGCTGATCCTTGACCAGCCAGGTGGTCCACATGTCACGGTCCCCGAAACGCACCGGACGCGGCACGAACGGCACCGGCTTGGCCGGGTCGGACACGTATTCCTCGAAGTCACCCTCGCCCACCGCCGGCGCCTGGAACGCCAGCTTGCCGCCGGCACGCAGGTACAGCGGCTTCCTGCTGGCGGTGCAACCCTTGTCGCAGCTGCGAGGCCAACCCTTCAGGCGATCCCAGTGGTTCTCGCCGGTGTTGTAGATCAGCACCGGCGGCGTGTCCGCCTTCGGCGCACCGTCCACCAGATACTGGTCGAAGAACGGCTTGAGCACGTCGCGGCGGAACTGCAGTGCGGTATCACCATCGAACTTCAGCGCGCCCAGCTCGCTGCCACTGTAATTCACCTGGCTGTGCCGCCACGGCCCCATCACCAGGTAGTTGCGGTTGTTGCCGCTGTCGCGCCCTTCCATTGCCTGGTAGGCGTGGTTGGCACCCCACATGTCTTCCTGGTCCCACAGGCCCTGCAGCCACATGGTCGGCACCTTCAACGGTGTTTTCGCCATTACCGCGTCCAGCGCCTGGCCCTGCCAGAAGCCGTCATAGGCCGGGTGCTCGACCAGTTTCTTCCACCAGGTCAGCTGGTCCACGCCGGTGAAACGCGCGTAGTCGCCAGCCGAACCGATACGCAGGAAGGTGCTGTAGTCATCGTAGCCGAGGCTGGGCAGCGGCGTGCCCTTGCCGCGCTTCTCGGTCTGCATCGCGAAGTAGTTGAAATTGACCTGGCGGAACGCGCCGTAGTTGAGCCAGTCGTCGCCCATCCAGCCATCGACCATCGGGCTCTGCGGCGCGGCCACCTTCAGCGCCGGGTGCGGTTCGGTCAGCGCCATCACCACGGTGAAGCCCTCGTACGACGAGCCGAGCATACCGACCTTGCCGTTGCTCTCCGGCACGTTCTTCACCAGCCAGTCGATGGTGTCCCAGGCGTCGGTGGAGTGGTCCACCCTGGTGTTGTTCAACGGCCCGCGCAGCGGCCGGGTCATCACGTAATCGCCCTCGGAGCCGTACTTGCCGCGGATGTCCTGGAATACGCGGATGTAACCGCCATCGACAAATACCTCGTCGCCCTGCGGCAGCAGGTCACGCATGCGCGGCGAATCACTGCGGCTGGCGCGGCCGGCAGCATCGTAAGGCGTGCGGGTGAGCAGGATCGGGGCATTGCGCGCCCTTGGGCACCACGATCACCGTATACAGCTTGGTACCATCGCGCATCGGCACCATCACCACGCGCTTGTCGTAGTCACGACCGACATCAGGGGCAACGAAGGGCTTGCCGCTGATGTCCGGGGTCATCGGCGGGGTTTCGACGGCCAGCACGGTGCTGGACAGGCAAAGGGCAATGGCTACAGCGACGGCACGCACACGCATGGACAACCCCTCCCGGCAGGAAAGCTTCAAGCCTACTCCTGCCTTGAGCCGTGAAGTGTGTGCAGGCTTTGCATTCTGCGGTGGATGCAGGCAGGACTGATGGCACATGTGCGACCAGCTGCTGCGCTCGTCGGCAACCGGTAGTGCCGGCCGCTGGCCGGCAACTTCATCCACCTCGGGCACGGTACGCGGTTGCCGGCCAGCGGCCGGCACTACCGATCAGGCTGCCGTTACCTCATGCAGCGCCAGCCAGCGCCAACGCCCCTCTTCCTGCCGCAGCACCGCCAGCGATTCCCGCCATACGGGCTCGCCGCCATCGATCGCATGCCCTTCGCGATAGCGCAGCACCGCCAGCGGTGATGGCGCCTCCACCGCCTGCACGGCGTCGATGGAAATCTGCAGCCCTGGACGCGCGCCATGGCCACCCGCGAACAGTGCCTGCAAGGCATTCCGATCCAGCCTTTGTCCAGCGATACCGACCATGCTGAAGTCCGCGCAGAAATGCGCCATCAGGTTCTCCAGTGCGTCGGTGCCGACGTCGGCGCCGAACCAGGCCTGCAGCTTGTCGTGCAGGTGGTGGACTTCGTGTTCTGCGGTGGTATACATCAGGTGTTCTCCGGTTGCGAAAGGGTGAGCAACTGCGGCCGGCGCAGCAACGCCATCGGCAGCAGGGTCAGTACGGCGGCCAGACCCAGCGCCACGCCGGTGCCGCGGGCCGGCAGCCACTGCATGGCCAAGGCCAGCAGCAGCGCGATGGCCGCGGTGCCCAGGCAGAAGCTGAGCTGGCGATTGAGGTTCCAGAGCGCACTGGCATCGCCCAATGCTTCGCCATCGACCCCATGGAAGGCCAGCGTCTGCGCCGTGCTGCTGCACAGGCTGCCGCCGGCGCCCATCAAGGCAAACAGCAATGCTGCAATAGCAAAGACCGGGTGTGGCAGCAGCGCCATCAACAGCAGGCCGCCGGCCTGCAGCAGCATGCCGGCGCGCAGTACCGTGGCTGGGCCGAAGCGGGTCAGCAGGCGCTTGCTGGCCGTGATCGCAATGGCCGAGGCCAGCGCCCACGGCAGCATCAGCGCGCCGATGCGCGCGGCACTATAGCCGGCCTGGTGCAACTGCAGGGTACTGACCAGCTGGCTGCCGATGAACACACCGGGTACGGCCAGATAGATCAGCATCGCCAGGCGCAGGCCCCGATGGGACAGCAACGACCAGCGCAGCAGGGGCTGCGCCTGCTGCCGTGCATGCCGCAGGTGGGCCGCCGCCAGCAGCAGTGCGACCAGCAGCAACACGGCACCGGCGCCGCGATGTCCGGGCTCGCCCAGCCAGGTCAACGCCAGCAGTAGCGCGCCCAGCGCCGCCATCGCGGTGGACAGCGCATAGGCCTGCAGGCGTGGCGCACTACGCGCGCCATCGGCCGGCATCCACGCCAGCACCAGTCCAATCGCCACCACGGCCAGCGGCAGGCTGGCCCAGAGCACACCGCGCCAGGACAACCACTGCACCAGCAGCCCACCGAGCGCAGGCGCCAGTGCCGGCACCAGCAGCGCCACCAGCAGGATGCGGCGGGTCAGCGCGCCACGCTGGTCGGGCGTGCAGTGCCGGTACGCTGCCGCCTGTGCCACCGGAATCAGCAGGCCACCAGCCAGGCCCTGCAGCAGGCGCCAGCCCAACAGCCAGCCAATACCCGGTGCAGCCCCGGCCAACACTGCGGAGGCGGCGAACAGCAGCAACGCCACCAGCAACAAGCGGCGCTCACCACAGCGCGCGGCCAGCCAGGGTGCCAGCGGAATCACCACGCTCAGGCCCAGCATGTAGGCGGTGCCGACCCAGGCCAGGGTACCGACGTCGGCATGCAGTTCCGCCGCCAGCGCCGGATAGGCCACCGTGGCGATGAACATGTTGACCAGATCCAGAGCGAACACCAGCAGGAAGATGGCCTCATGGCGCAGGCGGGGGGACGGCATCGACGACGCTCCAGCAGGGAAGCGGCCAGCATGCCGTGCGGGCCTTGTTGGAAAAACACGACAGCAACTGCAACACTGTCAAATCTTCTTTGACAATGAATTGCCATGGTCAGCCTCGATCGCTTCGATATCTTCCGTGCAGTGGTCGAGGCCGGCAGCCTGACCGCTGCCGCCGATCGCCTGGGCCTGAGCCGTGCGGTGGTCAGCTTCAACCTGAAGCGGCTGGAGCAGGAGCTGGGCGTGACCCTGCTGCTGCGCAGTACCCGCCACCTGGCCCTGACCGAGGCCGGCGAACAGTTCCTGCAGCACTGCGTGCAGGCGCTGGACGCCGCACAGGCGGCGATCGATGCCGCCCGCCGCGACCAGCATCAGCTGCAGGGCGTGCTGCGCCTGACCACCACCCCAGAGTACGCCCAGCTGCGCCTGATTCCTGCGTTGGAGGCGTTCCGTGCGCGGCATCCGGCTCTGCAGCTGCACCTGTCGACGTCACCCGCGCCGGCGGACCTGATTCCCGAACGTTTCGACCTGGCGATCCGCCTCGGCCGCCTGCCCGATTCCGGCCTGCATGCCAGTGAGCTGGAACGGCACCCACTATGCGCGGTGGCGGCTCCGTCCCTGCTGGCACGCCTGCCCTCCGCCGATGCTGCCGATGACCCCGTGCAGCTGGGCACCCTGCCCCGCCTCGGCTACCCACGCCTGGCCGACGTGCCGGTGGTGGCACCGGATGGCAGCGACGCCCTGTTCGCCACCAACCCGGGCAATGCAGTTGTGCGCGTGGATGGTGCCAGCAGCCTGCGCGCCTTCGCCGTGGCCGGCGCCGGAGTCACCGTGCTGCCACGCTGGCTGATCGAGGACGACCTGGCCCAGGACCGGCTGCGCCCGGTGCTGCGCCAGCACCGGTTCCCGCAGCAGAGCGTGTACGCGGTCTACCCGCACAGCACGCAGCCCTCACCGAAGGTGCGGCAGCTGATCGATTTCCTGCGCGGGTGGTTTGTCACCTGAAAAAAGGGGACGGAGGGGATTAAGTCGTTTATGCATAAACGACTTAATCCCCTCCGTCCCCTTTTTTGCATGGCCCCTTGCGGGGCCATGCCTTCAGGCATCAGCGCAGCACCTGCTCCACCAGCTGTACGTCCACCGTCTGCAGCGGTTCGGCGGCGTTGCGCGACAACTGCACCTGGTAGGTGCCGCCATCGATCTTCCACTGGCGGGCCTGCGCATCGTAGTGAGCCAGCGTCTTCGGCTCGGCTTCGATGCGGATGCGGCGCTGTTCGCCCGGCTGCAGGGTCACCTTGTCGTAGCCGATCAGGCGGATCGGCGTGGTGCTGCCAGCCGGCAACTTCAGGTACAGCTGGGCCACGTCGGCACCGGCGCGCTTGCCGGTGTTGCGGATGTCGACGCTGGCGACCAGGCGCGATCCTTCCACGCTCACCTTCAGATTCTCGTAGGCGAACGAGGTGTAGGACAGGCCGTGACCGAAGGCGAAGGTCGGGGTCAGGCCCTTGGCCGCCATCCACTTGTAGCCGACGTTGGCGCCTTCGATATCGAAATCGAACACATCGCCGAACGGCTTGGCCGGCTTGAAGCCGAGGCCGTCGATGTGCGGGCGCGGCAGCTGCGATTCATCCACTACCCAGGTCACCGGCAGGCGCCCGGACGGATTGACCTGGCCGGTCAGCAGTGCGGCAATGCCTTCGCCACCGCGGATACCCGGGTACCAGGCCTGCAGCATCGCCGGCACCTGCGCCAGCCACGGCGTGCGCACCGGGCCGTTGGTTTCCAGCACCAGCACGGTCTTCGGGTTGGCCTTGGCCACCGCCGAAATCAGTGCGTCCTGCTTGTCCGGCAGCTGCATGTCCGGCAGGTCCACCGATTCGGCCGCCCACTGGGTGGCGAACACGATGGCCACGTCGGCCTGCGCGGCGGCCTTGGCCGCAGCGGCGGCATTGCTGCCGTCCACATACTCGATGGTTGCATCCGGACGCGCCGCACGCAGCGATTCCAGCGGCGAGGACGGGTGGAAGATCACCGGGCCCGGCCAGGTGGTCGGCAGCACGCCCGGCACCGCGTTGGTGCCCTTGGCGGTCACGCCCACCATCGACGAACCACCGCCACCGATCACGCCCTTGTCGGCATGGCCGCCGATGATGACGATGCGCTTCACGCTGTCGGCCAGCGGCAGCAGGTTGCCTTCATTGCGCAGCAGCACGCTGCCTTCTTCCACCGTGCGCTGGGCGACGGCGAAGCCAGCCTCGGCATCGACCTTCTGGTGCTGCGGCGGGTTGTCGAAGTTGCCGTGCAGGAACATCGTGCGCAGGATGCGCGCCACCATGTCGTTCAGGCGTTCCTGCGGCACCACGCCACCATGCACGGCCAGGCGCAGCGGCTCATCGAAGAACACCGCTGCATCGAATACTTCACCGGCAGACTGCTGGTCCAGGCCGGCCAGCGCTGCCTTGGAACCGCTGTGCACGCCGCCCCAGTCGGACATCACGAAACCGGGGAACTTCCATTCCTGCTTCAGCACCTGATTCATCAGGTAGCCGTTCTCGCAGCCGTAGGTACCGTTGATCTTGTTGTACGAGCACATCGCCACGCCCGGGCGGCCGGCGTCCAGCGCGATCTCGAAGGCCAGCAGGTCCGACTCGTGCATGGCCTGTTCGCCGATGCGCACGTCGTGGAAGTTGCGGCGGGTCTCCATGTCGTTCAGCGCGAAGTGCTTCATCGACGAGATCACGTGCTGGCTCTGCACGCCCTGGATCAGGGCGCCGACCATCGAACCGGCCAGCAGCGGATCTTCACCGGCATATTCGAAGTTACGGCCGTTGCGCGGGTCGCGCTGCAGGTTGACGCTGCCGGACAGCAGGATGTTGAAGCGCTGCTGCCACGCTTCGCGGCCCATCGTTGCGCCGCCGGCAAAGGCGACCGCACGGTTCCAGGTGGAGGCGGTGGACGGGCCCGACGGCATGGCGGTGGCGAAGTCGCCCGGGCGGATGCCGCCTGGATTGGTCACGCCGACGCCGGCATCGGCCGACTGCTGCGATGGAATGCCCAGGCGCGCCACGCCCGGCACGAAACCGGCCGACCCGACCGCGCCTTCCGGCAGCGGGCCACCGTCCTTGCCCAGCCCGAAGTAGCTGTGCAGCATCTGGAACTTCTCATCCTCGGTCATCGCCTTCAGCAGCAGCGCAGCGCGCATCGGCATTGAGGGTGGTGTCCATCCAGGGCGTGTCGCCGTGCTTGTCGGCGGCATAGGCCAGGGTCAGCAGCGTGGCACGCAGGGCGCTGCCTTCCACCTTGAACGGTGCACTGCTGGCGGCCTGGAAGCCGTCGCTGAAATAGCTGGCATCGGCTTCCAGCGCCACACGTGCCGGGTCGAAGCCTGCGGCCTTGGCCGATTCACCAGCCACTGCGCCGAGCAGCACCGCCGGTGCGCCCAGCCGCGAACGGGTGACCAGCGCCGGCAGCTGCACGGCACCTGCACCAGCATCGGTGTAGACCGCCACGGTGTGGCGACCATCGTCCAGGCGCAGGTAGTTCAGGCCCGGCTGGTCCGGGCCGGACTCAGCGGCAATCGGCAGCCGGGTCAGCACGGCCTGGCCACGCTGGGTCTGGCCATCGTCCTTGCCCGCAGCAATGAAGCGGTACGCGTAGCCCAGCCCATCGGCCAGCACCTGCAGCGGATCAACCTGGCCGATGCCGCGCTGCACCTGGCGCACGCTCACCGCGTCCACCTGCAGGGTCTTCAGCTGGGCGGCCAGGGCCGGCATGGCCTCGGCGGTCGGGGCCTGTTCCAGGGTCAGCACAGTGAACGCGGCGGGGTCGGCCCAGGCCGGGGCGGCCAGTGCGGCTGACAGCGCCAGGGACAGTGCAAGCGGCTTTGTAAACGTTTTCATCGGCAGGCGTAATTCCGTTGCCAAGGCAATCGGTCCAGGGAAAGTGCCGCCGAAGGGTGCAGCGTTCATGCCGCGCAGGGGTTGCCAGGCAACGTCCCGCAGGCCGAAGGACGGGCCGGTCTGCGCCTGGGACCCTCCTCCCGGCGTGACAACCTGCCTGTCCGGGCCGCGCAGGGCGACCCAATCATGTGAAGATTGTGCGAGGGCGTTCACACCTGTCAACAGGACCTAAGTCACAGGCTGCCCCCAGCCACTGGTTATCAGGCCATCACCGGCGGTCATCAGCGCGCCGCGCGAGGCTGCTGATAATGAGGGTCCCTGGCCACGAATCGAGCCCATGACCGTACATCGCGACTTCGACCATCTCTGGCGCGACCGCTGTGATACCTCCAGCCAGCGCGCGCCGCGCGTGCTGATCCGGGTGTTCGTGGCCCCCGGTGAGCTGGAGCGCAGCGTGGCGTTCTACGAGCAGTTGCAGGGCGTGGTGGCCGATGCCGGGTTCCCGTTTCCGGAGGCCGGCCTGCGTCTGGCGATGGTCGGTGCGTTCCTGTTGATCGAGGGCAGCAAGGCGGCGCTGGCGCCGTTCACTTCGACCACGGGGACACTGCTGGTCGATGACGTTCGGCCCTATCACGACAAGCTGGTGGCGGCTGGCGCTGAAATCATCTTCCCGCTACAGGTGGTACCGACCGGGGCGGCGTTCAATGCGGTGCATCCCGATGGCACCGTGGTCGAGTACGTACATCACCGGCCGGATCCGCAGGGGCGGTGAGGTGACGGCCGGGCTGCGCCCGGCACCCGCAGAGGCAACGGCCAACGCTACAGCAGAATCAAATGCCGCATCCCGTGGGATGGCGGGGCACTGTGGGTCTGCGGGGACGGCGCAAGTACGTCCATGTAGCCTTGGTCGCCGCATCCATGCGGCTCACACCCCGCAAACCCACAGTGCCCCGCCTTCGACAGCTGGCTGGTGGCCAGTAGATCCACGCCATGCGTGGATGCTTTTCAAATCAACACGAGATATTCGATTCCGGTGGAGGTTCATCCACGCATGGCGTGGATCTACAATTCCTCCATGTCCTCTCCCGCCCTGCCTTGGAACGGCACGCTGCTGCTGGATGCTCACGTGGCCGTGCTGCAGGGCCACGCCGGTGGCAGCGATACGCACGCGCACTACGCCCATCAACTGTTGCTGAGCGACGGCGCGCTCTGGCAGGTCGAGGTTGATGGGGTGCGGCAGCAGGGCCAACGGCTGTGGCTGCCGTCATTCCAGCCGCACGCAATCCTGTCGGCGCCGGAAGCGGGCTGCACGGTGTTCCTCGAACCCGCGCATGCCGATCCCGGGCAGATCCAGCAGCACCTGCACGCGCTGCCGGGCAACGCGCTGGCGCTGCACGACTGGCTGCCACGGCTGAGTCGCCCGCAACCGCTGGACCGCCGCGTGCAGGCCGCGCTGTCCCGTATCGCCCAGCACCTGCCCGGCCCGGTGCCGGCTGCCGATATCGCCGAGGCGGCGCATCTGTCGGCCAGCCAGCTGCATCGGCGTTTCCAGTCCGATCTGGCGGTGACCCTGCGCGGCTGGGTGCTGTGGCAACGGCTGCGCAGCGCACTGATGCATCATCTGCGCGGGCACAACCTGACCGACAGCGCGCACGCGGCCGGATTCGCTGACCTGGCCCATCTGTCGCGCAGCCTGCGCCGCATGTTCGGCATCAGTGCCGCGCAGCTGCAGGGCCTGCAGCTGCACGCGGCCTGACACGCCCCATCATCCGCGCCTGCGCAGACCTTCCGGCAGCTCCGGCACCTCGCCATGCGGCAGTTCACGGAACGGTGCCAGCAGCTGCCCGGGATAATCGCGCGGATAGTCCGGCTGGCTGCCGATGCCGAGGTCGCGTTGCTGCAGCCGATAGCCGGACGCATCGAAGGCGGTCCCCAGCAGGTGATCCCAGACAGTCAGGAACAGGCCGAAGTTGACGTCGCCGGCGGTGCCGTAACGCATGTGGTGGAAGCGATGCAGCGGTGCCCAGGCCATCACCCGGCCCAGCACGCCGGGGCGCATGTCCACGTTGGAATGCTGCAGCAGCAGCTGGATGGCAATGGCGAACGCCAGCACCGCGGCTACCGGCATCGGCAGGCCCAACAGCAGCAGCGGCAGCACGCCGCCCACCGCTTCGGCCGCCTGGTGCAGCGGGTGTTTCATCAGACCGTTGAAGCCATACATGCGGGTCACGCTGTGATGCACCGCATGCAGCCGCCACAGCCAGCCGATGCGATGGCTGGCGTAGTGCACCAGGGTGATGCCGAGATCGGCGCAGATGACGGCCAGCAGCACCTGCAGCGCGAATGGCCACTGCAGCGGCCAGGCCTGCCACGGAATGATGGCTGCCAGCAGTGGCACCGCCGCGATCGACAGCAGGTTCAGGCTCTCGTTGACCAGCGCATGCAGGGTGTCACGCAGGCTGTCGCCGTGGTCGTGGTTGAACGCGGGGTCATACGGCCAAGCACGTTCGGCAGCGAACGAGACCGCGATGGCAACCGCCAGCAAGGCCAGCAGCCATAGTGGGTCGCCGTGGAGGTGGCCGACCCAGGCGACGGCGACGGCAACGAAACCCAGCAGGAACAACGGGGCATACAGGCGGAGCATCCAGTGCTTCATGGGCAATCCGGAAAGTAAGGGGCCTGCATGCTGGCGCCGCGTATGGGGCGCCGGCTTGAACAAACGGCGCAACCCGGCGCGCTCCCCGGTGGATGACCATCGTGGACGGCACCACGTTTCCCACATCCATGCATGGCGTGGATCTACAATGGCGCCCTCATCGCGCCCGGGACCGGCATGGATTCCTTCAACCTGATGCGTGCCTTCCGCCGCATCGTCGAACGCGGCGGGCTGGCCCGCGCCGCCGAAGACCTGGGCATGTCGCCGGCCGGCCTGAGCAAGCAGCTGCGCACCCTGGAAGCGCACCTGGGCGTGGTGCTGCTGCAGCGGACCACGCGGCGCATGAGCCTGACTGAGACCGGCCACGCCTATTACCGCGAATGCTGCCGGCTGCTCGACGAGCTGGATGCATTGGAGCGTGGCATCGCCGAACAGCGCGGCGACGTGGCCGGGCGCCTGCGCGTCAATGCACCACAATCATTCGCGCTGAGCACGCTGTCGCCGCTGCTGCCACGCTTCCTGCAGCAGCATCCGCAACTGTCGCTGGACCTTGTGATGGAAGACCGCCTGCTTGATGCGGTGGGCGAAGGTTTCGATGTGTCGCTGCGGTTGCGTGCCGAGCTGGACGACTCGCGACTGGTAGCGCGCCGCCTGGCCTCGTTGCAGCAGGTGCTGTGCGCGGCTCCGTCCTACCTTCAGCAGCATCCGGCACCGCAGGCGGTGGACGATCTGCAGGCGCACAGCGTGCTGGCCTACAGCCTGTCCGACTCGCCCGGCAGCTGGCCGCTGCTCGGCCCCGACGGCCAGGTGACGATCACCCTGCCGGCGCGCGTCACCGTCAACAACAGCCTGCTGCTGCGCGACCTGCTGGTGGCCGGCATGGGCATCGGCGCCCTGCCCTCGTTCCTGGCGGCACCGGCGCTGGCCCGTGGCGAACTGCAGCAGGTGCTGCCCGACCACCGCTATCCGCCGCGCTTCGTGCATGCGGTCTACCCCACCTCGCGCCACCTGCAGCCCAAGGTGCGTGCCTTCATCGATTTCCTGCACGCCGAGCTGCCCGGCTGCGCTGGCCTGGATTCGTAACCGCCAGCGAAAACTGAGCTGCCCGCGGCGTGCTGTTTCAGACGCGCCGCGCTGCCTACTCTGCCGCCTCCCCTCTCACCGATGGCAGGCAGATGTCTTCCGTTCCTTCCCCCGCCACCGCCGCGCCGGTGGTCGATTTCTTCCACGACGTGGTCTGCGGCTGGTGCTTCGTGCTGGCCCCGCGCCTGCAGCAGGTCTCCGCCGAACTCGGCATCCAGGTGCGTCACCGCAGCTTCGTGCTGCAGGACTCGCGGCGCAGATGGTCGAGGTGTTCGGCTCGATGGAGCGCGCCAAGGCGATCATCCTGCGCCACTGGACCGACTGCGCCGCGCATGAAGACACTGCGCGCATCGATATCGAAGGCATGCGTGCACAGGACTTCGAGTATCCGTCCGGCTGGCTCGGCGCACTGGCCTGCCAAGCCGCCGGCATGCTCGGTGGCAACGACGCCCATGGCGCGATGTTCGATGCCGTGCAGTGGGCGCACCTGCACCAGCACCGCAACATCGGCGACGCCGAAGTACTGCTGGATATCGCCGAAGCACTGGGCCACCCGCGTGGCGCCTTCGCTGACCACATGCGCAGCGACGCAGCAGCCCGGCGTGTGCAGGCTGACCGTGCCGAAGCCGCGACCCTCGGCATCCGCTCCATTCCCACCGTGATCGGCGGCAACGGCCTGCGCCTGCAGACCCTGCCGCTGCCGCAACTGCGCCAGGCCCTGGCGCACCTGGTCGCGGCCTGAGCCGCACCGTCCCCCACCCTGCAAGGAGATTCCCCATGACCTCACGTACCCTGGCCACCGCGCTGGCCCTGCTGCTGGCCGGCACCGCCGCTTCCACCACCGTTTCCGCGCACGAACGCGTTCCCTCCGGCCAACAGGTCGGCACCAGCCCCTGGGGGCCGAAGGACGAGATCGGCCGCCTCAACCTGATCACCGAGGCCTCGCGTGCGGCGATCCTGTCGCGGGTCAGCGGCGGCAAGGCCTATGACCTGGCCACCGAATACTACGTCGGCATGCCCAGCTGGCAGGATGCCGGCGACCCGCACTACCAGTTCTGGATGACCCACACCCCGCGCGGCACGGTGATGGATGATCCAATGGGCGTGGGTGAAACCATGAACCTCACCCGCAGCTACACTGGCACCGCGTTCTCGATGTACAGCCACACCGGCACCCACATCGATGCGCTGAACCATTTCGGCATCCACGGAAAGATCTGGAACGGCTTCGAGGCCGACAAGCACCTCGGTGACCGTGGCTGGAATGTCACCGGCATCGAGAAATTCCCGCCGCTGATCGCGCGTGGCGTGCTGATCGACGTGGCCGGCGCCAAGGGTGTGGACATGCTGCCGGACAGCTACCGCGTCACCCGCCAGGACCTGAAGGATGCGCTGGCACGCCAGCAGGTGAAGCTGCAGCAGGGCGACGTGGTGCTGATCCGCACCGGCCGCATGCGCCTGTTCGAACAGCCGAAGGCGTACATGGCCAACCCGCCGGGCATGGGCCTGGACGCGGCGCGCTTCCTGGTGGAGGACAGCGGCGCGATGATCGTCGGCGCCGACAACCTCAGCTTCGAGACCTTCCCCTCGGAGGTGTCCGACGACTACGTGCCGTTGCACACCTACCTGCTGGCCCAGCAGGGCGCGCCGATCATCGAGCTGGTGGCGCTGGACGAACTGGCCCGCGACAAGGTCTATGAGTTCGCCTTCATCGGCGGCCCGCTGAAGATCCGCGGCGGCGATGCCGCGCCGCTGCGCCCGGTCGCGCTGCCGGTCCGCCCGTAACCGGGAGTGCCCGTGCCTGTAGGTGCCGACCCTGGTCGGCATTCCCTCCCATGCCGGGTGGGTGCCGACCTTGGTCGGCACTCCTTTACCCCTTCAGCAACCTGAAACCCGACCTTCCGATTTCATTAGTAATTCTACTCACAAGGCGAGTAGCATGTCCGGTCTCAGCCCCTGATACCGGCCCGTCGATACTCGCGCCATGCCTGCCGTTTCCGCCCGTTCCTGCCGCTTCAAGCCAACCCGGCGCCTCCCTTGGAGGACCGGCTGATGGGTGCTGTCGTCGCCCTCGACCGGCTGCTGGACGGGCGCCAGCTGTGGCGCGGCCCGGCCCGCCAGGGCCCGGCCAGCGATCACCTGGCCAGCGGCCACCCGGCACTGGATGCGCGCCTGCCCGGCGGTGGCTGGCCGGCCAGCGGGCTGTGCGAGGTGCTGCAGGCCGCGCCCGGCGTGGGCGAGCTGGCCCTGGTCTGGCCGGCGCTGGCGAAGCTGAGCCAGCGCGACCGCCCGATCGTGCTGGTCGCCCCGCCCTATCGCCCGCATGCCCCGGCCTGGGCGGCGGCCGGGCTGGACCTGGCCCAGCTGCAGATCATCCACGCCGCACCGAAACAGGCGCTGTGGGCCGCCGAACAGTGCCTGCGCTCTGCGGCCTGCGCGGCGGTACTGTGCTGGCCACACCAGGCCGACGACCGCTCACTGCGCCGGCTGCAGGTGGCTGCCGACAGCGGCCAGTGCCTGGGCTTCGTGTTCCGCGAGGCGCAGGCAGCGCGCAACCCCTCCCCGGCCAGCCTGCGCCTGCAGCTCGACCACGGCCAGGTGCGGGTGCTGAAGTGCCGTGGCGGCCTGCCACCGGCGCAGCCGTTGCCACTGGCCATCGCCCACTGAGGCCGCGTCATGCATTGGGCCTGCCTGTTGTTGCCGCAGCTGGCACTGGACAGCGTGCTGCGCCTGCAGCCGGACCCGCAGCGGCCACTGGTGCTGCTGCAGGGGCCGGCGCAGCGTCGCGTGCTGCGAGCGGTCAGCCCGTCGGCACGCGCAGCGGGACTGCGCCCGGGCATGCTGCTGTCGGCCGCACAGGTGCTGGTGCAGGACATGCACCTGCACGACTACGACCCGAACGCCGAACAGCACACCCGGCAGCTGCTGGCCAGTTGGGCCTACGCCTACAGCTCGCAGGTCAGCCTCGATTTTCCGCACGCGCTGGTCATGGAGATCGGCGCCAGTCGCGCCCTGTTCGGTGACTGGCTGACGATCGAAAAGCGCCTGCGCGGCGAACTGCATGAGCTTGGTTTCCGCCACCGCCTGGTGGCCGCACCCACCGCGCATGCCGCGCGCGTGCTGGCCAACGTCCACGACGGCCTCGGCATCGATGCGCAGCAGCTGCCAGCGGCACTGGCGCAGCTGCCGTTGCCGCGCTGCGGCCTGCCCAGCGAAGCGGTGACCGTGCTCGGTCGTTCCGGTCTGCGCACGCTGGGTGCGGTGCTCGAACTGCCGCGCGACAGCCTGGCCCGGCGCTTCTCACCCGAGGTGCTGCAGCAACTGGATGCGCTGCGCGGCCTGCCCACCGCGCCACTGCGCTACTACCAGCCACCGGACCGTTTCGATGCACGCATCGAATTCGAATACGAGATCGAATCCAGCCAGGCCCTGCTGTTCCCGCTGCGCCGCCTGCTGCTGGACCTGGCAGCCTTCCTGTGCTCGCGCGATGGCGGCGTACAGCGCTTCGACCTGCACTTCGAGCATGACCTGCTGCCGGCCAGCGTGCTGACCATCGGCCTGCTGGCACCCGAGCGCGATCCCGCGCTGCTGTTCGAGATCGCACGCAACCGCATGGAAGCGTTCGCCCTGCCGGCCGGCAGCCGCGCACTGCGCCTGCAGGCCGAACAGCTGCCACCGTTCGTGCCCGCCGCGCGTGACCTGTTCGATACCCGGCCGGCACAGGCGATGCCTTGGAACCAGCTGCGCGAGCGCCTGCGGGCGCGGCTGGGCGATGACGCCGTGCAGTCGCTGGCCGTACAGGCCGACCACCGCCCCGAGCGCGCCAGCGGCACCCAGCCTGCGGCCAAGCCTCCGTCGTACTGGCCACTGCGTCCGGGCTGGCTGCTGGACACGCCGCAACCGCTGCGTGATCCCCGCCTGCGCATCGTCACCGGGCCGGAGCGGATCGAATCGGGCTGGTGGGACCAGGCCGATGCGCGCCGCGATTACTACGTGGTGGAAACCGCGCATGGCCAGCGCGGCTGGGCCTTCCGTGACCGCAACGATCCACATGCGCCGTGGATGCTGCACGGCTGGTTCGGCTGAGCCGCCATGCACAGCGAACTGCCCGGCTACGCCGAACTGCACTGCCTGTCGGCCTTCAGTTTCCAGCGTGGCGCCTCGATCGCCGAAGAACTGTTCGCGCGCGCAGCTGGCCAGGGCTACCGCGCGTTGGCGATCACCGACGAATGCTCGCTGGCCGGCATCGTGCGTGCCTGGCAGGCCGCCAAGACGCATGGCGTGGCGCTGATCGTCGGCGCCGAATTCCAGGTCGAGGACGGGCCGAAGCTGGCCCTGCTGTGCACCGACCAGGCCGCCTACGCCGGCTTGTGCCAGTTGATCACCACCTGCCGGCGGCGCGCGGCCAAGGGCGAATACCGCTGCCTGCGCGAGGACCTGCTCGGCCTGCCCGAGGGCCTGCTGTGCCTGTGGCTGGACCGGCAACCAGCGGCCACCGATCTGGAACTGTTGCGCGCCGGCTTCGATGATCGCCTGTGGCTGGCGGTGGAGCTGCACCATGAGCATGACGACGCGCGTCGCCTGCAGCAGCTGCAGGCCTTCGGCGAACGCCACCACCTGCCGCTGGTGGCCAGTGGTGATGTACACATGCACGTGCGCCGCCGCCGCGCCCTGCAGGACACACTGACCGCCATCCGCCACCGCTGCAGCGTGGCCGAGGCCGGCTGGCGCCTGTTTCCCAACGGCGAGCGCCACCTGCGCCCGCGTACCGCGCTGGCCCAACTGTATCCGCCCGAACTGCTGGCCGAGACCCTGCGCATCGCCGAGCGCTGCCACTTCACCCTGGAGCAGCTGCAGTACACCTATCCGCGCGAACTGGTACCCGAGGGCCACGATCCGGACAGCTGGCTGCGCGTGCTGGTCGAGCGCGGCATCCCGTGGCGCTGGAAAGGCGGCATCGAACCGGCACAACGCAAACAAATCGAGCACGAACTGGCATTGATCCGGGAAAAGAACTACGCCTCGTACTTCCTCACCGTGCAGGACATCGTGCGCTTCGCGCGCAGCCAGGACATCCTCTGCCAGGGTCGTGGCTCGGCGGCCAACTCCGCGGTGTGCTTCGTACTGGGCGTGACCGAGATCGACCCGGCACGCAGCAACCTGCTGTTCGAGCGCTTCATCTCCGCCGAGCGCGACGAACCACCGGATATCGACATCGACTTCGAACACGAGCGCCGCGAGGAAGTGCTGCAGTATGTATTCAAGCGCTATGGCCGCGAGCGCGCCGCCCTGACTGCGGTGGCGATCAGCTACCGTGGCCGCAGCGCGATCCGCGACGTGGCCCGTGCACTCGGCCTGCCGATGGACCAGGTCAACGAACTGGGCGCGGCGATGGACCACTGGGGCGGCCATGTGCCGCTGCCGGAGACCCTGCGCGAGCGCGGCTTCGATCCGGAAACCCCGCTGATGCGGCGGCTGCTGGCGCTGACCGCCGAACTGATCGACTTCCCGCGCCACCTGTCGCAGCACCCGGGCGGCTTCGTGATTTCCGAGCATCCGCTGTCAACCCTGGTGCCGGTGGAGAACGCGGCGATGGCCGACCGCACCGTCATCCAGTGGGACAAGGACGATCTGGATGCCACCGGCCTGATGAAGGTCGACTGCCTGGCGCTGGGCATGCTCACCGCCATCCGCAAATGCCTGGCGATGCTGCAGCAGCATGGCCTGCACGAAGGACGCATGGATGCGATTCCTCCCAAGGATACGAAGACCTACGACATGATCTGCGCCGCCGACACCATCGGCGTATTCCAGATCGAGTCGCGCGCGCAGATGGCGATGCTGCCGCGCCTGCAGCCGCGCACCTTCTACGACCTGGTGATCGAAGTGGCGATCGTGCGCCCCGGCCCGATCCAGGGTGACATGGTGCACCCCTACCTGGAACGGCGAAGGATCCTGCGCGAGCAGGGTCCTGACGCGTTGAACGATCCAGACAATCCACTCTATCCAGCGCGGCTGGAACGCGTGTTCGCGCGCACCCTCGGCGTGCCACTGTTCCAGGAACAGGTCATGCAATTGGCGGTGGAAGCGGCCGGCTACACGCCGGGCCAGGCCGATGCCCTGCGCCGCTCGATGGCGGCGTGGAAGCGCCGTGGCGGCCTGGAACCGCATCGCGAGAAGCTGCTGGCCGGCATGCTCAAGAACGGCTTCAGCCGCGAGTACGGCGAGCACCTGTTCGAACAGATCAAGGGCTTCGGTGACTACGGTTTTCCGGAAAGTCACGCCGCCAGTTTCGCCCTGCTGACCTATAACAGTTGCTGGCTGAAGTGCCATCACCCGGCCGCGTTCACCGCCAGCCTGATCAACAGCCAGCCATTGGGCTTCTACAGCCCCGACCAGCTGCTGCAGGATGCGCGCCGGCATGGCATCCGCGTGCTGCCGGTGGACGTGCGCCACAGCGACTGGGACTGCACGCTGGATTTCAGCAAGGGCGCGGCGGCGATCCGGCTCGGCCTGCGCCTGGTCGATGGCTGCAACGAGCCCGCCGTGCAGGCCATCATGCGTGAACGTGCGCGGCGCCCGTTCGACGATGTGGGTGACCTGTGCCAGCGTACCGCTCTGGACCGCCGCCAGCAGGGCCTGCTGGCCGATGCCGGGGCGCTGCGTGGGCTCAGCGGCCATCGCCATCGTGCGCGCTGGGATATCTCCGGTGTGGAAAACCGGTTGCCGCTGTTCGACCAGGCCCGCGCCACCACCGAAGCCCGCGTGCCACTGCCCCTGCCCAGCGCCTGGGAAGACATGCAGGCCGATTACCGCAGCACCGGCACCACGCTGGGCCGCCATCCGATCTCGTTCCTGCGCGCAACTGCGCAGCCGTGGCTGCCTGGATGCCGCACAACTGGCTGCCCACGGCCATGGCCGGCGCGTGCGCATCGCCGGCCTGGTGCGCATGCGCCAGCGCCCGCAGACCGCCAGCGGCGTCACCTTCCTCACGCTCGAGGACGAGACCGGCATGGTCAACGCCGTGGTCTGGCGGCACCTGGCCGATCGCCAGCACCGGGTGCTGGTCGACACCCAGCTGATGCAGATCGATGGCCGCCTGGAACGCGTCGATGGCGTGCAGCATGTCATCGTGCAGCGCATGCACTGCCTGGATGAACTGCTGCAGGGGCTGCGCAGCCACAGCCGCGATTTCCATTGACGATACACAACGTCACACAACGAACTGGCCATTGCCGGTCTGCATCCGCTATCGTCGGCACATCCAAGGAAGGACGACCCGATGTCCCGTGCGCTGCTGCTGACCACCCTGGTGGTCTCGACCCTCGCCCTGCTTGTTTCCGGCTGGACCGCCTGGAGCCTGCATCGCAGCCAATCGCCACAGCGCATCATCGAGGCACGCGGGCTGATCATCCACGATGCAAGCGGCCAGCCGCGGGTGATCCTCGGCGCACCGGTTCCCGATCCGCTCAGCCAGGGCCGCACCCAGGGGCCGCGCGCCACCGCCCTGTCCGGCCTGATCCTGCTCGGTCCCGACGGCTCCGAACGCGGCGGCTACGGCACCAGCGACCGCGGCGGCGAAGCCCTGCTCACCCTGGACGATGCCACCGGCACCACCGAAGTGTTCAAGGTCGTCGCCAATCCGGACCGTGGCGCCAGCCTCATGGTCAAGCACCAGAACAACACCGGCGCCATGCTCACCTCCTGGCAGGGCAAGCCGGAGCTGATGTTCGTCGATGACAGCGGCCAGTCCTACTACGTGCGCCCGGGCGCGAACGCCGCGCCTTGATCTGCTTCTGTAGCGTCGAACCATGCTCGACTACCGGTCATGTAGAGTCGAGCCATGCTCGACTGCTTCTACCAACAGCAGCCGAGCATGGCTCGGCTCTACAAAGGCGAAGCAAAGCCGAGCATGGCCCGACGCTACAAACCACACACCGCCGCCAGGTCATCGGCCAGCTGCCGCAGCTGCGCCGGTCCCAGCGCCGAACACGTAATGCGCAGACCATGGCCCGGTGCCGCCACCGCGAACACTTCGCCCGCGCGCACATGCCAGCCGCGCGAGGCCAGCGCCAGCACCTGCGGATGGCTGTCGGCCGGCAACGGCAGCCACAGGTTCAATCCTTCCATCGGCTGCGGCGTCGGCATGCCACGCGGCGCAGCAGCTCCTGTAGCGACTGCTGGCGCTGCTGGTAGCGCTCACCCGCCGAGGCGATCTTCGCCCGCTGCGTTGCCGACGCCAGCACCGAAGTCGCTGCATCCTGCAGCAGGTGGCTGACCCAGCCGGTGCCGGACGCCAATCGCAGCCGCAACCGCGATGCGGTCTCCTCATCGCAGGCCAGCCAGGCCAGCCGCAGGTCCGGACCCAGTGGTTTGGACAACGAACGCAGCAGCGCCCAGCGCCGGCCATCCAGCGGCAGCACTGAGTGATAGGCCTGCTGCGAGAGCAGTGCGTAGTGATCGTCGATCAGTACCGCCACCTGCGGGTAGGCCGCCAGCAACTGCCGCAACGCCCGTGCCCGCTTCGCATCCAGGCTGGCCCCGGTCGGGTTGTGTGCCCGCGGGGTCAGCAGCACCGCGCGTGCGCCGGCCTCCAGCGCCTGCCGCAGCGAATCGACCTGCATGCCATGCGCGTCCACCGCTACCGGCAACGGCGCGTGGCCCACAGCATTGAGCACATTGAGGCTACCGAGGAAGCATGGATCCTCCACCGCGATGCGGTCTCCTGGCAGGAACCACGCCGCCAGCAGGCGCTCGATGCCATCAACCGCGCCATGGGTCAGCTCCAGCGCATAGCCCTCCGGGCAGTCCGCATCCAGCGAGGCCCTTGCCAGCGCCTGCAACCTCGGGTCGACCGTGCCTACGCCGTACAAACGCGGCGCGGCCGGGGCCAGGCGCAGGTTCGGCAGCAGCCGCGGATCCGGATTGCCACCGGCCAGGTCCTGCAGCGCCAGCCCGGGCGTACTGCCCTCGCGCGCCAGCGTCGGCGGCAATCCGCGCACCACCGTGCCACGGCGGCCCGCCGTGCTGGCCAGGCCCGCCGCATCCAGGCGCTTGTAGGCAGCGGCCACGGTGTTGCGGTTCACGCCCAGTTGCTCGGCCAGTTCACGCACCGGCGGCAGCACGCTGCCGGCCGGCAGGCGGCCCTTGCCGATGCCGTCGCGGATGCTGTCGAAGATCGACTCGGCGCTATGCCCGGTGATTTTCATTTTGTCCTATGCCAAAATATATCTTGTCCTGTGCCAGTGTATCCCACCCTAGCCATCCTGCATTGGAGGTGCCCGCATGCCCCTTGCCGCTGCCGACTGGCCCGTCGCCCAGTCCGTTGAACAGATCGCCGCCAACCTGGTCACGGTGCGCCAACGCATCACCGATGCCTGCGCGCGTCGGCCGGGACCCGGCCAGCGTGCGCCTGCTGCCGGTCAGCAAGACCGTCGATGACGCCCGCATCCGCATGGCGGTGGCTGCAGGCTGCCACGAACTGGGCGAGAACAAGGTGCAGGAAGCACAACGCAAGGCCGAAACGATGGCCGACCTGGGCGTGCACTGGTCGGTGATCGGCCATCTGCAGACCAACAAGGCGCGCTACGTGGCGCGCTTTGCCAGCGAGTTCCAGGCGCTGGACAGCCTGCGCGTGGCCGAGGCCCTGCAGCAGCGCCTGCAACTGGAAGACCGCACGCTGGATGTGTTCGTGCAGGTCAACACCTCGGCCGAGCCGAGCAAGTACGGACTGGAACCCGACGCGGTCGAGGCCTTCGTGCAGCAGCTGCCGGCCTTCGATCGCCTGCAGGTGCGCGGCCTGATGACCCTGGCCATCTTCACCCCCGACGTCGAGCGCGTGCGCGCCTGCTTCGTGCGCCTGCGCGAACTGCGCGACCAGCTGCAACGCACCGCCCCGCCCGGCCTCGACCTGTCGCAGCTGTCGATGGGCATGTCCGGTGATTTCGAAGTGGCCATCGAGGAAGGTGCCACCGTGGTCCGCGTCGGCCAGGCCATCTTCGGCGCCCGCGCCACCCCGGACAGCTTCTACTGGCCGAACAGCGGAGCCCCGGCATGAAGCACGCGGTTGTCCTGCAACACGTTGCCTTTGAAGACCTCGGCACCCTGCAGCCTCTGCTGTTGGCACAAGGCTGGCAGTTGCAGGTGCTGCAGGCCGGCGTCGATGCGCTCGATCCGGCCGAAGTGACCGACCTGCTGGTGGTGCTGGGCGGCCCCATCAGTGCCAATGACACAGCGACCTATCCCTTCGTCACCGACAGCATCGCCCTGCTGCAGCGCCGGCTGCAGCAGCAGCGGCCAACCCTGGGCATCTGCCTGGGTGCACAGCTGATGGCGCGTGCACTCGGTGCCAGTGTCGCTCCCAGCGGCGGCAAGGAAATCGGCTTTGCGCCACTGCTGCTGACCGATGAAGGCCAGCGTTCACCGCTGCAGGCCCTGCAGGGCATTCCGGTACTGCATTGGCATGGTGAGGCGTTCGACCTTCCGGCCGGTGCACGCCGCCTGGCCAGCACGCCGGCCTGCCGCCACCAGGCCTTCGCCATCGGCAACCACGCACTGGCCCTGCAATGCCATCCGGAACTGGACGCCCGCCAGTTCGAGCGTTGGCTGGTCGGCCACACGCTGGAGCTGGCCCAGGCCGGCATCGATCCGAATGATCTGCGCGCGCAGGCGCGTCGCTATGGCGCACCACTGGCCGCGGCCGCCACCGCGATGTTCGACCATTGGCTGCAGGACCTGCCGGAGACACCGCGATGAACTATCGATTACAGATCCACCGCGATGGCGTCTATTGGGGCCACTTCGACTGCAGCGGCCCTGATGCCCTGCAGCGCATGGACGCCATCGCCGCACAACTGCCTGCGGATCAGGGCTTCCAGCTGAAACGGCAGAAAGGTGTTGGCGAAGAGCGCATCCTGTCCAGCAATGCCGACGGCCTGCGCGTACTGGCTTCGCAGATCCAGTACCGCGATCTCTGACGATCGTCACGGTAGTGCCGGCCGCTGGCCGGTACTCGAATCTGCCGGCCAGCGGCCGGCACTACCCCGGCTGTTCGGCCGCGTGCGAAGCTTCACCGATGCTGACCCTGCAACGCGGCAACCACCACGGACTGCTCATCGCCCCGCGCTGGCCCTCCACCCGCATCCAACTGGAAGAAGAGGTACTGCAACGCCTGCTCGACGCGCAGGCAATGCTGCCTGTGGGGCTGCGGCTACTGCTCACCCGTGGCTTCGAACCCAGCCACAGCCGTCTCGGTGGCTTCCGCCGCCTGGTGCGTCGGCTCGGCATCACCCTCTTCCGTGCCTGTTATCCGCAGCGCCGGGATGAAGTCGACGCCATCTTCGGCGCCAACGGCCACGACATCGATGGCCGTCATGTCGATGTCTCACTGGTACTGCACGGCGAGCGGCTGCGGCTGCTGCCCCTGGGCGTGTTCACCCCGCCGCGCTGGCAGCACCGCCGCATCGCCCGGTATGCCGAGCCGGTCGCACGAGCGAAGCGCAGCCTGCAGCACTGCGGCTTCGAGCTGCATCACAACCCCACCGAAGCGCTGCAGATCCACTGCGATTACCTCCCACGATGACCCCCGCGGCTGGCTGTGCATCGTTCGCCGCTCGCCTCTTTGATGCAAATGATTCTCTTTTGCTGTAAGGTGCAGCCGCTGCCCTTGCCGCCGCGGGCTGTTCCCTTTCCCAGTTGTCGCCCGCCCCGTGTCCACGCCTGTCGAACCGACGGATGTCGCGCAGCTGTGCGCGGCCCATTACCGGCCGCTGCACGCCCATGTCCGCCGCAAACTCCCGCAACGCAGCGACGCTGATGACGTCGTCCAGGAAACCTGGCTGCGTGTCGTCAAGGTCGCCGCCAGTGGCCTGCTGAGCAATGGCCGCGCTTACCTGTACCGTGTTGCCCACAACCTGATTGCCGACCATTACCGGCAACGCCAGCGCCGTCGCGAAGAAGCGCTGGATGACACGCAGTTGCATGCCATCGCCGATCCTGCGCCGCTGCCCGAGCAGCGACTGCTCGACGCCGAACAGCTGCGCCACCTCGACGCGATCATCGCCGCGCTGCCACCGCGCTCGCGCCAGGTGTTCCTGCTGGCGCGGGTTGAACAGTTGGCGCTGGCCGAGATCGGGCGCCAGCTCGGCATCAGCCGGCAGACCGCGCACGGCCATCTGCTGCGCGCACTGGTCGCCCTGCAGCAGGTGCCGGGCGCATGAGCCTGGACGCGATCGCGCGAAGCTGCACGCTGGTGGCTGGACGGGCACGACGGTGGCCGCGACGAGAACGCGTTCGAGCAGTGGTACCAGGCCGACCCTCGCCATGCTGCGCAGTACCAGCATCTGCAACACCTGTGGCAGGCCGGTGCGACGCTGCCCAGCCTGCAGCGGCAACAGCAGCGCAGGCAACGCCGTCGCCTGCGCGAAGCCGGCATTGCGGTTCTGTTGCTGTGCGCGCTGGGTCTCTACAGCCGCCATGTGTCGCCGCCCGTAGCGCAGGTCCTGCGAACGGCCGCTGGCGAGATCCGCGAGGAGACCCTTCGGGATGGCTCGCATGTAATGCTGTCACCCGGCAGCGAAGTCAAGGTGCGCATCGATGGGCAGCGCCGCCAGCTCCAGCTGCAGCACGGCCAGGCCTGGTTCCAGGTCGCCGCCGATGCCGACCGGCCCTTCCAGGTGCATACCCCACAGGGCACCGTCACTGCACTGGGGACCGCATTCGATCTTGCCGTGCAGGGCAACAGCAGCGTGGTCACCGTTACCGAGCATCGCGTGCGCGTGGACAGCGGCAACGTCAGCATGCTGGCTGACCACGGCGAACAGCTGCGCTTCGATGGGCAGGCAACAGCCCATGCAACAACGACCGCCCCCGGAGCATTGGCCTGGCGCGAGCGGCGCCTGCACTGGGTCTCGGCCCCGCTGGCCGACGTCACGCAGGGCCTGGACCGCTGGCACGGCGGGCACACGTGGGTCGTCGGCGAGCAGCTGCGCCAGCAGCCGGTCACCCTGCTTGGCAGTGCCGACGGTGCAGCCAGCAACCGCGACCAGTTGGCCACTCAGTTGCAGGTGCGCGTGCTGCGCCTCGGCGACGGCATACAGGTGTGGCTGCCGCCACGCAGGGAACAGCGTGATGGACCCTGACATCCGGCCTGCGGCTGCGTCTACCCAGGATGACGACGCTCTGCGTCAGCCCCTGGAGCCCCCGATGCTGTGCCACCGCCCCCTTGTCCTCGCCCTGTCGCTGGCCTGTGCCAGCGCGATTCCACTGCTGCCTGCCAGCGCCCAGGCGCAGGCTGTCAGCCGCCACTACGATCTGCCCGCACAGCCGCTGGCGGCCGCGCTGGATACCTACAGCCGCCTGAGCGGCGTCGATCTGGTGATCGGCGCGGCGCTGCCCGCCGGCCACGCTGCCCCTGCCCTGCGTGGTGATTTCGACGATGCGCAGGCCCTGTCGCGCCTGTTGGCAGGCAGCGGCCTGCGCCCGCGCTTCGTCGATGCGCGTCGTGCCGCCCTGGAGCCGGCACCGGCTGAACGCGCCGATGGCAGCCGTCGCACTGGCCCGCTGCGGGTGCAGGGTACTACCGCACACGGTCAGGCACCG
The DNA here is from genome assembly GCF_056481145.1 of Stenotrophomonas sp. 93052_Sma. Taxonomy (NCBI): domain Bacteria; kingdom Pseudomonadati; phylum Pseudomonadota; class Gammaproteobacteria; order Lysobacterales; family Lysobacteraceae; genus Stenotrophomonas; species Stenotrophomonas sp. 93052_Sma. The sequence goes on from NZ_CM151134.1 coordinate 2,923,462, forward strand.
GGTGCCGGCGCCAGTCAATATGTACCGGCCACCCGCGATGGCTTTGCGCCCTCGGTGGGCAGCGAGCGTGTGGCGATGGCCGAACGCCAGGAAGGCAACAGCCTGCTGCGCTCGATGCCCGGCACCCACAGCTTCCATTCGCGCAGCCAGCCGGGCCTGCAGGTCAACATCCGCGGCATGACCGGTGCCGGCCGGGTCAACACCATGATCGACGGTGTCACCCAGACCTTCCGCAACAATGCCGGGCACGGCTCGGGCGGCCCGTTCGCCTATGTCGATCCCTTCCTGCTGGCCGGTGTGGACGTGCAGCGCGGTGCGGTCGCCGGTGGTGATGGCGCCGGCACGCTGGCCGGCAGTGCCAACTTCCGCACGCTGGACATCGACGATCTGCTCGGCGAGGGGCGCGACTGGGGCCTGCGTGCGGGCTACCGCCACGGCAACAACGGCTACGGCAGTGGCCGTACCTTCGCCGGTGCCTGGCGCCACAGCGAAGAGGGGGCGACCGCCAGTTCGGCCTGCTGGCCGCCGCCAGCAGCAGCCGCAGCAGCGAATACGCGACCGCACGCGGGCAGAAGAACAACGCCGACCCGGGCAGCCAGCAGCCCAGCAGCTGGCTGTTGAAGGCGCGCCTGCAGCCCAGCGACCAGCATCGGCTGGACCTGAGCCACATGCGTTACGAAAACGACTTCTACCACAACTATCCGTGGCAGATTTCCGCGCGCAACCAGCGCGCCAGTTACCACTACACACCCTATTCGCCGTGGATCGACCTGCGTGCGACCTTCGCCAGCAACAAGACCCGGCTGTTCTACCCGCCGGTGGAGGACTCCAGCTACATCGGCCGCCGCACCCACAGCAGCCTGAGCAGCTGGACCGTGGACAACACCAGCCGCTTCGACATCGGTGCACTGCAGGCGCGCTGGAACACCGGCATCAAGCACCAATCGGACATCTATGTGGCCGATACGCCCATCCTGCGCGGTGCCAACCCGCAGGGTCGCAGCCAGCTGGACAGTGTGTTCAGCACGCTGGAGCTGCAGTACGACATCTATGCCCTGACCGCAGGACTGCGCCAGGACCGCTTCGGCATCCGTGGTCACATCCCGGTGTGCTCGGATGTGCCCGGCCAGTGCGCGGAGATCAATGGCGGCGACATCGACGTGCGTCGCACAGAGCGCGCACTCAGCCCGAGCCTGGCGGTTTCACTGCAGGCCACCGACTGGATGCAGCTGTTCGCCGAGGTCTCGCGCACGTCGCGGCCGCCGCGGGTGCAGGAGATGTTCTTCGAGAAGATCCCGCTGGAAGGCATGAGCGATGCCGATGGCGTGGGCGCCAACCCGTTCCTGCGCCGCGAGCGCTCGCGCAACCTGCAGTTCGGCGCCAACCTCAGCACCGACTCGCTGCTGGTCGACGGTGACCTGGCACAGCTGAGGATCACCCGCTTCGACAACCGCATCCGCGACTACATCAAGCCGCAGTATCTGCTGATCGTGCATCCGCCGGAAGTGGAACCGTTCGTGGTGCCGATCGACAGCGATCCGCAGCTCACTGCCTGGACCGATGCGCTGGACGCCGACGACTTCAGCGCCACCACGCGCTGGATGAACCACCCCGGCGTGGTGCGCATGCGCGGCATCGAACTGGAAGCCCATTACGCCAGCGAGCACTACCACGCCACGCTGAGCTGGACCCGCTCGCGCACCAGCGCGCCGGCCATCGAGTTCGTCAACCTGGAAGACATCACCGCCCTGCCCGACCGCTACTGGACGCTGGACGTGGGCGGCCGCTGGTGGCAGCAGCGCGTGCAGGCCGGCCTGCGCGCCGAGTACTCCGGTCCGACCGAGGAAGGCTACGACTTCTTCCAGACCCGCAAGACCGGCGGCACCGGCGTGCTGCTGGACTTCTACGCCAGCTTCAAGCCGCAGGCCAACACCACGCTGTGGCTGAACATCGAAAACCTGCAGAACAAGGCCTATGACAACAATGCCTCGATCGACAGCATCTTCAGTCCAATCCTGGACCGCGGCAACGGCCGTGGCCGCACCGTCTCGATGGGCGTCAATGTGGCGTTCTAGCCGCCACTGGCTGCCGCTGTGCCTGCTCGCGCTCGCGTCGATGGCCAGCGCGCAGCCGATGCCCGGCAAGGTGCTGGACCTCGCCAGCGGCCAGACCCTGGACGAAGCTGCGTTCGTGAAGCGCGCAGCGAACGCTCCGCGACTGCTGCTGGGTGAACGCCACGACCTGGCCGGTGACCACGCTGCCCAGCGCTGGCTGCTGCACGCGCTGCAGCAGCAGCGTCTACAAGGCGCGCTGGTGCTGGAGATGATTGCCAGCGAACGCCAGCCGCGCCTGCAGCGGGTGCAGCGCTGGCTGGCCAAGGGCAACCATGCCGACGGTGCACGCCTGCAGGAGCTGCTGGGCTGGGATACACGATGGCCGTGGACCGCCTACGGCGGGCTGGTGCAGGACGCCACCGCTGCCGGCATCCCCTTGTTCGGCGGCAATCTCGCGCGCGTCGAGGTCAACGCCCACCTGGCGTCCGCTGATGCGGTGCGGTTCCCGCTGGCCGCCGCCCGCCAACGCCTGTCGGATGTGGTACTGGCCCAGCACGCAGACGCGGCACCGATGCTGGAAGGGATGCTGGCCGTGCAACAGGCCCGCGACACGCGCATGGCACAGGTGCTGACCACAGCCCCCGCACCCGCGCTGCTGGTAGCCGGTCGCTGGCATGTGCTGCGCGGCACCGGGGTGCCGGGCTACCTGTCACCGGATACGCCTGCGCTGGTGATCGCATTGGCCTCGCCGGGTGAAACCGTCGGTGCTGCTGATGCCGATCTGCTGTGGGTGCTGGACGATGAGTGAGCGCGGCCAACACTGGCAGGCGATCGTGATCACCGTCGTCCTGCACCTGCTGCCCCTGCTGCTGTTGGTGCACTGGGTTGCAATGCCGCCGATGCTGCCACCGCCGGAGCAGGACGTGCGCATCAGCCTGCGCCTGCTGGCACCGGCCACGCCGCCACAGCCCGTAGAGGAGCGCCAGGCCGATACCCCCAGCCAGGCGCAGCAGGCGCGTGCATCGCAACCGACCAAGTCGCCGCCACCACCGAAGCCTACCGCCGCGCGAGAGGGCGAGTTGGCCGCCAGCGAAACGGGCGGGACGGGTCGAAAGCCGCTGCCGGTCGCCCCGCCTGCGGCCGCGACCGATGCAAGTCCCGCACCGGCATCGATCACGGCCGCGCCGCCCGCTCCAGACGCGCCACCGGCGGACTTCCAGGCCGGCGCCGCCAGCGACCAGTGGGAAGCCCGCCTGATGGCACGGCTGGAGCGTTACCGCTATTACCCTGCCGCCGCGCGCTCGCGCCGGCAGCAGGGCACTGCCTGGGTCAGGGCCAGCATCGACCGCGAAGGTCGCCTGCTGGCGCTGCGGCTGGAGCAGTCCAGTGGCCAGCCGATGCTCGATGACGCTGCGCTGCAGACCTTCCGTCGCGCAGCCGCTGCCGCCCATTCCCGATGAACTGAAGGCACCACAGGAACTGGTGGTGCCGGTGGAGTACTACCTGCGCTAGACGGCGTAGGCCTCCGCCTCGATCTCGAACAGCATGCCGTCCAACGCCAGTCGCGGCACCGGGATCAGTGTGCAGGTGGGCGCCGCGCGGTTCGGCCAGCGCCGCCGCACCTGGTGGGCAATGATGCCCAGCCGGTCCTCATCGTGGTCGACCACCAGGATGCGCAGCCGCGCCACATCGGCCAGACTTGCCTGCGCCGATCGCAGCGCGGTCTGCAGGTTGTCCAGCGCCTGCCCGACCTGTTCTTCGAAGCTGGGCGAGAGGCGGCCCTGGGCATCTTCGCCGCCCTGCCCTGCGACATGGATCACCCGCGCCGGCAGGCGCACCACCGCCACGTGTGAGTAGCCGTTGGCCGAAGGATCGTAGAGACCCGGTGGATTGAACAGTTCCATCAGGCCATGGCTGAGGTCCGGTGTGGTCAGCAGGTTCATGCCGCGCGCCTCGTGGGGGATGCCGGCAGTCTGTGACCTCAACTCCGGTTGAGGTCAAATGGGTCCTGTGCAACAGAGTAGTCCGCCATGCGCAACGATCGCGCGTTCCCGTGGACTCGAGCCTGCTCGACTTCCACCGACCAGAAGCAGTCGAGCAAGCTCGACTCTACAGAAGCGTGGTCACGTCCACGCTGGGTCTGCGGTGAAATCAATGGTCAACCAGAACGTGCTGCCCCGCGCATCCAGCCGCACCGCAATCTCGTCACGCATCGCATCGACCTCGCCCACTGAACCCAGCGGCGTGGCCGGGTCGGCCAGCACGTGAATCTCGATGAAGCGCATCCGCCCCATCTTCGCCACATGGCTGGTGAAACCGGCATAGCCACGCTCGGCGACGAACGCCTGCATCACCCGCTGCACGCGCCGGTCCAGATCATCCGGCGCCACCTGCAGTACTTCGCGCATGGCCTTCCACGCACTGCGCGCCGGTACCGGCAGTACCGCCAGGCTGATCAATGCCAGCACGATCGAATCCAGGTACGGCACCCAGTGGTGCCACTCACCGCCATGCAGGACCAGGGCCAGTACGAAGGCCAGCACTACCGCCAGGCTCATCAACCCACCCAGCAGCCAGCCCCGTACATCCAGCCACAACAGCGCCGAGCGCAGGCGCCGCGCCCGCTGGGCGACGAACGCCGCCATCGCCAGGTTGCTGGCACTCAGCAGCGCCGCCCACCACAGCGCGGGCCCGAATTTCACCTCGTGTCCGCCCGTGGTCAAACCGATCACCGCGTTGGCCAGCGCATACACGCAAGCCAGCGACAGGATCACACCGCCCAGCGCCTCGACCATCGGCTCCAGGTGCCAGTAGCCGTACTGGAAGCGCGGGCTCTGTTCCCGCGCTACCAGCCGCAGCACCGACAACGACACCAGGGTCAGGGCGACATCGACCAGGCTGTACACGCCGTCGAACAGGATGGCCTGCGATCCCACCAGCAGGCCACCGATGAAGCCGACCGCGCTCACCGCCAGGGTGACCCCGATCGAGAACTTCAGGATGCGTTGCTCGCGCGCGGTATCCATCGTTCGCCGAACGGCCGACCGTTGCCGGTCAGGCCTTCAGCACCTCCACCTTGTACGAAACCGCATCACCCTCCTGCTCGATGATGAGCCCGTGCACGTCCGACTCGAAGCCCGGGAAACGCGCATTCTGCTCGCGGGCGATGCGCAGCGACTGGATGATCGGCTCGTCGCTGTCACCAAAACGCTCACCCGGCATGATGGTCGGGATGCCCGGCGGGTACGGCACCAGCATGGTCGCCGCAATGCGGCCACTGATCTGCTCGATGTCGACCCGTTCGATCTCGCCCTTCACAAGGTGGTTGTAGGCATCGGCCGGGGTCATCACCGGCGTCGGCAGATCCACGTACATCTCGCGCATCACCTTGGCCACGGCGAATTCCTGGTTGAACGCGTGCAGCGCGTCGCACAGGTCACGCAGGCCCCAGCCGGCGTAGGCATTCGGATAGTCAGCAGCCAGCGTCGGCAGTGCCTGGCTCAGCGGTGCGTTGCGGTCGTAGAGTTCCTTGAACGCCATCAGCTCGGTGACCAGGGTGCTCCACTTGCCCTTGGTGATGCCCATCGAGAACAGGAACAGCACCGAGTACAGGTTGGTCTTCTCCACGGTGATGCCGCGGCCCCACAGGAACTTGCTCAGCACCGCCGCCGGAATGCCCAGCTTGCCCATGCTGCCGTCCATCGCCAGGCCCGGGGTCAGCAGGGTCACCTTGATCGGGTCGATCAGAACATAGTCATCCACCAGGTTCTCGAAGCCGTGCCAGTGCGCATCCGGCTGCAGGTACCACTCCTCGCGCTTGGCCACCATCGGTGCCGGCGTATCGCCCTTGTCCAGGCTGCGCTCGACCTGGGTCGGCTGCCACACGCTGAACCACCAGTCGTCGCGGCCGAGATCATCGCGGACATGCAGCATCGCGCGGCGGAAGGCGATGGCTTCATCGTGCATTTCCTGTACCAGCGAACGGCCGGCATCGCCTTCCATCATCTTCGAGGCCACATCACAGGCCGCGATCACTCCGTAATGCGGGCTGGTCGAGGTGTGCATCATGAACGACTCGTTGAAGCGCTCGGCATCCAGGTCGCGCTGCGCCGAGTTGCGCACGTGGATCATCGAGGCCTGCGAGAACGCGGCCAGCAGCTTGTGCGTGGAATGCGTGGTGAAGATGATCGCATCCTGCTCGCGCGGCTTGCCCTTGGCCATGCCGTAGTGGTTCTCGTAGAACGGATGGAACGCAGCGTAGGCGTACCAGGCTTCGTCGAAATGCAGGAAGTCCACCGCGCTGCCGATCTCGTCGGCGATCTTCTCGGCGTTGTAGCACAGGCCATCGTAGGTGGAGTTGGTGACCACCGCGATGCGCGGCTTGGAGCCGGCCTTGTAGGCCTGGCTGGCCAGCGGGTTGGCAGCGATGCGCTGCTGCAGCGACTCCGGCGTGAACTGGTCCAGGCTGATCGGGCCGATGATGCCGTGCGCGTTGCGGCTGGGCGTGAAGTACACCGGCACCGCACCGGTCATGATCAGCGCGTGCAGCAGCGACTTGTGGCAGTTGCGATCGACGAACACCACGTCACCGCGCGCCACCGTGCCATGCCAGACGATCTTGTTGGCGGTGGAGGTGCCATTGGTGACGAAGAAGGTATGGTCGGCACCGAAGTTGCGTGCGGCCTCGTTCTCGGCGTCCTTGATCGGGCCGGTGTGATCGAGCAGCGAACCCAGTTCCGGCACCGAGATCGACAGATCGCTGCGCAGCGTGTTCTCGCCGTAGAACTGATGGAACGCGCGCCCGACCGGCGACTTGGTGAACGCCACGCCGCCGGCATGGCCGGGCGTGTGCCAGGAGTAGTTTGACTCGGCCGCATGGTGGATCAATGCCTTGAAGAACGGCGGCAGCAGGTTCTTCATGTAGTCTTCGGCCGCGCGCATCACCTGCCGCGAGATGAAGCTCTTGGTATCTTCGAACAGGAAGATGAAACCGTGGATGTACTTGAGCAGCTTGCTCGGCACCTTCTCGATGGTGCGGCGCTCGCCGTACAGGAACACCGGCAGATTGGCGCGGCGTGCGCTCTGCTCGCGCAGGAAGGCGGTCAGGCGCTGGAACTCGCCATCCACCTCTTCACTGCCGTCGATCGAGATCAGCACCGCCGAGGCCGCCACGTAGGTGCGGGCACCGGCGCGGGCATCATCCAGGTTCAGGCCGCACAGCACGCGCTGGTCGTTGCTGCGCAGCTCTTCCACCAGGGCGCGGATCAGGATGCCACCGATGCGGGGCGACTCGTAGTCGTTGTCGATGACAATGACCGGGTAATCCAGGGACTTGAAGTACACGTTGATTCTCCTTGACTAACTCAGGAACGCTGGGCGCCGGCGCTGATGGCCGATGCCTCGCGGGCGCGCTGCCGCTGCTGGCGGCGCTCCTCGCTGAAGAAGGGATAGAACACGGTGATGAACAGCACGAACAGGAAGGCGTACTGCACGATGGTTCCCGACGAGCCGTAGATCGCCCACAGGCAGTACACGACGGTCAGGCTGGTCAGTGTCCAGAACGCACCGGTGTGGACCAGGGTGTGCGAACGCTCGACCACGAAGTAGCAGGCCACGCACGAGTAGATGTAGGGCAGCAGGGTCAGCACCACCGCCGCCGACGTGATCACGTCGAACTGGGCCGACGCGGTTTCCGAGGTGGAGGTGACCAGCACCGCCAGGGTCATCAGCACCGCCACGATCAGCACGCCCTTGACCGGCACGTCGTCCTTGTTGGTCTTGCTGAAGATGCTCGGGAACAGGCCATCATCGGAGGCCGCCTTGGCACTCTGTGCGGTCAGCAGGATCCAGCCGCCCAGCGAACCGGCAGCGCCGATGAAGGCACACAGGCTGACCAGCGCGCCACCCCAGCCACCGACGGCCTTGGCGGCAGCCAGTGCAAACGGTGCATCAGAAGTCTGCAGCTCGCCATTGGGCACCATGCCCATGATCACCGACGAACTGGCGATGTAGGCGATGGCAGCCAGGAACACGCCCGCCAGGGTGGCGCGGGCCACGTTCTTTTCCGGATTCTCCACCACGCCGGCAGTCACCGAAGCGGATTCGACGCCGATGAAGGCCCACAGGGTCAGTGCCGCGGCACTGGAGATCGCGCCGAAGTTGGATTCACCGGACACGTTGTAGGCGCCCTTGAAGATGTCGGCATCGAAGAAGAACCAGCCGAAGATGGCGATACCCAGGATCGGCACCAGCGCGAAGCTGGTGGTGACCGTCTGCACGCGACTGACGAAGGCCGGGCCGATCATGTTGGCGAAGCTCAGCGCCCACACCAGCACAAGCACCGCGATGCAGCGCACCAGCGGCTCGGACAGGATCGGGAAGAAGTAGCTGAAGTAGCCCACCGCCGCGATCGGGATGGCGACGTTGCCGATCCAGTTGGCGAACCAGTAGATGGTATTGGTCTGGAAGCCCATGTAGGGCCCGAACCAGTCACGCGCGTAGGCATAGGGACCGCCGGCCTTCGGTGCCAGCTTGCCCAGCTTGGCGAATACGAAGGCCAGCAGCAGCGCACCGGCGGTGGTGATCAGCCAGCCCCAGATCGAGGCGGTGCCGATCTTGGCCAGACTGGACGGCAACAGGAACACGCCTGAGCCCATCATGTTGCCGGCGACGAGGAAGGTGGCTCCGACCACCCCGATTTTCTTTGCTTCTGCCATGACAATCTCCTGTACTGGCATGAGCCCGGTACAACCGGGCGTGGGGACGGTTACGCTGGCGTACGACCGCTGGCGCCTATTTGATGAAGTTGTATTGCAGACTGCCCTGCACCCGGACCGTGTCGCCGCGCGCGCCGCTCTGCTGTTCCAGGCGGCCGTACAGCAGCTCCATGCCCATCGTCCACGACGGTGCCGGGCTCCAGATCAGGTTGAACACGCCGTAGCGGCTCTGACGGAATGCGTCGGCTGCCAATGCAGCATTCCGCTCCAGGGTCAGCTGGCCGAAGATCAGGTTCGAACGCCACAGCTCGGACCAGTAGTGGGTGTAGCCAACGAACCCACCGTGCAGGTCCAGCGCATCAAGGCGGCCATCGGCACCGACCACCGCGTCCAGCCCGGAGCCGGTCAGGTCGGCGGTGTAACGGCTGAGGCCGCGCCCGCCGAGGGCACCGAACAGCAGCAGGTCGCGCTCGCCCACCGACGCCGAACCGCTGAGTTGCAGGCCACCGGCCATGCGCCGGTCGCGCTCGCCATCGCCGTCATAGGCCAGGCTGCGTGCCACCGCGCCCAGCTGCAGGTGGCCCCAGTCGCGCTCCATGCGCGCGGTCACCGTCACGTCGGGCAGGCGGTTCACTGCCGCTCGCTCATCGCTGGCGCCGGCCAGTTCGGTCTTCGGATCTTCGGCGGCGACGGTCAGGCTGTTGCCCTTGCCCATCGCAAAGCTGTGGTGGATGCCTGCCACCAGCAGGTAGCCGGCACCGCCGGGACCTGCGAAATCCAATGTGTCGGGCAGGCTGTCCGGATCCATGAAACTGGAATAGCCATAGCCGGCGTAGGTATTGCCGAGCTGGCCATAGGCATGGCGCAGCCGGAATTCGTAGCCGTCACTACTGCCGAAGAAGTCGTTCTCCAGATAGAAGCGCAGGTTGCCGTGCGTGGTCGGACGCCGCGCCTCGAAGCTGAAGCGGGTCTGCTTGGCGTGGATGTTGAAGTTTGAGACATCACGATGACTGCCGCCGACCGGCATCGACGAGGGAATGAACTGATCCTCATCCCCCGCTGCACGCGAATCGGCGATGGCATCCAGCTTGGCGTAGCCGCCGATACGGATCACCGTGTCAGTACCCGGAATGGCGAAGAAGCCCTTCAGATCCGGATCGGTCGGGCCGGCCGCACTGTCCGGTCGCGACGCGGCGGTGGACGGATCGGCCACCGATTCGCGCTGCGGCAGCACCGGCTGTGCCACGCCCGGTACCTGGGTGGGGTGCAGCAGGTTGGCAGTGCTGGCAGGCGCGACCACGGCCGCGGGTGCCTGTGCTGTAGCAGGCGCAACGGTTGCGTCGCGCGGCTCAAGGCGGTCCAACCGCTGCTGCATGCCCTCCAGTGCCTGCCGCATGACCGCAATCTCACGACGCAGCGCCTGCGCGTCCTCCTTGTCATCCACCTGTGCATACGCCGGCGTGATCGCCAGTGCTGTCACACAGGCCAGGCTCAGTACCGCCACGCGCATTGCATCCTCCCTGGACGACCCCTGTTCGCAGCACGCAGACGGGACGCACGCATGCGCCACTCCGGCCTCGTGCTGCCGTTGCTGGAAATGCGGATACTGCGTCGACGACACCGGCCAGCCTGCGCATGGCAGGCAACAGGACGATGACACTGTCCTGCCCGCACCGATGTCGACGCCATCAAGGCCGCGCTGCCAGAGAGGTGGCGACCGCAGCGGTCTGGGTAACAAGCACGGAGTGAGAGTGTCGTGAATGGCTGTGCCAGCCGACCCTGATCAGGGCGTGGCGAGCGCGGCATCCATCGCGCATTGACGCTGTATTCCATGCGTCACAGGCTAATCCGCCTGTCGTTTTTGGCCTTGATTGGAATCAAGGCGGGATGCTTGATGTCAGTCACGATTCAGACGTGACGATGAACCACTGTTGCGCGGGCCCGCAACCGCAATGCCCGCCATGGAATGCGACAGGCCCGCATGCTGCCATGCGGGCCTGCGCAATGTTTCATGGGGCTGGCGCCACTCAGCGCGGGCCAAGCACCGTCTGCAGATCGGCACCCTGCGGCAGACCCGCACGACGCTGCACCTGGCCCTGTGCGTCCTGGAACAGGATGCCCGGCGTGCCCTGGAAGCCCATCTCGATCATCAGCACCTGATTGGCGTCGAGCTTGCCAGCGATCTCGCGGCTGATGTTCGGCAGCGCCTTGATGCCACCGCGATCAAAATCGTGCTCGTTCTGCAGCAGCGCTGCGCTCGGGTCACGCGCGGCAAGGATCGCCGCGGCCTTGGCCGGGCTGTCCTCGCGGATCACGCCGACCATGATGTGACGCAGCTGCACCTTGCCGGCATCGACCCACGGCCGTGCCGCTTCCCAGAACTTGTGGCAGTACGGGCAGTTGGCATCGCTGAAGGTGTAGACCACGCGCGGCGCATCGGCCTTGCCATCACGCACCCAGGCGCTGGCTTCCAGCTTGGTCCACATCTTGGCCGACATCGGCGAAGCCACCAGCTTTTCAACGGCCTCAGCGGCTACATCGTTGCCCTCCGCATCGAACAGGCTGCCGACCAGTACGTGCTTGCCATCAGCGGTGACATAGGCCGCTGCCGGCTGCTGGCCGCCGACCACGCCAGCGAAGCCCCGCAGGCCACCGGGGGCATCGAATTCTGCGACGACCTCGAAACCATGCTTCTCGATGCCCTTCAGCACCGCAGGACGATCGCCCTTGTTGGCCGTGGCTGTGGCGCTCGCTGCCGGTGCCGCGGCTGTCTTGCCCGGTGGCGTCTGTGCCTGGCTGCAGGCGGCCAATGCCAGCAGGACCGGCAGCAACAGCACCGCAGGGGCGGTGCGCAGGGAAGTCGACAACATGGGAACTCCGTAGTGAGATGCCCGCGCAGGCTACCGCAGCCGGCGCAGTTTGTGTTCAAGACCGGCTGCCGTCAGTTCGCCCAGGTGCAGTTCACGCAGGCGCCCTTCGGCGTCGAAGAACAGGGTCGAGGGATAGGCCTGCACGCCCAGCACCGTGGATGCCGCAGCGTCATCGTCCAGCAATACGTTGTGCAGCAGGAGCCGTTCGCGCGCAACGAAACCCTGGACCTCCTCAAGGGTTTCACCCTGATTGAGGAACACGAACTGCACGTCCGCATGCGCCTGCTGCGCCGCAGCCAGGACCGGCATCTCGCGCCGGCAGGGCCCGCACCAGGTCGCCCAGAGATTCAGCACAAGCGGTTTTCCCCGGAACTGCTGCAGATCAACCCTGCCCCCCTGCAGATCAGCAACCTGCAGTACCGGCAAGGGCATCTGCCGCTCCTGCCATGCGGACAGCAGCTGACTACCGCCCGCCCATAGCAGCACACCCGCCAACGCCGCGCCCAGCACCGGGGCGCGCAACGCCCGCCATGGGCGCACCCGCCACAGCCCCCATGCCGATCCCGCAACCAGGACAACCACCAGGTGGTAGCCACCATCGGCAATCTGCAGAATGCTCCACGGCGCCTCGCGATACAGGGCGAAGTTCAAGGCCACGAAGCTGATGCGACCACACAGCAGGCCCACCAGCAGCATGTCCAGAACCATGCTGGGTGCAGAAGGCAGCGGCATGCCGTCCTTCCTGCGTGGCCACAGACGCGCCACGGCCATGGCAATCACTACGCACACGAGAATCAACACCACCGGCATCGGCACCGGCCCAACGCTCGACATCAGACCACCTGTTCAATCGTCCACTGACTGCATGGTCGAAGTGTCGCGCTCCGGTTGCAAGCGCGACGATGCCGCCGACATCAGGCCGCGCTGCGCCCCAGTTGCATCACCGACGGCGATTGCAGCCCGCGCAGGCTGCCTGCCACCGACGGCATCAAGGGCCGCTCGCGACGCTTGCTGCTGACGTGACGCCGATAGTTGGCCGGCGTCATGCCAACGATGCGCAGGAACAACCGGCGGAAAGCACTCTGATCAGCATAGCCGACACCCCACGCCACCTCATCGATACCCGCCCCCTGCTGCAGCAGGGTCTGCGCCTTGGCGATGCGCAGCCGTTGGCAGTATTCGATCGGCCGCAGGCCGGTGGCCTTGAGGAACCGCCGCTGCAGTGTGCGCGGCTCCAGCCCGGAGACCTCGCAGATCGCGGCAAGGGTGGCGCCGCGTGCCGCCGTGGTGTGCAGCCAGCGCTGTGCCTTCAGCACATCACGATCGCCATGTGCGAAGTTGGCGCTGAAGCGCTCCAGGTCCTGCTGGATCGTGGCGGGCACGGTGATGCCCAGTTGCTGTGCGACCGCACTGGCCACGCCCTGCCCGTGCAGCCGGTACAACAGTCGCAGGCCAAGGAAGCGCCAGGCCTGGGCCCCGCCGACCGTCAGCAGGTCACCGTCATCCACCAGCGCCCGCTCGCTCGGCACCCAGCTCGCGGCCTGCGCCTGCAGGCCTGGATGGCGTCCGAGATCGGGGCCACTGACCGTACGCCCGGCCAGCAACCCGGCGCGTGCCAGCACGCTGACGCCATCACTGGCGGCGGCCAGCAGGCTGCCGCCGTCATAGTGCGCACGCAGCCAGTCCAGCAGGACCTCGTCCGCGCGCAGGCACGCGCCGGCACTGATCTGGCCGGGAACCGCGATCACAGCCGGGATGGCCGCATCGAGCATTTCCGCACCCGCAATACGATGCACCCCTGTCTGGCTGGCCGGCACGATCCAGCGGGTGACCAGCACCCGCTTGAACGGCCGACGCTGCTGCTGGGCAAGGCGATTGGCAACGTGCGCCATTTCGGCCAGTACGGAGGCGGCAGACGGATCACCTCCCGGGTATTCAACCACCGCGATCTCGACGAATCCTTCGTTCCTGAATCCTTCCACAGACCACCTCCTCGGTTCGTTGCAGGCCATCGAACGGCCGGTTCAGGCGAAGGGTAGGAACTGGTCCATCGGCGGGGCTATGAAGAAAGTTGCAAAGTGCGCTGAATGCGCGCACCCGGGCCAAGCCTTGACTCTCGACCAGACTCCAGGCTTCACAATGGTCGGCAGCCCCTGCAGGAATCCGCCATGAACATTGGACAACTGGCCCGTCAGGCGGGCGTGCCGATCGATACGGTCCGCTATTACGAACGGCAACAGCTGCTGCCGACGGCGGCGCGCTCGGCGGGGGGTTACCGCATCTTCGGCGAGCCGGATCTGCGCCGGCTGCGCTTCATCCGCCGCGCCAAGGCACTGGGCTTCAGCCTGGAGGAAATCGGAGAACTGCTCGCGCTCAGTGATCACCACCAGCAGGACATGGGCAGCGTGCGTGACACCGCGCAGGCCCGCCTGCAGGACATCGCACAGCGGATGGCGGAGCTGCAACGCATGCACACTGCACTTTCGCTGCTGGTCGACGCCTGCCGAGGTCACGGCGCGCTGGACCAGTGCCCGATCCTGGCGGCACTGACCGACGACGCTGCACAGGCGAAAGGCGACTGACATCGGCTTCGCAACGCATGTGAAGAAAAGTGCAACAAATGCTTGCCAACCCCCTGGGGCAAGGCTATTATTTCGCTCCTCAGCGACGTGGGGCCATAGCTCAGCTGGGAGAGCGCCTGCATGGCATGCAGGAGGTCAGCGGTTCGATCCCGCTTGGCTCCACCAATCTTTCGGCATTAGGCCGTCGAAAGGTCGCTAAAGAACATTGATGAGAATTGCGTCCCCATCGTCTAGAGGCCTAGGACATCACCCTTTCACGGTGGCGACCGGGGTTCGAATCCCCGTGGGGACGCCACTCATCACGAACAACGAGGACCCGGCCGATAACCGGGTCTTTTTTGTTCACCGCCTACCGGCATTCAGGTTGTGGCGTTGCGGTTCTCCTGCCCTCGTGGTCGCGGTTGAACCGGAGCGAAAAAAGCTCAAAAAAAGCTTCCACAAACGTGAACACGCAGGTATGATAGGCGGCTCGGTAACACGGGGCCATAGCTCAGCTGGGAGAGCGCCTGCATGGCATGCAGGAGGTCAGCGGTTCGATCCCGCTTGGCTCCACCACTTTCGACATTAGGCCGTCGAAGGTTCTACAACTTGAAGTTTTTCGTGCGTCCCCATCGTCTAGAGGCCTAGGACATCACCCTTTCACGGTGGCGACCGGGGTTCGAATCCCCGTGGGGACGCCAGTTTCAAAACGGACTCTGCTCCCGGCAGATCATCCGGAGTTTCATTGGGGCCATAGCTCAGCTGGGAGAGCGCCTGCATGGCATGCAGGAGGTCAGCGGTTCGATCCCGCTTGGCTCCACCACTTCGACATTAGGCCGTCGAAGGATCTACAACTTGAAGTTTTCGTGCGTCCCCATCGTCTAGAGGCCTAGGACATCACCCTTTCACGGTGGCGACCGGGGTTCGAATCCCCGTGGGGACGCCAATTCTTTAAAACCCCGGCTTCGGCCGGGGTTTTTCTTTGCCTGTGATTCCTGGGAAGGCCCTGTCCACGCATGGCGCGGATCTACTGCAGGGCCGGGATGGATCCGGCGGCGGTTGGCCCAGTAGATCCACGCCATGCGTGGATGGCTTCAACTCGGCCACACCTCAGAACCGGCGATACATCCCGATCGATGCAGGTGCGGTGGGTGCGAAACCAAACTGCGCGTACAACCGGTGCGCTTCACCATCTGCCAGAAGGCTGACGTATGCCGACGGCGGCAGGTTCGCCTGCATCCAGCCCTCCAGGCGACGCATCACTTCCTTGCCCAGGCCCTGCCCCTGCAGGCGCGGCAACACAGCGATATCGCAGACCTGCAGGTGGCAGCCCCCATCGCCGACGATGCGCCCCATCGCCACCAGCTCGTTACCCTGGTAGGCACACACGCCATACAGGGTATTGGGCAGCGCGCGTGCCGCCGCCTCCTGGCTCTTGGCACTGAGGCCCGCCAGCACACGCAGCTGACAATAGTCTTCGACCGTGGGCACGGCGTCGCGGAACTGGCAGGCGACGGAATCATTCATGCGCTATCTCCCTGTAGGTCGGGCTATCCTGCCTCATCCATGTCGCAGCTGCTGCGACGCACGCCCGCAGAGTTCCCATGTGCTATTCCGCCCTCATCCGCGCCGACTACGCCAAGCTGGTGCGCGAGTTCGGCGCCATCCTGTCGCTGGAAGAATTCGCGGAGCTGTACGCGCACGATCCTGGCAAGAAGCGCCCCAGAACTCCCAAGGCGATGGATGACGGCTTCGCCGGCGCGCGCACCGAGCAGGGCCGCGACATCGTCGCGAAAATCCAGCAGTGGCATGCGCAGGAACGCCAGGATCTGGAAGCGGAGCTGGCCCGCCAGCGCGAGCGACGCGATATTGCCAATGCCACGCTGGCGACCCGCCCCACCCAGAAGGCACGCAACGACCTGCGCGTGGCCGGCAACCGCATCGATCGTGCGCAGGCTCGGCTGGAAGACCTGCACCGGGTGCAGTTGCTGCCGCGCGACAACCGCATTTTCCCCGGTACCTACGCACCGGTGATGATCAGCGAGGGCGGCAAACGCGTGATCAAGCCGATGCGCTACCAGTGCCGGCTGCCGGACAAGCCGGTGCGCAACGACATCCTCTATCCCGGCACCTACAACGCGCGGCGCGACAGCCTGGAAGGCTATTGGCGCGGTGCATTCGGGCTGCGCCACGGCGTGGTGGTGGTGCAGGCGTTCTATGAGCACGTGCCACGCCATGCCATCGCCGGCCGTACGCTGGGTGCCGATGAGAAGGATCAGGACGTGGTGCTGGAGTTCCGGCCCGATCCCCCGCGCGACCTGCTGCTGGCCTGCCTGTGGGCGGAATGGGAAGGACCGGAAGGTCGCCTCCTGTCATTTGCCACGATCACCGACACGCCTCCGCACGACGTCGCCGCTGCGGGCCATGACCGCGGCGTCGTTCCCATCCGCAAGGAACACCTCGATGCCTGGCTCAATCCCGATCCGGATGACCTGGCGCGGCAGTACCGCATCCTCGACGACCACGAGGAGATCCGCTACGTATACGAAGAAGCGGGCTGAACACCGCGCACAGATGAAAAACCCCGCCTGGGCGGGGTTCATGGATCAGGGATTGCCGCCGCACATCGCCTCTTCGCAGAAGGCCTGTTCCTGCAGGCATTGTTCGACCTCTCCACCCCGCGCGATGCAGCTCTTGTAGAGCTGGAAACAGGGCTGGCCACACCACGCGGCAGAGGCCGTACCACCGAAGACCGCCATCGAAAGGACACCCGCAGCAACCATGCGCTTGATCCACTTCTTCATGCCACTCTCCTTGCAGGCCTGAGCATTCAGGCCCGGGCAGGATACGCCCACCGCTTCAGCACGCGCCAATCAGGCGCTGGCGCTGGCGCTGGCGCGGCCCACTGCGCGTACCAGCGCCTGGCTCAGATCTGCCGAGAGATAGGGCTTGACCAGCAGCACGCCGGCCAGCATCGGCTCGGGCAGCTGCTCGGCCTGCATCCCGGTGGCCAGCACGAACGGCACTCCGCGCGCCGACAGTGCCGCAGCCACCGGCTCGCTGGTCTCATTGCGGGCCAGGCGGTAATCGAGCAGGGCCACGTCCGGGGTCGACGCCTGCAGCAGGCGCAGCGCTTCAGCCACGCTCGCGGCCAGCCCCACCACCGTCGCACCGGCATGCACCAGCTGCATCTGCAGCAGTGCGGCACTCATCTCGTCGTTCTCGACCACCAGCACCCTCAGGTCCTGCAACACTGTCATCGGCTACCGCTCCTGGAGGCATTCAAGCCGCCGCAGTATAGCCATGACAGGGCCGAAGCCGACAGGACGCGCCCCGATCGGCCTCCCCACTATGAAAGCCGTGCCGACCTCGGTTACACTCGCACGCTGCCTGCCGGTGTGGCGGAATGGTATACGCAGCTGACTCAAAATCAGCCGGGGGTGACCCCATGAAGGTTCGAGTCCTTTCACCGGCACCACTGCATCAAAGGCCAGGTCCCCGACCTGGCCTTTTGCATTTTCAGGACCGGAGCGCCGACACCGGCGACGATGCCAACGCCCGCCCTGCCCACGCTCCCCGCCACCCTGCCCGCACGTCTGCGTCCACTGCACGTGGATGATGCTGCCGCCTGGGCCCGTTATCTCTCGCTGCCGGGCGTGACCGAGCACACCAGCTGGGGCGACGTTTCCGAAAGAGCACTGCGCTGCCAGATCGCCGGTTACCTGCCCACGGCAACGGACCAGCGCTGGGCGCTGGTGGGCGCCGACAGCCAGCTGATCGGCACCGTTGGCCTGAACGGAATCGACCTGTCGCATGGCCGCGGCGAACTTGCCTATGATCTCGATCCGCGCTGGCAGGGTCAGGGACTGGCCACGCACGCAGCACGCGCGGTGCTCGAATGGGGCCATGCCGCACTCGCCCTGGTCCGAATCCAGGCGACTGTCCTGGACAGCAACGCCCGCTCGATCGCCGTGCTGGAACGCCTCGGCATGCAGCGCGAAGGCCTGCTGCGCGCTTACCGGCGGGTTCGAGGACAGCCCCGTGACTTCTGGATGTACGCCCGCGTCGAAGGCTCCGCGTCACCATGCTGAAACACAACTGCGACTTCCGGCAAGCTTCGAAATAGACGCAGCGCACACTTTTCTTGCAAGCCACACGTGCTTCTGCCTATCGTGATCCCAGCCGGAGCTGGGGGCGGGGGAATGCATGACGTTGCGTGCGGCACTGTTTTTTCTGGTCACGCACGCGCTCGTCATTGCCTTTGTTGGCCCGCAGGACCCGGTCGGCTCCTACCTGATGCTGATCACCGCCCCGTTGCTGGCTGCACTGGCCTGCGTGCGGCGTGCACGTGACAGCCGCCAGGCGGCCTGCAAATGGCGGACGCTGGGCACTGCCGTGGGCCTGTTCTCGCTGGCCCTGCTCGCCCTGCTGTACCGCAATGTGGCCGGCCTCGATCCTGCGCAGATGACCGTGTCTTCGCTGATCCTGTACGTGTTCTACCGCATCCCCCTGACCTACGTGGCCGCCAGCCCGGGCGGCGGCAACCGCTGCATCCGCGCGGTGGACCTGCTGATCATCGCACTGCTGTGGCTGCTGTACTTCGGGCACACGCGGGCGATGGCGCATTTCAACGCCGCATTGTGGACGCAGTGCCTGAACGCCATGAGCAACCTACAGAACAGCCTGGTGTTCTGCTTCGCGCTGATCCGCTTCCTGGCCGAGGACAATCCCGACCGCCGCGATTTTTTCCGGACACTTGCGATCTACGCGCTGGGCTACTTCCTGCTGGCGTTCTACATCAACACCTACCAGCCGCAGCTGCCTGACGGCAACTGGGGGGACCTGCTGATCAGCGGACTGTTCGTGATGCTGGCCGTCATGGCCGCCAGCAAGCGCCGCTATCCGGCGGTGGAGGTATCGCGCAGCCTGCGCCGCATCGTCGACGCCGGCGTGCCGTTGATGCTGCCCTTGCTGCTGATGATGGTGGCGCTGCTGGTCGCGCGCCTGCAGCCCACCCTGGCCACGGTGGGCTTCATTGGTGCCATGCTCAGTTATGCCCTGCGCAGCGTGCTGAGCCAGGTGGAGATCCAGCGCCAGCGCGATGAGCTGGAAACGCTGGCGCGGCGCGATCCGCTGACTGGGCTGGGCAACCGCCGCAGCTTCGACGAATCTCTTGGCAATGCCCGTGGCCGCGCACGCCGCCAGGGACTCGGGCTGGCGGTACTGATGATCGACATCGACCACTTCAAACGGCTCAATGACACCTATGGCCATCCGGAGGGCGATCGTCGCCTGCAGTCGGTCGCCGCCATTCTTGATGGCTGCCTGCAACGGGGTGACGATCTGCTGGCGCGCTATGGCGGCGAAGAGTTCATCGCCGCCCTGCCCTCGCCCGATGCCGCCCACGCCCTGGGCCTGGGCGAACGGCTGCGCGCTTCGGTCGAAGCCGCAGCCCTGCCCGCCCCCGAGGCCACCGTCACCATCAGCATCGGCGTGGCCTGGCAGGCACCCGGCGAAGACCGCGATCCGCGCGACCTGGTCGAACGCGCCGACCAGGCCCTGTATCGCGCCAAACATGCCGGTCGCAACTGCGTACGCGGCGACACCGATAGCAAGGAAGACCCGTCCGGTCGCCGCGCCTAGACCGCGTGCAGCCCCGCTGTTCCGTGCCGGTGCCCGGCCCCGCCCTGCACGCGGAAACTGGCCACGGTCTGCAGCAGCTGCGCCGACTGCTCTTCCATGCTGCGCGCCGCCGCCGACGCCTCCTCGACCAGGGCCGCGTTCTGCTGGGTGCCCTGATCGATCAGGTCGACCGCATGATTCATCTGCTGGATATCGTCGCTCTGCTGCTGCGAGGCCGTGCTGATTTCAGTCATCAGGTCACTGACCCGGCGCACGTTGGTCACGATTTCATCCATGGTACGGCCCGCGCTCTCAACCTGCGCCGTGCCGGCGCCCACATTGGCAACCGACTCATCGATCAGGTGCTTGATCTCCTTGGCTGCGCTGGCCGAACGCTGCGACAGCTCGCGGATCTCAGTGGCGACCACGGCAAAGCCGCGGCCATGTTCACCGGCACGCGCAGCCTCCACCGCTGCGTTCAGCGCGAGAATGTTGGTCTGGAAGGCGATGCCGTCGATCACTCCGATGATGTCGACGATGCGCCGCGACGAGGCATTGATCACCGCCATCGTCTCGACCACTTCATGCACCACAGTGCCGCCTCGAGCGGCGACGTCGGCCGCTCCACCGGCCAGCTGGCTGGCCTGGCGCGCGTTGGTGGCCGTGCGCTGCACGGTCTCGGCCAGGCCTTTCATCGACACAGCGGTTTCCTCCAGCGAGGCCGCCTGCTGCTCGGTACGCTGCGAGAGGTCACTGTTGCCCTGTGCGATTTCGGTCGCGCCGACTGCGATGGTGTCCGCGGCGAACTTGATCTGGCCGATGATCGCGGCCATCGCCTCGACCAGCGAATTCACGCCTTCGCACAGTTCGGCGATCGACCCGTTCTTGTCGGCGGTGGCCACGCGCTGGGTCAGATCGCCCTGCTTGGCGGCAGCCACCACCTCGCGGGTCTGCGCCACGGCGCGCTGCATGGCCTGGTTCTCGTGCACCTGCGCGGTGATGTCGGTGGCGTACTTGACGACCTTGAACGGCTTGCCATTGAGGTCCAGGATCGGGTTGTAGGATGCCTGGATCCAGACCTCGCGCCCGCCCTTGCCCAGGCGCCGATACTGGCCGGCGTCATATTCGCCGCGCCCGAGCTTCTCCCAGAACTGGCGATACTCGACGCTGCTGCGATGCTCAGGCTCGACAAACAACGAATGGTGCTGCCCGCGCACTTCGTCCAGGCTGTAGCCGGTAGCGGCCAGGAAATTGTCATTGGCCGACAGGATGCGGCCATCCATGCTGAACTCGATCACCGCCTGCGATTTGGCGATCGCGGCCAGTTGCCCCGCCGAGTCGGCCGCCTGCAGCTTCTGCGCGGTGATGTCGGTCGCGAACTTGACCACCTTGTACGGCCGCCCCTGGCGGTCCAGCACCGGGTTGTACGAGGCCTGGATCCAGATCTCACGCTGGCCCTTGCCGAAGCGCCGATACTGTCCGGCGTCATATTCGCCACGTCCCAGGCGCACCCAGAAGTCGCGGTATTCCGCGCTGCGCGCCTGCTCGGGGTCGACGAACAGGGAGTGATGCTTGCCCTGGATCTCCTCCAGCCGGTAACCCATCGCCTGCAGGAAATTGTCATTGGCCCGCAGGATGGTGCCGTCGAGAGCGAACTCGATGACGGCCTGCACGCGATGCAGCGCGGCCACCTGCGCTTCCAGCTCGGTGCGGTCGGTCATCGCCGCCTCTGTGCTGGTGCGTTGCTGCGGCGCCAGCACGCCAAGCAGCGCACGCCAGGGCGACCAACGGGTATGCAGCTCGGCCGGCGCCTGCGCGCCTGCCGTGAAGCCTGGAATGAGCATTGTCTGATCCTCGGTGTCCGGTAAGCGGTTGTGACCCGACGGGCGGGATGCCCGGCGGCAACATCAGTTGCCAGGGACTACAGGTGCCAACGGGCACCTCTCGAGCGACTGCCAAGAACGTCTGCTGCGGGTGCGATCGGCATCTGGAAACGGCGGAACACACTGCGCGGACCACCCGTCGGGGGCAGCCTGGGGTCCTGCGGCGGGTGACTGGAGCGGGATCCAGAGGGAGTATCGGCGACGCCGTCGGCCGCTTTAGCGGGATTCCGCGACGTCCGTCGCAACTCTGTGCATTGCAGCCGGAATGCGGTAGACGATTGCCGCGTACTTCACGCCCTGCTCACGTGCCACAGCCTGCCCACCAAGGGACTCAGCCAGTGCACGGCTGGACCGGTTCCGTTCCGCCACCGGGTAGCGGAACGCAGCACAGCGCAGGCGCCCGGAGGCCGCCGACCACACCGCCGCCACTGCCTCGCGGCCATAGCCGTGCCCATGCATCACTTCTGCGATCCAGATGCCCAGTTCGGGTTCTGCTTCACGGGCTCGATGCAGGCCTGCCAGGCCAAGGAATACCCCATCCCCGCGCCTGCGGATCACCAACGTGATGTCGGTCCCGTCGGCGATGGTAAGCAGCCACGCCCGCCAGACGCCAGCAAACGCCTCCTTCGAGGGTGGCGGCTCGAACGCCATATAGCGGGTCAGCCCGGGTGTGATTGCCACAAATGCCTCGTCGGCATCACCGGGCGTGAATGGCCGGAGGTGCAGCCGCGGACTGTCGATGGTCCAGTCGTCCAATGTCATCTTCTGCATCGCCTGGGCATTGCGTACAGCATCGCTCAGCAGAAGGATGCAGCTCAAGGCAGAAAGGTTTACATGACCAATGCGGGATTCCCCAGCAGGAGAAAATGACCAGCATGAAGGTCCCGCAGGATGCTTATCGACATGGAGATCGCATGTTCCCTCGCTTTGCCAGCCTTCTCTTCCTGGCCCTGTGCAGCAGCAGCGCGCTGGCCAACGACGCCGCCTATCGACCCGCCTTCCACCCCGACCAGCTGAAGGGACCACCCGCAGGACGCCCGAACGAAGTGCTGGTGCTGGGCAGCCCGCACCTGTCCAGCCTGCCGGAGACCTTCACGCCGGCGATGCTGGAACCTCTTCTGCAGCGCCTGGAAGCCTGGCGGCCCACCGCGATCGCGGTGGAGAACCTGTCCGGCCTGCAGTGTGACTTCATGCGCCGCAATCCGGCCCGATACGCGGAGAGCGTAGCGGACTACTGCATCGATCCGGCACCGGCGCAGGCCGCCACCGGCCTGGACGTGCCCAGCGCCAACGTGGAGATGGAACGCCTGCTTGCGGATTGGCCGAAGGCGCCGACCGCTGCCCAGCGGCGCCGATTGGCCGCCGTGTTCCTAGCCGCGGGCGAAAGCAGCTCGGCAGTCGTCCAATGGCTGCGGCTGCCCAGGGAAGAGCGACGTGCTTCGGACAGCCTGACACCGGAACTGGTGCAGTTCCTCGACACGCGTATGGCCCGCCGCAACGAGGCCGGACTGGTGGCCGGCGTACTTGCGGCACGCCTGGGGCTGGAGCGCCTGTGGTCGGTCGACGACCACACTGCAGATTCGCCAACACCGGAATCGCAGCAGAAGGCCTACGCTGCCGCCATACGCGGTGCCTGGGACAATTCCTTCGTCAAAGCGCGCAGGGCGGCCGATGAACGACTGGAGGCCAATCTTGCTCAACCGGATGGATTGCTCGCAATGTATCGCGCCTACAACACGCCCGAGGCCGCGATGGTGGCCTTCAACAGCGATTTCGGCGCGACCCTCGTCGAGCCCTCGCCGGAAGGCTTCGGCCGCAACTACGTGGGCTACTGGGAAACCCGCAACCTGCGCATGGTCGCCAACATGCGCGACATCCTGGGCCAGCATCCAGGCACCCGCATGCTGACCATCGTCGGTGCCTCGCACAAGGGCTACTACGAGGCTTACCTCAACCTGATGCATGACGTGCAGCTGGTCAGTTCGGATGAAGTACTGCGTTGACGTCAAGCCGGTCGGCTGCGGTATCTTGGATGCAACTTCAACCACTCCACGGAAGGAACCCATAATGAAACAACGCATTTCCGCCGTACTCTTTGCCATAGGCCTGGCCGGTGCTGCGCAGGCCTCGGCATGCGATCTCACTCTCGACAGTGGTGGTGACCTTGCTGCCGCAGTGACCGCCGCACCTGGCAAGAAAATCTGCCTGCGGCCTGGCACCTACGTCACTGGGCCTGCACCACTGGAAGTTCCCTCCGGCACGACCATCGAGGGATTGGGTGCGAGCATGGCCGACGTCGTGATCTCCGCCCATGGCTCCCCACAGAAGGCAATCGGGCTCGGCAGCGGCACCATGCTGCACAACTTCACATTGTCCACCGGTGCAGGCGGAAACTTCGGTGTACTGGCCTATCATCAGGACCGCATCATCATCTGGAGCCTCGATATCGTCGGCTTCCAGATCAGCACTGGTGTCGTGGGCGGGAAAGGTGTGGATATATGGGACACCTTCATGCGTGCCAACGGCATAGCGCGCAACAATGTGGCAGACCCGAATCTGTGGATCACCGATTCCCGCGACGTCACCATCCTCTATGGGCAGCTGACCGGACGCAAGGATGGCCCGGGGGGCGATGGCGAGATGGCCATCTACAACTCGAGCAACGTCATGATTGATGGCGCCCGCGTCATCGACTCCGGCGCCAGCGCCATCTATCTGGTGAACTGCGTCGACTGCACCATCAAGAACTCGGTGATCGAACGCCCTGGTGAATGGGGTATTGACGTCGTACAGGGTTCACAGCGCTTTTTTGCAGAAAACAATGCTGTAAGCGGTGCGAACTATGGTGGAGCGGTGTTTGAGACATCGGGCGGTACCACGGCAACATTCCGCTCCAACCGGTTCATTCAGAATCGTCGCTTGGGTGTTGGAAACTGCAACGGCATCAATGCAAAGGGTGGTGTTGCAGGCGTTCTATCGACAGGTAACATCTCTTTCCCTTCAGGTGATCTCTGCGTCTTTCCGTGAAGCATGGGCCTGAGCATCAAAAGCATGAGGCGGTACTACCTTCCTGCCCGTCCGCCACAGCACGATGCTGGCGGCACCGATACAGGACAGCGTGAACACCAGCAGGGCGACCGCGCCGCCCTGCAGTACCGGCAGCAGGGCCTGCGCGTGAAGGTCGCCGCGCAGCTGTTCCGCACGCAGGCAGGCGGCCAGCGCGAGGCACCAGCCAACCATCGCCGGGGCGTAGGCCCGCATCGCAACCGGGTTCCAGACCTTCATGGGATCACCTGCATGAGTGGATGTGCGCGCAGTATTCGCGCACGCCCTCTCACAGGCTGAGATCAGCCCTCGGCGGCTTCGGAATCATCGCCGGGCAGCTCACTGGCCTCGCCCTGCACCTGTACGTTGTTGCGACCCATTGCCTTGGCCCGGTAACACTGGGCATCAGCCGCTGCCACGGCCTGGTCCACGCTCATCCCACCCGCCAATGGCGCGATACCGATGCTGGCACCCACATGCAGGCGGTCCCGGTCCCACGGAATCGACAGCGATGCCAGGGTGTGCAGCAGTTCACCGCCGATGCGCGCGGCACGACGCGGCGTGCAGCCGGACAGGATCACTGCGAATTCGTCGCCGCCCAGACGCGCCACTACGTCCGAATCGCGCACACCGTGGCGCAGCACGCTGGCCACCGCCCACAGCACGGCATCGCCGGCCAGATGGCCCCAGGTGTCGTTGACCGGCTTGAAGCGGTCCAGGTCGATGTACATCAACGACGCGGCCTGGCCAGTTCGCTCGACGCGGGTGATCGCCTGCTGCAGATGCACCTCGAAACCGCGACGGTTGCTCAGCTCGGTGAGCGGATCGATCTCGGCCAGATGGCGCGCTTCGCGCTGGCGCGCGCTGCTGGGTGTCATCACGCAGTACCCACACTGCACCGCGTACATGACCTTCATCATCGCGCAGCCAGGCACGGGTCAGGTCGACCGGGATCGTGGCCGTGCCCAGGCGCAGCAGAAGATCGGCGTGCAGGTCCACCGCATTGCTTTCCGGGTCCAGCAGGACCGACACATCCAGTACCGAGCCGGGCGCATATTCGGTGGTCAGTGCCAGCACGTCCTGCACCTTGTGCCCGGCCAGCGACAGCGCGCCATCACCCGCCAGGGTGCGTACTGCGGCGGCATTGGCGTAGTCGATACGGCCATCCAGGCTGACACTGAGCACCAGGTCGGCGACCGCATCAAGCGTGATACGGCTGCGCTGCTCGCTCTCGAACAGGCGCTGCTCACTGCTGCGCTGGGCGCTGATGTCCTGGATCTGCGACACGAAATGCAGCGGTTCACCGTGCTCGGTGCGCACCAGCGACACCGACAGCCGCGCCCAGATCACCTTGCCGTCGCGATCGAGATAGCGCTTTTCCAGGTGGTAGTGGCTGCGCCGCCCGGCCAGCAGATCCTGCACCAGGGCCAGGTCGGTCTGCAGGTCATCGGGGTGGGTCAGGCGCTGGAAATCAACCTGCAGCAGTTCTTCGCGGGGGTAGCCCAGGATCCGGCACAGTGCGTCATTGACGTCCAGCCAGCGTCCTTCCAGCGACACCAGCGCCATGCCCAGCGCCGCCGACGTGAACGCACCGGCGAATTTCTCTGCCGACAGGCGTGCTTCCGGCGCGCCTGCAGGATCTCGGTGATGTCGATGGACATGCCGACATAGCCGATCCGCGCGCCGCCGGCACCATCCATGCGGCTGATCGACAAGCGCACCTGGCGTGGCTGGCCATCCTTGCGCCGCAGTGTCCACTGCCGTGAATAGGTCTGCTCATCGGCGCGGGCGCTGAGTGCTTCAAACGCGCCCGGCAGGCTTCCGTCCGCAGCCGCCAGCGGACGCAGCCAGGCCGCCAGCTCGTCCGGATCGTGGAAATCACCCAGTCGCCGCTGGCCGACCACTTCTTCCGCGCTGTAACCCAGCAGGCGTTCCGCGCCGGTATTGAACAGGGTGATGGTGCCTTCGGTATCGGTCGCGATCACCGCCACCTCATCGGACGCGTCGACCACGGCCTGCAATCGCTGCCGGCTCTCGGCCGCATCCTGCCGCGCCTGCTGCAGCTCGGTCACGTCGGCGTGCGCACCGGCCATCCACAGCGGTCGTCCCTGCCCGTCCCATTCGAACACGCGGCCACGGTCGTGGATCCATATCCACTGGCCATTCTTGTGGCGCATGCGCAGCAGGCAGACATAGTTGTCGCTGCGGCCTTCGAAGTGATCCTCGAGTGCCGCGTCGGACAGAACGATGTCGTCGGGGTGGACCAGCTTCAGGAACGTCTTCTGGCACACCGGCTCCAGCTCTTCCAGGCGATAGCCGACAATCTCCGCCCAGCGCGCATTGACCCGCATTTCGCCGGTCTGCACGTTCCATTCCCAGGTACCGGCAGCGGTGCCGTCGATGATCATGGCCAGGCGCCGGCGCTCCTCTGCCAGTTCCTGCAGGCGCCGCTCGAGCAGCCCGTTGCCGTTGTTTCCCTGGCCCGCCATCAATCCGGTCCCCGGCCCGCACAGGCGGGCAGCAGCCGCAGCACAACGCTGCAGCCCTCAACGAAGACAACGGGTCCTGCTGGCGTCATGGCCCTCCCCAGCGACAGCGGGGAGGCCAAACGCCCCCCTCAGGCGCAAGTGTGCGCAATCACGGGGAAAATCGACAAGTCCCCCGCCACGAATCAAGCGTGACGGGGGACACGGTCCTCAACTGCGCTTGGCGCGGGCGAAGGCCTCCGCCAGGGCGTTGTTGGCCGGGGGCGCGGACTGAGCGGGACGGCCGCCATTGCCCTGGCCCCGGTTTGGCCCGCGGTTCTGGCCGCCTGCGTCGCGGCGCGGCCCCTGCCCCTGGCCGCACTCATCACGCTGGCCCGGGCGGCTGGTGGCCTGCCCGGGGGTGTCGTCCAGGCGCCGGGTCAGGGCGATGCGCTTGCGCGCCACGTCCACCTCCAGCACCT
Organism: Stenotrophomonas sp. 93052_Sma; assembly: GCF_056481145.1. Lineage (NCBI taxonomy): Bacteria > Pseudomonadati > Pseudomonadota > Gammaproteobacteria > Lysobacterales > Lysobacteraceae > Stenotrophomonas > Stenotrophomonas sp. 93052_Sma. The sequence continues at coordinate 2,951,160 of NZ_CM151134.1, forward strand.
TGACCTTGACGATATCGCCGGCCTTGACGACGTCGCGCGGGTCCTTCACGAAGGTATCGGAGAGCGCCGAGATGTGGATCAGGCCATCCTGGTGCACGCCGATATCGACGAAGGCGCCGAAGGCGGCCACGTTGCTGACCACACCTTCCAGCACCATGCCCTCGCGCAGGTCCTTGATGTCCTCGACGCCCTCGGCGAAGCGCGCCGCCTTGAACTCCGGACGCGGGTCACGGCCCGGCTTTTCCAGTTCCTTCAGGATGTCGCGCACGGTCGGCACGCCGAAGGTGTCGTCGGTGAACTGTTCTGCCTTCAGGCTACGCAGGAAGCTGCCATCGCCGATCAGCGCCTTGATCGGACGCGCGGTGCTGGCCACGATGCGCTCGACCACCGGGTAGGCTTCGGGGTGCACCGCCGAGGCGTCCAGCGGCTGGTCACCATCGGCGATACGCAGGAAGCCGGCGCACTGCTCGAAGGTCTTCTCGCCCAGGCGCGCGACCTTCAGCAGGTCCTTGCGACGCTTGAACGGGCCATTGTCGTCACGATGGCGCACGATGTTCTCGGCCACCGTGGACGACAGGCCGGACACGCGCGACAGCAGCGCGGCCGAAGCGGTGTTCACGTACACGCCCACGGCATTCACGCAGTCCTCGACCCGCGCATCCAGCGCCCGTGCCAGGCGGTACTGGTCCACGTCGTGCTGGTACTGGCCGACACCGATCGCCTTGGGTTCGATCTTGACCAGTTCGGCCAGCGGATCCTGCAGGCGGCGCGCGATGGACACCGCGCCACGCAGCGACACGTCCAGCCCCGGGAATTCCTTGGCCGCGAACTCGGACGCCGAGTACACCGACGCGCCCGCCTCGCTGACCACCACCTTCTGCAGCTTCGGGTTGGCGGCAGCCTTGATCGCTTCGCCGGCCAGCTTGTCGGTTTCGCGGCTGGCGGTGCCGTTGCCGATCGCGATCAGTTCCACGTTGTGCTTGGCGCACAGCTGCTTGATCGTCTGCAGCGACTGCTCCCACTGGCGGCGCGGCTCGTGCGGGTAGATGGTGTCGGTCGCGACCAGCTTGCCGGTGGCATCGACCACGGCAATCTTGCAGCCGGTGCGGATGCCCGGATCCAGCCCGAGTACGGTCTTCGGGCCCGCCGGCGCGGCCAGCAGCAGGTCCTTCAGGTTGTCGCCGAACACTGCGATGGCTTCGGCCTCGGCCTTTTCGCGAGCCTGGTTGAACAGGTCCAGCAGCAGATGGGTGTGCAGCTTGGCACGCCAGGTCAGGCGGCAGGCATCCAGCAGCCAGCGGTCGGCGGCGCGGCCCTGATCGGCGATGCCGGCCTTGCGCGCCACGCGTCCTTCGGCGTACTGGTGGCCGGCCTCGGCCTCGTTGCCCGGGTCCAGCTCCAGGAACAGGATCTCCTCGCGGCGCGCACGGAACAGCGCCAGCAAGCGGTGCGAGGGAATCTTCGCCAGCGCCTCGGCGTGTTCGAAATAGTCACGGTACTTGGCGCCTTCGGTTTCCTTGCCCTCGGCCACGCGGGCACGGATCACGCCGGTCTCGCCCAGCCAGGTGCGCAGCTCACCGACCAGCGCGGCATCTTCGCCCCAGCGCTCCATCAGGATCGCGCGTGCACCTTCCAGCGCAGCCTTGGTGTCGGCCACGCCCTTGTCGGTGTCGACGAAGGAAGCCGCGAAGACCTGAGGGTCCTGCGTCGGGTCGGCCAGCAGGCCATCAGCCAGCGGTTCCAGACCGGCCTCGCGGGCGATCTGGGCGCGGGTACGGCGCTTGGGCTTGTACGGCAGGTACAGGTCTTCCAGCCGGCTCTTGGTGTCGGCGGCCAGGATGTCGTTGCGCAGTTCGTCGCTGAGCTTGCCCTGCTCACCGATGCTGGCCAGCACCGCCGCGCGACGGTCTTCCAGTTCGCGCAGGTAAGTCAGGCGCACTTCCAGGTTGCGCAGCTGGGTGTCGTCCAGGCCCCCGGTCACTTCCTTGCGGTAGCGCGCGATGAACGGAACGCTGGCGCCCTCGTCGAGCAGGCCGACGGCGGCACGTACCTGGGCGGACTGGGCACCGATCTCGTCGGCGATGGTCTGGGCGATCTGCTGGGCGAGCGCGCTCTGGGCGTTCTTGGCGTCGTGCATTGCTTCAGGTCTGTGCCGCGTTACGGGAAGACCCCATTCTGGCAATCCACGACGGAGCCGGACAAGGCATTGACAGGGGGCGAGGTTCAGCGGCGGGGCCGGAGTGGACGCCGGCATCCTGGCGAAAAGAGGGCTCGGACTGGCCCTGGGCTGGGATGCCGGCGCGGGCGCGCGATGGTGGGCGCGCCCTGCCGCGTGTTGCGGAGGTCAGCGGTAGTGGCGGGCGGCGCGCTGCATGACGATCTCGTCACGCATGCCTTCCAGGGCCATCAGGCGGACCTTGCCGACACCCTGCAGTTCCATGAACCGCTCCGTGTAGAACTCCGGCCCCAGCGCGGTGTCGGCGCGGGATTTGCTGAAGCCGTAGGGCACCACGCCCTTCTCGCCATCCTTGCTACCACCGACATAAAGAACGATTGCCATGTGATGTATTCCTCCAAATTGCTACTGCGTACTGCACTCGATGAGCGATGCTGCGAGCTCATCGAGGGAGAGCTTACCGCGTCGAACCTGACTGGAACGTCACGAAGGCTAATGACGATCGGTTGCATGCAGATGACTGCGGGATCGCAGCAGAATGCTTATGGATCTTTAACTTCCGGCTAACGAATCCGTGGGGGATTCCCGCCAACGGCGCAGCCCCTCGTGGGTGGTTTGGTTGTTCGCGGAAAGCTGGTTTCCCGGGGGCTGGCCGGGAGGGTGGGTAGTGCGGGGACGCCGTGAACCCGTCCATGAAGTGACCCCCGGGAGTTGGACGCTAGATCCAACCCCGAGGGATACATGAACAAATACGACGCGCGTTTCAAACTGCAGGTCGCCAAAGAGGCCTGCAAGACCTCCACATCGGTCAAAGCCATTGCCCGTCGCCACGGCCTGGAGTTCTCCACGGTCAGGCGCTGGGTGGCGACCTATCGGCTGCATGGTTGGCGGGGATTTCATCGCCAGGCCCGGTCCTATGACCTCCCGTTCAAGCTGGCTGTCCTGGAGAAAATGAGCCAGGACGGCCTGTCCGGGCGGGAGGCCACCACCTACTTTCAAATTGGCGATGCCGGCGCGGTGGGGCGATGGCGGCGCCTGTATGCTCAAGGCGGTGCCCAAGCGTTGGCACCCCCTCCGCCGCCGCCCCGAAAGCCGATGAAAAAGACCCGTTCGTCCAAGCCACCTGAAGATATGAGCCGCGATGAGCTGCTCAAGGAAGTCGCCTATCTGCGTGCGGAGACCGACTACCTAAAAAAACTCGATGCCTTGATCCGGGAAGAGCAGGCGGCGCAGGACGCAAAGCGCAAGCCGTCCAAGGATTGAGGCAGGTTCATACGCTGTCGCTTCTGCTCGAAGCAGCTGAGCTGTCACGCAGTACGTTCTATTACCAGAACCATGTCCTGGCCCATCCGGATCAGGATGAGGCAGCCCTGTGCGAGCGCATCCGTGCAATCTACGATCAAAGCCAAGGGCGCTATGGCTATCGCACGGTGACGCTGGAATTAGCCAATCAGGGCCATCGGACCAATCACAAGCGGGTTCAGCGCCTGATGGGGGAGATGGGACTGAAATCGCGGGTGCGTGTGAAGCGCTACCAGGCCTTCAAGGGGGCGGCCAATGTTGTGGTTGGCAATGACCTCAATCGCCAGTTCCATGCCGAGCGGCCCAACCAGAAGTGGGTGACTGACGTGACCGAGTTCAAGGTGCAGGGCAGGAAGCTGTACCTGTCGCCGATCATGGACCTCTACAACGGCGAAATCGTGGCTTATCAGATCAAGCGTCGGCCCGTATTTGATCTGGTGGGTCAAATGCTGGAGGAGGCCATCAAGAAGCTTTCCCCGGATGAGCGCCCCATGATCCACTCCGACCAGGGCTGGCAGTACCAGCATGAAAACTACCGGCACATGCTGGAAAAGCACTCGTTGAAGCAAAGCATGTCCCGGCGCGGCAACTGCCTGGACAATGCGGCGATGGAGAGCTTCTTTGGAACGCTGAAGTCGGAATTCTTCTACCTGAACAGCTTTGACAGCCTCGAGAGTCTGGAGGCTGGGCTGGTGGAATACATCCAGTACTACAACGAAGAACGCATCAAACTGAAACTGAAAGGCCTGAGCCCGATAAAGTACCGGGAGCAGACCCAATCGGCCGCCTGACCCCGTCCAAGTCTCGGGGGTCACTTCACCCTGGGGGCTTGGCCGCGGCATCCATGCCGCGGACACCCCGCCCCACCCGCCCTCCCGGCCGCTGACAGGTTCCTGATGCCTGCCTCCCCCACGGAAAAGAAAAAAGAAGATCAAAAGCAAAAACAGCTTGGCCGGCTGATTTGTTGCTTCCTGTAGAGCCAAGCCAAGCCAAGCCAAGCCATGCCCCGCTCGCGAGCAAGCGCAGCGCGACCCCGCTTCTGCTGTTCTATTTCTTCTCCGTGGCTGGACGCGCACGGAAACTGTCAGGGGCGGGGCGGGGTGGGTTCGCGGGACCGTTGGCGCCATGGATGGCGCCATCGAGCCCCCAGGGACGGGTTTACGGCGTGTCCCGCGAACCCACCCCGCCCGGCCCAATCACATGAAACGTATTCCGCGACCAAGCCACGAGGGGCTGCGCCGTTGGCTGGAACCTACGGCCACCAGCCACGCCCGAACCGGGCGAAATGATCGGCCGCGCTCGAACGGGTTGCGCGCACTCACCCCGCCACACAGCAGGTACACCGGCAGGTACAGCGGCCCCAGCACCATGTATTGGTACACGTGCGCGCGTTCGTGGTCATCCAGCCGGATCAGCGGCTCCACGCCCCACCCCGCCTGGTGCGCATAGGTGCGGCAGGAAATGCCCAGGTCATGCCCGGTGTGCAGGATCACATTGCCCAGGGTGATCGCCCCACCCGGCCCCCACGGCCAGCGATCGAAAACCAGCGCACAGTCACGGCCGCTCCAGCGCAGCGTCGCGCCGCCGAGCATGCCGGCCAGTCCACCGATCAGGCCGAGCAGTGAATTGGGGGACGTCCACACCGCGCCCAGCACCTGCAGCGCGCAGCCAGACCGGCCAGGGCGTCACGGGAGTCTTCAATCGGCCTCGTTGGGAATCAGCAGCCACAGGATCAGGTAGACCAGGATGCCCGGGAAGGCTGCCGAGCCGATCGAGACCAGCACGAACACGATCCGCACCAGCGTGGGGTTCCAGCCGAAGCGGTGGGCGATACCGCCCATCACGCCGGCGATCATGCGGTCGTTCAATGAACGTGACAGCGTGCGCGGCGTGGTGTTCATGGCGGTTCTCCTGGGCTACGGGAAAAAGCAGTCGAGCAAGGCTCGACTCTACACCGCCCCTATGTCTACGGCGTGCGGTGGCGCAGGGCCTGCAGGCGGGCGCCGAACCAAGCGGCCGCGGTCTGTTCAGGCTGCCCCGGGCATTGGATGCGATAGGGCTTGCCGCTCATGCTGCTCTGGCTGGCGGCGCGCTCGATGAACTGCTCGGCGCTGTCCACCATGTTCTTCTTCAGCAGGTAATCGTACTTGCGCTGCAGGTGCGACCGCGCATCGCTGCCGTCGTACCAGCTGCCATTGCGCTGGAACCGGCACTGGGAGCCGTCCAGGCTGGAGATCAGCTGGGCGATCTCCCGGCGTGCATCCGTACTGGGTGCGGCGTGGGCAACAGGTACTGCCAGCAGCAGCGTGGCAAGCAGCAGCGTGAACCGTTGCGACATCATTATTCTCCAAGGCAGTCGAGCAAGCTTGTATGTTCCTCCCGGCTCCTACGAGGTATGTAGGAGCCAGGGTGGAGGGACCGTCAAGCATGCATCTGCGGATACTAGCCGACAGACGAGTCGAGCGATCCCCATCCCGCACACGAACGTCGATAAAGGATCGTACGGCCCCCAAAGGGGATCGTCGATGTAGGCAAGCTAACGTCGGTGCGGTACCACCCCAGCCCCTTAAAGATAGCTGGGAGCCGTACAAATGTCTGATTCTCTCGATATTGGCGTGGACGTGGACTCCAAGGAGTTCGTACCGGCAGTGGCCGACCGCAAGGCCGGCGACAGGATCGCCAACACCCGGGCCGGCATAGCCCAGTGGCTCAACACCTTGCCCCAGCGATGCCGGATTGGCATGGAGGCGACGGGGCGGTACTACGAGTTGTTGGCTCGGATGGCTGGCCAGGCAGGCCACGTTGTCTATGTGATCAATCCACGTCTGATCAAGCACTACGGCCGGGCGACGGGCTCGCGTGGCAAGACAGACGCCATGGACGCCGAAGCGATCGCCCGATACGTGAAGAAGGAGAACGATCGCCTGCGTGAATACGTACCGCGTACCGATGAGCAGCAACAGATGCACGATTTGCTGCGCAAGCGGCAGACGCTGGTAAAGACACGCGCGCCTGGAGCAATCCTTCGGGGTAAGCAAAAGTGCCCCCGGGGAGCTGTCAGATCTGTTCTGCGCTCTGGCTGGGACGCTGTCCGAGCTGGAAAGCGAACTGCAGCGCTTGGGTCGCGATGGAGAGCATGGCACGCTCTACAAGCGCCTGTTGACCATCCCTGGTATCGGCCCCGCCGTCGCCGCTCACCTGATTTACTACATGACGCGCTGGCCGTTGGCCAACGCCAACGCGTGGATCGCCTGCACGGGCCTGGATCCCCGGCCCAACGAGTCTGGCGGCAGAACGGGACGGCGTCGGCTGTCCAAACAGGGCGCGCCAGTGCTGCGCCAGATGCTCTACATGGCCGCAATGGGGCTCAAGCGGTGTCGCCAGGGGCAACCGCTCTACGACGAGCTGTCAAAACGCGGTCACCCCAGCACCGCCGTCTTCAACATCCTGGCCAGAAAGCTGGCCAGGATCGCCTGGGGTGTCTTCAAAAGCGGCCGGGACTTCGATCCGGCCATGCTGAAGGTGGGTCAAGCCTGCTTCCAGCAGGCTTGACCACGAACATAGGATCTCGACTCTACAAAAGCGAAGCAAGCCTTACACGTCGCGCGCCTTCAACCAGCCATCGATCGTGGCCGGCACTTCGCGCTGCGCGCGACCGGACACGTAGATGCCGATATGGCCGCCACGGAAACTGGACTCAGTGTAATCCTCGCTGCCCAGGCGTCCACGCATTGCGCGCGAGGCATCCGGCGGCACCAGATGGTCCTGCTCGGCGTAGATGTTCAGTACTGGCAGGGTCACCTTCGACAGATCCACCGCCTCTTCGCCGATCCGCACCGTGCCGTTCATCAGCCCGTTGCCCTGGTAGAACTGCTTGATGAAGTCGCGGAACGCCTCGCCCGCCAGGTCCGGCGAATCGAAGATCCACTTTTCCATGCGCAGGAAATCCTCCAGCGCGGCCTTGTCATCGAGGATGTCGAGCAGGCCCACGTACTTCTGCACGTTGAGGCGAAACGGCTTGAGCATCAGGTAACTGGCATTCATCAGGTCGGCCGGGATGTTGCCCAGCGTGTCAACCAGCAGGTCCACATCCACCTGCCGCGCCCAGTGCGAGAGCATGTTGTCGGCGGTGTGGAAATCGACCGGGGTGACCATGGTGATCAGCTTGCCCAGCTTCTGCCGGCGCAGCGCGGCGTAGCACAGCGCGAACACCCCGCCCTGGCAGATGCCGAGCAGGTCGACCGGGCCGCCACTGCGCGCGCGCAGCGTATCGACCGCGCCATCGATGTAGCGCAGCAGGTAGTCCTCCAGGGTCTGGAAGCGCTCCGAGCGATCCGGGTAGCCCCAGTCCAGCACGTAGACGTCCTGCCCCAGCGCCAGCAGCTTCTGCACCAGCGAACGGTCGGCCTGCAGGTCGACCATGTACGGCCGGTTGACCAGCGCGTAGACGATCAGCAACGGCGTGCGGCGGGTCGGTGCCTGTTCGCCGACGAAGCGGTACAGCACCACCTTGCCGTCGCGCCAGACTTCCTCGCGCGCGGTCACGCCATAGTCCACGTCTTCCACCTGCGGCAGCAGCTTCAGCCCTTCCATCAGCTTGCGCTGCATGGCCAGGGTTTCCTGCATCAGGTCATCAGCGTTGAAGCCCAGCGGTCCTTTCATCGGTCACGCGTCCGCGTGGAGGTACGGGGTGCTGCCTTTGGTGCAGCCTTCTTCGCAGGCGCCTTTTTCGCAGCCGCCTTCTTTGCCGGCGCGGCCTTCTTCGCGGCCTTGCGCGCGACCGGCTTCACCTTCGCCGGCGCCGGCTGTGCCACCGGATCGACCTCGCCCGTACCGGCCATGGCCGCCACCTGTGCCTGCAGTCGGCGCAGGCTGCGCTCCAGCTCGGCGATGCGGCGGTGCGCGGCGTCCATCTCACTGCGGGTCGGCAGGCCGATCCGTTCACTCATCTGTTCCACCTCGCGCTGCAGGCCGGCGCGCAGGCGCATCTGAGCGTTGCCCAGCGCGGCATACACCTGCTGGAATGGTTCGGACATGGCGACCTTGGCGTAGGCCTCCTCGGCCACTTCAATCCACAGGTCGAACATCGCGCGGGCGCTGGTCAGCTGGCTGCCCGGCTGCTCGTGCTCGGCCAGGCGCTGCTCGAACAACGCGAAGGCCTCATCCAGCGCCTGCTTGATCTGATCGACATAGGCGCGCGAATGCTGCTGGTATTCCTCCTGCGCCCGCAGCAGCGCCTGCCAGCGCGCCTGGTGCTCGCGGCCGGGCCCGAACGCCGGGCTCTGCAGCCACGGACCGGCCTGCAGCTGGAACTGCTGCAGCCAGGCGGCAAACTCCGGTACAGCGGCGCCAGCGTGGGTGCTGCCACGGGCGCCCTGCAGCATCCACTGCAGCATGCCGTCGCCCTGCCCCTGCACCGCCTCGCGCCAGGCTTGTGCCACATCGGCACTGCTGGCGTCGCGGCCGGCGAAACGCGCGGCCACTTCCTGCATGGTGCCGTACCAGCTGCCCGCCTGTTCGCGGAAGCGGCGCACGGCATCTTCCGGCGCGCCCTGCCCCTGCTCGGGCAACAGCTGGCCCCACCAGTCGAACAGCCGTTGCCAGCTGCCGGGGTCGTCACCTGCCGGCGCACCGGGCGTGCTGGCGTGGCGCAGGGCATCGCCCCAGGCGCCGAAGTACTGCCGGGCCAGGGTTTCGAAATCGCTGCTGCCGGCGTCGTGGGCCGAGCTGGTCATCGCAGGCCTCCGCAGGGCTGGCTCATGGCTTGGGAATGCGCAGGGTCTTGCTGATCATCAGCGACCCGGACAAGGCGAACAACAACACCATCGGGTGCAGCTGCCACGGGCCGATCTGCCACTGGCCGAACCAGATGTTCTGGCCGATGGCATCGGTACCGGCGGCGATCGCCAGCACAATCACCAGCACCAGGCTGGTCGGGATCGGGGTTCCCTCGAAATACGCGACCTTGCCCTCGTCGCCGGCCAGCGCCTCTGCGGTGACGTTGTAGCGCGCCAGGCGGCTGACGCCGCAGCAGACGAAATAGCTCAGCACCAGCCAGTCCCAGCCGCCCTGCATGCCGCAGGCGTAGGCCAGCGCCGCCGGGGCCACACCGAAGGAGATCACGTCGGACAGCGAGTCCAGCTCGCGGCCCAGGGTGGAGCTGGACTTGCGCCAGCGCGCGATGCGCCCGTCGAGGGCGTCGAAAATGAAAGCCAGCGGGATCAACGCCATGCCGAACAGCAGGTAGCCGCGCTCGCCGTCCTGCAGGAAGCGCATTGCGGCAAAGACCGCACCGGTGCCGCAGAAAGCATTGGCCAGGGTGAACCAGTCGGCCAGCTGGAATTCGCGCAGCATCGAGAAGTGACGTTTCATGGGGTCTCACGGAGCATCAAGGCCCACAGGTTACCGCGAGCGCCGCCACTGGCGACAGCGCTGGCAGGCCCCAGCCTTCACCGCTCCCTCACCTGTCCTCACCGGCGGTGAATTTTTCGCCACCCATCTTGACAGCCTAGGGGGGTGGCGCCTGTCGCGGCTTATCCACAAAGTTGCCCACGCGTAATCCACACCCCCTGTGGACAACCAGATCTCACCGACTGCGACGCTGGACATTTCCTCATCACCCCGAAGCGGGGTTTCCCTACTTCCCAAGCCACAAGGTCGGCGCTATGGTCACCGGCGGACCCGCCGCCGCCACGTCCGAAACTCTGCAACGGACGATGATGATGCTGGATGCTCCCACTCTGGCCGCACAGCTGCGGCAGCCCCATGGCGAGGCCGCGCTGGCGGTGGCTGACTCGATGAACCGCAGCAACGGCGCACTCAACCTGGCCGCGATCGGGCTGCTGGCCGTCGGTACTGGCGAACGGGTCCTGGAGATCGGCCCCGGCAATGCGGCCTTCGCGCCGCTGATGCTGCAGGCCACCGACAGCCACTATCTGGGTATTGAGCTGTCCACCGCCATGGTCGAGGCCGGCAACCAGCGCCTGGCCAGCGCCGGGTTGGCCGAGCGTGCCGCGATGCGACACGGCGACGCTCATGCGCTGCCGGTCGCCGATGCCGCGATGGATGCCGCGCTGGCGGTCAACACCCTGTACTTCTGGCCGAACCTGGCGCCGGTGCTGGACGAGCTGGCGCGGGTGCTGCGCCGGGGCGGCCGCCTGTGCCTGGCCTTTGGCGACGCCAGCTTCATGCGAAGCCTGCCATTTGCTGCCGACTTCCAACTGCATGAGCTGGACGCGGTGGAGCTGGCGCTGCGGGTATCGGGCTTCCGCGTCTCGGCCTGGCGCAGCCACCGGGAATCCGCAGCCGGCAATGACGGCCAGATCCGCGAAAAGCACTTCCATCTGCTGCTGGCACAGCGGCGCTGAAGTGGTAGAGCCGGCCTGCACCCGCCGCCAGCGAGCAACACAGAACACCCGCATCACCAGTGGTCGGCCCACCGCAGCCGCCGCAACGACGGTGATCCGACCACGTGGTAGAGCCGGCCGCTGGCCGGCTGCCGCGGCATTCCGGATTGCCGGCCAGCGGCCGGCACTACCCAGCCTGCACCCGGCGCCGCCAACGCGCGAAGCAGAACACCTGCATCACCAGCATCGCCAGCAGCCCCAGTGGCCACGCCCACCACAGGCCGGCCAGCCCATGCCGCGCCTGCAACCACATCGCCAACGGCAGCTCCAGCAGCAGTACCGCTGCCATGCCCAGCAACGCTGGCAACATCACCGTGCCACTGCCTCGCATCACTCCGACCAGCACCGCGCTGCCTCCCATCGCCAGCACGCCCCATACCACCGTGCGCAGCTGCGATGCGGCCAATTCGCGCACCTCTGCGGCCGCCAGAATCAGCCCGGTCAGCCAGGGCGCCAGCGCCATCACCAGCAGCACCACCACGCTCAGCATCGCCAGCCCAAGCAGCACACCGGTGCGAGCGATGGCGGGCAGCCGTGCCGTACGCCCCGCACCCATCGCATGCGCCGCGAGGATGGTGGCGGTGATCCCCAGCGACATCGCCGGCAGTTGCACCCAGCTCATCAACTGGTTGACCGCACCGTAGGCGGCCGTGGCCGTGTAGCCGTAGCGGTTGATCCAGCCCAGCAACACGATTTCGGCAATGGCCAGGCTGAGCATCTGCAGCGATGACGGTACGCCGATGCGCAGCATCGCGCGGATGAGCACGCCATCGAAACGGATGGCACGCAGCAGCTCACGTCCCGGCGCCAACGGGTGCCCCATCCTCTGCCACCGCCACATAAGCCAGGCCAGGGCCAGCAGCGAGGCAAACGCCGCCGAGACTGCCGCACTGGCCGAACCCAGCTGCGGCAGGCCGGCCCAGCCGAGGATCAGCAGCGGCGTGCACAGCAGGCCGACCACCGTTGCCAGCAGCAGCGCATGCAGCGGTGTCTTCGCATCGCCCACCGCGCGGCTCACCGCAGTGGCCAGCCACAGCAGGAAGAACACCGGTGCCGTCAGCAGCAGCACGCGTGCATAGACAATGGACTCACTGAGGACCGCTGCCGGCGTGCCCAACGCCACCAGCAGTTGTGGCGCGAAGCCGCCGCCCACAGCCATCACCAGCACCGACAGCAGCAGGATCAGCGCCACCGCGCTGCCAGCCACGGCGCGTGCCTGCTGCGGGCGGCCCGCGCCCCAGGCCTGGCCGATCAGCACCATCGCACCGGTCGCCAGGCCCATTACCAGGGCCAACAGCAGGAAGAAGACCGGAAAGAACGCAGCCGCTGCAGCCACTGCCTGTGTGCCGAGCAGATGGCCGAGGTAAATGTTGTCCAGCGTGCCTGCGGCCAGCTGCAGCGCATTGGTCAGCAGCATCGGCAGCAGCAGGGTCAGATAGGTGCGCCACAGCGGGGGTGCTGCCGGAGGTATCGGATGTACAGGGGGGCTCATGGGGTTCTCTGGGCAAGGCGCCGCCCTGCCCGGCGTTTCCGCCAGCAAAGCACGCACAGGGGAAGCGGGTCTGGACCCGCGGTCAGGTGGGGCCGTCGCTCAGCAACGGCGCGATGGCTCAGCCGTCGATGTGGTCCGCAGGATCGTCGAAGGCCAAGCGCAGAGCGTGGGCGCGCACATCCGCGGGCCAACTCCGCAACGCCGCTTCCAGGCCCGCGCGGTCATGCGCGAACAGGACACGGATCGCCTCCTCGAAACCCGGCAGGTCACCGGCGATGGTCTGCAGGAAGTGATAGGCACGCTCGCTGTCACGACGCTGGCGGTCCTTGTCGGCACCGGCACGGCTGGCCGCTTCCACCAGCCGGCGAAGCACCACCGAGGCCCCACCCGGCTGATCGGCCAGCCACGCCCAATGACGCGGCAGCAAGGTCACTTCTCGGGCGACCACACCCAGCTTGGGGCGGCCACGGCCTCGCGGGGCAACAGGCGCGTCTTCAGGAGCGATTCCGGCGTCCGCTTGCACGGCCGATGGGAACGCGGCAGCAACCCGCGAAAGCAGTTCTGCGTCGCTGCCACGCGTATCGAAATCACGGGTGCGACCGGTGGCGTTGTCGAACACCAGCAGCGGACCGGCAGCGTTGTCGGCACGCAGCTGCTTCAGCGCCAGCGCGGCCACTTCCGGCGTACCGGAAGCGACCAGGCGATGGCCGTCGAAACAACTGAAGGGAGGAAGTCGGGACGCAGGCATGGCAACGGCATCAGAGGCGATGCGCGAATATTGCCCGGGTAATTCTCTCCCGTCAATATTGCCCGGGTATTAATTTGCCAGAAGAGCGTGCCGACCAAAGGTTGGCAGCTACCCGATTTCCCGGCTCACAGGCGGCTGAAGGACCAGCTCACCATGCGCCCGTCCTTGTACGGCATCACGCCGTGGAACGGGCGCGGGTCGGCGTCGAACACCAGCGGCAGGAAGTTGCGGTCGCCCTCCCACATCGGCAGGGTGTCCAGCTTGTCCAGGTCCACCCACTCCAGCGTACCTTCGTGGTTGCCGCCGTGCGGGGTGCCCTCGAATCCATCGATGACGAACACGAAACCCAGCCAATCCTCGCCGTGCTTGCCGAAGCCCGGCCAGCTGATGGTGCCGCGCAGGCGCATGCCGGTGCAGTCGATGCCGGCTTCCTCGGCGATCTCGCGGCGCATGCTGGCCGCCACATCCTCGTCCGCTTCGATCTTGCCGCCCAGGCCGTTGTACTTGCCCAGGTGGTGGTCACCGGGACGGGTATTGCGATGGATCATCAGCACCTGGCGACGATCCGGCGATAGCACGTAGCCCAGGGTGGCGACGATCGGGGTGTACGGCATGGGGCAGCATCCAGCGGCAGGTCAGCCGTGGATTATGGCCGATCAGCGCACCAGCGACAGGCGACGCTCGGCAGGCGCACTGGCGCCGTCGGGATCGCGGCGCAGGGTGGCGACACCGTGGCCACGCTCGGCCAGGTATTCCAGCCACTTGCCGAGGAAGGTGTTCATCCGCATGCGGTGGCTGATCAGCTCCGCCGGCGGCGGATACAGGCCCATCGTGTCCTGCCAGCGGCGGCCGACGTAGCAATGGGTGGTCTCGGCCTGGCGCGCGTCACGGTACAGACGCACATAGGCCGACGGATCCGGCTCACCGGTGACCGGGTCGGCCAGGTCGTAGGTCAGGCGCAGTTCCACCGTGTAGCGGTGGCACTCGATCACGTCCAGGCGGACATCCAGGCCGTCGCCGATCGAGGAAATGTAGCTGCCCGCCACCAGTCCGGCCGGTTCGAACAGACGCACCAGATGGCGGTAGTTTTCCGCGTACAGGCCCATGAGCCAGCTCAGCCGGCTCAGGCGGGGAATGCGTTCGGTGCGGGGCAAGGCTCGGGCCATGGGTCGATCCTACACGTTGGTGCTTCAACGTGGGGGCGCGCACGTGCAAGCCAACCCCTGGGTAGTGCCGGCCGCTGGCCGGCAGCTCTGCATCGCGGCCGAGGGTTCATCCACCAGCCGGCCAGCGGCCGGCTCTACCAGACGAGGATCAATACAGCTCGCGCTGCAGCCCCAGCGTGGCCAGCACCTTGCTGGAAATCTCCTCGATCGAGGTATGGGTGGTGCTCAGGGTCGGGATCCGCTCCATCTGGAACATCACCTCGGCCGCAGCCACCTCGCGCTTGCAGGTGTCCAGGTTTGCGTAGCGCGAGTTCGGGCGGCGCTCCTGGCGGATCTGCTGCAGCCGGTCCGGGTCGATGGTCAGGCCGAACAGCTTGCGCCGGTAGTTGCGCAGGCGTGGCGGCAGGCGGTCGCTTTCCAGATCCTCGTCGGTCAGCGGGTAATTGGCCGCGCGCACCCCGTAATGCAGGGCCAGGTAGATGCAGGTGGGCGTCTTGCCGGCGCGTGACACCGCCACCAGGATCACGTCGGCATCGTCGTAGTTCACCGCGATGCCGTCGTCATGGGTCAGGGCGAAGTTCATCGCGTTGATGCGGCGGTGGTAGGTGTCGAAATCGACCATGCCGTGGGCCTGGCCGACCCGGGCCAGGCGCGGACTGGCCAGTTCACGCTCCAACGGCTCGATGAACGGCGCGAACACATCCAGCATCAGCGCGCCGCTGTCGGCCAGGATCAGGCTCAGGCTCTGGTCCACGCAGGAGTTCACCACGATCGGCCGGACCTGGTACCGCTCCCCTGCCGCCTGGATCCGGGCACAGGCTTCACGCGCTTTTTCGGGGTCGTCGACAAACGACATGCGATCGGTAATGAAGCTGAACCCGGAGAACTGGGTAAGCAGGCTGTGCCCAATGGTTTCAGCGGTGATACCGGTTCCATCGGAAACGTAGAACACCGGACGGATGGTCGACATGCGCGCTTTTACCCCCCACGAAGCCTAAAAAGGCCGCCAGCACAAGCTTGTGCCGACGGTACTCTGCCCGGCATCATATCGGCTTCTTCCTACGGACGCGGCCATTCCAGCCCGCCTCGGGCGATGGCCAAACGGAGCATCGCGCTTGAACGAGAACATCCTGTGGTTGCACGAACTGCGTCTGGCCGATCTGGCCCGCGTAGGCGGCAAGAATTCGTCGCTGGGCGAGATGATCGGCAACCTGGCCGGTCTGGGCGTTTCGGTGCCGGGCGGTTATGCCACCACCGCTGAAGCCTTCAAGGACTTCATCGCGCACAACGATCTGTCCAAGCGCATCTTCGACAAGCTGGCCACGCTGGACGTCGAGGACGTCAACGCGCTGACCGCAGCGGGCAAGGAAATCCGCACCTG
Source organism: Stenotrophomonas sp. 93052_Sma (assembly GCF_056481145.1). Classification (NCBI taxonomy): domain Bacteria; kingdom Pseudomonadati; phylum Pseudomonadota; class Gammaproteobacteria; order Lysobacterales; family Lysobacteraceae; genus Stenotrophomonas; species Stenotrophomonas sp. 93052_Sma. Next base: position 2,966,831 of record NZ_CM151134.1, read on the forward strand.
GGTGATCGATGCCCCGCTGCAGCCGCAGCTGGACCAGGACATCCGCACTGCCTACGCCCAGCTGAGCGCCGACAACGGCGGCGGCGACGTGGCCGTGGCCGTGCGTTCGTCGGCCACCGCCGAGGATCTGCCGGATGCCTCCTTCGCCGGCCAGCAGGAAACCTTCCTCAACGTCACCGGCGCCGACGACGTCGTGCACAAGGTCAAGGAAGTGTTCGCCTCGCTGTACAACGACCGTGCCATCGCCTACCGCGTGCACCACGGCTTCAAGCATGAAGACGTGTTCCTGTCCGCCGGCGTGCAGCTGATGGTGCGTTCGGGCGTCGGTTCCTCCGGCGTGCTGTTCACCCTGGACACCGAGTCCGGCTTCCGCGATGTGGTGTTCGTCACCTCGTCCTTCGGCCTGGGCGAAATGGTCGTGCAGGGCGCGGTCAACCCGGACGAGTACTACGTCTACAAGCCCACCCTGCAGGCCGGCAAGCCGGCGATCCTGCGCCGCTCGCTCGGCAGCAAGGCCATCCGCATGGTGTATTCGGATGTTCCGGGTGAGCGCGTCAGGATCGAGGACACCCCGGCTGAACTGCGCAACACCTTCTCGATCAGCGACGAGGACGTGCAGGAACTGTCCAAGCAGGCGCTGGTCATCGAAAAGCACTACGGCCGCCCGATGGACATCGAGTGGGCCAAGGACGGTGTCAGCGGCAAGCTGTTCATCGTGCAGGCGCGCCCGGAAACGGTGAAGTCGCGCAGCCATGCCACCCAGATCGAGCGCTTCGCGCTGACCGAAAAGGGCGGCAACGTGCTGGCCGAGGGCCGCGCCGTCGGTGCCAAGATCGGTTCGGGCGTGGCCCGCGTGGTGAAGACGCTGGACGACATGAACCGCGTGCAGCCGGGCGACGTGCTGATCGCCGACATGACCGATCCCGATTGGGAACCGGTGATGAAGCGCGCTTCGGCCATCGTCACCAATCGCGGTGGCCGTACCTGCCATGCCGCGATCATCGCGCGCGAGCTGGGCGTGCCGGCCGTGGTCGGTTCGGGCAACGCCACCAAGGTCATCGAAGATGGCCAGCTGGTCACCGTCAGCTGCGCTGAAGGCGATACCGGCTTCATCTACGAAGGCAAGCTCGGCTTCGAGCGCACCACCACCGATCTGGGCAACATGCCGCCGGCACCGCTGAAGATCATGATGAACGTGGCCAACCCGGAACGTGCCTTCGACTTCGGCCAGCTGCCGAACGCCGGCATCGGCCTGGCCCGTCTGGAAATGATCATTGCCAGCCACATCGGCATCCACCCGAACGCGCTGCTGGAATACGACCGCCAGGATGCGGCAACCAGGAAGAAGATCGACGAGAAGATCGCCGGTTACGGTGATCCGGTCAGCTTCTACGTGGACCGCCTGGCCGAAGGCATCGCCACCCTCACCGCCTCGGTCGCACCGAACGCCGTGATCGTGCGCCTGTCGGACTTCAAGTCCAACGAGTACGCCAACCTGATCGGCGGCAGCAACTACGAGCCGCACGAAGAGAACCCGATGATCGGCTTCCGCGGCGCCAGCCGTTACGTCGACCCGAGCTTCTCGGCCGCCTTCGCGCTGGAGTGCAAGGCCGTGCTGCGCGTGCGCAACGAAATGGGCCTGGACAACCTGTGGGTCATGATTCCGTTCGTGCGCACCCTGGAGGAAGGCCGCAAGGTCATCGAGGTGCTGGAACAGAACGGCCTGAAGCAGGGCGAGAACGGCCTGAAGATCATCATGATGTGCGAAGTGCCGTCCAACGCACTGCTCGCCGATGAGTTCCTGGAGATCTTCGACGGCTTCTCGATCGGCTCCAACGACCTGACCCAGCTGAGCCTGGGCCTGGACCGCGACTCGTCGATCGTCGCGCACCTGTTCGATGAACGTAACCCGGCGGTGAAGAAGCTGCTGTCGATGGCGATCAAGGCAGCACGTGCCAAGGGCAAGTACGTTGGCATCTGCGGCCAGGGCCCGTCCGACCACCCGGATCTGGCCGAGTGGCTGATGCAGGAAGGCATCGAGTCAGTGTCGCTGAACCCGGACACCGTGGTCGATACCTGGCTGCGCCTGGCCAAGCTGAAGGCCAACGGCTGAGACCGTGATTGCTGAGGGCTGACGTCGCTTTCATCGGCGCCGGCCCATACTTCAGCTGCATGCAAGCCCCGCCTCTGCGGGGCTTGTTGTTTCTGGCGTCTGCGCGCGCCACCTCCCCCGCTGCAAAGGAGCCCGCATGCTCGCCACTGCCCCACCCGCCCCCGCCGCAACACCCTGGTTCCACTCCCTCGATTGGGAACGCCTGCTGGAGACCTACGGCGTGCCATTGCTGGCCGCGATCGTGGTGCTGCTGGTCGGCATGTGGGTGGCACGACGCCTGTCCAACGCGATGCCACGCGCCACCGCGCGCATGGGCGTGGACCCGATGCTGGGCAGTTTCCTGCGCAACGTGGTGTACGCCGCGTCGCTGGTGATCGTAGTGGTGCTGGCGATCGGCACGCTGGGTGTGCAGATCACCCCGCTGCTGGCCGTGCTCGGTACCGCTGGCCTGGCAGTTGGCCTTGCCCTGAAGGATTCGCTGTCCAACATCGCGTCGGGCGTGATGCTGGTGACGCTGCGCCCGTTCCGCGTGGGCGACGTGGTGACCGTGGCCGGCCAGACCGGCACGGTGCGCGAAGTGCGCATCTTCCAGACCGTCATCACCGGTGCCGACAACCAGCACACCACCATTCCCAACACGCTAATCACCGCCGCACCGATCATCAACCTCACCGCCGAGCCGACCCGCCGCGTCGAACTGGTGATCGGCATCGGTTACGAAGACAACATCCAGCTGGCACGCGACACGGCGCTGGCGCTGATGAAGGCCGACCCGCGCGTGCTGCAGGCACCAGCACCGGACGTGGTCGTCTACGAGCTGGGGGCGCACGCGATCAATCTTGGCATCCGCTGCTACGTGAAGTCGGCCGACTGGTTCGGCACCAAGGTCACGCTGCTGGAGCAGCTCAAGCTGGGCTTCGACAAGGCCGGCATCAACATTCCGTATCCGCAGCAGGACATGCACCTGTACCTGCACGGCAAGGATGGCGGCGTGGTCGAGGCCGATGCGCTGGTGCGCGACAAGCCCTGATCCCAAACAGAAATGCCGGCCAGCGGCCGGCACTACCCTGCCCCGCGCACCCTGGTAGTGCCGGCCGCTGGCCGGCACCCACCCCATCTCCATACATCGGTAGTGCCGGCCGCTGGCCGGCAGCCTCCGGGATCAGGCGGTGACGCTTTCTTCCAGCGTCGCGTAATCGGTGAACCCGACCGCACCACCGCCGAAGAACGTTGCGCGATCCGGCGGGTTCAGCTCCGCCCCCAGACGCAGGCGCTCGGGCAGGTCCGGGTTGGCGATGAACGGGCGACCGAAGCCGATCAGGTCGGCCCAGCCTTCAGCCAGTGCCTGCTCGGCGCGCTCGGCGGTGTACTTGCCGGCGTAGATCAGGGTGCCTGGGTAGACCATGCGCAGCGCCTGCTTGAACGCCACTGGCATCAGCGGTGCGTCATCCCAGTCGGCCTCGGCGATGTGCAGGTAGCCCACGCCCAGCTCGCCCAGCAGGTGTGCCGCCGCCAGGTAGGTGGCCTGCGGCGTATCGTCCACCGCGCCCTGCAACGTCGTCAACGGCGCCAGACGCACGCCAACGCGCTCACCACCGGCTTCTGCAGTCACCGCCTGCACGACCTCGCGCAGAAAACGCAGCCGGTTCTGCAGCGAGCCACCATAGCCGTCGGTGCGCTGGTTGGCCTGCGAGTCGATGAACTGGTTGATCAGATAGCCATTTGCACCGTGAAGCTCGACACCATCGAAGCCGGCGGCCAGCGCATTGCGGGTGGCCTGCGCGTAGTCGGCGATGATGCCCGGAATCTCGGCCTCGGCCAGCGCGCGCGGCATCGAGTGCTGGATCATCTCGCCCACGCCCGCTTCCGGGCCGGCGCCGGTGGGGTCGACAAACACCTTCACGCCCTCGGCCAGCAGCGCCGACGACGACACCGGCGCGGCACCGCCAGGCTGCAGCGCCACGTGCGAGACCCGACCCACATGCCACAACTGGGCGTAGATGCGACCGCCTGCAGCGTGCACGGCATCGGTCACCCGGCGCCAGCCCTGCACCTGTTCCGGGCTGTGGATGCCCGGGGTCCAGGCATAGCCCTGGCCCTGCGGGCTGATCTGGGTACCTTCGCTGACGATCAGGCCGGCACTGGCGCGCTGCGCGTAGTAGGCGGCCATTTCGGCAGTGGGCACATTACCGGCCGAGGAGCGCGAGCGGGTCATCGGCGGCATTACGACGCGGTTGGGCAGCGTCAGTGCACCCAGGCGATGAGGAGTGAACATCATGGCGGCAATCTCTTGCGGGGGGGAGTGCCGCAAAGGATGGGGATGCCGGCTGCCACGCAACAGGCATGCGCTGGCAAAACAATTGTTCCCCCGAGGCAAGGATGGCGTGACCAGGGGTCAGAGCCCCTGCCTGCGGAAGAGGATCCGACCCCACGCGCAACCGGGGTCGGATCCCTTTGCAACGCAAAGGGCTCTGACCCCAAAGCCGGTTACAGAGTCGGCTCGATCTTCACCGCGCCGTGTGCCACGCGGTCATAGCAGCTGCGCACCACATCTTCCCCGTACTTCAACTCCAGCCGGCGCACGATGAAGTGGCCGCGCGCCATGTCCTGGTAGTAATCGGTGAACATGGTACTGAGTGTCGCACCGGCAGCCGCGCCGACGATCGGCACCGCCTGTGCGGCGAATTTCTCGGTGACCACCACGCCGAAGCGCGCGGCCACCTTCTCCACCATCTTCGCCAGCAGCTTGCCGGCCTCCTTCGGTGCCACGCCCAGGGTCAGGTCGCGGCCGGTTACCACCCGCCCGGCCAGTTCGGCCGACAGATGGCGCATCACATCGGTGGTAAAGCCACGGGCCAGGTAATAGCCGGTCTCGCTGGCATCATCGCGCGGTGAGTTACCCCCTAGCGCGAACACCTCCAGGCAGGCCTGGCGGGTGCTGAACTCGGACAGGTCGAAGCCCTCGCTGCGGGCCACATCGGCCACCGCGCGCATCATGATGGTGGTCGACACCGGCAGCTCGATGAATAGTGCCGCGAAGCCGAAGGCCCCGCCGACCGCGCCCGAGGTGGCTGCCGCCACCTTGTGCCAGCGCGTGGAGGCCCCTTTGCCGGGCGTGTTGTCCATGCTCCACAGCGCCGCCTGCGCCGACTTGGACAGCGCCGCCTGCACCGCGCCATGGATGCGGTTGGAGACCGAACTGGGCAGCGCCTTCACCGCGAATTCCAACGGCGTGCCGACCAGGTTGGCCATGCGTGCGGTCAGGGTCGGGGCTTCCAGCAGGGTCACCGCCCGCTGCAGGTCGGACCAGTCGCGGGCGTCGTGGGCAATGTCGCGGGGCAGCAGGATGGGCTCGTTCATGGCGCCGATCTTAGCGCCAGGGAGTTGAACGAAGCGTAGTGCCGGCCGCTGGCCGGCAACCTGTTGGACCTCACGAAAGCCCTGGAATTGCCAGCCAGCGGCCGGCACTACCGATCAGGAAGCCGGCAGGCCGGACAGCGCGCCCATGAACTGGCGATAGTGGCGCAGCTCGGCGATCGAATCGTGCACGTCGCTCAGCGCGGTGTGGTTGCTGTTCTTGCCCACGCCAGCGGCCACGTTCGGCGCCCAGCGTTTGGCCAGTTCCTTCACGGTGGAGACGTCCAGGTTGCGATAGTGGAAGTACTTCTCCAGGCGCGGCATCTGGCGATGCAGGAAGCGGCGGTCCTGGCAGATGGAGTTGCCGCACATCGGCGACAGGCCGGCCGGGATCCACTGCGCCAGGAAATTCACCGTCTGCGCCTCGGCCTGGCCCAGGGTGGTGGTGCTGTCCACCACGCGCTGCCACAGGCCCGAACGGCGGTGCTGGTTGCGGTTCCACTCATCCATCGCTTCCAGCGTTTCCAGCGGGTGGTGGATGGCGAATTCCGGACCTTCGGCCAGCACATTGAGCTGGGCATCGGTGACCACGGTGGCGATCTCGATGATCGAATCGTTGTCGGTATCCAACCCGGTCATTTCCAGGTCGATCCAGATCAGTCGTTCGTTGGCCGCGCCGTTGTCCGCCATGTGTCGCCTCGTTGCTGGGCAGGCGCGCGGCCTACCGGTGATGGAAAGAGGCGCCTATCATACCCGTTCGCCCCTCAGCCCTCGCCGGCGTGGTCTTCCAGCAACAGCGGCGGCTTGCCACGCTTGGCGCGGAAATAGTTGGTCAGGCGCATGCTGGCTTCCTTGGCCAGTACCCCACCGTGGATCTCCACCCGGTGGTTGTGGCGGGCATCGCCAATGAGGTCGAACACGCTGCCGCAGGCACCGGTCTTGGGGTCGCTCGCACCGTAGACCAACCGTGCAACAGCGCGCGTGCACGATCGCCATAGCGCACATCGCACACGGCTCCAGGGTCACATACAGCGTGCTGCCAAGCAGGCGATGGTTCGCCAGCAATTTTCCGCCCGCCCGCATGGCCACGATCTCGGCGTGTGCGCTGGGGTCATGCGAGGCGATGTTGAGGTTCCAGCCCTCGCCCAGCAGTTGGCCGTCGGCACCGACCAGCACTGCACCCACCGGGATCTCGTCGAACTCGCGTTGTGCGCGCTCGGCCAGCGCCAGCGCGTGGCGCATCCAGTGTTCGTCGGTGTCGTGCACCGGCACACCCAGGGCGTCGGTCATGGCGGTTCTCGCGTGTCTGCAGGGCCAGGATGGCCGCCGGGGCCGCATTGTACGCCCGCAGCCGTGCAGGCGCCGCTAGCGCGCGTCGAAGCGCTCGCGGGCAGCGTCCAGCGCCGGGAAATTGTGCTCGGCCCAACGGTCCAACGCGGTCAGGGTGTCTACCAGACTGCACGCAACCTCGGTCAACCGGTACTCCACGTGCAGAGGCTTGCCGCCCAGATCGCAGCGCTCGATCAGGCCATTGCGCTCCAGCTGCCGCAGGGTCTGGGTCAGCACCTTCTGCGAGATGCCTTCGATCTTCCGCAGCAGCGCACCATTGCGTTGCGGGCCCTCGGCCAATGCCGGCAGCAGCAGCATCACCCACTTGCCGGAGATCAGTGCCAGCGCATCGCGCGCCGAGCAGTCGGCGGCATAGATATCACCGGGAAAGGCCATGGTTACCTCAAAGTGCGTAATTGCCGGGGCATGCCGGCATCGCGAGGATGGTCGCACATCCCAATACGCCCCTCCCTCATGCGCGCCCTGATCCTGCTGGCCCACCCCGAACCCCGCTCCTTCAATGCCCACCTGGCCACGCAGGCGGCCGAGCAGCTGCGGCACAACCATCTGCAGGTGGACATGGTCGACCTGTATGCAGAAAGCTTCGATCCGCTGGAAGCGGCCTGGCACCATCCACGGCGCCTGCAGCCCGAGCGCTTCGATGCCCAGCGCGAACAACGCTACAGCGCCGAACACGACCAGTTGCCCGCCGATGTGCAGCGTCACCTGCAACTGCTGCGGGCCGCGGACCTGGTGATCCTGCAGTTCCCACTGTGGTGGTTCGCGGCGCCGGCCATCCTCAAGGGCTGGCTGGACCGCGTGCTGGTCTACGGGCCGATGTACAACAGCCGGCAACGCCACGAGCGCGGCGTGATGCAGGGCAAGCGTGCGCTGCTGAGCGTCACCACCGGCTCTTCGGCGCGGGCGTGCGCGGTCGATGGCCGCGAAGGCGATACCCGGCTGTTGCTGTGGCCGTTGATGTACAGCCTGCGCTACGTCGGCTTCGAGGTGATGGAGCCGCATATGGTGCACGGCGTGCGCTCAGGGCTTGCAGCGGAACGCGTGCAGGCCCACGACGAAGCATTGGTTGCAGCCACCCTTTCCTACCGCGAGCGACTGTCGCGATGGCGGCAGTGGCCGACCGTGCCCTTCAACAACAGCGAGGACTTCGAGGATGGTGTGGCGCTGTGCGCGGAAGCGACTGCCTACAGTCCCTTCATCCGCCATCGCGATGCCGGATGAATCCGTACCTGCAGGCACAACCGGAAAGCTTCATACTTCGCATTCCTGCAAGCACCTTGGTGAACATATGACCACCCTCCGTCCCTCTCGCGCTGACGATGGCGCCGCCCTTGTCGACCTCTGGCGCCGCGCCGTCGACGCCACCCACGACTTCCTCAGTACCGAAGACCGCCAGGCCATCGACGCCGAAGTGGCCGCTTTCCTGCCGCAGGCGCCGATGACCGTCGCCGTCGATGCACAGGACCAGCCGCAGGGATTCATGCTGATCGATGGCACCCACATGGAAGCGCTGTTCATCGATCCGGGCGTGCGCGGTACCGGTATCGGCCGTCAACTGCTGCAGCACGCACTGGCCCAGCATCCGCAGCTGACCACCGACGTCAACGCACAGAACGCGCAGGCCGTAGGTTTCTACCTGCGCATGGGCTTTGTCGAAACCGGTCGTTCGCCGCTGGATTCGCAGGGCCGCCCGTATCCGCTGATCCACCTTCGGCATAAGGCCTGACATCCGTTGGCAGCAGCTGCGTGCTAGCGTGGCTGCTTTCGATCAAGGAATGCCGTACATGGATGGTGCAAAAGCCCTGTTGACCCTGTTTGCGCTGGGCATCAGCCTAGTCTGGATCCTGGTGCCGTTCGCCATCTTCGCCGTGCGCAACCTGCTACGTGAGGTACTGCTCGAGCAGCGTCGTACCAATGAACTTCTCGAGCATATCGGCGGCTACCGCATTCCGAAACCGCAACCCGAACCGACCGTCTGGCGCGCCCTGAGCGGGCGCACGCCCGCCGTGGCTCAGGCTGTCGCCTCGAAGGCCGGTGAGTACTGCACCTCGCCCTGAGCCAGCGGAGGCTGCAGGCAAAGCGCCTGGAAGTACTCCGCCGGCACGCCCGGCAACACCAGGCCCGGCTCGGCACGGAAGCCGAAGCGCCCGTAATAGGCCGGCTCGCCCAGCAATACACAGCCATGCGCACCCTGCTGACGCAGTGCTTCAAGTGCGGCGCGCATCAGGGCCGCACCGATGCCCTGCCCCTGCCACGCGGGCACTACCGAGATCGGGCCCAGACCAAACCAGCCCGTGCTGCCATCGCTGACCGTCACCGGCGACAGGGCAATGTGACCGACCACCTGGCCCTGAGTTTCGGCGACCAGCGAAATGCTCAACTCCCCGCGGGTGCGCAGGGCGTCGACGATGAACTGCTCGGTGTGGCTGCTGTGCGGGGCTTCGCGGAAGGCGGCCTCGGTGAGTGCATGGATGGCGGCGTGGTCGGCCGTGGTTTCGGTGCGGATCATGCAGTTCAAGAGAACGCCTTTGATAATGTGATGAATGCGTGAATTATTGATTTAGGTCGCAGATTCAGCCGCGAGCAGCCCCTGCCAGCAAGGCCAACGCGACGCCCGAATCCCCTGTGCTGCAATCGATTCGCCGGAATACACCGCATCGGGCGCGTCAAAAAGCCGTCGCGGCGGTGGCGCAGCGTTCCTGACACGCTCCATAATCGAGAAACCTGTCACCCAGGAAGGATATATGGACATGGACGCACGATGCAGGATCAGGCCATGGGAGTAGCGCTCCCTGAAAGGAAAAGGCAGCCGCTGCTGGCGTTGCTCGCCCTTATCCCACTGGCCGCATGCTCACCCTATGCTGATGCCGAGCGCGACGTCGCTGCTGGTGGACGCGGCTTGGCCAAACTCACCCCTGCACCAAAGCAGGGCTACGAGCTGGTACTGACACTTAAGGATGCCCCTGGTCCCTTCGCGGTGGTCGAGGGCGTTGCCCAGTACGACGCACGCAACTATGCAGCATGTGGGCGGATCGTACCTGCAACGGGCACTGCGGGCCGCATCACCAGTCAGGAACCTATCGCACTGCGCCAGGTGGGCGAGAACGAATACCGCGGCACGTTCTACCTCGACCGAATGCAGGACGAGGATTACTACGGGCGTGGTGTCTGCCATTGGGCGCTGACGGGAGTCGGTGCGATGTTGCGCGCTACGACCGGCGAGGCGGATACGCGATTCCTGACGTTCATCGACAAGGAGCGCATGGAGAACGAGTCTCCTCTGACGCTCTACTACCCAAAGTTGATCTATCCACTCGCCGCCACCGTCGCCAACTATGGCGCCAGTGGCGAGGAGAATCCATCAGAGTACAGCGAAGATCTACGCGACGCGCTGTTCTCGACCACCACCACTGTGCAGAAACTCGCGCCATGAGCTGCCAGTTCAACCATTCCTACCCCCAAGGAGGCCGACATTGCGCCACAAGATGATCCCGTGCCTTGCTCTGCTTCTATTGACCGCCTGCAATCCGGAGACCGCCATGAACCAGGAACGTGCCGCTGCTGAAGCCGATGTCGCCCAGGGTGGGCGTGGCCTCGCCAAGCTCAACCCCAGCCCGCGCAAGGCCTATGAACTGGTGCTGCGCCTGAAGGATGCCCCCGGTGATTTCGCGCTGGTTGAAGGTGTCGCGCAGTACGACGTGACCAACGAAGACCAGTGCGGGCACATCGAACCGGCCACCGGTACCGCCGCACGCATCACCAGCCAGGAGCCGGTGGAGCTGCGCAAGGTCGCCGACGGCGAATACCGCGGCACCGTGTACCTCGACCGGATGCTGGATGAGGACTACTACGGTCGTGGCGTCTGCAAGTGGGAATTCAGCGGCGCCGGCGCGATGCTGAAAGCCACCGGCGCCGAGGGTGAAACGCGCTTCCTGTCGTTCATTGAGGCAGCGCCGTTCGTCAAAGGCGAGACCGAAACTCGCCACTATCCTCGCGCAGACTATCCGCGTGTGAACGAGATTCCTGATTACGGCGCAAGCGGCCAGGAAGATCCCACCAAGTTCCGGCCTGAACTGCAGAATGCGCTGTTCTCCGCTTCGCTTGAAGCCAGTGAGGTGCGCCAATGAGCCTCAACAGCCAGGACTATGCTGCACTATCCGAAGATGCATACAAGGATTATGCGGTCGGTCGTCGTGCACCTGGTCAAGAAGAGATCGTCCCGATCAACGGCCACAAGTACAAGATTCTTGAGCATGTTGATAATCGACTGAACGGCTATCAGGGAACGATCTACCAGCGAGTCGACACCAATGAAATTGTCGTCGCACATCGCGGCACCGAACAGATCGCACGCGATGCAATTCTGACCGATGGTGGCATGGTCGTCGCCCGCACCAACGTGCAGGCTCCGGACGCCATCGCGCTGACTCAACGCGCCCTCGCCTACGCCAAGAAGGAAGGGCAGGATCTCGGACAACGTCCGCCCGAAGTTACCGTCACCGGCCACTCCCTCGGCGGTGCCCTGGCCCAGATCACCTCGCACCACTTCAACGTCAAGGGCGAGACCTTCAATGCCTACGGCGCGGTCAGCCTCAGCTACCGCATTCCGGAAGGCGGCAACACCATGATCAACCACGTCATGGCCTCCGATCCGGTCAGCGCTGCCTCGCCGCACTTCGGCCAGGTCCGCATCTACGCCAAGCCCGACGAGATCAAGACGCTGGCAGCGAACGGCTTCAGCAATCACGCCCTGCGTGATCTGATTCCAGACCGTCCGATCATCGCGGCCACCAGCTCATTCGGCGCGCACAAACTGGGCAACTTCCTCAACGAAGGCTCGGTACTGAAGCACCCGGAAACGCAGAAACTGGCGAAAGACAACGCCAAGATGATCGAGGAGTACCGCGACGACGTCGAATCACTGCGCCGCGGTGTTACCCGTGCAGCGCGTGGCATTCCGGGCGGTGCCGTCGATCTGTACGACCACATCCGTGGCCCGCTGCAACCCGGTGAGCCGGCCCGTCGCGAGGCGGAGAAGAACGGCCATCACACCAGCATGCTGCGCATGGACGATGCCAATCACCTGGGCAACCCGCTGTTCAACGACGCGATCCGTGGCGTGCATGCGCAGGACGTTCGTGTCGGCCGCGTGCCGGATGTGATGAGTACGCAGTTGGCCGGTAGCCTGGCGGCGGAGATGCACGCTGCAGGCGGCAAGCGCATCGACGAGGTGGTGATGAATGCCGACGCCTCGCGCAGCTTCGCGGTGCAGGGTCTGGGCGGCGACCCGGCGCATCTGCGCGTGTCGGTGGACACGGCCGTGGCGATGAACACCCCGCTGGAGCAGAGCAGCCAGCGGATTGATCAGCAAGCTGCGGGACAGCGCCTGGCACAGGACCGCGATCAACAACTGGAACAACAGCAGAACCAGACCCGCAGCATGCAGGCCTGATGAACAGCGCGGGAGCCGGTCAATCCGGCTCCCGCGTCACTTCGGCCCTCTGCCTCAGGGGCTGGAGGCCGCGACCGGCGCGGACGCACCGGCGGTCACGAACAGATCCGGCCCGGAATCCGGGAAGCCACCACAGGCGCGATCGCCCGGTGCTACCGGATCACAGGGCCACTGCGCCCGCGCGACCTTCTCGCGCAGCTCGAAGCGATCCCCAGTCCAGACCACGAAGGCCAGGTGCTCGCGGTTCCAGTCACTGTAGGCACGCGGACCGACCTTCTGCGCCGTCTCCGGGTACTGCACGAACCAGCGCATGGCCGGGCCGTACTGCAACTTGCTGTGGTCCAGGCTGATCCGGCCCTCGCGCGACAGCTGCCGCGCACGATCGGCCTCCGTCACCTGGGGCATGGCCGGCATGGCATCGGCGGTCACATCCCTCGGCGCGGCGTCCCCGCGAACCTGGTACACACGCTGGGCCACATAGGCCTCGCCGCAGTCACCCGCTGGCACACGTACCGGCTCCGCGCCGTACTCATCGCGGTTGGCGACCCGGTCGCTGCAGGTGAACGGTGCCGACACCAGGTAGAACGTGCTGTCGGCGTCGCGTCCTTCCAGCGAGCGCACCCAGATGTCGCCCATCCGCGCGATGAAGTCCGGGCGCTGGCCGTAGCCCGGCACCGCCTTGAACCAAACCTTCTGTTGCACCTCACGCTCGCGCCAGCTGCGCGGCAGGTGGATGTCCTGCTGGGGCAGCGCGACCAGCAGCGCGGCCAAATGCGCCGGCATCGTGCCCTGGCAGGCGCCGATCAGCAGCTCGCCCTGGGCCGCCAGCCGCCCAGCCAGATCCACCGGGCAGCGGGCACCAAGCGCACGCTCGGTCGCCTGCTCGGGCGGCAACGGCGCGATGACCAAGGCGGGTGGCGCGGGAGCTACCGCCGGGACGGCTGGCTCGACGACAGCAGGCGGTGCAGCGACAGGCGCCGCCGCTGCGGGTGCAACGGGCACAGGCGTCGGGTCTGCAGCCGGCGCCGGCTGCGCGTCCACCACTGGTGTCGCAGGAGGTGTCACGGCAGCCGGTACATCAGGAGCCGGCACCGCGACAACGGCTTCGGTGGCCATGGGCGCTGCAACAGGTGCCATCCCTGCAGGCGCGTCAACGATCGCCTCGGCGGCGATGGGCGCCTCCACGACGGGCGCCGCTGTCTCCTGAGCCTGAGCCTGTGCCGACGCTGCGGCAAGTCCAAGCGACAGCAGCCAGAGCGGCGGCAGGCGGCGCATCGATGCATTGCAGCGGGCGGCGGCGTGCCGGGCATTCGAGGGAACGATTCGCATGTGGTGTCCTTACGAGTGGGTTTCCATGTCGGCGCCACAGGGCGCCACGCGTCGTACGTAAAGCGCCTGCGGGCACCCTGCCCGCCGGCATCAGGTGTTACAGGGATCGAGAACGCTGCTCCTGCTCGCGGGCGAGCGCAGCCGCCGGGTCCTGCTGGGCGACACTGGCAGCCAACTGCTGGCTGCTCTGCGCCAGCGGCTGCTGGGCGGCCTGCTCCCGGTCAACGGACGCACGCAGCATCGCCGGATCTCCCAGCGCGCCCTGCACCGCAAACAGCGTGCGCCCGTCGTTGCCCGCCAGCAGATGATCGATACGCGACAGGCCGGCCTTCTGCGCGCTCAACGCCAGCGCGCCGGCGGCGTTGTCCAGTTCCTGCTCACTGCGCAGTCCGCTCTGCGCCCCCATCTGCTGCAGGTGCTGGCGTGCCCCCTGGAACAGGGCGTGTCCCGGCTCGCCCGGCTGCGACATGTCGCGCAGGGTGGCCTGCTGCGCCGGCGCCCCTACTTCGCCCCGCTCCAGCCGCGCCATCACATCAGGCGTCAGCTTCTGCTGCCACGCATCGAATCGCTGCTGGCGGGCCTCGATGCCGTTAAGGCCACCATTGATCGCGCGCGTCGCTTCGCGCACATCCTCGCGCGCCGCCTCCGGCACGCGCGTTTGCCACTGCCACACCGCAATACGGCCCGCATGCTCAGGCTGCGCGGCCAGTTCCGGTTGATTCACCAGATCCAGATCCAGCGCCTTGCCGGCACGCTCGTAATTCTCCTTGCCGACCAGCGGTAGATAGCCGCGACCGTGATACTTCAATGCGTCGCCGGGCGCATCATTGCCCATGCGCCCGCCGTACATCAGCTCGGCCAGATTCTCCGGACGGCCGCGCAACGCGTCCTGGCGGGCGCCCTCAAGCGCGCCATTGCCATTGCGCCACGCCGCTTCCACCGGGATCTGCGAGATACCCCGGGTGAAGTTGAAACTTTCATTGAGCCGGCTCAGGCCACGGGACTCGTGCCCGGCCTGCGCCATGAAGTTGGCCAGTTCCCGGGACGAGGTGATGCCGGCCTCCGTGGCCTGCCGCAGCAACTGCGACTCTCTATCCTGCGACACGGTGAAACTCCTGCTCGATCATCGTTGGGTACTCCCGCCTCCTCACAGGCATGGCACTCAGGGCAAGCTCACGTCGGCGACGACGGACGGGTCGAAATCCTCGAACCGCACCCGGCCAAGCTCGGCCGCCGAGAAATCGCGCGTATGACTGGCCTCGGTCTCGGTGTCGACCACCCTGCGCTGCACGCCATGCACCCAACAGGCCTCGTCGGCCGGAACGTAGCGGAACGTGTAGATGCTGCTCCAGCGCTCACGGCTCCCGCCGTTGGTGATCACACTGAACGCGCCATCCTCGATGGTCACGTACGCGAAGGGGTCGCCGGCAATGCCCCCACGGGTGGAGCACGGCACCAGCTTGTCGTTGCGCGCGGCCAACTGCCATCGGCCCGCGGCGTCACCCAGCAGCAGCAACAACACCCGGTTGGGACCGTGCTCGCCGGGCACCAAGCCGTCGGGTGCCGGTTGATCGATCACCAGCAACTGGTCGTCGATCCCGTTGCCGGTGAGATCGCCGCGTACCGCCTCCAGCAGGTTCGCGCCGGACGGAACGAACGCCAAGGCATTGTCCATGTGTACGCCACTCCCCTTCTGCATCCCCTGCGACTCCTTCAATCCTGACTTTCCAGTACCCGCGCGACGACCGGGAAACCATGCGCTGCGCTGCAGGCTCCGGTTTCCACCATGGCGGATGATAGCCCCGGCCCTGCGGCGTCTGCGATGGTCGCAATCAACATCCGCATCGTGGGTCGTCAGAGTCCTCATGGACGGAAAAGCTCCTGCGTTCGATGGCACCGATGCGTCGGGATTTTGACGCGCACGCAGCTTACTTCGAGGAGGCGGGGCTCGTCGAAGGGAGCTTTGGATGAAAAGCGCACTTGATCACAGAAAAAGCGCAGTTAACGTGAATGGTGGCTTATCCGAAAAACAGATCCGCGGTGGATGGCGCCGGGGATGCATCGCCTCCCGCAGCCCCGCCGGCCTGAGGTTGCGCGGAAAGCGTGCGCTGCTTATCGCGCCCGAACATGCCCATGCTGGTGGCAACGGCCACAATCAACGCTGCCCGCGCCATGTTGGTTACCAGGACCATCATCGAGTCGCGGCTGCAGCCTGTAACGATTCGATAGCCTTGCAACACTTCTCCACAGCGCAGTAAAAGAACATTTGCCCACTAGGACCGTCGCGCCACTCGATCTCGGTGGGATGTCACGGCAATCATGAGACTAGAACGACTCAAAGATCGGCTCAGAACAATCTGTATATAGAACTTTGCACTGCCCACCACCGATGTCCGCGCAATGGGACAAAACTCGATTTGTAGCCTCCTCCTTGGAGCCTGCAACCGAATAGGAGACGCGCCCCTTACTCCCCCTCTCGGGATCAGCATATGCAACGCACTGGTTCTTGTAGGTAGTTCCGACTTTGCAATCTCTAGCGCCATGGGTCGCGCAACGGGAAAGCGCCTCGGACACAGCTTCCTGCTTTGAACGCCTTCCGACTGATGCCCCCATATCGCCCGTGCTTACTGCGGTTGCAATAGCTCCCCAGGTTTTGATCCAGCGGCCTGTCGCGACCGGACCACTGGACCCCGCAGCGCCTCCATTGGAGCCCGGTATTGGCGCACATCCACCAACCCCCTGTCCGCCAATCGGATACTGTCCGGGCGGGCAGCGCCCCTCCGCTTGGACATCTGCTGTCACAAGCAAGAACAAAGCAGAGCAAATCCAAAAGAGGGAGATCACAATGCGCTTCACGTTAACTCTCCAATACGCCTGAAATCACTGTCTACCAGGATGAGCAGCTCGCTGGCCAGTTTCCGCAATCCTTGTTGCATCCGACTGCGGCAATGTCATGCGGCTTGTTGACTGATTACTGTAGTCACCGGCGTCTGCAGTACGCCCCTTCTCCGGCTTATCCGGCGAGTAGTAGCTACCCGGCGGCTGCCCACTCGGGCCCGGCGCCTGCGCAACAGGGCTGCCACCTATCTGCGAATATGCCATGAAGCTACCCAAGGTGCCCTGGAAGAACATGGCCGCCATTGGGGGCGCAGTCAGAATCAGGGTCGTCAGGATCAATCCCATGCCGCCCTGCTGCATCGCCTGACTGGTCATGCCGTCGCTGGACGCGCCCATCAGCGGGAACTTGTTCACCAGCGCCGTCACCCAGAACGACGCAGACACGCGAATCACCATGTCCAGCGCAATCGAGACCATGGCTGCCAATACCGCCATGGAGAACATGGTTCCAATGCCGTAGAACAGCCATCGCTGGAACAACTGCTTGGTCTGGTCGAACAGAAGGCAAAGAATGAACAACGGCCCGAATCCGATGAACAACGCCATTGCTACTTCGTAGAGCAGAAGCATTGAACCCGCAGTTACCGCTGGACCACCGGTGCCGAGGCCGATGAACCACATGGCCCGGGTCTTGTCTTCCTGCAATCCAGGGTCATTCAGAATCTTGATGCCATCAATGCTGGACAGCGCCACCTGCATCCAAGCCAGACTCTTGTCGATCTGCTCTTCCGGCTTCTGATCCTTGCCAGTGACAACATGGGTGATCAGCCCCTTCACGTCCTCGGTCAGGAACTCATGAAGATCGCGCCCGAACATGCCCATGCTGGTGGCAACGGCCACAATCAACGCTGCCCGCGCCATGTTGGTTACCAGGACCATCATCGAGTCGCGGCTGCGGCCTGTAACGATTCGATAGCCCTGGATCAGCACCCACAAGGTCATGAGGGTCAGCGCGATGCCGCCCACCCACGCCATCATGTTGTCCATCAGGTCGAAGCCGAACTTGCCGATCCTGTCCCGCAGGTAGTCCAGGATCAGCTTGAAGAACACGAAATCGCCAATCGACTGGACACGTGCGACGTGCCCCATCAGATCCTGGAATCCGCCCGAAAAATCAAAGTTGGCAATCGACCTGATCGTCATACCCACATTCCCTTGGTAATACTGCAATCACATGAGGGGCGACGCTGACGCGCGCACCCTTGGTGCTCCATTCCATGCATCAGTCGATGGACAGCGCTGCCTTCAGCGCCGCCGTCTTGACCAGATCACTGGCAATGGTCTTCATCGGGTCGCCCTTCAACGCTGCCTGTGCGACTACTTTCTGATTGGCTTCCATCACCTCGATGTAGGCATCGTAGGCCTTCTGCTGTGCCTCGAAGGACTTTGCCTTGGCTGCCATGTCGTTCGCGGTGCGCAACGTGTCGTTCTGCGTTGCGTTGACGTTGCCGAGCAGATTGCTGACATTTCGCTGCTTCTCGATTGCATCGAGGCTATCGAAGAACGACGGCATCGTCTTGAGCATGAAGTCCACCGCATCGTTGTACTTGCGGTTCTGCATCATCCGGATGTTCACGCAGATCTGTTGCTGCTGATCTTTCCAATCTCCCTTGAAATTGAAAACGACCCGGGTCGCGAGAGTCTTCAGGTCGGTGCCGATTCCGCAGGTCTCGGCAACCAGATAATTGGGTGGCACCGGCGTCAGCGGGGCGGAATCCGGCAACCCGAAGGAATTCACGATGCCCTGGATCTGGACCATCGTCTCCTGGTACTCCTTGATCGTCTGCGCCCAGTCCCGTGCCCACTGGGTGTTCTCCTTGACGAACTGGTACTTCTCCTGGAAACGGGCCTGGTACGTATTGATCTGATTGAGGATGTGCTGCCACAGTGCAGGACCCGTTTCCTGCACCGGGCCGATGGCGCCCGCATTGGTCGCTGAGAGGGCCAAGGCAACGCCGAGCACCTTGGCCATCGGCTTGAGTACCTTGCGGGCGCTGGCCCGACGCTTGACGTTGTTCATGGGAAAACTCCTGTTGTTCTGATTGACGTCCACTTGCCTGTCTCCTGCTCGCACGGCCATCAGGCCGCGTCGGACCGGGGTTCCTTTCCCGACCCCTTCCGGTTCTTGTAGAAATCTTCCAGCCACTGCTCCGGGCTGAGCTCGTCTACAGTGACGCGATTGCGGACCGCGGCCGTCTGCAGGACCCGATGCATGACATCGATGTTGTCGGTCGAAGCCGAGATCACCGACAGGATGTCGTCCATGCCGCGCAGGTTGAGCTGGCACACGCTGGAGGCATGGCCCTGCTTGACCAGGAAGCAGCGCGAGCGCTCGTCCAGTGCAGTCACCACCCTGAACTCGGCCTCGGTCAGCTTCAGGCCGTCCATGTAGTCGCTCTTGCTGGCATTCGGGTTCGGCAGCAGGATCAGGGTAGCGGTCTGCTCGATCAGGGCGGCGGAGATATCGCTCTTCAGCGCATCTTCCGGGCTCTGCGTAGCGAAGATGCCGAGACCGTTCTGCTTACGGATGGTCTTCTGCTTGTTCTTCGCGAACTCCTTCAGGCCACCTTCGCCGTCCAGGATCTTCCAGAATTCGTCCATCACATAGATCAGCGGACGACCGTCGATCAGCGACTCCAAGCGGTGCAGCAGGTAATTGATCACCGGCACGCGCACTTCAGGATTGTCGATGATGTCGGTGTAGTCGAAGCCGATGATGTTGGCCTTGCTCAGGTCAACGGTATCGATCGGATTATCGAACACCCAGCCCAGCGAGTTGCCCGAGGTCCAGCGGCGCATGCGCGCGTAGAGGCCATCGTCGCCCATATTGGGCAGGCTCTTCTGGAAGTTGGTCATGCTGCGCAGGTGCATCGGCGTATCGAGCATGCTCTCCACCGCGCGGTAGATATCCTCTTCCTCACGGGCGCTGTACTCGCGCTTGCCGGCCAGCACCTTGATCAGGTCAGCCAGGAACTGCAGGTTGGCTTCGTTGTTCTCGCACTGGAACGGGTTGAAGCCGGTCGGTGCGCCGTTCTCCAGGGCCAGATAGTTGCCACCGCAGGCGCGCACGAAGATCTCCGCGCCGCGATCCTTGTCGAAGAAGAAGATGGTCGGCGACGGCTCGTACTTCTGCACCTGGCTGAGCAGGAAGTTGATCAGCGCGGTTTTACCGGTACCGGACTTGCCGATCACCATGGTATTGGCGATCGCCTTCTCACCCAGCGAATTCTCCGAGGGATGGGTCGCATGGAAATTGAAGTAGTACGGCTGGCCATTGGTGGTCTGCAGCGTGGTGACGCAGTCGCCCCACGGGTTGTTGTGCTGCTTGCCGGTGGCGAAGTTGTGCAGCGGCGACAGGCCCAGGAAGTTCAGCGAGCTGACATTGGCCAGGCGTGTGCGATAGCGCCAGTTGCCCGGCAGCTGCGAATAGAACGACGAGGTAACCGCCAGGTCTTCCTTGGTCGATACGAACCCGGCGTTGGACAGCTCGGCGCGGGTCGAGGCGACGTTCTGCGAAAGCTTGGCCTGCGTGTCGCCGTAGACCGCCATGATGAAGTGGTATTCACCCAGCACGAAGTTGCCCGACGACAGCTGATCCATGGCCTGGTCCAGCTCGACGATCTGGCTGACCGCCTTGTCGCCGGAGGAGATCATCATGCCCTTGGTGCGGTCGAGCACCTTCAGCGCGTCCTGGCGCCCCATCGGGCTGAACGAATGGGTGATGACGTATTCGTAGTCGAGGTACTTCAGGCCGTTGAGGATGCCCGGGTAAGTCCCCTCGGCATACTCCTTGATGTTCAGAATGGCGCCGTAGTGATTGGCACCGTTGGGAGTATTGATCGCAAAATCGCCGGTCTTGGCCGAGAACATGTGGCGACTGACCGGCAGGTAATCCTTGATCGGTGCCGACAGCACCGGCACCGGCTCGTCGATGCGATTGATCAGGTAACCGAACAGCTCCAGCGTTTCCGAGAACACCACGCCATTCTTGGCTTCGTACATACCCAGGCGATACGGCGCGTAGTCGCGGATCACGGCCTCGACGTTGCCGGCCAGTTCCATCAACTTCTCTACCGCCTGCTCCTGCTCGGCGCGCAGCTTCTCCACGTTCGCCGACTTTTCGACGAAGCGTTTGCCCGCCACCACCGGGCGATAGATCATGGTCAGGTACAGCTCGTTCTGCATGATGCGCTGCGAGGACAGCATGCCCATGTACTGGTCGGAAACGTCCTGGTTGAAGCGCTGCCTGTAGTTGCTCTTGCCCTTCAACGTGCGACGGCGACGGATGTCGTGCACCCAGAAGGCTACGTTGACAAAGTCAGGCGCGCAACGTCTGCAGCAGACGGTTGAACGTGTTGTGGCGATGCTCGAGCTCCCACTCCTCTCGGCCGACAAACGGCAGCCCTTCCAGATGCCAGGTCAGCAGGTAGTCGCCGCCCGTGGTCTTGACCACGTTCGGGGCGACATGCGACGACAACGGGATGAACTCACTGATGGAGGTGTCAGGGCTGAACATACGACTGCTTCCAAAGAGGTACTGCCAAGAAGTTTCAAGAGACCTGGCGGGCGCGGATGCCCGCCAGGCCGGATCCGGACCTCAATCCATTCGGGCCGGCTTGTTGCGGTAATGGTTGGGGTTGAGCACCCACATGCCATCGTGCTCCTGCACGTTGCGCACCTTCAGCTTGAACATCAGGCGCAGGCCCAGCAGACGGAAGATCATCTCGTCACGCTTGGCCATGTGCCGCATGATGAAGACCGCCACCGGAATGGTGAGCAGGAACCAGAAGTTCGTGTACATGCTGAGCAGCAACAGCCCGCCTGCCACCATGAAGAATGGCAGGTAGGGAACGCCCAGGAACATCGCTGGACGCGTGCAGCCGCGGAACACGACGTTCTTATGCAC
Source organism: Stenotrophomonas sp. 93052_Sma (assembly GCF_056481145.1). NCBI lineage: Bacteria > Pseudomonadati > Pseudomonadota > Gammaproteobacteria > Lysobacterales > Lysobacteraceae > Stenotrophomonas > Stenotrophomonas sp. 93052_Sma. The sequence goes on from NZ_CM151134.1 coordinate 2,988,236, forward strand.
TGTAGTACTGGATCACGTGGTTGATCAGGTAGGAGGTGCTGGTGCCACCACCGCACTTGCCGTCGCTGCCATCACCCAGCAGCATGCGCGCGATCTGGCCTGCGGCGCCGATCAGCACGCCACCGATCAGGATCGGGGCGACGTCAGCGATGCGCTTGTGCGCGAAGGCGATCTGGTAACCAGCGAAGATCACCGCGATGGTGACCACGGCGATCGAGGCGATGTTCAGCAGGCCGTTGATGTTGTTGAAGAAGCTGCAGACCTTCTTGTCGGTGCCGCCAAAGTCGGTGGCGCCGTTGGCGAAGACTTGCGGGGCAAACAGTGCGCCGACGAACAGAGTGGCCATCAGCAGGGTCTTCAGCGTGCGCTGGGCCTGGACGAGGTCGAGATTGGATCGCTTCATGGATTGATTTCCTTGTTGATGGACTAACACAACTGAATCGACCAGCCGGGGGACTGGCCGTACCACGACTTCGTCAGAACACGAAGGCCGCATCCCCTGCGGGAATCTGCTGCACCGGTGCGGACTGTGCCGGTGCGTTATATGAACTGCCATTGCCGGCCACTGGCTGATTGCGCTCATTCCAGGGCCGCAACATCACAGGGCCCTCGTTGCTGCCACCTGCAGCACCTGGCAACTGCTGCGGCATGGCCATCGCCTGCGCCGGACCCTGCTGAGGCAGCTGCTGCGGCATGCCAGCGGCCTGTTGCTGCGGATACGCGGCCCCTTGGGTGGGCTGCGCCTGCGGCTGCATCATCCGATCCACCGAGCCCAGTACCACTTTGGAAAGCGCCTGGTCGGCGATGTTCAGCAGGCTGCCCCGCGCCATTGCACCGGTAGACGGATACACGACATACGCACGTGCCGGGTCTTCCGACGGCACGTACACCGGGCCACTCGCCTGCGCAACGATGCGCGCCTGCGCCGGCGAAGCGAGCTGCGGGTGATGCTCGACCTTCACGCTGCGGCGTTCGCCGCGACTCACCACGTCGATCGGTGCAACACCATTGCTGGCAAGCTGCTGCTCGCGGCGCATCGAGTCATAGACCTTCTGCACATAGCCATGGCGGAAGCCAGTCTCGAAATTGCCCGAGTAGTAGCAACTGAATGACTTGCCCCAGTCACCACCGGAGCGCTTGTAGCACTCGGCGAGGATCCGAGAACCCGCTTGCAGGTTCGGGCATTGCTGGAAAGCCTTCTCGTAGGAATCCAGACCGTACTTGCCGAGGTTATAGCGGTTGACCTGGGCTAGCCCGATGGAGAAGTTGTAGCCTTTCTCTTCCAGCATCCGAACCGTCGCCAGTGCCTCGTCCAGCGCCTTGGGCTGGCGCACCAGAGCGCCACCGACTACGCCGATGGCATAAGGGTTGCGTGACGATTCAACGTTGATGACGTGCTGCATCACGTCCATCGACACCGCCATCTCCGGGCACGCCATCATCTCCAGTCCTGGCAGCATCCTTCAGCCCTCCTGCCCCTGGGCACGCCCAGGATTGAAATCGATACCGGTGATGTAGCGCGAACCGGCGTGCGCCTTGATATGCACGACGATGTCGATGGTCATCATCAACAGTCGCTTGATCACGTTGAACTCCAGGCCCGAACCTTCGGTGGAGGCCTTCACCATGAGGGCCAACTGGTCCCAGGTCTGCTCCGGACTGCCTGCATGGCAGCTGGTGATCGAACCCGGGTGGCCCGATGCGCAGTTGCGGATGAAGTAGAACGCCTCGTCACCGCGCAGCTCGGCCAGGATGATGCGCTCGGGCTTCATGCGCAGGCAGGCTTCCATGCAGCTCTTGGCACTGACATTGCTGGTGCTCTGCCCACCCTTGGAGTACAGCAGGTGCACCACATTGGGTTGGGTCAGAAACAGCTCGCGCGCGTCCTCGATCGTGACCAGGCGTTCGTTGTCCGGAATATGATTGACCAGCGCTTTCATGAAGGTGGTCTTGCCGCTACCGGTCGCACCGGATACCACGATGTTCTTGCGGTACATCACCGCACGCCGGAAGAACTCGGCGTACTCGCGCTGCTGACGCAGCTCCAGCAGCTCGCGATCCTGCTCGCTGATGCTGCCATCGCTTTCCAGGATCTGGTTGAAGAACCCATCTTCGTGATACTGGCTGAGCGACTTGGTGTGCTTGGACGGCAGACGGATGGTGATCGACACCTTGCCTGCATCGCACGCCGGCGGAATCACGAACTGGGCACGCTGGCCGGTGGGAAACGTGAGCGAGACCACCGGATCGGCATCAGTGATGCGCTGGCCGGTGTTGCTCTCGTTCACCACCGCCGTGCAGAACTGCCGGGCCCGCTCGAAGGTCAGGCTCGGCACATCCACCCGCTGCCACCCCGCCCGGGTTTCCAGGTACAGCTCACCGGGACGGTTGATGCAGATTTCCGTCACTTCCGGGGAAGTCATGTACTCGGCGATGCCCAGCACTTCGTACTGATAGCGCAGGAAATCGCTGGAGACGAGGGCAAGGGGTGACACTTCAGCGTCCATGATCGTTCGTTGGGTTACCGGCGAGGATGCAGCACGCTCGTGAAGTCGACGTCCTTGGCGACGTACACATTCACGATGGTGCCTTGGTTGATGGTCACGGTCGGCGGGCGACGTTGGCTGAGCGACTCGTTGGCCAGGCGTTCCATGGTGCGCGCGGTGGCGCTCTCATAGGGCGACTGGATGGTCATGCCGTTGTTGGCCACCGTGGTGGTCTCCGGGCCATGTTCGGCGGCGGCATACTTGAACGCATCAGCCAGCAAGCTGATCATCAGCGCCGAGGCGATACGACTACCCCAGTGCGCGCTGTACTGGCCCGGATGACCGGCGCCACCCAGCTGATCCACGCCCGGGCTGGACATTGCCACGTCAATACCGTTCGGCGTGGTGATGCGGTCCCAGATCACTTCCACCCGCTTGCCGGTAGGACCACCACCATAGGCGCCATAGATCTTGGAGCCCTTCGGCAGCAGCAGATTGCGGCCGTTGATCGAGTACACCGGCTCTGTCACCAGGCACGAGGTGTAGCCCGCGATATCAGTGATGATGCGGGTTTCCAGTACACAGCGCAGATAGGTTCCTCGCACCAGCAGCGCATCGGGGCTGCGGATGTAGCTGGCATTGGACACGTCATCCACGTCGGGGCCACGACGCACGCGCGCTGGCGCTGCATTCTGCTGCCCGTTCATCTGCTGCAGCATTGCCCGCGTGTATTCGTCCATGCCCGCCTGCTGCGAGCGCTCCTCATCCTGTGAACTGCCATTGCCAACGAAACCGTCGGCACTGGCACCCATCCGACGTTCGGCAAGCGTCGGACCACGAGGGCCCGCGGAGCGATCTTCCAACGTCACTGGCGGCTCAGGGCGACTCGGCCCCAATGGAGGCGGCGGCAACATCGGAATCGGATCAACGGGCTGCATTGCCTGCGCCGGACCCGGATCGGTCTGGACAGCATCCGGCAGTGTTGGCGTGCTCGCGCGCGCAACATCCGGCACCTTCGGCGCATCGTCCTTGTCTTGGCCCTTGCGGAACAGCAGGAAGCCCATGGCAACAAGCAGCACCACGATACCGCCCAGGAACAGCAGCGCCTTGCGGTTCAATCGCTGCTCTTCAGCCGAGCGCAGCTGCGGCGCGGCCGCGTCCAGATCCGGTGCAGGCTCAGCCTGGGTCGTGCCGAAGTACGGATTCGTCTGCGCCTCCGGAGCAGCCTGTGCACCGTACGGACTCTGGCTCTCGTCGCGTCCGTTGTTCGGGTCGTTTCCGGGAGTGTTCTGCTGGCTCATTTCTTCACGTTCCTTCGCAGGCCGACGACGAAGTCGCCGTGGCGGATGACCAGGTACGGGTGCGTCCCGTGCACGATCAGCGTATTGCCTTCAACCGTGGTGTTGACCACGAAGTCTTCACCGTATTCCGTTTCGCGACCGAACACCGCCGGGAAGATGCCGGTCTTGTACTCCGGCGAATTCGGCAGTTTCAGGTAGGTGAAACGACCGTCGTCATAGGCGTTGACCGGGATCAGCCACCCCATCTTCTTCGCCTTGCTGGTCGAATAGGAGTAGTTGAAGTTGTACTGGCGGTCCTTGGCCAGTTCGGAGCTCAACAACGGCTTGGCCTCTTCCTCGACCGCTTCCTGGGCGACGCCGAACACGGTGTCGTTCGGATAGACGAAGGCGATCTTGTACTGCACGCCTGCACGGCGGGCCTGCTCCAGCTGGCGCCAGTCGGTGGCCACTACCTTCAGCTCGAAGATGTAGGAATGGGTCTCGGTGCGCACCATCATGTTGGTGTCGACGTCGACGTTCTTCGGCTTGAGATAGAACACGTTCTCGCGACGGGTCAGTTCCCAGCCGCTGCTGAAGCCGGTGCTGTAGTCGAGGATCTTCTCGTTCGGGCTCAACTCGATCTGGGTGGTCAGGCCCAGGCCGGTGCGAACCGGATAGATGCGGTCCTTCTCGTACTCGTAGTGGTCAACCGCCTGCGCCATCGCCGCTGCTGAGAACAGCAACGACAACATCGACAGCAGCGCCAGCGCGCTTCCCCTGATATTTCGACTACTCATCGGTTGCTTGCTCCATCAGCAGTTCCGGTGGAATTGTTCGGCGCCGGCCTCATGGCCGGCTGTCCGGGCACGGCCTGCCCCGGCATTGCTTGCCCCTGCACCGGCTGACCCGGCATGGGTTGACCCTGTACAGGCTGGCCCGGCATGGGTTGACCCTGTACAGGCTGGCCCGGCACCTGGCTGTTGGCCGGAACCGCGACCGGCTGGCCGGTAGCCGGGTCGATCATCGTGGCCGCGGCCGGATTGTTGGGATCGTAGACACCCTGCGCCTGCTGCGCGGCCTGCGCGGCCTGCTGCGCCTGCGCCTGCATGGCGCCGTCATCCGGCACCGGCACGCCACGCGAGTAATCGTTGTCGACGCGGTATTCGGTGACCTGGAACGCCAGCGGGTTGAGGATGCGATCCTGCTCGGACAGCGCCAGGTTCTGGTTGTAGCCGAAGCGCATCGTCACCAGCTGGTTGTCCAGGTAGGTGGCAACGCCAGTGCGCTTGTCCAGCAGGCTGCGCTGGATGCGCACCGAAGCGCCGCGGAAGCTGCCGTTCGCTTCGGCGCCCAGCGGCGTGATGCTGAGGATCTTGACCCGGATGGCACGCTCGCGGCCATACATCACGAACGGGTTCTGCGGGTTGTTGCCGGCATAGCGCACGCGCATGGACTGCGCCACCGGATCGGTGGACATCACGAACACCAGTTCCCAATCGCGCAGGCCCATCACCGCCGAGTCGTACGACTCGCGCGCCAGTACGTACTGGGCCACATTGCTGCGATTGATCGCTTCGCTGCTGGTAATCGTCTCGCCCTGGAAGGTCCCGCTCAGGCGTGCGACCGTCGCGGTACCCGTGTACGCATCGGCCATCACCAGGAACGGCACCTTCTCCTTCAGCGGCAGCATGTAGTAGTAGCCGCCCGCCAGTGCGAGCGACATCAGCAACGAGCCCGTGGCGACCCACCAGGCACGGCGTTCGCTGCGACGCGCCATGTCGGCCACGGTGATCTCGTAGCTGACCGCCTTGGCGACCGACTGCTCGACCTTGGGACTGTTGCCGGGATCCTTCTTGCGGAACATGGATTCTTCCGTACTGCTGAAACATCAATGGGCATGGAGCCCCTGCGACAGGCGCGGGGAGCGGCACGTTCGATGGTTTCGAGGTGGACTCAGGTGCCGCTGTTGGAATCAGCGCCCTGCGCCGACGCGGTGGGCGTCGAGCCAGCACTCTGCACAACGATCTGGTTGCCTACGATGGAGACGGAGATGCCTTGCGCCGAATACGCCGAAGTCAGATCGATCACGGCCTGCTGCGCATTGGTGGTGTCGATCTTCGAGACCGCGCCATACAGCGTGAAGTCCGAGCTGAGGCGGTAATCGAGCGTGCGTCCAGAATCCTTGGCCCAGCGCTCGAGCATGGCTTTGAGCGTGCCATCCATCGGCGAGGCCTGGTAGACGTAGCTGGAGTACAGCGGGATCTCGGTTGTGGCCGCGGCGAAGCGGTTGACCGGCTTCCAGCGGCCGCCGAAATCGGGGGCCGGCTTGGTGGCACACCCTGCCACCATCAGCGCCGCGACCGCGGCGATGGAGATTTTCGCGATAAACGCCTGATTCATACGGGCTTCACTTTGACGTACGAAAAAGCAGTCCCGAGCGTTGGTTCCCTGGCCGTCCGGCGCTGCATGGCGCACGCCGGAATCGGGGAGGCGCGCTGGCATGCAGCACACCTGCCCCGGCTCCCCTGCAGCCCGAAAGCTGCCAACCAGGTCGCGGGGCCGCCAGACGTTGCCGACGACACACCCGCACACCCTCACCAACGTCGAAACCATCCTTGTTTCCATGGCACAAACTCCTGGCCACCCTGCGTTACAACTTTTGCCATCCAGCACACACTTCTGGATGACGCACACAGAGTTACACAACCACGCGTCAATTCCATGTCAGACAAGTCTGAAAATCCATGAACAGATGCCGACTTTTTGACTCAGCTCACGGTTTCACGTCGGTGAATATGAATCTACGTCACAAATTTAGCGACGTGAATTAGACGTTAAGCATCGGAACGTCGACCTTCGGCAGCAGCCGCGATGTGAAATAGCGATCCTTGTAATAGCGGATCTTGTCGCACTTCACCGGATGCGGTATGCCCTCGTAGAGGAATACTTCCTTGTCCGGCCCCATCGCCTTCAGCTCCTGCGGCAGCATCAGTGCACGCCGCTCTTCGGTGAAGTTGTGGGTCTTCTCACGGGCATGGGTGACGTTCTTCTTGCGGACGGTGGTGTAGCCCAGCATGTCCGAGTAGTCGTTGGCGTCCTGCTGCTCGCGCGGCGCGTACAGGATCTGCAGTGCGTGGTTGGTGATGATCGTGCGTGACACTTCCCGGCCGTAGGTGGCATCAAGCTGGGACATGCTCTGGATGATCGGCAGCAGGCGGATGTTGTAACCGGCCATGTAGGACACCGCCGAGGCGATGATCTCGACCTTGCCGATCGAGGTGAATTCGTCCATCAACAGCAGGCACTGGTACTTCAGGTCCGGGTTGGACTTGGGCAGTTCCTTGGTGTTGAGGTTGATCAGCTGGCTGAAGAACAGGTTGATGATCAATCGGCTCTCGGCCAGCTTGTTGGGCTGGATGCCGATGTAGATGGTCATCTTCTTCTTGCGGACATCGGTCAGCAGGAAGTCGTTGCTGCTGGTGGCCTTGTCCAGCACCGGGTTGATCCAGGCGTTGAGCGGTTCCTTGAAGGTACCCAGGATCGAGGCGAAGGTCTCATCGGCCTGGGACAGCATGTTGGCAAACGCCGAGCGCGCGTTGGAACTGAGGAACGACCGCTCCGACAGGGCTTTGAGGTACTTCTTCAGATCGCTGCCGTCACCCGATGACAACCGGTAGACAGCGCCCAGGGTGGGCGTGCCCGAGCCGCCCGGGAAACCGCTGCTGCGCTCGTCATCCCAGTTCTCGAACAGATACAGGGTGAAGGCCATGAACGCATTGCGCGCCTGGCTGACCCAGAACTTCTGGTCCTCGGCACCATCCGGATACAGCATCGCGGCGATGCTCATCAGGTCCGAGACACGGAACGCCGGGTCATCGGACACATAGCTGAGCGGGTTCCAGCGGTGCGTGCGCCGATCTTCAGCGAAGGGATTGAACAGGTAGATCTCCTGCCCTTGGCTGGCACGCCAGCCACTGGTCAGGTCGAAGTTCTCCTGCTTGATGTCCAGCACCACCAGCGATTCGCCGTACTCCAGCAGGTTCGGGATGACGACGCCCACGCCCTTGCCTGAACGGGTGGGCGCTGCAAGGATCACGAACTGCTGGCCGTCCAGCCGCACCAGCTTGCCGCCATGGCTGCCAACCACGATGCTCTGGCCGGTCTTCTTGAACATGCCGTGCTTGGACAGGTCGGCGCCGGTGGCAAAGCGCGCGTCGCCGTGCAACGAGCGCTTGTCCTTCTTCAGCAGCAGCACCAGGCCGGTCACCAGCAGCACCAGCAGCGGCAGGCCGAAGCCGAGATAACCGGCCCACTTGATCTTGCCCACGAACGGCGCGACCTGCGGCTGGCCAATGGCGTGGTAATACTGGTAGTACGTGTTCCAGGTGAACAGCTTGGTGTCCAACCCCAGCAACAACAGGGTCAGGTAACCGGAAAACACGAAACCAAGCAGCAGAGTCGCCAGCGTGATGATGGCGATGAGCAGATACTTCGTACTGGGCAACACCCGGATCCTCCATGATGCGCACAAGGGCGCGACGGCCTAGCGGCGGCGCCAGCGCGACGCCTTCTTCCGCAGGTGGTTTTCGTTCTCCAGCCCGGGCTCTTCGCCCTCTTCACGCACCAGTGCCTGCAGGCGTTGGCGCGCTTCGGCCAGCGACATCAGGTCGGTCAGACGATCCCCATCGTCGGCGACGACCGCATGGCCGACCACATCGCCCGGAGCGTACACCGGCGCGTAGGACACCGCTACCAGCTGATAGCGGCCGCGCGTCTCCAGCACATGCCTGAATTCCTGCATCGACATCCTCCTTGTTCCAGCACTCCGCAGCCCCTGTGTTTCGCATCATGCCGACGTCCATGTCGTCATTACATGCAGGACGCCGACAACAATGCGCCGAACCTGCTTTCGTACCGAGCCTGTGCCCGGCTTGCCGCAACCCCACGGATCAAACGCTGATTTACCCTCAGCATGGCTGCTGCTGTTGCGGTGCAGCAGTACAATGCACGGCTCCCCGCCCCCATCGCGCCCCCGCATGAGCCCCAACTCTTCCCTGGCTGCGCGGCTGACGCCCCGTCAGCGCACCCTGATCATCCTTGCCCTGTCCCTGGGCGGCTTCGCCATCGGTACCAGCGAGTTCGCCAGCATGGGCCTGATGCTGGAGATCAGCCGTGGCCTGTCGATCTCCGAAACCCAGGTCGGCCACCTGATCAGCGCCTATGCCATCGGCGTGGTCGTCGGTGCGCCGATCCTCGCCTTCGTCGGCGCCAGCTTCCCGCGCCGCAAGCTGCTGCTGGCGCTGATGGGCTTCTATGCTGTCGGCAACCTGGCCAGCGCACTGGCACCGAACTACGGCACGATGCTGATCGCACGTTTCGTTGCCGGCCTGCCGCATGGCGCCTACTTCGGCGTGGCGATGCTGGTGGCCGCCGCAATCAGTCCGGCCGGCCAGCGCGGCCAGGCGATGTCGCGCGTACTGCTGGGCCTGTCGATCGCGATCCTGGTCGGCAATCCGCTGACCACCTGGCTGGGCCAGCAGCTGAGCTGGCGCACCGCCTTTGCCCTGGTCAGCGTGCTGGCCATCGCCACCGTGGCGATGATCGCGCGCTTCCTGCTGCCGGACCCGGACGAGGTGCGCACCTCGCCGATGCGCGAACTGCGTGCCTTCAACACCCCCCAGGTGTGGCTGGCGCTGGCGATCGGCGCGGTCGGTTTCGCCGGCATGTTCTGCGTGTTCACTTACCTCGCGCCGACGCTGGTGCAGGTCACCGGCGTGGCCGAATCGTGGATGCCACTGGCCGTGGGCGTGTTCGGCATCGGCGCGATCATCGGCAACATCGCCGGTGGCTGGCTGGTCGACAAGTTCCACTTCAAGGCCGCTGCGGTGGTGCTGCTGTGGTCGATCGTGATGCTGCTGCTGTATCCGCTGGCCGCGCAATCGGTGTGGACCATCGGCCCGATGATCATCACCGTCGGCACCATGGGTGCGCTGGCGGCAGTGCTGCAGACGCGCCTGATGGACGTGGCCGGCGAAGCCCAGACCCTGGCTGCCGCCTCCAACCATGCCGCCTTCAATACCGCCAACGCGCTCGGCCCGTGGCTGGGCGGCATGGCGATCAGCGCCGGCTTCAGCCCGGCCAGCACTGGCTATGTGGGCGCGGCCACCGCCATCGGCGGCCTGCTGCTGTGGTGCGTGGCGGTGATGCTGGACAAGAAGCGCAAGGCCGCCGTAGCCGGCAGCCACTGAACATCGCGCCGGATCGTCAGTCGCGGCCCATGCGGCGGCGGCGATCCGGTCGCAGCATCGCCACATCGCCGGCCGCCAGCGTCGGCCGCGCCAGCTCACCACGCTTCACCCGGTCCAGCACCCGCCGCGAGTTGGCCGCGCAATCAATGCCCTCCGGCCGCGCCTGGATATCTTCGATCAGGGCCAGCAGGTGCGCACGGCTCTCTGCCAGCCGCAGCTGCAGCGCCTCGATGTCGGCCACCTTCTGCTGCAGCATCGTGATCAGTGCCTCGTGCTGCCACTGGCCCATGTCCGGCGGCAACAGCGCGCGGATCTCTTCCAGGCTGAAACCGGCGCGCTGCGCACCGGTGATCAGTTCCAGCAGCAGCACCGCCTGCTCCGGATAATCGCGGTAGCCGTTGGCCTGGCGCTGGACCACCAGCAACCCGGCCTCTTCGTAGAAGCGGATGCGCGACGCTGCCAGGCCCGTGCGGCGGGCCAGCTCACCGATCTTCATCTGCCTGAATCCTCGACATGGAAGCCTGTTGACCTTCAATCAAACTTGAAGGTTAGCGTAGCCCCATTCCCCTGTCCTGGAGCTGTCCGATGTCGCTGTTCTCGCCCCTGGCACTGCCCTCCGGTGCCGTCATCCGCAACCGCATCGCCAAGGCGGCGATGGAGGAAAACATGGCCGACGCTGACCACGCTCCGTCCGAAGCGCTGCTGCAGTTGTACCAGCGCTGGGCCGACGGCGGCGCCGGACTGATCATCACCGGCAACGTGATGGTCGATGGGCGCGCCATGACTGGGCCCGGCGGCGTGGTACTGGAGGATGACCGCCACCTCGACCGCTTCACTGCCTGGGCGGACACTGCCCGCTCGCGGGGTGCGCAGATGTGGATGCAGATCAATCACCCGGGGCGGCAGATGCCGGCCGCACTCGGTCAACCCGCGCTCGCGCCTTCGGCCGTTGCATTGCAGATGGGCGCGCTGTCCAAGCAGTTCGCGCCGCCGAAGGCGATGACCGAGGACGACATCGACTCGGTGATCGCGCGCTTCATCCGCAGTGCCGAACTGGCCGAGCGTGCCGGTTTCAGTGGGGTGGAGATCCATGCCGCGCACGGCTACCTGCTCAGCCAGTTCCTGTCGCCGTTGTCGAACCGGCGCGAGGACCAGTGGGGTGGCGGCCTGGAAAACCGTGCGCGCCTGCTGCTGGAGATCGTGCAGGGTGTACGCGCGGCGGTAGCGCCCACGTTCGTGGTGGCGGTGAAGCTCAACTCCGCCGATTTCCAGCGCGGCGGTTTCTCGCCCGAGGACGCACGCGAAGTGGTGGAGATGCTGGCCCCCCTCGGCGTGGATCTGGTCGAACTGTCCGGCGGCAGCTATGAAGCACCGGCCATGACCGGCGCCGCACGCGACGATCGCAGCGTGGCCCGCGAAGCGTACTTCCTCGAATTCGCACGCGAGATCGCCACGGTGGCAACGATGCCGTTGATGGTCACCGGCGGCATCCGCCGCCGCGAGGTGGCAGAACAGGTACTGGCCAGCGGCGTGGCCATGGTCGGCATCGCCACCGCACTGGCGATCGAGCCGGATCTGCCACAGCACTGGCAGCAGGGCCGCGACCCGGTGCCGACGCTGCGCAACATCAACTGGCGCAGCAAGCCGCTGGCGGCCAGCGCGCACATGGCGGCAGTGAAGTATCAGCTGGGCCGGCTGAGCCGGCGCCACCCCACCGCACCTACGGTTTCACCGGCGTGGGCACTGCTGCTGGCACAGGCGGCCGCAAAGTGTCGGACCCGCCGCTACCGGCGCTGGATCAGCGCCCGCGCCATCGCACATTGAGCCGCGCGGTCTTCTCATCGCCGCAGCGATGCTCCACCATCTGCAGGGCCGGCGGCAGTCCGCCGCCGGTCGCAGCATGGAGATGGAACCCACGTGGCAGCAGGATCGACCAGGAACCGCGAGAAGCTGCTCGATGACCTGCTCTCGCTGGGCCGCAACTGGGCACTTGCCATCGCCATCGCCGGTGCCGGGGCCGCTGTCCACTACAACGAATCGGTCTACGAGGCCGGGCTCTGGCGCGGCCTGTTGCCCACGCTCTGCTTCCTGGTTGCGATCATCTGGATCGTGCTCAGCATCATCCGCTTCGACCTGACCATCCAGCAGCACTTCGAGCGCAAGCTGTCGCGCTGGCTCAGCCGCCTGCTCTACGTGCTGCTGCTCGGTACCGGCATCACCGCCGTGTTCTTCGTCACCGAGCTGGCAGAGAACAATCATATTGCGCGGATGTGCGACTCGGTAGCCAACGAACCCGGCAGCCGCATCCACAGGTCGGCCGAATGCCAGCGCCTGTATCAGCACCGCGCTGCCTACCGGCAACGGCTGGAATCGGCCGAGGGTGAGTTCGACTGAGCAGATGCGTGGGCGAAGGCGCACGAGGACTCACACAGAGGTCCAGCAAGGGTGGATTCAAAATAGTTGCATGGACTTCATTGCAACGCGACGCCACGCTCTCTTGCCGGAAAGCCGTGATCGAACACAGTCCATGAAGTTACCCATCGCCCACTCCCGCCTCCCCGCCCGGCCCCGGAAGATCGACAGTGAAGTGCGCATCTTCAGGCGCTATCACCAGTACGCCATGTTTGCCATCGGGGCCGTACCACTGGCAATACTCCTGTTCGCCCGCGCACCCGAACTTGGACTTCTCACCGCACTGGGTGCGGCAGCGGTTTTCACGCTGTCGGCGTTGATCCTCGCCTTCGTTGTCTATCCCCCTCGACGGGACCGGGTGGCACTGGAACATGATCGTCTGGTATTCCAGCACCGTGCTCCTCTCCCGTTCAAGCAGATCCGGTCCTACAACCTGGACGATCATGTTGATCTGACCCTGATCGATGGACCGAGCGTGCTGCTCCAGCGCACACGGGCATCGACGCATGAATTCTCAACCTTCCGGGACGCGCTGGCAGAGGCTCTCGCGAAGCGGCCCGCCAATGCTGCCGCCGCTCCGCAACGTCGCCACTTCTTCGGTGCCTGGCCCGCACGCGCTTGGGGTGCGGTCCTGTTGCTGGCGACGGCGGCACTGGTGATCACGGGCGTACTGCAGGGCTGGCCGTTGTACAAAGCACCGATGCTTGGAATCGTGCCCGTGGTGGGCATTGGGCTATTGCTATCGCGCCGCCGTCACTGATTACGTCGTCGGCGAAGTACACATGGCGTGGATGTGCATTCGGGCACAGTACGCGCGCCGCTCACGCTTGGAACCATCCAGCCACCATGCTTCACGCGCCTGCCCCCGCACATCACGATGCCATTGCCCTGCAGGCGGGAGTGCTCGGCAGCGTGTTGGGCGTGGCTCTGTACAAGGCCATCGCGTTGTCGGCGCTGGCGACCGGATCCTTGATTGTGATCGGGCTGTGGCTGCTGGCCTGTGCGCTGCTGGCTGCCTGGGCACTGGCCGCCTGCCTGGCCTGCCTTGCGCTCAGCCGGCGCGTATTCGTGCTGATGCTGGCGCTGAGCATGATGCTGATGATCTGCGTCGCCTGACAGCAGCAGGCGCCGGACTATCGCGCATCTGTTACAGAATAACAAGTGCGATTGGTCGGATTGTCTGCGCCCGGTGTCACGGATTTGAATTCCATGGCCAGCCCGGCACCACCCGAGACACTCCCATGAACCTGCAGCCCCTGCTCCGCACCACCCTCGCCGCCATCACCCTGGCCTCGCTCAGCGCCTGTGCAACCTATGACGACAGCAACATGCATCAGGCCTGCCAGGAGTCGCCGCATCTGAAGGACCTGCCGCGCGAAGTGGCTGCTCGCGAGAGCCGCTGCAACAAGAGCATGGAAGTGTGGTCGAGCGAGCGCAAGGGCAGTGACAGGCCGATCGACCTGAGCGGCAAGAAGAAGGATCTGTAACCGCACCCGGCGCAGCCCACATCGGCTGCGCCTCCGCCCTGTACGTCAGTCAGCCTCCGGCAGTCCGAACCCGCGCTGCAACGCTTGGCGCAACCCTGCCTGATCACCTCCCGCATCGCAGGCCCACGCGACAATTCCATCGGGCCTCACCAGTACCGCCCCCAGGCCGAGCGCATCGTCCACCGCCGAGGCAATGCAGGTGAACGGCTGCCGCCAACGGTCGACGGGGTTGTACGAAGCGACGTTCTCATCGAGCACAAGCAACACCCCCTGCCCCGTCCTCAGCACCTCTCCCATGCGGCGGCCATCGGCCAGCAGGAAGTCCGGCACGCTGCGACCGGCCAATGGATGGCCATCGCCAAGATCGAGCTGTTGCGACACGCCCCAGACCCGTTCGGCCAGATAGGTGGCGCCATCGCGGGTGCCGGCCAGATCGGCCATGACCGCCGCCAACGCGCGAACCGGCTCCAGGACGCATCAGCGCAACCTGCGCGCGCGACCAGTCCAGTACGTTGGCGCCAATTGGATGCCGTTCCGCGTGATAGCTGTCCAGCAGCGCCACGTCAGCGTCACCGCGTATCACGCTGGCCAGTTTCCAGCCCAGGTTCATCGCATCGCCGATGCCCAGATTCAGGCCCTGCCCTCCCAACGGGGAATGCACGTGCGCAGCGTCGCCTGCCAGCAGCACGCGGCCGTTGCGATAGGCGCTGGCCTGGCGCGCACCATCGGTCCAGGTGCTGTGCAGATGCAGCGCGGTGATGGTCACGTCGCGGGCAGACACACGTCGCAGCAGCGATTGCGCTTCATCCAGCGCGAGAGGTTTTCGATGCCCGGCACCGCCATCGAAATCGGCAAGCGCGAGCACACCGGGGGGATTGAAATTGCACATGCCCTGCGCGGTGTACTGACGGCCCGGGGTCAGCACGCCGGGATCTTCCAGATCGACCTGCAGCGAATGACCGGTGAATTCGGGATCCGTGCCGATGAAACTGAAACCGCATTGCTTGCGCACGGTGCTGCGGCCTCCATCGCAACCTACCAGCCAGCGACCACGTACCGCCCCGTCAGCGGTCTCGATCTCCACTTCGGTTGCACCGGCGCGCACCGCCTGTACCGCACGCCCGCCTTCGATGCGCACGCCCAGCGTGGTCGCACGTTCGGCCAACACCGTTTCCAGGGCCTGCAGCTCCACCGCCATCTGGGTGCCCACCGGTGACGGCAGGCGCCAGGTCCAGCGCGTGCGGTCGACGTCGTCCAAGACAAACGGTATTCCGGCGAAGTGGCCGCCCAGCGCCCGCGGCTGAGCGAGCCAATGTGCGGTGCCGGGCGGCGGCGCCCCCTTCTCAGGCTTGAGCACCTGTGTCGCGGCGACCGCGTCCAACAGGCCGCGCCGATCCAATGCCTCCAGCGTGGGGGCGTTCAAGCCGCGGAGCCCGAATGGCAAGCGCTTCAACGGCGAACCGGCGGACCTGGCCTGTTCCAGCACCAGCACTGAACACCCGGCCTGGGCCAGTTCACAGGACAGGAACAGGCCCACCGGGCCAGCACCGGCAATGACGACGTCGTACAGCATGGGGAATCCTTGTGAGCGCCGGGTCGGCGCTCTGGCGGGTCACATGTTACACTCGGTGTACGTTTACACAAGTGAACCGCCCATGACCCCGCCTCCAGGTCGTCGCGAACAACGCAAGGCCGAGACCCGACAAGCGATTTCGAACGTCGCCACCGAGCTGATCATCCGGCGTGGCTTCGAGGCCGTCTCCATGTCCGAAATCGCCGAAGCCGCGGGCGTCTCACGCAAGACGGTCTTCAACTACTTCGCCAGCAAGGAAGACCTGGTGTTCGATCGCGATGAGGAGGCGCGCATGCTGCTGCGCGAGGGCATGATGGCGCGCAGCGGCATGACCCCGCTGGCGGCCTTCCAGTCGCTGGTGCGCGAGTTGCTGGAGGCTGGCCATCCGCTGCTGCGCATCAATGCCGGCGCTGCCGCCTTCTGGGGCACCGTGGCGGAGAGCCCGGTACTGGTCGCGCACGCGCGACGGCTGCAGGCGCAGTTGACTGACGACCTGGCGCGATTGATGGCCGACGCTGCCGGCCGGCCCGAACATGACGCCGAAGCGCGATTGGGCGCGGCCATGCTGCTGGCGTCTATGGTGGCGGCCTATGAGAAGGGATTGGCAAGCCAACTGCAGGGCGAGGACCCGCGTGAGGCCATGCTGCAGCTGATCGTGCGCGGCGCCAGCGGGGTACTGGTGGCCTTGGCGGGCACCCCGTATACGGACCCCGGCGCGTCCATAACGCATTCGGGGGATAGGTCACGAAGTGTTGCAAATGCTAATCTTTCTCATTTGCAGACACACCCCCTCTCCCGATGCCTTTTCCAATGCCCCTGCAACGCGCCCTGTGCCTGGCACTGACCCTGCCCCTGGCAACCCTTGCCCATGCTGTCGAGCCCTCCACTGCCGCGCCAAAGGACCTGGACAAGGTCGAAGTTCGCGGACGTGCACAGACCCTGTACCGGGTGGACGATGCTGCGGTCGGCACCCGCACGGATACACCGCTGGAGCTGGTCCCACAATCGATCCAGGTCATCCCGCGTGAACTGATCGACGATCAGGCCGCGCGTCAGGTGACCGACCTCTATCGCAGCATCAGCGGCATCAGCTACTTCAGCTATGCCGGGGTGACCCTGCGCGGCTTCCGCCAGGAGAACGTGCTGTATGACGGCCTGCGCGGCGACCCGTATGCAGGTTTCTCGGTCCCGCAGTTGTTCAACATCGAGCGCGTGGAAGTGCTGAAGGGACCGGCAGGTGCGCTGTATGGCGGTGGTGATGCAGGCGGCGTCATCAACTATGTAACCCGCAAACCGAAAGCCAGTGCCGGACGCAACATCGAGATCCAGCTGGGCGACAAGAACTTCCGTGCCGGATCGATCGAGGGTACCGGGCCGTTGAATGCCTCCGGCAGCGTGCGCTATCGCGCCGGGCTGTATGCCGACAGTGAAAAGGGCGTGCGCTGGAACACCGACAGCGAGAGCGTGATCGGCGACGCCTCGCTGGCCTTCGACATCGGCCAGACCGGCGAGCTGGTGCTGCAGTTCACCGACATCACCCAGAACCTCGGCGGCAACCGCCTGCGCGGCGTGCCGGTGAATGATGCGGGCACCTTCCTGACCGACCGCCGCTGGAACCACAACGAGGCCAGCGACTTCCTCGACATGCGCGCCAAAGTGGCGCTGGCGCAGTACCGCTTCGCACCACGCGACAATCTGGATGTGGACTTCGCCGCTCGCTGGTTCAGCAACAACGAGCACCAGATGTACCACGAGCCGATGGGCCTGATCGATCGTGACCGCGATGGCGTGGCCGAGTGGATGACCCGCCAGCTGCGAAACCAGATCCGCGACAACGAAGCATTCACTGCCAACGGCAATGCAGTCTGGCGGGTGACGACCGGCGCGGTTGAGCACAAGGTGTTGTTCGGTGCCGATGTGTACCAGCTGGATGCGGATTTCACTGCACAGACCGCCAACAGCGCCGACCTTGCCCGTGGTGCGGGGCCGGTGCGCGGCATCGACCTGTTCAATCCCGTGTACGGCGCCAGTACCTGGCACGACTACAACCTGGCGGCCCTGCCCTGGCGCAGCACGTCCACCCGCAGCACGCGCTATGGCGGCTACCTGCAGGACGAACTGGCACTGGGCACACGCTGGCATGTGCTGGCCGGGTTGCGCTGGGATGGCTTCAAGGACGACGACCGCATTGCCGGCAGCAGCGTGGATGGCAACGACCTCAGCTGGCGGCTGGGCAGCACGTTCACCGTCCGCGAAGGCCTGAATGTCTACGCCAATGTGGCCAGCGGCTTCGTACCGCAAAGTGCCGGCAACCAGAATCCGGCTGCCGGCGGACCGTTCGATGCCGAGCGCAGCAAGCAGTGGGAAGTGGGCATGAAGTCCCTGCTGGCCGACCGTGTGACCTTGAACATGGCCGCCTACCGGATCGACCGCAGCAATATCGTGCAGGCTACCGGCGAAGTGATCGGTGGCGTGAACCAATTGGCCGCGCTGGGCCTGGTACGCAGTACCGGCATGGAGCTGGACCTGCTGGCCGACGTGACCGATCGCTGGGTGCTGAACCTGACCTACGCCTACAACGATGCGCGGGTGAAGGACGCAGGCCCGAACGGCATCACCAACGCTTCCGGCGACCGATTCGCCAATGCGCCGCGCAACAAGCTGGGTCTGTGGACGCGCTACGACCTGCCGTCGATCAATTCGGCCATCGGCTTTGGTGCTGACCATGTGGGTGAGCGCGTCAGTCTGGACGGGCAGACGGTCAAGGCCTACACCGTGTTCGACATGAGCTGGAAGACCACATGGAAGCAGTGGCAGTTCCAGGCCAACGTCAAGAACCTGTTCGACAAGGTGTACGCGGCCAGTGGCTTCATCGAACGCAACGGGCATTTCCCGGGCGAGCCACGGCGGGTGTATATGCAGGCGGCTTACAGCTTCTGACGCAGGGCTGGGGGCGGTGATGATGGGGAGGTGGCAACCCACCTCCCCTGTGGGTGTCAGTGCGAGCAGGCCACCAGCATCGAGCGGGTGGCCAACTGGGTGGAGGTGAAGCCGTTCTTGTTGCCCACCGCGATGGCGTTGCCGTCGTCGCCATCCTTGCTGAAGACTACATAGCCGCCTGGGCACATCTGCCCGGCCTTTTCGTAGCAGCCACTCCAGGAACTGGAGCCGCTGCAGTCGATGGAGACGCCGCGCCGGCCATCAGGGGTAACGGTCATCTTCGCGGTGGTACAGCCACCCAACGCGGCCACGAGCAACAACGGAACGAACAACTTCATGGGTACTCCAGGGATTGGGGGGCAGCGAGTGGGCGCCAAGGCTGGAGTGCCTGGATTGCGCGAACCTTGCGCCGACAGCGTGTTTCCTGCGTCACCACAGCCGTGCGGAAGATCGGGAAGGCACGCCATGTTCACGCAATGTTCCTGTAATACGGTGCCGGCGCGTGCCGAACCGCCCTGCCACGCCCTTCCTGCCCAAGCCCTGCCGATGCACATCCTGCTGATCGAAGACGAAGCCGAACTGGCCGCCACCCTGAAATCCGCCCTGCAGCGCGAGCGCTACGTGGTGGACCTGGCCAACACGCTGGCACTGGCCCGCGAAGCGGCCCTGTGCGGATCGCACGATCTGGTGCTGCTGGACCGCACCCTGCCCGACGGTGACGGACTGGGATTGATTTCCCTGCTGCGTGAGCGCAACCCAGGGGTGCCGATCATCGTGCTGAGCGCGCTGGGGCAGCTGCCGGACCGCATCGCCGGCCTGGATGAGGGCGCGGACGACTATCTGACCAAGCCCTTCGCACTTGAGGAACTGTTCGCCCGCATCCGCGCTGCAGGGCGCCGGCCGAGCGGCATGCAGGTGGAACTGGTCAGCATCGGCCGGTTGGTGTTCGACCCGGCATCGGGTGAAGCCAGTGTGGGCGGGCAACGGCTTGAGCTGCCGCGCCGCGAGATCCGTGTGCTGACCGCGTTGGCCCGGCGGCTGGGGCGCACCGTGCTGCGCGAGTCGATTGAAATGGCGGTGTATGGATTCGATGACGGCATCCATTCCAACACGCTCGACTCGCACGTCTCGCGCCTTCGCCGCAAGCTGGCCGATGCCGATGCAGGAGTAGAGATACACGCCATCCGCGGCGTCGGCTATCTGATGCGGGAAGCCAAGTAATGGCGCGCCGTCCCTCGCTGAAGCGCCCGTTGATCGTCAAGACGCTGATCTATCAGCTGCTGGCGTTGCTGGTGGCGTTCTTCGCGCTGCTGATGGTGCTGATACGTGCCGACAGCGGTGGCTACTACACCATCCAGACCTTCGCGCCGGTGGCGGCCGACGCGGTGCACCGCGACCGCAATGGCGACCTCTACGTGCAGAACACGCCGGAACTGGCCGAACTGCTGAAGGTCGTTCCCGGTGCATGGTTCATCGCCGAGGATGAGCACGGCCACCACGTTACGTTCGGGCCTGTGCCGCCGGCCTATGCCTCGCTGGTTGGCGCACTGGATGGCATCCCCTTTGGCGACCTGCGCGGGCGCGACCGCAGCGATGGCCTGGCCGTCGTGGTCCGCCAGCACAGCGGGCCGGCCGGCAAGCTGACCATCATGGCCCATGGCGAAACCGATACGCTGACCTGGCAGATGGCGTTGGCGGCACACATCATCACCCTGCCGATCTTCCTGCTGCTGGGCCTGGCCACCATCGTCCTGACACCGATCATCGTGAGACGAGCCTTGGCCGGGGTGGAGCGCATCGCCCAGGAAGCCCGCAACATCTCCGCCAGTCGGCGCGGTGTCCGCCTGACAGAAACCGCGGTGCCGGTGGAGATCGCTCCGTTGGTGACGGCGGTGAATGAAGCACTGGAGCGGCTGGACGAGGGGCACGAGCGGCAACGCCGCTTCATCGCCGCCGCCGCGCATGAGCTGCGCACCCCCATTGCAATTCTGAGGGTGAAGGTCGATGCGGCCGACGACGCCACCACGCGCAACCTGGCCGTGGAAGTGGCACGGTTGGCGACACTGGCAGAGCAGTTGCTGGATCTGCACCGCATGGACGAAGACGGGCCGAAGGAAACCATCAACCTGGCGCGGGTGGCCAAACGGGTGGCCGCCGATCTGGCGCCGCTGTTGATCCAGTCGGACAAGACCGTAGCCGTGGTGGTGGAATCGCACTTCCCGGTGTTCGGCGAGACCGGCGCAGTGGAGCGGGTAATCTCCAACCTGGTGCTGAATGCTGCCGAACATGGCGGACGCCAGATCATCGTGCGCGTTCAGGGCAGCTGCCTGGAGGTCGAGGACGACGGCCCCGGCATACCGGCCGACCAGCGCGAACGGGTTTTCGAACCCTTCCAGCGGCTACGGCCACGGCAGACAGGCGCAGGCCTGGGGTTGAACCTGGTGCGCCAGGTGATCGACCGCCACGGCGGCCACGTCACGATTCTGGATGCGCCTGGCGGTGGTGCATTGATCCGTGTTGAGTTTCCACTGCACCCGGGCGTGACCAGCGCGCCACCGCTGGAGCACTGAACACACCGCATGCACCTGTGTAACTAGCACCTGTCCATGCGAAGCCGGTAGCGAGGACAGGCAAGGTTGCGGCAATGTTCGCTGCAGAGCATCGGGGTGTGGCACCTGCCGTGCCACCGCGTTCCGATCTGACAGGAAGCCTGCATGTGACCCAAGGAGCTCCTCCACCGTCCTCTTCCACGCGCACTGTGCCACCGCGGAATTCGCCGGGCCTTACCGCTGCCGCATGGAATCGCCGCCCACGCACTGGCCGCGCACTCGGCCTGGAACATTGGCCGCATTGGCTGCGGGCAGTTCCCGAAACCGAGCGCGCAGGTGTATTGATGCGGTTGTTCGGCGCCTTGTTCCTGCTGCTGCCCGGCATTGCACTGGTGGCTTCAACGTATAGGCACGCGAGTGCAGCGGCGGCCGCTGCCGTGCTCCTGTTCGTTGCCGTGCATGCCGCGCTGCATGGGTTGGCGGCATGGCGCGCGGCAACCTCGCGCCCGATGTCACCACTGCTGCGCGCTCTAGATGATCATGCCGCTGGGATAATGATTGCCAGCGCGCTGCTGATCGCCATCGGTGCAGGAATGACGAAGCTGCCTGTTCCAGCATTCTTCTGGTTGTTGGCCGGCGCGGTGAGTCAACTCTTCGGTGCGCGATTGTCAGGTCACCGGCTGCGCAATGCACTGCTGGTTCTCGGTAGCGCCCTGCAGTTCATCGCCGTAGCATTGCTCGCCCTTCTTGCCGCACGCTGACACAGCGATAGCCCCGCAAGGTTCACGCAACCCAGCGCATCGAGACTCGACGGCCAACCCCGTCTGCCACGCCAGACGTGTGTCTCTTCTGCCACGAGGACCCGCGATGACCTGTCTCTACTGGATGCTGCGACGATGAGCGCCGCACCACGCAAGCGCCGCCGGGCGCTCATGATTGCTGCCGCCCTGCTGTGCAGCGCGCTGATTCTGTTTGCATGGTTGCGGCCCGCACCACCTCCGAACCTGCAGGTTGCGCCGGTCGTTCGCGGCAACATCGAACAGGTGGTGGAAGCCACTGGCACGCTGAAGCCCTCGCGGCTGGTCAGCGTGGGTGCGCAGGTCTCCGGCCGCATCGACACCCTGCATGTGAAACTGGGCGACAAAGTGAAAGCCGGCGATCCCATCGCCGATATCGATTCGCGCACGCAGCGCAATGCATTGCTGAGCGCGCAGGCCGCACAGCGCACCGCGGCGCCAACCGCGATGCACTGGCCACCGACCTGCGCCAGTTCGAGTTGACACTGCATCGGCAGCAGCAACTGGCTGCCGTGCAACTGGTTGCCCGCGCCGACTTCGATACAGCCAAGGCCAAGGTCGACGCCACCCGTGAACAGATCGCCGCGTTGGACGGTGAAGTTGCGCGCCGACAGACCGACGTCGATGTCGCGCAGACCAATCTCGAGTACACCCGCATCACCGCCCCCACCGACGGCACCGTACTGGCCGTGGTCGCGCGCCAGGGGCAGACCGTGAATGCGGTGCAGAGCGCACCGACCATCGTGATGCTGGGCAATCAGGACGTGATGACGGTGTACGCCGAGATCTCCGAGGCTGACGTCGTACACACCGCTGTTGGGCAGGAGGCGTTCTTCACCATCCTTGGTGATGCCGGCCGCCGCTACAGCAGCAGGCTTCGGGATATAGCGCCAGCACCGGAATCGATCACCAACGAAGACAGTTCCAGCCTCGCCGCACCGGCGGTGTCGGGTGGCAGCCGCACGGCCATGTACTACAACGGCCAGTTCGACGTGGACAACGCCGATGGCCGCCTGCGCAGCTACATGACCGCGCAGGTTCGCATCGTGCTGGGCCGCGCCAACGACGTACTGACCATTCCCTCGGCCGCATTGGGGGCGCGCACCGCCGATGGCAGCTACAGCGTGCAGGTCCGTGGTGCCGACGGCCGCGCCAGCACGCGGCGCATCACCACCGGGCTGGATGACCAGATCCAGGTGGAAGTACGCGACGGGCTGAGGGAAGGCGAACAGGTCGTGCTGGCGCAGGCCAACGTCGAAGCCACCAGCGCACCCGCTCAGCCCAAATGAGTACGACCATGACCGAGCCACTGCTGCGCGTTCGCGGCGTACGCCGTGAATTTGCCGCGGGCGAGCAGACACTGGTGGTACTCGACGGCATCGACCTGGATATTCACGCAGGTGAACTGGTGGCCATCGTAGGCCAATCCGGTTCGGGCAAGTCCACGCTGATGAACATCCTGGGTTGCCTGGATCGCCCTTCCGCCGGCGTCTATCAGATCGCCGGGCGCGAGATCGCGCAGATGTCGCCTGATGAACTGGCCGAACTACGCCGCGAGCACTTCGGCTTCATCTTCCAGCGCTACCACCTGCTGACCGATCTGACTGCGCTGAGCAATGTGGAGGTGCCTGCGATCTACGCCGGCATGCCTGCCGAAGCACGCCATGCACGGGCAGCCACCCTGCTGTCGCGGCTGGGTCTGGGCGAGCGCATGCAGCATCTCCCTGGCGAGCTCTCGGGCGGCCAGCAGCAACGCGTTTCGATTGCGCGTGCGCTGATGAATGGTGGCGCGGTGATCTTCGCCGACGAACCCACGGGTGCGCTGGATACGCATTCCGGCAAGGAGGTGATGAAGATCCTCGGCGAGCTGCACGCGGAGGGTCATACCGTGGTGCTGGTCACGCATGACATGGCCGTGGCCGAGCATGCGCAGCGCATCATCGAAATCCGCGATGGGCGGATCGTGGATGATCGTGCAACCGGTACAGCTCTGGCAGCGGGCGTGGCGACGCCAGCCGCGCCCCAATCCGTGGGTAGCAGCGGCTGGCAGGTCTGGCGGGACCGGTTCGCTGAAGCCTTCCGCATGGCACTGCGCGCGATGAACGCCCACCGCATGCGCACCTTCCTGACCATGCTCGGAATCATCATCGGCATTGCTTCGGTCGTGGCGGTGGTAGCACTGGGCACCGGTGCACGGCAGGCCATCCTGTCCAACATCTCCTCGTTGGGTACCAACACGATCGAGATCTATCCCGGTTCCGGTTTTGGCGACCTGCACTCGGCGCGGGTGGAAACACTCACCCCCGGCGACAGCGTGGCCTTGGCCCGGCAGCCATTCGTGGACAGCGCCACCCCGGGTGTTGCCACCAGCGGCACCGCCCTGCGCGGCAACCGCTCTGCCAGTGTGCAGGTGCAGGGCGTCAGCGAGCAGTACTTCCGCGTGCATGGCCTGAAGCTCGGCGAGGGCGCCTTCTTCGGTCCACCCGGCGTGGCCGGCTACCAGCAGGTGGTGGTGATCGACGCCAATACCCGCGCACGCTTCTTCGCCGCGACCGACAACCCGATCGGGCAGACCCTGCTGCTGGGCAATGTTCCGGTGCGTGTGGTGGGTGTGGTGAAGAAGGACGCCGGTGCGGCCGGTGATGCATCGCTGCTGCGGGTATGGCTGCCCTACACCACCGCAATGGCGCGCGTACTGGGGCAGAGCCACGTCTCCAGCATCACCGTGCGCGTCTCGGATGCGATCAGCATGGAAGCGGCCGAGCAGGCCATCGCGCGACTGCTGACTCGCCGCCACGGCAGCACCGATTTCTACATGAGCAACAACGCGCAGATCCGTAGATCCATTGAACAGACCACCGGCATCCTGACCATGATGATCAGCTCCATCGCTGCCATCGCACTGGTGGTGGGCGGAATCGGGGTCATGAACATCATGCTGGTCTCGGTGACCGAGCGAACCCGCGAGATCGGCGTGCGCATGGCGGTGGGCGCGCGACGCAGCGACATCCTGCAGCAGTTCCTGATCGAATCGGTGCTGGTCTGCCTGCTCGGTGGCGTGCTCGGCATCGGCGTGGCGCTGGCGCTGGGCGCGGTGATGGAGCTGGCCGATGCGGGCTTCAGCCTGGTGTTCTCCGTCAATTCGATTCTGGCTGCATTCGTGTGTTCCAGCCTGATCGGTGTTGGTTTCGGCTTCCTGCCGGCACGCCGTGCCGCACAGCTGGATCCTGTGGAGGCGCTGGTTCGATAGCCGCTGCAATTGCTCGCCCTGACGGCAGGTTCGCGCAATGTCTGCAGGGTGTACTACGGCTACCAACGATGTCCGCACAGGAGCTGGACGATGTTTCTGAAGACAGGAAGAACCGCGCTGATTCTGGCGGTCGCTGCGCAGCTGGTGTTGATGCCGTACGCCGGCGACGCCCATGCGCAGCGTGGCGACCGCTACAACCCGCAGTGGAACCAGGACTACCGCGATCGGGAGCGCGATGCATGGGAACGGCGCGAACGTGAGCGGAATCATGAGCGCGAACGCGAGCGCCGGCACGATGCCAAGACCGCCGGTGTCGTGATGGGCGTGGTAGGTGCAGCGGTGGTGGCCGGCGTGATTGCCGCTGCCGCCAAACGCGAGCGTGAGACCCGCGAGCGCGCCGACTACTGCATGAACCGCTACGGCAACTACGACCGCCGCAACGACACCTATCGCGGCTCCGACGGCTACACCTATCCCTGCCGCTGACTTGTATCTCTCAAGGAAAAACCACCCATGACCAGGATCACTCTACTGATCGCGCTGTGCGCTGCTCCGTTGCTGGCCCAGGCCTCACCGACCGACCCGAAGCAGGCCTACATCGACGCCACATTCACCGCCATGGATGCCAACAACGACGGACGCGTTGACAAGGTCGAGTACGCGAAATTTCAGCAGGAACGTTTCAGCAAGCAGGCCGATTCCATCGACGCCGCGTTTTCCGCGATGGACAGGAACAAAGACGGCAGGATCAGCAAGGAGGAAGCCAACGTGGTGCCGGAGATCGCGAAGTACTTCGCGGGCCTGGACACCGATGGTGATGGCTATCTGTCGCTGAAGGAAATGCAACAGGCCATGGTTGCCGCTCAGACTGCAGACGCAACAACAAAGTAAATCCAGGGCGGGGCGCTGAAGATGGATACCCATTCGGGCGCGGTGCGGGTTGAATACACCCTCTTCCCACGTTAGCCTCCGAGGTGCCCAAGGAGGGCTATCAACGGAGTGAAGCATGAAGATTGGATTCAAGCTGTCTGTTGCTATTGCGGCTGCTGCACTGACCCTGGGAATCGGCAGTGCCTCCGCGCAGTCCCGCTGTACCCCGTGCTACACCGCGTACGAGGCCTGCCTCGCAGCGGGCAATGGCGAGAAGGTGTGCTACCCGGCTTTTGCCCGCTGCCTGCGGAACAGCGGCTGCACCATCCCGTAAGTCACGCACTGCCGTGATGTGTGCCGGCCCCCATTTCGGGGGCTGGCATTGGCTGCCAGGCGCTGCCCCTTGCTACTGAAGAGGTTCCATACGCGTGGGCGGAGTGATTTCATCCCATCCGCATCGCGTTATTTTCGCGCGCCTGCATTTCGATATCCTGCTGGTGTTGCCCGGCGGTCTGCTGCCGCTCCAGACTGGCGGCTTCCATCTGCTGCAACGACTGCGCAACCGGCGTATGCACTGCTACATCTGTGGGCATTGAAACGCGCAGGTGGGCGGGATCGTTCATCTCGCCCTGCACCACGAACACGTTCCGCCCTGCGGGAGTGTCGGCCGTCTGGGCGCTCAGCAGCACGTGATCGGCGCGTTCAAGCTGGTTGCGGCGGGCCAAGGCCATCACGCTCGCCACAAGACGCTCGCTGTTCTCATCGTGGGTACGCCCGGCGCTGGCATCGATCGCGGCAACGCCTTCGCGCACCTGCTGCATCAGTGCGTACTCCCGATGGCCTGGGCCGATGTCCGCCAGGCGGGTCGGCGCCTGTGAGGGATCCGGCACGTCGTCCGCCGCTGCGGTCAGCGGGCTGCGGGTAATGGTCCGATACGGGTCGTCCGGGTGGAACTGGGTACGTTTTTCCTGGCGTTCCAGACGAACCTCGCGCGCGTCGTTGAGTTCAGCGATACGGGCGGGATCGGTGATCTCGCGCAGCGACATGTGACCGCCGCCCGCATTGACGCTTGCCCATTTTCTGTCCGCTTCGAAGTACATCGCGTAATAGCTGTTGCCACCGATGATGTTCGGATCGACCGCCGAGCGCCCTTCCAGGGCCTGGGTGGCTTCCAGCACACTCAAGCGGGTCAGGTACTGGCCGCCCTTCGTCCATCCCATCTGGCTGATGGCATCGACGCTGGTGTTGCCTACGCGGGGGCCTCCGGCGTAGTCGTTGTTGAGCATGTTGGTCCAGATCTGTTCCAGCTTCTCGGGGCCGCTCTTCTGCTCCGCCGCCTGCAGCAGCACGCGCGGCGTCCAGCAGTTGGGATCGAGCTCATGCCGTTCAAATGCCCGGTCGTGGGCCAGCATCACATCCTTGCCGGGAAGATTCAGTGCCAGGTCTGGGCGGCGTTCGTTCATCCACTGCCGCCGCAGTTCAAGATCTCTTTCGAGCAGGGTCTGCCCGAAGGACTCCCATTGCCGCTCGGTCAACTGTGCATTCGAGAAACGGGATCCCTCTTCCTGCTGGGTCTTCGCGTAGCTCTGTGCATAGCTGTTCGCTACGCGCCCCGGCAGGCTGTCATTGCGTACAACACCCAGCGCCAGTGTCCCGTACCCATCGGCGCCCGGCAGCTGCGACAGGTAGTTCCAGTAAAGCTCGCGGTTGCCATCTCTGGCATAGCTGCCAAGGATTCTGAGATCGTGTTCGGTCAATCCACTCATGCCTTACCCCTTCTCTTCCCTGAACCACCGATCACTTGGACCGGGTGCGCGCGATGACATCCCTGACGGCCGCTTCCATACGCTTCCAGTCCTTCAGAAACGCTCTCTTGTAGTCCAGGCTGATGGACAGCCTGTTGTCGATGTCCACGAAATAGTGAACGCAGCCCGCTGCCACTTCTCCCGGCTCGCTGATCACCTCGCCCCCCTCCAACCGCACGCCATCGCGTCGGAATTCCTCGCCGTCACATTTGATGAACGAGCTGATCCGGCCATCGCCCTGGCGTGCGATGTACCAGTCTCTCTCATAGGCCGGATTGCGAACAGGCGGCTTCCCGTACCGCGCCTCATGCTTCTTCGCGTACAACACCATCTTCGCTTCATCGATTGCATAGGGCGTCAGACCCAAGGTCTCCGGCTGTGCAACGCGTTGATCGAGACGGTCCCTGGGATCCTCCCTTTCCACAGAACCCTCCTCCGTGATGGCTTCATTTGACGACAGCCTTGAGAGCAGTGTTTCGACGGGAACCCGATCAACGTAGTTGATCCGAATGGGAATCTCCTTCCGGAAATCATTCGTACGTGGGTTCGCCCGGGCGCCCGGCGGCGTCGGCTTCATGTCCGGCCATTCGATGACCAGGGTCACACCTTCTCCGGGCCACGGTGCGATCTGGCTGTCCAGATAATTGGCCGGAATGCGGAAGGTATTCGGCCCGAGCTTCACGTCCACGGGCGCATCGGTATAGGTGTGGCCGTTGATCGTGCGGCCGGTCTGGGTTGCGCCGGACATGGCGGGATTCCTTTCATTCTCGGTGGACGGCGGCCGTGCACACGCGCTGGCACTCACTGCGATGGCAAGTGCCAGCGGCAGACAACGGCGGGGGGACATCACGTGCATGGGCATTCCATTGCAGGGCTCCTGGGCCACTATAGGCAAGCGGGCGTCAACGGAACAGGAACCGCATCGCGGCCTTTCACGGAACCAGGCAGCATTCCAGCTGCAGCGACAGGGCCTGGCAGGCGTTGAACAGCCCGTCGACCAGCGCTGCGGACGGGTAGCACGCGGGATCGTCGCTCTCCCGCGCCACATGCGCGGCATGCAGCAAGGCGGTAAGCGCAGTGATGCCCGACGCGCTGCGGGTGGCCAGGGCCAGATCGAAGGCTCGGCCTGGGCTGAGCCGGGTTTCGGTCCAGAGCTGGCCGTCGGCGCGCAGATTCCCGCCATGCGCTTGAAGGTGCGCGAAGAACGCTGAGGGCACGACGGATTCCGCAGATTCACAGAGCGCGCCTTCCAGCTTCTCGGCCAGGGCCGCGGGAAGATCGCGCACTGCGGTGCCGAGCAGCTCGCGCAGGCGGGGAACGTCAGGGGTACGGTCAGGCATGGCGACAACCTCACGGTGTGGCCACCTGCAGATGCAAGGTGGCGGACGGTGCGGGTTGGCGTGCCGGATACGTACCAATAAAGCCGGCGGATCAGGAAATCCCCACGCACCGTCCGCCATGAACTGGCAGGCGGTGCATTGTCGCGGCTGCCGCCAAGGCAGCAAGCACGACCGGTAGTGGTACGTAAGTTCGGGACGCCAATCCCGGCCAGGGCGAGTGCCTTGGCGCGGGCATGATTGCCGCACTGAACCTGCACTGAGAAGTAGGAAAACCCCGCGCTGACGCGGTCTTACGCCGGTAGCGTCACGGCATGGCGGGTTATCCATCGACTGATGCACTTCGCCAGCAAACGTGCCCGGCTGGCGTGCGCTATCTGGACACCCTATCCAGCCATACACGACACGTCCATCGAGACACACGCTGCCCACCGGTGACCGCGGCCGTTGGCGAAACCGAAGTGCGCGCAGCGAAAGCACGTACGCGGCCCCTTCATCCTTCAGCTGTTGGCGTCCTCGCTCTTATGGCCGCGATAGGTTTCACCCCACTCGCGCATGGCAAGGAGTACCGGCACCAGCGTGCGCCCGAATTCAGACAGTTCGTATTCCACCTTCGGCGGCACTTCCGGGTACACGTGGCGGATCACCACGCCGTCAGCCTCCAGTTCCCGCAGCTGGCTGGTCAGCATGGACTGGGTGGCGTTGGGCACACGCCGCGTCAGCTCCATGAAGCGTCGCTTGCCTGTCATCAGGTGAAACAGAATGATCGGCTTCCACACGCCGCCCATCACCGACAGCGTGACTTCCACCGCGCAACCGCTCTTGCCGTCCCAACGCCTGCTACGCATGCATACTCCGGAAAACCATAGTACCTACGGAAAATCATCGTTCTTGTTGCGATAACGGTGCGAGCCTAGCATGGGCTCATCCACTGAACGTGAGACCGCACCATGAGTTTCAAGGCACTGCTGACCCGCAAGACCAACGACGGCGTTTCCACGGAGCTGGTCGATTTCGATGAAGCCAACCTGATGGATGGCGACGTGCTGGTGCAGGTCGAGTACTCCACGCTGAACTACAAGGACGCGCTGGCCCTCACCGGCACGCGCCCGGTGATCCGGACGTTCCCGTTAATCCCTGGCATCGATCTGGCTGGCGTTGTACTGGAATCGGGCAATGCCGGTTTCCAACCCGGTGACCGCGTGGTGTTGAACGGCTGGGATCTCAGCATGGGCCACCACGGCGGCCTCGCCCAGCGTGCCCGTGTTCGCGGCGAATGGCTCAACAGGATTCCCGCCAACCTGAGCACCCGCGACGCCATGGCCATCGGCACAGCAGGCTATACCGCCATGCTGTGCGTGCTGGCACTGGAAGATGCAGGCGTGACGCCCGGGAAGGGCGATGTGCTGGTCACCGGCGCCAACGGCGGCGTCGGCTCGATTGCGGTGGCGATCCTGTCCAAGCTTGGCTATCGCGTAGTGGCTGCCACCGGGCGACCTGAACACGCCGAGTATCTGCACAGCCTGGGCGCCGCCGAGATCATCGACCGCGCGCAGCTTTCAGCCCCGCGCGAGCGGCCGGTGAGTGCCGAGCGCTGGGCCGGCGTGGTCGATGTGGCGGGCGGCCCCACCCTCGTCAACGCCATTGCCGAGACGAAATACCGTGGCGCAGTGGCCGCCTGCGGGCTGGCGCAGAGTGATGATCTGCATGGCTCGGTGCTGCCCTTCATTCTCCGCAACGTGACGCTTGCCGGCGTGGATTCGGTGAATGCGCCGCAGGCCGTCCGCCAGCGCGCCTGGGATCGTCTTGCCACCGATCTGGACCCGCAGAAGCTGGAAAGCACCGTGCAGTTGATCGGGCTTGCCGGCGTGCTGGACGTCTACGACCAGATCATTCCGGGCAAGTTGCGTGGGCGGATTGTTGTGGATGTGAATGCGTGACGGCAGGCAGTCCCGCGGTGGCACGCTGCCGCCGCGGGGCCGATGCCGTGCTGTGCGTCAATGCAGCGCTATTCTGAAACTTCAATCGGCAGCTTGCATTCGCTGCGAAACTTCCCCGCTTTCCGGTCCAGTTCAGCACGTAGCTTCGGAATCTTCGCCAGCTTGCTGCGCATCGTCGCGATGGGCAGCACGCCCTTGGCGTAACTTTCCGTCACACCCAGAGCGTTAGGCGCACCGCGGATGTGCCACACCAGTTTTTCCAGGCCCGTACCGTAAGCCAGCAGCGTATCCAAAGACAGAAAAGCCCTTCCGCCGAGGTTTCCGTTTCGGCGGCGATTCCAGTCCATATTGCCTGTCAGGCTGGTGGAGTAGACCGAAAACTGCTTGTTCGGATCTTCCGACCGATACAGGTGTATCCAGGTGTGTCCGGGATCCTTCGGCTCCTGGCCGATTTCCTTGGCGTCAAAACGGAAACCCATGACCACTACGACCTCAGCCTCTGGAACAGCCTTCTGGCGCGTCGCGTCTTGTGGCCAGTAGTAATTCAGGGTCCAGCTGCTGGCCATGCCAGTGCCGAATGGCGTGCTGTTTGACGTCCATTCGTAGGTGTCGCGCGATGCCGTGGCACCCGTTGCTGCGTCCACCTCCCGGGACACACTCCATGTTCCGTCCGCTTCCTCAGTCCAGAAGCCACAGAACAGTGATGGGGTGGACGATTGCGCCGCCGCAGGCAGTGCTGCCAAAGACAGTACAACAGCCAGAAGGCAGTTGCGGCCAGATGTAGAGAACATTCCTGCAGGCATTGGATTCCTTCCCGGGGCGCCATCCACGGAGTAGTCGGAGCCATCCGCTACGGCATGGCGACAGCCTAACCCACTCCGACCACACGGCAACAGTCACGCGCCTGATCAAGCCCCCTTATCATGGGGCTGTAAGGGCACTTTACGC
Organism: Stenotrophomonas sp. 93052_Sma; assembly: GCF_056481145.1. Taxonomy (NCBI): domain Bacteria; kingdom Pseudomonadati; phylum Pseudomonadota; class Gammaproteobacteria; order Lysobacterales; family Lysobacteraceae; genus Stenotrophomonas; species Stenotrophomonas sp. 93052_Sma. The sequence goes on from NZ_CM151134.1 coordinate 3,020,158, forward strand.
CCAGTGACGTACGCAAGGCAGTATCTGGATGTCTATGGAATGGCGCCCCTCGGGCTGGGGCCAGCGTGTGACCCGCTCGCCGGACTGGCGGCTGCGGCTGGATGGCGAGCATGTCGAGCTTCTGATTGAAGGCCGGCAGTACCGCCAACACATCGATGATGACCAGCGTGTGCGGATTCTTCCGGGCCTGTTCTGGGCCAGGGTTGCGCTGCAGAGCGAGGACGGCGAAACGCTGTCCGTGGACGGCCTTCCCAACGGCCAAGCTTCCCGCCTCGCGGCTGCTGTCCAGCAGGTGCTCTTCGCGCGCACCACACGCGGGCGCAAGGCGCTTTTCGAGGACATCCTGGAGCAGATCCAGTCGTGGCTGGCCGAGGCCGACGCCCTCACTGACCGGGGCACCGCCGGCCGCCGCTGGATCACCCACGAACAGCAGCACATCCTGCTGGCCGAGCGCCCCACCCTGCCCTTGTCGCCGGCCGAGCTGGAACGGCTGTTCCTTGATGAGGATGTGCACGACGACCTGCACTCCCATAGCCATCGTGCCGCATTGGATGCCCTGCACGACTGGCAGCTGGATTGGCCCGCCGTATGGGGGGACGCCAATGCGACCATGGCGACGCGGGAGCTGGTACTGGCCAAGGACTTCCTGGACCGGGTCGAGAGCAAGCCGCTGACCGACGAACAGGCCCGCGCCGTCATCTGTTTCGACAACCGCGTGCAGGTCGTCGCCTCCGCTGGCTCTGGCAAGACCTCCACCATGGTCGCCAAGGCCGCTTATGCCATTGATCGCGGCTTTGTCGAACCCGAACGGATCGTGATGCTCGCCTTCAACAAGGACGCCGCCAGGGAGCTTGAAGAGCGCGCGCAGCAATGCTTCGACCGGCTCGGCATGGGCGACACCGTGGTTGAAGCCCGGACCTTCCACGCCCTCGGCCTGGCCATCGTCGCCAAGGCCACCGGTCGCAAGCCCGACATCCCCGAATGGACCACTGACGCCACTCTGGGCTTCAACAAGCTGGCCGAACTGGTGGACGATCTGAAGGATCGCTCGACCCACTTCCGTACCCAATGGGACATGTTCCGCTTGGTGTTCGGGCGCGACCTGCCGCCATTCGGCGCGGAAATGGAGGCCGATGGCTACGACCGCGATGGCACGCCCTACATCCGTACCCTGCAGGGGGAACGGGTGAAGAGCCTGGAAGAGTGCGTCATCGCCGACTGGCTCTTCTACAACGGCGTGACGTACGACTACGAGCGGCGCTACGAGTTCGATACCGCGACAGACACCCATCGCCAGTATCGCCCGGACTTCTACTATCCGGACGCCGGGCTGTATCACGAGCACTTTGCGCTGGATGCTGATGGTCAGCCGCCGAAGCACATTGCCAACTACAGCGAAGGGATGCACTGGAAGCGCCAGCAGCATGTGGCACGCGGCACGGCCCTTGTCGAGACGACATCCTTTGGCCTGCGCAGCGGGCATGCCCTGCTGGACCTCGCAGAGAAGCTGGGCGAGTGCGACATCGAGCTCGACCCGAACCCGGACCGCGAGCTGCCCGATCAGGGCGCCAAACCGATGCCCGATGCGGACCTGATCGGCTTGATGCGCACCTTCATTGCCCACGCCAAGAGCAACTGCCTGACGCTGGACGATATGGCCGCACGCCTGCGGCAGATGCCCGAAGACCAGTTCAAGGAGCGGCACCGTCGCTTCCTGGAAATCGCCGGGCCGGTCTTCCAGGCCTGGGACAACGCGCTGGCTGACGAGCGTGGCATCGACTTCGAAGACATGCTCAATATGGCCGCTGGACTGCTGGAACAGGGCCGCTACGAATCGCCTTACGATCTGGTGATGGCCGATGAATTCCAGGACGCTTCGCGCGCCCGCGCACGCCTCTGCCGTGCGCTGGTCAGCCAACCGGGCCGCCATCTGTTTGCGGTGGGCGATGACTGGCAATCGATCAACCGCTTCGCCGGGGCCGACGTTTCGGTGATGACCGGATTCCGCGAGTGGATGGGCCATGGCCAGGTGCTGAAACTGGAACAGACGTTCCGCTGCCCACAGGCGCTCTGCGATGTGTCCAGCCGCCTCATCAGTCGCAACCCCGCGCAGATCGCCAAAGCAGTTCGCTCAGCTGCACCGGCGATGGGCCCGGTACTGCAGGCGTTCCAGATGAACCGGCGTGAGGAGGTGCAGGATGGTGTTCGCCAGTACCTCGCCAAGCTGCATCAGCAGCTGCTGTCCGGGGCCGTTCCACAGGGCCGCAACGGGCGTGTGACGGTCTTTGTTCTGGGGCGGTATCGCGCGGATCGCGGTGCAGTGCCTTCAGATTGGAAGACGGCCTTCGGCAGCACGATGGATGTCGAGTTCCTGACCGCACATCGATCGAAGGGGCGCGAAGCGGACTACGTGATCCTGCCGGGCATGATCAACCGCAGCTTCCCGAGCCTGCGCGCGGATGACCCGGTGCTTTCCCTGGCAATGCCGGAGGGGGATACCTACCCACTGAGCGAAGAACGGCGGTTGTTCTATGTCGCGCTGACGCGGGCGCGACGGTCGGTGGCCATGTTCACCCTGCAGGGGAAGCGCTCGCCGTTCCTGGATGAGCTGGTGAAGGACGGGGCAGTGGAAATAACAAGCCTGTCTGGCGTGGCCATCAATGAAGAACGCTGCCCAGTGTGCAAGGTCGGCGTGTTTGTGGACCGCAATGGGCCGCATGGGGCTTTCCGGTCGTGCTCAAGTTATCCGTTGTGCCACAACAAGCCGAAGGTTGGGCGACGCGGGTAGCCGTCCAAGAAATGCCATCCGTTCGAGCACGCAGACACCACACCTCAGCGGTGAGCGGCCGGCTGTAGCGGGCGGCAGGACCACGGACTCCCACTTTCCCACAAAGAGAAAGCCGGCACTGGGCCGGCTTATGGATCCTTTTCCAGCACCTGCATCAACGCTTTGAGCACAGCCTTCTCAAGCTGAGCACGATGTCCGCAAAGCCATAGAGGAAAGGCGCAGCAAGAAGCGCGGAGACGCCTGATCCCAAAAGCCAGGGAACAATGCCAGTAAGCGCCAACACGATGCTGATGACGCCAACCGCGGCCGACAAACCTCCGACCGTCTGGATGACAAGCGGCAGCGTCTCACTCTCTACTCGTGACTGTTCTGCCGAAGCCGGGTCCACCGCATCCATTTCACTCATGATTAGTCCTGTCCGTGAAACCTGAATACTAGCTCAGTACACGGCGTTTCGTGCTGTTGTCCCTCGGTACATCCCACCGATCCAGTGGAGGCGCTTCTTATCCGCCGGCTCAGCAAGGACATAGGGATACGGCGCAAGCAGACTCCGCGTGAAACAGCGGGATCACTTCACTGCAGCAAAAGTCTAAATCGATTTCTTGATGCTCTGCCAGGAGTTTTAGCATCCATCCCTGCCCTCAGCTGAGGACAGCTACGCAGGTAGAGACGCCTGAGAAATCAAGAAGGCCCCTATCTCTAGGTGCCTTCTGGAATCCTGGCGGAGAGAGTGTCTGAACTTACGGGGTCCCTAGCGTCCGCGCGCCTTCGTGAAACCAGTCTCAGCCCTTGCGCCAGCTACGCTTTATCACCCGGCTTGGTTCGTACGCCTTCGCAGGAAGCCGCGTATGCTGGGCGGGTACATGGATGAGTAGGAAATGGGCTTAGGCCCGCTGCACGTGATCGGCTTGGCCGACGCGCGCGGGATATGATTGGCCAACAGAAGACTAGCGAGGAATCCTCAATGCCGAAGGATCAAAAAATACTTGAAGCCATCGCTAAAACCGGGTTCGTGCTTGAGCATGACGTAGTGACTTCTCTACAGAACGAAGGATGGAAGACCATTAGCGGAAGCTACTACATAGACGATGTGAGCAACCAAGCACGGGAGCTTGACATACTTGCCTACAAGATCGCCCAGCAAGATGAAATTCATGTCCTCACATGCGCGCTAATCAGCTGTAAAAAAGATGCAAAGAATATTGCAGCATTTGTATCGCGCCCACGCCCAGCGAGGGACCCAAATGCTGATTGGGAACCAGTCCATCACGTAACCCGGCTACAGCCGATGAAGTCACACCTGGCAAGTTCCAAATGGAAGGATCGATACTTTGAGAGTATGCAAGACTCAGTAAAGCAAACGCTCATAGCCCAACGCGATGTATTTGCCTTCCAGATGGTGGACGATAAGGGAGCTGCGCACAATAATTTACCCTACTTCAATTCATTCACAACCCTAATAAAGGCGCTTGATCACGAGCTTAGCAAAAGAGTTCAATCCGATAAACCACATCGAAAGCGAATCTACACCTTCTCCCTGCATGCCGTATTCGACGCAGAAATGGTGGATGTTCAATTCGATGGAACATCAAAAAAAGTACATGCCACCGACGGCATCACCTGCTTTACTCGCTACATCGTAAAGAAGATGGACACGAGCGCATCTGTGCACTTTGTTAAATCATCCGCCATTGACGGATGGATACATAATTTAAACCTTCTTCATATTCACAACAGAGATTTTTTTGAAAAAGAAGTAAGCAAAAGCTTCGAATCCATAACCACATCCCATGCAGTCCGCGAATACTTCAAAGGCGAGACCAGCTACCTTGTAAAGCAATACCTGAGCAAGGCGTGTGCGAGACTGGGGATATCCATGCCTTCTGGCGATGTATTCCTTAGCGCAACCAAGGATGGACTTGAAATATCAATTGATTTAACGGAGCGTGAAGCAGAGGCGCTAAACACAGACGCCGAACTTAAGGCCGAGCTGAGCGAAATTTTCAAGAAGAAAGCGCGATACTTGGGAAAGCTCGACATCGTTCCTTTTGACATCCCATTTTAATTTACTTCAGGCTAAAAGCCAGAAAACACAACTCCTTTGTCAAGACATTATTGGGTCTATTGACCCTAGCTTTGGCCAACACCGGCGGCCTACGCGGCTTCAGCGCTTTCTTTACTCGCTCCAGCTCATTCGTTCCCACCTCAGCCAAGCGGCGGCAGAGCCTTCGTAATGCTTGGCAGCTTGGCAGCCACTTTCCCTAGCTTGAGCTCGAGAAAGCCGGAAACGGGCTACTGGTCAGTAGCCCCTGCGGAGCTGCGCTCGCCCTGCCCTCACCCATGCCTTCATCGGATCCTTCGTCCTGGGCTTGATCCCCTTCGGCGGTCGGCGCGGTTCCAGCGCTTCCTTGATTCGCGCCAGTTCTACAGCTCCGGCCTCGGCCAAGCGCCGGGCCTGTTGCTGCTGCTCACAGGTCAGCGGCAGCCCTGGTGGTGGCAGTGCCCGCTGGATCGGCGTGGTGTCAGTCAGCCGGGCCACAGCCGCACGCAGGCGCATCTCCGGGTAGAGCCTGGCCGCGCACCAGCGTTCAGCGTAGCGCTTGCCCTGGGCGATCCTCGCGGCGCGCCCATCATCTCGATCCGATGCAGACGGACGTGCAGGCTCACGGTGTCACCTCGGCACGGTCTGCTGCAATGACGGCTTGGCAGGCGTGGGCGCGGTCATCGGCGTCGCGTCCGATTTGAACAAGAGCGCCGGGGTGCTGATGCCGAACGCCGTGCAGGCCTCGATCAGGGGCTGCACCCATGGGGCGGCGACTGCGACACTGCAGCCGACAGCCTGCTGGATTGTCGAGGCGGTCAGAATCATGGCGGGTCCGGAAATGAAAAGCCCCTGCTGGATGGCCGGGATCAGGTCGTGCGCGGTGGTAGTGAATCTACGCCATAAAGTGCGGGAGCATCAATCCCGCACCTAGATCCTCCATATCTTGGCGAACATCCGGACAGCAGTGACTAGCGACACAGGGGCCACTGACGTGGAGCCAATTGAGGCCGCCCCGCCAAGGTATGCAAGTACCTTCAGCCGATGCTTGTCGTCTACACACAGATAATCAGCGGCATCTTTGACTCCGTTAAGAAAGAAAGCCGGCATGAATTCGGTGATTTTGCTATCCCTCTCCGGGGTGACAAAAACCGTCGCCGCAGCCAGAACCTCAAGGTTTTCCTGGGCCCTCTCCAAGAGCCACGGTACGATAATACTGGTTCGAATGATCGGCCCATGCTGATCATTCAGGTCAATGATCCTTCTTACGAGGACCCATATCTCGGCGCGATCCTTTCGAGCTTGGTCGGTAGTATCAAGAAGACATGCCCACGAGACATCCCGATCCCTGCGCGCGGATGTCCTCTCTGCAAACGATGCCGTTTCACCATCGAAGCACGCGAAGTATAGATCTCGTGCCTCCAGCAAATGCTCGCAGTACAGGCGATTCCGGACTAGGAGCGCCCCAGTGTCCCGGATGACAACAGATATCGACGCAGCGGCAGCCAGCTCCAAGTCTAGGCGCTTGACGTTTCGGAACGCGATTACTGACGCCATCGCCACCAGCACACCAGCGCCAGCCACAGCTACCTCAGGGGCACCTGACAATACTTGCAGGATTTCTAACGCGCTCAGCGGCCGAACTCCAAGCCAACTCTCGGCCTTAAAGTAAAGCGCCGCACAGAACGCAAGAACAACAAATGGCCTACGCACGAACACCCACAGGGCCCCACCCAACATAACTACAGCCAGCGCTCGGCGCTTAAACTTTGTGTCCATTCATGCAACCTATCCATTTCCCCTGTCCAGCGTCATCATAAGCGCCCAAGCGGCTTCTTGTTCAGCCTCAGCCATTCGCTGCAGTAGCCACTCATAGACCCCGCGACACTTAGCCCGGTAGGTAAATTCATCCCGGCCAATGGTGGCAGCTCTGCGGCCGTCACTTACGGCGCCAAGCCCCGCCCCTCCGCACACCGTGCATGGCACCAGCAGCTCCCCAAGCATCGCCTGGACCCTGCCCTCGCAGGCCGCGCAGTGCGGGCGCTTGGCGATCTCGCCGATCACCGCCGACGCCAGCGTCGGCAACAACTCAAGGGTGTTGATCGGCCAGCACTGCGCCCTCACCCGACCCAGCCACTGCTGGGCCGCATCCCGGTTAGCCCGCCGCTCCGCCGTCGCCGCGCCGCCCCAGCCGATGCACACCTCGGCCAGACCAAGATCCGCCCGGGCCCCCGCCAGCCGGCGCTGCTGCCGCTGCAGCTCCAGCGTCACCAGCGCGATCACCGCGTCCCGCAGCTTGTGCCGGCGCAGCGCGGCGCCGCCGTCTGGCCACCAGCACTCCTCCAGCAGCTCCCGACCCAGCCCAGCCCGGCCCGGCCAGCACCATCCCCGGCGCCGCGGCAATGTCCTGGTTCGTCAGGTCCGGCTTGCCGCCACCCCGGCCGATATCGAACTTCACCGTCGTCGGCCCCAGCCGCCCCATCGACGCGCGTGGATTCATGCCCATTCCCCTGTCATTGATTGACCGGCCGCCTCCGCCCCGCCCGTAATCCGCACCACCACCCGGCCGCGAGACCGGCGCTCGCTGCTCACGAGCGGGTGGCTGATGAACCGCTTGTCGTCGAAGCCCAGCACCTGGGCGATGCCGTCCCGGTGCGCCTAGAACCGTCCCAGCATGTTGTCGTCGTCCGGCAGGGCCTTGCTCGGCGCCTGGTGGAAGCTGACCCACAAGTGCAGCTTCCCCGCCGGCAGCTGCAGCGCGCCACCCGGCCTCGTGCGCCAGCACCACCGCCGTCTGTCGGGCATGCTTCGCCGCCCTGGCCTTCTGACTCCTTTGCACGCGACCGTTCGGCGACAGGTCCTTGCTAGGCCACGGCAGGATGAGCTCGTTCATGCACGCACCGCCCATGTCCTTGGGAGGCCCTGCCGCCACAGCTGGAGCACCTCTAGATCATTCGCCCGCCGCCAGATGTCCGCCTTCTCTTCGCGGAAAGGGTTTGCCTTGGGTCCGCTCGTGGTGGAGTCTCCGAGACCCGCTGGCGAAGACACAGTCGTGGGCCTCGATGCTAGCGCCCTTCCCGTTGCGAGACTAACTACCGTGGCATGGCTCGCTCGGTCCGCCCTCGCACACCTAGAGAATTCGCAGGGTGCAGCTGAACTGGTGGACCAGGCCAAGTAGCGCGCGATCCCTGTGGTTGCTCTGCATCAGGCGTTCCTCGCGCATACAATCCTCCGAACAATTACAGAGAACGTGGCGTGGCGGACCCAATCAACTACTGCAGCTGGCTCGCTAGCTCGATCTGCATGACGCAAAGCGAATGGGCGACCTGGACCCAAGCAGGATTGACTGTTGGGACCTTTGCGTTTGCCATGTGGCGCCAGAAGGTAGCAAGCGACAATGCCGCCAAAGAAAAAGCCGAATCTAACGAAGAGCTGAGGGCGGAGCGGCAAAAAAGCGCTTTGGAGCGGAAGACCGCCGCCGATTTGCTGCAGCAGGAAAAGACCGCGAATGCAGCGACAAGAGCTCGCGCCATTGCAGTCTCTATGCGGATTGAGATGACCGGCTTCCTCTCCGTTGTGTCTACAATCCATCTTCGAGACAACCTGAAAAGCCCTGCGACAACATTCGCGGAGTATGGCGCACACCTTGGCATCAGACACCGTGCGATGGACGCCCTGGACCTGGGCGATGCAATTCATCCTGTGCTGGACGTCATTTCAGGGGCTCAAACCGTCTACGGGTATCTGGCTACTTGCAGAGCTCAGGAGACCTTCGAGGAGAACGACTACAAATTTTTCGAGTCGTGCTCGGAGAGTCTGATGCCGTTGGCTAAGGCTGCCGAGAAGGCCATTGAAAGTCTCATCAGGCGTGAGTGATCGACAGCATATTTGTAAGTGCATCAGTCAAACTCCGGTCCGACCGGCTCGGCCGCATAGTGCGTGATCCTGAGGTTATCGCCCCACCAGCTGCCGAGCACCGGCCGCTTGCTCACTGAGTCCCAAAACATCAGCCTTACGCCGTCCTGCGGCGCCTCTGTAATCAGCATCCAGTTCGGGGACAAGGCGATGCGGATCGCACAGAGCGCGGCGGCAGTTGGAACGATGCCCAGCTGCGGGATCGGCAGATCCATCCTCAGCTCAGCCGTCACGCCGTCCCGTGGCAACCTCATGGCTTTGTCCGCCCGTGAGTTCATCCAGTCTGGGCAGACCCAATCGGCGGTCACCGCGCATCACCATGCTTTTCCGCGACTGTCTGTTGCCGTCCATGCGCCTTATCCATCGAGGCGAGATCTGCAACATCGCAAGCCTCCTGCCGGACAAAGCTTCCGGTCTCGAATACATCACCCTCCCGGTGTCAGCCGGCGTCAACGACGGGCGGCAGCCGGTATGAAGGTCGAAGTTCAGATTCACGGGATCGAGAGCGTGCTCTCGGCACTACAGGCGCTGCCGGCTGACGTTGTTAGCAAGAGGGGCGGCCCGGTCAAGCTCGCACTCGCCAAGGGTGCGCTGCTGCTCCGAAACCAGGCGAAGGAGAACTTCCGGCGGTCAATGGCGATGAATGGTGCCGACAGCACCGACACCACCGTGAACAACATCGTTGCTACACGCGGAAACCGGAGCGTGCGTGCAACGCGGTCTGCCGACGCCCTACCGCGCCATATGGTTGGCCGAGAAGCTGTCCGCCTTCCAAGACTTCACCCTGCCCTCGTTCCAGGCCATCAAAGACGTCGTGGTACCGCATGAGGAGGAAATCGCGTCGCCGCTGTGGGAGGCCAAGGTCCGCACCTGTCAGCACACCTGCAATTTCAGCTTCACAGGGGTGCAGTGGTGACCGACCACGACTTCTTCGCCGCCATGGCCTCGGCATCCCGCCCATCCCTCCGCCTACCCGTATCGGCCTCGACCTGGCCACCGGCAGCGACACAACCGTCGCGGCCGAAGTCGCAGCCGACGGAACGATCACCCGCATGGCAACCATCTCGCAGGAGCAGAGCAATGGATAAGCCCACCTACAGCTGGTCAGCCTGCAGTCGTGTCACGCGGTAGCGTTCAGCTCTGCGCGCCATTACGACCTCAATGGGCGGCGAGAAGCTCTCCACTTCTCCATAAACCAACGTCGCGAATGCGATGCGTGCGTCGTCAATCGACATGTACGCGTTGATAAAGATTTCTCGAGTACCGTCCATGCCGAGCGTGGAGTCGCGCGGCAGCGATTTCATGTTACGTGTCGACTGAACCGCAGCCTCGATATCGATTACGCAACGACCGGCATGCCGGACAACTTCTGGTCCCAGCGAGTCGAAGTAGTCCACCATCGATCTCACGGGAGTGGCGTCCAAAACCCCCAGGTCGTCTACAACCAGCGCACGTTCTTCGTGATTCAAAACTGCGGCTCGCATAGCTTCGATTGCGTACTTCAGATGTACAAGCTGCCGGCCCAACGATCCCTCCGCCCACTGAGTGACCGCGAGCGCTCGTTTGGTGCTCGCCTTCCTGCGAGCAACTTCTGGCGCGATGCCAACATACAAAGCAACAGTTGCGGCGACAGTAGTGCCGAAAGCGGACGCCCAGCCTGCTGCCTCAGCCGTCCAGAGCTTTGGGATACCTAACACGCAAACTACTGCGCCTGCTCCGACTGCCGCCGATATCGGTCCAAGAACGTGGGGTTGCAAGAACCAGCTACGGAACCCAGTGAGGAAACTACGCATAAATGGATCTCGGAATTTGGCAGGCGGGATTCTGCCACGGCGGTGACGGATGCACAGATCAACCCGACGATTCAGAGCGCCCGCCGCCCCCCACGTTTCCAACAGAGCTGACACATGCCCCAGGAACACATCAGCTCCCCCGGAAGGGTTACCGAACTGCGCCGCCGGTCACCGCGCGCCACATCTACGACAAACGCTGTGCGTCCGCTGGCGGTGGCTACTTGGTTGAGTGCGCCTGCAGGTCGACCAGCAAGCACGCCGATCCCGACAAGGCCGTCAAGGCCAGGCGCCGACTGAATCGCCCGACCCGCAGCGCGCGTCCCGCATCGGTCGATATGCGGATCGACATCGTTCTGCAGCTCCAGCTTGGGCTAGCCGAACGTTCTACGAAGGCTCGCTGTATCGGAGGTCATCATGGGCGCAGCTGAAAAACTGGAAGAGTTGCTATCTCTGAATCGCGTGCGCCAGATGACCGGTATGGACACCACCTTTATCTGCGGAGAGATCAAGGCCGGCCGCTTCCCGCGCTCTATCCGCATCGGTCGCCGCGCACTCTGGATACAATCCGAGGCGCAAGGCTGGGCTCTGCAGCAGATCGCGCAGAATCGACCTTTGCAGGTGGATGGGTAAGCGGGCGGGTAGCGAAGGCTGTAGAAACGAAAAAGCCCCTGTTTCCAGGGGCTCTTTGAAACAGCTGGCGGAGAGAGTGGGACTTCCTTGAGAAGTGCCCTCACCCCTTGGACGGCTTGGGTTTCACGAATCTGGGAGGTGCCCTTGAATGTGCCCGCGATGAGCATACCCCTTGCGGTGCAACGGATCCAGCCGTTTTTGCCGCCCTTGGGATCGCCAATCTCGATCTTCTCCAAACCGGCGCGATCAGGGCAGATGACCCGTTCGCCCCCACTCTCCGCCGAAAAGGGAAGCAATCCGGTGGACCGCTTCCTCATGTGTGCCTCAGGGCAATTGGGGCCATGGGACAGGACGCCTCAGCAAACGGTTCTGGACGGAGTCCTTTCAACGGCGGCCTTACGCCATAGCTCCATGGCCGGCTCACCGTCGCCCACGACACACTGCAAAGCACGGATTCGCACGCCCAGTCCGGCGCCAGCTCGGAATCGACGCTCCAGGCCCAACGGGGTGCTTTCGGTGCGTCAGACACTGACTCGGCCTTGGCAATCACTGTTTGCAGCGATCGGCGGGGGGCAGATCCGCCACGAATGGCTACCAGGCACTCGCTGCGCATCTCGACGTGGGGCATGTCCTTGAAGCTCTTCCAAGCCCCGCCCCACCTCAATCCCGCCTGCTGGGCGAGCTCACCGAAGCGTTGGTAGCCCTGCCGCACCTGCTCGTCCTTCAGGTCCCAAGAAGGGCGCCCGCGCTTGTAGATGACCATGTCCGCGGCCCAACCGTGGTTGTGGCAGCTGCTGCCTGGCCCCACCTGGGTCACGCCCTTTTGGCTGGCGAGCAGCTCGGCCTGGCGCTGTTTAGAACGGTAGCCCTCCATCAGCCGCAGGTCGTAGCCCTCGTCCTTCATCTGCAAGGCGATGCGTTCCAGCGCTGAGCGAAGCTCGGGCTGGACACCGTCCCACTGCGGGGCGTCTTTGTGGCGGTGGAACAGGCGTTTGAAAAACCCAGGCTTCTTCCCGTGGACCTCAACGGAATCGGTGGCTGCCGCGTGCGCGTGGACCAAGACGGGTGCGCTGGCCAGTGCGAGCGCGAGCAACAAGCGTTGAAACATGAGTAGGCCTCCTTACTCACATGAGCGATACACCCATGCAAGCGGAGAATCGAAAACGCGCAAGGGGGCTTGCGGAATTTTTTCCCTGTCGTAGAAGAACAGGGGTGGGGAAAAGTCGGCCCCACCGCTTCCTGGCGCAACGGCCCCTCCTGCCGTTGCGCCGGGAAGTTTCGTTGGGGGGGGGCTTGCGCATTCCAGGATCTGATCTATTCGTGAGTGCACACGCTCACTCATTTCAGACCCAGGAGGCCACCCCATGAAACGCTCCCTCATCCACTGCGCTTTGCTGGCAGGCCTTGTTGCTGGCACGGCGCAAGCCCAGGTTCAAGTGGGCAACGGTGCCGTTGCCACCAAACCCGAGACCACTGCGGTAGGCGACCGCGCCCAATCGTTGACCGTTGGGGCCACGACCATCGGGGCGGACGCCCTCGCCGACGGCGGGATAATGGTGGATGAAAATGGCGTTCCGGGTGAGTGCCTGGGGGCCACTGCGGTGGGCAATCGCGCCACCGCTCGCGGATGCCATACAACCGCTCTGGGGTTCTCGAGCGAAGCGCAGGGCTCAAATGCGCTCGCCATTGGCTCTCGCGCACAGGCATTTGCGGTTTACGCCGTCGCCGTCGGAGCCCAAGCCCAAGCCACCGGCGATTCCGCGGTGGCCATTGGCGGGCACAGCCTGGCCAGCGGGATCACCGGTGTGGCCATCGGCTCTAGTGCCCGCGCGCTCGGGGATGGCGGGACCGCTGTAGGCTCAACCGCAAGAGCCGATGGAAACGGCGCGGCGGCTTTCGGGGCCGGGGCGAATGCTCAAGGCGATCGCAACCTCGCGTTGGGCGCCGCATCCCAGACCGAGGGCGAAGGTGCATCCGCCGTGGGGCCCGGTGCCAACGCAACCGCCGACTTTGCCGGCGCCTACGGTTACAGCGCTGGCGTTGCCGGCGAGGCCGGCACCGCCGTGGGTCCATGGGCACAGGCGTTTGCGCCCTACTCTGCCGCCTTCGGCGCGTCTGCCACGGCCAACGCCACAGAAAGTGTGGCATTGGGGCCCCGTGCCGTGGCCAACGCATGGGGATGCGTGGCCGTGGGCGCCAACACCACGTGCGATGAAGAAGACACTGCAGCCTTTGGCAACCGCCGCTTGACCCAAGTTGCCTTGGGCAAAGCGGACGACGACGCCGTGGCCGTCAGCCAACTGCGGACCGCCGTGGAAACCTTGGGCGCTGGCGCCTCCATGGTGAACGGCTTGATCGTGGCGCCGAACTACCAGCTGAGCAGCGGTAACAACTACACCACCGTGGCCGGTGCCATCTACGATCTCGATGGGCGCGTTCACCAGCTGGAACAAAACCCTGGCGGCGGTGGTGGCACCCCCGGTCCACAGGGCCCCACCGGTCCGCAAGGCCCAGCAGGCAAGGACGGTAAGGACGGAGGAAGCAGCACCACGGTGGCCGGGGCCAACATCGAGGTCACTGACAACGGGGACGGCACCCAAACCGTTGGCTTGAAAGACAACGTTGGACTGTCCGAAAAGGGCTCGGTCCAGGTGGCCAAGGCCATCCACAACAGCGACGGCTTCACTGTCCAGGGCGGTCCATCGGTCACCAGATCCGGGATCAACGCCGGCAACCAGCGGGTAACCGGGGTGGCAGCGGGGGCGATCGCCGCAGGGTCCTCGGACGCGATCAACGGTGGCCAATTGTGGGATTACCAGCGGCAGCAAGACGACCGCTGGAACCTGACGGACCGCCGTTTCCGCCAGCTCGACAAGCGGGTGAGCGGTATCTGCGCCATGGCCCAAGCCAACGCCCAGATGGCCACCTCGACGTCGGCCATCCATGGGGAGAACCGCAACCGCTTGGCCGTAGGCGTAGGTGGCTGCAGCGGCCAAGCCGCCATTTCCATCGGCTACACCCGCGACGTGACCACCCCACGCGGATCCCCATCGGCCTTCTCGATCGGGGTTTCCCGCAGCGGGCAGGACACGGCCGTGGGCGCAGCCTGGGCCATCGGTTGGTAACGAATATCAGCAGCGAAAAGGAGGTGATCGTGTCTCGGCAAGGGCCCTTCGGGGCCCTTGTTCGTGGCGTCAATTTATTGAAATTGTATCTATATACAATAACTTACGATTTACCAAGGCATTGGAAGCTGGTAGCATCTGCACCGCTAAGCAGTGTAGGAGCCGGACTGACAATCCCGCCTGCAGTGATTACCGCTGTCGTAGCACTACTCACGCCAATGCTTGCCATTGCCCTAGAAGCCGTCAGGGAATGGTTGACCAACCACGACGCAAAGGAAGATGACACATGCAGCACTAACAATTACAGGAACACTTCAATGAATAAAGAAACAACTAACAGCAACACGCTCGCAACACGCTTCAAGAAACACCCGCTTTGCAGAGCCCTTGGCGTGGGCTTCAAGGTGATTTACGACACGACAATTGCTGTAGGAGCAAGCGCGCTCCTTACATTACACAGGTCAACGCGCGGTGAGCCATGCTCCCCGTTGACCGATATGAAAAGCCCGGGCCCAGCCCGGGCTTTTTCTTTGGAACGCTGCTGCTATCCGCAGCGCCTCCGCTCCGGAAGAGCCGAAACCGCCCAAACCTAGCCCCGTCCTTTCTCCGTTGCCACGAACGCACCATCGGAATGAAGGAGCGCGAACGTGTTCCCCTGGACGTGCTCTGGCCAAACCTGTCCCGGCAGGCCCACGAACTCCAGCGGGAGGTTCGCCTCTTGGTCTGGCTCGAACCCAGCGAACGGGTCAAAGCTCTGCGGCTGCCAGTCCTCGAACTGAAAGTCCCTGTTCCAGACCATTGCAAAGGCCAGCGGATAGGCCTTCAGGACATAGATCGCCGAACTGCCTTTCCCGCCCAAGATGCCCAGCCCGAAGTCGCGAAGAACCGTTCGACCACTGTAGGGATACACCCAGTAGTGAAGCCGAACCTGGCGTAGAAGATCTGACCGGTCATCGAACAGGTGCTGGCTGTGGCGTTCGTCGTAGCGATTCAAGCCCACCGATGACAAGTGGCCCAGAACTCCCCTTGCCACAAGCTGCGGCTGGATGCGGATGCTCTGGTTGTAGGTGACCTTGCTTCGATCACGCAAGATCTCCGTCACCTGCCGGCTCATCGATACAAGTGCCTTGTCGTATCGAGAAAGCACCGAGCCGTTGCAGGTCCTGCAGATGCACCTGAAGCAAACACCATTGGGCATCTTGTGGGACCGCGGCTTCTTCTCTCCACTGATTGCGTCGGCGACGCTGGACACCCTCAGAGCGATGCCTTGAGCCCACGCCTTGGGTGGCACGTGGTTTTCGGTCAGGTCGGTTTCCTGCCCGCATATGTTGCAACGCCCCTTGGAAGGTCCAACCGGGAACTTAAAGGTCACTCGCCCGCCCCATGCTCGCCATGAACTGCGAAGAGATTACACGCAAGCGACGTGTGGCCTCTCACGTCCTTCGCAGCAGGCTTGCCAACTTCAAATTCTGATCTATTCGTGAGTGGGTCGTTTTACTCACGGAGAGACCATGACCCACCGCCACAACCTGGGACGCAGCGAGAAGTATCACGCCCTGCCCCGCACCCTTTACGCCCTGCTGTTCGACGACGGGGGCTGTTACATCGGCCAAAGCTCAAACCCCCAGCAGCGGGAGAAGCAGCACCGCTCCCCCAAAGGCGGCTGGCACCGTCCCTTCCGGTTCCATGCGCTGGAGGTGGTGACAGCCACCCGGGCGGAAACCGAGGCGTATGAGCAGGCGTGGCGGGTGAAGGCCTCCCGGGAGGGATGGCGCATCTACGCCAAGCCACCGGGGATCGTGGTCAACCCCCACCGGCGGGCCACGGCCCACGTGCGCGGGTTGGCCCACCAACGGCGGTGGCAGCTGGGAACACCGGTCAAAGCGCCTTCCGAACGCGTGGGGTGGTGGCCGTGGGTAGTGGTGGTGATCAGCGTATTGACACTGGCCCGATGCGTCACCGGGTAAGCCTCATCTCGCGCCGTTCCGCGTTTGTGATTGGCACCTGGGTTTGCGGTTTCAATCCTGCCAACAGCTCTTCCACGTCCTGGACCAGGTTGCGCACCGGAGCAGCCTGGGTCTCGGACAAGCCGACGCTCAGCGCCATTTCCTTGTGCCGTTCGGTTCCCAGCCGTTCGGCCATGCGCTCCATCATCTCGTCGGTCGTATACATGCGGTAGCTGCCCTTGGTGAGGCGGGTGAACGCCACCAAGGCCGACTGCTGGTCGAGCATGCCCATGTTCGTGGCCAGGTGGTAAACCTCGGATTTCCCCTGCCCCTGCGCCTTGTGAACGGTCATGGCATACCGGTGGGCCAAGGCGTTGTGCTCGCTGGTGTTGAACTTCAAGATGCGCCCGTCCTCTTTCGGGTTCGAAGAGTCGATGCGCACCACCAGGTCGTAGCCACCGGATTTGTCCTTCCGAATGCTCTCAACCGTGCCCTCGGTGCCGTTGATGACGCCCAAGTCGTTGTTGGTCGCCGTGAACATCACACGGTCGCGGCGGGAGAGCGTCAGGTCCTCCCACTGCCCTTTTACGATCGAGCGGAAGGTGAACTCCTCTTTGTCCAGCACGCCTTGCTCCTGGAGCCCCTTTCGGATGCCCGTGGTGAGGGCTTTGACTTCAGAGCGCGTGTGGGCCAGAACCAACTTCTCGTCCGTCGGGGTGGGGTCTTTCAGGTAGTCGTCCACCAACGCCTTGATGGCCTGCTTTTC
Source organism: Stenotrophomonas sp. 93052_Sma (assembly GCF_056481145.1). NCBI lineage: Bacteria > Pseudomonadati > Pseudomonadota > Gammaproteobacteria > Lysobacterales > Lysobacteraceae > Stenotrophomonas > Stenotrophomonas sp. 93052_Sma. Next base: position 3,037,162 of record NZ_CM151134.1, read on the forward strand.
CGTGCCGAAGTCGTCGATGCAATTTCTCTCCTTGAGATTGCGAAGGGTCTGCGCACCCATATCGAGGGTGCCTTGGCGGCTGCGGTGCCCGCGGCGCATGTCCTTGACCTTCCCCTGGTGGTCCCGCTCGTAGAAGCTGTTGGCAGTGATCAGGTCACCGGCGTTCTTCTGCCGGCGGATTTCGGTCAGCTTCGTGTCGCCCAAGGCAATCTTCGCCAGCTCAAAGCCGTTGCCCGCAGCGATGGGCTGAAGCTGGTCACTGTCTCCCTGCATGACAAGCTTGGCACCGACCCCCTGGCAGTAGGTCATGAGCTTCAAGGTGTCATCGGTAGCCACCATGCCGGCTTCATCGAGCACCACCACAACATTCTTCGTCAGAGCAACCTTGCCCTGCCGGAGCTGGGAAAAGAACTTTGCAACCGACATGCAGAGCATGCCGGACTCTTCTTCCAGCTTAGCCGCGGCTTTACCCGACACGGCCAAGCCCATCAACTGCTTTCCTTCGGCTTCGAAGCACTGCTTGTAGACCTCGGCCACGGTGGTCTTGCCGGTCCCGGCCAACCCTGACATAACGCCGACACCTGCCGTTCCATGGGTCAAATGACCAATGGCAGCCTTCTGCTCTTCGGTAAGGGTGAACCCCTTTCGCTTCTCATAGGCGGCGATTTCCCGGTCTACGGTGGAGCGGAACAGCTTCAGGTCCGTCTCGTTCTCCCGCTCCTTCGAACGACGGATGATCTCGGCTTCCCATTCGACCATCCAGGTGGCGCAGAAGCGATCCTCCCGGTGCTTGCGTGCCAAACGAGTGCCACGGTCGTCTTTGTGGAGGTGTTCGGCTTTAACGCGCACCAGGTCGTCCTGTTCGGTGAACTCCTTCACCATTTTGAGGATCTCCTCCGCGTTCTTTTGCCCGGCGAACTCCATCCCCAGCTCCCGGACCAGGTCATGCTCGCAGAACATCGCCTCGTTCTCGTGCATGCGCTGCAAGACCTCGTCAAAGGTATGCGGGTCCAGGTGCTGGCCTTGGGTCTGCTTGAGCGACTGGGTGGTGGGAACCAGGTCTGGCCTTTCTCGGGCAATGTTGGCGAAGGTTTGCTGCCAGTCCTTGACCACCTGCTCGAAGGGCGGTTCTTCCTTCTTTTTGCGGGTGGCCTTGCAGGCCTCGTCGTGGCTGGCGTTGGGGTGTTCTTTGACGTAGTCCAGGATTTCCTGGCGGCGGGTCTTCGTCTGAAGCACCAGCTCACGGTCGATGCCGGCAATCGTGGTGAGAATCTGGCCCGTCTCGCGCCCTATCACGTCCACCTCGCGCTCCCGCTGAATCCCATAGCCCAGCGCTTTCATCGCGCTGTAGAGCTCGGCCTTGTAGAGGTGATCGGCCGCATGGCGGTGGCGGTAGATCTCGATGGCATCAAACGTGCCCCAACGGCCGTCCTCCCCCTTCGAAACACCAAAGACAAGATGGTGGGTGTGCAAATCGCACTGCACGTTCCGGTTGCTTGTGTGATCGGCGGCTGCCCACACCAACCCCTGGGTGTCTATAACGTCTTTCCCCGCTCTTCCGCGCCGGGTCTCTACCTTGCTCTCGATGTAGCGCATCGCCACGGCGCAGGCCTGGCGGTGCGCTTCCAAGATGGCCAGCTTCTCGCGTTCATCCGCAAGGGCAAACGCCACGCTCACGTCCCCGGGGGCGGAAATGGTCAGATCGAACCCCACCCGGTGGCCGCCCTCCCACTTCTCCATCGGCTTGCCGTCGTCGTCCAACCGCACGTTTCCCCAGCGATCCGTCTTGATGACCAATCGGGCCTCCTTGCCCGCGTTTTTGCACAACGGCCTTCCGGTGGGTGAAAAGCCCTTCCCCAGCTTTTCCATCACCTCGCGGGTGACCGGCTGCCCTTCCAGGCAGAGCTCGGCGGCAAGGCTGCCGCCCCAATTGAGCGTCTGCCTCGGATCAGGACCGCTGCCCGCGTAGTAAGCCACGGCGCTGTCGATGGATAGGCGCTCGGTGGCCAGCATGTAGTCGAACATGTTGCCGTTGCGCTTGTTGTGGCCGCGGGCATCGATGCGGGTGCAATTGATCACAGGGACCTCCTGGAACGTTGATTGAACCAAGGTCCCAGAAAACCACCAATGCGCAAGGGGGGTTTACTTCTCCAGGCGCAGCGTGACCCAACGGCGTTTTATCTCCTCCACGACGGCGGTTACTGGCTCTTCGCCGAAGACTCCCGCGTGCTTGGACTTGGGCACCGAAAGCACCTTGAAACCCAAGCCGATGCTCTGCGCGTTGCTAAGGTAGTAGTTGACCGTGGTCCAGGAGTCCGTGGTCCAACCCTTGGTGCGCTGTTTCGGATGGAGGTGGCCCACCGCATCGTGCGGGATCCAGCACTTGAAGCGATATGCCCCATCGGTGTCCTTCTTGAACTCCGGGTCAGCGGTATGGCGGACCATCTCGGGATGAGTGACGAGGTGATCCGGATGCGGGTCGATGGACATGTCCAGGTCCACTTCCAAGATGTAGTCGTAAACCTTGTCCGTGGTCACCAGCCCGCCGGACAGAACCGCCTCACACGCAGACACCATGTGTTCGTAGCCGGCCTGAGCCATGCGCTGCCGATATTCTGCGGCCACCTCCCGTGGCAAATACCCAAGCATCCTGGGTGGCGCCTGTTGTGTCATGACGGCCACCGCGTTTTGGTCCGCCGTGTTGGTGTTATCGGGATACAGGACGACCAAAGTAAAAATCCGACTGGTGGAGCCCTTTCGATTGTTGGCCACCTCGTCCAGCTCCTCCCGAAAACGCGAGGTCAAGGCTGCCTTCACAGCGTATTTGGCGACTGGCTTCCAAATCGGCACGGTGATCGTTGCCATACTTGCTTCCCTACATGGTGTTCAACGGGAGAATAGCGCGTCGACTTCCTCGGGTGTCATGGTCAACACCCGCTGCACCGCATCGATGCCTTCGGCGGTGGTTGGGAAGGCCGACGCGCCAGCGTTTGAAGGGGACGTTGCCGGCGACGGCCCTTCAGGTCCGGCTGGCTTGGTGGTCCACGCAGCGGCCACCTGCCCCTCGCGAACCGTTGGATGGCTCTTCCCGGGCCATGTCAGCAACAGCACGTCCCCGCCCATCTGCACGATCGCCTCGATGCCCCACTTCTCGGGACCGTAGCGATTGCCTTTGCGGAAACCCAGCCGGTCGGTGAGCTCACCGCTGGAAACCAACGCGCGGCTTTCTTCGTGGACCTGGGCCTTGTTCTCGTGCCCGCGCCACGCGATTTTCCGCTTGCCGAGCTGGCTGGCCAGCTTGTCCCTGGTGGCTCCCATCTGCACTTGGCACACCACGTGGGTGCCCACCAGGGACGAGAGGGCCTGCGCGGTCTTGTCCCCGTAGACCAGCTCAACCTGGGAGTGATCCTGGACCGCCATGATGGCCACCACGCCTTTGCTGCGCCCCAACGCCAGCAAGGGATCGATGTTCAAGCGCCCGGCGCTGGTCAGCTCGTCGAACACGAAGTAGAGCCCACGCCCGCCCTCGTCGTCCGGCAAGCCCGGCCCAATGAGATCCGGGACGGCCACGTTGATCATGGCGGCGATGTAGGCCTTCGTCAGGGTTGGGTCCGGTCCGGATTGAACAATGACCTGCTTGCGCCCGTTGTAGTCGTCCCGTATCCACTCGGTCATCGAGAAACGGCGCTTGCCAACCTTGGGCCATGCGGTGGCCAGATCGTCGATAAGGCGGGTGAAGCCCCCCAGGGAAGACAGCACGCTGGACGTGGTTTGGCTCTCCGGGTCACGCACCAGTGCGGCACCGCGGGGGTAATGCGGGCGCATGCCTGCGGCCATCTCCGCGGCCGGGCGGCGCACCAAGGCCGCCAGATCGGGCCATTCCCACTCGCCAGGCCGGGTGTTTTGGAGCTCGCGCACGCACCCAATCAACAAGTCCTGGGCGGCCATGCTCCAAAATTTGGCGTTCCCGTCGCCCTCTGGGATGAGAGAGGCGGCGAACGCCGCCGCTTGGGTCGGGGTCCGCACGTCGGCGGCGACGTCCCACACGTGGGAGCGCGCATCGAAGGGCGACACGATGATGGGCCTTTTGAAAATCGACGTGAAATCACCCTTGATGTCGTAAAGGAACAGCTTTGCGTCCCTCTTTCGCGTCAGTTGTTCCAGGATGTGCTTGAGGATGACGCTCTTGCCCGACCCCACCGAGCCGGTGATCAGGACGTGGCGCGCCCAATGCTTTTTAGACAGCAACAGATCGGGGTGGAGGGACAGGGCGAAGGGATCCGCCTCGGCGTCTTTAGGGGTTACCGAGCGGTGCCGGGCTTCGTCCACGGCCTCCTTTCCTTCCAACAACCGCGGTCCGGACAGGTGCCAGGTGTTGCTCACCGGCTCGGTCGCCTTGAGGAACACCCGCAGACCGAGGCCCGCCGCCAGCAGAAGCGACACCCCGATCCGGGACCACGTCGCCACTGGGTGATGGTAGGACACCAGTTCGATGAACTCCCGTGCCGGGGCGCGAGCCGAGATGCCGACGGTCAGGAAGTGGTAGGCGGTCACCAGACCGCCTTTCAAAGCATCGGCGAAGCGGATGAGCGAGCCATCGGGATTCGGGATGAGCCAGGCAACGCCCATGCTCCCCACGTAGGCCAAGCCAAAAACGAATGCACCGGCAAGAACGGCGCGGTGCCAGTATCGGACCGGCTGGGAAGGCGCAACGCTGCCGGGCACGTCGCCCAGCGCGTCAAAGGGCTTGGGTTTGCTCATGTCGGTGCATGCGCGTTGGGGTCCGCCCCCGCCACCCTGGCTGCTCAGGATTGGCGCCGTGGGCCATCAGGTGGAGGCAGGCCCGGGCGTGCTTGTGGAGGGCGGCAAGGTGGAGCGGCGCCCACCCGTGGGCGTTGAGGGCCGCCACGTCGGCGCCGGCTTCGACCAGAGGCGTGACCAGCGAGAAGTGACCAAACCGGGCCGCATGATGCAGTGGTGTGTTGCCGCTGGCATCGGGCAGCCGGGCGTCTGCGCCCATGCCGATGCAGGCCAGCAGTGCTGCTTCGTGGCCCGCCCGGGACGCCCCCACGAGCCAGCCCTGCCACGGTGCGTTCTCCCGCAACCGGTTTGCGTCCGACCGCCGAGCCCGCGCCTCCTCTACCGCCATCGCCATGCCTTGGAAGAGCGAGGTGTGCTCAGCCATGGACCCAGCCACCCTCTCTGCCAGGGTGCTGTAAACCATCGGTTCGTTACGGTCTGCCAAGCGCCTCTCGTAAGCACGCACCAGGTCCCGGGTGGAGGCCCGTGAGGGTGCGTCCAACCCCAGCCGATGCAAGCCCCAACGCAGGTCCACTTGCGGTGCCCCATCGTGCTCCCGCTGGCGCACCTGCCAAACCAGATCGCCCAATCGACCCTCGACAGGGGCAACGCTCAGGGCGTGGGCACGCGCCAACACTTGCGAATCGTGAAGGCCTTTGGACGCGCCGGCTTCGCGCGCGAGCGCGCCCGCCAAGGCCTCCGCTCGTTGGAGGCCCAGGGGACGCAAGAGGCGCAACAGAGATTCTTGGATGTCCATCTCCATTGTTGTAAAGCCGAATCCGCGACCGTCAAGAGAACGTGTTAGCTGTTGAGGCGAGTAGCCACCGCAACACTGAAATGCCGAAGAATCTCTGTGTCATGCCAGAGCTTCTGCCCTGGGCTACTGCTGTCCAGTTCCTGAAGCACACCGTCCAAGCTCCTTCCAGCCAGAACCTGGGAATCCACATACCCGCCGACCAAGGCGAAAGAACTCAAATGCTCGGGAGCAACGTCGGGAAAACGGTGGAAGTTGGTGTTGTTGATATTCATCGGGTCCTCCTGCAGTGGTAAGCCGATGTGCCTCATCGGAAAGGTCCAGCTCGATCGCTGGTGAATTAGTGGGCTAACGGGTTAAACGCTGTCGGGCGGGCCAAAGACGACCCAACCCAACATGTAGAAAATCAGCGCGGGATAGAACCAGAGATCAAACCCCTCCCAGTCAAACCGGCGCCAACGCTTCCTGCACCGCGCGCGCAGCTTGAGCCAGCGCCGCCTGCTCACCGGAAGGAACTCTGGACCACCACCCCGATGGTCACAAAGCCCACCGCCGCTATGGCCATTACCTTGAGCAGAACCGGAACGGCCGGAGGGTAGGCGAGGACAGCCGTTGCGAAGGCCGCGATCAGCAGGAACAAGCCGGTCAGCAGTGGGACCGCGTTCTCGAAAGCGAAGTCTTTGAGGGCATTGAACAACGTGGACATGGTGGCTCTCCCTGGGGTTTGTATGAGTAGGTCTACCTACTCGTTACTTAACCAGTAAAGCACCATAAAACTGGACGTCAAGACGCAAAAATGCCCGATTCTGCGAAGAACCGGGCAGATCTGAACATCGGTAAAGATTACTGTCGGAAGACGTTCGGCTGGGCCTGCTTTTGGTGCTTCTCCCAATCGTAATTTGCAGCGTAGTCCTTCATGAAAGCCGCCTCCTTCAACGAACTGCGGGCGTAATCGGCGTATCCCAGGCGCCCAGGTCCGTTCTCCATCCGCTGCTCACGGGTCAACATGGGAGGACTCTCCTCCCGCTGGGCCCCGCGTTGCTGCCGCCACTGCGCAACGGTCGCATGAACCACCTGCTCGCGCTTGTCGTCCGGCTTTGCATCACGAACGGCTTTGTCGGCCTCCTGGATCTTTGCCTGGAGCGCAGCGATCTGATCGGGCGAGGCCTTCTCTGCCCAATCCAGAACACGCTGTCGGCGTTGCTCGATGGCGGCTTGGTCTTGGGCCACGTTCTGCTCGAAGTCTGCCCGCGCCGCGCTGTCCTTCTGGGGCGGTGGGCGATCGCCCAGAAGCCGCTCGTTGCGCTGCGCCTGGAGTGCTCGCAGCTCGGTCATTTCTTCGATGGGTTGGGAGAGGGTGTTGCTCATGTTTGTTTCCTCCGCTGGGGTGAATAGGCTCATCGTTGATCAATCCGCAGGTTTGGCAAGGGGGCAAACCCCCTCGCCTATCCGCATCAATCCGCGTCGGGCAGCAGCTCCGCCAGGTCGAAGCGCTTGATGCCGGCACGGCTCAGCGCCACGATGGCGTGACCGCGGGGCTCAAGAAGAGCGGAGTATTCTTCCTGCAGGAAGAGCGGCTGCACCTCGCGCTTGCCCCCGGTGGGCATGTCGATGTCGCGCGCGATCTCGTCTTGGCCCAGCGTGTCCTCCGATCCAATCCGCCAGCGGCGACCCGTCACGGCGTCGATGCGCGAAGCCGTCAACCGCCCCGCCCCTTCCATGCGCATCTTGTCGTAGGCGGACGCGTATGCATGATCTGGGTCGTTGAGCACAGAGTGGCGCCAGTTGTTCATACCGCCTTGGTAGTCGATGCCCCGGGTGCGCTGCTTGAAGGTGGTCAATGTGGCCTGCCCGAACCGCTTTTCCAGGTATTCGTGGGTGTTGTGCGAGCACTTTAGCGCGATCACCGACTGCATCGTGTTGGCCATCAGCTCCGCCTCGTTGACCGACCCAAAGGCGTTGACCAAGCTCTCAAACCCTTGCGTTGCAAGCACGGGCATCAACCCCAGCGAGCGCGAAACGGAGAACAGGTTGATGTCATCGGCCGTCAACAGCAGGTGGGCCTCGTCCATCATCAACATCACTTCAATTTGCCCAGGCAACACTTCGCGCCACTTGTCGCCGAATGCACCACGCGCTTTGATTCCATTCATGACCCGCTGTTTGAGCAGGCGCATCATCATTTCACCCGCTTCACCGAATTGGGTCGGGGGCAAGAAGAGGCCTACCATGGCTCCGTAGAGCGCATCGGACACGTCCACCTCGCCCTTCTCGATCGAGTGCCATGGCATGTCCGTTCTGCTGTCACGCAGCTTTTCGCCTCGCAAGAGCTTCTCCAGCAGCCCTCGTGAGTTGAGCGTGAACGATTGCCTCTGTTCCGGATGCATCGCGGGAATCTCAAGGAACGCCCATTCCAGCGAGCTCTGCAGCTGAGACATGGGACGGAAGAGATCCGGGTGGATGGTCTGCGGAGCGCTCTCTTGACGAAGGCGGTGCTGTTGCAGGTAGGCCGCGTAGGCCAGCCGCCCTTCTTCGTCATGGCTCGTGTCCGCCTCTTCCAAGCCCAAGTATTTCACCACCTCCATCAGCTTTGCATTGGCACGAGGCGCGGGGCTGGCGGGAATCACGCGTTCCACAATGGACAACAACTTGGCGTGGTGGAATGGCGTGTATTGCCATTGTCTGTCGTCGCTCACAGGGATTCGATGGATGGCGATCTGCTCGGCGATGCGCTCGAGCAATGCCTCAGTCTCGGCCACGTCCTCGTCCAGCTTGCGCTGTTTGACCAGCTCAAACTCCGCGTCCAACTGTGCACGCTCCAGCCCTTCCAGCTTGGCCGAACACCAAGACCTGTAAGCCATCTCGTGATCCACGAGCGCACGAAGGATGATGCCGGTGTGGTAGAGAAACGCGTCACCGCCGTCCGTCCAAAGCTTGGATTTCTCGTCCACTCGCCCACCGGCTGCACCGCGCAATGCCCGGACGACCTGATCGGGCGCCAACCCCTCGTATGGCGCCACCCGCATCCCGGGTTTGACGACGATATCGAACAAACCTTCCAAGTCCGAGATGATCGCCCCGTCTTTGCCGTCGGCGATGAGCGCGCCACCGCCGGCAAGCTTCTGCTGCTTCAAGCGCTCCCTTGCATCTGCGTGGCCTGGCGCCACACATGCCATCGCCAAAGCGGCTCTACGGAACCGACGAGCGATGGGTCTGAGCGCGGCGAAGGATTTGCCAGATCCGATGGCTCCGAACACGAGCAGGCCCTGCTGACAATCCCTCCACGAGAACATCATCACGGTGCCCAGGTCGGGCGAGTAGCCATAGCCCTTGTCGGAAAGGTGTCCCGTGGCGCGCCCAATGGTGATCAGCGGGGTCTTGTCCCGCAGTGCCGCCTCAGCTTGCTGTTCACGCGCCTTGACGTGCGCGTTGATCAGCGCCCCCTGGGTGGCCAGGTTGTTGTCGTTGTTCTGCAGGTAAAGCCGGGCGGCGTTTTGGACAAAGTTGCCTTCGGCGTATTGCATCGCATACATGCATGCCAGCACGTAAGGCGCCGCCTCGCCCAAGCCAAACGGCAGGACCTTGGCGACCACCAGTGTGGCAAAGATGAGCCCCACCCACTTCATCGCTTGAATGAAGCGCGCGGCTGTCCCGCCAATGACGCCCCGGTGCGGGTGCGAGGCCGCCGCCACAAAGCAAACCACAAACAGGATGCCGACCAAGCCAAAGGCCCACCACAGGTAGGTCTTGGCCATCTGGGCATACACAGCCATGCCGCCGGCTTGCATTGCCACCTCGGTGCCGCCCTTGCTGCCGCCGACCATGAACTGAAGCGCCATCGGAACCCATTGCAGCAGCACCAGGGCTTTCAGGGCCTCCTTCATGCCCTCGCCTTGCTTGAGGGCGATGAAGTATGGAATGGTCAGCAGCAGCGCGGCCCAGCCTGCCCAGCCGATGAGGCTCACTAGGAAGGTCGCCAGAACGCCGATCACGGGGAAGGCGAGATACATCAAGGGAGTGGCCAGGCTGTCGCCGCCCTGCCCCATGTCGTTGCCCTGCAAGAAGCCCTCGGCACGCCGTCCAAGCTTCGTCGTGATGATCCGCGATTGGGTGTCGCGCAAATCTTCCGAAACCTTCGGCCACCACTCCTGGAATTCGTCCTCACTGCGTCCGTCGGGCACCTTGAACCCCTGGGCGTTCTCGTCCCAGACGGCGCCGCACTCCAGCGCGAAATCCCGGTCAGCCTCTGGCACATCGAGCTCTCGACTGCGAACGCGATCGGTCACGTCAAAGCGCCCCACCAGGTTTTCATACTCCTCGGCGGATCTGACGATGATTTCTTCCTTCACGTTCCAAGGCTCGCCGCTCTTCCGGCGGAACTTGCGCCCCAGGCCGCTCGTCCAGTCAAGCACGTTGAACAAACTGATTGCTGCCATCTCTGTCTCCCTCCCCTGTCAATTCAACGAAGCCAATGCGCCAAGACGGCAAGCACCAAGCAAAGCGGCGCGCACGCCAGAAAGCCCGCTTTGGCCACCCAGCGCTCTGCGACCTGCTCAACCTTGCTCGCGTAGAGCCGATCCTTGGTCCATGCGTCATACGCGGCGTCGTCTCTGACCGGAGGCCTGCGATCGGCGCGCAAGTAGTAGAAAGTGCGGCGGACGCCTTCGCTCAGGTGGCCCATGCCAAACGATTCAGGGCTGCCGAGGAACAAGCGCCCGTGCAGGTTCAGCCACTTTGAGCCGAAATGAAGTTTTCCGGGCTCCCGGTATTGCGTGAACAGCCACTTGAACATGCTTCCCCCTTATTCGTGAGTAGGTCACTTCTTTCTAGATCGAATCCGCGGATGCGCAAGGGGGATCAGTCGATCCCCGACTTCTTCGCCCAAGCGTCTAGGTCTGCATTGGCTTTTTGCTGCCAGTCGTTCCGCGGTTCGGCGGCGGGTGCGGGGGGCTTCCTCGGCAATGGGGCGGTTGCACGTTTCGGCGAAGGCATTGGCTGGGGCGCAATTGGCGCTGTCGTCGATACCGGGGGAGCGGCGACAGGTGCGGGTTTCTCGATCGTGGCTTCTGGCTTGGCCTGTTCTGAAAGCACTGCTGGAGCAGGCGCAACCACGGGGACTTCCACCACCTCGGGCAACTGCTCGGGAGCGGCTGGAGTGGCAACCGGTGCCATGGGAGCCGGTGTGCTTGGAGGCACTTGGTTGTTCTTCCCAAGCAAGAAGTAGATCGCCCCCACGACCAATGCCACCGCCACCACACCGGTCAAGACCCAAGGCAAACGAGAGCGGGGGCTGGGTTGGATTGGAGTTACTGGCTGCTCTGGTGACGCGGCCTCCGGGGGCCGGTTGGACCCTTCAGGCCCCGCGGAAACGGACAGGACTTCCACCGCGTCCTGCTGAGACAGCTTGACCAAGGCTGCCGTATCTTCATTGCTCAACGCCTTGGCGTCCACCGAAGGGCCACCCAATCCATCTGCAACCTGTGCGCCGGGCTCTCCAAATTCATCAACCAGCTCCCAAACGGTGCACATTCCCTTATCACCCGCTCCTACGAGAACCGGTGCAGCTGCATCGGACGTCAGTTGCCTAACCAACATTTCCTCCTCCAAGGTGAGCGGAGCGTCTTGAGGCTTCTCTTCGACAGCACGATGTTCCTGGGCTTCCCGGGCGCGCTTCGCGTCCAGCTGTGCCTTGGCTTCCTTTGCCTTCTCTGCAGCGGCAGCAACGCCCTTCTGGGTCAACTCGGCAGTGCGCTTGCTGATCACTCCAGCCCAGTGACTGGCCGCTTTCAGGTTTTCTTTCATGCCGTCGGAAACCAGCCGCTCTTCTTGCGTGGGCGATGCGGTCGGGGTTGCGTTGGCACGCTTCAGCAATTCTTCGCGCTTGCGCTTCAGGATTCTCTGGTTCTTTTCTTCTGGGGTCATGTGGGCTCCTCGGAAGGGGGAAGGAAGCCCGAGCATCGAGCGACACCCGGGCACTGAGATCACCGGACGTCAGGCACCGGGGTAACGACGATCACGGGCTCACCGCTGCCGCAGCGGTCGTCCACCGTGACCTTGGACAGCGCGCCACGCTTGGCCAGCTCAACGATGGGCACTTGGCAGGCGGCCTTGTCGGCTCCTTGGAACACCACCGTCAACCCGTTGCTGGACTTGTTCAACAGACCTGCGAACTTGTCGAGGAAGGCCCGGGTGTCGCTGTTCAACCGCTTCATGTCGGTGGGGTTGTAGTTCAAGCGCAACGAATCCAGGACGGCTTCCTGCTTGCCCTCCACGGTTTCGGTCTTGGTGACCACTTCGGCCTTCATGCCAGCCGCACGGGCAGCGTCGGCGGCCTGCTCGGCGTGTTCCCGCTGCTGCTTCACGTAGGACGCGGAAGCACCCACTGCAGCACCCGCGGCGCAAGCGCCCAAGGCCTTGTCTTTCTTGCCCGTGAGCAAGGCGATGGCTCCGCCGGCCACGCAACCGATGCCTCCGGCCTTGAACAGGCGCCTCTTATCGGCCTTGGGCTTGCCATCGTCCTCTGCGGCATGGACCGCATCAGCGGCGGCCTGGGCGGAAACGTGAAGCGGCATGAACGCCGCCAGGCAGAGAGTGAGAGAAAGGGAAAAACGTTTCATGGGTTGGATCTCCTGCTGTGGGGGAAAGTTAGGTGCGTGGAGCAGTCATGGGACCGGCTGCGGGCACCTTGGCCGCACCAGAACCTTTGGGAGAGGGTTGCGAGAGGGCCGCCGTCACCACCTTGCGAAGCGCTTCTTCGTAGCGCTGGATGGCGCTGTCCTGTTCCGCCTTCGTTTCGTCTCGCAGCCGCCGCAGGTCTTCCTGGAGCGCACTCCGGAACAACGCGTTCTCTTCCCGCAACTCGTCGATGAGCTGTTCCAAGTGAGCGTTAGAGTTCTCCAGTACACTCGCCACAGACATGGAAGTGTTGTGTCGCTCCAGCGCCTCTCGCACGTAGGCGCTAAACCCACTGCCCGATTCACGGGCAAGCCGCTGAGCAAGTTTCAGTTGCCCACGGTCGAGGTTTACGTTTTGACGAACCAACGCCATTGGTCGAGTAACTCCGTTTCTGGACTACTCCACCGATACCGCGAATCTCGGAGTTGGCAAGGCCCCACGTCAGGAGCCTGAAAAACATGGGCCAAACGAGCTAACAAGCACTGACACTGTCTCCATTCAGTGGTGACAGGGTCAGGCCTTGATTGCATTGAGGTTCCGGCAGATGTGAGGCCGATTTTTGGGCGAAAAGCGCACTCCCACTTCAGTGCGTCATGTGTATGACGACTCTGGGGAACCGTCCGGGCTCCTGCTTCTCTGCCCCTGCCGACACTGCTTCCACCCACGTTGGGCTCTTGCAGTTGCTTTTCGGCGGCCCCTTGCGTGTTGCCCCAACTGCGCTATTGGTGGTCTACGCCCCCTCGCCCCCACAGGACCACCGCCCACGCCATGCCCACGCAACGCTCCCGCTCTTCCACCCCTCACGCCCACCGATGCCCCACCCCAGGAGTCCGTGTGGAGTTTTTCAGCCCACCGTTTCGCATTGCCCCGGATCCCCAGGACAGGTTGCCCTCACCCACCCGCAGCACCGACCCACGACACCCAAGCCACATTGGTTTTAGTCAAACGTGTGCAGTGCCCATGGATACACCGCCACCGTGTTTTCCGAATCACAAGTGGGGAGCCAAAGAACCCCTGGAAGGGAAGCGCGGAGCCCTCGCCGCATTTCGTTTTAGTCAAGCGAGGGTGCGCCCCATGACCTCCATTCACCGCCATTGGCCCATCGGTGATTTGCCGGCTTTCGTTTCAGGAGCGCTCCCATGACCACCGCTGACCTGGGCGCGTTTGCCCGTCGCGTGCTGGCCTTCCATGGCGCCCGTGCGCCTGCCACTCCCCGTTGGACGCTGGACGTGGCCCGCCGTTCCGAACGCCCTGTGTGCGCTTTCTGCACCGCCCCCCTGGACTTGGATCGTCGCCACGCCTGGGGGCTCTCACCGCTCGTTCCGTTGAGCCTAGCCGGCCCAAGGGACGCCGAGAACCTGCGCATGGCTTGCAAGCGCTGCATCACCGAGCGGGGCACCCGTGACCTGTTGGCCTGGCCCGAGTTGAGCCAGCGGCTGCCACCAGAACCCCTGGACGCCCTGCTGGCCGACCGACTGTTTGTCCTGCAGCGCTCCGATAACCACCTGGTCGAGGTAGGGCGCTTTGCCAAGCCAGCCACCGTCCTTGCCCAGCTTCAAGAGCGCTGGAAACACCCCCGATTCGTCGTTCATGCCGAACGGCATTCGGACACCTGGATGCTGGGGTGGCCACTGGCCCACCGTGCCCATCTGACGCGAAACGACTTGGCGGCGCTCTTGCGCAACGTGCACCAAGGCGAATGGCTGGAACACCCCGAGGTGGTGGCCTTCCGGTTGACCGAGGATGTTTTTCAATCAGCGGTGTGGCAACTGATCGCCCTCCACGCCTTGGTCATCCCCCTGGCCCAAGAAGAAGCACCCCCTCCCGATCGAACGTTTGAGAATCGGTGGATGGCCCGGTATCCAAGCCTGAGCCAGATCCGCCGGCGGCGACAGGGCGCGCACGAAACACCCTGGCCTAGCCAAGGCAAAGACCATGCCCGGACTTACAGCGACAAGCCCAACGCGGTTCGCATGCGGACACAGCGCCAAGCCACTCGTCAGGAGGAAACCAAGGCACAGTGGCTCAATGCCCGGCGCCGTTTAGCGGACCGGGACGCTGGGGTGGCCAGTGGGACGTTGAGGCCATGGCTCCCTGGGGAACGGGCCGCGCTGCAGGCCGACGTGGACGATCTGGCGGCTGCGTGGTTGAAAGCCCGCCAGCGGAAAGCGGAAGGCCGCTCTCAGCGGCCGTGATCCACTACCATTGTTCAAGCCTCAAACGACCAGCTAGCCACCATGGACGACACAGACAAGGAACGGATTGCAAATTGGCGTCTGACGAAGCAGATGCGGCGAGAGAGAAAGTGGGACGAGCAAAACAGCAGGTCCTACAGCAGTCATTTCACCTTGACGGACAAGGACGCTGCAGATGTAAAGGAGTTCGAAGAGCACCTGGTTCGCAAACACTTGGGGAAGGGCCAGCTCACCCGACGCATGTCCACCAATGAGCTTGGGCTAGCATTGCGCACCTGGAACCTAGAAGAGCTGAATCAGCTCTGGAGCATGCGCCGAGAGAAGCTCACTTACCTCGAAGACGCCGCCCTCCTGTTGGCCCATATCCGACACCGATCCGGCATTGACCCAAAGCTGCGCCCGGCAGCAGAGCTGCTTGGATACGACGCCATCCAAGCCCTCCAGGGCGTCCTTGAGGAGAGCGGGCGGTTGGCAGTGGAACAGGCACTGCCCCCAGCGGCGGAAGCCGTCGTTGCCGAGGGCAAGCGGGTGGAACAAGTCCTTCGGGTGATCCGAGAGGGCCAAGCGGAGTTTCGTAAACGCCTAGTCGCTCACTACGGAGCCGTGTGCATGGTCACCGGGACCGCCTTGGCAAGCGTCATCGACGCCGCTCACATCGTCCCCTACAACGGGGCAGCCACCAATGCTTTGAGCAATGGCTTACTGCTACGGAAGGACATCCACGCGTTGTTCGATGCAGGCCTGTTAACGATCGGGCCGGACCTGGTCGTCTACGTCAGCGCGGGGGTGGACGATCCGTTCTACCGTTCGTTGGACGGAAAGAAGCTCTCGCTGGACACTCCGCCCAAGATGTCCAAAGAGGCCCTGCGGCGGCGACTGGCGGGCAATGAATCGTCCGAACTGGAGGTTGCTAGCCTTCCCCAATGAGCCGCCCCAAAGCTCCGGCTGATCGGACAAATCGAATCATTGCTCATGATAGGAACGCCCTCCGCGTGGATCCGGAAGTTCAATCAACGGTTCTTCGCGCCGTAGGCGTATGCCAGCTCCCGCCAGGGGACGCTTTTTCAGCTGCTTTTGCTCTGCCCACGGGATGATCCACAGACACAGAAAAGCGGCCATAGCCGCTTTCTTCGTCCCCCTGATTGTGAGGGTCAGTAGATCTTTCCGTTCTTGCTCATCCCCAAGTTCCGCACCGCTACCCTGGCGGCTTTGCGGTCCTCCGCGTGCTCGTCCACCGGCGAGCTCACGATCAACAGCGTGTTGTCTTGGATGAGCGACGCGGCCGCGTAGTCTGCCAGCGCCACCATGGCGGTGGTCAACGCGACTTCACTCCCGGCGTCCTCCGAATCGTCAAAGCCGAACAGCTTGGCGATGTTCTCGCGGAGCTTTGGCGGGATCGTCACCATGGCCCGGTGGTGGCGCAGCCCGTCCTCCCGACGGCGGTAGTCGTGCAGGGTGACCGATCGGGGCATGACCATGTGAACCCGCTTGCCTCCCACGCTTCCCGCCTTCTGGCTGTCGTCGTAGTCAAAGTAGGACTTGCGCTCCGGGTAGTCGCCTGGCCCCAGCAACAGGTGCTCCGGGATGCGGGCAATCGGAACGCTTGCCGATTTGCTGGCCCGGCGGGGCTTGGCATGGGTCACGTCCTTGACGTCATCCAAGGTGCGCTTGACGGCCTTCTTCGTGGCAGCCTTCTTGGCAGGAGCTTTGCGAGTGGCCATGGGTAGGTCTGGGAGGGAAACCAAGGGAAGCTCCATCATGCCGCAGCCCTCCGGCCTGCACCAGCAGCCAGGATGTCGCGCACCCGGACCGCCAAGGCGTGGATCTCCTCCTGGGCCACCCGGGCCCAGCGGCCGTTGGCGTCGAACACGGTCTTTCCCTCCTCGTAGCAGTCCGCAAACAACGCACGATCCCGCACCAGCATGGCGCCCGACATCTTGGGGTGCTCCAGGCGACGTCGATGGGCTGCCCGCCTCTCGTTGGCCCGGTTGGCGATGGGCAGGAAACGCTTTCCCTTCTTTTCAAGAACATCCACGGTTCGCAGGAAGATGAGGAAGCTGGCCCCGTCGAGCAACGTCGGCACCAGGTAGAGGTCCGCCTCGGGAATCACCTCGTTGTCCGGCAGACGCGGCGGGGTGTCGGTGATCTCCACGTCGAAGCCAGGGGAGCGCGATCGCCCGACACTGAACGGTGTTTCGTCCGACAGTGAGGCAAACGCGCAGGCCCCGCCTTGGGGGTCCCGGTCATTGACCAGCACACGCAGGCTGGGGTCACGGGCATAGCACCCGGCTAGATTCAGGGCCAGCGTCGTGCGGCCGACGCCACCCTTGAGTGAGAAGTTGCACAGTCGCATAGGACATCCTTTCGTGAGTAGATAGGGGTTTCTCTCGAATCTACCCCGACGCTGCCATAGCGCAAGTGCATGTTTTTGCAACCCTTTCGGGCCGTTCAGCCCTTGGATTATTTTCTATCCTTCCGACAAGGCGGCTGGACGACGGCAGTCCCACCGCAGCGTGTGGGCGGTGTTTGACGCCGAGCAATGCAGATCGAACGGCTGAGAGGCCATCCATGCTTTGACAGACGGTGGCGCAGCGCCATGCAGTGCTTCGATGATCGTCCAGCGTTGTTTTGCCGGACCGAACTCCGCGAACACGTCCGCTCCGGCTTCAGCCAGCATTCCAGTCATCTTGTCGTAGCACTGTCGCTTGGCCGGGTCATCCTGGTTCACGTGCCACGCCATGCAAGCGACGTGGAAAGCGGTGATTCCGTTGGGCCCCACCGGGTGGTCCAAGGACGGGAAAGCCGTCAGGCCCCTCCACGCCTTCAGACGTGCCTCGCGGATGGCCGCAATGGTTCTCTTCAAAGCCTGTGGGTTGCGGTGCTCGATGGCATCCAGAAGCCGTTGAGCACGCCGGTCTGTGGTCATTTCCATTTCAGCTCCTTGCGCAGCTGGCGCTCGAAGTGGCGTTGCTCGCGCGCCAGGCGGGCTTGCCGGCGAAGTTTGCCTTCGGGCAGGAACGCGGGAACCGTGGGAGGGATGTGCGCGAAAGGAAGGCCAGCAATAAGGCGGGACAAGTTGGCGGGGCTTTCAATCATGGTGGCGGTCTCTTGGGTTGTTTGGAGCTACGTTCGTGCGTAGGTCGACCCACTCACTTGACCTCATGCAACCAGATCGCCGAGCAATGTCAAGATGAAAAATCGACCTTTTTTTGACTAAAAACAGGGGCTTGCGGAATCCCAGGTGCATCGCATGCTGAGTGCATGACGCACACAACCCGCCCCCGTTGTTCGCCCACTCTCACCCACGTTTCCAAGGGCGTGCGCAGCGCGCTGGGCTTCACCCTCACCGAGGCCTTGCTTGCGCTCGGGGCCGTGACCGCCGCCACGGGCGCGATGTTCCTGTTCTTTGGCCAGGTCGATGCAAAGTCCAAGGTGGCCAGCGAGACGCGCAACCTGCGCGAGCTGTCCCGTCGTCTTGAAAGCAGCTTTGGGGTGGTGGGGACGTTCCGCGGGGTGAGCACCACGGCCGTGGTGGTCGATGGATTGGCCCCTGAATCCCAGCTCGGCGCCGGGGAAAACGTTTTGACCAACGCGTGGGGCGGCGCGGTGGACGTCCAGCCTTACACCGTGGATCGCTTCGGCGATTCGTTCTCCGTGAGCTACGCCGGCCTTCCTCGTCAAGCGTGCGTGGCCCTGGTCGCGGCCAACGCGGGCGGGGTGTGGGACGCGCAGGTGTCGGACGTGTCGGTGATTCGAAACACCGGCGGCCAACTCGACGTCGGATTGCTGAGCCGCACGTGTGCGGACAAATCGCGCGTGGTCTTCGTCTACCACAGCGGATTGTTGGGAGGCGAGTGGACCGGATCGCCTCTAGTATTGCCGCCAGCAACACCTCCGGCCACTCCACCCGGTTCTCCGCCCGTGGGATTCCCGGTGGGGCCCGTGGGGCCGGTGCCACCTTCCACGCCGGTGTCGCCCCCAACCGCCCCGCCACCAAGCGTTCCGCCCACGACGCCCCCACCGGTCACGCCGCCCGCTCCCCCGGTGAGCGTGACGCCTCCGGCTCCGCCCACTTCACCGCCGGTCACGCCGCCGCCGATCAGCACCACGATGCCGTGCCGAGAGTGGAGCGAGAACCGAACGATCAACTGCCCAGTGGGCCAGGTGGGCCAGGTGTTCCAACACCGCCGTCACCACTGCGGAACCGACCCGAGTGTTTACGAGGCGTGGGCTGGGTCCACGACGGCCGGCAGTTGGACCACGACCAGCAGCACCTGCACTCCGTGCCCTGCTCCCGAGACCCGCAACGTGGGATGCCCTGCAGGTCAGTTTGGCTCGATCGGCCAGCGGCGGACCTTCTCATGCACGGGCACCGGTTCGTGGGACGCTTGGACGCAAACCAACACCACCTGCGCGGCTTGCCCAGCACCTTTCCCACAAGCCGAAACCCAGTGGGTCGCCGCGAGTGCCGCTTGCCCGGCAGGCCAAAGTGGATCGCACACGTGGCAGGCCGAGCAGCGGCGGACCAGGATGGGGTCTTACAACTGCCCGGCCACCACGTGGTCGCTGCCCAGCCCGACGTTCACCACTTGGACAAATTGGGCGGAGACGGGGGTTCGTCGCAACGAGGCCAATACATGCACACCCAACGCACCACCCCCGACGTTTCCCGAATACACCGGGCGATCTTGGCATTCGTGGGGAGACGGAGGGCACTACGGCTGGGCGATCTTCTGCAACGCTCCCCGGACCCTGGCCGAGCTTCAAGCCACCTCGTTGGCATGCACCTGGCAATACGAAACGAACGACACCCCCACGTTTACGCCAGAGCCACCTGGCGTGACCCGCCCAACACCGGCTTTGGAAGCCTGTGTCTACGCGCTGCGCGCCAACTTAACTCCGATGCCAGGTTACGGCTTCGTCAACCACCCAGGCACCGCGGTTTGGCCGGCGGCTTGCTCGTGCAGCGTCGTGGGTCCAGGCGCGCGGTTCTACTGGCAAGACCTGGGAGCGAGCGACTGGGTGGGCTTTGAATTCAAATGCCCCTGACGGCAAAGAAGGCGGGGGGCATCCCTCACGTTCGAAGTGGCAAAGCTTCGGATCTCCAAAACCGACCGGAGGCAATGCCCTCGCACCAAGCGTGCTTTTCAGAAGGCAGGTGGCTTGGCCACCTGCGGCGGCTTCTGGGCTCTTCGCTGTTGTGCCTCGAAGTCAAACCCCAGCCAGGGTTTTCCACATCGCCTTGCCCTGGGCTTCGTGAACCGATGCGTATTGCTGTGGATCCCAGCTGGTCCCGGTCAGCAGCAGCCCCAGCTCTGCCACGATGGCCTGACAGCGATCGCCAAAAGCCAAGACCTCATTGAAGGTCAACCCAAGCGTGTTGATGTCAAACGCGCCAGGCTCCTCGTCCAGCTTGCGCATTTCCAGGTGGGCGTGGTGCTTGTCCCGTAGGGTCTTGATTTTCGCTGCCACGGGATCAGCCGAAAGGATCACCATTTCATTGGAGACCTTTTCCCAGCCATTATCGAAGCGCGAGTAATTTTCGTCCCGATCGCTCTGTCTGAACTTCTCCTGGAAAACAGCCGAGCTTTCGGGCGGCAGGTCACTGATCGGTTCGTCGTGGAAGTGATCGAACATGCGCCCGTAGCGCTCCCGGTAGTGCTCCTTGATGGCTGGATCTGCTTGCAGCTTTCTCCACAGGTTGGTCAGGCTACCCGACCTGAGATCGTTGTCCAGAAAAAGCCGTGACTGATCGCGCACCAGGTCTTGCCCAAGAAGCGGAGCCAAGTGGTTCCACGCATTGGCGCCGGGGGTCTTATCCAATTTGGCTTTGAGCCCTGCCTGGATCGCGGGGTCTTGAATGAGTGGGGACAAAATGTGCCGGCGCTCGTCGAGGATGTGGCACTCCTGCGTGAGCACCCGAACGAATCCATCGATTTGGCGAATACGTTGTTCCAGTTCCTCAGGCTTCATTCTTGCTCCGCCTCCAGCGGCACCTGCTGGAAACGCACCTGCAGCCGCTTGATGAGCGCACGGGTTTCCGCGTTCGGAGCGCGCGTGGACACCAGCACCGCCTCCCCGTTGGGCACGTGGCGGATGGCCTTCTGCTCGGCCCGGAGAACGGCGCGGTATTTCACCGCTTGATAGACGCCTCGCTGGAGTTCGTCCTCCGAGCACTTGCTGGTTTTAACTTCCACCGCCAGGCGATGTCTTCCGTTATCGAAATGCGCGTCCAGTCGGTCACCCGAGCTCAACAACTTCTCGTTGCTCCCCATGGGGAAGTACCCAAAGTCCACGAACTCTTCGGGATGGCTGGCCACCCACGCCTTCAACGCTTTGTGCTCGTCGCTCTCTGGCCGCCCCCCCCTCCTGGACTTTAGGAAGGGGAAGAGGCGCATCCGCTGCCACCTCTTCAACCGCCCCGGCGGACGGGGTCAGCATGGTGGCTCCCAGAGCGCGGGCGACCCGGTCCCAATTGGGATAGGTGAAAACGTCTTCCATCGCCTCTCGCAAGTGCGCACGGCGCTCTTCCTCGGTGTCCAGCTTCTTCCCCGCGAAGTAAGCTGGCGAGATGGTGATCGCCCCCTCGCCAGGGTGTTTCGTGTTCTTGTTGACGACGATTGCGTGGAGGGGCGGGATGGGTTCCTTCCACTGCTCGCTGAGCCACTGCAGGGCCTGGGCCACTCCCCCGGCGACGGTGCCGTAGAGGTCTTTGCGGGGTTTGATCTCGTGTCCGAAGGTGTCGTGCAGCTCTTGGGCCAGGTCGCTGTAGGAATGAGCTTCACCCTCCTGCGCCCACCGGATGAGGATGGGCAGCGCGTCCGGGATAACCCGGCTCCGCCAGGGTGTGCGTGCAAACTCCACCTTCGACCAATCGAACTTTTCCATCCTCTACTCCTCCCTTGTCGTCTCGCCATGGTAGCGGCGGGACCAGCACGGGAAAACGATGGGGGCCGATGTCCTGCCCCCTCCCTTCTCAATCCTCGTTGGGCAGCATGATGGTGACCACCGGCTCCAGGGCGTCCCCGGGCCCACACAGTGCTTTCAAGGTGACAAGGCGATGGGTCGACCGCGTCAGGCCAGACCCGGCCTCCGGGTGGGCTTCGTTTGACAACCAGTCGCCGGCGTCGGACAGAGCCACGTGGAGCTGGTAGTGGATCTCCGAACCGTTGCCCTGATGCCGCTTGATGGCGACGTGGAGCATAAAAAGCACATCCCAGAGCCGGCCGTCCACCGACTGGCCGCGCACCTCCAGTCCCGCGGGCACTTCCACGTAGCGTGCCCACGCAGCGCGGGTGATGGCCACGGGCAACTTGAAACCGGCTTCTTTGGCCACGTCGGACACGTCCACTAAGACGCCGTCCTCGATCGCCTGGGCGCGGGTGTAGGAATGGATGAGGTCGGAAGGCTCGAACATGTTGTTTCCTCGCTTGGTGAGTAATGGCCCGGTCCAGGGCATCCGGTGCGGATGTCTTGGAATGGGAAACCCACCGCCCCACCGCTCGGCGCGGTCAAGGGAGGAAATGGAAGGGCTGGCGCGGCCCGCAGCGAAGCGAGGACACGGGCCCTGGAATGGCCCTTGACCGGAGAAGCCGGGCGTTGGGGCCGCGCGCAGCGCACAGGGCTTGAATGAGGTGCCGCGGGCGGCACACCGATTCGGCGTTGAACTTGGGAATACCGTCAGGCCTGGGCGCAGGCCAGAGGGACCCGGTCCATCCAGGTGCTCTGCCCTGCCGATGCTTGGGCGGTGAGCGGGCCAAGGCCCTGGACAAACGTCAGGCGTGCAAGCTCGACGTCGCTCTGGGGCCAGTAAGGACCATCCGGCGAGAACACGAAGTGGTCCCCTTGAAGGGCCCCACAGGTGGTGCAGTGATGGGCCAGGTAGGTTTGCCCTGACGTTCGAGTAGTGGCGAAACGAAGCCAGGGCGCGTGGCCCGCCACGAAAGCGACAGTGTCCTCGTCCAAACGCTCGATGTAGCGCAACACGGCACCCTCCCCCTGATCCACCAGACCCTCGTCGTCGTGCTCCTCGAGCGAGGGCACCCAGATCGCGGCGGTGGGGGTCGGGGCGTGGCAGAAATGGCACTCGGTGTGGCCGAGCAGCAGGCCGTAGGCCGGAGCCTGAAGGGTGGATGGAGGGGCAGCGTGGGTCATGGAGCCATTTTGCCCTGCCTGGGTGTCAGCCGGTGAGACGAGCCTGCGCTGAATCATGGGTGTTTCGGAGCGTGCCCCGCTGTGAACCCAGCCACGCCATTTGCTTGTATTCGTCTTTGCTGAGCAACTTGGACACTCCCAGCCACTGCACCAGGTGGTAGTGCGCAATCGTTCGTGGGTAGCGCTGAATCCCCTCGTGCAACAGTTTTGGCAGGTAACACACAGAACCATCGCGGCGCTCGTATGCGTAATAGCGGTGGCGGGCGGCACGCGTGGTCATGGCGTTTCCCTCAGTGCGCCCAAAGGGCACGATCGATGCAGCGTTCAAGGCGCTGGGCCAACCTAACGCTGAAAGGAAGGGCGATGGGGGCAGCGATGGCGAGAAGAGAAAGGGTCATGTCGGCGGTTCCAGTCGGTGGGTAGAGCGTTGCGTTCTTCCTGATCCCAACGTAGACCGCCCTGGAAATTTGTCCACGGTTGTAGTGGACAGAATCTTGACAAAAAGTAAAAACTGCGGAGCTAAGGCCGCAGTTATTCCTAACATCCCTTCTCGCGCCGAAGGCGTCACCTGCTCTTTTCCACCGCTGCTTCTACAGATGCCGGCGCGCAGCGACCGGTGGCGGCGTTGGGCCGTTGGCTCTACAGCCTTGCCCGCTTTGCACTGACACTTCCCCGGGCTGCCCATGCATGCTCCAGGTGGACAGCACGTTGTTCGGCTTCCACCGTGGCCACCACGTGCGGCATCGCCGCCTTCAGCGATGGCGTGTTCCAGAACGGGCTGCCCCGGTGAGGGTTGCCGCCCAGCCGCAACAGCAGCAACGCCGTCTGTTCAAGTCGGCTGCGCTCGTCGGCGTCGTCGCTCAGCTGGTAGTCCGCCGCCAGCTTTTCCAGCGGGCGCTCGCACCAGTGGTTCCTCTCTTGAGGGTGCGCACCAGCTTGCAGGAGGGCTTCGACGATGCGGGGCCAGGCAAGTGCGGAATGGAGCGCGGGACCTTCGTTGAGGCGCCACGCGTTGGGGTTGGCGCCCTGCCGCAGGGCCTGTAGAGCGCCGAAAAGGCTTCCCTCGACGCACGCGTGAATCAGCTCAGCGCTCGGACTTCCTGGCGGTGGTGGGTGGCGGTCAGCCATGGCGGCTGCCCCGAACCTGGTTCCGAATGAGATGTCCTTGGACGTAGTCTCGGATGATCTGGCGCACCGCTTCTGCGGTGGAAATCCCAGCGTTCACCGCGCCCTGCTCCACCGCCTCCAAGACGCTGCGCTGCAGCGGAAGGTAGGCCAGCCGCACGTCCCGTTCCCCACCCAGCCGACGCTTGCTCAGTGGGTAAGGTTTGGCGGCATACATGGCGAGCACTTGGCGCACGGCTTCGTTTCGCGTGACCTGCACGCGCGCGGCGGCCGCCTGCAAGCGCTCCAGATCACGGGAGTAGCCCCGGGAGGACGGAAGGGTGGCCAAGTCTGGGGAACGGACGGGTTTAAGCACTTCTCTTTCCTTGGACGGCGGTCACAGACGCACGCGCTGACGGGGAGGTTCCAGGGCCGCCGCCGGAGCTGGCGCTTGGCTCTGGGCCTCTTGGCGCGGGTTCCACACTTCCCCACCGATGATCATGCTCGGGCCACCTGTAGCAGGAAGGACCTGCGAAAGCCTGGCTTGCTTCGCTGCGGCGTTGAGCGCACGCGCGGTGTCCTCCTGCATGCTTTTGGCTTCGTAGATCACCGGCCCCTTCAAGTGGCCCTGCGCTTCGTCCACAAGGGCGGCAAGGGTTCGACCGAACTTTGACTTTGGCCCTTGGTTGCGAGCATCGACGTCCCAACGCTCGATCACTTCGAACGCCTTCTCGTGACGGTGGCCAGACTTGTTGAGCTCGCCAAGCGCCGCTTCAGCGTCTTGCACGTTGAAGCGAATGGCGGAGAGCTTCACCGGGTGCGCGTAACCACCACCACTCGATGCCGATTGCGTGATGGCGACCGCTTGGTTTCCGTCGCTGACGAGGTGATGAATTTTCATGTCGATTTCCTTGGTGGTTTTCGGAAGGCGCGATTGCCCATCCACAAATTCAAGGTAGATCGCACTGGAGTTTTGTCCACGACTGTAGCGGACAAAATCTTGACTAAAAGCAAAAACTGCGACACTGAGGCCGCACTTTTTCCTAACATCACTTCTCGCGCCGAAGGCGTCACCTGCTCCTTTCCCACCCCCGCTTTTACAGAAGCCGGCGCGAAGCGACCGGCAGTGGCTCTGGGCTTTGTTTTTTTCAAAAAAAAAGCCCCCTGGCGGGGGCCTTAAAGGACATTGGTTGTTCTTACGCGAGTATTCTTTTGTCAGCACGTCTCACTCCGCGCACTCCACGTCGATCCATTCTTCATCGAACCATTCGTTCAGCGTCGCCAGGTCTTTGACCTTGCAATTGGTGCCGTAATCCGACCCTTCGATGTCGAGCCCCACTTCATAGAGGAGCTCCCCGTCCTCTTGACGCTGCACATTGACAGAGACGGTTTGCTCAGCCAGCAGCTCGTCGTCTTCGCGTCCCAGCTCTGCCCAATTGCGGTTCAGCAGGAAAGCCAGCAATGCGTCTTCAGCGGAAGACTGGAACGCGGGATAGCCCGCCGCGCCGGTCGAATAGGTATACCCAGACAACTGGTCAAACAAAGTGCTGGCAGCGGCATGCGCAGCTTCGTGAGCTTCCTTGACGGTGATGGTGTCGTTTGTGATGAGCATCGTGTGGTTCATGGCGAGATCCTTGTTTGTCGGTTGGCACTATTGCCTTCCCATGTATCCAAGGTAGATCGCCCTGAAAATTTGTCCACGGTTCTGGTGGACAAAATATTGACTAAAATCAAAAACTGCGGAGCTAAGGCCGCAGCTTTTCCTAACATCACTTATCGCGCCGAAGGCGTCATCCGCTCTTTTCCTACCCCCGCTTTTACAGAAGCCGGCGCGAAGCGACCGGTGGCGGCACTGAGCTTTTCTTGGCACAAAAAAAGGCCCCCTCGCGGGGGCCCCAAAGGACATGGATTGATCTTACAGGCTGGTGGAGCGCCAAAGCTTGCCTGCGATGCCACCGACGATGAGGGCCACCGGCATGAGCGCCGTCAGAGCCATCGGGGGCACGGAGGTGAAGAAGTTTCGCTCGCTCTCCTCCAACCCCGGGTAGAGCAGGCCCACAGCAACGCTGGCCAGCTGCAGGGCAACGACGACGAGCAAGCCCACCAGGGCGCCCTTTCCAAAGCCACCTTTGGGCGGCGAAACCGGGAGCCCGCTGGCCCTTGCCGCGCGCACGCGGGCCGCTCGCCAGTTCAACACGTAGAGAATCGCCAGCAAGAGCAGCACGGCTGCCCCACCAGCGGCTGCCAGGCCGGCCTGCCAGCCGTAGCCCTCGTTCTGGCCGATCTCTTGGGCCCCGGCAAGAAACAGCAAGCCCGCTCCCCCAAGGATCACAGTGGCGGGGGCCAACAAGCCCCACTGCATGTGACCGCCGGGGGTGTGGTGAGCGTTGTAAGACATGGGACCTCCTTAAAGTGGTGTTCCTCAATGCATACCGCGATTCCGGTCCTTGGCAAGGTCAGCCCTTCTTCTGGGCTCCGGCCGGCACCCAGCCGGTGGGCTGCTTCTCAAAGACGAAGTCGTAAGCCGGCGGCACGGGGACGGGATCGGGCTTCAACTGCTGCCCGCCCTGGAACCCGACCACGTCCAACGTTCCACCGGTCACGCACGTGGCACGCTGGGGACCAGTTGAGGTGCAATCCGCGGTGAGGTCTTTCCAACCCCGGACCTCGATTCGTTGGCCCATTTCACTGGAGAGGTTGGCATTGGCATGCGCCTCGTAAGCGTGGGCGACTTGTTCGATGGTGGGAAGATCAGCTTTGCTGCTGCAGGCAGCCAACCCTGCGGTGATCAGGCCGAGGGAAACGAGGGTTGCTTTCATGCCGGAGCTCCTTGCGTATGGGTCAAATCAACGTCGATCGTTTCATCGCGGTATCCGAGCCGAACCCTCTCTATCGTCACGTCCATCTTTGGCACCGTTCCCTCCACCCAGACCCGGTTGACGGAGAACACCACCAAATCGTCGCGGTAGCTGCGACCTTGTCGCGCCAAGTTCGCGGCCTCTTGGGCGTCCATTCGGATGAGCAGATGGAAGCGGCCGGCGTTGGGTGGGCTGGACACCCCCGTGGAGGTGCGGTGAACCCACGGCACAAAGCCCTTGCCGGTGACGCTTTGTCCCGCCGCGGACACCTGAGGCATCGGGATGAATCCTTCCAGCACGCCACGGTCGGCCCGATAGGCGACATCGCCCAGCGCTTGGAACGTGGGACGAATCGCAAACCGTCGGATGGCCTTGAAGCGCTGCAGGCGCGCGTCGAAGGCCGGGCCATAACGGCGCTCGATGGCAGCCGGATCATTGCCCGAGACACCGTTGGCGCCGTGGGCCTTCGTGTCCATCAGCCACCATTGCCTCAGGCACCACTGGCGCTTGTCGGCGTCGATCCGATAGGCCGAATGGGCCATTGCCAGCAGCTGCATGTCGCAGGTGTCCACGCCCCCGCCTCCGACAGCCGTCACTCCGGCCCGCAGGTGTTGAACCCCTTCCAAGCCTTCCTGATCCAGGTCCCAGTAGGTCCCAGGCGGCTCAAGGTAAGGGCTCCGCGACCTATCGCTGACCACCTTCGGCGTGCCTTGGATGGCTCGGCCGATGTGGCGAAGCAGGTCCGATCCGGCCCTCGATTGTGCCTGCGCTCCAGCCGCTGCAGTCAGGGCAAACGCCCCGATCAGCACGGTTCTTCTGACCCTCTTCATGGAACCCCCTGTTCCCACCAATAGATTTGGGATCTTGCGGCCAACTTACGTGGCACGTAGAGTCTACCCGGGGCGTAGCCTCTGGGTCATCCTGTCCGCATGCCTGCATTGCATCCGTTCAGCCCGTGACTGCCGCCCCGCCCGCTCCCCGAGCCGTGGTTGCCGCGCGTTTGCGCCAAGCCCGCGTCCTGCGGGGCTTTAGCCAACGCGAGGTCGGAGTGCGGATGGGGATGGACAAGGACGCTGCGTCGGCCCGCATCTCTCGGTATGAATCCGAGGGCATGTCGATCAGCCTGGAAGCCCTCTTCGAGCTGGCCCAGGCCTTGGAGGTGCCCCCGGCCTATCTCTTGGCGACCAGCCCAGCGATGGCCGATGCGATCTTGGCTTTGGGCGAGCAGAGCGTGGCCCAGCAGGAACGTTTTGCCGAACTGCTGGGCGTTTTGGGTGAGCTGCCGGCGAAGAAGCGCAACGCACTCATCGAGCAACTGTTACCGCCCGTCAAGGATTAGGGCATCGGCGAACAAGGACGAATCGACCCCATGTGGACATGGATCACCCACCTCTGCCGCCGCAATAGGACGGAGCCCACCCGGTCCGCCATTGCCATGGCCACACTGATCGAACTGAACATGCTGGAGCTCAACGCAGCGGAGGCCCGCAACCGCGTTGAACTGGACCCACCGGGGCATGAAGCAGCACTTCTTGAGAGATTCAAGGCATCGGCCCAGCTGATCCTCAACGAAAAGCCTCCATCCGACGCCGCAGACTCAACCTGGGAATCCCTTGGCCAGAAGGCACGCCGCCTAAACCGAGGATTCGCAGACCTCCGATTGCAACTCTCCCCGCCAGCGATCGTTGGTGGGGATACAGAGCGGCACGACAATACGCGTCCGGTCCTTTAAGGCGGCCAGGCCAGCTCTTCCATGCGGGCTTTCCTCCGTTGCATGTAGTGCAACATCCCGCTGGCGCACTGCTCAACAACGGGGCTTTCCTCAAAGGCCCCAACCCCAACCGCCGTCAGTGCTGCAATGACGCACAAGCTGGTGGTGGCCACCGCGTTGACGGTGGTCTGAAACAGAATGGCTGCCGGCACGTGCGCCCCGATCTGTCCATTGGGATCTTGATACATCACCCGAATGGCCTTCCCGCCATGGACCAGCCCGCAAAGAGGGTCCCACGAATTGGTCACCGTCCGAGCCAGCTTCTGAGGCTCATCGTCCTGCCCGATGCGTGCAATGGCCTGCTCCACGTCCGCGGCCAGGTCTTTGAGGGCAATAGCCACCCACTTTCCTTTCTCGTTTTTCCTTCGAGGGCCCCGATCTTCCTGGAGAAAGTCCGCCAGCTGTTCGTCGTCGGCAAGGAACTGGACAAACACCGCCCGCAGGAATTGCTCAATCTGGGAGCGGTGCATTGCCAAGGCCACCGCTGGAAGATCGATGGGATGGGTTTCCAACAGGAACAGCAACGCACGCCCGTAGTCCATCGAGGCCCTCAACAGTTGGAAAGCCGCCCGGTGACGCTCGCTGCCGGCGGGAACAGTGATGCGGGCCATGCAGGACATGTTCGATTCCAGGCTGGCCTTGGCCTCTCTGGCCTCCTGTGCGATGTCCAACGCCGTGGGCTGCCGCGTGGCAGCACGCGGCTCCAGCGCATCGCGGATCGCATCCTTCAACGAATTGTGCGTCATATCCTTTGCCCTTCATTCGCGTATTTCAAAAGATGCCTCAGAGCTGCGGCACGATCTTCCCAGCAATCTACGTTCCAAGATGGATGGTAGACCCAAGTCATCCACGCCCCCCCCCGTTGCCATAATCGAGAGACCATACGTGGCGCTCCTCCAGATAGCGCCGCCTCCTGCCCTCGGAGTTGGCATGGCGAGCCTGGAAGGTAGGCTGGTCCGACCGCTTCCCGTGATCGAACATTCGCCAAGCGGTGCGGCCGAGCACCAGAATCACCTCTGGCCGGAGCAGAGGGAGGATCACCTCTACCAACAACTTCCCGCCTTGACTGAAGTCGGTTCCTGACGGACGGTGTCCAGCTCTCTTGCCGGCAAAGCGCTGGGACAAGTTGCAAAATGCGACGTGCTGCCAGGCGTGGGCGGCATCCACAACATTTGGGCTGCTTTGACCAGTCAGCAGGCGATCCAGCTCATCAAAGAACTTGCCACCACCTGTCCTCTTGCAAGTCTCCATGTCGCCGAACGTCTCGCGGGTGAATGGACGAGTGATAACGGGGTCGTCGGTCCACCCAGCCTCCCGGTAGTGGGACTCGCCCAGTAGCAAGACGCGGCGCCCTTCAACTCCCTTCCAGTAGCCGCGGCCGACGTAGGGCACGAAGGCCACCTCAGCCGGCCACGCTTCCATGTTCAACTCAGCCGGATCATCCATGCCATTGACCTTCGTATGATGGTGTCAGGCTACTCCACACCGTGCTGCCACGCAGCTATTGCACGCCATCCCATGCCATCCCATTTTTCCGCCACATTTAGCCGACAAAAAGCTCTTGCATACCGCTCGCACGTGCTTTAACTGTATGGGCCTTCAAGGATCCTGCGGAGGCCCCATGACAACTCACCATGGCTGGCAGGCGTGCCGCGCATGCCATGCACCAGGACTTGATGTGCGTGTGGAGGGAGGCTGGCACCTCCGTGCCAATCCCGGCTACTGGGGAACCAGCGTCCCTAAAACCTTGGTCCTGGGGTTTTCCAAGGGGGCCACCCAAATTGCCGCCGCCCAACACGGGAGCTTCGATGGGGTCGCCTTCGCGGGTGCTATGCGCCCTCGCCTCGCAGCTGTATTGCACGAGCTTGGGATCGATCTGGGTGGGCAAACGATCAACGACGCCCTGACCGCCGAAAGCCGCCACATGGGCGCCGCCTCCTTGGTGCGCTGCGGGTTGTCGGTGATGGACAACGGCAAGCTGGTCAGCAGTGGCACCATCATGCCCAAGGCCATGCGTTCGTCGTTGCCTTTGGAAGCCATGAAAACATGCGTGGCACGCCACCTGGACCCGTTGCCTGACAGTGTGGAGCGCGTGGTCTTGTTGGGGACCACCGATGCCTACATGAAGGGGGTCAAGGCGCTCATGCGCCAGCAATTCAACGACTTCCAAGAAATCAACGAGGTAGCCTTCAGCGCCCAAGGCCGGACATGGGTGTTTGCGTCGCACCCCAGCCCGGCCAACGGGACCTTTCAAGCCTGGATCGACGGTGACACCGCCACCGAACCGGGCCGCAAGAAGCAGCTGGCGCGCCAAGCGTTGGGTCACAAGGCCCCAGCGCAGCCCCTTTCAGCTCCGCCTCGCCCGGCACCGGCACCGGCACCGATCCAGCGTGCCACGCCGCCTGACCCGATTTCACCAGCTAGGGCGTCCAACGGCGACCGTTTTGCCCGAGCCTTCCACCTGGTTCGCCACGATGGAAGGGTGATCGTCGCGGTGCGGATGAGGGACCGAGACACGGGAAACGTGGCGTTCCGGGTGGCCAAAATGGGCAACACCAAGGATGGCCAGCGCGAGATCCACGACGAAGCTGAGCTGTTGCGCTTGTGCGAGAGCGGGCAATACCAAGTGCGCGCCCAACCGTTGGACAAGTCCACACCGGCCAACTTTATTCGGCCGCTGCGAAACCACCGGATCGTGAAGACCCCTGCCCGTTGATCGCCGCACGGCGCGCCAATCCCTCGCAAAGCAACAAGCGAACCATCTCGCTGACATGCAGCCCCTCCCGGGCTGCCGCCTGTTCCAGCCGGTCTTTCAGCTCCTGTGGCACGCGGACGGCCATCTGCACGTAAGGTGGCCGGCTCACGTGGACAGCCTCGCCAGGGTGAGCACCCACGCCAGCACTAGCCCAGCCAGGATTTGGGCACGCAAGCGGTAACGCACACGAAGCGCCCCGCTGGCGTGCCGTGCATTGACCCAGAAGATGCCAGCCAGGCCCAACACGGTGGCCAGGAACGCTGCAGCCAGGACGGCGGCCAACACCGCGCCCACGGTGGTCATGCCAGCGCCCCTGCCATGGTGGCCAGGACGAACCACTGTCCAGCGATGAGGCCGTAGCCGATGAGCAATCCCTCCAAGCCCGCCCAGCGTTGGCCGGGGGTGCGCAGCAGCGCCGCGCTGTCGTTGAGCAAGGACCACCCGGAGAGGATGGACAGCCACTCAAAATCAATGGTCATAGCGGTCATAGATCGAGCCCTCCCCTCCAGCGGAATTGATGGTGGAGGGCAACATGACCTCCTCGTTTTTCACGCGTCCGAACACGCTGGCAAACACGTCCAACAGCGAGGTGCTTTGGGCCGCGTCCCGTTCGGCCTGGCGCGCATACTCGTCCAACCCAGACGGGAAAACCTGGCGTGCGCCGTTGACGGCGCCGCGCAACCCGCTGGCGTTGGGCATGCTCGCCCCAAAGGTGCGGTTCCACGTGTCGGAAAACCGGTCCAAGCCGTCCATGCCCATAAACAGCAATCGCGCCAGCACCAGGACAACCACGGCGTTGACGACAAGCCGCTTCGTCAGTCTGAATCCAATGAACATGTTCCCCCCTTTCGTTTCGTTGGTCGGTGTCAGACGCACGCATCGCGAACGTCATACGTTTGGGATACACCGACACGCGAAACCCACAAGGGGGTTATTTTGACTAAAGCTAAAAATTGGGAGAAAAGCCCGATCACGCTGCAGGCGCGGCTGCACTTGCCCGTCAGCCGGCGCTCGACTGGGGCATTGCTTTGAACGGTTCGACTGACGAAATTGGCAGGGCTAAATCGGGCCCAAGTCTTTGACCACCGCCTGGCCAGGCTTCAAAAAGCCCAATAGCAACCGTCCGCCGGCGACGGTCCGCCTCATGCTGGCGTTGAGGTATCGAGCCTGGAGCTGCGCTGCCACCAGCAGCTCCTGGGTGGCCATGCTGGGCGGCCGCTCCCTGAGCGGATCGCCGGGCGACGCCAGCTGTCCTCCTATGGGCTGGACAACCGCTGGAACGGTCAAGTCGTGCTTGGCATAGGCCGTGGCCATCATCCGGCCGTTCTTGGGCGACCAACCACCCAAGACCAACTCCGTGGTGCAGTGTTCCGCCGGCAACCCAGCCTCGGCAACGGCCTTCATGTAGTTGGGCCAAAGCTGATCGATCACGAGCCCGAGCTCAGCACTCAGTTGCTCCATCGTGAAATCGGCCCGAAAACTTGCCTCCAGGCACAGTTGGTAGATGCGAAGGAAGAACTGGGCTGACCCACGGGTCGCCAGCAACAGTTGGTGCTGGGGAATGAGGAGCAGTTTGGCTCCCGCCGAAGCTTGTCCGCTGTGCGCGTTTTCGGCCCATGTGTCCACGGTCACAACCAGCTGGTTGGCACTCAGCAGAACGTTGAGGATGCTCATCGCAAAAGTCTGGCGGCTTTCTGCCACTATCGGGCCTCATCTCCCCCCTGTCGAGCCCGATCATGGCCCAAACCCTAGAAGACCTGGCAGCGCGATTGGATGCCTGCGAAGTCGATCTGGAAGCCCATCGCGGATATCTCAAGGCGTTGGAGTATGGGTGACCTGCCCCCCGTTTTCCGGGCCAACCTGATCTTAGTAGAGTCCGTCTCACAAGAGGACGGACATGAAGAAGCGATACACCGAAGAGCAGATCATCGGCTTCCTGAAGCAGGCGGCCGCCGGCACGCCGGTCAAGGAGCTTTGCCGCAAGCACGGCTTCAGTGACGCGTCGTTCTACCTGTGGCGGCGCAAGTTCGGCGGCATGGATGTGCCCGACGCCAAGCGCCTGAAGGCACTGGAAGCGGAGAACGCGCGGCTCAAAAAGCTGTTGGCCGAGTCGATGTTGGACAACGAAGCGCTGAGGATCGTGGCGCGGGGAAAATACTGAGCCCGCCGACGCGACGGGCTGCCGTCGCGGACGTGCGGGCGAAGCTGGGCCTGTCGGAGCGGCGGGCCTGCCGGGCACTGGGCTTGTCACGCAGCGTGTTGCACTACCAGCCGCGCATGGCGAACGCGCCGTTGCAGGCCAGGCTCGTTGCGTTGGCGGGCGAACGTCGCCGGTTCGGCTACCGACGGCTGCACATCCTGCTGGAACGGGAGGGCTGGATCGCCAACCACAAGCGAATCTACCGGCTGTACCGCAACGCTGGCCTGGCGGTGCGCAAGCGCCGCAAGCGCGATCGCGTGGCCGTCGAGCGCCGTCCGCTGCAGCTGCCGTCGGGGCCCAACCACACCTGGTCGATGGACTTCGTCTTCGACGCCCTGGCCAACGGGCGCCCGATCAAGTGCCTGACGGTGGTGGACGATTGCACCAAGGAAGCGGTGGAAATCGCCGTCGGCCGGAGGATAAATGGCCAGAACGTGGCCGACATCCTGGATGCGGTATGCCGTTTCCGCGGCTACCCCGCGGCGATCAGGACCGACCAGGGACCCGAGTTTACCGGCCGGGCGCTGGACCAGTGGGCGACCGCCAACGGCGTGACGCTTGTGCTGACCCAGCCAGGGAAACCCACGCAGAACGCCTATGTGGAGAGCTTCAACGGCAAGTTCCGGGACGAATGCTTGAACGAAAACTGGTTTATCTCGCTCGAGCACGCACGGGCGGTAATCGCCATCTGGCGCAAGGACTACAACGAGGTGCGTCCGCACAGCTCACTGCCCAAATGCACGCCTGCCGAGTTCGCCGCCGCGCTGCGCAACGAAGGTGCCTTGACTGGTTCGACCGCTGATCGAAACCTGACCCACCGGAGCGGTATGCTCCCCAACCTGGACTCTACTAAGTAGCTAGTGGCCCTGAGAAAGGGGGCAGGTCATGGGCTGCGAACGATCATTGCCAGCCACCCGAGCCCCCAACTACTGCCTGTCGCTTGGAACATGGCTCTCGCGGGAATGGCCGACGCCCATGCCGGCCACCAGACGCTCACCTACAACACGACCTTGCAGCAGGGGCTGCAGGCGTTGACTCAACAATTCAATGCCCTTGGGCAAGGGCGCGACCGAGCATCCAACTTTCTTGGCTGACTGACTCGGGGGGCACGCAATGCCCCCCCACTCAGTCCACTTCACTCACCTGCCGGCTGAAGGCGTGGTGTTTTTGCGGCGGCCAACCTCAACGGGTCATGATGACTCGCGTGGATTCCCCATCCGAGAGCTTGACGCTTTGCATCAAAAGCCCACCCTGCGGAGGCATGAACTCTTGACCGGGAACGGACCACATGATGCCGGTGGTCAGGAAATATTCTCCTGCAGGCAGCCCAGTAAAACTGAAATTGCCTTGGGCGTCGCAAACCGATGTCTTACGCGCCTGCTTGTAATCGGCGCTGTCAGGGATGAACTGCACGTTGGCCGAACCCACGGTGGTATACCCGCTCTCGGCACTGCCGTAAAGCGCGAGCAGGCGCTCGCGACCATAGCCGGACTTGGGCTGCAAGGAGACTTCCAACCCCGCGCAGGTTCTGGGCTGACCACCCCGGGTTTGGAAGAAGGCTTGGCCGTTGATGGCGCCAGTGCCTTTCTCAGAGAACCAAGCAACTTCGCTGGGATCGAAAGTGGTGGTCAAAGCCACCTGCCGCGGCGGCGCTGGCGCAAACGTGGCGCAGCCTGACAGCAGCAAGATGCCGAGAGGAAGAACGAACTTTTTCATGGTGCCCCTGATAGCGCCTACCTTGGCGCGGGCACAGTTTACCGATTGCGTGACACCCCTCACAGTCTGCCCGAGCCGAGTTGGTCCCAGTGGCGTTTGTCTGGCATGGCATGGCAGCCAAAGCGGCTAGCCAAACCACCCGCGATCCACGCGCTCCAGATCGTGGTCTTCGCCAAAGGTGAGGGCAGCCTCTTTGGGCTGCAGGTCGCTGTAGCGGGACAACTCGGTGTCGGTGAGCCCCGCGTTCTGGATGGGGAGGGCGAAGTGCGCTTGCAGAGCGGCGTTGAAGGCGGTGCACCACTGGGCGTTGATGGTCGTCACGGGCGTTCTCTCTTAGGAAATGAAAGGGACCCCGAAGGGCCCCGTGGGGTTCAGGCGTCTTTGGGCTCCGGGAGGCGGAGCGCGACCACCCCGTTGACTGGCAGGGCGTTGAGCATGAACCTGCCGGCCGAACCTTGGCGATCATCGGCCAATGGGCTTCCCGGTCCCACCTCGGGGCTCCCTGGACGGGTGCGCCAGCAAGGGAGCGCTCGAGCGGTTTGAGGGCCGCCGCCGCCCCTAAAGACGGTCGAAGCCTCGGCCAACGCTGAACGCATAGAGGCTTGCGCCTTCGATCGCAGGGGATCACAGTGAAAAAAGGCCTTTCATGAGCAAAGACGACCACTGCTATGACCGTTCATCTTGATCAGTTCGCAGACCTGTGCATGGCTGCCCAGGGGTTTCGTCCCTCGCCAGCGAGGCTGACGGCGTTGTGTGATCAAGACCTGGTCTGGTTCCAGCCGGGCAAGCCAGCCCAGTTTGGACTCACCAAGCTGGGTAAGTCCCAGCTGATGGAGATGCTGAAGGCGTGTTGCTGCGGGACCGTGGATGATCCAATCGCCAGTGCCAAATCGATGCGACCGAACAACGCGGAGTTCTCGGCTGGAATGGCTTACTTCGACGAATTCGAGTGCAATTTGCGCTTGGGCGTTCGACCTGAAATTCTCCCGGACCGCCTTGCCTTCCTCGCTTGGCTGATCAAAGAGCAACCTAGCGCGCCCATGACCGCACAGAAAGCGCCATCGCCCACCCGACGCTGCCGACAGCCGTCCCGTCCGCACCTTGCACCATAGCACAAGGGCATGGCGTGTCTGACGGAGAGCGCAGGCGTGCTCTCGCAAGCCTAGGCGCTACCAAGTGCCCGCTTGCGCCATCCGTGCAACCGTATTGATCTTCGTAACAGACGCCGCAGGTGTCAATGCTGGCGATCGCCGGGCTCACGGCCTATTGCTGTACAGTTCAGACGCAGATGCATGGTTGTTCGATCGAGGCTTGCAAGCCAGTGGAGCTGGGGCTGAAGTTCATGGAAAGCTTGCCGATAAACCTGTAACAAGGTAAATGAGGCGAGAAGCCAAGCGAAGCGATGGCGCGTTTCAGATCGGGGGTTGCTTTGAGCGTTCGAGAAAATCGGCGTCGCTACGTCTCGACCGTAATAGGAGCCACGGCGGTGTGCCTCTTGGCGATGCTCGCGGTCGCCCAAGCCATCCTCTACGTGCGTGACAAGGAAGGGGCGGAGGCAGTGGCGGAAGCCGCGGTGACGCGCGCGGAGGCCATATCTCGTGACCGGCGCGTAGCGGCCGAACAAGCCTCTCGCATCGGACAGCCGCCTTGCTCCGACACCGACATCGACTCACTAAAGGAGATCGCGTTCCGCTCCATCTACATGAGCGACATCGGTCGCATCCGAGACGGACGCCTTGTCTGCAGCGCTCTCTGGGGGCGCTCGCGCCCCTACACCCTCCCCGCCCCACGCTTCTCCAGCGGCGCTGTCCGGCTTTGGCACGCGTCGGATCTCGTTGGCTCCCCCTACACCGGGTCCAATCTGATCGCCCAAGGCGACACGTTCACCGTGTCCTCCCCGTCTGCCTTCGAGAGCTTGGACCCTGCGCGCAGCAGCTCCATCAGCATCGAAACGAAGGACCGATCGTTTACATTCCGCACCTTGTCCCCGACCAGCCGCGTCGGCAGCCCGTCTCTCGTCCAAGCTCAACATTGCAGCCGGGTGGCCGACGTTTGCGCGTTCGTTACCAGCCCTAGGCACGTGGTGTCCGAACTGCCCTCGGCGTTGCTCACCACCATCCTGGCAGCGGGTGCCTCGGTAGGGCTTTTGCTCGCGTTCTTGCTGATCAAACACCAAATCACGGCTCGGCAAACCATCCAGCAACGGTTGGTGCTTGCACTGAAGCGCAGCGAGATCGAACTGGCCTACCAGCCACTGCGTCGAATTGGCACGCGGGAGCTCGTGGGATTTGAAGCGCTCAGCCGCTGGCGCCCGCCGGGAGACGATGAAATCCCGCCGGCCATCTTCGTGCCCATCGCCCACCGATTCGGCCTGAGTCCTGATCTTTTTCGATACGTGCTGGCCCGTGCCATGAATGATCTCGCCCCCGCGCTGAGGGAGCATAGGAACCTCTACGTAAGCATCAATGCCGAGCCCGTGGACATGGCCCAAGAGTGCGTCGTTCGCTACATCGGCAGCGTCACCAACGATTTTGGCGTGTTGCCAGAGCAAATTCGCATCGAGATCACCGAGCGGGAAGAACTCGTGTCCGCTGCCGCAAAGAGCAACATGCAGGCCCTCTCTGTTCTGGGATACCGGTTCTTGATCGACGACTTCGGGACCGGCAGCGCCAACTTCTCCCGCCTCGCCCAATCGCCGTTTCGAGGAATCAAGATCGATCGCATGTTCGTGGCCGCTATCAACGAGGACTCCCCCCTGCGGCCCGTTTTGCCAGGGATGTATCGCATCGCACGTGAGCTTGGGCTGGATGTCATCGCAGAAGGCGTCGAATCAGAGGCGCAAGATTTGCTGCTCTACCGGATTGCTCCAGAGGCT
The DNA here is from genome assembly GCF_056481145.1 of Stenotrophomonas sp. 93052_Sma. Taxonomy (NCBI): domain Bacteria; kingdom Pseudomonadati; phylum Pseudomonadota; class Gammaproteobacteria; order Lysobacterales; family Lysobacteraceae; genus Stenotrophomonas; species Stenotrophomonas sp. 93052_Sma. Next base: position 3,075,019 of record NZ_CM151134.1, read on the forward strand.
ATTGGCCAAGGGTGGCACTATGGCTGCCCTCTCTCAACCAAAGACGCGCTTGCCGCCATCCAAGTTGGGTAGCCCTCGCGCACGGGTCGACCCGAGCGCGTTCACTGGCGCTTGACGTTCGCCCTAGCAAGATGTCCGTGCGTCCGATGGACGCGACAATCGTGAAAATCTCCGCTATGGCGCTGACCCCAGTTGGCGCCGCCGAACCCAAAGGGGTGACTCCCCCTCCCCTAGGTGACGCCCCGGCAGTTCAGGGCATCGTCGTGATCGGCACCCCTAGCAGGCGGCCTCTTTAGGGCAACGCGCGACACACACCCTCAGCAGTGGTCGCAACCGACTGGGCGCCGGTCTGGCCTTTTGCTGGTTAACGAACTGGCTCAGCGCTTTCCAACAGCGCCGCTCGGTTACTTCCCTGTGCCTAAGGCTGTCGCCGTGCAGCCCGCCTCTTTATCATGCTCCTGCGACGGCAATAGAGGGATCGGACAGCGGTATCTGGCGTGCGGACTGCGCGGACGACCCCGTAGATGAATTCTTCAGAATCCAATTGTCTCATCTGGTTCCGGTGGGGTTGTCGCGGTGCATCATATGCATTCCGCTCTGTTCAGCTTTTTGTTCATCTTCATGCCCAACATTAGACGTTTCTTCATCGATCAGGTTGAGGGTGTGCGGCGGGCCGACGGCTCGCTCTTGCAGGTCACGCGGATCAGTTGCGCTTGTCTGGAATGCGGCCGCCAACTGCGATCGGTTCCAGGGCATGGCCTGCTGGACTTGGACGGCGCCGCCGTGCTCACTTGCCCGCTCTGTGACAACCGCTAGGCGGTGGCACGCGCGAGGTTGGAAAAGCTTTGCCCCCAACCTAACCACCCGCGCATGGCGAGTCTTGATTGAAGAGTGGACCGCTGTGTGCTGGCCCGAAAGGGCCGATTGACGGTGCAGTCAAGCGGAACGCTCACCGGTTTCCAACGCTTGAGCTTGGGGCCACCCTGCTGCCAGACCGCGATTCGGTGGCCAGCCAATGGAGGAGGGGTATGCACAAGGCTGAGACGGAGGCGTTGGTCAAGTTGGAGCTCCGCCTGAGCGAGTGCGAGAGGCGCCTGCCCAACGCTGAGGGCGAAACCAATGCCTTGGAGTATGCGGTCAGGGCTTTGGTGGCCAGTTCTGCCAATCCCACCGCGGTGCGCCTTGCATGGGCCCACCTGATGCCCATGATCGTCGACATCCATGTGCCTCCCCAGCCAACGCTCCAATGCAGACTTTCTGCTTGGCTTGCGTCATGGACTGAGGTCCGTGGCCGAGCAAATCGACGCTTTGCCCTGCCCCCTAGAGACCTCCCAGATCGAGAACGGTTGCTTGGCCCTTTGAGAGAATTGCTGCCAACAGACGACCGCCCGCTAATGGCCGCTCGCTGTCGCCGTTGAGGTAAGCGGCTTGCAAGCGTCCTGCTGCCATCAACTCCGCCCGTCCCATGCCTGCTGGCTGATTCCGCAAGGGCTCTCCTGGCGACGCCAAGCCTCCCACCAGCGCTTGGACCACGGCGGGACGGCCATCTTCGGACTTTGCATAAGCGGTGGCAACCATGCGCTGGGCGTGCGCCGACCAGCCGCCCAAAACCAACTCGGTGTGCATAGCGCTGATGGGTATGCCAGCGGCTGCCGCCGCGCTCACGTAGTTTGGCCAGAGGCGATCAATCACGCCGCCAAGCTCGCCGGACAGCCGCTCTATCGTGAAGTCTGCTCGAAAACTGGCTTGGAGACAGAGCTCGTAGATTCTTAGGAAGAACTGGGCCGACCCACGCGTGGCCAAGACGGCGTTGTGCTGAGGCAGCAGAAGCAACTTGGCGCCCTCTGAGTGCGCCCCGGTTTGAGCATCTTGCGCAAGGGTATCGACGGTCACAGCCAAGTGATCGGCACTCAGCAACACGTTCAAAATGCTCATCTGCCGTCCTTGGGATCCATTCAGTCGATTGAACCTTCCAACGCCAATTCAGCCATAGGGGTTGTTGAGAATCTCAGACGCAATCCGCTCTCCCGCGTCCAACGCATGGAGGCACGACGACGCTTTGATGCTCAAATCCGAGCGCCCTCCGACGCCATGGACCTCGACAGCGAGAAGAACCCAACGGCTTTCACTGAGCCGCCAGATCTCGGAGGTGTAAACGTGCTCTCCCACCGACAAGGTGACCCGTTCTAAATCTTTGCCCGGCTTGGAAGTACCCATGGCCCTCGAACCCTGACTGTTCAAAAGCAGTGTGCACGCGAACGCCGCTGGCCTCAACTGATCGCCTTCCTGCGACGCGGGGAGTCACACTCAAGCGAAATGCCCCCCGATGGATCAGACCCAGTCCTCATTGGATGCCGGCGATGTGACCGTGACCTGCCCAACCTGGGGTGGCCGTCATGGCGTTGAAAGGGCGGGACATAGTGAGGGGGCCGCGCCCACCGCGTTCGGGGCATCTCCGGCCGACTCCACCGCTGAAATGGGCCCGATCTGCAGCAGAGCCAAGGCCGCCAAGCACGCCTGCCGACTGGCGAACGTCTCCCGGGGAGCCATCAAAACATGCCCGCGTGGCGCCACCAGCCGCCAGCGCCAACCTTCCGCCCCGGTGATCCGGGCCCAAAATCCCACCCGGTGGTATACCTCAACGTACATAGCTGCCTTGCGTGATCAATCTGCGATGCTAGCGCCATCGAACCGAGCTCGGCCTATCTTCCGGCCGGGCGTTTAACTCGTCTTTTGAACAACGCGCTCAGGCGTGCGTCGCTAGAGCCTGCTCCGGCCCCGGGACGCCCCGGCTCACAGGCTCATCCAGCAGGTTTGAGCCCCCAGGACGTCCGGGAAGAGACCGCAACAATTGACTCACCCTGTGGACGCTTCCTCCCCTACCCCCCTCCGCACCCAGCACGTAGAGAACCCGCCCCTCAAACTGGGCGGATGCCAGCTCAAGCCCCTCCACGTCTGCCAACTTCTTCGTCAGAAGAGCTCGCCACGACGCGGGCGGTTCGGATTCAAATTCGACGATCACCGCGGTATCACCGCACTCCAGCGGCATGATTTCGACGCGAAGGGCGTGGGGCGACGCTGCCGGCAAATCGGGGGCGGATCGGGCCATAGTGGGAGTGTCCAGGCGGGAGGGGGTGGGGATTGAGTATCCAGCCCTCGCGGCAAAACCGCGTCAAGGCGCGACGGCGCCCTCGCCTTCCCGTGATTGCCGTCATCACAGGGATGCACCAGCGCTTTACTCCCCGTCCTGCATGATTCCTCGAATTTTTGATCAACCAGGTTTGCTATGACTGCCTCTCGTACCCTCGCATCCTTCTTGTAGAGCACGACGTCGCCATCCGCGAATCGATGCAGGACGTTCTCAAAGACAGCGGCTATGACATCACTGCGGTCGGAGACGCTGAAGCGGCTGTGGAGCGCTTGGCACAGCAACCCGCCTTCGATCTCCTCATCTCCGACGTGGGCCTGCCGGGGATGAACGGGCACGATCTCGCCAAGCACGCCATGGCACGCCACCCTTCCGTGACGGTCCTGCTGGTCACCGGTCACGGGGGCGTTTCCGGCGCAGACCCACACTTCCTCGAAAACGACGTTATGCTGCTCAAGAAGCTTTCACGCTGCTGGAGTTGCTGGGAACGGTTCGTTCGACGCTTTGACGGCTTCCAGCAACAACTCGGTCACTCTTCTTTCCAACTCCCCCGCGGCGAACGGCTTGGTGAGTATCTCCATGCCAGACTCAAGCTGGCCGGCTCCTACCGCGACGCTTGCTGCATAGCCGGTGATGAATAACACCGGCGTGTCGGACGGCGCTGCCGGCCCGCGTCCGCCACCTGCCGCCCATTGAGCGAGCCCGTCAGGCCCACGTCCGTAATCAGCAAATCAAAGTGCTTTTCGCTGGCATGCACAGTGAGGGCGTCGCTGCCGTTTGCAGCCGCCTTCACGCGGTGGCCCAAACTGCTCAGCACCTCTTTCACCAGCGTGCGCATGGCGGTCTCGTCTTCTACCAGAAGGACCGAGCGACCAGGCGACGTGGCTGGGGGAAGCGCGGGCGTTTCCTGGATTCGGTCATCGGTATCAGCCGTGCTTTGCGGCAAATAAAGGTGCATCGTGGTTCCCACCCCAGGGATGGAGTCAACCGCCACCTGACCGCCGGATTGGCGCGTGAATACGTAGATCGGCAAGCCCCACCCCGTGCCCTACCCGATCGGCTTGGTCGTGAAGAAGGGCTCGAACACCTTTTCAACAACGCTCGCGTCCATGCCGGTTCCCGTGTCTCGGACCGACAAGCGAACATAGGGTCCAGGCGTCAGCACCAAACGCTCCGCCAGTCCGCCATCGACGTGTGAGAGCTCGGCCTCAATCGAGATGCGCCCTCCATCCGGCGTCGCATCGCGCTCGTTGATGCACAGGTTGAGAAGGGCGTTTTCCAGCTGCGGAGCATCCACCCGCACGACGTCCTCCACTTGATCCGACCGCGTCTCGATCTCAATGGAGGGCCCGATGGAGCGGGCCAGGATGTGGAGCGTCCTGTTCACCATGGCCGACACGTGGATGGCCGACGGTGCCAACGTCCGCCGGCGAAAGAACGCCAACAGTCGTTGGGTTAACGCTGCAGCTCGGTCGGCCCCCGTTCGAGCCATCTCCACGTAGCGACCCAGGTCCTCCAAACGGCCTTGGCCAACGCGCATCTCCAACAGCTCCAAGCCCATGGAGACCCCGGTGAGCATGTTGTTGAAGTCGTGGGCAATGCCGCTGGCCAGTTGGCCGGGGGACTCCATCTTCTGGCCCTGTCTCAGCCGTTCCTCCATCGCCATCAGTTCGTCAGTGCCGGCCTGCACCCGCTCTTCAAGCGTTGCGGTCAACTGCTGCAAACGCTCTTGAGCCACGCGGCGATCGGTGATGCCGGAGGCTGCACCGAACCACTCGCTCACGTTGCCTTCGCTGTCCATCAACGGGACTGCCCGCAACTGTATCCAGCGGACGGAGCCGTCTGGCAACAAGGCGCGGTGTTCTACCTCCAACGGCGACGCCAACTCCGGGGCATGAGCAATGGCCAATTCCACCGCGGGCCTGTCCTCGGGGTGGATCAGCTGTTGACGCCAGTTGCCCCCAGTGGCCTTGAGCTCGGCCATGTCCCCTTGGCGATAAATCTGCTCCTGCTGCCAATCGGGGGAGATTGAGTAACGCGACTGGGTGGCCGCGGCCACCAGTGCCCCCAGGGGCCGCTCGCTTGCGCCTAGGATTGGCACAATTGGCGCAATGGAAGCGTGCTGGCCTTGCGTTGAGCCTTTCCATCAACCTCTCCGCTCGGAATGTCGCGCGGCAAGGAATGGCCGATGAACTCGTGGCCAAAATCCACGCGCAGGGGTTGGATTGCCAGGACGTGGAGGTCGAGATCACCGAGGGAGAATGGCTGCGGGTCAACTCGCTGCCGGGCGAGCAACTCAAGCGGATGGCCTCGTCAGGCATTCGGCTCGCGGTGGATGACTTCGGCAGCGGCTACAGCAATTTCGGATACCTGACCGAGTTGCCCATTCACACGCTCAAGCTCGACAAGTCGCTGATAGACGATATTTCCGAAGACCAACGCGCGTTGCTCAAGGTCCAAGCGATCGTCGGTCTGGCCCATGATCTGGGCTACTCGACCGTCGCTGAAGGAGCCGAGACGAACGGTCAGGTCGCCAAGCTCCAAGGCCTTGGGTGTGACGAAATTCAAGGTTTCGCGCTTTCCAGACCCATCAGCGCCATTGAGTTGGCCGAGCTCCTTGCGCCCTGACCCGAGGGAGTTTGATACTCGGTCTTCCAGCCGACGAACCGTCCCGGATGGAAGCACGCGGAAGGATCCTGCAGCGTGCGTATCGCTTTCAGGAAGTCTGCGAGATCGCTGAGGCCGCTGACTGCCTCTGGCCTATTTCAGGACCCTACCCGTGGCTAAACCGGGTTTTTTTTGCTTCGCTTTGTCAATGGAGAACTGACCTCCGACGGCGCTCTGGCGCGTCTGCATGCTGTTGAGGCCACTTGTAGCAGCTGTGGTCTCACCTCGCTGCTAGCACCGGGCGAGGGCCTGACGGACTTGGAAGGCGCCGGTGTGATGGTGTGCCCACACTGCCAGAACCACCAAGCGGTGAGCCGGATGAGGTTGGAAGAGTTCATGAAGCGAATGGCCGGCACGAACGCTACAGCCACCGCTAACCCATCGTCTTCGGACGACGGGCAGGTCTTGTCAGAGTGAGGCCCTTGGCCTGCCAATCTGAACGCCTCGGATTTCCTAGGGCATGAATTGCCACGGTGGACACATTAAGGGCATGATGCGATCGCCCTTTGGTCTTTGCCCACAGAAACCATGACCGTTCCCCTGCCTTATGATCCATTTCTGCAGGCCTCATCAGAGCCATTGCTGGAGCTGGTGATTGTGCGTGTGGGCTGCGATTTGTTCGGTGTGGATGTCGAGTCGGCCGTGGAAATACGCGGACCAGAGACGCTGACCCGAACCCGGGACCGCCAGTTTGTAGTCTCGATCAGAGGGCAAGACGTCCCTGTGGTTGATCTGGGCTTGATCACCGGAGGCGATGCAGTCGGGACGGGTTGTCCAGCAATGCTGTTGGTTCAATCCGCGGTTCAGCTGTTCGCCCTTGCAGTGGACGAAGTCTTGGTCATCGAGAGCCTGTCTGCCTGGCGTGCCGAGCCTGCCGCTCACAGCGACCGATTCGCTGAGCTCTGCCCGCAGGGCGTGCAGCTGGGGAACGGCAAACGCGTCGCCGTCATTGACCCTGGTCGTGCCCTATCCATTCAGCAACGGCTGGAGATCGATTCAGGTTGATTGCCCAATGCTGCACGGTGCTGCCGCTTTCAGTTGCAACCGATTCGCGCGCGTTCCAAGTTCCACGCTTTGCGGTAATCTCTGGCTGACAACGCGATTCCGTGCATGGGGCGCTCGATGGAGAAATTCGACGGAGCAACGTGGTTCCCACTGGACAGGTTTGAAGTCGGCATTGACGCCGAAACAGCAGTGGTTGCACTCGGGCTTTACCAAGTTCGCAACGCGGCCGGTGACTCGACCATGTGCGGCTCGACGATGACTCCGACGCAAGCGGAGCGAATTGGCAATGCCCTTCTGATCGCCGCCAACCGTGCTCGCCTGACGATCCCGGGCTCAAGCAGCAGCCACTGATCCTCTTCTGTGTTGATGTGCCTGCTCGCGGAGGGCTTGGTGAACGACGAGGTCAGGGACGCATTTTTGCGTCTTCAAGAAGCAATGAATCGCATGCATATACGTGTTGCGGCGCTGGAAGCCGCCACAGTGCTCCTGCTTCGCACGAACGCCGGCAACGCCAACGTCGCAGACGAGTTTGAGCGCAGCATTCGGCACTACCTCCAAGGGATGGACCAGCACCGGGACCATGTCTTCGCGTTCGAGGAGATCGTCGAGCCATGGCTGGGCATCCTGAGGGAACCATTGGCTGGCATTCCCCCGTCTCCGAGCCGCTGAACTGCCAAAGCGGAGCGGCCATCGGGCGGCCGTAACCTCGGCCAATGCCATTGCCGCCTCGCCGCCTCACGGCGCAAGGCGCCGAGCTTTCGGCGCGCTTGCGGGTCTGAGGCCGCCATCCAGGCGGCCTCACCCACGGTGACTTCAGCGGCAACTTCGGTCAACCATGCCCTGCGAGCGACCATGCGTTCGCACTGGCCTTGGAAGGGCGGTTAGAACTCCTGCCAGTGCGCTGCGTCCGCAGATACCTGCCGTGCGGGACGAGCTGGCAATGCCTTCGGCGGGGTTGGCTTGCCCGCGTAGGCGGTTTGAGAAAGGCGGGAGCCGTCCACAGCACCTGGCTTGGCCAAGCTTGCACTGGCCGTGGCTGGCGTCTTTCCCTGCGCGCGTTCATTCACCTTGAAGACCGCGCCGGCGGTTGCCAGCTGTACCGACTGGTCTTCCATGGATCGGGCAGCGGCGGTCGCTTCTTCCACCAACGCGGCGTTCTGCTGGGTCGTTTCGTCCATCTGAGAAACAGCCTGGTTCACTTGCTCGATGCCCGACGCCTGCTCCTGAGAGGCGGCAGATATCTCACCAATGACGTTGGACACGCGCTCAACCGAGCTGACAATCTCAGACATCGTCTGGCCAGCCTGGTCAACCAGCGCCGATCCTTGAGCGACCTTGGCCACAGAGTCCTCGATTAGCCCCTTGATCTCCTTGGCTGCAGAGGCAGAGCACTGTGCCAACGTGCGCACCTCGGAGGCCACCACGGCGAACCCTCGACCCTGGTCCCCGGCTCGAGCCGCCTCCACGGCCGCATTGAGTGCGAGGATGTTGGTCTGGAAAGCAATGCCATCGATCACGGAGATGATGTCCCCGATGCGGCGCGACGAGGCTTCGATACCCCCCATCGTCTCCACTACTTTCCCGACCACTCCACCGCCCTGCCCGGCCACGCGCGAGGCCCCACTGGCCAACTCGCTGGCCTGGCGTGCATGCTCAGCGTTTTGGTGCACGGTGGAGGTAAGCTCCTCCATGGACGCCGCCGTCTCTTCCAAGTTGGCCGCTTGTTGTTCGGTGCGTCGCGACAAGTCGCCATTGCCCGCGGCAATTTCCGTCGACGCGGTATTGATTGCCGTGGATGCCTGCTGGATGCGGGAGACGATATCGGTCAGCTGAGCCACGGTCGCGTTAGCGTCTTCGCTCATCGTCGCAAAGACGCCGCGGAAGTCGCCTTCCATGCGGTGGGTCAAGTCGCCAGAGGCAATGGCCTGAAGCAAGGTGGAGACGGCGCTGAGGCTGTGGTCAGCTGTCTCCATCAGACGGTTGAGGTCCGAAACCATCAATTCAAAGTCGTGCTGGAACGCAGACGTGTTACCGCGGGCGGAGAAGTCGCCGTCGGCAGCCGACACTGCCAACCGCTTGATCTCCGTGTTGATCGCCAGCAGACTTGCTTTGGCAGCGTCCATCGATTCGTGGAGCACGCCCGGGAGCCGGGCAGGCGTCGCGCGTCACGCCGCAGGTCACCGGCCGCATACTCGTTGAGCACTTGGATGGCATCCAGGATGGCCTCAAGGTGCTCGAACACCATTGTGTTCATGCCCTTGGCCAGCTCGCCGTAGACACCGGGCAGGTCCTCCGGAATCCGGTGCGAGATGTCTTCGGCCTCGTGAAGCTTGACCATGACCTTGGTGTCGTTCGAAAAACGCTCCAAGGTGGCAACCATTTGACGGAGGGAGAGCAGCATCTGGCCCGCCTCATCGCGGCTCTGGTAGTCGGTTCGCACGTTGAGGTCGCCATTGGCCACGCTGCGGATAGCGGGCAACGCCTCACCAATGGGCCGGGTGACCGAACGGCTGATCGCCCACCCCAGCACGCTTGCGACCAAGTACAGCACCGCCAAGACCAAGCCTGTGATCGACATCAGGTTGTTGAGGCTTGCTGCGTTGGTTGCGAGTTCAGCCTTCATGCCGCGAAGGCTGTATTCGCTGACTTTATCCATGGCGTCGAACAGCGCCACGCGCTTTGCCCTGGATTCTGTCACCGAGATCGTCTGCGCGGCCTCGGCATCGCCAGCGAGGAGCGCAGCGTGAAGCTGATCGTGGATGACAAAGTAATCGCTCAACGCAGCGCTGACCGGCTTGAACAACGCGGCATCTTCGCCATCGGCGAAGGACCGCAGGTATTGCTTCACCAGCTCGTTGATCTTGGCCTTGCCCGCCACGATCCGCTGTTCGTATTGCTTGACGGCCTCAGCGGAAGTGGCTTCGCTGACCTGGGAGGTTTCGTAGATGCGGAGATCGCCGAACTGCGCACGCATCTCTCCGATGGCATAGCTGCCAGGCGCCCAGACGGACTCAATCCTGGACAACTCCTGCTTCGAATGTGACGCGCGGACAATAGTGAAGATGCCCAACGCCAAGGTCATGCTGGTCGTTATGGCGAATGCCAGCATCAGTTTTTTGGAGATGCTTCCGACGTGGCTTCGTCGGCGCACAGGAAGAACACGGCGTCGCCGTGGCTTGAAGCACTCAACGCGCTATGAATGGAGATAAGCGCGGCGAAAGGAGACCTGACGAAGGCCTCCTGGTAACTGTGGCCTTTGATCTCGCTCGCCGTGGCCAACAGCGCGCTTGGCCTGCTCCGCTCGATCAGAAAGCGGCCGATTGCTGGAGTCGGGAAATCCAATGGCGAACGACGTATTCAGGAGCCAGTTCTTGAACGCTGTCTGCAGGACAACGATCTGGTCGCCGTCTTGAAAGTGACGGTGCTGAACGACAGTGCTTCTGATCATGCAAGTAGCGCGCATTGATGGGCAGCAGCGACGTTCGCTTCCAGCGTATCCACTGTAAAGAGGAAGGCTTGCGGTCCAATGCACTCCAAAGGGCGGATGCATGTTGCCAGTCAGCTAGCGCACGTGCGCGCCTGCCGGTTCGCCTCTGCAATCTTTGCCAAGCGCCTCGATCCAGGAATCGATCTGTTTGACGCCGTAGGGCTTGGACAAAACACCCCGATCCCGGTGCCGGCTGATCACATCGTTCGGATGAAGCGTGGAGGTAAAGAAGAAAGCGATGCCATCGCGCCGAAGTTCGTCTGCCAACTTGTATGCACTGCGCCGGGCGTCAGGGCTGGCGGGCACATCCAGAATGACGACGTCGACGTGCCCCGCTTGCGCTGCGCGCAAGGCTCCTGAGCTGAATTCCAAGCATTCGACGTCATAGCCGAGCTCTCTTAGTTCGACTCCAACCAACTCACAGATGGAGGTTTCAATGTCCACGAAGAGAACGTTCATGTGGATTGCCGTTCCACAAGGTCGGGTCAAATTTTCCACACGGTCAGCAGCTGGTTCAAGCTAGTTGGGACGACTTCTGCTTTCGGCAAAGCGCACAAGGAGATCCATCGCCGTTGAATTCATTGCGTCCGCATCGCCCCGCTGAGAGAAGCTGGCCCAGTCTGCCATCGCGATGCTCTGCAGCTGGCCCTCCTTGGCCAAAAACAGCCGCATAGGCCACCGCGGCAGCCGACGTTGCGAGACACGCCCGCGTGCCAACTCGATGAAGTTCAGGTGGCTGCGCACTTCGGATGCCCTGGCGTAGGCAACGCGAAGGCCATCCGGTGGACCCTCCAGGTAGGACAGGAACCGGGCCCCGTCGCACAAGGTCACCCCGGTCACGCCGGCCTGTCTGTTGAACCGCTCCGCGTCGGCTATCAACTCAACCAGCCGCCCAAGGCTAAGGTAGGGGCTGGCCTCACTCACAAAAACCACCGCACGGTTTGGCATGACACGCTCCTAAGATTGCTTCAGACCCAACAACCTGACGGGTCGGGAAGAGCAGCAAGTGCTACACGGCAACCTTTGATTTTGCCTTCCAGGCGCCTGTTTCCAGATCCTTCCGCAGCACCCAGTCCTTCGCCGGAATCTTTGCCCCACGGGCGGTCAGGTAGTCCGGCATGAATAGCATGATCTCCCCCCCTTGAATCAGACAGCTGGTCGAGAGGACCACGCCGTCACTGAGCTCGACCAAGCAGGTGGTTCTCTCGCCCAGTTCAGCCTGCTCGCCTGTCAGGGACGCGGTGGCCCCTGGGTAGATGTGGCTGTGAGTAAATTCCAACCGCATGGCATGCCCCTGTCGAATGCCTCAAATTCATGACTCCCCTGCTTCCACTGTGCAACGTGAATCGGGCGGCCTACAGAGGAAATCCGTTACCCATCACTGCGGAACGTCATCGAGACGATTGCCGACCAATGCGGCAAGCCGCTCCATCCCCGTTTCTGGGATGAATTTCCCTCCGAAGCGTTGGGAGAAATTCACCCAGTTCGACCTCATCAGTGCTTTGAGCTCGGCTTCTGAAATCCGCAGGAAGAGCAATGCATGCGCAGGGAACCGCAACTGCTGGATGGATCCCCGCGCCAGCTCAACGATTTCGGTATGCAGGGTGAAGGACTGGGTGTAAACGGAGCTCGCAGCCACCGCACTCGCTGTGCCTTCCAAATACGTTAAAAACCTGCTGCCGTCGAAGCATACAACTGCACGCGAGCCGCACTTGGCATTGAACTCTCGGCCTGCACGCATGACTTCGGGCAAGCGCTCCTCACCGATCTCTTCCACAGCCGCGCTTACGAACACCACCGCACACTTAGACATTACGGGCTACCTTTCACTCGGCACCAGTGCAAGCCGGCCAACGTGGATCAGCTGTGTACAAAACGCAGGCCAGCTTGAATTTCAGTTTTCAGTTGCGCTATTCCTGAACCTTTAAGAGTGCACCATGGCTAGCCCCGTCCCCGACTCAAGTTGGCTGCAAGAGCGATGACCTCGCTAGGGATCACGGCCCCGAGGTGCGCGAGAACCGCGGCTTGGACGACCTCTGTGTTGCAGAGGAAGAATATCCCGTCTCGCGGCCCAGCCGACGTCAGAGACCGGTTGACACTGATCACCGAAGCTGGCACATCGCTCACGAACACTTCGTGAAACTTCGACCCCGCAAAGCGCGCTTGGAGGGCTCTCCGACTTGCTTTCGTGTCCTGCCGTAGCTCCACACCGTATTTTCCAGACAATCCGATGCCACTGGCGGTAAATACGTAATGATTTTTAAACGAGGTCAACCACACCAGAATCGGTCCGCCCTCGGCGAGAACGCGTCTGTGAGCAAGCTTGCTACGTATCATCGGGCTGCTCGTTGTTGGCCTGATTGATCGATTCGTCCCTCTTGTGGCTCCGTGGGCGGCGCGAATTGCGAGCTACGAACGATGGACAGGATCAGTATCCGACAGCGGCAGCGGTGAGAGCAACGCCTGCGCGCCGCCCGTCATTCTGGCCGTCCGGGTAGATGGGCTCCACGCACCACAAACGGCCGATCTGTAAGCGAAACAAACCGAGCGGGCTGTGTAGGGCTTAAATCCTTTGGCGGCCCGACAGGCTCAGCCGAAGCGATCATTGCTCCGCCGATTCAGACCCCCGGTGCACGCGAGACAGACGCCAGCCACCGTGCGACTTGAAATAGCCGGTGTCGCCCGTCAACGAATAGCGGACTCCGGCCCAAATCGATGTCGCTACGGAGCTGTGCCAAGCGCGAGCCTTCTGGTAGGCGTAGTGAAACGAACGCATCATCTCGCTCTCCTGCGGCGCAACCATTCCCGGCAGGACGGCGCCTTGAAGAGCGCGATTACAAGCTGGAGCAGCGCCAGACCAGTTGCGGAAGCCAAGATAACCATAGCAAGAGACAAAAGTAGTTCCATGATGGGGTCCTACAGTCCCACGGGTTGGCAGCAAGTCATAGCGCCCGGGCCATTGGCGCTCAGCGGCCCCCTGTCCGCTTGGGGGTGAAGATCGCCGCAACCGCGTGACATCGGCGTGAAAGTCATCTGCCGATCGTTTGCCTATGAATCCACCCAAAGGTACCCCTGCATCGGCGCTCTACCCCAGCCAAGTCGAGTTGATTGAACGGTTCAGGCAATGTGCCTATTTCCATCAGTTAGCCTTGCCAATCTTTCGGAAGAATCATCCGACACTGGCCGCTACGTTACCGATGGGTCAACTCCCGCACGTTGACCGTTCGACACAGTTTCCCCGCCGCTTCTAAAATCAACCGAGTAGATGCGGCGCTGGTGCGCAATCGATCGCGGATGAGGCGCCAAGAAAAAGCCTCCGGCGGACATCTACGCCCGATCAGCTTTAGCCGCTGAGGCCAATGGCAGGCAGCAGCTAGCTTCAATTCCCTCTGCCGCACCACACCCTCACCCATCAGTTTCGATATCAAGACTTAGGCCTTTACCGCTGCATCCTGATTTGATCGCATGCAGGACCAGATGCAACAGCAAGCCAGACGAACCAAGGCCCTTCGCGTGTGACCGCGGTGATCTGCGCTTGAATGGGGATTCTCGCCCCCGTCCCCCGTTGCCGGGTGAGATGGCCTCGACGGCACACCCACGGTAACCAAAGCTCTTCGGGCCACCATCAGGGGCCCATGGGCATCCGGTGTCAGACTTCTTCCCGGAACACGTCGAATTTCTCGGCCAGCCACTGCTCCACGGTTTTCCCTTTGAGCTCTTGGGCCAAGTAGCTGGCGCACAACGAGCTGCCGTCCGAACGCAGGTTGGCCACCGTGTGCGCAGCCATGACTGCAGCCCCAAACAGGTGCCCCTGGGTGCGCCCGTTTTCCTCCCACCCTTTGGGGAGCGATTCAATGGCCGCCAAGGCTTCTTGCCCTGACAGGTATTGGATGCAAGTCAGGTAGGACCATTGGAGGCCCACTTCCTCGCGCAAGCGCCTGCCGGCGGCCTTCTCGTCCAATCGGCCCTCGGCACTGTCCAGCAGCACGTGGGCGGCCGCGATGGCTTTGCCTTGCGGCGAGAGCCGGCTCTTCTTCTTGGGGCACAGGCCGCGCATGATCAGGCCTTCTTGCCGGCCTTCTTGGCGACGGCTTTCTTCGCAAGTTTCTTGACGGCCTTCTGGGCGGCCTTCTTCACCGGCTTGCCCGCCTTCTTGACCACCTTGCCCGGTGCCTTCTTCGATGCGCCATGGGCCGGGGGAACTTCGCTCCGGGGTTGGCCTGAGCCCACGCCTTGCCCTCGGCGGACTTGGCCCACGCGGTGAAGGCCTTGGGGGCCAAATCCCGACCTGCCCACGTCTCACCGGTTGGGAGGCGATACTTCGGCGCGACCTTGCCCAGCTTGCGGCCCTTTCGGGGTCCCGGGGCAGCATTGGCGGCGTGCGCCGGCTTGGCGTCGATCGTTTCTCCGATGAGCTTGGCCACCTGCCGCCGCTGGGCCGGACTGAGGACCTTCGCATACTTCTGCAGGACCGCCAGGGCTTTGGGCACCTCGCCGTCGCGCTTCTCCACCAGTTTCTTCTGGGCTTAGAGCTGTTTGATTTCGGCGTTGAGGGATTTCAGGGTGGTCAGGGCCAAAGGAGCGCTCCGGTAGGGAATCCAACGGTTATAGCCCATCGTTCCTAGCATGGCCACCCGAACGGGCCCCATCTTGACACCCACCACCCTGGGGCGCGATAACTCCCTTGCCGCGAGGGGAAATGCCCCCGGCGTATTGCCTGCTTAGCTCAAGGCAACAGGTTCCCGATTCGATCGCACAAGCGACGACGGGATGGTTTTTCCTGTTTTTTGAGATCTAAGCATGCCCAAACTCCAACGGTTGAGAACCGAGGCTTTCCTCGCCCAGAAGGGCCGGTGCTGCTATTGCAGCCTGCCGATGTGGAACGCCTCTCCCGATGAACTAAGGCCGTTCGGCCTGAGCGCCAAAACGGCCACGCCGCTCCGTTGCACCGCTGAGCACCTGGTGGCCCAGCAAGAGGGCGGCAAGGACGTGGTAGGCAACATCGCTGCCGCCTGCTGGCTCTGCAACATGCGCCGGCACAAACGCAAGTCGCCGCCCTCCCCCGAGGCTTACCGCGCGTTCGTGCAGAAACGCTTGGCGAAGGGCAAGTGGCACCCGCCGAGCGTGGCCAAGTTGCGCCTCAAAACGCGTGGAACGCAACCACCCGACGGATGAGTTCCGCCACGCTCACGTGCTGCCGCTGCGCCTCGCGGCGGACGCGGTCGGCCAGGTCTCGGGAAGCCCGGATAGGCGGCAAGCGGTCGTCCCTGGGGCCGGCAACGGGAGAGCGCAGCAGTTGGGGGCGCGCCAGGTAGGCGGTGAGCCATTGGCGCACGGCTTCGCTCTCGCTCACCCGGCTGCTCTAGCGCGTGCGGCCAATGCCTGGCGCAAGGTTGAAGAAAGGGACACTTTCGGCAGCACGGCCGTCAAGGGAGGCTTGGACGTCAGCGTCACAGCCTCTGCCTCAGTCGGCCCACGGGGGCTGGGCGGAAGAAGCGCTCCAATCGTTTGGTCTCCAGCAACGCTTCCATGAAGGCCCCCATGGCGTGGGTATAAGCGTCCTCGCTGGCCGCCAACCGCAAGCTCAGCGCAAGCCGTTCCCACTTTCCGTTCGGTGCGCATGCGATGGCGAACAACCAGTGGTGCGTCCAGTCATCCTCCAACCGATCGGATGCAACGAAGAGCACCCGGTGATCACGCTGGAACGGCAGGAACGACAGCGCCTGGTCAACCGCATGGCGGTGGGCAGCCTGTAGCCGTGCCCTCTCCTCGCCGTCGGTGTCCAGTAACGCCGCGAACCCTTTGGGCAGGCGCAACGAAACGCGGTAGCCCGCCGCCCGGGCGTGGTGGCCCTCGCCTTCGCACAACCGCTGCTGCCCATCGAAATCCTGGCCCATAGCGAAGCGCCGCATGGCCTCCTCGGTCACTGGCCCACCGGGCTTCAACTGGGTCAACCACGCACCACCCCAGCGCAACGCGGCCAAGGGCGCCTCCAGCAGTTCTGCGAAGGCGAACCCATCGGCGAACACGTCCTCCCGGCAGAGGCAGGTGAGTTGCAGGTTCATGGGATCACCCTCATAGCCGTGCCCTACTATTAGGAACGGCTTTCGTTGCGCCAGGGAGAGTCGCATCCAAACGCAGGGCCTCTTGTTCCGTTTCCCATCTGCATAGGCGATCGCGTATTTCCGGACGTTGCTGTTCGAGCCACGCATCGGGACGTGGCTCTGCATTGACAAACTGCAACCAAGCCTTCGAACGCGGATTGGCCCCTGCCTGCAACAACAGGTCGAGCAGCTCCACGTTGCCCGCCAGATAGGCGAAATAGATAGGTGACCGCCTTATCTCGCCACAGTCGTAATCCGCGTCCGGATCTGCGCCAGCTTCGAGCAGCACGCGACAAACCTCGAGCCACCTTCGCCCATTTTCTTCCCATGGACTGTCCTGCATAACAGCAAGAATAAGTGGCGTTTTTCCATCTTTTCGCTCCCGAGCGTTCACATCAGCGCCATCTGCAATCAACTGCTCAAGCTCCCTCAGCTGGAACCCTCCTTCGCGGTCGAATAGCTGAAAGATGGGTGGCATCCGGCGATGCCTTCTCCATTTACCCATGCGTTTCTCAATGACATAGCGGGGGATCAGGATTGGAGACAGCAGCGTCAATACAAGGAACTCCACGCGAACCTTCCAGATCGGCTCTTGAAATAGATTTGGTGGGTTACGCAAATCCTTTAACCATCCCCGCACACCCTTTTTTATACTTGCCACGAAATTCATGTCAGCCCCCCATGGAATACATTTGTATCCCTTCAGATCCATGCAAGCAGAAAGGGACATCCTGTCCAGAGGGCTTTACTGACTAAAGCGGAAAAACGCTGGGGTTGCACGACAGTTTGCCAAACTGTCACCCTCCCCTTGCGCGTTTCCGCTACAGCGGAAAATCAGTGGGTCAGGAGGACGCATGGCCAACACCGACTTACTCGCTGCAATTCAACAGCGCAACCCCGCCCAGGTGGCCCTGGCGATCGGGCGCGGGGCCCAACCCAACGCGCAAGGCCTCAGTCAGGCGCTCCCAGGTTCCGTCGGGGGCGCAGGCGGTGGCGAACAGCCAGTGATGCGTCCAGTCGCCCCCCAAGCGATCGGACGCGACAAACAGCACCTGGTGATCCCGTTGGCATGCCAGCGACAACAACGCACGTCCAACGGCTCGAAGGTGGGCGAACCGCAGCAGGTCGCGTTGTTCCGCGTCAGCCATCGCCAACTCATCGATAAATCCCTCCGGCAGGCGAAACCCCACCCGGTAGCCCGCTGCACTTTCGTAATGAGCGGCGCCCTCCCACAATTGCTGAATCCCATCGAAGTCCTGGCCCAACGCGAAGCGCCGCATGGCTTGCTCGGTCACCTGTCCGCGCAACTTCAACACAGACAGGCACGAACCGCCCCAGCGAAGCCTGTCCAAAGGTGTCCCCAACAGCGCACTGAAAGAAATGCCGTGGGCGATGATGTCCTGGCGACAGAGGCACGAGAGATCAATCACCAGAGGCCTTCCTTCTTGCACGCCTCAGGGTATTGGCTGGAATGGCTGCAAGGACGTTCCAGAATGTTCTTCGAAAACTCATAAGCGCCAAGCGCGTAGTCGGCCTCCCAATCCACCAACTCCTTGTTGTCGCCTTTCAGGCAAACCGCCCATTGGTAGCGCTTAACCTCATCCTCTCCCCTCTGGAAGAGCTTGTAAGCCTCTATCTTCTCAGTGCCCGGCACGTTCATCCGGTAGAGCACCTTAAAATTGTCGGCTGCCGCCACACGCGCCTCGTTCAGCCTGCAAGTCAGCCCATCTTTTTCCCACGTTCCATCGGAGCATTCTTTGGGAACGCCCTCGTCGGCCACGGCAATGATCTCGGCAGCCATGGGCATCGCCTCCTCGATCGCCTGCGCCCTCTTGGTTACCGCATCCTTCTTTTCCAGCTTCTCCGTCAAAACGGCGATGGTGAAGAGGACGCAAAAAAGCGCCGACATCCCCAGGGTGAACTTACCAACCTCGCTCAGGATGTCCCACGCCCGGTCCCAACCCTTCATGCACCCTCCTTTCTGGAATACGTTTGTATTCCTTCTCCCCCATGCAAACAGAGAGCGGCGCGGTGTCCAGGGCTTCGGGACGGCTAAACTCAGAATGTGCGGCCTCTGGCCGACAGATTCAGAAGCCCGCATCCTCCACCGACCTTGAAGGCACCCATGCCCGTCTCTGATCCCCTCGCGTTCGACCTGCTGCGGGCGTTCGCGCAGTTGGAGTTTCGCCTCAAGAGCGACCCAGGCTTTCTTCGGGCCGGTCCCTACCGAATGGCCCAGGTGAACTGGCCTGCGGTGGATGAGGCGGTGTCACGGCTGGACGATCCACTCTTCTTCGATCGGGTGTCGGACAGCACGCGCGAGCAAATCCTCACACCTCCACGTGATCGCCCGATGGTCCAGGAGGTGGCGGTGATCAACGGCCTCAACCACGCTGTCTTCCAGCGCCTGCCCCTTCATCAATCCAATGCCCGCGCTTTGATCGAAGCGGCACGCCGCGTGCGCAACAACCTCTTCCACGGGGGCAAGGAGGAGCCGCATTTGGGCGATGATGACGAGTGGGCCGCCGCCGCACTGGACGTGGCCGAGTGCCCGCTTCACCTGCTGAACTATGGCACGCTTAGATCGGGGGTAGGCCCGTGGGGGAGATGGGACGCCCATGCTTTACCTGAAGACCGAATAGCTTGTCGCCGGCAGACACCGGCCGACCGGTAAGCTGCTGTGCGCGCGGCAGCAGATCCAAGAGCACGCATCATAGGATGATAAAGTCCGCCCCAGCTGGACAGCTGATCTGACATTGGAGTTGCAATGGACCTAGAAGTGATCGAAGCAGTGCTGCTGAAATGGGCTCGCCAAGAACCTATCATCGCGAAGATCCACTTGTTCGGGAGCCGGCTAAGAGGCGATCATCGCCCCGACAGCGACATTGACATCGCGGTGGAGCTTGATCTTTCAGCGGCACCAGGAGTCGACTTTAGCGATGGGTTCGCGACCTTCAGCCGATACTCCGAGCACTGGGAGGCCGAACTAGCGCAACGACTGCCCATCCCGGTTGACTTGGAGTTCTACCATGGCCCCGAGGAAACCCCGATCCTCCATGCGGGGCTCGAACGGTCGGGAAAGCTCATCTACGAAAAGTTTCGTTAGAACATCGCGCTCCGGAGCACCTAACGCCGCCGCCCCAGCCCCGACTTCCGCCCTGAGCCACGAGCGCTTCGATTCCACCATTTCACTATTTCGATGGAACCAAGCGCTCACCCGGGCTACTCAAAGAGACAACACCGGTTAAATGTCGTGCTGTTTGACAAAGCGAGATACCTTCTGCGCCTCAAGGTCTTTGTTCCAGGCCTTTGCAAAATCGTCTGGAACATCTAGGTTTGCCTCGTCGAACTTTACGGTAGCCGGCAATTCACGCCAGAACAGTTCAATAGACGCAGCAAAGTCATCGACGTGAACATCCGACACCTCCATGTCGGTGTCGTCGAACAAGTTCCATCCGTGAGAACTTGCTCGCAAGAACTCCGGGTAGCGCAGCTGGAGATCGTCCAATGACTTCCCCTCCCCGTGCTTGAACACATTGACGACCAACCGCATGGCATCAATGCGTGGGTAACAGGCGAGAGCAGAAAGGTCCAAGCCGATGGCTTCAAGCAACCTCTCCAGCTTCGCGCTATCCAGCTTCCAAAGAGCGCGCCGCGTGTTGTCGCCGATCACCAACTTGGGCCACCTAAACTCACGAACGAGGAAGCGTCGAAATGTCTTGTCCCAATGGTGATACATGCCAGCCACCACACTGAGGCGGGTTCGATCATGCATCTCACTTAGAAGCTGGTAGAACTCGACGCCGTGATCGCGCGCAGCGTCCGCTAGATCGCCAGGGTCGTGCCAGTCAGGGTCGAAGGACTGACCGCTGCGCTCCCAGTGCTCGGATTCCGCTTGATCGGCCTCCGCCTCAATGTTGGCGAACTGAGACAGAAGGCGGGTCTTGGCCTGCTCAACGTAGAACCGATGCTCCGAGACGCGGAGCTCCCGTTCGGAATCCACCAGCTGATAGGCGCTCCACTCGCGGCCGCTCATGCCGGCTGAACCGCAGGCGGGGCATCCAGCCATTCGATCAAGGATCGAATGCCATCTGCGTCCGAGCAGCAATCTTCCAGTGGCTCGCTCTCCAATCGGACTTGGAGAGATAGCCAGGCGTGTTCCGACTTCTCCGAAATCCCAAGGTGAGGCTCAATGGCACCAGCGCCCCACAACCAAAGGCCTTGAGCACGCAGTTTCTGTATTAAAGCAGCGATGTGGGGCTTTGCTTGGTCATCGGCCGCAAGCAACTCGAATGCCTTCGAAGCCGGCCCTTGAATCCCCTTGCAAGGCAACGCTCCGTCTAAAGTCACGACGCCCGCGCCTGCCATCCTCGCGAGAACGTTCTTGCACGCAGCAACATCGGGATCATCCGCCTGCAGGAAACCATGCTTTGTTGCTTGGCGGAAAGCGAAATCCAAGTCCACGATGGCACACGCAGGCAACCCTAGGGCAGACAAAACTTCCATTGACTTACGAGTATCCGAGACCCCACTCATCGCAACAATTGCCAACGATGACTGCCCCATGGTTTTGCCCGCCACCAACTGGAAGATGGATGGCAACAGCCGGAGTTCGGTCTTCCCTTCTGTGAGCACGACTTTGTCGGCAAACAATATCTGAGACGAATTTGTCAGGCTGAATAGCTGCTGGAGTTGATGCGTGGGATTGTCCACCAATTGTTCTACGACGGATTGCATGCGCGGACGGGCTTTGGTTCCCTCCGGATGCTTTTTCGTCATTAGCAGAGCGTTCTTCGCGTCCTTGGCCAAGATCATCTGAGCAGAGTGGGTTGAGAACACGACCTGATATCCAGCCTCTGACAACGCACGCAAGGCTTCACGCACCTGCTCCACTGCAAAGGGGTGCATGAAGAGTTCCGGCTCGTCCACCAGCAGTAGCGTTACTCCGCCCGCAGCCGCTGCTCCACGCTTGAGATCCGCCAGATGCCGGACCATGGCCATCTGGATGGCGCGCTGCGCGCCATGGCCGTATGACCCGAAGGCACGTCCACGCCCCTCCCCTTCGTAAACTTTGACAGTTCCCGCCTTAATGAGGTCATTGAAGACCGGCACTGGGAAATCCAGCTTGATGTGGATACCAGGAAAAAGATCCGAAATCTTACGATTGATTGAATCGTCGATGCGACCCAACTCTTTAAAACGATCCCCACCTTCTGCAGAGATCATTCCTAGGATGGCTGCCAAGTGCGGGGTCAAGGCCTCCTCGTGCTGCTCTTGGATAGCGGCAAGCATCGAGGCCAGCAGCTTGCCGATCGTGGTCGTCGTCTTGGCCTTACTGGCGTCCTCCTCAGCATTCTCCATTGCTCCGATGCGAATAGGATCTGGAAAGAGTGCTGAGATGGCGTTATCGATGCCCGTAGGGTTCGGCTCCCAGTCGCCTGTGTCGGGATTCATCACGGTCAGTTCGGTGTCGCCCCCAGGCACCTGCTGTTCGCGACGAACCATCAGCGCCCCGTCCCGAACGTGTCCTTCAATCTTCTTTCGGTGCTTTTGCTCCAGGACCGCCAGATCAGCCTCGGTGATCCCACGCAGTGTTCCCATCACTTGCACCGGCAGGGTCGGCTCGTGGAAATCTTCCACACCAAGCTTTGCCTTACGCACGAGCCATTGGAGCGCGGTAAGACAATTGCTCTTCCCGCAATTATTCAACCCAACCAGCGGTGTAAAGCTGGTCAGCTGCAAGCTTGTGGAAACACATGATCTAAAATTCAGAACATCCAAACTTGAGATGTAGACAGCCATTCCATTGCCCCCTGTTATCCTGATTACTTACCGATCGCTGCAGCTGATCGGTAAGGCTGCTGTTGTTTTCATCCCTCAACTGCGCGATGAGGCAGACGGCCCGCCCGTCGCTGCGCTCGGCCCACAACTGTCCGACCAGGCGCCCTCCCATTTTCCGGCCAGCCGTAGATCAGTCCCCGCCGTTGTAGTCCACCACCAGCAGGAGCCCTTCAGCAAGACGAGCGACGAAGCCTGGTTAGCCCCGAAGGTCTACCGTTGCCCAGCATATCAATCATTTATCACAACAATACTTTCGGCGATACTACCCTTTCCAGCCTTCAGATTCAGATCCATGGACCAGGGACAGTAGTGCTCCGGAGGTGATGAGCCTCCTGGCGGCAGTCACACGGTAGATGAGCCGTCATGCGAACCAGGCAATCGCTACGCACGACCTCCAAACCACCAGAGGACACGGCTTGTTGGCCCAAGCATTGTTCATAAGCAGCATATGAGCCCCCTCTCAGCCCCTGAGACAGTGGCCTCGCCTTGCCCCCCCCCCCCTGTCTCGACACCTCTTGGAGCACCTGCCTCTCGCCCGGCTTGGGGTCGAGTGAGGTTAGAGTAGTAAAAACTGCGCAGGGGATGACAACGCGCAGGCTCTCAAACGGAAATTAAGGGGAACCGCATGGCTCATGACACAGACTCGCAGAAGATCAGCTTGCCCGAATGGCTGTCCATCAATCCTTGGGCGATCGTCTTGGTCGTCACTGCATTGATTGCAGGTATTCTCATGGGAGCACAACACAGCAAGGTTCCAGAGCTTGCCAACGTCATTGTCGGCCCGGCCGTAGGTTCGTTCCTTGCAGTTGGAGCTGGTGCATGGCTCGCGAATTGGCAGGAGCGCCGAAAGCGCACCGAAGCCAAAGTCTTCATCGCGCCTATCTTGGGTGAGATCACCCAAGCCATTGAAGGCGCCATCAACGGTTACGCAAATTACGAACGGCTTCTTCAGGAGCATAGACTCACCAAGCCAGCTCCAAAGGATGGACGGGTCGCCGCCGCCTCTTGCTTAGCAAAGCTTGAGGAAGAGGGCCACAAGATCAATCGCCGGCTGCACCAGCTCCAGACGGCCTTCAACTCCGTGGGCTATCAAGGCAGTGTTCTGTATGCAGACGCGCTGGAGATCCTCAAACGAATCCAGTCACGACTGGACAAGCACTCAGAGGAAATGGGGGAAACGGACGCTGACATTTCCGAGCGCACCGTCGGCGACCTCATTGATCTGTGGCGCTGGTCCGATTCCCTCAAAGCAACGGCCGTGTCTGGAAAATACACACCATCGATTCGGCCATTGCCCGATGGGGTCCGAAACGATCACCGCTGGAGTGCTAGCACGCCGTCCTGACAAATTTCTACTTGCAATCCAGATCGAGAGCGACCGTCGCGTTGCCCAAGTTGCTGGGCAACGTGGCCTTGCAGACCCCTTCCACCTCCACCGTCTGGCCGGGGCGCGGCTGCTTCAGGTAGAGCACCCCGTCATAGCCCACCTGGGTGGTCTCGGTCGCCGTCTTGGCCACCGTGCCCGCTTCGATGGCCGAGCCAGTGAGGCGGAAGGTGCGCGCGGCCTCGGTCAGGACCGGGAAGGTAAGGTGCATGCCGGCTTGGCGGCCAGCGGTGGCGGCTTGCTCGATCTCGGCCAATTGGGTGCCCAGTGGCAGCGCCCGATCGTCTACGCGGACCTCCGTGGGCACCATCGGGGTCACCTCGCCCACCACCAGGCGGCCTTGGGCGTTGGTCTTCCCCACCAATCTGCCGCCCACCCTCACCGGCACCCCGGCTTGGCCGGGCACGTCCACCACGGCGAAGGATTCGGCCGGACCTAGGAACGTCACGCCCTGGCGGTCCAGGTGGACGGCACCGGCCATCGAACCGGAAGCCCAGGTGCCGCTGGGCCCGTGCTCGGCGTTGATCTGGGCCCACCCTGCCCGGGTGGTCCAGTTGGCGTTGGCCCGGGCGGTCTGGCCAGCCGCTCCCTCGTCCACCGAAGCAGACAAGCCGACAGGGGTTCCCAACACCGTGGGACGGGCGCGTCCTTGGACGGCCCAAGCGGTGGCATCGGGGGCTTGCCGGGCCCTAACGCTCACGCCCTTGCCCCGGCCGAAATCGTAGCTGTAGCCCACCTCCACCCGGGTTTCCTTGCGCTCCAGATCGCGCAACGCGGAGACGGCCACGGTGTGCCCGTAGCCACGCCAAGTCAGCCCGGCGTCGGCGTAAGCGGTGCGAAAGCGTGGCGTGCGCACGTCCGAATAGCTGGCCCGAAGGGACCACTGGGGCGTGGGCCGCCAGAAGACCGAGCCTCGGGTGCGCTGCTCCACCTCCACCGCATTGGAGGCGCGCAGGCGCCAGTAGTCCTGTTGGCGCTCGTGCTCCAGGCGCACGCCAAACCCCGGGCCGCGGTAGTCGTAAGCCATGGCCTGCCGTTGGCCGCCTTGGGTTGACGTGCCCACTTCCAGATCCAGCGTGCCGTAGGTGCCAAGCACCGTGGTGGCCCCCAACGCCACGTTGGCCTTACCGTTCGATGAGGTTTGGGCGGTGCCGCGCAGGCTCCACCGGTCATTGAGGCCCCAAGCCACCGCCCCGGTCGCGCCCAACGCTCCATAATCGCTCTCCCCTTGGCGCACACGGCCGGCGGCGACTTCCCAGGTGGTGAGCCCTTTGCGGAGCAACGTGGGGGCGACGTAGAAACGCTGATCGCTCACCACGGTTTCGCGGCCGTAAGGGTCTCGCACCACCACTCGGGTTTGCTGCGCACCGGTGCCCAAGGCGCTGCCATCGGCCGTGAACGGCCCCTTCCCCACCTGGCCCTGCAGCACACGGGCGCGGTTGGCCAGGACTTCCACCGTGGCCGGATCGAGCGCCACGCCACCGAGCATCGGGACGGGATAGGTGGGCGTCAACGGGTCCAACGCCCGCGGGTCCTTGGCCACGCGCATCCCAGCCAGGTTGACCGGAGAGGACGACGGACCAGCGAACACATCGCCGGCCTGGTAAGTCACCAAGCGGTTGGGATCGTCTTTCTGCCAGCGCGTCACGCCGCGAACGTAGCCGGTGCCCGACGCGTCGGTGTTGACCTGCCCGCTGGTGCTGACAACGCCCCAACGGCCCGCCTTGCGGACTTCGTGCCCCAAGGAGAGCGCCTGCTGTTGCTCGGACACCATGCCCGCCACGCTGTAGTTCACCAGCACCCCGGGAGCGGGCGGCGCGATGGGGCCGCGCTCGGCGCGGACACGGGCCACGCGCTGGGCTTTGAGCCGGTCTGCCGGCAAGTCCAGAGCGACCGTGGCGCTGGCCTCGTCCACGGCAAAGCCCACGCCCAGCGCCTGGGCGCTCATCGGATCCGTTTGACCCGGTGGAAGCTGGAGTCCGACCTCGCGCCACGTGGCCGGCTCGGCGAACCACTGACCGCCTTGCTGCCAGAACGTGAGCGGATCCGCCTTGGCCTTGCCGCCGATCACCGGCACCAGGAACGCGGGTGCCACGCCTTCGGGCACCGCTGCGCTGGCCGACGATGCAGCCAGCAACAACAACGCCAAGGCGTGGCCACGCATGGATCACCGCCCCACAGGGACGGTGACGGGCTGGCCGTTGACGGTGATTGAAAGGTTTTCAGCGCGCTGCCCGGGCTGGGCCTCGTAGGTCATTGAGGCCCCCGGCAGGGTCCAACCCAACGCACCCTCGCGCCACGGCTTGCCACCAGCCGGGCCGATGGACGACACGCGGGCGGCGGTCTGGCCGTGGTTGGTCAGCCGGTAGCCCTTGGGCACCGCCTGGACGGTCACCTGGGGGACAGGCGCGTTGGCGACCTCAAAGGCCACGGGCAAGTCCTGGTTGACCAGCAACTGGACGCCTTGGACGTTGGGAGCCCTGAGCTGCATTAGCAGGACGCGGTAGTAGCGCCGCTCGCCCAGCGCGCCCACCCTCATCAACCGGGCGGTGCGCTTGGATTGGGGCGGGACGTCCACGAAGGTGGGCGCCCCCACGATATCCGTGGTGGGTGAAAACACGTTCTGCCCTGTGGCCTGATCCCACCCCACGGCTTTCACCTGGTAACGCACCGACGCGTCGCCGCTGTTGTGCAGGGTCACGGCGACGTGCTTGGCCGAGGTATCGGCCATCAGGGTGGTGGGGCCGACGGAGATGGAACCGGCGGACGCCGAAAAGGACAGCAAGGACGCGGCGGCCACGGCCAAAAAACGTTGGGAATGGGTCATGGGGTCTCCTTTAGGGGCGTCTCCATTCAAACTAGATCGGAATACCATTCCGTCAACCCATACCTACTCATCTTTTCGGCAACAAAAAGCCCCCGGGGCAAGCCGGGGGCGTCGGGACAACCGATGGGGATCAGTTGTAAGTGGCGGTGACGGTGACCGTGTCGGTGTAGTTGCCGCCCACGGCCTGCTTGAGGGCCAGGAAGCGCACCGCGTAGTTGTAGCTCTGGACGGTGCCGTCGCCAACGCCGGTGAACGCGTCGGTGTCATCCCCCCATACTTGGCTTCCCTGCGGGTCCTTGAAGAAACCGTAGGGGATGTAAGCCCCGGCGCCGTTGGTCACAGCCCGATAGGTCCCATACCCGGACAGCAGGCCGAAGTTCTGCCCCTGGCCCGGCGAAATGGAGTAAGTCGTGCCCGCGTTGCACACGATGCTCAGCCCGGAGGTGCGGGCGGCAGCTTCGGAGATGCCCGACCAGTCCGTGCCTTCGATGGAGGTCACGGACAGCTGGCAGGTGTTGGTCAAGGTGCCCTGAATCGTCAGGTCCGCGGTGGTGTCGGCGGCGAACGCGGGCACTGCAAGCGAAGCCAGGGCGATGGGCAGAAGGGCGCGAAGGAAGGTCTTGCGTGTCATGGGTATCGTCTCCTTGAGAGGGATTGAGTGGGGATGAGTAGCCCCAGAATGGGCCATCCCCTTACCGATACCTCGAATCTGAAAACGCGCAAGGGTGGGCATTGAGCCAGCGGTCAGAGCCTGGCTCGTTTGCCACCGGCCGCTGACTGTCTCCATAACCCATCCAGCTCACGCGCACGGTGCTGAGCCATTGCCTCCTGAATCATCCGCTGAAGGACGAACGCAAACGCGTCAGTCACAAAAACGCCCACGCCGATCCCGCAATCATCCGGCAAGCTGGAAATCTGTTTTATCGATGGCTGGTGAATGACCTCGTCGAGCTCAGGGGGCAACGGGTCCACGAACGTGTCAATGAACGCCCTCACCTCGGTTTCGGCTGCTTTGCAAAGGTCGGCGTCAGTGAGCAGCGCCCGCAAGTCGGCAAGCGTGGGAAGCCACACCGTATTGAAGAGCGGGCCACCCACCGAGGGACTGACGAAATGGATGCCGTGAAGCACGGATGCCCTCTCACTCTTTCCGAGCTCTCCGTCTCCCCAATAACCGTTCATCGGAGGAGTCACGTCACCCATCATTAGCCAGTTCTGCGCGCCGCCCCTGCTCTTCTCGCCAGCACTTGAGCAGGTGTTTGTAACCGGGCTTGGCTTGGGGGACGTGGAAGGATCGTCCGTAAGTGTTGACCTTCCCGCCGTTGTGGAGCTCGACGGCATGAACCGCGGTCCAAGTGGTCGCCCAGCCCAGGCTGTCGTCCTCTTCAAAGCTGACGGGCTCCAAGGAGACCGCTGCATAATTTTCAATCAAGCCGGGATTCAATCCCAACGCGATCATCTTGGTTTCGTTGGTTGTGACGGTTGCGCTCATGTGACACCTCTTGGCTTGGTCGGCGGCATTGCCTACCCCTTAATTCAAGGTAGATCGCCCTGGAAATTTGTCCACGGCCTTAGTGGACAAAATCTTGACTAAAAGCAAAAAATGCGGCGCTAAGGCCGCAGTTTTTCCTAACATCACTTATCGCGCCGAAGGCGTTGGTGCTTTCCATCCATGCGGATGCTTTTTCAGATGCCGGCGCGCAGCGGCCGCCGGCGGCTTCCGCCGCAGGTCTTTGCTTTAAAGGGGGTGGTCACACCCACCCTCGTGAAGCCATCGACACGTGCGAGGTGCCCGCGATCACAAGGTGATCCAGCACTCGAATGTCGAAAAGGGCAAGGGCCTGCTTGAGGCGGTCGGTGATGGCGCGGTCGGCAGCGCTGGGCTCGGGGTTTCCGCTGGGGTGGTTGTGAAAGAAGATGACCGCGGCGGCGTTGTGGTCCAACGCCTTCTTGGCGACGATGCGGGGATGGACTTCGCACCCATCGATGGTGCCTTGAAAGAGGTGCTCGGTGGCAAGGATGCGGTGGCGGGCGTCCAGGAACACCGTGCCAAACACTTCGTGATCCAGGTGCGCGCAGCGGGCAGTGAGGTAGTTGCTGGCACTGGAGGGGTCGGTGATGGCCTCGTGGCGCTGCAGGCGACGCTCCAAGATGTGCGAGGCGGCCAAGAGGATGCCCTCATCGTCCATGGCCAGCTGGTATTGGGCCCGAATGTCGTTGGCTCGCTTCACTTGCTTTCTCCACCGGCGCGGGATTAGCGACGGGCGGGCGTGGTGTCTGCGGCGGAGGCGGTCAGTGGGAGCAGGCCGACAAGGGCCAGAGAAAGAACCAAGACGCGCATGAGGCCTCCTTTCATGAATGGGTTGCACTACCCATAACAAAAGGTTTGGTTTGCGCAACGGGATCTAGAAAAGAAAAAGGCGGCTTTCGCCGCCTTTCCCTTGGGCTTAGAAGCGCGCTCGCAAGCGAGGGGCTTCCTGGGTTTGGCTGTCCTGCCCGTGGGCCTTCATGGCCGCACCAACCTGGCGTTTGGCATCGACCCCAAACCCGCCTTCCGGTGGCTTCCAAGCGTTGGCGGGCGGGAGCAGGCTGACCAGGAGCTTGGCCCTCTCTTGAGCCCGCAAGTCGTTGAAAAATGGCTTGCCGCTGTTGATCGGCGCTTCGCCCTTTTGGTTTTGGATGTGGGGATCTGCGCCCGCCTCAATCAGCGCACTCCAGACAGTGGCATCGCGGCCCGCATGAAGAGAGGTATTCCCGTTGTTGTCTTGGGCGTTCATATCCGCCCCTGCCTTGGCGAGCGCTTCAATCGTCTCTGGAAAAATCGCACGGTGGATCGGCGCCTGGCCGTCCATTCGCCGTGCAATGACGTCTGCGCCTGCACGGGTGAGCAAGGCCACCGCCTCGGGGTCCCTGGCTATATGCAGCGGTTGATTCCCCTGGTCATCGCTCGCCGCGGGATCAAGGCCTGCTTTCAGAAGTTCCTTAAGCGCGCCCGTGTTCGCCTCGAAGAGAGGGGTTCGCCCTCGGTTATCCCGGGCTAGGATGTCTGCCCCGGCCGCAATCAAGGCGCGGGCCTCCGTCTGCCCGGTTGCTCGGAAGAGAGGGGTTTGCCCTTCATTATTCCTCGCGCTGACATCCGCTCCCGCCTTCAGCAACGCTTTGAGACTGTCGTTGTGTGCGCCAAACAACGGGGTGTTCCCTTGGGTGTCGCGAGCGTTGATGTCAGCGCCAGCCTTCACGAGCTCCCTTAAAGCCCCTTCGCTCGCTCCGAAAAGGGGCGTTTTCCCTCGGTTATCGCGCGCATGAATGTCTGCCCCGGCCGCAATCAACGCCCTGGCATCCCCTTGCCCTCTCGCGTTAAAAAGCGGTGTTTCCCCTTGGTTATTCTGCGCATTGATGTCTGCCCCGGCCTTGATCAGTTCAATCACGGCTCCCTCGCTTGTCACAGAATGAAGCGGCGTATTTCCAAGGCCATCCCTCGCTTCGATGTCAGCCCCAGCATCCAACAGCCTCCGAACTTCGCGCGGGTGATGCGCATCATGAAGTGGCGTTTGATCCAGCCAATCTTCATCCCTTGCGTTCACATCAGCGGGGATTTTGGTAAGCCCGATTTGCTTCAGAAGAACGTCTTTGAGATTCGAAATATTCAACCCACACCTCCACAATAGTATTTTGACCTCCCACCATTAGCAGAAAATCAGAACCTCGCAAGGGAATTAAATAGAAGAAGACGGCTCTTGCCGCCTTTCTTTTTCCATGTCAAAACCGTTGTCGGATTCGAGGCTTCTGGCTTCCCTTTCCTCACCCTGGGCTTTCATGGCCGCACCGACTTGACGTTTGGCGTCGGCCCCAAATCCGCCTTCCGGTGGCTTCCAAGCATTGGCAGCGGGAAGGAGCTCGTCAAAAAGCTTGGATCGGTTGTGGGCACGAATGACCTGATCGGATTGATCATTACCTGGCCGCCCCAGAAGATCCGTGGGCGTTGTTCCTTCTAAATCGGGATCCTGAGGCGTGCGTCCAGCCTTGAGCAGGTCACCGGCCCATTCTGCATCGCCGCATGCAACAGCGAAGTGGAGCGGATACTCGGTCGCGGCCGTCAGGAAGGCCTCGTAGTCTTGCCGCTGTCGATGCGGGCGTCCTCCTTCCACTCATCTTAATTTGTCTCGTCGTCCCAATGCTCGTCAAAAGCGGCCTGGCGGAGCTCGTCGGGTAATCCCCCCATTTTTAGCAGCGGCCAAAAGTAGAAATAGGGATGGTCTGATCAATTCACACTGAGTCGTGGGTTTTCAGCGCCGGAGTCATCCTGGGCCTTCAGACGCGGCGGACTGCCATGTTTTCCGCTCTCGAAGTGCCCTTGCGGGCACCTCAAGACGGAGTTACCCCTGTGCCGCCAACAGCTTCCGGCGCACCATCCACAGGTTGGACAGCGCGAACAGGGTGAGCACCTGTGCCGTGTTCTTGATCAAGCCGAGATAGCGCACCTTGGTGTAGCCGAACTGCCGCTTGATCACCCGGAACGGATGCTCGACCTTCGCGCGCAGACTAGCCTTGCAGCGCTCCCAGCGCTCAACCTGTTCGAGCTCACGCGCGTTGCCAATGGGGAATTCAACCGGAGGATTGAAGAACGGGCTTGAAGGCTTGAGGATGAGCTACCTGGACCCGCAAACCGTCACGAGACCCCGATGGACTACCCTGACCTTGCCCCCCTGGAGGAAATCTCCGGTCCGTTCGCCCTTCTTTCGAAGGGCCCAAAATTCATCGCCGCCTGGCTTGCCAAGCGCACTGAGGAGCGCTACCGGGAGTTCACCCGTGCCGCGCTTGAGGGTCAGGTGTTCCCCGAGAACGCGGAGGCCATGACCTCGGAAGATTTTCTGGCCATGCTGCGGGCATTGGAGATGGACATCGAGGCCGAGAAGGCCACCGTCTATGGCCGCCTTGCCTGTTCAATCGCTACCGGCAAAACCGCAGGCCATCTCAAGCGCCACTTCATTAAGGCGCTGAGCGACCTGTCGTTTGGCCAGGTCGATCTTCTGCGACGCGCTTTAATCACCGAGCGTCACCACGTGTTTCCTGGCACCGGCGGGGGTAACCTGGACCCAAAAGAATTCCTTGGACTGCAGTCGAAAAGCAGCATCAATCGCCAGACCTTTGAACGCTGGGGCCTGATCGAAGAGAAAGGACTGAGCCTCGCAGGCCGACGGTTCGTGGAGGCTTGTTTTACCAGCGATGAGTTGGCGCCCTCCTCAGTGGGCTTTCAGGAATGGGCCAAGGGTCGCATCCACATCGTTTGCAACGAGATGGGCGCGCCGAGCTGCCACAGCGTCCTGGTCCAACTGACCGAAGATGGGCACCGCCGGGCCATCCATGTCCACAACAGCGCAGCACTTCGGGGACGCTCCAACCGCCTGCTGACACCCGGCCCCGTCATGGTGGTCCTTCTCACCGATAAACCCCAGCGTCTCGCCGACGAATGGACCACGGTGGAAGACACCATCCGAGGAAGAGTCCTGGCCGTGGTGGCCACGACCGATCCGAATGCGCCGTTGCCCGTCGCCATGACGGGCTTGGAACGCATAGATGCGTCACCGGACCGTGCCGCAGAAGCCGTGACGGCGATACTGGAGCGCTTTGAAGCAAAAGGGTTACGGGGCACCTGAGACCGCGATGTTAAACCCGATTCGACCGGTCATTGGAAGTGGCCGCCAACTTTCTGGCGGCCAACGAGCACTACTTACAGACCAAACGAGGCTTCACGGACAGCGACTTGCATGCCGGACAGAAGAGCCCCAAGTTGATCTTCCGCTGAAAGTGATGACTGCACTTCTCGCAAACAAAAAGGTAAGGCGCCCCTGGAACGAAGCCGGGCATCACTTTCCTTCCTTGCGCTTGAAAATGACCTTTCCGCCAGCCTCGTATTCCACATCGTAGCCTTTGTAGATTGCGAGGATCAAAGAGAGACCAAGGCTTGCGGCGGTGATGATGCCGATGATCTCGACTCCAGTGACTGTCGCGACCGCCCCCAGGCTGAGCGTGCTGAGCCCAGCCGTTACTGGAGCGAGCCCAACTGCAGCAACGATTGCTGCAACACCGACGGCACCAAGCTTGGCGAACTTGCGCGTCTTCTTCAGGTCGTCTGCCAACTTGCCCACAACCACAATCTGCTGCGCCTTTGCATTCTTGGCCGCTTCCAGCTCATCCCGCGTCCTTACTGTCACGCTTGCCATAACGCCCCCTGTTGTTAGCAATACCAGTGATGGATACCCTGGGCAGGATAGCCGAAGGGAACACCGTGTTCCTAGCAGCAATGATGGTGCCCAACTGTCTCTCCAGCTGAGACACGAACTCAACGCATCCGCTGCCACGGGTCGTCCTTGGGAGCCTCCACCGTAACCTCGGCAACGTCGTCTTCAGCGCGCCATGCCTTCCCTTCGAGCACCATGGTGGGACCCCTGGAACGTGCGATGGCGGCCTCTTTGGCGGTCGGCGGGTTCCATGACCGATGCTCCTCTAGGTAGCGCTCCGTGGACGGCCTCAACGGCAGGCCACCGCTCGGCAATGGCAACGTCCGATCATGGCGTTCGTCTTGCTGACGGGCATAGGCGACTTGCTCGGGCTCCCCAAGCGCCTCTCGGTGGGCATCCAGCAAGCGATCGACAGCGTCCACGTCCCCGCGGGCATGGAGCGATTCGGTGTAAAGCGCTTGAAGCAACGGGTCACGCTCTTCGTGAATCTCTTCGCCTGTGTCTTCGCCTTGGAACAGCCCATCCTGGCGTGGGCGGGCGTCGACGGGGTCTGGGCGCAACCGACCGTGACTCGTTCTCATGCCCGCCTCCGCGCCAGCCCGCTGCCGTGAAGCAGCCCGCATGCGATCGAATAAACGACAAGAGCCAGCGTGGATGACAGGTATAGGTTGGAAGGATCCAACCAGACTTGGCTCACCACGTGCTGTAGCTGGTAAGCCAGCAGTGCCAAGCACGCGTAGAACACGGCCAAATGCCACATCAACGCAACCACGGATGGGGCGTCCTCTTGGCCGGCTTGGAACGCCTCCCAGCCCCTGCGTGCGCTGCGGGCTTTGGACGCGCACAGCCACGCGATTCCGAAGGTGATCGCAAACATGGCGAGCTCAAACAGCACGACCACCAGAATAACGGTCATGGGATCCTCCTCTGGGTTGGGAGCAGGCCATGGGCCTGCAGGTAAGCGTGGACTGCCTGTCGGGTCACGCCCAGGCGCTTGGCAATTGCAGGGCCGTTGTTCCCCTGCTCCAGGAGGCGCACCACCAGAGCGTGTTGGTCAGCCAGTGGGCGCCGGGGCTTTTGACGCAACCCCAGGTGGGCCAGATCGGCGCTCACCACGGGCGATGGAACGCCCAGGGCTTGGGCGATGGCGGCGCGGCCGTGTCCCTCTCGGACCATCCGGGCGACTTCGGAGCGGCGGTGGGCAACGGATGGCCGCTTCATGAGCTCAACCAGAAGCCCGCAAGCCGTGCCTTCGCAATACACGCCTCCACCAACGCGTTCGCTTTTGTGCATCCTTACGGCCCCACGCGCACGCGAGCGCTGTTGTTGTCCGACCGGGCATTGATGCCAATGGCACAAGGGCTTCCGCACGAATAATCGCCAATGCGCACCGGCGAAGCATCAAGCGGCACCACCCGGGTCTTCTTACCCTTCCCCACCAAGAAGACCCGATCACCTTCGCGCACATCCACATCGGCGTCTTGGACCACCGCGAGGACGCGCTGGCGGCGATCGGACAGATCGCGCACGTAGATCTCCACCGCACGCCGGCCGCTGAGGCCCTTGTGAACCGCGGTTCCGGCAGCCGCACCGATGACGCCACCGGTCACCCGGGCTGCATTGCGGTATTCCCGGTTCTTGACCTGGTTAGCAGCCCCATAACCAACGGCCGACCCGATGGCGGAGCCGGCGTTCAGACGCTGGTCGGACGTCAGTTGAACCGTGCGAACCATCAGGACCTCGCCCAGTCGGGCGTCCTGGACGGATAGGGCCTCGGACGAACCGTAACGGCGAGCGGAGGTGGAATCGGCGGCAAAGGCGGCCGGAGCAGACAACGCCAATGCAAGGGCCAGAACGATGGGTTTCAAGGTGCACCTCCATTTCGTGAGTAGGTTCACCTATGCATAGATCGATTCTGGGAATGCGCAAGGGGGGGGGGCTTCGGAGCGCGGTTACACAGACTGCAGTCCGCGTCATTAAATTGACGGAAAAGCGACAAAATGAAGCATATGGACAGAGATTGATGCTCAGGCGATGATTCTGCCCACAACTCAAAACCAACAGGGAAATGTATGGCAAGGAAGAAGAGTTCATCGGCCGCAGGTGCCGCGATTTCGACCGGCGGCGGAGCCGTCGCTGGCGCAACTTCTGCGATCCTCGGCGTAACCAGTGGTGCAGCGGCCGGGACCGCCGGTGCAGCCGCCGTGACCTCCGGCTTGGCAACCGTCGGGAGCGTTGTGGGCGGTGGCATGCTTGCTGGACTGGGGGTGGTCGCGGCTGCACCAATTGCGGGTGGTGCGGCGATGTTCGGCGTCTACAAGCTCTACCAGCGCATGGCATCCAAGAAGTAACCGCTCTGCCTGGCCCACTGCCACAAGCGGTTTCCCTCTACGTCGCGCAGGCTTCGTCAATGTCTGCAAGTGGCCATCCAAGCTAGCAACCTTGGTGGCCGCTCTTACCAACTTGTGGCTCAAGCCCTTGGACCAAAAGGCCACGTTGACCTCAATGCCCCGCTGGCGCAGCCAGAGTGCGGCGTGACGCTCAAACCCGAGCGCACTGAGGCCGTTCATGCAGGGCTAGCAGCCGGCGGAGTGCGGTGCAGTCCGCGCCTACACGTTGGGATGCACGATGGGTTCGCGCATGCTCGATAGCACACGGATCGGAATTTCTGTTACTGCACGTAGATCAGACTGGCCATTTCTTCCCCTTTCTCTCTCGCCCCTCCGCGTCTGGCAAGGAATCTGAAACCGGCAAGCTCTCCTGTCGTGCAATGTTCCTGATCGACATTCAACCTGTGATGATGTGGGAACGCTCTCCCTCAACCTGCCAAACCGTCTACGGAACTGGCAAAATTGCAGGATCACTCACAGGGGGAAATTGGATGTCCGACACAACCTACAGCCACCGCATCCTCAAGACTTATGGCCTGCTGGTGGACTTCGAAGGTAAACCACGCCTCAAGAACGTTCCGTCGCCTCTAACCGGTCAAAAGAAGGCAAAGGAGACGATGGAAAAGTGGACGCAGCGAGTGCTGGGGGATGAGGTCAGCAAGGTCCGCGTCTACCGACCGGCACGCGTTAAAAGTGACACACTCATTGCCAGCCTTACAGACACGCACGACGCCAAGCTGGTGCGTGACATTGTTCGCGGCGCCGTTCGCAAGAAGAGCAAATCAGCGAAAGCAAAGATTGAAGAGATCAAGGTGGAGCACGCCGCCGAGCTTAGAAAGCGCGGAGCCACCGCGAGAGAACTTCGGAAGGCACACGAAGAAGACCTGTCGGGAAAGCTCGATGATATCTTGGCTGCGACGGCCTATCTGCCGTTAGACGACCTTCAGGACTTGGTGGTGGAACTGGGAGAGGACTTGAGCCCATCGGTCCGCAACTGGGCACTTGCCCTGGCTCCGGCCAAGGATGCTGACGAGGTTTCCGTCATCGACGTTC
This sequence comes from Stenotrophomonas sp. 93052_Sma, assembly GCF_056481145.1. Taxonomy (NCBI): domain Bacteria; kingdom Pseudomonadati; phylum Pseudomonadota; class Gammaproteobacteria; order Lysobacterales; family Lysobacteraceae; genus Stenotrophomonas; species Stenotrophomonas sp. 93052_Sma. The sequence goes on from NZ_CM151134.1 coordinate 3,111,164, forward strand.
TCAAGCAGATGCTCCTGCGCATGGACGTGCTGTCGAAGAATAAATAACCAGAATTTGTCAGCCACTGTCGCGCACCCTGCTGCCTCCCGACAGGCGGGTGCGCGTTCAGTCGCTTGTTCACGAATCAAACTGCCAAGTTCAGGCGCGCCCCTCTTGCCTTGAAGCGCGATCGAGACCGGTCGTTGGCGGCATGTTTTTCGATCTCATGCAGATTGGCCGCCACGGACTGCCGCTGCTGCTCAACCTTCTGGAGCGGCTCTCGAACCAACTCGGGCACCTTCAGGAACTCCACCACCCGCTCGGCCGCCGCCGCGGCTCGGAAGAGCTCCCGGGGATCGTCCCGGAGGATTTGGATCCACGACTTCACGTAAGCCGCGTGCTGGGTGGGATCGTGGCCAATGCCCAGGCGTTCGCCCATCAGCATGGATGACACCTCCGCGACCAGTTCTTCCTTGGCGTAGTCGATGCTCCCAAAAGCCCCTTTCTGATCGCGGTTGAGGCGGGTGGGAAAGCCGGTCCAGTGGCCCAGTTCGTGCAACGCGGTGGCGTAGTAGCCGCTGGCCGAGTGAAAGGTGTTGCGCTGGGGCAAGTGGATGCTGTCGGTCATCGGACGGTAGAACGCTTGGTTGCCCCCGTCGTGGTGGATCTCGGCTCCGCTGTCTCTCAGCACCGCTTCGCAGGCCTGGTGAATGTCGGGCTCTGGGCGCGCGGCTGGCAGGACCAGTGCCGGCAACCCATCGATCTGCATCGCGTTGAACACGCGTGGGAAGAAGACCTTGGGGTGGGCCTTGGCGATGAGGTCGGGGTCCCCGCTCTTCTTGGCCTCCTCCACCCGCGACCAATCCCAATACTCAATCACGCTGGCCTTCTCGCCCTTGCGCACCTGAGCGCCCACGGCCGCGGCTTGCTTGTAAGTCATCCACCGGTTGTCCTGGGTGTCCCAGGCGCTCTGAAGGGCCCACAGGTGGAGCAGGTTTCCGCCCCGGTAGCTCTTGCCAGTCGTGGGGTTCATGGGCAACCCGAGGTCCACGCGGGCGTCCCAGGGTTCGAGAAAGGGACCGGTGCCCTCCTCCATCTGGCGGATCAAGCGCTCGACGACGTCGCGGGAATGGCGCTGAAGGAAGCTTTCGTTGGGGGTGGCATCGGACACGGGCAGGCTCTCCTGGAAGGCAAGGAAAGGCGCCTGTCGGCAACGCCAAGGGGGTTAGGCTGGAAACTTCAATCGTGAATGGTGACGGCGCGTCCCTGCTCCAACAGGTTCTCCAGCAAAGCCAAGGCCCGTTCGATGGTCAAAGCGGTGCCGGGGCCCCCGTCGCCCTCCTGGAGCTGCACGCGGATGCCCTCGGGGGTTCGTTGCACGGTGAAACGGGGGGACGCCGCCAGGGAGTCCTGGCGGTCCATGCTGTCGTCTACAAAGGCATCGGAAGGGGTCATGGTTTCAGCATGCGACAGGATACGGATTTGGCAAGTCCGGGCTGGACCGTTAGCGTCACCGACCAATCCATTGGCTAGAGCTGATACGGAAGATGGGAACACGGATTTGGCCCCGCCTTTACGACCGCCGTTGGCGCGCATCCCCATCTCCCACCTTTCCGCCACCTTGGGTTTCGCTGCTTTCTCGGCCCGCCAACGGCTCACCGAACAGCGCACGAATCTCCAGTTCATTGATACGTTCCTGCAGCTGGAGTTGGATTGCCTTGGCTCTGGTGCGCCCTGCCTCCTCCCTCAACGCATCGGCATGGAGAGCTCCCATCTCAGCCGCCTGCTGCTGAGCGCTCAAGCGGTCGAATCGACGCTCTATCTCTTCCTGCCGAGCCCCTTGCTGTTCGAGGGTGGGCGTCACATCGGTTTCCCAAGGCTCCAAAGACTGAGAGCGCTCCTGCGCCACGCGCAGTGCTGTCACGGTCGCCGATGATCTCAACGGCAGATCGCCACAGGCCTCGCCGACGGTGGCTGCTCCGTTGATTCGCAGGCGCACGCATTCTTCCTGTTTGCCATTGATGCGACGGTTCGAGCGGGCGCCGTCGTCCAGGCCCATCTCTTTCAAGCCTCGCCAGAACTGGCGACCGGTGAGGAGATCGATGTCCGCCAGCCCTTGTCGGTAGCCCCAGTTTTTGTAGTTCTCGTAGACCTGCCGCATGGAAAGCGTGCACTCATCCGTCTCAATGCGCACCACGCGCTCGGCTTGAGCCCAAGCCATGACCTGGTCGCTGCCATGGCGGGCGGCCAGCTTCGCTGCGCGCACGGCTTCGGGCATGTCGGCGTCGGTGTCGGACAACGCCCTACCACGGGCCACGATGCGTCGGGCGCCTTCGAGCATCCAGTCCAGCACAAGCTGGCCTTCCTCTGCCAGGATGTTCTTGACCAGATCAGGGTCGTGCTGGTTGACCGGTACCGCCTTCTTCCAGTGCACGACGGTGAGGCGGCGCCACACCCCGTTGCTCTTGTCGCGGATGAAGGGGGCCGAATTGGACGTGATGATCCACTTGGCCGTGGAATGGTAGCTCGCCAGCTGCTTCTGGTTCTTCCGGTCGATGCCAATGCCATTGCCAGAGACCATCGTCTTGAACCGACCTTCGGCCCACTTCTCGCACTCCACTTCGTCCACCAGGATCAGGCTGGCGCCAATCATGGGTTCCAGGCTGAAGCGGTCGCCCAAAGTTTCAAGGTTGCAGCGGGCCACCTGACGGTGCATCGCTTCCACGATTTCCGCCAGGGTGGATTTGCCAGAACCTGCGACGCCGTGCCACCAGGCGGCCTGGCTGTAGACACCCGGCAACAGGGTCATGCCGCACTGCTCCTGGAGCAGGTCGATGACGCGCGGGTCGTCGTGGGCTTGGCGGAGGAACTTGGCGAATCGCGAGTCAGCCGGCAAAGGCTGGGGCTTGTATGCATGGCCCTGCCTGCCACCACAGGCCACCCTGACCGCGTGGGTCATGCCCAAGGCGGGATCAGGAGCGAGCACATGGAAACCGCCGGGAAGGATGTCCACGTAGCCGTCTGCCACCGGCACGATGGCCCGCTTGGCTTGGGCTGGCATGGGGTTTTTCTGGCGCAGCCGAAGGGAAGCCATGTCCCAGCAGTCCTTGGCGAGCTTGGGGCTGCCCGCGAAATCGGCGTTGCGGTCGATCCAATCGGATGCCACACCCACACCTTCCGCGTCGCTGATCGCTTGCCAGTAGGTACCGTTCCAATGGTGTACGATCTCGCCGGTGCCGCTGGTGGCTTGGCACGCCCACAAGCGATCGACGCATTCGGTGGTGCGGCGGGCAAACAGGATGGGGAGCGACGGTGGCTTGCGCTGGCCCTCTCGATCAACCGAGTGGCGGTAGAGCTGCTTGTGCTCCTCTGCCTCCAGGTTGACCTTGCGGGCGGAGGCTTCCGCACCCAGGAAGCGCGACGCTTCGAATGGCACGATGTTGCTTGGCTCTTCCGTCGTCGGGTTGACAGCCTTCCCTTTTGGGGACACATTGGTTGTAGACATTGTTGTTGGCTCCTCTCAAACCCTCGCCCTGGCCGGTGGGGGTTTGTCGTTGTGGGGGGACAGGCTTGCTCAGGCAGCGCGCGGGAGAGCGGTTTCCAAGGCGCGGCGAATGAACTCGCTCTCTGTCATCTCGTTTTCGGCCGCGGCGAGACGAAGGCGTTCGGCCAAGGGGCGTTTGATCCGAACGTGCTTTTTCACGCTGGCGCGGATGCTGTAAGTCGGCGGCGACGAGGGATGGGTGGCGGCGTTCACGGTGGCAACTCCGAAGGTGAAAGGTTTGGTGTGTCCCACATGGGGGACACTTCCACTCAACCACTCCAGGAGCTTTCCGCAACCCACGGTTTTTGACTAAACACGAAAACTGCGGAATCTCTCGCACTTTTTCCGGAAGCCCTGTTCTGCTGGCTTTCCCTTCCCTGCTGGTCTTCCATTAGCCAGCAGAAAGAGAAGACCAGCAGGAAGACCAGCAGCTACAAACCCTTGATTCCAAAAGCTTTGCATTCATAGAAAACCGTTCCGCTGGTCTGCTGGGTCAAAAAAGAATCGGTTTTGAAATTTGAGATACCAACACTTTCCATGCGATTTGGACGCATTTGCACAGGGGAGTTGAATCGAAAGCCAGCAAGCCAGCAGCGCACTTTTAGTCGCAGAAATCCCTTGGGATTCAACGACCTTGCACTACTGGTCTTCCTGCTGGCCTTCGATCGCTGCTGGCTAGTGGAAGACCAGCAGCCGGAAGTTCCTACTCATTTTCGGCCAAACACTCCAGTTGCTCGCGCTTGCGATCGGTCAAGAACGGATGCTGAAACTCCCTCCCGCTTTCCACCTCCGTCACCACCACGTGTTCTTCAATCGTAAGGGCGCCATGGTGCCAATCGATGGCATCCAACTCCGCCAAGGACAGTCGCGCGAATGCCTCCATTGCCTCGGACTGGGTCTGGGCAAAGACCTCAATCACCTTGCTCACCAAGTAGTCACCCCGGACGACGAATTCGTAAGTTCCCATCGGCTCCTCCTAATAGTTGAGGTGGTGGCGCATGGTTGGACAAGGCCAGTTGAGATCTTCGCGTTCGGAACCATCGGGGCTGATGACCTCCACAAAGCCGTAGATCTCCTCCAACTCGGTACGCCAGCCACCGGCATGAATGTCAGCCACTCCCATCGAGTTCAGAATCTCCAAGGCTGCCGCCTCTGAGTCCGCGTCGATTCGGATTTCCAATTCGGCCGTCGCGCGGCCCAAGACAACAACGTTCCAGCGATCAGCCATTGGAGCTCTCCTGGTTCGCCGTGGCCACCTGCCCTACCCGCTGGATGGCAAAGAACTTCCCGTGCAACGCACCGCTCGCCTGCGCTTGCTGAAGGTGATCGGCGGCGCGCTTGCCGTAAGTCACCACCAACGATCCCGACGGCGCTGCCGTGCCGGTGGTTCCGTCGGGACGCACAAACCTCAGCCTCCCACGGGTGAACAGGATCGCCGTCGCGTTGGGGTGGGAAAGCACGCAGTCGTGCATCCATCCCGTCTCCATGTTGACCGGCACCAGGGCGATACCGCCGCCGGGGTGGTTGGCCAGCTTGCTCAACCACTTCTCAATCCCTTTTCCGTAAGGCGGATTCATCCACACGAATGCCTGCTTGGGCCACGGCGTAGCCAAGCCGTCCTGGCTCGGCGGGATCATCCGGCTGGCCGTGGGTGCGGGCAGCCGCGACGGGTCTTCGGGCGTGCAAGGATCGAGGTCAAAGCCGCGCCTTCCCCCCAGCGCCCTGACGATGGCAGGCGGGGTATACCAATCGACGCTCGTGTGGGCCTTGTCGCTTGCCTTGTAGCAAACGGAGGTGAGCCGGGTGGGTTTAGCCGCTACGAGGCGCTTGGAGCGGGTTGCTGCGTTGAACGGCAGAACGTTGGACTTGGGCTGCATGAGGATTCTCCAGGCAAGGCTCCGTCAGCACGGCTGCGTTGCCGCGTTGAAGAATGGGTTTTGGGAGTTGGGCTTGAACCAGCCCGAGAGGCGCTGCTGGCGGCGGGTTACCACCAAGAGTTGTAGAACACGTCCCAACCGTCGTTGATCAATGCGCGGGCCTGCGCAATGAAGTCCAGATCTTCTTCAGCTCGATCGGGATCCGATTCACCGAAGAAGAAGCCTTGGGTATAAGGCAAATCATCGTTCAGCACAGCCTGTTCCAACGCATCAAGATCGTCCAATCCAAGGAATACGGGAACTTGGTTGAAATCGAAGGGATCAACCTGCCCCGTCCTAGCACTGTGCAACTTGAACATCCAACCATGAAGGTTCGGATGCTTTCGCCAGTAGAAAAATAGTTCTTGAGTGCGATCTCGCACATCAGTGCGGGTCTTGACCGCATACATATCGAGGCCCATCGGCTTGCTCCATCGCCCCGACCACCGAGGCGTTGGAGTAATCATCCGAACTGAGAGCCTCCATCGATACGGATATTGGAGGCCTCCAATATCCGTTAGCAGCCGTTACATTCGCCCATTGCGCTTGTCGGGCATCTTTGGAGGCGCCGGCTGCAGGCGTTCGTGCAGCGCTTGTTCGATCACCCCAGCTCGCGAGGCGTCGAGCTGCTGAGCCAGGTCCCGCAGACGGCTGGCCTGGGCTTGGGCTGCGTTGTTGAATGCGTCCACCCACTGGCGCTTGACGTCAGGGTTTTGCCAAGGCTGGGCGAAGGCCTCGGTCAGCGTGCAGACCCGAATCCCAAGCCCGATTTGCACGCCCAATGCTTGGAGCTGGCGAATTAACGCATCGCTGATGGGTTGGTCAGTCAGTGGCTCCAGGAAGAACTGCTTAGCCTTGGACCCTTTGGCCACCAGAAACGGCAGTTCTGCAGTTAGGAGGGTGTCGATCGCAACGCCCCGTTCGCTCAACGGCTTCCACAGGCCCTTAGCCTTGAGCTCGGCTGCCCAGGCCATCAACGGAACAAGGGTGGTCGAGCGCTTGCGAGTTCCCTTCACCGTGAACAGCGTCCCTTTTGGGGAGTGTTCCTTCAAGAGGTGTTGCAATTGGGCCGTGCTGATCGCCAACACCCCAGCGGCCTCATTGAAGCTCAACGCCACGTCCACCTTGGGCCGCTGTTTCGCTAGGCGCAAATGGTCTGCGATCTTCTTCTCCATCTGGCCCACGTTTTCGGTGCCAGAGAGCTTGCCGAGAAAGCGATCGATGGCGCGGCGGTAAGCATCAGCAGCAGTAAGGGCCATTAGTTCGGCTCGCTCCCCTTACGGCCGACCTTTGAAGAGCGCGCGGCAGCATTGCTGCTTCGCCGCCCGACCTTGCGCGCCGGCAGGGTGCGCAGCGCCTCCAGGTCGATTCCGTAATCTAGGACACCCAAAGCTGGCGTTCCTCCGGCACCGTTGAGCTTCTCACTCACCGTAAAGGGCCTGCTGTAAGTCGCGTGGTGTTCGTCGTCCAATTCGTGGCCGACGATTTGGGCTCGCATCTCAGAGGCCACACCGCTGCCCTGCATCTCCTGAATCACGGTCTTTCGGAGACTATGGAAACCACGTTTCGCTTTCGACCACCCACCACTGTGCTTTTGGAGGTAGTAGCTGAACGCCTTCGATATCCAGTTCCCCGCACCATTCTTCGCCTTACTGTCAGCCTGCGGAAACAATCGCCAGTCCCCGCTCTCCCTTCGTTCGGCGACGTAGTCCAAGAAACCAAGCTTGATCAGGTCGGGATGCAACGGGACGACCCGATTGGAAACATCGGTCTTCAATCGCTGATCCTCCCCCTCATCGGTAAACCGTATGCACGGGATTCCCTCCTCTTCCTTGACGTCGAGGGTAAACAGCTGCCCCACCTCACCTGCCCGGGCGCCCGTATACAGGCCCAACAAAGCCGCCCAGCGCGCCCCGTTGAAAGCTGCTTGAAGCTATCAGGCGCGAAGAGTTGATGAACCTGATCCAAGGTAAAGGCCTGGAAGCCAAATTTTCTGCGCTTGCGCTTCTCCGCCATCGAAACGCTGACGTGACCTGCGGCGACATTGTCTCCCTTGAGCACGTAGCCTGAAGCCATTGCCCAAGTGAAGAATCCTCTCTTTCCTGCGAGGTAGCTCTGGCGATTGTTGAGCGTAGAACGCGTTAACCCGCGCTTGGCCAAATGGTCGTAGAAGCGGGCCATCTCAGGCCGCGTGATGGTGTGCAGCTCGCGCTCGGCGCCCAAGAACTCGATCAGCTCTGTCACGGGAAGCAGTTTGATGCCGACCGTTTTGACCTCGATGTCCTCGGCGGCGACTTTATCCTGCCAGATTCGCTTCGCATCGATCAGGCTGATGGTCTCAGATGGCAGGGGCTGCGCCGCCGCTGATTCCAACGGGTTTGGCCCAGCCGCCGCCGGAACTGCACCCGCATCACGGAAGTGGAACTTGCCGATTTCTTCCAGCGCCTCCATTGCTCGAGCATGGTCGGCCGCATCCGTGGTCCGAAGACGGAAGCCCGGCAAGTCAATTTCATAACGCCGGGAGCCGTTCTCCGCGACGCTGCGCAGAACATCCTCAACCGTGAGTCCCTTCTTGGTCATGCACCCATCCCTGATGGCATCGAATGCTTGAGCATAACGCTGCGCGATGGCCAAGGCAGCCACTCTTGCGCTATGCAGTTGGATGCCCAAGGGATGCTTGACGAAAGGTTTGCCGACGATACCGCGCATGTCCGTCGGAACGCGCATGCGAAACTGGTAACGACCTGTGGAAGAGCGAGTGAGATAGCTTGGTAATCGCATCGGAGTTGTGCCCCGATTTGTGCCCCAAGCCGCCCTTCAAGACCTTAAAAAATGTCGTTTAAAAACAAACACTTACTAAGGATTGGCGGAGAGAGTGGGATTCGAACCCACGGAAGGTTTAACCCTTCGCCGGTTTTCAAGACCGGTGCCTTAAACCGCTCGGCCATCTCTCCAATCGGGTCCCGGTCGCCCGGGCAGCGGCGTATTCTCGCACGTGAAGAGCATTTGCCCAAGACCACCCTTGCCCCCGCCCTTCGCATCCGGCACGGTGGGGCCTTCACTGCAATCGGAGCCCCCATGGCCCACCTCGATCTGGCCAACCTGCGCACCACCCTGCTGGACGACACCCAGCTGGCCGCAGTGGCCCTGCACCGCACGTTCGCCGGGCACCTGCCGGTCAGCAGTGGGCATCTGGTGGTCTGCGATCCGCTGGTCCAGGCCGAGGCGCCCGCGCTGGCCGACTACACCGCCCCGCTGGGCCGGCATCCGGTCGAGATCATCGTGCACAGCGGCCGCCCGGCGCTGGCCGTGGTCTGGTTCAAGCCCCGCGATGCCCTCACTGCGTCTGCCCTGCACTGGCAGATGGCACGCTGGACCACGCAGGACCTCACTGGACTGGATGAGGACAGCTTCATTGGCTATCCGGTCGACGCCGGCATCGGCTGCTTCATGGATACCAACACCCAGCAGGCACTGCTGGCCCTGATCGAACAGGCCGATGGCGACGAAGACAGCGAATGGTCGGATGCGCTGATCGACCATGACGGCCTGGATGAAGGCGCCGAGTACCGCCCCTGGGGCGAGGACTCTCCACACGGCCTGGTCGTATTCACCAGCGGCTGGGGCGACGGCGTCTATCCCAGCTACTGGGCGCTGGATACCTCCGGCATTCCGGTCGCCCTGGTCACCGACTTCCTGTGCATCCAGGGCGGTGACGGGCGCGACGAGCGCGAGATCGCCGACCAGGCCTATCGCGATAGCCTTCCACCCGAAGAAGCTGAAGCGCTGGCACGGCTGGTTGCCGCCGTGGACCGCGACGACCCGGATGCGCTGCGAGAGCTGTTGAAGGATGCGCCACAGCGCGCCAACCAGATCGAGCCCGGTTGCGGCGGCACCGCCCTGTTCGAGGCGATCCGCCTGGACCGTCCACAGGCACTGCGGGTGCTGCTGCAGGGCGGCGCGTTGCCGGCAATGCCGGAGCGCCTGCACATGAGCAAGGTGACCAGCTACATGGACTACGCCCGCTTCCTGAAGAAGCCACGCAGCGCGGAACTGATGGCGGTGCTGGAAGCGCCGGTCGTTGCCGAGCCCACACCGACCGCACCGCCGCGGCGCAGCTTCTGGGATCGGCTGTTCGGCCGGAAGTGACCGGGGCCGGAAAGCAGCAACGCCGGGCATGGCCCGGCGCTACCGTTTCACAGATTGGCGGTGCGGTTGCGGCCAGGAGCCTCAGCCCGCATCCACCGCCAACGCGCCCAGCGCACTGGCCTTGATCCGCTCCTTGGCCTTTTCACAGGCGCCACCGCAATCCAGGCGCGAGGCCTCCAGCTGCGGCGGCAGGTGCTCGGCCAGGAAGTCGATGAACACGCGCACCGCCGGCAGCAAGCCGCGGCGCGAGGCGAACACGGCATGGCACACGCCCTGCGGCAGCGACCAGTCCGGCAGCACCACTTCCAGCTCGCCGTTGCGCACCGCATCGGCGCACACGGTTTCCGGCAGCATGGTGATGCCGAAACCGTCCTTCACCATGCTCTGCAGCAGCGGGAAGTCGAAACCGGCCACGCGCGGCTGCAGGTCGACCCGGCGAACCTCGCCTTCCGGGCCGTGCAGCTCCCAGCGCTGGCGGGCTTCGTCTTCGCTGATGCTGAGGGTGACGTGCTGGGTCAGCTCTTCAGGATCCTTCGGCCGGCCGGCGCGATCCAGGTACTTCGGGCTGGCCACCAGCAGTTCCTGCACCTGTCCGAAGCTGCGCATCACCAGGCTGCCATCGTCGTCCAGGCGCGAGCGCACGCGCAGGGCCACGTCGTAGCCTTCATTGATGATGTCCACGCGGCGGTTGCTGATGTTCAACTGCAGGCGCACCTTCGGGTACTGCTCAAGGAACTTGGGCAGCAGCTTGGGCAGCTGCATCTGCGCCAGCGATACCGGCACGCTGGCGCGCACCACGCCGCGCGGTTCCGCGCTGAGGCGGTCCACCACTTCGCGTGCGGCCTGTGCCTCGGCCAGCATCGTCTGCGCGTGGCGGTGCACGCTGGTGCCGACATCGGTGACGGCGAAACGACGCGTGGAGCGCTGCAGCAGGCGAACGCCCAGGTCGGTTTCCAGCTGGCTGATGCGGCGGCTCAGGCGCGACTTGGGGATACCCAGTGCGCGCTCGGCGGCGGCGAATCCGCCATGGTCGACCACCATCGCGAAGTAGTACAGATCATTCAGGTCATGCATGCCCGAGTTCCATATCTAGAACAATACGTGGCATTCAACCACCTTTATCCCGCCTTTGCAACAACCTATCGTTCTCTCCGTCGGCGGCAAGTCCGCCACCTCTCCCGAACCTAGGTACTGCCATGAAGCTTCTGCACATCGACGCCAGCGTGCTTGGCGACAACTCCGTCTCCCGCCACCTGACCGCCGCCGTGGTGGCCCAGTTCACGCAGCAGATCGACGACCTGCAGGTTGATTATCGCGATCTTGACGCCAATCCGGTACCGCACCTGCGCAGCGGATCGCTTGCCAAGGCCGACGCTGCCGAAGCCGCCGATGCTGAACAGGTACTCGAGCAGTTCCTGGCGGCCGATATCGTGGTGATCGGCGCGCCGATGTACAACTTCAGCATTCCGTCCACCCTGAAGGCCTGGATCGACCGCGTGGCCGTGGCCGGGCGCACCTTCAAGTACACCGAGAACGGCCCGGTCGGCCTGGCCGGTGGCAAGCGGGTGATCATCGCCAGCAGCCGTGGCGGCATCTACACCGATTCGCCCGCGGACTTCCAGGAGCCGTTCCTGCGCCAGACGTTTGCCTTCTGGGGCATCAACGATGTCGAGTTCGTACGTGCCGAAGGCATCGCCTACTCGCCGCAGCACCGCGAAGACGCCATTGCCGGCGCACTGGCTGCGCTGCCGTCGCACGAAGCGGCCGAGGCCGCCGCGGCGTAACGCGTTCCAGCGTTCGGCGCCGCTCTCTCCTCGTCTGGGCGCTGAACGCGGGCCGGTATCCCCTCCCCCATCCCGGCCCACCCTGGCGGCCCCGCTTTGCGGGGCCGTTTTTTTGTGGCGTATGGACTGAGCGCTACGTCATCCACGCATGGCGTGGCTCTACCGCACGTGCGCATGGATACGCTGCCATGCGCGACGCTCACCAGAACGTTAGGCTGGGGCCATGAACTACATCGTGACCACTGCACACCGCAGCGAATTTCCGCACCCGATCACCCTGCGCCGTGGCCAGGCGCTGGTGGTGGGCGAACGTTATGAAGGGCCTGAAGGCTGGGAAGACTGGTTCCTGTGCGAGGCAGAGGGCCAGCAGCCGGGATTCGTGCCCGCGCCGGTGATCGGCCGCGACGCGCAGGGTGGCGCATTTGCCACGGAAGACTACTGTGCGCGCGAACTGGATGTGGATCCCGGGCAGCTGCTGCGTGGCGAGCGCACGCTCAATGGCTGGGCGTGGTGCGTGCCGGAGACGGGCGACCCGGGATGGGTGCCGTTGGAGAAGGTGCGGGTTGTGGAGTGATCACGGTGGTTCATCCACGCATTGCGTGGATGTAGCCCGCATCGTAGATCCACGCCATGCGTGGATACGGTGCCATGCAAGCATGGCACCCACCAGAGCCGCAGCAGTGCCATGCAAGCATGGCACCCACCAGAGCCAGAGCAGTGCCATGCAAGCATGGCACCCACCCCATCAGGCTATCAGCCGATGGTTTCCAGGCCGCCCATGTACGGACGCAGGGCCTCCGGCACGGTGATGCTGCCGTCGGCGTTCTGGTAGTTCTCCATCACCGCGATCATCGCGCGGCCCACCGCCACGCCCGAACCGTTCAGGGTATGCGCCAGTTCCGGTTTGCCGGTGGCCGGGTTGCGCCAGCGGGCCTGCATGCGGCGGGCCTGGAAGTCACCACAGTTCGAGCACGAGGAGATCTCGCGGTAGGTCTCCTGCGACGGCAGCCAGACTTCCAGGTCGTAGGTCTTCACCGCCGAGAAGCCCATGTCGCCGGTGCACAGCAGCACCTTGCGGTACGGCAGGCCAAGCTTTTCCAGCACCACTTCGGCGCAGCGGGTCATGCGCTGGTGTTCGGCATCGCTGTCTTCCGGGCGGCTGATCGAGACCAGCTCGACCTTCTCGAACTGGTGCTGGCGGATCATGCCGCGCACGTCGCGGCCACCGCTGCCGGCCTCGGCACGGAAGCACATCGAGTGGGCGGTCATGCGCAGCGGCAGGCGTTCGGCATCGACGATCTCATCGCGCACGATGTTGGTCAGCGGTACTTCCGAGGTCGGGATCAGGTAGCGCGTGGAGTCGCCCACGGCGGTCTTGAACAGGTCGTCCTCGAACTTCGGCAGCTGGCTGGTGCCGCGCAGCGAATCGGCGTTGACCAGCAGCGGCACGTTGGTTTCCTCGTAGCCGTGCTCACCGGTGTGCAGGTCGACCATGAACTGCGCCAGCGCACGGTGCAGGCGCGCAATCGGGCCGCGCAGCACGGTGAAGCGCGAACCGGACAGCTTGGCGGCGGTTTCGCCGTCCAGCCAACCGTTGCGGGCGCCCAGTTCGACGTGGTCGAGCACCTTGAAGTCGAACTGGCGCGGGGTGCCCCAGCGCGCCTGCTCGACGTTGTCGTTCTCGTCGGCACCGGCCGGCACGTCATCGGCCGGCAGGTTCGGAATGCCCATCGAGATGGCGTCGATCCTCTCGCGCAGCTCGTCCAGCGCCACTTCCGAGGCCTTCAGCTCGTCGGCGAAGGCGGCGACCTCGGCCATGATGGCCGAGACGTCCTCGCCCTTGGCCTTGGCCTGGCCGATGGCCTTGGAACGGCTGTTACGCAGGCTCTGCAGCTCCTGGGTCCGCACCTGGATGCGCTTGCGATCAGCCTCCAGGGACTCCAGGGCAGACACGTCGAGCTCGAAGCCGCGGCTGGTGCGCAGGCGTTCGGCGAGGTCGGCGGGCTGGTGGCGGAGCAGGGCTGGATCAAGCATGGCAGGTGTCGTGGTGGGTATCAGGGATGGGATTATCGCTTGTTATACGGATTTCTGCCGCCCGGTTCATTCCCGGCGTGGCAGAATCGGGCTATTCCGTACTGGTCCGGTCCATGTCTGCACCCCGCTCGTCGTCCGCCAAGTCGTTCACTGTGCATATCCCGCGCAACGCCCTGAAGATCGCCGGCATCGCCTTCGGCGTGGGCGTGCTGCTGTTCGTGCTGGTCTGGCTGACCGGCCGTGACAAGGAGTTCTTCCGCGCCGACCCGGCCGCACAGACCCCGCAGGAAACCGCCCAGATCGAGCCCCTGCCGGAACCCTTGGCCGCTGCCGCCGGTTCCAGCGACATGCCCGATGCCAAGCCGGCACCGGTGGAGGAAGAAGCGCCGAAGCTGGTCGAAACCGCTCCGCCGCCACCCGCCCCGATCGCCGAGCCGGCCCCGGCCGCCCCGGGCGCTGCGCCGGCTGCGACCAGCAACAGCCAGCCGATGCCGATTGCCGGCCAGTCGCCGCCGCCGTCGTACCCCGCCGCCGCCCTGCGCGCCGGCGAAACCGGCACCGTGGTGGTACGCGTAGACGTGGACGCCACCGGCTATCCCAACAACGCCACAGTGATCCAGCGCAGTGGTTCACGCGACCTCGACCGTGCCGCCACCGACGCGGTGCGCCGCTGGCGTTTCACCCCGGCGCAGAGCAATGGCCAGGCCGTGCCCGGCAGCATTGAAGTGCCGTTCGACTTCAAGACGCAGTAACTGAACGCTTCCCGGCAGGCAAACTGAACCCTGCCGGTGGCGTTGACGCAGCGCTGACACTTCCCGTCCATGGCTCGGGCAACACTTCCCACGTCGTCAGTTGACGGAAGGAGTTTGCGATGACTGCCACCACCCACGAAGACCTTCATTCGCCGCAGCTGCAGCAGGATTCGAGCGTGCAGCACAAGCCCACGTCGCCCTGGATGTGGATCGCGCTGATTGTGGCGATGTTTGCGGCCGCCCTGCTGTGGCTGCGCCATTCCAACCAGGAGGATGTGGCGCCGGCACCGGTCGGTGAGCGCATGTTGCCCGCCCCTGAGCAGGCTGCGGTGACCGATGCAGCAGCACCTGCAACGCGCCAGGCCGCCCCGGCCTCCAGCCAGCACAAGACTGCGCCGGTCGCGCGTAATCGCGAAGCACGCCCTCTGGCCAGCAACCGCATGCCCACCTACCCCGCTGCCGCACTGCGCAGTGGCGTGCAGGGCAGCGTGATCGCCAGCCTGAATGTTGATACCCGTGGCAATGTCGCCAACGCTGCGATCGTTTCGCGCAGCGGCGAGCGCAGCCGCGACCTGGACCGTGCGGTGCTGAACACCGTGCAGAACTGGAAGTTCCAGCCTGCGGTGCATGACGGCCGCGCAGTAGCAAGCGTGGTGCGGGTCCCGGTCGATTTCCGTACCGAGCAGCGTTGATCGCGGACGAGGGGTTCGTGATGTTTCGACGGAGGCTTCGGCCTCCGTCTTTTTATGCGGAAAGGCGTGCCAACCAAGGTTGGCACCTACCGGGTGATATGAGCGTGCCGACCAAGGTCGGCACCTACCGGGTGATGTGAGCGTGCCAACCAAGGTTGGCACCTACCGGGTGATATGAGCGTGCCGACCAAGGTCGGCACCTACCGGGTGATGTGAGCGTGCCAACCAAGGTTGGCACCCATCGGGTTGCGTCATCCGCCGGGCGTGGCCTTTCAGGCCAGATTGAACCCGGCGCTGCGCGCCAGGCCATCGAAGTCCGGGAAGGAGGTGGCGACGTTGGCGATATCGTTGATGCGCACTTCGCCGTCACTGATCTGGCCGGCGATGGCGAAGGCCATGGCGATGCGATGGTCACCGTGGCTTTCGATGGTGCCACTGCCCAGGCGCACGCCGCCGTGCAGGGTGGCGCCGTCTTCGGTTTCGTCCACCTGCATGCCCAGCGCGCGCAGGCCGGTCGCCATCGCGGCGAGACGATCAGATTCCTTTACCCGCAGTTCGGCGGCCCCGCTGACCACGGTCTGGCCTTCGGCGGCCGCAGCGGCCACGAACAGCGCCGGGAACTCGTCGATCATGTCCGGCACCAGTGCTTCCGGAATGCGTGCGCCCTTCAGCGGGGCATAGCGCACCACCAGGTCCGCCACCGGTTCACCGCCCTGCTCGGCCGGATTCTCTTCGGTGATGTCGGCACCCATCAGGCGCAGCGCATGCAACAGACCGGTGCGGCGCGGGTTCAGGCCGACCTGTTTCAGGCGCAGCTCGGAGCCCGGAATGATGCTGGCAGCCACCAGATAGAACGCCGCAGACGAGAAGTCGGCCGGCACCACGATATCCGTGGCACGAAGGCGTTGGCCGCCGCGCAGGCGCGCCTTGCCCGGCGAGAATTCGATGTCCACGCCGAACGCGGACAGCATGCGCTCGGTGTAGTCACGGGTCGGGTGCGGTTCGGTCACCTGGGTGTCGCCCTGCGCGTACAGGCCGGCCAACAGCACCGCCGACTTGATCTGCGCGCTGGCCACCGGCGAGGCGAAGTCGATGCCGTGCAGCGATTGCCCGCCATGCACGTGCAGCGGCGGCGTCCCGTCTTCCTGGGTGTCGATCTTCGCGCCCATCTGCGACAGCGGGCCGGTCACGCGGCGCATCGGGCGGCCGGACAGCGACTCATCGCCGATCAGCGTGCAGTCGAATGCCTGGCCCGCCAGCAGACCGGCCAACAGGCGCATGCCGGTGCCGGCATTGCCGCAGTCCAACGGTGCGCTGGGCGCCTGCAGGCCATCGATACCGACGCCGTGCACGATGCGCTGCGAAGCGCTGGGCATTTCGATGCGCACGCCCAGCTGGCTGAAGATGCGCGCAGTGGCGCGGGTGTCCTCGCCTTCCAGGAAACCTTCGATATGCGAGGTGCCATCGGCCAGCGCGGCGAACATCACCGAGCGGTGCGAGACCGACTTGTCGCCGGGAATGGTCAGGCTGCCCTGCAGCGGCTGGCCCTTGCGGGCGATCCAGTGTTGCGCGTTGCTCATCGTTCGATCGTTCCGTAAACGCCGGCAGCGCCGGCGATGCATCAGGGAGCGGCGGCCGTGGCCGCCGCCGCAGCACTCAGGGCACGGCCACCGGATAGGAGCCGAGTACCTTGATCTGTGCCGAGTGCGCTTCCAGTTCGGCCAGCGCGGACTGCATCGGCGCATCGTCGATGTGGCCGGCCAGGTCGATGAAGAAGCCGTATTCCCACTTGCCGTGGTGCGACGGCCGCGACTCGATGCGGTTCATGCTGATGCCGTGGCGGGCGAACGGGCTGAGCACGTCGAACAGCGCACCGGGCTTGTCATGGATGAACACCAGCACCGAGGTGCGGTCATGGCCGGAGGTCGGGAAGATGTTGCGGCCCACCACCAGGAATCGCGTGGTGTTGTCGGCATCGTTCTGGATCGGCTTGGTGACCACCTTCTTCAGGCCGTAAACATGGCCGGCACTCTCGCCACCGATGGCGGCGGCATCGTCGGCATTGCGGGCGCGGCGCGCACCTTCGGCGTTGCTGGATACCGGAATCTTCTCGGCCTTCGGCAGGTTGGCGCGCAGCCAGGCCGAGGTCTGCATGAACGACTGCGGATGCGCGTAGATGCGCTCGATGTCCTCGATGCGGCCGCTGCGCGACATCAGGTACTGCTGCACGCGCAGTTCCACTTCGCCACAGATCTTCAGGTTGGAGGTCAGGAACATGTCCAGGGTGATCTGGATGGTGCCCTGCCCGGAATTCTCCACTGGCACCACGCCGAAATCGGCGTTGCCCGCTTCCACTTCCTGGAACACTTCCTCGATGCTGGCCATCGGCAGGCCCAGCGCCGAGCGGCCGAAGTGCTTGAGCACGGCCTGCTGGCTGAAGGTGCCTTCCGGGCCGAGGTAGCCGATTTTCAGTGGCTCCTGCTGGGCCAGGCAGGCCGACATGATCTCGCGGTAGACGTGCACCAGCAGCTCATCGCTGAGCGGGCCTTCGTTACGGTCCACCACCATGCGCAGCACCTGCGCTTCGCGCTCGGGGCGGTAGTAGTCGACGGCGGCGGCAAGCTTGCCCTTGGCCTTGCCGACCTGGTGGGCGAAGCGCGCGCGCTCGGCGATCAGGCTCTGGATGTCGCGGTCGATCTGGTCGATCTTCGAGCGCACATCGGCCAGCGCCAGCGGCGCCAGGGTGGGTGCCGGGTTCGACGCGGCCTTGGCCTTGCCCTTCGCCTTGGTGGGCGCGCTGTCCTTGGCCGGTTCAGCCTTCTTCGGCGCCTTCTTGCTGGATTTGCTGCTTGCCATCGGAGTTCCTTGTTGCGGGGCACGCACCCGACGGTGCGCGCCGTTCATTGCTCAACCGTGACGCTGCTGGAAATCGGCCATGAAGGCGACCAGCGCCTCGGCCCCGGCCAGCGGCATGGCGTTGTACAGCGAGGCGCGGATGCCCCCGACCACCTTGTGCCCCTTCAGCGCCAGCAGGCCGGCGGCCTTGGCTTCGGCGACGAAACGGGCATCAAGCTCGGCATTGGGCAGGAAGAACGGGATGTTCATCCGCGAGCGTGCCGGGTGTGCGACCTCGTTGCGGTAGAAGCCCCCGGAACCATCGATGGCGCCGTATACCAGCGCGGCCTTGGCGGCATTGCGCTTGGCGAACTCGGCCACGCCGCCCTCGGCCAGCATCCACTTGAACACCAGGCCGGCCAGATACCAGTTCCAGGTGGGCGGCGTGTTGAGCATCGAGTCGCGAGCGACGTGCGAGCGGTAATCGAAGATGTCCGCCCGCGGCTGGCCGCTGCGCTCCAGCAGATCGCGGCGGATGATCATCACCGCGATGCCGACCGGACCGAGGTTCTTCTGAGCGCCGGCGTAGATCACGCCATAGCGGCGCACATCCAGCGGTTCGCTGGCGATGGACGAACTGAAGTCGGCGATCAGCGGGACGTTTCCGGTATCGGGTACATCACGGAACTCGACACCGTGGATGGTCTCGTTGGCGGTGAGGTGCACGTAGGCGGCGTCGGGCGACAGCTGCCAGTCGGCGCGCGGCGGCAGCGTGCGGTAACCATCGGCCTCGCTGCTGGCGGCGATGTTGACATCAACGTAGACACCGGCCTGCTTGACCGCCGTCTTGCCCCAGTGACCACTGACCACGTAATCGGCACGCTGGCCGGGGGTGGCGAAGTTGAGCGGGATCAGCGCCTGCTGGGTGGTGGCACCACCGGACAGGAACAGCACCGCATAGTCTTCGGGGATATCGAGCAGTCGACGCAGGTCGGCCTCGGCCTCGGCGGCCACGGACATGAACTCCGCGCCGCGATGGCTCATTTCCACGATCGAGGCACCGGTACCGTGCCAGTCCAGCATTTCCGCCTGCGCCTGGCGCAGGACCGATTCCGGCAAGGTTGCAGGGCCGGCACTGAAGTTGAACGCGCGCGTCATGTCACACCTGTGGGGCAAGATCCCTAGTATGCCGCAGTGCACCAGCCTTGCGGCCTTGTGCGGCAAGGGAAATTTGGTTTCATTGGAATCCATTGGCCAGCAGCATTGCCCCGGTAGTCGCCGACCTTGGTCGGCGTACGCCGTCAGGCGTCATCCCCGCCGAAGGAGCGTGCCGACCAAGGTCGGCACCTACCAGAGCGGATACGGCCGGTTCAGATCAGCGCGCCGAACCAGAGCAGCAGGCTGAGCAGTGCGGCCAGCAGCAGCGCACTCACCAGCAGCCACGGCCAGCGCCGGACCTTGCGCGGCGCGGCCGGCAGCACCGGCGCCTGCTCGGCGTCCTGGCTGGACTCGTCTTCATCCGGCAGCGGGCGCCGGCGCGGGTCATGCGGCACTTCCAGCACGAACCGGTGCTGGCCATCGAACACCACCTGGTCGCCTGCCTGCAGCCAGCAGTGGCGCACGGCCACGCCATTGACCCGTGTGCCATCGGCACTGCCCAGGTCACGCAACAGCACGCGCTCGCCATGCACTTCCACGCGGGCGTGCTGTTCGGCGAAGGCCGGCTCATTGATCTCGATGTCAGCGTCGCCACCGCGGCCGATCAGGCGGGACCGCGACAGCGTGAAGCTGCGGCCATGGTGCAGGCCACCGACACCGCGCAGCAGGCGCTGCTGCTCATTGGTGCCGTCACCGCTGTTCGGTGCGGGGGCCTGCAGCAGGCTCTCCACCTCGCCCTGCAGGACCATTTCCACGCCGTCCACATACACCGCATCGCCCGCACGCAGCAGCGCCATGCGCCGCACCGGGCGACCGTTCACATGAATGCCGCGGATACCGTTGCCGACCTGCAGCCAGAGGCCGCGATCATCCACGCAGAACTGTGCCAGCAGCAGGGCTCCGTGGCCGGCGTCGCCGAGCCTCACACTGCCATTGGCCTGGCGCACGATGCGTTGCACCCCGGGCCGCAGCGGCTGGTCGGGCTGTTGTTGTTGGCTGAAGTGAACAAGCAGGTTCTGCACGCGGCGCAGCCTAGCAGGTTGGTCGCCAACGAAGAAGAACCCACGATGAGTGCTTGGCGCGAAGGCCCTCGATGCGCACAATGCTCGCCCTCATTGATCATCCCCGCTTTGCGCCAGGAGCCTGCATGTCCACCATCGATGTCCGCCACGCCCACGCCCTGCCCGATGCACAGGCGCGCCGCGATCGAACAGGTCGCCGCCAAGCTGTCCGAGCGCTTCGGCCTGAAGTCGTCCTGGACTGCCGACGTACTGAATTTCTCCGGCAGTGGCGTGGACGGCGCGATCGAACTGCAGCCGGGCGCCGTGCGCGTCACGGCCAAGCTGGGCTTCCTGCTGTCGGCGATGAAGGGCATGGTCGAAGGCGAGATCCAGCGCGTGCTGAAGGAAAAGCTGGGCTGAACCCCGGCGGCGGCCATCACGGCCGTGCAACGCCAGCGCTACTCTCGGGGCAGGCCCAACTCCCACGGGAAGTGCGATGAACCACTACGAGAACGACGACCGCCGCAACGACGACGCCTCTTTCGGTGACCAGGCCGAGCGCTTCTCGCGCAAGCTGAGTGACTCGGCGCAGCAGGTCTGGTTGGCCGGCCTGGGCGCTCTTGGCCGTGCACAGGCCGAAGGCAGCCGCTTCTTCGACGGCCTGGTGAAGGAAGGCGAAGCCTGGGAAGCCCGCCGCCGTGAACGCAACGGCGAACAGGGCCCGGGCTGGCGCGACAACGTTGAAACGTCGCTGGACGAGGCCCGCGAGAAGGCTTCCGGTACCTGGAACAAGGTCGAAAAAGCCTTCGACGACCAGGTTCAGGGCGTACTCAAGCGCCTGCACGTGCCAACCGCCGACGAGGTGACTGCGCTGGAGGCGCGCATCGACGCACTGCAGGCACGCCTGGCCAAGCTGGAGAATCGCGACGCCTCGGGCACTGATGCACCTGCACCGGGCAGCCATCAGTCGCCAGGCAGCCTGCCCTGACCGGCAATTGTTGCAATGCAATAAATTTTGATTGACAATCGCGAGCAACCCGCCAATCGCTTCGGCTGCCGTTTGTTCCCTCCCCTCACGGCTTCAGGATTGGCGGGTTTTTCGTGCCCGCGGTATTCCGAATTGCGTGCTCCATCACGCTTCCTGTCAGGAACCTCCTGACTCAGCGGCACGGCGCGACCTTTACACTGTCGCCTTCGCATTCGCCCCTTCCGCGCACCTCCTGCATGCTCCCTTGGATCCTGGCCCTGCTGTCGGCCCTGCTTACCTGTTCCCTGGCTGTTGTCTATCTGTGGTGGATCAAGCGGCGGCAAAAGGAGATGCAACTCGGCCTGCAGGCCCTGGCGGGCATGCACTGGCGCGAGTTCTCGGTACTGGTCAAGCGCATGCTGCGCGAGCAGCGCGGCCTGCGCGAACTGGATGACCCGGGCGAGGAATCCCGTGAGCCCAGCAGCGATTTCCTGCTCAGCGACGGCCCCAACAGCTGGCTGGTCTCGTGCAAGCACGGCTTGGCCTATCGCATCGGCACCGCCGCGGTGAACGAACTGGGCGCGGCCGCGCGCCTGGCCGGCGCCCGCGGCGGCGTGCTGCTGACCGAAGGCCGGATGGAACGCGACGGCCGCAGCGCCGCCGAAAAGCAGGCGGTCGAGGTGCTGGACGGCCCGCGCCTGTGGCCGTTGCTGCAGCCCTATCTACCGGCGGAAATCGAAACCCGTGTGCGCGCCAGCGCCCGCCATGAAGCCCTGCGCCGCATTGCTATAGCCGCGCTCGCCGCGGTGACGCTGGGCCTGCTGGTGGGATTGAGCCTGCAAGGGCTGCATGTGCAGGACGCCCCGCCCGTTGCCGAGGTGGCGGTCGCCCCCGCGCCGGTCGCGCCTGCGGTTGAAGCGGCGCCCGAACCGGCGCCGGCCCCCGCCACCACGCCGCCGGCCACGCTGCCTGCGCCGGCCACACCCTCAACCGATGCGCGCAGCAATCCCAACCCGGATGCCGCCACGCTGGAGCGCTTCCAGGCCGATCTGTCCCGTGCCTTGGCCGGCAAACCCGGCATCGCCAGCGGTGTCTGGCTGACCCGGCAGACGCTGGCGATCAACCGTACCGGCGAGCTGGACGCGGTGTGGCCGCAGGTCTGCGAGCAAGTGCTGCACTACCCCGCCCTGCGTAACGTGCGCATCCAGCTCAACGCCCGCCCTGGCGTGGATGAGCCCGTACGCTGGCGGCAGTGCGCTACGTATTGATTGGGGTGTCTGTAGATCCACGCCATGCGTGGATGCCTCTGTAGCGTCGAGCCACGCTCGACTCATCGCGCATCGCGCCAACAGCAGCCGAGATGGGCTCGGCTCTACATGGCGCCCGCTCAGCCCAATGCTGCGAGATGGGCGATGTAACTGGAGCGCGATTCACCTGCCGCTCTGGCCTGCGCATCCAGCCTCGCCAGGATCCGGCGTGGCAGGCTGATGTTGACCCGCTCGATGGTGTCGTCCAGCAGGGCCGGATCAATGCAGATGTACGCAAGAATCCAACGGATGTCCTTGGATGCCTCGGCGGCGATTTTCTGTGGCGCGGAAGGTGTCGGAATCGAGCGCCCGTCATCCAGGGCCGCATCAATCCAGGCGAGCGCAGCCTCCTCGGCAGCGCTGAGCGCCTCCTCAAGCGTGTCGGCCGCCGAGAAGCACCCCGGCAGATCCGGAACGACCACACCCCACGCGGTGCGCTCATCGCCTGCCTCGATCAAGACTGGATATCGCATGGGCCCTCCTACGTCAGTCCTGCGAGCTTCCGCAACGCCTGCACCAGCCCTTTCCCCAGATCCTTCCTAGGGTGAGGCACGGTGATGATGTGAGGGTGCTGCGGGTGCACGAATACATGATGGGATCCGCGAATCCGGCGACAGGTCCAACCTGCCGCCTCCAGATCCCGGATGAGGTCCCTGCTCTTCATGCGGGGACGATACACATCGTACACACGCCCCGACAGAGTTCAAGGCGACAGCGTGTCCCGAGCGGGGCCGCCCCTACCTTGCCCCAGGCGCGAAGCGCGCCACCAGGTCCCAGGCATCGCCGAGGAACACCTGCCGCACACGGGTGATCGGCTGTTCGCCGCGCCAGGTCAGGCGCTCGATCACCAGACAGGCGGTGCCGGGCTTCACCTCCAGCAGCTTGGCGGTGGCGGTGTCCGCGCCCCAGGCACTGATGCGGTGCTGGGCACGGGTCCAGGACACGTTCTGCAGCAGCCAGCTGCCCGGCGCGGTGGTACTGAAGTCGACCTCCAGCACCTCGGGCACGCCCACCGGGCTGATCAGACGATGCTCCAGCGCCAGCGGGCGGCCGTCGGCCAGGTGCAGGCAGCGCATCGCCAGCAGCATTTCGCTGCCGGCCAGCTCGACTTCACCGGCATTGCCGGCATCTGCAAGGCGCAGGTCGCGCTGCAGCAGGCGATACGCGTACTGATGGCCACGCGAACCCACTTCCATCGCGATATCGGGAATCTCCAGCGCCACCTGCTCCAGGTGCGGGGGCTGCCGCGCCACGAACGAACCAGCGCGGCGGCGACGCTCGATCATGCCGCTCTCGGCCAGCGCGGTCAGCACCTTGTTCACGGTCATCCGCGAGCAGCCGTACTGCTCCATCAGCTCGTGTTCGTACGGAATACGGAAGCCCGGCGCCCACTCTCCGCTGAGGATGCGGCTTTCCAGATCGCTGCGGATACGCTGGTTGAGCGTGGCGGACTTGCTGGCCTTCACGTGATGGGGTCTCGGTGGCGGGAGGCGATCAGCCCAGCACGCCACGCAGGGCGGCAGCGAAGGCGGTGGTGATCGCCTCGCGCTGCAGGTGGCGGCCGTCGGCCACGCACTGGCGGCCATGGCGCCAGACCGATCGCAGCGCGCCATTACGTGCGGCGAACACCCAGCTGTCAAGCCATGCGTCATCCTGCCGCGCCTGTAGCGCGGGGTGTGCGGCATCCAGCTCGACCAGGTCGGCACTGGCGCCAACCTGCAGCCCGGCGGCCACGCCCAACGCCTGTGCACCGCCGTGCAGCGCACCCTCGAACAGGAAGCGGCCGGTGCTGCGGGTGGCATCCGGGGCCAGCACATTGCGCCCGCGCAGGGTCAGGCGCTGACCGTACTCGAGCAGGCGCAGTTCTTCGGCCGCGTCGATCAGCACATTGGAATCGGAGCCGACACCGAAGCGCCCACCCTCGCGCGAACGCCTGCATCGGGAACAAGCCATCGCCCAGATTGGCCTCGGTGATCGGGCACAGGCCGGCCACCGCCTGGCTGGCCACGATGGCGGCGCGCTCATCGTCGGTGATGTGGGTGGCGTGCACCAGGCACCAGCGCGCATCCACCGGCGCATGGTCGTACAGCCACTGCACCGGACGCTGGCCGCTCCAGGCCAGGCAGGCCTCCACCTCGCGCACCTGTTCGGCGATGTGGATGTGCACCGGGCCGTCGGTAAGCGGCAGCAACGCACTCAATTCCTCGCCGGTGACTGCACGCAGGCTGTGCGGGGCAATGCCGAGCACCGCATCGGGCAGCGCGGTCAAAGACGGCTTCGCGGCGTCCAGCAGCTGCGCGAAGCCGTCCACGTCGTGGATCAGGCGTCGCTGCGCGGGGTTCGGTGCCGCCCCGCCGAAATCGGCATGCGCATAGAACACCGGCAGCAGGGTCAGCCCGATGCCGGTCTGGTCGGCCGCCGCCGCAATCCGCGCGCTCATCTCGGCACGGTTGGCATACGGCCGGCCGTCAGCATCGTGGTGCAGGTAGTGGAATTCACCGACGCGGGTGAAGCCGCTTTCCAGCATTTCCATGTAGGCCTGGGCGGCGATGGCCTGCACCGCGTCCGGGCGCAGATGGGCCAGGAAGCGATACATCAGCTCGCGCCAGCTCCAGAAGCTGTCACCGTCGCCGCCGCCGATCTCGGTCAGCCCGGCCATGCCGCGCTGGAAGGCGTGGCTGTGCAGATTGGGAAGGCCCGGCACCAGGATGCCGGCGCGGGTGTCGCCCGCCTGCGCGCCCTGCCCCGTACTGATCGCCGTGATGCGACCGTCCTGCACCTGCAGGCGGACATCGCGGGCCCAACCCTCGACCAGCAGGGCGTGGGCGGCATGGAAACTGTGCGGGGAACGCGAATCGGACATGGCTGGACAACCCGAAATGGACGCCTATATTGTATAGACATATAAGCACAGCCGCGTTGTGGATGCCATGCACGTCGATACCCTCTGGTCCAACGTTCACCTGATCACCCTCGACGGCGACGGCCTGGGCGTCATCCGCGATGGCGTGCTGGCCTGCGCCGACGGACGCATCGTCCACGTCGGCACCGCCGGCAGCGATGCCCACCTGCAACCGACCACCCGCATCGACGGCGAAGGCCGCTGGATTTCGCCCGGCCTGATCGACTGCCACACCCACCTGGTCTACGCCGGCAACCGCGCCAACGAGTTCGAGCAGCGCCTGCAGGGCGTCAGCTATGCCGACATCGCCCGTGCCGGCGGCGGCATCGTCTCCACCGTGCGCGCCACCCGCGCCGCCACGCCGGAACAGCTGGCCCGCGAAAGCCGCCCACGGTTGCTGGCGATGCGCGCCGAGGGCGTGACCACCCTCGAGATCAAGTCCGGCTACGGCCTGACCCTGCGCGACGAACGCAAGCAGCTGCAGGTGGCGCGTGCGCTGGGCGAGGAATGCCGGGTCAACGTGGTGACCACCTTCCTCGGTGCGCACGCGATTCCGCCGGGCCGTGAAGCACAGGAGTACACCGACGAGGTGTGCAATGTGATGATCCCGGCCATCGCCGCCGAAGGCCTGGCCGAAGCAGTGGATGTGTTCTGCGAGAACATCGCGTTCTCGCCGGCGCAGGCGCGGCAGGTTTTCGAAGCTGCGCACACACACGGACTGGCGATCAAGATCCACGCCGAGCAGCTGAGCAACCAGCATGGCGCCGAACTGGCCGCCAGCTTCGGTGCCCTCTCGGCCGACCATATCGAACACCTGGACGATGCCGGCATTGCCGCGATGGCGGCGGCCGGCACCGTCGCCGTGCTGCTGCCCGGTGCCTTCTATTTCACCCGCGATACCACCCTGCCGCCGATCGCCGCGCTGCGTGCGGCCGGCGTGCCGCTGGCGCTGGCCACCGACAGCAACCCGGGCACCTCGCCGCTGACCAGTCCGCTGCTGGCGATGAACATGGGCGCCACCCTGTTCCGCCTGACCGTGGACGAGTGCATCGCCGGCTTCACCCGAGAAGCAGCGCGCTCTGGGCCATGGCGACCGCATCGGCCGCCTGGCCGTGGGCCTGGACTGCGATCTGGCGATCTGGGACATCGACGCCCCCGCCGACCTGGTCTATCGCATTGGATTCAACCCGCTGCACGCGCGCGTGGTGCGCGGACAGCCCGACCTGCCTGCCTCCTGGAGCAACACATGAGCAACACCCTGGTTCTTCGCCCCGGCCATGTCACCCTCGCCCAGTGGCGGCAGGCCTATCGCGGTGCGCCGCTTGCACTGGACCCGGCCGCGCTGCCGGTGGTGCGTGCCAGTGCCGCGACCGTGGCCGCCATCGTCGCCAAGGGCGCGCCGGTCTATGGCATCAACACCGGCTTCGGCAAGCTGGCCAGCGTGCGCATCGAGCGCGAGGACCTGGCCACCCTGCAGCGGAACATCGTGCTCTCGCACGCGGCCGGTGTTGGCGAGCCGATGCCGGCGAATGTGGTGCGACTGATGATGGCGCTGAAGCTGGTCAGCCTGGCGCAGGGCGCTTCGGGCGTGCGCGAGGAAACCCTGCTGCTGCTCGAAGCGATGCTGGTCGAGGGCGTGCTGCCAGTGGTGCCCGCACAGGGCTCAGTGGGTGCCTCGGGTGACCTGGCGCCGCTCTCGCACCTGGCCAGCGTGATGCTGGGCGTGGGCGAAGCCTTCATCGGAGACGAACGCCTGCCGGCGATCGATGCACTGGCACGTGCTGGCCTGCAGCCCATCGAGCTGGGTGCAAAAGAAGGCCTGGCGCTGCTCAACGGCACCCAGTTCTCCACCGCCTATGCACTGGCCGGCCTGTTCGAGATCGAGACTGTATTCCAGGCCGCGCTGGTCACCGGCGCGTTGTCGGTGGAAGCCGCCAAGGGCTCGGACACGCCGTTTGATCCGCGCATCCATGCCCTGCGTGGACAGCGCGGACAGATCGCCACTGCCGCGACGCTGCGCAGCTTGATGCAGGACTCGGGCATCCGGGAATCGCACCGCGACAACGACGTGCGCGTGCAGGACCCGTACTGCCTGCGCTGCCAGCCGCAGGTGATGGGCGCGGCGCTGGACATCCTGCGCCAGGCGGCGACCACGCTGGAAATCGAAGCCAACGGTGTGTCCGACAATCCGCTGGTGTTCACCGAGACCGGCGAAGCACTGTCCGGCGGCAACTTCCACGCCGAGCCGGTCGCCTTCGCCGCCGACATGCTGGCGATGGCGGTGTGCGAGATCGGTTCGATCAGCGAGCGCCGCCTGGCGATGCTGGTCGACCCGGCGCTGTCCGGCCTGCCGGCGTTCCTGACCCCACGCCCGGGCCTGAATTCCGGTTTCATGATTCCGCAGGTGACCGCCGCCGCGCTGGTCTCGGAAAACAAGCAGCGCGCCTACCCGGCCAGCGTCGATTCGATCCCGACCTCGGCCAATCAGGAAGACCATGTGTCGATGGCCGCACACGGTGCGCGCCGCCTGATGCAGATGGCCGAGAACGCCGCCAACGTGATCGGCATCGAACTGCTGGCCGCCGCGCAGGGCTGCGACTTCCACGCACCGCTGCGCTCCAGTGCCGCGCTGGAATCCGTGCGCGCCACCCTGCGTGCACAGGTGCCGACGCTGGAAGAAGACCGCTACTTCCACCCGGACATGGTGACCGCCACGAACCTGGTGCGCAGCGGCGCGCTGGCACAGGGCTTGGCGGAGCTGCTGCCGACCGTGGAACCGCAGGCATGAATGTCCATCCCGAATGGCTGACGGTGCACGAAGGCGATGCCCCGCTGATCGTCAGCTTCCCGCATACCGGCAGCGAGCTGCCGCACGACCTGATCGGCAACTACCACTCGCCGTGGCTGGCCCGTCGCGACGCCGACTGGTGGGTGCACGAACTGTACGACTTCGTGCGCGGCATGGGCGCAACCACGGTGCGCTCGGCGATCTCGCGTTCGGTGATCGACCTCAACCGCGATCCCAGCGGTGCGTCGCTGTACCCGGGTCAGAACACCACCGGCCTGTGTCCGCTGACCACCTTCGACAACCAGCCGCTGTACCACGCCGGGCGCGAACCGGATGACGCGGAAATCGCCCGTCGCCGCGACACGTATTTCCTGCCTTACCACGATGCGCTGGCCGCACAGATCACGCGCCTGCGTGCGAGGTTCGGCACTGTCGTGGTGTATGACGCACACTCGATCCGCTCACATATCCCGCACCTGTTCGAAGGCGAGCTGCCGCAGTTCAACCTCGGCACCGCCGGCCCGTCCGGCGCACCGGACACGTCCTGCGACAACGCCTTGAGCGATGTGGTGGAGAACCTGCTGAAGATCAGTGGCATGAGCCAGGTGCGCAACGGCCGCTTCAAGGGCGGCTGGATCACCCGCCACTACAGCAACGTCGCCGGCGGCGTGCACAGCCTGCAGATGGAACTGGCCTGCCGCGGCTACATGCACGAACCCCTGCCGGACCAGGTGGACGAGCACAGCTGGCCCACCCCGCTCGACCCCGACCACGCCGCACCGCTGCGCCACACCCTGGCGCAGGTGCTCAACGCCTGCCTTGAATTCGCTACGAACCGGAGCGCCGCATGACCCGCAACGACCCGACCCGCACCATTGCCGCGCCCACCGGCACCACGCTGAACGCCAAGAGCTGGCTGACCGAAGCGCCGCTGCGCATGCTGATGAACAACCTGCACCCGGACGTGGCCGAACGGCCGCAGGAACTGGTGGTGTATGGCGGCATCGGCCGCGCCGCGCGCGACTGGGAGAGTTTTGATGCCATCGTCGAGACGCTCAAGCGCCTGGACGACGACCAGACCCTGCTGGTGCAGTCGGGCAAGCCGGTGGGCGTGTTCCGCACCCACGTCGATGCGCCGCGCGTGCTGATCGCCAATTCCAACCTGGTGCCGCGCTGGGCCAACTGGGACCACTTCAACGAGCTGGATAAGAAGGGCCTGGCCATGTACGGCCAGATGACTGCCGGCAGCTGGATCTACATCGGCGCGCAGGGCATCGTGCAGGGCACCTACGAGACCTTCGTGGAGATGGGCCGCCAGCACTTCGGTGGCGACCTGACCGGCAAGTGGCTGTTCACCGGTGGCCTGGGCGGCATGGGCGGCGCGCAGCCGCTGGCTGCAGTGATGGCCGGCGCGTCCTGCCTGGCCGTCGAGTGCCGCAAGAGCAGCATCGACATGCGACTGCGCACCGGCTACCTCGACACCTGGACCGACAATCTGGACGAAGCGCTGCGCCTGATCGACGAATCGTGCAAGGCCGGTACGCCGAAGTCGGTGGGCCTGCTCGGCAATGTCGCCGATGTACTGGCTGAACTGCTCAAGCGCGGCGTGAAGCCGGACCTGCTGACCGACCAGACCTCCGCGCACGACCCGGTGAACGGCTACCTGCCACAGGGCTGGACCGTCGAACAGTGGGATGAGAAGCGTGTGAGTGCACCGAAGGAAGTGGAGAAGGCTGCACGCGCATCGATGGCCAACCACATCCGCGCCATGCTCGGCTTCCACGCGCTGGGCGTACCGACAGTGGACTACGGCAACAATCTGCGGCAGATGGCACTGGAAGAAGGCGTGGCCAATGCCTTCGATTTCCCGGGCTTCGTACCCGCCTACATCCGCCCGCTGTTCTGCCGTGGCATCGGCCCGTTCCGTTGGGCCGCACTGAGTGGCGACCCGGAAGACATTGCCAAGACCGACGCCAAGGTGAAGGAACTGATTCCGGACAACCCGCACCTGCACCGCTGGCTGGACATGGCCGCCGAGAAGATCAAATTCCAGGGCCTGCCGGCGCGCATCTGCTGGGTGGGCCTGGGTGACCGCGATCGCCTCGGCTTGGCGTTCAACGAAATGGTCGCCAACGGTGAACTGAAGGCGCCGGTGGTGATCGGCCGTGACCATCTGGACAGCGGCAGCGTGGCGTCGCCGAACCGAGAAACCGAAGCGATGGCCGATGGTTCCGATGCGGTGTCCGACTGGCCGCTGCTGAACGCCCTGCTCAACACCGCCAGCGGCGCGACCTGGGTGTCGCTGCACCACGGCGGTGGCGTCGGCATGGGCTTCTCGCAGCACGCCGGCATGGTGATCGTCTGCGATGGCACCGAGGCCGCAGCCAAGCGGATTGGCCGCGTGCTGTGGAACGACCCGGCCACCGGCGTGATGCGCCATGCCGATGCCGGCTATGAGATCGCGATCGACTGCGCGAAGGAAAAGGGGCTGGATCTGCCGGGCATCCTCGGCTGATCGCAGGGGTGCCGGCCAGCGGCCAGCACTACCGGAAGGCACCTGTAGAGCCGAGCCATGCTCGGCTCAATGCTTCCAGGGAAGGCAGCCAAGCATGGGCTCGGCTCTACATGATTGGGTCCTTCGGATCACTTCCGGGCCAGCGGTTTCACATTGTTCGCATAGCGTGGAAACGCAGGCGCGGCGAACTCCCTCAGCATGTGCAGGTGCGGCTGAAGCTTGAACCTGCGCAGATTGCCAATGGCTACTTCGCCGCCGCAAACCAGCGCTGGCTCAAAGCCATACATCTCATCCGCCATCAAGTGCCCGCAAGTGCTCACAACCCTGTCGAAAGGCAGCTCTTCGGCCCCATCCATCAGATCAAAGTCGTCAAGCTCCGCGCAAGCGAAGAATGCCTTGATGCCACCCTCCTGCCGTGCGAGAGGCTTGGGTCTCAAACAGTTCTGAAGAGCAAATACTTCACTGCGGATCGGATCGATGCTCACGCCAGCGCCTGATGCTTCGCCGCACAGGTAGAGCCGTCCAAACCCGCTTCTGGCAAACACATGGTAGGTATCGATCAGGGGAAATGGCGTACCAGACAACCACATGTGCATCAGGCCTTCGTAGTCCTCGGGATTCACCGTCCACAGCCGTCCATTGCCATAGTTCGCCCATCCATCCCGACGCCAATAGCTCAAGAGCGATTCAGGCAAGATGCCCGCCCACTTGGAGAACGCGGTCTCTGGCACCGGATCGTGTTCAGTTGCCTCACCGAAGCTCTCGATGAAGAGCGCGAAATCTTCATCATCTTCCATTGTCCCTCCCATCTTGGACTGTTTCGTCGGCGTGGACTGAGGCGCTCTTATATCTGGTGCTTCATCAGATTCTAAGAGCTGTTTACGACAGACCATTGGAAATTCATTCATTCACATTGCCGCCAGCCCCGCTTGACCCGCTCTCCCGCCGTGACCAACATGCGCCATCACCGCTGACGGATCACCGCGATGTACCGCACCCTTGCTGCCGCATTGCTCTGTGCCCTGTTCACCGTTCCGATCGCTTCTGCACGTAGCGCTCCCGGCACTCTCTCTGCTCAGCTCGACACCCAACTGCAGGCCAACCGCGAGCGCTACGGCATCGCCGGCCAGGCGGTACTGGTCGCGCACAATGGCCAGGTGCTGTACCAGGGCGCCAGCGGTGAACGTGATCCCGCTACCCATGCACCGGCCACCGTCGATACCATCTTCGCCGCGCAATCGATGGCCAAGCTGCTGACCAGCACGCTGGTGATGCAACTGGTGGATCAGGGCAAGGTGGATCTGGATGCGCCGGCCAGTCGCTATGTGCCGGACCTGCCATCAGCATGGCAGACCATTCACGTACGCGATTTCCTCAACCACAGCTCGGGTATCGGCGAGTATTACGACCGGGTGGACAACCGCTGGGTGAGCAAGGGCTACACCGGAGTGGCGCCGGACCTTGCAGCAGCGCTGAAGGTGGCCGGCGCGACACCGATGCAGTTCGCCGCCGGCAGCCGCGTGCAGTACACCCAGGCCAACTACCTGGTACTGACGGCGTTGCTGGAAGCGCACTACCGCAAGCCCTACCCGGCCATCGCGCGCGAACGCATCCTGCAACCGCTGAAGATGACCAGCACCTCGTGGGGCGTTGCCAGCGTGCCAGCCAAGCGCGCGGCGGTGCCTTACATCGGCAAGGACGGCCAGCTGCAGCCGGCCAATGAAGATGCCTGGCCGGACTACGGCTGGGGCCATGCCGATCTGCAGACCACCGTGGGCGACATGAACCGTTTCCTGCAGGCGCTGGCGAGCGGAAAGCTGGTGCGCACGGCGACCCTGGAAAGACTCTGGCAGCCGCAGAAACTGAGCGGTGGCGGCAGCAATTTCTTCTCCACCGGTTGGGACACCACCCGAAGCGACGGCTACACCCAGGTCGGCCACGATGGTGGCACCCGTGTACGTGCGCGATTGGCCTACAAGGGCACGCTGGCCAGCGGCTACTGGGTGTTCGTGTACCTGACCAACGGCAGCGCCCGCAATGTCTGGTCCAGCACGCTGGTGGAGAGCATGATGGGGGTGGCCGCGCCCGGGGAGTTTCCGCATGCGGTGTTGTCCGAGCGGTTGATCGGCTATGCGCTGGATGACAGCACCGATGCGAAACCGCAGATGCGTAGCTGGCTGCGCGTCAGCAACGGCGTTCCCACCGGCGAACTGGAACGTGCGATCAATGCCGATGGCTATGCCATCCGCGAGAGTCTGGGTGCCAGCAAGGCACTGAAAGTGTTCGCGCTCAACGCCGAGTTGTATCCGGATTCGGCCAACGCGTGGGACAGCCTGGCCGAGTGCCATGCGGCATTGGGCGATAGGGAAGCGGCTGATCGGCTGTACGCGAAGGCCAAGGCGCTGGCGAAACCGGCTCTGTAGAGTCGAGCCGTGCTCGACTCCGGCACACAGAGGCAGTCGAGCAAGGCTCGACTCTACAGAAAGCGAAAGACAGTCGAGCAAGCTTGTATGTTCCTCCCGGCTCCTACGAGGTATGTAGGAGCCAGGGTGGAGGGACCGTCAAGCATGCATCTGCGGATACTAGCCGACAGACGAGTCGAGCGATCCCCATCCCGCACACGAACGTCGATAAAGGATCGTACGGCCCCCAAAGGGGATCGTCGATGTAGGCAAGCTAACGTCGGTGCGGTACCACCCCAGCCCCTTAAAGATAGCTGGGAGCCGTACAAATGTCTGATTCTCTCGATATTGGCGTGGACGTGGACTCCAAGGAGTTCGTACCGGCAGTGGCCGACCGCAAGGCCGGCGACAGGATCGCCAACACCCGGGCCGGCATAGCCCAGTGGCTCAACACCTTGCCCCAGCGATGCCGGATTGGCATGGAGGCGACGGGGCGGTACTACGAGTTGTTGGCTCGGATGGCTGGCCAGGCAGGCCACGTTGTCTATGTGATCAATCCACGTCTGATCAAGCACTACGGCCGGGCGACGGGCTCGCGTGGCAAGACAGACGCCATGGACGCCGAAGCGATCGCCCGATACGTGAAGAAGGAGAACGATCGCCTGCGTGAATACGTACCGCGTACCGATGAGCAGCAACAGATGCACGATTTGCTGCGCAAGCGGCAGACGCTGGTAAAGACACGCGCGCGCCTGGAGCAATCCTTCGGGGTAAGCAAAAGTGCCCCCGGGGAGCTGTCAGATCTGTTCTGCGCTCTGGCTGGGACGCTGTCCGAGCTGGAAAGCGAACTGCAGCGCTTGGGTCGCGATGGAGAGCATGGCACGCTCTACAAGCGCCTGTTGACCATCCCTGGTATCGGCCCCGCCGTCGCCGCTCACCTGATTTACTACATGACGCGCTGGCCGTTGGCCAACGCCAACGCGTGGATCGCCTGCACGGGCCTGGATCCCCGGCCCAACGAGTCTGGCGGCAGAACGGGACGGCGTCGGCTGTCCAAACAGGGCGCGCCAGTGCTGCGCCAGATGCTCTACATGGCCGCAATGGGGCTCAAGCGGTGTCGCCAGGGGCAACCGCTCTACGACGAGCTGTCAAAACGCGGTCACCCCAGCACCGCCGTCTTCAACATCCTGGCCAGAAAGCTGGCCAGGATCGCCTGGGGTGTCTTCAAAAGCGGCCGGGACTTCGATCCGGCCATGCTGAAGGTGGGTCAAGCCTGCTTCCAGCAGGCTTGACCACGAACATAGGATCTCGACTCTACAAGGAGCGCGGGCGGCCATACGCCGCCGATGGGTGACGTGGCGCGCGCGACCTGTTAACTTGCGCGCCACTTTCGTGGTTTACAGCATTCCCGCATGTCGCTCTCGTCGTACCGCCCCACCCGATCACTGCTGTTCCTGGCCGTTTCCCTCGGCCTTTCCTCCACCGCCGCTGCGGCCCCTCAGGCCACCACGCTGGATGCGGTGCAGGTCACCGCCGCCGATGCCAGCGCCCAGGCGCGCGAGGCGCTGAAGCGCGTACCCGGCGCCAGCAACGTCATCGACGTAGCCAAGGCCGACAGCCGCTTGTCCAGCAGTGCCGATGTGCTGGCCTACCAACCGGGCATCAGCGCGCAGTCACCGGGTAACGAGGGCACCAAGATCTCGATCCGTGGCTCGGGCATCAACCGGGGCCCGGGCGCGCACGCCTCTGGCATCGCGGTGTCGATCGACGGTCTGCCACTGACCGGCCCGGGCGGCACGCCCTACGAGCTGCTGGAAACGCTGTGGCTGTCCCGAGTGGAAGTCCTGCGCGGCGCCAACGGTTTCGAGCGTGGCGCCTTGGCGCTGGGCGGTGCCATCGACTACGTCAGCCGCAGCGGCCGTGATTCGGGCGGAGTGCAGCTGCACTACGAAGCCGGCAGCCGTGGCTACCAGAAGCGTGGCATCAGCTGGGGCGGCGTCAGTGGCGACGTCGATTACTTCCTGGCCTACACCGATACCGAGTTCGATGGCTATCAGCGCCATGCGCGCGGCGATGGCAAGGGCGCGATGGCCAACATCGGCTGGCAGATCACGCCCGACCTGCAGACGCGCTTCTTCGTACGTTACCGCGAAACGAATCACGAAACGCCCGGTCGCCTGACCCGCGACCAGATCCGCAACGACCCGCATGCCGCGAATGCGGCCAACCGGGCCATCGATGCGCGTCGCCCTCAGCCGGGCAGCACCTGGGTGGGCAACGTCACCACGCTGCAGATCGATGAGGGTTCCTCGCTGCAGGCGGGGCTGGTCTACCACACGTACCCGATGGACTTGAACGAGAGCCTGTACCGGCAGCAGCTGGACTACGCCAACCTCAACGCCACGCTGGACTACCGCCGCCGCCACCGGCTGTTCGGTCTGGACAGCGAAACCACGGTCGGCCTGCGTATCACCCACGACCTGGACGCCGATGTGCGCGAGTCGCTACGCTTTGCCAGCAACGGCTATGCCGCCGGCACGCGTACGCGTGATTTCCGCCACCACGGCACCGACAGCACGCTGCACGTCGGCAATACCCTCACCTTCAATGACCGCCTGCGCATGCAGACCGGGCTGGCACTGATCAACACCCGTCGCGATGTGCAGGTGACCTGGCCGAGCAGCGGCGGCCGCCTGCGCGACCGCGACTGGGACTACGCACCTCGATTGGGCTTCACCTGGCAGCACAGCGCCCAGACCCAGTGGCTCGGCAACCTCAGCCGTTCGGTGGAGGCGCCGCACCCGTGGTCGATGATCTGGGGCTCCAACCAGTACTTCGGGCCGGGCAATGGCCCGTCCACTGGCCGCCAGCGCGCGCCGGTGCCGATGCAGAACCAGACGGCCACCACGCTGGAACTGGGTGCGCGCGGTGACGCGGCGCTGGGTCGCTGGGAACTGACCGGCTACTACGCACACGTGAACCACGAACTGCTGAGCGTCGAACTGCAGCCGGTGCCGAACCTGTTCATCGCCGAGAACAACGCCAGCCCCACCGTTCACCGCGGCATCGAAGCCGGGTTGGACAGCACCCTGTGGCAGGCTGCACCGGGCCGCCTGTCGCTGCGTCAGGCGTACACCTTCAGCGACCTCCGCTATCGCCACGATGCGCGTTTCGGCAGCAACCGCCTGCCCGGCCTGCCGCGCCACGCCTACCAGGCCGAGCTGCGCTTCGATCACGCGTCCGGCCTGTACGCTGCGCTCAATACCGAATACGCCTCGCGCATCGCCGTGGACTACGCCAACAGCTATTGGGCCGACAGCCATGTGATCTTCGGCAGCCGCATCGGCTACGACGCACCCGGTGGCCGCTGGCAGGCCTGGGCGGAGATGCGCAACATCGGCAACCGCCACTACGCCGCCACGGTCACGCCGGGCTACAACGATGCCGGCAAGGATATTGCCCGCTCGACGCCGGGCGAAGGCCGTGGCATCTACGCTGGTGTGCGTTTGCGCTTTGACTGATGACCGCAGGCGGCGCCGGGTGTGATCCAGCGCCGCCGTTTCAATGTCAGCTGATGCGCCACGCCGGCAGGCGCTCGCTGCGTTTCCAGATGGAAGGCGCGAAGCCGATCAGCACCATCGCCGCCAGCCACTTCGGTGAGGTAGTGAGCAGTGTCGAGGTGAGCGAGCCATCGACGGGGGCGGCCATTTCCTGCCACGGGTTGTAGCCCAGGTAGACGATGCTGCCAGCCCACCACAGCAACGCCACACCGAAACCCACCAGCAACAGGGCCAGCGTGCGGCAGGTCCATCGTTGCGAGGTGGTGCCCCATTCGCGGGATACCGCCACCAGCAGGCCCACCACCAGCAGCGAAATCAGGGCCACCAGGCCGATATCGACCTTGGGCCCAATGCGCTCATAAGTGCAGGCGCGGCATTGCGCCTCTTCCGTAGCGGTGGTGGCGGCTTCGGCGCCATCGGCCTGCCCGGCTGCAGGCTGTGCCAGTGCTGCAAACGGCAACAACACCGCCAGCAGCACCAACATGGTCCAACGAAACAACGTCCTGTTGCGGTGTGCAGCGACATCCATGCGCTCTTCCTCGTCAGTGGTGGTTGACAGCCGGCCACATACCTTGGCCTTGGCGCGGATCATAGCGCAGGGTAGGCCAGGAACGAAAAACTGGGCTCGGCCATCCACATGCGCCGCTACAGTGCCCGAAATGCCTGGGCCAGACTGACCGCACCTGGTGCCAGCTCCTGTGCGAGCCATCCAACAACGGTGAAAAACACCAACAACCCGAGCAGCGGCCAGATCGTGTGCGTCACGCATACGCGCCACCATCCCTGCTCCCGCATGCCCTGCATGCGCCGGTACAGGCCTCCGGCGATGGCCGCGTCCACCAGCAGCTCAGCCATCAGCACTGGCGCCGACCACACAATCCACACGCTGGCCAGCAGAACGGTCGCCACCAGCGCGACGAGGCCGAGGATCGCGAGCAACGGCAGGCCCGCTTCGTCTTCGGCCAGGCCGGTCAACGGCAGCTCACTGGCATCGCCGCCGCTGACCCGCGCCGACTCATTCCACGAAGCTGACGCGCCGCCACCTCCAGAACGGCCACCGACGCCGCTCCACGGTGATTCCACGGCACTTCCGCGAGGCGATGGGCTGCAACTGCCCACATCCGGCGACAGGCCATCCAGCACGTTGTCCCAGCGCCAGCGGATCCAGATCCACATCAGCAGCAGGAATACGCCATAGGCCAGCAGCACGGCCATCGGGTAGCGCAGCAGCATCGCGTCGATACCGGCCAGACGCAGCAGGTGCGAGGCGAGGAAACCGGCCGCACCGGTCAGGGCCACGATCAGCGCCATCTGCAGGCGCGGCCAGCCGAGCTGCTGCAGATGCTGCCGCGCGCACGACTTCACTGCCGCGATTAGCCGGCAGCTTCAATGGGCTGCGTGTAAAGAAACGGGTGCGTTTCATCGGCGCCGCTGGATGCCGCAGATCGTGCAGCGTGGAAGCTCGAAAACCTGATACTGCATGCGGACATCCTTGCCGGGCACGCGTAGGTGGTGATGGGCGGATTCTACCGCGGGCAGGTCCGCTGTCCAGACGGCGGACCTATGCCATCGATCCTCAGCTGCGGTCGATGATCCGCACGATGCGACCGTCCTCAAAAGCGAACTCGCTGCGTCCCTGCAGGGCCAGTTCCGTGCCCGCACTGGGACCATCGGGAATGTCCTGCGCGAACACGCCACGCCAGCCGATGCTGGCCAGCGCCATGCCATCCTCGAAGGTCAACTCGAGCAACCGCTGCTCGCGCTCGCGGAACAACGGCGCCGATTGCCGTGCCAGTTCGCCGAAGGCATCGATGCCTTCGGTGACCATCGTCAGCTGGCTGCCGCTGTGGTTCTCGAAACGCACGTTATGCGCCAGCACCGCCAGCATGGCGTCGATGTCGAAGCGGTTGTAGGCCTGCAGGTAGTGCTCGATCAGGTGGCGGCAGTGCGATTCGTCCATGGCGGCGTCCAGTCAGGGCCTGCGCCGAGTCTCCCGCGACCGTGCCGCCGGATCAAGGCCGCGCGGCGGCCTTCAGCAACTGCGCGGCCACCTGGTCGAACGGGGCGATGTCCTGCAGTGCGCGGCACATCGCCACCGCACCTTCCACGCTGGCGATCACCAGACTGGCCAGCCCCCCGCGGCGGCCGGATCGTGTCCGTCGGCGACGAACGCTGCGGCCAGATGGCCCTGCCAGCGCGCGAATACCTCTGCAGCTGCCGCGCGCGGCTGGCTCGGTCCGGCCTCCACCGGCTCCTCCACCGCAGCGGCCAGCACCGGGCAGCCTGCGCGGAAATCGGTGCGCAGCAGGCGCTCGCGCCACATCGTCAGGAACTGCTGCAGGCCCTGCACCGCCCCGCCCTTCAGCAGCTCCACCAACAACGCTTCGACCTTGTCGCCGGCCATATGGGTGGCACGCGCCAACAGCTCCTGCTTGCCGCCGGGAAAGTGGTGATAGGTGGAGCCCAGCGGTGCCTCGGCCAGCTTGGTGACCTCACGGATGCTGGTGGCATTGAGACCCACGCGCGCCAGCATCTGTGCCGCAGCATCAATCACGCGTTGTGGCGCATCAGAGGGACGCGGGCTCACGGGAGGCTCCTTGCCAGGACAGTCGTCATAGATTAGCGTACCGGCGATTCTATAACAGTCGTCATAACCATGAATCTCTGGTTCCGCCTGCTCCACCTGCTCCTGTGCAGCCTGTTCCGGCCCAAGCTGGAGGCCCCGTTCGGGGTCTCGCGGCTGCAGTTCCGGGTACTGCCCAATGACCTGGACAGCAACCTGCACATGACCAACGGCCGCTACTGGAACATCTTCGACCTGGGCCGGCTGGACCTGATCCTGCGCATGGGCCTGGGCCGGGTGGCGCTGCGCGAGAAGTGGGCACCGATCGTCGGCGCCGGCACCATCCAGTTCCGCCGCGAGCTGAAGCCGTTCCAGCGCTTCACCCTGGAAACGCGGCTGGTCGGCTGGGTCGGCTCGCGCGGGATCATGGAACAACGCGTACTGATCGGGCCCGAGCAGAAGATCGCCACCCGTGCGCTGCTGGTCACCGGCATCTACGACCGCCGCGCGCGGCAGTTCCTGGGCATGCCGAAGATGATGGAAGCGATCGGCGTGGTCGCCCCGCCGTCGCCGCCGCTCAGTGCAGCCGCCGAGGCGCTGCTGGCTGCCGATGCCGCATTGAAGCAGGACGACGCCTGAGGCGCGTCAGCCCACCTTCGGCATGTTCTTGGTCACGCAATGGATGCCGCCACCGCCGCCCGCGATGGCATCGATATCCACCTGCTCGATCACGCGGCCGGGATACATGTCTTCCAGTAGTTCGCGGCAGAATCCATCCGCTTCGTCGTCTCCGAACTGCGGCGCGACCACCGCGCCGTTGATCGGCAGGTAGTTGATGTAGCCCATCGCAAGATCATCATTGTCGCGGGTATGCACGTTATCGCGCCCGTCCAGCGGCGGCGGCAGTGTGTGCACCTGCAGGCGGCGGCCATCGGCATCGGTGGCCCCGCGCAGGATCCGCAGATGCTCGCGGGTCAGATCGTAATCGTAGGACTCCGGATCGTTGTCCAGGTTGGCGATCACCACGCCCGGCCGCACGAAACGCGCATAGAAGTCCACGTGCGCATCGGTAATGTCCTTGCCGGCGATGCCGGGCAGCCAGATCACCTTGCGCAGGCCGAGGTGGTGCTTCAGCTCGGCCTCGATATCCGCGCGACCAGTCCGGATTGCGGTTGCGGTTGACCCAGCAGCTTTCGGTGAGGATGGCCGTGCCGTGGCCGTCGACTTCGATGCCACCGCCCTCGCCCACCAGATCGCTTTCCAGCAGCGTCGCACCGGTCACCTGCGCCAGCCACGGCGCCACCGCGCCATCGTTGCGCGCTCTGCTTGCCGCCCCAGCCATTGAAGTTGAAGTCGACCAGGCCCAGCCCGCCCTGGCCATCGGTGACGAAGCACCCACCATAGTCGCGCACCCAGATGTCATCCAGCGGCACCTCGAGGAACTCGATGTTGTCGCGGCCACAGCGATCCTGCGCCTGCTTCAACTGCGCCGGGCGGCACAGCACGCTGACCGGCTGGTGGCGGGCGATGGTACGGGCCAACCGCGCCACGGCGGTGTTCACCGCATCGGCTTGCGCGCCCCACACCCGCGGCTGCGCGGCGAAGGCAAGGAACACGCGTTCCTGTGGGCCATGTTCATCGGGCATGCGCCAGATGCCTGCACCCGGCGCCGCCGCCGCCACGCGACCCGGCAGCCCGGCCAGACCCAGAGCGGCCAGGCCGCCAAGGCCGGCGGCGCCCGCCAGCTGGGTGAGGAAGTGACGACGGTTGCTCATGACAGGCTCCATGGCCGGTGTGGGATGGGCGCTATGCTGCGCTTGCCGACACATAAGAACAAACGATAGATTCAGCCATCAAATGAATAGTTTTACTTATCTGAAATGCTCAAGCACTGGCCACCGCTGAACGCCCTGCGGGGTTTCGAGGCTGCCGCCCGGCTGGGCAGTTTCCACCGTGCGGCGGAGGAACTGCACCTGACCCAGTCGGCCATCAGCCAGCAGATCCGGGGTCTGGAAGCGTCGCTGCAGCAGCCGTTGTTCTTCCGGCAGGGCCGCAGCGTCACCCTCACCGATGCCGGCATCGACCTGCTGGAAACAACGCAGGCGCTGCTGCGGCAGCTGGCCAGCGGCATCCGCCGGCTCGATCAGTACCGCAAGCCCAATCAACTGATCGTCAACGCCAGCCCGGCCTTTGCTCGGCATTGGCTGGTGCCACGCCTGGCCAGCTTTCACCGGCTGCATCCCGACGCCGATCTGTGGCTGCTGACCAGCGAGGAAGCGCCGGACATGACCACGCAGACGCTGGACGTAGCGGTACGTGATGACCTCGACTCACAGGCGCAGTGCCAGCATCGCGTGCTGCTGCAGGATCGTCTCTATCCAGCCTGCCATCCGGCCCTGCTCGCCACACCGGCGCACGAACGCCTCACCCTGCATGGCGAGCGCGAGATGGACTGGAGCCAATGGCAGGTACAGGGTGGCGCCGATGTCGGCCAGCGTCGCGAGGGAATGAATTTCTCCGAGCCCGGGCAGTTGCTGGATGCCGCGTGCCAAGGGCTGGGCATCGCACTGGTCAGCGAACTGCTGAGCGCGCGTGCGTGCGAACAAGGCCTGCTGCAACCATTGGATGATGCACGCGTGCGCGGCCCGCGCTGGAGCTGGCTGGTGCATGAGGACAGCGCGGCCGATCCGCTGGTGATCAGTTTCTGTGAGTGGTTGCTGGCGAGTCTGCCCGCAGAAGCTACTTCTGCTGCAGCGCGCTTGACCGCCGCCTCGGCCAACGGCGCCATCACCGCATAGCCCTTCGCCGTAGGATGCACGCCGTCCTCCGCCAACTGCGGGTCCAGTCCGCCGATCGCATTGGCCATCGGCGTGTAGTAGTCCAGATAGACCAGCTGCTGTGCATCGGCATAGCGCTTCAATGCCGTGTTCAATGCACGCACCTTGGGCGCAGGTGCTGTGCCCGGCAGCCACGGGTAATCGCTGACCGGCAGCACTGATGCCAGTACTACGGCGATGCCATGTGCACGGGCCAGGTTCACCATCGCGTGCAGGTTGTCTTCGATCATCGCCTGCGTGGATGGGCCGGTGTTGCCTGCAATGTCGTTGGTGCCGGCCAGGATCACCACCACCTGTGGCTTCAGTGCCAGCACGTCCTGCGGGAAACGCACCAGCATCTGCGCCGTGGTCTGGCCGCTGATGCCGCGGTTGAGCCAGCCCTTGCCGGGGAAAAACGCTTCGCTGCCTTCCCTGCCCCAGCCTTCGGTGATCGAGTCACCGAAAAGCACCACGCGTGGTTGCCCCGGTACGGCGGCAGGCAGTCGTGCGTTGGCGTCGCGGTAACGCTGCAGTTCCGGCCAATCGGCCAGGCGCTGCTGCATGAAGCGCACCTCATCCGGGCGCAGGCGATCGACAGGTTCCACCAACAACGGATTGATGGCGGGCGCATCGGCCGCCACCCCATGGGCGCTCAGCGCGATACCGAGGACAACCGCGGCCAGGCCGCCGGACACGGAACGCATCGGGTCTCTCCCTTGAATGTCCGGGCCAGTCTAGCGCGCGGCCCCGCGCTCAGCGTGCCGCCGACCGCGCCGCCACACCGGTCACCTTGGCCGGCATCCACATACCCGGCGTCCAGCCGCTGGCGGCCAGGATCGTCTTCGGGTTGTCCTGCTGGATCAGCGCGCACTGCGTCACGCTTGTCCTTGGCCTGCAGGTAATAGGCCTTGGCGATGCGGTAGCCCACCCAGTAGCCCAGATCATAGGGTTCCTGCGAACCGGGTTTGTAGTTGTACAGCCACGGCGACAGATCGGTGCTGTCCAGATCCAGCGCGAATGCGCTTTCGATATGCACTTCCCGACCACGGGTCCAGGCCGCATGGCGCCCGTTGCCGACGTTGCCGGAAATCAGTTCGGCGATGAACTCAGCAATGCCCTCGCCCAACGAAACACGCAGCACCGTCGCATGCGGGTCGCCCGGCTCGAAGTCGGTCAGGCCGGTCTGCTGGATGTGCACGTACTCGTGCGCGATCACATGCACGAAGCGGTCCTGCACATTGGGATTCATGAAATCGGCTGCGCACAGCGCTTCCAGGCCGATGATCACGCCGCTTTTCGAGGTCAACCCTACCGGACGACCACGGCCGACGGCGATGGTCACCGGCGGAAACGCAGCCTGCGGATAGATGGCCTGCAGGTTGGAAAACACCTGCGTCAGACGTTGTTTCACCGCCGGCAGTTCGGCCAGGCAGCTTCGCCCCTGCACATACAGCTCCGGCTGGCTGGCGATGGACTCGGCAATGCGCTCGGGGGTGACCCGGCGCGCCTTGGCCAGCTCGGCCAGGCCCGCCGAACCCTCGGCCATGTAGCCACGCAACTGCGCAACGCTGGGTTTGCCACCTGCGTTGTCGTACAGCGCGTAGAAACGGCTGACATCGTCAGTGACAATCTGCGGCCCGGCCGGTGCCGCCGCCGTGGCCATGCCAACCACCCCGGCACAGGCCAGGGCCAACAGGCCGCGCAGGATCATGGACATCGCTCCGTCCTTGGTGGAGTGCATGCGAAGCGCGCAATCTATCACTCCGACCCGGCCGCCGCAGCAAGCAGATGCGGGCACCCCGGCGCTGTGCCAGACTCGCGTTGGCACCTGCCACGGAAGATAGAGCACCCCGCGATGATGATCGTTCCCGCCTACTGGGCCGAAGCCCGCCTGCAGGCCCGTTTCCGTGGCCGGCCGGTGGTGGTGCGCCGCTTCGGCTGGTCCGACGAAGGCCCTGCCGAGGCGCAGGTGCACGCCGACCGCCGCGCCAATGAAGCCCTCAATGCCATCCTCGCCGGACAGGTGCTGCCGCGTCGCGAAGTGCGCAGCAACTACGGCGTGGAAGGCGTGCCGATCCGCGAGCAGATCGTGCAGCGCGACGGCGACGTCGTCATAACCCGCAACAGCTATGGCGCACTGTGCCTCAACAGCCCGGACGTACTGTTCGCCGACATCGACCATGCGCAGCCGCCAGCCGGCTGCGTGATGCCGGCCATCGTTGCGGCGGTCGTGCTGCTTGCCGGCGCCGTCACCGGCACGCTGCTGTGGCATTGGCTGGTGGGACTGGTGCTGGGCGTGGCGGCGGTGGTTCTGGTCAATGCGGCATTGCTGATGCGCCGCAGGCAGCGGCTGGCCGCCGCCGGGGGCGCCGAGGGGTTGGCGCTGCGACGCGTGGAAGCCTTCAGCGAACAACACCCCCACTGGCATCTGCGCGCCTACCGGACGCCTGCGGGACTGCGCGTACTGGCGATGCATGCCACGTTCTCCCCGGAGGACGAGCAGCTGCAGGCATTCTTCAAGGCACTGGGCACCGATACCCTGTACGCGCGCATGTGCCGGCTGCAGCATTGCTTCCGTGCGCGACTGACACCGAAGCCGTGGCGCGTCGGCCTGAAGTACCGCATCCGCCCGCCAGTGGCCGCGTGGTCATCCGAACAGGCCAACAATCCGGATCGATTGGCCTGGATTGCCGAGTACGAAAAGAAGAGCGCCGGCTTCGCAGCCTGCGCTTATCTACGCAGTTTCGGCGAGACCACCCGGGTGCATGCCAAGGCCGAGCACGTGCGCGACCTGCATGAC
This sequence comes from Stenotrophomonas sp. 93052_Sma, assembly GCF_056481145.1. Taxonomy (NCBI): domain Bacteria; kingdom Pseudomonadati; phylum Pseudomonadota; class Gammaproteobacteria; order Lysobacterales; family Lysobacteraceae; genus Stenotrophomonas; species Stenotrophomonas sp. 93052_Sma. The sequence continues at coordinate 3,155,628 of NZ_CM151134.1, forward strand.
GGGTTATCCCACGCGCAGGACCGCCTACCGCTGGCGTGAGGGCGGGTGCTCAATCAGCGCTCTGCACGAACGGCTGCCCTGCCAGGGTAGTGCCCAGCCGCACCGCAATCTGCTGTTCACCCTTCTCGAAGGTCGTCGCGCACTGCTTCCCGCCCTTCTGGCACCCCACTTCCGGAAAGCCCTCCAGCGATTCCGGCGCGCCCTGCGCCGGCTTCACCTGCCATCCCGCAGCATCCAGCAGGCGCTTGGCCTTGGCGTAGGGCATGCCGGCGATGATCCCCAGCTGCGCCAGCTCGGTGGGCAGCGACTGGGCATGGGCGTTTGAAACCAGGACCAACGACAACGTTGCAGCAAGAACGATGGCTTTCATTGCACCGACCCGGGACGAACTCACAGGGCCAGCCTAGCCCATCTGCGTGGCACGCGAATGTGCCGGTAACACGTCGTTACCGAGTCTCCACAGTTGATTGCAGAGCACGTGCGGCTGGTTACAGCCGAGCGTGGGCTCGGCGCTACAGCAGGATGCAGGAAGGCCACCCAGAGGTGGCCTTCCTGTTCCTTCACTTGGCGTTCTTCACGTAGGTGTCGAACCAGTTCAGCATCTCCGACACCAGCTGCTCGTTGGACTCCAGCGCGGTGTACCAGTGCGGTTCGTTCGGCAGCATCACCAGGCGGGTGGTACCGCCGTTGCCACGAATGGCCTGGTAGAGCTTGCGCGACTGGAACGGTTCGGTGCCCGGGTTGGCATCGTCCTCACCGTGCACCAGCAGCAGCGGCAGCTTGATCTTGTCGGCATAGAAGAACGGCGAGGCCTTCAGGTACACGTCCTGCGCCTGCCATACCGAGCGACGCTCGTTCTGGAAGCCGAACGGGGTAAAGGTCTTGTTGTACGAACCGCTGGTCGCCACACCGGCCTTGAACAGGTTGGTGTGCGCGATCAGGTTGGCGGTCATCAGGCCGCCGTGGCTGTGACCGGTCACGCCGATGCGGTTGCGGTCGACCACGCCCATGTCCACGGCCTTGTCCACCGCTGCCTTGGCGTCGGCTTCCAGCTGCTCCAGGTAGGTGTCGTAGGCGTTCTTCGGGTCACCCACGATCGGGAACGAGGCATTGTCGATGATCGCGTAGCCGGCCAGCAGCATCAGGCGGTACGGCTGCAGGCGGGTGAAGGTCTGCTGCGAACCGGACACCTGGCCGGCCTGCGCGGCATTGGCGAAGTCGGCCGGGTAGGCGTACAGGATCGCCGGCACGCGCTGGCCCTCCTTGTAGCCCGGCGGCGTGTACAGGGTGAACGACAGGTCCACGCCATCGGCACGCTTGTAGGTCACCAACTGCTTCTTGATCTGGCGCACTTCCGGGGTCGGGTCGACCAGTTTGGTCAGCGCGGTCGCGGTGGACGCGAACTGCGCCTCGCCGGTCTTCGCATCGGCCACTGCCTCCCCCTGCTGGCGGATGAAGGCGTTCGGCGGATCGATCACCGACTGGTGCCAGGTCAGGTAGCGCCCCGGCGTGTTGCTGAAGCCGAGGAACTGTTCGTAGGCGTCGGCACTGCTACGGAACAGGCGCTCGCTCTTCAGCGTGCCCAGGTCCAGGCGGTCGAGGAACGGACGATCGCCCTGCGGCGAGGCGCCACGGCCGCTGAGGAACACGTGGTTGCCCTCACGGCGCACGACCTGCGCGCCATTCGGCAGGCGGGTGAACACGAGGTTGCCGGGGTTGCCGTACAGCTCATCGCTGGACATGTCCCACAGCAGGCGACCTTCCTTGTTCGGCTGGTCCACGTCGACGATGCGGGTCTGCATCCAGTGACGGTTCTCGTCGTTCTCGTACTGGAAGGCTACGGCCGGATCGGCGGTCCACGCGAAGCCCTCGAATCGCTGCGCGGTACGGGTGATCTCGGTCGGCCTGCCGTTGAACGGGGCCTTCAGCATCAGTACGCGGTCACGGTGCGGCACGCTGACTTTCCAGTCGCCCTTGTCCAGCGCTTCGGCATAGACCAGGGTCGCCGGATCGGTGGCTCGCCAGTCGAAACCGCGCGGGCCTTCCGGTACGCCGTGCACCGGCACGCGATCCGCCAGCGGCAGGCTGGCGATCGGCGTGCTGCGGCCGTTGCTCACGTCCAATACGGCCACATCATTGGCGAAGCGCTGGTAGGTCACCGCATGTGAGTACGGCGCCTTGATCGATTCGGTCAGCACGTGCACGCCATCGGGCGCGGCGCTGACCTCGTTGAACAGCGCAGGCTGCCCCACCGGGCGCACGCTGCCCGCGGCGGTATCGACCACGGCCAGCTGCGAGGCACCGTAGTAGGCGAACAGCTTTTCATCATGCACGCTGGTCAGCGTGTCGCGGGCTTCGTAGGTGCTGCTCTCGCCACTGCTGCCCAGCGATTCCTGCGCATCCGGACCGGTCGGCACGCCACCGTTGGACGGCGCCGGACCCTGATTGGCCGGCACCAGTTTCACCAGCAGGTTCTGGCTGCCACCCAGCCACTGCACGGTGTAGCCGAAGATCGGATTCAGCTGTACGTTCGGCACCTGCTTCACCTGGCCGGTGGCCGCATCGCCCACCCACAGCTGCACGCTGGTATCGACCGCATTCTGGAAGGCGAAATGGCTGCCGTCGGCCGACCACAGCGCGCCAGTGGCGCAGCCCTGCGGCAGGTTGACCTTGGTCTCCTTGCCGCTGCCGATATCGACCAGGGTGAAGTCGGCCACGCAGGCCGGAATACCGTAGCCGCCGGGGGTGTCATGCCGACTGCGGTTCTTCGGCTCCAGCCGAACGCCGGCCAGCTTCAGGTACGGCTGGGCGACGCGGCTGATCGACGGGTAGGTCTGCGCGGTGGTCAGCAGCAGGCGCTGGCCGCCCGGGGCCACGTTCGGTGCCGGCGGCGGCGGTGCCTTCAGCACCTTGAGCAGGTGTTCCGGCGGCTTCGCGTAATCGGCAAGCGCCGGGCCTGCGGCCAGCAGGCCGACGGTGGCAACGGCAACAGCCGCCGCCAGAGAGGTTCGACGGATCAGCATCCTTATCCCCTGGGTGTGAATGGGTACCCGGAATCGGGCATGGCCCCGAATCTAGCACCGCAGGGGTTGTCGTGAATGGGCCGGAAGGGCTAGTGACCGGATGGGGCAAAGTGCAGCTCCGGGAGGTGCCGGGGAGCTGCCGGCACCTGCTTGGCATGGCCTGCCACTACTGCTGGGCGTGCAGGTCCCAGGCGGTGAGATAGTCCGGGTCGACCACGATCATGCCGCTGTTGCTCATCCGGTACTCTCCCGGCTGGGCCGGCAGGTACTGGTCAAGCATCGGCGGCAGGTAACGCTCGTGGCCATCATTCTCGTCGGCCAGCACCACGCCTTCATCGGCACTGATGCGCAGCACCGTTCCCGCGTACTGCTCCAGTCCCTGCACCTGGCCGTCGCCGCCGTAGCGGGTCACCCCGACCAGCACCAGTTTTCCGATCATTTCCTCGACCTTGGCATCGTCTAGGGGAGGGAGCATGGGATTGAATTCGTCGCTCATAGGTTCACCTCGAAAGCCTGCAAGGGCATCGAAGGCCAGACGGGCCCCGGCTCAACAATGCGAGACGGCAAACGCTTGTGCCTCTCAAATGCATGAATGTGATCGATGGCTAACGTAACGCGGAGCGGAAGCGCGACTGACTGCGGTGAATGGGCAACCAAGGCCTGAACCCAGTGGCCGTAGCCAAGAACCAGCAGAATTGCAGTTGGATGCTGCCATCACCCATAGCACGACGGAGTGAAGGATCGGAATTCAAAGACAGGCGTCGCCCGCTTGTCGCTGGACTTCCATCAACAGCAAATCGCACCGTAGGCTAGAACCTGATCTGACGAGAGCTAATCCATGAAATGGACTTATCTAGGCGCCATCGGAATTGTGGCCCTTGCCTCAATCGCCTTGGTCGCGCTGACCTACAGGTTACATTTTCCCGGTTCTGTATCCCCTGACCCTTCCATCTGGGGCTCCTTCGGAGATTACTTTGGGGGCATCCTCAATCCGCTATTCGCGTTCCTCGCCTTTCTAGGCGTCCTTTGGTCGATCGGAATGCAGAATCAGCAGCTGAGAGACGCATCGATTGAGAAAAAGAGTGCGGAGATTCTTCTGGTCATCCGAGACATGGATGCGCGAATTCATACCCTTCTTGAAACCGAGGTCGGCAAGACATTCGATAGCGTAGGAGCAACTTCTCTAAGAATTAGACATATGGTATCGGAGGCGGGGAAGAAGGACCGAGCATCAGGACCAAGCGACAGCTACTTCTCATTCCTGAGCACAGCACGAGTAGAGGGCAGCATCGTTGAGTCGTCCACCAGGGATCTCCGTCACCTGGTGATCTCGATGCAGGAATTAATTGCTTTGCACCCGGTCGGTCCACGCAACGAACTACTTCCAATCACGAAGTACTATTCGAACAAGACCAGACCCGTCGCAATCCTGATCAACGACATAGAAGCTCTCTCAGGTGAACTCAAGCACTTCTACTCACTGAAGTAAGTGCAGGGGCCTATCTCTCATACAGATTGCGATCACGCTAGAATGCGCGCATGCGCACCGTACATGCCCTCCGCTACATCACCCCCTTGCGGGAAGGTGGCTCCCTGCCGGCCGTGGTCGAGACCGACGACGACGGCATGGCCGTGCTGAAGTTCCGTGGCGCCGGCCAGGGCCCGAAGGCCTTGATCGCGGAGCTGATCGCCGGCGAAATGGCGCGCACGCTGGGCCTGCCGATTCCGGAGATCCTGTTCGTGGAGCTGGACCGCGAGTTCGCCCGCACCGAGCCCGACCCGGAGATCCAGGAACTGATACGCGCCAGTGAAGGTTTGAACCTGGGCCTGGACTACCTGCCCGGTGCGATCAACTACGACCCGGCGGCGATGCCGGTGAATGCCGACCTCGCCTCGCGCATCGTCTGGTTCGATGCGTTCACCAGCAATGTCGATCGCACCACGCGCAACCCCAACCTGATGGTGTGGCACCGCAAGCTATACCTGATCGATCACGGTGCGGCCATGTACTTCCATCACGACTGGGCCAACGCCGGCGATGCCTGCGAAAAGCCGTTCGTGCTGATCCGCGACCATGTGCTGCTGTCGTTCGCCAGCCGCATCGCCGAAGTGGATGCCGAGCTGGCCGCGCGCCTGACCGCCGAGATCGAGCGCATCGTCGGCCTGGTGCCGGACAGCTGGCTGGTGGACGAACCGGCGTTCGACAGCCCGCAGGCCTATCGCCAAGGCTATATCAACTATCTCAAGCACCGCCTGAAAGTGCGTGCAGTGTTCGTGCAGGAGGCCATCTGTGCCCACGCTGCACACGTATGACTACGCGGTCATCCGCGTGGTACCGCGGGTGGAACGCGAGGAATTCATCAACGTCGGGGTGATCGTATCCTGTCCCGGCGCGTCAACTGGAAGCGGCCATCGAGATCGATCCGGCACGCCTGCACGCCTTCGCGCCAGCGCTGGACCAGGAGGCGTTGCAGCCATGGCTGAATGCGATCGTGGCGATCTGCCGTGGCGACGCCAGCGCCGGGCCGATCGCGCAGCTGCCGGCGCGTGCGCGCTTCCATTTCCTCACCGCCAAGCGCAGTTCGGTCGTGCAGATGTCGAGCACGCATGTCGGCCGTACGGCCGACCCGGCGGGTGTGGTGGAACACTTGATGACGAAGATGGTGCGTGTGCCGGAATAACCGGCACGCATCGCGATCAAAGCGGCACCCGTCGCGCGATGTAGTTGACCACGTTACCGATCGCATCCGGATCGACATTGGCCAGCCCAACGATCACATAGCCCTGTGCAGGCAGCACCACGATGGCACTGTTGGAGCCGGGCGCACCGCCTTCGTGGCCATACTGGTGTTCCCTGCCCTCGCCCTGCACCACGAAGCCGAATCCGTACCAGCCCTTGTGGTTCTGCGCCGCGGTGGCCTGCTGCAGCAATGCAGGTGAGACCAGCCTTCCACTGCGCAATGCCTCAGCGAATTTCACCATGTCGGCCACCGTGCTGTAGCCACCGCCGGCTGACATGCCGCGCCAGGGCAGCGACTTCGTTTCACGGACCCATTGCCCATCCTTCTTGGTGTAGGCGACGGCACGCTGCGGGACGTTCACTGTTTCCGGCTCGAAGCCGGTGCCGGTCATGCCCGCCGGCCCCAGGATGTGCTCTTCCACATAGGCGTAGTACGACTGCCCCGAAACCGCTTCGATGATGCGCCCCAACACGATGAAGCCATAGTTGGAGTAGCCGTCCTGGCTACCAGGCGTGAATTGCGGTGCATCCTTGGCGAAGCGCTGCACATAGTCATCCAGCGTCTTCAGCGACGCGGAATACTGCTCGAAATCATCGCCGAAGAAATCACCCAGACCGCTGGTATGTGACAGCAGATGACGTACGGTCACGCCGTTGGCGACCGTCCTGTTCGGATAGTCCGGCAGATGCTTGCTTATCGTGTCATCAAGGCTGAGCTTGCCCTCCTGCACCAGCTGCAGGATGGCCACTGCAGTGAACATCTTGTTGGAGGACGCAAGGCGAAACTGCGTATTCACGCCCACTGGAATGCCAGCGGTGCGATCGGCCTCGCCACCGCGCCAGTCCAGCAGCACCTTGCCGTTCTGCGCCACCTGCAACGCTCCCGACAGCGCGTCCTGCGCCCGCAGCGCCTCCAGCTTTGCTGTGGCGTCGGCCATCAGCGCAGGCAATGCAACCCGTGTTGGCTTGTACTTGTCCGGCGTTTCAGTGCCTTCGATCTGGAACTGCTTCACGTGCGACGGGTTGGCCGGGTCCATGACCGCCGTCACCCGCATCGCACGTTCGCTCAGCTGGCCCATCACCAGCAGCTTCGCCTGGCTGGGCGCGCGCTCGAGTGTTTCCAGCACGCTCAGCGGGCCGGTGCTCTCGCGGAACTCGAGATAGTCCTTGGGAGTGCTGCCCTCCTGCTTCGCATATCTGTCGGCGAATGCCTGCAAACCCTTGAGGCTGCCCGCATTGAAGGCCGCGAGCCAGTCATCGATGGCATCCTGCGCACGTGGATGTTCGCGCTCGGAAGATGCTGCGCCAACTGCCGGAAACGCCGATGTGGCCACAAGGACCAAACCGGCCAGTGCATTGCAGAGAAACAGGCGTCCAACAGCCCTCATGGCAGTTCCTTTGCGGGTATCCCTGGGCGCATCCTAGACGATGGATCGGCCCACCGCATCCACGCCAGGGACTCCGCCGCAACACCTCGACGGTGACGTTGAATGCCTCGATGCGATGCCATTCACTCCGCGCGTGCGGTGAAATGCGCACAGCCCTGAAAGCAACGTGAGTGCGTGATCCTTCGCAGTTGATGGAAACCCTGCTACCCGATGCCACGCTATCGCCTTGCCATCGACTGCTCGGTGAAACGCGCCACACAGAAGTCCAGGAAACTGCGCAGCTTGGGGGTCAGCTGGCGGTCACGCGGGTACACCAGGTTGATCCACGTCGATACCGGCACATGGTCCGGCAGCACTTCCAGCAGCTCACCACGCTCCAGCGCAGCGGCAAGCATTTCGTAGGGCTGCAGGATCAACCCCAGACCACCCATGGCCGCTGTCAGCAGCGGCTCGGCCTGGTTGACCATGAAGCGGCTGGACACCGGCACGGTCAGCACGCTGCCATCGGCATCGCGGAAGCTCCAGCGCGTGCGGATGATCGAATGCGCGAAGCCCAGGCACTCGTGCCGGCTCAGGTCATTGGGATGAGTAATGGCCGGGCGCGAAGCCAGATAGTCCGGCGAGGCACACAGGACCAGTGGATACGGCCCCAGCCGCCGCGCCACCAGCCCGCTGTCAGCCAGGTCTCCGGTACGGAACACCAGGTCGTAGCCGTCCTCGACGATGTCCACCAGACTGTTGGACAGGTTCAGATCAACCTGCACATCCGGGTACTGCTGCATGTAGGCCACCACCGCCGGGCCAAGCGCGTGCACGCCGAAGGTGACCGGCGCACTGATGCGCAGGCGACCCATCGGCCGTCCACGTGCCACTTCGGCCAGCTGCTCGGCCCCCTCCACTTCCTCCAGGATCACCCGCGCCCGCGCGAGGTAGGCCTGGCCGAAGTCGGTCAGGCTCTGCTTGCGCGTGGTGCGGTTGAGCAGGCGCACACCCAGATGCTGTTCCAGCGCCTGGATGTGCTTGCCGACCAGCTGCGGCGACAGGTCCAGTGCCTCGGCAGCGGCGGCGAAGGAGCCGACCTCGGCCACCTTGGCGAAGGTCCGAAGGGGAACGATCAGGTCCATTGCAAACAATTGTTTTTCAATGAAACGCCAGATTACCCCTTATTCTGGATGCAGACTACGCGCACAGTAGCGCTCACCCTTTCGCCGGCGCCCTCGCCGGCCCTTCCTCGGAGCCCCCCCCCCATGAGCCAGGTTGTCCGCATCCACGAATATGGCACTGCCGATGTACTGCGCATCGACGATATCGACGTTCCCGCCCCCGCCCCTGACGAAGTCCAGATCCGGGTGAAGGCGATTGGCCTGAACCGCGCCGAGGTGATGTTCCGTAACGGCGCCTACCTGCAGGAAGCGCAGTTCCCCAGCCGCCTGGGCTACGAAGCGGCCGGCGTGGTTGAAGCCGTCGGCAGTGCAGTGAGCGGATTCACCGCGGGCGATGCGGTCAGCGTGGTGCCGCCGCTGGATATCGCGCGCTGGGGCACCTACGGCGAACTGGCCAACGTGCCGGCACGACTGGTAGTCAAGCATCCGCAGGCACTGGACTTTGAAACGGCCGCCGCGGTGTGGATGCAGTACGTCACCGCCTGGGGCGCGCTGTTGGAACAGGCACGCCTGGCCGCCGGCGATTTCGTCATCATCACCGCCGCCAGCAGCAGCGTCGGCTTGGCCGCCATCCAGATCGCCAATGCAGTCGGCGCCACGCCGATCGCTGTGACCCGTGGCCCGGGCAAGCGCCAGGCCCTGCTCGACGCCGGTGCCGCCCATGTCATCGCCACCCAGGAACAGGATCTGGTGGCCGAAGTCACGCGCATCACCGGCGGTGCCGGCGCCCGAGTGGTGTTCGATCCGATCGGTGGTCCGCAGTTCGTACCGCTGACCGAAGCCATGGCGCGTGGCGGCATCCTGCTGGAATACGGCGCGCTGAGCAGCGAACCCACGCCGTTCCCGTTGTTCAGCGTGCTGGGCAAGTCGCTGACGTTGAAAGGCTACCTGTACTCGGAGATCGTTTCCGACGATGCCGCGCTGGCCCGCGCGAAGGCATTCATCGTGGATGGCCTGGACAAGGGCACGCTGGCACCGAAGATCGCCAAGGTATTCCCGTTCGCGCAGATCCAGGACGCACACCGTTACCTGGAATCGAACGAGCAGATCGGCAAGGTGGTGGTGACGGTGTGATCCAGCGTCATGCAACGGGGGCGGCCCACCGCCCCCGTTGCGGTTACCTGGGCAACGCAAACGCCATCACGTAATCGCCGTTCGGGGTTTCCATGAAATGATGGCCGCCGGCCATGATCACCACGTACTGGCGCCCGCCCTGCTCGTACACCATCGGGTTGGCCTGACCTCCCGCGGGCAGCGTGGCATGCCACAACTCCTTGCCGGTCTTCAGGTCGATGGCGCGCAGCAGGTCATCGGTGGCGGCGGCGATGAAGATCAGGCCGCTGGCGGTCACCACCGAACCGCCATTGTTCGGTGTGCCGATCTCGATCGGCAGGCCGGAGCGGATGCCGAAGGGTCCGTTGCCGCGCGCACTGCCGAATGGACGGTCCCACAGCAGCTTGCCGGTGCGCAGGTCGATGGCACGGATGCCGCCATAGGGCGGCTGCTTGCACAGCAGACCGGTGAACGGCAGGCGCCAACCGGCATTGACCTGGATGGCGTAGGGCGTGCCCACCTGCGGGTCACCCGCGCCTTCTGCTCCGCCCTTGTCGAACCGGATCTTTTCGCGCGGCAGCCAGCCCAACCGGTCGGCCTCCGCGCGTGGCACCAGCCGGTTGTAGTTCGGCATGTCGTTGTAGTTGGCCACGATCACGCCGCGGCGCGTATCGATGGACACACTGCCCCAGTCCGAGCCGCCGTTGTAGCCGGGGTACTCGATGGAATGGCGCTCGCTGCTCGGCGGCGTGTAGAACCCTTCGTAGTAGGCCTTGCGGAACTGGATGCGGCAGACCAGCTGGTCGATCGGGGTGATGCCCCACATGTCACGTTCGGTCAGCTCATGCTCGCGACGCAGCGTGTGGTACAGCGAGAACAACTGCGTGGGTGAACGCTGCTCGGGTTCGACGCCGCCCACCGGCACCTTGCGCTCTTCGGCCGCGGTCAGAAGCTGGCCGTTGCGGCGGTCGAGGATGTAGATGTCGCCCTGTTTGGTCGGCAGCAGGATCGCCGGCACTTTGCCGGCCGCCGTCGGGTAGTCGATCAGGCTGGCCTGCGAACCGAGGTCGTAGTCCCACACATCCTTGCGCACCGCCTGGAAATGCCAGACCGGCTTGCCGGTGGCCACGTCGATCGCCACCAGTGACGTCGCATAGTGGTTCTGGTTTTCCGTGCGTGAGCCGCTCCAGTAGTCACCCGCGGAATTGCCCAGCGGCAGGTAGACCAGGCCCAGCGCCTCATCACCGGTGGCGGTGGTCCACATGTTGGGCGTGCCGCGCGTATAGGTCTGCTCGCGCGGCGGCAGACCGCTGCGCTCGGGCTGGTCCATGTCCCACGCCCAGCGCAGCTTGCCGGTGATGGCATCGTAGGCCTGGATCACGCCCGACGGCGCATCGCGGCGCTGCCCGTCCAGCACCTGGTGACCGGTCACGATCACCCCGCGCACGATCGCCGGTGGCGAGGTGATCGACACGTAACCCGGTGGCACCTCACCCATGCCCAGGGTGATGTCGACCTGGCCGTTGTTGCCGAAGTTGGCGCAGGGGCGGCCGCTGTCGGCGTCCACCGCGATGATGCGGCCGTCCAGCGTGCCTTCGATGATGCGTGCCCAGCACGCCGGGCGATTGCCCGGTGCAGCACTGCGGGTGACGCTGGGCGGCGGCTCCGGCAGCGCCAGATCAGCGGCGACATCGGCCAATGCCGCATCGGCAATGGTCGGCGTGCGGGGCTGCTCGTAGTAGCTCACCCCGCGGCAGGCGGCGGTGTACGGAATCGAGGTGTCCTTCACTTTGGGATCGAACCGCCACAGTTCCTTGCCGCTGGCGGCATCGAGTGCGATCAGGCGGTTGCGCGCGGTGCACAGGTAAAGGCGATCGCCGATCTTCAGCGGCGTGGTTTCCGCGCCCCAGCGCTTCTTGGGCATATCGCCGGTACGGAACTGCCAGGCTGGCTGCAACGAGGCCACATTGGCCGGGGTGATCTGCTGCAGCGGCGAATAGCGGGTGGCGGCATTGCTGCGGCCCCACGCCGGCCAGTCGCCCTCGGCGGGCTGGTCAGCCGGCTGCAGGCCCGTGGTATCACGCGTAGGTTCCAGTCCGGCGCTGACCGCGCCTTCCGGGAACGGCTGATGCCCATCCACTTCACCATGCGGCGCAAAGGCCAGGCCGAAGGCGGCCACGAACACCAGCATCAGCACACCCGCCGCGCTGCGCGACAGGCGTTTGGAGACCGGCTCGTGCAGGGTGGGCGCCAGCAAGGCCAGCACGATGCCGAGTGCGGTCACCAGGCCCAGCCGGGGCACCCAGCGCCAGTAGTCGCTGCCTGACTCCCACCAGGTCCACAGCAGCGTGCCGATGAACACCAGCGCGTACAGCAATGCACCGCTGCGGCGGTTGCCGAACAACAGGATGCCGCTGGCCAGCAGGCCGAGCCCGGCGATGGCGTAGTACGCCGAGCCGCCAAGGCTGAGCAGCCACGCACCGAGCCCGCCGATGACCAGGCCGAGCACGACCAGCAGCAGCGACAGCACGGTGACAAGGGGGTGCCGGGAGGCGCGAACAGGGGCAGGAGCGGACTGCGGCGTGGCGGACATCGTCGATCTCCGGGGGCAGCATGCGCCGTTATCCCACCGCCTGCGTGAAGCGCGCGCGTATGTGCGGCATCCGGATACGACGACGCCGGCACAGGGCCGGCGTCGTCGGGTACCTCAGGCTCGCGGCAGGATCACTCCTGCGCGGCGTCCTCGCTGCTGGCAGCCGCCGGTGCGCCGTCGGTCGCGGCCGGTGCGGCGACGGCCACCTCGTCCTCGTCTTCGTCGATCGAGGCATCCATGCGCTCCACCGCCTGCAGCTTCTCGTCCTTGGACAGGCGGATCAGGGTCACGCCCTGGGTGTTGCGGCCAACGCGGCTGATTTCCGAGCCACGCGTACGCACCAGGGTGCCACCATCGGAGATCAGCAGCACTTCGTCGCTGGAGCCCATCAGCACTGCGGCGACCAGCTTGCCGTTGCGCTCGGTGGTCTGGATGCCGATCACGCCCTGCGTGCCACGGCCCTTGCGCGGGTAGTCCGGCAGCGGGGTGCGCTTGCCGTAGCCGTTCTCGGTGGCGGTGAGGATGTACTGCACGCTGGCGTCATCGGCGCCGTCGATCACCGCATCGCCATTGGCTGCGGTTTCCTCGACACCGTTGTCGTCCTCGTTCTCGTCCTCGCTGCCACCGGCACTTTCGGCCACGATCAGGCTGACCACTTCCTCGCCGGCCGGCATCTTGATGCCACGCACGCCGGTTGCGGTACGGCCCATCGAGCGGACCTTGTCTTCACCGAAGCGCACGGTCTTGCCGTTGGAGGCGAACAGCAGGATGTCGCGCTCGCCGTCGGTCAGGCCGACGCCGACCAGGGCATCGCCCTCGTCCAGATTGATTGCGATCTTGCCGCGCGCCAGACGGAAGGCGAACTCGCCCAGCGGGGTCTTCTTGACCGTACCGTTCTTCGTGGCGAAGAACACGAACTGGCCGTCGGCGTACTCACGCACCGGCAGCACGGCCTGCACGCGTTCGCCCGGCTCCAGCGGGATCCAGTTGATGATCGGACGGCCGCGGGCGTTTGAACCGGCTTCGGGCAGCTGGTAGACCGGCAGCCAGAACACCTTGCCCGAGCTGGTGAAGGTCAGCAGCGTATCGTGCGTGTTGACCAGCCACAGCTGTTCGATGAAATCCTCTTCCTTGGTCGCTGCCGCACTGCGGCCGCGGCCGCCACGGCGCTGTGCGCGGTACACGCTCACCGGCTGCCGCTTCACGTAACCAGCATGCGACACGGTGACCACCACGTCTTCCGGCGCGATCAGGTCGAGGATGTCCAGGTCTTCTTCGCTGTGGCGGATTTCGGTACGACGCTCGTCGCCGAACTCGGCCTTGACGTTGACCAGCTCCTCGCGGATCACCTGCAGCAGGCGGTCGGGATCTTCCAGGATGTGGATCAGCCCGGCGATCACTTCCAGCAGCTGCTTGTACTCGTCGGTCAGGCGGTCCTGCTCCAGCCCGGTCAGGCGGTGCAGGCGCATTTCCAGGATCTGGGTGGCCTGGATCTCGGTCAGCTGGTAGCCGCCCTCGATCAGGCCCACGCCCTTGGGCAGGTCTTCCGGACGCGAGGCTTCGGCACCGGCGGCACCCAGCATCGCACCGACCAGGCCCGGCTCCCACCGCGCGCCAGCATGCGCTCGCGTGCTTCATTCGGGTTCGGCGAGGTCTTGATCAGCTCGATCATCTCGTCGATGTTGGCCAGCGCAACGGTCAGGCCTTCCAGCACGTGGGCACGGGCGCGCGCCTTGCGCAGCTCGAACACGGTGCGACGGGTGACCACTTCGCGACGGTGGCGGACGAACGCCTCCAGCATCTGCTTGAGGTTCATCAACTGCGGGCGGCCATCGACCAGCGCCACCATGTTGATGCCGAACACCGATTCCATCTGCGTCTGCTGGTACAGGTTGTTCAGCACAACCTCGGCAGATTCACCGCGCTTGATCTCGATGTAGATGCGCATGCCGTCCTTGTCGGACTCATCGCGCAGCTCGCTGATGCCTTCGATCTTCTTTTCCTTGACCAGCTCGGCGATCTTCTCGATCAGACGCGCCTTGTTCACCTGGTAAGGAATTTCGGTGACGATGATCGATTCGCGGCCGTTGTCGGCCACTTCGATATCGGCCTTGGCACGGATGCGCACACGGCCGCGGCCGGTGCGATAGCCGGCGACGATGCCGGCAGTGCCATTGATGATGCCGGCAGTCGGGAAATCCGGGCCCGGGATGTACTCCATCAGGCCGTCGACATCGATTTCCGGATTATCAATCAGCGCGATGCAGGCGTTGATCGATTCGCTCAGGTTGTGCGGCGGGATGTTGGTCGCCATGCCCACCGCGATACCGGCCGAACCGTTGACCAGCAGGTTCGGGAACCGGGTCGGCATGACCGTCGGCTCCAGTTCCTTCTCGTCGTAGTTGGGCTGGAAATCGACGGTTTCCTTGTCGATGTCCGCCATCAGCTCATGCGCGAGGCGCGACATGCGCGCTTCGGTGTATCGCATCGCCGCGGCGGAGTCGCCATCGATCGAGCCGAAGTTACCCTGGCCATCGACCAGCATGTAACGCAGCGAGAACGGCTGTGCCAGGCGCACCAGCGTGTCGTACACCGACTGATCGCCATGCGGGTGGTACTTACCGATGACGTCACCGACGATACGCGCCGACTTGAAGTAGGGCTTGTTGCTGTGCGCGTTGAGTTCGTTCATCGCGAACAGCACGCGGCGATGCACCGGCTTGAGGCCATCGCGCCATCCGGGAGCGCGCGGCCCACGATCACGCTCATGGCGTAATCGAGGTAGCTCTTGCGCATCTCGTCTTCCAGGTTGACCTGGATGATTTCCTTGGCGTTTTCTGCCATTCGGGTTCCGTTGTCTGGTAGCGGTCCAGTCCGGCGCAGCCCTCTGCGGGAGGGGGTCGTGCCGGAACCTCGATTCAACCTGTGGATACTACCACAACAGGCCGTTCCCTGCCTCCATTTACGGGGATTTTACCGGCACAAATCAGGAACTTAGGGGGGCGCGCGGCCAGCGGCCGGCACTACCGGGGGCGGAGGTCACGCTGCCCCCTCCCCTGTGCCTCACCCGCCGAAGGCGGCGCGCATGTTCTCGATGGTCGGGTTCAGGATCACCCCGCGCTCGGTCACGATGGCATCGATCAGTTCACCCGGGGTGACGTCGAACACCGGGTTCCAGGCGGCGATGCCTTCGGCCACGGTGCGGGTACCGCCCACGCCGTACAGCTCGCCCGGGTCGCGCTGCTCGATCTCGATCTGGCTGCCATCCACGGTCTCCATGTCCACGGTCGAGGACGGCGCCACCACCATGAACTTGACCCCGTGGTGGCGAGCGGCGATGGCCAGCTGATAGGTGCCGATCTTGTTGGCGGTATCGCCGTTGGCGCAGATGCGGTCGGCGCCGACGATCACCCATTGCACCGCACCGGTCTTCATCAGGTGCGAGGCTGCCGAATCGGCGATCAGGGTGGCGTCGATGCCATCCTGCTGCAGTTCCCACACGGTCAGGCGTGCGCCCTGCAGCCACGGACGGGTCTCGCCGGCGAACACGCGGGCGATGCGGTGCTGGGCCATGCCGGCACGGATCACGCCCAGTGCCGTGCCGAAGCCGGCGGTGGCCAGCGAGCCGGTGTTGCAGTGGGTCAGCACGCCGCTGCCGGCCTCGATCAGGCCCGCGCCCAGCGCGCCCATGTGGCGGTTGGCGGCCAGGTCCTCCTCGGCAATGGCCTGCGCTTCGGCTTCCAGCAGAGCCTTCCAGTCGGCGCCGGCGACGTTCAGGCAGCGACGCATGCGCGCCAGCGCCCAGGCCAGATTGACGGCGGTCGGGCGCGATGCGTTCAGGCGCTGCAGCGCCGGCTCCAACTGCTGAAGCGCATGCGCGCCATCAGCGGCCTGCACGTCCCGCGCCGCCAGCACCACACCCCACGCTGCGGCAATGCCGATCGCGGGCGCGCCACGCACGGTCAGCGCGTGGATGGCGCTGGCAACTTCGTCACTGTCATGGCAGACCACGTGCTCGACCACGAACGGCAGCTTGCGCTGGTCCAGCAGTTGCAGGGCATCGCCGGTCCAGAGGATCGGACGGATGTGGTCATAACGGGCGTAGTCGATGTCGGAGGCAGTGTTCATGGGCCCATTGTAGGGCCACGCCCCGCGTGGTTGGAGCCTGCCCGGGCTCAATTCACCGAGAATTCGGCGCGGCAGCCGCCGTCCACCCAGATCCCGTTGCGGTTCCAGCCCCAGGTGTTGCCTTCCTCGCACGGGGTGCTGGACAACTGCTCGGTAACGACCGCGCCGACCGAAATGCTCGCCCCACAGAAGCGGCGCTTCTTCGACTTCGACTCGCAGGTCAGGCGGCGTGGCACGTCGACAAAACGGCCGTCCTCGTCAGCCACTTCGAAATCGCCCTGGCAACCACGGCTGGTCCAGACTTCATTGCGCTTGTAGCCCCAGCCCTGCCCTTCGCGGCACGGCAGCACCGACAGCTGGCGCAGCAGGCGCACCGGCGCCCCGTCCAGGCGCACCGGGCAACTCTGCGGGCGGCCATTGGATTCGCAGCGCACCACACGGCGGACCAGGCGCTTGCCTTCCGTTGCCGCAGGCGCTGCACCTTCCGCACGACGCGCACGGAACTCTGCGCGGCAGCCAAGGGTGACCCACACGCCACTGCGGTCGGTGCCCCACTCGCTGCCACGGATGCAACTGTTGCTGGACAACTGGCGCACAAGGTCGATGCCATTGCTGACGTCGATATCGCAATGCACCCAGCCCATGTCGCGCGATTCGCAGGTCACCACTTCGCCGTCATAGCCCGCCTGCTGGGCCGACGCCGATGACGGCAGCCAGGCACCCCAGAGCGCGATGGAGTACACCGGTGCAGCGACAACCGCAAACCACTTGACCAAAGCCTTCCCCAGCAGGAATGGATGAACTGCGTGCCAGTGTCCGGCATCTGCCGTGATAAGAGCATCATCCTGCTTACCGAAGCAAGCGCGGAAACGCGGAATTCCGTTCAGCCTTCGATGTTCAGGAACGTGCGCACCGCGCTCACGCGTGGGCGAAGTCGTAGGCCAGCACATCGGCGATACGCGGCGTGCGGCTCATCGCCATCAACAACCGATCGACACCCACCGCCACGCCAGCGCAGGCAGGCATCGACGGCAACGCCGACAGCAGCGCCTCATCCACGAACGGTTGCACCTGGCCCCGCTCATGGCGTCGCTGCAGGTCACGCTGGAATCGCGCACGCTGTTCGTGCGCGTCGTTCAGTTCGTGATAGCCGTTGGCCAGTTCCACGGCCCCCAGATAAAGCTCGAAACGCTCGGCCAGCGGCGGCGTGCCGGCTCGAATGCGCGCCAGTGCGGCCTGGCTGGCAGGCCAATCGTGGACCACGGTCATCACCGCGTCATCGAAATGCGGCTGGATATGATGGGTCATCAGCAGATCCAGCCAGTCATCGCGGGTCAGCCCGACCGGGTCGATATGTACCTCGCCCAGCGCGGCACGCAACGCGGCCTCATCGGCATCGAACGGATCCAAACCCACGTACTGCTGGAACAGCTCGCGGTAACTGAGCACACGCAGCGTCGCACTGCGCCCGACCAGGGCCAGCGCCTGGCCGACCAGCTCGGCGGTTTCCTGCACCAGACGATGGTGGTCCCAACCGACCCGGTACCACTCCAGCATGGTGAATTCCGGATTGTGGCGGCCGCCCGCCTCGCCGTTGCGGAACACCCGGCCCAGTTCGTAACAGTCACCCACGCCCGCCGCCAGCAGGCGCTTGAGCGGATACTCCGGCGAGGTACGCAGCCAGCGGCGGCGGCCACCGGCATCGACATGGCCGGTGAAATCGGTATGGAAGCTGTCGATGTTCGGCTCGGTGTTGCCGGCCACCGACAGGATCGGCGTCTCCACCTCCAGCACATCGCGATCGGCGAAGAAGCGGCGCACCAGCGCATTGAGCGCGGCACGCTGCTGCAGCGCGCAGCAGGGCCACGCTCACAGGATGCCCTCCGGGCGCGGATGATCCAGCGGCAGGGTCAGCAGATCGCGGGTGTCATCGATGTAGCCACTGGCCAGGTACAGGCGCCGGGCCAGTTCGTTGTGGTGGTTCACTTCCAGCCGCAGGCGGCTGACGCCACGCCCGCGAGCGCGCTGTTCGCAGATGGCCAGCGCCTGCTTGCCGCGGCCGCGGCCGCGCGCGGTGGCTCAGGTACAGCTCGTCCAGCAGCATGAAGTGGCCGCCCTGCTCCAGGCTGAAACCCATCGCGATCACTGCGTAGCCCACCACCTCGGCGGCCTCGTCCAGCCACAGCAGCACCTCGCCATTGCGCGGATCGGCCAGCAGCGCGTCCACGCCGCGACGCACGCGCGCGTCGTCGAAGTCGATCTTGTCTTCGGCATAGAACTCGCGCATCAACGCGATCAACAGTTCTTCGTCGGCACGGGTGGCCAGGCGGAAATCCAGCGGAGCGGTCTGCATCGGTGTTCCTTTGTGTTTCATGCCGGGCGCCAGGCACCCGGCGGGGTCATCATTCGTGTTCGGCGAGGTAGGCCAGCAGGCGGTCTTCGTCCCATACCGGCACGCCCAGCGACTGCGCCTTGTCCAGCTTGGAGCCGGCCTCGGTACCGGCCACCACGAAGCTGGTCTTCTTCGACACGCTGCCGGAGACCTTGGCACCCAGCGCTTCCAGGCGTTCCTTGGCGGCATCGCGGGTGAGCTGGGCCAGGGTGCCGGTCAGCACCACGGTCTGCCCATCCAGCGGGCCGGCCACGATCTCGGCCAGCGCCGGCGCC
The DNA here is from genome assembly GCF_056481145.1 of Stenotrophomonas sp. 93052_Sma. Taxonomy (NCBI): domain Bacteria; kingdom Pseudomonadati; phylum Pseudomonadota; class Gammaproteobacteria; order Lysobacterales; family Lysobacteraceae; genus Stenotrophomonas; species Stenotrophomonas sp. 93052_Sma. The sequence continues at coordinate 3,174,383 of NZ_CM151134.1, forward strand.
TTGGCCAGGATCTGCTGCATCGCCTTCTCGGCCGCCAGCAGCATCGCGCCATGGCCATCTGCATCGAGCCACGCAGCCAGGCCGCGTGCAGTGTCATCGGGCAGGCCGGCGTTGACGAACTGGCCATGCTCGGCGTCGAGCACTGCTTGCGCGCCGGAAAGCGCAGCGACCAGTTTTTCGGCGCGCAGGCGGGTGATGCCCGGGATTTCCGATTCGACCAGCAGCTGCGCCAGATCCAGCCCTTCGCGCAGCTTGGCACTGGGCGCATGCACATCGCTGATGCGCACCTGACCGACCTGCAGCAGGTCATCGATGGCCTGCTGGTTGCCCTGCTGCTCGAAGAAGTGGCCCAGCGAACGCGCCACTTCGCCGCCGATGTCCGGCACACGCTTGAACAACGGCCACGGCAGGTGGCGGATCAGCTCCAGGTCACCAAACCACTGCGCCAGCGCCTTGGCCGTGCTCTCACCCACGTGCTCGATGCCAAGCGCGAACAGCAGGCGCTCCAGCGTGGCCGCGCGGCTGGCGTCGATTGCCGCAATCAGGTTGTCGGCCCACTTGGTGGCGATCTTCTTCGTGTTCCATTCGAAGCTGGCCGGCTGTGCCAGCGCCTGTGCGCGCCAGCCCGGATCGTTGCCATCCAGCTTGAGCACCGCATTGAGCACCGCGCCGCTGCCTTCGGCCGGCAGATGCAGCTTCAGCGCGGCCGCCAGTGCCGACGGATCCTCGGCATCCAGCACCAGCTTCAGATGCAGCAGCTGGTCACGGTTGAGCCGGTACAGATCGGCCACGCTTCTGACGATGCCGGCGTCGACCAGGGTTTCGATGTACTTGTCACCCAGGCCATCGATATCCATCGCGCGACGCGAGGCGAAATGGGCGATGGCTTCCTTGCGCTGCGCCGGGCAGGACAATTCGCCCGAGCAGCGCCATGCGGCAGCACCTTCCTCGCGCACGATTTCCGAGCCGCACACCGGGCAGCGCGTCGGCATCTGCCACGGCGTGGTGCCCGGCGGGCGGCGATCAAGGATGACGCTGACCACTTCCGGAATCACATCACCGGCGCGGCGCACGATCACGCTGTCACCCACGCGCACATCCAGGCGTGCGATCTGGTCGGCGTTGTGCAACGTGGCGTTGGACACGATCACGCCGGCCACCGCCACCGGTGCCAGCCGCGCGACCGGTGTGGCAGCACCGGTGCGGCCGATCTGGATCTCGATCGCCTCTACCGTAGTGCTCTGTTCCTGCGCGGGGAACTTGTGCGCGATGGCCCAGCGCGGCGCACGCGAAACGAAGCCCATGGCCTGCTGGCCGGCGCGGTCATCCAGCTTGTAGACCACGCCATCGATATCGAACGGCAGGCCATCGCGGCGCTCACCGATATCGCGGTAGTAGCCGAGCAGGCCGTCGGTGCCTTCCACCACCTTGCACAACTCGCTGACCGGGAAGCCCCAGGCACCGAGCTGGGCCAGCGTGCCCGAATGGGTGTCCGGCAGCTCGCCGCCCTGCACTTCGCCGGTGCCGTAGGCGAAGAAACTCAGCCGGCGCTGCGCACTGATCTTCGGATCGAGCTGGCGCAGCGAACCGGCCGCCGCGTTGCGCGGATTGGCCAGCACCTTGCCGCCCTGCTGGCGCGCACGCTCGTTGTAGGCCTCGAAGTCGGCGCGGGCCATGTAGACCTCGCCGCGTACTTCCAGCACATCCGGCCAGTCCTTGCCGTGCAGGCGCTTGGGAATGTCACCGATCTCGCGCAGGTTGGCGGTCACGTCCTCGCCGGTACTGCCATCGCCACGGGTCGCGCCGAGCACGAAATGACCGTCCTCATAGCGCAGGCTGATCGCCAGGCCGTCCATCTTCGGCTCGGCCGAGAACCGCAGGCTGCGACGGCCCAGGCGCTCGTCGATGCGGCGTACGAAATCCGCCACTTCCTCGTCGCTGAAGGCATTGGACAGCGACAGCATCGGCACCGCGTGGCGCACTTCCGGGAAGCGGCCGGACGGGCGCGCACCGACCTGCTGGGTCGGGCTGTCGGCACGGGCCAGCTCCGGATGCTCGCGCTCCAGCGCTTCCAGCTCGCGCACCATCCGGTCGTAGTCGACGTCGGGGATCTCCGGCGCGTCCAGCTCATGGTAGGCGCGGTTGGCCTGGGCGATCTGCCGGCGAAGGTCTTCGGCGCGTTCGGCGGGGCTGGGGCTCATCGGGATCCGGTGGTTCTGGGATGGCCGGGGATTCTACCGCGCCCGGCCGTCAGGCCCTGTAACGCCGCTGCGTTCATAGCGTCGAGCCATGTTCGACTCCACAGAAGGCGGGCTTGCCGCCCACCTCCACCGGCGCTAGCGTGCGACGTTCGCCCTTCGGAATACTGCCCGTGACCCTGCCTGCCTCCCGTCGACGCTTCCTGCAACTGGCCGGTGCCGGCCTCGCCGTCGCCGGCAGCGGGCTGCCGCGGCTCGGCCATGCCCAGCCCGCGACAGCCGCGGCCCCCGCCCCTGCCGAAGGCGCAGTACTGCTGAACTTCAACGAATGCCCATATGGTCCCTCGCCCGCAGCCCAACAGGCAGCGCGCGACAGCATCGCAAGCTGTGGCCGTTACCGCTTCGAGCTGGCGGGCAGGGTGCGCGACGCCTTCATCGAGCAGGCCGGCATTCCGGCCGACCATGTACGCCTCTACCCCGGTTCCAGTGAACCGCTGAACCGTGCCGCCACGCTGTGGACCGGCCCGCAGGCGGGGCTGGTGGTGGCCGACCCGACCTTCGAGACGCTCGGCGAGGTCGCCGCCGCACACGGTGCACACGTGCAGAAAGTGCCGCTGCGCGAGGACGGTGCACACGACCTGCGTGCGATGGTCGCCGCCGCACACGCACGCCCGACCGGGCTGCTGTATGTGTGCAACCCCAACAACCCGACCGGTTCGATCAGCCCGCAGGATGAGCTCGCCTGGCTGCTGGCCCACAAACCCGCTTCCACCCGCGTGCTGTTGGACGAGGCGTATCTGCAGTACAGCGAACAGCCGAGCCTGATCGCGCAGGTGGCGCAGCGCGATGACCTGATCGTGTTGCGCACGTTCTCCAAGCTATATGGCATGGCCGGCCTGCGCCTGGGCGTGGCGGCCGCACATCCCGACCGCCTGCGCGAACTGGCCAGCCTCGGCGACAACCCGCTGCCGGTGCCGGCGCTGGCGGCGGCACTGGCCAGCCTGCGCGATCCGCAGTTGATTCCACAGCGCCGCCTGCAGAATGCCAAGGTGCGCCAGGCTACCATCGCATGGCTGGGCAAGCGTGGTTTCAGCTGCGTGCCGTCGGAAGCGAACTGCTTCGTGGTCGACGTGCAACGCGATGGCAGCGCGTTCGCCAAGGCGATGGCGGACAACCGCGTGGTGATCGGACGCAGCTGGCCGATCTGGCCACAGCGCGTGCGCGTAACCGTCGGCACCGAGGACGAGATGGCCGCGTTCCGCCGCGCGTTCGCCAAGGTGGCCGGCGTACCGGCCTGACCCTGTTGGTGGGGGCGAACCTTGGTTCGCCCCATCCACGCATGGCGTGGACCTACTGTTGTGGGTGCCAACCGTTGGTCGGGGTGGGTGCCGACCGTTGGTCGGCACACCATGGCGCTTACCAGCGCGGGGTCTTGGTCAGCGGCGGCGCCTGGTGCTGGCGGTCATAGGCGCGCAGCTCGTCACGGATGTGCGCGATGCGCTGGCGGCCCAGGGCATTGCGGCTGTCATCCAGCACCACGCCGTCAAGCAGTTCGGCCATGCGCTGCACGGTCGGCAGCATCTTCTCCCAGGCGTCCAGCGCGGTCAGCGGTGCCGGCAGGGTCAGGAAGAAGGCGATGGCCGGGGTCTCCATGGCGCGGATGTTGGCCATGTCGAAGCTGCCTGGCTTCATGATGCTGGCCATCGAGAAGATCGGGCCGCGCTCGGGGTGGCCTTCCACCAGGCGGTGAAACACGTTCATGTGGCCGAACACCAGGCCGGTCTTCTCGGCCGCCACCACGATGTCCTCACCACGCAGCTGCTCGCCGGCCCGGGCAGCCACGAACAGCGAGACAATCTTGTCGAAATCCTGGGTGGCGCGCTTGCCGAGATCACTGGCGCCCGGGTCGGTTTCGCCCAGACCAAGTTCGGCCTGCTCGCCTTCCGTGCCCATGCCCGGTTCGACGCGGCCATCGGCCACGGCGACGCCGTCTTCGCCCAGTACCGGCTCGCGGCGCTCGCCGCTGGTCGGTTCCGCGCCTTCCACGCGACGCCCCTGGGGCTTCTTTTTCGGACGGCCAAACAGGAAGATCGCGGCGATCAACAGCAGGCCGGCGGCCAGGATGCCGATGCGCAACAGTGCCGTGTCGGACATTCGATAGGTTCTCCGGCTAGTTCATTCAGGTAACTAGGATGGCACGTCAGGCCGCGCCCGCCAATCGCGCGGCTTCTTCCAGGTCCACGCTGACCAGGCGGCTGACGCCCGGCTCGCGCATGGTCACGCCCGACAGCTGGTGCGCGGCCTCCATCGTCGCTTTGTTGTGGCTGACGAACAGGAACTGCACCTTTTCGCTCATTTCCTTGACCATGTTGGCCAGGCGGCCGACGTTGGCTTCGTCCAGCGGCGCGTCCACCTCATCCAGCAGGCAGAACGGCGCGGGGTTCAGCTGGAAGATGGCGAACACCAGCGCCACCGCGGTCATCGCCTTCTCGCCGCCGGACAGCAGCGAGATGCTGGACACGCGCTTGCCCGGCGGACGCGCCATGATGGTCACACCGGTGTCGAGCAGGTCTTCACCGGTCAGTTCCAGGTAGGCGTGGCCGCCACCGAACAGGCGCGGGTACAGCGCCTGCACGCCAGCGTTGACACGATCGAAGGTGTCCTTGAAACGACCGCGGGTCTCGCGGTCGATCTTGCGGATGGCATCCTCAAGGGTTTCCAGCGCGGTGGTCAGGTCGGTGTGCTGCGAATCCAGGTAATCCGAGCGCTGCGAAGCCTCGCCGTACTCGTGGATGGCGGCCAGGTTGACCGGCTCCAGCCGGCGCATGCGGCCATCGATCTGGTGCACGGCCTGCTCCCAGTCGCCCAGGCGGGCGTCCTCGGGCAGTGCGTTGAGCACGTCCTGCAGCACGAAGCCGGCCTTCTCCACCGCGCCCTGCAGGGTGTCCGCGCTGAGCACCAGCGCCTGCTGGTCCAGCTTGCGTTGCGAGATTCGCTCGCGCTGGGCCAGCGCCTGTTCGTCACGCTGGTGGCGGGTCTGTTCGTAATTGCGCAGCTCGGCGTCGATGCCGTCCAGCAGCGTGCGCGCCTCGGTCAGCACGCGATCGGCCCGCACACGCTCTTCCAGTGCGTTCTGGTGCTCGGCCTGCAGCGACTCGACCGGCGAATCGCCCTCATCCAACTGCGAATGCAGTTCGCCCAGGCGCGAATCCAACTGCCCGCGCTGGGTGCCCATGCGTTCCAACGCCTGGCTCAACGAGGCCAGCTGCGCCCGCTGTGATTCCAGGGTCAGGGCCAGCGAGTGCGAGCGCTCGCGCACCGCTCGCGCGGCGTCTCTGGCCAGGTCGCGGGCCTCGGTCAGCTGGCGACGCTCACCCTCCAGCCGCTGCCGGGTCGATTCCAGGTCACCCATGCTGCTGACCGCGTTTTCCAACCGCGAGCGCGCTTCACGCGCCTGCTCGTTGTTGGCTTCCAACGTTTCCTGCAGCTGCTTCAGTTCACCTTCGATGCGGTCGATGCGCGTTCGCGCCGCCTCCACCTTGCCCTGCTGTCCCTGCAATTGGCCAGCCAGTTCAGAGACCGCACGATGGGCCTGGTACAGCGCACGCTGCGCGTCTTCGCGCTGCTGTTCAGCCGCCTGCAACTGCTCACGGAAACCACTCAGCTGTTCTTCCAGCTCGGCTTCGCGATCCTGCAGTTGCTCGATCTGCTCGCGCAGCTCGTTGATCTCACGTTCGCGCAGCAGCGCACCCTGCTGGGCCGCACCAGAGCGCGACACGCGCAGCCAGCCCTGGCCCAGGCGCTCGCCACTCTGGGTGATGATCGAATCGCCTTCCGGAAGGCTGGCCTGCAGGGCCTTCGCCTCGGACAGGTCCTTGGCAGCATGCAGGTGCGCAAGCAGGCGACGGATCGCCGCCGGGCCGCGCACGCGTGCCGCCAGCGAAGTCGGTGCAGCCTTGACGTCGGCACCCGCGCTGGCAACCAGCGCAATGTGGCCATCGCCGAGTTCGCCGAGGGCATCAACCAGGCTGCCCGGGTCATCGACCAGCACGCCTTCGATCAATTGGCCGAGCGCGCTTTCCACCGCGTTTTCCCAGCCGGCATCCACGTCCAGGCGTTCGCCGACACGCGCTGCCGAATCCAGCCCACGTGCCTTCAGCCACGCCACGGCAGCGCCCTGCTCCTGGCCCAGCGCGGCCTGCTGCAGGGTTTCCAGCGAGGCCAGGCGACCGCGCAGGCCGTTGGCCTGCTTGCGCAGTTCGGCCAGTTCGTTCTGGCCATTGCGCTGCTGTTCCTGCACGGCCGCCACGCCCTGCTTGCGCAGCTCGACGTCTTCGCTCAATTCATCCAGCGCAGTCTTCTGCGTGTCGTGCTGCAGGTGCAGCTGCTCGAAGGCTTCTTCCAGCGCGTCCACGTCCAGGCCGGCGCGTTCGGCGGCCAGCGCTTCACGACGCCGATCAGCGTCGAGGATCTGCTTGTCCAGGTAGTCCACGCGCGTGCGCTCGACATCGCCGGCGCGCGATGCTTCCGAACTCTGCGAGGTGTGCTGCTCCCAGCGCTGCTGCCAGCTGGCCAGCCGGTCTTCGGCCTCGCGCAGGCTTTCCTGCTTGATCTCGTTCTCTTCCTGCAGCTCTTCCAACTGCGGGGTGGCGGCCTCCACCGCTTCGCGCAGCACCATCAGCTTGGCCTCATCACCACTGATGTGCTGGCCCAGTTCCGCCAACGCCTGACGGGTCTCGTCGCGCGCCTTGTGCAGGCGCTGCGACAGTTCGCGCTGGTGCTGGATCTGCTGTTCCACGCGCGCCAGCGTGCTGCCGACCTGGTAGACCGCGGCCTGCGCGGTGTTCAGCGCATCGGCGGCCTCTTCGCGGCGCACGCGCGAGGTCTCGATGCGGGCCTCGGCGTCACGCTGGTCGGCGATCAGCTGCTGCAGTTTGGTCTCTTCCTGCGACAGCCCTTCGCGCAGCTTGGACAGGCGACCGTCCAACCCGCGGAATTCCAGGGCCTTCCACTCGGCATCCTTGACCCGGCGCTCTTCCTGCAGGGCCTGGTACTGCTCAGCCTGCCTGGCCTGGCGCTTGAGGTGTTCGAGCTGCTTGCTGATCTCGTCGCGCAGGTCGCCCAGCCGGTCCAGGTTCTCGCGGGTGTGGCGGATGCGGGTCTCGGTCTCCTTGCGGCGCTCCTTGTACTTGGAGATGCCGGCCGCCTCTTCCAGGTACACGCGCAGGTCTTCCGGGCGCGCCTCGATGATCTGGCTGATCATGCCCTGCTCGATGATCGAGTAACTGCGCGGGCCCAGGCCGGTGCCGAGGAACAGGTCGGTGATGTCGCGGCGACGGCACTTGGTGCCGTTGAGGTAATAGTTGCTGGTGCCGTCGCGGCTGACCGTGCGCTTGACCGAGATCTCGTTGAACGAGGCGTACTCGCCGGAAATCGTGTGGTCGGAGTTGTCGAAGATCAGCTCGACCGTGGCCTGCGACACCGGCTTGCGGGCATTGGATCCGGAGAAGATCACGTCGGTCAGCGAGTCGCCACGCAGGCGGCTGGCCGAACTCTCGCCCATGACCCAGCGCACGGCGTCGATGATGTTCGACTTGCCGCAGCCATTGGGCCCCACCACGCCGGTCATGTTGGTCGGCAGGTGCAGGGTGGTCGGATCGACGAACGACTTGAAGCCGGACAGCTTGATCGTGGAAAGACGCATAGGGGTTCCGGACTGGGGCCGGCAAGCGGCCTGCGTTTACCCTCCAAGCCATTGATCCTGTTGGGATCGATGCCCGTGGAACGGGTGTGACGCCCTGAGTATACCGATGTGGCCGTGTTCTACGAATGGGCGTGAAACATTGTCCAGCCCTGCCTCGTCGGCCGGACGTCGCTCGACACCCCGAACCGGAGCCATAAAACAAAACGGGCACCCTTGCGGGCGCCCGTTCTGCGGTGATTCCAGGCCTTGCGGCGTGGGATCAGGCTTCGGCGACGACGACGACCTTGACGGTGGTCTCGACGTCGGCGTGCAGGTGGACCAGCACGTCGTATTCGCCGATGTTGCGGAAGGCGCCTTCGCCCAGGATGACTTCGCTCTTTTCCAGCGGCAGGCCGGCGGCGGTGAAGGCCTCGGCGATGTCGCGCGGGCCAACCGAGCCGTACAGCTTGCCTTCGGTCGAAGCGTTGGCGGCGATGGTCACGCTCGCGCCTTCCAGCTTGGCCTTGCGGCCTTCAGCGTCGGCGTGGATGGCCTGGGCCTTGGCTTCGTATTCGGCGCGCTTGGCTTCGAACTCGGCCTTGTTGCTCTCGGTGGCCGGCACGGCCTTGCCCTGCGGCACGAGGAAGTTACGGCCGTAGCCCGGCTTCACGTCGACCAGGTCGCCCAGGTTGCCGAGGTTGGTGACTTTCTGCAGGAGGATCAGCTGCATGGTATTGCTCCAGATAAGTTATTCGTTAGCGAGGCGATGCCCCGCAACAAAGGCTGTCCGAATAGCTGGCACAGCGGGGGCGGCGCCGGGCCGCCCCGCTGGCATCAGACGTCGTGGTTGTCGGTGTACGGGATCAGGGCCAGGAAGCGAGCGCGCTTGACGGCGGTCGCCAGCTGGCGCTGGTACTTCGACTTGGTACCGGTGACGCGGCTCGGCACGATCTTGCCGTTCTCGGTCAGGTACTGGCGCAGGGTGTTGAGATCCTTGTAGTCGATCTCCTTCACACCTTCAGCAGTGAACTTGCAGAACTTGCGGCGACGGAAGAACTTGGACATGGGAAGGCTCCTTAGGCGGCGGAAGCGGCGTCGTCGCCGGCTTCGTTGTCAGCGGTGTTGTTGGACTCGCCTTCTTCGTCGTCACGACGACGGCGCTCACCGCGCTCCGGCTTGTCACCCTTCTCGTCCTTGCTCTTCATGATCAGCGACTGCTCGGTGTCAGCCTCGTCACGCTTGATGACCAGGTTGCGCAGCACGGCGTCGTTGAAGCGGAAGCTCTCGGTCAGTTCGTTCAGAACGGCCTGGTCGGCTTCGATGTTCATCAGCACGTAGTGGGCCTTCACCAGGTTCTGGATCGGGTACGCCAGCTGGCGGCGGCCCCAGTCTTCCAGACGGTGGATGGTGCCATTGCCGTTCTCGACCAGCGACTTGTAGCGCTCGATCATGGCCGGGACCTGCTCGCTCTGGTCCGGGTGGACCATGAACACGATTTCGTAATGACGACTCATGTTTTTTTCTACCTTTCGGATGTGGCCTTGCGGCCGGACAGCCCCCCGCCGTTGATACCGCGGTGGGGCAAGGATTCCCGCCAGGAAGGCAGGAAGCCGCGCATTATGGCGCAGATGGGGTGGCCGGGCAACCGGCGGGCCACAGGGCAACCTGAACCGGGCTACCCCAGATCCACATGAAGGCGGTGCTGGCCGCATTCCAGGCACTGGAACAGGCAGCCAATCATCTCCCCGTCCCGGCTCAGGTGTTCAAGCACCCAGTCGGCGTCGCGCGGATTGACCTCGACCACATCGGGCCGGACCTGGTCGAGGATGGGCAGCAGATCGTCTCTGCCGGCGTAACCGAGGAAGGCGCAGGGCCGCTCACAATGGCTGAGCCAGACCGACTGCTGCCAGGACGAGTAGCCCGGGGTGCGCTCGCAGATCTCCAGCAGCAGCTCACGGGCGATGGTCGGCGGCGGACCGGCCGGATCCGGGGATACCCCTTCGATATCGCTCCAGCCGGTGAATTCACCCTCGTAACTGGCCGCTGCCCTGCCATTGGCGATACACCAGGGGCACAGGTAATCGGGGCCCAGAACGGAGTAGAACGGCCCCCGGTAGCGCAGTGTGCGCGGCTGACCGCAGCAGTCGCAGACCCCGTCGACCTCTTCGAAGGAGAGGGCGTAGGCGTTGGGGTGATAAATGAAAAGCGGTCGTTCCATCCGTGGATCCCTTCCCTGCCGACCAAGGTCGGCATCTACCAGCGCCCGGCCATGCCCGGCGGACGCCAGAACCAGCCCTCAGGCCTTGTCGGCGTCGGTGGTGAAGCTCTCGCCGCAGCCACACTCGGCGGTGGCGTTCGGGTTGCTGAACGTGAACGTTTCGCTCAGGCCGTGCTTGCCGAAGTCGATCACGGTGCCGTCCACCAGCGCCAGGCTCTTGGCGTCGACGTAGATCTTCACGCCGTCCTGGACGAACACGGTGTCGCCCTCGCGCTCGTCGCGGGCCAGGTCGGTGATGTGACCCCAGCCCGAGCAACCGGTCTTGGTCACGCCGAAACGCAGGCCCAGCGCGCCGGGGGTCTGGGCGACAAAGCGCTGCACGCGCTCGAAGGCAATGGGGGTCAGGCTGACGGCCATGGGGCTACTCCAGAGGTACGGGGACATTATAAGGAGCCGTTGCCACGAAAAATGCCTCGCAAGCAGAACGCTGCAACCGGTAAACTCCCGTGTTCACAGATCGAGTCGATCAGCAGAGGATTCAAGTCATGACGGTGGTCAGCGTTGAACATGCGCTTGCCGGGAAGATCCCGGAAGGCGGCGAAGTCACGGTACGCGGATGGGTGCGCACGGTGCGCGGTTCAGCGAATCTGGCCTTCGTGAATGTGAGCGACGGCTCCTGCTTCGCCCCGATCCAGGTAGTGGCCAATGACAACCTGGCCAACTTCGACGAGATCAAGCGCCTGACCAGCGGCTGCTCGGTCATCGCCACCGGCACGCTGGTGAAGTCGCAGGGCAAGGGCCAGTCGTTCGAGATCCAGGCCAGCGCGCTGGACGTGGTCGGCTGGGTCGAAGACCCGCTGACCTACCCGATCCAGCCCAAGCCGATGTCGCCGGAGTTCCTGCGCGAAGTGGCGCACCTGCGCCCGCGCACCAACCTGTTCGGCGCGGTCACCCGCATCCGCAACTGCCTGGCCCAGGCGGTGCACCGCTTCTTCCACGAGAACGGCTTCAACTGGATCAGCACCCCGATCATCACCACCTCCGACGCCGAAGGCGCCGGCCAGATGTTCCGTGTGTCCACCCTGGACATGGTGAACCTGCCGCGTGACGAGAAGGGCGCGATCGATTTCAGCCGCGACTTCTTCGGCAAGGAAACCTTCCTGACCGTGTCCGGCCAGCTGAACGTCGAGGCCTACTGCCTGGCGCTGAGCAAGGTCTACACCTTCGGACCGACCTTCCGCGCCGAGAACAGCCACACCACCCGCCACCTGGCGGAGTTCTGGATGATCGAGCCGGAAATCGCCTTCGCCGACCTGGCCGAAGATGCGCGCCTGGCCGAAGAGTTCCTGAAGTACCTGTTCCGCGCGGTGCTGAACGAGCGCGGCGACGACCTGGCCTTCATCGCCGAGCGCGTGGACAAGAACGCGATCACCAAGCTGGAAGACTTCATCAATGCGCCGTTCGAGCGCATCGACTACACCGATGCGGTCAGCCTGCTGCAGAAGTCCGGCAAGAAGTTCGACTTCCCGGTCGAATGGGGCCTGGACCTGCAGACCGAGCACGAGCGCTGGCTGACCGAAGAACACGTCGGCCGCCCGGTGGTGGTAACCAACTATCCGGAGCACATCAAGGCCTTCTACATGCGCCTGAACGACGACGGCAAGACCGTTGCCGCGATGGACGTGCTGGCCCCGGGCATCGGCGAGATCATCGGCGGCAGCCAGCGCGAAGAGCGCCTGGACGTGCTGGACGCGCGCATGGCCCAGTTCGGCCTGGATCGTGAGCACTACAGCTGGTATCGCGATTTCCGCCGCTATGGTTCGGTGCCGCACGCCGGCTTCGGCCTGGGCTTCGAACGCCTGGTGGTGTACGTCTGCGGGCTGTCCAACATCCGCGATGCGATCCCCTACCCGCGCGCCCCGGGCAGCGCGGACTTCTAAGCCCCACACGACCACGGAGGTACCGCTCCCATGACCCTGTTCTTCGCCCTCTGTTTCGTCGGCGTTGCAGTGGCCGGGTTCAGTGCCTTCGTGATCTTCTGGCCGCTGACCCTGGTGCACGTACGCGATCGCCATCCGGCGCTCGCCGAGCGCTTCGGCAGCGGTGCCTTCCTCAAGCCCGATGCCCTGGCCTGGCTGCTGCGCCGTGACTATCGCCAGCAGCCGGACCGCTCGCTGTCCGGGCTGGCGACGCCGGCCTGGGTATCGCTGCTGACCCTGCTGGCCGGACTGGGCATGGCCGCCCTGCTCTGGCTGGCCTCGCTCTGGTAACACATCCATGAATGACATCACCGCCTCGCGCGACAGCTGGTGGCTGGCCAGCCTCGGCAACACCCTGATCTGGGCGCGCCTGCGCGTGCGCCCGGCCGGCACCGCCGAAGTGCTCGACAGCGATGGCAACACGCTGAGCTATGACAGCGAAGACACCGCGCGTTCGCAGCTGTTCGACGCCGAATTCGTCGAGTACGACGGCCTGGACGAGGAAGACGCGCTGGTGCGCGGCTTCAGCCTGCACGAAGTGCAGCCGCCGCAGGCCGACAGCGATGAGGGCCTGCGCGGCCGCATGATCCAGTCGCTGGGCGGGCGCGCCTGACCCTGCATGTTCACCCCGCGCGCCTTCGCCGAGACCGACCTGCTCTGGCTGGACCGCCTGCTGGCGCGCGACCCGTTCGTTACCGTGCTTACGCCCGGCAGCGATGGCCTGCCGGAGCTGACCCGGATGCCGGTGCTGTACCGGCGTGACGGCGACCAGATCGAACTGCGCGGCCACTGGGCGCGCCAACCCGCAGTCGCGCCACCGCGGCGCGGCCAAGGTACTGATCGATGGTCCGCATGGCTACGTCTCGGCCAGCTGGTATCCGGACAAGGAGCCCGCTGCGCGGGTACCCACCTGGAACTACGCCGCCGCCGAGCTGCGTGGCCAGCTGCAGACCTTCGACGATACCGAAGCGCTGGCCGAACTGGTCGGCGCGATCAGCGACCGCTTCGAAGCCAATGTCGGACAGGCCTGGCATTTCGATCCCACGCGTGCCGAACATGGCCCGGAGCTGCGCGCCATCGTCGGCTTCCGCTTGCAGGTCGAACAGGTGCAGCTGAAGCTCAAGCTGAGCCAGAACCATCCCGATGCGAACCAGCGCGCGGTGATCGCCGAACTGGAACAGTTGGGCACCCCCGCTTCCACCGAGTTGGCGCAGTGGATGCGCTGGCACCGCGAACAGGCCGCCCGCAGCGACTGAACGCCCCAGATTCCCGCGACGACGCAGCCGGACGGCTGCGGCGAGCCCCCACCCGACGCCAGGGACCCATACATGAAAGACATCCACAAACTGCTGCAGAACAACCGCGACTGGGCCGACCGGATCGAGAAGGAAGACCCCGAGTTCTTCCACCAGCTCGCCAAGCAGCAGCACCCCGAATACCTGTGGATCGGCTGTTCCGATTCGCGCGTGCCGGCCAACCAGATCATCGGCATGGCCCCGGGCGAAGTGTTCGTGCACCGCAACGTCGCCAACGTGGTCGCGCACACCGACCTGAACTGCCTGAGCGTGGTGCAGTACGCGGTGGACCAGCTGAAGGTGAAGCACATCCTGATCGTCGGCCACTACGGCTGCGGCGGCGTGCATGCCTGCCTGCACAACACCCGCGTCGGCCTGGCCGACAACTGGCTGCGCCACGTTGGCGACGTGATGCAGAAGCACACCGGCATCCTCGATGCGATCGAGACCGACGAGCTCAAGCACGCACGCCTGTGCGAACTGAACGTGATCGAGCAGGTGGCCAACTTGTGCCGCTCGACCATCGTGCAGGACGCCTGGGCCCGCGGCCAGAAGCTGATGGTGCACGGCTGGGTCTACAGCCTGAAGGACGGACGCGTGCGCGAGATGGGCATCGACGTCGGTTCGCAGGAAGAGCTGCAGCCCGCCTATGAAAAGGCCCTGTCCTACGTCCCGCGCAAGGGCAAGCGCGACTGATCCCTTACGGATGACCACCATGCTCGCTTCGCCGATCAACCTGCACGCCTGGATCGAAGAAAACCGCCACCTGCTGAAGCCGCCGGTGGGCAACAAGATGATCGACAACGGCGACTTCATCGTGATGGTGGTGGGCGGGCCGAACTCGCGTACCGACTTCCACTACGACGAAGGCCCGGAGTGGTTCTACCAGCTCGAAGGCGAGATGGTGCTGAAGGTGCAGGAAGACGGCGCGGTGCGCGACATTCCGATCCGCGCCGGCGAGATCTTCCTGCTGCCGGCAAAGGTTCCGCACTCGCCGCGGCGCCCGCCCGGTGGTATCGGTCTGGTGGTCGAGCGCAAGCGCCTGCCGCACGAGATGGACGGCGTGATCTGGCACTGCGAGCGCTGCAACCACAAGCTGCACGAAGAGTATTTCCCGCTGCAGAACATCGAAACCGACCTGCCCAAGGTGTTTGCGCGCTATCACGCCAGCCTGGAACTGCGTACCTGCAGCGAGTGCGGGCACGTGGACCCGCTGCCGGCGCCAGCGGCAGGCTGAGCCATCGAACGGTAGTTCCCCACCTCGGTGGGCGCATGCTCGCCCCCGCTCTGGTAGTTGCCCACCTTGGTGGGCGCTTGCTTGTACGTGCGCCAACCAAGGTTGGCGTCTACCGGGTCATGCGGCGCTGGCGTTGGGTTGGCAGCTACCGGGCCATGCCCCAGGCGCTACACTGGCGATCCCGTTGCAGCCTGTTGCCCGACCATGTCCGACCTGCTCAGCCGCACCCACGCCATTGCCCTGGACGCCGCCGATCCGCTGCGCCCGCTGCGCAATGAATTCCTGATTCCGCGCCATGGCGGCGGCGAGCAGACCTACTTCGTCGGCAACTCGCTGGGCCTGCAGCCGCGTGGCGCGCAGGCGGCCGTGCAGGAAGTGATGAAGCAGTGGGGCGAGCTGGCGGTGGAAGGCCACTTCACCGGCCCGACGCAGTGGCTGTCCTACCACCGCCTGGTGAGCGCGCAGCTGGCCCGCGTGGTCGGTGCGCTGCCCAGCGAGGTAGTTGCAATGAACACGCTGAGCGTGAACCTGCACCTGATGATGGTCAGCTTCTACCGGCCCACGGCCGAGCGCCCGGTGATCCTGATGGAAGCCGGCGCATTCCCGACCGATCGCCACGCGGTGGAAGCACAGATCCGCTTCCATGGTTTCGACCCGGCCGAGTGCCTGGTGGAAGTGCAGCCGGACGAGGCCAACGGCACGATTTCACTGACCGCGATCGAGCATGCCATCGCCGAGCACGGTTCACGCCTGGCGCTGGTGCTGTGGCCCGGCGTGCAGTACCGCACCGGCCAGGCCTTCGACCTCGATGCGATCACCCGCGCCGCACGCCTGCAGGGCGCGCGTATCGGCTTCGACCTGGCACACTCGGTCGGCAACCTGCCGCTGCGCCTGCATGACGTGGCCCCTGATTTCGCCGTGTGGTGCCACTACAAGTACCTCAACAGCGGCCCGGGCGCGGTTGCCGGCGCCTTCGTCCACGAGCGCCATCACCGCGACACCAGCCTACCGCGCTTTGCCGGCTGGTGGGGCCATGAGGAATCCACCCGCTTCCAGATGGCACCGCAGTTCACGCCGGCCATCGGTGCCGAAGGCTGGCAGCTGAGCAATCCGCCAATCCTCGGCCTGGCGCCGCTGCGCGCCTCGCTGGACCTGTTCGAGCGCGCCGGCATGGAGGCGCTGCGCAGCAAGTCGCTGGCACTGACCGGCATGCTCGAAGCACTGGTCCGTGCGCGCCTGTCCGGCGTGCTGGACATCATCACCCCGGCCGAGCCGCAGCGCCGTGGCTGCCAGTTGTCGCTGCGCGTGATCGGTGGCCGCGAGCGCGGCCGTGCGCTGTTCGAGCATCTGCGCGGCATCGGCGTGCTCGGCGACTGGCGCGAACCCGACGTGATCCGCATCTCGCCCACGCCGCTCTACAACCGCTACCTGGACGTGCACCACTTCGTCGAGGAAGTGGAAGCCTGGGCCGGCCTCTAAGCCGGCCCCTCCCCTACTGCTGGACAGTTCGTTGATCGCACACGCTTCCCGCTCGTTGAGCATTATCGGTGCCGGCCTTGCCGGGTCCCTGCTGGCCATCCTGCTGTCACGCCAGGGCTGGCGCATCACCTTGTACGAACGCCGCGGCGATCCACGCGTGGCCGACTACGAGAGCGGCCGCTCGATCAACCTGGCGTTGGCCGAGCGTGGGCGCAACGCACTGCGTCAGGCGGGCGTGGAAGACGAGGTGATGGCGCGCGCGGTGATGATGCGCGGGCGCATGGTGCACCCGCGCGAGGGCGAACCGCAGCTGCAGCGCTATGGCCGCGACGACAGCGAAGTGATCTGGTCGATCCACCGCAGCGACCTGAACACCACGCTGCTGGAGCTGGCCGAACAGGCCGGCGCCACCGTGCACTTCCATCGCCGCCTGCACACCGTCGATTTCGATGCGGGTTACGCACGCTTCATCGATGACCGTGACGACAGCCCGCACGACATCCGTTTCGACACCCTGATCGGTGCCGACGGTGCCGGTTCGGCACTGCGTGCGGCGATGAACCGGCGCGCCGCTGGGTGAGGACATCGCCTTCCTCGACCACTCCTACAAGGAGCTGGAGATCCCGCCGGCTGCCGATGGCAGCTTCCGCATCGAGCGCAATGCACTGCACATCTGGCCGCGTGGCCACTACATGTGCATCGCCCTGCCCAACCATGAAGGCACCTTCACCGTCACGCTGTTCCTGCCCAACCAGGGCGATCCCAGCTTCGCCACCGTCAACACCGGCACACAGGCCGAGGCGCTGTTCGCGCGCGAGTTCGCCGACACCCTGCCGTTGATCCCGAACCTGCGCGCGGACTGGGAGCAGCATCCGCCGGGCCTGCTTGGCACGCTCACTCTGGAACGCTGGCACCAGCAGGGCCGCGCCGTGCTGATCGGCGATGCCGCGCATGCGATGGTGCCGTTCCATGGCCAGGGTATGAACTGCGCGTTCGAGGACTGCGTTGCGCTGGCCCGTCACCTGATGGAGGCCGATGATCTGGAAGGCGCGTTCGCCGCGTTCGAAGCCGAGCGCAAGCCAAATGCGCGCGCAATCCAGCAGATGGCGCTGGAGAACTACCTGGAGATGCGCGACCGCGTGGCCGATCCCGCGTTCCTGCTGCAGCGCGAACTGGAGCAGGAACTGCAGCGGCGCTGGCCGACCCGTTTCGTACCGCACTACACGATGGTCACCTTCCTGCACACGCCCTATGCCGAGGCGCTGCGCCGCACCGAACTGCAGCGCGACATGCTGGTGGCCGCCACCGCCGGTCACGATTCACTGGACAACATCGACTGGACCGCACTGGAAGCACAGATCCACGCCCAGCTACCGGTCCTGGAGGGGGCGCACTGATGGCTGACAGCTTCCTGTTCTACGACCTGGAAACCTTCGGCCAGGACCCGCGGCGCACGCGCATCTCGCAGTACGCCGCGATCCGTACCGACGCCGATCTCAACGAAATCGACACGCCGGTCAGCTTCTTCGTGCGCCCGGCCGATGACCTGCTGCCCTCGCCGATGGCCACGCTGGTCACCGGCATCACCCCGCAGCAGGCACTGGCCGAGGGCATCAGCGAGGCCGAGGCCTTCGATCGCATCAACGAGCAGCTGTCGCGCCCCGGCACCTGTGCGCTGGGCTACAACACGCTGCGCTTCGACGATGAGTTCGTCCGCTACGGCCTGTTCCGCAACTTCCACGACCCGTACGAACGCGAGTGGCGCAACGGCAATTCGCGCTGGGACCTGCTGGACATGCTGCGGCTGATGCGCGCGATGCGCCCGGACGGCATCCAGTGGCCGCTGCGCGAGGATGGCGCCACCTCGTTCAAGCTCGAGCACCTGGCCGAGGCCAACAACGTGCGCGAAGGCGATGCGCACGAAGCGCTGTCCGACGTACGCGCCACCATCGGCATGGCACGCCTGTTCAAGCAGTCGCAGCCACGCCTGTGGGACTACGCGCTGAAGCTGCGTGACAAACGCTTCGTCGGCGGCCTGCTGGACGTGGCCGCGATGAAGCCGGTGCTGCACATTTCCATGCGCTACCCGGCCAGCCGCCTGTGCGCGGCACCGGTGCTGCCGCTGGCCGTGCACCCGACCATCAACAACCGGGTGATCGTGTTCGACCTGGAAGGCGGGATCGACGACCTGCTGGAACTGCCGGCCGAGGTGATCGCACAGCGCCTGTACATGCGCGCCAGCGAGCTGCCCGAAGGTGTGGCGCGGGTGCCGCTGAAGGAAGTGCACCTGAACAAGGTGCCGGCGCTGATCGCCTGGAACCACCTGCGCGCCGATGACCACGCGCGCCTCGGCCTGGACGTGGCCGCGATCGAGGCCAAGGTGGAACGCCTGCGCGCGTTCGCCCCACAGCTGGCCGAGAAGGCGCGACAGGTCTACAACCAGACTCGCGCCGCCACCGTGGCCGACGTCGATGCCTCGCTGTACGACGGCTTCCTCGGCAATGGTGACAAGCCGCTGCTTGCGCTGGCACGCACCAGCGCGCCGGAGCAGCTGGCCGCGCTGGAAGGCCGCTTCCGCGACCCGCGCCTGCCGGAACTGCTGTTCCGCTACCGCGCGCGCAACCACCCCGACAGCCTCGCACCGTCCGAACGCCAGCGCTGGCAGGAGTACCGCCGCCAGCGCCTGCTGGGAGACGGCGGGCTGGGCGAACTCAACATGCCCCAGTACCAGCAGCAGCTCGATGCCCTGGCCGCCGAAGCGCCCGACGACGCCCGGCGCCAGGCCCTGCTGCAATCGCTGCGCGACTGGGGCCAGCACCTGCAGGAGACCTTGTGAGTACCTATTTCTCGGACGCCAGCTTCAAGTTCCTGCGCAGCCTGGCGCGGCATAACGACAAGGCGTGGTTCAACGACCACCGCCAGCAGTATGAAGACCACGTGCGGCAGCCATTCCTGCGCCTGCTGGGTGACCTGCAGCCGGCGCTGGCCGAGGTCAGCGACCACTTCCGCGCCGATACCCGCGGCGTCGGCGGCTCGCTGTTCCGCATCCATCGCGACGCGCGCTTCTCCAACGACAAATCCCCGTACAAGACCTGGCAGGGTGCACGCCTGTTCCATGAGCGCCGCCGCGAGGTGGCCGCGCCCTCGTTCTACGTGCACCTGCAGCCGGGTGAGAGCTTCGTCGGTGCCGGCCTGTGGCATCCGGAACCGGAGACCCAGCGCCGCGTGCGCCACTTCATCCTCGACAACCCGGGCAGCTGGAAGGCCGCAGCGCATGCACCGGCCCTGCGCAAGCGCTTCGACTTCGAAGAGAGCGAGAAGCTGGTGCGTCCGCCGCGCGGCTTCCCGGCCGACTTCGAATTCATCGACGACCTCAAGCACCGCAACTGGGTGATGTGGCGCTCGCTGGACGACGCCACCATGACCGGCCCACGCCTGCTGTCCACGCTGGGCAAGGACCTGGCCGCGCTCGGCCCGTTCGTCGACTACCTGTGCGCGGCGCTGGACCTGGAATTCTGATGCCGTTGGCACAGCAACGCCGCACGCTGGGCCGCACCGGCCTGGCGGTTTCGCCGGTGGGCCTTGGCTGCTCCGGCTTCTGGGGGCATCGCCGCTTCCCGGAACAGTCGGCCGCGCACGTGGTCGAGCATGCACTGGCACAGGGCGTGAACCTGTTGGACACCGGCCACAACTATTCCGGTTTCCACGCCGAGCCGCGGCTGGGCCGCATCCTGCGCCCGTTGCTGAAGCGATACCCGCGCGAGGCGCTGGTGATTTCCAGCAAGGGCGGCACACTGACCGGCCAGGCCGGCGTCAGCGGCGCCGAGCAACGCAATTTCTCGCCGGCAGCCATCACTGCCAGCTGCGAGGCCTCGCTGCGCAACCTCGGCCTGGATTACCTGGATATCTACCAGCTGCACGGTGCCAGCCAGCACGACATCAACGATGACCTGCTGGCCGCACTGCAACGCCTGCGCGAACGCGGGCTGATCCGGCACACCGGCATCAATACGCACACGGCATCGACCCTGCGCTGGATGATCGACCATCCGACGCTGTTCGACGTGGTGCTGCTCGATTACAACGCCCTGCAGCAGGACCGTGAACCCCTCATCGACCAGTTGCATGCGGTGGGCATCGGCGTGCTGGCCGGCACCGTGCTGGCGCAGGGCCATCTGCTGCCACCACGCCCGCACCTGCCACGACCGGCGGATGCCTGGTACCTGGCCAGGGCCTGGCTCAAGCCGAGCAGCCGTCAACTGATGCGCAGCGCACGCAATATGCGGAAGGCACTCGCCGCCATCCGCAGCCAGCGCCCGGCCCAGACCGCGTTTGCCTACGCCCTGGGCCATCCCGGCGTGGCCAGTGGCATCCTGGGTACCACCCGCACCGCCAGCCTGGACGAAGTACTGGCGACGCGGCTTGAGGCACTGACCGCAGCCGAACGCCAGCAGCTGGTGGACGCCTTCGGTGATGGCCGCGGATCTCCCAGTCATTGAGTCTTCACCCCATGCTGCTGCGGTTGCGGCAGTCTGGGCGGCATGAAGAAACTCACCGCACTCGTTGGGCTGTTGGTCCTGGCCTTGGCCGCCTGGTGGTTCGGCGGCCCGTACATGACCGTCAATGGCCTGTCCAAGGCCATTGAGCAACGCGACACCGCGCGCCTGGAGCGTTACGTCGATTTCCCGCGCGTGCGCAGCAGCCTGCGCGCGCAGCTCAATGACTATCTGGTGCGCCAGGCCGGCCCGGATGTGGCGGCCAGCCCGTTCGGTGCCCTGCTGTACGGGCTGGGCGACCAGCTTGGTGGTGCCGCGGTGGACACCATGGTGACCCCGACCGGGATCGGCGCGATGCTGCAGGGTCACGTGCTGTGGAAGCGCGGCCGCAATGAACTGCAGGGCGGCGATGCCTTCGGCGCGACCGAACCCGCACGGCCGCTGAAGCATGCCGAACATCATTTCGAAGCGCTGGACCGCTTCGTGATCGATGTCGATCGCGGCCCCGGCCAGCCGCCAATGAAGGTGGTGCTGGAACCGCAGGGCCTGCGCTGGAAGGTGGTGGACCTGCAGCTGGGGATGTCGGGCAGCCCTTGACGGGACCCGTGGCCTGACGGCAATGCCAACCAAGGTTGGCGACTACCGGGGCATGGCGCTCTGGTAGATGCCCACCTTGGTGGGCACGGATGCATGGCAGTGCCAACCAACGGTTGGCACCCACCCGTCGTGGCCTCAGCTCTCGTTGGCGACACCATGTGGTACGTGGCCGGCGGCCACATGCTCTCGGGCGCTGTCGATGTTGTGCTGCGAATCATCGAAGAAGATGTCGGCGCCGAACGCCTGCAGGAACGGGCCCTTGTGGCGGCCACCGAGGAACAGCGCTTCGTCCAGGCGCACACCCCACTCACGCAGGGTGCGGATCACCCGTTCGTGCGCAGGTGCCGAACGCGCGGTCACCAGTGCGGTGCGGATCGGTGCACTGTCTCCGGCCGGGAACACTTCCTGCAGCGTGTGCAGCGCCGACAGGAAGCCACGGAACGGCCCGCCGCTGAGCGGCTCTCGGGCGCGCTCGCGTTCGTGGCGGCCAAAGGCTTCCACGCCCTGCTCGCGCGAAATGCGCTCACTCTCGTCGCCGAAGATCACGGCGTCACCGTCAAAGGCGATGCGCAGCTGACCGGCCGGGCGACCGGTATCGATCTGGTCGGCCGCCGCGGCGGCGGTCTCGCCCGGCGGCTTGGGCAGGATGGTCGCCGCCGCGATGCCATGGCGCAGCGCGCTGCGCACCGATTCGGGGTTGGCCGACAGGAACAGGTCGGTGCCGAACGGCTTCACGTACGGCCAGGTCGGCTCGCCGGCGGTGAACGTTGCGCGGATGATGCCCAGGCCGTAGTGCTGGATCGAATTGAAGATGCGCAGGCCGGTATCGGCCGAATTGCGCGACAGCAGGATCACCTCGACCCGCGGGTTCTCCGGGCTGGCGCCCTGATTCAGCGCCAGCAACTTGCGCACCACCGGGAAGGCCACGCCGGGCCCGAGGATATCGTCCTCGTGCTGGCGCTGGAATTCGGCATAGGCCGCCACGCCATCGCTCTCGAACAGCGCATGGCTTTCCTCGAGGTCGAACAGGGCGCGCGAGGTCACCGCGACGGTCAGCAAACGGGGGGAGTTGTCGCCCATCGGTGGGGGTCCTTCAAGCGGTCGGCGGGGCCGGCCGCCTATTGTCGTCAAAAAACGAACTGTTCGCTCAGGATCCGGTCTTCCAGGTTGTGCTCCGGGTCGAACAGCAGGGTCACGCGGCGGTCCTTCGACTCGCGGATGGTCACCTCGACCACGTCGCGGGTCTCGTGCGAATCCGCTGTGACGCTGACCGGGCGCTTGTACGGATCAAGCACGCGGAAACGCACCTCGGTGTCGGCCTTGAGGATCGCCCCGCGCCAGCGTCGCGGCCGGTAAGGGGCCAGCGGCGTCAGCGCGATGGTATGCGAGCCCAGCGGCAGCACCGGTCCGTGCGCGGAATAGTTGTAGGCGGTACTGCCGGCCGGGGTGGCCACCAGCACGCCGTCTCCGATCAGTTCGGCCACACGTTCCTGGCCGTTGAGGTCGATGCCGATATGCGCCGCCTGGCGGGTCTGGCGCAGCAGCGACACATCGTTGTAGGCCAGCGAACCGGTACTGGTGCCCGACTCGGTCAACGCCACCATTTCCAGCGGGCGCAGGTTGGCCGGTTCGGCACGGGCAATGCGCGCCTGCACGTCGTCGTCGCCACGGTACTGGTTCATCAGGAAGCCGACGGTGCCCAGCTTCATGCCGAACACCGGCTTGCCCAGGTGCCCGTGCCGGTGCAGGGTCTGCAGCATGAAACCGTCGCCGCCCAGCGGGCACAGCACGTCCGCCTGCTCCGGCGCGTGATCGCCATAGCGCGAGACCATCGCGGCGCGGGCCATCTGCGCGGGCTCGGTGGTGCTGGCCAGGAAAGCGATGCGGGGGGTGTCGCTCATCGGTGGATCCGGGGGGGACTGGTGAAGAGCATAACCGAGCGCCGGGGGGTGGACCGCGCGGGGCGGATGACCGGCATATCCGCCGGGACACGCCGTAAACCCGTCCCTGGGGGCTCGATCGCGCCATCCATGGCGCTCACGGTCCCGGCGGATATGCCGGTCATCCACCTGACAGGTCGACGGCCGGCGTCGGGTCAGTGATCGCAGAAAAACAGGCAGAAACAGAACGGCCCCGCTTTCGCGGGGCCGTTCCTCCAACTGCTGCAGATCAGGAGCCCCCCTGAGTCAGGGGGCGCGCCAACGGCGCGGGGGTCTGGGAGCATGGTTGGCATGGGGCCCACGGTTTGCAGAGCAAACCGTGGGGCGTCAGCGCGAATGCGCTTACGCACCATGCGCGGCCAGCTGGCCCAGGCGCTGCACCGCGACCGAGACGGTCGGGTAGTCCAGGGTCTTCTGCTCGGCCAGTTCGGCCAGCATCGCCAGGGTGAAGCGCAGGCTGTTGTCGTCGCGACCCATCCAGGCCGCCACCTTCGCTTCAGCACTGCTGCCCTTGGTGCCCAGCACCTGGCCCGCTAGGTTGCGGTGGTTGGCGGCCAGCTCGTCACGCAGCACGCCACGTGCCACGGCGTGCCAACGGCCATTAACCTCCAGCGCGTCGACCTGCTCGAACAGCCACGGCAGCTGCAGGGCATCGCCCAGGCGGAAGTGGACCTTGGACACGTCCACCGGCTTCAGCTTGCGGGTACGGGCCAGTTCGATGATGTCGAACGCCGGCTCCAGGAAGTGCAGTTCGGCCAGCTGCTGCGCCAGTGCGGACGGCAGGCCCTTTTCCTTCCACTCGGCCACCAGGGCTTCGTAGGTCGGACGCTGCGAATCCGGCAGCACACCCGAGGCAACACGGATGTCGTTGAACGGACCCTGGTAGCGGTTGACCGCTTCGGTGATGCCCGGCATCGCGCCCGGGCGCGACAGCAGCCAGCGCACGAACGAGCGCTGCAGCTTCCAGATCACTTCCAGCGCGTCGATCTGCACCGACTCCGGCACCTTGCCGTCGAGCGCATCGATCTGCGCCCACAGCGCGCGTGCATCCAGCGTTTCGCGGCTGATGGTGTAGGCCTTGGCGACCTCGGCGATGGAACGGCCGGTGTCTTCCTGCATGCGCATCAGGAAGGTGGCGCCCATGCGGTTGATGGTCTGGTTGGTCACGGCCGTGGCGATGATTTCGCGCTTCAGGCGGTGACGCTCCATTGCGTCGGCGTACTTCTTCTGCAGCGGGGTCGGGAAGTAGCGCTGCAGCTCCTTGGACAGGTACGGATCTTCCGGAATGTCCGAATCCAGCAGCTGGGCGAACGCCACCAGCTTGGAGTAGGACAGCAGCACCGACAGCTCCGGACGGGTCAGGCCCTGGCCGCGTGCCTTGCGCTGCGACAGCTCGGCATCGGACGGCAGGAACTCGATCTGGCGATCAAGCAGGCCCTGCTGCTCCAGGGTACGGATGAAGTGCTGCTTGGAACCCAGGCGCTTGACTGCCATCCGCTCCATCAGGCTCAGCGCCTGGTTCTGGCGGTAGTTGTCGTTGAGCACCAGCTCGGCGACTTCATCGGTCATCGAGGCCAACAGCTTGTTGCGCTGCTCGACGGTCAACTTCTTGGCCCGCACCACATCGTTGAGCAGGATCTTGATGTTGACTTCATGGTCGGAGGTGTCGACACCGGCCGAGTTGTCGATGAAGTCGGTGTTGAGCAGCACGCCGGCCTGGGCAGCTTCGATGCGGCCCAGCTGGGTCATGCCCAGGTTGCCGCCCTCGCCCACCACCTTGCAGCGCAGCTCGCCACCGTTCACGCGCAGCGCGTTGTTGGCGCGGTCGCCGACATCGCTGTGCTGCTCGCTGGCGGCCTTGACGTAGGTACCGATGCCGCCGTTCCACAGCAGGTCGACCGGTGCCTTCAGGATCGCGCTCATCAGGTCGTTCGGCGACAGCGCCTTGACGTTCTCGTCCAGGCCCAGCACTTCACGCACCTGAGGGGTGATCTCGATCGACTTCAGGCTGCGCGGGTACACGCCGCCGCCCTTGCTGATCAGCTTGGCATCGTAGTCCGCCCAGCTCGAACGCGGCACGGTGAACAGGCGCTCACGTTCGACGAACGTGGTGGCTGCATCCGGGTTCGGGTCCAGGAAGATGTGGCGGTGATCGAACGCAGCGACCAGGCGGATGTGGCGCGACAGCAGCATGCCGTTGCCGAACACGTCGCCGGACATGTCGCCGACGCCGACTGCGGTGAAGTCCTGGCTCTGGCTGTCACGGCCCAGCGCACGGAAGTGGCGCTTGACCGACTCCCACGCACCGCGTGCGGTGATGCCCATGCCCTTGTGGTCGTAACCCACCGAACCACCAGAGGCGAACGCATCGCCCATCCAGAAGCCGTGCGCGATGGCCAGGCCGTTGGCAATGTCGGAGAAGGTCGCGGTGCCCTTGTCGGCAGCCACCACCAGGTACGGATCGTCCATGTCGTGGCGCACGACATCCACCGGCGGCACGATCTTGTTGTTGACGATGTTGTCGGTGATGTCCAGCAGGCCCTGGATGAACAGCTTGTAGCAGGCCACGCCGTTGGCGAAGATCGCGTCGCGGTCGCCGTTCACCAGCGGGGTCTTGGCGAAGAAGCCGCCCTTCGCGCCGACCGGCACGATGACGGTGTTCTTGACCATCTGCGCCTTGACCAGGCCCAGCACTTCGGTACGGAAGTCTTCGCGACGGTCCGACCAGCGCAGGCCACCACGGGCGACCGCGCCGAAGCGCAGGTGGGTACCTTCCACGCGCGGGCCGTAGACGAAGATTTCGCGGTACGGGCGCGGCTTCGGCAGGTCCGGCACCAGCGCCGAATCGAACTTGAAGCTGATGACATGGCCGTGCTGGCCGTTGGCATCGGTCTGGTAGTAGCTGGTACGCAGGGTCGCGTCGATCACGCCCATGAACGAGCGCAGGATGCGGTCTTCGTCCAGGCTGGACACGCGGTCCATCAGCTTCAGCAGCGCATCGCGCGCGGCCTGCATCTGCGCGTCGCGGTCACCCTTGCGGGCGTCGACCACGGTCTTGAGCACCTTCAGGGTGGCGTCGTCGCCAGCAGCCAGCACATCGAAGTGGGCCTTCAGCTGGGCCTGGCCGGCGGCGATATCGTCCTTGCTCTCATGGCCGGTAGCCGGATCGAAGCGGGCTTCGAACAGCTCGACCAGCAGGCGGGCCAGCAGCGGGTAGCGCGCAAAGGTGCCTTCCACGTAGGCCTGCGAGAACGGCACGCCAGTCTGCAGCAGGTACTTGCAGTAGCCACGCAGCATGGCGACCTGGCGCCAGTGCAGGCCAGCGGCCAGCACCAGGCGGTTGAAGCCGTCGTTCTCGGCATCGCCGTGCCAGACGCGGGCGAAGGTCTCGCCGAAGGCTTCATCGACGCTGGCGGCATCGATCGCGCCGGCGGTCGACTCGACCTCGAAGTCCTGCACGTACACCGGCGCGTTGTCGACCGACAGGCGGTACGGACGCTCGGCGATCACGCGCAGGCCCATGTTTTCCATCATCGGCAGCGCGTCCGACAGCGGAATGTCGTCCAGCTGGCGATACAGCTTCAGGCGCAGGCCATCGCCGCTTTCGCGCGGCACGGCCTGCAGGCTCAGGCGCAGGTCGTCCGGGCCGGTCAGGGCATCGAGCTGGCTGACATCGTTGGCGGCAACGGCGGTGCTGTTGTCTTCGATATAGCCGGCCGGCAGTGCCTTGCCGATGCGGGCAGCGATGCGCAGGCCTTCGGTTTCGCCGTGGCGGGTCACCAGCGCTTCGCGCAGGTCGTCCTGCCAGTTGCGCAGCACCTGGGCCAGCTTCTGCTCCAGTTCGGCGGTATCGACGTCCAGCATTTCGCCCGGCTTGGGGCGCACGATCAGGTGCACCTGGGCCAGCGGCGATTCGCCCAGCACCACCGAGCTGTCCACGTACTCGCCGTGCAGCGCGTCCTTCAGCATCGCTTCGATGCGCAGGCGCACGTCGGTGTTGAAGCGCTCACGCGGCAGGTAGACCAGCGCGGAGATGAAACGGCTGTACTTGTCGCGGCGCAGGAACAGGCGGCTGCGCACGCGCTCCTGCAGGCCCAGCACGCCCATGGCAGTGCGGAACAGTTCGTCCTCGCTGGACTGGAACAGTTCTTCGCGCGGCAGGGTTTCCAGGATGTGGCGCAGGGCCTTGCCGCTGTGGCTGGCCGAGGCCAGGCCCGACTGCTTCATCACGTGCTCGTGGCGCTGGCGCACCAGCGGGATTTCCCACGGGCGACGGTTGTAGGCGCTGGAGGTGAACAGGCCGAGGAAGCGCTGCTCGCCGATGATCTTGCCCTTGGCGTCGAATTCCAGCACGCCGATGTAGTCCATGTAGCCGGCGCGGTGCACGCGCGAACGGGCATTGGTCTTGGTCAGGATCAGCGCGTCCTTCAGCCCGGACGTGGTGTTCAGGCCCTGCGCGGCCAGGGTCTTGACCGGACGGGCGGCGGACTTGTCCTTGCCGCGCATCAGGCCCAGGCCGGTGTCGTTCAGCGGCGCCAGCACCTCTTCCTTGCCCTGCTTCTCGACGCGGTACTCGCGGTAGCCGAAGAAGGTGAAGTGGTTGTCGGCGGCCCAGCGCAGGAATTCCTGTGCTTCCTTGCGCGACGCGTCGTCGACCGGCAGCTGGCGGCTGCCCAGGTCGTCGGCCAGCGCCAGCGCCTTGTCCTTCATCGGCTGCCAGTCGCGCACGATCGCACGCACTTCGTCCAGCGCCTTGCTGATGGCCTGCTCGATGGCCGCCATGGCTTCGGCCGGCTGGCGGTCGATCTCCAGCAGCATCACCGACTCGGCATCACCCTCGCCGACCTTGACCAGCTTGCCGGCCTTGTCGCGGGTGAAGCGCAGCACCGGGTGGCCCAGCACGTGGACGCCCACGCCCTGTTCGGCCAGCGACATGGTGACGGTGTCGACCAGAAACGGCATGTCGTCGTTGACGATCTGCAGCACGGTGTGCGGCGATTCCCAACCGTTGGCCTTCGCGGTCGGATTGAACACGCGGACGTTGGCCTTGCCGGCCTTGCGGGCACGGGCGAATTCCAGCGTCTCAGCCGCGAGAGCGGCCCACTCTTCAGCGCTGTGGTGCGGGAACTCGTCCGACTCCATGCGCTTGTAGAAGTCAGTGGCGAAGGCCACCGCTTCGGCCTGTGCGGCCGCGGGGTAACGCTTGCGCAATGCCGTGTACACCGGCTCCAGGGAGAAACCAGCGGTCACTGCGACCTCCGACTCTGCTGGTTTGGTCTTGTTTTTCACGGTCTTGGCTGCGGTTTTTTGCGGTTTCATGGCAGAGCGATGCGCTTGCTCAGTTGGGAAAATGAAATTGTAGCCCTACCGCACGAAAAGGCCTTGCTGCAGGACGGAATAACCAGATTCGGGTTTGCTGCGGTTTAGACGCCTATTCAGTTCGCACCGGTATGGTGCTGGTGCGCGCTTCAGCACTGCCGACAGGATCGGCAAAGCGTGTTACCGGAAGACACACGCGGCGACGCCGATTCGATTCCACAATCCTGAACTGGACGGTATAGTCCACCGTGTGAACCCGGCCTACCTCCCCGTTGCCCTCGACGCACGCGATGAGCGCGTGTTCGATGCCGTGCGCGAGCTGTTGGCCCAGCAGGGCATGCAGATGAGCATGGACGCGGTGGCCCAGCATGCCGGCTGTTCCAAGCAGACCCTGTACTCGCGCTACGGCAACAAGCAGGAACTGCTGCGCCGGGTGATGCAGCGCCATGTCGGCCACGCTACCGGAGCCATGGTTCGTGCACTCCGCACTGACGACCTGCGTGCCAGCCTGCTCCAGTTCGCCACCGACTTCCTGGAGCATTTCAACCAACCGCACGTAGGGCAGGCCTGTCGGCTGATCGCCGCCGACGCGGCCCAGTTTCCCGAAGAGGCGCGTACGCTGTACCGGCATGGCGCCGGCGCGCTGACGCTTCATCTTGCTGAATGGATTGAAACCGTTTGCATGCGTGGCCAGCTCCGGCATGACGACCCGCACTTCATGGCCGAACTGCTGCTGAGCATGATCGCCGGTCAGGATTTCGACAAACAGCGTTTCCATACCCCCCATCGTGATGACGCGCAGCTGCGTCGGCGCTGGGCAGAGTTCTCCGTCGACAGCTTCCTGCGCGCCTTCGCGCCTCAGCCGTCGGCGGCCCCGTCTTCAAACCAACCCCGGAGTTCCTCCTGATGACCGCCCCACTCCGCACCCTTGCCCTGACGTGCGCCGTTGCTGTCGCGCTGGCTGCCTGCAAGAAGCCGGAACAGCAGACGCCCCCGCCGCCGGAGGTGGGCGTGATCGACGCCAAGCCGCAGACCCTGCCGCTGCAGCGTGAGCTGGTCGGCCGCCTGTCGCCGTTCCGCAGCGCCGACGTGCGTGCGCGCGTGCCGGGCGTACTGCTCAAGCGCGTCTACCAGGAAGGCTCGCAGGTCAAGCAGGGCCAGCCCCTGTTCCTGATCGACCCGGCGCCGCTGCGTGCTTCGCTCAATGCCTCCGAGGCCCAGCTGGCCTCGGCCCGCGCGACCTACGCCAACGCCAAGGTCGCCGCCGACCGCGCGCGTTCGCTGGCGCCGCAGCAGTTCGTCTCCAAGTCCGACCTGGACAACGCCGAATCGGCCGAGCGCACCGCGCTGGCCGCGGTCAAGCAGGCCGAAGCGGCGGTGACCTCTTCGCGCATCAGCCTGGGTTATACCGAAGTGACCGCGCCGATCAGCGGTGTGGCCAACAAGCAGCAGGTCACCGAAGGCGCACTGGTCGGCCAGGGCGATGTGACCCTGCTGACCACCGTCGACCAGCTCGACCCGCTGTACGTGAACTTCTCGCTGAGCGTGGACGAGTTGACCCAGCTGCGCGCAGCAGGCCAAGGGTGCGCTGGCGCTGTCCGGTGACGGCAAGGCCACGGTCAACGTCAAGCTGGCCGACGGCAGCACCTACAGCGAGCCGGGCACGCTGGACTTCTCCTCGACCACGGTCGACCCGGCCACCGGCGCGGTGTCGCTGCGTGCGCTGCTGCCGAACCCGCAGCAGATCCTGCTGCCCGGCGCCTTCGTCAGCTTCCAGGCCAACCTCGGCGAGCGCAACAACGCCTACCTGGTGCCGCAGCAGGCGCTGCTGCGCGACACCACCGGCGGCTACGTGATGGTGGTCGGTGCCGACGGCAAGGTAGTGCGCAAGAACGTGAAGACCGATGGCGCGCAGAACGGCAACTGGCTGGTCAGCGACGGCCTGGCCGCCGGTGACAAGGTAATCGTGGCCGGCGTGCAGAAGGTCAAGGAAGGTGCGCCGGCGGTGGCCAAGCCGTGGACCCCGGGGCAGGACGCCAACGGCAAGCCTGCCGCAGGCGGCGCCGCTCCGGCGGGCGCAGCACCGGCCGCAGGCAAGGCACCGGCCGACGCGGCCAAGCCCGAGCAGGCCGATGCGGCCAAGCCGGCCGCCACCGATTCGAACAAGCAGTAACGGGAACCTTCCGTCATGCCTAAATTTTTCATCGAACATCCAGTCTTCGCCTGGGTGGTTGCGATCCTGATCTCGCTCAGCGGCGTGATCGCGATCCTCAACCTGGGTGTGGAGTCCTATCCCAACATCGCCCCGCCGCAGGTCACCGTCTCGGCGACCTACCCGGGCGCCAGTGCGGACACCACCGAGAAATCGGTCACCCAGGTGATCGAGCAGCAGCTGACCGGTATCGATCACCTGCTGTACTTCAGCTCATCGTCCGCCTCCAACGGCCGTGCGCAGATCACCCTGACCTTCGAGACCGGTACCGATCCGGACATCGCCCAGGTGCAGGTGCAGAACAAGGTCTCGCTGGCCACGCCACGCCTGCCTTCGGAAGTGACCCAGCAGGGCGTGGTGGTGGCCAAGGCCAACGCTGGCTTCCTGATGGTGATCGCGCTGCAGTCCGATACGCCGGCCATCAACCGTGACGCCCTGAACGACATCGTCGGCTCGCGCGTGCTCGACCAGGTCTCGCGTATTCCCGGCGTTGGCAGCACCCAGCAGTTCGGTTCCGAGTACGCCATGAACATCTGGCTCAACCCGGAGAAGATGCAGGGTTATGGCCTCTCGGCCAGCCAGGTGCTGGCGGCGGTGCGCGCGCAGAACGTGCAGTTCGCCGCCGGTGCGCTGGGTTCGGACCCGTCGCCGGAAGGCCAGCACTTCACCGCCACGGTCTCGGCTGAAGGCCGCTTCAGTTCGCCGCAGGAGTTCGAGAACATCATCCTGCGGGCAAATCCGGACGGTTCGCGGGTGCTGATGAAGGACATCGCCCGCGTTGCCTTCGGTGCCAACAACTACGGTTTCGACACCCAGTACAACGGCAAGCCGACCGGTGCCTTCGCCATCCAGCTGCTGCCGGGCGCCAACGCCCTGAACGTGGCCGATGCGGTGCGCGCCAAGATGGACGAGCTGCAGCCCAGCTTCCCGTCCGGGGTGACCTGGTTCTCGCCGTACGACAGCACCACCTTCGTCAAGATCTCCATCCAGGAAGTGGTCAAGACACTGTTTGAAGCAGTGTTCCTGGTGTTCCTGGTGATGCTGATCTTCCTGCAGAACTTCCGCGCCACCCTGATCCCGACCCTGGTCATCCCGGTGGCCCTGCTCGGCACCTTCCTGGGCATGTGGATGATCGGCTTCACGATCAACCAGCTGACCCTGTTCGCGATGGTGCTGGCGATCGGCATCGTGGTCGATGACGCGATCGTGGTGATCGAGAACGTCGAACGCATCATGACCGAGGAAGGCCTGGCGCCGAAGCCGGCCACGCAGAAGGCGATGACCCAGATCACCGGCGCGGTGGTGGCGATCACCGTCGTCCTGGCCGCGGTGTTCATCCCGTCCGCCCTGCAGGGCGGCGCCGCCGGTGAGATCTACAAGCAGTTCGCGCTGACCATCGCCATCTCGATGGCGTTCTCGGCGTTCCTGGCTCTGGGCTTCACCCCCGCGCTGTGCGCGACCTTCCTCAAGCCGACGCACAACGACAACCCGAACATCATCTACCGCACCTTCAACAAGTACTACGACAAGATCAGCCATACCTATGTGGGGCACATCACTTCGGCGGTGCGCCATGCACCGCGCTGGATGATCCTGTTCGTGGTGCTGACCGCACTGTGCGGCTTCCTGTTCACCCGCATGCCGGGCAGCTTCCTGCCGGAAGAAGACCAGGGCTATGCGCTGGCGATCGTGCAGTTGCCGCCGGGCTCGACCAAGGGCCAGACCAACGAAGTGTTCGCGCAGATGCGTGG
Organism: Stenotrophomonas sp. 93052_Sma; assembly: GCF_056481145.1. NCBI lineage: Bacteria > Pseudomonadati > Pseudomonadota > Gammaproteobacteria > Lysobacterales > Lysobacteraceae > Stenotrophomonas > Stenotrophomonas sp. 93052_Sma. Next base: position 3,206,787 of record NZ_CM151134.1, read on the forward strand.
CATCCTGGAAAAGCAGGATGGCTATGAAGGCATGCTGCAGGTGGCCGGTTTCAGCTTCGTCGGTTCCGGCGAGAACGTGGGCATGGGCTTCATCCGCCTGAAGCCATGGGAGGAACGCAAGTTCACCGCGCCCGAGTTCATCCAGAACATGAACGGCGCGTTCTACGGCATCAAGGAAGCGCAGATCTTCGTGGTCAACCTGCCCACCGTGCAGGGCCTCGGCCAGTTCGGCGGCTTCGACATGTGGCTGCAGGACCGCAGCGGTGCCGGCTACGAGCAGCTGACCCAGGCGCGTAACATCCTGCTTGGCCAGGCTGCGCAGAAGCCCGATCATCTGGTGGGCGTACGCCCGAACGGCCTGGAAAACGCCCCGCAGCTGCAGCTGCATGTCGACCGCGTGCAGGCCCAGTCGATGGGCATGTCGGTGTCGGACGTGTACAGCACCATCCAGCTGATGCTGGCCCCGGTGTACGTGAACGACTTCTTCTACGAAGGCCGCATCAAACGCGTGACCATGCAGGCCGATGGTCCGTACCGCACCGGCCAGGAGTCGCTGAAGAGCTTCTACAGCCCCTCCAGCCTGACCACGAATGCCGACGGCACCAATGCGATGATCCCGCTCAATACGGTGGTCAAGTCCGAATGGGTGTCGGCACCGCCGTCGCTGAGCCGCTACAACGGCTACTCGGCGATCAACATCGTCGGCTCGCAGGCACCGGGCACCAGCTCGGGTGAGGCGATGCAGACCATGGAAGGCATCGTCAACGACGATCTGCCGGCCGGCTTCGGCTACGACTGGTCGGGCATGTCCTACCAGGAAATCCTGGCCGGCAACGCGGCGACGCTGCTGCTGGTGCTGTCGATCGTGGTGGTGTTCCTGTGCCTGGCCGCGTTGTATGAAAGCTGGTCGATCCCGGTGGCAGTACTGCTGGTGGTGCCGCTGGGCGTGCTTGGCGCCCTCGGCCTGTCGATGCTGCGCGGCCTGCCGAACGATCTGTTCTTCAAGATCGGCCTGATCACCGTGATCGGCCTGGCCGCGAAGAACGCGATCCTGATCGTCGAGTTCGCGGTGGAACAGCGCGCAGCAGGCAAGACCCTGCGCGATGCCACCATCGAGGCGGCACGCCTGCGCTTCCGCCCGATCCTGATGACCTCGTTCGCGTTCATCATGGGCGTGATCCCGATGGCGATCTCCACCGGCGCCGGCGCCAATTCCCGCCACGCCATTGGTACCGGCGTGATCGGCGGCATGCTGTTCGCCACCCTGCTCGGCCTGCTGATGATCCCGGTGTTCTTCGTGGTCGTGCGCCGCATGCTGGGTGACAAGCTGGATGAGTCCTCCAAGGAATTCATGGAGCGCCAGCGCGACGCGGAAGCCGCGCACCGCCCGGATCGTTGATCCGGCGGTGGGTTGAAACGAAAAGGCCCCGGAGCGATCCGGGGCCTTTTTCATTCGTGTGACCCGTCCTGAATTGGGTTGACACCTTTTCCCTCTGGAAAAGGAATGTTCAATGAAATCAACAATCAGGCGCAGTCAGCGGGATTACTCGCTGGCCTTCAAGTTGTCCGTGGTCGATCAGGTCGAGCGTGGAGAACTGACCTATAAGAAGGCTCAGGAGCGATACGGTATCCAAGGTAGCAGCACGGTTCTGAAGTGGCTTCGCCGCCATGGTCGGCAGGATTGGTCAGGTGGTGCATCATCTGCCCCCATGACGACTTCTCCCAAAAGTGGACCGGCCACGCCGCTGACGCCGGAACAACAGATCAAGGCCCTGCAGGTCCAGTTGCGGGAGGCCAACGAGAAAGCACAGCTTTTCGAAGCCATCGTGGATGTCCTCAAAGAGGATTACGGGGTGCGCATCGTAAAAAAGCCTTCAGGCAAGTCCTCACGCAAGGGCGCCTCAAAGGCGTAAGCGTGGCAAGGGCTTGCCGCCATTTCGGCATCAGTCGACAGGCGTTCTATCAAGCGGGGTGCCGGCATCAACGACGACGCGCCAGCGAGACCAAAGCACTGGCGCTGGTGAGCGATTGCCGCGTGCGGCAGCCACGGATCGGGACGCGCAAGTTGCACCATTTGATCGGACCGAAGCTGCAGGCGGCGGGAATCACCATGGGACGTGACCGGTTGTTTGACGTACTTCGGGAAGCGCGCCTGCTGGTACCGAAACGTCGGGCTTATCACAAGACTACCGACAGCCATCATCGCTTTCGCAGGCATCCGAATCTGCTCAAACCTGGCCAAGGATGCGTAATACCAACCGGTAGCGAGCAGGTGTGGGTGGCGGACATCACCTATCTGCCGACGCAGGGGAAGTTCGTGTATCTGAGCCTGGTCACCGATGCCTGGTCGCGCAAGATCGTGGGCTGGAGCGTGCATGAAACGCTACAGACAGAGCAGGTAGCTCAGGCGCTGGAGATGGCGCTGAAAGGGAGAAAGACACCGCAGAAGCTGATCCATCACTCTGATCGTGGAATCCAGTACTGCTCGGATTACTACCAGAAGATCCATGCGCGGCACGGCCTGACCTGCTCGATGACCGACGGCTACGACTGCTATCAGAACGCTCTGGCAGAGCGAGTCAACGGGATCCTCAAGTGCGAGTTCCTGCTTCATCGCCCACGGGACCTGGGGCAAGCCCGCCAGATGGTGGCTGAGGCCGTAGACATCTACAACGCTGAGCGCCCCCACCTGTCCCTTAAAATGCAGACGCCCGATGCGATGCATCGGGCGTCTTTGGCCGCCTGACGGCGGCCGGACCATCCACCCATCGGTGTCAACCTATGGCAGGACGAGTCAGTGCCATGAAGCCGGTAGTCGCCAACCTTGGTTGGCGCCGCTGGATCCATGCCAACCAAGGTTGGCGCATGCCAAGCCGGCGTCTCAGCGCAGCAGCGCAACCACCACGCATACCACCACGAGAGCCAATGCAGCCCATTGCATCGGCACAAAGAAGAAATGATGGGGTGCAGCCATACCCTTCTGCCGGGGCGCACGGTTGAGCCACAAACCCAGCAATACGTTCACCGCTGCGCCGATGCCTGCACCCAACAGAACCTGGGGCAGCGGCGTGTTGCCCCTGGAGCCTTCATGCGGAAAGAAGTACGCCAGCAGCAGGATGGCTGCAATCGGCGTCACCAGCGTCATGAATCCCCAACCTCGATAGATCATCTTTGCAGACCGCGTAAAAACCGGCTTGCATTGGACCAGATAGGGTATCGCTCGGCCAGGAAGACCGTGTATCCACGCATGGCGTGGATCTACTGGCCGCGCCGCCGTTGCAGCGGCGCGGCCGGTCGAACTCAGCGCAGCCCGGTCTCGTTGCGGGCGATCACCAGGCGCTGGATTTCCGAGGTGCCCTCGTAGATCTCGGTGATCTTGGCATCACGGAAGTAGCGCTCCAGCGGCATTTCCTTCGAATATCCCATGCCGCCATGAATCTGCACGGCCTGGTGGGTGATCCACATCGCCGCTTCCGAGGCGGTCAGCTTGGCCACCGCTGCTTCGGTGCTGAAGCGCTTGCCCTGGCCCTTCACCCATGCCGCGCGCAGGGTCAGCAGCAGCGCTGCGTCCAGCTTGCACTTCATGTCGGCGATCTTGGCCTGGGTCATCTGGAAGGTACCGATGGCCGCGCCGAACGCCTTGCGCTCCTTCACGTACGCCAGGGTCGCTTCATAGGCGGCACGGGCGATGCCGATGGCCTGCGAGGCGATACCGATGCGGCCAGCATCGAGCACGCTCATGGCGATCTTGAAGCCCTCGCCTTCCTGGCCCAGCACGTCTTCAGCCTGCGCCACGTAGTCGTTGAACTCGATCTCGCAGGTGGCCGAAGCGCGGATGCCGAGCTTCGGCTCCGTCTTGCCGCGACCGAAGCCCGCCTTGTCGGTATCGATGATGAAGGCGGTGATGCCGCGCGCGCCCTTGTCCGGCTCGCTCATTGCGAACAGCACGATGTACTTGGCCACCGGGCCGGAGGTGATCCAGCTCTTCTTGCCGTTGATGACGAAGGTGCCATCGGCCTGCTTCACTGCGCGGCAACGCATGGCCGTGGCGTCCGAACCGGACTGCGGCTCGGTCAGCGCGAACGCGCCGATGGCCTCGCCTTCGGCGATGGCACGCACGTAGGTCTGCTTCTGTTCCTCGGTACCGTGGGTGAGGATGCCGTTGCAGAACAGCGAGTTGTTGACCGACATGATGGTCGAATGGGCTGCGTCGGCGGCGGCGACCTCCACCATCGCCAACACGTACGCCACCGGGTCCATGCCCGCGCCACCGTATTCGGTCGGCACTTCGATGCCCATCAGGCCGTTTTCACCCAGCAGGCGGATGTTGTCCAGCGGGAACTCGCCGGTGCGGTCATGGTGCTCCGCGCTGGGGGCGATCTTTTCCTGCGCGATGCGCCGCGCCACGTCCTGCAGCATCAACTGCTCTTCAGTAAAGCTGAAATCCACAACACCCTCCCGGGTACATGAAGTTATGGGCCGCGCACCGCGCGCCCAGGTGCCTCGATTGTACCGGGGCCCGCCGGTTTCCGTACGCCAGCGACTTGACCGCGGCAGGCCTTCTCAGCGAATATATCTCTATATCGCGATAGGTAGATATTTATGGATCTGGAAGATTGGTCGACCCGCCTCAAGGTGTTCGCCGATGCGACCCGCGTACGCCTGCTGGCGCTGCTGGAGCAGGAAGAGCTGACCGTGGCCGAACTGTCGGCGATCACCCGGCTGGCACAGCCGCGGGTGTCCACCCACCTCGCGCGCCTGAAGGAAGCCGGCCTGGTCCGCGACCGCCGTGCGGGCGTGTCGGCCTATTACCGCTTCGACGAGGCCCAGCTGGACCCGGCGCAGCGTGCATTGTGGCATGCCTTGAGCAATGGAAGCGACGACCCGTTGCTGCGGCAGGACGCTGAACGTGTCGCCGCCGTGCTGGCCCACCGTGCCTCCGACCAGAACTGGGCCGACAGCGTGGCCGGCGACATGGAGCGCCACTACTCTCCGGGCCGCACCTGGGAGGCGCTGGCGCGCACGGCGCTGCCGCTGCTGGAGACCGGCGACGTGCTGGACATCGCCTCCGGTGACGGCGTGCTGGCCGAACTCGTCGCCCCGCATGCCAAGCGCTACATCTGCATCGATACCAGCGCGCGTGGTTGCCGCCGCCAGCGAGCGCCTGCGCCGCCTGCCCAATGTGGAAGTGCGCGAGGGCGACATGCATGCGCTGCCGTTCAAGGACGGCAGCTTCGACCTGGTGGTGCTGATGCATGCGCTGACCTACGCCAGCAAACCGGCGCAGGCGGTGACCGAAGCCGCGCGCGTGCTGCGCTCCGGCGGCCGCCTGCTGCTGTGCAGCCTGGCCCGCCACGAGCACAAGGCGGCGGTGGAGGCCTACGGCCACGTCAACCTCGGCTTCAGCGACAAGGAGCTGCGCAGGTTCGTCGACAAGGCCGGCCTGCAGGTATCCAGCCTGGAGACGGTCACCCGCGAAAAGCGTCCGCCGCACTTCGAAGTGATTTCACTGATCGCCAACAAGCCCTGAGCCCGAGATCGCCATGCCTGCCCTGCCCTGGTTGCATCCTGATCGTGCCAACGCCCTGCTCGACGCCCTGCGCGAGCGGATCCTGATCATCGACGGCGCGATGGGCACCATGATCCAGCGCCATGGCCTGCAGGAAGACGACTATCGTGGCGAGCGCTTCGCCGGTGGCTACGATCATGTGCATGGCCCCGCTTGCGACCACGCCGTGCAGGAAGGGCATGACCTGAAGGGCAACAACGATCTGCTGCTGCTGACCCGGCCGCAGATCGTCGCCGACATCCATACCGCCTACCTGGAAGCGGGCGCGGATCTGGTCGAGACCAACACGTTCAACGCCACGTCGGTCAGCCAGGCCGACTACCACCTCGAACACCTGGTGTACGAATTGAACAAGGCTGGCGCAGCGGTGGCACGCACCTGCTGCGATACAGTAGCCGCAACCACATCAGGCAAGCCACGCTTCGTGATCGGGGTGATCGGCCCGACCAGCCGCACCGCCTCGATCAGTCCCGATGTCAACGATCCGGGCTTTCGCAACACCAGCTTCGACGAGCTTCGCGACACGTACCGCGAAGCCATTGACGGCCTGATCGACGGCGGCGCCGACACCATCATGGTCGAGACCATCTTCGACACGCTCAATGCCAAGGCCGCGCTGTATGCACTGGAGGAGGCCTTCGATGCACGCGGCGCAAGGTTGCCGGTGATGATCTCCGGCACCATCACCGATGCCTCTGGGCGCACGCTGTCCGGGCAGACCGCCGAGGCCTTCCACGCGTCGCTCGCGCATGCGCGCCCATTGTCGATCGGCCTGAACTGCGCACTGGGTGCCGATGCGATGCGCCCGCACGTGGAAACCCTTTCGCAGGTCGCCGACTGCTACGTCAGCGCACACCCCAATGCAGGCCTGCCCAATGCCTTCGGCGAGTACGACGAGACGCCCGAGGACATGGCCAGCACCCTGCGCGGTTTCGCCGAGGATGGCCTGTTGAACCTGGTCGGTGGCTGCTGTGGCTCCACCCCTGACCACATCCGCGCAATCGCCGAGGCCGTGGCCGGGCTGCCGCCGCGCGCCCTGCCCGGTGTCCAGGAGCAGGCCGCATGAATGTCGCCGCCACCGTTCCGCACTTCCCACCCTATTGCTGTTGAGCTGACGCCTGCCATGACGCCTGTCCGCCCTACCCGCCTGTCCGGCCTGGAACCTCTGGTCATCACTCCGGACCTGCTGTTCATCAACGTCGGCGAGCGCACCAACGTCACCGGCAGCGCGCAGTTCCGCAAGCTCATCAAGGAAGGCCGCTACGAAGAAGCGGTGGACGTGGCCCGCCAGCAGGTGGCCAGCGGCGCGCAGATCCTCGACGTCAACATGGACGAGGGCCTGATTGATTCGGAAGCGGCGATGACCCGCTACCTCAACCTGATCATGTCCGAGCCGGACATCGCCCGTATTCCGGTGATGGTCGACTCCTCCAAGTGGAGCGTGATCGAGGCCGGCCTGAAGTGCCTGCAGGGCAAGAGCGTGGTCAATTCGATCTCGCTGAAGGAAGGCGAGGCGCTGTTCCGCGAGCACGCGCGCAAGGTCCTGCGCTATGGCGCGGCCGCGGTGGTGATGGCATTCGACGAAAGCGGCCAGGCTGACACCTGCGCACGCAAGGTCGAGATCTGCACCCGCGCCTACCGCATCCTGGTCGACGAGATCGGATTCCCACCGCAGGACATCATCTTCGACCCGAACATCTTCGCCGTCGCCACCGGCATCGAAGAGCACGACAACTATGCGGTGGACTTCATCGAAGCCACCCGCATCATCAAGCAGACGCTGCCGCACTGCCATGTGTCCGGCGGTGTTTCCAACGTCTCGTTCTCGTTCCGCGGCAACGAAACGGTGCGCCAGGCCATCCACTCGGTGTTCCTGTACCACGCCATTGCCGCCGGCATGGACATGGGCATCGTCAACGCCGGCGCCATGCCGATCTACGACGAACTGGAACCGGAACTGCGCGAGCGCGTGGAGGATGTAATCCTCAACCGCCGCAGCGATGCCACCGAGCGCCTGCTGGAAATCGCCGAGCGCTACAAGGGCAAGAAGGGCGCGGTGAAGACCGAAGACCTCGCCTGGCGCGAGAAGCCGGTGGCGCAGCGCCTGGCGCACGCGCTGGTGCACGGCCTGGATGCCTTCGTGGAAGAAGACACCGAACTGGCCCGGCAGGCGTCCAGCCGCCCGCTGGACGTGATCGAAGGTCCGTTGATGGATGGCATGAACGTGGTCGGCGACCTGTTCGGCGCCGGCAAGATGTTCCTGCCGCAGGTGGTGAAATCCGCGCGCGTGATGAAGAAGGCCGTGGCCTACCTGCTGCCCTACATCGAGGCCGAGAAGGCGCGCAGTGGCGACACCGCCAAGAGCAACGGCAAGATCATCATGGCTACGGTGAAGGGGGATGTGCATGACATCGGCAAGAACATCGTCGGCGTAGTCCTGGCCTGCAACAACTTCGAGGTGGTCGACCTTGGCGTGATGGTGCCGGCGCAGAAGATCCTCGATGCCGCGCGCGAGCACAACGCCGACCTGATCGGCCTGTCCGGCCTGATCACTCCATCACTGGAAGAGATGAGCCACGTGGCCCGGGAGATGCAGCGCCAGGGCTTCGACCTGCCGCTGCTGATCGGTGGAGCGACCACCTCGCGCGCGCACACCGCGCTGAAGATCGACCCACATTACAAGGCGCCCACGGTGTGGGTGAAGGACGCCTCGCGCGCGGTCGGCGTGGCCCAGTCGCTGATCTCGCGTGACCTGCGCGAGGCCTTCGTAGCCGCCAACGAGGCCGACTATGCCGAGATCCGCGCGCCATCGCAACCGTGGCGATGCCAAGCGCCTGGTTTCGCTGGAACACGCGCGGGGGCAGAAATTCCAGGGCGGCTGGGACACCTACACGCCGCCGGCACCGAACCAGCCCGGCCTGCACGTATTTGACGACTACCCGCTGGCCGAACTGGTCGACTACATCGACTGGACGCCGTTCTTCCAGGCCTGGGAGCTGGCCGGCAAGTTCCCGGCCATCCTCACCGACGAAATCGTCGGCACCCAGGCCAGCGATCTGTACAGGGACGCCCGCGCGATGCTCGAGCGCATCGTCAGCGAGAAATGGCTGACCGCCAAGGCCGTGTTCGGCCTGTGGCCGGCCAACAGCATCGGCGACGACGTGCGCGTGCAGCACCCGCAGGGCGAGACCACCCTGCACTTCCTGCGCCAGCAGGTGGACAAGCCGGCCGAGCGCCCGGATTTCTGCCTGGCCGATTTCATCGCCCCGGCCGACAGCGGCAAGCAGGATTGGATCGGCGCCTTCGCCGTCACTGCCGGCATCGGCATCGACGCGCACGTAGCGCGCTTCGAAGCCGACCACGATGACTACAACGCGATTCTGCTGAAGGCCCTCGCCGATCGCTTCGCCGAAGCGCTGGCCGAGCGCCTGCACCAGCGCGTGCGTACCGAATTCTGGGGCCATGAGCACGCCGAGACGCTGGACAACGAGGCGCTGATCGACGAGGAGTACCGTGGCATCCGCCCGGCACCGGGTTACCCCGCCTGCCCGGAGCACAGCGAAAAGCGACGCCTGTTCGACCTGCTGCAGGCCGAAGCCAACGCCAGCATGGAACTAACCGAGAGCTTCGCGATGCTGCCTACGGCGGCCGTTTCGGGCTACTACTTCAGCCATCCGCAGAGCCAGTACTTCGTGGTCGGCCGCCTCAGCCGCGAGCAGGTCAGCGACTACGCCCGCCGCAAGGGCGTGGACCGCGCCCAGGCCGAGCGCTGGCTGGCCTCCAACCTCGACTACGACCCCGAATGACACAAAAGGGGGACGGAGGGGATTAAGTCGTTTGTGCCCAAAACGACTTAATCCCCTCCGTCCCCTTTTCGCTTCATCATTGCGCTGGGCTTTGACGGTTTCTCGTCCGGTGTCGTTTGCCCTGGTCGGCGCACTGCTGTGCTTCTTCGCACCGAGCCTGCCACTGATCCGCGCACGCCGGAGCCGCTTCAAGGCCTGACGCCGGCGCGGTCCTACTGCTGCAGCAGTACCTGCTGCAGCGACGGCAGCAGCACACGGTTGCCATGCGCGCTGAGGTGATCGCCATCGAAGAACAACGGCCGGCCATCGCGCTGCGCCGGGCACAGCACGTCATCACACAGCACCGGCATCGGATCCCACAGCACACCCCCTGGCAGGCCATCGACCACCTGCTGCAGGCTGCCCAGCATCGGCGCACGCAGCGTTTCCATCGCCTCACGCGTGCTGTCCAGGCCGTTGCGGCAGACCTCGTTGCGTGAATTGAAGCGGTCAGAGCAGCGATACGGCGGCGCCGGCAGCACCGGTTTGGGCGCCTCCAGCACAATTCGCACACCGCGCTCGGCCAACGGTTTCCACTGGGTGATCGCCTCGGCCACTTCGGCCTCGCGTCCTGCAGTGGCTTCCGGGGTCACCTCGCCCGCCAGCTGCGCCTGCGCATCGAACAATATGAACTGATCGGACAAGCGCGGTATCCGCAGCGACACCAGCACCACGGCATCACCTGGCTGCGCACGCTGCGTGACATCGGCGAGCATCGCTGCGTCGAAATCACTGCAACCGGCACCCGCGCTGCGCCACTTCTGCAGGCTCACCTGCGGGCATCCACCACGACCGTAGAGAATTACCTCCGAGCCACTCTCAAGCGCCAGCCGCTGCAGCAGCTCGATGTAGGCCATTGCATGCGAATCGCCAGCAACGAACACCTGCTTCGGCGCACCGGCAGGCGCCGGCCGATCGCAGTCACCACGCGCATAGGTCCGCATGCTGCCACCTTCGAAGCGTCGCTTGGTGGTCACCAGGCTGCAGTCGGGATAGTCGCCTGCCACGCTCTTGCCGTTGGGATACCAGTCGCCGGGATGCCGACTGACCGTGCTCAGTGATATCCGCGGTGCCTGCAGGTACAGCAGCGTCTGGGTGCCGGCCGCGACCAGCAGCACAGCCGAACCTGCCAGTACCCAGCGACCCGGGCGCAGACGCTGCGCCAAGGGGCCCCGGAACGGTTGCTCCACCCAGCGCCACGACAACCACGACAGCAGCAGCACCAGCGCCATCGCAGCGCTCATCTGCAGGGGTGTCTGCAGGCCCACGGTCCAACGCATCAGCACGAATACCGGCCAGTGCCACAGATACAGCGAGTACGACAGCAGGCCGATGGAGCGCATCGGCCTGCTGGCCAACAGGCGTGCCACCCAGGACCGGGGATGATGATGCAGCGCCCACAGCAGGCCTGCCGCCGCAAAGGTCGGCAGCAGGCCATCAGGCCACGGCGAACGTCCGGCCCGTGCGGTCCACAATGCCCAGCACAGCAAGGCCAGCGCCACCATCGCGAGCAGCGAGAACACGGGCGCAGCGCGCTTCAGTGCAATCGTCGTCACCGCATCCACTGGCTGGCGAACATGCAGCAGCTGGAACAGCAGTACGCCAACACCCAGCTGCCACAGCCGCGTAGTGGTGGCGTAGAACGCCCACGATGGCGGCGCCTCGCGCAGGCCCAGCACCGCCGCATGCAGCAGCGACGCCGCGCTGACCACGGCAAACAGGCCAAGGCTGATCCAACGCCCGCGCACGCCGCGCGCCCAGGCCAGGAACAGCAGCGGGAACAGCAGGTAGAACTGCTCCTCCACGCCCAGCGACCAGGTATGGGTATAGGGATTGAATTCGGCCTTGGGCGCGAAATAATCGTTGCCGATCAGCGCCAGCACCCAGTTGCTGAAGCCGAAGAATGCCATCAGCCCGGTCTTGTCACTGGCCTCGCTGAGCCAGGACTCGGGAATGAACAGCACGCTGCCGACGGCGGTCAACAGCAGGCAGCTGATCAGCGCAGGTGCGATGCGGCGGATGCGTCGCGAATAGAAGCGCAGCATCGACTGCCACAGCGACAACGGCGGCAGCCGGTGCACCGACGCGCTGACCACGAACCCGGAAATGACGAAGAACACGTCTACGCCGGTGAACCCGCCCGGCAACCAGGCCGGGTCCAGGTGGAACACGATGACGGCCAGCACGGCAATCGCGCGCAGGCCGTCAATGTGCGGCACGTAGCCACGGCTTGGATCAGCGGTCATCCCTTCCCCCCAACCGCGGGGGCAGTGCCGTCCGCGGTGGTTGCGCCTTTACCAGACCAGGTCGTCCGGCACCTGGTACTGCGGATCCGCATACGGATCTTCCTCGGCCGGCGCATTCGGATCGACCTTCAGCGCCACCGAGGCAGCGAACACCGCCTCGGACTGTGCCAGCACGTCGGCCGTTACCAGCAGGTAGCGGCCATTGAGCTGGACCACACCCAGCTCACCGGCATTGAGCGCGGTCAGCTGTTCGGCGGTCACATAGATGCGCTTGATCTTGCCGCCATACGGGAAGTGGCGGGCGATGTCCGCTGCCTCGGCGTTGAGGCTCTTGTCCTTCAGCAGTTCTTCCAGCTTGGCCTTCGCCTCGCGGCGCACGCGTGCTTCTTCCTGCTTCAGGCGCTCGGTCTCGATGCGCTCTTCCTTCTCCCGCTGCGCCCGGATGGCATAGGCCTTGGCCAGATCCATCTCTTCGGTGCTGCGCGGCTTGCGCGGGCCCTGCTGGCTCTGGCCACCGCGCGCATGCCCGCCGGGCTTGCCCGCGCCATGGCCCTGCCCACGACGTTCACCGGGCTTGTGCTCGCCCTTGCCTGCGCCCTGCGGCTTTCCATTGCCGTTGCCGTTGCCACCCTTGCCCTGCGGGCGGCCATCACGGCGGGGGCCATCATTCTTGCGCTCGGGCTTGGGCGCGGGCTTGAAGCCCAGGCCCATCAGCTGGTCGCGGAGGGTATCGCTCATAGGATTCGGATCAGTAGTGCGGCGGCGGCGGTTCGCTCGCCGGATCGGAAGAATTCAGTGCGTTGCGGACCTTGCCCAGGTCTTCCAGCAGCACGCGCAGCACATCGGCGTTGCGCATGCCCTGCATGCGGGCATCAGCCAGCGCGTCGCTCAGCTCGGCCAGCGCCTGTTCCTGGAAGGACACGCGCATTTCCAGCTCGACCAGGCGCGCTTCCAGCGCCTGCTCGCGTTCAGTCGGCAGATCAGACATGCAACGAGCGCCCCCGGCCAATGCCGTAGTACGCAAGACCTGCGGCTTCCACTTCGCCCGGCTCATACAGGTTGCGGCCGTCGAACACCGCCGCATCCTTCAGCTGCTCGCGCAGCTTCTGGAAGTCAGGGCTGCGGAACTGCTTCCACTCGGTGACCACCACCAGCGCGTCGGCACCCTGCAGCGCTTCATCGGCACTGTTGCAGAACACCAGGTCATCGCGTTCGCCGAAGATGCGCTGCGACTCGTGCATCGCCTCCGGATCGTAGGCACGCACCGTCGCACCGCCTTCCCACAGCTGCGCCAGCAGTCGACGGCTGGAGGCCTCACGCATGTCGTCGGTGTTCGGCTTGAAGGCCAGACCCCATACGGCGAAGGTCTTTCCACGCACGCCCTCGTCCTCGCCCTTGTCGTAATGACGCTGGATGAGGGCAAACAGATGGCCCTTCTGCGCATCGTTGACCGCTTCAACCGCATTGAGCAGCTTCGGCTCAAGGCCATACTGCTGGGCGGTACGGGCCAATGCCTGCACGTCCTTGGGGAAGCACGAGCCGCCGTAACCGGCACCCGGATAGATGAAGTGCCAGCCGATGCGTGGATCCGAACCGATGCCCTGGCGGACCTGCTCGACATCGGCACCGACGCGTTCAGCGATGTTGGCGATTTCATTCATGAACGAAATCTTGGTCGCCAGCATCGCATTGGCGGCGTACTTGGTCAGTTCGGCCGAACGCACGTCCATTTCCACCACGCGGTCGTGGTTGCGGTTGAACGGCGCGTACAGGCGACGCATCACCGCCACCGACTCTTCGTTCGCCGCACCGATGATGATGCGGTCCGGGCGCATGCAGTCCGCAACCGCATCGCCTTCCTTCAGGAATTCCGGGTTGGACACCACGTCGAAGGCGATGTCCGCGCCACGCGCGGCCAGCTCTTCGGCAATGGCGGCACGCACCTTGTCGGCGGTGCCGACCGGCACCGTCGACTTGTTCACCACCACGGTCGGCACACTCATGTGCCGACCAATGGTTCGGGCTACGGCAAGCACGTATTGAAGATCGGCACTGCCATCCTCGTCCGGTGGCGTACCAACGGCGATGAACACCACCTGGCCGTGATCGATGGCGGCCGCGGCATCCGTGGTGAACGCCAGCCGCGCTGCGGCATGATTGGCCTTCACCATCGGCTCCAGGCCGGGTTCATAGATCGGGATGATGCCCTGGTTGAGGCCATCCACCTTGGCCTGGTCGATATCGACACAGACCACCTGATGACCAACATCGGCCAGGCAGGTACCGGTCACCAGTCCAACGTAGCCGGTACCAAAAATCGCAACGCGCATATCCGTATTCGCTCCTGAATGACTTACGGCAGAACGCCCAGCAGCTCGACGTCGAACGTCAGAGTCGCGTTCGGGCCGATCGGGCCGCCCGGGGTGCCGTTCTCACCGTAGGCGAGTTCGCCCGGGATCCAGAAGCGGTACTTCGAACCGACCGGCATCAGCGCGACGCCTTCGGTCCAGCCCTTGATCACCTGGTCCAGACCGAACTCGGCCGGCTGGCGGCCGTAGGAACTGTCGAACACGGTGCCGTTGAGCAGCTTGCCTTCGTAGTTCACGCGCACCTTGCTGCTCGGCAGCGGGCGCTCGCCGCTACCCGGGCGGATCACCTGGTACTGCAGGCCCGACGAGGTGGTCACCACGCCCGGCTGGGTCTTGTTCTTGGCCAGGAATGCGTTGCCTTCCGTGCGGTTGGTCTGCGCAGCCTGGGCGGCCTTGGCCTGCATTTCAGCCTGCTTGGCACCCATGAAGGCCTGGATGGTGGCGGTCGCGTCAGCTTCCGTCATCTTCGGCTGGCCCTTGGTCAGGCCGGTGCTGATTGCGTCAAACAACGAGGCGACATCGATATCGTCCTTCAGCTGCGCCAGCGACGGACCCACCGAGTAGGAGCCGATCATCTGCGACACCTTGACGCGGTCGACCTTCGGCGGCTGCGAGCCCGGTGCCACGCCCGGCACCTGCTGGCCGCTGCGGGCCATCACGACCTGGCGCAGGGCGGCATCGGTGGCCTTGGCCTGTTCCTGGGTGATCTGCGGCTGCAGGCCCTCGAACGAACGCTCAACGGCGGTGCGCAGGGCGGCCACATCGATCTCATCGGCGATCGGGGTGAACGACTTGGCGACATCAAGGCCGATGGCGTAGCCGAGCTTCTGCTTGGGGGAATTCAAGGTTGCGGTCTCCTTGGCGGCTGCGGGGGCAGCCGGTTGTTGCGACAGAGCGACACCCGAAGTGCCCATCGCCAGAATCAGAACCGACGCCGCGGCGCCGCGCATTCCCATCTTCATTCGCTGCATTCCTGGAAGTGTCTGGGCGCCGACGTCGGCGCGAAAAGAAACATTGTCGCACGCATGCCGTCGATGTCGAGGCATGCGTGCTGGATATCAATGCGTGGCGGCTGCCGCCAGCGCCTTGTCGATGGCCGCGGTCAGCTGCGGATCGTCCGGCGTCACCTTGCTGGCGAACTGGGCAATGACCTTGCCATCGCGGCCCACGAGGTACTTGTGGAAGTTCCAGGCCGGCGCAACGCCGGTCGCTGCGGTCAACCGCTGGTACAGCGGCGTGGCCTGCGTGCCGACCACATGCACCTTCTCGAACATCGGGAACTTGACGCCGTAGGTCAGGGTGCAGAAGTCCTGGATCTGCTTCTCGTCACCCGGTTCCTGGCCCTTGAAGTCATTGGAAGGAAAGCCCAGCACCGCAAAACCGCGGCCTGCATAGCGCTTCTGCAGCGCCTCCAGCCCTTCGTACTGCGGCGTGTAGCCACACTTGCTGGCGGTGTTGACCACCAGCAGCACCTGCCCGTGATAGCGCTGCTGCAGATTCACCTGCTGCTTGCTGGCCAACGGCCGGTATTCCAGATCGAGCAGGTCGGCCGCCAGCGCACTGGCGGAACCGGCGGCGCCGGCCACCATCAGGGCCAGCAGGGACAGGCCGCGCAGGCGGCACGGGGAAACGGTCGGCAGGGGCATCAGAGGCGGTCCGCGGTAGCCATTCACAAGGCCCGGCCAGTGCTGGCCGGGAATCGGCCGAACTATAGCACCGGGCTCTGGAGCCCCTGATGGCACAGGTCCATTCCGGGCTTTGCGCGGCGTGGCGAATGTGCTGCCCGGGCGCCATCGAAGGCGCAGTGATGACATAGCATGGACATCACTGAATGGAAGGCCGCCCCGAAAAGCCCCCTGCAGAAGATCAATTTCCCTTTTAAATCAATCGACTAAAGGGATGTTTCAGCAATCTGACCACCCCTGCCATCAGTTGGGGACGGCAAGGGGTTGCACGTAGGCGTGCCGGTGTTATAGTTTCATACAACACCAGTCACCTGAGACAGGGGGAAGCCATGAACGTCCGGATCCGTCGCAACCTCACCGCACGCGCGGCCGTCGCTGTTTCGACCCTGCTCGTGCTGGCCTGGTGGGCCACGCCCACCGCCCCTGTTTCCGCCGCTGCTGAAAGTGCGCAGGACGCGACTCTCTCCCCCGCAGGGAACGCCCCCTCCTCCTCCCCCCTCCCCCGCGTCGGCTGCACAGCGCGCTGTCCATGCCGTATTTCTCGTTCGCCCAGCCGCTGACCCCACGGAGCTGAATATGAGCGACATCCAGTGGAGCGACGGCGCTCCCATCTACCGTCAGTTGAAGGAGCGCGTGATCGCCATGATGCTCGACGGAATCCTCAAGCCGGGCGATGCCCTGCCTTCGGTGCGCCAGGTGGCCGCCGACTATCAACTCAACCCCATCACCGTTTCGCGCGCTTACCAGGAGCTGGCCGACGAAGGCCTGGTCGAGAAGCGCCGCGGCCTGGGCATGTTCATGACCGAGCAGGCGGCCACGCAGCTGCGCAGCAGCGAGCGCGACCGTTTCCTCAACGAAGAATGGCCGGCGGTTCTGGAGCGCATCCAGCGCCTGGGCCTGAGCCTCGACGAATTGCTGCCCCAGGGGAAAGTCTGATGAATAGCACTGCAAGTGAGTCGGTCATCACCGCCCGAGGCCTGCGCAAGGCCTACAAGACCACGGTCGCCCTCGACAACGCCAGTTTCAGCATTCCAAGCGGACGCATCGTCGGCCTGATCGGGCCCAATGGCGCCGGCAAGACCACCGCGCTGAAGGCCATTCTTGGGCTGACCTCGGTGGAGGGTGAACTGAGCGTGCTCGGTCGCGACCCGCGACTGCACCGCGACGAACTGATGAACGACATCTGCTTCATCGCCGACGTCGCCGTGCTGCCGCGCTGGCTGAAGGTGCGCGAGGCGATCGATTTCGTGGCCGGCGTCCACCCGCGCTTCGACCGCGCCCGCTGCGAGCGCTTCCTGGCCAACACCAAGCTGCAGCCGAAGCAGCGCGTGCGCGAGCTGTCCAAGGGCATGATCGTGCAGCTGCACCTGACGCTGGTGATGGCCATCGATGCCCGCATCCTGGTGCTGGACGAGCCGACCCTCGGCCTGGACATCCTGTACCGCAAGGAGTTCTACCAGCGCCTGCTGGAAGACTACTTCGACGAACAGAAAACCATCATCGTCACCACCCACCAGGTGGAGGAGATCGAGCACATCCTCAGCGACGTGATGTTCATCCGCGATGGCCGCATCGTGCTCGACGCGGAAATGGACGACGTCGGCCAGCGCTATACCGAGCTGCTGGTCAATGCCGACCAGCTGGACACCGCGCGCCCTGAAGCCGATCGACGAGCGCAGCCTGGCGTTCGGCAAGACGGTGATGCTGTTCGATGGCGTGCCGCGCACCCAGCTTTCCTCTCTCGGCGAGACCCGCATCCCGGGCCTGGCCGACCTGTTCGTCGCCATCATGAAGGGGACCTACGCATGAATGCCGTCAACCACCCCGTCAGCCCGATCGGCACCCTGCGCTGGCTGCTCAAGCGCGAGTACTGGGAGAACCGCGGCGGCTTCCTGTATGCCCCGTTGATCGCGGGCCTGATCTCACTGGTGATGAGCATCGCCGGCATTGCCTTCGGCCTGTTCGCGCTGAACCGTGCAGCACGCGACGGCGGCCTGCACATCGATGGCGAGAACGTGAACATCAACGGCCTGAACCTGGCCCTGCTCACCCGTGACATCAGTGCCAAGGACCTTGCTGATCTTGGCAACGGCCTGGACCTGACTCTGGTACTCAGTTCAAGCTGGCCGTTCGTGGTGCTGGCCTTCGTCGTGTTCTTCTACTGCCTGGGCGCCCTCTACGACGATCGCCGTGACCGCAGCATCCTGTTCTGGAAGTCGTTGCCGCTGTCGGACACGCAGACCGTGCTGTCCAAGGTGATCAGCGCACTGATCGTGGCACCGTTGATCGCGGTCATCGCCGGCATCCTCACCATGTTTGGCTTCATGCTGATCATCAGCGCCGTCGCACTGCTGCACGGCGGCAGCCCGATGACCCTGATCTGGGGCCCGGCCAGCCCGCTGACCCTGGCCGCTGGGCACCTGGCCTGGATTCCGGTCTATGCCCTGTGGGCCCTGCCCACCGCCGGCTGGCTGTTGCTGTGCTCGGCATGGGCCAGGAGCAAGCCGTTCCTGTGGGCGGTAATGTTGCCGCTGTTTGCCGGCATCATTGTCAGCTCCACCAAGATGATGCCGCTGTTCGGCCTGACCACCGGCTGGTTCTGGCAGAACATCGTCGGCCGCCTGCTGCTGGGCGGCGTGCCCGGCATGGACCTGCTGTATCGCCTCGGCGCCGACGAAGCATCGCGCCGCGATCTGGACTCGGTCGTCAGCCTGATGTCCCCCGCCTCGCAGCTGAAGTCGCTGGCGATGCCGGAGCTGTGGATCGGCGCCGTCGTCGGTGCAGTGTTCATCTTCCTTGCCATCCGCCTGCGCAAGCGCGCCGGCGAGATCTGATCCCATCCATCCGGAGGCACCACCCATGCGTTCTTTGCTCGCCTGTTCTGCGTTGTTGCTGTTGCCGTTGTCGGCGCTGGCCGCCGATGCTCCGAACTGCAAGTTCACTGCCGCCCGCGCACTGAAGCTGGACGTGGCTGGTGCCAGGACGGTGGTGTTCGAGGTCAATCAGCATGACCTGAAGGTGGTCGCCAGCGCTGGCGGCGGCCAGCTGGACGGCCGCGCCTGCGCGTCCAGCCAGGAATGGCTGGACCAGCTGGTGCTGGAGCAGCGCAAGGTCGGCGACAAGCTGGTGGTGAGCCTGCGCCGCGACGGCCGCCAAAGCGGCATCAGCCTGGGCAACAGCTACGCCTGGCTGGATATCCGTGGCAGCGTGCCGGACAACATGCCGCTGCAGTTCAAGATCGGCTCGGGCGATGCCAGCGTGGAGAACGCACAGTCGCTGAGCGTGGACGTGGGTTCCGGTGATGCCGTGGTCCGCGGTACCCGCGGCAGCATCCACGCTGCAGTGGGTTCGGGCGACCTCAACATCGATGGCGGCAGCTCCCTGAATCTGCTGTCGCTGGGTTCCGGCGACGTCACCGTACGCAACATCAGCGGCGATGCCAGCACCGGTACCGTCGGCTCCGGTGACCTGAAGATCAGCGATGTGCGTGGCAACGCGCGGCTGGATACCGTGGGCTCGGGTGATATCGAGTTCAAGCGCGTGCAGGGCAGCGTTGAAGTGGGCGTGGTCGGCTCCGGCGGGGTCGATCTGGCCGACATCGGCGGCAATGTGCATGTCCGCAGCCACGGCTCGGGCGACATCAACGTCGACGGCGTGCGCGGCACCCTGACCGTCGACCACAGCGGCAGCGGTGACGTCGATCATCGCAACGTCAGCGGCCGGGTCACTCTGCCGCGCAGCAAGTAAACCCTCTTCCAGACACTACCAGGGGAACACCATGAACCTGTTGCGCCTGTTGCCTGCTGTGCTGCTGTCCCTGCCGCTGATCGCCTGCGGCGGCACGTCGTCAGCACCCGACAAGACCGTTGGCAAGAGTGTGGCCGAAGCCACAGGCGGCGTCGGCGAGACCGTCAGGAACGCGATGGACGATGCCCGCAAGGATATCGCCCAGGGCAACATCAAGATCTCGGCGGACAAGCAGCCGCGTGCGGAGATCACGCCGGATGGCCGCCTGCTGATCGCGGGCAAGGAGATCGCCGCCAACGATATCCAGCGCCGTCATCTGCAGGACTACCGCGGCCACGTGGTCGCCATCGCGATGGACGGCATGGATGTCGGCCTGGCCGGCGCCAAACTGGGTGCCAGTGCTGCCGGCGAAGCGCTGAAGGGCATTTTCAGCGGCGACAGCGAAGGTGTCGAAAAGCGCATCAATGCCGAAGCCGAGAAGATCGAAGCCCAGGCCAAGCGCATCTGCGACCGCCTTCCGGCGATGCTGGCCAGCCAGCAGGCGCTCGCACGTGAACTGCCGGCATTCAAGCCCTACGCGACCATGGACCAGGGCGACGTGGACGACTGCGGCAAGGACACCGTGGTCCAGCGCTAGGCCTGTGACAGATCAGCGCACCCGGCCGGCAGCGGCGTCTGGCTGCCGGCCGTAGTGCGCCGCCCGGCTTACAATGGCGGCCCCGGACGCCCCCGAACAGAATGTCATGAAGAAGCTGTTTCTGCTGTTGACCGCCCTGCTCTGCCTCGGCCTGGCCGGCTGTGACCAGGAGTACCGCAACCACCGCGCCGAGCGTGGCAAGCCCAAGATTTCCGTCAGCGAAGGCATGGTCACCGTGCGTCGCCCGCCCGCGCCGAACATCATCGTCCTCGCCGACGGCACGATGAAGATGGACGAGATCCAGATTCCGCTGGACGACGGGCAGAAACAGATGCTGCAGACCATGTTCGGCAAGCTGCAGGTGCTGCGCCAGAACACCCTGGTGGCCGCACCGGCCGATCCCAACATGCAGCCGGTGAAGATCCAACCGCCGGAGGGCATGGTCGTGATTCCGGCGGACCTGATCCAGCGCATCCCGGAGTTCAAGGATTACACCGACACCTTCGGCAACATCGTCGCCGACCGTCGCTGAAAAAAAACGCCGCCCAAAGGGCGGCGTTTCTGCTTTCTGTAGAGTCGAGCCATGCTCGACTCCGGAACAACAGTCGAGCATGGCTCGACTCTACAACCGGCCGATCAACCGCCGGCGCCGCCGCCACCGGCCTGGATGCCACCGGCGGTCAGCGCGGTCGGGTCCAGCAGGCGACGCAGCTCGGCCTCCTCCAGTCCACTGTCCTCCAGCGCCACATCCAGCACCGGGCGCTGTTCCTTGTATGCACGCTTGGCAATCGCCGCAGCCTTCTCGTAGCCGATGATCGGGTTGAGGGCGGTAACCAGGATCGGGTTGCGCGCCAGCGCCTCGGCAACGCGGTCCTCGCGCACCTTCAGCCCGGCAATCGCACTGTCGGCCAGCAGGGTGGACACGTTGGCCAGCAGGCCGATGCCATCGAGCAGGTTCACTGCGATCAGCGGCAGGGTGACGTTGAGCTGGAAGTTGCCGGTCTGCCCGGCCACGGTGATCGCAGTGTGGTGACCGATCACCTGTGCACAGGCCATCACCGTCGCTTCCGGAATCACCGGGTTGACCTTGCCCGGCATGATCGAGCTGCCCGGCTGCAGCGCCGGCAGTTCGATCTCGCCCAGCCCGGCCAGCGGACCGGCGTTCATCCAACGCAGGTCGTTGGCGATCTTGATCAGCGCCACCGCCAGCGCATTGAGCTGACCGGAAAGCTCCACCGCGTCGTCCTGTGCGGCCAGGCCTTCGAACTTGTTCTCGGCACTGTCGAACTTGAAACCGGTCTGCTGCTTCAGTGCCTTGGCCACCTGTGCACCGAAGCGCGGATCGGCATTGATGCCGGTGCCGATGGCGGTGCCACCCAGCGGCAGCCGGCGCACGCGCTTGAGGCTGTCTTCGATGCGCTCCTGGGCCGAGGCCAGCTGCGCCGACCATGCGCCGAATTCCTGCTCGAAGGTCAGCGGCATCGCATCCATCAGGTGGGTGCGGCCGGTCTTGACCACCTTGCGCAGGCTGCGGCCCTTCTTGTCCAGGGTCTTGCGCAGGTGCACCAGCGCCGGCAGCAGCTGCTCATGCGCGGCCAGTACCGCCGACACGCGCAGCGCGGTCGGAATCACGTCGTTGGAGCTCTGGCCCTGGTTGACGTGGTCATTGGGGTGCACACTGGTCTTGCCCGCCTTGCCGGCACGGTTGGCCAGGGTGGCGATGACCTCATTGGCATTCATGTTCGACGACGTGCCAGAACCCGTCTGGTAGACATCGATCGGGAACTGCGCGTCCCAGTTGCCGGCGGCCACTTCGGCGGCAGCGGTCTGGATGGCCTTGGCCACGTTCTTCGGCAGGTGGCCCAGTTCTGCGTTGACGCCCGCGGCGGCGCCCTTGACCAGGCCCAGGGCACGGATGAAACCGCGCGGCATGCGCTGGCCCGACACCGGGAAGTTCTGCACGGCACGCTGGGTCTGGGCGCCCCACAGGGCGTCCGCAGGCACCTGCAGCTCGCCCATGCTGTCGTGTTCGATTCTGAAACCCTTGCTTGCAGCTTTGCTCATTGCATCAACTCCGCACTACTTCAGTTGGGGAAAGGGAAGCGGCGGCTGGCAGGGTGTCGCTTCCCGGGCTGGCGGCTGCGCCAACGATACTCCCTTGCCCGCAGCGTGGGATGACGAGGGCGGGCCAGATCGTTTCATCCGCAGGGCCGATCTGCACGCGCAAGGGGTAGTGCCGGCCGCTGGCCAGCAATCCATGGAATCATGGGCCGGGCGTGGTTGCCGGCCAGCGGCCGGCACTACCTCACCGGCACGTCGTAGAATATGGCCCCCGCCGATCGCCCCAGCCCTGCCGACATGTCCGATTCCGCCCTGCTCGCCCTGTCCCCGCTCGATGGCCGCTATGCCGGCAAGGTCGACGCCCTGCGCCCGATCTTCTCCGAGTACGGCCTGATCAAGGCCCGCATCACGGTCGAAGTGGAGTGGCTGCTGGCCCTGGCCGCCGAGCCGGGCATCGTCGAACTGGCCCCGTTCTCCGACGCCGCCGTCGCCCGCCTGCGCGCCCTGGCCGCCAGCTTCAGCCCGGCCCAGGCCGCGCGCGTGAAGGAGATCGAACGCACCACCAACCATGACGTCAAGGCGGTGGAGTACTTCATCAAGGAACAGCTGAAGGACGACGCCGAGCTGGCCCCGGCGCTGGAATTCGTGCATTTCGCCTGCACCAGCGAAGACATCAACAACCTCAGCTACGGCCTGATGCTGGAACAGGCGCGCCGCGAGGTGCTGCTGCCGACCCTGGACGGCATCGCCAACAGCCTGCGCAGCCTGGCCCACGCCCAGGCCGGCCAGCCGATGCTGTCGCGCACCCACGGCCAGACCGCCTCGCCGACCACCCTGGGCAAGGAACTGGCCAACGTGGTCGCCCGCCTGGAACGCCAGCGCAGGCAGATTGCCGCGGTCGAACTGACCGGCAAGATCAATGGCGCGGTGGGCAACTACAACGCCCACATCGCCAGCTACCCGGACGTGGACTGGCCGGCCTTCGCCGAGCGCTTCGTGACCGGCCTGGGCCTGGTGTTCAACCCGTACACCACGCAGATCGAACCGCACGACAACATCGCCGAGATCGGTGATGCCGCACGCCGCGCCAACATCATCCTGATCGACCTGGCCCGTGACATCTGGGGCTACGTTTCGCTTGGCTACTTCAAGCAGCGCCTGAAGGAAGGCGAAGTCGGCTCGTCGACGATGCCGCACAAGGTCAACCCGATCGACTTCGAGAATGCGGAAGGCAACTTCGGCATTGCCAACGCGCTGTTCGAGCACTTCAGCGCGAAGCTGCCGATCAGCCGCTGGCAGCGTGACCTGACTGACTCCACCGTGCTGCGTGCGCTGGGCACCGCGTTCGGCCACAGCCAGGTGGCGCTGGATTCGCTGGCCAAGGGCCTGGGCAAGCTGGAAGTGAACCCGCAGCGCCTGGATGCCGATCTGGACGCGGCCTGGGAAGTGCTGGCGGAAGCCGTGCAGACGGTGATGCGCCGCCATGGCCTGCCGAACCCGTACGAGCAGCTGAAGGCGCTGACCCGCGGCCAGGGCATCACGGCCGAGTCGATGCGTGCGTTCGTGGAGGGGCTGGAGCTGCCGGCGGATGCGAAGCAGCGCCTGCTGGAGATGACCCCGGGCAGCTACACCGGCCTGGCCGAGTCGCTGGCGAAGAAGATTTAAGGAGTTTCCTTTGCGGCGGCGGCCGCGGGCGCTGCCTGCGGCAGGCTCTACGGCAACGGCAACGGCAACGGCAACAGCAACGTCAAGAGCGGCTCTGGATTGCTGCTAGCTGGGCGGGTCGGGATGGGCCAGCGGGACACGCCGTAAACCCGTCCATGGGGGCTCGATGGCGCCATCCATGGCGCCAACGGTCCCGCTGGCCCATCCCGTCCCACCTCTGACAGATTCCTGGTGACGGATCGAAGAGCTTTGGGTTGTCGGGACGGAATTTGGAAGAGGGACGCGGCTTCGCCGCGTCCCTCTGTTGTTTTTGGCTGATTGTAGAGCCGAGCCCATGCTCGGCTGCTTGTTCCAACAGCAAGCCGAGCATGGGCTCGGCTCTACAGGAGCATGAGCAAGCGCAGCGCGCGACCCGCTTTTGCCTTTGATCTTCTTCTTCCATTCCGTGGCGGGCCGCGCAGGAAACTGTCAGGGGCCGGGCGGGTGGGCTGCGCGGGGGTGTCCGCCGCATGGATGCGGCGGCCAAGCTTACAGGGACGTACTTGCAGCGTCCCCCGCGCAGCCCACCCGCCCGGCCAAGCGCGGCTTTTGCTTTCAGCGACCAACCCAGACCCCGCCACGAGGGGCTCCGCCGTTGGCCGGACACCCCGCGACAAACCCGCGCACGTGCGCAATCCCGGCGAACGGCGGACAATGGAGATCTCAGGCGGCCCGCCGTGCCGCCCCTCCCGCTTTCCGCTGCAAGGATTCCCCCATGGCCGCCCGCAAGTCCTCCGCCCCCCTGATCGAAGTCACCGCCCCCCCGGCCAGCCGCTGGGCATGGCGCCGGCCACCTTCCTGCGCGACTTCTGGCAGAAGCGCCCGCTGCTGATCCGCAATGCCTTCCCGGACTTCCAGACCCCGGTGCAGCCGGAAGACCTGGCCGGACTGGCCTGCGAAGAAGGCGTGCTGGCACGCCTGATCGAGCACGACAAGACCCAGGACGGCTGGCGCGTGCGTACCGGCCCGTTCCAGGAAGACGTGTTCCCCGCCCTGCCCGACCACGACTGGACCCTGCTGGTGCAGGACGTGGACAAGTGGGACCCGGACGTGCGCGCCCTGATCGAGCACTTCCGCTTCCTGCCGCGCTGGCGCATGGATGACGTGATGATCAGCTTCGCCGCCACCGGCGGCTCGGTCGGCGCCCACGTCGACCAGTACGACGTGTTCCTGCTGCAGGCCCATGGCCATCGCCGGTGGCAGATCGACGCCAGCGAATCGATCAAGGGCAAGCAGCCGCCGCTGGGCTTCCGCCCGGACGTGGAACTGAAACTGCTGAAGGTGTTCAAGCCGACCCACGACTGGGTGCTGGCGCCGGGCGACATGCTGTACCTGCCGCCGAACGTGCCGCACCACGGCGTCGCCGAAGATCCCTGCCTGACATTCTCGTTCGGCATGCGCGCGCCGTCTTCGGCCGAGCTGATCAGCGACTACCTGGACACCCTGATCGCCGATGCCGACGAGAACATCCGCTACCAGGATGCCGACCTGAAGGTGCCGGCCGACCCGAACGAAATCGACACAGTGGCGATGGCGCGGGTGATCACCGCGCTCAACGCCATCCGCATGAACGACCCGGACAAGCTGGGTGACTGGTTTGGCCGCTTCATCACCACCTACCGCGCCGCCGGCGAAGTGATGGCCCACCAGGCCGCACCGGCACAGGAAGAAGTGGTCCAGGCCCTGGCCTCGGGCCTGCTGCTGCAGCGCCACCCGTGGGCTCGCCTGGCCTGGCGCCGGGCCAAGCGTGGCGCCAGCCTGTATGTCAGCGGCCAGGACTTCGCGCTGCCGGTGAAGGACGCGCAGCGCCTGGCCGGTGCCGAGCAACTCGACGCCGCCGCCTATCGCGGCCTGTCCGACAAGGGCCGTGCCGTGGTCCAGCAACTGCTGGTCGGCGGGGTGTTCCAGCTGATCGACCCGAACGAGGTATACGAGGCCGAAGACGAGGAAGACGGCGAGGATGCCATGGTGCTCGGCGAGGTCGTCGAAGGCCGCGACCGCGTGGATGCGATCGACGCTGACGCGGTGTCCGACGATGTCCACTCCGTGACCGTGCACGACGACGGCATCGAGGTCATCGTCAACTTCGAGGACGACGAGGAAGACGACAGCGCCGGCCGGGCCTGAGCCATCGCCATGATCCGGGTCCAGCAGGTCAGCCACGCCGATGCCCACGCAGCCATCCACGAGGTGCGCCAACGCGTGTTCGTGCAGGAACAGGGCATCGCCGCCGAGCTGGAACGCGATGCGCTGGACCCGGTCAGTGCCCATGTGCTGGCGCTGGACAGTGACAACCAGCCGGTCGGCACGGGCCGGCTGGCCCCGGATGGCCGCATCGGCCGCATGGCGGTGCTGGCCAGCCATCGCAGCCTCGGGGTCGGCGGGGCCCTGCTGGAAGCACTGGTGGAGGCCGGGCGCCGGCTCGGCCTGGCCGAGCTGCATCTGCACGCCCAGCTGCCCGCCCGTGACTTCTATGCCCGCCAGGGTTTCCTGCCCGAAGGCGAGGTGTTCGAGGAGGCCGGCATCGGCCACCAGCAGATGCGCCGCCGGCTGGGCGCGGCCAGCGCCATCGACAGCCGCGCCGAGGCGGTGGCCATCACCACGGCCATCATCCACCGCGCCCGTCGGCAGCTGTGGCTGCACAGCCGCCAGCTGGACCCCGGGCTGCTCGATGCGCCCCCGATACAGGCCGCCCTGCGCCGCTTCGTCACCGCCCGCCACGACAAGCAGCTGCGGGTGATCGTGCACGACGCCGCCGCGATCGCATCTAGCGGGGCGCCGCTGCTGGCGCTGGCCCAGCGCCTGCCCAGCGTGATCCAGTTCCGCGAGGTCACCGACCCGGTCGACCGTGCGCTGGCCTCGGCCTGTCTGCTCAACGATGCGGGCGACTTCTACTTTCGTCTGATCGGCCATCGCCTCGACGGCGAAGCCGGCATCGCGCTGCCGGCACGTTCGCAGCCGTTCGAGCAGCAATTGCAGCGCGTCTGGGACCGTTCGCGTGATTGCAGCGAACTGCGCGCGCTCGGCATCTGAGCGGAGCGGGCTGACTCAACCTGTCTGGAACCGGCACCGGGGGACGCGCGATACCTCTGGTGGTGCCCCTTCGTGTCCGGTTGGGGGTACAATTTGGCTGTTTGAACGCGCCCGCGCAGGGCTATTCATCTTCCTGCCGGGTCCTTCTGAAGCCATACCCCACAAAGCGAATCAACACCCTCCATCGTGGACAATCAACTGAAGCAGTTTGCGCAATCTTCGCAACTCGCCGGCGGCAACGCCTCCTATGTCGAGGACCTGTACGAGCAGTACCTGGTCTCCCCGGATAGTGTCGATCCCAAATGGAAAACCTACTTCGACGGCTTCAAGGGCCGTGAAGCAGGTGACATTCCGCACTCGGCCGTCATCTCCCACATTGCGGACGCGGCCAAGGATGCGCTGAAGGCCGGTACCGGCAACGGTGCAGGCGACGAGCGCGAGCGCAATGTCGGTCGTCTGATCACTGCCTACCGTTCGCGCGGCCACCTGGACGCCCGCCTCGATCCGCTGGGCCTGGCCGCACCGGTCAACACCCCGGACCTGGGCCTGCCGTTCCACAGCCTGTCCGATGGCGACCTCAACAGCGAGTTCAGCACCGGCGGCGTCGGTGGCCAGCCGCGCATGAAGCTGCGCGACCTGCTGGCACGCCTGAAGGCGACCTACACCGGCTCGATCGGTGCGGAGTTCATGCACATCTCCGAGGTCGAGCAGCGCCAGTGGATCTACAAGAAGCTGGAACTGGCCGGTGGCAACTACCAGCTGGACGCTGATACCCAGCGCCGCACCCTGGAGCGCCTGACCGCAGCTGAAGGCCTGGAGCGCTACCTGCACACCAAGTACGTCGGCCAGAAGCGCTTCTCGCTGGAAGGCGGCGACTCGCTGATCCCGATGATGGACACCATCATCCGCAGCGCCGGCAAGGATGGCGTCAAGGACGTGGTGATCGGCATGGCCCACCGCGGCCGCCTGAACGTGCTGGTCAACACCCTCGGCAAGAACCCGCGCAAGCTGTTCGACGAGTTCGAAGGCAAGTTCGAGCACGACGAGCACGCTTCTGCCGGCGACGTGAAGTACCACATGGGCTTCTCCGCCGACGTGGCTACCGACGGCGGCCCGGTGCACCTGGCGCTGGCGTTCAACCCGTCGCACCTGGAAATCGCCGACCCGGTCGTGGCCGGTTCCGTGCGTTCGCGCCAGGAGCGCCGCAAGGACACCGCGCGCAAGCAGGTCATGCCCATCCTGATCCACGGCGACGCGGCCTTCTCCGGCCAGGGCGTGGTCATGGAACTGTTCCAGATGTCGCAGGCCCGCGGCTTCGCCGTCGGCGGCACCGTGCACATCGTGGTCAACAACCAGGTCGGCTTCACCACCTCCAACCCGCTGGATACGCGTTCCACGCGCTATGCCACCGACGTGGCGAAGATGATCGCCGCCCCGGTGCTGCACGTGAACGGCGATGATCCGGAAGCAGTTGTGTTCGCCGCGCAGCTGGCCTTCGAGTTCCGCCAGAAGTTCGCCAAGGACGTGGTCATCGACCTGATGTGCTACCGCCGCTGGGGCCACAACGAGGCCGACGAACCGGCGATCACCCAGCCGCTGATGTACCAGGTGATCCGCAAGCACGCCACCACCCGCGAGATGTACGCCGAGCAGCTGGAAAAGGCGGGCGTGATCGCCGCCGGTGCCGGCAAGGCGATGGTCGATGCTTACCGCGAGAAGCTGGATGCCGGTGAAGTGACCACCGAGCTGGCCAAGGTCGAGAAGACCCCGCCGACCAGCCCGCTGTTCGTCGATTGGCCGAAGCTGCTGGAAGGCAAGCTGTCCGACCCGATCTCGACCAAGGTCGAGAAGAACAAGCTGGTCGAGCTGGCCAAGCTGATCAACACCATTCCGGACGAAGTGCAGCTGCACTCGCGCGTGGCCAAGGTCTACGACGACCGCCGCAAGATGGCCGCCGGCGAGATCCCGGGCGACTGGGGCTTTGCCGAGAACCTGGCCTACGCCACCCTGCTCGACGAAGGCCATGCACTGCGCCTGGTCGGCCAGGACGTGGGCCGCGGTACGTTCACGCACCGACACGCGATCCTGCACGACCAGAAGACCGACAACTACTACATGCCGCTGCGGCAGCTGGTGGATTCGCCGGAGAAGGCCACCGTCATCGATTCGCTGCTGAGCGAAGAAGCGGTGATGGCCTACGAGTACGGCTTCTCGACCACCGATCCGAACACGCTGTGCATCTGGGAAGGCCAGTTCGGCGACTTCGCCAACGGCGCCCAGGTGGTGATCGACCAGTTCATCGCCGCCGGTGAGGCCAAGTGGGGCCGCATTTCCGGCCTGACCCTGCTGCTGCCGCATGGCTATGAAGGTCAAGGCCCGGAACACAGCTCGGCGCGCCTGGAGCGCTTCCTGCAGCTGTGCGCGCTGGAAAACATGCTGGTGGTCGTGCCGTCGACCCCGGCACAGGCCTTCCACATGCTGCGCCGCCAGCTGCACCTGACCACCCGCAAGCCGCTGGTGGTGATGTCGCCGAAGTCGCTGCTGCGCCACAAGCTGGCCGTGTCGACCCTGGACGAACTGGCCAACGGCGAGTTCCAGCACCTGATCGGCGACGCCAATGCGGACGCCAAGAAGGTCAAGCGCGTGGTGCTGTGCTCGGGCAAGGTCTACTACGACCTGCTGGAAGACCAGACCAAGCGTGGCCAGGACGACGTGGCGATCATCCGCGTGGAGCAGCTGTACCCGTTCCCGCGTGCGCTGCTGGCTGCCGAACTGAAGAAGTACGGCAAGGCCACCGACGTGGTGTGGACGCAGGAAGAACCGCAGAACCAGGGTGCGTGGTACCAGATCCGCCACCACCTGCAGTTCTGCCTGGCCGATGGCCAGAACCTGCATTACGCCGGTCGCGCACGTTCGGCTTCGCCGGCTGCCGGTCACATGGCTGACCACGTCCGCGAACAGCAGCAGCTGGTCGCCGATGCACTGGTCAACCCGTTCAACGACACGTTCGCTGAATAATCCTCCCCCTATTTAGAAGACAAACCAGGAAGCTCCCGCAATGGCCACCGAAGTCAAAGCCCCGGTACTGCCCGAATCCGTCGCCGACGGCACCATCGCCACCTGGCACAAGAAGGTGGGCGACGCCGTCAAGCGCGACGAAAACCTGCTTGACCTGGAAACCGACAAGGTCGTCCTGGAAGTGCCGTCGCCGGTCGACGGCGTGCTCAAGGAAATCAAGTTTGCCGAAGGTTCGACCGTGACCTCCAGCCAGGTCGTGGCGATCATCGAGGAAGGCGCCGTCGCAGCTGCCCCGGCCCCGGCCGCTGAAGCCGCTCCGGCTGCCGCTGCGGCCCCGGCCGCCGCTGCGCCGGCCGCAGCCGCTGCCCCGGCCCCGGCTGCCAAGTCGGCTGCCGACGCGCTGCCGCCGGGCGCCCGCTTCACCGCCATCACCGAAGGCGTGAACCCGGCCGACGTCGACGGCACCGGTCGTCGCGGCGCGGTGACCAAGGAAGACATCGTCAACTTCGCCCGCAACGGCGGCGCCGGCAAGGCCGGTGGCGCACGTCCGGAAGAGCGCGTGCCGATGACCCGCATCCGCAAGCGCATCGCCGAGCGCCTGATGGAGTCGAAGAACTCCACCGCCATGCTGACCACCTTCAACGAAGTCGACCTGTCCAAGGTGTCGGCGGCGCGCAAGGAACTGCAGGACGAGTTCGTCAAGGCACACGGCATCAAGCTGGGCTTCATGAGCTTCTTCGTGAAGGCCGCTGCCAACGCGCTGCAGCGCTTCCCGCTGGTCAACGCCTCGATCGACGGCGACGACATCATCTACCACGGCTACTCGGACATCTCGATCGCGGTGTCGACCGAAAAGGGCCTGGTCACGCCGGTCCTGCGCAACGTCGAGCGCATGTCGTTCGCCGACATCGAGAAGACCATCGCCGACTACGCCAAGAAGGCCCGTGACGGCAAGCTGGGCCTGGAAGAACTGCAGGGCGGCACCTTCACCGTGACCAACGGCGGCACCTTCGGTTCGCTGCTGTCGACCCCGATCATCAACCCGCCGCAGAGCGCCATCCTGGGCATGCATGCCATCAAGGAACGTCCGATCGCCCAGAACGGCCAGGTCGTGATCGCGCCGATGATGTACCTGGCGCTGTCGTACGACCACCGCATCATCGACGGCAAGGATTCGGTGCAGTTCCTGGTGGACATCAAGAACCAGCTGGAAAACCCGGGCCGCATGCTGTTCGGCCTGTAAGACACCTCCCGCCCCTCCGCGCCTGCGCGGAGGGGTTCTGGTAATGCATCAAGGAATAATTCAATGGCTGAACAATTCGACGTCGTCGTCATCGGTGCCGGCCCGGCCGGTTACCACGCTGCCATCCGCGCGGCCCAGCTGGGCCTGAAGACCGCCTGCATCGACGCAGCGCTGGGCAAGGACGGCAAGCCGGCACTGGGCGGCACCTGCCTGCGCGTGGGCTGCATCCCGTCCAAGGCGCTGCTGGATTCCTCGCGCCAGTTCTGGAATATGGGCCACATCTTTGGCGACCACGGCATCAGCTTCAAGGATGCCAAGATCGACGTCGAGGCGATGGTTGGCCGCAAGGACAAGATCGTCAAGCAGTTCACCGGCGGCATCGGCATGCTGTTCAAGGCCAACAAGGTGGCCGCCTATTATGGTTTTGGCGAGCTGCAGCCGGGCAACGTGGTCAAGGTCACCCAGCATGACGGTTCCATCGTCGAGCTGAAGGGCACCAACGTCATCATCGCGGCCGGTTCGGATTCGATCGAACTGCCGTTCGCCAAGTTCGACGGCGAGACCATCGTCGACAACGTCGGCGGCCTGGACTTCACCGAAGTGCCGAACCGCCTGGCGGTGATCGGCGCCGGTGTGATCGGCCTGGAACTGGGCAGCGTGTGGAAGCGCCTGGGCGCTGAAGTCACCATCCTGGAAGCACTGCCGGAGTTCCTGGCCGTGGCCGACGCCGAAGTGGCCAAGACCGCTGCCAAGGAATTCAAGAAGCAGGGCCTGGACATCCGCCTCGGCGCCAAGGTCTCCAAGACCGAGATCACCGGCAAGGGCAAGAAGAAGGAAGTCGTTGTCACCTACACCGACAGCGAAGGCGAAAAGACCCTGACCGTGGACAAGCTGCTGGTGGCCGTTGGCCGTCGCGCCGCCACCAAGGGCCTGCTGGCCGAAGGCACCGGCGTCAAGATCAACGAGCGCGGCCAGATCGAAGTCGATGCGCACTGCCACACCGGCGTCAACGGCGTGTGGGCGGTCGGCGACTGCGTGCGCGGCCCGATGCTGGCGCACAAGGGCTTCGAGGAAGGCATCGCGGTGGCTGAGCTGATCGCCGGCCTGCCGGGCCACGTCAACTTCGACACCATCCCGTGGGTCATCTACACCGAGCCGGAACTGGCCTGGGTCGGCAAGACCGAAGCCCAGCTGAAGGCCGAAGGCATTCCGTACAAGGCTGGCAGCTTCCCGTTCGCCGCCAACGGTCGCGCCGTGGCGATGATCGAGCCGGCAGGCTTCGTGAAGATCCTGGCCCATGCCGAAACCGATCGCATCCTCGGCATGCACCTGGTCGGCGCCAACGTCTCCGAGCTGGTGCACGAAGGCGTGCTGACCATGGAGTTCAGCGGCTCGGCCGATGACCTGGCCCGCATCTGCCACGCCCACCCGTCGCTGTCGGAAGTGATCCACGACGCAGCAATGGCGGTCAGCAAGCGCGCCATCCACAAGGCGAACTGATCTGCACCCAGGTGGGTGCCGACCGTTGGTCGGCGCACTCCAGCAATCAAAAAACCCCGCCTCGGCGGGGTTTTTTGATTGCGCTGATGATGTAGAGCCGAGCCCACGCTCGGCTATCCCGGGAAAAGCAGCCGAGCATCGGCTCGGCGCTACACCTTTCCAGCCGGCTTCTTCGGCGGATCGTCACAGATGCGGTGCTGGACCACGGTTTCACCGCCCTTCCACTCCTTCACCACCCGGCAGCGCTCCTTGGGTTTGACCGCCTTGGCCGCTGCAGCATCCGCCTCATCGGCAGCGGCGGCCTGCTGGCGTTCCAGCCATGCGGACGGCGGCACCGGTGTGGCCAGTACCGGACCCGCAAGCAGGACCAGACCCACCAGCAACACCGTCCTCATGCAGCCACCGCCCGGCCACCGAGCAGGCGCGCCGGCAGCATGAACAGCGCGCAGGAACGCGAACAGGGCCGAGAAGGTGATGCCGACCAGGCGGAACGGCAGGCTCAGCAGCCACACGAACGGCCAGGCGATCAGGGCGAGGATCGCCAGCGGCCAGCACAGAACGAACAGCAGGCACCACACACCGAGCGCGAACAGGGTCTTCATCACGGTCTCCTTGTGGCGGCACCTTGCCGCCTTCGGACACCTTGGCGCCGCGCCCCACCGCCGGCAAACGGTTTGCGACGAAACCGGGCTGGGGGCGATGAAACCGGTGGTGGGGAAACCGGAGATTGATCAGGTTGCCGGCCAGCGGCCGGCACTACCGAATGGATTCACACCGGGACTGCGCCCGGGCGGCCGTGGGTCACCTGGAAGCGCGCCGCGGTGCGAACCGTCGCATCCGCACGCAGCACGCTGTCGGCGAAGCGCAGCTCCGCATCCAGGGTCTGCCGGTTCAGCTGCAGCTTCCACCAGCCACGGCGGTCGCCGTCGAAATAGCGGATGTGCGGGTTCTGCGGAATCGACGGACCGTAGTACGGGCCATAGGGCGTGTCGTCGCCGCCACTGCTGATCGCCGGGGCGATGAATTCGGTGGCCACGACCGGCGCACTGGCGGCATCGAAGTCCAGCTTCAGGTCGTTGACGAAGGTGGAATGCCAGTCACCACCGAGCACGATGGCATTGCCCTGCCCGCCGGCCTGCATCACCTGCAGCAACCGTTTGCGTGCGGCGGGATAGCCATCCCAGGCGTCATTCCAGAAGCGCTCGCGTGGCGTCCCACCGTCCAGCCGCAGCTGCGCCATCAGCAACTGCTGCACCACCACGTTCCACCGCGTGCCCTGCGCGGCCGCCATCGACTGCGCGAACCACGCCTCCTGGCCCGTGCCGAGCATGCTCACGCGCGGGTCCAGTGCAGCATCGCAGCGTGGCGACTCGCCCACGCCACAGGGATTGGCCGGGCGGAACTGGCGGCAATCGAGCAGGGTCAGCTGTGCCAGATCGCCGTAGCGCAGGCGCCGATGCACGCGCAGGCCGCCGTTGCCCGCAGGTGTGCTGCGCATCGGCAGATGCTCGTAGAACGCGCGGTAGGCGGCGGCGCGGCGGATGATGAAGTCCTCCGTTGATACGCCGGGCTTTTCCGGGTGGACGCCGGAGTAGTCGTTCTGCACCTCGTGGTCATCCCAGATCACCGCGAACGCATGCGCGGCGTGCGCAGCCTGCAGATCCGGATCGAGCTTGTACAGCGCGTACTGGTCGCGGTAGCGCTCCAGGCTGACGGTCTCGCCGCTGAAACGCTCGGCGTCCAGTGTGCGGCCGCGCGCGTTCTGCAGCGGGCTGTATTCGTACAGGTAGTCACCGGCATGCAGCACCAGGTCGACATCGCTCTGCGCGATATCGCGCAGGACCGGGTAGTAGCCGCTGTTCCAGGCCTGGCAGGTGCACAGGGCCAACCGAAGCTGCTGCAGTTGCGTGTCCAGCGGCGGCGCGGTGCGGAAGTGGCCGACCGCGCTTTCCTCGTCGCCGTCGCAGGCGAAACGGTAGTAGTAGTCGCGGCCTGGGCGCAGGCCGATTACCTCCACGTGCACCGAATGGGCCAGCTCGGGCACCGCGGCCGCAGTCCCCCGCTGCACCAGCCGGCGCATGCCCGGGTCCTCGGCCACGAACCAGCGCACCGGCACCGCCCGCGACGGCATGCCGCCGCCATTGAGCGGGTCCGGTGCCAGCCGCGTCCACAATACGGCCCCCTGTGGATCCGGATCACCGGCGGCGACACCGAGGGTGAACGGATCGCGCCCCAGCCGCGGCCGTGGGCCGGCCGTGGCCAGCCCCGGCATCGCCGCCAGCGCGATCGCCGCCCCCGTGCCCTGCCACGCCATGCGCAGCAGGCGACGACGGCTTTCCGGATCGACAGGGCCGCGCATCAGAAGCGAACGGTAGCGGTGGCCATCACCTGGCGCGGCGCGCCGACCTGCATGGTCGCCAGGCTGCGGGTCGGGTCAGCGGCGTAGGTGCCATTGGTGTTGATCGAGGACAGGTAGCGCTTGTCGGTCAGGTTGGTCAGGTTCAGCGCTACGGTCAGGTTCTGCGCCGGGCCGAGCTTGCCGAAGTCATAGGCCGCCGAGGCGTTGACCAGCCAGTAGCTCGGCACCGACACATCGTTGGTATAGGTCACGTAGCGCTTGCCGACATGGTTGGCGGCCAGGCGCAGGTCCCACGGGCCCGGGGTCCACGCCAGGGTGCTGGCGAACATCCATTCCGGGGTGTCGACGGTCGTCTTGCCGCGGGTCGGCACCACGCCGTTGTTCACGTAGTCGTTGTCGTAGGTGCTGTCATTCCAGGACAGCGCATTGGACCAGGTCAGGTCCTGCATCGGCTTCAGCTGCAGGGTCGCCTCGGCGCCGCGGCTGGTCACCGACCCGACGTTGGAGAACAGTGCCGGGCAACCGAGGATGCCCACGCACTGCGCGATGGCCAGCAGGCGGTTGTCGAACTTGACGTCGTACACCGCCACCGAGGCTTCATAGCCGCGGCCGTAGCCACGCCAACCCAGCTCGATGGTGCGCGACTGTTCCGGCTTCAGGTTCTTCGCGCTGGCATCGAAGGCGGCCTGCGGCACATTGAACGGGCTGCCCACGCCCAGCGCATAGGCGGCGATGTTCTTGGCGAACGAACCGAAGATCTCGTTGCCTTCGTTGAGCTTGAAGTTGAAGCCGGCCTGCGGCAGCAGACCCTTCTTCGAGGTCAGGCTGCTGTTGTTGGCATAGCTGCCCAGCGGCGTGCGCACGCTGGTACGGGTGTGCGGCGACTTCGCACCGATGTCGATGGTCAGGCGATCATCGAACAGGCGGAAGCGGTCCTGCACGTAGAACTGGCGGGTGATGGTGGTGTAGCGCTGGTGCCACACGCGCTGGTCCGGGTTGCGCAGGAAGAAGTCGTCGGTGATCGGGCCGTCGATGTAGTAGAAGTTGCGCTGCACGCTGTGGCCGTTGTCCTCGTACCAGAGGCCCGCTTCCAGTTCGTGGCCACCGACGTTCCAGGTGAACGCCGAGGTCACGCCGGTACGGTCGATCGCGTACTCGGTGGTGCGGATCGAGATCGGAATCTCCCGGCTGGTGCCCGGGTTGGACGGATTGGACGGGCTGAACCAGTGGCCCTGGCCACGGTTGCTGTGGTTGTAGACATTGACCTTCAAGCGCATCGACTCGTTCAGGCCGAAATCACCGGCAATGCTGGACAGGTCATCGTTGCGCAGGCCGTGGCCGGAGTAGTACGCATCCCACGGGCTGTTGACGCCGCCGCTGAACTTGCCGCGTGCGGCGGCGACGGCGCGATCCCAGTCCGGCGCGTAGTTGTCCCAGTCCCAGCCGAGGCGATCGATCATTTCCAGCGACAGATCCTGGTAATCGGCCTCGACCCGGCGCGAGGCGTTGAACAGCGCGGTGATCTTGCTGTCCGTTCCGAAGTTGTAGGTGGCCTTGCCGTTGAACTGCTTCAGCTCCTGCGAGCCCTTGCCCTTCCACTTGTCACCTTCCGAATACACGCCGGACAGGTAGGCGGCAAAGCCCTGGTGCTCGCCGGTATCGAGGCGTGCATAGCTGCGGCGTGCGCTGTCACTACCAAAGCTCTGTGCCAGCACGACCCCATACTCGGTGGACGGATCGATCGAGTAGAACTGGAACACGCCGCCAAGGTTGCTGGTGGACGGTGTACCCAGTGCGCCGATGCCGGTGGAGACCTCCGCACCGCCCAGGTTCTCGCTGATCACCGCGCGGCTGATGTGCAGGCCGTTGCTGTTGCCATAGGCCATGTTGCCCAACGGGATGCCATCGACGGTGTAGCCCAGGCGGTTCTGGTTGAAGCCACGCAGGCTGATGGTGGTGGACCATTCGTAGGCGCCGGTGGCATCGGCCGATTCGAAATGCACGCCCGGCTTGGTTGCAAGCAGCTTCAGCGGATTGGCACCCGGCGGCAGCACCTTCAAGTCCTCGGCGGTCACGCGCTGCACCTGGCGCGCTTCACCGCGGCCGATCACCGAGACCGAATCGAGGGTGGTGGCCGACTGTGCGTCGGTGGCGGGGGCGGTTTCAGCGGCAGCCAGCGACGGCAGCGAAGCACAGACCAGCAGGGCCAGCAGATTGCGGCGGAGCGGAGCGTGGGACGGCATGGGGGCGGATTCCTTGGGCACGCTGGACGCCGAAGGGCGGCGTCGAAGGGCAGCAGCGGCGGAATCGTAAAAGCGTCGCGTTACATGTCATTTACACGCCACATACGGACGTTCGGCGTTTCGAATGGTTTGCCGGCCGTGGGGTGGTTGCCGGCCAGCGGCCGGCACTACGGCTATTCGAATGAACCGACCGAGTCGTGGGCCAGGTTGTCGAAGCGGGTGTACTCGCCGAAGAACTTCAGCTTGCACGACCCGGTCGGGCCACCACGGTGCTTGCCGATGATGATCTCGGCCAGGCCCTTGTCCGGCGAATTTTCCTTGTTGTAGTAATCGTCGCGGTAGATGAAGACGATCATGTCCGCATCCTGCTCGATTGCGCCCGATTCGCGAAGATCGGCCATCACCGGGCGCTTGTCGGTACGCGTTTCCAGCGAGCGGTTGAGCTGCGACAGCGCGATCACCGGCACGTGCAGTTCCTTGGCCAGGCCCTTCAGCGAACGCGAGATCTCCGAGATTTCGGTCGCGCGGTTTTCGCTGTTGCCCGGCACGCTCATCAGCTGCAGGTAGTCGATCACCACCAGGCCCAGATCATGCTCGCGCTTGAGGCGGCGGCACTTGGAACGCAGCACTTCCGGCGACACGCCAGGCGTGTCGTCGATGAAGATCTTGGTTTCCTTCAGCATCTTGATCGCGCTGGTGACGCGGCTCCAGTCCTCGTCTTCCAGCTGGCCGGTACGCAGGCGCTGCGCGTTGATGCGGCCGTTGGAGGAAATCAGGCGCATCGCCAGCTGCGATGCCGACATTTCCATCGAGAACACCGCCACGCCCTTCTTCGACTTGATCGCCGCGTACTCGGCGATGTTCAGTGCGAAAGTGGTCTTGCCCATGGCCGGGCGCGCGGCAAGGATGATCAGATCGGTCGGCTGCAGGCCGGAGGTCATCGCATCGAAATCGTTGTAGCCGGTCGGCAGGCCGGTGATGTTGCCGCCGTTCTCGAAGCGGCTGCGCAGCTCTTCGAAGGCATCCTTCAATGCACCGGGCATCGCCACGAAATCGGTACGGCCGCGTGCGCCCTGTTCGGCGATGGCGAACACGCTCTTTTCCGCCGAGGCCAGCAGCTCGCTGCTCTCTCGTCCCTCGGGCTGGAAGCCGTCGTTGACGATGTCGGTACCCACCTGGATCAGCTGCCGCAGCACCGCCTTGTCACGCACGATCTCGGCGTAGGCCACGATGTTGGCCGCCGACGGCGTGGTACTGGCCAGTTCGATCAGGTAGGCACCATCGCCCACCAGTTCCATCTTGCCCTGCGATTCGAACCACTCGCCCAGGGTCACCGCATCGAACGGCCGCTCGCGCTCGGACAGCTCACGGATCGCGCGATAGATCATCTGGTGGTCGCGGCGGTAGAAATCGCCTTCGGTCAGCTGGTCATTGACCCGGTCATAGGCCTCAGGGGCCAGCATCAGGCCACCCAGCACCGCCTGCTCGGCTTCCACCGAATGGGGCGGTACCCGCAACTGGTCGATGCGCGACTCGTCGCGATCGCGATCGCGATCGAAGCCATCACCGCGCTCTCTGCGGTTGGAACGGAAGCCGGGGCGAGCGGACATGCTGCGGTGTTTCCTGCGAAAGTGGGCCGGACGAGTGTAGGCATGCGCCGACCCCGGCGGCCATGGACAAGCCTGTGGATAAGCCGTGGAGAAACGGGGGATATCCGCCGGTGCCTGGCCAGACTGGCGTGGGAGCGTCGCACTGCCTGCGACGGGCGCCATTGCGGCACCCGAGCGGACATTATCGCAGATGGGGCTGGCAACCGCTGGCGTCAATCGCCCTTGACGTGAACCGCGATCAGCGCCAGGAACCGGTCCACGTAGCCCTGCAGGAATTTCTGCGTGCCTTCATTGTGGACCGTGCCATCGGCATCGATCAGGCTGTCCTTGAAATGAATGAACGCCTCGGGCTGGCCGAGCACGTGCATGTCCAGGAAGGCCAGGCTGTTGCGCAGGTGCTGCTGGGCCACGGCGGTGCCGATCTGGCCGATGGAGGCGCCGATCACCGCCGCCGGTTTGCCGGCAAACGCGCTGTCACCGTAGGGGCGCGAGCCGATATCGATGGCGTTCTTCAGCACGCCCGGCACCGACCGGTTGTATTCCGGGGTCACGAACAGCACCGCATCGGCGGCACGGACCTGGTCCTTCAGCCGGGTACCCTGCGCCGGATAGTGGCCATCGAAGTCCTGGTCGTACAGCGGCAGATCACCGATCTGCACGTACTGGAAGCGCGCACGGTCGCCGGCAATCTTCTCCAGCGCATGGGCCAGTTTGCGGTTGCAGGAATCCTTGCGCAGGCTGCCGACGAACACGGCGATAGTGGGGACGGACATCGGGACATACTCCTCACGGTGCGGGAGGCCCAGCCTAGTCGCCGGGCCCTTGCATGCCGGTGAAGATCAGCCGCCGGTCACGCCCGCGCGCACCTGCCGCCAATGCGCCTGCCAGGCCTGGAACATCAGCACGTTCCACAGATGGGTATGCCACTTGCGTTGGCCGCCGAGGAACTGCTGCCACAGCGGCTGTACCGCGGCCGCCGACAGCACGCCCTCCTGCTCCAGCCGCGCGGGCTGCAGCAGGTCTTCGGCCCACGGCCGCAGGTCGCCCTTCAGCCAGTCACTGACCGGCGCGCCGAAACCACGCTTGGGCCGGTGCACCATCGACTGCGGTACATAGCGGCCCAGCACGCGCTTGAGCAGCACCTTGCTGGTGGTTTCACTGCGCTTGAAGCCCAGCGGCAGCGACCAGGCGAACTCGGCCACGCGAGAATCCAACAGCGGTGCGCGGGCTTCCAGGCTGACCGCCATCGAGGTGCGGTCGACCTTGCACAGCAGGTCATCCGGCAGGTAGGTCACGTAATCGGCCAGCATCATCGCATCGGCCGGTGTGCCGGCACCGTGCAACGGGTCGGCCAGGTCGTAGAAGCTGCCCGCGGCCTGCGCCCCGGGCACTGCCGCCGCCGGGTCGCGCCAGCGCGAGATGCGGTTGCGGTACACGTCACCGATGCCACGCGCACCGGACTCGGCCAGCAGCGCGGCCAGGCCGCCGGTACGCGAGGCCTCGCCCTGCTGCTGGGAGCGCGCCCATCCAGCGCCGCAGCGGCCCCGGCACACGGCCCAGCATCTGCCAGTTGCGCAGCGCGCGTACATAGCGGGTATAGCCGAAGAACAGCTCGTCGCCACCATCGCCGGACAGCGCCACGGTCACGCCCTGCCGCGCCAGGCGGGCGACCAGCGCGGTCGGCACCTGCGAGGCATCGGCGAAGGGTTCGTCGAACATCGCCGGCAACTGCGGCACCACCGCCAACGCATCGGCACCGCTGACGTAGAGTTCAGTGTGGTCGCAGCCCAGATGCGCGGCCAGTTCCTTGGCCAGCGGCGCCTCGTCGTGGCCCGAACCGGTGAACCCGATGCTGAAGCTGTGCACCGGCTGGCCACTTTGTGCCTGCATCAGCGCGGCCACCAGCGACGAATCGGTGCCGCCGGACAGGAACACGCCCACCGGCACGTCGGCCACCATGCGCAGCGCCACCGCGTCACGCAGCAGCCCGTCCAGCTGCTCCTCGGCTTCCTCGATGCGGCCCTGGAACGGCGCAGCCAGCGCCGCTTGCATGCGTGCACGGGCATCCCAGTACGGGCGCTGCGCCTGCTCCGGGCGATGCGCGGCCGCACCCGCCGCCACGGCTTCCGCATCCAGGCGCAGCACGCGCCCGGGCATCAATTTGTAGCAGCGCTGGTGGATGCTGTGCGGCGCCGGAATGTAATCCAGCCGCAGCAGCAGCGTCAGGGCGTCACGGTCGATGTCGTTGTCGAAGGCCGGGTGCTGCCACAGCGCCTTCAGTTCCGAACCGAACACCAAGGTGTCGCCGGCCCAACCGTAGTACAGCGGCTTCTTGCCGACACGGTCGCGGGCCAGCCACAGGCACTGCTCCTGGCGGTCCCACAGCGCAATGGCGAACATGCCGTTGCAGCGCTGCAGGGTGTCTTCCATCCCCCATTGCAGAATCGCTGCCAGCATCACCTCGGTGTCGGAGTGCCCACGGAAGGCGTGTCCCAGCGGCTCCAGTTCGGCACGCAGGGCGGCGAAGTTGTAGACCTCGCCGTTGTAAGCCATCACGTAGCGACCATCGGACGAGGCCATCGGCTGGTGGCCCAGCGGCGACAGGTCGAGAATGCTCAGCCGACGGTGCGCCAGCGCGATGCCGGCCCCGGCATCGACCCAGCTGCCGCCATCATCCGGCCCGCGGTGGTGCAGCGCCTCGCCCATGGCCAGGACCTGCGCCTGCAGCACCTCGGCCGACGCCACCGGCGCCGGCAACAACATTCCCGCCAATCCACACATACATCAGGGTTCCTGCGCCAGTTCAAGGGCGGCGCCAATCACCGCATTGTCGCTTGGAAGCCCGAACATTGCTGCCCCCGCCAACGGGGTATAGGTATCGGCACCGCAGACCCGGCGCAGCGGCAGGTGGCCGAAGCCGGCCTCGACGAGGGCGGTGACCACGCCCTCGCCCACCCCGCCACTATGGCGGCCCTCGTCCAGCACCAGCACCCGCCGCGCACTGGCCGCCTGACTGGCGATGAAGCCGGCATCCAGCGGCACCAGCCAGCGCAGGTCGACCACCCGCACCTGCCAGCCCAGCTGCTGCTCGATTGCCCGCGCCGCGCGCAGCGCCATCGGCACGCCGTTGCCATAGGTGTAGACCACCAGGTCGCCTGCCTCCGGCGCATAGACCCGCCCTTCGCCCGGCACCAGCGCCTGGCCCTGGGCGGGGTAGTCGAACAGCCACTGGCCATCGCCCGGCGCATGCAGGTCCTTGCTCATGTACAGCGCGATCGGCTCCAGGAACACCGCCACCCGCCCGTCCACCCGCGCCAGCGCGGCCAACGTGCGCAGCATCATCACCGCATCGTCGCCGCGCGACGGGCAACCGACCACCAGGCCGGGAATGTCGCGCAGCGCGGTGATCGAATTGTCGTTGTGGAAGTGGCCACCGAAGCCTTTCTGGTAGCCCAGCCCGGCCACCCGAACCAGCATCGGGTTGCGGTATTGGTCATTGGAGAAGAACTGCAGCGAGCACGCTTCGCCGCGCACCTGGTCGATGGCGTTGTGCAGGTAGGCCAGGTACTGGATCTCCGGGATCGGCAGCATGCCCATGTTGGCCAGGCCCTGCGCCATGCCCAGGATCATGGTCTCGTCCAGCAGGGTGTTGAACACCCGGCGTGGGCCGAAGCGGCGCAGCAGATCCTTGGTGACGGTATAGACACCGCCCTTGTGCGCGACGTCCTCGCCGAACAGCAGGCTCTGCGGATACTTCGCCAGCAGTTCCTGCAGCCCATGGTTGATCTGGATGGCGAGGTGCCGAGGTGCCTGCCGCTCGGGCAGGGCCTCCACACCGCCATACAGCGCCTCGCGCGCATCAGCGGGCACCTCGCGCCGCGC
Organism: Stenotrophomonas sp. 93052_Sma; assembly: GCF_056481145.1. Taxonomy (NCBI): domain Bacteria; kingdom Pseudomonadati; phylum Pseudomonadota; class Gammaproteobacteria; order Lysobacterales; family Lysobacteraceae; genus Stenotrophomonas; species Stenotrophomonas sp. 93052_Sma. The sequence continues at coordinate 3,249,538 of NZ_CM151134.1, forward strand.
CTCGGCCTGCACCGCTGCCGGCGTGTATGGTGCCAGCGGCGCCATCACCTCCTGCAGCGACTGCAGCGTCGGGCGGCCTTCGGCATCCGCCGCCGCGGCCATGCAGCGCGCGCATCGTTTCGTAGGCGACCTCGATGGTGGCCGCATCCATCCAGCCCGACTCCATCGCGATCTGCGCCGAGCGCAGCAGCGGATCCTGCGCCTCGGCCGCGCACAGCTCCGGCAGCGCGCGCCATTCCACCTCGAAATCGGTGCCGGCGTGGCCCATCAGGCGGGTGGTGCGCAGATGCAGGAAGGTGGGCCGCCGCGTGCGCCGGCAGTGCTCCACCGCCGCCTGCACCTGGGCGTGCCCGGTGGCCAGGTCGAGACCATCAGCGAAGAAATAGTCGAGCCCCGGCTGGCGGCTGAAGCGCTCGGCAATCCAGCCTTCCGGCGTCTTCACTGAAATGCCCAGCCCGTTGTCCTCGCAGACGAACAGGATCGGCGCCGGCAGCTTCTGGTAGGCCGACCACATCGCGGTGTTGAACGCGGTCTGCGCGGTGGCATGGTTGGCCGAGGCGTCGCCGAACGAGCACAGCACGATGCTGTCGGCCGGGATCGGCAACGGCTGCCCCAGGCGCTTGCCGCTCTCGATGGCCAGCGCGGTGCCCAGCGCTTTCGGCAGGTGCGACGCGATGGTCGAGGTCTGCGGCAGCACCCACAACGGTTTGCTGCCCCACACCTTGTGGCGGCCCCCGCTGGCCGGGTCATCGGCGCTGGCGGCGAAAGACAGCGCGGCATCGCGTAGCGGATCGATGCCCGGCACCTGGCGCGAACGCTCGGCCATGAAGGCACCGGAGCGATAGTGCAGAAAGGCTGGATCGGTATGCCGGCAGGCCCGCGCCAGCAGCGCGTTGCCCTCGTGGCCGGAGGAACCGATGGTGTAGAAGACCTTGTTCTGCACGCGCAGCACGCGTGCCATCAGGTCCAGCTGGCGGCTGGCCAGCTGCGAATCGAACAGTTCGCCAAACGCTGCGGCAGTGAGCGTACTGCCCGGCAGGATCGGCGCATCCGGCGCCGGGCGCGGACGCGGGGTTCCACGCCAGCCACGCACCGCATCGAGAAAGTTGACGTCGCACACTTCGGCGCGGTTGAGCACGCGCATGCGTGCGGGAATCGGATCTGGAACCACAGCGAACATCGAACACCCTCCGTGTCGTTGTTGCATTCCGCCCGGCGCTGGCCAGACGCTACCCTGTGGGGGTCACCCTGGTGAGAGTCACGCAGCCTCGAAGCGAGCGCGCACCTCGGCGGTCACGGCCGGCATCGGCAGGAAGCGCGGTTGTTCACGCACGCGCTGCAGCCAGCCACGCACTTCCGGGAATGGCTCCAGGCTGATACCGCCCTCTCCCGCCACGTCGGTATAGGCAAACAGCGCGATATCGGCGATGCCATATCCGTTGCCGGTGAACCATTGCGCCTGGCGCAGATGCTGCTCCATCACCGCCAGCGCGGTGGCGGCGCGCTCGTGCAGGCGCGGCAGTTCGGCGCGGCGCGGTGAATCAGCGGGGGTCCAGCCACGGATGAAGCGCGCCACCGCCACGCACGGCTCGTGCGTGTATTGCTCGAAGAACATCCAGCTCAACGCCTGCGCGCGCTCCCAGCCATCGCTGGGCAGGTACGGCGTGCCCTCGGCCAGCCAGAACAGGATCGCGTTGGATTCGGTCAGCACGCGGCCATCGTCGCGGACGATCAGCGGCACCTTGGCATTCGGATTCAACGCCAGGAATTCGGGGGTGTGGGTCTGGCCATGGGCACTGTCCACTTCCACCCAGCGGTAGCGGCTGCCGAGCTGCTCCAGCAGCAGGCGCACCTTGTGGCAATTACCCGAGACCGACATGCCATGCACCGTCAACGGGACGCGCTCTTCCACCATCGCCTGCTCCATCGGATCCGGCCGGCGGCCAGCTGCGTGCAGTCTGGCAAGCGCGCCGATGAATGCCAAGCGCGGGTGCAGCATGGCAACACGGTAGTGCCGACCGCTGGCCGGCAATCGCGCGAATCTGCCGCAACGCGGTTGCCGGCCAGCGGCCGACACTACCGGGCAAGGCTCAGCGCGGCGCTGCCGCCACTGCTCGCGCGACTGGCCCCAGATCTGCATCGGCTTGTCGTTGTACGGCGCTGGCAACTCCCCCATCCGCAGCAGCGTGCTGCCGAGCTTGCGCGCCACGGCCCGCGAGTTGTCGTTGTTCTCGGCGATGGTGTGGATCACTTCGTCCCAGCCCAGCGTGTCGAACGCCCAATCGATTGCTGCAACCGCCGCTTCCGGCGCATAGCCCCGGCCCCAGCTGGCATGACGGATGCCCCAGCCGACCTCGGTACCGGGCCAGTCCTGCGGTTGCCAGGGCCCCATCCGCCCGATCCAGTCACCGCTGGATTTCTCGATCACGCTGAACATCGAGAAGCCAAACAGCTGCCAAGCGCCAGCCAGGCTGCAGAAGCCACGCCAGGCCACCGAAGGCGGCTGCACGCCACCGAGGGTGCGCATCGTTTCCTCATCAGCGAAGAATGCCAGATACGGTTCGTAGTCCTCGCGCAGCAGCGGGCGCAGGATCAGGCGCTCGGTTTCGATGCGCAGGTCGAAGATGCTCATGCCGGCTCCATGTCGAAGGAAGCGTCCATGATGGTGGATTCACGCCCCGCGCGGATGAATTTCGCCGGCTGCAACGAAACGGGCCGGCATAAGCCGGCCCGTCAGGTACTGCATGCTGCGTCTGGATTACTGGCGCGTGCTGGCCGCCGTGGCACCGGCAGCAGCGGTCTGCGTGACCAGCTGGCCGTCGACCACCGGCAGGCGATCGCTGGCCGGCTTGTTGTCCATGCGCACCGTCTTCTCGGCGCCGTCATAGCGGTAGGTCACGTTGTACCCCTTCACCACGTCGTTGGTACCCATGGCAATGCGGTTGCCCGGCTTGCTGGCCATGCGCATGGTGCCGGTGGTGCCGTCCTCGTTGCGGTAGGTCACGTTGTAGCCGGTGACGCGGCTCGACTCGGAGGTCGCGGTCTCGGTGTGGCACTGGCGCTCGGTGCGGTTGACCACGCGGCCACCCACATGGCGCTTGTCGATCTGGTTGCCGATGAAGCCACCGGCCACCGCGCCGGCCGCAGTGGCGGCCTTCTTGCCATTGCCGCCGCCGACCTGGTTGCCCAGCAGGCCACCCACCACAGCACCGACCACGGTACCGCCGACGTTGCCGTCACGTTCCGGCAGTCGCTCCTGCACCGTCACGTCCTGGCAGACTTCATGCGGGGTCTGGGTGGTGGAGGTCTCGCGCACCGCATCGGTGCCGATCACGGTGGCGTAGGCCTTCTGCTTCTCGGTGATCGGGTCGACCTTCAGCACATCGGCATATTCCAGCCCACGCGGTGCGGTCGGGTCGAGAGTGTCACCACGCGCGCCATCGTCGGTGGCGTTGCCATCGACCAGGCGCGATTCACCATTGGGGGTTCCGGCGCTGATGGAATCGGGCGATTTGTCGCCACTCTTCATGAAGGCGGCAGTGGCGATGCCACCGACCAGCAGCGCGCCCGCTGCGACCAGGACAGTTGTAGTTGTGCTTTTCATGACCTGCTCCTTGCGGACCATCCGCAACGTTCTCGAACCAGATTGCAGCATGCGCTGCCTGAACGGAATCTCCACATTTCCTGCTCATTCCCGTAACCCATTCAGCATCGGGAAATGCTGGGCCCGTGGTAGCGTTTGCATATTCCCCAGGAGGACCCCCGCCATGGCCAACCCGATGCTGCTGCCGGTACTGCAATGGGCGCGCCGGCTGCGCTACCCCACCCTGTTCAAGCTCACCGCGGGCCTGTTCGCGCTGACCCTGTTCATTCCGGACCCGATTCCGTTCGTCGATGAGCTGGTGCTCGGCTTCGGCACCCTGCTGCTGGCCAACTGGAAGCGCCGCAACACCACCACGCCTCCGCCGCTGGAGCAGCATTGAGCCTGCTGGTCGACAGCCACTGCCATCTGGACGCCAGCGAGTTCGACCGCGACCGCGCCGCGGTGGTCGAGCGTGCGCAGGCCGCTGGCGTGCACCAGCAGGTGGTACCGGCGGTGACCGCAGCCAGCTGGCCGAAGCTGCGCGAGGTCTGCCAGCAGACGCCGGGGCTGTACCCGGCCTACGGCCTGCATCCGATGTTCCTGGCCGAGCACCAGCCTGGGCACCTGCCGCTGCTGCGCGAGTGGATCGAACGCGAACGCCCCTGCGCGATCGGCGAATGTGGTCTGGACTTTTTCGTTGAAGGCCTGGATGCCGAGGCGCAACAGGCATATTTCATCGGTCAGCTGGAACTGGCCCGTGAGTTCGAGCTGCCGGTGATCGTGCATGCACGGCGCGCGGTGGATGCGGTGATCGCCGCTATCCGTCGCGTCGGCGGCCTGCGCGGCGTGGTGCACAGCTTTTCCGGCAGTCCGGAACAGGCAGCGCAACTGCACAGGCAGGGCTTCCTGCTCGGGCTCGGCGGCCCGTTGACCTACGAACGCGCGCAACGCCTGCAGCGGCTGGTGCGCGAGATGCCGCTGGAACAGCTGCTGCTGGAGACCGACGCTCCGGACCAGCCTGACGCCGGCATCCGCGGCCAGCGCAACGAACCGGCACGGCTGGCGATCATCGCCCGCCACGTGGCGGCGCTACGCGGGATGGAGCTGGACGCGGTGGCCCAGGCCACGACGGAGAACGCGCGGCGGCTGTTCGCGCTGCCCGCAATGCAACGGTAGGTGCCGGCCGCTGGCCGGCATCTGCGCTGATTCAATCATTCCGGAGTTGCCGGCCAGCGGCCGGCACTACCATCACGCGTCAGCGTGATCCTCGACCATTTCGGCCTTCACCTTCTTCGGCTCCAGCAGCATTTCCAGCGCCTTGCCGACCGCCGCGAACGCGAACGCACCGGTGATGTGGGTCGCCGCACCCAGGCCCGCGCCGCAGTCCAGCTTCAGTGCCGCATCAGCGCCCAGGTTCGGGCGGATGCCACAGACGCTGCCATCGGCCTGCGGGTACTTCACATTCTCCAGCGAATACACCGCCGGCACGCCGAAGTAGCGCTTGGCATTCTTCGGGAAGTTGAACTCGCTGCGCAGCTTCTTGCGGATCAACGCCAGCATGGCGTCGTGCTCGGTGCGCGAGACATCGCGGATGCGCACAAGGGTGGGATCGGTACGGCCACCGGCGGCACCCACGGTCAGCAGCGGCAGCTTGCGGCGGCGGCACCAGGCAATCGTCTCGACCTTGACCCGGAAGCTGTCGCAGGCATCGATCACCAGATCAAAGCCACGGTCCAGCAGTTCGGCCATGTTCGACACCGTCAGGAACGCCTGTACGGCATCGACCTCGATGTCCGGGTTGATCGCGCGGCAGCGTTCGGCCATCGCCTCGGCTTTGTTGCGGCCGTAGTTGCCTTCCATCGCCGGCAGTTGCCGGTTGGTGTTGGACACGCAGATGTCATCGGCATCGATCAGGGTCAGGTGACCGACCGCCGAACGGGCCAATGCCTCCACCACCCACGAGCCAACGCCACCCATGCCCACCACCGCCACGCGGCTGCCCTGCAGGCGCTCGAGTGCGCCCACGCCGTACAGCCGTTCGATGCCGGCGAAGCGTTGTTTGACCTGTTCGTTCATCCGGCTATTTTAACGTGCAGGCGCCAGCGCCTGCAGCGCGCCGGCATCGAACCCACCGTTGCACGTCCGGAGAGCCCGCCATGAACGCCAGCCCGCCCCGCCGCCCGTCCACCGCCTACCGCTATCTGTTCGTGCTCGGCCTGGGCCTGTTGATCGGCCTGATCGCCACGGTGATGGTCGGCCGCGCCCTGCAGGCCCGCCGCGATCCGTTCCCGGACAGCCTGATGCAGGTGATGCAACGGCAATCGCAGCTGCTGCAGCAGGCCCAGCAGCAGAACCGCTGCAGCCTGGCCGACAGCGTGCCGCGGTTGCAGGCGATGCGCCTGCTGTCCAACGACCTGGACCTGGCCTTTCCCGGGCTGAAGGACAGCGCGCAGTTCCAGCAGCATGCCAGCCAGCTGCGCGGCAACCTCAACGCCGCTCTGGCCGCGCCGCCCAGCGACTGCACGGCCCTGGCCCAGGTGGTGGAAACGGTGCAGGCCGACTGCCGCGCCTGCCACCAGGACTTCCGCTGAGCCGCATTCATCCTGCAGCCGGACAAGGCCTGCGCGGTTGGCGCCTTGTTCACGTTCAAAAGGGGACGATTCGTCCACCCTGCTGCATGACGCAGTACCACCCCAGACACCCGCCTTCACGGCCAGGAGACGCCCCATGAAGATCCAGCTCATCGCCGCCAGCGCCATCGCTACCCTTGCCCTGGCTGGCTGTGCCACCTCGCCCGGCTACGGCGGTGGTGGTTACAACAACGGCTACAACAATGGCGGCTACGGCAACAATGGTGGCTACAACCAGGGCCGCTGCGCCGACTGCGGCATCGTGACCCGCATCAACACCGTGCAGTCCGGCCGTACCGCGCCCAGCGCGACCGGCGCGATCCTGGGCGGCATCGTCGGCGCCGTGGCCGGCCACGAGATCTCCGACCACACCGGGGGCAGCCGCGGCAACAAGAACATCGCCGCCGCTGCAGGCGCGGTCGGTGGCGCACTGGCCGGCAACCAGATCCAGAAGAACGTGACCAGCGATACCTACGACATCAGCGTGCGCATGGACGATGGCCGCACCATCGTGGTCAACCAGCGCGACCTCGGCGGCATCCGCGAGAACACCTACGTGCGCGTGGTCAACGGCAAGGTCATCCTGCGCTGACCTGCATCGGGCCGACGGCAAGAAAAGGCCCGCTTGCGCGGGCCTTTTCATTTGACGGTATGCAGCGCGATCAGGTCGGCTGAACGGCGTCGGCCTGCAGGCCCTTCTGGCCCTGCACGACGGTGAAGGTGACCTTCTGGCCTTCCTTCAGGCTCTTGAAGCCCTGGGTCTGGATGGCACGGAAGTGGACGAACACGTCTTCGCCGTTTTCACGGCTGATGAAGCCGAAGCCCTTTGCATCGTTGAACCACTTGACGGTACCGGTCTCGCGATCAGACATCTCACTAACTCCCTGGTGACTCTCTCTTGTTGTAGGAAACGCCTGGTGGGCGGCTGACAAGCAAGGGGGAAGCGAGGTGCATCGATGCAGCGGATCGGGAAGATCTTGCTTCATCAGGCCACGATCCACGGTGACCTTGCCAAGCTCAGCGACTGCAACTTAACCCGCCCAAAACGAAAAAGCAACTGGCAAAATCTTTCACTGTCAACCCCAAAACGACCACCATACGGGACAGCATGGGACTCTCATTCATCTTATATCTGCTAGCGGTCATTTTTGTCCTCGTCGGCATCGCCGGAATCATCCTTCCGGCCCTCCCCGGCATCCCGCTGGTGTTCATCGGACTGCTGCTGGCTGCGTGGGCCGACGGCTTCGCCCACGTCGGCTGGCCGACCCTGGTCGCGCTGGGCGTACTGACCCTGCTCTCGCTGCTGGTGGACGTGCTGGCCACAGTGGTGGGTGCGCAGCGGGTCGGTGCCAGCCGCAAGGCGCTGTGGGGCACGTTCGTCGGCAGCATCGTCGGGCTGTTCTTCATGCCGATCGGCCTCTTTGCCGGGCCCCTGATCGGCGCCCTCGCCGGCGAGTACTGGCACACCCGTGAACTGGGCCGCTCGACCAAGGTGGGTCTGGCCACCTGGCTCGGCATCCTGCTCGGCCTGGCGTTGAAGCTGGCGGTGGTGATCGCGATGCTGGGCCTGTTCGCCTTCGCCTGGTTCCTGTAACCCGCACCGTCTTCACGCCGCGCGCACGCAGTGGCCGTGCATAAACCAAGGGGGCTGGCCGCGATGCGGTACAGCCGCCACACTGTGCGATTCCCGTATTCACCGAAGGGCCTGCTGGAATGACCCTCCCCCCGCTGCTTCCCCGCCTTGCGCCGCTGGCGCTGGCCCTGGCCAGTGCCCCATTGGCCGCGCAGGAATTCGTGCCCAGCACCGATACCTCGCCCGCGGCGTGTGCCGCCATCACCACTGACGCGGCGCGCCTGGCCTGCTATGACCGCCTGTTCGCGCATACGCCGCAGGCCACGGCCGCCGCCGATGCCGCTGCCGAGGCGGCCGCGCAGGCCCGTCGCGAAGAACGCCAGACCGCACGCGTGAGCCAGGGCGAAGAGAAACTGCGCGAGCGGGTCAGCGACCTGTTCCGCCCCGCTGCGCCGGACAGCGCGCTGGCCAATGCCGGCCGCGGTTCGCTGTTGGACAGCCGCTGGGAACTGGCCGAGGACTCCAAGCTCGGCCCATTCCAGCTGCGTGCCTACAAGCCGGTGTACCTGCTGCCGGCGTTCTGGACCAGCGACCGCAACACCACGCCGCATTCGCCGAATCCGGCCAACACGGTCACCACGCCGCAGGTGCTGGACAGCGCCGAACTGAAGTTCCAGATCAGCTTCAAGACCAAGATCGCCGAGAACCTGTTCGGCGACAACGGCGACATCTGGGCCGGCTATACCCAGAGCTCGCGCTGGCAGGCCTACAACGGCGAGGATTCGCGCCCGTTCCGCGAAACCAATTACGAGCCGGAAGTGATGATGGTGTTCCGCAACGGCTACTCGATCGGTGGCTGGCGCGGCCGCATGACCGGCATCGCGCTGAACCACCAGTCCAACGGCCGTGCCGACCCACTGTCGCGCAGCTGGAACCGGGTGATGCTCAACATCGGCCTGGACCGCGAGAACTGGGCGCTGGTGCTGCGGCCGTGGTACCGCATTCCCGAGACCCGCAGCGACGACAACAATCCGGACATCGAGGACTACATGGGCCGCGGTGATGCGACCCTGACCTGGAACCGCAACGGCCACGAAGTCTCGTTGATGGCACGCCATTCGCTGCGTACCGGCAGCCGCTCACACGGTGCCCTGCAGCTGGATTACGGCTTCCCGATCAGCAACCTGCTGCGCGGCCACGTGCAGATCTTCGACGGCTACGGCGAAAGCCTGATCGACTACAACCACAAGGCCACCTACGTGGGCGTGGGCGTGTCGCTGCTGGAGTGGTTCTGATGGACGTGACGATCTGGCACAACCCGGCCTGCAGCAACTCGCGTGGCGCATTGACGCTGATCCGCGATGCGGGCTTCGATCCGGAGGTGATCGAGTACCTGGGCAATCCACCCGATGTGACCACACTGCGCCAGGTGCTGGCCGAATCCAGATTGAGCGCACGTGATCTGGTGCGCAGCAAGGAAGCACAGTTCACCGAACTGGGACTGGAAGAGGCCGACGATGCCACGCTGCTCGCCGCGATGGCCGCACACCCGCGCCTGATCAACCGCCCCGTGGTACGCACGCCCAAGGGCACACGGCTGTGCCGCCCGCCGGAAACGGTGCTGGAGATCCTGTAACGGAAAAGGGGACGGAGGGGATCAAGTCGTTTGTGCACAAACGACTTGATCCCCTCCGTCCCCTTTTCTGTTTACCGCCAGTCGGTGATGCCTTCGCGGCGGTATACCTCGGCGAACGCCGGGCGCGCCTTCATCGACGTGGCATGCACCTTGAGCGCCGGCCAGGTGTCGCTGGGCTTCGGCATGTTGCGCGACCAGCGCATCAGCATCACCAGCATGTAGTCGACCACGCAGGGCGTGGCACCCAGCAGATACGGTCCGTGCGCCTGCAGGTGCGTGGCCACATGCTGCCAGGCCGCCTCAAGACGCTGACGGGCCATCTCGCGGCTCGCTTCGATATTTGCCTCGCCCGCCATTTCATGCGGATAGAACCAGGCACGATAGGCCGGCTGCAGCGTATTGGCACACCAGAACATCCAGCGGTAGGCATCGGCGCGCTGCGGCGTGCCCAGTGCGGGCAGCAGGTTGGCCTCCGGATGGCGGTCAGCCAGATACAGTGCGATCGCCGCCGCTTCGGTCAGTACCAAGCCATCGATCAGCAGCGTCGGCACCACACCGGCCGGATTCAGCGCCAGGTACTCCGCCGACTTGTGCTCGCGCGCGTCGAAATCCAGCAGCACCAGTTCGTGCTCGATGCCCAGCTCGATCAGCAGCCAGTGCACCACCAGCGCGGCGGTACTGGTTGAACCATACAGCGTGGTGCTCATGCGGAAGATCCCGTGCAGGTGGATCAGCCGATTATGCGCCCACGCGCGCAATCGTTGCTCAGCCGCAGCGGCTCATGCAGGTATCGCGGCCTTCGCTACAGGACATGATCGGCGTGCGTATCGCGCAGTCGTGCGTCTTCAGTTCACAGGAACGGCGCAGCTCGGGGTTGGCAATGTCCTTGCAGCGTTTGTCCGGCGCCGGCGCCATCTGTTGTTCGCAGCTGAAGTCGTTGCTGCCGATACTACCCCGCGCCATGCAGCTGCGATAGTCGGCCTGGCACTGCATGCGGCACTGCGAGGAGGCGGAAAAATCCGCACCTTCGTAGGATGAGGTTGTGGTGCAGCCGGCCAGGACCAGCAGGAACACAGCCGCGACGGATCGATGCAGGCGCATGGGCACATCCAGTGCAGGGGTGTGCCGACCCTAGCAGACTACGGTTACTCGTGCAGGCAGCGACGCGCCCCCCGATCAGTACACCGGAATCCCGGTGTCGGTGCGGACTTCATTCACGGTGCCGCCGCAGGAGAGCAGGCACTGGGCGTACGGAGCACTGCATGAAGGAAGCGCCGGGGAACCGCAATAGGTGCCGGCACCGTTGCCCCCTTCGCAATTGTGCCGCTGCCTGTCGTCGGCGATACCACTGCAACGGCTGATGATCCGGCTCTTCTCGCTTTCGCAGCTGCGCTGATCCGACTCCGCGCGGGCGCGGTTGTGGAAGTCGCACGTCGCCTTCTGGCTCTCGCAGACCGACGCGCAGATCCTCCCCGCTTCGTGGGTTGGCGGTTCGACGAAATAACGTGGCCCGCAGGCACTGCACGCCAGCGCAACGACCAGCAATACGAAAACACGCGACCACTGCAGCACGATGGACTCCCTTCCAATACGTCAGACAGCGCACGTTAGCAGAGCACATCATCCACGGGCAGGCTGCATGCAACAACGGCGCCACACGGGCGCCGTTGTCTGGACCGGAACGGGAGAAATTACTCCACCACCACCGGAATCTTGCCGATGCGGGCCTGCCATTCGCGCGGGCCGGTCTTGTGCACCGATTCGCCAGTGGAGTCGACCGCCACGGTCACCGGCATGTCCTGCACGGTGAACTCGTAGATCGCTTCCATGCCGAGGTCGGCGAAACCAACCACCTTCGCCGCCTTGATCGCCTTGGACACCAGGTAGGCCGAACCACCAACGGCCATCAGGTAGGCCGACTTGTTGTCACGGATCGCCTCGATGGCCGCCGGGCCGCGCTCGGCCTTGCCGACCATGCCCAGCAGGCCGGTCTGTTCAAGCACCTGACGGGTGAACTTGTCCATGCGGGTCGCCGTGGTCGGACCAGCCGGGCCCACCACTTCGTCGCGCACCGGATCGACCGGGCCGACGTAGTAGATGAAGCGGCCCTTCAGATCGACCGGCAGTTCCTCGCCCTTGTTGAGCATGTCGACCATGCGCTTGTGCGCTGCGTCGCGGCCGGTCAGCAGCTTGCCGTTCAGCAGCAGGGTCTGGCCCGGCTTCCAGCTGGCCACATCGTCCGGCGTGATCGTGTCCAGGTCCACGCGGGTGCCCTTGGACGAATCGTAGGTCAGCTTCGGCCAGTCCTCCAGCGACGGCGGGTCCAGCATCACCGGGCCGCTGCCATCCAGGGTGAAGTGCGCATGGCGGGTGGCCGCGCAGTTCGGGATCATCGCCACCGGCAGGTTGGCCGCGTGGGTCGGGTAGTCGTTGATCTTGATGTCGAGCACGGTGGTCAGGCCACCCAGGCCCTGCGCGCCAATACCCAGCGCGTTGACCTTCTCGTACAGCTCCAGGCGCAGCTCTTCAATGCGGTTGGAGGCACCACGGGCCTGCAGCTCGGTGATGTCGATCGGCTCCATCAGCGCTTCCTTGGCCAGCAGCATCGCCTTCTCGGCGGTGCCGCCGATGCCGATGCCGAGCATGCCCGGCGGGCACCAGCCGGCGCCCATGGTCGGCACGGTCTTCAGCACCCAGTCGACGATGGAATCGGACGGGTTGAGCATGGCGAACTTGGTCTTGGCTTCCGAACCACCACCCTTGGCGGCGACGATGACGTCGACGGTGTTGCCCGGCATCACCTTGACGTTGACCACGCCCGGGGTGTTGTCCTTGGTGTTGATGCGCTTGCCGGCCGGATCAGCCAGCACCGAAGCGCGCAGCTTGTTGTCCGGGTGCATGTAGGCGCGGCGCACGCCTTCATTGGCCATGTCTTCCACGCCCATGGTGGCGTCGTCCCAACGCACGTCCATGCCGATTTCCAGGAACACGGTGACGATGCCGGTGTCCTGGCAGATCGGACGGTGGCCTTCGGCGCACATGCGCGAATTGATCAGGATCTGCGCCATCGCTTCCTTCGCGGCCGGCGACTCCTCGCGCTCGTAGGCGGCGGCAAGGTTCTTGATGTAGTCGACCGGGTGGTAGTACGAGATGTACTGCAGCGCGTCGGCGATGGACTGGATGAGGTCTTCCTGCTTGATCGATGTCACGACTTGCTCGCTTGCTGGAGGCTGGCGGGGGTAATCCCCCCATTTTACCCCCTCCCCCGGCCGCAGGGTGGTAGTGCCGGCCGCTGGCCTGCACTATCCACGCACACCCTCTGTCACGCCACGCGCCACTACGGCGTCCTTGCCCACATGAACGCTGAAACCGCTTTCCAGACCCACCGTCCGCGCCTGATGGCGCTGGCCTACCGCCTGCTCGGCAGTCGCGCCGACGCCGAAGACGTGGTCCAGGATGCCTGGCTGCGTTGGTCCGGGGCGGACCCGGCCAGCGTCCGCGATCCCGAGGCGTGGCTGGTCACTACCACCACCCGGCTCGGCCTGGACCGGCTGCGCGCGGCCAAGCGCGAGCGCGTGCACTACGTCGGACCGTGGCTGGCCGAGCCACTGGCGGTCACCCTGGAGCCCGACCCAGCGCCCGGCCCCGCCCAGCTGCATGCGTTTGCCGACGATGTCTCGGTGGCTTTCCTGACCCTGCTTGAACAGCTCGGCCCCGAGGAACGCGCCGCCTTCCTGCTGAAGGAAGCCTTCGACCACGATTACCGTGAGATCGCCGAGCTGATCGGCCACAGCGAGGCCAACTGCAGACAGCTGGTGCACCGTGCCCGGCAGCGCCTGCAGGCCGGGCGGCCACGCTTCAATGCCGACGCCAGCCAGCACCGGCAGCTGCTGGCGCGCTTCATGGACGCTTCCCAGCGCGGCGACAGCGAGGCGATCCAGGCCCTGCTGCACGCCAACGCGGTACTGGTTTCCGACGGCGGTGGCGTGGTTACCGCGGCGGTGCGGCCCCTGCTCGGCGCCGAACGCATCGGCCGCCTGTTCTGGGCCATCGCGCGCCGCGGCCTGGGCCACACCGCGCAGATGGGCTGGGTCAACGGCGAGCCGGCGATCCTGCGCTTCCTCGGCGACCGCCTGCATTCGATCACCACCATCGAAGTGGTCGATGGCCGCATCGCCAACGTGTACAGCGTGTTGAATCCGGAAAAGTTGCCGGACGTTGTCACGCGCGGTGACGGCACGGCGTCCTTGTAATGAAAGGCGGCCATCGTGGCCGCCGTGGAGCCGAAAATGTCCGACCACGCCTCTCCCCGCGTCCCTTACACCCGCCTGGCCGCCGAAGCCTTCAAGGGCCTGCTGGCCACCAGCCAGGCGGTGCATGACAGCTCGATCGATCCGACCCTGATGGAACTGGTGTTCCTGCGCGTGTCGCAGCTCAACGGCTGCGGCTACTGCATGGACATGCACGGCACGGCGCTGCGCAAGGGCGGCATCGAGCCGCGCAAGCTCGATACCCTGCCCGCCTGGCACGAAAGCCGTTTCTTCGATGCACGCGAGCGTGCGGCGCTGGGCTGGGCCGAGGCACTGACCCGGCTGACCGACGGTGCACCGTCACAGGCGGCGTTCGATGCACTGGCACCGCACTTCGATGAGAAGGGCATCAGCGACCTGAGCATGGGCATCGCGGTGATCAATGCCTGGAACCGGCTGGGCGCCGGGCTGCTGCCGCCGCTGCCCTGAGCGCTTCGTTGACAGTGCCTGGACCGCCGGGCACTGTACCTGCCCCGCAGGAAGCATCCGAACGTCATGGCCGACGAAGCCCCCGACACGCCCAGCAAGGAGGCGCTGAAGGCGCTGACCCAGTACCGGGAGCGGGACACCGCGCCGCCCGAACTCCTGTCGACGCTTGAACGGCATGGACTGTTGTGGCCCGTCGAACATCCGGGCCATGAGGCCCTCCAGGTGCGGATGTTCGCCGCCTATGCCCGCGCCGACCGCCAGCATGTGGCAGACAACTTCATCCTCGGCGTGCAGGAGAACCGCAGCGACCTGCGCGCCGGGCTGTCGGCGTATGCGTTCATGGTGCACTTCCCCAGGCATCAGGAGCAGCCACACCCCAGCCTCGCCTGTGCGGTCTGCGGCCAGGTTCGCGAAGGCAGATTCGACCCGACCAGCTGGGCGCGCGTCCGCCACAACATCGGGGTCGTGCTCGGCGGAAGCGTAAACGCCATCACCTTCCTGTTGGAACAACACAATCTGACGCCCAGACGGGCGCCCGGCGACATGAGCACACTGGTGGCACTGCTGCGGCTGCTGCACCACGAGAGCGACGCCAAGGACACCCCGTCGACCATCGTCAAACGCGTGCGCGCTGCCGGGCCTGAAACTGTCCGTCGAGCAGGCGCGTCACCTGCTGGATGCCCTGGGCCATGCCGGGCTGCTGCAGACCCCCGAGCATCCCGGCCTGGCGCAACGCTTCACCCGGGTCGGTCTGGCACCGCGCACGTCGCGCTCTTCGGACTGGAGCTATCCCGTCGATTTCTGGAAAGGCGCCTACGGCATCGACAGCGGGGCCCTGCGCTTCTGGTTCGCTCACCATCCTGCGCTGCTGGCTGCGCTGGACTGAGCGCGCAGGCGGCGCCGACGCGCTGCCCTGCCGGCGCATGGCAGGCATGCGCCCCGTTCATGCCTCCGCCACGCGCAGGGCGCGCACAATACGCGCATGCCTGCTACCCCCACCGCTGGCGCTGCCGCCGCGAAGAAACCCAGCCTGCGCCAGCGCTTCAGGGCGATGCGCAACCTGCCACCGTTCCTGCGCATGGTCTGGAAGACCAGCCCCGCGCTCACCCTGGCCAGCCTTGGCCTGCGCCTGATCCGTGCGCTGCTGCCGGTGGCGATGCTCTACGTCGGCAAGCTGATCATCGACAGCGCGCTGCACCTGAGCCAGCACGATGCCGGCTTCCCGCCACTGGGCGAGGCGCTGTCCAGCGGCATACTGAATCCGCTGCTGGGCCTGCTGGCGCTGGAATTCGGCCTGGCCATCGCCTCGGATCTGCTCGGCCGGCTGGTCAGCTACGCCGATGCCCTGCTCTCGGAACTGTTCGCCAACGTCACCAGCATCCGGTTGATGGAACACGCGGCAACGCTGGATCTGGAGGACTTCGAGGACCCGGACCTGCAGGACAAGCTGGACCGTGCGCGACGCCAGACCATGGGCCGGATGAACCTGATGAGCCAGTTGTTCGGCCAGGTGCAGGACGCGATCACCGTGGCCAGCCTCGCCGTCGGCCTGCTGGTCTACGCGCCGTGGTTGATCCTCCTGCTGGCGCTGGCGCTGGTGCCGGCCTTCATCGGCGAATCGCACTTCAATGCGGCCGGCTACAGCCTCAACTTCCAGTGGACGCCCGAGCGCCGCCAGCTCGACTACCTGCGCCAGCTCGGCGCCAGCGTGGAAACGGCCAAGGAAGTGAAGATCTACAACCTGCACCGCTTCCTGGTGGAGCGCTACCGGCGCCTGTCGGTGGCGCTGTTCCAGGCCAACCGCGCCCTGGCCCGGCGCCGCGCGTTCTGGGGCACGCTGCTGGCCGCACTGGGCACGCTGGGCTACTACACCGCCTACGCCTACATCGCCTGGCGCACGGTGCGCGGCGACTTTTCGATCGGCGACCTGACCTTCCTCGCCGGCAGCTTCCTGCGCCTGCGCCAGCTGCTGGAGGGCCTGCTGATCGGCTTCTCGCAGGTGGCCAGCCAGGCGCTGTACCTGGATGACCTGTTCTCGTTCTTCCAGATCCAGCCGGAAATCCACTCGCGCGAAGGTGCAGTGCGCGTGCCGCAGCCGATCCGCCAGGGCTTCGTGTTCGAGAACGTCGGCTTCCGCTACCCGGATGCCGAGCAATGGGCGGTGCGCCACCTTGATTTCCAGCTGCAGGCCGGCGAAGTACTGGCGCTGGTCGGTGAGAACGGCGCCGGCAAGACCACCCTGGTCAAGCTGCTGGCGCGGCTGTACGAACCGGACGAGGGCCGCATCCTGCTCGATGGCCGCGACCTGCGCGACTACGACCTGGACGACCTGCGCGCCAACCTCGGGGTGATCTTCCAGGACTTCGTGCGCTACAACCTCAGCGCCGGCGAGAACATCGGCGTCGGCCAGGTCGAGGCGATGGACGATCAGGCACGCATCGCCGACGCCGCGCGGCGCGGCATGGCCGAGGAAGTGATCGACGACCTGCCCGGCGGCTACAACCAGCTGATCGGTCGCCGCTTCAAGCAGGGCGTGGACCTGTCCGGTGGCCAATGGCAGAAGATCGCCATCGCCCGTGCATGGATGCGCAATGCGCAGGTGATGATCCTGGATGAGCCAACGGCGGCGCTGGATGCGCGAAGTGAGTTCGAGGTGTTCCAGCGGTTCAGGGAACTGGCGGATAATCGCACCGCAGTGCTGATTTCCCACCGTTTTTCCTCGGTACGCATGGCCGATCGCATCCTGGTGCTGGCCGATGGCCGGATCGAGGCCAGCGGCACCCATGAAGAGCTGATGGCCCAGGGCGGCCGCTACGCCGAGCTGTTCGAGCTGCAGGCGGCCGGCTACCGCTGAGAACGCCTCTCGTTCCGCCTAATGAGAACCTGTCTCATTTGAGATAGAATCACCCCGACGACTTCCGATAGATACGCCCATGTCCTCCGCTTTTGGCGCCGAAACGGTGCTTGAGGTCCGTCATTGGACCGATGCCTACTTCAGCTTCACCCTCACCCGCGACAGCGGTTTCCGCTTCGAGAACGGCCAGTTCGTGATGATCGGCCTGGAAACCGAGGCGCGGCCGCTGCTGCGCGCGTATTCCATCGCCAGCGCCAACTGGGAAGAGCATCTGGAGTTCTTCAGCATCAAGGTGCAGGACGGCCCGCTGACCTCGCGCCTGCAGCACATCAAGCCGGGTGACAAGGTGCTGGTCGGCAAGAAGCCCACCGGCACCCTGCTGATCAGCGATCTGCACCCCGGCAAGAACCTGTACCTGCTGGGCACCGGCACCGGCATGGCGCCGTGGCTGTCGGTCATCAAGGACCCGGAAACCTACGAGCGCTTCGAGAAGGTGATCCTCTGCCACGGCGTGCGCTACGAAAAGGACCTGGCCTACCGCGATTACTTCGAGAAGGAACTGCGTGAGCACGAATTCCTGGGCGAGATGATCGGTGACAAGCTGCTGTACTACCCGGCCGTCACCCGCGAGCCGTTCGCCAACCAGGGCCGCCTGACCCAGCTGATGGAAAGCGGCGAGATGCAGCGCACCCTCGGCCTGCCGGAGCTGAGCCCGGAGAACGACCGCGCGATGATCTGCGGCAGCCCGCAGATGCTGGCCGACCTGCGCAGCGTGCTCGATGCCCGTGGCTTCCAGGTCTCGCCGCGTATCGGCCAGCCGGGCCACTACGTGTTCGAGCGCGCGTTCGTCGAGAAATAAGCAAAAAGGGGACGGAGGGGATTAAGTCGTTTGTGCACAAACGACTTAATCCCCTCCGTCCCCTTTTTGGGTTCATCTCACAGCAGCGCTTCGATCTCGCCGCGCAGCTGCTCCGGCCTGGTGGTGGGCGCATAGCGCGACACCACCTGCCCCTGGCGGTCGACCAGGAACTTGCTGAAATTCCACTTGATGCGGGCGCTACCCAGCAGGCCGCGCTTTTCGCGTGACAACCATGCCCACAACGGATCAGCCCCGTCGCCGTTGACCTCGATCTTCTCCGACAGCGGGAAGCTGACCGGGTAGTCCAGCGAACAGAACTGGCGGATCTGCGCGGCGTCGCCCGGTTCCTGTGCACCGAACTGGTTGCATGGGAACCCGATCACCACCAGGCCACGCTCGCGATACTCCTGCCACAGCTGTTCCAGCCCGGTGTACTGCGGGGTGAAGCCACAGCGGCTGGCGACATTGACCAGCAGCAACGGGTGCCCCTGGTACCGGGCCAGGGCCTGCGGCTGGCCGTCGAGGTCGCGGAAGCTGAAGTCGTAGGCAGTGGTCATGGCAGCGGGCCGTGGGCGGTGAATGCATGGTACCCGCGCCCGGCCCCGGCAACATGCCTTTTGACACAAGTGCGGGCGCCGCCGGCCGGGTTACCCTCGGGCCCTTGTTTGCCTTACCGGAGTTCCTACCTTGACCACTCGCCTTGCCCTTGCCGTGGCCATGTCCCTCGGCCTTGCCCTGCCCGCCTTCTCGGCCGGCGCCGCAACCCCGGCTGCCAGCACCCATGCCCAGCAGGCCAATCCGTTCTTCGCCGAAAGCCCGCTGCCGCTGCACTTCCCGCAGTTCGACAAGATCAAGGACAGCGACTTCGCCCCGGCCTTCGACGCCGGCATGGCGCAGCAGCTGAAGGAAGTGGAGGCGATCGCCAACAACAAGGCCAAGCCGACCTTCGACAACACCATCATCGCCCTGGAAAAGAGCGGTGACATCCTCGACCGTGCGACCACCGTGTTCTTCAGCCTGGTCGGCGCCGACACCAACGACACCCGCAAGAAGCTGCAGGCTGATTACTCGGCGAAGTTCGCCGCGCACAGCGATGCGATCGCGCTGAACGGCAAGCTGTTCGCCCGCATCCAGGCGTTGTATGACACCCGCAGCCAGCTGGGCCTGGACGCCGAAGGCGTGCGTCTGGTCGAGAAGTACTACGACAACTACGTGCGTGCAGGCGCCAAGCTGTCCGAGGCCGACAAGGCCACGCTGAAGGAGATGAACGCCGAGCTGGCCAACCTGGGCACCAAGTTCAGCCAGAACGTGCAGTCGGAAGTGAACGCTTCGGCGATCACCGTCGACGACGTCAAGGAGCTGGACGGCCTGTCCAAGGAGCAGATCGCTGCCGCCGCCGAAGCCGCCAAGGCCCGTGGTCTGGAAGGCAAGTACGTGATCACCCTGCTCAACACCACCGGCCAGCCGCCGCTGACCAACCTGGCCAACCGCGCCCTGCGCCAGAAGATCTACGAAGCCTCGACCACCCGCGGCAGCCGCGGCGGTGAGTTCGACAACACCGCGCTGGTCTCGCGCATCATGCAACTGCGTGCCGACAAGGCCAAGCTGATGGGCTTCCCGAACTTCGCCGCCTACAACCTGACCAACCAGACCGCCAAGACCCCCGAAGCGGTCAACGCGATGCTGGGCAAGCTGGCTCCGGCCGCCGTGGCCAACGCCAAGCGCGAAGCCGCCGATCTGCAGGCGATGATCGACAAGGAACAGAAGGCCGCGCGCAAGCCGACCTTCCAGCTGGAACCGTGGGACTGGGCCTTCTACAGCGAGAAGGTGCGCCAGGCCAAGTACAACTTCGACGAGTCGCAGCTGAAGCCGTACTTCGAAATGAAGAACGTGCTGGAGAACGGCGTGTTCTACGCCGCGGGCCAGGAATTCGGCCTGACCTTCAAGCAGCGCACCGACCTGCCGGTCTACCACGATGACGTCACCGTCTACGACGTGTTCGACGCCGACGGCAGCCAGCTGGCGATCTTCATCTTCGACCCGTATGCACGTGCCTCCAAGCGCGGTGGCGCGTGGATGAACTCCTACGTCTCGCAGTCCAAGCTGACCGGCTTCAAGCCGGTGGTCGCCAATCACCTGAACATTCCGAAGCCGCCGGCCGGCCAGCCGACCCTGCTGACCTGGGACGAGGTGAACACCACGTTCCACGAGTTCGGCCACGCCCTGCACGGCATGTTCTCCAACGTGAAGTACCCGTACTTCTCGGGCACCTCGGTGCCGCGTGACTTCGTCGAGTTCCCCTCGCAGGTCAACGAGATGTGGGCCGACAACCCGGTCATCCTGAAGAACTACGCCAAGCACTACCAGAATGGTTCGGCGATGCCGCAGGCACTGCTGGACAAGGTGCTGGCGGCAGCCAAGTTCAACCAGGGCTTCGCCACCACCGAGTACCTGGGTGCGGCCATGCTGGACCAGCGCTGGCACCAGATTGGCGCCGACCAGGTGCCGGCCGCCAAGGACGTGATGGCCTTCGAGCGCGCCGCGCTGGAGAAGGACGGCATCTACTACGCGCCGGTTCCGCCGCGCTACAAGACCCCGTACTTCAGCCACATCATGGGCGGCTACTCGGCCGGCTACTACGCCTACATCTGGTCGGAAGTGCTCGACGCCAACACCCAGAAGTGGTTCAAGGACAACGGCGGCCTGAGCCGCAAGAACGGCGACCACTTCCGCGCCACCCTGCTGTCCAAGGGCGGCAGCGTGGATGCCATGCAGCTGTTCCGCGATTTCGCCGGCCACGAGCCGCAGATCGAACCACTGCTGGAAAAGCGTGGCCTGACCGGCGCCGGCAACTGATCGCCCGCGCGGTAGCCTGAAACGAAAACCGCCCGGGAGACCGGGCGGTTTTTTTTGTTGGGGTTGGGGTCGGATCCCTTTCCAACGGAAAGGGCTCCGACCCGACCATGAACTCACCGCGGCGCCACGTACCCACCCGGCACGCCTTCCGGCGACAGCACCAGCTGCCACAGCTGCGCGTGCCGGCAACGGAAGGTGGCCATCGACCCGGCCAGGTAGAAGCGCCACATGCGCCGGAAGTGCTCGTCGTAGCGCGCATCCAGCCGCGGCCACGCCGCTTCCACGTTGCGCCGCCAGGCCTGCAGGGTCAGGTCGTAATCGGTACCGAAGTTGTGCCAGTCCTCCAGCACGAAGCGGCCCTCGAACGCCTTGGTGATCTGCACCGCCGATGGCAGCATCGAGTTGGGAAAGATGTAGCGCGCGATCCACGGATCGGTACGATGCCGCGAGATGTTGGTGCCGATGCTGTGCAGCAGCAGCAGGCCGCGCGGTGACAGGCAACGCCTGGCCACCTCGAAGAAGCTGGCGTAGTTCTTGTCGCCGACGTGCTCGAACATGCCGATCGAGAAGATCGCATCGAACGGCTCGTGCAGTTCGCGGTAGTCCTGCAGGCGGATCTCGATCGGCAGGCCGGCGCACAGTTCGCGGGCGAACTCGGCCTGCTCCTGCGAAATGGTCACGCCGACGCCACTGACACCGTAGCGCTCGGCGGCAAACTTCAGGGCTTCGCCCCAGCCACAGCCGATGTCCAGCACACGCTGCCCCGGGCGCAGGCCCAGCTTGCGGCAGACCAGGTCAAGCTTGGCTTCCTGCGCGGCGTCGAGATCGCCGGCATTGCGCCAGTAGCCACAGCTATAGACCAGGCGCTGGCCCAGCATGGCCTGGTAGAGATCATTGCCGAGGTCGTAGTGGCGGCGGCCCACCTCGTAGCTGCCCTGTCCCACCTGCAGGTTGAACAGGCGCGCCTTCAGTGCATCGGCCACTTCGCGCCAACCGTGCACCCGTTCGTCCAGGTGCGCCTGCATCAGGTGAACAAGGAATTCATCCAGGACGTTGGCATCCCACCAACCGTCCATGTAGCTCTCGCCGAGGCCAAGCGAGCCGTGCGCCATGACCCGCGCGAAGAAGCGCGGATCATGAACCTGGATATCCTGTGGCTGGGTACCGCCGATGCGGACCCCGGCTTCCTGCAGCAGGCCGGCGACCCGCTCCTGCAACCCTGTATCCACGCCACCTCCTCGACTGCGGTCAACCGCGTGCGAACAGCTCCACGTAGTCCTTGGCCACGTGCGGCAACAGCACCGCCGCCGGTACATCGGCGGTCTGGGTGCCGTCCGAGTATGGACCCACCTGGTACGGCGGGAAAACAAAGCGCAGCGCGGTGATCTGCCCCTTGTCGTCGGTCAGCGGCTGGAACTGGCTGAAATTGTCGGCCTGCGGGCCGGTGCCGTCGGCAATCATGCGCGATGCGTTGCGCAGCGATTCCTGCAGCTGGGCCGGATCCATGTCCTCACCGCTGAGGCGGGTCGCCACGCGTTCACGCAGCTGGTCGGCGACGAAATCGCTGATCGCCTTCCAGCCCTTGGCATCGGCCACCAGCTTTTCGGCGCTGAGCATCTGCTGATGCTGCGGCAGCCACACGAATCGGGCCACCAGCGGTTCGCCATGGGCGCCACCGGTGTAGCGGCTGCCATCGGCACTGACCACTACCAGCTGCGGGGTTTCCAGCAGCTTCTCGAAGCTCAGCGACAGCTCGTACGGCATGGTCGGCTTGTCATTGCCCAGCCCGTCCAGCGCCTGTTGCAGGTCACTGCGCGCACTCGTCGCATAGCTCTGCAGCGCGCGGGCCAGGCCCGGGTAGCGGTCGATGCCGGCCGGGTAGCTGATACCCACCACTTCGCGTTCGTTGTTCTCGATCACGTCGCGCAGGTCCAGCGGCGCTTCCGTGACCGGCGTTTCGCCTGCGGCGGTGGCTTCGGCGGCGGGCGCCGCGTCGGTCGCCGGTGCCGGCTCGCTTTCACGCTGGCAACCGGCCAGCAACAGCACGCCCACCACGCCGGCCAGCACGCTGCCGTGCAATGGCCGGTTGTTTCCAATCTTCATCGGGATCCCCTGTTCATGTTTGTACATCATCGCCTGCCATGGCTGAAGCGTGGCCCGCTGGCATTCAGCCAACGAGCAGGTCGTGGTACTCCTCATGCCGCTGCAGGAAGGCCTCGGCGTAGGAACACGCCGGCACCACCTTGTACTTCTGCTCACGGGCAAAACGCAGCGCCACACGGGTCAGCTCACCGGCGATGCCTCGGCCGGCAATCGGCTCGGGCACCTCGGTATGCGTGATGACCATGCGCCTGCGTTTGATCTGGTAGTCCAGCACCGCCAGCTGTCCGCGCACACGGGCGGTGAAGCGATGGTTGGCCAGGTCGTGTTCGACCTCGTAGGCCAGACCGGGGGGCGTGACCGAAGCCATGGAACTGTCTCCTGCGGCGACTGCGTGGATGGTGCGCAGCCGGGCGCCATGATCGCGTGAAGCCTGAACAGGGGCAAGTCCGTTCCATTCACGTCAGTTTGCGACCCTCAAGCTGGAGCGCTGGCGGCCGCTATCGCCTGTGGAGGGGTACGGCCAGGCTGGCACGGCCCTTGCGACCGTTGATCATGCGCACCACCGCGGAGGCTCCGATGCACCCCAGCGATTCCCATTCAGATACCGACCGCGCCCTGCTGGAGGGCCTGCTGCAACTGGCCGTGGAGGGGCAGACCCAGGACCAGGATTTCCAGCGCATCGGCGAAGAAGTGTTCGCCCGCCTGCTGGATACCTACGGTCAGCAGCCCACGCTCTGAAACAGCGGGGGCGGATCGCTGCCGATCCGCCCCGCTCCCGTCATCAACCGCCGCCGAGGCGGAAGGTCGGGTTGGAGAGTTCGCGCAGGAAGTGAGTGAAGATGCTCGGCTGCATGGCCAGCATGAAGATCACGCCGAACGCCGCGCCTGCCAGGTGCGCGCTGTGGTTGATGCGGTCACCGCCGCGCTTGTCCATCCAGATGCTGTAGCCGACGTAGAACGCGGCGTAGACGATGGCCGGCGCCGGGATGAAGAACACCAGGATGATCGACCACGGCTTGATCAGGATGAAGGCGAACAGCACCGCCGACACCGCACCGGACGCACCCAGGCTGAGATAGTTCGGGTTCTTCTGGTTCTTCAGGTAGCTGGGCAGGATCGAGACCAGCAGCGCACCGATGTAGAACGCCGGGTAGGTCAGGTAGCTGCCGGTCAGCTGCACCATCACGCTCTCGATGAATCCCCCGAAGAAGAACAGGGTGATCATGTTGAAGATCAGGTGCGACCAGTCGGCGTGGATGAAGCCATAGGTCACCAGCCGGTCGTACTGGCGGTGACGGTCGATGGCCGGCGGCCACAGGATCAGGCGGTCGGCCAGCTTGCGGTTGTTGAACGCCATCCACGACAGGATGGCGGTGATGGCGATCAACAGCAGATTGACGGGGGTCATGTCAGGCTCAGGCGCTACGGTAGTTGTCGACCATACGATAGCGTTTCGCGTACCAACCGAAGGCCAACGCCGCGACGAAGGCGAAACCGGCGAAGAAGAACATCAGGAACGCCGCCTCGCTCAGGCCCGTACTGGCGATCTTGTGGGTCACCGCATCGTTGCGCACCGCCGCGTTGGACAGCAGCACCCACAGGTTGCCGATGGTGGTGGTCAGGTTCCAGAAGCTCATCACCACGCCCTTCATCGCCTGCGGCGCCT
The DNA here is from genome assembly GCF_056481145.1 of Stenotrophomonas sp. 93052_Sma. Classification (NCBI taxonomy): domain Bacteria; kingdom Pseudomonadati; phylum Pseudomonadota; class Gammaproteobacteria; order Lysobacterales; family Lysobacteraceae; genus Stenotrophomonas; species Stenotrophomonas sp. 93052_Sma. Next base: position 3,274,037 of record NZ_CM151134.1, read on the forward strand.
GGCTGTAGGCGAACTCCAGGCCGGTGGCCGAGACCAGCACCTCACCGAAGGTCAGCAGCGCATACGGCAGCATCTGCCAGAAGATCGACATGGCGTTGCCCCCGTCCATCACCACCTGGATGCCGCCGACCACGATCCAGGCCAGACCGCTGAAGGCGATGCCGGCGGTCATGCGGCGCAGCGCGGTCGGCTCGAAGCCGAAGCGGCGCAGGGCCGGAGTACAGCACCAGGTTGTTGAACGGAATCAGGATCATCACCAGCAGCGGGTTCAGTGCCTGCATCTGCGAGGCGGTGAACCAGCTCGGCATCTGCATCTGCTGGCCCTGCAGGACCCAGGTCGAGGCCTTCTGGTCGAACAGCGAGAAAAACGGCGTGGTCAGCGCGAAGATCACCAGCACCCGCAGCACCGAGCGCACGCCTTCGACGGCTTCGGCCGGATGCTGGCCACGGGCGCGATCGAGCTGCAGCCAGGTGCCACCGCCGATACCGGCCAGGATCGATACCAGCGCCAGGCACAGGCAGATGACAATGCCCAACGAGCCAACAAGGCCGAACGAGGCCACTGCCAGCACCAGGCCGAGCACGGCGATCACCAGGCCCGGACGGCCCTGGCCGGCCACGCGCGTGGTCAGTGCGGTACGCACCACGTTGGCGAACGAATGCGGATCCTTCGGCGGCAGCGGCACCAGCACGTAGCGCTTGCGGCCCAGCCAGAACACGAAGGTGGCGATGAACATCAGGATGCCCGGGATGCCGAACGCCCACTGCGGGCCCCAGTTCTTCAGCACCAGCGGGATCAGCAGCGAGGCGAACAGCGAGCCGAAGTTGATGATCCAGTAGAAGGCGTCGAAGACGATCTTGGCCAGGTGCTTGTTGCTCTGGTCGAACTGGTCGCCCATGAACGAGGCCACCAGCGGCTTGATGCCACCGGCACCGAGCGCGATCAGGCCCAGTCCGAGGAAGAAGCCCTCGCGGCTGTTCTCGAACAGCGCCAGGCACAGATGGCCGGCGCAGTAGACCAGGCTGAACCAGAGGATGGTGTGGTACTTGCCGAAGAACCTGTCGGCCAGCCAGCCACCGAGCAGCGGGAAGAAATACACGCCGATCATGAAGCTGTGCATGATGTCCTTGGCTTCACCGGCACGGCCTTCCGCAGTGATTTCCTGCAGCAGCAGCGAGGTGATCAGGAACTGCACCAGGATGTTGCGCATCCCGTAGAAACTGAACCGCTCGCAGGCCTCATTGCCGATGATGTACGGGATCTGGCGCGGCATCTTTCCCTGGCCGGCGATGGGGGCAACTGCGTCGTGGCTCATCCTGTAAGGCAATCCTGCAAAGCGAAAGGCGCAAGATTACCGGAAGCAGGGCTTGCGAAGCACGCTGCAGGGCTGCATGACAACGGTGCCAATCCATGGCAGGCAGCGACACTCCGTGCCGGAAGTCACGGCACCTGCACGACAAAAGCGTAAACTTATCGTTATGCGCCCCCTCGCCCCCGCCCGTCTCCTGCTCAGTTGCCTGGTGCTGCTGATGGCGTTGCAGGCACAGGCGCGGCCGCAGGCAACGGCCACCGCCGCCAGCGAGAGCGAGCCCCGGCAACTCACCGTGGCCGCGCTGGAACTGCCCAGCCGCGATGACGCGCAATGGAAGTTGCGCCGTGAGCAGGTCGCACAGTTGCTGACCGACCTGCAGCCGGACGTGATCTCGGTGCAGCAGGTGCTGCAGCAGCAGGGCCGCAATCCGGCCTGCTGGCTGGCCAGCCGGCTGCGCTACAGCTGCGACTTCGTTACCGCCGATCCGCCCAGCCAGCCGTTGCGGCATGGCAACGCGATGCTGACCCGGCTGCCGGTCAGCGAGGATGGCGTGACCCTGCTGCACCCACCCGGCACCTTCAGCGCCGCCGGCATGATGCGGCTGAAGTTGGGCGAGGCACTGGTCAACATCTATGTGGCACGGCTGCGCCCGGACCCGGACGAGGCCACCGCCCGCCAGCATCAGACCAGCGACCTGATGACCTGGATCGGCGCCACCGCCGAGGGCATGCCCAGCCTGATCGCCGGCGATTTCTCCGCCAACACGGTGGAACTGGTGCGCAGCACGCCCGGCTTCCAGCCGGCCCGGCGCAATCCCGGCGGCCGCGCCGAGGCGCCTGCAGCCGGTGGCGGTGGCAGCAGTGGCCATGGCCTGGATGTGCTGTTCCAGGTCAAGCACTTCGGCGGCATCCGCCAGCAGCCGATCCTGCTGCCGGCCGACGGCGACCTGCCCGGCCTGCGCCTGGGCGTGATGGCGACGCTGCGACTGCAGGGCGATACGGCCACGACCGAATAGGTAGTGCCGGCCGCTGGCCGGCTCCTCGGGTACCACACGATTGCCGGCCAGCGGCCGGCACTACCAAATGACTCCTGCAACAGAAAAGGCCGGGGTCTCCCCCGGCCTTTTCTGTTCATCCCGTTACCGCGATCAGGCGATCGCTTCCTGGTAACGGCGCTCGACTTCGTTCCAGTCGATGACGTTGAAGAACGCGCCGATGTATTCCGGACGACGGTTCTGGTACTTCAGGTAGTACGCGTGTTCCCACACGTCCAGGCCGAGGATGGGGGTGTTGCCTTCCATCAGCGGGCTGTCCTGGTTGCCGGTGCTCTCGACCACGACCTTCTTGTCCGGGGTCACGCTCAGCCAGGCCCAGCCGCTGCCGAAGCGGGTCAGCGCTGCCTTGGTGAAGGCGTCCTTGAACTTGTCGAAGCCGCCCAGGTCCTTGTCGATGGCCTTGGCCACGTCGCCCACCGGGTTGCCGCCAGCATTCGGAGCCATCACGGTCCAGAACAGCGAGTGGTTGGCATGGCCGCCACCGTTGTTGCGCACCGGACCCTGCAGGTTCTCCGGCAGCGACTTGAGCTTCTTCACCAGTTCTTCGACCGGCAGGTCAGTGTACTCGGTGCCTTCCAGCGCCGCGTTGACGTTGTTGATGTAGGTCTGGTGATGCTTGGTGTGATGGATTTCCATCGTCGCCGCATCGATATGCGGTTCCAGCGCGTCGTAGGCGTAGGACAGCTTGGGCAGGGTATAGGCCATGATGCATCTCCTGATTGCGAGGGCACCCGACGGTGTCGGGCGTTGCGCGGTGAATGATGGGGACAGACCGCCAGATTACCAAGGGGGATGTAAAGGAAATTGCGTCCTGCCAGTGAGCACGACGGCAATTGTTACGCAGCAGTGACGCGATGCCATCCTCATGCACCGTGCAGCGCACAGGCGCTACAGTGCCTTCACCGCCCTCGCCCGCTCCTTGCCCATGCGCAACCCCCGGCTGCTGATCACTGCCATCGCCCTGCTGCTGCTCGGCCTTGTCGTCAACCATTTCATGCAGCGCCCACCGGCGCCGCAGTTCGCGCCGGACCTGCAGGGTGCGCCTGCCGCGCGGCGCCGGCGCCGGCCAAGGCCGCAACCGGCAACGACAGCGGCCTGCCCGCGTTCCTGCCCGCCGAAGCCCGGCAGACCATCGCCCTGATCCAGCGCGGTGGTCCATTCCCGCACCGCCAGGACGGCAGCACCTTCGGCAACCGCGAACAGCAGCTGCCACAGCGTCCGCGTGGCTACTACCGCGAATACACCGTCGACACCCCCGGTGCGCGTACCCGCGGCACGCGCCGGATCGTCACCGGTGGCGATCCGCCGGAGGCGTGGTACTACACCGACGACCACTACGAATCGTTCCGCAGCTTCACCGTACCGGCCCAGGGAGCGCAGTGATGAGCCACGATGATTTCGGCCTCGGCCTGCATGACATCAACAATGCCGGCGTTTACGCCATCGACAGCGACGACATCGGCGCACTGGCCGCGGCGATGCGCGATGCCGGGCTGAAGGTGATCCGCATCGACCTGGAAGGCGTGGCCGACAAGCGCACCCTGCTGGCCCGGCTGGCCGCGCAACTGGATTTCCCTGCCGGCTTCGGCGGCAACTGGGATGCGCTGTCGGACAACCTGCGCGACCTGCAGTGGCTGCCGGCCAACGGCTACGCGCTGTTCCTGGCCGACGTGGACACGTTGCGCGCCTCCACGCAGAAGGATTTCGACACGTTGCTGGACGTGATGGACGAAGCCAGCCGCGACTGGGTCGGCCGTGACGTACCGTTCTGGGTGTTCCTGTCGCAGAGCGCGTGAGGTCGATGCCCTGGTAGATGCCGACCTTGGTCGGCGCACGTGCTCCGGTAGATGCCGACCTTGGTCGGCGCTTCTGTGCCAACCAAGGTTGGCACCTACCAAAGCGCGGGCCGGCCAGCAGGTTGGCGGAGACGTGCCGTTCTGGGTGTTTCTGTCGCAGAGCGCGTGAGGTCACCCCCCAGGTAGAGGCCGACCCCGGTCGGCGCACGTGCTCCGGTAGATGCCGACCTTGGTCGGCGCTTCTGTGCCAACCAAGGTTGGCACCTACCAAAGCGCGGGCCGGCCAGCAGGTCGGCCGAGACGTGCCGTTCTGGGTGTTTCTGTCGCAGAGCGCGTGAGGTCGATGCCCTGGTAGATGCCGACCTTGGTCGGCGCTTCTGTGCCAACCAAGGTTGGCACCTACCAAAGTGCGAGCCGGCCAGTGGGTTGGCGGAGACCTGCCGTTCTGGATGTTTCTGTCGCAGAGCGCGTGACGTCACCACCCAGGTAGAGGCCGCCCCTGGTCGGCGCACGTGCATCCGGTAGATGCCGACCTTGGTCGGAGTTTCTGTGCCAACCAAGGTTGGCACCTACCAAAGCGCGCCAGCATGGCCGTCACATCCCGCGATGGGTCCATCGAAAAGCCCCCTTGTTGTTCAAGGGGGCGCCAACGGCGCGGGGACAAGGAAACATGTGTGGACAACGGGAGCCGTTAGCGGCTCCCGTTATCTTCCTGCAGCTCTTTCTTGAACGGGATGTCCGGCGGCGGTCGTGCCACCGCCGGCTGGTCCTGCATGTTGGGGTTGGTCAGGCCACAGCCACCACCGGCCTGCAGGATCGAGATCACGCAGGAGATCTTCGTGCTGGTACCCGGCAACGGAATCTCCATTGCCTTGACGCCCTTGCGCACCCACTCGGCCAGCAGCGATTCCTGCGGCACCCAGTACTTGTCGAACGAAGTGGGCGTGTAGTCGTACGGCGGTCGCTTCAGCCAGGTGCCCGATTGCGCGATGCGTTCCTTGCTCCAGCCGTCGTTGGCGCCACCGGGCGCACCGCGCTCGGCACGCCCCTCGCCTTCCTGGCCCGGCACGCGGACGCTGCCATCGGCATTGAACAGGCCACTGCCCTTGCCGCTGGTACTGGCCTGGCGGGCGCCCTTGTTGGCGCCGTCCTGGTTGCGGCTCGATGCCCCCCAGTCATCGCCCTTGGCGGGCGTGGCCCAGTTGCCCGGATTGGGGGCCGGGCGCGCTCCAGCCTGGGCCGGGGTCGTGCTGGATGCAGCAGGCCGCGCGGCGCTGCTGCTCGCCTGCGTCGCGCTGCCATTGGCCGCCGGCGCGGGCGTTACCGCGGGTGCATTGCCACTGGAAGACGAAGGGGCTGCCACCGGTGCCGAGGCTACTTCGCGCTCGCGCACCTGTACGTCACGACCCGCCGGCGCATGCACTGCCGGTTCACGACCGGCGACGGCCGCCATCCGCACCTGCGGATCGACCACCGCCTGCACTTCACGCTCGCGCACCTGTACGTCGCGCTGCGGCGCGCACCTGCACATCGGCCGTGCGCAGTGGCTGCGACACCACCGGTGCATCGACCGTACTGACTTCGCGCTCCTGCACCGGGATGTCACGCAGCTGCGGCGTCCGCACCGCGATCTGCGGCGCACGCATCGCGGTTGGGGTTGGCGGCGCCTGCACCGGCTGCACGCTGCGCTCGCGCACCGTGGGCGTGGTGTCACGCGGCACGATGCTGACCTCGGTGCGCGGCACGCTGACCGGCGGCACCACGAAATCCGTGCTGGCCTGCGCCACTTCGGTGGCCTGCACCGGCGAGGGTGGCGGGGCCGCAAGCGGGGCCGGCTCGGCTTCGGCCGGCGGCGACGGCACGCTGGCTGTCGGTGCTGGAGCCGGTGCAGGCGCAGGCGCCGACGCGGCCGCAGGACGCGGCTCAGGTGCAGTCGCGGCCCCTGCTGCCTGGCCGGCGGCAACCTGGCCGGCCGGTGCAGCCGCAGCCGCCCCGGCACCCGGCTGATCGCCTCCGCCCTCCTGGGAGGCGCGGCCGACGAATTCCACCTGCACACGCTCGCCTTCGGCGCCCTCTGCTTCCGGTGCCGTGGTGCGGATCACCGCAACCCACAGCAGCAGCATGAAGAACAGCAGGTGCAGCAGCGCGCTGGCCAACGCCGAGGTCCAGCGCATCCAGCGCTGATCGCGCGGCGCAGCGTCCCAGTCCTGCCAGAACAACCGGCGCAGCGCCTGCCACGGCGACAGCCGGGGTGATTGGCCCGGCGCTCCAGGCAGCGGCCGCGGCAGCAATACCGCAATCACTTCGCGGGCGTGGAACGGCCGCGGCAGCGGGCCCAGCGAGCGCAGCCACAGCGCCCAGCCATAGGGCAGGCGCGTGGACTTCTCGAGGACGGCGCGTGGCTGCTGGCGGGCCAGCAGCAGTTCGATGAGTTGCTCGGCCCGGGTCAGAGGCACGCGTCAGCGGTCAGGCGACGTTGCCGCGCGGGATATACGGCGCGTGGCCGCTGTCATGGTCGGTCGCGTCGCGCACGGCGGTCACGCCCGGCACGCGGCCCATCAGGGTCTTCTCGATGCCCTGCTTGAGCGTCACGTCGGCCATGCCACAGCCCTGGCAGCCACCACCGAAGCGAAGCAGCACCACGCCGTCGGACGAGACTTCCTGCACGGCCACCTTGCCGCCATGCGAGGCCAGCTGCGGATTGACTTCGTTTTCCACCACCCAGTGCACGCGCTCGACCAGCGAAGCGGCATCGCCGGGGGCCTCGCCCTTGATGCGCGGCGCCTTGATGGTCAACTGCTGGGTACCGGCGGTGCCGGCGACGATGTCGATCTCGGCGCCATCGAGCCAGCCGACGCTGCTCGCATCGACGTAGAGGGTGAAGCCATCGCAGTCCACCGCCCACTCGTCACCGAGCAGGTCGGTCGGTTCGGCGAACTCCAGCCGGGCATCGGCGCGCGGGGTGCCGGGCTCGACCGCACTCAAGCGCACGCCCATGCCGGGCACGCCCTCGCGTTCGATCAGCTTGCGGAAATGGGTCTGGGCAGTGTCGGAGATCTGGATCATCAGGCTATTCTAGCCAAGTAAGCGTCAACCGCTCATTCGGTTTATACACCGTCCGGCGCATTGTTCAGTCAACACGAGGTGGAGATTCCCATGGCCGACCTGATTCCACTGGCCCAGGCCCGTTGCGTGCCGCGCAAAGGCAGCGATCACAAGCTTGGCGAAGCCCGCCTGGCCGAACTGCTGCCGCAGATTCCCGGCTGGGAGCTGAGCGAGGGCGGCCAGGCCCTGTCGCGCACCTTCCGCTTCAAGGATTACTACGCCACCATGGCCTTCGTGAACGCGCTGGCCTGGATCGCCCATCGCGAGGACCACCATCCGGACCTGGGCGTGCACTACGACCGCGCGGTCGTGCGCTTCTCCACCCACGATGTGGGCGGCCTGAGCGAGAACGACTTCATCTGTGCGGCGAAGACTTCGGCCCTGACGGAGCAACTGCCATGAACGTACGTTTGCTGAGCCTGTCCCTGATCTCTGCGACCGGCCTGGCCGGCTGTGGCGCGTCCGAACCAGCGGCACCACCACCGCCGCCGCCCACCGAAGTGGCTGCGGTGAAGACACCGCCGCCGCAGTACCCGCTTGAGCTGGCCTGCATGGGTGTGGGCGGCACCAGCACCTTCAAGGTGACCATCGGCACCGACGGCAAGCCGAGCGAGGTTGCGCTGCTGACCGGCGCCGGCAACCCGCAGCTGGACGATCTGGCCAGGACCGCCGTGCAGGGCTGGCAGTTCAATGCCGCCACCCGCAACGGCCAGCCGGTGCCGGCCACCATCCAGGTGCCGGTCAGCTTCAACCCGCCGCAGCCGAAGCCGGACCAGTGCTTCGCCATCGAAGAACGCCTGCGCCGCGGCGGCTGATCGCGCGCACCCCGACGAGGCCAGCCGACGCCCGCCTCGACCTCCCCGCCCCGGGCTCATCCGGGGCGGTTGTCTTTTGACCAGGACCGCGTCGGTACATGCTGCATATTCCCCCCGAAAATGTCTGGATCGCACTGGCGGTCACCCTCGCGGCCGGCCTGGCCACCGCCATCGGCAGCCTGCTGGTGCTGTTCTCGCGCCGCCCCAACCCACGCCTGCTGGCGTTCGGCCTGGCTTTCGCCGGCGGTGCGATGGTCTATGTGTCGCTGTCGGAGATCCTCAACAAGTCCATCGCTTCGTTCGCCCTGGCCTATGGCGAGCGCACCGGCTTCACCTACGGCACCCTGGCCTTCCTGCTGGGCGTGATCGTGATCGTGCTGATCGACCACTTCATTCCCAACCCGCATGACAGCCTGGACAAACAGGACCCGGCGTTCCGCGAGAACAGCCGCGAGTACCTGAAGCGTGTTGCCCTGCTGACCTCGGTCGCGATCACCGCGCACAATTTCCCGGAAGGCCTGGCGACGTTCTTCGCCACGCTGGAAAGCCCGTCGGTGGGCATGCCGCTGGCCTTCGCCATCGCCATCCACAACATTCCCGAGGGCATTGCGATTGCGGTGCCGGTGTACTTCGCCACCCAGAACAAGTTCTATGCATTCAGCGCCAGCCTGCTGTCGGGCCTGGCCGAACCGGTGGGCGCGGCGCTGGGCTACTGGCTGCTGTCCGGGTCGCTGTCGCACGCCACCTTCGGCTGGGTGTTCGGGCTGATCGCCGGCGTGATGGTGTTCCTGGCACTGGACGAGCTGCTGCCGGCGGCCAAGCGCTATGCCAAGGGCCACGAGACGGTTTACGGACTGGTGGCGGGCATGGGCACGCTGGCGATCAGCCTGGTGCTGTTCAAGTGGTGAGGGGTTTGCGGCCAACGGGCTGAGCCCCCTCGCGGCTGGTACGTCCCGCAGCATCGAGAGGTCACGGGCGGGGGCGGCTTGCAGGGGACGCCGTGAATCCATCCATGGAGGCTTGGCCGCCGCATCCATGCGGCGGACACCCCTGCAAGCCGCCCCCGCCCGTGCCCCGTCATTTTTCTGTGCGTGCCAGCCACGCGATGAAAGAATAAGAAAGCGAAGCCCGCGCTGCGGCGCGCGAGTCGAGCGTCGCTCGACTCTACAAAGGCTACGTGCGGGTATGGGTCTACGCTGCGGCTGTCTGGTCCGCCTTGTAGCTAGCCGAGCACCGCAGGTCCGGCGAGGGTGAAGAGGCGCGGGTGTCTGAGCGCAGCGAGTTCCGCGCCGCCCCTCGGCGGACCGAGGAGCGCAGGGCACCGGCGCGCAGCGCCGGCTCGCGGATGGCGGCGTGTTTCTTTGGTTACTTTCTTTGCACGAGCAAAGAAAGTGACAAGCCCACTCATCGCAGGGAAGCGACGGCGCCGACCAAGCACCCGGCGCCGCCGAACCGCCGTCAGCGCAGCCGGTCCAGTGCCTCGACCAGCTCATCGGCTAGCGGCGCGTTCAGCACGTACGGGCTCTTGCCGTCATCCAGCGCGAACTCCAGCGAGGCCGCGTGCAGGAACAGACGCTTCAGCCCGATCTGCTCACGAAGCCGCTTGTTGACCGCAGGATCGCCGTATTTGTCGTCTCCGGCCACCGGATGCCCCAGATGCTGGGCATGCACGCGGATCTGGTGGGTACGGCCGGTCTCGATGCGGACTTCGCAGTAGGAATGACCACCGCGACGCTCCAGCACACGGAAGTGGCTGATCGATTCCTTGCCGATCGCATTGACCTGCACATGGCGCTCGCCGCCCTGGCGCAAGCCCACGTGCAGCGGCGCATCGACCGTCATCACGCCGTCGGGCATGCGCCCGGCCAGCAGGGTCAGGTAGCGCTTGCGGATGCCGGCGCCGTGATCTTCACGCAGCAGCGCCTGCAGTTCGCTCAGCGCGGAGCGCTTCTTGGCCACGATCAGCAGGCCCGAGGTGTCGCGATCCAACCGGTGGACCAGCTCGAGGGTCTGGCCTGGGCGCAGGGCGCGCAGGGTCTCGATGGCACCGAAACTGATGCCGCTGCCGCCGTGGCTGGCCACGCCGGTGGGCTTGTTCAGGGCCAGCAGGCGGGCATCCTCGAAGACGATGGCCTGCTCCAGGCGGCGCATGAACGCCTCCGGCGGACCGGCCTTGTCTCCCTCTTCGGTGAGACGGACCGGCGGCACACGCACCTCATCACCCGCCTCGAGCTTGCGTTCGGCCTTGGCGCGGCCACCATTCACCCGTACCTGGCCGCTGCGCACCAGCTTGTAGACTAGGCTGCGCGGGGCACCCTTCAGCTGGCCGAGCAGGAAGTTGTCCAGACGCTGGCCGGCACGGTCGGCGGGAACGGTGATCATGCGCACGGAAGGCTTGTCGCCAGCGGGCTTGGTGGGGTCTTGGGCAGTCATCAGGCTGTTTATTCTGTTACACTCGGGGGGCGATATAAGGGATTGATTTCGTTGGAAGTTACTCAGGGCCAGAAGCCCAGCTTCCGACGAATCCGGCACAGTGCGCGACCACCGCCCGCGGGGCGGCCATGTTAGCGGCTCACCGGCCTTCCCGGCCATCGCCGGATGCCTGACACGCAACCGTGCTGAACATGTCCCGCGTGGCGCTCCAGCCTGGCTGACAGCTGCCTGCGGCCTGTAACACCCCAAAACCCATAAGAGTGAAGCGCTCCCGCGGCCTGCCGTGGTGTCGTAGCGCTGGAAACCCAAGCCGCCCTCCCCGCGCTTGCGCGAATGGGCGGCGAACCGTGTCCAGAGGCGAAACCCCATGGCGTTCCGCGCGGTAGCCGCTTGCGAGGAACGCAACAATGAAGCGAATGCTGATCAACGCCACGCAGGCTGAAGAGCTGCGTGTTGCCATCGTGGATGGCCAGTCGTTGTATGACATCGACATCGAGCAGCCGTCGAAGGAACAGAAGAAATCCAACATCTACAAGGGCCGGATCTTCCGCATCGAGCCCTCGCTGGAAGCGGCCTTCGTTGAATACGGTGGCGGCCGCCATGGCTTCCTGCCGCTGAAGGAAATCTCCCGCGATTACTTCCAGGCCGGTGTCGACCACAACAAGGCCGGCATCCGCGAACTGCTGAAGGAAGGCCAGGAGATCGTTGTCCAGGTGGACAAGGAAGAGCGTGGCAACAAGGGCGCCGCCCTGACCACGTTCATCTCGCTGGCCGGCCGTTACATGGTGCTGATGCCGAACTCGCCCAGCGCCGGCGGTGTCTCCCGTCGCATCGAGGGCGAAGACCGGGCCGCCCTGAAGGACGCCCTGGACAAGCTGAACATCCCCGACGACATGGGCGTGATCATCCGTACCGCCGGCGTCGGCCGCGATGCGGAAGAGCTGCAGTGGGATCTGGACTACCTGCTCAACGTCTGGCGCGCCATCGCCGAAGCCGCATTGAGCAAGCCGGCCCCGTTCCTGATCTACCAGGAATCGCGCCTGATCGTGCGCGCCCTGCGTGACTACCTGCGCGCCGACATCGGCGAGATCCTGGTGGACACCGAGGATATGTACGAGCACGCCCGCGAGTTCATGCAGCAGGTGATGCCGCAGACCCTGCGCAAGCTCAAGCATTACAAGGACGACATCCCGCTGTTCAACCGCTTCCAGATCGAATCGCAGATCGAAGGCGCCTACGAGCGCAACGTGCGCCTGCCGTCGGGCGGCTCGATCGTGGTCGACCAGACCGAAGCGCTGACCGCCGTCGACGTGAACTCCTCGCGCGCCACCAAGGGCAGCGACATCGAGGACACCGCCTTCCAGACCAACCTGGAAGCGGCCGAGGAAGTGGCCCGCCAGCTGCGCCTGCGTGACCTGGGCGGCCTGGTGGTGATCGACTTCATCGACATGGCCTCCAACAAGCACCAGCGTGAGGTCGAGAACCGCCTGGCCAACGCGCTGAAGTACGACCGTGCGCGCGTGCAGGTCGGCCGCATCTCGCGCTTCGGCCTGCTGGAAATGAGCCGCCAGCGCCTGCGCCCGAGCCTGGGCGAGTCGAGCCAGATCGTCTGCCCGCGTTGCGACGGCCACGGCCGCATGCGTAGCGTCGAGTCGCTGTCGCTGTCGATCATCCGCGTCGCCGAAGAGCATGCGATGAAGGAGAACACCGGGCAGGTGCTGGTGCAGGCCCCGGTGGAGATCGCCAACTACCTGTTGAACGAAAAGCGCAGCGCCCTGCGTGAGATCGAGCAGCGCCACGAGGCGCCGATCGTGATCGTCGCCGACGAGCAGCTGCACACCCCGCACTACACCGTCACCCGCCTGCGTGAGAACGAGCTGGGTGAAGAGAGCAACAAGCCCAGCTACCAGCGCGGCACCCCGCGCAAGCTGCCGGTGCACGCGCTGACCAAGGGTCAGCTGAACATCCCGCCGCCGGCGGTGACCCAGGTCAAGCACACCTCCCCCGCCCCGGTGCGCGAGGAAGTGGAGCCGGCCGCAGCGGCACCGGCCCCGGTCGTGGCAGCGCCGGTTGCAGCGGCCCCGAGCGGCGGCGTGATCGGTTGGCTCAAGCGCGTGTTCGGTGGCGAACCGGCGCCGGCACCGGCACCGGCGGCTCCGGTCGCCCGCCAGCAGCAGGACGGCGGTCGCAAGGACCGCAACAAGGATCGCAACAAGGACCGCAAGGACCGTCGCGACGACAACCGTGGCAACGGCGGCAACGGCAACGCGCAGCAGCAGAAGGACGGCGGCAACCGCAAGGACCGCGGTGAGCAGCGCAGCAAGGACGGCCGCAACGGCAATGCCCAGCAGCAGCCGCAGCAGGGCAAGCAGAAGGAGCCGCAGCAGAAGGATGGCCAGCAGCAGCCGCAGCAGCAGAACAAGCCGCGCAACGAGCAGCAGGGCCAGAACCAGCAGCAGCCAAAGCTGAAGCAGCCGAAGCAGCCGCGCCCGCAGCAGGACGGTGACAAGCCGGCCGAGAAGCCGCAGCGCAACGCCGCCGAAGCACCGGCCGAAGCCGTGACCGCGGCTGCAGCCGTGGCCGCCACCGCCGTCGCCGCCAATGTGGTGACCGCGCAGGAAGCCACCGCGCCGATCGCCCCGGTTGCGCCGGTGGCCGCCGCTCCGGTGGACACCGCAGCACCGGCCGAGACTGCTGCCAACACTGCCAGCGAGGCCGAGGTGGTTGTGGTTGCCGGTGAAGAGGCTGCAACCGACGCCAATGGCGAGCAGGCAGGCGAAGGCGCGACCCGCCGTCGTCGTGGCCGTCGTGGTGGCCGTCGTCGTCGTCGCGGTGGCGCCGAGAACGCCGCCGGCAGCGACGCCCTGGGCGATGACCAGGATGATGGTGACGACGGTGATGACGCCGACGGCGCCGAGCCGAGCGTCGACAGCTCTGCCGGCACTGCGCCGGTCGCTGCTGCGCAGCCGGCCCGTTCGCAGCCGGAGTTCGACTTCGATGACGAAGCCGAACCGGCCGCTGCCGACGCCGCAAAGCCGGTCCGTGCTGCCGCCGCTGTTGCCGCCGCACCGGTTGCCGTGGTGAGCAGCGCTGTGGTCGAAGCCGCCGCCCCGGTCGTGGCTGAAGTGCAGGCCCCGGTCGAAGCTGCTGCGAAGACCGAAGCGGTGTCCTCGCCGGTGCAGACCAGCATGCTCGATGCCATCGACGCCGCGACCCCGGCCCAGCCGGTAGCCGCTGCCGCGCCGGTGACCGAAGCAAAGCCGGTCGCGGTTGAAGCCGCCCCGGTGGTTGAAGCCGCTCCGGTGATCGAAGCGAAGCCGGCGGCGGTCGAGGCTGCGCCGGTCGTTGAAGCCAAGCCAGAGATCGTTGAAGCCGCTGCGGCGGTTGAAGCCAAGCCGGTGGCCGTTGAGGCCGCGCCGGTGTTTGAAGCCAAGCCTGTCGTCGAGCCGGTCGTTCCGGTGGCGGTGGAAGCCGCGCCGATCGAAGCCGCTGCCCCGGTCGCCGAAGCGGTGGTGACGCCGTCGATCGACCCGGTCGCCGATGGCCATGCTGACGCTGCAGCCCAGGCTGCAGAAGCCAAGGCCGACGAAGAAGACGAAGAGGCCGCCAAGCGCACGCCGCCGGCGAACTGATCGCTCCTTGATCGCGTGAAAACGAAACGGCGGGGATCAATGATCCCCGCCGTTTTTGTGTGTGCGTTTGGCGCTGGCTTCGCTTTGGTAGAGGCCAACCTTGGTTGGCGCCGTTGATTGAGCGAACGCGGACACGTCCGTGCCAACCAGGGTTGGCACCCACCAGCGCACAACCCTCGCACGGTCACTGCTTTGGTAGAGGCCAACCTTGGTTGGCGCCGTTGATTCAGTGCACGCGGACACGTTCGTGCCAACCAAGGTTGGCACCTACCGGAGCCTGCTCCGTCAGGGCTTCGGTGCGAACTGCAACCGGGTCCACACGCCGTAGTGGTCCGAGGCCCAGCGACCGCTGTCGTCGGGCTGGTCGAACAGCAGCTTCGCCTCGCGCGCGACCATCTCGTCCTGCTGGAAGAAGATGTGGTCGATCCGCGAAGGCGCCTGGTAGTAATGACGATTGAGCGTACTGACCCCGGCCAGGTCGGTGTTGACGTGCACGCTACCGTAGCTGTCGCCGTAGTGGCTGCGCAGCTCGCTCAGGTCGCCGGCGTCCACCAGCGCATTGAAATCGCCGGCGATCACCACCGGTGCACCGGCCGACGTTGCAGTGATGAAGCGCAGCAGGTCCTCGACCTGGGTGCGACGGATGCGCTGACCACTCTCGTCGTTGCGCTCGTTCAGATGCGTGGCATAGACGTTCACCGGCGTGCCGTCGACGTCGATGCGCAGGTGAGCCACCGTGCGGTAGTCGTCCAACGGCTGCAGCAGATGTTCCCCCTGGCCGAGAATCGGCCGCCGGGTCAGCAGCGCATTGCCGTAGCGCTTCGGTGCGCCCACCGGATCGGTGGACACGAACACGTACCTGTAGCCGAGTTGGCTGGCCAGCCATTGCGCCTGGTTGCGCACATTGCGGCGCTGGATCACCTCCTGCAGGGCAACCGCATCCGGCTGCAGGCGCTTTAGCTCGGCCAGGATGGTGCGGCGCCGGCTCGGCCAGTCCTCGCGGTCATGATGCAGGTTGAAAGTGACCATGCTCATGCCCGGCGCACTGGCAACGTCGGCCGCCGCGGTCGTGGCAGCCGGTTCGGCCGCCATCTCCGCGCCCGGCAACGCCAAGGCAATTGCCAGCCCCAGGGCCCGCACCGATGTGCGCACCCTCGCCCCCTGCTGCTTCATCGCTACTGTCCCTTGCGCTCGGCGCGGCGCACCGCGCTCGGTACATCGATCTCGACCCGCGCCGGCAGCTGGTGCACGTGCAGTTCCTTGTTGACCCACTCGGCTGCTTCGCCGTTGATGCTCGCCTCGCCCGGATCACCGGCGTATGGCCACGGCAGCACCACGCCTCCCACCGGTGGCACCAGGCCCGGCTGCACCTCCAGCACCAGCTGCTTGTCGCTGCGCTGCAGGCGGTAGTTGAGCTGGCCCTGCGGCGTGCGCAGGCCTTGCACAGCGATGCCCTCGCCCTGCAGCCACGCGGTCGGTACGCCGGCGGCCAGCACCAGTGACTCGTCCATGTCGCGGTTGTAGGCGAACATGTCCAGGGCCGAGCGCACGAAGTCCGAGGCCACCCAGGCATGCGGCAGGTCACCGACGAAGAACGGCCTGCGCGGCGTGCGCGAAACCACTTCGGCCCACTGGTTCCAGGCCTGCGGTGCGCGGTCTTTGAAGAAGAACTCGGTGGCCTGCCAGGCGCGATCGCGCCAGCCCAGGCGCACGAACGCGGCCACGTTGCGCCACTCGTACGGGGTGTAGTCCTTCCACTCGCGCTTGCCGTCGCGACGGGCAACGAACTCGTTCCAGTAGCGTTCGAAGGTCGCCTCCAGCGCCTGCTGCGGCAACCTGCCCTGTTCGCCGCCCGGGGCCAGTGCGATGGTCGTCGACGTCGCGTCGAAGTCACCCAGCTCGGCCGAGCCCGGCAGGTAGTCGATGTTGTGCTGCTGCATCGCCGACAGCAGCGAGGCCTGCAGATCATCCCGGAACTGGTCGCGCGACTCGGTGATCTGCATCGCCTCGACCTTGCCCAGCTGGGTCGCCAGCAGGGCCGCGTCCTTGTAGCCGCGCAGTGCCCAGAAGTTGTCCCAGTACGAGTGCATCGGCTTGGCCGAATAGCCTTCGTGGCTGATCGAGGCCGGCATCATGCCGTAGAAGGCCGGGTTGCGTGCCCGGTTCTCCTCGGTGCGCTCGCTGGCGCGCAGCTGCTCCATGTAGCCGTAGGCGCCCTGCACGTGCGGCCACATCAGCTCGGTGAAAGTGCTGTCGCCGGTGTAGCGCCCGTACTCGGCGATGCTGTAGATCAACTCGCCATGGCTGTCGTTCTCCGGCACCGGGTCGCTACCACGTGCGTCGACGCAGCACGGCACCTTGCCGTTCTCGAACTGATACGGCGCATACCAGTTGATGTAGTCGCGCACCGCATCACTGCGGCCCATGCGCAGCAGGCCGTCGGAGATCATCGCGCCATCGCGGATCCAGCTGCGCGCATACGAACGCGTGCCCGGCTGCAGGCGTGGGCCGACGCGCGAGATCAGCATGTGCGCGACCGCGGTGCGCAGGGTATCGACCAGCGCCTGGCCCGCAGCCGGCACCTGCAGCGAGACCACGCCCAGCTTCTTCCGCCACTGCTCGGCCACCTGCGCCTGCGCCTTGGCCACGTCCAGCGCCTGCGGCGCCCAGCCACCGGTCTGTGGCAGCACCACCGCCACTTCACGGCTCTGCCCGGGCTCGAGCTTGATCGTGTACATCAGCGCACCCGACGCCATGCCGGTGCTGTCCTTCACCGCCGTGGTCGCCGGGTACGTGCCGCTTTCCAGATGCATCGCATCGAGCTTGCCGTCGAACGTACTGGCAAAGCGCGCATCCGGCACCTGCAGCGGGTAGATACGCGGCTCACCATTGACCCGCACCAGCTGCTCGCCCACGTCCAGTGCATCGATGCGGCTGAAGCCACCGACGGTGTTGAGGAACTGGGTGGGTGGGTTGACCTGCCACGGTCGGATCGCCAGTGCCAGCGTGTACTCGTGTGCGACCTTGTCCGGATTGCTCAGCCGGTAACGGCCGATCAGCTGCGCGCTCCGGCGTGCCCTGCACGAAGCTGGTCACCGCCAGGCCGACCTTCTCATGCACCCAGTCGACATTCGCGATCGGCAGGTAGTGATCCTGCAGCGACTGCGTGATGGCCACCTTGGACCAGTCCAGCAGCTTGCCGTCGAGGCGGATGAACGGTTCGATGCTGAAGCTGCCCTTGGCCGGCTCCAGTGCGCCATCCTCGCTGATCAACGCCTGTTCCTGGCCGCCATCAAGACCCAAAAGCGTCCAGTAGGGCTGCTCGCCCACATAGGCGCGCGGCAGCGAGCCGCGCGGCAGGTCAGCGGCCACCGAGGACAGGAATGCGTTCGGCGTGGCCGCGAAGGCCAGCGGCTTGAGCGCGATGTCACGGATGCCGTAGCGCCAGTTCGGGCCATCCTGCAGATCGAAGCGCACGTAGCGCGCATCGGTGTCCGGCAGGGCCAGCCAGTCGCGGCCACCGGCACCACTGGTGACTTCACGCACGGTACGCCAGTCACGGCCATCCTCCGAAGTCCGCACGGTGTAGCGGCGCGCCTCCAGGTTCGGCAGCCAGTCGATCACCGCACCGCCGATCTCGCGGCTCTTGTGCAGATCCAGGCTGATGGTCTGCTGCTTGACCCCGCCACTGATCCAGAACGTATCGCTCTTGCCGTCGATCATGCGGTCCTGCAGCGCGGTGGCGGTATCAGCGATCACCGACGGCACCAGCGCCGAATCATCCTGCGGCGGCAATCCCTGCAGGGTCAGCTTGTCGAAGCACACGGTCCCGCGGCCGCCGACCTTGCTGTAGATCGTGAACTCGACCGCAGCGCTGCGTGCCATCTCTTTCTCGGGCGACGGCCCCCACGCCTTGTCGATCTGGCGACGGCGATACTCGACCGGCATCCACGCCTTGGGGAAACTGTAGCCGGGACGATTGACCCACCAGACGTTGTCGCCGCTGGCATCGATCAGCTTGAACTGCAGGTCGTTGCCCGGTGAATCACCGCGCAGCTGGAAACCGAAACGGTAATTGACCGGGTATTCGATGTTCAGCGCGCGGCGGATGCCGACGTAACCGGAGACATCGTGGAAGTCATAGTCCAGGCACAGCGCGCGGCCACCACCGGCGCCGCTGACCGGCCGCAGCGAACCGCTGACCTGGTCGGACAGCACCAGCTTCCAGGCTGCGATGTCGTCGAAGTCGTCCAGCACCTTCGGTGCCGGCAGCGCCGGTGGTGCGGCGATCGCCAGGGAGGTCCACAACAGGCCCAGTCCAACGGCGATCGCTCGCTTCATCCTTTGACGCTCCCCAGCAACAGACCTTGGATGTAGTACCGCTGCAGCACCAGGAACAGCGCCAGCACCGGGACCACGGTGACCACCGCGCCGGCCATCATCATTTCCACGTCCATGATGTGCTCGCGCGAGAGGGTGGCCAGCGCCACCGGCAAAGTGTAGTGCTCCTGGTCGGTCAACACGATCAACGGCCACATGAAATCGTTCCATGCGCCCATGAAGGTGAAGATCGCCAGGGTCACCAGCACCGGCTTGAGCATCGGCAGCACGATCTGGAAGAAGATCCGCAGCTCCCCTGCCCCGTCGATGCGGGCCGCTTCCAGCAGTTCGTCCGGAATGGAACGCGCGTACTGCCGCACCAGGAAGATGCCGAACACGCTGGCCAGCGCCGGCACGATCACGCCGCCGAAGCTGTTGACCAGACCGAGCTGCTTCATCAGCAGGAACAGCGGCAGCATCGCCACCTGCGCCGGGATCACCAGCGCCGCCATCAGCACCTGGAACAGGCGCTCGCGGCCGACGAAGTTCAGCTTGGCGAAGGCGTAGCCAGCCATGGTGTTGAGCAGCAGCGAACCCAGGGTGATGCCGACCGACACCAGCAGGCTGTTGGCGAAGTTGCCGCCCATGCCGGTGCGCGCGAACAACTCATGGTAGTTGCGCGTGGTGATGCTGGACGGCAGCAGCGGCGGCGGGAAATGGGTCGCCTCGCCCTGTGGCATGAACGAAACCGAGAGCATCCACAGCAGCGGTGCCAGGCTGACCAGGGCCAGCACCAGCAACGCACCATTGATCAACCACGGGTACCAGCGCGACTGGCCGATTTCACGACTCATACCAACTGCCTCTTGCGGCCGAAACGCAGCATCACGGTGGTCACCGCCAGGATGATCAGGAACAGCAGGAACGCCACCGCGGAGGCGCG
Organism: Stenotrophomonas sp. 93052_Sma; assembly: GCF_056481145.1. Lineage (NCBI taxonomy): Bacteria > Pseudomonadati > Pseudomonadota > Gammaproteobacteria > Lysobacterales > Lysobacteraceae > Stenotrophomonas > Stenotrophomonas sp. 93052_Sma. The sequence goes on from NZ_CM151134.1 coordinate 3,293,448, forward strand.
TCCCAGGTTCCACCACTTGAAGCCTTCCTCGAACATGAAATACAGCACGCTGACGGTACTCTGCAGTGGGTCGCCGCGGGTCATCACATACGGTTCGGCGAACAGCTGGAAGTAGCCGGACACGGTGATCACGCCGACCACCAGCAGCACCGGGCCGAGCATCGGCAGGGTGATGTGCAGGAACTGCTTCCAGCGCGAGGCACCGTCGATGCGGGCGGCCTCGTACAGGTCATGCGGGATGGCCTGCAGGCCGGCCAGGAAGATCACCATGTTGTAGCCGAAGTTCTTCCACACTGCGAACAGCATGATGGTCGGCATCGCCCAGTTGGGATCACCCAGCCAGTCGATCGGGCTGATGCCCAGGTGGCCCAGGCCGTAGTTCACCAGGCCGTAGCTGGTATGGAACAGGTAGCGCCAGATCACCGCCACTGCCACCAGTGTGGTCACCACCGGCGCGAACAGCGCGGTGCGGAACAGCGCCTTGAAACGCGCGGCAGGTGCATTCAGCAGCATCGCTGCGCCCAGCGACACGCCGATCGACAACGGCACGCCGATCAACACGAAGTAGGTGGTGTTCCACAGCGACTTCCAGAACATCGGCGTCTGCAGCAGATCGATGTAGTTGCCGAGGCCGACGAAGCGCAGGTTGCTGCTGTCGGCCAAGGCATACAGGTCGAAATCGGTCACGCTCAGCGCCAGCGCCGAGGCGACCGGCAGGCCGAAGAACATGCCCAGCACGATCAGCGAGGGACCGGCGAAAATCCAGCCGGCAAGCGAGGTACGTTTCATTGCGCGCTCCCGGCGGCCACGGCACTGCTCGATTGCGGCGACGGCACGCGCTGCTGCAGGCGTTGTTGTTCATGCATCCAGCGGCGCTTGGCCAACACCTTGTCCACGCGCTGGTCCAGCTCTTCCACGGCCTTGTCCTGCGCCAGGCCACCACGCACTACCTTCTCGGTGACGATGCGCATTTCCTGCACGATGCGCTCCCACTCAAGCACCTTCGGCGTCGGCTTGACCCGCTCCAGCTGGTCACGGAACGCAGCGGCCAGCGGATCGTTGGCCAGCGACGGGGCGTACCAGGTGCTGCGACGCGGCGGCAGGTCACCGATGATGGAATGGAAGCGCGCCTGGATCTGCGGGCGCGACAGGAACTCGATCAGCTTCCAGGAGGCTTCCTTCTGCTGCGACTTGCGGAAGATCACCAGGCTGGTGCCTCCGGCGATGCCGGCGCCCGGTCCGTCCGGACCCGGCAGCGCGGCCGTACCCCACTGCCCTTCAAGTTCCTTCGGCTGCAGCTTCTTGAACTCGCGGATGTTCCAGGGGCCGGAAATGTAGAACACGTTGAAGCCACGGAAGAACTCATCCCAGACGTTGGAAATCTGCGTCTCGGACATCTTCGGCGCCCAGCCCTGCTCGAACATGTTGGCGTAGAAGGTCAGCGTGCGACGGAAGCCCGGGCTGGCGAAATTGCCGCGGGTGTCGTCGTCGCGCAGCAACGGATCAGGCTGCTGCAGTGCCAGCGAAAGCTGCTGCTCAAACTCGTTGATCGGCATCAGCACCGCATAGCGGTTCGGGCCCTGCATGCGCTTGATCGCCGCCATCTGCTCGTCCCACTCCTGCCAGGTGCGCGGCGGGTGGTCGTAGCCGGCCTTGGCCAGCAGGTCCTTGCGGTAGTAGATCAGGCGGGTATCGACATACCACGGCACGCCTACCAGTTCGCCGTGGATCACATTGGTATCCCAGATGCCCTGGAAATAGTCCTTCGGGTCGACCACGGCCGAGCGCTGCACGAACGGCTGCAGCGGCGTCAGCGCGTCCAGTTCGGCGAACTCCGGCACCCAGGTGTTGCCCAGCTGGCACACGTCCGGCAGGCCGTCGGCGGCGAACGCGGTCAGCAGCTTCTCGTGCGCGGCCGTCCACGGAATGTTCTGCACATCCACCTTGATGCCCGGATTCTCGGCCTCGAATTCATGGATCAGCTCGCTGACCACCTCCGCCTCGCGTCCCATCGCCCAGAAGCGCACGGTGGTGGTGCCCGGTTCGGTACGGGCGCAGCCGGCCATGGCCAACACGGCCAGGGCAGGCAGCGCCCAGCGGCGCAGGCGGTCGATCCAGTTCGGCATCGGGTTACTTGCCCTGGCCTGTATTGCGGTTGGCATTGTTCTTCTGTTCCTGCGCGGCAGCCGCGCGTGATTCGGCGATACCCACCGCGCGTGCCGCCGCGGCCTTTTCGTCTTTCTGCAGTTCCAGCGGCTGGAACGAACCTTCCGGTGCCAGCCAGCCACCACTGAACCCGGCCCGCTCCAGTCCCTTGCGGATGTACGGATTCTTCTTCATCACTTCCCACACGAAATCATTCCGGTAGTTGGCGATCATGGTCAGGATCGGGCCCTGGTCGATGGCGATGTAGTCGCTGGCGACCCAACCGCGATCCGGCACCAGGCGGCCGGTCTTGATCGGGATGTCGTAGTTGAAGCTGGGGTTGAACGAATCCAGGAAGCCGTAGCTGGAATAGATGTAGTCGCCAAAGCGCTTGTGCATCTCCAGCGTGGCCGGGATCACCTGCTCGGGGGCGAACACCACCGACGCGATCGCAGCGGTGGGAGCGATGGTGCCGTCGTCGAAGTTCTCCCGCAGGCCGGCGCCGCGCGAGGAGTAGTGGCGGAACTGGCGCTGCTCGCCGCGGTACTCCTGGGTGGTGTTCTGCGGGCCGTCGCTGGCGGTCAGGCCCCATACGTTCTCGCCATAGTCCTTCCACTGCATCGGGTTGGCGATGGCGTACTCGCGCTGGGCCAGGGCAGCCGAGCGGCTGTTGAGGAAGTAGGTGCTGCCGCGCTCGCGCATGTACGCGTCCTGGATGTCGCGGAAGTCGATCCAGACATGGCTGTACTGGTGGCCGAACAGCGGGCCGAACGACAGGTATTCCTGGCCCTGGTAGACGCCCCAGTCGTTGTCGTAGGTGCGCGTCCACACCGTCCACGCATCCGGGCTGACCGGGTGCGTCGGCGAACCCAGGGCGAGGATGTAGACCATCATCGCCTCGTTGTAGCCCATCCAGTCGTGGTCGATGAAGCCGCTCTCCGGGAACCAGCCCATCGAGATCAGCGGCGCACGCTGCTGCAGCCACGGCCAGTCGACCTTCTTGTACAACGTGTCGGCGATCTGGCGGATCTCCTTCTCGCGCGGATCGTCACCGTCGTAGTACGACTGCGCGAACAGCACGCCCATCATCAGCAGCGCGGTATCCACCGAGGACAGTTCAACCCAGCTGTCGTAGCGACGCCCTTCCTGCATGTCCAGGAAGTGGTAGTAGAAGCCCTTGTAGCCGGCCTTGCCGGTGCGCTGCGGCCCCATCGGCACGTCGCGGAAGAACTTCAGCGTGGTCAGGGTGCGGTCGATCGCCTGGTTGCGGCTGACCCAGCCGTTCTCGATGCCGATCGGATAGGCGGTCAGCGCGAAGCCGACCGAGGCGATGCTGGCGAACGGCCGCGACGGATAGCGGTCCGGGGTCAGGCCGTTGATCTCGTTGGTGGTATCCCAGAAGAATTGGAAGGTACGGCGCTCGATGTCATCGAACAGCGGCGGCAGCACCGGCTTCATCGGCCGCGGCGGTGCGTCGGCCTCGATCAGGATCACCGGCGGCCGCGGCTTGGCAGGTTCCTGCTGGGCCGGCTGGCAGGCGGCCACGGCCAGGCTCAACGCTGCGGCGGACAACAGATGGCGTGCCTGCATGGCGCGATTTCTCCGGTGGTCTGATCGATGGGAAAGCATACCGTCCAATGATCTGAAATCGTTTACAAGATGCGTTCTGAAAAAACCACGAAAAACGTGGTTTGACACCGCGATCATTGCCCATGCCGCTGCCGCCTGGCCGGCAGCGGCATGGGCAATGGACCGGCACGGGGCCGGCCATTGCCGTTTTCACGCAGCCGATGCCGCCGGCGGAACGGCGGCATCGGGGTACTGCATCGAGCGGTTCCGCTTAGAAGCGGAAGCCGACCTCCGCCTTGACCTGGCGCGGCGTACCGATGATGTCGCCGGTCTCGTTGTAGCTGACCAGCAGCTTGCCATCGCTCTTCACGTAGTTCAGGTTCGAGAAGTTGTCGAAGTTGAGTACGTTGATGATGTCGATACGCGCGTACAGCTCGGTATCGCCGGCCAGCTTGAAGGTCTTGGTCGCCTGCAGGTCGAGCGAGCGGTAGCCGAAGATCTTGCCGCCAAGCAGGAAGTGACCATTGCCCGACGGCGTGCCGGCAGCCGGGGTCGGCAGGCAGTTGGAATTGCCGGCCTGGGCGATGCAGGACCAGTCGTTGCCCGGGGTCGGCGTGGCCAGGGTCAGCTTGCCGCCGAAGGTGATGCCCCAGAAGCCATCGTACGAACCGGTGACCACCAGGCGGTGGCGCGGCGCGCCGTTGGACTTGATGGTCGGGTACTCACCGATGGTGCCGCGATCGAACGAATAGTGCTCGTTGATGTTGCGGTTGTGGCGGGCATTGGTCCAGGTATAGGCGATCGAGGTGCCCCAGCCGCTTTCCTTGCTGTACGGCTTCTGCGCCGACAGCAGGATCTGGGTGGAGCGGGTCTTGATGCCCTGCTGACCGATGATCAGGCTGCCGAAGCCCGGAATGTTGCAGCCCCACGGCTGACCATAGGTCGGTTCTTCAGCACCGCACAGCATCTGGTTGTCGAAGAAATTGCCGTTGTTGAAGCGATTGCCCAGCGTGTAGGCGAAGCCATCGTAGGTCAGCGTGCGCGAAATCGTCGCGTCGGTCAGCCACTCGCCGAACTGATTGCTCATACCGAGGCTGAACTGGTCGGCGTACGGCACCTTCATGTTGTTGTTCAGCAGGTCGACTTCCATGCCGTCATTGCTGGTGGCGCCCAGCAGTGCCTGCACGTTCTCGATGCCGTTCAGCAGGTTCGGGTTCCAGTCAAAGCACGGGGTCTGCCCGTACATGCAGCTGCCGGTGGTCGGGTTGCGGAAGAACACGGTCGGCTGCGGCAGTGCCAGCTTGGTGGTCTCCAGCGCGAGATTGTCGAACAGATCGCGATCATAGGACCGGCCGGCGCCACCATGGAACACGTGCTGCTCGTCGGCGTTGACGTCATACGAGAAGCCCAGGCGCGGCTGCCATGCATCCTTGAAATTCTTGCGATTGTGACCGGTGCTGATGTAGTCGTTGACGTTCAAACCACTGAGCGCCAGCGTCTGCGCATAGGTCTGACCCGGAGGTGCATGCCTGTCCTGCGAGAACAATGCGTTCACAACTTCCGGCGGGGTCACGAAATCGGTATAGACCGGGTTCTTTTCGTAATCCCAGCGCAGGCCGATGTTCAGCTGCAGGTGGTCATTGACCTGCCAGTCGTCCTGGATGAACAAGCCGATCTGCTTGACCTTGGCGCGCACTTCAGACTGCACGCCGGTGACACCGGTGCTGGCCTTGGTGAACTGCGCCTTGTAAGGGGTACCGGACGAGAAGGCAGGATTGTCGATGGTGTAGAAGAACTGCGGATTGATCTGCGCCGCGTCGGAGGCGTACAGATCGATCTGCTTGTACTTGGCACCCATCTTGATGGTGTGATCGCCCGCCCACTGCAGGCCATCCAGAGTCAGGTTGTCTTCGATCGCCCAACCCTTCTGGCCTTTTACCTGCGAGGCGAACGCATCGGCTGCGCCGATCTGGACGAGGGTCTTTTCCTGCGGGGTGTTCCGGTTCTTGTCACCAAAGTCAGGCGCGGTGTAGATGATGCCGTTGCCGTAGTTCAACGGCAGCGGATTGTTGAACGCCTCTTCATGGGTGACCATCAACTCGTTGTAGAAGCGCTCGCCGCTGTGGTTCCAACGCAGGGCATAGCGACGGTCGGTGTTGTCCACCACCTTGCCGTGCACCTTGGCGGTCTGGCCGCTGAACTGCTCCTGGGTTTCGTCACGGTCCTGGAAGGTCAGCTCGATACGATCGTTATCGGTCGGCTCGAAATCGATCTTGGCGAAGATCAGGTCCTGCTGGAATGGCTGGCTGGCCGGGCCCAGGCCGGCGGCACCGTCAGCGGGCAGATTGGCGGCCGACGCAGTCACCGCACCGTCCGGCGCGATGGTCACCGGCAGATCGAAGCGCTTGGCTTCATAGGTGACGAAGAAGTGGGCCTTGTCCTTGATGATCGGGCCACCCAGCGCAAAGCCGTATTCCTTCTCGGCCGAGTCTTCCTTGCGCTTGCCCGGCTGGCGTTCGGCCGGGGTCATCGCACGCATGCTTTCGTTGGTATAACGGTAGAAGGTCTCACCCTTGAACTCGTTGGTACCGGACTTGGTCGCGGCGGTGATCGCGGCGCTGGAGACCTGGCCGTACTCGGCCTTGTAGTTGCCGCTGATGACCTTGTACTCGCCAATGGCCAGCTGCGGGAACGGGTTGCCGGCGCTGCCGGACTGGCCGGAGATGCCGCCGCCCTTCACGTAGCTCTTCTGGCCCACACCGTCGATGTAGACGTTGGTGCCGTCAGCGTTGGTGGCACCACCGCGCAGCGAGGTGTTGCCCTTGGCATCGCGGGTGAAGATCATGCCCGGCACCGCGTCGGCGAACTCCAGGAAGTTGCGCGAGACCTGCGGGGTGGTCTGGATCTGCTGCAGGCTGACGGTCTTGCCGACTTCGGACGTGCGCACTTCCTGCAGCAGGGTCGGCGCGACGACGTTGACGGTGTCCAGGTTGGTGGCCGCGGTCGAACCCGGGGTGCTGCTGGCGGCGCCGGCAAAGTTCAGCGTAGCGGTCGAGGCCACGGTGACGGTGACCTTCTGCGACTGGCCGTTGGCGACCACGTCATAGGTGCCCGGGTCCAGACCCATCAGCGAGTAGCTGCCGTCGGCACGCACGGTACCGCGACGGACGGTGCCGGTGGCGACGTTGGTGGCGGTCACTTCGGCGCCGGCCTGGGCGCCGGATACCTGGCCGCGCAGGCTGGCATTGGCCGACTGCGCCATGACGTTCGGAGCGGCGGCCAGCATCAGGCAGCTGACCAGTGCGGTGCTCAGCAGCCGGCGTGCCGGCGTGCGGAAGGTGGTGTGCATCATCAACTCAATCTCCGGGTGGCGGTAACCGCTTGTGCGGTCCCTGCGATCAATCAAAAAAAGAAGGAACGCCTCTGGCTTCAATGGCCCGATGGCGGAGTGGTGGAATCGCGAACTATCAAGCGGGGAACCAGGGTCTGCTTGTCCCCTGTCCCGTCCGTGGAGGTGCCGTCCATCAACTGCAGCAGGCGCGTCATGGCCCGGTCGCCGAGCTCGGCGATGCTGACCTGCATGGTGGTCAGCGACGGGTGGACGAAACGCGCCAGTGGAATGTCATCGAAACCCGCCAGGGCGACATCGGTCGGAACACGGACACCGGCCTGCGTGAACGCGTACAGGCATCCCAGGGCCATCATGTCGTTGGCGGCGAACACGGCATCAGGCAGCGCTCCGGCTGCCAGCAACTCCTGACCGGCGCGATGGCCGGAAGCTTCGTCGAAATCACCGGGCAGCTCGATGCCCTCGGCGCCACCGCCAAAAGCCGCCAGCGCGTCACGGAAGCCGCGCAGGCGCTCGCGCGTCGAAGTTGAGATCCGGGCCAGAAATGAAAGCGATGCGACGGTGGCCCGCGTCGAGCAGATGGCGGGTCATCGCCATCGCACCGGCATGGTCGTCGATGCTCAGCACCGGGTGGTCCTGCCCGGGCAGATAGGTGTTGATCAACACCGTCGGCAACGACTGCGGCAGGTTGTCGGTCAGGAAACCGGGGCTCTCGGCATAGGGCGAGAGCACCAGCAGGCCGTCGACGCGGCCGCGCATGGCGCGCAGGGCCGCGCCCTGCTGCTCCTGGTCACCGTGGTAGCTGGACACCAGCAGGTGCTGGCGACGGCTACGGGCGACATTGTCGATGCCACGCATCAGTTCGGAGAAGAATTCGCCGTACAGGTCAGGCAGTACCACGCCCACCGTATTGGTGCGGCGGCTGCTCAGGCTGCGGGCGGCGGCGTGCGGGGTGTAACGCAGCCGTGCGGCCACCTCCAGCACAAGCTGGCGGACCGGTTCGGCGACATTTTCATGCCCGTTGAGCGCGCGGGAAACCGTGGCCACGGAGACCCGGGCTTCGCGAGCGACGTCTTTGATTGTGATAGCTGCCTTGTTCACGAAGCCGCCCTCCACGGCTTGGACCTACCAGCATTGGCGCGGAATGTAAGCGTTTCCATCTGGGCTTGTAAACAGTCCGTTAGGCGAATGTCCCGAAATGGACATGGAAATCTGTCTGCAGCGAGCCCCCGCAGGGACCCGCCAGGACAGCGTCGGACAAGGGCTCAGCCCTGTTCTGACGGGGTCTGCGCGCGGATGGACAACGCGTGGATATCGGTCTCCATCATCGTCCCCAGCGCGGCGTACACCGCGCGATGCCGGGCCAGCGGGCCCAGGCCGGCGAAGCGTTCACTGACCACATGTACGTTGAAATGGCCGCGGCCATCGCGCGCACCGGCATGGCCGGCGTGGCGATGGCTGTCGTCCTCGATCTCGAGCACGCTCGGCGCCAGCGCATGCTGCAGCGCATCACGCATTCGCGAGATCCGTTCCGCGTTCACGGCAACACCTTCCGGAACGGTCGCACCTGCACGCGGGTGTAGACGCCGGCGGCCACGTACGGGTCGGCGTCGGCCCAGGCCTGGGCCTGCAGCAGCGACTCGAACTGCGCGATCACCACCGAGCCGCTGAAACCGGCCGGGCCGGGGTCTTCACTGTCCACCGCCGGGCAGGGGCCGGCCAGCAGCAGGCGTCCCTCGTCGCGCAGCGCGTGCAACCGCGCCAGGTGTTCCGGCCGCGCCTGCAGCCGCTGCGCCAGCACATCCTGGCCGTCATACCCTTCGATCACATACCACACCGGCATTTCCTCGCTTGCGTTGTCGGGTCCGCAGATTCTAGCCAATGCGGCCCCTGCCCCGGCCCGGCTGGACACTGGCGCAACAAAGGCTTACCCTAGACTCCATTGCACGTGGCTGGATGCAGCAGCCCGTCGGTTTTTGCGGCCAACGCAGCCCCCGACGACCGTCCCGCTGCTTCAAACCGGACCATCTGGCCGGGCCACGTAGACGACCTCCCCGTAGTTCCGTTGCTGCCGTTTCCTGCGGCGCGTCCTGCTGTTTGATATGTGTGGAATCGCGCCGATCCCGGCGTGTCTGGTGCCTTGGGGCTCCGTGGCGTTGGCCCGGCGAACCCGGTGCCGCGACTGGTCCGTTGCAATCCTGATGTCCATTAGATGACTTCCGAACTCGCGCTCGACGCGAACCCGCCAACCCGGCCGCCCGCCCCCCAGCAGCAGGAAATGCCGCTGGCCGTGGTGCATGGGCAACCGGTCCTGCAGATTCCGCAGGACCTGTACATTCCGCCGGACGCGCTGGAAGTCATCCTGGATGCCTTCGAAGGCCCGCTGGACCTGCTGCTGTACCTGATCCGCCGCCAGAACCTGGATGTCCTGGACATTCCCGTCGCCGAGATCACCCGGCAGTACGTGGAATACATCACCGTGATGCGCGAGCTGCGCTTCGAGCTGGCCGCCGAGTACCTGGTGATGGCCGCGATCCTGGCCGAGGTGAAGTCGCGCATGCTGCTGCCGCGCCCGGTCAGCGAGGAAGGCGATGAAGCCGACCCGCGCGCCGAACTGGTGCGCCGGCTGCAGGAATACGAACGCTTCAAGCAGGCCGCCGAGGACATCGACGCCCTGCCCCGCCAGGACCGCGACACCAGCCTGGCCCATGCCTTCATGCCCGAACGCGCCACGGTGAAACTGCCGCCGCCGGTGGACCTGAAGGAGATGCTGCTGGCCCTGCACGACGTGCTCAAGCGCGCCGAGCTGTTCAGCGGTCACGCCATCAAGCGTGAGGCACTGAGCGTGCGGCAACGCATGGGCGAAGTGCTGGGACGCCTGGAAGATGGCAAGTTCTATCGTTTTGAAGGCTTGTTCACGGCCGAAGAAGGCAAGCTGGGCGTGCTGGTCACGTTCCTGGCGGTGCTGGAACTGGCCAAGGAACAGCTGCTGGACATCGTCCAGGAAGAACCGCTGGCGCCGATCTACGTGAAATCGCTGGCCGCCGGCAACACCAACGCCCCGCTGCAGTTCAGCAGCGAGTTCGACGACAACGACGCCGCCAATGCAGACGAGTGAGCGCTGACTGCCGATGGATCAATTGCTGATCAACCGCATTGTCGAAGGTGCGCTGCTGGCCTCCAGCCAGCCGCTCACCCTGGCCCAGCTGAAGGACCTGTTCCCGGAAGAGGAACCGGCACCGCCGGGCAGCATCGAACGCGCACTGGAACGCCTGCGCGAAGCCTGCGAAGGCCGCGGCGTGGAACTGGTCGAGGTCGCCTCCGGCTTCCGCTACCAGGTCACCGGCGAAGTGCATGGCTGGATCAGCCGGCTGTGGACCGAACGCAAGACCCGTTACACCCGCGCCACCCTGGAAACCCTGGCGCTGATCGCCTACCGGCAGCCGATCACCCGCGGCGAGATCGAGCAGGTGCGCGGCGTGGCGGTCAGCAGCAACATCATCCAGGCGCTGGAAGAACGCGAGTGGATCCGCGTGGTCGGCCACCGAGACGTACCCGGCAAGCCGGCGCTGTTCGGCACCACCAAGGGCTTTCTGGATTATTTCGGCCTGAAGCGATTGGATGAGCTGCCGCCACTGTCGGAACTGAAGGACCTGGGCGAGCTGGAACCCCAGCTGTCCCTGGACCGCGATGCACCGGCAGCGGCAAGCGCCGACGGTCCTGACCTCTCGGCCGGCGACGAAAGCGCTGCCGCGAACGATGATGCCGGCCTGGCCGGCAGTGACACCCCCGATTCCGCCGACGCAGCCCCTGCGCCGGCTTCCGATGAGCAAGCACCTTCGCCCCTCGATGATGGGCACCCCGATTCCGCGCCGGGCGAGCGCGCGGTGCCAGTGAACGAACGCGAAGACAACGCCGTCGCGATGACGACCGTGGCTGTTGACCAAGCCGATTCCGAACCAGAGGCCGACCTCGAAACCGTCGGCCGGAGCAAAACTGATGAGTGACACCCCTCGCAAGCTGTCGTTGAACAAGCTCTCGCTGAAGCGCGAAGCCACCTCCGAACAGTTCAAGTTGGAAGAACGCCTGCACAAGGTGCTGGCCCAGGCCGGCCTTGGCTCGCGCCGCGCGCTGGAACAGCGCATTGCCGAAGGCCTGGTCAAGGTCAACGGTGAAGTCGCGCAGACCGGCATGTCGGTCAAGAGCGGCGACAAGATCGAACTGGATGGCCGTGGCTTCGTCGCCACCGCCCTGGCCGAGCCGTCGCGCGTGCTGGTCTACAACAAGCCGGAAGGCGAAGTGACCACCCGCGATGATCCGGAAGGCCGCCCGACCGTGTTCGAATCGCTGCCGCCGCTGAAGGGCGCGCTGGATCGCGATCGGCCGCCTCGACATCAACACCACCGGCCTGCTGCTGGCCACCACCGACGGTGAACTGGCCAACGCCATGATGCACCCGTCGTTCGAGGTCGAACGCGAATACGTGGTGCGCGTGCGTGCACCGGAAGGCGAGGAAAAGGTCTCCGACGCCATCGTCGACCGCCTCACCCGTGGCGTGGCACTGGAAGACGGCCCGGCCAAGTTCGACGAGATCGAACGCATCGGCGGCACCGATTCGCACGACTGGTTCCGCGTCGTGGTGAAGGAAGGCCGCAACCGCGAAGTGCGTCGCCTGTGGGAGTCGCAGGGCTGCCAGGTCAGCCGCCTGAAGCGCACCCGCTACGGCAAGGTGAGCCTGCCGCGCGAACTGGCCCGTGGCCATTCAGTGGAACTGGGCACCGCGCAGGTGGAAGCCCTGCGTGCGCAGCTGAAGCTGGAAGAAGGCGCACCGTCGGCACTGACCCTGCAGCCGGTGATCGGCCAGCGCCGTGCCGCCAAGACCACCGTGCGCGTGCGCGAAGGTGGCCGCGGCAACGCCTACGTCAACGGTCACAACACCGCTGACGAAGGCCGCGAGCTGCGTCGCTTCGACAACGTCCGCGAAGACCGCGGCCGTGGTCGCGGCGGCAAGGGCGGCGGCTTCAAGGGCGGCCTGACGGTCAGCGGCGAAGCGGCGGCCAAGCAGTCGCAGAAGCCGTTCAAGCAGCGTGCCCAGAAGAACGATCGTTCGCTGCCGGAAGGCAACCCGGCCGCGTTCCGCACCTGGTACGTGCCGGATGGCGTGAGCACCGGCCCGAGCGGCCATCGCAACGCCGGTCCGGGCGCACGCGGCCCCGGTGCCCGTGGTCCGGGTGCAGGCGGCCAGGGCCGTCCGTACGGCAAGCCGAAGGGCCCGGGCGCAGGCGCCGGTGGCGGCCAGGGCCGTGGCGGTTTTGGTGGTGAAGGCCGAGGCGGCGCAGGCGGCCAGGGTCGTCCGGCCGGTGCGGGCAACCGCTCGCAGGGCCAGGGCAACAAGCACCCGTACGGCCATCCTGGCAACGCCCCGAGCTTCCCGTCCGACCACGCCACGCCGGGCTTCAACCCGTATGGCAGCCCGAAGCCGGCACAGGGCGCCCGTCCGGGCGGTCGCGGTCCGGGCGGTGGCAACAACCGTGGCCCGGGCGGTAACCGTGGTCCCGGTGGTCCGGGTGGCAACCGAGGCCCGGGCGGCCCCGGCGGCAACCGCGGTCCGGGCGGCCCGCGCCGCAGCGGCCCGCGCGGCGGCTGATCAGCGATCCGACTGAAATGAAAAACCCCAGCTCCGGCCGGGGTTTTTCTTTAAAAGGGGACGGAGGGGATTAAGTCGTTTTTGCCTCAAAGGGGCGAAAGCGACTTAATCCCCTCCGTCCCCTTTTGCGTGGCGCTGGAACGCGGCGGGTGTGGTGCCGGTCATGCTGCGGAAGAAGGCGATGAACGGGCTCTCGGCGGAGAAGCCGGTGTCCTGCGCCACATGCGCGACGCGATGGCCGAGCAGCAGCAGCTCCATGGCCCGCATCAGGCGCCATTGCTGGCGCCAGGCCTGGTAGCTCATGCCGGTATCACGCTGCATTAGCCGGCCAACGGTACGCACGCTCAGGTCCGCACGCGCGGCCAATTCGCCCAGTTCGGGCGGCAACTGTTCGGCCAGCGGCAGACAACGTGCGATCCGCGGATCACGCGGCAGAGGCAGGTCCATCGGCGCCACCGGTGCAGCGACGATTTCCAGCACGCACAACGCCAGTTGATGGTGTGCGCGCGGCGACTGCCAGTCATGGTCGAACGGTGCCTGCGCGATCGGCTCCAGCAAGGCCTGCAGCAGCGGACCTACGCCGATGATGGCCGGCTGGCGGGGCAGCTGGGCTGACAGGGTGGCGTCGAAGTACAACGAACGGTAGTCGACCGCCTGGCGCATCTGCGCGCGATGGCGCAGCCCACCCGGAATCCACGCTGCGCGCGGGCGGCAGCAGGCTGACGCGATCTCCATAGGTCAGGCGCGTACAGCCCTGCCGGGTGTACAGCAGCTGCGCGCGCATGCTGGTGCCAACCCGAGTCGTGATCCGCCAATGAGGCCGCGATACCCAGCACCGGAGCGCCCCAGGCATCGGCGTCGAAGTGTGCATCCGGCTGCAACCAAGCCATGTCTTATTTCATGTATTCGATGACAGGATATACAGAGTGCGCCATTGCGGACGCGACCACAATGCGCGGCCCTGTTCCTGGAGCGCCCGCATGTCGCGCCGCCTGTTGCTGCTCACCATTGCACTGCTGATGTTTCCGCAGTTGGCACAGACCCTGTACAGCCCGGCCCTGGCCGATCTGGCCGAACGCTTCGCCCTGCCGCCGAGTGCCGCCAGCCAGGCCATGAGCCTGTACCTGTTCGGCTTCGCTGCAGGCGTGCTGCTGTGGGGGCGCCTGGCCGATCGTATCGGTCGTCGCCCTGCCCTTCTCTGTGGCCTCGGCGTTTTCGCAGCGGGCGCATTGGGCGGGCTGGTGGCTGGCAGCTTCGGCCAGGTGCTGCTGGCCCAGGCATTGGCCGCAGTCGGCGCCGCCGCCGCTTCGGTGGTGACCCAGACCGTGCTGCGCGACCATCTGCAGGGGCCAGCGTTGGCCCAGGCATTCTCCTGGATCGGCATGGCCCTGGCCCTGAGCCCGGCCATCGGTCTTGCACTGGGCACGCTGCTGGTCGCCGCCAATGGCTATGTCGGCGTACAGTCCGGCCTGCTGCTGATAGCTGTCCTGCTGGCAGTCGCATGCCTGGCAGGCCTGCGCGAAAGCCGCCCTGCACATATCCCGCACACGCCCATGCTGCCGCTGCTGCGGGAACTGCTGCGCGATCGCTGGATCTGGTCACACGCGTTGCTGGTGATGGCCTTCAACGTGGCGATGTACAGCTGGTATGCACTCGGCCCCTTCGTGTTTGCACGCCTGCACTGGCCAGCCACCTGGTTCGGCGCCAGCGGCGCGGTGCTGGCATTGGGCTCGGCACTGGGCGCGTGGGGCAATGGCCGCCTGCTGCGTGCAGGCGTTGCCGCAACCACGCGCATCCGCATCGCCGCAGGCCTGGTTCTGACGGGAGGCCTGCTGGCCGCGCTGCTGCATGATCACCCTGCCCTGGTCGCGGCGATGGTGCCGGTGGTGACGGGCTTCGGTCTTGCCATTCCCAATGTGCTCGGCCAGGCCCTGCGCGGCTATCCACACTGTCTCGGCAGCGCAGGCGCGCTGTTCGGCCTGCTTTACTACCTGTTGATCGGCGCGGCAATGGCGTTGGTCGGTGCAGTGCAGCTGCTGGCACCGACCCTCATCGTGTGTGGCCTGCTGGCCTTGTGGCTGCAGCGGGATCGGTCAGTCGACGGCGGAAGGCCTGGCTGCCGATCGTAACGATGAAGGACTCGCTCCTGCTGCCACGCGGGCAGCAGGGGCCCCGAGGTCCCTGCCCCGGGGCCTGGATCAGCGAACAGCGGGTTACTGCACGTTGATCACTTCGTCCATCGGCGCGAGGAAGTTGCCAGGACTGTTGCGCGACGCCGAGATCACATAGGTCCCGGGTGTTGCGATGGTCGCGGTGCAATGGCGGATGGGCGTGGTGTTGCCACCGTCGTAATTGTCATTGGTACGGCACAGGAACTGACCATTGGCATAGACCGAGAAATTACTCGTTCCATCCACCTGGCCGCCGCCTGTGATGTAGATTTCCGACGGCGAGCCAGCCACACGCGGCAGGGTGCCGATCTCGAATCTGGCCGTCACCGGATGCGGCAACAGGCTGGGACACGGCACAACGAGTCCGCTGTCAGACAGGCAGACCTCGGCGTGGGCGATGGCGGGCGTGGCGATGAGGGCCACGAGCAGCACGGACGTTCTGAACTCCATTCCAGCGTCTCCAATGATCCCAGCAGAATCGCTGGGACGTCCCTGTTAGGCATTGTGGGGTTACTGCAGGGTCAAGGAAACGTAAATGCACTGCGCGCCCACAGCGTCGGATAGCTGCAGGACCCGCTCTGGGCGGTGCGTTGCACCGCCTCCACTGCGGTTGGCCCCTATCCCTGCCCGATGACTTCATGTCGATGCAGGATGCTCACCGCCGCGCGGCACTTTTCCGGCGCGGATCGACGCTCACACCGCATGTTAGGAATTGCTGCAAACACGAGGCATTGTGCGCCACGCCCGGAATTCACATCAGGACGCTGGCTATCGTGCGCCTCTCCCACACCAGGCAGATGCCCATGATCACCATTACCGCCGAACAGGCACGCGCCAACGCCGATGCCGCCAAGCGCCCGATCGAACAGTTCTACCGCGACCTCGACAACTCGATCCAGATCGGCTCGGAGAATGGCCGCCGCTATCTCGTGTTCGGCTTCAGCCAGGTGATGGCCAGCGAGCAGCTTGTCGAAGACGTGACCGCACAACTGCTCAAGAATGGTTTCGATGTCGAACGGTTGTTGAGCGATTCCGAACAGCACTACATCCGCATCAGCTGGGGATCTGCCGAGCCGTCGCGCCTCAGCGCCGGCTGAGGGTGAACGCGGTGCCGTCCACGCCCAGGTCCCAGCCCTTGCCGGTACCGGACAGGGCCAGCGAGATGTCGCCCTTGGTCATCACCTGCGCGTTGCTGGACTTCACCGCACCGGCATGCGCGCCGACCGAGGCGTAAGTACCCAGCAGTTCGTTGACGCTGACCGCGCCGGTGAAGCTGCCACGCCCGTTGGTGATCTTCGACTTGCCCACGGTCAGGCCGCCGCCCCTCATCTGGATGCGCACCGGCATGCTGGCGCCATTGCTGCAGGTGACCGTGCCATTGCCGGAGGCGGTCTTGTAGATCAGCGACCAGCCGGACAGGTTGTAGCGCAGCTGGCAGTCGAGGTTGCCGGCGGCGTGCGCGGCCGGGGCCAGCGATGCGGCCGACAGGGCCAGCAGCAGGGCGAAGGACGTGTTCATGGCAGGACTTTCAGTTCGGTCGGACTGGCGGCGAATCTAGCAGCGCGCGTGCACGTTGGATGCAGGCGCGCGCTGGTGCGGCGGCGTTCAGGCCGTCGCTCAGGCCTGCTCGTCCAGATGGAAGGCATCGGCATCAAGCATCGCCGGGAAGCGCGCGATGGGCGGCCAGCGCCTCGGCCGAAATGGTGGTGGTGACCACCTGTTCGCGCTCACGGATTTCCACCTGCGGCTGGCCGAGGAAATCCAGCACCGCGCTGTCACCGGCGTAATGCAGCTGGTTGCCATCGACGCCGACACGGTTCACCGCGGCAACGAAGCACAGGTTCTCGATCGCACGTGCACGCAGCAGCGTCTTCCACGCATAGGCGCGTGCCGACGGCCAGTTGGCAACGAAGATCTGCAGATCGAAATCCATCTGCTGCGGACGTTCAACGTTGAAGCGGTTGCGGCAGAACACCGGAAAACGCAGGTCGTAGCAGACCTGCGGATTGATCCGCCAGCCTTTCCATTCCACGCTCAGGCGCTCACGGCCGGCGGCATAGCGTTCGTGTTCACCGCCGTAGCGGAACAGATGGCGCTTGTCGTAGTACTGCAGCCCGCCATCGGGCGTGGCGAACAACAGGCGGTTGTAGACGCCCTCGCCCTCGCGCAGCTGCACGCTGCCGATCACCGCCGCGTCCAGCGCCTTGGCCTGTTCGCGCACCCAGGCCACGGTCGGGCCGTCCATGCCTTCGGCCTGGGCGATGGCTTCATTGGAGAAACCACTGGTGAAGGTCTCCGGCAGGATCACCAGATCGGTGTTGCCGGCCAGCGGTGCCAGCAGCGCGCCGTAGTACTCACGGTTGCCCGCCGGGTCATGCCAGCGGGTGTCGCCCTGGACGAGGGAAATGCGCAGGTCCTGCATGTTCAAGCCTCGCTCAGAGCAGGCGCAGGCGTTCGATCGCCGCGTCCATCGTTGCTTCATTCTTGGCGAAGCACAGGCGCACCAGGCGCTGGCCGGCCGGCGGGTTCTCGTAGAACGGCGACAGCGGAATGGCAGTGACGCCCTTCTCGATGGTCAGCCACTTCACGAACTCATGGTCCGGCAGGTCGCTGATGGCCGAGTAGTCGACCAGCTGGAAGTAACCGCCCGGCACCGGCAGCGCCTTCAGCCGGGTGCTGGCCAGCTGCTCGCGGAAGCGGTCGCGCTTGGCCTGGTAGAACGCACCCAGCTCCAGGTGGTGCTCGGGCTCGTCACGGATCATCGCGGCGAAGCCGTACTGCGCCGGGCCGAAGCTGGTGAAGGTGTTGTACTGGTGCACCTTGCGGAACTCGGCGGTCAGCGCCGGCGGGGCGATCGCATAGCCGATCTTCCAGCCAGTGCAGTGGTAGGTCTTGCCGAAACTGGAGATGACGAACGCGCGTTCGCGCAGTTCCGGGTAGCGCAGCGCCGATTCATGGCGGCGGCCGTCATAGATGATGTGTTCGTACACCTCATCGGAGATCAGGTAGATCTGCGTGCCACGCAGCAGCTCGGCCAGTGCCTGCATGTCCTGCGCCGACAGCATCGCGCCGGACGGGTTGTGCGGGGTGTTGACGATCAGCATGCGGGTACGCGGGGTGATCGCCGCACGCACGCGGTCCCAGTCGACGGCGAAGGTCTGCGGATCCAGCGACACGTGCACGGCCTTGGCGCCGGCCAGATCGATCGCCGGTTCATAGCAGTCATACGCCGGGTCGAGCACGATCACTTCCTCGCCCGCACGCACCACGGCATGGATGGCGTTGAAGATGGCCTCGGTGCCGCCGCTGGTGACGGTGATTTCGCTGTCCGCGTCGACCTGCGCGCCGTAGCAGTCCAGCGCCTTCTGCGCGATGGCTTGACGCAGCGGCGCCACACCGGTCATCGGCGGGTACTGGTTCAGCCCGGCGGCCATCGCCTTTGCAGTCTCGTCGATCAGGCGCTGCGGTGCGGAAAAGTCCGGGAACCCCTGACCGAGGTTGACTGCGCCGTGTTCGGCGGCGAGCTGGGACATCACGGTGAAGATAGTGGTACCGACCTTGGGCAGCTTGGTGGTGGGTTGCATCGGCCTGGGGATATGGGGAGACAGACCCCTGAGTTTACGCAATCCCTGCTTCGGTAGTGCCGGCCGCTGGCCGGCAACCCCAGGCAATCTGCGACGCTGGGTCGCACCTGCCGGCCAGCGGCCGGTACTACCCTGTGAATTCACCGCTACAATTGCCGCCGCACTCCGGCATGAAGACCTTTGCCCCTTGAACACCCCTGCATTGCTGGCCGCCAGCGGCCTGAGCTTTTCCCGCAATGACGAGCCGGTGTTCGGCCCGCTGGACTTCCATGTGGACGCCGGCGAAGCCCTGCTGGTTCAGGGCGGCAATGGCGCCGGCAAGACCACCCTGCTGCGCGTGCTGGCGGGCCTGGCCCGGCCTGGTGCCGGGCAGGTGCAGATCGATGGCAGGCCGGCCGGCAATGCCGAGCGCGCGCGTTACGTCGCCTACCTCAGCCACCTGCCCGCATTGAAGCCCGATCTGGACACGCTGGAGAACCTGCATTTCCTGTGTGGCCTGCACGGCCGTCGCGCACGGCAGATGCCGGGCAACGCGCTGGCCATTGTCGGCCTGGCCGGTTATGAGGACACTCTCGTTCGGCATCTGTCCGCCGGACAGAAGCGGCGGCTGGCACTGGCACGCATCTGGCTGTCACCGGCGCCGTTGTGGCTGCTCGACGAACCCTATGCCAACCTCGACCTGGAGGGCATCACCCTGGTCAACCGGATGATTTCCGCGCATCTGCGTGCCGGCGGCGCTGCACTGGTCACCACCCACGGCGCCTATGCCGCACCACCGGTGCGTACCCGCCAGCTCGACCTCGGCGGTACCGCATGATCGCGCCAGGCACCGAACCGGGCCTGTGGCAGACCGCAGCGGCCCTGCTCAAGCGCGACCTGCGCCTGCTCTGGCGCCGCCGCGGCGATGCGCTGCAGCCGCTGCTGTTCGCGGTACTGGTGGTGGTGCTGTTCGCGCTCGCCCAGGGCCGCGAACCGCAACTGCTGGCCGCCACCGCCGGCGCGGTGCTGTGGCTGGCCGTGCTGCTGGCCGGCCAGCTGTCACTGGATTCACTGTTCCGCTCCGATGCCGAAGACGGCTCGCTGGAGCAATGGCTGCTGGCGCCGGTGCCGCTGGCCTGGCTGGTGCTGGTGCGCGTGCTGCTGCACTGGGCCACCACTGCGCTGCCGCTGATCGTGGTCAGCCCATTGCTGGCCGAAATGCTGCATCTGCCGCATGACCAGCTGCCGATGTTGCTGGCATCGTTGCTGCTGGGAACACCGTTGCTGAGCCTGATCGGTGGCGTGGTCGCTGCACTGACCGTAGGCATCCGGCGCTCTGGTATTCTCGTGGCGTTGCTGTCGTTGCCGCTGTACGTGCCGGTGCTGGTGTTCGGTGCAGGCAGCCTGGCAGCGGCGGGACGCGGACAGGATCCGGTCGGTGCGCTGCTGATGCTGGGCGCCGGCCTGCTGGTCGCGCTGGTGCTGGCGCCGTTGGCCACCGCCGCTGCAATACGTATTTCTCTGAGTTGACCGAGCTGAGAGCCAATCCACCCCTGCTGGATAGCCGCCACGCATGAATCCGATTGTCCGCTGGTTCCACCAACTCGGTTCGCCCCCCACGTTCGACCGATTCGCTGCCCGCTGGTCGCGGGTGTTCTACCTCGCGGCGGTGCCGGTGCTGCTGGTCGGCATGTGGCAGGCGCTGCTGGTGGTGCCGCCGGAAGCCAAGCAGCTGGACAGCTTCCGCATCCTCTACATCCACGTGCCCAGCGCCTGGATGAGCCTGTTCGTGTTCGCGCTGATGGCGCTGTATGCCGCCATCGCCCTGATCTGGCGGATCAAGGTCTGCGAGATCCTGGCCATGGCCTGCGCACCGATGGGTGCCGGTTTCACCCTGATCACCCTGCTCACCGGCAGCATCTGGGGCAAGGGTACCTGGGGCACCTGGTGGGACTGGGACCCGCGCATGACCAGTGAGCTGGTGCTGCTGTTCCTGTACCTGGGCGTGATCGGCCTCTACCACGCCATCGAGGACCGTCGCAGCGCCGCGCGCGGCTGGCCTGCTGGCTATCGTCGGTGTCAGCCTGCTGCCGGTGATCCGCTACTCGGTGGACTGGTGGGGCGGCCTGCACCAGCGCCAGTCGATCAACGTGTTCGGTGAATCGGCGATCAGCAGCGCGATGATCGCGCCACTGTGGTGGATGGTGATCGGCACCAAGTTCTGGTTCGCTGGTTCGGTGCTGGCCAAGGCCCGCGCCGACAATCTCGACCGCGAGGCCGGCAAGGCCTGGGTCGGTGGTCGCGTCGATGCCGCACGTGCGGCCGGGGAGGCCCAGCCATGACCCACCTGCCCTATGTGATCGGCGCCTACGCCGTGTTCGTGCTGGTACTCGGCGCCGATGCCATCGGTTCGTGGCTGCGCCTGCGCGTGGCACGCCGGTTGGCGCTGGCACGCCAGCAGCGGCAGCAGACCCGCGCCGTCAAACAGGACGCTGCGGCGCCGCTGTCGACGGAGCTGGAACGATGACGCCGGTACAACGTCGCCGCCTGGTCTGGGTGCTGCTGGCCCTGCTCGCCTCCGGGCTGGCCACCGCGCTGGTGGCGATGGCGCTGGAACGCAACATCGCCTACCTGTACACGCCTTCGGAAGTGCTGCGCGGCGATGTCGATGCGAAGTCGCGGTTCCGCCTGGGCGGCATGGTGGTGAAGGGCTCCTTCAACCGCCCGGTGGGTTCGCTGGAAGCACGTTTTGAAGTGACCGACGGCGATGCCCAGCTGGCGGTGACCACGTCGCGGATCCTGCCGGACATGTTCGCCGAAGGCACCGCAGTGGTCGCCAGTGGCCGCCTGCAGGACGGCGTGTTCGTCGCCGACGAGGTGCTGGCCAAGCACGATGAGAAGTACGTGCCGAAGGAAGTGGCCGACAAGATGGGCGACGCGCATCGCAAGCACGATGTGCCGGTGACGGCACCCGAGGTGCGCTGAGTGCTGCCCGAACTGGGTCAGATCCTGCTGCTGTGCGCGTTACTGGCCTCGCTGCTGCAGGCCGGCCTGCCGCTGGTCGGCGCGCAGCGCAACAACACGGCGTGGATGGCGGTGGCACGACCTGCCGCGTTCGCGCAGCTGCTGCTGCTTGCCGGCGCATTCGCCGTGCTGACCGCCGCGTTCGTGCAGCAGGACTTCTCGGTGCGCTACGTGGCCGAGAACTCCAATTCGCTGCTGCCGATGGTCTACCGCTACTCGGCGGTCTGGGGCGCGCACGAGGGCTCGCTGCTGATGTGGGCGCTGGTGCTGGCGCTGTGGACCGGCGCGGTGGCGCTGTTCTCGCGGCACCTTCCCGCGCCGGTGCAGGCGCGCGTACTGGCGGTGATGGGCGTGGTCAGCGTCGGCTTCCTCGCCTTCCTGATCTTCACCTCCAATCCGTTCCTGCGCCTGAACCCGGCGCCGCTGGAAGGCCGCGACCTCAACCCGCTGCTGCAGGATCCTGGGCTGATCATCCACCCACCGATGCTCTACATCGGCTATGTCGGCTTCGCGGTGCCGTTCGCGTTCGCGGTGGCCGCATTGCTGGAAGGCCGCGTCGACGCACGCTGGCTGCGCTGGACGCGGCCGTGGACCAACGTCGCCTGGAGTTTCCTGACCCTGGGCATCGCGCTGGGCAGCTGGTGGGCGTATTACGAGCTGGGCTGGGGCGGCTGGTGGTTCTGGGACCCGGTGGAGAACGCCAGCTTCATGCCGTGGCTGGTCGGTGCGGCGCTGATCCATTCGCAGGCCGTCACTGAAAAGCGTGGCACCTTCGGCAGCTGGACGCTGCTGCTGGCGATCGCCGCCTTCGCGCTGTCGCTGCTGGGTACGTTCCTGGTGCGCTCCGGCGTGCTGACCAGCGTGCATTCGTTCGCTGCCGATCCCTCGCGCGGCCTGTTCATCCTGGTGTTCCTGTCGGTGCTGGTCGGCGGCAGCCTGCTGCTGTACGCGCTGCGTGCCAGCCAGCTGAGCGTGGACGCCGACGATCCGCGCCGTGGCTTCACCGCCACCTCGCGCGAGACCCTGCTGCTGGCCAACAACCTGCTGCTGGCCACCGCCTGCGCGATGGTGCTGCTCGGCACACTGTATCCGTTGCTGGCCGATGCACTGTCGCTGGGCAAGATCTCGGTCGGCCCGCCCTACTTCGGCAGCCTGTTCCTGCTGCTGATGGCACCGATGATCCTGCTGCTGCCGTTCGGCCCGCTGGTGAAGTGGCAACGCGACCAGCCCTCGCGCTCGTTCGCGCTGCTGGCACCCTGGCTGGGGCTGGCGGTGCTGCTGGGTGCGCTGGCCTGGTGGCAGGCGCCGCAGAACGGCTGGAAGGCCGGTCTCGGTGTCGCTGCCGCGGTCTGGGTCGGCTTCGGTACCGCACGCTTCGTCTGGCAGCGACTGCGCGGCAATGGCCGCTTCACCGCCGAAATGCTCGGCATGATCGTCGCCCATGCCGGCATCGCCGTGTTCCTGGCCGGTGCGCTGCTGGTGGAAGCCCTCAATGTACAGCGTGAAGTGGCGCTGGCACCGGGCCAGCAGGTGGTGGTCGGCCGCCACGAAGTACGCTTCGAGGGCGTGGACCATCGCGAAGGACCGAACTTCATCGCCGACCGCGGCCACCTGCGCGTGTTCCGCGACGGCCGCGAGCTGGCCCTGCTGCATCCGGAGAAGCGCCAGTACGCCAGCGGCGGCCAGGTGATGACCGAGGCCGGCATCGATGCACGCTTCGATGGGGATGTCTACGTGGCATTGGGCGAGCCGCTGGGCAACAATGCATGGGCGGTCCGGGTGCACATCAAGCCGTTCGTGCGC
Source organism: Stenotrophomonas sp. 93052_Sma (assembly GCF_056481145.1). NCBI lineage: Bacteria > Pseudomonadati > Pseudomonadota > Gammaproteobacteria > Lysobacterales > Lysobacteraceae > Stenotrophomonas > Stenotrophomonas sp. 93052_Sma. Next base: position 3,316,719 of record NZ_CM151134.1, read on the forward strand.
TGGATCTGGCTGGGCGCGCTGCTGATGGCCCTGGGCGGATTCATCACCGCCGCCGACCGCCGCTTCCGTCGTCCGTAGGAGTTCCCATGTCCGAGTCCCCAACCCCGCGCCCCTCCCGCCCGCTGCCGCCGGTAGCCATCGTGATCGGCGTGCTGTTCTTCTTCGGCCTGCTCGGGCTGATGATCTACGGGGTGATGAAATCGGGTGACCCGCAGCGCGACGTGCTGCCATCCGCGCTGATCGACAAGCCGGCGCCGGCGTTCGCGCTGCCGGTGCTGCACGACCCGGAAATGATCGTGCACAGCGACGAACTGCGCGGCGCGCCTTACCTGTTGAACGTGTGGGGCAGCTGGTGCGCGGCCTGCCGCGAGGAACACCCGGTGCTGACCCGTTTCGCCGAGAGCAAGCGCGTGCGCGTGATCGGCTACAACTGGAAGGATGAACCGACCGATGCCCTGCATTGGCTGGAACAGCTGGGCAACCCGTTCATGGTCGTGCTCAGCGACGTGGAAGGCCGCACCGCGATCGACTGGGGCGTGACCGCGGCACCTGAAACCTTCCTGGTCGATGGCAGCGGTGTCGTGCGCTGGAAGTACAGCGGTGCGATGACCCAGCGCGTGGTCGACGAGAAGTTGATCCCGGCACTGGAGAAGATCGAGAAGGCCCAGGGCAATGCCGGCAGCACGCTGCACACGGCGCCCTGAGCCCATGCGCTGGCTGCTGGCATTGCTGCTTCTGATGCTGCCCCTGGCCGTGCTGGCGCAGCAGCCGTTGCATGATCCGCAGCCACTGCAGTTCCGCGATGGCGCCGAAGAACGCCGCTTCCACGACCTGGCCGCGCAGCTGCGCTGCGTGCAGTGCCAGAACCAGTCGTTGGCCGACTCGAACGCGCAGATCGCGCAGGACCTGCGCCGCGAGGTGCTGCAGCTGATGCAGCAGGGCCGCGACGACGCACAGATCAAGCAGTTCCTGGTCGCGCGCTACGGTGAGTTCGTGCTCTATCAACCGCCTCTGCAGCCGGGCACCTGGCTGCTGTGGGGCGGTCCGCTGCTGGTGCTGGGCGCCGGCGCGCTGGTGGTACTGGGCATCGTCCGCCGCCGTGGCCGCACGGTTGCTGCCGCCCCCGCCAGCGAGACCGATGAAGGAGACGGATGGTGAGCCATTGGCTGCCGATGCTGGCTGGACTGGTGGCCGCACTGATGGCGGCGCTGGTGCTGTGGCCGCTGCGCCACCACGGTCGCCGCGGTTTCGTGGTGGGCGTGCTCGCGCTGGGCGTGGCCGGTGCCTGCCTGTATCTGCTGGTTGGTGATCCGCGTGCAGCACAGGTACAACCGACCCCGTCGGTAGCCACCCTGCGCGATGGTGTGCAGGCCCTGCAGGATGCACTGAAGCGAGACCCGCAGCGAGCCGATGGCTGGGCGTTGCTGGGCCGGTCGCAGGCCGAACTGGGCAACGCCGCCGCCGCAGCGGATGCCTTCGCACGTGCTGCCGCTCTCGCCCCGGAAGACCCTGGCGTGCTGGTGGAAGCGGCGCAGGCACGTGCGCAGGCCGATGCCGGCAAGCAGTTCGATGACACCGCGATGGCCTGGTTGCAGCAGGCCCGTGCGCTGGCGCCCGATGCAGAGCGCGCCAGCTGGCTGCTGGGCATCGCCCTGCGCCAGCGCGGAAAGAATGCCGAGGCTGCCGACATCTGGAGCGGCCTGCTGCCACGGCTTGAGCCCGGCGCCGCGCAGGCGCTGCAGGCGCAGATCGCCATCGCCCGCGAAGCCGCCGGCCAGGCGCCCGCTGCGGCGCCACCGGCGCTGCTGCAGGTGCGCGTGCAACTGCCTGCGCTGAACAACGCTGAGTGGCCCACCAGCACCCAGGTATTCGTGCTGGCCCGCGCCGTGGGTGGACCGCCGATGCCGGTGGCCGCACGCAAGCTGCCTCTGGCCGGTTTCCCGGCCACGGTCGGGCTGGGCGACGCAGACAGCCCGATGCCGACCGCACCGTTGTCCGCGCATCGCGAAGTGGAAGTGCTGGCACGCATCTCGCGCAGCGGCAGTGCCAACCGCAGCGAGGACGATCTGCAGAGCGTGCCGGTAAAGGTGAGCCTGCCGCATGAAGGCGTGGTGGAGCTGCGGTTCCCGTAGTGCCGGCCGCTGGCCGGCAACCACGCGGGCGCATCCAGAGTCATGAGGTTGCCGGCCAGCGGCCGGCACTACCGGGGGCATCGCCGATGGAAACCAGCGTGTCGCCAGCTCCACATGCGGCCCCGCTAGAATGACTGCATGACCGAATTCATCCCGCCCGGCACCCGCTTCCACGCCCTGCCCTCGCCATTCCCGTTCAAGCGCGGTGGCGCACTGCATGGCGCACGCGTGGCCTACGAAACCTGGGGAACACTGGCTGCCGACGCCAGCAACGCAATCCTGATCGTGACCGGGCTGTCGCCGGACGCGCATGCGGCGGCCAACGAGGCCAACCCGGCACCAGGCTGGTGGGAAGCGATGGTTGGCCCGGGCAAGCCGATCGATACCGGCCGCTGGTTCGTGGTCTGCGTGAACTCGCTGGGCAGCTGCAAGGGCTCGACCGGTCCGGCCTCGCTCAATCCTGCCAACGGCGAACCCTACCGCCTGGACTTTCCCGAGCTGTCGATCGAAGACGGCGCACGCGCCGCCATTGAAGTCGTGCGTGCACTGGGCATCGAACAGCTGGCCTGCGTGGTCGGCAATTCAATGGGCGGCATGACCGCGCTGGCGGTACTGATGCTGCACCCGGGCATCGCGCGCAGCCACGTCAACATTTCCGGCAGTGCGCAGGCACTGCCGTTCTCGATCGCGATCCGCTCGCTGCAGCGCGAGGCGATCCGCCTTGATCCGCGCTGGAATGGCGGTCGCTACGACGATGCCGAGTACCCCGAGTCCGGCATGCGCATGGCGCGCAAGCTGGGCGTGATCACCTACCGCTCGGCACTGGAATGGGATGGCCGCTTCGGCCGCGTGCGGCTGGATTCGGACCAGGCCGACGACGATCCGTTCGGCCTCGAATTCCAGGTGGAAAGCTACCTGGAAGGCCATGCACGGCGCTTCGTGCGCTTCTTCGATCCGAACTGCTACCTGTACCTGAGCCGATCGATGGACTGGTTCGATCTGGCCGAGTACGCCGACGGCGATGTGCTGGCCGGGCTGGCGAAGATCCAGGTGGAGAAGGCGCTGGCGATCGGTGCCAACACCGACATCCTGTTCCCGGTGCAGCAGCAGCAACAGGTCGCCGACGGCCTGCGTGCCGGCGGTGCCGATGCGCGCTTCATCGGCCTGGAATCGCCGCAGGGCCATGATGCCTTCCTCGTCGATTTCGAGCGTTTCGGCCCGGCCGTGCGCGGCTTCCTCGACGCGCTGTAAGTGGCGTGGCGGCGTAACCTCGCGCTGGCTGCATTCGGCGCGCTGGCCGCCTTGATGATCAGCGGTGTGCTGCCGCTGTGGCTGGGTGGCTGGTGCCTGCTGGCCAGCGCGGTGTCGTTCGGGCTGTATGGCCACGACAAGCGCGCGGCGCAGCGCAAGCAATGGCGGATTCCCGAGCGCACCCTGCAGCTGCTGGCCTTCGCCGGTGGTTGGCCGGGCGCGCTGCTGGGCCAGGCGCTGTTCCGCCACAAGCACCGCAAAGCCGAGTTCCAGTGGGTGTTCTGGCTGTGCGTGCTGGCCAACGTCGCCTCGATCGCGGTGATGCTGCGCGAGTTTTCGCGGTAACCCTCGCAATCGGTAGTACCGGCCGCTGGCCGGCAATTCCGTATCTGTATCAAGCGCCATGAGGTTGCCGGCCAGCGGCCGGCACTACCGGGATGTTTTCACGCTTCGCGCTCCAACACCCCATCACGCAACCGGTACTGCGCATCCACCACGCCGTCCGGCAGGTCGTCGTGGGTGATCATCAGCAGGCTGCGCCCGTCCAGCAACCCGGAAAGGTCCTGCAGCAACGCACGTGCGGTATCCACATCCAGGCCTTCGGTCGGTTCGTCCAGCAGCAGGATCGGCGCATTGCGCAGCAGCGCGCGCCAGCGCCAGGCGTCGTGCCTGGCCGGCCGACATCGTCGCGCCGTTCTCGCCCACCCAGGCCTGCAGGCCACCGTTGCGCTCGGCCCACTCGCCCAGGCGCACGCGACGCAGTATCGCCCACAACGCTGCGTCACTGGCATCGGGATCACCCAATCGCAGGTTCTCGGCCACGCTGCCGGCAAACACCGGCGCGTTCTGCGGCAGCCACGCCAGTTGCCGGTGCCAGTCGGCCTGGGCGAAATCACGCAGGTCGCGGCCACCGTAGGTCAGCCGTCCCTGCTGCGGATCCCATAGCCGCAGCAGCAGGCTCGACAGCGTGGTCTTGCCACTGCCGCTGTCGCCGCGAATCGCGATACGCTCGCCCGGCGCCAGGGTCAGCTGCAGGCCGGACAACACCGGCCGCGCCGCACCGGGCCACTGGAAGTGCACGTCATCCCAGTGCACGCGCGCGGCCTGCGGCACTGCCTGCGGCACCTGCGGGTCCTCCACCGTCGGCGGTTGCTCGACGATGGCCTGCAACCGATCGGCGGCAATGCGCCCGGACTGCAGCGACTGCCAGGCCAGGCCCATGCCGGCCCACAGCTCGATCAACGCCACGGTCAGGAACACCAGGCCCGCGGCCATCTCCGGCGCGATGCGCTGCTGTTCGGCCGCATGCAGGGCCAATGCCAGCATCGCCACCAGGCCCAGCCCGGCGACCAGGCCATGCAGGGTCGAGGCCGCGATCAGGCGCCAGCGCCGACGACGATCCCGCGAAGCCAGCTGCTTGGCGGCCACACGCACCTTCAGCTGCCAGGCCGCATCGGCATGCAGCGCAGCCAGATCACCGGCCCCTTCCAGCCCTTCGAATGCAGCGGTGCGCAACGCAGCGCGGTGCGCGGCACGATCGGCCTCTTCGTCGTCATGGCCACGCACGCCCAGCCAGGGCACACCGAAGGCGATCAGCAGCGCCAGCACCGCCAGCAGTACCGCTGCCGAGGGCAGGATCAGCGCTGCCGAAACGATCGCGACCAGCGACAATCCGCCCAACGCCACCAGCGGCCCGATCGCACGCACCAGCAGGCCGTCCACTTCACCGATGTCGCCGAGCAGGCGCGCCAGAAGGTCGCCGGTGCGCGTAGCCCCCAACCGTGCGGGTGCCAGCGGCAACGCGCGGCGGAAGAACCACACGCGCAGGTCGCGGGCGATGCGCAGCGTGGCGTCGTGGCCGACCAGCTTCTCGAAATAGCGCGACACGATGCGCGCCATCGTCAGCCCGCGTATACCCGCGGACGGTGAGAAGAAGTTGAAGCCTTGGCCGAGGCCGGCCGCGCCAGCCAACGCAGCGGCGGTCAGGAAGCCACCGGACAGGCCCAGCAGGGCGGTGCCGGCCAGCATCGTGATCCACAGCAGCAGCACGGTCAGCAGCAGGCGCGGGCGATGGCGCAGGAACACCGCGCGCAGCGAATCAGGCGAACGGCTCATGCGCGCACCGCCTGTGCCGGCTCGACCAGGCGGCCTTCCGGCAACAGCAGGCAACGGTCAGCCCACGCGATCACCGCAGGGCTGTGGGTGGCGACCACCACGCTGCGTCCACGTGCATAGGCGGCCAGGCTGCGCAGCAGCGCGGCTTCGGTATCGGCATCGAGGAACGCAGTGGGTTCGTCCAGCAGCAGCACCTGCGGGTCGCGCAGCAGCAGGCGGGCCAGGCCGATGCGGCGTGCTTCACCACCGGACAGGCCGAAGCCGCGCTCGCCGATCACGGTATCCAGCCCCTGCGGCAGGCGCTGTGCGAACTGCAGCACCTGCGAGGCCTCGGCCACTGCGCGCAACCGCGCATCGCTGGCACCGGGATCGGCCAGGCGCAGGTTGTCGGCGATGCTGCCGTGGAACAGGTACGGTCGCTGGCTGGCATAGGCCACCTGCACGCCGGGCCGCAGCTGCAGCTTGCCGGCACGCGGCGGCAACCAGCCGGCCAGCGCCTCCAGCAACGTGCTTTTGCCGGACCCGCTGGGACCGACCAGGGCCAGGCGCTGGCCCGGCTCCAGCAGCAGGTCCAGATCCTGCAGCACGTCCTGCGGCGCGCCCAACGGGCGCAGCACCAGCCCCTGCGCCTGCAGCGGCGGCAATGCGGCCTCGGCCGGCTCCGCCGCCAGCGGCGCGATCTCGTTCTCGATCAGGCCCTGCTCATCGGGCAGCGACTGCAGCAGGCGCTCCACCTCGGCGGCGGCAGCCAGTGCGTTGGCACGATCGTGGTAGTGCGCGGCCAGACGCCGCAGCGGCGCGTAGAACTCCGGCGCCAGGAGCAGGCAGAACAGCCCGGCGCCCAGCGTCGGCACTGCTGCATGCAGCGTCATCAGGCCCAGATAACTCAGGCCCAGGTACAGCGCAACCATCGCCACGCTCACCGAGGCGAAGAATTCCAGCACCGTGGACGACAGGAAGGCGATCCGCAGCACCCTCATCGTGCGCACGCGCACGCCTTCGGCGGCGGCCGCGATGCCGTCCAGTTCGGCCTCGCCCCGGCCATACAGGCGCAGCAGGCCCAGACCCTTGATGCGGTCGGCGAAGTGGCCGCTCATCCGCGCCAGCTCGCCCAGCTGCGCACGGCCGGCGGCTTCAGCGCCCCAGCCCACCAGCATCATGAAGAACGGCACCAGCGGTGCGGTGAACAGCAGGATCAGCGCCACCACCCAATCCACCCAGGCCACTGCGGCCAGGATCAGCAGCGGCACCACCACCACTTCGGTGCGCACCGGCAGGAAGCCGCTGTAATAGCTCTCGATCGCATCACCGTGATGAAGCATCAGTTCGCCCAGCTCGCCGGTGCGGCGCTGGCGCAGCCACAGCGGCCCATGCCCAAGCAGGCGCGCGAACACACGCTCGCGCAGCGCCAACCGCGCGGCATCGGCCACATCACCGGCAGCCGCCTGGGTGGCGCTGCCCAGCAGCGTGCGCAGCACCAGGATCACCGCCAGCCCAGCGAGCACCAGCAGGCCCGACGCCAGCGGTGCGCGTTCCACCAGCACCTGCTGCACCAGCCAGGCGATGGCAGCGGCCTGGCCGATCAGCAGCGCGCCGGACAGGCTGATGCACAGCGCCGCCAGCCGCTGGCGACCTCGAGCGGAGCGCGCAAGATCGGCCAGCCAGGCGGTGCGGGCACGCCGCTGGCGGGTCGTTTCGGCTTCCGGGGAAAGGCCGTCAGGGGTCGTTTCGGCAGCGCTCAAGGGGTCTTCACGGGTAACAGGGGAGACACGGCATTGTAGGCGCAGGCAATAGCCGGCCTCTGCGGCCAGCGGTCGCAGTCTTCATCAGGTTGGCATACGATCAACCGGGGCACCTGTTCATACATTGATCTGGATCAAGGCTGTTTGAAGTAGTCGGTCACATCATTCACGTCGTAGACCACCCTTCCCGCCACCTGCAACGGCACTATCCAACGAGGTAGCCAGGCCATGATTGATCAGACAGTCGTAGAACTGTCGCGGCTGCAATTCGCGCTGACCGCGATGTACCACTTCCTATTCGTACCGCTCACCCTCGGCCTGTCCTTCATGGTAGCCATCATGGAGAGCGTGTACGTGATGACCGGCAAGGAGATCTGGCGCAGGATGACCCTGTTCTGGGGCGTCCTGTTCGGCATCAACTTCGCCATGGGCGTCGCCACCGGCATCGTCATGGAATTCCAGTTCGGCATGAACTGGTCCTACTACAGCCACTACGTGGGTGACATCTTCGGTGCACCGCTGGCCATCGAAGGCCTGATGGCGTTCTTCCTGGAAGCCACCTTCGTCGGCCTGTTCTTCTTCGGTTGGAACCGCCTGACCAAGGTCAAGCACCTGATGGTGACCTGGCTGATGGCGCTGGGCACCAACCTGTCGGCCATCTGGATCCTGATCGCCAACGGCTGGATGCAGAACCCGACCGGCGCGGTGTTCAACCCGGAAACCATGCGCATGGAAGTCGTCGACTTCATGGCCGTGGTGTTCAACCCGGTGGCGCAGGCCAAGTTCGTGCACACCGTCAGCGCCGGTTACGTGACTGGTGCAGTGTTCGTGATGGCGATCAGCGCCCTGTTCCTGCTGCGCAACAAGCACAAGGACCTGGCCCGTCGTTCGTTCGCCGTGGCCGCAGCCTTCGGCCTGCTGTCGTCGCTGTCGGTGGTGGTGCTGGGTGACGAGAGCGGTTACGCCGCCAGCGAACACCAGAAGATGAAGCTGGCCGCGATCGAAGCGATGTGGGAGACCGAGCGTGCACCGGCCGACTTCACCGCCTTCGGCATCCCGAACCAGGAAACCCACCAGAACGACTACGCGGTGAAGATCCCGTACCTGATGGGCCTGATCGCCACCCGTTCGTTGAACCAGCCGATCCCGGGCATCCTGGAACTGGTCGAGCGCGCCGAACACCGCGTGCGCGGCGGCCAGCTGGCCTACGGTGCGCTGGAACGCCTGCGCGCGAACAAGAACGACGTTGAAGCGCGCGAGATGTTCGACCGCCATTGGCAGGACCTAGGCCATGGCCTGCTGCTCAAGCGCTACCGCGATGACATCCTCAACGCCACCCCGCAGGAAATCTCGCAGGCGGCGATGGACACCGTGCCGCGCGTGATGCCGCTGTTCTGGACCTTCCGCGTGATGGCCGGACTGGGCTTCTACCTGATCGCCTTCTTCGCGCTGGCCTTCTACTACTCCTGCCGCAACAACTTCCAGGACAAGCGCTGGTTCCTGCGCCTGGCCCTGTGGACGCTGCCGGCACCGTGGATCGCGATCGAATGTGGCTGGTTCGTAGCCGAATACGGTCGCCAGCCGTGGGCGGTCGACGGCGTGCTGCCGACCTTCTATGCAGCATCGGGCCTGGCCCTGCATGAAATCGTGCTGACCCTGGCCGGCTTCACCGCGATCTACACCGCGCTGATCGTGGTCGAGATCAAGCTGATGCTCAAGGCGATCCGCAAGGGTCCGGACGAGGTGCTGCCGTCGCTGCAGTCGCCCCAGCCGCATGCTTCCCACAATGCCTCGGCGCCGGCCGCCGGCCAGGCCTGAGGCAGGAGAACCAAGATGGATTTCATTCTTCTGGACTACACCACGCTGCGCGTGATCTGGTGGTTGCTGCTCGGCATCCTGCTGATCGGTTTCGCCGTGATGGATGGTTTCGACCTGGGCGTGGGCACCCTGCTGCCCTTCGTCGCCCGCAACGATGCCGAGCGCCGGCTGGTGATCAACACCATCGGCCCGGTCTGGGAAGGCAACCAGGTATGGCTGGTGCTCGGTGGCGGTGCGATCTTCGCCGCCTGGCCGCCGCTGTATGCGGTCAGCTTCTCCGGGTTCTACCTGGCGATGTTCGTGATCCTGTTCGCCCTGATCCTGCGTCCGGTCGGCTTCAAGTTCCGCAGCAAGATGCCCAGCGAGCGCTGGCGCAACACCTGGGACTGGGCGCTGTTCATCGGCGGCTTCATCCCGGCGCTGATCATGGGCGTGGCAGTGGGCAACGTGGTGTTGGGCGTGCCGTTCCACTTCGATGACAGCATGCGCATCTTCTACACCGGCTCGTTCTTCGGCCTGCTGATGCCCTTCGCACTGCTGGCCGGCCTGCTCAGCGTGTCGATGCTGGTCGCCCACGGTGCCGCCATGCTGGTGCTGAAGACCGATGGCCCGGTGGCCGAGCGTGCGGCCCGCTTCGGCAGCATCGCCGCGATCATCGCCTTCGTGCTGTTCGCCGTCGGTGGCGCCTGGGTGGCCTTCGGCCTGCCGGGTTACCAGATCACCTCGCAGGTGGTCACCGATGGCGCCACCAATCCGCTACTGAAGACCGCCGAACTCGGCGCCGCCGGTGGCTGGATGCGCAACTACAGCACGATGCCGGCCACGATCCTGGCCCCGCTGCTCGGCCTGGCCGGCCTGCTGGCCAGTGCGGTGCTGCTGCGTGCCCGTCGCGGCGGCCTGGCCTTCATCGCCTCCGGTGCGGCCATCGCCGGCATCATCCTGACCGTCGGCTTCGCCATCTTCCCGTTCCTGCTACCGTCCTCGAGCCAGCCCACCTCCAGCCTGACCGTGTGGGATGCCTCGTCCAGCCACCTGACCCTGTGGATCATGCTGCTGGCCACGGCGGTGTTCCTGCCGATCATCATCGGTTACACCACCTGGGTGTACCGCGTGCTGAAGGGCAAGACCACCACCGAAGAGATGGGCAACAACCCGAACGCGTATTGATCGCTTGCATGTGTGCCGACCAACGGTCGGCACCTACCCGGAATGAAGGAGACTGATCATGTGGTATTTCGCCTGGATTCTCGGCGCCGGCCTCGCCTCGACGGTGGCCATCCTCAATGGCATGTGGTTCGAAGCCCGCGAGCAGAACCGCATCGAGAAAGAAAATCGTCGCTGAGCTGTAAAAAAACCTTGCCGCCTTGGCCTTCACACGGTATCTTAGGCGGCTCCTTCGGGGTGTAGCTCAGTCTGGTAGAGCGCTACGTTCGGGACGTAGAGGTCGCAGGTTCGAATCCTGTCTCCCCGACCACTCAAGTGGTCGCATTGAAGCCTGGTGAAGTCGTCCAGGCTTTTTTTGTTCCCTGAAGTGGCACTGCTTCGGCAGTGTGAAGAAAACAGCATTCACCCCTTGCCGCCATCGGGGTGAATCGCTAGAATAGGCGGCTCCCTTCGGGGTGTAGCTCAGTCTGGTAGAGCGCTACGTTCGGGACGTAGAGGTCGCAGGTTCGAATCCTGTCTCCCCGACCACTTCGGTGGTCACCAAGAAGCCTGGAAGACATCACTGTCCTCCGGGTTTTTTTGTATCAAGCGCCAGGCCGCCCGCGTGACGGGACCTTGCCGCGCAGCGCACGTACAATGGCCGCGCTGCCGGCCCTCCTGCAGCCCCCACCCCCACCTGCCGCTTCGGCGTAGACCGATGCCGGCGCTGCATGCCGTTGCTGCGGCGTGCGACACCTGCAAGGACCACCGATGAGTTCCTCCCCTTCCGATTCGCCGTCGCTGCTGCACGGCCGTGTCCTCGCGTTTGCCGCGATCCTGCTGGCAGCGGTCAACCTGCGCACTGCGGTCACCTCGATCACCCCGCTGCTGGACGTGCTCGGCCAGCAGTTCGGCTTCGGCACCACCATGACCGGCGTGCTGGGCATGCTGCCGACCGCCTCGTTCGCGCTGTTCGGCGTGGCCACGCCGGCATTGGCGCGGCGCCTGGGCCTGGAACGCACCACGCTGCTGGCGATGGTGATGGCGATGGCCGGCCTGCTGCTGCGTTCCAGCGCCGGCAACGTCGGCACGCTGCTGCTCGGTTCGGTGGTTGCACTGGCCGGCATGGGCATCGGCAACGTGGTGGTGCCGCCGCTGGTGAAGCGCTATTTCGCCAACAAGGTTGGCACCATGAGCACGCTGTACATCAGCGTGCTGCAGCTGGGCACGATGCTGCCGGCGCTGCTGGCAGTGCCGGTGGCGAATGCTGCGGGCTGGCGCGTGTCGCTGGGCATGTGGGCGCTGCTGGCGCTGGCCGCCGCCCTGCCGTGGCTGCTGCTGGCCAGGCGCGCACCGAAGCCGCAGGCCGACGCCACCGATCCCACCGCACAGCCGCACGGCAAGGTCTGGCGCACGTCGCTGGGCTGGAGCATGACGCTTATGTTCGGCATGACCTCGCTGATGACCTATTCGATGTTCACCTGGCTGCCGCGCATCGTGGTCGAGGCCGGTGGCACGCCCGCGTTCGGCGGCGTGATGGTCGCCGTGTTCTCGGCACTGGGCCTGCTGCCGTCGCTGGTCATTCCGTCGATGGCGGTGCGCCTGCAGAACCCGTTCCCGCTGGTGCTGATCGGTTTCTTCTCGTTCGTGATCGCCTTCACCGGCCTGCTTGTGGCCCCGATGAAGGCGCCGCTGCTGTGGGCCTGCCTGCTCGGCGTCGGTCCGTCCACCTTCCCGCTGGCGCTGACCCTGATCAACCTGCGCACCCGCACCCCCACCGGCTCGGCCGCGCTGTCCGGGTTCATGCAGGGCGTGGGCTACAGCTTCAGCTGCCTGGGGCCGTTCCTGGTCGGCTGGCTGCACACCGTCAGCGACGGCTGGACGATCCCATTCAGCTTCCTGTTCGGCTGCGCCACCCTGATGCCGTGCGCCTCCTGGGTGGCCTGCAAGCCGCGCAAGCTGGAAGACCTCTGGTAAGCCACGTGGGGCCTCGCAACCGGCCCCACCTACCGCTCGTCAGCCCGTCTGCGCATTTTGACGCCGGGCTGACAATTCCGGGCGGATAGTGCCCACGAATGCCCATCCTTGCCGCGTGCCGGCATCGGGCATGGGGGCGGCAGCGCCGCCCAGGCCACCACTCGGTGTGCGGGGGACTCTCGTTTCAGACAAGACATTGCAGGTCGCTGTCCTGGTTTCGCCCATCCCTGCTGGATGGGAGTTCGCGAGGGGAGTGACGCAGGCCACGGCCATCCCAAAATCTGGCATGTGATGTGCGTCACATTTTTCAGGTTGTCTGGTTCGGAAGCCAAGGGGGTCCCCAATGGTTGTCCACCGCCGGCTGGCGCTCTGCGTCGGCCTTGCCTGTACCGCCCTGGCCTGGGCCAGCAGCGCTGCCCCGCCTGACCGCGAGGCGGCCCTGGCCGAGATCGGCCGCTACCGCGACCAGGCCCGTTGGCTGGATGCGCTCGGCGCGATCGAGCGCGCCAGCCAGCAGCAGCCCAACGACGACCTGCTGTTCAAGCTGCGCGTCCTGACTCTGGGCGACATCGGCAATGCCTGGCGCGCCTGGGAGCTGTACCAGCAGCGCCCGCAACTGTTCGACGCTGCTCAGAAGCAACGCATCGAAGGCGACTACCTGGCCAAGCTGGTGGTCTGGAGCCTGGCCTACAGCAGCAGCGAAGACAGCCGGCTGGAAGAAGCCGAATCGACCCTGGCGCGCATGCAGCGCTATCTGGGCAGCGAAGGCACCCCACCTGTGCAGGCGCCATTGCGCATCCGCATGGACCGGCTGATCCTGCTCAACCGGTTGGGCCGCCATGCGCAGGCGCGAGAGGAAGCCCGCGCACTGCAGGCTGAAGGCCATGCCCTGCCCGACTATGTTCTGCCTGCGGTCGGCGATTCGCTGATGGGCACGCTGCATCCGGAAGAAGCCATTCCGGTGCTGCAGGCGGCCGTCGCAGGCGATCCGACGCGCGACGCCTCGCATTCGGAACTGGCTTACGCCTACCTGGAAAGCGAGCAGCAGGAAAAGGCCGTCGACCTGCTGCAGGCGTGGCGCGACAAGGAACCTGCCTGGCGCTGGAGCAACGGCAAGTCGCCGTATCCAAACTGGTCGCGCTACGAAGCCGACCTCAACCTGGCGATGGTGCGCGCCTACAGCGGTGACCTGCCCACCGCGCAGCGCGATCTGGAATCGATGGTCGACATCGCACCGGGCAACGGCGGCCTGCAGAGCGCGCTGGGCAGCGTGTACATGATGCGCGGCTGGCCACGCAGGGCGCTGCAACGGCAACAGATGGCGCATGCGCTGGACCCGCGCGACATCGAGCCACGGCTGGGCATGCAGGAAGCCTACGTCGCCCTGCAACGCGATGACCTGGCGCGACCGCTGCACGACGATCTGGTCGCGCGCTACCCCACCCAGCCCGCCGTCGAACGCATGGACCAGGCCTGGCGCGCACCGCGGTTGGCAGCTGAAGGCATGGACCGACATCGGCCGCAGCTCCGGCGGTGGCGGCACTTCGCCACTGGGCAACAACGACCGCCGCTATGGCATGGAAGTCCAGACACCCGTACTCGACGATCGCTGGCGGCTGTTCGCCTTCGCCGACCGGCGCTCGGTCGATTTCCAAGACCAGCGCATCGACCCGCTGTGGCTGGGCGCGGGCGTACGCTACCGATTCGGCCGTCTGGATGCGGAAGCTGCAGTGCTGCGCGCCAACGACCACATCGGTGATACCGGCCTGCGCGTCGGCGCGGGCTGGCAGTTCAACGACTACTGGCATGCCGGACTGACCGCCGCACGCAATGATCCGGATGCATCAATGCAGGCGCGCGTGGCCGGCATCACTGCCGACAGCGTCAGCGCGCAGGTCGACTACCGGCGCAGCGAACGCACGCACTGGATGTTCGGCGCCAGCCGCTTCCGCTACGACGATGGCAACCATCGCGAACTGTTCAGCACCAGCGTCGAGCAGCGGCTGCTGACACGCCCACGGTGGCTGATCGATGGCCTGGGCAGTGCCTACACCAGTCGCGGCAGCCGCGATGATGCTCCCTACTTCAACCCGAAGCGTGATCGCATGGTCGAGATCGGCCTGCGCATCGACCAGCAGTTGTGGCGCCACTACGAACGCCACTTCCGCCACCGGCTGACCGTCTCGCTGGGCGATTACTGGCAGGACGGCTTCGGCAGTGCACTGGTGCCGTCGGTGTCATACATGCATGAGTGGCAGCTGGGCCAGGGCCGCGTGTTCGAGTATGGCGTGCGCTGGTCGCGGCCGGTCTACGACGGCCATCGCGAACGCCATATCGGCTTCGAAGCCGCACTGCGCTGGGGAGACTGACATGACCCGCATCCTGCGCCTGATCGTGCTCCTGCTGCTGTCGGCTGCGCCGCCGGCCTTCGCGCAGCAGGCCCTGCATCTCGATGCGATCGACAATGGCCTGCTGATCCTCAGCTACCACGACATCCGCGACCAGGTCGCAGCCAAGGGGGATGCCGATACCTATGCGGTGAGCACGCAGAACTTCGCCGCCCATCTGGACTGGCTGGGGGCACACGGTTACCACCCGGTGTCGCTGTCGCAGGTGATCGACGCCTCCCGGGGACGCGCCACGCTGCCACCGAAACCGGTACTGCTGACCTTCGATGACGGCCTGCGCAGCGTCTACGACAAGGCCTTCCCGTTGCTGCAGGCTTACCGCTATCCGGCGCTGGTGGCGGTGATCACCGACTATGTGGACATGGCACCTGGCCGCACCATCGACTATGGCTACCGGCCGTTCCGCCGCGACGACTTCATCACCTGGGCACAGCTGAAGCAGATGCACGACAGCGGCCTGATCGAAGTGGCCAGCCATACCGACGACCTGCACCACGGGGTGCTCGCCAACCCACAGGGGAACTCCACCCCGGCTGTCGTGACCCGCGTTTACAACCCCGCCACGCGCAGCTATGAGAGCGAGGCGCAGTACGCGCAACGCCTGCGCGCCGATCTCTCGCGCAGCGTGCAGCGCATCGAGCAGCATCTGGGCGTGCGCCCGCGCGCCATCGTCTGGCCATACGCGGCCTACAACCAGTTGAGCAACGACATCGCCGAGCAGCTGGGCATGCCGGTGTCCTTCGATCTGGAGGGCCGCAGCACGCCGGTGGCCAGCGACCTGCATGGCCTGGCACGCTTCCTGGTCAGCGACAACCCGACCGTGGAAGGGCTGGCCTACGAGCTGCGCCGCGACGTCGCGCTCGATGGCATCCGTGCCCTGCAGATCGACCTGGATGATGTCTACGACCCGGAGCCCGCACAGCAGGCGCGCAATCTGGATGCACTGATCGAGCGGGTCAAGCGCATCGCACCGACGCACGTCTACCTGCAGGCGTTCGCCGACCCGGACGGCAACAACACCGCCGATGCACTGTACTTCCCCAACCGCCACATGCCGATGCGCGCGGACCTGTTCAGTCGCGTTGCCTGGCAGCTGAAATCGCGTGCGGGGGTGAAGGTCTACGCATGGCTGCCGGTACTCGGCTTCGAGCTGCCCGACCCGGTGCAGCGCAAGGCGCTGGCGATCCGCAACGGCGATGCCGATGGCATGTACCGGCTGGACTTCACCAATCCCCAGGCGCGCCAGGTCATGCTCGACCTCTACGAGGATCTGGCGGTCAACTCCTACTTCGAGGGCCTGCTGTTCCATGACGATGGGTACCTGCGCGATACCGAGCTGCCCACGCTGGCGGCCGGCGATGGGGGCAGCGCACGCACGCAGGCGTTGATCGACTTCACCCTGGCGCTGCGCAACAGCGCGCAGCGCTGGCGGCCGAAGCTGGCCACGGTGCGCAACCTGTACGCGGAGCCGGTGCTGCGCCCGCAGAGCGAAGCCTGGTTCGCGCAGCGCCTGGACCTGTTCAACAAGGCCTACGACCAGACCGCACTGATGGCGATGCCGTGGATGGAAGGCAGCAGGCATCCGGAGCGCTGGCTCGACCAGCTGCTGGCCGCGGTGCGTGCACATGACCCACAGCTGCAGCACACCCTGTTCGAACTGCAGACCGTCGATTGGCGCAGCGGGCAACCGATTCCCGCCGAGCGACTGCGCGCGCAGATCCGCCAGTTGCAGGCGCAGGGCGTGCACCACTTCGCCTGGTACCCGGACGACTTCATCGCCGACCAGCCCTCCACCCGCGATGCCCGCGCGGCAATGTCCGCCGGCAACTTCCCGTACCCGGAGAAGTGACATGGACATGCATCCGTTGCTGCAGGTCCTGTTCCAGTTCGCCTTCTACTACCCGATGGTGATGGCATTCTTCTGGATGTCGGGCGGCCTGTATTACTACTTCCGGCGCGAACGCCATTCGCGCCCACGCAACGACCCGCCGCTGATGGTCGATCCACCGTTCGCGAGCCTGCTGATTCCCTGCCACAACGAGTCGGCAAACCTCGACGACACACTCGGCGCGGCGCTGGCCCAGCGCTACCCGGCCGACTATGAGGTGATCGCCATCGACGACGGCAGCAGCGACGACACGGGTGCGCGGCTGGACGCCCTGGCGGCAAAGCACCCACGGCTGCGCGTGCTGCACCTGGACCGCAACCTCGGCAAGGCCAATGCGCTGCGCATGGGGGCGCTCGCCGCACGCTCGGAATACCTGGTGTGCATCGACGGCGACGCGATGCTGGAAGAACACGCGCTGCACTGGATGATCTGGCACCTGGTCAGCGGCAACCGGGTCGGCGCGGTCACCGGCAACCCGCGCATCCGCAACCGCTCCACCCTGCTCGGACGCCTGCAGGTGGCCGAGTTCTCCTCGATCATCGGCATGATCAAGCGCGCGCAGCGGGTGTACGGGCGCATCTTCACCATCTCCGGCGTGATCGCCGGCTTCCGCCGCACCGCCCTGCACCAGGTCGGCTGGTGGTCCGATGACATGGTGACCGAAGACATCGACATCAGCTGGCGCCTGCAGCGCGCGCACTGGGACATCCGCTACGAACCCAACGCACTATGCTTCATCCTGATGCCGGAAACCCTGAAGGGGCTGTGGCGGCAGCGGCTGCGCTGGGCCCAGGGCGGCGTGGAGGTGATGCTGCGCCACGCCCGCTCGCTGCTGCACTGGAAGGAGCGGCGCATGTGGGGCGTACTGCTGGAGTACGTGCTCAGCGTGATCTGGGCTTACACCATGTTGTTCATCGTGGTGCTGTGGGCGCTGGGCAAGTTCATCGAACTGCCCCCGCAACTGCATATCGCCAGCCTGCTGCCGGAGTGGCATGGCGTGATCCTGGCCCTGGTCTGCCTGCTGCAGTTCGCCAGCAGCCTGATCATCGACCGTCGTTACGAAACACAGATTGGACGCAACTACTTCTGGGTCATCTGGTACCCGATGGCGTACTGGTTGATCAGCCTTTCCACCACCCTGGTGGCGTTGCCGAAAACCCTGCTGCGCCGTCGCAGCAAGCGCGCCACCTGGACCAGTCCCGATCGGGGGATCCGATGAACGCACAACGCCCGTCCAACCGCTTCGACTCGCGGATGATCCGCAAGCCGCATCGCCAACCACGCTTCCAACGCACCGCCTGGGGCTTCGTCACCCTCGCGTTCTGGGGGTTCTACTTCTACCTGTGGGCCCCACTGGTCACCCTGGTGTCGTGGCTGGTCGGCGGCCAGCTGGCCTGGCAGCAGCTGTACGAACGGCAAAGCCAGTTCGACCCCTATGTGCTGGTGGCGTTGCCGCTGATGCTGCTGTGCGCCAGCGTACTGCTGATCGGCTGGGCCGAGTACAACCGCGCGCGCTTCCGCGGCCACGACCGGCGCCTGCCGCGGCCGCTGGCCAGCCTCAACGAAGTGGCCGCCGACCTGGGGGCCAGCACCGGGCTGGCCGAGCGCCTGCTGGGCTGCAAGGCCGCCACGCTGCACATGGACGATCACGCGCGGCCGATCGGCATCCGCCGCGAGGTGGTGTAGCCCTGCTGCACGGTAGATGCCGACCTCAGTCGGCGCTTGGGCCTGGTGGGTGCCGACCTTGGTCGGCACCGGGGTCTACCGCGAAGAGCATCCACGCATGGCGTGGATCTATTTGCGGGTCTGCCCTTCACCGCGCACGACAAATCGTTCGACGGTGAGTGCCTCCAGCCCCATCGGGCCGTACGCGTGCAGGCGCGTGGTGGAGATGCCGATCTCGCTGCCCAGGCCCAGCTGGCCGCCGTCGGAGAAACGCGAGGACGCATTGACCATCACCACCGCCGAGCGCAGCGCAGTGACGAAGCGCTCGGCGTTGCCCGCGTCTTCGGTGGCGATCACTTCGGTATGGTCGGAGGTGTAGGCACGGATGTGCGCAATGGCAGCGTCGAGATCGTCAACCACGCGTACCGCCAGCACCAGATCAAGGAACTCGGCGGCATAGTCGTCTTCAGTGGCCAACATGCTGCCCGGCAGCAGCGGCTGCGCCTGCGCATCGGCGCGCAGCTGCACGCCGCGCTCGCCGAGCGCCTGCGCCACGCGGGGCAGGAACGCTTCGGCCACCTCGCGGTGCACCAGCAGCGTTTCCAGCGAGTTGCAGGCTGCAGGGCGGCTGCACTTGCCATCCACCAGCAGGTCAATGGCCTTGCCGAGGTCGGCGCTGGCATCCACGAACAGATGGCACACGCCCTTGTAATGCTTGATCACCGGCACCCGCGCATGCTCGGCGACGAAGCGGATCAGGCCTTCGCCGCCACGCGGAATGGCCAGGTCGATCAGCTCATGCAACTGCAGCAGTCCCAGCATCGCTTCGCGGCGCAGGTCGGTCAGCACGGTCACCGCAGCCGGCGGTACGCCGTTGGCCTTCAATGCGCCGGACAGCGCCTGGGCGATGGCGGTGTTGGAGTGGATCGCCTCGGAACCGCCGCGCAGGATCACGCCATTGCCGGCCTTCAGGCACAGCGCGGCCGCTTCGGCGGTCACGTTCGGGCGGGCTTCGTAGATCATCGCGATCACGCCCAGCGGCACGCGCACCTTCTGCACCCGGATGCCGTTTGGACGCACATCGTCGCGGGTGATCTGGCCGACCGGATCGGGCAGCGCGGCGACCTCACGCACGGCTTCGGCCATCGCGAACAGGCGTGCCGGGTCCAGCGCCAAGCGGTCGAGCATGGCACTGCCAACGCCCTTGTCGCGCGGCGGCGAGGTCACGCGCATTGCCGGCCAGGATCAGCCCGGCATTCACTTCCAGTGCCTGCGCCATCGCCAGCAGCAGCGTGCGGCGCGCCGCACTGTCGAGGCCGGCAACGATCTGGGCCGCGTCACGGCAGGCACGCGCCTGCGCTTCGATTTCGCTCATCGGGGTGTCCTTCAAACCGGTCATGGCAGCACCAGATCGTCGCGATGGACGACACTGCCACCGTAGTTGTAGCCCAGCACGGCCTCGATGTCGCGCGAATGGCGACCGGCGATCCGGCGCACATCATCGGCGGCGTACTGGCTGACACCGCGGGCGATGCAGACACGGCCCTGTGGTGCATTCCAGCACACCTGCACCATATCGCCACGCCGGAACGTGCCCTCCGCACCGGTGATGCCACCGGGCAGCAACGAGGCGCCCTTCTCGCGCATGGCCTGTGCCGCACCGGCATCGATCACGATCGCGCCTTCGGTCAGCGGTGCATGCCGCAGCCAGTGCTTGCGGGCCGCCTCGCGGCTGCGCGGCGTGGATGCGGGTGCCGAACAGGCGGTCCTGCGCCAGTGCACGCACCACGTCGCTGCTGCGGCCGTTGAAAAGGTAGGTCTCGATGCCGAGACGACCCGCCTTGGCCGCCGCCTCAAGCTTGGTCCGCATGCCGCCGGTACCGGCGCGCGACCCTGCGCCGCCGGCCATCGCCAGCACCTCGTCACTCAGTTCCGGCACGTCGTGCAGTGGCCGCGCATCGGCCACGGTGCGCGGGTCCGCGCTGTACAGGCCGTCGATGTCGGTGGCAATGAACAGTGCATCGGCATCGACCAGCGCGGCCACGGTGGCAGCCAGGTTGTCGTTGTCGCCGAGCTTGAGTTCGTCCACCGACACGGTGTCGTTCTCGTTGACCACCGGCAACGCGCCCAGCCGCAGCAACTCATTGAGCGTGGCGCGTGCGTTGAGGTAGCGGCGGCGGTTGCGCAGGTCGTCGTGGGTCAGCAGCACCTGCGCCACGGGGCGCTCGAAGAAGCGCTGCCAGAGCCCGATCAGCTGCGCCTGACCGAGCGCAGCCAGCGCCTGCCGCGCTGCCATCGCTGCGCCCGGCTCATCGGCCCGCGGCAGGATCGCGCGCCCGGCAGCGACCGCGCCGGAAGACACGATCACCACCTCACGCCCGGCCAGTACATTGGCCGACACGAACTGTGCCAGGCCCAGCGCGTGGCGAGGTGACAGGCCGCCGCCATCGGCAGCCAGCAGGCTGCTGCCGACCTTCAGCACCGCACGCCGCCACGGCGGCAGCGCTTGTTCGGGGAACGGCGAGGCGACGTGGGCAGCGTGCTGGATCATCGGTCAGGCTCTCAGCGGGTGTTCCATTCGTGCACGGTCAGCGCGGAGGCCTGCATCGTCACCAGCGGATCGGTGGCGACGATGGCCTGCGCCTGCGCCAGGCTGTCCACGTTGCACAGCACATAGGCGCCACCGCTGCCATCGGCAAAACCGCCGGTCAGCTGCAGCTTGCCCTGTGCCTGCAACGCATCGAGAAAGTCACGGTGCGGCTGCACGGCGGCGGCGTTGAAATCGGGCCGGCGCATGGCCAGCACCAGGTAGACGGTGCCGGCCATCAGGACAGCGCCTGCCAGCGCGTGCAGTTCGTCCAGGCGCAGGTCGGCGGCCGAACCCGGCGATACGCGTGCGGCCAGGCTGCCTTCCGGAGTACGCCCCTGCCCTGCGCTGTCGGCACCGGCGGCAGCAGCCTTGTAGGCCTCGCGGAACGGCACGCCGGCCACCGCCGCTTCCACCGCCACGTCGGTGGCGTACATGCCCGAGTCGATTGCCGCGCGAACCTTGTCGTCGCGCCATTCCAGGTTGGCCAGCAGCGCCGGCAGCAGTTCCAGCGCCGACAGGCCGCGACCGAAGCCGTGGAAGATGGCGCCCTTGGACGACTGCAGGTCGCGGTGATAGCCCGACGGCAGCGACAGCAGCTGCTCGATCTCGGTACGCGCGGCGGCGACGCTGGCGTGGGTCGCGCGCATCAGCTCGATCACGTCCGGATTGCGCTTGTTGGGCATGATCGAACTGCCGGTGGTGTACTGCGCCGGCAGCGCGACGAAGCCGAACTCGGCGCTGGTGAACAGCGACAGGTCCCAGGCAATGCGGCGCAGGTCCAGCGTGGCGCCGCCCAGCGCTTCCAGCGCGGCCAGTTCGAACTTGCCGCGCGACAGCTGCGCGTAGATCGGCGAGACCTGCATGCGGGCGAAACCGAGCGCGGCCGTGGTGTGCTCACGGTCCAGCGGCAGGTTCACACCGTAGCCGGCAGCCGTGCCAAGCGGATTGGCGTCGACCAGCGCATGGGTGTCGCGCGCGGATGGCGTTGTCGATGAAGGCCTCGGCCCAGCCGGCCCACCACATGCCGGCCGAGGACACCACGGCACGCTGGATGTGGGTGTAGCCGGGGATCGGCAGATCCTTCTCGGCCTGCGCACGGTCCAGCGCGACCTTGGCAACCTCGGCGCTGAGCTGGGCCACACGCTGCAGCTTCTCCTTCAGCCAGAGGCGGGTGGCGACCAGGATCTGGTCATTGCGGCTGCGGCCGGTGTGGATCTTGCGGCCGGCATCGCCGAGGCGTTCGGTCAAGCGCGCTTCGATCGCCGAATGACCATCTTCGTACTGCGTGTCCAGCACGAAGCGGCCTTCGCGGAAGTCCTGCGCCAGCACGTCGAGCTCGCGCAGCAGGCCGGCCAGCTCATCGGCGCTGAGGATGCCGATGTGCTGCAGGCCCTGTGCATGCGCGGCGCTGGCGGCGATGTCGTGCAGGAAGAATTCGCGATCGAGGATCACGTCATCGCCGGCGAGGAAGGTCTGGATCTGGGCGTCGACGGCGACGCCGGGCTTCTGCCAAAGAAGGTCTGCCATGGGGGCTCCGGAATACGTGTTCAGTGCGGGATCGACGTCAGTTCGTCGATGCCCAGCGCGAGGTTGAGGTTCTGCATGGCTTGGGTGGCCGCGCCCTTCAGCAGGTTGTCCAGGGTCGCCACCACCACCACCCGCTTGCCGCCCGGGGCCAGTGTGAAGCCACCGACCTGCGCACCGTGGCGGCCGGCGATGCGGCTGACCCACGGCGCTTCATCCAAAACCTCGATCAGCGGTTCGCCCGCATAGGCCTGCTGGAAGCGCTCGACGATCTGTTCGCGGGTCTGCACGCGGTTCAGCCACAGGTTGGCGGTGAGCGTGATGCCACGGAAATGCGGCGCGACATGCGGCATGAATTCAACCGCCACGCCCAGCTGGACCGACACTTCACGCTCGTGCACGTGGTTGGTCAGCGCATACGGCATCAGGTTGTCGGCGAGCAGTTCGACGTTGTTCTTGTCCGACGGCGTGGTGCCGGCACCGGAATAGCCGGACACACCGAAGCACTGCGGCGGGCCGGCCAGCAGGTCCAGCAGCGGATGCACCGCCAGCTGCATCGCCGTGGCATAGCAGCCCGGGTTGCTGATGTGCTTCTGGCCGTTGTAGCGGCCTCGGGTCAGCTCCGGCAGGCCGTAGTACCAGCTGTTGTCGAAGCGGTAGTCGGCCGACAGGTCGACGATGACGGTGTCCGGCTTCGCCGCTTCCAGTGCGGCCACGAACGGTGCGGCCAGGCCGTTGGGCAGGGCCAGGATCACCGCGTCCACGCCCTTGGCGGCCACCGCGTCGGCGTCCAGATTCTCGTACTGCAGCTCGCCCTGGAACTCCGGATGGTGGTCGGACAGGCGCTGCCCGGCGCGCTCGCGCGAAGAGACGAAGGCCAGCTTCAGCCGCGGATGTGCGGCCACCAGCTTGATCAGCTCGGCACCGGTATGGCCACGGGCGCCGACGATGCCCAGGGTGAAAGTCGAATCGTTCATGCGTGGCTGTCCAGGCGGTACTGCAGGTGGCGCTTCACGCCCTGCCATTCCGTATCGATGATGGAGAAGATGACGGTGTCGCGCGGCGTGCCGTCGGCGTGCCGCTTGTGGTTGCGCAGCACGCCGTCCTGCTTGGCGCCCAGGCGGGCGATGGCGGTGCGCGAGGTGAAGTTGAACCAGCTGGTTTCCAGCACCAGGCTGATGCAGCCCATGGTTTCGAAGGCGTGCTGCAGCAGCAACAGCTTGGTTTCGGTGTTGACGCCGGTACGCTGCACGCGCGGTGCATACCAGGTGTAACCCAGGCTGAGCTTGGGCACGCCAGCATCCAGGTCGTAGAAGCGGGTGGTACCCACGATGTCACCCGCCGCATCGAGGATCACGAACGGCAGCACCTTGCCTTCTGCCTGTGCCTGCAGCGCGGCCTGCACATAGTGCTCGACCCGCTCCGGCGAAGGCACCTGGGTGTACCAGAGCTGGTCCAGGCCGCTGCCCTCCACGGCGGCGCGCAGGCCAGGCACATGCTCGGGCTGCAGCGGCTGCAGTGTCACGTGCTGGCCGCGCAGGGTGGGAATCGTAGTCCAGTGATCGGAATGGTCCATCATTCAGCCCTGCAGGCTCGGTGCGCGCTGGGCGCAGTGGTCGACATAGGTGCTGATCCGGTCGATGCCATCGGCGCCGTACCAGAACACCTTCCAATGGCCCTGCTTGTAGCAGCCGTCGGATTCAGCGTAGTAGAAGTGGTTGATCGGGTTGCCGTGGCGGGAGCGCCAGAACAGCTGCGGGGTTTCCTCCAGCATCACGTTCCACACTGCGCGGCCCAGGCCTTCGCCCTGTGCATCGTCGAGCACGGCGAACTTGTCCAGGTACACGCCTTCGGCCTCGTCGGTGAGGATCACCGCGGTGCGGTAGTTCTCGCTGACATAGGCGCGCAGCAGCCTGGTCTTTTCGAAGTAGTCCGGCACCAGGGTGCGGCCGAAGCTGGATTCGATCAGGCCCTTCAGGCGCGGCAGGTCCAGCTCGTTCCAGGCAGTGGCGCGCAGCACCTTTTCGCCCTTGCGCACCAGCGTGCCCGAGCCCTTGTGGGTGAACAGTTCCTTGGCCAGGTCGGCCGGTCGGGTGATCGACACCGACGATTCCAGCGGCAGGCGGTCGAGCAGGTCCTTGATCTGTTCGATCTTCACCTTCATGCCACCGTGGATCCACGGCTGCGCGATCAGGTGGTCGTACTCGGTGGACAGGTTGATCGAATCGATCACGCTGCCCTGCTCGTCCAGCAGGCCGCCGGTGCCGGTCAGGAAAATGATCTTGTACGGCTGCAGCTCCTGCACCAGCTCGTTGGCGGCGAAGTCGGCGTTGACGTTGAGGATCTGGCCACCCGCGGTTTCGCCCAGGCTGGTGATGACCGGGATAGAACCGGCGCGCAGGCTGGCCTCGATCGGCGCCAGGTTGACCCGCTTCACTTCACCTACCAGGCCGTAGGTGTCCACGTCCAGGTACTCCGCCTCGAACACGCCACCGGTGATCGAGGTGGCACGCGCGCCGTTCTGCTGCAGGGCTTCGACCAGGCGCAGGTTGGACTGCTGGAACACCCGGCGCACGATCGCCAGTGCCTCCGGCGAGGTCACGCGCAGACCGTTGACGGTCTGCTTTTCGATGCCGGCGGCCGACAGTTCGGCATCCAGCTGCGGGCCGGCGCCGTGCAGCACGATCGGGGTCAGGCCGACTTCCTGCAGGAACGACAGCGAAGAGGTCAGCGCGTCGAGATCGTCGCGCAGCACCGCGCCGCCGACCTTGACCACGGCAAAGCGCTTGGCGTCCAGCTGCGAGAAGCGCTTGAGGTACTGGCTGATCTCCTTCGCGCTGGCCATGCTGGAAAGCAGGCGCACGATGGTCTGGCGGGTCTGGCGGTGGGGCTGGAGGGCAGGAGACATTTCGGTTTCGTCACAGGCGGCGGTCGCCGCGTTGCAGTTCCACCCGGCCAGGGCCGGGCGGCGTTGTGGGGTCGATCAGGCGCCGGCGGCGATGATGCGGTGCACGGCGTCGGTGTAGCGCTGCAGCTGCTCCAGCGTCACGAACTCATCGGCGGTGTGGGCCTGGGCGATGTCACCCGGGCCGAACACCAGCGTGGTGTAGCCGCCGGCCGAGAACAGCGAGGCTTCGGTCCAGAAGTCCACCGCGTTGCCGATCGGCAGTTCCAGCGCATCGGCCACGTCGCGTGCCAGCAGGCGGCGGTTCTCGGCCTCGGCGATGTCACCGGCCGGCAGGCTGGGGCCACGGAAGGTTTCGGTGAACAGTGCCGCTTCCGGTTCGGCAAAACCGGCGAAGGTCGCCAACAGGCCATCGATGTCCATCGACGGCAGCGGACGGAACCCGAACCGCACTTCGGCGGCCGGCGCGATCATGTTGGCCTTGATGCCACCTTCCACGCGACCGATGTTGAAGCGCAGGCCGGTCAGCCCGCCGAAGCGCGCCGAGGCCAGCGATTCCACATGGTCCAATGCGCGGTTGCCCCAACGCATGGCCTGATGCAGCGCACTGGCGGCCGCATCCTGCTTGCCCGAAGCGTGCCCGGCGCGGCCGGCGAACTGCATCAGCACCGAACTGATGCCACGGTGCGCCAGCACCGCTTCGCTCATGGTCGGCTCCGCCACCAGCACCGCTTCATACGGCAGGCCACGGGCCAGGAACGCGGCGATGCAGCGCGGATCGTTGGCTTCTTCGTCGCTGGAGAACAGGAACGCGGCATCGCCATCACTGGCGTTGGCCGCGGCCACCAGTGCAGCGGCGGCGCCCTTGATGTCACACACGCCCAAGCCGACCACACGGTCGTCCAGACGCCGCATCACGTGCGGGTCGGCACTCCAGTGCGGCGAATCCGGCACGGTATCCAGATGCACGTTGAACAGGTACTTCGGCGTACCACGCACGGCGTACAGGCTGACCGCACCGGCGCCATGGTCGATCACCTCGACGTTGAAGCCGGGCAGGTTCGCGCGCAGGTAATCGAAGATGCCACCGGTGGTGATCGCACGCGGCGGGTTGCGGGTGTCGAAGGACACCAGGGCCTGCAGGTGATCGAGCGTCTGTTCAAGCATGTGTCTGAATATCCGTAGGGTTCGAAATCGGTAGTGCCGGCCGCTGGCCGGCTCCGCAATGATCCAGCCGTGCCACGAGCCGGCCAGCGGCCGGCACTACCCTCCATCGACGTTGCGAGGCGCCGGCCAGCGGCCGGCACCCCGTCACAGGTCAACCACGATTGACCTGCGCATAGACAGTGGAGCTCATGCCGAACAGCTTGATGAAGCCCTCGGCCTCCTCCACGCCCCAGTCGGCCGACTGCGCGTAGGTGGCGCCCTTGGTGTTGAGCAGGTGCGGCGACTTCACCGCCACTGCATCGACGCGGCCGCCGCGGGTTTCCAGCACCACTTCGCCGTTGACCTTGGCCTGCGAGGACTTCAGGAAGGCCTCGATGTCGGTCTTCAGCGGGTCGTGGTAGAAGCCTTCGTAGACCAGCTCCACCCACTTGCGCGCCACGTCCGGCTTGAAGCGGTTCTGCTGCTTGGTCAGCACGGCATCTTCCAGCGCGCGGTGCGCGGCCAGCAGCGACACCAGGCCCGGGGCCTCGAACACGATGCGACCCTTCAGGCCGATCACGGTGTCGCCGGTGTAGACACCGCGGCCAACGCCGTACGGGGCGAACAGCTTGTTGAGCTGGGCCAGGATCTGGTCGCCCGGCAACGCCTTGCCGTTCAGTTCGACGGCTTCGCCCTCGACGAACTTCAGGGTCACGTTCAGCGCCTGCTCCGGCCACTCGCTGCGCGGTGCGCACCAGCCACGGGCGCCCTCGCCCGGCGCTTCCCAAC
The DNA here is from genome assembly GCF_056481145.1 of Stenotrophomonas sp. 93052_Sma. Taxonomy (NCBI): domain Bacteria; kingdom Pseudomonadati; phylum Pseudomonadota; class Gammaproteobacteria; order Lysobacterales; family Lysobacteraceae; genus Stenotrophomonas; species Stenotrophomonas sp. 93052_Sma. The sequence goes on from NZ_CM151134.1 coordinate 3,343,812, forward strand.
GGTCGATCTCGCCGCCGGACATGGTCAGGCCCAGCAGGTTCTCGTTGATGGTGTAGGCCTGCTGCTTGGCGCGCACGCCGAAGCCGCGCTCTTCCAGGTACTTCTGCTCGTAGGCGCGGGTCTGGGTGTGTTCCTTCTGGATCTCGCGGATCGGCGCGATGATCTGGTAGTCACCCAGGGCCTTCACCGCCAGGTCGAAGCGGACCTGATCGTTGCCCATGCCGGTGCAGCCGTGGGCGATGATGTTGGTGCCCAGTTCGGCGGCACGCTTCAGCGCGGCATCGACGATCAGGTAGCGGTCCGAGACCAGCAGCGGGTACTGGCCCTGGTAGCCCTCACCGGCCCACACGAACGGCTTGACGAAGCCTTCCCAGATGGCCGGGCCACCGTTGACGGTGACGTGGCTGGTCACGCCCAGCTCGGCGGCGCGCTTCTCGATGAAATCGCGCTCTTCATCATCCACGCCGCCGGTATCGGCGAACACGGTGTGCACGTTGTAGCCACGCTCCTGCAGGTACGGCACGCAGAAGCTGGTATCCAGGCCGCCGGAGAAGGCGAGAACGACGTCTTTGCTCATGGGGGTAATGTCCAATCAGGTGGGGTAGCGCCGGGCCATGCCCGGCGGATTGTTTCAATGCTTGGGAATCAGCGCCCGGCAACCGCCGCCATGATCGCCTTCTGCACGTGCAGGCGGTTCTCGGCTTCGTTGATGGCGATGCACTGCGGCGAATCCATCACGCCGTCGGTGGCCTTCACGTTGCGGCGCAGCGGCAGGCAGTGGCTGAACACACCGTTGTTGGTCAGCGCCATCTTCCGCTCGTCCACGATGAAGTGCTTGAACTGGTCGCGGATCGGCTTTTCCGGTTCCCAGTTGCCGAAGAACGGCAGCGCGCCCCAGCTCTTGGCGTAGACCACGTCGGCACCGGCGTAGGCGCTGTCGATGTCATGGCTGATCTTCAGCGAGCCGCCGCTCTCGGCCACGTTCTGCTCGGCCCAGCCCATGTAGCGGTCGTCGAGGATGTAGTCGGCGGTCGGGCACAGCAGGGTCACGTCCATGCCCATGCGGGTGGCGATGGTCAGCGCCGAATTGGCGACTGCGGTGTTCAGCGGCTTGGGGTGGTAGGTCCAGGTCAGCACGTACTTCTTGCCGCGCAGGTCCTGGGTGCCGAAGTGCTCCTGCAGGGCCATGATGTGGGCCAGCTCCTGGCACGGGTGGGTGATGGTCTCCATGTTGATGACCGGCACCGGCGAGTACTTGGCGAAGCTGTTGAGGACGATGTCCTGGCGATCGTAGGCCCAGTCGATGAACTTGGGGAACGCACGCACGGCGATGATGTCGCAGTAACGGCCCAGCACCTTGGCCACTTCAGCGATGTGCTCTTCGGTATCGCCGTCCATCACCGTGCCGAGGTTGAACTCGATCGGCCACGCATCCTTGCCCGGCTGCAGCACCACCGCGTGGGCGCCGAGCTGGAACGCGCCCAGTTCGAAGCTGGTGCGGGTGCGCATGGACGGGTTGAAGAACACCAGCGCGATCGACTTGCCCTTGAGCTGGTCGCCGAGCTTGTTGCGCTTGAACAGCGCGGCCTGGGTCAACAGCGCATCGAGATCGCTGCGGCTCCAGTCCTGGGTGTTCAGGAAGTGCTTGGGGGACATCATCTTTCCTTGCGTGGCGGCGCCGGCTTCGACGCGGTGGAAGGGAAAACAGGAACCAAAGGTGGAACGAAAAGGTTGCAGTTGCAGCTTTCAGAACGCGAAAACGAAAAAACCCAGCCGGCGGGCTGGGTTTTTTTCGGACGAACAGCAAAAAGCTCCGGTTACCCAGCGAGGATGTGGGGTTCCGGTCGACGCGCACGCGAGGTCATGCCCGACGCCTGTCGGGCTGCGCTGCTGTCGTGCTGGAAGTCGGTGAGCTTCATGGTCAACCATCTTTGCATGCGGCCGGGGTCGACGCAAGGGGCCGGGGTCGCAGAATCAGGGATTGCCGGCGGCGCCCTGCTCGGGGCCGACCCAGGGGGTGATCGACACCCGGATCTTGAGCCGGTTGCCGGGATCTTCCGGCAGCCGCGAGCGGTACTTGGTGCCCTTGTAGACGTAGTCCACGTCGTAGGCGATGGGCCGGCGGAATTCACGTCCCACCGGCACGATGCGACAGTCGCGGGTCAGCATCGGACCATTGTTGGCCGGTGCCGGCGCCGGGGCCGGTGACTCGGCGGCGGTGTCCTCGGAGACCTCTTCATCGCTGCGCTTGAACATCGAGCGTACCGAGTCCCAGAAGCGGCTGATCCGGCCCTTGTCCTCGACCGGCTCCTCACCAGTGACATTGACCGGCGCCAGGGTCCGGGTCGAGACCGGCTCGCAGTGTTCTTCGGTACGGGTCGCGCGCAGGGTCTGGAACACGGGTTCGACGTTCAGTACCTGCGCGTAGTCGAACTTCACGTTCTCCACGATCACCACCCGGTTGCGGGGCTCGGCCTCCTGCGCCTGGGCCACGGCGGCCAGCGCCGACAGGCAGGCCAGGGTCAGCAACGCGGTGGATTTCATTGGCGAAGGGAGCAAGGACACGGCAATAGTGTAGGCAGTGGCGAGCGCAAGGGGCTGAACATTACCCGTCCACGCTGCTCCTGCCCACCCCACCCTGGTTGGACCCGGCGTCCACCGGTGGCAGGCGGTGCCCCCAAAGGGGGCCGACACGTTCTAAAATCACAGGCTTGTCCCCCAGCCACAGCCCCATGACCCTGCGCCTGCACAACAACCTGACTCGCCAGCTCGAACCGTTCACCCCGCTCGACCCGGCCTGTCCGACCCTGTATGTGTGCGGCCCGACGGTCTACAACTACGTGCACATCGGCAACGCCCGTGGCCCGGTAGTGTTCGGGGTGCTGGCCGATCTGCTGCGACGCCGTTTCGGTGGCCTGCGCTACGCGCGCAACATCACCGACGTGGACGACAAGATCAACAACGCCGCGCGTGAGCAGGGCGTGCCGATCAGCACCATCACCGACAGGTTCGCCGCCGCCTACCGTGAAGACATGGCCGCGCTGGGCGTGGTGCCGCCGGACATCGAGCCGGAAGTGACCGCGCACATCCCGCAGATCATCACCATGATCGAGCAGCTGATCGCCAATGGTCATGCCTACGCCGCCGAAGGCCACGTGCTGTTCGCGGTGGCCAGCTTCGAAGGCTACGGCAAGCTCTCGCGCCGCGACCCGGAAGAGATGCTGGCCGGCGCCCGCGTCGACGTGGCCCCGTACAAGCGCGACCCAGGCGATTTCGTGCTGTGGAAGCCGTCCAGCGATGACCTCCCTGGCTGGGAGTCTCCCTGGGGCCGTGGCCGCCCGGGCTGGCATATCGAATGCTCGGCGATGGCCGCCGCCCACCTGGGCGAGACCATCGATATCCATGCCGGCGGCGTCGACCTGCAGTTCCCGCACCACGAGAACGAGCTTGCGCAGAGCGAATGCGCCCACGGCGGCAAGATCTTCGCCCGCTTCTGGCTGCACAACGGCATGCTCAACTTCGGCGGCGCCAAGATGAGCAAGTCGCTGGGCAACATCGAACGCGTGCACGATCTGGTCCGCCAGCACCCGCCGGAAGCGCTGCGCCTGGCCCTGCTGTCGGCCCACTACCGGCAGCCGCTGGACTGGTCCGATGGCCTCATCGAGCAGTCGGTGCGCACCCTGGACCGCCTGTACGGCACGCTGCGCGAGCTGGCGTCGGTCGAGGCGGTCGTGGCGATCCCGGCCACGGTCGAGGCGACTCTTGATGACGACCTGAACACCCCGCAGGCACTGGCCGAAGTGGCCCGCATCGCCGCAGACGCACGCCGGGCCACCGACCCGGCCGAACAGGCGCGCCTGAAGGGCGAACTGCTCGGTGCCGGCCTGGCCCTGGGCCTGCTGCAGGCCGATCCAGCGCAGTGGTTCGGCACCGCGGCCAGCGATGATGGCGAAGATGCCCGCATCCAGGGCCTGATCGACGAGCGTGCCGCCGCCAAGCAGGCACGCGACTTCGCCCGTTCCGACGCCATCCGCGACCAGCTGGCCGCCGAAGGCATCGTGCTGGAAGACACCCCGCAGGGCGTGCGCTGGTCGCGCAAGCGCGGCTGACCCACCCTGCCCCGTGGCCGGTCCGCCGGCCACGCTCCACTGTAGAGACTGTTGTGACCGACTCTCCGTTCCCGCTTGAACCCACCGCCGCCGAGGCCCAGACCGCCATCGCCGAGGAATTCGGCTTCTTCGGCGACTGGTCCGAGCGCTACCAGTATCTGATCGACCTCGGCCGTAAGCTGCCCGCCTTCCCGGACGAATGGAAGACCGAAGAGCACCGCCTGCTCGGCTGCCAGTCGATGGTCTGGATCGTGCCGGAAGGCAATGCGCAGTCGCTGCGCTTCCACGCCATCAGTGATTCGGCCATCGTTTCCGGCCTGATCTTCCTGGCCCTGCGCGTGTACTCCGGGCGCTCGGCGCAGGAGATCCTGGCCACCGAACCGAGCTACATCCAGGACATCGGCCTGGCCCGCCACCTCTCGCCCACCCGCAGCAACGGCGTGGCGGCGATGCTGGCCTTCATCCGCGAGACCGCGCAGGCCCAGCTGCAGCGCGACCCGTCGTGAGCGGACCCGCCACGGCCGAAGACACCGCGCTGGGGCTGCTGTCCCGGCCCGGTTTCGCCAAGCTGCTGGCCTACCGCATCTTCGCGATGCTGTCCTACCAGGTGGTCGCGGTCACCGTCGGCTGGCACATCTACGAAGTCACCCGCAATCCGTTCTCGCTGGGCCTGGTTGGCCTGGCCGAGGTGCTGCCGTTCTTCTGCGTCGCACCGTTCGCCGGTTATCTGGTCGACCACCTGCCGCGCCGCCGGCTCGGCATGGTCGCCTGCTCCGGGTTGATCGCCACCGCGCTGGTGTTGACCGGCGTGGCCAAGGGCTGGCTGCCGTTCGAAGGCGTGTGGCCGATCTATGCGGCCATTGCGCTGACCGGCATGGTCCGCGCCTTCCTGTCGCCGATCTACAACGCACTGTTCGCCCGCGTGCTGGCCCGTGACCAGTTCGCACGTGGCGCTGGCCTCGGCGCCGTGGTGTTCCAGGCCGGCATGGTGGCCGGTCCGGCATTGGGCGGCGTGCTGGTCGGCTTCGGCGGCAAGGGCCTGTCCTACGCGGTGGCCACGGGCTTCGCGCTGGTGGCGATGGCCTGCCTGGCCACGCTGAAGGTGGAAGAACCGGTGCATACCGGTCCGGCCGCCCCGATTTTCAAGAGCATCGCTGAAGGCGCGCTTCGTGGTCGGCAACCGGATCATGGTCGGGGCGATGGCGCTGGACATGTTCTCGGTGCTGCTGGGCGGCGTGGTGGCGATGCTGCCGGCGTTCCTGCACGAGATCCTGCACCACGGCCCGGAAGGCCTGGGCATCCTGCGTGCAATGCCGGCGCTGGGCTCGGTCTGCGTGGGCCTGTGGCTGGCGCGCCACCCGCTGCACCGCAATGCCGGCCGCGTGCTGCTGTTCGCGGTGGCCGGCTTCGGCCTGTGCGTGATCAGCTTCGGGCTGTCGCAGCACTTCTGGCTGTCGGCGCTGATCCTGCTGTTCTACGGGGCCTTCGATGGCGTCTCGGTGGTGATCCGTTCGACCATCCTGCAGCTGGCCACGCCGGAAGAGATGCGCGGCCGGGTGTCGTCGATCAACGGCATCTTCATCAGTTCGTCCAACGAACTGGGCGCGTTCTATGCCGGCACGATGGCAAAGCTGCTCGGCCTGGTGCCGGCAGTGGTGCTGGGTGGGTTCGCGGTGCTGAGCGTGGCCGGGATCACGGCGTGGAAGAACCCGACGTTGCGGAAGCTGAATCTTCGCGACCTGCAGTGATGCTGCGAACAGCGGATTCGGCGGCGCCGGGCGTTTGGCTGGGGGCCGTTGCTCTCCCTCGATGATTGGGCTTGTCACTTTCTTTTCGCGAAAAGAAAGTAACCAAAGAAACGCTCCGCCATCCGCGAGCCGGCGCTGCGCGCCGGTGCCCTGTGCTCCTCGGTGAATCAGGGGACGGCGCGGAGAGCCAGCCGACTAGCAGTCGGCTCTACAGGATAGAGCCGCCTCTTCGCCCCTGATTCCCCTGCGGTGCTCGGCTCGCTACAAGGCGGACCCAACAGCCGTGAGCGCACGCATGACCGCCCTTGGTAGAGCCAAGCCATGCTTGGCTGCTTTTGCTTTTGCTTTTGCTTTTGCTTTTGCTTTTGCTCCTCCTTGCTCTCCGCCTTCGGCCCGAGCCGGGCATGAGCTCGGCTTTACAGCAACCGCGCACGCAGGAAACCGTAGAGAGCCTGCGGGTGGGGCCGGGCAGGACCGTCCGCGGCATGGATGCCGCGGCCGAGCTTACAGGGATGTACTTGCAGCGTCTCCTGCCCGGCCCCACCCGCAGGCTCCCTCCGATACCCGGAAGGCGCCGTTCTACACAGCCAACCACACCCAACAAAAAAACCCGGCCGAGGCCGGGTTTTTCGCATGACCAGACAACGATCAGGAATCAGTCGCCCTGCTGCTTCTGCAGGTGCTCCCAACGCTCCTGGGCGTCGATGGTGCGTTCGGCGGTCAGGCGCGCTTCCAGGCGCTCCAGGCCGATTTCTTCGCCGGTGTCGACGCAGTAACCATAGTCGCCCGCTTCCAGGCGCTTCAGGGTGCTGTCGATCTTGCCGATCAGCTTGCGGTAGCGGTCGCGGGTACGCAGTTCCAGCGAGTTCTCGGTCTCGCGGGTCGCGCGCTCGGCTTCGTCGCCGATGTCACGCACTTCCTCGCGCAGGTTCTCGATGGTCTGCTTGGACTCTTCCACCAGGTCCGCGCGCCAGTTCTGCAGGCGCTGACGGAAATACTCCTGCTGCAGCGGGCTCATGTATTCCTCTTCCGAGGACGGCTTGTAGCCAGCCGGCAGGATCGGGCGGCCGGTGGCCTCGTCGGTCTTGTACTCGACCACCTTGTACTTGCTGCGCGGGGCCGGTGCCGCCGAGCGGGCGGCGACGGCCACGGCAACCTTGCCGACAGGGCGCGACACGGTCTTCGGGGCGGAATCGGATTTCACGGCGGTTTTGGCAGGCGATTTCGAAACGGGCACGGGATTCTTGGATTGCGGGGCCTTCGAAGCAGCAGGAGCGGCGGCCGGGGCCGGCTTGGGGGCCGGTTGGGCTGCTGCCACTGCCACGGTCTTGGCCGGGACAGGCTTGGCCGGAGCCGGCTTGGGGGCAGGCTTCGGTGCGGACTTCACTACGGGGGCCGGGGTCGGCTTTGCGGCCGGCGCGGCAACATTCTTGGTGACTTTCTTTACAGCGGCAGGCGTGGCCACCGGTTTAGCCGCAGCAACCTTCTTCGCTGCAGGTTTGGCGACCGGCTTGGCCGCAGCCTTCTTCACCACCGCCTTCGGCGCCGGCTTGGCTGCTGCCTTCTTCGCCACCGGCTTGGCGGCGGCCTTCTTCACCGGCGCGGCCTTGCTGGCGGCCTTCTTCACCACCGGCGCCTTCTTGCTGGCAGCGGCAGGCTTGGCCTTGGCGGGCGCAGCAGCCTTCTTCGCCACCGGCTTGGTTGCCTTGACCGGCGTTTTCTTTGCGGTGGCCTTCCTGGCCGCCGGTTGCGAGGACGCTGCCTTGGTCGCCGGCTTGCTGGCCGGTTTCTTGGCAACGGGCTTTGCCGCCAACTTCTTCACAACAGGCTTGGCGGTTTTCTTGGCGGCCGTTGCGGCCTTCTTTGCAGTTTTTTTAGCAGCCACGAAACGCTCTTCCTTGGATTCCCCGGGGCCCGGGAAAGCGGGCCTTTATAGCCTACCCGACCCGCAGCAGCAACCTCGACCCCCTGCTCCATTCAGTCCTGGAGTCAAGGCGCCCTTGGAGGCAGTCCGACGAACACGGACCGCCTTGCGCGGTACGGAACCTGGCCAGCACCCGAAGGCGCTGGTACCGGTCGCAGGCCATCGGCGACATGCGACCAACGGCCCATCCTGCACAAATGCGGCCTTCATGCCAACTGGCATAAGATGACTGGGTGATCTCGCGCCTGCTCATTGCCCTGCTGCGCTTCTACAAGCGCTTCATCAGCCCCCTGCTGGGGCCACGCTGCCGTTTCGTGCCGAGCTGTTCTGAATACGCGATGGACGCCATCTCGCGGCACGGCCCGCTGCGCGGAAGCTGGCTGGCTGCGCGCCGGCTGGGCCGTTGCCACCCGTTCCATCCCGGCGGCTTCGACCCCGTGCCCGAGTCTCCCAACGCCCCCTCTTGCCGTTGCACAGGAAAACACTGACATGTCCTCCACCCTCATCACCAACGCCCGCATGGTCAACGAAGGCCGCACCTTCGACGGCGACCTGCGCATCGAGAACGGCCGCATCGCGCAGATCGGCAACGGGCTGGCGCCGCGCGACGGCGAGCAGGTGGTGGACGCAGCCGGACGCTGGTTGCTGCCTGGCATGATCGACGACCAGGTGCACTTCCGCGAACCGGGCCTGACCCACAAGGGGGACATCGCCAGCGAATCGGCGGCTGCGGTGGCCGGTGGCCTGACCAGCTTCATGGACATGCCCAACACCAATCCGCCGACGCTGGATTCGACCATCCTGGAAGCCAAATACGAGCTCGCACGCGGCCGCGCCTGGGCCAACTACGGCTTCTACCACGGCGCCAGCAATGACAACCTGGATGCCATCCGTGCGCTGGACCCGAAGAAGGCCCCGGGCGTGAAGGTGTTCATGGGCGCCTCTACCGGCAACATGCTGGTCGACAATCCGGAAACGCTGGACGCGATCTTCCGCGAATGCCCGACGCCGATCATCACGCACTGCGAAGACACGCCGATGATCGACGCCAACCTGAAGGCCTTCCAGGAGAAATACGGCGACGCGCTGACCCCGGACATGCATCCGGACATCCGCTCGCGCGAGGCCTGCATCAAGTCGACCCGCCTGGCGATGTCGCTGGCGCGCAAGCACGGCACCCGCCTGCATGTGCTGCACATCTCCACCGCCGATGAGCTGGCGCTGTTCGAGAAGGGTCCGCTGATCCGCGCCGACGGCAGCCGCAAGCAGATCACCGCCGAAACCTGCGTGCACTTCCTGCACTTCGCGCACCCGGACTATGCGACCAAGGGCAACCTGATCAAGTGCAACCCGGCGATCAAGGAAGTGTCCGACCGCGAGGCGATCACCGCCGCGCTGGCCGATGACGTGCTGGACGTCCTGGCCACCGACCACGCGCCGCACACCTGGGAAGAGAAGCAGAAGCCCTACGCACAGGCGCCGTCGGGCCTGCCGCTGGTGCAGTACGCGCTGGTGGCCGCGCTGGAACGCGTGCACGAAGGCAAGCTGACCCGCGAGCAGGTGGTGCAGAAGTTCGCGCACGCGCCGGCACAGCTGTTCGACGTGGAAGAACGTGGCTTCCTGCGCGAGGGTTACTTCGCCGACCTGGTGCTGGTCGAGGACGTGCCGTTCATGGTCAAGCGCGAGGACGTGCTGTCCAAGTGCGGCTGGTCGCCGTTTGAAGGCACGACCTTCCGCTCGCGCGTGGCCTCCACCTGGGTCAATGGCCAACTGGTGTGGGACGGCAGCAAACTGGTGGGCGAGCCGGCCGGCCAGCGCATGACCTACGACCGCTGATGCGCTCCGCACTTCTGATCGGGGCGCTGCTGCTGGCCGCGCCCCTGTTCACCGCACCGTCGGCGCAGGCACAGGACGGCATCGGCAGCCTGATCGACAGCCGCGTGGTGTTCCCGGCCAGCGCATCGCAGGGCGCACTGGTGATCGGCAAGGTACCTGCCGGCAGCCGCGTGCAGTACGCCGGCCGCCAACTGCGGGTGAGCGGCTATGGCAGCGTGGTGTTCGGCATCGGCCGCGACGAGAAGGGTCCGCTGCGCGTGCAGGTGCAACGCCCTGATGGTGGCAGCGAGACCGCGACCATTGCGGTGACCCCGCGCGACTGGCCCACCGAGCGGGTCAACGGCGTGCCACCGAAGACGGTCAACCCGCCGCCGGCGATTGCCGAGCGGATCAAGCGCGAACAAGCACAGGTGACCGCCGCGCGTGCCCGTGATGACGACCGTACCGACTTCACCCAGACCTTCATCTGGCCGGTGCAGGGCCGCATCAGCGGCCGCTTCGGCAACGCACGCGTGTACAACGGACAGCCCGGCGCAGGTCATTCCGGCATGGACATCGCGGTACCGACCGGCACGCCGGTGAAGGCGCCGGCGGCCGGCATCGTCACCTTCGCCGGCCCCGACCTGTACCTGACCGGCGGCACGCTGCTGCTCGACCACGGTTTCGGTGTCAGCTCCAACTTCCTGCACCTGTCGCGCATCGACGTAAAAGTTGGCGACCGTGTGGAACAGGGCCAGGTGATCGCTGCGGTCGGCGCCACCGGTCGTGCCACCGGCCCGCACCTGCACTGGGGCATGAACTGGTTCGATACCCGTATCGACCCGTTACTGGTGCTGGAACGGAAGTAACGCGCGACGAACGGCCGCCGGGCATGGCCCGGCGCTACCCGACTACCGCGCCCGGTAGCGCCGGGCCATGCCCGGCGAGCGCAGCGGCATCAGCCGCGCGCAGCCCACCACACACGCAGCAGGGTGCGTACCGGCGTGGCTTCGATCGGCTTGCCTGCCGCCTGCGCGGCAACGCGTGCACGCGCCAGGCTGGACCACACGCGGCGCGGGCGCGGGCCGGGCACGCGGCTGCCCCAGCCCTTCAACAGATGCTGCGCCCAGCGCTGTGCGGCCGTGCTGGCATCACCGTCCAGCAGGCTGCGCGGCACACCGGCTACGCCGGCATCCTGCAGGCGCTGGGCCAGGGTCTGCAGCTGCACCGCACGACCGGCGCCAGTTCGCGGCTTGTCCGCGAACAGGGCTGCCTCCACCGCGGCCACGGCCTCTGCGTAGTTCGCCAGCGCGCTCGGCGCCGGCCACATCCAGCGCGACCGTGCGCGCTTCAACCAGATCCGGAAGTGCTTCGGCCAGCTGCGCCCACGGCGCACGCACCGGCTCCAGCAGGCGGCCCAGCGGGTGGCGCGAACGATGCGCGGCCCAGCTGCGCAGCTCCTCGCCCCACCATGCCAGCTTGGCGTCGGCCGGCAACGGGTCGCCGCTGGTGTTGAGCATGTCGTCGAATTCCTGCAGCAGCGCGAACCACGCCACCGCAAGCTCGCGTTGCGATTCGGCCACGAACGGGGCGGCCACCGACCACTCCGGCCAACGGCTGCGCCACTTGTCGAGGAAACTGTCCAGCGCGGTACTGCTCACTACGTGATTCCTTACGGCTGGGCCGGGGCTGCCGGCCGGGTCGGCCAGAGACTGGCCAGTTGCAGAAGTTCGGCGTTCTCGACCAGCACGTCGGCCTGCCAGGCCAGCGGATCGTCGCTGTGCAGGCGGTAGCCCCACAGCGCCGCCACCGACGGCATGGCGGCGGCACGTGCCGCGATGATGTCGCGCTCGTCGTCGCCCACGTACACGCAGTCTTCGGCGGCGATGCCGATGGCTTGTGCGGCGTGCAGCAGCGGCAGCGGATGCGGCTTGCGTTCGGCCAGGCTGTCACCACCCACCAGTACCGCACAGCGCTGCTGCCAGCCGTGCTGCGGCAGGATCAAGCGCGCCAAGTATTCAGGCTTGTTGGTGACAATGCCCCACACCGTACCGGCGTCGTCCAACGCGGCGAGCATGCCGGCCACTCCATCGAACAGCACCGCGTGCTGGCCGATCAATGCTTCGTAGCGCTGCAGGAATTCCGGGATCAGCGCGTCACGTGCGGCTACGTCCAGTTCCGGGAACGCAGCCGAGACCATCGCCCGCGAGCCCTTCGACACCACCGGGCGCAGCGCGGCCGGATCGATGGGTGCGCGTCCACGCTCGGCCAGCATCGCGTCGCAGGTGGCGACGAAGTCCGGTGCGCTGTCCAGCAGGGTGCCGTCCAGGTCGAACAGCACCGCGCGGGAAGCGTGCCGCGGTCATGCCGGCTTGACCGCGTAGGCCAGGTAGTTGATGTCGGTACGGCTGCTCAGGCGGGCCTGGTTGCGCCACGGCTCGTAGGCCATGCCGCTGACATCCACCAGCTGCATGTCGGCCTCGCGCAGCCAGCGCGCCAGCTCGGCAGGCTTGATGAATTCCTGGTAGTGGTGGGTACCCTTGGGGAGCAGCCGCGCCACGTACTCGGCGCCGACGATCGCTACCGCGAAGGCGGCGGCGGTGCGGTTGATGGTCGACAGGAACAGGTGGCCGCCCGGCTTCAGCAGGCGCTTGCAGGCCTCGATGATCGCGCCCGGGTCGGGCACGTGTTCGAGCATTTCCATGCAGGTGACCACATCGAAGCTGCCCGGCTGCTCGGCGGCCAGATCTTCGGCAGCCTGCACCCGGTAATCGACCTTGGCGCCGCTTTCCAGCGCATGCAGGCGCGCGACCTTGACCAGTTCCGGGGCCAGGTCGATGGCGGTGACGTCAGCACCGGCCTGGGCCAGCGCTTCACTCAACAGGCCGCCACCACAACCGATGTCGAGCACGCGCGCACCGCGCAGCGGCACGCGATCGGCCACGTACTGCAGGCGCACCGGGTTCAGCGCATGCAGCGGCTTCTGCGGGCCGTCAGCGTCCCACCAGCGGTTGGCCAGCGCGGCGAACTTGTCCAGCTCGGCCTGATCGAAATTGGAGGAAGCGTGGGGGGCAGTCATGAGGGGTCCTTGCGGCGCCGGGGTTCAGGCGCGGATATGACGGATGCGCTCGCGCCACTGGCGCGCGTTGGCGATGATGCCCGGCAGGTCCATGCCGACCAGCTCGCGCTGTACCAGCTTCGGCTTGCCGGCAATCCAGACGTCGCTGACCTGCTGGCGGCCGGTGGCGTACACCAGCTGCGACAGGACGTTGTGCAGCGGCTGGGTTTCCAGCGCGGACAGGTCGACGCAGACCAGATCGGCCTGCTTGCCGACTTCGATGGAACCGATGCGGTCGCCGAAGCCCAGTGCGCGGGCGCCACCCAGGGTGGAGGCGCGCAGCGTGGTCGCCGCATCGAGCGCGGTCGCATCGTCGGCCACGGCCTTGGCCAGGATCGCCGCGGTGCGGTTCTCGCTGAACATGTCCAGGTCGTTGTTGCTGGCGCAGCCATCGGTGCCGATGGCCAGGTTCACGCCGGCGCGCTGCAGGGCGCAGGCCGGGCAGAAACCGGAGGCCAGCTTCAGGTTCGATTCCGGGCAGTGCACCACGCTGACGCCACGTTCGGCGCACAGGTGGATTTCCGCATCGGTCAGCTGGGTCATGTGCACCGCGATCAGGCGGTCGTTGACCAGGCCGAGCCGATCCAGCCGCGCCAGCGGGCGCTGGCCGTGCAGCTTGATCGAATCGTTGATCTCCTGCGCGGTCTCGTGGGTGTGCAGGTGCACCTGCATGTCGAGCTGGTCGGACAGCATCCGCACCCGCTCGAAGTTGGCATCGTTGACCGTGTAGGGCGCATGCGGCGCGAACGCGGTGCCGATCAGCGGATCGGTGCGCCACTGGTCATGCAGTTCACCGGCCTTGGCGAAGTACTCGTCGTCGGTCTTGGCCCAGGCGGTGGGGAAATCGATGATGACCGCGCCGACCAGCGCGCGGAAACCATGCTTCTTGTAGACGGCGGCCTGCACATCGCCGAAGAAGTAGTTCTCGTTGGCGCAGGTGGTGCCGCCGCGCAGCATCTCGGCGATGGCCAGGGTGGTGCCGTCGGCGACGAATTCGGGGCCGATCACCGCCGCTTCCACCGGCCAGATGTGCTGCTGCAGCCAGGTCATCAGCGGCAGGTCGTCGGCGACGCCGCGCAGCAGCGTCATCGGGTTGTGCGTGTGCGCATTGACCAGGCCCGGCATCAGCGCCGCCTCGGGGCGGCTGACCACCTGGGTGGCGCGGAACCGTGCGCGCGCCTCGGCACACGGCAGGATGGCCACGATCTCGCTGCCACGCACGGCAACGGCATGGTCTTCCAGCACCACCGCATGCGGCTCGATCGGAACGACGTAACCGGCTTCGATGAGCAGGTCGCAGGCTTCGGGGAGGTGCGGGCTATCGCTCATGCGGGCTCACTGGCTGTGGGGCGAGATACTTCTGGGGGACACGCCCCTGAGTAAGGGGCTGCCGCGAAGCGGCGGGGTCTGGAGACTCGTGAAGCGGGGCCCATGATCTGCCGAAGCAGATCATGGGAGCGCCAGCGCGAATGCGATGGCGCGTACCCGGCCAGCGGCCGGCACTACCGTAATCCGGCTGCGCCGGATTACTTGACGCGTGCGGAGTATTCGCCCGAACGGGTGTCGACGCGGATCACTTCGTCCTGGTTCACGAACAGCGGCACGCGGACCACGGCGCCGGTTTCCAGGGTGGCCGGCTTGCCGCCGCCGCCCGAGGTGTCGCCACGGACGCCCGGATCGGTTTCGGTGATCTTCAGTTCAACGAAGTTCGGCGGCTGCACGAAGATCGGCTCACCGTTCCACAGGGTGACCACGCAGGACTCTTCGCCCTTCAGCCACTTCTCGGCGCCGCCCATGCCGGCCTTGGTGGCCTGGACCTGCTCGAAGGATTCCGGGTCCATGAAGTGCCAGTACTCGCCGTCGCTGTACATGAAGTTCATGTCGGTATCGACGACGTCGGCTGCATCCAGCGAGTCGGTCGACTTCATGGTGACTTCCTGGGTACGGCCGTCCTTGATCAGGCGGTACTTCACGCGGGTGAAGGCCTGGCCCTTGCCCGGCTTGACGTATTCGGTGTCGATGATGACGGCCGGTTGGTTGTTGACCAGGATCTTCATCCCGTTCTTGACGTCGTTCATGCCGTAGCTGGCCATGCGTAAACTCCTGAGTGGCAAAAACGCCGCGGGTGCGGCGAGCCGTTAGAATGGAAAGCCCACCGGATGCCGGTGGGCGACTGTTTTTCTGCCCCCATGATAACCGCAGGCCCCCTCTCCATGCAGCTTTCCGCCTTCCCACGGCCCCAGTCGCCAGGTGCGCCCGCGCGCTGGCAGCAGCTCTGGCGCCAGGCGCTGCGCGACCCGCACGCCCTGCTGGCCCGGCTGCAGCTGGACCCGGCCGCGCTGGGTGTCTCGGAAGCGGCCATGGCCCAGTTCGCGCTGCGCGTGCCCGAGGGCTTCGTGGCGCGCATGCGCGTGGGCGATGCGGCCGACCCGCTGCTGCGCCAGGTGCTGCCGATCGACGAGGAAATGCACCCGGCGCCCGGGTTCAGCTTCGATGCGGTGGGCGATGGCGCCGCCAAGAAGGCCACCGGCGTCATCCAGAAGTACCGTGGCCGCGCCCTGCTGGTCGCCACCGGCAGCTGCGCGATCAACTGCCGCTACTGTTTCCGCCGCCACTTCGACTATGGCGCGGAGAACGCCGCCAAGGGGGGATGGCAGGAGGCCGTAGCCGCCATCGCCGCCGACCCGGACATCGACGAGGTGATCCTGTCCGGCGGTGACCCGCTGTCGCTGGCCACGCACAAGCTGGTGGAACTGACCGACGCCCTGCGCCAGATACCGCACATCCGCCGCCTGCGCATCCATACCCGGTTGCCGATCGTGCTGCCGGAGCGCGTGGACGAGGAGCTGGTCTCCTGGCTGGGCAGCCTGCCCTGGCCGCTGGCGATCGTGGTCCATGCCAATCACGCCAATGAATTCGACGCCAGCGTGGACGCAGCGATGGCCCGCCTGCGCGGCACCGGCGCCCAGCTGCTGAACCAGGCGGTGTTGCTGCGCGGGGTCAACGACAGCGTGCAGGCCCTGCAGGACCTGAGCGAGCGCAGCTTTGCTGCTGGCGTGCTGCCCTATTACCTGCACCAGCTGGACCGGGTCGAGGGCGTGGCCCACTTCGAAGTGGACGACACCCAGGCCAAGGCGCTGATTGCCGGCCTGACCGCGCGCCTGTCCGGCTATCTGATCCCGAAGCTGGTGCGCGAACTGCCCGGCGACCCGAGCAAGCGCCCGCTGTAACAAAAAAGGGGACGGAGGGAATTAAGTCGCTTATGCATTTGCGACTTAATTCCCTCCGTCCCCTTTTTGGGGGTCAGACGCCCGATTCGATCATCCGCACCACTTCGGTGGCGGTCACCGGGTGGCTCAACCAGTAGCCCTGGCCAAGATCGCAGCCGCGCTGCGCCAGCAGCTCGAACTGTGCCTGCTGCTCGATGCCCTCGGCCACCACGGTGATGCCCAGCGCGTGGGCCATGGCGATGATCGCCGTGGTCAGCGCAAGGTCGTCGGGATCGCGCTGCATGTCGGCAACGAAGCTCTTGTCGATCTTCACGCCGTCCACGGGCACCTGGCGCAGATGACTGAGCCCGGAGAAGCCCGTACCGAAATCGTCCAGCCAGACCTTCACGCCGGTGCGGTGCAGCTTGTCCAGCAGCTGCGCGGCAACCATCTCGTCGCCGATCACGGCGGTTTCGGTCAGCTCCAGGTGCAGGCGCGACGCCGGCAGCCCGGACTCATGCAGGCACTGCGCGACCAGTGCCGGCAGTTCGCCGCCACGCAGCTGCCGCGGTGACACGTTGACCGACACGAACAGCTCATCGCCCGCTGCCCCGCGCGGCCACTGCGAGGCCTCCATGCAGGCCGCACGCAGCACCTTCGGGCCAATGATCTCGATCAGGCCACTCTGCTCGGCCACCTCGATGAACACCGAGGGCGGGATCGTGCCCAGGGTCGGATGCTGCCAGCGCAGCAGTACTTCAACGCCGACCATGCGGCGGTCGCGCATGCGGAAGATCGGCTGGTAGGCCAGGCGCAGCTCACCGCGCTCCCAGGCGCCGCGCAGCTCCTGTTCCATATGCACGCGACGCTCGACCGCATGGTCCATCGCCCGGCTGTAATAGCGATAGCAGTTCTTGCCGGCCATCTTCGCCTGGTACATGGCGATGTCGCCGTTCTTCAGCAGCGTGGTCGCATCAGCAGCATCGTCGGGGAACAGGGTCACGCCGATCGAGGTGCCCAGGAACAGTTCCCTGCCCTGCACCACCAGCGGCTTGCCCAGCTCGCGCACCAGCACTTCGGCCAGCAGCCGCGCGTTGGCGGCAACATCACCATCGCCGACCAGGATCACGAACTCGTCGCCGCCGAAGCGGGCCAGCAGGGCTTCATCGCCCCCGGCCTCGGTGACCGCGCGGCCGATACGCTGGGCGAACTGCAGCAATGCCTCATCGCCGGCCTCGTGGCCAAGGGTGTCATTGACCCGCTTGAAGTCGTCGATATCGGCGAACAGCAGCCCCAACCGGTGATTGGCGGCACGGGCAGCCATCAACCGATGATCAAGCGCCTCGCGGAATGCCAGCCGGTTGGTCAGCCCGGTCAGCGCGTCGGTATAGGCCATGCGCCGCACTTCGCGGTCATGGCGGGCGATCGCATCGCGCATCCGGGCGAAACCGCGGACCAGTTCGCCGACCTCGTCGTCGCGGGTGTTCTCGGCCAGGGGCGTCTGGTAGTCACCGGCCTCGATGCGGCGGGCGGCGACGGCCAGATCACGGATCGGCGCGACCAGGGTGCGCTGCACGTACAGGATCACCACCACGCCGATCACCACCAGCAGGCCCAGCATCAGCAGCAGCCAGCCCAGGTGACGGCTGCCGACCTGCTGCAGGCGCTCGCCCAGCGTGGCGTTGGCCGCCTGCTCGCGCTGCTGCACCTCATCCAGCGCCATGCCGACCCGGACGCCGCCAATGCGCTGGTTGCCGATCATGATCGGCATGGTGTTGTCGAGCACCTTCGGCGATTCCTGCACGACCAGCATCTGCGCGGCCGCGGCCTTGGGTGCCAGTGGATCGGCCATCGGCTGACCGAATCCGGACACCTCGACCGAGCCATCGTGTACCAGCCGGCCGCGTTCATCGAACACCAGTACATAGCGCACCACGGGCTGGCGCGCGGTACTGCGCACCAGTACGCCCACCTGGTCCAGGTCACGGTAGTACAACGGGTTGGCTAGCGCGTCGGACAGCTCACGCGCCATCGCCTCGCCGCGACTGCGCACGCTGCGGTCGAACAATTCATGGATGACGCCGCCGCTGAGGTTGCGCACCTCGCCCTGCATCGCGGCCTGCCGCCCCAACAACACCGCAAGGATCGCGATCACCACGACCATCGCCCCGCCCATCGCGAGCAGGAACCGGGCCTGCATCCCCGAGCCAAGCCACTTCATTCCACTTCCATCCGCACGCGCGTCAATCCTTGTTTCAATTCATCCAACCGCTGCTGCGCATGCGCATCGACGCGATGGAACCCGGAAGTGCCAAAAAACCGATGCAGCGCCCCCTGTGCCTGCGGGTCGCTGGCTGCCTGCAGCAGTACTTCCTGCAGGCGATCGCGCACGCGTGGATCAAGGTCGGCGCGGACCATCTCCACCGCACGCGGGTAGGGATCGGTGCGCAGCAGCTCGCGGAAGTCGCGCCGGAACGCTGCCGGCATCCGCCGCTCGTCGTTCCAGTCCACGCTGCTCACCGCCCCCACGTCAACCACCCCCTTGTGCACGAACGTCGCGATGTTCAGCTCGCTGCGTGCAAATACGTAACCCACACTGTCCCGGCCCGGCATGTCCCATGCACCGGCCAGGATCTGGGGCGACAGGCCCTCCTGCAGCAACGTCATCACCGGCACCAGATAGGCACTGGTGGACGCCGTGTTCTGCAGGGCCAGGCGATGGCCCCGCAGATCCTGCACGCGCTGGATCGGGCTGTCGCGGCGCACGAAGAACACCGTCTGGTAATCACGCACGCCGTTGCGCTCGGTCAGCAGCAGTGGACGGGCGCCACTGCGCTGGCCCAGCGCCACCGCCGTACCGGAGGTTTCCGTGACCCAGTCGACCCTGCCCCGCCGCAGATAGCTGGCCATCTGCTGCGGGTCGCGTGCCATCAGGATCCTCCCCTCCTTGATGCCAACGTCGTGCATGCGCGCCACCACGTAGTCCAGCAATGGTTGCAGCTGCTCGTAATGGGCCTTGGGATCATCGCTGATCCGGCCCAGCACCAGCACCGGGTCCGGTGCTGCACGCACCGTCCCGGCCAGCAGGACCATGGCCAGGCTCAGCAGTCCCCCCTGCATTGCCTTTCGCAGACCCGACACAGGCTTCATCCCCCCTGGGTATCCGGACAGACTACCCGAAAAAATGAGAACGTCGTCAGCTGTCCTTGCCGCCTGCCTGGGCCAGTCGCGCCATGCGCTGGGTGTCGGCGAGGATGCCGCGCAGCAGGCGCACTTCCTGCTCGCTCGGCTCACTGCGCAGGAACAGGCGGCGCAGCTTGCGCATCGCCGATTCCGGGGCGCGGCCCTTGTGGAAATCGATCTCGTCCAGCGTGTCGCCAAGCTGGGCGAAGAAGCTCTCCATCTGCTCGTGGCTGGCCGCCTGTTCGCGGAAGCCGGGCTCGGCATCGGTGGCCGGCTGCGCGCCCAGCAGCTGCATACGCGTTTCATAGGCCAGCACCTGCACGGCGGCAGCCAGGTTGAGCGAGCTGAACTCAGGGTCGGACGGGATGTGCACCGCTGCATGGCAAAGCTGCAGTTCCTCGTTGGTCAGGCCGGTGCGCTCACGGCCGAACACCAGCGCCACCTCGGCGCCCTCGCCGGCCTTGACCACCGCGCGGGCAGCGGCATCGGCGGGCAGGTACTCCTCCAGCTGGACGCGGCGTGCACGGGCGGTGCAGCCCAGTACCAGGCGGCAATCGGCCACCGCCTCGGCCAGGGTGGCCACCACCGGGGCATCCCCCAGCACGTCTTCGGCACCGGCCGAGCGGCGGAAGGCCTCCTCGTCCAGTGGCTTTTCGGGGGCAACCAGCACCAGGCGGGCCAGGCCCATGGTCTTCAGGGCGCGGGCGGCGGCGCCCATGTTGCCGGGGTGCTGGGTACCGACCAGGACGAATCGGAGGCGGGTGGCGGCAGGAAACTGGGACATGAACAGGGAAAAGGTCGAGCTGGACGATGACCAATGGTAAACTGTGCGGCCGGCCACTGCGCCGGACCCGCTCTTTTCCCCCGCCAGTCCATCTCTTCTGCCTTTCCGGGAGCCCACGCCATGCAGAAACCCGCCGTAACCGTCATGGTCAAGGCCGCCCGCCTCGCCGGCAACGTCCTGTTGCGCAACATCAACAAGCTCGAGGCACTGAACGTGGTGCAGAAGGGCCGGATGGACTACGCCAGCGAAGTGGATGCGGACGCGGAAAAGGTCATCGTCAAGGAACTCAAGCGCGCTTACCCGGACTACGGCATCTTCGGCGAAGAAGGTGGCGTGCAGGGCGAGCGCCGCCAGATGTGGGTCATCGACCCGCTGGACGGCACCAGCAATTACCTGCGCGGCGTGCCGCACTACTGCGTGTCGATCGCCCTGGTCGAGAATGGCGAGCCGACCGATGCGGTCATCTTCGACCCGCTGCGCAATGAACTGTTCACCGCCAGCCGTGGCGCCGGCGCCGTGCTGAACGACCGCCGCATCCGCGTGGCCGACCGCAAGGATCTGGAAGGCACGATGATCCACACCGGCTTCGCCCCGCGCGAACGCAGCCGCGCCAGCGCCCAGCTGAAGGCGGTCGACGCCCTGCTGGTGCACGGCGAGGACATCCGCCGCACCGGCTCGGCCGCGCTGGACCTGGCCTACGTGGCCTGCGGACGCGCCGATGCCTACTTCGAAGCCGGCGTGAAGGCATGGGACATCGCTGCCGGCCTGCTGCTGGTCCGCGAGGCCGGTGGCAAGGTCTGCGACTTCAAGGGCGCAACCCTGGGCCGCATGGACAACCGTGGCCCGGAGACCCACCAGATCGTGGCCGGCAACCTGAAGGTGGCCGAGTCGCTGCAGAAGGTGCTGGTCAACACCGGTTACGCCGCCGAGTTCGACGCGAAGTTCTGAGGTTTCGCGTAAAGCGGTTCATGGAGACGGCACCTGCGAAGGTGCCGTTTTCGTTTGCGCGCACGGAGATTCGTTTCCGCGACCGCGGAGAGGTGTCACTTTCTTTGCTCGTGCAAAGAAAGTAACCAAAGAAACACGCCGCCGGGGCGCGAGCCGATGCTGCGCATCGGTACCCTGCGCTCCTCGGTCCGTCGAGGGGCGGTGCGGGAACTCGCTGCGCTCAGACACCCGCACCTCTTCGCCCTCGCCGGACCTGCGGTGCTCGGCTCGCTCAAGGCGGACCCAAGGTCAAATGCCACAGCCGCACCCGATTGATCCACGCCATGCGTGGATGCTGTTGCCGTTGATCTTGACCTTCCAGTCCGCCTTGAGCGAGCCGAGCATCGCAGGGCAATCAGGGGCGAAGAGGCGCCGGTGTTTGAGCGCAGCGAGTTCGGCGCCGTCCCCTGATTCGCCGAGAAGCGCAGGGTACCGGCGCGTAGCGACGGCTCGCGCCCTGGCGGCGTGTTTCTTTGGTTACTTTCTTTGCACGAGCAAAGAAAGTGACACCTCTCCGCAGGCGCGGAAACGATCCGCCGGGCACGACCCGGCATCCGCAATGCATCCCGCAAACAAAAACGCCCGGCGCGAGGCCAGGCGTTCCTGCACAACCGTGGAAGTACGGAGGCTTACGCCACCGTCGACGCCCGCAGCGCGGCGATGCGCTCTTCCAGCGGCGGGTGGCTCATGAACAGCTTCTTCGCCGTCGAACCGGCAATACCGAACGCCGCGATCTGGGTCGGCAACGTGCTCTGGCCGTGGTTGAGCTGCAGGCGTTCCAGCGCGGCGATCATCTTCTGGCGGCCGGCCAGCGAGGCACCGCCTGCGTCGGCGCGGAACTCGCGATGGCGCGAGAACCACATCGAGATCATGGTGGCGAACAGGCCGAACACCATCTCCAGCACGAACACGATGATGTAGTAGGCGAAGCCGCGGCCGCCGCCTTCGCGGTTGCCCGACAGCGCGCTGTCGATGATGCCGCCGACCACGCGGGCCAGCACGATCACGAAGGTGTTCAGCACACCCTGCAGCAGGGCCATGGTGATCATGTCACCGTTAGCGACGTGGGCGATCTCGTGGCCCAGCACCGCTTCGGCTTCGTCTTCGCTCATGTTGTGCAGCAGGCCGGTGGACACCGCCACCAGCGCCTTGTTGCGGTTGGCACCGGTGGCGAAGGCATTGATCTCCGGACCTTCGTACACGGCCACTTCCGGCATGCCGATGCCGGCCGCCTTGGCCTGACGCTCGACGGTAGCCAGCAGCCAGCGCTCGGTCTGGTTGCGCGGCTCGGTGATGACCACCGCACCGGTGGAGCGCTTGGCCATCCACTTGGACAGCAGCAGCGAGATGAAGGAGCCACCGAAACCGAAGATACCGGCCATGATCAGCAGGCCGCTCATCGAGCGCGAGTCCACGCCCAGGAGGGACATCACGATGCTGGCCAGGATCAGCACCGCAAGGTTGGTCGCTAGAAAGAGGGCAATACGGGTGAACATGGGAAATTCCGGCTCGGAAGGGGTCGATATCGATCAATTTGCGGTGCGGTCAGCTTGAATTCAAGCGCCAACCTGACCGACGATTCAGCCAGCATGACCTCCCCCATTCCCTGCGGCCGCTTCGCCCCTTCGCCAACCGGCCTGCTCCACCCCGGATCCCTGCTCGCCGCCTTCGGCAGCTGGTTGCTCGCCCGCCACCACGGCGGCCTGTGGCGGCTGCGCGTCGAAGACGTCGACCCGCCGCGCACCGTGCCCGGTGCAGCGGATGCGCAACTCCAGGCACTGTCGGCGTTCGGCCTGGCCCACGATGGCCCGGTGCTCTGGCAGAGCACGCGCGGCGAGGCCTACCAGGCTGCGCTGGAAGTACTGCTCGCCAGCGACCAGGCCTTTGTCTGCCACTGCAGCCGCAGCGAACTGGCCGCCAGTGGCGGCATCCATCATCGCTGCGTCGCACGGCAACCACGACCGGACCCTGCCGTCCGCTTCCGCGTGCCAGCGGGCAGCATCGTGCGCTTCGAAGATGGCCTGCGCGGCCCGCAGCAGCAGGACGTGCATGCCGAGGTCGGTGACTTCGTGCTGCGCCGTGCGGACGGCTGCTGGGCCTACCAGCTGGCGGTGGTGGTCGATGACGCCGCGCAGGGGGTGACCGAAGTGGTGCGCGGTGCCGACCTGCTCGACTCCACGGCACGGCAGATCCTGCTGCAGCAGGCATTGGGCCTGGCGGTGCCGCGCTACTGGCACCTGCCGCTGCTGCTGGATGCGCCGGGCCACAAACTGTCCAAGTCACTGGCGGCGCTGCCGGTGGACAGCGCACGCCCGCTGCCGGTGCTTCGCCAGCTCTGGCAGCTGCTCGGCCAAGCCCCTGAGGCGCTGGCGCAGGCACGCGATCTGGACGCGCTGCTGGCCGCCGCTCGACAGGCCTTCGACCCGGCGCGGCTGCCGCGTGCCGACATCCTGTTGCCAGCCGGCGCACTTTCCGCGCCGATGTTGCAGAATCCCCCTTCCCCCACCTGATACCCGGATAGCATTCCATGACATCTCGCGTCGCACTGGTCACCGGCGGAACCGGCGGCATCGGTACCGCCATCTGCCAACGCCTGGCCGACCAGGGCCACCGGGTCGCCACCAACTACCGCGACGAGGCCAAGGCCCGCGCCTGGCAGCAGGCGATGACCGAACGCGGCTACAGCGTGTCGATCTTCCCGGGCGATGTCTCCGATCCGGACAGCGCCGAAGCGCTGGTGCGCGCCGTCGAGGCCGAACTGGGTCCGGTCGAGATCCTGGTCAACAACGCCGGCATCACCCGCGATACCACCTTCCACCGCATGCGCGCGGACCAGTGGCACGATGTGATCAACACCAATCTCAATTCGGTGTTCAACGTCACCCGTCCGGTCATCGAGGACATGCGCCGCCGCGGCTGGGGCCGGGTCATCCAGATCAGCTCGATCAACGGCCTGAAGGGCCAGTACGGCCAGGCCAACTACGCGGCGGCCAAGGCCGGCATGCACGGCTTCACCATCTCGCTGGCCCGCGAGAACGCCGGCTTCGGCATCACCGTCAACACCATCTCGCCCGGCTACGTCGCTACCGACATGGTGATGGCGGTGCCGGAGGAGGTGCGTGCCAAGATCATCGCCGACATCCCCACCGGACGCCTCGGCAAGCCGGAGGAAATCGCGTACGGCGTCTCGTTCCTGGTCGCCGACGAAGCCTCGTGGATCACCGGTAGCAACCTGGACATCAACGGCGGCCACCATATGGGTTGGTAAGCCGCGCAGCGGGCCCTCGCGGCGAACGCCGCCGGCCCCTGCCGATGGTCATGCTGCGCAACACGCAAACCCTTGTTGCGCAACATGATCGCCGCCGAAAGCCAAGCCTGGCGGGGGCTGAGGCGGTTGCAACGGCTGCTGCACTGCGCCATGCTGCGCGTCTACTGTGACGAGTACCGCTTCATGGCTGCGACCCGCATCATCAAGAAGTATCCGAACCGCCGTCTCTACGACACCGAGATCTCCAGCTACATCACCATCGAGGACGTGCGCCAGCTGATCCTGGACGGTGAAGACTTCGAAGTCCGCGACGCCAAGAGCGGCGACGACCTCACGCGATCGGTCCTGCTGCAGATCATCGCCGACCAGGAACAGGACGGCGAACCAATGCTGTCCACCCAGCTGCTGAGCCAGCTGATCCGCTTCTACGGCGACTCCCTGCAGGGCTTCATGGGCAACTACCTGGAGCGCAGCATGCAGGTCTTCCTCGACCAGCAGCAGCAGTTCCGCCAGCAGATGGGCAACCTGCTGGGGCAGACCCCGTGGGCGATGATGAACCAGCTGACCGAGCGCAACCTGGAGCTGTGGCAGGAATTCCAGCGCAACATGGGCACCGGCTTCGGTGGCCCGCGTCCGGGCGGCACCGGAACCGGAACCGGCGCAGGTACCGGCAACAAGCCGAACGAACCGGGCACCGGCACCGGCACCGGCGGCAAGACCCGCCGCTGAGCTGCTGCAACAGCTGATACGAAAACGGCGCGCCACTGGCGCGCCGTTTTGTTTGGCATCGCGCCAACCGTATGTCAGCGTTTCGCCTTGCACCCCGTGCATACGCGCTCGACCTTGTAGCCCTTCGCCTTCAGCTTCTCGACCATGCCATCACTGCCCAGCAGGTGCAGCGTGCCGACCACCACCAGCGTACCGCCCTGCCCGGCCTGCAGGTACGGCAGCAGTTTCGGCACCCAGGCGTCATTGCGGCCGGTGTTGATGCGCTGATACAGCTGCGGATACTGCTGGCGCATTTCCGCCGCCATCCGGGTCCACAGCACGCGCTCGTCACCGCGGCGCCAGGCGTCGTGCAGCTGGCGTGCCTGCTCGTCGGCCTTGCCGGCCTGGTCCAGCGCTTCGGCCAGCATCTGCCGCTGTTCCTGCAGCGTCATTCCGTCAAGCATGCCGATCTGGGTGTCGATGTCTTCCAGTCCCGCGGTCTTGCGCCCGGTCTTCTGCGCACGCTCCATGAAGTGACGGTCCAGGCCCAGTGCCGGGTCCAGGCCCAGCTTCTGCATCTGCCCGACCGAAATGCTCAGGCCGACAAACCACGGCTTCATCCCCTGCATCTGCGCCAGCGGCAGCTTGTTTTCGGTGGAGAACACCTGCAGCTTCTGCCAGGTCGCAGCATCAAGATCGCGCTTGAGTTCGCTGCCATCGGTGCGGACCGCCGCCTGCACCATGCGGCTGGCCAGCTGCGGCGACTGCATGTCTTCCGGCGACAGTTCGAACACGACCCGCTGCGAGGCTTCGAACGCCTGTTCGACATCGGACGACAACGGGTAGTCCTGCGGCTTCAGCAGGTGGAAGGAACCGAGCAGGTAGAGGCGCGAGTCACCCGGGCCGGTCACTTTCCACAGCAACGGCACCGGCGGCTTGCCCGCCGCTGCGCCAGCGGTATCGGCTTGCACGGTACGCGCTGCAACCAGCGGTGCCAGCGCACAGGCCG
The DNA here is from genome assembly GCF_056481145.1 of Stenotrophomonas sp. 93052_Sma. Lineage (NCBI taxonomy): Bacteria > Pseudomonadati > Pseudomonadota > Gammaproteobacteria > Lysobacterales > Lysobacteraceae > Stenotrophomonas > Stenotrophomonas sp. 93052_Sma. The sequence continues at coordinate 3,369,674 of NZ_CM151134.1, forward strand.
CCAACAGAACGGTGGCACGCAACAGGGATCTGATCGGCATATCAGCCTTCTCCTTCAGGCAGGTGGTAGGCCTTCTCGCCCGCTTCCACGCGCAGGTCCAACCGGTTTTCCGGCGGCGCCAGCGGACAGGTCGCATAGGCGGTGAATGCACACGGCGGGTTGTAGGCATGGTTGAAATCGATGCGCACGGTGCCATCGGCAGCGGGTGCATCGGTATCCAGATAGCGACCGGCCGGATAGCTGCCGCGGCCGCTGGTGCGATCGGCAAAGATCAGGAACAGCGGCTGCCCCGGCGCACCGATCGCCTCCAGCCGCCAGCTGCGGCCATCGCGCTGGAACTCGACCGCGCCGGCATTGGGCATTTCGGTGGTCAGGCCGGTGATGTCGACGATGGGCAGGGTCTTGCCCGGCGGGTGCGCGATGAAGCGCGCCTGCACCTGCCAGTCCGGGCCGCCCGGCCAGTACTCCAGCCCACCGAAATCGCGACGTGCCGGCGCTTCGGCGTGCTTGACCCGCAGCGCATCGCGCGGACCGCGGCGGATGATGCTGAGCTGGCCTTTGCCGCCATCGAACGCCAGCAGCGTCGGCTGCGGATCCTTGTCGGTGTCGATGCGGATGCGGCCGCGCACCGGCTGGCCATCATGGCTGACATCCACGCCGGCTTCGGGCGTGAACCACCATTGGCTGCCTTCACGGCGCAGCAGGCCCAGCTTGTCCGGCCCAACCGCCAGGCGGATGCCATTGGTCGCGCCGCTGCCGACGAAGTGGGATTTGTTCTGCAGCCAGTGCAGGCCGACCAGCGCGGTCCAGCCATCGGGCCGGGTCAGGTCCTGATAGCGTGCCACCCGCCACTGCTGCTGCTCGGCGGCATAGGACGGATCCTCCGCGGCCGAGGCTGGTGCCGGCGGCGTCGCCGGGCTGCAGGCGGCCAACACCAAAGCGGCCAGCAGGCCGCCCATTCCCCGATAACGCATCGATGCTCCCCTCAACGTCCGCGCAGGAACCAGCGGTCGATCTCCGCCAGCGAAAAACGGGCCCAGGTCGGCCGGCCGTGGTTGCACTGGCCGGACCGCTCGGTGATTTCCATGTCGCGCAGCAGCGCGTTCATTTCCGGCACGGTCAGGCGCCGGTTGGCGCGCACCGCGCCATGGCAGGCCATGGTCGACAGCAGTTCATCGCGTGCACTGGCCACGCGCCGGCTCTGACCGTGTTCGCGCAGGTCGGTCAGCACGTCGCGCAGCAGGCCTTCCGGTTCGGCATGCGCCAGCAGCGCCGGAATGCTGCGCACGTGCAGCGCACCTGGACCGGCACGGGTCACTTCGAAGCCCAGTGCGGCCAGGGTTTCACTTTCATTCTCGGCGGTGTCGGCTTCGCGCTCGCCCACTGCGAGCGTGATCGGCACCAGCAGCGGCTGCGACTGCAGGCCGATGCCATCGTGCGCGTTCTTCAGCCGCTCGTAACCGATGCGTTCGTGTGCCGCATGCATGTCGACCACGATCAGGCCTTCGGCGTTCTCGGCCAGGATGTAGATGCCATGCAGCTGCGCGATCGCGTAGCCCAGCGGTGGCACGCCAGCGTCGGCACTGGTGACCGGCAGCCCGTTCTCGGTCGGCATCGGCGGCAGCGCAGCACCGCGTTCAGCGCCGGCCGGTGCGGCATACAGCGCGGCATAAGCCGCCGGTGCATCGGCCACCTGCAATCCCAGCGGTTGCTGCGGGCGCCAACCCGAGAATCCACCACCGCCACCACTCGAACCGGCCCCAGGTGCGGCACCGCGTACCAGACCGAAACCGGAGGCACCCGCACTGGAGAGCATCGGTGCCGCGCCTGCATCCACCGGATGCGCGGAGCCGGCGCCGATGTCCTGCACCGATATGCCGGCGCGGGTATCGGCCAGCGCATCCTTCAGCGTGCGGTAGACAAAATCATGCACCAGCCGCGAGTCGCGGAAGCGCACCTCGTGCTTGGCCGGGTGCACGTTGACGTCGACGCGGGTCGGGTCAAGCTCCAGGAACAGCACGTAGGCCGGTTGGCGGCCGTGATACAGCACATCGCCATAGGCCATCTTCACCGCATGGGCGACGCTGCGGTCGCGCACCGAGCGGCCGTTGACGTACAGGTACTGCTGGTCGGCGCTGGCGCGCGAATAATGCGGCTGCGCAATCCAGCCGTGCAGGCGCAGGCCGGCAGCGCTGTGGTCGACGCGAACGGCCTGGTTGGCGAAATCCTCGCCCAGCGTTTCGGCCAATCGCGCATCGGAATACAGATCGCCCGGCTTGTAGCGACGCGAGGCCTTGCCGTTGTGCGAGACGCGCAGTTCGACATCCGGCCGCGCCAGCGCCAGCGAACGCAGCCATTCTTCGATATGGCCCAGCTCGGTGCGCTCGGCGCGCAGGAACTTGCGCCGCGCCGGTACGTTGTAGAACAGCTCGCGCACTTCCACCGTGGTGCCCGGCGCATGCGCGCGGGGCGTCACTTCGCCGATCTTGCCGCCTTCGATCTGCAGCGCCGAACCGTGTTCGTCATGTGCGCGACGCGAGGACAGGGTGAAGCGGCTGACCGAGGCGATCGACGGCAGCGCTTCACCCCGGAAACCGAGCGTGGCCACCGATTCAAGATCGTCCAGATCGGCAATCTTGCTGGTGGCGTGGCGCGACACCGCCAGCGGCAACTGTTCCGGCGCGATGCCACTACCGTTGTCGCGGATGCGGATCAGGCGGACACCGCCCTCTTCAAGATCGATATCAACGCGGCTGGCGCCGGCATCGATCGCGTTCTCGACCAGCTCCTTGACCACCGACGCGGGACGTTCGACCACTTCGCCGGCGGCGATCTGGTTGATGAGGATCTCCGGCAACGGCCGGATCGGGCGCGGATGGGTAGCAGACGTCATGCGGGGATGATAACGGAGCGGCCGAGGGTAGAGTCGAGCCATGCTCGACTGACGGGCTACCGGGAAGGCCCAGTCGAGCGCCGCTCGACTCTACAGAAAGCAGTAACCCGCCTTCGGCGGGTTACTTGCTGCCGCCGGCCATGGTGCCGGCGGCGTCGATCTCGGCCTGGGCCCGGGCGGCATACAACGTGCCCGGCGGCGGCTGACGGCTGAAGAACGTGTGCACGCCGTCCAGCACCGCACCGGCGATCTTGCGCTGGTAGGCCGGGTCGATCAGGCGGCGCTCTTCATCCGGATTGGAGATGAACGCGGTTTCCACCAGCATCGCCGGCATGTCCGAAGTACGCAGCACCGCGAAGTTGGCGCGCTCGATGTTCGGCTTGTGGTTGTTGCCGATCCGCTTCAGGCCGCCCAGCACATGGCCGGCCGCGTCCTCGGACGCCTTCATGTAGCCGCTCTGGGCCAGATCCAGCAGCACGTTGGCGAGCGTGCCTTCGGTCTGCTGCAGGCGCACGCCACCGACCAGGTCGGCCGCGTTTTCCTTGTCCGCCAGCCAGCGGGCGCGCTGCGAAGAGGCTCCCTTGGTCGACAGCACGTACACCGACGAGCCCGTGGCCGAACGGTTTTCCGCCGCGTCTGCATGGATCGAAATGAAGATGTCGGCCTTGTTCGCACGCGCCTTCTGCGCGCGCATCGGCAGCGGAATGAACACGTCGCTGTCGCGGGTCAGGTAGGCCTTCAGGCCCGGCGTCGCGTTGACCTGACGGGCCAGTTCACGCGCTACGGCCAGGGTCACATCCTTCTCGCGCTTGCCGGTCGGGCCGATCGCACCGGGGTCCTGGCCGCCGTGGCCCGGATCGATGGCCACCACCAGGTGGCGCATGCCAGCCTGCATGCGGATGCGCGAGGCATCGCTGGGCATGGCCGGACGCGGTGGCACCACCGTGGTTGGAACCGGTGCAGGCGCTGTGGCCGGCGGCGTGGTTACCACGGCGGCGGTACGCTGGCCGGCAAGGATCGCAGCCGGCGATGCGGACGGCGTGCTGCTGGCAGCCGTGCCCGCTGCCGCGACCTGGGCCGGTGCAGTGGACGGGGCCGGGGTCGGTGTGGCCGGTGTGGCAGCGGCGGCGCTGGCCTGCTGCTGTACCTGCGCGGTCAACAGCGCGGTGGCGCGCGGCGTCGTTGCGCGACTGCGCGCTCTCGGCCGGAGTCGGTGCGGGCGTGTTGACCGGTGCCTGCGGCTGCACCGCCGGCGTCGCTGGCGGGCGGCTGGCGGCCACGGCCGGGCCATCGCCCGGCCATTCGATCACCAGCTTGGATTCATTGCCTTCGCGCTGCATCTGTGGGCGGAACGGCGCTACCGATTCAGCGAGGTCGAAAACGACACGGAAGGTCCCCGGCACCGGCTGTCCGGTACGCACCGCCGTGACCACGCCCTGCGCGGCCGGCATTTTCAGGTTGCGTATGGCGCTGGAGTCCGGGAAATCGACCACCAGGCGGTTCGGTCCGGCCAGCGACAAGGTCTTGTAACCGCCGCTGCCGACCAGCGAGATCTCGGCACGGGTGCCGGTGGCGCCGGTATTCAGCAGGACCTGACGGACTTCACCGGCCCACGCACTGACGCTCGCCAGACTCAGTCCGACGGCGGCACAGATGGCAATGAGACGGTTCCCGGGGCGCATGGCTCAGGATTCAATCACCGCGCTGAACGGAATGCAACACCTTTTTCCTTAATAATCCGTAACCTGCCGGTGTTTGTTCTCGTCAGCCGACAGAAATGGCCTGCAAGTCGCCCCCTTGGGGGAGCCGTTCCAGCCATTCATGTCCGACGTCGCTGGCTCCAGTGAGACGGACCCGACGCCCCTGCCCCTCGATCTCCAGCGCCACCACCAGGTCGGTCGGCGGCAGCGCGCCAGCGCCGCGTTCCGGCCATTCCACCAGCCACAACACCGCGCTGCCCTCGTCCAGTCCGAGAAAATCGAGCTCGCCGGCCTGGCCGATCCGGTACAGATCCAGATGCCAGGCCTCGCCACCGCTGGCCAGCGGATAGCGCTCGACCAGGGTGTAGGTCGGGCTGCGGATCGCCCCCTGCACGCCCAGTGCGCGCAGCAGTGCGCGGGCGGTGGTGGATTTGCCGGCGCCCAGGTCGCCGCGCAGTTCGACCAGCGCCTGCGGCGGTCGGGTGGCGGCCAGCCACTGCCCGAGCAGTTCAGTGGCAGCGCTGTCGGCAAGGAAGAAATCGATCATCGGGAGAGTTCCGGGTTGGCCAGTCGCCGCAGCGGCGACAGCAGATCAGTAGGAAGCAGGCCGCGCGCGCCGTCGGCGGCAGCGACGTCGCCGGCAAGCGCATGCAGCAGCGCACCAGCGGCGGCGGCATCGAAGGCGGCCAGGCCTTGCCCACGCAGGCTGGCGATGATGCCTGTCAGCAGGTCTCCCATGCCACCCACGGCCATGCCGGGATTGCCAGCCGCGATCAGTCGTGGCCGTTGCCCCGGCGCTGCGACGATGCTGCCGGCGCCCTTCAGCACCACCACGGCGTGGAAGCGCTCGGCCAGTGCCTGTGCGCAGGTGAAGCGATCGGCCTGGATGTCAGACGTGCTGCAACCCAGCAGGCGCGCGGCCTCGCCCGGGTGTGGCGTAAGGATGGCGTCGGGCAGCGCGCGCGGATCCTGCGCCAGCAGGTTCAGTGCATCGGCATCGACCACCAGTGGCCTGGCGCTGGCCAGCACCCGCGCAAACAGTGCGCGCCCATTCGTCCTGGCCCAGACCGGGGCCGATCGCCACCACCCTGGCCTTGTCCAGCAGTGCCGGCAGCGCGTCACCATCTTCCAGTGCATGGGTCATGGCCTCGGGCAGCCGAGCCAGCAACGGGCCAACGTGGTCGCGGCGGGTGCCCAGGCTCAGCAATCCAGCACCCGCGCGCAACGCCGCTTCAGCCGCCATGGCGATGGCGCCGCCGCTGCCATGGTTGCCGCCGACGCACAGCACGTGCCCGGATTCGCCCTTGTGGGTATTGGTGCGGCGCGGCGGCAGCAGGGCTGGCAGGCGCACCTGCGTCCAGAGCTGCGCAGCGGGTGACACGCCCTGCCATGCGGCCGTGGGTAGCTGCAGCGGCGCCAGCGCCTTCCGCCCGCAATGGTCCAGCGCATCGCCGGTGTACAGCCCGCGATGCGGCACGATGAACTGCACGGTCAGCGCCGCCCTCACCGCCTCGCCCGGTACGGCGCCGCGGTCGGCATCCACGCCACTGGGGACGTCCAGCGCCAGAACCGGTGCCGCCTGCGCGTTGAGCGCGGCAATCAGCGTCTGAGCCACGCCCTCCGGCACGCGATCGAAGCCCAGCCCGAACAGGGCATCGACCCAGATATCGGCCTCGGGAAGCGCGCCGTCGAAATCGGTGATGGTGCCGCCGTCGGATGTGAATTCCGATGCTGCACGCTGTGCCAGCGCGGTTGACGGTGGCTTCCCCGGCAAGGCGATCACCGTCACCTCACGTCCGGCCTGCAGCGCATGGCGGGCCAGCACATGGCCGTCGCCGCCGTTGTTGCCCGCACCAACCACCACGCCGATCCGCTGCGCCTGCGGCCAATGCTGCAGCAGGCACTGCCAGGCGGCCTGGCCGGCCTGTGCCATCAGGCCCCAACCGCCCTCGGCGGCCAGCGCCGAGGCCTGCGCATCAAGCGCACGCGCGGCAGCGGAATCGAACAGATCGGCAAGGTTGGCCATGCGGGGATTTTATACTGGTGCACATGTCCCCCGTCCCCGCCCCTGTCGATCCGGCCCAGGCCGTGCAGCGCATCCGCGAACTCGCCCGTGCGCATGGCTTCCAGCGCTGTGGCATCGCCGGCGTCGAGCTGGGCGAGGATGAAGCGCACCTGGCCGACTGGCTGGGCCAGGGCCTGTACGGCACGATGGACTGGATGGCGCGCCACGGCACCCTGCGCGCGCGCCCGGCCGAACTGCTGCCCGGCACCGTGCGGGTGATCTCGGTGGGCATGGACTACAGCCACAAGGACGACACCGTAGCTTGGGCAACCCTGGCCGACCCGGGCCGCGCCTACGTGGCCCGTTACGCTTTGGGTCGCGACTACCACAAGCTGATGCGCAACCGCCTGCAGAAGCTGGCCACGCAGATCAACGATGAAGTGGCACCGCTGGGCTACCGCGTATTCGTCGATTCCGCCCCCGTGCTGGAACGCGCACTGGCGCGCAATGCCGGCCTGGGCTGGATCGGCAAGCACACCTGCCTGATCGACCGCCATGGCGGCTCCTGGTTCTTCATCGGCGAGATCTACATCGATATCCCGCTGCCGATCGATGCAGCGGCCACAGCACACTGCGGTACCTGCACGCGCTGCATCGATGTCTGCCCGACCCAGGCCATCACCGGCCCGCAGCGGCTGGACGCGCGGCGCTGTATCTCCTACCTGACCATCGAGCACGACGGCGCCATTCCCGAAGAGATGCGGCCGTTGATCGGCAACCGCATCTACGGCTGTGATGACTGCCAGCTGGTCTGCCCCTGGAACAAGTTCGCCAAGCGTACCGACGAAGCCGACTTCCGCGCGCGCAACAACCTCGATACCGCGCGGCTGGACCAGCTGTTCGCCTGGGATGAAGCCGAGTTCCTGCGCCGCACCGAAGGCAGCCCGATCCGGCGCAGCGGCCACGAGCGCTGGCTGCGCAACATCGCCGTGGCACTGGGCAATGCACCGCCCTCGGCCGACGCGCTTGCCGCCCTGCACACCCGCGTCGACGATCCCTCGCCGCTGGTGCGTGAACACGTGCAGTGGGCGCTGGGCCAGCACACGGTGCGCTGACGTGCGATCCTGAGCCCCCGTTCCGCCCGCAGCACGCCGTTCCCATGCAGCCACGCAACAACGACATCCTCACCCCCAGCCAGCTCAACACCCTGGCCCGCGACCTGCTGGAAGGCAGCTTCCCGGCGATCTGGGTCGAGGCCGAACTGGGCAGCGTGGCGCGCCCTGCCTCCGGGCACCTGTATTTCACCCTGAAGGACGCACGTGCGCAGCTGCGCGCGGCAATGTTCCGGATGAAGGCGCAGTACCTGAAGTTCGTGCCGCGCGAAGGCATGCGCGTGCTGGTGCGCGGCAAGGTGACCCTGTACGACGCCCGTGGCGAGTACCAGATGGTGCTGGACCACATGGAAGAAGCCGGCGAAGGCGCGCTGCGCCGCGCCTTCGAGGAGCTGAAGGCACGCCTGGAGGCCGAGGGCCTGTTCGACCCGGCACGCAAGCGGCCGCTGCCGGCGCACGTGCAGCGCCTGGCAGTGATCACCTCGCCCACCGGTGCCGCCGTGCGCGACGTGCTGAGCGTGCTCGGCCGCCGCTTCCCGCTGCTGGAAGTGGACCTGCTGCCTACCCTGGTCCAGGGCAGCAGCGCCGCCGCGCAGATCACCCGCCTGCTGCAGGCGGCCGATGCCAGTGGCCGCTACGACGTGATCCTGCTGACCCGCGGTGGCGGCTCGCTGGAAGACCTGTGGGCGTTCAACGATGAAGCGCTGGCCCGAGCGATCGCCGCCAGCCGCACCCCGGTGGTGTCGGCGGTGGGACACGAAACCGACTTCAGCCTCAGCGATTTTGCCGCCGACCTGCGCGCACCGACGCCGTCGGTGGCGGCCGAACTGCTGGTACCCGACCAGCGCGAACTGGCCCTGCGCCTGCGCCGGACTGCAGCGCGCATGGTGCAGCTGCAACGGCATGCGATGCAGCAGGCGATGCAGCGCGCCGATCGTGCCCTGCTGCGCCTGAACGCACAGAGCCCGCAGGCGCGGCTGGACCTGCTGCGCCGCCGCCAGCTCGATCTGGGCCGGCGCCTGCATGCCGCGTTCAACCAGCAGCAGGAACGCCGTGCCGCACGCCTGCGCCATGCGGCGGCGGTGCTGCGCGGGCATCATCCGCAGCGCCAGCTCGACGCGATGCAGCGCCGCCTGGCTGCCCTGCGCGGGCGCCCACAGATTGCGATGCAGCGTCTTCTGGAACGCGATGCACTGCGCCTGCGCGGGCTGGCGCGTTCGCTGGAAGCGGTCAGCCCGCTGGCGACTGTGGCACGTGGCTACAGCATCCTGACCCGCAGCGACGACGGTACCCTGGTGCGGCACGTCGACCAGGTGCAGCCGGGTGACGCCCTGCAGGCCCGCGTTGGCGACGGCGTGATCGAGGTGCAGGTCAAGTAAAGGGGGGTTCGGCAGGGCTGCGCCCTGCACCTGCAGAAGCGTTCAAGCAACAGCAACAGCCGAAGCAACAGCCAAAGCTGGTATTCCGTGGGATGGCGGGGCGGTGTGGCTGTGCAGGACACGCCGTAAACCCATCCATGGGGGCTCGATGGCGCCATCCATGGCGCCAACGGTCCCGCACAACCACACCGCCCCGCCTCTGACAGATTCCGGAGGCTGTTGGTAGTTGTCGACCTTGGTCGACACGGTAGATCCACGCATGCGTGGATGAATCTCCATCGGAATCGAATATTTCGATATCGGAACGATTTGAGCCGAGCATGGCTCGGCTCTACAGAAGAGCGAACAGATTGCGAGAATCTGTCGAAGGCGGGGTGGGTCCGGTTGCGGGGGCGTAAGCCGCATGGGCCCGAGGCATGCCTCGGGCGGGTTGGGCACGACGCCCAACCCCGGTCTTGCCGTGTGCGCAGGACTGCGCACACGAGCAAGCGGCGACCGAGCTTACATGGGTGAGGGCGCTTTGCTTGCGAAGCACTGCTTCGCAAGCGCCCGAACGCACAGCCGCCAGCGGCTGGGCCGGGCCCCGGAGGGGGACTTGCAGCGGCCCCCGCAACCGGACCCACCCCGCCATCCCACGGAATGCACGCTGTTGCTGTTGCTTCGGCAGGTGCAGGGCGCAGCCCTGCCGAACAACCCTCTACTTTGCCTGCTCGCAGAACTTCTGCCGGTACTCAAGCGCCTTCGGCATCAACGCCTGCAGGTTCTGGATGCGGGTACCCGGGTTGGGATGGGTCGAGGAGAATTCCGGCGGTGACTGGCCACCGCTGGCCTGGCCCATGCGCTGCCACAGCGGCACCGCCTCGCGTGGATCGAAGCACGCTGCCGCGGCCAGCATCAGCCCCACTTCATCGGCCTGCGTCTCGTGGCTGCGCGCATACGGCAGCAGATACCCATAACCCATCGCCGACATCATCATCTGTTGCTGCTGCGCATCCATGCCGCTGGCGGCGCCGGCCACCTGCCCGATCTGGGTCAGCTTCTGCTGGGCCATGCGCTGTGCACCGTGGCGCAGCAGCGCATGGGCAATCTCATGGCCCATCACCACCGCCATCGCATCACGGGTGCGCGCCACCGGCACCAGCCCGGTGTAGACCGCCATCTTGCCGCCCGGCAGGCAGAACGCGTTGGCCTGCTCGGATGGGATCACATTCACTTCCCACTGGAAATCCCGCGCGAAATGCGCCGGCTGCACGCCGTGCTCCTGGGCCAGCGCGGTCTCCACCACATCGACCTTGGCAATCAGCCGCTGGGCGATGTCGCGCACATCGCGCGATCGGCGCATTGGGATCCATCGGCCGTTCCTGCGACAGGATCTGCTGGTAGGCCTGCAGCCCCAAAGCGGTCTCCTGCCGCGCATCCAGACTGCTGTCGATCATCACCTTCTCGCCGGTATACGGATCCACCGTGCGGTTGGAAAACCAGTAGAAGACCGCATAGCCGGCGGCCAGCAACAGCACCCACCAGCGGATGTTGCCGAACAGGCCGCGCCGTTGCGGGCCTTGCGGCGAGCGGGAGAAGGGATCATTGCGCATCGGGTCGGCTTCCAGCGGGCCCCGCCGGCCGGCGGGCACGGCGCAATCTTAGTGCGCCGATGCCAGCAACGGGTGAAGCCGGCCGCCGATCAGATGCCGCGCACCAGGCGGAAGCCGATGCGCGCGTTGGTGGTATCCGAGTCCTGGGATTGCCGCCAGGCGGCACGGGTCTGCTCCGGCGCATTGGCCCAGTTGCCGCCCCGGATCACCCGTGCGCGGCAGCCCGGGTTGAACCAGGCGGCGCCATCGGAGGGCGCGCCGGTAGCTGGCATGCCAGCAATCGGCCACCCATTCGCTGAGATTGCCGCCCATGTCGTGCAGGCCGAAGGCATTGGCCTGGAAACTCCCTACCGGTGCCGGCCCCCACCAGCCATCGCCATAGCCGATGAAGGCGTTGTGCCAATGCCGCCCGGACGGCGACACGTCCTTGCTGCCGGTGAAATTGCCGCTGCCCGGCGGCGGCGTGCCGGCATCGCCCCAGGGGTAGCGACCACTGCTGCCACCGCGCAGCGCGTACTCGAACTCTGCTTCACTGGGCAACCGGTAGCTGCGCCCGGTCTGCTCGGACAACCACGCCGCATAGTTTTCGGCATCGCGGATGCTGACGTGCATCACCGGCGAATTGGCCATCGCGCGGCCACCGTCGTAATCCGAGCGCCAGTCCACGCCGCTGCGCCGGATGAAGTTGCCGCTGCGTTCGTCATAGACCACCGAATGGCCGCGCCGCGTCGCCCGTGGGCGCGCATTGGTCGCCTTCACGTAGCGCTGGAAATCGCTGACCGTGACCTCGGTGATCGCCATCGCAAAGCCTCGATCAAAGCGCACATAGTGCGATGGTCGCTCGGCATCGCTCGAGCCCGGCTCGGCATCGCCGGCGCCCATCTGGAAACCGCCATGCGGCACCACCACCATCTGCGGCCCGCGTCCGCCATCGCGCATGGCGTCGCTGAACACCTGTCCAGGGCGGAAGCTGCCGTAGTGGGTGGCCAGGTCGATACGCTCACGCAGCTGGGCCACCACCGCGTCTCCCGGCAGGGCGATGCGCAGGGCCTCGGCCAGTTTCTCGCGCGCCGGCTTCAGGCCCTGCGGCGTGGACAGGTCGCGCAGGCCGTCATCGCGCAGCTGCAGCAATGCCGCCGCACGGATCTGCTCGATGCGCTCGAACGCGTCGGCGATGGTGGGCGACGAGTCGCGCACCTTGCTCGCTTCGGCCAGCCAGGTGCCGGCGCTGGCGAAATCACGCGTGCGTGCCGCGTCTTCGGCGCGGCGGATCAGTCCACTTTCGGCCGCGGCCAGTCCCTGCCGTGCGCGGCTGTTGTCCTCATCCAGTGCCAGTGCCTCACGGAAGTTGCCGATGGCCCCGTCCCCGTCTTCACCGATCCGGTCCGAGCGCAGGTCCTCTTCGCCGGCGCGGTTATAGGCCACGACCCGCTGGGCAAGCTCCACCCGTCCCTGCAGCGCACGCACCTTCTCGTCCTTCGGCGCCAGGGTCAGCAGCACCAGCGCCTGGCGGCTGGCCTCGGCCAGCGCCTCGCGCTGCTTCAGCGGCCGCACCAGCAACGCATCCGCCTGCTGCTGCAGGCGCTGGCGGGCGCGCTGCAGGCCTTGGCGGGCCTGGCGGTCATCCGGATCCTCTTCCTGTACCGCCAGCCACAGCGGGATGGCGGCATCGGCATCCTCATAGAGCCGTCCTTCGGCGAACGCCTGCTCGGCCGCGCGGCGCAACTGGGCCAGGCTGCGGCCCTGGCGGTCCACCCGCGGCGGCGTCCACTGCTGTACATCCTCGGCGGCATCCTCACCGGCGATGGTCACGCTGCCCTGCCCGGCCTGCGGGCGCTCGTCGCTGTCTGCGTCCGCGGACGGGCGCGCCTGTTCCCCGGCACTCCGGTCCGTTGCCGTGGGGGGCGACGGCGTGCAGCCGGCCAGGGCCAAGGCCAGGGCGGTGCACAGCACGGGCGACAACGAAAAACGCAAGCAGAGCCTCCTTCGGCACGGACGCGCACCGACGTTAGGCTATTCTCCCCTGCCTGAGCAAACCCGAGTAGTAGGCCCTGACCCGTGGCAACCTGGATCACCACCCCCGCCGAGCTGGATGCGTACTTCCAGCAGCGCCCGACCCGCATCGGCCTGGACACCGAATTCATCCGTGAACGCACCTTCTGGCCGCAGCTGGCCCTGGTGCAGATGGCGATCGGGCAGGACATCCTGCTGATCGACCCGCTGATTCCCGGCATGACCGAGGCGCTGGCGCCGTGGCTGGGCGATGAATCCATCACCAAGGTGATGCACAGCGCCAGCGAAGACCTGGTCGCCTTCAAGTGGGCGTGCGGCGTGCTGCCACGGCCGCTGTTCGACACCCAGATCGGTGCTGCGCTGGCCGGCATCGGCGGCGGCATGGGCTACCAGAAGCTGGTGGCGGAAATCACCGGCGTCGCCCTGGCCAAGGGCGAAACCCGTTCGGACTGGATGCGCCGCCCGCTTTCGGAGTCGCAGCTGCAGTATGCCGCCGACGACGTCGAGCACCTGTTCGCGCTGCATGACGCCATTGATGCCAAGCTGCAGGCACTCGGCCGCCAGCAGTGGCTGCACGACGATGGCGAGCGCCTGCTGGCCAGCGTCGCCAATGACGAAGACCGCTGGCCGCATCTGGCGATGCGCTCGGCGCAGTTCCTCGACGCGGCCGCACAGCACCGCCTGCTGCGCCTGCTGCGCTGGCGTGATGTACAGGCACGCAACAGCGACCGCCCGCGAAGCTGGATCCTGGACAACGAACTGGCCACCACCCTGGCGCGCACGCCACCGGCCGACGAGGCTGCGCTGGGCAAGCTGTTCGAGCAGTTCCCGAAGGCACCGCGCAAGCTTGCCGGCGCGGTCTGGCAGGCGCTGTCCACACCGCTGGCCGATGAGGCCGGGGCACCGCTGGCGCTACCCGCCAACGACAGCAACAAGCAGGCGGTGAAGAAGCTTCAAGACGCGGTGGCCGAGCGCAGCCGCGAGCTGGGCCTGCCGGATGGCGTGCTGGCCTCCCGCAAGCATCTGGAAAGCTATCTGGAACGCCGCCAATGGCCGGCAGCACTGGCCGGCTGGCGCCAGCAGGAACTGGAATCGCGGTTGCAGGCGCTGCTGCCGGCACGTTGATGGCACAAGGCGCCGGACCACGCCGGCGCCGTGCACCTCAGGCCTGCTGGGGCCGTGCTAGGGTTTGCCGGTACTGACAAGGAGACGTCGATGCAGACCCTCAAGATCGCGACCGCCTGCGCACTGCTGCTAACCCCGTTGGTCCTGGCATGCGCTGGGCAGGCCGCACCGCTTTCCTATGCACAGGAAAAGGAGAACACAGCCAAGCTGGTGGACATCATTGACGGTGCCACCCGCGATGGTCTGGTTGCCGTGCTGGTGCCGGCCCCGTATGTCGTGCACAACGGCGGGCCAGGCGTCGGCTCTCCGGTCCCCGGCTTTCATCTGGGCAACCGCTCGACCGACCTGCCCGGGTTCTCGACGCGGGTGTCCTTCCAGCACAAGGACATTCCCTCCCAGGGCTATGTGCAGCTGTTCAACACCAACGAACTGGAAACCGGCCCGCAGCGGACGGTGTTGATGGACGTGTTCGAGGTGCATCTGATTCCGCCGGGCACCTATCTGCTGAACGGTGCGGAGAACTACCGCCTGAACACCCGCGTGGCCAAGCTGAAGCCGCTGGGGACCATGGACGAAGTATCGAAGGACATCGGCGCCACCCGCCTTGCCGACGTCGACTACCGTTTCTATTCCTGGAAGAAGGTCTGGGTACCACCGGGCGTCCTGACCGATCAGCACTCCCAGCAGGTCTGCATCTCGGTGCACGTGGCTTCCGGCAACTGCGTGGCATGGGGCACCCAGAACTATGAAACCTCGCGCCCCACCGAAGGCTACTGGGATGACAGGATCGTCCCTGAAGACATCCCTGCCGTACGCATCCAGGCGGTCATCGCCAAGGCCCACGCGCCACTGGCCTTCACTGCCCACGAAGGGCAGATCCTGCTCAGCCCCTTCATTGTTGCCGCCGACGGCGATATCGATTTCAACGCGAACGACTGCGCACCGGTCGACAAGCTGACGGGCTGCGCCCTGCGCCGCTTCAGGGTGCACTACCAACCCGCGCCGTTGGACGCTGCACGCAAGCACATCGCAATCACCTCGCGCGGCCTCAACGGCAAGCAGCGCAAGGTACTGGAGCGGATGGAGGCGATGCAGCTGCAGGTGCTGGGCCCCAGTGCGCCGTCCGATGCAGCGCTGGGCAAGGGTGTCAGCGCCACGCCTTGAGCACGGATGATGCCTGGCCAGCAACGAAAAACGGCGCTCGATGAGCGCCGTTTCCGTTACACGACGGGGTGGGCTTACCAGTTCATGTTCAGCGAGACACCGACGGTACGCGGCTCGTTGTAGACCGCGGCCATGTAGTTCTCGATCACACCCTTGAGGTTCTTCTCGTTGGTGATGTTGCGCGCGAACAGCGCCACTTCGTAGGCACCGTAGTTGCCCGAGTAGCCGATCTTCAGGCCACCCTCGAAGTCACCCTTGGAGTTGAACTCCTTGCTGTCGTACAGCACGAAGCTGGTGTAACCCTGCTTGTTCCAGTCGGTGGAGACGAACATGGTGCCGGCGTCGCTCACCGGGAAGTCGTAGCGGGCCGCCAGGTTGACGTTGTACTTCGGCGCGTTCGGCAGCGGGTTGCCGTCGATCTGCGCGAAGGTGTTGGCACCGACCTTGATGGTCGGGTCGCCGACGGTGCAGACCACCTGGCCATTGAGGCCGCAGACCTGCGCGTACACGCGCTTGTCCTTGATCTCGCTGTGCAGCAGGCTCAGGCCGGCGCTCAGGGTCAGGTTCGGGATCGGACGCAGCTCCATGTCCGCTTCGAAACCGTAGGCCTTGGCCTTGTCGGCGTTGAACAGCACGCCGTTGCCGTCCGAATCGTTGCCGTTGAGCTGGATGTCGTTGACGGTGTAGGTGAACGCGGTGGCGTTCAGGCGCAGGCGGTTGTCCCACAGGCTGCTCTTCACGCCCGCTTCCCAGGACAGGATGGTCTCGGAATCAGCGGTGGTGAAGTCGGCATTGAACACCGCCGAACGGCCCTGGATGGTCGGGCCGCGGAAGCCGCGTGCGACCTTGGCGTAGACGCTCACGTCCGGCGTGATCTGATACATCGCGCTCAGATCCCAGCTCGGGGTGGTGTCGGACATCTTGACGTCGGTGCGGCCCTTGTAGGTGACCACGCCAGCGGCAGTGTCAGCCGTCTTCAGCAGGCGGGTGTGCTTCTCGTCCTTGGTCTGGCGCAGGCCGGCAGTGACGGTGAACTTGTCGGTGAAGGCGTAGCTGATCTGGCCGAACCCGGCCCACGAGGTGTTCTTGTTACGCAGGCGCACCCAGTTGTTCGGGTTGCGGGCGGCGCCCTGCAGGAACCACGCGCGCTGGTAGAAGTCGGTGGTGTCGCTGCCGTTGAAGTAGAACGCACCGGCCTGCCACTGCAGGGCGCTGTCGTCATGGCTGGCCAGGCGGAATTCCTGGGTCCACTGGTCCAGATCACGGATGCGGCCCATCGACTGGCCGTAGCCGTTCGGCACGCCGTTCACCGGGAAGTTCACCGCGGCGCCGCCGTCGGTGTCGCCACGGCTGTAGCCGGAGGTGGTTTCGTAGGCGGTGATCGAAGTGAAGTCGATCGCGCCGAAGTCATAACGCGCCTTCACCGAACCGCCATAGGTCTTGTACGCCTGCGGGTTGTTGCCGGCTTCGTCGTAGGCGACCTTGTCGCGCGGCACGTCGGTCTTGTTCGAGCCCTTGGTCAGCGCACCGCGCAGGAACAGGGTTGAGGTGCCTTCGTAATCACGGGCGTGGGCCGAGGCCAGGATCGAGAACTGGTCGCTCGGGGTCAGCAGCAGCTGCGCGCGCACGTTGCGGTCATCGAAGCCGCCCATGGCGTTCTTCTTCGGGCTGACCGTGCCGTCGGCGCTCGGGCCCTTGTAGGTGTTGTCGACGTAGTCGTCGCGGTGCTGGTACAGGGCCGACACGCGGAACGAGGCGATGTCGTTGATCGGGCCGCCGAAGCCGCCGTCGATCGACACGCTGTTGTAGGTCGCATAGCTGGCGCTGACGCGGCCGGTGTAGTCCTGGGTCGGCTTCAGGGTATCGAACTTGATGATGCCGGCGGTGGTGTTGCGGCCGAACAGCGAGCCCTGCGGGCCGCGCAGCACTTCCACCTGGTCCACGTCATAGACCGGGTTGGACTTCAGCACCACGTGTTCCAGCACTACGTCGTCCTGGATGATCGACACCGGCTGCGAGGCACCGAGGTAGAAGTCGATGTTGCCCAGGCCACGGATGTAGAAGCGCGGGAAGATGCGGCCAGTGGTGGTTTCCGCATACAGGCTCGGCACGCGGCCGGACAGCGCCAGCAGGGTGTCGTCGCCGCCGGCGGTGAAGTCGCGCATGCGCTCGCCCTGCACCACGCCCACCGAGACCGGCACTTCCTGCAGGTTCTGCTCACGGTGTTCGGCGGTCACGGTGATCGTGTCCAGGCCGGTCGGGGTCGGCGCGCTGTCCTGTGCGGCGGCGCCGAAGCTGCCGACCAGGGCCAGGCCGGCACAGGCCAGGGCCAGCGGATGGCGGCGGAAGGAAACAAAAGAAGACGACATACCCGACAGGCGGCGGGAATCGGAATGGGAGGGCATGAAATGCTCTGAGGAGGCGTCCGTGCGGCCTGCGCGAGCCGGGCGGCAAAAAGGAGGATAACTGCGCAAGCCGCCATTATCCCCCAAATTGTTACGATTTCGTTGCGCAGCACCCAAACCCGGCGAAACAAGCGGTTTCGGCACAGTCACCCGCTGATGTGCCTCGCGTCTCGACATGGAATTCCTTTGATCGGCTTGGCAAGCGGCAGGCGCTTGGCTAGACTGAAGCCCTGCCGTGGGGCCATAGCTCAGCTGGGAGAGCGCGTCGTTCGCAATGACGAGGTCAGGAGTTCGATCCTCCTTGGCTCCACCACTATTCAGAAGAACCCGTAGATCTCCGTGATCTGCGGGTTTTTTCTTTTCAGCCCCCCCGGCTCAGGCCGGCTCCTCGCCGCCGTCCTTGCGCTGCGGGCTGCGCGAGTGCGTATCGCGCACCTGTTGATCGCGCTGCCCCGGCCGCTGCTTGGCCACGTCGTCCTGCTTCCTGTCCTGGCGGCTTTCCTGGATGCCCTGCTTCGGGTCCTGATCCTTGCCTCGCTCGTTCATTGAAATCTCCCTCGCCGGCGGAACGCCAACGTTGCCCATCACGCTAGAGGTTGCCGGGTAAGCCACAGGTCAGTCCTGTGCCAACGTCATGTGCAGGCACTGGCTTGCCGCTGCGGCCCCCTGCAGCCAGAATCCGAGGCACCACGCCCACCGGTATGCCATGCCCTCTTCTGCCCAGCACGCAGCACACGCCGTGCCGATGCGCCTCGATGCGACCGACGGCAGCATCCAGCTCGGCAATCTGCCGGCCTTGATCTGCCCCACGCTCTCACTGGATGAAGCGCGCATCGCCTTTACCGCCTTGGTAAGTGGGGAGCGTGATGTCGGCACCGGCTATCACTGGTTGAGCCTGCACCGGCTCAGCCTGGGCGGTGCGCCCGCTGGCATCAGCCTGTGCTTCCTCGGACAACAGCTCGACATGGTGACGATGGGGGTCGATCTACCCGGTGCAGCACTGGAAGACGGCTGGCCGACCCAGGCCGCAATCGATGCAGAAGTCGCCTTCATGCGCCGCACGCTGGGTGCGGCGCTGGGTCGCAAGCTGAGCGGCGGCCAAGCCCGGTTCAACTGGGGCGAAGCCTGGGCCCGTTTCGATCCGAAAGGCTTCATGGCCAGCAGCGGCATTCGCTACTCACCACGCACGTGACCGCGCTCAGGTACGGGTGATCGACACCCCACCCTCCACGCGCATCGCGGTACCCGTAACGAAACTGCTCTCATCGCTGGCCAGGAACAGCGCCGCATTGGCGATTTCCTCCGGCTCGGCGAGGCGCTTGAGTGCGTGCAACGAGCGCACGAAGTCGCGGGCATCGCCGGTCGGTGCGGCCTGCCGGCCCATCTCCGTATCGGTGCCACCGGGCAGCAGTACGTTGCTGCGCACGCCGCGCGCACCGTATTCGGCAGCGATCACCTGGCTAAGGCCGATCAGCCCGGCCTTGCTTGACGCATAGGCCGCCATGCCCGGGAATCCCACGGTGTGGCCGACGAAGGTACCGACGAACACCAGCGAGCCGCCGCCGCGCGCCAGCAGTGCCGGCAGCTGCGCGCGTGCCGCAAGGAAGGCGGCGTCGAGATTGGTGGCCATCACCTCGCGCCAGACATCCACCGGAAACTCCGCCGCCGGCACGCCCGGGCCGAGCATGCCGGCATTGTTGAGCGCGATGTCCAGGCCGCCGAATGACTGCTGGGCCAGATCGACCAGCGCCTGCGCCGTGCCCGGGTTGGCCGCGTCGGCGGCATGCACCACGGCTTCGCCACCGGCAGCGCGAATCTGCTCGGCCAGCGCTTGCAGCGGCTCCGGCCGCCGTGCGTTGAGCACCAGCTTTGCTCCTTCGGCGGCGAAGCGCAGCGCGCTGGCGCGGCCGATACCGGCGCTGGCACCGGTGATGAGAGCGATCTTGTTGTTCAGGCGCATGGTCGTGGTACCGGTTGTGAAGTGGCCGCCACGATGCCGTGCGTTCGGCCCGCCAACACTCCGTTTCCGGGCCTCACAGGTGAGTGCAGGAAACGGAGTTTCCGCAGCACCGGCACGTGCCAGAATCCGGCCATGGACAGTACCGCCACCACCGCCCTCGATGACCGCATCGAACGGGTCTGCCGCCACCTGCAGACCAGCCTCGACGAACCCTCGCTGCAGGAACTGGCCGATATCGCTGGCTGCAGCCCGACGCGCCTGCATCGCCTGTTCAAGCAGGCCACCGGGCTGACCCCCAAGCAGTACGCCGCCGCGCTGCGCGCCGACCGCCTGCGCACCGGGCTGGAACAACAGGAACGCATCACCGACGCCTTCCACGACGCTGGCTTCGGTTCCAGTGGACGCTTCTACGAGAACGCACCGAAGTTGCTGGGCATGACGCCCAAGCAATGGCGCGAGGGGGGCGCGGCGAAGTCATCCACTTCGCGCTTGCCGAAAGCTCACTGGGCAGCGTGCTGGTGGCCAGCAGCGGGACCGGCGTGGTTGCGATCCTGCTCGGCGACGATCCGGAGACCCTGCTGCAGTCGCTGCAGCAACGCTTCCGACAGGCCGAACTGGTGGGCGCCGACCAGGGCTACGAGCAACTGGTGGCACAGGTCGTAGGCCTGGTCGAGGATCCTTCGCGAGGCGCCACGTTGCCACTGGACATCCGCGGCACCGCGTTCCAGCAACGGGTGTGGCAGGCGCTGCAGCAGATTCCGCGTGGGCAGACTGCCTCGTATGCGGATATCGCCGCGCGTATCGGCGCGCCGCGCTCAAGCCGTGCCGTCGCACGCGCATGCGCAAGCAATCCGTTGGCGGTGGCCGTGCCCTGCCACCGCGTGGTGCGCCGCGATGGCGACCTGTCCGGCTATGCCTGGGGCGTAGCGCGCAAGCGCGAACTGCTGCGCCGGGAAAAGGCCTCGACTGCCTGACGTGGGTGCCGACCTTGGTCGGCACACCCAGCTTCCGGTAGCTGCCGACCTTGGTCGGCACACTCAGCTTCCCGTAGGTGCCGACCTTGGTAGGCACACCGCCAAGGCCTCAATCCAGCTTCACCACCAGCTTGCCGAAGTTGCGCCCCTGCAACAGCCCGAAGAACGCCTCCGGCGCATTCTCCAGCCCTTCCACCACATCCTCGCGGTACTGGATGCGGCCGTCGCGCAGCCATTGCGGCATCTCGCGTTCGAACTCCGGCCACAGGTGGTTGAAGTCGTGCACGATGAAACCACGCACGGTCAGGCGCTGGCGCAGGATCTGGCTGAACAGTGCGGGCAACCGGTCCGGGCCGGGCTGCTCGACGCCCCGCTCGTTATAGGTGGCGATGGTGCCGCACACCGGAATGCGGGCGAAATCGTTGAGCAGCGGCAGCACTGCATCCAGCACGTGCCCGCCTACGTTCTCGAAATACACGTCGATACCCCTGGGCACCGCCGCACGCAGCTGCGCGGCGAAATCAGCGGCGCGATGATCCAGCGCCACGTCCACGCCCAGCGTCTGCAGATAGGCACGCTTGGCTTCGCCGCCGGCGATGGCGACCACGCGCGCCCTGCAGCTTGGCCAGCTGGGCCACGGTCGCGCCCACCGGCCCGGTCGCGGCAGCCACCACCAGCGTCTCACCCGGCTTCAAACGGGCGATTTCATGCAGGCTGGAATAGGCGGTGAAGCCGGGCATGCCATACACGCCCAGCGCGGTACTCAGCGGCAGTCCGGCCGGGTCCAGGCGGCGCCCCAGTGCCTTGGCCGGCAGCACCGCGTGGGTCTGCCAGCCACCCGGCGCCAGCACCAGCTCACCTGCGGCTACGCCCTCGGCGTTGGACTGCAGCACCTCGGCCACGGTCTGCCCTTCCATCACCGCGCCCACCGCCACCGGCGCGGCATACGAGGGGCCCTCGTCCATGCGCCCACGCATGTACGGGTCCAGCGACAGGTAGCGGTTGCGCAGCAGCACTTCGCCATCGGCCAATGACGGCAACGCAACCTGTTCCAGGCGGAAGTTGGCTGCACTTGGCGCCCCCTGCGGACGCGACGCAAGCACGATGCGGGAGGTGGTCGAGGGATCGGACATGGCCAGGTCTCTGCTGTTGCCAGCATCAGGAAAGGAGTGCCGACACTACGCCGCAGCCATCCCCGATGGCGGCCACGAAAACAGCGTTCCATCGCCCGGACCGGCGCAGGTCCGGCGCAGCCCTTGCCCTTGCAGCTTTGGCGATCGCGGCGATCTGCTGATTTCCACCGCAGACGATGATCGACTGGCCACACCCCGCCCCAGAACGGAGGATCAAGCACTTGCGAGCGCGCAGACGGCAATGTGAAGAAATCTTGGCAAAACGCTTGCCGAAGGCAGCCGACCTCCGTAATATACGCGTCCTTGGCAGCGACCTCGCTGCAACGAAACATGTGGCCGAGTAGCTCAGTTGGTAGAGCAGGGGATTGAAAATCCCCGTGTCGGCGGTTCGATTCCGTCTTCGGCCACCACTTTCGAAGGCCTGCAGAAATGCGGGTCTTTTTTTTTCCGGAAACCGGGTTTGATCACGGTTGCCACACAATTTGGCCGAGTAGCTCAGTTGGTAGAGCAGGGGATTGAAAATCCCCGTGTCGGCGGTTCGATTCCGTCTTCGGCCACCATCTTCAGAGACCTGCAGAAATGCAGGTCTTTTTTTTGTTCGCGCTCCGCGCAAGCGGCGGCCACACCACCCGGTTGACGAAACATTTACACCGGCATGTGCGGTGGCACCTACGCTCCAGACTCCTGCCTGGAGCCTGCCGATGCCTCTGCGCCCCACCCTGCTTGCCTGCCTGCTGCTGGCCGCCTCCCCGGTGATCGCCGCCGAACCGGTGCGCGCAGTCGACACGCTGGACATCGACCGCTACGCAGGCCAGTGGCACGAGATCGCGCATCTTCCGGTGTCGTTCCAGAAGCAGTGCGTTGGCGAAATCACCGCCAACTACGGGCTGCGCCGCGATGGCCGCATCAGTGTCACCAATGCCTGCCGCAACGGCGACGGAGAACGCGTGGTTGCTGAAGGCGTTGCACGCCCGGTTGCCGGCCATCCCGGCCAGTTGCAGGTGCGCTTCGTGCCGGACTGGCTGAGCTGGGTGCCACTGGTCTGGGCGGACTACTGGGTCCTGGCACTGGACCCGGACTATCAGTGGGCGTTGGTCGGTGAGCCGGACCGTAAGTACCTGTGGATCCTCTCGCGCCTGCCGGAAATGGATCGCGCCCGGTTCGAACAGTTGAAAGAGAAAGCCGAGACGATGGGCTACGACCTCGGCCCACTGCGCCTGATGGCTCCGATTCGCGACACGCCCACCGACTGAACCGCGCCGCATCCGGCGCACCACGCGCGCCATCCGGCGCCGCGCACGCCCGGCCGCCATCTTCACGCGCTACCCTCTGCGACGGGTCGCCACAGGCGATCCAAACGACCATACGCCGTAGTATGCTTATCCAACGCACCCCTCCAGAGGACCTGCGCCCATGCTCCACCGCTTCCGTATCGCCTTGATCGTCCTGTGCACCCTCGCCCTTGTTGCCTGCAACAACGGCATCGTCAAGCGTGTTTCGGAACCGGCAGCCAGCCTGCAGCAGCTGACCGTGCGCGCCGACGGCAACTGGACCGTGGCCCTGCGCCTGCAGAACTACAGCTCCATGCCCATGACCTTCGATGACGTCGCGCTGGCGCTGACCGTCGGCGACAGCGACGCCGGCACCCTGCAGGCCAAGCCGGGCATTTCCATCGGCGGCACCTCGGCCGACGTCATCCAGGTCGATCTGGTGCCCAGCTCGGCCGCACGCCTGGTGGTGGCCGATGCGCTGGCCAGCAACCGCACCCTGGCCTATGGCCTGAAGGGAACGGTGGCAGCAACGCCGCAGGAAAAGAAGCAGCGCAGCTTCGACATCAGCAGCCGCAGCACCCTCAACCAGGCCCCGGGCCTGCCGGGCGTGCTGCGCTGACTCCCGCTTTCCGCCGCGGCGCCCGGCGCCGCTCCCCCTGTCCCTGATCAAATCGAGACGTACCGATGAGCAGCTACACCGCCCCGCTTTCCGACCTCCGTTTCGCCCTGCACGATGTGCTCAAGGTCGAACCCCTGTTCGCCCGCCTGGGCTTCACCGACGCCACCGCCGACGTGGTCGATGCCGTGCTGGAAGAAGCCGGCCGCTTCAGCGCCACCGTGCTGGCCCCGCTCAACAGCGTCGGCGACGAGATCGGCTGCGTGCTCGACCAGGCCACCGGTGAAGTGACCACCCCGCCCGGCTTCAAGCAGGCCTACGACCAGTTCGTCGATGGCGGCTGGACCGGCCTGACCGCCTCGCCGGAGCTGGGCGGCCAGGGCCTGCCGCACACCCTGGGCGTGCCGCTCAACGAGATGATCAACGCCGCCAACCTGGCGTGGGGCAACTTCCCGCTGCTCTCGCACGGCGCCATCGAAGCGCTGAAGCAGCACGGCGAGGCCTGGCAGCACGAGGCCTTCCTGAAGCCGCTGATCGAGGGCCGTTGGACCGGCACCATGTGCCTGACCGAGCCGCACTGCGGCACCGACCTGGGCCTGCTCAAGACCAAGGCCGAGCCGAATGCCGATGGCAGCTACTCGATCACCGGCACCAAGATCTTCATCACCGCCGGCGAGCACGACCTGACCGGCAACATCGTGCACCTGGTGCTGGCCAAGCTGCCCGACGCCCCTCCGGGTGCCAAGGGCATCTCGCTGTTCGTCACCCCGAAGTTCAAGGTCGACCGCGAAGGCAACGTCGGCGAGCGCAACGCACTGCGCTGCGGCTCGATCGAGCACAAGATGGGCATCAAGGGGTCGGTCACCTGCGTGATGAACTTCGATGGTGCGCAGGGCTACCTGGTCGGCCAGCCGCACAAGGGCCTGCAGGCCATGTTCACCATGATGAACACCGCGCGCCTGGG
Organism: Stenotrophomonas sp. 93052_Sma; assembly: GCF_056481145.1. Lineage (NCBI taxonomy): Bacteria > Pseudomonadati > Pseudomonadota > Gammaproteobacteria > Lysobacterales > Lysobacteraceae > Stenotrophomonas > Stenotrophomonas sp. 93052_Sma. The sequence continues at coordinate 3,393,980 of NZ_CM151134.1, forward strand.
CGTCGGCCTGCAGGGCATCGGCCTGTCCGAGCGCGCCTACCAGAACGCACTGAAGTACAGCCGTGAGCGCCTGCAGTCGCGCGCCCTGAGCGGCGCCAAGTTCCCGGACAAGCCGGCCGACCCGATCCTGGTCCATCCGGATGTGCGCCGCATGCTGCTGACGGTGAAGTCACTGGTCGAGGGCAGCCGCCTGCTGGCCCTGCACGCCGCCACCCTGATCGACGTCGCCCACCACGCCGAGGATGCCGCCGAGCGCGAGCGCGCCGACACCCTGGTGAGCTTCCTGACCCCGATCTCCAAGGCCTGCCAGACCGAATGGGGCATCGAGAACACCTACAACGCCCTGCAGTGCTTCGGTGGCCACGGCTACATCCGCGAACACGGCATGGAGCAGCTGGCCCGCGATGCGCGCATCACCACGCTGTATGAAGGCACCACCGGCATCCAGGCGCTGGACCTGATCGGCCGCAAGACCGCGTCCAGCCAGGGCGCCGGCCTGAAGCTGATGCTGGCCGAGATCGAAGCCTTCGCCAAGGCCAACGAGGGCAACGAAGCGCTGGCCGAGTTCATCGGCCCGCTGCGCGCCAAGGCCGCCGAATGGGGCAAGCTGACCATGGATGTGCTGCAGCGTTCGGCTTCCAATCCGGACGAACTCGGCGCGGCCAGCTACGACTACCTGTTCTATTCGGGCTACGTGGTGCTGGCTTACTGGTGGGCCCGCAGCGTGGCGGCCGCCGATGCCAGCGCGCACGGCGCCGCTTTCGCCCAGGGCAAGCGCGAGACCGCACGGTTCTACTTCGCCCGCGTGCTGCCGCGCACCCTCAGCCACGCCGCCGCGATCCAGGCCGGCGCCGCCCCGCTGATGGCGATGGACGACGAGCGCTTCGGCGCCTGAGCCGGGCTGCGCCCGGCACCCGCGGTAGTGCCGGCCGCTGGCCGGCCACCGCAACAGCAACATCAACGGCAAGAGCTGGCTTCCTGCAGGGTGGCGAGGTGGGTCCAATTGCGGGGGACGGCGCAAGTACGTCCCTGTAGCCTCGGTCGCGCCATCCATGGCGCTCACGCCCCCGCAACCGGACCCACCCCGCCCTCGACAGATTTCTGCTGCTGGTAGGTGTCGACCTTGGTCGACACCGTAGATCCACGCCATGCGTGGATGGAAACCACCGAAATCCATCTGGAGAAAAGCCCCCTTTTGTTAAAGGGGGCGCGCCGACAGGCGCGGGGATTAGGAAGAATGCGCGGGCAACCCAGCGCGCCAACGGCGGGCTGGGTTGCTAAAGGGGGCGCACCGACAGGTGCGGGGGATAGGAGGAATGCGTGGACCTGAATGTTGACGATTTGTGTATCGCCGACAGGCGATACACAAATCGTCAACATTCAGGTATAAGCTGTTCTCCCGATGGAGACAGACACTACACGCTTGGGTCTGATCGAAGCCGGAGCTCCGTTTTCTGCTCCGGGCGCCGAAGCATCGCCCAACGCCACGACGCTGCATCGCCCCGGTTCGGTCCGGCTGCTCTCGCTTGATGCCCACGGACGCGTACTGGACTGGATCACCTGGCAGGATGCGGCGTGCCTCTACGCCCGCGAAGCCGTCGCCTGGACACTCGGCGATCCCTGCCTGCACATCCACGGCGGCACCAACCGCTTCAGCGGCCTGCAGAGCGGCATGGACCTGCACCCGATCATCGCCGCCCGCGGCCACGCCCGCTCCCGCGCGATCGACCCCACGCCAAACCTGACCAACCCGGCCCTGTTCGCCCGCGACGCGCACCTGTGCATGTACTGCGGCCAGCAGTTCAACCGCCCCACGCTCACCCGCGACCACGTCATGCCGCTGTCCAAGGGTGGCCTGGACTGCTGGGAAAACGTGGTCACCGCCTGCTTCCACTGCAACTCGCGCAAGAGCGACCGCACCCCGCAGCAGGCCGGAATGCCGTTGCTGGCGGTGCCTTACCGGCCCAGCTGGATCGAGCATCTGATCCTGTCCAACCGCAACATCCTGGCCGACCAGATGGCCTTCCTGAAGGCGCAATTGCCCAAGCGGTCAAAACTGAGCACCTGAATCGCTGAAAATGCAACCCTCACCGTCCTGTCACGGGCGGCGGCGTTTGCTTGCCCCACCCCCGTTTGAGGGCGAAAATGGGCGTTCAGAACAAGTGCGAACATGATGATCGACTCTGCCCGCTATCCCCGCCTCGCGCGCATCCAGACACCGGATGACCTGCGCACGTTCGACGAATCCGAATTGAGGGCGGTCGCCGACGAACTGCGCGCCTACCTCATCGAGTCGGTGGGCAAGAGCGGCGGCCACTTCGCCGCCGGCCTGGGCGTGATCGAACTCACCGTGGCCCTGCACTACCTGTACCAGACCCCGCAGGACCAGCTGGTCTGGGACGTCGGTCACCAGACCTACCCGCACAAGATCCTGACCGGTCGCCGCGACGAGATCCACACCGTCAAGCAGAAGGACGGCGTCGCGCCGTTCCCGAAGCGCGAAGAGAGCGAGTACGACACCTTCGGCGTCGGCCACTCCTCGACCTCGATCTCGGCCGCACTCGGCATGGCCATCGCCCGCCAGTCCGAAGGCGACAACCGCCAGGTCGTTGCAGTGATCGGTGATGGCGCAATGACCGCCGGCATGGCGTTCGAAGCACTGATGCACGCCGGCGGCATGGAGCCCGAGCCGAACCTGCTGGTGATCCTCAACGACAACAACATGTCGATCTCCGAGGCGGTCGGCGGTCTGACCAAGATGCTCGGCCGCGCCACCGGCAGTCGCACGCTCAATGCGCTGCGCGAAGGCGGCAAGAAGATCCTCGGCGACAAGAAAAACAACCCGGCGCGCTTCGTGAAGCGCTGGGAAGAACACTGGAAGGGCATGTTCGTGCCGTCCACGATGTTCGAGGAAATGGGCTTCCACTACACCGGCCCGATCGACGGCCACGACATGCCTGCCTTGCTGTCCACGCTGAAGACGTTACGCGCCTCCAAGGGCCCGAAGCTGCTGCACGTGATGACCACCAAGGGCAAGGGCTATGAGCCGGCCGAAGGCGACCAGATCGGTTACCACGCCGTCGGCCCGTTCGATCCGGACAAGGGACTGGTGGCCAAGGCCGGTGCCAAGAAGCCGACCTACACCGATGTGTTCAGCGACTGGCTGTGCGATGCCGCCGCTGCCGAGCCACGCCTGTACGGCATCACCCCGGCGATGCGCGAAGGCTCCGGCCTGGTGCGTTTCAGCAAGGAATACCCGCAGCGCTATTTCGACGTGGCAATTGCCGAGCAGCACGCGGTCACCCTCGCCGCCGGCATGGCCACCCAGGGCGGCAAGCCGGTGGTGGCGATCTATTCCACCTTCCTGCAGCGCGCGTACGACCAGCTGGTGCATGACGTGGCCATCCAGGACCTGGACGTGCTGTTCGCGATCGACCGCGCCGGCGTGGTCGGCCCGGACGGCGCGACCCATGCCGGCAACCTCGACCTGAGTTTCCTGCGCTGCGTGCCGAACATGGTGGTGATGGCACCGTCCAACGAAGCCGAGTGCCGGCAGATGCTCAGCACTGGCCTGCAGCACCCGGGCCCGGCCGCCGTGCGCTATCCGCGCGGCACCGGCACCGGCGTTGCCGCCGGTACCGACCTGTCCACCCTGCCGATCGGCAAGGGCGAGCTGCGCCTGCAGGGCAGCCGCGTCGCGCTGCTCGCCTTCGGCAGCACCGTGGCCGCCGCTGAGCAGGTCGGCCGCGAACTGGGGCTGAGCGTGGTCAACATGCGCTTCATCAAGCCGCTGGACCGCGAACTGGTGCTGGCCGTGGCCGCCCAGCACGAGGGCCTGGTCACGATCGAAGACAACGTGGTGGCCGGCGGCGCCGGCTCCGGCGTCGGCGAACTGCTCAACGCCGAAGGCGTACTGCGCCCGATCCTGCACCTGGGCCTGCCCGACAGTTACCAGCACCACGCAAGCCGTGAGGACCTGCTGGCCGAAGCCGGTATCGATGCGGCGGGCATCCGCGCGGCGGTACTCAAGCGCTGGCCGCAGCTGGCTGCCGGGACCCCGCCGCTCAGCGCGGCGGGCTGAGGCCGGTCACCACCAGTAGATCCACGCATGGCGTGGATCTACTGCGGAACAGGGGTCGATCCACGCCATGCGTGGAGACAGATGCAAAGTAGATCCACCGTGCGTGGATGGCGGGCTCCGGAACGATGATCTGGCCGGAAACCCCAACCCTCAGCCGTAGCTGACCGCTTCCACGAACGCACCGCTGGCCTCCACCCGCACCGCAGCGCGCTGCCCGGTGTCGACGAAGTGGAGGCGTGCAAGGGTTTCAGCGAAATCGTAGGCCCGGGCACCATCGCGGAACTCGATCGGTTCCGGCCGGTCCGGGTGCAGCACGCGCCATTGGCGTTGCTCGCATTGCAGGCGGATCAACATGCAGCTCACTCCTTGAGGCAGCGTATCGACGGTGGCGGGACGGGCGTGCCGGTTACGGCAGACTTCATCGCGACGGATCAGGGGCACGCAGGGGTGCCCTGATCACAGAAGATACGACGTTCAAAATGTGAGCTGTATCAGATTATTCTGATTTTCGATGGGCGAGCTCAATTCACCTGGAACTGCGCCCGGCAGCCGTCGCTGACCCAGATGCCACGACGGTTCCAGCCCCAGGTCTGGCCCTCGATGCAGGCGCTGCGTGAATCCTGACGCACCAGGCGCACACCACGACGGATGCGGGCATCACAGTACTCCTGGCGGTGGCCGTTGGAATGGCAGGTGATCACCTCACCCCCGCCCCAGCCATTGCCACCGTTGCCCCAGCCGTTGCCATGGCGACCACCCCAGCCACCGCCACGGCGGTACTCGCCAACGAACTCGGCACGGCAGCCCTGGGTGACCCACACACCGTAGCGCGATTGCCCCCAGGTCTCGCCTTCCACGCACGGCGAACCGGACAACTGGCGGATCATCCGGGCACGGCCTTCCAGGCGGCATTCATTGCTGCGGTTCTTGATCGATTCGCAGCGGACGATGCCGCCGCCATCACGACCGCCATAGCGATCGTCGTCATAACCGTAGCCATAGCTCTGCGCCTGCGCGCCGCCTGCGGCCGCCAGCATCGGCAGCAGCGTGCAGGCCAGGGTGCGCCAGGTGAGTGCCTTGCCCATCGGAATCTCCGGATGAATACGATGGCGCAAGCATCCGGGATTCGTGGCGCGGCGCACAGGGGGGCGCACCACGGCGGTTTTTTCCCCATTCAAACAACTCAACCGTGGCTGACTGCGCCTCGGCCGGTGGCGTCACTCCCCGATATGGAGCGCATCCACGGTGCTGCCGAGCGCCTCGACCCGGACCGTGCTGCGCTGGCCGGTGCGACGATGGTGCTCGAGGGCCAGCGCAGCGGCCGCGTCGAAGGCATCGGCACCGCGGGCGTAACGGGTGGCGTCACCCGCCTTCGGATGCAACACGGACCAGTGCCGGGCAGTGCATTGGACGGTAAAGACCATGAGAAGCTCCTGCGGAAGGAAAGAGGCGGTGACAGGCGGCAGGGCCACGTGCCAGTACACCCTCAGGCTATCGATCGCGTCGGAGATGGCCCATCAGATTTGTACGAAAATGCCTCAGGATTCGGTCGGGCGCTTCCCAACCCTCACATCCCTGAGGCTGTTTAGTGAAGGCGTTCCGTGACCCTTGTCACGGAGTTGACGGAGCTTCACACTACCGTCACCAACAGGGGCCCCTTCCACATGCGCACCTTCTTCTCGCAGCAGCGCTGGACGCTGCTGAAGTTCTATTTCGTGGCCAGCTATCTGGTGCTGATTGAAGAGCTGATCCGCGCCGCCATTCACTGAGCGCTTGCTGGAGGGCTATTTGCGTCAGACACTGTCGCTTTAGGCACGGAGCCCGCCCGATGAAAGCGCTTCTTCTGATTCCAGCCCTGCTGGTGCTGACCGCGTGCGCCAACCAGCACGACGCCGCCGCACATGCAGATGCGGCGCCCACCTCGTCTGCGATACCGAAGGTGGGCGGCGATCGCGATGCCCACGGATGCATTGGTTCGGCCGGCTACCAGTGGTGCGAGCACAGCCAGCGTTGCGAACGCCCGTGGGAACTGGCACAGGCACAGGGCCTGGCCAATACCGCCGAGGCCATCGATGCCTACTGCGCGAAGCCGGCCAGCCCGGCACGCAAGTGAGGCGCGCACCCCATGGCTGAGCTGAGCCCGCTACCCACCCTGGCCCCGGGTCGCTACCGCCACTTCAAGGGCGGCGAGTACGAAGTGCTCGATATCGTCCGCAGCAGCGAGACGCTGGAGCCACTGGTGCTGTATCGCGCGCTCTATGGCGAAGGCGGCCTGTGGGTGCGCCCGAGTGAGGCGCGCACCCCATGGCTGAGCTGAGCCCGCTACCCACCCTGGCCCCGGGTCGCTACCGCCACTTCAAGGGCGGCGAGTACGAAGTGCTCGATATCGTCCGCAGCAGCGAGACGCTGGAGCCACTGGTGCTGTATCGCGCGCTCTATGGCGAAGGCGGCCTGTGGGTGCGCCCGTATGCCATGTTCGTCGAACAGGTACCGGGCGAACACGGACCGCAGCCGCGTTTCGCCCGCATCGACGCATGACGGTTCCGCTGCCGGCCCTGGCCGGCAGCGCGGTAACACCACGGGCCTGCGTTACAATCGTACCGTCCAGTCGGTTTCTTCCCGCCATGTCCGCATCCCCCTCCCGCTCGCGCCGCAAGGCGCCCGACAGCGTGCGCCAGTCACTGCTGCAGGCCACCATTGAAGTGATCGGCCGTAATGGCCTGGCCGCGCTGACCGTGCAGGACGTCGCACAGGCCGCCGGTGTCAGCAAGGGTGCGCTGTTCCATCATTTCAGCAGCAAGCAGGCGCTGGTGGATGAAGCCATCGGAGCGCTCATCGGCGAATTCGAAGCGCGGGTGCGTGCCCTGCTGCAGGAAAACCCCGAAGGGCATGGCCGTTTCAGCCGCGCCTATGTGCAGGCCAATTTCGAGCATCTGCTGCAGCAGGAACAGGACAACGACATCGGCCTGACCCTGGGCAACCTGATGGAACCAGCCCTGCTCGCGCATTGGCGTACCTGGAAGCGTGCGATGCTGGCCGAGTTCGCCGGCGAAGCCAACGATCCCCGACTGTATGCGGCGCGCTGCGCTGCCGATGGCTACTGGGCCACGGCCTATGGGCGACCGCTGGACGAGGAAGAACGCGCCAACGCATTGGCGATGGCCGAACAGGCCCTGAAACTATGCGACCCGCAGTAAGCAGGAGCGCTCAATGAATCCCTACCTCTACCTTGCCGCTGCCATCGTGCTGGAAGTAATTGCCACGTCGCTGCTGAAGGCATCCGACGGCATGAGCCGGCTGGCGCCGACACTGGGCGCGCTGGTCGGCTATGGACTGTGCTTCTACCTGCTGTCGATGACCATGAAGTCGATCCCGACCGGCATCGCCTACGCGATCTGGTCCGGCGTCGGCATCGTGCTGATCTCGCTGATCGGGCTGGTGGTGTTCAAGCAGCGCCTGGATGCACCGGCGTTGATCGGCATCGGCCTGATCTGTGCTGGCGTACTGGTGATCAATCTGTTCTCGCGCAGCAGCGCACACTGAGTACGCTGCTGCGCGATCAACGCTAGCTGACCTTCTTCGCTACGGTCATGCCGAGCAGGAACAGCACCACGGCGATGATGATGCCGGCCCAGAACAGGAACTTGGCGATGCCGACCGCGGCGCCGGCAATGCCGCCGAAGCCGAGCACGCCCGCAATGACGCCGATGATGGCGAAGATGATGGCCCACTTGATCATGTCAAACCTTTCCCCGTGGGGACTGCGTACTGGATGATCAGGCTAGGCCGTAGCCGATGCGGCAGTCGTGAACAGGCCGCGTGCGCGGCGTGAATCAGCGCGGGCGGAAACGCAGCAGGGCCACTGCAAAGGCCAGGAACACGCTGCCCACCAGCCGCTCGAACCAGCGCCGCGCGAAGGGTTTGGCCAACCATCGGCGCAGGCCATGGCCACCGGCGGCATACATCACGTACCAGAACAGTTCGCAGCCGGCGAAGGTGGCGACCAGCACGCTGTACTGCAGCGCCTGGCCACGCGACGGGTCGACGAACTGCGGCAGGAACGCCGCAGCGAACAGCAGCAGCTTGGGATTGCTCAGGCCCACCAGAAGGCCACCACGGAACACCTTCCACGCGCCCAGCGACGCCGCAACCGGCAGCGCGGCATCGACCGTCACCGGTGGTGCCGGCCGGCAACTGTCACGCCATGCCTTCAGGCCCAGCCAGGCCAGATAGGCCACGCCCAGATAGCGCAGCACCTCAAACAGCATCGGCGAGGAATGCAGCAGCGCACTCAGGCCTGCTGCGGAGGCCGCCAGCACCAGCAGCATCGCCAGCAGGCAGCCAGCCATCGCCGGCACGCTACCGCGAAAGCCGAGCCCGACGCTGCGACCGAGGATATGCAGCATGTTCGGCCCCGGCGTACCACACAGAACGAACACCGTGGCGAGGAACCACCACCAGGTATGCAGGGCCATATCGGACATCCACTTCAGAAGATCCCACCAGCATAGAGTGCGCCGGCCTGGCGCGGCACACACAGCGCAGCATGGATGCGGTGGTTACAGAGGCAGGCTCAGGCCGCGAGCGCGTCGCGCCGTACCAGTACCTGATCGATCAAGCCCCATTCGCATGCCTGCTCGGCACTCATGAAACGATCGCGGTCCAGGGTCTGCTCGACCTCCTCGACACTGCGTCCGCAATGCTGCGCATACAGCCGGGTGATGCGCTGCTTGGTGCGCTGCATTTCCTCGGCATGGATGAAGATGTCCGACGCCTGGCCCTGCACCCCGCCCAGCGGCTGATGCACATGCAGGCTGGCATTGGCCAACGCCGCACGGTGACCGGGCTCGCCGGCCATCAGCAGGAACGAACCCATCGACCGCGCGGTGCCCATGCACAGCGTATGCACCGGGGCCGAGATGTATTGCATGGTGTCGTACATCGCCAGGCCGCTGGAGATCACTCCACCCGGCGAGTTGATGTACAGATGGATCGGCTTCTCCGGGTTTTCCGATTCCAGGAACAGCAGCTGCGCGCAGACCAGCGCCGACACAGTGTCATCGACTTCGCCGTTGAGAAAGATGATGCGCTCGCGCAGGAGCCGCGAGTAGATGTCATGGGAGCGCTCACCGCGCTCGCTGCGTTCCACCACCATTGGTATCAGCTGCATTCTGTCCCGCATGTGCCTGCTCCCTGTAGCGTTCGATCCAGGCGCCGGCTCAGGCCGCGCGCATCATGGTGCGATGATCGTCGTTGGCGGCCAACGGCAGCAGCGCGCAGGTCGGTGAGGCGATGCACGATGGTCAGCACCGTCCCCCCGCCGTCATCCGCGCGCAGCCGGAAACACACCAGGCTGTGCAGATGCGGGGGCTGCGCATCGCGCAGGTGGAACCCCAGTTCCCGCCCCTCCTCGCACAGGCAGGGCTGCGGATCGGCAAGATCGGCCGCAGGCAACCAGCGCTCACGCAGCGCCGGATCGAACAGTGCGCGCCAGACCCGTTCCGGTGGCGCTGGCAGCCACTGCTCCATCACCAACGCGGGAGCCGCTTCGTTCAGAACATCGTCCATCAGTCCATCTCCTTCAGCAGATCCTGCAAGGCATCCATCCGCGCGGGCCAGTAGGCCCGGTAGCGCTGCAGCCAGTTGCCGATGTGCGCCAGCCCGCGCGGATCGACCTCGTAGTGGACGAAACGGCCTTGGCGCTGTTCGCTCACCAGCCCGGCATCGCGCAGCACCGCCAGGTGCTGGGACATCGCAGACTGGCTGATCGCCATGCCCTCGCGCAGCGCGCTGGCATGCTGCCCGCCCTCGGCCAGCTTTTCGAAGATGTGGCGGCGGGTGGGGTCGGCCAGCGCTTTGAAGAGGGCGTTCTCGATCATGACCAACACATTAGCAACCACTAATGTGTAGTGCAACTCCCGCATCGGCTGTGCTGCAATGACGGCTCCCCGGCATGGAGCTGTGCATGAAGACCCTTGGCCTGATCGGCGGCATGAGCTGGGAAAGCTCGGCGCAGTATTACCGGCTCATCAACGAGGACGTGCGGCAGCGCCTCGGTGGCGCACATTCGGCGCAGCTGCTGCTGTGGTCGGTGGATTTCGCCGGCATCAAGCAGCTGCAGCATGACGGCGACTGGAATGCGCTGGGCGACCATATGGCCGACGCTGCACGGCGCCTGCAGGCCGGTGGCGCCGATCTCCTGTTGATCTGCACCAACACCATGCACAAGCTGGCCGACCGCATCGAGGCGGTCTGCCCACTGCCGCTGCTGCATATCGCCGACCCCACCGCCCAGGCCATCGTGCAGGCAGGCGCACGCAAGGTGGGCCTGCTCGGTACCGCCTTCACCATGGAACAGGACTTCTACCGCGGCCGGCTGCAGGATCGCTTCGGATTGGAGGTGCTGGTTCCCGAAGCCGATGATCGTCGCAGCGTGCACGACATCATCTACCAGGAACTGATCGCCGGTGTGGTCAGCGAGCACTCACGACAGGTCTACGCCGGCGTGATCGCGAGACTGGTGGCGCGCGGTGCCGAAGCCATCATCCTGGGCTGTACCGAGATCATGCTGCTGGTACGACCGGAAGACAGCGCAGTGCCGCTGTTCGATACCACTGCACTGCACGCACGGGCTGCGGTGGACGCGGCGCTGGCGTGAATCGATGCGCGCCGGAGCGCGGAATCAGTCCGCGCCCTGCACTTCCAGCGCGGTGATGAGCCACTCGACCACCGCCTGTGAATCGCACAGGAAAAAGATGGCATCGCCGGAGCGCGCCTCGGTAAGCAGGCGATAGACCGTGATCGCCACCGCTGACTGGTTGGCGATGAACACTTCCGGGCTGCGCGGCCCCTCACTGTGGCCGGCAACCGCGTGCAGCGCCTTGCGTGCAGCCACGGTGGCAGCCGGGTCCGCGCTGCGGGTCAGTTCCGGCCCGCGCAGGCCCCAGGCAATGAACACATGCTTGCCCTTGAACGTGGTGTCCAGGACCCGCACCTCGGCGCCACCTGCGTCGGCCGAGCGATGAATGACGGTACTGCTGATCAACGCAACCCCCTGTGGTCGTCGTGGTCCGCGCATCCTCCTCCACGCGCCGGCCGCATGCCAGTGACAACAGCCACAGGCTGTGCGGACCGGCGTGGGAGACATGTAAGAGGGTGTAAACCGATGCGATCGGATGTGCAGCGATGATACGGGATGTAAGCCTCTGCATGGGCCCGCGCGTACTACTAAACCGCCACTGAGCCATCTTCGGAACGAAGCGTTCCGGCAGCCCCGGACTGGGCCATTCTTGCCGCCCCATCCCCACCGAGCCTGCACATGTCCCATCGCCTGCTGCTGACGATCACCGGCACCTCCCTTGCCCTGCTGCTGGCCGCCACCACCGTGGCCGCACAGGACTACGACACCGATCACATTCCGGCGCTGCGCTGCGAATCGCAGTTCAACAAGACCGCGCAATGCCCGATCGAGGGCCCGATGCGCCTGGCCAGGCAACTGTCGGTCACCCGCTGCGTGGAGAACCAGAACTGGGGCCAGAGCCGCCGCACGTTGTGGGTGACCGACGGCTGCCGCGCCGAGTTCGTCGCCGACGGCTATGGGCGCGGACGCTGGCCGGGCCGCGGCAGGGACCGTGACGATGATGGCGAGCGCCTGGTCTGCGAGTCCTACGAAAAGAAGGACAAGGAATGCCGTATCCGTGTGCGCCACGAGGTGCGCCTGATCAAGCAGAAGTCGGTGACGGCCTGCATCGAGGACCAGAACTGGGGCTGGGACCGCCGCGGCGTGTGGGTCAGCGACGGCTGCCGGGCCGAGTTCCGCGTGTACTGACTGCCGAGCACGCGCTGGCTGCGGCGGGTGCGGCTGCGCCTGCGGCAGAGCCGATAGACTGAGCCCTCCTGTCAGGAGCCCGACCATGCCCGCTGCGACTGCGCTGCGCCTCCGCGACGCGACGCCCGCCGATGCCTCCGCGCTGATCGCACTCGACAGCGTGGCGGCAAGCGACCCTCGACGGGCGGAACAGATTGGCGAGTGGTTGGCGCGGGGCAACGTGCATGTTGCCGAGCAGGAGCGCGAGATCGTTGGCTACATGACCCTCCATGAGCACTTCTTCGGCGAAGGCTTCGTCGAAATGCTGATGGTCGGCGCGAGCGGCGCAACCAGGGCGTCGGCGCCGCACTGCTGCGGCACGCGATCGCACAGCGTGGACAGCGCAAGCTGTTCACCTCGACCAATGCCTCCAACATCGCCATGCAGCGCCTGCTCGTTGCATCGGGCTTCATCGACAGCGGCATCGTGCATGGACTGGATGACGGCGACCCGGAGCTGATCTACCGCTTTGCCGGCAGCTGATCGAGATACGCGGTCACCTTGGTGTCCAGCAGATCCATCAGCACGGGATCCATGCAGCGATAGTCGTCCGGGATATCCAGGCAATGCGGGCGCTTGTGTTCCAGCAGGCGCGCGTATGCGGCCTGCAGTCGATGCTGATGCTTGGCCTCCATCACGAAGATGACATCGGCCCAGCGGATGTCCGCCGGGCCGATGGGGCGTCGTGCATGCGGGCTGGTGCCGGCCGACAGCGCAGTGAAGCCGGGCCGCCCTCGCCACATGGCTTCGGCGGTCGGGCTGCGCAGCTGGTTGCGGCTGCAGACGAACAGCAGGTTGATCATTCCTGTTCCTGCAGTTGGCGGGCGCTGAGCACCGGATAGGTGAAGCCCAGCTGGCGTGCGCGCGCAAGCTTGGCATCGCGCGTGTACAGCAGCTTCCAGTTCTTCTCGGGCTTGTAGCTGTAGGCGGTCGTGGCGCGGTCGCCACCACGGTTGCGCGCCTGGCTGCGACGCCAGGCACGGTTTCTTGCAGATTCCATGATGTGTTCTCGTGAGTACCGGGTTCAGCAGCCGCGGTAGTACGAGTGGCGCGCAGCATACACCGCGCGCACAAAAAAGCCCACGCATCGCTGCGCAGGCTTCTTGATTCATCACAGTGGTCGGGACGGCCGGATTCGAACCGACGACCCTCTGCCCCCCAGGCAGATGCGCTACCAGGCTGCGCTACGCCCCGACTGATGCTGCGATGTGCCCGCCAGTGCGGCGGGCCGTGAAGTATAGCGGATTACGATGGAAATGGGATCAGCGGCGCAACAACTGCAGCACTTCTTCCAGCTCCATGCGCACCTGCTTGATGATCTGGTTGCTCAGCGCCGATTCCTCTCGGGCATCGGGACCGTCCAGACGCAGGCGTGCACCACCGATGGTGTAGCCCTGTTCGTACAGCAGGCTGCGGATCTGCCGCACCATCAGCACGTCGTGGCGCTGGTAGTAGCGGCGGTTGCCTCGGCGCTTGGCCGGCTCAAGGCTGGGAAACTCGGTTTCCCAGTAGCGCAGGACGTGCGGCTTGACGTCGCACAGCTCGCTGACTTCACCGATGGTGAAGTAGCGCTTGGCCGGGATCGGCGGTAGTTCGCGGTTACTGCCCGGATCCAGCATAAGCTTCCACCCTCTCCTTGAGCTTCTGGCCCGGACGGAAGGTGACCACCGTACGGGCGGAAATCGGAATTTCCTCGCCGGTCTTGGGGTTGCGACCCGGGCGCTGGTTCTTGCGCCGCAGATCGAAATTACCGAAGCCCGACAGCTTCACCTGACGTCCCTGTTCCAATGCTTCACGCAGCACATCGAAAAACGCGTCGACGAATTCCTTGGCTTCCCGCTTGTTCAGACCGACTTCGTCGAACAGCTTTTCCGCCATCTCCGCCTTGGTCAATGCCATTGCCTGCTACCCCCGAGTGCTGCCCGCTCAGCCGCGGATCCGGGCGTGATGTTCACGCTCGATGGCAGTGACCGCCTCGGCCACCACCGCATCCACGTCGCGGTCCGTCAGAGTGCGCGACTTGTCCTGCAAAATCAAGCCCATAGCGAGACTCTTGAATCCCGGCTCGACGCCCTGGCCGACGTAGCGGTCGAACAGGTTCAGGTCGCGCAGCAGCGGGCCAGCAGCCTGGCGGACGGTGGCCGCGAGATCGGCCCAGGCCACCTGTTCAGGCACCAGGAATGCCAGGTCGCGACGCACTGCCGGGAAGCGCGACAGTTCGCCGGCACGCGGCAGGCGGCGGGCGGTCAGCGGCTCCAGGTCCAGTTCGAAGGCATAGACGTCGGCTTCGATGTCCATTGCCTTGGCCAGACGCGGGTGGATCTGGCCGATCCAGCCGATCGCCACGCCATCGCGGAACACCTCGGCCGAACGGGCCGGGTGGCCGTAGGGGCGGGCCGACGGGCGGAACTCCAGTACCGCACCACTGGCAGCCGCCAGCGATTCCAGATCGCCCTTCAGGTCATGGAAATCGACCTTGCGGGCCGGCAGGCCCCACTGCAGTGCCTGTGCATCACCACAGACCGCAGCGGCCACGCGCGGGGTTTCCAGCGGCGCCGGCCGGCCGTCGCCGGCCTGCTGGGCGAACACGCGGCCCAACTCGAACAGGCGCACGCGGCCGATCTGGCGGGCGGCGTTGCGGCCCAACGTGGCGACCAGGCCCGGCAGCAGCGACGGGCGCATCACCGCCAGTTCGGCCGACAGCGGGTTGGCCAGCGGCACCAGGCCGTCGCGCAGCTGCCACTGGGTCAGCAGCGCGTCGTCGACGAAGGCGAAATTGACGGTTTCCTGCTGGTCACGGGCGATCAGCTGGCGGCGCACGCTCAGCGCGTCCAGCTGGGTCTCGCTCGGCATCGCCACGCGCGAGGCACCTCCCGGCAGCGTGGTCGGGATCTGCTCGTACCCGTGGATGCGGGCCAGCTCCTCGATCAGGTCTTCTTCGATGGCGATGTCGAAGCGGCGGCTCGGCGCGGCCACCTGCCAGCCATCGGCGGTGGCAACCACGTCCATGCCCAGCGCGCGCAGGATGCGCTCCACTTCCGCATCGTCGATGGTGATGCCGAGCACGCGGGTGATGCGGGCGCGGCGCAGCACGATGGTTGCCGGCTGCGGCAAGTCAGCCTCACGCACGGCCTCGGTGACCGGCGCCGGGGTACCGCCGGCCAGGTCCAGCACCAGGCGGGTGGCGTACTCGATGGCGGTACGCGGCAGTGCCGGGTCGACACCGCGCTCGAAGCGGTGGCTGGCATCGGTGTGCAGGCCCAGCTTGCGGCCACGGCCCATGATCGCGGCCGGCGCGAAGTGCGCGGCTTCCAGGAACACGGCGGTGGTCGCGTCGGTGACGCGGGTGTCGAAGCCGCCCATCAGGCCGGCCAGGCCGACCGCACGATCGGCGTCGGTCACGACCAGGAAGCTGTCGTCCAGCGCGGCGTCGCGGCCGTCCAGCAGCTTCAGGCTCTCGCCGGCACGCGAACGGCGCACGGCGATGCTGCCCTGCAGGGTGCCGAGGTCGTACGCGTGCATCGGCTGGCCGAGCTCGAGCATCACGTACTGGGTGATGTCGACCAGCAGCGAGACCGGGCGCACGCCGCTGCGGCGCAGGCGCTCGGCCATCCACAGCGGGGTCTCGGCGGCGGCGTTGACACCTTCGATGACGCGGCCCAGGTAACGCGGTGCTTCGGCGCCGGCGTCGAGCTGGATGGCCAGCTCACGGCTGCCGATGGCGGGAATCGTCTCGGCGGTGAAATCCAGCACGTCGCTGCGGGTGGCGGCGGCGACGTCGTAGGCGATGCCGCGCAGGCTGAAGCAGTCGGCGCGGTTCGGGGTCAGCTTGATCTCGATGCTGGCGTCCGGCAGGCCCAGGTACTCGACCAGAGCCTGGCCGACCGGTGCGTCATCCGGCAGCTCCAGCAGGCCGGAGGCATCGTTGTCCAGGCCCAGCTCCTTAGCCGAGCACAGCATGCCGTTGGACTCGACACCGCGCAGCTTGGCCGGCTTGATCTTCAGCTCGCCAATCTGCGCGCCGACCATCGCCAGCGGCGCAACCAGGCCCGGACGTGCGTTCGGTGCGCCGCACACGATCTGCAGCAGCTCGCCCTGCCCGGCATCGACCTTGCACACCTGCAGGCGGTCGGCTTCCGGATGGCGTACGGCGTCGACGATGCGCGCCACGACCACGTGCTCGAGGCCTTCGCCCAGCGCGGTCACGTCTTCCACTTCCAGGCCGATGGCGGTCAGCACCGCACTCAGTTCATCGCGCGAAGCGCGGGTCGGGACGTGGCTGCGCAGCCAGTTTTCGGAGAATTTCATGGTGTCACCCTGGTGGGCCCGGCGCATGCGCCTGGGCCTGCGAATTTAGAAGCAGTCGAGCAAGCTCGACTCTACGGACCGGCGCTTACGCGAACTGCTTGAGGAAGCGCACATCGTTCTCGAAGAACGCGCGCAGATCGTTGACGCCGTAACGCAACATCGCAAAGCGCTCCACGCCCATGCCGAAGGCAAAGCCGGTGTAGCGCTCCGGATCGATGCCGACGTTTCGCAGCACGTTCGGATGGACCATGCCGCAGCCGAGCACTTCCAGCCAGCGGGTGCTGCCATCGGGCTGCTGCCAGGCGATGTCCACTTCCGCGCCCGGTTCAACGAACGGGAAGTAGCTGGGGCGGAAGCGCATCTCGAAGTCGCGCTCGAAGAATGCGCGCACGAACTCGGCCAGCGTGCCCTTCAGGTCGGCGAAGGTCGAATGCTCGTCCACCAGCAGGCCTTCCACCTGGTGGAACATCGGCGAATGGGTCTGGTCGCTGTCGCTGCGGTACACCTTGCCGGCGGCGATCATGCGCAGCGGCGGCGCGTGGTCGCCCATGTAGCGCACCTGCACACCGGAGGTATGCGTGCGCAGCAGGCGGCCGTCGCCGAAGTAGAAGGTGTCGTGCATGGCGCGCCGGATGGTGCGGCGGGAAGTTCAGCGCCTCGAAGTTGTGCCAGTCATCCTCGATCTCCGGCCCTTCCGACAGCTCGTAGCCCAGCCGGCCGAAGATGCCGGTGATGCGCTCCAGGGTGCGGGTGATCGGATGCAGGCCGGCGCGGTCGCCATTGCGGCCCGGCAGGGTGATGTCGATGGCTTCGGCGGCCAGGCGCGCATCCAGTGCCGCGTCTTCCAGCAGCGCCTTGCGCTCGCCCAGCGCGCGGGTCAGCGCGTCGCGGGCCTGGTTGATCGCTTCACCGGCGGCCTTGCGCTCGTCGGCCGGCAGGGCGCCGAGCTGCTTGAGCTGCGAGGTGATGCTGCCACTCTTGCCAAGCAGGGCCACGCGCAGCTGTTCCAGCACGTCGGGGCTCTGTGCGGCGGCCACATCGGCCAGCGCCTGGGCGGTGAGGGATTGGATGTCGCTCATGGGGGGCCGGAACTCCAGTCGATCTGCCATCGCGATGCGCGAAGGGCCGACCCCTGTCGCCACCGCCGTCCCCGCGCTGCCGTCATGGCCTCGCCGGGACCCAAAAAAGAATGGGGAAGGACTTGCGCCCTTCCCCATGCATTGCCTTGACCTGACACCGTTCCGAGTGAACGGTTACGGCATCGGGAAGGACTTATGCCGCCAGCGCGCCCTTGGCCTTTTCGGCCAGCGCGGTAAAGCCGGCTGCGTCGTGCACGGCGATGTCAGCCAGGACCTTGCGATCCAGGGTGATGCCGGCCTTCAGCAGACCGTTCATGAAGCGGCTGTAGCTCAGGCCGTTGATGCGGGCAGCCGCATTGATACGGGTGATCCACAGCGAACGGAAGTTGCGCTTCTTCTGCTTACGGCCGATGTAGGCGTACTGCTGTGCCTTGATGACCGCCTGCTTGGCGACGCGGAAGACCTTGCGACGGGCGTTGTAATAGCCCTTGGCGAGATCCAGAATCTTCTTGTGGCGGCGACGCGCCTGTACGCCACGCTTAACTCGTGCCATTTTTCAGTTCCTCAGAGGTAAGGGAGCATGCGGTCCAGACGGCCTGCGTCTTCTGCACGGACATGGCCCGTCTGACGCAGATTACGCTTACGCTTGGTCGCTTTCTTCGTGAGGATGTGGCTACGGTTGGCGTGGCCGCACTTGTACTTGCCCGAGGCGGTCTTGCGGAAACGCTTGGCCGCTGCCCGGTTGGTCTTGATCTTGGGCATTGCAATGTCCTTGATGGGATATGACCCTGGTTTCTGACTGATCTGGCGGCGGCCTGGGCCGCTCTTTCCGTCCTGCCATGATCGGCGTACGACCCGTCCTGGGTGGGTCGAGCCGGGCATGATACAGGCAAAACCGCCCTGCCACCAGCCCCTGCAACCCTTTCGCCGGCAATTCACCGGCTTCCTGCAAAAGCAAAGGGACGCCCATGGCGTCCCTCTACCCTGAACCATTCAGCCAGGCGCCCCGGAAGGCGGCCCGTCAGGCCTCAGGTCTTCTTCTTCGGCGCGATCATCATGACCATCTGACGCCCTTCCAGGCGCGGACGGGATTCAATGACGATGTCCTCGCCCAGATCGGTCTCGATCCGGTTGGCCATTTCGCGGCCCAGTTCCTGGTGGCTCATTTCACGGCCACGGAAACGGATGTTGACCTTGATCTTGTCACCATCTTCGAGGAACCCGCGCATCTTGCGCAGCTTGATCTGGTAGTCGCCCTCGTCCGTGACCGGACGGAACTTCACTTCCTTGATCTCGACCTGCTTGGTCTTCTTCTTGGCCTCGCTGGCCTTCTTCTGCGCTTCGAACTTGAACTTGCCGAAGTCCATGATCTTGCAGACCGGCGGATCGGCCTGCGGCTGGATTTCGACCAGGTCCAGGCCTTCATCTTCGGCCATGGACAGCGCTTCGTCGCGCGACAACACGCCGATCATTTCTCCGTCACTGCCGATCACGCGGACGCGCGGCACACGGATTTCCTGATTCTTGCGGTTCTGTTTGTTGTCAGGGGTGCTGATATTACGTTCTCCCAAGGGTATCGAACCGGTCCGGGTGCCTGTGCCCCCGGACCGGACCTTTGCTTACGCGCCCTCGGCCTGGAGCCGCTCGATGAAGGCCTGCAGGCTCATGCTGCCCAGGTCTTCGCCAGAACGCGTACGCACCGCCACAGCCCCATTTTCCTTCTCGCGGTCACCAATGACCAGCAGGTAGGGCACGCGCTGCAACGTATGCTCGCGGATTTTATAGCCGATCTTCTCGTTACGCAAATCCGAGCTGACGCGGAAGCCTTGCTCCGCAAGGGT
This sequence comes from Stenotrophomonas sp. 93052_Sma, assembly GCF_056481145.1. Classification (NCBI taxonomy): domain Bacteria; kingdom Pseudomonadati; phylum Pseudomonadota; class Gammaproteobacteria; order Lysobacterales; family Lysobacteraceae; genus Stenotrophomonas; species Stenotrophomonas sp. 93052_Sma. Next base: position 3,413,156 of record NZ_CM151134.1, read on the forward strand.
TTTGGTCACGCCCGAGACGTACTCGGCCTGGGCGTCGGTGATGTTGGCCACCACCACCTGGGTCGGCGCCAGCCAGGTCGGGAACTGGCCGGCATGGTGCTCGATCAGGATGCCCAGGAAGCGCTCCATCGAGCCCACGATGGCGCGATGCAGCATGACCGGGTGCTTCTTCTGGCTGTTCTCGTCCACGTACTCGGCGCCCAGACGGCCCGGCATCATGAAGTCGACCTGCATCGTGCCCAGCTGCCAGGTACGGCCGATCGCGTCCTTCAGGTGGTACTCGATCTTCGGGCCGTAGAAGGCGCCCTCGCCCGGCAGCTCCTGCCACTCCACCCCGTTGCTGGACAGTGCCGAGCGCAGCGCGCCCTCGGCCTTGTCCCAGGTGGCGTCATCGCCCAGGCGCGATTCCGGACGCAGCGCGATCTTGACCTGGATCTCATCGAAGCCGAAGTGCTGGTAGACCGCCAGCGCCTGCTGGTGGAACGCGGTCACTTCCGCCTCGACCTGGTTTTCGGTGCAGAACACGTGGCCGTCGTCCTGGGTGAAACCACGCACGCGCAGGATGCCGTGCAGCGCGCCGGACGGCTCGTTGCGGTGGCAGGCACCGAACTCACCATAGCGGATCGGCAGGTCGCGGTAGCTGTGCAGGCCCTGGTTGAACACCTGCACGTGGCCCGGGCAGTTCATCGGCTTGAGCGCGTAGGTGCGCTTCTCCGATTCGGTGAAGAACATCGCGTCCTGGTAGTTGTCCCAGTGGCCGGATTTCTGCCACAGGCTCACGTCCAGGATCTGCGGGCAGCGCACTTCGCCGTAGCCGGTCTTGCGGTACACCTTGCGCATGTACTGCTCGACCACCTGCCACAGTGCCCAGCCCTTCGGGTGCCAGAACACCAGGCCCGGCGCTTCTTCCTGCAGGTGGAACAGGTCCTGCTGCTTGCCGATGCGGCGGTGGTCGCGCATCTCGGCTTCTTCGATGCGCTTGATGTACGCCTCGAGCTGCTTCTTGTCGGCCCAGGCGGTGCCGTAGATGCGCTGCAGCTGCTCGTTCTGCGCGTCACCGCGCCAGTAGGCACCGGAGATGCGGGTCAGCCTGAAGGCCTTCAGGAAGCGCGTGTTCGGCACGTGCGGGCCGCGGCACATGTCCACGTATTCCTGGTGGTAATACATGCCCATCGCCTGGATGTCGTCGGACATGTCCTCGATCAGGCGCAGCTTGTAGTCCTCGCCACGGGCCTTGAAGATCTCGATCACTTCGGCGCGCGGCGTCACCTTCTTGATGACGTCGTAGTCCTGGGCGATCAGTTCCCCCATGCGCTTCTCGATCGCGGCCATGTCGTCCGGGGTGAACGGGCGCTCGGAGTAGATGTCGTAGTAGAAGCCCTCGGCGATCACTGGGCCGATCACCATCTTCACGTCCGGGTACAGCTGCTTGACGGCGTGGCCGACCAGGTGGGCGCAGGAGTGGCGGATGATCTCCACGCCCTCCTCGTCCTTGGCGGTGATGATGCGCAGGCTGGCATCGTGGTCGATGACGTCGCTGGCATCGACCAGCACGCCATCCACGGCACCGGCGATGGTGGCCTTGGCCAGGCCGGCGCCGATCGACTGGGCGACCTCCATGACGCTGACGGGATTTTCGAATTCGCGGCGGCTGCCGTCGGGAAGAGTAATGTTGATCATCGCAGTGGCTTCGTGCGGGGCCCGCTGGGCGGGCTGGAAAGCGTTCCCGGGGCGGCGCCCGGGCAATAAAAAAGCGCCGCGAGGGCGCCTGGAACACAGGGCCTTCGGGGGCAGGTCAACAGTGGGCGGTGGTAGTGCTCATGTCGCACGCTCGGCCGGCGCTGGGCGCGGGCCACCTTGTTCCAGTCAGGGTTCTGCGATGATCTTAAACCAGCCCGGCGGAAAGCCCAAGGGCTACCGTACGGTCCGCTGAATGGGCCTCGCTGGCGGGGGGAAATTGCAATGATTACCATGTCGCCGCAGGTCGCCCCGTGCCAGCCTGCCCGCTTTCCCCCAGGACCCCGTGATGCGCCACCCGCTCCGACCGGCTCCCGCCGGCCCCGCCCGTGTCCCGCGTTCGCCGGCCCGCCGCCGCGCCGGCTGCCCGCGATGATCACCGTCGGCCTTTCCACGCTCGGCTTCTGCAGCCTGGGCATGCTGGCGGCGATGTTCTCGGCGCTGGCCTTCTATGCCGCCTCGCCACACTGCCGCTGGCCGCGCCTGCGCCGTGCCGGCCGCCTTGGCCGCCAGATCGGCCTGGTCGCCGCTGCCGCCGCGCTGTGGCTGTGGATGGCCGAGCTTGGTTTTGCCGCCGGCCTGGTGGCGATGCTGTGCACCTGGATGCTGGCCGCCATGCTGCTGCCGGCGCTGGCGGCCTGGCACCGCCCCGGTACGGAGTCGCCGTGATGTGGCCGCGCGCCTTCGCCGGCATCGTGGCCGGCTTCCTCCTGGCCGCCGCCGTCACCGGCCTGCTGGCGTGGCTGCCGCCCGGCCCGTGGCAACGGGCGCTGGTGCCGACCCTCATCGCCTTCATCCCGCTGTGGATGCTGGCCGCCCTGTGGGCGTTCAGTTTCCGCAGCGCGCTGCGCGCCTGGCTGGTGCTGGCCGGCAGCGCCGCCGCCGGCTTTGCCGTGCTCGGGCTGCTGCGCCTGACCGGCGCGGTGCAATGAGACCTTTCCCATGAAGTTCAGTTCGCAGACGCTGCGCACGTTCACCACCCTGCACACCTGGGTCGGCCTGGTTGCCGGCTTCGGCCTGTTCGTGGCCTTCTACGCGGGTGCGCTGACCCTGTTCCACCACGACCTGCCGCTGTGGCAGACGCCCGGTGCAGCCACCGCACTCCCCGCCGGCCTGGACGACGCGCAGTACCTGCTGGAAGACGTGCTTGCCGCGCATCCGGAAGCGCGCCGCCACGTCGGCATGACCTTCCCCGGCACCGAACACCCGCAGCCACTGGCCTACTGGCAGGCCGATGACGGCAGCTGGCGCTACGCCTGGCCGGGACAGATCGCCGGCAGCACCACGCCGCCACAGACCGGGCTGGCCGAACTGGTCAACGAGCTGCATTACAGCCTCGGACTGCCGGTGGCCGGCATCTACGTGATGGGCATCGTCAGCCTGCTGTATGGCATGGCCCTGCTCAGCGGCCTGGTGATCCACCTGCCGAAGCTGTTCGGTGATCTGTTCGCGCTGCGTCCGGGCCGCAACCTGAAGCAGCTGTGGCAGGACGCGCACAACGTGATCGGCGTGCTCAGCCTGCCCTTCCATCTGATGTTCGCGGTGACCGGTGCCCTGCTCTGCCTGGTGTTCGTGCAGATGGCCCTGCTCAACCCGTTGATCTACGACGGCAAGGCCCTGCAGGCGGTGCCGACGGCGATGGACACCGCGCCGGTGCGCGACGCCAGCGGCATTCCGGCGCCGCCGGGCAGCCTGCGCGTGCTGCATGCACGCGCGCTTGAAGTCGCCCGTGCACAAGGCGTGGCCAACTTCGAGCCGACCTACCTGAAGCTGGCCAACGCCGGCGATGCCAATGCCACCATCGAGATCACCGGCGAATCCACCGGCACGCTCGGCCCGCTCGGCGCGGTGGCACTGGACGTGGCCACCGGCAACGTCCTGGCCTCCCAGCTGCCGGGCCAGCGCGACGCCAACCACGCCACGCTCAGCGCGGCCTACGCATTGCACTTTGGCGAGTTCGGCAACGGCGTGGTGGTCTGGCTGTACTTCCTGCTAGGCCTCGGCGGTGCATTCCTGTTCTACTCCGGCAACCTGTTGTGGATCGAGTCGCGGCGCAAGCGTCGCCAGCCGCAGCAGCCACGCGCCGGTGTGAACATGGCGCGGGCCACGGTCGGCGTGTGCATCGGCCTGTGCGTGGCGATCTCGGTCGCCTTCGTCACCGCACTGGTGCTGGAGCGGCTGGCACCGTCCGCGGTCGACCACGGCATCCGCTGGGCCTGCTTCGGCAGCTGGGCGGCCTGTGCGCTGTGGGCCGCGCTGCGACGCCCGGCGCAGGCGGCACGCGAACTGCTGTGGGCGGCGGCGATCAGTACCGCACTGGTGCCGATCCTGCATGGCGCGCTCAATGGTGACTGGCTGTGGCGTGCTGCCGCGCGTGGCCACTGGCCGCTGTTCTGGGTCGATGCCATCGCGCTGGCCATGGCCTTCGGCTTCGCCCGCCTGGCTGTGGCCAGCCAACGCCGCGCCCGCAACGGCGACCCCAACAGCGTCTGGGCCAACTGAGCCGTCGCCGGGCATGGCCCGGCGCTACCGACCGTTACGCGCAACGCCCCCTGTAGCGTCGAGCATGCTCGACAGCTGTTGATTTCGCGCCAAGCTCCGTCGAGCAAGCTCGACGCTACCCAAGCAGGATCATGCCTCGCCGGGGTAACGACTCACTTCGATCAGGTTGCCATCCGGGTCGCGGAAGTACACCGATTCGATCGGCCCCAGCGCGCCGGTACGTGCGACCGGCCCCTCCTCCACTGCAACGGACTGCGCCTGCAGGTGGGCCAGCACATCGGTCGTCGCCGTGCGCGTGACCAGGCACAGATCGGCGCTGCCCGGCATGGGCCGCAGCGCATGCGGTTGCAGCGGGGCGCTGGCCGGATGCAGGTTGATCTTCTGCTGGCCGAACTGCAGCGCGGTACGACCGGCGCCGAAGCGCACGACCTGCATGCCGAGCACGCGCTGGTAGAAATCACAGCTGCGGTCGATGTCGGCGACGGTGAGGACCAGGTGGTCCAGGCGTTCGAGATGGATCATGCCCGCAGCGTAGCGCTGCGGACGTGGCGGTAGTGTGCGGTGTCGGGCCGATGACGTTGCGGCATTGCGCCAGGCATGACCCTGCGCAGCCAGGCGAGGTTCAATCGCCGATGCGCGCCTTCTGCCAGGGAGCCAGCATGGCGTTGAGCAGGCTCGCATGTTCGTCGTCGCCGGTCAGCTCCCACATGAAGACGCCGGCCAGGCCCTGCTCACGGGCGAACTGCGCACGCAGGCCGATCGAGCGCGGGTCTTCATAGCTGATGAAAACCTTCTGCTCGGCGTTGTACAGCCACGGGCTCTGCGCCTGTGGCTGCCAGTGCTTCGTCCAGCCCGGCTGGTCGAGATAACGCGCCTTGATCACCCGCCAATCGCCGGCATCGGCCGGTGCACTGTAGGACTGGTACAGCCCATCCGGCGCATCGCCGGTGACCTTGAAGCCGCGCCCGTAGAACGGCACACCCAGCACCAGCTTGTCGGCCGGCACACCGTGCTCGCGGTAGTACTGCACCGCGCCGGCGACGTTGTTCCAGCGCCGCAGTTCCGGCGCCAATGGATCGGTCGGCACTTCATGCAGGGGCGCATTGAACGTCGACACCGCCGAGAAGCCGGTGCCCATGTCGTAGCTCATCAGGTTGATGAAATCGAACACCTTGGCCAGCGCCGGCAGGTCATAGCTTGCGGCTGGATCGTAGGGGCCATCGGTCTGCAGGCGACCGGCGGCCAGTGCAGCGGTCAACAGCATCGGCTGCCCCGCCTTGCGGCCATGCGCATCAAGGGCCACGCGGAACGCCTGCGCGAGCCGGGTCAGATTGGCGCGGTCCTGCGGGCGGTGTGCCAGCTCCTTCGGTCCGCCACTGACCGGGAACTCCCAGTCAATGTCCACGCCATCGAAACTGCCAGCATGACGATCGAAGAACAGCGCCATGCATGAGTCGACCAGGCGCTTGCGGCTGCCCTCGGTCAGCGCTGCATCGGAGAATCCACCTGCCCCCCAGCCACCGATCGAGATCAGCGTGCGCAGATGCGGGTGCGCCTTCTTCAGCTCGGCCAGCGCCGCGAAATTCTTCGGCGCTTCCGCACCGATCGTGCAGCGCCCGTCCTCGATGGTGGAGAACGCGTAGAACAGGTGGGTGAGGCGCTCGGCCGGAATGCTCGACACCGGGTAGCGCTCGGCCGAACCACCGGGGTAGTAGGCACCGAAGATCGGCGGCTGCGCGGATGCCGCATGCACGGCAATGGGCAAGGCACCGGCAATCAGCACGGCAAGGGCAGCCACGGTCTGGCGGAACATGGGATCTCCCGGTTCGAAGGCGCAGCCACGTTAGCAAACGGAAGGGGTTGTGGGACGGTTGTCATGGCATGTCGTCCAGTGGACAAGTGCATCCCGCCGGATGACGACAACGCGCCAGTCATGCAACGACCCTCATGCACTGCAGCAGGACACACGCCGACGCCGCCTTCGCGGGCTCGCGCATCGGCTAAGGTAGCCGCGGACCTTCAACCGCGCATGGACATGAGCACCGACCACGACAACCTCGACGACGGCGACCTTCTGGACGACGAAACCCTCGACGAATGCCAGGCCCTGGAGGCACGCGCCTACGCCGCCTTCCGAGAGGGCGACCTGCAGCAGGCGGTGGCGCTGTTCGGTGAGCTGATCGCACTCGCCCCCGAAGTGCCGTACCTGCATTACATGCGCGGATTGGCGCACAAGTACCTGCGCGACTGGGCTGCCTCACTGCAGGACAACCTGCAATCGGAGCAGCTGCGTGGGGAATTCGATGTCGCCACTGCCTGGAATGCCGGCATCGCCGCCACCGGCATGGCGGACTGGGCCGAAGCACGACGCCAGTGGACCCGCTGTGGCATCACCCTGCCCGAAGGCGAGGGCCCGATCGAGGGCCACTTCGGCGTGGCCTGCGTGCGCCTGGCACCGTGGTCGGATGCCGAAGTGGTGTACATGAGCCGCATTGATCCGGTGCGTGCACGCATCCACAACGTACCGCTGCCCGAAAGCGGCTTTCGCTTCGGCGACATCGTGCTGCACGACGGCGCCTCGACCGGCCGCCGTACGTACAGCGAACACGAGGTGCCGGTGTTCAATGCAATGCAGCGCCTGCAGGCATCGGACATGGCGACCTTCACTGTGTTCGTGCAGTGCGATTCGGCCGATGACATCGCTGCGCTGGAGGCAATCACCCTGCCCGGCATCGGCATGGTCGAGGACTGGACGGCTACCGTGCGCCGGCTGTGCCGCCGCTGCAGCTACGGCACGCCGCACCAGCATGGTGATGAGGCGCCAGATGAAGACCAATGGAGACGCGAACGTGACCTCGGCGTGGCCGCACAGGGCCGGGCTGCGGTGGAAAAGCTCATGGCGGTGTGGGTCGCTGCAGCCCCCGGCCGGGTGCTGGAGGCCATCGAACAGCGCGAGCACCCGATGAGCGACCCGGAGCCAGGCCAGGTCTGGTGGCTGGGGGAGGACGAAGAAGACGCGTAAGTGCAAGGACCAACGGTCCTCATCCACAGGATTCCAGGCAAAGAAAAAGCGGGCCGAAGCCCGCTTTTTCATTTCAGCGATTCCAGGAGCGTGTCAACCAAGGTTGACACCTACCGTAATCGACCGGAGGTCGATTACTCGGCGCTGACGGCGTCGCCTTCTTCCACGGCCTTCATCGACAGGCGGATACGGCCCTGCTTGTCGACTTCCAGCACCTTGACCTTGACCACATCGCCTTCCTTCAGCACGTCGCCGACCTTCTCGACGCGATCGCTGGAGATCTGCGACACGTGGACCAGACCGTCCTTGCCCGGCAGGATCGTGACGAACGCGCCGAAGTCCATGATCTTGGCGACCTTGCCTTCGTAGATGCGGCCCGGCTCGACGTCCGAGGTGATCTGCTCGATGCGGGCCTTGGCGGCCTGGGCAGCGATGGCGTTGACCGAAGCGATGACGATGGTGCCGTCGTCCTGGATGTCGATCTGGGTGCCGGTTTCCTTGGTGATGGCCTGGATGGTCGAGCCACCCTTGCCGATCACTTCGCGGATCTTGTCCGGGTGGATCTTGATGGTCAGCAGGCGCGGCGCGTAGTCCGACAGCTCTTCACGCGGAGCGGTCAGGCCGTGGGCCATTTCGCCCAGGATGTGCAGACGGCCAGCCTTGGCCTGCTGCAGGGCCTGCTTCATGATCTCTTCGGTGATGCCTTCGATCTTGATGTCCATCTGCAGGGCGGAGATGCCCTCAGCGGTACCGGCCACCTTGAAGTCCATGTCGCCCAGGTGATCTTCGTCACCCAGGATGTCGGACAGGACGACGAAGCGCTCGCCTTCCTTGACCAGACCCATGGCGATACCGGCAACCGGCGCCTTCACCGGCACGCCGGCGTCCATCAGGGCCAGCGACGAACCGCAGACCGATGCCATCGACGAGGAACCGTTCGACTCGGTGATTTCCGAGACGACGCGGATGGTGTACGGGAAGGCTTCCAGCGACGGCATGACAGCCAGCACGCCGCGCTTGGCCAGGCGACCGTGGCCGATTTCGCGGCGCTTCGGGCCCATCATGCGGCCGCACTCACCCACCGAGAACGGAGGGAAGTTGTAGTGGAACAGGAAGTTTTCCTTGTACTCACCGGCGACGGCGTCGATGACCTGGCCGTCACGGGCGGTGCCCAGGGTGATGGTCACGATGGCCTGGGTTTCGCCGCGGGTGAACAGCGAGGAACCGTGGGTACGCGGCAGCACGCCGGTCTTCACGGCGATCGGGCGGACGGTGTCCAGCGCACGGCCGTCGATGCGGACCTTGGTGTCCAGCACCGAGTCACGCATGGTGCGGTATTCCAGCTCGCCGAATTCCTTCGACAGCTCGGCCGGGTTCCAGCCTTCGGCGGCCACGCGGCCAGCCAGGGTTTCGACCACGTCCTTCTTGATCGCCGAGATGGCGTCACGGCGCTGCAGTTTGTCACGCACCTGGAAGGCTTCGCCCAGGCGCGGGCCGATGGCTTCCTTCAGGGCGGAGATCAGCGCGTCGTTCTTGGCCGGGGCTTCCCAGGTCGACGGCTTGGTGCCGGCTTCGACGGTCAGCTCGTTGATCGCGTTGATGACCTTCTGCATTTCGCGGTGACCGAAGGTCACGGCGCCCAGCATCACTTCTTCGGACAGCAGCGCGGCTTCGGATTCGACCATCAGCACGGCGTTGGAGGTACCGGCGACAACCAGTTCCAACTGCGAGTCAGCCAGTTCGCTGACGGTCGGGTTCAGGATGTACTCGCCGTTCTTGTAGCCGACCTTGGCAGCGCCGATCGGACCCATGAACGGGGTGCCGGCCAGGGCCAGGGCAGCCGAGGCGCCGATCAGGGCCGGGATGTCACCGTCCACGTCCGGGTTCAGCGACATGACCGTGGCGATGATCTGCACTTCGTTCTTGTAGTCTTCCGGGAACAGCGGACGGATCGGACGGTCGATCAGGCGCGAGATCAGGGTTTCCTTCTCGGTCGCACGGCCTTCACGCTTGAAGAAACCACCCGGGATACGGCCGCCGGCGTAGAACTTTTCCTGATAATCGACGGTCAGCGGGAAGAAGTCCTGGCCTTCGCGCGCGCTCTTGGCGGCGACGGCGGTGACCAGCAGTACGGTGTCGTCCATCTTGACGATGACGGCGCCGCTGGCCTGACGGGCGACTTCGCCGGTCTCGAGCGTGACGGTGTGCTTGCCGTACTGGAAGGTTTTGGTGATTTTTGCCACGGAGGGTGTCCTTGGGGATGCTGTCTGCGAATTTGGACCGTCGGCGACCCTTGCCGCCAGCGGGTGGCCGGATCGTTCCGGCCTGAATCGGGGATTGCGGTGCTACAAAACAAAACCGCGGCGCATCGCTGCGCCGCGGGGGATTCGTTGCTTAGCGACGCAGGCCAAGCTTCTCGATCAGGGCCTTGTAACGCTCGACGTCCTTCTTCTTCAGGTAGTCGAGCAGGCTGCGACGGCGGTTGACCATCTGCAGCAGGCCGCGGCGGCTGTGGTGGTCCTTCTTGTGGGTCTTGAAGTGGCCGGTCAGCAGTTCGATGCGGGCGGTCAGCAGTGCAACCTGGACTTCCGGGGAGCCGGTGTCAGCCGAGCTGCGCTTGTTGTCTTCAATGACCTTCTGGGTGTCGATCGACATTTCTTTTTTCTCTGTGATGCGTGGCCGGCAGGAACGCGCTTCGCGCACCGCCAGGCTCGCCGTGGACTACGAGGATGAAACCTGCGCGAGGCAGGCTGCCGGAAAACGGCCGCGAAATTGTAACGGTCGGGGGCTTCCGGGACAAGGACCGGGGCTGAACCGCCCGGCCCAGGTCAGAGGTTGAAACGACGCTGCGGGGCCAGCAGGCCACTGTCATCGACCTGGCCCAGGCCCTGGACAGCATCGTCCGGGCCAAACACGGCCACCAGGCCATGCGGCCAGGACAGGTCGCGCTGGCGCTGGCCGACGCAGAAGCGGTGGGCCTGGTCGGCATCGAGGTCGACCCGCGGGTATTCAGCCAGGCCGGCCGCCAGCGGCAGCAGCAGCGCGTCCATGCCGGCCTCGTCGCCCGCCTCGACCATCGCCCGCAGTTGATCCAGCGTGACCATGGCAGGCTCGCGGAACGGCTCGACCCACAGCCGGCGCAGCGCGCTGATGTGGGCGCCACAGCCCAGGCTTTCGCCGAGGTCGCGGGCCAGGCTGCGGATATAGGTGCCGGAACCACAGGTCACGCGCAGCCGCAGCCGTTCCGGCTGCTGCTCCAGTACCTCGATGGCATGCACCTGCACCTCGCGTTCCGGCGCTTCGATGACGTCACCGCGGCGGGCCTTCACATACAGCGGCTCCCCACCCTGCTTCAGCGCCGAATAGATCGGGGCACGCTGGCGGATGTTGCCGGTCAGCGGCACCAGCGCCGCCTGCAGGGCCTCGGCACTGATCGCCGGCACCGGGCGCTGCAGCAACACCTGGCCTTCGGAGTCATCGGTGTCGGTGGTCTGGCCCAGCATGATCTCGGCGTCGTAGGCCTTGGCCGAGCCGAGCAACAGTCCGGCAATCTTGGTCGCCTCGCCGAAGCACAGCGGCAGCAGGCCGGTGGCCAGCGGATCGAGGCTGCCGGTATGGCCCCCCTTTTCGGCACGGAACAGGCGACGGGCCACCTGCAGGGCGGCGTTGGAGCTCATGCCGGTCGACTTGTCGAGCAGCAGGATGCCATCCAGGCGGCGGAACTGAATTCGGGTCATGACAGGATTTTGTAGAGTCGAGCCATGCTCGACTGCTGCAGCGCGGTCTGCATCAGACATCGCGCAGCCGGAATGCAACAACGCCGGGCATGCCCGGCGTCGCGCGGTTATTCTTCGTCGCTCTCGCGACGCTTCTCGGCGGCCAGCGTATCGGGCAGGTCGCGCAGGATGTTGTCGATGTGTTCACCACGGTCGACCGAGTCGTCGTAGTGGAAATGCAGCTCCGGCACGTGGCGCAGCTTCATCGCACGGGCCAGGTCCATGCGCAGGCGATAGCCCAGCTCCTTCAGGCCGGCCACGGCTTCAGCCGAACGTTCCGGCATCAGCGCAGTGACGAATACCTTGGCATGGGCCATGTCGCGGGTGATTTCCACGTCGGACACGCTCACCGAGGGCAACCCGTGCTCGCGCACGGCGTTGTGCACCAGGGTGCCGAGTTCACGGCGCAGCTGGGCGGAGACACGGTCGGTTCGATGGAAAGTCTTGGGCACGAGGAGCTCTTGGTTCAGTTGTCGCCCGACCAACGGTCGGGCGCTACAGGTCCATGGTGGGGCCCGACCGTTGGTCGGGCCACCTTGCAGCATTACAGGGTGCGCGGCACTTCGATACGCTCGAAGCACTCGATCTGGTCACCCGGCTTGACGTCGTTGTAGGCCTTCACCGCGATACCGCATTCGGTACCGTTGCGGACTTCCTCGACGTTCTCCTTGAAGCGACGCAGCGATTCCAGCTCGCCCTCGAAGATCACCACGCTGTCGCGCAGCACGCGGATCGGCTTGTTGCGCTTGACCACGCCCTCGATGACCATCGAGCCGGCCACGGCGCCCAGCTTGGAGCTGCGGAAAACGTCGCGGACCTCGGCGATACCGATGATCTCTTCGCGGATCTCCACGCCCAGCAGACCGGAAGCCACCTGCTTCACCTGATCGATCACGTCATAGATGATCGAGAAGTAACGCAGATCGACGCCGTTGGATTCGATGATGCGACGGGCCGAAGCGTCCGCACGCACGTTGAAGCCGATGACGGTGGCCTTCGAAGCGGCCGCCGAGTTGGCGTCCGATTCGGTGATGCCGCCCACGCCGGAGTGGATCACGTTGATGCGGATGTCTTCGTTGGACAGCGCGACCAGTGCCTGGCTCAGGGCCTGCACCGAACCCTGCACGTCGGCCTTGATGACCAGGTTGAGGACCTGCTGGCCCTCGCCCTTGCCCAGGGTCGCCATGATGTCTTCCATGCGGCTGCCGGCGGTGGCGACCAGGCGCGATTCACGGCGCTTGGTCTCACGCTGCTGGGCAACGTCCTTGGCCAGGCGCTCGTCCTCGACGACCACGAAGTCATCACCCGCTTCCGGCACGCCGGACAGGCCCAGGACCTGCACCGGGATGGACGGGCCGGCGAACTCCGGCTGCTTGCCGGTTTCGTCGAACAGCGCACGCACGCGGCCGTACTGGATGCCGCACACCAGGTAGTCGCCCTTCTTCAGGCGGCCCTGCTGCACCAGCACGGTGGCGACCGGGCCACGGCCCTTGTCCAGCGACGATTCGATCACCACGCCCGAAGCGCGGCCTTCGTCGACGGCCTTCAGTTCCAGCAGTTCGGCCTGGATCGAGATGGCGTCCAGCAGGTCGTCGATGCCCAGGCCGGTCTTGGCCGAGATCTCCACCATCTGGGTGTCACCACCGAAGTCTTCGGCCACGACCTGCTCGGACAGCAGTTCGTTCTTGACCCGCATCGGGTCGGCGTCGGACTTGTCGATCTTGTTGATCGCCACGATCAGCGGCACACCCGCCGAACGGGCGTGCTGGATCGCTTCCTTGGTCTGCGGCATGACGCCGTCATCGGCGGCCACGACCAGCACCACGATGTCGGTCAGCTTGGCGCCGCGCGCACGCATCGAGGTGAATGCCGCGTGGCCCGGGGTATCCAGGAAGCTGATCACGCCCTTCGGCGTATCCACGTGGTAGGCACCGATGTGCTGGGTGATGCCGCCGGCTTCGCCGGTGGCGACCTTGGTGCGGCGGATGTAATCCAGCAGCGAGGTCTTGCCGTGGTCGACGTGGCCCATGATGGTGACCACCGGCGGACGCTGGGTGGCTTCGCCCTGGTTTTCACCGGTCGAGGCCAGCAGTGCGTCTTCGGCGTCGTTGTCGTTGGCACGGATCGCCTTGTGGCCGAGTTCTTCGGTCACCAGCGCGGCGGTGTCATGGTCGATGGACTGGGTGATGGTGGCCATCACGCCCATCTTGAACAGCGCCTTGACCACCTCACCGCCCTTCAGCGCGAGCTTCTGCGCCAGGTCGGCCACGGTGATCGTGTCGCCGATCGCCACTTCACGCACCACCGGCGCGGTCGGACGCTCGAAGGCGTGCGGACCTGCATTGTTGCCACCGCGCGACATGTCGCGACGGCCACCGGCCTGGTTACGCCCGCCCGGACGACCACGGGTGTTGCTGTTGTTGCTGTTGCCACGACGCGCGCGGTCGGCAGCCGACAGGTGCATCTGGCCGGCGAAACGGTCGCCCGGGCCACGCTCGTTGCGCGGCGCGCTGCGGTTGTTGCGGTCGTCGTTGCGCGGCGGCGGCGGAGCGCTGCGCGGCGCAGCCGGAGCGGCGGCCGGAGCACGCGGCGGGCGCGGCGCGGTTTCATCGATCGGAGCGCGCTTGGGCTTGCTGGCAGCCAGAGCCTCGGCAGCCTTGGCGGCGGCCGCAGCTTCCTCGGCGGCCTTCTTCTCGGCCTCTGCGCGTTCCTTGGCCGCAACCTCTTCCTCACGGGCACGGACGATGGCTTCGTCGCGCAGACGATCCTTCTCGGCCAGGGCCTGCTGTTCGGCAAGGTTGCGCGCACGCGACTCTTCCAGCTTGCGCAGGATGTCGGCGCGCTCTTCGTCCGGCGTCATGGCGCGAGCACCATCCTTGACGTAGGTACGCTTCTGGCGCACCTCGACATTCACGGTCGTCTTGCTGCGACCGGAACTGACCGTCACTTCCTGCTGTTTCCGGCGGTTGAGCGTGATCTTCTTTGCGGACTGATCAGTTTCTTCCGGGGCCTGCTCGGGCTTGCCGTGCGAACGACGAAGGAAGCCCAGGAGCTTCACCTTCTCGGTGCTGGTCACGACCTGGTCGGGACCGCTGAACTTCATGCCGGCACCGGCCAGCTGTTCCAGCAGTTTTTCGACCGGCGTGTTGACCAGTTCGGCAAGCTTGCGGATGGTGGTTTGCTGCGACATTCGGATCCTATGATCTTGTGGGCGCCCCCCCGCATCTGGAGGTGGCGCGGATTCTACGCCCTGAGCGGCTCAGGGCCCTGTTCATTGCCGGCTCATTCGCCGCGTTCCAGTCGGGCGATCTCCTCGGCACGTGCGGCCAGGATCAGCGCAGCGGCGCGCCTGATCCAGCCCTTCGATGCCGAAGTCCATGACCTCGTCGGCGGCCAGGTCGGACAGGTCCTCACTGGTGCGCACGCCGTGGCCGGCCAGCGCATACGCGGTGGCTTCGTCCATGCCCTTCAGGGACAGCAGATCCTGCGCCGGCTGGCCGTCTTCAAGGCCTTCCTCGACTGCCAGGGCCTCATTGAGCAGCGCATCGCGGGCACGAGCGCGCAGCTCTTCGACGATGTCTTCGTCGAAACCTTCCACGGCCAGCAGTTCGCCGACCGGGACATATGCGATTTCCTCGACGGTGCCGAAGCCTTCGCTCACCAGGATGCCGGCGATTTCCTCGTCCACTTCCAGCTTGTCCATGAACAGCTGGCGGGCCGAAGCCTGCTCGGCCTCCGACTTGGCGGTGACCTGGTCCTGGGTCATCACGTTGAGCTGCCAGCCGGTCAGGCGGCTGGCCAGGCGCACGTTCTGGCCGCCCTTGCCGATCGCCTGGGCCAGGCGGTCTTCGGCAACGGCCAGGTCCATCGAGTGCTTGTCTTCATCGACGATGATCGACTGCACTTCGGCCGGCGCCATCGCGTTGATGACGAAGTTGGCCGGGTTGTCGTTCCACAGCACGATGTCCACGCGCTCGCCATTGAGCTCGTTGGACACGGCCTGCACGCGCGAACCGCGCATGCCGATGCAGGCACCGATCGGATCGGTGCGCTGGTCGTGGGCGAGCACGGCGATCTTGGCGCGGTCGCCCGGATCGCGGGCGCAGGCCTTGATTTCCACCAGGCCCTGGCCGACTTCCGGCACTTCCAGCTTGAACAGCTCGATCATGAATTCCGGGGCGGCGCGGCTGATGAACAGCTGCGGGCCACGCGGTTCCGAACGGACTTCGGCCAGGTAGCCGCGCACGCGGTCACCGGCGCGCAGCACGTCGCGCGGAATGCCCTTGTCCTTCGGGATGAAGCCTTCGGCGTTGCCACCGAGGTCGACATAGATGTTGCCGCGCTCGGCGCGCTTGACCACACCGGTGATCAGCTCACCCACGCGATCCTTCCATGCATCCACGACCTGCTGGCGCTCGGCTTCGCGCACGCGCTGGACGATGACCTGCTTGGCGGCCTGGGCGGCAATGCGGCCGAAGTCCGGGTTCTCGATCTGCTCTTCGATGTAGTCGCCGACGTCCACGCCTTCGGCTTCATCGACGGCGTCCATCAGGCGGATCTGGCGGTCCGGCGATTCCATGACCACGTCATCGGCCACCACTTCCCAGCGACGGAAGGTTTCGTAGCTGCCATCCTTATGGTCGATGACCACGCGGGTCAGCACTTCCTCGTCGGGATAGCGCTTCTTCGCTGCCGAGGCCAGGGCGGCCTCGATGGCATCGAAGATCACTTCACGCGGCACGCCCTTCTCGTTGGCGACCGCGTCGACTACCAGCAACAGTTCCTTGCTCATTGGCTCACTCCGCGCGCGGCTTCTTTGCCGCCGGCTCGTTGGAAGAAGAATTCGTGTTCGGCTTCGGACGCTTCGGTGCCGGACCGGTCGGCTTGCTCGGGGCCAGCCCCAGCGCCACCCAGTCGGGCATGATCCGTGCCTTGTCGATGTTGTCGGCCGACACCACCACTTCGGTCTTGTCGACGATGAAGGTGATGGTGCCTGCGGCCTCGTCGGTCGCTTCGATACGGCCCTGCAGGCGACGACGGTTGTCCTGCGGCAGCTTCAGCGTGACCTTGGCCGATTCACCCTGGTGGCGAGCGAACTGCTCCAGGTTGAACAGCGGGCGATCCACGCCCGGCGAGGACACTTCCAGCGTGTAATTGCCGCTGATCGGGTCTTCGACGTCCAGCTGCGCCGACACTTCGCGGCTGACCCGCTCGCAGTCGTCGACATTGATGATGCGCTCGGGCTGTTCAGCCAGCGGCACGTCGATGTAAAGGCGCAGGGTCGCACCGCCGGGGGCCGGCAGATACTCAACGCCCAGCAGCTCCAGGCCCAGCGACACAACGGTCGGGGCGAGCAGATTCGCGATGTCGGTTGCCTTGTCGCTCACAGCCTGCCTTGATCTCTTGGTTGGGTGCCGGCCTTGGCCGGCGTGAAAACATGACGCCCCGGAAACGACAAAGGGCCCGCTGGGCCCCTTTTCCGGAAAGACTCCGGTGACTGGATTCCGGTTGCAACCTGCAGTGCCTGCCGGTTGCGGCCCTCCTTCCGGGTCCGGACTCCCGCCGGGAGGCCGCCTTCAGGGGGTACTGCTAGGCCGCTGATGATAGCGGCTGCACCGCGCTGGTGCAAGGTGCGGACCTGGGGTCAGCCCCTCTTTCCCGCGGAAAAGGGAGCTGACCCCGATCACGCAGAAACGACGCAGCCACCCAAAGAAAAACGCCTTCGAAGCAGGACTTCGAAGGCGATCTCTTTACTTGGTAGCGGGGGCAGGATTTGAACCTGCGACCTTCGGGTTATGAGCCCGACGAGCTGCCAGACTGCTCCACCCCGCATCAGAAGCGGAATTATGAGTGAATGCTTCAAAACATGCAAGCCTTCCCTCATTCATCAAACCGGTTGGCGCCGATCTGAAGTTGGTAGCGGGGGCAGGATTTGAACCTGCGACCTTCGGGTTATGAGCCCGACGAGCTGCCAGACTGCTCCACCCCGCACCGGAAGTGTTTGAACTGCTGCCCTGCTCTCTTTCGAGGAGGGCTACCGCAACGATGTTCTGGCTGAACCGCTGCAGTGACAACTCAGGCTGCGCATATTACACGAATCGCGCAGCTTTGTGTCAACTTTTATGCAAGATGCGCAAATGCCTGCTGGCACCAAACCATGATCGGGTTCCAGGCCAGGCCCAGCGCCAGCAGCGCCAGCGCGTTCACGCCCAGCACCAGGCCCAGCACGCGGTCGTTGCTGCGCGGCATGGCCTCGCCCACCGGCTCATCGAAGTACATGACCTTGATGACGCGCAGGTAGTAGAAGCAGCCGACCACGGCACACAGCACGCCGAGGATGGCCAGCCACAGCAGGCCCCCGTTGACGGCCGCGCCCAGCACCGCCAGCTTGGTCCAGAAGCCCAGGAACGGCGGAATGCCGGCCAGCGACGCCATGATGCACAGCACCAGGCCGGCCATCCACGGGTTGCGGGCATTGAGGCCCTTGAAGTCCTCGATGTTCTCGGCTTCGAAACCGGCACGCGACAGCGCGATGATCGCGCCGAAGGCGGCGGTGGACATGATGGCGTAGGCCAGTGCGTAGAACAGCGCGGCGGCATAGCCCTGCGCGCCACCACCGGCGATGCCCATCAGCAGGAAGCCGATGTGCGAGACGGTGGAGAATGCCAGCATGCGCTTGAGGTTGCTCTGCGCGATGGCCATCAGGTTGCCGATGACCAGCGAGACCGCGGCCAAGCCGGCGATCAGCAGCTGCAGTTCGGTCGACAGCGGACCCACGCCCATTTCCAGCAGGCGGTAGGCCATGCCGAAGGCGGCCAGCTTCGGCGCCGAGCTGATGAACAGTGCGATCGGTGCCGGGGCACCCTGGTACACGTCCGGCAGCCACATGTGGAACGGTGCGGCACCCAGCTTGAAGGCGACGCCGGCGATCATGAACACCGCACCGGTGATCAGCAGCACGCGCTCTTCCGAATGCGGGATGGCGTCACGGATGATGTCCAGGTGCAGGCTGCCGGTGGCGCCGTAGATCAGCGACATGCCGTACAGCAGCAGGCCCGAGGCCAGCGAACCCAGCACGATGTACTTCATCGCCGCTTCCGAGGCCAGACCGTTCTCACGGTTGCTGGCAACCAGTGCGTAGGAGCACAGCGCCAGCAGTTCCAGGCCCAGGTAGACCATCAGCAGGCTGCCCGCCGAGACCAGGATCATCATGCCGGCGGTGCCGAACAGGATCAGCACCGGGATCTCGCCCTGGAACAGGTTGCGGTCACGCAGGTAGCGCCAGCCGTAGACCAGGGTCAGGCCGCTGAGCAGCACGATCCCGGTCTTCATCACGTCCGCGGCGGTATCGCGCACGAACATGCCATGGAAGACCTCGCCCTGCCCGCCCACGCCGGTGGCCAGCATGAACAGCACCACGGCCAGCGCAGCGAGCGAGAACAGGTGGGTGACGATCTTGTTCCGGTTGCTGACGAACAGGTCGAGGATCATCAGGGCGAAGGCGCTGCCGATCAGCACCAGCTCGGGAGCGAGCGGTGGCAGGTCAGCGGCGGTCAATGGCAGCAGCGGCGAGGTGGTCATCATCAAATCCTGGAATTACAGCAGCTTGCTGGATGCGATCTGCATCGCCAGCTTCGCGATCGAGGGCTCCATCAGGTCGGTCAGCGGCTTGGGGTAGATGCCCAGGGCCAGCACGCCGATGGCGAACACGCCCAGCACCAGCCATTCGCGGCCGTTGATGTCCTTCAGTTCGGCCACGTGGCTGTTGGCCACTTCGCCGAAGAAGATGCGCTTGTACAGCCACAGGGTGTAGGCGGCGCCGATGATCAGGGTGGTGGCCGCGCCCAGTGCGATCCACGGATTACGCTGGAAGGCCGACAGGATGACCATGAACTCGCCGACGAAACCGCTGGTGCCCGGCAGGCCCGCATTGGCCATGAAGAACAGCATGGCGAAGGTGGCGAACCACGGCATCACGTTGACCACGCCGCCGTAATCGGCGATGCGGCGGCTGTGCATGCGGTCGTACAGCACGCCGACACAGGAGAACATCGCACCGGACACGAAGCCGTGCGAGATCATCTGCACCATGGCGCCCTGCAGGCCCAGGCGGGCAGCATCGGCGTTGCCGGCTTCACGCACCAGCCACAGGGCGATGAAGGTGCCCAGGGTGACGAAGCCCATGTGCGCGATCGACGAATAGGCGATCAGCTTCTTCATGTCGTCCTGCACCAGGGCGACCAGGCCGACGTAGATCACCGCGATCAGCGACAGCGCGATCACCAGCCAGGCCCATTCCTGCGACGCGTCCGGGACGATCGGCAGGTTGAAGCGCAGGAAGCCGTAGCCACCGATCTTCAGGGCGATGGCGGCCAGGATCACCGAACCGGCGGTCGGCGCTTCCACGTGGGCGTCCGGCAGCCAGGTGTGGACCGGGAACATCGGCACCTTGACCGCGAAGGCGATCAGGAAGGCAAAGAAGATCCAGGTCTGTTCCTTGGCCGACAGCGGCAGCGCGTACAGGTCGGCCAGCTGGAAGCTGCCGCCCTTCATGTACAGGTAGATCAGCGCCACCAGCATCAGCACCGAGCCGAGGAAGGTGTACAGGAAGAACTTCAATGCTGCGTAGATGCGGCGCGGGCCACCCCAGACACCGATGATCAGGAACATCGGGATCAGCATGGCTTCGAAGAACACGTAGAACAGCATCGCGTCCGTCGCGGCGAAGATGCCGACGGTGACGCCTTCCAGGATCAGGAAGGCCGCCACGTACTGGTTGACGCGCTTGTCGATGGCGCTCCAGGCGCCGATCAGGGCAAGCACGCTGACCAGGGTGGTCAGCAGGATCAGCGCCACGGCAATGCCGTCCACGCCCAGGTTGTAGCCGATCTTGTACGCCGGGATCCAGGCATGGGTCTCGACGAACTGCAGGCCGTCGATGCCCGCGTTGTAGCCGCTCAGCAGCGAGAGGCTTGCAACGAAGGTGAGCACCGCGACGCCCAGCGACGCCCAGCGGGCAGTCTGTGCATCACGGATCGCAAGGATCAGGGCGCCACCGATGATCGGCAGCCAGATGAGGACACTGAGTAGAGGCCAGTTCGACACGTCTTCTTATTCCGTACAGGTCATCAACGCAGGTAATGCATCAGCACGCCCAGCAGGGCAATCAGGCCGATGATCATCGCGAAGGCGTAGTGATAGAGGAAACCGGATTGGGTACGACGCAGCACGCCGGCTGCAACGTCCACAACACGTGCCGAGAGATTGACCACGCCGTCGACGATGTTGCTGTCGATCCAGCGCGAGACCTTGCCCAGCTTGACGCTGCCACCGGCAAAGCCATCGATCCACAGCTTGTCGAAGCCGTACTTGTTTTCCAGCACCGACACCAGCGGGGCGAAGGTCTTGCGCGCCTTGCCCGAGAGGTCCGGCTTCCACAGGTAGAACAGTGCAGCCAGCAGGAAGCCCGCCAGGGTCAGCCAGAACGGCGGCAGCATCATGCCGTGCAGCGCGAACGCGACCGGGCCATGGAACTCTTCACCCAGGAACGCGACGGTGTTCTTGGCCGGATCGTAGAAGTCGACGATGCCGGTGAAGAACGTCTGCGCCTGGCCCTTGATCGCCTCGTGCGCATGGTTGCCGGCCCAGTCGGTGCCGTGCAGCATCGGACCGATGCTGAAGAAACCGATGGCGATCGACGGGATGGCCAGCAGGATCAGCGGCAGGGTCACCACCCACGGGGTTTCATGCGGCTCATGCGGACCGTGGCCATGGCCGTGGTCGTCATGGGCATCGCCATGGTGGGCATCGGCGGCGTGGTGATCGTCATGGCCGTGGCCATGATCGTCGTGCGCGTCGCGGAAACGCTCCTTGCCGTGGAAGGTCATGAACAGCAGGCGGAAGCTGTAGAAGCTGGTCACCAGCACGCCACCCAGCACCGCCCAGTAGCCATAGGTGGCCACCCAGCTGTTCTGCATGTGGGCGTGGATCTCGGCCGCCTCGATGATGGTGTCCTTCGAGTAGAAGCCGGAGAAGAACGGCGTACCGACCAGGGCCAGGGTACCGATCCACATGGTGACGAAGGTGATCGGCATGTACTTGCGCAGGCCGCCCATCTTGCGCATGTCCTGCTCGTGGTGCATCGCGATGATGACCGAGCCGGCACCCAGGAACAGCAGCGCCTTGAAGAAAGCGTGGGTCATCAGGTGGAACACGGCGGCCGAGTACGCCGACACGCCCAGTGCAACCGTCATGTAGCCCAGCTGCGACAGCGTGGAGTACGCGACGACGCGCTTGATGTCGTTCTGCACGATGCCGATCAGGCCGGTGAAGAACGCGGTGGTGGCACCGATGAACAGCACGAAGTTCAGCGCCGTCTGCGACAGCTCGAACAGCGGCGACATGCGGGTGACCATGAAGATACCGGCGGTCACCATCGTCGCGGCGTGGATCAGTGCCGAGATCGGGGTCGGGCCTTCCATCGAGTCCGGCAGCCACACGTGCAGCGGGACCTGGGCCGACTTGCCCATGGCGCCGATGAACAGGCAGATGCAGATGACGGTGGCGATCGACCAGATCACCGGCTCGTTCAGCAGCTGCATGCCCAGGATCGTGCCGTCCCAGATCTGCAGCTGGGCGCGCGGGTCAGCCAGCATGCCGGCCTGCGAGAACACCTGCGAGTAGTCCAGGGTGCCGAACACCCACAGCACGCCGGCGATACCCAGCAGGAAGCCGAAGTCACCGACGCGGTTGACCAGGAACGCCTTCATGTTGGCGAAGATCGCGGTCGGGCGCTTGAACCAGAAGCCGATCAGCAGGTACGACACCAGGCCCACCGCTTCCCAGCCGAAGAACAGCTGCAGGAAGTTGTTGCTCATCACCAGGGTGAGCATCGAGAAGGTGAACAGCGAGATGTAGCTGAAGAACCGCTGGTAGCCCGGATCGTCCTGCATGTAGCCGATCGTGTAGATGTGGACCAGCAGCGACACGAAGGTCACCACCACCATCATCATCGCGGTCAGCTTGTCGACCATGAAACCGACGTGGGCCGAGTACTGGCCGACTTCGAAGAACGTGTAGATGTTCTGGTTGAACGGCTGCGCGCCGCCCCACAGCAACTGGTAGAGCGTGTACATCGACAGGCCGCAGGCAACCGCGACGCCGAGGATGGTGATGGTCTGCGCGCCGAAGCGCTTGACCTGGCGACCGAACAGGCCGGCGATGATGCTGCCGAACAGCGGTGCAAGCACCACTGCGATCAACAGACTCTTGGAGAGAGTGATTTCCATCTGTGGATCAGCCCTTCAACGAATCGACTTCGCCGACATTGATCGTGCGGCGGGTACGGAACAGGGTCACCAGGATCGCCAGGCCGATGGCGGCTTCCGCGGCGGCGACGGTCAGGATGAAGAACACGAACAGCTGGCCGGACGGATCGCCCAGCTGACGCGAGAAGCCGACGAAGTTGATGTTCACCGACAGCAGCATCAGTTCGATCGACATCAGCAGGACGATGACGTTCTTCCGGTTGAGGAAGATGCCGGCCAGGCTGATGGCGAACAGCACCGCGCCCAGCGCAAGGATGTGGCCAAGGGTAATCACGGCTGGGTCTCCTCGCCGGCGGCCGGCTTGCTGTTGCTGTGCACGACCGGCGCTTCGGCGCCCATCTTGACCATGCGCAGGCGCTGGCCGGCCTTGACCATGGTCTGCTCACCCGGGTTCTGGCTCTTCACGCCGGTACGGCGGCGCAAGGTCAGCATCACGGCGGCAACCACGGCCACGGTCAGGATGACGGCGGCGAACTCGAACGGCAGCAGGTACTCGGTGAACAGCGTACGCGCCAGCCAGGTGACGTTGGAGCTGTCGGCAGCGACCGCGGCGGCGTTGTCGGCCGGGAACGGGTTCACCGCCCTGCCCTTCACGCCGATCAGGATCAGCATCTGCACCAGCATCGCCACGGCAACAATGAGACCGACCGGCAGGTAGCGGACCCAGCCCTCACGCAGCTTGGTGGGGTCGATGTCGAGCATCATCACCACGAACAGGAACAGCACCATCACCGCGCCGACGTAGACCAGCACCAGCGCCACGCCGAGGAACTCGGCGCCGACCAGCAGCCACACGCAGGCAATGGAGAAGAAGGTCAGCACCAGGCAGAGCACGGCGTGAACCGGGTTGCGCACGCTGATCACCGCACCGGCCGAAACCGTTGCCGCGATGGCGAACACCCAGAAAGCGATATTTACCCAATCCATCTCTCGACCTCAGCGGTAAGCGGCATCGGCGGCGCGACGCTCGGCGATCTCGGACTCGAGACGGTCGCCCAGGGCCAGCAGCTGCGGCTTGGTAACGATGTTTTCGCCACGATTCTCGAAGTGATACTCGAGGATGTGGGTTTCGACGATCGAGTCCACCGGGCAGCTTTCTTCGCAGAAGCCGCAGAAGATGCACTTGAACAGATCGATGTCATAGCGCGTGGTACGGCGGGTACCGTCTTCGCGCTTGGCCGAGTCGATGGTGATGGCCAATGCAGGGCACACCGCTTCGCACAGCTTGCAGGCGATGCAGCGCTCTTCACCGTTGGGGTAACGGCGCAGGGCGTGCAGTCCACGGAAGCGCGGCGACTGCGGGAACTTCTCCATCGGGTACATCATCGTGTACTTGGGCTTGAAGCTGTACTTCAGCGTCAGCCAAAGGCCGCCCAGCAGTTCGAGCAGCAGCAGGCTCTTGAAGTAATGGGTAATCCTGTTCATCACTTAGACGCCCTTTTGAATCACGCCGAAGAACACCATGACGGCGGTAACCGCGATCCACAGAATGGCCAGCGGGATGAAGACCTTCCAGCCCAGGCGCATGATCTGGTCATAGCGGAAGCGCGGGAAGCTTGCACGGAACCAGATGTAGGCACTGGCGAAGAAGAACACCTTGACGAACAGCCACGGTGCACCGCCCTTCCAGATCCAGTCGACCAGCGGCGAGACGTCGCCGAAGTTGACCCAGCCCTGGATGGGGCTCAGCCAGCCGCCGAGGAAGAAGATCGAGATCAGGAAGCTGATCAGGATCATGTTGGCGTATTCGGCCAGGAAGAACAGCGCGAACGCACCGCCCGAGTACTCGACCATGTGGCCAGCGACGATTTCCGATTCACCTTCCACCACGTCGAACGGCGCGCGGTTGGTTTCGGCAACGCCCGACACCCAGTAGATGACGAACAGCGGGAACAGCGGCAGCAGGAACCAGTCGAAGAAACCGGAATTGCCAGCCTGCGCCATCACGATGTTGCTCAGGTTCAGGCTGCCCGACGCGATCATCACGCCGACCAGGGCGAAGCCCATGGCGATTTCGTAGCTGATCATCTGCGCCGAGGCGCGCATCGCACCCAGGAACGCATACTTCGAGTTGGATGCCCAACCGGCCAGGATGATGCCGTAGATGCCCAGCGAGGTCATCGCCAGCAGGTACAGCAGGCCGGCGTTGGCGTTGGACAGCACGATCTGCGAATCGAAGGGGACCACCGACCAGGCCGCGAAGGCCGGAGCCAGGGTGATCAGCGGGGCCAGCAGGTAGATCGCCTTGTTGGCGCTGCTCGGTTGGACCACTTCCTTGAACAGCAGCTTGAAGACGTCGGCGAAGGCCTGGAAGATGCCCATGCCCACGTACATCGGGCCGTGGCGGACGTGCATCCAGCCGATCAGCTTGCGTTCCCAGACCACGTAGAAGGCCACCGAGATGATCACCGGAACGGTGATCACCAGGATCTTCAGGATGATCCAGATCAGCGCGCCGATGTCACCGAGGCCAAGCAGCCACTGGTGCAGCGGATCGACCGCGTTCAACAGCAATTCGTTCATGCAGCCACCACCGTTACGCGAGCGGCACCCAGCGGCGCAGTCGCGCCGTGGCCCGATTCAATCCAGACCGAACCCGCAGCGACGCGGGCGTCGATCACCACCGGCAGGGTGGCCTTGCCGGCATCGGTGCCGACCTTGGCCATCTGCCCTTCCTGCAGCTGCAGGCGAGCGGCATCTTCAGCGTTCAGCACGATGCGCGGGGCGTTGTTGAGCGGATGCGACTGCAGCGCCGGGGCGCGACGGACCACCGCATCGGTGCGGTAGATCGCGGCGGTCGAAGCCACTTCCAGGCCTTCGCCGGCAACCACCGGCTGTGCCGAGGCGGCAACGGCGACCGACACCGGGGCCAGGCTGGCGCGCAGGCCGGCCAGGTCGGTGAAGTCGAAACCGGCTACCGCCAGCTCACCGCCCAGGGCGCGCAGCACGCGCCAGCCCTCACGGGCCTCGCCCGGCAGCTTGCCGCCGGCACGCGCCGACTGCTCGCGACCATCGAGGTTGGTCAGGGTGGCGTCGATTTCCGGCAGCGCACCGATCGGCAGGATCACGTCGGCAACGTCGCGGGTGGAGACGCAGGCGAACTGGCTGAAGGCCACCACCTTGGCGCCGACCAGCGCCTTGCGCGCGGCGGGGGCGTCGGCGAAGTCCAGACCCGGCTCCAGGCCGTACACCACGTAGGCCTGGCGCGGCTGCGCCAGCATTGCGGCGACGTCCTTGCCGGCCGGCAGCACGCCTGCGCGGGTCAGGCCAACGGCGTTGGCACCCTGCGGGATGCGGCACAGCTTGGCACCGGTCGCAGCGGCGAAGTCACGCGCGGCGGCGCGGATCGCGGCAGCCTGCGGATGGTTTTCGGCGATGCCACCGACGATCAGCACGGTGTTGTTGCCGCCCTGCACCGCCGAACGCAGCTCGGCGTTGGCCAGCGCGTCGACGAACTTCGACGGCGCGACGATCTGCTTGCCGGCGATGCTGAAGGCGAAGTCGAAGTCCACCGGGTTGACGACGTGGATCTTCGCGCCGTTGGTGGTCTGCGCCTTGCGCAGGCGGGCGTGCAGCAGCGGCAGTTCGTGGCGGATGTTGCTGCCCAGAACGACGATGCGGTCGGCGCCTTCGATCTCGGCGAGCGGCAGGCCGAACACTTCGGCGGTTGCGGCGTCGGAGAAATCGCGGTTGTTGATGCGGTGGTCGATGTTGCTCGAGCCCAGGCCCTTGGCCAGGCGGGCCAGCAGCGCGCCTTCCTCGTTCGAGGTGGACGGGTGCACCAGCACGCCCAGGTTGTCGCCCTGGTTGGCCTTGAGGATCTCGGCGGCCGCGGCCAGGCCTTCGGCCCAGCTCACTTCCTTCCACTCGCCATTGACCTTGCGCAGCGGCTTGACCGCACGGTCTTCGCTGTACAGGCCCTGGTGCGAGTAGCGGTCACGGTCGGACAGCCAGCACTCGTTCACCGCTTCGTTGTCGCGCGGCACGGTGCGCAGCACTTCGCCGCGACGCACGTGCAGGAACAGGTTCGAACCCATCGCGTCGTGGTAACCCAGCGATTCGCGCGCGGTCAGTTCCCACGGGCGGGCGCGGAACTGGAACACCTTGTTGGTCAGCGCGCCGACCGGGCAGACGTCGACGACGTTGCCGGACAGCTCGGTGGTCAGCGGCTTGCCGTCGAAGGTACCGATCTGCAGGTTCTCACCGCGGTACATGCCACCCAGTTCATAGGTACCGGCAACGTCGGCGGTGAAGCGGACGCAACGGGTGCACTGGATGCAGCGGGTCATCTCGGTGGCGACCAGCGGGCCCATGTCCTCGTCCGGCACCACGCGCTTGCGCTCGTTGAAGCGGCTGACCGAACGGCCATAGCCCAGCGACACGTCCTGCAGCTCGCACTCGCCGCCCTGATCGCAGATCGGGCAGTCCAGCGGGTGGTTGATGAGCAGGAACTCCATCACCGAGCGCTGGAACTTCAGTGCCTTCTCGCTGCGGGTGGCGACCTTCATGCCATCCATCACCGGGGTGGCACAGGCCGGCGCCGGCTTCGGCGACTTCTCCACGTCCACCAGGCACATGCGGCAGTTGGCGGCGATCGGCAGCTTCTCGTGGTAGCAGAAGCGCGGAATCGAAATGCCGGCCTTGTCGGCCGCCTGGATGATCATCGAACCCTTGGGCACGACCAGCGACTTGCCATCGATTTCGATGGTCACGTGATCCGGTGGCACGTTCGGGTTTACGGGTTGCGCGCTCATGCGGCGGCTGCCTCCACCTTCTTGCCGTCAACCATCGAATGACCGTTGACGATGTAGTACTCGAATTCGTCCCAGAACTGGCGCAGGAAGCCCTGGATGGGCCATGCAGCCGCTTCACCGAACGCACAGATGGTGTGGCCTTCGATCTGGCCGGCCACCGCCTTCAGCTGGTGCAGGTCTTCCATCGTGGCCTTGCCGGCGACGATGCGCTCCAGCACGCGGTGCATCCAGCCGGTGCCTTCACGGCACGGGGTGCACTGGCCGCACGATTCCTTGTGGAAGAACTGGCTGATGCGGCAGGCGAACTTGACGCAGCAGACGCTGTCGTCGAGCACCACGATCGCACCCGAACCCAGGCCGGAGCCCAGCGCACGGATGGTGTCGTAGTCCATCGGCAGATCCTGCAGCTCGGCCGCGGTCAGTACCGGCATCGACACGCCGCCCGGGATCGCGCCCTTGAGGGTGCGGCCCGGACGCAGGCCACCGGCCATTTCCAGCAGGTCGTGGAACTTGGTGCCCAGCGGCACTTCGAAGTTGCCGCCGTTCTGCACGCAGCCGGACACCGAGAAGCACTTCGGACCGCCGTTGGCGGTCAGGCTCAGGCCCTTGAACCACTCCGGACCGTTGCGGATGATCGCCGGCACCGAACCATAGGTTTCGGTGTTGTTGATCGTCGACGGCTTGCCGTACAGACCGAAGTTGGCCGGGAACGGCGGCTTGTAGCGCGGCTGGCCCTTCTTGCCCTCCAGCGATTCCATCAGCGCGGTTTCTTCGCCGCAGATGTACGCGCCGGCGCCCAGCGCACCGTAGATGTCGATGTCCACGCCCGAGCCCATCACGTTCTTGCCCAGCCAGCCATTTGCATAGGCGTCGGCCAGGGCCTGCTCGAAGTGCTCGAACGGCTCGTGGTGGAACTCACCGCGCAGGTAGTTGTAACCCACGGTCGAACCGGTGGCGTAGCAGGCGATCGCCATGCCTTCCACCACCGAATGCGGGTTGTAGCGCAGGATGTCGCGATCCTTGCAGGTGCCCGGCTCGGATTCGTCCGAGTTGCAGAGGATGTACTTCTGCATGTTGCCCTTGGGCATGAAGGACCACTTCAGGCCGGTCGGGAAGCCTGCGCCACCGCGGCCACGCAGGCCCGAGGCCTTGACCATCTCGATGACCTGCTCCGGCGGGATCTTCTCTTCGAGGATCTTGCGCAGGGCGGCGTAGCCACCGGTCTTCAGGTAGCTTTCGTACGACCACGGGGTGTCGTAATGCAGGGTGGTGTAGACCACCTGGTGCGGCAGCGGCGCGGGGCCGACCGGACCCTTGGATTCGTGGTGATGTGCCATGCCCTTACTCCAGCCCGTCCAGCAGCTCGTCGACCTTTTCCAGGGTCAGACGCTCATGGTAGTGACCGTTGATGACCATCATCGGCGCGCCGCCACAACCGGCCAGGCACTCTTCCTCGCGCTTGAGGTAGACGCGGCCGTCCGGGGTCGATTCACCGTGCTTGATGCCCAGCTTCTTCTCGCAATGGCGGACGATGTCCTCGGCGCCATTGAGCCAGCAGCTGATGTTGGTGCAGATGGCCACGTTGTTGCGGCCCACCTTCTCGGTCTCGAACATCGAGTAGAAGCTGGCGACCTCGTAGGCCCACACCGGCGGCAGGTCGAGGTACTTGGCCACGCCGGCGATCAGTTCGTCGGTCAGCCAGCCCTCGTTCTGCTCCTGGGCCGCATGCAGGCCCTGCAGCACGGCAGAGCGCTTGCGGTCCGGCGGGAACTTGGACAGCCAGTGATCGATGTGAGCGCGGGTCTTGTCGCTCAGCACCACCATCGGGTCGACGTCGCGCGCCGCCTCGAAATTACCTGTCGCCTTCATCGGCCGACCTCAGCGAAATGCATAACGTGAAATTCCAGAAACTGCGGCGCCGGCTTGCGCCGGCTGCCTGCAGCGGGCGTTGGCGTGGCGGACGGCATTACCGGTCAACCTCGCCGAACACCAGGTCGTAGGTACCGATCATCGCCACCACGTCGGCCAGCATGTGGCCGCGCACGACCGAATCGATCGAGGACAGGTGGGCGAAGCCCGGCGCACGCAGGTGCACGCGGAACGGCTTGTTGGCGCCATCGGAGACCAGGTAGCAGCCGAATTCGCCCTTCGGGGCTTCCACCGCCGAGTAGGTCTCGCCGGCCGGCACGCAGTAGCCCTCGCTGAACAGCTTGAAGTGGTGGATCAGCGCTTCCATGTCGTCCTTCATGTCCTCGCGCCTGGGCGGAGCAACCTTGAAGTTCTTCACCATCACCGGGCCGGGGTTGGCTTTCAGCCATGCCACGCACTGCTTGATGATGCGGTTGGACTCGCGCATTTCGGCAACGCGGACCAGGTAGCGGTCGTAGCAGTCGCCTTCCTTGCCCAGCGGGATGTCGAAATCGACGGCATCGTACTTGGCGTACGGGCGCTTCTTGCGCAGGTCCCAGGCGACGCCCGAGCCACGCAGCATCACGCCGGTCATGCCCCACTGGTGGGCCAGCTCCGGAGTGACCACGCCGATGCCGACGGTACGCTGCTTCCAGATACGGTTGTCGGTCAGCAGGGTTTCGTATTCGTCGATGCGCTTGGGGAACTCGACGGTGAAGTTCTCCAGGAAGTCCAGCAGCGAGCCTTCGCGCGAAGCATTGAGCTGCTTCAGCGCCTTGCCCTTGTGCCAGCGCGATTCCTTGTACTTCGGCATGTGGTCCGGCAGGTCGCGGTAGACACCGCCCGGACGGTAGTACGCCGCGTGCATGCGCGCCGGAGACCGCTTCATAGCAGTCCATCAGCTCTTCGCGCTCGCGGAAGGCATACAGCATCACCGCCATCGCACCCAGGTCGAGCGCGTTGGAGCCCAGCCACATCAGGTGGTTGAGGATGCGGGTGATTTCGTCGTACATGGTGCGGATGTACTGCGCACGCTCCGGCGCTTCGATGCCCATCAGGGTCTCGATCGCGCGCACGTAGGCGTGCTCGTTGCACATCATCGACACGTAATCCAGGCGATCCATGTAGCCGATCGACTGGTTGAACGGCTTGGACTCGGCCAGCTTTTCGGTACCACGGTGCAGCAGACCCACGTGCGGGTCGGCGCGCATGATGGTTTCGCCGTCCATTTCCAGGATCAGGCGCAGCACACCGTGAGCGGCCGGATGCTGCGGGCCGAAGTTCATGGTGTAGTTGCGGATTTCCTGCCGGCTCTCGGCGGCGTTGCTGGCGAATGCTTCGCCGGCCTGGTGTACGTGGCTCACTTCACTGCCTCCTGCGCGCTCACCTTCTGCGGTCTGCAGACGGGCGTCGTCGCGGATCACGCGCGGCACGCCGACACGCGGCTCCACCGAGGTGACCGGTTCGTAGATCACGCGCTTCTTTTCTTCGTCGTAGCGGACTTCGACATTGCCGATCAGCGGGAAGTCCTTGCGGAACGGATGACCGACGAAACCGTAGTCGGTCAGGATCCGGCGCAGGTCCGGGTGGCCTTCGAAGATCACGCCGTACAGGTCGAACGCTTCGCGCTCGAACCAGTTCAGGCCCGGCCAGATGCCGGTCAGCGAGGACACCACCGGCAGCGCTTCGTCAGGGGCGAAGCAGCGCAGGTGCATCATCAGGTTGTGCTGGTACGAACGCAGCTGGGCGACCACGGCGAAACGCTGGGTCGGCATGTGCTGCGGGCGGGCACCGTCGGCGCCGTTTTCCTCGGTGGGGAACTCGCCCCACGCGAAACGGCCCTGGGCCTTGCCTTCGACGCCACGACTGAAGCCCTGCGAGGACACGTCGGCGGTGTCCCATTCGTCGGAGCCATAACCGAGGTAGTCGACGCCGCAGAGATCCACGGCCTGCTCGAAACCAAACTCGTCACGCAGCGCCAGGGCGGTGGCGTGCCACTCGGCGGCAGGCACTTCCAGCGTCACTTCGCCGCGGGGTTCGACCACGATGACCTTCGCACCTGCGAAACGTGCGGAGAGTCGGTCGATGAAGGATGCTTGCTCTGCCATGGGGGCTTGGCGCGCTCTTGTCAGGTGAAGGGGTCAGCGGGCGATGGTCTGTGTACGCCAGATCTTCTTCTGCAGCTGCAGGATCCCGTACACCAGCGCCTCGGCGGTCGGCGGGCAGCCCGGGACGTAGACGTCCACCGGCACCACGCGATCACAGCCGCGCACCACAGAATAGGAGTAGTGGTAATAGCCGCCACCATTGGCGCAGCTACCCATCGAGATGACCCACTTCGGGTCCGGCATCTGGTCGTAGACCTTGCGCAGCGCCGGGGCCATCTTGTTGACCAGGGTACCGGCCACGATCATCACGTCGGACTGACGCGGCGACGGGCGGAACACCACGCCGTAGCGGTCAAGGTCCAGGCGCGCGGCGCCGGCATGCATCATCTCGACCGCGCAGCAGGCCAGACCGAAGGTCATCGGCCACATCGAGCCGGTGCGCGCCCAGTTCAGCAGTGCATCGACGCTGGTGGTGACGAAGCCCTTTTCCAGCAGCGGGTTGTCGCCTTCCGGCCGCAGGATGTCATCAACCCGGCCTTCCGGCGTGGGGTTGTTCATGAGGCCATCGAGAGTCTGAATCACTCCCATTCCAGCGCTCCCTTCTTCCAGACGTAAATGAAACCGAGGAACAGCATGCCGACGAACAGGCCCATGGTGATGAGCGAACGGGCACCCAGCTCCATGAAGACCTGGGTCCACGGCACGATGAAGATGATTTCCAGGTCGAAGACGATGAACTGGATCGCGATCAGGTAATAGCGCACGTCGAACTTCATGCGCGCGTCTTCGAAGGCCTCGAAGCCGCACTCGTACGGCGACAGCTTTTCCAGATCGGGGCGGCGGGGACCGAGGAATCGACCAACCAGCATCAGCGTAATGCCGATACCGGTGGCAACGATCAGAAACAGCAGAGACGGCAAATATTCGGCCAGCACAGCGATTCTCTCTTGCCTCTGCCGCCGCGCCTGCAGGCGCTTTGGCATGGGGGAGTGGACGGGAATCTGCCTGGCGCCTTGCGCGCCAGACGAACCCGCTTTACTTACAAATGGTGCCCAAGAGGGGACTCGAACCCCTACGACTTGCGTCGCTACCACCTCAAGGTAGTGCGTCTACCAATTCCGCCACCTGGGCAAACGATCACATCAGACTATCTTCCCGATGCGCCGCGTATTGTAACCGGCTTCAGTCTTTCTGGGAGCCTTCCGAAGGCTTTTCTTCACCAGAAACCGAAGATTCCGCCTGAGCCGGCACATTCGCGGCCGGAACCGGGGCGGCCGGGACCGCATCAGCCTTCGGAACGGCCGGCAGTTCGCCCGCCGGAGCCGCCGGAGCGACTGCCGCCGGTGCGGACATCAGGCCCAGATCCTGGTCGGCCGCCGGGCGGCTGCCATGACCGGCATACCAGGCCATGAAGAGGCTGATGCCGAAGAACACGACAGCCAGCCACTTGGTCGACTTGGACAGGAAGTTCGAGGCGCCGCGCGCACCGAACACCGTACCCGAGGCACCGGCACCAAAGCCCGAACCTGCCGCCGCACCCGAGCCACGCTGCATCAGGATCAGCGCGATCATGGCCACAGCGACCAGCACGTAGACGACATTGAGGATCAACATCAGC
Source organism: Stenotrophomonas sp. 93052_Sma (assembly GCF_056481145.1). Taxonomy (NCBI): domain Bacteria; kingdom Pseudomonadati; phylum Pseudomonadota; class Gammaproteobacteria; order Lysobacterales; family Lysobacteraceae; genus Stenotrophomonas; species Stenotrophomonas sp. 93052_Sma. The sequence continues at coordinate 3,445,908 of NZ_CM151134.1, forward strand.
ATTGGAAACCGCCCTCGGACAAAACTTCTAGGATTAGTTCGCGGCCGCCGCCCGTGCGATGGCCAGGAAGTCCGCGGCCACCAGGGAGGCGCCGCCGACCAGCCCACCATCGACATCCGGCTGCGCGAACAGTTCCCCGGCATTGTCGGGCTTCACGCTACCGCCGTAAACAATGGGCAGTGAATCAGCGATTCTAGCATCGATACGCGCGACTTCGCCACGGATGAACGCGTGCACCTGCTGCGCCTGCTCCTTGGTGGCGGTACGGCCGGTACCGATGGCCCAGACCGGCTCGTAGGCGACCACGGCCTTGGCGAAACCGGCCGCGCCGACCAGCTCCAGCACCGGCGCCAGCTGGCCGGCGATGACCACTTCGGTCTGCCCGGCCTCGCGCTGCTCCAGGGTCTCGCCCACGCACAGCACCGGCACCAGGCCGGCGTGCTGGGCGGCGGCGAACTTGCGCGCGACCAGCTCGCTACTTTCGTGGTGGTACTGGCGGCGCTCGGAATGGCCGACCAGGCCATAGCGGGCGCCGACCTCGACCAGCATGGCCGCGCAGACCTCGCCGGTGTAGGCGCCCTTCTCGTTGCTGCTCACGTCCTGCGCGCCAAAGGCCAGGCCGGTCTCGCCGAAGTCCTCGACCAGCTCCCCGAGGTAGGGCAGCGGCGGCAGGATCACCACGTCCACCCCCTCCAGCGGCAGCCCGGCGGCGACCTGCCCCAGCAGTTCATTGGCGAATTGACGGCTGCCATGCAGCTTCCAGTTTCCAGCGACGATCTTGCGGCGCATGAGCGGGTGGCTCCTGTGTGAAGTCAGCCGGGCATGATACCCGTTACGGCAAAAATCCGTTTCCGTGTAAGCGGTTACATGGATTTTCAGCCAACGGCGCAGCCCCTCGTGGCGGGGGTGGGGTTGGGTTGGTCGCGGAGAACCCGGTTGGATTTGGGGCTTGGCCGGGCGGGTGGGACTGCGCAGGGGGCGCTGCAAGTCCCCCTCCGGGGCCCGGCCCAGCCGCTGGCGGCTGTGCGTTCTGGCGCTTGCGAAGCAGTGCTTCGCAACCAAAGCGCCCTCACCCCTGTAAGCTCGGTCGCCGCTTGCTCGTGGGCGCGGTCCTGCACACACGAGCAAGACCCGGGTGGGGCGTCCTGCCCAACGCGCCCGAGGCATGCCTCGGGCCCATGCGGCTCACGCCCCTGCGCAGCCCCACCCGCCCGGCCTCTGACACATTCCGGCGGTTCCGCCCGCCACGGAAAGAAATAAGAAGATCAAAAGCAAAAGCGGCAGTGCGGATAGCTGCCCGCACCCATGGCGTGGATCTACCGTGTCGACCAAGGTCGACACCTACCGGAAATCGCGATTTACCCACCGTCACCGGGAAACTGTCGAAGGCGGGGAGGTGTCGGATGGCGGGGTGTCCGCGGCATGGATGCCGCGGCCAAGCCCCCAGGACGGGTTCACGGCGTCCCCGCCATCCGACACCTCCCCGCCTCCCCACGGAACATCCCAGTGCCGCTTTGGCTTTGGCTTTGGCTTTGGCTTTGGCTTTGGCTTTGGCCTCTGCGGGTGCGGGGCGCAGCCCTGCTAAAGAAAAAGGCCGCCTTTCGGCGGCCTCACTTCTCATTACTTCAGCTTGATCTCGCGCAGGCGTTCCTCGAGGAAGCCATGGGCGGTGATCGCCTCCGGGTACCGGCTCGGGTTCTCCGGGGTGATGCAGGACGGCAGCACGTCGATCAGATAGTCCGGGTTCGGATGCAGGAAGAACGGCACCGAGTAGCGCGGCTGGCGCGCCAGCTCACCCGGGGGGTTGACCACGCGGTGGATGGTCGACGGGTACACGTGGTTGGTCAGGCGCTGCAGCATGTCGCCGATGTTGACCACGATGGTGTCCGCGTCCGAGGTGAACGGCACCCACTCGCCCTCGTGCGACTGCACTTCCAGGCCCGCGGCGCTGGCGCCGACCAGCAGGGTGATGAAGTTGATGTCGCCATGCGCGCCGGCGCGCACGTTCGGGATGTCGTCGGTGGTGATCGGCGGGTAGTGGATCGGGCGCAGGATCGAGTTACCGAAGTTGGTCTTGTCGGCGAAGAAGTCTTCCGGCAGGCCGATGTGCAGGGCCAGCGCCGACAGTACGCGCGAACCCAGGTTGTCCAGCGCCTGGTACAGGCCGTAACCGCGCTCGCGGAAGCCCTCGACCTCGGTCGGCCACAGGTTCGGCGCCATCACGTCGCGGTACTTGGAGTCGTCGGCGATCTCGCGACCGATGTGCCAGAACTCCTTCAGGTCGAAATGCTTGGAGCCCTTGGCGGTCTCCACGCCGAACGGGGTGTAGCCGCGGGCGCCGCCACTGCCGGCCACGTGGTACTTGCGCTTGACCTCCTCCGGCAGGGCGAAGAAGGCCTTGAAGGCATCGTAGGCCGCGTCGATGTCGGCCTGCGGGATGCCGTGGTTGCGGATGCCCGCGAATCCCCATTGGCGGTAGGCCGCGCCCAGCTCGGCCACGAAGGCCTCGCGGTCGCTGTCGAAACGGGTGATGTCGAGGGTGGGGATCTGGCTCACAGCGGTTCCTGGCTTGTCGTTGGGTCTGGAAGGGCCAGCGCATTCATGGCCCACCTGAACATTGTGACAGATCGCCCGGGGGACGCCACTCGATACGAAGAAACAAACCGATACAATGCGCAACCCGCGCGCGGATTAACGATTCCGTCACAACCGGGACTCCCGCCCCTGCTCCACCTGCCGCCTCCGTCCTTCATGCGCCCTGCTGCTCCTTCTGCCAACACCTCCCTGCCCTCCGGCACGGCACGTCACTGGCGCCGATTGGCCTGGTGGTCGCTGTTCGTGGCCGGCAACGCGCTGCTGGCGATGGCGATCACGCTCGGCAACGTACCGCTGGCCGACAACCCCGGTGGCGCAATCGGCCTGGTTTACCTGTCCGTCGCTCTGCCGGGGCATCTGCTCGCCTTCGGTGCCCTCGCAGGCCTGCTGCCGCTGCTGCTGGGCCTGTGGCAGCGCAGCACGCGCACGCTGAGCATCAGCGCCGTGCTGCTGCAGGGCCTGTGGCTGTGCCTGCTGCTGGTTGATGCGAAGGTTTTCACTCTGTATCGGTTCCACCTCAATGCCATGGTGGTGAACATGGTGTTCGGCGGCGCGCTGCAGGACCAGGTCGCGTTGTCCTGGAAAACCTGGCTGCAGGCCGGACTGCTGGTCGCCGCCATCTTCGCCGCCGAAGGCCTGCTGGCCTGGGCATGCTGGAAGCTGTTGCCCGCCCTGCCCCGCCGCCGCCGGGTCCTGCAGGCCTGGGCGGTGGTCGCTCTGCTGATGGGGGGGGGCCAGGTCGCCACCGCCTACTACGATGCCCGCGGCGACCGCGACGTCATCGCGCAGTGGAACTACCTGCCCTGGGCGCAGCCGATCACCGCCAAGAGCTTCATGCGCAAACTGGGCGTTGTCAGCGAACAGCAGGCTGGCCTGCCTGACCCGCGCCATGCGCAGCTGCTGTATCCGCTGCAGCCCCTGCGCTGCCAGAACCCACATCGGCCGAATGTGCTGATGGTGGTGCTGGAGTCGCTGCGCCAGGACGCCATGACGCCGCAGCTGATGCCCAATACGACGGCACTGGCACAGGCTTCGCGCGTGTACGACCAGCATTTCAGCACCGGCAACGCCACTCGCTACGGCCTGTTCGGCCTGCTCTACGGCCTGCCCGGCGGCTACTGGCAGAGCATGCTGGACGAACAGCGCGGCTCGCAGCTGTTCCAGGTGCTGGGCCAGCAGGGCTACGACCTGCACCTGTACGGCAGCGCGCCGCTGTACAGCCCGGAGTTCGACCGCACCGCCTTCGCCGACGTACGCGACCAGCTGCACCAGGGCCCCTCCGCCCTGACACCCGACAAGCGTGACGCAGCCATCGTCACCGCGCTGCAGAACGACATCCGCACCAGCCAGGCCGCGCAGCACCCGTGGTTCGGCTTCGTGTTCCTCGACTCCACCCACGCCGGCTACCACCTGCCCGCCAGCTACCCGCCGGTGGCCACGCCGATGGCCAAGGAGATCGACTTCCTGTCCTTCGGCCCGGACCACGACCCGACGCCGGAGCTCAACCGCTACCGCACCGCCGTGCACTACGCCGACAGCCTGGTCGGCTCGCTGCTGGACGACCTTCGCGCACAAGGCCTGGCCGAGAACACCATCGTGCTGGTCACCGGTGACCATGCCGAAGAGTTCAACGACCTCAAGCTGAACTACTGGGGTCACAACGGCAACTTCTCCGACTACCAGCTGCAGGTGCCGTTCGTGCTGCACTGGCCTGGCCAGGCCAGCGGCCATGAGATGCGCACCAGTTCGCATGAGGACTGGGTGCCGACGTTGATGCGCCACGCACTGGGCTGCGAGAACGCCCTGAGCGACTTCAGTACTGGCCAGGACCTGCTGGCTGCGCCCACCACCAGCGAACGTGCGCTGGTGGTGGAGAGTGGTCGCATGCGCGCGGTACGCCATGGCGATGCCATCTACGTGTTCGACAAGTTCGGCAACGCCACCGCGCTCGACCGGCACTACCGTCCGCTGTCGCAGCAGGCACCGGACGCCGCCGCCATCCGCTCCGCATGGGAAGCGCTGACCCGCTTCCGCAACCGCTGAACTTCAAGGACCGATCCTGCATGAACCGTCCGCTGCGTATCCTGCATACCGAAGCCGCCAAGGGAATGGGCGGGCAGGAGATCTATATCTTCCGGCACATGCAGGTGATGCGCGCGCGTGGCCATGAAGTGTCGTTGCTGTGCCAGCCCGATGCGCGCCTGGCCACACTGGCACGCGACGACGGTTTCACCGTGCATACGCTGCGCATGGGAGGCCTGGCACGCCTGCTGCGCGGCGTGTGGTCGGTATCGCGACTGGTGCGCCGCGAACGCTACGACGTGGTCAACACCACCAGCCGCCGCGATGCGCTGATCGCCGCCGCCGGTGCACGCCTGGGCGGCACGCCGCTGGTGGTGCGCTCGCGCCACCTGATGAGCCCGGTCAATTCGCTGCTGACCTATACCGGGCTTCCGCACCGGGTGTTGACCGTCAGCAGCTTCGTCAAGCAGCTGCTGGCCGACCGTGGCATTCCGGCCGAGCGCATCGGCATCGTGCCGCCGATCGCGGTTCCGCCGCGCTGGAGCGAGATCCGCAAGGCCGATCCCTGGCAGTGCCTGCAGGACGCGCGCGCAGGTGCGTGCCGAACTCGGTTTCGGCGAACAGGACATCGTGGTCGGCTGCGTGGCGGTACTGCGCGAGCCCAAGGGCCATGCCGACCTGCTGCAGGCGATGATCCCGCTGTGCAAGGCCAACCCGGACCTGCACCTGGTGATCGTCGGTGATGGCCAGGCCGTGACGGAACGACTGCAGGCGATGTGCGCCGAGCACGGCCTGCAGCGCCAGGTGCACCTGCTCGGCTACCGCGATGGAGCCTGCCGGCTGATGGCCGGCTTCGACATCTTCGCGCTGGCCTCGCACAAGGAAGCGGCCGGCACCGTGTTCCTGGAAGCGGCTTATGTGGGCGTACCGATCGTAGCCACGCGGGTGGGTGGCGTGCCGGAGATGGTGGTCGATGGCAGCAATGCGATCCTCACCCGTTTGGGAGACAATGCCGCCCTGACAGGTGCCTTGCGCCTGCTGGTGGACGACCCGGAACGGCGGCGGCAGATGGGCCGCGCTGGCTGGGACTGGATGCACGGCGCACACCGCTTCACGCCGGACGGCCACGGTGAAGCCACCGAACACTACTACCACCAGTGGCTGAAGGAGCTGGGACATGGCTGATGCGCGAACCGTTCCGGTGCTGATGCACCACCATGTCAGCCCTTCGCCGGGCATGATCACCGTGTCGCCGGAAAACTTCGAAAGCCAGATCGCGTGGCTGGCAGGCAATGGCTGGACCTCACTGACGCTGGACCAGTACGCCGGCTTCCTGGCCGGCAAGCCGGTGCCGCGCAAGTCGATCGTCATCACCTTCGACGATGGCTACCTGGACAACTGGGTGTATGCCCATCCGATCCTGCAGAAGTACGGCATGCATGCCGTGGTGTTCGTGGTCACCGGCTGGATGGGCGAAGGCCCGGAACGTCCGCATGCCGGCATTGCCGGAGCGACGCTGCCGTCGACGCCGGACCATCGCGGCTGCGAAGCGGCGATCTACGAGCAGGACCGCAGTGACGATGTGATGATGCGCTGGAGCGAAGCACGTGCAGCCATCGCCGCCGGCACCTTCGAAGTGCATTGCCACACCCATACCCACACCCGCTGGCTGCGCCGTGACGATCTGGACCGTGCGCAGCGCCGTGCGGGCCTGAGCCGGGATCTGGCGATCTCGCGCGAAGTCCTGCAGGACAAGCTTGGCGACGTGTCCGATACCTTGTGCTGGCCGTACGGTGATTTCGACCAGGATCACATCGAAGTGGCGCGCGAGCAGGGCTTCCGCTACCTGCACACCACCCACCCGTTCGGCCGCAACGTGATCGGTGGCGACCCGGAACGCATCTATCGTTTTGCGATCCGCAACCGCCCGGCCAACTGGCTGCGCAAGCGCATCCGCTTGAGTTACAACCCGCTGATCGCGCCGCTGTTCAATGGGTTCAAGGCACGCCAGAAGAAGATGGTGCCGGGGCCCTGAGCACGCCATCCTCCCGGGCCGCCGCAAAAGAAAACGCCCCGGAATTCCGGGGCGCATTCTTTGTACGGATGTGCAGTCGCCTCAGCTGGCGGCTTCACGCACCGCAGCGGACAAGCGGTCCAGCGTCTGCTGCATCAGCGTAGCGTCATCGGCTTCCACGGTGACCCGAACCACCGGCTCGGTACCGGACGGCCGCAGGAACGCGCGGCCACGGCCGGCTACGGCCTGCTGCGCCACGGCCAGCGCGGACTGCACGCTTTCAGACTGCACCGTGGCCTTGGCTGAGACATTGCCCAGGCGCACGTTGACGGTCTTCTGCGGCACCCGCACCAGGCCCTTCAGTGCCTGGCGCAGGGTCTGCCCACTGTTGCGCAGCGCGACCAGCACCTGCAGAGCGCTGACGATGCCATCTCCGGTGGTGGCCCGGTCCAGGCACAGCAGATGGCCCGACGCTTCACCACCGAGTACACCGCCGCCTTCGACCAATGCCTGGTGCACGTAGCGGTCACCAACGTTGCTGCGCACGAACGGGATCTGCAGATCGGCGAAAGCCTTCTCCACGCCGTAGTTGCTCATCAGCGTGCCGACCACCGGGCCGCGCAGGCGGCCTTCGTCCTTCCAGGCGCGGGCCAGGATGTACAGCAGGTCATCACCGTCGACCGGGTTGCCCTGGTCGTCGGCCATCAGCACACGGTCGCCATCACCATCGAACGCGATGCCGAGATCGGCACGGGTCTCGCGGACTTTGGCCGCCAGGTTGTCGATATGGGTGGAACCCACACCGGCGTTGATGTTGACGCCGTTGGGCTCGGCACCGATGCCGATCACCTCGGCCCCCAGTTCGCGGAACAGCAGCGGTGCGATCTGGTAGGTGGCGCCGTGTGCGCAATCCAGCACCAGGCGCACGCCACGCAGGTCGAACGCGCGCGGCACGCTGGCCTTGCAGAACTCGATGTAGCGGCCGACCGCTTCACGCGCACGCGATGCCTTGCCCAGCTTCTCCGATTCGGCGGTGGTGAACGGAACGTCCAGCGCCGCTTCCAGGGCAAGTTCGGTGGCATCGTCGAGCTTCTCGCCCTGGGCCGAGAAGAACTTGATGCCGTTGTCGTAATGCGGGTTGTGCGAGGCGCTGATGACGATGCCGGCGTCCACGCCCAGCGTGCGGGTCAGGAACGCCACCGCCGGGGTCGGCATCGGCCCCAGCAGCTGTACGTCGGCGCCGGCGGCGACCAGGCCGGCTTCCAGTGCCGCTTCGAACATGTAACCGGAAATGCGGGTGTCCTTGCCGATCACCACGATCGGCCGGCGCCCGTCCTGGCCGCGCTGGGCGACCAGGACACGGCCCAGGGCATTGCCCAGGCGCAGCACGAAGTCGGCCGAGATCACGCCCTGGCCGACCCGCCCACGGATGCCATCAGTACCGAAGTACTTGCGGCCTCCCATCAAGCCACCTCCGGCGCCGGCTGACGGCCCAGCATTGCCAGCAGATCGGACAGGCGGTCGCGCATTTCGCGGCGGTCGCAGATCTGGTCGATGGCACCGTGCTCCAGCAGGAACTCCGAGCGCTGGAAGCCTTCCGGCAGCTTCTCGCGCACGGTCTGCTCGATCACGCGCGGGCCGGCGAAGCCGATCAGCGCCTGCGGTTCGGCGATGTTGATGTCGCCCAGCATCGCGAACGAGGCCGACACACCACCGGTGGTCGGGTGGGTCAGCACCGAGATATACGGCAGGCCCGCTTCACGCAGCTTGCCCAGCGCGGCCGAGGTCTTGGCCATCTGCATCAGCGAGAACAGGCCTTCCTGCATGCGCGCACCGCCACTCTGCGAGAAGCACACGTACGGAGCACCGATCTCGACCGCGGTTTCGGCGGCCAGCGCGAAACGCTCACCCACCACCGAGCCCATCGAGCCACCCATGAAGGCGAAGTCGAACGACGAGGCCACCAGCGCACGGCCCTTGAGCAGGCCGCGCATGGCGATCAGCGCGTCGTACTCGCCGGTGTTCTTCTGCGCGATCTTGATGCGCTCGCTGTACTTCTTCTGGTCCTTGAACTTGAGCAGGTCGGTCGGGCCCAGGCGCGCACCGATCTCGGTGGTGCTGTCGGCGTCGAACAGGGCGGCCAGGCGCGCACGTGCGCGGATCGCCATGTGGTGGCCGCACTTCGGGCAGACCTCCAGGTTCTCTTCCAGTTCCGGACGGTACAACGCGCTGCCGCAGTTGCTGCACTTTTCCCACAGGCCCTCGGGGACACTGCGCTTCTTGCTGGGGGTGTTGTCGGTGCGGATGCCGGACGGCATCAACTTGCTGAGCCAACTCATGCGGGAGGACACTTCCGTTCAGGGCGGCCCAAGGGCCGCAAAGGCGGACAGTCTAGCTCCGCTTTCCCCGCCCGTGCACCCCCTTGCCGGACACGGGGCCGCCGGAAAAAACCATGCTGGGACGTACGTTTAGGTGCGGGAAAGTGCCAGCCGCTGGCCGGCAACCCTTGTCGCACACGCGGCCCAGGCGTGTGCCGGCCAGCGGCCGGCACTACCCCTCAGGCGTCCAGCGCCTGCCGCAGCGGAGCCAGGAAGGTTCGAGCGCTGTGCGGCCTCTTCAGCCGAGCCCGCTTCGGCCAGCGCCGCCACCAGCGCGCTGCCGACCACCACGCCGTCGGCCTGGCGGGCCATCGCCGCAGCACTGTCGGCATCCTTGATGCCGAAGCCGGCCACCACTGGCACCGAAGCGCGCGCGCGCAGGGCCTGCAGGCGGGCACTGGCGGCATCGCTGTCCAGGCGCTCGGACGCGCCGGTGACACCGGCAAAGCTGACGTAGTAGAGGTAGCCACGGGCCAGCGCCAGCAGCTTGTCGGCGCGCCTCGCTGGTAGTCGGCGACGCCAGCAGGACCAGTGCCAGGCCCGCTGCATCGAAGGCCTGCTGCGCTTCGCCGGCTTCTTCCGGCGGCAGGTCGACCAGCGGCACGCCGTCCACACCTGCCTCCACGGCTGCCGTTGCGAAGGCCGCGTAGCCATGGATCTCCACCGGATTCAGGTAGCCCATCAGCACCACCGGCGTCTGAGCGTCACGCTCGCGGAACCGCGCAACGGCCTGCAGCACGTAGCGGCTGCCAGCACCACGCGCCAGCGCGCTCGGAGCTGCGCTGGATGGTCGGGCCGTCGGCCATCGGGTCGGAAAACGGCACGCCCAGTTCGATCACGTCGGCGCCGGCCTCGACCAGTGCGTGCATGACCGGCACGGTCGCCTCCAGCGAGGGATCACCGGCGGTGATGAAGGGAATCAGCGCCTTGCGCTGCTGTTCGCGCAGACGCAGGAAACAGGCATCGAGTCGGGATACGGGCATTTCAGGCACATCCTTCAATCAGTTCAATCGCATCGCTGGTTCCCCAGTACATCCGGGTGACCTTCCCTTCAAACAGTTCCAGGCGGATACCCAGGTCCGAACCCGGGTCCTGCCAGGTGAGGTACTCGCCCTGGTCACCGTCGTAGGCATGCGGGCTGGATACCGGCGGCTTCGGGAACTGCGCCATGGCCTGGGCACGGGTCATGCCGATGCGCAGGCCGAATGGACCGGGCTGTTCAACCGGCAGTTCCGGGTCGTCGCCCGGCTTCAGATCAAAACGGACCACGCGGTCGTCGTCGGTCATCATCGACACGCCCGGCGGCAACCCCCTGCCGTCGTAGTACTCGCAGTCGCCTTCGAAGAACTCTTTCGCGCCCTGTGCCTTCCAGGGCCCCAGTGACTTCAGGTCCCCCATGTGCTGGCCGACCAGCACTTCGCCGGCATGGTCCAGTGCCACCGAGGCGACGGCGGGGGCGTTGTCGCCGTTGCTCTCTTCCGCAGACGGCGGATCGACGATCGGCGTACGCGCCATCGGGTCGAGGTCATCGTTGGCGGCCGGCTGCTGTGCGGACTGCGCGGTGGCTTTGGCGGCCGGCGCAAGCACTGGCGGTTCCGGCGGCTGGCACGCGGCCAGGCCCAGCACCAGCAGAAGCACCCCGCTGTTCCGCAGCAGCGCGCTCACAGCACCAGCCCTTCGCGCGCGGCGATGGTGTGCACGTCCTTGTCGCCACGGCCGGATAGATTGCAGAGGACGATCTGGTCACGCGGTCGCTCACGCGCCAGCTTGATCGCCTGTGCCAGCGCATGGCTGGATTCCAGCGCCGGCAGAATGCCTTCGGTGTGCGCCAGCAGGTGGAAGGCCTGCAGCGCTTCCTCATCGGTGATGCCGAGGTAGCGCGCGGCCGGTATCGGCCAGGAACGCGTGCTCCGGCCCGACACCCGGATAGTCCAGGCCGGCTGATACCGAGTGGGTCTCGATGATCTGGCCGTCGTCGTCGCACAGCACATAGGTGCGGTTGCCGTGCAGCACGCCGGGGCGACCCGCCGCGATGGAGGCGGCATGGCGACCGGTGCTGATGCCATCACCGGCAGCTTCGGCGCCGACGATCTCGACCTGGCGATCGTTGAGGAAGGCATGGAACAGGCCGATGGCATTGCTGCCGCCGCCGACGCAGGCGGTGATCGCATCCGGCAGGCGGCCGTACTCGGCCAGCATCTGCTCGCGTGCTTCGCGGCCGACGATGGCGTTGAAATCGCGCACCATGCGCGGGTACGGATCCGGACCAGCCACGGTGCCGATGATGTAGAAGGTGTCCTGCACGTTGGTCACCCAATCGCGCATCGCTTCGTTGAGCGCGTCCTTCAGGGTGGCCGAGCCGGAGGTGACCGGCACCACCGTCGCACCGAGCAGCTTCATTCGGTAGACGTTGATCTTCTGCCGCTCGATGTCGGTGGCGCCCATGTACACCACGCATTCCAGGCCCAAGCGCGCGGCAACGGTGGCACTGGCCACGCCATGCTGCCCGGCACCGGTCTCGGCGATGATGCGCTTCTTGCCCATCCGCGCGGCCAGCAGCGCCTGGCCGATGGTGTTGTTGATCTTGTGCGCACCGGTGTGGTTCAGGTCCTCGCGCTTGAGCAGGATCTGCGCACCGCCGACATGATCGCTCAGGCGCTGGGCGTGATAGATCGGGCTCGGCCGGCCCACGTAATGGGCCAGGTCGCGGTCGTAAGCGGCCTGGAATGCCGGGTCCTGGCGGGCCTGGTCATAGGCCTGGGCCAGTTCCTGCAGCGGGCCGACCAGGGTTTCGGCAACGAAGCTGCCGCCGTAGCGGCCGAAGTGGCCCTGGGCATCCGGGAAGGCGTGGTAGTCGGCAATGGGGGAGGCAGACATGGAAGCGACCGCTGGTTCGAGACAGGTGGATACTCTAGCGCACGGGTCGTGACCGGAAAATGGATATTATCTGGCGCATATCGTCAGGAAATCTCACATGAGTCGTTCCCTGCTGCCTCCCCTCAATGCGCTGCGTGCGTTCGAGGCCACCGCCCGTCTGGGCGGGGTTGGGCGCGCCGCGCAGGACCTGCATGTCACCCACGGCGCGGTCAGCCGGCAACTGAAGCTGCTGGAGGATCATCTCGGCCTGGCATTGTTCCAGCGTGCCGGCCGCGGGCTGCGTCTGACCGCTGCGGGCACGCGACTGCAGGCTGCGTGCAGCGAGGCGTTCAGCGGCATCGAAGACTGCGTGCGCGAGCTGCGCCGGCCGACGGCGGCCCCAGCACTGGTGCTGGGCTGCAGCGGCAGCGTACTGGCGCGCTGGATGATCCCGCGCCTGCCCGTGCTGCAGGCCGCCCTGCCCGGCGTGCGCCTGCAGTGGTCGGCGCTGGATGGCAGTTTCACCGAAGCACAGGCGGCGCTGGATGCCGTGCTGCTGCTGGCGCAGGGGCCGTGGCCACGGGGCTGGCAGGTGCGTGAGCTGGCGCCGGAACGGGTCGGCGTGGTGGTGGCACCCTCGCATCCGGCCGCGCAGCGCCTGCGGCAGGTACCGCCCTCGGCGCTGCTGCAGGAAACGCTGCTGCACACCAGCTCACGGCCACAGGCGTGGCCGGCGTGGGCGCAGGCGCACGATCTGGACACCGCGAAGCTGCAGCTGGGCACCGCTTTCGAACATCTGTACTACCTGCTGGAAGCAGCCGTGGCCGGGCTGGGCCCGGCGATCGCACCGGAGCCACTGGTGGCCGAAGATCTGGCAGCAGGCCGGCTGGTCGCACCGTGGGGGTTTACCGCCACCGGCGGCTTCTGGGTGCTGGCGCGGCCGGATGGCCCGGCCGATGCACGGGTGGACGCCCTGGCCGACTGGGCAGCAGCACAGCTGCAATGAGACGAGGCCCCGGGCGGCGTTCACCGCCCGGAGCCGGCAACACAGGCCTCAGCGACCGCCCATCGCGACCCGCTGCTGCTCCTCATGCACCTGCTGCTGGTGCGAAGGATCTGCCAGCAGCTTGGCACTGGTCTGCTCCAGCGACGGCGGCGCCTGGGCCAGGTCCACCGCGGTGCGGAAGCCCGGCGTCGTGCCCATCACGAACGCCTTGCCATCCTGCACCGTGATGCTCTGCAGCTTGTCGGCCGCGTCGATTCCGTTCTGCTTTGCATGCAGGGTGATATTGGCGGCAGCCTCTTCGGAAAACACGCTGGGAAGCTTGCTGCGGACGGCGTTGTGCAGTGCGTGGTCCGGATGCGATGCATCGTTCAGCGACGGCCCCTTCGGTACAGCCGCTGCAGGTTCATGGCCCTGCGCACGGCCCGCCGCCAGCGCGGCAGCGGTCTGGCGACCGACAATCCCATCGGCCACCAGCCCCTGCTGTTTCTGCAGCGCGATCACCGCTTCGCGGGTGTGATCACCAAAACGACCATCCTCTGACAACCGATGGCCCTGCGCATCACGCACACCGAGCTGGTTGAGAGTCTGCTGCAACGCCTGCACGTCCGCGCCACGCTGCCCCTGCTTCATCACCTCGCTGGCGGCCGCGTGTGATGCAGCCGGCTGCACGGTGGCGGTTGGCCGGGACAGCGCAGGTTCGCCATTGCCGTGCAGCGGCGCGCACCTGGAATTCCGGCTTCGGTGTCAGCGCACCAACGATGCGGGTGCTTCCGCCATCCCAGTACCCGCCCGGCCGGATGGTGACTTCGGCCGGCCCGGTGCTTCCCTGTGAACCGATGAACTGGATGTTTCCCTGCGCGTCGTAGCCTTTGAAAATGCCGACATGCTGGCCCTGCGACGAGGAGAACATCAGGATGTCGCCCTGCTTCAGCGATCCGTTCGGTTTGCGTGCTTCGGCAGCCGAGGTCACATCGAAATGCTCGCGTGCGTAAGCCGTGGTGTTCGCACCATTGAACAGCGTCGACGTAGTGAACCCCGCAGCGTTCTCGCCACGCACGTCGTAACCCGCGTTCTTCAGGCCGCGCCATACGAACGCCGAGCAATCCACGCCGAAGCGTCCGTCACCATCGAGGTCACGCTCCAGCCGGCTGCTGTCGCGACCCGGGCGCGGATGGTCCGGGCGCCCGTATTCGTACTGGCGGCCTGAGGCCATGAAATGCTGATAGGCCTCGTTGTAGAGTGCGGCACTGCCGACTGCAGCCGCGGCCTGGCCCGCAGCGGGCGCCGCCGCCGAAGGCGTCTGTACCTGCGGTTGGGTCTGGGTCTGCACGGGCGCAGCCGCCGGTGTGCGCGTGGGAGGCTGCTGCGTGGCAACCTCGCCCGGCTGCCAGCCCTCGAAACGGCGAATGCCGTCGGCCAGCACTTCACGCTCGCGCACGCTCATCTGGCCGACGGTCTTCGAGCGCAGGTCGACACCCTGGCGATCGCCTTCGGCATAGATGGTGGCCGCCTGCTCCTTGTGGTGGGTGGTGCCGCTGTAATCCTTGGTGGAGTAGCTCGGCAGCATTTCCTCCACGGTCTTGTCGCCGAACCGGCGTTCGAGCAGCTGGATCTTCGCCACCCGGCCGGCTTCATAGCTTTCGAAAACCGCGTTGCCCCATTGGTCAAGATCGACCACGCCCTTGTAGCGCCCCTGCGCCGATTCCAGCGCCTGCTCGCGGGTACGCGGATTGGTTACCGTCTTGTCCGCGCTGCCGGCGAATTCAAACTTGAGGTTGCCAGGATTGTTGTTGCGCCACGAGACGCTGCCGCCTGATCGTTCGACGACACTGCCATCGTCCATTTCCAGCGTGCGCGTGGTACCTACGCTGCTGATCAGCCGGGTGATTTTTGGATCCGACATGAGCTGTTCCTTTGCCAGTGGTTGATTGGACCGCTCCCCTGGCGGTGATTACATTCCGTTGGAAAACACGTCGAGCACGTCCGCACTGACCCAGCCCTGTGCGCAGTTCCCGGCGTAACGTCCCGGCGCCGCCGCATGGCAGGCCTCGCCCCCCGTGGTCGCCAGGCCAGTGATCGGCCTGTCGCCATAGGTGTCACACAACGTGTTGCCCTTGCACTTGCCGACCGTCGCAGCGGGAACCGCAACGACGTAATAGAACAGCGGATTCTGTCCGGTGCGTCCGATGCCCTGCACGCAGACCAGCTGCCCCTTCGACAGCTTCGCGGTCACGCTGGCCTTGCTGCCGGTGGATGGCACCGCACTCAACGTCTCCACGCCCTTGGCATCGGCTACGCCAGCGAAGAAACCCTGGTCGCCACAGTCCGGCGACAGTTCGACATCGTAGAAATCACCGCTGTCCACATCGCCCGCCGTGCAGCCGCTGCCTGTACTGGCGTTGCTGCATTTCACGCCACTGGCCTGGATCAGCGCAGCCAGGCCGTCGGCTGCCGGTGCTGCCGCCGGAACCGTGGCCGGTGCTGTGGCAGGTGCATCTGCCGGTGCGGCAGCGGCCGGTGCCGATGCGGTCGGGGCGGATGAGTCACCGGCCGCACACGCGCCCAAGGCAAGCAGCAGGCTGGGCACGAGCGTCAGGCGGGCCAGGCGGATACGGCGGGAAGAGAGATGGGGCATATCCATTGCGTCCTCGTTCGAAAGGTAGGGCGTATATCAAGGGTGCGGCCAGCGACACGCACACGGCATCGCACCCAGCCAAGACAGGCTGGGCGCATTGTGTCCGATCAGATGTTCGGGGGGTGTCGACTTTTTGGCGCTGGAACCTGAATCAACCGAAAGCGTGATACTCATCGCATTCAGGATTCGCCCGCCTTCACGGCACGGCGGGCCGCACCGTCGACGATGACATTCCGGGTGACCCCTCAGGTGACGCGGATCACTCCAGAACGGTGCAATCCGCGCGACGCACTTCTTCGACGAAGGTGCGCATCTTGTAGCCGTCCTTGATGCCCGGCTCCAGCTCGATACCGCTGGAGACGTCCACGCCCCACGGCAGCGTCGCCAGCACGGCATCGTAGACGTTCTCAGGGTTCAGGCCACCGGCCAGCAGGAACGGCCGGTGCAACCCGGTCGGAACGCGGCCCCAGTCGAACGCCACGCCGGTGCCGCCACCGCCACCCGGGGCGTGGCTGTCGAACAGGAAGCCGGCAGCGCTGGGGTAGCGCAGCTGCAGGGTGCGGGCGTTGACCTCTTCACGGCCGCCCATGGCGATCGCCTTCAGGTACGGCATGTTGAAGCTGCGGCAGAAGCTTTCGTCTTCCTCACCATGGAACTGCAGCAGGGTCGGACGTACCGTACGCAGCACCTCGCGCACTTCCTCCTTGCTGTTGTTGCGGAACAGCGCCACCACGTCGACCATCGGCGCGATCGCCTGGCGCATCGCGCGGGCCTCGGCCGGTGCAACCCGGCGGCTGCTCTCGCGGGCAAAGATGAAACCCACTGCGTCCACGCCCAGCTCACCGGCCAGGCGGACGTCGCCGGCACGGGTCATTCCACAGAACTTGATGCGCGTACGGTAGTAGGAACGGCTCATAGCGTGACCTCGGCGGGCAGATGCCAGTTGTCGGGGTACAGGGGCCCAAGGAACACCAGGCCCTGCGGCGGTGCGGTGGGACCAGCTACGGTGCGGTCGCGCCCGGCCAGCAGTTCGGCGATCCATTCCACCGGTTTTTCGCCGCTGCCCACCAGGATCAACGATCCGACGATATTGCGGACCATGTGATGAAGAAATGCATTGCCACGTACTGCGACTTCGATCACTTCGCCATGACGGCTGACCTGCAGCGACTGCAGTTCACGCCGCGCATGCAGCGCCTGGCACTGCACCGAACGGAACGCGCTGAAGTCATTCTCACCAAGCAATGCCTGGCCGGCGGCATGCATCAGGGTCTCGTCCAGCGCACGGCGCTCCCAGCTCAGGGTCTGCCGGTCCAGCGCAGGCCGTACCTCGCGGTTGAGCAGACGATAGCGATAGCGGCGCGCACGCGCGGAGAAGCGGGCGTGGAAATCATCGGCCACCGGCACGCACCAGCGCACCGCGATCGAGCGCGGCAGGCGGGTGGTGGTGCCGAGCATCCAGGCGCGCGGATCGCGCACCACGTCGGTATCGAAATGCACGACCTGGCACTGGCCATGCACGCCGGCATCGGTACGGCCGGCGCAGATCACCTGCAGCGGCGCATCAGCCACCGATGACAGGGCCTGCTCGAGGCTGGCCTGCACGCTGGGACCACCCTCGCCCAGGTTCTGCCAGCCCCTGAAATCGCTGCCGTCGTACTCGACGCCAAGCGCATAACGCATGTGCTACCTCGATGTTGCGGATGGGGCGGCGCTCACGCCGGATCGCGTTCGGACCAGACCGCCAGTTCGTTGCCACCGGGCTCGACGAACTGGAAGCGGCTGCCACCGGGGAAAGAAAACACCGCGCGCACGATCTCGCCGCCGGCGTCGCGCACGGCGGCCTCGACCGGTGCCAGTGCGTCGGCATACAGCACCAGCAGCGGTGCACCGCTGTCGCTGGCCCGCTGCGGCTGGCCACGGAAGAAGCCGCCCTGCAGGCGGCCATCGTCGAACGCCGTGTAGTCGCTGCCGTAGTCGACGAACGACCAGCCGAACACCTTCTCGAAGAAGGCACGGCTGGCAGCCGGGTCGCTGGACGCGAATTCAACGTAGTCGATGCGGCGTTCGCGGCTCATGGCAAGGTCCTTGTCGGCAGATTCGGTCACGGCAGGCGGGCCAGCAGTTCGCGGGCCTGGGCCTGGCTGTGCAGGTCACCGCCTTCGGCGACTTCCAGCAACAGCGTGCGCGCCGTCTGCGCGTCGCCCAGATCGAGGTAGGCAATGGCCAGTTCCAGGCGCTCCTGGCCGGCACGTGGCGACCAGCCGGCGTCGCCGGCAGGCGCGGCCGCGCTCGACGCGATGTCGTCGGAATGAGAGGCCTCGATGCTGCCATGGTCGATGCCGTCGATGGCTTCGGGATGAGCGGCATCCGCCGGCGCCTCGTTGTCATGCGCGTCGGCCGGCAGATCGAACACGCCGCGGAACTGCGGCTGCTGTTCGGCATGCAGTGCGTAATCCGGCACCGCCACGTCGGCCGGCGCCTGCAGTACAACGCGTTCGTCCTGCAGCGGCACGGCGACGGCAGCCTCGTCGGCGGTGGTTGCGGAATCGTCCCAGCGCGGCAGATCGGTCACCGCTTCGGGCAAGGCCACCGCGTCCTCGTCGCGCAGCGTGTCGGCCTGCCAGTCGGCCCGTACCGCGCGCTCGGCGACAGGTTCGGCGACCACTACGTCGTGCACTTCGGTTTCGGTCGCCCAGTCGGGCATCGCCGGTTCCTGGCGGCCATTGCCGGCAACAGCCGATGACCACGAGGACTGCTCGGCCAGCGTATCCAGCGCCGCACCCGCCGGCACCGCTGCGGCCAGGCCGGCGGCATCGTCTTCCTCACGCAGCGGCGGCAGCGGCGACGGCTTGCGACGACGCAGCAGCCAGGCGGCGCCCGCCGCCAGCAGCAGGACCGGCAGCCCCAGCCAGTACCACGGCGTTGCCGCATCGCGGGCATCCGGTGCCTGCGCCAGGCGCTGCTGCGCGGCGGCCAGGTCGTTGTCCTTCATCGCGATCAGCGACTGCTGCTGTTCCTTGAGCTTTTCCAGGTCGGCCACGCGCTGCTTCAGCTCGCCGATCTCGGCATCGCGGGTGGCGATGTCCTCACGCGCCTGGCGCAGTTGTTCGTTGCCCAGCATGTCACCCTCGCTGCCGGCAGCGGTGCCGGTGGTTGTGCCCACGTGCGCGGCGTCGGACGCCAGCGCCGGAGCGATCTCAAGTCGTGCCCCATTGGCCGCAGCCGGGGAAGAAGCGTTCGTGGCTGCCGCCCTGGCAACCGGTGCGGCCATGCCCACCGGTTGCGGCACGGTACGTGCCTGCCGCCATTGCGCGGCATGCTCGCGCACGAGCGTCGCCGCTTCGGCAGCGTCGACCGCAGCAAGCGCATCACTGCCGGGCATGCGCAGCACCGCACCCTGCTTGAGCAGGTTGACGTTGCCGCGGATGAAGGCTTCGGGATTGGCACGCAGCAGGGCGATCATCGCGCGGTCGCGACTGACCTGGTTGCCACGTGCCACCGCACTGGCGATCTCCGACAGGGTCTGCCCGCGCTGCACGGTGATGCTGCCATCGGCCGCCGGTGCAGCAACTGGCGCGGAGGCCGCACGCGGGCGTGCCGGTGCTGGCGCCACCGCTGGTGGCGGCGTCGTGGGCGTCTCTGCTGCTGGCACCGAAGCCGGTGCAGGTTCGCGCACGATGGTACTGGAGAGCGTACCGGCCGGCGCGACGATTTCCGGCTCGGCCACGGCCAACGCACTGGGCGGCGCATCGACCAGTGCCGAGTACTCACGCACCAGGCGGCCCTGGCCCCAGTCGGCTTCGATCAGGAAGCTGAGCGACGGCGTCTCCACCGGCGCCTGCGAGGTGACGCGCACCACCGCCCTGCCCTGCGTGTCGCGGGTCAGTTCGAACTGCAGTTCACTGACCAGTCCGGTTGGCCGCTGCAGGCCGACACGTTCGAAGGTGACCGGTGAGGCCAGCGCCACGCGCAGGTTTTCCAGTTCGGACGGGTCCGCCGAGACCACCGGGATTTCGGCCAGCAGGGGCTGGCCCGGCTTGGACAGGACCCGGATGTCGCCCAACCCCAGGGCAAGCGCCGAACTGCTGGCCAGGGCGAGCAGTGCGGCGGACAGATAGGTGAGCGGGCGCTTTGCGCCCTTGGCCCGTTTATTCATGGGCGACACTATAAAGCGTGCGGACCGGGGTCCGCACCCACCGATGGGAGACCTTCGGTAGTGCCGGCCGCTGGCCGGCACACACGCACGCCCCCATCACGGCAATACCGGCCAGCGGCCGGCACTACCGGTGAGGCAACCGCTGTGATCAGCGCTGCTCGGCGGCGACCAGCTCGGCCAGCTGCACGGCATTCAACGCCGCGCCCTTGCGCACGTTGTCCGACACGATCCACAGGTTCAGGCCGCGCGGGTGCGACAGGTCCTCACGGATGCGGCCGACGTACACCGCGTCGGTGCCCGACGCATGCGTGACCGGGGTCGGGTAACCACCGGCTTCGTGACGATCGACCACTTCGATGCCCGGCGACTGCTCCAGCAGCGCGTGCTTCGGCCACGGTGACCTTATCGCGGGTCTCGATCGCGACCGACTCGGAGTGGCCGTAGAACACCGGCACGCGCACCGCAGTCGGGTTCACCAGGATGCTGTCGTCGCCGAGGATCTTGCGGGTCTCCCAGATCAGCTTCATCTCTTCCTTGGTGAAGCCGTTGTCCTGGAAGTCGTCGATGTGCGGAATCAGGTTGAAGGCGATCTGCACCGGGAAGCGCTGCGGATCGATTTCCTGGAAGCTCAGCAGCTGGCCGGTCTGCTTGCCCAGTTCCTCGGTGGCCGAACGGCCGCCGCCGGACACCGACTGGTAGGTGGAGACGTTGATGCGCTCGATGCCGTACTTGCGGTGCAGCGGTGCCAACGCCACCAGCATCTGCATGGTCGAGCAGTTCGGGTTGGCGATGATGCCGCGCGGACGGTTGGCGACCTGCTCCGGGTTGACCTCGGACACCACCAGCGGCACGTCATCGTCGTAACGGAAGGCCGAGGAGTTGTCGATCACCACCGCACCGGCGGCGGCGAACTTCGGTGCGTATTCCTTGGACACGCTGCCGCCGGCCGAGAACAGCGCGATCTCGACGCCGCTCGGATCGAAGGTGGCCAGGTCCTGGACCTTGACCTTCTGGCCGTTGAACTCGATCTCGCCGCCGGCCGAACGCTCGGAAGCGAGGACACTCAGGGTACCGACCGGGAAATCACGCTCGGCCAGGATCGACAACATGGTCTCGCCGACCGCACCGGTGGCACCGACGACGGCGACGTGGAAACTGCGCTGTGCATTGCTCATGGGGGAAACTCTCACGAAAACGGGGATGGGGAAAAACACGCACGACAGCTGGGTTCGGGGAACCTCCTCAAGCGGGACGCGCGGAGGTTCCCTATCGTTTCCCGGTTTTTTTGCCCAGAGTCACGCGCGCGGCCATCGCCGCGTCAGCGTTGATCGCGCTCGGCATGCGCGACGGACCGCCGTCGAGGCCGAGCCCGGCAACCAGATTATCCACGGCCAGCTGTACCATCGCCGTGCGTGTGGCCAGCGAGGCGCTGCCGATGTGCGGAGTGAGCACGACGTTGCGCAGCGCCAGCAGTTCGGGGCGTACCTTTGGCTCGCCTTCGTACACATCCAGACCCGCTGCAGCAAGGCGGCCGTTGGCCAGCGCATCGGCAAGCGCGATCTCATCGACCAGGCCACCGCGGGCGATGTTCACCAGCGTCGCCGACGGCTTCATCTTCGCCAGCGCGGCGGCATCGATCAGGTGGTGCGAGGCCGGGGTATACGGCAGCACCAGCAGCAGGTGATCGGACTGCGCCAGCAGCGTGTCCAGGTCCACATAACGGGCCCCCACCTCCGCCTCGGTCGCGGAGTGCAGCTGCGAGCGGTTGTGGTACAGCACCTTCATGCCGAAACCATGCGCGCCGCGGCGGGCGATGCCCTGGCCGATGCGGCCCATGCCGAGGATACCCAGCGTGCTGCCGTGGATGTCGGCACCGAGCATGGTCTGGAACGACCACTGCTGCCACTGGCCTTCGCGCAGCCAGCGCTCGGATTCAGTGATGCGGCGCGCGGTGGCCATCAACAGAGCGAAACCGAGATCGGCGGTGGTTTCAGTCAGGACGTCCGGGGTATTGCTGGCGAGGATGCCGGCCGCGCTGAGCGCGTCGACGTCCAGGTTGTTGTAGCCGACCCCGACATTGGCGATCACCTGCAGCTGCGCGGCATCGGCCACCTGTGCCGCGCCAATGCGCTCGTTGAGGGTGATGATGGCGCCGTCGGCGCTGGCCAGCTGTTCGGCGATCTGGTCGGGCGACCAGGCGGTGACGGTGTCGGTGCTGCGCAGCTGCACGAGATCGCGCAGCGGCGCGATGGCCGCGTCGATCAGCGGCTGGCTCACCCACACGGTCGGCCGCGTGTCAGCCATCGATCTGCCCGGGAATGCGCGGGGTGATCGTGCCGACATCGCCGCACTGCGCGCGATGACGCAGCGCCTGGTCCATCAGCACCATCGCCACCATCGCCTCGGCGATCGGGGTGGCGCGGATGCCGACGCAGGGATCGTGGCGACCGGTGGTGACCACCTCCACCACGTTGCCGGCCGTGTCCAGCGATGGGCCCGGCAGGCGCAGGCTGGAGGTCGGCTTCAGGGCGATCGAGGCGACCACCGGCTGGCCAGTGGAAATGCCACCGAGGATGCCGCCGGCATGGTTGCTGGCGAAGCCCTGCGGGGTCAGCAGGTCGCGATGTTCGGTGCCCTTCTGTGCGGCGCTGGCGAAACCGTCGCCGATCTCAACGCCCTTCACCGCATTGATGCTCATCAGCGAGGCGGCCAGTTCGCCATCGAGCTTGCCGTAGATCGGCTCGCCCCAGCCTGGCGGCACGTTGTCGGCCACCACGTCAACGCGCGCACCGACCGAATCACCGGACTTGCGCAACGCATCCATGTACGCCTCCAGCTCGGGCACCTGTGCGGCGTGCGGCCAGAAGAACGGATTGTCTTCCACCGCCGACCAGTCGAAACCGGCCGGAGTGATGTCGCCCAGCTGCGACAGGTAGCCGCGCACGGTCACGCCGAAGCGCTCGGCCAGCCATTTCTTGGCGACCACGCCGGCGGCCACGCGCATGGTGGTCTCGCGCGCGGAAGAACGACCGCCACCGCGCGGGTCGCGGATGCCGTACTTGTGCCAGTAGCTGTAGTCGGCATGGCCCGGGCGGAACTGCTGGCCGATGTTGGCGTAGTCCTTGCTGCGCTGGTCGGTGTTGCGGATCAGCAGGGCGATCGGCGTGCCGGTGGTCAGGCCCTCGTACACGCCGGACAGGATCTCGACCTCGTCCGCCTCGCGGCGCGCCGAGGTGTGGCGGCTCTTGCCGGTAGCGCGACGCTGCAGGTCGTGAGCGAATTCGGCCGCGTCCAGCGCCAGCCCCGGAGGGCAGCCATCGATCACGCAGCCGATGGCCGGCCCGTGCGACTCGCCGAACGTGGTGACGGTGAACAGCTTGCCGAACGAATTGGAACTCACGGGCGCTGCGCCGCCAGTTCGGTGATGCGCGCTGTGGGCGATCAGCTCACGGCATTCGACCGCGAAGATGCCCATCTGGCCAACCTTGAATTCGATCCAGGCGAAGTCGACTTCCGGCAGCAGCTTGATCAGGTGCTGCTCGGATTCGCCCACTTCACAGATCAGCAGACCGTCTTCGCTCAGGTGCAGCGGCGCATCGCGCAGGATCTTCAGCACCAGGTCCAGGCCGTCGTCGCCGGCACGCAGGCCCATCTCCGGCTCGTAGGAGTATTCCTGCGGCAGGGCATCGGTCTCGTCGTTGGTGACGTACGGGGGGTTGGTGACGATCAGGTCGTAGTGGCGACCGGTCAGGCCGTTGAACAGGTCCGACTTGAGCAGGGTCACGTTGTGCGCCTGCAGGCGTTCCTTGTTTTCCTCGGCCAGCGACAGCGCGTCGTCGCTCAGGTCGACACCGTCCACTTCCCAGTTCGGGTAATAGTGGCCCATGGCGATGGCGATGCAGCCCGAACCGGTGCACAGGTCCAGCGCACGGCTGACATCGCGGCCGGCCAACCACGGCTCGAAGCCGCACTCGATCAGTTCAGCGATCGGCGAGCGCGGCACCAGGGCGCGCTTGTCGCTCTTGAAGCTCAGACCGGCGAACCAGGCCTCACCGGTCAGGTAGGCGGCCGGGATGCGTTCGTCGATGCGACGCTGGAACAGTTCCAGCACACGCACCTTCTCTTCCTGCAGCAGGCGCGCCTGGCCGTACGCCGGGCCGAGGTCGTGCGGCAGGTGCAGGCTGTGCAGCACCAGCTGGGTGGCCTCGTCCAGCGCATTGTCGTAGCTGTGACCGAAGGTCAGCCCGGCTTCGTTGAAACGGCTGGTGCCGTAGCGGATCAGATCGATGATCGTGTGGAGTTCGGCGGCCGTTTCAGCGGTCATGGCGGTACTGCGGGCAAAGTGGCCCTCGATTATAGGGGCTGGCGCCCGCGGCGGCATCCGTTGCGGCAGAAACGATCGGGCCGCAGCCGGTATGATGGAGCCCACTTCGCGCGGGGGCTCCCATGTTCAATCGCAACGCCGGCATCATCCTGCTGATCGCCCTGGCGGCGGGTCTCGGCCTGCTGGCCGCCCAGCAGGTGTTCGCGCCGAAACCGCCGGCCAATGCCCCGGCCACCGAAGCGATCACGCTGTACCCGCAGCCGCGCGAACTGCCCGACTTCAATCTGGCCCAGTCCGACGGCACCCGCCTGATCCCGGGCGAACTGAAGGGTCACTGGACCCTGGTGTTCCTGGGCTTCACCTTCTGCCCGGACGTCTGCCCGACCACCCTGGCCGAGCTGGCCGGCGCGCAGAACCAGTGGGAGGCCCTGCCCGACAGCCTGCGCCCGCGCGTGCTGTTCATCTCGGTCGACCCGGACCGTGACAGCGCCACCCGCCTCGGCGAGTACGTGCACGGCTTCCACAAGGACACCCTGGCCGCCACCGCCGATGTGCCCTCGCTGGAGCGCTTCGCCACCTCGCTGGGCTTCGTGTTCCAGAAGGTGTCGGGCAAGCACTTCGACGAGAACCCCGAGGATTACACCGTCGAGCACTCGGCCAGCCTGGCCGTGCTCGACCCGCAGGGCCGCCTTGCCGGCCTGGTGCGGCCCCCGTTCAACGCGCCGGCCATTGCCCGCGACCTGCAGAAGCTGACCGAGAAAACCGCCCCATGAGCCTCACCACCGCCCTGACGTACGCCCTGCCCCACCGCCTGCTGTCCTCGATGGCGCGTTCGCTGGCGTACTCGGACGATCCGCGCGTATCGCGCTGGCTGATCGACACGGTCACCCGCAAGTTCAACGTCAACCTGGACGAAGCGGCCAACCCGGACCCGCGCAGCTATGCGACCTTCAACCAGTTCTTCACCCGTGCGCTGAAGCCGGGTGCGCGCGTGGCCGATGCCGATCCGCGCAGCCTGGTGATGCCGGCCGACGGCCGCATCAGCCAGCTGGGGAAGATCGAGGCCGGCCGCATCTTCCAGGCCAAGGGCCAGTCGTTCACCGCCGCCGAACTGCTGGGCAGTGACGAGGACGCCAAGCCGTACAACGACGGCCTGTACGCCACCGTGTACCTGTCGCCGCGCGACTACCATCGCGTGCACATGCCGTGGACCGGCACCCTGCGCGAAACCGTGCACGTGCCTGGCCGCCTGTTCAGCGTCGGCCCGGCCGCCGTCAACGGCGTGCCGCGCCTGTTCGCGCGCAACGAGCGCCTGGTCTGCCATTTCGATACCAGCTTCGGCCCGATGGTCAGCGTGATGGTCGGTGCGCTGCTGGTGTCCGGCGTGGAAACCGTGTGGAGCGGCGAAGAAATTCCGGCCTACGGTGACCGCATCACCCGCAAGGACTACCGCGGCCAGGGCATCCAGCTGGAGCGTTTCGCCGAGATGGCGCGCTTCAACTACGGCTCGACCGTGATCGTGCTGCTGCCGCCGGGCGTAGCCGAGTTCGCCCCGCAGCTGGGCGCCGAAAGCCCGGTGCAGCTGGGCCAGGCGCTGGCGAAGCTGCGCTGAGGCTTCGGTAGTGCCGGCCGCTGGCCGGCATCTCCGTTGATCCAACGCGACGAGCATTGCCGGCCAGCGGCCGGCACTACCGGTACGCGCGTTACTGCAGGGCCGGGGCCGGGCCGACGTCCATGCCGTCGTAGTCTTCCACGCCCTTCTCCGCGGCCAGCGCTGCGAATTCCTGGTTGCGGCGGTCAAGCGAGGCTTCGTCGTGGATCTCCACGCGCTCCACATGCAGCACGTGGAACGGCGCGTCGCCCTCTTCCGGATCCTGCTCGAACAATTCCACGAAGGTGTAACCCTGCGCCTGCAGGTGCTGCGCCAGTGCCTGCAACGGCTCGGCAGTGGAGTGCACGAAGAAGTACCCCCACAGCAACGGGCCGGTGATGTCCCAGTCGGTGTTTTCGCGGAGGTTGGCGAACAGGTTGCGGGTGTCTTCGAGGTCCATGCGGATTCCAGGGTCGGGGGGATTACTTGTCGCAGCCCTGCAGCTTCAGCGTCTGGCCGTGGCGCAGGCTGTAGGCCGGGGCCTTCAGGCCATTGGCACGGGCCAGGGTCGGCACGTCGCACTGGAACTTGGCCGCGATGGCGCCCAGGGTTTCACCCCGGCCCACCTTGTGGCTGCGCACCGGCTTCGGGCGCGCCGCCGGGCGCGGCGTGGCCACCGGAGCGACCGGTGTGGTCGGCACGCTGGTGGAGGCCGCGGCGTCGGCCACCGGCACCACGCCGCCCACGGCCACGCTGCCGGTGTAGCTGGCGGCGGTCGGGCGCTTGATCGCCGCGTTCAGATCGGCGGTGATCAGGGTGCGGGCCAGGTCGGCACGCGGGCCACTGACGCAGTTGCGCTGGTACAGGCCGGCAATGCGGGTGGTGGCGTTGATCAGCGTGCCGGCCGGAATCCAGCCATCGGCCTCATAGCGCGGATTGAGATTGCGCAGCGCGCATGTAGCCATCACGGGTGCCGTGGCTGCCCAGGCAGATGGTCAGTTCGTAGATGGTGGTGGACTTGGCCAGGCGCAGCGTGGCCGGCTGCGCACTGATCTTCGGCAGCTCCACACCGTACTGCTGCGGGTGCAGGAAGATCCAGGCCGCGGCGATCACCATCGGCACGTAGTCCTTGGTTTCACCGGGGAACTGGTTGTAGACGCTGTCGGTCCAGAAGCTCTGGCCACCGCTCTGCTTGAACACGCGCGCGGCGCGGCCTTCGCCACCGTTGTAGGCGGCCACCGACATTTCCACGTTGTTGTTCAGTTCGCGCAGGCGCTCGTTGAGATAACTGGCGCTGGCCTCGGCGGCACTGCGTGCGTCAAAGCGCGTGTCGAAGCCGGTGCCGTCCGGGCCCAGGCCGAAGCGGCGGCCGGTGGCCGGCATGAACTGCATCAGCCCGGCGGCGCCGGCACGCGAGGAGGCATGCACACGGCCGTTGGACTCCTTGGCCATGATGCCGAACAGCAGCGCCTCCGGCAGACCACGCTTTTCCCACTCCGGCCACATCACCGCGCGCAGGTTCTGGTAGTTCTCGTAGCTGGTCAGCAGCGCCGGGCGCATGTCGGTCAGCCAGCGGCGGATGCCGGCCTGCACCGCCGGGTTGTATTCGACCATGCTGTCGAAGGCATGTCGCTTGTCGTTGAGCAGCGCTGCAGCGCGCGGCCTCCGGCACGTCGGCGGTAAGCGGGCCGATATGGTCGGGGTCGGCTTCCAGGCGGTCACCACCTTCATCGGCCACGTCATCGCTGGCAGCGGCATCAGCATCATGCTTGAGCAGGCGCTTGTAGCTGGCCAGCAGGGTGCCCATCTGGCAGCCCTTCTGCTTCACGCAGTCGTTGAGGACATCTTCCATGTCCTCCAGCGCGGCGTCCGCCTCGTTGCTGCCCTTGGGGTCGGCATTGGCGACCAGCAGCAGCGCATCGCTGTAGCGCTTCTCGGCGGCGGTCATGCGCTGCTGCAGCGCATCCACCTTCACCTTGTCCCGGGCCGAAACCCGCTGCGCATGGGCGTCGGGCGCCAGGGAAACCAGGCCGGCCAGGGCCAGCAGCGGCCAACCGCGGGAAATCAGGACAGGAACGGGCATTGATGGCACTGTGTGCGAAACAGGCAGGCAGAGTAGCGGCGCCGCCAAGGTCCGGGCAAGCCGACCTTCGGCCCGTCACCGCCGGCGGTTAACATTGGGCTATTCACCACAAGGGCTGGACCATGGATCCGATTCTGCTCGGCAAAGGCATCACCGATGATATTGCCGTCACCCTGCTGCCGAAACTCGGCAACCGCCACGGCCTGGTGGCCGGCGCCACCGGTACCGGCAAGACCGTGACCTTGATGACCCTGGCCGAGGGCTTCTCGCGGCTGGGCGTGCCGGTGTTCCTGGCCGATGTGAAGGGCGATGTGTCCGGCCTGGCCGTGCCCGGCACCGGTGCCGAGAACCTGCTCAAGCGCGCCGCCGAGATCGGCGTGGCCGACTACGCGCCGGCCGCCAGCCCGACCATTTTCTGGGACCTGTACGGCAAGCTCGGGCACCCGGTGCGCACTACGGTCAGCGAAATGGGCCCGACCCTGCTGGCACGCATCCTCGAGTTGAACGACACCCAGGCCGGGGTGCTCGATATCGTATTCAAGCTGGCCGACGATCGCGGCCTGCTGCTGCTGGACATGGATGACCTGCGCGCCCTGCTCGGCCTGGTCGCCGAGGAGCGCAAGGACATCTCCACCGAGTACGGCCTGGTCAGCGCGCAGTCGATCGCCGCGATCCAGCGTTCGGTGCTGCGCCTGGCGCAGGACGGTGGCGAGAACTTCTTCGGCGAACCGGCGCTGGAACTGGCCGACATCATGCGGGTCAACCACGACGGCCGCGGCATGATCGGCATCCTCGCCGCCGACCAGCTGGTGCTCAAGCCCAAGCTGTATTCCACCTTCCTGCTGTGGCTGCTGTCGGAACTGTTCGAGCAGCTGCCGGAAGTGGGCGACCTGGACAAGCCGAAGCTGGTCTTCATCTTCGACGAGGCCCACCTGCTGTTCGACGACGCACCGGCCTCGCTGGTGCAGCGTATCGAGCAGGTGGTGCGCCTGATCCGCTCCAAGGGCGTGGGTGTGTACTTCTGCTCGCAGTTCCCCGACGACGTGCCAGGCAACATCCTCGGCCAGCTCGGCAACCGCGTACAGCACGCACTGCGTGCGTTCACCCCGCGCGACCAGAAGGCGGTGAAGACCGCTGCCGAGACCTTCGTGCCGAATCCGAAGCTGGACGTGGCCAAGGTGCTCAGTCAGCTCGGTACCGGCGAAGCACTGGTCTCCACGCTGCAGGACAAGGGCGTGCCGATGCCGGTGCAGCAGACGATGATCGCACCGCCGCGCTGCCGGATGGGGCCGATCACCGAGGCCGAACGTGCCCAGGTGCGTGCCGGCAGCCCGGTCGGCACCCGCTACGACACCGCGATCAACCGCGAATCGGCCGCCGAGCTGCTGGCCCAGCGCGCAGAAGACGGTCGAGCAGGCGCAGGCGCCGGCGGCCCGCAGCCGCGAGCAGGACGAGGCGCAGGAAGGCGGTTTCGGCCAGGCGATCAAGGATGCGATCTTCGGCACCAAGCGCCGCCAGGGCATGATCGAGACCATGGCCAAGCAGACCACGCGTACCGTTGGCACCAAGCTGGGCAACCAGATCGTGCGCGGCCTGCTGGGCGGCATCTTCGGCGGCAAACGCTGACCTGCCCTCCCGGGGTCGGAGGCCTTTCCTGTGGAAAGGACCCGGCCCCATCGTTCCCCTGAAAAGAAGTTGCACCACATGTCGCGTTGGCGTCCCCCTGCAGAAAAGAGTACCGCCCTGATCACCGCCTCCGGCCACGCCCGGTTGAAGGCCGAACTGGATGAGCTGTGGCGTGTGCGCCGCCCGGAGGTGGTGAAGGCGCTGGCCGCCGCTGCCGCGGAAGGCGACCGCTCCGAGAACGCCGAGTACACCTACCGCAAGAAGCAGCTGGGTGAAATCGACCGCCGCGTGCGCTACCTGACCAAGCGGCTGGAATCGCTGCGCGTGGTCGACACCACGCCGACCGATCCTCAGGCGGTGTTCTTTGGTGCGTGGGTGGAACTGGAGAACGTGGACAGTGGCGACACCAGCCGCTATCGCATTGTCGGCCCGGATGAGACCGACGCAGGCCTGGGTTGGATCAGCATCGATTCGCCGCTGGCACGTGCACTGCTGAAGAAGCGGCTGGATGATGAATTCTCGGTGGAGCTGCCCGGCGGCCAGTTCACCTTTGCGGTAATCGGGGTGGAATACGAGCCGTTGTAGAGTCGACTGTCAGTCGACTACCGCGCGAAGCGCGGCACAAACCTCCGCAGCCGGACGGCAAACGCACCGCGATCCTCAATCGCGGTTGATGACTCGCCGAAGCCATCTGTCAGGCGTTCACGGCCTCGGAACGAAGAGCAGTCGACTGACAGTCGACTCTACATAGCCCCGTGCAACGGCGGCGGATACTGG
This sequence comes from Stenotrophomonas sp. 93052_Sma, assembly GCF_056481145.1. Classification (NCBI taxonomy): domain Bacteria; kingdom Pseudomonadati; phylum Pseudomonadota; class Gammaproteobacteria; order Lysobacterales; family Lysobacteraceae; genus Stenotrophomonas; species Stenotrophomonas sp. 93052_Sma. Next base: position 3,475,974 of record NZ_CM151134.1, read on the forward strand.
CGGCCGGCACGCAACGGGCGGAAGTACTCGGCATCTGCATAGAAGTCGGCGTCCTGTCTCTCGTGCCAGCCCGGAACTCCAGCCAACGGCAGCGGACGCAACTGCAGGGGATCGGTCACTGCCCTGCCTTCGGCGATGGCCGCGGTCACTGCGTCAACGCAGGTGACATCAGCTTTGCCGTGCACCACCACGCACTTGCCCACCAGCCGGCGGCTCGGCAGCAGCGCCTGCTCCATCAGCGCGTGCCCGAATACCGCAGCGATGGCGATGTCGCCGCTCAGCCAGTGTCTCGATTCGAACAGCGCACACCAGTCGTGCACATCCCAGGCAGCCAGCAGCGTGTGATCGCGCACACGCACGATCACGCCGGTTTCGTCGAACTGGGTCAGTGCCGCCTGCGCGCGGTTGCGCTGACCCGGCGGCATCGCCTCGATATGCCGGCACTGCTGCGCATTGAGCGCCTGCTTGAGCTGCGGGTAGTGGGCCCACACCAGTGCGTTGAACAGGTCATGCCAGTTGTCGGCGCGGGTGGCGATGCGGCCCTGTGCGATGCGGGCTTCGTAGTGCAGGCCGTCGGCCAGCAGCGTGGCATCCTGCTCGATCAAGTGCTTGCCGGGCAGTGGCAGGCGCGCATCGAGCACGGCGACGGCCGGCCACTCCAGGCCTTCCAACAGATCACGAACGTCGCGCAATCCGGCAAACACCGGGTGCCCGAACACCTGTGGATCGACCGCCGCACGCGGCGGCGGCACGAAACGGCGGACGCCGCCCCCGTCACCGGCGGCGGTCGTCGCCGCGGTCACAGCATCTTGAGATCGAATGCCGGGCGGGTGGCGGCCGGCAGCGCGTCACCGTACAGGTCGTGCTCGTCGCTCTCGGTGATGTCCACGTCGACGAACTCACCCACGCGCAACGGCACCTGGTCGGCATTCTGGATGTGCACCAGGCCATCGATCTCCGGGGCATCGGCCTTGGAACGGGCCACCGCGATATCGCCTTCGATGGCGTCGACCAGGCACTGCTGCACGGTGCCGATCTTGGCCTCCAGGCGCGCAGCGGAAATCTGCGCCTGCTTTTCCATGAAACGGGCCAGGCGCTCCTGCTTCACTTTCTCCGGAACCGCATCCGGCAGGTCGTTGGCGGTGGCACCCTCGACCGGCGAATAGGCGAACGCGCCGACGCGGTCCAGCTGCGCTTCGTCGAGGAACGACAGCAGCTCTTCGAACTCGGCCTCGGTCTCGCCGGGGAAGCCGACGATGAAGGTGGAACGCACGGTGATGTCCGGCGCGATGCGGCGCCAGTTCTGCACGCGCTCCAGGGTCTTCTCGACCGCGCCGGGGCGCTTCATCAGGCGCAGGATGCGCGGGCTGGCATGCTGGAACGGGATGTCCAGGTACGGCAGGATGCGGTTTTCGGCCATCAGCGGCACCACCTCGTCCACATGCGGGTACGGGTAGACGTAGTGCATGCGCACCCACGCATCCAGCTCGGACAGGCCTTCGCACAGCGCCTTCAGGCGGGTCTGGTAGGCCTTGTCACGCCACATCTTCTCGGCGTACTTCACGTCCACGCCATAGGCCGAGGTGTCCTGCGAAACCACCAGCAGCTCGCGCACGCCACCACGCACCAGGCGCTCTGCTTCACGCAGCACTTCATCCACCGGGCGCGAGACCAGCTTGCCGCGCATCGACGGAATGATGCAGAAGCTGCACTTGTGGTTGCAGCCCTCGGAAATCTTCAGGTAGGCATAGTGACGCGGGGTCAGCTTGATGCCGTAGTCGGGCACCAGGTCCACGAACGGATCGTGCTTGGGCGGCAGCGCTTCGTGCACCGCTTCCATCACGCTCTGGTAGTCCTGCGGGCCGGACACCGCCAACACGTTCGGGTACGCCTCGCGGATCTGCTCCGGGCGCTTGCCCAGGCAGCCGGTGACGATGACCTTGCCGTTCTGGTTCATCGCCTCGCCGATCGCGTCCAGCGACTCGGTCACCGCCGAATCGATGAAGCCGCAGGTATTGACCACCACCACGTCGGCCGAATCGTAGGACGGCACGATGTCGTAGCCTTCCGAGCGGAGCTGGGTAAGGATGCGTTCGGAATCGACAAGGGCCTTCGGGCAGCCAAGGCTGACGAAGCCGACTTTGGGGTTCAGCTGGGACATGGAATCGCGGGACTCTGGGGGCCTGGGCCCCTGCCGTCGTGGCAGGGGTTCCTGGGGGCCGGGGCCTGAAAGGGCGCCAGTATACCGGGGTTGGCGGCCGCGCTCTGAATGGCCAGCCGCCCGATCACGCACAGCCGCTGACACCGCGCTAACCCACGCAGCGCCGACAATGCCGTTCTGTTCCCCGCAACGAGATGGAAACGATGGCCGAGTGGATCACCCTGGATACGCATCACGGCCCGGTACGGGCCTGGCACGCCCTGCCGGAAGGTACCCCGCGTGGCGGGCTGGTTGTGGTGCAGGAAATTTTCGGCGCCAACCCGCACATCCGCGGCGTGGCCGAGCGCTTCGCGGCCGAAGGCTATGCGGTGCTGGCGCCGTCCTTTTTCGACCTGATTGACGGCACAGAAGCCGATCCGGACGCCCTGCCCTATGACGCCGACGGCGTGAAGCAGGGCCTGGAACGGGTCAGCGCACTGGGCATGGAGAAGGCGCTGGAGGTGGTCCGTGCCGCAGCGACCCGGCTGGCCCCCTACGGCAAGGTCGGCACGGTGGGCTACTGCTGGGGCGGCACGGTGGCGATGCTGTCGGCCCTGCGCCTGGGCCTGCCATCGGTCAGCTACTACGGTGCGCGCAACGTCCAGTTCCTGGATGAGACACCCAAGGCCCCGGTGATCTTCCACTTCGGTGCCCAGGACAAGAGCATTCCGCCGGAGGCCGTGCAGGCCCATCGCGAGAAGCTGCCGCAGATGGCCACCTTCGTCTATCCGGCCGACCACGCCTTCAACCGGGAGGTCGGACATGCGTATGATCCAGACAGCGCCACCCTGGCGCTGCAACGCACCCTGGACTTCTTCTCGGAGCATCTTGGATGAGCGAATTCGAACTCGATTCACGCCTGGCCACCGATAGCGTGCTGGTGGCGGAAGGACCGTTGTCGCAAGTGCGGCTGATGAACGACGAACGATTCCCCTGGCTGGTGCTGGTACCGCGCCTGGCCGGGGTGACCGAGTGGATCGAGTTGGACGGCGAGCAGCAGGACAAGCTGCGCACCGAGCTCAACCGCGCCTGCAAGGCCCTGAAGGGCTCCGACGGGGTGGAAAAGATCAACATCGGGGCGCTGGGCAACATCGTGCGCCAGCTGCATTTCCATGTGATCGGCCGCCATGACGGCGACCCCGCGTGGCCGGGCCCGGTCTGGGGCAGTGGCCCCGCGCACCGCTACGAGCCGGGTGCGCTGGACCAGCATGTCGCCTACTGGAAGGAACGGCTAGGATATCCAGCCCAGTCCTGAGCGTTTGCCGACCCGATGCGATTCAACCTCGTTGCCGCCGTCCTGCTGATCCTGATCGGCCTGTTCATGCTTGCCAGCAACCTCGGCTGGACGCACCTGAACCTGTCCAAGCTGCTGTTGACCTGGTGGCCGGTGGCACTGGTGGGCGTGGGCATCGCGATGCTGTTCGGTCGCGGGAAATAAGCTGGCGCCGGGCCATGCCCGGCGAGCGCAGCGTGTGGCCGCACCCATGAAAACGCCGGGCATGCCCGGCGCTTTCGTCATGCGATGGCGCGCCGCTCAGGTCCTCGGCAGGGTCACGCCGGTCTGGCCCTGGTACTTGCCACCACGATCGCGGTACGACGTCTCGCAGATGTCATCGGCGGCCGCCTGGAAGAACAGCATCTGCGCCACGCCTTCATTGGCGTAGATGCGTGCCGGCAGCGGCGTGGTGTTGCTGAATTCCAGGGTGACGTGGCCTTCCCACTCCGGCTCCAGCGGGGTCACGTTGACGATGATGCCGCAGCGCGCGTAGGTGCTCTTGCCCAGGCACACCACCAGGGTGTCGCGCGGGATGCGGAAGTACTCCACGGTGCGCGCCAACGCGAAGCTGTTGGGCGGGATGATGCATTCATCGCCGACGATATCCACGAAGCTGCCCGGATCGAAGTGCTTGGGATCGACGATGGTCGAGTTGATGTTGGTGAACACCTTGAACTCGCGCGAGCAGCGCACGTCGTAGCCGTAGCTGGAGGTGCCATAGCTGACGATGCGCTCGCCGTTGGCCTGCTTGACCTGCCCGGCCTCGAACGGCTCGATCATGCCGTGCTGCTCGGACATGCGGCGGATCCAACGGTCACTCTTGATGCTCATGCTTTGTCCTGGGGTACGAGGGGGCGCGAGGATTCTAGCAGGGGGCCGGGCGTCGCCGGCGGCCCCTGCCCTGGCACTTACAGCAGCGACGACAGGATCGGGATCGAGGCACGCGGACGCTTGCCAACCGCCTCGATCAGGCGCTGGGCGGCATGGCGGTAGGCCTGGGCCGGGACCGAATCCGGCTGGGCCACGGTGATCGGGGTACCGGAATCGCCCTGCTCGCGGATGCCGATCTGCAGCGGCAACGAACCCAGCAACGGCACGCCGTACTGCGCGGCCATGCGCTCGCCGCCGCCCTCGCCGAACAGGTGCTCGACATGCCCGCAGCTGCTGCAGGTATGCACCGCCATGTTCTCGACGATGCCGAGCACCGGCACCTCGACCTTCTCGAACATCTTCAGCGCCTTCTTCGCATCCAGCGTGGCGATGTCCTGCGGGGTGGTGACGATCACCGCGCCGGCCAGCGGGATCTTCTGGGTCAGGGTCAGCTGGATGTCACCGGTGCCCGGTGGCAGGTCGATCAGCAGGTAGTCCAGGTCATCCCACAGGGTGTCATTGAACAGCTGGGTCATCGCCGAGGTGGCCATCGGTCCACGCCAGATCATCGGCGTGTCTTCTTCGATCAGGTAGCCGATCGACATGGTGTCCACGCCGAACGCACGCAGCGGCTCGATGCTCTTGTTGTCCGGGCTTTCCGGGCGACCGGACAGGCCCAGCATGGCCGGCACGCTCGGCCCGTAGATGTCCGCATCAAGCACGCCCACGCGTGCGCCGAGCTGCTGCAGGGCCACGGCCAGATTGACCGCAGTGGTCGACTTGCCGACGCCGCCCTTGCCCGAACCAACCGCGATCACGTTGCGGATGCGGGCATGCGGCGTAAGTCCCTTCTGGACCTGGCTTGCATGGGGACGGCGGGGAGAACTGTTCACAACGAGCACCGGCGGGGTCAGGGGGAATAACCGAGCATCATACAAGCTGGACGTAACCTGACTGAAATTCAGGATTGCTACAGATTCGTGCACAGATTGTTAAGTTCATGTTACGTTCGACCCGCACTGTTTTGGGCTGCGGAGCTGGCATTTCCAGCCCGCGCGATGGCGCATGCGCAGTGCCGTTTTTGTTTTTGCTCTCCAATGGAACTACATGAACTACGTAAGCAACACCGCACGTCGCAACACGCTCGCCGTCGCCCTGATTTCCGCTCTGATGGCCGCCGCCCCGGCAATGGCCCAGGACAAGGCGACCAACCTGGACAAGATCACCGTCACCGGTTCGCTGATCCCGCAGACCCAGGTTGAAACCCAGACCCCGGTGATGTCCATCACCGCCCAAGACATCCAGACCCGCGGCTTCAGCAGTGTTGCTGAAGTGCTGCAGCAGTCGTCGCTGACCACCGGCGGCCTGCAGGGTGGCCAGACCTCGGGTTCGTTCACCCAGGGCGCCGAAGCTGCCGGCATGTTCGGCCTGAACCCGGGCTACACCAAGTACCTGATCAACGGCCGCCCGATGCTCTCGTATCCGGCGCTGTACAACGGCAGCGAAACCTTCAACAACATCAGCGGCATTCCGATCGACATCGTCGAGCGCATCGAAGTGCTGCCGGGCGGCCAGTCCTCGCTGTACGGCTCGGACGCAATCGCAGGTGTGGTCAACATCATCCTGAAGGAGCGCATGGACGGCGGCACCATGACCCTCCGTGGCGGCACCTACACCGAAGGCGGTGGCAGCAACATCCGCTTCAGCGCCGCCAAGGGCATCAACGCCTTCGACGACCGCTTCCATGCACTGTTCAACGTGCAGATCGAGAACGGCAGCCCGATCTGGGGCTACCAGCGCGACATCACCCGCCAGAACAACCCGGTCGGCTACACCGCCCAGGTTCCGTCGAACGACTTCGCCGTCATCACCAACGCTGACAACAAGCTGCTGATGATGGACCCGAGCCGTTGCGCGAACGTCGCTGGGCTGTATGACGGCACCACCGTGGTCGGCCAGCGCCCGTCGGGCGAGTCCTGCGGTTCGGTGTACAGCGCCGGCTACAAGACCCTGAAGAACGGCAAGAACAGCGGCCAGTTCTACTCGTCGATGACCTTCGACGTGAACGACAACTTCCAGCTGTTCGCCGATGTGCTGTACAGCAAGGAAAAGACCGAGTTCACCTCCGGCTCCAGCGCCCTGTGGTGGGGCACCAAGTCGAGCCTGGGCAGCTTCTACGACCAGGGCCTGGGCAAGGTCGTGAACCTGCAGCGCGCCTTCGCGCCGGAAGAAATCGGCCCGGGCCACTACAACAACATCATGAACTCCGACGAAAGCCGTGCCTACCAGGTCACCCTGGGCGGCAAGGGCATGGTCGGCGACTGGGACTACAGCGCCAGCTTCACCCGTGGTGAGTACCGCCTGGACCAGAACCGCTTCGTGCGCTGGAAGGACAAGATCGATGGCTTCTTCGGCGACAACGTGCTGGGCCCCAAGCTGGGCACCACCGCTGATGGCTTCGACATCTACAACCCGGACTACGCGGCCTTCTACTCGCCGATCACTCCGGACCAGTTCGCCAGCTTCACCGGCTACGGTACCCATCGCAGCAAGACCTGGCAGAACCTGGGCCGCGTGCAGGTGACCAACGGCTCGCTGTTCAGTCTGCCGGGCGGTGACGCCGGCCTGGCCGTCGTGCTGGAAGGTGGCAGCGAAGGTTGGGACTACTCGCCGGACCAGGCGTTCGTTGATGGCAATGTGTGGGGCACCACCGCTGTCGCCGGTGCCGGCCACCGCAGCAACTATGCGGTCACCAGCGAGCTGCGCATGCCGCTGCACGACAAGCTGACCGTCAGCGCGTCGGGCCGCTATGACGCCTTCAAGATTGCCGACAAGACCGTCGACAAGGCCACCTACAGCATCGGTCTGGAATTCCGTCCGATCGAGAGCCTGCTGCTGCGCGGCAAGTACGGTACCGCCTTCCGCGCGCCGACCCTGTCCGATGCCTTCCAGGGCATGAGCGGTTCGTACTCGTCCGGCCAGAACGACTACTACCGCTGCAGCCAGCTGGGCTACGGCCTGCGTGACGAGGCCTGCTCGTTCTACAAGAACACCTCGGTGTACAGCGAAAAGTCCGGCAACCCGGACCTGAAGCCGATCACCGCCGACGTCTGGAGCGCAGGCGTGGTATGGGCCCCGGTCAGCAACTTCTCGCTGTCGGCCGACTACTACAACTGGAAGATCAAGAACGAGGTCAAGACCCTCAGCAGCGACCAGCTGCTGCTGGCCGAGTACCAGTGCCACAACGGCCTGCCGAACAACACCTCGGCCAGCTGCGGTGACGTGACCAACTGGGTGTCCCGCGATGCCGGTGGCAACCTGACCCGCGTGTACACGCCGAAGCTCAACGTTGCCAGCCAGAACCTGGAAGCGGTGACCGTGGCGGCCAAGTACCAGCAGGATATCGGCCGCTTCGGCTCGCTGATGTTCTCCGGCAACTACACCAACATGCTGAAGCGTGAAGTGCAGCCGATGCCGGGTGCCGCCAAGCTGGATCTGCTGAGCGATCCGTACAACATGTGGTACTACGACAACTTCGCCAAGGTCCGCGGCGATCTGTCGGTGGCCTGGAACATCGCCAAGTTCACCACCACCGTGTACGCCAACTACGTCGGCAGCACCCCGAACTACCTGGCCTACACCGGCCGCAGCTACGGCTACGTCCACTCCTCCGGCGCCAAGGCCGGCAAGTGGGGTTCGTACACCACGTACAACCTGAGCATGAACTACCAGGCACAGGAAGATCTGGTCCTGTCGCTGATGGTCAACAACGTGTTCAACAAGCTGCCGGAAGGCCAGCGCTACAACTACCCGGGCAACGAATCGACCCCGTTCAATGACGGCTTCTACAGCGTCTACGGCCGCCAGATCTCGGCCCAGGTCAAGTACAACTTCTGATCCCGTCGTTTTCCGGATTTCGTGTCTGGACCAGGCCCCGCTTCGGCGGGGCCTTTTTTTTGGTTCCAGGAAGCCTTCGGTAAAGCATTGATGCAGAAGCAGCAAATGCACTACGAAAGAATGCCCTTCATATCGCCATCTTTTGAAACACTCCAAAACAATTGGCGTTAGTCATTGATATATCGCCATTTTTCAGGCAAAAGCCGGATTGACGAAATGACGATCGTGTGTTCCCTGCGTTAAGTGCGTGTTACGGTCCGGCTGAATGGAATGCAACTGAACAGATCGTTAAGCCGACACGGAAGCCGGTAGCCAAGACATCGCTAACTACGGGGATTTTCCATGTCTCGCCATCGTTCCACACTCTCGCGCCACCCACTGACGCTCGCCCTGCTCGGCACACTGCTCGCCTCCGGCACGGCCCTGGCGCAAAGCGGCAATGCACCGACCCAGCTTGACCGCGTGACGGTCACCGGTTCGCTGATTCCGCAGACCGAGATCGAGAACCACACGCCGGTCCTGACCGTGACCGCAGAGGACATCCAGACCCGCGGCTTCACCAGCGTTGCCGATGTCCTGCAGCAGTCCTCGCTGTCCACTGGCGGCCTGCAGGGTGGCCAGACCTCGGCCTCGTTCACCCAGGGCGCCGAAGCCGCCGGCATGTTCGGCCTCAGCCCGGGCTACACCAAGTACCTCATCAACGGCCGCCCGATGCTTTCATATCCGGCGCTGTACAACGGCGGCGATACGTTCAACAACATCAGCGGCATTCCGATCGACATCGTCGAGCGCATCGAGATCCTGCCGGGCGGCCAGTCCTCACTGTATGGCTCCGATGCGATCGCTGGCGTGGTCAACATCATCCTCAAGGAACGCATGGATGGTGGCGTCCTCAACGTCCGTGGCGGCGCCTACAGCGAAGGCGGCGGCAACAGCTTCCGCTTCAGCGGCGCCCGCGGCTTCAATGGTGTCGATGACCGCTTCCACGCGCTGGTCAACGTGCAGTACGAAAAGACCAGCCCGATCTGGGGCTACCAACGCGATCTGACCAAGGTCAACAATCCCGACGGCTACAGCCCGCAGTACGTCTCCAACGATTTCCTGGTGCTGCTGCCGGCGGCCAACAACGCCTACGCCATGATGGACCCGAACCTGTGCGCCAACGTCGCCGGGCAGTTCGATGGCACCACCGTGCTCGGCACCCGGCCCACCGGCCAGGCATGCGGCTCGACCTATGGCACCGGCTACAAGACCATCAAGAACGGCAAGGAAAGCGCGCAGATCTACAGCTCTGCCACCTTCGACGTGAATGACAATTTCCAGCTGTTCGGCGATGCGCTGTACAGCCTGGAAGAGGTCAAGTACGCGACGGGTTCCGGCTACACCTGGTGGGGCACCTCTTCCGGTTGGGGCCGCTTCTACGACCAGGCCAGCGGCCAGTACATGAACCTGCAGCGCGTGTTCGCCCCGGAAGACATCGGCGGCGCCGGCTACCGCGACATCATGAACACCGACCGCAACAAGGCCTATCAGGTGACGCTGGGCGGCCGCGGCACGGCCGGCAACTGGGACTACAGCCTCAGCTTCACCCGCGGCGAGTACAAGCTGACCGAGCGCAACTTCGTGCGCTGGAATGACCCGATCAACGATTACTTCGAACAGCGCGTGCTCGGCCCGGTGCTGGGAACCACCAGCACCGGCTACGACATCTACAGCCCGAACTGGGAAGCGTTCTACGCGCCGCTGCCGGCCGGTGACTTCCAGACCTTCACCGGCTACAGCTACAGCCAGAGCCGCACCTGGCAGAACCTGGCCCGTGCACAGGTCACCAATGGATCACTGTTCAAGCTGCCCGGCGGCGACGCCGGCCTGGCCGTGGTCGTTGAAGGTGGAAGCGAAGGCTGGGACTACAGCCCCGATCCGGGCCTGATGGATGGCAGCGTCTGGGGCACCACGGCGGTCTCCGGTGCTGGCCACCGCAGCAACTATGCGGTGACCGGCGAACTGCGCCTGCCCCTGCATGACATGCTGACGGTGACCGGTTCCGGTCGCTACGACGCCTTCAAGATCGGCAGCAATACCGTCGACAAGTCCACCTACAGCATCGGCGTCGAGTTCCGTCCGATCGAAAGCCTGCTGTTCCGCGGCAAGTACGGTACGGCGTTCCGCGCTCCGACGCTGTCCGACGCGTTCCAGGGCCGTAGCGGCTACTACGCCAACGGCTCCACCGACTACTACCGCTGCGGCCAGTTGGGCTACGACCCGGCCAACACCACCGGTTGCCCGTATGACAGCGTCTCGGTATTCGGCACCCGCGCCGGCAATCCGGACCTGGAACCGATCACCGCCGACGTCTGGAATGCAGGTGTTGTGTGGGCACCGATCAACAACCTGTCGCTGTCGGTGGACTACTACAACTGGAAGATCAAGAACGAGGTCGATACGCTCAGCTCCGACCAGCTGCTGCTGGCTGAGTACTACTGCCGTGGCGGCCAGGCCAACAACACCTCGGCCAGCTGCCAGAACGTCAACGACTGGATCACCCGCGATGCGTCCGGCGTGCTGGACGAGATCTATACCCCGAAGATGAACGTCGCCCGCCAGAACCTGGAAGCGCTGACCGCCAGCTTCAAGTACGTGCACGACATGGGCCGCTTCGGTTCGCTTCAGTTCTCGGGCAACTACACCGACATGCTCAAGCGCGAACTGCAGCCGCAGCCGGGCGATGAGTTCCTGGACCTGCTGCGTGACCCGTACGCGATGTGGGTGTACGACTCGTACGCCAAGGTGCGCGCCGATGGTTCGGTCGGCTGGGCCAAGGACAAGTGGACCACCACCCTGTACGCCAACTACATTGGCAAGACGCCGAACTACATGGCGTACGTGGGCAATGGCTACGACTACGTCCACAGCTCCGGCTACAAGGCAGGCAAGTGGGGCTCCTACACCACTTACAACCTGAGCGTGAACTACCGTGCGTTGGACAACCTGACCCTGTCGCTGATGGTCAACAACGTGTTCAACAAGATGCCGGACAACCAGCGCTTCAGCTTCGCCGGCACCAGCGGCCAGCCGTACAACAATTACCTGTACAACGCCTACGGGCGTGCCATCTATGTGCAGGCCAAGTACGAGTTCGGCGATCACTGATCCAGGCCCTTGCCGCACCAAAGACCCCGCCCCGGCGGGGTCTTTTTTTGCTGGCCGTCCCTCCAGTGCGTGACGCGCGCCCGGGCATTCACGCCAAGTTGACTGGATTCACGTCTTCGTTCATCTTCAGGTCATATTGATGTGCCCGCCACAAGGACCCTGCCGACCATGGAACTGCGCTTGTCCCCCGCCCGCCTTGGCGCCGCCGCACTGGCGGCGCTGTGCATTGCCCCTGCCCTCGCAAGCCCTCTGCCAGCCGAGGATTTCGCCAAGATCCCCACCATCCAGTCGGTCACCATGAGCGCCGACGGCAAGCAGCTGGTCGCGATCGTCGCCGCGCCCGGCAGCGACAACAGCGATACCGCCCTGGCCAACTGGAACCTGGATAACCTCGGCGCCGGCCCGGTCGCCATCACGCCATCCGGTGACCGGATGAAGTTCATCGCGGCAAGCGCACTGAAGGCGGGACGCAACCTCGTCATCGGGCGCCAGGAATGGACAGGCAAACTCGGCGGCTGCGGTGAAGGCAACAGTACGGGAGCCACCAAGACCTTCCTGACCAAGGCCTACCTCACCGACGCCACCCAGACCAAGTTCGACGAGGCTTTCGCCAACAACACCCGCACGCTCGGGGTCAGCCCAGAGACCCTTCGCTGCCTCGAACTTGCGGGTACCGCCTCGCTCGTCCATGGGCTGCCGCTGGACGCAGACAGGGTCATCATCAGCCAGCTCAATGAGGCCACGCTGCAGGCCAACTACTATCGCTTCAACCTGCGCACAGGCCAGACCGAACTGCTGTTCAAGGGCAGCTCCCGCACGTCACCCGGCCTGTTCCATCCCCGCACAGGTGAAGTCCTTACCCAGACCCAGGTCGAATCCGCCGGCTCCGACGATTTCGAACAACGCATTCTGATCAAGAACAGCGCCGGCCAGTTCGAAGTGCACGCCCCCCTGACCACCCGACTGAGCGAACGCTATACGGTGGAAGTCGTCGGCATAGACGATGACAGCGGCAAGCTGTACGTGCTGACCGACCAGTTCTCGGATCTGGTGCAGGCGCGACTGTACGATCCTGCCAAAAAGGAGTTCGACAAGGAGCCTCTGGCCGCCCATCCATCCTTCTCGATCAGTTCACTGATCCTGGGCACGCGCAAGAGCAACTTCAACCAGGTCCTCGGCTTCTATATCGACGGTCCGCAACGACAGGCCGTGTACGTGGATCCGCAGATGAAGGCCCTGCAGGAGGGCCTGCAGAAAGCCTATCCCGGCCTGAGCATCTACATCACCGGCTACAACGACGACCTTTCGCGCGTCCTGTTCACCACGGAAAGCAACCGCAACCCGAAGAGCTACTTCATCCTGGCCGATCGCAAGGATGTCGTGCCACTCGGCAATGAGCGCCCCTGGGTGGACAGCAAGCAGATCGGTGAACAACGCTGGGTGACCTACACCGCACGCGATGGGCTGCAGATTCCAGCGATTCTGGATCTCCCGCCGGGCTGGAAGCAGGGCGACGGCCCGCTGCCGGCACTCGTTCATCCGCACGGCGGGCCGTGGGCACGCGACTACACCGGCTGGGATGCATCAGGCTGGGTGCCGTTCTTCACTTCGCGCGGCTACGCCGTGTTGCGCCCTCAGTACCGCGGCAGCGCCGGCCTTGGCCGCAAGCTCTGGCTGGCAGGTGACGCCGAGTGGGGCCAGAAGATGCAGGACGACAAGGATGACGGCGCCGCCTGGCTCGTCTCACAGGGCATCGCCGCCAAGGACCGTATCGCGATCTTCGGCTATTCCTACGGCGGCTTCGCGGCTGCCGCCGCAACGGTCCGGAGCCCATCGCCCTACCAGTGCGCCATCGCGGGTGCCCCGGTCACCGATCTTGGCCGGCTGGGCACCTCCTGGAGCCAGAACCGCCTGCAACGCATTCTGCAGGGGCGCACGGTGAAGGGCATGGACCCGATGCAGAACACCGCGAAGGCCACGATTCCTCTGCTGACCTTCGTCGGCGACCGTGACGTACGCACGCCGTCCTTCCATGCGAGGAACTTCTACAACGGCGTACAGGGCAAGGTCCCAGCCCGGTTCGAGCTGATCCCCGACATGCCGCACAGCATGCCGTGGTACCCCGTGCACTTCCGGACGACATTGACGCTCATGGCCGACTACCTGAGCAAGGATTGCGGCCCCGGCGGCCTCTGATCTCTCCCCAGCATCAAGCGCCTCCCTCAAGCCCCTGCCCGCGCGGCAGGGGCTTTTTCATGCGCAAATCCCTGAATTTTCCCTTACTAACAACAAGTTAAGGATATTTATCATTCATGTTGCATTTACTTTACGCGACACATACACTCCATTAACCGAAGCATAACAAGTGGGGATCAAAACGAAATGCGCACCGCCAACCGCCAAACCAAGCCAAGCCGCGTCCCGTTGACTCTTGCTGTGCTGGCCTGCCTGCAGGTCGCACCGGCTCTGGCCCAGGAATCCACCCCGCAGGAAGCAAAGGCGTCAAGCACTTCCTCGTCTTCCCAGCGCGCGACGGATCTTGACAAGATTACTGTCACCGGCTCTCTGATCCGTCGTGCGGACTATGAGACCACCTCGCCGGTGTTCACGATCAATGCCGAAACCAACGCGAAGCAGGGCCAGGTCAACGTGGCCGAGTTCCTGCAGAAGTCGGCCATCGGTTCGGCCGAAACCCAGATCACCCACCAGTTCGGCGGCTTCGTCGTGGACGGCGGTACTGGCGTGCAGACGGTTTCGCTGCGTGGCCTGGGCGCCAACCGCACCCTGGTGCTGCTCGATGGCCAGCGCCCCGGCCCAGCCGGTACCCGTGGCGCCGTCGGCGCCTTCGACCTGAACGTCATTCCCACCGCCATCCTGCAGCGTGCCGAGATCGTGAAGGACGGTTCGTCCTCGATCTATGGTTCCGACGCCGTGGCCGGTGTGGTCAACCTGATCACCAAGAAGAACATCGAGCGCCCGGAGCTGACCGTTACCGGCCGCGTGCCGACCGAAGGCGGCGGTGAAGTGTTCGCTGCCTCACTGGCCAACGGCTGGAACTTCGAGAAAGGCAGCATCGTGGCTGCGGCAGAGTGGTACAAGCACTACGAACTGAACCGCAACGACCGTGACTACCTGAACTGCAGCAATGATCTGGTCAAGGATGCCGATGGCAACCGCATCGACCGTCAGGACCGCTCAATCACTGCCGGCACCAACCTGGCAAACTGCAACAACCTGCTGCATAACGTTGTCGACGTAGGTGCCATCCGCTATGTCCCTTCACCGGAAGGCAACACCATCGGCCCACTCCCCGGCTATCGCCCGCGTACCACCCGTACCTACGCAGGCGGCGGCCAGGCCTACTATGATGAGCCGCTGAACTTCGCACGCTTTGGTGAAGAGCAGATCATCAACCAGCAGGAGCGCAAAAGCGTCTTCGTAGCCACCGATTTCGCCTTCGACTCCGTCAACTGGAAGACCCAGTGGCTGTTCAACCGTCGCGAGACCGAAGCCTTCCGCTGGCGCCAGTTCTTCCCGCGCATCCAGGCACCGGCAGGTTCAGGCTTCACCGGCGTCATCCGTCCGATCATGCCGTTCAAGTCGCAGCAGGACGTCACGGTCGACTACTTCTACGGCGCCACCAAGCTCGATGGTCTGTTCAAAGGCACTGACACTTGGGCATGGGAAGTCAATGCCAACTTCAGCCACTCCAAGGGCAAGTACGGCAACTTTGGCATCCAGGCCTCCAAGACCGGCGACGTTGACTACACTGACAACGCGCCGACACTGAACTACCTCGATCCGGGCTATCTGAGCGGGGCCAAAGTCGATGAACTCAGCAATCTGCTGGGACAGTGGGATTGGGGTAAGACGATCTACAAGCAGGCCACGATCAATGCCGTCGTCAGCGGCGACCTGTTCGAGCTGCCGGCAGGTGCTGTGGGCGTAGCCGCGGGCTTGGAGTACCGCTACTACTCGATCAATGACCAGCCGGGTGAACTGTCAAGGGCACAGGACGTTTGGGGCTCGAGCTCGGCCAATGTCACCAAGGGCAACGACAAGGTCAAGGAAGCATTTGTTGAATTCGATGTCCCGCTGCTGAAGGGCCTGCCCGCGATTGAGTCGCTGAGCCTGAACGCGTCCGGCCGCGCATTCCAGTACGACTCGGTGGATGGCACCGACGAGGTCTGGAAGGTGGGCCTCAACTGGCAGGTCATTCCGTCGCTGCGCCTGCGCGGCTCGATCGGCACCTCCTACCGTGCTCCGGGCCTGTATGAGCTGTATCTGGGCAACCAGACCGGTTTCCTGGGACAGACCGGCATCGACCCCTGCATCCGCTGGGGTGAGAGCTCCAACACCAACTACCAGCGCAACTGTGCCGCGGCAGGCATTCCTGCCGACTACGCAGGTGCCGGCAGCAGTGCAACTGTATATTCGGGCGGCGGTGCAGGCCAGCTGATTCCGGAGACCTCCCGTGCCAAGACCGCAGGTATCGTGTTCACCCCCACTTTTGCCAATCTGAGTGTGGCAATCGATTACTTCGATTATCAGGTGAAGAACGAGATCGGCCAGATCACCACGGCGGACATCGTCAAGGGTTGCTATGGTGCTGCGGTGTATCCGAACGCCTTCTGCGGCCTGCTGGTCCGCAACCCCGGCACCGGCGATGAGGCTTGGAACATCACTGATGTGTACAACCAGTACGTCAACATCAACAAGCAGCGCACCCGCGGCTACGATCTGACTGCGAACTTCGACCACGACTTCTCGTTCGGCAAGTTCTCTGCCGAAACCCAGGTCACTTACACCATCGAGGATACCCAGCAGGTCTTCTCCAGCGCTGAAGAAAGTGGCCTTTCGTCCAATGAGCTTCTCGGTGACATCGGGCGTCCGAAGGTTGTGGGCAACTTGGCACTCAGCCTGACCCGTGGAGACTGGACCTTCAACTGGCTGACCACCTACATCCACAAGACCAAGGACATCGACCTGGATCCGGTCTTCATCTACCAGGGCCGTCCGAACTCCTACCGTGACATCGTGGTCGATTCGCGTACTTACCACACCGCATCGGTCAGCTACTCGCAGGCCGACTGGGAAATCCTGGTGGGTGTCAGCAACATCTTCAACAAGACTCCGCCGCTGATCTCCACCGGTGTCAGCGATGCCCGCTACGGCAACATTGCGGCATTCTCGACCCAGTACGACCTGTACGGCCGCACCCCGTTCGTGCGTCTGAAGTACAAGTTCTGATCCACGCCTGATCGCAGTACCCCGACAGACCCGGCTTTTGCCGGGTCTGTCTTTTCCGGGCCACGAAGCGGCCCCCCTTGCGCCCGGCCATGACCTTCGACACCCTTGCAGGGCAGGCCGGCGGCGTATTGTTCGGCCCACGGCCGTCCCCGCGGCCCTTCCCTGACTCACTCGGCCTGGAGGCCATCAAAGTGACCCGTACTCCCAAGATCGTGCTGCTGACCCTGGCCGTTTCGGCCGCGCTGGTCGGCTGCGGCAAGAACGAAACCCCGGCCAAGGACGCCACCGCCTCCACGCCGGCCGCGGCCGAAGCCACCAACTACACGCTGGACGAGAGCAAGCTGCCGGCCTACAACGCCTTCCAGCCCAGCGATCTGGATGCCAGCAAGGACGCCTGTGGCGCCTTCGGCGACTACGTCAACAGCAAGTGGCTGGCCGCCAATGAAATTCCGGGCGACCGCACCAGCTGGGGCGCGTTCACCATCCTCGACGAGCGTTCGGTGGCCGTGCAGCACCAGCTGGCTGAACAGGTCGCGCAGGTCAAGAACCCGAACCATATCGAGAAGATCGTCGGCGACCTGTGGGCCACCGGCATGGACGAAGCCAAGATCAATGCCCAGGGCATCGAGCCGCTGAAGGCCGACCTCACCGCGATCGACGGCCTGCAGGACAAGGCGGCCATCGCCGACTACCTGCGCAGCAGCGCGGCCAAGGGTGACAACGTCCTGTTCGGCTTCGGCGCCGAAGCCGACTTCAAGAACTCGGCCGTCAACCTGGCCTACGCCAGCCAGGGCGGCCTGGGCCTGCCGGACAGCACCTACTACACCGATGCCAAGAACGCCGACAAGCTGAAGGCCTACCAGGCACACGTCGCCAAGGTGCTGGAGCTGTCCGGCGTCGCCGCTGCCGACGCTGCCAAGCAGGCCGAGGACGTGGTCAAGTTCGAGACCCGCCTGGCCAAGGCCTCCAAGTCGCGCGTCGAGCTGTCGCGCAACGTCGAGCTGTACTACAACCCGGTCACCCTGGCTGACGCCGACAAGCTGACCCCGAACTTCAGCTGGACCGAGTTCTTCAAGTCGCAGGGCGTAGCCGCGCCGGAGAAGTTCTCGCTGGCCATGCCGGCCTTCCATGAGGAAGTGAGCAAGGCGCTGGGCGATACCGATCCGTCGGTGTGGCGCGCCTACCTGCGCTTCCACACCGTGGACAGCGCCTCGCCGTACCTGGCCGATGCCTTCGTGCAGGAGAACTACGAGTTCTACGGCAAGACCCTCAATGGCCAGAAGGAACAGAAGCCGCGCTGGAAGCGCGTGCTGGGCACCATCGAGAACGACGCCGGTGAAGCCTTCGGCCAGCTGTACGTGAAGGTTGCCTTCTCGCCGGAAGCCAAGGCGAAGATGGAAGAGCTGGTGAAGAACCTGGCCGCTTCGCTGAAGGAACGCATCCAGGGCCTGAGCTGGATGAGCGATGAAACCAAGGCCAAGGCCATCGCCAAGTGGGAAACCTTCACTCCGAAGATCGGTTACCCGGACAAGTGGCGTGACTGGGCGGGCCTGCAGACCCAGCGCGACAGCTACCTGGGCAATGTGCGCGCAGCCAGTGAGTTCAACTACAAGTTCAACCTGTCCAAGATCGGCAAGCCGGTGGACAAGACCGAGTGGGGCATGACCCCGCAGACGGTCAACGCCTACTACAACCCGCTGCAGAACGAGATCGTGTTCCCGGCCGCCATCCTGCAGCCGCCGTTCTTCGATCCGAAGGCCGACGACGCACTGAACTATGGCGGCATCGGTGCGGTGATCGGCCACGAAATGACCCACGGTTACGACGACCAGGGTGCACGCTTCGGGCCGACCGGCAACATGGAAGACTGGTGGACCGCCGCTGACAAGAAGAACTTCGAAGGCTTGACCGGCAAGCTGGTCAAGCAGTTCGACCAGTACAAGGTCGACGGCCAGGCCGTGAACGGTCACCTGACCCTGGGCGAGAACATCGCCGACCTGGGCGGCCTGGCTACCGCCTACGACGCCCTGCAGAAGGCGTCCGCCGGCAAGGAAGATGCAAAGGTCGATGGATTCACCCGCGACCAGCGCTTCTTCTTCAACTGGGCCACCGTGTGGCGCACCAAGTACACCCCGGAAAACGCCAAGGTCCGCCTGGCCACCGACCCGCACGCGCCGGCGCAGTTCCGCGCCATGGGTGCGCCGTCGAACCTGCCGACCTTTGCCGCGGCCTTCCAGTGCAAGGCCGGTTCGCCGATGGCCCGCGCCGGCGAGCAGCAGGTGGTGATCTGGTAAGCCCTGGCTGATGCCAAGGTAGACCTGCAGAGGCCCGGGAATTCCCGGGCCTTTGTTTTTTTGCCGCGCCCGTCATCCACGCATGGCGTGGATCTGCTGCGCCTGTGCAGGCCCACGCCGTTGGCAGATGCCGACCTTGGTCGGCGCACGGCACGGCGGAGCCACCGTGATGCGTGCATGCGATGTCGATGCCACACACCCGGTAGCGCCGGGCCATGCCCGGCGGATGCGCCGTGATGCGTGCATGCCGCGCCCATGCGCGGCTTGCTATAGTGCGCGCGCCCTCAATCCATCACGGATTCGTTCCACATGCCCAATTTCCGTCCGCTTGCCATCGCCCTGGGCATCAGCCTGGCGACTCTGGTCCCGACCCACGATGCCTTCGCCGCCAAGAAAAAGGCCGCGCGTGCCCCGGCTGTCAGTGCCCAGTGCAGCGACTTCTACGACGCCACCAATGCAGGCTGGCTGAAGGCCAACCCGGTGCCGCAGACCGGCGCCACCACCGCGCTGGGCCAGCTGGTCGACCGCAGCCGCCAGCAGCAGCGTGAACTGCTCGACGCAGCGATGAAGGCGCCGCAGGGCAACGTGCAGAAGCTGCTGGGTGACTTCTGGGCCAGTGGCCTGGATGAAGCGGCCGTGGAAGCAGACGGCTCCAACCCGATCGCCCCGCTGCTGACCCGCATCAACGCCATCAAGAAGGCCAAGGATGTGCCGGCCTCGATCGCCGCACTGCACCAGGTCGGCATCCCGGTGGCATTCAATTTCGGCCCCGACGTCGATCTGAAAGCGCTGGACCGTCACATCGGCTACTTCATGCAGGGCGGCATGGGCCTGCCGGATCCGGCGTTCTATACGCGCACCGACGCCGACACCGTGGCGCTGATGGGCCGCTACCGCAACTACGTCAAGCAGATCCTGGCACTGACCGGCACGCCGGCGGCCAAGCTGGATGCCGAGTCGCAGGCGGTGATCGCGCTGGAAACCGAGCTGGCACGCAATGCGCAGTCGCTGGCCGGCATCAACAATCCGTTCAACAACTACGTGCCGATCTCCACCAAGGAGCTCAACAGCCGCTACCGCAACCTGCAGCTGGATGCCTTCCTGAAGGCACAGGGCGTGGATGACGACCTGGTCTCGCTGGCCGACCCGGGCCTGTTCAAGCAGCTCGACGGCATGGTCACCAAGCTCAAGCCGGACCAGTGGAAGGCCTACCTGCGCTGGCGCGTGGGCGACTCGATGGCACCGTACCTGTCCAAGGCCTACCGCGATGCCGAGTTCGAATTCCGCGGCCGCGTGCTGCGTGGCGAAACCCTGCCGCCGCAGCGCTGGGAAGACGTGCTGGAGGCGATCAACGTAGCCGCTGGCCCGATGGTCGGTCGCGAATACGCTGCCCGTTACCTGTCCGCCGAAGATCGTCGCCAGGCGGCGTGGATCGTCGACAAGGTGCGCGAAGTGCAGATCGAAGCGGTCAAGAACAGCAGCTGGATGAGCACCGAAGCCAAGGCCGAAGCGCAGGCCAAGCTGGCTGCGCTGAAGATCGAGATCGGCACCCCGCTGCGCGACCTCGACTACAGCGTGCAGCCGATGGGCCGCGGTTCGTTCGGTGGCAACATGCTGATTGCTTCGACCTGGCGCCATCGCGAGGAAATGAAGCGCATCGGCAAGGGCAACGCCGACCGTCGCTGGGACGTGCTGCCGCAGCAGCCTTCGCTGGCCTACGATCTGGCCCAGAACCGCCTGATCGTCACCGCCGCGATCCTGCAGGGCCCGGTGTTCAACGCCAAGGCCGACGCTGCCGACAAGTTCGGCAGCTTCGGTGGCCTGGTCGGCCATGAGCTGACCCGCGCGATCGATGCCAAGGGCGCGCTGGTCGACGCCAAGGGCGAGCTGCGCAGCTGGTGGACCCCGGCCGACAAGACCGCCTGGACCCTGCTCGGTAACCGCGTAGCCGCGCAGTACAGCGCCTACGACTTCCCGGGCGTGAAGGGTGCCAAGGTCAACGGCACGCTCACCCAGGAAGAGAACCTGGCCGACATCGCCGGTCTGGAACTGGCCTGGGCGGCGTATGTCGCGCAGGAGCCGAAGGCCAAGCAGGCCCAGCAGCAGGGCTTCTTCCGCGCCTGGTCTGCGCTGTGGGCGCAGCAGCTGGCGCCGAACGAGGCCGTACGTCGCCTGACCGCCGACATCCGTGCACCGGGCCTGTGGCGCAGCAACGGCACGCTGGCCAACCTGCCGGCCTTCGGCGCCACCTTCAGCTGCAAGGCCGGCCAGTCGATGCAGCGCAGTGAAGCCGAGCAGATCAAGGTATGGCGCTGATCCAGCTGCACGGGTAACGCAGAGGGCGCCTTCGGGCGCCCTCCTTTTTTGCAGGTGCAGCACGATCCCGGATTAACACCGCGCATGCTATCGCTGCGGCTTCGTCCAACGTGGAGCCCCGACATGGCACACAAGAACACGATCTGTGTCTGGTATGACAACGGCGCACTCGAGGCCGCCACCTTCTACGCCAGTATCCTGCCCGACAGCGCGGTGACCGCCGTGCATCACGCCCCCGGTGACTATCCGGACGGCAAGGAAGGCAACGTACTGACCGTTGAATTCACGGTCTGCGGCATCCCCTGCGTCGGCCTCAACGGTGGCACCGCGTTCAAGCACAGCGAAGCGTTTTCCTTCCAGATCCAGACCGAGGACCAGGCCGAGACCGACCGCCTGTGGAATGCGATCGTCGGCAACGGTGGCCAGGAGAGCCAATGCGGCTGGTGCAAGGACCGCTGGGGCATCTCCTGGCAGATCAGCCCGCGCATGCTCATCGAAGCGGTGACCAGCCAGGACAAGGCACTGGCCAAGCGCGCATTCAACGCGATGATGCCGATGAAGAAGATCGACATCGCCACCATCGAAGCAGCGATCAAAAAAGGGGACGGAGGGGATTAAGTCGTTTCTCCCCATTGCCGGTGCCCCCATGCGAATTGCGACTTAATCCCCTCCGTCCCCTTTTTCCGAGGTGCAGATGACCTGGGATGCGATCATCGTTGGTGGTGGCCACAACGGCCTGGTCTGCGCGGCCTATCTGGCGCGTGCCGGAAAGAAGGTGCTGGTGCTGGAACGTCGCGGCGTTCTTGGCGGCGCTGCGGTCACCGAGGAATTCCATCCCGGCTTCCGCAATTCAGTCGCCTCGTACACGGTCTCGCTGCTGCAGCCGAAGGTGATCGACGACCTGCAGCTGCATGCGCATGGGCTGCGCATCGTCGCGCGCCCGGCCAACAACTTCCTGCCATTGCCCGTCGACCGCTATCTGTTGTCGGCACCTGGCCGCACTCAGGCCGAAGTGGCGAAGTTCTCCGAGCGGGATGCGCAGCGCTTGCCCGCGTACGAGGCACGCCTGGAAATCTTCGCCGACGTACTGCGCGCATGGGCCCTGCGCGCCGCCCGACCTGGGTGTAGCAGGCGGTTGGCGTGCGCTGCCCGCACTATGGCAGATGGGGAAACTCGGCCGCGAACTGGCGGCGCTGGATGCGCCACTGCGGCAGGAACTGCTGGACCTGTTCACGCTGTCGGCGGCGGAGTACCTGGACCGTTGGTTCGAGAGCGAGCCGATCAAGGCGCTGTTCGGCTTTGATGGCATCGTCGGCAACTACGCAAGCCCGTATACAGCGGGCAGTGCCTACGTACTGCTGCACCACGTATTCGGCCAGTGCAATGGCGTAAAGGGTGCGTGGGGCCACGCGATCGGCGGCATGGGCGCGATCAGCCAGGCCATCGCCAGCGCGGCGCGCGAGGCCGGGGCCGAACTGCGCGTGGATGCCGGTGTGCAACAGGTACTGATCGAACAAGGCCGCGCCGTGGGGGTGGAACTGGTCAACGGCGAAACCCTGCGTGCACGCGCGGTGGTGGCCAACGTCAATCCGAAGCTGCTGTACGAACAGCTGCTGGAGCCAACGCAGGTACCCGCTGCCACACGCGAACGCATGACGAACTGGCGCTGCGGTTCCGGCACCTTCCGGATGAACGTGGCGCTGTCGCGGTTGCCGGACTTCCGTGCCCTGCCCGGCCCCGGCGATCACCTCAGCGCCGGCATCATCATGGCACCCAGCCTGGACTACATGGACCGCGCCTGGCTGGACGCGCGCCGCGACGGCTGGTCGCACGAACCGATCGTAGAGATGCTGATTCCCAGCACGCTGGACGATTCGCTGGCGCCGCCGGGGCAGCATGTGGCCAGCCTGTTCTGCCAGCACGTGGCGCCGGTACTGCCCGACGGGCGCCACTGGGATGATCACCGTGAGACTGTGGCGGACCTGATGATTGCCACCGTCGAACGGTATGCGCCCGGCTTTGCCGGCAGCGTGCTCGGTCGGCAGGTGCTGTCGCCGCTGGATCTGGAACGCACCTTCGGCCTGGTCGGCGGCGACATTTTCCATGGCGCGCTCAGTGCCAACCAGCTGTTCTCGGCTCGACCGATGGTCGGCCAGGCCGGCTACCGCGGCGCCCTTCCGGGGTTGTATCTGTGTGGGTCGGGTACCCATCCCGGTGGCGGTGTGACCGGTGCGCCCGGGCA
Organism: Stenotrophomonas sp. 93052_Sma; assembly: GCF_056481145.1. Classification (NCBI taxonomy): domain Bacteria; kingdom Pseudomonadati; phylum Pseudomonadota; class Gammaproteobacteria; order Lysobacterales; family Lysobacteraceae; genus Stenotrophomonas; species Stenotrophomonas sp. 93052_Sma. The sequence goes on from NZ_CM151134.1 coordinate 3,499,469, forward strand.
CAATGCCGCGCAGGTGGTGTTGCAGGATGGGTAGGTGCCAACCTTGGTTGGCACAGAGTGGCAGAGCGGACGCCAACCAAGGTTGGCATCTACCGGGTCAGATGATCCGATTCAAAGCGTGCCAACCTACCCGCGTGGGAGAATGTGTGCCGACCAACGGTCGGCACCTACCGCGTCAAATGATCCCATTCAAAGCGTGCCAACCAAGGTTGGCACCTACCCGCGTGAAGCGAGGCGCATCGCGCCTCACTTCACGCTGCGCAGATGGTTCGGGCGCTTCGGTGGGCCGGGCGGGCGGCGCTTGTTGAACGGCGATTGTCCGCGCCAGTAGCGGATCAGCAACCAGCCGAACAGCATGCCGCCGAGGTGTGCGAAGTGGGCCACGCCCGGCTGCCAGCCGGTCATGCCCAGCACCAGCTCGCCCACGCCGAACAGGATCACGAAGGTACGCGCCTTCATCGGGATCGGCGGGAACAGCAGCATCACCCGCTGGTTGGGGAACAGCATGCCGTAGGCCAGCAGCAGGCCGAACACGCCACCGGAAGCACCCAGCACCGTGGCCGGGTTTTCCAGCAGCGTACCCACCAGCAGCTGGCAGACACCGGCACCGGCCACGCACACCAGGTAATACAGCAGGAAGCGCTTCTCGCCCCAGGTCTGCTCCAGTGGCGCGCCAAACATGAAGACCGCCAGCATGTTGAAGAACAGATGGCCGAAGCTGCCGTGCAGGAAGCCGTAGGTCAGCAGCTGCCAGGGCTGGAAGTTGCCGCCCGGCGAGAATGCGTCGAAGCCCTGCTGCAGGGGTTGGAGCATGAACGGCTCGAAGGTCTGCATGCCGAGCAGGAACGGCTGCTGCAGCAGGAACAGGATCGCGTTGGCGATCAGCAGGGCCTTGGTGACGGTTGGCAGTCGCGGGAACATGGGAGCACCGGCATGGAACGGCCTCCATCATAGCCGCAGCACCGTGTCTTGTTGGCGACCGGCAGGCGCGGCCTGTTCAGTCGCCAGCGGTGCTCAGCCCGGACCCCACACAGCGGCATCCAGTGCCGCCGCCGGATCAGCCGCCGTCATCCGCACCCGGCCGTTCTCCACCCGCACGCCCTCGGCGCGCAACCGCTGTGACTGTTCGCGCCAACCAGCCGAACCTTCCTCCATGGCAATGCGCCCATCCGAGCGCAGCACGCGATGCCAGGGCAGGTCCGGGTCGTCGTTCTGGCCCAGGATGCGCGCGGTCAGGCGCGCACGCCCGGGCAGGCCCGCGCGCAGCGCCACCTGCCCATAGCCCATCACCTGCCCCGCCGGGATCGCGCGGATCACCGCCAGGATGCGCGCGCGCCTGCTCAGGCGTCAGCGCCGCAGGCGGGTTACCAGCAGAACGCCGATCAGCACCAGCACGGTGCCGGCGATCTGCGCCGGCCCCATCGGTTCGTCGAGCAGCCATAGGCTCATCACGATGGTGGAAACAGGGCCCAGCATACCGACCTGCGCGGCCAGCGACGAACCCACGCGCTGCACCGCCAGCATGATCGCCAGCACTGGCAGCACCGTGCACACGGTGGCATTGACCAGCGACAACCACTGCACCGGCGCCGGTGCCTGCCACAACAACGGCAGCGGATGGGTCACCGCGAAATGCAGCAGCACCAGCACGCTGGCCACGCAGCTGGCGTAAGCGGTCAGCCGCACCGCTCCGATACGCGCGACCACCTGCCCGCTGCCGAACAGGTACAGCGCATAGCTGAGCGCACTGCCCAGCACCAGCAGGCTGCCAACGATGATCTGCCCACCCTCGCGCTGCAGGTCATGGCCGAACGCCAGCAGCACGCCCAGATAACTCAGCACCAGCGCGCCGATCTGCCATCGGCCCGGCCGCTGGCGCGCCAGCAGCACGTTGATCAGCAGCACCAGGGTCGGATTCAAGTACAGGATCAATCGTTCCAGGGTCACGCTGATGTACTGCAGGCCCTGGAAGTCGAGCAGGCTGGACAGGTAGTAGCCGGTGAAACCCAGCCACAGCACACGAGCTCGGTCGGCCCAGGACAGTGGTTCGGCCCGACGCGCGGCCCACAGCGCCATCAAAACGAACAGCGGCAGCGCCATCAGCATGCGCAGGGCAAGCAGCGTGGTGGCATCCACGCCGTGACGCAGGCCGAGCTTGACAATGATCGCCTTGCCGGAAGCAGCGATGGCGCCGATCGCGGCCAGGCCGATACCCCCCAGCGCAATGCGTGGGGAGGCGGTGGCGATACGGGAAGCGGGATTGGACATCAGGACGACGGCGGGCCGCTCGGAGCGGTCCGGGAAAGCGTGGGGGCGCCCATTGTCGCACGGGGGCGTCCGGTGCCCGCCTTGTAGAGTCGAGCCATGCTCGACTGTCTTTCCACCGCAGTCGAGCATGGCTTGTATGTTCCTCCCGGCTCCTACGAGGTATGTAGGAGCCAGGGTGGAGGGACCGTCAAGCATGCATCTGCGGATACTAGCCGACAGACGAGTCGAGCGATCCCCATCCCGCACACGAACGTCGATAAAGGATCGTACGGCCCCCAAAGGGGATCGTCGATGTAGGCAAGCTAACGTCGGTGCGGTACCACCCCAGCCCCTTAAAGATAGCTGGGAGCCGTACAAATGTCTGATTCTCTCGATATTGGCGTGGACGTGGACTCCAAGGAGTTCGTACCGGCAGTGGCCGACCGCAAGGCCGGCGACAGGATCGCCAACACCCGGGCCGGCATAGCCCAGTGGCTCAACACCTTGCCCCAGCGATGCCGGATTGGCATGGAGGCGACGGGGCGGTACTACGAGTTGTTGGCTCGGATGGCTGGCCAGGCAGGCCACGTTGTCTATGTGATCAATCCACGTCTGATCAAGCACTACGGCCGGGCGACGGGCTCGCGTGGCAAGACGGACGCCATGGACGCCGAAGCGATCGCCCGATACGTGAAGAAGGAGAACGATCGCCTGCGTGAATACGTACCGCGTACCGACGAGCAGCAGCAAATGCACGATTTGCTGCGCAAGCGGCAGACGCTGGTAAAGACACGCGCGCGGCTGGAGCAATCCTTCGGGGTAAGCAAAAGTGCCCCCGGGGAGCTGTCAGATCTGTTCTGCGCTCTGGCTGGGACGCTGTCCGAGCTGGAAAGCGAACTGCAGCGCTTGGGTCGCGATGGAGAGCATGGCACGCTCTACAAGCGCCTGTTGACCATCCTTGGTATCGGCCCCGCCGTCGCCGCTCACCTGATTTACTACATGACGCGCTGGCCGTTGGCCAACGCCAACGCGTGGATCGCCTGCACGGGCCTGGATCCCCGGCCCAACGAGTCTGGCGGCAGAACGGGACGGCGTCGGCTGTCCAAACAGGGCGCGCCAGTGCTGCGCCAGATGCTCTACATGGCCGCAATGGGGCTCAAGCGGTGTCGCCAGGGGCAACCGCTCTACGACGAGCTGTCAAAACGCGGTCACCCCAGCACCGCCGTCTTCAACATCCTGGCCAGAAAGCTGGCCAGGATCGCCTGGGGTGTCTTCAAAAGCGGCCGGGACTTCGATCCGGCCATGCTGAAGGTGGGTCAAGCCTGCTTCCAGCAGGCTTGACCACGAACATAGGATCTCGACTCTACAAAGAGCGACGGCCGAGCATGGGCTCGGCTCTGCAGCAACCGCAGGTCAGCGCATCAGCACCACTTCCTCGGCCGAGGTCGGGTGGATCGCCACGGTGTCATCGAACTGGGCCTTGGTCGCGCCCATCTTCACCGCCACCGCAAAACCCTGCAGGATCTCGTCGGCCGCTTCGCCCAGCAGGTGGATACCTACCACGCGTTCTTCCGGGCCGGCGCAGACCATCTTGAACAGGCTGCGCTGTGTACCGTTGGCCAGCGCCTGCAGCATCGGTCGGAAACGGCTGTGGTAAACGCTCACCTGGTCGAAACGCGCGCGCTTCTTCCTCGCTCATGCCCACCGCACCCAGCGGCGGGTGCGAGAACACCACGCTGGCCACGTTCTCGTAATCCATCTTCGACTGCGGGCGACCACCGAACAGGCGATCCATCAACCGTCGCGAAGCAGCCACCGCCACCGGGGTCAGGCCAACCTTGCCGGCGATATCACCCACCGCGTGCACGCTCGGCACGCTGGTGGTCTGCCATTCGTCCACCTGCACCTGCTGGTGCTCGCCGATGCAGATGCCGAGCGCTTCCAGGCCCAGATCACGGCTGTTGCCGCGACGCCCGGTAGCAAAGAACACCGCGTCGAACACACTGTCGAGCGGGCCGTCATGGCCGAATGCACGCACCCGTTCGCCATCGCGCTGCAGTTCGCGCAGGCGATAGCCGAAATGGATGCGCACGCCCTGCTGCTTCAGGTTCTCGGCCAGCTGATCAGTCAGCTCGTAGTCGAAGCGATCCAGCAGCCGTTGGCCACGCACCAGCAGGCTCACCTTGCTGCCCAGTGCCTGCAGCAGGCCGGCCAGCTCCACCGCGATGTAGCCACCGCCGATGATCGCCACCTCGGCCGGCGCCGCACGCAGGTCGAAGAAATCATCGGAGACCAGGCCCAGTTCCGCGCCGGGGATATCTGGACGCAGCGGGTGCGCGCCGGTGGCAATCAGGATGTGCTCGGCGCTGTAACGCAGGCCATCGCTGCAGGCCACGGTATGCGCATCGAGCAGATGGCCGCGCGCCGGAATGCGCACCACGCCGGTCTCATCCAGGCGTTTGTGGTAGCTGGTGTGGATGTTGCTGATATAGGCCTGCCGGTGGATCACCAGTTCCTTCCACGACAGCGCCGGGCGCGCCTGAACATCGAAGCCCATCGCACTGGCCAGGCCGATGCGCTCGTGCAGGTCGGCCGCCAGCCACATCGCCTTCTTCGGCACGCAGCCGACATTGACGCAGGTCCCGCCCAGCTCACCGGGCTCCAGCATTGCCACGCGCTTGCCATGCTGCGCGGCGCGGATCGCGCCGGCCAGGCCGGCGGAGCCGCCGCCAAGGACGATCAGGTCGTAATCATAGGATGCAGTGCTCATCGGAATCGCTCGGGTCGGTAAGGGGCAGGATCGATCGCTGGCGTGCGGCCGCAGACGAGATCGGCGATCAGCTGGCCGGTGCCGGCGCTCATGCTGATGCCGAGCATGCCATGCCCCGCTGCAAGCCAGACGTGAGGATGCGCAGGCGCGCGGCCGATCAACGGCACGTCGTCCACGCTCATGGGGCGCCACCCGCACCACTGCTCCTGCAGCTGCGCACCGCGTGGCGCCGCAGGTAGTGGTCGGCGGCCTGCTGCAGGGCCTGCAGGCGGGCCGTGCGCAGCTGCGGTTCGGCACCGGCGAATTCCATGGTGCCGCCCAGTCGCAACGCCTCGCGCCAAGCAATCACGAACACGGAATGGTCCTTCAGCACCACCGGGCGCTGCGGCACCTGCACCGGTCGCGACCAGGTCAGCGAATAGCCCTTGCCGGGCTGGATCGGCACGCGCAGATCCAGTTGCCGTGCCCAGCGCGGCGACCACGGTCCGGTGGCCAGCACCAGCTCGCGTGCGTGCAGCGTGCGTTCGCCGACGTGCACGCGCACACCCTGCGCGTCGGTGCTGAAATCCTGCATGTCCGCCTGCTCCTCGATCACCACGCCCTGTGCACGCAGCACGCGCGCCAGTTCGGCGGTGTAGCGGTCCGGACGCAGCTGCGCATCGCCGGGGAAGTGGATCGCGCCGGCAATGCGATCATGGAAGGCTGGATTGTCGCGCGCATAGTCAGCGCCATCGATGCGCGCCGTGGCGATGCCCTGCGCGTTCAGTGCCTCACACTCAGCGGCGTGGTGATCGAAATTGCGGGCATCGCCAAACACGTAGTCCAGACCGCGGGTATCGAATTCGCAGTCCAGCGCATGCACCTGCACCCACTCAGCCAGACGCAGCCGGGAATCATTCAGCAGCGCAGCGCGGGCGCGCGTGGCCTGCAGCCAGTCGCGGGCATTGCAGCGTGCGCTGAACTGCAGCAGCCAGCGCCACAATGCAGGGTCCAGTCGCGTACGCACGTACAACGGCGCACGCGGATCGAGCATCCAGCGCAGCGCGCAACGGTACACCAGGCGCTGGCAGCGGCGGCGCGTGGCTGGGGGTGATGGTGCCGCAGTTGCCATGCGAGGTCGCGCCGCCGACACGCCCACGGTCGATCACGCGTACCTGCCGGCCCTGTGCGCGCAGCGCGAGCGCGACGGCCAGTCCAATGGCACCGGCGCCGACCACGATCACATCCTCGCGCGCCCTGCATCGATCAGCCCTGCCCGGCCCCGCGCCGCATCGGCGGCCACTGCCGGTAGGTCATCGCACGCCACAGCCATTCCATGGGCCCGAAACGGAAGCGGCGCAACCAGGCCTGCGAAAGGGCCACCTGCAGTGCAAACAACAGCAGCGCGAACAGCAGCTGCACGCTGCGCGGCATCACCTCGAACCATCCCAGTCCGTAGTGATAGAAAAGCAGCGTGCAGACCAGCGACTGCGCCAGGTAATGGGTCAGCGCCATGCGCCCCACCGGCGCCAGCCAGGCCAGCCGCGTGCGCCAATGCACGATCCACGCCAGATAGCCCAGGCACATCGGCAGGCCGCCTATGGTCACCAGGCCCATCGCCGCCGTCACCGGAAGGTTGTAGGCGCCCGGTGCCAGGTAGGGTTTCCACGCAACGCCGATCAACGTGACCAGCAGGCCCAGCGGCAACGCGATCCAGCGCAGCGACGCGTACAGCCGCGGGAAGCGCTCCGGCGCCGTCAGCGCGCCACTGCCGGCGAACCAGCTGCCGATCAGGAACATGCCCAGCACTTCCGGGCCGGTGATCAGCAGCGCACCCATTGAGGTACCGAACTCGCTCAGGCGCTGCACATTGGCCTGCGCCCAACTGCCCTGCCCGTACACCTGCCGCTGCAGGTCGATGCTTCGCTGCGCCTCGGCAAGCATGCCCTGCACCTCTTCGGCCGAAGCCATCGACACCATCGCGCCGACCAGCAGCATCATCGCCACACCGCCGAGGTAGACCATCAGCCCCATCCACGGCAGCCAGCTGCGTGGCGCCTCGCGGCAGGCCAGCAGCGGCAACGAGATCAGTGCATACATCACCAGAATATCGCCGGACCAGACCAGCAGTGCATGGCACAGACCGATCAGCAGCAAGCCAGCGCTGCGGCGCAGGTAGAACGGGGTGAAGTCGCGCCCGGCGGCCTCAGCGCGCTGCGCCATCACCGCGAAGCCGGCACCGAACAGCAACGAGAACAGGGTGAAGAACTTGCCCTGCACGAACACGTAGACAAAGGCATCGGCCCAGTAGTCGATGCCCTGCCAATGCACGTCGATGCCGGTGAACGCCAGGTCCAGCGGCCCGCTGAAGGCCTCGATGTTCATCAGCAGGATGCCCAGCAGCGCAGCACCGCGCAGCACGTCAAGCACGGCGATGCGTTCGCCGGAAGCCACCGGCTGCAGGGAAGGAGAAGCGGCGTTCACAGGGCGTCCGTCGGGCAGGTCCGCCATTATGCCGCCGGCCTGCGCGCCATGGATGGCCGCGCCGTGTTCCACAAACGCAACGGCCCGCCGAAGCGGGCCGTTGCTGCCATCACGATCGCGCTGCGATCAGTGCTGGTGACCGCCGTCGCCGTGGACGTGGCCGTGGTCGATTTCTTCCTTGCCGGCTTCGCGCACATCGACGATTTCCACGTCGAAGTGCAGGTCCTTGCCGGCCATCGGATGGTTCAGGTCGACGTCGACGACGCTCATGCCGACCTTCTGCACGGTCACCGCACGCGGGCCGAAGTTGGTCTGCAGCACGACCTGCTGGCCCGGAGCCAGCTTGGTGTTGCCGAAGTGCTTCTTCGGCACGCGCTGGGACAGGCCCTCACGACGCTCGCCGTAGGCATCGGCAGCGTTGACGTCGACGCTGAAGGTCGCGCCGGCTTCCTTGTCCATCATGGCGTTTTCCAGGCCCGGGATGATGTTGCCGTGGCCGATCAGGATCGCCAGCGGCTCGCCGCGGTCCTTGGACGATTCGATCGGCTCCTGGCCGACTTCGGAAACGGTGTAGTGGAAGCGGACAACGCGGTCTTTTTCGATCTTCATGCGCAACTCTGTCTGGATCTGCCGGAGGCAGGCGGGTTGGGGCGGGTTGTCGCCCGGCGGGGACGCCGCCATCATGACGGCCAATCCTAAGGTGGCGCATTATCCGGAGATCATGCACATCACGCCAGTTTCGTCCGGCCTGCGCCGGCTCCTCGCCCCGGCCCTGCTGCTGGCCCTGCCCGTGCTGATGACCGCCTGCGGCGGCGGCAAGGCCACCCGACCCGCGCCGCCCCCGCCGACCGCGAACTGGCCGAAGACCGTGCCGGACAATCCCGAGGCGGCCAACTCGGTGCTGATGCGCGCCATCAGCCTGGTCGGCACCCCCTATCGCTATGGCGGCAATACTCCCGACTCCGGCTTCGACTGCAGCGGCCTGGTGGCCTACGTCTACCGCGAGATGCTGGACCTGAAACTGCCGCGCACCTCGCGCGACCTTGCGGCGGTACAGGGCCCGAAGATCGACCCGCAGCGCCTGGCCACCGGCGACCTGGTGTTCTTCGGCAGCCGCGGCAGCGTCACCCATGTCGGCATTTATGTGGGTGAAGGGCGCTTCGTGCACGCGCCGAGCACCGGTGGCACGGTCCGGCTGGACTCGCTCAGCGGTCCGTACTGGAAGGACCACTACACCGGGGCGAAACGCGTCCTTCGCTAAGATGAACAGGCGATATGTTCAAAATTGTGACGCACATCACCGTGCAACTAACGATTTACTAACGGAATTTTTAACTTATTGCCGCTTTTACAGGGCATGATGCCCCATCGTTTTTTTCCTGTGACCGACGCGTGACGACTGACGACCTGAAAAGCGAAGGCCAGACTTCCGTATCTTCACGTAGTGCCCGCCCGCTGTTGCTTGGCCTGGCACTGTGTCTGACCAGCCTTCCGGCCTGGTCGCAGACTGCTCCGAACCGTTCCGATGTGACCCCGGCCCCGGTGGCCGAGAGCACCGCCCGACCGGCCGCCAAGGCCGAGGCTGCCGCTCCGCAGCGCAGCCGCGTCGATGCCGCCGCCAGCGCCACGCTGGCCGCCCTGCTGCCGCACCTGGCCGCCAATGACACCATTCCGCTGATGGACCGCTCGGCCGTGGTAGCCGGTGATCTCAGCCGCCTGCTCGCCAACTACGACACCAGCAGCGCCGCCAATGGCAGCGTTGTCGGCACCGCCGCCGACAACGGCAAGGTGCAATCGCTGCTGCGCCGCGCGATGACCCTGCTGGGCACCCCGTACCGTTGGGGTGGCAGCAACCCGGACAGCGGTTTCGACTGCAGCGGCCTGGTCGGTTACGTGTTCCGCTCGGCCCTGGGTATCGAGCTGCCGCGCGTCTCCCGCGAAATGGCGCACGATGACAACGCCGAACTGATCAACGACCGCACCGCACTGGCTGCCGGTGACCTGGTGTTCTTCGGCCGCAAGGGCCGCGTCGACCACGTCGGCATCTATGTTGGCGATGGCCGCTTCCTGCACGCACCGAGCTCCGGCAAGGACGTCCGCGTGGACACCCTGCTCAGCGGCTACTGGGGCAACAAGTTCATGCAGGCCCGCCGGGTCGATCTCTGACCCGCTGGCGCCACCGCGCCGCCTGACACGAGAAAGCCGCTGCCCTGCAGCGGCTTTTTTGTTTGCGCCCCCACTGGGTGCCGACCTTGGCCGGCACTGCGCCACCTGCCCCAGTGGGTGCCGACCGTTGGTCGGCACTGCGGCCATCCACGCATGGCGTGGATCTACCGGGGACCTACCCTGATCGGCACCGCGCCAGTCAGCTCCAAAACAAAAAGCCCGCCGTTCAGGGCGGGCCTTTCATCTCCACGCAACCTCAGCCGCGTGGCGGTGTCGGGTCCGGATCGTCCACGCCCACGTTGCTGGACGGGTTGTCATACACCGCCTGGTCAAGCAGGCCGGTTTCCTTGGCCACGATCACCGGCACCAGCATCTGGCCCGTCACATTCGTCATCGTGCGCATCATGTCCAGGATGCGGTCAATGGCATACAGGTAGCCGATGGTCTCCAGCGGCAGGTTGGCTGCGCTCAGCACCACCGTGGCCATGATCACAGCAGTACCCGGCACGCCGGCCGTACCGAAGCTGCCCAGCACCGACGCGATCAGCACCACCACGTACTGCTCCGGGGTCAGCGGCACACCGCTGTACTGCGCGATGAACACCGCGCACAGCGCCGGATAGATCGCGCCGCAGCCATCCATCTTGATGCTGGCGCCCAGCGGCACCGCGAACGAACCATAGTCCTTGTTCACGCCCAGGTTGTGGGTGATCGAACGCAGCGCTACCGGCATCGCGGCGAAGCTGGACGAGCTGACGAAGGCAACCTGCATGCCCGGCGCCGCGCCACGGAAGAACTTCAGCGGGTTCAGGCCGTGCGCCAGCAGCAGTGCGCTGTAGACCACCACGATGTGCAGGGCGCAGGCCACGTACAGCGCCAGCACGAAATGCCCCAGCGGCAGCAGCTTCTCGAAGCCGTAGCTGCCGACCAGGCCGGCAATCAGGCCGAAGGTGCCGATCGGGGTGACTTCCAGCACGAAGCGGGTCACCTGGATCATGATGTCGCTCATCTGGCCGACCAGCTTGCGCGCCTCGGTCACCTTCTCGCCCAGCTTGACGATGGCAAAGCCCACCAGGCCGGCGAAGAAGATCACCGGCAGGATCGAGCCGCGACCGGCAGCCAGCACGGTTTCCCCGGCCGCATTGACCTTGGTGCCGATGCCCGACAGCGCGTAGAAGACATTGGCCGGCACCACGTCCAGCAGCACCTGCACCACGCTGGGCACTTCACGCGGCACGTAGTTGCTGGCCATCGACAGCTGCAGGCCACCGGCGCCGGGCTGCAGCACGGTACCCACGCCCAGCCCGACGCACACCGCCAACGCAGCGGTGATCACGAACCACAGGAAGGTGCGGCCACTGAGCGCGGCGACGGACTTCTGTCCGTGCAGCGACGAGATCGCGTTGATGACCGCGAAGAACACCAGCGGCACGGCGATCATCTTGATCAGGGTGACGTACAGTTCACCGAGCGGGCCGAACCACGTTTCCGCGGCCGGGCCGAGCGCCCAGCCGGCCAGCGCGCCGAGCACGAAGCCACCGACCACGCGCTGCCAGAATGGAATCCGCAGCCAGGCAGAGACCAGCTTCATAGGCAATCCAGAGGGGAAGGAAGGGATGCTGGCACGATAGCCCATGGCGGCCCGCAGAACGACCGCCCGGCCGGCAAATCAGTGTGTCATCGGCGTGCCTTGCGAGGGCGGGCATAATGAACGTCCCGTTACAGTTTGTGAGATCCCAGCGTCCATGCGCCGTTCCGTCTCCCTGTTGGCCGCCTGCGCCACCACCCTGCTGCTGGGCGCCTGCGCCAGCACCACCCCCGCGTCCGCCCCGGCCGGCCTGAAGGTCGCCGTCGACCCCGTTGCCCATCCGGCCGGCGAGACCCCGCAGTGGTGGTACCGCAGCGGCGCCGCCCAGGCCGCCGCCAACGGCGCGATGTCCGGCAAGGCCAAGAACGTCATCCTGTTCCTCGGCGACGGCATGAGCCTGACCACGGTGGCCGCCTCGCGCATCTACGAAGGCCAGCAGAAGGGCGGCTCGGGTGAAGAGAACCTGCTGTCCTGGGAGCGCTTCCCGGCCACGGCCTTCAGCAAGACCTACAACACCGATTCGCAGACCCCGGATTCGGCCGGCACCATGACCGCCATCACCACCGGCGTGAAGACCCACATGGGCGCGATCGGCGTCAGCGCCGGCAGCCGCACCGACTGCGCCGACAGCCTGTCCAAGGGCCTGCTGACCTGGCTGCAGCTGGCCGACAGCGCCGGCCTGGCCACCGGTGTGGTGTCCACCGCACGCCTGACCCATGCCACTCCGGCCGCCACCTACGCGCACTCGCCCGAGCGCAACTGGGAAAACGACACCGACCTGACCGAAGCCGCGAAGGCCGCCGGCTGCAAGGACATCGCCCAGCAGCTGCTGTCGACCTCGCGCTACGGCCGTGGCCCGCTGGTCGCCCTCGGCGGTGGTCGTGGTGAGTTCACCACCGTGGAAGAGCGCGATCCCGAGTACGACGACAAGGTCGGCCAGCGCCTGGACGGCCGCAGCCTGGTGCAGGAATGGCAGCAGGCGCATCCGCAGGGTGCCTACGTGTGGAACAGCAAGCAGCTGGCCGCCGCCGCGAATGCGCCGGCCATCCTTGGCCTGTTCGAGCCGGACCACATGCGCTACGAGTACGAGCGCCCGCAGGATCCGGGCGGTGAGCCGAGCCTGGCCGAACTGACGGCGGCAGCCATCAAGAACCTGGCCAAGCACCAGGAAGGCTACGTGCTGATGATCGAAGGCGCGCATCGACCACGCCAACCACAGCGGCAACGCCTACCGGGCGCTGACCGAGACCGTGGCCCTGTCCGACGCGGTGCGCGTGGCCAACGAACTGACCTCGGCCGACGATACCCTGATCATCGTCACCGCCGACCACTCGCACACCCTGAACTTCGTCGGCTACCCGGCGCGCGGCAACCCGATCCTGGGCAAGGTGAAGGACAAGGGCGGCGAAGATGGCGCCGGCAAGCTCGACTACGCGCTGGACGGCACCGGCCAGCCGTACACCACCCTGAGCTACGCCAATGGCCCGGGCCATACCGGCAGCAGCAACCAGCAGCCGGCCGGTCCGAAGCGTTACCCGCACAACCCGAGCAGCTTCGAACCGGCCAACGGCCGCCCGAACCTGCGCGAGGTCGACACCGAGCATCCGGACTACATGCAGGAAGCACTGGTGCCGATGAAGTCCGAGTCGCACGGCGGCGAAGACGTCGGTATCTGGGCACGCGGCCCGGGCAGCAAGGCGATCCGCGGCACGCTGGAACAGAACGCGATCTACCACATGATCGTGCAGGCCACCCCGGCCCTGCGCGAACGCCTGTGCCAGGCCGGCACCTGCGATGACAAGGGCGTGCCGGTGCAGCTGCCGGCGCCGACCGCATTCGAGCGCAAGGCCGAGGCCAAGTGATCGTGAGGCAGACCTACCCTGCTCCTGCCAGCGGCCGCTTCGCGCGGTCGCTGGTCCTGCTTGGCGTGCTGGTCAGTGCCAATGCAGCGGCACAGACATCGGCGTGCAAGCTGCTGACCGACGAACACGGGTTGTGGCCGCTGCCCAACTGCGAAGTGGTCGATCACCGGCCGAAGATCAGTGCCGACACATTGAAGGACCTGAATTACGACGACCATGGCCTGGCCGTGGTGTACGCCGACCAGGGCTTCCACTACGTCAACCGCAAGGGCCGCAGCCTGCCGGTACTGACCTGGGACAACGGTCCGGAAACACCGCAGGAAGGCCTGCTGCGCGCCCGCGTCGGCAACCGCGTGGCCTACTTCGATCTGAAGTTCCGCCAGGTGGTGCCCGGCACCTTCGATTTCGGTTGGCCGTTCCAGGATGGCGTGGCCGAAGTCTGCAATGGCTGCCGGCGCGGCACGCCGGATGCCGATGGCCACACGCCGATGGAAGGCGGAGAGCGGTTCCGCATCGACCGTTCGGGCCGTCGGGTGAAGTAGGGTTTTCGGCAGGGCTGCGCCCTGCACCTGCAGACGCAACGGCAACGGCCGAAGCAACAGCGTGCATTCCGTGGGATGGCGGGTCACTGTGGGTTTGCGGGGACGGCGCAAGTACGTCCATGTAGCCTTGATCGCCGCATCCATGCGGCTCACACCCCGCAAACCCACACCGCCCCACCTCTGACAGATCTCCGCGGCTGTTGGTAGGTGTCGACCTTGGTCGACACATCTGTCAGATATCGAATGAGTCATCCACGCATGGCGTGGATCTACTGTGTCGACCAAGGTCGACACCTACCAAAGCGGTGCACGACGCCGTTCTGGCAGATCGCGGCATTCTGTCGAAGCCGGGGTGGGTCCGGTTGCGGGGGCGTGAGCCGCATGGGCCCGAGGCATGCCTCGGGCGGGTTGGGCAGGACGCCCGACCCCGGTCTTGCCGTGTGCGCAGGACTGCGCACACGAGCAAGCGGCGACCGAGCTTACATGGGTGAGGGCGCTTTGCTTGCGAAGCACTGCTTCGCAAGCGCCCGAACGCACAGCCGCCAGCGGCTGGGCCGGGCCCCGGAGGGGGACTTGCAGCGGCCCCCGCAACCGGGCCCACCCCGCCAACCCTCAGGAAACCCGCTTCTGCTGTTGCTTCGGCCGTTGCCGTTGCTTGCGCGTCTGCGGGTGCAGGGCGCAGCCCTGCCGACCAACCCTATACTTGCCGCCGTGACTGAATTTCCTGCCCTCGTTCCGCTGGATGCGCCGCTGCTGGTGGGCTACAGCGGTGGTGTCGACTCCACCGTGCTGCTGCATTGGCTGTGGCGCTGCGCGCAAGCTTCCGGCACGGCGCTGCGCGCGGTGCACGTGCACCACGGGCTGCAGCCCGATGCGGATGACTGGGTGCTGCACTGCCAGCAGCAATGCGACGGCAGGGGCATCGAACTGGCCGTGCACCGCGTGCAGGTCGAGAACGGCACAGGCCTGGGCACCGAGGGTGCCGCGCGACTGGCACGACGCGCCGCGTTCGCGGCCGAACTGCGCGACGGCGAAACCCTGGCGCTGGCACAGCACCAGGACGACCAGGCCGAGACCTTCCTGTTGCGCGCCCTGCGCGCTTCCGGCGTCGATGGCCTTGCAGCCATGTCCACATACAGCCGTCTTGGCGAACATCCCTTGTGGCGCCCGCTGCTCGCGGTACCACGCAGTGCACTGCTCGACTACGCGCGCCAGCACGCGCTGCGCTGGATCGAAGACCCCAGCAACGCGGAAGACCACGCCGATCGCAACTTCCTGCGCCTGCAGGTGTTGCCGTTGCTGCGCCAGCGCTGGCCGCATGTGGCTGCAGCATTGGCGGGCAGCGCGACGCATTGCCGGCAGACCCGCGAACTGCTGGACGAGGAAGACGCCGAGCTGATCGCGCATGTGGAAGTGGCACCGCGCGTGCTGTCACTGGAACTGCTGCGCCAGATGTCGCCGCGCCGCGCGGCACGCGTGCTGCGCGCGTGGGTGCTGGGCCATGATGCGGCACCGTTGCCGGCCTCGGTGTTGCAACAGGCGCTGGAGGAGCTGTTGCCGGCCGACACCGACCGCCAGGCGCGTGTGCGCTGGCAGCAGCACGTGATCCAGCAATGGCGCGACCACGCCTACCTGCTGCCGGCCCGGCTGCCCTCGCTGCCCCTCGACTGGCAGGCCGTGTGGGATGGCCGTGCACCGCTGCCATTGCCCGACGGCGGCCAGCTGAGCCTGCTGGGCGCCGGCGCTTTCGAACAGCCACTGCAGGTCCGTGCACGCGTGGGCGGCGAGCGCATCCTGCTGCCCGGTCGCCAGCATTCGCACGCGTTGAAGGACTGCCTGCAACGCGAACACCTCGCCCCCTGGCGACGCGCGCAGCTGCCGCTGATCTTTGATGGCCCGCAGTTGCTGGCCGCCGCCGACGTGGTCATCGCCGCACCGCTGCAGGCCTGGTTGCAGGCGCATGGCGCGCAGTTGCAGTGGCGCCCGGGCGGCTGGTGAATTGACCCCCGCGCGCGGCCCGTCCACACTTGCCGCATGGCCAAGAAGTCCCCCGAAAACGCCTCCCCGGTCGCCCAGTTCGAGCAGTCGCTCGAATCGCTGGAGCAGCTGGTGGAGCAGATGGAAACCGGCGAGCTGAGCCTGGAAGCTTCGCTCAGTGCTTACGAACGTGGCGTCGGTCTGTATCGCCAGTGCCAGCAGGCGCTGGAGCAGGCCGAGCTGCGCGTGCGCCTGCTCAGCGATCCGGCGCAGCCGGAAGCCTCCGAGCCTTTCGATCCGCCCAGCCATGACGGCTGAGGCCCTGTTCGCGCGCTGGCGCGACCGTATTGAAAGCCAGCTCGACGCCGCACTGCCCTCGCCTGCCGAGGCACCGCAGGGCCTGCACCAGGCCATGCGCTATTCGGTGCTGGGCGGTGGCAAACGCATGCGCCCGCTGCTGGTCTACGCCAGTGGCCACCTGTTCGGTGCGCAGCCGGAAAGCCTGGATGCGGCCGCCATGTCCGTCGAACTCATCCACGCCTACTCGCTGGTGCATGACGACCTGCCGGCAATGGATGACGACGCGCTGCGTCGCGGCAAGCCGACCACCCACATCGCCTTCGACGAAGCCACCGCGATTCTGGCAGGCGACGCGCTGCAGACGCGTGCCTTCGGCCTGCTGGCCGATGCACCGCTGCCGGCCACGCTGCGCGTGGCCTGCCTGCAGACCCTGGCCCACGCTTCCGGCGCCGCTGGCATGTGCGGTGGCCAGGCGCTGGATATCGATGCCACCGGCCAGCAGCAGACGCTGGCGGCATTGACCCGCATGCATGCCCTGAAGACCGGCGCGCTGATCCGTGCGGCGGTGCGCATGGGCGCGCTGTGCGGCCAGGCCCACGAACCGCAGCTGGCCCAGCTCGACAGCTTCGCCGATGCACTCGGCCTGGCGTTCCAGGTGCGTGACGACATCCTCGATGTCGAGGCCAGTTCCGAACAGCTGGGCAAGACTGCCGGCAAGGACCAGGCACAGGACAAGAGCACCTTCCCCGCCCTGCTTGGCATGGACGGTGCGAAGGCCCAGCTGCACGAACTCGCCGCACGCATGCAGTCGATCCTGGCCGGCCATGGCGAGGAAGCCGATGCGTTGCGCGCGCTGGCGACGCTGGCGGTCGAACGCGATCATTGAGTGCTGCGCGCTCGCCGGGTACCGCCCGTCACTCTCCGCACATGAAAACGCCCGGCAATGCCGGGCGTTTTCAGTTCCGCATGTGGCCGATCTTACTTGACCAGGCGCAGCGCGAACGGGTAGCGGTAGGCTTCGCCGTTGTTCGCCTTGACCGCGGCGATGATGCAGAACACCAGGTTCAGAATGCCGACGATCGGGGCCAGGATGCCACCGATGATCACGATGGTCAGCACGATGCAGATCAGCATCGCGATGGTGATGGTGATCTGGAAGTTCAGCGCTTCCTTGGCCTGGTCGGTCACGAAGGCCTTGCTGGCGTCATCCTTGTTGATCAGCCAGATGATCAGCGGGCCGATGAACCAGGTGAAAATGCCCAGCAGGTGCGCAGCCAGCGCCATGGTGCGCTGGTCGGCCGGGGCCTCGGTGGTGGCCGGCGGCGGCGGGACGTTATCGAATTCGCTCACGACAAAACTCCTTTTCATTGGGTGGTCTTGACCCACCAGCACCAAGCTGGTTGCGTCAGGCGGGCATAGCTTACGCCATCAATACCATCAATCATTACCGGCGATGGTCATCCGCCCCAGCAGGATCGAACCGGTCCGGACGTGCGAGCGCGGGTCGACGTCGCTGCCGACCGCTTCGATGCTGCTGAACATCTCGCGCAGGTTGCCGGCGATGGTGACGCCATCCACCGGGTACTGGATCTCACCATTCTCGACGCGGAAGCCGCCGGCACCGCGCGAGTAGTCGCCGGTCACCCCGTTCACGCCCTGCCCCATCAGTTCGGTCACCAGCAGGCCATCGCCCATCTGCCGGGCGATGTCCTGCAGGGAACCCGCGTTGGCGGCCAGCTGCAGGTTGTGCACGCCACCGGCATTGGCGGTGGTCTGCAGGCCCAGCTTGCGTGCCGAGTAGCTGCCCAGCACATAGCGCTGCAGCACGCCGTCACGGACCAGGGCCGAAGCACGCGTGGCCACGCCGTCACCGTCGAAGGCGGCCGAGCGCAGGCCACGGCGCAGGTGGGGCAGTTCCTCGATCTGCATCCAGTCCGGGAACAGCTGCTGGCCAACGCTGTCCAGCAGGAAGCTGGCCTGGCGGTACAGCGCACCGCCGGACACCGCCGACAGCAGGTGGCCAACCAGGCTGCGCGCTACTTCCGGGGCGAACAGCACCGGCATGGTGCCGGTGGCCATCGAGCGAGGCTGCAGGCGGGCGACGGTACGCTCGGCAGCACGACGGCCGACCAGGCCCACGTCTTCCAGGTCCTCCCGGGCCAACGCGCTGGTGTACCAGCCATCGCGCTGCATGCCATCGCCCTGGCCGGCGATCAGCGCACAGCCCACCGAATGATGGGTGCCACGCTCACGGCCGAAAAAGCCATGCGAATTGGCGTACACCGACAGGCTCTGCATGCTCGACACCGAGGCGCCGTCGGAATTACGGATCTGCGCATCGGCCTCACGGCCTGCGTTCTCGCAGGCCAGGGCCAGGTCCACCGCCTCGTCGGCCTGCAGCGCCCAGGGGTGCCAGGCATCCAGATCCGGGAAATCGGTGGCCATCAACGCGGCCTCGGCCAAGCCGGCAGCCGGGTCATCTTCGGTGTGCCGGGCGATCGCACAGGCCTGCTCGACCGTGGCGGCAAGGCTGGCCTCGTTCAGGTCGCCGGTGCTGGCGCTGCCCTTGCGTTGGCCGAAATAGACGGTGACGGCGATACCGCGGTCACGGGTGGACTGCACGGTCTCCACCTCGCCAAGGCGGACATTGACCTCCAGGCCACGATCCTCGCTGCAGCTGACCTCGGCCTGGCTGGCGCCCAGCGCACGGGCGCGGTCGAGCAGCTGCTGGGAGAGGTCGGCCAGCCGTTCCAGCCGGGCCAGGCTGTCGTCGCCGACAGCGACTTCAGGGGCGATCACGTTCAATGCTTTATCCTGTACGGGTTGGGCCCGGCATCACGCCGGGCGACTTTTTTTGAGATCAGGTAGGAACGATGCGCGGACGCGACGAAGAAACCGGTGAATTCCACGACAAGAGCCGCAGCCAGAACCGGCGCGACGCGCTCGACGTCCTGGCCCTGGGCGAGAAGCTGGTGTCGTTGACCCCGGCCCAGCTGGCACGCCTGCCGATCCCGGAAGACCTGCTGCCGCATATCGCCGAGTGCAAGCGCATCACCGCCCACATCGCCCACAAGCGCCAGCTGGCGTTCCTGGCCAAGCACATGCGCCGCGAAGAAGACGCCACGCTGGATGCGATCCGCGATGCGCTGGACGCCAACAGCGAAACCGGCCGCCGCGAAGTGGCGATGATGCACCGCGCGGAAGACTGGCGCGAGCGCCTGCTGGCCGAGGGTGACAAGGCGCTGGCTGCACTGCTGGACGACTACCCGCAGGCCGACCGCCAGCAGCTGCGCACGCTGGTGCGCAATGCCCAGGCCGAAAAGGCCAGGAACAAGCCGCCACGCGCCTACCGCGAAATCTTCCAGGTGCTGCGCGCCCTGATGCTGCCGGCCGCACTGGGCCTGAAGGCCAGCGCCGAAGACGCCGACCCCGTCGACAGCGACGAAGCCGACGAGGACTGAGTCCGCGCCGGCCTGGGCGGTGGCGCTGGCCATCGCCCGGCTCAGGCCTGGGTACCGCCGACGGTGATGCCCTCGATCAGCAGCGAGGGCTGGCCGACACCCACGGGCACGCTCTGCCCGTCCTTGCCACAGATGCCCACGCCCTCATCCAGGGCCAGATCGTTGCCGACCATGCGCACCTTCTGCATGGTTTCCGGACCATTGCCGATCAGCGTCGCACCCTTCACCGGCGCGGTGATGCGGCCATCCTCGATCAGGTAGGCCTCGGTGGCCGAGAACACGTACTTGCCGCTGGTGATGTCGACCTGGCCGCCACCGAAGTTGACTGCGTACAGGCCCTTCTTCACCGAACGGATCATTTCCTGTGGGTCGTGCTGGCCGGCGCGCATGTAGGTGTTGGTCATGCGCGGCATGGTCAGGTGCGCGAACGATTCGCGGCGGCCGTTGCCGGTCGGCGCCATTCCCATCAGCCGCGCATTGAGGCTGTCCTGCATGTAGCCGACCAGGATGCCGTCCTCGATCAGGGTGGTGCACTGGCTCGGGTGGCCCTCATCGTCGATGTTCAACGAACCACGGCGTCCGTCCAGCGTGCCGTCATCGACGATGGTCACGCCCGGGGCGGCAACGCGCTCGCCGATGCGGCCCGCGTAGACGCTGGTGCCCTTGCGGTTGAAGTCGCCTTCCAGGCCATGGCCGACCGCTTCATGCAGCAGCACGCCGGGCCAGCCCGGACCAAGCACCACCGGCATCACCCCGGCCGGTGCCGGAACGGCGTCCAGGTTCAGCAGCGCCTGGCGCAGCGCCTCGCGGGCAAAGGCCTCGGGGCGACCGTCCGCGAACAGCTCCTCATACCCGTAGCGGCCACCACCGCCGGCATAGCCGGACTCGCGGCGGCCGTTGTGCTCGACGATCACCTGCACGTTCAGGCGCACCAGCGGGCGCACGTCAGCGCCCAGCACACCGTCGCTGCGGGCGATCAGTACCGTATCGACGCCGCCGGACAGGCTCACCATCACCTGCTTCACGCGCGGGTCGGCGGCGCGCAGGTAGCCATCCAGGCGCTTGAGCACCTCGACCTTGGCCTCGTTGCCGATGCCATCGATCGGGTCCAGCGCCGGGTACAGCGCGCGCGTTGCCGCGCAGCAGCGACCGCCCGGACTGGGCGCCACCTTCACGCGAGATCGCACGCGCCGACTGCGCCGCCGTCAGCAGCGCATCGGCATGGATGTCGTCGGAGTAGGCAAAGCCGGTCTTCTCGCCGGAAATCGCCCGCACGCCCACGCCCTGCTCGATGGAATGGGCGCCGTCCTTGACGATGCCGTCTTCCACGCTCCAGCTCTCGCGGCGGGCATGCTGGAAATAAAGGTCGCCGAAGTCCACACCGGGGCCGAGCAGCTGGCCGAAGGTGCGCTCCAGGCCAGCGGTATCCAGGCCGCCGGGGCGCAGCAGGCGGTCTTGAGCAAGCGTCAGGGCGATATCAGTCATGGTTCTCGATCTGGGGATGCGGGGGCGCTCAGGCAAGCCCCGTGAACAGGAAAGCCGCGCTCAACGCGAGCGCGGCAGGCCGGTGACGGTCGGCGGAATGGCCGGCGCCGGTGCCGGTACGGGTGGCGGAGCCTTGTCGCGGCTGCGCTCGATCACTTCCACCTTCGGTTCCTTCCATGGACCGGTCACCTTGTAGGTACGGGCGCCAATCTCGCCCAATGGCTTGGACAATACCGCATTGGTGGCCGCGCCCAGCGCCGCCCCCACCGGGCCACCGGCGACCGCACCCACCACGGTCAGCAGATTGCCTGCACGCGGGTTGACGTCGATGGTCTGGTCGAACTGCTGGTTGCGCAGGTCGGCCTGGCCGCGGATGGTGATGTTGGCTGCCGGGCCTTCGATCAGCACTTTGTCGGTGCGTGCCATGCCCTGGCCGAACTGCATGCTGCCGTCGATCTGGTTGAACGCGAAGCCCTTGGAGAAGAAGTCGCGGAAGTCGAACATCAGGCGCCGCGGCAGCTGGGTGACACTGAGCAGGCCCAGCACCCGGCCAGCGCCCGGTTCCAGCTCCAGCAGCTGGCCGTTGCGGGCGTGCAGGTCCAGGCGGCCCTGCAGGTTGCCCAGCTGGAAGTCCGACGGCCCCCCACTCCACGTGGCCTGCAGCTGCGCCTGGCCGGAACCGCCACGCAGCTGGCCGCCGTAGTCGAGGTTCTGCATCAGTCCGCCCAGGTCCTCGCTGCGCACCTGTGCGGTCAGCTCGGTGCGGGCACCACCGGTGCGGCCCAGCCAGCGACCGCTGATGTCGATCTCCTGGTCGGGCGCACGGAAGCGCAGCTCGTCCACGTTCAGGCCATTGGCCAGCGGCCGCGTACGCAGTACCGCCTGGCCCAGCATCACCTTGCCGAACTTCAGGTCGGCGATGTCCAGCGCGAACGGCGGCAGCTTGGCCGGGTCCATGTCGTTGGCGCCGGCCTGTACCCGTGCCGGTGCGGCCGATGCACCCGGAGCCGCCGGCAGGGATTGCCAGTGCACGCGGTCGAGCTGGCCACTGATGGTGCCGCCGTCTGCATTGGGGACGGTCAGGCGCCCGGCCAGCGACGGGCCGTCCAGGCGCACATCCAGTGCCTGCGCGCCCGGGCGCAGCTGCAACCGGGTCTGCTCGAACACGCCACCGATCAGCTTCAACTGGCCGACCTGCACGTCCACCGCACGCAGCGGCATGGCGTCGTCATCACTGCCACCCCGCGCCAGACTGATCCACTCCAGAGCGTCCAGGGTCGGACTGCGGCCATTGACGGTCAATCCGCTCGGCGGCGGCTCGCGGTCGACATGGTCGCTGCCCAGCGTCACCTGCACACCGGTCTGGTTGTTGTGGCTGCGTGCGGCCAGCGCCAGGCGCTGGCCGAACGCAACGTCGATGCGGCCGGCCCCCATCGGCAGCTGTGCAGCCACGGTGGTCGCCAACGGCTCGGCAGCCGGTTTGTCCAGCGGCGCCGGCAGGTCCAGCCGGGTCCCGACCAGATCGGAGCTCAACCGCAGCTCGCTGGGCGGCGCAGGCGCCCCTGGAGCGACCTTGGGCAGGCTGACCGCGATGGTCCACGGCGAGGTTCCGGTGATGTAGGGCTTGAGCCAGGCCATCTCCGGCGCGCGGTCGATCAGCACGCCAGCATCCAGCGTGGCCGACAGCTGCGATTCGAAGGCCAGTCTGCTGTCGTGCACGTAGCCACCGGCACGCAGGCTCAGGCGACCGTCCTGGCCAAGGTGGCGCACCGACAGTGCCTCGGCATCGAAACCGCCATTGCTGTAGCGCGCCTGCCCCTGCATGTTGTCGAAGGCGAGCTGGAAGCGCTTGTCGACCAGCTTCACGCCGGCCAGATCAACCGTCCCCTGCAGGTGGCCGCCACCTTCATCGTGGTGCAGTGGCTGCAGCAGATCGAAGGTCACATGCGCCGGGCCGGCAGCAGTGAGGTTGTCCAGGGTGTCGCCATAATCCTTGTGCAGCGGGCTCTGCCGCAGCATCGCCAGCAGCTTGCCCGCCTCGCTCTGCGCATCGGCGCGCACATACAGCGGCTGCTGCCCGAAATCCGGAATGCCCGCCTCGAACTTCTGCACCGCCACACCGGCCAGATCGCCGCGCCCATGCATGTCGAAGCCGGGGCCGATGAAGGCGATATCGGCGTCGACCTGGCTCATCAACGGCCAATCGTGCTGGAAACGGATGTCACCGTTGGTGATATGGCCGGTGGCCTCGAAGCGGCCATCGTTGTTGTCGAACGGCCAGTCGTCCAGGTCGCCACTGACCAGGCCGATGCCATTGCGCACCTGGCCGCCGGCCAGCGCCATGTCCAGCCAGTCGGTGGCGCCCTTGCTCATCTTGGAGTGGATCCAGAAGCGCTTGGCCGCGGTCATCGGCACGTCGTCCAGCTTGGCCGCCAGCTGCAGCCACGGCCGCGTACCGTCGCCCTGGAACCAGACCCCGCCGCGCACGTCGGCCGCATAGTCGGTGCCTTCCACGCGCATCGCCGCAGTACCGATACGCCAACCACCGCCCTCGTCGCGCCAGCCCACCACCTGTCCCGCCAGATGCAGGTCATGACGCACACCAAAGCCGGTCGGCCAATCGAACTGCAGCTGCCGTTGCGGCTGCAACTGCAGGCTGAAGCCATCCGCGTCGCCTTCGAAGCGCCCGCCCAGGCCGCGCAGGCCGGGCGAATTGCCCACGCTGGCGAAGCCCAGCGACTGCAGTTCGCCCTGCGCCCACAGCGGGCCATCGCGATCGCCCGCCAGCTGCAACTCGCGCACATCCAGCTGCGGCCTGGACAGGAACAGCCAGCGACGCAGGGCCGGTTCGAGACGATCGCTCAGGGCCAGCGCACGCAGCGCGGTGCCGGCCTGCACTTCGCCAGAACGGACCCGCAGCTGCTTGCCAAGCTGCAGCTGCAGGCCATCGAGCTGCTGCTCGCCCTCTTCGGTTTTCAGGCGCAGGCGCGGCACCTGCAACGCCCAGCCATCAGCCTGGCGCTGCCAGCGCAGGCGTGCCTGCAACCGCTGCAGCTGCAGCTGCGGAGCCGCCATCGAGGGCATCGGTGCGCCATCGATGCGGACATCACGCAGGTCCGAATCGGTGGTCACCGCCACCGGCGCGAAATCGCGCAGGGTCAGCCACAGGTTGAGTTCGCCCTTGCCTTCGCGCAGGCGCACACCGCCGGCCGCCAGCAGCGGCGACCAGGCATGGAAATCGACCGGATCGGCGCCCAGCCAGGCCTGGCCATTGCCGCGCACGCGGTCCACGTCCAGCACCGCCGTCAACGGCAGCGCTTCGGTCTGGGCCCAGGCACGCACGCCTACACGCAGGCGGTCGCCGTTGACCCGCAGGCGCACGTCGATGCGTGGCAGCGTGGTGTCGATCCCCAGCCCCGGCGCATGCACGCCCAGGCGGCCTCCGATCACCTGCAGCTCGCCCAGCCGGCGCAGCGCATCCAGCGGGTCCCCGCCATTGGCGGCCTGCGGCAGGCCGCGTACCGACCAGCGACCGTCCTCGCCCTGCTGCAGGTCGAGCGCCAGGCCACGCAGGCGCAGCTCGGTCAGCGACCGGCCAGGCAACAGGCCGCTGTACATCGATACCAGCACCTCGGCCTCGCCGATCGCCAGGCCCTGGCCGGCGCCGATGCGCAGGCCCTTGAGCTGCAGCAGCGGACCACGCCGGGTCCAGGCGGTCTGCAGCTGGTCGAAACGCACCGGCTGGCCAGCACGCTCGCTCAGCCAGGCGGCAATCCTGTCGGGATGGCGCTCAGCCAGCGGCAGCAGCTGGCTGAAGGTGCCCACCAGCAGTGCAAGCCCGACCAGGCCTACCGCGCAGGCGGCAATGAAATGACGGCGGATCCTTCGCAGTCGCAGGCGCGGCGGCGCGCTCATCGGCCACCGCCGGCCTGCGGCCGGCGAGGATCAGAGCAGAACGACATCGAATTGCTCCTGCAGGTACTGCTCGTCCGCCTGGAAGCGGATGCTCTTGCCGAGGAATTCCTCCAGCTCGGCCACCGCCGCGGATTCCTCGTCGGTGATGCGCGCGACCACCTTGGTCGACGCGATCACCAGCAGGCGCGCGGCATCGAACTGGCGCACGGCACGGGTGATCTCGCGGAAGATCTCGTAGGTCACCGTCTCGGTGGTCTTGATGCTGCCGCGGCCGCTGCACTGCGGGCAGGTCTCCGACAGCTGGCGCTCCAGGCTTTCCACCGTGCGCTTGCGGGTCATCTCCACCAGGCCCAGCGGCGAGAAGTCGTACACCGTGGTCTTGGCATGGTCGCGGGCCAGCGCCTTTTCCAGGGTGCGCAGCACCTGGCGGCGATGCTCGGCATCGTCCATGTCGATGAAATCGATGATGATGATGCCGCCCAGGTTGCGCAGCCGCAGCTGCCGTGCCACCGCCTGCGCCGCTTCCAGGTTGGTGCGGAACACCGTCTCTTCCAGGTTGCGCTGGCCGAGGAACGAACCGGTGTTGACGTCGATGGTGGTCATCGCCTCGGTCTGGTCGATCACCAGGTAGCCACCGGATTTCAGCGGCACCTGCTTGTCCAGCGCGCGGCCGATCTCGTCCTCCACCCCGAACATGTCGAAGATCGGGCGATCACCGCTGTACAGCTCGATCTTCTCGGCCAGCACCGGCATGTACTTGGCAACAAAGGCCTGCAACTGCGCGAAGGTCTCCTTGGAGTCCACCTTCACCTTGTCAACGTCCTTGCGGATCAGGTCGCGTACCGATCGCAGCGGCAGGCTCAGGTCTTCATAGATGTTGCTGCACGAGGCCGCTTCGCGGCCACGACGCTCGACCACGTTCCAGACCCGCGACAGGTAGGCGATGTCCTCGGCGATGGCCTCTGCCGGCTGGCCCTCGGCATTGGTACGCACGATGTAGCCGTAGCCCCCGTGCTGCGCCGACAGTTCGGTCACCAGCGCCTTCAGGCGGGCGCGCTCGGTTTCGTCCTCGATGCGCGCCGACACGCCCACCACCTTCGACTGCGGCAGCAGCACCATGTAGCGCGAGGGAATGCTGATCTGCGTGGTCAGGCGTGCGCCCTTGGTCCCGATCGGGTCCTTCACCACCTGCACCACGATGTCCTGGCCGTCACGCAGCAGCTCGACGATCGGCACGCTGGACGGCGGCGGCAGCGTGGTGTTCTCGGTATCGGCACTGGCCACCGGCGCCGGTCGCACCACGTCATTGGCGTGCAGGAACGCGGCGCGCTCCAGCCCGACTTCGACGAAGGCCGCCTGCATGCCGGGCATCACCCGCTGCACCTTGCCCTTGTAGATGTTGCCGACCACACCCCGGCGCCAGCCGCGCTCGATGTGCAGTTCCTGCAGCATGCCGTTCTCGATCACCGCGACCCGGGTTTCGCGCGGGGTCACATTGACCAGGATTTCCTCAGACATCGGCAGCCTCCCTGGCGGCATCGGCAGTTGTGGCCGGCACGCCGCAGCGCGCCAGCAGACGATCGGTATGCAGCAATGGCAGCCCCATGACGCCGGAGTAGCTGCCGGAAAGGTGTTCGATCCAGCGTTCGGCCCCGCCCTGGATGGCGTAGGCACCGGCCTTGTCCAGCGGCTCGCCGGTGGCGACATAGGCGGCGATGTCGGCAGCGTCGATCGGGGCGAAGGTCACTTCGGAAATGACCAGTTCGCTGTCCAGCCCGTCCGCGCCGACCACCACCACGGCGGTCATCACCTGATGGGTACGCCCGGCAAGGCGCGCCAGCATCGCCCGCGCATCGGCGGCGTCAGTGGGCTTTCCGAACACGTCGCCATCCAGCACCACCTCGGTGTCCGAGCCGAGCACGCGCGCCTGCGGGTCATCGGCCAGCACCCGGGCCAGCCCGGCGCGCCTTGTCGGCGGCGACCCGGCAGACATACTGTTCGGCGCTTTCAGCGGGCGCGCTGCTCGACGACCTCCAGGTCCAGGGCCTGGAAGGGGCGTCCGAGTCGGGCCAGCAGCTGGTTGCGTCGGGGGGAGCGGGAAGCAAGATAGAGCATCGGCACAGCATAACCTGAGGCCGCCACCTGAATCGTCGGCAACCCGTCCCGGAACGTGCGCAACCCCGAACGGGCTCACAGCGCGTTCATCGCTACGACACCACCCTCAACGGCACAACAAGGAGTTCTCCATGCGCCTGACCGCCACCCCGCTGCTGCTCGCCCTGTCCCTCGCCCTTGGAACCTCGATGACCGCCCATGCTGCCCCGTCGTCGCCGTCGATCGCCGCCGCGGCCGAAGGCACCCTGCTCAACATCTCGGCCAACGCCGAGGCGACCCGCGTGCCGGACGTCGCCACCCTGTCGGCCGGCGTGGTCACCCAGGCCGCCGACGGCAACAGCGCCATGCGCCAGAACGCCCAGCAGATGGACAAGGTGCTGGCCGCGATCAAGGCCGCCGGCATCGCCGAGCGCGACGTGCAGACCAGCGGCGTCAGCCTGAACCCGCAGTACCGCTATGCCGACAATGAAGCACCGAAGATCACCGGCTACCAGGCCAGCAATACGGTCAGCCTGAAGGTCCGCGACATCGCCAAGCTCGGCAAGGTGCTCGACGCGCTGGCCGCACAGGGTGCCAACCAGATCAATGGCCCCAGCTTCGAGATCGACCAGCCGGAACCGGTCTATGACGAAGCCCGCCTGGCTGCCCTGAAGAAAGCCCAGGCCCGTGCCCAGACCTATGCCAAGTCGCTGGGCCTGCAGGTGCGCCGCATCGTCAGCATTTCCGAGAACGCTGGCGGCGGCTACCGCCCGATGCCGATGATGCGGGCCATGTCGGCCGGCGCGGCGATGGACAAGGCCACCCCGGTCGCACCGGGTGAGTCGACCGTCTCGGTCAACCTGGACGTGGTGTTCGAACTGGGTCGCTGATCCCGTTCGCCATTGCCGACAAAGGCGGATCCCGCAGGGGGTCCGCCTTTTTCATGCCCGCAGCCGGCGTTGGCTGAAGGCCAGCCCAACGATCGCCCCCCTGCCTCTAGGCAGTGGCCGCCCTGTCGCGCTACTGATGGACTGCCAGCCGCGTGCGGCAACCCCGCCACGGGCCCTGGTGCGTTGAGGACTTCGTCACTGGCATGGAGGTGGACCATGGTTCGTACGTATCCCGTTGCATCCCCGCATTTCGACCCCGCCCGCGTTGCCGCCTGGAGCGCGGCCATCGCCCTGCATCTGCTGGCCTTCCTGTTGCTGCTGATCCCGGCGACCTACCAGGCCGTGCAGGTCCCACGTGACAAGACTGCGGTCAGGCTGATCGAGAAGATCCCGCCACCGCCCACGCCGCCGGTTCCGATCACGCCGAAAGAGATCGTCCAGGTGATGCCGAAACCCCGGACGCAGCCGGTAGCACCGCCCCTGCCCGCACCTACCGCGACCGTGGAGGAGACCCAGGGCATCGCACTGCCGGCCGCCGAACCGGCTCCGCCCCAGCTGGCACCGAGCATCGACACCTCCACGCCTCTGGCCGGCGCCCAGCTGCAGTACCGCAGCGCCCCGCCGCCGGCCTACCCGCTGGCGGCACTGCGCAACCGCGAGCAGGGGACGGTGCTGTTGCGGGTAGAGGTGGACTCCCACGGGCAGCCGGCGGTGGTCAGCATCGAGCGCAGCAGTGGCTCGCGCAGCCTGGACCAGGCCGCACGCCAACAGGTGCTCAGGCACTGGCGCTTCGAGCCGGCCCAGCGTGATGGCGTGGCCGTGCCGGCCATCGGCATGGTGCCGGTGCAGTTCTCGCTGCCGGACTGAGGTGATCGCCGGCCCGGCTGCTTGCCGGGCCGGCGCTTCCGTCCGGACGGGTACGGACGGAACAGGATCAACTGTTATTGATTAAGCAAAAATTCACGACTTCGTCACCTGTCGGAAACCTAGATTGGTCCGTCCCGGAATCTTCCGGAGACAGCCCTCAACGCTACGGTTTTCCAGTTAGGAGAGAAGCTGTGAAACACCTGATCCAACGGCCCGCCAGCCGCCGCCGCACCACCCTGGCATCGTCCATCACCCATATCCTTACCGGCGGCACGCTGCTGCTGGTTGGCGCCGTGGCTTCCACCTCCGCTTTCGCGCAGGAAAAGGCCACCAACCTGGACCGCATCACGGTCACCGGTTCGAACATCCCGCGCACCAACACTGAAACACCGTCCCCGGTGCAGGTGGTGACCCGCCAGGAAATCGACCGTACGGGCAAGACCACGGTTGCCGAGTACCTGCAGACACTGACCGCCGACGGTTCCGGCTCCATTCCCAAGACCTTCGGCAACGGCTTTGCCGGCGGTGGTGCCGGCATCTCGCTGCGCGGCTTGGGCGCGGGTTCGACCCTTGTCCTGTTGAATGGTCGCCGCATGGCCACCTACGGCCTGGCCGATGACGGCCAGAAGGTCTTCACCGACCTGAGCACCATCCCGCTCGACGCCGTCGAACGCGTGGAAGTGCTGAAGGACGGCGCCTCGGCGATCTATGGTTCCGACGCCATCGCCGGCGTGGTCAACATCATCCTGCGCAGCGACTTCCAGGGCGCGATCCTCCGGGGCTCCTACGGCCTGTCTGGCGACAGCGATGGCGACGCGAAGAAGGCGACCCTGACCGCCGGTACCGGCGATCTGGCCACCGACGGCTGGAATGCCTTCTTCAGCCTGGATGTGGCAAAGACCGACGCGATCAAGATCAGTGATCGCAAGAACCGCAAGTGGATCGGTACCGGCGATACCCGCCCGTGGGGCTATGGCAACAACGCCCAGTTCCTCGGCGGCGCCTTCCTCAGCGGCAAGACCCGCGGCGGTGTTGGTCCGAACGGTTCGGTGTATGACGATCGCAATGTGACCAAGGACAATCCTGCCTTCCTGGTCGCATTGCCGGGCTGTGCTGGCCTGACCACCATTCCCGGCCAGACCGAGGCTACTGCACAGGCGCAGGGCTGCCTGTGGGATCCGAACCAGCTGTATCGCGATCTGACCCCGGAAGAGAAGTACGTCAACGTGTTTGGCCGTGCCAGCTTCGCGTTTGGTGAAGGTGGCGAGATCTACACCGAAATCGGCTACTCGAAGAAAGAGACCACCTTCAGCAACACCCCGTCCGGCGTATCCGGCAGCTGGGGCTTCCCCGAAGGCCCGGTCAACGGCAACAGTGGCCCGGGCGCAGTGGTGCTGGGCCCGAATCATCCTGACAATCCCATTCCCGGCCAGGCCTCGCGCCTGCGTTATTCGGCGTGGGATGTCGGTCCCCGCGTGACCAACAACACCAATGAGTTCACCCGCTTCCTGGTCGGCGTCAAGGGCAACTGGGGCGACTGGAGCTACGACACCGCCTATCTGCACTCGGGCACTGATCTGGTCAACAAGCGCACCGGCTTTCTCAACTACGACAACGTACGTTGCGCATTGGCCAACCCGAACTGCGCCGGTGGTGTTTGGCGCATCGGTGACAACGCGGGCATGAACTCGCAGGCGTTGTACGACTTCATCTCGCCGGATATCAGCGCCCGCGCCAAGTCCAGCCTGGACATGTTCGACTTCACCGTGTCGCGCAGCCTGATGGACCTGAAGGGTGGCCCGCTGGGCCTGGCATTGGGTACCGAATGGCGCAAGACCAGCAACAGCCTGACCCCGCAGACCTACACCGACAAGGGCCAGATCATCGGCCTGGGCTACTCGGCCTACGACGGCACCCAGAACGTGTACGCAGGCTACGTTGAGCTGTCTGCGCCCGTGCTGGAAACCCTGGAACTGTCCGGTGCGGTTCGCTACGACAAGTACGAGAGCGGTGAAGGCAAGGCCACGCCGAAGATCGGCATCAAGTGGACCCCGGCCGACTGGATCGCACTGCGTGGCAGCTACGCCGAAGGCTTCCGGGCACCCAACCCGGCCGAGAACGGCGATGGTGGCCTGGCAGCGTTCTCCAACGCGTCCGATCCGGTACGTTGCCCGAACGGCAACCCTGCACCGGGTGCCACCGGGGATGACTGCGGTGCCCTGCCGGTGGCCATCATCACCCGCCCGAACAAGGATCTGAAGCCGGAAGAGTCCAAGAGCTACTCGGTGGGTATCGTCCTGCAGCCGACGTCCACGACCTCGCTGACCATCGATGCCTGGCAGATCAAGCGCACCAACGAAATTGCCCAGGGCAGCACCTCCGAAGCCATCGCCGCCGGCAACGTGTTGCGTGACAGCAACCTGCTCAACGGCGTGCCCGGCACCGGCAGCATCCTGGCAGTCAACACGCAGTACATCAATGCCGCATCGACCCGGGTCCGGGGTATCGATACCGATATCCGCCAGACCTTCGACATCGGCCCGGGCCAGCTGGAGATGGACCTGCAGTGGAGCCATGTGCTCAAGTTCGAGCGCACCGATGCCGACGTGACGGTTGACTACGCGGGTACTCACGGCAACTGCGACGTGACCAACTGCATCGGCACCCCGAAGGACCGCATCAACTTCGGCACCACCTGGAGGCAGGGTCCGTGGAGCGTCAGCGGCGTTGCCAACTACATCTCGAAGATGGACAACAAGGACTTCCGTGGTCCGAACGGCTCCTATCTGTTCGCGTATGCAGACGGAACGGACGTCAAGAAGATCTCCTCGTTCACCACCTTCGACCTGTCGGGCCGCTGGAACATCACTGAAGCCTTCGAGTTGAACGCCTCGGTGCAGAACGTGTTCGATCGCATCGCGCCGCTGGATCCGTCCACCTACGGCGGTGTCAACTACAACCCGCTGCACTTCAGTGGTGCCATCGGTCGCTACTTCACCGTCGGTGCCAAGTACACCTTCAAGTAATACAGGCAATACACTTCAACGCAGCAACTTCGAAGGCCCGGGCAGCTGCCCGGGCCTTCGTCGTTCCGCCCCTTGCAGGCATGTTCACGGGCACATGGCTACCGTGTGCACGCGGCATCACCGCCGCAGGGGATCTGCATGGCCGCAACTTCGCAACGCCTGGGCCTGCCCGCGTTGACTGCACTGGTGGTCGGCTCGATGGTCGGCGCCGGCATCTTTTCATTGCCGCAGAACGTGGCGCGCAGCGCCGGGCCTGCCGCCGCGCTGATCGGCTGGGCCCTGAGCGGCGCGGGCATGCTGATGCTGGCCTTCGTATTCCAGGCCCTGGCCAACCGCCGGCCTGATCTCGATACCGGCATCTACGCATACGCACGCGAAGGCTTCGGCAACTACATCGGCTTCTCCGCTGCGTGGGGCTACTGGGTTGCCTCGGTGCTCGGCAACGCCAGCTTCTTCGTGCTGATCTTCAGTGGCCTCGGCCACTTCATGCCCGTGTTCGGCGAAGGCAATACCCCGGCCGCCGTGGCCGCATCCTCATTGCTGTTGTGGACCGTGCACCTGTTGGTGCTGCGTGGCCTGCGCACTGCCGCCATCGTCAACGGCCTGGTGACCGTGGCCAAGCTGCTGCCGATCGCCCTGTTCCTGGTCCTGGCCGCCGGCGCGTTCCGCATGGACGTGTTCCGCGCCGATTTCCTCGGCGCGCCTGCACTCGGCGACCTCGGCCAGCAGCTGCGCGGCATGATGCTGGTGACCGTGTGGGTGTTCATTGGCATCGAGGGCGCCAGCATCTACTCGCGGCGCGCCGCACGCCGTGCCGACGTGGGTCGCGCCACGGTGATCGGCGTCCTCGGCGTGTGGCTGCTGCTGGTGCTGGTCAGCCTGTTGTCGATGGGCGTGCTGTCGCAGGCGGAACTGGCCGGGCTGCCCAATCCGTCGATGGCCTATGTGCTGCGCGCCATTGTCGGCGAATGGGGCGCGACGGTGATCATCATCGGTTCGATCATCTCCGTTCTCGGTGCATTGCTGGCCTGGGTGCTGCTGTGCGCCGAAGTGCTCTATGCCGCCGCAGGTAACGGCACCATGCCGGCCTTCCTGGGGCGTGAGAACGCGCGCGGGGTGCCGGCCAATGCACTGTGGTTGAGCAACGGGCTGATCCAGTTGTTCCTGCTGCTGGTGCTGGTCAATTCCGGCAGCTATACCGGGCTGGTGCTGCTGGCCGCGTCGATGAGCCTGGTGCCCTACTTCCTGTCCACGGCATTCGGCGTACAGCTGGCCTGGCGTGGGCAGGCCTATGCCGGTGAACCAGGCGTGCGCTGGCGCGATTTCGTGGTCGCACTGCTGGCCAGCGCCTATGCGCTGTGGCTGGTGTATGCAGGCGGGCTGGACAACCTGCTGCTGTCGGTACTGCTGTACGTGCCCGGCGTGGTGTTGTTCGCATTGACCCGGCACCAACGCGGCGAACAGGTATTTACGCGTTGGGAAGGGGTATTGTTCGCTGCGATCCTGGTTGTGGCGGTTGCTACGCTGGTGGCGTTCTGGCGAGGCAATCTCACGCTGTAGACCCGAGTCCAGGCTCGGCTGGTTCATCCGCAGCAGCCGAGCATGGCTCGGCTCCACAACAGCAGTCGCGCAACCTCGACGCTACAAAGACGCAAAAAAAAACCTGCATCTCGCGATGCAGGTTTTTCAAGGTGGCGCCCGAAGTTGGACTCGAACCAACGACCCCCTGATTAACAGTCAAGTGCTCTAACCGGCTGAGCTATTCGGGCAGACGACTAGTATAACCACTCTTCACGCGCGATGGTAGGGGTGATTGGCAATCATTGCGGCAGCCCGATACAGCTGCTCGGCCACCACCAGGCGCACCAGCATGTGCGGCAGCGTCAGCGGGCCGATCGACCACTTCTCATCGGCCAGCGCGGACACCTCCGGCGAATGCCCTTCCGGGCCACCGATCAGGAACGCCAGGTCCCTTCCCTGCCCACGCCAGTGTTCCAGGCGCTGCGCCAGCTGTTCGGAACTCAGCTGTCGCCCTGGCACATCCAGCGCCACTACATAGGCATTCTTCGGCAGCGCAGCGATGACCCGCTTGCCTTCATCTTCGGTGGCGCGGCGCGGATCGCGCCCCTTGCCACGCAGGCCGGGCTCGATTTCCACCAGCTCGAACGGCAGCCAGTGCGACAGCCGCTTCTGGTACTCGGCGAAGCCCTGCGCCACCCAGCTGGGGGCGCGTTCACCGGTGGCGATCAGGCGGGCTTTCATCAACGGTCCTCCAAAACGTCGACGGCGCCATCGGCGCCGTCGAAGGGATGCATCAACGTGTGGCTCAGGCCACTTCGTCGTCGCTGGACGGCGGCTGGTCACCGACGGTCCACAGGCGCTCGAGGGCGTAGAACTCACGCACGCGCGGCAGCATCACATGGACGATCACGTCGCCCAGATCGACCAGCACCCACTCGGCTTCGCGCTCGCCTTCCACGCCCAGCGGCATCACGTCGATGTTCTTGGCGAAGCGCACGACTTCGTCGGCAATCGACTTGACGTGGCGGGTCGAGGTGCCCGAAACGACGATCATGTAGTCGGCAACGCTGGACCGGCCGCGCACGTCGATCTCGACCAGGTCCTTGGCCTTCAAGTCTTCGGTGGCTTGGCGGACGCTGGCCAGCAGTTCCGGCACGGACGGCGGCGGGCTGGGCAGATCGACCTTGATGGTCTGGGGCTGGGTCTGGTTGCTCAAAGTGGATCGACTCGATAAACGTGGGGGCGATTATACGGGGATGGCGCCGCTGCGCCATTCACGGCCTGGCCGGGCGGTACAGCCCGTGTGCAGCCACATAGTCCGCCACGCCGGGGGGCAGCAGGGCGCGCCAGGGGCCGCCGGCGGCGATCTGCGAGCGCACGGCGCTGGCCGATTCCTCGCGCAGCGGGTGGTGCAGCCGCAGGATGCGCCCGGCCGGGCTGGCGAACAGGGCCTGCTCGGTGTCGGCCCAACGCCCTTCCAGCGCCCGGCCCAGCTCGCCATCCACCGCGGCCTGCAACGGACTACCCGGGCGCTCCGCCACCACGAAATGAGCCAGCCCGAACAACGCCTCCCATTCGTGCCAGCTGGACAGGCCAAGCAGGCTGTCGGCGCCGACCAGCCAGGCCAGCGGCCGGCTCGGCCCCAGCTCGCCGCGCAGCTCGCGCAGGGTGTCCACGGTGTAGGACGGCCGACCGGGGAAACGCGCCGCGCGTTCCAGCTCGCGCCGGTCCAGCAGCAGGCCTGGTTCGTCGCCGATGGCCAGCGACAGCATGGTGCAGCGCTGCTCGGCCGTGGCGCCGGGCACGGCACGGTGCGGCGGATCGGCCGCCGGCAGCATGCGCACGGCAACCTGCAGTTCGTCACGGGCAGCCCGCGCGATCGCCAGGTGCCCGAGGTGCACCGGATCAAAGGTGCCCCCGTAGTAGATCCGCAGGCTCATTGCTCAGGCCCGCGCCAGCAGGCGCACGGCACGCGGTTCGGCCACAGCCACCAGCAGGCGCTCCAGCGCCAGCCAGGCATCGCCGTCGGCGCGCCCCTTGGCGATACGGTCGACCAGTCCCGCTTCAGCCACGAAGCGCTCCCAGCGCTTGCTTTCCGGATGCCGCTGCAGCGCGCTTGTACGGCGCCTGCCGCGATTCCCAGATGCCGCGCGATTTCATTTCGGCGGCCAGGTTGCCACCCCGGGCCTGCACCCGGGCCAGGCCAGCACCGGCCAGCAGCTCGCGGATCACCATCGGCATCAACGCAGCCACCGCCTCACCCTCGCCTCGCAGGCCGGCCAGCATGCGCAGCACCGCCGGCGGTTGCCCGGAGAATGTCGCCTCCACCAGCCGGAACACGTCATAGCGGGCGGCGTCGGCCACCAGCGACTCCATGCGCTCCACATCCAGCTGCTGGCCATCGGCCAACAGCGCCAGCTTGTCAATTTCCTGGGCGGCAGCCAGCAGGTTGCCTTCCACCCGCTCGGCCAGGCGCTGCACGGCGGCCGGGTCCGCGCGCAGGCCCTTGCCACGCAGGCGGCGCTCGATCCAGTCCGGCAGTTCGTGCGGCTTGATCGCCCACGCCACCGACAGCACGCCGATGCGGTTGACCGCTTCGGCCCACTTGCCCTGGTGCGCCTTGCTCCATTCGTTGGCGGTGATCATCAACACCACGTCCGGCGCCGGATTGGCGCAGAACTGGCTGATCACCTCGGCACCGTCCTTGCCCGGCTTGCCGCTGGGCAGGCGCACCTCGACCAGGCGACGGGCGCTGAACAGGCTGGGGGCATTGAAACTGGCGTCGAGCTGGTTCCAGTCAAAATCACGCCCATCGGCGTCGAACACTTCACGTTCGCCAATGCCCGAGGCGCGCGCACGCGCGCGGATGGCGTCGGCCGCCTCCAGCACGCGCAGGGTTTCCGGGCCGGCAATCAGGTAGACCGGCGCCAGCGCGGTATCAGCGCCCTGGCTGGCCAGCTGCTCCGGACGCAGTTCCATGCGCGCGGCTCAGTGCTTGGCTGCGGGGACCGGCTCGGCCGGTACCGCGCCTTCGATCGGCTTGTCCTTCGGCGCCGACAGGCTGCCGCCCTTCTCGATCTCGGCACGCACCACGCTGTCGATGCGGCGGATGATCGAGGCGGACATTTCCCGGCGCAGTTCATTGGCCAGGATTTCACGTTCGGTGGTGGTACCGGTGGCGTCGGTCGGCGGCGACACGTAGTCGCGCGACAGCTCGATCACCTGCTGGGGCACCAGTTCGCTGCCGTCTTCGCGACGGAAGATGAAGATCACCGCGTAGCGCAGGCTGTATTCCTGCGCACGGCCCTGCGAGTCGATGGCGATCGGCAGGTCGCCCCAGCGCTCGGACAGTACCTGCAGCTGGGCGCTGGGCTCCTTGCTGTCCTCATCGGCCAGCCTGGCGCCGGAGGCCAGCAGGCTGCGGTTGAGCAGCTTGACCAGTTCGCTGTACGGCGCAGTGGAAACCACCTTCACCGGTGCCGTGTCGGTCGGCAGCATCAGCTTGTTGCGCAGATGGAAACCGCAGCCGGCAAGGCCGAGGACAAGAACGAGGGCAAGCAGGATTCGGGTCATGGAGACAGTCTGGCGGAGCCGGGCGATCACGGCAACACACAGCGTGCCCGAAGCCGCGTGAATGCAGGGCCATCAAACGCCGGGCCCTGCACCGGAATGGTACCGGCCACCACGCGGGTGGCCGGTACGGGGTACATCAGGCGGCGACGATGTTCACGATCTTGCCCGGCACGATGATGATCTTGCGCACCGTCAGGCCTTCCATGAACTTGGCCGCGTTGGGCTCGGCCAGGGCCAGCGCCTCGACCTGCTCGCGCGCGGCGTCGGCCGCCACGTCGATTGTGCCACGCAGCTTGCCGTTGACCTGCACGGCCAGGGTCAGCGCGTCGCGCACCAGCGCACCGGCATCGGCCTGCGGGAACGGCTGGTCTTCCAGCAGGGTCTCGCCATGGCCCAGCACCTGCCACAGGGCATGGCTGGCGTGCGGGGTGATCGGGTTGAGCAGCAGCACGATGGCCTGCAGCGCTTCCTGGCGCACCGCGCGCCCCTGCGCACTGCCGTCCTCGAACTTGGCCAGCGCGTTCATCAGTTCCATCACCGCGGCAATGGCGGTGTTGAAGCTGTGGCGGCGGCCATAGTCGTCACCGACCTTGCCGATGGTCTCGTGGGTCTTGCGGCGCAGTGCCTTCTGGTTGGCATCCAGTGCTGCAACATCCAGCGCCGGAGCGGCGCCATCGGCAGCATGCTTCTGCACCTGGGCCCACAGGCGGCGCAGGAAGCGGGCCATGCCATCCACACCGGCTTCGTTCCACTCCAGCGACTGTTCCGGCGGCGCGGCGAACATCGAGAACAGGCGCACGGTGTCGGCGCCGTACTTGTCGACCATCGCCTGCGGGTCCACGCCGTTGTTCTTCGACTTGGACATCTTCTCGGTGCCACCGACCACCACCGGCTGGCCGTCGGCGATCAGGGTCGCGCCGGTGATGCGGCCGCGCTCGTCGCGCTGCACTTCCACATCGGCCGGGTTGATCCAGTCCTTCGAGCCATCCGGGTTCGGGCGGTAGTAGGTCTCGGCAATCACCATGCCCTGGCACAGCAGATTGCGCGCCGGTTCGTTGCTGTCCACCATCCGCGCGTCGCGCAGCAGCTTGTGGTAGAAGCGGAAATACATCAGGTGCAGGATCGCGTGCTCGATGCCACCGATGTACTGGTCCACCGGCAGCCAGTAGTTGCCGCGCTTGTCGACGGCATCACGGGCACCCGGCGAGGTGTAGCGGGCGTAGTACCAGCTCGACTCCATGAAGGTGTCGAAGGTGTCGGTCTCGCGCTCGGCCGCGCCACCGCAGTCCGGGCAGGTGGTCTTGCGCCATTCCGGATCGGTCTTGATCGGCGAACCGGTACCCGAGAATGCCACGTCCTCCGGCAGCACCACCGGCAGCTGTTCTTCCGGCACCGGCACCGCGCCGCACTTGGCGCAGTAGATCACCGGAATCGGGCAGCCCCAGTAGCGCTGGCGGCTCACGCCCCAGTCGCGCAGGCGGTAGTTGACGCGGCGCTGGCCCTGGGCCTTGCGCTCGAATCGTTCGGCCAGGGCTTCGAAGGCACCCTGGAAATCCAGGCCATCGAACTCGGCCGAGTTGACCAGCTCGAAGGCACGGCTCTTGTCGCTGTACCAGTCCTGCCAGCGGCTGCCATCCCAGGTGCGCTCTTCTTCGGTGCGCGCATCCTTCAGCGCGATCACCTGCTTGATCGGCAGGCCGTACTTGTTGGCCACTTCGTTGTCGCGCTGGTCATGACCCGGCACGGCCATCACCGCGCCGGTGCCGTAGCCCATCAGCACGAAGTTGGCGACCCACACCGGCACCGGCTCGCCGGTGACCGGATGCAGCGCACGCAGGCCGGTGTCCATGCCGCGCTTTTCCTGGGTTTCCAGTTCCGCCTCGGACACGCCACCCTGCTTCAGGTCGGCCAGCATCGCGGCCAGTTCCGGGTTGTTCTTCGCCGCATGCAGCGCCAGCGGATGTTCGGCGGCGATCGACACGAAGGTCACGCCCATCACGGTATCCGGACGGGTGGTGAACACGCGCAGCGGATCCAGCACGCCGCCGTCAACGTCACGTACGTCGAACTGGATTTCCAGGCCCTCGGAGCGGCCGATCCAGTTGCGCTGCATGGTCTTGACCGAATCCGGCCAGCCGTCCAGCTCGTCCAGGCCGTCCAGCAGTTCCTGGGCGTAATCGGTGATGCGCAGGAACCACTGCGGAATCTCGCGCTTCTCGACCAGGGCGCCGGAGCGCCAGCCGCGGCCGTCAATCACCTGCTCGTTGGCCAGCACGGTCTGGTCGACCGGGTCCCAGTTCACCACCGCATTGCGGCGGTAGGCCAGGCCCTTGCGCATCAGGCGGGTGAACATGCGCTGCTCGTGGACGTAGTAGTCCGGGCGGCAGGTGGCGAACTCGCGCGACCAGTCAACGGCATAGCCCATGGCCTTGAACTGGCCACGCATGTGCTCGATGTTCTTGTAGGTCCAGGCCGCCGGTGCGGTCTTGTTCTTGATCGCGGCGTTTTCCGCCGGCAGGCCGAACGCGTCCCAGCCCATCGGCTGCAGCACGTTGTGGCCGGTCATGCGCTTGTAGCGGCTGATCACGTCGCCGATCGTGTAATTGCGCACGTGGCCCATGTGCAGCGCACCGGACGGGTACGGAAGCATCGACAGGCAGTAGTACTTCGGCTTGTCCGAAGTCTCGTCGACTTCGAAGGCACGGGTGGCGTCCCAGTACTGCTGGGCGGCGGATTCAACCTGCTGCGGGTCGTAGGCGTTGGTTTCAGCGCTGGTCATGGAACACGCGGATGCGGCGGCAAAGCGGTACAGCGTACCGCAGTGCGGCAAACGTCTCCAATCCCGCCCGCTGAAGGCCGGCTCCGCGAGCGCCCGAGGCCGGTCTCAGCGCGGCCGCGACAACGGCAGGGCCAGGGCCAGCCAGGCCGTCCAGCAGGCGAACGCAAGCCGTTGTGCCAGCGGCGCCGCCAACACGCCCTGCAGGGCAAACGCCGCCAGCGCGGCCAGTACGCCACAGGCGAGCGCCACTGCGCCCAGCGCGCGGCCATGCGCCTGGCGCAACTGCGACGTGCCCAGCAACAGGGTCCCGGCAACGAAACCCAGCACCCAGATCATCCAGGCGCTGGCATGCAGCTGGCTGGCCGGCCCGTGCAGGTCATCCACATCCAGCGGCAGCAGCCCCATCGCGGCGAACGCCAACCCGGCCAGCAGCAGCATCTGGCTGCCCACCCGGGGCGCCCAGCCGGCGGTTGCCGACAGCCCACGGCGCAGGCACTCGGCCACAACCACCGCCAGCAGGCCCGGCAGCACGAAGCCCAGCAGATTGAAGGCCAGCGCATGCGGCACCCCCTGTGCTCCCAGCAGCGCCACCGGGTGGCGAGCCTGTGCGTAGCCTTCCAGGCCGGCGCCGAAACCGAGCACCGCCAGCACGAACAGCAGTGCGGCGACCAGACCGGACAGGCGCAGCAACGGGGACAGGGACGACATGCAGGCTCCGGAAAGGACGGCGACAGGAAGGCGGCATTGTCAGGCATTTACTACAACCCGGGTTGAGACCGGCATCGATCGTCACCATAGAATCAGTCTCCAGACGCCAAACGATGCTTCCCCCCATGACCGAGACGACCTACGTATTCGACGCCACCACTGCGACCTTCGAGGCCGAAGTCCTGCAGAAGTCGCTGCAGACGCCGGTGCTGGTCGACTTCTGGGCCACCTGGTGCGGGCCGTGCAAGACCCTGGGGCCGATGCTGGAAAAGCTGGCAGCCGAGTACAACGGCGCCTTCGAACTGGCCAAGGTCGACGTCGACAAGGAACAGCAGATCGCCGCCGCCTTCCAGATCCGCTCGGTGCCGACCGTGTTCCTGGTCAAGGGCGGCCAGCTGGTGGACGGCTTCCCGGGGGCCATCCCGGAAGGCCAGCTGCGTGAATTCCTGGCCCAGCACGGCATCGTGCCGGCCGACATCGGCGACGCCGTCGCCGAAGACGAAGCGCCGCTGGACCCGCAGGCGCAGGTGGACGTGCTGCGCGCGCAGATCGCCGCCGAGCCGGACAAGGACGAGCTGAAGCTCGACCTGGCGCTGGCCCTGCTGCAGATCGGTGGCGTGGATGAAGCCGGTCTGCTGATCGATGGCCTGCCCGCCAATCTGGCCACCGACGACCGTGCCGTGCGTGCACGCGCCCGGCTGGCCTTCGCCTCGGCCCTGAAGGACGCCCCGGCCGCCGAAGTGCTGGACGCGCGCATCGCCGCCGATGGCAAGGACCTCAACGCACGCCACCTGCGTGGCGTACAGCTGCTGCTCGGTGGCCACGACGAAGCCGCGCTGGCCCAGTTTCTGGAAATGCTGCGGATCGACCGCACGTTCGAGGACGGACTGCCGCGCAAGGCCCTGATCGACGCCTTCAATGTGATCTCCGACGAGGACCTGGTCGGCCAGTACCGCCGCCGGATGGCCTCCCTGCTGTTCTGAACGGGAACCCACTTCGTTCAGAATCCCTGCACTGAACGCGGGCAATAATGCGAGGGATGGCGGCCGTACGGTCGCCACGATCCGTTCGGGGGGATGAGGTCGGGGCCATGGGGTCTTGCAGCTGCGCCCCCGCATTGCCGGGATTGCAAACTGTGACCTTCGTCCGCTCGCTGTCGTTCGCCATGCGCTTCCAGGGCGCGCTGCTCTGCGCTCTTCTCTTCCTGCCGGCCATGGCCGCCGCCCAGGACTGGAACTACCGGGTCCGTCCCGGCGATACCCTGTGGGATCTGGGAGGCCTGTACCTCAAGCCCTCGGTGCGCTGGCAGCAGCTGCAACAGCACAACCGCATCGACAACCCTTACCAGCTGCCACCGGGGCAGCTGCTGCGCTTCCCGATCAGCTGGCTGCGCATCGAACCGGCACCTGCCCGCGTGCTGTCGGTGCGCGGCAAGGTCGAACTGTCAGGTGCCGATGGCAGCGCCTCGCGCGCGATACTCGCCGGGGAACAACTTCGCATCGGTGACACCGTGCAGACCGAAGGCGACTCCAGCGTCACGCTTGAATTCGCTGACGCCTCGCGCCTGCAGCTGCGCGAGTACTCCCGGCTGCGCCTGGACCAGCTCAGCCGCTACGGCCACACCGGCATGGTCGATACCCGCCTGCGCCTGCAGCAGGGCCGCGCCAGCAATCGGGTGACACCTGCCCGTGGCCCGGCCTCGCGCTACATCATCGATGCACCTACGGCGACCAGCAGCGTGCGCGGCACCGTCTTCCGGGTCAGCGCCGGTGACACCGGCCAGGTGGCTGCCACCGAAGTACTGCAGGGCAAGGTGCAGGTCGGCAACACCCACGGCAAGCGCCTGGTCCAGCCTGGACAGGCCAGCCGCAGCAGCAGCGCCGATGCCGCACCGGACGCTGTCTCCGCCCTTCTTCCAGCGCCGCAGCTGCGTAGCGACGAGGTGCGCCTGGCGCCCCTGCCGACCCTGCTTGCCTGGGACCCCGTCGACGGCGCCGCGCGCTACCGCGTGGAAGTGGTACAGGCAGCGACGCCGGAAATCCTGCTGTTTGCCGCCACCACTGCCGACACCCGGCTGGCGATCGGTGACCTGCCCCCCGGCCAGTTGCGCATCCTGTTGCGCGCGGTGGATGCGCAGGGCGTGGAAGGCCTCGACGCCAGCGCCGATTTCGAACTCAGCGACCAGCCCCCGCCGCCGCTCACCGTGGCCCCCCTGCATGGGCAGACCGTCAACAGCGACCGCCCGCGCTTCCGTTGGAGCCAGGCGCCCGGCGCGCGCAGCAGCGTACTGCAGATCGCCGCCGAGCCGAGCTTCGTGCAGCCACTGCAGGAACAGAGCACCCCAGGCACCGACCTGCGCCTGG
The DNA here is from genome assembly GCF_056481145.1 of Stenotrophomonas sp. 93052_Sma. Lineage (NCBI taxonomy): Bacteria > Pseudomonadati > Pseudomonadota > Gammaproteobacteria > Lysobacterales > Lysobacteraceae > Stenotrophomonas > Stenotrophomonas sp. 93052_Sma. Next base: position 3,542,066 of record NZ_CM151134.1, read on the forward strand.
CGCAGCCGCTGCCGCCCGGCGAGTACTTCTGGCGGGTGGCGTCGCGCGATGGCAACGGCCACCAGGGCCGCTACGGCCAGGCCCTGCCCCTGCAACTGAGCAATGAACCGGTGGACCCTGCCCTGCAGCCACCTGAGGCCGCGCATGGCGAACTGACCCTGCGCTGGCAGGCCGGCAGCGAAGGCCAGCAGTACCGGGTGCAGGTGGACCGTCGTGGCGACTTCAGGGCGCCCCTGGTCGACCAGACCGTGAGCGAGCCGCAGGTCAGCTTCAAGCGGCCGTGGAGCGGCACCCTGCATGTGCGTGTGCAGTACATCGACGACGATGGTCATGCGGGTGAGTACTCACCGGCCCAGCAGATCAAGCTGCCCTGCCGCCTGTGCTACGGCGCCGGTGGTGGCGCCCTGCTGCTGTTGCTGTTGTTATGAGGCGCTCGCCGCTGCCGTGGCCGAAGCGGATCCTGCTGGCACTGCTGGCCGGGGTGCTGACGGTGATCGCCAGCCAGGGCCAGTGGCTGTGGCGACAGGACGAAGCGGCCTACGACGCCATGGTCGGCAACTGGGACTACCGCCCCGACCCCAGCGTGCTGATCGTGGCCATCGACGAGGGCAGCCTGCAGCGCATCGGCCAATGGCCCTGGCCCCGCTCGATCCATGCCCGCCTGCTCGACCGGCTGACCGATGCCGGTGCCGAGCGCGTCGCACTGGACCTGATGCTGTCCGAACCTGATCGTCGCGACAGCCACCAGGACGATGAACTGGCCGCCGCGATACGCCGCAACGGCCGGGTGGTGCTGCCGGTACTCGCGGCACCGGCCGCCGGCGACCGCATGGCCGAGGAAATGCTGCCGATTCCGCAGATCGCGGCCAGTGCCGCAGCGATCGGCCACACCGATGTGGAAGTGGATGGCGATGGTGTCGCGCGCGGCGTGTACCTGCGTGCCGGCATCGGCCAGGCCCACTGGCCAGCACTGGGCCTGGCGCTGGCCGACCTGCCCGCGGGCGCGGTGCACGGCCTGCCCGACCCCGACCCGGAGATCGGTTCGCCCTATCAATGGCGGCGCAACGACTACGTGCGGGTGCGTTATGCCGGACCGCCCGAACGCCTGCCGCAGGTGTCCTATGCCGATGTGCTGGATGGTCACGTGGACATGGCGATGCTGCACGGCCGCCGCATCGTGGTGGGCATGACCGCCAGCGGCATCGCACCGCGGCTGCTGACCCCGACCACCCGCGAATTCTGGATGAGCGGCAGTGAGTACCAGGCCAACATCGCTTCGATGCTGCTGCAGCACAAGCAGATCGACCTGCTGCCCCGCCTCTGGCAGCACGCCATCAGTGGCGTACTGGTGGCACTGTGCGTGATCCTGCTCGGCCTGCGCCTGCCATGGCTCGCGGCGCTGTGCTCGCTGCCGCTTCCACCGCTGCTGAGCTGGTTGCTGTTGCGCGCCGGTGACCTGTGGTGGGCACCGGCCAGCGCCATGCTGGGCATCCTGCTGGTGCTGCTTGCCTGGGCGACCTGGCGCGTCTCGGCCTGGCACCGCCTGGCCAACCGCGATGCGCTGACCGGTCTCGGCAATCGCCTGCGTTTCGAGCAGTCGCTGCAACAGGAATGCGATGCCGCGCGACGCAGTGGCAAGTCCTTGAGCCTCGCACTGATCGACGTTGACCATTTCAAGCGCCACAACGACCGCCACGGCCATCAGGTCGGCGACCGCGTGCTGCGCGATGTTGCACGCCTGATCGGTGCGCATGCGCGACGCCCACGCGACATGGCCGCGCGCTACGGTGGCGACGAGTTCGCACTGGTGCTGCCCGATACCCCGGCCGAGGGCGCGCGTCAGGTCATCGAGGACCTGATTGCCTGCGTGCGCGCACTGCCGGCGCCCGGTGACGGCAGCGAAGCAGGCGTCACCCTCACCATCGGCGTGTTCACCCGCGTACCCGACGGCACGCTGCAACCACACCATTTCGTCGAAGGCGCCGACACCGCGTTGTACCAGGCCAAGGCCAACGGCCGCGACGGGTATGTCATCGACGGCGCATGAAGCAGGACATGCACACCACCTGTAGAGTCGAGCTTGCTCGACCGCCTCCGCCTCATTCCAGCGGCCAGCGACACCACGCAAGCGGATAGTCTCCCAGCCGCGATGTCAGGCCCGCGCGCACGGGGTTGGCCAGTACATACAGTGACTGTTGCCGAACATCCTCCTCATTCCGGATCAGATGATCGTAGTAGCCCCGCTGCCACACCGGCAGTTCTTCATCGGAGTGCGCATTGACTGCAATGGCCACTCTGGACTTCAGTGACTGCATGCATCGTCCCAGGGTTCCTTGACGCAGCTGCATGACCCAGTGCAGATGATCGGGCATTGCCACCCAGGCAAATGATCGCGTGAGTCCACGGCGGTCGCTGTCACGAAGGCCGTCCATCAGGGTCGCCGCGTGTCGCGCATCTGCAAAGATGCGTCGACGACCCGCAGTGACAGTGGTGACTACGTAGAAGCATCCGATTGCGGAAAATCGACCGCGCAACAAGGCAGGGCTGGGCATGTAAACAGCATGGACCGGGGACCGAGCCGTACCCATCGGGAAAACCCTGAAATAGCTATCGGATGGCGTCGAGCGTATTCGCTGCTGCCCTTGAAAGCAGTCGAGCAAGCTCGACTCTACAATTCGCCGGACCACCCCCGAATTATGCGGACGCTCGCCCGGGGTGCAACATACGCATGCGAATGGTTAGACTGGGCGCCTCGCCCTGCGCCCCCGGACCCGCATGAACGCCCGTCTGTTCCGCTTCGGTATCAATCTCTGGCCGCCGTTCCTGTTCACCGGCATCCACGTCACCCGGGTCTCGCCGGACTACCGGCAGATCGACGTCGAACTGCGCATGCGGCCCTGGAACCGCAACTACGTCGGCACGCATTTCGGCGGCAGCCTGTTTGCGATGACCGATCCGTTCTGGATGCTTGGCCTGCTGCACATCCTCGGCCGCGACTACTACGTGTGGGACCGTGCCGGTGCCATCGATTTCCTCAAGCCCGGCAGAGGCACCGTACGTACGTCGTTCCGCATCGATGACGCACTGCTGGACGAACTGCGCGCCGAAGCCGCCGCTGGTGACAAAGTGCTGAGATGGTTCAGCAATGATGTCGTCGATGAAAGCGGCGAGGTGGTCGCCCAGGTGCGCAAGCAGGTCTACCTGCGGTTGAAGCCACACGCACGCTGAGCGCGCATCAGTCGCGTCCCGCAGCAGTCGAAGCCGATTCCTTCTGCAACGGCACCGACAGCCACGGGTTCTCTTCAGCGCTGCGCGCTGGAGAGCGACGCGGCACCTGCAGGTGGCGGCCGTCGGCCGACAGCTGCGGCGCCCGCACCGGCGAGCGGAACTGCACCGGCAGCCGCTGCAGTGCGTCCACCGGATCATCCGTCTGCTGCCGCAGCCAACGCTGCGCCCCCAGCAGCCGCACCATCGCCGCGGCATCCTGTGGCCGTGACGAATAGGCAGGATAGATCGGCGCGGCGATATCGGTCAGCACGCAGCCCATGACGTTCGACAGGCAGCCGAAGTCATGCTGCGGTGGCGCCGGCACTGGCAACGGGCGATCCGCTTCCAGCGCCGATGTGGCTGCCGCGCCACAGGCCCAGCCAAGATTGCCGGCCGCGCGGGCCAGGGTGCTGCTGCGATCCAGCACCAGCACGCCGCCGAACTCCCGCGCCGATCTCTCGATCGCCGCCCGGCTCATCGCGTACTCACCCTGCATGGCACGACACAGGCTCTGTTCCTCGGCCCGCAGCGGCTGCATGGCCTGTTCGCACTCCGTCGGCAAGGGGTGGTCGGCCGGCAGTTCGACCAGCATGTCGGCCAGCAGCTGGGCATTGGCCTGCACCAGGCTGGCACCGATGATGCTCTCGACCAGATAGCTGCCGCCGGGCACCAGCCGCCGGCCCAGCTGCAGGCCACGGCAGGCGCCTCGCAGGGCACCGTCGATATCGCCCTGCACATAGGCCAGCGCGCGCACTGGTGGCGTCCATCACCAGGCCATAGGTCGGCAACGGAACCAGAATGCCCTCGCCCTTCGGCGGGAACGGCGACATGAAGTAGTCCGCTTCGGCCAGCTGATCCAGCCGCGCATGCAACTGCTGGTGGCCGGCGTGGGCCTCCACGAAGCGTTGCGGGTCCGCGCGGACCTGGGCGAGGCAGCCGCTGGCGGCCGGCCCGCAACTGGCACCGGGCCGCGAGCGCAGCTCGGCATGGTTGGCCACCAGGTGTGTCTGGGCGCCGCTGCTGCCCCGCAGGTCGGCCTCCCAACGGCGCACGTCCTCGGCCAGCGCCTGCTCGCGCTGGCGGGCATTCAGATCGTCGAACGGCAGCGTCCACAACAGGGCATAACCGTTGTGGCCGGTCGCCGGCAGGCGTGCTTCCAGTCGCTGCTGCGCCTGCAGCCGCGATTCGGGCACCGGCCACATGCGCGAGGCGCACCACACCACCATGGCCAGCAGCAACAGGCCTGCCAGAATCCAGCCCAGTCCGCGCAGAATCTTCAACACAGCTTCCCTTCCATGTGCCGTTACCGCAGTCGTTTCCCCAGCGTAATCGACCGGCCGCGACCGCTACAATGCGCCCATGTCGCTCGAAGCCCCCGCCCTGGTCCCCCGCCCCTCCCTGCAGCGCCTGTTCCTGACCGGCCTGCTCACCCTGCTGCCGATCTGGCTGACCTGGGTCGTGGTCAAGTTCGTGTTCGTGCTGCTGTCGGGCATTTCCAGCCCGTTGGTGGTGCCGCTCTCCGAGCAGATCGCGACCAGCTTCCCGCATTACCTCGGCTGGGTCCGTGCCGAGTGGATCCAGAACACCATCGCCCTGCTGGCCACCCTGCTGGTGATCCTGGCGGTAGGCGTCGCCAGCCGCCGCGTGCTGGGCCAGCGCCTGCTGCGCTGGGTCGGCGCGGTCATCAAGCGCATTCCGCTGGCCAGCATCATCTACGACAGCGCCAAGAAACTGCTGGACATGCTGCAGACCGAGCCGGGCAGCACCCAGCGCGTGGTGCTGATCGACTTCCCGCACCGCGACATGAAATCGGTCGGCCTGGTCACCCGCGTGATCAAGGAACACGGCACCGACCGTGAGCTGGCCGCGGTGTATGTGCCAACCACGCCGAACCCGACCTCGGGCTACCTGGAAATCGTGCCGGTGGAACTGCTGACGCCGACCGACTGGACCGTCGACCAGGCCATGAGCTTCATCATTTCCGGCGGTGCCGTGGCGCCGTCCAGCGTGCCGTTCACCCGTGCCGGCGATCGCACCGGCGAACGCAGCGAATGACCCCGGCGCCGATCGAGCGCCCGCTGCAGGACCGCGCGGTCCTGCTGTTCATCGTGCTGGCTGCGTTCTTCTGCGGCAATGCGGTGCTGGCCGAGCTGATCGGGGTGAAGATCTTCGCGCTGGAAGACACCCTGGGCATCGCTCCGCTGAACTGGAACCTGTTCGGCCAGACCGGCTCGCTCAGCTTCACCGCCGGCACCCTGTTGTGGCCGGTGGTGTTCATCATGACCGACACCATCAACGAGTTCTTCGGCAAGCGCGGCGTGCGCTTCATCTCGTGGCTGGCGGTGGTGCTGATCGGCTACGGCTTCCTGTTCGCCTTCGCGGCTATTTCGCTGGCGCCGGCCAGTTGGTGGGTCACGTCGATGGATGGCCACGGCGTGCCCGACTACCAGGCGGCATTCGCAGCGGTGTTCGGCCAGGGCATGTGGACCATCGCCGGCTCGCTGGTGGCCTTCCTGCTCGGCCAGCTGATCGACGTGGCGGTGTTCCATCGTATCCGCCAGGCCACCGGAGAACGCCACGTGTGGCTGCGCGCGACCGGATCGACGGCGGTCTCGCAGGTAGTCGACAGCTTCGTGGTGATCTGGATCGCCTTCGTGCTCGGACCGCAGCACTGGCCGACCTCGCTGTTCCTGGCGGTCAGCAGTGTCAACTACATCTACAAGATGGGCTTTGCGATCGCCCTGATTCCGTTGCTGTACCTGATGCGGCGTACCATCACCCGCTATCTGGGTGCCGAGCGAGCCGCATCGTTGCGCGCCGCCGCTGCGGCTGACTGAAGCCCCAGCAGCAAAAAGCTGACTGCGCCTTCACGCTGGCCGTACGCGGCCGGATCGTGCAAGCTCCACGGTCTGTGTTCCACGGAAGCTCCTGATGCCGCATCCCACCCGCGCCCTGGCCGCCGCCATCGCCGCGTTGTTCCTGTTCAGCGCCGTGCCGTCGGCCGAAGCAGCGAAAAAGAAGGCCAGCCGCCCTGCCGCCGCGCAGACCCGCCAGGCCGCCAAGCCCAAGGCCCGGCCTGCCCGCGCTACCGCGCCGGCCCGTGGCAGTTCGGCGCGCCGCGCCACGCCGCGTCCGGTCGCACCGGCCCGCGCCGTACCCAAGCAGGTGCAGCTGGAGCGCCTGTATGACGAATACTGGGATGCCTCGATGCGGTTGAATCCGCTGCAGGCAACCTTCCAGGGCGAGGCCCGCTACAACGACCAGCTGCCCAACATCCTGTCCGCCGCGTGGCGCCAGCAATCGCACGACTTCACCACCGAGTGGCTGGGCAAGGTCGAGAAACTCGGCAGCGACGGCCTGCAGGGCCAGGACCTGCTCAGCTACGAGATCTTCGTGCGCGACGCGCGCGCTTCGCTGGCCGCCGAGCGCTACCCGAGCTGGATGATGCCGATCAGCCAGTACTACAACGTCGGCAGCATCATGGCGATCCTCGGTGCAGGTGCCGGCGCGCAGCCGTTCAACACCGTGCAGGACTACGACACCTGGTCGCGCCGTTCGCTCGGCATTCCCGAGCTGTTCGACCAGGCCATCGACAACATGCGCCAGGGCATGAAGGCCGGCGTGGTGCAGCCACGCGACCTGATGGAAAAAGTGCTGCCGCAGCTGGATGCAGTGATCAAGCCGACCGCCGAAGAGAGCATCTTCTGGTCGCCGATCCGCACCATGCCGAACACCATCGCGGCCGAGGACAAGGCCCGCATCAGCGCCGAATACAAGCGCATGATCGAACTGCGCATCATGCCGGCCTATCGCGCCCTGCGCGGTTTCATCGCCACCGAATACCTGCCCGCCTCGCGCACCAGCAGCGGCCTGGGCGCACTGCCCGATGGCCAGGCCTGGTACGCCAACCTGATCGTGCAGACCACGGCCAGCGACCAGACCGCCGCGCAGCTGCACGCGCTGGGCGAACAGCGCGTGCAGGAACTGCAGGCGCAGATCGCCACGGTGATGAAGGACGCCAAGCTGCGCGGCACGCCGGCCAAGCTGCTGCGCAGCATGCGTAACGACCGCCAGTTCCAGTACGGCGACGCCAATGCGTTGATCAACCGCTATCGCCAGGTGCAGCAGCAGGTCAACGCACGCCTGCCGCAGGTGCTCGATACCCTGCCCAAGTCCACGCTGGACGTGCGCGCGGTGGAACCGGAGCGTGCACTGACCGCCGCAGCAGCGGCCTACCAGCCGTCTGCGGCCGGGCAACCGGGCGTGCTGTACGTGAACACCCGCGACCTGGCCAGCCGCAAGCGCTGGAACGTGCCGGTGCAGTACCTGCATGAAGCGATCCCCGGCCACCACGTGCAACTGGGCCTGCAGCAGGAGCTGGCCAAGCTGCCGCGCTTCCGCCGCCTGGGTGGCGATCTCGCCTTCGTCGAAGGCTGGGGCCTGTATGCCGAAACACTGGGTGAGAACCTGGGCATCTATACCGATCCCTACGACCGCATCGGCTACCTGTATTCGCGCCTGCTGCGCGCTGCCCGCGTGGTGGCCGACACCGGCGTGAACGCCCAGGGCTGGAGCAAGCAGCAGGCCGTGGCATACCTGCAGAAGACCGTGGACATGAGCAGCGATGACGCCAACGCCGAAGTCGAGCGGATCATGGCCCAGCCCGGCCAGGCGCTGTCCAACGTGGCCGGCCTGACCACCATTGTCGCCCTGCGCGACAAGGCCAAGGCACGCCAGGGTGCCGCCTTCGACCTGCGCCGCTTCCACGCCGAACTGCTGAAGGATGGCTCGATGCCGCTGGACGTGCTGGACCGCAAGATGGAGCGCTGGATGGCGCAGCCGGCCAGCGCCACACCCGCGCCTTCACCCTGACCCCTCCGGAGCCGCCATGCGCCCTGCCGTCGTCCTGTTCGCCGCCGTGCTGGGCCTGCTGCCGCTGGCCACCTCCGCCGCACCGGTGCTGACCCCACCGGATGCCGGTATCGACGGCCTGATGCAGGCCTACGATGGCCAGGTGCCCGGCGCCGCAGTGCTGGTGCTGCATGACGGGCAGCCGGTGTTCCGCCGTGGCTACGGCCTTGCGGTGGTCGAAGACGGCACCCCGGTCACAGCCGCCAGCAATTTCCGGCTGGCCTCGGTCAGCAAGCAGTTCACCGCTGCGGCGGTGCTGCTGCTGGTGGAAGACGGCCGGCTCGGGCTGGACCAGCCGGCCCGGCAGTGGCTGCCCGAGCTGCCACCGGCTGCAGCGGGCATCACCCTCCGCCACCTGCTCTCGCATACCAGCGGCCTGCTCGACTACGAAGACCTGATGGACCCGGCAGACACGCGGCAGGTACACGATGCCGATGTGCTGGCCCTGCTGTCGCGCCAGGACCGGCTGAACTTCGCCCCCGGCACGCAGTACCGCTACAGCAACAGCGGCTATGCCCTGCTGGCACTGATCGTCGGTCGCGCCTCCGGGCAGGACTTCGCAGCCTTCCTGCAGCAGCGCATCTTCCGCCCGCTGGGCATGGCCCACACCGTGGCCCACCAGGACGGCGTCGATACCATCGCCGCACGCGCCTATGGCTACGGCTGGATCGATGGCCGCTGGCAACGCACCGACCAGAGCACCACCAGCGCCGTGCTCGGCGATGGCGGCATCTATTCCTCGCTGGACGACCTGGCCCGCTGGGATGCGGCGCTGTACGACGACCGCCTGCTGTCGAAGGCCTCGCGCCGCGCCATGTTCAGCCCGTCCACCGCAACCACTGAGCCGGACGCGCCGCACTACGGCTTCGGTTGGCGCCTGAATGGCCCGGTGCAATGGCACAGCGGCGAGAGCATCGGCTTCCGCAACGTGATCGTGCGCCACCCGGAGAAGCACCTGACCGTGATCGTGCTGACCAACCGCAACGACCCCGAACCCTATCCGCTGGCGCTGAAGATCGCCCGGCGCTGGCTGGACACCCTGCAATGACCCGCGATGCCGACGCCCTGCTGGGCATCCACCACGCCGCACTGATCTGCAGCGACTACGCACGCTCGAAGGACTTCTACGTGCGCATCCTCGGCCTGCGCGTGCTGGCCGAGAACCACCGTGCCGCGCGCGATTCCTGGAAGCTGGACCTGGCCCTGCCCGACGGTGGCCAGCTGGAACTGTTCTCCTTCCCCTCGCCGCCGCCCCGTCCCAGCCGCCCGGAAGCCCAGGGCCTGCGCCACCTCGCGTTCCGCGTCGCCCGGCTGGAACCCTTCATCCAGCGTCTGGCTGCGCATGGCGTGGTGTGCGAACCGATCCGCGTGGACGAATACACCGGCCGCCGCTTCACCTTCTTCGCCGACCCCGACGACCTGCCGCTGGAGCTGTACGAAGTCGGTTGAGCGTTCTTCAATCGAGATTCATCCACGCATGGCGTGGATCTACCGTGTCGACCAAGGTCGACACCTACCAACAGCCGCAGAAATCTGTCAGAGGCGGGGCGCAGCCCTGCAAAGCCCCCCTTCCCCATACCCCGCCGAATGGGTATACAGTCGACCCGTACCGGCATCGTGCCGGAATGAACCCTGGGAGGGGACCATGCGCAAGACCTTCAAGACCCTGCTGCTGGCACTGCCGCTGTGCCTGGCCGCCCTGTCGGCACAGGCCGCCGACGGCGCCGCCGGCCGCTGGAAGACCATCGACGACAAAACCGGCAAGGTGAAGTCGATCGTCGAGATCAGCCAGGCCGCCAACGGCACGCTGACCGGCAAGGTGGTCGACATCCTGCACTCGGACAAGGGCCCGAACCCGGTCTGCGACGGCTGTGAAGGCGCCAACAGGAACAAGCCCGTGAAGGGCATGACCATCCTCTGGAACCTGAAGGCCGACGGCACCAACAAGTGGTCCGGCGGCACCATCCTCGACCCGGCCAACGGCAAGACCTACAAGTCGAAGATGGAACTGCAGCCCGGCGGTACCAAGCTGGATGTGTCCGGCTGCATTGCCTTCATCTGCCGCGCGCAGACCTGGCAGCGCGAGTAAGCGCCCCGGCCCCCGCTTCATCCCCGTGACCCGGCCCCGGCCGGGTCACCTCGTTGCAGGCATGCGATACTCTGCGGTTCCCCTCGGCTGCACCCCGCGACCATGACCCGTACCGCGCTCGTCACCACCGCCCTGCCCTACGCCAACGGCCCCCTGCACCTGGGCCATCTGGTCGGCTACATCCAGGCTGACATCTGGGTGCGCGCGCGGCGAATGAGCGGCGGCAAGGCCTGGTTCGTCTGCGCCGACGACACCCACGGCACGCCGATCATGCTGGCTGCGGAAAAGGCCGGGGTCACCCCGGAAACCTTCATCGCCAACATCCAGGCCAGCCACGAACGTGACTTCGCCGCCTTCGGCGTGGCCTTCGACCACTACGACTCGACCAACTCGGCGGCCAACAAGGCGCTGACCGAGCAGTTCTACCTGAAGCTGGAAGCGGCCGGCCACATCAGCCGTCGCTCGGTGGCGCAGTTCTACGACCCGGCCAAGGGCATGTTCCTGCCCGACCGCTACGTCAAGGGCATCTGCCCGAACTGCGGCAGCCCCGACCAGTACGGCGACAACTGCGAAGTCTGCGGCGCCACCTATGCGCCGACCGACCTGAAGGAGCCGCGTTCGGTCATCTCCGGTGCCACGCCGGAAATGCGCGATTCGGAGCACTTCTTCTTCGAGGTGGGCCACTTCGATGCATTCCTGCGCGAATGGCTGGCCGGCGATGTCGCCCTCCCGGGCGTGAAGGCCAAGCTGGGTGAGTGGCTCAATGCCGAAGGTGGCCTGCGCGCGTGGGACATCTCGCGCGATGCACCCTACTTCGGCTTCGAGATTCCCGGCCAGCCGGGCAAGTACTTCTACGTCTGGCTGGACGCGCCGATCGGCTACCTGTCCAGCTTCCAGACCCTGTGCAGCAAGCTCGGCGAAGACTTCGAAGCGCACCTGCGCGCCGGCACCGCCACCGAGCTGCACCACTTCATCGGCAAGGACATCGTCAACTTCCACGGCCTGTTCTGGCCGGCGGTGCTGCATGGCACCGGCCACCGCGCGCCGACCCGCCTGCACGTCAACGGCTACCTGACCGTAGACGGCGCCAAGATGAGCAAATCGCGCGGCACCTTCGTGATGGCGCGTACCTTCCTCGACGCCGGCCTGGAGCCGGAAGCGCTGCGCTACTACTACGCCGCCAAGTCCGGCGGTGGCGTCGACGATCTCGACCTGAACCTGGGTGACTTCATCGCCCGCGTCAACGCAGACCTGGTCGGCAAGTTCGTCAACCTGGCCAGCCGCTGTGCCGGCTTCATCAGCAAGCGTTTCGACGGCCAGCTGGCCGCACAGCTGCCCGATGCGGCGCAGTACCAGCGCTTCGTCGACGGCCTGGCGCCGATCCGTGAAGCCTACGAGCGCAACGATCCGGCCGCGGCGATCCGCCTGACCATGACCCTGGCCGATGAAGCCAACCGCTACATCGACGACGTCAAGCCGTGGGTGATCGCCAAGCAGGAAGGCGCCGACGCGCAGCTGCAGGCGGTGTGCAGCCAGGGCCTGAACCTGTTCCGCGTGCTGGTCACCGCACTGAAGCCGGTGCTGCCGGCCACCGCCGCACAGGCCGAAGCCTTCCTGGCCGCACCGGTGAACGACTGGACCGAACTGGCGCAGCCGCTGCTGAGCCATCGCATCACCGATTACACCCCGCTGTTCACCCGTATCGACCCGAAGAAGATTGACGCCATGATCGACGCCTCCAAGGACACCCTGCAGCCGGCCGCCGCTGCCGCCCCCGCCGCCAAGAGCGACGCCGCCAAGCCGGCCGCACCGGCACCGGCACCGGCACCGGCCAAGGACGAAGCCAAGGGTGCCGATGCTCCGGCCTACATCGGCATCGACGATTTCGCCAAGCTCGACCTGCGCATCGGCAAGGTGCTGGTCTGCGAGTTCGTGGAAGGTTCTGACAAGCTGCTGCGCTTCGAACTGGACGCCGGCGAGCTGGGCAAGCGCCAGATCTTCTCCGGTATCCGCGCCAGCTACGGCGAGCCGGAGAAGCTGGTCGGCCGCAGTGTGGTGTTCATCGCCAACCTGGCCCCGCGCAAGATGCGTTTCGGCCTGAGCGAAGGCATGATCCTGTCGGCCGGTTTCGACGGCGGCGCGCTGGCGCTGCTGGACGCCGACGGCGGCGCGCAGCCGGGCATGCCGGTCCGCTGATGCCCGCAGCGGGCGTGGTTGCGGCCACGCCCGCCGGCAGCACCGGCCTCGGGGCAACGCGATGGGAGGCAACGGAATGGAACTGGCGCTGTTCGACTTCGACCACACCGTGACCACCTGCGATACCTATGGCCGATTCCTGCGCCGCGTGGCCACGGCCGAACAGCTGGCGCAGGCGTGGTGGAAAGTCGGCCCGTGGCTGGCCGCATACAAGCTGAAACTGATCTCGGCCGAGCGCATCCGCGCGCACGTCACCCGTTTGACCTTCAGCGACCGCCACAGCGATGACATCGCCACGCTGGCCGCCGGCTTCTCGCGTGAGTTCCTGCCCGACGTGGTGCGCCCGGAAATGCTGGAGCAGATCCGCTGGCACAAGGAACAGCAGCACACCGTGGTGATCGTGTCCGGCTCGCTGGACCTGTACCTGCGGCCGTGGTGCGAACAGCTGGACCTGCAGTTGATCTGCAACCGGCTGGAGAGCCAGGACGGCCGTCTCACAGGTCGCTATGCCGGTGGCGACTGTGGCCCGCGCAAGGTCGAGCACATCCGCCGCCAGTTCGATCTGTCACGCTACGTGCGCATCCATGCCTACGGTGACAGTTCCGAGGACAAGCCGATGCTGGCGCTGGCCCACGAGCGCTGGTTCCGTGGCAAACCCTTGAAGTAACCCCAACGCGCAGCCTTCGCCACGCATGAGCCTGATTCCTCCCCTGACCGAACGCCTCGACCGCCTGCTGCCGCAGACCCAATGCGGGCAATGCGGCTACGACGGCTGCCGCCCGTACGCGCAGGCCATGGCGCGCGGCGAGGCAGGCGTGGACCGCTGCCCGCCGGGCGGCGACGCTGGCGCGCGCACTGGCGCAGGTACTGGACGTACCCGCCATTCCGTTTGATCGTTCGCGCGGCGAGCACAAGGCGCCGCAGGTGGCATTGATCGTGGAAGCCGACTGCATCGGCTGCACCAAGTGCATCCAGGCCTGCCCGGTGGATGCCATCGTCGGTGGCGCCAAGTACATGCACACGGTCATTGCCGATCTGTGCACCGGTTGCGAGCTGTGCATTCCACCGTGCCCGGTGGACTGCATCGAGCTGGTGCCAACGTAGCCACCAGACCAACCGGCAGTCGAGCGGCGGGGTAGAGTCGACGGTTGCGACTGCTCTTCGTTCCGGCGGCGCAAAACCCCGCGCTGCGCGCGATAGTCGACTAACCGTCGACTCTACCCTCCGCTGGTGGGACCTGACCTTGCCTGCCGTTACGGTACCGCCGCCGTCACTACGATCTCGACCTTCCAGTCAGCGTGGGCCAGCTTGGCCTCGACCGTGGCACGCGCCGGGGTCGCACCCTCGACCACCCACTCATCCCACGCCTTGTTCATGCCGTCGAAGTCAGCCATGTCGGCCAGGAACACCTCGGCGCGCAGCACGTGCTGGCGGTCACTGGCGACCAACGCCAGCAGCTTGTCGATTTCTGCCAGCACCTGCCGGGTCTGGCCGGTGATGTCCTGGCTGGTGTCTTCCGGAATCTGGCCGGAGAGATAGGCGACCTTGTTGTATACGGTCATTTCGGACATGCGCGGTCCGACGTCGTAACGCTCCATCATGGGCGTGGCTCCTGCGGTTGATCAGGCCTGCATTGTCCTCCAAACCGGTCGACGGTGGGTGCACGGGCGTCCTCCGCGACACGTCACTACCGGACTCGGACGGTCCCACTGGTCAAATGACGATGACAGGCGCACGATGCGCCACGCCCGCGTTGACACCGCCCTCGCCCCTCCTGCCGCACCCTTGCGCCGATGACCGCCCCCGTCGATTCCACCACTGCCTCTTCCACGCCAACCTGGAAGCGGGTTGCCACCATCGTCATCCCCCTGCTGATCCTCGCCCTGGCCCTGCACGGCCTGGCCAACGAGTTCGACGAGCACGGCTATCGCGCCATCCGCCAGGCGTTCCGGCAGCTCAGCGGCACGCAGATCGCGCTCACCGTGGTACTCGGCCTGGCCAGCTACGCCTGCCTGATCGGTTTCGATGCCATCGGCCTGCGTCGCAGCGGCATCCGCGTGCACCCCGCGCGCATCGGCATCACCGCCTTCCTCGCGCACACCCTCGGCCAGACCGTGGGCTTTGCCGCACTGACCGGCGGCGCCGTGCGTCTGCGCGGCTACCGCAGCGCCGGCCTGGACCTGGCGCAGATCGGCCAGGTGGTGCTGATGAGTACGCTCGGTTTCGTGTTCGGTGCGTGGCTGTTGATCAGCGTGGCACTGTGCATGGAGCCTGCAGCGGCGGCATTGGCGTTGCCGTTGAATCCAGACGCGGTGCGCGTGGTCGGCGTGGCCGCCCTGCTCGCATTTGTGGGCACCGTGTTGCTGGTCGGCCGCGAGGGACGGCAGTTCAGCGTGTTCGGCCATGCACTCTGGTTGCCCGACCGCCGCACCATGCTGGGTGTCACCGTACTCAGCGTGATCGAACTGGTGCTGGCCAGTGCCGCGTTCTACGTGCTGCTGCCGGACTCCACGCCGACCGGCCTGCCGGGCTTCGTCGGCCTGTACCTGGTGGCAGTGCTGGCCGGCTTGGTCTCGACGGTTCCCGCGGGCCTGGGCGTATTCGAATGGAGCCTGTTGAAGCTGTTGCCACAGGTGGCACCGGCTGCGGTGCTGGCGGCTGCACTGATCTACCGCGTCACCTACTACGTACTGCCGCTGGTGCTGGCCACGCTCCTCGCGCTCGCGCCGGCACTGCGTCAGCCGCTACAGGCCAGTGCCGGCGCAACCCGCGCCGGCTGGAACGCGCTGCGCCCGTGGCTGCCGCAGATCATCGCGCTGGCGGTGTTCAGCATCGGCGCCGCGCTGGTCATCGACGGCACGCTGCCGACGCCGCGCCGTCACCTGGTCAACGCCTCGCTGCCGATCCTGGAAACCTCGCACCTGATCGGCAGCCTCAGCGGGGTCGCGCTGCTGCTGATCGGCCAGGGCCTGGCCCGGCGCAGCCATGCGGCGTGGATGCTGGCGATGGTGGTGTGCGTGGTCACCCCGTTGCCGTTGTGGCTGCGTGGTGGCCAATGGCTGATCGCAGTTTCCGCAGTGCTGGTGGCGATGGCACTGTGGGCCGCACGCCGCGAGTTCTACCGCCAGGGTGCCCTGCTGGACGAAGCCTGGTCGTGGCCGTGGCTGCGCAATCTCGGCCTGGTGCTGGTGGCGGTCACCTGGCTGCTGTTCTTCACCTACAGTCATGTCGAATACCAGAACGAGCTGTGGTGGCAGTTCGCGGTGTCGGGCAATGCACCGCGCGCACTGCGTGCGTTGCTGGTGGTCGCCATCGCGCTGGTGATGTTCGGCCTGGCGCGGCTGCTGCACAGCACGCGCAGCCCGCTGCAACCCGCCGACGAAGCCACGCTGCAGTCGCTGGCGCCGGTATTGGCCGGTGCCACCGATACCCAGGCCTGCCTGGTACTGACCGCCGACAAGGCGGTGCTGCGCGATGACGCGAAACAGGGCTTCGTGATGATGCAGCGCTACGGCGGTTCGCTGATCGCGATGGGCGATCCGGTCGGCCCGCCTGACGTGGCGCGCGTTGATCTGGCGCTTCCGCGAGGAAGCCGACCGGCTGGGCCTGCGCCCGGTGTTCTACCAGGTGGGCGAGACCTACTGGCAGACCTACCTCGACCTGGGCCTGGGCCTGGTCAAGCTGGGCGAGGAAGCGATGGTGCCGCTGCATGACTTCGGCCTGGAAGGCCGCGAACGCGCCGATCTGCGCCAAGCCTGGAACCGGGGCAAGCGCGGTGGCCTGACCTTCCGCGTGGCACCGGTGGAGGAAATTCCCAGCCTGCTGCCGCGCCTGCACGCAATTTCCAACGCATGGCTGGAAGACAAGGCCGGCGATGAGAAGGGCTTCTCGCTGGGCAGCTACGACCCGGATTACCTGGTGCGCTTCCCGGTGGCGCTGGTTGAGGCCGAGGGCCAGATCGTGGCGTTCGCCAACCTGTGGCAGGCACCGGCCGGCGCCGAGCTGTCGGTCGACCTGATGCGCCACGTCAACGAAGCACCGAAGGGCACGATGGACTTCCTCTTCATCGAACTGTTCCTGTGGGGCCGCGCGCAGGGCTATGCGCGTTTCTCGCTTGGCATGGCACCGTTGTCCGGGCTGGCACAGCATCGGCTGGCCGGTCGCTGGAACCGACTGGCCGGACTGCTGGCGCGGCACGGCGAACGCTTCTACGGATTCAGTGGCCTGCGCCGCTTCAAATCGAAGTTCGATCCGCAGTGGCGGCCGCGCTATCTCGCCGCGCCCGGCGGCATGCATCTGCCGGCCGCGCTGCTGGATGCCACGCGCCTGATCTCGCTGGATCCGCGGCGGAATTGAAGCCGCGATCCGCCGGGCATGGCCCGGCGCTACCTGCCACCCGGTAGGTGTCGACCTTGGTCGACACGCTCATTCCACGGCACCTTCAGCCCCGGCGCCGACCAAGGTCGGCGTCTACCAACAGCCGTCGAGCGTGGCTCGACGCTACATGCGCCTGGTAGGTGTCGACCTTGGTCGACACGCTCATTCCACGGCACCTTCAGCCCCGGCGCCGACCAAGATCGGCGTCTACCAACAGCCGTCGAGCGTGGCTCGACGCTACATGCGCCTGGTAGGTGTCGACCTTGGTCGACACGCTCATCCCGCGGCGCCTTCAGCCCCAGCGCCGACCAAGTTCGGCGTCTACCAACAGCCGTCGAGCGTGGCTCGACGCTACATGCGCCTGGTAGGTGTCGACCTTGGTCGACACGCTCATCCCGCGGTGCCTTCAGCCCCGGCGCCGACCAAGGTCGGCGTCTACCAACAGCCGTCGAGCATGGCTCGACGCTACATGCGCCTGGTAGGTGTCGACCTTGGTGGACACGCTCATTCCACGGCACCTTCAGCCCCAGCGCCGACCAAGGTCGGCGTCTACCAGCAGCCGTCGAGCGTGGCTCGACGCTACATGCGCCCGGTAGGTGTCGACCTTGGTCGACACGCTCATCCCGCGGTGCCTTCAGCCCCGGCGCCGACCAAGGTCGGCGTCTACCGACAGCCGTCGGGCGTGGCTCGACGCTACATGCGCCTGGTAGGTGCCGACCTTGGTCGACACGCTCATCCCGCGGCGCCTTCAGCCCCGGCGCCGACCAAGGTCGGCGTCTACCAACAGCCGTCGAGCGTGGCTCGACGCTACATGCGCCTGGTAGGTGTCGACCCTGGTCGACACGCTCATCCCGCGGCGCCTTCAGCCCCAGCGCCGACCAAGATCGGCGTCTACCAAACGCTACACCCCGCCCTTCAGGATCACTTCGGCGAGGCGGTCGTAATCGCCACCGAAATGGTGATCGCCCGGCAGCTTCACCTTCCTCACGCCGTCATTGGCCGGCAGATCCGGGCACAGCGCGTCCTCATCCTTGTCGCCGTACACGCACAGCGTTTTTTCCGCCGGCAGCCTGGCCACTTCCGGTGCGATCGGCAGGCCGTCGCCGCCACCGCCCAGCCAGTTGCTGACATGGAATTCGAAGTCGGCCTTCCTGCCCACCGACAGCAGCACGATGCGCTCCAGCGCCTCACGGGTGCCGACGTCGAGCTGGTTTATGGTGGCCGGCAGCACGTCGGCGCCCTGCGAGAAACCGATCAACATCACCTTGTCGCGGTGCCATTGCTGGCGGTAGTGGTCGATGATCTTCTGCAGGTCGCCCGCAAAGCCCTTCGGTGTGCGCTCGCTCCAGAAGTAGCGCAGCGAATCGATGCCGACGACCGCCACGCCATGCTCGTTGAGTGACGACGCCACGTTCTTGTCCAGGCCAGCCCAGCCACCGTCACCGGAGACGAACACCGCCAGCGTATCGCCGCTGCCGGTCGCCGGCATTTCCACCACGGGCAGGCCCTTCAGTGCAGCAGGCGGCGGTGCCAGGCTGACGCCGGCCTGCGCGCCGATCACCCGTGCCGCAGCCACCAGGCCCGGTGACGCATCACCGCGCGCGGTGCGCTTGAACTCGCGTGCCATCGCGACCTGCTGCACGAACGCGCTGGCCTGGCCGACCTTGCAGCCGCGGTCACCGGCCGCGCTCAACCACGGAAAATTCAGTTCGGCCGGCTGCAGCCTGTCGTGCTTCACACCATCGCCGCAGACCATGCGCTGGTGGTTGTGGTCCGGGCAGAAGCCGGTGGTCAGTACACCGGCAAACACCTGGGTATCGGCCTGCGCTGCCAGCGAATAGGCCATCTCGGCACCTTCGCCATCACCGCCGACCAGCGGCAGGTGGTAGCCGGGCAGATGCAGCGAGGCCTGCAGCCAACGTGAGAAATTCTCGACGTCACCGGAACCGAACGAACAGGTCAGGTCCCCCTCGCGCTTGAGCACACCGCGCAGGTGCGCAATGTCCACTGCCGCGACCAGCGCGCCATCGGCACGCAGGGCCTCGATCGGCAGGCGGCTGGTGTCACCACCGGCCGTGGGTTCGTGGAACCAGATCACCACCCGTTGCGGCGTGCCGGATGGCATGTGCACCGGAATCTGCTCGAACCGCCCATGGCTGAACTGCTGCGGGGTCACGGCCGCCGTTGCCGGCAGCGCGGCCAGCGCCAGTACCACACCCATTGCCCTGCCCAGCCCTGCACGCTTCATATCGCATCCCCGATGGAATGCGCACACGATACGCCGCCGCCGCGTGCACGGCACGTACCGGCGCAGGCCGTTGGGGATTCAGTGGGCTGCGGCCCGACGGCTGCGACGGTACAGCGCCATCGCCAGATACAGCAGCCAGCCAACGATCACCGCGATCACCACTTTCTGTCCCAGCCCACGCGGTGGTCCACCACGCCACAGCACATGCAGCCACAGCAGCACAAAGGCCAGCCATGCCCAGCCCCAGAGCAGGCCCGCAGCGGACTGCCAACCCGGTTCGCGGCGCAGATACCAGGCCTGCAGCAGCATGCCGACGCTGGCACACAGGAACGCCGTGTTGGCTGCCAGCCCATGGATGAACGGTGCCAGCAGCGGTGTTGCTTCAGGCAGCCAGCTGTCGCCGATGGCGACCGTCGCCAGCCCCAGCGCGGAAACCGTGAACAGCAATGGTGCCGCCGCACTGCGCCGCGGGCCGATGCTGCCGCGATACAGCGCAATGCCAAGCGCCGCAATGGCCAGCGCCAGCAGGCAGTAGGCAGCGCGCAATGCCAGCCCCCACGGCCCGTGCAGGTACAGGCTCAAGGTCGCCCGCACCCAGTCCAGATCACTGCGCGCAACCTGGGTCCACAGCGCGGTGGCCACGAACAGCACCAGTGCCACCAGCGCCAGCACCGCCGCCGGGCGTGCACGGCTCATGGTGCGGCCTCTGGATGCCGCGTCTTCCACTCGGCCAGCGCCTTGCGGTAGCGCTGCAGCTCATCGGAATACAGGTCCAGCACACACAGCGGGCAACCACTGCCGCAGCATTCGTTGGGGCCGGGTTCTTCCGGTGGCAGCGGGCGGGGATCGGGATCAGGGACGGACACGGTCGGAAACGGCAATCATTGGAAACAGGTCACCAGTGTACCGGGCCGGCTCAAACGCCCAGCTGACGTCGCAGGTTGTCACGGGCGGCCGCGTCCAGGCGCTGGTGGAAGAACTCGCTGAGGAAGATCCGCGGAGCGCGCAGCAGGCCCTGCAGGAAGCGGCGACGGCCGGCACGGTACAGGAAGCCCGGCACCACCCCTTTGTATTCTTCGGCCACGCCACGGTCATAGGCAGCGAACACCGGTTCCGGCGCGGCCAGGATCGCCATGTCGCAGTCCAGGAACAGCGCCGCCTCGGCATCCACATCCTCCGGACCAAGCGCGCCGTGGCGGGCGGTCAGCAGGATCAATTGCTCCACGCGAGCGGCGTCGACAGTGGCAAGCTCTGGCGCCTGTGTGATCGCCTGCAAAGCCAGCTGCGCCGAACGCGCCTCGTTGTCCTTGCGCCCCGCCTGGTAGATCGCATCGTGATAGAGCACGGCCAGATAGATCTCGGCCGGCTGCTTCCAGCCGGGGCCGTCGGCGACATCCTGGCAATGCTGCAGCACCGCGCGCACATGGCCGAAGTGGTGGTAGGCCCGTGGCGGCGTTGCATAGCTGTCCTGCAGCGCCTGCCACTGCGCCGGGGCAAGCGTCAGCGGTGAGAAGTCCATGACCGGATCATCCCGCCTGTGCCGGCGCCGGGCAAGCTGGCGGTTTTTTCACCACGCACTCACAACGCTTGCCGGGCGGGGCCCGGAGCCAGTTGTCCACAGCTTTGTCGAGCGCTGGTCCACACCGGTTGTGGATGAACGCGGCGCCGACCAACAGTCGCTGCAGCCGGACATCCATGGGCATACACTCGCCACAGGCGGGAGCGCCCGCCGCTGCCGGGAACCGTCATGTACCGTTCTGCCGCCCATTGCCTCTCTCTTTCGCTGCTGGCCTTCTGTGCTCCTGCCTTCAGCGCAGGCCAGGCACCGCCCGCCGATGTGGTGACGACCCCGACCATCACCGTGTCGGCCGCACGTGTGCCGACCCCGGAAGAAGTGTTCGCCATTCCCGCGGACCTGCGTGCGATGCTCCAGAAGCAGGTGATCCAGCGCAGCTACTCCCGCGACCAGCGGCTGCAGGCGCTCGTGGAGATGATCTTCGACCAGCACGGGCTGGACCTGCAGTACGACGCCAATGCGACCTACACCGTCAGCGATATCTGGCAGCACCGCCGCGCCAACTGCCTGGCCTTCACCCTGCTGTTCGTGACGCTTGCGCGGGAGGCTGGCATCCAGGCCCGCGTGCAGGAAGTTGGGCAGGTGGTGTCCTGGTACCAGGACCAGGACGCGGGCGTGGTCTACAGCGTCGGCCACGTCAACGCCGGTGTCGACGTCGGTGGGCGTTTCGGTACCGTCGATCTGGACCGCAATGTGCTCTATGACCGCCGCGGCCCGGTTCCCGTCAGCCGTGCGCGGGCGTTGGCGCACTTCTACAACAACCGGGGTGCAGAGCGCCTCGCCGACGGTGATTTCGTCGGCGCGCGTGCATTCTTCGACGCGTCCCTGGCTCAGGACAGCGGGTTCGCTCCGGTGTGGAACAACCTCGGCGTGCTCGACCACCGCGAAGGCAACAACGAGGCGGCGCGGCAGGCGCTGGACCGATCGCTGCAGCTGGAAGGCCGCCAGGATGCCGCACTGACCAATGCCTCCGCGCTGTTCCGCAGCCTGGGCTTGACCGCGCAGGCGCAGTCACTTGAGCGCCGATTGAAGTCGGTGCAGCGCGAAGACCCGTTCGCGCAGTACATGTTCGGCGCCAAGGCCGAACGTGCCGGCCAGCTGGACCAGGCGATCCGCTATTACCGGCAGGCCGTGCGCCTGTATGACACCGCGCATCAGTTCCACTTCGGGCTGGCACGCGTCTATTTCCTGGCTGGCCAGCTCAAGCGCGCCGATCGCGAACTGCTGCGTGCGCAGGAACTGGGGGCGCGCCGGAGCAGGCGCGCTACCAGGCCAAGCTGGACAGCCTGGCCCGCTGGCGCGCGCAGCAGCAGGCCAAGCGCTGAAGGCGATCAGGCCTTCTTGAGGAAGCAGGTCTTCAGGACCAGACCCTTGATCTTGTCCGAGTTGCCTTCGATGTGCTCGGCGTCATCCTCGACCAGGCGGATGTTGCGGATCACGGTGCCCTGCTTGAGCGGGATCGAGGAGCCCTTGACCTTCAGGTCCTTGATCACGGTGACGGTGTCGCCGGCCTGCAGGGTGTTGCCGTTGCTGTCACGCACGACCAGGGTGGAACCGGCGCTTTCCTCGGCGGTCCATTCGAAACCGCAGTCGGCGCAGATCCACAGCGCACCATCGGCGTAGGTGTTTTCCAGGGTGCACTGCGGGCAGGCGGGGGCAGAAGACATCAGCAAGTACCTCAAAGTGAATCAACAGCCGCCATTGTAACCGCCCAGCCCTTCCCCCCTCTCTTTTCGGGGGTGGTGCCCGGGAAACTCCTTGACTCGTTCCACACCGGCAAGCGACGGGAACTTGCAGTCGGCGACGAACTGCAGCAGAGTGCGCGGCCCCTGATCGCCCCCGGAACTCCCCATGCGCCTCGGCATCGACTTCGGTACCAGCAACTCCGCCGCCGCCATCGTGCATGAGGGGAAACTGCTGCCGATCCGCTTCGGCGACGCCGAGCAGTTCCGCACCAGCGTGTACTTCCCTGGCGTGGTGCCCGACCCGGACGACTTCCAGCTCGACGCCGGCCAGGAACACGAGCTGCAGCAGATGATCGACAGCGCCGCGCGCGGCCCGCGCCGCCGGCCAGGAACGCACGCCGCAGGCGCTGCGCCGCGAAGCCCTGCGCGCACTGCGCCGGGAATGGATGGAAGCCCGCGCCGGCAAGGAGCGCAGCGCCAGCGACCTGCTGCAGAACGCGGTCTACGGCGACGACGCGCTGGAAGCCTATTTCGAGGAACACGAAGGCAACCTGGTGCAGAGCCCGAAGTCGATGCTGGGCTACAACCTGCACCCGCGCGCGAAGCAGACCATCACCGGCATCGCCGCGCACATCCTCGAGCACATCCGCCTGACCGCCAGCGCCCAGCTTGGCCAGCCGCTGCGTGCCGCCCTGCTCGGCCGCCCGGTGCAGTTCCGCAGCTCGATCGGCGCGGCCGGCAACGATCAGGCACTGGACATCCTGCGCGAAGCCGCCACCCAGGCCGGTTTCGACCAGATCGATTTCCTCGAGGAACCGGCCGCGGCGGCCATGCATTACCACGCCGAAAGCCGCGAGCGGCACCAGGCGGTGATCGTTGACATCGGCGGCGGTACCACCGATATCGCCCACGCCGAGGTTGGTGGCGATGCTGCGCCGCGCATCCACCGCGCCTGGGGTATCGCCCGTGGCGGTACCGACATCGATCTGGCGCTGAGCCTGTCCAGCTACATGCCGCTGTTCGGCCGCGGCATCACCCGCGTGCCCGCCCACCACTACGTGGAAGCCGCCACCGTGCAGGACATGACGCGCCAGCGCGACTTCCGCCAGCACAAATACGATCACGTCGACGACCCGTGGGGCGCGCCGCCTGCAGGCCCTGCAGGACACCGGCAATACCGCCCGCCTGTACCGCGATGTCGAACGCGCCAAGATTGCCCTCAGCGCCGCCAGCGAGCACCGCAGCACGCTGGACTACATCGCCCGCGACCTGCATGCCGACAGCAGCGCCGACGGCCTGGCCGCCGCCGCCCATGGCTACCTGGAGCAGATCCGCGAGCTGCTGGCCCAGGTCCGCAGCGACATCGGCGGCGACCCGGACGCGGTGTTCCTGACCGGTGGCATGTCCCGTGCCGGCTACCTGCGCCAGGCCGTGGCCGAGGCCTTCCCGGGGGCCCGCATGGTCCACGGCGAGCCCTCGCTGGGCGTGGTCCAGGGCCTTGCGCTGGCGGCAGCCAGCCAGGATTAACAAAACGTTACGCGGTCTAAGTTACTCTTGGTCGGCTAGAACCACGCTGCACCTTCCGCCGGCCACGCCGGTGTGTGTCCACAGTGCAGCCTGGCCCGCCCCGCGGGCCTAGCGGCCATGCCTTCCTGGCTCGTTCATGGTCCGCGCAGCACCTGAGCCGCCATCGAGACCCGCTTTGGGCACCCGCCAGGCCCCTGTGGCCTTACAACCTGACGCAGCACCTGCACCCATCGACTGCCGCCGTTGTGACGCGGTCTGTTGCCGGCTGCCCGTGCTGCTGCAGCCCGGCGACCACGTGCCCGGCCAGTTCCTGTCACGCGACACCCACGGCCGTGCCGTGATGGCGCGCAACGAGGAAGGCTGGTGCGCGGCGATCGATCCCTATCACCTGCGCTGCACGATCTATTCGCAGCGCCCGGCGATCTGCCGCCAGTTTTCGATGGGCGGCGATGACTGCCGCCGCGAGCGGCAGGACTACCTGCGCCAGGCCGATGCCTGGGCGCTTTCCTCCCCTTCCACCTGACAGGAGCAACCATGCCCCGCAAGGCAAAGACCCCCGCGAAGGCCAGCAACAGCATCCGCAGCGAACGCAAGGGCGCGGCCGCCAGCACTGTGGTCAGCAGCGATTCGATCGCTTCGGACCTGGCAGCGTTCCGCAAGGCCGGTGGCAAGATCGAAGTCCTCGGCACCACCTGGGCGCTGAAGAAAGCCAGCTGACCCAGTACCGACCGCGGCGGCGCTGCCGCCGCGGCCTGCCGGATCGCGTTCAGCGGTCCAGGCGTACCCGCACACTGCCCGAATGCGACTGGATGCGGATGTCACCATCACCGCCGCCCAGACGCGTATCGAGGTGGCTGCCCGGCCCATAGCGCGGCCGCTCCACCTGCCCGGCGTCACTGTTGATCGAACCACTGAAGCTGTTCACCGACAGCTGTGCCGACACCGTGCGCGGCAGGCTCAGCGTGACCGAGGCACTGACCGATTCGACGTTGATGCGGCCGCCGGGAGCCAACCCGGCCGCTGCCAGATCGATGCTGCCCGAGACGGTCTCCACCGCCAGCCGCTGCACGCGCCCGGCGTCCACCTCGACCCGGCCGGACACCGTCTGCGCACCGATATCACCGGACACGCCGCCGCCGGCCTCGATCCGGCCACTGACCGTGTTCACGTCCAGCTTCGGCGTCTGCAGGCGTGCGCTGACGCTGCCACTGACCGTGTTGAGCTTGCTGTCGCCACTGCGGCCAGCCGCGCTCAGGCTGCCGCTGACCGTGTCGGCCTGCAGCCGTCGCACATCGATGCCACTGATGTCCTGACTGGCGCTGACCGTGCTCAGCAGCAGCTCCACCGAGCGCGGCACGTTCAGTACCAGCGTCGCGCCACCATTGCTGCTGCGGCGCGGGTATTCGATCTCCCAGCGCACACGGTTGGCACTTTTCTCCTGACGCAGCTGCAGGCCGTCGCTGAGCGTGCCGGTGAGCTGCACGTCATTGCGGTCCCAGCCACGCACGGTCACCTTGCCGGCCACATTGCTCAGCTCGATGCGACCGCCCGCGGCCAGAGTGTGGCGCTCGTCAATGCGGGTGTCGGCCAGCGCCACGGCAGGGGCCAGCAGCAGCGCGACACAGCAGGAAATCAGGGTTCGGGTCATGGGGGTCTCCTCAGGTCGTCAAGCCGGACTCGGCGGCATAGGCCGCCTGCCGGGTCAGTTCCAGCCGCAGCGCATAGGTGCGCTTGAGCTGGCCAAGCAGGTGCGGCGCACGCGGGTCCTGCGCCAGGGCGGCACGGATCTGCGCTGCGCTTTCATCCAGTTCGTGCAGCGCCGGCTGCCATTCCGGCGCCCGTCCATCGGGCAGCGAAGCGACGGCCTGCTGGTACTGCTCGGTCATCGCCGCCGCCTGCAGCTGCAGCGCTGAAGGTACCGGCACCTCCGGCTGCGCATGCCGCCACGGTGCCACCGCGTAGAGCGCCAGGCTGGCCGCCAATGCCGCACCGACCGGCAGCCACCAGCGACGCCGCGAGCGGATCGGCAGGGCCACCACGTTGTCGCCCGGCGCAGGTGCCGCCTGCGGTTCACGCGGCGGCAGCTGCGCCGACAGGCGTGCCCAGCCATCGGTGGGTACGCCGCGTTCGGTCGGCAGCGCGCAGCCGGGCCAGCAGATCGTGGTCGGAATCGTGGTCGTGTGTACTCATGTCATGTCTCCCAGCCGTGCGCGCAACAGGCCGCGCGCACGATGCAACTGTGCCTTGGAACTGCCGACGGCCATCTGCAGCTGTTCGGCGATTTCCTGGTGTTTCCAGCCTTCGATGTCGTGCAGTACCAGTACCGCACGTGCCCGTGGCGGCAGTGTCGACAGTGCCCGTTCGAGGTCGCGTTCGGTGCCGGCGCAACGATCGTGCACTGCCAGCTCCTGCAACCCTCCGTCCACTTCGTCGAGGCTGTCGTGATCCTGCCCGCCCGCACGTCCGCGCAGCTCCATCAGTGCCGCGTTGACGCCCAGCCGGTGCAGCCAGGTCGACAGGCTGCTCTCGAAACGGAAGCCCGGCAGCGCCTTCCACGCCTGCAGGAACGCTTCCTGCAGCGCGTCCTCGGCGCGTGCCTGCTGGCCGCCACACAGCCGCCACAGCACAGCGAATACACGGGGCGCGTGGCGCCGGTACAGCAGTTCATAGGCAGCGGTATCACCGGCGGCCGCCGCCCGCACCAGGGCGGGTTCATCGACGGCGTCGTTGGCGGCAGGCGGCGCGGGCATGGTGGTGTCGAGCATATCGCTTGGATGCGGCGACCCGGGAAAAAGGTTTAGAGCCGATCGATGATCGATGGCATGCAACCTTTTGGGTGGCTGCTGCATCCATGAAAGGTCCTTCGCGAAATTGCCGTCCAGGAGTCCTGCCATGTCCAGCCCATCCTGCGCCGCCCTGCTGGTGATCACCGCCTGTGTCCTGCTGCAGGCGCTGGGCCTGTCACTGCAGCTGCGTCCCGACAATGGCCGCGCCTGCCTGCAGCAGCACCGCCAGGAGCTGTTGTGCGTGGCCTGGAACCCGGCGGTCGAATCCCCCGCACGCGCCGGGTAACATCAGGGGCCGTTCCCGCCGCCTGTTTTCGCCCCATGATGTTGTCGCTGAAGGATCACCTGCCCGCCTGGACCCACCCGTGGTTGAACTACGCCGGCGTGGCGCTGCAGATCGTACTGGTGCTGCTGGTCGCATGGCTCCTGCGCGTGCTCGCCCGTCGCCTGATCCGCCGCTTCGCCGAGCACTACACGCTGCCGCCAGAGATGGTGATGGGTGCGCGCCGGATCACCAGTTTCGTGGTCTATTTCAGTGCCCTGCTGTACATCCTCAGCCTGCTCGGCGCGAAGCCGTCGGTGTTGTGGACCGCGTTCACCGGCTTTGCAGCCGTGGGCGCGGTGGCCTTCTTCGCGGCGTGGAGCGTGCTGTCCAACATCTTCTGCACGCTGCTGATCTTCACCACCCGCCCGTTCCGCCTGCACGACTACATCGAGGTGCTGGAAAACGGCGAGAAGCCGGGCCTGAAGGGCCGGGTGATCGACGTGAACCTGATCTACACCACGCTGCAGGAGACCGGCGACGGCCACGAGGGCACGGTGCTGCAGCTGCCGAACAACCTGTTCTTCCAGCGCACGGTGCGCCGCTGGCGTGACCCGGCGCAGGCCCCCGGCGGCATCCAGGGCGACGGCTGAGGGTGGGGGTTTCGGCAGGGCTTGCAGCCCTGCACCTGCTTGGAGCAACGGCAACGGCGAAAGCGTGCTATCCGTGGGATAGCGGGGTGGGTCCGGTGGCGGGAGACGCCGTAAACCCATCCTTGAAGTGCCCCCCGGGAGTTGGACACCAGATCCAACCCCGAGGATACATGAACAAATACGACGCGCGTTTCAAACTGCAGGTCGCCAAAGAGGCCTGCAAGACCTCCACATCGGTCAAAGCCATTGCCCGTCGCCACGGCCTGGAGTTCTCCACGGTCAGGCGCTGGGTGGCGACCTATCGGCTGCATGGTTGGCGGGGATTTCATCGCCAGGCCCGGTCCTATGACCTCCCGTTCAAGCTGGCTGTCCTGGAGAAAATGAGCCAGGACGGCATGTCCGGGCGGGAGGCCACCACCTACTTTCAAATTGGCGATGCCGGCGCGGTGGGGCGATGGCGGCGCCTGTATGCTCAAGGCGGTGCCCAAGCGTTGGCACCCCCTCCGCCGCCGCCCCGAAAGCCGATGAAAAAGACCCGTTCGTCCAAGCCGCCTGAAGATATGAGCCGCGATGAGCTGCTCAAGGAAGTCGCCTATCTGCGTGCGGAGACCGACTACCTAAAAAAACTCGATGCCTTGATCCGGGAAGAGCAGGCGGCGCAGGACGCAAAGCGCAAGCCGTCCAAGGATTGAGGCAGGTTCATACGCTGTCGCTTCTGCTCGAAGCAGCTGAGCTGTCACGCAGTACGTTCTATTACCAGAACCATGTCCTGGCCCATCCGGATCAGGATGAGGCAGCCCTGTGCGAGCGCATCCGTGCAATCTACGATCAAAGCCAAGGGCGCTATGGCTATCGCACGGTGACGCTGGAATTGGCCAATCAGGGTCATCGGACCAATCACAAGCGGGTTCAGCGCCTGTTGGGGGAGATGGGACTGAAATCGCGGGTGCGTGTGAAGCGCTACCAGGCCTTCAAGGGGGCGGCCAATGTTGTGGTTGGCAATGACCTCAATCGCCAGTTCCATGCCGAGCGGCCCAACCAGAAGTGGGTGACTGACGTGACCGAGTTCAAGGTGCAGGGCAGGAAGCTGTACCTGTCGCCGATCATGGACCTCTACAACGGCGAAATCGTGGCTTATCAGATCAAGCGTCGGCCCGTATTTGATCTGGTGGGTCAAATGCTGGAGGAGGCCATCAAGAAGCTTGCCCCGGATGAGCGCCCCATGATCCACTCCGACCAGGGCTGGCAGTACCAGCATGAAAACTACCGGCACATGCTGGAAAAGCACTCGTTGAAGCAAAGCATGTCCCGGCGCGGCAACTGCCTGGACAATGCGGCGATGGAGAGCTTCTTTGGAACGCTGAAGTCGGAATTCTTCTACCTGAACAGCTTTGACAGCCTCGAGAGTCTGGAGGCTGGGCTGGTGGAATACATCCAGTACTACAACGAAGAACGCATCAAACTGAAACTGAAAGGTCTGAGCCCGGTAAAGTACCGGGAGCAGGCCCAATCGGCCGCCTGACCCCGTCCAAGTCTCGGGGGGCACTTCACCCTGGGGGCTTGGCAGCCGCATCCATGCGGCTGACACTCCCGCCACCGGACCCACCCCGCCTTCGACAGATTTCCGCGATCTACAGGAACGGCACTGGGTCGGATCCCGTTGCTGCGCAACGGGCTCTGACCCCAATTTGACTATCGATATCTGACAGATTTCATCCACGCATGGCGTGGATCTACCCGATCGCGGGGATCTGTCAGAGGTGGGGCGGTGTCGGATTGCGGGGTGTCAGCCGCATGGATGCGGCTGCCAAGCCTACAAGGACGTACTTGCGGCGTCCCCGCACTCCGACACCGCCCCGCCCCCCCCACGGAATGCCAGCTTTTGCTGTTGCTGTTGCCTTGGCTTGAAGGCTTCGGCAGGTGCAGGGCTGCAAGCCCTGCCGAACAACCTTTACCTCAACTGGCTGTCCTTGCTGCCACGCCGGTTGTAGCCGGCATGCGCCTGCGCTTCGTCGTCATGCGCCTGCTGGCACGCCACGCACAGCCGTACCCCGGGCACGGCCTGGCGCCGCGCCAACGGGATCGGCGCGTCGCATTCCTCACAATGTTCCAGACCAGGCCCCTCGCGCAGCTGGCGCCGCGCGCGGGCGATCGCATCGTCGACGGTGGCGTCGATCTGGTCCTGGACCGCGCCGTCTCCCGCCCAACCGGTGGCCATGGCCATCCTCCGCAGGTGTGTCGCCTGATATGGGGACAATACACCGCGCAGTAAACGGTAGCGCCGAGCCATGACCGGCAGGCCTTCAGCAAGCTGAGCAGAAGGCAGACGGGCCGGAGCAGGCCATTTGCGGCTTAATCCCCTCCGTCCCCTTTTTGGCTTACCAGACCAGGTCGTCCGGCACCTGGAACTGCGCGTAGTAGGCGTCGTCCTCGGCATTGCCGGTGGAGATCTCGGCGGTCGAGCCCGGCTGGCCGTGGTCGACGATGATCGCCTCGGGCGCGCGTTCACGCACTTTTTCGGCAGCGGCGCGCGGCAGCAGGGCGTAGCCCTCGCCGTGGGCAACGATGACCAGCACGCCCACCGACAGCGCCTTGCGCAGCTTGGGGTCGATCAGCAGGGTGCGGATCGCCGCGCCATCGCTGAAACGGTACTCGTCGTCGCCCTTGTGAGGCACGGCGTGGGCCGTGATGATCTGCCGGGCCTGGGCCTTCTGTTCAGCCTGCCTGGCCTGGGCATTGCGCTCGGCGGCCAGTGCGCGGTCGCGCTCGACCTTCTCGGCGCGGGCCCGTTCAGCCTCGCGCTGGACATCGGCCGAGGTCGATTCGGCCTTGCCCTGCCGGGCCTTGGCCTGCGCGCTCGCGGCAGCGCTGGCCTGCGACTTCTTGGCCAGGCCGGCCTTGAGCAATTGTTCCTGCAGCGCGTTGGGCTTTGCCATGGTCGATGCGTACCGCGTGTAATCTTGGATGCCCCATTCTACCGACGCCCCGCCGCCCCTGCATGGCAGTCCTGAAGTACCTCACCGGCTATCCCGAACCCCTGGTCGCCCAGGTCAGTGAACTGCTGGCGCAGGGCAAGCTCGGCCCCTGGCTGCAGCAGCGCTATCCCGATCCGCACGAGGTGCGCAGCGACCGCCAGTTGTACGACTACACGCAGGAGCTGAAGGACCGCTACCTGCGCAAGTCGGTGCCGCTCAACAAGGTCTGCTACGACAACACGCTGGAAGTGATCAAGCACGCGCTGGGCACCCATACCGCCATCTCCCGCGTGCACGGCGGCCGCCTCAGGGCCAGCCGCGAGATCCGCATCGCCACCGTGTTCCGCCAAGCACCAGCGGCGTTCCTGCGCATGATCGTGGTGCATGAACTGGCCCACCTGAAGGAAGCCGATCACAACAAGGCCTTCTACCAGCTGTGCCAGCACATGGAGCCGGAGTACCTGCAGCTTGAGTTCGATACCCGCCTGTACCTGACCGAGCTGGCCAACCGCGGCCAGCGCTGACCGGCCGCAGCGGCTACACTGCGCGCCCCCTGCCTGACCTTTCCGCCATGGAACCGATCCGTCTCGACAAACGCCTGTCCGCCCTGCTCGGCATCCCGCGCGGTGAAGCGCGGCGCTACATCGAAGGCGGCTGGGTCAGCGTCAATGGCGAGGTGGTCGAGCAGCCGCAGCGCCCGGTCGATGACAGCGCGGTGATCGTCGTGGCCGAGCAGGCCAGCGATGAAAAGGCCGAGCGGGCCAGCATGCTGCTGCACAAGCCGGCAGGCGTTGCCGCTGAAACCCTGTGTGCGCTGGTCAGCAGTGACAGCCGCAGCGAACTTGATGCCAGCGACATCCGTCCGCTTCAGCGTCACTTCCACGGCCTGCAGCTGGCCGCCTCGCTTCCGGCCAGCGACAGCGGCCTGGTGGTGGTCAGCCAGGACCCGGCCACGCTGGCCCATCTGCAGCGCAATCTGGGCCGCACCGAACAGGAATACCTGATCGAAGTGGCCGAAGGCGGTCCCGAGCGCGGCCCGTGGCTGATGGCGCGGCTGCAGCAGGAATCGGGCGGCGCCAAGGTCAGCTGGCAGAGCGAGCAGCGCCTGCGCTTCGCCGGCAAGGGTCTGACGGCCAAGGGCCTGCGCGTGGCGGTCACCGCTGCCGGCCTGCAGGTCGCGGCCGTGCGTCGGCTGCGGATTGGCCGCGTGGCACTGGGACCGCTGCCTGCGGGGCAGTGGCGTTACCTGGGCAGCGACGAGCGGTTCTGACCGCGAAGTCCCTGCCATCCACGCATGGCGTGGATCTACAGCGATAGGTCTGTTGGCTTTCATCCACACGCGGCGTGGATCTACCATCGGGGCATGAGCCTGCCCAAGCCCCTGTGGCGACGCCTGCTGCGCGTCGCTGCGATCATCCTCGCCGCGCTGTTGCTGCTGGTCCTGTCCGGGCTGCTGCTGGCCGACCACCTCACCCCGCAGGCACAGGGCGCACCTTCGCATGTGCTGCCACTGCAGCCGGCGCAGACCCGCATCGACCAGCAGATCGTGCCGCTGCAGGACGCACACCCCGGGCAGTCCGGCGTGGCGTTCCTCAGTGATGGCATGGATGCCTTCGCCGCGCGCGCGATGATCACCGCGCACGCAGGCCGCAGCCTGGACCTGCAGTACTACATCTGGCACGACGACCTGATCGGCCATCTGATGGCCAAGGCGCTGTACGACGCCGCCGAGCGCGGCGTGCGCGTGCGCATCCTGCTTGACGACATGAACGCCAAGGACAAGGACGCGTTGATGATGGCACTCGATGCGCATCCGAACATCGAGATCCGCCTGTACAACCCGTTCCGCAACCGCAGCGGCATCGCGCGCACGCTGGAGCTGGTGCAACGCGCTTTCAGCGTGAACCACCGCATGCACAACAAGAGCTGGATCGCCGACGGCCGCATCGCGATCGTCGGTGGCCGCAACATCGGCGAGGAATACTTCAGCGCGCGACGATGTGAACTTCCAGGACCTGGACCTGGTGGTGGCCGGCCCCGCCGTGCAGCAGGCCAACCAGATCTTCGACGACTACTGGAACAGTAGCACGGCGATCCCGATTTCCGCGCTGGCCTCGTATACCGATGCACAGTTGCAGCAGCTGGTACGGCAGTCGGACCTGGATGCCATGCATGCCAAGGCACAGCCCTACCTGCAACGCGTGGCCGAGTCGCGCGCGCTGCAGCGGCCCAGCCCGGAACCGCTGCACTGGAGCGCGAACGTGCGCATCGCTTCCGATCCGCCGATGAAGCACCGCGATGACGATCGCCGCGGCTGGCTGGTCAGCCGTCTCAGCGACGAGTTGCGCAGCACGCGGCGCAGTGCGCTGTTGATCTCGCCCTACTTCGTGCCCGGCAACGATGGGGTCGAGGCGCTGTCGGCGCTGGCCGCACGCGGCGCGCAGGTGGGCGTGGTGACCAACTCACTGGCCGCCAACGATGTGGCAGCGGTACACGGCGGTTACATGGGCTACCGGGTGCCGCTGCTGAGGGCCGGCGTGCAGCTGTACGAACTGAAGGCACACGGCCAGCTGGATGCCAGCCTGTTCGGCAGCAGCGGCGCCAGCCTGCACACCAAGGCATTCGTGGTCGATGACCGCCGCGGTTTCGTCGGTTCGTTCAACCTCGACCCACGTTCGGCCTACCTCAATACCGAAATGGGCGTGCTGTTCGATGACCCGGCGCTCGGTGCACAGCTGCGCGACGAGTACCTGCGCCTGGCCGGTCCGCAGCACAGCTGGTGGCTGGCGCTGGGGCGCGATGATGACCTGCGCTGGCTGGAGCGGCAGCCACCGCCGCACTGGGTGGAGGCCGAACCCGGGGCCAGCCTGGGCAAGCGCTGGACCGCGCGGGTGATCAGCTGGCTGCCGGTGGAATCGCAGCTGTAGCGCTCAGGGCGCAGGACCCGCCTCTTCCTGTCCGGCGTCATCCCGTGTTTCCACGCTGCGCCCATGCAGGCGCCGCCAGATCCAGCGCAGGGCATGCGGCGGCGCCGAAGGCAACTGTTCAAGCAGGGCCAGCATGCGGCTCTGGCTGGCATGTCCGTGCCGGCACAGCAGGCTGGCCGCTGCGGCCGCGCTGGCCAGGCGCAGGCTGTCGGCCAGCGGGCCATCCGCCTCGGGCGCCAGCGCCTGGTGCACCGGCTCTGGCAGCTCCCAGGCCGCAGCCACGCGTTGCGCCAACGGCAGTGACCACTGCTGGAGCAGCTGCAGCGCCAGCGCCGGCTCCACCGTTTCATCTCGTGCCTGCGCTTCCTGCAGCAGCTGGCGCATCACCAGCGCGGCCCCCAGCCCCTGTACCAGGCCCAGCCACTGGGCGGCGAAGGCATCGCCGAAAGTGACCGTGCGCGCGTGGTCAGCGGCTGCGCGCGAGGCCAGCAGTGCGTGCTCCCAGATGATCGTGCTGAACTGCGGGAACACCTCGCACTGCACCTGCATCACCGGCTGCACCAGAACTGCGCTGATGATCTGTCGCACGCCTTCGGTTCCGACCAGCGTCACCGCCCGCTGCAGGCTTTCCACCGGGCGCTCGTGCACCTTGTAGGCCGGGCTGTTGGCGATGCGCAGCAGGTTGCCGGTCAGCACCGGGTCCTGGCCGATGATCGCCGCCATCACCCGCGCCGACGCAGCATCGTCGTTGACCGTCTGGATCAGCTGCGGCAGCAGTTGCGGGCGGCGCGGCAGCTGACGGGCCGCCCAGTCCCGGTCCTGCAGCGCGCGCGCCACCGCCTCGCCCAACCCCGCGGCCTGCACCGCCGTGGATTCACCGGCCAGGCGCGGGTACAGGGCCAGTGCATGCAGGCCACGCTGCAGATGTGCAGCGATCTCGGCCGAGGGCAGAGCCGCGCCCTGCAGGCTGGCCGCAGCCGCCGCCACCGCCTGCCGCGACGCCGCCGCCAACCGGGACGGTGCCGTCCCGGTCGAGCGCGCCAGCCAGCCACGCAGTGATCGCCACCAGGCCGGCGTCATCGCCGCCCGCCCTGTCGTTGTGGTGCCCTTGCCGTCACTGACCGCCCTGCCTCTTCACGCGAATCCGGCCACCCGCCGTCGTCGCAGCATCGGCCGAACTTTCATCTTCTTTAACCGGAAGGCCACCGATGTCGACGGCACCGGCCGGGGGAATGGACTAGAATGGCGCCGCGCGACCCGTCCCCCTGCACCGACGACGTCGCTTTTTTTGTTTTGGGACCCTACCGTTCACTGGCCGTTCGCTGCAGTTCGCCGCTGATCGCGCCATCGGAGACGCCATGCTATTCGAAACCCTCGCCACCACCGGCCACGAACAGGTGGTGTTCTGCCACAACCACGACGCCGGCCTGAAGGCGATCATCGCCATCCACAACACCACCCTCGGCCCGGCCCTGGGCGGCGTGCGCATGCGCCCCTACGCCAGCACCGACGAGGCGCTGGCCGATGCGCTCCGGCTGAGCCGGACGATGACCTACAAGAATGCACTGGCCGGCCTGAACGTGGGTGGCGGCAAGGCGGTGATCATCGGCGACCCCAAAGTGGACAAGACCGAGGTGCTGTTCCGTGCCTTCGGCCGCTATGTCGATTCGCTGGGCGGGCGCTACATCACCGCCGAGGACGTCGGAACCGACGTCAACGACATGGAGAACATCTACCTGGAAAGCCAGTTCGTGACCGGCGTGCACCAGGTCCATGGTGGCTCCGGCGATCCCGCCCCGTTCACCGCCTACGGTGCGCTGCAGGCACTGATGGCGTCGATGCGCTTCAAGTTCGGCCATGAGGAAGTGGGCAAGACCAGCATCGCCGTGCAGGGCCTGGGCCACATCGGCATGGAACTGGTGAAGCTGCTGCGCGACCGCGGTGCCAAGCTGTACGTCACCGACCTGGACAGCGCGCTGGTTGATCGCGCGGTCAGCGATTTCGGCGCCGAAGCAGTCAAGCCGGATGAGATCCACGAGGTGAACGCCGACGTGTTCGCACCGTGCGCGCTGGAAGGTGCGATCAACGCCGACACGCTGCCGCGGATCAAGGCGAAGATCATCTGCGGCACCGCCAACAACCAGCTGTCGAGCCTGGAAATCGGCGACGAGCTGCATGCGCGCGGCATCCTGTATGCGCCGGACTATGCAGTCAACGCCGGTGGCGTGATGAACGTGTCGCTGGAGATCGACGGTTACAACCGCGAACGCGCAATGCGCCTGATCCGCAGCATCTACCACAACCTCACCCGCATCTTCGAACTGTCGCAGCGCGAGAACATCGCGCCGCAGCGTGCCGCCGACCGCATCGCCGAAAGCCGCATCCTGTCGATCGGCAAGCTGAAGATGCCGCTGGGCCGCAGCACCCCGCGCCTGGGCAACCTGCGCGGCGGTTGAACCTGCCGATGTCGCGCCGGGCATGACCCGGCGCGAGCCGTCCTTCAGAAGCCGGTGCTGTAGCGCAAGGCGGCCTGCCGCGCACCTTCGCCACCAACACGCTGGTCGAAGCCCAGGCTCAGGCGGCCATTGCGGCCCCACCACGATTCCAGCGCCACGCCGATCAGCGCACTGCCGCGCGGCGCGTTCCAGCCCGCCAACGGCGCCCAGGCATCGACGCCGACGAAGCTGGCCTGCCAGTCCGCATCCGCACCATCAAGCCGTTGCTGCCATTCGGCATGCCCACGCAGCGTCCAACGCCCCCAGCCGCGCTCGCCGCGGATACCGGCCAGCATCTGGCTGCGCTGCACGCGGTTGGCATCGCCCCGCAGGCCGAAACCAAAGCCGCCGAGTTCATTGAAGGCGTCGGTCTCCACACGCGTGGTGCTGGCACCGACGTAGGGCGTCATCGATGCGCCCGCACGCCCCAGCCGGTACCCGCCCTCCACGCTGGCACTGCTGAAACGGCCGCCGTACCGCGCGGAGACGCCATAGGCACCCGCACCGAGCAGCAGCTGACGATCCAGCGCGCGGGTGAACTGACCGCTGCCCACCTGGGCCAGCGCGTAGCCACGCCCCAGATTCCAGCCGGCGTACAGCTGCGCCTGCGCCTGGCGATCACGCCCACGATCGCCGCCGAAACTGCTGCCACCATTGCTGCGGGTCTCACCAAACGCCACGCCCATCAGGCCGTTGCTGCCCAGTGGCAGATCCTGGCCGGCCATCCAGCCCCGGCTGTCGGCAGCGTTGCCGGCAAAGCTGCCCTGCCCCGCCTCACCCAGCGCGCTCTGCCAGCTCCCGCGCAGGCGCGGTGCGGCCTGTACACGATCAAAGCGCTCGGCGATCGCACGCCGCGACATGTCGATGCTGTCGAAGGTCGCTGCTTCGGCTCGCGCATGCGCTTGACCGGACAGGCTCTGCAGGCTGGCGGCCAGGCCCTGCGGGCCACCGCCGGTCCACTGCAGGGCACCGGCCGCTGCACCAAAGGCCGATCCCTGCAGGCCTGTGTTTTTGTCCAGCGCTGCGAATGCACCTTCCAGGCGCTGTGCTGCCACCTGGGCGGACGCCCCCAGCCCGCTGGCCGCTGCGGTGACGCTGACCTGGGTCAGGTTCAACCACGCGTTGTTGCTGTCATAGCCGTAGCTGCTCTGCAGCAACGACAGGCCCTGCAGGCCACTGGAGGTAGCCGGCGTACTGAAGGTGCCGCTGAGTCCGCCTGCCGCATGGATCAGGTCCTGCCGGCTGCCGTTCTGTGGCACGTAGCCGGAAACGAAGCCATGCACGCGCACGCCACCGTCGATGGCGGCATTGCCGGTCACCTGCAGCGCATTGGCACCGAGCGCGATCATCAGCTGGCCACCTGCCTGCTGGGTGTAGTTGCCCTCGATGGTGCCGGTGGTGTTGCCGGTGGTGAGGAATACGCTGCTGCCGTTGACCACATTGCCGATCACGCGGGGCGTGCCGCCATTGAACTGCAGGCCGGTCGAATCCGGATCGGACTGGCCGAGGATGGTCACGTTGGAACGGATCACGCCACCGTTCTGCAGCGACAGGATGCCGCGTTCGATGCGGGTGGCACCGGTGTAGCTGTTGTTGCCGGTCAGCACCAGGGTGCCCCCGCCCTGCTTGACCAGCCCGCCGCTGCCGACGATATCGTTGCGCCACGCCGAGCCGGTCGAGGCCAGATCCACGTTGGCGACCACATCACCCCAGTCGAAACGACCCGGACCGTTGATCGCACGACCGATGTCGAGCAGGCCGTAGCCGAACACCGGATCCACGCCCGGCGCACCGATGTCCTTGGCGGTACCCAGCAGGGTCTGCCGCACCAGATCGTTGCTGAAGTACGGGAAGCGCTCCCAGACCAGCGCCGCCGCACCGGAAATCAAGGGCGCCGCGAATGACGTGCCGTAGTTCCAGTAGTAGCTGCCACCGTTGGCATCGGGGTAGACCGCGCTGCCGGGCGCCGCCAGGCAGTAGCGGGCCGCCTGGCCACAGGCATTGGCATAGCTGGCCAGCGTACCGGGCGCATACGGATCCACGGCGGTGGCCACCAGCCAGCCGCGCTCCAGGTCGGCAGCCGGCAGCGTGCCGGCCACGCCCTGCTGGCTGGGCAGTGCGGCCAGGCTGCTCGGCTCGCTGCGGCCATCATTGCCCGCGGCGAACACCACCAGCCCGCCATGGCTGATCACGAAGGGGCGATATTCGGCGGCCACCTGCGCGGTGGTCGGCAGATCGGTCCAGTACAGGCCGCCCCACGAATTGTTCATCACCTTCACGTTGTAGCTGATCAGGTCCTGGTGGACCTGCGCCACGCCCAGCGGGCCGCTGAAGGAATTGCCCTTGCCGCTGCCGTCATCGACGGGCGGCTTGTCGGCAATGATCCGTGCCGACACGATCTGCGCCTTTGGCGCGATGCCACCCGGCCAGGAGCCCGTTGCCGCGCCGGCGGCGAGGCTGGCCACGGCGGTGCCGTGGCCGACCACATCATCGACACCCAGATTGTTCCTGGCCGGATCGATGTAGTTGAGGTTGGCCAGCACCCGGCCATTCAACGCCACCGCATTGCGCTGCACGCCGGAGTCGACGATGCCGATGCGCACGTTCTGGCCGGTCAGGCCGGCAGCCTGTGCGGCGCGCATTGGTGACTGACAGATGCGCGTCGAAGGCCGGCTCCTGCGGTTTGACCGGGGGCGGCGTCGTCGGTGGCGGGGTAGTCGGTGGCGGCGGTGGTGGCGGGGTATCGATGCGCACGTTGCCGCCCCCGCCACCTCCACCACAGGCCGTCAGCGCTACCGCCAGCGCGGTTCCCAGGGCAGACCTCACCATCATCGTGCGTTCCATCGATTCCTTCCCATGAACGTTGTCCTGCCTTCATCCCGGCAGGCGTGCGGCCGCGCCCAGCGGCGGCCCTCCCCGACCCTCTATACTTGGGTCGACCCCCACGCAGTCTGCCGGGAAACCGGGGCACATCCAACGGCCCCCGGTCTCCTTTCCGAACATTGCTTACGCATCAACGAGATTGCCATGTCCAACATCGTCATCGCCGCCGCCAAGCGCACCGCCATCGGCTCCTTCCTCGGCCAGTTCAACGGCGTGCCGACCCCGACCCTCGGCGCGGCCGCCATCGCTGCCGCCCTGGAACAGTCGGGCATCCCGGCCAGCGACGTTTCCGAAGTCCTCATGGGCTGCGTGCTGCCGGCCAACCTCGGCCAGGCGCCCGCCCGCCAGGCGGCGATCGCTGCCGGCATCCCGCTGTCGACCGGTGCCACCACGCTGAACAAGGTGTGCGGCTCGGGCATGAAGACCATCATGCTCGGTCATGACCTGATCAAGGCCGGTTCGGCCAGCATCGTTGTCGCCGGCGGCATGGAATCGATGTCCAACGCGCCGCACATGCTGCCGAACTCGCGCACCGGCAACCGCTTCGGCAACTTCCAGGCGGTCGATCACATGGCCCACGATGGCCTGGTCAACGCTTATGACGGCAAGGCGATGGGTGAATTCGCCGAATGCGCCGTGGACAAATACCAGTTCAGCCGCGAAGAGCAGGACGCCTACGCCATCGAATCGGTCAAGCGCGCAGGCGGCGCAGGCCAACGGTGCGTTCGCCGATGAAATCGTCGCGGTGAAGGTCGCCACCCGCAAGGGCGAGGTCGAGGTCGCCACCGACGAGCAGCCGGGCCGCTCGGACATCGCCAAGATCCCGACCCTGCGCCCGGCCTTCAAGAAGGACGGCAGCGTCACCGCCGCCAGTTCCTCCAGCATCTCCGACGGCGCTGCTGCAGTGGTCCTGCTGACCGAGGAAGATGCAGCCGCTCGCGGCATCACCCCGCTGGCCCGCATCGTCGGCCACGCGACCCATTCGCAGGAACCGGAGTGGTTCACCACCGCCCCGATCGGCGCGCTGCACAAACTGCTGGACAAGACCGGCTGGTCGCTGGACCAGGTCGATCTGTTCGAGATCAATGAAGCCTTCGCCGTGGTGGCGATGGCGCCGATGCGCGAACTGGGCATTCCGCACGACAAGCTCAACGTGAATGGCGGCGCCTGCGCGCTGGGCCATCCGATCGGTGCCTCCGGTGCACGCCTGGTGGTGACCTTGGTCAACGCCCTGCGCACGCGCGGTGGCAAGCGCGGCATTGCCACCCTGTGCATCGGCGGTGGCGAAGCAACGGCTATCGCCATCGAATTGATTTAAATGGGTTTAACGATGATTTCGCAAAAATGAATGCGGGATCGCTTGACACCCAATCTTGGCTTGTCATCATGTTGTCGGCGCGCAGCATGCGCGTTGCCTAATTCTAACGACGAGGATTCACACAATGAGCATCAACAAGCTGCTGGTCGCGATGTCCCTGGCTCTGGCCCTGGCCGCCTGCTCGAAGCAGGAAGCTGCCCAGGACGCCGCTGCTTCGGCCAACGAAGCCGCCACCGAAGCCCAGGCTGCTGCCGACCAGGCCGCCGCTGCTGGCGCCCAGACCGCCGACGCTGCCCAGCAGGCCGCTGACACCGCCGCCACCGCTGCTGACGCTTCGGTTGACGCTGCTGCCCAGGCTGGCGCTGCTGCCACCGACGCCGCTGCCGGCGCCGCTGCTGACGCTGCCAAGGCTGCTGAAGGCACCGCTGAGAAGGCCAAGGACGCTGCTGAAGAAGCCAAGAAGTAATAACTTCTTTCTTCACGCTGTTCTGGAAAAGCCGCTGGTTCGCCAGCGGCTTTTTCTTTTTTCGAATGCGCGCGACTGAGCCGCTGCATCGCGACCCCGTCTTCACAACGGCATGAATAGGCTGGCGTCCCCATCCATTGCAGTACCGGAGACCGCCATGAAGATTCGTCCGATCACCACCACCCTGCTGGCCGCCTCCCTGCTGCTGGCCCTGGCCGCCTGCAAGGGCCCGGAAGCCGAACAGGCCAAGCAGGACGCACAGCAGGCTGCCGACAGCGCAGGCGCTGCCGCCCGTGACGCCGTGGACAAGGCCGCCGAAGCCACCCGCGACGCCGCCGACAAGACCGCTGCCGCGTCCGAGCAGGCCGCCGCCGATACCCAGCAGGCGCTGGACAAGGCTGCAGACGCCACCGCCAACGCCGCCGACAAGGCCAAGGACGCCGCAACCGATGCCGCCGCACATGCCAGCGACGCCACTGCGAACGCCGCACAGAAGGTCGCCGACAAGGCCCGCGATGTCGCCAATGACGCCAAGGCCAACGCCGCCAAGGAAGAAGCCAAGCACTAAGCCCTACCGGCAGCCGAGCATGGCCTCGGCGCTACAGGAAAAGCCGCGGCACTGCCGCGGCTTTTCTGCTTTTCGCTCTCTGCTCTTTCTGTTGATTCCGTGGTGGACGCGTACGGAAAGTGTCCACGGACGCGCGGGTAGGTTGCGCAGGGGCGTAAGCGCCATGGATGGCGCGCCCGAGCTTACATGGACGTACTTGCGACGTACTTGCAGCGCCCCCTGCGCGATCTACCGGCGCGGCCCACCCATCAGTATCAGCGCCCACCACGAGGGGCTCCGTCGTTGGCCGCCTCCTACGGCAGCGCGCGCGCCAGCATCGCCGTCAGCTCCACCCCCGCCGGCAGCGTCCCGAACGCCAGCCCGTGCTCCCCTTCCAGCCGGCTACGCACGAATGCCTCCGCCATCGGGCTGCGCGCACGCAGCAGCAGCGCCGCCTGCAGCAGCAGCGCAGTGCGCTCGCAGAACAGCCGCGCCTGCGCTTCCTCCGGTGGCGGTGCCGCTGCCCAACGCTGCAATGCCGCTGCATAGCGCCCATCACGGTCAGCCACCGATGCCAGCTCACCGCGCAGCGCCGCCATCGCCTCCGGTTCACGCGCCAGCGCACGCAGCACATCCAGGCACTGGATGTTGCCGCTGCCCTCCCAGATCGAATTCAACGGTGCCTGCCGGTACAGGCGCGGCAGCATCGACTCCTCCACGTAGCCCGCACCGCCCAGGCATTCCTGCGCTTCATTGACGAAGGCGGGCGCGCTTGCACAGCCAGTACTTGCCCAGTGCCGTCCCCAACCGCGCCATCGCGGCTTCATTGGCATCCACACCGGCGCGATCCACCGCCGCGCGATCCGCATCGCCAACACCGTGGCCGCTTCCGACTCCAGCGCCAGATCAGCCAGCACGTTGGTCATCAGCGGGTGCTCGACCAGCAGCTTGCCGAAGGTACGTCGATGACGTGCGTGGTGCAGCGCCTGCGCCAGCGCCATGCGCATCTCCGCCGCTGCACCCAGCATGCAGTCCAGGCGGGTCATCATCACCATGCCGATGATGGTGGCCACGCCGCGCCCCTCTTCGCCCACGCGCCATGCCTGTGCGCCGCAGAACTCGACCTCACTGGAAGCGTTGGCCCAATCGCCGAGCTTGTCCTTCAGCCGCATCAACCGGAACGCATTGCGGTCACCATCGGCCAGCCGGCGCGGCATCAGCAGGCAGGTCAGGCCTCCCGGCGCCTGCGCCAGCACCAGGAAGCCATCGCACATCGGTGCGGAAAAGAACCACTTGTGGCCGACCAGACGGTAACGCTCGCCATCGATCGGTTCGGCGCGCGTACTGTTGGCACGGACATCCGAGCCGCCTTGCTTCTCGGTCATGCCCATGCCCAGGGTGATGCCGGCCTTGTCCGCCACCGGCACGTCGCGCGGGTCATAGACCGGCGCAGCGGCCTTGCGCGCCCACTCGGCCAGATGCGGCTGCAAATGCAG
This sequence comes from Stenotrophomonas sp. 93052_Sma, assembly GCF_056481145.1. Lineage (NCBI taxonomy): Bacteria > Pseudomonadati > Pseudomonadota > Gammaproteobacteria > Lysobacterales > Lysobacteraceae > Stenotrophomonas > Stenotrophomonas sp. 93052_Sma. The sequence goes on from NZ_CM151134.1 coordinate 3,584,750, forward strand.
TACCGCCACCGCTGCATGGGTCATGGTCAACGGGCAGCTGGTGCCCGCCTCTGCCTGGTGATGCAGGTAGCTCAACACCGCACGTGCCACGTGTGCGCCGGGCTGCGGCTCATGCCAGGACAATCCAGCGACGCCGTGCGATTTTGCCGTGTCCATCAACTGGTGATAGGCCGGATGGAACTCCACGGTGTCGATGCGATGGCCCTGTGCATCATGCGTGCGCAGTCGCGGACGATCACGGTTGGCATCGAAGCCCAGCCGGTACAGTTCATCACCGGCGAGTGCACCATAGACACCCAGTCGCGGCGCGAAGCTCGCGGCGCCTTCGCGCTGTACGGCCTCCATCAGCGCCACGTCGTCGGTCCACAACTGTCGCCCTGCGAACGGCGGCGGCTGGTTCAACACCACATGGGTTTCATACGGTGCGTTGCTGCTGAAGCTGGGTCCACTCATCCGGTCCATCCTGGCGGCAAGAGGTCTGCGGCCCGATTGTGCCGCATCGCCTGCCAAGCCCGTGTTCAGGCCGGTTCTCACCCTCTGCACGAGACGCAGGCCACAGTGACCGCATGGCAGGCAACGACGATCTGGTGGTGCTGCGCCCGGAGGGGCTGTACTGCGCCGCCGGCGATTTCCATATCGACCCGTGGCGACCGGTAGCGCGCGGTCATCACCCATGGCCACGGCGACCATGCCCGCCCGGGCATGGGGGAGTACCACTGCAGCGAAGGCAGCCTGCCGATCCTGCGCTGGCGCCTGGGTGACGTGCCGGTGCAGGCGCATGCCGAGGGTGTGCCGTTCCGCCTGGGGCAGGTGCAGGTATCGCTGCATCCGGCCGGCCACGTACTCGGTTCGTCACAGGTACGCATCGACGACGGGCAGCAGGTATGGGTAGCCTCCGGCGACTACAAGCGACAGCCTGATCCGACCTGCACACCGTTCGAAGTGGTGCCCTGCGATACCTTCATCACTGAAGCTACGTTCGCACTGCCGATCTACCGCTGGCCGGACACGCCGGCGGTGGCTGCAGAGATCGTGGCGTGGCGCCGCGAATGCGAACAACGTGGCGAAGCCGCGATCCTGCTGTGCTACGCATTGGGCAAGGCACAGCGGGTGCTGGCCGAGCTGCTGCCGCTGGACGATCGACCAGCCTGGCTGCACGGCGCCATCGCCAATGGCGTGGCGGTGTACCGGCAGGCCGGGGTGCCGATGCTGGAGACGCTCACCGTGGCCGAGCAGGGCCGCCAGCCTGATGCCGCCGGCCAGCTGATCCTCGCGCCGCCGTCGGCTGCGGGTACGCCCTGGATGCGCCGCTTCGGCCGCCACCAGCTGGGCTTCGCATCCGGCTGGATGCAGCTGCGCGGCAATCGGCGGCGCCGCAATGTCGATCGCGGTTTCGTCATGTCCGATCACGCCGATTGGCCAGCACTGCTGCAGACCATCGAACAGACAGGCGCGCAGCGGGTGATCGCTACCCATGGCAATACCGATGCGTTGATTCCGTTCCTGCGCGAACGCGGCGTGGCTGCCGAAGCCTTCCGCACCGATTTCGGGAGCGAGGAATGAAGGCCTTCGCTGCGCTCTACCAGCGCCTGGACCGCAGCACGGCTACGCTGGACAAGCGTGCAGCCCTGGTCGACTACTTCCGCCAGGCGCGCGCACGATGCGGCATGGGCGATGTACCTGCTCAGCGGTGGCAAGGTGGGCGGCGCACGCCGGAAGATCGCCGCCAGCGGCGAACTGCGCGGCTGGATTGCCGAAGAATCCGGCTTGCCCCCCTGGTTGGTGGAAGACAGCTATGCGCAGGTGGGTGACCTGGCCGAAACGCTGACCCTGCTGCTGGATGATCCATCGCAGCCAGCCGCCGACCGCCCGTTGGCTGATTGGATCGAACAGCATCTGCTGGCCGTGGCCAACCAACCCGAGGCAGTACGCCGCGCTGCGGTCGTCGCCGGGTGGCGGCAGCTGTGCAGCAGCGAACGCCTGGTGTTCAACAAGCTGCTGACCGGCGCCCTGCGCGTTGGCGTTTCGCAGCGACTGGTACAGCAGGCACTGGCGGAATGGTCCGGCCTGGACATCGCACGCATCGCCCAGCGCATGCTCGGCGAGTGGGTCCCCTCGCCCGGGCTGCTGGCTCAACTGCTGTCACCGGACGAGCTGCCGTCCGACCGCCAGCAGCCCTACCCCTTCTTCCTCGCCTCCCCTCTGGAAGGCGATCCTGCCAAACGCCTCGGCGCGATCGACGACTGGCTGCTGGAATGGAAATGGGATGGCATACGCCTGCAGCTGCTGCGCCGGCGTGGCGAAGTCGCGCTGTGGTCCCGTGGCGAGGAACGACTGGATGGCCGCTTCCCCGAGATCGAGCACGCCGCGATGGCGTTGCCGGAGGGCTGCGTGCTGGACGGAGAGCTGCTGGCCTGGGACGAAACCGCCAACCTGCCGCGCGCATTCACCGCCCTGCAGACCCGCATCCAGCGTCGCAAGCCAGGAGCAGCGACTCTGCGCAACACGCCGGTACGCGTGCTCGCCTATGACCTGCTGGAGCACGACGGCGCGGACCTGCGTGAGCTGCCGTTGCAGGAACGGCGTACGCGACTTGCCGCGGTCATCGGTGCACTGGACGATGTGCGGATCCAGCTGTCGCCCGACGTTGCCGCCGTCGACTGGGCGCAGGCGGCGGCGATGCGCGATGTGGCACGCGAACGTGGCGTGGAAGGGCTGATGCTGAAACGACGCGGCTCACCCTACCTGGCTGGGCGACGCCGCGGTGACTGGTGGAAATGGAAGGTCGATCCGCTCACCATCGATGCGGTGCTCCTGTACGCACAGGCTGGCCATGGGCGGCGCAGCACGCTGTACACCGACTACACCTTCGGCGTCTGGGACGGCGACACGCTGGTGCCGGTGGCCAAGGCGTATTCGGGCTTGGACGACAAGGAGATCCTCGCGCTTGACCGCTGGATCCGCGCCAACACCCGTGAACGTTTCGGGCCGGTGCGCAGCGTACGCGCCGAACAGGTGTTCGAGCTGGGTTTCGAAGCGGTCAACCGCAGCAGCCGGCACAAATCGGGGATCGCCGTGCGCTTTCCGCGCATCCTGCGCTGGCGCCACGACAAGCCTGCCAGCGAGGCCGATCAGCTGGCCAGCCTGCAGGCGCTGGCGCGATGACCCGCAGCCAGGCACTGCGCCGGCTGGAAGACTGGTTCGCGGCACGCGGCTGGCGCTCACTGCCCTTCCAGCGCGCGATGTGGCGCCACTACCTGGCCGGCGAATCCGGGTTGCTGCATACGCCCACGGGCAGCGGCAAGACGCTGGCGATGTTCGGCGGGCCGTTGCTGCAGGCGCTGATCGATCCACCGCCCTCGCCACGCCGCGCCAGTGCGGTGCGCCCATTGCAGGTGCTGTGGGTAACGCCCTTGCGCGCGTTGGCCAGTGATACCGCACGCGCGCTCCAGGCCGTCGTCGACGGCTTGGGACTGGGATGGCGTGTCGGCCTGCGCAGCGGTGACGCCAGCAACCGCGAGCGGCGCCAGGCCCGCGAAGGCCGCATCGACGTACTGGTCACCACGCCCGAATCACTGGCGCTGCTGCTGAGCTATCCGGATACGTTGCCGCGCATGCGCCAGCTGCGCTGCGTGGTGGTGGACGAATGGCATGAGCTGCTGGGCAACAAGCGCGGTGTGCTGCTGCAGTTGAACCTGGCGGTGTTGCGCGAAGCTGCGCCTGCAGTGCAGCTGTGGGGGCTTTCGGCCACGCTGGGCAACCTGGATGAGGCGCGCGACGTGCTGCTGCCCGGACAGCCCGACGCGCCGATCGTGCAGGGCGTGCGCCCGCGCGCGATCAGCGTGCGCAGCCTGCTGCCGGAACCCGGCGAACGTTTTCCGTGGGCCGGGCATCTGGGCCTGGCGCAGCTGCCGCGGGTGCTGGACGCGTTGATGCGGGCACGCAGCAGCCTGTTGTTCACCAACACCCGTGCGCAGGCAGAACTGTGGCATCAGGCGCTGGCCGCGGTCTGGCCGGAAGCCCCGGACACGCTTGCGCTGCACCATGGCTCGCTGGATCCAGCGCTGCGCCAGCAGGTCGAGGATGGCCTGCGCGCGGGCGCGCTGCGCTGCGTGGTTGCCACCTCCAGCCTCGACCTCGGCGTGGACTTCCCCGAGGTTGAGCAGGTACTGCAGCTGGGCAGCCCGAAGGGCGTGGCCCGCCTGCGCCAACGCGCGGGACGTGCGCGTCACCGCCCGGGTGCCAGCGGTTCCATCCTGTGCGTGCCCAGCCATGCACTGGAGCTGGCCGAATACGCCGCGGTGCGCCGTGCATTGGCCCAAGGCGTGGTCGAAGCGCGCAGGCCGCCGACGCTGTCGCTGGATGTGCTGGCCCAGCATGCGGTCAGCCGCGCGCTGGCCGGTGGCTTCGACAGCGATGCGCTGCTGGCGCAGGTACGGCGTACCCATGCCTTTGCGTCGCTCGGCGAAGACCAGTGGCAGGCCGTGCTGACGTTCATCGTGCAGGGTGGCCAGGCCCTGGCCCAGTACCCCGATTTCCACAAGGTCGTGCGTGATGCCGACGGCTACTACCGGATGCACGATCGCCGCCAGGTACTGCGCCATCGGCTGTCGATCGGCACCATCAGCAGCGATGGCAGCGTGCGCGTGCAGTTCCTGCGCGGTGGTGGCCTGGGTGCCGTGGAGGAACAGTTCGCCAGCCGCCTGCGTCGCGGCGACCGTTTCCAGTTCGCCGGGCGCCTGCTGGAACTGGTGCAGCTGCGCGACATGACCGCCTTCGTGCGGCTGGCACGAGGGCGCGGTGATGGTGTGGTGCCGCGCTGGCAGGGAGGCCAGTTGCCACTGTCGATGCCGCTCGGCCGCGAGCTGGAGTGGGTACTGTCCGGCGCCGACGACAGTGCCGAATCACGCTGGTTGTCCTCCTTGCTGGCACTGCAGCAGCAGTTGTCGGCGCTTCCCGGCCCAGAGCATCTGCTGGTGGAAGAGGTGCGGCGCCGCGACGGCCAGTTCCTGTTCGTCTACCCTTTTGCCGGCCGTCACGTGCACGAGGCGCTGGCCGCCTTGCTGGCACTGCGCTGTACCCGCCGGCAGCGCAACAGCATCGGCTACGCGGTGAACGATCATGGCCTGGTGCTGGCACCGGCGCAGGCGATCGAACTGGATGCGGCGCAATGGCGAGCATTGTTCACCGCCGATCAGCTGCTGGACGATCTGCGTGCCGCGGTGAACCTGGGCGAGCTGGCGCGCCGCCAGTTCCGTGGCATCGCACGCGTAGCAGGCCTGCTGGTCCCCAGCCTGCCCGGCGGTATGCCGCGGTCGCTGCGCCAGCTGCAGGCCTCGGCAGGCCTGCTCTACGACGTACTGCGCGAGCATGACCCCGGCCACCTGCTATTGGCATTGGCCGAACGCGAAGTGCTGCACGACAGCCTGGATCTGCCTGGACTACAGCAGGTCCTGGCAAGGATCGGCATGCAGGTCCTCTCCGTGCAGCACCCGACATCACTCACGCCACTGGGCTTCCCGTTATGGGCCGAACGCCTGCGCGGGCAGTTCAGCAACGAGGACTGGCGCACCCGCGTGCAACGCGCGGCCCAGCAGCTGGAGCGCCGCCATGGCCGATGAACTGCCGCTGCTGCGCGCCGGCGAATCGCTGATTCTGCTTGGCGCGCGTGCGCTGTACTGGCCCGCGCGGCAGGCGCTGTTGATCGCCGACCTGCACCTGGGCAAGGCCGATGTATTCCGCCGCGCCGGCATCGCATTGCCCAGCGGCGGCACCGGCGAAGACCTGCAACGCCTGCAGGGGCTGCTGGACAGGCATGCCTGTCGCGAGCTGTGGATTCTGGGTGACATCCTGCATGGACCGGCGCATCGCGCTGCGTGGTACCAGCAATGGCTTGCATGGCGCGAACGCAATGCTTCGCTGGACGTGCATGTCCTGCGTGGCAATCACGACCGCCAGCTGCCGCATGCTCAGTTGCAGGTACAGATCCACGATGAAGTACGGCTGCAGCCGTTCCTGCTTCGCCATGAGCCGATGCCCGATGCAGAGCTGCATGTGATCGCCGGGCATCTGCATCCGCAGGTCGCCTTGCCGCCATTGCGACGGCGCTTCCCCGCGTTCTGGCTGCGTGAGCGGATGACGGTGCTGCCGGCCTTCTCCGCGTTCACTGCCGGCATCGTGCCCGTGCCCGCCCGCGGTGAGCAAAGGGTCGCCTGCGTGGAAAACGGCCTGGTGCAACTGCCGGTGGCTTGAATCAGGCCGGACGAATGCCCAGCTGCGGCATCAACTGGAAATCAGGCGTGTCACCCTCACGTCGTCGCGGCAACGCCTGGATCGCCGCCAGCATTTCCTGCGCGCAGGTGCGGATGCGTGCGTGGTGCTCCGGCGATGCATGACTGATCAGGCTGCCCACATGGAATTCAAACACGTCCTCCAGTACGTCGGGCTGGTCCTCGTGCAGCATCTGCAACAGTCCGCGCAGCTTGCAGATTTCCGATTCCAGCTCCTCGACCGCGAACAACATGGCGTCCTCCTCTTCAACAACAGGCGGCACGTCCGGGCCGCAACAGGCCGCAACGGCAGCGCCGCCCGGGCCACGCGCGATGTTGATCACGGAAATGAAAACGGGCGACGCGCAATCGCGTGCAATCTACTTCTCGCATATCCACGGTGAGGCAACCGTTAATTCACGTGACGGCGTGCTTCACGCCGTTGCCGCGGCCACGTGCGCGCGAGGTGGTTCGGCGGCTCTGGCCAGCGCGTCGATGAATGCCGGATCCAGCGCAAGCGAACCGAACCAGCCGTGCTGGGTGCCACTGAGCACGCGCAGCATGTGGCCACGGCCACCGGGCAGGCGCCCCATCGGGCCCAGCAGCACGTCACGCGCCTTCGCCCAGGCGTCGCGGTCGGACTGGAACAACGGCGTCAGCCAACGACTCCAGCGCTGGTACACCGCAACGTGTGCCCTGCGTTGCGCCTGGTAGGCCTGCAGCGCGACCGTGCTGCCGCCGTAGGTGCGCACCGCATCGCGCAGCGCCAGCGCATCGAGCAGCGCCATGTTCACGCCCTGCCCCAGCTGCGGGCTCATCGCATGCGCGGCATCACCGGCCAGCACCATGCGGCCGTGGTGCCAGCGCGTCATCACCGCATCACGGTAGACCGCGCGCCAACTGGCCGGCATCACGCAGATGGGCGAAGCGCGCACTGGCCTGCGGCCACAGTGCATGCAGTTCATCCAGCCAGGGCGTCATGCCATCGGCCTGCCAGCGTTCGAAGTCGGCGCGTGGCAGGCTCCAGAAGAAACTCAGGCGCGGCGTGTCATCACCGGGGCGCGTGCCGACCGGCAGCAGTCCGATCATCTTGCGCGCGGCCACGTAACGCTGCCGCAGCTCCTGCACGTGCGGCCAGTCCTCGGCCGGCAGCAGGCACCACAGCGCCCCCCACGGATACACGCGGTCCAGCCCGGCACCGCCGGCGATCGTGCCGCGCAGCGTCGACGCGGCGCCATCGGCGACCACCACCAGGTCGAACGGGCCATGCGTGCGCCCGTCGCTGTCGCGCAGACGGCCGTGTTCGGCATCCACCTCGGTAATGGTGGTACCGGCATGCAGCTGGCCCTCGCCTGCGCGCGCCTCGTCCAACAGCGAGAACAAGGCCCCGCGCTGCATGCCCAGGCCGTGCAGGCGCGCATCCAGTCCCTCGTAGCGCATGTCCATCACCGCGCGCTCGCACGGCGTGTCGCCATACAGGCGGTGCACCGGCGCGGCATGTGCGCGCACGGAATCAAGCAGGCCCATCTGCCACAGTACCTGCAGGCCGCTGGGCTGCAGCAGGAAACCGGCACCCACCGGCCCCGGCGTGGGCACGCGTTCGAAGATCTCCACCTCGTGGCCGTCACGGGTGAGCAGGATGGACACTGCCTGTCCAGCGGTGCCGTAGCCGATCACGGCGATGCGCAGTCGTTCCGTCATGGCCGCATTGTGCCCGAGGCGGGTGGATCGCGAGCGGGTCGCGGGCAATCCGCGCAAAAAAAACCCCGCCGAAGCGGGGTTTTCAACGCACTGTCGAGTGGATCACTCGGCCGGCGTGATGTTCGAAGCCTGGGCACCCTTCGGGCCCTGGGTCACGTCATAGGTGACACGCTGGCCTTCCTGCAGGCTGCGGAAGCCCTTGGAGTTGATGGCGGAGAAGTGCGCGAACACGTCGGCGCTGCCATCCTCCGGCGAGATGAAGCCAAATCCCTTGGCGTCGTTGAACCACTTGACGGTACCGTTCGGCATGGTGATGCGAGACCTTATGCAATGAATGGGTGGTGTACGCTGAACCCGCGCACAAGCTGAGTATGCAAAGCTTGCTCGGGGAAGACAATCACCCCCGTGCCAATTCGCCCACCAGTTCCGGAAGTCCGTTGCCGGCCGCCTGCACGTTGGCCAGCACTTCGGCCATCGTGATCTCCTCGCCATCACCACAGCCGGCAGCCCAGTTGGCGATGATCGCCAGGCAGGCGTAATCCAGCCCCAGCTCGCGTGCCAGGGCGGCTTCCGGCATGCCGGTCATGCCCACCAGATCGCAGCCGTCGCGGCGCATACGGGCGATTTCAGCGATGGTTTCCAGGCGCGGCCCCTGCGTTGCGCCGTAGCAGCCACCGTCATGGACCGTGACGCCGGTCACTTTGGCCGCCGCCAGGATCTTGCTGCGCAGCATTGGTGTGTACGGGTGGCCGAAATCAACGTGGACCACGTCGGTGCCTTCTTCCTCACAGATCGTGCTGATGCGGCCCCAGGTGTAGTCGATGATCTGGTCCGGGCAGGCCAGCACGCGCGGACCAAAGTGTTCGGTGATGCCCCCCACCGTGTTCAACGCCAGCACGCGCTGCGCGCCCAGCTGCTGCAGCGCGGCCAGGTTGGCGCGGTAGTTGATCTTGTGCGGCGGCAGCGAATGGCCTTCGCCATGCCGCGCCAGGAACGCCACGCGATGGCCGAGCAGCGTACCAACGCGCACCGGGCCCGACGGACGGCCGAAGCGGGTGTCGACCTCGTGGGTCTGCACGTCGTCAAGCTTGGCCAGGTTATAGACACCGGTACCGCCGATCACGGCCAGGGCGATCTGTTGCATTCGAAGCACTCCATGAAAAGACGAACGCCGGCACCCGAGGATGCCGGCGGCAGAAGAAGACACGCCGCGGGCGGCTGCGCCGTTATTCCTTCATCGCGTAGATGGCCGGCACGCAGCGCAGGGTTTCGTTGACGTCCATGCCGAAGCCGAACACGTAACGGTCCGGCAGTTCGATGCCGGCGTAGTCGGCAGTCACGTCCGGCAGCGCGCGGTCGTGCTTCTTCACCGTCATCGCGGCGATGCGCACGTCGGTCGCGCCCTGTTCCAGGCACCAGGTGCGCACGCCCTGCAGGGTGTAGCCCTCGTCGAGGATATCGTCGACCAGCAGCACGCGGCGGCCGAACAGCGAGGTGGCCGGCTTGTGCTTCCAGACCAGGTCGCCGCCGGTGGTTTCACCGCGGTAACGGGTGGCGTGCAGGTAATCGAACTGCACGTCCTGGCCGCGCGCCCAGTTCCAGCGCCAGCTGGCCGGCGAACGGCAGCGCACCGTGCATGATGGACAGGAACAGCGGCACCTCGCCCTTGTAATCGCGCGATGGCGTCGGCGATACCAGCGATGGCCTTGTCGATGGTGGGGCGGTCGACCAGCAGGTCAGCCTGGGCCAGGGCCTGGGAAATGGTGAGGTTGGGCATCAGACGGTTCTTCCAAGGGTTTCAAGCAGACGGGATTGGGTGTCGCCATGGCGGGCATCGGCCAGCAGGCCGTCCCAGCCGAGCGCCGCGGCCCAGCAGGCCCAGCAGCGCAGCAGTATTGAGGGAGCGTCCCTGCACGGCGTGCAGGGCTTCATCGACCAGTTCCGGGTGGCAGACCAGCACCACGTCGCAGCCGGCATCCAGATGCGCGTGCACGCGCGCCGGCACGCCGCCCGCACTGTGCGAGGCGGCCATGCCGATGTCATCGGAGAACACCACGCCGCGGAACCCGAGCTCGCCGCGCAGGATGTCCTGGATCCAGCGCGGCGAATAGCCGGCCGGTTCCGGTGCCACTTGTGGATAGATCACGTGCGCCATCATCACCGCGTCGGCACCGGCGGCGATGCCGGCCTGGAACGGGACCAGATCCTGGGCGCGCAGCTCGTCCAGCGCGCGGGTCGATCGCGGTATCCACGTGGGTATCTTCCAGCACGGTGCCGTGACCGGGGAAATGCTTGAGCGTGGCGGCCATGCCGACCGCATGCATGCCGCGCACGTAGGCGGCGGTGAACGCGGCCACCACCTGCGGATCTTCACTGAAGGCGCGGTTGCCGATGGCGCGGTTGCCACGGCCCAGGTCGACCACCGGCGCGAAGCTCAGGTCCAGGCCGCTGGCGCGCACTTCGCTGGCCATCAGCCAGGCGTGCTGCTCGGCCAGGGCCAGCGCCTGCTGCGGGTCGGTGGCGTACATCGCCCCGATGTCCTGCAGCGGCGGCAACTCGCTGTAGCCCTCGCGGAAACGCTGCACGCGGCCGCCTTCCTGGTCCACGCAGATCAGCTGCGGGCGCGGCGCGGCAGCGCGGATCGCCGCGCTCAGATCGGTCACCTGCTGGCGCGAGGCGAAGTTGCGCTTGAACAGCACCACCCCGGCCACGGCATCGTGCTGCAGCCAGTCACGTTCCTGGGCGGTCAGTTCGGTGCCGGCAACGCCGATCAGCAGCATGGTCGATCTCCACAACGCGCGCCCGCATGGCGCAGTGCCGCATTGTCGCAGAACCGGCCGACAGGCGCAGTGGTCAGAAAAAGGGGACGGAGGGGATTACGCCGCAATCGGCCCCTACGGGCTGGATACGTCTTAATTCCCTCCGTCCCCTTTTCGGATCCGGTCAGACCTTGCAGCCGTCCGGACCGCAGGCCTCGTCGCCGTCAGCCGGGGCCGCAGGCGCGCCCTGCTCGGCGGCGATCTGGCGCAGGGCGTTGGCGAAGGCCTCGGGGGGCTGCGCCCCGGAAATGGCCCACTTCCCATCGATGACGAAGGTCGGCACCGAAGAAACGCCCAATGCATGAGCCTGCGCCAGCTTGGCTTCGACCTCGGCCAGGCCGCGGTCGGAGGCCAGCATCTGCGCGATTTCACCCGCGTCGAGGCCGCCTGCCGCGCCCGCCTTGATCAGCACCGAGGGGGCCGCCAGGTTCTGACCGTGCTCGAAGTGGGCGCGGAACAGTGCTTCGCCCACCGCATCCTGCACGCCGTGCTCGCCCGCCAGCCACAACACCCGGTGCGCCGGCAGCGTGGTCACCCGCACCTGGCCCTGGCTGAAGTCCATCGGCAGGCCCTCGGCCCGCGCGGTGGTCTGGGTCTGGCCGAGGATCTGTTCGGTACGCTCAACGCCGCCGAACTTGCGCACATAGGCCTCGCGCAGCGGCACCGGGGTGGCGTCAGCATCCGGGTCGAGCTGGAACGGCTGCCAGTGGATATCGAGTTCAGGCGCGTTGGCGCCCAGCAACTGCACGCCCTGCTGGAAACGATGCTTGCCAATCCAGCACCAGGGGCAGACCACGTCGGAGTAGATGTCGATTCTCATCCTTTCCACATGGGGGCCGACACCCTCGATAAAAGGGGACGGAGGGGATTAAGTCGTTTCCCGCACAGATGGGGTAAAGACGACTTAATCCCCTCCGTCCCCTTTTGGGCGGCTTCACCACTCTGAATACGGGTGGCTGGCCAGGGCAACGTTGTAGTAGCGGGCATCATCGGTGACTTCGGCACCCACCCAGTCCGGCAGGTCGATGGCCTGGTCAGCGCTGTCCAGCTCAACCTCAGCCACTACCAGGCCGGCGTTGTCGCCGAGGAACTCGTCCACCTCCCAGGTCAGGCCGGCGTGTTCGACCAGATGGCGGCGCTTGTCGATCAGGCCGCCCACGCACAGCGCCAGCAGTGCGCGAGCATCGTCCACCGGGATCGGATAGTCGAACTCCTGGCGGGTGTGGCCGATGGTGCGCGACTTCAGGTTCAGCGCGGCGTGGTCGCCCTCGATGCGCACGCGCACCGAGGCGTTCTGGGTGCCGCGGTCGAGCGCGCCCATGTCGTTGATGTAGCCCTGCGCCATCGGGATCACCCGGTGCGCGGCGGCGCGCCAGCCATCACTGCTGACGAGGAATTTGCGTTCGATTTCGATGCCCATCGCGCCATTATGCGCGATGGGCATGACAGCCGATCAGCGCTTCTCGAATACCGCGATGCTTTCCACGTGTGCGGTGTGCGGGAACATGTCCATGGCACCGGCGCTGACCAGGGTGAAGCCCTGTTCGTTGACCAGATAGCCGGCATCGCGTGCCAGCGAACCCGGGTGGCAGCTGACGTAGACGATGCGCTTGAACTGCTTCAGCGGCAGCTGCTGCAGCACTTCGATCGCGCCCGAGCGCGGCGGATCCAAGAGCAGCTTGTCGAAGCCCTGGCGCATCCACGGCGTGCTGCGCTGGTCCTGGGTGAGGTCGGCGCTGAAGAACTGGGCGTTGGTCAGGCCGTTGCGCTCGGCATTCTCACGGGCCCGCGCGACGAGGCCAGCATCGCCTTCCACACCGACCACTTCGCGCACGCGGCGCGCCAGCGGCAGGGTGAAGTTGCCCAGGCCGCAGAACAGGTCCAGCACACGCTCGTCCTCACCCGGCTCCAGCAGGTCCAGGGCGTGGGCGATCATCTTCTCGTTGAGCTTGGCATTGACCTGGATGAAGTCCAGCGGGCGGAACGCCAGTTCGACATCCCACGGCGCCAGACGGAACGACAGCGGCACGCCCTGCCCGTCCAGCGGCTGCACGGTATCCACGCCACCGGACTGCAGGTAGATCACGAAGCCATGCTGCTGGCCGAAGGCGGCCCAGGCCACGCGGTCGGCATCGCTGAGCGGCTGCAGGTGGCGCACGGTCAGGACCACGGCCTGGTCGCCAGCGATGAATTCGATCTGCGGGATGTCACGCTTGCCATCGAGCGATTCGATGAAGCTGGACAGCGCCTCGACCTTGGTGCCGATCTCGGGGATCACGGTCAGGCACTGGCTGAGGTCGGCGACGAATCGCGGATCCTGTTCACGGAAGCCGACCAGGGTCTTGTCCTTCTTTTCGACCCGGCGCACCGAGAAGCGACCCTTGCGCCGGTAGCCCCAGCTCTCACCGACCAGCGGCGCCAGCACGGTGCCCGGCTTCACGTGGCCGATGCGCTCCAGGTTGTCCATCAGCACGCGCTGCTTGGCGACAATCTGCTGGTCTTCGTCCAGGTGCTGCAGCACGCAGCCGGCGCAGGTGCCGAAGTGCGGGCACTTCGGGGTGACGCGCTGCGGCGAGGCCTGCAGCACTTCCACCGTACGCGCTTCGTCGAAATGGCGGCTGCGGGCGGTCTGTTCGGCCATGACCACCTCGCCCGGCAGGGCGCCGCTGACGAAGGTGACCTTGCCGCCCTCGCCTTCACGGCGGGCGACACCGCGACCATCATGGCTGAGGTCGAGGATCTCGGTCTGGAACGGGGTACGGTCGATGCGGGAGCGGGATCGGGCCACGTGGCAACAGGCTGCGGGCAAAAATGGGGGCGTATTGTCGCAGATCCTGACCGGCAGGGTCCGGACCCGCTTGCGCCCGCCGCCGCTGTGCTTGATGATTGCAACAGCTGACATGGAGGCAGCCCTGATGCAGATGACCCCGCGGGCCAGCCGGCCCCGCTTCCTGCTTGTCGAGGACGACATCATCAGCCGCGGTTTTTTCAAGGCGGCGTTGGAAACGTTACCGGCGGACGTGGACACCGCAGACTCATTGGCCAGTGCCCTGGCCAGCGCCGAGCCCGGCGCGCATGACCTGTGGCTGATCGACGTCAACCTGCCTGACGGCAACGGCGCGCAGCTGCTGCGCGAACTGCGCCGTTCACATCCCGACACCCCGGCGTTGGCGCATACCGCCGACGGTGATACCTCGATCCATGCGCGCCTGCGCGAGGCCGGTTTCAGCGACACGCTGGTCAAGCCGCTGGGCCGCGACCAGCTGCTGAAGGCGGTGCGCCGCGCCCTGGTCAACAGCCCGGCCGGGATCGTCATGGCCCAGGCGCCGGCCGCGGTCGAGCTGCAGGTACAGGACTGGGACGAGACTGCGGCACTGGCCGCGCTCAATGGCCAGCGCAACCACCTGATCGCGCTGCGCGAGCTGTTCCTGGCCGAGCTGCCGGGCGTACGCGATGCGGTCGAGCAGGCGGTGGACCAGCATGACGAGCGCCAGCTGCGCAGCCAGTTGCATCGGCTGCAGGCGAGCTGTGGCTTCGTGGGGGCGGCGCGGTTGGGGCGGGCGGTGCGCCAGCTGCATCATGCGCCGGAGTCCGGGCAGGCCCAGGCGGGGTTCCGCGACGCGGTGGCTGCCCTGCTGCATTGAGGGTTGTTCGGCAGGGCTGCGCCCTGCACCTGCCGAAGCCTTCAAGCCAGGGCAACGTCAAACGTCAAAGGCCAGAGCAGCATTCCGTGGGATGGCGGGGCACTGTGGGTTTGCGGGGACGGCGCAAGTACGTCCATGTAGCCTTGGTCGCCGCATCCATGCGGCTCACACCCCGCAAACCCACACTGCCCCGCCTTCGACAGTTGGCCGGTGGCCAGTAGATCCACGCCATGCGTGGATGAATCTCAATCGGAATCAAATATTTCGAATTGAAATCGAAACGCATCCACGCATGGCGTGGCTCTACTGTGTCGACCGAGGTTGACACCCACCAGAGCAGAGTGCCATTCCGACAGCTCGCGAGAAACTGTCCAAGGCGGGGTGGGTCCGGTTGCGGGAGTGTCCGCGGCATGGATGCCGCGGCCAAGCCCCCATGGACGGGTTTACGGCGTCTCCCGCAACCGGACCCACCCTGCCATCCCACGGAATGCACGCTGTTGCTGTTGCTGTTGCTGTTGCTGTTGCTCGTGCCTTCCTCGGCAGGTGCAGGGCTGCAAGCCCTGCCGAACACCCCTCAACGCCTGGGTGCAAGCTGCTCGAGCATTTCCCAGGACTTCAGTCCTCGTGGCCCCAGGTGATGGGCCAGCACCCGCCGCATCGGCAGGCGCAGGCTGGCCAGGTCGGCGGCATCGGGCTCTTCGTCGGCGGCCAGCGCCAGCAGCGCCGAGCCGGTCGCGGCCGCCCGGCGTTCCCCACCGCGCTCGCTGAACAGGCGCTGCGCGCCTTCCTGTGGGTCCAGTTCGTAGCGCGCGGCCGGGTCGATCGGCTGGCCGTCGCTGGCGCTGTCCAGATCGAAACCCAGGCCCAGCGCAGACAGCAGCTCGCGTTCAAACCGGCGCAGGGTCCAGGCCAGGCCGGCGCCCACGGCCAGCCGCGCGCGTGCCTCGCCGTAGGCCAGGTACAACTCCGGCAGCGGGTCCTGGCGCGGGGCCAGGCGCAGGGTCAATTCACTCAGATAGAAGCCGGCCAGCATCGCCTGGCCGACCAGGCGCGGGGCAGCATCCAGTGCCTCGGCACCCCGCAGCTGGGCCAATTCGCCCCGCTGCTGGGCACTGAAGCGGATCCACTGCAGCGGCTGCAGGGCCGCGCGCAGCACCTGTCCCTTGGCGGTGGATACGCCACGCGCGAGCAGGCCGATCCGGCCATGCTGCGCGCTCAGTACTTCGACCAGCAGGCTGGTCTCGCGATAGGCCCGTGCATGCAGCACGAAGCCGGTGTCGTCCTCGATCATCATCGAAGCGACTGCAACGGCTTACTCGTAACCGAAGGCCTTCAGTGCGGCCTCGTCGTCGGACCAGCCTTCACGCACGCGCACCCAGGTCTCCAGGAACACCTTGGCGCCGAACAGGCGCTCCATCTGCAGGCGGGACTTGGCCCCGATCTCCTTCAGGCGGGTACCACCCTTGCCGATCACGATCGCCTTCTGGCCCTCGCGCTCGACCCAGATCACCGCACCGATGCGCAGCAGGTTGCCATCTTCGGTGAAGCGCTCGATTTCCACGGTGGTGGCATACGGCAGCTCTTCGCCCAACTGGCGCATCAGCTGTTCACGTACCAGTTCGCCGGCCAGGAAGCGCTGGCTGCGGTCGGTGATCTCGTCTTCGCCGAACATCGGCGGCGCTTCCGGCAGCAACGCCAGTACGTCGCGTACCAGTGCTTCCAGGCCGTTGCGCTTCTGCGCCGAGATCGGATGTACCGACGAGAAATCGCGGCCGGCCGTGACTTCCTGCAGGAACGGCAGCAGCGCGCCCTTGTCCTTCAGCCGGTCGATCTTGTTGACCACCAGCACCACCGGGATACCGGCGTCGCGCAGAACATTGAAGGCCAGGCTGTCTTCCTCGTCCCAGCGACCGGCTTCGATCACCAGCAGGCCGGCATCGACGCCTTCCAGCGAGCCGCGCGCGGCGCGGTTCATCACCCGGTTCATCGCCCGCTTCTGCACCTTGTGCAGGCCGGGGGTGTCGACCAGCACCAGCTGGCCTTCCGGATAGGTGGCGATGCCCAGCAGGCGATGGCGCGTGGTCTGCGGGCGGTTGGAAACGATGCTGACCTTGGCGCCGACCAGGGCATTGGTCAGGGTCGATTTGCCCACGTTCGGGCGGCCGATGACGGCCACGCTGCCGCAATGATGGGAAGTTTGTTCGCTCACTTGGAATCCAGTTGTTCTAGGACGGCTGCAGCCGCCTGTTGTTCGGCAAGCCGCCGCGAGGCGCCTTCGCCCTCGGTGCTGGCGGCCGGGTCGGCTACGTTGCAGCGTACCCGGAAGTGCTTGGCGTGGTCGTCACCGGATTCTGACACCAGTTCATACTGCGGCAACGCCTTCTGTCGGGCCTGCAGCCATTCCTGCAGGCGGGTCTTGGGGTCCTTCTCGGGCCGACCGGAAGCCGGCAGTGCCTCGATCGAAGCGCTGAACCAGGGCAGTACCACCGCCCGGCAGGCCTCGAAGCCGGCATCCAGGTAGATCGCGGCCACCACGGCTTCCACGGCGTCGGCCAGAATCGAGTCGCGACGATGACCGCCGGACTTCATTTCGCCCGGGCCCAGGGTCAGCCGTTCGCCCAGTTCCAGGGTGCGCCCGATCACCGCCAGCGCGCCTTCACGCACCAGCTCGGCACGGGCACGGGTCATCGCGCCTTCGTCGGCCTTGGGCCAGCGTCGGTACAACGCCTCGGCCGCCATCATGTTGACGATGCTGTCGCCGAGGAACTCCAGGCGCTCGTTGTGCGGCGCACCGGCACTGCGATGCGTCAGCGCCTGCTTGAGCAGGGCCGGGTCGCTGAAGGCATGACCGATCAGGTCGCCACGTTGGATGAATTTACTGGGCACCGCTTCGTGTCAGGTCCTGGGAAGAATCGAATTTGCCAACCACATCGAGGTTGCCGATCAGCTGACGGCGCACTTCGTAGTTGACCTTGAGGGTCCAGCCATTGTCGCGACGGTCGAACTTCACGTTGGCCGGCTTCACGTTGTCCGAATAGTTGATGTACAGGCGCTTGAAGAACAGGTCCTGGATGCGCGCCGGCTCCATGCTGCCCACGCCCGGCTCGTTGGCCAGGCTCTTCATCGCCGAGCGCACCGCGTAGTACTCCTGGTACATCGGGAACAGCTTCATGCCGATGTAGAGGAAGAAGCCAACCACGATCAGGACCGTCAGGAACGAGGTCAGGGTCATGCCACGCTGCGTGTTCATCGTCTTCATTGCGTTCTCCCCAGATACGCGTTGGATGTGAAAATACTCAGTTGGTGCCCGCTCAGTTGATGCTCGAGCCGATCCGCGACGGCTCGAAGCCATCCTTGCAGAACCAGCCCTGGCAGTTCAGCCAGATCAGGAATGCCTTGCCACGCAGGTTCTCTTCCGGCAGCAGGCCCCAGAAACGGCCATCGTCGCTGTTGTCGCGGTTGTCGCCCATCACCAGGTACTTGCCGGCCGGCACGGTCCACTGGCCCTGGCCACGCGGATAGTCGGTCTCCAGCACCGTGTGGGTGCGGCCCGGCAGGTGCTCGACCAGCAGGTTGGCGCCCTCGCCCTGGCCCTTGTGGCCGGCGTAGATGCCCTTGTTGTCGTACTTCAGCGGCTCACCGTTGAGGATCACGCCGTCGCCTTCGAAGACCACGGTGTCGCCCGGCACGCCGATCACGCGCTTGATGAAGTTCTCGCCCTTGGCCGGATCGTTCTCGCCATGGCCGGGGAAGTGGAACACCACCACGTCACCACGCGAGGGCTCGCCCACCGGCACGAACTTGGTGTTGCTGATCGGCAGGCGCAGGCCGTAGGAGAACTTGTTGACCAGGATGAAATCGCCGATCAGCAGGTTCGGCATCATCGAGCTGGACGGGATCTTGTACGGCTCGGCAATGAAGCTGCGCACGATCAGCACGATCGCCAGCACCGGGAAGAACGCACGCGAGTAGTCCACCAGCACCGGCTCGGAATCGAGCAGGCCCGCGCGCTGGGCGCGACGCTTGGCGAGGTACAGCTTGTCCGCGAGCAGGATCAGGCCCGAGGCCAGGGTCAGCACGACCAGGAGGATCTCAAACAGTTTCATTCAGGGTCCTTTGCAACGTCACCAGACGACCGGCCCCGCAGGGCCGGTGCGGGCTTACTTGTTGTCCATCTGCAGCACGGCCAGGAACGCTTCCTGCGGGATCTCCACGCGGCCGACCTGCTTCATGCGCTTCTTGCCTTCCTTCTGCTTTTCCAGAAGCTTCTTCTTGCGCGAAACGTCGCCACCATAGCACTTGGCCAGCACGTTCTTGCGCATGGCCTTGACCGTGGTACGGGCGATGATCTGCGAGCCGACGGCGGCCTGGATGGCCACGTCGAACATCTGGCGCGGGATCAGGTCCTTCATCTTTTCGCACAGCTCGCGGCCGCGACGGTCGGCATGGCTGCGGTGCACGATCAGCGACAGTGCATCGACCTTGTCACCGTTGATCAGTACGTCCACGCGCACGAACGGGCCTGCGTCGAAGCGCACGAAGTGGTAGTCCAGCGAGGCATAGCCACGGCTGACCGACTTCAGCTTGTCGAAGAAGTCCAGCACCACCTCGGCCATCGGCAGCTCGTAGCTGATCTGCACCTGGCTGCCCAGGTAGTTGATGCCGATCTGGCTGCCGCGCTTCTCTTCGCACAGCTTGATGATGTTGCCGATGTACTCCTCGGGGGTGAGCACGTTGGCACGGATGATCGGCTCGCGGATCTCCTCGACCTGGTTCACCGGCGGCAGCTTGGCCGGGTTGTCCATGTTGATGATCGAGCCATCGGTCTTCAGGACTTCATACACCACCGTCGGCGCGGTGCTGATCAGGTCCAGGTTGTATTCGCGCTCCAGGCGCTCCTGCACGATTTCCATGTGCAGCATGCCGAGGAAGCCGCAGCGGAAGCCGAAGCCCATCGCCTCGGAGCTTTCCGGCTCGAAACGCAGCGCGGCATCGTTCAGGCGCAGCTTGTCCAGCGCTTCGCGCAGGTCCGGGTAGTCCTCGGCATCGACCGGGAACAGGCCGGCGAACACGCGCGGCTGCATTTCCTGGAAGCCCGGCAGCGGCTTCGGTGCCGGGTCGCCGGCCAGGGTCAGGGTGTCGCCAACCGGCGCACCGTGCACGTCCTTGATGCTGGCGGTGACCCAACCCACTTCACCTGCACGCAGCGCCGGCAGCACCTTGCGCTTCGGGGTGAACACGCCGACGTTGTCGACCTGGTGGTTGCGGCCGGTGGACATCACCTGCAGCTTGTCACCTGCCTTGATCTCGCCCTGCATCACGCGCACCAGCGAGACCACACCCAGGTAGTTGTCGAACCAGGAGTCGATGATCAGCGCCTGCAGCTTGTCGGTGTCGCGCGGCTTCGGCGGCGGGATGCGATGCACGATCGCTTCCAGCACGTCCTGCACGTTCAGGCCGGTCTTGGCACTGACCGGCACGGCGTCGGAGGCGTCGATGCCGATCACGGCCTCGATCTCGGCCTTGGCACGCTCGATGTCGGCGGTGGGCAGGTCGATCTTGTTGATCACCGGCACCACTTCCAGGCCCTGCTCCACGGCGGTGTAGCAGTTGGCCACCGACTGCGCTTCCACGCCCTGGGCCGCATCGACCACCAGCAGCGCGCCTTCGCAGGCGGCCAGCGAGCGGCTGACTTCATAGGAGAAGTCGACGTGGCCGGGGGTGTCGATGAAGTTCAGATGGTAGGTCTGCCCGTCCTTGGCCAGGTACGGCAGCGACACCGACTGCGCCTTGATCGTGATGCCACGCTCGCGCTCGATCGGGTTGGAGTCGAGCACCTGCGCTTCCATCTCGCGGGCCTGCAGGCCACCACAGAGCTGGATGATGCGGTCGGCCAGCGTGGACTTGCCGTGGTCGACATGGGCGATGATGGAGAAGTTGCGGATGTTCCGCATCGAATCAGAAGACATAGGTGGCGGCGGCGCGCGGCGTCGTCAGGGTAACGGTCGATTATCGCATGCCCGGCGCCCGCCCGCGAAAACGGCCTCATCGGACCGGGCCCGGAATGGCCGAAGCCCCGCCAGGGCGGGGCTTCGGGGAAAAGCAGGAGCCGCCGAAGCGGCCCCGGCAGGCCTTACTGGCCGGCCTTGACCGCGACGAACGCGCTGTTGCCGCTGCCGGTGCGCACCAGCAGCATCACCACGTCACCCTTCTTGTAGCTGGAAAGCGCACGGTTCAGCGCGTCCACGCTGCCGACCTGGGTGCTGGCCACCTGCAGGATCACCATGCCCGGAGACAGGCCCGCATCACGCGCGCCCTGGCCCTTGACCCCGGTGATGCGCACGCCTTCGCCCGATTCCAGGCCCAGCTGCTTGCGCTGCGGTGCGGTCAGGTCACTGACGTCCAGCCCCAGCAGGGCATTGGCGCCGGCCTGCGGAGCCGCATCGCTGTCGCCGGTGGCCGGGCCACGCGAACCGGCCTGCCCGTCTTCGGTCAGTGCGGTCAGGGTGGCACTGAGGTCGCGCGGCTTGCCATCACGGATCACACCCAGGGTGACCCGGCTGCCCGGTGCCATCGCGCCGATCAGCGGCGGCAGGTCGGACCAGCTGTTGACCGGCGCGCCGTTCACCGAACGGATCACATCACCGATCTTCACCCCGGCCCGGGCTGCAGCCGAGTCCGGCACGATCTGGTTGACCAGGGCGCCGCGGCTGTCCGGCAGGCCCATCGCCTGCGCCTTCAGCCCGTCGATTTCCTGCACCACCGCGCCGAGCTGGCCACGGGTGACCTTGCCGGTCTTCTTGATCTGCTCGACCGCGCTCATCGCCAGGTCGATGGGGATCGCGAAGCTGATGCCCATGTAGCCGCCCGAGGCGGAGAAGATCTGCGAGTTGATGCCGACCACTTCGCCACGGGTGTTCAGCAGCGGGCCACCGGAGTTGCCCTGGTTGATCGCCACGTCGGTCTGGATGAAGGGCACGTAGCGCTGGTCCGGACCACCTGTGCTGCGGCCGAGGGCGCTGACCACGCCGGCAGTGACCGAGTGGTCGAGGCCGAACGGCGAACCGATCGCGACCACCCACTGACCCGGCTTGAGGGAGTTGGAGTCGCCAACGCGCACGGTCGGCAGGTTCTTGCCGTCGATTTTCAGCAGTGCCACGTCGTACTGCTGGTCGCTGCCCACCACTTTCGCGGTGAACTCACGGCGGTCACCCAGCTTGACCTTCACCTCGCTGGCATCGGCCACCACGTGGTAGTTGGTCAGCACATAGCCATCGGGCGAGATGATGAAGCCCGAGCCCATGCCGCGGCCCTTGATGCTGGGGCCACCGTCCGGACCGCCCGGGCCCTGCCCCGGCATCGGGAAATCCGGGCCGAAGAAGCGGCGGAAGAACTCCGGCATGTCATCGTCGCCGCCCATCGGGCCCCGCGAGGCCTGGCGGTTGTTGCGGACGATGGTGGTGTCGACGTTGACCACGCCAGGCCCGACCTGTTCGACCAGATTGGTGAAGTCAGGCAGGCCCGTGACCAGCGGCTGGGCCGGGGCCCGCGGCGCGGCGGCCGGCGCGGCCTGGGTCTGGGCGGCCGGAGCCGGGGCCTGCGCGCAGGCCACCAACGGCAGAGTCAGGGCCAGCAGGCCCATGGCCTGCGTGCGGAGTCGGGGAGTCATCGGACGGCAACCTCCGGATCGGATGGAAAGAGGAATACGGGCCCCGCCGACGGCGGGGCGTGAAAGCGCCCGGCTCAGTCGCGCGGGCGCGGCGGCACCGGCAGGTCGTCCTGCAGGCGCGGCTCGAACGGGTAGAACGCGGCGCCACCGGCGTGGGCCGGGAAGCTCGCATTGAGCGCGCCACCGGCAGCGGGCGCCAGGCTGGAGCGCGGCCACGGTCGCGCCTGCAGGCCACCAACCTCACCGAACGGCATGTTGCGGCTGGCATTGGCCGGCACGGTCGGGGTCAGCGGCGCCTGTGCGGCGGCCACGGCGCGTTGCGGCATGTCCTCGCGCTGGGCGGCACGCGCAGCCTGCTGGCTGCGGGTAGCGCTGGCGCGACGGGTGTCCTGGCGTCGGCTGGCCGCGGCCATGGCCACTGCCGGTACACCGGCCACGGCCATTGCGGCGGTATCCACCGAGGCTTCGGTTACCGGAGCCGGCGTCGTCGGCGCCGGCGCGGGCGCAAGTTCGGCCTGGCTGGCGATCACCTGCGGTGCCAACGGCTCGCCCGGGGTGGCTTCCTTCAGCTTCTCGCCGCCCATGAACAGCGCCACCGCCGCCACCGAGGCGGCCAGTGCGGCGCCACCGCCCCAGGCCCGCCAACCGCTGCGGCGCACCTCGCGGCGCGGCTCGGCCTGCGGCGCCGGTTCGGCAGCGATGGCGGCGGCCACGGCCGCGCTGAAGCCGGCCGGCGCCAGCGCCGAGGCCTGCCCGCGCATCACGTCACCCAGCAGCTGCCAGCGTTCCTGGCAGCCGGCCAGCTCGGGGTCGTGCTCCATCCGGCGCAGCAGGAAGCGCGCTTCGTCGGCGCCCAGCTCGCCATCGACCAGGGCCGACAGCTGTTCGCGATGGCGCTGGTCCAGGCGCTGTCCGGCGGGCGATTGGTGGTTCTGCGATTCGTTGAACGGATTACTGGTCATACGCGGCTCTTCTCACGGGTGGCGCTGCCGATGTCCAACAGCGGCCGGAGTTCGGTGTCGATCGCCTCGCGCGCCCGGAAGATCCGTGAACGCACGGTGCCGATCGGGCACCCCATTTTCTGCGCGATATCTTCGTAACTCAGGCCTTCCACCTCGCGCAGGGTGATCGCCAACCGGAGTTCTTCCGGCAGCGCATTGACGGCCTTCATCACCGTCTGTTCCAGTTCCTGGCGCATCAACTCGCGTTCGGGCGTATCGGTGTCGCGCAGGCGCGTCCCGCTGTCGAACTGTTCGGCGTCACCGATGTCGATGTCATCGGTCGGCGGCCGGCGATTGTGTGAAGCCAGGTAGTTTTTGGCGGTATTCACGGCGATTCGATGCAACCAGGTTGAGAACTGGGCATCGCCGCGGAAACTTCCAATCGCGCGGTACGCACGGATGAAAGTGTCCTGGGCGACGTCCTGACATTCGCTCCAGTCGGCGATGTAGCGACCGACCAGGGCCACCACGCGATGCTGGTACTTGCGCACCAGGACATCGAACGCGGCGCTCTCGCCGTGCTGCACGCGCCGGACCAGTTCCAGATCCAGCTCCTGAGGTGTATCAACATCGGCCATGAGGGGCCGCACTCCTGTCAGCCCAACCGACGTCGGGCAATGAGACTGCCAATCCCGGGAAAAGTTCAGTCGCCGATCACCTGGCGCCGCACCAGCTTTTAACCACCGTTCCGTTAGCGTCCCGGTCCACGGCCATGGATCCGGGGTCGCCACTCCCCTGCTATTGGGATTTGACGCGAGGGAAACAACCTCTGGATCATAGCCGCTTCTCCATACACAACCGGATGGAACGTCCATGCTCTCAGGCTTCGATGGTCTCCGCTTCAGCCACTGGCACCCCAAGATCCGCGACGACGGCGTGGTGGTTCTCTCCCTGGATCGTCAGGACAGCAGCGTCAACGCCATGTCGCAGGACGTGCTGCTGGAACTGGGCGACCTGCTCGAGCGCATTGCACTGGACCCGCCCAAGGGCGTGGTGATCCAGTCGCTGAAGAAGGCCGGCTTCATTGCCGGTGCCGACCTGAAGGAGTTCCAGGAGTTCGACCGCCGCGGCACCGTCAACGACGCCATCCGTCGCGGCCAGGCCACCTACCAGAAGCTGGCTGAACTGCCCTGCCCGACCGTGGCAGCCATCCACGGCCACTGCCTGGGCGGCGGTACCGAGCTGGCGCTGGCCTGCCGCTACCGCGTGGCCTCCAATGACAGCAGCACCCGCATCGGCCTGCCGGAGACCCAGCTGGGCATCTTCCCGGGCTGGGGTGGCAGCGCGCGCCTGCCGCAGCTGGTCGGCGCACCGGCGGCGATGGACATGATGTTGACCGGCCGCACCCTGTCGGCCTCGGCCGCGCGCAGCATCGGCCTGGTCGACAAGGTGGTGGCACCGGCAGTGGTGCTCGACACCGCCGTCGCGCTGGCCTTGTCCGGCACCACCCGCCCGTTCAAGCAGCGCGACGGCCTGGGCCACCAACACCTGGCTGGCCCGCACGCTGCTGGCGCCGCAGATGGTCAAGCAGGTCGCACGCAAGGCCAAGAAGGACCAGTACCCGGCGCCCTACGCGCTGATCAGCACCTGGCAGCGCAGCGGCGGCAAGCCGATCCAGGCACGCCTGGATGCCGAGCGGCGTGCCGTGGTGAAGCTGGCCAGCACGCCGACCGCGCGCAACCTGATCCGCATTTTCTTCCTGACCGAGCGCCTGAAGGGCCTCGGCGGTGGTGACTCCGGCATCCGCCACGTGCACGTGGTCGGCGCCGGCGTGATGGGCGGTGATATCGCTGCGTGGGCCGCCTACAAGGGCTTCGACGTGACCCTGCAGGACCGCGAGCAGCGCTTCATCGACCCGGCCATGGAGCGCGCGCAGGCCCTGTTCGCCAAGAAGGTACGCGACGAGAGCAAGCGTCCTGCGGTGGCCGCGCGCCTGCGTGCCGACCTGGAAGGCAACGGCGTGGCCGAGGCCGACCTGGTGATCGAGGCGATCATCGAGAACCCGGAAGCCAAGCGTGCGCTGTACCAGACGCTGGAACCGAAGATGAAGCTGGATGCGCTGCTGACCACAAACACCTCGTCGATTCCGCTGGTGGAGCTGCGCGACCACATCCAGCGCCCGGCACAGTTCGCTGGCCTGCACTACTTCAACCCGGTCGCGCAGATGCCGCTGGTGGAAATCATCCATCACGACGGCATGGCGCCTGAGACCGAACGCCGCCTGGCCGCGTTCTGCAAGGCACTGGGCAAGTTCCCGGTGCCGGTGGCCGGCAGCCCGGGCTTCCTGGTCAACCGCGTGCTGTTCCCGTACATGCTGGAAGCCGCCACTGCCTACGCCGAAGGCATCCCGGGCCCGGTGATCGACAGGGCCGCGGTGAAGTTCGGCATGCCGATGGGCCCGATCGAACTGATCGACACCGTCGGCCTGGACGTGGCCGCCGGCGTCGGTCGCGAACTGGCGCCGTTCCTTGGTCTGCAGATTCCGGCCGCGCTGCAGACGGTGGAACCGGACAAGCGCGGCAAGAAGGATGGCCAGGGCATCTACACCTGGGAGAACGGCAAGCCGAAGAAGCCGGACGTGGCCAGCGATTACCAGGCCCCGGCCGATCTGGAGGACCGCCTGATTCTGCCGCTGTTGAACGAAGCGGTGGCCTGCCTGCACGAAGGCGTGGTGGCCGATGCGGACCTGCTGGATGCCGGCGTGATCTTCGGCACCGGCTTCGCACCGTTCCGCGGTGGTCCGATCCAGCACATCCGCGCGGTGGGTGCCGACGCGATCGTCGAGCGGTTGAAGGCGCTGCAGCAGCGCCATGGTGACCGTTTCGCACCGCGCCCGGGCTGGGACAACCCCGCCCTGCGCGAACCGGTGGTGTGAGTTGATCGGCCGGGCCTGCGGCCCGGCACCCGCAGAGGCAACCGCCGAAGCAAAAGCAAGAGCCAGAGCCGGAGCAACAGCCGGCTCTGGCTTTTCTGTTTGCTGGGCGGGGCGGTGTGGGCAGGCAGGACACGCCGTAAACCCCGCTCCGCGGTCCGGCCCAGCCGCTGGCGGCTGTGCGTTCGGGCGCTTGCGAAGCAGTGCTTCGCAAGCAAAGCGCCCTCACCCATGGGGGCTCGATGGCGCCTTGCTCGTGTGCGCTGTCCTGCGCACACGGCAAGACCGGGGTTGGGCGTCCTGCCCAACCCGCCCGAGGCATGCCTCGGGCCCATGGCGCCAACGGTCCTGCCTGCCCACAACGCCCCACCCCTGACAGTTTCCCGGTGACGGTCAGTGACCTTCGGGAGCTGGTAGGTGTCGACCTTGGTCGACACGCTTGGTCCACGCCATGCGTGGATGCGAGCGAAGCGACCGGCGTTTGATTTTGATTTTCTTTTTTTCTTCTCCGTGGCTGGACGCACACGGAAACTGTCAGAGGCCGGGCGGGGTGGGTTCGCGGGGGTGTCCGCGGCATGGATGCCGCGGCCAAGCCTCCAAGGACGGATTCACGGCGTCCCCCGCGAACCCACCCCGCCCGGCCAAGCGCGGCTTTTGCTTTACACGACCAAGCAACCAGCCACGAGGGGCTGCGCCGTTGGCTGGAACCCCAGTCGAGCAAGCTCCACTCTACGGAACAACCTGTTACCCATACGGGGCATGTCCCCGTCACCGCTGCATGCGATGCTGATCACCTGATCCCTGCCAGCGAGAACGCCCGCATGACCACCATCATCGCCCCGCGCGTGCACGACATCGGCGGACTCGAAGTCCGTCGCGCCGTCCCCACCCTGCAGGCGCGCAGCATCGGCTCGTTCGTGTTCGTCGACCAGATGGGCCCGGCGCTCATGCATCCCGGCACGGCCATCGACGTGCGCCCGCATCCGCATATCGGCCTGGCCACCGTCACCTACCTGTGGTCGGGCGCGATCGGCCACCGCGACACGCTGGGTTCGGACCAGGTGATCCGTCCCGGTGACGTCAACTGGATGACCGCTGGCCGCGGCATCGCCCATTCCGAACGCACGCCGCAACCAGACCGCGATCACGACAACCCGATCCACGGCATGCAGACCTGGGTCGCACTGCCGAAGTCGCATGAGGAAATCGAGCCGGCGTTCTACCACCATGCCGCGGCCACCCTGCCCGAGCAGCGCCGCAATGGTGTCTGGCTGCGGGTAATCGCCGGCCGCGCCTATGGCGAGGAATCGCCGGTCAAAGTATTCGCCGATACGCTCAACGTGGCGATCGACCTCGACCCGGATGCGGAAATCGATATCGACAACGGCCACCGCGAGCGCGCTGTACATCCTCGAAGGCGACGCGCAGCTGGATGGCGTGGACATCCCTGCCCAGCACCTGGTGATCCCCGAGGCTGGTGCGCGTGGCCGCCTGCGCGCGAAGACGCCGGTGAAGGCGATGTTGTTCGGTGGCGAGCCGCTGGATGGCCCGCGTCACCTGTGGTGGAACTTCGTGTCCAGCTCGAAGGAACGTATCGAACAGGCCAAGCACGACTGGGAGGCCGGCCGCTTCGGCACCATTCCGGGCGACGACAAGGAATTCATCCCGCTGCCGCAGTACTGACATCGCGTGTTGCACACATCCGAAGGTGTATCCCTGCACCCGGCGTTGACACTACAGTCACCCGCTGATCATTGAAATGTGACATAAATCACACTTTCGACCGTCAAAGGAGTGCAACACATGAGCATGGGTAAACGCTTGTCCGCCGAGTTCCTCGGCACGTTCTGGCTGGTTCTGGGTGGCTGTGGCAGTGCCGTGCTGGCCGCCAAGTTCGGCGGTGACGGCAATCCGCTGGGTATCGGTTTCCTCGGCGTTGCGCTGGCCTTCGGCCTGACCGTGGTGACCGGCGCCTATGCGTTCGGCCATATCTCCGGCGCGCACTTCAATCCGGCGGTCAGTGTCGGCCTGTGGGCCGGCGGTCGTTTCCCGACCAAGGACCTGATCCCGTACATCATCGCCCAGGTCGCCGGCGGCCTGCTGGCCGGCTTCATCCTGCTGCAGATCGCATCGGGCGCCAGCGGCTTCGCCATTGATGGCAGCCAGGCCGGTGCATTCGCCAGCAACGGCTACGGCGCGCTGTCCCCCGGCGGCTACAGCGTGGCCGCGGCCTTCCTGTGCGAAGTCGTGCTGACCGCCGTGTTCCTGATCGTGATCATGGGCGCCACCCACGGCAAAGCACCGGCCGGGTTCGCCCCGCTGGCGATCGGCCTGTCGCTGACCCTGATCCACCTGGTCAGCATCCCGGTCACCAACACCTCGGTGAACCCGGCCCGTTCCACGGCGGTGGCCTTCTTCGCCGGCAGCGGCGCGGTCAGCCAGCTGTGGCTGTTCTGGGTCGCCCCGCTGCTGGGCGGCGCGATCGGCGGCATCATCTACAAGTGGATCGGCAACGACCGCTGAGACCTGTGCGGACCATTGCGGCCGACCACCGGCCGCAATGGTTACGCGTGTAACCGCGATTTGTGCGATCGCTCACGTTCCGTTAAGGTTGAGTTGACCGTCCGTGCACATGCCGGCCGGGGCGGCATCCGGGGATGGGATGCCAAGGCTGCCGGTCCATCCGGCGGAGCCAACGACACACCACCTTGGGGGATGCATGAAGTTCGCGCCTGTAGTGTTGTCGAGCCTGCTGTTCGCGGTGGCCCAGGCCGCCGCTGCACAGGCTCCCACCGAATGTCCTTCATTGCCGGCCAGCAGCGGCCTGCAGTGGCAACAGCAGGCACAGGCCGATTTCCTGGTCTGCCGCGCCAGCACCGGCGATGGCCGCGAGGTACTGAGCCTGATGCTCAGTGCGCGCGATCCCAACCTTCCATTGAACCGCTCGCTGCGCCAGGAAAAGGGCAGCTTCGGCGGTGAATCGCTGTACTGGTATCAGCCCGATCTGGGAGGCCAGCAGCCGCCCGGCTATGCCGAGCGTCGCATCAGTGTGGTCAAGCTCGACAAAGGGCGTTACGCGCAGATTTCGCTGTATCCGGACAGCGCGCAGGAACTGGGCTCGCTGCAACAGCTGGCGCAGGGCATGAGCCTGACCCCGTCGGCCGTGGCCGCGGGGCGCTGAAGGTGACGGGGATGACTGCCTGGCAGCATCCCCGCAATGCGAGCCGACCTGACGGTAGTGCCGGCCGCTGGCCGGCACCCCGATCCGCCTTTGTCCGAGGCTGCTGCCGGCCAGCGGCCGGCACTCCCTCAGAACTTGCCTTCCTGGAAATCGACGAAGGCCTGCATCAGTTCCTGCCGCGTGTTCATCACGAACGGCCCGTGGCGCATCACCGGTTCGCGCAGCGGACGGCCGGCCACCAGGATCAACCGCGCACCTTCGCTGCCGGCCGAGATGTGCAACTGCTCGCCACCGCCCAGCACCGCCAGTTCCTGGCGTGCAACGTCGCGCGCGGCGTCCTGCTCACCCACGGTCATCGCACCTTCGAACACGTAGGCGAACGCGTTGTGCCCCTCCGGCAGCGCATAGGTCCAGGCCCGGTCGGGCGCCAGCGTGATGTCGAGGTAGAGCGGATCGGTGGCCGGCTGCACGATCGGGCCATCGGTGCCGTCCACGCTGCCGGCAATCACCTTCACCTCCACGCCCGGCTCCGGGTGCACCACGGGAATGCGCTCGGGCGCGAATTCCTGGTACTTCGGCTCGGTCATCTTCTCCTTCGCCGGCAGGTTCACCCACAGCTGGAACCCGCGCATCTGCCCGCTTTCCTGCTCGGGCATCTCCGAATGCACCAGGCCACGGCCAGCGGTCATCCACTGCACGCTGCCCGGGGTCAGCAGGCCTTCGTTGCCGTGGTTGTCGCGATGCCGCATGCGTCCGTCGAGCATGTAGGTGACGGTCTCGAAACCACGGTGCGGGTGTTCCGGGAAGCCGGCGATGTAGTCTTCGGCACGGTCGGTACCGAACTCATCAAGCAGCAGGAACGGATCCAGGTCGGGCAGCGTCGGGCCGCCGATGACGCGGGTCAGGCGCACACCGGCACCGTCGGAGGTGGGCATGCCACGGATGGTACGCAGCACGCGGACCGGTTCGGGAAGGCTCATGGCGACTCCTGTTGGATGGATGCCAGTGAAGATGGACGCCACATGGCCGTACGCCAATGGATGGCACCGCAACCGATTGTTCCATCCCTGATGTTCGCTGCACGTCAGCGCCCCCTGCGTACGACCAAAGTACTAACGCTGATTCGTCCTGTGCCAATTGACCCTGTCGTGGGCAAGCAGGACTCTTTGTCTGTCTTTCCGGGAGAGAGCACCTCATGAAAGGGTTTTCCAAACTGGGCTGGGCGGTACTCGCTCTGCTCGGCGCGTTCTGTCTGGGCACCGTGGCGCTGCGCCGCGGCGAACACATCAATGCCCTGTGGATCGTCGTCGCGGCGGTGTCGCTGTACCTCGTCGCCTATCGCTTCTACAGCCTGTTCATCGCCAACAAGGTGATGCAGCTGGATCCGACCCGGGCCACCCCGGCGGTGATCAACAACGATGGCCTGGACTACGTGCCGACCAACAAGCACGTGCTGTTCGGCCACCACTTCGCCGCCATTGCCGGCGCCGGCCCGCTGGTCGGCCCGGTGCTGGCCGCGCAGATGGGCTACCTGCCCGGCCTGCTGTGGCTGGTGGTGGGCGTGGTATTGGCCGGTGCGGTGCAGGACTTCATGGTCCTGTTCCTGTCCAGCCGCCGCAATGGTCGCTCGCTGGGCGATCTCGTGCGCGAGGAGATGGGCCAGGTGCCCGGCACCATCGCGCTGTTCGGTGCGTTCCTGATCATGATCATCATCCTGGCAGTGCTGGCGATGGTGGTGGTCAAGGCGCTGGCCGAAAGCCCGTGGGGCATGTTCACGGTGATCGCGACGATGCCCATCGCGATCCTGATGGGCGTGTACATGCGCTACATCCGCCCCGGCAAGATCGGCGAGATCTCGGTGGTTGGCCTGATCCTGCTGCTGGCCGCGATCTGGTACGGCGGCAAGGTCGCCGCCGATCCGGTCTGGGGCCCGGCCTTCACCTTCACCGGCACCCAGATCACCTGGATGCTGATCGGCTACGGCTTCGTCGCCTCGGTGCTGCCGGTGTGGCTGCTGCTGGCCCCGCGTGATTACCTGTCGACCTTCCTCAAGATCGGTACCATCATCGCGCTGGCCATCGGCATCCTGGTGGTGATGCCGGAACTGAAGATGCCGGCGCTGACCCAGTTCGCCGCCAGCGGCGACGGCCCGGTGTGGAAGGGCGGCATGTTCCCGTTCCTGTTCATCACCATCGCCTGTGGCGCGGTCTCCGGTTTCCATGCACTGATTTCCTCCGGCACCACGCCGAAGCTGCTGGCCAATGAAGCGCACATGCGTTACATCGGCTACGGCGGCATGCTGATGGAATCGTTCGTGGCGGTGATGGCGCTGGTGGCGGCCTCGATCATCGATCCGGGCATCTACTTCGCGATGAACAGCCCGGCGGCGGTGATCGGTGCCGATGCGGCCTCGGCCGCGCACTACATCACCAACACCTGGGGCTTCACCATCACCCCCGAGCAGCTGACCGCGACCGCGGCGGCCATTGGTGAACCGACCATCCTGCATCGTGCAGGTGGCGCGCCAACACTTGCGGTAGGCATCGCGCAGATCCTGCACGAAGCGATTCCCAGTGGCAGCGACGCGATGATGGCGTTCTGGTACCACTTCGCGATCCTGTTCGAAGCACTGTTCATCCTCACCGCGGTGGACGCCGGTACCCGTGCGGGCCGCTTCATGCTGCAGGACCTGCTGGGCAACTTCGTGCCGGCCCTGAAGAAGACCGAATCGTGGACCGCCAACATCATCGGCACCGCGGGTTGCGTGGCGCTGTGGGGCTACCTGCTGTACACCGGCGTGGTGGATCCGTTCGGCGGCATCCAGACGCTGTGGCCGCTGTTCGGCATCTCCAACCAGATGCTGGCCGGTATCGCGCTGATGCTGGGCACGGTGGTGCTGTTCAAGATGAAGCGTGACCGCTATGCATGGGTGACTGCGGTACCGGCGGTGTGGCTGCTGATCTGCACCACCTACGCCGGCTTCATCAAGATCTTCGACAGCAATCCGGCACAGGGCTTCCTGGCACAGGCACACAAGTTCCAGGCCGCGCTCGCCAGCGATACCATCACTGCACCGGCCAAGTCGGTGGCGCAGATGAAGCAGATCGTGGTCAACGCCTACGTCAACACCGGCCTGACCGCGCTGTTCCTGCTGGTGGTGGGCGCGGTGCTGGTGTATTCGATCAAGACCATCCTGGCGGCCCGCCGCAATCCGCAGCGCACTGACCGCGAGACCCCGTACGTGGCGCTGAAGCCGCATGAAATGGTGGATCTGTGATGAGTACCCAACTGGTTCCCGCCGGCCAGTACCAGGCGCACCGCCGCATCTGGCGGCGCCTGGTGCAGACCGCACGACTGTGCTGTGGCATTCCTGATTACGACAACTACGTCCGGCACATGCTGGAAAAACATCCGGACCAGGAGCCGATGGACTACAAGACGTTCTTCCGCGAGCGTCAGGAAGCACGTTATGGCGGACGCAACGGTGGCCGCTGCTGTTGAGGATCCGGTTCAACAGCTCTCGAGTGACGTTGAGTAGATCCACGCCATGCGTGGATGAAACCTGGCAGATATCGAGTTGAGTCCGGGGTCAGATCCGTTTCCTGCGGGAAACGGATCTGACCCCTTGTTCATGGACATCCATGAAATGCATCCACGCATGGCGTGGATCTACGGAAGCGTGACGCCAGGACGGCCCGAACTCAGCCGGTCGCCATCCACTTCAGGATCAAACCGGTGACGTAGGCCAGGCCGGTGCCGGTGGCATACCCCACCGTGCCCAGCAGCACGCCCACCGGGGCCAGCGTCGGATGGAACGCCGCGGCCACCACGGGGGCCGAAGCGGCTGCGCCGATGTTGCCCTGCGAACCGATCGCGAAGAAGAACAGCGGCGCGCAGCAGCTTGGCCACCACCCACAGCACCAGCACATGCGTAGCCATCCAGATCGCGCCGAGCAGGAACAGCCACGGCCGATCCAGCAGCGACAGCAGGTTCATCTGCATGCCGATGCAGGCGATCAGGAAGTACAGGAACACCGTGCCCAGCCGCGAAGCGCCTGCCGCTTCCAGCCGGCGCGCACGGGTGAAGCTCAGGCCCAGGCCCATCGCCGTGGACAGCAGGATCACCCAGACGAACTGGCTGTCGAGGCTGAACTGGCTGGCCCAGCTGACATTGGCCTTGAACCAGCCCGACAGCGGCGCGGCGATGGCGTGGGCCAGGCCGACGCCACCCAAGGCCACGCCAACGATCACCATCAGGTCGGTCATGCTGGGAATGCGCGCGTTCTGTGCCTCGTAGGCGCTGATGCGTGCCTTCATCTCGTCGATGGCACGGGTGTCGGCACCGTTGCGGGTGTCGATCTGCTGCGCGCGGTTGGCCAGGAACAGCAGGATCGCCATCCACAGGCTGGCGCAGGCCACGTCGACCACCGCGAACTGGCCGAAGGTGGTGGCATCGGTGCCGAACACTTCGCGCATGGCGACCATGTTGGCGCCGCCGCCGATCCAGCTGCCGGCCAGCGCGGCCATGCCGGCCCAGGTATCACCGGCCACGGTTTCCGGGTGGATCAGCTTCATCAGCTGGAATGAAACGATGGCGCCGAGCATGATGCCGGCGGTACCGGCGCAGAACACGACCAGCAGCTTCGGGCCGAGCTTGATGACGCCCTTCAGGTCGATCGAAAGCGTCAGCAGGACCAGCGCGGCGGGCAGCAGCACGTCACGCGCGACCGGGTTGTACAGCGAGGTGTTGTGGCCATCGATGACACCGGCGGTGTTGTAGACGGCGGGGATGAAATAGCACAGCAGCAGGGCCGGCACCCAGGCGAAGATCTTCTTCAGCAGCGGGGTTGGACCACTGGCGGCCCAGAAGATCAGGGCCAGGGTGGCAGCAATCAGGCCCAGTCCAACGATGTCGTTGCTGATCAGGGCAGTAGCGGGTTCGGTCGGCATGGGATCCTCTGTCGATCGAAAGAGCGGAGAAAAAAAAAGCGCCGCATAAGGCGGCGCAGATCGAGATTAACATTGTCTTCACGCCCGGTCATGCTGCAGTGCCGACACCCCCCATCCCGTCAGGGAGCCCACTCATGCAGCTTGGTGCCTTTTCGGTCAGCCTCTCGGTGAAGGATCTCGCGGCCTCCCGTGCCTTCTACGAAGCCCTGGGCTTCTCGGTCACCGGCGGCGATCCGGCACAGAACTGGCTGGTGATGCGCAGCAACGGCACGGTGATCGGGCTGTTCCAGGGCATGTTCGAGGGCAACCTGCTGACCTTCAACCCCGGCTGGGACCAGCACAAGCAGGAACTGCCCCACTTCCAGGATGTGCGTGAGCTGCAGGCAGAGCTGGATACCAGGGGCATCGAACTGGCGGTCCGCACCGATCCTGATGGCCAGGGTACGGGCTATCTGCAGTTGGCCGATCCCGACGGCAACGTGATCCTGATCGACCAGCACGTGGCGCGACCGAACGGGCGTTGAAGCGGACAGCCATTGCCTGGGTGGGCGTCGACCTTGGTCGACGAACGGCATGCCAACCAAGGTTGGCATCTACCAGAGCACGCCCAGCCACCGCCAGGGCATGCCAACCAGGGCTGGCATCTACCAGGACACGGACAGCCACCGCCTGGGTAGGCGTCGACCTTGGTCGACGAACGGCATGCCAACCAAGGTTGGCATTTACACGAACGGCTGGATCAGCGCGGTCGCGAGGCACTGAAATCGAGCGTGACACGCGTGCCACGCGGCTCGCAGGGCTGCAGCTGCAGGGTCCATCCGAGGTGCTCGCACAGCCGCGCGATCAGATCCAGTCCGATGCCGCCGCCACGATCGGCGCGTTCGCCACGGGCCATCCGCGCATGGATCGCCGCGATCTCTTCCGGGCTCATGCCATGTCCCGGGTCCTGCAGGGTCAGCACCGCCGATGAACTCAGGCGCAATTCGATGTGGCCACGGCCACTGTTCTCGATGGCGTTGCGCAGCAGGTTGCCGATCGCTGCCTGCACCACCGCCAGCGGCGCGACGATGTCCACCGGTGCGGCCTGGATGCCGATGCTCAGGTCCTTGTCGCCCAGCAGGTGGCGATGGTCGTCGACGATCTCCGGCAGCAGCTGGTCCAGCGCGATGCGCTCGGCACGCGCCGCCAGTCGCGCCGGATCACGCGCCAGCACCAGCAGCAGTTCGATCAACTGCTCCACACTCTGTGCGGTGCGCAGTACCCGCTGCATCTGCTGGCGCGCGCTCGGGCAGGCCCGGTTGCTCCAGCGCCAGTTCGGCGGCACCGGTCATCACCGCGATCGGCGTGCGCAATTCGTGGCTGGCGGTGCTGATGAAGACCCGCTCGCGTTCGACGAACTGCTCGTTGCGGTCCAGGTAATCGTTCAGCGCATTGGCAATGGTGTGCAGCTCTGAGCTGCCGCGCGGGTCGACCTCGATGCGCTGCCCCTGCACGCCCGGCCTGAGCGCGGCGATGTGTTGTGCCAGCAGGCTCAGCGGACGCACCATCCGCTCCATGCCGAACGAAGCCATCAGCACGGTAACGAAGATCATGATCACCCCGGCCAGCATCACCCAGCGCGTGGCGAACTGTTCCAGGTCATGGAAGTCGGAGATGTCCAGTACCAGCGCGACCCGTCCCATCGACTGGGTTTCACGCACCATCACCGCCGTCTCGCGGCCCTTGACCATTACGCCGTCGTGCAGCCCTGGATGCAGGGTACGCAGGCTATCGGGAAGGTTGACCGCGTCGAAGCGGTACAGGCTCAGCGTGTCCGAATCCTGCCAGCGATAGTGCGGTTCGTGCTCGACATGCTCGACGATGCTGTCGAGCTCGGAGTTGAGCAGCGCGCCAGGCAGCATGCTCGGCGTGCTCGTGCACGTAGTTGCCGACGCTGAACACCGCGATCGACAGCAGCGCCAGATAGCCCAGCAACCACCACACCACGCGCCTGTACAACGGCCCCGGCTTACGCGCCCTCATCAGCATTCCTGCCGGCGTCGGCCCCCTCCACTACCGCCAACCGGTAACCCACGCGCGGCAGGGTGTGGATCAGCTTCTCGGCGAACGGACCGTCAACGCTGCGACGCAACTCGTAGACATGCGAACGCAGCAGGTCGCCATCCGGCGGCTCGTCACCCCACAGGGCGAACTCCAGCTGCTGTCGCGTCACCGCACCCGGGCTGGCCCGCATCAGCACTTCCAGCAGTTTGCGGCAGGCCGGGTACAGGTGCAGCACCAGGCCCTCACGCTGGGCCTCCAGCGTCGCCAGGTCCAGCACCAGATCGCCCACCTGCAGGCGCTTGCGCGGGTTGCGGCCCTGCGCACGCAGCAGCAGCGCTTCCAGCCGCACCTCCAGCTCGGGCAGGGCAAACGGCTTGGTCAGGTAGTCGTCGGCACCGGCGCGGAAACCGGCGATCTTGTCCGGCAGTTCATCGCGCGCGGTCAGCATGATCACCGGCACCTCCGACGCGTGCTCGGCACGCAGCCGGCGCAGCACTTCCGGTCCCTCCATGCGCGGCAGCATCCAGTCCAGGATCACCGCATCGTAGGGGTGGCTGCCGGCCAGGTGCAGGCCGGTGATGCCATCCGGGGCCACGTCCAGCACATGCCCGCGCGACTCGAAATAGTCGAACAGGTTGGCCACCAGCTGGCGGTTGTCCTCGATCACCAACAGACGCATGCACGAAACATCCACGGAAGTTCGTACCATGGTAGCGCCGCCCATGTCGGAATGCGGTCGTCCCGCCCCCTTCTGACGCTTTTCCCACCCCCGCCACCTCAGAATGGCCGTTTTGCTCCCGGAGCCTGCCGTGCCCGTAGCCCTGCCCCGCCGTTGGCGCCTGCCCCTGTTGTGGCTGCTGATCATTGCTGCATTGGCAGCGGGCATCGGCCTTCGGCAGCCGCAGCCACCGGACGAGCCGCGCTTCGTGCTGGCCGCACGGACCATGGTCGAGAGCGGGCAATGGCTGCTGCCGCATCGTGGCAGCGAGCTGTATGCCGAGAAACCTCCGGTGTTCATGTGGCTGCAGGCTGCCGCCTACGAGGTGGTCGGCAGCTGGCAATGGTCGTTCCTGCTGCCGTCATTGCTGGGCGCCCTGCTGAGTCTGTGGCTGGTGTCGGATCTGGCACGGCGGCTGTGGTCGCCGCGGCATTCCATCTACGCCCTCGCGGCGCTGTTCTGCACCCTGCAGTTCGGGCTGATGGCCAAGCGTGCGCAGATCGACATGGTGCTGGTGGGGATGACCACCGTCGCCCTGTGGGGCTTGATGCGGCACCTGTGCGAACGTCGCAACCTGCCCGCGCTGTGGCTGGCCGGTTTCGCCGCCGGCCTCGGCACGGTGACCAAGGGCGTGGGTTTCCTGCCGCTGCTGCTGGTGCTGCCCTGGTTCGGCTGGTGGCTGTACCAGCGCCGTCGCGGGCACCGTGTGGAGGGTCCGCACCCGGCAACGCTGCTGTGGTTGATCCCGGCGTTCCTGCTGGGCGTGGGCGTGTGGCTGGCGCCGCTGGGCTGGGCCCTGCTGCATACGCCCAGCGCCGAACTGCAGGCCTACGCGCACGAGCTGTTGTTCAAGCAGACCGGCACCCGCTACGCCAATGCCTGGCACCACCGGCAGCCGGCCTGGTACTACCTGCAGGTGATCCTGACCCTGTGGCTGCCGGGCAGCCTGCTGCTGCCGATGCTGTTCAAGCCCTGGTGGCGCCGCATCCGTCGTGGCGATCGCCGCCAGTGGCTGCTGCTGGGCTGGGCCGTACTGGTACTGGTGTTCTTCAGTGCCAGCCCGGGCAAGCGCGAGGTGTACCTGCTGCCGATGCTGCCGGCGATGGCACTGGCCGTGGCGCCGCTGCTGCCCGGCCTGCTGCGCCGCGTGTGCGTGCGCCGCTACCTGTTCGGCTACAGCGTGGTGCTGATGCTGGCCACCGGCGTACTCGGCGTGATGCTGATGACCGAGCACCCATGGGCGTTGGCGCAACTGCAACGCCGCGCCATGCCCGAGACGTTGCTGCCGGTGCTGGGCGATGGCCTGCTGACCTTCGCCATTGCCCTGGCCACGCTGATCGTGTGGCTGCGGGTACGCCGTGCCGCGACGCTGGTACTGCTGACCCACGGCATGCTGTGGATGCTCTACGGCCTGGTGCTGATGCCTGCCCTGGACCCCTTCGCTTCGGCGTCGGCACTCATGCGCCGGGTGGGCGCGCGAATCGGACCCGACGCCGAACTGGCGCTGGTGGCCTGGCGCGAGCAGAACCTGTTGCAGGCCGACCGGCCGGTGCGCGAGTTCGGCTTCAAGCGGCCCTGGGCCGAGCAGTGGCACGACGCCGGCCCGTGGCTGGCCGAGGCACCGGACAAGCGCTGGCTGCTGGTGCTGGACGATGCGATGAGCCCGTGCGTGGACCCGGGCAAGGTGATCAATATCGGTATTGCCAACAGGAATCGCTGGCAACTGCTTCCCGGTACCGCGTGGGACGCGGAATGCCACGCCGAACGGGCCGGCGCGACCGCTGAAGAAGACTGAACGCTGACCCGTGCCGGGCAAGCATTAACCCGGCACGAACGAGCGTCCGACCCTTCTCCGACATCCAGGTGACGAGCATGGCCGCGGATTCCCGACCCGCCCTTTCCCAGCATGCCCGTCCGTCCCCTTGATTCGGTAGCGCCGCTTGCGACATCGCCACTGGCGTCAAAATTCGCCGTAACTCACCTTTGGCTGCCTGTCGCAATCGGTCTGCCCGTGTTTACGCTGCTGATGGGTTTCGGCGGCGACCAATGGGTGGCCGATCACCTGTTCCGCCTTGAGGGTGGCCATTGGGCGCTACAGGACGCCTGGGTCACCCGCACGGTGGTGCACAAGGCCGGCAAATGGCTGAGCACGGCTGCTGCGCTCGTGGCGATCCTGCTGTGCTTCCACCACTGGCGAAAGGGTCGCGATCGCACCCTGCGGTGGGCGCTGCTTTATGTCGTGATTGCCATGGCCCTGGGCACGGGTGTGATCTCCCTGCTGAAGTCGCTGGTGCCGATGGAATGCCCCTGGGACCTGCTGCGCTACGGTGGCCACCAGCCGTTCATCGGGCTTTTCACGGCACGCCCCGCAGGCATGACCGCACAGGCCTGCTTCCCGGCCGGCCACGCCAGCGCGGGCTATGCATGGTTGTCCCTGTACTTTTTCGCCTTGCTGTGGCGCCCTTCATGGCGCTGGGCCGGGTTGTGGATCGGCCTTGGCACCGGCCTGGTATTCGGCGTGAGCCAGCAACTGCGGGGCGCGCATTTCCTTTCGCATGACGTTGCTACTGCGTTGATCTGCTGGCTGCTTTCGCTGGGCCTGTATCTGATCGTCAAACGCGTCCTGGCCCGCCGTCAGCTGGACCGTCCCCACTGCCAGGAGGCAAACGCATGAGTGCATCGGTCCAACGCCCCGCCCGCCTTCCCGCGTTGGCGAACCTTCGCCGCTGGCGGCCGCAGCTGTCCACCGAAGCACTGATCACACTGACCAGCCTGTTCTTCGCAGTGGCCGGCAATGGCCTGTTCTGGCACAGCGCGATGGCCAGCCATCCGGGCAGCCTGCGCTACGCGCTGTCGCTGCTGCTGTTGCTGCTGGGTGCGCACGGCGTGCTGCTGGGCATCCTGGTCTGGCGCTGGAACGCCAAGGTGGTGATCAGCCTGTTGCTGCTGGTGACCGCATTCGCTGCGCATTACATGAGCCGTTACCACATCTACCTAGATGCGGACATGCTGCGCAACGTGCTGGCGACCGATCCCAAGGAAAGCCGTGAGCTGATGACCGTGTCGCTGCTGTGGCCGGTGCTGTTGCTGGCAGTGCTGCCGATGGCGGTGCTGTGGCGCGTGCAGCTGCGCCGCCGCAGCTGGGGCCGCAGCCTGCTCTGGCGCGTCGGCTTCCTGGTCGTGGCGGCAGTGACCGCGGTGGGCGGTGCATTGATCTCGTTCCAGGATGTCTCGGCACTGATGCGCAACCAGCGCGAAGTGCGCTACCTCGCGACACCGGCCAACGTGCTGCTGGGCATGCCGCGTGCACTGCGCGGTGACAACCCGGTGCAGCGCGCCGAAGCTGCCGATCGGCACCGATGCCAAGGCCACCCCGCCGCGCCGGCAAGCAAGCCGCGCCTGCTGGTGATCGTCATGGGCGAGACCGTGCGCGCGCAGAACTGGGGGCTCAACGGTGGCCGCAACACCACCCCGGAACTGGCCCAGGCCAGTGTGGTCAATTTCCCGGACATGCATTCGTGCGGCACCAGCACCGAGGTTTCGCTGCCGTGCCTGTTCTCGCCATGGGGCAGGCACGACTACGACGAGAAGAAGATCCGCGCGCACCAGTCGTTGCTGCACGTATTGAACCGTGCCGGTATTACGCCGCTGTGGCGTGACAACCAGTCCGGCTGCAAGGGCGTGTGCGAAGGCCTGGACTTCCAGTCATTGTCCGATGCGACCACCCCGGGCCTGTGCGCTGACGGCCGCTGCATGGACGAAATCCTGCTGCAGGACCTGGCCACCCAGGTACGTGCAAAGCCGGGCGACCGCGTTGTGGTGCTGCACCAGCTGGGCAACCACGGCCCGGCCTACTTCGAGCGCTACCCGCCCGCGTTCCGCCGCTTCACCCCCACCTGCGATACTCGCGACATCGGCCGCTGCTCGCGCGAAGAGATCACCAACAGTTACGACAACGCCGTGCTGTACACCGATCACTTCCTGACCAAGACCATCGGCACGCTGCAGGGCATGCAGGACTACGACACGGCGATGATCTACCTGTCCGACCACGGCGAGTCGCTGGGCGAGAAGGGCCTGTTCCTGCATGGCGTGCCCTACGCCATCGCGCCGGCCGAGCAGACCCGGGTACCGATGACGATGTGGTTCTCGCAGGGCTTCGCCAGCAGCCGCGGGCTGGACCTGCAGTGCGTGCGCAAGCGTTCGGCGGCCTACACCGACCATGACAACCTGTTCCCGTCGGTGCTGGGCCTGATGCAGGTGAAGACCTCGCTGTACGAGCGCGACCGCGACGTGTTCGCCAACTGCGAGGGTTGAGGGTTGTTTGGCAGGGCTTGCAGCCCTGCACCCGCGGTAGTGCCGGCCGCTGGCCGGCAGCCTCGACAGCAACAGCAACAGCAACAGCAGAAGCTGGCTATCCGTGGGTTGGCGGGGTGGGTCCGGTTGCGGGGGACGCCGTAAATACATGCCTGTAGGCTCGGTCGCGCCATCCATGGCGCTCACGCCCCCGCAACCGGACCCACCCCGCCTTCGACAGTTTTCCGCGATCTGATGGAACGGCCTTGGGGTCAGATCCGTTTTCCGGAGGAAACCGGATCTGACCCCAGATTCATTTCGATATCTGACAGATGTGTCGACCAAGGTCGACACCTACCCACAGCACACGGAATCTGTCGGAGGTGGGGCGGTGTCGGAGTGCGGGGTGTCAGCCGCATGGATGCGGCTGCCAAGCCTACAGGGACGTACTTGCGGCGTCCCCGCACTCCGACACCGCCCCGCCAAACCACGGAATACCCGCTTCTGACGTTGACGTTGCTTGAAGGCTTCGGCAGGTGCAGGGCGCAGCCCTGCCGAACCCAACCGACTTCCGCCACTTGCGGTGGCAGCGACGGCCCACTAGCCTTCGGCCGTCGTTCACCACCCAAGGACCTCCCGTGAAACACCGTCATCTCCTGCTGGCCTCGGCAATCGCCGCCGCCACGCTGGCCCTGGCCGCCTGCAAGAAGGAAGCTGCGCCAGGCACTGATACCGCCAGCAGCAGCGCCCCGGCCGGCGAAACCGCCGACCAGTTCGTGGCCCGCATCAATGCCGAATTCAAGGCCGCCTACCCGGAGATGACCTCGGCGCAGTGGCTGTCCTCCACCTACATCAACAGTGATTCGGAACGCATCGCGGCCAAGGCCAACGAGCGCTCGCTGACCCAGCTCAACAGCTGGATCGAACAGGCCGCCAAGTTCGACGGCAAGCCGATGAGCGAGGACAGCAAGCGCGCGATCCACCTGCTGAAGCTGATGTCCTCGATGCCGGCACCGCGTGACCCGGCCAAACTGGCCGAGCTGACCCAGATCGCCACCCGCATGGAAGGCAGCTACGGTGCCGGCAAGTACTGCACCGATGCCAACGATCCCAACTCCTGCCGCCAGCTGGGCGAGCTGGAGCAGGTGCTGGCACGCAGCCGCGATTACGACAAGCAGCTCGACGCCTGGCAGGGCTGGCACAGCACCACCAGGAGCATGCGCGGCGACTACCAGAAATTTGTCGGTCTGGTGAACGAAGGTGCCAAGGGCATGGGCTTCACCGATGCCGGCCAGATGTGGCGCAGCGGCTACGACATGCCGCCGGAGCAGATCGGCCCGGAAACCGATCGCCTGTGGGAACAGGTCAAGCCGATGTACGAGCAGCTGCACTGCTACGCACGCGGCAAGCTGGACAAGACCTACGGCAAGGACAAGGCCGAAGTAGGCAACGGCCTGATCGCCGCGCACCTGCTGGGCAACATGTGGCAGCAGGACTGGTCGAATTTGTGGGACCAGCTGGAGCCGTATCCGGGTGCCGGCAGCCTGGACATCACTGCAGCGCTTGAAAAGCAGTACCAGACTAACCTGAGCGCGGCGCTGGCCAAGGCCGGCAAGGATGCCAACGTAGCGGCGCAGTACAAGGCACAGCGCGAGGCCGAACTGCGTACCGCCAGGCAGATGACCGAGCGCCACAGGACTTCTACGTGTCGCTGGGCATGCCGTCGCTGCCGCAGTCGTATTGGGAAAAGACCCAGTTCATCAAGCCCGATGACCGCGACGTGGTCTGCCACGCCAGTGCCTGGGACATGAACATGGAAGGCGACGTGCGCACCAAGATGTGCATCAAGCCGAACGAAGAGAACTTCACCACCATCTACCACGAGCTGGGCCACATCTATTACGACCTGGCCTACAACCCGCTGCCGCCGCTGTTCCAGGGCGGTGCCAACGATGGCTTCCATGAAGCGATCGGCGACACCATCGTGCTGGCGATGACGCCCAAGTACCTCAGCTCGATCGGCCTGGTTGATGCGCCGACCGAAAGCCGCGAAGCGGTCATCAACAACCAGATGCGCATGGCGCTGTCGGGCGTGTCGTTCCTGCCGTTCGGGCTGATGATCGACCGCTGGCGCTGGGGCGTGTTCGATGGCTCGATCACCGCCGACAACTACAACAAGGCGTGGTGGGACCTGAAGGCCAAGTACCAGGGCGTGGCGCCGGCCAGCACCCGTGGCGAGGAGTTCTTCGATCCGGGCGCGAAGTACCACGTGCCGGGCAACACCCCGTACACCCGCTACTTCCTGGCGCGCATCCTGCAGTTCCAGTTCTACAAGGGCCTGTGCGACGCGTCCGGCTACAAGGGCCCGCTGCATGAGTGCACCTTCTACGGCAACAAGGAAGCCGGCCAGAAGTACTGGGCGATGCTGAGCAAGGGTGCCAGCCAGCCGTGGCAGGCCACGCTGAAGGAGCTGACCGGTACCGACAAGCTCGATGCCGGCCCGATGATCGAGTACTTCACCCCGGTCAACGAGTGGCTGAAGCAGCAGAACGAAGGCCAGATGTGCGGCTGGCAGGCCAACGCGGCCCCGGCGGCGAAATGAAAAAAGGGGCGAATCCGAAAGGATCCGCCCCTTTCCGGTAATGCCGGCCGCTGGCCGGCAACTACGCGATGAAGACCCAACGGGCAGCCGGCCAGCGGCCGGCTCTACCGAAAGGCCTGTCAGCTGTTCTTCTTCGCCGCCATCGCTGCAGCCAGTTCGGCCTTGAATTCCTCGAAGGTCTGGCCCTTCTCTTTCGCTTCGGCCTGCGCGGCATCGCGCAGCGCATCGGAGTACATCAGGCGCACTGGTGTGCCGTTGCGCTCGTGCAGTTCACCGGCCTGCATGATCAGCGCCAGTACCTGCGCGGCAGAATCACTGTGGCCGGCGATGCGGCCATCCATGCCCAGCACCCATTCGCCGTCACGGCGCACGACACCGGCCAGCAGGGTGCGCTGCGCGTCGCGCAGTTCGGCATGCGGCTCCACCGGCGAGGCCTGGGCAGCGGCCTTGTTGGCGGCCTGCTTTTCCTG
Organism: Stenotrophomonas sp. 93052_Sma; assembly: GCF_056481145.1. NCBI lineage: Bacteria > Pseudomonadati > Pseudomonadota > Gammaproteobacteria > Lysobacterales > Lysobacteraceae > Stenotrophomonas > Stenotrophomonas sp. 93052_Sma. The sequence continues at coordinate 3,628,985 of NZ_CM151134.1, forward strand.
GCGACGGCGCTGGTCGCGGCGGGTCTTGGAGCTGGTGGACATGGTGCGGTACCGCTGCGAGGGGGGCGCAAGGATAGCGCACCCCGCCCGCAGCGCTGCTTCACGCGTGCTCGATCCAGTATGGTCAGTCCAGCACCTTGCCGTGCCGCCAGTAGCCCATGAAGGTGATCGCGCGGCGGTCCAGCCCGCAATCGCGCACCAGGTGGCGGCGGATCGCCATCACTGCCCCCGCCTCGCCCGCCACCCAGGCGTACAGCGGCCCGGCCACGCGGGTATCGGCCTGCTCCCAGAGGATCTGCGTATCGACGTCGATCTCCTCCAGCGCATCGCCGGCAGCCACACCCGAGGCCGCGGCCAACCTTGCCTGGACTGCCTGCAGCAAGGGCTGCCCGTACGCCGCCTGCCCGCGCGGCAACCAGACCAGCTCGGCCGTGGCCGGCGCCTTCAGGGGAACCGCATCACCGGCCTGCGCCACTTCCAGCAGGGCCAACGTACGCGGCGGATCCACCATGGCCGCCAGTTCCTCGAGAATGCCGGCCACGGCCGGCAGCGCGGTCTCGTCAGCCACCAGCAGCACCTGGCCAACGCCGGCCGGCGGCTTCCATTCCCAGCCCTCGCTGCTGTCGGCGCAGTCGGCATCCGGGGCCAGCAGCACCACACGGTCGCCCGGCCGTGCATGCATGGCCCAGCGCGAGGCGGGGCCGGTCACGCCGTGGATGACGAAATCGACGTCGACCTCGCCCTGCTCGGCGCGCAGCTGGCGGATGGTGTAGGTGCGCATCGGCGGGCGCTGGTCGTCCGGCAGGGCCCGATAGCGTGGATACCAGTCCTCGCCGCTGGGGACCTGCGGCACCTCCTGGCCGGGCAAGGGGAAGAACACCTTGATGCGCTGGTCCGGGCCTTCGGTCTTCATCCGCGCCACGTCGGCACCGGTGAACACCATGCGGTCCAGGGAAGGGGAAAGAACGCGGCGCTCCTTCAGCGCCACCTCGAACAGGCGGTAGGTCTGCTGCGCAGCCATGGGGGAACCTCATGCAACGACATCGGATTGGCTGGCTGTCGTGCACCCGTGCACCGGCTGGCTGGAGTGCCCAGCCTAGTCCGGTGGTTTCCCGTCGCAAGCGCTGCCGGCGTCGCGGCCTGCCCTATCCCTGCACGCTGCTCAGTGACTCGTGCAGACTGCCTGCGCCGCGCGTTCACGCTGGTGTTCCCAGTACCAGAACACGAAACCAGCACCGAAGAACGCGGCCTGGCCCAACGCCAGGTGCAGCGGGCTGGCGCTCAGCAGCGGCGATACCACGCCGGCCACCACGGTGCTGATCATCAGCTGCACGAAGGCCTGCAGCGACGAGGCCAGGCCGCGCTGGTGCGGGTACATGTCCAGCACCGCCAGCGCCAGGATCGGGAAGATCAGCGCCATGCCCATGCCGCCCAGGAAGATCGGCAGCACCGCCCACGGCAGCACGAACTGCGGGGCCAGCGCCACGTAGCCGACGTTCAACAGCACCGACAGCGCGCACAGGCCGAAACCGATGGCGACCTGGCGGGTGGGCGTGGTGTGCCCGGCCATGCGCCCTGACAGGAACGAACCAGTGGTCATGCCGCCGATGGTGGGGATGAACAGCCAGGCGAAGCCGCCCTCGCCCAGATGCAGATGCTGCATCACGAACACCGGCGCCGAGGAGATGTACAGGAAGATTCCACCGAAGCCGATGCTGCCGGCCAGCGCCAGGCGCAGGAAGCGCGGGTTGAAGCCGATGCGCAGGTAATCACGCATCAACGTGCGCGGCGACAACGGCACGCGCGCTTCAACCGGATGGGTCTCCGGCAGGTAGCGCGCAGTGGCCGCCAGCAGGACCAGCCCGAACACCACCAGGAACCAGAAGATCAGCGGCCAGCCGGCGCCACTGAGCAGGATCCAGCCACCGATGATCGGTGCGATGGCCGGGGCGATGCCGAACAGCATCGACACCTGGCTCATCAGGCGCTGCGCGTCGTGGCCATGGTAGAGATCGCGGATCACCGCGCGGCCAACGATCATGCCGACACCCGCCGACAGGCCCTGCAGCGCGCGGAACGCCAGCAGCGTGGTGAGGTCGGTGGACAGCGCGCAGCCGACCGAGGCGCCGACGAACACCACCAGGCCACCGAGGATCACCCACTTGCGGCCCCAGGCATCGGACAGCGGGCCGTGCGCCAGGCTCATCAGGCCGTAGAACAGCAGGTACACGCTGATGGTCTGCTGCACCGCCACTTCGTCCACCGCCAGGCGCTGGGCCAGCTGCGGGAACGCCGGGAAGATGGTGTCGATCGAGAACGGACCGAACATGGCCAGACCGGCGAGCAGCAGGGCCATGCGGCGGGTGGAGGGAGCAACAGCGGCGGTCATGGGGAAGGCGTCCGGCAGGGCCATGCGCGGCACGCACGGCGGGCGCCGGTCCCCTTCTGCAGGGACGGCGCCAGATGAATTCGGGTATCCACCCATCATAGGTGGGGATTGCGCCCGATGCCATGCAGCGGTGCACAAAACGCACGGACGGGCCATCGGCCATTCAGGCGCGGCGGCCATGCCTGGAGGCGGCCGGCGGGCCCGCAACGGGCTATAATCAGCGGGCAACACGGTGGGAGAAGCGGAACACCGCTGCCGAAGGCGCAACGCCCGTAATCGCTCAGGCCCGATACCACCCGTAACAGAACTCTGGAGAGACCGGTTCGATCCGGCGCCGAAGGGGCACGAAGCTGCGGTCCGCCGCGCTTTTAAACTCTCAGGCAAAAGGACAGAGGGGCGCCCCGCAGACCGCCGACCGGCGGCTTGTGCCCGTGCGTGTGCCCTTTCCTGACGGATCCTTCGCCATGTCCCAGAACACCCCTTCCCTGCGTGAGCTCGAGCACCACAATGCGTTCGTCGAGCGCCACATCGGCCCCAACGACGCCGAGATCGCGCAGATGCTCGATGTCGTCGGCCACGCGTCGCTGGATGGCATGACCGATGCCATCGTACCGGCCAAGATCAAGTCGCCGGCGCCGCTGGCGCTGCCGGAGTCGATGACCGAAGTGCAGGCACTGGCGAAGATCCGTGCGATCGCCGACAAGAACACCGTGCTGCGCAGCTTCATCGGCCAGGGCTACTACGGTACCCACACGCCGAACGTGATCCTGCGCAACATCCTGGAAAACCCGGCCTGGTACACCGCCTACACCCCGTACCAGGCGGAAATCTCGCAGGGCCGCATGGAAGCGCTGATCAACTTCCAGACCCTGTGCGCCGACCTCACCGGCATGGAAATCGCCAACGCCTCGCTGCTGGACGAAGCCACTGCCGCCGCCGAAGCGATGACCCTGGCCAAGCGTTCGGCCAAGTCGAAGTCGGACACCTTCTTCGTGCACGACGCCGTGCACCCGCAGACCTTGGAACTGCTGCGTACCCGCGCAGAACCCATGGGCATCGTGCTGCGCGTCGGCACCCCGGCCGAAGCACTGGAAGCGGAAGCCTTCGGCCTGCTGCTGCAGTACCCGGACACCTTCGGCCAGGTCGGCGACTACAAGGCGCTGGTCGACGCCGTGCACGCACGCGGCGGCCTGGTGGCCGTGGCCACCGACCTGCTGGCCCTGACCCTGCTGGCCGCCCCGGGCGAATGGGGCGCGGACATCGTGGTCGGCAACAGCCAGCGTTTCGGCGTGCCGTTCGGCTTCGGCGGCCCGCACGCCGCGTTCATGGCCTGCCGTGACGCCTACAAGCGCTCGATGCCGGGCCGCCTGATCGGCGTCTCGGTCGATGCCCAGGGCAACCCGGCCTACCGCCTGACCCTGCAGACCCGCGAGCAGCACATCCGCCGCGAGAAGGCCACGTCCAACATCTGCACCGCACAGGTGCTGCTGGCGGTGATGGCCTCGATGTACGCCGTTTACCACGGCCCGGACGGCCTGACCCGCATCGCCCGCCGCACCCATCGCCTAGCCTCGATCCTGGCCGCCGCGCTGCGCAACGCCGGCGTGCAGGTCGGTGGTGACTTCTTCGACACCCTGCATGTCACCGGCGTGCATGCCGATGAGATCCACGCCAAGGCCCGCGCCGCCGGCTACAACCTGCGCGCGATCGACAGCGACTCGGTCGGCATCAGCCTGGACGAGACCGCCACCCGCGCCGACGTGGTCGCGCTGGCTGCCGTGTTCGGTGCCCAGGCCGACGTCGACGCGCTGGATGCCAGCACCGCCGATGCACTGCCGGCCGGCCTGCTGCGCCAGTCCGCGTTCCTGACCCATCCGGTGTTCAACACCCACCACAGCGAGCACGAACTGCTGCGCTACCTGCGTTCGCTGGCCGACAAGGACCTGGCGATGGACCGCACGATGATCCCGCTGGGCTCGTGCACCATGAAGCTCAACGCCACCGCCGAGATGATCCCGGTGACCTGGCCGGAGTTCTCGCAGATCCACCCGCTGGTGCCGGCCGACCAGGCGCTGGGCTACAAGGAACTGATCGACACGCTGGAAGCGATGCTGGTGGAATGCACCGGCTACGACGCGGTCAGCCTGCAGCCGAACTCCGGCGCGCAGGGCGAGTACGCCGGCCTGCTGGCGATCCGCGCCTACCACCGCTCGCGCGGCGAAGACCACCGCGACATCTGCCTGATCCCGGACTCGGCGCACGGCACCAACCCGGCCTCGGCGCAGATGTGCGGCATGAAGGTGGTGGTGACCAAGACCGATGCCAACGGCAACGTCGACGTGGAAGACATCCGCCTCAACGCCGAAAAATACAGCGACCGCCTGGCCGCGATCATGATGACCTACCCGTCCACGCACGGCGTGTTCGAGGAAGAGGTGGTGGAGATCTGCGAGATCATCCACAAGCACGGTGGCCAGGTGTACACCGACGGCGCCAACATGAACGCCCTGGTTGGCGTGGCCAAGCCGGGCAAGTGGGGTTCGGACGTTTCGCACCTGAACCTGCACAAGACCTTCTGCATCCCGCACGGCGGTGGCGGTCCGGGCGTCGGCCCGTGCGCGGTCAAGGAGCATCTGGCCCCGTTCCTGCCAGGCAAGCTGGGTGACAACGGCCCGGTCGGCATGGTCAGCGCAGCCAGCTTCGGCAGCGCCTCGATCCTGCCGATCAGCTGGATGTACATCGCGATGATGGGCCGCGACGGCCTGCGCAAGGCCACCCAGGTCGCGCAGCTCAACGCCAACTACATCGCCAAGCGCCTGGCCCCGCACTTCAAGACCCTGTACACCGGCCGCAACGGCCTGGTGGCACACGAGTGCATCCTGGACGTGCGCCCGTTGGAGAAGACCAGCGGCATCGGTGCCGAGGACGTGGCCAAGCGCCTGATCGATTTCGGCTTCCACGCCCCGACCCTCAGCTTCCCGGTGGCCGGCACGCTGATGGTGGAGCCGACCGAGAGCGAATCGCTGCACGAACTGGATCGCTTCATCAACGCGATGATCCAGATCCGCGAGGAAATCACTGCGATCGAAGACGGCCGCCTGGACCGCGAGGACAACCCGCTGAAGAACGCGCCGCACACTGCCACCGCAGTGACCGCCAGCGAGTGGACCCACGCCTACCCGCGCGAACTGGCCGCCTTCCCGCTGGCCAGCCTGAAGCAGAGCAAATACTGGCCGCCGGTGGCGCGTGTCGACAACGTGTACGGCGACAAGAACGTGATGTGCGCCTGCATCCCGGTCGATGCCTACAAGGATGATGAAGTCGAGGCTTGATTCCTCACTGCATCGGCAACGAAAACGGCCCGCGCGAGCGGGCCGTTTTCGTAAGGGCGCGTGGACCAAGGCCCGCACCCACAAACATCGGATCACGGGTCAGGCATCTGCCCCAGGCTCAACTGCCATGACACGCCGAAGCGATCCTGCACCCAGCCGTAGCGGTTGCTGAAGTCATAGTCGCCCACCGGCATCAGCCAGTGGCCGCCCTCGCCCAGCACGCGCGCGGCGCCTCGAACTGCTCGGCGCCGGAGCACTCGACGAACAGCGAGATCGACGGGCTGAAGGTGAAATCGTGCACGTCCAGGCTGTCAAAGCACAGGTAGTGGGTGCCACCGAGCAGGAAGATGGCCTGTCGGACCTGCCCGGGCACGCCGGCACCGGCGCCGTCCGGATGGCGCTGCATTGCCAGCAGGCGGAAATCGGCGAAGGCCTCGGCGTACAGGGCCAGGGCGGCCTCGGCCTGGCCGGTGAACATCAGGAAGGGGCGGCTGCGCAGCATGCGGTACTTCTGGTCGACGGGCCGCGGACGGCCCACACGATCAGGATGGCACGGCGGATGTGCAGCCCCCGTGGTAGTGCCGGCCGCTGGCCGGCAGCTTCAGTCACGCCTCGCGCATGCGCCGGGCGATGGCGCTGCTGGCGGCGATCGTGGCAGTCAGTGCCACCATCGACAGGAACTGCAGGCGGGTGTGCGACTCGCTCAGCAGCAGGCCGAAGATCAGTGCCAGGATCGCCAGCGCGCAGCAGGTCAGCCACGGGAAGCCGGCCATGCGGAACGGCAGGCGGGTACCCAGGCGATCCGCGCGGCGACGCAGCACCAACTGCGACACCAGCGACAGCGTCCACACCAGCAGGCAGGTGGAACCGACGATGTTCAGCAGCACCGGCAGCACCCGGTCCGGGAACAGCAGCTCCATCACCGTGGCGGCGAAACCGAACAGCACGCTGGCCAGCACGGCGATCACCGGCACCTGGCGCGGATCGGTCCAGCCCAACACGGCCGGCGCTTCGCGGCGCTGCGCCAGCGAATACATCATGCGCGAGGCACCATAGAGGTTGGCATTGAGCGCCGACAGCAGCGCGATCACGGCGATCAGGGTGATGGCCGTACCCGCGCCCGGGATGCGGGCGATATCCAGCACGGCGGCGAACGGCGACTTCAGTGCCTCGCTGGTCCATGGCACCACAGCGATGATCACGCTCAGCGAGCCGATGTAGAACACCAGGATGCGCCAGGCCACGGTGCGGATGGCACGGGCGATGCTGCGCTCGGGATCTTCGGTTTCGGCCGCCGCCACGGCTACGATCTCGGTACCGCCAAAGGCAAAAACGACAACCAGCAGCGCCGCACCGATTCCGGCCAGGCCCTTCGGTGCGAAGCCGCCGTGCTCGGTGAAGTTGCTCAGGCCCGGCGAGGTCACCTGCGGCAGCCAGCCCATCAGCAGCGCCACACCGATGGCGATGAAGGCCAGGATCGCCGCCACCTTGAGGATGGCGAACCAGAATTCGAACTCGCCGAAGTTCTTCACCCCGAGCAGATTGATCGCGGTGAAGAACAGCATGAAGGCCAGCGCCGCCATCGGTACCGGTATCGCCGGCCAGACCGTGGCAAGAAGCCCGGCCGCGCCTACCGCCTCGGCGGCGATCACGATCACCAGCTGCACCCACCACAGCCAGCCCACGGTGGCGCCGGCGGTGGCTCCCATGGCATCAGCGGCGTAGACCGAGAACGCGCCACTGGTCGGCTTGGCCGCCGCCATCTCGCCCAGTGCGTTCATCACGATGATCACCAGCGCACCAGCGACCAGATACGACACCAGAACCGCCGGGCCGGCCGCCTGTACACCCACGCCCGAGCCGAGGAACAGGCCGGCGCCGATGGCGCTGCCCAGACCCATCATGATCAGCTGGCGGGGCTTGAGCGAGTGCCCGAGGCGGGACGGCGAAGCGGTCGGAATCGAGTTGGGCATCGGCGGGGCTGGCGGCGGCTACAGGGGCGACACCTTACCCTGTCCCGTGCCCACGGGGATAGGCACAGCGCAGCAGGCGGCTCAGGCCAGCGCCGGCTCGCCGACGTTGCCACCAATACGGGCCCGGTAGGCGCGCGGCGAGAAACCGGTTTCAGCCTTGAACTTGCGGGTAAAGGCGCTCTGGTCGCTGAAACCGCAGGCCTGGCCGATGCAGGCGATGCTGTCGTCACCGTGCAGCAGGTGCATGGCCATCTGGATCCGCAGTCGGGTCAGCACCTGCTGCGGGGTCATCTGGAACACCTTGCGGAAGCTGCGCTCCAGCTTCGACAGCGAGAAGCCGGTGATGTCCAGCAGGGTCTGCATGCGCACGTTCTCGGCGTAGTGCGCATTGAGGTGGGCCAGGGCCAGCCGCAGCTGCTCGTACTGGGTGCCCAGGCTGTCCTTCTGGCCGAGGTCGCGGGATATGCCGATCAGGCCCTCGATGGCCCCATCGACCACCAGCGGGCGCTTGCAGGTCAGGCACCAGCCCGGTTCGCGGTTGGCGAACAGGTGGAGCTCCATCAGGTTCTCGATCACCTCACCGGACAGCACGCGGGCGTCCTGGTCGACGTAGTCCGCGCTGAGGCCGGTCGGGTAGATTTCAGCCGCGGTACGCCCGATCACGTCCTTGCGCGCGCAGGCCCAGCCGCCGCAGCATGGTCTGGTTGACGTGGGTGTAACGCCCCTGAAGGTCCTTGATGAAGAACAGCACATCCGGGATGGCGTCGAACAGGGCTTCGATGTCGGCGGGCTCGACTCGCATGTGGCAAGCATACCCGAGCCTGCTTTTGCCTGTACGTTCACCTTTGCCGGACCTCGGTTTAACGGGCTCGGTTCCAGTGTCGTGGTTCTCTTCAGATCCTCCGGAGCCAACGTCAATGGCCGCCAGCAAGCCGACCGGCAAGCGCGCAACCACCCACGCTGAAAACCAACACCGGGGCAACGGTGATGAACTGCACCAGCAGGCCGGGGGCAGCCATCCGGTGATGACCACCGATCAGGGCATCCCGGTGGCGGACAACCAGAACTCCCTGCGGCAGGGAACCCGGGGGCCCACGCTGCTGGAGGACTTCATCCTGCGCGAGAAGATCACCCACTTCGATCACGAACGCATTCCCGAGCGCATCGTGCACGCACGTGGCAGCGCAGCACATGGCTACTTCGAATTGACCCGATCGCTGAAAGCGCATACCCGCGCGCATCCTGACCGAGGTTGGCGTGAAGACACCCGTGTTCACCCGCTTCTCGACCGTGGCCGGTGGCGCAGGTTCGGTGGACACCCCGCGCGACGTGCGCGGCTTCGCGGTGAAGTTCTATACCAGGGAGGGCAACTGGGACCTGGTCGGCAACAACATCCCGGTGTTCTTCATCCAGGACGCCATGAAATTCCCGGACCTGGTGCACGCGGTGAAGATGGAACCGGACCGTGCCTTCCCGCAGGCCGCATCGGCCCATGACACGTTCTGGGACTTCATTTCGCTGATGCCCGAATCGATGCACATGATCATGTGGGCGATGAGCGACCGCGCCATACCGCGTTCGCTGCGGATGATCGAAGGCTTCGGTGTGCACAGCTTCCGCCTGCTGAACGAGGCCGGCGAGTCAACGTTCGTCAAGTTCCACTGGCGGCCCAAGCTGGGTATCCAGTCCACGGTCTGGGACGAAGCGCTGAAGCTGCAGTCGGCCGACAATGACTTCCATCGCCGCGACCTGTTCGAGGCCATCCAGCGCGGCGACTTCCCGGAATGGGAACTGGCGGTGCAGTTGTTCACCGAAGAAGACGCCGACGCATTCCCGTTCGATCATCTGGACCCGACCAAGATCATTCCCGAATCGCTGGTGCCGTTGCAGGTCATCGGGCGCATGGTGCTGGACCGCTGGCCGGACAACTTCTTCGCCGAGACCGAGCAGGTGGCTTTCTGCCCGGCCAACGTGCCACCGGGCATCGACTTCAGCAACGACCCGCTGCTGCAGGGGCGCCTGTTCTCCTACCTGGACACCCAGCTGCTGCGCCTGGGCGGCCCGAACTTCCACCAGATCCCGGTGAATGCGCCCAAGTGCCCGTTTGCCAATCATCAGCGCGACGGCCACATGCAGATGCAGGTTCCCAAGGGCCGGGTGGCCTACGATCCCAGCTCGCTGCAGGACGACACACCACGCGAGACCCCGAGCGGCTTCCGTAGCCACGCCACCGCGGACGACGGTCGCAAGGGGCGGACCCGCGCGGAGAGCTTCGCCGACCACTACAGCCAGGCGCGCATGTTCTTCCGCAGCCTTGAAAAGCCGGAACAGGCCCATCTGGCATCGGCGCTGGTGTTCGAGTTGTCCAAGGTGGAAACGCTGAAGGTGCGGGTGCGTACCGTCAGCCACCTGCGCAATATCGACGACTCACTGGCACAGCGCGTGGCCGACGGGTTGGCGTTGGCTGCACTCCCCGCCCCCGCGCCGACTGGCACCCCGGTGCGGGACATGCCCCCCGCTCCCGAGGTACGCGTGATCGGGCGCAACAAGCCTACCCTGCAGGGTCGCTGCATCGGCATCCTTTTCGATGAAGGCTCCGAGGCTCGCATCATTGCCAGCCTGAGCAAAGCAGCCAGGAAAGCAGGTGCAGACGTGAAGCTGGTCGCACCAAAAGTGGGAGGCGCCACGCTCAGTGACGGCAGCGTACAGGCCGCCGATGGGCAACTGGCCGGCACGCCATCGGCCGTGTTCGATGCGGTGGCCGTGGTGCTGAGCGTAGAGGCATCAAAGGCGTTGTCGAAAGAGAGCGCTGCCCTTGAGTTCGTCAGCCAGGCGTGGGCGCACCTGAAGGCCATCGCCAGCGATGCGGGCGGCCAGACGCTGCTGAAGGCGGCAAGGGTCGGCAACGACGCCGGCATCGTCGAAGCGGAAGACGCCAAGGCATTCCTGGCGACGGCCGCCACCCGCCAGTGGGCACGCGAACCCAAGCTGCGCCTGCTGGCCTGACTACAACAACAGGAGAACTGTCATGCCCCGTGGTGACAAATCCGCATACTCCGATAAACAGAAGCGCCAGGCCGAGCACATCGAGGAAAGCGAGCGCGAGCGCGGTGCCAGCGAAGGCACGGCCGAGCGCATTGCCTGGGCGACCGTGAACAAGCAGGATGGTGGTGGCAAGCGTAGCGGCAGCGCGCGCAAGGGTACGAAGAAGGCGACCACCAAGAAGGCGGCCAAGAAGGCGCCTGCCAGAAAGTCGGGCACAAAGAAGGCCACGACCAAGGCGACGGCGGCGAAGAAGGCACCTGCGAAGAAGACGACAGCCAGGAAGGCGGCGGCAAAGAAGGCACCGGCTCGCAAGACAGCCACAAAGAAAACCGCAGAGAAGACAGCGGCGAAGAAGGCCGGTACAGCCGCCTCGCGCAGTGCTGCAGCGAAGAAGGCGGCGAAGACACGTGCGGCGAAGAAGACCGTGCGCAAGGTGGCGGCGAAGAAGGCCGCGCGTACCCGCGCGCGCGGCTGAGTCCTTCGATCAGGGCGACAGCGTCCTCATCCACGCGGCAACTTCGGCTGCGGCTGCGTCAGCGCGTGCCTGCAGCAGCAGATGCGGTCCTTCCAGCGAAACATGCCGGGCATCCGGCAAAAGGGCCTGCAGTTCTGCCACACTGGGCGGCCACAGCAGGCGGTCATGGCACGCGTGCAGGCACAGCGTCGGCACGTCGATTGCCGGCAGCAATGCGCGTACGTCGACGCGCAGGGTCGCTGCGGCGCGTTGCCGCAATGTGGCCGCCGGAATCCGGGCCAGCACATCGCGCAGCATCGACAGGTGCTCGCGGGTGCGCCACCGCCCCAGCAGCAGGCGCGCCAGCAACGCCACGGGAGGCAGAGGCCAGGCCGGCGTCAGCAGGGCTGCGCTGGCTGCCGGCAATGGCACCGGCCGACGCGCAAAGGTCGCGGCAAGCACCAGTCCGCGCAGCCCGGCGGGCTGTCGCGTGGCCAGTTCAACCGCCAACGGGCCCGAGAAGGACTCGGCAAGCAGGATGAAGGGATGGCCGGGCAGCTGCGACCACAGCCGTTGGGCCAGCGTGGCGTGATCCTGCCCTCCCTGCGCAGGCAGCGTAATCGCCTGCGTCGTCAGCCCATGAGCCTGGAGTGCTGACAGAAACGGGATCGACAGCCTGCCGGAGCCATCCAGCCCGGGCAGCATCAGCACGTGCTGCGGCGTGGGTGATGCTGAATCACAGCCCGGCTTTTCCTCGCTCCCGATTCCCATGTCACCTCCTTTGCTGGCAAGCATCGCCCACATCGGCAGGCAGCGGCACCTCTGCTCCGGCTCTCCTGCTGCTTTCCCGGTCAAGGTTGAGCGATACTGCCCGCTCTGCCGCGGGACGCGGCTGCCAAGGAGAGCCTCTGATGCGATGGACCTACGCGCTGGCCATGATGGCCATGATGCTGCCACTGAACAGTTCCGCCAACGATGGCTGGATAAACGGGGCAGGCAAGGCGATGCCGGAGACCGATGCCATGAAATCCAGCGGTGGCTTTGCGGCATCGCTGCTGGTCACCTCCGATGCCGACTGGCAGGCCAAGTGGGAGACCCCGCCAGAGACCACTCCCGGTTTTACCCAGGCCGACGAAGTCCACCCGGGCGGTGAATTGTTCCTGCTGACATTCCTGTCCAACCCGCAACTGGATGAGAACCGCGTACCCAAGGTGCACTGCGATCTGCGCATGCTGCGCCCGGACGGCACTACCAGCATCGACGAACGCGATGTTCCCTGTTTCACCGCTGCCCTGCCCGGCCCGCCAACCCTGTTGTACATGACCAACCTGCACCTGAAGTTCGTGGCCGAGGCCAGTGATCCGAAAGGCACGTGGACTGCGCAGGTGGTGGTCAGGGATCTGCTGCGGAATGTGAGCCTGCCTCTGCAGGCTCACTTCGACGTCCGTTGAACGGAGGCATGCGGATGAAGATGCGGCGATTACTGAGCTGGACCGGTCTTGCGCTTTGCGTGGTCTACCTGCTGTTGACCGCATGGCTGGTTCACGGCGCGCAGTCGGACGCGGACCCGAAGGGGGCCTATATCCTGATGTCGCTCCCCATCACCCTGCAGTCTGCTGCACTCGATGCCATCGGCGCAGGCAGCCTGCTGTACGGCAAACCTTGGTCGACCGCGTATGCAGTACTGGTTCCGCCAACACTGCTGTTGCTGTACGCAGCCGGCTGGCTGATCGAACGCGCCGCGGGCGGCCGCTAGCCAGCGGCACCGACCGGTTGCGTGCATGCGGTGCCCTGCATGCGGGGCATCGCATGCAGGGCGTCATCCAACATCCAGTCGCAGGTTGCTTACGCCGCCTGCGCAGGCACGATGGGCATGCGCGCGCCCTGCTCCACCTTGAACACCGCCACCGACGTGGTCAGCGCATGCGCCTGTTCCTCCAGCGCGCGGCTGGCGGCAGTGGCTTCTTCCACCAGCGCAGCGTTCTGCTGGGTCACCTGGTCCATCTGCACCACCACCTGGTTGACCTGCTCGATACCGGCGGCCTGTTCCTTGCTGGCCGCTGCGATGTCGCTCATCAGCTGCGTGGTGCGCGAGCTGGCCTGGGCCACGCGGGCGATCGCGGCTTCCGATTCAACGGTCACCGCCAGGCCACTCTTCACCTTGGCAGCAGCGTCTTCGATCAGCTCCTTGATCTCCTTGGCGGCGACACCGGCACGCTGTGCGAGCGTACGTACCTCGCTGGCGACCACGGCAAAACCACGGCCCTGCTCACCTGCACGCGCGGCTTCAACCGCAGCATTCAGCGCCAGGATGTTGGTCTGGAACGCGATGCCGTCGATCACGGTGGAGATTTCCGAGATGCGTGCCGAGGACTGATCGATCTCACCCATCACCGACGCCATCTGCGCCATCGCCTGCTCGGTTTCGCGTACGGCGGCACCGGCGGCATGCGCTTCACTGTCGGCCTGACGAGCGAGCTCGGCATTCTGGCGCACAGTCGAGGTCAGTTCCTCCATCGATGCGGCGGCTTCTTCCAGGTTGGCGGCCTGCTGCTCGGTGCGGCGCGACAGGTCGTTGTTGCCGGCAGCCAGTTCCTGCGCCGCGTTGTTGATGCTGTCGGCGGCCACCTGGATGCCACGCACGATGCCGGTCAGCTGCGCGGTGGTGGTGTTGGCGTCGTCACGCATGCGGGCGAATACACCGTCGTACTCGCCGTCCATGCGTGCAGTCAGGTCGCCGTGCGAGATCGCACGCAGCACATCGGAGACATCAGCGATGCTGGCCTGCGAACTGGCCATCATGCCGTTGAGATGCTCGACCATCGCCTTGAACTGGAACTGGAACGCAGCGGCATCGCCACGCATGCTGAAATCACCGGCGCGCGCGGCCCGGGCCAGTGCATCGATCTGCGCGTTGATCGCCATCAGGCTCTGCTTCACTGCCGCCAGAGTGCGGGTCAGAGTGCCCTTCTCGCCCGGGTAGTCCGGCAGGTCGCGGCTGAGGTCACCGATGGCGTAACGCTGCATCACTTCAGCCATCAGCAGTTCCACCTGCACGTGCGATTCGACCAGGCTGTTGGTGGCCTGCACCATGCGGCCGAAATCGCCGGGGAAAGCGCTGGCGTCCATGCGGTAGCGGATCGCACCCGCCTCGTGCTGTTCGGCCATCTGCAGCTGTGCGCCGATCGCCGCCTGCACGCTCTGCCGCACGCTGGCCATGGCTTCACCCAGCTGGGTCAGTTCATCGCGGCCGCCAAGGCGGAACTCCTGGTCCAGCTGGCCCTTGGACAGGCGTTCGGCCAGGTTCACCGCGCGGGCCAACGGGCCGGTCAGGCTGCGGCCGATCATCACCGAGGCACCGATGCCCACCAGCAGCGCGACGCCGCCCAGCACCAGCAGCTGCAGCAGGCTGCGCTCGCCCAGGCGGATCGCCTCGGCGGCCGCCTCACGGCTTTCCTTCTCTTCGAAGTCCACGCCATCGGACAGCGCCTTGTTCCAGCCGTTGGCGGCTTCCTGCACCGGGCCCAGGGTCAGCGCCACGGCGCCCGGGTAGTCGCCCTGCTCCATCAGTTCGCTGGTCTGCTTGTTGAGCGGGCGCGCAATGGCACGCTTGGCGGCGATGGTTTCGGCAATGGCCTTGCCGTCGGCGTCGCTGGGCAGCGCCTGATAGGCGGTCCAGCTGGCCTCGTAGCGCTTCACCAGATCGGCGATGCGCTGCTCGTCGTGGCCACGGTCGTCGCCCTGGCGGATCAGCATCTCGCGACGCACCACCATCATCTGGTTGTTGGCATCGAGCATCTGCGACAACAGGCGCACCTTGGCTACGCTGACGTCGACCACCTGCTGCATCGCGCGCTTCTGCACGACACTGGCGGTGGCGCCGGTGGCCACCACGGCGGCAACCAGCAGCAGCAACAGGCCAAAGCCCAGCCCAAGACGCCAGGCAACCCTGACGTTCCTCAAGTAGTTCATGGGGATATCCAAAACGGGGGGATGCGCCCTTATCGGCGGCCCGGCAGGCAATCTTGATCGCCGTCCGTCGACGGCGTCGGCCACCGTTCACCTTGGTGAGCCCCCTGCGCAGCAGCACCTGCGCGCTGGACACGGCTGCAATACCCATGGCTGCTCATGCGGGCATCAGATCCCTTTCACGGTGGCTCGGCGGCTGCTGCGGGCAAGGTGGTGGCGTGACCTGCTGGAGATCCCAATGCCATTACCCGTGTCCCGATCCACCCTGCTCGCTCTCTCGCTGCTGGCGTCGCCAGCCTTCGCGCAGGCGCCGCCGCCCCACCTGCCCGCACCCATTGCCGAAACGGCCGGACCGGACACCGCACCCCACTCCGCGCTGCACGCCCAGGTGCTGCTGGATCGCGCGAACTTCTCCCCTGGCCAGATCGACGGCGAAGTGGGCAGCAACCAGCGACGCGCGGTGTCGGGTTTCCAGGCAGCGCATGGGCTGGACGTAACGGGCGAACTGGACGACACCACCTGGAAGGCCCTGCAGGCCGATACCGTTGGGCCGCTGGCCAGCTACACGCTGACTGCTGAGGATGTCGCCGGTCCGTTCCAGGCCACTCCGAAAGGGCCCGCCGCCCAGGCCAAGCTCACATCGCTGGGCTACGGCAGTGTGGAAGAAGCCCTCGGCGAGCGCTTCCATGCCTCCCCTGAGCTGATGAAGGCGCTCAATCCCGGCGTGGACCTGACCAAGGCTGGCAGCCGCATCCAGGTACCCAACATCGCACTGGCCGCATTGCCAAAGGCGGCGAAGATCGTGGTCGACAAATCCGACTCCACGCTGCAGCTGCTGGATGCGCAGGGCAAGGTGAGCGCACAGGTGCCGGTGTCGTCGGGCAGCCAGCACGACCCGTTACCGATCGGCGAATGGAAGATCCTGGGCGTTTACCGCGACCCGCCGTTCCACTACAACCCGAAACTGTTCTGGGATGCCCGCAGGGGCGAAAAGAAGGCCACCCTGCCACCGGGCCCGAACAATCCGGTCGGGCGGGTCTGGATCGATCTGTCCAAGCCGCATTACGGCCTGCATGGCACGCCCGAACCCGGCCATGTGGGCAAGACCGAATCGCATGGCTGCGTGCGCATGACCAACTGGGATGCGCTGCGCGTGGCCGATGCCGTGGATACCTCGGTACCCGTGGTGATGCAGGAGTGAGCCGATGCGCCTTTCGCAACTGATCGTGCTGGGCGTTCTGCTGGGGCTGGGTGCAGGCTGGTGGCTGCACCGCGATGCGGGTGATCCGGTACCCGCCCCGCTGCCGCAAGCGCAATCGGCACTGGCAGCGGCGCCGGCGAAGGAATCTGTAGCGACACCCGCAACAGCCCCACCCGCCAACACCGCGCCGTCGGCCGCGCAGACTGCGGATGCACCGTCCGGTCTGCTGCTGCCGGTGCAGGGTATCCATGCGTCCCAGCTGCGCGATACGTTCACCGATGCACGCAGCGAGGGTCGCGTGCACGATGCCATCGACATCATGGCCGATACCGGTACGCCGGTGCTGGCGGTGGCCGATGGAACGGTGGAAAAACTGTTCGACAGCGAGCGCGGCGGCTTGACGATTTACCAGTTCGAGCCCAGCGGACGCTGGTGCTACTACTACGCGCATCTGCAGCGCTACGCCGATGGCCTGGCGGAGAAGCAGGTGATCAAGCGCGGAGAGGTGATCGGTTACGTGGGCAGCACCGGTAACGCCAGCGCCGAGGCCCCGCACCTGCACTTTGAAGTGCACCTGCTGGGCCCGGAAAGACAGTGGTGGAAGGGAGAGTCGATCAATCCGTATCCGCTGTTGAAACAGGCGGCTTCGACGCCCGACGCTGCCAGTGCCGCAAGGTGATGGTGAATACCACCAGCGCAGCGCCCGGAATCAGCAGGAACAACGCCGCCACCTTCCAGAAGAAGAACGGCCACAGCCACGCGTAGTCCAGGTCGGTCAGCTTCAGTACGTCCATCGGTGGCAGCAGTTCCACCGAGGCGACGCGCCCCGCCAGCGCGGGCTCGACCTCCAGAACGGTCACCCGCAGCCACGAACGCCCGCGCGGCAGCGCATCCCCCCGGCCATAACCGAAGTACGAGGCGGCAAATCCAGCAGGCACAACCGATTCCAGCGCGCGGGTGATGCCGGAACCCGGCACGCCCGAACGCGTTTCGGCGCGGAAGTCGGTCTGATCTGTCGGGGTTTCCACGCGCAGGCGCACCTCAGGATCGATCGCCGTGGAAGTACCGTCATCCGCGTAACGCAGGCGCAGTCGCAATTGGTCATCGATGAAGCGGTAGACCGTGACCTCGGCCGTCGCACCCGGGCTCAGCACCAGAGGCAGCACCTGCGTGCGTGAGGCCATGTGGTTGGCGATCGCGCCCAGCACCAGCACCGCGCAGGCAAGCGCCCACAGGCTCCACAGCACCCACAGGGTGATCCGCACCACCGTTACGCCCTTCACGCTGACATCCGGGTCATCACGTCACCTCCCTGCTGGCCGTGCCGACACAGTAACGAAAAAGCCCCGCTTTCGCGGGGCTCTTCCTGTCACCTACGCCGGGCAGCGCCCGGCGCTACCTCAGGCGAACGGATCCTGCAGGACCATGGTGTGGTCGCGGTCCGGGCCGGTGGAGACGATGCTGATCGGGCAACCGGCCAGCTCTTCCAGCGAACGCAGGTAGGCACGTGCGGCCGGCGGCAGGTCGTCCCAGTTGGTGATGCCGTGGGTGTTCTCGCTCCAGCCCGGGAACTCCAGGTACACCGGGGTGCAGTCTTCCCAGCCCTGCGCGTCCAGCGGCGCGTACTCGGTGCGCTTGCCGTTGTATTCGTAGGCGATGCAGACCTTCAGCTTTTCCATGCCATCCAGCACGTCCAGCTTGGTGATGCACAGGCCGCTGATGCCGTTGATGGCCACGGCGCGCTTCAGCGCGACGATGTCCATCCAGCCGCAGCGACGCGGACGGCCGGTCGAGGCACCGTACTCGGCGCCGCGGTCACGGATGCCCTGGCCGACTTCGTCGTCCAGTTCGGTCGGGAACGGGCCGCCGCCGACGCGGGTGGCGTAGGCCTTGGCGATGCCCAGCACGTAGTCGATCGAATCGGCGCCGACGCCGGAACCGGCCAATGCACCACCGACGGTGGTGTTGGAGCTGGTGACGTACGGGTAGGTGCCGTGGTCGATGTCCAGCAGCGCACCCTGCGCGCCTTCGAACAGCACGCGCTTACCCTGCTTGCGCAGGTCGTGCAGGATGCCGGCCACGTCGGACTTCATCGGCTGCACGTATTCGCCGAAGGCCAGCGCTTCGTCGAAGGTCTTCTGGAAATCGACCGCATCGGTGTTCAGATACTTGGTCAGCACGAAGTTGTGGTAATCCAGCGCGGTGCGCAGCAGTTCTTCCAGCTGCTTCGGGTAATGCAGGTCGGCGATGCGGATGCCGCGACGCGCCACCTTGTCTTCGTAGGCCGGGCCGATGCCACGGCCGGTGGTGCCGATCGCCTTGCCGCCGGCAGCGCTCGCGCGCCTGGTCCAGGGCGATGTGGTACGGCATGATCAGCGGCGCGGCCGGGGAGATCTTCAGGCGCGAACGCACTTCCACGCCGGAGGCTTCCAGCTCGGCGATTTCCTTCTGCAGCGCGGCCGGCGAGATCACCACGCCGTTGCCGATCAGGCACAGCGCATCGTCACGCAGGATGCCCGACGGGATCAGGTGCAGGACGGTCTTCTTACCGTTGATGACCAGGGTGTGGCCGGCATTGTGGCCGCCCTGGAAGCGCACGACGGCGCCGATTTCCTCAGTGAGCAGATCGACGATCTTGCCCTTGCCTTCATCGCCCCACTGGGCACCCAACACTACGACAGACTGACCCATGACGGGCTCCTCATATGTTGCGGCCATCGGGGCCGCGGACGGTTGAACCGTGGCGGGGCTGGCCAGCACCTGGAGGGCGGCTCCAAACGGGGAGCAGCCGGCGATGGAAGGCCCAGACACGGAAAAAGCCGAACGGGGAGGCCCGTCCGGCTTTTGTGCATTATCCGGGTTTCCGGGGTCGGGTGCCACCTTTCCGACGGACGGCTTCACCGGCCGGTCAGCCGCCCCGCCCGGTCGTGCCGGCCGTTGGCCGGCAATGCCAACCAAGGTTGGCATCTACCAGAGCCGGGCCACGCATGTACCGGCCGGTCAGGCACCTCCCGGTCGTGCCGGCCGCTGGCCGGCAATGCCAACCAAGGTTGGCAGCTACCAGAGCCGGGCCACGCATGTACCGGCCGGTCAGGCACCTCCCGGTAGTGCCGGCCGCTGGCCGGCAATCCCAGGTTGCCGGCCAGCGGCCGGCACTACCCTTTCAATGCCGCGCCCACCACAGCAGGCTCAGGCCGGCCAGCAGCACCAGCCCGCCGAAGCTGCGCAGGGCTGGGCTGGGCAGGTCCAGCAGGCGCTCGGCCATGCGCTTCCAGGCGAACGGGGCGACGAACAGGAACAGGCCTTCCAGCACCGCCACCAGGCAGACGGCGGCGAACAGATCTTTCATGGGGGGACTCCGGAAAAAGCACGGGGCCCGGCATCTGGCCGGGCCCCGTGGGGTACTGCCCTGCGACCTCAGCGGTCGTTCTTCAGGTACTGCAGGAACGGGTCGTTCTTGTCGAGCACGATCACGCCGTTGCCGTCGGTCATGGAGCCACGGTAGGCCTCCAGGCTGCGGTAGAACGCATAGAACGACGGGTCGGCCGAGCCGGCCTTGCCGTAGATGCGCGCCGCATCGGCGTCGCCTTCACCGCGCAGGCGCTGTGCATCACGCTCGGCCTCAGCGATCAGCACGGTGCTGTCACGGTCGGCCTGGGCGCGGATGGTCAGCGACTGCTCCTCGCCCTCCGCACGCAGCTTGGCCGCTTCCTGCTTGCGCTGGGCGCGCATGCGCTCGTACACGTCATTGATCACCTGGCTGTCGGTCGGCAGGTCCACCTGCTTGATGCGCAGGTCGATCATCTGCATGCCGAGGCCGGCCACCGCTTCGTTGATCCCCTTCAGCTGCTCGGCGATCAGCTCGCTGCGGTCGCCGGAGACCAGCTGCTGCAGGGTGCGCGAGTTGATCTGGTTGCGCAGCGAGTCGGTGATGATCGGTGCCAGGCGGGCATTGGCGATGCGCGGATCGCCACCGGTGGCACGGAAGTAGTCACCCACGTTGGAGATGTAGCCGATGGCGAAGAAGTCGACGCTGACGTCCTTCTGCTCGGCGGTGAAGTAACGCGCCGGGGCGGTGTCGAGCACCTGGAAGCGGCGGTCGAAGACCTTCACCGTTTCCACCACCGGCACCTTGAAGTGCAGGCCCGGCTTGATGTCCGAACGCACCACCTTGCCCAGGTTCAGCACCATGGCAGTCTGGTCCTCACGGACCACGTACACCGAGCCAAGCAGGCCCAGCACCACCGCCACGATCACGGCAATCCAGATAGGACTCTTCATCGGCTGCCCTCCTCACGGCCGCTCGGTCGCCCGGTCGGGCGGCCCACCGGCCGGCCCGGATCACGGGAAGCTTCCGCCGCTGCACCCGGCAGCGACGGCATCACCACCTCCGGATTGGTCACTCCCGGCGGCGCCGAGGTGGTGGGACGGGTATCGCCGGTCATCGGCACGTAGATCAGCTGGCGGCCATCGCCACCGATCACCTTGCGGTTCTCGCTCAGCACCTGCTGCACGGTCTCCAGCCACAGGCGCTTGCGGGTCACTTCCGGGGCGTCCTTGTACTGGGCCTGCAACAGGCTGAAGCGCTGCGCGTCACCCTCGGCCTTGGACACCACGGCCTGCTTGTAGCCTTCGGCGGTGGTACGGGCACGCGAGGCCTGGCCTCGGGCTTCCGGCACGACCTTGGCGGCGTAGGCCTGGGCTTCGTTGATCAAGCGTTCCTTGACCTGCTGGGCACCGTTGACCTCGTCGAAGGCCGGCTTCACTTCTTCCGGCGGACGGGCGTCCTGCAGGGTCAGGCCGGTCACGGTCAGGCCGGTCTTGAACGCCTTCAGCAGCGCCTGCAGGCGCTCCTCGGCGGCCACGGCCAGCGGGCCACGGTTGTTCAGTACCGCGTTGAGGTCGGCACGGCCGACTTCCTCGCGCACCGCGCTCTGCGCCGACTGCTCCAGCACCTGGTTGGCATCGACCGTGCCGAACAGGTACTGCTGCGGGTCGTCGATGCGGTACTGGACGTTCAGCGAGACGTTGACGATGTTCTCGTCGCGGGTCAGCACCGGCACCTGGATCGAGAAGGTCTTGATCTCGGTGGCGTTGACCTTGGTGACCGATTCGATCGGCCACGGCAGCTTGAAGTTCGGGCCGGGCTGCAGGATGCGCGAGAACTGGCCGAAGCGCAGCACCACGCCACGCTGCTGTTCGCCGATCAGCTGGAAGCTGGAGAACAGCACCAGCAACACCACGGCTGCCACCACCCAACGCATGATGCCGCCGTCGAACAGGTCCTTCAGCGGCCCGGGCAGTCCGCCCCAGCCACCACCATTGCCACCGCCGCGCGACCCGAAGGGCCCGCGTCGATTGTCCTCGGGGCCTTGTCCGCCCTTGTTGCCGCCGGGTGTATTCCAGGCCATGCACGCTCCATCAAGATTTGGGCTGCGGCGCGGGCCCTTCCCGCACCACCAGCCGTGAAACCATCACCGATCATACAAGATGGGGCGGATCGGCAGGATCGAAAGGGGGGCAACGGGGTAAGGTGGCGTTTTCCTCGAAGTCAGGCAACGCCGATGGCCCCCACCACCCCGTTCACCGCCTTCCGCATCGAAAACGACGCCGCCGGTTACCGCAGTGGCGTGGCCCAGCTCAATGTCGACGACCTCAACCCCGGCCAGGTACTGATCCGCGCCCACTGGTCTTCGGTCAACTACAAGGATGCCCTGGCCGGCACCGGCAAGGGCAGGATCCTGCGCCGTTTCCCGCTGGTGGGGGGCATCGACGTGGCCGGCACCGTGGTTGCCAGCACCGATCCAGACTGGCGTGAAGGCGATGCGGTGCTGGCCACCGGCTGCGGCCTCAGCGAAACCCGCGATGGCGGCTACAGCCAGTATGTGCGGCTGGAGTCGCGTGCGGTGATTGCCCAGCCGGCCGGGCTCAGCCCGCGCGAGGCGATGGTGCTGGGCACCGCCGGCTTCACGGCGGCGCTGGCGCTGCTGCGCATGCAGGACAACCGGCAGGTGCCGGAACTCGGCCCGTTGGCGGTCACCGGCGCCAGCGGCGGTGTCGGCGCGCTGGCGCTGTCGATCTTCAGTCGTGCCGGCTACACGGTGCACGCGGTCAGTGGCAAGCCGGAGCAATCCGACTTCCTGCGCGGCATCGGTGCCGCCGAGGTGCTGCCACGCTCGGCGTTGGCCGATACCGGCCCACTGCAATCGGCCCGCTTCGGCGGGGGCCTCGACAATGCCGGAGGCGACATGCTGGCCAGCCTGCTGGCGCAGACCGTGCCCTATGGCAGCGTGGTCAGTGCCGGCCTCGCGGCCAGCCCGAAACTGGACATGACGGTGATGCCGTTCATCCTGCGCGGCGTGTCACTGCTGGGCGTGTCCTCGGCCAATGCACCGCGCGGGCTGCGCGAAGAAGTGTGGGCGCGGCTGGGCAATGAGTGGAAGCCGCAACACCTGGACCGCATCTGTACCGCCGAAGTCGGCCTGGACGGCCTGCCGGCGGTGTTCGAGCGGATGCTGGCCGGCGGTTCGCTGGGCCGCACCGTGGTGCGGATCGACTGAACGTCGCAGGCAGGCGACGGACGGCAGACGCGCCCCTCCCGCCGGTAATGGGCCCGCACTACACTGCGGGCATTACATGGGGAACAACATGGCACGCATTCTGATCGTCGACGACTCACCGTCGCAGCTGTTGGGGATACAGCGCATCGTCGAGAAGCTCGGGCACCAGATCCTGACCGCCACCGATGGCGCCGCCGGGGTCGAAACCGCCAAGGCCGAGCTGCCCGACCTGGTCCTGATGGACGTGGTGATGCCCAACCTCAATGGCTTCCAGGCCACCCGCACCCTCGCCCGCGACGAGGCGACCCGGCATATCCCGGTGATCCTGGTGACCACCAAGGACCAGGACACCGACCGCATGTGGGGCATGCGCCAGGGCGCCAAGGCCTACATCACCAAGCCGTTCTCGGAAGACGAACTGTCCGAGGTGCTGGAACGGGTGTTCGCCGGGCAGGGCTGAGACACGCGCGGTAGTGCCGGCCGCTGGCCGGCAACCACGCATCACCGTCCCGGGCAATGAAGTTGCCGGCCAGCGGCCGGCACTACCTTCAAATGGTCTCGCCGAAGGCCTTGGCCAGGTTCCGGTACGCCTTCTTCTGCGCCTCGTCAGTCGCGGCCGGGGCCACGATCTCGATCTCGACGATCTGGTCGCCATCCGGATTGCCCGGCAGCCCACGGCCACGCAGGCGCAGCTTGCGGCCGGCATCGGAATCGGCCGGGATCTTCAGTTCCACCGTACCACCCAGCGTCGGGACGCTCAGGCTGGTGCCAAGCGCGGCCTGCCACGGGGTCACCGGCAGCGTATAGAGGATGTTGCGGCCATCGACCTCGAACTGCGGGTGGGCGGCGTACTCCACTTCCAGCAGCAGGTTGCCGCCATGGTTGCCCTGCCCGGCCAGCCGGATCACCTGGCCTGGGCGGATGCCCTTGGGCACGCGCACGTCCAGCTGCTTGCCGTTGACGGTGATGCGCAGGCTGTCGCCGCTGTAGGCCGCTTCCAGCGGAACCGACAGCTTGGCGCGGGTGTCGCGGTTCGGCGCGTGGCCCTGGCTGCTGAAGCCCGGCCCCGGACCAGCGCCACCACCGCCACGCTGGCGCGCGAACAGGCTCTCGAAGAAGTCGCTGAAGCCGCCATTGGGGCCACCTCCGCCGAACACCTCCTCGAAATTGAAACCACCAGCGCCACCGTAGTTCGGCGGCACGTTGAACTCCTCGCCCGGGCGATAGCCCTGCGCGCGCAGCTGGTCGTAGGCCGCGCGCTTTTCCGGATCGCGCAGCGCCTCGTAGGCCTCGTTGACCGCCTTGAACTTGTCTTCGGCCCCGGCCTCCTTGCTGACGTCCGGGTGGTACTTGCGTGCCAGCCGGCGGTAGGCGGTCTTGATCTCCGCCTCGCCCGCGCTCGGTTCCACCCCCAGGGTGGCGTAGTAATCCTTGAATTCCATCCAGCTACCTCGATTCGCTTCGGCCGCGCCGGTGGCGCCGCCCCGGGTTCATTCTACGCGTCGGCGATGCTACGCCGCCCCTCGTGCGGCCCCGGTGAGGCCGACTGATCCTGCGCAATGCGGCTGCCATCCCCATGCCCCACGCTGTGGCTGGAAGCCCCTGCCACAAAGCCTGAAGATGGGGCCTGCACACCGGGTTTCCAATGTCTTGACGCGTCTGTCCCATCTGGCCCACTAGCCTGCCCCTGCAAGGAGTTTCCCATGACCATCCATGTCGGCGACCGCATTCCGGAAGTGACCCTCAAGCGCATCCGCGAGGGCATCGAAACGCTCGATACGCATTCGCTGTTCGACGCACGCAAGGTGGTGCTGTTTGCCGTGCCCGGCGCGTTCACCCCGACCTGCTCGGCGCGCCACCTGCCCGGCTACGTCGAGAAATTCCAGGCGTTCCGCCAGCGCGGCATCGATGTCTACTGCATGGCGGTCAACGACCCGTTCGTGATGAAGGCCTGGGCCGCCGACCAGAGCGTGCCCGACGGCCTGCTGATGCTGTCCGAC
Organism: Stenotrophomonas sp. 93052_Sma; assembly: GCF_056481145.1. NCBI lineage: Bacteria > Pseudomonadati > Pseudomonadota > Gammaproteobacteria > Lysobacterales > Lysobacteraceae > Stenotrophomonas > Stenotrophomonas sp. 93052_Sma. The sequence continues at coordinate 3,653,908 of NZ_CM151134.1, forward strand.
GGCAATGCCGAACTGACCCGTGCGCTCGGCCTGGAGCTCGACGCCAGCGCCTCGGGCATGGGCATCCGCTCACGCCGTTTCGCCCTGTACGTGGTGGATGGCGTGGTGCGTGCGGCCTGGATCGAGCAGCCCGGCCAGTTCGAAGTGTCTTCGGCCGAATACGTGCTGGAGCACCTGCCAACCTGATCTTCCACCGCAAGAGGAAACGGCCAGCCATGTCCACCAAGCCAGCCAAAGCCGCAAAGCCTGCCGCAAAGGTGCCCGGCATCAGTGACCGCAAGACCCTGCGCGAACGCGCCCGTCGCAATATCGAAGACGGTGCGATCACCGACAGCTACAGCGCCGACCGCAAGGTCGTGATCAAGCTGCTCAACGATGCGTTGGCCACCGAGTACGTATGCGTGCTGCGCTACTACCGGCACTACTTCATGGCCAAGGGCATGCTGGCCGACGCGGTGAAAGCCGAATTCCTCGAACATGCACAGCAGGAACAGGCGCACGCCGGCAAGCTGGCCGAGCGCATCGTCCAGCTCGGCGGTGAGCCGGACTTCAACCCCGATACACTGACCGCACGCTCGCACGCCGAGTACAAGGAAGGCAGCGACCTGCGCGACATGGTCCGCGAGAATCTGGTGGCCGAACGCATCGCCATCGACAGCTACCGCGAGATGATCAACTTCATCGGCGACCGCGATACCACCACCAAGCGCATCCTTGAAGAGATACTGGCGCAGGAAGAGGAGCACGCCGACGAGTTCGCCGACCTGCTGGATGGGTGGATCGGGGAATAGCGGCCCCGCATACGCCTTGGTAGATGCCCACCTTGGTGGGCGCATTTATCGCGTGCCAACCAAGGTTGGCACCTACCAGAGCACGGCGGTGTCGTTGGCGTTGGACCGCGCGCCGACCAAGGCCGGCATCTAGCGGAGAACGTTGAACCGCACCTGCGTCCACGCGCCATCGGCCGCCAGCGCGGTCAAAGTGTGTGCGCCCGGATCGGCGAACTCGCGCTGCATCAACTGCGCGCCACGGGTCTGCGCGATCCAACGGCCATCCAGCAGCCAGTCCACCGCCTGCTCGCTGCCCAGCGCGCAGCTGCAGGCGCACGCCATGTTCGGCATTGGGTGCACGCGCCAGCGTGGCGCCATCATTGAGGCCATCGATGTGCAGGGCCACGCTGGCCTCACGCCCGTCGTCGCGGCAATCCGGCGACAACGCCGGCAACTGCGAGGCAGCGCGCGTGGCCTTGGGCAGCCACGGCGACAACAACGCCGGCCAGCGCGCGATCTCGCGCGCTACTTCCTCATGTGGATTGCGGCAATCGGCCGATACACGCAGGCCGGTGTGCGCATCAGCCAGGTAACGCTGCCGGCCCGGTTGCCAGCGCCGCGCCTCGCGCTCGGGGAAGGTCGGTGGTGCCGCGCCGTCCAGCAGATAGGCTGGCATCCGCCGTTGGCACAGCGCCGTCGGCAGGCCTTCGGCGCGTTCGCCGGTGGGCCAGCAGATATCTTCCTGGCTGACACTTGCCGGCATCGGTGCAGCAGCCGAATCGCCGCGCTGGCGCGGCAGGCTGTCCACCACTTCGAACATCAGCGGCAGCGCAGTCACCGCGCCGTACTGGCCCGGTAGCGGTGTGCCGTCCGGCCGGCCCACCCACACGCCCACGGTGTAGTGGCGCGTGCTGCCGATCGCCCACGCATCGCGGTACCCGTAACTGGTGCCGGTCTTCCAGGCCACGCGCGGGCGACCGCCAACATCGAAGGTGCCAGCGCTGTAGCCTGGGCGCGGGTTCGATTCCAGCATTTCGCGCACGATCCAGCTGGCGCCCGGCGAGGCCAGTCGCCGCTCGATCATCGGTTCGTCATCGGTGTAGCGCACGCGTCCGGCAATGCCGTTGCGGTTCAGCGCCGCGAACGCGCCGACCAGATCTTCCAGCCGCGCACCGGTACCGCCCAGAATCAGCGAGAGGTTGGGCGTGCTGCCCGGCGGGAAGCGCAGCTGGATGCCGGAGTGCGACAGGCGCGCGGCGAAGCGCGCGGCCCCGACCCGCTGCAGCAGGTCCACCGAGGGCACATTGAGTGACAGCCGCAATGCACTGGAGGCACCAATCGGCCCATTGAAGGCCATGTCGAAGTTGCCGGGCCGGTAGCTGCCGAAACTCTGTGGCGCATCGACCAGCAGGCTTTCCGAATGGATCAGGCCATCGTCCAGCGCCATCGCATACAGGAACGGCTTGAGCGTGGAGCCCGGCGACCGCCAGGCCTGCACCATGTCGACGTGGCCGAGCCGCTGGCGGTCACCAAAGGACAACGTACCGACGTAGGCACGCGCCTGCAGGGTCTGGTTGTCGACCACCAGCAAGGCTGCCGAGGTGCGCTCCGGCAGCGTCGAGAAATAGCTGGCCACACGTTCTTCCAGCGTGCGCTGCAGGCCGATGTCGATGCTGCTCTGGATACGCGCCTGGCCCGGATGCGCCGAGTGCAGGCGCTGCGCCAGCAGTGCGGCGTGCAGCGGAGGCCGCAGCGAGCGCGCCACCACGTTCTCGATGCGCGCATCCTGGACCTCCTCCGGCGTCCACGCGCCCAGTTCGGCCATGCGTGACAGCACCTTGTCCCGCGCCTTCTGCGCGGCTTCCGGGTGGCGGTCCGGGCGCAGCCGGCTTGGTGCCTGTGGCAGTACCGCCAGCAAGGCGGCCTCGGCATGTGACAGCTGCGCCGCCGGCTTGCCCAGATAGGCCCAGCTGGCCGCTTCCACGCCCTCGATGGTGCCACCGTAGGGCGCGCGCTCCAGATACAGGGCCAGGATCTGCTGCTTGCTCAGATGCACTTCCAGCTGCACCGCGCGCAGCATCTGCTTGAGCTTTCCCCAGGGCGTGCGCATATGCGGGTCGAGGATGCGCGCGACCTGCATGGTCAGGGTCGAGCCGCCGGAAACGATGCGACCACCGCGCAGCAGCTGGCCGCTGGCACGCAGGATGGCCAGCGGGTTGATACCCGGATGGCGCCAGAACCAGCGGTCTTCGTAGGTCAGCAGCGCCTGCAGGTACAGCGGCGAGACGCTGTCGATCGACGCCGGATAGCGCCACACGCCCTCGGCATCGGCGAACGCACGCAGCGGCGTACCGTCGGCAGCCACCACCAGGGTGCTGGTATCGCGCTGCTTCGGCAGCGGCGGCGGGAAGGCGAAATCCAGCACCAGCAGCAGCGCCAGCGTGGCGGCCGTGCCCCAGCGCAGCCACGGCCACAGCGGCCGCAACCGGCGGCGCAGGGCCGCCAGCCGGATCGACATCGTCTTCTTCATTGCAGCGTGCCGGATTGAAGCTTGCCAGCGGGACGGGCCGCGCCGTCGCGGCCCGTCCGCGCGGTCACGGCTGTACCACCGTGATCGTGGTCGGGTTGCTACGGCCGACGCCACGCAGCTGCGGCCGGTACATGTCCTCCACCAGCGGCGGCGGCACCGAGTAGGTACCCGGGGTCACCGCACGCACCAGATAGAACACGTTGGCCTTGCTGCCACGCGAGAGCTTCAGCGCAGCCACATAGCGGTCGTCGCGGAACTCCTCGTGCTTGGTGTCGGCAGCTTCGCCGCGGTCGCTGATGGTGATGCCATCAACCACTACGTCGGCCCACTGCTTGGCATCGCCCAGGTTGAAGTTCTCGATCTCCAGGCCGGCCGGCAGCAGGTCGGTCAGCAGTGCATCGGGCATCGTGGTGTCGGCGGTGACGGTGACGCGCACGATCAGCGCTTCGCCTTCCTTCAGCGGACGCGGCGACCACGGCTTGCCATCGGTGCCGAAGTAGCTGCGCTCAATGCCCAGCACGCTGTTGTCCGGTGCCGGCGCACTGCGCGGGATACCGGCCACGTCGATGCTGGCGAACATCGGCGGCTGCCCCTGCGGAGTGAAGCGCACGCCGCTGGCCAGCTCGCTGGCGCTGAAATTGCGGCCGAACAGCTTGCGCTCGCCGATGGCTTCGGTGTTGCCACCGATCACCAGCTCACCGGCCACCAGCGCCTTCTGATTGGCGGCCAGTGCCTTGCCAAGGCGGGCGATGGCCACCTGTTCCTGCGTGCTCAGCCACATCCAGCCGGCATTGCGGCGCGCATCCAGGCCACGGCCGAGGTCGACCGCACGTGCATCCCAGGCCGGCTTGGCCAGCTTGTTTTCGTGGGTCAGCGCGATCATCAGCGCGTCATCACGGATCGCACTGCCGTAGTCGCCGAAGTACGACGGGCGTTCGCTGCTGGACTTGGCGAAGGCCGCCGCCAGCGCGGCCTGGCCGCGCTTGGCATCGCCCTGCAACGACAGCGCCACGCCCAGGTGGACCAGCGACAGGCCGCCGACCGCCTTGCTGCGCTCGTTGTCGTACAGCGTGCGCAGGGTACCCAGCGGCGCACGGTTGACCCGGGCCAGCACGTAGCCCGAGTACGCCTGGTTGGCGAACTTCAGCTTCTCGCGGTCGTCCTGCCCATAGAACTGGTTGCCACCGGACAGCAGATCCTCGCTGAGGCGGTTGAGCGCCTTCTGCAGCACGTTGTCGGGCACCGCAAAACCGGCGTCCTTGGCATCGAGCAGGAACTCGGTGATGTACGGGGTCAGCCATGGGTTCACGTAGCCGTCGTCACCCCACATCGAGAAGTTGCCATTGGCCACCTGCATCGACGCCAGGCGACCGAACGCACCTTCCATGCGCTCGCGACGGGTCTTGGCATCCAGGCCATCGGCACCGAGCATCGACGACGTCGCCTGGTCCAGGATCAGCGCGGCGTAGCCCTTGCTGGTGGTCTGCTCGGCACAGCCGTACGGGTAGTTCAGCGCGCCCTGCAGCGCACTGGCGAACGGGATCGGCGGCAGCGGGCTGACCAGCAGGCGGGCATTCACCGACTCGGCCATCAGGCCATCGCTCAGGCTGTTGTCGAGGCTGACCGCGGCCAGCGGATCAAGCGTGCGCACCTGCGAACGCAGCACCTGCGGCCACGCCGCACGCACCGGCAGGTCGTAACGGCGATCGGCCTTGAAGCCGTTGCCGTCCACCCGCACCCGCACCTTGGCCACGCTGTGGCCCTCGCGTGCCGAAAGCGGGAAGCTCAACGTGGTCTTGGCGTCGGCATTCAACTGCACGCTGCGGCTGCCTTCGCCCAGGTTCAGCGGGCCCTCGCTTTCCACCTTCACGTTGAACTGGCCCGGCTTGCCGGTGAAGTTCTGCACGTCCAGGGTCACGGTGCTGCGGTCGCCCGGAGCGAGCACGCGCGGCATGCTGGCTTCGGCGAGGATCGGCGCACGCACCACGGTTTCCACGTCGCGCTTGCCGTACTGGTCATCGCTGTAGACCAGTGCCGACACCCGCAGGGTGCCGTTGAAGTCCGGCACCTTCAGGCGGATGCGGGCGATGCCCTTGGCATCGAGCTGCACCGGGCCAGAGAACAGGTCCACGGTCTGCACGCGCGCGGTCGGGCGCTTGGCCTGCGGCAACGCCTGCAGCGCCATGTCGCCACCGAACTTCAGCTTGCCGGCACCGCCGTCAAAGCTCTCGATCACCCGGCTGTAGATGTCGTAGGCATCAATGCCGAGGCGACGCTGGGCGAAGAAGTGCGCACCGGCATCGGGCACCGGGAAGCGGGTGATGTTGAGGATGCCCACGTCCACCGCCGAGACCGTGACGTGCGCCATTTTGCCGGCCAGCTGCGGTGCGCTGACCGTCACCGGCAGGTCCTGTTCCGGTCGCATCTGCTTGGGCGCTGCCAGGCCGACGGCCACGGTGCGGGCCTTGCGGTCCATCGGTACGTGCACCACGCCCACCGCACGGGCCGGGGTGATCTTGCTCGGCGCACTGCCGCCGCGGAACACCAGCGCGGTGATGTAGACGTCGTGGCGCTCCCAGTCAGCGGTGACCGGAATCTTGAAGGTCGAACCCGGCTTGGCGTCGATGTCCTGCACGTACAGCATGCGGTCGGTCTCGACCATCAGGATGCCCTTGCCGGCGTGCGGCGGGGTCACCGTCACCTCAAGCGTGTCGCCTGCCTTGTAGCCGGTCTTGTCCAGGCCCAGCTTGATCTTGTCAGGGCGCGCGTCCAGGCCGCGGTTGTCATCGCCCCAGCTCCAGCCGGCGCGGAACGGATAGCGACTGGTCAGGCCGGTGGACGGGTCGAACACGTCCACCCGGTACTCGCCCCACTCCACCGGGAAATCGAAGGCGACCGCACTGCTGCCGGCATCGACGGTGCGGGTTTCCTTGTTCTCGAAACGGCGGGTGAAATCGTAGTCCCAGCGGTTGTCGTTGAAGGTCCAGTGGTAGTCGCGCAGCTCGCGCACCAAGGTGATCTTCAGGCCCTTGGCCGGCTGCGGCGTACCAGCAGCATCCACGCGCATCAATTCGAAGCGCGCGTTGCCGTTGGAATCGGCACCGTCCTCCGGGTTGAACAGCGGGCGTACACCGACCAGGGCGTTGGCCGGCCACATCACCCGCTTCAGGGTACGGGTGACGGTGCGGCCACCGGTTTCATACAGGCTGCCGGACAGCACCACGGCAATCGGCGCCTTGGCCTTGGCCGCCTCTTCCGGCAGCGCCACATCCTCACGCAGCTGGCCGTTGCCCGGCAACGTGGTGTCGATCACGTCCTTGGCTTCGCGCGGCAACTGCAGAGTCGGGTCACCGAAGAAGTAGCCCGGCAGGCCCTCGACCGGCTGTTGTTCGGCGGCCACCGCCATACGCGCGGTGAAGCGGTTGCCGTCGGCCGGCGCCCCGTACAGGTAGGCGCCATTGGCCTGCAGGCGCAGGTCCTCACCCGGCTTCAGCGTCTTCTGCGCGCTGTCCAGGTCCAGCTTCATGCGCTCGGGCAGGAACTCCTCGATGCGCAGGGTCATGCCCTGGATCGCTTCCTTGCTGGCCGGATCGGTGCGGAACTCGACCTGCCAGCGCCCGGTCGGCGCCTCGGCGGGGATCACCTGCTCAAAGTTGATGTAGCCCTGCTCGCCCGGCTGCAGGCGAGTCTCGCGGAAGGTCTTGCCGTCGGGCTGCTTCAGGCGCAGGAACACCGGCTGAGCCTTGACCGGCTTGCCATCGTTGTCGCGCAGCAGTGCGGACAGGCGCACGGTTTCGCCCGGGCGATACAGGTCGCGCCCGGACCAGGCATAGACGTCGAACCAGGCATTGTCACGGCCGGCCACGGCGAATTCGCTCAGGTCCAGCGCCGGCTGGTTGAACGGCAGGAAGCTGGTGTCCTTGCCCGTGCTGGCGACCAGCACGTGAGTGGCATCCAGGGTGTAGTTCAGCAGCGCATTGCCATTGCCATCGGTACTGCCCTTGAGCACCACCTCGCCCTTGGCATCCAGCACGCGCAGGTCGATGCCCTTCAGTGGCGCGCCGTCCTTCAGGCCGGCGGTGTGCACGAACAGCTTGTCCTTGTAGGCACGGGTATGCAGGCCGATGTCGCTGACCGAGAAGAACGCGGTGTCGAACTCGCCTTCATAGTCACCGGTGCGCTTGAGCAGGGCGAAGTACAGCCCCGGCTCCTGCAGTTCCTTGATGTCCTGGGTCGGCAGGTAGGTCAGCACCCGCTCGTTCTTCTTGCCCCCCAGGATGAAGCGGTTGACGTAGACCGGCTCTGCCAGCTTGTTGATCGGGCTGCGCTCGTAGTCGCTGCTCAGCTCCCAGCTGCCGCGGCGGCCGCCGCGCTGGTACTGGCTGAAGAAGGTCGGCAGGTCCTTCTCGCGCACGCGCAGGAACTCGACATCGACCTCCGGCACGTTCACCGAGACCACCGGCAGGCCGCGGCTGTCCTTGGCCGGCAGCACGCTGCCCTGCGAGGCGAAACCGACCACCGGCTTCAGCTCGCCGCTGAACACCTTCTGCTTCAGCTCCTTGCCCAGCCGGCTGCCATCGGCGGCCAGCAGGTCCGGCGAGACCACCAGGCTGAACTCCTTGCCGGCCTCGACGAACGGGTAGCGCAGGGTCAGGCCGTCATCGGACAGCGTCCAGCTGCTGTCGTCGGTGCCGACCTTCTCCTCGAAGCGCACCAGCTTGTCGAAATCCTGGGTGCCGACCAGCGGGCGCGAGAACTCCAGCGCCAGCGACAGGCCGTCATTCTTCTGGTCCGGATAAGCGCGCAGCAGGGTGAATTCCTTCACCTGCTCGGCTTTGGTGGTGATCGCCTCACCACTGGCCTTGGGCAGCTGCCCGCTGTCGTTGCGGCAGCCGGCCAGGCCCAGCAACAGGCCTCCTGCCAGTACCGCCGCCGCCCATCCCCACCGCTTCCGCCGTGCCGGACCGCTCATGTCGTCACTCCTTGATCGAGGCGGCCATTATAGGCAGGCCGCGTCAAGGTGTTGACGCGAATTCGGCAATTGCCCGGGCGGGTAGTGCCGGCCGCTGGCCGGCAGGACCGGTAGCCGCCAACCTCGGTTGGCGATAGCCGTGGCAACCAAGGTTGGCACCTACCCAAGCGCCCCTCCCCCGCCGCGCCAGGCACAGGCCGATGCCGGCAACCTGTCTGGCTTGGGATCGGGCGCTCCCCCAATCGTGGCGCGCAATGTCCCGGCGGAGAAAAGGCCGAAGTCGCCCCAAAGTGACGGGTTCAACCCTCGATTGAGCGACTTCCCAATCGGCCTTCAGTCGCCGCTGTAGCATCGGCATCAGGCCTTCTGAACAGCAGTGAACATTGCAATGACACGAGTACGCATGATTCAGGATCCAGCGACCGGTAAGGTCTGGGGTACGCGATGTGACCGAGGTACTGTCGAAGTCACCTCCGGAAGCCCCGGGAAGCTGAAGTCACAGTTGAAAGACTTCCCGAGTCCCGACGAGGCACTGAAATGGGCCATCAAACAGGAGTGGTCGCGGCTGAAAAAGGGCTTCGTACTCGTGAACCCAGCTGCTGCCGCAGGCGAACCCTGCATGCATCGTTACATTGGCGGGGGGTACACGGGAGCCCTGATGATTGCGGGTTGCAATGGGAAGCTGGCGACCAATCAGCACCAGGACGAAGACACGCATGGTGCGGCAACCGACATGTTGCTGCTCATCGGTGAAGACGCTGAGATCATCCATGGTTGGCGATCAAGCAAGACGGACCTTGCCTGGTCGGCACTACCTACGGATGACCGGACAGGATTCCTGATTCGATTCGACTCTGGAATCTACCTTTGGACTTCAGATGGCAGTCCTCCCCAGCGGATCAGCGATGCATCCGTACTGTCATCGCCCTTCCTGACAAGGTCCAACGGGCATGCCGCATGGCATGACGGTGAGCAGGTAACGGTAATGAGACTCGACGATGGAAGGCACATCATGCAGCTGGCGCGCTCCCCTGCGATGGTTGGCGGGCATTCCGAGCAGATGATGGGCACGCTCTCAGCGGATGCCACGATGCTTGCCTGCTGTGCCAATCCGGGTGAGATCGAGTACATCGATGTCGCCCAGGCCAAGACCGTGTGCCGACATCAGGCTGATTTTGAAATGATCGTCAAGATGGAGTGGAGCGCGGATGGACGCTGGTTGTTGGCCTTGGAAGAGTATGGACGGTGGCGCCTGCTGTGCCTGGACGCGGCAACAGGCGAATCCCGCCCCGGGTGGCCGGAGTTCACTGATATGACACGAACTGACTTTGCACTGGACTGCGATAGCAAGCGATTGGCCGTCATGCACCGCGGTCATATTGCACTTTATGACTTTGCAGACATGAGGGAAATTCGACGCTTTCCCGTCGATCATGTGGTGCGTACCGCGCATATTGCATGGACGGGAGACAATGCCATTTCGGTACGCACCGACTATGGATGCCTTTCCACATATGTGATCTGATCCGGCTTAGTCTATCGCTATCGCGGGATTACACTATCTCTGAGGAACCTCTGCAGACTGCAGCGTGGACCAAAGCATCCCGGTAGTCGCCAACCTTGGTTGGCGTCGGCTGTGCCAACCAATGTTGGCACCTACCAAAGCAGGTGCAGCTACGTGCCCGGCAAGCAGGCGCAGCGCCAGATCCGACGAAGCCCCTACCCCGGCAGGTACAGATCCACGTAGTCGGTCAAGGGCATCGCCGCCAGCGCCACCGGATCCAGCGATGCCACCAGGATGCGCTGCTGCTGGGCGGTCGGGAAGCGATGGGCCAGGTGCCGGCGGAACTTGTCCATCAGCAGCGGAATGCCTTCTCCGCGGCGTCGGGCGTGGCCAAGCGGGTACTCCACCAGCACTTCCGGCAGTTCACTGCCATCGTTGAAGCGCACGCTCAGGCCGTTGGCGATGCTGCGCTTGTCCGGGTCCAGATAGTCGGCGCTGATTTGCGGATCCTCGTGGCAGGCCATCTTCGCGCGCAGTGCGTCGATTCGCGGGTCGGCGGCAACGTCGTCCTCGTAATCCTCGGCCGTCAACCGCCCGTGCAGCAGCGCGATGGCGACCATGTACTGCACGCAGTGGTCGCGGTCGGCCGGGTTATGCAGTGGGCCCTGCTTGTCGATGATGCGGATGCAGGCTTCCTGGGTCCGGATCGCAATGTGCGCGATGTCCTCGACCCGCCGCCCCATCGCACGCAACTGCTGGTGCAGCATGACCGCGGCCTCCACTGCGGTCTGGCCGTGGAACTCGGCCGGGTAGCTGATCTTGAACAGCACGTTCTCCATCACATAGCTGCCCAACGGTCGCCCCAGCGTCAGTGCCTGACCGCGCATGGACACGGCCTCGAAGCCCCAGGTCGGTGCACTGAGCACGCTCGGATAGCCCATTTCACCCGTTGCCGCGATCAGCGCCAGGCGTACGCCACGGCTGGTGGCATCGCCGGCGGCCCAGCTCTTGCGCGAACCGGTGTTGGGCGCGTGCCGGTAGGTCCGCAGCGCCTGGCCATCGACCCAGGCCAGCGACACTGCATTGAGCATGCGTTCGCGATCCAGCCCGAGCAGCTGCGCCACCACAGCGGTGGTGGCGACCTTGACCAGCACCACATGGTCCAGCCCGACCCGATTGAAGGAATTCTGCAGGGCCAGTACACCCTGGATCTCGTGCGCCTTGATCATCGCCAGCAGCACGTCGTGCACGGTCGGCGGCGGGCGGCGCAGGGCCTGCGCGTTGCGTCCCAGCCAGTCGCAGACGGCGAGGATTCCGCCCAGATTGTCCGACGGGTGGCCCCATTCGGCGGCCAGCCAGGTGTCGTTGAAATCGAGCCAGCGCACCATCGCGCCCAGATTGAACGCCGCCTGCACCGGGTCCAGCACGTAGTGGGTGCCCGGAACGCGCGCCGTTGACCACGCTGATGCCCGGCACCACGGGACCGAGCAGCTTGCTGCAGGCCGGGAAGGACAGCGCTTCCAGCCCGCAGCCCAGCGTATCAAGCAGGCAGTGGTGCGCGGTCTGGAACGCCAGCGGTGAGTCGATACGGGCGTCGCGCACGTAATCGACGATGTCCACCAGCAGCGCATCCCACGCTGCACGCTCGTTGGATGGGGTGGGGTTGTCGGACATCGTCGATCTCCTTGTTACGGTGCACGGTTGCCCGTGCACCATGCCAACCAAGGTTGGCATCTACCAAAGCAATTGGTCACTGCGGCCCGGTAGTCGCCAACCTTGGTTGGCGTTTACCAACGCATCACTCGGCCGGTACCCGCACCTTGCCTTCCATCAGCACGCGGGCACTGCGGCTCATGATGGCCTTGCTTACTGTCCACTGGCCGTCAACGAGGCCGGCCTGCGCACCCACGCGCAACGTGCCGGAGGGGTGACCAAAGGTCACCGCTTCGCGTTCGCCGCCGCCGGCCGCACGATTGACCAGCGTGCCCGGAATCGCCGCGGCGGTACCAATCGCCACGGCGGCGGTGCCCATCATCGCGTGGTGCAGCTTACCCATCGACAACGCACGTGCGTGCAGATCGATGGCCGACGCCGGGATTGCCTTGCCACTGGACGACACATAGTCCTGCGCCGGCGCCACGAAGGCCACCTTCGGCGTGTGCTGGCGGGTTGCTGCGTCTTCAAGTTTCGAGATCAGGCCCATGCGCAGCGCGCCATGTGCGCGGATGGTCTCGAATTTCTGCAGTGCGGCCTTGTCCTCATTGATCGCCGGCTGCAGCTCGGTGCCGCTGTAGCCCAGATCGGCAGCGTTGAGGAAGATCGTCGGGATGCCAGCGGTGATCATCGTCACCTCGAAACTGCCCACGCCGGGGACATCGAGGGTGTCGACCAGGTTGCCGGTCGGGAACATCGCGCCCGCATCGCCGTCATCGGACGGATGGATGAATTCCAGCTGGATCTCGGCGGCCGGGAAGGTCACGCCATCCAGCTCGAAATCGCCGATCTCCTGTACTTCGCCATCGCGCATCGGCACGTGCGCGATGATGGTCTTGCCGATGTTGGCCTGCCAGATGCGCACGGTGCACAGGCCATCGCGCGGCACGCGGGCCGGATCGATCAGACCATTGGCAATCGCGAACGGACCCACCGCAGTGCTGAGGTTGCCGCAGTTGCCGCTCCAGTCGACGAAGGCGGTGTCGATCGACACCTGGCCATACAGGTAGTCCACGTCGTGGTCAGGCACCGAAGCGGTGGAAATGATCACGCACTTGCTGGTACTGGAGGTGGCGCCGCCCATGCCGTCGGTCTGCTTGCCATACGGATCGGGCGAGCCGATCACGCGCATCAGCAGCGCATCGCGTGCGGCGCCCGGCACCTGCGCGGCCTCGGGCAGGTCCTGCAGGCGGAAGAACACGCCCTTGCTGGTGCCGCCGCGCATGTAGGTAGCGGGAATACGGAGTTGCGGAAGAAAATTCATCGTCGGATCCAAGCGTTTGGATTTCAGGAAATGTCTTGCATCAGTGCGTCAAGGCCACGATCAACGCACCACACCCGCATGACGTCCACGCGGTCCGGTAGATCGAGGTAATAGACGAGGTAGCGTTCGAAGCCAGGAACCAGCATGAAGCGCAAAGGCACCGGCAGCTGTGCTGCAAGATCGGCGTGCCGGATGGAACCCGAGCATGGAAACACCGCGATGCGTTGAAGCGTGGCCTCCAACTCGGCGAGAAAGCGCCGACCCAGTACCAGGCCACCCTGCCGTGCGAACCACAGCGCGGCATCGGCTACGTCGGCTTCGGCCCGGGGCCTCCATTCAATCGCCTTCACGCTCCATCCTTTCGGTCAGTTCGCGACGCATCCGCTCGAATGTGGCCGCTGTCACCGGAACGGCAGGTCCCGACGCCAGCCCCTCGGCAATCAGCTGCTTGAGCAGCTCTTCAGCCTTGCTGCGCTGACGCTGGCGGATCAGGTCACGCACATAATCCGACGTACTGGAGTAGCCGCCTTCGCGCACTTCCTCGTCCACGAACTGCTTGAGCGGATCGGTCAGCGAAATGTTCATGGTGGCCATGAAACTCTCCTTTGGCAGTTTTTGCCAAGTCAGTGTGCGCCCTGCCCTGGTGTCGGACAAGCCCGCCCCCGGCCTCCGGGGGCAGGCATTCAGTCCGGCATCACGCCACCTTGGCGCCTTCCAGGAAGTCCTGGGCGAAGCGCTGCAGCACGCCGCCGGCTTCGTAGATCGCCACTTCCTCGTCGCTGTCCAGGCGGCAGGTGACCGGCACGATCACGTCCTGGCCGTCGCGGCGGTGGATGACCAGGGTCAGGTCAGCGCGCGGGGTGCGCTCGCCGATCACGTCGAAGGTCTCGGTGCCATCGATGCCCAGGGTCAGGCGGGTGGTGCCCGGCTTGAACTCCAGCGGCAGCACGCCCATGCCGATCAGGTTGGTACGGTGAATCCGTTCGAAGCCTTCGGCCGCGATCGCCTCCACGCCAGCCAGGCGCACGCCCTTGGCGGCCCAGTCGCGCGAGCTGCCCTGCCCGTAGTCGGCACCGGCAATGATGATCAGCGGCTGCTTGCGGTCCATGTAGGTCTCGATCGCTTCCCACATGCGCATCACCTTGCCTTCCGGCTCCACTCGCGCCAGCGAACCCTGCTTCACGCTGCCGTCGTCGTTGCGCACCATCTCGTTGAACAGCTTCGGGTTGGCGAAGGTGGCGCGCTGCGCGGTCAGGTGGTCACCGCGGTGGGTGGCGTAGGAATTGAAGTCCTCTTCCGGCAGGCCCATCTTCGCCAGGTACTCACCGGCGGCACTGGACGCCAGGATCGCGTTGGACGGCGACAGGTGGTCGGTGGTGATGTTGTCCGGCAGCACCGCCAGCGCGCATGCCAGACAGCGTGCGCTCACCGGCCAGTGCGCCCTCCCAGTACGGCGGACGGCGGATGTAGGTGCTCTGCGGGCGCCAGTCGTACAGCGGGCTGACCGCCGCACCATGCTCCACGCGCACGTTGAACATCGGGTTGTAGACGCGGCGGAACTGCTCCGGCTTCACCGAGGCCTTCACCACCGCGTCGATCTCGGCGTCGCTCGGCCAGATGTCCTTCAGGCGCACCTCGTTGCCGTCGGTGTCCACGCCCAGCACGTCCTTCTCGATATCGAAGCGCACGGTGCCGGCGATGGCATAGGCGATCACCAGCGGCGGCGAAGCCAGGAAGGCCTGCTTCGCATACGGGTGGATGCGGCCATCGAAGTTGCGGTTGCCCGACAACACGGCGGTGGAATACAGGTCGCGATCGATGATTTCCTGCTGGATCTTCGGGTCCAGCGCGCCACTCATGCCGTTGCAGGTGGTGCAGGCGAAGGCGACGATGCCGAAGCCGAGCTTTTCCAGGTCCGGCAGCAGGCCGGCCTCTTCCAGGTACAGCTGCACCGCCTTCGAACCCGGCGCCAGCGACGACTTCACCCACGGCTTGCGCAGCAGGCCACGCTCGTTGGCCTTGCGCGCCAGCAGTGCGGCGGCGATCACATTGCGCGGATTGGACGTATTGGTGCAGCTGGTGATGGCGGCGATGATCACCGCGCCGTCGGGCATCAGCCCCTGCGCCTGCTCGGCCTTGCCCGCTTCCAGCTTGGCTTCGTCGGCGATGCCGCGCTCGGCCAGCTCGGCAGTCGCCACGCGCTTGTGCGGGTTGGACGGGCCGGCCATGTTGCGCACCACGCTGGACAGGTCGAAGCGCAGCACACGCTCGTATTGTGCGGTGGCCAGGTCATCGGCCCACAGGCCGGTGGTACGGGCGTAGTTCTCCACCAGCGCCACCTGCGATTCCTCGCGGCCGGTCAGGCGCAGGTAATCGATGGTCTGCCCGTCGATGTAGAACATCGCGGCGGTGGCGCCGTACTCGGGGCACATGTTGGAGATGGTGGCGCGGTCACCGATGGTCAGTGCCGCCGCCCCCTCGCCGAAGAATTCAAGCCACGCGCCGACCACGCGCTCCTTGCGCAGGAACTCGGTCAGGGCCAGCACCACGTCGGTGGCGGTGATGCCCGGCTGCGGGCGACCGCTGAGTTCGACGCCCACGGTATCGGGCAAGCGCATCCACGACGCGCGGCCCAGCATCACGTTCTCCGCTTCCAGGCCGCCAACACCAATCGCGATCACGCCCAGCGCATCCACGTGCGGGGTGTGGCTGTCGGTGCCCACGCAGGTATCCGGGAAGGCCACCCCGTTCTGCACGTAGATCACCGGCGACATCTTCTCCAGGTTGATCTGGTGCATGATGCCGTTGCCCGGCGGAATCACGTCCACGTTCTCGAAGGCCAGCTTGGTCCAGTCGATGAAGTGGAAACGGTCTTCGTTGCGGCGATCCTCGATGGCGCGGTTCTTCTCGAACGCCTGCGGATCGTAACCACCGCATTCCACCGCCAGCGAGTGATCGACGATCAGCTGCACCGGCACCACCGGATTGACCTTGGCCGGATCACCACCCTTGTCGGCGATCGCATCACGCAGGCCAGCCAGGTCGACCAACGCGGTCTGGCCGAGGATGTCATGGCACACCACGCGCGCGGGGAACCAGGGGAAATCCAGGTCGCGACGGCGCTCGATCAGCTGCTTCAGCGAATCGGTCAGCGTGGCCGGATCACAACGACGCACCAGGTTTTCGGCCAGCACGCGCGACACGTACGGCAGCGTGGCATAGGCGCCCGGCTGGATCGCATCGACAGCGGCACGCGCGTCGAAATAGTCCAGCGAGCTGCCGGGGAGGTTCTTGCGGTAATCGGTATTCATGGGCTGGCGGGGTGCTTTGGGCGGGCCGGGTGCCGGCAGTGCGGCGGCGAAAGCATCCGGCCGGCACGGGGCCGGCCGGATGGATACAGCAGGTGGATCAGACGCGCTTGTCGATGGCAACGAAGTCGCGGTCTTCCGGGCCGATGTAATTGGCGCTCGGACGGATGATCTTGCCGTCGATGCGCTGTTCTACGATGTGCGCGCTCCAGCCGGCGGTGCGGGCGATCACGAACAGCGGGGTGAACATGGCGGTCGGCACGCCCATCATGTGGTAGCTGACGGCGCTGAACCAGTCCAGGTTCGGGAACATCTTCTTGATGTCCCACATCACCGATTCCAGGCGCTCGGCGATGTCGTACATCTTCATGCTCGACTGCTCTTCGGACAGCTCGCGGGCCACATCCTTGATCACCTTGTTGCGCGGATCGGACACGGTGTAGACCGGGTGGCCGAAACCGATCACCACTTCCTTGCGCTCGACGCGGGCCTTGATGTCTTCCTCGGCCTCATCCGGGTTGTCGTAGCGCTTCTGCACTTCGAAGGCCACTTCATTGGCACCGCCATGCTTGGGACCACGCAGCGCACCGATGCCACCACAGATCGCGCTGTACATGTCGCTGCCGGTACCGGCGATGACGCGGCAGGTGAAGGTCGAGGCATTGAACTCGTGTTCCGCGTACAGGATCAGCGAGGTGTGCATCGCCTTCACCCACGATTCCTGCGGCTTCTCGCCGTGCAGCAGGTGCAGGAAGTGGCCACCGATCGAGTCGTCGTCGGTTTCCACGTCGATGGCGCGGCCGTTGTGGCTCCAGTGGTACCAGTACAGCAGCATCGAACCGAGGCAGGCCATCAGCTTGTCGGCGATGTCACGCGCGCCCGGATGGTTGTGATCGTCCTTCTCCGGCGCCACGCAGCCAAGCACGGACACGCCGGTGCGCATCACGTCCATCGGGTGTGCCGACGGCGGCAGTTCTTCCAGCGCCGCCTTCACTGCTGCCGGAATGCCGCGCAGCGACTTCAGCTTGGCCTTGTACGAAACCAGCTCGGCGCGGGTCGGCAGCTTGCCGTGCACCAGCAGGTAGGCGATTTCCTCGAACTCGCTGGTGTTGGCCAGGTCCAGGATGTCGTAGCCACGGTAGTGCAGATCGTTGCCACTACGGCCCACGCTGCACAGCGCGGTGTTGCCGGCGGCGGTGCCGGACAGGGCGACGGACTTCTTCGGCTTGAAGGTCGGGGTTGCGGTCGTATCGTTCATGTTTCCCTCCGAAAACTTGATGGTGCAGGGTACTGCTTATTTCTTGGCGGCGAACAGTGCATCGAGCTGTTGCTCGAACGCGTGGTAGCCGATGCGGTCGTAGAGTTCTTCTCGGGTCTGCATGGTGTCCACCACGTTGCGCTGGTGGCCATCGCGGCGCACCGCCTGGTAGACGTTCTCGGCGGCCTTGTTGGCGGCACGGAACGCCGACAGCGGGAACAGCTGGATCGCGACGCCTGCCGAGGCCAGTTCGTCGCGGCTGAACAGCGGGGTGGCACCGAATTCGGTGATGTTGGCCAGCACCGGTACCTTCACCGCGTCGACGAAGCGGCGGTAGGTGTCCAGGTCGTAGGCGGCCTCGGCGAAGATGCCGTCGGCACCCGCCTCAACGCAGGCGATGGCGCGCTCGATGGCCCTGTCCACGCCGTCCACCTGGATGGCGTCGGTGCGCGCGATCAGGAAGAAGTCCGGATCGGTCTTGGCATCGGCAGCCGCCTTCACGCGGTCGACCATTTCACCCTGCGAGACGATCTCCTTGCCCGGGCGGTGACCGCAGCGCTTGGCGCCGACCTGGTCCTCGATGTGGCAGGCGGCCGCGCCGGCCTTGATCAACGACTTCACGGTGCGCGCGATGTTGAACGCGCTCGGGCCAAAGCCGGTGTCGATGTCGACCATCAGCGGCAGGTCGCAGACATCGGTGATGCGGCGCACGTCCACCAGCACGTCTTCCAGGGTGTTGATGCCCAGGTCCGGCAGGCCCAGCGAGCCCGCGGCAACGCCGCCGCCGGACAGGTAGATGGCGCGGAAGCCGGCGCGCTTGGCCAGCAGGGCGTGGTTGGCGTTGATCGCGCCGATCACCTGCAGCGGCGATTCGGCAGCCAGCGCCTCACGGAAACGGGCACCGGCGGAGAAAGGGGCGGAAGCAGTCATGCGGCAATCCAGGTTGAAGAACGGATGGGTAGGCGCAAGCACCATGCCAAGCTGCAAGCAGTTGATTTCACGGGGATGACCGGCATGCAGCAGCGAAACAAATGAAACATTGAAACATATGTATCATGAAACACCCCGCCCGGACCCGCCGCCATGTATCTGCCCCGCTCACCCCTGCGCCATGCGGATGCCGACCCCGGCCGCCCGGTGATCTGGACCGTCAGCGTCTCGCGGCTGACCGGCCTGCTCGGCGACGTCATTCCCGAGTTCGACCGCCGCGCGCGCATCGAACAGATCAATCTCGGCTTCGAGGAAGCGGTGGATGTGATCGGCCAGCGCCTGCGCCGCGAGCATTGCGACGTGGTGATCGCCGGTGGCTCCAACGCGGCCTGGCTGCGCGGCCGGTTGGAGCTGCCGCTGGTGCCGATCCAGGCCAACGGCTTCGACCTGATGGAAGCACTGGCGCGCGCGACGCATCGCCAGCCGCATCGGCCTGGTCACCCACGCCAGCGACGTGCCGGTGTTCAGCAACTTCCAGCAGAGTTTCGGCCTGGATATCGAGCATCGCCGTTTCGTCACCCGCGAGGACGCACGCGACTGCATCGCCGACCTGCGCGCCAACGGCATCGAAGTGATCGTCGGCACCGGCATGGCCATCGACCACGCCGAACAGGCCGGCCTGCCCGGCGTGCTGCTGTATTCGGCCGACTCGGTGCGACAGGCGTTCGAACATGCGCTGGAACTGACCCAGACCCTGGCACGTTCCGGCAGCAACCGCCCTGCCCCACGCCGGCGCCCGGCAGCGCGTGCCGATGCGCATGAACTGCTCGGCGACAGCGATGCGATGGCGCAGGTGCGCGCACAGATCGCGCTGTATGCCCCGCATGACAGCACCGTGCTGGTCACCGGCGAAACCGGCACCGGCAAGGAACTGGTGGCGCGCCAGCTGCACGCGGCCAGCGGCCGTCGAGGCCGCTTCGTCGCGTTGAACTGCGGCGCGATCAGCGAATCGCTGCTGGAAGCGGAGCTGTTCGGCTACAGCGATGGGGCCTTCACCGGCGCACGCCGTGGCGGCCGTGTCGGCCTGGTCGAAGCCGCAGACGGCGGGACGCTGTTCCTGGACGAAATCGGCGAACTGCCGCTACCGCTGCAGACCCGCCTGCTGCGCGTGCTGGAAGAACGTGAGGTACTGCGTGTCGGCGCCACCGAACCGACCCCGGTGGACCTGCGCGTGGTGGCCGCGACCCTGCAGTCGCTGGAACAGCGCGCGGCAGCCGGCAGCTTCCGGCGCGACCTGTACTACCGCCTGGCCGCGCTGCGTATCGCCCTGCCCTCGCTGCGCGCGCGGCGCAGTGATATCCCGCTGCTGGCGCAGCACTTCTTCCGCCAGCTGCGTGGCATCGATGCGCCACTGGATGAGGATGCGCTGGCGGTGCTGACCGCCGCCAGTTGGGCAGGCAACGTGCGTGAGCTGCGTAATCTGGTGGATCGGCTGCGCATCCACTGGCAGCCCGGTGAAGGGCTGATTGATGCTGCGCGACTGCTGCAGCTGGCACCCGAACTGGTGAATGAAGGCGTTTCAGCATTGCCGGTGGAAAGCAACGGCAAGCGCCCGCCGCGTGCGCAGCTGGAGACGCTGCTGCAGGAACATCGCAATGATCGCGAGGGGATGGCGCAGGCGCTGGGCGTCTCACGCACCACGCTGTGGCGCTGGCTGCGCGCGGAAGGGTTGTAACCACTCGTTGCCTGGTGGGTGCGAACCTTGGTTCGCACCGCTCTTCCGTCAAGCATCTCATCCACGCATGGCGTGGATCTACCGGAACACACCAAATGCTACAGGCGCACTCCGGCTGCGCGCGGACGAGGCGCACTCACCGTACCCAACGCGCCTCGATGGCGAACCGGCCGCTACCCACCGCCGCAATCCAAAGCAGCAGCACTCCAAGCGGCACTTCGCTCAGGTAGAAGAACCAGCTCAACCAATCCGGCACGCTCAATCCTGCGGGAATGCGTGCGATGCCATCGGTCAATGCAGCCACCGCACAGATCGCCGCCAGCAGCAACGCCGAGGGGCGGCTCAGCAGCCCCAGCACCAGCAGTCCGCCGGCAATCCATTCAATCGCGCCCAGCACCGGCGCACTGAACACCGGGAACGGGATCCCCGTATCGACCAGCGTATGCACCATGCGCTCGCGCCCGGCATCGGTGAACACCTTGTTCCAGCCAGACACACAGAACATCACACCGGCGACAATGCGGGCGAGCAGTAACAGAAAGGCTTCCACGCCGCGGCGCGGTGATGGCACGGCAAACAGGCAACGCCAGGAGGGCATGGCGACTCCGTAAATCGAGGGCATTCGTCGGAGTGTGCCGGTTGCTGACCTGCTCGCAGATGAAGCTGACCAGTCCGTTCGCGACAGCCTGCTCTTGTAGAGTCGACCCATGCTCGACTGCCTTGCGCGCCAGAGCACCCGCAGTCGAGCATGGCTCGACTCTACAAAGAGCGTGCGTCAGTAAGCAGCAGCTCAACTTCCTCCACCTGCACCACCGGCACCTGCCACGGGTGATGCGGCACGATGCCCTGTTCGAAGATGCGCTGCAGCCGCTGCGGATTCCGAGGCAGGCAGAATTCCAGGCGCACGCTGTCGACCACTTCGGTGCGGCCCGCCTCACCCTGCACGGGCGACGCACCCACGCGCGGGCGGAACTGCTCGAATCCCGGCGCCGACCACCACATCCCGTGCTCGTAGTCGCCGGCCGCCAGCGCGTCCACCGCGAGGATGCCCTGCTTCACTGCATCCAGTGCTGCCGACGGCACGAACACCACCACACGGTACAGCGGCAGGCGTTGCATCAGGTTGCCTTACGGATACAGCAGGCGCTTGCTCCAGCGCCCTTCGGCACCGGCTTCATAGCACCAGCGTTCGTGCAGGCGGAACTGCGCGCCGTACCAGAACTCGATGCGGTCGGGCACCACGCGCAGGCCGCTCCAGCCGTCCGGGCGCGGCACGTCCTTGCCTTCGAAGCGGGCTTCGATCTCGGCCACGCGCGCGTCGAATTCCTCGCGCGTCGCCAGCGTCTTCGACTGCTGCGAGGCCCAGGCGCCGATCTGGCTCATGCGCGGGCGGCTGGCGAAATAGGCATCGGCTTCAGCATCTGCGACCTGCTCGACACGGCCTTCGATGCGCACCTGGATACCCGCCTCGCGCAGGCTGCGCCACAGGAACAACAGCGCGGCCTGCGGATTGGCCTGCAGCTCCTGGCCCTTGTGGCTGTCCAGGTGGGTGTAGAAGACGAAGCCACGCTCGTCGAAGGCCTTCAGCAGCACGGTACGCGCCGAGGGACGGCCCTGCGTATCGGCGGTGGCCACGGTCATCGCATTCGGCTCGACCTCGCGGCTCTGCCTGGCCTCGTCGAACAGGCCGGCAAACGTGGACAGGGCTTCGGCGTACAGGTCGCTCATGATTGCGTTCTTCTCACACGGATTGGGCTATTGTGGCTGCATGGCCGCTGCTGCGTATATGCCCCAGGTGAAAGGATTCCCCGAAACATTGGCCGAACAGGCGCTGGATGATGCGCTGGGCAGCGGCGCAGCGGTTCCAGTATTGGCGATCAGCGGCCTGCAGGGGAGCGGCAAATCGACGCTGGCCGCGCAGGTGGTGGCGCGCCCAGGCACGCGGCCTGAACGCGGCCACGCTGTCGATCGATGACGTCTACCTCACCCGTGCGCAGCGCCAGCGACTGGCCCGCCAGGTGCATCCGCTGCTGATCACCCGCGGGCCGCCCGGCACCCACGACCTGCCGCTGGCCCACGCCGTGCTGGACGCGGTGGCCGCACGCCAGCCCTTCGCGATGCCACGATTCGACAAGCTGGCCGATGAACGCCTGCCCGAGGCTCAGTGGCCGCAGCTGCAGCAGCCATTGGACCTGCTGGTGTTCGAAGGCTGGTTCCTCGGCACACCGGCGCAGGATGACAACGCACTGGACAGCCCGCTGAACGCACTGGAGCGCGAGGCCGACGCCGATGGCCGTTGGCGTCGCTGGTGTAACCAGGCGCTGGCCCGCGACTACCCGGCACTGTGGCAGCGCTGCGACCGCCTGTGGTTCCTGCAGCCGCCGGATTTCTCGGTGGTGCCACGCTGGCGCTGGCAGCAGGAACAGAACCTGGAGGCCGCGCAGCCGGGCCGGCACGGCATGAGCCGGCCACAGCTGGAGCGTTTCGTGCAGTACTACGAGCGGGTCAGCCGGCAGGCGCTGCACGCCCTGCCCGCCCTCGCCGACCACGTGGTGGTGCTGGATGGCCAGCGCCAGGTGCAGGACGTGCGCTGAGCGCGCCTACTCCACCAGGAATGTCACCCGCAGGTTGACCCGCCATTCGGTGATCTCGCCGCTGCCGTTGGTGACCACCTTGGTCTCGTTCACCCAGGCGCCCTGGATGCCCTTGACCGTCTCGGAGACCTTCTTCAGACCGCTGCGCACGGCGTCCTCCACGCTCTTCGGCGAGGAGGCGGTGATTTCGATGACCTTGGCGACCGTCATGGCCTGTACTCCGGCTGGCGCGGGAGACCCCGCAGGAACGCCTACCCTGACGTGAAGAACGTAAAGGCAAGGGCACGGAGGTGTTAGCATCAGAGGGCATGAATCCTGCTCCGAACCTGATCCTGATCGGCCCGATGGGCGCCGGCAAAACCTGCATCGGCCGCCGCCTGGCCGAGCGCTTCACGCTGGACTTCGTCGATGTCGACCAGGCCATCGTCGATGCCGCCGGCGCCAGCATCCCGACCATCTTCGAGCACTCGGGTGAAACCGGCTTCCGCAGCCATGAGCGCGAAGCCTTGGCCCGTGTGCTGGAAGGCCGCGGCCAGCTGGTTTCCACTGGTGGAGGCGCCGTACTCGATCCGGATAACCGCGCCCTGATTGCCCAGCGCGGCTTCGTGGTCTACCTGCGGGTCAGCGTGGCCGCGCAGCTGGAACGCCTGGCCCGCGACAAAGGCAGGCCACTGCTGCAGCGCCCGGACCGCGAGCAGGTGCTGCACGATCTGGCTACTCACCGCGACCCGCTGTACCGCGAACTGGCCGACCTCACCCTCGATACCGACCCGTACACCGCTGCCGACGCGACCGCCCAGCTGGTGGTCAAGCTGGCCACGCAATGGCAGCGCCAGGACCTGACCGCATGACTTCCCCCGCCCTGTTGCAGGTCGCCGTTGGCGGCGACCGCCCCTACTCCATCACCATCGGCGCTGGCGCGCAGGCCGACGGCGCCGCGCTGGCCTCGCACGTGCGCGGCCGCCACGTGCTGCTGCTGAGCGACAGCGAAGTGGCTCCGCGCTACCTGGCAGCCGTGAAGCAGACGCTGCTGGCCGCACGCCCCGACCTGATCGTCGGCGAGCACGTGCTGGCCGCCGGCGAAGCTTCCAAGACCCTGGCCGAATTCGGTCGTGCGATCGAAGCGCTGGCCGCACTCGGCGCCACCCGCGACGCCTGTGTGTTCGCCCTTGGTGGCGGCGTGGTCGGTGATCTCGCCGGTTTTGCCGCGGCCTGCTGGATGCGCGGCGTGGACTGCGTGCAGCTTCCGACCACCCTGTTGGCGATGGTCGATTCGTCGGTGGGCGGCAAGACCGCGGTCGACATTCCGGCCGGCAAGAACCTGGTCGGCGCATTCCATCCGCCGCGCGCGGTCATTGCCGATACCCGCGTGCTGGCCACCCTGCCGCCGCGCGAGCTGCGCGCCGGCCTGGCCGAAGTGGTGAAGTACGGCGCGCTGGGCGATGCAGTGTTCTTCGAATGGCTGCAGCAACACGCCGGGGCGCTGCTGGCCGGCGAGGATGCGGTGCTGGCCGAGGCAATTGCACGCAGCTGCCGGCACAAAGCCGCCATCGTCGAACGCGATCCGTTCGAGAAGGGGGAGCGTGCCCTGCTCAACCTGGGACACACCTTCGGCCACGCCATCGAGACCGAACAGGGCTATTCCGCCCCGGGCCGCGATGCGCTGAACCATGGCGAGGCCGTAGCGGTGGGCATGGTGCTGGCGGCGAAGCTGTCCACCGACCTGAGCCTGGCCGACGATGCCGACCGCGTGCGCCTGCAGGCATTGCTGGAACGCCTCGGCCTGCCGGTGGCGATCCCCGCAGGACTGGCCCCGCAGGCCCTGCTCGGCCGCATGCGGCTGGACAAGAAGAACGTGGCCGGCCGCCTGCGCCTGGTGCTGTGGCGTGGCATGGGCCGCGCCGAAGTGGTGCCGGACGTGGATGAGGCGGCGGTGCTGAAGGTACTGTCGGCCCGGTAGTGCCGGCGAGCGGCCGGCACCACCGCGTTGCGGCCGGGGTCACCCTGGCCCCGCTACAATCGGCGCCATGCACGTCTACCTGCAACATCCCGACGCCGGTGCGCAGGCACCGCGCTTCCTGCGCCTGAGCCTGCAGCCGGATCTGTTCGGCGGCTGGGAACTGCTGCGCGAGAGCGGCCGCGTCGGCAGCCGCTCGCAGCTGCGGCGCGAGCTGTTCCTGCAGGCCGACGAAGCCCGCCATGCCTTCGAGAAGGCCCGCGATGCCGAACTGCATCGCGGTTTCCAGATCCTCTCGCACGGCGACTGACGCCGCTGCCAACTTTCGTCCAAGGAATGCCCATCGTGACCAGCCCTCTCCGCAACGATCGCCTGCTGCGCGCCCTGCGCCGCGAACCGGTGGACTGCACCCCCGTCTGGCTGATGCGCCAGGCCGGACGCTACCTGCCGGAATACCGCGCGACCCGAGCCAAGGCCGGCAGCTTCCTGGCCATGGCCAAGAATCCGGAGATTGCCTGCGAGGTTACCCTGCAGCCGCTGCGCCGCTTCCCGCTGGATGCGGCCATCCTGTTCTCGGACATCCTCACCATTCCCGATGCGATGGGCCTGGAGCTGTACTTCGTCGAAGGCGAAGGCCCGAAGTTCCGCCACCCGGTGCGTGATGAAGCGGCCATCGCCAGGCTGGCGGTGCCGGACATGGAACAGGACCTGGGCTACGTGATGGACGCGGTGCGCCTGATCCGCCGTGAGCTGGACGGCCAGGTGCCGCTGATCGGTTTCTCCGGCAGCCCGTGGACGCTGGCCTGCTACATGGTGGAAGGCGGCGGCAGCAAGGACTTCGCGCGGATCAAGGCGATGGCACTGAACCATCCGCAGGCCCTGCACCGCCTGCTGGAGGTCACCACCGAGGCGGTGATCGCCTATCTCGGCGCGCAGCGCGCGGCCGGTGCACAGGCGCTGCAGGTATTCGATACCTGGGGTGGCGTGCTGTCGCCGTCGATGTACCGCGAGTTCTCGCTGCGCTACCTGCAGCGGATTGCCGAGGGCCTGGAGCGCGGCGAAGGCAACGAGCGCACCCCGCTGATCCTGTTCGGCAAGGGCACCGGCCTGCATCTGGAAGCGCTGTCGCAGACCGGTGCCGATGCGCTGGGCCTGGACTGGACGCTGGATCTGGACGAGGCGATGCGCCGCACCGGCGGCCGCGTCGCCCTGCAGGGCAACCTCGACCCGACCACCCTGTACGCCTCGCCGGATGCGATCGCAGCAGCCGCAGCACGCGTGCTCGACACCTATGCCGCCGGCAACGGTGGTTCGCGCGAGGGCCATGTGTTCAACCTCGGCCACGGCATGTCGCCGGACATGGACCCGGCGCACGTGCAGGTGCTGGTCGACGCGGTGCACGCGCACAGCCAGCGCTGAGCATTGCGCATGCGGTTGCGGTTGCGGCGCGATGTTGATCGCGCCGTGACCCGCAGTGCGCGATCATGGCGTCCCCCACGCTGCACCGGCCACACCCCATGTCTACATCGCCATCGACCTACAACCGCCAGCGCCCCCTGCTGTGGCTGGTTTCGTTGGCGATCTTCATGCAGATGCTGGACTCGACCATCGTCAACACGGCCTTGCCGGCGATGGCGGCCAGCCTGGGAGAAAGCCCGCTGCAGATGCAGTCGGTGGTGTTCAGCTACGCGCTGGCGGTGGCCACTTTCATCCCTGCCTCCGGCTGGATTGCCGACCGTTACGGCACGCGTCGTACCTTCCTGGTAGCGATCATCCTGTTCACCCTCGGCTCGCTGGCCTGCGCGCTGGCCCAGCACCTGCACCAGCTGGTTGGGGCACGTGTGCTGCAGGGTATCGGCGGTGCGATGCTGCTGCCGGTCGGCCGCCTGGCAGTGATGCGTTCGGTGCCACGCGAGGATTTCCTGCGCGCGATGAGCTTCATCGCCATTCCGGCACTGGTCGGCCCGTTGATCGGCCCGACACTGGGCGGCTGGCTGGTCGAAATCGCCTCGTGGCACTGGGTGTTCCTGATCAACCTGCCGATCGGCGTGATCGGTTTCATCGCCGCGATGAAGATCATGCCCGACCACTACGCCAGCCATCGCACCCGTTTCGACCTGCGCGGCTACATCATGCTGGCCTTTGCGATGGTGGTGCTGTCGCTGGCGCTGGACGGCATCTCCGGGCTCGGAACGCCACATGCGCTGGTGATGCTGATGACCGTGGCCGGCCTGGCCGCACTGGTCGGTTACTGGCTGCATGCCGCCAACTCCACCGCGCCCTTGTTCTCGCTGGCGCTGTTCCGCGTGCCCAGCTACCGCATCGGCATCCTTGGCAACCTGTTCTCGCGCATCGGCAGCAGCGCCATGCCGATGCTGATCCCGCTGCTGCTGCAGGTCGGCCTGGCCTTGGCCCGATGAACGCCGGCCTGATGATGGTGCCGGTGGCGGCGGCCGGCATGGTGTCGAAGAAGCTGGCGGTGAAGCTGGTCGAGCGCTACGGCTACCGCCGCGTGCTGATGGTCAACACCGTGCTGGTGGGCCTGGCGATGGCCAGCTTCATCCTGATGACGCCCGGCCAGCACCTGGCCTGGCGCCTGCTGCAGCTGGCGTTCTTCGGTGCGGTCAATTCACTGCAGTTCACCGTGATGAACACCGTGACGCTGCGGGATCTGGACCGCGAGTTCGCCAGTTCCGGCAACAGCCTGCTGTCGATGGTGATGATGCTCGCCGCCGGTTTCGGTGCCGCGGCGGCCGGCAGCCTGCTGGCCGCGTTCGGCAATCACCTGGACAGCAACAGCGCCACCGCGGCACTGCATGCGACGTTCCTGTGCGTGGGCGCGATCACCCTGACCTCGACGATGATCTTCTGGCAGCTGCCGGACACCAAGCCCGAACCGCGGCAGGTCGAGCACGTCGCGGAGTGAGGGGGTTCGGCAGGGTTGCACCCTGCACCCGCAGAGGCCCAACCCGAAGCAACAGCAACAGCAACAGCGAGCATTCCGTGGGATGGCGGGGCAGTGTGGGCTTGCAGGACACGCCGTAAACCCGTCCATGGGGGCTCGATGGCGCCATCCATGGCGCCAACGGTCCTGCAAGCCCACACCGCCCCACCTCTGACAGGTTCACGCGGCTGTGGGTAACGGCGACTGTTGGAACGCGCGGTTGTTGGTAGGTGTCGACCTTGGTCGACACATCTGTCAGATATCGAATTCCAGATTGGGGTCAGAGCCCGTTGCGCGCCAACGGGATCCGACCCCGTGCTCCGACAGATCGCGGAAAACTGTCGAAGGCGGGGAGGGTCCGGTTGCGGGGGCGTGAGCCGCATGGGCCCGAGGCATGCCTCGGGCGAGTTGGGCAGGAGGCCCAACCCCGGTCTTGCCGTGTGCGCAGGACAGCGCACATGAGCAAGCGGCGACCGAGCTTACATGGGTGAGGGCGCTTTGCTTGCGAAGCACCGCTTCGCAAGCGCCCGAACGCACAGCCGCCAGCGGCTGGGCCGGGCCCCGGAGGGGGACTTGCAGCGTCCCCCGCAACCGGACCCACCCCGCCATCCCACGGATTGCGCGCTTTTGACGTTGACGTTGCTTCTGCAGGTGCAGGGCTGCAAGCCCTGCAATAAACCCTACCTTCCCATCACCCGGGCGATCGCTTCCACCAGCAGTTCCCCGGTCACCGGCTTGCGCAGGAAGCCACCGATGCCGGCCGCCTCCACCTGCTGCTGCAGGTCCGGGTCAGTACGCGCGGTCACCGCCAGCAGTGGCAGCATGTAGCCCTGGTTGCGCAGATGCTGGGCCAGCTCGAAACCGCTCAGGCCCGGCAGGTCGAGATCCAGCAGGCCGACGTCGAAATCACCGGCACTGATCTCACGCAGTGCCGCCAGCGCATGGCCCGCATGTACCACCTCGTGCCCGCGCGCACTCAGCAGCCCGCGCACCACATCGGCCACAGTCGCGTCGTCCTCCACCAGCAGTACCCGCAATGGCGGCATGTTGGCCGCGTCCTCGCGGTGCGTTTCACCATCTGCTTCGGCATCGGCATCGACCACCATCGGCAACGGCAACGACACGCCGAAGCAGGTGCCGCGACCGAGCTGGCTCTCCACCTGGATCCGCCCCTGCATCGCATGCGCCAGTTCGCGGCAGATCGCCAGGCCCAGGCCACTGCCGCCGTACTGCGCCGCGGTACGTGCACCATCGGCCTGCTCGAAGCGGCGGAACAGGCGTTGCTGTTGCTCCTGGCTGATGCCGGGGCCGGTGTCGCGCACTTCGAAATGCAGCGATCGCAGCTCGGCGTCGCTGCGCGCGTGCAGGGTGATGGTGCCGCGGCTGGTGAACTTGACCGCATTCGAGAGCAGGTTCAGCAGGATCTGCCGT
Organism: Stenotrophomonas sp. 93052_Sma; assembly: GCF_056481145.1. Taxonomy (NCBI): domain Bacteria; kingdom Pseudomonadati; phylum Pseudomonadota; class Gammaproteobacteria; order Lysobacterales; family Lysobacteraceae; genus Stenotrophomonas; species Stenotrophomonas sp. 93052_Sma. Next base: position 3,682,818 of record NZ_CM151134.1, read on the forward strand.
ACCCGCATCGCGTCGCCGGTGGCCTGCAGGCCGGGCGGCAACTGGTTGTCGAGGGTGAAGCGCAGGCCCTTCTGTGCAGCCAACGGGCCCATCAGCGCCGCCAGGTCCTGCAGCAGGCAGCTCAGCGCGAACGGCTTGGACTGCAACTCCAGACGGCCCGATTCGATCCGCGCCAGGTCCAGCGCATCGTTGACCAGATGCAGCAGGTGCTCGCCGGCGTGGCGGATTGATTGTGTATAGCCGCGCTGCTGCGGATCCAGCGGTGAGGACAGCAGCAGCTCGCTCATGCCGAGCACACCGGTCATCGGCGTGCGGATCTCATGACCAAGGTTGGCCAGGAAGCGGGTCTTGGCCGCCGACGCCTGCTCGGCCAGCTCCTGCTTGTGCAGCGCCAGCTGATAGGCGTGGCGACGCTGCAGGCGGCGACGGTACAGCCAGGCGAACCAGCTGGTCAGCAGCAGCGCGAACGAGGCCAGCACCAGCAGGCCGGACAGGCTGCGCCACCACGGTGGCTGCACGCGGAATTCCAGACTCTGCACCCGTGACCAGACATGGTCGGCCGACCGCGCCTGCACTTCCAGCCGATAGCTGCCCGGTGCCAGCCGCGAGAACAGGCGCTCACCGGCCGGTCCCACTTCCACCCAGTCCGGGTCATAGCCGGCCAACCGGTAACGATAGGTATTGGACGCCGAATCGGCGAACGACAACAGGCGCGCGACGATGCGCAGATCGCGGTCGCCATCGGCGATCTGCAACGGCGTGTCGTGGGTGAGGTCCAGCACCTGCTCGTTGCGGCGCACCTCCACCCGCTCGATCACCAGCGGCGCACGCCGCATCGAGGGCCGCACCTGCTCCGGGTCGAACACCACCACACCGGCCGGCGTACCCGCCACCAGATGGCCGTCTCCCGACATCACCAGCGTGTGCTCGCGGAATTCCTGGCTCGGCAGGCCGTCATGCACGCCATACAGGCGCACGCTCTGGCCATCGGCGCCGATGCGCACCAGGCCACGCGCGCTGGTTGCCCACGCCACCCCCTGTGCATCGACCACCAGCCCCGAAGCGGAGATCGCCGGGTAGCCCTGCTCGGCACCGATCACGGCCTGCCGCTCCAGCCGGCCCTGGCTCCAGCGGTAGCGCGACAGGCGGCCATCCTCGGACAGCCAGACCTGGCCATCGCTGCCCACGTGCAGTGCATGGATCGCGGTCGCCGGTGCGCCCGGCACCGGCTGGAAGCGCTCGCTTTCCGGCAGCCACTGCAGCAGGCCTCGGCTGCTGGCCAGCCAGATATGGTCCTGCGGCCCGCATTCCACATCGAGATTGAGCTGGCCCTGCTGCAATCCGCGCTGGCCATTGTCCAGCTGGCGCCGCAGGCGCCCTTCCAGATCGCGCTGCTGAAGACCCGACGGCAGCATCAGCCAGAGGCTGTCACCATCACAGGTCATCATCGATTCGATGACCCCTTCCATGGTCGCGTCGGCGCCGGCATCCCGGCCCCAGCGGCGCAGATCACGCCGCTTCGGGTCGTAGCGTAGCAGCGCGTCGTTGGAGCCGATCCAGACCTGGCCGCGGCGATCCTCGCGCACCGAGGTCAGCCAGTGCATGCCGTTGACCCAGGTGCGGTGCTGTTCGATGCGGCCGGTCTTCGGATCGAAGCGGTCCAGCGCGCCGTGGCTGCCGACCGTCCAGATGCCGCCGTTGCTGGACGGGCTGGTACCCAGCACGAAGGCATTGCGCAGCGAGCGCGGGTCGTCCTCCAGCCGCGACAGCACCGAGAACTGCCACCAGCGCGGCAGCAGGTGCCACAGGCCGGCGTTGGTGCTGGCCAGCCAGATGCCCCCCTCGCGATCCTCGTAGGCGCCGGTCCAGTTCGGGCGTACCGGGCCACGCGCCACCGCGCTGTACAGCGGCACGGCCTGGTACTGGCCATCGACCGCGCGGCCAAGGCCGGTGCGGGTGTCCAGCCAGTGCCCGCCCTGCTCGTCGCGCAGCATCATGCCCAGCACCTGTTCGCCTTCGGGCAGCTTCCAGGACGGTGCCTCGAAACGACCATCTGGACGACGCACGATGGCACCGGCCATCGTGCTGATCCAGAGGCTGCCATCGGGCTCGGCCGTCAGGCCATTGATCAGCAGGCTGGGAACGATGCCGGCACCAACCCGTTCAAAGTCCGTGCCGGTCCAGCGCGCGACACCATGCTTGGTGCCGATCCACAGGCTGCCATCGGCCAGGGTTGCCAGATAAGGCACCGATGCGGCCGGCAGGCTGCGTGGGTTGTTCGCTTCGGGCAGGAAGCGCTGCAGCCGGTCCTGGTTGTCCAGGCGGTACAGACCACCTTCGTGGGTGCCGAACCAGACCGAACCATCCGGCGTGGTGGCCAGGCTCCAGACCGTGTTGGTGCCCATCAACGGCTGGCTGCTGCGGTCGTAGAAATGCAGCTGGCGGCGATCGGCCGACATCCGTACCAGGCCCGCGTTCTCGGTGCCGATCCAGAGCTGGTTGCGGGCATCGACCAGCACCGTCCAGATGCGGTTGTCGCGCAGGCCGTCTTCCGAGCGCCAGATCCGGTAGTTGCGCCCGTCGTAGCGGGCCAGACCGTCGTTGGTGGCGATCCAGAGGTAACCGTAACGATCCTCGGCCATGCGGTTCACGGTATTGGACGGCAAGCCGTCGAACACCGTCACCTGGCGCGGGCTCGGTGGCACCGGCTGCGCCGCAGCGGGCGACAGGCAGCACAGGAGGACCAGCAGCAGCATCGCCGCCCGCAGATACACCACCGATTGCCTCCTCACGCTGCTTCTGATGATTCCCGCTCTACGGGCGTCGGCATGGTAAACCGAAAGTCGCGCCGTTCACGCCCGGCGCTGGCGCATTCAAAGGGCGGTTTGTCGTTTTGCGCGCCTGGGCAATGGCAGTCACCAGCATGTCACCGGTCACCGGCTTTCGCAGGAAGCCATCGAACCCGGCCGCCAGGACCTGGGTCTCGGCGTAGGCATCGGAGCGCGCGGTGACCGCCACCAGGGGGAGTTCATAGCCCATGGTACGCAGCTGGCGAGCGATGGCGGTGCCGTCCAGCGCGGGCAGATCGAGATCGAGCAGGCCCACGTCAAAACCATCGGTGGCAATCTCCGAAAGCGCGCCCAGGCCATGCAGCACGTGCACCACGTCGTGGCCACGGCCACGCAGCAGGCCGGCGATGACCTCGGCCACGGTCGCGTCATCTTCCACCAGCAGGATGCGCAGCGGCGGCAGCACCGGCAGCACCGGCGACTCGCCCGGCGCATTGGCGGCCTGCCGGATCCAGGGCAGCGGCAACCACACCCGGAATCGCGCGCCCTTGCCCGGCTGGCTGTCCACTTCGATGCGTCCGTTCATGGCCACGGCCAGCTCCTGGCAGATCGCCAGGCCCAACCCGCTGCCGCCATAGCGCGACGCGGTGCGCGGGCCGTCCGCCTGTTCGAAGCGATGGAACAGCCGGTCCTGCTGCTCGGCGTTGATGCCCGGGCCGGTGTCATGCACTTCGAAGCAGAGTCCGCCACCGTTCTCTTCCAGGCGCACGGCCAGGCCGACGTGCCCGCGCTCGGTGAACTTGATTGCATTGCCCAGCAGGTTGAGCAGGATCTGCCGCACGCGCATCTCGTCGCCGCTGACGCTGATCGGCCCCGGCGGATCGCCCCCACGCTGGAACTCCAGGTTGCGCTGCTTCGCCATCGGCTCCATCAACGCCTGCACCTGGTCCAGCAGGCCAGCCAGATCGAACGGGCGCAGGTCCAGCTCCAGCCGGCCGGCCTCGATGCGGGCCAGATCCAGCGCGTCATTGACCAGCCGCAGCAGGTGGCTGCCAGCCTGCTGGATCGAGCCTGCATAGCTGCGCTGCACCGCATCCAGCGGGGTGGCCAGCAGCAACTCGCTCATGCCGAGCACACCGGTCATCGGCGTGCGCACCTCATGGCCCAGCGTGGCCAGGAACCGGCTCTTGGCCTGGGAGGCCTGCTCTGCCAGTTGCTGCTTGTGCACGGTCAACTGCCATTGCTGGCGGCGGCGCAGGCGCGCACGGATCGACCACACCAGGATAAGCAGCAGCAGCGAGCCGATCAGCAGGTAGCCGAAGATTGCCATGCCGCTGCGCCACCAGGGTGGCAACACCTTCACCTGCAACCGCTGTGAAGGCGTCCACGTGCCACTGGCCGTTGCCGCCTGGACTTCAATGACGTAGCTGCCGGTCGGCAGCCGCGACAACGTGCGCTGGCCGTCACCGCCCTGCTCCACCCAGTTCTGGTCGTAGCCCTGCACCCGGAAGCGGTAACGGTTGCCCTGAGGATTGGCATAGGAAAGCAGTCGCGCATCGATCTGCAGATCACGATCATCCGGCCCCAGCAACAGCGTGCCGGTGGTCGGCAGCGGTTGCCAGCCGCGGGCATCATCACGCCGCACGCGGACCTCGGCGATCACCAGCGACGACGGCGGCAGCACCGCATCGGCAGCATTCACATCGAACACGACCAGGCCGGTCTGGGCCACCGCGAGCACGCGACCATCGGCATTCACCGCCGGCGGCCTGCTGGTGAACTCGGCGTCGGGCAGGCCATCGCGTTCGTTGAACTGCTGCAGGCGGCGCGTCTTCGGGTCCCACCGCAGCAGGCCACGTGGCGTGGTCGCCCACAGGCGGCCGTCTTCGGCCAGCGCCAGTCCGCCCATGCTGACCGAGGGTACGCCAGCACTGCCATCGATGCGCTGGATCAGGCGCAGGCTCATGCCATCCCATTGGTAGCGTTCCAGCGCCCCCTGCCGGGCCAGCCACAGCTGCTGCGGATCCACCCACACCAGATCGTAGATCAGCCCGCGCGAAACGCCCGGCACCGCTTCGAAGCGCCCGGCCTGTTCACGCCAGATCCCCATGTCGCCCATCACCCAGGCCTTGCCCTGGGCATCAAAGCGGATCTGCTCAACAGGTGAATCGGCGGTCTTGCGGAGATCCTCCAGCGGGTAACTACGCAGCACGCGGCCATCGGCGCTGCGCTGCTGCAGGCCCAGGTTCATCACCGACAGCCAGACCGTGCCATCGGGGGCCTGCCGCATCAGATCGATGCGCTGGCGCAGATCGGCTCCCCCATCGATATGCCAATCGTGCAGCGCGCGGGTGGCCGGGTCGTACACGCTGATGCGGCCGGCACGCCCCAGCCACAGGCGCCCGTCCGGCCGCGGCAGCACCGACCACACCGCCCCGCTGCCGATCTCGCGATCGCTGGCCAACAACTTCAGTACTCCCTGCGCGTCCAGCTGGTACACGCCATGCGCTGAGCCGACGTAGTAATTCCGGCCATCACTGGCTGCACTCAGCAGGTACTGGCTGTCCAGCGGCTTGCCGTCAAGCTGGTTCCAGATCGAAAACCGGCGCCAGTCCGGCGGCAGGTAGGCCAAGCCCTGGGTCAGCAGCGCCACCCACAATCCGCCCTCATGGTCCTGCATCAGATCAAGCACACCGCTCTGGGCAGTGAGGAAGCCACTGCCGCGGTCGCCGTCGAGCCGCCGCAGCATGCTGGCATCTCCACGCAACAGGCCATCGGAGGTGCCCGCCCAGTAACCGCCCTGGCGATCGGCCAGCACCAGTGCCGAACGCAGGCGCGCACTGTCGGCCCAGCGCGGACGGCTGACCCGGTCCTGCGCGTCGATACGGTAGAGGCCGTCATTCTGGCTGCCGGCCCAGATCGAGCCATCGGGGTCGCGGCTCAGGCGCAACACACTCAGCGCCCCCAGTTCGCGCGGCGCGACAGCCTCGAATCCAGTCCCGTTCCAGCGCGCAATGCCCGCCTCGGTGCCGATCCACAGTCGCCCCTGCGCGTCGACCAGGCTGCTGTAGATGGTATTGCTGGGCAACCCGCCGGGACGGGCCGGATCATGCTCGAAGAAGCGCAGGCTGCCGTCTTCACCGAAACGGCAGACGCCATGGCCACTGGTGCCGATCCACAGTGCATCCTCGGCGTAGGCCAGCGTCCAGAACTGGCTCATGCAGGGGCCGTTGACCGCATCGAAGGTCTTGAAGCGTTCGCGGTCGGCATCCAGCCGGGCCACGCCCTTGCCATTGATGCCGACCCAGACGCGGTCCAGGGGATCGACCAGCAGGGTCTCGATCTCGTTGCCGGGCAGCGAGCCCGGCTGCTCCGGATCATGTTCCCAGACCCGCAGGTTGCCGCCGTCATAGCGCACCAGGCCGCCATCGGTGGCCGCCCAGATATGGCCCTGGCGGTCTTCGGCCAGCGCCAGCACCATGCGCGAGGGCATGCCTTCAGCTGCACCGAAACGGCGCAGGCGCGGTGTTTCCGCCATGTCGAGGGCCGTGGCCGCCGTGGCGAACGCCATCAGCAGCAGCCCCATTCCCGCGATGCCTCGGCACCACAGGCGCCAACCGCTCGTCATCCTGAACCCCCTGTCCTGTCCCGATTGTCACACAGGGCCGGGTTCATGGCTGCAACAGCCTGTTTCCACCGGTGGACCCACCACGAACTGTTGCAGCCATGCACGCAACGTTGGCAGGGGGCTGTGCGTATGATCGCAACGTCCCCTTCCGGAGCCCGCCATCGATGCGTCCCTGCCTGGCCCTGCTGCCGATGCTGCTCGCCACCGCCCCCGCCTGGGCGGATGCAGACACCTATCGCCTCGATCCAGTGCATACGCGTGTGCTGTTCACCATCGACCACGCGGGTTACTCGCAGGCGATGGGTACGGTCTCCGGCAGTGAGGGCCGCCTGCAGTTCGATCCCGACAACTGGCGCGAGGCCACACTGGATGTCGAGGTCCCCGTGTCGCGATTGGACCTTGGTGATGCCAAATGGAACCAGGCCACGCTGGCCCGCAGCCTGCTCGACGGCGAGCGTTTCCCCAGCGCGCTTCGTCTCCAGCCGGGTCGAACCGATCGATGCCAGGCGCGCCCACGTGATCGGTACCCTGACCCTGCGCGGCGTCAGCCAGGAAGTCACCCTGGACGTGACCCTCAACGCCATCAAGCGCTACCCCCTCCCCCCGTTCCGACGCACCGCCGGTTTTTCCGCCAGCACCACGCTGAGCCGGCGCGCGTTCGGCATCACCGCCTGGCCGGGCGTCATCGGTGATGCAGTACAGCTGAGGATCGAGGCTGAAGCCACCCTCGACCGCAGCGACGCCCCGGGAACTCCCGCTCCCGTTCCGCACTCCGACCCCAAGACGGCCCGCTAGAGGACCTTTCATGACCGCCAAGAACACCCCCGCCGTCTGGGGGAGTGTCAGCCAGATCCTGCATTGGTTGATCGCACTGCTGATCCTCGCCCTGGGCGTGGTCGGCCTGACCATGGGCGAACTGCCCAAGACGCCCAAGTACTTCTGGGTCTACACCGCACACAAGTCGATCGGCATCACCGTACTGGCGCTGGTGCTGTTCCGCCTCGGCTGGCGCCTGTACGCCGGCGCCCCCAAGCCGGTGCCGGGCGTGCCCAGCTGGCAGGAGCGCATCGCCAGCGCCACCCACGTACTGTTGTATGTGCTGATGTTCGCCATCCCGCTGTCGGGCTGGCTGTACGACTCGGCCAGTGGCCTGCGCCCGTTCCGCTGGTTCGGCCTGGTTGATGTGCCCAAGCTGAGTGGCCCGGATCCGCAGGTCGTCGCGGTGTCCCACGCCATCCACGAATACGGCTTCTGGCTGTTGATCGCGGTGGTGCTGGCCCATGCCGGCGCTGCCTTCTACCACCACATGTTCCAGCGCGATGCAACGCTGTCCCGCATGTTGCCGCGCGGCTGGCTCGCCTCCCCTCAGAAGGACTGACCGATGAACCTGAAACTGACCACTCCGGCCGCCGTGGCCGCCGCCCTGGCCGGCATGCTGGCCACCGCCCCGGCGCTCGCCGCGGACTACGCGCAGGCCCCCGGTGCCGGCTCGATCCTGGTGTTCGCCACCAAGTACGACGGCGAAGTGTTCACCGGCAGCTTCCCGGGCTTTGCCACCAAGCTCAGCTTCGACCCGGCCAACCCGGCCGCCGGTTCGCTGGACGTGGTGATTCCGCTGGCCGGTGCCAAGAGCGGCAACAGCGACCGCGACTCGACCCTGCAGACCGCCGACTTCTTCAACGTCGGCAAGTTCGCCACTGCGCGTTACACCGCCAAGGGCTTCCGTGCGGTGGGCAACGACCAGTTCGCCGCCGACGGCACGCTGGAGCTGCGCGGCGTCAGCAAGCCGGTCACCCTCACCTTCACCTGGAAGCCGGGCACCCAGCCGGTGCTGACCGGCAAGGCCACCGTCAAGCGCCTGGACTTCGGCGTCGGCAGCGGTGACTGGGCCGACACCAAGACCATCCCGGACGAAACCGCGATCAGCACGATCGTGAAGTTCAACGCGAAATGATCAACGGGCCGGGGCACCGCCCCGGCCATCATCTCCGGTGGTGCCGGCCGCTGGCCGGCAACCTCACCGATGCGGGCAGGTGCCGGCCAGCGGCCGGCACTACCGATCGACGGCCAGCCACGCCCGAACCGTGGCCGCGTCGAACGGCCAGTCCAGCTCACGGTCGCCGCGCTCGTCGCGCAGCACCGGCACCCGCGCGCCGTAGCGCGATTCCAGCGCTGGCTGGTCATCCAGGAACACCGATTCGAATTCCGGCGCCCTGGCCTTGGCCAGCTCGGCCAGCGCCATGTCGCACAGGTGGCAGTCGTCACGCTGGAACAGAGTCAACACCGGCAGGGTCCCCTTGGTGGAAATGCTGCGCCGCAGCCATTGAAGTGCGGCGTGAACCGCTAGAATAGCGGTCTCTTCCGGTACCCGCAGTACGGCAACCATGGCTGTCAGCACGTTCGACGTTTTCAAGATCGGCATTGGCCCGAGCTCCTCGCACACCGTCGGGCCGATGAAGGCCGCCGAGCGATTCATCCACCGCTGGCTGCTCGACCCGGGCCGCCTGCACGAGGTCGCGCGCATCCGCGCCGATGTCTATGGCTCGCTGGCGCTGACCGGCCGCGGCCATGGTACCGACAAGGCGATCCTGCTCGGCCTGGAAGGGCAGCGGCCGAACCTGATCGACCCGGACATCATCCCGGCCACGCTGGAGCGCATCCGCAGCAGCAAGCGCATCCAGCTGATGGGCCAGCACGAGATCGCCTTCGACGAAAAGCGCGACCTCGGCATGAACAAGCGCCAGAAGCTGCCGTACCACACCAACGGCATGCGCTTCACCGCGTACAACGCCGAGGACGAAGTAATTGCCACCCGCGATTACTACTCGGTCGGTGGCGGCTTCGTGGTCAACCAGGACGACGCGGCCGATGACCGCATCGTGCCCGACGAGACCCCGCTGCCCTACCCGTTCAAGAGCGGCGACGAGCTGCTGGCGCAGACCGCACGCAGCGGCCTGAGCATTGCCCAGTTGATGTTCGAGAACGAGAAGTGCTGGCGCAGCGAAGACGAGATCCGCGCCAACCTGCGCGAGATCTGGAGCGCGATGCAGTCGTGCGTCGCGCGTGGCATCCGCGAGGAAGGCGTGCTGCCGGGTGGCCTGAAGGTCGGCCGTCGTGCACCGGCGCTGTACCGCGAGCTGTCGTCGAAGCCGGAAGCGGCGATGCGCGATCCGCTGACCACGCTGGACTGGGTCAACCTGTACGCACTGGCGGTGAACGAAGAAAACGCCGCCGGTGGTCGCGTGGTGACCGCGCCGACCAACGGTGCAGCCGGCGTGCTGCCCGCCGTGCTGCATTACTTCGACCGTTTCTGCCCCGGCGCCAACGAGCAGCGCGTGTTCGACTTCCTGCTGACCTCGGCGGCGATCGGCATCCTGTACAAGGAAAACGCTTCGATTTCCGGTGCCGAAGTGGGTTGCCAGGGTGAAGTAGGCGTGGCCTGCTCGATGGCGGCCGGCGGCCTGGTCGCGGCGCTGGGCGGCAACCCGAGCCAGATCGAGAATGCTGCGGAAATCGGCATGGAACACAACCTGGGCCTGACCTGCGACCCGATTGGTGGACTGGTGCAGATTCCGTGCATCGAGCGCAATGCGATGGGTGCGGTGAAGGCGATCAATGCCTCGCGCATGGCGATGCGCGGCGACGGCAAGCACAAGGTGTCGCTGGACAAGGTAATCAAGACCATGCGCGATACCGGCCGCGACATGCAGGACAAGTACAAGGAAACCAGCCGCGGTGGCCTGGCGGTGAACGTCATCGAGTGCTGATGGCCGCAGCCAGGCATGGCCTGGCTCTACCCTGCAGCCGGGCATGGGCCCGGCTCAACATCGGACGACGTCGTCACCGCGTTCCGGTTAGGCTCGGGGCTCCCCTGCCCCGGATTGGCCCCATGCGCGTGATCGCTGCTGCCCTGCTTGCCTGCCTGCCGCTGCCTGCCTTGGCCGCGCCCACCTACGGGCCGCGGCTGGAGGGTTTCGACTACGGCTATCCGGTGAAGATCTTCGCACTGGAGTCGCAGCGGCAGCCACTGGAAATGGCCTATCTGGATGTCCTGCCCAAACGCCGCGCCATCGGCGTGGTGGTTCTGCTGCACGGCAAGAATTTCTGCGCAGCCACCTGGCAGCAGACCATCGCGCCGCTGCTGAACGCCGGCTACCGGGTGATCGCCCCGGACCAGGTGGGCTTCTGCAAATCCAGCAAGCCCGAGCGCTACCAGTATTCGTTCGCGCAGCTGGCCGCCAACACCCATGCCCTGCTGCAACAGCTGCAGCTGGGTGATGTACCGGTGCACCTGGTCGGTCATTCGATGGGCGGCATGCTGGCGGTGCGCTACGCGCTGATGTTCCCGCAGGACCTGCGCAGCCTGTCACTGGTCAATCCAATCGGGCTGGAAGACTGGAAGGCGCTGGGTGTTCCCTGGCGCAGCGTGGACACGTGGTACGCCGGCGAAATGAACATCAGCTATGACAGCATCCGCCGCTACCAGCTGGACGTGTACTACGACGGCAAATGGAAGCCGGCGTATGAACCGTGGGCGCGGATGCAGTCGGGCATGTATGAAGGCCCGGGCAAGCAGGTCGTTGCATGGAGCCAGGCACTGGCATCGGACATGGTGTTCAACCAGCCGGTGGTCTACGAACTGAAGAATCTGCAGGTGCCGACCACGTTGTTCATCGGCCAGAAGGACCGCACCGCGATCGGCCGTGACCTGGCGCCGCCTGCGATGAAGGCGACGCTCGGCAATTATCCGGAGCTGGGCAGAGCAGCGGCCGCGGCCATTCCGGGCGCGACGCTGGTCGAGTTCGCCGAACTGGGCCATTCGCCGCAGGTGCAGGACCCGAAGCAGTTCAATGCGGCATTGTTGAAGGCGTTGAGGTCGCGTTGAGATTGCGGGCCCGCCGGGCATGGACCGGCGAGCGCAGCAGCACGGACATCAACCCACGATCCGCAGCACGTCATCCAGCAACGCGGCCGCAGTGACTTCCGCACCCGCGCCCGGCCCCTGGATCAATAACGGCTGGCGGTGATAGCGATCGCTGTGGATGGCCACGCGGTTGTCGGTGCCTGCACCCTGCGCCAAGGGGTGATCGGCCGGCAACTCGCGCAGGCCTACCTGCGCACCCTCGCCATCAACGCGGCCGACGAAACGCAGCACACGACCATTGTCGCGTGCCTGCTGCCAGCGCGCCTGCAGCGGCGCATCCAGCTGCTCAAGCGCAGCCACCGCATCCTCCAGCGGCAGCGCTGCCAGCGCTTCAGGCACCAGTGAATCCACCTGCACCTGCGAAGCATCCAGCGCCAGCCCGCTGCTGCGCGCCAGGATCAGCAGCTTGCGGCGCACGTCCTCGCCGGACAGATCCAGACGCGGGTCCGGTTCGGTATAACCGGCCGCCAGCGCCTCGCGCACCGCCGCCGAGAACGGCGATTGGCCGTCATAGCGATGGAACAGCCACGCCAGCGAGCCGGACAGCACGCCCTCGATAGCGTGGATGTGGTCGCCACCGGCTACCAGCGCGCGCAGGCTGCTCAGCAACGGCAGGCCGGCACCGACGGTGGCGCTATCGCCATAGCGTGCGCCACTGTCTGCGCAGCTCTCGGCGATGGCCGTGGCACGTGCCAGCTGCGCACCGCGGCCCAGCTTGTTGGCGGTGACCACGTGCACGCCACGCGCCAGCCACTGCACGTGACGTGCGGCCACATCTTCGCTGGCAGTGGCATCGACCACCACGTCACCCCGTTCCAGCCCTTCGGCGCTCGCCCATGGCGGTGAGCTGAGACCGTCACGCGGTGCGCGTCGTGCCAGCTCCAGCGGCAACGCCAGATCACGGTCGATCGCCAGTGCGGTGCGCGAATTGGCCAGCCACTGCACGCTGGGCAGTTCCAACCCGCGTGCCTGCAACGCCTGGTAGCGCTGCACGAAGGCAGAGCCCACCGTGCCGGTGCCGAGCAGCGCCAGGCGTCCCACGCCCAGCGCAGGAATGTCAGCGGCGAGCGCTCATGCATCCACCACCTGTTTGCGGCGCGCAGCCGCATCGATCACGGCTTCGGCGCGCTGCAGCGCTGCGCCGAGATCAGCCAGCAGGTCACGCTCGGCCTCGATGCCGACCGACAGGCGCAGCAGGCCTTCGCTGATGCCGGCGGCCGCGCGCTTCAGCGGTCATCGCCGCATGGGTCATGGTGGCCGGGTGCGCGATCAGGCTTTCGACGCCACCCAGCGATTCGGCCAGGGTGAAGCAGCGCAGGCCATCGACGAAGGCACGCACTGCGGCATGCGGATCATCGCCTTCGCAGTCGGCCAGTTCGAACGACAGCATCGCGCCGAAGCCGCTTTGCTGGCGCGCGGCGATGGCGTGGCCCGGGTGATCGGCCAGGCCCGGGTAGTACACCGTGCCGACCGCCGGATGCTGGTCCAGCAGGGCAACGATCGACGCGGTGTTCTCCTGGTGCACCCGCAGGCGCGCATCCAGCGTGCGCAGGCCGCGCAGGGTCAGGAACGCATCGAACGGCGAGCCGGTCAGGCCCAGCGCGTTGCCCCACCACACCAGCTGCTCGTGCAGCGCCGGATCGCGCGCGACCACCGCACCACCGACCACATCGCTGTGGCCATTGATGTACTTGGTGGTGGAATGCAGCACCAGGTCCGCGCCGAACGACAGCGGCTGCTGCAGGGCCGGCGACAGGAAGGTGTTGTCGACTACCACCAGTGCACCGGCCTTGTGCGCGGTCTCGATGACGAAGCGCAGGTCGGTGATGCGCAGCAGCGGGTTGGACGGGGTTTCCACCAGCACCAGCTTCGGCTGCGTGGCCAGCGCCTGCGCCAGTGCGCGCGGATCGGTCAGGTCGGCGGTGACCAGCTCGAAGTGGCCCTTCTTCGCCAGCGCATTGAACAGGCGCCAGCTGCCGCCGTATGCATCATGCGGCACCACCAGGGTGTCGCCCGGCTGCAGCAATGCGTTCAACACCAGGTTGATCGCACCCATGCCGGTGGCGGTGATGACGCCGCCGGCGCCGCCCTCCAGTTCCGCCAGCGCCTCGCCGAGCAGGTCACGGGTCGGGTTGCCACTGCGCGTGTAGTCGTACTGGCGCTTGTTGCCGAAGCCTTCAAAACTGAAGTTCGACGACAGCACGATCGGCGGCGTGACCGCACCATGCGCGGTGTCCCGATCGATGCCGGCACGGACGGCGGCAGTGGTGCGACTACAGGACGGCTCGTTTGCGTGCAGGCTCATGCGGACTCTCCAGAAGTGCGGAAGGCGGTGGCGAGGATCGCGTCGATGCGATCGGTTTCTTTGAGGAAGGCGTCGTGGCCGTAGGGCGAGCGCAGCACGCGCAGACTGCCGCGCGGGCCCAGCCCTTCGACCAGACCGACCAGGTCGGCCAGCGGCACCAGGCGGTCACCCTCCACCGCGACAACTACGGTGGGCGGCAGGATCGCGGTGGGGTCGACGCGGTGCAGGTCGATCGATTCGGACAGGCGCAGGTAAGCAGTCACCGGCGTGCGCGCGACGTACTGCGCACCGGCCGCATCGAGATAGTCTTCGGCGGCCACGCGCACACGGCCATTGATCACTTCCGGCGCGGCATCGAAGCGCTCGCCGAACTCTTCCGGGGTGCGGTAGCTGAGCATGGCGAACTGCCGGGCCAGCGCCAGGCCGTGGTCTTCGCCGCACTGCAGCTGGCCCAACGCGACCGCGCGGCGCTGCAATGCGCGCCAGGCGGCGGCATACGGATGCGGGCGATGCGCGCCACTGGCCAGCACCAGCTGGCGCACGCGTGCACGGTGGCGGATCGCGAACTGCTGGCCGACCAGCGCCCCGTAGGAGTAGCCCACGAACGCCTTCAGCGTGCGGATGCCGAGATGGTCCAGCAGCAGCGCCAGTGCATCGGCCTGGTCGGCGGTATCGATCGGCACATCCAGTGCACCATCGGCGCCGATGAAGTCGAAGGCCAGTACACGCAGCTGCTGCGGATTCAGCGCGCCCGCTGCCGACCAGGTCTTCGGCCCAGCCCTTCTCGCTGAACTGTGCATTGGACGCCACGTGGCGATGGGCGGAAATGCCACCGGCCAGCACCACCACCGGCGCATTGGCCGGGCCGACCCACTCATAGCGCAGGCGCACCGGGCTGGGGCCGGCGTGACGCATCGACAGCACCGCGGCGAACTCACCGCGCTCGGCATGCACGCGGTCTTCGACCGGCACGCTGACGGGGACAAAGGGTTCGGGGCGAATGGCGGTACTGGCGGCGAAGCTCATGGCGGGATCCGGTTGGGGAATCGGCCATCGAGCCTTCGCGGGGCCCGCGTTCGAGATGCACGTGGGGTGCATGGTTCGAACCATCTTTCGGTGGACGCCACGGTCCCCGCAGGATTTGGCACCTACGCAGACGCTTTCGCATCCGCGGGCTGCCCCGGCTTCAAAGGGCCTGTCCCTCTGCCGGTCTCGATGGTGGAGCCACGATGCCAGCCCCTTCCGGCACTGTCAATCCCTTCATGCGGATAAAGCGATGAATATTTTCAACGCGACTATGCGAAGGCGGTCGCGGTCGTCCTGTTCAGGATCGGCTACAGTCCCGGCGGTCCCTACCCACTGGAACCACTGATGCTGCGCCTGCCCCTGACCTGCCTGCTGTTGTCCCTGCTGGTGAGCACGACGGCCAGCGCCGGTGACTGGCGCCAGGGCTGGGGACTGGTGCCCAAGGCCGCCCCGGCCGCTCCGCCCCCCCGTGGCGAGACCGCGCAGAGCGCTGCGCCGATGGCCCAGCTGCGCCTGCAGCCGCTCGGCGGGCACTGGCAGGCCCGGGTCGACAACGCACTGGCCGGTCCGCTGCAGGTCGAACTGCGCGCCGCGCCCGGACGCCCGGTCGAAGGCCTGCCGGTGCAGTCGCTGATCCAGGGCGACAGCAGCCTGGTGGTCGGCCACCTGCCCGCACCGTCCAACGGCCGCACCCTGGACCTGCGCCTGCAGTCGGTGCCCGGCAATCCGGCCGCACAGGCCGAGGATGTCGCCTACCGCCTGCCGTTCGATACGACCCGCCCACGCGTGGACCAGGCGCCACAGGGCCGGTTCAGCCACGATGACGAGGAAAACCGCGATGCGGTCGACTTCGCGCTGCCGGAGGGCACCCTGGTGCTGGCCGCGCGCGAGGGCACGGTGATGCAGATCCAGGATGGCTTCCGTGGCAACGGCCAGGACCGCGAACGTGATGGTGCCCGCGCCAACTTCATCCGCGTGCTGCACAGCGACGGCAGCATGGCCCTGTACGGCCACCTGCAGGCCGGCGGCATGCGTGTGCGTCGCGGCCAGGCGATAGGGGCCGGGCAGCCGATCGGTCTGTCCGGCAACAGCGGCTACAGCAGCGCGCCGCACCTGCACTTCGTGGTGCAGGTCAACCGGGGCATGAACCTGCGCTCGGTGCCGGTGCGCATCTTCGCCGAACAGGGCCAACTGCAGTTCGCCCGCCAGGGCGAGGCCGAGGGCGGCACCGGGCGCTGACCGCCCCCGGCCGGTATAATCGGGCGCTTATCTCTTTGAAAAGCGCCCCGGGCGGGCGCCACTGCCATGTCCGAAGTCGCCAACGAAGCGTCGCGTCGCCGCACCTTCGCCATCATTTCCCATCCTGACGCCGGCAAGACCACGCTGACCGAAAAGCTGCTGCTGTTCGGAGGCGCGATCCAGATGGCCGGTTCGGTCAAGGGCCGCAAGGCCGCCCGCCACGCCACCTCCGACTGGATGGCGCTGGAAAAGGAGCGCGGCATCTCCGTCACCTCCTCGGTGATGCAGTTCCCGTACGAAGGCAAGATCGTCAACCTGCTCGACACCCCCGGCCACGCCGACTTCGGCGAGGACACCTACCGCGTGCTGACCGCGGTGGACTCGGCGCTGATGGTGATCGACGTGGCCAAGGGCGTGGAAGAGCGCACCATCAAGCTGATGGAAGTCTGCCGCCTGCGCGACACCCCGATCATGACCTTCATCAACAAGCTCGACCGCGAGGGCAAGGACCCGATCGAGCTGCTGGATGAAGTGGAAACCGTGCTGGGCATCCAGTGCGCGCCGGTGACCTGGCCGATCGGCATGGGCCAGCGCCTGAAGGGCGTGGTCCACCTGCTGACCGGCGAAGTGCACCTGTACGAACCGGGCCGCAACTTCACCCGCCAGGACTCGACCATCTTCCCGTCCATCGATGCGCCCGGCCTGGCCGAGAAGATCGGTGCACAGATGCTGGCCGACCTGCGCGACGAACTGGAACTGGTGCAGGGCGCCAGCCATCCGTTCGACCTGGACGCCTACCGCGCGGGCAAGCAGACCCCGGTGTTCTTCGGCTCCGGCGTGAACAACTTCGGTGTGCAGCCGCTGCTGGACTTCTTCGTCGAACATGCCCCGTCGCCGCAGGCGCGTTCCACCACCGGCCGCGAGATCGCCCCGGAAGAGAACAAGCTGACCGGCTTCGTGTTCAAGATCCAGGCCAACATGGACCCGCAGCACCGTGACCGCGTGGCGTTCATGCGGGTCTGCTCGGGCCGCTTCAGCGCCGGCATGAAGACCTTCCACGTGCGCACCGGCAAGGAAATGAAGCTGGCCAACGCGCTGACCTTCATGGCCAGCGACCGCGAGATCGCCGCCGAGGCGTGGCCGGGCGATGTGATCGGCATCCACAACCACGGCACCATTTCCATCGGCGATACCTTCACCGAAGGCGAAGCAGTCACCTTCACCGGCATCCCCAACTTCGCCCCGGAACTGTTCCGCCGCGCCCGCCTGCGCGATCCGCTCAAGCTCAAGCAGCTGCAGAAGGGCTTGGCCCAGCTGTCCGAGGAAGGTGCGACCCAGTTCTTCCGCCCGCTGACCAGCAACGACCTGATCCTGGGTGCGGTCGGCGTGCTGCAGTTCGACGTGGCCGCCTACCGCCTGAAGGACGAGTACGGCGTGGAAGCCACCTTCGAGCCGGTCAGCGTGACCACTGCGCGTTGGGTCCACTGCAGCAACGAGAAGAAGCTGGAAGAGTTCCGCGAGAAGAATGCGCTGAACCTGGCGCTGGATGCAGCCGGCCACCTGGTCTACCTGGCACCGACCCGGGTCAACCTGCAGCTGGCCCAGGAACGCTCGCCGGACGTGCGCTTCTCGGCCACCCGCGAAGCGGCGCATACGGTTTCGGTGGGCTGATGCCAGCGGGTCGGATCCCTTTCCGCAGGGAAAGGGCTCTGCCCCCGGCCGTCGCGGGTGGTTCATCCACGCATGGCGTGGATCTACCGCTCACGGATTCATCGGCGCAACGCAGGGATTCACCCACCATACGGTGACGGGCGTGCACACGGCGGCCATCGCGGCGATGATAAGGGGACGCGGGTCCCCCTCCCCGTGAACGATGCCCATGCCCATGTCCACGACGTCCATTGCTTCGATCCGTGAAGAAATCGCCAGCGCCCTGACCCATGGCTTGGGCGCGGTATTCGCCTTGGCCGCCAGCGCGGTGTTGATCACCCTGGCTGCGATCTATGGCGACGGCTGGCAGTTGGCCAGCGCGATCGTGTTCGGTATCGCGCTGTTGCTGCTGTATACCGCCTCCACCCTGTATCACGCCATCCAGCATCCGGTCGCCAAGGGCCGCTTGAAGGTGTTCGACCACTGCGCGATCTATGTGCTGATCGCGGGCACCTATACCCCGTTCACCCTGATCGGCCTGCGCGGCCCGTGGGGCTGGGGCCTGTTCACCGCGATCTGGGCGCTGGCGCTGGGCGGCGTGGTGTTCAAGCTGTTCTACACCGGCCGCTTCAAGGTGCTCTCAACGGTGATCTACATCGCCATGGGCTGGTTGGTGATCGTGGCGATCAAGCCGATGTGGGCTTCGATCGACGGCGGCACCCTCACCTGGCTGTTCGCCGGCGGCCTGTCGTACACGCTGGGGACCTACTTCTACCATCGTGAATCGATCCCGTACTCGCACGCGATCTGGCACCTGTTCGTGATCGGTGGCAGCGTCTGCCACTTCGTCGCGGTCACCATGCAGGTGCTGTAAACCAGCGTTCGAACGCGGCGTGTGCACACCACGCACATGGACGCTTCGCGCCCTGTCCACGAAGAGGGGGCAACCATGGCGGCGTGAATGCTGCCACCTCCCCTGCCACAAAGCGCACGACCCGCTGGCGCCTCCGCCGCCCCGGCCCACGAGGCCGGCGCTGGCTCACGATCCTGATCTTCCTGCTGGCGGCACTCCTGCTGTTGATCGCGCTGTGGGACTGGAACTGGTTCAAGGGGCCGGTTGAGCGTGCGGTGCAGGCACGCACCGGCCGTGCGCTGCACATCGGGAACCTTGATGTCGACCTCGGCCGCACCAGTACGATCCGTGCCGATGCGATCACCTTCGCCAATGCAAGCTGGGCGAAGCAACCCGATATGGCCACCGCAGACCGCGTCGAGATCGACGTGCGGGTGTGGCCGCTGCTGCGCGGCAGCGTGCAGCTGCCCGAAGTACGCCTGACCCGGCCGGACGTGCTGCTGGAAACAGCGCCGCGCAAGGGCGACCCGGGCAATTGGGATTTCCTCGGTGGCAGCGCCGGTGGGACCAGCCCGCAGCTCAAACGGTTGCGCATCGATGACGGTCGCCTGCAGTTCCTCGACGCGCTCGGCCGTACCGATATCCGCGTGGACGTGCGCAGCGGCCAGCCGAAACAGGCCGATGCAGCGCCACCGCTGCTGGTACAGGGCAAGGGACACTGGCAGGGCAATCCGTTCACCCTGCGTGGCGGCACGGAATCACCGCTGGAGCTGACCGACAGCGACCATCCGTTCCGCATCCATCTCGATGGCCGAGCAGGCGCCACCCACGCGGTAGCCAGTGGCACGCTGACCAATCCCTTCCAGCTGCGCGTGTTCGATCTGCAGTTTGCGCTCAGCGGCCAGGACCTCGCCGACCTCTATCCGCTGCTCGGCATTGCCATTCCGCCGTCGCCACCCTATGCGTTGAACGGCCGGCTCAAGCGTGACCACAACGTCTGGCGCTACGACGCCTTCACCGGCAAGGTCGGCGACAGCGACCTCGGTGGCAATCTGCAGTTCGAAGTGGGCGGTGCGCGGCCGCGGCTGACCGCCACGCTGGAATCCAAGCGCCTGGACTTCGATGACCTTGCCGGCTTCGTCGGTGCCCCACCGAAAACCGGCGGCGGCGAAACCGCCAACGCCGAACAGAAGGCCGAGGCCGCACGGGTTGCCGCCCGCGCACGCGTGCTGCCCGACACGCCCTACAACCTCGGCAAGCTGCGCGCGATGGATGCCGACGTGCGCTGGAAGGCCCACCGCATCAACGCGCCATCACTGCCGCTGGACGACATGGACGCGCACCTGTTGCTGGATGACGGCGTACTGCGGCTGGACCCGCTGAACTTCGGCGTGGCCGGAGGCGATATCCGCAGCACGATCCGCATGGACGCGCGCCGTCCGCAGATCAGCACCGCCCTGAAGGCCAGTGTGCGCGGCGTGCAGCTCGGCCAGCTGTTTCCGGACGCGAAACTGGCCGAGCAGGCCAAGGGCGGCATCGGCGGCGAGGTGGACCTGAGCGGCCGCGGCAACTCGATCGCCGCAATGCTCGGCAGCAGCGACGGCAAGGTCGGCCTGGCGATGGGCCGCGGCCATGTCGGCAACCTGGTGATGGAACTGGCAGGGCTGGACATCACCGAATCACTGAAATTCCTGGTGACCGGCGACAAACAGATTCCCCTGCGCTGCGCCTTCGCCGACTTCGGCGTGCGCGACGGCCTGATGACCAGCCAGGCGCTGGCGGTGGACACCACCGATACGATCCTCATCGGCGAAGGCACGGTCAGCCTGCGCGACGAGACCCTGGACCTGCTGCTGAAACCGCGCCCGAAGGACAAGAGCATCCTGGTACTGCGCTCTCCACTGCACATCAGTGGCACGTTCAAGGACCCGTCGTTCCGCCCGGACTTCAAGGCGTTGGGGATTCGTGGCGCGGTAGCCCTGGCGCTGGGCAGCATCGCGCCGCCAGCGGCATTGCTGGCGACCATCGAACTGGGGCCGGGGAAGGATGCCGACTGCGGGGGGCAGTATGCGAAGTAGGGTTACAGCGTTGTTCGCGGCGCCTCTTTTCCCGCGCGTAGAGCCGGAGCAAGGCGACAGGCAGGACACGCCGTAAATACGTCCCTGTAGGCTCGGTCGGCGCATCCATGCGCCTCACGGTCCTGCCTGCCGCCTTGCTCCGGCTCCGGACAGGTTCCTGCGCGCGCGGAACGAGAGCGAAATTCAAAGTCAAAAGAAGAAAGCAAAGTCAAAAGCTGTTGCCAACCAAGGTTGGCAGCTACCAAAGGCGAGCCACCGCGCATGTATGCACCGCGCTCGCAGGAACGTGTCCAAGGGCGGAGGGCATGGGCGTGCAGGACCGTTGGCGCCATGGATGGCGCCATCGAGCCCCCCATGGGTGAGGACGCTTTGCTTGCGAAGCACTGCTTCGCAAGCGCCCGAACGCACAGCCGCCAGCGGCTGGGCCGGACCGCGGAGCGGGGTTTACGGCGTGTCCTGCACGCCCATGCCCTCAGCCTCCCGGCGTACCAGGAAGGCGCTGCCCTCAGCTCTGGCTCTGGCTTCGAAAAGCGGGCCGGCGGGCCGCAGGCCCGCCAGCGAACAACTCACCCCGCCACGATGTACTGCTGCAGCTGATCCAGCTCGCGCCGCTGCGCATCGATCACCGACTTCACCAGGTCGCCGATGGAAATCACCCCCAGCACCTGTGCGCCCTCCACCACCGGCAGGTGGCGGATGCGGTAGTCGGTCACCAGCTGCAGGCAGTGCTCCACCTGCTCGCCCGGCGAGACCGTCACCACCTTCGCCGTCATGATCTCGGCCACCGCCGTATCCCGCGACGAACGATCACGCAGCACGATCTTGCGCGCGTAATCGCGCTCCGAAAGGATCCCGACCAGCCGCGGACCATCCATCACCAGCACCGCGCCAATGCCCTTTTCCGCCATCAACCGGATCGCATCGATCACCGCCGCATCCGGCGCGACCGCATGTACTTCAGGAGACTTGCCGTCCAACAGTTGCCGTACCGTGGTCATCTGCCTGCCCTCCGAGGGTGGGTTGCAGGGCCGAGTCTGCCACGGCGGATGCTAGCCAGGCGTCAACCAGGTACAACGGGCGCTGCTTGGATTCCTCGTACAGCCGTCCCAGGTACTCGCCGATCAGGCCCAGCGCGATCAACTGCACCCCGCCCAGGAACAGGATCACCGCCATCATCGTCGGCCAACCCGCCACCCGGTCACCGTACAGGGCCGCCTTGGCAATCACCCACACGCCGAATACGAAAGCCACCGCCGCCGTTGCCAGGCCCATGTAGGTCGCCGCCCGCAGGGGAACGGTCGAGAACCCGGTGATGCCCTCCAGCGCGAAGTTCCACAGCCGCCACAGGCTGAACTTGCTGGAGCCGGCCACCCGCGCGTGACGGTGGTAGGGCACGGCGATCCGCTTGAATCCGACCCAGCTGAAAAGGCCCTTCATGAAGCGGTGGCGTTCACGCATCTCGCGCAGCGCACTCAGCGCGCGTGGCGACAACAGGCGGAAGTCACCGGTGTCGGCAGGGATCGGCGTGCGTGACAGGCGACCGATCACCCGATAGAACGCCGCCGCCGTGGCGCGCTTGATCCAGGCTTCGCCATCGCGGGCCATGCGCGTGCCATAGACGTTGTCATGGCCCTCGCGCCAGCGCGCAACGAACTGCGGTACCAGTTCCGGCGGGTCCTGGCCATCGGCATCCAGGATCATCGCCGCGCCGTCGCGCACCAGGTCCAGGCCGGCAGTCAGCGCAGCCTCCTTGCCGAAATTGCGCGACAGCTTCAACGCCGATACGCGCGCGTCGTCCTGCGCCAATCCTGCGATCACCTGCCAGGTACCATCGTGGCTGCCATCGTCCACATACAGGATGTGGCCATCGATGTCGGGCATTCCGTCCAGCACCGCACACAGGCGGGGATGCAGGCACGGCAGCGCCTGCTCCTCGTTGTAGGCGGCGATGACGAAAGTAAGGCGTTCGCGGTTCATGCCCGGATTGTACGTTGCCTGCAGGTGCATGGCCTGCCGCCCCGAGGGCAGGTGTCCTCAGTCTTCCGACAGGTAAGCCGCGCCGCCCAGCTGCCGTGCCTGGCGCTGGATCCATGCCGCGCGCCGCTGCACGTACGGCCCTGGCTTAGCCGCGTTGTAGCGCCGCGGTGCCGGCAACACCGCCGCCAGCCGTGCACTCTCGGCCGGACTCAACCGGGACGCATCCTTGCCCCAGAACGTCTGCGCCGCCGCCTGCGCGCCATAGACGCCGTCGCCGAACTCGGCGATGTTGGCGTACATCTCCAGGATCCGTTCCTTCGGCCACAGTGCTTCGATCAGCACCGTGTACCAGACTTCCAGGCCTTTGCGGATCCAGCTGCGGCCCTGCCAGAGGAACAGATTCTTGGCGACCTGCTGGCTGATCGTGCTGGCCCCCCGCAGGCGTCCGCCCTTGGCGTTGTGGTCGCGGGCCTTCTCGATGGCCTGCAGGTCGAAGCCATTGTGGTCGGGGAAGCGCTGGTCCTCCGCGGCCACCAGCGAGATCGGCAGGCTCGCTGCCATCTGGTCCAGGTCGCGCCACTGGTAATGCAGGCGATAGGACCAGTCGGCCTCCCCCAATGCCTCGCCATAGCGCCACAGCATGACCGTGGATACCGGCGGGTCGATGAACCGCAGCACCAGTACCTGCAGGCAGCTGAAAGCGGCCAGCAGCAGCGGCAGCCAGAGCAGCCGTTTCCAGCGCCAGCGCCTACGGCGCGGGACTTCCGCGATGGCCTCCACCTTGTGCTGCTCTCCCCCTGCCCCCATTACTGGTGCATCCTTCTTCTATCCGGTTGTCGGCGCATTATCCGGCAACCGCCCTCGTTTACGCGCGATGTGAGCCGATGACCGCCAACCCCGATTCCCTGATCCGCTTCCTGCTTCCCGACGCTGGCGTCCGTGGCGTCCACGTGCGCCTGCAGGCTACCTGGCAGGAGATCCTGTCCCACGCCGAGTACCCGGATACCGCCGCCGAACTGCTCGGCGAGGCCTGCGTGGCCTCGGCGCTGTTCACCGGCCACACCAAGATCGATGGCCGCCTCTCGATCCAGCTGCGCAGCAGCACCGCGCTGCGCACCCTGTTTGCCGAGTGCACCGCCGCCGGTACCCTGCGCGGCATCGCCCAGCTCAGCGAGGGCGCCGATGCGCCGCGCGACCTGTCCAGCCTGGGTGATGACGCCGTGCTCGCGATCACCATCGAGAACCCGGGCCTGGACCCGCGCGAGCCGCAGCGCTACCAGAGCCTGGTCGCGCTGACCGCACCGGAGCTGGACGAGGCCTTCGAGGACTACTTCCGCCAGTCCGAACAGCTGCCGACCCGCCTGCTGCTGGCCGCCGACCGCAACGGCGCCGCCGGCCTGCTGCTGCAGAAGCTGCCGGGCGACGAGGGTGACGAGGACGGCTGGGCGCGTGCCAGCGCCCTGTTCGAGACCCTGGGCAAAGCCGAGCTGCTGGCGACCCCGGCCGAGCAGCTGCTGCACCGCCTGTTCCACGAAGAGAAGCCGGAACTGATGGGCGGCAAGCCGCTGTCCTTCGCCTGCTCCTGTTCCCGCGAGCGGGTCGCGTCGATGCTGCAGTCGCTGGGCGAGGACGAGGCCCGTGCCGCAGCCGCAGACACCGGCGCCGTCGAGGTCCGTTGCGAATTCTGCGGGCGGGAGTATCACTTTCCTTTGACGGAGTTCGGCATACTGTTCCACGGTGCCGAGGGGACTGTACCGGCGCCTGAACGGCTTCAGTAAACGGCTTGTCTTGCATCTGGGGGGGATCAAGGCTTGTTAAGAATTCATAAACACCCTAGGATCAAGTTCCCGTCTCCGCGGGAACTTCCGTTGTCCGTCCCTGTCTGAACTGGTCCGATGCGTACCTTCCTGCGTCTACCGCTGGCCCTGCTGATCGCCCTTGGCGCGATCACGGGCGTGCACGCGCAGAGCAAGGACACCCGGACCGTGCTGCCGGTATGGAACAAGGGCAGCGGCAAGGTCGAGGCCCTGCTGTACCTGGAGCCCACCGGTGAACAGGCCGCCGGCGCCCGCTGGCACTTCGGCCGCAACTCGCTGGATGCAGCCTTCGGCCTGTCCTCCGGCGATTCGCTGGGCCTGCTCTGCAACAGCAGCAGCGGGACCAGCATGAGCGGCCTGGCCAGTCACTGCATGCTGGCCAGCCTGGGTGACGACGACGACCTCAACAGCCGCCGCTTCACCGGTACCGCCGCGCTGAACCGCGGCAGCAGCCGTCTCGGCATCACCGCCGGCACCGGTCGTGAAACACTTCCGGCGTGGCTGTCCGGCCCGAACAAGACACCCTCGCTGCGTGCCGAGCAGAACGATCTGACCGTATTCGCGCAGAAGAACATCGGCCGCGAGGGTTTTGTCTCGATCGCCGGTACCTACGCCAAGGCCCGCCTGGTACCGCTGGCCGATGCCGCACCGTCCATCGTCGACCGCTGGGACAGCAAGAGCCTGAGCATCGGCGCCGGCTACGGCAACTTCACCGGCAGCATCATCGGCCGCGTGATCGACGTGCCGGGCAAGCCCGGCAAGTGGGAGGGCCTGGGCATCGGCCTGACCTGGCGTACCCCGTGGTCTGGCCAACTTACCGTTGGCGCCGAGAACGTGATCAGCCGCGGCAAGAATCCGTTCTCCCCGCGCAATGAAAGCAATGACGACGGCACCGTGCCGTACGTGCGTTACGAACAGGATCTCTGACCCCACCTCCTGGGTCTTCCTGCAGTGACTTCTCCCGGGCGCCGAAAGGCGCCCGTTGCGTATGCGCGTTCGTGATACACGCAGAGCGCTTTTCGACGAATTGGATACCGCGCAATTCACGTCGACATACTGTGATACACATCAACGGAAACTTTTTTCGTCACTTTGCGCTAACAAACGAGACAGAGTGATGTCACCTGCGATTCAACCCCTTGATTTCGTGCATCAATTTTCATTTTTACCAAAATCATAGACTTGATTAACGCAGCTTTAATTCTTGGCGAACGCCCGCTACTATCGGCTCAGCCTCGCGATTTGGGAGCGCTTTTCGCTCCCCCGCCGGGCATTAACCCAGCCAAGATTTCTTGGAGAGAGAGAGCCAATGAATTTCCAGTCCAACAAGCTGCGCGATGCCGTTCTGGTCGCGCTCGTTGCCGGTGTGGCGTCCACTGCCACCGCCCAGGCCCAGGAAGCGACCAACCTTGACCGCATCTCGGTCACCGGTTCGCGCATCAAGAGCACCGACATCGAAACCTCGCAGCCGGTCCTGAGCCTGACCCGCGCCGACATCGACAAGCAGGGCGTGACTTCGGTCGCCGACATCCTGCAGCGCGTTGCCGCCAACGGCGCCGCCCTGAACCGTACCTACAACAACGGCGGTGACGGTTCGGCCGGCGTCAGCCTGCGCAACCTGGGTTCCGAGCGCACCCTGGTACTGGTCAATGGCCGTCGCTGGACCACCGGCCTGGATGGCAGCGTCGACCTGAACACCATTCCTACCGCGATGATCGAGCGCATCGACGTCCTGAAGGACGGCGCATCGACCATCTACGGTTCGGACGCGATCGCCGGCGTGGTGAACATCATCACCAAGCAGAACTTCGACGGCGCTGAAGTCAATGCCTATAAGGGCCAGTACAGCGCCGGCGACGGTGAGCGTGAAGCGTACGACTTCACTCTGGGTACCGTCACCGACCGCGCTTCGATTACCGTCGGTGCGTCCTACGTCAACGAAAAGTCCGTGATGGCCGGTGACCGCAAGATCTCCGCCGGCGGCCCGCCGTTCTACAGCGGTCAGAGCGCGACCGGCATCCCCGGCAACTACACGCGCAACGACGAGCAGTACATCATCCTCAACGGTGTTGAAACCCCGTTTGATCCGAACATCCATGGCTACAACACCGCGCCGGACAACTACCTGCTGACCCCGAATGAGCGCACCTCGCTGTTCGTGCTGGGTTCGTACAACCTGACTGACAACATCACCTTCCGCACCGAGGCGATGTACAACGAGCGCAAGTCCGAGCAGCTGCTGGCCGCCATGCCGGTCACTGGCATGGACCTGAGCGCGGACAGCATGTACAACCCGTATGGCGTCGAACTGGAGGGCGTCAATCGTCGCTTCAATGAATCCGGTGGCCGTTCGTTCAACCAGAACGTCAAGAACTGGCACTTCTACGGTGGTTTCGAAGGCTTCTTCGAGTTCGCCGGCCGCAACTTCGACTGGGATGTTGGCTACCGCTACGACAAGACCGACCAGAACGATCTGACCTACGGTCTGTTCAATGTGCAGCGCCTGGAAGAAGCCTACGGTCCGTCGGCACTGCGCGATGGCAAGCCCGCATGCTTGAACTCGGCGGGTGCCGTCATCGCCGGGTGCGTGCCGATCAATGCGCTGGGTGGTCTGGGTTCGGTCTCGCAGGAAGCGCTGGACTACGTGTCCTTCACCGCACATGACTCAGCGAGCCTTGTGTCGAAGGGTTACTACGCCAACATCTCCGGTGAGATCGTGCAGCTACCGGCCGGTGCGCTGGGCTTCGCTGCCGGCTACGAGTACCGCAAGGAAACCGGTCAGTTTGATCCGGACGCCTTCATTGCCTCGGGCCTGAGCACCGGCAACGGTGCTGCACCGACCAAGGGTGCCTACGACCTGAACGAGTTCTTCGTGGAACTGTCGATCCCGGTGCTGGCCGATCTGCCGGGCGCGAAGCTGCTGGACTTCAGCGTGGCATCGCGCTACTCCGACTACAGCAACTTCGGCAACACCACCAACAACAAGTTCGGCTTCCGCTGGAAGCCGATCGACGACCTGATGATCCGCGGTAACTACTCGGAAGGCTTCCGCGCCCCGAGCATCAACAACCTGTATCGCGGCGATGCTGACTCGTTCGAGAGCTACATCGATCCCTGCTCCTCCAACGCAGGCCTGCGTACCGGTGCGGTTGCTGCGCAATGTGCCGCGCAGGGTGTTCCAGCTGGCTTCGTGCAGCCTGGCGCCGGTGCGGGCCGCAAGCAGACGGTTGTGCCGTTCACCTGGCAGGCCAATCCGAACCTGAAGCCTGAGACGTCGACCAGCAAGACGCTGGGCCTGGTATGGAGCCCGAGCTTCGTCACCGGCCTGAACGTCACTCTGGACTGGTGGCAGATCGAGGTTGAAGACGCCATCACCCGTCCGGCGATCCAGGACATCATGAGCAACTGCTACGGCGGCACACCTCAGCAGCAGGCGGCCTACTGCGGCCTGATCACCCGCGATCCAAACTACGGCAGCACCAACCAGCGTTACACCATCACCAACGTCAACATGCCGCTGCAGAACCTGGCGTCGTACAAGGTGGAAGGTTGGGATCTGGGCATCCTGTACAAGTTGCCGGAAACTTCGATCGGCCAGTTCACCATCACTCTGGACGGCACCTACCTGTCCAAGTGGGACACCAAATCGACCCCGGATTCCCCGGTTGATGGTCGTCAGGGTCGGTACCGCGATCAGGACCCTTACTGGCGCATCCGTTCCAATCTGTATGTCGACTGGTCCTACGGGGACTTCGGGGTCAACTACGGCATTCGTTACAAGTCCGGCATGACCGAACCGTGCCCGTTTGATCCAGTCAAGGAACCGGAAACCTTCGCATACTGCTCTGATGGCGCGAAGGGAACGAACCACATTGGTGCCACGACCTACCACGACATCCAGTTCCGCTACAACACGCCGTGGAAGGGCACCATCATGGTCGGCCTGAACAACGCGTGGGACAAGAGCCCGCCGGTTTCGTACTACACCTCGTACAACATGTTCGACCCGCAGTACGACCTGCCGGGCCGCTACATGTACATGCAGTACAAGCAGAAGTTCTGATCGATCCACTGATCAGCTGATGCAGCAACGGCCCCGCAAGGGGCCGTTGTTCTTTGTGCCTCCGGCAATACGTGGATGGCACGCAAGGATGGCACGCAAGAAAAAAGCCGCGGCAATGCCGCGGCTTTCTCGTGACCAGTACGGCGATCTTCAACCGTTCGGAATCAGCGTCTCGATGAGATGCTCGACATAGGCCTCGAAATCCTCGCGCGCCTGCTTGGGCTGCTGCAGCTGCAGCGACAGCTGGAGGAAGCCGACATAGGCGGCGTAGGCCAGACGTGCGCGGTGGCGCGCATCGGTCGAGCTGAGCCCAGCCTGGCGGAACGAGGCGATCAGATAGTCGAGGCGGCGCTGCGACACGCGGTCGATCACCGGACGCACCATCGGATGGTCCAGTGCCTTCAGCAGCTCGCTGTAGATGATGTGCGGCTGCACTTCATGCGCCACCATCTGGAACAGCTGGCGCAGGCGCACGCGCGGGTCCGGTACGTCTTCCAGGCTGCCGAACACCTGTTCCTGTTCGAACAGTTCCCAGCGTTCCAGCGCGGCCTGCAGCAAGGCGTCACGCGAGGGGAAATGCCAATAGAAACTGCCCTTGGTCACGCCGAGGCGCCGCGCCAGCGGTTCCACCGCAACGGCGCCTACGCCTTGTTCAGCAATCAGGTCGAGGGCCGCCTGGGCCCAGTCTTCGGCACTCAGGCGGCTGTTGCGGCCGGCGCGCGGTTCGCCGGCGGAAGCGTCAGGTTGATTCATGGGCTGATTTAACCATACGCCGGGGTTCGTTGCAGTACGCCGTTGCGGGCGAAACCGTCAAAGGGCTCTCCTGCAGGGCTGCCGCACCGCACCATACGATGCAGTATTGACTTCCCCCACAAGCGATCCATACTAGCAAGTATGGTTACGTCCCCTACTCCCGCTGCGTTCCATGACCTGCACCTGGAGGCGGCCCATGGTGCTCGCCTCGCCGCCACTGCCAGCGACCACGGTCGTCGTGGCCGGGCGCTGTTCGCGCACGGTTTTGGCCAGACCCGTCACGCCTGGAATGCCACCGCGCGTGCCCTGTCTGCAGCCGGCCTGCAGACACTGGCTTATGACGCACGTGGTCACGGCGATTCGGACTGGAATGCCGCCGACCTGCCCTATCACGGCGAACAGTTCGCCGATGACCTGATCGTGCTGGCCGGTGAACAGCCGCGCCCGCCGGTGCTGGTTGCAGCCTCGATGGGGGGCCTGTTCGGCCTGCTGGCCGAGTCGCGCTGGCCGGGCCTGTTCTCGGCGATGGTGCTGGTCGACATCACCCCGCGCTGGGATACCGCCGGTGTCGAGCGCATCCTCGCCTTCATGACCGCCCATCCCGACGGATTCGCCTCGCTGAGCCAGGCCGCCGACGTGATCTCGGCCTACATGCCGCACCGTCCGCGCAAATCCGAGCAGTCGCTGCGCGCTGCTGCGCGAAGACGGTCACGGGCGCTGGCGCTGGCACTGGGATCCGCGCCTGGTGGCCGAACTGGCCCGCGACAGCGAACAGCACCAGGACGCACTGGCCGAGGCCGCGCGCCAGGTGAAGTGCCCGCTGCTGCTGGTGAGTGGCGGTCGCAGCGACCTGGTCACGCCGCAGACCGTGGCCGAATTCCTGGCGTTGGCGCCGCACGCGCGCCATGTACAGCTGCCGCAGGCCACGCACATGGTCGCCGGCGATGACAACGACGCCTTTACCGCTACTGTGTTGGACTATCTGGACGTGTTGCCCGCAGCAGACGCTGCGGCTTCGTCCGCCACAAACGAGCACGTCACCGGAGCACGCTCATGAGCATCGTTCTTCCCTTCCTCGCCCTGCTGCTGGCAGGCGCGTTCGTCGCCTACCACCGCATGCGGCTGGTTACCTGGACGCTGATCAGCGTGGCCCTGCTGGCCGCCTGCTGGTTCATTCCCTACGTCAACCAGACCGCCACGATCGTCGCAGCCGCTGTATTGGCTGTCATCGCCGTGCCGCTGCTGCTGCCGTTCATCCGCAAGCCGCTGCTGACCGGCCCGATGATGAAGGTGTTCCGCAAGGTGCTGCCACCACTGTCGCAGACCGAGCGCATCGCGCTGGAAACCGGCTCGGTCGGTTTCGAGGGAGAACTGTTCACCGGTGATCCGGACTGGAACATCCTGCTCAACTATCCCAAGCCGCAGCTGACCGCCGAAGAACAGGCCTTCCTCGATGGCCCGGTGGAAGAGCTGTGCACCATGGTCAACGACTGGGAAATCACCCACGTCCACGCTGACCTGCCGCCGGAACTGTGGGCCTTCATCAAGAAGAACAAGTTCTTCGGCATGATCATCCCGAAGGAATACGGCGGCCTGGGCTTCTCCGCGCTGGCCCACCACAAGGTGATCCAGAAGCTGGCGTCGGTGTCTTCGGTGGTCAGCTCCACCGTCGGCGTGCCCAACTCGCTGGGCCCGGGTGAACTGCTGGTGCATTACGGCACCCAGGAACAGAAGGACCAGTATCTGCCGCGCCTGGCCGATGGCCGCGAAGTGCCGTGCTTCGGCCTGACCGGTCCGTTCGCCGGCTCCGACGCCACCTCGATTCCGGACTACGGCATCGTCTGCAAGGGCGAGTGGAACGGCGATCAGGTGCTCGGCGTCAAGCTGACCTTCGACAAGCGCTACATCACCCTGGCCCCGGTCGCTTCGCTGATCGGCCTGGCCTTCCGCATGTACGATCCGGATGGCCTGATCGGCGATACCCGCGACATCGGCATCACCCTGGGCCTGCTGCCGCGCGACACCGCCGGCGTTGAAATCGGCCGTCGCCACTTCCCGCTGAACTCGACGTTCCAGAACGGTCCGATCCGCGGCAAGGACGTGTTCATTCCGCTGACCCAACTGATCGGTGGCGCTGCCATGGCCGGCAAGGGCTGGAACATGCTCAACGAGTGCCTGGCCGTGGGCCGCTCGATCACCCTGCCGTCCACCGCCAGTGGTGGTGCCAAGGCCGGTGCCGCGGTGACCGGCGCCTATGCGCGCATCCGCAAGCAGTTCGGCCTGTCGGTCGGCCGCTTCGAAGGCGTGGAAGAAGCGCTGGCCCGCATCGGCGGCAAGGCCTACAAGATCAGTGCGCTGTCGCAGGCCACGGCCGCGGCGGTTGACCGTGGTGACGTGCCGTCGGTGCCGTCGGCCATCGCCAAGTACCACTGCACCAACATGAGCCGCGAAGTGATCTCGGACATGATGGACGTGATCGGCGGCAAGGGCATCATCCTGGGGCCGCGCAACTTCGCCGGCCGCAGCTGGCAGGCCGCGCCGATCGCGATCACCGTGGAAGGCGCCAACATCATGACCCGCAGCCTGCTGATCTTCGGCCAGGGTGCGATCCTCTGCCACCCGTGGGTGCTGAAGGAAATGAAGGCTGCGCAGGATCCGGATACCCGTGCCGGTCTGCAGGAGTTCGATCGCAGCCTGTTCGGCCACATCCGCTATGGCCTCTCCAATGCCGTGCGTTCGTTCTGGTTCGGCCTGACCGGTGCACGCTTCGGTGCTGCCCCGGGTGACGCCTACACCCGCCGCTACTTCCGCAAGCTGGACCGTTACTCGGCCAACCTGGCGCTGATGGCCGACATCTCGATGATGACCCTCGGCGGCAAGCTGAAGTTCAAGGAATCGCTGTCCGGCCGCCTGGGCGATGTGCTGAGCCACGTCTACATGACCAGCGCCATGCTCAAGCGCTACCACGACGAAGGCGCACCGCAGGCCGACCAGCCGCTGCTGGCCTGGGCCTTCCATGACAGCGTGCACAAGATCGAGGAATCGCTGTCGGCGGCCCTGCGCAACTTCCCGATCCGACCGATCGGCTGGCTGATGTGGGCACTGATCTTCCCGCTGGGCCGTCGCGCCGAGGCACCGGGCGATCGCCTGAGCCGCCGCGTGGCCGCCCTGCTGATGGCACCGAATGAAGCCCGCGACCGTCTGGCCAGTGGCGTGTTCCTGACCCCGTGCGAGAACAACCCGGGTGGCCGCATCAACAGCTACCTGAGCAAGGCGATCATGGCCGAGCCGGTGGAGCGCAAGTTCCTGAAGGCGCTGAAGAGCAAGGGCATCGAAGCGCTGGACTTCAAGAGCCAGCTGGACGAGGCCGTGGCCGAAGGCGTGATCACCCAGGACGAGCGCAGCCTGCTGGAAGAACTGCGTACGCTGACCCTGGACACCATCACCGTGGACGACTTCGACACCCACGAACTGCGCGCGGCCAGCTACTACGACCGCCAGCACAAGGACCCGCATTCGCAGGCGGCCTGATCGCCCGCGACACGCGTTGCCACGACGGCGGGCCTCGGCCCGCCGTCGCTTTATCCGCCGACCGGAACATCAACCATGTCCACGCCCCTGCTCTCGCTTTACCACCGCCTGCAGCGCTGGCCTGCCGGCAACTGGCTGTTCTCGCGCGCGGTGTGCTTCAAGGCGCCCTACTTCGCCAGCATCGCACCCACCATCACCGCACTGGAGCCAGGCCGCTGCGAAGGCGTGATCCGCCAGCACCGCCGCATCAACAACCACATCGGCACGGTACATGCGATCGCGATGTGCAACCTGGCCGAGCTGGTCGGCGGGGTGATGGTGGACGCCAGCCTGCCGGCAGACATGCGCTGGATCCCCAAGGGCATGGAAGTGAAATACCAGGCCAAGGCCTTGGGCACGTTGAAGGCCGTGGCGACGCCAGTGTTGTCCATCGTCAGTGCTGCGGACGGCTACGACCTGCCCGTGAAGGTCAGCGTGACCGATGCGGCAGGGACCGAGGTGTTCCATGCGACCATCGCAATGTGGGTATCGCCGCGCCCTCCGCGCACAGGCTGATCAACCATGACGACCGCTGAACTGCTTGTGCGCCTGGCAGGCATTCACAGCCTGGGGTTTGCCGCCTTCCATCTGGCGTTCTGGCGGCTGTTCGGCTGGAAACGCGAGCTCGCCCAGCTCGGCACGGTCAACCGCGCGATCATGCAGATCCTCAATCTGCGCGTGATCTATGTGTTCCTGGGAATGGGGCTGATCGCGCTGATCTTTGCCCCGGACCTGGTCGGCACTCGTCTGGGGTTGGTCCTGCTGGGTTTCATGGCGGTGTTCTGGGTGGGCCGCGCGCTTGAACAATTCGTCTTCCTGCGTATCAACGACTGGCGCGTACACCTGCTGACGGGCCTGTTCGTGCTGGGTGCGGCGCTGCATGCCGTGCCAATGTGGCTGGGCTTCATGCGCGCCATCAGCCGCTGAGCGGCGGCGCCTGCCAGCACGCGCCCACGTCAGAGCGCTCGCGACACCAGCGCCAGAATGGCCGGTATGGCCTGGATCATGAAAATGCGCCGGCTCACGCTGTACGCGCCATAGCACCCGGCCACCACCACGCAGGCCAGCGAGAACGTCACCAGCACCGGCTGATCGATCACCAGCCCCACCACGATGCCCGCCGCCAGGAAGCCGTTGTACAGGCCCTGGTTGGCCGCCAGCACGCGCGTGGTCTCTGCCTTCTCGGGCGTGTTGCGGAAGGTCTTCAGGCCCAGCGGGCGGGTCCACAGGAACATTTCCAGCGCCAGGAAATACAGGTGCAGCACCGCGACCAGCACGGTCAGCAGCAGCGCGATCAGCGACATCGTTTCTCTCCTCAAAAAGACTGGACGGGATCAGCGGTCGCGCGGCAGCTTCTTTTCTTCGCGCAGCACACCGAATGCGGCAGCGGTCATGCACGCGGCAGCCACCACGCCACCGATGAACACCACATGTGAACCAAACAGCGACAAGCACTTGTGCACCCAGGTGAAGCTCAGGTCGGCACCACGGTAGACCACCGTGTCGATGGCCGCACCGGCCTTGTAGCGCCATTGGCGGTCCACCCGGGTGTAGATGGTTTCGCGTGCCGGCTTGAAGAGCGAGAATTCACTGGCGCGGGTCAGCACCTGCACCACCGCCACCATCATCGGCAGCGGCGATGCGGCCAGCACCGAGAAGCCGATCAGGATGGCGAACGCGGGAATCAGCAGGGCCGGGGCTATGCCGTGGCGCGACAACAGCCAGCGAGTCAGACTCAACTGCAACAGAAGCGTCAGCGCGTTCACCGCCAGGTCGATGCGCGAGAAGAACGCGGTGCTGGCAGCCGGGTCGTTGAAGGCCGCGCGCACGATGCTGGCCTGCTGGTTGTACAACAGGGTGCCCACGCCCACGCCGAACACCACCAGCACCGCCAGCCAGCGCAGCAGCGGCTCGCGTGCGATCAGCTTCAGGCCGTCAAGCACGCTGCCGCCCATCGGCTTCTCGCCCGAGACCAGCTGCTGCTCGCGTTCGCGCAGCACCGCCCAGTGCCGCAACCGCCAGATGCATAACAAGCAGACAATCAGGAAACCCGCAGACACCAGCATCAGGTTGGCGATGCCCAGACGCTGTGCCAGCGCGCTGGTAATGAGCGGGCCCAGGAACGCGCCGATGGTGCCAGCCGCGCCGATGTAGCCGTAATACGCCCGCGCCTGCGCGTTGGAGAACACGTCGGCCATGAAGCTCCAGAACACCGCCACCGCGAACAGGTTGAACACCATCACCCAGAGGAAGAAGGCCATGCCGCGCCCCGGCACGTTGCTGTCGAACAGCGCGTAGAAGCCCAGCAAGGTGACGATGAAGAACCCATACACCGCCGGCAGGAACACCCGCCGTGGGAAGCGGCTGACCAGCCAGCCGTACACCGGCTGCAGCACCAGCATGATCACGAACACGCAGGAGAACAGGAACTGCAGGACGAAATCCTTCAGCGCGATGCCGTGGCTGGCGAACCAGGCGATCAGCATCGGCGGAAACACGGTCTCCAGATCGGCCGAGGCAGCCATCGCCTCACGCACCGGGCGCAGCACGTAGTAGCCGCTGAGCAGGCAGAAGAAGTACAGGAACGACCACCACAGCGCCGGCGACTCACGCAGTGCCGCCGCCAGCCCACGCAACGGCCCCTTGCCCTTCACCGCGCTCACGCGGCGTCCCTCGCCAGAAGACGGCGGTTGGACAGCGGCATGGCAGGCTCCGGGGGCAGTGAAGCGCGTACGTTAGCCAATGCACTGCAACATCGCCAGCAGCAGCCACGCAGAAGGCCGCAACGCAGTGTCACGGCCCCGCCCGGACGACACGTTCCGACACATGCTTTCGGGGCGTCAAAATTCCAACTTTTTCAACGAGATGCGCATTCATCTTCGCTTTGTTTGTGCACAAGGGAAAAGCGGCGCTAGAATCGCCATCAGCAGTCGCGCACGGGTCTCCACGATGAAAAAGAACAGCCTGCGTCGTCCGATCCGTTCGGCGGCCACCGGTTTGCTGGGCATGTTGATGCCCGTTGCCTTGTCCACCACCGCGCAGACCCCGCCGCCATTGCCGCCGATGCCGGCCAACATCGAATCCGCCGCCACCGCCGTCGCCCACACCCAGCCCGCCGCTTACCGCACCGGCCTGGTGCCGCAGGTGCAGCTGCCGGCGGCCGGCTTCAACGTGGCCAACATCGAATCGATGGCGCAGCAACTCACCTATGGCGAGCGTGTGCCCGGCATGGCCGTGGCCATCGTGCAGGGTGGCCGCGTACTCAGCGCGCGTGGTTATGGCGTTACCGATGTCAACAACCCGCTGCCGGTCGACGCCCACACCGTGTTCCGCCTGGCATCGCTGTCCAAGGCCTTCGCCGGCACCATGGCCGGACTGCTGGTCAACGATGGCACGCTGCGCTGGGACAGCAAGGTCACCGACTACGTGCCGGGCTTCCGCCTGAACTCTCCGGAAGCGACCGATCGCCTGACCGTGGCCGACGTGCTCAGCCACCGCGTCGGCCTGCCGTACAACGCCTACGACCGCGACATCGAAGGCAACGCCGAGTACTACGCACTCACCCAGAAGCTGGCCAAAACCAGCCTGAAGTGCCTGCCGGGCGACTGCTACGCCTACCAGAACGTGGCCTTCAGCCTGATCGGCGACGTCGTCTATGCCGCCTCGGGGAGCTTCTACGAGCAGTCGGTCGAGCGCCGCATCTTCAAGCCGCTGGGCATGAACGATGCCAGCCTCGGCCTGGCCGGTATCCAGGCCAGCTCGCGCTGGGCGCGTCCGCACGTGCGCAGCCGCAATGGCTGGGTGTCGCTGACACCGAAGCCGACCTACTACCGCGTCGCCCCGGCCGCCGGCGTCAACGCCAGCGCCAGCGACATGGCGCAGTGGCTGCTGGCACACACCGGCCATCGCCCGGACGTGCTGCCGGCACCGCTGCTGGCCACTCTGCATTCGAGCCTGATCAACACCCCGGGCGAAATGCGTTCGGGCTGGCGCCGCGAGCGCCTGCATTCGGCCGGCTACGCACTGGGCTGGCGCACCTTCGACTACGCCGGCCACGATGTGGTGTTCCATGCCGGTGCCGTGCAGGGCTATCGCGGCCTGGTTGCGCTGGTGCCGGAACGCGATCTCGGCATCGCCATCATGTGGAACGGCGAAAGCGGCCTGCCCAGCGGCCTGCTGCCGACGGTGCTCGATTCCGCGCTCGGCCTGCCGACGCAGCGCTGGCTGGACGTGGACACCGACTTCGGCAGCGACAACCTGATGGCCGAAGGCGCGAGCCCGGCGCAGCAGGACAAGCGCAAGGGCAAGGGTGCTTCGAGCAACCGTGCGGTGGCCTCGCCGCGCTGAGTTGGCGGGCTTCACCGTGTGTGCGAAGGGCGGCCTGCGGGTCGCCCCTTTCGTTGGCAGTCGTAGAGTCGAGCCGTGCTCGACTGTTCGAGCAAAGCAGTCGAGCACCGCTCGACTCTACAAACGGAAGGCTAATGCGCGAAGTAGTGCATGCCGCCATCCACCGGAATCACCGCGCCGGTGATGTAGCCGGCCAAGGGCGAGGCCAGAAAGGCCACCAGCGGCGCCACCTCCTCCGGATCACCAAAACGCCCGATCGGAATGTTGCGTTCGATGAACTCACGCCGGCTTTCCTCGGTGGGATGCAGCCGGTCCCGGATCTGAGCACTGTTGATGCGTCCCGGCGCGATTGCATTGACCGTGATGCCCTGTGAGGCCAGCGCCGACGACAGCCCTTTGCTCCACAGATGCAACGCCGCCTTCGCCGCCGTGGCAGCATTCACCGCGCGCGGTTCCATTGAACCGCTGAGGTTGATCACCCGCCCCCAGCCCTGTGCCTGCATCACCGGCAGCAGTGCCTGGGTCAGGCGTCGTGCCGAAGAGAAGTTCAAGGCCATGGCTTCCTCCCAGACATCGTCCCCCGCATCCACCGTGGTCGGCCGGCCTCCTCCAGCCGCATTGACGAGGATGTCGACACGCGTCAGTGCCGCCGAGGCTGCATCCGCAATGTGGCGTACCTGCTCCGCATCGGTGAGGTCGCCCAGCAGGACGATCGGTGCCGGCGCGCCTGCAGATTCGATCTCTGCCGCCAGTGCATGCAGCGGCTCGGCACGCCGTGCGCTGATCGCAATGCGTACTCCCTGGGCCGCCAGCAGCCTGGCCACACCGGCACCGATGCCACTGCCCGCCCCGGTGACCAGCGCGGTACGCCCTTCAAGCCCCAGATCCATGATGTTCTCCCAATCCGCCAGCCGGTACATCCGGCCCGTGCAGTACATGCTGTTTGATCACCCCTGATTGATAAACTCCGCGCAGGTTTCAGCATTCAACACCCGGGGTGTCAGATGAATCTGCTGGAGAGCATGCAGGTCTACGTGCTGATCGTGGACAAGGGCAGCCTCAGCGCTGCTGCGGCGGCGATGGATATCTCGGCGACGATGGCCGGCAAGCACCTGCGTGCGCTGGAAGCACGGCTGGGGATGCAGCTGTTGAGCCGTACCACCCGGCGCCAGCACATGACGCCCTTCGGCGAGGACTACTACACGCGCTGCCGGGAGATCCTGCGGCTGGTGGAAGAAACGGACGCACAGGCGCAGCACCAGCAGCTGGCACCGGCGGGCACGTTGCGCATCAGTGCGCCGGTGATCTTCGGCACGCACGCACTGGTACCGGCACTGGCCGAATACATGGCACGCCATCCGGATGTCCGGGTCGAAGTCACGCTGAGCGACCGCGTGGTCGACCTCGCCGAGGAGGGTTTCGAAGCGGCGCTGCGCATCGGCACGCTGGCCGACAGCAGCATGCTGGTGGCGCGTGCGCTGGCACCGTATCGCTTGATGATGTGCGCATCACCGGCGTACCTGGCCAGGCATGGCACGCCTCGCAGCCTGCAGGACCTCGCCCTGCATCAGTGCCTGTCCTTCGAACCGAGCGCACTCGCACAGTGGCTGCAGGCCAATGCTGGCGAACTCGAGCGTGTGCCCGGCGGCCGGCTGCAGATCAACAACGGCGACGCGCTGCGCACGGCAGCGCTGCACGGGCTGGGCATCGTGCTGCAGTCGGCACTGCTGCTGGCTGCCGACATCGACACCGGACGCCTGGTGCAGCTGTTCCCTGAGTTCGGCCAGACCGGTCGGCCGATGCACGTGGTCTACGCCCACGATCGCTACCACTCGACCCGCCTGCGCAGCTTCCTGGACTTCCTGGTCGAGCGCTTTCCACCGGCGCCGTACCGCTAGCGTCGACCGTCAGAAAAGCAGTCGAGCACGGCTCGACCCTGCAAACGGCCCATAAAAAATTGCTGGCGTCAAGCATTTTGTTGAAATCACGCGAAGCTTGAAACCATATACGGGGCAATAGGTTAGCTCTGTTTCATGCCGTTCGCAGAGGATGCGGCATTGTGGGCTGGGAGCCACATAAGAGCCTGGAGAAAGAGAGTCGAGTCGCGTTGCAGCGATGGAGATTGCCAATGGCTGGCAGGCTTGTTCAGTCATCTTAGCCGATTCCCTCGCAGCCTATCCAGAACGAAGAACGCGCAGCGTTGGGCTGCGCGTTCGAGGGATGGTCAGTCTGGTTCCAGTGCATCTTCAGCTTGGCTTCGGTGGCACGGCCTTGCTGCCGTTTCCTTTCCTGAATCCCCGATCCCCCGCCATGAACGCCTCCAGCATGTGCGGGATCAGCGTCGAGGCATCGACCGCCTCGCCATACGCCTGCGCATGCAGCGCGGCGTAGCGGTCGAGATCGGCTTTCAAGCTGGCCGGGCAAGCGAAGGTCAGCTTGACGCTTTCGGTCTTGGGTAGCGGCCCCAGCCGCAGTTTCTTGGTCGTGCTCATCGAGAAGTCCCCTTGTTGAAGAACAGCGGCTGATAAGGCCGTAGCACCAGATCGCGGTTGACGATGATGCGCACCGGCAAGCCGGGGCGGCTGGTCAGCGTGGGTTGGATGTTGAGATTGCGCCGGGTCACTTCCTGGCCGACCTGGTTCACGGTGTCCTGCAGGCTGTCGCGCCCGGCGATGATGACGCGATCGCCGTCCTGGCGGTTCTCAGGTGCAGCCAGTTCGGCACCGACACCCAGCAGCGTGGTCAGCACGGCACCTGCAAAGATCCGATCCCAATGCCAGTCCACGTTGTCCTCCAGACCGGCATAGCCTGCCGGGTCGGTGCCGATCAGGTTGTCGAGCGTGAGTGATGACGTGTCGGGCAGGATGATGCGATTCCACACCACCTGCACGCGGCTCTGGCCGTAGCTGACCTGGCTGTTGTACTTGCCCAGTATGCGAGATCCCTGCGGGATCAGCAGGAACTTGCCAGTGGCCGTGTCGTAGATCGGTTCCGTCACCGTGGCGATCACGTCGCCCGGCAAGTCGGACTTGATGCCCGTGACCAGTGCCCCGGCAATGACCGTTCCGGCCATCACCTGATACGGCGAGGTGGGCATTTGCAGGTTGCCGGAGTTACGGGTTTCCGTAGAACCGCCTGTCAGGAACGCCTCTTTCTGGTCTTGCCGGTTCTGCACGGCAGTCGGATCAGCAGGCTGGGCCGCCGTCGAGGCCGGGCCAGCGGCCAGTGGATCGAAAGCGGCATTGGCGGCGAAGCCCGGCGCGGCAGCGACTTGCGACTGCGCCACGGGCGCGGCCTGCGGGGAGCCGGTGCGGAAGAACACCGTTGAAGCTGCCGCCGCTTCTGCTTCCTTGTGCAGCGCATCGTTGGGGTCGTAGCCGGGCGCGGCATAGGTGGCGGCGACCGGCTGCTGCGAATTGACGATGGCCGGCCCCAGATCACCCGGTAGCGGTGGCCCCAGCTCCGGCACGTCGGGCGGCAGCGCTGGCAACTTGGAATAGTCGGCAGGAAGTTGGTCGAGGCCTTCCGAGCGCGATACACGATCCACGTTGTACAGTTCGGTGGATTCGCCCGCGCCGCGTTGCTGCGGTTGCAGTGACCAGATCAGCGCGCCCATCACGCCAACCGACAGGCCGCCAGCGAGGATGGCCAGCGTGCGTCGGTTCAGACGCGTGACCGGGCGCGGTTGGGCGCGCAGCGCCACCGCCTCGGGTGCCATCTTGTCCGCCTGCGGCGTGGCAAGGTCGGGAGTGTCGTCCTGGCTCATGCTCAGTTCCTCCCGACGATGCCATCCGCGCGCTCGATGCGCACCATATCGCCCTTGTCGGCCCCCAGGCGCAGTTC
The DNA here is from genome assembly GCF_056481145.1 of Stenotrophomonas sp. 93052_Sma. Lineage (NCBI taxonomy): Bacteria > Pseudomonadati > Pseudomonadota > Gammaproteobacteria > Lysobacterales > Lysobacteraceae > Stenotrophomonas > Stenotrophomonas sp. 93052_Sma. Next base: position 3,723,680 of record NZ_CM151134.1, read on the forward strand.
TGCTGCACCGAACAGGCGATCCACGATGTAGTACGGCGAGCGGAAGCGATAGTTCACCAGTTGCCCGTCGCCCTGTGCGCCGATGACGAACAGCGGCGGCAGCTCGCCCTGGGCGATGCCTGCCGGGAACTGGATATAGACCTTCTCGCCATCATCAAAAGCGCGCAGCGGTTTCCACGATGGATTGCTGCCGCTGATTGCATAGCGAAAGCGGATGTTATCCAGCGACAAGCCTGCATCGACCGGCGCGGCAGCGTTGGCGGCTTGGGCTTGGCGCCGCAAGGCCAGCATTCGGTCTTTCGGGTAGTCCCAGGACACCGACGCCATCCATGCCTTGTCGGTCGAAGTCAGTTCCAGCAGGTACGTCCTGCGGCTGGTGGTAATGACCAGATTGGTCTTCAAGCTGGAACGGATAGGCTTGACCAGCACATTGACGCGCAGATCGGCCCCGCTGCCGCTGGAGGTGTCACCGACGATCCAGCGCACGGTATCGCCCGCAGCGACCGTCACCAGTTCCTCGCCAGGCTGGAGCGCGATCACCGTCACGCGACCTACTGACGCATAGACCTGGTACAGCGCGCCATCGCTATACGGCCAGACCTGGATCGCATTGACATAGCCTTCGCGCGTCGGAGCCACCCGTGCCTCGGCATTGGCTTTCGAGACACGTACCGTCTCATCAGCCGGTTCAGGCGCAGGCTTCGCATCCTTTTCCTCCGGCACTGGCTTCAACTGCTCAGGCAATGGCAGTGGCTCTGCAATAGTGACCACCTCGATCGGCACAGGCATTTCCGGCAAAGGCTCCGCCTGTACCGGCTCATCCAAGGAAATCACTGGCGGGGGTTTGCCCTGCGTGGCGCAGCCGGCCAAGGCCAGCACGACAAGCGGCAAAGCGTAAAAACGGAAAGGCACATTCATGGCTTCACTCCTTCAGACGAATCCAGTTCACGGCTCCACGACAGGCCATTGACGTAGATGCCCAGCGGGTTGCGGCGCAGGCGTTCTTCGGTGCGCGGGGTCTGCTGCACGATGGACACCACCGCCGTCCATCGCTCCAGCCCGGCCGCCGCGCCATTGACGTAGCGGCGTTCCATCCAGCGCACGTTGAACGACGCATCGCTGGCGCGAACCACGCTGGTGATCTGTACCGTTACCGACTCTTTGCCGATGCGGGCGAACGGGTCATTCACCCGCGCATAGTCGTTAAGCACCGCCGCGCCTCGGTCGGTGGTGTAGTCGTAGGCATCGAGCCAGTTCTGGCGCACGACGATGGGGTCGATGGACAGTGAGCGCACCAGCGTCACGAACCGCGCGATATGGTGTGCCGTCTGCGCATCGGTGGGCCGGTACGGCGTGGCCGCTTCGCCCACGGTGCGCACCTGGCCGGACTGATCGACTTCGATGACATAGGGCGTGACGATGGATTGGGCCGAGCGCCACACCAGGCCACCGGCCATCAGCAGCGCGAGCACCAGGCAGCCGAAGGCCATCAATCGCCAGTTCTTGGCCTGCACGCGGGCCGAGCCGATGCGCTCGTCCCACACCTGGGCAGCGGCTTGATACGGGGTGGCAGGCTGCGGCGTATCGGCATAGCGCACCTGCGGTCGTTTGAATCGCATGGCGTTCTCCTTGAAAGTCAGCTATCGGAATCTCGCAGACTCGGGCCTTGGCCCGAACCGCCGCCGTCGCCACCGCGCAGCGTGTGCGCGGCCGTGGTGGTGGCCTGGGTGAGTCGTTGGCGGCGTTGCAGGCGCTTGGCCCAGCCCGGTTTTTCCTGCTTCTGCGCGTTGGCCGTGTCGCCAGCGGCATCGCCTGCGGTGGCCTGCCCGGAACTGGCAGCGCCACCGCCTGAGCCACCATCGGTGCCGGAGCCTTGCCAGCCTGCTTTGAATGGCGCGGCCGCCTTGGCTGCCGCCGCTTTGATGCCTGCACCGGCGCGCTGGCCAGCGGCCTGTGCGCCGCCCTTGGCGACACTGCCCAGTCCAGCCATCGCGCCTTTGGCTCCGCCGCCCGCAGCGGCAGAACCGGCCTGGAAAGCCGACTTCGCGCTGCCAGCCGCCGAAGTCGCGGCCCGCGCGCCAGCCCCGGCGAGCTTGGCGGCAGCCGGTGCCATGCGCGCTCCGGCCATCACGGCACCGCCCACGCCGGTGGCGGCGGCACCTACGGCAACCGCCGCGCCTGCGGCACCAATCGCAGCACCGGCCATCGCGCCTGCGCCAAGCTGCGGTGCACCGGATACCAGCCCGGTGGCAATGCCCGGCCCGAAGATCCCCAACGCCAGCAGCGTGAGCGAGGCCAGCATGATGACCACTGCATGGTCGATGGACGGCTCGGCCGGATGCACCTGGAACTCGGCAAACAGGCCCGAGCCGATGCCGACGATGACGGCCAGCACCAGCACCTTGATGCCCGAGGACACCACGTTGCCCAGCACCTTCTCGGCGAGGAAGCTGGTCTTGTTCCACAGCGCGAACGGCACCAGCACGAAGCCCGCGAGCGTGGTCAGTTTGAACTCGATCAGCGTGATGAAAAGCTGGATCGCCAGCACGAAGAAACACAGGATCACCACCGCCCAGGCCAGGAACATGACCACGATGGGCGTCATGTTCACGAACACTTCGGGGAAGCCCGCCATGTCGCTGATCTGCTCAAGAATGGGGGCCGCCGCGTCGATGCCGGTCTTGGCCAAGCGTCCCGGTTGCAGGAATTCGCCCATGCTCATCGTCGAGCCGCTGGCCGTCAGGCCGAGGCCCGCGAACGAGCGGAAGACAATGCTGGCCAGCCAGTTGAAGTTGTTGATGATGTAGGCGAAGGCACCGACGTAAAGCACCTTGCGCAGCAGTTTGGCGATCACATCATCGCCCTGATCGGTGGCGTGGCTCATCGCCCAGTACAGCCCGGCAATCGTCATGTCGATGACGATCAGCGTGGCGGTGAGGAACGCGACTTCGCCCTGCAGCAGCCCAAAGCCCGAGTCGATGTAGCGCGAGAAGGTAGCGAGAAATCGGTCGATCACGGTCACGTCATTCATGGCACGTCCCCCTCGAAGGGCATGGCGCCCTGGTCACTGATGGGCGAGTCGAAGCTCGGCGGGATCGGCGGCAGATCGGCCAACGTGCGGAACTCGTCAGGCCCGGTTTCACCGGCGACGAAGCGCCGCCGGAAAGCGTCGGCCGCGGGCAGGCAGGCGTCTTCGCCTGCGGCCGTCCTGTCGGCGGCACACTGCACACGCAAAGCCTTGAGCCGCACGGGATCAGCGACCAGGTCTTCGGTCGGCTGCTGGCTGCAAGCGACCAGCAGCACGGGAAGCAGCAAGGAAACGCATCGCATGGCCGTCTCCCGTCAGTTGCCGTAGAAATCCACGCGCTGCGGCGTGTACGGCGTGCCATCACCCAGGAAGCGGCGCGTCACTTCACGGCCACGCTCGACAGCCGCTGCTTGGCGTGCCAGTTCCAGCGCGGCGGCGCGTTCCTGCGTGATCTGGAGTTGCTGCGCCTGGATGGACTGCTTGGCCTGCAAGGCCAGAAGCTGGTTGGTCGCCTGCATGGCTTGCAGCGCGCCGGTGGCGGACTGACTTTGGCTGACCAGATCGGACAGTGCGCTTTCGTCTTTTGCCAGGTTCTGCGACACCTGCGCCTGCATCCGCATCGCGGTATGCAGGCCATTCAAGGTGTTCTTCCAGCGCTCCTGCGCGTCGCGCACCATCTGGTCGCCGCTGACAGTCGCGGCGTACTGCTCCGGGTACAGCCGGGCGAAGGTCGCATCCATGCTCTGCACGTCGTAGGCCAGGCCGCGTGCCTCGGCGATCAGGCGTTCGGTCGTGGCGAGCGTCGAGCGCAGGCGATTGACGATGTTGAAGTCCAGATTCGCCAGATTGCGCGCCTGGTTCATCAGCATCTGTGCTTCGTTCTGGAGTTGGTTGATCTGGTTGTTGATCTGCTCCAACGTGCGCACGGCGGTCAGCGTGTTCTGCACGAAGTTGGACGGGTCGAACACCGTCAGCGCGGATGCGGGCTGAACGATTAGCAGCGACACCGACAGCACGGCGGCAAGCGAGACAGACAGCAGACGGGGCTTGGTCTTCATGGCAAGTTCTCCTGTGGTTGGGAAAGAAAGGAAGTGGCCGCCGGTGCGGACGGCAACAGGTCGGCCGCCCAATCGAGGCCGCGATGACGTAGCCAGGCACCGGCAAAGCCAGGTGTGCCTGCGTCCAGCAGCATGCGATCCATGTCGCGTTGGTCTTGTGGGGTGGATGCCCCGGCGAAGGCCAGCGTGGTTGGCCCCAGGTCGAGGTCGAACAGGCGATTGCCCAGACGCGATTGGTAGTAGTAGTCCCGCTTGGGCTGCGCGGTCGCCACGATCTCGATCTGGCGAGAGTTCAGCCCAAAGCCTTCGTAGATCGTGCGAATCTGCGGCTCGGTGGCCTGCGGATTAGGGAGAAAGATCCGACTGGCGCAGCTTTCAATCACCGCCGGTGCAATGCTCGAATCCTTGATGTCGGCCAGCGACTGCGTGGCGAACATGACGCTGACATTCTTCTTGCGCAGCGTCTTGAGCCACTGGCGAATGCGGGCGGCGAACACAGGGTCATCGAGGAACAGCCAGGCTTCATCGAGGATCAGCAGCGTGGGCGCGCCGTCGAAGCGTTCATCGAAGCGGGCGAACAGGTAGCCCAGCACGGCCAGCACCGCCGCCTTGCTGTGCATCAGTTCTTCCATCTCGAAGCACTGCACGCCGCCGGAACCCAGGCGGTCGGCATCGGCATCCAGCAGCTTGCCGTGGGCACCGCCCAGCACATAGGGCGCAAGCGCCTGGCGCAGTGCGTTCGATTGCAGCAGTACCGACAGGCCCGTCAGCGTGCGTTGCTCCGCTGGCGCACCGGCCAAGCTGCCTAGTGCCGACCAGATCGCAGCCTTCTCGTCCGGGCCAATGACGACACCTTCATGCAACAGGCGGCCTTCCACCCATTCGGCGGCCCAGGTGCGGTAGCCCTCCTGGTCGATGCGGGCCAATGGCTGAAAAGCAATCGCCCCGTCATTGCCGAGGTCGTAATGCTCGCCGCCCAGCCCGAGGATGGTGGCGCGCATCGAGCGGCCCATGTCGAAGGCGAAGATGCGCGAGCCGGGATAGCGGCGAAACTGCATTGCCAGCGTGGCGAGCAGCACCGACTTGCCCATGCCGGTTGGCCCGGCGACCAGCGTGTGGCCCACATCGCCGATGTGCGTCACCAGCCGGAACGGCGTCGCGCCATCGGTGCGGGTGACGATCAGCGGCGGGCCATCCAGATGCGCGTTCTTCTCCGGCCCGGCCCACACGGCGGACAGCGGCATCATGTGCGTCAGGTTCAGCGTCGAGACGATGGGCTGGCGCACATTCGCGTAGGCGTTACCGGGAATGGACGACAGCCAGGCATCCACCGCGTTCAAGGTTTCGGGGATGGTGACGAAGCCGCGCCCCTGAATGACGCGCTCTACCATGCGCAGCTTCTCGTCGGCCACGGCAGGGTCGGTGTCGAGCACTGTCACGGTAGCCGTCAGGTAGCCGAAGGCCACCTGATCGCTGCCCAGTTCTTGCAAGGCGGCGTCTGCATCGGCGGCCTTGTTGTTGGCGTCGGTATCGACCAGCGGGCTTTCCTGCTGGAAGATCGTTTCACGCAACAGCGCGACGACATTCTTGCGCTTGGCGAACCACTGGCGACGCAGGCGTCCAAGCTCTTTTTCCGCTTCGGCTTTGTCGAGGCAAAGGAACCGGGTTGCCCAACGATAGCCGAAGCCCAAGCGGTTGAGGTCGTCCAAAATCCCCGGCCAAGTCGAGGTCGGAAAGCCTCGCACCGACACCACGCGCAGGTGCTGATCGCCCAGCATGGGTGCCAGACCACCGACCAGCGCGGAGTCGGCCAGCAATGCGTCGATGTGGAATGGCACCTCGGGTACGCCGACGCGGTAGCGCCGCGTGGACACCGTGGCGTGCAGGTAAGTCAGTGTCTGGCTGTCATCGAGCCAGGCAATCTCCGGCATCACGCCGTCGAGCAGGTCGAACACGCGATCCGTTTCCGCCACGAAGGCTTCCAGCCGACCCTGCCAGTCCACGCCATCGCCCGGCGCATTCTCATAGAGCATCTTGGCGGCACGGGCGCGGGATTCTTCTGGTGGCAGGTAGGCCAGCGTCAGGTGATAGGCGCTCTCGTAGTGGTGGCCGGATTCCTCGAAGGCTGCACGGCGTTCTTCCTCCACCAGCCAGGACAACGGCTCGGGGAAATCGGAACGTGGATAGCCCGCCGCTGCGCAGCGCTCGGCTTCGATGAACAAGGCCCAGCCCGACCCCAGGCGGCGCAGTGCGTTGTTCAAGCGTGCCGACGTGGCGATCAGCTCGCCTTGCGTGGCGCTGTTCAGATCCGGCCCGCGAAAATGTGCCGTGCGCTGGAACGAGCCATCCTTGTTCAAGACGACGCCCGGCCCGATCAGCCCGGCCCAGGGCAGCCAGTCGGCCAGCAGTGCGGGCCGCTGGCGGTATTCGGCAAGGTTCAGCATGTCGGCACTCCCCTATGCGTCCAGCAGCGGCTTGTGCTTGATGTGCCGGGCGAAGACCTGCATGAACTGCGGATCGACGCGCGCCCCAGACCGCCAGCGAATGGCCGGCGATCCAGAGCACCACGCCGGGAATCCACAGTTGCAGGCCCAGCCCGACGGCGGCGGCCAGCGTGCCGTTGGCAATCGCCACGGTGCGCGGCGCACCGCCCAGCAGGATCGGCTCGGTCAGCGAGCGATGCAGCGGCACTTCAAAGCCCGGAAGATCGGTGGCCGTGCTCATACGACGGCCCCGCCGGAGAAGCTGAAGAACGACAGGAAGAAGCTCGAAGCCGCGAAGGCGATGGACAGGCCGAAGACGATCTGGATCAGCTTGCGAAAGCCGCCACTGGTATCGCCGAAGGCCAACGCCAGGCCGGTGGCGATGATGATGATCACCGCGACGATGCGGGCTACCGGCCCCTGGATGGATTCGAGAATGGATTGCAGCGGGCCTTCCCACGGCATTGAGGAACCGGCGGCCTGCGCCGTGCCCGCCAGCAACAGCATCAACACCGCGAGCAGCAACCCTTGTCCTGCGGGTCGGGCCAGGCGATGCAAACGCGCCAGCATGGGCAGCGGGGAAAGCGGGTTTACAGAAAGACGGAAAGCATCAACGTGCGTCATGGCAGTTCTCCAGGTTGTTCAGGGATCGAGGAAGGCGTAGCGGCAGCGGCTGTAAGAGGAACCGGCGGCAGCTCGGGAAGCGTCGCTTCCAGCGCATCCGCCAGGCGGTAGCCCGCGCCGTCGAAACCGACGACGCGGGAAATGGTTTCGACGTGGCGCTTGCGGCCGCGGCCTGCGATGTGGATCACGACATTGACCGCCTCGGCGATCAGGGCGCGGGGCGGATTCACCGCCACTTCGAGGATCAGTTGCTCCAGGCGCAGCAGCGCGCCCAACGCGGAGCCGGCATGAATGGTGGCGATGCCGCCGGGGTGGCCGGTGCCCCAGACCTTCACCAGATCCAGCGCTTCGCCGCCGCGCACTTCGCCGACGATCACGCGGTCGGGCCGCAGGCGCATCGTGGCCCGCACCAGCTCGGTCATGGACACGACGCCGGCGCGGGTGCGCAGCGGCACATGGTCGCGGGCCGCGCATTGCAGTTCGATGGTGTCTTCGAGCACCAGCACGCGGTCGCCGGTGGCGGCGATCTCGGCCAGCAAGGCATTGGCCAGCGTGGTCTTGCCGGTGCTGGTGCCTCCGGCGATCAGGATGTTGTGCCGCTCGCGCACGGCATGACGCAGAAACTCGGCCTGCCCAGTGGTCAGGATGCCATCAGCCACATAGCGATCCAGACCGATGATGCTCACGGCACGCTTGCGCAGCGCAAAGGCCGGGCCGGGTGCGGCGGGCGGCAGGATGCCCTCGAAGCGTTCGCCGGTTTCAGGCAGTTCGGCGGTCAAGAGCGGTTGGCCGCGATGCACCTCCGCACCGACATGGGCGGCGACCAGGCGGATGATGCGTTCGCCATCGGCTTCGGGCAGTTCGACGCCGAGCGGCGCACGGCCAGACGACAGCCGATCCACCCACAATGTCCGGTCGGGGTTGAGCATCACTTCCACCACGTCCGGGTCTTCCAGCGCAGCGGCGATCACCGGCCCCATCGCCGTGCGCAGCATCTGGATGCGGCGATCCTGGGATGCTGCAGCGGATGAGCGCGGTTCGGGCGGGATTTGAGGAACGGCACTCATGACGCACGCTCCGCAGTGCGTTCATGGGCGGCGGCCATCGCGGCCGCGTCATCCATGCGCATCTCGAACTCACGATCCTGGGGATGCAGTTCTTCCACCACGTCCCGTACCAGGCTGCGGCCACGCAGCAGGTGGCGGCCTAACTGTTCGACGAACTGCTCGAAGCGCGCCTTGCCCTGCGCGCGAGCCGCATCCTGATGGGCCTCCGGCACCGGCGTGCTGACGGTCAGGTAGTAGCGGACGAATAGCGCCAGCGTCTCGATCTGGATGTTCTGGTCACGCTCCAGGCGCTCGGCCTGCCGCGACAGGCGATCCAGTCGTTTGGCGATGGCGGCCTCACGCTGGTCGCCGGCATCGGGTGACAGCCAGGACGCCAAGGCAGCGGCGACGATGCTGGACTTTGACACGCCTTTCTTCGCGGCCAGCTCGTCCAGACGCTTGGCGTGCTCGTGCTGGATGAACAGGTTCAATCGGTATTGGCTCATATGTCGATTCCGTCGTTGGGGTCGAGAGATGCCAGCCGCGCCGTGCGTTGCAGGGCGGGGTCGAACTGGTCGGGAAGCAGCGGGGGCATGTCGTCGTCATCGAGCAGCGCCAAGTCGCTGGGCGTGTAATCGGGTTCGGGGTCGTAGGCGACGGTTTCGGACAGCTCGGGCTGACGGCGGGGGCCGCCGTCGTCGGAGCCACCCAGGTCATCGGCAGATGCCGTGGCCTGTGCCGCAGGCACGGCCGGGATCGCCAAACCGCTCCAGTCATCGGGACGTGCAGGCGGCACATCGGCATAGCGGCCTGCCGTTAGCGCAGGCGGCGGCAGTACCCGCTGCTTGAAATTGGCATCAGCGTAGTAGCGCAACTTCTTGGCCTTGATCGGCGCGACGCTGGACACCATCACCACTGATTCGTCTGGCGCAAGCTGCATGACTTCGCCGGGCGTCAGTAGCGGCCGCGCCGTCTCTTGGCGGGACACCATCAGGTGGCCGAGCCACGGCGCAAGTCGATGGCCTGCGTAGTTCCGCTGCGCACGCAGTTCGGTAGCCGTGCCCAGCGTTTCGGAGATCCGTTTCGCCGTGCGTTCGTCATTCGTGGCGAAGGTCACGCGCACATGGCAGTTGTCCAGAATCGAATGGTTCTGCCCATACGCCTTGTCGATCTGGTTGAGCGACTGCGCGATCAGGAAACTGCGGATGCCGTAGCCGGCCATGAAGGCCAGCGCCGTCTCGAAGAAGTCCAGGCGCCCCAGAGCCGAGAACTCGTCGAGCATCAGCAACAGCTTGTGGCGGCGCTCAATGCCGTCGCTGCCATCGAGCGACTCGGTGAGCCGTCGCCCGATCTGGTTGAGGATCAACCGGATCAGCGGCTTGGTGCGGCTGATGTCCGAAGGCGGCACCACCAGATACAACGACACAGGGGATGCAGACGCGATCAGATCGGCGATGCGCCAGTCGCAGCGCGACGTGACTGCGGCCACGGTCGGATCACGGTACAGGCCGAGGAACGACATGGCGGTGCTCAACACGCCGGAACGCTCGTTGTCCGACTTGTTGAGCACTTCGCGGGCGGCGGACGCGACAACGGGATGCGGTACATCTCCAAGATGCCGCGTGGTCATCATCCGATGCAGCGTCAGCTCGAACGGGCAAGCCGGGTCACTGAGGAAGTTCGCCACGCCGCGCAGCGTCTTGTCCTCTCCCGCGTAGAGCACATGCAGGATCGCGCCGACCAGCAGCGCATGACTGGTCTTCTCCCAGTGGTTGCGCTTCTCCAGCGCCCCTTCGGGATCGACCAGGATATCGGCGATGTTCTGCACGTCGCGCACCTCGTGCGCGCCGCGCCTCACTTCCAGCAACGGGTTGTAGGCCGCCGAACTGGCATCGGTCGGGTTGAACAGCAGGCAGTGGCTAAATCGACTGCGCCAGCCAGCGGTGATCTGCCAGTTCTCGCCCTTGATGTCGTGGATGACGGCGGATGCCGGCCAGGACAGCAGCGTCGGCACCACCAGGCCCACACCCTTGCCCGAGCGCGTGGGCGCAAAGGTCAGGACGTGTTCCGGCCCTTCGTGCCGCAGGTAGTGGCCGTCATGCTGGCCGAGAAAGACGCCGGCGGGCTGCGTCAGCCCGGCCTTGCGAATGTCGGCGACATCGGCCCAGCGGGCCGAGCCATAGGTCGTCACTTTGCGCGCCTGGCGCGAGCGCCACACCGACATGGCGATGGCGACCACCACGGCCAGCAGGCCGCTGCTCGCCGCGATCATGCCGCCGGTGTCGAACACCTGCGGCGCGTAGGCGTCGAAGAAGAACCACCACTCGAACAGCTTCCACGGGTAATAGACCGGCGTGCCGTGGAAGTCGAACCAGGGCGCGCCCAGGCGTAGCTGGTAGCCCAAGGCGGCGGCGGTCCATTGCGTGGCACCCCACACACCGGCGATCACGATGCCGAAGACGGCGGCGATCTGCCCGAACAACACGCCCTGAGCTTGCATACCCTGGCCTCCGATTTCTCCTGCGCTGATTCCCCGTGGAAAACGCGGCACAAAGGCGTGCCGCAGGCGTCAGGATCGGTGCCGGTTCAGTGCCGGTCAAAGACCGTTATCGGCAGCAAGGTGATGCAAAAAGCATGGTGTCATGCAGAGGCGAAACCAGTAAAAACGCCGCAGGCGTGAGCGCGCGGCGGCGTGTCGAGAAAGAAAAATCAAGATTCGCGGCAGAAAGCCAACAATCAGAACTTCGGCGGCGTGTAGGGCGTGTTTCCATAGCCAAAGAAGCGCTTGTTCGTCGCCTCGGCCACCCGGTTGCACAGCACGTCTCCCATCGTCGGGCGTTCGGTCTTGCACTGGCGGCGCAGCTCCCTCAGGCGCGCAGGATCTGCGACCAGCTCTTCCACGGTCGGTACATTGGTTGCCTGTTTCGGTGTTTCGGACTGGCCGCAAGCGGACAGCGCGGCGACCAACAGGAATGGGGCGATCTGCTTCATGGTCATGACTCGACTTCCTCTTGGGAATCGGGTTCAAGGGGGGGCGTGGCTCTGATGCCGTCCGGCGATTCGATGGCCTGCACACGCTCGATAAAGCGTGACAGCACGTCCGAGGATCCACCTTCCCGGTGCAGCACATAAGTGGTCAGCATGGGTGAGCGACCCGCCAGCGGCCGAGCCACAATCCCAGGCTCACGGCTGCCTGCGATATGCGGCGCTCCGGCTAGGCCCAGCGCAAAGCCCGCCGACACTAACGCCATCATCAAATCGCACGAAGCCACACGTTCGGCAATCAGCGGCTCCATATCTATCCGGCGCAGTACGCGCTCGACTTGGCGAGCATGGCCTTCGCATACGTGCGGATCGCACAACACCAGCGGATAGCGCAGCACTTCTTCCAGCGGGATGCGCTTGTGCTTCAAAAGCGGATGACGTGCAGGAACCGCCACCATCAGCGCATCGCTCCAAACGGCTTCGGCAGTGATGCCTTCTCCAACTTCATCGGACTGGGCAAAGCCCACGTCGTAAAGGTCGTCATGCAGTCCCTTGATCTGCTGCGACAAGGGTACCTCGAACAGGCGAATCTCGACTTCGGGTTCTTCCTGCCGACACAGCGCCAGCAAGGACGGCAGGCGCGAGGGCGTGATGCCGTCGGACAGTGCGATACGCAACTGACCGTGGAAGCCGTTGGTGGCTGCATTCACGCTATCGCGCGCCTGCTGCAAGGCGGTGAAGATGCGCGGCACATGCTCCAGAAACAGCTTGCCCGCCCGTGTCAGCCGCGTGCTGCGGCTGGTACGAATGAACAACTGTTCGCCCAGGCTCTCCTCCAGCTCCTTGATAGTGCGCGACAGCGGTGACTGCTCGATGTGCAGCCTCTCCGCCGCGCGGGCGAAATGTAGTTCTTCGGCGACAGCGAGAAAGCAGCGTAAGTGTCGAATCTCCATTTCGCCTCCTGTTGTCAGTACAAAGGCCGTTTGAGAGTCGCAGCGTTGTAGCCGCTCATCTCACCGAGTTCATCCAGTTCAGGCCTGTCGCCGCTTTTGTGGCGCTGCGCGACTGCCTCGCCCTGCGGTCCGGGCAAGGCGTGTGACCAGCCGCCGGCCAGCGTCTTGTAGACCGCCACCAACGCCGTCGCCCTGCGGGTGGCGCTTTGTGCCAGCAAGTCTTCGGACTCCAAGCGTGAACGTTCGGCCTCCAGCACATCCAAAACATGGATGGCGCCGCCCTCAAATTGCAGGCGAGCCGTCTTGGCTGCCCGGCGGCTGGCCTCGGTCGCCTGTACCAGCATGGCGTACTCGGTCTGCGCGCGCGATAGGCGTACCAGCGCGTTCTCGGTTTCTTCCATGGCGCGCAGCACCGTGCGCTCGTATACCGCCAAGTTTTCGGCAGTGGCTGAATTGGCCGCCGCGATGCGCGACCGCACCCGGCCCACGTCTAGGAAGGAACCACCCACACCGAGCGAGATCATTCGCGTTTCACTATCACGCTCGAACAACGAACCAAAGCCCAACGCCTGCGTGCCGATCAGCCCTCCCAACGTAAAGCGAGGGAACAGGTCTGCCATGGCTACGCCGATACGCGCAGTGGCCGCAGCCAGCCTACGTTCTGCCGCAGCCACATCGGGACGGCGACGCAGTAGATCGCCCGGTGCACCGGCGTTGATCTGGGCGGGCAGCTCAGGCAAGGCTGCGGGGTGATCCAGCACTTCGGCCATCGCCGCAGGCGTGCGGCCAGTGAGCACGGCAATGCGGTGGGCGGCCACAGCAGCCTCAGCTTCAAGCGGCGGAATGCGCGAGCGTGTCAGCGCCAATTGCGTGCGGGCGCGGTCGGCATCGAACGACGTGCCCCGGCCGTTCTCGAACAAGACCTCGATCAGCCGCAGCGTATCGGCTTGGTTGATTTCGTTGTCCCGCGCGACCTGTAATTGCACTTGCAAGCCGCGCAAGCGGAAATAGGCGTCGGTCAACTCGGCCACCATAGCCACTTGTACGCCCGCCAGGTCGGCTGCGCTGGCCTCGGTCTCGGCGCGCTGCGATTCCACGCTGCGCCGCACTCGGCCAAAGAAGTCCAATTCCCAGATCACGGATAGGCCAGCCGAATGCAGATCGTTATCCCGGTCGGAGCGGGACGCATCCGGTGCTTGTGCAGCACTGGCGCGCTGGGTACTGATTTCACCGGACGCGCCCAGCGTCGGATAGTAGTCTTGGCGACGTTCGCGCGACAGTGCGCTGGCTTGCTCGTAGCGCGACAGTGCTATGCGGATGTCGTGATTGGCGTGAAGAGCATTCTCCACCAAAGAGTGCAGCACCGGGTCATCCAGTTCCCGCCAGAATTGCGCATCGGCCTCCGGTACAAGCTGGGACACGGCAACGGGGTCTTGGCGGGCATACGTCACTGCCTGGGGCGCGGCAGGTGCCTTGTAATTCGGCCCTACTGCGCAAGCTGCCAGCGTCAACGCCACCAAAGGGAGCAGTACCAGATGTGGCATCCGACGTAGGCATGGTCGGATGCGGGATGGCGTTTGAAGCATGACGGAATCAGTCCTTGTGGAGTCAGACATGGGTGGCCTCCATGGCGACATTTGCCTGGCGACGTGGCTTGCGCGTCGCGAGCCTGCGTAACGCGACGTAGAAAACAGGAGTCAGGAATAAACCGAACAAGGTCACGCCGAGCATGCCGGCGAACACAGTCACTCCCATAACCTGGCGAATCTCCGCGCCTGCGCCGGAACCGACCATCAGCGGCACCACGCCAGCGATGAAGGCGATGGAAGTCATGATGATCGGGCGCAGACGAAGGCGTGATGCCTCCAGCGCGGCATCGAGGATGCTGTGCCCCTTGCGCTCAAGTTCACGGGCGAACTCCACGATCAGAATGGCATTCTTGGAGGCCAGACCAATCAGCACTATCAAGCCAATCTGCACGAAAATGTTGCTGTCACCACCCGCGAGCCACACGCCCGTCATGGCCGACAACAGGCTCATGGGCACGATCAGGATGACGGCCAGCGGCAACGTCCAGCTTTCGTACAGTGCCGCCAGCACCAGGAAGACCAACAGTACCGCCAGCGGGAACACCACCAGCGCGGTATTGCTTTGCGTGACCTGCTGGTAGCTGAGGTCGGTCCACTCCAGTTGCATGCCTGGCGGCAGCACCTTGTCTGCAATGGATTGCACTTGCTGCAATGCCTGCGATGACGACACCAGACGCGGATCTGACTCACCAATCAGGTCGGCAGATGGATAGCCGTTGAAGCGGATGACGGGATCGGGGCCGAATGTCTTGCGCACGTCCACCATGCTGCCGATGGGCACCATGTCGCCATTGGCGTTGCGGGTGCGCAGTTTGACCACGTCCTCGACAGAACTGCGGAACGGTGCGTCCGCCTGAGCCATCACCCGGAAGGTGCGGCCAAAGCGCGTGAAGTCGTTGACATACGCCGAACCCAGGTACACTTGCAGCGTATCGAAAAGATCGGTCACGGCCACGCCCTGTGCCTTCGCCTTGGTGCGGTCCACTACGGCGTCAAGCTGCGGCACATTGGCCTGATAGGAACTGATCGGATATTGGAATCCCGGTTCTTGCGAGATGGCCGTCGCCAGCTCGGTGGTCGCCGTCTGCAATGCGGCATAGCCCTCACGGTTGCGATCCTGCACGTAAAGAGAGAACCCGGAACCCGCGCCCAGCCCCATGACAGGGGGCGGCATGATGGCAAAGGCCAGACCGTCCTGCTCCTGAGCGAAGCGCTCGTTCAACTGTTCCGCAATCTCGGTTGCAGTGTGCTTGCGCTCATTGATGGGCTTGAGTACGAAATACACTAGGCCGCTATTGGACGTGTTGGTCGACTGCAAGCCGTTCATGCCCGGGAACTGCACGGCGTTGTAGACGCCATCGGTCTTGAGCGCGATGTCGCTCACACGGCGGACCAGCGCTTCCGTGCGCTCCAGGGATGCACCCTCGGGTAGCTGGATGACACCGATGAGATACAGCTTGTCCTGCATGGGGATGAATCCGCCAGGGACGGCCTTGAACACAGCTCCCGTCGCCACCAGTAGCGCGATGTAGACGAGAAACACCGCACCACGCCGCCCGAGGATGCGCGACACGCTGTTTCCATAGCCATCCGCGCTGCGCAGGAAGAAACGGTTGAACGGCCGGAATATCCAGCCCAGACTGCGATCCAGCACCCGCGTGGGCAGGTCTGGCGCGGCACCATGCGGGCGAAGCAGGCGCGCGGCCAGCGCAGGCGACAGCGTCAGCGAGTTGATGGCCGAAATTACCGTGGAGATCGCAATGGTGACGGCGAACTGTTTGTAGAACTGCCCTGTCACGCCGGACAGGAATGCCATAGGCACGAATACCGAGCACAGCACCAGCGAGATGGCGACGATGGGGCCACTGACTTCGCGCATGGCCTGATGGGCCGCAGCCAGCGGCGCCAGCCCTTCGGCGATGTTGCGCTCGACGTTTTCCACCACCACGATCGCGTCGTCCACCACGATCCCGATGGCAAGCACGAGTCCAAAAAGCGTGAGCGTATTGATGGAAAAGCCCAGCATCAGCAGCACGGCGAAGGTGCCTACCACCGACACCGGCACGGCTAGCAGTGGGATGATGGAGGCACGCCAAGTCTGAAGGAACAAGATCACCACCAGCACCACCAGTCCGATGGCTTCCAGCAGAGTGTTGACGACCGCCTTGATCGACTGACGCACGAAGACAGTTGAGTCATACTCCACCGACCATTCCACTCCCTCGGGAAAGCGCTTGGCCAACTCGTCCATCTTCGCGCGGACTTGATCCGAGATTTCGATGGCATTGGCGCCCGGGGCTTCAAGGACAGAGATCGCGACAGCAGGCTTGTTGTTGAGCAACGACATCAGCGAGTAGCTGGATGCGTCCATTTCCACGCGCGCCACATCTCGCAGCCGGGTGACCTGACCCTGCGATCCGGTCTTGACGATGACGTCGCCGAACTCTTCTTCCGTCACCAGCCGGCCCTGCGCATTGATGGACAGGAGGAAGTCGCTTCCCGAGGGGTTGGGCGGCGCACCTAGGTTGACCGGCCGAGACCTGGACGTTCTGTTCGCGCACGGCTTCGACCACATCGCCGGCGGTCATACCCAGCGCCGCAATTTTGTCGGGGTCCAGCCATAAGCGCATGGCGTAGTCGCCAGAGCCGTAGATCTTGGCATCGCCCACCCCCTGGATGCGTGCCAACTCGTCGCGTACATGGAGCACGGCATAGTTGCGCAGGTACAGCGCGTCATAGCGATCGCCCGGCGAGCGCAACTGCACGACCAGCGTTTCGTTGTGGGACTGTTTGACGGTCACCACACCTTGCTGGCGCACCGCTTCGGGAAGACGCGGCTCTGCCTGGGCGACACGGTTCTGTACCTTGACCTGGGCGTCGTCGGGATCGGTGCCAGGACGGAAGGTGACGGTCAGCACCAACACGCCATCACTACCGGCCACGGACTTCATGTAGAGCATGTTTTCCACGCCGGTGATGGATGCCTCCAGTGGTGCGGCTACCGTGTCGGCGATTTCGCGCGGATTTGCGCCAGGATACGTGGCGCGAACCTGTACGCTGGGTGGCACGACTTCCGGGTACTCGCTGACGGGCAAGAGCGGGATCGCGATCAACCCAACCACGAAAATGATGATGGACAGCACGGCCGCAAAAATCGGCCTGTCCACGAAAAAGCGGGCAAAGTTCATGATGGCTGGCTCTCCGCGCTCATTCGCTCGCCTGGGCGATTTGTCGGCCTGCAGGCGCCATTTCAATGTCCTGGGCCGTCACTGGCATGCCGACAGAAACCTTCTGGATGCCGTTGACGATCACGCGGTCGCCGGGATTTAGACCTTCCTCGACGATGCGCAGGCCTTCGGCCTTGCGTCCCAGCGTGATGTCGCGGCGCTGGGCGGTGTTGTTCTCATCGATCACATACACGTACTTGCGGCTCTGGTCGGTCAGGATGGCCTTGTCGTCGATCAGCATGGCCTCGAAACTGCCGCTACCCGGCAGGCGCACTCGGGCATAGAGGCCCGGCGTAAGCAGGCCGTCGGGATTGACCAGGGTGGCGCGTGCGCGGATGGTGCCGGTGGCCGCATCGACACGGTTGTCCACGAAGTCCACGTTTCCGGCGTGTGGATAGCCGTTCTCGCCGACCAGGCCCACCTGCACCGGGATACTTTCGCTGCGCTGGTCGGGGCGCTCTCCGTTGCGAGCCATGTGGGCGTAGCGCAGATAGGTACGCTCGTCGCTATCAAAATGCACGTGCACCGGGTTCAGCGAGACTACGGTGGTCAGGATGCTGGCCTGGCCGTCAGCACTCACCAAGTTGCCTGCCGTGACCAGTGCACGTCCGGCGCGGCCTGTGATGGGCGAACGTACCTGGGTGAACGACAGATCCAACTTGGCGGTCTCGACTGCGGCTTGGGCGAACTGCACGTTGGCTTGGGCCTGATCGGCGGCGGCGTGGCGCTGCTCCAACTCCTCGGTGGAGGCTGCTTGCAACGAAGCCAGCTTTTGAGCACGGGCCGCTTCGCTACGTGCCAGTGCGGCCTGCGTGCGGGCGCGGGCCAAGTCTGCTTCCGCGCGAGCCAGAGCAGCACGGTAACTGCGAGCGTCAATCTCGAACAGCACGTCGCCACGTTTGACGATCTGGCCCTCTTCGTAATTGACCCTGTCGATGTAGCCACTCACACGTGGCCGCAGCGCAACGCTTTCCACCGCCTCGACGCGGCCATTGAACTCATCCCATAGGACGATCTTGCGCACCGACACAGGTGCCACGCTGACCGTGGGTGGAGGGGCGGCGACCGCGTCGGCGGCGTCGCTATTGCAGCCAGCTAGGGACAGCGCCAGCAAGCTCGCCGCAGCTAACGGCAAGGCGCGGCGCCAGGAAGGCAGGACCGCAAGGTAAGGCAATGTGCTCATTGTTTTCAGTCTCGAAGGGATGGCGAAACCCGGTTGATAAAATTTGACATACGTGACGTATGCCATTTATCATCCACTCATACGCAACGTATGTCAATCATTTACATACACTTCTTATGTGAAAAATCGGAGGACGACCTAATGGCACAAAAGCGTGCAGAGATGATTGAGGAAACGCGGGCCAAGCTCATCAGTGCCGCCCGCGCTGCGTTCGCAACCGTGGGATATGCGGACAGTTCAATGGATGAGCTGACGGCCCAAGCCGGACTGACGCGCGGAGCGCTCTATCACCACTTCGGTGGAAAGAAAGGGCTGCTGGAGGCGGTCATCGCCCAGATTGATGCAGAGATATCTGGCCGACTGGCCGTCATCGTCGAGGAGGCGGAGTCCACCTGGGACGGCTTCGTTCAGGAGTGCATTGGCTACATCAAGATGGCCGTCGAGCCCGAAGTCCAGCGGATCGTCCTGCTGGACGGGCCAGCGGTTCTGGGCGATCCCTCCCAGTGGCTCTGCCAGAACGTGTGCATCGTGAACACGCGCCGCAGCCTCCAGAAGTTGATCGAGGAGGCAGTCATACGCCCCGTCGATCCCCTGGCGACGGCCCGCCTGATAAACGGGGCGCTGCTGGGCGCATCGCTGTGGATCGCCAGCGCAGACGACCCACGCGCCGCTTCCGAAAAAGCCGTGCAGGGATTTCTTGTACTGGTGGCGGGCTTGCGGCGGGACACCTCTCCCGCGCAGCCGTAACAACCCAAAGGTGCCGACCGGCAGGCCGGACTCTTTGACCCAGAAATATAGGAGTAATATTGAATGTCATCTCAACTCCAAGACGCTCTAGGCATGTTCGCCTTTCTCGCTATCGAGCTATCGGTTTTATTCATTGGCATTAGCTTGCTGGTCGGAGTTCTTCAACGTCACATCCCACCATCCAAGGTGGAAGCGTTACTGACTTCCAGTGGGAAGCGAGGCTATTTTCTTGCTGCTGGTTTAGGAGCTATAACGCCCTTCTGTAGTTGCTCGACTATCCCCATGTTGAAAGGGTTGATTCGGGCACGGGCCGGTTTTGGGCCGATGATGGTGTTTCTTTTCTCATCTCCGTTGCTGAATCCTATCGTCGTCGGCCTGCTGGTTGCCACGTTTGGATGGACACTTACTGCTATCTATGTGCTCGCCGCTTTGGTGGTCGCGGTAGGTGCCGGATGGCTGCTTCACACGCTTGGCTTCGAGCGTTATGTGCGCCGGACGGCGACACAAGAGAGCAGTGGATGTAGTTCATCAGCAAGCCCGTGCAGTGCTACATCGACCGCATCGAGTTGCGGCACCAACAGCTGCGACACCACTCCGAAGACGGCTTCTTGCGGGGCTGATAGGAAGACAACAGTCTCTACGTCTAGCGAATGCTGTGACAGTCAACCCACTGTCACGGTTAAGAAAGAAGGGAAGTACAGTGGTGTGTGGCGGGAAGCTTGGTCGGACTTTATCGATGTGTTGCCTTACCTGCTCATCGGTATTGCGATTGGCAGCGTGATCTATGGTTTCATGCCCACTGACTTATTGGAGCAGTATGCAGGCCCAGATAATCCCTTTGCCATTCCAGTTGCCGCTGTCATCGGCGTGCCGTTGTATATTCGCGCTGAAGCCGTCATACCTCTGGCAGCGGCTCTGATGGCCAAAGGCGTGGGTGCCGGGACGGTGCTAGCGTTTATCATCGGCAGTGCCGGAGCCAGCCTGACTGAGCTCATTCTGTTGCGCTCTTTGTTCACGCTGAAGCTTTTAGCGGCGTTTTTAGCAGTCATTTTTGCTATGGCGATGATTGCCGGTTACGCCACCTACCTGTTTTTCTGATCAAGGCGGGAGATGATTAATTCGTTAAGCCTTCCTGGGTACCAGTTGGTGGATTCTGATGAGCAGAATGAAGACATACATTTTCGGCTTGAAGCACCTACACCAGTAGCCTGCGAGGGGTGCGGCGTGCAGGGTGAGTTCGTGCGGTTCGGCAAGCGTGACGTTCCCTATCGTGATCTGCCCATCCACGGCAAGCGGGTCACTCTCTGGGTGGTCCGCCGCCGATACACCTGCCGGGCCTGCAAGACAACATTCAGGCCCCAGCTACCGGAGATGGTGGACGGATTCCGTATGACACTGCGGCTGCATGAGTACGTGGAGAAGGAATCCTTCAACCACCCCTACACCTTTGTGGCGGCACAGACCGGCCTGGACGAGAAGACGGTGCGCGACATCTTCAACGCCCGCGCCGAGTTCCTGGGGCGCTGGCACCGCTTCGAGACGCCCCGCATCCTGGGCATTGACGAGCTATACCTGAACAAGCGCTACCGCTGCATTCTGACCAACATTGAGGAGCGAACCCTGCTCGACCTGCTGGCCACCCGCCGCCAGGACGTGGTGACCAACTACCTGATGAAGCTGAAAGACCGGCAGAAGGTCGAGATCGTCAGCATGGACATGTGGAACCCCTACCGGGCAGCGGTCAAGGCTGTGCTGCCCCAGGCCCGTATCGTGGTCGATAAGTTCCATGTGGTGCGCATGGCCAACGATGCCCTAGAGAGAGTGCGCAAGGGCCTCAGAAAGGAGCCGAAACCGTCCCAGAGCCGGACTCTCAAGGGAGACCGGAAAATCCTGCTGAAACGCGCTCACGAAGTCTCAGACCGGGAGCGCCTCATCATGGAGACCTGGACAGGCGCGTTCCCGCAACTGCTGGCCGCCTACGAGCACAAGGAGCGCTTCTACGGCATCTGGGACGCCACCACACGGCTCCAGGCAGAAGCCGCCCTGGACGAGTGGATAGCCACCATCCCGAAGGGCCAAAAGGAAGTCTGGAGCGATCTGGTCAGGGCAGTGGGAAACTGGCGCGAAGAGACCATGACCTACTTCGAGACGGACATGCCCGTCACCAACGCTTACACGGAGTCCATCAACCGACTGGCCAAGGACAAGAACCGTGAAGGGCGCGGTTACTCCTTCGAGGTGATGCGGGCACGAATGCTCTACACCACGAAGCACAAGAAGAAGGCACCGACTGCGAAGGTCTCTCCTTTCTACAAGAAAACCATCGGTTACGGACTGCCGGACTTCGCAGAGGAACTCAACTACGGAGTCGATCTATCAACCATCTGAGGGTGGTATCAGATTGATGGGGTGAAGGTGCCCCATCAACCATTAAATCCGTATACCCCAACCATTAAATCCGTATACCCGTATTTCTCAATGTCCCGTTTTTTGGCGACGTGGGTCACATCCATGACCTGTGGCCATTCATGGGCTACGTCACGGCACAGACGTCGCGCATCGCGCTCGCAACTGGCAGCGTCATCACCACTCTGCGTCATCCCTTGCTTGTGGCCAAAGCAGCAGCCTCGATCGACCGCTTGTCAAATCAGCGCCTGGTGCTAGGTATCGCCACGGGTGATCGGCCAACAGAGTTCCCGGCCTTCGGTCAGACAATGGATGCGCGAGCCACGTTGTTCCAAGAAGCATTGACTGTGTTGCGTCAAGCCTGGCGTGAGGACTTCCCGGAAATCTCCACGCCCCGAGTGAACTTGTCGGGTGCAGATACGCTGCCGAAACCGGCGTTGAGAGACATTCCCGTGATGGTGACTGGTCATTCACGCCAGTCGGTCGAATGGATTGCCGAGCATGGGGATGGCTGGCTTTACTATCCCCAAAATATCGCGCAGCAAGCCATGACAATCAAGAATTGGCGGTCGCTGACACCAAGATTCAAACCCTTCACGCAATCCTTCTATATTGACCTGTCGGAGAATCCCGATGAACCCCCGTCGCCCATCTTCCTCGGGTTTCGGGCTGGTCACCGATTCTTTACTGACTACTTCAGCCGCTTGCGCGATATTGGGGTTAATCATATTGGCCTCAACCTGAAATACGCGACACGTCCGGCGCATGAGATTGTTCAGGAACTTGGCGAGCATGTCGTACCGCACTTTCCGGCGCACGCTACTGCCCATTTGGAGGAGGCGCAGGATGCTGCACGGTCATAAAATTTTTGCCTGGGATCTCGCTTTTACTTCTTCGGCTGGTACCTATGCCTTCGATGTCCAATGCGAAATGCTGGCTGACATCGGTTATGACGGCCTGACCTATGCCGTCTGGTCAGGGAGCCGATGGGAAACCGCAAAGCGTCTATCCACCGTGAAAGATCGTTTCGGTTTGGAGGTCTTTAGCGTGTATGTGGTGATCGACCTGGATCAGGGCCCACAGCATCCCATCAACGCAGGACTCTTGCGGATGCTTGAGGAGATGGAAGGCGTGAAGGCTGTCAATCTTGGAATCAGGACGGCAGGCCACGGTTCAAATCATCGAAAGGCACCGGACGACAAGGTATTGCAGGACTTCCTTGGTCGGGCACTTGAGATTTGCGCACGGCGCGGAATTGACATCCTGCTGTATTTTCATCTGGGCTTCTGGATGGATCATTACTCCATTGCGGCACAGATCTGCTCGGTCGTGAACCATCCGAATCTCGGCATCGTGTTTCCAAGCTATCACTGGTATGGCTACGAAACCAATGCAGGCAGCCCGACGGAGGGCTATCAGGCAGTAGACCCGACGCCAGCGTTAATGGCGTCAACACCCTTCATGCGGGAATTGACTCTCAGCGGCGCAACCCGCAGCCCACTTGGCTGGAGTCGTATTGCCACTTTCGAGGCGCTCGATGCAGGAGAACTCGACAACTTCGCACTTCTTGGACTTGCCAAGTCGTTCGGTTATACCGGCCCCGTCGGCTATGACGGCACATTGGTCGGGGGGAATCCATACAGCACGCTCAAACGCTCCTATGACGCGATGGACGAGATGTTGGGTTTGCTGACAAAGCACCCTGGTTGGGCCAAGCGTGAAACGCACCCGTAACCTATGATTGAGCACACCTACATGTCCCAACACCCTTTGATTGCTGCCCAATTGAGGCAGGCGATGCGCGGCGTGGCCTCCACGGTGACGCTAATCACGTCGATCGCTCCCGATGGCCACGGACACGTAATGATCGCCAGTTCATTCACATCAGTCTCACTGGAGCCGCCCACGGTTCTAGTGTGCATTGGTCAGCAAACCCGTATCCATGGGCCGCTGCTGGCTGCTCGACGATTCTGCATCAATGTACTCCGCGCAGAACAGGAGGTACTTGCGGTGCACTGCCGTAGCGCCACGGGGACCGACCGTTTCGATCATGAAGCCTGGCGATTTGATGAAGTCAATGGGTTGCCCTATCTGCAAGGGGCGCAGGCTTCGCTGTTCTGTGAGCTGATTGAACACCATGCAGTCGGCACCCACTCGGTAATGCTGGCCAGTGTCGAGCGTGTGCTCACATCTGCATATGCCGATCCACTCGTCTATCTGGATGGCCGCTTCCGGGCCATAGATCCAACCCGTTGAAGATATGCAGCGAAGAATTTCACAACTGCCTCGGCATATCTCTAGACAGCCTGCCGGGTTATGTGGCTGAGACTCTTCGAGCATTAGCCAATGCCCATTCCCCGCTGCCGTCCGATTTCCCACGCCACGCCGCCACCGCTCACCGTCGCGGCAAGTTGCTGCCCCAGTCGCTGTTCAATCACCGGCTTCCACGGCACCAGACTGAACCCCATGCCGTCGTCTAGCATCGCGTAGCGCCCGCTGGCGAGCATGAGGCTGCGCCGGTAGATGCCAGCCACGCGCTGCCCGTCGGTGACGGGCCGATGCGCTAGGCCGATTTCGGCGGCAATATCCTTGGCGGCCTTTGCCAGTTCCCGATTCCGCAGCGTCCCCAGCAAGTTCCGGGCGAGGATCACCCGCTGCCCACGCCGCTGGGCCAGCCCCTGTTCTTCAAGGAAGTCGGCGCGCTGCTGCAAGGCTTCCTTCGTCTCGCCGCCAAAGCCCAGATCGCCCAGCCCCTTGCCGCCACCGATCAACTGCTGGTCCAGCCAGGTCGCGCCGATCACGCGGGCCTGCCGCTCGATGGGCAAGTGCGATTTCAGCTCCACCGCCACGCCGCCCAGGCGCTGTGCGTCGTTCTGGCGGCCACGTTCGGCCAGGTCGTCCGGCACCTTCCATAGTCCATCAGCCACACGTTCCACGATGCCGGCCCGGCGCAGGGCTTCCAGTCGGCGGACATGGGCCGCGACGACCTCCTGCGGGTCGCGGCCGGGCTTGGCTCGGCCTTGCTCGATCGCCAGGTGATGATCGGCGCGGTACAGGCCATCGCTCGCCAGCGCGGCGATGTTCTTGTCGGCCGCCCGCACCTCGTTGGAACCGCGTACCTCCACCACGGCTCCGGTGGGATAGTTCGCCAGCTCGTCGCGGGCGTTCAAAGCGACGTAGTGGGCCTTGCCGTCCACGCCGTCGATGACCAGATAGCCGCGGTCGTGCAGCTCGTCGGCCAGCCCCTTGCCGGCCACGCGGCCGACGATGGTGCGGCCGTCGTCGCCGGGCTCAAACACCGCCTGCTCGCGCGGCTGGCCGCTCATGGCGCGCTGCATGGTGCGGATGATGTCACCACGCTCGCCCAAGGCGCGCAAGGTCTTCTCCGCGTCGGCATGCACGGCCCAGGTGCCGGGCTGCGTCTCGTCAGCCAGGCCCAGGCGCTGCAAGCGTTGGAGTCGGCCGATCAGCAGCAGCCGCTGGCGTTGCAGGCGGGGCTCATTGAAGCGCTCGATCTGCACCCGGCCATCCTCGCCGGCCTCACGCTGCAATGTGCGGTCGAGGCTCGTCCACCGCTCCTGTTCCACCTCGCGCTGCAAGGTCTGCTGGATCTCCAGTTCGGTGCGCGGCCCCAGCCATTCCGTCGCCAGTTCGGCGGCGCGATGGCGGAAGCCGTGGGCGATGTAGTCGCCCGCGATGATGAGGTCTTTGCCGGTGTCGTCGCGCCCGCGCACGATCAGGTGGGTGTGCGGGTTGTCGGTGTTCCAGTGATCGACTGCCACCCAATCCAGCCGCGTCCCCAGATCGGCTTCCATGCGGTTCACAAGATGCCGGGTGTAGGTGCGCAGGTCGTCCAGCTCGGCCCCGTCCTCGGGCGAGACGATGAAGCGGAAATGGTGCCGGTCGTCGTTGGCCCGCTCCTTGAAGGCATCGAGGTCGGCATCGTCAATCTGCGGCCCGTAGGCCCGGCCCGGTTCGCCATCGCGGCCGGCGCCGTCGCGCTCGATGTAGCGCAGGTGCTTGGCGAGCGACTGCGGGCTGGCGTTGCGTTGATTGACCAGTAGGGTCTTGATGGTCACGCGCCGCGACATGGACGTCAGCTTCGCCCCGGCGAAGCGCGCCGCCGTATGGCCGCGCCCCAGGCGCGAGCCGGGCCGCTGGCCGGCGCGTGCGCCGCTGCCGCCGGCTGCGGAATGGCGCATCGAGGACTTGCCGCCGCTGGCCTTGCCCGCCTGCTTGAGTACCTTGGAAACGAAGCTCTGGCCCTGGCCTTTGCCCCGGTTCTTCGGGGCGCTCGGACGCACCCGGAAATCGTCGTCGCGGCGGGCGGTCATGGCTGCGCTCCCTGCAAGCTCTGGCGTGTCCTGTCGTGCGAAGCACGGGGACATGCCTGCATTGGCGCGGGCCTCGCGCCCCAAGCGGCACGGTGGCGAAGCCGCTCCGTGCCGCGCCACCCCCATGTGCAGACAGGCTTTCTACGCGGCCTGGTGCCGCGTCCTTTTGTCTTGCCTTCCGCCTTTGCCCTTCGCTGTCGCTCCGGGCATCGTCGGCCCGGCGGCGCTGCTGCGGGAGCAGCCAGCGCGCCGGCGAACGCGCGGACTGACGCCATGAAGACAGCAGGCCGGGCGCGTTCGAAGCAAGACGCCTGCACGTTGGAAGGCTGCGTCGAAGGCAGCGCGACGTGCGGTGCGGATGCACCGGTACGGCAGGCGCGACGACACGGCAACAGCAGCGAGAACGACATGCCCGATGGCACGACAAGATGCACGGCAACGTGCAGCGAGTCGGCGGCCATCATGGGCGGGACTCCAGCCACACCGGATGCGCAACGCCGATCACGGTGGATGCGCTGACCGGGCCGAAATACCGGCTGTCGAACGATGCCGGATTGGTCACGCTCAACAGGAACAGTTCGCCCGGTTCGAGACGGCGGCAAAGCTGCAAGGATGGCAGCGGTCGGCCCAGCCGGTCGGCAGGCAGCGCGGCGGCCGCAGGCACGCCGTCGATGCGAACCTGGCCGGCGACGATGCAAACGTGTTGTGGCGCGACCGCGCCCACACGTTTGAGCAGCGGCACGCGCGTTGGCAGATAGCCGCGCTGCGCGGCCAGCATGGCGGCCCTGTTGGGCAGCGGCACCAGCACGATGCTGTCCACTGACAGCGGACGTGGCAGCGAGGCGGTGCGCGGGTCGAACGGTTCGATGCGATACCAGCCAACCGCCACACTGTCGGACGGGTTGTAGGCCAGGCGCGGCAGCGGCGATACGAAAGCCGCCCAGGCCAGCGCCGCGAGGCCGATGGCGGCCAGTGTCGCCACGACGACGCGAGCGCGCATACGTGAACGTGGGTGCAAGCGGGGACGCGGCGCAACGGCCGACGTGCTGCCCGTGTTGGTCGGGGCCGTCATGGCAGCACCTTCCCGGCCAACCAAGCGGCGTGCCGCTCGGCAGTGTATTCGGGCAGCGCAAGGCGAGCCGCCAGACGGTTGCCCAGCGTACGCCAGTACGCGGGCGACACGTCGATGGCGGCGATGCCCAGCGCTTCGATAGCGTCGATGCGTTCCAGCACGGCGCGCACGTTGGCATCGCCTTCTGCGTGCAGCAGCAGGCGCGCGCCTGGCTGCACACCTGGGATGCGCTGTACGGCATCGAGCGGCGTGGCGGCTTGCATCATCATGAGCTGCCAGCGGATCGTGCCGTAGTCGTTTGCCTCCCAGCGGATGCGGCATAGCATCGTGCCCGGCAGGAACACTGCGCAGCGCCGCCAACGGTCGAGCTGGAGTGTGCGCGCCGGTTCTCCGAAGCGCAGGTAGAGCTTAAAACGGGCCTCGATGTAGGCCAGCGAAACGCGCGTCAGCGGCACGTTGCCGGCCTGTCCGGCGAGTGTCGAAAGCGCAGGCAACGGCGTAACCGGTGCCGCGTTCGCGGCAGGCAAAGCGGATGCGGTCATGGTGTGTTCTCCCTGCGGTGTTCTGGAAACTCGCGCTCCAGCAGGCCGCGCAGCAGGTCGGCCACGGTCACGCCCCGCGTGAAGGCCGACACCTTGATGCGTGCCCGCATGGCAGGCGTGATGTCGAGGGTCAGGCGAGCGGTGTAAAGGTCGCCCTTGTTGAGCGCATCCGCGTCACCCTGGCGAATCCACGCCTCGGCGTGCGGATTGGCGGGCGGACGCGCACCGATGCCGACCCGCTTGGCTGGGCGTTTGCCGTTGGGTGGGTTGCTGTTGTCGCTCATGACGGCCACTGCAGCAGTTCGTCCACCAGGGCGGTGATTTCGCGGGCGGCGGCGCTGTCGGGCGCTGTTTCGCGGGCGAGCCGGCCAGCGGCCACGCTGTCGGCGAAGACGATGCGTTGGTGGATCTCCGAGCGCAGCGCGGGCAGCGGCTGTTCGGCCAGCGATTGCCGTGCTTCCCTGCCGATGATGGTGGTGCTGACGCGCCGATTGATGACGAAGGCCGCTGCTAGCTGCGGCCGGAACACCTGTGCCTCGCGGATCAGCGAAACCATTTCTGAGCTGGCCCACAGGTCGTAGGGGCTGGGCTGCACCGGGATTAGCACGCGCTCGGCCGCCAGCAGCGCGGAGCGCGCCAAGGCGGCGATCCTGGGTGGCCCGTCGATAATGACGTGATCGGCCCGCCTGGCGAGTTCTGGCGCTTCCTGGTGCAGTGTTTCACAGGCGAGGCCCACGGCGCTGAACAACCGTGGCAAGCCCTGCTGGCTTCTGCGCTGTGTCCAGTCCAGTGAGGAACCCTGCGGGTCGGCATCCAGCAGGATGACGTGTAGGCCGCGCATCGCCAGCTCGCCGGCGATGTGCGTGGCGAGCGTGGTCTTGCCGACACCGCCTTTCTGGTTGAGAAACGCGAAGATCATGGCGCGGCCCTCCCTGCTGGAAAGCCGGGCTTTGCCTGTCCTGCGAAACGGGGTTCGCCGTGCCGTTTGGCGGTTGTCCACCGAAACGGCGCGCTTCTACTAAAAGTTATGTATTTACTGTTAGGGAAGTTAAGGGGCGAGAAAACCCAGCAACGGCGCGGGTTTGCAGCCGATTTTTTTGCCTGATAGCACGACGATTTGTTGCCTGATAGCACGAGTCCTCTGTTGCCTGATAGCACGAGTGAATTAACAGGTTTTCCCGCAGTTATCCCCGTGCCGTGGGCGGCACGGGCCGGAATGTCAGCAGTTCGGTTTTCTCGCCAGGCATCCGCTCGATGCCCAGGACGTAGCCGGGCAGCGATTGCCGCGCCACCAGCGCGCGCAGGTCGGCGGCGAAGTCGTAGAAGCGCGCCACGCTGCCCGACTTGCGGTACAGGTGCTGGAAATCGAATTGCCAGCCATGTTCCTGCCGGCCGCCATGCTTGCGCACCAGGCGATACAGCCACCGCTCGATGCCGCCCGTGAGCCGGAAATACGTCGGGTGGATGGTTAGCACCAGGGCCGCGTCCACCACGCCCGCATAGAACCAGTCCGGCAGGATCAGCTCGATGCCCAGCGGCGTGCCGCTGGCGTCGGCCAGCTCCTTCCACTCGTTGATCCACGAGAAGCGATGCAATCGCCTTCCCGTGGTTTCTCGAATGGACGTGGCCACCGTGGTCGATTGCAGCCGGTCGAGCGCGGCCTTGAGGCGCTGGTAGTCGCGCAGCGACGTACCGCGCCCGATGAAGCGCAGGATCTCGTAGGGACGCACCTGCATCAGCCGCGAGGTCGGGATGCCCGCGTCGCGGGCTTCCACGATCTGGCTGGCGGCCCAGATCAGGATGTCGGCATCCCATATCGTGGCGATGCCATGTTCCTGTGTGCCTTCCACGCGGATGGTGATGCTCCCGCTGCGGAAATCGATCGGCGCGGTGCGCCGCGACTTCGCCAGCGAGAAGAACGGAAAGGCCATCAAGTCCTGGCTGTCGCGCGGCGCCATGTCGCCCGGCAGCGCGCGGAACAGGTCGAGCTGTTCGCGCTGCGGCAAGGCGTGCCCTGGTGGGCGGAACATGGCGATGGCCACCGACGATGCGCCGATCAGCGCGCACGGCTGTCAGCCGAGTGGTGCTCGGCATATTCGGGGTCGGAAGTGGTCTCGAAGCTGCGCGTTTCCGCCCAGGCATCAAGGTCGGCCACGGCGTACATCACACGGCGGCCGAACTTGCGGAACTTCGGGCCGCCGCCGATCACGCGCTGTTTCTCCAGCGTGCGCGGTGACAGGCGCAGGTAATCGGCAGCTTCATCGTTGGTGAGATAGCGTTGGGGGTGTGCGGGTGTGGCAGCGGGAACGGCGGCAGGCCGCAAGGGAGCGGGTCGCATGGGATGTACCTCCATCGGTAGGTAAAGCCCGGCCACACAGCGCGACCGGATGGAGGCAGTCTCAAGAAACTTGGGGTTCTTGCTCAGGGACGTTCTGCAGGGGATGCGAAACGTCCCCCCTCATGCGGCGGAACGGGGGGAAGTTGCGCCAGACGGCGATAGCCACCGCGCATCAGCCCATTGGCCCGGCGCACCAGCCGCCGCACGCGGGCGCGCAAAGCGCTGTCGGCGTGCCAGTCGGCGGCAACGGCATCCACACCAAACAGCCCTTCGGCCACCTCCCGCAAGGACGCACCCGCCAGGGTCGCGTCCAGCGCCTGAAGCGTGTGCAGTTCCAACAATGCGGACAGCGGCGGACGTGGCCGGACGGTCGCCGCAGGTACGGCACCTGCGGCTACGGCGATCTTGTTCAATTCGCTCACCAGGGCTGCATAGCGTTCGCAAGGTGCGACGCAGGCCCGGATGGCATAGGCGTAAGCCATGCCGTCGGCCAAGCCTGGCGCGAGCACGAAACGCAGGCAGCAGCCGGGCCAGCGTGCCACCAGCACCAGGCGCTTGCCGTCATGGATCAGGTGTTTGTGGCCCGGCAGCTTCCAGAACGCAAAGCACAAGGCATCGGGCGGCGGATCGGCATCCGGGTAGAGCTGCACCACGGCATCGTGATCGGGGAACCAGGCCGGGTGTGCATCCCGCGCATCCAGGGCGGGATCTTCCAGCAGGCGCAGCCCCCAATGCCCGGCGGCATCCGGTTGGCGACGACGGCGCAGCCAGTCGCGCTGGTAGTCTGGATGACGGCGCAGGTACTCCCAGGCCAGCGCCGGGCCATCCAAGTGCAGAACGTAGAGATAGGCCGCCGTGGCATACCACGGCTCGGCACTGCGATCAGCCATACGGCAACCTCCCTGTGCTGGGGATGCGTCGCCACGGCGAAACGGCGTGCTACGAGGCCATCGTCAAAACGTCATGGGTGAAGCGTAAACTGGCAGTGTCAAGACCGATGAACTCCGATACGTTGCTGAAATCGTCCGAGTGCGACGGCGGCAACGCACTCCAATGGCATGCCGCGTCGGTCAGCTTGCCGCAGCCCGCGCCAGGCATCATGACCGTTTCGATCTGGCACGCACCGCTTCGGTGCAACACTGCCAATTCAGACCGAACGGGTCACAGACCAGACCGAAATAGACACAGTGCGCCACCGCTTCGCGGTGGCCCTCAATCGGTGATCGAGCCGTTGTCTTCGGCCAGCCGCAGGTATTCCGACAGCCGCCGCACCGGCTGGAAATAGCGATCCCGCATCACGGACTGCTGCCGCGGCCCGACGATGGCGGCCAGGTCGGACAGCTTCACCGTTCCCAGTGCAGGCATGCCAATCCCCAAGCCGATCAGGCCGTGGGCAGTATCGCCATCGGCTGGGTCGAGCGAAGCCAGCAGCCAGGTGGCATGCGCATCCGGGGTGAACAGGCGCACCACGGGCTGCGGGTCGGTGTCCTGCCCGGCAGCGCGGGCCTGGCCGTTGGCCAGCAGGCGCGTGCGCTCGTCGGCGGTGATGAGCGGGGTCATGGCTGCACTCCCACGCATGCACGAAACATCAGGGACGCTTTACCGCATTCCCTCGAAAGCGCAGATGCGCAAGCCCACGCATCCGCAAAAGCGTAGAAGCACGAAGGCACATGCACGGAAGTCAGGAAAGACACGGATCAGGCTCTCCGCTTTTGCTGAAAGCCGCCAATGCGGATTTCAGTAAAGGCACAAACGGAAAAATGAACACTATAGATTGTAGCCCTATAGGGCGCAACAGGTTGTCATTCTGGATTTTGGGGAAAGTTCAGAATGACAGCATTCAAGCCATCGTTGCCCGATGCACTACGGCGGATCAGAAAGGCGCGTGGCCTGAGCCAGGAGGCGTTCTCGGATGTGTCCAGCCGAACTTACCTCAGCTCTTTGGAGCGAGGGCTGAAAAGCCCAACATTGAATAAAATTGAAGATGTTTGTGCCGTGCTGGATGTTCACCCACTCACGCTGCTGGTCCTTGCGTATGCAGGCAGTGATCCCAAAAACGCCCACGAACTGATGGATCACATTGCTCGGGAAGTTTCATCATTTTCCGAGCATCTGAATAAATAAAAGGAGGTGAGTCGTGTTCAAAATTACCGGACTGGATAAGCTTCAGAAAAACCTGAAAGATGCGCAGCGCGCCTTGAGTGAGTTAGACGGCGAACTGGGGGTCGTAAACTTTGATCCAAATGATCCCGCCAGCATTGAGGGCGCAATTCAATCGGTCAATCGAATGATCGACGACCGCTTAGGAGAATATTCTTCGAACCCTATCGTTGGCCCTCTCGCAGAACAAATGAAGGAAAAGTATCGGGAGAGTATTCTTGAAAAAGCGGCAGAAGCTAGATTGAAGTCGGATGGGGATGATTGATGGCTAAAGACTTATTCTCGGAAATAAACAATGCAGTTCTAGATTTGCAGTCCTCACAGCTTCAAACTTACGAAAGACCTCTCAAAAAATTGGCTCAACTGCTACGACATCCCGACCTTGAGCCATACAACGCCGAGCTCACGGAAGGTCTCGACGTTGAGGCGTTCATCGCTGAAAGTGAAAAGTCTGGGGGCAGCATGATTGGAAGCGCCCAGCTTGCTTGGCCAGACGACCCCAAGCAGGCGCTGGGGTTGACGTTGCTTTTAATCGAGAAGCTGGCGGCAGATCCCGGCTACGCTACCAATTTCGGACACCATTTTTTCTATTCCGGAAAAAAGGTCATTGCTGGAATTCACGCACTTACTGGCCAGCTAATCATTCCCTTTGTGCGGGATTACAAGAGTTATATCCAGACCAAGGGGAGCACGGATACCATGTTAAAAGCTCAATTTTCGCGCAAAGTCTTTATCGTTCATGGTCACGACGATGGTGCTCGTGAAACAGTGGCACGATTTCTTGAGCGAATCGGGCTTGAAGCCGTCATCTTGCACGAACAGGCTAACCAAGGACGAACAATTATCGAAAAAGTGGTTGCTCACAGTGATGTTGGTTTCGCAGTAGTTCTGCTTACTCCAGACGATGAGGGCTGCGTAAAAGGAGGAACACCTGAGCCCAGAGCCCGTCAGAATGTGCTTTTGGAGTTGGGGTACTTCATTGGTCGCCTAGGCAGAGACAAGGTATGTGCTCTCAAACGCGGGGCGGTGGAAATTCCAAGCGATTTCGCCGGTGTTGTTTGGGAGACGATGGATAGCGGCGGGGGCTGGAAACAGGCACTCGCGCGTGAGCTTGAAGCTGCCGGTCATAGCATCGACTGGAATAAGGTCATGCGTGCATAGAGTTGTGCCCCGCCGTAATGGGCGGGGCGCGGTGAGCGACTATCAGGCGGCCTTGGGCTTGCTGCGCGACCAGATCAGGTCGTGCGTGCCGTCCTCGCCTTCGATCAGGCGGGCATAGACCGTTGCAGGGAACGATGGATCGTCAAGGGTCACGGACACATAAGGGCGTCCGGCCTCGCTGGTCTTTTTCCACGCTGCGCCGATGTCGTGGCCAGCCGCTTGCAGGCGGTAGTCGGGTGCGCTTTCGTTGTCACCCTTGTCGTTGGGAACCAGCTTGACCTTGACGTTGAGCGTCAGGGTGCGAAGCGTGCCGGTGAAGCCGTCTTTCTCTGCGGTGAAGGTGCCAATGTTAGCCATGATGATTTCTCCTTTCGGGTTGAACAAGGTCGCGCCAGTGCGTCCTTGTTGTGATCCGCCCGGCGGGGGATGGGCTGGCCGCACCGCGGAGCGGTCGCAACAACGTGGAGAACCTGGAGGCGAAAAGAATTTGTCCCGCGAGGAATGCGCGCAGCGTAGGGGAAATTGTTTTCGCCGCAATGTTGCGGTCATAAAGCCCAATGCGCAGCCGCGCCACCGCCAGGATTCACGACAAGCCAAGGACGCACGGGTCGCCTCTCCCGAATGGAGACATGACCGACTCGGCATCCCCGTATGACAACCTCACCGGCTTGTTCCCTGACGCGGCCAGGTCAATGCCCCAGCAACAAGGTACGAGCGCTCCTGCCACAACTTGCGGCCACATGCTTGATGCGTGGCGTGGAAGCTCCACATCGAGGCCAGGTGGTGTGTCGGTGAACCGTCCTTCGTGACGTACAGGCAACGAACCGCCAGCGTCGAGCACGGCACGCTTTCGTGCAACCTGCCGCAGCAAGCCGGGGCGTAGCCCCACAAGCGCCGCCCATTGCGGCGAGGTGCTGTCGGAATGTCGGCGGCGCGTGCGCCGCTGCACTTGCATGGCTTCAATGGTTTTTGCGCAAAAAGCGACTTGTGCGCGGCCCCTTTGCCGCCTGACCGAAGGCGGTAAAGGGGCGTTTTGGCTTTGAGCCTTGAAACCGGGCGCGGCCACCGCCGCGCCCGGATTTTTGGCATTCCCCGCGCCCAAGACGGAACGGCTTGGGCGCGGAGCTGCTCCCTATTCTTTGGTTTCGATGATCCACCACACGGCACGCGGCAAGGCGCGGCCCGTGATGGGGTGTAGGTCGGTCAGGTCGGCACGGGCTGTCCAGCCGCGAGGCGGACGGTAGCCCCGCACGTCGCTATCGCCATGCCAGCGGCGGGCGCGTACCGTGCCGGGGGCATAGGTCGCGGCCATGCGCGGACGGTTCGTGGTGTCGTGGCTCATAGGGGAATCCTCGGCATGAAAGCGCCCCGGCCGGAACCGGGGCGCTATCTGTGGTACGGGGTCAAACGGCCAGTGCCTCGGCCTGCGTCTGCTCATCCGCCACGGCGGCGGCTTCCTCCGGCGCTTCGGCTGCCTCGTCCGTCACCACCTCCTGCGCGGCCTGCTGCGTGGCTTCGGCGGCGAAGATTGCGGGCATCCAGCCAGTTCCATCGGCCAGCCGTTCGGCTTCGCTGGCAATGTCGCCTTTTTTCAACTTCGCCAGCCGGGTGACGTGCTCCGGTGCGAATTCGCCCACGGCTTCCAGAATCGCGGCCTTCGGCACATGCTGGAAATAGCCGTCTGCGGTCGGTTGCCACCATGCCGCCATGTCCAGCGCCACGGCCTGCGCCAGTTCAGCGCCGGGCTGGTGCTGCGTGGCGCGGAGCGTCACCACATCGACCGTGGATGCCACGCATACGGCCAGCAGGCGCACCAGTTCATCCTGCGACTTAGCCAGCAGTGCGGCGAACAGTTCGGCGCTGTCCTCCGGCAAGGCTTCACCCGCTACCTGTTGCAGTTCGCGCAGTGCCACGGCGGCGGGCGATTCCGGCCAGTCCGGGGCCATGCCTTCCAGCCGATCCTGCTGGGCCAGCTTCACGCCCAGCGGCAGATCGTGGCCGTAGTGGCTGCCTTGCAAGACAGTCTGCACCATGCCATGCACCAGTGCGGCCAGCGCTACCTGCGGATGCCGTGCGACTTCGATTTGCAGCGCGGCGGTACGGTGGGCACTCAACCGCTGTGCCAGTCGGTCGGACACGGCGGCGGTCTTGGGGGCGTCGTCGGCTTCCTCGCCGGTGTCGTCGTTCCCAGCTTCGCCCTCGCGGCCGAAGCCCTGCCGCAAGCGTTCCAGCGTGCGCAGTGCCTTGGCCTCGGCTTCGCGCAGCAGGCCACGATGAATCACGGCCTCGCCGTTGCGGTCGATGGTGACGATGGCACCGGCGGCAGCTTTGACGGCATCCCCGTAGTCCTGCAAGCCATCCTCCAGCGCCTGCAACTGTTCGCCCAGGTGTTCGCCTTCCTCCTGCAAAGCGTCGGCCTTTTCTTCATCGTCGGCGTCCAGGGCGGCATCCACGGCCTCGGCCAGCGCCTGCATCTTGGTTTGCAGCTTCTCGATGCGTTGGGCTTCGCGCTTGTTCGGGCTGCGGCGCTGCCTCGGGGCGCGCTGGAAGGCTTGCAGGTCGGCATGGGTCGTGCCGGGGGTGGCATCCACCCATGCCCAGCCTTCGGCCTTCACCTCGGCGGCAAGGCTGGCCAGCTTGTCCTGCGCCAGCCGTTCCAGCAGCGTGGCATCGGTCAGATACACGCCGCTATTGGCTTCCGCGAACAGATCGCGGCGGGTGCCACCGCCTGCGGCCTCGTAAGCATCCAGCCCAACGAAGCGCACCAGCGGATGCCGGTAGGCGTCAATCTCGCGCTCTGTCAGGCGGTTGCGCAGGTTATGCGGGCTGCGCTGCCATGTCGGCGCATCGTAGAACGCGGCTTCCTGTGCGGCGTGGTCGTCGGTGATGGCAAGGGCCATCAACTGGTCAAGGCTCACGGCTTCGGCCCGGTAGTCGGCCAGCAGCCGGGGCGAGACGTTAGCCAGCTTCAAGCGGCGCTGTACCACCAGCGGCGTGACGCTGAAATCTGCGGCAATGTCCTCGATGGGGCGGCCTTCGGCCACCAGCGCGGCAAATGCCTCGAACTGGTCGGCGGGGTGCATGGCTTCGCGTTGCACGTTCTCGGTCAGGCTGGCGGTGCGGGCGGTGCCATCGGCCACCAACAGGCAAGGCACCTCCCATTCCTTGCTGATGCGGTGCTTTTTCGCCAGCAGCTTGAGGGCGGCAAGG
Organism: Stenotrophomonas sp. 93052_Sma; assembly: GCF_056481145.1. NCBI lineage: Bacteria > Pseudomonadati > Pseudomonadota > Gammaproteobacteria > Lysobacterales > Lysobacteraceae > Stenotrophomonas > Stenotrophomonas sp. 93052_Sma. The sequence continues at coordinate 3,759,826 of NZ_CM151134.1, forward strand.
CGACGGCCTCCGGCCACGACTTCGTAACGCTCGCCGTCAGCGGTCGCGGTCACGATCAGGTTTTGCAGCAGGCCGACACGCTGGATGCTGGCGGCGAGTTCGGGAATCGACATGCGCGGGGTCTTGCGCACGTTGCGGCCCGTAGGGCGCGATACCAGCCGCGACAGCGGCACAAGAATCAGATTCTTGCTCGGGTCGGCGGCTTCCAGCAGCACGGCAGGCGCGGCGCTGGCCGTGGCGTGGATGGCTTGGGCTTCGGTGTGGTTGATGGCGTTCATGGTGAAAACTCCTTGCGATGATGGAATGCAGCAGCGAATGACGCGGCAAGGGTTGCTGCCTGCCCCTGCCGCGCAGGGAAATCAGGCTTTCAACTGGCGCAGGCCGTCGGCCAGCAGCCACAGGGCGCGATTGAGGCGCACATCGGAATCAATGCCCTGCACCGGGCGGGTCTGCTGGCGGCGTCCGTTGGCGCTGCGTCCAGACAATCCGCCTTTGGTCAGGTTTTCCTGTATGCGGTTGAAGGTCATCCACAAGTCCGGGCGGCGGTCGTCGAAGCGGCGCGGCATCAGGATTTGCGATTCGGTGATGGGCGCGGGCTTGTTGTCCGTGGGGTCGTACTTGAGGGCCAGCGCGGAACGGGCGAATACTTCGGCTTCGCCTTCATCCAGCGTGATCGTGCGCATAGCATCGCGGGACTCCTTCACGCGCTCGAAACCGCTCAACACCTCGAAAGCGCCTTCAATGACGGAACTGGCCACGTCGCCTTTGTGGGGTACGCGCACGTCTGCCACGGTGTCGCCGCAGACAAGGCCATTGCTGCAAACGAAGCGGAACATTCCGGCCAACATCTGATAGCTGCTGGTGCCGTCGTGCGAGTTCAGCAGCACGATTTCGTTGGCTTCCGCGCCGTTGATCTGGCTGGCGTGGCGCAGGCGAATCATGTGTTTGGTGTGTTCGCGCTTGCCTTCATCGCGCACGCGGGTTTGCGTCACCATGAAGGGTTGAAACCCCTCCTTGCGAAGCTCGGTCAACACGGCAGCGGTGGGGATGTAGGTGTACCGCTCGGAACGGCTCTCATGCGCGGCATCCGCGAAGATGGACGGGGCCACCCTGCGAATCTGGCCATCGGACAGCGGGTAGTCGCTGCGCAGTGAGGGGGAGCGGGAAGCGAAACGGGATGCGAGTTGCATGGTCTTTCTCCTGACGAAAAGGGTTTGCTGTTCAAACCGCACACCGGATTCCAAGATTCGGAGCCCAGCCTTTCGGCTGTTCGGTGCGGTTGGCACGAGGAACCCGGTTGGCCCTGTTGCCACCGTCTTTCCTGAGTTCATCGCCCGCGGCCAAAGGAGCGCGCGGACGGGGGCCGTCAAGGAAACAAGCGCAGGGTTGGTGCGGCCCGCAGGCGCAGCCGAGGACACGGCCCTGCGCGCCTTGACGGCTCACGGAAGCGGGCTACGGTCGCGGACAAGGTGATGAAGTCAGGGGAGACGGCTGGACAAGGCAACGGCCGCCCTTGTGTGCTGAGCCGCACGCAAGCGAAGCGCGCAGGCCCGAAGCTGGAAGCCGGGCCGTAGGCGTCAGCCGAGCGGAGCGAGGGAACGATGGAAGCCCGTCAGGGGCGAGACTCGCGTAGCGAGGCTCGATGCGCAGCACGACAGCGCGGCCGGCCGTGCTCTTGGGCCGGGGACGCCCGCCATGTTTGTTCCTTCAGCCCTATGCGTCCGACACGATTAATACCGAAATATCTGTTACATTCGATACGAAGTATCGAGACAGGCACTCCAACACCATTTCGGCAAAGAGGATCACATGGCAGACAAGAAAGTTATTTTCGTTGCATTCGCTATTGAAGACGAAAGGCAAAGGGACTTTTTGAAAGGTCAATCACTCCTTACGAATTCCCCTTTCGAATACATAGATATGTCAGTCAAGGAGGCCTATGCATCGGAGTGGAAAGACAAAGTCCGTGCCCGAATTCGTCGATCGGATGGCGTGATCGCCTTGATTAGCAAGAACTCCTTGGCGTCTAGCGGACAGAAATGGGAGATTGCATGCGCACGTGAGGAAGGAAAGAAAGTGTTGGGCGTCTGGGCCTATTCCGATGATCGGACTAAAGTTGAAGGCGTAAACACTGTCGCATGGACATGGGATGCCATAAAGAACTTTATCAACGGTCTTTGACATACGCGGAGTGACGTTATGCGCATAGCTCTAATCGTTGGCATAAATCATTACGAGCATGGTGGCTCTTTATATGGATGTGTCGATGACGCTCACGCGGTGCAAGCTGTCCTAGCTCGTCATGGGGATGGCTCTGTCAACTTCGATTGCAAAATGTTCACCGGGACTGGTCCAGCAGATCGCGTCGAACGGTCTTTATTAAAAGATCGCGTTGAGGAGCTTTTCAAGGCACAAGCTGATATTGCTCTTTTTTATTTTGCTGGTCATGGACATATTGAGGCGACTGGGGGATATCTGCTGGCGACGGATTCTCGCCGTGGTGACGAAGGGCTATCGCTCTCCGAAGTCCTTGCGTTGGCCAACAAATCGCCAGCACGCAACAAGATAATCATCCTTGATAGCTGCCACTCAGGAATAGCCGGCACTCCTCCAGTCGCTGGAGAGCTAGCCAGCTTGTCTGAAGGTTTGACGATCCTTACTGCCTCAGCGGCTGATCAGTATGCAACGGAGGAAAACGGCAGAGGCGTATTCACGACCCTATTGGTAGATGCCCTTCATGGAGGGGCGGCCAACCTCACTGGCGACATCACGCCAGGTAGCATTTATGCACATGTTGACCAATCCCTGGGGGCTTGGGAACAGCGTCCGATTTTTAAAACCAACGTCCGTCAATTCGTCTCGCTTCGAAAGGTCAATCCGCCTATCTCCTTAGATGATCTCAGGCGTATAACGGAATTTTTCCCCCGACGTGGTTTTGAATACAAGCTCGACCCTACATTCGAGCCGGAGCTGAAGGGGAGAGATCCCGGCATGCCTCCGCCAGATCCTGAAAATACGCGCAAATTCGCGTTGCTGCAGCGATACAATCGCCTTAACTTGGTCGCGCCTGTGGATGCCCCTCATATGTGGCACGCTGCCATGCAGAGCAAGTCCTGCAAGTTGACAGTGCTAGGGGAGCATTATCGGCTTCTTGCTGAAAAACAACGCCTGTAAAGTGTATAAAAAGGAAAGGCATGAAGATATTTTTATCTCATCAACAAACTGATTCGGCGTTAGCCTTGAGAATTCAAGGTCATTTAAAAAGAAATCACAACATTGATTGTTATTTGGATGTCATTGATCCAAAATTTAATAACGGGGAAGATATTGCGGCACATGTCAGAAAGGAGCTTGACAAATGCACGCAACTGCTGGCTGTTGTTTCTGATGCAACTAAGGCATCATGGTGGGTGCCATGGGAAATAGGTGTTGCAACGGAAAAGGATTTTCCACTTGCCACATTCGGTGGAAACATTGAGCTTCCAGATTATTTAAAGAAATGGCCGTATCTCAAAAGCACTTCTGATCTGGATATATACGCTGAGACATCCAAAGAAGCGGCCAAGCGCGTGCTAACTGCAAGCAACGAGTCAGCTTCATCTGGAACGACTGTATTCAGGGTGGATGCAACTAGACACTTCTATAAAACATTGCGAGCAAAGCTTGGGCAATAGAAGTGCGGGGGGCAGAAATCCCTGTCACATTGGCGTGATCAAGTCTCTGCCAACAATGTTTCCTTGAGCCACCGCGCAAGCTCCATATCGGCCCGCAATGGCTCAAGATTCGAGCTAGTATGGCTCCACGAGCGGGCTACTACCTCCGCATTGAATCGAGATGTCTCCTTTGACCATATAAGAATATCGCAAAAGGGGCCGAAGCCCCTTGGGCTAGATTAGCCCGCGCTCGGCGAATGATGCCGTGGAGCTACCCGCAACGATGACGTGATCGAGCACCCGCACGTCCACCAGCCCCAGCGCCTCCCTGAGCCGCTGGGTCAGCGCCCGGTCGGCCGCGCTCGGCTCGGGGGTCCCGCTCGGATGGTTGTGCGAAACGATGACCGCCGCCGCATTCAACCGCAGCGCCTCCTTGACCACTTCGCGCGGATACACCGAAGCACCGTCGATGGTGCCGTGGAACATCTCCCGGTATTCGATCAGCCGATGGCGCGTGTCCATGAACAGCACCGCGAACACTTCATGCTCGAAGCCGGCCAGCTTGGTGCGCAGGTACTCCTTGACCGCCGCTGGCGAAGTGAACTCGGCCCCGCGCTGCATCTTCTGGTCGATGACCTGGCGCGCAGCTTCCAGAATGTCGCCGGCTGATGCCGGCAGATAGCGTCCGTGTGCGTCGCGCACCAGTAGCGAGGAATCGAAGGAAGGAAAGGACAGTTGTGACATGATCGTGCTCCGGTTGCTCGGGCGGAATTGCCCGGAACCGTGGAGAGCACGGCGCAGCGAAAGCAGTCAGGGTTCAGGGACGGCCACAGGCCGCAAGCGTGCAAGCACGCGCAGCCCTTGACGGCGAGAACGCCGTGATACGGTGAAGGGAACAGCAAGACCGCCTACCCCCGCCCACTGCATACACTTGCCATTGGGCAAGCGCAGCGCGCAGGCCCGCAAGGGCCGAAGGCATCAGCAACTGTCTTGAATGTCAAGCATGAAGGCTCGACAGCAGCCGACGTTCACGTTCTGTCTTGACATTCGACCTCAAACAGAACATCATTAGTTACATGAAACGCGACAGCCGCCTGTCTTCCGTCCTGCATGCACTGCTGCACATGGCTGAGCAGGATGGCCCCGTCACTTCTGAAACCCTGGCTCAATGCTTGGGTACCAACCCCGTTGTCGTCCGGCGCACCATGGGGTATTTGCGAGAAGCGGGCATCGTCACTTCAGATCGAGGCCACGCGGGTGGATGGCGCATCCATGCCGACCTTGGCGCCGTCACCCTGCTCCAGTTGCACGAGGCGCTGGGCGAGCCGGCCATGTTTGCCATAGGCAATCGCAACGAAACACCGGAGTGCCTGGTCGAGCAATCGGTGAATGCCGCGCTCGAAGGCGCCTTTGCCGAGGCCGAGGCGCTGCTGCTGAAACGGTTCTCGGAAATCACTCTGGCCGATCTGGCCGCCGACTTCGCGCGCCGGCATGCGGCAGCACGACGCAAGAGGAGTTGACCATGCACCACGACGTCATCGTCATCGGCGGGAGCTATGCGGGCATGGCCGCCACCCTGCAACTGGTACGAGCGCGCAGGTCCGTGCTGGTGATCGACGCTGGCGAGCGGCGCAATCGCTTTGCCAGCCATTCGCACGGGTTTCTCGGCCAGGATGGCGTCCCTCCCGGCGAGATCGCGGCGAACGCACGTCGCCAGCTCGAAACCTATCCGACGTTGACCTGGCTCGAAGGCCGGGCCGAAGCCGTTTCAGGGCAGGTGGACGAATTCACTGTCACGACGTCCGATGGCGTACCGCACCAAGGCCGCCGCATCCTGCTGGCCACCGGCGTGGCCGACCAGTTACCTCCCATCGCCGGACTCGCAGAGCGCTGGGGCAAGGCGGTCTTCCATTGCCCGTACTGCCATGGCTACGAACTCGGCCAGGGCCGCATCGGCATCATCGGCGCCGGACCGCTGTCCGTCCATCAGGCCGAACTGCTCACCGATTGGAGCGATGTGACCTTGCTCGTCAACAGTGCCGTGGAACTGAGTCAGGAGGCCAGGGCCACTTTGGAACGCCGGGGCGTGACGATCGAGGAGGCACCCATCGACAGGATTGACGGGCATGCCGACGTGGCGATGACCGACGGACGGCTGTTGCCCTTTGCGGGCCTGTTCACGGCGACGCGCACCGTTCCTTCCGGCTCTCTGGTCGAAGCGATGGGCTGCGCGCTGGAAGAAACGCCCCTCGGCATGCAGGTGCGCACCGACGCCGAGAACAAGACTTCGGTGCCGGGTGTGTTTGCCTGCGGCGATGTGGCCCGGGCACCCCATTCAGTATCGCTGGCCGTGGGCAATGGCGCCATGGCCGGCGCCCAGGTGCACCGCTCGCTGCTCTGGCCAGAGACCGTCCAACCCGTGCAACAAGAGAAGGCTGCCGCCTCATGACCCCGTTCACGTTTTCCGGCACGACCATCGTTTCCAGCTATGCCGAGAACGCCACGCGAATGGTGCCCGGCCTGCGCGACTTGCCGAAGATGGCCGGCGCGCTGCTGGCCGAGCGTGTGCCGACCGATGCGCGCATCCTGGTGCTGGGTGCCGGCGGTGGGCTTGAGTTGAAGGGCTTCGCCGAGATGCAACCGGGTTGGCGCTTCGATGGCGTGGATCCGTCGGCCGAAATGCTCCAGTTGGCCCACACGACCCTGGGACCTCTCGCATCCCGTGCGCGCTTGCACGAAGGCTATATCGACACGGCTCCCATGGGACCGTTCGACGGCGCGACCTGCCTTCTGACGCTGCACTTTCTTCCGCGGGCCAAACGCCTGGAGACCTTGAAGCAGATGCACGTGCGACTCAGGGCCGGCGCTCCTCTGGTCGTCATCCATCACAGCTTCCCCAACGAAGGTCCGGACCAGGACAAGTGGCTCCAGCGCAACGCTGCTTTCGCGGTCGCCTCCGGAATGCCTTCGGCACAGGCCGAGAACATTCGGGCGCTCAAGGAGCGATTGCCCGTACTCTCGCCGGAGCAAGATACTGATCTGCTCAGCGAGGCCGGATTCACGCACATCGAGTTGTTTTATTGCGCATTCACTTTCAAGGGCTGGGTCGCGTACAGGCGATGAACGACTGAGCCCCCCGGCCGCGTTGTGGCACGATGTGAGCCTCCGCATCGTCCTGGGCAGTTGCCGCCGTTTCTTTCCAAGGCCTGCCGGTTCTCACCATGGCATTCAGAATGATCAGCAGCTTGCGCATGCAAGCCACGATGGCGACCTCTTTGGGCTTGCCTGCCGCCACCAGCCGCTCATAGCAGGCTCGGATCAGAGGGTTGTGCCGCATGGCTACGATTGCCGCCATGTAGAGGGCGCTGCGCACCGTTGCCCGACCACCGCAGATCATTCGCTTGCCGCGTGACTGGCCCGAGTCCCGATTCATTGGCGCGACGCCGACCAGTGAGGAGATCTGCTTGGCCTTGAGCTGCCCCAATTCTGGAAGCTCGGAGATCAGCGCAGCCGTAGTCGCCGGCCCAACGCCTTTGACGCTCTGAAAGAGCTTCGTCAGACTGACTTGATATTTGGCGAGATGCGCTGCGATGCTCGCGTCGATGTCCTGAACCTGGCGCTTCAGGATGTTCATCAGTTCGATGATCCCAGGCTGCACATCCGAGTGAGAGGCGTACTTGCGCTGACGTTCACTGACTTGCAAGCGGACAAGCTGCCTCCGACGGGTCACCAACGCATGCAGGCGCTGCTGCGTCTCATCTGCCATCGGCCTGGTGAGGCGATCCCGGTCTGGGCGTTTGTCGATCACTTCGGCCAGCTCTGCCAGCATCAGCACGTCGACGCGATCCGTCTTTGCCAGCCTGCCCATCGCCTTCGCGAAATCTCGCGCCTGTCTGGGATTGACTACCGCCACCTGGAATCCTGCGGCTTGCGGGGCGCAGGCACAGGCACAGGCAAATTGGTAGCGGCCAGTGGCCTCCATGACGACGAGTGAAATTGGTTGTCTCCTCAGCACTGCCACCAGGGCCTGGTGGCCCTCTTGGTCGTTACTGAAAACGGTGGCTGCGCCATCCCTCCCGATGGCTACATCAAGTGTGTTCTTCGAGATATCGATACCGACGACTATTCCATTGGCCATGATCTCTATGCCCCATCCTTGCAAATGCGAATGTGGTTCCTGCAACTGTTCGGGCTTGCAGAGACCAGTCGCAGACATGCGCTCAGGACTGACGCACGGGCTTGGAAGCACCGAGGGATAACGAGCTACATGCTGCGGCCCATCACCGGTGCCAAACGGCACCGGGCGTGAACGGCCCTCCGATCACGTGGAATGGAAGATACAAGGGATCAAAGCCGGATGGCCGCGATTTGGCACCAAGCGCGGGGCGCAGCCCGTGAACCCGACGGCGGTAGGCCGGGACGCTATCGCACTGCGGAATTGCCACAATGAAATGCAACAGATCGTTAAAATAACGTCATATCAAGGAAAATACTGAGGCAGGGAGACGGTCATGGCTATATTGCAAGAGATATTGGTTTGGACCCAGGGAATTCCCGCGTGGCAGAGCGATGCAATTTCTCGCTTGCTGGCGAAACAAACACTGACACCGCAGGACTACGAGGATTTGTATGCCTTGCTCAAGCTGGCACACGGAATCCCTGACCCAAAGAATCGTCAACCTCAGCCACTAACCGCCGACCAGATCCCAGCGAAGGTTAAGGCGACCACGCACATCGAGCTGCGGGCCATCAAGAATCTGCTTAACGTCAACGCAATTGCCGAGAATCAGCAGTTGGCGGTGGGTTCGGCGGGCATGACTGTCATTTATGGCGACAACGGATCCGGCAAGTCAGGATATTCGCGCGTTCTTAAGCGTGCCTGCCGCGCTCGCGATCAGTCCGAGCCCATTCATCCCAATGCCAATCTGCCCGGGGCCAAGGCAGGTAATGCTCAAGCATCCTTCGATATCACGATTGACGGTGCCGTCAAGGAAGTGACTTGGCACCAAGGGAAAGAGGCTCCACCAGAGCTTTCTTCATTCGCTATCTTCGACGCGCATTGCGCCCGGGCATATTTGGATAGTGAGGATGACTTCTCCTACGTGCCGTATGGTCTTGAAGTATTCGAGACGCTCGCCAAGGTCTGTCAACAGCTTAAAAACTCCGTTGAGCAGGAACACAAGCAGTCGGCTGTAGACCTCGCCGTATTCGCCCCGCTGCACGGCGAAACAGCCGTCGGCAAGCTGATCACGGGGCTCTCCGCGAAAACGACCACGGCTCAGATTGAGGCACTTGCCACTTTGAAGCAGGAAGAGCTTGAGCAGCGGGAAACGCTGGAGAAAAGCCTCAAAGAGAACAACCCGAAGGAGAAAGCCGGTCTCTTGCGTTTGCGCGCACGCCGCATTGCGGCGATCGCCAAGAATGCAGCCGATAAAGGACTTGTCGTCGGCCCCGAAGCCATCGCCAAGTTGAAGGCGCTGGCTGATAGCTTCCGTACAGCACAGGTCGCCGCCGCCCTTGCAGCGAAGAATTTCAAGGAGGGCGAAAATCTGCTGCCGGGGACTGGCGGAGAGGCGTGGCGGGAATTGTTTGATGCCGCCCGGAAGTTCGCGCTTGAAGCTCATCCAGATAAACAGTTCCCTGACTTGGGGACGGATGCCGCATGCCCGTTGTGTCAGCAGCCTCTGGCTGCGGGCGCAGAACGGTTGCTGCGATTCGAGGCGTTCATACAAGCGGAAGCGGAAAAGACGGCGCAAGCGCGGCGCCAAGCGCTTGCCGCCGACTACCGCCCATTTGCGGCCTCCGTCATGGTGTTGAACTTTGATGAGGCGACGCAGGCGGAAGTAGCGGAAATCGACTCACCGCTAGTGGCCGACACCAAGACTTTCGAGGCCGCACTGTCGGCGCGGCACGAAGCAATCAAGGCAGCGGTCGTCTCGCATGACTGGACGGGACTGGATCAGGCCCTGGTCAGCCCAGCGGATCGACTACAGGTGCTCGCTGACAAATTGAATGCGGAGGCGGAGGCCCTGGATAGAGCCTCGAATGAAGAAGCTCGCGCTGTGTTGCAGAAGCAACTAGGCGAGTTGGATGCGCGCGTAAAACTCAGTCAAGTTAAGGAGGCCGTGGCTACGGCAGTGACGAAGTTGGTGCACCAAGGGAAACTGAAGAACTGCCTGACTGCGGTCAGGACAAACGCTATATCCCTCAAAGCATCGGAACTCGCGGAAAAGGTGGTCTCCAAGGAACTGGCCGATGCGTTGAACTGGGAATTCAAAGCACTGGGCGTAGGGAGCTTGAGAGTTTCGCTGCAAAGCCGTGCCGACCGAGGGAAGGCGCTGCACAAGCTGAAACTGCAACTGCCGCAGGTTCGTAGTCCGGGTGAGATTCTGAGCGAAGGCGAGCAGCGTGCCATTGCGATCGGCTCGTTCCTCGCCGAGGTGGGATTGAGCGGTGGGAAAGGCGGAATCGTCTTCGACGATCCAGTCTCGTCCCTAGATCATCGTCGGCGCGAGCGCGTGGCCAAGCGCCTGGCCGCTGAAGCGGTGCAGCGGCAGGTCATCATCTTCACGCACGACATCTATTTCCTCTGTCTGCTAGCCGAAGAAGCAAAGCAAGTGGGTGCGGCAGTGGTCACGCAGAGCCTGACGCGGCGTGCTGAAGGCTTCGGCATAGCCGACCCGGAATTGCCGTTCGAAGGAAAGAACGCGAGCAAGCGCATCGGGGTGCTGAAAGCACAGCAGCAAGCAATCGCCAAACTGCACAAGGAAGGCAACGAGCAAGAACATCAAAGGCAGACGGTTGATGCGTACTTCCGCCTGCGCATGGCATGGGAACGCGCGGTGGAAGAAGTCCTCCTGCGAGAAGTCATTCTCCGCTTCCGAAAAGGTGTGGAGACACAACGGCTCGTCGGCGTGAGTGTGGGCGACGATGACTACGCGCAGGTCAACGCGGGAATGAGCAAGTGCTCCAACTATGCCCATGACAAAGCGATGATGGGCGGTGTTGCTATTCCTGATCCAGACGAACTGCTCACAGACATCCTCGCGCTGGAGAGCTGGCGTGCACAGGTTCACAAGCGTTCGGAAGAAACCGCCAAGAAGCGCAAAGCAGGGCCGCCGATTCCCGCAGGAGCTGGCGTGCAGGTCGCTCCAGCCTGAGCCAATTGGATCAAGCGCACAAGAATCAGGCGAGCGATCACGAGCCAAGCCAGCAGCAACGCGGCAGTATTGCCTTCTGGAATCGGTTCATCAGGACCGCGCGAGGCGGAAAGGTCGTCACGCCTCTTGGCTTGTTTCCACATGATTGCGGTGCAGATCTGAAACCACCGCGATCAACCTGTTGATCGGCTCGGCCAGCCGCTTCGGCAATACACGGTGCTGGGTATGGGTTTTCAGATCGGCAATCCAGCGGTGCGCCACCCACACGTCCTCTTCGGGGTGGTGGTTGTCCACGCCGTTGCAATACTTGTAGCCAACGAGCGCATCCGTGTGCGACAGCAGGATGCGCGCCATCGTCATGTGGAAGCGATGGGCCTGGAGGTCCGCCGGGCTTCTGGGGCGCGGGAGGGTCAGCCGAAGGCATCGCTGGGCGTTGAACTCACTCCAGTCAGGGCCAACGACCTGCCCCGCGCGTTCAAGCATCTTGCGCGACTGCTCGTTCTTGCCGTTGACCAGCGCAACGGCGACCGTACCCTTCGAGTACTCCAGCTTTTCGGCGAGCAGGTTCATCCAGCGCACCAACTTGTTCAGGGTCTGATCGTCGGCGAACACAAGGAACTGATGGCGTTGCTCGTCATCCAGAAACGCCGGCAATTGCGCGTAGAGGGGGTACAACAGATCGTGGAGATAGATGTAGGTTTGCCGGCGTCCTTGCTCGTGGCTCTGCGTGGTTGCGGTTAGTACCCGTTGTGCCCACTCGGGCGTAAGTTCGTCCAGCACCATTTCGGTGATGTCGATGGAAATCAGCGGAAATCCGAGCGACTTCCCGATTAGTGCCTTGCGCCCGTCGAAGGCGTGGCCGAGTTCGATTTCAACGCCACCCAGTACCATCGGCTCGGTTTGAACAGGTGGCCCAAGCACGGCAACGTCGAGCCGGAATTTGCTGCCGAATGGCGTTTCCAGAGGATGCTCGGTTGCCACTTGGTCGGCACCGAGCAACATGTTGCCTTCCAACGGATAGTCCGACGCATCCGCATCCTTGAACGCCCAGGGCATCGCAAGCCCGGCACTCAAGCGCCGGGAGAGCTCGGCCGCGACAAGTTCTTTTGCCCGCCGGTGTTCGGGACTTTCCTGGACAGCGTGCCACCGACTGGCTTCTTCATCGTCAAAGTGCGCTTTGGGATTAAAGGCGTGCTGAGTCGGAAGCACACGAAAATGGGATCGCCGACGCAGTTTCCCACTTTCAAAGGAAGGGCTAACCCATGTCACCATCTGCCGCGATGCGCCGGGAGACACTAGAGGCCAAAGCTTGCGCGCATGCTCCCGGCTGCGAACGTCGCGCGCAGCGATCGTGGTCTGGAAAATTCCTTTTCGAGAGAAGACAACGATCGCCTCGTCCATTCCTGTCTTGCCCCTATTGCGATGCGGCAGCGAACTTCGTGGTGCCATCCAGCTTGCGGTGAATCAGCGATACCAGCGTCAAGATGTCCAGCGCGTCCTGTTCGGACATGGGCCAATTCGTCTTGGGTGCATGGGCCAGCGGATTGCGCACAGCACCAAACAGTCCGATCAGCAGGTTGGCAAAGCCTTTCTGCTCGCTTTTTCGGACTCGGTGGCGAGTGGTCCCAAAGCGAGAACAGGCTGCTGGCCCGCGAATGCCTTGTTCACCAGATCCGCGCCATCGCTGTTCAGGCCTGATAGCAGGCGAATCCGTTCTGCAACGCCTTTCGTTGCCTCAAACACGGCATGGAAGTAGTTTTCGTCCAGCAACTCGGCGCGGCAGTAGCTCAGCACTTCCGCATGAACGACACGGCTTTCCAGTGCGGCCTTGAGTCGTCCTGCACGGGCGCGCGGCATCGAGCGTCGTGGCCTTGTCGGCATGCCCGACCTTGCCGTCTTCGCGCATGTAGAAACCGGAGAAGGCCAGGACGACATTGAGTTCGTCGCGCCGCCAAGTGAATGTCACGGGGTCGCGGGCGTAGTTCACCGGGTTCATAGCGCGATTGATGAACATGATGAGATGGTTCCCGATCTGGTGCCGGTTTTGCGCGCCAGCCAGCGCATTGAACAACCGCTTCCATTTGGTAATGCCGGGCGACGTGTCGGCAACCTCGATTTCTTGCAACAAGCGCTCGATCTGCGTTCCACTCAGGCCCCGTTCGGTATCTGCAAGCACACGGCAAGCGGCTTCAAGATGCTGTGAGCTGAAAGGATCAATTCGCGTCGCCAATGTTTATCTCCCTCGTCAGGCATCAGATGATGGCCTGCAAGCCCTTGTCGGCGATGACGTTTAGCAGCTTGAGTGCCGGGCCGGTGGGATGGGTTTCGCCTTGCTCCCACTTGCGCACAGTCGAGGCCGAGGTATGCAGGTGCAGCGCAAACACCGGCTGGCTGAACTTCAAGGCTTCACGCAGGCGCTTGATGTCAGCAGCGCCAAACTCCCGCACTGGCGGCGGGCAAATCGCGTCGAACTCGCGCATCGTCACCTTGCTGATCGCTCCGGCTTCGTGGAGCGCCGCCAGGTCGCCGCGCAGCGATTCAATGATCTTGCTCACAATGCACCTCCAGTAAAACACCCGACTGCAACGCCTTCGACAAGGCTTCGGCAGGCAGTTCCAAGAACACCTTGCCGGCGAATTGCAGCGCCTTCTTCTCGTCCTGCGTGATGTTCGCCTTGTCGCTCTTAGGGAACCCATGCAGGAACACATAGCGGCTGCCAATCTTGGCCGACAGCAACGTGCGATAGCTGCCGCTCTTGCCTGCGCCAGGGCGGGCCACCCGCTTCTTGTAGAGGAAGCCTCCCAAGTCCGCGTCGATCAGACCGCTTTCCATCTCCTGAACTGCCTTGCACAAGGCAGCATCGGGCAGCTTCTCGCCCGACTGCCACCGAGCAAAGTCCTTGCGCTTGAGGATGGGCGTCATATCGACCTCCAAACTATACCCGTAACGGGTACACTTTTCAAGTTGGCGCGGTGAGGCCGCCCCGGAAGGGGCGGCACACCCGATTGTCGTGATAGCAACACGACAATCGGGGCTGGCAAGGCGGGAGCATGGTCGCCGGTCACGCCGTCGCCTCCGCAGCGCGGGATACGCCTGTGATCGTCTTGCGCCGATTTGCCACCAAATCAGCCGCTTCGCGCACCGGTTTGTCCTCTGTGTGGACGTAGCGCATGAACATCGCCACGGTCTTGTGCGCCGTCAGCGCCATGCCGACCTTCACCGGGATGCCGGAATTGGCAATGTCCGTCGCTGAACGGTGACGGATGCCGTGCGTGCCCACATGCGTCACGCCTGCAGCTTTGAGAGTGCGGCTCCAACCGTTGTAATACTCGCCGTCGGTCAGATGCCGATCAGGGTGACGCGGAGACGGTAATACATGGGGCGTCGTAGCATTGCGAGCCGCCGTCGAAAGAAGCCGATAGGCTTCTTCGCTCATGGGCTTGGACATACCGCCTGTCTTGCTGTCAGGCCACACCACCCGCCGGTTTTCCAGATCAATCCAATCCCATTGGAGTGAGACGATCTCAGAAAGGCGAGCGGCAAACTCGAATTGCAGGCGGATGGCCAACGGGATCACAGCATGCTCCAGGCCTTCCACCTCCAACTGGCCAAGGTAGCGAAACAACTTGCCCATTTCCTCGTCGCTGATCAGGTGAGTCGCCTTGCCGTTGGGGTACATCGGTACATGACGGCATGGGTTGGTGCCGTCAGGGCGATAGCCCCATACCTCGGCCAAGTTGAACATCTTGCGCATCACGCTGAACGTGCGGTTCGCATCGGCGGGCTTGTGCGCCATCTTCTTCATCATTGAAGCGACATCGGGCCGCTTCAGATCCTGCACCTTCAAGCGGCCAAGCATCGGAATGATGTTGCGATCAATGACGCTCTGGTAGCCTTCCTGCGTGCTCGGCTTGTTGCGCTGGCTGGAGTAGTCCTCCATGAACTTGATACACAGTTCCTTGACGGTGGGTGCCTGACGCGCTGCAGCCTTCTCTGCGGCAGGATCTCCACCCCGGCGCACTTGCGCCAGCCACTCCTGGGCTAGCGACCGGGCTTGTTCGACGGTCAGCTCTCCATACAGTCCCAAGGCAGGTTTGCGCCGCTCTCCGGCGTTTGTCCGGTACTGGAGCATGAACACCTTGCGGCCTGCCGGGGTGATCTTGCACAAGAAGCCAGGAACCAGGGTATCGCGCAGTTCGATGGGCTGAGCTTGGGCTTGTGCCGCATCGACTGCGGACTTGGTGAGTTTGATTTTCGCCATGATGACTCCTCGGAAGACCCGATTTCCAGGAGCCTGTTGGGAGCCAAGCGGGTGGAAGCCGGGTCAGGTTTCAGAAAGCACCGGCATATGATGAATCTGCCTAAGTTATTGATAAACCTGCTGTATCGAGCAACGGCGTAGCCCAGCGAAGTTCGGTGCTGGAGTCATGGTGAAATAAAAAAACCCCCCTCCCCGCTGGGCAGTCAGGGAAGGGGGTTTCAGGATGCGGCTATCGGGAAGTACTTAGATCAGCGGCGCCGGGGTTGCCGGCAGAGCGACCGGAGCAGCCTTCTTCTTGCGGGCGGCCGGCTTGCGCTTGGCAACCTTCTTCGCTGCCTTCTTCGGGGCAGCCTTCTTGGTCGCCTTCTTCGCGGTCTTCTTTACTGCCTTCTTGGCGGTCTTCTTGACGGCCTTCTTGGCAGTTGCCTTCTTCGCGACCTTCTTGGCCGGCTTGCGGGCCGTTGCCTTCTTCGCAGTCTTCTTGGTGGCCTTCTTGGCTACCTTCTTGACGGCCTTCTTCGCGGTCTTCTTGACGGCCTTCTTGGCAGTGGACTTCTTGGCTACCTTCTTCGCCGCCTTCTTCACTGCCTTCTTCGCAGTGGTCTTCTTGGCGACCTTCTTCGCAGCCTTCTTCACTGCCTTCTTGGCGGTCGCCTTCTTCGCGACCTTCTTCACTGCCTTCTTGGCAGCGGCCTTCTTCGCGACCTTCTTCACCGCTTTCTTGGCGGCGGGCTTCTTCTTCGCAGCTTTCTTGGTTGCCATGGGATGGCTCCTCGTCAGTGATAGGGAGTTGAAACGCCCAGGTGGATCAAACCCGCGGATGCTGCGTGCGGGGACCGCCGGCGCGTCAGGCGCGCCGTTACGGATGCGGCAATGCCCGCCTCGATCGGCGGAGCGGACATCGGAACGGGAGTTGCCTTGCATTTCTCCGGGGGAAGCGGGGCCATGTCCACCGTCATCAGGGTCGCGGTGGTCTTGAAGGGGCTGCTTCGCATCGGACGATTGATTCTGCGCACTCGGTTGGGCAGGCAAGGTCTGCTGAGGCGAAACCTAATCACGGTTTTTTTTACTGTCAACAACCCCCGCGAAAAATTTTCACATCCGCGCCATCCCGGACGCCGCCCTCGCCACCGCCGTGCGCGCCCTGCAACGACCATTGAAGCGGCGCGCACGCGCGCCGCATACGACGAAGTCGATGCGCTCTCTGAACAAAAAACACTTGAAATAAGCACTCTGCGCAGATAGGCACATGTTCCGGACAACAGCGCGCGTGCATCGCCGGTGGTCACCGGCACCGTCGCCAACGCCAGCACAACGGGGCCGCAACGGGGGGCGAAAAGTTTTCACATTCGATCGCTTCGGCGCGGGGCGGAAACGCGGATTTGCGCAAAACTGCGCACGCTGATCGGCACCGTTCGTCTGTCGGCTGATGCCACGCCGAGGGTGCAGAGCGAACCCGCCGTCATGAGTCCGACGCACTCGCCAAAACAAAAACGGCCACCCGAAGGTGGCCGTTCCAGAACCCGGAAGTGACGACTCAGTGGTCGTCGTTTTCCAGGGCTTCGGCATACGCGTCCGGATCCAGCAGTTCGTTGACCTCTTCAGCGTTGGTCAGTTCGACCACGAACATCCAGCCTTCGCCGTAGGCATCTTCATTGATGGTTTCCGGCTTGTCGGACAGCGCCGAGTTGACCTCGACGACCTTGCCGCTGATCGGGCTGTAGACGTCCGAGGCGGCCTTCACCGACTCGACAACGGCGATCTGCTCGCCAGCCTTTGCGTCGGCGCCGACTTCCGGCAGTTCGACGTAGACCAGGTCACCCAGCAGGCCCTGGGCGTGGTCGGAAATACCGACGGTGACACGGCCATTGCCTTCGACACGGGCCCACTCATGGGACTTGAGGAACTTGAGGTCGCCGGGGATCTCGCTCATGGGACTGCTCCAGAGATATGCAGGGGTGGAAAAAACGGGGCTAGTGTAACCAACCGGCCGCCACTGCTGTCAGTGACGATCGGCAGTTTCGGATCAGGCGTCGGCGAGCACGCCGGGCTGGGCCTGGCCTTCGCGCACGAACGGGAACTTGACCACGCGCACCGGCACCTGCCGGCCACGGATGTCGACGGTGACCTCGCCGAGTTCACCGGCCGGCACACGGGCGAAGGCGATGCCCTTGGCCAGGGTCGGCGAGAAGGTGCCGGACAGGATCTCGCCCTGGCCGCCGGCGGTGGTCACCGCCTGGCCGTGGCGCAGTACGCCCTTCTCGTCCATCACCAGGCCGATCATCTGGCGTGCGGTGCCAGCGGCCTTCTGCGCTTCCAGCACCTCGCGGCCGATGAAGTCGCGGCCTTCGTCCAGCGACACGGTCCAGGCCAGCGCCGCTTCGTACGGGCTGATCTCTTCGTCCATGTCCTGGCCGTACAGGTTCATGCCGGCTTCCAGGCGCAGCGTGTCGCGTGCGCCGAGGCCCGCCGGCTTCACGCCCGCCGCCAGCAGGCGGTTCCAGAACGCGACCACGGCGTCCTGCGGCAGCAGGATTTCGAAGCCGTCTTCGCCGGTGTAACCGGTACGGGCGACAAACAGTTCGACGCCGTCATCGGACTGCACCTGCAGGGCGGCGAAACGGCCCAGCTTGGCCAGCGCTGCGCGATCGCTTTCGCGGGCCAGGCCGATGACGATGTCGCGCGCCTGCGGGCCCTGCACGGCGAGGATGGCCAGGTCCGGGCGCTGCTCGACGGTGACGCCGAACGGTGCAGCCTGCTCGCGCAGCCAGGCCAGGTCCTTCTCGCGGGTGGAGGCATTGACCACCATGCGGAAGAAATCGTCGCCCAGGTAGTAGACGATCAGGTCGTCGATGACGCCGCCGCGCGGATTCAGCATGCACGAGTACAGCGCCTTGCCGGTCACCTTCAGCTTGTCGACCGAGTTGGCCAGCAGGCGGCGCAGGAACGGCTTGACCTGGTCACCGCGCAGGTCGACCACGGTCATGTGGCTGACGTCGAACACACCCGACTCGCGACGAACGAGGTGGTGCTCGTCGAGCTGCGAGCCGTAGTGGATGGGCATGTCCCAACCCCCGAAATCGACCATCTTGGCGCCGAGGGCGCGGTGAGTATCGTTGAGCAGCGTCTTCTGGGTCATGACCGGGTCCGGCAGCAGAGGAAACAAGAATCCCCATTATCCCAGATCGGTCGCCCGCAGGTCGCGCCGCAGCGCAGCGGGGTGTTTGGCCGGCCTGCGGCCGGCGCCGCTTTCTACAGCTAGAGCGCAAAGCCTGAGTTCATCGGCTCTGGATTGACTCGGCCTGGGCGGGTCGGAGCGAGTGCTTTTGCTCTTTGCTCTTTTTTCTTTTCCGTGGGCTGGACGCGCACGGAAACTGTCGGGGGTCGGGCGGGTTGGGTTCGCGGGACCGTTGCGCCATCGAGCCCCCATGGGTGAGGGCGCTTTGCTTGCGAAGCACTGCTTCGCAAGCGACCGAACGCGCAGCCGCCAGCGGCTGGGCCGGACCGCGGAGCGGGGTCTACGGCGTGTCCCGCGAACCCAACCCGCCCGACCCAGACACATGAACCGACTTCCGCGACTAACCACGAGGGGCTCCGCCGTTGGCTGGGAACCCCTAGGCCACCGCTTCGACCAGCAGCGTGCTGCCCTGAACCGCCACCACCCGCACCCACGTACCTGCAGGCAGCTCCGGACCGCTCACCTGCCAGGACGCATCGTCAATGCTGACCCGTCCCTGGCCACCGACGATGCCCTGCTGCAGTACCACCTCCCGGCCGACCAGCTGCTCGGCACGGCGGTTGAGCAACGGCGCATCGCTGGGCCGTGCCCGCGGCCTCCCCCAGCGCCGGTAGCACTGGATCGAGACCACACTCAGCAGGACGAAGGCGATCACCTGCCACAACAGTGGAATGTCGCTGAACACCGCAACCAGTACGAACACTGCCGCCGCGCCAATGCCGATCCACAGCATGAACGCACCCGGCGCCAGCGCTTCTGCCGCGAACAGCAGCAGCGCCAGCGCGCCCCAACCGACGACTTCCCAGCGCATGTCAGCCTCCGAGCGGCGGCGGCCGCTTGCCGGCGGCCTTGTTGTCCTGGCTGGCCAGCGCCTGCTTCGCCAGTTCGGCCACGCCCGCGATCGAACCGATCACGCCACTGGCCTCCATCGGCATCAGCACCAGCTTCTGGTTCGGCGAACTGGCCAGCTCCTTGAACGCTTCCACGTACTTCTGCGCGACGAAATAGTTGATCGCCTGGACGTCACCCTCGGCAATCGCCGCCGACACCACCTTGGTCGCCATCGCTTCGGCCTCGGCCAGGCGCTCGCGCGCCTCGGCATCGCGGAACGCGGCTTCGCGACGGCCTTCGGCTTCCAGCACGGTGGCCTGCTTCTCGCCATCGGCGCGCAGGATCTCCGACTGCCGTGAACCCTCTGCCTCGAGGATCTGCGCGCGCTTCTCGCGCTCGGCCTTCATCTGCCGCGCCATCGCATCCAGCAGATCGCGCGGCGGCTGGATGTCGCGGATCTCGATGCGGTTGACCTTCACGCCCCAGGGATTGGTGGCATGGTCGACCACGCTCAGCAGCTGGGCATTGATCACCTCGCGCTGGCTGAGCGATTCATCCAGATCCATCGAACCGATCACCGTACGGATGTTGGTCTGCACCAGGGCGATCATCGCCACTTCCAGGTTGGCCACCTCATAGGCGGCCTTGGCGGCATCCAGTACCTGGAAGAACACCACGCCGTCCACGCGCACGGCGGCGTTGTCCTTGGTGATCACTTCCTGGCTGGGCACGTCCAGCACCTGCTCCATCATGTTCACCTTGCGCCCCACCCCGTACACGATCGGGATCAGGAAATGCAGGCCGGGGGTCATGGTGTGCGTGTAGCGCCCGAAGCGCTCGACGGTCCACTCGTAGCCCTGGGGCACCATCCGTACTGCCTTGAACAGGATCACCACGGCCACGAAGGCCAGTACCACGGTAAAGAACATGGTCGGGAACATCTTGCTTTCCTTATCTATGACGTCCAGGCCCCAGCATAGCGCGTGAAGGCCACATTCACAGCGGAGCTACCAGGGCACGCGCCCGCGCAGGATGTCGGCGAACATCACCCAGTCGCCCATGAACGAGTACAGCGGGTGCTGGAAGGTGGCCGGGCGGTTCTTCTCGAAGAAGAAATGGCCGACCCAGGCGAAGCTGTAACCGCAGAACAGGGCGGCCAGCAACAGCACCGGCTGCCCGCGCAGGATCGCTGCAACGACCAGCAGCAGCACGCCGCAGCTGCCGACGAAGTGCAGCCGGCGCGATACCGGGTGGCGGTGCTCGCTGAGATAGAACGGATAGAACTCGCGGAAGCTGGCGAAGCGGGACATGTGCGTGTTCCGGGGGCCGTGGTCACCGCCATCATGCGCCTTCCCGGGGGGGAAAGCGGCCTGGACGGCGTGGCCGATTCTGACAAGGCAGTGCATGATCCGGTGGCGCTGCCTTTGTAGCGTCGAGCCATGCTCGACTGGCCCTCCCAGTTGCAGTCGAGCATGGCTCGACGCTACATAAGAGCGGAAGCCGTCGAGCATGGCTCGACGCTACAAAAGCCGAAGCGGCCGAACATGGCTCGACGCTACACCGGGGGCGTGCGCGGCCCGAACATGATCACCGCCATGCCGGCCAGGCACAGGGCTGCGCCGAACAGGTCCCAGCGGCTGGGGCGGATGCCATCGACCAGCCACAGCCAGAACAGCGCGGTGCCGATGTAGACACCACCGTAGGCCGCATAGACCCGGCCACTGGCGGTCGGGTGCAGGGTCAGCAGCCAGGCGAACAGGGCCAGGCTGGCCGCCGCCGGCAGCAGCAGCCACACGCTGCCGCCCTTGCGCAGCCACAACCACGGCAGGTAGCAGCCGACAATTTCGGCCAGCGCGGTCAGCAGGAACAGCGCGAGCGTCTTCACGCCTTCTCCGCCGCCTTGGCGTGCTGCCACAGTGCTTCCTGCGCATCCAGGTCCATCGACGCCAGCGCTCCACCCTGGGCGTCAGCCTGCGCTTCCATCGCACGGAAGCGGCGTTCGAACTTGTGGTTGGCCCCGCGCAGCGCCGCACCCAGATCGATATCGGCGTGGCGCGCCAGGTTGGCGCAGACGAACAGCAGGTCGCCCAGCTCTTCCTGCAGGCGCGCCTTATTGCCGGCAATGTCGCCGCGCTCGAACTCCTCGCGCAGCTCCTGCAGTTCCTCCGCCGCCTTGTCCAGCACCGGCAACGGGCCCGGCCAGTCGAAACCGACCTTGGCCGCGCGCGACTGCAGCTTCACCGCTCGCTGCCATTCGGGCAGGCCACGCGAGATGCCGGCCAATGCGGAGGTGTCCTGCTCGCCCTTGGCGGCACGCTCGGCACGCTTGATCGCATCCCAGTTACGCGTCACCCCGTCGGCGTCATCGACGCTGACATCGGCGAACACGTGCGGGTGGCGGCGCTGCATCTTGTCGCTGATCGCCCGTGCGACCTCGGCGAAGGCAAAGGCGCCCTGCTCCTCGGCCATGCGTGCATGGAACACCACCTGCAGCAGCAGGTCGCCCAGCTCATCGCAGAGATCATCGAGGTCGCCACGGTCGATCGCATCGGCCACCTCGTAGGCTTCCTCGATGGTGTACGGCGCGATGGTCGCGAAGTTCTGTTCCAGGTCCCAGGGGCAGCCGCCCTGCGGATCGCGCAGGCGCGCCATGATCGCCAGCAGGCGTTCCAGTTCGTTGCTGGCTGCACTGCCGGCGATGGGGGTGTCATGCGCGCTCATGCGGCCTCCAGGGTCAGTCGGACAACCAGTCGCGCCAGGGCAGGCTGGTATCACCAAGGGCAATGAAATCGCCGTTCAACAAGGTCTCGCGGCGGTTGTAGCGGAACGGCTTGCCGGTCGCTGCCGACAGTACCGCACCGCCGGCGGCGTGCAGTACGCACTGGCCGGCGGCGGTATCCCATTCGGAGGTCGGGCCCAGACGAGGATAGACATCCAGGCCACCTTCGGCGATCCGGCAGAATTTCAGCGACGAGCCCTGCGCGATGGTCTCGATGCGGCCCATGCGCGCCAGCAGCGCCTCGGTTTCCGGTGAGCGGTGCGAGCGGCTGGCGGCAACCCGCAGCGGTGCGGTGGCCGGCGTGCGGGTGCGCAGCACGGTGTCGTGCAGGCCCTGGCGACGGTATGCCAGCTCACCACGCATGGCATGCCAGACGATGCCGGTGACCGGCGCCAGCACCACGCCGAAGGCCGGCGCGCCCTGGTAGATCAATGCGATGTTGACGCTGAACTCGCCGTTGCGCTTGATGAACTCGCGGGTGCCGTCCAGAGGGTCGACCAGCCAGTAGGCGCCCCAATGACGGCGTTGCTCCCACGTGACCTGGGCCGACTCCTCGGACAGGATCGGCAGATCCGGGGTCAGCTGCTGCAGGCCCTGCTCGATGACCTGGTTGGCAGCCAGGTCGGCGGCGGTGACCGGGCTGTTGTCGTCCTTGAGCTGCACGTCGAAGCCATCGGCATAGACCTGCATGATGGCCTGTCCGGCTTCCTGGGCAATGGCGATGGCGGTCTCGCGCAGATCCGTGGTCAGTTTGATCATCGCAATCCCTGCAGCCACTGGCGGGCGATGAACAGCGCCGCCAGCGAGCGTCCCTCGGAGAAGTCCTCGCGCAGCATCAGCTGGTCCAGCTCGGCCAGCTTCCACGGGACGACTTCCAGCTCTTCCGGCTCGTCGCCGGCCAGCTTTTCCGGGTACAGGTCGCGCGCCACCACCAGCCACGACTGGTGGCTCATGTAGGTCGGGGCCAGGGTCATCGCGCGCAGCACATCCACCCGGCGCGCCGTAACCGGCCTCTTCCTTCAGTTCGCGGTCGGCGGCCTGCTCGGGGGTCTCGCCGGCATCGATCCGGCCCTTGACCAGGCCCAGTTCGTAGCGGTGCATGCCGGCGGCGTATTCACGTACCAGCAGCACGGTTTCGTCGTCGAGCATCGGCACCACCACCACCGCGCCATGCCCCCGGCTGACCAGCCGCTCGAAGCGGCGGCGTTCGCCGTTGGAGAACTCCAGGTCCAGGTGCTGGCGCTGGAAGGGACCGTTCTCCTCATCGGTGATCCGATGGATGATCGGCAAGCGACGGCCGGCACGGTCATCGTTCATGCGGAATCTCCGCGGCGGCCGGCGCCTGCGCCGGGGCCGATAGAATGTGCAGGCAGCAACATGTTCATGAGCCCGAAATGCTAGCAGACCCAACCCCCTCCCCGCTGGTCGAGCACTGGCGGCAACGCGACCTCAAGGTGCTGTGGCACCCGTGCACGCAGATGCGCGAGCATCCGCACACCCTGCCACTGGTCCCGATCGCACGCGGCCAGGGCGCCTGGTTGTTCGACCACGACGGCAACCGCTACCTGGACGCGGTCAGCAGCTGGTGGACCAACCTGTTCGGCCATGCCGAGCCGCGCATCGGCGGTGCCATTGCCGCCCAGGCCGGGCAGTTGGAACAGGTGATGCTGGCCGGCTTCGGCCACGAGCCGGCGATCACCCTGGCCGAACGCCTGCTGGCGCTGGCGCCGCGGCAGCCCGGCCGCGAGCCGCTGGCCAAGGTGTTCTACGCCGACAACGGTTCAGCTGGCGTGGAAGTGGCGCTGAAGATGGCCTTCCAGTACTTCCAGAACCGCGGAGAGCCGCGCCGCACGCGCTTCATCGCGCTGGAGAACGGCTACCACGGCGAGACCCTGGGCGCGCTGGCGCTGGGTGACATCCCGCTGTATCGCCGCGTCTATGCGCCGCTGCTGGCCGAAGGGCTGTTCGCGCCCTCGCCCGACGCTTACCTGGCCGACCCCGGCCAGAGCGCCGCCGATCGCGCGCCAGGCCGCGGACGGCCTGGCCACACTGTTCGACCAGCATCCGGGCGAAATCTGTGCGGTGATCCTGGAGCCACGCCTGCAGTGCGCGGGCGGCATGCGCATGCATGACCCGGTGTACCTGCAGCGGGTTCGCGAACTGTGTGATGCGCACGGTGCATTCATGATCGCCGACGAGATCGCCACCGGATTCGGCCGCACCGGTACCCTGTTCGCCTGCGAGCAGGCCGGGGTGATGCCGGACCTGATGTGCCTCTCGAAAGGCCTGACCGGCGGCTTCCTGCCGCTTGCCGCGGTACTGGCCACGCAGGCCCTGTACGACGCGTTCCTCGACGACTCGCGCGAGCGCGCCTTCCTGCATTCGCACAGCTACACCGGCAACCCGCTGGCCTGCGCCGCAGCGCTGGCGACGCTGGACATCTTCCGCGACGACGATGTGATCGTGCGCAACCGGGGCATCGCCTCGGTGATGGGCACGCTGGCCGCACCGTTCAGCGACCATCCGCACGTGGCCGACGTGCGCCAGGCCGGCATGGTGGTGGCGTTCGAGCTGTCGCGCGATGGCAACAAGCGCACACCGTTCGACCCGGCCATGCGGCTGGGCCTGCACGCCTACAAGGCCGCGCTGAAGCGCGGTGTGGTGCTGCGTCCGCTGGGCGACGTGCTGTACTGGATGCCACCCTACTGCGTGGATGACGAACAACTGGAGCTGCTGGCACATACCACGCTGGCGGCGATTGACGAGGCGATTGCATGCGCGTGACCCGCTGCCCCATCGACCTGGCGCTGCACAGCGGCCAGACCGTGACCCTGCCGGAAGAGACCGCCAACCACCTGGTACGGGTGATGCGCCTGCGCGAGGGCGATACCTGTGTGCTGTTCAACGGCGACGGCCATGACTACAGCGCCACGCTGACCGTGGCCGGCAAGCGCGAAGTGCAGGTGCGCATCGACGCCGTGCAGGCCATCGACAACGAATCGCCGCTGACGATCACCCTGCTGCAGGGCATCGCCCGTGGCGAGAAGATGGACCTGATCCTGCAGAAAGCCACCGAACTGGGCGTGGCGGCGATCATTCCGGTCAACGCCGAGCGCACCGAGGTGAAGCTGGATGCAGCACGGGCGGAGAAGCGCGTGGCGCACTGGAACAATGTGGTGACCTCGGCCTGCGGCCAGTCCGGGCGCGCGCGCACTCCGCAGGTGGGATCACCGCTGTCGCTGGCGCAGGCGGCAGCGGCACTGCCGCCCGATACGCTGCGGCTGACCCTGGACCCGCTGGGCACACATCGCTTGTCGACGCTGGCGGCCGCTCCGGCAGGCGGCATCGTGATCGCGATCGGCCCGGAAGGTGGCTGGTCGCCACGCGACCGTGATCAACTGGCGGCCGCGGGCTTCCAGGGCCTGCAGCTGGGACCGCGCATCCTGCGCACGGAAACGGCCGGCCTGGCCGCGATTGCAGCGTTGCAGGCACGGTTGGGGGATCTGGGGTAAGGCTCGATTCCTGGTAGTGCCGGCCGCTGGCCGGCCTCCACGGAATCATGCGGTTGCCGGCCAGCGGCCGGCACTACCGGGAACCCGACCGGCGGATGTCCGATCAGGCCTCCAGCGAATCCAGGGCGGCTTCCAGCGCGTCCAGGTTCGGCAGCAGCGCGCTCTGCTCGCCCAGCAGCACACGCATGTGCACGATGTCCGGCAGGGTTTCTTCCGAGGCGTCAGCCAGCAGCCCGTCGCGCGGCACCGAAATCAGCTGCGGGAAGTTCTGCGTCAGCAGCGCGTAGTACGGACGCTGCGCGTTGCCGCTGAGGGCCTTCAGTACCACCACCTTGTTATGGCCGCTCACGGCTTCCTCGCCCAGTCCCGAAAGACGTGCGAACGACACCAGCGGCACCTGCCAGCCGTGCCAACCGATCTCGCCGACCAACCAGCGCGGCGCACCGGAGACCGGCTGCACCGGCACGCGCGACATCATTTCGGCCACGGTGGCATTGGGCAGCAGCACGCGCGCGTTGCCGGCCTGGATCAGGACGCCACGGATTTCGTCATTGCTGGCATAGCTCATGGTGCTTCTCCGTTGTCGTCCTGCTCACCCCAGCGCCCGGCAATCGCCTGCGCCAGTTCCTGCGGTTCACCGGCCACCATGCCGGCAGCAACCACCGCTGTGGCCGCAGCCGGGTCGTAGCAGCCCTCGCCCACCTGCCCGGCCACCCATGCACCGGCGGCGGCCAGATCCAGCGCCGGACCAACATGCGCAAGGTCAGCGCCGCTGAGCAGGACCAGCGCGGTGTGGTCAGCTGGCAGCGCGGCAATCGCAATGCCCTGCGCGTCGCTGACGAAATGCAGGCCGTCACTGGCTGCCTGCACGCCGATGTCATCGGCCAGCACGTGCACTTCACCCGGAGTTGCACGCTGGCCGGCTTCAGCCAGCTGCACCGGCAACGGCGACACGCGTGCCATCTGCTTGACCAGGTTGCCGTAGCGCCCGCCATCCAGGCGCATGTGCACCAGGACGGGCACGCTCAGCGAAGGCGGCAGCGCGCCGAGCAGGCGACGCAGCGCATCCGGGCCACCGATGCCGGCCAGCACCAGCAGCGATCCGGCGCGTGCGCCCACGGGCGCTGCGGCATCCAGATCGACCAGGCTCAGATGACCGGTATCGAAGGAAGGCAGCGGAGCCTCCACGGCAGCGTGGTGCGGAGCGGTTGCCGAGGCATCGGCCTCGTCCTCGACCAGCGACCAGGCGGTGTGGTCGAAGGAGACCGGCGGTAGCGGCGGTGCTGCGGACGCGGTCTCTGCCAGCGACGGCAGTGCGGGGGCCTCCAGCCGCTCAGGCACCACCGGCTGCAAGGCCGCCAGCGCCTGTTCCAGCGCGATCGGTTCGTGCAGCTGTGCAGGCGGCGAGTACAGAGTGTCAGCGGGGACCTCGTCGGCCCAGCTCAATGCCTGCTCCAGGTGCGGCTGCAGCGCTTCTTCCTGCGGCGCCGGTGGCGGTGCCGGGTGGCCCGGCTCCAACTGCAGGCTGGGTTCTTCTTCGGCCCCCGGCGGCAACACCTGCTGGTGGCCATGCAGCTTGGCGGACAGATGACGGCCCCAGCGCTGAGCCTCCCAGCCATCACGACGTGCAGCCAGTTCGGCCTCGTCGAAGACCAGGGTCAGGCCCGGTGCGGACAGCACCGCTTCCAGGCGCTCCAAGGCGTCCTCGATGGCGGCTTCCAGCGCGATCACCACGAACTGTGGGCGCGCCTCCTGCAGGACCCGCGTCTCCAGCGTGTTGGGATCATCTTCCAGCACCAGCTGCACATCGGCGTGCGACAACGCCTCACGCAGGCGCTCACGCGCCGCGCCGGGACGGGCCAGCAGGGCCACGGCCGGAGCCGCTTGGGTTTCACTCACGGACACGGGCGATCCCCAGCAGGTCGTACACGTTACGCATCAGGTCCAGTTCCTGGTACGGCTTGCCCAGGTAACGCTGGACACCGATCTCGAAGGCGCGCTGGCGGTGCTTGTCACCGCTGCGCGAAGTGATCATCACGATCGGCACGTCCCTGTAGCGCGGGTCGGCACGCATCGCGGTGGCGAGCTCGTAGCCATCCATGCGCGGCATCTCGATATCCAGCAGCATCAGGTCCGGCACGCGCTCTTCCAGCCGCTCCAGCGCCTCCACGCCGTCGCGGGCGACGCTGACCTCGAAGTTGTGGCGTTCGAGGATGCGGCCGGTGACCTTGCGCATGGTCAGCGAGTCGTCGACCACCATCACCAGCGGCACCTGGCGCTCCTGGCGCGGTGCGTTGGCCAGCACAGGCAGCGTCGGGTTGGCGAGGAAGCGGCGCACCAGCGGCGCCACGTCCAGGATCACCACCACGCGGCCATCGCCGGTGATGGTGGCACCGTAGATGCCCGGCACCGACGCGATCTGCAGGCCGACCGGCTTGACCACGATTTCGCGGTTGCCCAGCACCTGGTCGATCGCCACGGCGGCACGCAGATCACCGGCACGGACCAGCAGCAGCGGCACCTGGTCCTGGCCATCGGCACGCGCCGGGGCCTGCCCGACCAGGCTGCCGAGGTCGTACAGCGGATAGTCTTCGCCGCTGTAACGGTAGCTGCTGTCGGCGGCTTCGAAACGCTCGCGCGACAGGCGGCCGATACCACTGACCGAGGCCACCGGCACCGCGAAGGTGGTTTCGCCGATCTGCACGAACACCGCCTGGGTGACGGCAAGCGTCTGCGGCAGGCGCAGGGTGAAGCGTACGCCCTGGCCCCGCACCGACTGGATGTCGACCGAGCCACCGAGCTGGCGCACTTCGTTGCGCACCACGTCCATGCCCACGCCACGACCGGCCAGCTGGCTGACCTGGTCGGCGGTGGTGAAGCCGGACGCGAAGATCAGGTTGTCCAGCTCCTGCTCGTTCGGCTGCGCATCGGCGGCCAGCAGGCCACGGTCGATGGCGCGGCGGCGGATCGCCTCGCGGTCCAGGCCAGCACCGTCATCGGCCACTTCCAGCACGATTTCCGAACCTTCGCGGTGCAGGCGGATGGCGATCTCGCCCTCCTCCGGCTTGCCGGCGGCGCGGCGCTGTTCCGGCGCTTCCAGGCCATGGGCTACGGAGTTGCGCAGCATGTGTTCCAGCGGCGCGACCATGCGGTCGAGGACGTTGCGGTCCAGTTCGCCGTGGGTTCCTTCCAGGGTCAGGTGGACCTGCTTGCCGGTATCCATGCCGGACTGGCGGACCACGCGGCGCAGGCGCGGCACCAGGCCATCGAACGGCACCATGCGCGCGCATCAGGCCATCCTGCAGCTCGGAGCTGACGCGCGACTGCTGCTGCAGCAGCGAATCGTACTGGCGTGACAGATCATCGAGCACGCCCTGCAGGCCGCCAAGGTCAGCCGCCGATTCGTTCAGCGCACGGCTGAGCTGCTGCAGGGTGGAGAAGCGGTCCAGCTCCAGCGGATCGAACTTCTGGTCGGCCTGGTCCTGCTCGCGCTGGTAGCGGGCGACGATCTGCGCCTCGGTTTCCAGGTCGAGTCGCCGCAGCTGGTCGCGCAGTCGCGCATTGGTGCGCTCCAGTTCGCCCATGGCACCACGGAAGGCACCCAGCTGCTGTTCAAGCCGCGAGCGGTAGATCGCCACTTCACCGGCATGGTTGACCAGGCGGTCGAGCAGGTCGGCACGCACGCGCACCTGCTCCTGCTGCGGACGCGCCAGCGGATCTTCATCGACCACGCCCTCGGCCGGAAGCGGAGCCGACAGCGGCGCTTCGATCGGGGCCGCCAGTGGGCCCGCGGCCTGTGCGGGCACGGTCTCGATCTCGCTGGCCGCACGCGCGGCCGCAGCGGCTGCGGCGATATCGATGGTGGTGCGGACCTCGAAGGCTTCGACCAGATCCTGCGCCGGCTCCACCACGCGGTGCGCGCCGGTGCGGGTGAGCAGCTGGTGCAGGCGGTCAAAGCCACGCTCCAGCAGCTGCACGTCGCGACGTTCGATCTCGGTACGGCCAGCGGCCACCGCCTCCAGCAGCGATTCGATGCTGTGGCCAAGGTCGCCGATGGCATTGATGCCAGCCATGCGTGCGCCACCCTTCAGAGTGTGCAGATCACGCTGCAGGCCGGCCAGCACCTCGCGGTCCTGCGGTGCATCGCGCAGTTCGCTGATCAGGCCATCGCAGTGGTCGAGCAGGTCCTTGCCTTCCTCGACAAAGATATCGACCAGCTCACGGTCGTACACGCTGAAGTCGAGTGCATCGGCGCCGTCTTCGGCATCCGCCGCAACAGGTGCCTGCTCGTGGTGCGGCGCACGCGGCACGATGTCGGTCGCTGCAACCTGTGCATCGGTATCGACCGTGCCCTGGCCCGGTGCGTCTTCCATTTCGAAGAAGCGCACCGCAGCAGTGCCGCCCTGCGGCGCCTCTGCGGTGATCTCCTCAATCACCGTCGCCGGGGACGGCTGATCGGCGCTCTCTCCTTCACCGACCGCCGCCTCCCCGCCGACGTCCGCATCCTCGGCAAAGGCATCTGCCTCACCCGGCGCGAGTTCGCTGGCCTGGAGGCCGATCACGGGCCATTGCCCGTCGTCGTCCAGGGTCTGCTCCTCCTCGATCACGTGCAGGCCGGCCTCGAGCGCGGCTGCCAGCGTGACCGGTTCTGCAAAACCCGGCACAGCCATTTCATCCTGCAGGCTCGACAGCTCGCTGTCGAGTGGCAGTGCAGCAGCGTCGTCAATGACGTTGTCATCGTCACTGTCCGAATCAAACGGCAACGGCGTATTCAGGTCGATCGCGTCAACTTCCGCAGACACCGGCAACTCTTCCGCGTCGCGGTCATCCACCGGCAGCGCACTGGCGTCGAGGTACGGCGACAGATCGTCCGCCATGGTCAGGTCAGCGTCGTCGACCGTCGCGATCGCCGGCACGGCATCTGATTCGTGCTGGGCAACATCAGGCGCACTTTCAATCGGCTGGATCGATTCAATCGCGCCGGTGTCGTCCGCGGCAGGTTCACCCTCGCCCGGCACCGACGGCCAGCCGGCGTCGAAGTAACGCGAAAGATCGTCGCTGGCGGTCAGCTCGCCCACGTCCAGGCCGCTGTCGGCTGCGACGTCCAGCGCCTCCAGCCCGGTTGCAGCTGGAACCGGTTCCAGCGCATCTTCGGCATGCGACTGCGGCTCGGCAATGAAATCGGTCGCCGCATCGAAAGCGGACGGCATGCTGGTTTCGTCCAGCGTGTCCAGCCCGGCCAGCGGCGCTTCGGCCGCGGATGCCTGCTCGGCATCAGGCGCCAGCTCGACGCCCTCTTCGTCCTCGTCTTCCAGCGCGAACAGCGGCCAGCGCGCTTCCGGCAGCTCGCCGGCCAATGCCTGCAGCCGCTGCACCAGCGCGCCCTGCGGAACAATCCGCGGCTGTTCGGCCTGCAGCGCTTCCATGGTCGCGGTGATCGCCTGCGCGGTCGCATCCAGTGCGGCTACGCCCTCGTCGCCAGGCACCACGTCGGCGGCCAGTGCACGCTTGATGTAGGACTCGGCACCGCCGGTGACCGCCGTGATTTCCGGCACTTCGGTCATCGCGAAGGCGCCGTTCATGGTGTGCACCGCACGCAGCAGTGCGTCGCTGACCGGCTGCGGTGCCTGCTGCGCCGAACGCAGCCATTCCTGCAGGGTCGCCTGGTGGACTTCTACCTCGGCCTCGAGGATCTCGCGCAGTACGCTGTCGATGTTGGCCGGGGTACCGGCGTCTTCCGCCACCGCCGTGGCATCGGCCTGCGCCGACGCAGCGGCCTCGGCTTCCAGCAGGCGGCTGATTTCGTCTTCGCCTTCGGACTCGGCCAGTGTCGCTGCCGGTGCGGCCGCAGCCGGCAACGGCACGTAGAAGGTCTCCTCGCCGGCACCGACCCGATCGGCAATGGCCTGCATCGCCTGCAGGTCCACGCTGATGCGCTGGCCATGGCGCAGCGCGGCGTTCAGCTGCGGCAGCGCGGCATGGGCGTTGTCGACCATCGCCAGCACCGCCGGAGTCGCCGGGCGACTGCCATCGAGCACGCGATTGAGCATGCCTTCGATCTTCCAGGCGAACTCGCCCAGGGTGCGTGCACCCACCAGGCGGCCACTGCCCTTGAGGGTGTGGAAGATGCGGCGGATCGGCCGCAGCCGGTCCATGTTGTCCAGCTGCATGCGCCATGCCGGCAGCAGCGTGCCCAGGTTGGCCAGCTCGTCGTCGAACTCTTCCAGGAACACCTCGCGGATGTCCTCGTCGATGTTCTCGGCATCGTCGTCGAAGCCGGCCTCGAAGCCGGTCTCGGTGCCGGCCACGACCGGGATGTCCGCAGCGGGTGGAGCCGCCATGGCCTGCGGATTGAAATCGGCCGCCGCGGCGCTCAGCTCGGCGAAGAACTGCGCGTCGGCTTCGCTGAAGTCGATGGGCGCGATGGTGTCGATATCAATCACCGACACCGCCGGTGCCGGTGCATCGGAGACCGGCGTCAGCACCTCGGCCATCGGCGCGGGCACGTCCTCCTGCACATCCGCCGGAACCGCGTCCGCTTCGGCAACCACAGGGCTTTCGTCCACCCGCACGGATGCAGCGGGATCGACGATCTCCAGCGCCGGGTGCAATCCGGCGTCGTCGTCCAGCGACAGCGTCTCCATCGCGTGCAGCGACAGCACGTCGTCGGCATTGTCCAGCGCATCGGCGTCGAAACGGAACACCACGTCGTCACCGGCGGCGACCACATCGTGCTCGGCAGCCACCGGGTCGAACACGGGCGCGGCAACGTCAGCGGTGTCGAAGGGCACCGACGCGTCGACGTCGTCCTCGACATCCATCACAGCCACATCGGCCAATGCCGGCGGTGTTGCCTCCGACAGTGTCCACTGCGGCGCCGGTTCCACGCTGGTTTCGGTCCGTTCGAAACTGACCGGGTCGAAGCTGGCGAAGGTCGGACTGCGCTCGTCTTCGGCACTCGCGGTCGGCTCGGAATCCGGATGGAACGGTGCGAGATCCCATTGCGGTACCTCGGGCGCAGGTGCGCTGGAGGCGGCGAAGACCAGCGGTGCATCCGCGTCGTCATGCAGCGACAGCGGTGTGGAGGCGACACTCCCCAGCGCCCCGAACATCAGGCGGTTGTCCACCACCTCCGGTGCAGGCGTGGCCGGTGGCGGATCGAAGGTGAAGTCCGGCAGCGGCACCGGCACCGTGCCGGCGGCAGGCGCGGCCGGCTGCACCGGAATCTCGATGGGCTCCGGCTGCAGCGGCTCGGCCTGCAGCGTGACCGGCTCGCGCTCGATCAGCAGCGACGCAAACGCAATCGGCGCGGCTGCAACAGGTTCCGCCGCGTTGCGCTCCGGCAACGGCCAATAGCGCAGCGCTTCAAGGCTGCTGCGGGTGATGTCGAGGATGTCCTCGCGCCCCGGCCGACGGTCGCGCAGGGCTTCGAGGTAATACTCCAGGCTGGCCATGGCGTCGGCCAGGGTGTCCAGCTGGCGGCCACTGGGCACGCGCTGGCGACCGATCAGCTCGGCTTCGATGTACTGCTGCACACCGCGCAGGTAATCGGCAGCCGTGCCCAGATCCAGCATGCGCAGCGCGCCGGAAACATCGCCCAGCAGGCGCGGCACGTCCTGCAGCTCGGCATGGTTCCAGCTGGTTTCAATGAAAGCGACAAAATGCTCGCGGGCGGCGGCGAAGTTGGCGATGGCCTCATGTGCCAGCACCTCCACCGTGCGCCGGTTCTCGACCGCGCTCGGATCATCTTCGCCACTGCCGCCGGCGCCCAGATGGGCGACCTGGTCGTCCAGCGACGCGTCCACGTAGAGCAATGCGCCGGCGATATCCAGCAGCAGGTTCTCGTCGATCTGCTGGCGGCCTTCGACCACGCCACGCAGCGCATCGCGCTGCTGCACGACCACGCCACGGGCCACGCCCAGGCCCATCATGCCCAGCGTATCGGCCACGGCGCCAAGTTCGTTGGCCTGGGTCTGCAGCTGTTCGGGCGCACCGCCAGTACGCAGGTGCAGGTCCAGCGCATCCTTGATGCGCAGCAGTTCTTCCTTCACCGCGCTGCCCACGGTATCCAGCAGCTCGCGGTTGCGCCCGCTCAGGCTGCCACGGGCATGGTCCAGCTCGGCCTCGGTGGCGCTGACGCTGTCCGGCGCGAACGCCAGCAGCACGCTGTCATGCACGCCCTCTTCGCCACGCGCGGCACGGATTTCGTTGAGCAGCGGCATCAGCACGATCGGAATATCGCGGTGGCCGTTCTGCAGCCGCTCCAGGTAGTCGGGCAGCAGCACGCTGCCACGCATCAGGGTCGCGCAGGCTTCATCCCGATCAGCCACGCTACCGGCGCCGATGGCATTGGCCAGCTGTTCAAGCTCCTCGGCCACCATCGCCGGGGCGTACAGCTCGACCATGCGCAGGGTGCCCTGCACCTGGTGCAGGTAGCCGGCGCAGATGCGCATGCGGCTGGCATCGGCCGGGTCTTCCGCGTAGTACTCGACCTCGTTGCGCACCTGACGCAGGGTCTCGTCCAGCTCGGGCTTGACCCAGCCCAGCGCTGCGTGGCTCATCGCATCGCGCAGACTGCTCATGGACGCGCTCCGGTCGCCGTCGCGCGGAAGCCGCGCGAGTTCTGGCGTGGGGAATGGAAATGCTTCATCGACTGGTTCCTTGCTCGCCGCCCTGCCCGCGTCACGCCGGCAGCTTGAAGTCGGCGACCGAACGGCGCAGGTCGGCCGCCAGCTGCGCGAGGTGACCGATCGATTCGGCGGTCTGCCCGGCACCCTGCGAGGTCTGGCCGGTGATCTGCCGGATCACGCCCATGGTGCGGGTGATGTCCGAGGCCGCAGCCGACTGCTGCTGGGCGGCGATGGAGATGTTCTTGATGAGGGTGTTCAGTGCATTGGACACGCGCTCGATTTCGGTCAGCGCGGTGCCGGCGTCCTCGGCCAGGCGTGCACCGGACACCACTTCGGCGGTGGTCTGTTCCATCGAGGTGACCGCTTCGTTGGTATCGGCCTGAATGGCCTGCACCAGGTTCTCGATGCGTCGGGTCGCGCCGGAGGTACGTTCTGCCAGGCGCTGCACTTCGTCGGCCACGACCGCGAAACCGCGGCCTGCTTCACCGGCCGAGGCCGCCTGCACCGCTGCGTTCAACGCCAGGATGTTGGTCTGCTCGGAAATGTCGTTGATCAGTTCCACGATCGAACCGATTTCCTGCGACGATTCGCCCAGGCGCTTGATGCGCTTGGAGGTTTCCTGGATCTGGTCACGGATCTGGTCCATGCCCTGGATGGTCTCGCGCACCACGCCGGCACCTTCGGCGGCGATTACCACCGAGCGTTGTGCCACGTCGGCCGACTCGGCCGAGTTGCGCGACACCTGTTCGATGCTCGCCGCGATTTCGCCGATGCGGTCCGAAGCCGAGGTGATCTGGTTGGCCTGGTGGCCCGCCGCTTCTGCCAGCTGCATGGCGGTGGCCTGGGTTTCCTGGGTGGACAGCGCGACCTTGGCCGAGGTGTCGTTGATGGTGGTCACCAGGTGGCGCAGCTCGTCGACGGCGTAGTTGATCGCGTCGGCGATGGCGCCGGTCATGTCCTCGGTCACCGAGGCCTTCACTGTCAGGTCGCCCTCACCCAGCGAGGAGATTTCGTCCAGCAGCCGCATGATCGCCTGCTGGTTGCGGCTGTTGAACTCCACCTGGGTCTGGTAGCGCAGTTCCTGCTCGCGCGAGCGGCTGCGCACGTTGGTGGAGACGAAGCCGATGATCGCGATCAGCGACAGCGCACCGGACACCACGCCGATCCAGAAGTTCGGGAACAGGCGGGTATCGGACACCGAGCCGAACGAGGAGAACGCCTCGAACAGCTTGCGGCTGTCGTCCAGCATGTGTGCCGACCCCTGGCCCAGCGCAGTGGCCGCCGACTGTGCGGCGAACAGCTGGCGCGAGCTGGCCAGGATCGCGTCAGCGTCCTGCTTCATCGCTTCCCACTTCTGCTGCGACTGCTCCAGCGCGGCCACGGCGGCAGCACCACGCACGGCGGTGATACCCAGTTCCTCGTTGCCGTTGCGCAGGCCGTCGAGCACCTGCGAGAACACGGTGATGTCGCGTGCCAGTGCATCGCCGGACGTCGCCGCAGCGCTGCCACCGGCGCGCATTTCGGTCACGCGACGGGCCATGGAGCCGGCCACCACCACCTGCTGCAGGGCGCTGTACACCTGCGACGACGGCGCGCCGGAGGCGGACATCGCACGCACCAGCTCGTTCAGCTGGGCCTGCAGGCCCGGCACCGCGCCGGTGAAGTTGTTGGCATTGCCGGCCAGCGCCAGCACCGCCGGTTCACTGGCGACCAGCTGCCCGGCCTGCTTGCCCAGCGGCGCCCAGGTTTCGGCCAGGGTGGCGATCGCACCCGACACACCCGGCTCCTTGCCGTAGCGCCCCTGCAGGGTCGACACGTTCTGTTCGATCGCGTTGCGGGTCGCCTTGAAGGCGGTGAACGCCTGCGCGTTGCCGCCCACCGCGTCACGGCCCTGGTTGGCCAGCTGCTGCGACAGCACCTGCAGGTCGGCTGCCTTGGAACCGGCATCGGCCAGGCGACTGCCCTGCCAGGTGGCGACGCCGGTGTTGACGCCGAACAGGATCATCGATGCCAGCAGCAGGAACAGCCAGAGGTTGCTGCCGCCCAGCCGCAGCTTGCCGGTCTTGGTGGCGTCCGAAGCAGTACTCATCGTTCAACCTCGATCTTCAATGCAGGGGGCGATGCCCGGCCTCAGGCCGCGGCTTGCCGGAATTCAGGGGTACGCGACAGCAGCGAGAGCGAGAACACGCCCCAGTCATGGCCGTCGGCATGGAAGGCGCGATCGACGAAGTGGCCGTAGCGCCCTTCGGCCAGCGTGCCGGCCGCGATCTGCTGGTCCAGTTCGAAGCTGCGCTGGCCGAACAGTTCATCGATGGTCAGCGCGACGTCGCCGCCGGCCTGGCGCATGATCAGCACGCGCTGGCCTTCCTGCTGCACGGTACGCGTGCCTTCCAGGAAGTACTTCAGGTCGACCACCGGGAACAGGTTGCCGCGCAGGTTGCCCACGCCCAGCAGCCACGGCTGCGCGCACGGCACCGGGGTGACCGGCGGCATCGGCACGATTTCCACCACTTCGCGGAAATCGGATACCAGCCGGCGCTGGCCGACGCGGTAGCCCACGCCACGCCAGAGGTCCTGGGCGAACTGCCGCTCGGGCAGCTGCACCGCATGGGCCAGGCTGCGCCGTTCATAGGCTTCGAGGATGTCGAAGGGCGAGCGCATCAGGCCACCAGT
This sequence comes from Stenotrophomonas sp. 93052_Sma, assembly GCF_056481145.1. Lineage (NCBI taxonomy): Bacteria > Pseudomonadati > Pseudomonadota > Gammaproteobacteria > Lysobacterales > Lysobacteraceae > Stenotrophomonas > Stenotrophomonas sp. 93052_Sma. The sequence goes on from NZ_CM151134.1 coordinate 3,796,563, forward strand.
TCGTTGATCCGCGCGATCAGTTCATCCTCGCGCGGCGGCTTGACGATGTAATCGGCTGCGCCCTGGCGCAGGCCCCATGCCTTGTCGGTTTCCATCGCCTTGGTGCTGACGATGATCACCGGGATGTGCTTGATCGCTGCGTCACGGGCCATCGCGCGGGTGGCCTGGAAGCCGCTCATGCCGGGCAGGACCACGTCCATCAGCACCAGCTGCGGCACCTGGTCGCGGACCAGCTGCAGTCCATCCTCGGCGTTGTCCGCTTCCAGCACCTCATGGCCGGCACGGCGCAGCCACTGGGTGAACACCGCGCGGTCGGTCGGTGAATCCTCGATCAGAACGATACGAGCCATTGTGCCTTTCCCCCCTGGTCAGGCGTTGACGTATGTGCGGATGGCACCCAGCAGTTCTTCACGCGTGAAAGGCTTCGTCAGGTACTGCTCCGAGCCGACGATGCGTCCCCGCGCCTTGTCGAACAGGCCATCCTTGGACGACAGCATGATGACCGGGGTCGCCTTGAACAGCTGGTTGCCCTTGATCAGCGCACAGGTCTGGTAGCCGTCCAGGCGCGGCATCATGATGTCGACGAAGATGATCTGCGGTTGCTGGTCTGCGATCTTCGCAAGTGCTTCGAAGCCGTCGGTGGCGGTGACCACCTCGCAGCCTTCGCGCTTGAGCAGCGTTTCCGCAGTCCTGCGGATGGTCTTCGAATCATCGATGACCATCACCCGGAGTCCTGCGAGTTCCCCGCCCGCAGTCGTGTTTTCAGTCATTGCCTATCCCCAAGCGCACGGCCCGATCTCTGGCGGGGGCCGCTACGAAAGCGTATCTATATCGCACTTTCCGCGCCCGCTTCAAGGCCGCCCCATGGCGTGGGGCATCGCCCCCTCCTGAACGTGACGGGTTTCGCAATGCGTGCGCGGCGCCGGGCGGACGCAGCGTTGCAGTACGGCGGGGAGGCGCGCGACCGGCGTTGCCGCTACCATCAACGCCTTGCCAGACAGGTGCGCCCATGCCGTTGAACGTCATCGTGGTGATGGACCCCATCGCCCACATCAAGATCGCCAAGGACACCACCTTCGCCATGTTGCTGGAAGCCCAGCGCCGCGGCCATGCCCTGCGCTACGTGCGCCCGGGCGGGTTGGCCCTGGAAGGTGGCGTGGCGGTGGCCCAGACCGCACCGCTGCAGGTGCGCGACGACCCGGCCGGCTGGTATGAGCTGGGTGCGTTCAGCCGTACCGAGTTCGGTCCCGGCCAGATCGTGCTGATGCGCAAGGACCCGCCGGTCGACGCCGAGTACATCTACGACACCCAGGTGCTGGACGTGGCCGCCGCTGCCGGTGCCTGCGTGGTCAACAACCCGCAGGGCCTGCGCGACTACAACGAGAAGCTGGCCGCCCTGCTGTTCCCGCAGTGCTGCCCGCCGACCCTGGTCAGCCGCGACGCCAAGGCGCTGAAGGCCTTTGCCCTGGAACACGGCCAGGCCGTGCTGAAGCCGCTGGATGGCATGGGCGGCCGCTCGATCTTCCGCAGCGGCAAGGGCGATCCGAACCTGAATGTGATCCTGGAAACCCTGACCGACGGCGGCCACAGGATGGCGCTGGCACAGAAGTTCATCCCCGACATCACCGCCGGCGACAAGCGCATCCTGCTGGTCGATGGTGAGCCGGTCGATTACTGCCTGGCGCGCATCCCGCAGGGTGATGAATTCCGCGGCAACCTCGCCGCCGGTGGCCGCGGCGAAGGCCGCCCGCTGAGCGAGCGCGACCGCTGGATCGCCGCCCAGGTCGGGCCGGAGATGAAGCGTCGCGGCATGCGCTTCGTCGGCCTGGACGTGATCGGTGATTACCTGACCGAGGTCAACGTGACCAGCCCGACCTGCGTGCGCGAACTGGACGCACAGTACGGCCTGAACATTGCCGGCACCCTGTTCGACGCACTCGAGGCCGGCCTGCGCTGATGCCGTCCGCACCTGCCGTACTGCCCCCGCCGCCGCGCGAAGCGCAACGGCTGGGGGCGACCATCGCGTTGTCGGTGCTGGTCCACGCCCTGCTGATCCTGGGCGTGGGCTTCGCCGTGAAGGGCGATGCACCGCTGGTGCCGACGCTGGAAGTGATCTTCAGCCAGACCCGCACCGCACTGACGCCGAAGCAGGCTGATTTCCTGGCCGCAGCCAACCAGGAAGGCGGTGGCGAACACGACCGCGCACAGCGTCCGCGTGACAACCAGGCCGGCATCGTGCCGCAGGCCCAGTCCGGAATCAGCCCGATTCCGCAGCAGCAGCAATCGGCCGCACCGGTTCCGCCGCCGCAGGCGCGGGTGGTCAGCAGCCGCAATGGCGAAGAGGTGGTCGCGCAGGCACAGTCCCGGCCCACGCCGGATCAGCCCGAACCGGATGCGCCCTTGAGCGCACGCGAACAGCGCGACGTGGAGATGGCGCGCCTGGCCGCCGAAGTGCACCTGCGCTCGGCGCAGTACGCCAAGCGTCCGAACCGCAAGTTCGTGTCGGCCAGCACGCGCGAATATGCCTATGCCAACTACCTGCGTGCCTGGGTCGATCGCGCCGAGCGCGTCGGCAACCTGAACTACCCGGACGAGGCCCGGCAGCGCCGCCTGGGTGGCCAGGTGGTGATCAGCGTGGGTGTGCGCCGCGATGGCAGCGTGGAAAGCAGCCGGATCCTGCGTTCGAGCGGGACGCCGTTGCTGGATGAGGCGGCTCTGCGGGTGGTGAAGCTGGCGCAGCCGTTCCCGCCGTTGCCGAAGACCGAGGATGAGATCGATATCCTGCAGGTCACCCGCACGTGGGTGTTCCTGCCGGGCGGCACCCTGCACGACGACCGATAGGGTTTTGTTGCCCGGGCCTGCGGCCCGGGACCCGCTGAACGTCAACGTCAACGTCAACGTCAAAGGCGGCGGTTGGACTGTGGATTTGGTGTGGCGGGGTGGCTGGGCAGGACACGCCGTAAACCCATCCCTGGGGGCTCGATGGCGCCTTGCTCGTGCGCGCTGTCCTGCGCACACGGCAAGACCGGGGTTGGGCATCCTTCCCAACCCGCCCGAGGCATGCCTCGGGCCCATGGCGCCAACGGTCCTGCCCAGCCACCCCGCCCCACCCCTGACAGATCCCGGCGCATCGCGTCCCGCTCCGCTGTTGGTAGGTGTCGACCTTGGTCGACACACATCCACGCTATGCGTGGATGCGAGCGAAGCGATCCGCTTTTGACTTTGATTTTCTTTTGATTTTCCGTGGCGGACGCACACGGAAACTGTCAGAGGTCGGGCGGGGTGGGTTCGCGGGGGTATCCGCGCCATGGATGGCGCGGCTAAGCCCCCAGGGGTGAGGGCGCTTTGCTTGCGAAGCACGGCTTCGCAAGCGCCCGAACGCACAGCCGCCAGCGGCTGGGCCGGACCGCGGAGCGGGGTTCACGGCGTCCCCCGCGAACCCACCCCGCCCGGCCAAGCGCGGCTTTTGATTTACGCGATCAACCAACCCCGCCACGAGGGGCTCAGCCGTTGGCCTTCGCCTTCGCCTCGCGCGCGGCCTGTTGCTCGACCAGGGTCAGTGCCACGTTGTCACGCAGGTACGCCGGCTCGACCTTCTCCGGTGCGATGGCTTCGCCGCGCGCGAAGGCCGGCACCGCGAGCGCCAGCACGTCCGATGCCCGCGGCAGCGCAGTGGGTGCACATCAACGCCGCGCAGGCCAGCGCCCAACTGCGTAACAAGCGCGCCCTCGGCCGCACCAAACCCGGTACCGACGCCGTAGGCGGACAGCCCTTCCGGTAGCGATACCGCAGCGGGTGCGCATACGCACTCGGCATCACGCACCACCGGCAGGCCGTCCACACGCTCGAAGCGCGCGACATACAGTTCGCCCATCCGCGCATCGATCGCTGACAGGATCTGCGTTTCTTCTGTCGGTGCCCGCAACGCCAGCACCTGCAGCGTCGAGACCGGCAACAGCGGACGGTCCAGGGCCAGCGCAATGCCCTGGGCAATCGCGATCGCAAGACGCACGCCGGTGAACGCGCCGGGGCCGCGGCTGAGCGCGATGCCGTCCAGCTGGCGGCGGCTGATGCCGGCTTCGGCCAGCAGCGCCTCCGCCCACGGCAGGCTCAGTTCGGCGTGCCGGCGCGGGGCGATCTCGAAGCGGTCCAGCACCTGCCCATCGACATGCAGGGCAACGGAACAGGCTTCGGTGGCGGTTTCAAAGGCGAGCAGTTTCATCGGATCGGGTCAGAACAGGGGGAACGTGGCACCGGGCGCCGGCTCAGGGCCGGTCGCAACAGCGACTGGGGCAGCCTCATCATCGGCCGCAGGCGCCCATTGTGGCGTAAAGAAGGCCTGCACATCGGCCAGGCTGCGAGTACGCCGGAACGGCGGCAGCGAATCGAGGAAGACCCGGCCATAGCCCCGGTTGAGCAGGCGCGGGTCGCACAGTACCAGCACGCCACGGTCGCTCTCGCTGCGGATCAGGCGGCCGACACCCTGCTTCAATGCGATCACCGCCTGCGGCAACTGCTCGTCGCGGAACGGATTGCCGCCCTGGCTGCGGATCGCCTCCAGCCGCGCCTCGTACACCGGATCGCCCGGCGCCGCGAACGGCAGCTTGTCGATCATCACCACGCTCAGCGCTTCGCCGACCACATCCACGCCCTCGCGGAAACTGGCCGAGCCGAGCAGCACGCCATTGCCTGATTCACGGAAGCGCTGCAGCAGCGTCGCGCGCGGTGCCTCGCCCTGCACGAACAACGGCCACGGCCCGTCGCGCAATGCCTCGGCGGCCTCACGCAATGCACGGTGCGAGGCGAACAACAGGAACGCCCTGCCCTGCGAGGCCTGCAACACCAGCCGCAAGGTCTGGATCAGCGCGGTGCCAAACCCGCGCGCCGCCGGATCGGGCAGGCCTTCGGGCAGGTAGCACAGCGCCTGCTCGGGCCAATTGAACGGGCTTGGCTGCACCAGCGTGTGCGGATCGTCCAGGCCCAGGCGGGTGGCGATGTGATCGAAACCACCGCCCACGGTCAGCGTTGCCGAAGTGAAGATCCACGCGGCACGGCTGCGCTCGCGATGCTCACGCAGCGGACCGGACACATCCATCGGCGTGCGCTGGCAACGGAAACCACGTGGCGTGAGCTCGTACCAGAGCACATCAGCCGCGCTGGCAGTGTCCGCCGGATCGGTATCGAAGTCGAGAGTGGGCTCGTCATCGCCCAACCAGCGGCTGAGCCGCGAGACCGCCTCACGCGCCCGCGCATGACAGGCATCCAGACCCGCCGCCGCTTCGCGCAGCGGCTGCAATGCCTGCTCCAGGGTCACCAACCCTGCCATCACCGTATCGAAGCCGTCGCGCACCTGTGGCATCGCCAGCGCGCCATTGCGTGCCACGCGGCGGCAGTCCCTCCATCGCCGAACGCAGCGCCAGCAGCGCCTGCTGCAACTGGTCGACCGGTTCCTGCAGCGCCGACTGCGCGCCGCCCACACCGCGTGCTTCAGCCAGGCAATCGCGCCCGAGCTCCTGCCACGGGCGCATGCCAAAACCCTCGCCGAAGAACTGCGCGGCCAGTTCGGGCAACTGGTGCGCCTCGTCGATGACGAAGGCCTGGGCGCCCGGCAGCAGTTCACCGAAGCCATCCTGCTTCAGGGCCAGATCGGCCAGCAGCAGGTGATGATTGACCACCACCACATCGGCAGCCTGTGCACGCTGCCGCGCACGCACCACGAAGCAGTCATCCCAGAACGGGCAATCGGTGCCCAGGCAGTTGTCGACGGTGGAGGTGACCATCGGCAGCAATGGGGAGTCGTCGGCCAGCCCGTCGAGCTCGGCGATGTCACCGAACTCCGAGCGACCGGACCAGGCCAGGATGCGCTGGAACTGCGCTGCCTGTTCGGGGCTGGAAAAACGCGGCTCTCCACGCGCCTGCTGCAAGCGGTAGCGGCACAGGTAATTCGCACGCCCCTTCAGCAGCGCACTGCGCAGGCCGACCCCGAGCGCCTGGCGCACGCGCGGCAGATCGCGATGGTAGAGCTGGTCCTGCAGCGCGCGGGTGCCTGTGGAGATGATGGTGCGCAACCCGGACAGCAGCACCGGCACCAGATAGGCAAACGTCTTGCCGGTGCCGGTACCGGCCTCGGCCAGCAGCAGATCACGCTGCTGCAGCGCATCGGCGATGGCTTCGGTCAGGTGCAGCTGTGCCGGACGCGGGACGAATGCATCCAGGTGCGAGGCGAGCGCGCCGCCGTCGCTGAGGGCTTCGCGGCTGGCATGGACAAGGTCGGACATCAGAGGGAAAGGATACCCGGCCGGGCGCTGCCCGGCACCCGTTTCAAGCCGGAGCACAAGCAACGGCAACAGCGCTGTTCACGGCTCTGGGTTGTACTGAGGGCTGGCGGGGGACTGTGGGTTTGCGGGGACGCCGTAAACCCGTCCTTGAAGTGCCCCCCGGGAGTTGGACGCTAGATCCAACCCCGAGGGATACATGAACAAATACGACGCGCGTTTCAAACTGCAGGTCGCCAAAGAGGCCTGCAAGACCTCCACATCGGTCAAAGCCATTGCCCGTCGCCACGGCCTGGAGTTCTCCACGGTCAGGCGCTGGGTGGCGACCTATCGGCTGCATGGGAGGCGGGGATTTCATCGCCAGGCCCGGTCCTATGACCTCCCGTTCAAGCTGGCTGTCCTGGAGAAAATGAGCCAGGACGGCCTGTCCGGGCGGGAGGCCACCACCTACTTTCAAATTGGCGATGCCGGCGCGGTGGGGCGATGGCGGCGCCTGTATGCTCAAGGCGGTGCCCAAGCGTTGGCACCCCCTCCGCCGCCGCCCCGAAAGCCGATGAAAAAGACCCGTTCGTCCAAGCCACCTGAAGATATGAGCCGCGATGAGCTGCTCAAGGAAGTCGCCTATCTGCGTGCGGAGACCGACTACCTAAAAAAACTCGATGCCTTGATCCGGGAAGAGCAGGCGGCGCAGGACGCAAAGCGCAAGCCGTCCAAGGATTGAGGCAGGTTCATACGCTGTCGCTTCTGCTCGAAGCAGCTGAGCTGTCACGCAGTACGTTCTATTACCAGAACCATGTCCTGGCCCATCCGGATCAGGATGAGGCAGCCCTGTGCGAGCGCATCCGTGCAATCTACGATCAAAGCCAAGGGCGCTATGGCTATCGCACGGTGACGCTGGAATTAGCCAATCAGGGTCATCGGACCAATCACAAGCGGGTTCAGCGCCTGATGGGGGAGATGGGACTGAAATCGCGGGTGCGTGTGAAGCGCTACCAGGCCTTCAAGGGGGCGGCCAATGTTGTGGTTGGCAATGACCTCAATCGCCAGTTCCATGCCGAGCGCCCCAACCAGAAATGGGTGACTGACGTGACCGAGTTCAAGGTGCAGGGCATGAAGCTGTACCTGTCGCCGATCATGGACCTCTACAACGGCGAAATCGTGGCTTATCAGATCAAGCGTCGGCCCGTATTTGATCTGGTGGGCCAAATGCTGGAGGAGGCCATCAAGAAGCTTCCCCCGGATGAGCGCCCCATGATCCACTCCGACCAGGGCTGGCAGTACCAGCATGAAAACTACCGGCACATGCTGGAAAAGCACTCGTTGAAACAAAGCATGTCCCGGCGCGGCAACTGCCTGGACAATGCGGCGATGGAAAGCTTCTTTGGGACGCTGAAGTCGGAATTCTTCTACCTGAACAGCTTTGACAGCCTCGAGAGTCTGGAGGCTGGGCTGGTGGAATACATCCAGTACTACAACGAAGAACGCATCAAACTGAAACTGAAAGGTCTGAGCCCGATAAAGTACCGGGAGCAGGCCCAGTCGGCCGCCTGACCCCGTCCAAGTCTCGGGGGTCACTTCACCTTGGGGGCTTGGCCGCGGCATCCATGCCGCGGACACCCCGCAAACCCACAGTCCCCCGCCTTCGAGAGTTTCCCGGTGACGGAGGGACAGGCTTCGCAAAGTCGAGCATGCTCGACTGGCAGCTCAGAAGCGGTGGGAGTAACGGGGAAAGAAGAAAGGAAACGGCAGCGAGCGCGCGCAGCGCGACCCGCTTTTGATTTTGATTTTGTTCTTGCCTGCGGCCCGCGCGATGCATGGCGGGCCGGGTGGGTGGGGCGTGCAGGACCGTTGGCGCCATGGATGGCGCCATCGAGCCCCCAAGGATGGGTTTACGGCGTGTCCTGCACGCCCCACCTACCCGGCCCATCACCTGTATCCATCAGTGCGAGCGCGCCGCAGAGGGGGCAGCGCCCGATGGAGTGGAATACCTCAGTACCGCTTGATCCCCGGCACCGTGCAGCCTTCCAGCTGCGCATGCGCGGACACCGCGTTCTCCTTCTCGCCGCGCGCCAGACGCGACTGCTCGATCGTCGCCCAGTGCCGGCGGCACAGCGGCCCGGTCTTCGAGCCCAGATCCACCGCCTTGCGCGCGAACGTCTCAGCCTGTGCCCATTGGCCCTGCAACAGCGCCAGCTCGGCACGCTCCTGCAGCACCGCCGGGTCACCGGCCACGATTTCCAGCGCGTGGTCCAGGCTGCTGGCGGCACCGGCCAGGTCGTTGGCCTGGCGCTGCGTCTGTGCGGTCACCCGCAGGTCCTCCACCTGCGAATCACGCAGCGGCTGCACCGACAGCTCCTTGTCGTCCGGACCTGCGGCCGCTTCCACCGCAGCCAGGCGCTGTGCCGGCGTGGTGGTATCAACCGGCGGCTTGGCCACCGGCGGTGCGCTGCTGACGCAGGCGGCCAGGGCCAGGCTGAGGCCGGTCAGGGCCAGGGGCTGCAGCAGGGATCGCATGTTCATCGGCATCATCGGCTCGGGGGAGGAGTGGCGGCGGCGGGCGCCGCGGCAGGTTCAGCAGGCGGCTCAGGCTTGCGGTCCAGGCCGAACCAGCTACGCCAGCCACCGCCCTCGCCTTCGGCACCCTGCCCGTCCGGCGACACCGCCGGCGCACACGGTGCATAGGCCGGCGCATAGCCCACCACGAACGGGAAACGACGCGCGCCCGGACAGCCTTCATCCGTGCTGTTGAGTCCGGTCGGCGCCACCGACTGCCAGTCCAGGCCCTTATTACTGACCCGCAGCGGCGCACTCGGCAGGCGCTGGAAGATGCCCGACCAGACCCGCATCGCGCCGGTGGCACCGTACAGGCCGGCCTGCTCGTTCTGGTCGTTGCCGATCCAGATCACCGCCAGATGATCGCCGGTGTAACCGGCGTACCAGCTGTCGCGGCCATCGTTGGTGGTACCGGTCTTGCCGGCCGGCTGCAGGCGGCCGAGGCCATCGGCGTTCAGGCGCTGCGCGGTGCCGCTGGCAACCACCTGCTGCAGGCCGACACTGATCAGGTTGGCGGCAATCGAGTCGCCTTCCTGGGCCGGTGCCGGGGTCTTGTCGTAACGCTTGAGCAGCTTGCCCTGCGGATCGAGCACGCCACGCACCGCATGCAGCGGCTGGATTTCGCCACCGGACGCGAGGAACTGGTACAGCTGGGCCATCGCGTACGGGCTCTGGTCGGTCGAACCGAGAATCACCGCCGGATTCGCCTCGGCCTTGATGCCGGCCAGCACGTGGATGAGCTGGGTCACACGCTCGGGGCCGACCTGCATGCCCACGCGCACCGTGGCCTGGTTGTAGGAATGCGCCAGCGCGTCGATCAGGCGCACGGTGCCGTGGCTGCGGTTGTCCGCGTTGCCCGGGTTCCAGTTGCGGCCGCGGCCGAGCTGGACGGTCACCGGTGAATCGTCGACCCAGCTGGCCAGCGAGTAGCGATCCGGCTGCGCCAACGCGAGCAGGTACACGAACGGCTTGAGCAACGAGCCGACCGGGCGCTGTGCCTCGATGGCGCGGTTGAAGCCGACTTCGGACACTTCACGGCTGCCGATCACCGCCAGCACGTCACCGTTGTGCACGTCGGTCAGCACCATGCCGGCCTGCAGTTCGGGGCGACGCTTGCTCTCCAGCGACTTGATGGTGCGGGTCACCGCGCCTTCGGCATAGGCCTGCGCGGATGGCGACATACCGGTCATCACGCTCAGGCCGGCGCCCTGCAGGGCAGATTCCGGATAGTCATGGCCGAGCTGGCGGCGGACCAGATCGACATAGGCGGGGAAGCGGTTGGCGGCAACCAGGCCCGGCGTCTTGGGCACGCCCAGCGGGGCCTTCAACGCACGCTGGTACTCGGCGTCATCGATCAGCGTGGCTTCGTGCAGTTTGCCCAGCACGAAGTTGCGGCGATCCAGCGCGCGTTCCGGATTGCGCCGCGGGTCGTAGAAGGACGGGCCCTTGACCAGGCCGATCAGCAGCGCGATCTGCTCGGTCTCCAGCGACTGCAGGTCGCGACCGAACCAGAACTCGGCGCCAGAGGACATGCCATGGATGGCCTGGCTGCCACGCTGGCCCAGGTACACCTGGTTGAGGTAGGCCTCGAAGATGGTGCGCTTGTCGTAGCGCGCTTCCATGATCAGCGCGTAGAGCACTTCGTTGAATTTGCGGGTAACCGTCTGCTCCTTGCCGATGCCGAGCAGGCCGCTGCGGGCCAGCTGCTGGGTCAGCGTAGAGGCGCCCTGGCGGCTCTGGCCACCGGAGCGGATGGTCACCCACACCGCACGGGCGATGCCGGACAGGTCGATGCCGTGGTGGCGGTTGAAGTCCTTGTCCTCCACCGCCTGCAGGCCGGTCACCAGCAGGTCCGGCGCCTCGTCCATGCGGATCAGGCGGCGTTCTTCCTGCTTCTGGCCGTACAGGGTGGCGATGCGGGCCGGGTCCAACCGCGCGGCCTTCAAGGCCTTGCGGTTGTCGGCGTCGCGCAGCGAGGCGACCGCACCATCGGCCAGTGACAACTCGAGCCGGCGCGGGGCAACCCGGCCATCGACGTCGTTGTAGCCGCGGCTGGAGATGACGAAGCGCCCGCCGTTCACCGCATAGGTGGCCGGCTCCTTGCCCTGGCCGTCATCGCGGTAGGCGGAGGCGGCCAGCTCGGTCTTCAGCGTGGACGCATCCATCGCCTTGCCGGGGGTGAGCACCAGTGGGCGCGCGTAGACGCGCGTCGGGATCTGCCAGCGCAGCTCGCCGAAACGCTGGGTCACCTGCTGGTTCAGGTACAGCGTATAGGGAATGAGGAAACCCAATCCCAACGCGACCGCAGCCATGCTCCAGGTGATCAGCCGGCGCCGCCACAGCGGGCCGCTGTCCTGCTGGTCGTCGTCGTCGAAATCGTCGATGTCGTCGGAATCGTAGCGTCGGGGCACGGGAATGCGAGAATGTAGGGTCTGGCGAGTCTACCCCAGCCGCTGCGGCTGGCGAATTCTCCCGGGTTCCCCTGCTTAAGCTGGAGTTGCAACCGGATGGCGATGTCTCTGGCCGAGATCCGATACCTGATCAACCGCCTCACGGGCCTGGCCCGCCGGAGCCTGGCCAGCCTGCGTACCCGTGGGTGGCGGGCGACCTGGCAGCGCATCCGCGTGCATACCCAGCGCGCCGTTCCCGCGCCGCGAACGCCGCTGTTCCTGCCGCCGGCACAGGATTTCGCCCCCTTCACGGTGCCGTTCAGCGAAACGCCGGAAGTGAGTATCGTCATCCCGGTCTACAACCACGTCGGCCATACCCTGGCCTGCCTGCGCGCCCTGGCGGCACATCCGCCGCTGGCGGCGTGCGAGATCCTGGTCGTGGATGACGGCAGCAGCGACGCCACCGTGCAGTGGATGCCGCAGGTCGCCGGACTGCGCTATGAGGTGCGCGAGCACAACGGCGGCTTCATCGAGGCCTGCAACGATGGCGTGTCGCGCGCACGCGGCCGCTATGTGGTGCTGCTCAACAACGATACGGTGCCACAGCCGGGCTGGCTGGATGCCCTGCTGGACACGTTCGCCAGCACACCCGACGCCGGCCTGGTCGGCAGCCAGCTGCTGTACCCGGATGGCCGCCTGCAGGAATCAGGGGGTGTGATCTTCGCCAACGGCAGCGGCTGGAGCTACGGCCGTTTCGAGGCGGCGGACGACCCACGCTTTGCCAGCCTGCGGGACGTCGACTACTGCTCCGGCGCGGCGCTGATGCTGCCGCGCGCCCTCTGGCAGCAGCTGGGCGGCTTCGATACCCGTTACAAGCCGGCGTACTACGAGGACACCGATCTGGCCTTCCGCGTTCGCGCCCGGGGCCTGCGTGTGCTGGTGCAACCAGCCAGCCGGGTGATCCACGATGAAGGCACCAGCAACGGCACCGATACCGGCAGCGGGGTGAAGGCCTACCAGGTGCGCAACCAGGCCATCTTCGCCGCCCGCTGGGCCACCGAGCTGGCCCGCCATCCGGCGGTGGGCGAAGTGCCGTCACCCGCGCTGCTGCTGCGTGGCCGACGCCAGGTGTTGATCCTGGACGAGGAAGTACCCCAACCGGATCGCGATTCGGCGTCACTGCGCCAGGTGAACCTGATCCGCCTGCTGCTGCAGGGCGGCGCTCATGTGGTGTTTGTTCCCACCCGCCGCGAACATGGCGGTGCCGCCACCGAAGCACTGCAGCGGATGGGCGTGGAAGTCTGGTATGCGCCGTTCCTCGATGGCGTCGCCAGCTGGCTGCGAACGCACGGTGCGCGTTTCCACGTGGCGCTGCTGGTCCGCCACCATGTCGCCCACGAGTGCCTGCCGCTGCTGAAGCGCTATGCGCCGCAGGCCCGCACCGTGTTCGACACCGTGGACCTGCACTACCTGCGCGAACGTCGTGGTGCCGAAGTCGCCGGTGATGCCGGGTTGCTGCGCGCCGCCGAGCGCACCCGCGCCAGCGAGCTGGCGGTGATGGAGCAGTGCGACGTCACCGTGCTGGTCAGTGCCGCCGAGCGCGAGCAGCTGCAGGCCGACGCCCCTTCCGTGCAGGTGGAGCTGATCTCCAACCTGCACGACGTCGCCGGCGCCGGCAAGCCGTTCGAACAGCGCCATGATCTGGTGTTTGTCGGCGGCTTCCGTCATCCGCCGAACCTGGATGCCATGGAGTGGTTCATCGGCGAAGTCTTTGCCGGCATCCGCGCCCGCCTGCCCGAGGTACGCCTGCACTGCATCGGTGCCGCCACACCGGAATCGCTGCTGGCATTGGCCGCACGCCAGCCCGGCGTGCAGATGCACGGTTTCGTCGAGGACATCACGCCCTACATGGACGGCGCACGCATTTCCATCGCGCCGCTGCGTTTCGGCGCCGGCGTGAAGGGCAAGATCAACCTGAGCATGGCCCATGGCCAGCCGGTGGTAGGTACCACCTGCGCTGTAGAAGGAATGCACCTGCACCCGGGCCAGGACGTGCTGGTGGCCGATGATGCGGCGGGCTTCGCCGATGCGGTGGTCCGCCTGTACCAGGATCCGCAGCTGTGGCAGCAGTTGTCCGACGCCGGCCTGGCCAACATCGCAGAGCACTTCTCCCTCGACGCTGCCCGCGCGACCGTGCAGCGGGTGTTCTTCATCTAATCCGGGCGACCGCCGGCGCGGCGCAGGCGGTCTTCGAACGCCGGCAGCTCGGCCAGGTCCGGTTGCAGCAACCGGGCCTGTTCGGCGGCGTGTGCCGCGAAAGCCAGATCGCCGTTGCCGAGCCGTTCGCTGCCGATCGCCAGCCAGCGCTGGGCCAGGCGCAGGCGTGCCGAGGGAAGCCCGGCCGCGGTCGGCGATAGAGTCTGCCACGCCTGCAGGCAGGCACCGGCCGCCTGCACGCGATTCTGCCGCAGGTTGTCGTCGAAGCAGCGGCGACTGGCGGGCAGCAGCCGCGCTGCGGCAGCCTTCACCCGTGCATCGCGTGGCGCCAGTGACTGCGCTTCGCGCAACGCGTCGAACGCACTGTGCCCGGGGGGCTGATCCATTGCCCGGCACGTTCGGCGCGCTCGATCCTGCGCAGGTGGTCGCGCAGTTGGCGCTCGCGCTGCGTGTTGCTGACCGCCGGCTGCTGCAGCGCCTTCTGCGCCTGTTGGGCGCGCTGCAGGCGTTGCGCGAGCTGCTGTTGCGCCGCCGGCGAAGCACCCAGTTCCGCTGCCAGTGCGGCATCGGCCTGCGCCGCTTCGAACTGGAAATCGTCGGCCTGCTTCTGGCTGCGTGCCAGCACCGCCTGCAAGGTCTGTTCGCGGCCGCGCTGGGCACTGGAATCATCAACCGCCACTGCCAGCACGGCGAGGAATCCCTTCGCTGCGGATTCCAGCTGCCGACGCTGCAAGGCGCGCTGGGCCTGGCGCAGGCGCTGGTCGACGGCCTGTGCCAATGCTTCCTGGCTGGCGGGCAGATCGGCGTGGCCGGCATCGAACTGGCGCGCACGCTGCAGCATCGCGGCTGCCTCGGCCAGCTCGCCGCGCCCGGCCAGGATGCGGACCTGCTGCAGCAGATCGCTCAGTGCGTCCTCGCGACCTTCCAGCGCCGGCAGATTGTCCGGCTGCAGTACCAGGATGCGCTGGAACAGGGGCAGCGCGCTGCTGTCACCGTCGTCCAGCCGGCCCGCTGCAAAGGCGTTGCGCGCCTGCGCCAGCAGTGCACCGATGCCGGCGCCTGCGCTGCGCCGGGCCTGCAGCTGGCGTGCCACGGCATCCGCATCGCCCTGCGGCACCTGCAGTTCCCGGGCCAGTGCCAGCGCCTGCGCGCTGCCTTCGAGGTCGTTGGCCTGCAGTTTTTCGCTGGCCTGCTGCAGGGCCGCGGCGCCGGTACGGGCCAGCCCCTCACGGGCCTGCGGACGATCACCATCCAGCGCCAGCACGGCCTGGTAGCGCTCACGCGCACCACTGCCATCGGCGGCACTCAGCCGCCCGGCCGCCAGTGCGCGATCGCCTTCGGCCAGCAACTGTTCAATCTGAGGCTCATCCCAGAACCAGTCGGCCAGCGGCTTGCGCAGCAGCACCAGCAGCACGAACACCGCCAGCGCCGCGACCAGCGCCCAGCGCCACACCCGGCGCGCGTGACGTGCCTGCAGCCACCACCAACGGCCTTCGCGGCGGACGCGGTCCAGCGCAGGATGTTCAGCGCCATGCGGGCGATGCGGAGGCTCGCGTTCCATGCGTGCAGGGTAGCCGGGGCAGCGTGAAGCTCAGCCGAGGCGACGCGCCTCGCTCACGCCGGGCAGCGCATCCAGCTTGCCCAGCAGGGTCGACAGCTGGCCGTAGTCGCTCACCTTCAGGCGCAGGCGCAGGTGGGCACGGCCACTGTTGCGCACGTTGTCACTGTGGATGTCGAGCACGTAGGCGTCTTCCTGGGCGATCAGGTTGGTGATGTCCTTCAGCAGCCAGCGGCGGTCGACCGCAGTGACCACCACGTCCACTTCGTAGCCGCCACCGGCCTGGCCCCACTCCACCGGCAGGATGCGCTGCGGGCTGGTGGCTGCCAGCCGGGCCAGCGCGGCACAGTCTGCACGATGCACGGTGACACCACGGCTACGGGTCAGGTAGCCGACGATCGGTTCACCGGCCACTGGCTGGCAGCAACGCGCCAGCTGCACCAGCAGGTTGCCCACGCCCTGCACGGTGAACTTGGACTTGCCCAGGTTCTCGCGGCGCGCGGTCGGCCGCGGCAGGGCTGGCGCGGGCGCCGGCTGGCTCGCTGCACGTTCGGCTTCCAGCAGGGTACGACTGACCTGGTTCGGGCCGGTGTCACCGAGCGCCACCTGGATGTAGAGGTCGTCAACGCTGTCGGCATGGAACTTCTTCGCCGCCACCGCCAGATCAGAATGCTGCAGGCCCAGACGCTTCAGCTCGCGCTCGAGCAGTTCGCGCCCGGCCTGCACGTTGCGCACGCGGTCCAGCTTGTGGAACCAGCTGCGTACTTTTTCGCGCGAGCGGTTGCTGGCCAGGAAGCCGTTGGCCGGCATCAGCCAGTCGCGGCGCGGATCGGCCTCCTTGCCGGTCAGGATCTCGACGCGGTCGCCGCTGCGCAGGCGGTAGGTCAGCGGCACGATACGGCCATTGACCTTCGCACCACGGCAGCGGTGGCCCACCATCGTGTGCACCTGGTAGGCGAAATCGAGCGGCGTGGCGCCCTGCGGCAGGTCCAGCACCTCGTCCTTCGGGCTCAGTGCATAGACCCGGTCCTCGGTCAGCTCGGCATCGAGCGCCCCGGCCAGTTCATTGCCCTGCCCGTCCTGCGCCTGCTCCAGCAGCTGGCGCATCCAGGTGATCTTGCGGTCGAAGGACTTCTCCGCGCCCTTGCCGCCTTCCTTGTACTTCCAGTGCGCGGCCACGCCCAGCTCGGCCTGCGAATGCATCTCGTGGGTACGGATCTGCACTTCGATGGTGCGCCCTTCCGGGCCGACCACGGCGGTATGCAACGAGCGATAGTCGTTGGCCTTGGGCCGGGCGATGTAGTCGTCGAACTCGCTGGGCACCGGCGCCCACAGTGCATGCACCACGCCCAGCGCGGCGTAGCAGGCGGCGACATCGTCGACCATGACGCGCACCGCACGGATGTCGTACAGCTGGTCGAACGCCAGCCGCTTCTTCTGCATCTTCCGCCAGATGCTGTAGATGTGCTTCGGGCGGCCACTGACCTCGGCCTTGATGCCCTGCGCGACCAGTTCGCGCGACAGCACCTTCTTGACGTTCTCGACGTAACGCTCGCGGGCGATGCGGGTTTCGTCCACCTCCCGCGCAATGCGCCGGTAGGTCTCCGGTTCCAGGTGGCGGAACGCCAGGTCCTCCAGCTCCCACTTCAGCTGCCAGATGCCCAGGCGGTTGGCCAACGGCGCATGGATGTCGCGGGTCAGCTGCGCCAGCGCGCGGCGCTGCTCGTCGTCCAGCTTGTCGGCCGCGCGCATGCGCGCCAGCTGCCGCGCCAGCAGGATGGGCACCACGCGCAGGTCACGGATGATCGCCAGCAGCAGGCGGCGCAGGCCCTCGCTGTTGCGCCCGGCCTCGCGGCCGGCGTGCAGCGCCCACACCGGATCGGCCGCATCCTGGCCATCCAGCAGGCCGATCACTGCGGCCTTGTGGTTGCCCAGCGGCAGTTGCTCCAGGCTGGCGCGCAGGCCGGGCAGATCGAACAGCAGGGCCGCGACCACCGCGCCTTCGTCGGCCGAGAGCATCGCCAGTGCGTCGAGGGTGTCGCCCAGCACCGACCAGCTGGCGCGCATCTGATGGTCGCAGTCCGGCGCTTCCCAGTGCCCGCGCAGGGCCTGGCGCAGCGGAGCAGGCAGCACGGCTGCCGAGGGGCGGTTCAACAAGGCATCCAGGCCGGGGACGGAAGCGCGGTTCACAGCATCGAGCAGGCAAGACAGAGGCCCCTACACTAGCGCCGGCGCCGTTCAGGGACAATCACCGCGGCCACCATCACCCGGCATGAAGACATGCCGCTACACTCGCGGGCAAACCCAGGAGAGTCCCGACATGTCCTCGATCGTCCCGCGTTTCCGCCTACGGCTGCTGGCCTGTGCCGCACTGTTGCTGTCCCTGTCGGCGCCTGCGCTGGCCCAGCGCGTGGTGGAGGGTGACCTGCAGCAGCAGATGTCACCGGCCGAGTTCAAGGCAGCCGGCCTGGACAAGCTCAACGCGCAGGAACTGGCCACGCTGAACCGCTGGCTGCAGGGCAAGGTCGAAGCGGCCACCACCCAGGCGGTTGCAGCCGTACGGGAAACGGCGCGCGAGGAAGGCCGTCAGGAAGTGATCGTGAAGAATCGCGGCTTCTTCGATTTCGGCAGCAGCGAGCCGATCACCGGCGTGCTGCAGGGCGAGTTCCGCGGCTTCGGCAAGGGCCGCGTCTACGTGCTGGACAACGGCCAGGAATGGGAGCAGACCGATGCAAGCACCCTAGCCGGTGTGCGCAAGCAGTCCCCCGCCGTCAGCATCAAGCCCGGTGTGATGGGCGTGTGGTACCTGAAGGTCGACGGCGTGAACACCCAGCCGAAGGTGCGCCGAACCAAGTAACGCCGTGACGTTGCTGCAGAGCCGAGCGTGGGCTCGGCTCTGCAGCAACGACGTCACGCCTGGCGCAATGCGGTCACCCGCTGCGCCAGCTTCTTCGCCGAGATGCCGGTGCGCGCACCCAGCTCCTGCGCGAACAGTGACACCCGCAGCTCTTCCAGATCCCAGCGCAGCGCCTGCCATTGCGGGCGCTCGCGCAGTCCCTGCTGCTCCCCCGCTTCCAGCGCTTCCAGGAACGGATGCAGTTCCAGCATGCGTGCCTGGTCACGTGGCGGATCACGCTTGGCGCGCTCGGTGCGCAGGATCATCGCCTTCAGATAGCGCGGGTACTGCGCCAGCGCGTCGGCCGGCGTGTCGCGCAGGAAGCCGGGATGGATCAGCCCGACCAGCTGCGCTTCCATGTCGTCCAGATTGCCGCGTGCCCAGCCCATCAACGGTGCTTCCAGCATCGGCTTCAGTTCCGCCACCAGGGCCAGGATGGTTTCGGCCAGCTTCAGCCGCGACATGGCCTCGCCGAACAACGCCTTGGCCGCATGCTCACGACGCTGCTCGAAGGCTGCCGCATCGCGGATGTCTTCCAGCCCCTCGGCCAGCACCGCGTTCATCGCCGCATCGACCAGGTCACCACGCAGGCGCTCCTGCGACTCGATCGCCGCATACAACAGGCCGGTCTTGGCACCGACCGGCAGCTGCTTGCGTGCCTGCTTCACCTTCTCGGCCAGGGCAATCTCCAGCAGACGGCGCACGCCCAGCGGATGGGCCTCCAGCGCCTGCTGGCGATCGGCGAAGATGCGCAGCGCCACGCTGTCGCCCTCGTCCAGCAGCGCCGGATAAGCCGGCACACCCGCTTCACCGGGTACCTGCAGCGGAATCGGCGTGGCCGGGAACGTGCGAAGGCCATCGGCGGCCATCTCGCGCCCAGCGCGTGCAGCGAACGCATCGCCGGCACGACCACCGAATTTCGCGCGCAGTGCGTCCAGATCGCGCGAGGTCGCCAGCACCTTGCCCTGTTCGTCGCGCAGGCGCAGGTTCATATGCAGGTGAGGTTCGATCGAACCGGGTTCGAAATCGAGCGCGGTCACCGTTGCGCCGGTCGCACGTGACAGGAAGCGCGCCAGTTCGCCGGTGATGGCATCGGCACTGGGCTGCGGGAACGCCTCGTAGAACGCGCGACCGAAGTCCGGTGCCGGCACGTAGTTGCGGCGCATCGCCTTGGGCAGGCTGCGGATCAGTGCCGAGGCCTTGTCGGCGACGAAACCCGGCGCCAGCCAGCCCAGTTGCGCCGGGTCCAGCGCATTGAGCAGGTGCAGCGGTACGTCCAGGGTCACGCCATCGTCGTCGGCACCCGGCTCGAAGCGGTAATGCAGCGGCAGGCGCGCCTGGCCCAGCGGCAGGTACTTCGGATAGCGCTCCTGTTCGCTGCCCTCACCCGGCAACAGATCGACCAGCGACCAGTGCAGGGTCTTGCGCTGTTCCGGCGCCAGCCCCTTCCACCAGGTATCCAGACCCGCCGCCGAATGGATCTGCGGCGGCACCCGGTCCAGATACCAGCGCGCCTGCCAGTCCTCGTCGGCGACGATGCCGGCGCGGCGCAGCTTGGCTTCTTCCTCGCGGGCGATCTCCAGCACTTTCTGGTTGTCCGCCACGAAGCTGGCGCGGGTGTTGATCTCGCCGGTCACCAGTGCCTGGCGCACGAAGATGTCGTGCGCTTCGCCCGGCGCGATGCGACCGTAGTGCACCGGCTTCTTCGGCGCCAGCACCAGGCCGAACAGGCTGATCTGCTCGGAGGCCAGCACCTGGCCCTGCGCGCGACCAGTGCGGATCGAAGTGCTTGCGCAGCAGCAGGTGCGGCAGTTCGGCGATCACCCAGTCCGGCTCGATCGCCGCCAAGGTCATGCCCCACACCTTCTGCGTATCCAGCAGGTTGGCCACCAGCAGCCACGGCGGCGGCCGCTTGGACAGCGCCGAACCCGGGAACGGCAGGAAGCGGCGCTGGCGTGGCGCCTGGAAATCTCCCTTCTCGGTGCGGTGGCCGATCTGCGTCGGCAGGCCCGCCACCAGCGCCCGATGCAGGGTCTGGTACGCAGCGGCACGCACGCGCTCGCTGAAACCGCCGCCCACCGGCGCCTGTTCCTTCTGCGCACGCACGGCTACCGGCGCCGATGCGGCCTCGGCCTTGCCTTCGCGGGCCAGGCGCGCGGCACGGTGCAGCTGGCCTCGGGTGGCTTTCACTGCGGCGGCATCATCACGCGCCGGGGCCGGTGCACTGCTGCCGGCCAGCAGCGGTGCCATCGAGGCCTCGTTGGCTTCTTCCTTCCAGCCCAGTTCCTCGCACAGCAGGCGCAGTTGGCGATGCAGCTCGCGCCACTCGCGCATGCGCAGGAAGCCAAGGAAGTGGCGGCTGCACCAGTCGCGCAGCTTGGACTGGGTCAGGTCTTCATGGGCCTGCCGATAGGCATCCCACAGGCGCAGCACACCAACGAATTCGGACCGCCCATCGGCGAACTGCGCATGCGCGCTGTCGGCCGCGCCACGCGCTTCGGGCGGGCGCTCGCGCGGGTCCTGGATGCCCAGGAACGAGGCGATCACCAGCATCGGCCGCAGGCAGCCGGCAGCCTGCGCGGCGACCAGCATGCGCGCCAGCTTCACGTCCACCGGCAGGCGTGCCATCTGCTTGCCGATGGTGGTCATGCGCCGCTCGGCGTCGATCGCGCCCAGTTCGGTCAGCTGCTGCCAGCCATCGGCCACCGCACGCTCGTCCGGCGCTTCCAGGAACGGGAACTCTTCGATGCGGCCCAGGCCCAGCTGCAGCATGCGCAGGATCACCCCGGCCAGGCTGGAGCGGCGGATTTCCGGATCGGTGAACTCGGGCCGCGCCTGGAAATCGGCCTCGGCATACAGGCGGTAGCAGATGCCCTCGGCGATACGGCCGCAGCGGCCCTTGCGCTGGTTGGCGCTGGCCTGCGAGATCGGCTCGATGTGCAGGCGGTCCAGCTTGTTGCGCGGGCTGTAGCGCTTGACTCGGGCAAAGCCCGGATCGACCACGTAGCGGATGCGCGGCACCGTCAGCGAGGTTTCCGCCACGTTGGTGGCCAGCACGATGCGCCGGTTCGACCCGGGGTTGAACACCCGGTCCTGGTCCTGGTTGGACAGGCGCGCGTACAGCGGCAGCACCTCGGTATTGCGGTACTTGCGGCGTTCCAGCGACTGGTGCGCATCGCGGATCTCGCGTTCGCCCGGCAGGAAGATCAGCACGTCGCCGCGCGCATCCAGGCGGGTGATTTCGTCGATGGCCGACACGATGGCGTCATTGACGGTGCGTTCGCCCTGGTCTTCGCCCTCGCCTTCCAGCGCGCGGTAGCGCACTTCCACCGGGTAGGTGCGGCCTTCAACGCTGATCACCGGCGCATTGTCGAAATGCTGGGCGAAGCGTTCGGTGTCGATGGTGGCCGAAGTGACGATCAGCTTCAGGTCCGGGCGCTTGCGCAGCAGCTGCTTCAGGTAGCCCAGCAGGAAGTCGATGTTGAGGCTGCGTTCGTGCGCCTCGTCGACGATGATCGTGTCGTAGTTCGACAACCAGCGGTCACTGGCGATTTCCGCCAGCAGGATGCCGTCGGTCATGAACTTGATTCGGCTGTCTTCGCTGACCTTGTCGTTGAAGCGCACCTGGTAGCCGACCAGCTGGCCCAGTTCGCTCTGCAGTTCCTGCGCCACGCGGCTGGCCACCGCACGTGCGGCAATCCGTCGCGGCTGGGTGCAGCCGATCATGCCGGCCTGGCCACGGCCTGCGGCCAAGCACAGTTTCGGCAGCTGGGTGGTCTTGCCCGAGCCGGTTTCACCGGCGATCACCACGACCTGGTGGTCGCGGATCAGACCGATGATGGCGTCGGCTTCACGCGCAATCGGCAGCTGCGGGTCCAGAGTAATGGACGGCTGCTGCAGCGCCCGCACCTGCCGGCGCTGCACCGACGCCTGCAAGGCCTGCTCGAAGGTGGCGGCCAGTGCCGCATCCTGTGGCTTGGCCTGGCAACGCGAGAGCATTCCCAGCAAACGGCCCCGGTCGCGGCTCATGGCGCCGTCGATAGCGGCACGCTGTTGGCGCAGGCGGGGCGATGGATTTTTATCGATAGAGTTCATCAATCGGTTCGTTCAAAACTTTGAAAGCGACCAGTCATCACGACCGGTTTATTGTGAAGGCCAACGATTCCACAAGGAGGAACCCCATGGCGAAGACCAAGAGCACGACCAAGGCCAAGACCGGCAAGCAGAAGCTTGCAGCGGCGGCACCGTCGGCGCCGAACATCGATATCGGGATCACCCAGGGCGACCGCAAGAAGATCGCCGACGGTCTGTCGCGCTTCCAGGCTGATGCGTTCACGCTCTACCTGAAGACGCACAACTTCCACTGGAATGTAACGGGGTCGATGTTCAACTCGCTGCACACCATGTTCGAGACGCAGTACACCGAGCAGTGGGCGGCACTGGACGACGTGGCCGAGCGCATCCGCGCGCTGGGCTTCAATGCCCCGGGCTCCTACCGGGAATTCGCTGCGCTGACCTCGATCGCCGAGGAACCGGGCCTTACCGACAGTGCGGACTGGCGTGAAATGGTACGCCAGTTGGTGGTCGCCAACGAAGCGGTCTGCCGTACGGCACGTGAAGTGCTGGACGTGGCGGCCAAGGGTGACGACGCCCCGACCGAGGATCTGATGACCCAGCGCCTGCAGACCCATGAGAAGTACGCCTGGATGCTGCGCTCGCTGCTGCAGTAAGGGTTGGGGGTGTTCGGCAGGGCTGCGCCCTGCACCCGCAGAGGCCTTGAAGCCAAGGCCAGAGCCAGAGCAGAAGCTGGCTATCCGTGGGTTGGCGGGGTGGGTCCGGTTGCGGGGGACGCCGTAAATCCATCCATGGCGCTCACGCCCCCGCAACCGGCCCCCCCCCCCCGCCTTCGACAGTTTTTCGCGATCTGCCGGGACAGCGTCCGCTCTGGTAGGTGTCGACCTTGGTCGACACAGATGAATTCACTCGATATCTGACAGATGTGTCGACCAAGGTCGACACCTACCAACAGCCGCGTGAACCTGTCGAAGGCGGGGCGGTGTCGGATTGGGGGGTGTCAGCCGCATGGATGCGGCTGCCAAGCCTACACGGACGTACTTGCGGCGTCCCCGCAATCCGACACCGCCCCGCCAACCCACGGATCACCCCAGAGCCGGCTGTTGCCTTTGAGGTTGCTCTGGCTTGTAGCAGGTGCAGGGCGCAGCCCTGCCGAACCCCCGCCGGGGTAAACTAGCCGGATGGCTTCCCGTCCCGCGCACGACCTGCTTCAACGCGTCTTTGGTTACGACGATTTCCGTGGTCCCCAGCAGGACATCGTGGAGCATGTGGCTGCCGGTCATGATGCCCTGGTGCTGATGCCCACCGGCGGCGGCAAGTCGCTCTGCTACCAGGTGCCGGCCCTGCTGCGTGACGGTTGCGGCATCGTCATCTCGCCGCTGATCGCACTGATGCAGGACCAGGTCGAAGCCCTGCGCCAGCTCGGCGTGCGCGCCGAGTACCTGAATTCAACCCTGGATGCCGAGACCGCCGGCCGCGTCGAGCGCGAGCTGCTCGCCGGCGAACTGGACATGCTGTATGTCGCCCCTGAGCGGCTGCTGACCGGGCGTTTCCTGTCGCTGCTGTCGCGCAGCCAGATCGCCCTGTTCGCCATCGACGAAGCACACTGCGTGTCGCAGTGGGGCCATGACTTCCGCCCCGAATATCGCCAGTTGACCGTGCTGCACGAGCGTTGGCCGCAGATCCCGCGGATCGCGCTGACCGCCACCGCCGATCCGCCGACCCAGCGCGAGATCGCCGAGCGCCTCGATCTGCAGGAAGCGCGCCATTTTGTCAGTTCCTTCGACCGTCCCAACATCCGCTACACCGTGGTGCAGAAGGACAACGCCCGCAAGCAGCTGACCGACTTCCTGCGCGGCCACCGCGGCGAGGCCGGCATCGTCTACTGCATGTCGCGGCGCAAGGTCGAAGAGACCGCTGAATTCCTCAACGGCCAGGGCTTCAACGCCCTGCCCTACCATGCCGGCCTGCCACCGGAAGTACGCGCCAGCAACCAGCGCCGCTTCCTGCGCGAGGATGGCATCGTGATGTGCGCCACCATCGCCTTCGGCATGGGCATCGACAAGCCGGACGTGCGCTTTGTCGCGCATACCGACCTGCCCAAGTCGATGGAAGGCTACTACCAGGAAACCGGCCGCGCCGGCCGCGATGGCGAGGCCGCCGAGGCCTGGCTGTGCTACGGCCTGGGCGACGTGGTGCTGCTCAAGCAGATGATCGAGCAGTCCGAAGCCGGCGAAGAGCGCAAGCAGCTGGAGCGGTCCAAGCTGGACCACCTGCTGGGCTACTGCGAATCCATGCAGTGCCGCCGCCAGGTGCTGCTGGCCGGTTTCGGCGAGACCTATCCCCAGCCCTGCGGCAACTGCGACAACTGCCTGACCCCGCCCGCCTCCTGGGACGCGACCATTCCGGCGCAGAAGGCGCTGAGCTGTGTCTATCGCAGCGGCCAGCGCTTCGGCGTCGGTCACCTGATCGATGTGCTGCGCGGCAGCGAGAACGAAAAGGTGAAGCAGCAGGGCCACGACAAGCTCAGCACCTATGCGATCGGCCGCGACCTCGACGCGCGCACCTGGCGCAGCGTATTCCGCCAACTGGTCGCCGCCAGCCTGCTGGAAGTGGACAGCGAGGGCCACGGTGGCCTGCGCCTGACCGATGCAAGCCGCGACGTGCTGACCGGCCGCCGCCAGATCAGCATGCGCCGCGACCCGGCCAGCAGCACCAGCGGGCGCGAGCGCAGCGCGCAGCGCACCGGCCTGTCGGTGCTGCCGCAGGATCTGGCCCTGTTCAACGCCCTGCGCGGCCTGCGTGCCGAACTGGCCCGCGAACAGAACGTGCCGGCCTTCGTGATCTTCCACGACAGCACCCTGCGCAACATCGCCGAACAGCGCCCGACCAGCCTGGATGAACTGGCCAGGGTCGGCGGCATCGGTGGCACCAAGCTGAGCCGCTACGGCCCGCGCCTAGTGGAGATCGTGCGCGAAGAAGGGTAGCGGCTCCACATTGGTGCTGGTCCAACCTTGAACCGGCCATTCAGCCGGAAGTGCATCCGCGCCCGCTTGCAGCTAGATTAGCGCCATGTCCCTGGCCTCGACCCTGCTCCGTGTCGTGCTCATGCTCAGCCTGTTGCTCAACGGGCTGAACGCGGCCATGGCCAGTGGTCACGAGGAAATGGGCCGGATGGCGCACGCCGTGGCCATTGCCGCCGACGGCGGTGACCCTGACTGCCACCATCACGCGGGTATGCAGGCCGACGAGGCCCCGCAGGCCAAGGCCCCGCCCCACGACGCCCACTGCCAGATCAAGGACTGCGTGCGCAGCTGCGCCCAGCACCCGCTGCTGGTGGTGCAGCCGTTGCCGTTCATGGCCGGTCCGACGTTGTCGCTGGCCCCGCAGCCGATGCCGGCCACTGGCCGTCCGGCGCCGCCACTGCCGCCGATTTCGCGTCCTCCCATCGGCTGATTCCACACGCACCGTGCGCCTTGCGCACCGCAGCCGGCCGCCTGCCGGCGTCTTTACGTGTCTGGAGTCACCACCATGAATACCCGCATTCCCCCCGGTCCGGGCGCTGTGCCCATGCCGTCGCGCCGCCTGTTCGTGCAGGGCCTGGCCGCCGGCGGCGTGGTTGCCGGCATCGCCGCTGTCGGCGTGCCGCAGCGCGCGCTCGCCGCCACGGCCGCCCCACGGCTGGCCGGCGCCCCCGCCGTGCTCAGCGACACCCGCATCGAACTGGCCATCGGCGAATCGCTCGCCAATTTCACCGGCCGCACCCGCCCGGCGATCACCGTCAACGGCTCGCTGCCGGCACCGATCCTGCGCTGGCGCGAAGGCCAGACCGTCGACCTGTTCGTGCGCAACACGCTGGAACGCCACCCGACCTCGATCCACTGGCACGGCATCCTGCTGCCCGCCAACATGGACGGCGTGCCCGGCCTGAGCTTCAACGGCATCGGCCCCGGCGAGACCTACCACTACCACTTCGAGCTGAAGCAGTCGGGCACCTACTGGTACCACAGCCACTCCATGTTCCAGGAGCAGGCTGGTCTGTACGGCGCGCTTCTCATCGACCCGGCCGAACCGGCGCCGTACCACCACGACCGCGAGCACGTGATCATGCTGTCGGACTGGACCGACATGGACCCGGGCGCGCTGTTCCGCCGCATGAAGAAGCTGGCCGAGCACGACAACTACTACAAGCGCACCCTGCCCGACTTCCTGCGCGACGCGAAACGCGACGGCTGGTCGGCGGCGCTGTCCGACCGTGGCATGTGGGGCCGGATGCGGATGACGCCCACCGATATCTCCGACATCAACGCGCACACCTATACCTACCTGATGAACGGCACCGCCCCGGCCGGCAACTGGACCGGCCTGTTCCGCAGCGGCGAGAAGGTGCTGCTGCGCTTCATCAATGGCGGGTCGATGACCTACTTCGACGTGCGCATTCCTGGCCTGAAGATGACCGTGGTCGCTGCCGACGGCCAGTACATCCACCCGGTGAGCATCGATGAGTTCCGCATCGCCCCGGCCGAAACCTACGATGTGATCGTCGAACCGAGCGGCCAGGACGCCTTCACCATCTTCTGCCAGGACATGGGCCGCACCGGCTACGCCGCCGGAACACTGGCGGTTCGCCATGGCCTGCAGGCACCGATTCCCGCGCGCGACCCACGTCCGTTGCTGACGATGAGCGACATGGGTCACGACATGGGCAGTGGTGGCCACGGCGGTCACGACATGGCCGCGATGAAAAGCATGGAAGGTGGCTGCGGCGCCAGCATGGGCCACGGCGCGCACGGCGGCGGCGATGCCGCCAGCAAGGCACCGAAGCACCCTGCCAGCGAACGCAACAACCCGCTGGTGGACATGCAGAGCTCGGCCTCCGAACCGAAGCTGGACGACCCCGGCATCGGCCTGCGCGATAACGGCCGCCAGGTGCTGACCTACGGCGCGATGCGCAGCCTGTTCGAAGACCCGGATGGCCGCGAGCCGAGCCGCGAGATCGAACTGCACCTGACCGGCCACATGGAGAAGTTCTCCTGGTCGTTCGATGGCATCCCATTCGCCAGCGCCGAACCACTGCGGCTGAACTACGGCGAGCGCATGCGCATCGTGCTGGTCAACGACACCATGATGCAGCACCCGATCCATCTGCACGGCGTGTGGAGCGATCTGGAAAACGCACAGGGCGAGTTCCAGCTGCGCAAGCACACCATCGACATGCCGCCGGGCACCCGCCGCAGCTATCGCGTGCGCGCCGATGCACTCGGCCGCTGGGCCTACCACTGCCATCTGCTGTACCACATGGAAGCGGGCATGATGCGCGAAGTGAGGATCGAAGAATGAGCCGCTCACTGCTTTCCCCCAGCCTGCTGGCCCTGGGCCTGGCCGCTGCATTGCCGGTGTTCGCGCAGTCGCACGCTGGCCACGACATGGCCGCGATGGATGCGCCCGCGAAGACCGTGAAGACACCGGTCGAACCGGTCGATCATTCGAAGATGGATCATTCGAAGATGGATTCGGGCGCGATGGACCACTCAGCCATGGATCACTCGAAGATGGACCATGGTGCGACGCAGCCGGCGACGATGGACCATTCCACGATGGACCACGCCGCGATGGGCCACGGATCGCCTGCACCGACCGAACCGCGCGAACCCATCCCGGTGCCGACCGATGCCGACCGCGCCGCGGCCTTCCCGCCCATCGCCCACGGTGCGATGGAGCATGCGCCGGAGATCAACAGCCTGCTGCTGATCGACCGTCTGGAACATTGGGATGGCAAGAGCAGCAATGGTCAGGCCTGGGAGGCGACCGGTTGGATCGGCGGCAACATCAACCGCCTGTGGCTGCGCACCGATGGCGAACGCAGCCGTGGCCGCACGGAATCGTCGTCATTGGAAGCACTGTATGGCCGCAGCGTGTCGCCATGGTGGGACGTGCTGGTCGGCGTGCGCCAGGACTTCCGCCCGGCCGACTCGCGCACGTGGGCGGCCGTCGGCATCCAGGGCCTGGCGCCGTACAAGTTCGAGAGCTCGGCCACGCTGTACTTGGGCTCCGGCGGCCAGGTGCTGGCCAAGGCCGAAGTCGAGTACGACGTGCTGCTGACCAACCGCCTGATCCTGCAGCCGCTGCTGGAAGCCACCGTCGCGGCCAAGGACGAGAAGGAGTACGGCATCGGTCGTGGCCTGAACAAGGTCGAAGCCGGTCTGCGACTGCGCTATGAGTTCAGCCGCCGCTTCGCGCCCTACATCGGCATCAGCCACGAACGCACGTTTGGTGACACCGCCGACTACGCCGGTGACCACGCACGCGACACACGCTGGGTGGCCGGCGTGCGCATGTGGTTCTGAGCAGCAGTTCGTGAGCAATGGCCAGCCCCGGCAGCCGCCGGGGCCGGCTACACTGCGCCACGTTCCAATGCAGGCACCGCCATGTCGTTGCAGATCCGCCGCGCCACCCTTGCCGACGTCGACGCGCTGTCGGCCATCGCGATTGCCAGCTACAACGAAACCTGGGGCGATTCCTATCCGCCGCAGGAGCTGCACGATTTCCTGCAGGCGCACTACAGCAGCGAGCCGCAGCGCATCGAACTGTCCGATCCACGCAGTGCCATCTGGCTATTGATGAACGGTGACGCCGTGGTCGGCTATCTGGCCGCCGGTGCCAACACCCTGCCGCACACGGATGCACGCGAGGGCGACATCGAACTGAAGCGGTTCTACATCCTGGCCGCACACCAGAACGGCGGCCATGGTGCACGCATGATGGACGCGTTCATGGCCTGGCTGGACCAGCCGCAGCGCCGCACCCTGTGGGTGGGCGTGTGGGAAGAGAATTTCGGCGCACAGCGCTTCTATGCGCGTTACGGCTGCAGCAAGGTTGGCGAGTACGACTTCATCGTCGGCGACACCCACGACCGCGAGTTCATCCTGCGGCGGCCGTGATCACGCGCTCCATGTAGAGTCGAGCCATGCTCGACTGCACCTGATCCGTAGAGTCGAGCTTGCTCGACTATTGGTAACAAGAGCCAGTCGAGCAAGCTCGACTCTACAACGCCTCAGAAGTCGAACAGCTCCGACAGGAAGCTGTCCTTCTTCTTTTTCTTGTATCCGTGGCCCCGATTGTCCTCGTAGCGCTGGCCCAAGTGGCGGGTATCACGGTGCATCACCGGCGGCGGAGAGGATGCCGGATGCTGCTGTACAGGCGCGGGCGGCGGCACGGCCGCACCGGCACCGGCACCGGCACCGGCACCGGCACGCTCGATGATCTTGTCCAGTTCACCACGATCCAGCCACACGCCCCGGCAGCCGGGGCAATAGTCGATCTCGATGCCATGGCGTTCGGCCATCTGCAGGGTCTGGGTCTTGCACACGGGGCACAGCATCGGCATTGCTCCTGTCGGTCCTGCATCGACTGTACCTGTGCGGTGATGACTGTGCGGCAACGCATGACCGATGGCACAGGGACTTCCGACGCGTGCCGATGCGGCGGCAGTCGCACACACTGGGCCCCTGTTCCGCAGGGAGTGCGTACATGACCGCGTTGTCCCGCCTGCCCACCGCCGCGCGCCCGCTGCTGGTCCTGCTGGGCGTTGGCCTGGGCCTGAATCTGCGCGATATCGCTGCGGCCGCAGGGACTCCGATTCCCGCCCTGCCCATACCCTACGGCGGCAGCCTGCTGGACAACGCGCTGGCGGTGCTGTTGGCACTACTGCTGGCCACGCTGCTGCGGCCCCGTGGCATGGGCCTGCTGGGCAGCCTCGGGCTGCGCGGGAATGGTTGGGGCGGCCCGATGTGGGTGTTGCTGGCCAGCCTGCCGTGCTGGCTGGGCCTGGCGATGCTCGGCACCCCGAACACCGCGCTGACCGCGCTGGACGCCACGATGCTGGCCGTGCTGTTCCCACTGGCCGAGGAAGTGCTGTTCCGCGGCCTGGGCTTCGTGCTGCTGGTGAAGATCGTGCGTGGTCCGTGGCCGCTGCTCGCGCTGCCGCAGGCGCTGCTGTTCGGCATGGTGCACTGGCTGGGCTTCGGTGGGTTCGACGGTGGCGGCATCGCGCTGTTCGTCGGCGCGGTGATCGCCCTCGGCGGCTTCATCTTCGCCTGGCTCGACCACCTCGACGGTGACACCCTGTGGTGCGGCCTGGTCCTGCACGTTTCGATGAACCTGGCCTGGAATGTGTTCAGCCTTGATGACGCCGTCGCGCTCGGCTGGCAGGCCACCAGCCTGCGCATCGGCACCGCCCTGCTCGCGGTCGCAATCCTGGCCTGGTACGTGCGCCGCCAACGGCGCGGACAGCTGTAACGCCCACTTAGCTTGCCGTGCACGCCGGGCTCACTACCGGCTTGCGCATACTTGCGCGCCTTTCGCTCCCCCTGTTGTCCGGAGTTGCCGCGTCATGTTGCTGTCCAAGCGCTTTGTGGAACCGCGCGTCCTGCTGATCGAGGACGCCGAGGAAACCCAGGAACTCAGTCGCCTCGCCCTGGAAAGCCAGGCCTGCCAGGTCACCGCTGTCAGCAGCGCCGAGGCCGCACTGGGCCTGCTCAACGCCGGCGAACCGTTCGACCTGCTGTTCACCGACGTCTGCCTGGGCGGCATCAGCGGCATCGAAACCGCCAACCGCGTGCGTGAGCACCTGCCGCAGCTGCCGATCCTGGTCACCTCCGGCATGGACCAGCACCGCGTGCTGCCGCAGCTGCGCGCCGGCATCCACTTCCTGCCCAAGCCGTACAGCATGAGCGAGCTGCTCGATGCCATCCGGCTGTGCTTCCGGCACGCAGCGGATGCCACGCTGATACCGCCGCCGCAGGCCAGCGCGGCCTGAGGCAATCATCCACGCCTGGCGTGGATCTACTGATTCCGTTTCTCTTCGGCATGGATCCACGTCAACACCACCGGTAGATCCACGCCATGCGTGGATGCAGCCTCCCCATCAACCGCCGGTGTACGGCCCTTCACCCGGCATCACCTCCAGCAGTGCGCGAGTGATCACCCGCGGGTAAACCGTGAGATGGTCCTCACCGTCAATCACCACGTTGTCCACATTCAACTTGCGACCCGTGCGCTTCAGCTGGGCAGTGAAGTCCGCGGTCTGCCTCAGCATGTCGTTGCCGGTTGAATAACGCGGCCCTGGCTTGTCCGTCTCGTAACTGCCCACCGACAGCAGCACGCGCGTAGGCTGCGCAGGGATGACGGCGCCATCCTGCATGCGCGGCAGCAGAAGCTGGTCGAACCACAGCGAAGGACTGGACAGGATGTAGGTGCTGAACATGTCCGGTTGTGTGGTCAGCACATAGGCACCGAACAGCGCGCCATAGGAATGACCAGCGAACATGCGCCGGGCAGGATCGGTGCGATAACGCGCATCGACCATCGGCAGCACCTGTGCGGCCAGGAAATCACGGTAGTGCGCGGCACCGCCGTAGGTGACGTCATCACTGTAATAGCCATCGACCGTGCGCGCCGGATTGCTGGGCGTGTAGTCGCGCGAGCGGCTCTGCTTTGAAGTCAGGCCTTCCTGCGGCGGCAAACCGACCAGGATGAAATTCTCGATGTTGACGCCCTGCTGCCCCACCAGATTGCGCACGCTGCGCACCAGCGGGAAGCTGTACAGCGCATCGGTCACGTACAGGACCGGATAGTGCTTTTCCGGATGCGCCGCATAATCGGCCGGCAGCGCCACCCAGATCGGGTAGTCGCGCCCCACCGGGTCATGTACGCGCAGCGCTTCGGTATCCGGCAGCACTACGCCCGGCACCGCCGTTGCCGCGCTTTCCTTCGCGTCACTCTGCGTTGCCGGTGGTGCCACCGACATCGCACAGCCACTCACGGCCAGGCAGGCCGCCACACTCCATCCACGCACACGCTGCATCCACGCTCTCCCGTTGCGGGCGGCGCCCTCAGGTGGCGCCGCTACCGCATCCTCACACGTCATGCGGTGCAGTGCCACGCCGGATCAGGGCGACGCCGGCGGCGGTGCCGGGAACAGCGTGCGCAGCGCCTGCAAGGCGGCTGGGTGATAGATCGTGGCGTGGGTTTCCTCCGGCAGCGGCAGGTACTTCACCAGCGGCGACGGCGACGCCTGCTGCAGCAGCGTGGCCAACTGCGCGGCGGACGCAGCCAGCTCCGGCTGCCCACTGCTGGCCAGGAACACGCGCGGCTGCGCACGCGTCACCGCCGGCAACTGCTTGGCCGCAGCGGCCAACATCGTGCCCCGATTCCACCACAGGCTGGGGTCCAGCGCGATGTAGCTGTTGAACAGTGTCGGCTCCTGCAGCAACGTCTCGACCACGAACAGTCCAGCCAACGACTCGCCGATCAGCGCGCTCGTCGGTGGTCGGGTAGCGTTGGCGCACCTGTGGCATCAGTTCATCGCGCAGGAAGCTGCGGTAGGCCGCTGAACCGCCGATGCGGGGCGCGATCTTCTGGTCTTGCGGGTCGCTGCTGGGGCCCGTCATGTCGCGGCGGCGCTCGGTGTTCTCGATGCCTACCAGCAGGAACGGACGCATGCTGCCGTTGCCGCTCAGCACCTGCACCAGCCCGGCCACATGCAGGAAGTCCTCGCCGATGCCGCCATCGGCCATGTACAGCACCGGCAACGCCGCCTTCGGGTCCAGGCCCCACGGCTGCGGGCGGTAGACATTGATGCGGCGGGTTTCGCCCAGCGCCTTCGATTCAATGGTGAAGGTCTCGCCGATGACCAGCGGGGTTGCGGCGGCGGCCTGTGCGGACGGCGCCGGCTCGGCGGCCATCAACGGCGCGGCGGAGACAGCGGACAACAACAGCGACAGCACGATCAAGCGCATGGAGCGGCCCATCCTGGGAAAGTGCCGAGCATAACGCCAAGGCCAAGGCGTCGGCCGATTCGGCAAGCCTGCACGTATGCTACGGCGCTGCGCGATGCTTGAACTGTATCGGGAAATGACTGCAATCGGGTTTGCTAGCATTCGTCGTTTCCTACAAGGAGTTGGCACATGGGGGGCTTCAGCATTTGGCACTGGATCATTCTTCTGGCGGTCGTCCTGATCCCGGTCGGCATCGCAGCCGTCATCGCAGCGATTGTTCTCAGGCGAAAGTAGATCCACGCCATGCGTGGATGCGCATTCTGGGGATGCCTCAAGCGCATCCGCGATGGCACGCGCGAAGCGTGCCGCCGTTGGCATGCTGACCGTGGCGGAAATGCTGCACGCCGCTGAGCACTGCCGGTCGATGACCACGCCCGACTGCCATCTGGATGAAGGGGGGGCGATGGGTTGTTCTTCGCCTGCCGCAGGCTGGCGGAACGGGTGTGCCGGGATATCCGGCCGGCGTACCCGCCGTTGTACCCAGAACCGGTCCATACTTGGGACGGGCTGGTCGCCAGTCCCTTCGAAACCTACAAGGAGGTTTGCATGTTGAGTGCCGTACTCATCGCCGCGCTGGCCGCCAGCCCGGCCGCGCCCGTACCGTATGCCGATTGCCTGCTCGGCAACATCCAGCCCGGACTGTCTGATCGTGCCGTGCAACTGGTGCAGGAGGCCTGCGCTGCAAAGCATCCGGAGAGCTTCGCCGCAGCAATGGAACTGGAACGCAGAACCAACCTGCAGCGGCTCACCTATTTCGAGGCGGCAAGAGCGGAGGCGGCACGTTCTGCGAATGCGGCAGCAACGGCCGCACAGGAGGCTGCCGACGCGGCGGCGGCTAAAGCGAAGAATGCGCGGACGAAGTAGTTGCCCTGGACGAGCGCCACAAAAAAGGCACCGCATTGCGGTGCCTTTCTGAATGACCTGGGTCATTGGATGCAATGGTGGGCCGTGAAGGATTCGAACCTTCGACCAAAAGATTAAAAGTCTTCTGCTCTACCGACTGAGCTAACGGCCCATTGCACTGCCCCAGCCTTTCGGCGGGGTGGGCATTCTACCCTACTTTGCCGGGCCGGGTGAAACCCTGGTGCGTCGAGGTTGCCGGCCAGCGGCCGGCACTACCCCGATCTGGGCCGCCGGCTTAAACCTTCCGGGCCTCCGTCGCATCCCATCTGTGATCCTTCCCCGGAGCCACGGATGCGCCTGCCCTTCTGCCTCATTGCCGCCCTGCTGGTGCCCTGCGCAGCACTGGCCGCCCCGCCCCAGGTCGTCACTGATGATATCGGCCGCTTCTGGGCTACCTATGACGCCGTGCGCACCGAGCCCGACGTTGAACGCCAGGTCGCACTGGTGCAGGAGCGCTACATCGATCCGGGCAGCCCCGGCCTGCATGCGCTGATGCAGGTGCGCAACTACACCGCCCGCGAATACGCCACGGCCATGCGTACGTGGCCGCGCTTCTGGACGTCGGTACGGCCATTGACCGCCAACGCGCAGCAGGCCAGCGCCACCCTGGAACGGGACCTGGCTGCGTTCCGGGAGCTTTACCCCGCCCTGCGCCCCGCCAACATCACCTATGCGGTCGGTGTTCTGCGTACCGGCGGCACGACGCTGGGTGACAAGGTGCTGATCGGAGCGGAGATGGCGCTGGGCGATGAGCGCGTGGACGTGAGCGAGCTGCCGGAGCCGATGCGCAGCCGCCTGCGGATCTTCTACGACAGCCGCCCGGGGGCGAACAACGCGCAGAACAACCTGCACGAGTACGTGCATACGCAGCAGCGCGAGACCACCGGCAGCCTGGCCCAGTACGCGGTGCGCGAGGGTGTGGCCGAGTATGTGGCGGAGCGGCTGAGCGGGCGCCGGCCGGCATTATCCTTCTACGACTACGGCGCAACACACGAGGCGGAAATCCGCGCACGCTTCATTGCTGAGATGAACGGGGAAAATCTCGACAACTGGCTCTACAACAGCGCCCGCAATCCGTTCGGGGTGAGTGATGTGGGGTACTACGCCGGGTATCGCATCGCGCAGGGGTACATGCGGCAGCAGGCCGATGAGAAGGCGGCGATCGCGCGGATGATCGAACTGGACTATGCCGATCCGGAGGCAGTGCGGGCGTTTATTGACGCGTCGGGGTGGTTACGGCAGCGGTAGCGCCGGGCCATGCCCTGCGGACAGTGCCAACCAAGGTTGGCACCCACGGGAATGCCGGCCAGCGGCCGGCACTACCAGATTCCAGACCCCGGCGGCGCCGGGCCATGCCCGGCACCCGTATTTCAGGCGTACAGCGTCGGGTCGGCTACGCCGGCCTCGGTGAAGCCCTGCGCGCGCAGGCGGCAGGCATCGCAGTGGCCGCAAGCGGCGCCGTTGGCGTCGGCGTTGTAGCAGGACACGGTCAGGCCGAAGTCCACGCCCAGGCGCACGCCTTCGCTGACGATCTGGCCCTTGCTGAGGAACTGCAGCGGTGCGTGCACCTTGATGCCCGCGCCTTCCACGCCCGA
This sequence comes from Stenotrophomonas sp. 93052_Sma, assembly GCF_056481145.1. Taxonomy (NCBI): domain Bacteria; kingdom Pseudomonadati; phylum Pseudomonadota; class Gammaproteobacteria; order Lysobacterales; family Lysobacteraceae; genus Stenotrophomonas; species Stenotrophomonas sp. 93052_Sma. The sequence goes on from NZ_CM151134.1 coordinate 3,831,862, forward strand.
CTTGGTGGCCAGGTTGGCCAGCGCCTGGAACGCGGCCACGAACTCGGGACGGCAGTCCGGGTAGCCGGAGTAGTCCACGGCGTTGACGCCGCAGAAGATGTCGTTGGCGCCGAGCACTTCGGCCCAGCCCAACGCCAGCGACAGCATGATGGTGTTGCGCGCCGGCACGTAGGTGACCGGAATGCCGGCACCGCCGGCCTCGGGCACGTCGATGTCGTCGGTCAACGCCGAGCCGCCGATGCTGCGCAGGTCCACGTCCACGGTCTTGTGCGCGATAACGCCCAGGGCCTTGGCCACGCGGGCGGCGGCATCCAGTTCGGAAGTATGGCGCTGGCCGTAGCGCACGCTCAGGGCATGCACGGCGAAGCCCTGTTCCTGGGCCATGGCGATGACGGCGGCTGAATCCATGCCGCCGGAGAGAAGCACGACTGCCTTCTTCATGGGTAAAACATCCGGTTGGGAGGGGAAAGCCAGCACGCTGTCCCGCGCCGGAGCTACATCAGGGAACGCTGCCTGGGCTCATCGGCCCGGCTCGTCGTTCCACAGGATTTTATGCAACTGCATCTGGAAGCGCACCGGCAGCCGGTCCTCGACGATCCAGTCGGCCAGCTGGCGCGCGGTGATCTCACCCTTGCTCGGCGAGAAGAACACGGTGCAACGCTTCACCAGATCGTGCTCGGCCAACAGGGACTTGGCCCAGTCGTAATCCTCGCGGCTGCAGATGACGAACTTGATCTGGTCGCGGGCGGTCAGCAACGGCAGGTTGTCCCAGCGGTTGCGCGCCACTTCGGCCGAACCCGGGGTCTTGATGTCGACCACGCGCGATACCCGGGGGTCCACAGCGCTGACGTCCAGCGCACCGGAGGTTTCCAGCGAGACATCCATGCCGGCGTCGCACAGCTTCTGCAGCAGTACCAGGCAGCGCTTCTGTGCCAGCGGCTCGCCACCGGTCACGCAGACGTGGCGCACGCCCTGGGCCAGTACCTCGGCCACGATGTCGTCGATGTCCCACCAGGTGCCGCCATGGAAGGCATAGGCGGTGTCGCAGTACTGGCAACGCAGCGGGCAGCCGGTCAGGCGCACGAACACGGTCGGCCAGCCGGCGGTATCGGCTTCGCCCTGCAGCGAGGTGAAGATCTCGGTGATCTTCAGGCGTGGCAGGGGCGACTGCACGATCTCACTGGGCGTGGCGGCGGCGCTGGACGAGGTAACGGCGGTCATGGCGGGGACTTCTTGGTGGGACACGTGGCGGGTGGGCTACCGTGGCCGGTAACGAAAGCAGCCGAGCATGGCTCGGCTCTACAACTGCAGCCGGTCGGGTATGGCCCAGCCGGTGACGCGAACCGCCGGGCATGGCCCGGCGCTACCGGATCCGGGCGGGTTTGCCGGTCAGGAAACGAAAGCAGCCGAGCGTGGGCTCGGCTCTACAGGACACGTATTGTACGCCCGGTCAGCGGATCAGCGAATCTGCTTGCCGAGGCGGATCGACTGCAGGCGGTCCTGCGCGGTGCGCGCGGCGTCCGAGCCAGGGTACTGCGCCACGACGGTCTCCAGCGTCTGCTGGGCCTGGTCGACCTTGCCCTCGCCATACTGCGAGAGGCCGACCTTGAGCAGGCCGCCAGCGGCCTTGTCGTGGGTCGGATAGCGCGAGAGCAGTTCACGGAACTGGGTCTCCGCCATCGGGAAATTGCGGGTGGCGTAGTAGCTCTCGCCCAGCCAGTACAGCGCGTTCGGCGCGTAGACGCCGTTCGGGTACAGCTGCAGGAAGCTCAGGAACAGCTGCGCCGAATCATCGTACTTGCCGGCCTTCAGCGAATCGAAGGCGACGTTGTAGGAGGTGCGCTCGTCGCCGGTGGCGGCAAGGCTGCCGGCATCACCATGGACGGAAGGCGGCCGCTCGGAAGTGGCCGCCGCTGCGGGTTTTGCCGGGGCCGGGGCGGCCTTCGGCGCGCTCGCCGGAACGGGCGGCAGGGCCGGGGCGGCATTGCCCCCTTCCAACCGGTTCAGGCGGCTGTCCAGATCCAGGTACTGGTCCTGGGCGGACTGCTTGAGCTGGGCGTTGTCGTGCTGCAACTGCTCGATCGAGGCCTGCAGGCTGGTGACCTGCTGCCGCAGCTGATTGATCTGGTTCAACAGGTCCTGGTTGGCACTGTTGTTGTACATCTGCTGCTCGATCGCGCCAACGCGGTCGGCCAGGCTCTGTCGCTGTGCATGCGCCGGTGCGGCAGCCACGAGGGCTGCCGCAACGACCAGCATCAGTTTGATGCCAATACGCATGGATTACTGCGCGGTGTAGACGATTTCGACGCGACGGTTCTGCGACCAGCAGGACTCGTTCGACTCGGTGCAGACCGGACGCTCTTCACCGTAGGACACGACGGTCAGCTGCGAAGCCGAGCCACCGTTGGCCTGCAGGGCCGAGTTGACGCCGTTGCCACGACGCTCGCCCAGGGCCTGGTTGTACGCGCGAACCGCGCTCGTCGGTGTGGCCCTGCAGGGTGATGCGCGAGGACGGACGGTCACGCAGGTACTTGGCGTGGCACGCCATGATGGCCTGGAATTCCGGCTTCACGTCTTCCTTGTCCAGGTCGAAGTAGACAACGCGCTGGCGCAGGCAAGCGTCGGTGTCCAGGTCGCCCGGGCCGTACAGGCCGGAGGTCGACGGAGCGGTCGGGGTGGTGGTCGAGGTGCCGGTGTCGACCGGGGCTGCCGGCTCTTCCTTCACCTTCTTCGAGCAACCGGCCAGGACGGCCACAGACAGCAGGGAAACAAGCAGAACGCGGGTGGACTTGTTCATGGCGATACCTTTGTGGCTCCTAGGCCGATGAGGGGTTCAAGACAGCGAAAATATTAACACTCTTTTAGCGCTGGGTACGGTATGGGGACCATGCCGGTTCGCGCACATCTCCGTCAGCCAGAACCAACCGCTGGCGCACGCGCGCATCGGCAGAAACGGCGTACAGGACACCACGGCCACCCTCGCGGGCGGCGTACAACACCATGCTTGCGTTGGGCGCAAAGCTCGGAGATTCATCCAGCGAACCCGGGGACAACGTGCTCCAGCGGGGCGAACCCAGCGAGCTGTCCATCATCGCGATCTTGTAGCTGTTGCCCGAGCCCTGGGCGACGGCGATCTTCTTGCCATCGTAGGACACCGAGGGCTTGGCGTTGTAGTTGCCCTGGAAGGTCACGCGTTCGGCACTGCCGCCGCCCGCACCGACCTTGTAGACCTGCGGACGGCCGCCGCGGTCGGAGGTGAAGTACACCGCGCTGCCGTCCGGCGCCCAGGTCGGCTCGGTATCGATGGCGAAGTGGTTGGTCAGCTGGGTCAGCTGCTTGCTGCCCAGGTCCATCACGTAGATTTCCGGGTTACCCGAACGCGACAGGGTCAGGGCCAGCTTGCGGCCGTCCGGCGAGAACGCCGGGGCGCTGTTGATGCCGCGGAAGCTGGTGACCAGCTCACGCGCACCGGTGCCGATGTTCTGGATGTAGATGGCCGAATTGCCACGCTCGAAGCTGACGTAGGCCAGCTTGCTGCCATCCGGGCTCCACGACGGCGACAGCAGCGGCTCGGCCGAACGCACGATGGTCTGCGGGTTGTAGCCATCGGAGTCGGCCACCATCAGCGCGTAGCGCATGGCGTCGCCCTTGCCGCTGGCGGTCACGTAGGCGATGCGGGTCCAGAAGGCGCCACGGACACCGGTGATCTTCTCGTAGATGGCATCGGCCATCTGGTGGGCGACGTCACGCATGGCGTTGCCACGGGCGGTCATCGCCAGGCCCAGCAGGCGCTCGCCCTTCGGTACGTCGAACAGTTCGTACTCGACACGGTAGGCGCCGGCACCAGCGTCGAGCACGCGGCCGACCACGATGTAGTTCTGCTTCAGCGCGCCAAGTGGCGAACTGGATGTCGCCGCCCCGCACGGGCTTTTCGACGATCTGTGCTTCCGGCAGCGTGCGGAACTGGCCCGAACGCTCGAGGTCGGCGCGGACCACGCCGGCGACGTCGGTCTGCGGTGCAGCCGCCGAACCCTGGTAGGGCATCGGCACGATGGTGATCGGCAGCGCGGAGGCATTGCCGCCGATGATGTCGATATCCAGCCCCTTCTGCTGCGCGACGGCAGCAAAGGGCAGCAACAGGGCCGCAAACACGGCAAGCCAGCGAGGCATCTTTTTCATGGAGCGCTCAATAGGGGGAAACCGGAACGAGGGATAACAAAGCGGGAGTGAACCGCTTCGCAATCATGAACCAAGGGTACGTGAATTCCGGGTCAGTTCCAGCCCGTCCTCTCACGCACCGTTAACGTCGTGGCTAACATCGCACCCACCGGCCTCGTCGGCCCCGATCACGCCCCCCATCGAAAGGCGGCGTTCCCGGGCGACGTCCAGCCTGCCCGGCTGAAACCGGGCCCGCCAGAGGCAAGCGCGACATCCGTGGGCGCAGGTGGCCCGATGGCCACCCTGCCCTGCCCGCCTCAGCGATCCTGGGCGGTAAAGGTGAAGTTGAGCGTGCGCGCGAACACCGACTCGAAACCGCGGTACGGCAGCGGCTGGGCGTTGAGCACCGCGGCCTCGATCGAACGCTTGCCGGCCTCGTCGTACGGGCAGTTCGGGCTGACCTTGGCCTGCATCACCGTGCCCCCCGGAATCTGGGTGATGGTGATCTGGCAACGCTGGCCGAGCGGCACCGTATCCGGGCGCACCCACTGCGACAGCACCTTGGCCTGGATCGCGGCCGCGTACTTGGCCGAAAGATCATCGCTGTTGCCACCGCCACCGGCGGCCGGCTGGGAGGCACCGCTGGAACCGGCAGCGGCACTGCCGGCAGCATTACGCGCGGCTGCCACCTGGCGCAGCTTCTGCTCGGCCAGCTTGGCTTCCTTCTCGGCCTGCTCGCGGCGGGCACGGATCTCGGCGATCTTCTTCTGCTTCTCGGCCTCGGCCTTGTCAGCCGCCACGCGCTCCTGCTCGGCCTGCTTCTTCTTTTCGTCCGCTTCCTGCTGCTTGGCCAGGCGCAGCTTCTGCTCCGCTTCTTCCTGGCGCTTGCGTTCGGTCAGGTCGATCTGTTCCTGGCGGCGCTTGGCTTCCTGTTCCTGCTTGGCCTTCTCCTGCGAGATGGCCAGCGCGCTCACCGCTTCCTGGTCCTTGGTGTCCGGCTGCGCGACACGCTCCTGCGCCTGTTGCTGCTGCGGCGTAGGGGCGTCCTGCGGGCGCGGCTCGGGAATCGGCTGCGGCGGCGGGATGGTGTCTTCCGGCACCGGGATCGGCTCGGCCACCGGCGGCGGCAGGTCTTCCAGCTTCTCCGACTGGCGCAGGGCCTGGCGCGCGGCGGAGGCCTCGGACGCGGACAGCGCCAGGCTGGCCTCGACCGAGGGGTCGCCGGCGGCGGCATCGGTGTTGCGCTCGGGCGACCAGAACCAGGCCACGATGAACACCAGCGCGACCAGCAGGTGCACCAGCAACGCCAGCGCCAGGGGCAGGCCCCAGCCGGGTTCGCGCTGATGCGGGGGTGGCAGGGCGTCAGCGTGCATCGGTGGCCAGGCCTACCTTGTCTACCTTGGCGCGCTTGATCACATCCATCGCAGCAATGACCTTTTCATAGGCCACGGCGCGGTCGGCGGCGACGATCACGCGCACGCCCTTGTCCTGGGCGGCGATGCCGGCCAGACGGCCTTCCAGTTCCTCGGCCGACACGGCGGTCGGGTCCTTGGCGTCGGGCAGCTTCAGGCTGAGCTGGCCGTCCTGGCGCACCGAGACGATCACCGGATCCTGCTTGCTCTCCAGCGCCTTGGCGTTGGACTGCGGCAGGTCGACGTCGAAGCTCAGGGTGAGCAGCGGTGCGGTGACCATGAAGATGATCAGCAGCACCAGCATGACGTCGATGTAGGGAACGACGTTGATTTCCGATTTCAGCTTGCGGCGCTTGCGGCGACCGATGGCAGCGGACATGGCTTGGACTCCCGGGTCAGGCGCTTACTCGTCGCCAGCGCTCTGGCGCTGCAGGATGGAGCTGAACTCTTCGGCGAAGGTCTCGAACCGCACCGACATGCGCTCCACGCGCGTGGTGAAGCGGTTGTAGGCCCACACCGCCGGGATCGCCACGAACAGGCCGATGGCGGTGGCGAACAGTGCCTCGGAGATGCCCGGCGCGACGGCGGCGATGCCGGCCTGCGCACCGCTGCTGATCATGTCGTGCATGGTCACCATGATGCCGAACACGGTACCGACCAGGCCCACGTAAGGCGCGGTCGAGCCGATGTTGGCCAGGAGTTCCAGGTTGCGCTCAAGCTGGTCCACTTCGCGGGTGTAAGTGGTGCGCATGGCACGCTGTGCGCCTTCCAGCTGGGCACGACCGTCCAGGCGGCGCTTGTCGCGCAGGCGGGTGTACTCGCGGAAGCCGGCTTCGAAGATGGCTTCCAGGCCGCCGACATTGCGGCTGCGGTCGGTGGCCGAGCTGTACAGCTTGCCCAGGTCCGCACCGGACCAGAAGCGGTTCTCGAACTCGTCGGCTTCGCGGGTGGCCTGCTTGAACACGCGGGCCTTGCGGAAAATGATCACCCAGCTGACGAACGAGCCGACCAGCAGCAGCAGCACGATGATCTTCACCGGCAGGCTGGCCTTGGCCATCAGTTCGAGGTAGTTGATGCCGCCGCCAGTGGTGGCCTGGGCAAGGGTCTGTGTCGCGGCGTTGCTGACATCGGCCGGCAGTGCCTCGGTGACCGTGGCCTGCAGGGCCAGGAGCGTTGCGATCATCCGTTGTTCCTCAGTGTTCGGATTCGGGGTGGAGGTGGGGTTGCAGCACGGCAAGGACGGCCTCGTCCATGCCACGCGGGCGGAAACTGGCCGCTTCCAGTGCGGCGATGCGGACCTGCGCCGACAGCAGCAGCTCGCCGTCGCGCAGGATCTGCTGGTCGAAGACCATGCTGGCCCTCTTCAGCTGGACCAGGCGGGCACTCACCTGCAGGGTGTCATCCAGCCGTGCCGGCTTGATGAAATCCATCTGCATCGAGCGCACCGCAAAGACCATCCCGTGCTCGGCGCGCATGCGCTCCTGGCCGTAGCCCAGCGCACGCATCCATTCGGTCCGGGCCCGTTCCATGAAGGCCACGTAGCGGGCGTGGTAGACCACGCCACCTGCGTCGGTATCTTCCCAGTAAATGCGTGTCGGCCAACTGAATCGGGGCTCAACCGACATCGGGGACCTCCGCGAACAGGTCCTGCGGCGGGTTCTTCGGCTTCAGGCCCATGTGCCGGTAGGCCTTGTGGGTGGCCATGCGGCCACGCGCGGTGCGCACCAGGAAGCCCTGCTGGATCAGGTATGGCTCGACCACGTCTTCCAGCGTGCCACGCTCTTCAGACAGCGCCGCGGCCAGCGATTCGATGCCGACCGGGCCGCCATCGAAGTAGTCGACCATGGTCTTGAGCAGGCGCCGGTCAAGCTCGTCGAAGCCTTCCGGGTCAACCTTGAGCATCTTCATCGCAGCCTGGGCCACGGCCTCGTCGATGTGGCCGCCGGCCTTCACCTGCGCATAGTCGCGCACGCGGCGCAGCAGGCGGTTGGCGATACGCGGGGTGCCACGCGCGCGGCGTGCGATCTCGCCGGCGCCATCGGCGGTGCAGTCGATGGCCAGGATGGCTGCCGAGCGGCGCACGATCCGGGTCAGCTCCTCGACGCTGTAGAACTCCAGGCGCTGGACGATGCCGAAGCGGTCGCGCAACGGCGCGGTCAGCAGGCCAGCACGGGTGGTGGCACCGATCAGGGTGAACGGCGGCAGGTCGATCTTGATCGAGCGGGCGGCGGGGCCCTCACCGATCATGATGTCGATCTGGAAATCTTCCATCGCCGGGTACAGCACTTCCTCCACCACCGGCGACAGGCGATGGATCTCGTCGATGAACAGCACATCGTGCGGCTGCAGGTTGGTCAGCAGCGCGGCGAGGTCGCCGGCCTTCTCGATCACCGGGCCGGAGGTGACCCGCAGGGCCACGCCCAGTTCGTTGGCGATGACATGGCTGAGGGTGGTCTTGCCCAGGCCGGGCGGCCCGAAGATCAGCACATGGTCGAGCGCGTCGCCGCGCCCCTTGGCCGCCTGGATGTAGATCTCCATCTGCTCGCGCACCGGCACCTGGCCGAGGTAGTCGGCAAGGCGCTTGGGGCGGATGCTGGCGTCGGCGGCGTCATCCTCGCGGGTGGCGCCGGCGCCGATGATGCGGTCGTCGGTCATGTGCTGATTATGCGGCAAAAGCGCGGGCTTCGGCCGGGCTGCGCCCGGCACCCGCAGAGGCAACGGCAACGGCAACGGCAACATCCAGAGCAACAGCCGAAGCGCGCGTCCTGGGGAATGGCGGGGTGGGTCCGCTTGCGGGGGACGCTGCAAGTACCCCTCCGGGGCCCGGCCCAGCCGCTGGCGGCTGTGCGTTCGGGCGCTTGCGAAGCAGTGCTTCGCAAGCAAAGCGCCCTCACCCATGTAAGCTCGGTCGCCGCTTGCTCGTGTGCGCAATCCTGCGCACACGGCAAGACCGGGGTTGGGCGTCCTGCCCAACCCGCCCGAGGCATGCCTCGGGCCCATGCGGCTCACGCCCCCGCAAGCGGCCCCACCCCGCCTTCGACAGTTTCCTGCGGCCTGTCGGAACGGCGTTCTGCTTTGGTGGGTGCCGACCGTTGGTCGGCACGGTAGATCCAGGCGTGGAGGAAACTGGAGAGCAGAGTGGGCCAGCTTCCAGCGCGCCGTCTCCGCAAGTGGAGCCCCCTTGTTGTTCAAGGGGGCGCGCCGACAGGCGGGGGGATAAGGTGGAATGCGCGGAACGCCGGCGCCCAAGGCGCCTGCGTTTCAAGGGGGCGCGCCGACAGGCGGGGGGATAAGGTGGAATGCGCGCGGGGCCCGCGGTTTGCGCAGCAGATCGTGGGGCGTGGCGCAGGTGGAGATTAGATCTCCACCTGCGCGCCCAGTTCCACCAATCTGTTGCCCGGAATCCGGAAGAACCCGGTCGCCGGAGCGGCGTTCCTGTGCATCAGCGCGAACAGCTTGTCGCGCCAGATCGGCATGCCACGGTTGGCGGTGGCGACGATGGTTTCGCGGCTGGCGAAGAAGGTGGTGTCCATCGGGTCGAAGTAGATGCCGCCGTGGTCGCACGAGCGCATCAGCGCCAGCGGCACGTCCGGGGTCTCCATGAAACCGAAGCGCACGTAGACCCGGTAGAACTCGTCGCCCACCGATTCGATCTTCAGCCGCTGCCCTTCCATCGCATAGGGAATGGGCAGGGTTTCCACGTGCAGGAACACGTTGCGCTCGTGCAGCACCTTGTTGTGCTTGAGGTTGTGCATCAGCGCGTGCGGGGCCACGGTCGGGTCGGCGGTAAGGAACACCGCGGTGCCAGGCACGCGTACCGGCGGTGCCAGCATCAGGCCCGGCAGGAAGGTGTCCAGGCGGATGCCGTCCTTGCGGATTTCATCGCGCAGCAGCTCGCGGCCACGACGCCAGGTACGCATCATGGTGAACAGGAAGATGCCCAGCACAACCGGGAACCAGGCGCCCTGCAGCAGCTTGGCACCATTGGCGATGACGAAGCCGAGGTCGATGACGAAGAACACCACGCACAGCGGCAGGATCCACTTGCGCGCCTTCGGCCACAGCGAGCGCGCCACCAGTGCCAGCAGCAGGGTGTCGATCAGCATGGTGGCCGACACCGAGATGCCGTAGGCCACCGCCAGGTTGGAGGAGCTGCGGAAGGCCAGCACCAGGCCGATCACCATCACCGCGATGCCCCAGTTGATACCCGGGATGTAGATCTGGCCGATGGTGTCGTGCGAGGTGTGCTTGATCCGCATGCGCGGGATGTAGCCCAGCTGCATGGCCTGGCGCGATACCGAGAACGCGCCGGTGATGACCGACTGCGAGGCAATCACCGCGGCCATGGTGGCCAGGATGATCATCGGATACAGCGCCCACGACGGCACCGCTTCGAAGAACGGATTTTTCACCGCCTCGGGGTGGTTGAGCACCAGCGCACCCTGCCCCAGGTAGTTCAGCACCAGGCACGGCAGCACGAAGAAGTACCAGGCGTGGCGGATCGGCTTGGCACCGAAGTGGCCCATGTCGGCGTACAGCGCCTCACCGCCGGTCACTGCCAGCACCACCGCACCGAGGATGAAGATGCTGTGCCAGCCATGCTCCATGAAGAAGCGGATTGCCCACCACGGGTTGAACGCCTTCAGCACTTCCGGTGCATCGACGATGTTGTAGATGCCGATCGCCGCCAGCGAAATGAACCAGATCGAGGTGATCGGCCCGAACAGCTTGCCGATCTTCGCGGTGCCGAAGCGCTGTACCGCGAACACCGCCAGAAGCACCACCACGGTGATCGGAACGATGAAGGCGTGCAGTCCTGGCGCGGCAACCTCCAGGCCTTCCACCGCACCCAGCACCGATATCGCGGGGGTGATCACGCCATCGCCGAAGAACAGCGAGGCACCGAAAATGCCGAGGATGCCGACCACATAGGCCGAGCGCGACCCGTTGCGCAGCGTGCGCTGGGTCAGCGCCATCAGCGCCATGATGCCGCCCTCGCCGTCGTTGTCGGCGCGCATGATGATGGTCACGTACTTCAGGGTGACCACGATGTTCAGCGCCCAGAACGCCAGCGACAGCACGCCCAGCACGGTGTCGTGGTCACTGTTGAGCCCGTAGTGCGGCGAGAACGCCTCCTTCAGGGTGTACAGCGGGCTGGTGCCGATATCGCCGAAGACCACGCCGATCGCACCGATGATCAGCGCCAGGCCTCCGGCTGGAGGAGCGTGACCGTGGCCGCCGGGGGCAGCTGCGTGCGGGGTTTGACTGCTGGACATGGGACTCCTGGCGGGGCTCAGGCGGTTCGTTGGAGGAAAGGAAAGCGGGTCAGCGCAGCGCCGACTGCAGCGCCTTGCGGATCACGGTGGCCACTTCATCACCTTCATTGAAGGCATCGCGGGCCATGCGCGCCGCTTCGGCCGGCTTGTAGCCCAGCTGCTGCAGGGCCACGGTGGCATCGGACAGCGGATCGGCCGGGGCCAGACCACTGCCGGTCGGCAGTGCGCCACCGGCACCGAACTGGGCAGCGCGGTCGCGCAGCTCCAGCACCATGCGCTCGGCGGTCTTCTTGCCGATGCCCGGAATGCGGGTCAGCGCGGTGATGTCACCGGCCTGGACCATGCGCGCGAATTCCTCGACGGTGACGCCGGACAGCACGGCCAGCGCGATCTTCGCGCCGATGCCACTGACCTTCTGCACGTCGCGGAACAGGCGCCGCTCACCTTCGCGCAGGAAGCCGTACAGCGAGACGCTGTCTTCCTTCTGCGAGTAATGGGTGTACAGGGTGACCTCGCGGCCGAGCTCGGGCAGGTCGTAGAAGGTGCTCATCGGCGCCTCCAGCTCGTAGCCCACTCCGTTCACGTCCACCACCAGCCACGGCGGCGCCTTGTAGGCGACGATGCCGCGCAGTCGACCGATCATTGCGTGCAGCTCCTCATTTGCGGCCCCACGCCTGGCGGGCACTGAGCCCCAGGCGGTTGGCCGTTGCCCTTACGTGGGCATGGGTGATCGCCACTGCCAACGCGTCGGCCGCGTCGGCCTGCAGCTTGGTTTTCAGGTTGAGCATGAGCCCGACCATGTGTTGAACCTGTTGCTTTTCGGCGCCACCGCGCCCGACCACCGCCAGCTTGATCTCGCTGGCGGCGTATTCGTGCACCGGCAGGTCACGCAGCACCACGGCGGAAATCGCCGCGCCACGGGCCTGGCCCAGCTTCAGCGCCGAATCGGGGTTGCGGGCCATGAACACGCGTTCGATGGCCACTTCCTGCGGCTGGTACTCGCGGCACAGGTCAGCCAGGCCCAGCACCAGCAGCTTCATGCGCTGCGGGAAATCGTCGGCGCCGAGCAGCACCAGCGGCTGGTGGTGCACGTGGCTGACGCGGCCGGTGGCGTCGACATCAATGATGCCGACCCCGGTCCGCTGCGAACCGGGGTCGATGCCGAGGATGCGGGTCATGCTGCACTCCTGGCGGGGCGGAACGGGAGGCGCTGGCAGGCGTATGGGCTCATGACTGTCCGCGGTGACCGTTCAACGGCCCGCGCCCAGGCCGTCAAGGACGGCTCAGGCGTAGGCGTCGGCGCCGAGTTCGGCGTTGGAGTACACGTCCTGCACGTCGTCCAGGTCTTCAAGCATGTCCAGCAGCTTCTTGACCTGCAGGGCAACCTCGCCCTCGACCTTGATGTCGTTGTCCGCGCGGAAGGTGATTTCGGCGTGGTCGGCGACATGGCCAGCGGCGGCCATCGCATCCTTGACCGCGTTGAACGCGTCAGGGCTGGTGACCACGTCGATCGAGCCGTCGTCCGGGTAGACCACGATGTCATCGGCGCCGGCCTCGATGGCCGCTTCGGTGATGGCTTCCTCGTCGGCACCCGGGGCGAAGCTGAGCACGCCCAGGCGCTTGAACATGAAGGCGACCGAGCCTTCGGTGCCCATGTTGCCGCCGCACTTGCTGAACGCATGGCGGACATCGGCCACCGTGCGCACGCGGTTGTCGGTCAGGCAGTCGACGATCACGGCCACGCCACCCGGGGCGTAGCCCTCGTAGCGGATCTCCTCGTAATCGACGCCTTCCAGTTCACCGGTAGCCTTCTTGATGGCGCGCTCGATCACGTCCTTGGACATGTTCACGGCCAGGCCCTTGTCCACGGCCACTCGCAGGCGCGGATTGTTGTTGGGGTCGCCTCCACCGCCGCGCGCGGCAACGCCGATCTCGCGGATGATCTTGGTGAAAATCTTGCCGCGCTTCGCGTCGGACGCGTTCTTGCGGGCTTCGATGGAGGGGCCTCTACCCATGGGTGCTACCGTCTGGCTGCTTCAGGATCAAGGCGCGGATTCTACCTGATCGGGGGCGGCAACCGTGTCTAGGGCGGAGGGATGCCGCCAGGTCATGCCCGGCGGAGAGCGTGCGAACCAACGGTTCGCACCCACCGAGGCAGGCCCGTCGCACCCACTCAATCATGCAGCGGCGGCGTCGCGGCTGTGATCGAACTGGCCGTGGCGCAGGAAATGCGCGGTCTGCCGCGCGGCATCGGGCGATACCACCAGGCCACTGTGGCTGGTACGTACCACGCAATGGTCGGCCAGGCCCGGCAGGCGTGTCTCGGCCAGGGCCACGGTACCGTCGGAGGCGTCGTCGATGGCGCCCAGCAGGCTGCCCAGGCCGTGCGGCACCGAACCGGCGATCAGGCCAACCTCGGCCCTGCCCTGCCAGTCCGGCAGGCCATCGAGCAGCAGATCGCTGCTGCGCCCCAACGCCAGGCCCCAGCCGTGCTCGGACAGCGAACGCGCAGTGCCACTGCCGCGCAGCGGCGAGCCCAGGCAGACCACGCGCTGCACCGGCAGCTGCGGATTGCGCCGCAGCGCTTCCAGCGCCAGCAGCCCGCCCAGGCTGTGGCCGACCAAACTCAGTGGGCCGGCGTCGGCCAGCCGCTCCAGCAGCTGCGGTACGGCCACGTCCGGGCCACCGAACACCGAGGAATAACCAAACGCGTGCACCTGGAAGCCGCGCGCGCAGGCGCCAGGCCAGCGGCCCGACCCAGGCGCGGGCATTCCAGATGCCATGCAGCAGCAATACGGGGGGAGTCATGCAAACAGCCTGGCGGTCAGCGGGGCAGGAACGTACGGTGATTGAACACGCGCGCGCAGCAAGCGGCAGTGAACATCAGGCCGCGCGCGGTGCGCGGCGCAGGATGAACTCGAGGTCCTGGGTGTCACCGACCGGGAACAGGTACTCGCCGGCCTTCTCGAATCCATAGCGGGCGTAGAAACGCTGTGCGCCGAAGTTCTCAGACCACACGCCCAGCCACAGCGTGCGCGGGCCTTCGTGTTCCAGCCAGGCCAGCGCGGTTTCCAGCAGGCGGCTGCCCCAGCCGCAGCTCTGCTGCGTCTTGATCAGGTACAGCCGCTTGAGTTCGCCGTCACCGGGCTTCACGTCCGGGTGCGGCAGGCCACAGGGGCCGGCGGCGGCATGGCCGACCGCCTCCCCGTCCAGCTCCAGCAGCCACACCGCGTAATCCGGGTGGGCCAGGATCACGCGCTGGCGCTCGACCGTGTAGGCCTCCTCGAGGAAGGCCTGCAGGTCCTGCGGCGGATACAGATGGCCGAAGGTTTCGGTGAACGTGCGGGCAGCCAGCGCCGACAGGGTCGGCGCGTCGTCCACGGTGGCGCGGCGGATCGAATACATGCAGGAAGTTGACGTCAGGGCGAAGCGCGGGTCAAGCCTTTTCAGGCGATTCCGCTTCTTCTTCCTCATCCTCTTCCTCGTATTCCTCTTCGTCCTCGTCCTCTTCTTCGCCTTCCTCGTCCTCGTCGTACTCTTCCTCTTCGTCGTCCTCGTAATCCTCGACGCCGAAGTCTTCACCGTCCCAACGGCCCTCGCCGTCGGCGACGAAGGTCAGGGCCATCGCCGCCGGATTGGTACCGACGCGGACCAGCCAACCACCGAACACGCGCGCACGCTCGGTGACCAGGGTGGCCTCGGAGCCTTCATTGCCCAGCTTTTCCCACTCCAGCGAAAACGCAAACTCGGTCATTGCCTGGATCTCCTGATCAGTTGGTCTTGGGGCGAACCTGGATGTGCACTTCGGCCAGCTGCGCGTCGACGATCGGCGACGGCGCGTCGGTCATCAGATCCTGTGCACCGGTGGTCTTCGGGAACGGGATGACGTCGCGGATCGACTCGGTGCCGGCCATCAGCGCGGCGATGCGGTCGATGCCGAAGGCGATGCCACCGTGCGGCGGCGCGCCGTAGTTCAGCGCGTCGAGCAGGAAGCCGAACTTGGCGCGGGCTTCCTCGGCGCCGATGCCGAGCAGTTCGAACACCGCGCTCTGCATGTCCGGACGATGGATACGGATCGAACCGCCGCCGATTTCATTGCCATTGAGCACCATGTCGTAGCCGCGCGAAACGGCGGTACGGGCATTGGCGCGCAGGTCGGCGATGTCGTCCACGGCCGGTGCGGTGAAGGGGTGATGCAGGGCGACATAGCGCTGTTCTTCCTCGTCCCACTCGAACATCGGGAAGTCGGTGACCCACAGCGGTGCCCAGCCGTCGGCGACCAGGCCGAAGTCCTTGCCGGCCTTCAGGCGCAGCGCGCCCATGAAATCGGAGACCTTGTTGTAGCCACCGGCGCCGAAGAACACGATGTCACCGTTACCGGCGCCGACGTGGGCGACCAGCGCGGCGAAGGATTCCTCGCTGAAGAACTTCTGGATCGGCGAGCTGATCTCGCCGTTGTCGGCGATCTTGATGTAGGCCAGGCCCTTGGCGCCGTACTTGGCGGCATGCGCGGAGTATTCGTCGATCTGCTTGCGCGACAGCGACGCACCGCCCGGGATGCGCAGCGCGGCAACGCGGCCCTCAGCATCATTGGCCGGGCCGGTGAACACCGGGAACTCGCTGTCCTTGACCAGTTCGGCCACGTCCACCAGCTCCAGCGCGATGCGCAGGTCCGGCTTGTCCGAGCCGTAGCGGCGCATGGCCTCGGCCCAGGTCATGCGCGGGAAGCTGGCGTCCAGCTGCACGTCGACCACTTCCTTGAAGATGGCGCGGATCATGTCCTCGACGAAATCCTGCACGTCGCGCTCGCGGACGAAGGCGAATTCCATGTCCAGCTGGGTGAATTCCAGCTGGCGGTCGGCACGCAGGGCCTCGTCGCGGAAGCAGCGCGCGATCTGGTAGTAGCGGTCGAAGCCGGCCACCATCAGGATCTGCTTGAACAGCTGCGGGCTCTGCGGCAGGGCGTAGAACTCGCCCGGGTGCATGCGCGCCGGCACCAGGAAGTCGCGCGCCTTCCGGGGTGGCCTTGGTCAGGATCGGGGTCTCGATGTCCTGGAAGCCCTTTTCGTCCAGATGGCGGCGCAGGGCCTGCACCAGCTTGATGCGGGTGCGCTGCATGCGCTGCATTTCCGGGCGGCGCAGGTCCAGGTAGCGGTACTTCAGGCGGGTTTCCTCGCCCGGATTCTCGTGGGCGTGGAACGGCAGCGGCGCGGCCTTGTTCAGCACGGTGATGGCGGTGGCGATCACTTCCACCTTGCCGGTGCGCATCTTGTCGTTCACCGCGTGGCGGGCACGCACCACGCCTTCCACCTGCAGCACATCCTCGTAGCCCAGCGACGCGGCCACGGCGAACACGTCGGCGTTGTCGACTTCCACGGTCACCTGCACGATGCCTTCATGATCTCGAAGATCGATGAAGCAGACGCCGCCCTGGTTACGGGCCACGTCGGTCCAGCCGGCGAGGGTGACAGTCTGGCCAATCAGGGTCTCATCGACCAGGCCGCAGAAGTGGGTACGCATGGGGGGAAGCTCCGCTGGAGAACGCCGGCACCGGATGGGGGCCGGAAAGCCTCGTATTCTGCGGCCGAGGCCCCGGCCGGGGCAAATCCGGCCAGTCACACCGGCTTGATCGCCCCCCTCCCTATAGTCGGGCACCTGTCACCGTATGGGATGCCGCCATGAAACCGCTGTCCCTGGCCAGCCTGGCCGTAACCCTCAGCCTGGGTGCCGCGGGCACCCTTGCCCTGCCCGCCCCTTCCGCGCATGCGCAGAGCGGCGTGGTCCGCTGCGAAAGCCAGAACAACCGCGAACGGGTCTGCAACACCGGCTGGCGCAATGCGCAGCTGGTGCGCCAGCTGTCCGGCTCGGACTGCGATGAAGGACGCACCTGGGGCAGCCGTAACGGCAGCATCTGGGTCACCAACGGTTGCCGCGCGGAATTCGTCGAGGCCCGCGGTGGCTGGGGCGGCGGCAATGGCGGTGGCTGGGGCGGCAACAACGGCCGGCCCCGCGAGACCATCCGCTGCGAGAGCCAGAACAACCGCGAGCGCAGCTGCCCGGTCGGCTGGCGCAATGCCCGCCTGGTCCGCCAGCTGTCCGGCAGCCCCTGCAACGAAGGGCGTACCTGGGGCGTGCGCAACGGCGCGGTCTGGGTCAGTGGCGGCTGCCGTGCCGAATTCGCCGAAGCCCGCGGCTGGGGCGGTGGTGGCGGTGGCTGGGGGGGCGGCAACAGCAATTACTCAGTTACCTGCAGCAGCAACAACAACCGCTCGCAGACCTGCGACTGGGATGAGCGTCAGGGCCGCCCGGTGCTGCAGCAGCAGCTGTCCGGCAGTGCCTGCCAGGAAGGCCGCAGCTGGGGCTACTCACGTGGCCAGGTGTGGGTGAGCAATGGCTGCCGCGCGCGTTTCGGTACGCGGTAAGTACACGGTCGGATCCCTGGCCGACGGCCAGGGCTCTGGCCCCGGTCCGGTATCCCGCATCCACACATGGCGTGGATCTACTGAGGGTCCTTCTGGGGTCGGGGCCCTCCGCATGAGGGATCCGACCCTGGGATCACGGGGCGGACGCTTTGTCGTCGCCCCACGGTGCAGGCGGCAGGGCAACCGGCTTGCTCAGGTCGAACTGCACGCGGAAGCGGCGGCCCTCCGGGCGGGTCAGCTCGTAGACGAAGGTCTGGTCGGGATCAATCTCCATCGCCCAGGTGTTGTGCGTGGAGGCCAGCATGTCGGCGCGGCGGAACATCGCCACCGAATCGGCGTCGGCGGGGAACTGCTGGCGCTCGGCGGTGCCCGGCGGCGTGCTGTCGCCACCGTAGAGGGTGATCGCGTCGGGGCTGCCGTCTTCGTGGCGATGGTCGTGCTTCAGGCGCAGGCCGGTTTCCGTACGGGTCAGCACCCAGGTCCGCGAGTGGTCATCGCCGACATGGAACGGGATGCGCAGCTCGTGCGCCGGATCGGCACAGCCGCGCACATGCATGACCAGGCGCTGCCCGGCGAACGGATCCTTGCCGGTCGGTGCCGGCGTGTCCTCCACCACCTTGCCGGCGTAAGCCTGGCCGCAGTGCGCGGCGATGGCTGCCATGAAGGCATCGGCCGGTGCGGTCGCCAGATCATGGGCGACCGTATCGGAGCGCTGCGAACACGCAGCAAGGCTGAGCAGGAGGGCGGAAGCGGTGACAACGGCAGGCAGTTTCATGCCCCAACCCTAACGGCCATGGCCGAAGTGCGCAAACCGCACGCGCAGCATCCGCTCAGCGATCGACTGCAGATGCCGCTGGCAGCGTTTCGGTGGCCGCCACCGGCGCGGCCTCGCCTTCACCCGCAGGTTCCTGTTCAACCGGATCGACATCGAACGGCGTGCGGAACACCAGCGACGGCAGCAGCGTGGTCAGCGCCGCATACAGCAGCAGCGCACCGAACAGCACCGCCGGGATCTGGAAGCGCTCGCGCATGATCGCGGCCAGCACCAGGGTGAAGATCAGCGTCGGCGCCAGCGCCAGCGAGACCCTCAGGCTGCTGCGGAAGCTCTCGCCGAACATCACCCGGCGCTGCAGCCAGACCACGCCGATACGCAGCGGCAGCACCACCAGGGTGATCACGATGCCCAGCCCCAGCGCCTCGAAACTGAGTGCTTCGCTGGGCACCTTGGTGCCGGCATTGAAGAAATAGAACGGCACGAAGAACGAGGCGAACAGGCGCAGCGCGTGCAGGTTCTCGTGCGAAGCCAGCAGCGGCATGCGCTGATGCAGCAGGCGGGCGACCAGACCGGCGATGAACGCACCGACCAGGTAGTACACGCCCAGCAGATAGGTGATGTAGGCCGCGACCATGCCCACCATCACCAGCAGCGAGAACTCCGAGCCCGGCGCATGCGGCGCCACCCAGCGGCCCAGCGCGATGAACAGCAGCGGCAGGCCGATCATCATCGCCAGCAGCGCCAGGCTGGACAGCGCCATGTGGCCCGGGTCGCCGGCCTGCAGCACGATGAACAACGCCGCCAGCGCCAGCAGTTCGCCAGCGATGGCCTTGCTGGTCACCCAGAACCGCTCGTCCTCGCTCAGGCCCAGCCGCGACAGCGAGTCCATGATGAAGCCGGTGGAGGGCGTCAGCAGGGCCAGCGCCAGCAGGCCAGCGGCCTGCCACGGCAATCCCGCATATCGCCAGGCCAGCCAGCCCACGCCGAACAGCGTGCCGGTACGGATCACCAGATGCGCCAGCAGCGGCCACATGCCACGGCGCAGCGCCTGCAGATCCACTTCCAGGCCGGCGAACAGGAACAGCGAGGAAATGCCCAGCGTGGCCAACAGACCGATCACCGCGTCGTGCGCCTGGTCGCCCAGCCAGAGCATGCCGATGATGCCGAACAGCAGGCAGGTCAGCGGCGCGGGCAGGCTGAAACGCTGCAGCGCGCGCGGGATCACCAGCAGCGCAAAGATCAGCAGCAGGTAGATCAGTTCATGGCTCATGGGGGACTTCCGTGTGATTCGAACGCGCGCAGGATGCGCGCCGAACCGATCCGGCAAGCCACTTCTGAATGACCCCGGTTACCTCAACCGATCAGCCGATCGGCGATGCGGCCTACCTGCGCCAGCACCGTGGCACGCTGTTCGTTGCTGATCGCACCCGCCTGCAGGTAGGCGGTCAGCACCCAGGGCGTGCCGCCGGCCAGCGGCCACAACACGGCGATGTCGTTGCGCGCGTCCTCGCCGTTGCTGCCGGTCTTGTCACCGACGCGCCAGCGCTTGCCCAGGCCCGCGCGCAGGCAGGCGTCGCCGGTTTCGTTGTCGATCAGCCAATCGGCCAGCTGCTGCCGCGACGCCGGCTGCAGCACCTCGCCCAGCACCACGCGCTGCAGGGTCGCAGCCATCGCCGCCGGCGTGGTGGTGTCGCGCGGATCGCCCTTGGCAAAGCTGTTCAGCTCCGGCTCCAGGCGATCACTGCGGCTCACCGCATCACCGCTCGCGCGCAGGAACGCAGTCACCGCGGGCGGGCCACCGACCACGCCGAACAGCAGGTTGGCTGCAGTGTTGTCGCTGGTGATGATCGTGGCACGGCACAGATCGCGCACGGTCATGTCCTTGCCGGCGTGGCGGCGGGTGACCGGCGCGTGCGAGAGCAGGTCGGCATCGCGCACCGGCACGCGCGTGTCCAGCAACGCGGGCCTGCGCTCGGCCTGGCTGAGCACGGTGGCGGCCAGCACGCTCTTGAACGTGCTGCACATCGGGAAACGCTCGTCCTGGCGATGACCGATGCGGCGGCCGCTGGCGGTATCAAGCAGGGTCACGCCGAGGCGGCCGGCACAGGCCTTTTCCAGCGCCGCGAAGTCGGTGGCGGCGGTTAGGGCGGCATCGGTCGGTGCACTGGCGGCGGTCTTGCCCGCCGCACGTGGCAGCAACGGCAGGGCAAGCGAGGAAGCAACAGCGGCACCACTGAACTGCAGGAATCGGCGACGGGCGAGCATGCGGGGTTCTCCTGGGGGACCGCCCGATTATTGAAGCCTCGCACGCAGGCGACCAGCGCGAAAAATCAGCGGAAGGCATTAGCTGAATTAATGCCTGTCGCAATCAACCCTTTAATTCTTCTGAACTGGCTACTGGGAAGGTAGGATCAGCCATCACATTGACTCACGACTACTCTGATGCTGCACCCTACCCTGCCGCTGAACGCCCTGCGTGCCTTCGAGGCGGCCGCACGCCACCAGAACTTCACCCGTGCCGCGCTGGAGCTGTGCGTCAGCCAGGCCGCGCTGAGCCACCAGATCCGCGGGCTGGAGGACCGGCTCGGCATCCGTCTGTTCCATCGCCTGCCGCGCGGCGTGGCGCTCACCGAGGAGGGCGCGGCGCTGTATCCGGTGCTCAACGAATCGTTCGAGCGCATCTCGGCCAGCATCGCGCGCTACACCGGTGGCCCGGCCCGTGAAGTACTTACGTTGGGCGTGGTCGGCACCTTCGCCACCGGTTGGCTGCTGCCACGGCTGGCGGCGTTCGAGGCCGCACACCCGGACATCGAGCTGCGACTGCAGACCCACAACAACCGCATCGATCTGGCCGGCGAGGGCCTGGACCTGGCGATCCGCTTCGGTGATGGCGACTGGCAGGGGCAGGCCTGCACGGCAATCCTCGATGCACCCTTCGCACCGCTGTGCGCCCCGGCGTTGGCGCGGCGGCTGAAGCAGCCGCGCGACCTGGGCACGCTACCGCTGCTGCGCTCTTACCGAAGCGACGAATGGCCGCGCTGGCTGCAGGCGGCCGGGGTCAGCGGCGTGGAAGCGCGCGGGCCGGTATTCGATTCCTCGTTGACGGTCGCGATGGCCGCGGTCGGTGGTGCCGGCGTGGCGCTGCTGCCATTGCGCATGTTCGAGCAGGAGTTGGCTGAAGGCCGTTTGCTGCAGCCGTTCAGCACCACGCTGGAGCTGGGGCGCTACTGGCTCACGCGACTGCGCTCGCGTGCCGAGCGTGAACCGGCGAAGCGGTTCCGCGAATGGCTGCAGGCACAGGGCGCGTAGGTAGTGCCGGCCGCTGGCCGGCAACCCCTTGATCGTTGTGGGCGCATCGCGCTGCCGGCCAGCGGCCGGCACTACCGGTCAGGACTCCAGCAGCTCCATCCACGCTGCCTCAGCTTTTTCCAGCTGGGCGGCAGCGGTTTCGCGGTCACGGCCGATCACCGCCATGCTCGCGTGCCGAGCGTGAACCGGCGAAGCGGTTCCGCGAATGGCTGCAGGCGCAGGGCGCGTAGGTAGTGCCGGCCGCTGGCCGGCAACCCCTTGATCGTCGTGGGCGCATCGCGCTGCCGGCCAGCGGCCGGCACTACCGGTCAGGACTCCAGCAGCTCCATCCACGCCGCTTCGGCCTTTTCCAGCTGGGCGGCGGCGGTTTCGCGGTCACGACCAATCACCGCCATGCGGGTGGCATCGGCGTAGTTGGCCGGATCGGCCAACTGGCGGTCCAGCTCGGCCAGCGCGCCTTCCAGCTCGGCCACCTTGGCCTCGGCGGCGGCCAGCTTGTGCGGATTCACCGGCTTCTTCTGCACCACCTGCGCCACCGGGGCGGTCTTGACCACCACCGGCTCTTCCACCTGCTCCATGCGCGCCTTGGTGCCCTGCGCCTGCGGACGGGTGCGCAGCCACGCGGCATACGCATCCAGGTCGCCATCGAACGGCTCGACCACGCCATCGGCCACGCGCCAGTAGGTATCACAGACCAGGCCGATCAGGTGGCGGTCATGCGAGACCATCACGATCGCGCCTTCGAAGGTGGCCAGTGCTTCGGCCAGCGCTTCGCGCATTTCCAGGTCAAGGTGGTTGGTCGGTTCGTCCAGCAACAGCACGTTCGGCTGCTGCCAGGCGATCAGCGCCAGCGCCAGGCGCGCGCGCTCGCCGCCGGAGAAACCATCGACCGGCTCGAATGCACGGTCGCCGGGGAAGTTCCACTTGCCGAGAAAATCGCGGAACGACTGGTTCGGTGCGTCCGGGGCGATCTCGCGGAAGTGCTCCATCGGCGACTGGCCTTCGTGCAGCGACTCCACCGTATGCTGGGCGAAGTAGCCGATCTTCAGGTCAGGGTGCGCCATGCGCTCGCCGACGATCGGTGCCAGCTCGCCCACCAGGGTCTTCACCAGGGTGGTCTTGCCGGCACCGTTCGGGCCGAGCAGGCCAATGCGCTGGCCCGCTTCCAGTCCGAAGCCGACGTTGTGCAGGATCACCGCGTCGTTGCCATAGCCAGCCTCGACGTGGTTCAGGCGGATCAGCGAGAACGGCAGCTTGGCCGGCGGCGCGAACTCGATGCGGAACTCGCGCTCGGCGCGCACCGCTTCGGTGCCGGCCAGCTTGGCCAGGCGCTTCATGCGGCTCTGCGCCTGCGCGGCCTTGCTGGCCTGCGCCTTGAAGCGGTCGATGAAGCTCTGCAGGTGGGCACGCTCGGCCTGTTCCTTCTCGTGCGCGATCTGCTGCTGGCGCAGCTGTTCGGCGCGCTGGCGCTCGAAATCGGTATAACCGCCCGGGTAGAGCTTGGCGCCGCCGCCGTGCAGGTGCAGGGTGTGGGTGGCCACGTTGTCGAGGAACTCGCGGTCATGCGAGATCAACAGCAGGGTGCCGGGGTACTTCAGCAGCCACTGCTCCAGCCAGTACACCGCGTCCAGGTCCAGGTGGTTGGTCGGTTCGTCCAGCAGCAGCAGGTCACTGGGCATCATCAACGCGCGGGCCAGGTTCAGGCGTACGCGCCAGCCGCCGGAGAACGAGGACACCGCGCGGTGGTGGGTCTCGGCCGGGAAACCGAGGCCGTGCAGCAGCTTGCCGGCGCGCCTCGGCGTCGTAGGCCCCCATCTCGGCCATCTTCGTGTGCGCGTTGGCCACCGCCTCCCAGTCTTCGCGCGGTTGCTTCAGCCTCTTCAGCCAGTACCGCAGCCACATCGGTATCCCCGCCCAGCACAAAGCTCAGCGCCGGGTCTGGCAGCGACGGGGTTTCCTGGGCGACGCTGGCGATGCGCACCTTGCCGGGCAGATCGACATCGCCCTTGTCCGCCTCCAGCTCGCCCTTCACCGCCGCGAACAGGCTGGACTTGCCAGCACCGTTGCGGCCGACCACACCCACCCGGTAACCGGCGTGCAGGGTCAGGTCGACATTGGACAACAGCAGCCGCTCGCCGCGGCGCAAGGCGAAATTACGAAGGGAAATCATCGGGGGAGGCGTCCATATAACCAGATGGAATGTGCTGGTGAGCACTGTTCCTGCGACGCAATTCTAGCGTTAACGAATACTTGACGCGTCCCGGGATGCGCGGCGGCCGGCGTTCCTCTCTCCCACGTCCTTGCCGCGCGCGTCCCGGGCTCCCTCCCCCGCCAGTGCCGATCCGGGCTAAATGGTTGCTGCTGCAACGTTTTTTCCGATGACCGGCATTTGACACGCACTGAATATCCCGTTAATTCCTGCTTTGCGCACCGCAACAACCGCCGTCCGCCTCACCCCCGTGATGTCGATTCCGGTGCCGCCCCCGCCAACCGGAGCTCCGTCCCGATGACCCGCAAGACCAGCCTGATCGCCGCCGCCGTCGCTGTCGCACTCGGTGGCTCTCCGTTCGTTGCCGCTGCCCAGCAGGCCGGCACCGCCGCCAACACCCTGGACACGGTGATCGTCACCGGCACCCGCGTGGCCGACCGCACCGTCGCCGAATCGCAGTCGCCGATCGACATCATCACCCCAGAAGCCCTGCAGTCCACTGGCACCAGCGAGCTGGCCACCGCACTGTCGCGCGCCCTGCCCTCACTGAACTTCCCGCGCCCGGCGCTGACCGATGGCACCAGCGGCGTGCGCCCGGCGCAGCTGCGCGGCCTGTCACCGGACCAGGTGCTGGTGCTGGTCGACGGCAAGCGCCGCCACACCTCGGCGATGATCAACGTCAACGGCAGCATCGGCCGTGGTTCGTCGGCGGTGGACATCAATGCGATCCCGATCGCCGCCATCGAGCGCGTGGAAGTGCTGCGCGACGGTGCGTCGGCGCAGTACGGCTCGGACGCCATCGCCGGCGTCATCAACATCGTGCTCAAGGGCAGCGGCAGTGGCGGCAGCCTGGCGGTGGACTACGGCCAGTACTCGGCCGGTGACGGCAACAAGTACCAGCTCTCCGGCGATACCGGCGTCGAGTTCGGCAACGGCCGTGGTCGCGTGCACGTGGCTGGCCAGACCAGCCAGCAGGACGAGAGCAACCGCGCCGGCCCGTACCGCGGCACCACCCCGAACACCGGCAACTTCCCGAGCATCGGCCAGAAGACCTTCATCGTCGGCGACCCGCGCGTGGATGCGACTGCGGCTTCGGTCAACGCCAGCTTCGATTTCAGCGACCGCGTGACCGGCTACGCCAGCGCGCTGCTCAGCAACCGCGACATCACCTCGTTCGCGTTCTACCGCTCGCGCAACCACAGCGGGCAGAGCGCGCTGCTGGCGCAGACCTACCCGGACGGCTTCGTGCCGGAGATCAACCAGTACTCCAAGGACCGCTCGCTGGTGGCCGGGGTCAAGGGCAACACCGACAACGGCTGGACCTGGGACCTGAGCCTGAACCACGGCGAGAACACCCTCGACTTCCACACCCGCAACAGCATCAACTACAGCCTCGGCGCAACCAGCCCGCGCTCGTTCTACGACGGCACGCTGAAGTACCAGCAGGACATCTTCAATGCCGACCTGACCAAGTCGCTGGACTGGGGCCTGGCCTACCCGGTCACGCTGTCCTTCGGCGGTGAGTACCGCAAGGAAAAGTGGGACCAGAAGCCGGGCGAGCTGAACTCGTACACCGGCAGTGGCGCGCAGGGCTTCGGTGGCTTCACCCCGACCAATGAAGTGCATGCCGACCGCCACAACTACGCGGTCTATGCGGGTCTGGAAGCGGACCTGACCGAGAAGTTCTCGGCCGGCATCACCGGCCGCTACGAGGATTACTCGGACTTCGGCGACCGCTTCTCCGGCAAGCTGTCGGCGCGCTACGCGTTCACCGACAAGGTTGCGCTGCGGGCCACCGCGTCCAGCGGATTCCGCGCACCGTCGCTGGCGCAGCAGGGCTACCAGGCGGTCACCAGCCAGTTCCTCAACGGCGTGTTCGTCGAGCGCGGCACCTTCCCCACCACCAGCCCGGCTGCGCAGGCGCTGGGCGCCTCGCCGCTGAAGGCCGAGACCTCCACCTCCTACAGCCTGGGCCTGGTGCTGCAGCCGGTCGACCGCCTGTACATCACCGTCGACGCCTACCAGATCGACATCGATGACCGCATCGCATTGTCGTCCAGCATCACCACCAACGCCGCCACCAGCGCGCTGCTGGGCACGCTGGGCCTGCCGCAGGTGACCGCGTTCTCGTACTTCACCAACGGCCTGGATACGCGCACCCGTGGTGTCGATTTCGTGTCCAGCTACACGGTGCCCTTCAGCGCCAGCAGCCTGGAACTGACCGCCGCGTACAGCTACAACGACACCGAAGTGCGCCGCGTCGGCGGCACCCCGGCGGTGTTCGGCACGCTGGGCCTGACCCAGTCGCTGATCGGCCGCGATGAGATCGGCCGCATCGAGGACAGCTATCCGCGCGACAAGGCGATCCTGAGCGGCACCTGGCGTTCGGACCACTGGGAACTGGGCCTGGCCGCGACCCGCTACGGCAAATTCACCGTGCGCAACTCGGCCACCGCACTGCGCGACCAGACCTATGGCGACGCCTGGGTGGTGGATGCCTCGGCCAGCTACAAGCCGAGCAGCAACTGGACCCTGACCGTGGGCGCCGACAACCTGCTGGACAAGTACCCGGACCGCACCGAAGACCTGCAGAACTCCACCTTCGGCATGCTGCCGTACAGCAACTACTCGCCGTTCGGCTTCAACGGCGCGTATGTGTACGGGCGGATCAAGTACACCTGGTAAGCGGTATTGGTAGCGCCGGGCCATACCCAGCGCCGCTCTGGTAGTGCCGGCCGCTGGCCGGCATCCCCTTGCCGCATCTGGAGGAGAGCCCCTTCTTGTTGAAGGGGCGCGCCGAAGGCGGGGGTAGAGGAGAAATGCGCAGGCAAACCCAGGGGGCAGGTGCCTTCCCTGCGGGAAGGGATTTGCCCCCTGGGTTTGCCGCATTTGGCGCATTAGGTGAAAATCGGGGCATCCCCCCGATTTCCTGCGAGTGCCGATGCACCATGACACCGACCTGATCAACATCGTTGCCGTTGGCCTCGGGCTCGCCTTCATCTTCGGCGCGCTGGCCAACAAGCTCCGCTTGTCTCCCCTGGTCGGTTACCTGGTTGCTGGCATCTGCGTAGGCCCGTTCACCCCCGGCTTCGTCGCCGACCAGGCGCTGGCCAACCAGCTGGCCGAGCTGGGCGTGATGCTGCTGATGTTCGGCGTCGGCCTGCACTTCTCGCTGAAGGACCTGATGGCGGTCAAGGCCATCGCCATCCCCGGTGCCATCGGCCAGATCGCGGTCGCTACCCTGCTCGGCTGGGGCGTGGCCTCGCTGATGGGCTGGCCAGCCCTGCATGGCGTCATCTTCGGTTTCTCGCTGGCCACCGCCAGTACCGTGGTGCTGTTGCGGGCGATGGAGGAGCGCCGCCTGCTGGAAACCATGCGCGGCAAGATCGCGGTCGGCTGGCTGATCGTGGAAGACCTTGCCTGTGTGCTGGCGCTGGTGATGATGCCGGTGATGGCCGGTGTGTTCGGCCCCGATGCGGCCAAGGAATCGCACTCGCTGGGCAGCGTGCTGGCCGACATCGGCTGGACCTTCGTGCAGCTGGGCCTGTTCGTGGCGGTGATGCTGGTGGTCGGGCGCCGGGTCATCCCGTGGATCCTCGAGCGTATCGCCGGCACCGGTTCGCGCGAACTGTTCACCCTGTCGGTGCTGGCGATCGCGCTGGGCGTGGCGTTCGGCTCGGCGATGCTGTTCGGCGTCTCGTTCGCGCTGGGCGCGTTCTTCGCCGGCATGCTGCTCAACGAATCGGAGCTGAGCCACAAGGCCGCGCATGATTCGCTGCCGCTGCGCGATGCGTTCGCGGTGCTGTTCTTTGTTTCGGTCGGCATGCTGTTCGACCCCAACATCCTCGTCCAGCACCCGTGGCAGGTGCTGGCCACGGTGCTGATCATCATGTTCGGCAAGTCGGCCGCCGCATTCTTCATCGTGCGCGCGTTCGGCCACCCGACCAGCACTGCGCTGACCATCTCGGCCAGCCTGGCGCAGATCGGCGAATTCGCCTTCATCATCGCCGGCCTCGGCGTCGCGCTGCAGATCCTGCCGAAGGAAGGCCAGTCGCTGGTGCTGGCCGGTGCGCTGGTGTCGATCATGCTCAACCCGCTGGTGTTCGGGCTGCTTGACCGTTGGCAGGCCAAGCAGGAGCAGTCGCCCCAGGCCGCCGAGCCGGAAGAGGCCACCGGTCCCTCGCGTGACCTGCATGACCATGCCATCGTCATTGGTTACGGCCGGGTCGGCAGCGAGCTGGCGCAGGTGCTGCGCGATCGTGGCGTGCCGGTGCTGGTGATCGATGACAACAAGGAGCACGTCGAACAGGCGCACGCCAAGGGCCTGGCGGCGATCCGTGGTAGTGCTGCTGCCGACCGCGTGCTGGCCGAAGCGCATCCGGAACGCGCGAAGATTGCGGTGCTGGCGATTCCTCAGCCGCTGGAAGCCGGTGAGGCGCTGGCCAAGCTGCGTGCGATCAATCCGGATCTGACCCTGCTGGCGCGAGCACACAGCGATGCGGAGGTGAAGCACCTGCTGGAGCATGGTGCCGATGGCACGGTGATGGCCGAGCGTGAGCTGGCGTACTCGCTGGCCGAGATGGTGATGGCCACGCCGCCGTATCGCGGGCTGGGACAGCACAGTATTCCGGTGGTGTGAGGAGTGTGGGTGCGGCAGGGCTTGCAGCCCTGCACCTGCTGAAGCAACGGCAACGACAAAAGCAAAAGCTGGCATTCCGTGGGATGGCGGGGTGGGTCCGGTTGCAGGGGACGCCGTGAATCCGTCCATGGAGGCTCGGTCGCGCCATCCATGGCGCTCACGCCCCTGCAACCGGGCCCACCCTGCCTTCGACAATTACCTGCGGCTGTTGGTAGGTGTCGACCTTGGTCGACACGGCGGTGCATCTGACCCCGGAAACAAAAAAATCCCCGGTCGACCCGCATCGACCGGGGATCTGGATCGCCACGTTGCCATGCCTTGGAGAGGCAGTTCCACCGTAGCGCATCGCGGTGCCGGTGGTGATCGCCTGTGGCGATGACGACCAAGCGTGCGGCTATCAGGCGCCAGCCAGGGCCTGCTCCAGGTCGGCACGCAGGTCGCCGATATGCTCGATGCCGATCGACAGCCGCACGGTGTCCTCGCTGACGCCGGCCTTGGCCAGTTCGGCGGCATCCAGCTGGCGATGGGTGGTCGAGGCGGGATGGGTGGCCAGTGACTTCGCGTCGCCCAGGTTGACCAGCCGGGTGAACAGCTTCAGTGCATCGAGGAAGCGTGCGCCGGCTTCACGGCCGCCCGGCAGGCCGAAGGTCAGTACGCCCGAGCCGTGCCCACCCAGATAGCGTTGCGCGGCGGCATGCTCGGGGTCGTCGGCCAGCCCGGCGTAGCGCACCCAGGCCACCTTTGCGTGTGACTTCAGAAACTGCGCGACAGCCAGCGCGTTGGCGTTGATGCGCTCCATGCGCAGCGCCAGGGTTTCAATGCCCTGCAGGATCAGGAACGCATTGAACGGCGACAGCGCCGCGCCGGTATTGCGTAGCGGCACCACCCGCGCGCGGCCGATGTAGGCCGCCGGCCCCAGCGCTTCGGTATAGACCACGCCGTGGTAGCTGGGGTCGGGCTGGTTGAGCCGTGCGAAGCGCTGGGGTTGTGCAGCCCAGTCGAAGCGGCCGGAATCGACGATCGCGCCACCCAAGCTGTTGCCGTGGCCGCCGAGGTACTTGGTCAGCGAATGCACCACGATGTCGGCGCCGTGCTCGAACGGGCGCAACAGGAACGGGGTGGCCACGGTGTTGTCGACGATCAGCGGCACGCCGGCGGCATGCGCGACCTCGGCGATGGCGGCGATGTCGGTGACGTTGCCACGCGGGTTGCCGATCGATTCGACGAACACGGCCTTCGTGCGTTCATCGATCAGCGCGGCGAACGCGGACGGATCGGCCGGGTCGGCGAAGCGCGCCTGGATGCCGTACTGCGGCAGGGTGTGCGCCAGCAGGTTGAGGCTGCCGCCATACAGCGCACTGGAGGCGACAATGTTGTCGCCGGCCTCGGCGATGGTCTGGATGGCATAGGTGATGGCCGCCTGCCCCGAGGCCAGCGCCAGCGCACCGATGCCGCCTTCCAGCGCAGCCAGGCGCTGCTCCAGTACGTCGGTGGTGGGGTTCATGATGCGCGTGTAGATGTTGCCGGGCACCTTCAGGTCGAACAGATCGGCGCCGTGCTGGGTGTCATCGAAGGCATACGCCACCGTCTGGTAGATCGGCACCGCCACCGCGCGGGTGGTCGGGTCGGGACGGTAGCCGCCATGCACGGCCAGGGTTTCCAGTTGCCACTGCGGGTCGCTCATTGCGCCAGGCTCCATCCGGGGAAACCGCCACCATAGGCCAGCCGGGGCCGGCCGCTGAAAGCCGCTGGCGATGACGCCAGTACCACCGGTTATCAGGTTGGCCACGATTCAGGCAGCCGTCATGGGCCATTGCTAGGCTTCGCCACCGGGCGCCCCTGCCCGGGGCACGGAGGCCCAACGCGCATGCAGCCATCCCCTTGGACACCCACCGCCAGCGGTACGCCGACCCCGGTCCTGCTGGTGGAGGACGACCGCCGCCTGGCAGAGCTGGTCAGCGACTATCTCCACGAACATGGCTTCGCCGTGCAGCATGTGGCCCGTGGCGACCTCGCCGGTGCGGCCTGCCGCCAGCACGCGCCGGAACTGGTGGTGCTGGACCTGATGCTGCCCGGCCTTGGCGGCATCGACGTGTGCCGGCAGATCCGCAGCTTCTCCGATGTGCCGATCCTGATGCTGACGGCCTGCGAGGACGACATCGAGCAGGTGCTCGGCCTGGAATCAGGCGCCGACGACTATGTGCACAAGCCGATCGAGCCGCGCCTGCTGCTGGCCCGCCTGCGCGCCCTGCTGCGCCGCCGCCATGGCAGCAGCAACACCGGCAGCCCCTGCCGCCTGATGCACGGCGAGCTGCTGATCGACCGCATGCAGCGCGAGGTGCATCTGCACGGCCAGCCGGTGGACATGGGCACCACCGAATTCGAGATCCTGTGGCTGCTGGCCAGCCAGCCGGGGCAGATTCTCTCGCGTGACCAGATCCTGCAGGCGGTGCGCGGCATCGGCTTCGACGGGCTGGACCGCAGTGTCGATGTCAGCATCGGCAAGCTTCGCCGCAAGCTGGGCGATGACGCGCGCGAACCGCGGCGGATCAAGACGGTGTGGGGCCGCGGCTACCAGTTCAATCCTTCGTCTTGGTCGGCATGAAGCGGCTGTTCCTGCGCCTGTGGCTGGTGGTCGGCGCGAGCTTCCTGATCACCCTGCTGCTGATCAACGTGATCTTCGATCGCATCTACCTGCCGTTCCAGCAGCGTGTGTTCGCAGAGCAGGTGCGCGGCCAGTTGTATGCATTGCGGCAGGGGTTGGACGGAAAGGACTCCGCCGCCCAGCAGGATCAACTGGCGCAATGGCAACCCCACTATGGCATCGCATTGGCTCTGCTGCCGTCAGCACCGGCCCTCGCGGCCGGCGAACAGGAACAGCTGCAGCGCAACGGGCTCATTTCCCGGCAGAAGTTCGAGATCGTACTGGCGCCGCTTGATCCACTGCATCCCGATGGCCCCTGGCTGCGCCTGCATCTGCCAGGCGAGCCGTCGATGACCCTCTATCTCACCCTGATCGCCTATTCGGTAATGCTGGCCCTGTTCGGGCTGTGCCTGTACGCCTGGGTGCGCCTGCTCTGGCGCGATCTGGACGCGCTGCGCGTGCACGCCGATCGCATCGGTGCCGGCGATCTGCAGGCGCGCGCAGGTTTCGCCACGCTCGCAGATACGCGTCATCGTCGACCATTCCAACCGCATGGCCGCGCGCGTGGCCGAGCTGGTGCAGCGCCAGCGCGACCTGACCCATGCGATCTCCCACGAGCTGCGCACGCCGATCGCGCGCGTGGCCTTCGGCCTGGACCTGATGCAGGACAGCGATGACCGCGAACGCCGCGAACGGCTGGCGCGGGGCCTGCACGGCGATCTGGCCGAACTCAACCGGCTGGTCAGCGAACTGCTGGCTTACGAACGGCTGGAGCATCCCAGCGAGGGCGAGCCGATGCAGCGCATCGAAGCCAACGACTGGCTGCAGGCCTGCCTGGCCGATGCGCGCCGTGATGCCGAACGTGCCGGGGTGGTACTGCGCGTGCAGCCCAGTGCGTTGCCGCGGGTGGATGCCGAACCACGCCTGCTGCAGCTGGCACTCAGCAATCTGGTGGGCAATGCGCTGCGCCATGCGCGTTCGCAGGTGGAAGTCTCGCTGGTCGGTGTCAGCGGCCGCGCCTGCCTGCGTGTGGATGACGACGGTCCCGGCATTGCCGAAGCCGATCGCGAGAAGGTGATGCGCCCGTTCACCCGCCTGGATGACAGCCGCAGCCGCGATACCGGGGGCTTCGGCCTGGGCCTGGCCATCGTCAGCCGCATTGCCGTCCGCCACGGCGGCGAACTTCGCATCAGCCGCGCCACGCTGGGTGGCGCGCATGGAAATGCACTGGCCGCTGGCTGCCAGCTGAACGCCCTTGGGCGCGATTACAGTTGATTACAACTCCCGCACAACTGCGGACGGATCGGTCGCCAGCGTATCGCCACGCTGGCGACCCTGCAGCACTCGCCGGATGCGCGTGCTGCCTTCCTCCCATTGTCGAGAGTTTCCATGTCCCAGCTTCGCCGTTCCCCCGCCCTGCTCTGCCTGGCCCTGTTGCCGCTGTTCGCCGCACCGATCGCCCACGCCAAGGATGACCACTGGACCTTCGAGGTCGCTGCCGGCGGTGGCGTGGCGCCGCGCTACAGCGGCAGCGAGGAGTATCGTGCGACGCCGTCGTTGTCCTTTGATGTCACCTCGCCGGGTGGATGGTTTCTGGGCACCAGTGGCATTGGCTGGGGCACCTCCATCGGCGAGCACACCCGCGTGCGCGCTTATGTCGGCGCCAGCGGCATCCGCAAGGAAAAGGACTCGCTGCTCGGCGGTTCCGACTTCCTGCGCGGCATGGGTGATATCGATACCCGTCCCCTGGTCGGCATCTCGGCTGGTTATACGCTGGGCGAAGCCGTGCTGAGCGGCTCCTGGCAGTTCACCCGCAAGGACGAGGACAAGGCCGAGAACGGCCTGGCCACCCAGCAGATCCATCTGAACCTGAGCATGCCGCTGTTCGACCTGGCCGGCGGCGTGGTCAGCGGCAGCGTGTCCACCGACTACGGCAACCGCGGCTACATGCAGACCTGGTACGGCGTCAGCCCGGAACAGGCGGCACGTACCGGCTTTGCCGAGCACAAGCCAAAGGCCGGCCTGGTCAGTGCCGGTGTCGGCCTGAAGTGGAGCCACCGCGTGGGCCGCAACGGCAACTGGTACATCTCGGCCGAAGGCACGCGCCTGCTCGGTGATGCCGCCGACAGCCCGATCGTGCAGAAGGCGAACCAGTTCGGCTTGATGAGCGGCTATACGCACCGCTTCTGAGTGAGCGCCGGGCATGGCCCGGCCCACTTCGCAGGAAACGGGGCGCTGCGGCCAGGCAGCGCCCCGTGTGAATCACGCTTTGGCGAACACCAGGCGGCCGCCGTCGTTTCCGACTTCGATGGTATCGCCGTTGACGAAAGCACCGGACAGGATCTGCTGCGCCAGCGGATTCTCCAGCTGCGACTGGATTGCACGCTTCAACGGGCGCGCCATAGACCGGATCGAAACCGACGTTGCCGAGCAGGTCGAACGCCGCATCGGACACCAGCAGCTTCAAACCACGTTCGGCCAGGCGCTTTTCCAGCCCACGCATCTGGATGCGCGCGATCTGCTTGATCTGCTGCTTGTCCAGCGGGTGGAACACCACGATGTCGTCCAGGCGATTGATGAACTCCGGGCGGAAGTGCGCCTGCACCACGCCCATCACCGCCGCCTTCATCTGCGTGTAGGCCTCCGGGCTGTCATCAGCGCTCATGTCCTGGATCTGGTGCGAGCCCAGGTTCGAGGTCATCACGATGACGGTGTTGCGGAAGTCCACGGTGCGGCCCTGGCCATCGGTCAGGCGGCCATCGTCCAGCACCTGCAGCAGGATGTTGAACACATCCGGATGCGCCTTCTCCACTTCGTCCAGCAGGATCAGCGAGTACGGACGGCGACGCACGGCCTCGGTCAGGTAGCCACCCTCCTCGTAACCAACGTAGCCCGGGGGCGCACCGATCAGGCGGGCGACGCTGTGCTTCTCCATGAACTCGCTCATGTCGATGCGGATCATCGCGTCGGCACTGTCGAACAGGAACTCGGCCAGCGACTTGCACAGCTCGGTCTTGCCGACGCCGGTCGGGCCGAGGAACAGGAACGAACCGGCCGGGCGATTCGGATCGGACAGGCCCGCACGCGAACGGCGCACGGCATCGGAGACGACCTTGATCGCTTCCTCCTGGCCGACCACGCGGTTGTGCAGCACCTCTTCCATCCGCAGCAGCTTGTCGCGCTCACCTTCGAGCATCTTGTTGACCGGAATGCCGGTCCAGCGCGACACGACCTCGGCGATCTCCTCGTCGGTGACCCGGTCCTGCACCAGCTTGAAGTCCCTGTGTTCGGCTTCCTGCGCAGCGGCCAGCTGCTTTTCCAGCTGCGGCAGCAGGCCGTACTGGATCTCGCTCATCTTGGCGAAATCCTGGCGGCGCTGCGCGGCTTCCAGCTCCAGCTTGGCCTGCTCGACCTGCTCCTTGATCTTGGTCGCACCCTGCAGCGCGGCCTTCTCCGACTTCCAGATTTCATTGAGGTCGGAGAACTCACGCTCCAGCGCATCGATGTCGTTCTCCAGATCGGCCAGGCGCTGCCGCGACGCCTCGTCCTTTTCCTTCTTCAGCATCTCGCGCTGGATCTTCAGCTGGATCACCCGGCGTTCCAGGCGGTCCAGCTCCTCCGGCTTGGAATCGATTTCCATGCGCAGGCGCGAGGCCGCCTCGTCCATCAGATCGATGGCCTTGTCCGGCAGCTGGCGGTCGGTGATGTAGCGGTTGGACAGCGTCGCAGCGGCGACGATGGCCGGGTCGGTGATCTCCACGCCGTGGTGCACCGCGTACTTTTCCTTCAGCCCGCGCAGGATGGAAATGGTGTCTTCCACCGACGGCTCACCCACGAATACCTTCTGGAAGCGGCGCTCCAGCGCGGCATCCTTTTCGATGTACTTGCGGTACTCATCCAGCGTGGTGGCACCGACGCAGTGCAGCTCGCCGCGTGCCAGCGCCGGCTTGAGCATGTTGCCGGCATCCATCGCGCCATCAGCCTTACCCGCACCGACCATGGTGTGCAGCTCATCGATGAACAGGATGATCTGCCCTTCGCTCTTGGCCAGGTCGTTGAGCACGCCCTTGAGGCGTTCCTCGAATTCACCGCGGAACTTGGCACCGGCGATCAGCGCGCCCATGTCCAGCGACAGCACGCGCTTGCCGCGCAGGCCCTCGGGCACTTCGTCGTTGATGATGCGCTGGGCCAGGCCTTCGACGATCGCGGTCTTGCCCACGCCGGGTTCGCCGATCAGCACCGGGTTGTTCTTGGTCCGGCGCTGCAGCACCTGGATGGTGCGGCGGATTTCCTCGTCACGGCCGATCACCGGATCGAGCTTGCCACTCTCGGCGCGCGGTCAGGTCGATGGTGTACTTCTCCAGCGCCTGGCGCTGCTCTTCGGCATTCTCCGACTGCACGTTCTCGCCGCCGCGCAGCTTGTCGATCGCAGCCTGCAGTCGGGTCTTGTCGGCACCGGCAGCGCGCAGCGCCATGCCCAGCGTGCCGCCGTCGTCCAGCGCCGCCAGCACGAACCACTCGCTGGCAATGAAGGCATCGCCGTTCTGCTGGGCCAGCTTGTCGGTCTGGTTGAGCAGGCGCCCCAGGTCATTGCCCATCGAAACGTTGCCGGCTTGGCCGGACACCTTGGGCAGCGCATCCAGCGCCTCGGTCAGGCGCTCGCGCAACACCGGCACGTTCACCCCGGCCTGGGCCAGCAGCGGGCGCGTGCTGCCGCCCTGCTGGTCCAGCAACGCGCTGAACAGGTGAACCGGTTCGATGATGCTGTTGTCGCGGCCCACGGCCAGCGACTGTGCGTCTGCCAGCGCCTGCTGGAAACGCGAGGTGAGCTTGTCCATCCGCATTGCGAATCCTCATCGGTCATCAGGGCCGGCCCGCGCCGGCGATGCTGGAAAGATGCGGTTGCCCCACCCCGTTTCAAGGGTGGCTGCGACTGCACCCCGAGGCCAGTCAGCCTGCGGCCAGCATGCCGGAACGGGTGTGGTCGGCGCGTTGATCCCGATCAGTTCCGCGCGGTGGAGGGACTCAGCGGGTGATCGCGCTGCGGATCGCCCGCAGCTGCTGCTTGACCGCCCTTGCCTGCGCCACATCCATGCGCAGCAGGGCCTTCTGCCCGATCGAGCGTGACTGCAGGGTGGGATCGACGAAGCGATAGCGGCCCCGTTCGTCGCGCTGCACCAGCGGCGCCTGGGCCAGTTCCGGGGTCTCCAGCAGGTGGTCGATCACCGTGACCAGACGGTCGTTGAAATAGCCCTCGGGCCGGCCAAGGTCCACGTAAGCCTGCTGGATCAGCGGATAGAAACGCTTGTACGCGGTGGCCGTCGCCGCCGGATCCAGCGCGGTGAACGCCTGCACGTAGGGCGCATAGCGCGCCGCGTTGCTGGCGGCGATGCGTTCGCCGCCCTCACCGGGCTCGACCTGCAGATTGCCCGGCAACGGCCGCGCGGCCAGTGCGGTCGGCGGCACGCTGGGCTTGTCCAGGTTGTCGACCTGGGTGACCAGGCGCTGGATCAGATGGTCGCGCAACAGCAGGGTCAGCGGCCCTTCGCCCTGGAACAGCTGGCTCAATGCCCCCCAGGCAGCGGCATCGCTGTCAGCCAGCTTCGGCAGCGCCGGATCTGCCGCGGCCCCGGTATCCAGCGGATGCTTGATCGGAGGCGACGCTGGCGCGGGTTCTGCGGCCGCCTGCGGTTGTGGCGGTGCGCTGGTACTGGCAGGGGTTGATTGCACCGGCACCGAAACTCCGTCCGCCAGGCTCTTCAGCTGGTCGCGGAACAGCCAACCGCCCGCGCCACCGATCACCACCACGCCCAACACCCAGGGCCAAACTGCTTTTCCACTCTGCATGATGCAGCACCTCGTTCTCACACGCATGGAGAAGGTGTGACCCGGCTGATTTCCGTGGGTTCCCCACCCGTTCCGGTAAGGTTCGGGAAACGCGTTGACAGCGCAGTGCGACGGGCGGCCCAATGAGCAGTCCAGCCCCTTCGACGAACGACCCATGGAGCTTCGCCCGGAACCGGTGCCTTTCCGCATCAGCACGCTCGACCTGACACTGG
The DNA here is from genome assembly GCF_056481145.1 of Stenotrophomonas sp. 93052_Sma. NCBI lineage: Bacteria > Pseudomonadati > Pseudomonadota > Gammaproteobacteria > Lysobacterales > Lysobacteraceae > Stenotrophomonas > Stenotrophomonas sp. 93052_Sma. The sequence continues at coordinate 3,868,765 of NZ_CM151134.1, forward strand.
TGTATCGAGAGCAGAACGCGAGCGCACAGGTGAACGTGGAGGCACAGACGCTGGAGGACTATGCAGCGCAGCCGGGCATGCGTTACCGCTCACTGCAGGTGGATTTCGAACTTGTCCATGAAGCGCGTTGCCGGGGCGGAAATTTTCACGAGATGCGCCACGGCGAGATCGTCGAGGAAACCGGACCAGCCGATGAAACCGCGCACTGGCGGCAAACCGGTCTCTGCCCTTTCCCCGGCTTCTACCGGGTCATCCACGATCCTGGCCTGGCGGCACTGCTCGCGCACTACGATCCCCGCAATGTCCACGACCTGCAGCTTTTCATCCTTGCCGCACATGACAGCTACGTTGAAGTGCTGGCCAAGGGATATCGCTACACGCTGGCTGGCAGCGTCAATGAACACGACATCATCACCGTCGCGCCATCGGCCTGAACACTCCGACATCCAACGCCAGGTAGGCATTGCACTCACGCCCGCTTTGCGCGAGCAGCGCGACGCTATGCATCCTGTCCCGTGGAGACACAGCCATGCAGTACGCGCTGTATTACTGGACCGGCATCCAGGGCTGTGGCGAGTTCGTGCGCCTGGCGCTGGAGGATGCCGGTGCCGACTACATCGACATGGCGCGGGCGCACGGCGATGCAGTGATGCAGCCGTTTCTCGATGGCAGCAGTGAAGGTGCGCAGCCCTTCGCGCCGCCGTTCCTGAAGGCCGGTCGCCAGCTTATCGCGCAGGTCGCGGCCATCCTGGATTTCCTTGGCCCGACGTTGGACCTGGTGCCACAGGCGGCCTCGCGGCGGATGCAGGCGCTGCAGTTGCAGCTGACCATCGCCGATCTGGTGGCCGAGGTGCATGACACCCACCATCCGATCGCCGTATCGAAGTACTACGAAGACCAGAAGAGCGAAGCCAAGGCACGCGCCGCCTCTCTGCGCAGCGAACGGCTTCCGAAGTTCCTTGGCTACTTCGAGCAGGTACTGGCCGCCAATGGCGGCCGCCATACGCTGCGCGAGCATTCCTACGTGGATCTGTCGCTGTTCCAGCTGCTGAGCGGGCTGGACTACATGTTCCCACGCCGCATGCAGGCACTGGAACCGACCCTGCCCCTGCTGCGTGCGCTGCAGGAGCGGGTGGCGAAGCGGCCGGCCATTGCCGCCTACCTGGCCTCGGAACGGCGCTTGCCGTTCAACACCAATGGCATCTTCCGCCACTACCCGGAGCTGGATGGGGAGCGGTAGTGCCAGCCGCTGGCCGGCAACTGCAAGATCCGAACGAAGGCAGGGTACCGGCCAGCGGCCGACACTACCGTGGGGTCAGCTGTTCTCACCCAGCGGTTTCACCGCCTGCCTCTGCAGTGACAGCAGGCCCAGCAGCAACGCCAACGCCACGTAGGCGCCGGCGAACTGCCAGCTGATGATGCGTGCCAGCCCTTCCAGGTCCCACGGCAGGTAGATCCCCCCGCGCGGGTCAACCGAATGGATCAGGCCGAACAAGGTCAGCACCGCGGCCACCAGCAGGAAGCCGCAGGCGCGGCGCAGACGGCCATCGACCATCGCCGCCACCGCCGAGATCCACAGCATCGAGGTGATGATGAAGCCATTGCCGAGGGTGAAGATCACCGCCAGCTCCGGCAGGCCGTGGCCGTCGAGCTTGGTCAGCAGCTGCGGCAACTGGTCCGGCGCGATCCAGCCCGGCGCCTTGATCGCCAGCAGGTAGGCCACCGACGGCAGGAAACCGAACACCATCGCGCCGGTATGGTGACGCGGCGTGGCCTGGAACGCCTGGGTGGTGATGTCGATGGCCACGTACACGATAATCGGTGCCAGCACCGCCAGCGGCAGCCACTGCACCAACCCGGAGATGATGCCGAGCATGCCGCCGATGCCAACGAACAGGCCGGTCAGCAGCGTGTAGCCGCTGCGCGCGCCCATGTGCTTGTACGCCGGCTGGCCGATGTACGGCGTGGTCTGCGCGACGCCGCCGCAGACACCGGCCACCAGCGTGGCCACCGCCTCCACCAGCAGGATGTCGCGGGTGCGGTAATCATCACCGGCCGCGCGTGCGCTTTCAGACACGTTGATGCCACCAACCACCATCAGCAGGCCGAACGGCAGCAGCAGCGGCAGGTAGGTCATCGCGGTGGGCAGGCCCTCGAGGAAGCCCAGCGTCGGCAGCGGCAGCACCACCTGCGGCGGCACCCACTCCGGTACGTGGAAGCCCGGTGCACCCAGCCCAGCCAGGCCAAGGCCGTAATACAACGCGGTGCCGAACACGAAGGCCAACAGCACGCCGGGGCCACGCACCGGCAGCTTGCCCTTGGCGATCAGCACGTACAGCAGCAGGCCCAGCGTAGTGAAACCAACCAGCGGCGAGCGCAGCGTTTCCAGCAGCGGCAGCAGGCCCATCAGCACCAGCGCGATGCCGGCGATGGAACCCAGCAGCGCAGCACGCGGCAGCGCGCGGGTAACCGCTTCGCCGAAGAACGACAGCACGAACTTGAGCACGCCCATGATGACCAGCGCGGCCATGCCCAGCTGCCAGGTGGCGATGCCCGCCGCGTGCGGATCCATGCCCTGCTGCTTGAAGGCGATGAAGGCCGGGCCGAGCACCAGCAGGGCCATGCCGATGCTGGTCGGTGCATCCAGGCCGAGCGGCATGGCGGTGACATCGTCGCGGTCGGTACGCGCAGCCAGCCGGCGGGCCATCAGGGTGTACAGCAGGTTGCCGACCAGCACGCCGAAGGCGGTGCCGGGGAACATGCGGCCGAACACCACATCGGCGGGGAACTGGAAGATCCCGACCAGGGCCATGGCGATGAAGCCGAGGATGGAGAGGTTGTCGACGACCAGGCCGAAGAAGCCGTTGAAGTCGCCGGAGACGAACCAGCGACGCGGTGCGGCGGAAGCGGGAGCGGACATGGAAGGGGTGGTGGGGGTGGGGACCGCCGATGGTAGGCCCAGCGGGGCCCGGGCGCCAATTCCGTCGTGGAATGATGGGTTCCAGCCAACGGCGGGGCCCCTCGTGGCTGAGTTGGTCGCGGACAGCGATTTCTGGGTTGGGCCGTTCGGGATGGGCTGCGCAGGACACGCCGTAAACCCGTCCCTGGGGGCTCGATGGCGCCATCCATGGCGCCAACGGTCCTGCGCAGCCCATCCCGAACGGCCCCTGACAGTTTCCTGCGCGTGCCAGCCACGGAAGAGAATCAAAAGATCAAAAGCAAAGGCAGGCTCTCGTTGTTGCGCCGAGCCCATGCTCGGCTGCTGTACGCGAAGCCTCTCAGCCGAGCATGGCTCGGCTCTACAAGAACAATTCGATCATTTCCACGCTATCCACGCATGGCGTGGATCTACTGTGTCGACCAAGGTCGACACCTACCAACAGCAGCGATGATCTGTCGAAGGCGGGGTGGGTCCGGTTGCGGGGGCGTGAGCGCCATGGATGGCGCGACCGAGCTTACATGGATGTACTTGCAGCGTCCCCCGCAACCGGACCCACCCCGCCATCCCTCAGAAACCTGCTCCTGCTGTTGGTGTTGCCGGCCAGCGGCCGGCACTACCGCGGGTGCAGGGCGCAGCCCTGCATCAACCAACCCCCTACTTCTTCAGGAAGTTGTCCACCAGCAGATGCTTCACGTCGTCGAAGCGCCCGTTCAACACCGCCTTGGCGGCATACAACGCGGTACCGGCCACCTGCTTGGCCTCGATCTGCGGCGGCATCACCAGTTCAGCGCGGCTGGTGTGCACATCCAGCAGCGCCGGGCCGCGTTGGGCCAGGAAGTCCTGCACCGCTTCCTCCAGATCCTCGCTGCGGGTCACGGTGCGGCCGTGGAAGCCGATCACTTCGGCCAGACGGCCGAAGTCCGGGTTCTTCAGGTCGGTGTAGTTGTCCAGCAGCCCCTCCACCTTCTGCTCCAGCTCGACGAAATTCAGCGAGCCGTTGTTGAACACCACTACCTTGATCGGCAGGTTTTCCTGCACTGCGGTCAGCAGGTCGCCCAACAGCATTGCCAGACCGCCATCGCCGGACAGCGAGATCACCTGCCGGCCGGGGAACGCCTTCTGCAGGCCCAGCGCCTGCGGCATCGCGTTGGCCATCGTGCCGTGCAGCAAGCTGGTCAGCGTGCGGCGGCGGCCATTCACCCGGATATGCCGCAGCACCCACACCATCGGCGAGCCGCCGTCGGCGGTGAACAGCGCATCGTCGCTGGCATGCTTCGACAGCAGCGCGGTCAGGTGCTGTGGATGGATCAATTCGCCTTCACCCGGCTGTTCTTCTTGTTCGCGCTTCTTCAGTGCCTTGTCACGGCGCTCGAGGCACTCGTCCAGGAAACTGCTGTCCTCGCGCGGCGGCAGCATCGGCAGCAGGGCATCCAGCGTCGGTGCGATATCGCCGACCACGCCGAGGTTCACCGGATGGCGGCGGCCGAGGTGGCTACCATCGCGGTCGACCTGGATGATCGTGGCCTTGTCCGGATAGAACTGGCCCCAGGCGAAGTCGGCACCGAGCAGCAGCAGCGTGTCGCACTCCATCAGCGTGTGGAAGCCGGATTCGATGCCGAAGATGCCGGTCATGCCCATGTTGTACGGGTTGTCCGGCTCGACGAAGTCCTTGGCGCGCGAGGTGTGCGCCACCGGCGCCTGCAACCTGCGCGCCAGTTCCAACAACTGCGCGTGCGCGCCCTGACAACCGGCACCAGCGTAGACACCAACGCGCTTGCCCTGCCCCAATAGCTCGGCGATACGCTGCAGTTCCGCGTCGGAGGGACGCAGCACCGGCTGGGTGTAGTGCACCGAGAACGGCACATCGTGCTTCACCTCGGCCTCGCTGATGTCGGCCGGCAGGATCACTACGGCGACGCCGCGACGGCTGATCGCGGCCTGGCAGGCCAGCGCCACCACGCGTCGCGCCTGTTCGGCACTGTGCACCTGCTCGCAGAACACCGTGCAGCTGCCATACACCGCCTTGAAGTCCACTTCCTGCGGGAACTCCATGCCCAGCTCGCTGGTGACGATCTGGCTGGCGACCAGCACCATGGGCGCGCGGTTGCGGTTGCTCTCGAAGATGCCATTGATGAAATGCAGGCCACCGGGCCCACAGGAACCGGCGCAGGCGGTCAGTTCGCCACTCACCAGCGAATCGGCACCGGCGGCGAATGCGGCCACTTCCTCATGTCGTACGTGCACCCAGGCGATGTCACTGCCATGCATCGCATCGGTCACATGATTGAGCGTATCGCCCACGATGCCGTAGCAACGGCGGACACCAGCCTGCTGCAGGGCGTCCACCACGATTTCTGCCACGCGCTTGCTCATCGGATACATCCTCGAACGGGGGAACGTCCGAGGCTAGACCTGATGAAGTGATGCTTCCGCAAAAAAAGGGGTTCTTCACCCAACTCCGGGGAAGGCGGCTCGGATTTTGAGGAAGAAATAGGCGTCGTCCCGGTATCCGTAGGCGACGCGCTTTATGACCTTTATCTTGTTGTTGATCCCCTCGACCAGATTCGTTCCGAGGGGCCACCGGCAATGAGCCAGAATGCCTGCCAGATAGGGCTGTAGGCGACGGACAAACGTTCGCAGGGGCTCCAGGCGGCTACGCAATGCGCGCTGTCGCCAGCTCTTCCACGCTTTTGCTGCCCAAGCCTGGCTGCGGTAGCGCCAGAGCTGCTTCAAGTCGTCTTTCAGCACATAGGCCGTCAGTAGTGCCTTGTTGGCAGCCAGCAGCTCCTTGAGCTTCACTCGTTGATCCGCCGGGACATTCTGCCGGTTGCGCAGCAAGAGCCAGCGAGAGGTCTTCACCACACGCCGAGCAGGTTTGTCCTGGCGCAGCCTGTTGGCTTCATCCACGCGGACCCTGTCGATGACCTCCCGGCCGTATTTGGCCACCACATGGAACAGGTCGTAGACCACTTCGGCATTTGGGCATTGGGCTTTCACTTCTAGGTCGAATGCCGAATTCATGTCCATGGCGACCGCTTGGATACGTTCGCAGCCCTCCCGGCCCAACAGCTCGAAAAAGGGGCGAACATCCGCTCGGCTACGACCACGCCCAACCCATAGCACTCGTTTGCGGGACGGCTCTACTATCACCGTGGCGTAGCGATGGCCCTTCTGGATCGCGAATTCGTCCATTGCAAGAATATGGATTCCGGAGAGGTCCACCGGTCCCAACGTCTGCTGCAAGTGCCTGAAATCAAGCGCCTTGACGGTTTTCCAGTCCAGTCCGTGCCATCTGGCTGTGGCATGGATCGACGTGGTAGCACACATCTGTGCAACGCTCTTTGCGAGTCGTTGCGTGACCCGGCAGTGCCGATCCAGCCAGTCCAGATGCTCCAGCTTCGGCCCGCAACGAGGGCAGGCCACGCGCTGCCGCTGCACCTCCAGCTCGACCGGCTCATCGAAAACAGGCAGATCACGGATACGCCGGATCACATGGTCGTGGATGGAGGTAACCCACTTGGAACAGCCGCTGCAGCGGTGCCTGCGGCGTCCATCGGGAAGCAGCGAAAGTACCAGCCACGAGACCCCATGACGAACCTCGCGTCTCCAACCATCCAGGCGATACCCCGCCCAGTCCCCCAACAACGGCATACAATCCAGCTTGGCCACGGCCGGCCCCAGTTTGTAGTCTCGACAACCACAATCTAGCGGGTCGGCCGTGAGCCTCTCCCCTCAGATGGGAGAAGAACCAAAAAAAGGGGACGGAGGGAATTAAGTCGTTAACGGCACAAACGACTTAATTCCCTCCGTCCCCTTTTTTCTTCAATCGTTGACGTTGATCCAACCTTCCACCGCGCCCAGCTTCGGATTGCGGTAGCGCAGCTTCATCCAGCCATCCTGCTCATCCAGCATCTCCACGCGGTCGCCCTGCACCAGGTAGCGCTTGGTACTGGATGCGCCGGGTCGATCGAACAGGAACAACCGCGCTGGCACCACGGTGGCCTGCTGACCACGCAACGGCCCGGCCGGCGGTGCGCCCAGGCCATCGGCGATGGCACTTTCCAGCACACGGCCGGCCGGATCATACGTGCGCCAGACCGCCAACGGGCCCTGCTCATCGGTCTGTTCCCACTGCAGCGCGGCGTTCAAGGTATCGCCCAGCATCAGCACGCTCTCAGAGCGGTACAGATGGAGCTTCGCGCCTGCAAACCGGTACTGGTCGGTGTACCACATCGGGCCACTGCGGCAGCTGCTGGTCAGGGTTCGAGTGGCAGCATCCACGCTCAACCCCATCAGGTCACCGCAACTGTCCTTGCCGTGGGTGTCGGCCTGCAGCGCGCGGAAACCCACAGTGGCCGGATCGAACCGGTACACCGCCACTGCTTCGTTGACCATGCCCACCGAGGCGCGTGCGACCAGTTCCGGGTAGCCATCGAAATCGACATCTTCGAGTGACCATCGCGAGGTGCCATCGGCATCCGCCGCGCCCTCAAGCGTCTGGCGCTTGCCCGACGGTGACAGCTGCACGGCGATGCTGCCGTCCTGCTGCGGATCGGCATGCGCCTGCACATGCGCGGCCACCTGGAAGCGTAGCGTTTCGCTATCGTCCCCACGCGCCTGCGCCGTCGGTGCCAGCACACCTGCCAATACCAGGCCCAGCAGGCATTCCCTGTAGTTCATCATTGCTCCCTGCGGCACCGCGGCGGCACCTTCAACTCAGAACGATACCTCGACCGGCTGCCGCGACCACAGCACCGATTGATGCTTGGTCTGCTGCTTCCACGCCAGGCGGATGGCTTCGATATCGGCACGGCGCTGCGGGGTGTCCTCGTGCAGCACCACCAGCACCTTGGTGCGCAGGCGGTTGGGCGAGGCATCGCCGCGGAACAGCCACTGGCCATAGGCATCGAACACGGTCAGGCCATCCGGGAAGCGCGGGGTCACTTCCTTGTCCAGGAAAGCGCGCCACTGCGTCTCGCTGATGGTGTCGGCCTGCGGACGGTTGCCGGCGCCCTGCTCCTCGCCCACGCCGAAGTACAGCTCACTGCGCACCCAGCCGTGGCCGGCGGACGGGCGTGCGGCATCACCCTTCAGTTCGGCGGTGGTGGCCGTGGCATAGGCGCTGGGCGCCTGAGAGGACAGGCTGGCGCAGCCACTGGTGGCCAGCAGCACGGCGAAGACGAGGCCAAGGTGTTTCATCGGTACAGCTCCGGGGAAGGGGGACAAGGCGAGCCGGCAGCGTACAGCGCCACCGGTCCGGCGTGCTGATGCCAACGGGGCATCAACTCATGCCGGACCGGCAGGGACTTGCATCGGCACCGGCCATCACGCGAAGATAATATATCGCTTCATCCGGATGGATGTAAGTGAAACTATCTCCCCCTTCCCCGTCGTCGTTGTTGCTGGAGCCCCCATGTCCATCCGCCTGCCCGCGTCGCCGCTCGGCCTCGCCATCGCCCTCGCGCTTTCCTGCACCGCCGTCCCGGCTCTGGCCCAGGACGCTACCAACCTCGACACCGTGATCGTCACCGGCACCCGTGCCGCCGACCGCACCGTGCTCGAATCCACCTCGCCGGTGGACGTGCTCACCGCCGAGGACATCCGCAAGGCGGGCGTGGTCAACGGTGAGCTGGGCAGTGCGCTGCAGGCCCTGCTGCCGTCGTTCAACTTCCCGCGCCAGTCCAACTCCGGCGGCGCCGACCACGTGCGCGCCGCACAGCTGCGTGGCCTGTCGCCGGACCAGGTGCTGGTGCTGGTCAATGGCAAGCGCCGCCACCACACCGCGCTGGTGAACACCGACAGCAAGATCGGCAAGGGCACCACGCCGGTCGACTTCAATTCGATCCCGGTCAGCGCGATCAAGCGCATCGAAGTGCTGCGCGACGGCGCCGGTGCGCTGTACGGCTCGGACGCCGTGGCCGGCGTGATCAACGTGATCCTCGACAACGGCGGCGACGGTGGCGAGATCGAGGCCAGCTACGGCGCCAACCACACCGACCTCAACCCGATCGGCCGCACCCTCACCGACGGCCAGACCGGCAACATCAGCGCCAAGGTCGGCACCTCGCTGGGTGAGGACGGCGGCTTCCTGCGTGTCGGCCTGGAGTACAAGCACCGCAACGGCACCAACCGCGCCGGCTTCGACCAGATTCCGCCGTGGGACCAGACGCCGGACAACCTGGCGCTGCAGGGCAAGCGCAACTACGTGCTGGGCGATGGCAAGAGCAAGGACATCAACCTGTGGCTGAACACCGAGATTCCGGTGGGCCAGACGTCTACGTTCTATGCGTTCGGCACCTTCAACCAGCGTGATACCGAAGGTGCGAACTACTTCCGCTACCCCGATGGCGACGCCAACTGGAAGCAGGTCTATCCGAACGGTTACCGGCCAATCTCCGAAGGCGAGAACCGCGACGTGCAGGCCGTGGCCGGCGTGCGCGGCCAGTGGGGTGAATGGAGCTACGACGGCAGCCTGGATTACGGCCAGAACGACTTCACCTACCGCCTGCGTGATTCGCTCAACGCGTCGCTGGGCCCGACCAGCCCGACCCGCTTCAAGACCGCCGACTACGAATACGCACAGACCGTGGGAAACCTCGATCTGAGTCGTGTGTTCACCCAGAGCGACAGCATCAGCCACACCCTGAGCCTGGGCGTGGAAGCACGCCACGAGCGCTACCAGACCCGTCCCGGCGACCCGGCCAGCTACGCCGCCGGCCCCTACACCGATCGCCCGACCGGCTCGCAGGCCGGTGGCGGCCTGACCCCGCAGGATGCGGCGCGGCTGTCGCGCGACGTGGCCAGCGCCTACGCCAGCCTGTCCAGCCAGTTCGGCGAGAAGTTCTCCACCGATCTGGCCGCACGCTACGAGCACAACGACGATTTCGGCGGTGAACTGACCGGCAAGCTTGGCCTGCGCTATGAATTCACCCCGGCGTTCGCGCTGCGCGGCGCGATCTCCAACAACTTCCGCGCACCGTCGCTGGCGCAGATCGGCTACGAATCCACCTCGACCGGCTACAACGCTGGCGGCCAGCTGGTACAGGGCCGCCTGTTGTCGGTCAACAATCCGATCGCCCGTGGCCTGGGTGCGCAGAACCTGAAGCCGGAAAAGTCGATCAATACCTCGCTGGGCTTCACCAGCCGCATCGGCGAGCACTTCGACCTGTCGCTGGACTTCTTCCAGATCGACATCGACGACCGCATCGCGCTGTCGGAGAGCATCACCGGTGATGCGCTGACCGACTACGTCGCCGCCAACTACGGCGTCAGCGGCCTGCAGAGCGCCAGCTTCTTCGTCAACGCCGCCGATACCCGCACCCGCGGCGCCGAGCTTGTCACCAACTGGCGCCAGTCGCTGGGCGATGGCCAGCTGCTGCTGACCGGCACCTATGCGTACACCAAGACCACGCTGAAGAACGTGCTGGCCACGCCGGCGCAGCTGCGTGCACTGAACCCGGACTACGTGCTGTTCGGCATCGAAGAAACCAACACGCTCACCGATGCTACGCCGCGCACGCGTGGCAGTTTCTCGGCCGCATGGAGCAACGACCACTGGTCGCTGAGCACCCGCGTGAACCGCTACGGCAGCGCCACACGCGTGTTCAACTTCGGTGATGGCTACATCCCGCGCCAGACCTACCGGGCCGAATGGCAGCTGGATGCGGAAGTGGAGTACCGCATCACCCCGCAATGGAGCGTGGCCATCGGCGGCCAGAACCTGACCGACAACTACCCGGATCGATCCAACAGCGATATCCACTACTTCGGCAACCTGCCGTACGACGTGCTGTCGCCGATCGGCAGCAACGGCGCGTATTACTACGGCCGCGTCCGCTATACGTTCTGATTCGCCAGTCCGGTAGTGCCGGCCGCTGGCCGGCAACCTCATGGTCCGCGGATGCACCCTGTGGTTGCCGGCCAGCGGCCGGCACTACCCAATCCGTAGCCTGCCCTCGACCCCGCGTACACGCCCACGCTGGCAAGCTGGGCATCATGGCTGAACCGCTCCCCCTGCGTCCGCCACCGCCATTGCTGGATGACGCCTGCGCGTTGTTCCTCGATGTCGACGGCACCCTGATCGAATTCGCTGCACGCCCGGATGCCGTGCAGTTGCTGCCGGATGTGCGTGAAGCCATCGGCCGCATCAGCGACCGCCTGGAAGGTGCTGTGGCACTGGTCAGTGGTCGCCCGCTTGAGCAGCTGGATCAACTGTTCGCTCCCCTGAAATTGCCCGCCGCCGGCCTGCATGGTCACGAACTGCGCGGCGAAGACGGTCGCGTCCTGCGCGACGAACACGACGACGACACCGCCGAGTGGCTGCACGCGCTGCACCAGCAGGCGATGCGCTTCGCCCATGGCCATCCCGGCGTGCTGGTGGAAGACAAGGGCGTCGGCCTGGCGCTGCATTGGCGCGGTGCGCCGCACGCGGCAAGTGATGTGCGCGCCTTCGCCGACCGCCATGTGCGTGGCCGTTCCAGCTATCGCCTGCAGCCCGGTGACCATGTGGTCGAATTCGTTCCGGTCGGCACCGACAAGGGCCGTGCCGTGCGCCGGATGATGCAGTACCTGCCGTTCCGCGGCCGCCTGCCGGTGTTCCTCGGCGATGACCTGACCGATGAGTTCGGCTTCGACGCCGCCAATGGCCAGCATGGCTGGAGCGTACTGGTAGGCGAACGGGAACCCAGCAAAGCCGTGTTCGCGCTGCCCGACATACGCAGCGTGCACGCCTGGCTGCGTGAGAATGCCTATTGACCCGGCCACCCCACGGCCGCAACCGAGATGTACCGCGTGATGACCCAACCCGATCTTGATCTGGGCGTGGTCGGCAACGGCAGCTTCGGCGCCCTGGTCGACAAACGTGCCCGCGTTGTCTGGAGCTGCCTGCCCACCTTCGACGGCGACCCCACCTTCTGTGCCCTGCTCGGCCCCAACCAGCAGACGGGTGGCGACTTCGCCATCGAGCTGGAGGACTTCGCGAGCAGCGAGCAGGAATACCTGACCAACACCGCGATCCTGCGTACCGTGCTGCGCGACGCGCACGGTGGTGAACTGGAAATCCTTGATTTCGCCCCGCGCTGGCGCCAGAACGACCGTTTCTACCGACCGGTCAGCCTGATCCGTCAGGTACGACCACTGGCCGGCAGCCCACGCATCACCGTGCACGCACGGCCACTGGCCGACTGGGGCGCACGCGTGCCCGAGTCCACCTGGGGCAGCAACCACGTGCGCTGGATCCTGCCCGAACACGTGCTGCGGCTGACCACCGACGTGCCGGTGCGCTTCATCCGCGATGGCCTGCCGTTCGTGCTCAACCATCCCATCCACCTGATCCTGGGCGTGGATGAATCGCTCAACCGCTCGATCAGTGGCTATGTGCAGGAAGCCTTCCAGCGCACCCGCGACTACTGGCGCGAATGGGTGCGCTACCTGTCCATTCCACTGGAATGGCAGGACGCGGTGATCCGCAGTGCGATCACCCTGAAGCTGTGCCAGTACGAGGACAGCGGCGCGATCATCGCGGCAATGACCACCTCCATTCCGGAAGCGCCCGGCAGCGTGCGCAACTGGGACTACCGTTACTGCTGGCTGCGCGATGCCGCGTTCGTGGTGCGCGCTGAACCGCCTCGGCGCAACGCGCACGATGGAACAGTTCCTCGGCTATATCTTCAACCTGGCCACCACCGACGGCACGTTGCAGCCGCTGTATGGCATCGGCTTCGAGGCCAAGCTGGACGAGGACGAAGTACCCAGCCTGTCCGGCTACCGTGGCATGGGCCCGGTGCGGCGCGGCAACCTGGCCTGGGTGCAGCGCCAGCACGATGTCTACGGCAGCGTGGTGCTGGCGTCCACCCAGTTGTTCTTCGACCGCCGCCTGCAGGACCCGGGCGATGCGCACACCTTCGCCCGCCTGGAACCCTTGGGTGAACAGGCGTTCGCCCTGCACGACGTACCCGATGCCGGCCTGTGGGAGTTCCGCGGCCGCACCGAAGTACATACCTACACCAGCGCGATGTGCTGGGCGGCGTGCGACCGCCTGTGCAAGATCGCCGTGCGCCTGAAGCGCGATGACCGCGCCCATTACTGGCGCGAGCGCGCCGACACCATCCATGCGCGCATCATGGCCGAGTCCTGGAGCGAGGCGCTGGGCCACTTCACCGACACCTTCGGTGGTCATCGGCTGGACGCCTCGTTGCTGCTGCTGGCCGACATCGGCTTCATCGACGCGATGGATGCGCGCTTCATTGCCACCGTCGACGCCATCGGGCGCGACCTCAAGCATGGCAACTCGCTGTACCGCTATGTCGCGCCGGATGACTTCGGCGAACCGGAAACCAGCTTCACCATCTGCACCTTCTGGTACATCGATGCGCTGGCGGCGATCGGGCGCATGGACGAAGCACGCGGGATGTTCGAACTGCTGTTGAAGCAGCGCAACCATCTTGGCCTGCTGTCGGAGGATCTGGCCTTCGACAGCGGCGAGGCCTGGGGCAATTTCCCGCAGACCTATTCGCACGTCGGCCTGATCACCGCCGCAATGCGCCTGTCGCGGTCCTGGCAGGAGGCATCGTGAGTCGTCTGGTGGTGGTTTCAAACCGCGTGGCGGTGCCGGGCGAGAACCGCGCCGGCGGCCTGGCGGTGGGCCTGCTGGCCGCGCTGAAGGAACGTGGCGGCATGTGGTTCGGCTGGAGCGGCAAGAGTGTGCGCGACGGCAGCGGCACGCTGCACACGCAGAAGGATGGCGATATCGAATTCGTCACCCTCGACCTGAGCAAGCGCGAGGTTGATGGCTACTACAACGGTTTCGCCAATCGCACCCTCTGGCCGTTGCTGCACTTCCGCCTGGATCTGGTCGACTACGACCGGGGTACCCGCGAGACCTACCATAAGGTCAACGCGCTGTTCGCCGACAAGCTCGCGCCACTGCTGCGCGAGGACGACATCGTCTGGATCCACGACTACCACCTGATCCCGCTTGGTGCGCTGCTGCGCGAGCGTGGCATCGGCTGCCGCATCGGCTTCTTCCTGCACATCCCGATGCCGTCGGCCGACCTGCTGCAGGCGATGCCGGACCACCTGCGCCTGTTCTCCGCCCTGTATGCCTACGATCTGGTCGGTTTCCAGACCCAGCGCGATGCTGATCGCTTCCAGACCTACCTGCGCCTGTTCGGCGGCGGCCGCGTGCTCGACAACGGCGAACTGGAAGCACCGGGCGGGCGCCGTTTCCGCGCAGCCGCGTTCCCGATCGGCATCGACACCGAGCTGATCGCACGCCAGGCCGGCACCGCCGCCACCAAGGCTGCGGTAAAGAACCTGCGCGCCAGCCTGCGTGATCGCCAGCTGGCGATCGGTGTCGATCGCCTGGATTATTCCAAGGGCCTGCCCGAACGCTTCCTCGGCTTCGAACGGTATCTTGAGCGCCATCCCGACCAGCGCGGCTCGCTGACCTACCTGCAGATCGCGCCGGTCTCGCGCGGCGATGTCACCGAGTACCGGCAGCTGCGCAGCCAGCTGGAACAGATCGCCGGGCACATCAACGGTGGCCACGCCGAACCGGACTGGACGCCGCTGCGCTACGTCAACCAGAACTTCACCCATGCCACGCTGACCGGCTTCTACCGGGCGGCGGCAGTGGGCCTGGTCACGCCGCTGCGCGATGGCATGAACCTGGTAGCCAAGGAGTACGTGGCCTCGCAGGACCCGGAAGACCCCGGCGTGCTGGTGCTGTCGCTGCTGGCCGGCGCCGCCGACGAACTCAAGCAGGCGCTGCTGGTGAACCCGCATGATCTGGACGGCGTGGCCGACGCCATCGCCACCGCGGCAACGATGTCGCTGCGCAGGCGCAAGGAACGCTGGCACGCGATGATGGAGCACCTGCGCACCTACGACATCAACCACTGGCGCCGCAGCTATCTGGACGCGCTGGAAGGTTGAGGGAAAAAGGGGACGGAGGGGATTAAGTCGTTTGTGCACAAACGACTTAATCCCCTCCGTCCCCTTTTTTCTTCAATCCAGGAATCGCGCGGCCTGCTCCGGTGCGGGCAGGTAACAGGCGTCATGCCGCCCGAACCAGCGGTAGCGGTTGCGGGCCAGCGCGCGGTACGCGGCATCACGCCAGCTGCGCGGCAGCACGCGCAATGCACCGGTCAGACGCCAGACGCCGCCCAGCCCCGCCAGCACGCGAAGGATCGCATCGGTATCGGTCCAGGCGCCCTGTTCGTCCAGCAGCAGGAACGACATCGGATCCTGCGGGTCCAGCCCGTGCGCGCCGCAACATCACGCTGCCCTGCGCGCCCTGCATCGCCGCAAAGCGGTAGCGCCCCTTGCGATCGAAACGCAGCAGGAAGCGCACCCAGCGGTTGCACAGCGCGCATACGCCATCGAACACGATCACCGCGCTGCCGGCCTCGGCGGCGGAATCACTGCGGTTCGAGCCAGCCTTCATAGCGGATCAGGGCTCCGGCCCAGGGCAGCGTCACATCGACCAGGAAAGTGTAACGCTCACCCTGCCAGGCTTCGCGGCAACGCACACCACCAAACCAGCGCCTCGGCAGCGGCAGCAGCCCGAACGCCCAGACCCGCCGCACCGACCAGTCGATGCCACCCTCGCGGGCCTGCAGATCAAATTCGAAGCGCACCGCGCCCAACTGCTCGCGCAGGTACCCCTCGTGCGCCCACAGCCGCGACACCATCGGCCAGCGGCCAAACCGCCTCGCCCACTGCTCGCCCTGCCCGTGTGCACTGAACGCCACTTCGGTGGGCAGCGCGTCGCCATCCTTCGGCAACCGCGCCAACGCGGCCAGCAGCGGCACCAGCCAGTGCCGCCCTCTCACGATGCGCGCCTGCCCCACGTAGCGGCACGGCAACGGCGCGGCATGCAGCGCCTGCACCGGCGTGGCCAGGGTGGCGAAGGCCGGCCCCAGCACGCGCGCGAACAGCGGCGTGGTCAGGGCGCGATCCAGGCCAGGGTCGCCATGCGCCCGGTGCGACGGTCGCGCCGGTGCGAATACAGGTCGGGATCGGCCATCGTCGACACCGTGCCGCCATACACCTGCGCCGGGTCCATGCCCGCCGCCTGCAGGCGCTGACGTGCCAGGGCGAACAGGTCCACCTTCCAGTGCCCTTGGCGTGTCGCCACAAACGCCGCCTCGGCCGCCGGATCATGGCCGACGAAGGCGTGGAAGACCTCTTCGCCGATCTCGTAGTCGGCCGGCCCGGCCGCCGGGCCCAGCCACGCGCGAAGCTGCGCGGGCGGGGTCTGCATGGCGGCCACGGTGGCCTCCAGCATGCCGTCGGCCAGCCCGCGCCATCCAGCGTGAGCGGCGCCCACCTCGCTACCGTCGGCAGCGGCGAACACCACCGGCAGGCAGTCGGCGGTCAGGATCGCCAGCACCACGCCGGGCACCGAGGTCACCGCAGCGTCGGCCACCGGTTCGCTTGCGCCTGGCACCGGCGGCGTTGTGAAGCGCAGCACGGTACTGCTGTGTACTTGGCGCAGCCAGTGCGGTGCCGACGGCAGCGCCAGCCCCTGCTGCAGCAGCTGCCGGTTGTGCTCCACGTTGGCCGGGGTATCACCATCGGCCGCGTGCCGGTTGCCCAGGTTGAACTGCGCGAACGGCGCCGGCGAAATGCCCGCACCGTGCCGACGCGTGGTCAGCGCATGGACGCCCGGAGGCGCCGGCCAGTCCGCCTGCAGCAAAGGCAACGCGGCGGCCATCACCAGCGGTCCCGCTCGCGTGCGGCGAAGGCTTCGCTGTCTTCGCGCAGCACCTTCATCAGGTGCAGCATGTCGTCCGGCACCGGCGCGGTGTTGCGCACCAGCTCACCGGTGATCGGGTGCGTGAACTCCAGGGTCTCGGCGTGCAGGGCCTGGCGCTTGAAGCCGCGCAGCGCGGCTACCAGCTCATCACTGGCGCCCTTGGGCAGCTTCAGCGCACCGCCGTACAGCGGGTCACCGATGATCGGATGGCGCACATGCGCCATGTGCACGCGGATCTGATGGGTACGGCCGGTTTCCAGGCGGCACTCCAGCGCAGTGTGCGCACGGAAGCGCTCGCGCAGGCGGTAATGGGTGACCGCTTCCTTGCCGTCCTCGCGCACGGCCATCTTCAGGCGGTCGCGTGGGTGGCGGTCGATCGGGGCATCGGCGGTACCGCCGGCCACCAGCGCACCCATCACGATGGCCAGGTACTGGCGGTGCACGTCGCGCGGCCAGCTGCTCGACCAGCGCGGTCTGCGCTTCCAGGGTCTTGGCCACCACCATCACCCCGCTGGTGTCCTTGTCCAGGCGGTGCACGATGCCGGCGCGCGGCAGCACCGCCACCGACGGGTCGCGGAACAGCAGGGCATTCACCAGGGTGCCGCTGTGGTTGCCCGCACCCGGATGCACCACCAGGCCGACCGGCTTGTTGATCACCAGCAGGTGCTCGTCCTCGAACAGCACGTCCAGCGGGATGTCCTCCGGCTGGGCGTCGGTCTGGGTCTCGAGCACCACGTTGAGGGTCACGAGCTCGCCGCCGCGCAGCGGATCGCGCGGGCGCACCTGGGCGCCGTCCAGCAGCACCTCACCGGCCTTGATCCACTCGGTCAGGCGCGAACGCGAGTATTCGGGGAACAGTTCGGCCACGACGGCGTCGAAACGGCGGCCGGCAGCGGTGTCGGGGACGATGGCCTGGCGGGCCGATTCAGAGGGTTGTTCAGACATGGCAGGGGGCATTCTTTGAAATTTTGGGGTCCCGGCGGCCGGTTTCAGTCGCTGGACAGGACACTAGGCTATCATCGACCCTTCGTATTCCAGCCGCGTCCCGCCTCGACCCCATGATCCGACGCTCCGCCATGCTCTCCGCGCCCGTCCGCCTCACCGCCCTGCTGCTGGTGCTGGTCATCGCCGCCACCGGCTGCCACCGTGGTGCCAAGAAGGGTGATCGCCCCGATGAAGGGACGCCGGTCGAACAGTTGTACGAGAAGAGCCACAAGCTGATGCAGGGTGGCAACTGGAGCGGCGCCGAAGCCAGCTTCCGCCGCCTGGTGGCCCAGTATCCGTACGGTCCGTACACCGAGCAGGCGATGATCGAGACCGCCTACGCCCAGTACAAGGCCGGCAAGCACGATGACGCGGTGTCCAGCATCGACCGCTTCATCCGTACCTACCCGACCCATCGCAACATCGCGTACCTGTACTACCTGCGCGGCCTGGCCAACTCCAACCGCAGTACGGTTTTCCTGCGCCGCGTATGGTCTCTGGATGCCAGCCGCCGCGACCTGTCCACGCCGCACCAGGCGTATTCGGACTTCAACATCGTGGTGGACCGCTACCCGAACAGCCGCTACGCCGCCGATGCGCGCCAGCGCATGCTGGAGCTGCGTGACGTGTTCGCCCAGCATGAGCTGGACAACGCCCTGTACTACATGCGCCGCGGCGCCTGGGTCTCGGCCGCCGGCCGCGCCAACTACCTGCTGGAAACCTACCCGCAGAGCGCGTTCCAGTACGACGCCGTGGCTGTGCTGGCCGATTCCTACACCCACCTGGGCAACAAGACCCTGGCCGACGATGCCCGCCGCGTCCTGCAGCTGAACCAGCCGGACCACCCGTGGCTGGAAGGCAAATGGCCGAAGTACCCGTGGATGATCCGCAAGCTGAACCCGTTCGCCGGCGAGAAATCCGCCAGCACCGGCCAGCGCAACGCGCGACTGGAAAAGAAGTAAGAGAGGGCCCCGAAAGGGGCCTTTTCTTTGTCGGTAGATCCACGCCATGCGTGGATGGTTCGTACGCCCATGGACCACGACACTAGGAATTCTACGAATTCCCGGCGGATGCGACGCCGGTCGCATCCCGCTCCGGCGACGCCCTCCACACTGCGGCGCAACGGCCATCCCGGCCGTGAAGGAGCGCCCCATGACCCTACCGCCCCGCCGTTTCCGCCCCCTCGCCTGCCTCCTTGCCACCGCCGTGCTGGCGCTGTCCTCGGGCCCCCTGGCTGCCGCACCGGGTGCACCGGGCGATCTGCTGTCTGCTGCCCCCTATCGCGCGTCATGGGTGCCGTCCAAGGCTGCGCAGGCCTACAAGCTCCACTACCGCACCCCGGATCTTCGCGGCCAGCTGGCCGAAGGCACCGGCCTGCTGTACCTGCCCGCCGGCGCGGCTCCAGCGGGCGGCTGGCCGGTGGTGTCCTGGGCACACGGCACCCAGGGCATCGCAGATCGCTGCGCGCCCTCGGTGTCCGGCCCCTACCAACCCGAACGCGACAGGCGCTTCCTCGATCAGTTCCTGGCCCAGGGCTATGCGGTGGTCGCCGCGGACTACCAGGGGCTCGGCAGCCCCGGCGAGCATGCCTATCTGCACGTCCGCACGGCCGCGCGCAATGCCATCGACCTGGTCAAGGCCAGCCGCCAGTACCTGGGCAACGCAGCGCTGTCGCCGCGCTGGGTCTCGGTTGGTCATTCACAGGGTGGCGCTGCAGCCCTCACAGCCGGGCATCTGGCGCCCACCTATGGTGGCCCTTCCCTGCACTACCGCGGCAGCTTCACCACCGGCACGCCCACCGCCGTCGAGCTGACCGCGCTGGTGATGAAGCCGGACAACCGCAGCGCCAATCCTGGCGCGCTCAACGCGTATCACGCGTATCTGCTCGACGGTCTGTTGCAGGTTGCGCCACAGATCGACCGCGTCCTCAGCGACACCGGTCGCGCCCGCGTGGCAGTGGCACGCGAACAGTGCCTGGGCGAACTGGCCACCACGCTGGACGGTGCGGATACCGGCAGCATGTTCACTGCACCGCTGACCAGCGTGCCGGGCATCTGGGCGGTGCTGTACGACTATCTCGGCGTACCGCGCCGCGGCTTCAGCCAACCGCTGATGCTGGGCCACGGCAGCGAGGACCGCGACGTGCCCTATCTGACCACCCTGCTGTATGCCGCAGGCCTGGCCCTGCGAGGCGAGCCGGTCGCGTTCCGGCGTTACCCGGTCGACCACCGTGGCACGCTGGACGCGGCGGCGGCGGATGGCCTGGCGTTTGTGCGGGCACGGCTGGGAGACGGACGCTTCAACGACGCTGCGGAAACCGCCAGCCTCGAACAGTTGCTTGAGGACGCCCGGTAGATCCACGCCATGCGTGGATACGCGGTATACGGGGTTGCCGGCCAGCGGCCGGCACTACCCGCCAACCGCAGCTTCAGCCCTTGTAACCGTTGCTGATCGGGTAACGACGCTCGCGGCCAAATGCCCGGCGCGAGACCTTCGGCCCCGGCGCGGCCTGGTGCCGCTTCCACTCGCTGATGCGCACCAGGCGCAGCACCCGGTCGACCACGGCCGCGTCGTAACCGGCCGCCACGATCTCCGTGCGCGACTGCTCCTGGTCGATGTAGCGGTACAGGATGCCGTCCAGCACGTCATAGGCCGGCAGCGAATCCTGGTCCAGCTGGTTCTCGCGCAGCTCGGCCGACGGCGGGCGGCTGATCACGGCCGGTGGGATCACCGGCGCGCCGCCCACGGTGTTGCGCCACTTGGACAGCCCGAACACTTCGGTCTTGTACAGGTCCTTCAGCGGCGCATAGCCACCGCACATGTCGCCGTAGATGGTGGCGTAACCCACCGCGTATTCGCTTTTGTTGCCGGTGGTCAGCAACAGGCCACCGAACTTGTTGGCCAGCGCCATCAGGATCACGCCACGGCTGCGCGACTGCAGGTTCTCTTCGGTCACGTCCGGCGCAGTGCCTTCGAACATCGGCGCCAGCGCTTCCATCAGTCCCTTGAACGCCGGCTCGATCGATACCGCCTCCAGCTTCACGCCCAGTGCCTGGCACTGTTCGGCGGCCAGGTCGTTGGACAGGCCCGCGGTATAGCGCGACGGCAACCGCACGGCGGTGACGTTTTCCGCGCCCATCGCGTCCACGGCCATGGCCAGCACCAGCGCCGAATCGATGCCGCCGGACAGGCCCAGCCACACCTTCTTGAAGCCGTTCTTGCGGCAGTAGTCCTGGATGCCACGGGTCACTGCGCGCCAGGCCAGCGCGTCCATGCTCTCGTCGCCATCGTCCATCCACACGTGCGGCATGAAGCGGCGGCTTTCACCGTCGTACTCCACCACCAGCCACTGGTCGACGAAGGCGGCGGCGGCCGGGTGCACGGTACCGTCGCCATCGGCCACTACCGAGGCGCCGTCGAACACCAGCGCGTCCTGGCCACCGACCACGTTGAGGTAGGCGATCGCCGCCCCGCTCTCACGGGTGCGTGCGGCCAGCACTGCATCGCGCTGGGCATGCTTGCCACGCTCGTAGGGCGAGGCATTCGGCACCACCACCAGCTGCGCACCGGCGCGCACGGTGTCGGCCAGCGGCTCGGCGAACCACAGGTCCTCGCAGATCAGCAGGCCGACCGGAATGCCGTTGACCTCGAACACGCAGCTGCCGCCATCCGGATCGACATCGAAGTAGCGGCGCTCGTCGAACACCGCGTAGTTGGGCAGCTCGCGCTTGCGGTAGGTCTGCTCGACCAGGCCGTCACGCAGCACGCTGGCGGCGTTGTAGACCACCGCACCGGCCGCCTGCGGCCAACCAACCACGGCGGTGATGCCACGGCAGGCAGCAGCGATGCGGGCCATCGCCTGCTCGCACTCGTACAGGAAGCCCGGGCGCAGCAGCAGGTCTTCCGGCGGATAACCACTCACCGCCAGCTCGGGGAACATCACCAGCTCGGCGCCGTACTCGTCGCGCGCCTGGTCGATCATCTCGATGATGCGCTCGGTGTTGCCGGCGACATCGCCGACCGGGAAGTCGAACTGCGCCATCGCGATGCGGATCGAAGCCATGGGAATCCAGCCTGTGGTTGCAATGTGCCCATTGTAGCGCTGCGCCATGCGCTGGGCGCGCTCACTGCGTGGACAGCCCCGGCTCAGTAGATCCACGCCATGCGTGGATGGGGTTACCGGGATGGTCAGGGCACCAGACGCAGAAAGGCCGCCCGGAGGCGGCCTTTCTGTTTGAAACAAGAGCGTCAGTCGAGCATGGCTCGACTCTACACAAGCGGTCTTATTTCACCAGCTTGGCGATGGCAGCGCCCAGGTCGCCCGGCGAACGGACGGTGACGACGCCAGCAGCTTCCATCGCGGCGAACTTGCCTTCCGCGGTGCCCTTGCCGCCCGAGGCGATCGCACCGGCGTGGCCCATACGCTTGCCGGCCGGAGCCGACGCACCGGCGATGAAGCCGACGACCGGCTTCTTCACGTGGTTCTTGATGTACTCGGCGCCGGCTTCTTCAGCGTCACCGCCGATTTCGCCGACCATGATGATGCCTTCGGTCTGCGGGTCTTCGTTGAACAGCTTCAGGCAGTCGACGAAGTTCAGGCCGTTGATCGGGTCACCACCGATGCCGATGCAGGTGGACTGGCCCAGGCCGACTTCAGTGGTCTGCTTGACCGCTTCATAGGTCAGGGTGCCCGAACGCGACACGATGCCGATCTTGCCCGGCTGGTGGATGTGGCCCGGCATGATGCCGATCTTGCACTCACCCGGGGTGATGACGCCCGGGCAGTTCGGCCCGATCAGCACGGTGTCCGGATGCGAACGGGTCAGCACGTTCTTGACGCGCAGCATGTCCAGCACCGGGATGCCTTCGGTGATGCAGACGATGACCTTGATGCCGGCAGCAGCGGCTTCCAGGATCGCGTCGGCCGCGTACGGCGGCGGCACGTAGATGACCGAAGCGTTGGCGCCGGTGCTCTGCACGGCGTCGGCAACGGTGTTGAAGACCGGCAGGTCGATGTGGGTGGTGCCCCCCTTGCCCGGGGTCACGCCGCCAACAACCTGGGTGCCGTACTCGATCATCTGAGTGGCGTGGAAGGTGCCCTGCTGGCCGGTGAAGCCCTGCACGATCAC
The DNA here is from genome assembly GCF_056481145.1 of Stenotrophomonas sp. 93052_Sma. Classification (NCBI taxonomy): domain Bacteria; kingdom Pseudomonadati; phylum Pseudomonadota; class Gammaproteobacteria; order Lysobacterales; family Lysobacteraceae; genus Stenotrophomonas; species Stenotrophomonas sp. 93052_Sma. The sequence goes on from NZ_CM151134.1 coordinate 3,891,578, forward strand.
CTTGGTGTTCTTGTTAATCAAAACAGACATGGGAATTCCTTGGTGTCGAATCAGGCAGCGTTCTTGACAGCTTCAACGATCTTCTTGGCGCCATCGTTGATGTTGTCAGCCGGGATGATGGCCATGCCGCTGTCACGCAGCAGCTGCTTGCCTTCTTCCACGTTGGTGCCTTCCAGGCGCACCACGACCGGAACCTTGACGCCCACTTCCTTCACGGCGGCGATGATGCCTTCGGCAATCATGTCGCAGCGGACGATGCCGCCGAAGATGTTGACGAAGATGCCTTCGACCTTGTCCGAGGACAGGATCAGCTTGAAGGCTTCGATGACGCGCTGCTTGTTGGCACCGCCGCCCACGTCCAGGAAGTTCGCCGGCTCGCCGCCGTTGAGCTTGATGACGTCCATGGTGGCCATGGCCAGGCCTGCGCCGTTGACCATGCAGCCGATGTTGCCGTCCATGGTGACGTAGTTGATGTCCAGCTCCGAAGCGATCACTTCGGTCGGATCTTCCTGGGTCTTGTCGCGCATGGCGACCAGGGCCTTCTGGCGGAACGCGGCGTTGTCGTCGCTGTCGAACTTGCCGTCCAGCGCGTACAGGTTGCCGTCGTCCAGGATGGCCAGCGGGTTGATTTCAACCAGCGCCAGGTCCTTTTCGTTGAACAGGCGGTACAGGTTCACCATGATGCTGGCGAACTGGCCGGCCTGCTTGGCGGTCAGGCCCAGCTTGAAGCCGAAATCACGGCCGTGGTAACCCTGCACGCCTTCGACGAAGTCGACGTTCAGCGAGTGGATCAGCTCCGGGGTTTCAGCGGCGACCTGCTCGATCTCCACGCCGCCTTCCGAAGAGGCGATGTAGGTGATGGTCTTGGTGCCACGGTCGACCAGCACCGACAGGTACAGTTCCTTGACGATCTCGCCGGCGGTGGTCACCAGCACCAGGTTGACCGGCAGTTCAACGCCTGCGGTCTGGTAGGTGGCCATCTTGGTGCCGAGCATCTTGGCCGCAGCGGCCTTCACGTCGTCGGTGGTCTTGCAGAACTTGACGCCGCCAGCCTTGCCGCGGCCGCCAGCGTGGATCTGCGCCTTGACCATCCAGGGGCCCTGGCCCAGGGAGTTGGCAGCGGCAACCGCTTCGTCCGGGGTCGCAGCGACCTTGCCGGCCGGGACCGGGATGCCGTACTCGGCAAGCAGTTGTTTTGACTGGTATTCGTGGAAATTCATGCGTCACCGTGGGAATAGGAACGACCGCACGCAATTCCTCAGGGCCCCGGCGGGGCGCCGGCATGGACCGCGGCGGGCCCACTATTGTGGCCGAGCGAGCGCCGGGGCGCAAAGAAGTCTGTACAAATCGCCAGACCCGGCCAGATTTCCACCGCCATTCAGGCAGTTGCGCCCGGGCCGCCGTTGGCCACCGGTATCCACGGCGGGCCAAATGCGCGATCCGGGCGGCTCCGGCGGCGCCCTGCCGGGGGCCCTATACTGGTCAACCAAGGTGTGTAGTGTCGGGCCTGCCCGGCGGCTTCCACCGCAGGCCATAGAGAAGCGACGTACCCGCCCGGCTTCAGGGGATGCCAGGCAGGGCCGCCGCAGATTCCAGACCCAGGCAGCCAGAAGGGGAGTTCCGGCGTGTCACCCAGTGCTTCATTGATCGACCGCATCGAATCGATTCCGCGGCGTGAGCTGTACTTCTTCGCGCTGTACCGGGTGCTGATCGCCGCGGTCATCGCCGGCCTGCTCTACAGCCCCCTGTCCGGCATGGTCGGCGAGGCCCATCACCCGCGTCTGGCCGATACCGTCGCGGCGATCTATCTGCTGCTGTCGCTGCTGGCCCTGGCGATCGGCCGCAACGAACGCTGGCTGCGCCCGATCGTGGTCAGCAGCGTGCTGGTGGACATCATCGCCGCCACCCTGCTGGCGCATGCCCTGCCCGGTGCCAGCGCCGGCATCTCGATGTCGCTGCTGTTCAACATCGCCGCCGCCGCCACCCTGCTGCCGCTGAGCTGGGGCCTGGGCCTGGCGGTCGCTGCCAGCCTGGCCACCGGTACCGAATACCTCTGGAAGGTGCTCGAAGGCGGTGATCCCACCCGCACGCTGGCCGAGCTGGCCATGTTCGCCACCAGCTACCTGGCGCTGGCCTTCATCAGCTACCAGGTGGGCAACCGCGCGCCGCAACCAGCAGCTGGCCAACCAGCGCGGCGACGAAGTGGCCAACCTGTTCCAGATCAACGAACTGATCATCCGCCGCATGCGCACCGGCGTGCTGGTGGTGGACGCCGACAACCGCATCACCCTGGCCAATGAAGCGGCCTCGATGCTGCTCGGCGACAACGACGGCATCGGTGAGACGGGACGGCTGGATCTGGCCAGTGCCGCGCCGGAACTGGCGCGCCGTCTGCAGCGCTGGCGCAACGGCTGGGCGCAGGACGAACTGCCGCTGCAGCTCAACCCCGACCAGCCAGAAGTGCAACCGCGCTTCGCCCGCCTGCTGGCCGGCAGCGAACTGGCGCTGGTATTCCTGGACGACTCCAGCGTGGTCTCGCGGCGCGCCGAATCGCTCACCCTGTCGGCGATGGGCCGCTTCTCGGCCAGCCTCGCCCATGAAATCCGCAATCCGCTGGCGGCGATCAACTACGCCGTGCAGCTGCTGGAGGAAGGCACCGGTTTCAACGAAAGCGACCGCCGCCTGCTGCAGATCATCCGCCAGCAATGCCAGCGCACCAACGGCATCGTCGAGAGCGTGCTGGGGCTGGCACGGCGCGAGCGCGCCACACCCGAGAACGTCGACCTGGTCGCCTTCGTGCGCCGCTTCGTGCTGGAGTACAAGCAGGGCCAGACGCTGGAAACCGACAGCATCGAACCGATCATCAGCGACACGGCGGTGATGGCCCAGGTCGACAGCAAACACCTGTACCAGGTGCTCACCGTGCTGGTGCACAACGCACTGAAGTACGGCCGCATCGGCCAGCAGCCGGCGCGCGTGCGCCTGCGCGTGGCGCAGCACGAGCGCAGCGCGGTGATCGACGTGATGGACCGTGGCCCCGGCATTCCCGAGAGCGTGGCCGCACAGCTGTTCCGCCCGTTCTTCACCACCTCCGAGCACGGCACCGGGCTGGGCCTGTATATCGCCCGCGAGTTGTGCCGCGCCAACCAGGCACGGCTCGACTACATCCCGGTGCCCGCCGGCGGCTCCTGCTTCCGCCTGGTGCTGCCTGGCCCGCACACGCTGTTGCCCACCTGATTCCAATTCTGTGCGTCAAACATTTGTCGCTTCCAGCCCCCTCGTTTATCTTTCACGCCCATGAACGAAACCCGCAGCGCCCTCGTCGTCGACGATGAACGCGACATCCGCGAACTGCTGGTACTGACCCTCGGCCGCATGGGGCTGCGCATCAGTACCGCCGCCAACCTGGCCGAAGCGCGCGAGCTGCTGGCCAGCAACCCGTACGACCTGTGCATCACCGACATGCGCCTTCCGGATGGCAACGGCATCGAGCTGGTCAGCGAGATCGCCCAGCACTACCCGCGCACACCGGTGGCGATGATCACCGCATTCGGCAGCATGGACCTGGCCGTGGAAGCGCTGAAGGCCGGCGCCTTCGACTTCGTCAGCAAGCCGGTGGACATCTCGGTGCTGCGCGGCCTGGTCAAGCACGCGCTGGAACTCAACAACACCGAACGCCCTGCGCCCGGCCCCGCCACCGAACAGGCTGCACGCCTGCTCGGCGCTTCGCCGGCGATGGACGTACTGCGCACCACCATCGGCAAGGTCGCGCGCAGCCAGGCACCGGTCTACATCCTCGGTGAATCGGGCGTGGGCAAGGAACTGGTCGCGCGCACCATCCACGCCCAGGGCGCGCGTGCGGCCGGCCCGTTCGTACCGGTCAACTGCGGCGCCATTCCCGGCGAGCTGATGGAGAGCGAATTCTTTGGCCACCGCAAAGGCAGCTTCAGCGGCGCGCATGCCGACAAGCCCGGCCTGTTCCAGGCGGCACACGGCGGCACCCTGTTCCTGGACGAAGTGGCCGAGCTGCCACTGCAGATGCAGGTGAAGCTGTTGCGCGCGATCCAGGAAAAGTCGGTGCGTGCGGTGGGTGCGGCCAACGAAGAACCGGTGGACGTGCGCATTCTCTCGGCCACGCACCGTGACCTGGCCGAGCTGGTCGAGGACGGGCGCTTCCGCCACGACCTGTACTACCGCATCAACGTGATTGAACTGAAGGTGCCGCCGCTGCGCGAGCGCCGCCAGGACCTGCCGGAACTGGCTGCCGCCGTGCTGGCGCGGCTGGCCCGAAGCCACGGCCGTGCCACACCGCTGCTGGCGCCATCGGCGCTGGAAGCGCTGGCCCACTATGCGTTCCCGGGCAATGTGCGCGAGCTGGAGAACATTCTGGAGCGCGCTGGCACTGGCCGAAGAAGACCGCATCGGTGCCGACGACCTGCGCCTGCCGCAGCACGCCCCACGTGCGCCCGGCGGCGCTGCTCCCGCCGAAGCCGTGGCCGACCTGCAGCCGGGCGGTGCCGCCCTGCCCTCGTACATCGAGCAGCTGGAGCGCAGCGCCATCCAGCGCGCTGGAAGAGAACCGCTGGAACAAGACCCGCACGGCTGCGCAGCTGGGGATTACCTTCCGCGCGCTGCGCTACAAGCTGAAGAAGCTGGGGATGGAGTAAGGGCCGAACGGCCCTGGTAGGTGCCAACCTTGGTTGGCGTGCGCCGCCGCGCCATCCACGCATGGAGTGGATCTACCCACCAACGTGGTAGTGCCGGCCGCTGGCCGGCAACCCAATACATCGCGTCATCCACGCATGGCGTGGATCTACCCACCAACGTGGTAGTGCCGGCCGCTGGCCGGCAACCCAATGCATCGCGTCATCCACGCATGGCGTGGATCTACCCACCAACGCGGTAGTGCCTGCCGCTGGCCGGCAACCTCATGCATCGCGTCATCCACGCATGGCGTGGATCTACCCACCAACGCGGTAGTGCCGGCCGCTGGCCGGCAACCTCATGCATCGCGTCATCCACGCATGGCGTGGATCTACCTCAATCCTTGGTAACGCGATTGATCTCGGCCAGGCTGGTCACACCCGCTGCCGCCTTCTTCAACGCCGACTGCCGCAGGTCATTCACCCCGATCTGCTGCGCCGCCTCGGCAATCTGCAGTGCGTTGCCACCGGCCAGCACGATGGTGGCGATCTCATCGGTCATCGGCATCACCTGGTAGATACCGGTTCGGCCCTTGTAGCCCTCGGTGCACTCATCGCAGCCCACCGCCTCGTACAACTGGATGCCCGCATCCAGCTGCGCCGCCCCCCCCCCCCCCCCCCCCCCCTTCCCCACACCCCCCGCCCCCGGCGCGCCGCGACCCCCCCCCCCCCCCCGCGGGTGATGACGGGGCGAACCCATGTTCACCAGGCGCGCGATGGTCTGCGGCGCATCGTTGGTATGCAGCGTGGACAGCACCATGTGGCCGGTCTGCGCCGCCTTGATCGCAATCTCGGCCGTCTCCAGGTCGCGGATTTCGCCGACCATGATGATGTCCGGATCCTGTCGCAGGAACGAGCGCAGCGCAGCAGCGAAGGTCATGCCGCGCTTGTTGTTCTGCTGCACCTGGTTGACGCCGGGCAGGCGGATTTCCACCGGGTCTTCGGCGGTGGAGATGTTGCGCGTCTCATCGTTGAGGATGCCCAGCGCGGTATACAGCGACACCGTCTTGCCCGAACCGGTCGGGCCGGTCACCAGCACCATGCCGTAGGGCTTGTGGATGGCGTCGTGGAACAGCTTCTGCTGGTCCGGCTCGTAGCCCAGCTTGTCGATGCCCAGCTTGGCCGCGCTGCCATCGAGGATACGCAGCACCACCTTCTCGCCGAACAGCGTCGGCAGCGTGCTGACGCGGAAGTCGATCTGCTTGGACTTGGACAGGTTCAGCTTGATGCGCCCGTCCTGTGGCACCCGCTTCTCAGCGATGTCCAGCTGCGCCATCACCTTCAGGCGCGCGGCGATGCGCTGGTTCAACTTCACCGGCGCCCGCGCCACCATCTTCAGCAGACCGTCGATGCGCAGGCGCACGCGGTAATCGTCTTCGTAGGGCTCGAAGTGGATGTCCGATGCGCCCTTGCGGATGGCATCGACCAGCACCTTGTTGACGAACTTCACCACCGGGGTGTCGTCGCCCTTGGCATCGATGCCGGAGTCGCCCCCCGCGTTGTCTTCGTCGCCCAGGCCAACATCGAGGTTGGCCATACCCTCGTCGTCGCCGCCCAGCGCATCGCCGATGGTGTCGTGGCTGGCGTGCCACTGCTCCAGCGTGCGGCGGATCTGGTCTTCATCAACCAGGATCGGTTCCACTACCAGATTGGTGTGGAACTTGATCTCGTCCAGCGCGTGGGTCGGATTGCTGGTACCCACGAAGAGCTTGCCGCCGCGTTTGAATAGCGGCAGCACGTTGTGCTTGCGCAGCAGCTCCTCGCTGACCAAGCTCATCGCGTTCTGGCTGGTGTCGAACGTGGACACGTCGAACAGCGGCATGCCGAACTCGACCGCGTTGGCGGCGGCGAGCTGCGAGGCACTGACCAGCTTGTTCTGCGCGAACCAGGTTGGCAGCGGCTGGCGAGCGGCGGCGGCCTTGGCCATGGCGTCGCGGGCGGAAGCCTCGTCCAAGGCGCCATCCTGAACCAGGCGGCGGGCCAGGCCGGTGATGCCGACGAGGTTGGGGGTGGTGACTGCGCTCATACGCTTCCTTTACTGACCCAAGACGGCCGCCATGGCGGCCATAGTGTTGTCTACAGGGGTGACATACTAACCGCGCACCCCGTGTGAACGCTTGTCCAGACACCCACAGTCCGCTTTCAGAACGGCTGCTCCCGATGCCAATCCCAGGCGCTTTTGACGATGGCTACCAGGTCCTGCCAACTTCGCTCCCATCCCAGCTCCCGTTGCGCCTTGGCGCTGGAGGCCACCAGCCGGGCTGGATCCCCGGCCCGACGGCCGACGACCTCGAAAGGTACTGCGCGCCCGACCACCTGCGCGGCGGCCTCAACGATATCCATGACTGAGTAGCCCTGCTCACTGCCCAGATTGAAGTCATGGGTTCCAGGACTCCGCTCCATCAGGTTCATCGCCAAGCCGTGGGCACGCGCGAGATCCTGCACATGTACGTAGTCCCGTACACAGGTTCCGTCAGGTGTGGGGTAGTCCGCACCAAATACCTTCAGCGGAGGCGCCTGTCCGGCGGCGGCCCTGAGCACGTTCGGAATCAGATGAGTCTCACAGGCATGCGCTTCACCTATGCCGTGTTCAGGAAGAGCGCCGGCAGCATTGAAGTAGCGAAGAACTACCGACGACAAGCCATACGCTTCCCAAGCGTCTGCAAGCATCCGCTCAACCATCAACTTGCTGGCACCATAGGGATTGATCGGCTGCATCGGCTGCTGTTCGTCAACTAGGGAAGCCGATGACTGCCCGAACACAGCGGCCGTGGATGAAAAGACCACCTTGCCTATATCCCGGTACCGCAGCTGCGCCAGCAGATTCAGAGTTCCGGCCACATTGTTCCGATAGGTGGAAAATGGATCGGCGACGGAAGACGCAACCAACGAACTCGCAGCGAAATGCATCACCACGTCATAACGCCGCCCGCTGAACGCACGCTCCAGCGAAGACTCGTCAAGCAGATCTGCCTGGATCAACTCTCCCCATTTCACTGCCTGCCGGTGACCGGTGGACAGGTTGTCCAACACGGTTACGGCATGACCCTGTTCGGCCAGCCACTGTGACATGTGGCTACCGATGTAACCCGCCCCTCCACAAACAAGGACGTTCCACATCTGCATGACTCCACGTCAGATCGAATACCGCACCTGGCTACCGTCCTCCCCAATCCCGGCAAGTGCCGGGAAGGAGGCATGAGGGCAGCTTGGGCTCAGGCCTTGGCCTCTTCGTGGTACTCATCGTCCACATTGATTGACCACAGCCGACTCTTGTCCACGTTACCGGACAGGATCTGATCGGCAGCCTCTTTGGCTGTCAGCATCGAGTGATCCTGATTGTTGTAACGGTGCATCCCATTGCGCCCCACCAGGAACAGGTTCTGCACCTGATCCAACGCGGACCGCAATCGATCGAACTGGGCGTAGGCTTCACCAAAGTAGCCCGGATAGGCTTTGGGTACTCGGATCACAACCGCATCCTGCGCACGCTCGGCGGTGACCAGGCCGATCTGGAGCATCTCGCGCTGGGCCAGTGCCTGAAGGTCTGCATCACCCATGTTCCACAGCGGATCAGTCTCACGGCAGAAGAACTCGAGCCCCATCCATACTTTCGATGCGTCGCGAACCATGTACGGGCTCCAATTGTTGAAGACCTGTACACGCCCTACGTTCACACCCGGCTCTTGAATGTAGATCCAGTTGTCGCCCAATGCCCGAGGAAGATCGGACGCATCGTAAAGCAGGCCGACGGTGATGAAATCACGGTACTGCAGCCCATCCGCAATCGTTGCCACATCTTCGGGCCAGCTTGTCCGCGATGCGGATACCAGCTCACGCACGGGCATGGTCGAGACCACGTGCGAGCACTCGAGCTTGAAGGCTTCGCCAGACCCGGACTGTACGGTGACGCTGTGCACTTGGTCATCGCCCACTTCCAGTCCAACGGCACGATGCTTCATCAGCAATGTGCCGCCACGCGCGACGAACTGCTGAGCAGCTGTTTCCCACATCTCACCGGGGCCATGCTTCGGATACAGGAAGTTCTCGATCAACGAAGTCTGTTCAGCCTTCCCGTTCAAGCCCAGCGCACTTCGCGCAGCATGCAGCACCGCCTTGGTGATCGACAGACTCTTGATGCGTTGCGCGCCCCACTCTGCACTGATCTGGTTGCAAGGCACACCCCAGACCTTCTCGGTGTACTCCTTGAAGAACTGGCGATAAAGACGCTGCCCGAAGCGGTTGACGAGAAAGTCTTCAAGACTCACTTCCGGCTCGATCTTGCTAACCTGCGAGCGCAGATAGCTGAAACCGAACAATACGGACTTGCCCACACCCAGATTGCGGAAACTGTCCGCATTCAACTTCAACGGGTAAGAGAAAAAGCGCCGATTGAAATAGATGCGTGACAGGCGGTTGCGCACCAGCATCGCAGTCGGCTGCGAGCCATCTGCCACAGGCGCCCCCGTTGGCAAGCCCTCGCGCGCCTGGCCCTGGTAGCGAAGGTTCAACGGAACGTCGCCTGTGTGCTCGATGGGCATCAGGTTGGCCCACCACTGCATCACCCAGTCCGATTTCGAAAAGAACCGGTGCCCGCCAATATCGATGCGGTTGCCATTGTGGTTGACAGTGCGTGAGATGCCACCCACGCAATCATCCGCCTCCAGCACCGTCACCTTCACATCCGGCTGCCCAACCAGTTCCAACGCGGCAGTCAAGCCTGCCGGACCCGCACCGATGATTACAACATGCTTGCTCATGCCACCTCCCCGATGGCCCGTTCGCGCCCCCGCGACCGGAAAAGAATCAACTTACGCAACGCGAAATTCGATGTGAACGAGAATCCGACCGCAACCAACCTTGCAATGCCACCGGGCAAACCAAACCACTCAATACAGCCCCACATCACGCCTTGGACAACCAGCAGACCGAAGCAACCAATCAGCACGAATATGGCCAATTCAGCCGAAGCAGAGCTGACCACGCGCCGAGCGAATACCCAACGCACGCTGATAACGTAGGCCACCACGCTCCCCACCAGGAAACCGCCAGCGGCAGCTGAATACCAGCCCCCCCACCACCACGAAAGCAACGTGAAGGTTCCGAGGTCTGCGAGCAAGGCCACTGCCGAGGCGAGTAGATACCCGACCCCCTCAGCAAACGACCCAAGCCGAATGCGTAGTGATCTGATGACCAAACCCGCCCTCGACCGGGCACTCATTCCCCAAACCTCGCATCAACACTTCTTTCGAGTTCTTGATGCGTAGCATCGTCGAAAGCGACCCAATCACTGCATTTGTAAAGATAAAGTCGCCCAAGAGTCTCGTCGCGCATAGGGTGCTTAACATCCCAAACGCCGCGCACGTGCTGCCTTTGCCTGAATGGAAGAACGAAGTAATCCGGCGCCGGCGTGCTGCCGCGCGCCGTGCAGAGATGCTGAATCCCTTCAGTACCGATCCAGCATGAGTCCTCATCCTTATTGACCGCATTCATGGTGTCACAGATCTCTCCCTGGCTGTTTACTGGATCGACCTGATCCTTGCGCCTGGCCCCCTCCATTGGCGTCCCCCGATTGAACATCTGACCGGACAGCTGAAAAATACTGAAATAATTGGCCCGCTCCAGCACCAACCATGGCCCCAGCGGCGACGGCTCACTCGCATACCAGTAGACACTGGAATGGCGCGGAATCTCTACACCAAAGATGTCCGTTCCTTTTGCCGTTTCCAGCGTCTTGCTCCAAGGGCTTCTCGCATCCCAAACGAATATTGCTGCTATCAGGAGAAAGATACTTCCAACGCCAAGTAGAGCCCCCAAACGCGATCCCGATCGCCGATAGAGCCAGACGGTAGCCGCTACTACTCCCCCCGCGATCAACGGGTAGCCGACAACAACGACATCTTGCCGCACTCTTTCCAGATCACTCCCGAGCGCCTCAAATACCGTCCAGGCACGTATCTGGTACCAGAAAAGCGCAGCCACGAGAATCAGGAGAAGTCCCGATAAAATTAGCGCCCTTCCAGTGCGGCTAACCCTCGTTGCCGCGTAGGGCCACAACATGTGCAAGGGAATTAAACCAAGCACCGCCCACGGCAAGGTAATCCTAGGAACGCTGGCGCCCGTTACAGCAATTGCGATCAACAGCGATGTCGCCACCAGGTCTCGATTGCTTCTGATCCATTGATCATTGATCAAAAATGGAATACTAGCCATCGCCAACCAATGCGCCAACCAAAGAACACGCCAGATCTGCAACCCAGCTGGCAGCACCAGCCTCAGTACATCTGCAAAAACTGCGCTGAATGCGAAGCCGATTGCAACCGCAAGAATGGTTGCCGCTGCCATTTTTGATAAAGCAACATCTCTTTCTGTACGCTGAAACAGAAGATAGATGAGATAGAAATCCGATAGGACAATGCACCAATCCCGCGGCTCCCAAGATCCAACGAAAATCTGGGCACTCAACGCAGAGATTTGCTCATACCATTCATAGTCGATGGACTGGAAGAGACCTCCAAACGGCCCCACATGCAAGAGCCCCAAGAGAGCAACAGGCACAATCGCAGAAACTGCCCACAGCCATCTGCGATCTTGAATGAGCAGCCAGCACCAGATTACAAGACCAGCTGCCGCACCCTGCAAGGGATGCATCAATCCCGCGATGACGAGGCACACGAATGACCACAAAAGGCGATGGCGCAGCAGAAGACCGATTGCAAGGAGAGAGAGAGCCTCAGCCAATGGGCGCGCGGTCAAGAAGGGCTCAGCATAGGAAAACATGCTGAATGCGCCGTACAGACTAGGCATAACGATCAGTGCGAAGATCGCTGGCCAACGCCATCCTTGAGGGAACAGCGCCCGGACGACGTATGCGCTTGCCGCATAGAAGATGACACGAAGCGCAAAGGTTAATGCCAGAAAAGCGGATCCCGGCTCAACGTGACGTAGCAGGTACGCGAGCAGCTGCGGGAATAGGGTGAAATCTGCCTGGCTACCTGCCGCAAAGAACAAATCGCCATCATAGATATCAGGACTGATAATCCGCAACGCTTGAGCTAAGTACAGCGTGGCGTCATGTCTGATCCCCGTATAGGGTCGCAGATAGATGATCAATGCCAGCGCAAAGCACCAAGGCGCAAGTTTGCGCAAGGTAGACATCCCCATGTACCCCGTCCGCTCCCCCAAGAAAAGCAAACCCCGCTATAGCGGGGCTGCTTTTAGTACTAAGAAACTACAGCGTTTGCAGCTGTTTACTGGCAGCTGCCCGGACGGTACTTGGACGGAATGCCGCCGCTGCACTTCCAGTCAACAGTACCGTTGGCCGAGTTCAAGCTCGCAGTCAGTTCAATGGTTGCACCATCGACGCCGCTACCAATGCTCTGGGCAGTTGCAGTGATCTTGGTGCCATCCCAAGTGACACCACTGACGTACTTGGACGACTGAGCCTCAAAGCCGCTCCAGCTCGCGCCCGGCAGAGTATTGTTCGAAGAAGCGTATTCAGCAACAGCGGTGCGCAGGGCCGAAGCGGCCAGCACGACTTCCGAGACCTTCGACTTCTTGGTGTAATCGGAGTACGCCGGCAGCGCGATGGCGGCCAGGATGGCGATGATCGCAACGACGATCATCAGTTCGATCAGGGTGAAGCCCTTCTGGTTCTTCATGGTGGTACATCCCCAAGATAAGTGGTGGTTGATGTCGGGGGTGGCTGCCGACCGGTCAGAAGGCCGGATGAGCAGGCTGCCCGTCCCCGCGGGTGGATCAACGCAGGTTACGTGCCAATCTCCCATGGCAGCGTCTCCCCGATTTCCCCTCGCCAATGATGGCAGCAATTTCGCGGATGGGAACCCCCCAGAAGCGAATCTGCGATGGACGCGGCAATGTGACGCGGTACGTCACCTTTCGTCTCGCCAGGTCGAAAACCCTGCGCGGCGTCACGCCAGCGGGCTCCCCGGACGGCCCTGAACCAGCTACCATCGCCGGTCAGGATGCCCGCCTGGGGATGGCGGGCCTTGGGGAGCCAACATGTCTGTCAGTCGCAGTGCGATCAAGAAAGAGCCCGTGGCGCGTAGCACCATGGAGCTGCAGCCGTTTGTCTGGGAGGGGACCGACAAGCGGGGTATCAAGATGAAGGGCGAGCAGTTGGCGAAGAACGCCAATCTGCTGCGCGCCGAACTACGCAAGCAGGGGATCAATCCCGGCCAAGTGAAGCCCAAGCCTAAGCCGCTGTTCGGCGCGGCCGGCAAGCCGGTGAATGCCAAGGACATCGCCTTCTTCAGCCGGCAAATGGCCACGATGATGAAATCCGGCGTGCCGATCGTCTCGGCACTGGAGATCATCGGCAGCGGGCACAAGAACCCGCGCATGAAGAAGATGGTGGATGGGATCCGCGCCGACATCGAAGGCGGATCTTCGCTGAACGAGGCGATCAGCCGTCACCCCGTCCAGTTCGACGAGCTCTACCGCAATCTGGTACGTGCCGGTGAAAGCGCCGGTGTGCTGGAAACGGTGCTGGACACGATCGCGTCCTACAAGGAGAACATCGAAGCGTTGAAGGGCAAGATCAAGAAGGCCCTGTTCTACCCGGCCATGGTGCTTGTGGTGGCCTTCCTGGTCAGCACGATTCTGCTCGTATGGGTCGTTCCCCAGTTCGAAGAAGTGTTCACGAGTTTCGGTGCAGACCTTCCGGCCTTCACCAAGATGGTCGTGGGACTATCTCGATTCATGGTTAGCTGGTGGCTGCCCATCGTGATCGTGATCGTCGCTGCGGTCGTTGGAACGATTATGGCCTACAAGCGATCGCCAAAGATGCAGCATGGCTTGGATCGGGCCATTCTGAAGGTGCCCGTGATCGGCCAGATCATGCACAACAGCTCGATCGCCCGTTTCGCCCGCACCACGGCGGTGACCTTCAAGGCCGGCGTGCCACTGGTGGAGGCGCTGGGCATCGTGGCTGGCGCCACCGGCAACAAGGTCTATGGCGAGGCGGTACTGCGGATGCGCGACGACGTCTCGGTGGGCTACCCGGTCAACATGGCCATGAAGCAGCTGAACCTGTTCCCGCACATGGTCATCCAGATGACCGGCATCGGCGAAGAGGCGGGCGCCCTGGACGCCATGCTGTTCAAGGTGGCTGAATACTACGAGCAGGAAGTGAACAATGCCGTGGATGCCTTGAGCAGCCTGCTGGAACCGATGATCATGGTGTTCATTGGTACCATTGTCGGTGGCTTGGTCATCGCGATGTACCTGCCCATCTTCAAACTCGGCGCCGTCGTCGGCTAAAGGTATCAATGGCATTTCTCGACCAGCACCCCGGCCTCGGCTACCCCGCCGCGGCCGCCCTGGGACTGCTGCTGGGCAGTTTCCTGAACGTGGTCATCCTGCGGCTACCCAAGCGGCTGGAGTGGCAGTGGAAGCGCGATGCGCGCGAGGTCCTGGAGGAACCGGACTTCTATGAACCACCCCCACCGGGGATCGTGGTCGAGCCGTCGCACTGCCCGCACTGCAAGCACAAGCTGAGCTGGTACGAGAACATCCCGCTGTTCAGCTGGATCATCCAGGGTGGCAAGTGCCGCCACTGCAAGGCGCCGATCTCGCTGCAGTACCCGCTGGTGGAGGCGCTGACCTCGGTGCTGGTACTGGCATGCGTCTGGCAGTTCGGCTTCGGCTGGCAGGGCTTCGGCGCCATCGTGCTGACCTGCTTCCTGATCGCCCTGTCCGGCATCGACCTGCGCACGCAGCTGCTACCCGACCAGCTCACTCTGCCGCTGATGTGGCTGGGGCTGATAGGCAGCATCGACAATCTGTACATGCCGGCCAAGCCCGCCCTGGTGGGCGCGGCGGTGGGTTACCTGTCGCTGTGGACGGTCTGGTGGCTGTTCAAGCAGCTGACCGGCAAGGAAGGCATGGGCCACGGCGACTTCAAGCTGCTGGCGGCCCTGGGCGCCTGGTGTGGTCTGAAGGGGATCCTGCCGATCATCCTGCTGTCGTCGGTGCTGGGCGCCATCATCGGTTCGATCTGGCTGTACAGCCGGGGCCGTGACCGCGCCACGCCCATCCCGTTCGGGCCATATCTGGCCATCGCCGGCTGGCTGTACTTCATGTGGGGTGCGCCACTGGTGGAGCAGTACCTGGTGATGAGCGGGCTGCGCTGAGGGGAGTCCCCATGAGCCGCTATGTGGTTGGCCTGACCGGAGGCATCGCCTCCGGCAAGAGCGAGGTGACCCGGCGCTTCGAGGCGCTGGGGATCGTGGTGGCCGACGCCGATCTGGCCGCACGGGCCGTGGTGGTTGCCGGCAGCCCGGCGCTGGCCCGTATCGCCGAGCGTTTCGGCGCCGACATGCTGCTGGCCGATGGCAGCCTGGACCGGGGGCGCCTGCGCGCCCACGTGTTTGCCGACCCGGCCGAGCGGACGGCGCTGGAAGCCATCACCCACCCCGCCATCCGTCGGCTGATGCAACAGCAGTGCGAGCAGGCTGAGAGCCCCTATGCGATTGCCGCGATTCCGCTGCTGACCGAGGTAGGTGGGCGGAAAGCCTACCCGTGGCTGGACCGGGTGTTGCTGGTGGATGCGCCCGAAGCCGTGCAGCATGCGCGGCTGATGCAGCGCGATGGCATTGATGCCGCGCTGGCCGACCGGATGATTGCTGCGCAGGCCAGCCGCGCGCAGCGGTTGGCGCTGGCCGATGACGTGGTGGTCAATGATGGGCAGCCGGAGGACCTGCAGGTGCAGGTGGAACAGCTGCATGCGCGGTATCTGGGGTTGGCCGGGGGGTGAGGCCTGGTTGCCGGCCAGCGGCCGGCACTACCGAAGCGTATCCACGCATGGCGGGATCTACACGCGCGGGGCGCGGCAGCGATCACGGTGGTGGCACCAGCGACACAGGGCGCGATACAAGGTCGGCAGGGTTTGTGCCGACAAAGGTCGGCACCTACCGCTTACAACGGCTTCGGCGAGAACGTCAGGGTGGCGATCACGCCACGCTGGCCGCCGGGGCGCACGCTTACCTGCCAGCCGTACAGGTCGCACAGGCGGCTGACGATCGACAGGCCGATGCCGCCGCCCTGCGAGTGGCCGGCATGCGTGCCGCGGTAGCCACGCTGGAACAGCTTGGCCGCGTCTTCCTCGCTCAGGCCCGGGCCACTGTCGGTTACCGACACCGAATTGGTGCCGACGAACACGCGTACCTCGCCGTCCTGCGAGTACTTCACGGCGTTGCCGATCAGGTTGCCCAGTGCCACCGACAGCGCCGCCTCGGGCGCGTCGATCACCAGATTGCGCTCACCTTCCAGCAGCAGCTCCAGCGGCTTGCCACCGAGCTGCGCACGGTGTGCGTCCAGCAGCTGCTCGGCCACGCGGGCGACGTTGCTGGTGCCCTGCCCGCGCTCGTTGCGCGACAGCAGCAGCAGCGCGCCGATCAGATCGCTGCACTGCTGTTCGGCGCGCTGGATGCGCTGCAGGCGCTGCAGCACCTTCTCGTCCAGGCCGGGCCGGGTCAGCAGCAGCTCGGTGGCGCCACGGATCACCGCCAGCGGCGTACGCAGCTCATGGCTGACGTCTGCATTGAATTCACGGTCGCGCTGCACCACTTCGGTCAGCCGCGAGGAATAGTCGTCCAGCGCCTGGGCCAGCTGCCCCACTTCGTCGTCGGGAAAGCGTGGCGCCAACGGCTCGGGATCACTGGTGCCGCCGCGATAGGCACGCAGCCGCGCGGCCAGATCCGACACCGGCTTCATCACCTTCGAGGCCGACCACCAGCCCAGCACCAGCGACAGCACGCTGAACACCAGCACCGACAGCACCAGCGCGCGGTTGAGCTGCTTGCCGCCGCGCACGCTGTCGGTCATGTCATAGGCGAGGAAGAACCAGGCGTCGGGCGTCTTGCGCACGGCCAGCTTGTAGGAGTACGGCTCGCCGTGCTCATCGCCGCTGACGCTGTGGATGCCATCGGAAAAGCCCGCCCACTGCGCGCGTTCTTCGCGCACCCGGTCGAACTTGTCCTTCGAATACGCATAGGCCTTGATCTGCAGCACCGGTGCGTCCGGGTTATGCCCGGGGTGCTCGTAATAGCGGCGCGCATACTCGTCGATGTTGCGGTTCATCAGCTCTTCCACCAGCTGGTTTTCCACGCGCAGGCGGGCCCAGTTGGTGGCGAACGCGAACAGTGTCGTCAGGCAGAAGCCCAACAACACGAACGAAACGATGATGCGGCTGCGCAGGCGCCGCCGATAAGGCGTGCGCCGGCGCTCCCCCTTGGTTGCCACCGAATCAGGCTTCCGGGGTGGCGATGCGGTATCCGATGCCATGGCGGGTCTGGATCAGCGGCACTTCAAACGGCTTGTCGACCACCGCACGCAGGCCATGGATGTGCACGCGCAGGGAATCCGAATCGGGCAGTTCTTCACCCCACACACGGGTTTCCAGCTCCTGGCGGGTCACCACGGCCGGGGCCGCTTCCATCAGCGCCTGCAGGATCTTCAGCGCGGTCGGGTTGAGCTGCAGCAGCTTGCCCTGGCGGCGCACTTCCAGCGTATCCAGGTTGTATTCCAGATCGCCGGTTTCCAGTACGCGGGTCTGCACGCCCTTGCCGCGTCGCGACAGGGCGTTCAGACGCACTTCCACTTCCTGCAGCGCGAACGGCTTGATCAGGTAGTCGTCCGCGCCGGAATCGAAGCCGGCCAGCTTGTTGTCCAGCGAATCGCGGGCGGTGAGCATCAGTACCGGGGTCTGCTTGCGCGCTTCATTGCGTAACTTGCGGCAGACCTCGATGCCGTCCATGCCTGGCAGATTGAGATCCAGCACGATCGCGTCGAACTCGTGCACCACGGCCAGGTGCAGACCGGTAACCCCGTCAGCCGCGAAGTCCACGGTGTGGCCCCGGTCCTCCAGGTAGTCGCCCAGGTTGGCCGCAATGTCGCTGTTGTCTTCGATTACCAGGATTCTCACTGTCACCTCTAATTTACGAATTTGCCGATGCGCTGGGCCTGGCCCATATCACGCTGTGCCTTGTCCTTCCGCCGGGCGCGCTCGGCAACGGTAGTGCACTGCGTCGTGGACCGGTTCGAACCCGTGGCCTTTTCACGTTGGCATATTAGACGACTATCTTCACGTGCCTGTGTCAAAACCGTGTTCACGATCTGCTGGTCGTTGAAGACATCGGTTCGTACCTGTTCAGGCATGGAATCGCGGTCAGGATGCTGCTCGACGGCCGTGCGCATGCGCACCAGCGCCTCGCGTACGCGGCTGCGGTCGGTCTGCTTCAGTTCGCTGTAGGTCTCGCCATCGTTGAGTTCGATTTCGATGCGCTCGATCTGCTGCTGCAGCGGCTTGCCGGGGATAAAGACCTCACCGGACTGGTTCGATGCAGAGGCGGCGGTGGCCAGGGTCAGGCCCGAGATCAGGACCGCCGACATCAGGAGGGACTTCATGACAAACGAATCCTTGTTTGAGTTGAGTGTTGACTGTATTCGCACCACCTTCACGCCAGCAAGTGCCATGCGCAGGGGCATCGGACGGCCTAGTGGTTGGTGGCGGGGTTGAAGTTGTTGAAGGTGCGCTGGTCGTTGAGCAGTGCCTTGCCCTTTTCCTCGATCCGGCGGCGCTCGGCCACGGTCAGGCAGCGGCTTTTAGGCATGTTGCTGCCGGTGGTGCGGGTGTGCTGGCAGATCTGGCGGCTGTCCTCGTGGGCGCGGACAAGAACGGTATTGATACGCTCCTGGTCGTTGAACACCTCCGCCTGGACCTGCGGCGGGAGCTCCTGAAGCGTGCGGTGGTCGCCCATGCGCTGGGTGATGCGCGCCAGTGCCTGCTGCACCTGGGCGCGGTCATCGGCGGAAATCTCGCTGTACTCGCCGTCATCGAGGGCCTTCTCAACCCGCCGGACCTGCTCGGCCACCGGGGCCTGCCCATCCATCTGTATGGCGGTCTTCTCCGGCTTGGCGGAGACAGCACCAGACAGCCCCAGCAACAACGCGATCATCGTGATGCGGTACATCGCCAGCCTCCGGATCCATCCAGGAACGATGGGCGCCACTCTACGGCCGTCACGCTGCCTCCACAAGGGACTTCCGGCGGCATAAAAAAGACCCAGACGGTGCCCCGCCTGGGTCTGAAGTCGTATCCCGATACCGATCCTGCTGAGAGGCAGAGCTGCGGTTCGCTGAAGGCTACGCCGGCGCCGATTAAAGGCGCGTTAAAGCTGGCCCCATTTGCCCATGAGAATTTCAAGCCATTGATTAATCAAGGTTTTTTGAACTTCTCGACATGCTCGATGATACGCGTGGCCACATCCACCCCGCAGGCGGCTTCGATGCCCTCCAGCCCTGGCGTGGAGTTGACCTCCAGCACCAGCGGCCCACGCGCGGAGCGGATCAGGTCCACGCCACAGACCGACAAGCCCAGCGCCTTGGCCGAACGCACCGCCACCTGCTGTTCGGCGCGGCTGGCCTTGGCCGCCACCGCGGTGCCGCCGGCATGCAGGTTGGAGCGGAAGTCACCTTCCGGCGCCTGGCGCTGCATCGACGCCACCACCTGGTCACCGACCACGAAGCAGCGCAGGTCGGCGCCCTTGGCTTCGCCGATGAACTCCTGCATCAGGAAGTTGGCGTACAGGCCCCGCAGGGCCTCGACGATGCCACGCGAAGCGCTGGCCTTCTCGGTGAGGATCACGCCCCGTCCCTGAGTGCCCTCGTTGAGCTTCACCACGTGCGGCGGCGGGCCGAGCATCGACAGCAGGTCGACGGTGTCATCGGGGTTGTCGCCGAACACGGTGACCGGCATGTCGATGCCCTTGGCTGCCAGCAGCTGGTGCGCGCGCAGCTTGTCGCGCGAACGCAGGATCGCATCGGACGGGTTGGGAGTGCGCGCACCCATCAGCTCGAACTGGCGCAGCACGGCGGTGCCATAGCGGGTGATCGAGGCGCCGATGCGCGGGATGACCATGTCCACGCCGGTCATCGGCCGGCCCTTGTAGTGCATCGAAAAACCATCGGCGGCGATGCGCATGTAGCAGCGCAGCGGGTCGAGGATGCGAACGGTGTGGCCGCGCGCGCGGGGCCGCCTCGACCAGCCGGCGGGTGGAGTACAGGGAGCTGTTGCGGGACAGGATGGCGAGCTTCATCGCGGCAGGATCGGACGGCAGGCGCGCAGCATAGCGCGGGCGTGTGGCGGGCGGATGATGCCCTGCAGGCCGCCGCATCTGCGTGCCTGCCGGGGCTGTGCGAAGATGGCTGTTGCCGGCTACAGGACAGGACACGGCCGGCTTACACAACCCAAGGAGAACCACAGATGCGAATGGGAATTCCGCTGTTGTTGCTGTTTGGCCTGATGGGGAGCGCCGCACACGTACAGGCTGCGCCAACCCACGCAGTCTCCCGGCTCTACTTCGATGCCAACAACACCCTGATCGGCCAGGGCCTGCGCTACTGCACGGGCAAGACACAGCACCAGGGCGTTGCCTCACACGCCAATACCCGCTGGATCGATGTTTCCTACGCCTGCCAGGGCGACTCGACCGACGTTTCCTATGGCAGCTGGGTGCCTGCACAACTGCGGCAGGACTTCTGCACGCTGTATGACGCCTGCACGTCACTGATGCCGTGGCCGGAACCCGGCCTGCCCGGCACCCTCGGCAACGGCTTCTACTCAGACTGACAGCCGGTAGTCGCCGCACTGTCTCCGGCGATGGCAGCATCGTCGCCGGAGACCCCACCCACTACACCCCGGAGACTTCATGCCGTTGACGATCCTTCCGCGTTTCTCCGAAGTGGATGTACTCGGCCACGTCACCAACACCGCCCTGCCCGTCTGGTTCGAGGAAGGTCGCCAGGAGATCTTCCGTCATTTCAGCCGCGAGGCCAGCATGCGCGACCTGACGCTGATCCTGCGCCGCTACGAAATCGACTTCCTGCAGCAGATACAGCCGGGACACGAAGTGCGCATCGAGACCCGCATCGAAAACATCGGCCGCTCCTCGCTATCGATCGTGCAGCAGGCGTTCCAGTTCGAGGCCCTGGTGGCCAGCGGGCGCTGCGTGATGGTGCATTTCGACTACACAACCAACGCCTCGCGCGCCATCGATGCAGAGCAGCGCCGGGCATTGTCAGGGCTGTTTACCGAGGAGTATGCGCAACAGGTGCAGGCGGCAGACGCATGAGCCATACGGAAGGCCGGTCATCCGCACCCGGTACTGCCCGCAGCCCATTTCTTCAGCTTTTCCAGCGCTTTCCCGGCCTGCATCGACGACGCATGCCGGAACCTCCCTGCTTGATTCGACGCAGTCTAACCTGTGACTGAGGGCCGCTGATCCGCGCGGGGCAGGCGCAGCGAGAAGCCCCCATCGCGGACACGCACGGCCAATGCGGTTTCCCGCCATTCCACAGGCAGCGCCAATGCCGTGTGTGGCGTGGGGACGCGTGTGATCGCCTCGAACGTCCAGTGTTCCTCATAGGCTTCGCAGCGAAGCGTTCCGTCATCGCCGACCGCGATCACATCGATCCAGGCCCCACTCCGGGTCTTGCCAGTGCCGCCCATCGCACGGCGGCCAATGGCCTGCCAACGCCCCTGCCAGTGAACGAGCCATACGCCCTCGATGGGACGCAGATCCCCATCAAGCACGCTGCCCGCCACCACCACGCATCGTCCGGACGGGCTGGCAATGACCGTCTCCAGATCGCAGACGTGACGGTCACTGGGCTCGCCATCAAGACAGAGCGCGTACGGGCAGATGCGCGCGAACAAGGTCGGATGCGCAGTCAGGCGCAGGTCGTCGGGAAGCAGCGGGATGGCCTGCAGCACCCGGGCATCAGGCAGGACATGCCGCAACACCTGCGGCACCCCGGCGGCCAGCGCCGGATGCTCCTGTTCCAGCCATAGACCCCGGCAGGGGCGCAGCGTGGTCGATCGACTGGGAATATCCCGCAACCACATCGCGGCTTCGGCATCCCCGCCAAGCTGCCGGCGCTCGTGCAGCTCCTGCCAGAACAGGCTGGGAACAATCGCCAGCAGGTGCATCACCCTCTTGTCCGCTTCGTCATAGACGATCACCGCTTCGCTGCGATCACTGTAGCCACTGGCCACACGCAGCGCACTACCCGCCAGCGCCAGCCACTCGCCGCTGGCATCGTGGCTGCCTGCGGTGGATACGCCCTCGACAATGGCGCCATCGCGCAGCATCAGGGTGCCGTAGGCCGGCCCGCCCATGCCCAGCTCGCCCCAATCCAACAGGACATCATGCGTGGGCGGCCGGGTGGCGAAGGGCAGCTTCGCCCGCGAGCGCAGCAGTGCGCCCCCTACAGCATCGCCGACCAGATCGAAGTGCTGCAGCACGCCGCCCAGGGCAAGGCATGCGGCCAGGCCAACGACCACGCCCCAAGGCGACCACCACACCACGCAGATCGCTACCCATATCAGGAACGGCAGCCACTGGGTGAAACGGCGGAGGGCGATTCGATCAACGGTCATGCAGGCTGGGTGGCGGCGACTGTGCACCATTCAAACCTTCAACGCTGTGCCAGGCAATGGGGTTCGAGCCGGCAATGCCGCTAGACTCTCGCTGATGATGGAATCGATGACTGCCGTGAATCGCCGGAATCTGCTGCAGGACATGCTGCCGCGATGGAGAGCACTGGCCAAGGCCCCGGGCCAGCCGCGCCGCACGCTTCGCCTGCCGGATTGGCAGGCGGACTGGAACGCAGGCATGGCCTTGCTTGCACGCCATGCGCGCAATGGCGGTGAATCTGTGGAGGAACCGCTGCAGGGACATGCGGCCCTGGAGCATGCCTACGGCTGGGAGACGGTTGCACAGACCGGCAGCAACCTGCTGCTGAAAGGCATCGACCGCGGCTTCGCCCCCACGGCGTTGCAGCAGATGCATGCCGACGTAGCAGATCTCTGGCTCGAGCATGCGCGTTTGCTGGCCCTTGCCCGGGACAGCCTGCAACAGCAAGGCCACGACATCGCGCTGGCTGCGTCGTTGCAATCGCGTACAACGCAGCACTACGAATACGCACTGCAGCTGTTGTCACTGGGCGTGCTGCTGGATGCGCAGGAACGCCTGCCGGCGCTGGTGGAGAAAGTGCTCTGTTTCGACACCGACCGCGTGCTGGACTACCTCAGCGCGCCGGCGCTGGGCCTGGTGGAAGCCAGTGATGAGGTCTTTCATCCGCGACCGTTCGCCGAGCTGTTCGCGCCGCTGCGCGACGGTGAAGCGTTCGACCCTTCACTGCTGGCCGGCTACCTGCAGGTGCAGTACCGCGACTTCTTCCTGCTGCCGCCAAAGGCTCAGAAGCGGACCCGGCGCCTGATCGGGCCGAACGCGTGGGGCTACTGGGCATTTGAAGTGGCTGCGCTGGTGGTGCTGTATGGCGGTGACGACGCCACGCTACGCACCTGCCCCCACTACCCTTCCGACCTGGTGGACTTCGCCCGGCGTTGAGTCAGGCACCTGGCAGGCCGGAAACACCGCCGAATCGATTCTCTTCCTCGTTGCCCGGCAGAAGCATGACCGGGAAGAGGACGAATACGCCCAACGGGATGAAGGCGATCACGACGTACCAGCCGGACTCGTCGATGTCGTGCAGTCGTCGAACGGCCAGGGCCAGCATGGGCGGAAGGAGGACGATGACCGCGCAGACCGTCATGACCCACCCCAGCGTCCGGAACGGCTCGAAGGCCTCCCCGTCGAGCAGCACGGTGCCCGTCAGCCAGTATCCGCCGTCCATCAAGGTGTAGCCCACTGCCACAACAAGGGCAGCAGACAGGGAGTATGACCAGAACTCCTTCCGGTTGGATCGCCCTGAAAAATCAAAGCAACGCCTGAGGGGCAAAAGTGCGGGGATCATTCGCGCTCCGGGCAGCTGACGATGGGAGGCAAGGGTTAACGATCTTTTAGCATCCCCAAGCCCAGCACCAACTGAACCCCGCGGCCCGGCGGACCCGGCAGACAGCGGAGGTTGCAGGAGCCAGCGTCGACGATTCGAACGCGATTGCAATGCGCCTTGTAAACAAGTCACTTGAGCTGCGGTTCGGAGAAGCCACAGTCCAACGCATTGAAGAGAGAAATCAGGGCGCTGCCGCCACACGCTGGACTTCGGTGTGGTTCAGCGATTGCGCCGCGTTCGCTTGGGGGGAGTACCTTGGAGACATGGAGCGGGCGATAGGAATCGAACCCACGTCAGCAGCTTGGGAAGCTCGTCATGACCCCCTACGCTTCAATGGCTTACCTATGATTTCCGCTCTGCAATGGGCCGCGCTGCAGATTCACTTTTACCGAGAGAAACGCAGTATCCGCAGCAATTGCGGAGTGCGCTCGGGCCCCTGAGACGAAACGCTGCATCTGCTGAATCTCTGCCCTCACCCACGCTTTGATGGCGTCCTTCGGAAGGGGCTTGGTCGTCGACGGCTTGGCCGGCGCGGCGCTGCTCAGGCGCAGAGGGATTTAGCGGCCATCACCCCAGCTTCGACAATATTCGCCTCACAATAAAATAGCCCCTTTATACAGGGGCTATTCCAGCGGCCAGTACAATCAGCGAATCAGATACTGTACATGGCATGTCTTGGCCGCGCCGGCACCGCTGCAAGTAATTGCCTGCACGGAGCCAGAGGATGGACCAGACGAAGTCATCGTTGCACCAAGGCCATGCAGGTGCGTGACCATTTGTGCAAGGTTCTCCCCGTTGTAGTCCGTCCACTCCCCCTGCACCTGCTGAATATCGGAAGGAATCAATTGACCTGCGGCAGTACGCTCACTACCTACTTCGCTCTGACCGTTCTGATACTCAAGATTCACAATAACCGTAACGTAGGATCCATCTTTGAACACAATCCGCATCAACAGTCGAGCTTGATCGCGAAGTCCTGTGTAGTTGGTCACGTGCTGGAGAAGATCAGACATCGCTGTCAAAACGTTGGCACCAACAATCTTTGTGATTACACCAGTACTGCCAGCTGCTGACTCTACCATCGCGCGCAAGTTGTGATCACCGACGTAGTCATAGGCGGTCTTGCCCGAGGCACTTGGGTTCAGACCCAAAACATCAACTGGAACGATATAAGTGGGCCGTAGGGTGCCGCCGCCCTCCACCATTACCTGGTGCGCACGCTTAACCTCCTCGACTGCTCCTGACGGTGGCGTCTGACGCTGCACCACAGGACCCGCAGCACGGGGAACAACGCCACCACCTCCACCTCCACCTCCAGTGCTGTCGTATCCGATGTAGTACTGCTGGATCAAATTGGCGGATACGTTATAAACAAGATGTGTTCCCGCACCTAGCCTTATTGCTTCATTGCGGAAATCAAGGTCCCTAGTACATGTATCGCAACGAACAGCTTTCGCCTCAACATCGGGAGCGAAGGAAATGAATCCCACCAGCGCAAGAAGCCCAGCAAAACAGCCCTTCAACACGACCTTCTCCTTGGTAACAATGCGATTTCCGTCACTTCCGAAGTAGACCGCCAAGCCTGCTTCTCTCTACAGTGACCAACCGATACTACCTCGACTGGACTGATCGCGCATCCAAGCAATCGGCGCCATTTCTCGTCCTCAGACGCAACCTCATGCATCAACATTCCCTCGCCGATGCTACGGCACAGCCTCTGATACACGGCGGTGATCTGGGCTGAGTAGCACATCGGCGCAATCTGACACGCCGCAGCCTAGTGCCCGGTCACGTCGATCAGCACGAAGTGGCCGGATGCGCTGAACTGTGTCTCATTGTCGGACTGCGGGATCAGGGCAGTCGCACCGGCATAGTAGAAGCGCCCCGAACCCGCTACACCGGTCCCATCTTCTGCGGCCCGGTCAGGCGGAAGCCCACGCCACGCTCAATCCGCTGACACGAACGAGACGAGATCACCGCGTAGCGCCGGCCAGCCGGCACCAGCATATAGGCGTCCTCTGCCGCCCCGAACAGGGCAGTAGCTACGCCCATGATGCGCAGGGGCTTCGCCCACAAAGCGAAGGCCAGCTCCACGGTGTGCGCTCGGTAGACCTCGATTCCGGTCTTGCCCGGCGTTCCGGTCACAACCGAGTCGCATACCCGCACCGTATCGAATACAAACGATGAGCCCGCGTAGGCCGACACTCGCCAGTTGTTGCCTCCGAGATTAGTCAAAATCACGTTGAGCCCGAAGTTGCTGTTCGGACCAGTGACCGCAACTACGGGGCTCTTGGCCTGGAAGTCAAGCGTGACGTACCGGGCTACTATGATCCTCGACACATGGTACGCAACGGCGCAAGCTTCGTTGATATCGATATTATGGCGCAAATGGAAGTTGAGCAGATCGCTTCGGACATGCACCGTTCCAGATGAGGTGTACGCCTCAAAGCCTGCTGGTATATCAGTGCACTCCGTACAAGACAGTTGCCGGGACCTGGGAGAAGACTGGTTGCCCGTTGGCATCCGCAATGGACGTGAGCCAGGTCGCAGCGCGCGGCCTCATCATCCAGAAGTCGAAGACCAGCAACCGCGTCGCCATGGAGATCACAGGCGAGTTGGCTGCGCTGCTCGAGCGCGTTGCAAAACGCAAGAGGGAGAAGTGCCCGAATGGGCGAGAGAAGGTCTACAGCACGCGGCTGATCGTAGACGACGACGGCCTAGCTCTGGGGCGCGCGGCCCTGCGCTACCGGTTCGACAAGGCCCGGGAGGCAGCGGGTACTGCAAAGGGGGAGTTCCAGTTCCGAGATATCCGCACCAAGGCGGGCACGGACAAGGCCGATTCGGCAAAGGACATTCGCGAGGCGCAGCACCAACTGGGCCATTCATCGGTCACCACGACCGAGATCTACGTGCGAAAGAAGTGGGGCCAAGGCCACTCCGACGCGGTGAAATGCGGAGCAGTCTGGATATCGCGGAGCGCCTGAAGCGGCGCAAACCGTTGGGAGACATGGAGCGGGCGATGGGAATCGAACCCACGTCAGTAGCTTGGGAAGCTACAGCTCTACCATTGAGCTACGCCCGCATTGCGGGTGAAAGTCTATGCGGAGCGGCCGGTGTTGCGCAATGGTGGCCGCCGCACCCGCCGGGCATGGCCCGGCGCTGCCGTGCAGGCATCCCAGGCACCTTGCGGTGCCCGGGATGTTGCATTCATCAAAAGCTGCCACCCACGGTGGCGAAGATCGTCGCGTCACGGGCACGCTTCTGCGCGGCCGTGGTGCTCAGGCCAACGTTGCCCTGCAGGCCGAACAGGTCCATGCGCGCACCCAGTACGGCAGTGGCGTAGTTCTTGTCGAAGTCCAGGCCCGGCACGCGGTAGCTGCCCAGTTCCGGCAGGGTCTGCAGCCACGCGCTGGCCTGCTTGGTGTCCTCGAACTCGTGGTCGTAGGTCACCTGCACGTACGGCTTGACGGTGCCGCCATCGAAGCGGGCCTGCCAGCCGATGCGGCCGACGGTCGAGTCGACGTTCTGGCGGTCGTAGCCCAGGGCGGTGGCCAGCGTGCCCGCAGCAGCGCTTTCGCTGTAACCATCGATCTTGACCTTCTGCCAGATCACCGCAGCGATCGGGCCGTGGCGGAAGCCACCTTCGGTGCCGAACTCGTAACCGGCATTCAGTGCAGCGGTCAGGTTGCTGCCGTCCGGCGAGCCACCGTGTTCGCGGGTAGCCGGGCCCAGCTGGACCTTGCGGTTCACGTCATACGACAACCAGGTGTAGCTGACCTGGCCGTTGACCCAGACGCGGTCGCCATACCAGGCAGCGAACAGGCCGGCGGTGGTGTCCTTCTGGGTGAAGTCGCCACGGCTGTTGCCGAAGTCGGCACTCATGCGACCGAAGCCGGCGAAGCCGCCGACCACCACGCCGTTGCGTGCCCAGTCGACACCGAACAGGCCGGCCGGCGCCACGCCGTCGTACAGGTCGGCGTGGTCATAGCGCTGCAGGTCACCGCGCACGCCACCCCACCACGACAGGCCATCGGCCGGACGGGCGCCCAGGTGGTTGCTGACCTGGTCGGCACGCGAACGGCCGACGGTCTGTGCCGAGTGGCTCAGCACCTGCTGCAGGCGCGGAGCCTCCAGCACCGAGACGGCGTACTGGCCCAGCAGCTGGTGACCGGTAACGGTGGGATGCACGCCATCGGCGAACAGATAGGTCTGGTACGCATCGGGGCTGACGTAGGTGGTCGGGTTGCAGCCGATGATGCTGCCCGTGGTGTTGGCCGGGTTGATCTTGCAGGCGGTGCCGGTGACGTTGGTGAAACCGTACATGCCCGGGTTGGCGGTCACTTCACGCAGGATGCTGAAGGTATCGAGCGGAATGAACTCGATGCCCGCCTGCTTCAGGCCGCCATACAGCGCCTTGTTGTAGCCGACCGACATGGCGGTGGCGGCTGCTGCATTGGGGCCGCGGAACTGCGGGGTGATGCCCACGTCCGGCAGGTTCGGCACCAGCACGTACTGGGCACCGGCCTGCTTCAGGGCGCCGACCAGCGCGATCTGGTCGGTGACCGCCGCGCCGATGATGCCCTGCACCTGGGCCGGCGGCGCACCCGCACCGGCAGCGCCGGCGGCGGCAAACAGGTCGTTTGCGCCACCCCAGACGGTATACAGGGCGTTACGGTCAGCCTTGCCACCGTTTGCCGCCAGGTAGCGGGCCGCCTGCGACTTCAGAGACGGGATCGCGCCGAGGGCACCGCTGCCTTCGACCGACACGCGGGCGCCGCCGACAGCGTAGTTGTCGCCGTTCTGGCCGTTGCCGTTGGGGTCCTTGTTGAGGCCGTAGTAATTGGCGACCTGCTGCGACCACACCCAGCCCGGGTTGGTGGTGAACTGGCCGGAGAGCCCCTGCGTGGCCTCGGGCAGCAGCGGGCGGAAGTAGCCGGCGTCGGTGAGGCTGTCACCGAAGAACACCGCCTTGGAGTACGGATTTTCGCCTGCCATGGCCGGCAGCGCGGCCAGTGCGATCGCAGCCGCCATGAGGGAGCGGATCGGGTGTTTGCTGAGCTGCATCTAGGAACTCCTGTGGGGTAAACAAGTTGGAATCCGGCGCACGTACGCCGGCGCACGGTCAATGGTTTCACCGCGCTGCCGTTTGCTCACGCTGCGCCGCCGCATGGATTGTCGCCTGACCACGCCGAACCCTGCTGTGCCGGAGCTGGCGCCCGGTTCAAATTACAAACGTTCCGATCCCGACGGGCTATCAGCGACAATGCAGGGATGAACATCCAGCTCAACGGCGAACCCCGCACCCTGCCCGCCTCGGCGACCCTCCACGACCTGCTTGAGGCCGAGCAGCTGCTGCAGCGCCGGGTGGCGGTGGAGGTCAACGGCGAGATCGTCAGCCGCAGCCGCCATGGCGAGCATGTCCTGGTTGAAGGCGACGTGGTGGAGATCGTGCACGCGCTGGGCGGGGGCTGAGGCCATCCCGGGTAGTGCCGGCCGCTGGCCGGCAATCCGACGCCGTCAGGCACCCTGCATCTGCCGGCCAGCGGCCGGCACTACCTTTACCCTTCTGCTGGCTGCACGCCATTGCGTGATCCCATCTTCAGGCGGATAAGCGATAATCGCGCCATGAACGTTCATGTCTCCCCCGATTCGCTGGTGATCGCCGGCAAGACCTATGGCTCGCGGCTGCTCACCGGCACCGGCAAGTTCAAGGATCTGGAAGAAACCCGCCTGGCCACCGAGGCTGCAGGCGCCCAGATCGTCACCGTGGCCATCCGCCGCACCAACATCGGGCAGAACCCGGGCGAGCCGAACCTGCTCGACGTGCTGCCGCCGGAGCGCTACACCATCCTGCCCAACACCGCCGGCTGCTACACCGCCGAAGACGCGGTGCGCACCTGCCGGCTGGCGCGCGAACTGCTGGACGGCCACAACCTGACCAAGCTGGAAGTGCTGGGCGACCAGAAGTCGCTGTACCCGGACGTGGTGCAGACCCTCAAGGCCGCCGAACAGCTGGTCAAGGACGGCTTCGAAGTGATGGTCTACACCTCCGACGACCCGATCCTGGCCAAGCGCCTGGAAGAGATCGGCTGCGCTGCGGTGATGCCGCTGGCTGCGCCGATCGGTTCGGGCCTGGGCATCCAGAACAAGTACAACCTGCTGCAGATCATCGAAGACGCCAAGGTGCCGATCATCGTCGACGCCGGCGTGGGCACCGCGTCGGATGCGGCGATCGCGATGGAGCTGGGCTGCGACGGCGTGCTGATGAACACCGCCATTGCCGGTGCGCGCAGCCCGGTGCTGATGGCCAGCGCCATGCGCAAGGCGGTCGAGGCCGGCCGCGAGGCCTTCCTGGCCGGGCGCATCCCGCGCAAGCGCTACGCCAGCGCCTCCTCCCCGGTGGATGGGTTGATCGGCTGATGACCAATCCCTTCGACAGCGCCGGTTCCAAGGCCCCGCCCAAGCCCTTCACCGTGAGCGAGGGCCGCCGCGAGGTCCGCAGCTTCGTGTTGCGCCAAGGCCGCTTCACGCCTGCCCAGCAGCGCGCGTTCGACGAACGCTGGCCGCGCTTCGGCATTGACTACAACGGCCAGCCGCGTGATCTGGACGCCACCTTCGGCCGCCAGGCGCACAAGGTGCTGGAAATCGGCTTCGGCAACGGTGCCGCGCTGCGCTTCGCCGCCCAGCATGATCCGTCGCGTGACTACATCGGCATCGAAGTGCACGCGCCCGGCGTGGGTCGCCTGCTGAACGCGCTGGCCGACGACAACGCCGACCACGTGCGCCTGTACCACCACGATGCGGTGGAAGTGCTGCAGAACGAGATTGCCGATGGCGCGCTGGATGAAGTGCGCATCTACTTCCCGGACCCGTGGCACAAGAAGCGCCACAACAAGCGCCGCCTGCTGCAGCCTGCATTTGCCGAGCTGCTGGTGCGCAAGCTGCGCCCGGGCGGCCGCCTGCACTGCGCCACCGACTGGGAAGACTACGCCGAGCAGATGTGGGACGTGCTCGACGCCACCGCTGGCCTGGTCAACCGCGCCGGCCCGCGTGGCAGCGTGCCGCGCCCGGACTGGCGGCCGCAGACGCACTTCGAGACCCGCGGCCAGAAGCTCGGCCACGGCGTCTGGGACCTGCTGTACGACCGCACCTGACGATCGCCTGAGGACACCGCGCCCCACATGGATACCGCGCTGACGCTGACCAACGACATGAAGCTCGTGCTCGGGCTGGTCGGCTTCACGATGGCGATGTTCCTGTTCGAGCGCATCCGCGCCGACGTGGTCGCGCTGGTGGTCCTGGTGGTGCTCGGTGTCACCGGGCTGATCGCGCCGGAGGAAATCTTCGGCGGCTTCTCCGGTAACGCGGTGATGAGCATCATCGCCACCACCATCCTCGGTGCGGGCCTGGACCGCACCGGGGCGCTGAACCGGCTGGCCGCGTGGCTGCTGCGGCGCGGCCATGGCGTCGAGCAGCGGCTGCTGATGATGACCACGGCCATTGCCGGCCTGAATTCCTCTTTCATGCAGAACCCGTCGGTGATGGCGCTGTACCTGCCGGTCGCCTCGCGACTGGCAGCGCGCACCGGGTTGACCCTGCAGCGCCTGCTGCTGCCCATTTCGGCGGCAATCGTGATGGGTGGTGCGCTGACCATGGTCGGCAATTCACCGTTGATCCTGCTGAACGATCTGCTGGCCTCGGCCAACAACAACCTGCCTTCCGGCCTGGCCACGATCGAGCCGCTGCGCATGTTCGCGCCGCTGCCGATCGGCGTGGCGCTGCTGATCGCTTCGCTGCTGTATTTCCGCTACTACGGCGACCGCAAGCTGATCGAGGAAGAGAACCTGGTCAACGACGGGGTCACGCCCGCGCGCACCGAGAGCTACTTCGCCAAGACCTATGGCATCGAAGGCGATGTGTTCGAGCTGGTGGTCAGTGCCGAAAGCCCGCTGGTGGGCATGACCCTGGGCGAGGCCGAGAACCTGCACGATGCCCCGCTGCTGCTGGCCCTGAAAACCGGCAATGACACCCGCCTGGCGCCACCGGCGGAGATGCGCATCTGGGTTGGCAGCGTGCTCGGCGCGATGGGCCCGCGTGAGCAGATCAACGATTTCGCGCAGAACCAGTTCCTGCGCATGTCTTCGCGGCTGAAGCACCTGGGCGACCTGTTCAACCCGAGCCGTGCCGGTATTTCCGAAGCGGTGGTGCCGCCTACCTCGAACGTGATCGGCAAGAGCGCGGCCGATCTGCGCCTGCGCAAGGAGCGCGGCATCAGCCTGCTGGCGATCAACCGCGACAAGCAGGTGATCCGCGAGGACGTGCGCGACGTGCAGCTGCGCGCCGGCGACATGCTGGTCTTCCACAGCATCTGGACCGACCTGGCGCAGGCCGCCCGCAGCCGTGACTTCGTGGTGGTGACCGACTACCCGACCGGCGAGCAGCGCCCGCACAAGTTCAAGATCGCGATGGCGATCTTCGCCTTGACCATCCTGATCGCGCTGACCAGCAAGCTGCCGGTGGCGCTGACGCTGATGACCGGCGTGGCCGGCATGCTGCTGACCGGCGTGCTGCGCATGGACGAGGCGTATGCATCGATCAACTGGAAGACCGTGTTCATGATGGCCGGGCTGATCCCGCTCGGCTGGGCGATGGATTCCAGTGGTGCGGCGGCATGGGTGGCCGGCCATACCATCGACAAGCTGCCCACCGGTATTCCGGTATGGGTACTGGAGGTGGCGCTGGCGCTGCTGACCACGGCGTTCTCGCTGGTCATCAGCCATGTGGGCGCCACCATCGTGATGGTGCCCATTGCGGTGAACCTTGCGCTGGCGGCGGGCGGCAACCCGACGGCGTTCGCGCTGATCGTGGCGCTGTCGGCGTCCAACAACCTGATGACGGCCTCCAACCCGGTAATTTCGATGATCACCGGCCCGGCCAACTACACCCCGCGCGAGATGTGGCGGGTCGGCGGCCCGCTGTCGCTGATCTACACCTGCGTGGTGGTGCTGATGATCAACCTGATGTTCTGAGGGTTGGGTTTGTTGGCAGGGCTGCGCCCTGCACCCGCAGAGGCAACGGCAACGGCCGAAGCAACAGCAACAGCGGGCTATCCGTGGGATGGCGGGGTGGGTCCGGTTGCGGGGGACGCTGCAAGTACGTCCCTGTAAGCTCGGTCGCCGCATCCATGCGGCTCACGCCCCCGCAACCGGACCCACCCCGCCTTCGACAGATTTCTGCGATCTGTCGGAACGGCGTCCTGCACTGCTTTGGTAGATGTCGACCTTGGTCGACACGGTAGATCCACGCCATGCGTGGATGGATCTCTGGATATCTGTTGATCCGGTGGGTGCGGACCGTTGGTCCGCACACCGATGGGTCAGGCCAGGTAGATTTGCCCGTCGCGCACATCCACCGGCACGGCGCGCAGGCGGTCGCCCTTGCAGGGACCGGCGATGCAGTCGCCGCTGTCCAGCGCGAACGAGGCGCCGTGGGCGGCGCAGACCAGGTGGCCCTCGCGGCTCTTCAGGAACTGGCCCGGGGCCCAGTCCAGGCGACGGCCGGCGTGCGGGCAGATGTTCAGGAACGCGCGCACCTGCGCGCCGTCGCGGTACAGCACCAGCGATTCGGCATCGCCATCAACCACCGCCTCGACCTCGGCAAACGCGCCATCGGCAATGGCATCAAGGGCGATCAGGGCAGCGGCGGCAGTCATGGCGAAGGCTCGGACAGTAAACGCGCATTGTCGCACGCCCGCTCAGGTGACTGGCTGCAACATGAACACAAGTCATTGATTCGTAATAAGCACAGGCTATATTTAACGAGTTTTTCACTCAATGACAGTGGCACCTCCCGATACTCTGGTTTCGCTGATCCCAGCCTATCGAGCCGCCATGTTCAATCGCGCATCCGCCTTCAACCAGTTCCGCACCCTGTTCGCGCCACGCAAGCCGCGTCACCCGCTGGTGCGTGTGGCCGTGGGCCTGCTCGGCTTGGCGATCCTGGCCGCGATGGTGTTCATCGGCGTGTTCGTCGGTGCGGCGATGATCCTGGTCGGCCTGGCGTGGAAGCTGCTGGCTTCGCGCAAGCCGGGCACTGCCCGTCCGCTCGACCCGAACGTGGTCGAGGGTGAGTTCCGCGTGGTGCGCAAGCCGGTGCTGCCGGCCTCGCGTTGATCCACGCCCTCCGCGCCCGCTGACGGCGGGCGTCATGCGTTCTAGACTGCGGGCACGCCCTTCCTGGATGCCCGCATGTCCGATGTCTCCGATGTGATCCCTGCCGTAGCCGTGCCGCGTGTGCCGGTAGCCGGTGGCGGCAGTTTCCCCGTGCACCGTATCTACTGCGTCGGCCGCAACTTCGCCGACCATGCCCGCGAAATGGGCGCAGCAGTGCCGGCGGCCGACGATCGCGGCCGTCCGATGTTCTTCAGCAAGCCGGCCGATGCGATCGTGGTCGGCCACGACGATGCCATTCCCTATCCCCCGGCAACCGCCAACCTGCACCACGAAGTGGAGCTGGTGGTGGCGATCGGCCGTGATGCGCCAGCCGGCGAACTGGCCGTGGCCGATGCCGACGCTCTGGTCTACGGCTATGCCGTCGGACTGGATTTGACC
The DNA here is from genome assembly GCF_056481145.1 of Stenotrophomonas sp. 93052_Sma. Lineage (NCBI taxonomy): Bacteria > Pseudomonadati > Pseudomonadota > Gammaproteobacteria > Lysobacterales > Lysobacteraceae > Stenotrophomonas > Stenotrophomonas sp. 93052_Sma. Next base: position 3,925,770 of record NZ_CM151134.1, read on the forward strand.
CGCCGCGACCTGCAGGCCGCCGCCAAGGACAAGGGTCATCCGTGGGATGCAGCCAAGGGCTTCGATGCCTCGGCACCGATCAGCGAGATTGTCCATGCCGAGGAAGTCGGCGACCTGGCCGCGCTGAACCTGTCGCTGGAGGTCAACGGCGAAGTGCGCCAGCAGGCGCTGCTGGACCAGATGATCTGGAACGTGCCGGAGATTCTGCATGAGCTGTCCAAGCTGTGGCAGCTGCGTGCCGGCGACCTGGTGTTCATGGGTACCCCGTCCGGAGTGGCCGCGCTGAAGCCCGGCGACCGCTTCAGTGCCCGCTTGGAAAACGTGGCCGAGCGCCACGGCGTGATCGCCGGCTGACATCACCTGCGCTACCCTGCGCGCTGTCCACTTCCCCCACCGGAGAAAAACAACAATGGGAATGCTCACCGAGTTCAAGGAATTCGCGATGCGCGGCAACGTCATCGACCTCGCCGTCGGCGTGGTGATCGGCGCGGCCTTCGGCAAGATCGTGACCGCACTGGTCGAGAAGATCATCATGCCGCCGCTGGGCATGCTGATCGGCAAGGTGGATTTCTCGCAGCTGGCCTGGACGTTGTCACCGGCCAGCATCGGTGCCGACGGCAAGGAAATCCCGGCCGTGGTGATCGGCTACGGCGACTTCATCAATACGCTGATCCAGTTCGTGATCGTGGCCTTCGCCATCTTCCTGGTGGTCAAGACGATCAACCGCCTGTCGCGCAAGCAGGACGCCGCCCCGGCCGCACCGGCCGAGGAAGTGGTGCTGCTGCGCGAGATCCGCGACAGCCTGAAGAAGTAAGGCCGCCTACCGGTAGTGCCGGCCGCTGGCCGGCAACATCGGAACATGCGGGAGCCGGCCAGCGGCCGGCACTACCGCGACTGCACGAAAGCCCCGCCCTGGCGGGGCTTTCGCTTTGCCGGACGTGGCGGAAAACAGCGTTCGCGGCAGCCATGACCTCCCGCCCATGCGCGGGCCTGAACGACTGTTAAGCTCCAAGGCTTGGTCCCTTCCCGGAGCTGTCCATGCGTCGCCGCGTCCTTGCCATCGCATCCTCCCTCGCCCTGCTGGCCGCCCCGGCCTTCGCGGCGCCGCACACCACCACCCTGCCCCCGGCGTCGCTGGCCACCGCTGCGCAGCTGCGCGACCAGGCGCTGGCTGACGACACCGGCTGGAAGGTGGTTGAATCGCTCACCACCGAAATCGGCCCGCGCATCGCCGGCAGCGAAGCCGACGCCCGCGCCGTGGCCTGGGCCGAAGCCAAGTTCAAGTCGCTCGGCTTCGACAAGGTCTGGAAGGAACCGGTGACGTTCCCGAAGTGGGAGCGCCGCAGCGAACACGCCGCGGTGACCGGCAAGAACCCGCAGCCGCTGCAGATCACGGCGCTGGGCGGGAGCCCGGGCGGCACCGTTGAAGCCGAAGTGGTCCGCTTCGCCGACCTGGCCGCACTGCAGGCCGCACCGGCCGGTTCGCTGAAGGGCAAGATCGCGTTCGTTGATTACCAGATGCTGCCGTTCCGCGATGGCCGCGACTACGGCCGTGGCGGCGCGATCCGCAGCAAGGGCCCGTCCGAAGCAATCCGCAAGGGCGCGGTCGGTTTCCTGATGCGCTCGGCCGGTACCGACTCGCACCGCGTGCCGCACACCGGCATCACCCGTTTCGACGACGGCCTGACCCCGGTGCCGTCGGCAGCACTGTCGGTGCCCGACGCCGATCAGCTGGCCCGCCTGCTGGCCCGTGGCGCGACAACGGTGAAGGTCGCGCTGGACTGCGGTTGGGACGGCACCGCCACCTCGTACAACGTGATCGGCGAGATCACCGGCCGCAGCCTGCCCAAGGAAGTGGTGGTGATCGGTGGTCACCTGGATTCCTGGGACCTGGGCACCGGCGCAGTGGATGACGGTGCCGGCGTGGGCATCACCATGGCTGCGGGCCATCTGATCGGCCAGCTCAAGCAGGCGCCGAAGCGCACCATCCGCGTGATCGCCTTCGCCAACGAGGAACAGGGCCTGTACGGCGGCAAGGCCTATGCCGAGGCACACGCCAAGGACGTGGCCCTGCACCAGTTGGCCGCCGAGAGCGACTTCGGTGCCGGCCGCATCTATGCCTTCAATACCGGTTCGCCGAACCCGGAAGGCTCGCGCGAAGCGACGAAGCAGATTGCCGAAGTGATGAAGCCGCTGGGCATCGAGTACCAGGCCGACAAGGGTGGCCCGGGCCCGGACGTCGGCCCGTTGGCCGCCAAGGGTGGCGCGTGGGCATGGCTGGCGCAGGACGGCTCGGACTACTTCCACCTGCACCACACCGCCGACGACACGCTGGACAAGATCGACCCGAAGGCGCTGGCGCAGAACGTGGCCGCGTACACCGTGTTCGCGTATCTGGCCGCGGAAGCCGATGGCAGTTTCGGCAGCGAAGCCAAGGCGACCACGCCGCCGAACGAGTGATGCGGTAGCGCCGGACCATGCCCGGCGAAAGCAGCGGCGAGAGCGGTGCGAACCAAGGTTCGCACCCACCGGGTAAGGGCGCACCCACCGGGCGATGGCGTGGGTCAGAGCCCTCGCCGTGGCGAGGGATCTGACCCGATCCTGTCAGCCCTCCCACACGCTGGTGTTGCGCACACCCAGCAGCTTCGGGTTGAACAGCGGATCCTTGCCCGCCTGGCGATGCTGTTCGTAGTCGCGCAGCGCCGCCAGCGCTGGCTTCTGCAGCAGCAGGATGGCGATGATGTTCAGCCAGCTCATCAGGCCGACGCCGATGTCGCCCAGCGACCACGCGATCGTTGCACTGTTCACCGCTGAGTAGCCGGTCGCGGCCAGGAACAGCAGCTGGAACCCGCCCATCACCCACGGCGCGGGACGATCACGGCACAGGTAGCTGATATTGGTCTCGGCCATGTAGTACAGCGCCAGGATGGTGGTGAACGCGAACGGCAGGATCGCCAGCGCCACGAACGAACGGCCGAAGCCCGGCAGCGCGGACTCCACCGCGTGCTGCACGAAGCGCGGCCCGGCCTCGACGCCAGGCAGATTGCCCAGCAGCAGGCGCGCCTCATCCGGAATACCGTTCACAGCCGGGTCGTAGACGTTGTACAGGCCCGTGGACAGAATCAGGAAGGCGGTAGCACTGCACACCACCATCGTATCGATGTAGACCGAAAATGACTGCACCAGGCCCTGCTTGACCGGGTGGGTGACTTCGGCGGCGGCGGCCGGATGCGCACCGCTGCCCATGCCGGCCTCGTTGGACAGCACACCACGGCGCACGCCCCACTGGATGGCGGTGCCGATCATTGCACCGAACGCTGCATCCACACCGAATGCACTGCGCAGCACCAGCATGATCACCTCCGGCACTTTCTCTGCATTGAGCACCATCACCAGTGCCGCCACCAGCAGATACGCCACCGCCATCAACGGCACCACCCACTCGGCAACCCGCGCGATGCGGCGCACACCGCCGATCAGGATCGCGCCCAGCACCACCAGCAGAACCGCCGTGGTGGTCATCACCGGCACGTCCCAGGCTTCGTTCACCGCACTGGTGATCGCATTGGACTGGGTGCCGGCCAGCATCGCACCGGCCAGCACGGTCACCAGCGCAAACAGCACCGCGTACCAGCGCTGGCCCAGGCCCTTTTCGATGTAGTACGCCGGACCACCGCGGTACTGGCCCTTGGCATCGCGGTCCTTGTAGATCTGTGCCAGCGTGGATTCGATGAAGGCGCTGGAGGCGCCGAGGAAGGCGACGATCCACATCCAGAAGATCGCGCCCGGGCCACCAAAGGCGATGGCCATGGCAACGCCGGCGATGTTGCCGACGCCGACGCGGCTGGACAACGACAGCGACAGGGCCTGGAACGGTGACACACCGGCTTCGGAGCGCTCGTGCCGGAACATCAGGCGCAGCATCTCCGGCAGCGCGCAGCTGGATGAAGCGGGTACGCACGCTGAAGTACAGGCCGGCGAGCAGGCAGAGCACCACCAGGTACGGGCTCCAGACGATGCCGAGGATGGTGTTGACGATGGATTCGATGTTCATCGGCAGCCCCTCAGAAGAACATGCCCAGGGCGACCTGGGGGCTGATAATGCGGCCGGTGTTGCGCCCGGCCACGGTGAATTCGACGCCGGCGATCAGGCCCAGCGACGGGCTGAAGTGATACTCCACCGCGGGCGCCAGGCTGACGTTGCGGCTGGCCGGACGGTGCTCTTCAATCCGCTCGATCGCACCACTGCCGTTGCGTGCGAAGCCGCTCAGACGCTGGCCGGTCTCGCGGCTGGCGGCGATTTCCATCACCCCCACCCAGCGCGAATTGAAGCTGTACTCGGCGCCGACCGACAGGCCCAGTACCGAGCCACGCGAAATGTGCCCCTGGAAGCTGTCGTCGGTGCCGTACACGCTGGTGCCGGAAATGGCAGTGCGCGACGGTGCCGGCCCGGCGCTGAGCTGGGCGCGCCAGCGCACGGGGCGGTCATTGCCCAGCCACACCACCTGCTGCACGCCCAGCGCCGCGGTGGTGCGCTGAACGCCGTCGCCCTGTGCATCCAGCGGATTGCCGGTGATACGGTCATGGCTGCCGGTGCTGAAACGCTGCACCAGCGCGACCGAGATGGCCGGACGGGTGCCATCGGCATTCGGCGCCTGCAGCAGGTACTGCAGGCGTGCGGTGGTGTCACCGGCGCGGAAGCCGCTGCTGCGCGCACTGCCGGATTCGGCGCGCGAGGCGCTGAGATTGACCTGGCCCATCACCCGGTCACTGAAGCCATAGATGATCGGCACCACCGTGGCCCAGGCGCCAATGTGCCCGGCACTGCGGCGACGATCACCGTTGTTGTCGTAGTGGTCGCGGCTGTCGACCCGCACCAGATAGGGCTCGATGTACCAGTTGCTCTGCGGCAGGCCGGCCGGATTCGGCGTGATCAACGGGCCGGTGAAATTGACACCATCGAGACTGCGTTCCGCGGCCTGTAGCGATGGTGCGGCAAGCGCAGCGAGTGCCAGCACCAGGCAAATGCGACGTGTGCGGCGTTGGATTCGATGCATGGAACCACTCCTGTACGACGTTGGAAGGAACTCCACCGTGCGACGCAGGAAACGGCCCAGCAATGAGACAAATACTAAAATTGCTTGCCTGTCCATCAAGCGTGTTTGAAGCAACGCAAGCTGACGCGGATGACCCAGTTTGCTGCGCGTGCATCGTTTGCGCTCTTGCGCCGCGCAAAAGAAAACCCGGCCGCAAGGGCCGGGTCAGGAAATCAACACAGCATCAGCACGACGGGATCATCCGTGGCGGCGGCTCGCCCACTGCGCGAGCAGCACGGCGGTGGCCGAGGCCACGTTCAGGCTTTCCACCGCGCCGCTGCCGGGAATCGACAGCTGCTGGTCACACTGACTGGCCAGGCCGCGGTCCATGCCCTCGCCTTCGGCGCCCATCACGTACACCAACCGTTCCGGCAGCGACGCACGGAACACGTCGTCGCCACCATCAACGAGGGTCGCAGCCAGCCCGAAGCCGGCTGCACGCAGCTGCGCCATCGCCTGGGCGGTCTCCGGCAACTGCACCAGCGGCACCGACTCCGCACCACCTTCGGCCACGCGCGCAGCGGCACCGGACAGCGCCAGCGTGCTGCCGGACGGCAGCAGCAGCGCCTTGACACCGAAGTGCGCGGCCGAGCGCAGGATCGCACCGAAGTTGTGCGGATTACCGACACCGTCCAGCCACAACGCCAGCGCCGGGCCTTCGCCCAGATCCTCCAGCCACTGCGCCAGCGGCACGACGGGCGCGCAGCACGTCGGCCACCAGGCCTTCGTGATGGGTAGTGGCGGCCAGCTTGTTGAGGTCGCCCTCCTCCACCACGCGGTAGCCCACACGGTTGGCCACGCACCACTTCAACACCGGCTGCATGCGCGGAATCAGCGCGTCCACCAGGTACAGCTTGCGCAGCGCCTGCGGGCGCTTGGCGAACAGGGCCTGCACGGCGTTCCAGCCATACAGGCGCAGTTCGTCATTGCCACGCCCCGGCGGTGGCGGGGTGCCGCCCTCACGCGGTGGCAGCGGGGTGGCCCGCGGCGGTCGCGACGACGGACGGCGGGCGTTCTTCCAGGGATCATTCACTACGGGACAACTCCAGCTTGCGTTGACGCCAGAAATCGGCGTTCTTGATGCCCAGGGCATCGGGGTCGAAGATCGGATCGAGGCCGAGCTTCTTCTGTCGTTCGTAATCACGCAGGGCCAGCATGGCCGGCTTCTGGATGATGAGGATGGCAATGATGTTCAGCCAGGCCATCAGGCCCACGCCGATGTCACCCAGCGCCCAGGCCAGGGTTGCATTATGGAACGCGCCGAACACCACCATGCCGATGATGCCCAGGCGCAGCACCAGCACGGTCAGCGGGCGCTTCTTGTTGTGGTTGACGTAGGTCAGGTTGGTTTCGGCCATGTAGTAATAGGCCATGATGGTGGTGAAGGCGAAGAAGAAGATGGCGATGGACACGAACGCCGAGCCCCAGCCCGGCAGCACGGCTTCCACACCCGCCTGGGCGTAGCCCGCGCCTTCCGGAATACCGGCCAGGCCCTGGAAGATCGGCGCGGCACCCGGCACCGGCGAGTACACGTTGTAGGTGCCGCTGGCCAGGATCAGGAACGCGGTGGCGGTGCACACCATCATGGTGTCGAAGTAGATGGCGAAGGCCTGCACGTAGCCCTGCTTGGCCGGGTGCGAGACTTCCGAGGCGGCTGCCGCGTGCGGGCCCGAGCCCTGGCCGGCTTCGTTGGCATAAATGCCTCGCTTGATGCCCCACTCCACCGCCAGGCCCATCATCGCGCCGAACGCGGCGTGGGTGCCGAAGGCGCTGCTGAAGATGATGCCGAACATCTCCGGCACGCGATCGTAGTTGATGATCATGATGACGATGGCGGTCAGGATGAAGGCTGCCGCCATGAACGGCACCACCACTTCGGCGAAGTTGGCGATGCGCTTGACGCCGCCGAAGATCACCACGCCCAGCAGCAGCGCCACCACGATGCCGATGCCCAGCTTCAGCGCCTGCACCGACTCCATGCCCATCGTCTGGCCATCCAGCGGACCACACAGCGCGGTGCCACGGCAGGCGTTGATGATGCTGTCGGCGATGGCGTTGGCCTGCACGCCCGGCATCAGGAAACCGGCGGCAATGATCGTGGCAATGGCGAAGACCAGCGCGTACCACTTCAGGCCCATGGCCTTTTCGATGTAGTACGCCGGGCCGCCACGGTAACGGCCTTCGGCATCCTTGGTCTTGTAGATCTGCGCCAGCGTACATTCCACGTACGAGGTGGAGGCGCCGAGGAAGCCCATCACCCACATCCAGAAGATCGCACCGGGGCCGCCGAAGGCGATGGCGGTGGCCACGCCGGCGATGTTGCCGATACCCATGCGCCCGGCCATCGACATGGCCAGGGCCTGGAAGGACGACACACCGGCGTCGGATTTCTCACCCTTGACGGTGAGGCGGCACATCTCGAGGAAGCCGCGGATCTGCATGAAGCGCGTGCGCAGGCTGAAGAACAGGCCGGCGCCCAGGCACACGAAGATCAGTGCCTTGCTCCAGATGATGCTGTTGATGAAATGTACGGTAGCTTCCACGCGCTCTCTCCAGTCGGCGGGTTGTGAGGACGTCCCGTCGGCTGGAGGGGACCGGTCGATTCTCCCTGATCGAAGGCCGCTGCGGTAGCGCTGTGTTGTAGAGCCGAGCCCATGCTCGGCGTGGTGATGACGGCGGCCGGGCACGGCCTCGGCTCTACCGCGGCCGGCCCGCGTGTTCAGGGCAGCTGCGTGCGCACCCGGGCGAAGCGGCGCAGGTCGTGCAGCACCCCGCGCTTGTAGACCGCGCAGCGGTCCACGCCTTCTTCCTGGAAGCCGTTCTTTTCCAGCACCCGGGCCGAGCCGAGGTTGAAATCGACCACCCCGGCCTGCAGCCTGAACAGGCGCAGCTCGTCCATCACCCACGGTGCGAACAGGCCGACCACCCGGGTCATCAGGCCCTGGCCCCAGTAGGCCTGGCCCAGCCAATAGCCCAGTTCCGCCATGTGCCCGCGCTCGGCACTGCCCTGCTGGGCCCCGACGCTGCCGCAGGCCTGGCCGTCGATCTCGATGGCCAGGTTCAGGGTGCCAGGGGCCAGCACGCGACCGGCGAGGAAGGCCTCGCCATCCTCGCGCGTGTACGGGTACGGGAAGCGATCGCGCAGGCCCCGCGATACCTCGCCGTCGTTGGCATGGCGCAGCAGCGATTCCAGATCATCCGGGCGCCAAGGGCGCAGTTGGAAGCCGTCGCCTCGCAGCACGGTGGTCGGATCAGGCATGACCACCCACCGAGGGCGATTCCGCTTCCTGCTTCTCCAGTTCACGCTTCACCGCTTCCGGCGAGCGGGTGTAGGGCGCCAGCCGCGCGTAGAATGCCGGCACCACGAACAGCGACAGGAACGTCGAGAGGGTCACACCGAAGATGATCACGATGCCGATGGTGCCACGGCTGGCCGAACCGGGGCCACCGGCCACCACCAGCGGAATCGCACCGACCACGGTGGCGATCGAGGTCATCAGGATCGGGCGCAGGCGCACCATCGCCGATTCGATGATCGCCTCGCGCACGGTTCTTCCGTCGTCACGCAGCTGGTTGGCGAATTCAACAATGAGGATGCCGTTCTTCGCGGCCAGGCCGACCAGCATGACGATGCCGATCTGGCTGAACAGGTTCACGGTACCGCCACTCACCCACAACCCGACCAGCGCGCCGAGCACGCCCAGCGGCACGGTCAGCATGATGGTGAGCGGGTGGATGAAGCTCTCGAACTGCGCGGCCAGCACCAGGTAGACCACCAGCAGCGCCATGGCGAAGGTCAGCAGCACCGCGCCACCGGCACTCTGGTATTCGCGCGATTCGCCCTTCCAGTTCACCTGTGCGTACTGCGGCAGCTCCTCGCGCGTGACCTGCTGCGCCCAGGCAATGGCCTCACCCAGCGGATAGCCCGGCGCCAGGCCCGCGTTGATGGTGATCGAGCGCAGGCGGTTGAAGCGGTTCAGGGTGCCGGCCTCGGCCACCTCACTCAGCGTGACCAGGTTGGACAGCGGCACCAGTTCGCCGGACGTCGCGCGCACGCGGATGGCGGCCAGGTCGGCCGGGCTGGCACGGCCATCGCGACCGGCCTGCACCAGCACGTCGTACTCTTCGCCGTTGTCGACAAAGGTGGTGACGCGGCGCGAGCCCATCATGGTTTCCAGTGCCGAACCGATCGCGGTGACCGGCACGCCGAGGTCGGCCGCACGCTGGCGGTCGATGTTGACCCGCATCTGCGGCCGCGTTTCCTTGTAATCCGAGTCCGGGCCGACCAGGCCGGGGTTGTCGGCCATGCGCAGCAGGATACGGTCGCGCCACTGCGCGATCTCGGCATATTCCGGGCCGCCCAGCACGATCTGGAACGGCTGCCCGCCGCTGCGCACCAGGCCACCGCCCACCTGCGTACGCACGCGCACGCCGCGGATGGTGTCCAGTTCCTTCTGCAGTTCGTTGGCCACTTCCGGCGTGCCTTCGCTGCGCTGGCGCCACGGCTGCAGGAAGATGCTGACGCGGCCGGTGTGCATTTCCTCGCTGGCACCCCAACCACCGGGCACGCGTGGATTGGCGCGCACGATCGGTTTGTCCGGGCCAACATGCGGTGCCAGCATCGATTCCACCTGCTGCACCTGCTGCACGGTGTAGTCGTAGCCGGCGCCTTCCGGGCCGTCGATCATGATCTGGAACGAACCGCGGTCTTCGGCCGGCGCCAGTTCCGACGGCAGCAGCTTGAGCAGGCCCCAGCTGGCGGCCAGTGCGGCCACCATCACCAGCAGGTAGATCCAGGTGCGGTCCACGTGGTGGTCGAGCACCCGCCCATAGGCCCCGGCCAGGCGTTCCAGGTTGCGGTTGATGAACCCATGCAGGCCACGCGGTGCCTGCCCGGTATGCGGCTTGAGCAATTTGGAGGCCATCATCGGCGTCAGCGTCAGCGCCACAAAGGCGGACAACGCCACCGCCGCCGCCAGCGCCACTGCCAGTTCGCGGAACAGGCGCCCGGTATTGCCTTCCAGGAACCCGACCGGCAGGAACACCGCCACCAGCACCGCGGTGGTGGCGATCACTGCGAAGGCGACCTGCGCAGTACCGCGCTTGGACGCCACCAGCGGGGGTTCGCCCAGGTCGATGCGGCGCTGCACGTTCTCCACCACCACGATCGCATCGTCCACCACCAGGCCGATGCACAGCACCAGGGCAAGCAGGGTCAGCAGGTTGATCGAGAAGTCGAACGCGTACAGTGCGATGAACGCTGCGACCAGGCAGACCGGCACCGTCACCGCCGGAATCAACGCAGCGCGGAAGCTGCCGAGGAACAGCCAGATCACTGCCAGCACCAGGATCATCGCCTCCACCAGCGTGGCGTAGACGCGGTCCACCGCGGCTTCGATGAAGGTGGTGTTGTCGAAGGCAACGAAGATCTGCGTGCCCTTGGGCAGGGTCAGCGCGACCCGTTCGGCTTCAGCGCGCAGTACGCGCCACGTCCAGCGAGTTGGCGGTGGAGGTCTTGACGATGCCCAGGCCGATGCCCGGCTCGCCGTTGCTGCGGTAGTACGCGCGTCGCTCGGCCGAGGCCAGCTCGATCTTCGCCACATCGCCCATGCGCACCACGTAACCGTCACGACCCTTGCCCAGCGGGATGGTCGCGAAGTCTTCGGGCTTGATGTAGTTGCGCTCCACGCGCAGGGTGAAATCGCGGTCGGTCGATTCGATGCGGCCGGCCGGCAGTTCCACGTTCTCGTTGCGCAGCGCGGTTTCCACGTCGCCGGTGGTCAGCCCGCGCCCCGCCAGCTGGTCACGGTCCAGCCAGATCCGCATCGCATAGCGCTGGCGGCCGCCGATGCGGACCTGGGCCACGCCATCGAGGCTGGAGAAACGATCGACCACGTAGCGGTCGGCGTAGTCGCTCAGCTCCAGCGTGTCCATGGTCGAGGAGACCATGTTGAACCAGATGATCGGGTCGGCATCGCTCTCGACCTTGGCGATCTCCGGCGGACGCGCTTCTTCGGGCATGCGGTCGGCGACGCGGCTGACCGCATCGCGCACGTCATTGGCCGCCGCTTCGATATCGCGGTTGGAGGTGAACTCGATGCTGACCTGCGAGCGGCCGTTGGTGCTGCGCGCGTTGATCGTATCGATGCCTTCGATGCCGGCCAGCGCATCTTCCAGCACCTGGGTGATGCGGCTTTCGATGACCGCCGCCGAGGCGCCGGTGTAGTCCACCGACACCGACACGATCGGCGGATCGATGGCGGGCAGTTCGCGCAGGGTCAGGCGGGTGAAGGACATCACGCCCAGCACCAGCAGCAACAGGCTCATCACCACGGCGAACACCGGCCGCTGGATGGAGATGTCGGACAGCTTCATCCGCCGTGGCCCTCGGCCGCGACCGGCGCCGGTGCATCCGCCGGCTTGGCACCGCTGGCCGGCGCCGCATCCTTGGCCGCGACCTTCAGGCCCGGGCGCAGCTTGCCGGTGCCATCGACCACGATGCGCTGGCCCGCTTCCAAGCCCTGCCTGATCTCGACCACGCCGGCACGGCGCGCCCGGTGACCACATCCACGCGCTCGACGCTGTCGTCGGCGGTGATGCGGTACACGAAGGTATCGCGACCGACCTGCACCACGGCGATTTCCGGAATCACCAGCGCCGGGCGCTCGGGGTGGAACAGGCGCACGTCCAGCAGCATGCCCGGGCGCAGGGCATGGTCACCATTGGCGAAATCGGCACGTACGGTCACCGCACGGGTCGCCGGGTCGATGCGTGCGTCGATGGTACTGACCACGCCCTCGAAGCTGCGGCCCGGCCACGCCACGCTGGTGGCGCTGACCTTGTCACCGACGCCCAGTGCGGCCAGTTCCACTTCCGGCACCTGGAAATCGATGTGCATGTGCTCGATGTCGTCGAGCGTGGCGATGACCGTGGTCGGAGTCACCAGCGAGCCGGGGCTGACCTGGCGGATGCCGAGCACGCCGGCGAACGGTGCGCGTACACGGCGATCACCGATGTCGGCCTGCATCTGCATCACGCGCGCCTCGGCGGCATCACGGATCGACTTCTGCGTATCCAGCGTGGCGCTGGACACCAGCCGCTGGGAGGCCAGCTCGCGCTGGCGCTTGTACAACTGGTCGGCCTCGTGGAAGGTGGCCTGCGCCTGCACCAGCGCCGCTTCCTGGGCCTGCCCGCGCAGCGTCACGATCGGCGCACCAGCGGCAACATGCTGGCCGCTTTCGAAGTGCACCTTCTCGACGATCTCGCTGACCTTGGCGGTGACGCTGATCGATTCGCGCGCCTTGGCCGTACCCAGTGCCTGCAGCGTGTCATTCCACTGCGTGGACTGCACGACCTGCGCGGTGACCGGCACCGCTTCTCCCTGCCGACGGGCGGCGGCCTCCTGTTTGCCCGCGCACCCGGCCAGCACGGCCAGGCTGAGGCCAAGGGCCAGGGTCGAAGCGATGCGAGCCAACATGAACGGTCCTGAGTGATCCACGGCCGCCGAGTGTAGGCAAGCGCCCACAGAAGCGATATGTGCCAAGCGTTTACTGGCGTGGAACCGGCGTCGCGATAGCGCCGTGAACCCGTTCCGTGCAAGGCTGACCGCAGCGGTGTCGGCATGTGTCGAGGTGTATCCAGCCGTGCACCGCAGGCGTTGCCATCGTAGAGTCGAAGCTGCCCGGCTGAGGGCGTCGGGCGGGGGCGGATCCTGGCGGGGATCCGGCCCCGGTTTTTTTTTTACACCCGGCGGATCAGTACCGGTAGTTCACCTTCATCCACAGGCTGCGGCCCGGCTCGTTGATGCGCACCGGGTCAGCCGGAAAACCGAAGTCGGCGCTGCCGGCCAGATTCAGGTGCTCGCTGTAGGCACGGTCGAACAGGTTGTCGACGCCCGCGCTGAGCTGCAGCTGCGAACTGAAGCGGTAAGCAGCGTTGAGCGCGAAGGTGGCGAAGCCGGCACTCGGCCCCAGGTCCTGCGCGACCACATTGCCTTGGCCATTTGCGACACGATGCTGGTGGGTCACCGCGCGCAGCAGCGCACCGGCACTCCAGCGCTGGCCTTCCCAGTTCGCGCTCAGGCGTGCTTCCAGTGGTGGCATCTGCGGCAACGGGCGATGCTGGTCGCGGTTCTCGCCCCAGGCATAGGCCAGCGTGCCGCCCAGCTTCCACTGCTCGGCCACGCTCACTTCCAGGCCCGCCTCGGCACCAGCGATACGTGCATCAACGTTGCGGGCCTGGCTCATGCCCATCATGCCGCTGCCGTGGTAGGTGAACAGAATGTAGTCCTGGATCTGCCCGGCGTACGCCGAGACCCAGGCCTGCACACGGGGCCCCTTGTATTGCATGCCCACATCAAGCTGGGTGGTGCGCTCGGGCTGCACGCCGGTGAACGCGTTCACCGCACCGGCCGGGCCGTGGTTGGGCGAGAACAGCTCCCAGTAGTCGGGCATGCGTTCACTGTGGCCGAGGCCGGCGTACCAGGTCAGGCCATCGGCCAGGTCCTGCTCGTAGCGCAGGAAGCCGCTGCCAAGCCATTCCTTGCGCGTTTGCCCGGCCGTGGGATTGGGTCGGTTGCCCATCATCCCGCGCACCGACTGCCGCTCATCGCGGACGCTGGCGCGGTCGATGCGCAGGCCGCTGATCCAGCGCTGGTCGGTGCCCGCACCCAGGGTCAACTCGGTGAACACGCCATAGCGGCGGAAGTTGGCATCGGTTTCCCAGGCGGCCTGGCGGTAGGTGTCGCGGCCCATGCCCATGCGGCCACGATGGCGGCTGTCTTCGCCATCCATACCCGCCACCAGCTGCACATCCTGCCAGCGCCACTCGGAACTGACCCGGCCGCCCTGGGTACGGCGATCCACGTTCGACGCCATCGGCATCGGCATCATGCTGTTCGGGTTCGGCGTGCGCAGCGTGTAGTTGTCCATCACATGGTCGGCGTTGTTGTAGTACACGTTGGCCTGCAACGTGTCCCATGCCCCCGGCAGGTTGCGCTTCTCGAAACGCGCCGCGTAGCTGGTGCGTTCGAACGCGGCACCGTCCATGCCACGGCCCGCGTAACGCGCGATCGCATCACCGGCACCGGCGGAAATTTCCAGCAGCGTGTCGGCATCCGGCGTCCAGCCGATGGCCACGTCGCCGTTCCACTTGCGCCACTTCGATGGCACCACGTCACCGTGGCCGTCCTTGTAGTCATCGGCTTCGGAACGGTTGCCGCTGGCGCGTACGTAGCCTGTCGGGTTACCCAGGGTCAGGTCCAGCACCTGGTCGTTGCGGTTGCGCGAACCGACCAGCGCACTGGCATCGGCACGCAGGCCCGGCTCCTCGAAGCGCGGCGTATCGCGCTCGAAAAGCACGGTGCCGGCCGACGCGCCCGCCCCCCAGCGCACGCTCTGCGGGCCCTTGATGATGGTCAGCCGGTCGAAGCTTTCCGGCGCGATGTAGGACAGCGGATTGTCCATGCGCGACGGGCAGGCACCGATCAGGTTGCCATCGTTGCTGAGGATGTTCAGGCGCGAACCGAACATGCCGCGCAGCACCGGGTCACCGTTGGTGCCGCCGTTGCGGATGGCGGAGAAACCGGGAACGGTCTTCAGGTAATCGGCACCGTCGCTGGCCGGCACCGGCTGCCGCGGCAGGCGCGGGTCGGTCACCCAGTGCAGCGGGGACGACGGTGCGGCGGCGGTGACCACCATCGTGTCGAGGGTACGTGCCTCTTCGGCAGGCGCAGCGTGGGCCAGTGACGCGGCCACGGCCAGGCCAAGGGCAACCGGCAGGCGCGCAGGCGCCCGCGGGGCGGGAAGTCATTTTCATCGGAACAGCTCCAAAGTACGCACGCGCGCACGGCGCCCGGTCAGGCGTCGTGCGGCAGATTCGATAGGGATATCAGCGGACGAAGGAGAGGTGCGGCGGCCCGCGCGCGGCATGCGCCGGCCAACGCAGCGCCGGCAGCACCTGCTGCGACCACGGGAACACCAGCCGCGGCCGCCACAGCAGCGGCAACAGCAGCACCAGCACCGCCAGCCACGGCAGCAGGCGCATGGCCAGCACGCAGTATTCGCAGGCTTCGCCGTGCATGGCGTGGGGGTCGGGCGGACGGCTGGGCGCGGCCGGCGCGGCGCTGTGCTGATCGTGCCCGGCCATGGCCATGTCGTGCATGTCATGGCCCATGGCGGCGTGGTCCATGCCTGCCATCGCGGCATGCTCCATCGGCTGCGCCTGCAGCGCGCGGCTGACCAGTGGCGCAAGCACCATCAGCAGCGTCGCCAGGACGGCGAGCTGGAGCAGGAGGCGCTGCGGGCGGGACAGGCGGGTCACCCCGCTAGTGTAGAGCCGGGTCCAGGGTTGCCCGTGCGACGAACCGTCGCAGGAGGGGTTTTCGGCAGGGCTGCGCCCTGCACCCGCAGAGGCCACGTCCACGGCAAGAGCCGAAGCAACATCAAAAGCTGGCTTCCTGTGGGTAGGCGGGGTGGGTCCGGTTGCGGGGGCCGCTGCAAGTACGTCCATGTAAGCTCGGTCGCCGCATCCATGCGGCTCACGCCCCCGCAACCGGACCCACCCCGCCTTCGACAGATTTCTGCGATCTGCAGTAGATCCACGCCATGCGTGGATGAATCTCCATCGGAATCGAATATTTCGAATTGGAATCGAAATGCATCCACGCATGGCGTGGATCTACCGTGTCGACCAAGGTCGACACCTACCAACAGCCGCCGGAATCTGTCAGAGGTGGGGCGGTGTCGGAGTGCGGGGTGTCAGCCGCATGGATGCGGCTGCCAAGCTTACAGGGACGTACTTGCAGCGTCCCCGCACTCCGACACCGCCCCGCCAACCCACGGAATGCCGCTTCTGCTGTTGCTGTTGCCTTTGTCCGCAGCAGGTGCAGGGCTGCAAGCCCTGCTCGACCAACCCCTCACACCGTGATGGTCTGGGTCAGTGACTCCCACGTCGGTGGCACCGGCCACGCCGCCGCCTGGTTGCCATCCAGCACCCTGCGCAGATCACGCGGATCGATCTGCGGTGCCAGCACGTGCACCAGCTCCAGCGCGTAATCACGCAGCACGCGATCGCGAGGCAGCACCGCCCAGGCAATGCACTCAGTGATCGGCTCCGGGGCCGGCCACGACCTCAGGTCTTCGTCGTTGGAACTGACCGCCATCTCCGCCAGCAGGCCCACGCCCAGACCGGTACGCACGTAGGTTTTGATCAGGTCGGCATCGAGCGCGGTCAGCGCCAGATCCGGCACCAGGCCGTTCGCAGCGAAGGCGCGCTGCAACGAGGAATTCGGCCGGGTCGAGGATTCGTAGCTGATCAATGGCTGCCGGGCCAGCGCGGCCAGGTCTGGGGCGCGGCCGGCGCGGTCCAGCGGGTGGCCCTTCGGTACCACCACCAGGCGCCGCCAGCGGAACAGCGGCACCGCGATGCCATCGGTGGGCTCACCGCCAGCGGTGCTGATGATCGCAATATCGGCATCACCCTGATTCAAGCGGTCCAGCGCGTCGGCTTCGCCGGCCTGCTGCAGGTGCACGCTCACCTGGGGGTAGGCCTGCTTGATCGCTGCCACCGCCGGCGGCAGCACGAGAGCGCCTGGGTGTGGGTGGTGGTCAGGATCAGCTGGCCCTGGCTCTCGCGGCGCTGGTTGGCCGCGTAGGTGCGGATGTTGTTGGCCTCGGCCAGCACCGCACGAGCGCGGGCGATGACCTCGGTGCCGGCCGGGGTGACCGACTCCAGGCTGCGGCCCTTGCGCACGAACAACAGGAAACCCAGCTCGTCCTCCAGCTGCTTGAGCTGCTTGGACAGACCGGGCTGGGTGGCGTGCACGCGCGAGGCGGCCAGCGTGATGTTCAGCTCGGCGTCGGCGATGGCAACCAGGTAGCGCAGCTGGGTCAGCGTCATGGGAGGCAGGCGGCGTGGGGCGGAGGTCCACTCTAGGGTCAATTGCCGTCACCAGCTTATAACCAAAGGTTGTTTAAGAAAGGTATCTGGTCATTTCCGGGCGTCATATGCCGGCGCTACGGTCAGCCGGCAGCCGCTGGCCTGAACAGCCAGCCCTCCCCCTTCGCCCGCCGAAGCCCGGCGCGGCCCCGTTTCCGGAGCGCTTCCATGGCCCTGTACGACTCCATCCTCGATACCGTCGGCAACACCCCCATCGTCAGGCTGCAGCGCCTGGCGCCCGCGCAGGTCAGCGTCTACGCCAAGGTCGAGTCGTTCAACCCGGGCGGTTCGGTGAAGGACCGTCTGGCGCTGGCGATCATCCTCGACGCCGAGGCACGCGGCCTGCTCAAGCCGGGCGACACCATTGTCGAAGCCACTTCAGGCAACACTGGCGTGGCACTGGCGATGGTCGCCGCCGCGCGCGGCTACAAGTTCGTGGCCACCATGGTCGAGACCTTCTCGGTGGAGCGCCGCAAGCTGATGCGCGCTTACGGTGCCAAGGTGATCCTGACCCCGGCCGCCGAGCGCGGCAGCGGCATGGTGCGCAAGGCGGCCGAACTGGCCGAGCAGCACGGCTGGTTCCTGGCCAGCCAGTTCGCCAACCCGGCCAACCCGGCCTACCACCGCAACACCACCGCCGCCGAGATCCTGCGCGACTTCGCCGGCAAGCGGCTGGACTACTTCGTCAGTGGCTGGGGCACTGGTGGCACGCTTACCGGCGTGGGCGAAGTGCTGAAGGTCGCGCGCCCGCAGACCCGCATCATCGCCACCGAACCGGCCGGCGCCGCGCTGCTGAAGGGCGATGACTGGAAGCCGCACAAGATCCAGGGCTGGACCCCGGACTTCGTGCCGGACGTGCTCAACCGCGATGTGGTGGACGAACTGGTCTCGGTCGAAGATGACCGCGCGATCGCCACCGCGCGTCGCCTGGCTGCGGAGGAAGGCATCTTCGTCGGCATTTCCGCCGGCGCCACCGTGGCCAGCGCGCTGGACGTGGCCGCCCGCGCTGAACCGGGCTCTGTGATCCTGGCAATGCTGCCCGATACCGGCGAGCGCTATTTCTCCACACCGCTGTTCGCCGATGTGAATGAGGGTTCCGACGACGACTGGCTGGCCGGCCTGCCGTGATGCATTGGGTCGGATCCCTTTCCTGCAGGGAAAGGGCTCTGACCCGGTTCGCCAGAACCATGGATCGCAGGGGTCAGAGCCTTTTCCGTGCGGAAAAAAGCTCTGAGCCCTTTCTGCTTCAGCCTGCGTGAAGACGTCGCCCACCATCGTGCGTGAAGGCCGTCGGATCGCAGCGCGTGAGACGGTCATGACGCAGTATCGATGCCCTGTCCCCTACCGTGGGAACAGCCGGCGCAGATGCTGCGCGGAACACCTCACAGGCAGGAGACGGACGCATGAAGATCGAAGTTTGGCAGGGCGATATCACGACCCTGGCGGTGGATGCGATCGTCAACGCGGCCAATGAAACACTGCTCGGCGGCGGCGGCGTCGACGGCGCGATCCATCGCGCGGCCGGGCCGGCATTGCTGGCCGAGTGCGAGCAGTTGCCGGAGCTGCGTCCGGGCGTGCGTTGCCCAACCGGCGAAGTGCGCGCCACCGACGCTTACGCATTGCCTGCGCGGCATGTACTGCACACGGTGGGCCCGGTCTGGCACGACGGCCAGCGCGACGAACCGGCATTGCTGGCCAACTGCTACTGGAAATCGCTGCAGTTGGCCGAGTCGCTGGGCGTGAAGTCGATCGCGTTCCCGGCGATCAGCTGCGGTGTGTATGGCTATCCGCTGTACCAGGCCGCGCAGATCGCAGTGACGGAAACACTGGCGTGGCAGCGCAGCCATGCACAGCCGATGCGCATCGTGCTGGTGGCGTTCAACACTGCTACGGCGAAGGCCTACCAGCAGGCATTGAGCGCCGCGGGACAAAGCACGGACAACGAACCGCGTGGATCGATGCTGCCGCCTCTGGGCGATGCGGGCTTCGCCGCTGCGCACTGAACCGCAGCGCTTCCGGTAAAAGGAAAGGCCGGGCATTGCCCGGCCTTTCCCGTTGCGGCCTTGAGGTCATCCACGCTACGTGTGGATCACCTCAACGGCTGGCTGCTTCCACCGCAGCAGCGGCGTCATCGGCCACGGCAGCAGCTGCATCCGCAGCGGCGCGTGCGGCCGAGGCGGCAGCACCGTCGGCGCTGGCACCTTCGACCTGCACGCGCACTTCCACCAGGCCCGCACCGTTGTTCAGGCTGGACACGTCGACGGTGTAGTGACCTGCCGGCAGCGTCTCTTCCAGGCGTGCATTGGTGCCATTGCCACCGTCGTCGTCGGTCAGCTCGACGTCGCCGCCGACCACGCGCAGCACGGTATCGACCTGGCTGGAAATCGCGTCCAGGCGCACGTCGGCCGGACGATCCAGGGTCAGCAGGAAGCGGCGGCGGCCTTCGTTGTCGAGCATGGTGTACGCGCTGCCCGACTTCGGCAGTGCCGTGCCATCGCGATCCACCAGGTTGCCTGGCAGTTCGATGCGGGTGGCCGACAGGGTGAACATGCCATTGACGCCGTCGCCGAGGCCGCGTGCAGTCAGGGTGTACTTGCCCGGCTTCAGCGAGAGGTTCAGGCGCGAGTTGGTGCTGTCGCCGCCGTCATCGTTCTCGGCATCCACGCCCTGGCCGGACAGCTTCAGCACCGGATCGAAGACATCCGAGACGAGGCGGATCTCGTACAGGCCCGCCTTCTCCACCTGCAGGGTGTAGTCCTGCGAGTTGCTGGCCAGCATATCGACGATCTCACCACTGCCCACCAGCGGCTTGCCGTCGTACGGCTTCAGCTTCTCGGCGCGCAGGCGGTACGGACCAAAGGCGCTCGGACCGTTGGCGTTGACCGCCACCTGGTAGGTGCCGCCACCGTTGGCACGGAAGGCCAGCGAGACATCGCCTTCGCGTTCGTAACCGGTATTGCTGGTGGACACCAGGCTGCCGTTGTTGAACACGGCGATCGAACCGGTCAGTGCGCCGGTGAGCTTCAGGCCGACCAGTTCCCTGTCTTCCAGCTTGATCTGGTACAGCTGGTGATGGCTGCCGTCGTTGAAGTTGATGCCGCTGCGCGAGGTGATCTCGCCGGACACCGGCTTGTCGAAATCGAGTGACGCGGCCTTGCCTGCGTCACCACCGCCACTGATGCGGTTGCAACCGCCGGCGATCAGGACCGTGGCGACGGCCAGTGTGATTGCTGCCAAACGCATGTTTTTTCTCCTTGGCCTTCCATGTATGTCCCGCACACCGGCCCGGTGCGTGGGGGCGGAAAAGATACCCGCAAAAGCAAACGCCGGCGTGATGCCGGCGTTGCCCTGTTCATCCTGCGATGGGACGGATCAACCGTTCCACTTGCCCAGCGCGGCCAGGCCGTTGTCCTTGGCGCGCTCGTACACGGTCTTCTGGGCGGCAGCGTAGTTGCCCTTCATGTCCTTGGCCCACAGCTTCAGCGCGGCCTGCTGCATGGCGCGGCCGTAGGAGAAGCTCAGCGGCCACGGCAGGTTGCCCAGCTGGTTCATCGCGTTCAGATGCTCGGTGGACTGCTCGTCGCTCTGGCCACCGGACAGGAACACCACGCCCGGCAGGATGGCCGGCACGGTGCTCTTCAGGCACATCACGGTCGACTCGGCCACTTCCTCGACGTCGGCCTGCTCATCGCAGCCCTTGCCGGAGATGACCATCGAGGCCTTCAGGATGGTGCCTTCCAGCAGCACGTTCTGCTGGTACAGGGCATCGAACAGCGAACGCAGGGTGGCTTCGGTGACTTCGTAGCAGGTCTCGATGTCGTGGTCGCCGTCCATGATCACTTCCGGCTCGACCATCGGCACCAGGCCGCATTCCTGGCACAGGGCGGCATAGCGGGCCAGCGCGTGGGCGTTGGACTCGATGCAGGTGCCCGACGGAATGCTTTCGCCGATGTTGATCACCGCACGCCACTTGGCGAAGCGCGCACCCAGCTTGTAGTACTCCTGCAGGCGCTCGCGCAGGCCGTCCAGGCCTTCGGTCACCAGCTCGCCCGGGCAGCCGGCCAGCGGGTGCGCACCCTTGTCCACCTTGATGCCCGGAATCATGCCGTGGTCGGCCATGTACTTGGCGAACGGCACGCCGTCCTTGGTCGACTGACGGATGGTTTCGTCAAACAGGATGGCGCCGGAAATGTGCTCGTTGAGCTTCGGCGTGGTCAGCAGCAGTTCGCGGTAGGCACGACGGTTCTCCTCGGTGTTCTCGATACCGACGCCAGCGAAACGCTTGGCGATGGTAGCGGTGGATTCGTCGATCGCGATGATGCCCTTGCCCGGGGCAACCATGGCCTGGGCGGTTTCAGCCAGCTGTTCGATGCTCATGTACTTCCTGTGGCGGGTGCGGGAAAAACGTAAGTATAGCCCCGCCGCCCGTTGCACCGACGTGCAGGGCAGTCTGGAAACGATTCCAATGTCCGCACCGGACAGGCGATGTCCTGTTGCGCCGGGTCACGACCCCTTCGGGGATCTGAGCCCGGGTCGGACCCGCGCAGCGGCTCCGACCCAGGGCCGCCTGGGTTTACAGATCGCCCAGGCCGCTGGCGCGGCCGTCTTCGCCCACTTCCAGCAGGCGCAGGGTGTTGGTCGCGCCCAGGGTTTCCATGTGCTCACCGCTGGTGAACACGACGCGGTCACCGGCCTGCAGCAGTTCGGCTTCCACCAGCAGGCGGATGCTGCCGCGTGCGGCTTCACGCGGAGTCAGGCCACGGCTGTCGAAGTTGATCGGGTAGACATCGCGCATCAGCGCCATCTGGCGGCGTGCACCGTCGTGGCGGGTGACCGCGAACACCGGCGCCTTGGCGCGGAAACGCGACAGGTAGCGAGCAGTGCCACCGGATTCGGTCATCGCCACGATCGCGCGCACGCCCACATGCTGCGACAGGAACATGGTGGCCATGGCAATGGCCTGGTCGGCACGTTCCAGGTTGCGCGGCGAAGCGTTGAAGTCGGTCTCGGTCTGGAACTGGCGCTCGGCCCCCAGGCAGATGCGCGCCATCGCTTCCACGGCCTTGACCGGCCAGGCACCGGCAGCGGTCTCGGCCGACAGCATCACCGCGTCCGTGCCGTCGATGACCGAGTTGGCCACGTCCAGCACTTCGGCGCGGGTCGGAATCGGGCTTTCGACCATCGACTGCAGCATCTGCGTAGCGGTGATGACCACCTTGTTCTGCGCCAGCGAGGCCTTGATGATCTTCTTCTGCAGGCCCGGCAGTTCGGCATCGCCGATTTCCACGCCGAGGTCGCCACGGGCCACCATCACCACGTCGCTGGCCTCGACGATCTCTTCCAGGTTCTCGATCGCCTCGGTGCGCTCGATCTTCGACACCAGCGCGGCATCGCAGCCGTGCGAGCGGGCGATCTCACGCGCGTCGTTCATGTCCTGCGCATTGCGGCAGAACGACACGGCGATGAAGTCGACACCGATCTTGGCGACGATGCCGATCAGTTCCTTGTCGCGCTCGGTCAGCGCGCCCAGCGACAGGCCGCCGCCCTGCTTGTTCAGGCCCTTGCGGTCGGACAGCACACCGTCGTTCAGTACGGTGTTGATGATGCGTTCGCCCTGCACTTCCACCACCTGCAGCTGCATCAGGCCGTCGTCGAGCAGCAGCACATCGCCCGGACCCACGTCCTGCGGCAGGCCGAGGTAGCTCACGCCCACCTGGGTGGCGTCACCCGGGCCGGCGCTGGTGCTGGCGATCAGGTCGAAGCGGTTGCCCGCCTTCAGCTGTACCTTGCCTTCGGCGAAGCGCTCGATGCGGATCTTCGGGCCCGGCAGGTCGGCCAGGATGCCGACTTCCACGCCCACGCGGGCCGCGGCAGCGCGCACTTCGGCAGCACGCTTGGCCTGGCCGGAGGGATCGCCATGGCTGAAGTTCAGGCGCACCACGTTGACGCCGGCGCGGAACAGATCCTCCAGCACGCCCGGCGGATCAGTGGCCGGACCGAGGGTGGCAAGGATCTTGGTGCGACGCTGACGCTCGAACATGGTGAATGGGCCTCTCCCGATAAAGAACGGAAATTAGCACATCCTTCACGCCGCATGTATACGGTTACAGCCTTGTGCTGCCTGACTTCGCGGGTCATCGAACGGACATCGGCCGGACATACGCTGGCGCAGGGTGGAGGTAGCGCCGGGCATGGCCCGGCGTTACCGATCAACGGCGCATCACGCCAGCAGCGCTTCCAACTGCGCCGGTTCACGGGCCAGCTGCCCGGCACCGGCTTCGGTGAGTTCGGCCTCACCGCCAAAGCCCCACAACACACCGACGCTGCGCAGGCCATGGTGACGCGCGCCTTCAATGTCCATGCGGCGGTCGCCGATCATCCAGCACTGCGCGGGCTGCACCTGCAGCCGACGCAGCGCCTCGCCGACCAGTTCCGGCTTGTGGCTGCGCGAGCCATCCAGGGTTGAACCGACGATCTCCTCGAACAGCCCACCGAACGGCAGGTGGGCAAGGATGCGGCGCGCGTGCGGCTCGTTCTTGGCAGTGACCACCGCCAGGCGATGGCCACGACCATGCAGCGTGCGAAGGGTGTCTTCCACCTGCGGGTACACCGTGTGCTCGCGCCAGCCCTCGACGTCGAAGCGCTCACGGTAGTAGCCCACCGCCTGTTCCACCCGCGCCGGTTCACCGAACAGCGGCGCGAAGGTGGTGCGTAGCGACGGACCGATCCAGCCCAGCAGGGTCTCCTGCGGTGGCACCGGATGGTCCATCTTCTGCAGCGCATAGGCGATGCAGGCGGTGATACCCACCTGCGAATCGATCAGCGTGCCGTCCAGGTCGAAGAACAGGACATCCTTGCTGCGATCGGCACTCATGCGCCGCGCGCGTCGAGTGCGGCCACCGCAGGCAGGGTCTTGCCTTCCAGGAACTCCAGGAACGCACCGCCACCGGTGGAGATGTAGCTGACCTGCTGGGCGATATCGAACTTGTCGACCGCGGCCAGGGTGTCGCCGCCACCGGCGATGGAGAACGCCGGCGAACTGGCGATGGCACGGGCCAGCGCTTCGGTGCCCTTGCTGAAGGCCTCGAATTCGAACACACCGACCGGACCGTTCCAGACCACGGTACCGGCCTTCCCGATCAGCTGCGCGTACTGCGCCGCGGTCTGCGGGCCGATGTCCAGGATCAGGTCGTCTTCGGCAACGGCGTCGACCGCCTTCACTTCGGCAAGCGCGTCCGGCATGAACTGCTTGGCGGTGACCACGTCCACCGGCAGCGGGATATCGGCGCCACGCGCCTTGGCATCGGCCACGATCTTCTTCGCGGTGTCCAGCAGGTCCGGCTCGTACAGCGACTTGCCGACGTTGTAGCCGGCGGCAGCGATGAAGGTGTTGGCGATGCCACCACCGACGATCAGCTGATCGACCTTGCCGACCAGGTTGGCCAGCAGTTCCAGCTTGGTGCTGACCTTGCTGCCGGCGACGATGGCCAGCAGCGGCTTGGCCGGTGCATCCAGCGCCTGCGCCAGCGCATCCAGTTCGGCCATCAGCAGCGGGCCACCCGCAGCGACCGGGGCGAAGCGGATGACGCCATGGGTCGAGGCCTGCGCACGGTGCGCGGTGCCGAAGGCATCCATCACGAACACATCGCACAGGGCGGCGTACTTCTTCGACAGGGCTTCATCGTCCTTGCCCTCGCCGACATTCATGCGGCAGTTTTCCAGCAGCACCAGCTGGCCCGGCTGCACGTCGACACCGTCGACCCAGTCGCGCACCAGCGGAACCTCGCGACCGAGCAGCTCGGACAGGCGCTGGGCCACCGGCGCCAGCGAATCGGCTTCGCTCCATACGCCTTCCTTCGGGCGCCCCAGGTGTGAGGTGACCATCACCGCCGCGCCCTGCTCCAGCGCGCTTGAGCGTCGGCAGCGAAGCGGTGATGCGCTGTTCGGAGGTGATGCGGCCATTCTCGATCGGCACGTTCAGATCCTGGCGGATCAGCACGCGCTTGCCGGAGAGGTCGAGGTCGGTCATGCGGACGATGGACATGGGCAACTCTTTGGCTCAGGGACGGGATGCCGGGCTACGGCAGACGGCCATTGTATCGGGTGCGGGTGGTGGGAGGGCCGATGCCTGCGGCAGGCAGAGGCGCACGGCAACAGCAACGGCCGAAGCCAAAGCGCTGGCGCCTTGTGATGCTGGGGCTGGGCCGGGGTGGTGTGGGCTGGCAGGGGACGCCGTAAACCCGTCCTTGGGGGCTTAGCCGCGCCATCCATGGCGCGGATACCCCTGCCAGCCCACACCACCCCGGCCTCGACAGGTTCATGAGGTGATGCGGATGGCAAAGGCAAAAGCAGTTTCTGATGTCGGATGGAGAAAGAAGGGGTCAGATCCGTTTTCCTGCGGAAAACGGATCTGACCCCGATGGCCGTCTCCGCGAACAGCAGCCGAGCGTGGGCTCGGCTCTACAAAGAGCGCGCAGCCAAGCTGCTTTTGCTTTTGCTCTTCATTTTTTTCTTCCGTGGGTGGACGCACACGGAAACCGTCAGAGGCCGGGCGGGTGGGCTGGGCAGGGGTATCCGCGCCATGGATGGCGCGGCTAAGCCCCCAAGGACGGATTCACGGCGTCCCCTTCCCAGCCCACCCGCCCGGCCAAGCACGGCTGTTGCTTTACACGACCAACCCCACCCACGAGGGGCTGCGCCGTTCGCCGGAACCTACGCCGAAGGCGCCGGCTTCTGCCGAAGCAGACTGACCGCCAGGCCGCCAACAACCAACACACCCAGCCCCAGCAACGCCCACAGCAGCCACGACTTCCAGTCGTGCTGCGGCTTCAGTGCCGACTCACCTGCCAGTGGCTCCGGTCTGCCTTCCAGGCGTGCCAGCGTCGGCTGCCACGACGGATCATTGCGCTGTCGCAGCTCCTCGATCAGCACACCGATCGGCGCCTCCATCCGGCGCGCAGTCGAGCTGCCCACCGCCAGCGCATACGGCGCCGCGCCCTGGCTCAGGAACACCAGCACTTCCGGCTGATAACCCAGACGCAGGGTTGGAGCCGTCGCCGTTTCAGCCGGATTTGCTACCAGCTTCCAGTAACGATCCCGATGCACGCCGCCCAGCGGCTGCGCGGCCGATTGCTGACGCTGGCCCTGCGCGCCCTGCTGCAGCTGATAGGCAATCCACGGTGCACTACGGCGCTGCCATTCCGCGCTCTCGTCATCGCGGCTGAACAATGTCCACTGCACCAGGCTGTTGTCGGTGCTGGCCACGTCAGCACGCGCCGCCGGGAAGCGGCCATCCATCTCGAAGGTGTATTCGCCCTTGCGCTTCGAGGTCGGTTCCAGCGACAACCACTCCCACGGCAGTGTGGCCGGTGCCGGCGGCAGCTCGGCCAGCACGCTGCGCAGCGTTGGCAGACGGGCATCACCCTGCGCCAGCACGCGCAGATAGCGCGCTTCACCATCCACCTGCAGACGGCGCTGCAGCAGGCGCTTGCCGGCGCGCTGCAGATCCACCAGCGGAATGTCGCGGCCAATCGCACGCCAGTGCTGCAGGTCGTCGCTGACGTCCAGCTGCACCTGTGCCTGCAACGGCTGGCCACTGTCCGCCCAATCCAGCACCAGTGCCGCCAATGGTTGCTGGCCGAGCACGCTGGCATCGATCAGCCAACCGCCCTGCCCGTTCGCTACCGCACCACCACTCACGCGCGCCTCGACCCGGCGTACGCGGCCATCGGTATCGCGCTCGGTCAGCAACTGCAGGTCGTTGCGCTGCGCTTCGGCCAGCGGCGGCAACGCGAACCACGGCAGCTCACGCTGCACCGGCGGCTGTGCCAGCGGCTGGTCCGGCGCCAGCAATGCCGACGGCAACGATTGGCCGGCGGCATTGAACACCTGCACATCGCCCAGGTCCGCACTACCGGCGCGACGGTAGATCGCCGGTTCCAGCACAACACGGTAGGCACCCGATTGTGCGCTGGACAACGTCAGCGGCCACTGCTCGGCGTACTGGGTACGGTAATCGGCGGCCTGTGCGGTGACGGCGGCCAGCATGCCGAACATCGCCGGCAGCAGCGCCCTGCTCCACGTCTTCATTGTTTTTCCTCCACGGTCGGCGCCGCGCTCGGCGGTGCCGGTGCCAGATAACCCACGACCGTGCACAGCAGGCCGTAAGCGATGAACGATGCGATGCCCAGCAGGTTGCCCAGGTGCTGGCGATCGACGATGACCAGCTTGGCCAGCACCACGCCCATCAGCACCGCACCCACCATCCACAACACGCGCTGGCCACGGCGCGAGCCCCACACCCAGGCAATCACGCCGAGCATGCTCCACAGCACGGTCAGGCTGGTCTGCGCCAGGCTGAAGCGCATCATCGACGCGTTCCACGACAGGCCGCCCCACTGATGCACGCCATGCAGCACAACGCTGGTCAGCGCGACGAAAGTTGCCAGTGACAGCAGCGGCATGCGAATACCCAGCAGCGCCTGCGGCGCCTGATCGCTGTACAGCCAACGCGCCAGCAGCAGCAGGCTCAGCCACTGCCCGATCTCCGCCGGATTCAGCACCGGCAGCCACAGCAGCGGCGCAGCATCGCCCGGCAACAGCTGGCCGGACAGCCAGCCGATCGACAACAGGCCGAACAGCACGCACTGCAGCGGCTGGCGCACGCGGTCGAACGCTGCACCCAGCGGCCAGCGCAGCGCATTCCAGCGCCACAGCGACAGCGCCGCCATCAACAGCCACGGCAGCGTCACCAGCAACGTGGTCCAGCCCTGTGCCAGCCCGGCCTCGCCACCGCCCCACAGGGCCAGCAGCGAAAGCAGCGACGGCCAAAGCAGCCACCACAGGAACTGCGCGATGCGTGCCACGGTATTGCCGCCCTGGCGCAGGCACAGCAGCGTGCGCACGCCCAGCACCGCGAACACCGCCCAGGCCAGCGCGCCGTAGCCGGCGAACGGCTGATGGTGCGCGTCGCTCTGTATCAGCGCCAGTGGGAAGCCCAGCGCCAGCATCGCGAGCGCGGTCATCCCCAGCGCGCGCCGGCTGGCGCCGCTGTACTTCGGCGGCCAGCCATGCGGTAACGGCAGCCAGCACCAGCAGTGCATCCACTTCGGTGCGGTACGGGAAGAACCGGGTGATCTCGTGCACCAGGCCACCCAGCCACCACAGCAGGCCCCACAGGTAGTAGACCAGGGCAATCTCGTGGCGCTGCCTGCGCTGGTAGCTCCAGGCCGACGCGAAGCCGGCAACGGCCAGCAGCAGTGCACCGATCGCGGTCGGGTTGAGCAGGAAGCGCAGGTCCTCATGCCAGTGATCGCCACCGGCCACGAAAGCGAACGCCGCGCCCATCTGCAACAACGCACCGGACACCTGCGGCAGCCAGCGTTTCTGGCGCAGGCCCAGCCAGGCCAGGCCTGCACCTTCCAGCGCGAACACCGCGCCGGTGGCACGCGCCGACAAGGCCAGCGGTACCGCCAGCGTGGCGAAGCCCACCGCCAGCACCGCATGCGACTGCGCCAGCACGGTGTACGACGCGCGCAATCAGTGCCCGCGCCAGTACGGCGTAGATCGCCGCCAGGCCCAGTGCGCACAGCGCCAGCGTCATCGGCTGCTCGTGCAGCATGCCGGCCTGCAGCGAGAAGGCGACCAAGGGCGTACCGAACACCAGGCTGCCGTCGACCAGGTCACGCCGCCCGGCGGGCTGCCGGCGTGCGTACAGCAGCGGGATCAGCAGGTAGAAGGCGAAGAACAGCAGCAGGAACGGCTCGGTGCTGCTGAACTTGTCCGGCGCGTACTGCAGCACGCCCCAGAACGTACCGATGCCGAAGGTGAAGGCGAAGCCCAGCAGGTTCAGCGCGCGCCACGGCCGGAACCAGGCAATGGCGAAGATGCCGGCGTTGAGCACCGCGTAGTAGCTGAACAACCCCACGTGGTTGCCGCTGCCGGTGGACAGCCACAGCGGTGCCATGAAGCCTGCGAGGATGCCCAGCACCGCCAGCGTGCGCGAGTTCTGCACCACCGCCAGCACACACAGCCCGGCCACCAGCGCGATCGAACTGGCGAAGGCAAACCCGGGGTTGAGCAGCTCGAACCGCTTGAACGCGGCGAAGATGGTCAGCAGCAGCACGCCGATGGCACCGCCCTGCAGCGCCAGTGCGAACAAGCGCCGGCGCTCGCGCTGATGCCAACCGAACGCCAGCAGGCCCAGCGCACCCACGGTGACACCGGCCAGGCGCAGCTCGATCGGCAGCACCAGCCAGCCCTGGTCACTGACGTACTTCAACAGCGCGGCAACACCGGCCAGCAGCACCAGCATGCCGATCTTGACCGGCACGTTGCCCTCGGTGAACCAGCGCTTGACCGCTCCGACGCCGCGCTCGATGAAGTTCGGCAGCGTCGGTTCGGAAGGCAACGGCGGCTGGACTGGCACGGAAGGCACCGGCGGTGGTGCGACCGGGCGCAGCGCCTCCGCTGCCGCAGGCACCGGTTCGTGCACCGGCGGCGGCGTTGGCTGGGGCGGTGCAGCAACGGCGACCGGCCGCAGGAACGGTGGATCGGCACTGGCCGCAGGCATGGGCGCAGCCCGTTCTGGTGCAGGCTCGGCTGCAACCGGACGGGCGGCCGGCGCGGCGGCCAAGGCACCTTCCAGCGCGGCCACACGGCGGCGCAGGCCGGCAATCATCACCAGCGCCACCACCAGCAGCAGCGGGATGGCCAGCAGAACCAGTACCACCAGGGCTATCAATGCTTCCATTGCATGCTTCCATTGCAATCCCGCGCCCCAGCGGCAGCGGTCGACCGCCCCATGCTACGACAGGGCTGGCCCCATAAACGACGAACCCCGGCCAGGCCGGGGTCCGCGTGCGATCTTGGCCAGCCTTACTTGGCGGCGACGACCTTGGCCATTTCCAGGCACTTGTTCGAGTAGCCCCACTCGTTGTCGTACCAGGTGACCAGCTTGACGAAGGTGCCGTCCAGGGCGATGCCGGCTTCGGCGTCGAACACCGAGGTGCAGGTCTCGCCGCGGAAATCGGTGGCCACGACCTTGTCTTCGGTGTAGCCCAGGATGCCCTTCAGCGGGCCTTCGCTCTGTGCCTTCACTTCAGCGCAGATCTCAGCGTAGGTGGCTTCCTTTTCCAGCTCGACGGTCAGGTCGACCACCGACACGTCCGAGGTCGGGACACGGAAGCTCATGCCGGTCAGCTTCTTGTTCAGTTCCGGGATGACCACGCCGACGGCCTTGGCCGCACCGGTGGACGACGGAATGATGTTCTCCAGGATACCGCGGCCACCACGCCAGTCCTTGTTGGACGGGCCATCGACGGTCTTCTGGGTAGCGGTAGCCGCATGCACAGTGGTCATCAGGCCACGCTTGATGCCCCACTTGTCGTTGATGACCTTGGCCAGCGGGGCCAGGCAGTTGGTGGTGCACGACGCGTTGGAGACGATCGCCTGGCCGGCGTAGGTCTTGTCGTTCACGCCGTAGACGAACATCGGCGTGTCGTCCTTCGACGGAGCCGACATGATGACCTTCCTGGCGCCGGCATCGATGTGCTTCTGCGCGGTTTCCTTGGTCAGGAACAGGCCGGTGGATTCAATCACCACGTCCACGTCCACTTCGTTCCACTTCAGGTTGGCCGGGTCGCGTTCCTGGGTCAGGCGGATCTTCTTGCCGTTGACCAGCAGGTCGTTGCCCTGCACCGCCACGTCAGCCTTGAAACGACCGTGCACGGAGTCGTACTTGAGCATGTACGCCAGATAGTCCGGCTCCAGCAGATCGTTGATGGCCACGATTTCGATGTCGTCGCCGAAGTTCAGCACCGCCGAGCGCAGGACGTTACGCCCGATGCGACCGAAACCGTTGATACCAACCTTGATTGCCATGTTCTCAAGCTCCTGCGGCCGCGACGGGTGCGGCGGGATGGATAGGGCCCACAAGTCTAGCAAACCGGGGCTGGCCACCGCCGGCCAGCCCCGGCAGGCAGCAGGCCGGCGGACAGGATTTGATCCGGATCAAAGCGTTAGCGCGATGTGAGGCCGAGACTGGCTGCATCCACCCAGCAACGAGATCACCCCCATGCGCAAGACCTCCCCCCTGATCGTGGCCAGCCTGGCCGCCGCCCTGTCCCTCGCCGCCGCCCCGGCCATGGCCCAGTCCAAGGGCGACTGGACCCTCTCCGCCGGCGTGCACCAAGTGGCCCCGAAGTCGAACAACGGCTGGCTGGCCAACCACACCCTGAAGGTCGACGTCGACAACGACGTCAAGCCGACCATCACCGGTGAGTACTTCATTGCCGACAACCTGGGCATCGAAGTGCTGGCCGCGCTGCCGTTCAAGCACGACATCAACATCAACGGCCTGGGCCGCGTGGGCAGCACCAAGCAGCTGCCGCCGGTGGTGACCGTGCAGTACCACTTCAACAGCAAGGGCAAGGTGTCGCCGTTCATCGGTGCGGGCGTGAACTACACGACCTTCTTCAGCGAAGACACCACCGGTGCGCTGAAGGACAGCCGCCTGAAGCTGCAGGATTCGTGGGGCCTGGCCGCGCATGCGGGCGTGGACTTCGCGATCGGCGAGAAGGGCGCACTGCGCGTGGACATGCGCTGGATCGACATCGACAGCAAGGTGAAGTTGAACGGCGAGAAAATCGGCACGGTCAACATCGATCCGCTGGTCTACGGCGCTTCGTACGTCTTCAAGTTCTAAAGCGGTGTGTTGAGCGCGGGGGCTTCGCCCCCGCTCCCCCAATACACGCAAAACCCTCGCAGCATGTTGCCCCGGTGATTGCCGGGGCTTTTTTGTTCTGAATTTCCCTACCCCGACCATGCCATGCTAAGAAACCACTAGCGCAGATACGACTAGAATCTTCAGGCCTCCACCGACAAGAGAAGGAGCTCAACCATGAAGTTGGCTTGGCTAACAATCGCGTTCCTTCTAGGAGCTCCGACGGCGCATGCCACTGGCGTTGCAGATGGAACGTTCGCAATGATGTCTGGAGGATCCTGCGATGACTTTGCCCAGGACTGCTATCTGGACAATCCCGCCATCGCGGAGAAAGTAGTCGATCAACTTGCGGCAATCGGCGTCACGCGTTTTCTCGTACCATCGGCAACGTTGAGTCAGCTGCGTACCATTGCGACCCCGATCAGCACGCGAGGGCTTGAGTTCTTTACGTATGAACGTTGGACGTTCGAATCTGCAACCCAAGCCGGGAAGTTCAACTGCCAGACTTACACTCAGGAACGGATTGATCCAGTTCTAGTCAAACTCCGTGCCGAGTTTGGCAAGAGCTTTGCTGGTCTTCATTTCAAGGATGAACCACCAGAAAAAGACATTTCTCCACTCGCAGAGATGAACCGATGCGTCAAAGGCGACCACCGTCTCGCAGGCATGAAGGTGTTCATCAACCTGTTCCCATTGCATGCCAACGCGGGCTCCTATGCGGGCACTGAACATGCCGGCGCCATGTCACCCACTGACTATGGTGTGGATTGCATGGAAGCGAGTATTTCGCAACCTGAAAGAACCGCACAGATGGTGGCACGCTACTCGACGTTTGCGCGCCGGGTATCTGACGAGGTGCGCCCTGACTACCTCGCCTTCGACATTTATCCATTTACCCCGTCATTCAGGAAGTGTCCAACGGCGAAGGACCTTCTGATGTCCGAGAACATGTCGATCATTTCGAATCTCGCCAGATCCAGGGGGCAAACTGCCGTCGCTTACCTCCAGAATGTGCAATCCGCACATCCCTCGCTGGCCCAGGACCCTTTCGAGTACGCCAACTTCCATGATCTGCGTTGGTTCGCCGGATGGTCTTTTGCATTCGGCATCAACGGCTTCGCGAACTTCATTACCCACGATGTCAGCAATGCCGCCAGTGTTCCGAATGGGAATGACATGCTCGGACTGCTCGACAAACGCAACAACCTTCGCAATCTGGCTTCGGATCAGCAAAGCACTTTCGGTGTAACGAGACAGGTCCAGTCCGCACTGGCAAACGTCAACTACCTGGGTTTTGCCGACAACAATCTCGGCGTTCCATCGGCCCAGGTCTCAGGCTGGCTGTCGAATTCATCATTCCTTGTGGGCGAGTACGGCAGCGACGATCGTTCCCTGGTCTATCTCGTCGTTACTGCTCGTGCCCCCCGGCAATCGGCATCCGGGATCATTGGCCTCAACAAGTGGTGGCGGGAGGTGGAGAAACTGAACTTTGACACGGGCAAATGGCAGCGCGTTGGCAACGTGACCAACAAAGTCGACGTCGAAATAACCACAATACCTCTCGAGCTCTATCGACTAACGCACTGATCCCTCAACGTCGCCTTCCGCATGGTCAACTTTGCCATGTGGGAGCGCTCTCCCGGCTTACAGAGTGATGACCGTGCCAGTCTCAAATTCGACCAGACAGGCCACTGAGGACGTGACTGTCTCTCCATGGGTCGTCATGCCAGCCCCCTCCTCTTCGCGCCCCGCTAGAATGTGCGCATGAAAGCCCTGCACTCCCTGTTCCTCGCCGCCGCCCTGGCGCCGGCCCTGCTGTCCGTCTCCGCCCCCGCCCATGCCTGGGGCGCGCAAGGCCACCGTCTGGTCGCCGAAGTCGCCGACGCCCGCCTCAACCCCACCGCCCGCGCCGAAGTGGACCGCCTGCTGGCCACCGAACCGGATGCCACGCTGGCCAGCATCGCCCCCTGGGCCGACCAGCTGCGCGCCAAGGATCCGGGCCTGGGCCGTCGCTCGGCCGGCTGGCACTACGTCAACATCGCCGAAGACAACTGCCACTACGAAGCACCGAAGCACTGCAAGAACGGCAACTGCATCGTCGAGGCCCTGAAGGCACAGAGCGCCATCCTCGGCGACCGCAGCCTGACCGACGGCGAGCGCCTGCAGGCGCTGAAGTTCGTCGTGCACCTGGTCGGCGACATCCACCAGCCGATGCACGCCGGTTACGCCCACGACAAGGGCGGCAACGACTTCCAGCTGCAGTTCGGCAACCGCGGTACCAACCTGCACTCGCTGTGGGACAGCGGCATGCTCAACACCCGCAAGCTGGACGACGCCGGCTATCTCCCGCTGCTGCAGAGCCAGCGCGCCGAAGCTGGCGCGCCAGTCCAACCCGCAGCGCGACCCGCAGACGTGGGCCGAGGCCAGCTGCCGCATTTCCATGCAAGCTGGCGTTTATCCGGCCACGCGTAAAATCGGTGACGAATACACCGAGCGCTACCGGCCGCTGGCCGAAGCGCAGCTGCGACTGGCCGGTGAGAACCTGGCGCAGTTGCTGAACCGCGTGCTCGGCACGCGCTGAGGAGAGTTCCGATGCCGGTCCAGGTGCAGTCGTTCTTCCACCGTGACAGCAACACCTTCAGCTATCTGGCCAGCGACCCGGCCAGCGGCGAGGCAGCGCTGATCGACCCGGTCCTGGACTACGACCCGGATACCGACGCCAGCAGTGAAGCGCCGCTGCATGCCGCGTTGCAGGCCATCGAACAACAGGGCCTGCAGCTGCGCTGGCTGCTGGAAACCCACGCCCACGCCGACCATGTGTCGGCCGGGCGCCGCCTGAAGGAGCGCTTCCCGCAGGCCACGCTGGCCATCGGCGAAGGCATCCGCGCGGTGCAGGCCACCTTCGCGCCGCGCTACGGCCTGCAGCTTCCTGCGGCCGATGACATCTTCGATCACCTGTTCAGCGATGGCGAAACCTTTGCTGTGGGCGAACTGCGCTGTCAGGTGATCGCCGTGCCCGGCCATACCAGCGACAGCATCGCCTACCTGATCGACGATGCGCTGTTCACCGGTGACTCGCTGTTCATGCCCGACGGCGGTACCGCCCGCTGCGATTTCCCGGGTGGCGATGCCGCGCAGCTGTACCGTTCGATCCAGCGCCTGCTGGCGCTGCCCGATGCGACGCGCGTGTTCGTCTGCCACGACTACGGTCCGGGTGGTCGTGCATTCGCCAACGAAACCACCATCGGCGAACAGCGCGCACAACATCCACGTGCATGACGGCGTGGCCGAGGCGGAGTTCGTCAGCGTGCGCCAGGCACGCGATGCGACGCTGGAAGAACCCAAGCTGATGCAGCCCGCGGTGAAGGCCAACATCCAGGGCGGGGCCTGATCCACGCCGCTGCGCTCGCCGGGCATGGCCCGGCGCTGCCCCGGTCATCGCAAGCGGTCATTTTCCCTGCGTACGCACCACGTGCTGTCCCTTCACGATCTCGAAGGTGAAGGCATACTGCAGGGTGACCGCCACCGGCTCGACGCGCTCGGCGCCGCGACAGTCGCCACGGTCGGCAGGCACCTTGCCAGCCGCGAAGTGGCAGACCGCTGCGGACGAGTACTTCCACATCGCCACGGCTTCCTGCGCCGCCTGCAGCAGGGGCGCATTCTCGCCTGCAGCACCTGCCGCGCACTCAGGGCGATCGGTCAGCGGCACGCTGCGTTCGACACTGCCCTGTGCATCAACCACCACCTGCAGGCAGATGGTGGTCGGTGCCAGCTCCGCACGCGGGTCACGATCACCGACCTCCGGATCCGGCGCCGCGTACAACTGCGGCATCCGGTAGCCCTCGCTCGCGCCCAGCGAGTACGTCTGCACTTGCCCGCTGCCGCCACCGGCCTGCGGCTGCAGGCGCTGATGGCCGACATTCTCGCTGCGGGTATCAACGGTGGTCAGGCGATCCTGGGTCGCGCATCCTGCCAACAGCGCCGCCATCATCAACAGCGGCGCGGTCTTCACTGGGAGTCCTCGGTGTTGTCCATGGCATAGGTGATCGGAATCTTCACAGCCCCTGCAACGGGCTTTCCGTTCTTTATCGCCGGACGATAGGTCCAGCTCCGCGCAGCGGCGATCGACACCGCATCGAACACACCCGGATTGGTTGCGCTGAGCACTTGGACGTCAGTCGGATGGCCCTTGGCATCCACTTCCACGCGCAGGTTCACCACGCCCACCTGACGCTGTTCGAACGCGGACTTCGGATAGGACGGCGGCGGCATCTTGTCGACCTCTATCTCCCGATCCATGGCGGCCCCTGTCTGGCCGTCTGCGGCTGCACCGCCCTGGCTGGCCCACGCCACCGCGCCCATTCCCAGACACAACCCGACCACCAGCACCTGCCCCGACACCCACGGCAATGCCTTCCGCTTGGACTGCTTCAACATGGCGATACGCTCCTTCAACACGGGTTGGCTGCGCCAATGGCAGACCGCTGGCGCAACCGGATGGACCAGCTGCGCCTTCAGCAGCGTGCTGGCGTAGAGACCGCGCAGCGCAGGCTGCGGGGCAATGGTGCGGGCATCGCAGGCCAGCTCCTGGTCACGCAGGAGTCGGCGGGAGGCCCACGGCAGAAGCGGATGGAACCAGAACACCGCGCGTGCCATCAGCAGCGCCCCATTGGCCCAGTGATCGCCATTGCGACGGTGGCTGCGCTCGTGCTGCAGGATCAGGCCCTGCTCCTGTGCGGTGAACTGCTGGTCGAAATCCGGGCCTACCACGATGCGCGGACGCCACAGGCCGACCAGCGCGGGCAGGCCCGGGTCGGCGCTGGCCTGCCAGCTGCCATCGGCGCGTGCACACAGTTGGCCCATGCCACGTTCAAAGCGCCGCTGCGCACGTAGATCGCGTAGCAGACAAAGGACCGCCCCCATCATCCATGCCAGCAGCAACAGCCCGGCCCACGGCAACGACTGCCCTGCCATGCCTTCGACGGCGCCGGGTACCACTTTCAGCGGCAGCGTCGGCACATGCTCCAGAAGTGCCACCTGCGGCAACGGCAGCATCAGTGCCAGCAGCAGCAACGGCAGCAGCCACCAGCTGCGGTAGGCCAACGCCACGCCCCCCAGCCGCACCAGCAAGGGTCGCAGCACCGCCAGCACGACCACGCCCACCGCCAGCCACAGGCTGGCCTGCCACAGCCCATCGAGCAGCTCAGTCATGGTCCAGCTCCTGGATCAGTTTCTTCAGTTCGGCGATGTCCTGCGCACTCAACTGGCCGCGTTCGCTGAAGTGCGCAACCAGCGGCGCAACGCGCCCTTCGAAGACACGGCCGATGAAGTCCTGGCTCTGCGCCTCCACCCAGGCCGGCCGCTGCAGCAGCGGCCGGTACAGGTAGCGCCGGCCATCGCGCTCGGCAGCAATCGCGCCCTTGGTCAGCAGGCGGTTGAGCAGGGTCTTGATGGTCGGCTCGGCCCAGTCACGGTGGGCCAGTGCGGCGACCACGTCATCGGCGCTACGCGGTGCCTGCTGCCATAGCACCTCCATCACAACGGCTTCGGCTTCGCTGATCGGGGTCATGGTTTACATCCGTAATCGACGACCCGATTACGCGCGTAATCGAATCGTCTGTCAAGCCCCTCGACTCCAGGTTCATCCCGGCTGCGCCAGCATCGATTCCTCCCGCCCCAGGCCCCGGATGAAAGCGCTGCCCAAGAAGGAATTCCCGGTCGAGCAGGCCCGCCGCTTCCTCGAACCCGGGCCGATCGTGCTGGTCAGCACCGCCTGGCGCGGCCAGCGCAACCTGATGACGATGGGCTGGCACATGGTGATGGGCTTCTCGCCCTCGCTGGTCGCCACCTACCTGTGGGACGCAAACCACAGCCATGCGCTGGCGCGTGGCAGCGGCGAGTGCGTGATCAATGTGCCGGGGGTGGAACTGCTCGATACCGTGGTGGACATCGGCAACTGCAGCGGCCGCGAGGTCGACAAGTTCGCCCGTTTCGAGCTTGATGCGCTGCCGGCGCGCGAGGTCGGTGCACCGCTGGTCGGGCAATGCCATTCGTGCTTCGAATGCCGCTTGTACGACGACAGCCAGGTGGCGTCGAACAACCTGTTCATCTGGGAAATCGTACGCGCCCATGTTGCGCCCCGGCCGAAACTACCGCGCACGATGCATTACCGCGGCGATGGGCAGTTCATGGTGTCCGGCGCCGAAGTCTCGCGTCGACGGCGGTTCAAGCCCGACATGCTGTAATGCCCGCACTCCCCCACACGCAGGACCGCCGCGCATGACCGAACACCTCACCGACCTGGACGCCGCCGTCGATTGGTTGTTTGCGCGCGTGGACGGGCCGCTGCGGATCGGGGCACCGCTGGCACTGGGCAAGCCGCATCGGCTGCTCAATGCCCTTTACGCACGCGTCGAGCACGATCCGTCGCGGCCGCTGCAGCTGTATACCGCGCTGTCGCTGAACCCGCCGAAGGCGCGCGGCAACGGCCTGGAAGCGCGCTTCATGGCGCCGTTCGCGCAGCGCCATTTCGGCGACGATTTCCCGCGCCTGGCCTATGCCGATGCGATCGCGCGCGACGCGTTGCCGGCGCATGTGCAGGTGGAAGAGTTCTACATGCAGTCCGGCGCCCTGCTCGGCTCGCGGCAGGCGCAGTCCAGCTATACCAGCCTGAACTACACCCACGCTGCCGATGCGGTGGCGCAGCGCGCCGCAGGTGATCGTGCAGAAGGTGGCGATGCGACCGAACGACCGCCGGCTCTCGCTGTCGTGCAACAACGACATCACCCAGGACACGCTGGATGCGATGACCGCTCGCGGGCTGCCTCGCCCGCTGCTGATCGCCGAGATCGATCCGCAGCTACCCTACCTGGGTGGCTCGGCCACGGTCGATGTGTCGTTCTTCGATCTGGTGATCACCCCGCCACCACCGTACCCGGCGTTGTTCGGCCTGCCGCGGCAGCCGGTCGGCGATGCCGACTACGCCATTGGCCTGTATGCCAGCACGCTGGTGCGCGACGGCGGCACCCTGCAGATCGGCATCGGCACGCTGGCCGACGCGCTCAGCCATGCGCTGGTGCTGCGCCACACCGACAACGCGCGCTACCGCCGCGTGCTGCACGCGCTGGATCCGCAGCTGGCCAGCCACCCGCTGGTGCAGGAAATCGGCGGACTGGATCCGTTCGAGGTCGGCCTGTATGGCTGCAGCGAAATGCTCAACGAGGGCTTCCGCCGGCTGGTGCAGACCGGGGTGATCAAACGCAAGGTGCACGACGACCTGGCGCTTATGCAGCGTATTGAAAATGGCAGCACGCTGTCCATCGATCACGCCACCCTGGCCGCCGAGGGCGAGTACCTGCACGGCGCGTTCTACCTGGGTTCGCCGGAGTTCTACGAGTGGTTGCGCACGCTGCCGGAAGACGAATGCCGTGCGATCGGCATGCGCCGCATCAGCGAGATCAACCAGCTGTACGGTGGCAACGAGACACTGGAACGCCTGCAGCGCCGCCACGCGCGCTTCTTCAACTCCTGCATGATGGCCACCGCGCTGGGCGCGGCGGTGTCGGATGCGCTGGATGATGGACGTGTGGTGTCCGGCGTGGGTGGTCAGTACAACTTCGTGGCGATGGCACATGCGCTGCCGGAAGCGCGCAGCGTGCTGATGTTCCGCGCCGCGCGCGATGACAAGGGCCAGCGCGAATCCAACGTGCGCTGGAACTACGGGCACACCACCATCCCACGCCACCTGCGCGACATCTACCTCAACGAATACGGCATCGCCGACCTGCGCGGCCTGACCGACGAGGACTGCGTGCATGCGATGACCGCAATCACCGAGGCCCCGTTCCAGGGCGGCCTGCTGCAGCAGGCACACGCCGCGCGCAAGCTGCTGGCGGCCACGCAACCGGATCCGGAGCGCCAGCAGCGCAACACGCCGCAGGCACTGTCCGCGGCACTGGCACCGTTCCGCGTCGATGGCAGCCTGCCCGACTATCCGTTGGGCAGCGACTTCAACGAGATCGAGCAGGTGCTGGTGAAAGCGCTGGGCTGGCTGAAGGCCAACACGCAGACCCGCGGCGACAAACTGCGTACCGTCTGGGCAGCGCTGCGGCAACCGGCTGGCGACGGCGATGCGGTGTACCTGCAGCGCATGGGCCTGCAGGCACCCAAGGATTTCGCCGAACGCCTGGACGCGCGACTGCTGCGCCTCGCACTGGCACGCACCGCCTGAAAAAAGGGGACGGAGGGGATTAAGTCGTTTGTGCATAAACGACTTAATCCCCTCCGTCCCCTTTTTCTCATCCACGCATGGCGTAGATCTACCGCTCTATCCTCACTGCATCCTCAAGATACAGATGGGCAATCGGTGGATGCGCTCGATGCTCGACCTGCCACAGGTCGTATGCCGCCTGCATCGCCAGCCACATGCGGGCATTGCCCAGACCTGCAAGCTCAAGGCGGAATGCAAGTTCCGCGGAGATGCCAGCGTGCCCGTTGATGATGGTCGACAGCTGTCCGCGCGAATAGCCAAGATGCTGCGCCAGCGCACTGATCGACATGCTTATCGCCGGCAGGATGTCTTCGCGCAGCGACTCTCCGGGATGCGGTGGATCATGCAACGGCATCGAGCAGACTCCTAGTGGTAATCAAGGTAATCGACCAGTTCGACGTCCAGCCCACGAAAGCGGAACACCAATCGCCAACTCGCCGAGACACTTACAGCCCAGTAGCCGCTATAGCTCCCGCACAGGGGGTGCAGGCGATTTCCGGGCAGCCCCATGTCTCCAGGCAGCCGGGCTTGATCCAGCTGCAGAAGCAAACGCCGCAACCGAGCCACATGATCGGCACGGACTCCGGACATGTCGCCCCGCTCATAGAGCGCCTTCAGGCCCTTGTGCCTGAAGCTGACGATCATGCGGCGCCATTGTAAGGCATCACCTTACACCCCGCAAATCCACCATGGGTTTCTGCGCCGCTCTTCTTGTCCATGACTACTTCCGGGGGTACCTCGGCAGGCCCTCCTTTTCGCAAGGAATGCAGGCTAGATGAAGAGGCCAACGCGACACTGGTGCCGCAGGGCGCAACATGCCGGACGAAAAAGGGACGGAGGGGATCAAGTCGGTTGTGCACAAACGACTTAATCCCCTCCGTCCCCTTTTCTCTCGAGCAAAGAAAAGGCCGGCGTGCGCCGGCCTTTCCCTTCCTGCTTCGCGAGGCTGCTTACAGCGCCTTGGCCGCTTCCACCACGTGGGCGGTGGTGATGCCGAAGTGCTTGTACAGCTGGTCGGCGGGGGCCGAGGCACCGAAGGTGTCGATACCGATCACCGCACCGTCCAGGCCGACAAACTGGCGCCAGAAGCCGGTGACACCGGCTTCCACCGCCACGCGCTTGCGCACGGCGTTCGGCAGCACCGATTCACGGTAGGCCGCATCCTGGCGCAGGAACACGTCGGTGGACGGCATCGAGACCACGCGGGTCTTGAGGCCGGCCGCATCCAGCTGGGCCTTGGCTTCGGTGGCCAGCGAAACTTCCGAACCGGTGGCGATCAGGATCACGTCCGGGGTGCCGGCGGCATCGGCCAGCACGTAGCCACCGCGCTCGATCTGGGCGATCTGCTCGGCGCTGCGCGGCTGGTGCGGCAGGTTCTGGCGGCTGAACACCAGGCAGCTCGGGCCGTCCTGGCGGGTGATCGCAGCCTTCCAGCTCACCGCCGACTCGACCGCATCGCACGGACGCCACACGTCGTTGTTCGGGATGTAACGCAGTGAAGCCAGGTGCTCCACCGGCTGGTGGGTCGGGCCGTCTTCGCCCAGGCCGATCGAGTCGTGGGTGTAGACGTGGATGGCGTGCGCCGGAATCAGTGCGCTCATGCGCACGCCGTTGCGGGCGTAGTCGCTGAACACCAGGAAGGTGGCGTCGAACGGAATGAAGCCGCCGTGCAGGGCCAGGCCGTTGGCAATGGCGGTCATGCCGAACTCGCGCACGCCGTAGTACACGTAGTTGGCGTTGGCGTCGTCGCTGGCAACCGACTTGCTGCCCTTCCACAGGGTCAGGTTGGAGTGCGCCAGGTCGGCCGAGCCACCGACGATTTCCGGCAGCAGCGGGGCGTAGGCTTCGATGGCCAGCTGCGAGGCCTTGCGCGAAGCGATCGTCGGGCCTTCAGCGGCCACCTGGGCGATGTAGGCATCGGCCTTGGCAACGAAGTCGGCCGGCAGCTCGCCGTGCGAACGGCGGGTCAGCTCGGACGCTTCAGCCGGGTACTGGCTGGCGTACTTGTCGAACAGCTGTTCCCACTCGGCCTGGCGCAGGGTGCCGGCGCCATTGGCGCGCCAGCCGTCGTAGATCGCCTGCGGAATCTCGAACGGACCGTATTCCCAGCCCAGCTGCTTGCGGGTGGCTTCCAGCTCGTCCTTGCCCAGCGGAGCGCCGTGGCTGGATTCCTTGCCCGCCTTGTTCGGCGAACCGAAACCAATGGTGGTGCGGCAGCAGATCAGGGTCGGCTTGTCGCTCTGCGAC
The DNA here is from genome assembly GCF_056481145.1 of Stenotrophomonas sp. 93052_Sma. Lineage (NCBI taxonomy): Bacteria > Pseudomonadati > Pseudomonadota > Gammaproteobacteria > Lysobacterales > Lysobacteraceae > Stenotrophomonas > Stenotrophomonas sp. 93052_Sma. The sequence continues at coordinate 3,968,041 of NZ_CM151134.1, forward strand.
AGCGCGGCCTCGATGCCGGCCTTGATGCTTTCCGGGTCGTGGCCATCGACATCGCGCACGACGTTCCAGCCATAGGCCTCGAAACGCTCCGGGGTATTGTCGGTGAACCAGCCCTCGACGTTGCCGTCGATGGAGATGTGGTTGTTGTCCCAGAAGCAGACCAGCTTGTGCAGGCCCCAGGTACCGGCCAGCGAAGCGGCTTCATGCGACACGCCTTCCATCAGGCAGCCATCGCCCATGAACACCCAGGTGCGGTGGTCGACCACTTCCAGTTCCGGGCGGTTGAAGCGCTGTGCCAGCAGCTTCTCGGCCAGGGCGAAGCCCACGGCATTGGCGAAACCCTGGCCCAGCGGGCCGGTGGTGGTTTCCACGCCCGGGGTCTCGTGGCGTTCCGGGTGGCCGGCGGTGTGGCTGCCCAGCTGGCGGAACAGCTTCAGCTGCTCGATCGGCAGGTCGTAACCGCTCAGGTGCAGCAGCGCGTACTGCAGCATCGAACCGTGGCCGTTGGACAGCACGAAACGGTCGCGGTTGAACCAGTGCGGGTTGCTCGGGTTATGGCGGAGATAGTCGTTCCAGAGGACTTCGGCGATGTCGGCCATGCCCATGGGCATGCCGGGGTGGCCGGACTTTGCGGTTTCAACCGCATCGGCGGCAAGGAAGCGGATGGCGTTGGCCAACTGGCGACGGGTAGGCTGCGTCATGGTTCTGTCGGAATCGGGAGGCGGCCGCGGACGTGCGGGCGGCCTATTGTCCCATAGTCGCCGGGCAGGGGGTCGGTTCACCTTGCCCGGTCGTGCCGGCCGCTGGCCGGCAGTTGCGCAGAATCCAATGAAGATCATGAAGTTGCCGGCCAGCGGCCGGCACTACCGCCCCCGGAGTCCGGGAGCTGCGCCATAGGCGCGGGGGTGTGGAAGCCGGTAAGGGGGGCCCACGATTCGCATCGCGAAACGTGGGAGCGGCAGCGCGCATGCGATGACGCGTACCCGGCCAGCGGCCGGCACTACCCGCCCCCGGAGTCCGGGGGCTGCGCCATAGGCGCCGGGGTGTGGAGGCCGGTAAGGGGGGCCCGCGATTCGCATCGCGAAACGTGGGAGCGGCAGCGCGCATGCGATGACGCGTACCCGGCCAGCGGCCGGCACTACCGCCCCCGGAGTCCGGGGGCGGGAATCCGGACTCAGTCCTGCTGCGGGCCCAGCGCCGGGCCATCGTGCGATTCGCCCTTGGCCACCAGGGTGGTCAGGGCCAGGTCGCCGGTCACGTTCAGCGCGGTCCGGCACATGTCCAGGAAGTGGTTCACGCCCAGGATCAGGCCGATGCCCAACGGGTTCACGCCCACCATCGCGCAGATCATCGCCACCACCGGCAGCGAGCCTGACGGCACGCCGGCCGTGCCGATGCCACCGAGGATGCAGACCGCCATCACCATGATCTGCTGGCCGATGCTCAGGTCCACGCCGAAGAACTGGGCCAGGAAGATCACCGTCACGCCCTCGAACAGCGCGGTGCCGTTCTGGTTGGCGGTGGCGCCCACGGTCAGCACGAAGCGCGACACGCGCTGCGGCAGGCCCATCTGGTCGGCCACGCGCAGCGCGGTCGGTAGGGTAGCGTTGCTGGAAGCGGTGGAGAACGCCATCACCGTCGCTTCCTGGGTATCGCGGAAGAACGACAGCGGCGAACGACCGGACAGCCATACGGCCGTACCGTAGCTCACCACCATGTGCAGGCCGAGTGCCAACACCACCACGCCCACGTAGGCACCGAGGCGGACGATCAGCTCGAAGCCGAACAGCGCGGCCAGGTTGAACATGAAGCAGGCCACCGCATACGGGGCCAGGCGGATGACCAGGTTGATCAGGGTCATCGAAATTTCGAACACGCCTTCGATGGCGCGGCGCAGCGGCGCGACCTTCTCGTTGTCGGTCAGCACCATGCCGATGCCGAACATCAGCGCGAAGAACATCAGCGACAGGATCGCGCCGTTGTCAGACGCGGCCTGCAGCACGTTGCTCGGCACGATCGACAGCAGCATGTCCATGCCCTTCGGCGTGCCGTGGATGCCCGCGACAATCTCCTTGCTGCGCTCGGCGTTCTCCGACAGCATCATCGCAGCGACCTGCGGGTCGACGCCCACACCCGGCTTGAGCAGGTTCACCAGCACCAGCCCGATGCCCACGGCAATGCCGGACAGCAGCACGGTATAGGCCAGGGTCTTCCAGCCGATGCGGCCAAGGGCGCGGATGTCGCCCATCTCCGACACACCCATGATCAGCGCCGAGAAGATCAGCGGCACGATCAGCATGAAGATCAGGTTGAGGAACAGGCCCGACGCCGGGGTGGTGATGTAGTCCATTACCCACTTGGCACCGGCCTGCAGACCATCGACGCTGCCGCCCAGGGCATGCACGATCAGTCCCAGGATCAGGCCGATCGCAAAGCCGATGCCCATCTTCCAATGCAGGGGCAACTTCTTCTTGTCGGCAGCAGCTGCTGTCATGCGCGGGTTTCCTCGAAAAATGAATGCACTCTAACAAAGCGCGCAAGCGGCGCCGGTTCAGGTTCGCCGCGGCGGATACAGCGGCGCCAGGCCAGTGTCAGCGGTCTTTGCTGCCGCCGACCAGTGCGGTCCGTCACGGAAGACCTCGCGCAGGCGCGTGCGCAGCGGCGCAAGATCACCCTGACCGCCCCATCGGGCCTGCTGCAGTTCCTGCAGCACCTGGCGCTGGGCGGCATCCTCAAGCCGCGCGATGACCTGCTCGATACGTTCGACACCGGCCATCGCACACAGCTGCGCTTCCACCTGATCAAACCCTTCACCATCCAGCGCGCGGCGCAGTTCGGCCACGCCGGCACGTCCAGTCGCCACAGCCGGCACAGCGCCCTTGGCCGCCACGGGTGCCGCCACGCGCGGGCGACGGCCTCGCTGCCAGCCCCACAACAGCGTCAACAGCCACAGCAACGCCAGGCCGATGGCGGCGCCCATCCACGGCCACGGACGCTCGGACAAACCACTGGCGCGCGGATCGGTCGCCGCGATACGGCTGTCCTGGCCATCGCCATCCGGCAGCGCCGCATCGGTGTCGATCGGCGGCAGCGGTGCAGGTGGCGCACTGCCAGCCCCGTTACCGGCCACCACGGCCAGCGTCAGGTCCGGCAGCTTCGCTTCCTGTGCCTTGCCATTGCGCACGTCCCACCACGGCAGGCGCGGCCCCGGCACCACCAGCGAACCCGGCTGGCGCGGCACGATCGAATAGCGGCGGGTGATCTTCAGCCGCGGCGTACTGCCATTGAAGGTCTCTTCGTACTGCGCAGGTTCTGCGAACACCTGCGCGGCGCTGCCGACGTCGGGCACCGGCAGATCGGTGAACTGCGCGCGGGTAGCGCCTTCGGCAATCGCCTCCACCACCACGTTGGCCGCCTCGCCGGTACGGGCGCTGGTCGGTGCACTGGTGTAGCGCAGCTGCAGGCCCTGCAGCGGCAGCCATGGCTGCGGCGCCTGTGCCGGTTGCGCCTGCACCTGCAACGTGCGATCGGCGCCGGTGGCATTCATGCGCCCGTCGCCGCCGCCGAAGAAGTCGTCAAAGAAGCCACCGGCACTGCGCCCGCTGAAGCGCGCACCGGCCAGCCGAAGCGCACCGCTGCGCTCGGGGATCAGCAGGAAGCGCCGCTCGACCACGTTGTAGCGGCGGCCGTTGACCTGTCTCACATCGGTGCGGTCATCGCCCACCCGCTGCAACGACGCACCGGCCGGTGTATCCAGCACCAGTTCGCCGGAGGCCAGCTGCGAGGCGAAATACAACCGCACCACCACGCCTACGCTCTGCTGCACATACGGTGTCTCGTCATCGACAACGGTTTCGATGAACGCCACCGCATTACTGTCGGGACCGGCCACGGCAGCGGCATCCACCTGCAGGGTCAACGGTGCGGTGCGTACGCTGCCCACCTGCAGGCCCGGCACCACCAGTGCACCGCTACGCCGTGGCGTGAGTGCCACGCCATACAGATTGCGCTGCTGCATGCTGCCATTGCTCCACGCTACCTGGCGGCTGCTGGTCTGCCCGCTGAGGTCGAAGTCGGTGCGCAACGGTGTGAAGTCAGGGGCGCCCTGGTCGCTCTCGACATTGAGCGTGACCGTGTCGCCCATCGCGATGCGGTCGCGGTCCAGCCACGCACGCGGCTGCGCCCAGGCCAGCAGCGGCAGCCACAGCAGCAGTGCCGCCAGTACCTGTCGGGGCCAGTGCCCGTGCATGTTGATCGCCCGCGTCATCGCCCTTCCCTCTTCCTGCGTTCGTTTTCCAGCTGGAACTTGGCCCGCAGCAATGCGCCCGGATCATCCGGCACGCGCCGCATCCACGCCTCCACCGCCTGCTGCTCCTCGCGTTGGCGTGGGGTGGTGCCGTCGCTGCCTGGAACGGGCTTGCCATCCTGATCGCCTTTGCCCTCACGTGCCTGCTGCATGGCCTGCTGCATGCGCTGGCGTTGCTGCTTATCAGCCTGGGCCTGCGCCTTGGCATCCTCGACCTGTGGCGGCGCCTGCTGTCCATCGCGGCCGCGCTCGCCGGGCTGCGGGCTCGACTGGTTCTTGTCGTCACCGGGATTGGGCTGGCCCTGCTGGCCCGACTGTGGCTGTCCCTGACCGGGATTCTGCTGGCCCTGCTGCGGCTGCTGGCCCTGCGGATTCTGCTGGCCCTGACCATTCTGCGGTTGTTTTTGCTGCCCGTTCTGCGGAGGCTTCTGCTGATCCTGGCCTTTGCCACCCGACGGCTTGCGCTTGCGCGCGGCATCGACCACGGCACGGTTGGCGACCGCATCTGCCATGCCGGGATGCAGTGCCAGCGCGCGGTCGTAGGCGGCAATGGCTTCGTCGTAGTTGCCCTGGCGGGCCAGCGTATTGGCCAGGTTGTACCAGCCCGCATCGCTGTCGATGCCCTCGAACTGCTTGCGGGCACTGGCGAAATCACCGTTGCGGTAAGCCTGCACACCTTCGGCCAGACGCTGGTGCTGCATCTGGTCGGCGCGCTTCCACAGCGTGCCCTGCGCCGGCGGTGCAGCCGGCACCGCAGGCGCCTGCGCCTGCACATCACTCATCCATGGCAGCAGGCCCACCGCCAGCATCGCCGCCAGCAGCGCGCGGCGACGGAAAGCGAGCAGCGCCAGCAGCATCACCGGTGGCAGCAGCCAGAACCCTTCATCACGCCATTGCTTGCCCTCGCCGGGCCGCTGCGCTGCAGTACCTTCGCGTGCATCAAGTACGCCCAGCGCACGCAGGTCACTGTCATCGGTGGCGATGCGGGCATAGCGGCCTCCGCCTGCGGTCGCCACCGCACGCAGGCTGCCTTCATCCAGCGCGGCCTGGCGGATCTGCCCAGTGCCATCCCGGTACGCCGCACCAGCAGATGTGCCCAGCCCCAGTACCGACACCTGCATGCCGAGGCTGCGCGCCTGCGCTGCGGCCAGTGCCGCTTCATCATCCGCCTGATCGCTGACCAGCAGGATCTGCCCCCGCAATGCCCCGATCTGGCGCATCAACCGCGTCGCCCAGTCGATGCCACGGTCGGCGCGTTGTCCGTCGCGCGGCATCGCATCCGGCGACAGCGCGTCCAGATACAGCGCGACGTTGCTGCCGTCGTCGGTCAGCGGTGCCACGGTGTAGGCATCCTCGGCATAGACCACCAGCCCCACCTGGCCACCCTGGCGGGCACGCAGCAGCTCGCCCACTTTCGCCCGAGCCTGCAGCAGGCGCGACGGCGGCAGATCGGTGGCATTGATCCGGCTGGACAGATCCAGCACGACCAGCAGCGGTGCGCTGGCCTGGAACATCGGTTGCGCCTGCTGCCGCCAACTCGGCCCGGCCATGGCCAGCGCTGCCAGGGTCCAGCCCAGCAGCACGGCCCAGGGCAGGCGTGCACGGCGGCGCGTGCCCGCAGCCAGCAGATGCGGCAACAGGTGGGCATCCACCGCTGTTCGCCACACGTCGCTGCGCCGCTGCCGATACAACGCCACAGCGATGATCAACGGCAGCGCCAGCAACGCCCACAGCCATTCCGGACGCAGGAAGTGCAGCACGTTCCAGTCAGGAAGATTCGAAGCAAGCGCGATCATCGGCGACGCTCCGGCCACAGCCAGGCCAATGCGCCCAGCAGCAAGGCCAGGCCCAGCGGCCAAGCATAGCGTTCCTCTCGCGGTCGCAGGCTTGGTCCCTTCGCGGCGATCGGCTCCAGCCGGTCCAGTTCGGCGTAGATGCCGGCCAGCTGTGCAGTGTCGCGGGCGCGGAAGAACTGGCCGCCGGTCATGCTTGCGATCTTCTTCAAGGTAGCCTCGTCGACCGGATCCTGGTCGGCGGAAATGGGAATACCGAACAGGCGCATGCTGCCATCACCGCCAAAGGCGACGGTGTGGATACGCACGCCCTCGGCACGCGCGACTTCGGCGGCACGCAGCGGTTCCAGCACGCCGGCATTGCTGACGCCGTCGGTCAGCAGAATCAGCACGCGCTGGCCTTCAGGCTGGCTGCGCAGGCGCTTCACCGCCAGGCCGATGGCATCACCGATGGCGGTCTCGCGCCCGGCCAGGCCGACCACGCTGTCGCGCAGCTGGTCGCGCACGCTGGCCAGATCGGCCGTAAGCGGCGTCAACGTGTAGGCGCGGTCGCCGAAGATCAGCAGGCCGATGCGATCACCGGCACGACGATCAAGGAAATCGGCCAGCACGGCCTTGGCCGCGGTCAGGCGATCCACCGCCTGCCCGCCCAGCACCATGTCGCCCTCGCCCATGCTGCCGGACACGTCCATCGCCAGCATCATCTGCCGGCCCTCCTGCGGCGGCGTGATCGCTTCACCCAGCTGTTGCGGGCGAGCCAGTGCGACGCACAGCGCGCACCAACCCAGCCACAACAGCAGCGTGCGCAGCCACGACACGTCAACGCGGCCGCCACCGGACAGCGCTTCCAGTTCCGTCGCCGCATAGGGCACCCGCAGCGCAGCGCCGGGATCGGCACGACGCTTCCACCAGCGCATCAGCAACGGCAACGGCAGCGCCAGCAGGGCCAACGGCCACGCCAGCTGCAGGTCCGGCCATGGCCAGTAACTTGCCAGCAGATTCATCGGTGCCGCTCCAGCACCATGGCCAGATAGCGCTCGCGCGCCCAGCGGCGTAGTGCGGCCACCTCGTTGACGTCCACGCGTGGGCGATAGGCACCTTCGGCCAACAGGCTTCGGCGTGCTTCCGGCAATGTGCCCTGCGGATCCACGCGCTGCCACCAGGCGTCATCGCGCAGGGATTCACTGCCGGGCTGCGCCTGGCGTGCGGCGCGACGCAGCAGTCCGGCGATGGCTGCCAGTTCCGCAGCAGCATCGGCGGTAGATGCCAGCTCCTGATCGAACAGCTGCAACCAGCGTTGGCGGCGACGGCGACGCTGCCACCAGAAGAATGCAGCCACCGCCAGCAACAGCAGCACCACGCCGCCGATCATCAGATAGCCCGGTGCCGGCGGCCACCACGATGGAGCGGGTGGCACCTGCACATCGCGCAGCGGCAGGTTCGCGCTCATGCCGGCACCTCGGTCGGGGATGGCGCCAGCCAGGCATCACTGGGCGCGTCGGTGGACAGCACCTGCACATCGACGCGGCGCGCTCCAGCTGGCGCCGCAGGTCCTGCAGCGGTTCAACGAAATGCGCCTGCCAATGGGCCTGGACCTCGCTGCGGCGCAGGTCGAGGCCGATGCGCTGCTGCAGGGTCTGGAACTGCAGCGCGGCTGACGGAGGCTGCAGTTCCAATGGATCCACCAGCAGCACCAGGCTGAGGTCGTGGTGCTGGGCCAGCGCACTCCAGCGCGCCGGCGGAATACGGATGGCCTGCTGCGGATCGGCCAGCACCAGCACACGTGCACCCGGGCGCAGGACGCGACCGGCATGGTCCAGCGCACGTTCCAGGCCAAGGTCATCGGCCGGGGGCTGCGCATACCAGCGGGTGAGCGCGTCCAGCACGCGCAATACGCCACGCGGGCCGCCTGCCGGTGCAATCGGTGGTTCACGGTCGCTGCCACGCAGGGCGCCGATGCGATCGCCACGACGCTGCGCCGACCACGCGGCGACGGCGCCCGCGCGTGCAGCCTGCACCGATTTGAAGCGCACGCGGGTGCCGAAGTACAGGGCCGGCGAGGTATCGGCCACGATCAGGCTGACCCGCTCGCGTTCGGCCTGGAACAGCTTGGTGTGGGCACGACCGGTCCGCGCGGTCACCCGCCAGTCGATATGCCGTGCATCATCACCGGCCACGTACTCGCGTGACTCGGCATATTCCATGCCACGCCCGCGCAGCGGCGACGGCGCCTGCCCGGCGTTGCCGGCGCGGCCACGGCGTGGCGGCGGCGGTCGCTGTGCAAGGCGGCGCAGCGCCACCAGTTCGGACAGTTGCGGGCGCAGCCCGTCACCGTCACTGACGGAGGAGGCGTGGTGCAGGGATGGATCGGTCATGCGCAGGCTCAGGGTGCCGGCACCCGGGCCAGCAGCTCCTGCACCAGGCGTTCGCCATCCCAGCCTTCAGCGGTGGCTTCGTAGCTGGGCAGCACGCGATGGCGCAGCACGTCGGCAGCAACCGCTCGCACGTCATCGGGGGTGACGAAATCGCGGCCGGCCAGCCAGGCGCGCACGCGCGCAGCGCTCCAGCGCGATGGAACCGCGCGGGCTGGCGCCCCAGGCAATGCGGCGGCCAAGGCCAGCGTCATAGCGCGACGGATCACGCGAGGCCAGCACCAGCTCGATCAGGTAGCGTTCCAGCGCCGGCGCCATGTGCAGGTCCAGCACTTCGCGGCGGGCATCGAACACATCCTGCATCGGCAGCTTTTCCGGCGCTTGTGCGGCTTCGCCCAACGCACCACGGGCGCGCTCGCGGGCCAGGCGCAGGATCTCCGATTCGGCGGCCTGGTCCGGGTAGCCGATGCGCACATGCATCAGGAAACGGTCCAACTGCGCTTCCGGCAGCGGGAAGGTGCCTTCCTGCTCGATCGGGTTCTGCGTGGCCATCACCAGGAACAGCGGCGGCAGCGCGTAGGTGTGGCGGCCCACGGTGACCTGGCGCTCGCCCATCGCTTCCAGCAGTGCCGACTGCACCTTGGCTGGCGCTCGGTTGATTTCATCGGCCAGCAGGATCGGATGGAAGATCGGGCCGGGTACAAATTCGAAGCGGCCTTCCTGCGGGCGCCAGATCTCGGTGCCGGTCAGGTCGGCCGGCAGCAGGTCCGGGGTGAACTGCACGCGGGCGAAGTCGGCCTCCAGGCGCGAGGCCAGCGCGCGGATCGCCGTGGTCTTGGCCAGGCCCGGGGCACCTTCCACCAGCAGGTGGCCATCGGCCAGCAGCGCGATCAGCAGGCGTTCGACCAGCGCGGCCTGGCCGACGATCTCGGCCGACAATGCGTCGCGCAGCTGGCTGAAAGCGGCATGCAGGCGGGAGGTGGCCGGCGCGGACGGCGGCGAGACGGTTTCGGGCATCGGCGGTGGCAGGTTCATGGGGGCCTTTGACCGGCGCGGGACGGCACGGGTTCCCGACATCATCGCAGGGTGCCCTGCGAATGGCATCAAGAACGGCTGAACGGCCCATCCACGCATGGCGTGGATCTACGGGCGGAAACGAGAAGGGCCGCGCAGGGCGGCCCTTCTGCGTTTCGCTGAGGCGCGGGCTCAGTTCTGCTTGGCCACGCGCAGCACCTTCGGGGTCACGAACACCAGCAGCTCGGCCTTGTCCTTGTTGCGGCCGCGCTTCTTGAACAGGTTGCCCAGGAACGGCACGTCGCCCAGGAACGGCACCTTGCTGATGCTGCTGCGGTCGGTGAACTCGTACACACCACCGATGACCACGGTCTGCCCATCCTCGACCAGCACCGCGGTGTTGACCTCACGGCGGTTGATCGACGGTACCGTGCCGTAGCCCTGCAGTTCGATCAGGCGGTCAACTTCGTCCTTCTTCACCTGCATGTTGAGGAACACGCGGTTGTCGTTGGTGATGGTCGGGGTCACCCGCAGTTCCAGCACCACTTCCTTGAACTGCACGTTCGGGGTGGAACCGGCGCCACCGGCAGCACCGGTGCCACTGATGGTGACGTAGCCGATTTCCTTGCCCTGCTTGATCATCGCCTCGCGCTGATTGGTGGTGACCACACGCGGGTTGGAGATCACCTCACCCCGCGATTCTTCCTGCATGGCCGACAGCTCCACGTCCAGCAGGTAGCCTGCGTTGAGGATCGACAGCGCCAGCGAACCCGGATTGCTGGCCGTAGCCACCGGCAGGTTCCAGTTCAGGCCACGCTTGATGGTCGGGCCGCTGGGAATCGGCGCCGGGCCGACGCTGCCACCGGCCTGCCACTCACGGACCGCCTTGGCGTTGGCCAGTGCGGTATCGACCTGCGACTTGCGGGTTTCCTCGTTGGCAGCGAGGCTGCCGCTGAAGTACACGTTGTCGCGGCTGCCGCTGATGCCGAACTTCGCACCCAGCTCGCGGGCGAAGGTGTCGGTCGCGATGACGATGCGGCTTTCGATCAGCACCTGGTCGACCGGGCGGTCGATCACACTGATCAGCTCGCGCATGCGCGCGATTTTCTTCGGAATGTCGCTGATCATCAGCGTGTTGGTGCGCTCGTCGGCGACGATGCGGCCACGCCCGGACAGGAAGCCACTCTCCTCCTGCGACGAGCCGCCACCACCGCCATTGCCACCACCACTGCCGCCACCGATGCCCTTGGCCTCGGTCAGCGCTTTGAAGATCTGCGTGGCGCTGTGGTAGTTGATCTGGACGTAATCGGTGACCAGGTCTTCGCGGTTCTCGATGGCGATGCGCGCGTCTTCCTTCTCCTGCTCGAACTTGGCCAGCTCAGCCTGCGGAGCGACCCAGATCACGCTGCCATCGCGACGCTTGTCCAGGCCCTTGGCACGCAGCACGATGTCCAGCGCCTGGTCCCACGGCACGTTGACCAGGCGCAGGGTCACATTGCCCTGTACCGAATCGGAAGCCACCACGTTGAGATTGGATTCCTCGGCGATCAACTGCAGCACGGTGCGCACCGGCACGTCCTGGAAGTTGAAGGTCACCGGCTTGCCGGTGAAACCGCGCTGACCAACAGCCTTGGCAGCCTGGGTGACGCTGCCGGCGGTGACTGCACCGACAGCGGCCGGCGCCTGCCGCGGGCTGATCTCGACCACGTATTCGTTGCCGCTCTGGTAGGCCAGTGATTCGACCGCACCGCCGGTGCTCAGCACCAGCTGGGTACCGGCACCGGACGGCTTGGCGTCGATGCGCTGCACCGGCGTGGCGAAGTCGATGACGTTCATCGGCTTCTGCAGGTTGGCCGGCAGTCGGGCGTTACCGACATCGACCACCACGCTGTTGCCCTGCGTACGCAGGTCCGGAACCGCGCCCTGGCCGTCGAACTGGACGATCAGGCGCCCGGCGCCATCATCGCCGCGCTTGAAATCGATCTTGGCCACCGACAGGCCGGCCGGCGCTGCCGCCGGTGCCACGGTGGCGCCCACCGGCTTTTCCGCCGGTGCGGCGGCCAGCGCCGGAGCGCAGGCCAGCATCAGCGCGACTCCCAACGCGCTGACACGGTTCAAGGTAAAGCGCCGGATGGGACGCAGCCCCTTGGCTTGGTGAAAGGTCATCGTGCTATCCCCAGTAAACGATCATTGATCTTCAAGCGAGAGCGTTGCCGGCCGTTCCAGCCAGCCACCCGCGCCATCCGGCACCAGTTCGATCAGCTCCACGTGGTCTTCGAAGACCGCCGTGACCCGCCCGTCGCTCTGCCCCAGGTAGCCGCCCGGGCGTACCCGGTAGGTCACCTTGTCCGGCCCCATCACCAGCGCCACGGTGGCGGCTCCGGTGCCGATGGTGCCGACCATGTCCAGTGCGTCCAGCGGGAAGCCTTCCAGCGGCTCCTTGCGCCGGTTCGGATCCGGACGCAATCCGCCATTCCCCTGCTGCGGATTGGTCCAGGCATCGGTGAACGGGTCGCGCAGACCCTGTGCGGAGTATTCGAAGGTTTCGAACTGCTGCATCACCGGCAGCGGCTCCAGCGGCTGTGCCGGTCGCGCACGCTCGCCTTCCACCCACTTTTCAAGATTCGGCGCATCACCCGGCGTGCTGGTCACATCGCGGCCGCATGCGGCCAGCATCAGCACGACGGCAGCCATCCCACAACGCGCAAAGAGGAAACGGATCACTTCTTCTCCTCCTTGCCGGCGTCAGCCGCCTGCTGTGCCTGCACTTCGGTCTCATCCAGATAGCGATAGGTCTTGACCGTGCCGGACAGCTCCAGCGCACCACTGCGGGCGTTGCCGCTGGTCTTGTCCTTGGGCTTGAGGTTGATGTCGTGCATGGTCAGGATGACCACGCGCGGCAGCGACGCCACGCCACTGACGAAGGCACCGAACTGGTGGTAACTGCCCACCATGCGCAGCTTGATCGGCTTCTCGGCGTAGAACTCCTTGACCTGCTCCTGCTCCGGCTCGAACAGCTCGTTGGTCAGGCCGCTGGACAGCGCAGTCTGCGAGATGTCGATGATCAGGTCCGGCATTTCGGTCTTGCTGGGCAGCTGCCGCAGCATCTGCTGCAGCACCTGTTCCATCTGTGCCAGCTGCTGCTTCAGCGGCGCCAGGTTCACCGCACGCTCCTGCTGCTTGGTGAACTCCGAACGCAGCTCGACTTCCTTCGATTCCAGGCCGGCCAGTTCCTCGCGCTTGCCACTGATCAGCAGCATCCACGCCACGAACATGATCACCAGCGCCAACAGCGAGCAGAAGACGATCTTGGCCTTCTGCGGCCAGTTGCCGATGTCGTTGAAATCCAGGTTCTTCAGATCGATTTTCTGGCTCATGCGCGATCCCCCTGCAGCGGGGCGTTGAAGGCCTGCGGCGGCTGCGCCAGGCGGCTGCCCTCGGACTTCGGCGCAGGCTTTGCAGCCGGGGCTGCCGGCTGGTTCGGCGTAGCCGGGGCCGGGGTGGCAGCAGGTGCGTTGACCGGCGCGGCGGCGGGAGCGGGTGCAGCCGGTGCAGCAGCAGGCTGGCCGGCGGCCGGTGCAGCAGGTGCCGCTGCATCCGGGCCGGCTGCAAGCGGTGCCACTGCGGGCGGAGCCGGCGTTGCCACCGAACCATCGGCGTTGAGGCCTGGCGTACCGGCCACTTCCTCACTCTGTGCCGGCAGCTTCACCTTGACCACGAACACATAGGGCAGCGCCTTGATGTCGGCCAGCGGGCCCACCTTGCCGTCCTTGTCCTTCTCGGGATCACGCGCTTCGATGATCGACAGTTCCGGGTTGGTCATCCAACCGGAGGTCTCCAGGTTGCGCATGTAGGCCGAAACACGGGCATTGGACTGGGTACGGCCTTCCAGGGTCAGCACGTCGCCTTCCTGCTTCAGCGCGGTCAGCACCAGGCCATCGGGAATCGTGCGCACCAGCGCATCGAACAGGTGCACCATCTGCGAGCGCTTGGCCTGCAGTTCCTCGATCACCTTCTTGCGGGCCAGCAGGCGTTCCTTCTGCGCGTCGAGGCGGTCGATCTCCTTGTTCTGTTCCTTGACCTTCTCGATCTCGGCTTCCAGATAGGCGTTGCGGTCCATCTGGCCGCTCACCTGGCGGTCGTAGTAGAACCAGATCACCAGCGACAGCAGCAGGCCACCGATCGCGGCCATGCCCAGCATTGCGTAGAACTCGCGCTGGCGTTGCTTGCGCCGTTCGGCGCGCCAGGGCAATAGATTGATGCGTGCCATCAGTCGAAGCTCCTCAGCGCCAGACCGGTTGCGATCATCAGCGCGGGGGCATCCTGGGCCAGCGCATGCGCGTTCACCTTCGGCCCCAGGGTCATCTGCGCCAGCGGGTTGGCGACCACGGTCGGCACGCCCAGCTGTTCCTCGACCATTTCCGGCAGACCGCCCAGCACGGCGCAGCCACCGGCCAGCACGATGTGATCAACGCGGTTGAACTCGCTGCCTGCGTAGAAGAACTGCAGCAGGCGGCTGATCTGCTGGACCGTGGCTTCCTTGAACGGCTCCAGCACTTCCATCTCGTAGCTTTCCGGCAGCCCGCCCTGGCGCTTGGCCAGTCCGGCTTCCTCGTAGCTCAGGCCGTAGCGGCGCATGATCTCGTCGGTCAGCTGCTTGCCACCGAACACCTGTTCGCGGCTGTACAGGCTGCGGCCGCCGCGCAGGACATTGAGGGTGGTCATGGTGGCACCGATGTCGACCAGCGCGACCACACCCTCGATGGATACCGGCAGCTCGCTGGCGACCAGGGCATAGGCGTTCTCGACCGCGAAGGCCTCCACGTCCATCACCTTGGCCTGCAGGCCACCCAGCTCCAGCGCCGACTGGCGCAGTTCCACGTTCTCCGAACGCGACGCGGCCAGCAGCACCTGGACCATCTCCGGGTTGTTCGGGATCGCCCCGATCACCTCGAAGTCCAGGTTCACTTCCTCGATCGGGTACGGAATGTAGTTGACCGCTTCCAGCTCGATCTGGGCTTCCATGTCGTTCTCGTCGAGCTCGGCCGGCATCGGGATCACCTTGGTGATCACCGCCGACCCAGCGACGGCGGCAGCGGCCAGCTTGGCCTTGCTCCCCGAGCGGTTCATCGCGCGGCGGATGGCCTCACCCACGGCCTCCACTTCCACGATGTTCTTCTCCACCACCGCATTCGGCGGAAGAGGTTCCACAGCGTAATGTTCCACACGAAAACGATTGCCACTGCGGGACAGCTGCAAAAGCTTTACCGCAGTCGAACTGATGTCGACGCCTACAAGCGGCGACTGACTTTTTGGGATGAGCCCCACGGTTTCTCCCCTGCCGACGGGCACTTGGACGCAAGACCTGCGCCCGAGCATTAATAACGTATTCTTAGCAAATGGCAACGGCCCTGCTGTGAAGTCCCTCACGGATTCACCATGCAGCCCCTGACTGTTCCCCTTGCGCTCCCCGGTGCCGACCCCAGCCGCCACCTTGCGTAATCTATACTCTGCGACCACGAAATTCGCAATCGGAATCTGAACCCGATGACTCGACTCCGCCGCTGGCTGCGCTGGATCTTCCTGATTGTCCTGGTCCTGGCGCTGATCGGCGCGGCCGCCGTGGGCGGTCTGTACTACGCCGTGTCCTCCAAGCTTCCCGACGTGCAGACCCTGCGCGACGTGGAAATGCAGGAGCCCATGTACGTCTATGCTGCCGACGGCAAGCTGATGGCGGTGTTCGGCGAGACCCGCCGTACCCCCATCACCATGAAGGACGTGCCCGAGCGCCTGAAGCAGGCGTTCCTGGCCACCGAGGATGCCCGCTTCTACGAGCATGGCGGTGTGGACTACATGGGCATCGGCCGTGCGGTGTGGCTGCTGGCCACCACCAACGACAAGCGCGTGCCGGGTGGCTCCACCATCACCCAGCAGGTGGCCCGCCAGTTCTTCCTCAGCTCCGAGTACAGCTACACCCGCAAGCTGGCCGAGATCCTGCTGGCGCGGAAGATCGAGTCCGAGCTGAGCAAGGACGAGATCTTCGAGCTGTACCTGAACAAGAGTTTCTTCGGCAACCGCGCCTACGGCGTGGCCGCCGCCGCCGAGTTCTACTACGGCAAGAAGCTGAACGAGCTGGACCTGGATGAAATGGCCTCGCTGGCCGGCATCCCCAAGTTCCCGTCTTCGGGCAACCCGATCTCCAACCCGGAACGTGCCCGCCAGCGCCGCGACAACTATGTGCTGCAGCGCATGGCCGACCTGAAGTTCGTCAGCCAGGCCGAGGCCGACGCGGCCAAGGCCGTGCCGATGCACGCCACCGCGCATGAACCGCCGGTGCAGGTCGATGCCCCCTACGTGGCCGAGCTGGTGCGCCAGGAAATGATCGCCCGCTTCGGCGGCGATGTGGTCAACAAGGGTTACCACGTCACCACCACCATCGATGCCACCCTGCAAACCGCCGCCAACCAGTCGGTGCGCGACGGCCTGCTGCTGTACGACCACCGCCACGGCTGGCACGGCGTGGAGAAGCAGGTGCAGGTGGGTGCCGGCGAAGACGCCGCTGCCCTGGCCGAGCACCTGCGTGGCATGTACGGCCAGGCCGGCCTGCTGCCGGCCATCGTCGCCAGCACCGGTGCCGATGGCAGCGCAACGGTGGTGCTGGCAAACCGCAGCGAGATCGTGCTGCCGGCCGGCGCCGCCAAGTGGACCAACAAGACCCCGGGCAAGCTGGTGCAGCGTGGCGACATTGTGCGCGTGCGCGCCGGGGCCAAGGAAGGTGAGTGGCTGCTGGATCAGATCCCGCGCGGCCAGTCCGCACTGGTCTCGCTGGATGCCCACAACGGCGCGTTGAAGGCGCTGGTCGGTGGCTTCAGCTTCTCCGGCAACAAGTTCAACCGCGCCACCCAGGCCCGTCGACAGCCGGGTTCGAGCTTCAAGCCGTTCGTCTACGCCGCCGCCTTCGACAAGGGTTACAACCCGGCCTCGATCGTGCTCGACGCCCCGGTCGTGTTCCGCGACCGCCGCGGCAAGACCTGGGCCCCGCAGAACGACGGTGGCGGCTTCCGCGGCCCGATGCGCCTGCGTGAAGCGCTGGTGCAGTCGCGCAACCTGGTCTCGGTGCGCCTGCTCGATGGCATGGGCGTGGACTACGCGCGCAAGTACATCAGCGAGTTTGGCTTTGCCGAATCGGAACTGCCGCCGAACCTGTCGATGTCGCTGGGTACCGCCTCGCTGACCCCGCTGTCGGTGGCCCGTGGCTACGCCGTGTTCGCCAACGGCGGCTCGCGCGTGGATACGTGGCTGATCGACCAGGTCAATGACCGCGACGGCAACCTGGTGTTCAAGGAAAACCCGGCACTGGCCTGCCGCGACTGCGCCGGCAGCAGCGACCAGCCGGTCAACCAGGTGGTGGACGGCTTCAACTTCGGCGCCCCGGCCCCGAAGGTGGACCCGGCCGCCGCGGCCAAGGCCGAAGCCAAGGTCGAAACCCCGGCGGCACCGGCCAACCCGGATGCCCGCACCGCCCCGCGCGCGATCGACGCCCGCACCGCCTACCAGCTGGTGTCGATGATGCGCGACGTGGTCCAGCGCGGTACCGGTGCCCAGGCCAAGGTGCTCGGCCGCGAGGACGTGGGTGGCAAGACCGGCTCCACCAACGACCACCGTGACGCCTGGTTCTCCGGCTTCGGCGGCCCGTACGTGACCACCGTGTGGGTGGGCCGCGACGACTTCCGCTCGCTGGGTTACCGCGAATACGGTGGCAAGGCCGCCCTGCCGATCTGGATCGACTACATGCGCACCGCGCTGAAGGACACCCCGATCGCGCAGAACGAACCGCCCAGCGGCATGGTCCAGGCCACCCTCAACGGCGCCACCGAGTGGGTGAAGGTGGAAGACATGGACCGCCTGACCGACTACGACCTGAACCTCAATACCCCGCAGGCCGACGCCGCCGCGTTCGATATCTTCTGAGGAAGGGTTCGGCGGGTGCCGCTCTGGTAGATGCCAACCTTGGTTGGCGCCGATGCGGCTCTGGTAGCTGCCAACCTTGGTTGGCGCCGATGCCGCCCCGGTAGTTGCCAACCTTGGTTGGCGCCTCGTGCCGACCAAGGTCGGCATCTACCAAAGCGTGGGTGGGGCCAACCTTGGTCGGCACCGATGCCGCCCCGGTAGCTGCCAACCTTGGTTGGCACCGATGCTGCCCTGGTAGCCGCCAACCTTGGTTGGCGCCCCGTGCCGACCAAGGTCGGCACCCACCAAAGCGGTTGCATCCGCCATACCCACGCAGATGTCACATCCGTGCGCTAGTCTGTAGCCAGGTCGCAACAAGGAGTCATCGCATGCATCGCGCCCGTCAGCATGCTGCCAGCCAGACCCGCGAGCGGCGCCACCGCCTCGCCCACGAAGCCGCCCGCCTGATGGCCGAAGGCGGCATCCGCGACTACCACCAGGCCAAGTTGAAGGCCGCCAGCCGGCTCGGCATCCACGACGATGCCTCCCTGCCCCGCAATACCGAGATCGAAGACGCCCTGCGCGAGTACCAGCGGCTGTTCTCCGGGCCCCAGCACGGCAACGAACTGCAGCGCCGCCGTGAAGCCGCCATGCGTGCGCTGGAGTTCCTGCACGGCTTCGCCCCGCGCCTGGCCGGTCCGGTACTGGACGGCACCGCCGACGCCAACAGCCCCGTGCAGCTGCACCTGCACAGTGACGACCCGGAAGCCGTGCATCGCTTCCTGGACGAACACGGCATTCCCGCCGAATCGCGCACACGCCGCCTGCGCATGGACCGCGAACGCTGCCTGGACGTGCCGGTGTGGGTGTTCAGTGCCGAAGAGCTGACCTTCGACCTGGCCGTGCTGCCCTACGACGCCCTGCGCCAGGCACCACTGTCACCGGTGGATGAGAAGCCGATGCGACGCGCGTCGGTGGCACAGTTGCGGCAGGTGCTGGCCGAAGCGGAGATCACCGCGTATATCGGCGGGTAACGGTAGCGCCGGTCCATGGCCGGCGAGCGCAGCGGCGCCTGCCTTGGGTGGGTGCGGACCGTTGGTCCGCACTGTGCTTCGGGCATTTCGATGGCTGGCCGGAGAGCAGTCGAGCATGGCTCGACTCTACAGGGGCGCTGCACCCGTGTTTGGTAGGTGCGGACCGCTGGTCCGCACTGTGCTTCGGGCATTTCGATGGCTGAGCGGAGAGCAGTCGAGCAAGCTCGACTCTACAAAAGCGGTGTTACCTGCTCTGGCAGATGATGCCCATCTTGCTCCCGCTACCAGACAAAACGGGTATCGCGCAGCGGGTCGCTGAGCAGCCGCGGCAACCACGGTGCGGGGGCACGCTGCGGATATTCCCGCATCATCTGTGCGTGCATGGCCTGCAGGTCCCGCAACACCCAGGACTGGTAGTAGATGTCGTTGAACCCATCCGACCAACCACTCTTCACCCGCTCATGCTCGTCTGCCTCCAACGACGGCATCTGGTCCAACGACACCTCCAGGATCGTCGCCAGCGCCGCGTTGATCTGCGCATTCTCCGCACCGGCCTGGCGCACGTAGTCCAACCGATCCAGCACCCGCCGGCAATCGTAGGGAAAGCACCCACCTGTGGCCATGATGTAGTCAGCGATGTCCGCCAGCATGTCGGCTTTCAGCCGCCACACCACTTCGCTGTCCATCACCTGCCGTACCCGCATCGTGCGCAGCGTGCTCGCCCGCACCTCCTCCGGCGTAGTGAACGGAGCACCCGGCGTGCTGCCCGCGTGGCGCACCAGCACGATGCGATGGATCGCCTCCCTGGTGACACCCTCGATGCGCAGCGCCGCTGTCTCCGGATGCACGCGCGGCGTCGGCACGCTCAGCATCCGCCACATGTACCACAGCACCAGCAACAGACCGGCGATGCACAGCCCGCTCATCAGCGTCCACAGATCCAGGTTCCGCGTGTAGTAGCGATAGCGCGCCCGCCAGATGTAGAACGTGCGATAGCTGATGATTCCCTTTACCCATCTGTACATCGCCATCTCCTGGGCGAGGACCCCGGCGCGGCGGGGTGGATTACGCGCGTCACGCCGGGGCTCCATGGCTTACCAGCCGATGCCTACGCCGACGCCCATGCTGCGCTCACCGCTGTTGGTGAACGCGCCATTGAGGCTGAAGGTGGCCGAGCCCTTCTCGTTGAGCACGCGCTGGTAGCCCACCGCCATGGCCGACTCTCCCTCGCTGTAGCCCACACCCGCACCGAGGCGGTTGTAGGTGGCCAGGCCGGCGGTGTTCATCGCCATCGCCGTCTGCGCACTGCTCATCGCCGCCATGCGGTTGAAGCGCTTGTCCATCTTGTCCAGGCGGCGCTCGAAGTTGCTGATCGCCCCATCGGTGTACTCGTTGGCGCGGGCCAGCATCTTCTCCAGCTCGGCGGTGTCGACCTGCGGCTTCGGCGATTCGTCCTTGTTGGCCTTCGGCTGCGGCGTGGGCTTGTCACCCTCGCCTACCGAAGCGACCTGCTGGGAATCCTTGCCCTCCGGTACCACCGAAGTTTCCTCGGCCTGCGGCTTCGGCACCGAGGACGACGCCAGTGCGCGCGGTGCCGGGGCATCGTCGATGCGCTGCTCCAGACCATCCATGCGGCCGTTGAGCTGCTGCTGCATCGAATGCAGCTGGCCACCGTTGACTGCATCGCGGCTGCCGGCCGCGATCAGGCCGTTGGCCACGTTGGAGATGACCATGCCGTTGGCGCCGGCGAGGGTGAGCTGGTTGACGCCGTCGGCGCGGACCGAGGGGGTTTCCTGGAACACGGAGCGAAGTTGGGTTTCGACCTTGTCCACGCGCGAGGTGCTGGTGACGACCGCGCCATCCAGCGCTTCAAGTGCGCCATTCAACGTGGACTGCACGTGGCCCTGCACGTTGAAGCTCGGGCCAACGATGTTGCCGTTGGCATCGACCTCACCGCCGAGGGGGAGAGTGCACCACGCAGCTGACCGACTGTGGCGGCGTTGTGGTTGGCAGTGCCGTTGGCGATGTTTACCAAGCGGCGCCCTGCGGCCAGACTACCGAACGATACAGTGTTCGCCTCGGTTGCCTCAGAACCTGCACCCACTGCCACCGACCAAGCCGCGCCAGCATCCACCTTGGCACCGGAGCCCATAGCGATTCCGTGCTGTGCGCTCACTTGAGATCCCGCGCCCACGGCAAAGCCGCCAACTGCTCGTTCCTCAACATATGAACCTCTTCCCAGCGCCACAGAATTAACGCCAAGCGCCGCTGCATAGGCTCCAAGCGCCGTACCACCGTCGACCCCAGTCATTGCAGAATCGCCGATTGCCACGCCCAAGAAGCCAGCAAAGGCATCTTCACTTAGCTCATCTGTATTGATCTTCAGGAAGCGCCCTTGATGCTCAATCTTGGATACCCGATCACTGACGCCAAACAACTGGCGACCGGTCACCACGTCGTGACTATCCCCAGAGACTGAACCATCGGCCACACCAGTCAAACGCGCACCACCGTAGTCGATGACGCTCGCATCCAACCCACGCATTGCCTGCTGCCCCATCTCCCGCTCCTTGCGCATCTCCTCCAGATCATTCCGATTCTGCGAGATCTTCTGCTCTGCGGCGTACAGCTGGTTGCCGGTTACGGCATCACGGCTTCCTGGGGCCACTCGGCCGTCGGCAAGATTGGTCAGCACCATGCCGTTCACGCCATTCAGCGCGATCTGGCTGACGCCGTCAGCGTGGGCCGAAGGTGAATCCTGGAAGATCGAGCTAAGCTGGCCTTCCACCTTGTCCGCGCGACGGCCTACGGTGATGACCGAGCCATCGAGTGCCGACAGCGCATCTTCGACAGTGTTCTGCGTTCCGCCCTGCACCGTGTAGGTCGGAGCGATGATGTTGCCGTTGCCGTCCATGCCTGCGCCGCCGCCGAGCGTGGCGAGGGAATCCTTGAGCTGGGAGACGGTGCTGGCGTTGTGGTCGGCAGTGCCGCGCGCGATGTTTACAAGGCGGCGCTGAATGCCAACACCACCAAATGACGCAACTCCCTCTTCATCTGCTTGGGAGCCATTCCCAAGTGCTAGCGAGCCGTGAGCCCCGCTTCCAACTCTTGCGCCAGCACCAATCGCGATACCTTCATTCGCGCCGCCCGCGCCTCCACCGACCTGTGCACCGACTCCCATTGCGAATCCATTCTCGGAATCCACAGAGACACTCGCCGCTCTACCGATTGCGGTGGAGTTCCTCCCCATCGCCTCCGCAAACGTGCCCACCGCGGTTCCTCCTTCTAGTCCAGTCTTTGCTGAATTTCCGACCGCAACGCCTGCCACACCGGCTGCTGCGCGCTCACTGATGGGCGCTGAGCCTATACTCACAAACTGCGCGACATCCTCAAGATCTGAGACGCGTGAATTGGTTGAATGCAGCTGCTTACCAGACACAGCCTCGGAACTGCTTGCGCTCAAGTGCCCATCTGCAACTCCTATGATCTTCCGATTGGCATTGGCGCTGTTGCGAACATCCAACGTCGTACCGCTATTCTTCTCACCCAAGCGCACATTGCCAGTCGCGGATACCTGCGCCACCAACCCACCCAGCGCCGCAGTCTCGGCCAGCGCCTTGGCCGCATCCCCCTTTGCCACGGCAGCTTCCGTGCCCGCAGACTTGGCAATACCCTCCACCGTAGCCACCTTGTCATTGGTGGCATTGAGCTGCCTGCCGTTGACGGCCTCATAGCTGCTGGCGCTGACTACTCCATCGGCCACGCCGGTCAGCCTCCGATTCGCGTTCGCGCTGTTGCGTACATCCAGCACGGCGCCGCTGTTCTTCTCGCCAACACGAACGTTGCCGTTGACAGCGACTTGACCGACAAGGCCCTTCAAGACTCCAGTATCAGCCAGTGCCGTGTCCGCGCTGTTCTTCGCTGCGCTGGCTGTCGTCTGTGCCGAGTTCACGTTCACGTTGGTTTCATGGAGCTGCTTGCCGGTCACGGCCTCGTTGCTGGTCGCGCTGATGGCCCCGTCGGCAACGCCCAGAATCCTGCGGTTCGCATTGGCGCTGTTGCGCACATCCAGCTGCGTGCCACTGTTCCTCTCACCCAGACGAACACTGCCATTGGCAGCGGACTGGTTGACCAGGCCACCCAGCACCACTGTCTCGGCCAGTGCCTTGCCCGATTCCACCTTTGCGGCATTGGCGGTGGTCGTCGCGCCGTCAGCTGCTGTCTGGGCCTTGGTCACGGCCTGGTTGGTGGCATGAAGCTGGTTGCCGGTGATGGCATCCGTGCTGCCGGCACCCACCGCACCATCGGCAATGTACTGGATCTTCCGCTTCCTGCTGGCGCTGCCAACCGATACCGAATTGGCCGAAGCGGTCACTGCACCTGCACCCAGCGCAACGGCATTCTCATGTGAAGCCTGAGCGCGGTCACCCAGCGCCACGGAGCTGGTGTTCGAAGCCTTGGCCAGATTGCCCAGCGCACTGGCGAACTTTGCCGTCGCCTCGCTACCCCGCCCCAGTGCCGTTGCCTGGCTGGCGCTGGCTTTGCTCAGATAGCCAACCGCAGTGCCATGCTCTGCCTCGGCCTTGGCGTCGCCGCCCACAGCAATAGAGAAGTTGCCGCTTGCATTTGCACGGAAGCCGGTTGCTACGGCACCGTTGGCGCTACGGGTTCCGGCGCCAACCGAGACACCCGCATTCTGGTTCGCCACCTTGTTACCATCCGCATCCACACCAGCGCGTGCGTCATCGCCCAGCGCTACGCTGCGGCCGTTGTACGCTTTGGCGTTGTTGCCGAGTGCAGTGCTGATACCGAAGCTGCCGTTCTCCGCGCTGGCGCCCTTGCCCAAGGCCAAGGTGGCCGCGTCGATACGATTCGTCGCGGCCTGCGCAATTGACTTTACCGCGACCAGCTCACCCGTGACATCGCCGGCGGTCTTCTCCACGGCCGAGAGCCGGGTATTGGTCTGGAACAACTGATTGCCGGTAATGGCATCGGTGCTGCCGGCACCCACCACACCATCGGCGACGTACTGGATCCTCCGCGTGGACTTTGCGTTGCCCACGGACACGGAATTGGCCGAGGCGGTGACCGAACCAGCCCCCAGCGCAACTGCGTTCTCGTGCCCTGCATGTGCACCGTTTCCAAGGGCCAGTGAACTGACGCCCGTTGCCCTCGCAAGATTGCCCACTGCGGTGGCGAACTTCGCCGTTGCCTGCGTTCCTCGCCCCAGGGCCGTCGTCTGCTGGGCCCCGGCGATACTGGCTTTCCCGAAAGCGGTACTCAGCTCTTCATTGGCGACGGCATCCGAACCGATCGCAACAGAGAAATTGCCACCCGCAACGGCCTTGTGACCCATGGCCACGGCACCGTGCGCACTCCGGGTACCGGACCCCACCGAGACGCCGCCCGCCCTGCCATTGACCTTGTTTCCCGCCACATCGACGCCGGCGCGCGTCATCGCCGAGCGCAACGCTCGCGCCGTTGTAGCCTTTGGCGTTGTTGCCGACTGCCGTGCTTGCGCCATAGGTGGTATTCGACTCTGCCAATGCTCCCTTGCCAAGCGCCAGTGCCGTCGCATCCACCCGATTGTTGACCGATTGCGCAAGGGTTTGCGTTGCAAACAGCTGCTTGCCGGTAACGGCATCCGTGCTTGCCGCACTCAAGCGCGCATCGGCCACGTTTACAATTCGTCGCTTGGTAGACGCGTTGCCAACGGAGACCGAGTTTGCCTCGGTCGCTTCTGAGTTGGCGCCAATGGCGGCCGACCCATTAGCCAGCGCCTTCGCATGATGACCGAGAGCAATACCGCTGTACTCCGCACGCGAGTTTCCGCCCAGGGCGATTGCTCCCGAGTAGCCGTTGGTGCCCGCGAATGCATTGCCGCCGATTGCAATATGGGAGACCCCCGCACTGCTAGCGACGGTGTTCGCCCCGCTACCCAGAGCGATTGAGTTCTGGCTATATGCCTTGGCATTGTTGCCCAACGCTGTCGCCCCAATGCCCAGAGCCACGGAGCTGGCCCCAACAGCAACCGAATAGCCGTTTCTGGCATCCGCCCTGTAGCCAATGACCACATTGCTATCGCCGTCGCCCGCAGCATCGTTCCCTATCAGAACACTTCCGACACCCGACAGCGAAGACCCCGTCCCGAAGAGTACAGAGTTCCGCCCCTTTACAGCCGACCTGGACCCGACAGCGATCAGGAGCTCGCCAGAAACGGTAGGCCCCTTCTGTGCCCCGTCTGTCAGATGCACATAGTCGGTCCAGACAAGATCGGGGGGGAATTCTATGCCATTGGCTGACCGCATCAAGGAGTAAGAGGGATCAATCCCCGGCACGTTCAAACCAAGGCCAGCACTATCCTCATGAGAGACTTCATGCTCGGCTTCTTCGGTCTGGTTCTCGTCGGCGGTGGCCAGCAACGGCGAGGCTGAAAGCACTGCCAGCGCAAGCCCCTTACTTAGTGTTCGTGACGACTTCCCATGCGCCCTGCTGAATTCACTGCCCACCACCCAGCACTGTTTGGCCACACTCCAGATACGTCGATAGATTCGATTCATGCTTTTTCTCCTTAACAACAAAGGGAAATGAAGCCCCGCGCGTGCGCGGGGCAATGGAAGGTCAGGCGCTTGGCGCCAGGGTCGTCACGTGATCGCGATAGCCGTCGTTCGACAGGCGGTACTGCAACTGCAGGGTGTTGCCCGGCCGGAGCTGGAAGGGCAAGGTCAGCGCAGCATCGGGGTAGAGACTTGTGGACAGCTCGCGCGGCGTGCACGCGCCGCCTGCGTTGCATTCGGCGGCACCGGTAATGCCCACCCGCAGCGTGCCGGTATTGCGCAGGGTGTTGCCTTGTAGTTTCAGATCCACGTGGCCTTTGGCAGGCACCACGTTCACCAGCGCGCCCCAGACCAGGCTGACGCCGACGTTGGCCTGCGCCGCCTGTTCATCGCCTTCCAGGATCGTGCCGTCGGGACCTTTCACCCCCTCGAAGTAGATGCGGTAGGCCGCCTCCTTCTCGACGGTCTGCAGTGGAATCACCCGGATCAGGCGATTGCCACCGCCACTGAGTGCGAACTTGCCGGGCGTGATGGCAATCGCCGCATCGGCCGCTTCCACTTCGATCTCTTCCTCACCCACCTGTGCCGGGTTGGTGATGCGCAGCAGGCGTGCCTGCACGTACTGCGGCTGGGTGGACTGCGAGTACACGCGGATCTTCGTGCCGTGCATGGCATCCACCGCAGCGCGCATCGGATGAATGGACAGATTGGCCTGTGCCGGCGGGGCCAGCAGTGCGCTCAGCGGCAGCAGGCAGAACAGCAGCTTCTTCATGATGAGCCTCCGGAGGGATCAGGGTTTGGCGGTCGGTACGCGCAGCTCCACCGTCAGCTCGCCCTCATAGAGACCGGGGCGTTTGCTGGCGATGGACGTGGGCGGTGTTTCCAGCGTCAGTGGCGTGGGCACGCAGTACACGGGCTGGCTGATGCCCGGCAGCCGCACCATGCGCAGTTGTGCGCTGTCGATGCCGCGCAGCAACTGTTCCTCGCCGTGCTTCATCGCCAGCAGGTTGCCGCCGTAGTTCAGCCCGACCTGGTAGTCGAGGCGCTGGGTATCGTCGCTGCCGCCGTCCTGATGCCAGACCGCAAAGTCGCGCCCCGGCGGTGGGCGCGGCCCGCTGTCGCGCACGGTGACGCCGAGGAATTCGCTCTGCGAACCCACGCCGTCGTAGAGGCACATGTCCACGTCCTTGCGCCCGGCGACGACCTTGCGAATGGGGTCGTAGCGCAGGTCCATGTTGACCAGGGGTGCAACGCCATCGAAGCCGGGGAAGTAGATCGTGACGGCGTCGTAGTCGGTGACGGTGAAGTCGAAATTGAAGGTGGCTGTTGCAACCGGTGCGGCGGCTGGATCGGCTTTGATGTTCAGACGCATGGTGGCCTTCCAGTGGCCGGCAACGAGCCTCGCAAGCTCATATGCTGGAATAGTCAGAGCAGCACCTGTGCCGACTGGTTCGTCCGATACACATTGGTACCAGAACGCTTCATTCAGAATGCGCTTCTGACGGTCCCAGTAATCGATATTGCAGCGAGGACCCGACATAACCCGCAACAGGCTTCCTACCGCACGAACTTCCGTACGCAGGCCGGTCCTAAGATCAACGAGACGCAACACTATCTCAGTTGTTCCCACTGACATTTTCGGCTCACTTTCCGTCTGACACCTCCCAAACTCACTGTCAGACGCAGACCCACAAACCACATGGATCTGCCCATACTTCATCGCCAGGTCGTGGCTGAACCCCAGCACCGTCCGCGGTGCCCACAGCTCCACATCGCCCGGCACCGCCGAGCGATCCCACGACATCACGATGTCCCGGCTCTGATCCGTCGGATGCGTCTCCGGCGGCCACTGCGCCCACGCCCTGGGCGCCAGCACCACCAGCGAACACACCAGCATCAACACCAACAACACACGCCGGTTCATGGCGTTCCTCCTGCAGCAGCGGTCTGGGGCGTGGCGGCAATCAGTGCGCGTTCCTGCAGCAGGCGGGTCACGCGGGCCTGCTGGCGGATCTCCGCCGGCAGCTGGGCCACGGCCAGCGGCTCGCAGTGCACGGCACCGACCAGCAGCACCACCTGGCGGCGCTCGCGCACCTGCAGCGGGCAGTGCAGCAGGCGGTCGTCCTGCAGCAGGTACAGCGTTGTCTCGCGACGCGGGAAGTCGGCGACGAAGCCACCGTTGGCGCTGGTGCCGGGCACCGGCGCGTTGAGGATGCGGGCGCCGCCCAGCGGCGCTCCGGCAAGATCCTTGGCGTTGCCGATGAAGGTGTAGGTCACCTCGATCGGCACCGGCATGCGCATCAGGCGGCCGGGGCTGAGGAACATCGGCCGCGCGCCACCCACGCCGGTCACGCGGATGGCGGCGATGCTGTCCAGCGTGCTGGCATCCTGCACTTCGGCGCGATGCGACTGGTACGACGACAACGGCAGCAACCGGCGCTCGCCAATCTGCAGGCGTTGCCTGCGCAGGCCGCCCACCTGCAGTTCGGCCGCCACACCGCGCAGGTCGACGTCATCGGTGTCGGCCACCTGCACGGCCAGGCCGGCATCGGCGCCATTGCTGCCGCTCCAGTAGAAGCCGCGCTTGCCCAGCGCGAAGCCGGAGCTGTGCATGCCGCTGTAGGCGGTCTCGCTGCGGCCGCGCTGCTGGTAGTGCGCCAGCGTGGCGCCGCTCTGGCCGAGGCTGTTCTGCAGCTGGCCGCTGAGCGTGGCGCTGTAGCGGTCGCTGTTGTTGGCGCGCAGTTCGGCCGACAGCTCGCGGTACTGCGCATCGACGTCCTGGCGCAGGCTGTGGCCAATGCTGTAGTTGATGTCCGGGCGCTGGTGCTGCGGCTGGCGCACGTCCACGCTGTAGCGGCGCTGGCCGCTGCCGGCGGTGCCGCGCAGCAGGCGGGTCAGGCTCAGGTTGAAGTAGATGCCGCGGTCGCGTTGGTCACTGCCGCGCAGGCTGTCGCTGGCACGCTGCTGCCACACGCCCACGCGCGTGGAGACGCTGAAATCCTGCCAGCGATGGCTGCGGCTGAAGCTGGCCTGCCAGGTGCGGCTGAGCTGCGGCTCGCGGCGCGGTTGCCACGGCGGTGGCAGTGGCAGCAGCGGGTCCAGCCCGGCCAGAGGGTCGCCCTCCGCACCGGGAAGCTCGCGCCCGGCGCGCCAGGTCTGGCGCCGCGTGTAGCCCACATAGGCGCTGCCACCGGCCAGTGGCAGCGCCATCGAGGCGCTGAGCGAACTGGTGCAGCCCAGCTGGTCGCGGGCGTCGGCCTCGAACTGGCAGGCCTTGCCGCGCATGCGCTGATGGTAGATGTTCCAGGATGCGGTGCGGCGGTACGACAGCTGGTGCTGCTGGCCGGTGCTGCCATCGCTGCCGCGCATGCCGCCAAAGCTGGCGCGCAGTTCCTGGGTGGCGTACAGGCGGCGCAGGTCCACGCGCAGTTCGCCGTAGCGGAAGCCGCCGAGGTCGGCGGCACCGGCCACCACCGCCACGTCGCGGCCCAGCGGCACACGCATGCCAGCCACCGCCACGCGTTCGCCATCGAAGCGATCACTGCGGCGCTCGCTGCGCTTGCCGCCCTGCACGAACCACTGCCACTGGCTGTTGGTCCAGTCGCCGCCCTTGTCGAACGGCGCGTCTTCGCTGCGCACCAGCACGCCATCTTCGTGGATGCGCAGGGTGACGTTGTAGTTGCCGAACGGGAAGTTGCGGGTGTCGATCTGGTTGATGCCGGCCTGCAGGTAGAAGGTCTGCAGCAGGCGCGTGCCGTCGTAGGCATCCACACGTGCGTCGCGCGCCAGCAGTACGGTCAGCGGCGTGGCCTGCACGGCAGCATCAGCGTCCACGTAGGCCTGGGTGGTGCCCACGCGCAGGCCCTGGAAGCGGTCCAGCGGCAGCATGCTGAAACTGAAGGTGCCGCCCTGTGGGCTGGACAGGTTGCGGCGATCCATGCGCCCGGCCTGCAGGTAGTGCGCCTGCCCCAGGTCGTGGCGGTAATAGACGTTGTCGAACTCGAACGCGCTGTCACTGCCGCGGCTGCGGTAGCGCTGCTGGTTGAAGTTCCATTCGGCGGAGACATGCCCGCGATCAAACAGGCCCAGCACGCCGGTGCCTCGCGCGGACAGCGTCTGGTAGTCGCGGCTGCCACTCACATTGATCACCTGCTGGTGCAGGAAGGCGTTCTCGGCGTTGGCGCTGACGCGGTGGAAGCGCTCGGCAGCCGGCTTGCCGGGAATCCACTGGCGGGCGACGAACAGGCGCACTGCGCCCTCGCCCTCGTCGTACAGCGCGCACGGCGGCGGGGTCTTCCGGTGGATCGAGATAGCCGCAGCCGGCGGTGGCCCCACCGAAGCGGCAGGCCAGGTGGCTGTTGCGCGGCATGGGCTGTGACAACGCGGGCAACAGCGCGGCCTGCGCCTCGGCGGGCAGGTCGAGCGCCTGCAGCACGCTTGCTGGATCTTCCAGTAGTACGTGCTCCAGGGTTACGCGCACCGGCGACAGCCCGGCCGAGCGGCCGAACAGCTGGATGTCGAGTTGTTCGGTCTGGCCTTCGACCAGATCCTCGAAGCCGGGCGGGACGCCGCGTGCGGCCACCAGTGGAGTGGACAACGCCAGGGCGAGCGCGACCGCCAGCCGGGTGATGGCGGGGGCGTGTGATGTCATGGGGGTACCGCTGGAAAAGCAGCCGGCCCGGCGTGCGGGCCGGCGCGGGAATTAAGGCGTGGTGGCCTTCTGGTTCAGCACGACGCTGACGATGCCGCCGTAGCGGCCCTTGGTGGTGATCGGCGCCGGGGTAGTCTGGGCGATGGTCAACGGCATCGAAATCGAGGCGCCCGGGGTAGAGCCAGCACCCGTGAACAGATCAGCCGCCTTGTACTCAATCGCAGTGGCATCCAGCGTGCGATTGTTCAGGCTGACGGTCATCGGGATGGTGACGGTGCCGGTCTCGTTGGCCAGGACGAATGGGCCGTCGATACGGGCCTCGATGTCGGCCTTCTCATCATTGGAATGGATACGCACACGCTGGGTATCCGGGATCAGCCCGCGCAGCGGGTCGTGGGTCAGGGTGACCATATCCGGCAGCGGAGTACCGTCATCACGCAGCAGGGCCAGGGTCGGGTCGACGTCGGCGTAGACGGAGATCTTGGTTTCCACGGCGTGCGCGGACAGCGAAGCCGTGGCCAGCGCTGCAGCGAGCGCGGCCTTCTTGAGAATGGCGTTCATGGGTTGTCTCTCTCGGACAAGGGGGAATGAGAAAGCCCCCTCTCCCCTAAGGAGAAAGGGAGGGAGGCGCCGCCCGCAGAGGTGGTTACGGGCGACGGAGAGAATGTTAGGAACCCATTGTCCTGCAGGCCATTCAAGCATTCCTAAAACGTTGAACGTTAAGAAGAATCTTTGAATTAGTTCAACGTTCCAGGCTTATGCAATTTCCCTCATTCGGTAAATGCAACGAATCTCATTGCTTCGCCTTTGTAGACACAGCTTCTCCGGTCATTTCCACGTGATCCACGCATGGCGTGGCTCTACTGTAGAGCCGAGCCCATGCTCGGCTGCCGTTCGCTTCAACCGGCAGGCACCACGCTGACGCGATCAACATCGATGTCGGTCGGCTTGAACCGATGCGTGTCGACCTTGCCATGCAGTTCCACCACGGTGTCCGCACCAATGGCCTGCTGCGGCAGGTCGTCGTCATCGATCTCCACTTCGATCTGGCCACTGGCGTCGCGGAACTGGTAACGCTCGTGGCCAAGCTTGGCGACCAGGGTACCACGCAGCACCACCGGGTGGTCATCGCGCTGGGCGCGCGCATCGGCCACGGTGCTGACAGCGGTTCCTGCGCCTGGGCCGGTGTACTGCGCGAACCCCTGCGGGCTCAACAGGGTGAGCGGCGTGGCGATGAGGGCAATGGCAAGCAGTCGGTTCATGGTGGTCTCCATGGCTGAGTAAGTGTCCTCAGGTTCTATCGCCCCGGATGTGATGCCTATGCAATAGATCCGAAAAGATGTGAAAGCGACACTCAGTGTCAGAATTCGTTCAGATCCTGAAGCAAGGTTTTGTAGAGTCGAGCACGGCTCGACTCTACAAAGACCCATCCACGCATGCGTGGACCTCGCGCTGGCGCGTGATCAGAAGAAGATCGCGTACAGGATCAGCAGCGGAATCGGTACGCCCAACAACCAGAGCAGAATCATTTTCATGGCAGGTCTCCTTGCATGGAACGGGGTTACAGGTCGCGACGGCGGCCGCCCCAGGTGGCGCTGAGGCTGGCGAAGAACGCGCCGATCAGCAGCGTGATGAACAGCCACAGCGCGGCATACGCTGCTGCCTTGCGGGCATCGTCGGCCGCCTGCTTGGCAGTGTTCTTGGCCTTCTCCAGCGCAGCACGCATGCGCGTCTGCACATCGGTCACGCGCGCCTGCGCTTCGGCCTGACTCATGCCGGTCTCGCGCGCGATCAGCTGGGACAGGTACTGGGTGTCGGCCGGATCCAGGCCATCTCCCTGCAGACTGTTGACGATGATGCGATTCACCTCGGCACGCACTTCACGGCGGTCAGCCACCGGGCCATTGCCTGGCATCGGACGCGGCGGTGCGGCCATGCGCGCGTCGCGCGGGCCGACGCTTGCGACCGGCGGCGGCGGGGCCGCATTCGGATCCATCGGCGCACCCGGCGGAGGCGGCGTTGCAGGATCAGACGGCCCTGCGCTGGTGGCACTTCGGAACAGCGAGTCCACCCAGTAGTTGAGGTCGCCTTCCGGCGCAGCCGCGGCGGCGCTACCGGCACTCGCGGCGGCAACGCCTGCCGTGGAGGCAGCGGCGCCTGCAGTGGCACCGGCCACTTTCGCGCCCGTGCCGAGTACGCCGCCGATGGCCGAGGTGAGCAGACCGGCGGTGAGCAGCGTGGCCACCGCCCACGACACGAAGCCATGCGCGGTGTCGCGGAAGTAGGTTTCGTCGCCGTGGATCTGCGTCCACTTGGTACGCAGGCGTCCTGCCAGATAGCCACCCAGACCCGAAGCCGCCAGCGCGGTGAAGGTGAGCCAGATGATGCTGGACCAACCGAAGGTTTCCTTGCTGACGCCTTCAAACGACCACGGCGACACCGAGGACAGCCCCAGGCCCACGCCGAGAATCAGCAGGATGAGGGACAACGCGGCGGCGGCGGCGGCACCGGCGAAGATTGCACCCCAGGACACGGCGCTTTCGCTTGGCGGGGCAACGATGGGGGCGGCGACGACAGTGCCGACGTCAGGGCCGAGCGGGCCGCGCTCGGGTGGGTCGAATCGGGTACTCATGGGACGGACGCTCCGGATCAGATGCTGCGGATGCAGCTGGCGTCCTGAGGCTGCGCGAGCGCTTGTGAAGCTGGCGAGACCCGTGAATCACGCGGTCTTGGCGCGGTGAAGAGCGTGCCAACCAAGGTTGGCACCTACCGAAGGCGGATGCGGTGGTAGATCCACGCCATGCGTGGATGGGGAAGCGTGCCAGCCAAGGGCGAGGACAAAGTAGATCCACGCCATGCGTGGATGATTTTTCACGAGTGTCGAAAGCGTGCCAACCAAGGTTGGCAGCTACCAGAGCCGAAGCAAAAAAAACGCCCCGCGGATGCGGGGCGTTCTCGGCACAACCTACGCGGGCGATCAGCCCTGGTAGTCGCGCACGTCGCTGCCGGTGTAGACCTGGCGCGGGCGGCCGATCTTCATTTCCGGGTCAACCTGCTGTTCCAGCCAATGCGAGACCCAGCCGGAGGTGCGGCCCAGGGCGAACATGACGGTGAACATTTCGGTCGGGATCTGCAGCGCCTTGTAGATGATGCCGCTGTAGAAATCGACGTTCGGGTACAGCTTGCGGGCGACGAAGTACTCGTCCTGCAGCGCGGCCTGTTCCAGCTTCACGGCCACGTCCAGCAGCGGATCCTGCACGCCCAGCTGCTTGAGCACCTTGCTGGTCATCTCGCCGATGACCTTGGCGCGCGGGTCGAAGTTCTTGTAGACGCGGTGGCCGAAGCCCATCAGGCGGAAGCCGGAGGTCTTGTCCTTGGCCTTGACCACGGCGGATTCGACGTTGTCGGCGCTGCCGATCTCTTCCAGCATCTTCAGCACGGCTTCGTTGGCACCGCCGTGGGCCGGACCCCACAGCGCGGTGACGCCAGCGGCAACCGACGCGTACGGGTTGGCACCGGTCGAGCCGACCAGGCGCACGGTCGAGGTCGAGGCGTTCTGCTCGTGGTCGGCGTGCAGGATGAACAGCAGGTCCAGCGCCTTGACCACGTCCGGGTTCAGATCGTACTGGCCATCAGCCGACTCGAAGGTCTGCTTCAGGAAGCGGCTGACGTAGTCCAGCGAGGTGTCCGGCTTGTTGGCCGGCAGGCCCTTGCCGTGGCGGTAGATCAGCGCCGACAGGGTCGGCACCTTGGCGATCAGGCGCACAGCGGCCTGGCGGCGCTGTTCGGCGTCGGACAGGTCCAGCGAGGCGTGGTAGATGCCCGACAGCTGCGCGATGGCGGCGGTCAGGATGGCCATCGGATGTGCATCCTTGGCGAAGCTGCCGATCAGGGTGTTGATCGACTCATCGACGTTGGCTTCAGCCGCCAGCTCGTCGGTGAAGGCCTTCAGCTGCTCGGCGCTCGGGCGCTCGCCGTTGATCAGCAGGTAGGCCACTTCGACGTAGCTCGACTTTTCCGACAGCTGTTCGATCGGGTAGCCGCGGTACAGCAGCACGCCCTTGTCGCCGTCGATGTAGGTGATGGCGGACTTGCAGCTGGCCGTCGCGGTGAAGCCGGAATCGTAGGTGAAGAACCCCGTTTCCTTGGTCAGCTTCGCGATGTCGACGCAGTCGTTGCCAAGGGTGGGTTTGATGACGGGCAGAACGACCGACTTATCGCCGGCGTTGAGCGTGACCTGATCAAGATCGGACACTGTGTGCGCTCCTTCATGGGAAGGCGCCTGCCCAAGCGCATTGGTCAGGCACGTGAATGACGTCCACGACCTGTGTCGTGGATCACGCCATTATCGCACAGCAGCATTTGCCCGGCGCTAGACAGAAGTCGTAGACGGCAGGCGGCCAGAACCCGGCCAGCAAGCGGCCCGGATCGGCAAAAGCGTTGTCATACGAACGCAGTGTTCCGCCCATCCAAACGCCCGTTGGGTAGGCGTTGGGGAAAAACAAACGGCCGCGCAGAGCGCGGCCGTCGGTTCGAAGCGGGATCGACAGATCAGCGCGCGTAGCGCTTCTGGAACTTGTCGATACGGCCCGAGGTGTCGATGACCTTGTGCTTGCCCGTGTAGAACGGGTGCGAAGCAGAGGAAATTTCAACCTTGACCAGCGGGTATTCGTTGCCGTCTTCCCACTGGATGGTTTCCTTCGTGCCCATGGTCGAGCGGGTCAGGAACTTGAAATCGGAGGTGACGTCATGGAAGACGACGTCGCGGTAGTTCGGATGGATATCGGCCTTCATGGGCTCACACCGTAAATGGGCTGGTGGTCAAGAGCGGCATTATAAGCACCGGTTGCCGCCCGGGGCAACCGGTGCCGGTCGATCGGCTTCAGTCCGCGCCCAGGGCCTGGCGTACCAGGGCCTCGAAACGCTGCTGGTCGTAGGCCATCAGCAGATCGCAGTTGTCCGGCTGGCCGGTCTGGCGGTTCCAGTCGACGATGGTGGCGCCGCGGCTGAACGTGCCGTTCAGCTCCACGTTCAGCGGCCGCGATTCGACCTGCAACTGCCCTTCCGGGTTCAGCGCCCAGGCCATGGCAACCGCATCGGCGGTGTACCAGCGGCCGCCCTTGCTGTCTTCGGACAGGGCACGGGTCTTGCGCGAGATCAGCTCATAGAAGCGGGCGCGATCGGAGTCGGCCTGCAGCCACTTCTCGGCTTCTTCCAGCGGCAGGCCGTGGGCGACGGTAGCCTCCCAGTCCGACACGAGCAGGTGCTTGAACGAGGTGAACACCACGTGCGCCGCTTCCGGATCGAAGGCGATGTTGAATTCGGCCGCCGGGGTGATGTTGCCGTGGCAGGTGACCGCCCCGCCCATCACCACGATGCGCTTGATGCGCTGGGGCAGGGTCGGGTCCAGCTTCAGTGCCAGCGCCAGGTTGGTCAGCGGGCCAAGCATCACCAGCATCAGTTCGCCGGCATGCTCGTGCGACAGGCGCAGGATGGCCAGCGCAGCGTGCTCGGCTTCAGCCTGGCGGCTCGGCGGCGGCAGGTCCACGTCGCCATAGCCATCACTGCCATGCACGTGGGCAGCGTCGACGGAGGGATGCAGCAGCGGATCCGGGCTTCCGGCAAACACCGGCACGTCGGCGCGGCCAACGATATCGCAGAGCTTGAGGGCGTTGCGGACGGTGTACTGCAGGCCGACATTGCCGGCGGCGATGGTCAGGGCGACCACATCGTGCCGTTCATCGGCAAAGGCCATCAGCAGGGCCAGGGCGTCGTCCACACCGGGGTCGGTGTCGATCAACAGGGGGATCTTGTGGGTCATCGTTGCCGTCTTCAGATCGGCAACGAAGTGTGGACCGGGATGATGACCGTTGCAATACCGGCCTGCCCCAGCGGCAAAGATGTGGGGGAGAGGGTTGGATCCGTTGCCCCCACCAACGCCCTGGCCAGCGCACTCACGAACATGAACAGATTTTAGTTCCGGGTCGCTTGGAGCGCCCAACATCATTTGCTATAAAAAGTTATGCACATTTCATAGAAAACAACCATGAAGCTGCCCGCGCCAGCTCCCGATCTGGCAACCCTCACCCGGAAGTACATGGAGACCCTCGGTACCATCCTGGACGCCCGGATCGGGCCCGAGGTGAACGGCGCCTATGAGCATTGGGACAAAGTCCGCCACAGAGCGCCACCGGCGGGCCTGAACGCGGAGCAGTGGTGGCTGGGCATCACGTGGACGCGCGCAGCATTGCTGAAGCCGCTACCGCTGTTGCTGGACAAGACGCAGCAACCCTTCAAGCTCGCACTCACCGATTCGATGCAGCGGCACCTGCATTACATCGACCGGGAGGCCGCAGGCTCGGTGAAGGGTGTGGATGCCGCCAGCGGCCAAGGACGGTTCCTGATCCGCTCGCTGATTGAGGAAGCGATGACCTCATCGCAGTTGGAGGGCGCCTCGACCACACGGGCCGTGGCGAAGGAAATGCTCAGCACGGGCCGTGCGCCGCGCGACCAGTCCGAGCGCATGATCTACAACAACTACGTGGCAATGAACGTGATCCGCGAGCGCGGCATACGCCCGATCACTCCCGGCGAGATTCTGGAGCTGCACAGCATCCTCACCGACGGCACACTGGAGCTACCCACCGACAGCGGGCGTTTCAGAACCGCCGAAGACAACGTTGCGATCTTCGATCGCGGCTCACCACCTACGCTGCTGCACATCCCTCCTCCGGCCGAGGAAGTGCCTGCGCGGATCGAGCGGCTGTGCACGTTCATCAATGAGGAAAGCACACCGTTCATCCATCCTGTCGCCAAAGCCATCGCACTGCATTTCCAGATTGGCTACGACCATCCTTTCGTGGATGGCAATGGCCGTACGGCACGCGCACTGTTCTACTGGGCGATGATGAATGCCGGATATTGGATGACCGAGTACTTCTCCATTTCCAGCGTCTTGAAGAAGTCCCCAGGCAAGTACATGCGGGCCTACCTCTACACCGAAAGCGACAACCGGGATCTTGGCTACTTCGTGGCGCAACAACTGGAGGCGATTGAGCAATCGATCCAGGGTTTGCATGCCTACATCGCCAGGAAGCATGCGGAGGATCAGGCAGCGCGACGCGTGCTGCGAACCGCCCGGCTTGGCGGTGTGCCTCTCAATCATCGTCAGCGCGCGTTGCTGGCCAACGCGCTGAAGGATCCTGACCGGACCTACACCGTCGCCAGCCACCAGGCGGCACACACCATTACCTATCCGACCGCGTTGAAGGATCTGAACGGATTGGTGGCTTCCGGGCTTGTCAGCAAAGAGCGCGTCGGGAAGGCGTCCGAGTATCTCGTGCTACCCGGTCTGTCGGAACGTTTGGCGCTGTAGATCTACGCCATGCGGGGATGACGGGAAGGTGATCGAAAGCGCTGTCTGTAGAGTCGAGCCATGCTCGACTCACGCGCGCGGCGCGCAGTAGATCCACGCCATGCGGGGATGTGTGGACCAGGGTCCACACCCACCAATGCGGCATTACGCCGAGGCGTAACGCACGGCGGTGCCGATCCAGCGTTGCACCACGCGATCGGCCAGCGCGGG
Source organism: Stenotrophomonas sp. 93052_Sma (assembly GCF_056481145.1). Classification (NCBI taxonomy): domain Bacteria; kingdom Pseudomonadati; phylum Pseudomonadota; class Gammaproteobacteria; order Lysobacterales; family Lysobacteraceae; genus Stenotrophomonas; species Stenotrophomonas sp. 93052_Sma. The sequence continues at coordinate 4,005,303 of NZ_CM151134.1, forward strand.
CTGCTGGTCCAGCAGGCGCTCGGCCAGGTCATGCACGCCGGGCAGCAGGCCGGCATCGCGCGCGAGATCGGCGATGCGGAAGCCAGCCAGGCCGGTCTGGCGGGTACCGAGCAGTTCGCCCGGGCCACGCAGCTCCAGATCCTTCTCGGCGATGACGAAGCCATCGTTGGTTTCGCGCATGGTCTGCAAACGCTCGCGCGCCATCTGCGAAAGCGGCGCCTGGTACAGCAGCACGCAGCGCGACACCGCCGAACCGCGGCCCACGCGGCCGCGCAACTGGTGCAGCTGGGCCAGGCCGAGGCGCTCGGCATTCTCGATCACCATCAGCGAGGCATTCGGTACGTCCACGCCCACTTCGATGACCGTGGTCGCCACCAGCAGATCGATCTCACCGGCCTTGAACGCCACCATCGTCGCCAGCTTCTCGGCGGCCTTCAGGCGGCCATGCACCAGCCCCACGCGCACGCCCGGCAGCAGCGCCTGCAGCGATTCGTAAGTGGCCTGCGCCGGCGTGGCGTCGAGCTCTTCGCTTTCCTCGATGAGCGTGCACACCCAGTACACCTGCCGCCCTTCCTGGCAGGCCAGCGCGATGCGCTCGATCAGTTCGGGACGGCGGTCGTTGCTGAGTGCCACGGTCTGCACCGGGGTGCGGCCCGGCGGCAGTTCGTCAATGGCCGACACATCCAGATCCGCGTATTCGGACATCGCCAGCGTGCGTGGAATCGGCGTGGCGGTCATCACCAGCTGGTGCGGCACGCTGTTGCCACCCGCGCCCTTGTCGCGCAGGGCCAAGCGCTGGTGCACGCCGAAGCGGTGCTGTTCGTCGACGATGGCCAGAGCCAGATCCTGGAATACCACCGCCTCCTGCATCAGCGCGTGGGTGCCGACCACCACCTGCGCCTCGCCGTTGGCGACCTGCTCCATCACCTTGGCGCGCCTTGCCGGTGACCTTGCCGGCCAGCCAGGCGATACGCACGCCCAGCGGTTCCAGCCAGCCGCGCAGGTTGTTGAGATGCTGCTCGGCCAGCAGCTCAGTGGGCGCTGCCAATGCGACCTGCTTACCCTGCTCGACCGCCAGCATCGCCGCCAGCGCGGCGACCACGGTCTTGCCGGAGCCGACGTCGCCCTGCACAAGCCGCAGCATCGGGCTGGGCCGCGCGAGGTCTTCGCGGATCTGCTTGAACACGCGCGCCTGGGCGCCGGTCAGCGCGAACGGCAGCTGCTTCAGCAGCGCCTTGGCCAGCTTGCCGGGACCGGCCAGCGGCGGCGCATGGTGCGCCTGCAAGGCAATACGCTGGCGGCGCAGGCTGAGGTGATGGGCCAGCAGCTCTTCCATTGCCAGACGACGCTGCGCTGGATGGGTGCCTGCGGCCAGCGCGGCCAGATCGGCATCCGGCGGCGGCCGGTGCACAGTGAGCAGCGCGCTGCGCAGTGACGGCAGGCCGAGGCCATCCAGCCAGCCGCTGGGCAGCAGTTCCAGCGTGCTTTCCTCGGGCAGGCGGTCCAGCGCCTGGCCGATCAGCTTGCGCATCGTCATCGGGCCAACGCCTTCCACGGTGGGATACACCGGGTCGAGGCGGTCGCCGAGTTCGGGATCGTCATTGCGGCCCAGCACCTGGTAGCTGGGGTGGACGATTTCCAGGCCGAGGTGGCCGGGTTTGGGGGTGCCGAAGCAGCGCAGCCGGTTGCCGACCGCGAACTGGCCGACCTGCTGCTGGCGGAAATGGAAGAAGCGCAGCACCAGGGTGCCCTGCCCTTCATCCTCCACGGCGACCTTCAGCATCGGCCGGTAGCGCATGCCGCGCTCGACCGCGACCACCCGCCCTTCCACCTGCGCCGGTACGCCGTTGCGCAGGTCTTCGATGCGGGTCAGCCGGGTCCGGTCTTCATAGCGCAGCGGCAGATGAAGCCAGAGATCCTGCAGGGTGGCCAGGCCACGCGCCTGCAGTTTGGCGGCCACGGCCGGACCGACGCCAGCGAGCATCGCCAGGGATGCTTCGCCGGACGGTGACAGGACCGGGGTGACCGCCGCCTTGCGTGCCACGTGGCGGTCAGTCGATGACCATCACCGCGTCGACCTCGAAGTTGGCGCCCTTCGGCAGGCCGGAGACTTCGATGGTGGAACGGGCCGGGTACGGGGCCTGGAAGTAGTCCTGCATGACCGCATTGACCTTGGCGAACTCGCCCAGGTCGGTCAGGTACAGGCCCAGGCGCACGACCTTGTCCAGCGAGCCGCCAGCGGCTTCGGCCACGGCCTTGAGGTTGTCGAAGGCGCGGCGGGCCTGTGCTTCGACGTCACCGGCGCCGACGATGTCACCGGTAGCCGGATCGAGCGGGATCTGGCCGGAGAAATACACGGTGTTGCCGGCGCGCACGGCCTGCGAGTACGGGCCGATGGCGGCGGGAGCCTTTTCGGTGTTGATGATCTGGCGGGACATGGGTCGCTCCGGTGCTTGGGGGAAAACAGAGCGGTGATTGTACCGGGTGGGGGCGCATCCACGCATGGCGTGGATCCACCGCGCCGCTTCGGTAGTGCCGGCCGCTGGCCGGCAAACCCATGAATGTCGGAAGCACCGCGAAGTTGCCGGCCAGCGGCCGGCACTACCGGGTTCGCATTACTGGCGGCGTACCGACTGCACGACCGACAGCCGGCGCAGGCGGCGCATCACTTCGGCCAGATGGTTGCGGTCGCGCACCTGGATGTTGAACGCCAGCACGGCGGCGTTGAAATCACGGTCCAGGTAGTCCACGCGCTCGATGTTGGAATGGCTCTGCGCGATGGCGGCGGCCAGCTGCGCCAGCACGCCGGTGCCGTTCTCCACTTCCACCACCAGCGAGGTGTCGTAGTCGCCGGAAACAGTGGTGTCCCAGCCGATCGGCACCCAGCGCTCGGGCGACTTGCGCAGCTCGGCCAGGTTCGGGCAGTCCATGCGGTGCACCACGATGCCCTTGCCAGCGGTGTGGTAGCCCATGATCTCGTCGCCGGGAATCGGCTGGCAGCAGCCCGCGAAGGTGACCACGCCGCGCTCGCTGCCGTTGATCAGGATCTTTTCCTGCGAGTGGTGGCGCGAATGCGGGCCGCCACGCAGTTCGGCGTAGGCCATCAGCGCCTGTGCAGCCTGCGTCGGCATCCAGTTGCCCAGTGCGACCTCGGCCAGCAGCGCCTCCAGGCGCGGGAAGCGGTGCTCGGCCAGGAACGCATCCAGGCGCCCCTTCGGCAGCCGCTCCAGCGACGAATCCATCGCTTCCAGCGCACGGTCGAGCATGCGGTGGCCGAGCTGCACGGCGTCTTCGTGCTCCAGCTGCTTGAGCTGGTGGCGGATGGCGGTGCGCGCCTTGCTGGTAACCACGAATTCCAGCCACTGCGGTTTCGGCGTGGCCGAGCGCGCGGTGATGATCTCCACCGACTGGCCTGACACCAGCTTGGTGCGCAGTGGCACCAGTTTCTTGTCCACGCGCGAAGCCACGGCCATGTTGCCGACGTCGGTATGCACGGCGTAGGCGAAGTCCAGCGCGGTGGAGTTGCGCGGCAGGGCCAGGATCTTGCCCTTCGGGGTGAACAGGTAGACCTCGTCCGGGAACAGGTCGACCTTGACGTTGTCGAGGAACTCCAGCGAGGAACCGGCGGCACGCTGCGAGTCGATCAGTTCAACGATCCAGGCGTGTGCGCGGCTCTGCGCGCTGTTCGGTGAATCGCCGCCGAACTTGTAGGTCCAGTGCGCGGCCACGCCACGTTCGGCAATCAGGTCCATTTCCTCGGTGCGGATCTGCACTTCGATGGGCGAACCATACGGGCCGAACAGCACCGTATGCAGCGACTGGTAACCGTTGGCCTTGGGAATGGCGATGAAATCGCGGAAACGCCCATCCAGCGGCTTGAACGTGGCATGCACCGAACCCAGCGCGTGGTAGCAGCTGGGCACGCTGCGCACCACCAGGCGGAAGCCGAACACGTCCATCACCTGGTCGAAGGTTTTGTTCTCGTCGCGCATCTTGTTGTAGATGCTCCACGGGGTCTTGATGCGGCTGACCAGGCGGTGCTCGATGCCTTCCTTCGCCAACCGCTGCGACAGCTGCACTTCCACCTGCGCCAGCGCTTCGCGGCGGACCACCGGCTGGCTGCGGATGTGCTTTTCCAGGATCGCGTGGCGCCACGGATACAGCGCCTTGAAACCGAGGTTCTGCAGCTCGCTCTTGACCAGGCTCATGCCCAGGCGCTGGGCGATGGGCGCGTAGATCTCCAGCGTCTCGCGGGCGATGCGGCCGCGCGCTTCGCGGCTCTGCGCGCCCAGCGTGCGCATGTTGTGCAGACGGTCGGCCAGCTTGATCATGATCACGCGCAGGTCGCGCGACATCGCCAGCAGCATCTTGCGGAAGCTCTCGGCGGCCGCTTCCTGGCGGTCGCGGAACTTCAGCTTGTCCAGCTTGGTCACGCCGTCGACCAGTTCGGCCACGGCTTCGCCGAACTCGGCGGCCAGCGCCTCACGGGTCAGCGGGGTGTCTTCGATGGTGTCGTGCAGGATCGCGGCGATCAGCGCTTCCACGTCCAGGCCGAGCTCGGCCAGCACCTGGGCCACGGCCACCGGATGGGTGATATAGGGCTCGCCCGACTTGCGCGTCTGCCCGGCGTGTGCGGCGGCTCCGACTTCCCAGGCACGGCGCAACAGCGGCAGCTGTTCCGGCGGCAGGTAATGGGCAGCGCGTTCAAGCTGGAGGACGTAGTCGGGTACGGCGGCAGCGGGGGCTGCGGCGACCTTGGCAGTGGGGCCTGGGTTCATGCCCGAAGCCTATTCCAGCGCGACGTTTACGGCAAATCCTGAATGCGAAACAGCCCGCACGGGGCGGGCTGTTCGGCACATCCAACGATTACGTTGATCGATGCGATCAATCGTCGTTCTTGGACATGTCTTCGTCGGCGACCACTTCCGCGGCAGCCCACTCCAGCGCTTCGCGCTCGGCGCGCTCACGCTCGGCCTTCTCGACTTCGTCGATCAGCGCGTTGTCGATCTTGCGGGCAGCGATTTCGCGCAGCGCCAGCACGGTCGGCTTGTCCTCGGTCTCGCTGTTGTCCAGCGTGGCCTGCACGCCGTTGGCGAGCTGGCGGGCACGCTTGGAAGCCATCATGACCAGTTCGAAACGGTTGTTAACGACTTCCAGGCAATCTTCTACGGTGATGCGGGCCATACGGGCTCCCGGCGACCGGTCGGCCGCTCAGTCGAATGAGGGAAAGGGGACGGAGTGTACTGGCAGGGGCTGGACAAAATCAAGCCAACCCCTACCCGATTCTTTTGGAATCAGTCAGTTGCGCCCGGATCGGGGGTCAACAAGGCTTGGATCAGGCCTGCGTGGCGGACCTTCTGGGCCTCCCGGCGCAGGCGGCTGGCGGTGAAGATGGCGCACAGTTCGTCCACGGCGGTGTCGAACACCTCGTTGACGATGACGTAGTCGAACTCGTTGAAGTGCAGCATCTCGTCACGGGCGGCGCCCAGGCGCTGGGCGATGACCGCCTCGCTGTCCTGGCCGCGCTTGCGCATGCGGTCCTGCAGGGCCTGCTTGGACGGCGGCAGGATGAACACGGTGACCGTGCCCGGCACCAGCTGGCGTACCTGCTGCGCGCCCTGCCAGTCGATTTCCAGCAGCACGTCCTGGCCGGCGGCCAGCTGCGGCTCCACCGACTGGCGGGCGGTGCCCTTCCAGTCGCCGTGCACCCAGGCATGCTCGAAGAAGTCGCCGGCGGCGATCATTTCCTCGAACTTCTCCGCAGAGACGAAATGGTAGTGCTGGCCATTCACTTCACCCGGGCGCATCGCGCGGAGGTGAAGGAGATCGACAGGGCGATCTGCGGGTCACGCGCCAGGGTGGCATTGACGATGCTGCTCTTGCCGGCGCCGGAAGGGGCGGCAACGATGTACAGCGTGCCGCGCGCAACGGCGTCCGACGGCTTCGACGGGGCGCTCATGCGCGGAGTCCAACGGGTTGATTTCGCAAAATTTTTCCTCGGTGTTCCAGATCCGGCGCGGAGGATCGCGCCAGGACGGCGGGGGCTGCGCGGAACATCCTGGAACCAGGCCCGGCAGACGCTTCCCCGGGGGGCGGGCACGCAACTTTACCAGAGCGGCCGCGTTGCGCGCCCGTCCGGCAGGCGCCGGGCCTTGTGCCACATGGGCGTGCGGGGGCCTGTGCTATAACCGGGCCGTACCCAACGACAGCCCGGAGGCCTGCGCCTCCCCGCCATCCCAGGAGAACGGCATGCCATCGATGAGCCGCCGCCAGTTCCTGAAAGTGACCGGGACAACCCTGGTCGGCTCCAGCCTGGCATTGATGGGCTTCGCGCCCGGCATCGCGCTCGCGGAGGTCAGGCAGTACAAGCTGACCCGCGCGACCGAGACCCGCAACACCTGTACGTATTGTTCGGTGGCCTGCGGCATCCTGATGTACAGCCTCGGCGATGGCGCCAAGAACGCCGAGCCGAGCATCTTCCATATCGAGGGTGACCCGGACCATCCGGTCAACCGCGGCACGCTGTGCCCGAAGGGTGCCGGCCTGGCCGACATCATCCACAGCAAGTCGCGCCTGCTCTACCCCGAGTACCGCGCGCCGGGCTCGAACGAGTGGAAGCGGCTGAGCTGGGACGATGCGCTGGACCGCATCGCGCGGCTGATGAAGGAAGACCGCGATGCCAACTTCGTGCAGAAGAACGAGGCCGGGCAGACGGTCAACCGCTGGCTGACCACCGGCATGCTCGCCGCCTCGGCGACCAGCAATGAAACCGCGGTGCTGACCCACAAGGTCGTGCGCTCCCTTGGCATGCTTGCATTCGACAACCAGGCACGTGTCTGACACGGCCCGACGGTGGCAGGTCTTGCCCCGACGCTAGGCCGTGGTGCGATGACGAATCACTGGGTCGACATCAAGAATGCCGACCTGATCCTGATCATGGGTGGCAATGCCGCCGAGGCGCATCCGTGTGGGTTCAAATGGGTGACCGAGGCCAAGGCACACAACAAGGCCCGGCTGATCGTGGTCGATCCGCGCTTCAACCGCTCGGCCGCGGTGGCCGACGTGTATGCGCCGATCCGTACCGGCACCGACATCGTGTTCCTGGGCGGTCTGATCAACTACCTGTTGACCGAGGACCGCATCCAGCACGAGTACGTGCTGAATTACACCGACATGTCGTTCCTGGTGAAGGATGAATTCGCCTTCAAGGACGGCCTGTATTCGGGCTACAACGAAGAGAAGCGCAGCTACGACCGCTCCAGCTGGGACTACGCCTACGGTGACGATGGCTTCGTGCGCAGCGACCCGACGCTGAAGGACCCGCGCTGCGTCTACAACCTGCTCAAGCAGCACTACGCGCGCTACACCGTGGAGATGGTCGAACGCATCTGCGGCACGCCCGCCGACAGCATCCGCCAGGTCTGGGACATGATCGCGTCCACCGCCGGCAAGGACAAGGCGATGACCATCCTGTACGCGCTGGGCTGGACGCAGCATTCAATCGGTGCGCAGAACGTGCGCGCCGGCACCATGGTGCAGCTGCTGCTGGGCAACATCGGCGTGGCCGGTGGTGGCATGAACGCCTTGCGCGGGCATTCCAACATCCAGGGCCTGACCGACATCGGCCTGATGTCCGACCTGCTGCCCGGCTACCTGACGCTGCCGAAACAGGACGAGCAGGACTACGACGCCTACATCGCCAAGCGCACGCAGAAGCCGCTGCGCGCCAACCAGATGTCGTTCTGGCAGAACTACCCGAAGTTCCATGTCAGCCTGATGAAGTCGTGGTGGGGCGACGCCGCTACCGCCGACAACAACTGGTGCTTCGACCATCTGCCCAAGCTCGACAAGCCGTACGACATGCTGCAGGCGTACGAGCTGATGAACGAGGGCAAGATCCACGGCTACATCTGCCAGGGCTTCAACCCGCTGGCCTCGGCGCCGAACAAGGGCAAGCTGATCAGCGCGTTCTCCAAGCTGAAGTTCATGGTCAGCATGGACCCGCTGGAAACCGAGACCATCGCGTTCTGGCAGAACCATGGCGCGCTGAACGACGTTGACCCGAGCACGATCCAGACCGAAGTATTCCGCCTGCCGACCACTTCCTTCGCCGAGGAAAACGGCGCGGTGGTGAACTCCTCGCGCTGGCTGCAATGGCACTGGAAGGGGGCCAATCCGCCGGGCGAAGCGCGCAGCGACATCGAGATCATGTCCGAGCTGTTCCATCGCATCAAAGCGATGTACGAGAAGGACGGCGGTGCGTGGTGGGAGCCGGTGCGCGACCTGGCCTGGAAGTACTCCAACCCGGAACTGCCGACGCCGGAAGAACTGGCGATGGAATACAACGGCAAGGCACTGGCCGACGTGTTCGATCCGAAGGACCCGACCAAGCTGGTGCGCAAGGCCGGCGAGCAGCTGGCGGCATTCGGCGACCTGCGCGACGACGGCAGCACGTCCTCCGGCTGCTGGATCTACATCGGCGCCTGGGGCCCGACCGGCAACATGATGGCGCGACGTGACAACAGCGACCCCACCGGCATCGGCAACACGCTGGGCTGGGCCTGGGCGTGGCCGGCCAATCGCCGGGTGATGTACAACCGCGCCTCGTGTGACGTGGCCGGCCAGCCGTTCGATCCGCGGCGCACGCTGCTGGCCTGGAACGGCAAGAACTGGGGCAGCGTGGACGTGCCGGACTTCAAGGCCGATGAAGATCCCGCCGGGGGCATGGGCCCGTTCATCATGAATCCGGAAGGCATCGCCCGCTTCTTCGCCAAGGCCGGCATGGCCGAAGGGCCGTTCCCGGAGCACTACGAACCGTTCGATACACCGCTGCGCAGCAACCCGCTCAGCCCCGGTCAGGCACTGACGTTGAACAACCCGGCGGCGCGCGTGTTCGCCAGCGATCGCGCACAGATCGGTTCGCCGGACGAGTTCCCGCATGTAGCCACCACCTACCGCCTGACCGAGCATTTCCACTTCTGGACCAAGCACGGCAAGTTGAACGCCATCATCCAGCCCGAGCAGTTCGTCGAGATCGGCGCGGCCCTGGCCGACGAACTGGGCATCAACAATGGCAGCCGCGTGCGGGTCAGTTCCAAGCGCGGACATATCGAAGCGGTGGCGATGGTGACCAAGCGCATCAAGGCCCTGCAGATTGATGGCAAAACCGTGCACCAGGTGGGCGTGCCGATCCACTGGGGCTTCCTCGGTGCGGCCAAGCCCGGATACATCGCCAATACGCTGACCAACGCCATCGGTGACGGCAACTCGCAGACGCCCGAATCGAAGTGCATCCTGGTCAAGGTCGAGAAGGTGTAGGAGACACGCCATGTCACTGCAATCGCTGGACATCATCCGCCGCTCGGCCACCACCACGCCCTCGCCGGAGGCGCGCGGTGCGCACACGGGCCAGGTCGCCAAGCTGATCGATGTGAGCAAGTGCATCGGCTGCAAGGCCTGCCAGGTCGCCTGCATGGAATGGAACGACCTGCGCGACGAGGTCGGCAGCTGCGTCGGCAGCTATGACAACCCTCCCGACCTGAGCGAACAGTCGTGGACGGTGATGAAGTTCCGCGAGTACGAGGACGAGAAGGGCAAGCTGGAATGGCTGATCCGCAAGGAAGGCTGCATGCACTGCAGCGACCCGGGCTGCCTGAAGGCCTGCCCGTCGCCGGGCGCGATCATCCAGTACGCCAACGGCATCGTCGACTTCCAGGAAGAGAACTGCATCGGCTGCGGCTACTGCGTGACCGGTTGCCCGTTCGACGTGCCGCGCATCTCCAAGAAGGACCACAAGGCCTACAAGTGCACGCTATGTTCGGACCGGGTGGCGGTAGGCCAGGAACCGGCCTGCGTGAAGACCTGCCCGACCGGTGCGATCACCTTCGGCAGCAAGGAGGCGATGACCGAGCATGCCGCCGGCCGCGTGGAAGACCTGAAATCGCGCGGCTACGAGAACGCCGGCCTGTACGACCCGCAGGGTGTGGGCGGCACCCACGTGATGTACGTGCTGCAGCACGTGGACAAGCCGGAACTGTATGCCGACCTGCCGAAGGACCCGCGCATCAGCCCGATGGTGGAGGTGTGGAAGGGCGTGGCCAAGCCGCTGGGCGTGCTGGCGATTGCCGCTACCGCCTTCGCCGGCTTCCTGCATTACATCGGCATCGGCCGCAACACGGTCAATGACGAGGAAGAAGAGGAAGCCGAGCACGAGGCGAAGAAGATCGAAGAGGAGCAGCGGCCATGAAGTACGCCCCGCACCCGCGGCAGATCATCCGCTACCGCGCGCCGACCCGCATCAATCACTGGATTGTGGCGATCTGCTTCGTGTTGACCGCGCTGTCCGGGCTGGCGTTGTTCCACCCTGCCCTGTTCCCGTTGACCCAGCTGTTCGGTGGCGGACCGTGGACGCGCATCCTGCACCCGTTCATTGGCCTGGCCATGGTGATCGGCTTTACGTTGCTGGCGTTCCGCATGTGGCGCGACAACCTGCCGACCGCCGATGATGGCAAGTGGATGCGCGGCATGCGCGATGTGCTGCGCAACGAGGACGAGAGGCTGCCGCCGGTGGGCCGCTTCAATGCCGGCCAGAAGCTGCTGTTCTGGGCCATCATCGGTTGCCTGTCGGCGCTGCTGCTGACCGGCTTCGTGATCTGGCGGCAGTACTTCAGCCACTTCTTCCCGATCGGGGTGATCCGCTTCTCGGTGCTCGCCCATGCGCTGTTCGGCTGGGTGCTGGTGTGCGCGATCGTGGTGCACATCTATGCAGCGATCTGGATCAAGGGCTCGGTGCGGGCGATGACCCAGGGCAAGGTGACCTACGGGTGGGCGTACAAGCACCACCGGCAGTGGTTCCGGGACATCCTGCGCGGACGGCGGGAAGAGGGGTAGCGGCAGGGCCTGCGGCCCTGCACCCGCTGGATCAACGTCAACATCAACGTCAAGAGCGGGTTTCCTGAGGGATGGCGGGGTGGGTCCGGTCGCCCTCGACAGGTCCGCGGTGCTTTTGGTGGGTGTCGACCTTGGTCGACACGATGAACATGGCAATGATCGAAACCGGCTTTTGTAGAGTCGAGCCATGCTCGACTGCTTTGCCTGGAACACGCTGGACGCCGGCGTCGACAACGGCGAGGATGGAGCCTGGTTCTTCTGGCTAGCCCTGCATGGCGCAACGCATCCTTGAACCCGGTGAGATCGAGACGCTGGCCTCGCGCGATGTTCCGCGCATCATCCTGCCCGATACCGCGTCGCTGTTTGCCGGACGTGCGGACCGCCTGCGCAGTCTGGCTGCACACAGTGCCATCGGTGGTTACCTGCAGCTGCTGGCGGCGTTGGCCGATGCGCAGCAGGCGCTGCTGGAGGATCTGACACCGCAGCAACGCGAGGAACTTCAGGCACAGGCGCGTGCACAGCAGTCGAGTGCGGCAGCCGGCGCTGGGATGCCGTTGCGGCCCGCCAACACACTTCAGCTGGATGGACGCTGGCGCGGCTGGCTGCGCACGCTATGCCAGCACTGCGCTGAAGAAGCCGGGCTGCCGGCGGAAACCCGCCAGGAACTGCAGCGCGTTGCTGCTGCCGATGACGGGTGGCTGGATGCGCAGGCGCATGCGGTGCTGGAGCGTGATGACGCGCCGTCGGTGGATGCGGTGGCTGCGCTGCTGGTGATGAACGCGCTGCAGGTCTACTGGGCGGTGCTGGCGGACAGCTTCCGCCCCACCGAGCTGAAGCCACTGGCCGATGCACCGGGGCTGTGCCCGCTGTGCGGCACCCTGCCGGTGGTCAGCGTGGTACAGGCGCGGCCGCCCTATGCCTCCTACCGCTACCTGTCGTGCTCGCTGTGTGCCTGCCAGTGGCACTACGTACGCGTGCAGTGCAGCCAGTGTGGTGCCGCCGGCAAGGACATCGCCTATCGCGCCCTGGCCGATGTGGACGGCGACAGCGGCGAGGCGGTGCGCGAGAGCGCGGTCCGTGCCGAGACCTGCGACCACTGCCACAGCTACCGCAAGATCCTGTATCTGGAAAAAGACCCGTCGCTGGAGCCGGTGGCCGACGACCTCGGCACGCTGGCGCTGGACCTGCTGCTGGGCGAGGAAGGGTATGCGCGCCAGCCAGAATCCGCTGCTGTGGCAATCCGACGGCGAGTGAGGCGATGACAGCCACGCCCCCCACCCCGGCATCGGTTTCCGCCCTGCCCTCGCTGGACCGGTTGCTGCGTCTGCCTGCCCTGGCAGCACTGATCGAGGGCCACGGCCGCAGCCGTATCACCCAGCTGCTGCGTTCGCACCTGCAGGTGCTGCGCGACCGTATCAGCGCCGGCCAGCTCTCGGCCACGCAGCTGCAGGAAGCGGTTAACGGCCCGGCGCTGGTGGCAGCAGTCGAGGCCGCACTGGCTGCTGACGCACGGCAGGATCTGCAGCCGATGTTCAATCTGACCGGCACCGTGCTGCACACCAATCTCGGCCGCGCCTTGCTGCCGGATGCCGCCGTGCACGCGGTCACCCGCGCGATGACCGCACCGGTGGATCTGGAGTTCGACATCAGCCGCGGCCGTCGCGGCGACCGCGATGCACGGGTGCAGGCATTGATCTGCGAACTGACCGGCGCAGAAGCCGCCACCGTGGTCAACAACAATGCGGCGGCGGTCCTGCTGCTGCTCAACAGCCTGGCCAACCGCCGCGACGTGGTGGTGTCACGCGGCGAGCTGGTGGAGATCGGTGGCGCCTTCCGCATTCCCGATGTGATGCGCAGTGCCGGCGCGCGGCTGCTGGAAGTCGGCACCACCAACCGCACTCACCCGGCCGACTTCGCCAATGTCATCGGCACGCGCACCGCGCTGCTGATGGAGGTGCACGCCAGCAACTATGCGATCACCGGCTTCACCGCCAAGGTCGACACCGCGGCGATGGCAGCCATCGCGCACGAGCACGGCCTGCCGCTTGTGGTGGATCTGGGCAGTGGCAGCCTGTGCGTTCTGGCGGCCTTCGGCCTGCCGCACGAGCCCACCGTGCAGGAAACGCTGGCGGCCGGCGCCGACCTGGTGTCGTTCAGTGGCGACAAGCTGCTGGGCGGGCCGCAGGCCGGCATCATCGCCGGCCGCGCCGACCTGATCGCGCGGATCAACCGCAACCCGCTGAAGCGGGCACTGCGCATGGACAAGATGGGCCTGGCCGCACTGGAAGCAGTGCTGGCCCTGTACCGCGAGCCGGAGCTGCTGGCACAGCGACTGCCGACCCTGCGCACCCTGTCACGCACGCAGGAGGACATCGATGTGCAGGCCCAGCGCCTGCTGCAGCCGATGCGTTCCGTGCTCGCGGCCGACTACGATCTTGAACGGTCACCAATGCAGAGCCAGATCGGCAGCGGCGCCCAGCCACAGGCGCAGCTGGCCAGCGCCGGACTGCGCATTACCAGCGCGCCGTGGCGGACTGGATCGCCTGGCCAAGCGCTTGCGTCAGCTGCCGCGACCCGTGCTGGGCCGCATTGCCGATGACGCGCTGTGGCTGGACCTGCGCTGCCTGGAACCGGCCGACGAAGCCGACTTCCTCGCCCAGTGGAGCACGCTGCAGGCATGATCGTCGGCACCGCCGGGCATATCGACCATGGCAAAACCAGCCTGGTACGCGCACTGACCGGCATCGAAACCGATCGCCTGCAGGAAGAGCGAACGCGCGGTATATCGATCGAACTGGGCTACGCCTATGTCCCGGTGGAAAGCAGGGACGCCGAAGGCCCGGCTGCGACGCTGGGTTTCGTCGACGTGCCAGGCCATGAGCGCTTCGTGCACACGATGGTGGCCGGCGCCACGGGTATCGATGTCGCCCTGCTGGTGATCGCTGCCGACGACGGCGTGATGCCACAGACCCGCGAGCATCTGGCCATCCTGCAGCTGCTGGGCGTGGATCGCGGCGCGGTGGCGCTGACCAAGATCGACCGTGTGGATGCGGCGCGCCTCGCCCGGGTCGAGATCGAGATTGCTGCGCTGCTGGCCGCGACACCGCTGCAGGAATCTCCTCTGTTCGCCTGCAACAGCACCGCACCCGACGATGCCGGCATCAGCGCACTGCGTACCCAGCTGCACGCATGGGCGGCGGACGATGCCAGTACACGCCAGGCCGAACTGCGCAGCGAACTGTTCCGCATGCCGGTGGACCGCGTGTTCTCGCTGGCCGGCCACGGCACGCTGGTGACCGGCGCGGTACATGGCGGCATCGCCGCGGTGGGTGAGCATCTGCAGCTGATGCCAGCCGCCACCGACGTGCGCGTGCGCAGCATCCATGCGCAGAACCAGGCCAGCGAGCACGCGATGGCTGGGCAACGCTGCGCGCTGAACCTGGCCGCCATCGCCCGCGACGACATCCGCCGTGGCGACTGGATTGCCGATCCACGCGCGCTGCTGGCCACTACCCGCGTCGACGTGCGCCTGCGACTTTCCGCACTGGCGCCGCCACTGCGCGACTGGTCACCGCTGCACATCCACTGGGGCACGATGCACCGGCAGGCCCATGTGGTGCTGCTGGAAGACCACGATCACGGCGATGGTCAGTTGGTGCAGCTGGTGTTCGATGCACCAGTCTGCGCGATGTGTGGCGATCGTTTCATCGCCCGTGATTCAGCAGCCACCCACACACTGGGCGGTGGCGTCGTGCTCGATCCGGATCCTCCGCAGCGGCGTCGGCGCAGTCCTGCGCGGCTGGCCTGGCTGGGGGCACTGGAGCAGCTGGCGGCCGGTGCCGGTGTTGTCCCGCTGCTGCAGCAGGCACCTGCCGGCATTCCCCTCACCGCGCTGCAACGCTATTGCCGACGCGCCGCCGACCGCATCGACCTGCCCGAGGACGCGCGACGCATCGCGACCCGCGATGACGCGGTGATCATCCTCGCACCGCACTGGCAAGCACTGCGCGAGCAGGTGATCACCTCGCTGCGCGGCTGGCACGAGCGACGCCCCGACGAACCCGGCGTCGACAGCGGGCGCCTGCAGCGCAGTACCCTGCCCTCGCTTGCAGCGAGCCTCTGGAATGCGCTGCTGCAGGACCTGCTGGCTGATGGCACGCTGCAGCGCGTGGGCGCGTGGTGGCGCCTGCCCGGCCATCACCATGCGCCACCGGAACGCGAACGCCTTCTGCTGGAACGCGTGCTGCCGCAACTGCACGCCGGTGGCTTCGATCCACCGTGGGTGCGCACCCTGGCCGCCGACATCGGACTGGCCGAAGACGAGGTCCGCGCCGTCCTGCGTCGCGCCGCCGCGCGTGGCGATCTGTTCCAGGTGGTGCCCGACCTGTTCTATGCGCCGGCCCGCATCGCCGAGTTGGCCACGATCGTCGCGCAGCTGTCACAGGCCAGCGGCACGGTGGATGCGGCGGCGTTCCGCGATGCCATCGGCCTGGGCCGCAAACGCAGCATCCAGATCTTGGAGTTCTTCAATCGCGTTGGCTACACTCGACGCGTCGGTGACCAGCATCGGCCGCGCGGCGACCTGCAGTGGAACGCAGCCCGCGACTGAGCCCACCGGTACCGCCGTACTTTCGGAAGGCATGCGCATCCGGGCATGCGGCTGGGCTTCAAACCCAGTAGGGGGCGTCGATCGTTCCCTGGTAGGTTCGACTCCTGCTGCCTTCCGCCATTCGCGTTCCCGCAGGAGATGTCGGCATGGCCACGCACGCGCAGTCCCCCGCTCCTTCAACGGCCGATGCCCCGCAACGACTGACGTCTCTCGCGCATGGCGGTGGCTGCGGCTGCAAGATCGCGCCCGGCGTGCTGACCGAACTGCTGCGCGGGGTTCCAGCGCTTCCGGCACCGGCCGAGCTGCTGGTCGGCCGCGAGACCAGCGACGACGCCGCGGTGTATCGCCTCGATGACCGGCAGGCAATCGTCGCCACCACCGACTTCTTCATGCCGATTGTCGACGACCCGTTCGACTTCGGCCGCATCGCCGCCACCAATGCGCTGTCGGACCTGTACGCGATGGGCGCGCCCGCTGTTCGCACTGGCCATCGTCGGCATGCCGATCAACAGCCTGCCGCAGGACACCATCCGCGGCATCCTGCAGGGTGGCGAACGCGCCTGTGCTGATGCCGGCATCGTGGTGGCTGGTGGCCACAGCATCGATTCGGTGGAACCCATCTACGGCCTGGCCGCGATCGGCGTGCTCGATCCGCAGCGGCTCAAGCGCAATGCCGATGCCCGCGCCGGCGATGTGCTGGTGCTGGGCAAGCCGTTGGGCGTGGGTGTGTATTCGTCGGCGCTGAAGAAAGAAGTGCTGGATGCCGAGGGCTACCGTCAGATGATCGAGTCGACCACCCGCCTGAACAGCGTGGGCCTGCCCCTTGCCGCGCTGGACGGCGTGCATGCCATGACCGACGTCACCGGCTTCGGCCTGCTCGGCCACCTGCTGGAAGTGTGCCGCGCCAGTGGCGTGGCCGCCGAGGTGGACAGTGCACAGGTGCCGCTGCTGCCGCAGACCCTGGACCTGCTGCAGCGTGGCTGCGTAACCGGCGCCTCCAACCGCAACTGGGCCTCGTATGGCGCCGAGGTGCGCTTCGCCGAGGGCTTGGCCGCCCACTGGCAGCCACTGCTGACCGACCCGCAGACCAGCGGCGGCCTGCTGGTGTCCTGTGCGCCGGAAGCGTTGGATGCGGTGCTGGCCTGCTTCCACGACGCCGGATTCGGCCAGGCGGCCGTGGTGGGGCGCTTGAGCGGGGGAGCGCCGGCCGTCAGGGTGCACTGATGCACTGATGCGCTGAAACAACAAGGGCACCCGAAGGCGCCCCTGCTGTACGGCTGGATGCAACATCACTCGATGTTCTGCACCTGTTCGCGGATCTGGTCGATCAGCACCTTCAGCTCCACCGCAGCATTGGACGTACGGCTGTCCACCGACTTCGAGCCCAGCGTGTTGGCTTCGCGGTTGAACTCCTGCAGCAGGAAGTCCAGGCGGCGACCGACCGGCTCGCGCTGCTTGAGCACGCGGCGGATCTCGACGATGTGGCTGCCGAGGCGGTCCAGCTCTTCATCCACGTCCAGCTTCTGCAGCCACAGCACCAGCTCCTGCTCGGCGCGGCCGGGGTCGACCGGGTGCGGCAGGTCAGCCAGGCGGGCGGCCAGCTTGGCGCGCTGGCCGTCGCGAATGGCCGGAATCAAGGTGCGCACTTCGGTAGCGATGCGTTCGATGCCGTCCACGCGCTCGCTGATGGCCGCGGACAACTTGCCGCCTTCGCGCTCACGGGCCTCGACGAAGCCATCCAGCACCTGGTCCAGCAGGGCCAGTGCCTCGACCTGCAGGGCGGCGGCATCGGTGGCCTCGCCACGGGTGACGCCCGGCAGCTGCAGCAGATCGGTGAAGCTGACCTGCAGATTGGGGAAATCGGAGGTCAGGCGGTGCGCCAGGCGGCCCAGCTGGCCCAGCAGGGCCTCGTCCACCTGCAGGTTGGCGGCCGCTTCCGGCGCGCAGGCGCATCACCAGATCCAGCTTGCCGCGGCTCAGGCGCGCGGCGATACGCTCGCGCAGCTGCGGCTCCAGCGCCCGCAGTTCCTCGGGCAGGCGGGTGCCGACCTCCAGGAAGCGGTGGTTGACCGAGCGCAGCTCGCAGCCCAGCGTGCCCCACGGGGTGACCCGCTCGCCGCCGGCATAGGCGGTCATGCTTCGAATCATGGATTGTGTCCGGTGCGTGCAAAGGGGGAATGGTACCCTAGCGCCCTCACCAGAGCCCCCTTGCCCGCCCCGTGAAGGCCGCGGGCGTGGCGGCGTACTCCCTCGCCATTACGGAACCCGCACCATGTCCGATTCCCGCCCCAGCGGCCGCCAGCCCGACCAGCTCCGCCCGGTCGTCATCCAACGCGGCTTCACCCGCCACGCCGAAGGTTCGGTGCTGGTGTGCTTCGGTGAAACCCGTGTGCTGTGCACCGCCAGCGTCGAGAACCGCGTGCCGGGCTTCCTGCGCGGCAAGGGCGAAGGCTGGGTGACCGCCGAGTACGGCATGCTGCCGCGCGCCACCCACACCCGCAGCGACCGTGAAGCCGCCCGTGGCAAGCAGGGCGGCCGCACCCTGGAGATCCAGCGCCTGATCGGCCGCAGCCTGCGCGCCTGCGTGGACCGCAACGCGCTGGGCGAACGCACCATCACCCTGGACTGCGACGTGCTGCAGGCCGACGGTGGCACCCGCACCGCCGCCATCACCGGTGCCTACGTGGCCCTGGTCGATGCGGTGAACGTGCTGATGAAGCGCGGCGACATCAAGCGCAACCCGATCCTGGGCGCCGTGGCAGCGGTGTCGGTGGGCGTCTACCGCGGCACCCCGGTGCTGGACCTGGACTACGCCGAAGACAGCGACTGCGACACCGACATGAACGTGGTGATGAACGACGGCGGTGGCTTCATCGAACTGCAGGGCACCGCCGAAGGCCATGCCTTCCGTCGCGACGAACTGGATGCGCTGCTGGGCCTGGCCGAGAAGGGCGTGGCCGAACTGCTGGCCGCACAGCAGGCGGCGCTGTCGGCATGAACCGGCGCATCGCCCTGACCACCCTGGTGGTGGCCGACTATGACGAAGCCATTGCCTGGTACACCGGCAAGCTCGGCTTCGCACTGCTGGAGGACATCGACCAGGGCCACAAGCGCTGGGTGGTGGTGGGGCCGACCGACGGCAGCGCTGCCGCCCTGCTGCTGGCCCGCGCCAGCGACGAGGAACAGCGCAGCCGCATCGGCAACCAGACCGGTGGCCGCGTCGCCTTCTTCCTCAACACCGACGACTTCCACCGCGACCACACGGCGATGCTGGCCGCCGGGGTCGAATTCCTGGAAGCGCCGCGCGAAGAACCCTATGCAACGGTCGCGGTGTTCCGCGATCTGTATGGCAACACCTGGGACCTGCTGGAGCCGCGTCAATGAAGAAACTGGTACTGGCCAGCCACAACGCCGGCAAGCTGGTGGAGATGCAGGAGATCCTCGCCGACCTGCCGCTGCAGATCACCTCGGCCGCCGAGCTTGGCCTGGGCGACGTGGAAGAAACCGGCCTGACCTTCGTAGAGAACGCGCTGCTGAAGGCGCCGCGGCCTGCGAAGCGACCGGCCTGCCGGCGCTGGCCGATGATTCGGGCCTGATCGTCGATGCCCTCGGCGGTGCACCGGGCCTGTACAGCGCGCCTATGCCGGCCACCCGACCAATGCCGCGGCCAACAACGCCAAGCTGCTGGAGGCGATGGCCGACATCCCCGATGGCCAGCGCGGTGCCCGCTTCTATGCGGTGATCGTGCTGCTGCGCCACGCCACCGATCCGCAGCCGCTGATCTGCGAAGGTCGCTGGGAGGGCCAGATCATCCGTGAACTGCGCGGCACGAATGGGTTCGGCTACAACCCGGTGTTCCTGGACACCACCCACGGCCTGACCGCCGCGGAGATGGAGCCGGCACTGAAGAACGCCATCAGCCACCGCGCCATTGCCCTGCAGCAGCTCAAGCAGCAGCTGGCGACGCTGTACTGACGCCACCCGATCGAACCAGGGAAGCCGGCCAGCGGCCGGCACTACCGAAGAAGCCCATGCCGCACGCCCACGACCACTGCAACCACCTGCCCGGCGAAGCCTGCTCGGCGGATCACAACGCCGCGCCGCGACTGGTGCCGCCCCCGCTGTCGCTGTACGTGCACCTGCCGTGGTGCGTGCGCAAATGCCCGTACTGCGATTTCAATTCGCACCAGGCCAAGGGCGAGCTGCCGTTCGATGCCTACATCGATGCGCTGCTGCGCGACCTCGACCAGGACCTGCCGCTGGTCTGGGGCCGGGTGGTGCACAGCGTGTTCTTCGGTGGCGGCACGCCCAGCCTGTTCCCGCCGGAAGCAATCGACCGTTTCCTGCAACAGGCCAGCGCACGCCTGCGTTTCGCGCCCAATGCCGAAATCACCCTGGAAACCAACCCGGGCACCGCCGAGCATGGCCGCTTCGACCGCTATCGCGCGGCCGGCGTCAATCGCCTCAGCTTCGGTATCCAGAGTTTCGACGATGCGATGCTCAAGCGCCTGGGCCGCATCCACGACAGTGGCGAAGCCGAGCGCGCGGTGAAGATGGCGCAGGACGCGGGTTACGACAACTTCAACATCGACCTGATGTACGCGCTGCCGGAACAGACCCTGGCCGGTGCCGAGGCCGATCTGGAACGCGCGTTCGCGCTGCAGCCGGCACACATCTCGCACTACCAGCTGACCCTGGAACCGAACACGATGTTCTTCGCGCGGCCGCCGCAGGGCATTCCCGATGAAGACAACGCCTGGGACATGCAGGAACACTGCCAGGCGCTGCTGGCGCAGGCCGGCTTCGGCCAGTACGAGGTGAGCGCCTACGCACGCCCTGGCCGGCAAAGCGCGCACAACCTGAACTACTGGCGCTTCGGCGATTACCTGGGCATCGGTGCCGGCGCGCACGGCAAGATCAGCTCGGGCGCCGAGGAACACGTGCTGCGACGCTGGAAGCTGAAGCATCCGCAGGCTTATCTGGACAGCGCGGGCACCCCGGCCTCGTTCGGGGGTGACGATGTGATCGCGCCTGAGCGCCTGCCCTTCGAGTACATGCTGAATCTGCTGCGCCTGCACGAAGGCTTCGGCCTGCGCGATTTCGAGTCGCGTACCGGGCTGTCGCGCAGCGTGCTGGATGCACCGCTGGCCGAGGCCGTGCGGCACGGCTGGCTGGACGTGACCGATGGCCATGTGCAGCCGACCGAACTGGGCCGCCGCTTCACCAATGATGTGGTGAGCCTGTTCCTGGAGGAGTGATCCTCGCCTGACAGGGGGTAGTGCCGGCCGCTGGTCGGCAGCTCGATCGGCGCGGATCGCCGGCCAGCGGCCGGCACTACCGTTCATCGGTCGGGCCATGCCTGGCGAACGGGATGCACATTCGCCCTAAAGTAGCGCCGACAGCGGCCGACACGGTAGATTCACCAGATCGATCCGCGGGAATCCGGATACCGCCTGCCGATGTCAGCTGTCTTTTCCATCACTCCTGCCGACAAGAACCGCCTGGCCGCCAGCGACCTGCCACCGCGGGTACGTGAGCTGCTGGGCGCGCTGATCGGCCTGTGCCGGCAGACGCTGGCCGCGCCCCTGATCCTGACTGTCGAAGCGCTGGAGCAGACCCTGCTGCACGACGCCGACCGCGCACGCAATCCGCAGCAGCAGGCCGAGCTGATGGCCCAGCGTGGACAGCTGCACGCCTTCGCCGGCCATTTCGCCGATCGCATGCTCGATGCCGTGGCCGACGCCCTCGCGCGGTTGCGCGAACCGGTCAGCGGTGTCAGTACCAGTGCTGGGCCGCCAGCGCTGCCGGGCATGCTCGGGCTGTCGCTGGTTGATGAGCACGAAGTGGATCGCGACCTGCTGCTGACCGAGATGGTGCGGCGCGAGACCCTGCGTTCAACCAACACACTGAACCTGCTGGGCCAACGCCTGGGGGTACTGGCGGCGGCGCCGGCCTTCGAGGCCGACACCCTGCCGCTGGCACCGCAGGCACTGTGCGCGATGGTGCGCCGGATTGCCGAACAGGACGCGCTGAGCGTCGAGGTACAGCTGGCGCTGTATCGCAGTTTCGAACGACAGGTGCTGGAACGGTTGGGCGATATCCTTGACCGTGCCAATGCGCTGCTGGCCCAGTCCGGCGTACTGCCGGGGCTGGTCTACACCCCCTACCTGGCACGCTCGTCGAGCACGCGGCGGATCATCACCCAGTCGGTGGGTGGCGGCCGCACCACGCAGCCGGCCAAGCGCAGCGCGGCCCCACTGACCGGCTGGAACGGTTCGGCACCGGCCGGCTCCTGGTCCAGCCTGGTACAGGACGCCTTCCACGAGGGTGGCGCAGCCGGCCCCGCCACGCCGGGCGTGACCACATCCACCGGCAGTGCTTTGCATGAGCTGCTGCAGCAGGCCCGGCACGCCAACCCTTCCCCGGCGAACAGTGGCGCAGTGCCCAGTGCGGCAGTCGACGCGGTACTCGCGCGCCTGCAGGCTCAGTCCAGTGCGGCAACCGGCGTGGCCGACCTGCAGGCCGCCGTGGTCGCGCAGCTGCGCAGCGAGCATGGTGCGCAGGCCCAGCTGGGCAGTCACGACCGGGACAACCTGGACCTGCTGCGCATGCTGATGCAGCAGGTGCAACAGCAGCAGCGTCCCGATCCGGTGCCGGCCGCCCTGCTGGCCCGCCTGCAGGTGCCCCTGGCACGTGCGGCAATGGCCGATCCGGGCTTCTTCGTACGTGACGAGCACCCGGCGCGCGAGCTGCTCAACCAGATTGCCGAAGTCGGCGCCAACTGGCTGGGCGACGATGACGTCGACCCACAGCTGCTGCAGCGCATGGCGCAGAGCGTGCAGGGCCTGCTGGGGCAGGATGCGCGCGCACCGGAGGCCTTTGCCGCCGCCAACGAAGACGTGCAGCAGCACCAGCGCGCGGCGGCCCATCGTGCCGAACTGGCCGAGCGCCGCCACGTGGAAGCCGCGCGCGGCAAGGAACGATTGGAACTGGCCCGTCGCCAGGCCACCGCACAGATCGACCAGTGCTGCGACACGCAGTCGCCACCGCGCTTCGTGCAGACCCTGTTGCGCCAGGCCTGGGCCGATGCACTGACCCTCACCCGCCTGCGCCATGGCGATGATTCGCCACAGTGGCAGGAACGCCTGCAACAGACCGAGCGCATCGCTGCCATCACCGCACAGGCCATCGACGCCCCCGGCGGCACCGATACCGCGTTGGCAGCGGACGTGGAGGCCGCACTGCTGCAGGTCGGCTACCACGCCGAGGAAGCCGCCGCCGTCGCGCGCAGGCTGGCCACGCCCGGCGGCGAGGATGAAAGCACCTCGCGTACCGAACTCAGTGCCCGCCTGAAGGCACGTGCGCGCCTGGGCGAACACGCCGGCGCGCCCACCGGCACGGCGCCTGCAACGCCCCGCAGCAGTGCCGAAGAAGCTGCATACCAGCAACTGTCCACGCTGCCGTTCGGCAGCTGGTTCGACATCGATACCGGTGATGGCACGCTGCGCCGCCAGCGCCTGTCCTGGTACAGCCTGCTGACCGGCCACGCCCTGTTCGTCAATCCACGCGGGCAGAAGATCACCGATACCGACCTGGATACGCTGGCACGGCAGATCAGTGCCGGGCACGCGCAACTGGTCACCGAAGACAAGGGCCGGCTGGTCGACCGTGCCTGGGAAGCCAGCCTTGGTGCGCTGCGCGCACTGGCCACGGGCCGCGCACAGGAGACCCCCGCATGAAAGCCGTACCGCCGCAGGACACCCGCCGCGCGCCGCGCCGCCAGGTCTCGGACCTGGTGCCGGTCACCGACCAGATGCGCGAGTGCGTGGTCGGACGCCTCGGCAATGTCTCCGAAACCGGCATGCTGATGCTGGCCAGCGTGCCGCTGCGCGAGGATGCGTTGTACCAGCTGCGCTTCCCGTTGCCACTGGGTGATGGCCGTCAGCAGGACATCGACGTGGGCGTGCACCTGCTGTGGAGCGAGCCCGCACATGCACCCGGCCAGAGCTGGACCGGCTTCCGATTCCTCACCCTGTCACGCGAACATCGGCAGCTGCTGCGCCAGTGGGTGGGCGAGGACAGCGACGAGGGACCGGTTTCGACGGTCTGAGTGCCGGTTCCGGCACAGCGGTTTTTCGCGGTATGCGGCAGAATCTAGGGCCGTTTTCCGTGTCGAGCCACCGCAATGATCCAGCAAGACCCCGGCGCCCTGTATTCCGACCACCTGGCCGTGCTGTGCCGACGCGCCGAACAGGCGCTGGCCCGCGGCGGCTTCGATTACCTGGTGGTGCCCAGCGGCACCCTGCACTACCAGGTGTTCGACGACCGCGACTACCCGTATGCGGTGAATCCGCAGTTCAAGGCCTGGCTGCCGCTGACCCGCGTGCCCAACAGCTGGATCGTGTACACCCCCGGCAAGCGTCCGGCGGTGATCTTCCACCAGCCGTTCGATTACTGGCACGTGGTACCGGACGCCCCCAGCGGCTGGTGGGTGGAGCACTTCGACATCCACATCATCCGCAAGCCCGAAGAGGCACTGGCCCTGCTGCCGGCCGACCCGTCGCGCTGCGCGATCCTCGGCGAGCCGCAGAGCACGCTGGGCAACTACGTGCCGAACAACCCGGCGCCGGTGGTGAACTACCTGGAATGGCACCGCGGCAGCAAGACGCCGTATGAAATCGCGCTGATGCGCCAGGCGCAGGTGCTGGGCGTGCGCGGCCACCGTGCCGCCGAAGCCGCGTTCCGCAACGGCGCCGACGAGTTCAGCATCCACATGGCGTACTGCCAGGCCGTCGGCCAGGACGCCAACGAGCTGCCCTACGGCAACATCGTGGCGTTGAACGAACATGCCGCCGTGCTGCATTACACCGAGCTGGGCCGCAAGGCGCCGCAGCCGCTGCGCAGCTTCCTGATCGATGCTGGTGCCAGCGCGCACGGCTACGCCAGCGACATCACCCGCACCTACGCCGCGCAGGGCCACGACGAGTTCGCCGCGATGATCGCCGCCGTCGACGCTGCCCAGCAGCAGATGTGCGCAGCGGTGCGCCCGGGCTTCGACTACAAGCAGCTGCACGTGGACGCACATCTTTCGCTGATGGGCGTGCTGAAGGACTTCGGCGTGATCAAGGTCTCGCCGCAGACCGCAGTGGAAACCGGCGTCAGCGCCGCGTTCTTCCCGCACGGCATCGGCCACCTGATCGGTCTGCAGGTGCACGACGTGGCCGGCTTCGCGGCCAGCGATGAAGGCGGCCGCATCGAGCGCCCGGCGGGCCACCCGTACCTGCGCCTGACCCGCGTGCTGGAACCGGGCATGGTGGTGACCATCGAACCGGGCCTGTACTTCATCGACATGCTGTTGAATGAAGTGAAGGATGCCGGCCATGGCGATGCGATCAACTGGGACCGCGTGGACTTCTTCCGTCCGTATGGTGGCATCCGCATCGAAGACGAAGTGCTGTGCACTGAAGGCGAGGCGGACAACCTGACGCGGCCGGAGTTTGCGGCGGCGAACGGCTGAGCCCCTCGTGGTTGGTCGCGGAAAGCGGTTCATGGGTTTGGCGGGGCGGGTGGGCCATGCAGGGGACGCTGCAAGTACGTCCCTGTAAGCTCGATGGCGCCATCCATGGCGCCAACGCCCCTGCATGGCCCACCCGCCCCACCTCTGACAGTTTCCTGCCGCGTTCAACCACGGAAAAGAAAAAGAAAAGCAGAAGCGGGTCGCTCGCTGCGCTCGCTCTGTGTCGACCAAGGTCGACACCTACCAACAGCCGCGCGTTCCAACGGCCGCAGTGGCCAGTAGATCCACGCCATGCGTGGATGATTCATTCGATATCTGACAGATGTGCCGACCAACGGTCGGCACCCACCAACAGCCGCCTGAACCTGTCAAAGGCGGGGCACTGTGGGTTTGCGGGGTGTGAGCCGCATGGATGCGGCGACCAAGCCTACAGGGACGTACTTGCGGCGTCCCCGCAAACCCACAGTACCCCGCCCTCCCACGGAATGCCGCTTCGGCTTTTGACGTTGCCGTTGATTGCAGCAGGTGCAGGGCTGCAAGCCCTGCCGAAACCCCTTACCCCGCCATCACCGCTTCAATCTCGTCGGCGCTGCGCGCCAGGCCTTCGGTCAGCACGCGATGCCCGTCATCGGTGATCAGCACGTCATCCTCAGTACGGATGCCGATACCGCGCCAGCGCGGTTCCACCGTCGTATCGTCCACGCCGATGTACAGCCCCGGCTCGATGGTGAATGCCATGCCCGGCTCCAGCAGGCGCGAATCGCCGGCCAGGCGATAGTCACCCACGTCGTGTACGTCCATGCCGATCCAGTGCCCGGTCTTGTGCCGGTAGAAACGCTGGTACAGGCCCTCGGACAGGTTCTTTTCCAGCGTGCCCTTCAGCAGGCCCAGCCGCAGCAGGCCTTCGGTCAGGGTCTGCACCGCCGCCAGGTGACCCATCTCGTAGGCCACGCCCGGCTTGGCCTGGGCCAGTGCCGCGGCCTGCGCGTCACCGACCAGATCGTGCAGCGCGCTGCTCGGCGCTGAAGCGGCCGTTCACCGGGAACGTGCGGGTGATGTCGCTGGCATAGCCGCGGTATTCGGCACCGGCGTCGATCAGCACCAGCTCACCATCGCGCGAACGTGCGTTGTTGTCGCGGTAGTGCAGGATGCAGCCGTTGCGACCTGCACCGACGATGCTGCAATAGGCCGGCACCGCGTCGTTGGCGCGGAACACGCGTTCCAGCTCCGCCTGCAGTTCGTACTCGTGGATGCCTGCCCTGGCCGCCTTCATTGCTGCCAGATGCGCACGTACACTGATCTGCGCGGCGTGGTGCATCAGCGCCACTTCGGCGCCGGACTTGAACAGGCGCTGCTCATGCAGCAGGTGGCCCAGCTCCAGGAACTCATGCGGCGGCTGCGCGCCGTGGCGCACCTGCGAACGCACGCGGTTGACCCAGCCGATCAGCTTCAGGTCGAAATCGGCGTCGCGGCCGAAGTGGTAATAGACGCGCGAACGCCCTTCCAGCAGGCCTGGCAGGATGTCGTCCAGATCGTCGATCGGGTACGCATCGTCCATCCCGTACTGCGCCACCGCGCCTTCCTGGCCGGCGCGGCTGCCGTCCCAGGCCTCGCGCTCGGCGTCGCGCTCACGGCAGAACAGGATGGCCTCGCCGTGACGGCGGCCCGGGATCAACACCAGCACCGCTTCCGGCTCCGGGAAGCCGCTCAGGTACTGGAAGTCCGAATCCTGCCGGAACGGGTAATGGGTATCGAGGCTGCGCACCTTCTCGGCCGCGGCGGGAAGCACCAGGATCGCATCCTCGCCGGCCATGTCCATCAGCTGGCGGCGCCGACGCTTGTATTCGCCGGCCGCGATGCCGGTGCGCTGCTTGATGTCCATCAGTTCAGGCGCTGCCGATGGCGCGAGGCCAGCACCACGTCACCGTGCAGCAGCAACACCGCCACGCGGATGAATTCCTCGATCTCGGACAGGGCTTCGTCATCGTCATCGCCACCGGCCTCGAAATCCTCGCTGGAGGCACGCGCCAGGCTGGCCATGTCGGTCAGCGCTTCTTCGCCCTCTTCGGACAGGGTCGGGCGGCGGCCGCCGCTGCCCAGGCCGAAGCCGCCCAGGAAGGAACGGGTCCAGCTGAACATGGCATCAGCCTGCGCGGACACGTCGTCGCCATCGGTCAGCAGCAGTTCGAAGGCGAAATCGCGGTCTTCCAGTTGCTTGATGGTGACCTGCAGCAGCTGCCCCAGCACGCTGTCGGCGGCCACCGGCGGCAGGTTGTCGTCGGCCAGCACACGCGCCGGCCAATCATTGCCGGGGGCACCACCGGCGGCCAGCCAGCCGCACAGTGCGCCGTGCAGCTCGGCAGCGGTGGCGCCCAGGCCCAGTTCCTGGCTGGCGCGGGTAACGTCGTCGACGGAGGGAAGTTCGGTCATCGTGCGGCTCGTTCGGAAAGGAAACCCGGGGCGCGCACGCGCCGCCCGTGAGACCCCGTAGTGTAGCAACCCGACGGCATCCTCTCTGCGACCGTCAGGCCTTGCTGCGACAACGCTTGACCGCCCTTACCCGGCTTGCCTATCGTGCCCGCATGGAACCCGCCGATCCCCTTGCCCAGCTGCAGGACTTCGCTGCCCGCGTGGAAGCGTTGCTTGAACGCAACCAGCGCCTGGCCGAGGAGAACCGCAGCCTGCGCCACCAGCAGGAACAGCTGGTGGCCGAGCGTTCCACGCTGCTGGCCAAGAACGAGCAGGCACGCTCGCGGGTGGAAGCAATGATCAGCCGGCTCAAATCCCTGGAGCAGCACACATGAGCGCCGAACCGGTCAGTGTCCGCATCCTCGATCGTGAATACACCGTGGGTGTCGGCGGCGATGAACGCGACAGCCTGATGGCGGCCGCGCGCCTGCTCGATGCGCGCATGCGCGAAATCCGCGGCAGCAACCGCATGGCTGCGGTCGACCGCGTCGCCGTGCTGGCGGCGTTGAACCTGGCCCACGAACTGCAGTTGCTGCGCGATGAGAACGCCCGCCAGGCGGTGGCGCTGCAGCAGACGCTGGCCGACCTGAACCGGCGCCTGGACCGCGCGATCGACGGCACCCCGTAGAAGAGGGGACGGAGGGAATCAAGGCGCATTCGCCCCTTCCGTGCTGGAAACGTCTTAATCCCCTCCGTCCCCTTTTCTCATATCTGAATTGGCACGGACTGTTGCCGACGAACGGCCTATCCAGATCCTGCGTGCTGGCTATAATGGCCACGCGTTCTCTGCGGTACTCGACGGCATGTGCAAACATTCGCCTTGTCCCTTAAGAACGACACCGGGAGCGCGACAGCGCCGGGAGTGCAGGTCCGCCTTGTAGCGGGAAGCCCGATGGTTCTCCAGCGTTCCCACTTGAGCCCCCGGGTTCAAGGTCGTTTCGCATGCATCGACATTGCGGAGAATGCAATATTCCAGCAAGGGCGGCGTCTTCGGGCGTCGCCCTTGTTCTTTCCGGCACAATGACGGCTGATCCTTGCCGCACGCTGCCATGACCGACCCGCGCCAGGCCCTGCGCCACGACCTGCGGCAACGCCGCCGCGACCTTTCCGCTGCTGAGCGCATCGCCGCCGCCGAATCGCTTGCCGATGCCCTGCTGACCCTGCCGTTCGCCCCGCGCGAAGGCGCCGTGGCCGGCTACTGGGCGCTGGATGGCGAGATCGCCCTGCACCGCTGGCAGTTGCAGTTGCCCGAAGGCCTCACCTACTGCCTGCCGGTGCTGGCCGGCGACGTGCTGCGCTTCGCGCCGTGGCGGCCGGGGCAGCCGCTGACCAGCAACCGCTACGGCATTCCCGAGCCGGACGTGGCGATGGAAGACACCCTGGAACCAGCACAGATGGCGCTGGTGGTGGCCCCGCTGGTGGGTTTCGACACGCAGTGCCGGCGGCTGGGCATGGGGGGCGGCTGGTATGATCGCAGCTTCGCCTTCCGCCACGACCGGCCGGCGCCGCCCTGGCTGGTCGGTGCTGCATTCGCGGTGCAGCAGGTCGAGTCCTTGCCGGTGGCGTCGTGGGACGTGCCGGTGGATGCGATCTGCACCGAAGACGGCACCCTGTTCCCCTCCGCTGCCCCCGTGAACGCATGACCGCCCGCAAGCGCTACTGGCTGATGAAGTCCGAACCGGACGCCTTCTCCATCGATGACCTGGCCAAGGTCAAGGTCGAACCCTGGAACGGGGTGCGCAACTACCAGGCGCGCAATTTCATGCGCGATGGCATGCAGGTCGGCGACGGCATCCTGTTCTACCACTCCAATACCAAGGTGCCCGGCATCGTCGGCCTGGCCACGGTGGCCAGCCCGGCCTATCCGGACGACACCCAGTTCGACCCGAAATCCGACTACCACGACCCCAGGAGCACGCGCGAGAACCCGCGCTGGATGCTGGTGGACGTGGCCTTCGACCGCAAGCTCAAGCAGGTGATCGCGCTGGACGAGATCAAGCTGCACGCCGAAGAACTCGGCGAGGGCTTCCCGCTGGTTGCCAAGGGCAACCGCCTGTCGGTGTTCCCGGTGACCGCCGCGCAGTGGAAGCTGCTGCTGTCGCTGGAAAAGAAATCCTGATTCCCTGCCTGAGAGTTCTCCCATGTCCGAAGCCAAGCGCCTGGCCGCCGAGAAAGCCATCGAGTACGTAGAAGACGGCATGATCGTCGGTGTCGGCACCGGTTCCACCGTGGCCTATTTCATCGATGCCCTGGCCCGCATCCAGCACCGTATCAAGGGCGCCGTGTCCAGCTCCGAACAGAGCACCGCGCGCCTGAAGCAGCACGGCATCGAGGTGATCGAGCTGAACCACAGCGGCAACCTGTCGCTGTACGTGGACGGCGCCGATGAGTGCGATGCCAACAAGTGCCTGATCAAGGGGGCGGCGCCGCACTGACCCGCGAGAAGATCATCGCCGAGGCCAGCGAGCGCTTCATCTGCATCGTCGACCCGAGCAAGCAGGTGCCGGTGCTGGGCAAGTTCCCGCTGCCGGTGGAAGTGATCCCGATGGCGCGCAGCCTGGTCGCCCGCCAGATCCGCGACATGACCGGCGGCCAGCCGACCTGGCGCGAAGGCGTGGTCACCGACAACGGCAACCAGATCCTGGACATCCACAACCTGCAGATCACCGATCCGGAAAAGCTGGAGCGCGAGCTCAACCAGCTGCCCGGCGTGGTCTGCGTGGGCCTGTTCGCGCGCCGCCGCGCCGATGTGGTGATCGTCGGTGGTGAGCCGCCGGTCGTGCTCTGACCCTTTCGAAGGATCCTGACGATGTCGCTGTTGCGTTCGCTGCTGATGCTTCCGCTGCTGGCCCTGGCCGGCTGTGCTACCGACGCGGCCCGCCATTGGGTCGAGCTGGATGGCGCCCGCTACCAGGTGGAGCTGGCCACCAACGATGAAACCCGCGCGCGCGGGTTGATGTTCCGCGACCAGATGGCCGCCGATCACGGCATGCTGTTCATCCACGACCGCGAGGAAATGCAGGCGTACTGGATGAAGAACACCAAGCTTGCGCTGGACATCCTGTACTTCGACAGCCAGCGCAAGCTGGTCAGCCAGCAGCGCGATGTGCCGCCGTGCTCGGCCGGCGACATGTGCCCGCCCTACCCCAGCGGTGGACCGGCGCGCTATGTGCTGGAGCTCAACGCCGGTCAGGCCGAGAAGCTCAAGCTGAAGGACGGCACGGAGCTGAAATTCGGCCCGGGCATCGAGTAACAGGGTTCTGCCCGCGGTAGTGCCGGCCGCTGGCCGGCAACCCTGCAGGGGTCAGATCCCTTTCGCACGCGAAAGGGATCTGACCCCCGGATTTTTCACGCGACACCGCTTGAAACCGCCTGCAATTGCCGCCAGTCTGTGGTCATGCAGGACCAGATCTCACTCCCCGACTGGGATGCACTGGCCGACCTCGAAGACGAGGCGCTGCCACTGTTGCCGACCGCGCTGCTGATCGCGCGATGAATACCCCGATCTGCAGCCGTCCACCTACGACGCGCTGATCCAGAGCCACGTCGACCACCTCCGCTCGGAAGTGGACAGCATCGACAACAGCCCGCTGAAGATGGCGGCGATCAACCGCCACCTGTTCGACGAGCTGGGCTACAGCGGCGACCACGACGAGTATTACGACCCGCGCAACAGCTACCTCAACCAGGTATTCGAGCGCCGCCTGGGCAACCCGATCTCGCTGGCACTGGTGCAGATGGAAGTCGCGCGCCGACTGGGAATCCCGCTCGACGGCGTGTCCTTCCCCGGCCACTTCCTGGTGCGCCTGCCGGTGGACGACGGTGTGCTGGTGATGGACCCGTTCAATGGCGGCCGCCCGCTTGACGTGGACGAACTGCGCGAGCGGGCCAAGTCACACCTGGGCGGGCAGATGCCCGACGACCAGGTGCTGGCGCAGATCCTCGACCCGGCGCCGGCACGTGCGATCCTGATGCGCATGCTGCGCAACCTGCACGGCGTCTACGCCGAGGCCGGCGAGTGGGACCGCGCTGCGCGCAGTGCCGACCGGCTGCTGAAGCTGGCCCCGGAGCAGGACGATGCGCTGCGTGACCGCGGCCTGGCCTACCTGCAACTGGAGTACCTGGCCGGTGCCCGCCATGACCTGGGGCAGTACCTGAAGCGCAATCCCGAGGCCAGCGATGCGCAGTGGCTGCGCGAGAAGCTGATCGACCTCGGCGGGCCGATGCCGCGGCTGCATTGATTCTTTCAGGTGTGCGGACCAACGGTCCGCACCCACCCCAACGGTCCGCACCCACAGAAGGGCCTGCAGGCCCCTCCCTCAATCGACCTCGACCATCTCGAAATCGGCCTTGGTCACGCCGCAGTCCGGGCAGGTCCAGGTCTCGGGAATGTCCTCCCAGCGCGTCCCCGGCGCGATGCCCTCCTCCGGCAAGCCTTCCGCTTCGCTGTAAAGGAAGCCGCAGACCACGCACATCCAGGTGCGCAAGGTGGTGGGGGTGGCATCGCTCATCGGATAATCAGGGCTGGATTCACGGGCCGCCATTGTCCCATCGCGGTCCACTCACCGGTAGCCATCGATGACTTCTGCTTCCCCGGCGCCCCGCGGCGTCTACCTGATCACCCCGGACGAGCCCGATACCGCGCGCCTGCTGGCCCGCACCGCGCCACTGCTGGCCGCGGGCGTCACCTGGCTGCAGTACCGCAACAAGACCGCCAGTGACGCGCTGCGGCGGGAGCAGGCCACCGCCCTGCAGGCGCTGTGCGCGGAACACGGCGTGCCGCTGATCGTCAACGACGACCCGGCGCTGGCCAAGGCGGTCGGCGCCGCCGGCGTGCATCTGGGCGGCACCGACGGTGACATCCCCAGCGCGCGCCGCTGCTTGGTGCCGAGGCCATCATCGGCGCCTCCTGCTACGACCAGCTGGCCAATGCCGAGCAGGCCGTGGCCGCCGGCGCCAGCTACGTGGCCTTCGGCGCGTTCTTCCCGACCACCACCAAGATCACCAGCAGCCGCGCCCATACCGACCTGCTGCGGCAAAGCGCCGCACTGGGCGTGCCGCGGGTGGCGATCGGCGGCCTGACGCCGGACAATGTCGGTCCCATCATCGACGCCGGCGCCGATCTGGTCGCCGTGGTCAGCAGCGTGTTCGCCGCCGAAGACCCGGTTGCGATCCAGCGCGCCTACCTCGCCCAGTTCGCGTAATGCCCAGGAAATCCGCATGAACCACGACCAGTCCCACGCCCTGTTCTCCCGCGCCCAGCAGCTGCTGCCGGGCGGCGTCAATTCGCCGGTGCGCGCGTTCAAATCGGTCGGCGGCGAACCGTTCTTCGTCGAGCGTGCCGACGGCGCCTACCTGTACGACGTCGACGGCAACCGCTACATCGACTATGTCGGTTCCTGGGGCCCGATGATCGTCGGCCACAACCATCCGGCCGTCCGCCAGGCGGTGAAGAAGGCGATCGACAATGGCCTGTCCTTCGGCGCGCCTTGCGCGGCCGAAGTGACCATGGCCGAGACCATCACCCGACTGGTGCCGTCGTGCGAGATGGTGCGCATGGTCAACTCCGGCACTGAAGCCACGCTGTCGGCGATCCGCCTCGCGCGTGGCGCCACCGGCCGCAACCGCATCGTCAAGTTCGAAGGCTGCTACCACGGCCATGGCGACTCGTTCCTGGTCAAGGCCGGCAGCGGCATGCTGACGCTGGGCGTGCCGACCTCGCCGGGCGTGCCGGCCGGCCTGAGCGAACTGACCCTGACCCTGCCCTACAACGACTTCGAAGCGGCTACTGCCCTGTTCGAACAGCAGGGTGACGACATCGCCGGCCTGATCATCGAACCGGTGGTCGGCAACGCCAACTGCATTCCGCCACGCGAAGGCTACCTGCAGCACCTGCGCGACCTGTGCACGAAGCATGGCGCGCTGCTGATCTTCGACGAGGTGATGACGGGCTTCCGCGTCGCCCTCGGCGGAGCGCAGGCGCACTACGGCATCACCCCGGACCTGACCACCTTCGGCAAGATCATCGGCGGCGGCATGCCGGTGGGTGCCTACGGCGGCCGCCGCGAACTGATGCAGCAGATCGCCCCGGCCGGCCCGATCTACCAGGCCGGCACGCTGAGCGGCAATCCGGTGGCGATGGCCGCCGGCCTGGCGATGCTGGAACTGATCCAGCAGCCGGGTTTCCACGCCGACCTGGCCGAGCGCACCGCGCGCCTGTGTGCCGGCCTGGAAGCGGCCGCCGCCGACGCCGGCGTGGTCGTGACCACCACCTGCGTGGGCGCGATGTTCGGGCTGTTCTTCACCAGTGAAAAAGTGGAGACCTATGCGCAGGCCACCGCCTGTGACATCCCGGCGTTCAACCGCTTCTTCCACGCGATGCTGGACCAGGGCGTGTTCCTGGCACCGTCGGCGTACGAGGCCGGCTTCCTGTCCAGCGCTCACGATGACGCGGTGATCGAGGCCACCCTCGCCGCTGCACGCGTGGCGTTCAAGGCCGCCAAGGGCTGAGCCCGCTCTGCACGAAAAAAGGGGACGGAGGGGATTAAGTCGTTTGTGCACAAACGACTTAATCCCCTCCGTCCCCTTTTTCTCCTGGTAGAGCCACGCCATGCGTGGCTGCTCAACCGAAGACGAACTTGCCCTTCATCATCGCGAAGTGGCCGGGGAACGAGCAGAAGAAGGTGTAGTCACCGCCCTTCTGCAGGCCCTGGGTAGAGAAGCGCACGCGCGCGGTTTCACCACCGCCGATCACCTTGGTTTGCGCCAGCACGCGCTTGTCGGCCTTCGGCAGGTAGCTGTCGGCCAGGGTCATACGCATGCCAGCCATCGCCACCGGCTGGTAATCCGCGCTGCGGGTCAGCACCCAGTTGTGGCCCATCGCGGTAGCGGCCAGCTTGCCGGTGTGGCGCAGGGTCAGATCCACGGCGGTGCAATCAGCGGCCACCTTGATCTCGCGGCTGCTGAAGCTCATCTGGTCGGTGCTGTCGATGCTCACCGCACACACCCGCGCCATCGCCGACGGCGCCAGCATCAGCGCGCCCAGTCCCACTGCCACCATCCAAGCCTTCATCGTTGCATCTCCTGCGGATTCAAGCGCCATTCTAGGCAGGCCCCTGCGGCCGCGTCTGCGACCGTCTGTCGCATGGCTGCTCCAGGGTTTCCCGCGTGTTCACTGCAATGGCATGCTCGACCAATGCGGATCGACCTGTTGCTGCTGGATGTGGATGGCGTGCTGGTGCACTACCAGCGCGCGCAGCGCGTGCTGTACCTTGCGCAGGCGCTGGATGTCGTGCCGGAAACCGTGCAGGCCGCGCTGTACGACAGCGGGCTGGAAGCGGCACATGACAATGGCACGCTGGATGGCCCGGCCTATCTGGCGCAGCTGGGAGAGCTTCTAGGCACGACGGTCGATGTGACTGCTTGGACCGCGGCGCGGCGGGCCGCCAGCCATCCGCAGGCTGCCGTGTTGCAGCGGCTGCAGGCCCTGCAGTTGCCGATGGCAGTGCTGACCAACAACGGCGCGCTGATGCAACAGGCCTTGCCCACCCTGCTACCGGAACTGTTCCCTGCCCTGCAGGACCGCGTGTTCTGCAGCGCCGATTTCGGCCTGCGCAAACCGGCGCCGGAAGTCTTCCTGCGCACGCTTGAGGTACTCGGCGTGGCGCCTGCGCGCACGCTGTTCGTCGATGACCTGTTCGCCAACGTGCGCGGCGCACGCGCCGCCGGCCTGCACGCGGAAACCGTGCGCGATGGCCGGGGATTGGGCAAGGTGTTGAAGCGTTACGCGGTGAGCTGATCGGGGTCAGAGCCCTCTCCGCAGGAGAGGGATCCGACCCCAGCGCCGCGGCGTCAGCGCGCGGCGATGAAAGCAGCAATCGCTGCGCGCAGGCGCTTGAGGCCTTCGGCCACTTCTTCGTCGGTGATGTTCAGCGACGGCACGAAGCGCAGCACGTCCGGACCGGCCTGCAGGGTCAGCAGGCCCTGCTCGGCGGCATGGTCGAGGATCGCACCGGCCTGGCCGGCGAAGTCCTTGCTCAGCACCGCGCCCAGCATCAGGCCACGGCCACGCACGTCGCTGAACACACCGAACTCGTCGTTGATGCGGGCGAAGCCATCGCGCAGCGCCTTCGACTGGCGGCTGACGTTGGCGGCGATCTCCGCCGAGGCCAGCTTGCGCAGTGCCACGCGGGCCACCGCAGCAGCCAGCGGGTTGCCGCCGAAGGTAGTGCCGTGTGCGCCGAACTGCATGGTTTCGGCCACCTTCGGGCCGGCCAGCATCGCGCCGATCGGGAAGCCGCCGCCGAGCGCCTTGGCCAGGGTGACCATGTCCGGCACCACATCGTCCTGCCAGTGCGCGAACAGAGTACCGGTGCGGCCCATGCCGGCCTGGATCTCGTCCAGCACCAGCAGTGCGTTGTGCTGGTCGCACAGTTCGCGCACGCGCTTGAGGAAACCGGACTTGGCCGGCATCACCCCGCCCTCGCCCTGGATCGGCTCCAGCATCACTGCGGCCACGTCGCCGGCGGCCATCGCGGTTTCCAGCTGCACCTCATCGTTGAAATCGATGTAGCGGAAGCCACCGGGCAGCGGCTCGTAGCCTTCCTGGTACTTCGGCTGAGCGGTGGCGGTCACCGCGCCCATGGTGCGGCCGTGGAAGCTGCCGCGGAAGGTGATGATGACGCGCTTGTCGGCCGGGCGGCCCTGGCTGGAGGCCCACTTGCGGACCATCTTGATCGCCACTTCGTTGGCTTCGGCGCCGGAGTTGCACAGGAACACGCGCTCGGCGAAGCGACTGGCCTTCACCAGCTCCTCGGCCAGGTGCAACGGCGGCGCGCTGTAGAACACGTTGCTGGTGTGCCAGAGCTTGCCGGCCTGCTCGACCAGCGCGGCGACCAGGTCCGGGTCGTTGTGGCCCAGGCCACACACGGCGATGCCGGCGGCCAGGTCGATGAACTCACGGCCCTGGCTGTCCCACACGCGGGCGCCCTGGCCTCGTTCCAGTACCACCTGGCGGGGCTTGTAGACCGGCAGGTAATAGTGCGAAAGGGAGATCAGCGGATCGGTAGCGGCGGTCATGGCAGTCGGCAGGGTTCAGGAATCCCCATTCTCGCGCCGGAACCCCTGCGGCACAATGCGCCCATGCGACCGTTTTCCGCCCCCCAGCTGAACCCCGCCACCGAGACCGGCTGGCGCCGTCGGTGGTTCGACATCATCTACCGCCACGACACCCGGCCTTCGCGCAATTTCGACCTGATCCTGGTGGTGGCGATCATCGCCAGCATCCTGGTGGTGATGATCGACAGCGTGCAGCACCTGCATGCCGAATGGTCCACCGGCCTGTACATCCTGGAATGGGGCTTCACGATCATCTTCACCGCCGAGTACCTGCTGCGGCTGGCGGTGGTCAAGCGCCCGCTGCGCTACGCGGTGAGCATCTGGGGCATCATCGACCTGCTGTCGATCCTGCCCGCCTACCTGTCGATGTTCATCCCCGGCGCGCAGAGCCTGCTGGTGGTGCGTGCGCTGCGCATCCTGCGCGTGTTCCGCATCCTCAAGCTGACCCGCTACATCGAGGAAAGCGGCGTATTGATGACGTCACTGTGGCGCAGCCGGCGCAAGGTGCTGGTGTTCCTGTTCACGGTGATCACCATCACCATCATCGCCGGTGCGCTGATGTACGTGATCGAGGGCCCCGAACACGGCTTCACCAACATCCCGGCCAGCATGTACTGGGCAGTGGTGACCATGGCCACGGTCGGCTTCGGCGACATCGTGCCGCAGACCGTGCTCGGCCGCTTCGTCACCTCGGTGCTGATCCTGATCGGCTACAGCATCATCGCCGTGCCCACCGGCATCTATACCGCCGAGCTGGCCAGCACCATGCGTGAAGCCGAGCAGGCCGCGCGCCGCGATGCGCGTGGCTGCCCGGACTGCGGACTGGAAGGCCATGAACCGGATGCACTGCACTGCCGCAAGTGCGGCGGCAAGCTGCCGGATGCGTTCAACCATTGAGACACATGCCGGCCAGCGGCCGGCACTACCTCTCGGCGGTTACGCATGGATGCGTGTGCCGTTGCTCACCGCATGCGGTTGCTGGTGGTCACCAGATCATTGTATGCGGCGAGGATCGTTGACTGCGCTCCTTCCGGGTCGGTGGTGAGCCAACTGCCCGACGCCTTCCGCTCTGCCGCCAGCGCTTCGGCGGTGATCGGTTTGTGCTGCTCCAGGCGCTCGACGCCACGTCCCGCAGTACGCACCAGCTTGTCCGCCGAACGCTGCACGTGGCCCCACATCGGGTCGTCCTTGCCGACGCCGCCGTTCTGGATTTCCGTCACCAGTGCCTGATAGTCAGCCAGCTGCACGCGCAGCGCCGCAACATCCGGTGCGTCGTCCTGGAACGCCGTGGCCAGTAGCTTGCCGTCGCCCAGCAGGCGAAGGTGATAGTAGGCCAGCGAGCGCCCTTCGCTCTCCTCGATCTGCTTCAGCTGCGCGGCACGGCGATCGTTCTCGTTCTTTTCCAGCGCCACATCCATCGCTTCGCTGGCCTTGAAGAAATCAGCATAGGCCTGCATCAGCGGGGCATGCTGGCTGCGCATCCCTTCACCGCCATCACGACGATAATCCTCGCGGGTGAAGTATCCATCGGCGCGCTCGACCAGGGTGTTCAATGCCTGGAAGGCCTGCTGATAGTCACGCGCGGGGCCATCCATCTGCAAGGCCGGGGTCTTCGCCAGCGCGTCGGTCAGTGGCTGGCCGCAGTACTCGACGCGGTGCGACAGCACCTTCCCGGGCGAACGCGGTTGCGCTTCCTTGCCGGTCGGGCCGGCTTCAGGGTCCTTCATCCAGCTGGTGTAGGTCTGGAAACCCTCGTGAATGGGTTGTTCAACGCCGTTGTAGCACTCGATGTAGGCGTTCACCTTCTCCAGGCTGGGGTCGGCCAGCGACAACCCTGCCGACTTGTTGCAGCCGCTCAGGCCAGCCACAGCGCCGATCAGCAGCAGCGGCACGATACGCAGACAGGAAGTCATCATGGTCTCTCGCATGGGTGCTGGCGCGCCGGTCACTGGCGGTTGCTCTGGAAAACGAGCGTGTTGTATTCCTGCATCAGCTTGTTGGCAGAGCCACGCGGCGCCATCGACGGCGAATCAAGCATGCGTCGTTCGAAATCGGTGTAAGGCTTCTTCTCGCTGACGCGCTGCAGCCGCTCCTTGCCTTCGCGCCGGAAATTCTCGGCCCCACGCTCGAAGCCTTCCCAGTCCGACTTGCCCGGTTCCTGGTCGGCAACCTTGGCGTGCGCTTCATCGGAAATGCGGTTGAAGGCATCCAGGCGTTCGCGGGCCTTGGCCTGATCGAAATCATCCTCGCTCATCAGATCCATGATGGCCTTCGCTTCCAGCATCATCGCCAGACGGTAGTACTCGCGCGTGCGCCCCTCGGCCTGTTCCAGCGCCTTGAGCTGCTCGCGCTGGGCGGCGTCGTTCTGGCGCTCCAGCTCGGCATTGAACGTTTCGCTGGCAGCCACGAAATCCTTGAAGGCAGCCATCAAGGGCGCGTGCAGCTGCTTGCCCTTGGCGAACTGGTCGTCTTCGTAGTCCTGGCGATCGTAGTAGTCATGCGCGTCCTTGCTGACCGGCACCAGCGCCTTCAGCGCCTGCTGGTAGTGACCTGCAGCCGCATCGAGTTCGGCCAGCGCCGGCTTGGCAGCAATCGCCTCGGTCACCGGGGCGTCGCACTGCTTCATGTCGTAGTCGCTGATCTCGAACGGGCCGTACACGTGCGTCTCGCGTCCGGTCGGGCCAGCGTCGACATCCTTGATCCAGCGCGTGTAGGACTGGATGCTGCCGTGGGTTTTCGAATCCAGCGCGTTGAAGCAGCCGATGTAGGCGTTGAGCTTGGCGGTCAGCTGCTGCTGTGTATCGGACGGGGCCGTGCTGGCGTCCGGCGTGCCGGAGGCAGCGGCGCCGCACGCAGCTACGGGTGCCTTGCCACCGCAGGCGGTCAGGATCAACGACAGCGAAGCGGCCAGCGCCGCGACGGAAAGAGTGCGTGACATGTGCTCACATCCTTGTTGAAAACGATTACAGCCACGCATTCTAGCGCAGCAGGCCGAGGGTCGCAGCCCTCGGCCTCTTCCAGCGACGCGCGGTCAATCCAGGAACAGATCCGGCAACAACGGCCGCGACGGATCCACCGCGTATCCGGAAAGATCGGTGATACCGGCCTGTGCCAGCACTTCATCGTCGATCAGGAACTGGCCGTGGAAGCCGGCCGCTTCACGCACCAGCACCGCATGTGCGGCATCGGCCATGATCTGCGGCGTGCGGCAGCCAGCCGCATCCACGCCCGGAATCATGTTGATCGCATCGGTGGCGATCACCGTGCGCGGCCACAGCGCATTCACCGCCACGCCCTGCGGACCGAATTCGGCGGCCAGGCCCAGGGTGACGAAGCTCATGCCCATCTTCGCCAGCGTGTAGCCGGTGTGCGGTGCCCACCACTTCGGCTCCAGGCTCGGCGGCGGCGCCAGGGTGAGGATGTGCGGGTTCGGCGCCTGCAGCAGGTACGGCAGGCAGGCCTGCGCACACAGGAAGCTGCCACGCGAATTGACCTGCTGCATCAGGTCGAAGCGCTTCATCGGCGTATCCAGCGTGCCGCGCAACCAGATCGCGCTGGCGTTGTTGATCAGGATGTCGATGCCACCGAAGGTATCGACCGTGGCCGCCACCGCCGCCTGCACCTGCTCTTCCTCGCGGATGTCGCACTTCAGGGCCAGGCCCTGGCCGCCAGCCGCCGTTACCGCTTCGGCCGCGGTATGGATGGTGCCCGGCAGCTTCGGGTTCGGCACCGACGACTTGGCCGCAATGGCCACATTGGCGCCGTCGCGCGCAGCGCGCAGTGCGATGGCCAGGCCGATGCCGCGCGAGGCACCGGTGATGAAAAGCGTTTTGCCCTGCAGACTGCCCACGTTCCACACTCCAGCGTATGCAATGAGCCGCTAGTATGCCGCGCCGACGCGGAGTTCACCTGTCCTTGACGATACTCGGGCCTCCAGACAACGCACGAGGTCCACGCCATGCGCCGTTCCCGCCTGTTGCTGCCTGCCCTGGGGCTTGCCCTGCTGACCGCCTGCCAGGGCCGTTCGCCGGAACCCGGAAAGGAGCCGCCCGCCGGTGACGCGCCCAGCGCGGAGAAGGCCGCCGCCGACGGCAAGCTGCGCTGGAGCGAGGCGGTGGTCTGGGATGGCGATCTCAATGCCTGCCGCCAGGGCGAGAATGCTGCGACCCGCGATTGCCTGCGTGATGCGATGCGCGCCGGTGGCGCCAGTACCGATGCCGTTACCGCCGCCGAGCAGTTGTCCAGCGGCGGTGAGCTGGCCTATGTAACCGCCTGGCACGAGAACGAAGGACTGGGCATTGCCACGGTCGAGTATCCGTTCCGCGCCAACACCAACGAAGGCACCCGCCTGGTCGACGCCAGCGGCAAGCGCATCGATGTGGATGCCGTGCAATTGGACGACACCCTGCGTGCCGACCCCGCCGTGCAGGAACTGCTGAAGGCCAACCCGCAGGCCACGCCGTTCGCCCCGGCGCAGTCTGCCGGGGCCACGCCACTGGAGAATGGCGGCATCCGCGTGATGTATCGCACGCCACTGCGCGACTGCCACGCCTGCCCGGATGTGGGCCAGCTGCAGATCGCCTACGACTTCGACGCCAAGCGCAACTTCATCGGCCAGCAGGTGGTGCCGGCGACGCCGTAAGGTCACCGGCGTCTGTAGAGCCGAGCCATGCTCGGCTCATTGAATGCAGCCGAGCATGGCTCGGCTCCACATCATCGCCACTAGCAAGACCCTTCACTCGAATTCGCAAGAATCGTCCGCGACGTCCACCGGCTCTTCGAGGCCGGCCATCCGCACATCGTGCTTGTTTCCACCAGAACCCTTCATTGCCACCTCAGGCATAGCAGACCAAGCTTTCAATTCGAGGAGATATCAGCTCGGCACCGTCCCAGCGGATGATTTCCAGCTCCAGCAGACGGTCGTTTGCGTCCGCATGAAGAATCGGCGTGAGTTCAGCACCATCTGCGTCCTGCATCTGCAGCTCGACGGGATACGCGTGCTGGCCTTGGTACGGAGGACGCTCATATCCGGAAATGACGAATCCCACCCGAGCTCCACCAAGACCCATTTCCACGGCCGCTGCGAGAGCAAGGTCGGCGTGAAGCTGCGAGGCAGAGGCCTCAGGCAGATGAGATGCCACAGCCTCGATCAACTGCCTTTCAAAGCAGGAA
This sequence comes from Stenotrophomonas sp. 93052_Sma, assembly GCF_056481145.1. NCBI lineage: Bacteria > Pseudomonadati > Pseudomonadota > Gammaproteobacteria > Lysobacterales > Lysobacteraceae > Stenotrophomonas > Stenotrophomonas sp. 93052_Sma. Next base: position 4,047,077 of record NZ_CM151134.1, read on the forward strand.
ACAGCACGCGTCGGATTGCTCATCGCATCGTTGATCTCAGGGTTGCTCCCGTACCGACTCACCGCGCCCCCCGGCCCTGCTTACATCGCGTTGGACTGGTGCTGGAGTGCCGCATGCAGAATCCACGTTTCAGTGACACTTGGCAATGACCGACGAGCATGTAATGGATCGCAAACTGCATCCACGCATGGCGTGGATCTACCGGTACGCCTGCACCTGCTTCCTCAGCAGATGCGGCACGATCAACCGATGCACCGGCGCGACCGGCAGCATGTACACGCGCCCGAACGCGTTGTGCGTATGCACCACCGTCGCCACCTCCAGCACGGCGCCCTGCCACTGCAGGGCTAGCTGCACACGCAGGTGGCGATCGTCGTCTTCCAGCACGATCGCATCGTCAGTCAGCGACTGCAGGGTGAAGATGCCCAGCCGCTGCCCGGGTTGAGGATCCGCAACATCCTGCACCGCACGCAATGAGCCCAGGTGCTTCATGCCGAGCAGGCGCATGCCGTGGTTGCGCAGCGCCATCAATCCGTCGAACCAGCCGGGAATGGTCGCGGCCATATCGCGATAGGCCTGCAAGGCCGAGCGTCCATCACGATGGGTCGTCGCCTGGCAGGCGTGCACGAAGTCGGCGCCGGCCAGCTGTGGGCGCAGGACGCTGCCCGCGCTTGGCGGGCCGGTCGCCACCTGCGCAGGGCTCACGGCTTCGGCCCCTGCCCCTCGTTGTCTTCCCAATGCAGGATGCGGCGGGTGACGAAGCGGTAGACCGGCTTGCCGGTGGCGAACCACAGTTCGCGCACCCACGAGGTGCGCTTGAGCACGCGCTTCTCCACCGGGGTGAGCGACTCGCGGCAATACATGCGCTTGTGCTTGAGCAGATGGCGCAGATCCTCGCGGGCCAGCAGGCGCATCCAGCGCGAGCGCGGGTTGCCGATCACCGCCAGCTGGAAGTCGATCAATGCCGGGCGGCCATCGTCGGTGACCAGCCAGTTGGCTTCCTTGGCCAGATCATTGTGTGCCACGCCATTGCGATGCAGCTGCTGCAGCAGCCGACGCGCCGAGCGGAACCAGGCCAGATCGCCACGCGGCGGGCGCTGGTACATGGCATCACCGGCCATGAAGCTGCGGTCGAGTTGACGGCCATCCCAAGCCAGCAGCTGCGGCACATCGGCCATGCCGTGGATGTGGCGCAGCGCCGCGCTTCACGGCGGGCCAGCCACCAGGCCGGCAGCCGCAGCCACAGCGGCGTGGCGCCCAGGTCACGGCGCACGAAGGGACCGGCAGGCCCTTCCACAAGGAGGATGCGACCGAAGCTGTCGGCCTTCAGGGCGTGCGAGGGCGTGTCTGGCGAATGCGGCATGTGCCCATTCTAGGCGATGGCGCCGGTTGCAAACGGTCACGAAGCGGCTGGGAACCAGTCACCTTCACGCCCCTATAATCGGGCAATGGACTCTTCATGGATCGACGCCACCCTTGCGTGGATTGCCGCTCACCCCGTGCTGGCGGGTGCCGTTATCTTCCTCATCGCCTTCTGCGATGCGGTGATCATTCTCGGTGCCATCGTGCCGGCCCTGCCGCTGCTTTTCGCGGTGGGCGTGTTCATCGGCCTGGGCCAGATCTCCGGGCCGTATGCGGTGGCGGCGGCGGCGCTGGGTGCGTTCGCCGGTGATGGCATCAGCTACTGGATCGGCCGCCGCTGGGGCGACCGCCTGCGTGGCGTGTGGCCGTTCAGCCGCTACCCGCAGCTGCTCGACCGCGGCGAGAACCTGTTCCGCCGCAATGCCTTCAAGAGCATCCTGATCGCACGCTACGTGGGCGCTATCCGCCCGTTCGTGCCGGCCATCGCCGGCATGATGAAGATGCCCGCCAGCCGCTATGTGCAGGCCAGCGGTATCGCCAGCATTTCCTGGGCGGTGCTGTTCCTGGCCCCGGGCTGGATTCTCGGCGAGGCCTACGACGCGGTGGCTGCGGTGGCTGGGCGACTGGTGGTGGTGGTCGGCCTGCTGGCGGTGATCCTCGGCCTGGTCTGGGCCATCGTGCTGTACGGCTACCGCTGGTCGGCCGCACGCATGGATAACTGGCTGGCACGCCTGCTGGACTGGTCCAACCGCCACCCGACGCTGGGTCGCTACACCGTCGGCGTGCTTGATCCCAAGCGCCGCGAATCGGTGCCGCTGGCGATGCTGGCGTTGATGCTGCTGGTACTGGGCTGGGGCTGGTTCGCGCTACTGACCGTGGTGGTCGCACACGGCGAGCCGCTGGCGATCGACCTGCTGGTGCACCAGGCCATGCTGGCGCTGCGCAACCCGCTGGCCGACTACCCGATGGCCGCACTGGCATCGCTGGGCGCCTGGCAGGTACTGCTGCCGGCCACCGCGGCGGCGATGGGCTACCTGATCTGGCGCCGACGCTGGATGGCGGCCGCGCACTGGCTGGCCGCGCTTGCCTTCGGCCTGGCGCTGACCATGCTGCTCGGTGCCACCGTGGATGTGGTGCGCCCGGTCGATGCCAGCAGCGGCTTTGGCTTCCCGTCGGTGTCGGTGACCATGGCCACCATCACCTTCGGTTTCTTCGCGGTGCTGATCGCCCGCGAGATGCCCGGTCGCACCCGCGTCTGGCCGTACCTGGTGTCGGGCATCGTGGTCAGCCTGATCGGCTTCTCGCGCCTGTACCTGGGCGCGCATTGGCTGAGCGATGTGATCGGCGGCATGCTGTTCGGCACGTTCTGGCTGCTGGTGCTGGGCATCGCCTACCGCCGCCGCTTCAACCGCTCGTTCTGGGTGAAGCCGGTGGCCTGGCTGTTCTACGGCGTCTTCGCCGTGGCGGCGATGTGGTACGCGCCGCGCCACATTCCGGTGAAGCTGGAGCGGTTCGAGCCGACCCTGCCGGCACCGCAGGCGATGGATGCGCAAGCCTGGTGGCAGCACGACTGGGCCACGCTGCCGGCGCGCCGCAACGAGTTCGACGACGACCAGCGCTGGCCGCTGGACGTGCAGGTGGCGGGCCCGCTGGCGCCGCTGCAGGCGCAGCTGGAAGCCCGCGGCTGGAAGCGGCAGGAGCAGGCCGGCTGGCAGCAGGCGCTGCTGATGCTGGACAAGAACACCGGCGCCGACGAGCTGCCGGTGTTGCCGGCGACGCTGGACACCCGCGTGGAAGCACTGCTGATGGTGCGCCAGGGTGCGAAGCCGGATGAGCGCTATGTGCTGCGCCTGTGGCCGGCACCCGCGCAGCTGCAGCCGGGCAACACGCCGCTGTGGCTGGGCAGTGCACAGACCCTGCGTTACGAGCGCCACTTCGAATGGATCGGCATGTGGCACCCGCTGCGGGGTGTCGACCCGGCGTTGAACGCGGTGAAGGACGCCGTGCAGGACCTGCCGCAGCGGGAGGATGTGCACAGCGAAACCGGGCTGCCGGTGTTGCGGTTGAAGACCATGCCGTGATCGAGCCGGTGCTTCTCTGGTAGTCGCCAACCTTGGTTGGCGCTTCGGTGAAGGCTGCCAACCAAGGTTGGCATCTACCGGTTCCGGCGCTCTGGCCGTCGCCAACCTTGGTTGGCGTTTCCCGGTTCCGCTGCGCTCCGGCCGTCGCCAACCCTGGTTGGCGTTTCCCGGTTCCGCTGCGCCCTGGTAGTCGCCAACCTTGGTTGGCGTTTTCCGGTTCCGCCGCGCCCTGGTAGTCGCCAACCTTGGTTGGCGGTTTCCGGTTACGGCATCCAGCCCAGCAACTGCTGCAATCGCTGGTGTGGGTCGTCCATCTGCAGCAGCTGCAGGCGCTGCTGCTCGCTCAGCGGCAGCAGTTCGGCCAACCGCCAGCCGACCCAGCTGGCCTGGTCCAGCAGTGCCGGGCTGGCGGGCGCATAGGCGTCGCCCGCCTGTTCGATGATGTGACCCAGCACCGTGGCCAGCAGCGCATGCTGCGGCCGTAGCTCATCGTCCGGGTCTTCATCACACCAACGCACGTCGGCCACCACCAGGCCGTTGTCGCGTACGCGGGTGCGCTCGACATGGAAGCGGCGGGTGCCACGCAGGCGCAACTGCAGAACGCCGTCGGCGCCGACATCGAAGTCTTCGATGCGTACCTGCACGCCATAGGCGGCCGGCGTTGCCGGTGCGCCGACTTCCTCGCCATCGAGGATCAGACAGACACCAAACCCCTCACCACTGCGGCCGCTGTCGCGGACCAGGTCCAGATAGCGGCGCTCGAATACACGCAGGCCCACCGCCGCACCCGGCACCAGCGTGGTGTGCAGCGGAAACAGCGGCAGCGAACCGTCGACGCTCATCGGGCCTGCAGCGCGGCCAGGAAACGGCGCGGCGCGCCGTCGAAGCCACCATTGGACATGAACACCACGTGGTCACCACTGCGCGCTGGCCTGCAATTGCGCCAGCAACGCGTCGGTATCGGGCACCGCGTGCGCTTCGCCACGCACCGCGGCGATCACCGCAGCGGCATCCCAGGCCAGTTCCGGGCGATGCAGGAACACCACTTCATCGGCCAGCGCCAGCGACGGAGCCAGCGCCTGCGCGTGTGCGCCCAGTCGCATCGAATTGCTGCGCGGCTCCATCGCGACCACGATGCGCGCATCACCCACCTTGGCACGCAGGCCTTCCAATGTGGTGGCGATCGCGGTCGGGTGATGGGCGAAGTCGTCGTAAATGGTGATGCCGTCATGCTGGCCGATCACTTCCATGCGGCGCTTGACGCTGCGGAAGCGCGCCAGCGCCGGAATCACCTCGGCCGGCGCCACGCCCACTGCATGCGCGGCGGCCAGCGCGGCCAGGCCGTTGAGCACGTTGTGACGGCCCAGAAGCGACCACTGCACATCGCCCATTGCCTGCCCGCGGTGATGCACGCGGAAGGCGCTGCCATCGGCGGCCAGCAGCTCGGCATGCCATTCCAGCGACGGATCGAATCCGAAGCGTTCGACCGGCGTCCAGCAGCCCATCGCCAGCACTTCGGCCAGATGCTGATCCTCGCCGTTGACGATCAGTCGGCCACGCGCCGGCACCGTGCGCACCAGATGGTGGAACTGGCGCTGGATCGCGGCCACGTCGGGGAAGATATCGGCGTGGTCGTATTCAAGGTTGTTGAGGATGGCCACCAGCGGCCGGTAGTGCACGAACTTGCTGCGCTTGTCGAAGAAGGCGGTGTCGTACTCGTCGGCCTCGACCACGAACTCGCGGCCCTGGCCCAGGCGGGCGGAGACGCCGAAATCCTCGGCTACGCCGCCGATCAGGAAACCGGGTGAACGACTGGCGCTTTCCAGCAGCCAGGTGAGGATGGTGGTGGTGGTGGTCTTGCCGTGGGTACCGGCCACGGCCAGGGTGTCGCGGCCCGGCAGCACCTGTTCGGACAGCCACTGGGCGCCGGAGATGTAGCGCTGGCCGGCGTCGAGCACGGCCTCCACGGCCGGGTTGCCGCGCGAGAGCGCGTTGCCGATCACCACCTCGTCGGTACCGGCCGGCACGCTGTCGGCGCGGTAACCCTGATCCAGGGTGATGCCCAGCTGTTCGAGCTGGGTCGACATCGGCGGATAGATGGCCTGGTCGCTGCCGCTGACCGTATGGCCCAGTTCCCGCGCCAGGGCGGCCACGCCGCCCATGAAGGTGCCGGCGATTGCAAGGATATGTACGCTGCTCATGACCGAGGATTGTGACCGATGACGGCTGTATAGGGCCAATGTCCGATCCGGGGTAAGACAAGTCCTACACAGGATGTGAGAAAACTCCAATCATCTGTCAGGGAAATCCCGATAGCGATGTTCTGTGAACCCGGACACAATTCGAACTGCCAGCCGCAGTACCCGAACCGGTCCTACTCCCCAAGAGGCCATCCCCAAGGGAGCTCATGCTGCGGGGCCCTGAGCAAGCCCTCTGCTGGCGCCTATCAAACGACACAGGCCTGGTCCTCGCGGACCAGGCCTGTGCTTTTTGCACCCGAAGGACCGGCAGTGCACCGGCCCTGCAGGATCACCCCTTGATCGCCGCCAGGATGCGGGCTTCGATCTCGTCCAGCTCACCGACGCCGTCGACGCGGGCCAGGGTGCCACGGCCGGCGTAGAAGTCGACCACCGGGGCGGTCTGGTCGTTGTAGACCTGCAGGCGCTGGCGCACCGCTTCCGGCGTGTCATCGGCGCGGCCCTGTTCCTTGGCACGACCGGCGATGCGCTCGACCAGCAGCTCGGTGGCCACGTCCAGCTGCACCACGGCATCCAGCGGCTGGCCGATCTTGGCCAGCAGGCCGTCCATCGCATTGGCCTGGGCCACATTGCGCGGGTAGCCATCGAGGATGAAGCCCTTGGCGACATCGGCCTGGGTCAGGCGCGACTCCAGCATGCCCAGCAGGATGTCGTCCGACACCAGGTTGCCGGCATCCATCACCGTCTTGGCCTGCTTGCCCAGCTCCGTGCCCGCGGCGATTTCCGCGCGCAGCATGTCACCGGTCGAAATGTGGGCGATCCCCAGCTTTTCCTTCAGGCGCGTCGCCTGTGTCCCCTTGCCCGAACCGGGCGGTCCCAACAGAACCAATCGCATTGACCTGACTCCAACGTGTTGAAAACAAAGAAGGTTCGCGTCCCGGACGGACCGGTATCGCTGCACCGCAATAGCGCCACTTTACCGCATCCGGGTAATGTCCCTGCAATGTCCCCTCCCCCGAGCAGGTAGAAGCATGCGCAACGGTACTCTCCTCTACGCCCAGTCCGGCGGTGTCACCGCGGTCATCAACGCCACGGCGGCGGCGGTGATCGAGCAGGCCCGGGCCAAGGGCATCAAGGTTCTGGCCGCCCGCAACGGCATCCTCGGCGCCCTGCGCGAGGAGCTGATCGACACCAGCAAAGAGAGTGCCGCCGCGATCCGCGCGCTGGCCCATACCCCGGGCGGCGCCTTCGGCTCGTGCCGGGTCAAGCTGAAATCGCTGGATGCCGACCGCGCCCGCTACGACCGCCTGCTGGAAGTGCTGCGCGCACACGACGTGCGCTGGTTCCTCTACAACGGCGGCAACGACTCGGCCGACACCGCGCTGAAGGTCTCGCAGCTGGCCAAGGCCTCCGGCTACGACCTGACCTGCATCGGCGTGCCCAAGACCATCGACAACGATCTGGCGGTGACCGACACCTGTCCCGGCTTCGGCTCGGCGGCCAAGTACACCGCGGTCTCGGTGCGCGAGGCGGCGCTGGACGTGGCGGCAATGGCCGAGACCTCCACCCGTGTCTTCATCTACGAGGCCATGGGCCGCCACGCCGGCTGGCTGGCTGCGGCCGCCGGTCTGGCCGGCAACGGTGATGACGAAGCGCCGCACATCATCCTGCTGCCCGAACGCGCCTATGACGAAGCGGCGTTCCTGGCCAAGGTCAAGGCGGTGGTCGAGCGCGTCGGCTACTGCGTGGTGGTGGCGTCGGAAGGCATCGCCACCGCCGATGGCCGCTTCGTCGCCGACGCCGGTGGCGGCAAGGACTCGTTCGGTCACTCGCAGCTGGGCGGCGTGGCCGCGCACCTGGCCGGCCGGGTCAAGGACCAACTGGGCCTGAAGGTGCATTGGGCGCTGCCCGACTACCTGCAGCGCTCGGCCCGCCACCTGGCCAGCAAGACCGACTGGGAGCAGGCGCAGGCGGTCGGCAAGGCCGCCGTGCAGCTGGCGCTGAAGGGCCAGAACGGTGTGATGCCGGTGATCGTGCGCAGCAGCGATGCGCCCTATCGCTGGAAGATCGAAGCGGCGCCGCTGTCGAAGATCGCCAATCATGAAAAGAAGATGCCCGCCGGCTTCATCCGCCGCGACGGCTTCGGCATCACCGCCAAGGCACGCGCCTACCTGTCGCCGCTGATCAAGGGCGAAGCCCCGCTGCCCTATGGCACCGACGGCCTGCCGAAGTACGTGACGCTGAAGAACGTGGCCGTGAAGCAGAAGCTGCCGGCCTTCGAGGGCTGAGCCGAAAAAGGGGACGGAGGGGATTAAGTCGTATACGCCCCTTTGTGTTGAGCCCTGTGCGGAGCGCAGGGCACATTGCGGCGGCCGCCGAAGCACCCCACAATCGGGCTCCGGCCCGGGGCAAAGGGGCCGCCGCAAGCCAGATTCGACGCTGCCCGGCCTTCAAGGCCCGGGCCTGTGCTGCCATTTCACAAGGACTGTAACCATGAAGCACCCGATCCTGATCGCCGCGCTGCTGTGCGGTGCCGCCGCGCCGGCCTTCGCTGCGACCTGCGAAAGCAACTTCCAGAAGAAGGGCAATCCCTTCGTCGGCACGACCTTCACCTCATCGGTCACCCATCCAGACCTGACCGTGGCCAGTGCCATCGGCCAGATGCGGGTGATCGCCAAGAACGCCAACATGGACGTCCTCAGCGAGGACGTGGAAGGCGGCTCGATGCTGATCGAAGAGCCGGAATCCATGGCCCACAAGCCGATTCCGATGATCATCAGTGCCACCTCCGAAGGCGGCCAGGGCACCGTCGGCATGGTGGTGAAGGTCAACAAGGGCGCCATTGCCTCGGCCGATGGCGTGCGCGAAGAAATGTGCAAGCTGCTCAACCAGATCAAGCCGGGCAAGGCTGGCGAACAGGCAGCCAAGGCCACTCCGCAGGCGTCGGTGGTAACGATTGCCGCCGACCGCTTCGGCTTCCAGCTGCGCAACCAGAACAAGGACAACCCGGCCGCGGTCGAGCCGCGCTACAAGGGCAAGACCTACGCCATCACCGGTCGCATCACCTCCGTGCTGCGCAGTGGCGGCACCTACAACACCAGCTTTGACCTGCCCAGCGATGGCAGCATCGACTTTGAGCGCGTGGCCATTTCCTGCTCGTTTGCAGCCAACCAGGCCGCGTATGCGCTGGCCCTGCGCCCGCGCGAGAAGGTGACGCTGACTGGTGTGGTCGACAGCTACGACCAGATTGGTCGTGTGTTGTGGTTGAAGGACTGCCGCGGCAACTGATCGCTGCCAGCATGGGAAAAGGCCCGGGTGCGCAGGCGCCCGGGCCTTTTCGTTTCCACAGCGGTTCACACCTGGCGCACGTGCATCGCAGGATGATGGATACCCCGTCCGGAGGTCATCATGGCACTGCGTGTTGTTCGACTGGGTACGCCGCGCCACCCCGGCGAAGGGCTGCGTATCGGTACCGTGCGGCGACCACCGCGCGGCGTACCACGCAGCGAATTCGCGACACAGGACTGGTACGACGTCTGGTTCCCGCCCCTGTCACCCAGCGCGGAACTGGTAAAGCGGGCGCACGAAGCGAAAACTGCGGCCGACTGGAATGCGTTCTTCCGCCACTACAAGGCCGAGATGAAGGCGCCGGACGCGGCCCACGCGCTGGACCTGCTGGCCGCGATGTCACAGCACAGCGACATCAGCGTGGGGTGCTACTGCGAGGATGAAGCGCATTGCCATCGCAGGGCCCTGCGAGAGCTGCTGGTGGCGCGCGGGGCGACGCTGGCGGAGTGATTGCAGGGGAGCCGGCCAGCGGCCGGCACTACCAGGTTGCCCGCCGGGCATGGCCCGGCACTACCGATGCGCAGCGAAGTAGATCCACGCCATGCGTGGATGCGCAGCGCCGGGCACGTCAGTAGATCCACGCCATGCGTTGATGCGCGCTGCTGGACGGCCTCAATTGCAGGCCTTGCCTTCCATCTGCAGCTGCGCGGCGAACATCGTCACCTGCGGAATCTGGCCGGCAGCGGCCTGCTTCTTGGCCTCTTCCAGATAGATGCGCGACTGGCCCTGCCCGTCCAGCTCGACCTTGTTGTTCGACGGCAGGCGCCACACGCGCACCACGGCCTGCTGTGCCGGGCAGGCGGCGCTGGGCACGCGGATCACATCATTGAGCTTCCAGCCCTTGTCGGCGCTTGGCTGCGCCTTGGCATAGTCGACGAAACGCGCGCGGCTGGCACTGCTCGCTGGTCCGCACCGGCGCGAAGCGATACGGCTCGGCCGCCTGACCGGTGAAGGCACCTTCCAGGCGCGCGCAGGCCTCGGGAATCTGCCGCAGGGTATGCACCGCGCCCACGGCCTGGGGGGCACCCACGGCGCGCTGCAGCTCCGGGGTTTCCGCGGCGAGTGCCGGTACGGCCGGGACCAGGGCGGCAAGCATCAACAGGGACAGGCGCATGGGGAATCTCCTACGGGACTGAGCGCAGGCTTGCAGAGGCTGGCTTAACGGGGTGCAAAGGCCTGTGGCTTTCGAATCATGCCCATGGACTGGCGGCATGCGGCGGGGCTCGTAAAAACCAGTCGAGCACGGCTCGACTCTACAGTGCGCGGCACGCATACTGCGGGCACCAGGGAATGCTGAACACCGCCATACGTCGGACGACCACCAAGGTCGGTACGGGTTGGTTCCAGGCTGCAGCCCGTCGTCCCCCTCGTGGTGCCGTTCATCGCCACTGGATGCCTACATCCATTCTGCGGAGGGGTCTAATGCTGGAACGTCACGGGCTGTCATTGGCGCTGGGCTGCGCCATTCTCGCGATCCTGTTCGGAATCGTCTCGGCGCGCTGGATCCTGCGCCAACCCACCGGCAATGAACGCATGGTCGCGATCGCCACCGCGATCCAGGAAGGTGCGCGTGCCTACCTCAACCGCCAGTACCTGACCATCGGCGTGGCCGGTGTGGTGCTGTTCGTGCTGGTCGGTGTGTTCCTCAGCTGGTACACCGCGATTGGCTTCGCAGTCGGCGCGGTGCTGTCCGGTGCGGCCGGCTACATCGGTATGAACGTGTCGGTACGCGCCAACGTACGCACTGCCGAAGCTGCACGCCACGGCATCAGCGCCGCAATGGACGTCGCCTTCCGCGGCGGCGCCATCACCGGCATGCTGGTGGTCGGCCTCGGCCTGCTGGGCGTGGCCGGCTACTACGCGCTGCTGCTGCGCATGGGCCTGCCGATGGAACAGGCGCTGCATGCCCTGGTCGGCCTGGCCTTCGGTTCCTCGCTGATCTCGATCTTCGCGCGTCTGGGCGGCGGCATCTTCACCAAGGGTGCCGACGTCGGTGCCGACCTGGTGGGCAAGGTCGAAGCCGGCATTCCCGAAGACGATCCGCGCAACCCGGCGGTGATCGCCGACAACGTGGGTGACAACGTGGGCGACTGCGCCGGCATGGCCGCCGACCTGTTCGAGACCTATGCGGTCACCGTCATCGCCACCATGCTGCTGGGCAGCCTGATGCTGGCCGAGGCCGGCGCCAATGCAGTGCTGTATCCGCTGGTGCTGGGCGGCGTATCGATCATCGCTTCGATCATCGGCGCACTGTTCGTCAAGGTGAAGCCAGGCGGCTCGATCATGGGCGCGCTGTACAAGGGCGTGATCGTCTCCGGCGTTCTGGCCGCCATCGCCTTCTACCCGATCACCACCGGGCTGATGAGTGACAACGTGCATGGGCCGATGGCGCTGTATGGCTGCGCATTGATCGGGCTGGTGCTGACCGGCCTGATCGTGTGGATCACCGAGTACTACACCGGCACCCAGTACAAGCCGGTGCAGCACGTGGCACAGGCCTCGACCACTGGGCATGGCACCAACATCATCGCCGGCCTTGGCATTTCGATGAAGTCCACCGCGCTACCGGTGGTCGCGGTGTGTGCGGCAATCTGGGGCGCGTTCGCGCTTGGGGGCCTGTACGGCATCGCCATCGCCGCCACCGCGATGCTGTCGATGGCCGGCATGATCGTCGCCCTCGATGCCTATGGACCGATCACCGACAACGCCGGTGGCATCGCCGAGATGGCCGAGCTGCCCTCGGAGATCCGCGACATCACCGATCCGCTGGATGCGGTGGGCAACACCACCAAGGCAGTGACCAAGGGTTATGCGATCGGCTCTGCGGCACTGGCGGCACTGGTGCTGTTCGCCGACTACACCCATAACCTGCAGGCAGCACATCCGGGGCAGGAATTCCGCTTCGACCTCAGCGACCACACGGTGATCATCGGCCTGCTGATCGGCGGCCTGATTCCCTACCTGTTCGGTGCGATGGCGATGGAAGCGGTCGGCCGCGCCGCCGGTGCGGTGGTGGAAGAAGTGCGCCGCCAGTTCCGCGAGATCCCCGGCATCATGCAGGGCACCGGCAAGCCGCAGTACGACAAGGCGGTGGACATGCTGACCCGCTCGGCGATCCGCGAAATGATCGTGCCCTCGCTGCTGCCGGTGGCGGTGCCGGTGGTGGTCGGCCTGCTGCTGGGGCCGCGCGCATTGGGCGGCCTGCTGATCGGCACGATCGTGACCGGCCTGTTCGTGGCCATTTCGATGACCACCGGCGGCGGCGCCTGGGACAACGCCAAGAAGTACATCGAAGACGGCCACTTCGGCGGCAAGGGCAGCGAGGCGCACAAGGCGGCAGTGACCGGCGATACCGTCGGCGATCCCTACAAGGACACCGCCGGTCCGGCGATCAATCCGCTGATCAAGATCATCAACATCGTGGCGCTGCTGCTGGTGCCGCTGCTGTAGATCCACACCATGCGCAAACCCGTAGAGTCGAGCTTGCTCGACTGCTTCTGGCCCACACCGCAAGAGCGGTCGAGCAAGCTCGACGCTACGAGGTCAACGCCCGCGCAGGAAGAACGACACCGGCACCATCACTTCCACCGGGTCGCCGGCCACTTCGGCCGGCGGCGCCGGTACCGGGCTGGCCCGCTGCACGGTGTCCAGCGTCTCCTGGTCGAGCAGCGCGAAGCCACTGCTGCGGCCCAGTTTCAACCCCGAGACCGCGCCATCGCGGGCAACCGCAAAGCGCACGTAGACCACACCCTGCTGGCGCAGCCGCTCGGCCTGGCGCGGATAGCGGCGGTGTTTCTGCAGGTGCCCGAGCAGGCGTCCTTCCCAGGTCGCCTCGGCACGACTGCGCTCACCCGCCGTGGTCTGCGGTGCGGTGTAGCGTGTAGCCGCATCAGCCGCCACCTGCGGCGGTGCGCTGGTCTGCGCGACGTTGGCGTCAGCGGTGTCCGGCGACGGCGTCGGCTCCGGTGTACGCGGCGGCGGCAGGTCACCCTGCGGCTGCACCGGCGCCTTGGGTTGTTCACGCAGGGCCGGCGTCGGCGCCTGCCGCTGTTGTTGCTGCTGCAGCGGCCCGGTCGCGACCTCGCGCGGCGGCACCGGCGGTGCCTGTGCCATCGGCGCCAGTTCCAGCATCAGCGCCGCAGGCGGAACCGCAGCCGTCAGCGCCGGCGCACGGGCCGCCCACCAGCAGGCCGCGCCGATCAACAGCGCATGCACCAGCAGCACGATCGCCAGGCTGGTCGCCCAGCGCCGCAGTCCACTCATCGTGCGCCCTGCTCCAGGCCGACCAGTGCCACCTTCAGGTAGCCGGCCGCGCGCAGCGCATCCAGCGTGGCCATCAGTTCGCCATAGGGCACACGGGTATCGGCACACAGGAAGATGCGCTGCGTGGTGTCACTGTGAGTGGCCGCCTGCAATGCAGCCGCCAGGCTGTCGCGCGCCACGGCCTGTTCACCAACGCGCAGCGACAGATCGGCCTGGACGGTCACGTACACCGGTGCCTGTTCCGGCGGCGTGGCACTGGCATTGCTGGCCGGCAGCTGCACCGGCACCGACACGGTGGCCAGCGGTGCGGCCACCATGAAGATGATCAGCAGCACCAGCATCACGTCGATGAAGGGCGTGACATTGATCTCGTGTGCTTCTTCCGGCACATCGTCGCGGTCGGACGCGGTCCTGATCGCCATCGACGCGCCTCAGTGCACCGCACGCAGCGGCGCCGCTGCGGTACGCGGAACGGCACGATCGAGATCGCGCGAGACCAGTTGCTGCACAGCCGCGGACAGATCGCCGAGCAGACCCCGCAGGCCGGCCAGCACACGGCTGAAGTGGTTGTAGACCAGCACGGCGGGAATCGCTGCGACCAGACCCAGCGCGGTCGCCAGCAGAGCCTCGGCGATGCCGGGCGCAACCACCGCCAGGTTGGTGGTGTTGCTGTGCGCGATGCCGATGAAGCTGTTCATGATGCCCCACACCGTGCCGAACAGGCCGACGAACGGCGCCACCGCGCCGATGCTGGCGAGCACGCCGATGCCGCGTCGCTGCACGCGCGCGGTTTCCAGTTCAATGCGGTCCAGGCGCGAGGCCACGCGCTCCTTGATGCCGTCGCGGCTATCCAGTTCCTGCGACAGGCGCAGTTCGGTGCGCGCTGCGTCCAGCATGGCGAGTGCGGTACCCTGCTGCATACTGGCGTCGGCGCTCTCGCCGGGCAGGCTCGGCGCCTGCAGCAGCAGCGCACGCGCTGCGCGCAGCTGCCGTGCCTGGCGGGCCAGTTCCCAGCCCTTGGCCAGCAGCACGGTCCAGGTGGCCAGCGACGCCAGCGCGAGCGCGATCATCACCGTTTTCACCACCACATCGGCGGCCAGGTACATGCCCCACGGGGTCAGTGCAGGAGCAGCCACGGGGGCCAGGTCAGCAGGCAGCATCGTCTCGTTTTCCATCAGCATCAGGGGTCGCTGCACGGCGGCGTACCGTGCGCGGATCATTGGCGTCGTCCACTTCCACGACCGGGTTGGGCTCCAACCGCGGTGCGGGCCGACTGAGCACGTAGCCGGCGCTGACCGCGAAGAACAGGCCCACGCCGAGCAGCAGCCGCCAGGACGGATGTGCGCCCCAACAGAACAGCGCGAAGCCCACCGCCATGCCGGCGCTGGCAAACGCCTTGCCCTTGCGCGACACCGCGCCCTGCTCACGCCACAGCCGCAGTGACGGGCCGTAGCGCGGGTGCGCCAGCAGGCGTTGCTCGAACTTCGGCGAACTGCGCGCGAAGCAGCCCACGGCCAGGATCAGGAAGATGGTGGTCGGCATCACCGGCAGCAGCGCGCCGATCACCCCGAGGCCGACCATCAGCCAGCCCAGCGCGAACCAGAGCCAGCGCATCAGCGTTGCGCCGATAGGCGGGAGGCGTGCATCAGGCGAATTCCACTTCAACGTGACCGTGCACGCTGCGGAACGCTGCATCGGCCGCATCGATCACCTGCTGCTCCTGCTCGGCGCTCAGCGGCACCGCATCCAGCGCAGCGGTGAATTCACGCCAGTGGCGCGCCGCGCCATCCGGGTGTGCGGCCAGGTGGCGGGCGCCGAAATCACGATCCAGGCCGAGCTTGGCAGCCATCTTGTACAGAATGGTGCCGCCGAGATTGGAGCCTTCGGCCACATACAGCCACCCCAATGCGGCGGGTAGCTCCAGATCGGACGGCAACGCCGCGATGTCGGCCCCCGGCAGGGTCTGCTCCAGATCCTGCAGGTCGCGCGCCACCTGGGTCAGGCGGCGGCGCTCGCCCAGGTCCGGCAGCAGTGCATCCAGCGCAGGGTTGGCATACAGCGCATCGATACTGCGGTGGAAGCGATACTGCACGCGCAGGAAACGGGCGAAGTTGCTGCGGTCGGCGAAGATGTCGCCGGCCATGATGCGCTTGTCCAGCGCGCCATGGCTGTCGCGGGTGGCGGCCTTGAGCCGCAGGCTGCGGCTGTCTTCAGGGGCGATGTGTGCGTTCATGGGGGGTGCCAAGGGGGTCGTCCTGCTGTAGACGTTCGCCACGGGGCTTTCCCCAAGGCCATGTGCACCGATAATGGCGTATCCCTTCTTCCCGCAGGAACCGACGATGATCACCACCGAACCGCGCATGACCAACCTGTTCCTGCAGCTGGGCCTGGATGCCAGCGCCGAGGGCATCGCCCGCTTCATCCGCGAACACCAGCTGGCCACCGATGTGGAAGTGGTCGAAGCGCCGTACTGGAACGATGCCCAGCGCCAGTTCCTGTCCGAGTCGCTGCAGGCCGATGCGGCATGGACCACGGTGGTGGATGAGCTGAACGAGTCGCTGCACGAAGATGCCGTGAAGGCGGCGACCGGGCTGTAACCGGCCGGAGGAAGGCGCCGGGCATAGCCCGGCGCTACCGTTGTCTCCCGCTGGGGTCAGAGCCCTTTCTGCAGGAAAGGGATCCGACCCCGACGATCAGTACTTCCAGGTCAACGCCAGCCGCGCGGTACGGCCCGGGGCCGGCATCACGCCCAGGGCAAGCGGGTCCAGGTAGTAGCGGTCGGTCAGGTTGTCCACGCCGGCTTCCACCGACAGCTGGTCGTTGAAGCTCCAGCTGGCGAACAGGTCCACCAGGGTGGTCGGCCGGTACAGCTGCTGGATCGCCGACAGACCCACGTTCCAGTCCTTGTCCAGCTTGCTGATCGGGCCGGCGTTGTGGACCACGCGGGTGCCGAACGTCAGGCGCTCGTCGAACAGGCGCGAGCCCAGGGTCAGGTTGACCATGTAGCGCGGCGGGTTCTGGGTATTGGTGTACGAGCCCTCGAAGCCGCCGTCCACGCAGTTGGGCGTGTTGGCCAGCTCATCGTTCCTGCGCTGCGCACCATAGGCACGGCGCTCGGCGGCGATGTCCGGCGCGCAGGTCTTGGCCTTGAAGTAGTAGTGCGCGGACAGGTCGGCGAAAACCTTGCCGCTGTCATAGCTGGACTGGAACTCCATGCCCGAGACCTTGAACTGGTCGACGTTGCGGATCAGGCCAGCCGACAGCGTGCGGTAGTCGCGGGTGATCAGGTCATCGATGCGGGTATCGAAGTAGGCCAGCTTCAGTGCCAGGCGGTCGCCGGCAGTGAACAGGTCGTAGCGGATGGTACTGGCGCCGATTTCCCAGCTGCCGCGCGCTCCGGCTTCAGCTCACCCACCGGTTTGGCGGCAGTGAACAGGCCCAGCGTGGTCTCGAACAGGCTCGGCAGCTTGGTGCCTTCGGCGTACTTCACGTAGACCATGGTGTCTTCGCTGAAGCGGTAAGCCACGCTGGCGGTCGGCGAGAACGCGGTGTCACGACGGCGGATCGGTTGCGACCAGGTCCAGCTGACCGGCACCTCCAGGTCCTGCGCCTTGCCGGCGTCGTAGAAGTTCCAGCCACCGATATCGCCCACCGTACCCTTCTTGTACGGTGAAGCCAGCAGCGATTCCTGGGTGAAATTGCCGTTGGCGTCCGGATACCAGTTCAGCAGCGCGATGCGCTTGGCCCGCCACGACGGCAGCGCCGGGTTGCCATTGAGCAGCTCGGTGTAGCGGTACTGGCCCTGCACCTCGTAGGCATCGGGCGTGGCCAGGCGGTTGCGGTCGTGCACATCCACGCGGTTCCAGCGGCCGCCCGCCAGCAGTTCCCAATGCTCATCTGGCTGCCACTTCAGCGAGGCCACGGCACTGTATTCCTTGCGCTCGGCGTTGCGCAGGAAGCGGTTGTTGATCAGGTCATCGTGCATGACCGGCCCCGAGCTGCCCGGTGCGATGTCCTCATCGCTGTAGGACAGGCCGTAGTCGAGGGTGAATGCACCGGCGTGGGTATCGAACTTCGAGGTGTTGCTGGCATCCAGGCCGAAGCGCTTCTGACGCAGCGGATTGCGGTAGGCATCCTTGTAACCGGGGTCGCCACTGAAGCTGGGCGCGTCGTACCACTCGGTGCGGCGATCGAAGTACCAGGGGGTGATGCCGGTCAGGCTGTTGTACATCACGCTGTCGGTGTCGGTGTACGTGGCGTTGACGCGCAGGTCGACCAGCTCGCTGTCCGGGTTGAAGCGATAGCGCAGGGTGTAGCTGTCCATGTCGACGTGGCCCGGGTCCCATTGCGGAATGCGGTCACGATCCACACGGATGATCTGCGAGGCCATGATCTCGCCGGCGGTGCCCTCGTAGCGGCGGTAGCCCGCTTCCAGGGTCTGTGCATCGTCGATGCGCCAGGTGCCCTTGAGCAGCGCCGACTTCGAGCGCGCCGAGGTATTGAAGACCTCGGTACGCGGCGGATTCAGCGGCGCCAGCGTGCGCCGGGTCTGCGGGAAGTCGTCGTAGCCGTGCTTGCCGGAGAAGTAGTTTCCATTGTCGCGGTAGGCATAGGCGGCGACCAGATCGAAACGATCCCAATGACCGGCCGCGGCGACGTTGAAGAACTGGCTGCCGGTGGCGCTGCGATCGTTGCGCGGCGCGGCGCTGTAGGACGGCATGTTGTTGGCGCTGTTGTTGGCCAGGCCGCCACGCACGCGCACGCCGAAATCACGGCCTTCGCGCAGCACGTCGCCGATCTTCAGCGTTTCCATCTCGACCACGCCGCCGATACCACCGGAGGCGTTGGCCTGCAGGCTCGGGCCTTTGGTGATGGTCAGGCTGGAGATCAGGTCCGGGTCGAGGTAGGTGCGCTGTGACTGGCCGGCATAGCCGCGATAGGTATCCATGCTGGACTGGCCACCATCGATGATCACCGGCACGCGGCCCTGGCCCTGGATGCCACGGATGTTGACGTCGAAGCCGTTGCCCACGCGCGGATCACCGGCGGTGACGCCGGCCACGCCCTTGACGATGTCGCCGTTGGAGGTACCGCGGAAACGCTCCAGGTGCGTGCGGTTGAGCGTGGTGGTGGAGCCAACGCTGCGATAGCCGTCGAGCAGGCGCGCCTCGTCGCTGGTTGCGCCGCTGTCGATACGGTCGCCGGCCACGCTCAGCGTATCGGTGACGATCACACCGCTGTCGGCCTGCGCCGACGCTGCCGCTTCCAGGGTCACCGCATCGGCACTGACCCGGCGCACCGCCAGGCCACTGCCCTGCAGCAGGTGCTGCAAAGCCTCGCTGGCCGACAGGCTGCCGCTGACCGCGCGAGGTCACACCCCGGGCCAGGGTGGCCGGGTACACGACCTGCACGCCGGACTGGCGCATGTAGCTGCGCAGCGCCTCGTCCAGTGGCTGCGCGGGGATATCGAAGCGCTGCACGGCAGCGTGGTCACCGCTGGCATCCTGCGCGAGTACGGAGGGCGCGGCGCTGGCCAGGCCGGCCGCCAGCAGGGCGATGCACAGGCGGGACGGGCGCGGCATGCGGCCCGGACGATGGAAATCGAACATGGGGGAACCTGTCAGGTAATCGGTGCCGCGGGCGCGGCGACATCCGCAACACGGGCGGACACGGCGACGTACTGGCGGCGGCGGGTACGTTCGCGGAGTAAGACGGATGAAAGCGCGGCAACCCCAAGAGCGATTTGCGGCCGCGACAGGTGCCGACCGTGGGTCGGCTGGTTGCCGCGGTGGGTGCCAACCGTTGGTCGGCTGCTTGCAGTGGTGGGTGCCGACCGTTGGTCGGCACAGGGACGGTCATCCACGCATGGCGTGGATCTACTGCACGATGGCGACGCCGAATGGAAGACGAGTAACCCGAAGACCTGCTGTTGCCGCCAACGCATCCAGCGCCTGCTCCGGGCGATCGATGCGCAATGCTGCACTGACGGCCGGCAGCTGCGACAGATCGCCACGCACGAAGGTCGGGCCAGCGCGATAGCGCCCGACCCATTGCACGGCCTCGGCGACGCTGGCCTGCTCCAGCAGCAGTTCACCCTGCCGCCACGCGCCGACACTGTCGGCCGCCACATCTCCCAGACGCGTCACGCCACTGCGCTCGCCATAGACCGCACGCTGTCCCACCTGCAGGTAGGTCCAGCCACCGTCGGCCGGGCTGGCCACGCGCACCCTGCCCTGTCCGACCTGGGTTTCCACCTGATCGTTGTCGCGTGCGACGGAGAACGCGGTCGAGATGTCCTCGACCACGCCATTGCCCGCGCGCACGCTGAAACGCCGCTGGGCGTCCGGGCTGACCTCGAACCAGGCGCGCCCGCGCAGCAGCTCGATCCGGCGTGCATCGGCATCAAACCGCACGGCGATCGCGCTGTCCGCATCCAGCACGGCTCGACTGCCATCGGGCAGTTGCACGTTCTGCACGACATGCGTACTGCGATGGTCGGCCTGCAGCCGCAACCAGGCCTCCGGCCATGCCACCAGCATCGCCAGCGCAGCTGCAGCGGCCATTGCCCAGCGCAGCCGCCGCGGGCGCCGGCGCTCGGCCGGCCGGGCCTGCGGGCGTGGTCCGACGCTGCGCCACAGCGCGCTCGTGCTCGAAGGCCCGACGGTGCCCCGGCTGTGCCAACCAGCGTTCGAACTCATGCATGCGCCCCTCGCCGATGTCACCCGAGGCCAGCCACGCGATCCAGCCCCGGGCCTGTTCGGCCAGGGCATCGTCATTGGCGGCGGGCAGCGTGTTCGGCGGGCTCATCGGCTGGCGGACAGGCGCATTCAAGCGCGGGCGGAGGAACTAGACCGCATCCGCGGTCCAGTGATCAAGACGTTTCAGCGAGGGCCAACCCCAAGGCGGGGCGATCATCGGCCGCTGCGCGCCCAGGCCAGGCGTTGCAGCGCCGTGCGCACATGGTTCTCGACGGTAGTCACCGACACACCCAGACGGCGTGCGATCTCGGCCTGGGTCAGCCCCTGCAGGCGGTTGAGCCGGAAGATGGTGCGGGTCGGCTCCGGCAGGTGCCCCGCCGCGTCAAGCACCCGCTGCAGCTCGTCCTGTGCCATCGCCTGCTCTTCGGTCGAGATCACCTCGTCCGGCCCCCACAGGTAGTGGTCGGCCAGCAGACGGTTGCGCCGGGTCGATTCGCGGCCATGGTCGGTGGCCAAGTTGGCGGCCAGCCGGTACAGATAGGCGCGCGGGTTGTCGATGGCCTGGCTGTCGTCGACGCCACGTGCCTTGAACCACACCGCCTGGATCACGTCTTCGGCGCCGTTGTCGCCCCCCAGGATGCGTTGCACCCGGCGCAGCAGCGCGGGCCGCTCGCGGATCAGCAGTTCGGTGAGGGAGGCGGCATTGGAGGACATGCGCGGAACCGGGACGACAGACGGAAGGCGCCGCGCATGCTACTCCGTTAATGAGAATCAGTCACGTTCGCATCAATGGATGCACCCGGTCAGCCCGTCATAGACGCTCTGCGAGGTCCCCGGCAGCGGGTCATGCAGTGGATCGCGGGCGGCGAGCGCGGCATGGAAGGCTTCCACCGGGGTTCCCGCACCCAGCGGCAGGCGGCACAGCCAGGTCGGCTGCCGTGCCCTGATCGCGCCATCGTTGCGGGACACCTCCAGATCGCTGGCGGCGAATGCCCACAGGCATTCATGCACGGTTCCCCGCACCGCATCCACCGAACAGCGCAGGCGCAGGGCGCGGATATCGCTGTATTCGCCCTCGCAGAAGGTGTCGCCACAGATGGCATCGAAGCCATGCTGCAAACGGCCTTCCAGGGCAAAGAAGCGGTCCCAGTTGGCCTCCTGGTGCGGGTAGTCGATCAGGTCGACATAAGGGGACGCCTGTGCCAAAGGCGCAACCAGCAGCATGCAGGTCAGGCCAAACGGCAGGGCAGACACGTTCATGGGCAGACTCCTTGGGAAGGTTGGTCCAGCCTGCGCTCCCATGCCGGCCGCCCCCATCAGCCAATCCCGGCCTGCCGGGTAGGCCCCCGCCCCACAGCGCCGTCGGCCCCTCCCTCTGCACAGCGCCCGGCAAAGGCATAAAATGGGGGGCTATCCGTCTACATCCCCCACCTGGAGCACGACCATGGGTCTGGAACTCGTCTCGCCCGGCAAGAACCCGCCGGAAGAAATCAACGTCATCATCGAGATCCCGAAGGACTCGGAGCCGGTGAAGTACGAAGTGGACAAGGAAACCGGCGCGATCTTCGTCGACCGCATCCTGTCCACCCCGATGCGCTACCCGTGCAACTACGGCTACGTGCCGAGCACCCTGTGTGGCGATGGCGATCCGGCCGACGTGCTGGTGGTGCTGCCGCTGCCGCTGGTGCCGGGCTCGGTCGTGCGCTGCCGTCCGGTCGGCGTGCTGAAGATGAGCGATGAGGCGGGCAGCGACGAGAAGATCCTGGCCGTGCCGGTCTCGAAGATCTTCAGCGGCTATGCGCACGTCGAAGACATCGCCCAGGTCTCGAGCCACTGGCTGGAGCGCATCGGCCACTTCTTCGAGCACTACAAGGACCTGGAGAAGGGCAAGTGGGTCAAGCTGGACGGTTGGGGCGGCGCCGCTGAGGCCAAGCAGATCCTGATCGAGGCGCACCAGCGCCATCTCGACAGCAAGGCCTGAGCCTGAACCGGATCGCTCCGGCGGCACCCCGCTGGAGCGATGCGGGTCACGTTTCATGACGACGGCACATCACACGTGCCGCCGTATTAGGTAAATTGCGTCACTTCACACGTCGTCGACATCCATCGTCGAGACAGTCAGGGGAATGTGTCGTGCGTATTCTGCTTGTTGGGGATGCAGCCAGCCTGCCGGCCGAGCTGACCGAATTCATTGCCGATCTTGGGGAAGACTGGCAGCCGCTGACCGCCACCGATGGCCAGACCGCGATGACCGCGGTGGCCACGCAGGGCGTGGATGCGGTGATCGTCTGCCCGCAGCTGCCGGATCTCAATGCCACTACGCTGCTGGGCCAGATCCGGACCTTGCGCCCGGAAACCATCCGCATCGCGCTGATCGATGCCCAGCACGGCAACCGGCCGCCGCCGGCACGCCTGATCGGTGTCGCTCACCGTTTCCTGCCGTTGCCACTGGCACCGGAAGTGCTGCTGGAAGCGCTGACCAGCCTGGAAGAGCTGCGCGAAGTACTGGACAGCCCACGCCTGCGCGATGCCATCGGCCGTATCGAGAAGCTGCCCTCGCCGCCGCACCTGTACCTGAGCCTGACCCAGGCGCTGGAGCATGACGACGACGCCGACAGCGCCGACGTCGCCAAGCTGGTGGCGGCCGACCCGGCCATTGCCGCGAAGGTGCTGCAGCTGTCGAACTCGGCGTTCTTCAGCCAGGGACGCACCATCGCTGACCTGCGCACGGCCGTGACCCGCCTGGGCCTGTCGACGCTGCGCGACCTGGTGCTGGCCAGCGAGGTGTTTTCCGCACCCACGTTGTCCACCGCCGAACGCAATTCGCTGCAGCAGCGCGCCCTACTCGCCTCGCGCCTGGCCGCGCGCCTGCTGCCCGAATCCAGTGCCGAACTGGGCGCGACCGCCGCCCTGCTGGCCGACATCGGCCTGCTGCTGCCCGGCGTACGCAACGAGCGCAGCGAACCGTCGCTGGCCGGTGACACCCGCCCCGGCCATGCAGAGGCCGGCGCCTACCTGCTGGGCCTGTGGGGCCTGCCGATGCCGATCATCGAAGCGGTTGCCTTCCACCTGCAGCCGCAGCGCGCCAATACGCGCAGCTTCTGGGTGACCGGTGCGGTGCATGTGGCGCTGGCGCTGGTCAACGGCGATCCGGTGGATGAGGACTACCTGCAGCGCGCAGGTGTGCTCAACAAGCTGCCGCAGTGGCGCGAGCATGCCAATGCGTTGATGGGACTGGTGCCGAGCGAGGCTTGAGCGACCGCTCCGCAAAGGTGCAATCCGCCCGAAGGAGTCTGATCCAGTTGGGGCCGGCCATCGACACCCTCCAACGGCTCAGCGACGTCCGATGTCATGCGTCGGATGTGCTTCATCTGTCTTGAATGCTCGGACGATGGATGGGCAGAGTACTGTTACCGCAATGCAATGCTTGATGGGCCACCCAACGAAAAAGGGAGGGCCCAAGGTGGGCCTCCCCTCTCTGGATCAACAACGGCCCACTTGATCGTCATTCATCCATTCACTGCTGGAAACGCAGAATTCCGCTCAACGCGGACGGCACACGATCCATTCCCTGCTCTTGCGATCACACACGCCACCATCCACCGGAAGACCCGGATAGCCTGGAAGGTTCACTGCAGGGCGTGCGACGGGCGGATTGAATGCGGGATTGTCCAGGTCGAGCACGCTGGTCAATTTCGCGATCAGCGCATCGATGAAGGACGGATCTTCCTGGGCAGATGGCGCAGCCATCGCCGTTGCCGAAAGGCTCAACACACTGCTGAACACCACTGAACGAACGAATCTGACAGTCTTCACAGCAAATCTCCTTATCTGATGTGGGCGTCCCGATCTTAGGCCCGCCTGCAGCAGACGCACACGGCAGGCACGGATCACTCCGTTCCACCGCTGCTGGAGATCGATCCTTGATGGCAGTAAAAGCAAAGAGGGCGGACCTTGCGGTCCGCCCTCCCTGTATTGCTATCGCACTTCGAACGATCAGAAGCGCTGGGTGTACTTCATGTACAGGAAGCGACCGACGTCGAAGCCACCGTAGTAGGCGAAGCTCGAGTTCGGCGCCGAGTACTGCAGCGCACCGCGGTGATCGAACACGTTGTTCGCACCCAGGGCGATGGTGGCATCCCACGGAGCCTTCCAGCTGACCTGCACGTCGTGGAAGGTGTTGGAGCCGGTGTGGCGCAGCGGATCCGGCTCACCATTGGCGTAGTGGTTCGGGGCGTCGCACCATGCGTCGTCGATGCAGCTTTCCTTCATGCCCGAGTAGTAACGAGCAGTCCAGTTGACACCGAAGTCACCCAGCTCCCAGTTCACGCCCAGGTTCGAACGGACGCGGAACAGGCCCGGCTCACCAACGCGACCGATGGTGATGTTCTCACCCTTCTTGTTCTGGCCGGCTTCGTCGTACTTGGCCAGGTAGCTGGTCTGCCAGTCGATGCTGAACTTGCCGATCGACAGTTCCGGCAGGCGGTACTTGACACCCAGGTCGTAGCCTTCGGTCTCCATCGAGCCGAGGTTGGCCAGGCCGTAGGTCAGCGCCTCGATATGGCCATCGGCTGCACGGGTGACGCCTTCGCAGCGAGCTGCGTTGCCCAGCACGTAGCAGTCACGCAGGATGCGATCAACGCTGTCAGCGATGATCATGTTCTTCAGCTCGTAGCGGTACCAGTCGAGCGAGATGTCCAGGCCCTGCACCCAACGCGGGCTCCAGACCAGGCCAACCGTCTTGCTCTTGGAGGTTTCCGGCTTCAGAGCCGAATTCGAACCGCTGACGAACTGGTCCGGGGTCGCGCACGGGAAGGTGCTGCAAGGCGCGAAGCCCTGGCCGACCTGCACGTAGTTGGCCGGCACGCCAGCCCCGGCGCAGGCAGCATTGCCAGCGACGTTGCCCGGCGAGGTCGAACCGCACGGATCGGTGTAACGCTCGAAGCTCGAGTTGGTGCCGCCGTACAGATCGTCGACGGTCGGCGCGCGGAAGCCTTCTGCGTAGGTACCGCGGACCAGCAGCTCTTCGATCGGGCGCCACACCAGGCCGAACTTCGAGTTGATCGTGTCACCGAAGTTGCTGTAGTCGGAGTAGCGGCTGGCGACGTTGAAGGTCAGTTCCTTGGCAAACGGCAGGTCCGACAGGATCGGCACGTTCAGTTCCAGGTAGAACTCATCCAGCGAGTAGTTGCCCGAGGTGGTGGTCGACGCCAGGCCGGTCGACTGGCCCGACTGACGGAAGGCGTCCGGCACGAAGCGGCCTTCTTCCTTGCGGTGCTCGTAGCCCATGGCCACGCCCAGGTCACCGGCCGGCAGCTCGAACAGCGAACCGGACAGGTTGGCGGTGTAGCTGGTGGTCTTGGTCACACCGGTGTCGGTGTAGGTCGGGAACAGGAAGTTCTGCAGATCACGGTCGGCAAGCGAGCCCTGGCCGTTGACGCCATACGGCAGCAGCGGGTTCCACGGACGGCACTGGCTCAGCGGGATCGGGTTGGCGTCGGTACCGCACTGGGCAACACCCTGGCCGTTGATGAACGACTTGCCAAGTGCCTGCTCGGATGCGATCAGGCTCATGTCGCCGTAGCCGGTCTTGGTCAGCTCGTTGCGGTTCCACAGCGCGCCGACGTCCCAATCCCAGGTCTTGCCAGCGAATTCGAAGAAGCCGCTCAGGCTCGGCGCGAAGCGCAGGGTCTTGAGGTCGCTCTTGGTGGTACGCGGCACTTCCCACAGGCGGCGACGGAACTCGACGTCCTGACCGATCGGGTTGAACGCGCTGTCCTTCGACAGCGGGGTACCGAACGACAGCGACTGGTACGGGTAACCCGCGATCTGCTGGTCAGTGGTGCGCTGGTTGTACAGCACGTCAGCATTGAAGGTGATCGAGTCGGCCAGATCGTAGCTGCCGTTGACGTACACGGACTTACGCTCGATGCCTGTCTGCACCATCATCTGCTGGTTGGCATTGGAGTACTCGGCCGGGGTCAGCAGGTGGTAGTCGGCCGCATTCTTCGGGTCACCGCCCGGATTCAGGGTCATCCACTCCGGCTGCGGCTGGCCTGCAGCGCGCGGCTTGCAGTCGCCCCACACGCGCGGGTCGCACCAGGTGCTGTTCTGGCTCAGCGGGCTCCAATCACCGGAGGTGGTGTTCGGGCCCAGGCCGCCGTCGCGGCTGAACCAGCGATCCTTCGCCCACACCGGATCCTGCTTGGAGTATTCGGCCGACAGGGTCACGCCGCCACGCTCGCCTTCGGAGCCGAGGGTGAACGAGTAGGTGTTGGTGTCGCCGTCGCCGCGGCCGTACTGGCCGACGTAGACGCTGGCTTCAGCACCGTCGAAGCGCTTGCGGGTGATCACATTGACCACGCCGGCGATGGCGTCCGAACCGTAGATGGCGGAGGCGCCATCCTTCAGCACTTCGATGCGCTCGACGGCGGCCATCGGAATCTGGCTCAGATCCTGGTAGCCGGCAGTGGTCGCGCCCAGGCGCTTGCCGTTCATCAGCACCAGGGTGCGCTGCGCGCCCAGGTTGCGCAGGTCGACGTAGTAGCCGCCAACGTTTTCGCCGGAGGACAGCGAGTCCGCACGGGAAATGGCCGGCGAACCTGCCGAGGTCAGGTTCTGCAGGACATCGGCGACGGTGGTGTAGCCCTGCTTTTCCAGGTTCTCACGGCTCAGGGTGAGGACCGGCTGCTGGGTCTCCATCGAGGCGCCGCGGATGCGCGAGCCCGTGATTTCGATGCGATCCAGGGTGGTCGCATCCTTTGCTTCCTGTGCAGAAGCAAAGGCGGGCGTCAGCGCCAACGCAATGCCAGCCGGCAGAAGGCCCAGCCGCACTGCGGGAATACGAACGTTCATCTATCTCTCCAAGGTACGTGTTAGCAGCGTGTTAAAACACCCCAGCACGTTACGATTGCGTTGCAGCGCTGTATTTGCGCGAACCAACCGGAGACTTTGCAGATTGTGGCGGCAGCAAGCCGCCGTTCTCCCTGAAGCGCGACGCGGACTGGCCGTAGCGGGCGCGGAACGCACGCGCGAAGCTGCAGCAGTTGTCGAAGCCACTGGCTGCAGCAACTTCGCCGACCATCATGTCGGTGTCACGCAGCAGGTCGGCAGCGCGCTCAAGGCGCAGCCGCGCCGAAAGCGACTGCGGGCTTTCCTCGTACAGGCTCTGGAAGGTCTTGGAGAGATACCAGCTGGAGAAGTTGGTCAGCTCGGCCAGTTCACCGATGCGCACCACGCGGTGGCTGTTGCCTTCCAGGTACAGGCGGGCGCGCTGCATGCGGCCGAACACCTGGCGCTTGCGGCTGCGCGAGCGCCCCGGGCAACGCTGCACATTGTCGGCCAGCCCACGCTGCAGGCCCGCCAGGTGCAGCAGCAGCGGGCGCAGTGCCTGTGCCGGCTGGCCACTGGCCAGCGCATCGCGCCACAGGCGCAGCGCAACGCGGGCATCGCCACGGTTCATGCGGCCACGCCCGGCATACAGACCGCAATCGGCCATCTCGGCCAGCACGCGCAGCGCTTCGACCGTCAGGTTCAGGCCAACGCACAAGCCGTTGCGACCGGCCTGCACCAGCGGCCGCGACTCCTTCTCGAAGGCGATCCACTCGCCCTGGCGCAAGCGGAAGCGTCCTTCCTTGGCTTCCACCCAGGAGCTGCCGCGCACCTGCATCCACACAGTGAAGCTGCTGCCTGCGGTCTGCAGGCTGCCGAGCCGGGCCACGCCCAGGCAGGTCGGCGCAGCATCGTCGAGCGACCGGTCCAGAGAGACGGTTTGGCCGCGATCGGCCAGCGAGAGTTGACGCATGGGGGCACCACGGATTTGCCTAGTACAGGCCTCCGTTTTGCCAAATCAGGCGGCACCACGTCAGGAAAGTCAGACGAGATCGCCACGAATTCGCGGCGAGGTCGCCACGAAGAAATTACGAAGGCCCATTTCCGTTGAACAACAACAACTTGGAGAACGCCGGAAGCAGCGTCGGCGAGCGCTCGGGCAAACGCATCACACCGATGTCGGCACCGTCGCTGACAGCCATTGCCACGAACAGGGTGCGCCCATCGGCGCCGGCACTCAGCCCGTTGCCGGCACTGAGGCGTTCCGCGTCCAGGCAGCGTTCCGGTTCCTCGCGCCCGGCCTGGATCAGCACCAGTGTCGTACCGCAGCGGGTGGACGTACCGAGATAGCCGATCGCACTGTTGCCGGCCACGGTCCAGGCCCGGTACCGCCACCGGCTGGGCTGGTCATCGCTGATCTGCTGCACGCTGCCTGACGCCAGCGCCGCATCCACCGACCACAGGCCGCCTGCCGCCAGGCGGGTGAACAGCACACGCCCGCTGCTGCGATCGAACCGCGCCTGAGACACGCCCTCGATGCTGGCAAGGCGGCGCCAAGGCTGCACGCTTCGATCAAACAGGCTCAGCCGGGTCTGTTGCTGGTCATCGCGCTCGACTACCAGCAGCTGGTCCGGGTTTGCGCCGTACAGTGCCTGCAGCGGCTGCTCCGACGGTACCGGCAACGGCTGGACGCGTTCGTCACGTGGGGCGATCTCATAGACCACCGTGCGTCCGTGTTCGTCGCGCCCCACCACCAGCAACCGCCGGCTGTCGGCCGACCAGTCCGGTGCCTGACGTGCCTCCGGCCGCAATCCTTCGATAGGCCGCAGCGAATCGGGGCGCTCCATGTCCGCCCACCACAGCGCGAAGCTGCCTGAACGATCGGACGTGAACACCAGTTGGCGTCCATCCGGCGCCGCCATCGGCTGCCCATCCCGGCCGCTGGACGCAAACAGGCGCTGCGGGGGTGAGCCGCCCTCCATCGGCACCTTGAAGATGCCGAACTGCGCGCGGCGGTGAACGAAGGCCAGCATGCCCGCGCGGCGCGCCGTCGCAGGCCATTGTGCGTCGTCGAGCCCGGCGTCGCGCAGCGTGCGGCTCTCGACGTCCAGGTAATACAGGCGCACCTCACTGTCGACACGGCGTCCAAACACGATTGTCCGGCCATCACGCAACCAGGCCCAGCCACGCAGTTCAGCGGCCTCGTTGGTCAGCTGCTTGGGCGTGCCACCTGCGGCCGGCATGCGCCACAGGTCGCCCAGCTGCGGATTGCGCACGAATACCAGCCACTTGCCATCAGGCGAGTAGCGCGGCGCATAGTCGAAGTCATCCTCGGCGACACCGTAGTCCAGCGCCTCCCATTGGCCACTGGCCAGATCAAGCTTGCGGATGCCGCGATGGGCATAGCGCCCCACCATGCTGCCGAACACCAGACCACGGCCGTCCGGCGTCCAGTCGAAACTGAGCAGCTCGGTGCCATCGCACCGTGTGGCCTGGCGCAGGGCACCACCGGTCGCGCTGGCGATCAGCACCTGGCAACCGCCGTTGTTGCTGAACCGCGCGAAGGCGATCTCGCGTCCATCCGGCGACCAGCTCGGGAAGCGATCGACCGAGCCGGCCGGCGGAGCCAGCAGCTGCCGCGCAGGCGCGTTGCCGGAGGTCTGCACCTTGATCGCGCCACCGCCCTGCCCGTCTTCGTTGGCGCCCTCATAGGCCACCAATGAACCATCGGGTGAAAGCGTGGGATAGGTTTCAAAGCCGCTGGTCGCGGTGATCAACCGATAGGGACGCTGCGGGCTGCCGATCACGCGCGTGCCGTTCTCCACGGCCGCGTCCACAGCTGAACTGCTGGCCGGTGCCCGCCGCAGCAGCAGCGCGGTCAGCACCACCACCGTGGCCAGCATCAGCACGCCCAGCACCAGCAGTACGCGCCGGCGGACGTGGCGCCAGCGGCGGCGCGATGCCTGCACGTGTGGCGGCATCATCTCGGCGATGGCCATCGCCGGTTGCATGTCCACGATTTCGTCATCGGCTCCCGCGGGCGGCGCCGGCTCGACATCGTCCAGTACCTGCACCGGCACCAGCAGGCGATAGCCGGTCTTGGCGATGGTCTCGATATAGGCCTGGCCGTTGTCGTCGTCGTTGCTGAACGCCTTGCGCAGCTGGGTGACGGCCTGGGTAAGCACATCATTGGTCGGCAGCGTGTCCGGCCAGACTTCCGCGAACAGTTCATCGCGGGTGACAACACGCCCCGGCTGGCGCAGCAGCACACGCAGCACGCCCAGCGCCTTCGGCGTCAGCCGACGCGGGCGACGCGCACCCACGACCTCGACTTCGCGCGAGGACAGAGTGACAGTGCACTCTCCTATCCGGATCCGATCGAATCCGGGGGGCTGGTTTTCACTGCTGTTCATTTTCCGCTACACAGTAGAGACAGGTCCGGGGCAGCGTTTGCCTTCGATACCCTCCCGTCCTGGGAACAGCAAAAAGCCAGACTCCGCACAAAGCATCGGCGCATACCGCAAAAACAATGAAGCGGGCGAATACTAGCCTATGCGGGTTACCTCGCCTATCGCGTGGTCGACATCCAGGCTCTCTCTCGCCGACGCATTCACATAATCTGCAGCACCATTCGCGCCCTGCGGGGCGCGAAATTTTTATCTGGCGTTCATTTTCACATGCGCCGCAGCATGGTCAATCCAACCAGTCGCGAAACCACCAAAGCTACGTACATCACGCCTGAAAACTGCTCCAGCATGACCAAGGCGCGCCTGCGGATGCAGTGGCACAACGTCGCTCAAGCCAACACCCGAAAGCAAACTGAAGCTCAGATAAAGAAGCTCCATCCAGGTGCGCTGCGCGCCACCACCGGTGCCCTGGAAACTGCCCGGATACCATTGCTGGCACACGGCGAAAGCAAACGCGAAGGCCCACGCCAGCAACGTGAATGTCGCACCTGCTGCGAACAGTTCATCGCGGGTGACTTTATGGTCCTGGAGCATGTAGGCGATGAGCGCACCGGCCGTATAGAAGTACAGCAGGCTTTCCAGCAGCTGCGCGGTGGTCAGCAGCGCACTGCGATCCAGCAGTGCGCCGGCCAGCGAGAACACCACCGAAGGAATGGCCAGCAGCAGTGCCAGCC
Source organism: Stenotrophomonas sp. 93052_Sma (assembly GCF_056481145.1). NCBI lineage: Bacteria > Pseudomonadati > Pseudomonadota > Gammaproteobacteria > Lysobacterales > Lysobacteraceae > Stenotrophomonas > Stenotrophomonas sp. 93052_Sma. Next base: position 4,077,999 of record NZ_CM151134.1, read on the forward strand.
AGGTGCCCAGCGGACTGCGCTGGACCACCCACAGCGCCAGGCCGAGTACCGCCATGCCGAACATGCCCAGTGCCGCACGGCCGCCGGCGGTGTCATCAAGTGCGGGATACAGCAGCACCGCGATCAACTGGGCACCCAGCAGCCAGGCCGAAGGATGGCGGCGGGCAATGGCCAGCCAGCGGGTGGTGATGGCAACGGGCATGGCGTCCTTCCCCAGGGTGATGGGCGGAGGATAGCCGGGAGCGACGTGATGAGCGGTAGTGCCGGCCACTGGCCGGCACTCTCCCGGTCCCACGCACGACGGAATGCCGGCCAGCGGCCGGCACTACCCGTTACACGTCAGCCCTGGTGATAGACCTCGGCGCCGGCCGCGCGAAACTCCTTCGACTTCTCCTTCATGCCGGCCTCGGCGTAGTCGCGCACGTCCTGGGTGATCTTCATCGAACAGAAGTGCGGGCCGCACATCGAGCAGAAATGCGCCAGCTTGTGCGCATCCTTCGGCAGGGTCTCATCATGGAATTCCTTGGCCTTCTCCGGGTCCAGCCCGAGATGGAACTGGTCTTCCCAGCGGAACTCGAAGCGTGCCTTGCTCAGCGCGTTGTCGCGCACCTGCGCGCCGGGGTGTCCCTTGGCCAGGTCGGCCGCATGCGCGGCGATGCGGTAGGCCATGATGCCGTCGCGTACGTCCTGGCGGTTGGGCAGGCCGAGGTGTTCCTTCGGTGTCACGTAGCAGAGCATGGCCGTACCAAACCAGCCGATCATTGCCGCACCGATCGCGCTGGTGATGTGGTCGTAGCCCGGTGCGATGTCGGTGGTCAGGGGGCCCAGCGTATAGAACGGCGCTTCGCCACACTCGCGCAGCTGCTTGTCCATGTTCTCCTTGATCAGCTGCATCGGCACGTGGCCGGGGCCTTCGATCATGGTCTGCACGTCATGCTTCCAGGCGATCTTCGTCAGTTCGCCAAGCGTCTCCAGCTCACCGAACTGCGCCGCGTCGTTGGCATCTGCGATGCAGCCCGGGCGCAGGCCGTCACCCAGCGAGAAGGTCACGTCATAGGCCTTCATGATCTCGCAGATCTCTTCGAAATGCGTGTAGAGGAAATTCTCCTTGTGGTGCGCCAGGCACCACTTGGCCATGATCGAGCCACCACGGCTGACGATGCCGGTGACCCGCTTGGCGGTGAGCGGCACATAGCGCAGCAGCACGCCGGCGTGGATGGTGAAGTAGTCCACGCCCTGCTCGGCCTGCTCGATCAGTGTGTCGCGGAAGATCTCCCAGGTGAGTGCTTCGGCGCGGCCATCGACCTTCTCAAGCGCCTGGTAGATCGGCACGGTACCGATCGCCACCGGCGAGTTGCGGATGATCCACTCGCGGGTCTCATGGATGTGCTTGCCGGTGGACAGGTCCATCACCGTGTCACCGCCCCAGCGGATCGCCCACACCAGCTTCTCCACCTCCTCGGCAATGCCCGAGGACACGGCGCTGTTGCCGATGTTGGCGTTGATCTTGGTCAGGAAATTGCGGCCGATGATCATCGGCTCGCTTTCCGGATGGTTGATGTTGTTGGGCAGCACCGCACGGCCGCGGGCGATTTCGTCGCGCACGAACTCCGGGGTGATGATCTTCTGGATCGACGCGCCGAACGCCTCGCCCGGGTGCTGCTGCAGCAGGCCGGCATCGCGGATCGCGTCCAGCCGCTGGTTCTCGCGGATGGCGACGAATTCCATTTCCGGCGTGATGATGCCGCGGCGCGCGTAGTGCATCTGGGTGACGTTGGCACCTGCACGCGCACGGCGTGGCAGGCTGCGCGCGGGGAAGCGCACCGCATCGAGCTTCGGGTCATGCTCGCGATCGCGACCGAACGAAGAACTCAGTCCTTCCAGCCGCTCGGTATCACCGCGTTCTTCCACCCAGCCGCGACGCAGTGCCGGCAAACCAGCGGACAGATCGATGCGCACCTCCGGATCGGTGTACGGGCCCGACGTGTCGTAAACGGTCACCGGTGCATTCTCTTCGCCGCCGAACAAGGTCGGCGTGCGGGTCAGCGCGATCTCGCGCATCGGCACCTGCAGATCCGGGCGTGAACCGGGCACGTGGATCTTGCGCGAGCCGGGAATGGGCCGGGTCACGGATTCGGAGAGTTGCTGGGCCTGTTGCTGCAGGGCGGAGAGCTGTGCGTTCATCGGGCATCGTCCAGGAAGGTCAGGGACGAAGCGGCGGCGCACTGCTGCCGCGCCCGGACGGTCCTTGGGCGGAGTCCGGGCATGGATGCACTGCAAAGCTTCCCTACGCCGGTATGAGCCGGATCAGGTTCCAAGGGACTGTCTCAACCGTGGCCACATGGCCGCGGTACCCCCGCTTCTTGATGTGCATTAGAGCATAGAACGCACTGCAGCTCCTGGCTGTTCCATCCACGCACGGCGTGGATCCGCTGTTTCTGTATTAACAGAACCGTGACATCGCATTCAGTAACGTGCACGCGCATCGTGCCGCTGCGGCCGGTGTTTCCCCGCCGCCTCCGCGGCCCCTGCCCGGTCTGTGCTGCATGTCGCCGGCCCCTCGCAGCAAGCTCTGCTCGCTCCCCTCAATCCCTTGATCGGAGAAGCTCCTTCATGGTGTTTCGCGTTTCCATCGCACTGGTTCTGCTTCTGGTGCTGCTTGCCGGTGTTGCACCCGGCCCCTTCAATACCGTGGTGCAGTCGGTACTGGCCGATGTCATCCGCAGTGTCGGCTGGCTCTATCTTCTGGTCGTGTTCCTGGCGCTGACGTTCCTGATGTACCTGGCATTCGGTCGCTTCGGCAACCTGCGCATCGGCGGTGAAGATGCCGAGCCGGAGTTCTCGCGCGCCAGCTGGATGTCGATGCTGTTCGCCGCCGGCATGGGCATCGGCCTGGTGTTCTGGGGCGCCGCCGAGCCGATTTCCCACTTCACCAAGCCTCCGGAAGGCCTCGCACCGCAGAGCATGGACGCGGCGCGGGCTTCAATGCGCTATGCATTCTTCCATTGGGGTCTGCATCCATGGGCGATCTACGCGCTGATCGGCCTGGCGATGGCCTGGTTCCAGTTCAACCGCAATGGCCGTGGACTGGTCAGTGACATGCTGCAACCGATCATCGGCCGGCACCATCGCGGCTGGATCGGACGCGTGGTCAACATCGCCGCGGTTGTTGCCACTGCCATTGGCGTGGCCACCACGCTGGGGTTCGGTACCATCCAGATCGCTGCCGGCATGGAACGCGTGTTCGGCCTGCACGCGGGTGTGCCACTGCAGCTGACCATCATCGCCATCGCGTTCGTGCTGTACATGGCGTCCACCGCCAGCGGAGTCGAGCGCGGGGTGAAGTGGCTGTCCAACTTCAATCTTGCGCTGGCCGCGCTTCTTGCGGCCACCGTACTGGTGCTGGGTCCGACCGGATTCATCTTCGATACGTTCACCACCACACTGGGGTCGTACCTCAACCAGCTGGTGACGATGAGCCTGCGCATGTCGCCGTTCTCGGGCAGCACATGGGTAGCGGACTGGACCATCTTCTACTGGGCGTGGTGGATTTCCTGGGCCCCGTTCGTCGGCTCGTTCATCGCGCGCATCTCGCGTGGGCGCAGCGTCCGCGAGTTCGTCATCGGCGTGGTGCTGGCACCGACGGTGCTGGGCTTCTTCTGGTTCGCGGTGTTTGGTGGTACTGCACTGTGGGCGCAGATCTTCGGCCACGCCGACCTGGTGCAGGCGCTGGGCAACGGCTATGAAACGGTGCTGTTCACCCTGTTTGACAGCATGCCGCTGCCCTTGCTGCTTTCCTGCATCGCACTGGTGCTGCTGATGATCTTCTTCGTGACATCAGCCGATTCGGCGGTGCTGGTGCTGGCCAGCATGTCCACTGACGAGGCAGGCGATCCTCCGTTGAAGCGCAAGCTGGCCTGGGGCATCGCGGTGGCATTGATCGCAGCCGCATTGCTGCTCGCCGGTGGCCTGGATGCGCTGCAGGGCATGATCACGATTGCGGCATTGCCATTCGCGCTGCTGATGGTGCTGGTGATGGTGTCGCTGTACCGGGTACTGGACCAGGAGTACACCCGCGAGCGGCGGCAGGCGCAGCGCCAGCGGCACATGATCGACGCATGGATCGCGCGCGAGATGGCGGCGCAGGAAGAGACCCAGGCGGAGGCTGCGCGCGCACGATCAGGATTGAGTGGGTTTTGCAGCCTGCGGCTGCACCGCTTTTTCAAGCAACGGCAACTGCAACAGCAACCTCACAAGCGGCTCTGGGTTGCTGCTGGTTTGGCGGAGAGGGGGCAGATGGCGGGACACGCCGCAAGTACGTCCCTGTAGGCTCGGCCACGGCATCCATGCCGTGGACGGTCCCGCCATCTGCCCCCTCTCCGCCTCCGACAGTTTCCCGGTGACGGTGGGTTTTCCACGCCATGCGTGGATGAGGTGTATCGGAAAACAAGAAGGGGTCGGATCCGTTTTCCCCCGGAAAACGGATCCGACCCCAACCCAAAGCGCGCAGCTGTTGCTGTTGCCTTTGCTTTTGATCTTCTTCTTTCTCTTCCTGCGGTGGCAGCCACAGGAAACTGTCCGTGGCCGGGCGGGTGGGTTGGCTGGGGGCGTGAGCCGCATGGATGCGGCGACCGAGCTTACATGGACGTACTTGCAGCGGCCCCCAGACAATCCACACGCCCGGCCAAACCCAGCTTTACGGAATCCACCGCAGAGGGGGCTGCGCCCGGTGGCCGGGAAACCTCAATACCCCGCCGCCTGCCCATCCTTGCGGCTCTCCGAAGCACCGTAGTAAACCCCGGTCTCGGGATCACGCATGATCGCCTGATACCCGCCATACGGACCATCGGCGAACACGATGCGATGCCCCTTGCGCATCAACGCACGCACCGTTTCATACGGGAAGCCGGTTTCCAGATTCACTTCACCACCGTCGGTCATCGCCGTGGCCTGACCTGTCGGTTCAGTCGAGCCTTCGTGCTGGATGCGCGGCGCATCACCGGCTTCCTGCAGGTTCATGCCGAAATCCACCAGGTTCATCACGATCTGCGCGTGGCCCTGCGGCTGCATCGCGCCACCCATCACGCCGAAGCTGGCATACGGCTTGCCGCCCTTGGTGATGAACGCCGGGATGATGGTCTGGAAGGGACGCTTGCCCGGCGCGTAGCCGTTGGGATGGTTCTTCTGCAGCACGAACATCTCGCCACGGTCCTGCAGAATGAAACCCAGACCGGGCGGTGCCATGCCGCTGCCCATGCCACGGTAGTTGGACTGGATCAGCGAAACCATCATGCCGTCGGCGTCGGCCACGGTCATGTAGATCGTGTCGCCCTCCTCCAGCTGCTTCGGCGTGCCCGGTTGCGCTTCCTTCAGCGCCTTGTCCATCGAGATCAGTGCGCGGCGCTGTGCGGCGTACTCCTTGGAGATCAGCTTCTGCACCGGCGCCGGCTGGAACGCCATGTCGGCATAGAAGCGCGCACGGTCGGCGAAGGCCAGCTTCTTCGCTTCAACGAACAGGTGCACATGCTCCGGTGAACCGAACCGGATCTTCGAGAAGTCGTAGCCTTCCAGCACGTTGAGGATCTGCAGCGCGGCGATGCCCTGGCTGTTCGGCGGCAGCTCCCACACGTCGTAGCCACGGTAGTTGCTGCTGACCGGTTCGACCCACTCACCGTGGTGGTCGGCCATGTCCTGGTAGCTCAGGAAGCCGCCGTTGGCCTTGAAGTAGTCGCCGATGGTGCGGGCGATATCGCCCTTGTAGAAGGCATCACGACCGCCGTCGGCAATCTGCTGCAGGGTGTTGGCCAGATTCGGGTTCTTCCACATCTCGCCCTTGCGCGGGGCATGGCCGTTGATCGTGAACTGTTCCTTGAAGCCCGGGTACTGCGACAGCTTGGGCACCGAGCGGTCCCAGTAATAGGCGATCACCTCGGCCACCGGGTGACCCTCGCGGGCGTAACGGATGGCCGGTGCCAGGTTGTCCGCCATCGGCTTGCGGCCGAAGCGGTCGTGCAGTGCGAACCAGCCGTCGACAGCGCCCGGTACCGACACCGGCATTGGACCGGTGGCCGGGATGTCCTTCAGGCCACGGCGCTGGAACTCGGCCAGGGTGAGCGACTTCGGCGAGCGGCCCGAGCCGTTGTAGCCGTAGAGCTTCTGCGTCTTCGGGTCCCACACGATGGCGAACAGGTCGCCGCCGATGCCGTTGCCGGTGGGCTCCATCAGGCCGAGCGCGGCGTTGGCGGCAATCGCCGCGTCCACCGCCGAGCCACCGCCCTTCATCACGTCCAGCGCGATCTGGGTGGCCAGCGGCTGTGAAGTGGCAGCCATCGCATGCGGGGCGATCACCTCCGAACGCGTGGCAAAGGTGTGGCCGGTGATGCGGTCGGCGGCAAAGGACAGCGCGGGCACGGCAGCCAGCACGGCGGCGGCGAGCAGGGAACGGGCAAGGCGTCGGGACACGGTCGGGTTCCGATGGAAGGGTGGTCCCCGATCTTCGCCGCTGCGGCCTTCACGCGGTATCGGGCAGAGGTCATGGACGTTGATCATGGAGTGGGTGCGGAAGCTCCGCACCCGCCAAGGCGAAAATCCGCCGGATTCCGCGCAAAAGCCGGCCTGAAAGGAGTGAATTGGGGTTCACCGAAACACTTTCAGCGGCAACCATCCTTGTGCCGCAAGCGATTGCGCTGGATGCACCGGAAACCGATGGAAAATCCGTTGCGAGGGTTGACAGCGCCGAAACGGCTGTGTTTCTCTCGATCACATGTTGCATCACAACACGCCACCGCGAACCCACATCGAAGCCGCCGACATCGGCGCCGCCTCGCTGCGTTCGATTCTTGTGCTCGTACTTATTACCCAACCAACAGGTGCGGGACGAGCCAGCGTGTAAGCAACAAACACACCGGAACTCTTCAAAAACCCGCACCCGCCCCGGTGCGGGTTTTTTCATTTCAGAACCTGGTTTCAGACGCAACCACCATGCACAACGCCGATCGCACAACCCGGACCTGCACCACCGCGACGCCTCGTGGTGGCTGTGCCTGTGCAACGCGCGGCGCCTCCTCCACCGCTTTCCCCTGACCGGCCGGCACGTCACCTCGACGACCGGCCGTTCTTTTTTCTTCCCACCGCAAGGAACCTCCCCCATGAGCACCAACGACCTGCCCCAGACCAAGATCGCCGTCATCGGCTACGGCAGCCAGGGCCGCGCCCACGCGCTGAACCTGCGTGAATCCGGCTTCGATGTGGTGGTAGGCCTGCGTCCGGGCGGCCCGACCGAAGCCAAGGCGCAGGCCGATGGCTTCACCGTGATCGCGCCCGCTGAAGCGGTGAAAGACGCCGACCTGGTCGCCGTGCTGACCCCGGACATGGTGCAGAAGAAGCTCTACAACGACGTGCTGGCGCCGAACATGAAGCAGGGCGCCTGCCTGCTGTTCGCGCATGGCCTGAACGTGCACTACGGCATGATCGAGCCGCGCGCCGACCTGGATGTGGTGCTGGTTGCGCCGAAGGGCCCGGGTGCGCTGGTGCGTCGTGAGTACGAGATCGGGCGCGGCGTACCGTGCATCTGGGCGGTCTACCAGGATGTCAGCGGCAAGGCTGCGCAGCACGCGCAGGCCTATGCGGCCGGCCTCGGCGGCGCTCGCGCCAACCTGATCCAGACCACCTTCAAGGAAGAGACCGAGACCGATCTGTTCGGCGAGCAGGCGGTGCTGTGCGGCGGTGCCTCGGCACTGGTGCAGGCCGGTTTCGAAACCCTGGTCGAAGCCGGTTACCAGCCGGAGATCGCCTATTACGAAGTGCTGCACGAACTGAAGCTGATCGTGGACCTGTTCTACGAAGGCGGCATCTCGCGCATGTTGGAGTTCATCTCCGAGACCGCGCAGTACGGCGACTACGTCAGCGGCCCGCGGGTGATCGACGCCGGCACCAAGGCGCGCATGAAGGAAGTGCTGAAGGACATCCAGGACGGCACCTTCACCAAGAACTGGGTGGCCGAGTACGAAGCGGGCCTGCCGAACTACAACAGGTTCAAGCAGGCCGACCTGGAGCACCCGATCGAAAAGGTAGGCAAGGAACTGCGCGCCAAGATGGTCTGGTTGCAAGGACAGGCCGCGTAACCGCGCGGCCCTCCCCCACCCGCTTTGCAAGGTTCCCCCATGAACTCTTCGACACATCGCAGCGCGCCGCCCAACGGCGCGCTGGCTGACCCAGGCGCTGGAGGCCGAAGGCGTCCGTACGCTGTTCGGCTATCCCGGTGGCACCATCATGCCGTTCTACGACGCGCTGGTGGATTCGTCGCTGAAGCACATCCTGGTACGCCATGAGCAGGGCGCGGCGCTGGCCGCCAATGGTTTCGCCCGCGCCAGCAACCAGGTGGGTGTCTGCGTGGCCACCTCTGGCCCGGGCGCCTCCAACCTGGTCACCGGCATTGCCGATGCGATGCTGGATTCGGTACCGATGGTCTGCATCACCGGTCAGGTCGGCACGCCGCTGCTGGGCACCGACGCCTTCCAGGAACTGGATGTGTTCGGTCTGACGATGCCGATCGTCAAGCACAGCTGGCTGGTGCGCAGCGTCGATGACCTGCCGCGCGTGGTCGCCGATGCATTCCGGATCGCCCGCGAAGGCCGGCCCGGCCCGGTGCTGATCGATCTGCCCAAGGACGTGCAGCTGGCCGATGCCGGTCATCTGCCAGCGCACGTGCCGAGCAGCGTCGAGCCGCCACCTGCGCCGGCCGAAGCGGCCATCGCCGAGGCCATCGCCGCACTGGCAGCCGCCGAAAAGCCGGTGGTCTACGCCGGTGGTGGCATCGCGCTGGGCGACGCGGTGCAGGACCTGCGCGACTTCGTCGAGGCCAGTGCCATCCCCACGGTGATGACCCTGCGTGGGCTGGGCGCACTGCCGGCCAACCACCCGCAGTCGCTGGGCATGCTGGGCATGCACGGTACCCGCGCGGCCAACATGGCGGTGCAGGAAAGCGACCTGCTGCTGGTGCTGGGTGCGCGCTTCGATGACCGTGCCACCGGCAAGCTGGCCGAGTTCGCACCGTTCGCCCGCGTCGTCCACATCGACGCCGACGCCTACGAGATCTCCAAGCTGCGCAGCGCCGACGTCGCCGTGCCCGGCAATGTCGGCCACGCCATCCGCGCCCTGCGTGCGGCCTTCCCCTCCCCCAAGGCCCACCAGGACGCCTGGCGCAAGCGCTGTGCACAGCATCGTGATCGTTTCGCTGCGCGTTACGACGCCCCCGGCCAGCATATCTACGCCCCGGCGCTGCTGAAGCGCCTGAGCGAGCTGGCACCGGCCGATGCAGTGATCGCCTGCGATGTCGGCCAGCACCAGATGTGGGTCGCCCAGCACTGCCGTTTCAACCACCCGCGCAATCATCTGACCAGTGGCGCGCTGGGCACCATGGGCTTCGGCCTGCCGGCCGCGATGGGTGCGCAGTTCGCATGCCCCGAGCGCACCGTGGTGCTGGTCTCCGGCGACGGCAGCTTCATGATGAACGTGCAGGAGCTGGCCACCATCGCGCGTTGCCGCCTGCCGGTGAAGATCGTGCTGCTGGACAACAGTTCGCTGGGCATGGTGCGGCAGTGGCAGGAGCTGTTCTTCGCCGAGCGTTACAGCGAGATCGACCTGTCCGACAACCCGGACTTCGTGGCACTGGCGCAGGTGTTCGGCATCGCCGCCACCCGCATCGACAACCGCGACGACGTGGAGGGCGGCCTGGCCGCACTGCTGGCCGAACCAGGCCCGGCGCTGCTGCACGTGGCCATCGATGCACGCGCCAACGTGTGGCCGCTGGTGCCGCCGAACACTGCCAACAGCACGATGCTGGAAAGCAATCCCGCCCACGCCCGCCAGGAGACCCCCAATGCAATACCGGCTTGACCTGGTGCTGCACCCGGCCGAAGGCGCGCTGCTGCGCGTGATCGGCATGGCCGAACGCCGTGGCTTCGCGCCGCGTGCGATCAGTGGTGCGCCGGTGGCCGCCGACGATGGCCGCTGGCACCTGCAGCTGGTGGTGGATGGCCAGCGTCCGGCGGAAACGCTGTGCCGGCAGATCGAGAAGATCTACGACTGCGTGTCCGTGCAGGTCACCGCCGTGGAAGGAGCATCCGTATGAACACCCGTACCGTAGCGACCACGGTGCCGGTACGGAGGCGTCTTCTTCGCCGCCCGTGCCCGCATGCGGCGGTCTTCTGCACTGCGCTGGTGGCCCATGCCGGCCGCTGACACCAGCCAGGAAAGCGATGTCGGCGACGTAAGCGTCGCCGACGTACTGGCGGCGCAGGCTCGTCTGCGCCGCTTCCTGCCGCCCACCCCGCTGCACCATGCCGAACGCTTCGGTACCTGGCTGAAGCTGGAGAACCTGCAGCGCACCGGTTCCTACAAGGTACGCGGCGCATTGAATGCGCTGCTGGCCGGCCGCGAGCGCGGCGATACCCGGCCAGTGATCTGCGCTTCGGCCGGCAACCATGCCCAGGGCGTGGCGTGGGCGGCCTACCGCCTGGACGTGCCGGCCATCACCGTGATGCCGCATGGCGCGCCCGCCACCAAGATCGCCGGCGTCGCCCACTGGGGCGCGACCGTGCGCCAGCACGGCACCAGCTATGACGAGGCCTACGCCTTCGCGGTCGAACTGGCACAACGCCACGGCTACCGCTTCCTGTCCGCGTTCGACGATGCCGACGTGATCGCCGGCCAGGGCACGGTCGGCATCGAGCTGGCCGCACACGCGCCGGATGTGGTGATCGTGCCGATCGGCGGCGGCGGCCTGGCCTCCGGCGTCGCGTTGGCACTGAAATCGCAGGGCGTCCGCGTGGTCGGCGCGCAGGTCGAGGGCGTCGATTCGATGGCCCGCGCGATCCGCGGTGACATGCGCGAGATCGCCCCCGTTGCCTCGCTGGCCGACGGCGTGCGGGTGAAGATTCCCGGCTTCCTGACCCGCCGCCTGTGCACCTCGCTGCTGGACGATGTGGTGATCGTGCGCGAAGCCGAACTGCGCGAAACCCTGGTCCGGCTGGCACTGGAAGAACACATCATCGCCGAGGGCGCCGGTGCGCTGGCGCTGGCCGCCGGCCGCCGCGTCGCCGGCCGCCGCAAGTGCGCGGTGGTCTCCGGCGGCAACATCGATGCCGGCGTACTGGCCGGCCTGCTCACCGACATCCGTCCGCGCCCGCCACGCAAACCGCGGCGACGGCGCAGCGAATCCCCGCGCTCGCCCAGCAAGGCCAGCGCCACAGCTTCCCCCACCTCTTCCCCTTCCCCTTCCCCCCTGCAAGCCGTCGCACCCGCTGTCGAGGAGATTTCCCTGTGACCACCATCGAACGAATTACCACCCCGCGCATCCGCATCTTCGACACCACCCTGCGTGACGGCGAGCAGTCCCCCGGCTGCAGCATGAGCCCGCCGCAGAAGCTGGTGATGGCGCGTGCGCTGGACGAACTGGGCGTGGACATCATCGAGACCGGCTTCCCGGCCAGCTCGCAGTCCGACCGTGAGGCGATGGCACTGATCGGCCGCGAACTGCGCCGCCCGAGCCTGACCCTGGCGGTGCTGTCGCGCTGCCTGCAGGCCGACATCGAAACCTCGGCACGTGCGCTGGAGGCCGCTGCCAACCCGCGCCTGCACGTGTTCCTGTCGACCAGCCCGCTGCACCGCGAGCACAAGCTGCGGATGACCCGCGAGCAGGTACTGGAGTCGGTACGCAAGCACGTATCGCTGGCCCGGTCCTATATCGACGATGTCGAATTCTCGGCCGAGGATGCCACCCGCACCGAGCTGGACTACCTGATCGAGGTTTCGCGCGTGGCCATTGCCGCCGGCGCCACCACCATCAACCTGCCCGACACCGTCGGCTTCACCACGCCGGAAGAGATCCGCGCGATGTTCCAGCAGGTCATCGCCGGCGTCGCCGACGTGCCGAATGCCGCCAATGTGATCTTCAGCGCACATTGCCACAATGACCTGGGCCTGGCGGTGGCCAACTCGCTGGCCGCCATCGAAGGCGGTGCACGCCAGGTCGAGTGCACCGTCAACGGCATCGGCGAACGTGCCGGCAACTGTTCGCTGGAAGAGATCGCGATGGTGCTGAAGGTACGCCAGGCCTTCTACGAGCAGGACAGCGCGATCAACACCCCGCGCATCGTCGGCACCTCGCAGCTGCTGCAGCGCCTGGTCGGCATGCCGGTACAGCGCAACAAGGCCATCGTCGGTGCCAACGCGTTCGCCCACGAATCGGGCATCCACCAGCACGGCATGCTGCGCCACCGCGGCACCTACGAAATCATGCGGCCGGAAGACGTGGGCTGGGAGGATTCACAGATGGTGCTGGGCCGCCACAGTGGCCGCGCCGCCGTCGAAGCCCGCTTGCGTGCGCTGGGCTTCTGGCTGGACGAAGACGAACTGAAGCTGGTGTTCGAGCAGTTCAAGGGCCTGTGCGAACAGCAGCGCGTGGTCACCGATGCCGACCTGCAAACCTTGATGCAGGGCGGCTCCAACGCGCAGGGATATCGCCTGGCGTCGATGACCATCAGCGACGTCGGCAGCCGCGCCAATGCACTGGTCGAACTGTCCGACCCGGACGGCAACCGCGTAGCCGAGACCGCGCAGGGCGACGGCCCCGTCGATGCGCTGTTCGGCGCGCTGTCGGCTGCCACCGGCGTGCAGCTGATGCTGGACAGCTACCACGTGCACAGCGTCGGCATCGGCGCCGATGCGCGCGGCGAGGCCAACCTGAGCGTGCGCCACGAAGGCGTGGAGTACGACGGTACCGGTACCAGCAAGGACATCATTGAAGCCTCCGCACTGGCCTGGCTGGATGTGGCCAACCGCCTGCTGCGCCAGCGCCAGGCTACCGCCCCAAGCAGCACCGACGTTCCCACCCCTGCCACCGCCTGAGGAACCCGAGATGAGCGCCTTCGACACTCCTACCCCGGCCAGCGCCGCTGGCCAGCAGTGGAACGCCCAGGACTATGCGATCGACGCCGGCTTCGTGCCGCTGCTCGGCGGTGCGGTATCGCGCCTGCTCGACCCGCGCGCCGGTGAACGCATTCTCGACCTGGGCTGTGGCGACGGCATGCTCAGCACCGAACTGGCGCTCAGTGGCGCACACATCCGCGGTGTGGATGCCTCACCGGAACTGGTGATCGCCGCGCGTGCGCGCGGCGTCGATGCGCAGGTGATGGATGGCCACGCACTGACCTTCGACAACGCATTCGATGCGGTGTTCAGCAACGCAGCACTGCACTGGATGACCAACCCCGATCAGGTGCTGGAAGGCGTGCGCCGCGCGCTGCGCCCCGGCGGCCGCTTCGTCGCCGAGTTCGGCGGCCACGGCAACGTGGCCAAGATCATCGCGGCGGTGCAGGCCGCGCGCGTGGCCCACGGCCATGGTGCCAGCGCCTTCCAGTGGTACTTCCCCACTGCCGATGCCTACGCCGATCGCCTGCGCCAGCATGGCTTCCAGGTGCAGCTGATCGAGTGCACACCGCGCCCGACCGCACTGCCGACCGGCGTGGCCGGCTGGCTGCGGGTGTTCGCAGCACCGCTGCTGGACGACCTGCCCGCCGAGGCACGCGCGACCGTGCGCGAGGCCGCCACCGCGCTGCTGGCCCACCTGCCGCGCAACGCCGCCGGCCAGCCGCTGGCCGACTACGTGCGGCTGCGGGTACTTGCCCGTCGCCGCTGACATGATCCATTCGTCATCTTTTCCGATGTCCGCAACTTCGTACTTCTGCCAGGCATACGCATGACCTCCGCACCCCGCACCCTGTACGACAAACTGTGGGACGCCCACGTGGTTGTCCCTGAATCCGACAGCGCGCCCGCCGTGCTGTACATCGACCTGCACCTGATCCACGAGGTGACCTCGCCGCAGGCGTTCACCGAACTGCGCCAACGCGGCCTGTCACCGCGCCGACCGGACCGTACCAAGGCAACGATGGACCACTCCACACCAACCCTGCCGGCCGCCGCCGACGGCACGCTGCCCTACGCCAGCGCCGCCTCCGAAGCCCAGGTCGCCACGCTGGCGCGCAACTGCGCCGAGCACGGCATCGAGTTGTTCGACATGGCCTCGGACAACCGCGGCATCGTCCACGTGATCGCCCCGGAACAGGGGTTCACCCAGCCCGGCATGACCATCGTGTGCGGCGACAGCCACACCTCCACCCATGGTGCGTTCGGCTCGCTGGCCTTCGGCATCGGCACCAGCGAGGTCGGCCACGTGCTGGCCACGCAGTGCCTGCTGCAGCGCAAGGCGAAGACCTTCGCGATCACCGTCGACGGTCCGCTGGCGCCGGGCGTCGGCGCCAAGGATGTGGTCCTGCACATCATCGGTGTGATCGGCGTCAACGGTGGCACCGGCCACGTGATCGAGTTCCGTGGCAGCACCATCGAAGCGATGGACATGGAACAGCGCATGACCCTGTGCAACATGTCGATCGAGGCCGGCGCACGCGCCGGCATGGTGGCGCCGGACCAGGTCACCTTCGACTTCGTCGCCGCGACCCCGCGTGGTCCCAAGCGCGCCGACTTCGACGCTGCCGTGGCACGCTGGCAGCAGCTGCGCAGCGATGAAGGCGCACGCTTCGACAACGAGGTGCACATCGACGCCGCCGATATCCGCCCCACCCTGACCTGGGGCACCCACCCGGGCACCGCCATCGCGGTGGATGCGCCGATTCCAGCGGCCAATGATGCCGCCGCACAGAAGGGCCTGGACTACATGCACTTCCAGGCCGGCAAGGCGCTGGCGGGTACGCCGGTGGATGTGGTGTTCGTCGGTTCGTGCACCAATGGCCGCCTGAGCGACATGCGCGAAGTGGCGCAGGTCCTGCGCGGTCGCCGCGTCGCCGAGCGGGTGCGCATGCTGGTGGTGCCGGGCTCGGAAATCGTCAAGCGCGAGGCCGAGGCCGAAGGTATCCATGAGATCGTACGCGCGGCCGGTGCCGAATGGCGCGAGCCGGGCTGTTCGATGTGCATCGCCATGAACGGCGATCTGGTTGCGCCTGGCCAGCTCGCAGTGAGCACCAGCAACCGCAATTTCGAGGGCCGCCAGGGTCCCGGTTCGCGCACGCTGCTGGCCTCACCGATGAGCGCCGCGTGGGCCGCAGTGAACGGGCACGTTGCCGATACCCGCGACCTGTTCGCACAGGAGGTGGCGTGATGGCCGGTTTCCGTACCCTGACCTCGGCCAGCGTGGTGCTGCGCCAGACCAACATCGACACCGACCAGATCATCCCGGCCCGGTTCCTGTCCACCACCGAACGCGCCGGCCTCGGCCGCAACGCGTTCAATGACTGGCGCTGGCAGGCCGACGGCGCACCAGTAGCCGACTTCGCCTTCAACCAGCCGCACAACGCTGGCCGCAGCATCCTGCTGGCCGGCCGCAACTTCGGCTGCGGCTCGTCGCGCGAACACGCGCCCTGGGCACTGACCGACCTGGGCCTGCGCGCCATCGTCAGCAGCGAGATCGCCGACATTTTCCGCGGCAACGCGTTGAAGAACGGCCTGCTGCCGATCGTGCTGGACGAAGCCGACGTGCAGGCGCTGATGCAGCGCCCGGACGACGAGCTGACCATCGACGTGGCCGCGCGCGAGCTGCGCACGCCCGATGGGCGCGTCTATTCCTTCCCGCTGGATGGCTTCTCGCAGACCTGCCTGCTGGAAGGCGTCGACCAGTTGGGGTATCTGTTGGGCCGTGTCCCTGAAATCGAACGCTACGAGAGTGAGCATGCACGCTGAAATTGTTGTCCTGCCCGGTGATGGCATCGGCCCGGAAGTGGCCGCCGCGGCAGTCGCCGTCCTGAAGTCTGTCGCCACACGCTTCAACCACACCTTCACCTTCAGCGAGCACGACATCGGTGGCATCGCCATCGACCGCCACGGCGAGCCACTGCCGGCCTCTACGTTGACCGCCTGCCAAGCCGCCAACGCGGTGCTGCTGGGTGCGGTCGGCGGCCCGAAGTGGTCCGATCCCAACGCCAAGGTGCGCCCGGAACAGGGCCTGCTGGCGATCCGCAAGGCGCTGGGCCTGTATGCCAACCTGCGCCCGGTGCGTACCCACGAAGCCGCAGTGCACGCCTCGCCGATCAAGGCCGAGCTGCTGCAGGGCGTGGACTTCGTGGTGGTACGTGAGCTGACCGGTGGCATCTACTTCGGCGACAAGACCCGCGACGCCGACAGCGCCAGCGACCTGTGCCGCTACACCGTGGCCGAGATCGAACGCGTGCTGCGCAGTGCCTTCCGCCTGGCCCGGCAGCGCCGCGGCAAGGTCACCTCGGTGGACAAGGCCAACGTGCTGGAGACCTCGCGCCTGTGGCGTGACGTGGCCGCGCGCATCGGCCGCGAGGAATTCCCGGACGTTGCACTGGAGCACCAGCTGGTCGATTCCATGGCCATGCACCTGCTGGCCAAGCCGCGCGAGTACGATGTGATCGTCACCGAGAACATGTTCGGCGACATCCTCACCGACGAAGCCTCGATGCTGGCCGGCTCGCTCGGCCTGCTGCCCTCGGCCTCGCTGGGTGAGCCGGGTGCAGTCGGCATCTATGAGCCGATCCACGGTTCGGCCCCGGACATCGCCGGCAAGGGCATCGCCAACCCATACGCGACGATCTTCAGCGCCGCGATGCTGCTGCGCCATTCGCTGGGGCTGGAAGCGGAAGCCGCCGCGGTTGAAGCGGCGGTGCACGCCGTGCTGGATGATGGTGTGTTCACTGCCGACTTGGCAGCGAAGGGCCAGGCCGTCAGCACCGCTGCCGCCACCGACGCGGTGCTGGCCAAACTCAACTGATCCGATAGCGCCACGCCATGCGTGGCGCCCCTCCCTTTGTACATTGTGCGCAGCCCCCCCATGGGGTGGCTCTACTGTAGATCCACGCCATGCGTGGATGCGCCATCCGTGCCAACCAAGGTTGGCACCTACCACCGCAGTAGAGCCACGCCATGCGTGGCTGCATTATTTGGTGGTGTACCCACCATTGACCAGGATGGTCTGCCCGGTCATCCACCAGCCGTCGGTGACCAGGAAGCGGATCCACGGCACGATGTCGGCGATGTCGGTCAGGCCGGTGCGGGTGAACGCCGAGAGCGCGGCCGCGGTCTTGTGGTACGCCTGCGCATCGGCACTCTCGGCCGGGTAGAAGAACGGCGTGTCCATCGGGCCCGGCCCGATCGCAGTCACCGAGATTCCGCGCTCACCGAACTCCTTCGACGCGGCGCGGGTGAAATGCTCAACCGGCGCCTTGGTGCCGGCATAGCTGGAATAGAACGGCGTGAACGCACCCAGCAGTGAGGTGACCAGAGTGCAGATGCGGCCACCGTCGTTGACGTGGTGTCCAGCCTCCTTGAGGAAGAAGAACGCGGCCTTGGCATTGACCGCGCTCATCTCGTCGTACTCGGCTTCGCTGATCTCCAGCAGCGGCTTCTTCAGCACCTTGCCGACCGTATTGATGGCGATGTCGGGACGGCCGACTGCGGCCACGGCATCGGCGAACAAGCGCTCCATCGCTGCGGCCGAAGTCAGGTCGCCCTGCAGCGCCACCGCCTTGCTGCCAGCGGCCTGCACGGCGGCGACCGTTGCTTCCGCATCAGCCTGGGTGGCGGCACTGTTGTAGTGGATGACGATGGCTTTGGCGCCCTGGCTGGCGAAGTCGCGGGCGATCAGTCCGCCCAGGTTCTTGGCGCCACCGGCGATCAGCACGGTCTTGCCCTTGAGGGAATGGTCGGTCATGGCGTTTGTCTCAGGAGGGGGCTGCCCGGGGTGGCAACCCTGCCCTGACGACGATATCGTGCAGAAAATGCGGATAAAGCCCGCCACATTGACTTAACTTTCCAGAGTAGGCGAACAATGGACCGGATCGATCGCTTCCGCATCTTCACCCGGGTGGTGGAATGCGCCAGCTTCACCCGCGCCGCCGACCAGCTCGGCCTGCCCCGCTCCACGGTATCGGCGGCCATCGCCGAACTGGAGCAGCGGCTCGGCACCCGCCTGCTGCAGCGATCGACCCGTCGGGTGTCCACCACCCATGATGGGGACGTGTTCCATGCCCGCTGCCTGCGCCTGATCGCCGAGGTTGAAGACGCCGAATCGCTGTTCCGGCAAGACGATGCGCAGCCGGTGGGCCTGCTGAAAATCGATGTGCCCAGCCGGATCGGCCGCCGCATCCTCGCCCCGGCCCTGCCCGACTTCTTCGCGCGCCATCCGCAGGTTGAAGTGGACCTGGGCATGACCGACCGCGCGGTGAACCTGATCGAAGACGGCTGTGATGCGGTGCTGCGGGTCGGCCAGCTGGGTGACTCCAGCCTGGTGGCCCGCATGCTGGGACAGCTCGACTTCGTCAACGTCGCCGCGCCGGCCTACCTGCGCGAACACGGCGTACCGCAGCATCCTGCCGACCTGCAGCAGCACCGCGCGGTGAACTACGCATCGCCGACCACGGCGCGGGTGGAACCGTGGGAATGGCAGGACGGTGGCCAGCTGCGCACGCTGCCGATGCCTGGCTGGGTACGGGTAAACAGCGCCGAGGCCTCGATCGCGTGCTGCGTGGCGGGGCTCGGCCTGCTGCAGATTCCGCGCTACGACGTGCAGGCCGAACTGCAATCCGGTGCGCTGGTGGAAGTGATGCCGCAGTACGTGGCGCAGCCGTTACCGGTGACCTTGCTGCAGCCGCACCGGCAACACCGCGCGCAACGCGTGCAGGTGTTCATCGAATGGCTGCTGCCGGTGCTGCGGAACGGCCTGCAGCTGCAGTAGATCCACGCCATGCGTAGATGCATGCCGCGCAGATCAGTAGATCCACGCCATGCGTGGATGACTGATCCTGGTCCTCCGCAGCCACCCATGGGGTGGCTCTACTGCAGAAACTACCAACCTTGGTGGAAGTGATGCCACAGCACGTGGCGCAACCGCTGCCGGTGACCCTGTTGCAGCCGCATCGGCAGCACCGCGCGCAACGCGTGCAGGTGTTCATTGAATGGCTGCTGCCAGCGCTGCGGAGCGGCCTGCAGCTGCAGTAGATCCACGCCGTGCGTGGATGCACGCATCAGTGCCAACCAAGGTTGGCACCTACCAGGGCGAAGACCCGCTGCGGTAAATCCATGCCATGCGTGGATGCGTGCATCAGTGCCAACCAAGGTTGGCACCTACCAGGGCGAAGACCCGCTGCGGTAAATCCACGCCATGCGTGGATGCGTGCATCAGTGCCAACCAAGGTTGGCACCTACCAGGGCCAAGACCCGCTGCGGTAGATCCACGCCATGCGTGGATGCGTGCATCAGTGCCAACCAAGGTTGGCACCTACCAGGGCAGTGGCCGCCGAACCCGGGGCATTACGCCCCGGATTCGTCCGGCTTGACCCGGAACCACGCGGCGTACAGCGCCGGCAGGAACACCAGGGTCAGCACCGTGCCCACGATCAGGCCACCCATGATCGAAATCGCCATCGAGCCATAGAACGCACTGCGTGACAGCGGAATCATCGCCAGCACCGCCGCCAGCGCGGTCAGCACGATCGGGCGGAAGCGGCGCACCGTCGCGTCGATGATCGAATGCCAGCGGTCATGCCCGGCATCGATGTCCTGCTGGATCTGGTCGATCAGGATCACCGAGTTGCGCATGATCATGCCGGCCAGCGCGATCGTGCCCAGCAGTGCCACGAAGCCGAACGGCGCGCGGAACAGCAGCAGGAACAACGTCGCGCCGATGATGCCCAGCGGCGCGGTCACCAGCACCATCGCCGCACGCGAGAAGCTGCGCAGCTGCAGCATCAGCAGCGTGGCCACCACCACCAGGAACAGCGGCATGCCGGCCTTGATTGAGTTCTGGCCACGTGCCGAATCCTCCACGGTACCGCCGGTTTCCAGCAGGTAGCCATTCGGCAGCTCGGCACGGATGCCATCCAGCGTCGGCAGGATCTGATGCACCACGTCGAGTGGCTGCATGCCATCACTGATGTCGGCGCGCACGGTCACCGTCGGCAGACGGTTACGGTGCCAGATGATGCCATCCTCGAAGCCGTACTCCATCGTCGCCACCTGCGACAGCGTGATGCTGCCGCCGTTGGCGGTCGGCATCGACAGGCTGGACAGCAGCTCCAGCTGGTTGCGCTCATCGGCCGGGCCACGCAGCAGCATCTCGATCTGGCGGTTGCCCTCGCGGTACACGCTCACCGACTGCCCGGCCAGCGAACTGGACAGGAACTGGCTGACCTGGGCACTGCTCACGCCCAGCGCCCGCGCACGCTCCTGGTCGATCACCAGCCGCACCACCTTGCTCGGCTCGCTCCAGTCCAGGTTGACGTTCATCACGTGCGGGTTCTCACGCACCTTGGCTTCGACCTGGCGCGCGATCGCCTGCACCTTCTCGATGTGCTCGCCGGAAATGCGCATCTGCACCGGATAGCCGACCGGCGGGCCGTTCTCCAGGCGGGTCACGCGCATCTGCACGTCCGGGAACTTCGGAATCACCTCGTGCAGCAGCCAGTCACGGGTGCTTTCGCGCGCCTTGATGTCCTTGGCCAGTACCACGAACTGGGCGAAGTTGGTGGCCGGCAGCTGCTGGTCCAGCGGCAGGTAGAAGCGCGGCGAACCGGTGCCCACGTAGGACACGTAGTTGGCGATGCCATCGCGGTTGGACAGCAGCTTCTCCAGCTTCTCGGCCTGGGCCTGGGTCGAGCGCAGCGATGCGCCCTCGGCCAGCTCGATGTCCACCATCAGTTCCGGCCGGGTCGAATCCGGGAAGAACTGCTGCGGCACGAAGCGGAACATCATCAGCGAGAACACGAACAGGGCGATGGTCGCGGCAATCACCCACCAGCGGTGGCGCAGGCAGCCATCGAGGAAGCGACGGAAGCTGCGGTAGAACGGGCGCTGGTACGGATCGTGGTCGTGCCCGTGCAGCGGCGGCGCGATCAGGTTGGCCAGCGCCGGATAGCGGTCGGCCCACTGCTGGCGCTTGGCATGCCAGCGCGCGGACAGGCTGCCCGGCTTCGGCGGCTGCGGATTGAACAGGTCCGGCAGCATCTTGTCGCCCAGGTACGGGATGAACAGCACCGCGGCAATCCACGACACCACCAGTGCGATAGTCACCACCTGGAACAGCGAGCGGGTGTACTCACCCGTGCTCGATGCCGCCGTGGCGATCGGCAGGAAGCCGGCCGCCGTGATCAGCGTACCGGTCAGCATCGGGAACGCGGTCGACTCCCAGGCGAAACTGGCCGCACGCAGGCGGTCGTAGCCCTGCTCCATCTTGGTGGCCATCATCTCCACCGCGATGATCGCATCGTCCACCAGCAGGCCCAGCGCCAGCACCAGCGCGCCCAGCGAGATCTTGTGCAGGCCGATGTCGAAGTAGTGCATGACGAAGAAGGTCATCGCCAGCACCAGCGGGATGGTCACACCTACCACCAGGCCGGTGCGCAGGCCCAGCGAGAAGAAGCTGACCAGCAACACGATCACTACGGCTTCGGTCAGCACCTGCACGAACTCGCCGACCGACTCCTCCACCGACTGCGGCTGATCGGACACCTTGCGCAGCTGCATGCCGGCCGGCAGGGTCTTCTGCAGGCGTTCGAACTCTGCATCGAGGTTGGCGCCGAGCTTGAGGATGTCACCGCCATCCTTCATCGCCACCGCCAGGCCGATGGCCTCTTCACCCATGAAGCGCATCTTCGGCGACGCCGGATCGGCGAAGCCACGCTTGACCTCGGCGATGTCGCCCAGGTGCACGGTGCGGTCACCGGCGCGGATCGGGAACTGGCGGATCGCTTCGATGTCGTTGAACTGGCCGGTCACGCGCAGCTGCACGCGGTCGGTGGCGGTCTCGAAGAAGCTGGTGCCGGTGACCGCATTCTGGTCGGCCAGCGCCTGCTGTACCTGCTGCATCGACACACCCAGCGTGGCCAGGCGGGTGTTGGACAGCTCGATCCACACCTTCTCGTCCTGCAGGCCGACCAGGTCGATCTTGCCGACATCGGGCACGCGCTGCAGTTCCAGCTGGATGCGGTCGGCGTAGTCGCGCATCACCGCGTAGTCGAAGCCCTTGCCGGTCAACGCATAGATGTTGCCGTAGGTGTCGCCGAACTCATCGTTGAAGAACGGACCGACGATCTCGCGCGGCAGCGTCGCACGGATGTCGCCCACGCGCTTGCGCACCTGGTACCACAGGTCCGGGATCTGCCTGGAACGCAGGCTGTCGCGGGCCATGAAGATGACCTGCGATTCGCCGGGGCGCGAATAGGAGCGGATGAACTCGTACTCGCCGGTGTTCATCAGCGCCTTCTCGATCGGCTCGGTCACCTGCCGCGAGACCTGTTCGGCGGTGGCGCCCGGCCACAGCGTGCGCACCACCATCGCCTTGAAGGTGAACGGTGGATCCTCGGACTGGCCCAGGTGCTTGTACGACCACGCGCCGATCAGCGCGAAGGCCAGCATCGCGAACAGCACCAGGGGGCGGTTGGCCAGCGCCCACTCGGATAGATTGAAGCGGCGCACCGGCTTACTCCTTGGCCTTGGCGGCAGCGGCCGGCGCGGCCGGCTTCAGCACCGGGCGGTTCTGCCGGTCCACGGCGATCACCGGCTGGCCCGCCCGCAGCAGGTGGCCACCGGCAGCAACCACCCAGTCACCCGCGTTCACGCCGGACAGCACCGGCACGGTCTCGCTGCCAAACGCACCGGTGGTGACCGAGGCGGCCTTCAGCGTGCTGTTGGCCGGATCGACCACCCACACGCTGGCGGCACCGTTGGCACCGCGCTGCAGCGCGCCCAGCGGCAGCTGCAGGGTACCGTGGCGACCGGCGCTGCTGTAGACGCGTGCGCTCTGGCCCAGTTCGACATCGGCCAGCGCATCGGCGGCCAGGCTGACGCGGGTGGCATAGGTGCGTGCCTGCGGATCGGCGGCGGCGGCGATCTCGCGGATCGTACCGGGCAGGCGCTGGCCCGGGCGGTTCCACAGTTCCACCTCGACCGGCTGGCCGACCGCGTAGTCGCGGATGGTCGCCTCGGGCAGGTCGATCAGCACTTCGCGGCCGCCATCGGCGGCCAGGTTGAAGATGGTCTGGCCGGCGGACACCACCTGCCCGGCTTCGGCCTCGCGGCTGGCGATCACGCCATCGGCCGGCGCGCAGCTGCGCGTAGTCGGCCTGGTTGCGCAGCACATCGAGGTTGGCGCGGGCCGCGTTGGCCTGGCCCTGCGCGGCCTTGAACGCCGCGGACTGCTGGTCCAGCTGCGAGCGGCTGACCAGTTGCTGGTCGGCCAGCACCTGGTAGCGCTTCAGGTCATCGCGGGCACGCACCAGGTCGGCCTCGGCCGCAGCCAGCTGCGCCTGTGAGGCACGGGCCTGCAGCGCGAAGTCAGCCACGTCCAGTTCGGCCAGCACGTCGCCCTTCTTCACCCCCTGGCCGGCATCGACGTGGCGCTTGACCAGGTTGCCTCCGACGCGGAACGACAGCGGGCTTTCCTGACGGGCACGCACCGTGCCCGGGAATGCCGCCGGCGCCTGTCCGGCCTGTTCGCCGGGGTGAACCACCAGTACCGGCACGGCCGCCTGCGGCGCCTGTTCCTGTCCCGAACAGGCTGCCAGCGCAGCCACCCACACCATACCGCCCATCCAGCGCACGATCTTCATCGGTCAACGTCCTGAA
The DNA here is from genome assembly GCF_056481145.1 of Stenotrophomonas sp. 93052_Sma. NCBI lineage: Bacteria > Pseudomonadati > Pseudomonadota > Gammaproteobacteria > Lysobacterales > Lysobacteraceae > Stenotrophomonas > Stenotrophomonas sp. 93052_Sma. The sequence continues at coordinate 4,101,654 of NZ_CM151134.1, forward strand.
AACGCAGGGTTGCAACAAGGGGGAGCCGCGACTGCCGGCCCAATTTAATAAACCGGCCGGTATAGTATAAATATCGAACCGCTTGGTCTAGTATTGTTGCGATGAGTTCTTCCACTTCCCGCAAGCCGTCGGCCAAGCCCGCTGCCAAGGCCGCCGGACCCGGGCGCCCCAAGGATCTGGGCAAGCGCGCGGCGATCCTTGAAGCAGCCAAGGTACTGTTCATCGAACAGGGGTATACCGGCGTGAGCATGGACGCCATCGCCGCCCAGGCCGGCGTCTCGAAGCTGACCGTGTACAGCCACTTCGGCGACAAGGAGACCCTGTTCTCCGAGGCCGTGCAGTCAAAGTGCATTGAAATGCTGCCCGATGCCCTGTTCGTGGCCGACGCGGACGGCCCGCTGCGCGACCAGCTGATCGGCATCGGCCTGGCCTTCTTCGAACTGATCACTTCCGATGCGGCGATCTCGATCCAGCGCATGATGATGGCGCCGGAGACCGACGAACGCCTGCGCGAGCTGTTCTGGCAGGCCGGCCCGGAGCGTACCTGCGAGGCTCTGGCCGACTTCCTGCGCGCGCGGTGAACGCGGCGAGCTGGACATCCCCGACTATTACCTGGCCGGTCAGCAGTTCCTGACGCTGGTCAAGGGCGAAGTGCACATGCATATGATGTGCGGCATGCCACTGTCACCGGTGGAGTGCGACCCTCTTGCCCATGTGACCGCCAGCATCGACTTCTTCCTGCGCGCCTATGCGCCGCGAGGGGCCGGGACGGCTGAATAACCAAAACTGAACAAACCGGAGGTCGCGATGACTTCCGGCACTGCGACCCCGGCCACCCGGCAGCTGATGCTCTGGGCGCGCCGCCGGCCTCCGGCACCGGTAAAATGGCCGGCCCACTGCGCTGGATTTGAACCTCATGACGATTGATTACGCCCACGCCCGCGAACTGATGGTGGAACAGCAGATCCGTCCCTGGGACGTGCTGGACATCAAGGTGCTCGACGTCCTGGCCCGCCTGCCGCGCGAGGCCTTTGTCGCCGATGCACACCGGGCACTGGCCTACGCCGATGTCGAACTGCCGATCGGCCATGGCCAGAAGATGATGAAGCCGGTCATCGAGGGCCGTACCCTGCAGGCGCTGGACCTGCAGCCGGGTGACGAAGTGCTGGAGATCGGCACCGGCAGCGGCTTCCTGGCAGCCTGCATCGGCGCGCTGGCGCGCGACGTGCTGAGCCTGGAGATCGACCCGGAGCTGGCTGCCGCCGCACGTGCGCGCCTGGATGCTTCCGGCCTGGGCACCAACGTCCGCGTGGAAGTGGCTGACGCCCTGTCCTGGCAGACCGAACGCCGCTTTGACGTGATCTGTGTCACTGGTGCGGTCGACGTGGTGCCGTCACAGTTCGCCTCGTGGCTGCGTCCGGGTGGTCGCCTGTTCGTGATCCACGGCCGCTCGCCGGCGATGGAGGCCCTGCTGGTCAAGGCCGACGGCAGCAGCGAGTCCCTGTTCGAGACCGATATCGATTACCTGCGCGGTGCCGCCCCGGCACCCCAGTTCCACCTCTGAGTCCAAGGAAGCCGCAATGATCCGCCGATCCCTCGCTGTTGCGCTGGCCACTGCCCTGCTGCCGTTGTCCGCCCATGCCGCCGACCTGCTGCAGGTCTACGAGATGGCCCGCAACGGCGATCCGCAGCTGTCGGCTGCCGAATCGACCCGGCTGTACGACAAGGAAGGCGCCGTGCAGGCGCGCTGCCCTGCTGCCGCAGATCGACGGCACAGCCACGCTGAACCGCTCGCGCAGCGAAGCCGACCATGACGCCAACTCCGGCACTGTCACCAGCAAGCGCCGCAACTACACGATCAACGGCAGCCAGACGCTGTTCAACTGGACCCAGATCAACAACCTGCGTTCGCAGCGCGAGCTGAGCAAGGCGGCGGATTTCACCCTCGATTCGGCCAACGACAGCCTGATCGTGCGCACCTCGGCAGCCTATTTCAACGTGCTGGTGGCGATCGAATCGCTGAACGCCGCACAGACCAATGAAGCGGCCGCGAAGAAGCAGTTCGACTTCGCCGACAAGCGCCTGGAAGTGGGCCTGGCGCCGATCACCGACGTGCACGAAGCACGCGCCCAGTACGACCAGGCGCGTGCCAACACCATCGTTGCGCAGAACACCCTGGCCGATAACTACCAAGCCCTGACCGAACTGACCGGCCAGCCGGTGGTGAACCTGCGCGGCCTGCCGGCGGACTTCCGCCCGGAAGTGCCGGCCAACCGTGGCAACATCGATGAGCTGGTGCACCAGGCCACCAACCAGAATCCGGCACTGAAGGCACAGGAACTGAAGGTCAGCGCCGCCGAGGCCGGCGTGCAGGCCGCACGTGGTGGCCACTACCCGACCCTGTCGCTGGGCGGCAGCTGGGGCAAGACCGCCACCTGGGGCGACAGCACCGGTGCTGGCTCGTTGTCGCCGGATGCACGCACCAACAGCATCGGGCTGACCCTGAGCGTGCCGATCTTCGCCGGCGGTGCCACCCAGTCGGGCGTGCGCCAGGCGCTGGCCCAGCGTGACATCGCCCAGGACGGCTACGAACAGCAGAAGCGCGCCCTGGACCGCAACACCCGCAATGCCTACCAGACCCTGGTGCAGGGCATCAGCGAAGTGGAAGCCCGTCGCCTGGCGGTCGTTTCGGCACAGAGCGCCTACGACGCGTCGCAGGTTGGCCTGGAAGTCGGTACCCGTACCGTGCTGGACGTGATCCAGAACCAGCGCATCCTGTTCTCGGCGCAGCTGGACTACGCCCAGGCCCGCTATACCTTCCTGCAGAACCGCCTGCTGCTGAGCCAGTCGCTGGGTGCGCTGGACGTGGCCGAGCTGCAGGACGTGAACCGCCTGCTGACCCAGGACGCGGGCAACCCGTCGACGACCACGCACTGAGTCGTCGCCCTGCCGGCAACGAAGAAGCCACCCGGGAGGGTGGCTTTTTTGTGGGCAGCGCGTACGGCCCCACCCAGACATGGCGCAGATCCGCCGGCCGTCAGCCCGGCCACGCGCCTGCCCGCTCCACTGCGGCCAGCACGCACAGCGCCGCGGCCAGGGGCGCAAGCACCATCGCAGCACCCGGCATCGGCGCGCACACGCAGTACTGCCAGGCACAAAGCCGCCATCACCAGCAGGGTTGCCGGACCTGGCAGCACCGGCAATGCATCGACGGGCGTTCCCAACGCCAGCAGCGCCGCCAGCACCACGGTAACCGGTATCAGCCGTGTCCGGAACCCGGGCGCTTCATCCACGGCCACAGGCCAGAGCTGCGCTGCCAGCTGTGTGGCCAACGACAACAGCACCAGCAGCAGTGCTGCCAGCCCAGCCATGCCCGCCAGCGGCAGCAACGGCAGCAGCCACTGCAACTGCGGATGGCCCTGCAATGCCACCGACAACGGCCGCGTACCGGCCAATGCCGGGAACTCGACCAGGCCGGCCTGCAACGCCGCCAGCACGATCAGCAGCAGCATTGCCAGCAGCAGCGCGGCCGCCAGCAGCCCTGGTGACCGCGCACGCACCTGCGGGCCACGCCCAGGAAACCCCAATGCCAGACCCACACTGGCAAACACCGCCAGCAAGGGCACGCTTGCCGCCAGCACCCCGCCGGGTCCGAACCGATAGGGCGCGGTGGCGTCCGGCAGCCACGGGATCCAGTTCGCGTAGTGCACGTGGCGGACCGCCAGCGCCAGCAGCAACAGCCCAACACCGATCTTCGCCGTCAACAGCACGCAGACCATCAGCGCGATGCGACGCGGAGGCAGCAACACGAACGCACCCAGCACCAGCAGGCTGGTGACAGCCATCACCGGATCCGGCAATGCGCTGCCGGTTTCAATACCGCGACTGGCAAACACCACACGCGCGTGGCCCGCCATGGACTGCGCCACGCCGGCGCTGGTCACCACCAGCTCCAGCAGCAGCACAGCACCCAGCAGGCGCGCGACTGCCGTGCCCCAGGCGGCCCGCAGCGGGCCGTACAGGCCATCGGCTTCCGGCTGCTGCTGGTTCAGCACGTGCAGGCAATACAGCATCGGCGCTGTGCCCAGTGCGGCCAGCAGCAGACTCAGTACGATGGCCGGGCCGGCCTGGGCGGCGGTGTACTGGCCGACCAGGGCGATCACGCTGCCCCCTAGCAACAAGGTCAACGCCACCAACGCGAAGTGATCCATTCCCAGCAGCGCGTGCCGGCCACGGCGGTTGTCGCTGTCCATCGCAAGCCCTCTTGATTCCGCCCATGCGCGGTCGACAGCAGGCTGGCAGCCTGCGCCAAAGGGCGGTATCAGAATCCGTACCGTGCGCATCGCGATGTGACCACAAACACGTTCGCAGCCACGCATCCGGTCCTGCTGCGACAGGAATCCGGTTGCTAAGCAGAATTGATGCAGTCGATCACGTCAGTCGGTCCACGTAGTGTCCGCCCTGGCGGTGTTGCTGCCCGGCTCAGCTGCGCGGCGGCGGCAGATGTGGCGCGACCAGCGCCAACGTGCGCTGCAGGGCACCGCGGCCATTGCTGACCAGCGTGCATCCAGCACGGGCCATGTCCTCGCGCGCCGCTGCGTCGCCCAGCAGGTGCTGCAGCAGGTCACCTACCGCCTGCACGTCCTCGCCGATCAGCAAGGCACCGGCCTCACGCATGCGCCGTGAGATCTCGGCGAAGTTGTGCAGGTGCGGACCGGTCACAGCGGCAGTGCCCATCGCCGCCGGTTCCAGCAGATTGTGGCCACCAATCGGCTGCAGGCTGCCGCCGACGAAAGCGACCTGCGCGCAGGCATAGAACGGCATCAGCTCGCCCAGGGTGTCGATGACGAATACATCCGTGCCGGCCTCCGGCCATTGCTTCGCGCGACGGGTCGTCACGTTCCAGCCCTGCTCGCGCGCCAGCGCCTCCACCTTCGGGAAGCGCTCGGGGTGCCGCGGCGCCCACAGCAACAACAGGTCGGGGTGCTGCTGGCGCAGGCGCCGATGCAGGTCGATCACCGCCTGCTCCTCACCATCGTGGGTACTGGCCGCGATCCACACCGGGCGCCCGGCGGGCACGCAGGCGTGGAACTGCTCGACGAAGCCCTGCACATCCGGCGTGGCGATATCGAACTTGAGGTTGCCCAGCGCCTGCACCTGTTCACGCGCAGCACCCAGCTGCACGAAGCGCTCGGCGTCGTCCTGCGACTGCGCGGCCACGCAGGTGACCGTGCGCAGCGCACGGCGGATCAGCGCCGCCAGCACCCGGTAACCGCGCAGCGAACGCGCGGACAGGCGGGCGTTGAGGATGTAGACCGGGATGCGACGGTCGCGGCAGCCGAACAGCATGTTCGGCCACAGCTCGGTTTCCAGGATCAGTGCAAGGCTGGGCTGGAAATGGCCGAGGAAGCGGTTGACGCTGCCCGGTACGTCGTACGGCAGATAGACATGGTCCAGCGCGTCTCCCCACAGCGCCGCGCACGCGCTCCGAGCCGGTCGGGGTGATGGTGGTGATGACCCAGCGGATGTCCGGACGCTGCTGGCGCAGGGCATTCACCAGCGGCGCGGCGGCATTGACCTCGCCCACCGAGACCGCGTGCAGCCAGACCCGCGGCTGGCCGGTCGGCTGCGGATACGAGGCATAACGCTCGTCCCAGCGCCGGAAGTATTCACGGACCCGGAAACCGCGCCAGACCAGGTGGTACACGGTGATCGGCAGCAGGATGTAGAGCACGGCCGAGTACAGGCCGCGCAGGATCCATTCGACAGGGTCTTTACGCATGCGGCAAGGATACGGGAGCCCCCCGGGAAAGACACGCAGCCGGGTTGGTAGAATGGCGCCATGTCCGATGCCACCACCGCCGTCCGCCCGTCGCTGCGCGATCCCCGCAACTGGCCGATGTTCGCCGCCATGCTCGGCGCCTTCGCCATCGCCCGCCTGCCGTGGATGCTGCAGCGTGCGCTCGGCCGTGGCGTCGGCTGGATCAGCTGGCGCCTGCTCGGCAGCCGCCGTCGCGCCGCCGAGGTCAACCTGCAGCTGTGCTTCCCGGAGAAGGACGAAGCCTGGCGCCAGCGCCTGGTGCGCGACAGCTTCGACGCGCTGGGCGTGGGCGTGCTCGAGTGCATCCGCGCCTGGTGGGGCAGCATCGACCGCATCCGCCCGCAGGTGAAGATCGAAGGCCTCGAGCATCTGCGGCAGATGCAGGCCGAAGGCCGCGGCGTGCTGCTGGTCTCCGGCCACTTCATGACCCTGGAGATGTGCGGCCGCCTGCTGTGCGACTACGTCGATCTTTCAGGCATGTACCGCAAGCACAAGAACCCGGTGTACGAGTGGGCGGTGAAGTTCGGCCGCCTGCGTTATGCCAAGGCGATGTTCGCCAACGAGGACATCCGCGCGACTGTGCGCCACCTGAAGAAGGGCGGCTTCCTCTGGTATGCGCCGGATCAGGACATGCGTGGCAAGGACACCGTGTTCGTGCCGTTCTTCGGCCATACCGCATCCACCATTACCGCCACCCACCAGCTGGCGCGGATGACCGGCTGCGCGGTGATTCCGTACTTCCACCGCCGCGAGGGCGGGAAGTACTTCCTGAAGATCGGCGCACCGCTGGAGAATTTCCCCAGCGAGGATGTGGAAGCCGATACCACGCGGGTCAACCAGGCCATCGAAGAAATGGTGCGCGAAGCCCCGGACCAGTACCTGTGGATCCATCGGCGGTTCAAGCGCCAGCCGGGCGGGCGGAGCGATTTCTACAAGTAGCGGTGGGAGGGATGGCTTCATCCACGCATGGCGTGGATCTACTGCCTTGTGCGGCTTCATCCGCGTATGGCGTGGATTCAATGACGTGGGGCATTCTGAAGTAGATCCACGCCATGCGTGGATGCTCTTCGATTCCGTGCCGGGATTCACAACGGCCAGCGGCACCAGGCGTACGGGTACTCCCCCATCACGCACGCCAAGCCCGCACGGACCGGATTGGCCAGGATGTACATCGCCTTCTCGTGAAGGGATTCATCGCTGCGTACGGCGTGATCGTGGTAACCGTGCTGCCACAGCGACCCTCGCCGCTCCAATCGCCGATTCAGCAGCCGGCTGCTGCGTGATTTGAGCAGGGCCATGCACTCGGCCAGGGTTCCCCCGCGCAATTCCATCAACCAGTGCAGATGGTCGGGCATCACCACCCAGGTGAAGCTGTGGCTCACCCCCTTGCGCTCTACGAAGCGCAGTGCCTCAACCAGAATCGCTACGTTGGAAGCATCGGCAAAGAAGGGTTCACGATCGAGGGCTACCGTAGTCAATGAATAGACGTTACCGGTGCAGGAGTAACGACCGTAGCGGAGTCTTGGGCTGGCCATGGCCTCAGCGTGCGATACACACGGAGGCACGGCTAGTGGAGGTTGGCGCGTGTTTGCGTCGGTAAAGCCCCATCCACGCATGGCGTGGATCTACTACGGCGACGTTCGTTCGGTGACCGCCCCATGCACGCCATGGCGTGGATCCACCATGGGGACGTTTGTTCGGTACGTGGAGTAGAGCCACGCCATGCGTGGATGGACGATCACACCACCGTCGGCGTGTCGTCCGTTTCGCGGGCCAACAGGCTGCCGGCGAACAACGCGGCCAGCATTACCGTCAGGCCCCCCCAGAACGCGGAATAGAACGCCAGATGGGTATTGAGCGGGAATACGGTGACCGCCAGCGCCAGCATCGCCGGGCGCGCACGCTCACGGGCGGCGGCCGGTGCATATCGCCAGGCCCGCCAGGCCTGGGCCACCGCAGCCAACCACAGCAGCAGGCCGAGCACACCGGTTTCCGCCAGGATCTCCAGCACGATCTGATGGGCATGCAACGCCGGGGCATCGCCCCACACCGCCGGTTCGTCGCCAGACACGCAGGCCGGATAGGCATCGCGGAAACCGCGCGCCGACCCCGTTGATCGGGTGCTCTTCAATCATGCAGGCCGCGGCGTCCCAGATCCGCGCGCCCCGACAACGCCTCGTCGACACCGCGTTCGCTCCCCTCCCAGGCCATCGCCGTACGTGCGAAGCGCTCACGCAGCTGCGGCACGCTGGCGGTCAGCACACCCGCTCCGAGGACAGCGACCAGCCCCAGCAGCACCAACCGCTTCCAGCCGAACTGGCGCACGCCGCTGTAGGCCAGCACCAGCGCGAAGGTGATCCACGACGCGCGCGAGCCGGCCAGCAGCAGCACGCAGCCCAGCGCCGCCGCAGCCAGGACCCACCCTGGATTGCCGAAGCGGCGCGCCAGCGGCAGCAACAGGAACGGTGAGAGGCTGGCCAGGACCTGGCCGAACTTCAGGTTGCACGGCCCCAGCGCGCCACTGAGGCGATCGACCCATGCTGCCTCGCTGGCCGGGCACAACGCGTGACCGCTTACTGCAAACTTCAGTTGCTCAAGTGACCAGAACCACGGACTGGTACCCACAACCGCCTGCACCAGTGCATCCAGCGTCCACGCAGCGGTAATCAATGCGAGGCCACCGAAGGTCAGCCGCCGGCGTTCCGGCGTGGCCACGGCGATCGCCACCAGCCACATGAAGGGCAGGTAGCGCAGGCCGGCGGCCGCCTTGGTCCACGACGCCGCCGGATCGATCGCATCGAAGGCGGAGAACGCCTGCGGCAGCCAGTAACCGAGGAACAGGATCGAGGTCAGCGCCCACGCGGCGGGTGTCAGCAGGTGCGGGCGGCGCTGCAGGCGGCGCATGATCATGCGCACCGCGGCATAGAGCGCACCAAGACCCAGCACGGTTTCAGCGATGCCCGGCAACGGCCACAGCGCCACGTAGGCCAGCACCCACCACGGCGCCCAGCGTCCGGCGCGGTCCTCGCGCACGAGGGTTGCGGGGTCAGCCGGCGAGGTCGGCATAGAGGCGGAGGGTGTCGCGCTGCATGGCCTGCAGGGTAAACGGGATGCGGGTCGGCAAGGACGGCGGCTGCGCCAGCAGGGCCAGCGCACGTTCACCCAGCGCCCGTGCATCGCCCAGCGGCACGGCGCCGGCCGGCTGCAGCTGCTGCAGCAGTTCGCCGACGCCGCCATGGTCCCAGCCCAGTACCGGGCGACCGACCGACAACGCTTCGACCACGGTGCGGCCGAACGCTTCGGGCTTGTCCGAAAGCTGCAGCACCAGATCGCTGGCCGCATAGGCCTGGGCGATGCGCGCGGTCGGCGTGCTGATCTGCACGGCGTCGGTCACGCCCAAAGCAGTCGCCTGCCGGCGCAGGTCGGCCACGTAGGCTTCACGGCCGGGTTCATCGGTGCCCAGCATCCACAGCTGTGCCGGCACACCGGCCGCGCGCACATCCGCCAGCAACTGCAGCGCATGAGCATGCCCCTTCAGCCGGGTGCCCCGCCCCGGCAGCAGCAGCAGCGGGCCCTCAACCTGCGCCAGCCACGGGTAATCGGCTGCCAGCGCCAGTCGTGGCCGACGGTCGGCGCGGGCCACGCGGGGAAACTGTGCGACATCGACGCCGCGCGGAATCACCTGCAGCCTCGCTTCGGGAACCGTGGGGTAGTGCCGCTGCACATAGTCGCGCACGGTATTGGACACGCAGATCACGCGTTCACCGCTGGTCATCACTGCGCTGTAGCGGCTGGGCGAGTTCAACCCGTGCACGGTGGTCACCCAATGCGGGCGCTGTGCGGCAGGCATCGCGCGGATCGCGTACAGGCCCAGCCAGGCCGGCAGCCGCGAACGGGCATGCACGATGTCGGCGCCAACTTCAGCGAACAGGCGGCGCAGGGTCGGCAGGTGGCGCAGGGTCAGCAGCGATTTGCGGCCGATATCAAGGGTGAGGTGCTCGGCACCGCTATCGAGCAGCGGCTGCACCAGGCGGCCACCGGCGGAGACCACCAGCGCACGATGGCCGGCAGCGACCAGGGCCGCAGCAATTTCCAGGGTCGAGCGCTCGACACCGCCGGAGTGCAGCGCCGGCAGCAACTGCACCACGGTCAATCGGCGCATCGAAGGGGCGGCCGCTTAGTCGGCCAGCACGAACACGGAACCGCAGTACGGGCACTGCGCTTCGCCGTTGGGCTCGTCTTCGATCGGCAGGTACACGCGCGGATGCGAGTTCCACAGCGCCATTTCCGGGGTCGGGCAGCTCAGCGGCAGATCGCTGCGGTGCACGGTGTAGCGCTTCTCGGCGTTGGCGGGCGCGGTGGCGGTATGGCTCATGGCGGATGTCGATGAACGGGTTGCGAGGCCTGTGATTCTAGCATCTGGGCCGCCCCGACATTGCGCCGCAACGGGTCTTTGCGCGTACCGGGCCGATTCCCTGCGGCCCTGCATGCCACCTCGGGACGGGGTGCCGGTGGAAATTCCCGATCGATCCTGCAGGTTCACGCCGAAAATCCGCCTACAACGATATTTCCCGCATTTGGATCGAACTAAATGGCACTTGTCAGGTTGCCACGGCTGTTGCAGGATCGGGCCAGGTCGTAAACCGGCCCACTCCAATCCGACCCGATCGCATGGCCCGCCCCCACCGGACCGGCATCGCTTCTTCCACTGCCATCCCGGCGGGCGGAGCGATGCTGTCCGTGGTGTCCGCCGATGCGGGTTCTGCCCGCCGCCTGCCCTTCCGGGAGACCCCTGCATGACCCTGTCCGATCCACGCCGCGCCCTGCTTCCGCTCGCCCTGGCCCTGGCCTGTGCGACTACCGCGATGCCGGTGCGGGCACAGGGACTGCAGACCTCGTTCGAACCGGGCCAGCCGGCTCCGGCACCGGCCGCAGGCGCACTGCAGGTCACGATCGGCAACGGCCCTGCGGCGCCTTACGCCGCCAAGCGCAATGCGGGCTACAGCGGCCTGCATGCACTGCGCTACAGCAGCGAAGGCGGCAGCGCGCGACGCGAGCTGTTCAAGGCGGACATGACCATCGAGGCCGATACCACCCTGTCGTGGCTGGTGCTGCCGGAGATCGTCGGCGAGGACACCGTGGCCTCGACCTATGTGTCACTGGACCTGCTGCTGGACGATGGCAGCCGCGTTTCGGCCAGCGCTGCACGCGACCAGCATGGCGTGGCCATCGGTGCGCGCGCAGGGCGATTCGAAGACGCTGTATCCGCAGCAGTGGGCGCGCAAGGCGGTGCGGCTGGGCGACGTGCCCGCGCTGAAGGGCCGCCGCGTGGTGGCGATCGAACTGGCGGTGGCCAGTGCCGACGGTGCACCGGTCTCGGGCTGGATCGATGACGTGCGCTTGGACACAGTGCCACGTCATCAGCCAGCGCGCGTCTCCGACTGGGTGCTGACCACCCGTGGCACCCAGGCCAACGGCACCTTCTCGCGCGGCAACAATTTCCCGGCCACCGCGGTACCGCACGGATTCAACTTCTGGACCCCGGTGACCGATGCTGGCGCACTGAACTGGCTGTACCGCTGGAACGAACAGAACGACGCACAGAACCGCCCGCAGCTGCAGGCGCTTGCGCTGAGCCATCAGCCCAGCCCGTGGATGGGCGACCGCCAGACCTTCCAGGTGATGCCCTCGGCCAGCCGTGGCGTGCCGGAGGCCGACCGTCGCAAGCGCGCTGTCATTCGAGCGCAGCCATGAAAGCGCGCCCGTATCGCTACGACGTGCGCTTCGACAACGGCATCGCGGCCGCCATCGCGCCGACCGATCATGCCGCGCTGTTCCGCTTCGAGTTCCCCGAGGGCGGCGACGCCAACCTGCTGTTCGACAATGTCGATGCACGCGGTGGCCTGACCCTGGACGCTGCCACGCAGACACTGTCCGGCTACACCGATACGCGCAGCGGGCTGTCCAACGGCGCCAGTCGCATGTACGTGGTGGCCAGCTTCGACAGGCCGTGGCGCAGCAGTGGGCGCCTCAACACCGGCCGACCGACCGGTTACATCAAATTCGATGCCGGCAGCGACCGGCGGGTGACCATGCGCATCGCCACCTCGCTGATCTCGGTGGAGCAGGCACGGCACAACCTGGCCCTGGAAATGGCCGCCGCCGATACACTGGAAAGCGTGGCCGGCCGTGCGCAGGATGCATGGGATGCGCGCCTGGCCCGTTTCGACATCGGCGATGCCAGCGACGACCAGAAGACCACGCTGTACTCCAGCCTGTACCGGCTGTTCCTGTACCCCAATTCCGGCCATGAGAACGTGGGCAGCGCCGCCGCACCGGAGTGGCGCTACGCCAACCAGGCCAGCGCCAGCGATGACAACACCGAGGGCAGCGCGACCCGCAGCTATGCCGCCGTGCGCGACGGCAAGGTGTTCGTCAACAACGGCTTCTGGGACACCTTCCGCACCACCTGGCCGGCCTATGCGCTGTTCACGCCCGACGATGCCGGGCAGCTGGTGCAGGGCTTCATCGAGCAGTACCGCGCCGGCGGCTGGATTGCACGCTGGTCGTCGCCGGGCTACGCCGATCTGATGGTCGGCACCAGCTCCGATGTGGCCTTCGCCGATGCATGGCTGAAGGGCGTCGGCGGTTTCGATCCGGCCGAGGCCTATGCCGCCGCGCTGAAGAACGCGACCGTGGTGCCGCCGGACCGCCATGTCGGCCGCAAGGGCATGAACCGTTCGACCTTCCGCGGCTATGCCAGTGCCGACGTGCACGAAGGCATGTCGTGGACGATGGAAGGCGCACTCAATGACTTTGGCATCGCCAACATGGCCGATGCCCTGGCCAAGCGCGCGACCGCGCCCGCCGCACGCGAGCGCTACAGCACCGAGGCCGACTACTTCCGCCATCGCGCCGCCAGTTACGCGACGATGTTCGATCCGGCGGCAGGCTTCTTCCAGGGCCGCAAGGCCGATGGTCGCTGGCGCGTGGACGCAAAGGCCTACGATCCGCGCGTGTGGGGCCACGACTACACCGAATCCAATGGCTGGACCTTCGCCTTCACCGCCGCCCATGACGGCGAAGGCCTGGCCGCGTTGTATGGCGGCCGCGAAAAGCTGGCGGCGAAGCTGGATACCTTCTTCGCCACACCTGAAACCGCGGACCCGGCACTGGCCGGCTCCTACGGCGGCACCATCCACGAGATGACCGAAGCCCGCGACGTGCGCATGGGCATGTATGCGCACAGCAACCAGCCGGCGCACCACATCCCGTGGATGTACCTGTACGCCGGGCAGCCGTGGAAGACCCAGCAGCACGTGCGCGAGATCCTGTCGCGGTTGTACGTCGGCAGCGAGATCGGCCAGGGCTACCCGGGCGATGAGGACAACGGTGAAACCTCGGCATGGTACGTACTGGCCTCGCTGGGCCTGTACCCGCTTCGCATGGGCGCCCCGGAGTACGTGATCGGCTCGCCGGCATTCGAGCATGCACGGGTGGAGCTGCAGGGTGGTGCGGTGCTTTCCGTGAACGCGGCCAACAACTCGCGTGAGAACGTCTACGTGCAGTCGCTGAAGATCAACGGTACGCCGTGGACGAAGACCTGGGTGCCGCACGACCTGATCGCCAAGGGCGCGACCCTCGACTTCGTGATGGGACCCCGCCCCTCGCGCTGGGGCAGCGGCGTGGACGATGTGCCGCGCTCGTTGACCGCGCGCGGCCAGCACCCGCAGCTGCTGCACGACCTGCTCGGCAGCGGCGCGAAGGCGACGCTGGCCGATGGCCGTGCCCTGCCCGCGCTGGTCGATGACGATGCCGGCACCACGGTGGGTCTGGGCGCCGGTGCAACCATCGCGCTGACCGGTCTGGCCGAGGGCACCCCGACGATGTACACGCTGACCAGCGGTGACGGCCGCATCCAGGGCGGTGAGTGGACGCTGGAGGCGCGCAACGGCGGCGGCAGCTGGGCCGTGCTCGACCAGCGCAGCGGCGAAGACTTCGAATCCGCCCGCCAGACCCGTCCGTTCCGCATCGCCAAACCCGGTCGTTACAGCGAGTACCGCCTGCGCCTGGCGGCACCGGCACGGCTGCCGCTGGCGGAGATCGAACTGCTGGCGGCCGGCACCGTACAATGAGCTGCATGCGCTTCCGTCTACTGCCTCTGGCCCTTGTTGCCCTGTCCTTCTCAAGCTTCGGCCAGACCCAGGCGTTCGATACGCAACTGACCCGCGACGGCGTGACGCTGAACTACCAGGACGCCCGTGGCGCCCTGGCCGCACCGCAGCGCAAGCGGGTGATCGATACGTTCTTCTTCGCGTACCTGCGCGAACGTGCGGACTTCCATCCCGCTGCGCCGTCAATGGTGCGCATCGTGATCGATCCGGCCTACACCGGCATCGCCTTCGTCGGCGACAAGGACCAGGCAGCGACGATCACCATCAATCCGGGTTGGCTGGCGCAGCATCCGAACGACATCGACCTGGTCACCCACGAGGCGATGCACATCGTGCAGGGGTATCCCGGCTACGGCGATGCACGGGTACCGGGCTGGCTGGTGGAAGGCATCGCCGACTACGCGCGCGACCGCTACGGCATGGACAACGCCGCCGCTGGCTGGGCATTGCCGGTGAAGGTCGAGAAGGGGCAGAACGTCGACAGCGGCTACCGGGTGACCGGTGCGTTCCTGAAGTGGGCGGAGGCGGAGCATCCCGGCCTGGTGCTGGCACTGGACAAGGCCCTGCGCGACGGCCGCTATGCACCGGCGCTGTGGCAGAAGCACACCGGCAAGGCACTGCCGGCGTTGTGGGCCCAGTACGCCAAGCCGCGTTCGGACGCACCGCCGCCGGCACGGCGCGGCAAGCGCTGACCGCAGGTAGCACCGTGGCTTGCCCGGCGAAACGCCTGTTTCGCCGCGCTGCGCGCCCGCCTGGCATGGCCCGGCATGACCTGCCCAACGGGATCTCATTACGATCTCACGCGGAGTAATCCGACAAGTCGGATAGGCGCCTGTTCACAACAGCACGCGGCAGCAACCGACATCGTGACTGAGCGAGGGTCGCTAACCTTGCTTGCATGAAAATCAGAACCAAGGTCGGTAGGCGCAAAGCGGTCGTTGTGCTGGTGACAGGAGCAGCCATTGCACTGATCACGACCGCGATCTGGACGAGAAGCAACACGCCGAGCGTTCTCGCTGTTGCCCCCCAAGAGCAGCAGACCGTACGGGTTCGTATCAACGGAAAAGATGCTGCGATCGAGACGACGCAGGCCACAAGCGTTGCCGCCGCCGGGACTCAGTTGATTGCAATTCGCCGAAAGTTGTCGCCCCAGCAGGCCCTTCTGCTGGCGCAGGACATAGCGCGTTGCACAAACGCCGCAAGCTTGGCGGAAACAGACATTCCGACGGGACTGACTCCCGACCAGCAGCGTGAGTTCCGGGAAAACGTTCTGGGTGACTCAGACTGCTCCGCTCTTGAATCAGAACACTCCATCTATGACCTCGCCTACTACGCGGCGTCAGACGGCGACTCCACTGCGAAATTGATGTTCTCGGGACTGGCGTCTCATCAGTTCGACGATGAGCACTCCATGTTCGATGAAGAGCTCGTCAAGCGATTCAAGGAAGCGACAGTGAGATTCCTCAACGAAGCCGCGGACTCGGGTGACAGCAATGCCCTGATGCATCTTGCGGCCACCTTTGAGGATGGTCTGCATGTGCCTCGCGATGCAGCACGCGCACACGCCTATGCGCGCGCATTCAGCCAGGCCAGTGGCGGCAAGGGGCTTCGCTATGCCGAGCGGCTCTGGAGCCAACTCTCACCGGACCAGCAACGGGAATCGAACCGATGGCATATCGAGATATCGAGTCGAAGAAAAGGAGAAATGAAATGAACGGAAAGCTGAAACACAATCGCTGGTTGATGATCGTGGTCGCGTGCCTGGGTGGCACAGCAATCGCAGCGTCGGTTGGGAAATTCTACTGCGGCAAGGCCTGCAATGTAGCCGGGGATATGGTGGCGGAGGAAGGGTGACCATCGGAGATATTTCGGTAGCTCAATAGCTACCACTGCGGCACACCTTGGTTGCCACGTTCGCTCAGTAGCGCCAGGCCACACCCGGCGAAATGCCTGATTCGCCACGCTGCGCGCTCGCCGGGCATGGCCCGGCGCTACCACATCGCTGCCTCAGCGCGACCGCACGAAGCCGGCGTAGAGCGCGAACAGCTGCTGGAAGTACCGCCGCGTCACTCGATTGCGCATGACACCCTCGCCCATGAAAAGTTGGTCGGGCCCAGGGTGGGAAGGCCGGTCCGGTCCCTTCCCACGGCCGGGCCGCGTGGGCGTATTGGGCCGCAACGGCGTTGCAGGGACATGACCGGGCGGCGTAGCGCGTGTGGCACAGGCCGGCGGGCGGTAGAGCCGGCCGCTGGCCGGCTGCGGTGGTGGTGGACATGATTGCGGTTGCTGGTCAGCGGCCGGCACTACCCGTTTCCGCTTTGCGGAAACAGAAACGCGCCCTGGGGGGCGCGCTTCTGCAGCTGACGCTGGAAAGAAGGCTTACGCCTTCTTTTCCGCTTCCAGCTGCTTGCGGATCTGCGCATCCACCGCCGCAATGGCGGTCATGTTCAGGATCCTGCGCGAGGTCGCGCTGGTGGTCAGGATATGCACCGGCTTGTTCACGCCCATCAGGATCGGGCCGATCGCCACGCCGTCGGTGAACACACGCACCAGGTTGTAGGCGATGTTGGCCGCTTCCAGGTTCGGCAGCACGAACAGGTTGGCGCGACCCTGCAGGGTCGAGCCCGGCAGCAGCTTCTGGCGCAGCGCTTCGTCCCATGCGGTGTCACCCTGCATTTCGCCGTCCACGTTCAGACGCGGGTTGCGCTTGAGCAGCAGCTCGCGCACCTGGCGCATCTTCAGCGCGTCCTTGGAATCGTGGCTGCCGAAGTTGGAGTGCGACAGCAGCGCCACCTTCGGCTCGATGCCGAACAGCTTCATGCGGTAGGCCGCCTGCAGGGTCGCTTCGCACAGCTGCTCGGCGGTCGGGTCTTCCTGCACGTGGGTATCGACGAAGAAGAACACGCCCTGCTGGTTGATCACGCCGGTCATCGCCGAGGTCGAGGTGACCTTCGGCTCCAGCGGCAGCACGCTGCGCACGTAGCCCAGCTTCTTGTGGAAACGGCCGACGATGCCGGTCAGCATCGCATCGGCTTCGCCACGGGCCACCATCACTGCAGCGATCAGGGTCGGGCGCGAACGCATCAGGTTCTTCGCCGCGGCCACGGTCACGCCACGACGGCCGGTCAGGCCGTGGTAGTACTGCCAGTACTCGTTGAAGCGCGGGTCGTCGTTGATGTTGGTGACTTCAACGTTCTCGCCGATCTTCAGGCGCAGGCCGAGGCGCTCGATGCGCGACTCGATCACTTCCGGGCGGCCGATCAGGATCGGGTGCGCCAGGCCGTCATCGACCACGTTCTGCACCGCCTGCAGCACCACTTCCTCTTCGCCCTCGGCATACACAACGCGCTGCTTGTCGCTGCGCGCGCGGTCGTAGACCGGCTTCATCATCAGGCTGGTGCGGTAGACGAACTGGGCCAGCTTGTCGCGGTAAGCGCCCATGTCGTCGATCGGGCGCGAGGCCACGCCCGAGTCCATCGCGGCCTGGGCCACGGCGGCCGACAGCTCCACCAGCAGGCGGCGGTCGAACGGGCGCGGGATCAGGTATTCACGACCGAAGCTCGGGGTCTCGCCGCCATAGGCCGAACCCATGTCGGTGGCCGCACGACGCGCCAGCGCCGCGATGGCGCGCACGCAGGCGATCTTCATTTCCTCGTTGATCGCGGTCGCGCCCACGTCCAGCGCACCACGGAACAGGTACGGGAAGCACAGCACGTTGTTGACCTGGTTCGGGTAGTCCGAACGGCCGGTGCCGATGATCGCGTCCGGACGGGCGGCGCGCCAGTTCCGGCATGATTTCCGGGGTCGGGTTGGCCAGCGCGAAGATCACCGGATCCGGCGCCATGGTCTTGACCATGTCGGCAGTCAGGATGCCCGGCGCCGACAGGCCCAGGAAGATGTCCGCGCCGTCGACGATCTCGGCCAGGGTGCGCTTGTCGGTGTCGCGCGCATAGCGCTGCTTTTCCGGGTCCAGGTCGGTACGACCGGTGTGGATCACGCCCTCGCGGTCGAAGGCCAGGATGTTCTCCGGCTTCAGGCCCAGCTGCACCAGCATGTTCACGCAGGAAATGCCAGCCGCGCCCATGCCCGTGGTCGCCAGCTTCACTTCCTCGATCTTCTTGCCGGTGATCGCCATGGCGTTGAGCACCGCTGCGCCGACGATGATCGCCGTGCCGTGCTGGTCGTCATGGAACACCGGGATCTTCATGCGCTCGCGCAGCTTGCGCTCGACCACGAAGCATTCCGGCGCCTTGATGTCTTCCAGGTTGATGCCGCCGAAGGTCGGCTCCAGCGAGGCGATGATGTCGACCAGCTTGTCCGAGTCGGTTTCGTCCACTTCGATGTCGAACACATCGATGCCGGCGAACTTCTGGAACAGCACACCCTTGCCTTCCATCACCGGCTTGCCGGCCAGCGCGCCGATGTTGCCCAGGCCCAGCACCGCGGTGCCGTTGGAGATCACCGCCACCAGGTTGCCGCGGGCGGTCAGCTCGCTGGCCTGCTGCGGGTCGGCCTTGATCGCTTCACAGGCGTATGCCACGCCCGGCGAATACGCCAGCGACAGGTCGCGCTGGGTCAGCATGGGCTTGGTAGCGGAAACCTTGATCTTTCCCGGCGGGGACATCCGGTGGTAATCGAGGGCGGCCTGTTTGAAATCTTCGTTGGACATCGATGTGGGTTACATGAATGGGCAGAAGGGACAGGGGATGATACCCCCGTTGGAGCGTCTGGACCTGTCGCTATCCTGTCGCAGGCATGCTGCGACCGCACAATTCCGTGCCGTATGCGACGGTACCGCGACACCAGCTTCGGTGCGTCCCATGACAGCCATGGGACGCCTTGAAACGCCGCGGGGCCGTACCACTGTCGTGATCGGCCCCGCGGTACCACACACCTGGATCAGCCCCTGGCCGGCAGCGCCTCGGGCACGGCATCGACCAGCGGCGGCAGTTCGCTTTCGCGGCCATCCAGCGCCAGCTTCAGGCGGTTGCGGTCCAGCGCCCCCTCCCAGCGCGAGACCACCACGGTGGCCACGGCATTGCCGATGAAGTTGGTCAGCGAGCGGCATTCGCTCATGAAGCGGTCCACGCCCAGGATCAGCGCCATGCCGGCCACCGGCACCTCCGGCACCACAGCCAGGGTGGCGGCCAGGGTGATGAAGCCGGCGCCGGTGACGCCGGCCGCGCCCTTGGAGCTGAGCATGGCGACCAGCAGCAGGGCAATCTGATGGCCCAGGGTCAGTTCGGTGTTGGTGGCCTGGGCGATGAACAGCGCCGCCAGGGTCATGTAGATGTTGGTGCCGTCCAGGTTGAACGAGTAGCCGGTCGGGACCACCAGGCCCACCACCGACTTGCTGCAGCCGGCGCGTTCCATCTTCTCCATCAGCGACGGCAGCGCCGACTCCGACGAGGAGGTGCCCAGCACCAGCAGCAGTTCGGCCTTCAGGTAGCGCGCCAGCTTGAACACCGAGAAGCCGCACAGGCGGCAGACCAGGCCCAGGATGACCGCCACGAACAGGAAGGCGGTGAGGTAGAACGAACCCACCAGCCAGGCCAGGTTGATCAGCGAGCCAACGCCGTACTTGCCGATGGTGAAGGCGATTGCGCCGAAGGCACCGATCGGCGCGGCCTTCATCAGGATGTGCACCAGCTTGAACACCGGGGCGACCAGCGCCTCCAGGAAGTTCACGATCGGCTTGCCCTTCTCGCCCACCGATGCCAGCGCGATGCCGAACAGCACGGCCACGAACAGCACCTGCAGGATGTTGCCATCGACGAACGCGCTGAGCAGCGTCTTCGGGATGATGTCCATCAGGAAGCCGACCAGGGTCAGGTCATGCGACTTCTCGACGTAGCTGTGCACCGCGGTCTGGTCCAGCTCGGCCGGGTTGATGTTCATGCCGGCGCCGGGCTGCACCACGTGCGCCACGATCATGCCGACGATCAGCGCCAGCGTGGAGAAGAACAGGAAGTACGCCATCGCCTTGGCGAATACGCGGCCCACCGTGCGCAGGTGGGTCATGCCGGCGATGCCGGTGACGATGGTCAGGAAGATCACCGGTGCGATGATCATCTTCACCAGGTTGATGAAGGCATCGCCGAGCGGCTTCATCTTCTCGCCGATCAACGGTTCGTAGTGGCCGAGGATGGCGCCCAGGACGATCGCCACGATCACCTGGAAGTACAGCTGGCGATAGATCGGCAACGGCTTTGCAGGCACCGGTGCTGCGGTCGGGATGTGCATGGCGGACTCCGGAAGGGGCGTTTTCAGGCACGTACGGCCCCGGGACTGCACGGGAACCGTTACCGTGGAAACTGACCGCAGGCCCTGTGCAGCACGCGCAGGGGGTGCGACCAATGGACGCCTTTGTACGCGCCGGGCTCGCTGGCGCAGATAACCTATTGGTACTAGCCCCCCGGTTCAGGTGGCCGCGATGCCTACACTGGCGCCGCACCGCCCGATCACGGGGAGGCCGGTGGCCCGAGCTGAACGGCCGGGCGCGTCATTGCGAAAGTTCCGGCCCTTGCGGCCGTTGTTGTCCTGTCCACACGCAATCTGAGAGAGCCGCACCCAACATGCGCCCGATTCCCACCTTGCTGGCCCTGTCGCTGGCCGCGCTTCCCGCCTTCGCTTCGGCTGCCGATTTCGACAACTGGCCGACCAAGTACGCCTTCGGCGACGGCACCGAGCTGGCCGCTACCGCCAACATCGCCTACGACTACAACGATTTCTCCTCGGGCAGTGGCCTTGAGGACGACGACGCCGTGCGCCGCAAGGAGTTCGGTGCGACGCTGAAGAAGAAGGGCGTCTACGACGCGATGGTCTATTACGACTTCCAGTCCGATACCTGGCTGGACGTGTTCGTGCGCTTCGAAAGCAAGGCCTTCTTCGGCCGCGACATCGGCCGCTTCCGCTTCGGCTACATGAAGACCCCGGTCGGCCTGGACGCGAACACGTCCTCGCGCGCCGGCAGCTTCCTGGAAACCGCGCTGCCGGTGCAGGCCTTCTACGCTGGCCGCCGCACGGGTGTGGAATGGGTGCTGGAGCGCCCGCAGTACCTGCTGCAGGCCGGCGCCTATGGCGGCAAGGACCTGCAGGGTGACAACCCGGGCACCACCCAGGCCGTGCGTGCGGTGTGGACCCCGGTGAAGGCGCCGGGTGACGTGATCCACCTGGGCCTGGCCTACTCGCAGGAAAATCCGCGCGGTTACAGCGATGGCCGCGACGTGCACCACGAGGCCAGCGCGCCTGCGCGCACGTCCGGAAGCCGGCCTGACCGACATCCGCTATGTCGATTCCGGCGCGCTGGTCACCGCCGACCAGATCCGCCGCACCGGCCTGGAAGGCATCTGGATCCGCGGCCCGTTCTCGCTGCAGGCCGAAGCCCTGCGCGCCACGGTCACCCGCAATGACGGCAAGCCCGACTACACCGGCAGCGGCCAGTACGCGATGGCCAGCTGGGTATTGACCGGCGAATCGCGCCCGTACAACGCCGGTGCGGTGGCCAACATCAAGCCGGCGCACGACTACGGCGCAGTGGAACTGGTGGCCCGCTACAGCCGCCTCGACCTCGACGATGGCAGCATCCTCGGCGGCCGCCAGCACGACCTCACTCTGGGTGCGAACTGGTACCTGACCAGCCACTTCAAGTTCCAGGCCAACTACGTCAAGGTCGACGCCAGCCGTCGCGGCGTGCACAGCACGCCGGAGATCTTCGAACTGCGCGCGCAGATGCACTTCTGACCCCTTCCACGTCAGATCCCGGCGGGCGTGTACGCCACGCCCGCCGGCCCTGCGTAGACTGCCGCCATGTACTGGCTCAGCCGCCACCGGACGCTGTTGCTGACCATCGCGGTGATGGTCGGCGGCACCGTGCTGTGTGCGGTCGCCGCCGGCCACTACGCCTGGCGGCGCGCCCTCGGTGAGGAAAGCAGCCAGGTACAACGCCAGCTGCAGTTGTACGGCCAGGGCCTGCAGCAGCGCATCGACCGCTTCGGCACGCTGCCGCAGGTACTGGCACTGGATCCGGATCTTCTGCACGCCCTGCGTGTGCAGCCCTCGCCCACCGAACGGCAGCGGCTGAACCTCAAGCTGCAACGCGCCAATGAAGTCACCCGTGCCTCGACCCTGACCCTGGTCGGTCACGATGGCGTGGCGGTGGCGGCGAGCAACTGGGACCAGCCGACCACCAACGTCGGTGAGAACTACAGCTATCGTCCCTATTACCGCCAGGCGCTGGCCCAGGGCCGCGGCCGCTTCTACGGCATTGGCATGACCACCGGCGTGCCCGGCTACTACCTGTCGCAGGCCATCGAGGAAGACGGCAAGCGGCTCGGCGTGGTGGTGATCAAGGTCGAGCTGTCGGCACTGGAGCAGGAGTGGCTGAGCAGCCCTGACGTGGTGCTGGCCAGTGACGACCACGACGTGGTGTTCCTGGCCAACCGTGACAGCTGGCGCTACCGCCTGCTGCGACCGCTGGGCGCCGATGAGCGCCGCGAAATGCTGGACGCCCGCCAGTACGCCGATCGCACCCTGCAGCCACTGCGCGCACGTACCGAGGATGTACTGGCCGATGGCGGCCGCATGGTGCGCCTGCTGGATCCGGCATTGCCGCAGCCGATGCTGTGGCAGAGCCTTGCGCTGCCGGCCGAAGACTGGAACCTGCACCTGCTGCACGACGCCAGTGCCGCCACCGCCGCCGGCCGTGCGGCCGCGCTTACCGGAGGTGCCGCATGGCTGGCGCTGGGCTTCCTGGTGCTGTTCATACAGCAGCGCCGGCGTCTGGCCAAGCATCGCCTGCGCAGCCGCCGCGAGCTGGAAACCCTGCTCAAGCAGCATGCACAGGAACTGCGCACCGCACAGGATGGCCTGCTGCAGGCCGCCACGGATGCCGACAGCGGCCTCAGCCGCAGCCTTGAGCACCTGCCGCAGGGCGTGGTGGTGATCGACCGGGACCTGCGTCTGGTCGCATGGAATTCGCGCTACCTGGAGCTGTTCCGTTTCCCGCTGGACCTCGTGCGCGTGGGGCGGCCCATCGAGGAACTGTTCCGCTTCAACGCACGCCGTGGCCTGCTCGGTCCCGGCCCGGTCGACGAGGCCATCGAGCGTCGCCTCAACCACCTGCGCAGCGGCCGACCGCACATGCGCGAAAGTGAGAAGGACGACGGTACGGTGCTGGAAATCCGCGGCAACCCGCTGCCCGACGGCGGTTTCGTCACCAGCTACGCCGACATCACCAGCTACAAGAATGCTGCACGCGAACTGCGCTCGCTGGCCGATGCACTGGAACACCGCATCGCCGAACGTACCCACGACCTGGACGAAGCACGCCGCGAGGCCGAACAGGCCAACCGCTACAAGACCCGCTTCGTCGCCTCGGCCGTGCACGACTTGCTGCAACCGCTCAACGCAGCACGCATGTTCGTCTCGGTGCTGCGCGGCAAGCTGAGCGATCCGGCGCAGCAGCAGACCAGCGATCACATCGACGCTGCATTGGCCGCGCAGGATGCGATCCTCAACAGCCTGCTGGATATCGCGCGGCTGGAATCGGGCAGCCTGCCGACCCGTGTGCAGGCGTTCCGGCTCGGGCCGCTGCTGCAGACACTGGCGCGCGAATTCGGCATCGCCGCGCAGTCACGTGGCCTGGTGGTGGACTGGGTCGATACCGATGCGGTGGTGGTCAGCGATGAAGCGCTGCTGCGCCGCATCCTGCAGAATTTCCTGTCCAACGCACTGCGCTACAGCGAACGTGGCCGCGTGCTGCTCGGCTGCCGCCGCCGCGAGGGCCTGCTGTGGATCGAAGTGCACGACCAGGGCCCCGGCATCCCCGATGCGCTGCAGGGCGAGATCTTCGAGGAGTTCCGCCGCCTGCACGACGGCCAGCAGCGCGGTGCCGGCCTTGGCCTGGCCATCGTCGACCGCATCGGCCGCCTGCTCGGACATCCGATCCGGCTGCGCTCGCAGCTGGGCCAGGGCAGCGTGTTCGCCGTGGGCGTGCCGTTCGGCGACGCCAGCGCGATTCCCGCCACCGCGCCCGCGCCGGTGCTGGCGCAGGAACCGGCGGCGGACAACCCGCTGCGAGGGCGCCGGGTGTGGGTGATCGATGACGATCCGCACGTGTGCGCGGCCAGCCGCGCGCTGCTGGAGCGGTGGGGCTGCGAGGTGCTGCTGGCCGATGGCCCGCAGGCAGCGCTGCAGTTGGCCACGACGGCAACCGTGCCGGAGCTGGTGCTGCTGGATGTGCGCATGGGTGACCACCACGGCCCGGTGCTGTACGAGACATTGGCAGAGCTGTGGCGGGCCCGCCCGCCGGTGGTGCTGGTCACTGCCGAGCGCGATGCGGGATTGCGTGAGATGGCTGCCGAGCGTGGCTGGGGAATGATGGCCAAGCCGGTGAAGCCGCCGGCGCTGCGGGCGCTGATGAGTCAGTTGCTGGTGCGGCATCGCGGGTGATTCCAGCCAACGGCGCAGCCCCTCATGGGTGGTGCCTGATTGGTCGTGGAAAGCAGAAGCCGTGGGTGGGCCGGTCGGGTTGGGTTCGCGGGGGACGCCGTGAATCCGTCCCTGGAGGCTTGGCAGCCGCATCCATGCGGCTGACACCCCCGCGAACCCAACCCGACCGGCCTCTGACAGATTTCGGTGGCCTGCCACCCACGGAGAAGAAAAAGAAGAACAAAAGCCGGTCGCGCTGCGCTTGCTCGTGTAGAGCCGAGCCCATGCTCGGCATCGCGGGCTGACCGCAAAGCAGCCGAGCGTGGGCTCGGCTCTACAAAAGGCGGCCTGCCAGGCTGCCTTTGCTTTTGATGTTCTTTTCTCTTCCGTGGATGGATGCGCACGGAACCTGTCCGTGGCCGGGCAGGTGGGCTGCGCAGGGGCGTGAGCCGCATGGGCCCGAGGCATGCCTCGGGCGGGTTGGGCAGGACGCCCAACCCCGGTCTTGCCGTGTGCGCAGGACTGCGCACACGAGCAAGCGGCGACCGAGCTTACATGGACGTACTTGCAGCGGCCCCTGCGCAGTCCACCTGCCCGGCCTCACCCATGAACTGCTCTACGTGTCCACCCACGAGGGGCTGCGCCGTTGGCTGGAAACTACAACCCGATGCCCGCGTCGCCTTCCGGCTCCAGCGCCTTCACCAGCACTGCCGCCTGCGTTCGGCTATGGCATTCGAGCTTCTTCAGGATCGCGGTGACATGCACCTTCACCGTGTTCTCGGCCAATCCCAGCGTATACGCGATCTGCTTGTTGAGCAGGCCATCGGCCAGGCACAGCAGCACGCGGAACTGCTGCGGGGTCAGCTGGGCCAGGCGGCTGGCCAGCAGCGCATCGGCCTCCGAGCGCTCGGCGGCCATCGCCGGGAACCACAGTCCACCATCGAGCACCGCCTGCACGGCCTCGCCAATGGTCTCGGCCGGGGCCGACTTCGGAATGAAACCGGCAGCACCGAACTGCTGCGCGCGGCGGATCACACGGGGGTGGTCGTTGGACGAGAGGATCACCACCGGAATGTCCGGATGCGAGCCACGCACGTGCAGCAGCGCGGAAAAACCGTGTGCGCCAGGCATGGTCAGGTCGAGCAGCACCAGGTCCACGTCCGGGTGCGCGTCGAGGGCTTCGGCCAATGCCTCGGCGCTGGCGACCTCGCGCACCTGCGCCAGCGGCAGGCTCTGCCGCAATGACTGCACCACTGCCGAACGCAGCAGCGGGTGGTCATCGGCGATCAGGATGGTGTATTCGCTCATGCCGCCATTGTACGGGCAGGCCGTCGCCTCAGCGCCCTGCCGGCTCCACGCTGCTGCGCCAGGCATCGAGGAACTGGCGGCGCTTGAGTGCATCCAGGTACACCAGCAGGCCCGGGCCCAGCTGGATCGGACGACGGCTGCGGCCGGGTGCATCGTCGCCACGTGCGCTGCCGGTGACGATCGGCATCAGCCGTGCCTCGCGTGACAGCACCTGCTGGCCACGCGGCGACAACAGGTAGTCGAGGAAGCGCCGGGCTTCTTCCGGGTGTGGGCCGGTGCGTGGAATCACCGCGGTACGCAGTACCACCAGCGTGTAGTCCTCAGGCTCCACAATCGCCAGCGGAGCACCCGCGTCGATGCGCGCCTGCGCGTAAGAGCCGAGCACGTTGTAGACCAGCGACAGCTGTCCGCTGGCCACCTTGTCCAGCAGCACGCCGGTGCGCTCCTCGCGCACCACGTCGTTGTCGCCCAGCGCGCCCAGCAGCGCACCGGCGATGCTGCCACGCTGCGCATCCTGCGTTGACAGCAGGTAGCCGACGCTGCTGCGTTCGATGTCATAGGTGCCGACCCTGCCGCGCAGCGGTGCGCCTTCGGCGCGCAACCGGTCCAGCAGTTGCCGGCGCGTGTGCGGCACCCTCGCAGCCGTCAGCGCGCGGGTGTTGTAGACCATCACCACCGGCTCGTAGCTGATGCCGAATGCCTCGTTGCGCCACTGCGCCCAAGCCGGCAGCGCGGCGGTCTGCGCGGAGCGGTGCGGCAGTGCATGACCATCGTTGACCAGCTTGGTCTGCAGGTCCATGCCACTGGAGATCAGCAGGTCCGGCGATGCCGGTCCGCCGCGGTCGTGCAGGTACCGCGCGTACAGGTCCTGGGTGATGATGTCCTCGTACACCACTTCGGTGCCCGGGTGCAGCCGCTGGTAGTCGGCGATGACCACCGCGAACACTTCGATGTCGGTGGTGCCGTGGATGCGCAGCTGCGCCGTGGTCTTTGCCTGTGCGGGAAAACGGCGCACATCGCCGGGCGCGGCCAGCACCGGCAGGGCCAACAGCAGGGCAACGGCGGTGGCGAACAGGCGGATCATGAACTGCTCCGGGGCAGGCGGATGGTAGCGATCAAACCACCCTGCGGACGGTTGCTGAGATCGATGCGGCCGCCATGGCTGTCGACCACGCGCTTGACGATGGCCAGGCCCAGCCCGGCGCCGCCGGACGGCGCGCCCTCGCCACGGGCGAAGCGCTCGAACACGCGTTCGGCATCAGCGGCGGCAATGCCGGCACCGTGGTCGGCGATGGTCAGCACGGCCTGCCCGCCTTCCACGGTCAATGCGATCTGCAACGGACCGTCGCCGCCGTACTTGAGTGCATTGTCGACCAGGTTCTTGATCGCCTCGCGCAGCAGCAGCGCATCGCCATGCACCTGTACCGGCTCGGCGGTCATCGCCAGTTGCACGCGCGGTGCCGGGCCGGCCTGCGGCAGTGCTTCATGCAGGGCCTGGTGCACGGTCTCGGCCAGGTCCACCGCTGCAAAGCGCTGCAGATGCGAGCGATGGATCACGCTGGCATCGCTGAGCAGCTGGTTCAGCAACCGGCTCATGTGGGTGGCATTGCGTTCGATCGCCTGCAGGCTGCGCCGCATGTCCTCGGGGTCGTCGTCATCCAGCGCCAGCTGTGCCTGCGCGCGCAGGGCAGCCAACGGCGTACGCATCTGGTGCGCGGCCTCGGCCATGAACGCGCGCAAGGTCTCGTTGCTGCTGGACAGTCGTTCCATGAAGCGGTTCAACGCCGCCACCATCTGGTCCATCTCGCGCGGCACGCGCGCATCCAGCGGTTTCAGATCGGACGGCTCGCGGCGCGACAGCTCGCGTTCCACCCGCACCAATGGCCGGAATGCGCGATGCACGCCAAAGGCCACCAGCGCCAGCAGCAGGCCGGACAGCACACCGATCGCCAGCAGTGCGCGGTTGACCATGTCCTGCGCGACCGCTTCACGCGCACGCCGGGTCTGGCCGACCTGCACCTGTACTTCCCCCTGCGCCGAGGCGGCAGCAAAACTGCGGCCGACCACCACGAAGCGCACGGTCTCGCCGCTGTAGGCGGCATCGAACAACTGCGGTTGCGTGCCGGGCCGGCGCGGCGGCGCCGGCAGGTCGCCATAGCCGGTGATCAGGTTGCCACGGCTGTCGGCGACCCGATAGAACACGCGGTCTTCCGGGGCCATCGCCAGCAGGTCCAGCGCTGCATAAGGCAGATCCACCTGCCACTGGCCATCAACCAGCGCCACCGAATCGGCGATGGACAGCGCCGAAGAGACCAACAGGTAATCGTAGGAACGGTTGGCGGCGCGCTGGCCATAGCCGCGCGCGGCAAACAGCAGAGCCACCGCGAACACCGCCAGCAACGCGCCGAGGTAGAGCAGCAGCGTGCGCCGCAGCGAGCCCGGTGCGGCGTTCGCGGTACGCGCGTCAGCCATCGGCGTCGGTGCTGTCATCACTGGTTTCCAGCAGGTAGCCAACGCCGCGCACCGTGGTGATGCGCAGCGGTGCGCCTGCCAGCTTCTTTCTCAGGCGCCCCACATACAGCTCGATGGCATTCGGGCCGGCTTCATCGTCGAAGCCGAACAGGCCATTGCCTATCTCATCCTTGCCGACCACCTGGCCGAGGCGGCCGACCAGAATCTCCAGCAGCCGGTACTCGCGGTTCGGCAGTTCGATCGGTTCGCCGTCGAGGCTGACCCGGTGCGCGGCATTGTCGAACTGGAAGCCACCGATCTGCACCACTTCGCTGGCCTGGCCGCGCGCGTCGCAGCAGCACGCGGCAGCGCGCTTCGAACTCGCGGAAATCGAACGGCTTGCCCAGGTAATCGTCGGCGCCGACGTCCAGCGCCTGCACACGGTCTTCGATGCCATCACGCGCGGTCAGCATCAGCACCGGTGTGCTGTCACCGCGCTCGCGCATGCCGGCCAGCACGCGCAGGCCATCGAGCTTGGGCAGGCCGATATCCAGCACCACCAGGTCGAAGCTCTGGTAGCGCAGCACGCTGGCGGCCGCCAGGCCATCGGCCTGCCAGTCCACGGCGTGCCCACTGCGGCGCATGCGGCGGATGATCGCATCGGCCAGATCCGGGTTGTCTTCGACCAGCAGCAGGCGCATGGGCACGGGGGTGGGAGGGGAAACGAATGCTACCGCATGCCGCCGCCGCGCTTGCCGGGCGTGGCCCAGTGAGCGCAGTGGCCGGTTTTACGCTGCACCGCACAATCCGTTGACAGGACGATGACAGCTTGCCCGACCCAGACTGCGGCCGCGCACCGTCCGGTGCCCACGATTGCCGCGCCTGGCGCGCACCTGGGAGGGTTTGTGGAATTCACGTTTGCCTGGCGGCGCCCTGCCGCCATGATGGCGCTGGCTGCCCTGTCGGCGCCGGCCTTTGCCGCCGAAGACGATCGTCCGGTCACGGCCTCGCTCGGAGGCCGCCTGCACCTGGACTTCGCCACCTTCGACAACGACAACCGCGGTACGCCGAACAAGGATGACACCGAGATCCGCCGTGCCTGGGTCGATGTGTCCGGCAAGTTCTTCGTGGTCGACTACAAGCTGGAAGCCGATTTCTCCGGCGACCGCGTCGAGGCCAAGGACGTGTACCTGGCACGCAGCTTCGGCAAGGCCGGCAAGCTGACCGTGGGCCAGTTCAAGCAGTACTTCTCGCTGGATGACCGCACCAGTTCCAACTACGGCAGCTTCCTGGAGCGCGGCAACGCCGGTACTACGCTGGCGCCGCTGTACCGCCTGGGTGCGTCGTGGCAGGCCAACCCGGGGGACTTCACCTGGGCGGCCAGCCTCTACAGCCTGGAAAGCATCGACGCCTGGCAGGTGAAGGGCCGCGCCGCCGGTGGCCGCGTCACTTGGGCCCCCTCGCCCAGCGATGGCGACGTGCTGCACCTGGGCCTGTCGCTGGCCCGCGAGGCCTATGACAACCCGGGCGCCAACGGCGTGCCCGGCCTGCGCATCCGCCCGCGCCCGGCCGGCCACCTGTCCGACGAGAGCCGCCTGACCCTGGTCGACTTCTCCGCCGGCCGCGATACCGACGTCAACAAGTGGTCGCTGGAATACGCGCAGGTGCGCGGCCCGCTGTCGTGGCAGGGGGAATTCAGCGGTGCCACCTTCGATGACGGCGCGCAGCGCGGTGACGTGATGGCGGCCTACGGCATGCTCAGCTGGTTCGTCACCGGCGAAAGCCGCGCGTATGACCGCAAGACCGGTCGCTTCGCGCGGGTGAAGGACATCCGCCACAAGGCCGGTGCCTTCGAAGTGGCATTGCGCTACGACCAGATGTGGGGCGCGCAGCACCTCGACGGTGCACCCGACCTGCGCCGTGGCAGCACCGAAGCGTGGACGCTGGGCGGCAACTGGTACCTGCGCGACAACCTTCGCTTCATGCTCAACGTGATCGAAAGCCGCAACCGCGACCGCCTGGCCGGGGTCACGGTGGACCGCACGCGCGCCGTCACCGGCCGCCTGCAGTACGACTTCTAGGCCCGACATTCCGGGCATTCCGCCCGGGCCCCTTCCACTCCCCACGTCCTGTTTTCGCAAGGAGTCCGCAGATGATGCTGAGCATCCTCGGCTTTGGCATGGTCATTACGTTCATGTACTTGATCATGAGCAAGCGCCTGTCGCCGCTCGTCGCCCTGATCACCATCCCCATCCTGTTCGCGCTGATCGGTGGCTTCGGTGCCGGCATCGACGAGATGATGCTGGAGGGCATCAAGAAGATCGCCCCGACCGGCGTGATGCTGATGTTCGCCATCCTCTACTTCGGGGTGATGATCGACGCCGGCCTGTTCGATCCGCTGGTGCGGGTGATCCTGCGTTTCGTCAAGGGCGACCCGATGAAGATCGTGCTTGGCACTGCAGTGCTGGCGATGCTGATCTCGCTCGACGGCGATGGCTCGACCACCTACATGATCACCGTCTCGGCGATGCTGCCGCTGTACCAGCGGCTGGGCATGAACGCGCTGAACATGACGTGCGTGACCATCCTCGCCGGCGGCGTGATGAACCTGACCCCGTGGGGCGGCCCGACCGCACGCGCGGCCACCGCGCTGCACGTGGACCCGGCCGACGTGTTCGTGCCGCTGATCCCGTCGATGGTGATCGCCTGTGCCGGCGTGCTGCTGCTGGCCTGGTACCTGGGCCTGAAGGAACGCCGTCGCCTCGGCGTGGTCACCCTGCCCAAGGGCGGCAGCTGGATGGACAACAGCGTGTCCGATGACAGCAACCCGCTGCCGACCGTGGAAGACGCCGAAGACATCAAGCGCCCGAAGCTGCTGTGGGTGAACCTGGCCCTGACCGTGGCGCTGATGACCGCGCTGATCATCGGCGTGCTGCCGATGCCGGTGCTGTTCATGGTCGGCTTCGCCATCGCCCTGGTGATCAACTACCCGAACCTGGCCGAGCAGCGCCGTCGCGTGGTCAACCATGCCGGCAACGTGCTGTCGGTGGTGTCGCTGATCTTCGCCGCGGGCATCTTCACCGGCATCCTCAACAACACCGGCATGGTCGAAGCGATGTCACACAGCTTCCTGGCGGTGATTCCGGAATCGTGGGGCCCCTACCTGGCGGTGATCACCGCGGTGGCATCGATGCCGTTCACCTTCTTCATGTCCAACGACGCGTTCTACTTCGGCGTGCTGCCGATCCTGTCCGAGGCCGCTGGCAACTACGGCATCACCCCGGTGGAAATGGCACGCGCCTCGCTGGCCGGCCAGCCAGTGCACCTGCTCAGCCCGCTGGTGCCGTCCACCTACCTGCTGGTGGGCCTGGCCAAGGTCGAATTCGCCGACCACCAGAAGTTCACCCTGAAGTGGGCCATCGCCATCTCGATGCTGCTGATGATCGGCAGCCTGCTGTTCGGCCTGTATCCCCTCGCCGCCTGACCCTTTGCCAAGGAGCCTTCTGCAATGACGCTTCGAATCGCTTACGTCACCAGTGGAATGGGCAGTGTCGGCACTGCCATCTGCCAGAGCCTGGCCCGCAGCGGCCACACCGTGGTTGCCGGCTGCGCGCCGAACTCGCCGCGCAAGGCCAACTGGCTGCGCGAGCAGCGCGAACAGGGGGCTTCGACTTCATCGCCTCCGAAGGCAACGCGACGGACTGGGCCTCGACGAGCGCCGCGTTCGCCGAGGTCCGCGCCGAAGTCGGCGAGGTGGATGTACTGGTCAACAATTCCGGCGGCAGCCGCGACCTGCTGTTCCGGCAGATGACGGTGGAGGACTGGAACGCGGTGATCGCCTCCAACCTCAACGCGCTGTTCAACCTGACCAAGCAGGTGGTGGACGGCATGGCCACGCGAGGCTGGGGCCGCATCATCAACATCGGTTCGGTCAGTGCCCACAAGGGCCAGATCGGCCAGGTGAACTACGCCACCGCCAAGGCCGCGATGCATGGTTTCAGCCGTGCGCTGGCCGCCGAAGTGGCCTCACGCGGGGTCACCGTCAACACGCTGTCGCCGGGCTACATCGCCAGCCAGGCGATCAGCAGCTTCCCGCCGGACGTGCTGGACCGGCTGGCCGCCTCGGTACCAGTGCGCCGCCTGGGCCGCCCCGATGAAGTGGCCGGCCTGTGCGCGTGGCTGGCGTCGGATGAAGCCTCGTATGTGACCGGTGCCGACTATCCGGTCAACGGTGGTCTGTACATGGGCTAAGCCCTCCCCCACGGAGGCGCGGGGGCCGGATCACCTTCAGTTGTGAAGGTGATCCGGCCCCTTTTGTTTCTGCATTTCTGAGACGCACTTCCCGATACATCGGCAGAACCGGTGCTATACCTGCCAGCGCTCGCCGAGCCCGATGGATGAACGGCTGGAATCGCGGATCAAGGAGGTTGGCATGCGTGCATTGCTGATTGCGCTTCTCGTGGTCGCCACTACGCTGCTGGCGACACCGACCCGCGCGGAGCCCCCGCCCATGCGGGTGATCACGGGCCTGGGCTGCCCCGACTGGCTGATCCCAGGCGCGCCCACGCTCGACGCGCAGATCACCGGCCATCCGGAGTGGACCTTCGCCTGGGCTCCCGCGTCCTATACCAATCGCGATCCCATCCGGATCTACATCCAGTCCTTCGACTGCGATTCCTCCGACATTGCAGGCTATTACTTCCGGATCGCAGCCATTGCCCATGAAGTGGGACACGCACTGTATTTCGAAGGTATCGCCTTGAGCACCCGAGGTGCGTTCATCCAGCACTTCTGCACCATGGAGGGGAAAGCGGTACTCAACAACCTCACCGCGCGCAGTGAGCTTCTGGTGACCAGCCTGGGGTACTACGACATCGGCGTAGCTGCGTCCAACGGTCCTGGCCTCATCGCACAGGCCGATGCCGGCGGTGAAGACCTGGACCGGCAGGTAGGTAAGCTGTTCTGCGACAACAACGTAACTTCAACCACCGGCGAGAACTACAACGACTTCTACGGAAGAATCTACGATGAAGCGATCGCAGCCCGTCCCTGAACTTCTTCTGATCCTGAGCCTGTTGGTTGCCGGTTCTGCAACAGCAGCCACGTCCGCTGCCACTGCGGAAGAGGCGGATGCAACCTGGCGGCTCGTGGAGCGCTGGTCCTTGCAGCTGTCACGCTCTGACCTTGTCGCGCAGCTATCACCCCTGGCTCCGGCCGGCTCGCGTTCGGAGGCAAGAATGGGCCGGGGCGACAGCGCCACCATCGATCTGGCGCCATTCGCGGTCGCTGGGAGGATCAAGGGGCCCTCTGGCGAGATCTACACCGACGCGTCGGGGCGAATCATCAAAGGCATTACGCTGCGGCTGAGCGGCGCCTGCATCTCGCGAAAGCAGATGGGTCGTCGCTACCCCGACTTCAATGTCCTTTCCGTGCCGTCAGGGCATAGCCTGGACGAGTCGACGGTGTTCGGCACAGTAGTGAACGGCATCCAGATCGGGTTCTCATTCTCCGAACATGACCGTGACTGCATGGACCAGCTCAAATTGAGCTGGCCTGGGGAGCGCTTCTGATTCCCACCGGCCTACCACCATGACGAACATGTTGCAGGACACGCACCACTGCCCTGCATCGTTCGTTGGTTTTTCGTAAAGAAGGTTTCATGTTCCGTTCGCATAGTGGCCATGCACCGCGCACGCGTGCCGGTGACCACCCCCAATGCAACGGACCACCATGCAGACCCGACACCTGACGATCGCCGTGGCGATCGCCCTCTCCGCCGCCACCAGCGCCCATGCCGCCACCGCCGCCGATACCGGCGCCAGCACCGATGCCGCGCTGAGCGCGCAGACGCTGGATACCGTCTCCGTGATCGGCCAGGGCGAGACCCGCCAGGTGCAGCGCATCACCACAGTCGACAAGCAGGTGCTGCCGCCGGGCACCAGCGGCCAGAAGATCCTCGACCGGCTGCCGGGCGTGTCGGTGCAGTCCAACGATGCCTTCGGCGCCAACGAAGAATCGCAGACCATCAGCCTGCGCGGCTTCGACAAGAGCCGCCTGGGCTACACGCTGGACGGCATCCCGCTGGGCGACAACAGCTACGGCAACTACAACGGCCTGAGCATCGCCCGCGCGATCATCGCCGAAAACCTGGCCGGTGCCGAACTGTCGCAGGGCATCGGTTCGCTGGGCGTGGCCTCGACCAGCAACCTGGGCGGCACCATCCAGTACTTCTCGATGGACCCGTCCACCGAATTCGGCGGCCGCGCCAGCGTCACCGTTGGCGACAACAGCCAGCGCCGTGGCTACCTGCGCGTGGATACCGGCGACATCAACGGCTTCTCGGCCTACGTGTCCGGCGTGCACCAGGACCAGGACATGTGGGCTGCGCCGTACCAGAACCAGACCACCCGCCAGTTCAACGCCAAGGCGGTGTGGAACGTGGGCGACCATCGTTTCGGTGCGTTCGTGGCCACCTCGCGCGCCAGCCAGGCCAACTACGCCTACCTGTCCAAGGACATGCTGGCACGTGGCCTGGGCTATGACTGGAACATCTACGCGCCGGACTGGGATCGAGCCGTGGCTGCTGCGTACTGCGCGCCGGGCACTCTGGACCGCAGCAAGTGCGGGTTCAGCGGTGGCGTCACCAGCATCGACGATGCGTACTACCAGAGCCGTGCACTGCGTGACGACAACCTCTATTCGGTCGATGCTTACCTGCGCCTGGGTGAGCAGGGTCGCCTGAAGCTGCTGGCCTATCACCACGACAACCGTGGCCAGGGCCACTGGTGGGCACCGGGCCAGCCGTCCTACCCGGGCACCGACAAGATGCTGCCGATTTCGATCCGCAGCACCAACTACACGATCAACCGCGATGGCCTGACCGCCGCGCTGTCGTGGACGGTGGGCATCCACGAACTGGAAGCCGGTCTGTGGTACGAGCAGAACGACCATAACGTGTCGCGCAACTTCTACTACATCAGCGGCCCGTTCCTGGACGACCTGTACCTGAAGAACCCGGACCGCCTGCTGTTCAACCAGGACTTCGACATCCGCACGCGCCAGTTCTACGTGCAGGACCGCATGCGCTTCCTGGACCAGCGCCTGACCGTGGACGTGGGCATCAAGAGCCCGAACACCCGCATGCGCGCCACCGCCAACCCCGGCGTGGAAACCAGCATCGCCTCGGGCACGCTGACCGCCAAGGAATCGGTGCTGCCGCAGGTGGGCCTGGGCTTCAAGCTCAACGCCAACAACGAGCTGTTCGCCTCCTACGCCGAGAACATCGCCGCCTTCGTCGGCGGTGGCAGCGGCGGCCCGCTGCAGGTGTCGCCGGAATCGTTCGCGGCCAGTGCCGGGCTGGAGCCGGAGAAGTCCAAGAGCCTGGAAGCCGGCTTCCGTACCTTCGGCGAGAAGTACCAGGCGTCGATCGCGGGCTACAACGTGAAGTTCGACAACCGCCTGCTGTCGCTGAACCCGTGCTCGAGCATCGAAGTCGGCACGCGTCCGGAGTGCGTGACGCGCTTCATCAACGTCGGTTCGGTGAAGAGCTACGGTGCGGAACTGACCTTCATCCTCAAGCCGATCGACGGCCTGCAGTGGTACAACGCGCTGTCCTGGAACAAGACCACCTACGAGGACGACTACCTGTCCGGCGGCGCTGTGGTGCCGGTGGCTGGCAAGATCACGGTGGATACGCCGCAGCGCATGGCCTCCAGTGAAATCAGCTGGAACCGCGATGGCTTCTTCGCCAGCCTGCGTGCCAAGTACACCGGCAAGCGCTACTACACCTACACCAACGACCAGTCGGTGCCGGGCGTGACCACCTTCGACGCCGGTGCGGGCTACGATTTCGGCCCGGGCCTGGGCCTGCGCAATGTGCGGGTGTCGTTGAATGCGACCAACCTGACCAACAAGCGCTATGCCGGCCAGCTGAGTTCGTTCGCACCGACTGATCCGAAGGGCACGCGTTATGCGATCCATGCGAGCGCACCGCGGCAGTTGTTCATGACGGTGGCGGCGGAGTTCTAAGTCAGAAGCGGGCGCTGCGGCGCGTTGATTGTTCCTGCATGGCGTGGGTAGGCAGGCCCATGCAGGACACGCCGTAAACCCATCCATGGGGGCTCGATCGGCGCATCCATGCGCCTCACGGTCCTGCATGGGCCTGCCTACCCACGCTGGACAGTTCCCCGCGCCGGCGCGGAGGCAATGGAAAGCAAGAGCAAGAGCAAAGAGCCGGGCACTGCCCGGCTCTTTGCTTTTCAAGCGCAATCCCTTCGGCGCGGTGATGTGCTGCCGCCCGCGCGGGAAGCTGTCTGGCGGCGGTGGGGCACCCTGGCCAGGACCGTGAGGCGCATGGATGCGCCGATCGAGCCCCCATGGATGGGTTTACGGCGTGTCCTGGCCAGGGTGCCCCACCGCCGCCCAGCGACATCAATCGAGGCGCCAGCGCATCATCCCGCCAACGCATTTCATTCCGGCGCCAGCTGGTCCATCCGTATCCGGTTGGCGAACAGCGAGAACGCCAGCATGCCGGCCAGGCCGTTCGCCCGGCTCACCCAGTGCGGCAGCCAGCGCGGCGGCTTCAGCACCCCCGCATCGAACAACGGCGCGAACGCGATCGCATCGGTCAGGCTCATCTTGCCCGCGAACAACCAGCGGCAGACCTGCAGGCGGTCCTCGGCCAGCATGTGGCGGAAGAACGTGTGCACCGACACCAGGCCGCGCAGGTACACCGTGTCCTTGGTGAAGGCCAGGCCGCCACTGGGCGGCACGCCACGGAACACGCGCTGTGCCGAGGCGAAGCTCTCCTCCGCGTTCTGCCCGGCATCGCAGAAATAGCGGAACACTTCGATGAAATCAGCACCTTCGCGGGCCATCGCAATCGCTTCGGTACGCAGGCTGATGCGCTTGAGGCGCTCGATGTCGATGCTGCCGGTGATCTGCTCGGCGAAGGTGGCCAGCCCTTCCTGGGTTGCCGTCACCCGCGGCGAGGACAGTGCCAGGCTCGGCAGCACCGGCTGCTCGCGGCCGTTCAGGGCGGTCAGCGAATGCACCAGCGCTTCATGGTGGAACAGCTGCGCGCGGTCGTAGGCGCTGAAGCGTGCACTGGTGCGCAGGCGGATGCGGGTCGGGCCGGCGGCGGCCTTGGACACCAGCTCCGGGTCTAGCTGCACCTGGATGATGCGCGATTCGAAGAACGCGTCCAGATCGTTCTGCAGCTGCAGTTGCAGGGCAATAGCCGAGACCGGCACCTGTTCTTCCGGCGCCAGCAGTTCGTGGTCCAGTTCGGCGGCGATCTGGATGAAGTGGCGTGCAGCCTCACGCGTACTGGGGCCATTGCCCGGCAGCGGCTGCTCGGGGGCGCCGAACAGCTGCACAGAACAGGTATCGACTGCAGCGGTGCCCAGCCCTTCCAGCAGCTGTGCGGCCAGGTCCCAGCTCTGTGCCGACTGCCGCACGTAGTGGCCCAGCGGATGGCTGTCGTCACAGTCGGCGGCAATCGCGGCCAGCGCGCGGCGTTCTTCGCTGAAGTCCAGCTTCGGGTAATCCACCTTCGGCAGTACCGGCTGGCCACGTGCCACGCTGTCCAGGAACGGTGCCTGCACCGTTGCCGGCCAGCTGGTCAGGCCCAGCAGGCGGATGCCTCCCACGGCCTCGACCAGGCGCGCATCGAGCGCTGCATGGTGGGCCACGTCACGGTCCAGCGTCGCAGTCGGTTCCATGCGCGGACTATAGCGCCCTGCCCGCGCGTTGGTAGGTGCAATGGATCGGGTAGCTGCCAACCTTGGTTGGCATCCGCCGAAGGCGGGCTTCGGATACATCCGTGCCAACCAAGGTTGGCACCTACCAGGAGCGGGCAGAGGCGGGCTTCGGATACATCCGTGCCAACCAAGGTTGGCACCTACCAGGAGCGGGCAGAGGCGGGCTTCGGATACATCCGTGCCAACCAAGGTTGGCACCTACCAGGAGCGGGCAGTTGGCATCCACCCGAAGCAGGCAGAGGCGGGTTTCATTGCAGGGGTCAGAGCCCATTGCGGTGCAATGGGATCCGACCCCGCGATACCGATCAGCGCCTACGCGGCTTGCCAGACGGGCGGAACTGCTGGCCCTTGCCCTTCTTGCCGCCGCGTTCCTGCGCGGTTTCGGCCTGGCGCACCGCCAGCTTGGCGGCAGCGGCGGCCACTTCTTCCTTCAGCTTGAAGTAGTTCAGCAGCCGGCTCTCTTCGATCTCGCCGGCCTCGATCGCTGCACGCACGGCACAGCCCGGTTCCTGCTGGTGCTTGCAGTCGTTGAAACGGCACTGTGCGGCCAGCGCTTCAATGTCGGCGAAGCCACCTTCGGACAGCGTTTCTTCGCCGGTCGGCTTCAGCTCGCGCATGCCCGGGGTGTCGATCAGGCAGGCGCCGGTCGGCAGCGGCATCAGCGCGCGGTGCGTGGTGGTGTGGCGTCCGCGCGAATCGTTGGCGCGCACCGCGTTGGTCTTCATCCGCTGCTCGCCCAGCAGGGTGTTGGTCAGCGTGGACTTGCCGGCACCGGAGGAACCGACCAGCACCACCGTGCGGCCCGGGCCCAGCCACGGCTGCAGCACCGCCACGCTGTCGGCATCCAGGCCGTTGATCGCATGCAGCGCGATGCCCTGCATCTCCAGCTCTTCCAGCACCGCCAGTGCATCTTCGCTGTACTCGGTCTGGTCGGCCTTGGTCAGCACCACCACCGGTTCTGCACCGCCACCACCGACCAGCAGCAGGTAGCGTTCGATGCGGCGCGGATTGAAGTCGGCATCCAGGCCACAGACGATGAACACCGTATCGATGTTGGCCGCGATCACCTGCTGGTGGTAATGCTCGCCGGCCGCACCGCGCTTGATCGCGGTACGCCGTGGCAGCAGGGCGACGATGCGGATGCCATCGAGCAATACCCAGTCACCCACCGCTGGCCGTTCATGGCTGGGGAAGCGCGGGCGCTGCCATTCCGGCAGCGACTCGGCTTTGATCGACGCATCCGGGCCATCGGCCACCACGTAGTGGGTGCGGTGCTGTTCGATCACCCGTGCCGGGCGGGCCTGCGGATGTGCGGCCATCGCGGCCTGCCAGTCGGCCTGCTGCGCCGGGCCCGGCCAGGGCCAGCCAATGGTCTGCAGGGCGATGAAATCGGGGGTCTGGGTCATCGCCGCCATTCTACCTGTGCCGGCGCCCTGCCAGCCCAGCAATGACGGGCTCGGAGCCCTTGCCATGCATTGCAGCAATTCCGGTAGGATGGAAGCCCCATGCCTTTTGACGGCCCAGCCCCCATGTCCACCAACTCGCCCAAGCCCCTGGCCATCCGCGAGCGCCTTTCCGAAGTGCGCTACGAAATCCGCGGAGAACTGGCGCGGCGAGCCCGGGAGCTGGAGGCGCAGGGCCGCAAGCTGATCAAGCTCAACATCGGCAATCCCGGCGCCTTCGGTTTCCGCGCGCCGGAGCACCTTCAGCGTGCGATCGCCGACGACATGGGCCGCACCGACCCCTACACGCACCAGCAGGGCCTGCCGGTCGCGCGTGAAGCCATCGCCAGCTACTACGCCCGCCGTGGCGCGCCCGATGCGCACCCGGACCGCGTCTTCCTCGGCAATGGCGTCAGCGAACTGATCGACCTGTCGCTGCGTGCGCTGCTCAATCCCGGCGACGAAGTGCTGGTGCCCTCGCCCGACTACCCGCTGTGGTCGGCCTCGACCATCCTCAACGATGGCCGCCCTGTGTACTACCGCTGCGCACCGGAGAACGGCTTCCAGCCGGACCCGAGCGAGATCGAGACGCTGGTGTCCTCGCGCACCCGCGCCATCGTGCTGATCAACCCGAACAACCCCAGCGGCGCCAGCTACCCGCGCGAACTGCTGGAGCGCGTGGTGGAGATCGCGCGCCGCCACAACCTGTTGCTGCTGGTCGACGAGATCTACGACCAGATCCTGTACGACGACGCGGTGTTCCAGCCGGTCGCACCGCTGGCCGGTGATCATCCGTGCCTGACCTTCAGCGGCCTGAGCAAGGTGCACCGCGCCTGCGGCTGGCGCGTGGGCTGGGCCCACCTCAGCGGCGATGATGCCCGCCTGGGTGACTTCCGCGCGGCGCTGGACCTGCTCGGTGCGCTGCGCCTGTGCGCCAACGTGCCGGGCCAGTACGCCATCGAGGCCGCGGTGAACGGCCCGGACACCATTTCCGAGCTGTGCACGCCGGGCGGCCGCCTGTATGAAACCCGCCGTGCGGTGATCGAAGCCTGCGAAGCCAGCGAACACCTGTCGCTGGTCGCGCCGGCCGGTGCGCTGTACGCGTTCCCGGCCGTGGTCGGCGCTGCGGCGAAGGGCTTCGACGACCACAACTTCGCGCTGGACCTGATGAACAACGAGGGCGTGCTGGTGGTGCCGGGCTCGAGCTTCAACGTGCCCTACCGCCACCATTTCCGCGTGACCCTGATGCCGGAAGCCTCGGTGATGCGCGATGTATTCGCGCGCATTGACCGTGCCCTGGCCCGCCGTGCCGAGGACGCGACCAAGGTCGTGCCGCTGAAGCCGCGCCGTTCGGTGGCCTGAGCGTGGCGCTGTCCTACCTGGCGCTGGGCGATTCGTACACCATCGGTGAAGCGGTTGCAGTCGAAGGCCGCTGGCCGCACCAGCTGGCCGCCACGCTGCGTGCGCAGGGCATTGAGCTGTCCGATCCGCAGACCATTGCGACCACCGGCTGGACCACCGACGAACTCGATGCGGGCATCGATGCGGCCGCGCCGCAGGGGCCGTTCGATTTCGTCAGCTTGCTGATCGGCGTCAACAACCAGTACCGCGGGCGTCCGCTGGACGAATACCGCAGCCAGTTCCAGGCGCTGCTGCAGCGGGCCATCGGTTTCGCTGGCGGTGATGCCGGCCGCGTGCTGGTGCTGTCCTTCCCCGATTGGGGTGCGACCCCGTTCGGCGCCGGCAGTGGCCGCGACCTGGCCACGATCGAGATCGAGACCGACGAATTCAATGCGGCTGCCGAGGTGATCAGCGCCCAGCAGGGCGTGGCCTTCGTCGACATCACCGATATCAGCCGCGCGCAGGGCGAAGACCCGACGATGATTGCCGAGGACGGCCTGCATCCTTCAGCGCGGATGTATGCGCTGTGGAGCGCGCTCTGCCGGTGGCCGCGCATCTGCTTGGCGGCACGGACTGAGACGATGGACGGCACGCCACGGAACGGCCCGCCCCTGCCCTGCACGCCCCTGACCGCCCCGCAGGCCCGCTTGATCGCAGAAGCATTCCGGCCAGCGCAGGCCTGGGGCAGCCGCCGCGACTACTACTACACCCGCGGCAAGCTCGGCAGCGATCCGCTGTACGACGGCGTGCTGCAGCATCTGCCTGACGATGGGCAGCCGGTGCTGGACCTGGGCTGCGGGCTGGGCCTGTTCGCCCATGTGCTGCGCCAGCGCGGCGGTACCCAGCATTACCTGGGCGTGGACGTGGATGCCGGCAAGATCACCCGCGCGCAACGTGCTGCCGCCGACCTGCAGGACGTGCGCTTCGACTGCGTGGATGTGCAGGCGCCGCTGCCGGCGCACGCCGGGCACGTCCTGCTGCTGGACGTGCTTCAGTATCTGGACGCGGGCCCACAGCAGGCCCTGCTGCGCGCGGCCAGCGCGCAGGTGGCCCACGGCGGCTGCCTGTTGCTGCGTACACCGCTGGCCACCGGCGATGGCCGCGACCGCACCACGCGGGTGGCCGACCGGCTGGCCTGGCTGATCGGCTGGATGGGCACACGACCGCGCCACTATCCCGATCCGCAGGTGTTGCAGGCGACATTGATCGAGGCCGGATTGCAGGTGACGTCGCCCCGGCCGCTGCACGGGCGTACCCCGTTCAACAGCTGGCTGCTGGTGGCGCACCGCATCCGGTAGCGCGGGGCCATGCCCGGCGGATTCCATCCATGCCGCTGCGCTCGCCGGGCGTGGCCCGGCGCTACCGGTTATCCGGCCGGCAGCTGCGCCTTCAGCCCGCGCTCGTGCAGCGCCTGCAGCACGCGCTCGATGATCACCAGGTTGTGCCCATGGGCGGCACCTTCGTGCAGCAGCACGATGGCGCCCGGGCGCAGGTCGGGCAGCAGCCGATCGAGCACGCCCTGCGCCGTGCAGTCGATGCCGTCGAAGCCGCGCGCACTCCAGCCCACCCGGACCAGCCCCAACCGCTGCAGCACCGGCGCCACGAACGGATTGGTCATGCCCACCACCGAGCGGTACCAGCGCACCGGCTGGCCGCTTACCGCCTGCAGGGCATGCTGGCAGCCCTCGATCTCGGCGCGCATCGCCGCCGGGCCCAGCCTCCAGAAGCGCGCCTGCGGATGGCTGTGGCTGTGATTGCCGAGGTCATGGCCACGGCGCAGGATCTCCTGCACCAGTTCCGGCTGCGCCAGCGCTCGTTCCCCCACCAGGAAGAAGGTGGCGCGTGCCTGGTGGCGGTCCAGCAGGTCGAGCACGGCGCGGGTTTCCGGACCGGGGCCGTCATCGATGGTCAGCCATACCGTGTTGGCGGCCTCCGGCAGTCGGCTCAGCACCGGCGCATAGAAGCGGCTGTTGGGCAGGAACACCGGCACCATGAACAATGCGTGGCTGGCCACCATCAGCG
Organism: Stenotrophomonas sp. 93052_Sma; assembly: GCF_056481145.1. NCBI lineage: Bacteria > Pseudomonadati > Pseudomonadota > Gammaproteobacteria > Lysobacterales > Lysobacteraceae > Stenotrophomonas > Stenotrophomonas sp. 93052_Sma. The sequence goes on from NZ_CM151134.1 coordinate 4,144,465, forward strand.
GCAGCCCCCACTGCCAGCCGGCCAGGGCCCAGACCAGGATCACGGCCAGCTGCGACGCCACCAGCCAGGGCAGCCAGCGCCAGGGGCGGGCCGGGATGCGATGCAATGTTCCTGCGTTGCTCATCCCCCATGATGCCATGGGGGTTAGAATTGATGATTCGAATTCCCGGAAACCCGACGTCCATGTCCCTCGATCCCGCCCTGCGTTCGCGCATCGAATCCATCCTCAACGCCAACCGCGTCGTGCTGTTCATGAAGGGCCAGCCGTCGATGCCGCAGTGCGGTTTCTCGGCCAAGGCCGTGGGCGCCCTGCAGGACCTCGGCGTCGAGTTCGCCCACGTCAACGTGCTGGCCGACCAGGAAATCCGTGAAGGCATCAAGGCCTACGGCGACTGGCCGACCATCCCGCAGCTGTACATCGACGGCGAACTGGTCGGCGGCAGCGACATCGTGCTGCAGATGGCCGCCAGCGGCGAGCTGAGCAGCGTGCTGGGCCTGGCTGCGCCGGACCGTACCCCGCCGAGCATCACCGTCACTCCTGCCGCCGTGGAAATGCTCAAGGGCGCGCTGGCCGATGCTCCAGGCGCTGCCCTGCAGCTGTCCATCGACGCCGGTTTCCAGCCGAACTTCCAGCTGGCCCCGCACGACGAAGGCGCGATTGCCGCCGAGTCCAACGGCCTGCGCGTGCAGTTCGACCTGGCCAGCGCGCGTCGCGCCAACGGCATCACCATCGACTGGGTGGACGACATCCGCGGCAAGGGCCTGGCGATCGACAACCCGAACGCGCCCAAGCCGGTGCAGGAAATCAGCGTGCGCGACGCCGACGACCTGGTGCGTGCCGGCAACATCACCCTGGTGGACGTGCGCCCGGCCGACGAGCGCGCCATCGCAGCCGTCGGCGTACCGTTCAAGAGCTTCGACGGCAACGGCCGCGCCGCGCTGGAAGCCCTGCCGAAGGACACCGCACTGGCCTTCATGTGCCACCACGGTGGCCGCAGCGCGCAGGCCGCCGAGCAGTTCCGCGCCCTGGGCTTCACCAAGGTGTTCAACGTCACCGGCGGCATCAACGCCTGGTCGGAAGACGTGGACAACGGCGTGCCGAAGTACTGATCGGCACTGAAAAAGGGGACGGAGGGGATTAAGTCGTTTTTGCCATAAACGACTTAATTCCCTCCGTCCCCTTTTTCTTAGCCGGCGAACCCGCCTTCGGCCAGGTAATCCAGTTCTTCCGGCGTGGGGATGCGGCCCAGCACGGCGTTGCGATGCGGGAAGCGCCCGAAACGGCGGATGATGTCGCGGTGCAGTTCGGCGTACTGCAGGTACTCCTTGTCACCCAGCACGTCGAACATCGCCACCGAGCGGTCCTGGTCCAGCGGATCCTCGGAGTGCTCGAACGGCAGGTAGATGAAGGCGCGCAGCTTCGGCACCAGCTGCAGGTCCAGGCCTTCCTCGATGGCGCGCATGGCGTAGTGCCGGGCCAGGCCGTCGGTGGCATAGGAATGGGCGGTACCGCGGAAGCAGTTGCGCGGGAACTGGTCCAGCAGCAGCATCAGCGCCAGTGCGCCCTCGGCACTGCCCAGCCAGTGTTCGCGCGCGCGCGAAGCGGCCGCGAAATGCTCATCCAGGAACAACTGGCGGAACTGCGCGTCGAACGCATCGTCGCGGGCGAACCACTTCGCAGGGCCCGCCTCTTTCCAGAATTCCACCACTTGCGCGGCAACGTCCATCACCTACTCCCCAGGGCCGGCGCGCCGCGCCAGGCCATCATCATCATTCGTCGAAGCGCAGGTGGCGGACCGACTTGCCGTTGCGCCGGATAAGCTTAAGCGCCTCGATACCGATCTGGATATGGTTTTCCACGAACTGGGAGCTGACCTTGGCATCGGAGGCCTCGGTCTTGACCCCGTCGGGAATCATCGGCTGGTCCGACACCAGCAGCAGCGCACCGCTGGGGATGTGGTTGGCGAAGCCGGCGGCGAACACGGTGGCGGTTTCCATGTCGATGGCCATGCAGCGCATCGCCCGCAGCCGCTCCTTGAACGCCTCGTCGTGCTCCCAGACCCGGCGGTTGGTGGTGTAGACGGTACCGGTCCAGTAGTCGTGGCCGAGGTCGCGGATCATGGTCGAGACCGCACGCTGCAGCGCGAACGCAGGCAGCGCCGGCACTTCCGGCGGCAGGTAGTCGCCCGAGGTGCCCTCGCCGCGGATCGCCGCGATCGGCAACACCAGGTCACCCAGCTGGTTCTTGCGCTTCAGGCCACCGCACTTGCCCAGGAACAGCACCGCCTTGGGCATCACCGCCGACAGCAGGTCCATGATGATCGCGGCATTGGGGCTGCCCATGCCGAAGTTGATCATGGTGATGCCATCGATGGTGGCACTGGCCATCGGCCGGTCCAGGCCGATGACCGGCGCACCGGTCAGCTCGGAAAAGGTATGCAGGTAGCCGCCGAAGTTGGTCAGCAGGATGTGCTGGCCGAACTGGTCCAGAGGCACGCCGGTATACCGGGGCAGCCAGTTGTCGACGATTTCCTGCTTGCTTTTCATGGGCGGTCCGGTACGGCGGGGGACCGGGTATTTTCGGCCACCCGGCCGGTGCAGTCGAGCCGCCGTCGACCGTCCTGTGAAGAAGGTCACTTGGCAAGCCCGCCACCACCGGGCTAGCGTCGGCGGTTGGACCAGGTTGCAAGGGGAACTGCATGGCATCGACGTTGTTGCGCGCCGGGGTGGCCCTGGCGCTGCTTTCATTGAGTACGGCTCCGGCGGTGGGCGCCTCGCGCTTCGTCGCCGATCCCTACCCCAGCACCTACCAGGCCCATCCCGATGCGCCGGTACTGATCCAGAACGCCACCGTGCTGACCGGTACCGGCCAGCGCCTGGACAACGCCGATGTGCTGCTGCGCGACGGCCGCATCGTTGCCGTCGGCCGCCAGCTGCAGGCCGATGCGGGCGTCACCCGCATTGATGCACAAGGAAAGTGGGTCACTCCGGGCCTGATCGACGTGCATTCGCACCTGGGCGTGTATCCCAGCCCGGGCGTCGGTGCGCACAGCGACGGCAACGAGATGACCGCACCGGTCACCGCCAACGTCTGGGCCGAGCACTCGGTGTGGCCGCAGGACCCGGGCTTCGCCACCGCGCTGGCCGGCGGCGTGACCAGCATGCAGGTGCTGCCGGGCTCGGCCAACCTGGTGGGTGGCCGCGGTGTGACCCTCAAGAACGTACCCGCGGTGACCTACCAGGCGATGAAGTTCCCCGGTGCACCGTGGGGCCTGAAAATGGCCTGCGGCGAGAACCCCAAGCGCGTCTATGGCGAAGGCAAGGGCGTTGCACCTGCCACGCGCATGGGCAACGTGGCCGGCTACCGCGCCGCCTTCATCGATGCCGCCGACTACATCGCCAAGAACAAGCCGAAGCCAGCCAAGCGCAAGGGCTGGTTCGGCAGTGACAAGGGCGACAGCGCCGGTGATGCCGGCGGCAAGCGCGATCTCAAGCTGGACACGCTGGCCGGCGCGATCGAAGGCGACATCCGCGTGCACATCCACTGCTACCGCGCCGACGAGATGGCCACCATGCTCGACCTGGCCAAGGAGTTCGGTTTCAAGGTCGCTGCGTTCCACCACGGCGTGGAGGCCTACAAGCTGGCCGACCGGCTGGCCGCCGACGGCGTCTGCGGTGCGCTGTGGGCCGACTGGTGGGGCTTCAAGATGGAAGCCTTCGACGGCATCCCGGAGAACATCGCGCTGGTCGACCGGCCGAAGAACAGCTGCGCCATCGTCCACTCCGATTCACCCGAGGGCATCCAGCGCCTGAACCAGGAAGCAGCCAAGGTGATGGCGTCCGCGCGCCAGCGCGCATGCCGGAGATCACGCCTGAACACGCCATCACCTGGATGACCGCCAACGCCGCCAAGGCGCTGGGCATTGAAGGCCAGACCGGCACCCTGGAGGCCGGCAAGATGGCCGACGTGGTGGTCTGGAACGGCAACCCCTTCAGTTCGTATGCGCTGGCCGAGCAGGTCTTCATTGATGGCCGCAGGCTGTACGACCGCAGTGCACCGGCAGCGACGCCGCGTTCTGATTTCCAGCTTGGCCAGGAGGTGCGCTGATGGTGGTGCTCAAGCAGTTGACGCAGTCTGCCGCGAAGGGCAGCCGAGCATGGTTCGGCGCTACTGTCATGGTGCTGGCCTGCATCTCCGCATCCGCACAGGCACAGGACCTGCTGGTGCGCAACGCAACGGTGCACACCGCCAGCGCACGTGGCAGCCTGCAGAACGCCGATGTGCTGGTGCAGGGCGGCGTCATCCGCGCGGTGGGCAACGGCCTGTCGGCGCCGGCCGGCGCCAGCGTGGTCGAGGCCAATGGCCGTCCCCTGACACCGGCACTGTTCGGTGGCATCACCGAGACTGGCATCGAAGAAGTTTCCGGTGAATCGAGCACGGTGGACAGTTCTCTGAAGCTCGGTGAGCAGCCACTGCGGCCGGAATTCGACGTCACCCTCGCCTACAACCCGGCCTCAGTGTTGATTCCGGTAACGCGCCTGGAAGGCATCGGCTTCACCGCGCTGGGCGCTGCCACCGGCGGTGGTTTCGTGGCCGGCCAGGGCGGCGTGATGCGGCTCGATGGCAGCATCGACCCGATCGGCCCGCGTGCCCTGTTCCTGCGCATCGGCGCGGCAGCCTCCGAACTGACCGGGCATTCGCGCGCCGCGCAATGGATGCTGTTGCAGCAGATGATCGACGAAGCACGCGGACAGGTGGCCGCGGACTCGCCGCACGCGCTGCTGACGCCAGCCGGACGCCGCACGCTCAGTCGCTACCTGGCCGGCCAGGGCCGCATCGTGGTGGAGGTGGATCGCGCCGCCGATATCCGCCAGCTGCTGCGCTGGGCCACCCGCGAAAAGGTGAAGATCGCCATCGCCGGCGCCAGCGAAGCCTGGCAGGTCGCGCCGGAGCTGGCCGCCGCACAGGTGCCGGTGTTCGTTGACGTGCTGGCCAACCTGCCGGCCAGCTTCGACCAGATCGGCGCCACCCTGGAAAACGCCGCGCGCCTGCAGCGTGCCGGCGTGGCGGTTTCCTTCGTGCAGCGCGGCGACGCCACCCACAACGCGCGCAAGATGCGCCAGCTGGCCGGCAACGCAGTGGCCAACGGCCTGCCGTGGGCCGATGGCCTGGCCGGCCTGACCCGGGTGCCTGCACAGGCGTTCGGGGTGGCCGACCAGATCGGCAGCATCGAGCCCGGCAAGCGCGCCGACCTGGTGCTGTGGGAGGGCGATCCGCTGGACGTGGCGCACTATGCCGAGCAGGTCTGGCTGGGCGGCCGTGCGATGCCGATGCGCTCGCGCCAGACCGAACTGCGTGACCGCTACCTGCAGCGCAACGCGCAGCCCTGACCGCACACGAGGACACACCGATGGCGACACTGCGCTGGTACTTCGACCTCATCTCGCCCTACTCCTACCTGCACTGGCAGAAGCTGAAGCAGCTGCCGCAGTTCGCGCAGATCCAGACCGTGCCGATTGCCTTCGGTGCGGTGCTGCATCACCTGGGCAACCTCGGGCCGGCCGAGATTCCGGCCAAGCGCCGCTTCATCTACCGCCAGCTGTTGTGGACCGCGCAGGCCGAGGGCACACCGCTGCGATTCCCGCCCGGCCATCCGTTCAACCCGCTGCCCGCCCTGCGCCTGTGCCTGGCCGCCGGTGCCAGCGTGCAGGCGGTGGACGTCCTGTTCGACTGGATCTGGCGCGACGGCAACGCGGCCGACAGCCCTGACGCCCTGCGCGAACCGGCCGCACAGCTGGGTATTGACGATGTCGCCAGCGCCATCGCCGACCCGGCGGTGAAGGAGCAGCTGCGCCGTAACACAGAGGCCGCAATTGGCGCCGGGGTGTTCGGGGTCCCGACCTTGGCCATCGACCAGGAACTGTTCTGGGGCAACGACGCCCATCCGCTGATGGCGGCCGTGCTGGCCGATCCTGCCCTGCTGCAGCAGCCCGAATGGCAACGCCTGGACAGCCTGCCGGTGGCGGTGCAGCGCAGTCGCTGAACAGGGCGTGGCGCGTTTCCCTCGCGCGCCTGGCTGGGATTTGAGATAGATTTCACGTTTCCGAACCTACAACCGCCCTGGAGGGGAGAGCCGCGGATGCGCATCGGAATCGTCGTCGACTCGGCCTGCGACCTGCCGCAGGACTTCATTGCCGAGCACAACATCGTGCTGCTGCCGATCACCGTCCGCATCGGCGAAGCCGTGCTGGCCGATCATCGCGATGAACAGGCCACACTGAGCTTCCTGCACGCGCACGTGGCCGAACACGGTGCTGAAGCGGAAACCATCCCCTTCAGCGTCAACCAGATCCGCGACCTGTTCCTGCAGCAGCTGGTGATCGATTACGACCACGTGTTCTGCATGACCATCACCAAGACCCGCAGCCCCATCCATGACAACGCGCTGCAGGCCAGCTTCGCCATCCTCAACGACTACAAGCCGGTGCGCCAGGCGGCCGGTTACAACTCGCCGTTCGCGCTGCGCGTGCTCGACACCCAGAACCTGTTCGCCGCGCAGGCGGTGACCGCAGTGGAAGCGGTGCGCCTGCGCGACAGCAACGCCAGCGTGCAGCAGATCCGCGAGCGGCTGGAGGAGCTGGCCAGCAACGTGCACGGCTACATGGTCACCCGTGACCTGTACTACATGCGCGCGCGTGCGCGGCACAAGGGCGACCGCAGCGTCGGCCTGCTCAGCGCGGCGCTGGGCAGTGCGCTGGACATCAAGCCGGTGCTGCACGGTTACCGCGGCGAGACCGGACCGGTGGCCAAGATCAAGGGCTTCGACAACGCCGTGCAGAAGCTGTTCGCGGTAGTTGGCCAGCGCGTACGCGCCGGGCTGATGACGCCGACGGTGTGCGTCAGCTACGGCGGAGAACTGGACGAGCTGCGTGCCCTGCCCGGCTACGCACAGCTGAAAGAGGTCTGCGCCACCCATGGCGTGACCGTGTACGAATCGGTGATGAGCCTGACCGGCATGGTCAACGTCGGCAAGGGCGCGGTCACCGTAGGCTTCGCCGATGGGCCGCATCGGTTCGAATGAGCGCTGGCCACGGCCGGAATCTGCACATCGATTCCACTGCGGTTGTGCCAGTCTTGCCGCACTTCAAGGAGAACTCCATGCCTGCGCAGTACCACATCAGCCTGCCCGACCCGTCCAAGGCCCGTGGCAATGACCCTGACCTGTCCTTCCACTCGCAGGGCGCCGCCGGTTTCGCCGAAGAGCTGCAGGATGCCCTGCGCAGCGGCACGCTGTTCGAGCGCTGGAAGGCCAAGCAGCCCGACCCGGACGCGGTGGAACCGCAGTGGGGCGTGACCGATCCGGAGGCCACCGTGACCGGCGAGCAGAAGGACCTGCGCATCAACCTGGTCGCCACCACCCGCATCGACAGTGACGTGTTCAAGCAGCGCCTGCGCCTGCTGGCCGGCAGCCACTGGGAACTGCGCGACGTGCGTTGAAGCCCTGCTCTGGTAGTTGCCAACCTTGGTTGGCAACTACCGGGACGCGAGGTAGAGCCGGCCGCTGGCCGGCATCCGCAACATCCATGAAGGTGCCGGCCAGCGGCCGGCACTACCAGCCACCGCCCAGCGCGCGGTACAGCTCTACACGCGCGATCGCGGCGGTGGCCTGGCTGTTGGCCAGCGCGGCCTGGTTGTCCAGTGCGATGCGCTGGGTGGTCAGCACGTCCAGCATGTCGACCACGCCGGCCTGGTACTGCCGGCGCGCCGCCCCCAGTGCCGTCTCGCTCTCATCCACCGCCACGTGCAGCTGCACCGTGCGCTGCTGCTCGGCACTGTAGCCATCCATGGCGTCATCCACTTCGTGCCATGCCTGCAGCACGGTACGGCGGAACTGCAGCGCCGACTGTTGCTGCTGCAGCCTGCTCAGCGCGAGGTTGGCCTTCAGCCGCCCGCCTTGGAAGATCGGTACGCTGATGGACGGCCCGATGCTGAAGCGGTGCGCGTTCCAGCCATCCAGGTCATCCAGCTGCTTGGCCTGGAAGCCGGCGTCGCCATTCAAGGTGATGCGCGGCAGGAAACTGGCCTTGGCCACGCCGATGCCTGCCGTTGCCGCATGCAGTGCCGCTTCGGCACGACGGATGTCCGGGCGACGCTCGGCCAGTTCACTGGGCAGCCCCACCGCTACGGCCGGCAACGCCGGCCAGTCACGGCGTGCGTCCTGCAGCTGCGCGTCCAGCGCCTGCGGCGGCTGCGCCAGCAGGAACGCCAGCGCATTGCGCAGCTGCGATTCGCGATGCTGCAACGGCGCGATGCGTGCCTGCAGCGATGCCACCTGCGCGGCCGCGCTGGACACCTGCAGCGTGCTGGCCACACCCTGGCGTTGGCGTGCTTCGGTCAGGCGTTTGATGTCGTGGGCGATGCTGAGGTTATCCTCGGTGATCGCCAGCAGCTGCCGCGTCGCGCGCAGCTGCAGGTAATCACGCGCGGTTTCCGCCAGCAGCGCGATGCGCACTGCATGTGCATCCTCCTCGGCCATCTGCACGCGCGCGTCGGCCGCTTCCACCTGCCGCCGCACGCGGCCCCACAGGTCCAGTTCCCAGCTCAGGCCGATACCGGCCTGGAACAGCCCGTAGTCATCACGGCCGCCGTTGCCGGACGGATCATTCAGGCCCACCTCGCTGTTGCGTGCACGCACGCCACTGGCGCTCGCGCTGACGCTGGGCAGGCGATCGGCGGCGGTGATGCCGCGTGCAGCACGGCTCTGCTGCACGCGGTTGGCCGCCAGCTGCAGGTCCAGGTTGGCCGCCAGCACCTGGTTGGCCAGCTGCCCCAGCAGTGGATCGTCGAAGCCGGCCCACCAGGCCGCGTCCTGGTCGATGGCGTTGCCGGCGACGGCCTCACCCTGCCAGTGGCTGGGCAGTTCCGCCTGCGGGCGTACGAAGTCCGGCCCCATCGTGCAGGCAGCCAAGGCCGTGCACAGGCTGGCCGCAACGAAGGTGCGGAACACGGTGACTGCGCTCATGCGCCCTCCCCGCTCTTGTGGCCCGGACTGTGCTGCACGCTCTGCGCGCGCGCGCGGCTGCCCAGGTCAACGCTGGCTTCCACCGACATGCCGGCACGCAGCTGGTCCAGCAGCGGCTGGCCCGGCTCCAGCACGATCTTCACCGGAATGCGCTGCACCACCTTGGTGAAGTTGCCGGTGGCGTTCTCTGGTGCGACTGCAGCAAAGGTGACGCCGGTGGCTGGTGCAATGCTGTCGATGTGCCCGCGCAGCGGCTTGCCCGGGAATACGTCCACCTTCAGTTCGACCTGCTGGCCGGCCTGCATGCGGGTCATCTGCGTTTCCTGGAAGTTGGCGACCACGAAGGCGCGCTTCAGCGGCACCACCGCGGCCACCGGCGTACCCGGCGTCAGGTAGGCACCCACGCGCACCGCGCGGCGACCGACCATGCCATCGATCGGTGCGCGCAGCACGGTGTGCGACAGATCCAGTTCGGCGCGCGCCTGCGCCGCTTCCGCACGCTGCACCGCCGCCTGTGCAGCCTGCACGCCCGCGCTGAGGATGTCGGTGCGCTGGCGTGCGGTCGACAGCGCGGCCTGGCCCTGCTGCAGATGCGCACTGGCCACGGCCTGCTTCGACTGCGCCTGCTGTGCGTTCTGCACGGTACCGGCACCGTCACGGGCCAGTTCGCGGTAGCGCTGCTGGTCGGCGCTGGCCAGGGTCAGTTCGGAACGGCTGACATCGACGCTGGCCTTGGCCTGTTCGATCAGCGAGTCCTGCTGGGCCAGTGCGGCCTGCGCGTTGGCCAGCTGTGCACGGGCGTTGGCGAGGTCGGCACGGGCCGCCTGCAGGGCCACCTGGTAGTCGCGGTCGTCGATGCGGGCAAGCACGTCGCCCGCCTTCACCGACTGGTTGTCCTCTACTTCCACGGCACTGACAAAGCCGGGAATCTTCGGCGCAACCAGCGTGTAGTCGGCCACGACATAGGCATTGTTGGTGGTCTGGTGACCGCCGTCGCGCAGCAGCAGCCAGGCACCGATGGCCAGGGCCAGCACGCCCAGGCCCAGGCCGGTATTGAGAGTGGTTCGATTGATCGTCATGAGGGGGGTTCCTGCGAAAGGTTCAGGCCACGGCACGTGGCGGATGGATGCGGGTGGGCATCCAGGCAATGAGGGGAATGAAGGCCAGCGCCACCAGCGCGACCACCCAGTACAGGTCGGCCGAGGTCAGCGCCTGCACCTGCGCATGCAGGCGCGCGCCCAGCTGCGGGCCCTCGGCCAGCCACGGCTGCTCGCCAAGGCGGTCGACCAGCACGGTGGAATGGAAATGACGGCGGCCCTGGGCGACGGCATCCAGCACGCCGCTGGCGAGCACGGCAGCAAAGCCCTTGACCGTGTTGAACCACGCCGAGGCGAACGGACCGTCCTGCGGTGCCAGTCCGCCAGTGGCCAGCATCAGCAGCGGCAACACCGCCATCGGCTGGGCGAATACCTGCAGCAGCTGTACCCACAGGAAGTTGTCGCGGATCCAGGCCACGTCCAGGTGCGAGCCCAGCCAGCAGGCCAGCGCCAGCATCGCCAGGCCCGTGGCCTGCACCCAGCGGCAGTCCACCGCGCGGATGTTCAGCAGCGCCGCCACCAGCGGCAGCGCGATCACCTGCGGCAGCGCCACCCACAGCAGCATCGGTGCGGTCTGCAGCGGCCGGTAGCCCTGCACGCTGGCCAGGAACCCGGACGGGATCGAGATCACCGCCAGCAGCACGAACAGCACGCCGCCCAGCGTCACCAGCGAGTAGCTGAGATTGCGGTTGGCCAGCAGCTGCAGCTTGAAGAACGGCAGCGGGTGGAACCATTCATTGATCATGAACAGCACCATCAGGCCGGCGCCGCCACCGATCATCAGGGTGATCATCGGCGAGTCGAACCAGTTCAGGCGCGGGCCCTGCACCAGGCCCAGCACCAGCAGCACCAGCGCCGGCAGGCCCAGCGCCAGGCCCACGCCATCGAACTGGGCAAAACGCTCCAGCCGCAGCGGGTCCTGCGGCAGGCCCCAGCTGACCATCGCCATGGCAGCCAGGCAGTACGGCACGATCTGCCAGAACGCCCAGTGCCAGCCCACCTGCTCGACCCAGAACGCGGCCAGCGGCGTGCCCATGCTCGGGCCGAAGGTAGCGGTCAACGCGTAGCCGGCCAGGCCATACAGCTTGATGCCCGGGGGCAGGAAGCGCAGGGCCACGCTCATCAGCAGCGGCGGCAGCGCGCCACCGCACAGACCCTGCAGCGCGCAACAGCAGGAACACCTGCAGGTTCGGGGCAAGCGGGCACAGCACGCCCAGCACCATGAAGCCACCGATCATCGCCAATGCGAAGCGGCGCAGCGAGAAGGTGGCGGCACACCACGGTGCGAAGGCCATCGCGCTGACCGACATCGCGCTGTAGAGGGCGACGATCCAGCTGCCGTCGTCGACGCTGAAACCCATCGCGCCACGGATGTCGGCCAGGGCGACCTTGGTGATGTTCTCGTTGAAGCCCGACACCAGCACCGCCAGCAGCACGCCACACAGGCCGACCAGAACGCGGCGGTCGAGCCCGGGGGCGGCGGCAGGACGGGGCGCAGCAGCGGCCGGGACAGCGGCGGCCGGCGTACTCATCGCCGGGCACCGATCCGTGCAGTGCACGGCATGTTGGGGGTCATTGGAATGCGCTCAGTGAAACTCCGGGGAGCGCAGTCTAGGGAGCTGGTTCCCTGCGAAAAATGGCGCAGCCCGCATCCCAGGCGTGCGTCACGCGCACGCATGAAAGTGTCAGCGCGGAGCCTCCCCTGCGCTTTCGCACATGGTCTTGATCGAGCGCCGCAGCCACTGGTGCGCAGCATCGTTGTCCAGCCGCGGGTGCCAGGCCTGGACGATGGCGGCGGTGCGCACCGGGATCGGCAGCGGGAACAGGCGCAGCGGCAGGCGCATGCTGACGATCCGCTCCAGCATCACGCTCGGCATCTGCGGCAGGATCAGGTCCGACTCGGCGGCAGCGAAGATCGCGCCGTGGAAGGTCGGGCTGATCAGCGCCACCCGCCGCTGCAGGCCCAGCGTGGCCAGGTCGTCATCGATCGGGCCACGCGGCAGCCCCCGCCGCGACACCGCGATGTGGTCGCAGGCAGCAAAACGCTCGGCGCTGATCTCCTCATCGAACAACGGATGATCTTCGCGCGCGGCGCCCATGAACGAGGTACTGAACAGGTTCTGCACCTTGGTATCGGGTGCATGCTTGCCGGCGGTGCTGATGTACAGGTCGATCCGGCCCTGCGCCATCGCATCGTCGTCGGTATCGCCTTCGGGCACGAAGCGCAGCACTGCGCGCGGCGCCTGCTGGCGGAACAGCTCGCGCAGGCGTCCGCCGAAACCACCGACGAACACATCATTGGCACGCACGCTGAAGGTTCGCTCGAGCACGCGCATGTCTACCTCGCGACCGGCGTTGAAGACGCGGTGGGCCTGCTCGATCACATCGCGGACCTGCTCGCGCAGCTGCAGGGCGCGGGGCGTGGGCGCCAGGCCGCGGCCGGCACGCACCAGCACCGGGTCGCCCAGCGCGGTGCGGATCCGGCCCAGGGTACGGCTCATCGCCGGCGCGCTCAGGTTCATCCGGCGCGCGGCGGCGGCCACGCTGCATTCGTCAATCAGCACGTCCAGTGCCAGCAACAGGTTCAGGTCCGGCAGGGGCATGAAAGTCTCCAGTAAATCAGATGACTCTACGACACTTGTGACCACAGTGGATTGCGTTATACGCATCCATTGACTGCCGCGCACGGCATGGGTGCGCGCGGTGACATCGGCGACCATCCCCGGCCTGCCAAGGAGACATCCATGTTCAATACCCTGCTGGTCGCCCTGGATGGTGGCCCCCAGCACGCACGCGTGCTGGACCTGGCCGCCGCCATCGCCGGCCCCCACAGCCGCCTGCACCTGCTGTGCGTGCTCGACCCCGAATTCGCGCTGGCGGCCGATGCCAGCGAAGCCGACCGCATCGAGTACCCGGAAGCCGCCCGCCAGCGCTCGCGGGCCGAAGCGGTGCTGGCCGAAGCCCTGGCCGAGCTGCGCGAGCGCGGCGTCGACGCCATCGCGCAGATTCCCTCGGGTGACCCGGGCGAAGTGATCAGCGAGCAGGCCCGGCGCCTGAAGTGCGACCTGATCGTCATCGGCCACCGCCACCTGTCCCGCCTGGAACGCCTGTTCGAACCCTCGATCGGGCAATGGACCATCGACCACGCGCCCTGTCCCGTGCTGGTGGAAACCCGCGACCCACGACCCTAGCCACCATGGCCTCCCGTTCCCCGTTGTTTCCCACCCGCGTCAACTACCGCGCCTTCGGCCGCCAGTTCGGCCGCGGCGAACAGGCACTGCTGGCGGCGATACGCCAGCTGCACGATCCTGATCAACAGGCCGATGGACTCGCCCAGCTGAGCAGCCTCGGTATTGATCCCGAAGGCTGCGACGCGTTCGTCGGCCTGCTGCCGCTGCTGGCCACGCCCACCGCCCCGATCGACCTGCTGCCCGCTGGCTCACCGTTCATCGCGGCCAGCGAACTGGACCTGCTGGTCTGCCTGCTGCGCATCGCCCAGTGGCGGCATGCACGCCCGCGCGAAGATGACACGCTGGCACCGTTGCGCCAGCAGCTGGCGCGCTGTGCGATGGCCGTGCAGGCGGCAAACCTGCCGTTGCGCCAGCGCTCGTTGTCACCGGTCGGGCTGAGGCTGCTCGATCCCACCGGCTGGTTGCGGCAGCGCTGACCCGGCCGCACCGCCCGTGCGCAATCGCGCACGGGGACCGGGCACCCGGCGCGCTCAGCAATCCATCCTGCCATGCGCACTGCCTTCGTCGTCGAGCACGTGCGCATGCAGGATCACCTGGTTGCGACCGGCACGCTTGGCGGCGTACAGGCCGGCATCGGCATCCGCCAGCAACTGATCGGCACGGGCCAGAGCCGGCGGATGCAGGTAACCCACGCCGACGCTGATGCTGACCGGGCCTTCCGGCAATGGCAGCGCTTCGACCGCTTCGCGCAGCCGCTCGGCCAGCGCCAGCACGCCCGACAACGGGCTTCCGGGCACGATGACGGCGAACTCTTCACCGCCATAACGCGCAACGCTGTCACCACCGCGACCGGCTATGGCCTTCAGCACCCCGGCCACCGCCTGCAGGCAACGATCACCGGCCGGATGGCCGTGCTGGTCGTTGAAGGCCTTGAAGTGGTCGATATCCACCAGCAGCAGGCCCAGCTCGGTGCCGCTGCGCCGTGCGCGATTCCACTCGGACGTCAGCCGTGCGTCGAACTCGCGGCGGTTGGCCACGCCGGTCAGGCCATCCTGCCGCGCCAGTTGATCCAGTGCTGCCTGGCGTTCCAGAAGATCGGTCTGCAGCAGGACGCTGCGCAGGCCGAAGCCAAGGGTGGCTACGACGAAGCCGGCAACGGCCAACGGCCGCGCATGATCGACCACCAGCGTGCCGACCACCAGCAGCAGCAATGGCAGGATGATCGGACCGGCGGCCTGCACCGTCCTCGCCAGCCGCGGGTGTGCCGTGGTGCCTGTGTCCGGCCTCGTGTCCAGCGCCAGGCAGGCGATCAGCAGAAAAGGTACGTCGATCAGCAGATCGTTGAACGCACCGAATGCATCATCGGAGGTGTAGTGGTTGATGTAGTAGGCCACCAGCAGATAGGCCAGTGCGTACAGCGCCAGTGCGCGGAAGAACCTGCGCCGTTCAGGCACGTCGCCGGCCAGCCATCGCACCACGGCGAACGCGGCGATACACAGGTTCTGGATGTCGAACATGCGCTGCATGTTGGACATCGCATGGGCGTCGACCTCGACACGGGCGGCGAACGATGCGGTGTGCACGAAGAACAGCACACCCAGCAACGCGGCCATCGCCGCGTCGATCAGGCTGATGCTCAGGCGCTCGCGGCGCGCCCGCGCCAGGATGAACACCAGGGGCACGCCATACAGCACGTACAGGAACAGGCTGGCCTGCGGCGTGACATCGGCACGGCCGGCACCGAGCGCATCGATCATGTTGACGGCCATGCCACCCGCCCAGAGCAGCAGCGCCAGGGCGGTGGCGCGCCAGCCGAGCGCGGCACGGTCGCGGCGGGCCCGCCACAGGCAGGCGGCCGCGGCCAGCAACGGGGCGCCCGTGAGGAACCCGAAGGAACCCGCACCGGCGGAACCCGGCCACAGGGCCACGACCAGGCCGTGGCACAGCACATACAGCAGCGCCAGCACTACCGGCATGCATCCCCCGATCCGCAAGGCCGTATGGGCGCACGATAGCCCCGCCCGCGCCACGGCCACGTGATCCAATACGGCAATACGACACGTCGCGTGCCCCGCCATGGTAGTGCCGGCCGCTGGCCGGCAATCCCGGTGAATCACAGGGCTGCAGGTTGCCGGCCAGCGGCCGGCACTACCGGAAAGCCGTCAGCCGTGCAGGGCGCGGGCGTGGTGGGCGATGTGCTCGCCGATGAAGCTGGCGATGAAGTAGTAGCTGTGGTCGTAGCCGGGCTGCAGGCGCAGGGTCAGCGGATGGCCGGCGGCATCGCAGGCCTGCTGCAGGCGCTGCGGCTGCAGCTGGGTCTGCAGGAATTCGTCCGCCTCGCCCTGGTCGACCAGCAACGGCAGGCGCTCAGTGGCCACGGCGACCAGTTCGCTGGCATCCCACTGCGCCCAGTCCGCCGGGTTGTCGCCCAGGTAGGCGTGGAAGGCCTTCTGCCCCCACGGCACGTGGCTGGGCGCAACGATCGGCGAGAACGCCGACACGCTGCGGTAGCGCCCCGGGTTGCGCAGCGCGATCACCAGCGCACCGTGACCGCCCATCGAGTGGCCGCTGATGCCGCGCGCATCGGTGACCGGGAAATTCGCCTCGATCAGTGCCGGCAGTTCCTGCGCCACGTAGTCGTGCATGCGGTAGTGCTTCGCCCACGGTGCACGGGTGGCATTGAGGTAGAACCCCGCCCCCTTGCCCAGGTCATAGCCCTCGGCATCGGCCACGTCATCGCCGCGTGGGCTGGTATCGGGCGCGACGATGATCACGCCATGCTCGGCCGCGTAGCGCTGCGCGCCCGCCTTGGTGATGACGTTCTGCTCGGTGCAGGTCAGCCCGCTCAGCCAGTACAGCACCGGCAGTTTCTGCGTTTCCCCCTGCGGCGGCAGGTACACGGCGAACTGCATGTCGCAGCCCAGCGTGGTGGAATGATGCCGGTAGACGTCCTGCCAGCCGCCGAAACAGGCGCGGTGTTCAATACGTTCCATGGTGCTCTCCTGCGCGGCGCGTCAGCGCACGCGTGCTTCTGGTAGATGCCGACCTTGGTCGGCTTATCCACGCGCGGCGTGGATGCCTTTGTTGATCCGTTCATCCAGCTGCGCCAGCAGGCGCAGCAACGATTCGACGCCAGGCTGGCCATCAAGATTGCGCCAGGCCGCCACGGCCACATCGCTGCGCGGCGGCCACTGTCCAGCTGCGCGCGCCTCATGAAGGCGCGGCAGGAATACCTGCGCAAGCCACTGCTCGAACGGCATGCCATCGTCACTGCCGAAGGCCGAGGTCACCGCACGCGGTGGCCCCACCTCGCCCACTACCCAGCCCAGCGCACGCAACGCCTGCTCGATCGGAGCCACCAGGGCCGCGCGCGGGTCTTCCGCACGCGGCCGGCGCAGGGCATCCAGCCAGCCCATGACGCGGCTCAGTAGTGGACCACCGAACGGATCGACTTGCCTTCGTGCATCAGGTCGAAGGCTTCGTTGATCTTGTCCAGGTCCATGGTGTGGGTGACGAAGGGTGCCAGTTCGATATCGCCCTTCATCGCGTCCTCCACCATGCCCGGCAACTGGCTGCGGCCCTTCACGCCGCCGAAGGCGGTGCCCATCCACTTGCGCCCGGTCACCAGCTGGAACGGACGGGTGGAGATCTCCTGGCCCGAACCGGCCACGCCGATCACCACGCTCTGGCCCCAGCCACGGTGCGCGCATTCCAGCGCCGCGCGCATCACGTTGACGTTGCCGATGCACTCGAAGCTGTGGTCCACGCCCCAGGTGGTCATCTCGACGATGACCTGCTGGATCGGCTTGTCGTAGTCCTTCGGGTTGATGCAGTCGGTGGCGCCGAATTCGCGCGCCAGTTCGAACTTGGACGGGTTGGTGTCCACCGCGATGATGCGGCCGGCCTTGGCCTGGCGCGCACCCTGGATCACCGCCAGGCCGATGCCACCCAGGCCGAACACCGCCACGCTGTCGCCCTCCTGCACCTTGGCGGTGTTGTGCACCGCGCCGATGCCGGTGGTGACGCCACAACCGAGCAGGCAGACGTGCTCCGGGTTCGCGTCCGGATTGATCTTCGCCAGCGAGACTTCGGCCACCACGGTGTACTCGCTGAAGGTCGAGCAACCCATGTAGTGGTACAGCGGCTCGCCGTTGTAGCTGAAGCGGCTGGTGCCGTCAGGCATCACGCCCTTGCCCTGGGTGGCACGCACCGACACGCACAGGTTGGTCTTGCCGCTCTTGCAGAACAGGCACTCGCCACACTCGGCGGTGTACAGCGGAATCACGTGGTCGCCGGGCTTGACGCTGGTCACGCCCTCACCGACCTCCACCACGATGCCGGCGCCTTCATGGCCCAGCACCACCGGGAACAGGCCTTCCGGATCATCGCCGGACAGGGTGAAGGCATCGGTGTGGCAGACACCGGTGTGGGTGATCTTGACCAGCACCTCGCCCTTCTTCGGCGGGGCGACGTCGATCTCGACGATCTGCAGCGGCTGGCCGGGACCAAAGGCGACGGCGGCACGGGACTTCATGGTGGCTTCTCCAGGATCAGGCGGAAAGGGAATGGCAGGACGATCGGCGGGATATGGCGCCGATGCTTATTTCAGGTACGAGCGGATCAATGCGCTCATGTCGCGCACGCGTTCGGCGCGCTGTTCATCGGAGGCCGCAGGCTGGCCGAACTCCTCGCGCAGATGGGCCTCCATCACCTCGGACATCAGGCCGTTGACCGCGCCACGGATGGCCGCGATCTGCTGCAGCACCGGCCCGCAGTCGGCACCGGCTTCCAGCGCGCGATCCAGCGCATCGCACTGGCCGCGGATACGGCGCACGCGGGCCAGGACCTTCTTCTTCTCTTCGGGGGAGTGCGGCATGGCGGGGCCACCTCGGAACTATACTGGGGGATAGTATACACAGAGGGGCGAATGAAGCCATCTGGTGCTGCCGGGGCATGTCCCAGGGACAGATCAGCCCAGAATATGAATGAACAGTAAATAGATTCATTTGTTACTTTTTCATGACGTAGGGTGCCTGCCTTCCGCCCGCGTTTACCCCCGAGTCACATTGGCGTGACCAGGGAGAAATCATGTACCGACCGTTGTTCGCCCGCAGTCGCTTGTCTGTCGCGCTGGGTTCGGCATTGGTGCTGGTGGCCGCCGCACCGGCCATGGCGCAGCAGGCCGCCACGCAGGAACAGAAGGCCGAGCCCGCCAGCAGCAAGACCCCCGTCCAGCTGGACCGGATGACCGTCACCGGCTCGCGCATCTACCGCGCCGGTTTCGACACGCTCGAGCCCGCCGCGGTGGTCAGCCGTGAATCGATCGAGAACTATGGCGACACCAACCTCATCGATGCGGTGACCCGGATTCCCGGGGTCAGTGCCGGCGTCAGTTCGCGCGGCGACCAGGCCGGTTTCGGTGCAGGCGTCAACTTCGCCAGCAAGTTCGGCTTGGGCAGCAATCGCCTGCTGACCCTGGTCAATGGACGCCGCTTCGTCACCTCTACACCGCCCACCATCTTCGGAGCCGGCGGCGGCTCGGGCATCCAGGTCGACATGAACGCCATTCCCAGCGTCATGGTGCAACGCATTGAAAGCCTGAGCGTTGGCGGTGCACCCACCTATGGCTCGGATGCGATCTCCGGCGTCAACAACATCATCCTGCGCGACCGGTTCGAGGGTGCCGAAGTCGAACTGGGCTACGGCAGGACCAGCAAGAACGACAACGAGCGCTACTCCTGGTCGGCCATCTTCGGTACCGACTTCGCTGATGGGCGTGGCCACATCGTGGTGGCGGCGGAACTGGACAATGCCGATGGGGTGAACGCGCTGCAACGCGATTTCTACCGCCAGGGCTACAGCCTGCAGGCCAATCCCACGGCGGCCAATGCCACTGCCCAGCCCCTGCGCCGGCCGACCAATGATGGCCGCATCGACGGCAGCATTCCGTTCAACACCGGTCCCCGCGATGGTATCCCCGACCAGGTCTGGATCCGCAACCGGCGCATTGCCAGCATGACCTTCGGTGGCCTGGTGATGCCGGCCACCGGCAGCTACACGCGCAACGGCCTGGGCGACATCCTTGGCTTCGGCCCGAACAAAGACAAACTGTGGCAGTTCAACAACGAGGGCAAGCTGGTCGAGTTCAATCCCGGCACCAGCTACGCGGGCGGCAACGCCTCCGGCGGTGACGGCCTGAACCTGTTCGAGACGGTGCCGCTGATCGCCGACCTCGAACGACGCTCGGTATTCTCCACCGGCAGCTTCGACTTCACCGACAACGTGCGCGGCTTCTTCGAACTTTCGCGATACGAAGCGACCGCCCGCGAAACCCTCGACCAGAACGTCTACAACGCGGTGTCCTTCGGCAATGCGCGCCTGGACGGCGGCGGTACCGCCAGCGGTGCACTGACCTTCAGCGCCAGCAATCCGTTCCTCAGTGCGGAAACCCGCAAGATCCTCGCCGACAACGGCATCACCTCGTTCCGCCTGTCGCGATCTTCGCGCGACCTGTCGATGAACAACGCCAGCACCGAAACCCGCCTGACCCGTGCGGTGCTCGGCCTGAACGGCTTCTTCGAGGTCGGAAAACGCAGCTTCAACTGGGAAGCCAGCGTCACCCACGGCCGCGGTGACTTCGACTACCTCGGCACTGGCCTGATCCAGCAGAACTTCATCAATGCGATCAACGTCACCACCGACGCCAGCGGGCGCATCATCTGTGATGCCACCCGCCCGGGCACCACGGCCGATGCGAACTGCCGCCCGCTGAATCTGTTCGGCGAGAACCAGGCGTCGCGCGAAGCCCTGGACTATGTCTCCACCCGGACCGTGGCCAAGGCGCAGACCCGCCAGACCGTCATCAATGCGTCGGTATCCGGCGGCCTGTTCGATCTTCCCGGCGGCGAGCTGTCCGCGGCGGCCGGCTTCGAGCACCGCCGCGAAGAAGGCTCCTTCACCCCCAGCGAGTACCAGCGCCTGGGCCAGGGCCGTTCGGTGCCGACCCAGGCGGCCGAGGGCAAGTACCACACCAACGAAGTGTTCGCCGAAGTGCTGGCACCGCTGTTCAATCCCGACTGGGATATCCCGGGCCTGCATCGCCTGGATCTGACCGCCAAGTTCCGCCGCGTCGACAACTCCGTCGCCGGCGCGTTCAATGCGTTCACCTACGGCATCCAGTACGAACCGATCGCCGGCCTGCAGCTGCGCGGCAACAAGACCCAGTCACTACGCGCGCCCTCCATCGCCGAGCTCTACACCACCCAGCAGCCGGCCTACTACAACATCCCGGAAGTGTGCTCGCTGGACAACATCAGCGGCGGCTCAAATCCGGCGGTGCGTCGCCGCAACTGCGAGGCGTTCTTCGCCGCCTACCCGGGTGCCGATCCGAACACCTTCCGCCAGCAGCCGACCAATACGCTGGGTTCGACCAACGGCAGCACCCGCCTGCAGAACGAAACGGCGAAGTCGTGGACGGCCGGCATCGTGTTCGCGCCGGAATGGATCCCGGGCCTGCGCGTCGCCGCCGACTGGTATGACATCAAGATCAACAACGTGATCACGTCGCTGAGCGCCAACGACATCATCACCGGTTGCTTCGACACTGCCGACTTCAACGCCGCCAACGTGCCCAACGCCAACCGCTTCTGCAGCCTGGTGACGCGTGATCCGAACACCGGCGTGGCTACCAGCATCAAGACCGAGTATGGCAACGGCCCGGTGCTGATGTTCCGTGGCTGGACCGCCGAAGTCGGCTACCGTTGGGACCTGTCGCGCTTCGGCGTACTGGACCTGGACTTCTACGGCTACATGCCGAAGAACCGTGGCCAGGCCGCGAACCGGGACGTGCCGTTCGTCGAACAGGCGGGCAGCTTCAACGAGCCCAAGCGCCAGTTCCGTTGGACGGCCCAGCATCGCATCGGCAACTGGAACTACGGCGTGGCCTCCAACTACACCAGCCGCGCCCAGTACACGATGACCGATACCCCGGAAAGCCGTCAGTACTTCTACCGCGACAGCTGGACCACCTGGGACGCCAACGTCACCTACCGCATCACCGACGCCGCGCGCGTGACGTTGTCGGTGATCAACGTGGGCGACGACATCGGGCCGTTCCCGTATGTGCTGGATGCACTGGGCCGTCGCTACATGGCCAGCCTGCGCTACAACTTCAAGTAGGCCTGGCGCAGCGTTTCCACAGGCGGGGCCCGGTGTACGGGCCCCGCCTTTTTTCAGTTCGCCCTTGGATTCTGCAATGTTTCGTATGGACGTCCCCCTCTAGCGGGGCCGACCATCAAGGGAACATCACGCGGAATGAAAATCGATGAAGCACCACCAGAAGATCGCCTACATTCTGCCTGCAGCTCCGGCGAGTCATTGGGGTTCACGCGCATGACAGTCGGCATCCGGCTTGGACAGATCACCGATGAGATAGGAAGTTCCAGCTTCCTGTACGCGTTCTTCTCAACCATCTCCGGGAATCTCGAACCGGATGGATGGGGAAGCCGATTCCCTATCCTCATGAGGCAGCTATATGCCGGCAGACTGCAGCAATCAGATGCTGCCGACGCACTGGCCGAACTGCATATGGTTCGACGTGAGCTGGCCGATCTGCCGCCAGCCCGTGTCATCTGGTCGCTCGAGGATCGAACCCAGCATCCACCGTGGGGAGACGATATCGCTCCCGACATCGACAGCCTGGCGACCTACTTCGTGACCGCACATGGACGCGATCTGATTGCTCTTCTGGCTGAGGTATTTGAAGCACTCCAGGAAGGCGAAGACACGTCCGCCCGGATCGTCGACTACTGATACCCAGCTCAGTCAAACACGCCCTCACCCGCCAACCGGGTCAGCTCATCCACCACGTAGCGCACCTTCGGCCGCAGGTGACGCGTCGGTGGCCACAGCGCATGGATGTCGATGTGCCGCTGCATGTGTTCGTCCAGCACCGATTGCAGCACGCCGGAATCGAGATGGCGGCGCACCAGTGAAATGGGCATCTGGCAGATGCCGAGGCCGGCGATGGCCGCTTCGATCACCGCGTCGCCATCATTGAGTTGATAGGGCGCACTGGGAATGAACGTTCCCTCGTCCTCCTCGCTGCCGATCCGCCACCAGATCGGTTGCCCGTGGCGGAAGCCGACGATGCTGCGGTGCTGCGCCAGTTCCTGCACCGTGCGCGGCACGCCATGCGCCTGCAGGTACTCCGGCGATGCGCAGGTGACCAGGCGCTGGCGCCCCAGCCGGCGCGCGACCAGGTGCTCGGCCTGGTGCAGCCCACCGAAACGGATCAGCAGGTCGATGCCCTCTTCGACCGGATCGACGAAGTGATCGGTGAAGGTCATCGTCAACTGCAGGTCCGGATACTGGCGGCACAACCGCAGCAGCACCGGCAGCACCACCAGCCGCCCGAACGAGGACGGCATGTCGATGCGCAGCCGCCCGCTGGGCAGGCCCGCCGAACCCAGACAGGCCTCGGCCGCGGAGATTTCTTCCAGCGCCGCCGCACAGGAGGCGTAGTACGCCTCGCCATCAGTGGTCAGTGCGATGCGCCGCGTAGTGCGATGGAACAGGCGCACCCCCAGCCGCGCTTCCAGACGGGCGATGGCCTTGCCCACCGCCGAGCGCGAGATGCCCAGCGCGTCTGCCGCCTCGGTGAAGCTGCCCGAGCGTGCGGTCGTGACGAACGTGACCAGGCCATTCAAGGATTCCAGCGGCAGCATCGTTCGCACTCCATTGGGGACAAATAGTCCCGCACCAAGGGGGATCGAAGCGCTTTATGCGCCTGCATGTCAACTCCATCCTGTGTGCATCGCGCCGCTGGCGCCTCTCCCCCGCACCGAGATGACCGACATGACCACCGCCCTCTTCCGCCCGTTCGACCTGACAGGCATCGCCCTGCGCAACCGCATCGCGATGGCCCCGATGACCCGTGCCCGCAACCCCGGCTCGGTCGCCAATGAGCTCACCGCGCAGTACTACCGGCAGCGTGCCAGCGCCGGCCTGATCATCAGCGAAGGCACGCCGGTCTCGCCGCAGGGCCAGGGCTACATCGACGTGCCGGGTATCTGGTCGGCCGAGCAGGTGGCCGGGTGGAAGCTCGTCACCGAGGCGGTGCATGCCGCGCAGGGCACGATCTTCGCCCAGCTCTGGCACGTCGGCCGCATGTCGCATTCCTCGCTGCAGCCCGGGGGTGGACAACCGGTCAGCGCCGGTACCCGCCCGGTGGCCAGCGCACCGAAGAACACCTCGTTCGTCTATCTGGACGACGGCAGCCGCGGCCATGCCGATCCCACCCCGGCACGTGCACTGGAGACTGCGGAGATCCCCGGCATCATCGACGACTTCGTACGCGGGGCGGACAACGCCATTGCCGCCGGCTTCGATGGCATCGAACTGCATGCCGCCAACGGCTACCTGTTCGAACAGTTCCTCAACCCGCTCATCAACCAGCGCGACGACCGCTACGGCGGCTCGCTGCCGAACCGCGCGATTGATCCTGGAGACGGTGGATGCGATGGCCCAGCGCATCGGCGCCCACCGCATCGGCGTGCGCCTGGCACCGAACAACCTCACCTTCGACATGCCGTACTACCCCGACAACGAGGCCACCTATCTGTACCTGGCCGAGGAACTGGGCAAGCGCGGGCTGGCCTATGTGCATCTCAACGACAACCTGCAGGCGGGGCAGTCGGTGCTGGGCGAGGCGTTCCTGCAGCAGTTCAAGCAGGTCTACGGTGGCACGTTGATCCTGGCCGGTGGCATGACCCGCGAACGCGCCCTGCAGCTGGTCGAGGCCGGCACCATCGACCTGGCCGCATTCGGCCAGCCGTTCATCGCCAACCCGGATCTGGTCGAACGCCTGCAGCACAACGTCGCGCTGGCCACGCCCGACCGCAATACCTATTACGGTGGCGGCGAGGCAGGCTACCTCGACTACCCGCGCGCGCAGTAGAGCCACGCGATGCGTGGATGCGGGCGTACACTGCTCACCCGCATCCACTGGATCTGCCCATGGATACGCCCACCGCATCGTTCATCGTCAACCTCGATGTCCCCGATCTTGCCGCTGCCGAGGACTTCTACATCCGAGCCTTCGGCCTGAGCATCGGGCGCCGTCTAGGCCCGGGCGCCGTGGAGCTGCTCGGTGGGCCAACGCCGCTGTACCTGCTGCAGAACGAGGCCGGCAGCGCAGCCACCGAGGATGGCGACGTGCGCGACTACGAGCGTCACTGGACGCCGCTGCACCTGGACTGGGTGGTGGATGACATCGAGGCGGCACTGGCACGTGCGGTTGCGGCCGGGGCGACGCTCGAACAGCCTGTGCGCGAGCGCCGCTGGGGCCGCATCGCCGTGCTGGCCGATCCGTTCGGGCATGGCTTCTGCCTGATCCAGTTCAGCGGCGAAGGCTACGACGCGCTGGTCGAATGACCGGTGCGCCGTTCACCACGGCAACGGCACTGCTTCACCGTTGGCGCGCTCACCGTAGTACAGCGACGGCAGCAGGCGCGAGAGGAAACTGAACTCCGTGTAGCAGTGCTTGAGCAGGCCCAGGCCGACCGCATCGCCGGCATCGCAGTGCGGATCGGTGCTGTCCAGGCCGAGCACGAAGCGGCTGCGCAGCACACAGCCAAACGGCGTATCGCGCGCCACGTGCAGCATCTGCCCGTCGCAGGGATCACCGTTTGCATCCAGGCGTACGTGGTCGCCAAAGCCGATGCGCGCGGCGATCACTGCCGATACATCGCCTGCATCCTGTGCCACCTGCAGGCGCTCGGGCACCAGCAACGTGCGCGGGTCATGGAACTTCAGACGTGCCGCCACCGGCGGGATGTCGGCCAGCGATTCCACCGCGTGGATGCTGGCACCGTGGTAGCTGCGTCCGCGCTGCCAGGCCGCGTCCCAGCCGCGATGCTCGACATGATCGACCGGATGCCACCAGCGGATGTGCTGGGTGGTCTCAAAGAACGTAAACCACCAGTCCAGCATGCGGCCCTTGCAACCGTGCAGATCGGTACGCACCGCCACCAGCAGGGTGCCATCTTCGCGGCGCTGGATGCCGGTTTCCAAGCGCATCGGTGCGGGGTCGAGCAGATCGTGGTGGTCCAGCCAGGCGCGGGCGTTCACAGCGGTATCCATCGGGGTCTCCTGCATGTCGGGAGACCTGACAATACGGAAACGTTTTTCGTTTCTCAATTATCCAAATGCGGTAAGATGGGCGCAATGAACAGCACCACCCTGCCCGAGCCACCCTCACCAATCCGCCGCCGCGGCCGCCCTGCGCGGCCGGAAGCCGAAGTCCGCCACGCCGTGCTGCAGGCCACGCTGGAGCTGCTGCTGGCACAGGGTTACGAGGCCACTACCATCGAAGCGGTGGCGGCGCACGCCGGGGTAGCGAAGAAGACCGTGTACCGCCACGCCAGCAACCGCGAAGAACTGGTCGGGTTGGCCGTGCGCGAGTGGACCGACGGCTTCGCGCCGCAGTTGCAGCGCGATGCGCACGACGCCGACGAGGTGATGCCGTTGCTGCAGGCCATCCTGCACGCGGTGTGCGCGCAGGCACTGTCGGCGCAGGCAGTGCAGGTATTCCGCCTGCTGGCCACCGACTTTCCTGGCAAGGACGCGCTGCTGCAGGCCTATCTGGACAATGGCATCGAACGCGGCCGTGCGCTGCTGGCCGACTGGCTGGCGCGTCAGCAGCAGCGCGGGCTGCTGCGCGAGGGAGATGCCGCGTGCATGGCGCGGCTGATCCTGGCGATGGCCGTGGCCGAGCCGCTGCGCGAACGCGTGATCGGTGTGGTGGCCGAGGATGCGCCGGTAGAGGTGCATCTGCGTGATTGCCTGGAATTGTTGGCACCCGTACTGCAGGTGCCGTAGCCGGCCGCATCCACGCATGGCGAGGTTCTACCAGCAGCGCTTCGGATCAGGTCACGCCTGCACGTAGGGCATTTCGCTGTCGATACCGTCGAACGCGATCAGCTGCAGCAGCGGCTGCACGTCCTCGTCACTGATCTCACCCGCAGTGATGTCATCCACGCGTGCATACAACGCCTCCAGCGCCGCTACCTGGTCCCCTCGCAGCCAGCCACGATGGGTACCGAGCCAAGCCTGCAGATTGGTTCCGATATCGCCCTCCGAAAGCAGCGAATCCTCTTCCTCCAGCTCCGCCACCGCTTCGGCCATCTTGCGGAACAGGAAGTCCTGGAAGTTCGCGGCCAGCAGATCGGCGCGATCATCGTCATGCCAGACCAGCAGCACCGGCGACTCGCTGGAACCCGGTGCATTGGTCCAGAAACAGTAATGATCACCCGCGCCGGTGCGCGCGAACGGCAGCAGTTTCAGGTCATCGCGCAGCGGGTTGTAATGATCTTCGGCAGTCAGATCTTCCCACGCTGCGCGCAGTTCGCTCGGCTCGATCGGTTCATAGTCGTTGGCATACAGCAGTACCGGCGGCTGCGGCTGCACCTGCGGGAACACCGTGCGGTACCAGTTCGGGCCCTGCTCGCCCCAGCTGAAACGGTTGCCTTCCACCAGCTGGCGGAACAACGGCGGGAAGGTCTGGCCGGAAGCCTGTTCGAGATCGGCGAGCATGCTCAATGACGTCCTTTTGTTGAGAAGACTCACTCTAGCGGGTGAACGCCATCCCCGCATGGCGCGGATCCACTCGGAAAGCTCTCGTTGGAGCCGGTCATTGGACGGCACTGCGCCATCCACCGCGATTCACTCGCGCAGCATATCCACGAACGCACGCAGCGCACCGGGCATCTGCCGCTGCTTCGGGTAGTACAGCGCGAAGCCGGCGAACGGTTCGCTCCAGTCTTCCAGCACCGCCACCATCTGCCCCGATTCGATGTAGGGCCGCGCGGTGTCTTCCAGCACGTAGGCCAGGCCGATGCCATCGAGTACCGCGCCGACCACGGTGCCCTGCTCGCCCAGCGTCAGCCGTCCGGGCACGTCGATCTCCAGCGCCTGCCCACCGCGCTCGAACTGCCACTTGTACAGATGCCCGCTGGCGAAGCGGAAGCGGATGCATTCGTGTGCAGCGAGATCGCGCGGATGCTGTGGCGCGGGATGCCGCCGCAGATACTCCGGCGAGCCGACAATCAGCCCGCGCAGTGGTGGCCCCATCGGCACTGCCACCATGTCCTCGGGCACGAACTCGTGCAGGCGCACGCCGGCGTCATAGCCCTCGGCGACGATGTCGACCAGGCCGTCGTTCTCGGTCAGCTCCACCCGCACGTCAGGATGGGCGTGCAGGAAGCGCGCCAGCCGTGGTCCCAGCTGTGTCGCCACCGCAGCACGGGTGGCGTTGATGCGCAGCAGGCCAGCCGGGACAGCACGGAACTGGTTCATCTCCTCCAACGCATCGTGCACCTGCCCCAAGGCCGGCTGCAGGCGCTCCAGCAGGCGCTGCCCGGCCTCGGTCAGGGCCACGCTGCGGGTGGTGCGATGAAACAGGCCCACCCCCAACCGTTCTTCAAGCGCGCGGATCGCATAGCTCACCGCCGAGGTCGACAGCGCCAGCTCGGCGCCGGCACGGCGGAAGCTGCGGTGGCGGGCGACTGCGGCGAACGCAGCCAGGTGGGAGAGATTGTCAGTGGCCATGATTGTGCAGTTTCACTTGATGAATCATGCCGATATCCGGGCTTTTTGCCACTGGGTACGGGGCGTATTGTAAAGCGCCTTTCGACAAACCCTGCCAAGGATTCCCCATGTCCCTCGCCCGTGGTTACGCCGCCCATTCACATACCGACCCGCTGATCCCCTACGAGTTCGAACGCCGCGCGGTCGGCCCGGACGATGTACGTATCGAGATCCTCTACAGCGGCATCTGCCACTCCGACCTGCACCAGGCCCGCGACGACTGGGGTGGCTCGATCTACCCGATGGTGCCGGGCCACGAGATCATCGGCCGCGTCACCGAGGTCGGCAGCAACGTCACCCGCTTCAAGGTGGGCGACCACGCCGGCGTGGGCTGCATGGTCGACTCGTGCCGCCACTGCGACGCCTGCGAGCACGACCTGGAGCAGTACTGCGCCGAAGGCGCGACCTGGACCTACAACGGCCGTGAGCGCGAAAGCGGCGCGCCGACGTATGGCGGCTATTCCGACCACGTGGTGGTCGAACAGCGCTTCGTGGTGAAGGTGTCCGAAACGCTGGACCTGAAGGCCGCCGCCCCGCTGCTGTGCGCCGGCATCACCACCTGGTCGCCGCTGCGCCACTGGAAGGTCGGCCCGGGCCAGAAGGTCGGCGTGATCGGCCTCGGTGGCCTCGGCCACATGGGCGTGAAGTTCGCCAAGGCCCTCGGCGCGCACGTGGTGATGATCACCACCACGCCGGAAAAGGGTGCCGATGCCAAGCGCCTGGGCGCCGATGAAGTGCTGGTCTCGCGCGATGCCGCGCAGATGAAGGCGCACGCCGGCAGCTTCGACTTCCTGCTCAACACCATTCCGGTTGGCCATGACACCAACCCGTACATGGGCCTGCTCAAGCGCGAGGCCACCATGTGCCTGGTCGGCGTGCTGACCGAACTGGATCCGCCGCTGACCGGCGGCAGCGTGATCTTCGGCCGCAAGCACCTGACCGGCTCGGCGATCGGCGGCATGGCCGAAACCCAGGAAATGATGGATTTCTGCGCCGAGCACGGCATCGTCAGCGATGTCGAGATGATCGACATCAAGAACGTCAACGAAGCCTGGGAGCGCATGGCGAAGAACGATGTGCGCTACCGCTTCGTGATCGACATGGCGACGATGAAGAACGCCGCCTGATCGATCGGCGACTGTGAACGAAGAACCCCGGCACTGCCGGGGTTTCTTGTTTGCGTTGCACGGCCCGTCCGCCGGGCATGGCCCGGCGAGCGAAGCGGTTGCCTCCCTCCTTGGGCATGACGAAGATCAAGGACCCGGCCACCAGCCGGGCGCAGACTCGCTGCATGGCCCGCCTGCCCTCCCCTGCGATGCTGATGCGCGCCGCACCGGCTGCTGTTCTTCATCGGCGCCAGCAACCTGCTGCTGGCAATGCTGTGGTGGGCGTTGTGGCTGGGCGCATTGCGCGGGTTGTGGACGCCGCAGCCATCGCCGCTGCCTCCGGCCTGGCTGCACGCGCTGCTGATGCAGTACCTGGTACTGCCCAGTTTCATCTTCGGCTTCCTGCTCACCGTGTTCCCGCGCTGGATGGCACAGCCGGAGCTGCCACGCAGCCGTTATGCGCCGGTCGGCATCGGCCTGTTTGGTGGGCAGGCGTTGCTGATTGCCGCCGCCTGCGGGTGGACACCCGGGCTGTGGCCCGGCCTGCTGCTGGCACTGGCCGGCTGGAGCGCCGGACTGATCGTGCTGGGACGCGTGCTCAAGGCCGCCGGTCCCAACCGCAACTGGCATGCGCGCCTGCTATGCCGCACTGCTGCTGGGCTGGCTGGGGCTGCTGCTGTTCATGGCGGTGGGGCGCGGCCACGCCACGCTGATGCCGGTCACGGTGGCACTCGGCACCTTCGGCCTGCTGCTGCCGGTCTACCTCACCGTCGCGCACCGGATGATCCCGTTCTTCGCCAACAACGTGGTCGATGGCTATGTGGCGTGGCGCCCGCTGCGCTGGTTGGCTGCGATGTGGGCGCTGCTGATGCTGCGCCTGCTGTTGAGCGCGTTGCAGGTCGACCACCTGCTGTGGCTGGCCGATGGGCCGCTGCTGATGTTGTCGCTGCAGGCGCTATGGCACTGGTGGCCACGCGGGCCGATGCCGGGCCTGCTTGCCGCCCTGTTCCTGGCACTGGCGTGGCTGCCGATCAGCTTCGCGTTGTATCTGCTGCAGGACATCGGCCAGATGCTGGGCCATCCGCAACTGCTCGGCCGCGCGCCGCTGCATGCCCTCGCCGTGGGCCTGTTCGGCAGCCTGCTGGTGGCGATGGTGACCCGGGTCACCCAGGGCCATTCCGGCCGACCGCTGGTGATGCCGGCAGTGGCCTGGTTTGCGTTCGTCGCGCTGCAGGCGGTGGCGATCATGCGCATCGCTGCCGAACTGATGCCCGACGCCTATGCGTGGCATTTCGCCGGAGCCATCGGCTGGTTGCTGGCCTTGGCACCGTGGGTGGCGCGGCTGGGCTGGATCTACCTGTGCCCACGGCGCGACGGCAAGCCGGGCTGACATCGACGCCGGGCATGGCACCATGGTGGGCATGTCCGATATCCCGTTCGATCCCACCGCAATCACCACCTTCGCCGATGGCGACCCTGAGGAGAATCCCTGGGTTCTCGGCGCGCCGCAGCCGGAAGCGCTGCAGGTGGTGCCCTGGTCCACGCTGTGGGCCGACCAGTTCGAGCAGCAGCGCACGCAGCTGCAGGCGACACTCGGCAACACCGCGCTGGGCATTGAACATGTCGGCTCCACCGCGGTGCCGGGCCTGCCGGCCAAACCGGTACTGGACATCGACCTGCTGGTTGCCGATCCCGCCGACGAAGCGGCCTGGCTGCCAGCGCTGCAGGCACTGGGCTACGTGCTTACCATCCGCGAACCCTCGTGGTACCAGCACCGCATGCTGCGACTGCACGTGCCGCGCGTGAACCTGCACGTGTTCGCACCTGGTTGCGCCGAGCACCTCCGCCACTGCTTGTTCCGCGATTGGCTGCGCAGCCATGAAGATGACCGCAGGCGCTATGCACAGGCCAAGCAGGCAGCACTGCAGGGCAATGCCAACGTGCAGGCCTACAACCGCAGCAAGCAGGATGTGGTTCGCGGCATCTACGCGCGCCTGTTCGCAGCGCGGGTGGTGACGCAACGGCAGGTGCCGGCCCCGGTTGGCACCCGCCGGAACAGTGTCAGTACGCGAACTCGCGGAACACCGGATCGACGTCGCCGTGCCAGCGGCCATGGAACAGCGCCAGCTTGCGTTCGGCCGGGGTCAGGCCGGACTCGACGATCTCCTGCAGCACGTCCAGGAACTTGCTCTCGTCCTGGCCGTCGGCATTGCGCGCCGCGCGGCGCTTGAGGCCTTCGACGGAAATCTTCACCGCTTCACGGGCCAGGTCGCGCACGCTGCCAGTGCGGAACGGCAGGTTCATCGCATGCTTCGGCACGCCATCGCGCAGTGCATGGCGCTCGGCCAGGGTGAAATCACGTACCAGGTCCCAGGCCGCATCCAGTGCGGTGTCGTCGTACAACAGGCCCACCCAGAATGCCGGCAGCGCACACAGGCGGCTCCACGGGCCACCGTCGGCACCGCGCATTTCCAGATACTTCTTCAGGCGCACTTCCGGGAACGCGGTGGTCATGTGGTCCGACCAGTCGCGCAGCGTCGGCAGCGCGCCCGGCAGCACCGGCAGCTTGGCCTGCATGAAATCGCGGAAGCTCTGCCCGCTGGCGTCGTGGTAGATGCCATCGCGGTAGGAGAAATACATCGGCACGTCGAGCAGGTAATCGACATAGCGCTCGTAACCGAAGCCATCCTCGAACACGAAGTCGAGCATGCCGGTGCGGTCGGCGTCGGTGTCGGTCCAGATGTGCGAGCGGTAGCTCAGGTAGCCGTTGGGCTTGCCTTCGGTGAACGGCGAATCGGCGAACAGCGCGGTGGCGATCGGCTGCAGCGCCAGCGACACGCGGAACTTCTTCACCATGTCCGCTTCGGTGGCGTAATCAAGGTTCACCTGCACCGTGCAGGTGCGGGTCATCATGTCCAGGCCCAGCGAGCCGACCTTGGGCATGTAGCCGCGCATGATCTTGTAGCGGCCCTTTGGCATCCACGGCATTTCATCGCGCTTCCACTTCGGCTGGAAGCCCATGCCGAGGAAGCCGAGCTGCAGCTCACCGGCCACCTGTGCCACTTCGTTGAGATGGGTGCCGGTCTCCACGCAGGTCTGGTGGATGGTCTCCAGCGCCGCGCCGGACAGTTCCAACTGACCGGCAGGTTCCAGCGTCACCGAGGCACCATCGCGCAGCAGGGCGATCGTGTTGCCGTTCTCCTGCACCGGCTCCCAGCCGAAGCGGACCAGGCCATTGAGCAGCGCTTCGATGCCGCGCTCGCCCTCGAAGGTCGGCGGGCGCAGGTCATCCAGGCGGAACCCGAACTTCTCGTGCTCGGTGCCGATGCGCCACTGCGCGCGGGGTTTCTCGCCGGAGGCGATCACCTCCACCAGCTGCGAGCGGTCGGTAATGGGTGTATCGGCGACGTGGCTGGGGCTCGACAAGGGGAAGGCTCGCTGGACAGTGGCGGGGGATGTGGGGCCCGGGGCCTTCCATCGCAAGGGCGCACTATAGCGTGGCGACCCGTTGCGTCATGCGACGGAGACGGTTTTCAGCATCCTACCGACGCCCTCTTGACCCTCGTACACTCGGGGCCATGAGCCGCCATTCACGACACCCCGAACTGCACCGCTCCGAGCGCGTCGGCTGGCTGCGTGCCGCCGTCCTGGGGGCCAACGATGGCATCGTCTCGGTGGCCGGCCTGGTGGTCGGCGTGGCCGCCAGCGGCGCCTCCGCGGCGACCATCCTGGCCACCGGCGTGGCTGGCACCGTGGCCGGCGCGATGTCGATGGCCGCCGGCGAGTATGTCTCGGTGCAGACCCAGGCCGACACCGAAGACGCCGACCTGGCGATGGAAAAGCGCGAACTGCACGAAGACCCGCACAGCGAGCTGGAAGAGCTGGCCGCGATCTACCGCCACCGCGGCCTGGAGCCGGCGCTGGCGCGGCAGGTGGCCGAGCAGCTCACCGCCCACGACGCACTGGGCGCCCACGCCCGCGACGAGCTGGGCATCACCGATACCCTGCGCGCGCCCGCTGCAGGCAGCGCTGGCCTCGGCCGGCGCCTTCACCTGTGGTGCGGCACTGCCGGTGCTGACCGCGCTGCTCGCGCCGGTCGACAAGGTCGCGATGATGACCACCGCCAGCACC
Organism: Stenotrophomonas sp. 93052_Sma; assembly: GCF_056481145.1. Taxonomy (NCBI): domain Bacteria; kingdom Pseudomonadati; phylum Pseudomonadota; class Gammaproteobacteria; order Lysobacterales; family Lysobacteraceae; genus Stenotrophomonas; species Stenotrophomonas sp. 93052_Sma. Next base: position 4,177,659 of record NZ_CM151134.1, read on the forward strand.
CTGCTCGGCCTGTGCCTGACCGGCGCGATGGCGGCCCAGGCCGGCGGCGCACCGCCGGTACGCGGCGCGATCCGGGTGATGTTCTGGGGCGCGTTGGCGATGGCCGCGGCCGCCGGCGTCGGTCGCCTGCTCGGCGCACACGTGACATGACCGCCATGCTGCCCCCGGCCACCGCACTGCTGGCCGAGATGGCCAGTCTGGCGGGCTGTGAGCGCCGCCGAAGGCTATGCCTGCATCACCGCCCGTCGCGAGCATGGCGCCAGCTCGGTGGAGATTCCGCAACCGCAGTTCGCGATCCTGCTGGAAGGCCGCAAGCAGGTGCGCACCGCGCACCAGTCGCTGGAATTCATCCCCGGCGACATCCTGCTGCTGACCCAGCGCTGCCGGATCGATGTGGTCAACACGCCCGACCCGGGGACCGGCCGCTACCTCAGTGCCATCGTGCCGCTGTGTGCCGAAGTGCTGGCGGCCGCACGCACGCTGTGGAGCGAGGACCTTCCCGCGCCGGGCCAGGCGATGGCACGTCTGCCGTTGATCGACCATGGCACAGTGCTGCGCCAGTGGCGGCAATCGCTGCAGGACGGCCGCTACAGCGAGGCACGATTGGCGCTGGCCTCGCTGGTGCTGACCCTGTGCCGGCAGGGCCACGGCAACCTGCTGCTGCCGCAGGCGCCGAGCCTGGGCGAACAGATCCGCGACCGCATCGCCGCCGAACCGGCACGCGACTGGCAATCGCGTGATGTGGAAGAACAGTTCGCGCTGAGCGGTGCGACCCTGCGTCGTCGTCTCGCCGCCGAGGACACCAGCCTGCGCCAGCTGCTTACCGAGGCCCGGCTGGCGCATGGCATGCAGCTGCTCTACACCACGGACCTGCCATTGAAGACCGTCGCAGCACGCGCGGGCTACCGGTCTGCGGCGAGTTTCAGCAAGCGCTTCGCCGAGCAATACGGACTGGCTCCCACAGACATTTGAAGGGGTTCGGCAGGGCTGCGCCCTGCACCCGCCGAAGCGAGAGCAAGAGCCGGAGCAACAGCAACAGCAACAGCGTGCATTCCGTGGGATGGCGGGGCGGTGTGGGTGGGCAGGACACGCCGTAAACCCGTCCCTGGGGGCTCGATGGCGCCATCCATGGCGCCAACGGTCCTGCCCACCCACACCGCCCCACCTTCGACAGGTTCACTCGGCTGTTGGCAACTGCGGCTTTGTTCCGCGCGGCTGTTGGTAGGTGTCGACCTTGGTCGACACATCTGTCAGATATCGAATGAGTCATCCACGCATGGCGTGGATCTACTGTATCGACCAAGGTCGACACCCACCGGGGCAATACGTCGTTCCAACAGATCGCGGAAAACTGTCGAAGGCGGGGTGGGTCCGGTTGCGGGGGCGTGAGCCGCATGGATGCGGCGACCGAGCTTACATGGATGTACTTGCAGCGTCTCCCGCAACCGGACCCACCCCGCCATCCCACAGGAAACCAGTTTTTGACGTTGCTTTGGCTGCGGCCGTTGCCTCTGCGGGTGCAGGGCGCAACCCTGCAGACAACACCCCTTCCCTGAGCATTCCGCGCAGTGGTTTGAGCGCCGCGCACACGCCGGCCACGGCACTCTGGGCACAACGGAACCGCCCGTCATCCACCGAGAACCGCCATGACCCTGCGTCCCCTGCCGCTGCGCGGCGCCCTGCTGGTGGCCCTGTCGTCCCTGCCGCTGTGCGCACTGGCCGAAGCCACCTCGCCCGCTCCCACCCAGCAGGTGCCCGGCGTCTATCACCAGCGCGTCGGTGCGCTGCAGGTCACCGCCCTGTTCGACGGCGTGGTCGCGCTGGGTCGGCAGGAAGTGGTGGACGTGCCGCCGACGCTGGTCAGCCGCCTGCTGGAAGGCCGTTACGTGCCGGAAGACAAGAAGGGCCTGCAGACCGCGATCAATGCGTTCCTGATCCGCCAGGGCAACCACCTGACCCTGGTCGATACCGGTACCGCGCAGTGCTTCGGCCCCGGCCTGGGCCAGGTGCTGGGCAACCTGCGCGCCTCCGGCGTGGACCCGGCCGAGGTGGATGAGGTGCTGCTGACCCACGCCCATCCGGACCATCTGTGCGGCGTGCTCGACGCGCAGGGCAAGCCGGCCTACCCGAATGCCACGGTGTGGCTGTCCAAGGCGGATGCCGATTACTGGCTCAACCCAGCCAGCGAGGCCACCGCGCCGCAGGGCGTGCGTTTTGCCTTCCCGCTGGCGCGCAACGCGGTAGCGCCCTACCAGGCCAGCGGCCACCTGCGTACCTTCAACCCCGGCGATGCCCTGCCCGGTGGCGCGGTGGCGATGGACACCCATGGCCATACGCCCGGCCATGTCTCCTACCGGTTCGACAGCCAGGGCCAGTCACTGCTGGTGTGGGGCGATGTGCTGCACTTCCACGCGGTGCAGTTCGCGCACCCGGAGGCGGCCTTCGAGGCCGATTCGGACCGCAAAGCGGCCATCGCCAGCCGTCGCGGCCTGCTGCAGCAGGCCACCGCCAACGGTTGGTGGGTGGCCGGTGCGCACCTGCCGTTCCCCGGTCTGGGCCATGTGCGCAGCGAAGGCCAGGCCTATGCCTGGGTGCCGGCGGAATATTCGCCGTTGTGAGGGTGTGCCGACCAAGGTCGGCACCCACCCGATCCGGTAGCGCCCGGCTGCCAGCCGGGCGACGGGGGAGCGCTTACTCCAACCCCAGCCAGCCGCCGATCACGCCGCGGGCTTCGTCCACGCCGGTGCGGTCTTCGCCGGAGAACACCTGCACGCTGACGCTGTCGCCGTAGGCCGAGTGCAGTTCCTTGCGCACCTTCTGCAGGGTCTGCATCTGCTGGCTGCGGCTCAGCTTGTCGGCCTTGGTCAGCAACGCATGCGCCGGCAGGCCACGCTGCACGGCATAGGCCAGCATCTGCCGGTCGTAGTCCTTCAGCGGGTGGCGGATATCCATCACCACCACCAGGCCCCTCAGCGCATTGCGGGTGCGGAAGTAGCGGTCGATGAAGGCCTGCCAGTGCGCCTGCAGGTCCAGCGGCACCTTGGCGTAACCGTAACCGGGCAGATCGACCAGATGGGCTTCCGGGGTCACCTGGAAGAACACCAGCTGCTGGGTACGGCCGGGGGTCTTGGAGACACGGGCCAGGCTGTTCTGCCGGGTCAATGCGTTGAGGGCACTGGACTTGCCGGCGTTGGAGCGGCCCGCAAAGGCCACTTCGGCCCCCTCATCGGGCGGCAGCTGCCCCATGTTGTGGGCAGAGAGGTGGTATTGGGCGCGTTCGATGAGCAATGACATGTGCATAGGATCGCATGTTGCGGCACCGCGCGCCCGTGCCGGCGGCCTTTGCGGGCATTTTGCTGCACTGCTGCGTTGACCGTGCGCGGAAACGGCGTTGATAATCCGGGCGATGCCGGCGGCCACCGCCCGGCCCGGTCCATACGGAGCTTTAGCATGCGCCACGCTCGCGTTCTTGCCGTATCCGCCCTTGCCACTGCCGTAGTTGTTGCCGCTGCTGCGTTCGCGCAGACCACGTTGACCCCGCTGCCCGACAACGGGCCGATCAACACCGCCTCGCTGGAGGTCGATTTCAGCAAGACCCACTGGGGCGATGCCAAGGCCGGCCAGACCAAGGCCTCGACCTGCGCGGCCTGCCATGGCGCCGACGGCAATTCCACGGTGGAGATGTACCCGTCCATCGCCGGCCAGAGCGAACGCTACGTCGCTCAGCAGATGGCCCTGATCGCCAATGGGCAGCGCAGCTCCGGCGCGGCGGTGGCGATGGTGCCGTTCGTGCAGAACCTCACCCCGCAGGACATGCGCGACATCGGCGCGTTCTTCGCCACGCAGAAGGCCACTGCCGGCATCGCCGATGACACGGCGGTCACCGACGGCCCCTACAAGGGCATGAAGTTCTACGAGATCGGCCAGCAGCTGTACCGTGGCGGCGATGCCAAGCGTGGCCTGCCGGCCTGCATGGCCTGCCACGGCCCCAGTGGCGCCGGTAATCCGGGGCCGGCCTATCCGCACATCGGTGGCCAGCATGCCAGCTATGTCGCGCGCCGCCTGCAGGAATACCAGGCCGGCCAGACCAACGAGACCGACAAGGCGCACTTCCAGATCATGGCTGCGGTTGCGCAGAAGCTGAGCGAGCAGGAGGTGCAGGCGCTGTCGAGCTACCTGCAGGGCCTGCACAACAAGGCCGACGACGTGGCCGTTGCCACCGCGCCGGCACAACCGGCTGCCGCCCCCTGACCACCACTGGTCGGCCCGGGTCGCCACGCCGGCCCGCGGCTGCGGTATGTTTCCTTCACGCCGGCGACCGCGCCGGCGTTGCTTTTTTCAACGGAGATGCGTGTCGATGAGGTTGATTTCCCGCCTGCTGTTGTCTGTGCTGGTGCTGCTGCCGCTGGTAGCCTGCGCCGCCACCCCCGCCAATGCCCCGCTGGTCGAAGGCAAGGACTACGAGCGCATCGCCCAGCCGGGCCCGTTCCAGCCGCTGGCCGGCAAGATCGAGGTGGTCGAGGTCTTCGGCTACACCTGCCCGCACTGCGCCCGTTTCGAACCGCAGCTGGAAGCCTGGGCAGCCAAGCTGCCGGCCGATGTGCGCTTCACTCCGGTTCCGGCAGCCTTCGGCGGCGCCTGGGATGCCTGGGCACTGGCCTACTACGCCGCCGACGAAGTCGGCGTGGCCAAGCGCAGCCATGGCGCCGTGTTCAAGGCCCTGCACCAGGACGGCTCGCTGCCGATGCAGAACGTCTCGGCCGATGAGCTCGCCACCTTCTACAAGGCCTACGGCGTGACCCCGGACCGTTACCTGCAGGCCCTGCGCGGCGATGCCGTACAGAAGAAGGTCGATGCCGCCCGCGCGTTCGCCCAGCGCACCAAGATCCCCGGGACCCCGGCGCTGATCATCAACGGCCAGTACCTGGTCCGTGGCGACAGCTTCGACGACCAGCTGCGCATCGCCTCGGCGCTGATCGCCCAGGCCCGCGCCGCCCGCGGCCGCTGAACCAACACCCACCACCGACACGGCGCTTTCGCCGCCGCGTGTCATCATTTCCCCCTGGCCGGCGCATGACGCCGGCCCCACCTTTCCAGATGCTGGAGACGTTTCCATGAAGATCCGTTACGCCCTCGCCCTCGCAGCGCTGCTGCCGATCCTGGCGGCCTGCAAGGCCGACGACGGCAGCACCAACACCACCGCGGCCCCGGCCGAACCGGCTGCAGCTCCGGCGACCACCGAACCGGCCGCTCCGGCCGCGGGTACCGAAGGCGCCGCCCCGGCCGCTGCCGAAGGCGAGAAGGACGCGGCTGAAGCCGCACCGGCCGCTGCACCGGCCCCGACCACCACCGCACTGACCGGCCCGGCCCCGGTGGAAGGCGCCGACTACCAGGTGATCCCGAACGGCCAGCCGTTCCAGCCGGCCGCCGGCAAGATCGAAGTGACCGAGATCTTCGGCTATGTCTGCCCGGCCTGCGCCGCGTTCCAGCCGCTGGTCGGCCCGTGGAAGGCCGGCCTGCCGAGCGACGTGAACTTCGTCTACGTGCCGGCCATGTTCGGCGGTACCTGGGACAACTACGCCCGTGCCTTCTACGCCGCGCAGACCCTGGGCGTGCAGGAGAAGACCCACGAAGCCCTGTACGCTGCCATCCATTCGCAGAAGACCCTGAAGGGCGAGCGCGGCACCGATTCGGTTGACGACATCGCCAAGTTCTACGGTGCCTACGGCGTGGATCCGAAGCAGTTCGCCGCCACCATGGGCAGCTTCGCGGTGAATGCCAAGACCAACTCGGCCAAGCAGTTCGCCCAGCGCAGCCAGATCAGCGGCACCCCGTCGATCATCGTCAACGGCAAGTACCTGGTGAAGGGCAAGAGCTTCCCGGACATGCTGCGCATTGCCGACCACCTGATCGCCCGCGAACGCGGTGCGGCCCAGGCTCACTGATCCAAGAGAAGCGTTTCCCGGCCGTGAATTCCCCCCGTACACGGACCCTGCGCTTGCTGACGGCCAACATCCAGGCCGGCTCAAGTACCCGCCGCTACAGCGACTATGTGACCCGCAGCTGGTCACATGCGCTGCCGGCGGGCCGCAAGCGCAGCAGCCTGGACGCGATCGCCACCCTGGCGCGCGAACATGACATCGTCGGCCTGCAGGAGGCCGACCCGGGCAGCCTGCGCTCGGGCTTCACCAACCAGACCCACTACCTGGCCCAGCGTGCCGGCTTCAACTACTGGAGCCACCAGCCGAACCGGCGCATGGGCGGGGTCGCCTCCAGCGCCAACGGCCTGCTGAGCAAGCTGGAACCGGTGGAAGTGCAGGATCACGCCCTGCCCGGCCGCATCGGCGGGCGCGGCGTGCTGCTGGCCAAGTTCGGCGACGGCGCCGATGGCCTGGCGGTAGCGGTGGCCCATCTGTCGCTGGGCGCGGGCTCGCGGATGTCGCAGCTGGGCTTCATTGCCGAGCTGCTGTCCGACCATCCCAATGCCGTCCTGATGGGCGACTTCAACTGCCTGGCCGAACGCCCGGAAATGCAGGTGCTGTACCAGAAGACCCGGCTGCAGCCCCCCGGCTGCATCGTGCCGACCTTCCCCAGCTGGCGCCCCGATCGCGCCATCGACCACATCCTGGTCAGCAGCGGCCTGCAGACCCGCACCGTGGAAGCCGTACCGGCCGCGTTCTCCGATCACCTCGCCCTGGCGATGCAGATCGACGTCCCGGACGACGCCCTGCGCTGACCGCTCCTGGTGGGGTGCCAACCTTGGTTGGCACGCTCTCCGCCGGGCATGGCCCGGCGCTACCCCGCCTGCACCACCGGCACCTTCAGCCGCCGCGCGGTCATCGTGCTGCCCACCGAGGCCAGCACCGTGCAGCCGATCGCCAGCCACTGCAATCCATGCAGGTGCTCGTGCAGCAGCAGCATCGCCCACAGCGCGGCCACTGCCGGCTCCATGCTGATCAGGATGCCGAAGGTCTCCTTGGGCAGGCGCTTGAGCGCCATCATCTCCAGCGACATCGGGATCGCGCTGGACACCAAAGCCACCAGCAGGCCAGCGGCCAGGATCTTCGGATCGAGCAGTGCGGCGCCGGCATGCACCACGCCCACCGGCACCACCACCAGCGACGCCGCCAGCAGCCCCAGCGACACCGAATGCCCGGCGTGCAGATGGCCGGCACGCTTTCCGAACACGATGTACAGGCCCCAGCACGCCGCCGCACCCATGGCATACAGCACGCCGGCCGGATCCAGCGCCGGGCCGCCACCGATCGGCAACAGCAACAGCAGCCCCACCGCCGCGCAGCCCACCCACAGGAAGTCGATCGGTCGCCGTGATGACAGCATCGCCACCGTCAGCGGCCCGGTGAACTCGATGGCCACCGCGATGCCGAAGGGAATCGTGCGCAGGGCCATGTAGAACAGCAGGTTCATCAGGCCCAGGGTGAGCCCGTAGCGCAGGATGGTGATCGCATCCACGCGGCTGGTCTTCCAGCGCCATGGCCGCCAGAACAGCAGCAGCAACAGCGCCGAAAAGCCCACGCGCAGCGCGCTGGTGCCCTGGGCACCGATCAGCGGGAACAGGTGTTTTGCGTAGGAGGTGCCGATGGCCAGCGAGGTGACCGAGCCGAGCACCGCCAGCGCCGGCAACATCGGCGCGAATCGTGAAGTCTGCATGCGCAAAGTCTATTGCGCCGGTGCCGAGCACTTGGCTCAATTGACGGCCCGTTCGTGCAACTTCTGCTCGCCATGGCCACCGCCCCCGTGCTCGACAGCTTCGACCGCGCCATCCTCGACCTGCTGCAGCGGGACAACACCCTGCCGCAGCGCGAAATCGCCGAGGCCGTGCACCTGTCCACCCCGGCCGTGCAGCGCCGGATCAAGCGCCTGCAGGACAGCGGTGTGATCGCGGCCAATGTGGCCGTGGTCGCTGCGGCGAAGGTCGGACGACCGCTGACCATCATCGTCGAGGTGCGCGTGGTCAGCGAGCAGCGCGAACGCGTGGCGCCGTTCAAGCGTCGCGTGCAGGACGACCCGGCCGTGCAGCAGTGCTACTCGATCACCGGCGATGGCGATTTCCTGCTGTTGCTTTCGGCGGCGTCGATGGAGGAGTACGAGGCGATCACCGAGCGCTTGTTCGGTGGCGATGACAACATCGAGCGCTTCCGTACCTCGGTGGCACTGGGCACCTTGAAGCGGAGTTTCGAGGTCCCGCTGGCACCGGTTCTGTAGCGTCGAGCCATGCTCGACTGCGTTTTTACCGCAAAGCAACAGCCGTCGAGCATGGCTCGACGCTACAGTCGGAGACCATGAGCACTCCGTCCTCTCCTGCCGGTCGCCTGCGCCGCTGGCTGCTGCGCGGTCTGTGGCTGGCCATTGCCGTCGTTGCCGCGATGGCGCTGTGGAACAGTCCCTGGGCCGCCGCACCAAAGATGCTGTGGACACTCGCGCAGATGCCGCCGGCCACCGAACTCCCGGTGCCGGTGGAGGGTGTGCGCCCCCGCCAGATCGTCGATACCTTCGGCGCGCCGCGCGGCCGCGACCGCTCCCACGCCGGCATCGATATCTTCGCCCAGCGCGGCACGCCGGTGCGCAGCGTCACTGCCGGCGTCATCGCGGATGTCAGCGAACGCGGCCTCGGTGGTCGCCAGGTCTGGGTGATCGGGCCCGGGCGGGAACGCTACTACTACGCGCATCTGGAAGGCTGGGCCGAGGGCCTGGCGCGCGGCCAGGTGGTGCAGGCCGGTGACCTGCTCGGCCACGTGGGCGACAGCGGCAATGCCAAGGGCACGCCGCCGCATCTGCACTGGGGCATCTACGGCACGAACGGCCCCCGCAACCCGTTGCCGTTGCTGCGCTGATCGCCACGGCGCACCCGCGCACCGAACCGTTCATGGTTTGTAAATAGGAATGGTTCGTATTACCATTTCTTTCGTTTCCGGTGGTGCCAGGACGGCCTGCCCGCCCTTCCCCTACCCGTAGCGCCTCGCCTCCTGGATGCCGGCCGAACGCGCGTGCTCGTCCAGGACCCCCATGACCCGTCCCGCCTTCCGTACCCTGCAGCCGCAGCGGCTGTCCGTTGCCGTGCTTGCCGTTCTCTGCGCCGTGGCCCCGGCCGCCTTCGCCGACACCGCCGCCGATCCGACCACGCTGGACAAGGTGGTGGTCAAGGGCGAACGTGCCGAAGGCTATTCGGTGCGCCGCACCTCGGCCGGTACCCGCTTCGATCTGGCACCGCGCGAGATCCCGCAGTCGGTCAGCATCATCAGCCACCAGCGCATCGAAGATCAGAAGCTGGACGACATCATCGACGTGCTGGCCAACACCACCGGCGTGACCAGCACCCAGTCCGACAGCGAGCGCACCGAGTTCTACGCGCGTGGCTTCTACATCGATGCCTACCAGTTCGATGGCCTGCCGACGCAGATGGTGCAGAACTGGAGCTACGGCGATTCCGGCCTCGATCTTGCGCTGTACGACCGCGTGGAAGTGGTACGCGGCGCTACCGGCCTGCTCAGCGGTGCCGGCAATCCGTCCGCCTCGGTGAACCTCATCCGCAAACACGCCGACAGCGCAGAACTGACCGGCAGCATCTCGGTGAACGTCGGCAGTTGGGGCCGCACGCGCACCACCGTGGACGTGGGCACGGCGCTGAACGCCAGTGGCACGGTGCGCGGCCGGGTGATCGGCAGCTACCTGGACACCGATGGTCAGATGGACCGCTACAACCAGCGCAAGTCGCTGGGTTATGCCGTCATCGACGCCGACCTGACCCCGGACACGCAGCTCAGCGTGGGCTACGACTACCAGCAGAAGCGCGCCAACGGCGCGACCTGGGGCGGCTTCCCGATGTGGTACGCCGATGGCAGCCCGACCAACTATCCGACCTCGTTCAATCCGTCGCCGGACTGGACCTACTGGGACACCACCAGCAAGCGTGCGTTCGCCACCCTGCAGCATGCCTTCAGCAACGGCTGGAAGTTCAAGATCGGCGCCACCCACGACCGCACCAAGGCCGACGACAAGCTGTTCTATCCGGCCTACACCGCGTTCAACAAGACCACGGGCGCCGGCATCACGCCGATGGCCGGCTTCTACAACACCGAGCGCAAGGTTGATGGCATCGATGGCTACATCGATGGGCCGTTCCAGCTGTTCGGCCGCGAGCACCAGTTCATGGCCGGCCTGAGCTACAACAAGCGTGAGTTCGCCAACTATGGTGATTTCCAGCCTGACTTCAACGATCCGAATGCACAGTACCTGCCGCTGGCCAGCTACTTCGGCTGGACCGGTGATTTCCCGCAGCCGAACTGGCGACCGCTGAAGCTTGCCAGCCAGGGCACCATCACCCAGAAGGCCGGCTATGCCGCCGCACGCCTGTCGCTGGCCGATCCACTGAAGCTGATCATCGGTGCGCGCTACACCGACTGGAAGAGCGAAGACGAAGGCAACGACCGCTCGCACAAAGTGACCACGCCGTATGCCGGCCTGGTCTACGACATCAACGATACCTACTCCGCCTACGCCAGCTATACCGAGATCTTCCAGCCGCAGACGCTGCGCAACAAGCAGGGCAGCTACCTCGATCCGGTCGATGGCAAGAGCTACGAAGTCGGCGTCAAGGGCGCGTGGTTCGACAACCGGCTGAATGCATCCGTGGCAGTGTTCCGCATCGAGCAGGACAACGTTGGCCAGGAAACCATGGACAAGGTCGACGGGCAAATGAACGAGACCGCCTACATCGCTGCACGTGGCACCGTCAGCCGCGGCTTCGAGTTCGAAGTGAACGGCGAACTGGCACCGGGCTGGAACGCGACCTTCGGTGCTTCACGTTACGTGGCCAAGGACATCAACGGCGCCGACATCAACACCAACCTGCCGCAGACCGCGCTGAAGCTGTTCACCAGCTACACCCCGCAATCGCTGCAGGCACTGACCGTCGGCGGCGGTGCCAACTGGCAGAACCGCATCTACTACGCTGCGCCGGTAGTGGGCCGTTTCGAACAGGAAGGCTACGCGCTGGTCAGTGCCTTCGTGCGCTACCGCATCTCGCCGGAGTTCAGCGTGCAGGCCAACCTCAACAACCTGCTGGACAAGAAGTACTACTCGCAGATCACCGGTTACGGTGCCTACGGCGACGGCCGCAATGGCTCGCTGACGTTCACCTGGGCGTTCTGATCCAATCGGCCTTGTAGCGTCGAGCCATGCTCGACTCGATCACACGGGGTAGTCGAGCACGGCTCGACACCACAACGGCGCCGGGCTGAGCCCGGCGCCGTCCCTTCATCAGAAACGCAGGTCCGCGCGCAGGTACCAGTAGCGGCCACGCGGGATGTCATAGGTCGAAGCGTCGTAACCGTTCAACGAGCACGACAGGCAGATCGGCGGATCCTTGTCGAACACGTTGTTCAGGCCAGCGGTCAGCTGCAGCCCCTTCATCCAGTCGATCTTGTAGCCCACCTGCATGTCATGGAAGGTGGTGGCCGACAGCGTATTGGTGCCTGCGGCCTGGTTGCTGCAGACCGGGAATACAGAGGCGTCACCGCAGTTCTCGGTCAATTCGGAGATATGCCGAACGGTCCAGTTGGCACTCCAGCGGTCCAGCGTCCAGCCGATGCTGGCATTGCTGGTCCATTCCGGAATCGAGCTGTCGGCCACTTCCACGCCCGGCTTCTGCGGCTGCTTCTGGCCCGCCGCACCGGTGGCCTCGTAGCGGCCGACGAACGTGTTCTTCCAGCCCAGCTTGAACTGGCCGATCGAGCTCTGCGGCAACGTCCAGAACAGATCCACGTCACAGCCATCGGTCTTGATCGAGCCGAGATTGGTCAGGCGGTTGTTGAAGCTGCTCACTGCACCGGTATTGGCGCGGGTGATGCCATCGCAGTAGATCGGATCCAGCGTTTCCACGCACAGGTCCAGCTGGGTCTGCGCGTTGATTGCCTGGATCGCGCCATCGATGGCATGGCGATAGAAGGTCACCTCCACGTCGAAGCGCTCGGACCACGAGGTGTTGTTGCCAAACCACGGGCTCCACACGAAACCGGCACTGAAACTGCGCGAGCGCTCCGGATCCAGCTCGCGGTTGCCGCCGGTGGTCACCGAGATCTGCGAGTTGGCCTGCTGGAAGCCGGCCGGCACGCCCAGCGCGGCACAGTTGGCGGCGCTGCCGCGCGGCGGCGTACCGCCCAGGCCCACCGAGCATGGATCGAACAACTGCAGGTCGGCACGCGCGGCCGAACCGTACAACTCACCGATCGACGGTGCACGGAAGCCCTCGGCATAGGTCGTGCGCAGCACGAAATCGTCGGTCACCTGCCAACGCAGGCCGTACTTGGGCGTGAATTCGCCACCGAAGGTGGAGTAGTCCGAATAGCGGCCGGCCAGGCTCAGGTCCAGCTTCTTGCCGAATGAAGAGTCGGCGAAGATCGGCACGCTCAACTCCAGATAGGCCTCGTTGACGTCATACGAGCCGGACGTCGGCTGCGAAGGCACGCCGTTGTAGTGGCCCGCCACCGTCAGCGGATCGGGCTGGTACGAACCCTCGTACTTGCGATACTCGAAGCCGGTAGCGAACGACACCGGGCCGGCCGGCAGCGTGAACAGGTCGCTGGACAGGTTGGCGGTGAACAGGCTCAGTTCGTTCTGGCTGCGGTCACGCACCACCGGCTGGATCCACTTCAGCATGTCCGGAGTGATCGAACCGGCACCGCCGAAGATGTTCAGCGGCACGCAGCCCGGCGTCGCCGCACAGACGGACGGATCGCCCAGCGCCATGTTGACGTTGTAGATGTTGTAGCTGCCGTAGTTGGTCTGTTCGGCCTTGTTCTTGCTGTACATGCCGTTGACGTCCCAGTACCAGCTGCGGTCAGCCGCCTGGAAGTTGCCGACGAAGCCGGTGGCGAAATACGTGGTGTCCACTTCCTGCTTGAACACGCGCGCGCCGCCTTCTACTGGACGGCGACCGATCAGGCTCAGGTTGTCACCCGAGACCAGGTCGAAGCCGAACGGGTTGTACGGGTTGAGCGCAGACACGGTGATGTTGTCGGCCAGCGGATTGCCGGTGGCGCCATCGGGACCGAAGAACAGCGGCTCCGGGCCGGCCTGGTTGGTCGACTCACGGCGGTTGCCCAGTGCCTTGACGTACCACTGAACGTTGTCGGTGATGTCGAAGCGGAACTGGCCGAACAGGCCCTTACGCTCCGAGGGTGTCAGCACCATGTTGTATTCGGCGAAGTTGAAGCGATCAGCACTGGTGAAGCAGTGATAGTCATCGGTGCGCGCGCAGCCGGCACTGCCGTCGTAGCGCGGGTTGCTCACGCCGGTATTGGGCACGATGTTCTGCACCGCACCGGTGTTCGGGTCGGTGAACATGAAACGGCCCTGCGGAATGCCACCGCTGCCGAAGGCCAGGCCGGTGCCGGGAATCGGGAAGCGCGACTGCTCGCGGTCCTTGGCGAACACCGGATCCTGCTTGGTCCAGCTGGCGCCGAGGAACAGGCTGAAGCGATCACCGCTCTTGCCCCAGGCCAGGTCCACGCCCTTCTGCGTACCGTCGCCCTTGCTGTACTCGCCGTAGTTCAGGGTCACCTGGCCGCCATCGAAGTCGCGGCGGGTGATGATGTTGACCACGCCGGCAATGGCATCGGAGCCGTACAGCGACGACGCGCCATCTTCCAGCACTTCGATGCGCTCGACGATGGCCAGCGGAATGGTGTTGAGGTCGGTGGCCGAGCCCACACCGGAGGCGGACGACTCATTGACCCAGCGGATGCCGTCAACCAGCACCAGCACGCGCTTGGCGCCCAGATGGCGCAGGTCCACCTGCGCCGAGCCAGCACCTACACCACTGCCATCGGGCGGGAAGCCGAAGTTGCCGGACGAATTGAACTTGGCATTGAGCGCGGAACCGGAACCGGTGAGCTGCTGCAGCACTTCGCCGATCGAGGTCAGGCCGGTGCGTTCGATATCACCGCGGGTCAGCGTCTGGATCGGCACCTGGCCTTCGACTTCAGCGCGCTTGATGCGGGTACCGGTGACTTCCACCGCATCGAGGTTGGTGGTGGATTGTGCAGCGGCACCCAACGGTGCCAGGGTCATCACGCACAGCGCGACGGCAACCGCCAAAGGGCGGTGGTGCAGGTGATTCATTCGCTCTCTCTCCAAAGGAATGTCGGGACATGGGCTGCCGCACTCCCTCCCTGCATGGCGGCGCCGTCTCCTTTGTAAACAAGTAGTAAAAATCGCGGCGTGATGATCGACACTCTTTCACGCGGAATTGACGCAATTGCAGGCCGATTGCGTCAGATGGCTGCAGGTTATGACCGGACGATATTGTTCACGACAGGCAGCCTTGATGCCGGCTGCGACAGCGCCCGGGGGCTGCCACATTCATGGAAAAGGTCTTTGCCGGACCGTTTCAGGAATAGTTTGAAATTCCCTCTTTCAGAAGGCGCCGCTAGTCGATCCAGCGCAGACTCGCACCTCCAGCCATTCGCGGGAGGGTCGATCATGAAAGCGGTGAGTGCGGTGCTGGGTGTCACGACGGTGATGACGCTGCTTTTTTCCCTGGCGGGCGAATCGAGAGCAGGCGGCGTGATCGAGTGCAACAACTGCCCCTCTCCCAGCGATGCGGCCTTGGCCTCGGGAGAGGGATTGACGGTTGTGGTGGATTTCGAGAGAGCCGAGTTGACTGCTTTCGACGTTGAACGTGCCCCTGGGACCGGAAGGTGGCGAGCACATCCAACCCCGGTTCCAGCGCAGATTGAAATGGCCTTTCTGCGGATCCTGGATGCGACGCTGTCAGCAGGGGAAGCGCCGCCCATGCGGCAATCACCGCATGAGCGGCAGTGAGACATCGCACTACCGCACGAACGCAATGCGCTCCATGCCGGTCGCCTCGGCTGCGGCCAGAATCCTCGCCATGCCTTCGTATTCGGCCGCCGGATCGGTGGCGATACGCAGCTCCGGCAGGTTGCCGGCATGTTCGCCCGCCTGTGCCTGCAGGCGCGCCTGCAGCTCACTGATCACCATCGGCTGACCATTCCAGCTGAGCTGGTTGGCAGCGTCCAGGCGCAGCTCGATCGGCGGTGGCGGTTCGGGACGGTCGACCACGCGATCGGTGGCCTGTGGCAACTGCACGGCTATCGGCCGGGCCACGATCGGCGCGGTCACGATGAAGATGATCAACAGCACCAGCATCACATCCACCAGTGGCGTGACATTGATGTCCGCCAGCGGGCCGCTTCTTCCTGCGCTACTGAACGCCATGTGCCGCTCCCTGCAGCCGGGCCGTTCGCCCAAGCTCGACACTACGTCGCCCGCAGGCTCGCGAGGCAGTGCCTGCAGCACGAGCATTCAGCTGCCGTTGCCGACCCATCGCGTGCACGCAATGCGAAACTGAATTCAGCCATTGCCCGCTATGCTGCCCGCCATGACCCGACGCTCTTCGACCGCCCTGTCCCTGCTGCCCTTGGCCACCACGCTGCTGATCGGCTGCGCCAATGCCCAGTCCCTCGACGCCCAGAACGCACAGCTGAAGGCCGCGATCGCTGCCGCCGAACGCGGCCAGTTCGATCCCGGCCAAGCCGCCGCACTCAGCCGCCATCCGGCATACGGCTGGCTGGAGTACGCCAACCTGCGCCGCAACATCGACACCGTCGATACCGCGCAGGCGCAGGCCTTCCTCAAGCGCTATGACGGCCAGGCCGTGGCCACCACGTTCCGCAGCGTATGGCTGCCCTCGGTCGCACGCCGCCAGGACTGGCCGACCCTGCTCGCCAACTGGGCGCCCACCGACAACGCCGGCCTGCGCTGTGCGCAGCTGACCGCGCGCCAGGTGACCGGCAAGGTTGATCCGCAGTGGATCAGCGAAGCGCAGGATCTGTGGCGCAAGAACGGCAAGTCGCTGCCGGACGGCTGTGATGCCGTTTTCGCCGTGCTGCAGGCGCAGGGTGGTCTGAGCGACGCGCTGCGCTGGGAACGCATCGATGCCGCCGCCGACGCCCAGCAACCCGCTGTGATGCGCAGCGCCGCACGGGGCCTGCCTGCCACCGACCTGGCGCTGGCCAACAATTACGCCGCCTTTGTCGACAAGCCCAACGCCAGCGCGTTGAACTGGCCGCGCAACGAGCGCAGCCGGCGCATCGCCACCGATGGCCTGGCCAAGCTGGCCAAGGCCGATCCCGGCGCCACCGAACAGCAGCTGCCGCAGTACGCGCAGGCACTGGGCCTGAGTGCCGAGCAGCAGGGCCAGGTGCTGTACCAGATCGCACTGTGGACGGTGGCGTCCTACCTGCCCGATTCGGCGCGGCGCCTCAACGCGGTGCCAGAATCGGCGTACGACGAACGCCTGCACGAGTGGCGCGTGCGCGAAGCGATGTCGCGCGGTGACTGGCCGGCGGCGCTGACCGCGATCCGCAAGATGGGCAGCAAGCAGCGCAGCGACCCGCGCTGGCGCTACTTCGAAGGCCGCATGCTGGAGAAGACCGGCCAGGCCCAACAGGCGCAGCCGCTGTTCCGCGAGGCCGCGCGCGCACCGACCTTCCATGGTTTCCTCGCCGCCGACAAACTGCAGCAGGGCTACACGCTGTGCCCGTGGAAGCCGAACGACAGCGCGCAGGCACAGGCGGTGATCGCGCGCACCCAGCCATCCAGCGCGCGATGGCGCTGTACCAGATCGACCGCGCCGGCTGGGCCGTGGCCGAATGGAACAGTGCGCTGTCGCGCTTCGATGACACCCAGCGCCGCCTCGCCGTTCGCGTGGCGCAGGACAATGGCTGGTTCGACCGCGCCGTGTTCGCACTCGGCAAGCAGCCGCAGGAACAGCGCCTGTACGACCTGCGTTTCCCGCTGCACCACGACGCCACCATCCGCCGCGAATCGGCACGCAACGCGATCGATCCGGCCTGGGTGGCGGCAGAGATCCGCGCCGAGAGCACCTTCACCCCCCGCGCGCCCTCGCCTGCCAACGCCATGGGCCTGATGCAGGTGCTGCCGGCCACCGGTGCCGGCGTGGCCAAGTCGATCGGCCTGACCGGCTACGGCGGCGCCGACAGCCTGTACGACCCGGACACCAACATCGCCATCGGTACCGCCTATCTGCGCCAGCTGATGAACAAGTACGACGGTCTGCCGTACGTGACCATCGCCGCCTACAACGCCGGCCCGACCCCGACCGCGCGTTGGCAGGGCCAGCGCCCGGGTTATGACCCGGACCTGTGGATCGAGACCATCAGCTACAAGGAAACCCGCGAGTACGTCGCACGCGTGCTGGCCTTCAGCGTGATCTACGACTGGCGCCTCAATGGTGATGCGCTGCCTCTGAGCGACCGTCTGATGGGCCGCCTGGTGGACAAGCGCAAGAGCTTCAGCTGCGCCGCCAACGCTGACCAGGACGGCGATTGATTGCAATGCGGTCGTGCCGGCCGCTGGCCGGCTTCGGCCATCATCCAAGGGTTGCCGGCCAGCGGCCGGCACTACCCGGCATCCGTTTCCCGGGGAGGGGAAAGCGATGAGCCTGCTGGCCTGGATCGGGATATTCGCCGCCTGGAGCCTGTTCGCCACCTGGGTGCTGCGCTGGGGTGGCGCGGCCTGGATGGAAGGCTGGAAGTCGCTGGCCTTCATCGACAGCTGGGGCAGCCTGTGGGACGAATCGCAGATCAAGCTGTACTTCCTCTGCCTGTGGATCGTCTACGGCCTGTGGTTCCTGGCTGGCCTGTTCGTGCCGGAGTGGCGCGGCCTGCCGTGATTCCTCTTCATCGGTAGTGCCGGCCGCTGGCCGGCAACCGCCATTGTCCAAGGGTTGCCGGCCAGCGGCCGGCACTACCGATGCTCATGCACCTACCGTGCGATCATCCCCCCATGAAGATCTATCTTGTCGGCGGCGCCGTGCGCGACCGCCTGCTGCAGCGCCCTGCCGGCGACCGCGACTGGGTGGTGGTCGGTGCCACGCCCGCGCAGATGGAGGCGCAGGGCTACACCGCCGTCGGCCGCGATTTCCCGGTGTTCCTGCACCCGAAGACCGGCGAGGAGTACGCGCTGGCGCGCACCGAGCGCAAATCCGGCCGTGGCTATCGCGGCTTCGTGGTCGATGCCGATCCGGCGGTCACCCTTGAAGAAGACCTGCAGCGCCGCGACTTCACCATCAATGCGATTGCCTGCGATGAGGAGACCGGCACACTGGTCGATCCTTACGGTGGCGTTCGCGATCTTGAGCAGCGCGTGCTGCGCCACGTCGGCCCGGCGTTCGTGGAAGATCCACTGCGCGTGCTGCGCGCGGCGCGCTTCATGGCGCGCTTCGCGCCACTGGGCTTCACCGTCGCCGAAGAGACCATGGCGCTGATGCGCGAGGTCGCCGCCAGTGGCGAGCTGGACGCGCTGGTGCCGGAACGCGTCTGGCAGGAACTGCGCAAGGCGCTGGTCAGTGAACGGCCCTCCGCCTTCCTGCGCACGCTGCACGATGCGCAGGCACTGGGCCCGATCCTGCCCGAACTGGAAGCGCTGTATGGCGTGCCGCAGCGTGCCGAATTCCATCCGGAAGTCGACACCGGCATCCACCAGGAAATGGTCAGCGACATGGCCGCGAAACTGGCACCGGGTGATGACCTGGTCGGCTTCGCTGCCCTCACCCACGACCTCGGCAAGGGCCTGACCCCGCCGGAGGAATGGCCACGCCACATCATGCACGAGCAGCGCGGCATCAAACCGCTGAAGGCATTGTGCGCGCGGTTGAAGATTCCCACCGAGCACCAGCAACTGGCCGAGGCGGTCTGCCGCGAGCACTTGAACGTGCACCGCATCGACGAACTGCGCGATGCCACCGTGCTGGAACTGCTGGGCCGCTGCGATGCACTGCGCAGGCCAGAGCGCGTGGCTCGTATCGCGCTGTGCTGCGAGGCCGACAAGCGCGGTCGGCTCGGTTTCGAGGATGCCGACTACCCACAGGGCGAAACGCTCAAGCGCCTGCACCAGGCGGCGCTGTCAGTGCAGGCGCGGGATCTGGATACCACACATCTGAAGGGCCCGGCCATCGGCGAAGCACTGGCCAAGGCGCGGGTGAAAGCCATCGCCGCCGCCCGCTGAAGCCCTGGTAGTGCCGGCCGCTGGCCGGCACCCAGACAATCCCTGGATTCAGTGCGCCATGCCGCGGGTGATCGCCGCCGCACGCTGCTTCAGCTGGGCCACGGCATCGGGAATCATCTCCATGCCCACGTCCAGGCCCGGGTTCAGCACCAGGCCGACGCCGTCGCCGATACCGGCCAGCAGCGCGTGCACCGCGATCGGCATGGCATGGGCAAACTGCGGCAGCTGCTCGTGCCACAGGCCGGCGCGCTCGGGGGCGGTGAACACCGCGAACATCGGCTCACCGCTCTCGCTGGTCAGCACCAGCGGCGAGATGCTCTCGTCCCAGGCGCCATCTTCGCCGATGGCCTTGTCCAGCAGCACGAACGCCGTCGAGGTCAGCAGGCCGTCAAGAAACTGCGCTGCGGCCAGCGTGCCGTCCTGGGCCTGCAGCAGGCGCACCTCGAGGTCGTTGAGGGGTTCGAACGGGGTGTCGTGGTCCATGGTCGGTTCCGGTACGTGATTGCAGGGCAGACTTTAACAGGCCCGCTCCTCAACCGAGGAATCCATGCCGCCACAGCCAGCCCAACGCCGCCAGACCGGCCACCACCACCAGCATCAGCGGCAGGCCGAAGCGGTGCCGCCACGGGATCGGCACCCCGCCCAGCTGCTGGTCCATGGTCTCGGTATCCAGCACCCAGCCGTGCTCGCACCGGGTGCAGGCCAGCTCGTAGCGGCGATGGTAGGTGAGGCGAACAGCAGGTCGATGCGCGCCATCTTGTAGCGCAGCTGGGGGGCGAACTCGGTTTCCGTCTGGCAGCGCAGGCAGTGGTGGGCTTCGGTCGGGCCGACCACCATCACCCGTTCCTGCTGGCCGATCAGGATCATGGATCAGCGGCCCTGGCAGGCGGGTTGGGCCAGCAGCCAGGCTTGGGCGGCGGCAAGGGTGGCCGCATCGCCTGTCGTCAATTCATCCGGAGTAATCCTGGCACCGGCGCCAGCGCCAGTGCGGTCTTTCATCACCGCGGTCGTCACCGCCAACACACTGCCATCCACCAAGGGCCGCGTATCGTTGCTTGTCGAGAAGCCCGCTGTCGACTGCCCGAAACTCCGCGTCTGGGGGCGCCCCCTGAATGACAGCATCGTCGCTTCGCCAGAGCTGGCGGTATTCGACCCGACCAGAACGGCGACGGGCGCGCCGGGCTGCTTGAGGGAATACCCCGGTCGACCGAATCCCAGCCTGGGACGACCATCAACCTGCACCATGGTCGGCGTCAGACTCCAGCGCCGCGACCCGTGGGCAGTAGCAAACCACCCGACCTCTTCCACGCCTGTCGACGACGTGCGCAGCAACGGCGCAACACCCAGCAGCATCGGCCACATGTTGCCCCCATGGTTGCTGCGCAGATCGACAATCCAGCCACAGCGATCGCCGCTGTCCTTGCCACGGATGACATCCTGCCATTGCAGCGCGCTGGATGTCCTGATTGAACTCGTCCTGCCGCGCAGCCCCCGGCGTGGCGGCATAGCCTTCGATGACCACCCAGCCAATGCGTGCATCGACGGCACCAGTCACTTTCGCCTTGGCAACGGCCTCAGCGCCGACCTGCTTCGAGCGCTCCGTGGCTTCACGCTTGCGTGCAAGCGTCATCCAGACACCATGCCCCCCGGTGCTCTCCACGATGATCTCACGCAGAGCGGTATGCAACGCACCCGGGTACGCCTGCAACGACGCCAGTCGCTTACGAGCGGCAGGCCAGTCCACTTTATCGCGGTACAAGGCTTCATGCTCGAGCAGATCCAGGATCTGTACCTGCGCTTCCGGCGAAGGTACTTCGGTGGTGGACGCGATGGCGGCCGTTGCGTTGGCTGCCAGAAGGGTCAGTATCAGCGCGCCATTCCCAGGCACTCCCTTGCACATTTGCATGCGACGTTTCCTTGTCGTTGGGTCAGGTTCTCAGCATAACCGTGGCGAATCATGCCGCGCCATTATGCGGATAGCCGTTGTAGAGCCGAGCCCATGCTCGGCTGCATGGGACACGATCAAAGCAGCCGAGCATGGCTCGGCTCTACAGGGTCATGGCGCCGGTGGAATCTGTGCCGACCAAGGTCGACACCTACCAGAGCGGGTCTCGTAGCGGCGATGGTAGGTGAGGCGAACAGCAGGTCGATGCGCGCCATCTTGTAGCGCAGCTGGGGGGCGAACTCGGTTTCCGTCTGGCAGCGCAGGCAGTGGTGGGCTTCGGTCGGGCCGACGGTCACCACCCGTTCGTGCTGGCCGATCAGGATCATGGATCAGCTGCCCTGGCAGGCGGGCTGGGCCAGCAGCCAGGCTTGGGCGGCGGCAAGGGTGGCCGGTCCGCTGGGGGTAGCCTGATCCGGCTGCATCCTGCCACCGTCACCCTGGCCGTTACGGTCGGTCATGACGTTGTGGGTCAAGAGCAAGGTGGTACCGTCCACCAGCGTCGTCGGTCGATTGCCGGTGGAAAAGCCCGCGCTCGGCTGACCGAAACTACGACTCCCTGGTTGCCCTCGAAACGCGAGTGCCACTGCTTCGCCGGAGCTGGCAGTGCCTGCCCCCATCACCACCGCCACCGGTGCCGTGCCCGCACGCAGCCGATACGCGCCCTGTCGTGAACGCAGCATCGATGCGTTGCCTTGCACGACTTCACCTTCCGCCTGCCGCCACCACAGCAATCCATTGGCACTACGGAAAGCACCGATCAACGCTCCCTGCGTATCCGGCGTTCCATGCAGCAATGGCAACAAACCAAACAACATCGGCCACATGTTGCCGCCGCCATTGCTGCTTACATCCACTACCCAGCCGCACCGCATGCCGTCATCCAGGCCAGCGATACGCTCCTGCAACGCCAGCGCGTAGACCTTGCGTGCTTCATAACGTTCCGATCCGCTGCGTTGCAGGTCTTCCACGAAGGGGCTCACCCGCAGCACGCCGATGCGGGGATTGGCGTGCCTGGGGGCAGCGAGGTCGGTCGCCTGAGCGGCATTCAAGCGCTGAGCACGTTCGGAGCGCTGACGCTGCTCGCTTGGTGAAAACCAACGGCCGTGGCCTCCGCTGCTGCGTGCGGCGGCCTCATCCAGAACACGGCGCTGTTGTGCGCGGTCATCACCTGCGGCGTTCAGGCGCGCGCGCACGTCGTTCCAATCGACGCGGCCACGGTACAAGGACTGGGTTTCCAACAATTGCAGCATCTGCTCACGCGCTTCGGGCGACGGCAGCTCCACTGTTTCCTCTGCAACAGCAGCCGCAGATGAAAGCAGCAGCGTGGCGAGCATGGCGGCACGAACATTCCTTAGGTCCAGCATCGACGACTCCTTGTCATGTATCGAAGCCATAGGATAGCCGTGGCGGGATCGATCTCGCCACGCACCGTTGTTCTATAGAGCCGAGCCCATGCTCGGCTCTGTGGGATTGGACCGAAGCAGCCGAGCATGGCTCGGCTCTACAGGGTCATGGCAGCGGAGAGAGTCGTGCCGACCAAGGTCGGCACCTACCAGAGCAAGGTCATGGCGCCGGTGGAATCCGTGCCGACCAAGGTCGGCACCTACCAGAGCAGGGTCATGGCGCCGGTGGAATCCGTGCCGACCAAGGTCGACACCTACCAGAGCGGAGCATGGCGGTGACGGGATGAGTGCCGACCCAGGTCGGCACCTACCCAAGCCTGCGGTGGTCACCAGTCCGCGCGCAGGCCGATGTTGCCTTCGATGATGCGGCGCTTCTCGTTGCGGTTGCCGCCCAGTTCGCGCGTGTAGTCGGCCACGGCATAGGCGCTGATGGTGCGGTTGAAGCGCCCGACCACACCTACGCCTGCTTCCAGTGCACGCGAGCGCTGCGAATTGATGATCGTGTCGTTGTCGAAGCTGACGCGGTCCTCGCCGGAACGGCCATGCCAGTAGTTGAGCTTGAAGTACGGTTGCCAGCCGTTGTCGGCCAACTGGTAGTCGCCGGCCAGGCGCAGGCCAATGCGGCCGGTCCAGGCATTGTCGTTGTCGAAACGCACGCTCGATACTTCATCGCGGCGGTCGTCCAGCGAGGTGCGCTGCCAGATCACCTGCACCTGCGGTTCCAGCCACCATGCGGACTGACCGAAGTGCAGCAGCGGCTTGCCCGCCTCCACCGACACGCTGGTGCCATCGCCCTTGATCCCGAAGCCTAGCCCACGCGAGGAGCGTACGCGGCCGTCGTAACGGCTCTGCATCGCCACGGCGTCGATGTAGCCACCGCTGCTGTCGGTGAACGTCCAGTACAGGCCCACGTGCTTGTCGTCCAAGCGGTTCTGCCCCACCTGCACGTTCTCCCAGCCGAGTGCCAGGCCGGTGGTCTTGCCCTGCGCGCGGGTGCGGCCGACGAACACGCCGATCTGGTTGCGATGATTGTCAGACGCTGCGGCCCACACATCCAGACCGGCCTGCAGGCCCATCACATCGCCATCGAAGCCGGGCTTCGCATCGCCCTTCCAATGGATCTCGCTGCTCTGCCCCACCAACCGGCCCCAGGCCGTGCGGAATGCGCCCTGGTTGTACAGCAGGCGTTGTTCGCCCTGCCGCTCATGGAACGTGCCGAGGCTGGCCAGCGAGGTCTCGCGCAGCAGCGGCGGCACCACGGCGTAGGTGGCGGTTTCCACGCGGTACAGCGGCACCACTGCGCCCTCGGCGGGGCGTGCACCCGGCGTCGGCGGCGCACCGGTACCGGGCAGGCTGCCACCCGCCACCGGTACGTCCGGCACCGCCGGATCACTGGGCGGCGCCACCGGCACGGGTTCCGGCGGCGGTGGTGGCGGCGCGGTCTCGCCTGCGGTCAGATCCGGATCGGTGGCGCCTTCAGGCGGCGGCGGCGGTGCCGGGGTGATCGGTGGTGGGGGTGCGACGGGTGGCGTCGGCGGCGGCGGCACGCCATTGATACCGCTTCCGTTGGGCGCCGGTGCAGGCCCGGCCACCACGGTCGAACGCAGGTACCAGTTCTCGCTGGTACCGGCACTGACACCGCCCTTGAACAGGAAGTACTCGTAGGCACCGGCCGCAACCGGTGCGAACAGCGAAAACGCGCCCGGCGCGGTGCGACCACCATTCAGGGCCTGCACCACCAGGATGCCATCGGCCAACGTGGCCGCTCCACTGCCTCCAGCATTAATGACGCCGATGCCGGTCGTGCCGGTGGCGACACCGCCATCGATCACCAGTCGATCGCTGGCGGAATTGTCCGCACCCAGCACGGTACGCAGGTACAGGCCGCCACCGTCACCGCGGTAGTTGCCACGCACGGTGAACACGTCGCCAGCGCCGGTACCGGTCAGGTCGATGCGCCCGGCATTGACCATCTCCACCAGTGTGCCACTGTTGAACGGACGGACGGCATGGCCGCCACTGCCCGCGTAGACAGTGCTGGTGTCATCCACCGTGAGCGTGCCGGTGCCGGTTCCGCTGTCACCCAGCACCAGATCCCCATCGAAGCTCAGCTCGGTGCTGTTGGCCAGGCTGATCGCCTCCCAGTTCTGGAAGCGTCCCATGCCTGCAGCCTTGACGTTGTTGAAGTTGAGCTGATCGATGCCACTGCCACCGTCGAACAGCGGCACTGCACCAAGGTTGCCCTGGTTGAGGCTGGCGAGATTGGCCACGTCGTTGTCAGGACCCATGTCGATCGCGCCATAGACGATGCCGCCACCTCTCCAGTTGAAGGTGTCGTTGCCGGTGCTGAGCAGTACCTGGCCGCGCACGGTGCCATCGGTGATGGTCACGCTGTCGGCACCACCACTGACACTGATGTTGCCGCCGATGTAGGCCGTACCCGAGATGATGATGGTGTCGGTGTCGAAGCCGGTGACCACGTTGCCCTCAACGATGCCGCCGGACTGATCCCACAGATTCTTGTCCAGCTTCATGTTGACGCGGCCGATGCGGCCAGCGGTCATCCAGGCCTGGTCGCCATCCTCGAACGCACCGACGATGCGGCCACCGCTCATGCGGAAGGTATCGATGTTGTCGCCCTGCTGCAGCGCGCCGATCGTACCGCCACTCATGACGAAATCATCGCGGCCACTGCCCTGCACCACCACGCCGGTGACGGTGCCGCCGGTGACAGTCATCTGGTCATCGCCACCGCCCTGGTCGACGCTGTCGATCGTGCCGTCACTGAGCAGCAGCACATCGTTTCCATCGCCCTGCAGGACGCCTCCGGTGATGCTGCCGGCCTGCATCTCGAGGCGATCGTTGCCCGCATCGAACTGCACGCCGGTCTGACCACTGATCGTTCCCCGATTGACCAGCACGCTGTCGCCTGCGCCGATGAACTGCAGGGCAATGTTGTTGCCGGTGCTGATGCTGCCGCGGTTGTCGACGCGGCTGCCGCCCCCAAGCTGCACGGCCGCACCGCCCACCGAACTGATCGTGCCCTGGTTTGACAGCAGGTGACCACCGGCACCGACCAGCACGAGGGCCGATCCACCACCACTCTGCTGCAACTGGGCACCATTGCCGACGTTGACGGTGACGCCAGCCGCGCCACTGGCGGTAACGGGAGTGGTCTGCGGATTCGGTGCGTTGGCATCACAGGTGACGGTCTGGCCGGCGGTCGGTGTCGAGTTGTTACAGCCGGCCCAGGCGACGCTGGCGGTCGTCAGAAGCAGGGAGGGAACGGCGAGGGCCTGCAACACGGAAACAGCAAGGCGGCGCGGGCGGAACGCACGCGGAACGGCACGGGACATGGGGCACTCCTGGACGGGAAATCAGGAACTGCGTATGTGCGGCACTGCGCTTGCAGTCTGCCGTGTGGTGAACCGTTTCGACAGGTGAACTTGCGTGCGGGAAATCACAGTTCAGATGGGAAATCGCCCGGCCCTCACGCCGATGTGATGTGGCTGAAATCGTTCATTTTTCCGCCATCCGGAATCACGCGCAAAGCATCCACGCATGGCGTGGATCTACGGATCCTGCATCGCCAATCGATTCGCTCACGGCACTGGTAAATCTACGTCATGCGTGGATGCCGTTGGCGGATGGGGTCAGATCTTCAGGTAGATCTTCCGCTTATCCAGCCACCACGCCACGCCCCACCACAGTGCGACGAACACCAGCGCCTGCAGCATCGACGCCAGCTCCAGCGCCTGCGGCATCGCGGTGGCCAGCTGCTGCCAGATCCCCCCCAGATCCCGGTGGCCATCAGCACCACCGACATCACCGATGCCCCCAGGTACGCGGTGATTGCATTGACCCCGAAGCGCCGGCCCAGCGCGGGCCAGCCCTTCTGGTCGATCAGCACGTGGCCCAGCCACAGTGCCAGCGCGGCCAGGCCGCCGGTCCACAGCACGTAGCTGGGCGTCCACAGCTGCTTGTTCAACGGCAGCACCACGGCCAGCAGCAGGCCCAGCACAGCGGTCGCCACGCCCAGCCCTGCCAATGCCGCCGAACGCCCGTTGCGCAGCAGGCCACCGGCCAACAGGCCGAGCACGGTACTGGCCAGCGCGCCCAGCATGCTCAGCAATCCTTCCGGGTCATGTCCGAGCCCGGTATCGGCATGCCACTGGTAGATCCACGGTGCGAACAGCGCGGTATCCAGACGACTGGCCGGATTGGTCCACGGCGCCAGATCGCCGACGCCCAGCAGCAGCACGGTATACCCCACCAGCAGACTGACCAGTACGGCCGCCTGTGCGCGCGGACGCGCATACACCGCGAGCACGCCCACCAGCGCCGCGCATACCGCGATCCGCTGCAGCACGCCCCAGATGCGGAAGTGATGGGTATCCAGCGCCCACCAGATCAGCAGGTGCAGCAACGCACCGGCCACCAGGATGCGCAGTGCGCGCTCCAGAACGCCGCGCGCCAACGCGGGTCGCGCCGCCGTGTCCAGCGCGCGTGGCGCCACGCTGAAGGCCATCGACACGCCCACCAGGAACAGGAAGAACGGGAACACCAGATCGGTGGGCGTGCAGCCATGCCATTCCGAATGACGCAGCGGCGCGAACACCGCGCTCCAGTCACCCGGGTTGTTGACCAGCAGCATTGCCGCCACGGTGATGCCGCGCAGGGCATCGATCGAGCCCAGGCGGCGCGGCGGCATACTGTTCATCAGGCGGCCTCGTATTGTCCGGCAATCCAGGTGCCACGCACCTGCAGGGCATCGTCCAGCAGCACCAGGTCGGCCTGGTAGCCCTCGGCGATGTGGCCGAGGCGGTCGTCGACATTGAGGAACTGTGCCGGATAGGTCGAGGCCATCCGCGCCGCTTCGGCCAGCGGCTGGCCGAGCAGCTGCACGGTGTTGCGCACGGCGGTGGCCATGTCCAGCGCCGAGCCCGCCAGCGAACCGGCGGCATTGCGCACCACGCCATCGATGGCGGTGATGGTTTCGCCATACAGCACGTAACTGGGATCGTCGGCGCCAACCGGCGGCATCGCATCGGTGACCAGCAGCAGGCGACCACGCGGTTTGGCTGCCAGCGCCACGCGCAGGCTGGCCGGATGCACATGCACGCCATCGACGATGATGCCGATCCAGCTGTCGCGGTCTTCCAGCGCAGCGCCCACCGCGCCGGGCTCACGGCCCTGCAGCGGCGACATCGCGTTGTACAGGTGGGTGAAGCCACGCACGCCTGCATCCAGACCGGCGCGGATCTCTTCGTAGGTGCCTGCGGTATGCCCAGCGGCAACGACCACGCCGCGCTCGACCAGCGCGCGAATGGTCTCCAGCGGCACGCGTTCCGGTGCCAGCGTCAGCAGGGTCACGCCGTTGTCCAGCGATGCGGCCAGCGCGATCTCTGCTTCGTCTGGCACACGGAACTTGCTGGCATCGTGCGTACCCTTGCGGGCCGGCGCGATGTACGGACCTTCCAGATGGATGCCGATCACGCCTGGCACACCCTGCGCGATCGCCTCGCGCATCGCATCGATGGCTTCACGCATCACGCCCACGTCGTCGCTGATCAGCGTCGGCAGCATCGCGGTGGTACCGAAGCGGCGGTGCGCCTGCGCGATGGTGCGCAGTGCCGCCACGTCCGGCGTGTTGTTGAACAGCGCGCCGCCGCCACCATTGACCTGCACATCGATGAAACCGGGCAGCAGCCAGCCACCGCCCAGATCAACCTGCTCGGCGGCCTGGCCCAGCTGCGGCGCTGCATCGGGCAGCAGCGCGCTGATGCGGCCGTGCTCGATCACCACCGCCAGATCATCGCGGAACTCGTCGCCTGCCAGGATGCGGGCATTGCGCAGGACCGTGGCCATCACACCGTCTCCGTGACCTTGTTCAGGTGCGGCGGCAGATCCGGATTGAAGCCACGACGCAGCGCCAGCGCGTTGATCGCGCGGTAGAAGCTCTGCACGGTCAGCAGCGGTGCGCACAGCGGATGCGGCGCGGCCGCTACCGGCAGGTTGCCACCGGCACCGGCCATCCACACCTGTGCACCGCGCGCGGTGAATTCCTCGACGACGGCACGCGTGCCGGCGCCGGTTTCATCAGGCTGGGCAAAGGCCAGCACCGGGAAACCGCGGTCGACCAGCGCCATCGGGCCATGCTTCACTTCAGCCGAGCTGTAGGCTTCGGCATGCAGGCTGCAGGTTTCCTTGAACTTCAGTGCGGCTTCCTGCGCCGCGCCCAGGCCCAGGCCACGGCCGAGCACGAACAGGTTGGTCGCCTCGACCAGGCCCTCGGTCACCGGCGTCCAGTCGCACTGCCAGGCCTCGCGCATCGCGTCCGGCAGCAGGTCCAGCGCCGCACGCAGGCTTGCGTCCTGCTTCCAGTAGGCAGCCAGCTGCAGCAGCGCGGCCAGCGACGCCAGGTAGCTCTTGGTCGCCGCCACACTCTTCTCGGCACCGGCGTGCAGCGGAATGACCGTATCGGCCAGCTGCGCCAGCGGCGAATCCTCGACGTTGACCAGTGCGATCACCGCGCGCCGGCGGCCTTGGCAGCTTCCGCGTTGCGCAGCAGGTCCGGGCTCTTGCCCGACTGCGAGATGACGATGAACAGCGCGCCACGCAGCTGCAGCGGTGCGGCATAGACCGAACCCACCGACGGCGAAGCCGATGCGACCACCAGGCCCAGCTGGGTTTCCAGCAGGTACTTGCCATAGGTGGCGGCATGGTCGGAGCTGCCGCGTGCGCAGGTGACCACGAACGGCGGCGGCGCCGCACGCAGGCTGGCGGCCAGGGTTTCCATGGTGGCGTGGTTGCGCGAGAACTGGCGCGCGACCACGTCGGCCGCTTCAGCGGCCTCGGCGAACATCAGGGTGGACGTGGGGTCTGACAGCGACATGGCAGGCTCAGGCAGGATCGGAAGGAAGGGGGCGTGCGCCGACCGGGCGCATCGGCGCGGTCGAACCGCGCACCACCAGCTGCGGCACGAAGCCCTGGTTGTGCAGCGGTGCCGGCGCATCGTCATAGGCGTCGCTGCGCAGCTGTGCGATCAGCAGGCGCGCGGCGTGGCGGGCGATGTCTTCGGTGGCCTGCTTGGCGGTGGTCAGCGGCGGCCACGACTGGCGCGAGAACGGGCTGTCCTCGAAACCGGCGATGGACAGGTCATACGGCACGTTCATGCCGGCCGACTTGGCGGCGGCCAGCACACCGGCGGCGATTTCGTCGTTGGAACCGAAGATGGCCGTGGGCGGCTCGCGCAGCGCCAGCAGGCGGCGTGCGCCCCGGAAACCGTCGTCGAAGGTGTAGTCACCCTGCACCACCAGGTGCTTGTCCACGGTCATGCCGTAGTCCTTCAGTGCGGCTTCGTAACCGGCATAGCGCTCGCCCGATGAGCGGTGCGAGATGCCGCCCCAAAGGAAGCCGATGCGCTGGTGACCCAGCTGGATCAGGTGCTCGGTGATCTCGTAGGCGGCCTCGCGGTCGTCGACGAACACGCAGGCGCCGTCGGCCGGGTCTTCGGTGGCGGCAATGATGCGCACCAGCTTGATGCCGCGCGCGGTCAGTGCCTGGATCAGGTCGCGGCGCTCGGACATCGGTGCGGTCAGCACCAACCCGGCCAGGCGCGAACGCTGCACCCAGTCGGCCAGCTCATCGGCCAGCAGCGGCGAGCTGGAATCGCAGGGATGGATCTGCAGGCCGAAACCGGTCTCGCGGCACGCGGCCAGTACGCCGTTCTGCACGCCGATGATGTGGTACGGGTTCGGGTTGTCGTAGACCAGCCCGATCACGAAGGTGGTGCCGCTGCGCAGGTTGCGCGCGGATGGATCGGGTTCGTAATCGAGTTCAGCGATGGCACGCAGCACCCGCGCACGGGTGGCCTGCATCACCGAAGGCTCGTTGTTGATCACCCGCGAGACCGTCTTCAGCGAGACCTTGGCCTTTTCCGCAACGTCCTTGATGGTCGCTCTGCGCATGGGTTTTCCCTGGGGTTGGCTGCCGTCCATCATCGCCGATCAGGCCTTGTCCTGCGGCAGGCCGGCGCGGTGGCCGACCACCGAGTAGAACAGGATGTACAGGTAGCACGGCACCATCAGCAACACGAACACCAGCTGGAAGTCGATGTGCTGCTTGAGCACGGCGAACAGCTGCGGAATGATCGCGCCACCGGCAATGCCCATCACCAGCAGGGCCGAGCCGGTCTCGGTGAAACGGCCCAGGCCGCGGATCGCCAGCGGGAAGATCGCCGGCCACATCATGGCGTTGGCGAAGCCCAGCAGGGCCACGAAGGCCACCGATACATAGCCGTGGGTGGCCCAGGCGCCCAGGCAGAACACCACGCCCAGCACCGCCGAAATGGTCAAGTAGCGCGACTGCGAAACGACCTTGGGGATCAACAGCAGGCCGACCACATAGCCGACCAGCATCGCGCCAAGGGTAAGCGAGGTGAACATCTTGGTCTGGTCCAGCGGCAGGTCGAAACCATGGCCGTAGGTGCCGATCGCATCACCGGCCATCACCTCCACGCCCACGTAGACGAACAGGCACAGCACGCCCAGCCACAGATGCGGGAACTGGAAGATGCTGCGGCGCTCGGCGGCACCGGCAGCCGCCGGCGTGGCGTTGGCTTCGGACGACTTGATTTCCGGCAGCGGCGAGAACAGCACCGCCACCGCCAGCACCACCAGCAGCGCAGCCATCGCCAGGTACGGGGTGTGGATCTTGGCGGCAAACTCGTTCAGCAGCGCGGCCTTTGTGACCGCATCTGCGGCCTGCACCTGTGCATCGAGGTCACCGATGCCGTGCAGCACCAGCGTGCCGATCAGCACCGGCGCCAGCATGCCGGCGATCTTGTTGCAGATACCCATCAGCGCGATGCGGCGTGCCGCCGTCTCGATCGGGCCAAGGATGGAGATGTAGGGGTTGATCGCGGTCTGCAGCAGGGCCAGGCCGCTGCCGATCACGAACAGGCCGCCAAGCGCGCCCGGGTACCAGCGCTGGGTGGCGAACTCACCGAACAACGCAGCACCACCGGCCATCACCAGCAGGCTCAGGCTGAGGCCCTTCTTCATGCCGGTGCGGCGCAGGATCCAGGACGCCGGCAGGGCCAGGAAGAAGTAGGACAGGTAGAACACCATCAGCACCAGGAAGGCGCCGACCTCGCTGAGTTCAAAGGCGAGCTTGACGAAGGTGATCAGCGGGCCGTTGAGCCAGGTGAAGAAGCCGATCAGGAAGAACAACACGCCAACGATGGCGATGGAGGTGGCCACGTTCGGGCGCGCTTGCAGCGGGGACGGCGGACATCAGGAGGGCTCCTGCGGCGACGGCCGCAGAACACGGCGTCGGAGAGTGGCTGGGAACAACGTTGTCACATTCTTTCGATGGACAGCTGCGGTTTGTCAACTTCCACACGCAGCCCTGTGAACCTCGTGCTGCACTGCGCAACCCGATCGCAACGCATCGTGCTGAATGCGCCGAAGGCCTTGGCCCATGTGCGGCAACGGTTCCCACGTGAAACCCGCACTCACGCCATGTAAACGTTTACTGCATGTCGCATTCGTTGCGATGCAGCAACGAAAGTGTCACGAACTCGTTGACATCGTTGTCAGCGGGGTTACAGACTCCGCCCCAATCGCCGCCCCCGATCCCGGGGCCGGCCCCACCTGCAGCAGGAGCCCGCGTGACCGCCAGCCACCCCGCCCCGGCCCATGTCCTGTCCCGAGTCGCGCCGACGTTCCTGGCCGCCGACGTCGGTGGCACCCATGTGCGCGTGGCCCGGGTCCAGGCCAGCGGTGATGCCGCCCATCCGGTGCAGGTGCTGGAGTACCGCAAATACCGCAACGCCGACCATGCCGGCCTCAGCGCGATCCTGTCCGACTTCCTCGGCGAAGGCCCGCGGCCCACGCATTGCGTGGTCGCCAGTGCCGGCTACGCCCGCGAGGACGGTACGGTGATCACCGCCAACCTGCCGTGGCCGCTGTCGGCGCGCCAGGTGGAAGCCGACGTCGGCCTGCAGCGGGTCTACATCGTCAACGACTTCGAAGCCGTGGCCTACGCCGCCGCGCAGGTTGACGCCAGTGGCGTGCTGCACCTGTGCGGACCGGAAACCGCCGCCCGGGGCCCAACCCTGGTGGTCGGCCCCGGTACCGGCCTCGGCGCCGCGCTGTGGATCCCCACCACGCACGGCCCGGTGGTGCTCCCGACCGAAGCCGGCCAGCCGACCCTGGCCGCCAGCACCGAACTGGAAATGGCCATCGTCCGCCACATGCAGCGCGACCGCGCGCATGTGTCGATCGAACATGCGATCTCCGGCCCGGGCCTGATGAACCTGTACCGCGCGGTGTGCGCACTGCAGGGCCAGGCGCCGACCCTGGCCAGCCCCGACGCGGTCACCGCTGCGGCCATGGCCGACAGCGATGCACATGCGCGCCAGGCGCTGGATGTGTTCTGCGGCCTGCTCGGCAGCACCATCGGCGATATGGCGCTGTTCTACGGCGCCCATGGTGGCGTCTACCTGGCCGGCGGCATCCTGCCGCAGATCCGCGAATACCTGCACGCCAGCACCTTCGTCGAACGCTACCTGCAGAAGGGGCCGATGGGCGAAGCGCTGGCACGCATCCCGGTGAAGGTCGTCGAGCACGGCCAGCTGGGCGTGGTCGGCGCTGCCAGCTGGTACCTGCAGCAGCAGTCGGCCGCCTGACACCGCAACAGGCTTCAACGCAATCGCAGCACGCAGTACGTGGCACGCCAACGCACGGGACTTCGCCGCCGCCCCGCGCATGTCATCGCAACCGTAATCGAACACCGCCGCCGGCATCCAATCGAGTGATGAGGAGAGACATCATGAACACCCGCAAGACCCTGCTTTCGGCCGCCATCGTCAGCTGCATCGCCTTCAGTGCACATGCGCAGCAGGCCGCCCAGACCGCCACCGACCTGGATACCGTGCAGGTCACCGGCATCCGTGGGTCGATGGAAAAATCGCTGGACACCAAGCGCGAAGCCAATGCGCGCGTGGAAGTGGTCACCGCCGAAGACGTGGGCAAGCTGCCCGCGCACAACGTCGCCGACACCCTGCAGCGCCTGCCGGGCGTGAACATCAGCTCGTCCAGCGCCGACGAAGGCGGCTTCGACGAAGCCGACCGCGTCAGCCTGCGTGGTACCAGCCCGAGCCTGACCCAGACCCTGATCAACGGCCACACCGTCGGCACCGCCGACTGGTTCGTGCTCAGCCAGGGCAACAACGTCGGCCGCAGCGTGAGCTACTCGTTGCTGCCGTCGGAACTGGTGCGCTCGGTGGAAGTGAACAAGTCCTCGCAGGCCAAGCTGCAGGACGGCGGCACCACCGGTACCGTCAACATCCTCACCCGCAAGCCGCTGGAATTCTCCAAGCAGCTCACTGCGGAAGGCTCCGTCGGCATGGTGCGTTCGGACCAGGCCAAGTCCAACGACCCGCAGCTGTCGGCACTGTTCAACTACAAGAACGACGAAGGCAACTTCGGCGTGATGGTGCAGGCCTTCAGCCAGAAGCGCGAGCTGCGCCGCGAAGCGCAGGAAATCCCGGGCGGTTTCTTCCAGATCGATCCGAATGGCACCGTGGCCAAGTCCAACCCGGACCTGGCCGGCGTCTATGCCCCGGGCCTGCTCGGCTCGACCCTGTTCGAACAGACCCGCGAGCGCAAGGGCGGCCTGGTGTCGCTGCAGTTCAAGCCGATGGACAACCTGACCCTGGGCCTGGAAGGCTTCAGCTCGGAACTGAAGGCGAACAACTACAACCGCAACTTCATGCTGTGGGGTGGCCGCATCCTCAATGACCGCACCGTTGAAGATGCCAATGGCAACAAGATCCTGATTCCGGGCCAGGCCCCGAATCCGGGTTACGTCATCAAGGATGGCGTGCTGTCCAACGCCACCTTCGCCGGCCAGGCCGACCGCGACTACGCGGTGTACGACATGATCTACCGCGAGTCGAAGGCCAAGACCAACTACATCACCTTCGATGCCGACTGGCAGATCAGCGACAACCTGGGCATGAAATTCCAGGCTGGCAGCACCAAGGGCACCGGCGAAACGCCGCGCCAGTACATCGCCGAAGTCAACCTGGCCCGTGGTGGCGGCGCCACCTGGGCAACCCACGGCAACGGCTCGCCGATCGACTGGAACGTCGGGGGCAACATCGGCCCGAGCGGCGTGACCGACTTCGGCACCTGGGGCAACCAGCAGGTCACCGCGATCGACAAGGAAAAGTGGGCCACGCTCGATTTCAACCAGTACTTCGCCGACGCTGGCGTACTGAACTCGATTGATTTCGGCGCCCGCTTCGGCGACCACAAGCGCGAGGCCAAGTCGCCGGAAGGCGCAACCCCGGGCGCGATCTGGAATGCGCTGAAGAACGGCGCCACCGCCAACTTCCCCGGTGGCTTCGCCAACGGCATCGGTGGCAGCTTCCCGCGTGACCTGTGGTACTTCACCCCGGGCGCACTGAAGGAAGCAGTGACCAACAACTCCACCTGGCTGTCCGGCAATGACGGCCCGACCGGCCGCCACAACTACGGCGCCGAGTGGACGGTGTCCGAGAAGAACTTCGCTGCCTACGTACAGGGCAACTTCAGCGGCGACCGCTGGAGCGGCAACGTCGGCCTGCGCTACGTCAACATCAAGCAGGATATCGATACCTACGCCGCCGCCACCGGTTCGACCGTGCCGGACGTGAGCAGCCTGTTCGGCGCGTGGACCCGCGAAGCATTCGAGAACAAGCACAACCGTGTGCTGCCGAGCGCCAACTTCAAGTACGACCTGCGTGACGACCTGGTACTGCGCGTGGCCGCCTCGCAGACCCAGACCCTGCCGGACTTCTCGGCACTGGGTGCCTCGTCGTACGGTTCGGACCTGAACCGGACCGGCGGTGGCGGCAATCCGAAGTTGAAGCCGGTGGTGTCGACCAACTTCGACGCCAACCTGGAGTGGTACTTCATGCCGCGCGGCATGTTGTCGATCGGTGCCTACTCGATGCGCCTGAAGGACTACGTGGCCTTCAGCACCGAGAAGGAAATGCTGTTCAGCGAGCTGACCAACCGCCTCGAGGAATACAACATCTCCCGCCCGCGCAATGCCGACGGCAAGGTACGCGGTATTGAAGTGGCCTATGAACAGCCGATCGGCGAATACTTCGGCGTCAACGCGAACTACACCTACGCTGATGGCAGCACCGACCACACCTGGGCCGATGGCAGCGACAACCTGCTGGGTACTTCGAAGAACACCTACAACGTCGGTGCATACTTCGAGAACGATACCTTCGGTGCACGCGTCAGCTACACCCGCCGTTCGTCGTTCCTGATCGGCCTGTCCGGCGCCAACCCGTACTACCAGGATGACTTCGGCACCCTGTCGGCGTCGCTGAGCTACAAGGCCACCGACTGGCTGAGCATCAGCTTCGATGCGCTCAACCTCAACAACCCGACCTACAAGTACTACCAGACCGCGGCCATCCCGACCTCGTTCTACAGCAACGGCCGCCAGTACTACCTCAACTTCCGCTTCAAGTACTGATCCAGCGGCGGCAACATCGCCGAGTCGTGCACGCACGCCGGGCCTGGGTCATTCCGGGCCCGGCGTTTTTCATGTATAGCGTTCATCGCACCGTTCCAAGGAGTCGTACCGATGGTCAAGCCTTCCCGCGCCCGGATGCGCAGCGCAGTGCTGCTGGGCAGCCTGCTCGCCCTGTTGCCGGCACTGCCGGCACTTGCCGCCGACCCCACACCCGCCACTGAAGCACCCGGTCCGCAGCTGCGTGCCGGCAGCCTGATGCTGATTCCCGCCCCCAGCAATGTGCAGGCCGGCCAGGGCAGCGGCATCACCGTTCGCGCCGACACCGTGCTGCAGGCCGAAGGCGAAGTCGCGCAGCGCGTCGCCAACCAGTTCGCCGACCTGCTGGCCCGCAGCGGCGGTCCGCGCCTTGCACCGGCCAAGGGCAAGGCTGCAGCCAAGACCGGCAGCATCCGCTTCCAGATCGTGCCCACCTTCCGCGACAGCGGCGAAAGCTACACGCTGGAAAGCACCGCAGAAGGCGTGCTGGTGCAGGCCGGCAACGAGACCGGCCTGTTCTACGGCGCGACCACCCTCGCCCAGCTCGCCACCGGCGGCAGTAACGGCGTGCTGCCGGCGGTGCAGATCCAGGATGCACCGCGCTTCAGCTGGCGCGGCTTCATGCTCGACTCGGCGCGGCATTTCCAGAGCCTGGACGAGATCAAGCACGTGCTCGACGCGATGGCCGCACACAAGCTCAACACGTTCCATTGGCACCTGACCGATGACCAGGGCTGGCGCATGGAGATCAAGCGCTACCCGAAGCTGACCGAAGTGGGCAGCTGCCGCCTGCCGGCCGGCGACGGTGGCATCGATCCGGTCAGCGGCCAGGAGCATCCGTACTGCGGCTTCTACACGCAGGACCAGATCCGCGAAGTGATCGCCTATGCCGCGAAGCTGCATATCCAGGTGATTCCGGAAATCGATGTGCCGGGGCACGCGACCGCCGCGATTGCTGCGTATCCGGAGCTGGGTTCGATCAATACCCCGCTGAAGCCGATCAGCGAATGGGGCGTGTTCCCCAACCTGTTCAACGTGGAAGACAGCACCGTCACCTTCCTCGAGAACGTGCTGGAGGAAGTGATCGAACTGTTCCCGGCCAAGTACGTGCACGTAGGTGGCGACGAGGCGGTGAAGGACCAGTGGGAAGCCTCCAGGCAGGTGCAGCAGCGCATGCGTGCACTGGGCATCAAGGATGAGATGGCCATGCAGAGCCACATCATCAAGCGCCTGGAGACGTTCCTGGAGGAACACGACCGGCGCCTGATCGGCTGGGATGAGATCCTCGAAGGGGGGCTGCCGCCGCAGGCCACGGTGATGTCGTGGCAGGGCACCGAAGGTGGCCTGGCTGCAGCCAGTGCCGGCCATGACGTGATCATGTCGCCGGTCGGCTACCTCTATCTGGATTACCTGCAGACGGCCTCGCCGAACGAACCGCCTGGCCGCCCGACCCAGGTCAACCTCGGCAAGCTCTACAACTTCGAGCCGGTGCCGGCCGAACTGGCCGCCGACAAGCGCGGGCACATTCTCGGCCTGCAGGCCAACATGTTCACCGAGCACACACGCAGCTATGCGCGCCTGCAGCACAACCTGTTCCCGCGCCTGGCCGCTGTGGCCGAGACCGGTTGGAGCACGCCGGAACATCGCGACTTCCGCGATTTCCTCGCACGCCTGCCGGCGCAGCTGCAGCGCTACCGTGCCTGGGGCCTGTCCTATGCGCAGACCCCGTTCGAAGTAGGCGTGGACTACACCGACAATCGCGCGGACAACACGGTGACGGTGTCGCTGGCCAATCCGCTGGGCTATGAAGTGCGCTACAGCACCGATGGCCAGCCGGTGACCGCGCAGTCACCGCTGTACCAGCAGCCGCTGACCGGAAAACTGCCAACCACCGTGCAGGCTGCCGCGTTCGACCAGGGCCAGATGCTGGCGGCGAAACCGACCATTGCCACCTTCACCGCACAGTCGCTGCTCAGCCGCCGCAGCGATGAGCTGCTCAGCTGCGTGGGCAAGAAGGGCCTGGTGCTGCGCCTGGAAGACGATGGCCCACGCGAAGGCAACCGTGCGGTGTTCAACGTGGACATCTTCCAGCCGTGCTGGCGCTGGCCGCAGGCGCAGCTGGACGGCATCGGCAGCGTGGAAGTGCGTGCAGGTCGCATCCCGTATTACTTCCAACTGGCCCACGACGAACCCAAGCGCCGTTTCGAAAAGGCCAAGCGTGCCCACGGCGAGATGCAGGTGCGTCGCGGCGACTGCAGCGGCAAGGTGCTGGCTGAGGTACCGCTGCCGGCCAAGCCCGGTGCCGATGGCTTCGTGAGACTGCGTGCAGCGCTGCCGAAGGGTACCCAGGGCACCGGTGACCTGTGCATCAACTTCACCGGCGATACGCGCCCTGCGATGTGGGTGCTGGATGAGATGACGCTGGGGAAGTGATGGCAGGTCTGTCATGGTGGGTGCCGACCTTGGTCGGCACCCCGGGCAGTTCATCCACGCATGGCCACGCATGGCGTGGATCTACTGATTCCATCCACGCATGGCGTGGATCTACTGATTCCATCCACGCATGGCGTGGATCTACAGGTGGGTGCCAACCTTGGTTGGCACGCCTTTATCCGCGCCAGCGCAGCAGCAGGTCGCGCATCGGGGTCAGTGCGGTGGCCATGCCGGCCAGCACGCCAATGGTGTTGGCCAGCGCATCCATCGGGTCGGCCATGCGGTTGCTGGTCAGCGCGCCCTGCGCGAACTCGATGCCGATGCCCATCAGCACCAGGCCCACGCCCACCCACAGCAGCGGGCGGCCCCGACGGAACAGCTGCACCGCGCTGCCGGCCAGGATGAAATAGGCGAGAAAGTGTTCGCCCTTGTCGCTGTTTTCCGGCAACGGAATCGGCGGTGGTGGGATCAGACAGACCACGATCACCAGCAGTACTGCCACCGCCCACAGCGCGGCCCAGAGCCGGGGCCGCCGCAGCGGCTTGATCACCGGCAACGCGTGGCTCACAGGCGCCAGCTCAGGTCACCCAGCTCGAAGGCCGGCTCGAAATCGACGCCGCGCTGCAGGCCGATGGCCTGGAAGCGTTCGCCCATTTCAGTCGGCAGGGTCAGCTTCTTCACCTGGTCGCGCAGCTGGATGCGCCCCACTTCATCGGTGCGTTCCTCGGCCAGCAGCAGCACCTGGTCCAGGCCGTTGCCAAGCAGGAAACTGGCCTGGCTGCAGTAACCGGCCAGCTCGAAACCGCCGTGCATGCCGGCCTCGGCCATCGCGGTGAAATCCACCGACGCCGTGATGTCCTGCAGGCCCGGCCAGCGATGCACGTCGTTGTGCACGTGGTGGCGGTAGAACGCACGCACGGTGCCATCGTCGCGGTCGTGCTGGTAGAACTCGCCGCGGTTGTAACCGTAGTCGACGAACAGCATCGCGCCACGCTGCAGGCCACCGGCGACCGCCTGCAGCCAGTACGGCAGCTGCGGCAGCACTTCGGAGCGGTAGCCCTCGGCGAAGGGCTTTTCCAGGTAGCGCTCGATGTGGCGTACCGCGCCATTGAGCAGGATGTCGGCCGGCTGCGCGCCGCGGATGAAGTTGCCTTCGGCATCCAGCTCGACGGTTTCCTCGTAGACCTCGCCATCCCGGATCAGGAAGCGCGGCGTCGGCAATGCGTCGATCACCTCGTTGGCAAACACCACGCCCTCCCAGTCCTCCTCGAACGGCCGGTCGACCCAGTCCACGCGCGCCGCCAGCTCGGCCGGCAGGTTCTGCTGCAGGCGCTGCTGCTGGCGCTCGCGCAGGTCGGCGCTGGGCTCAAGGATCGCGTAGCGCGCCGGCAGTGCGTCCAGCTCGGCCAGGCGCAGCAGCACCGCCTCGGCGAAGGCGCCGGTACCACCGCCGAGCTCCAGCATGCGCGCCTGCGTACCCAGCTGGGCGAACACCGGCGCCAGCGCATTGGCCACGCTGCCCGCGAACAGGCTGCCGAGCTCGGGCGCGGTGGTGAAGTCACCGCTGCCACCGAACTTGCTGGCGCCGGCGCTGTAATAGCCCCAGCCGGGGGTGTACAGGCACAGTTCCATGAAGCGCGAGAACGGCATCGCCCCGCCCTGCGCAAGGATTTCGGCGCGCAGGGCGGCGGCCAGCTGGTCGCTGTGGGCCAGGGCATCGGCTTCGGGCAGGGGGAAGGTGGGCTGCATGGCGTCTTCGAATGCGGTGACAATGGTGCACAGGATAGCCGAGCCTTGGAGGACCCTCGATGAGCGACACCCACCCCGTGGTCCTGATCACCGGCAGCGCGCCGGATCGGTGCGGCCATCGCCCGCCAGTTCCACGCCTGTGGCTGGTCGGTGGTGCTGCATGCCAACACCTCCAGCGCCGAGCTGCAGCAGGCCGCGTTCGATTTCGACAACGTGCGCCCGGGCAGCGTGCTGGCCCTGCAGGCCGACCTGCGTGACGCCGACGCCCTGGCCGACCTGGTGGAACAGGCCGTCACCCACTTCGGGCGACTGGACGCGCTGGTCAACAACGCCTCCAACTTCTTCCCCACCCCGATCGGACAGGTCACTGCCGAGGCAATGGACGAGCTGTATGCGGTCAACGCGCGCGCGCCACTGCTGCTGTCACAGGCGGCGGCGCCCTACCTGCGCCGCCAGCAGGGCTGCATCGTCAACCTGACCGACCTGCACGGCACCGACCCGATGCGCGACCACATCGCCTACACCATGGCCAAGGCCGCGCTGGAGATGGCCACCCGCTCGCTGGCGCTGGAGCTGGCGCCGAAAGTGCGGGTCAATGCGGTAGCGCCGGGGGCGATCCTGTGGCCGGAACAGGGCAAGGACGATTTCGCCCGCGAGGCGCTGCTGGCACGCACGCCGCTGGCACGGATCGGCACGGTCGAGGAGATCGCCGAGGCGGTCTACTGGCTGGTGGCCGAAGCCAGCTTCGTCACCGGCCACACCCTGCGCGTGGATGGTGGACGCACGGTCAGTTGAGGTAGAGCCGGCCGCTGGCCGGCAACCTCCGTCATCCGAGGTCCACCACCTCGAACGCCTCGCCAAACTGTCTGTGCGCACGCCACAGCGTTGCCAGGTCCTGCCCGCTGACCGGGTCGATGAAGCCCGGCGCGATGTCGGCCAGCGGCTTCAGCACGAAGGCGTGCTTCAGCTCCGGGCGCGGAATGCGCAGGTGGCCGGGACCTTCCACCACCAGATCCCCGTAGAACACCACGTCGATGTCCAGGGTCCGGTCGGAGAAGCGCGGCCCGCTACGGTCGCGGCCGTGTGCGTCTTCCAGCGCATGCAGCCAGTCGTCCAGTTCCTGCAGCGGCAGGTCGGTTTCGATCGCCACCGCATTGTTGAGGAAGGCCGGGCCATCGAAGCCGACCGCGGCGGTACGGTAGGCGGGCGACACCTGCAGCGCGCCGAAGCGCTCGCGCAGGGCCGCCACCGCGGCGTGGAGGTAGCGACGGGGCTGGACGTTGCTGCCCAGGCTCAGGAGCACGGTGGTCATGCGGTTCAGGTGACGGCACTTGGGGGGCGTGGACATGCCGTCGTCACGGCGGCCTGCCTACAATCCGGGACGCACATGATAGGGCACCGACATGACCTATTGCGTTGGAATCGAGGTGGACGAGGGCCTGGTCTTCGCCGCCGACACCCGGACCAATGCCTCGCTGGACGATGTGCGCGTGCACCGCAAGCTGCACGTGTTCGAGTACCCCGGCCAGGCAGCCTACGTGCTGATGGCGGCTGGCAACCTGGCCACCACCCAGCTGCTGGTGTCGCGCCTGGGGCGCGATGCCGGCGAACGGCGCACGCCCAACCTGCGCGACATGGCCCATCTGTTCGAAGCCGCCGAGTACGTCGGCCAGCTGCTGGTGGACAGCCAGGTGCACAGCAGCCACAGCGAACACGGCCATGACGGGGTCAACACCCAGGCCACGCTGATCTTCGGCGGCCAGATCGCCGGCGAGCGTCCCGGGCTGTACATGATCTACCCGCTCGGCAACGCCATCGCTGCTTCGCCGGAGACGCCGTACCTGCAGATCGGTGAGTCCAAGTACGGCAAACCTATCCTCGACCGCATCCTCAGCCCGGCCACACACCTGGAGGATGCCGCGCGCACGGCGATCGTCTCGCTGGACTCCACCATCCGTTCCAACCTGTCGGTGGGCCTGCCGATCGATCTGGCGCTGCTGCGCGACGGCGAGCTGCGCATCGGCCAGCAGCTGCGGCTGGGCGCGGATTCGGCGTTGTATGCCGATATTCACCAGAACTGGTCGCGGCGGCTGGAACAGGCGGTGGACGCACTACCGCGGTTCCCCTGGGAAACCCTGGACCGGTAGTGCCGGCCGCTGGCCGGCAACCGCAGTGATCCCACCGCACGGCGATGCCGGCCAGCGACCGGCACTACCGCGGCATCAGCCCAGCGCTTCGGCCACCGCGCGGAACACCTGCTGCATCTGCAGCGGCCAACACCAGCCACGCATCTCCAGGGAAACCCTGGACCGGTAGTGCCGGCCGCTGGCCGGCAACCGCAGTGATCCCACTGCACGGCGATGCCGGCCAGCGGCCGGCACTACCGCGGCATCAGCCCAGCGCTTCGGCCACCGCGCGGAAGACCTGCTGCATCTGCAGCGGCTGGAACAGGCTGTGGACGCCCTGCCACGCTTCCCCTGGGAAACTGCCGAGCGGTAGTGCCGGCCGCTGGCCGGCAACCGCGTTGATTCCACCACACAGGCATACCGGCCAGCGGCCGGCACTACCGGGGCATCAACCCAGTGCTTCGGCCACGGCGCGGAAGACCTGCTGCATCTGCAGCGGCTGGAACAGGCGGTGGACGCCCTGCCATGCTTCCCCTGGAAAACTGCCGAGCGGTAGTGCCGGCCGCTGGCCGGCAACCGCAGTGATCCCATCGCACGGCGATGCCGGCCAGCGGCCGGCACTACCGCGGCATCAGCCCAGCGCTTCGGCCACCGCGCGGAAGACCTGCTGCATCGGCAGCGGCCAATACCAGCCACGCATCTCCAGGGAAACCGGGGACCGGTAGTGCCGGCCGCTGGCCGGCAACCGCAGTGATCCCACCGCACGGCGATGCCGGCCAGCGACCGGCACTATCGGGGCGTCAGCCCAGCGCTTCGGCCACCGCGCGGAACACCTGCTGCATCTGCAGCGGCTTGTGCAGCACATGCACCTCCACACCGGCCGGGAACGCGTCCGCCGCGACTGGCACCGCCGGATCCTCCAGCACCAGCGCCGGACCGCGGTAGCCAAGCGTGGCCATCTCGCCCAGCAGCTGGCTGGCCGGCAGCAGTTTGGAGCCGGCATCGGCAATCACCAGCGCCGGCATCGCCTCCTGCTGCATCCAGCGCAACGCCGCCGGGCCATCGGAGGCCAGCTGCAACTGGTAACCCTGGCTGGACAGCGCGTTGCCGAGCAGCGACAGGCGTGTGGCTTCGCCGTCAACCACCAGGATCGACTGGCCACTGCCCAGCGCCACCAGCTGCTCGATCGGCTCGCTGCCATCGATGGCCTCATGCATCGGCAGCCGCAGTTCGAAGCAGGTGCCCTGCCCCGGCTGGCTGTTGACGTGGATGCTGCCACCGGCGCCTTCAACGATGCGCTTGCAGGAAATCAGCCCCAGGCCGGTGCCATCGGCCTTGGTGGTGAAGAACGGATTGAACAGGTGCGACAGCGTGTCCGCATCCATGCCGATGCCTTCATCGGCCACGCAGATCTGCATCCAGTCCACGCCATCGCGCTCGCCGGCATGGCTGGCAGTCAGGCTCAGGCGCCCGCCGTTGGGCATCGCCTGGATCGCGTTGAGCGCCAGGTTCAGCATCACCTGCTGCAGTTCGGTGTAGTTGGCGTCGACCACCAGACCTTCGTCCTGCACCTGCAACTCCAGGCGCACCGCATCGGGCACGTTGCTGCGCAACAGCAGCGCCACCGCATCGAACAGGCCATCGATCTCGATGCGCTCGCTGGGCTTGCGCGAGCCGCGCACGAACGACAGCATCGACTCGGCCATCTCGTGGCCACGGCGGCCGCACTCGGCGATGACATCGGCCAGATGGTGCAGCTGCGGATCCTCGGTGCGCGCCTTCAGCAGGTCCGGCATGATCAGCAGCGGCTGCAGGATGTTGCGCAGGTCGTGGCTGAGGCCGGCGGCAAGCAGCGACAGGCTTTCCAGGCGCTGCGCGCGCATCAGTTCGGTTTCCACCCGCGCGCTCTATGGCGCTGCGTGCATCGCGGATCGCACGCGCCACCGCCGACGGCAGGCGCGCCGGCAGGTGCTTGATGATGTAATCGTTGGCGCCCTTCTGCAGCGCCGCCACCGCATTCTCCTCACCCATGGTGCCGGAGACGAAGATGAAGGGCACTTCCGGTGAGGTCTCGCGCACGATGCGCAGCGCGTCATCACCGGAGAACCCCGGCATGCTCAGGTCGGACAGCACGATGTCCGGCTGGAACCTGGCCAGTGCCTGGCGCAGTTCGGCCTCGCTCTCGACACGCTCGAAGCGGGCTTCCAGGCCCGCGTCGAGCATCTGTTCGGACATCAGCTCGGCATCTTCCGGTGAGTCTTCCACCAGCAGGATGCGCAGCGCCCCCAGGGCGGGACCGGTCAGGGGCATGGGCTCACTCGAGTTCCGGTGCCTGGTTGATCAACGCCCAGAACTTGCCCAGGGTCTGCACCGCGCCGAAGAACTGGTCCACGTCCACCGGCTTGACCACATAGGCGTTCACGCCCATGTCCCAGCTGCGGGCCAGGTCGCTTTCCTCGCGCGAGGACGACAGGATCACCACCGGCAGGCGCTTGAGCTCTTCGTGCTCGCGGATCTGCCGCAGCACTTCCAGGCCATCCATGCGCGGCATCTTGATGTCCAGCAGCAGCACCGCCGGCAGGCCTTCCTCGCGGTTGGCGAAGGCACCACGGCGCAACAGGTAGTCCATCACTTCCACGCCATCCTCGACGTGCACGATGGGGTTGGCCAGACG
Organism: Stenotrophomonas sp. 93052_Sma; assembly: GCF_056481145.1. Classification (NCBI taxonomy): domain Bacteria; kingdom Pseudomonadati; phylum Pseudomonadota; class Gammaproteobacteria; order Lysobacterales; family Lysobacteraceae; genus Stenotrophomonas; species Stenotrophomonas sp. 93052_Sma. The sequence continues at coordinate 4,222,644 of NZ_CM151134.1, forward strand.
CGCCTCTTCCAGGGCGTCGATCGCCATTTCGGCATCAGCCGGGCTGTCTTCGGCGAGAAGAATGGTGCGCAGAGTGGTCATGCAGAAGGCCCTTGTTTGTCCGCATCGATCGCGGGAGGCAGGTAGAAGTGGAAGGTGGCGCCGACGTCCGGTTCGGCCTCGGCCCAGATACGGCCGCCATGACGGGTGAGCACGCGGCGCACGCTGGCCAGGCCGATGCCGGTACCCGGGTAGTCGCTGGCCTTGTGCAGGCGCTGGAAGACACCAAACAGCTTGCCGGCGTAGGCCATGTCAAAGCCTGCACCATTGTCGCTGACCGTGAACTGATGACCGCCGTCAGGCTGCGGCTGGTAGTCCACGCGGATCTTCGCTGGTTCGCGGTTGCCCGAGTACTTCACCGCGTTGCCGAGCAGGTTCAGCCAGACCTGGCGGATCATGTTCTCATCGCCCACCACGATCGGCAGCGGCGCGATGCTCCACTCCACGTGGTGCGCATGGCCGCTGTTCTCGGCCTCGGCCTGCAGGTTGGAATCGAGCATGGCGCGGGTATCGGCCACCAGCGACTGCATGTCCACCGCCTGCTGGCGCATTGCCGCGCGGCCCAGCCGCGAGTAGACCAGCAGGTCGTCGATCAGTGCCGCCATGCGCCGCGCCGAACTGGAGATCACCTCCAGGTAATGGCGGCTCTTGTCATCGGCGGCGTCGCCCAGGTGGCGCGACAGCTTGTCGGAGAAACCCGCCACGTGGCGCAGTGGTGCACGCAGGTCGTGCGAGACCGAGTAGCTGAAGGCTTCCAGTTCCCTGTTGACCTCGGACACCTGCGCGACCTTGCCTTCCAGCTGGCGGTTGAGCTCTTCAACGCGCAGCTGGACTGCGCGTTGCATGGTGACATCGCTGACTGTCAGCAGCACCACTTCATCATCGGTATCGGGCAGCGGCATGCGCCGTGCGTTCAGCAGCATGTAGCGCGCCATGCCGTCGGCGGTGCGCTGTTCGTGCTCGAAATCCCACAGCTCGCGGCCGCGCAGCAGCACGTCGGACAGGCGTTGGCGCACGACGGCGTCCTTCCAGGCGCCGTCGCCGACGCTTTCCAGCAGCAGGCCATCGGCGCGTTCGTCCTGCAGCCCGTACAGCTCGGCGAAGGCGGGGTTATGCAACTGCACGCGCAGGTCGCGGTCGAGCAGCACGATGGGTTCGCGCACGGTCTGCAACACCGATGCCGCGCGTGCCGCCGAGCGCAGCGATTGGCGTTCGGCGTGCAGGCGCCGCCCGATCTGCCGCTGCAGGAGCCAAAGCACCAGGCCAAGCAGCGCCAGCTGGATCACCAGCGAACTCCACGACACCAGCTCGGTCTGCTTGCGCTGGCGTGCGGCCTGCTCGGCGCGCTGTGTCAGCAGCTTCTGCTCGCTCGCCTGCAGTTCCTCCACCAGGCCACGGATCGGATAGCGCGTGCTCAGGTCCTGCACCAGCTCGCGCTGATCACTGTTGGGTTCGGACTTTGCCAGTTCGCGGGCAAGCGCCATGCGCCCTTCCAGCATCGACTCGATACGGCCGATGCGGATCAGCTGCTCAGGATTGTCGCGGGTCATCCGGCCCAGTTCAGCCAGGCGACCGGGGAGGTCATTGGCTTTGGCCATGCGCTCGCGCAGGCCAGGCGCATCCACACCCTTGGACAGGGTCAGCGCAGCCGATTCGACATCGCGTACATCAGCCTGCAGCTGCTGCAGGGCCACACCCACGGCCTGGGTATGATTGACCCAGGCCATCGCATCTTCGCTGTCCTGCTGCAGTTGGCGCAGGGTCAACCACGGCACCACGATGATCGCGGCGGCGGCCAGCGCCAAGGCCGGCAACCGCCAACGGTCCCAGATGTCATCACTGAAAACCAGCGCCATAGTTCCTCGTCAGCACAGCCGCGGAGCGTAGGCCGATACCGGCCCGGCTGCGGCGGAACGGGCAATATAGCGCAGGCGGTCACAACTCTGGAGTTTCCAGCCTGGTTGGCTGAACGGGTTGCGGAAACCCACGGTAGAGCCGAGACGTGCTCGGCTGCAACCCAAAGGGCAGTCGAGCAAGCTCGACTCTACCCAGGCAGCGGGCGCCCCGCACCGGGGCGCCCGCCCGGTTCAGCGCTTGGCGGCAGCGCTGACCTTCAATGCGGCGGCATCGACGCGGGTCACGCCCTTGATGCCCTTGGCGGTGGTGACCGCCTTGTCCTTCTCGGCCTGGGTGGCCACGGCGCCGCTCAGGCTGACCACGCCATTCACGGTTTCAACCTTGATTTCAGTGCCCGGAACGTTGCTGCTGGCCAGCAGGTCGGCCTTCACCTTGGTGGTGATCCAGCTGTCGGTCACCGGCTCGTTTGAGTCATGGCGATCGGCATGGGTCGTCGGATGAGTGCTGGTCGGCGGGCTCTTCGCGGCCGGGTCCTTGGCGAAGGCAGCCGAGGAGGACAGCGCCAGGCCCAGGGTCAGGGCGGAAGCAATCAGCGTGCGGGTGGTATTGCTCATCGTGTCGTACTCCTTCGGGATGTGCTGCCAGTCTGGACAAGCCGCCGTAGAGCAGGCGTGGCGTTGCGGTCATGCCGCTGTGAATCGAGGCGATTCCAACGGCAACGGTTCAGTTTTGGCCTGTACGCAGGTGTCGTTTACCCTGCCCTTCCCCATTGCCGGAGCCGTCTCATGCGCCCCGACCTGCAACTGGCCCTGATCGGCTACGGCCTCGCCGGCCGCGTCTTCCACGCGCCGCTGATCCAGCACACGCCCGGCCTGGTGCTGCACAGCATCGTCAGTTCGCAGCGCGACACGTTGCTGCGCGCGTTCAGCGACGTGCACGTGCGCGCCACGCCGCAGGAGGTGTTCGACGACCCGGCGGTGGACGCGGTGGTGATCGCCACTCCGAACGCACAACACGCACCGCTGGCGATCGCGGCATTGGCCGCGGGCAAGCACGTGCTGGTCGACAAGCCGTTCGCGCTGAATGTCGCTGAAGCCGAAGCGGTGCTGGCTGCGGCACGTGATGCCGGACGCATCGCGACCGTGTTCCAGAACCGGCGCTTCGATGCCGACTTCCTCACCCTGCAGGCGCTGCTGGCCGAAGGCACGCTCGGTAACGTGGCCGAGTGCCATGCGCACTTCGACCGCTACCGGCCGCAGGTGCGCGACCGCTGGCGCGAGCAGGACGGACCGGGCAGCGGCCTGTGGTACGACCTCGGACCGCACCTGCTGGACCAGATGCTGGTGCTGTTCGGCTGGCCCGAGGCCATCGATGCCGATCTGGCCGTGCAACGCGAAGGTGGCAGCGGCATCGATTACTTCCACGCGGTACTGCACTACCCGAGGCATCGCGCGATCGTGCATGCCGGTTCGCTGGTGGCGGCCCCCACGCCGCACTTCAGTGTGCATGGCAGTCGTGGCAGCTGGATCAAGCATGGGCTGGACGTGCAGGAGGCACAGCTGCGGCGCGGTGTTGGGCCAGGAGCGCCAGGCTGGGGCATCGACCCACGGCACGGCGAGCTGGTGCGCTGCGATACTGAGGACAATGTGCAGCGCAGTACCGTGGACAACCTGCCGGGCGACTACCGGCGGCTGTATTCGCAGTTCGCGGCGGCGATGCACGGCGATGGCGAGCCGACGGTCAGCCCGGTGCAGGCACTGCAGCTGATGCGGTTGCTGCAGGCCGGCATGGACAGCGCGCGAAGGGCGGCGGGTTCAGTTGGGGTGACCGGCAGGGCTGCGCCCTGCACCTGCCGAATCAACGGCAACGTCAACGTCAAAGGCAAGCTATCCGTGTGATGGCGGGGTGGGTCCGGTTGCGGGGGACGCCGTAAATACGTCCCTGTAGGCTCGGTCGCGCCATCCATGGCGCTCACGCCCCCGCAACCGGACCCACCCCGCCTTCGACAGATTCCCGCGCCCGACGGTAGGTGTCGACCTTGGTCGACACATCCACGCCATGCGTGGATGACGTGGAAACGATCGGAGAACGCTTTTGTAGAGTCGAGCCATGCTCGACTGGCTGCAAGGGGTCAGAGCCCTTTCCTGCGGAAAGGGCTCCGACCCCACCGCGGTGCTTACGATTTCTTGATGGCGTGGCCGCCGAATTCATTGCGCATCGCCGACAACAGGCGGTCGGTGAACGAATTCGATTCGCGCGAGCGCAGGCGTTCCAGCAGCGACAGGGTGATCACCGGTGCCGGCACATCGAGCGCGATCGCTTCGGCCACGGTCCAGCGGCCTTCGCCGGAATCCTCCACGTACGGGGCGATGCCATCCAGCGACGGATTGCGCTTGAGGGCTTCAGTGCTCAGGTCCAGCAGCCACGAACGCACCACGCTGCCGTGGCGCCACACCTCGGCCACCTGGGCCAGGTCCAGCTCCATCTCCTGCTTGCGCTCCATCAGCGCGAAGCCTTCGGCATAGGCCTGCATCATTCCGTACTCGATGCCGTTGTGGACCATCTTGGTGAAATGGCCGGCGCCGGACGGGCCGACACGCGCCCAGCCGCGGTCTTCGGCCGGGGCCAGCGTGCGCAGCAGCGGTGCGATCTGCTCCACCACCGATGCTTCGCCACCGACCATCAGGCTGTAGCCTTCCTGCAGGCCCCACACGCCACCGCTGGTGCCGCAGTCGACGTAGTCCAGATCGTCTTCGGCCAGTGCCTTGGCGCGACGGATCGAGTCCTGGTAGTTGGAGTTGCCGCCATCGATGACGATGTCACCCTCGGCCAGGTGCGGGGTCAACTGGCCCAGGGTCTGGTCGACGGTTTCGCCGGCCGGCACCATCAGCCACACCACGCGCGGTACCGGCAGCGCGGCAACCGCGGCGGCCAGCGAATCAACCACTTCCAGGCCGGCCTCGGCAGCGCGCTGGCGGGCACCCTCGCCCGGGTCGTAGCCGACCACGCGGTGGCCGCCGCGATGCAGGCGCTGGGCCATGTTGGCGCCCATGCGGCCGAGGCCGATCATTGCAATATCCATTGTTTCACCTTCAGTTGGGGTCTAGGGTCAGGCTGCCTGGCCTGCCGGTAGCCGCGCAGTGGCGCAGCTGCGCCTCGCGCCAACGCCGGTAGAGCGTGGTATGCAGATTGTGCACCGCCAGGTCGATCGAAAACGGCGTTCGCGGGTTGCGATCGAGCAGGCGGGCGATGTGGTAGCCGATGGGACGTATACCGCGTGGATGCACATAGATCACGAACTGCTGGTAGAACGGATCGTCCAGCAGCTGGTCCATGCGTGCCAGCGTGTCGTGGTAGCGCGGTTCCAGCCGTGCACGAAGGTTGGGATCGCGCTCGAACAGCAGGCGCTCGAAGTAGCGCTGGCCGATGCGCGGGATACCCTGCGCGAGTTTCCAGAGTTCGACATTGCGCTGGTCGTACCAGGCCAGCCCACCGTGCATCGCCAGTGCCTGCGCAGCGTCTGCGCCCACGTCGGCTACCACGAAGTTCTCGGCCTGGTTGCTCAGGTCGTCCAGCGTGCCTTTGTCGTACACATGTTCGATGAAACCGGGCACGCCAACGAAGGCCTGCCGCCCCATCGCCGAGGTGCGCACCGCCTTGCCATCGGCGAAGAAATCGCCGGCATGTGCGCCGAGCAGGATGCTGTCGGTCTCGTGCAGGGCGAGGAAGGTGCCGATCGACAGTTCATCCGCTGCGAACTCCGTATCGAACGCGGCATCACCATAAAGTTCTCGTTGCGTGGCCAGCTGCGCGACCTGGCGGCCGACCCCGCATTCGGCACGCACGGCACCGCTGTAGAACGCCTCCAGTGCATGACTGTTACCCGCGCTCGGCACGAAGCCACGACCGAAACTGCGTGTGCGCTGCCAGCCTTGCGCGCGTGGGCCCTGCAGGCCGAAGCCGATCCAGCCCAGCTGCGGGCCGGAGAAGCGGAAGGTGGGGTTGTCCTGCAGTGCCGAAGCCGCACGTTGCGTGGCCGCGCCCAGTTCGAAGGCATAGGCGCAGACCGTGGCTGGATCGTCCAGCAACTGTTGCAGCAACGCCTGGCGTGCTGCAGCGGACATTCCGGCCGGCCACCCCACGCGCAGATCGCCTACCGCCTGTGCTTCAGCCAGCGAGGCACGTGTACACACCGGGCCGCCGTGCACCTGTGGTGCACCGGCCGTGACCTCGTCAAAGCGCCATCCCAGCCGCTGCAGCAGGCCCTGCGTGCAGTCCGGCGTTGCGGACGCAATGCCCAGCGCGGGCATCAGCAGGAGTGCCACACCCATCAACCTGCCGCGCACGATCACCCTTGATCCGTGCTGCGGGCCGGTGCGGGCTCGGACGATGCAGGCTCGGGCGGTGCGAGCGCAGGCGGTGCGGGTTTGCCAGCATCCGCAGGCAGGTACTGTTGCAGGCGCTGGAAGAAGCGCTGATAGAACCCGGCATCGGTGACGGTGCTGCTGGCCACTTTCACCAGCGAATCGTCATTGCTGCCGAACGGCAGCGACACCGAGCCCAATGCACCCACGCCCACGCTGGCCGACGTCGGGCTCTTCTTCAACGCATAGCGGTCCTGCACCGCGCTGACGAACACCAGCGTCTGGCTGCCACGCGGCGCGCAGGAGATGCGCAGCACCAGCTGCTCGTGGTCGTCCTCGCGTGGCTGGAAGTTCTTGTTGCCTTCCACCTGCGCTTCGTCGGAGCGGGCGATGGCGTAGCCCTGGCTGAGCAGGGTGCGCCGCGCGGCCTCGCAGGCGTCACCGGGGCGGCCATCGACGGTACGCGAGAAGGTGTCGCCGGAATCAAAGGATTCGCGCAGCAACGTACTGTCGGCGGCGCGGCCACCACAGGCCGACAGGATCAGGGCGCTGGCGAGCGCCACGGCAGCACTGGAAAGACGGGAGGCCCGCATGGGTACTCCTGCGAGGACGGTACCGCCAAGGGTAGCCCTGCGGCCGTGTGCGGCAGGTTGAAACCGGCGTGACCGAGTCACCCCGTTGCTGCCGGTTCATGCACAGAAAAGGGGACGGAGGGGATTAAGTCGTTTGTGGCACTTCGCTCGCCGGGCATGGCCCGGCGCTACCGTGAACGAGGTCCCCAGACAGAAAGGGGCCGGCAATGCCGGCCCCTCGGGTATCACATGCCGTCGCCGGCTCAGTCCGCCCAGCGACCAGCGCCGGTCGACTGCGGCAGCACCTGCGCCGACAGCGGGCGATCATTGGCCAGCAGGTTCACCGCATCGGCCAGGATCGAGGCCGACTCGCGCAGCAGCGGGTCCGGACGCTTCTCGGCAGCCTTCTCGCGGGCGGCATCCTTGACGATGTCGCGCTCGTTGCCAGTCAGGCCGTCGTCGTTGCTGTCATCGGCCAGCGGGTCCAGGGCCAGGCCCAGCTCCTTGCGCATCGCCTGGCGCTCCTTGCGCTGGGTGTCCTGGCGCTCACGCTCGGCGCGGCGGGTGGCCTCGTTGAGCGAGATGTACTTCTTCGCGGCCTCGGTGCGGAACTGCTGCACGTCCTCGTTCCACCACTGGAATTCCTTGTCGGCGGCGATGCGCGCGTCATGGCGGGTTTCCAGCTTCGGCAGCAGCGGCGCGAAGTTGCCGTACTGGGTGTGCGGCACGGCAGCGATGCGGGTCCACGGCAGCGCGTTGTCGTAGGTGCTCTCGCCGAACTCGGTGGCATCGACGCTGGCCGGGAAGGCCAGGTCCGGCACCACACCCTTGTGCTGGGTGCTGCTGCCGCTGATGCGGAAGAACTGGGCGATGGTCAGCTTCACCTGGCCGAAGCGCTGGGTCTCGCCACTCGGCCAACGGTCCAGGTCGACGATGTTCTGCACGGTGCCCTTGCCGAAGCTGGTCTCACCGATCACCAGGCCACGGCCGTAATCCTGGATGGCACCGGCAAAGATTTCCGAAGCCGAGGCCGAACCGCGGTTGATCAGCACTGCCAGCGGGCCGTCCCATGCCACGCCCTGGTTGCGGTCGCTGTTGACGGTGACGCGGCCACCGGACTCCCGCACCTGCACCACCGGGCCCTGCTCGATGAACAGACCGGTCAGTTCAATGGCTTCATCCAGCGAACCACCACCGTTGTTGCGCAGGTCCAGCACCACGCCGTCCAGCTTGTCGTTCTTGAAGCCGGCCAGCAGCTTGGCCACGTCGCGGGTGGCCGAGGCGTAGTCGGCCGCGTTGCGGCGACGGCCTTCGAAGTCCTGGTAGAAGGTCGGCAGCTTGATCACGCCGACCTTGCGCGCCGGCTCGCCATTGGCGGCCGGAATGGTCATGGTCTCGCCCTTGGCGGCCTGTTCGGCCAGGCGCACCTTCTGGCGGGTCAGCACCAGGGTGTGGTGCTTGCCGTCGGCGCCCTCAGCAGCCGGGATGAACTCCAGCTTGACCTGGGTATCCTTGGCGCCGCGGATCTTGGCCACGACGTCGTCGATGCGCCAGCCGATCACGTCCTCGATCAGGCCGGACTTGCCCTGGCCGACGCCGACGATACGGTCACCCGGCTTCAGCGTGCCATCCACTGCGGCCGGGCCACCGGCGATGATCTCGCGGATCACCACCACGTCGTCCTGGCGCTGCAGCTGCGCACCAATGCCTTCCAGCGACAGCGACATCGCCTGGTTGAAGTTCTCGGCGGTGCGCGGCGTGAAGTAATCCGTGTGCGGGTCAACGGCGCTGGTGTACGAGTTCATGAAGAACTGGAAGACGTCTTCGCCCTTCAGTTCATTGACCGACTTCTCCAGCGTCGCGTAGCGCTTGTCCAGCGTCTTGCGGATGTCGTCCGGCTTCTTGCCGGCCAGCTTCAGGCGCAGCCAGTCGTTCTTGACCGACTTGCGCCACAGCTCATCCAGCTCTGCACTGCTGGCCGCCCACGGCACCTTCTTGCGGTCGTATTCGAAGCGCTCGTCGGTGGTGAAGTCCGGCTCCTGCTTGAGCAGCTTGCGCGCGTAGGCCACACGTTCGCCGACGCGCTGCTTGTAGACCGCGAACACCTGGAAGGCCGGCTCCAGCTCGCCGCCACGGATGGCCGAGGAAATGTTGGCTTCGAACGGCGCGAAGCGCGCCACGTCAGCCTGGGTGAAGTACTGCTTGCCGCCGTCCAGCGTCTCCAGGTAGCGCTTGAACACGTCCTTGGAGGTGGCCTCGTCCAGCGCACGCGGGCGGTACGCGTAGCGGCTGTCGGACAGCAGGCCGTACACCAGCTTGGAGGTGGTCACCTGATCGGCGGTTGCCGCAGCGGGCAATGCCGGCGAATCGGCCTTGGCCGCCAGCGCCAGCGGCGCGACCAGCGCCAGGGCCATCAGGAATGCGGGGGCTTTGAATTTCATTGACGTGCTCGAAGGCGCCTTGCCAAGGGGGAGACTGCGGGGTGTTAAGACACCACGACAGTGCCGAAAGTTGCCGGGTTTGTCACCCGGCCGCGCTCGGTGGAAAACCAGCCTAGCCGGGCCGGTGTAGCAAATTGTGAATGGCTGAAGAGCGGCGCACCCAGCGGCGCCGTCTGTCCGGTTGCAGAGGGCATGGGGTTGCAAGCCCCCTGAGTCAGGGGGCGGCCGCGAAGCGGCGGGGGTGTGGGTGGTGGTAAGCCGGGGCCCACGGTGTGCGCAGCGCAGCGTGGGAAGCGGTAGCGCGCATCGCGCAACCGCTTATCGGACGCCGGCGCCCTTGGCCTGCACGTCGGCGTGGTACGACGAGCGCACCATCGGGCCGGAGGCCACGTGGCTGAAGCCCAGCTCGTAGCCGTAGTCTTCCAGCGCCTTGTAGTCCTCGGGGGTCCAGTACTTCAGCACCGGGTGGTGGTGCGCGGTCGGCTGCAGGTACTGGCCGATGGTGATCATGTCCACGTCGTGCGCGCGCAGGTCGCGCAGGGTGGCCTTGATCTGTTCGAAGTCTTCGCCCAGGCCCAGCATGATGCCGCTCTTGGTCGGCACGTCCGGGTGCTGCGCCTTGAAGTTCTTCAGCAGGTTCAGCGACCACTGGTAGTCCGCACCCGGGCGCACGTTGCGGTACAGGTCCGGCACGGTTTCGATGTTGTGGTTGAACACGTCCGGCGGGTTCTGCGCCAGGATCTCCAGCGCGCTCCATGCGGCCCTTGCCGCGGAAGTCCGGGGTCAGCACTTCGATGCGGGTGCCCGGCGACTTCGCGCGGATGGCACTGATGCAGTCGACGAAGTGCTGGGCACCGCCGTCGCGCAGGTCATCTCGGTCGACGCTGGTCACCACCACGTACTTCAGCCCCATGTCGGCCACGGTCTGGCCGAGGCTGGCCGGTTCGTTGGCATCCGGCGGCTTCGGGCGGCCGTGGGCCACGTCGCAGAACGAGCAGCGGCGGGTGCAGACTTCGCCGAGGATCATGAACGTTGCCGTGCCGTGGCCGAAGCACTCGTGGATGTTCGGGCAGCTGGCTTCCTCGCACACCGTCACCAGGCGGTTCTCGCGCAGCTTGGCCTTCAGGTTCTGCACGGCATTGCCCGAAGGAATGCGCACGCGGATCCAGGACGGCTTGCGCAGCACCGGCGCGTCGGCGAACTGCACCGGCGAGCGGTTGATCTTGTCACCGCCCAGCTGCTTGACCCCGGCCTGCAACGGCGCGGCGGACGGAGAGTCGCCCTGCACGATCTGCAGGGGAATGGAACGGGCGGTGGTTTCAGTCATGGCAGTTCCGGGGGGCGGTCAGGCGGCCGCAGAAAGATCAGGCAGTTCGGGCGTGGGCTGCAGCAGCAGGCCGAACTGGCGGGCCAGGTGGTCCAGCAGCACCGGCTTGACGGCCTCCATCCCGGAGGGCCCGCCCAAGTCTACTACCGAGGTCACCTGCAACCCCTGATAGCCACAGGGGTTGATGCGGTGGAAAGGTTCCAGGTCCATGGCCACGTTGAAGGCCAGGCCATGGAAGGTACAGCCGCGGCGCACGCGGATGCCGAGCGCGGCGATCTTGGCGCCACCGACGTAGACGCCCGGGGCGCCCTCGCGGCGTTCGGCGCCGATGTTCCACTCGGCCAGGGTATCGATGATGGCCTGCTCGATGCGGCACACGTAGTCGCGCACACCGATGCCCAGCCGTGGCAGGCGCAGCAGCGGATAGACCACCAGCTGGCCGGGGCCGTGATAGGTCACCTGGCCGCCGCGGTCCACGTGCAGCACCGGGATCTCGCCCGGCGCCAGCACATGCTCGTCCTTGCCGGCCTGGCCCAGGGTGAATACCGGGTCGTGCTCGACCACCCACAGCTCATCGGCGTCGGCCTCGCTGCGCTGGTCGGTGAAGCGCTGCATGGCGCGCCACACCGGTTCATAGGCCTGGCGGCCGAGGTCGCGGACCAGCGCCGGGCGCGGCGCACGGTCTTCCGGGGCGGCTTCGGCCGGGCAGCTGTCGGCTACAGCGTCCACTTCACTTCCGGGTGGTCGCGCAGTGCCTGGTGCGCCAGGTCGTACTGTTCGCGGCTCTCGGCCCTGAACACGATGCGCACGGACACGTACTTGCCGTTGGAGGAATGCTTCCAGCTGATGCGTTCATTCACCACATCGATGCCGGCAGCCAGCAGCAGGCGGGGAAGCTCATGTTCCAGGCCGCGGTTGGCCGGGCCCATGGCACTGAGCTCGAACTGGCCGGGGAACTGGAAGCCGTGGTCGGGGTTGTCGGACTTGATTTCCATGCCCCCATTATCGGGCCGCAGGCCAACAAACCCAAGAGTATTCATCAACGTCAAACAGTGCACCGGTGAGTCGCTGCGTTGCAGCTGAACGGCCGTTCAGCATTGGCCGTTGCCCTTGGGGCGCCGCAGGACAGTGCAGGATTGTCTTCACGAGACAATGTCGTTTTCGGAACAGACAAGTGATTCGAACGCGCTCGTTCCATCACGCCCGCACGAGTACCGTGTCGCGGCATATAACGACAGACAGAAAAAACCTCCACATGAGCCCCCCTTCCCAACGCCGCCTTGCAGCCCTCGGGCTGTCCGGCCTGCTGGCTGCTGCCCTCCCCCTCGCCGCCCAGGCGGCCGAACAATGTGGCCCGGACGCGATGCGCGACCACCCTCCGCAGGTCAATTTCCGCGTTGACAACGACCTGTTCGGCGGCCGCCACCAGGACCAGGGCTATACCAATGGTGCACTGTTGACCCTGGTCTCGCCCAATCTGGTCGATTACACCGACGACCCCTGCCTGCCACGCATGGCCCGCTGGGTGAACCAGTATCTGGAAGGGCTGCATCCGGGCAAGTTCGAACAGCAGAACATGATCTTCAGCATCGGCCAGGGCATCTTCACCCCGACCGATTTCAGCCGCAGGGACCTGATCGAGGACGACCGCCCTTACGCCGGCGTACTGATCGCAAACTTCGGTTTCAATGCGCGCAGCGGCGACCGCCTGCAGACCACCCAGCTGACGCTGGGCGTGGTTGGCCCGTGGGCACAGGGCAAGCAGGTGCAGAATGCCGTGCACGAAGTGCTGGGTGACGAGAAATTCAAGGGCTGGGACAACCAGCTGCACAACGAGCCGCTGTTCATGCTGACCCATGAGCGCATGCGCCGCTGGCCGGGCGATGCCAGCGTCAATGCCGACGGCTGGGGTTGGGACGCCATCAGCCACTACGGCGGATCAATCGGCAACCTGGAAACCAAGGCCAATCTCGGCGGTGAAGTGCGCTTTGGCTGGAAGCTGCCGGACGACTTCGGCAGCACGCCGTTGCGCCCGGCCGGTGAGAACACTGCGCCGACCCGCGGCGGCCGTCCCAATGGCTGGTCCTGGCACCTGTTCGCGACCTCGGACGCCGCCTGGGTGATCCGTGACATCACGCTGGATGGCAACACGTTCCGCAACAGCCACAGTGTGGACAAGCGCCATGTGGTGGCCTATGGCGGCTATGGCGTGGCGGTGATGTACGGACGTTGGAAGTTCGCTGCGGCGCGTTACCACAGCACGCGCGAGTTCAACGGCCAGCGCGAAGCGCCGGTGTTCGGCAGCTTCACCATCAGCCGGTCGCTGTAGGTAGGTGCCGACTGTTGGTCGGCACACCGGGGCCGGCATATCCGGATGGATTCATGGGGAGCCGGCCAGCGGCCGGCACTACCCACATCCGGCAGGATTCATGCGCAAGCGGCATCCCGAAACAGAAAAGGCCGGCATTTGCCGGCCTTTTCCTTCACCACGCCGGGGCGTGGATCATTCCGATTCCCACCACATCCAGAAGCTGTCCCACAGGCGCTTGAAGAAGCCGGCCTGTTCGACGGCAGCCACCGCCACCAGCGGTGCTTCGGCCACCAGCTTGCCATCCAGCATCACCTTCACGGTGCCGATCTGCTGGCCGGCGGTGAACGGTGCTTCCAGGGTCTTGGGCACGTCAATGCTCGGCTTCAGGTCGTTGTAACGGCCACGCGGCACGCTCACCAGCATCGGCTGGGCCACGCCCAGCTGCACCTTGTCGGTGGTGCCCTTCCAGACCTTGTGCTCGGCCACGGCCTTGCCCGGCTCGTACAGGCGGTGGGTCTCGAAGAAGCGGAAACCCCAGTTCAGCAGGGCCAGGCTGTCATCGGCACGCTGCTTTTCCGACTGGCCGCCCAGCACCACGGCGATCAGGCGCTGGTCGCCGCGCTGGGCCGAGCTCATCAGGCAGTAGCCGGCTTCCGAGGTGTGGCCGGTCTTGATGCCGTCCACGCTGCCATCGCGCCACAACAGCAGGTTGCGGTTCGGCTGCTTGATGTTGCCGACCTGGAATTCCTTGATCTTGTTGTACGCGTAGGTTTCCGGGTAATCGCGCACCATCGCACGGCCCAGCAGCGCCAGGTCGTAGGCGGTGCTGTGGTGGCCCTGCGCAGTCAGGCCATGGGCGTTGACGAAGTGCGAATTCTTCATGCCGATCTTCGCGGCATAGCTGTTCATCAGCGACGCAAAGGCTTCCTCGCTGCCAGCCACATGCTCGGCCAGGGCAATCGCGGCGTCGTTGCCGGACTGGATCGCCATGCCCTTTTCCATGTCTTCCAGGCGCGCGGTCTGGTTGACCGGGAAGCCGCTGTAGCTGCCATCGGTACCCGCGCCACCTTCGCGCCAGGCGCGCTCGCTCATCATCACCTGGTCATCCGCACGGACCTTGCCGTTCTTGACCTCGGCGGCGATCACGTAGGACGTCATCACCTTGGTGATGCTGGCCGGAGCCAGCTGTTCGTTGATGTTTTCACCGGCCAGCACCTGGCCGGTGGCGTAATCCATCAGCACCCAGGCCTTGGACACGCTCGGCGCCGGCGCCGGCGGAGTGGCGACGGTGGCTGGGGCGGCGGCAGGCGCCGGCGTGGCCGGAGTCGGCAGCGGCGTCTGGGCGGAAGCCAGGCCCACCACCAGGGTGGCGGCCAGGGCGGTGGCGGCGGAACGGAAATTCATTGGACAGCAGGCTCCAGGGGACGGCCGGGAATGGAGGGTGGAACGTAGCGGCCATTGTAAGGCCGGGGCAGCATGGGCCGGCAGCACCGGCCCGGGTGGATCAATCCTTGACGATCTGCGGCGAACCCAGCCCCAGACCGGCGATGCGGCCGACAAGTTCCGCGGCACTGGCATGGTCGCTGGCGGGAACGCGCAGGCGGAACAGGGTACGGCCACCGGCGGCGATGTCACTGATGGTGGCACCGACGATGCCGGCGGCGTTGAGCTGGCCCATCGCGCGGTTGGCGTTGTCACGGTTGGAGAAGCTGGCAACCTGCACCATGACTGCGCCCACCACCTGCTGCGACAGGCTGGGGGTAGCGGCGGCGGTGCGGACCGGTGCCTGCGCAGCGGCGCGCGGCGTGGTACTGGCAACGACCGCCGGAGCTGGCGCGTATGCGGTGCTGCGCACCGGCGGAGCACTCGGCGGCAGGCTGCTGACCGCCACATCCGGCACGGTGCTGGCCACGCCCTGGGTGGTGGCCGGCTGGCCACGCGCCGGCATGCCATCGGCCGGCAGCCCCTTGACCAGGCGATCGATGTCGCTGTCGGCGGCGGCACGCGCGGTCGGTGCCGGGCGCGCACTGGCTACAGCGCTGGCGGCGGCCGCTTCCGCAGCACGACGCTCGCGGCGCGACGGCTTCTGCGCCAGCAGGTTGCCCTCACCCGGCTGCAGCGCGCGCACTTCCACGTTGCCGGTGCCGCGCTGGGTGATGCCCAGGCGCACAGCGGCGGCATAGCTGAGATCGACCACGCGGCCATCATGGAACGGACCGCGATCGTTGACGCGCACGATCACCGACTCACCGTTGTCGAGGTTGGTCACGCGGGCGAAGCTGGGCAGCGGCAGCGTCTTGTGCGCAGCGGTGAACTGGTACATGTCGTAGACCTCACGGTTGGAGGTCAGGCGGCCGTGGAACTTGGCACCGTAGTACGACGCAGTGCCACGCTCGACATAGTTGCGGGTATCGTCGAGCACCTTGTACGACTTGCCCAGCACCACGTACGGCGACTTGTTGCCGATCGCCGAGCGCTCCTCGGCGGTCACTTCCGGCTCGGGAATGCAGGCCACGTTGGGAATGTAATCCGGCGTGCTGTCGCGCACGCCCGGCTTGTACAGGCCACCAGCGGTGTAATTGCCGCGGGTGCTCAGGTCTTCCTTGGCCGCCGCGTACGGCGACCCTTCCGGGCAGTGTGCCGGGCGCGAGCCACGACCCTGCACCAGAGTGCCGCCGGACTTGCCACCATGGCCGGCCGTGGCCGGCTTCTTCGGCGCGCTGCTGCAGGCAGCCAGCGCGAGGACGATCAAGCCTGGGACCAGCCATCTGATGTTCATGCCGGGGGCAGCTCCTGTCCGGCGATGGCCTGGGACAACTGGAACACGGCCATCGCGTACATCTTCGAGAGGTTGTAGCGGGTGATCGCGTAGTAGTTCTGGAAGCCCAGCCAGTACTGCTTGCCGGTGCTGCCTTCAAGCGTGATCGGCGTGGCGGTGGCGCCCGGCTGCACCGCTGCGCTGGGCTGGTAGCCACGCTTCGCCAGGTCGGCCAGCGACCAGGTCGGCATCCATTCGGTCGGATTGAACTCCTCGCGGCCCGGCGCCAGCGTGGCCGGCACGGCCACCTGCCCGCCACGCACCCAGCCGCCCTTCTTCACGAAGTAGTTGGCGATGGACGAGAACACGTCGTCGTAGCTGGTGAACAGGTCGCGACGGCCATCGCCATTACCGTCCACGGCGTAATCGAGGTAGCTGGACGGCATGAACTGGCCCATGCCCATCGCGCCGGCATAGCTGCCCTTGAGCGTGGTGATGTCCAGGTTTTCTTCGCGGCCCAGCTCGAACAACTTGGCCAGCTCATCGCGGAAGAACAGCTCGCGGCGCACTTCGCGCTCCAGCTTGGCCGGGTCGCCGCTGCGCGGGTAATAGAACGCCAGCGTGTACAGCGCATCGAGCACGCGATGGCTGCCGGCATTCTTGCCGTAGCTGGTTTCCACGCCGATGATCGCCACGATCACCTCGGCCGGCACACCGGTGCGCTGCTGGACGCGATCCAGTTCGGCGCGATGCTGGGCCAGGAACGCGCGGCCGCCATCGATGCGTGCCTTGCTGATGAACATCGGCCGGTACTCGTTCCACGGCTTGACCCGTTCGGCCGGGCGCGACATCGCGGCGATGATCGGCTGGCGCACCTGCGCCTGGTCGAGCACGCTGCTGATCTGCTCCGGCTTCAGGCCATAGCGCTTGGCGGTATCGGCAATGAAGCGGGCCCGTGCGACCTCGAACGGCACCGGGGTGAGATCGACCGGCGGCGCGGTGGCGGCAGCAGCTTCGGGCGCGGCCTCGGCCGGGCCATGGGCCTTGGCGGCGGGCTGGCGCGGCGTACTGCTGGCCTGGGGCGAAGACGGTGGGGACTTCGGCTGGGTCGCGCAGGCGACCAGGCCGAGGGTGAGCATGCAGGCCAGAGTGCGTCGAATCATCGTCGCAGGTTAGCAGGTCATGGATGAATTAAAACCCCTAACACCATGAATCACAACGATTTGCCTGCGAGCAGCGGGAAATGTGAAGACGTCGTGATCACACTTCCCCATTCAGATAGAGGTTGCCGGTTGCGTCCCCATCCCCGCAGACGCAACCGGCGACCGGATCCGGTCGGTACCCGCGCGGCTGCCGCTCCCCAGTGGCAGTGCTCCGCGCTCCCTGTACCCGTTGGATCAGTACTGCTTCCCGCCCGACGCCCCCTCGCGCTGCAACGATTGACGGCGCGCCGTGCCGAACGGGCCGCCATTGTGCAGGCCGATTACGACAAGTCCATTGATCAGGATCAACGCGCTGTAAAAGTGTGAACCAGCTAACGCTTTTTCCGGACTTTGGTCAGTGGGCGTGCTGCCGTGCATCGTTGTGAGAACGCTTCCACAACGGGCGTTGCGCAGAGTCAGGAAGTTTCCAGCCAACGGCGCAGCCCCTCGTGGGTGGGGTGTGTTGCGGAAAGCAGAAGCCGCCGCTGGGCCGGTCGGGTTGGGTACGCGGGGGACGCCGTGAATCCGTCCCTGGAGGCTTGGCAGCCGCATCCATGCGGCTGACACCCCCGCATACCCAACCCGACCGCCCTCTGACAGATTTCGGTGGTCTGCCACCCACGGAGAAGAAAGAGAAGATCACAAGCGGGTCGCGCGCTGCGCTTGCTCGAGAGCCGAGCATGGCTATGCCGGTCGTCCTGACCGGCACCCTTCGGGCCGTCGCCATGGGCGACGTTGGCAGCGGCTCCTGCCGCTGCCTTCGGCTCTACAGGAAGCAATGAAGCGGGCGGCCAAGCTGGTTTTGCTTTTGATCTTCTTTTTCTTTTCCGTGGGTGGACACGCCCGAAAACTGTCAGGGGGCGGGCGCGGTGGGTTCGCGGGACCGTTGGCGCCATGGATGGCGCCATCGAGCCCCCAAGGACGGGTTTACGGCGTGTCCCGCGAACCCACCGCGCCCGCCCCACACATGAGCCGCGTTACACGACCACCCACGAGGGGCTGCGCCGTTGGCTGGAAACCCTATCCCCCGTGCACGGGCCGGTGCCCACGCACCGCCATCACCAGTCCGATGCCGGCCAGCAGCGAGACCGCTGATGTCCCGCCATAACTGATCAACGGCATCGGAATGCCCACCACCGGCAGCAGGCCGGAAATCATTCCACCGTTCACCAATACGTAGACGAAGAACGCCAGCCCCAGGCTGCCGGCCAGCAACCGCGCATGGGTGTCGCGCGTGCACTGCGATCCACAGGCAACGCCCGACCACGAACAGGTACAGCGCGAACAGCGTCGCCACACCGATCCAGCCGAATTCCTCGGCCAGCACCGAAAACGCGAAGTCGGTGGTGTACTCGGGCAGGAAATCCAGCGTGGCCTGGGTGCCCTGCCCCCAGCCACGTCCCTGCCAGCCACCGGAACCGATCGCGATGCGCGACTGCAGGATGTTCCAGCCGGTGCCGAGCGGGTCTGCTGCCGGGTCGAGGAAGGTCAGTACGCGATCCTTCTGGTACTGCCGCAACACGCCGAGCCAGGCCAGTGGCGCGGCCACCGCCAGCCCCACCGCGCCGGTGGCCACCCAGCCCCAGTGCAGGCCCGCCAGCAACAACGCGAACACGCCGCTGGCGGTGACCAGCGTGGCGGTGCCGAGGTTGGGCTGCATCAGGATCAGCACGGCGGGAACGCCGATCAGCACTGCGGCCGTCAGTACCGTGCGTGGTGACGGTGGCAGCGGTTGCCGGTGCAGGTACCAGGCCATCATCAACGGCAGGCTGAGCTTGAGCAGCTCGGAGGGCTGCAGGTAGAAGACGCCGAGGTTGAGCCAGCGCTGCCCGTACTTGCCGGTGCCGATCACATACACCGCCATCAGCGGCAGCATCGACAGCGCGTACAGCGCCGGTGTCCACGCGCGCAGGCGCAGCAGCGAAACACGCGACAGCAGCCACATCGCCAGCAGGCCACCGGCGAAGCGCGCCGCCTGCCCGGTGACCGGACCGGACACGCTGTGCAGCACCGCCAGCCCCGCGCCCATCAGGATCAACAGCGCGACCAGCAACGGCAGGTCGATCGTGCGCACCGCCTCACGGCAGCCGCCAAGCATTCGTTTCCAGTCCACGCTGGCCACGGTAACAACGCGCGCTTGCGTGAAGCTGTCAGGGTGCTTCTGCGTCTGTAGAGTCGAGCCGTGCTCGACTGCCCTTCATGCAGCAGAAGCAGTCGAGCACGGCTCGACTCTACAGAACAGCGAGAAGCAATCGAGCATATGGAAGCGCGA
Organism: Stenotrophomonas sp. 93052_Sma; assembly: GCF_056481145.1. Taxonomy (NCBI): domain Bacteria; kingdom Pseudomonadati; phylum Pseudomonadota; class Gammaproteobacteria; order Lysobacterales; family Lysobacteraceae; genus Stenotrophomonas; species Stenotrophomonas sp. 93052_Sma. Next base: position 4,241,787 of record NZ_CM151134.1, read on the forward strand.
TGAAAGGCGCGGCCGTTGTTACCCGTAGCCGCCGTGCACTGGATTGTGGCTACGCACGGCCATCACCAACCCGAAGCCGGCCAGCAGCGAGACCGCCGAGGTACCGCCATAGCTGATCAGCGGCATCGGCACGCCCACCACCGGCAGCAGGCCGGAGATCATCCCGCCGTTCACCAGCACGTAGACGAAGAACGCCAGGCCGGTGGCGCCGGCCAGCAGGCGCGAATAGGAATCGCGCGACTGGCTGGCGATCCACAGGCAGCGCCCGATCACCACCAGGTACAGCGCCAGCACGGTGGCCACGCCGATCCAGCCGAACTCCTCGCTCAGCACCGAGAACGCGAAGTCGGTGGTCTGCTCGGGAATGAAGTTCAGATGTGACTGCGAGCCCTCGCCCCAGCCCTTGCCATCGAAGCCACCGGAACCGATCGCGATCTTCGACTGGATGATGTTCCAGCCAGCACCCAGCGCATCCATCTCCGGGTCCAGGAACATCATGATGCGGTCCTTCTGGTACGGCCGCAGCAGCCAGAACCAGGCCACCGGTGCGACCGCGGCCACACCGCCCACGCCCAGGCCAACCCACCACCACGGCAAGCCGGCCAGCAGCAGCACGAACACGCCACTGGCGGCGATCAGCACGCCGGTGCCGAAGTCCGGCTGCAGCATCACCAGGCCGGTCGGTACGCCGATGATGACCAGGGACACGAGTACGGTATTGAAGCGCGGTGGCAACGGCATCTTGTGCAGATACCAGGCCACCATCATCGGCAGGCTGACCTTCAGCAGTTCGGCCGGCTGCAGGTAGAAGAACTTCAGGTCCAGCCACTGCCGCCCATACTTGCCGGTGCCCAGCACGAACACCGCCAGCAACGGGATCATCGAGATCGCGTAGATCATCGGTGTTGCCGAGCGAATGCGCAGGATCGGTACCCGTGAGATGCCCCACAGCGCGGCCATGCCCACTGCAAAGCGCGCCCTGGGCCATCACCAGGCCGTCGCCACCGGCACTCTTCAAGGTGGCCAGGCCGATCACCATCAGCGCGCCCAGGGCCAGGCACAGTACCCAGTCCAGCGTGCTGAAAAAGCGGCGCAGCATGTCGCCGGCCCAACGCAGGAACACTCTCATCGTGCGGGCTCCGCGGTGGTCGGGCGTGGCGTGGTCGGCAGCGCCGCGGCGGCCGGCGTCCCCGGCTGCGGTGCGGGTGCCGGTTCCGGCGCAGGCACGCCAATCAGCACGGGGTGTTCCCCCAGTTGTGCCGCAGCAAGGTCACCGGCCTGGCGCGCCCACATCTTCGTTGTCGAATGCGGTTGCACCGATGGCGGTGGTGCCGCGCTCGCTGTCCAGCGGCTGCATGCCTTCGGGCATCTTGCCCAGCAGGTAGGCGTCGAACACCTTGCGTGCGATCGGTGCGGCCGCCGCACCGCCGTAACCACCACCCTCCACCGCGATCGCCAGCGCGATCACCGGCTGGTCGACCGGCGCGAAACCGACGAACAGCGCGCGGTGGCGCAGGTGCATCGGCAGGCTCTTCGGGTTTACTGCGGCGGTGCCCTTGCGGCTGACGACCTGCGCGGTACCGGTCTTGCCAGCCATCGTGTACGGCGCGCCAGCCGCCATTCGCGCAGCGCTGCCGCCAGGCAGCATGGTGGCCATCATGCCTTCGCGCACCGCCTGCAGGTTGTTCGGGTTCGGGCTGACCGGTTTGCTCTCGCCCGGGTCGGTCGCCATCCAGTCATGGTCGAACCCCGCACGCTGCTGGATCACCAGATGGGGCGTGCGCAGCTGCCCGTTGGCCAGCCCACTGACGCCCCGCGCCAGCTGCAGCGGAGTGACCTTCCAGTCACCCTGGCCGATGCTGATGTTGACTGTATCACCCGGATACCAGGCTTCCTTGCGGCTCTTCCGCTTGTAGGCCGGCGACGGCAGGATGCCGCCGATCTCGCCGGTCAGGTCGATGCCGGTCGGCTGGCCGAAGCCGTAGTACTCCATGTAATGGTCGAAGCGCTCGATGCCCAGATCCAGCGCCAGCTTGTAGTAATACGTGTTGACCGATTGCGCGATCGACTTGCGCAGGTCGGTCCAGCCGTGGCCGCCGCGGTGCGAGTCACCCCAGCCACGCGAGGTGCCGGGCAGGTAGAACATGCCGGTGGACAGCACCTTGTCTTCCGGGCGGCGCACGCCGGAATCGAGGCCGGCCAGGCCGATCAGCGGCTTCAGCGTGGAACCGGGGGCGACGCCACCCAGCACCAGGCGGTTGAACTGCGGCCGCGACGGGTTGTCGTTCAGCGCCTTGAAGTCGGCATGGGAAATACCGTTGACGAACAGATTGGGGTCGTAGGACGGCAGGCTGACCATCGCCAGCACCTCGCCGGTACGCGGGTCCATCGCCACCGCCGAGCCTTCCTGGTCGCCGAAGGCGGCCACCATGGCGCGCTGCAGGTCGGCGTCGATCGACAGCCGCAGGTCGGCGCCGGACTGCGCGGCGACGCGGCCGATGGTGCGGATCGCACGCCCCTGCACGTTGGTCTCGACCTGCTCGTAGCCGACCTTGCCGCGCAGCTGCTGCTCGTAATAACGCTCCAGGCCGGACTTGCCGATGTGGGTCAGCGCGGCATTGCCCTCGCCGAGGATTTCCAGGTCCTTGTCATCGACGCGGCCGACGTAACCGATGATGTGCGCGAACAGATCGCCATAGGGATAGCGACGGGTCAGGTAGGGTTCCAGCTCGACGCCGGGGAAGCGCCAGCGGTCGACGGCAAAGCGCGCCATCTCCTCGTCGCTCATGCGCAGCTTCAGCGTGACCGGCAGGAACTTGCGGCGCGCCTTGCGCGACTTGTTGAACGCTTCCAGTTCTTCCGGGCTGATGCTGATGATCTTCGCCAGCCCTTCCAGGGTGGCGTCCATGTCCTTGACCTTGTCCGGGGTCACGTCCAGGCGGAAGGCCGGCACGTTCTCGGCCAGCAGGCGGCCGTTGCGGTCGTAGATCATGCCGCGCCCGGGCACCACCGGCCGCGGCTTGATGCGGTTGGCTTCCGAGCGCGTGGCGTAGACGTCGTGGTCCAGCACCTGCAGCTTGAAGTACCAGCCGCCCAGGCCCAGCAGGCAGACCAGCACACCCAGGAAGCCCAGCGCCGCGCGGCGGCGGAACTGTTCGGCTTCTGCGTGCGGATTCTTGACCTGGCGGCGCGGGATCATGGCTCAGCGCCCGCGCTTGCCGAAACGCACCGCGTCCAGCAGCACGAATACCAGCGGCCACAGGCCCATGCCCAGCAGCGGTGCCCACCAGTACGACCACGGCAGGGTCGGCTCATCCACCACGATGTGGACCAGCGCGCTGACGATGCGGTCGTTGAACAGCAGGCCGCCGATGGCCAGCATCTGCTGGGACATCGGGAAGAAGCGGATGCGGGCGCGGAAGCGCTGCAGGATGAAGGCCAGCATCACCAGCCGCAGCGCCTGTTCGCCGAGTACACCGCCGTACAGCAGATCGGCGATCACGCCACTGGCGAAAGCGACGCCCAGGCCGACACGCTCAGGCGCTTCAATCACCCAGTACGCGAGCACCAGCGCCAACCAGTACGGGCGCAGCGGCTGCAGCAGCGCCGGCAACGGCAGCAGGCCCAGCAGCAGCGCCACCACCAGGCTGGCCGGCAGCACCCACGGGTTGTCGCGCAGGCGGCTCATCGCTGGGCCTCCGGCGCGGTCGGTTGCCGGCCAGCGGCCGGCACTACCGTCGCCGACCCAGCATCGGGTGGAGAGCCCCCCTCTTGTTGAGGGGGGCGCGCCGAAGGCGCGGGGGTAAGTGTGGGATGCCCCCCCGGCAGCCTGGTTTGCCGAAGGCAAACTTGGCTGAAGCAATTCGCTGGCCGCAGGCAAGCGAATTGCTGCACCCGGGCGCAGCAGCAGCACGTCGCGGCCGCGGTCCAGCTGCGCCGCCGGCTTCAGTTCGCCGACCAGGAAGGCGTGCGTGTCGTCCGGGCGCAGGCCGGTGATGGTGCCGACCGGGAACCCGGCCGGGAAGCGGCCACCGAGGCCGGAGGTGACGATCTCATCGCCCACCTCCACGCCGGCGCTGAGCGGGATGTCGCGCAGTTCCAGCTTGTCGCCGCGGCCGTAGACGATCAGGCGAACGCCGTTGCGGGCCACCGTCACCGGCACGGCATGGTCGGGGTCGGTCAGCAGCAGCACGGTGGAGGTACCGCCAGTGACGCTGATCACCTGGCCCATCAGACCGCCGGCATCGATCACCGCCTGGCCGACGTGCACGCCTTCGCGGCTGCCGGCGTCGAGCACCAGGCGCTGCTTCACCGGATCCAGGTCGATGTCCAGGATCGGCGCCAGCTGCACGTCCAGGCCACTGCGCTCGGCCACGTTCAGCAGTTCACGCAGCTGGGCGTTATCCAGCGCGGCGGTCTGCAGGCGGGTCAGGCGGGCGTTGGCCAGCAGCAGCTGGTTGCGCAGTTCACGGTTCTCGTTGACCAGCTGGCCGTGGCTCGCCGCCGAGTCCTTGACCTGGTTGCCGAGCTTGCCCGGCAGTCCCGCCAGTGCCCATACCGGCTGCACCAGGCTGTTGGCCTGCCCGCGCAGCTGCGCAAGCCAGCCGGCCTGGTCGTCAAGCACGATCAGGGTGATGGCCAGTGCGAGATAAGCCAGCAGACGCAGCGGGCTGGCGGCATCACCGGATCGGGAAGCAACGGGAGGTCCGGCGTAGGGCGGCACGGCAACGATTCAACTGGCAGAAGGCGGAAGGGAAACACGCGGACGCCCCGCCGGTGCCGGCCTACCCTCATGGTGGGCCGCACCCCGGAGGGGCGCTGCGGGCGCAGGCAGCCGGGACGGCTTATTCCGGCGCAAAGAACTCGTTGCCGTGCATGTCGACCAGCTCCAGCGCACGGCCACCGCCGCGGGCCACGCAGGTCAGCGGGTCGTCCGCCACCTGCACGTGCAGGCCGGTTTCCTCGGAAATCAGGCGGTCCAGGTCACGCAGCAGGGCGCCACCACCGGTCAGCACGATGCCGCGCTCGGCGACGTCGGCGCACAGTTCCGGCGGGGTCTGCTCCAGCGCCAGCTTGACCGCGCTGACGATGCCCGACAGCGGCTCGTGCAGGGCTTCAAGCACCTCGTTGGAGCTGATCTTGATCATCTTCGGCACGCCCTCGGCGAGGTTGCGGCCGGAGATTTCCATTTCGATCACTTCCGCCTGCGGGTAGGCGCAGCCCAGCTCGACCTTGATGCGCTCGGCGGTGGCTTCACCGATCAGCATGCCGTGGTTGCGGCGCACGTAGTTGGTGATCGACTCGTCGAAGCGGTCGCCGCCGATGCGGACCGAGGCCGAATAGACGATGCCGTTGAGCGAGATCACCGCAACTTCGGTGGTGCCGCCGCCGATGTCGATGACCATCGAGCCACGAGCTTCGGTGACCGGCATGCCGGCGCCGATCGCAGCGGCCATCGGTTCTTCGATCAGGAACACGTCACGGGCACCGGCTTCCTCGGCCGATTCCTTGATCGCGCGGCGCTCGACCTGGGTCGAGCCGGCCGGCACGCAGACCAGCACGCGCGGGCTCGGGCGCAGCACGCGCGACTTGTGCACCTTCTTGATGAAGTGCTTGAGCATCGCCTCGGTGTAGGTGAAATCGGCGATGACGCCGTCCTTCATCGGGCGGATGGTGGTGATGTGGCCCGGGGTACGGCCAAGCATCTGCTTGGCTTCGGCGCCTACGGCTGCCACCGAGCGGGTGCCACCAATGGCACGGTCCTGACGCACGGCCACGACCGATGGCTCGTTCAGCACGATCCCCTGCCCGCGCACGTAGATGAGGGTGTTGGCCGTGCCCAGGTCGATGGACAGGTCGTTGGAGAACATGCCACGGAGTTTCTTGAACATCTGAGGAAGGAGTCCTGAGGGGTGTCGTGCCCGCCGCGGGATGGCGAAAAAATGGGCAGAAATCGAGGCCGACAAGCCTAGCAACCCGCCTGCCGCCGAGCAAGGAAAAAACTAGCTGAACCCGCGTCTTCACAGGCTTTCGGCCTGATCGGGTCTCACCCGGTTCTGGCCCTGAGCGGCACCAGCGGGTAACCTTTGCGCCGTCGGGCGCCCAAGGGCGCCGTTTGCTTGCCCGCCGAACCGGGCCGGCCCACCCCAAAATTCACCGCATAGGCTTACATCGATGTCCGCTCTGATCTGTGGTTCTCTTGCCTTCGACACCATCATGGTGTTCCCGGACCAGTTCAAGAATCACATCCTGCCGGACAAGGTGCACATCCTGAACGTGTCCTTCCTGGTGCCGCGCATGCGCCGCGAGTTCGGCGGCTGCGCCGGCAACATCGCCTACAACCTGCACCTGCTGGGCGGCCAGCCGATCCCGATGGGCACCGTGGGTTCGGACTTCGGCCCGTACCGCGAATACTTCGACGGCCTGGGCATCGACCTGTCGCGCGTGCGCGTGATCGATGAGCTGTTCACCCCGCAGGCGTTCATCACCACCGACCACGACAACAACCAGATCACCGCCTTCCACCCGGGCGCGATGATGCGCTCCTACGAGAACCACGTGCGTGGCGTGCCGGGCGTGACCCTGGGCCTGGTCGGCCCGGACGGCCGCGAAGGCATGATCCAGAACGCGCAGGAATTCCACGAAGACGGCATCCCGTTCATCTTCGACCCGGGCCAGGCCATGCCGCTGTTCAACGGCCCGGAGCTGCGCGCCTTCATCGAGCAGGCCGACTACGTGGTGGTCAACGACTACGAGTCGAACCTGCTGCAGGAACGCACCGGCTGGGACGAGAAGGAGATCGTCAGCCGGGTCAAGGCCTACATCACCACCCGCGGCCCGAAGGGCGCGGTCATCCACACCCCGGAAAAGAGCTACGACATCCCGCCGGCGCACGAGCGCCGCGTGGTCGACCCGACCGGCTGTGGCGACGCCTTCCGCGCCGGCCTGATCTACGGCATCCAGAAGGGCTACGACTGGCTGACCATCGGCCGCATGGGCAACCTGATGGGCGCGCTGAAGGTGGAGCACCCGGGCACCCAGAACCAGCGTTTCACCTTCGAAGAGTTCAACGAGCAGTTCAAGCAGCAGTTCGGTTACGCGCTGAACGCGTAAACCGAACTGCCCGCGCACCCGCTCGGTGGGTGTCGACCTTGGTCGACACGCTGTGCCTTGGTAGGTGTCGACCTTGGTCGACACGCTTTGCTCTGGTAGGTGTCGACCTTGGTCGACACGCTTTGCTCTGGTAGGTGTCGACCTTGGTCGACACGCTTTGCTCTGGTAGGTGTCGACCCTGGTCGACACTGCCGGCCAGCGGCCGGCACTACCCCTTCTGCTGCCAGGCCGCCAACAGTGCACGGCAATCGGCGAAATGCCAGTCGGCACTGCCTGGCCACGGGTTCTCCGGCAGGTTGACCAGCACGGTATGGGCGCCCGCGGCGCGCCCGCACTCCAGGTCATAGGCGTGGTCTCCGACCATCACCGCCTCCGCAGCCCCGATTCCCCAGCGTCGAAGATGCTGCTGCAGGCCATCCGGCGACGGCTTGGGCACCGCTTCATCGCGGCCGATGATGTCGGCATCGTCGAACAGTTCCCCGACCCCGATCGCGTCCAGGGTCAGCTTCGCCAGCGCATGGTCGTTGCGGGTCAGGATGCCCAGCCGGCAGCCCGCCGCCGCCAAGCGCAGCAGCTTCACCGCGCCCGGTGCCGGCAGCGCGTCCTCGGCCAGCGTGCGCTCGTGATCCAGCAGCCACTCACGCTTGGCCTGCGCCGGTGCATCCGGCAGCGCCGCGATATGGTCGAGGATGTCTTCCTCCGCGGCGATCTGCAGTGCGCGGCGGATCGCGGCGAAATCATGCACGGCGACGGTCAGGGTACCGTCCATGTCGAACACCCAGTGCCGGATCGCGGACAACGCGCGCACTGCGCTGCCCGCCGCAACCATCACTGCCACCACTGCGGCATGCGGCTGGCGTCGACACCACCGGTTTCGAACACGGCGGTACGCGTGCCGCCGGCCTTGACCGGGAACTCGATGCTGATCGACTTGCCCTTGCGCGCCAGCTTCCATAGCGCCTTCTGGTCGGTGATGAACAGCGCGATGGCTTCATCGGTCTTCGGGCGCCAGGCCGCCATGGAAATCGGCTTGCCGTCGTCCACGGTCACCTTCACCGTGCACTGCGGGCAACGGAAATCGCCAGCCTGCAGCACCAGGTAGGCATGCCGCTTCCACTCCGGATGATCGCGGAACACCAGCTGCACCGGCTTGGCACCGCTGCCATCCACGTCCACCCGTTCCTTGCTGTAGATCTGCGCCGAGACCTGGTTGCCCTTGTTGCCCACCGGGATCTGGTTGTACTGCCACAGCGCCTGCATGCGGCGCAGGTCGCGCGCGGCATCGCCCTTGGCCTTGACCTCGTCGAAGCCGGCGGCGATGCGCTCGGCGGCGGCGGTGTCCTTGTACTGATCCAGCAGCGAGGCGCCATGCAGGCGCGCACGCTCCCAGTCCTGTGCGGCCACGGCCATGTCGTACTGCTTGGCCACGTCTTCGGCCTTGGCTTCCTTCTGCGCCTGCACGGCGGCCGCGGCGGCTTCCTGCGCCTTGCGCTCTTCCTCGGGGTTGCTGCAGGCAGCCAGGGCCAGCGTGCAGGCGGTGAGCAGGATCAGTCGTTTCATGGCGGAGGTCCTTCGTGTTTTCGCATATCTGTAGAGTCGAGCTTGCTCGACTGCTGTTGAAGAGCCAGTCGAGCAATCTCGACTCTACAAAAAAAGCGCCGGGGGATGCCCGGCGCGTTTTCTTACTTGGCTTCGGCCTTGGCCAGCATGTCCTGGACCGAGGCGGTGGTGATCGGGTGGTAGCCCGGCTTGGCCTTTTCGAAGGCCTGCTTGGCCAGCTCCAGCCCCTTCGGCGTCTTCACCAGTTCGGCGTAGATCGGCAGGATCAGCTTGCGACGGCCGACGCGCTCGATAAAGGCGGCCGCGCCTTCATTGGCCTGCTCGTAGCCGCTGCGGATTGCCAGCGGGTACCAGCGCATGGCGATCTCGCCATTCGGGGTGCCGGTGAAGTGGAACGCCTTGTCCAGCGTGGCCAGCTTGTCCAGCGGCTGGGTCGCGCCCAGGCCGTCGATGAAGCGCACCCATTCCTGCGTGCTCCAGTCGGCGATGACCTGGCTGCTCGGCACGGTGCCGGCGCTGGCAAACGCGATGCGCGCGGTATCGACGCTGCTGAAGTTGCGCGACTGCGCCTTGGCCGCGAACGCCGGGATGCCCGGCTCGTCCAGCCACGCCGTCAGTTCGGCCTCGGTCACGGCCGACGGATTCTTCGGCAGCAGGTTCTTCTTCATGTACGCGACGAACTGGTCGGTGTTCGCGCTCTGGAAGGCGTGGTCATCGAACCAGCCACGCAGGAACGGATCGAAGGTTTCCCGGCCGAAGCGCTGCTCCAGGAATTCCAGGAACCACGAACCCTTGACGTAGGCGACCTGGCTCAGGGCTTCGTCGGGGTCACGCTCGTTCAGCGGCGGCAGCGCCAGCGCCTGGTCGGCCGGGCTCATGTCCTTCACTTCGGCCAGCAGGTCGGTCTGGTCGATCTGCTTCTCCATCTCGGCCATTTCCTTGCCGTACAGAGCTTCGGTGATGCGGCCCTGGACGTAGGTGGTGAAGCCTTCATTGAGCCAGATGTCCTTCCAGCTGGCGTTGGTCACCAGGTTGCCCGACCAGCTGTGCGCCAGTTCGTGGGCGACCAGCGAGACCAGCGACTTGTCACCGACGATCACGGTCGGGGTGGCGAAGGTCAGGCGCGGGTTCTCCATGCCACCGAACGGGAACGACGGCGGCAGCACCAGCATGTCGTAGCGGCCCCAGCGGTATTCGCCGTACAGCTTCTCGGCGGCACCGATCATCTTCTCGGTGTCTTCGAATTCCTTGGCGGCCTTGTTGACCATGGTCGGCTCGGCCCAGACGCCGGAGCGGCCGGAGATCGGCTCGAACACCAGGTCGCCGGCGGCGATGGCCAGCAGGTACGACGGAATCGGCTGCGGCATCTTGAAGGTGTAGTCACCGTCACGCGCCGCCTTCGGGTCGTTGTCGGCGCTCATCAGCACCATCACGTCCGGGCGCGAGACCACGTGCGCGCTGTAGGTGAAGCGCACGCTCGGGGTGTCCTGCAGCGGCACCCAGGAACGGGCGTGGATGGCCTGCGACTGGCTGAACATGAAGGGCAGCTTCTTGCCCTCGGTCATCGACGGCGCCAGCCACTGCAGGCCCGAGGCGGTCGGTGCGGTGTGGTAGGTCACTTCCACCTTGGCCGGCTGTTCCGGGGCTTCGATGGTCAGCTTGCTGCCGAACACCTTGTCAGCGGCGGCCAGCTCGAACTTCAACGGGCTGCGCGCCCATCGGCAGCGACGGCCTCGACCTTGGACACGGTCAGCTCGCGGGTGTCGAGCACCAGCTGCTTGGCATCCTTCTGCTTCCATTCCAGGGTGTAGGTGGCGGTGCCGCCGATCTGCTTCTGGTCGAAATCCAGCTTCAGATCCAGCGCGATGTCCTTGATGACGACCTTGTCCGGCTCGGCGTACGAGCTTTCGTCGTGGCTGCGGTTCTCGGCGTTCACGGGGGCGGCGGGGGCCTTTTCGGCAGTCGGGACGGCGGCGGGCGCGGCCGCCTCCTGGGAGCAGCCGGCGGCCAGGGCCACGGCCAGCGGAAGGAGCATCAGCGGATTACGCATGAATCGGGACCGTTACGGGGATCAGACCCCCAATGGTAACTCCCTCCGGCTCCGCAGGCGTTGCGCGGTGCGGGGTAATGGCGGCCGGGGCCGATCCTGCACCTCCGGCGCATGCCAACCAAGGTTGGCTTCTACAGGTAGGTGCCAACCTTGGTTGGCACGGATCTTTCATCGCTCGCGGCCTGCGCTGTGCCAACCAAGGTTGGCACCTACCAGAGCAGATACCGGGGTTTCCCCGTCCAGCGCTTACAGCTTGTAGCCGGAGTGGATCGAAACGATGCCGCCGGTCAGGTTCTTGTAGTGGCAGCGCTCGAAGCCGGCCTGCCCCATCATCGCCTTCAGTTCGTCCTGCGGCGGATGCTTGCGGATGCTCTCGGCCAGGTACTGGTAGCTGTCCGAATCGTTGGCGAACAGCTTGCCCAGCTTGGGCAGGATCTTGAACGAGTGGAAGTCGTAGATCGGCTTGAACCAGTCGGCGGTGACTTCGGAGAATTCCAGCACGCGGGCCTGGCCACCCACCTTCAGCACGCGGTACATCTCGCGCAGGCCAGCGTCCTTGTCGGTCACGTTGCGCAGGCCGAAGGCAATGGTCACCAGGTCGAAGCTGTTGTCCGGGAACGGCAGGGCCTCGGCGTTGCACTGCACGTAGTCCAGGCCGAGCACCAGGCCGCGGTTGGTCAGACGGTCACGACCGACCGACAGCATGCCGGCGTTGATGTCGCCCAGCACCACCGAGCCCTCGGCGCCGACGCGCTCCTTCAGCAGGGCGGCGATATCGCCGGTCCCGCCGGCCAGGTCGAGCACACGGTCGCCCGGCTTCACCTGCGCGGTCGCCACGTAGTAGCGCTTCCACGCCCGGTGCACACCCAGGCTCATCAGGTCGTTCATCAGGTCGTAGTTGCGCGCGACCGAGGTGAACACCTGGCCGACCAGCTTCTGCTTGTCCTTGGCGGCGACGTCGCGGAACCCGAAATGGGTGGTACCGGCTTTGTAGGGGGATTCGCTCATGGCCCCGATTATCGCACCGCCGGGGGCCAGCGGCACCCCCTGCCCGTATCATGGCGGGCCACGACTTACCGGAGCCCCGCATGATCACCACGCCCGACTACCAGGCCCTGCTGCAGACCGCCATCGCCGAAGCCCGCCAGGGCCTGGCCGAAGGCGGCGTGCCGATCGGCGCGGCGCTGTACCACAACGACGGCCGCCTGCTCGGCTGCGGCCACAACCGCCGCGTGCAGGAAGGCGACCCGTCGGTGCACGGCGAAACCGATGCGTTCCGCAAGGCCGGCCGCCAGCGCCGCTACCAGGACACCATCATGGTCACCACGCTGGCGCCTTGCTGGTACTGCTCGGGCCTGGTGCGCCAGTTCAACATCGGCACCGTGGTGGTGGGCGAATCGCGCACCTTCCAGGGCGGCATCGACTGGCTACGGGAAAACGGCGTCAACGTGATCGACCTGGACAGCCAGGAATGCGTGGACCTGCTGGGCGGCTTCATTGCGCAACACCCGGAGATCTGGAACGAAGACATCGGTGAATGAACACCACGCAGTGTCCTGTTGAACCCGCTTAATGAACGCTTCAGTGCCGGCACGCCCTAGTGCCGGCAGCGTTTGCGGCCATTGCCGTGAACCCGCGCACAGTCAGCTGCGCAACGCGCACACGCTGCGGTAACACCCTACCCGGCTGCCGCGCCTAGGGTGGGGCTACCGGGACCTTCCTTCCCCGGCGGAGCCAGCCATGTGCGCGCACGCCGTCCGCCCCACGCCCGACCCGATGCTTGATGCCATCCGCGAGCGCCTGCAGCAGCAGTACGCGCTGCACCAGCGCGGCGCGCTGTTCTGGACCGCCTACCAGGGCCTGCAGCTGGAACTGGTGCGTGGCCATCCGCTCGACCATGAGCGCCTGTGCAATGCGATGGCCAACATCGCCGAAGACCTCGGCGCGGTCGAGCATGCGCAGTTGATAGGCAATCGCAACGCCGGCTCCACATCTCGCTGACGCGGCATCCACTGCCTCATCGGCCACACTCGGATGAACCCCCACTCCCTTTCCACTCAACCGAACTGGATTGTCATGCACGCTGAAGTCCCCACCATTCCCCCGGTCATCAACGTTGACGCCGAGCTTGACCACTGGCGTCGCCAGCATGCCGACGGCGCACTACCGCACAACTCGTTCGGCTCCTACGTGCCGTGGATCAAGTTCGCCTGTGATTCGCTGATCACCCAGCCGCGCGCCAGCAATGCGCAGCGCGACGAGATGTTCCAGACCCAGTACGCCCTGCAGATCATGCCGCGCCTGAGCGAAGCCCAGGCCCGCGAATTCGTCGACCGTTGCTGGCAGCACGTCTACCAGACCAGCCCGGTGCGCCTGCAGGACGCCCCGCGCCTGCGCGCCTGAGCTGCCTCGCGGCGGCTGCACGGCCCCTGCACGAGCTACTGCCGATCATCCTCGTCACCTGAGTGGGACGACGACGATGAAAGCACGCAATCTGTTCAATACGATCGCCAAGAAGGCCGCGGCCGCCACCGGTTCGCCGTGGACCTTCCTGGCTGCGGTAGCGATCGTGGTGATCTGGGGCATCAGCGGTCCGGTGTTCGGTTTCAACGACACCTGGCAGCTGGTGATCAACACCGGCACCACCATCATCACCTTCCTGATGGTGTTCCTGATCCAGCACACGCAGAACGCAGATACCGCCGCGATGCAGATCAAGCTGGACGAGCTGATCCGCGCGACGGCCGAAGCCAACAACGAACTGTTGGATCTGGAAGAACTGGACGAGGAGCGGCTGGAAGAAATCCGCCGTGAGTACGAGCAGATGGCCCGCGAAGCCGGCGACGCGCTGGCGCGTGTGCGCGCCTGCCATGCAGCGCGGCGCGACGATGAAGCGGTGTAGCGCACACGCTCTGGAATGACAATGCCGGCCCGCGGCCGGCATTACCCTCGATCTCCAGGTAGGTGCCAACCTTGGTTGGCACAGGGCCAGCCGCCTGCGCTGACGCATCCGTGCCAACCAAGGTTGGCACCTACCAGAAGCACTGCTTACCCGCGCTCGTGCCAGCCGCCGCCCAGCACCTTGTACAGGGTGATGCGGTTGGCCTGCTGGGCCAGCTGCGCCTGCAGCTGGGTCTGCTGCGCGTTGTAGGCGGTACGCCGCGCATCAAGCAGGGTCACGAAGCTGTCCAGGCCAGCGTCGTAGCGTGCCTGCGACAGGCGGTTGGCCTGTTCGGCCGCTTCCACCAGGCGCTGCTGTGAACTCACCTGCTCATCCAGGCTGACGTTCAACGCCAGCGCATCGGCGGTTTCGCGGAAGCCCACCTGGATCGACTTCTCGTACTGCGCCAGCGCAATGTCACGATCGGCATTGGCGATGGCCAGATTGGCGCGCAGCTTGCCGCCCTGGAAGATCGGCAGCGTGATCTTCGGCAGGAAGCTCCACACGCGGGTGCCACTGTCGAACAGGTTGGACAATTCGCTCGAACCACTACCGATGCTGCCGGTCAGCGAGATGCTCGGGAAGAACGCCGCGCGTGCCGCACCGATGTTGGCGTTGGCCGCCAGCAGCTGGTGTTCGGCGGCCATGATGTCCGGGCGCTGCAGCAACACGTCGCTGGGCAGGCCGGCCGGCGGCGGTGCCAGTGCCAGCAGCTGCGGTTCGATGCTGTCCGGCAGCAGTGCCGGATCCAACTGGCCACCGGCCAGCAGCGCCAGCGCATTGCGGTCCTGGGCCAGCTGGCCACGCAGGCGTGCAGCATCCGTACGTGCGGTCTCGACCAGGGTACGGGTCTGGGTCAGCTCCAGCGCCGAACTGCCACCACGCTCGTGGCGGGCCTCGGCCAGCCGCAGCGAATCCTCGTAGGTCTTCAGCGTGGCATCGGCGATCTTCAGCCGCTGCGCGTCCGCCCCGTAGGTCAGCCACGCCGTGGCGGTCTCGGCCACCAGGCTCAGCTGCGCGTTGCGGCGGTTGGCGGCCACGGCGAAGTACTGCTGCAGCGCCGCTTCACTGAGATTGCGCACGCGGCCGAACAGATCCAGCTCGAACTCGGCTACGCCAACACCGGCGGTGAACTGCTCGGTGACACCGGCGTCGGTACCACGGCGGTCCATCTGACCGGTGACGGCCACGCCGGGCACACGGTCGGCGCGCTGTACGCGGTACTGGCCGCGCGCGCGTTCAACGTTGAGTACGGCCACGCGCAGGTCGCGGTTGTTCTGCAGCGACTGGTCGATCACCTGCTGCAGGCGCGCATCGGTGAAGAAGTCGCGCCAGCCGACGGCGGCAACATCGGCCACCTCGCCCTGCGCGGCCTCGGCCGGCCACTGCGCCGGAATGGCCGGAGCAACGGCGGTGTTCTTCGGCACCAGGGTGGAGCAGCCGGCGAGCGCGAGCGCGGCGGCAATGGAAAGAAACAGGGATGCACTTTTCATGGGAATGACTTCCATCGGTACTGCCGGATGGCAGGAGGTAGTGCCGGCCGCTGGCCGGCAACCTCGTTGGATTCACATCACGCGGGCAGTAGGTGCCGGCCAGCGGCCGGCACTACCGTTTCGCTTACGTGGAGGATTTGCGCTTGAACACGCGCTGCACCACCACGAAGAACAGCGGCACGAAGAACACGCCGAGCACGGTGCCGACGATCATGCCGCCAAGCACGCCGGTGCCGATCGCCTGCTTGGCACCGGAGCCGGCACCGGTGGAGATTGCCAGCGGCACCACGCCCATGCCGAAGGCCAGCGAGGTCATCACGATCGGGCGCAAGCGGTCGCGCACGGCGTGCATGATCGACTCGATCAGGCTGGCCCCCTTCTCCAGGTTTTCCTTGGCGAACTCGACGATCAGGATCGCGTTCTTGCTGGTCAGGCCCACCGTGGTCAGCATCGCCACCTGGAAGTAGATGTCGCGTTCCAGGCCCTTGAAGGTATTGGCCAGCACCGCGCCGAGGATACCCAGCGGGGCCGCCAGCAGCACCGCGGTCGGCACGCTCCAGCTTTCATACATCGCGGCCAGGCACAGGAACACGATCATCAGCGACAGCGTGTACAGCAGCGGCGTCTGCGAGCCGGCCTGGCGTTCCTGGTAGGACATCGCCGTCCACTCGATGCCGAAGCCCGCCGGCAGCTGCTTGGCCAGCTGTTCGATCTCGGCCATGGCATCACCGGACGCGACACCCGGGGCCGGTTCGCCCTGGATTTCCATGGCCGACACACCGTTGTAGCGCTCAAGACGCGGCGAACCGTAGTCCCAGTGCTTGGTGGCGAACGCGCTGAACGGCACCATCTCGCCCTTGTCGTTCTTCACGGACCACAGATCGAAGTCCTCCGGCACCATGCGGAACGGCTGGTCGGCCTGCACGAACACACGCTTGACGCGGCCACGATCGACGAAGTCGTCGATGTACGAGCTGCCCCATGCGGCGGCCAAGGTACCGTTGATCTGGTCGATCGACAGCCCCAGCGAGGTCGCCTTGGCTGCATCGATGTCGATGCGGAACTGCGGCGTGTCTTCCTGGCCGTTCGGGCGCACGTTGGCCAGCTTCTTGCTGCCGGCGGCGAGGCCCAGCAGCTGGTTGCGCGCGGCCACCAGTGCCTCGTGGCCCTGGCCGCTGTTGTCCTTCAGGAAGAAGGTGTAGCCCGACGCGGTACCCAGTTCCGGAATGGCCGGCGGCGGGAAGGCGAAGATGAAGGCATCCTTGATCTGGCCCAGTGCCGCCATCGCGCGACCGGTGATCGGCATCACGCCATTGTCGGCGTCACGCTCGCTCCAGTCCTTCAGCTTGACGAATGCCATGCCGGCGTTCTGGCCCATGCCGGCGAAGCTGAAGCCCTGCACCGAGAACACCGAGTCCACCGCATCCTTCTCGTTCTGCAGGAAGTGGTTTTCCAGTGCCGCGATCGATTCCAGCGTACGTTCCTGGGTGGCACCCACCGGGGCCTGCACCAGCGCCATCAACACGCCCTGGTCTTCGTTGGGCAGGAATGAGCTGGGCAGGCGCACGAACAACACGCCCATCAGCACGAACAGCGCCGCCACGATGCCCATGAAGCGCCACGGGCGATGGATGATGCCGCGCACGCCACGCTGGTAGCTTTCGCTGGTGCGGTCGAATCCACGGTTGAAGCCATTGAAGAAGCGACCGGCCAGGCCGCGGTGGGCGACGTGGTGCTCACCCTTCTTCAGCGGCTTGAGCATGGTCGCGCACAGCGCCGGGGTCAGCACGATCGCGACCAGCACCGACAATGCCATCGCCGAGACGATCGTGGCCGAGAACTGGCGGTAGATCACGCCGGTGGAGCCACTCATGAAGGCCATCGGCACGAACACCGCCGACAGCACCAGGCCGATGCCCACCAGCGCGCCGGTGATCTGGCCCATCGACTTGCGGGTCGCCTCGAGCGGCGACAGTCCTTCCTCGGACATGATGCGCTCGACGTTCTCCACCACCACGATGGCATCGTCCACCAGCAGGCCGATCGCCAGCACCATCGCGAACATGGTCAGCATGTTCACCGAGAAGCCGAGCATGGCCAGCACGCCGAAGGTACCCAGCAGCACCACCGGCACGGCGATGGTCGGGATCAGGGTGGCGCGGAAGTTCTGCAGGAACAGGTACATCACCACGAACACCAGCACGATCGCTTCGATCAGGGTCTGCACCACGCCCTTGATCGACACGCGCACGAACGGGGTGGTGTCGTACGGGATCTCGGCCTTCAGGCCGGCCGGGAAGAAGCTCTTCATGTCCTGCAGCGCGGCATCCACGCCGGCCGCGGTATCCAGCGCGTTGGCGCCGGTGGCCAGGGTGACCGCCAGGCCGCTGGCCGGCTGGCCGTTGTAGCGGGTGACGAAGTCGTAGGACTCTGCACCCAGTTCGACACGGGCGACATCGCCCAGGCGCAGTTCGGCACCGTCCTGCGCGCCGCGCACGATGATGTTGCGGAACTGTTCCGGGGTCTGCAGGCGCGACTGCGCATTGATGGTGGCGTTGAGCTGCTGGCCCTTGATCGACGGCGCGCCGCCGAGCTGGCCGATGGCCACCTGGGCGTTCTGTGCCTTGACTGCTGCGGTCACTTCCGCAACGGACAGGCCATAGGTATGCAGCTTGTTCGGGTCCAGCCAGATACGCATGGCGTACTTGCCACCGAACACCTGGATGTTGCCCACGCCCGGCACGCGGCTCAGACGGTCGACGACATTGGAACCGACGTAGTCGGCGATGTCGTTGGCGTCCATGCTGCCGTTCTCGGACACGAACGCGATGACGTTCAGGAAGCCCGAGCTGGACTTGGCCACGTTGATGCCCTGCCGCTGCACTTCCTGCGGCAGCAGCGGCATGGCCAGCTGCAGCTTGTTCTGCACCTGCACCTGGGCGATGTCCGGGTTGGTGCCGCTCTCGAAGGTCAGGGTGATGGTGGCCTGGCCGTTGGACGAGCTGTTGGAGGAGAAATAGATCAGGCCATCAAGGCCCTTCATGTTCTGCTCGATGATCTGCGTCACCGAGTCCTCGACCACCTTGGCCGATGCACCCGGGTAGGTGGCGCTGATTTCCACCGCCGGCGGTGCGACGTTGGGGTACATCGAGACCGGCAGCTTGAACAGGGCCAGGCCGCCGGCGAGCATGATGATGATGGCGATCACCCACGCGAAGATGGGTCGATCGATGAAAAAGCGTGCCATGGGGTTCTCCGCTTACTTCGCGTCGCCGGCCGGGGCGGCAGGCTGGGCGGCCGCTGCCGGCTTGGCCGGAGCAGCGCCCTTCTCGGTGGCCTTGACCGGCATGCCGGGGCCGATCTTCTGCAGGCCTTCGACAATGACCTTGTCGCCGGCCTTCAGACCGTCCTCGACCAGCCACTTGTCGCCGACCGTACGGCTGACCTTGACCGGGCGCACTTCGACCTTGTTGTCCTTGCCGACCACCATGGCGGTGGTGTCGCCCTTCGGATCGCGGGCGATGCCCTGCATCGGTACCAGCACCGCATCGCTGCGCACGCCGCCACCGATCACCGCGCGCACGTACGTGCCCGGCATCAGCAGGCCGTCCGGATTGTCCACCTTCACGCGCAGGCCGAAGCTGCCAGTGGCCGGGTCGACGCTGACTTCGGAGAACTCCAGCGTGCCCTTGTGCTCGAAGGTGCTGCCGTCTTCCATCAGGATGCTGACCGGCAGCGTCTGGTTGTCCTGCAGGCGGCCCGCGGCCAGCTCGCGGCGCAGCTGCAGCAGCTCGGCCGAGGACTGGGTCAGGTCCACATAGATCGGGTCCAGCTGCTGCACGGTGGCCAGCGCATTGGCCTGGCCGGCGCTGACCAGCGCACCCTGGGTGACGCTGGACTTGCCGATGCGGCCGCTGATCGGCGCGGTGATGCGGGCGTAGCCCAGAGTGACGTTGGCCGCATCCAGCGCGGCCTTGGCGGCACCGACGTCAGCCTCGGCCTGCTTCTGCGCGGCCACCGCGTTTTCCAGGTCCTGCTGGCTGACCGCATCGACCTTGGCCAGCTCGGTGATGCGCTTGGCGCTCAGGCGCGCGGCGTTGGCGGTGGCCTCGGCACGCGCCAGCTGGGCACGGGCACTGTTGGCCTGTGCGCGGTAGCTGGCGTCCTCGATCTGGTACAGCGGCTCGCCAGCCTTGACCATGCCGCCCTCGGTGAACAGGCGCTTGGCGACGATGCCGTTGACCTGCGGACGCACTTCGGCGACCAGGAAGGCGTTGGTACGGCCCGGCAGCTCGCGGGTCAGGCCCACGGTCTCGGACTTCAGCGTGACCACGGTGACGTCACCCGGGCCCTGTTCGGGGGCCTGGGGTTGGCCGCCGCAGGCAGCCACGGTCGCGGCGATTGCCAGCGACAGTGCAAAGGGTCGGATTCGGCTCAGCAACATGACGGAAAGGCTCTTGAAGGAAAGGGTCTCAGCCAGCGCTGATACGGCGGACCCTCCACCAGCGAAGGTGAAGACCGTGCGAACAGCGCCCACCCGGGTGGAGTGGGAGCCGGACGGGCCTGCCACGCACACGACGGGAATGATGGGTGCGAAATATACATACATGCTTGTTTGTTTGTAAACCGGTACAATTCAGCCACGTTTCACCCGCACTCGTACCCACACCCATGGCCCGCAAGACCAAAGAGGACACCCAGGCAACCCGGGAAGGCATCCTTGACGCCGCCGAAGCCTGCTTCCATGAACATGGCGTGGCCCGTACCACGCTGGAGATGATCGGTGCCCGCGCCGGCTATACCCGTGGCGCGGTGTACTGGCACTTCAAGAACAAGAGCGAGGTGCTGGCCGCGATCGTCGAACGGGTGCACCTGCCCTTCATGCAGGAACTGGAGCGCACCTCCACCGACCAGCGCGACACACCGGTGCACGACCTGCGCGCAGTGATGATCCACTCGTTCATCGAGCTGTCCGAGGACGAACGCCTGCGCAAGACCATGGAGATCATGCTGCGCAGTGACGCCTCGGCCGATACCAAGGTGCTGACCGAAATGCAGCAGGCCGGCTTCCGCGATGCGCTGGACCGGATGGAGCGCGCCCTGCGCCGGGCCCAGGACCTGGGCCAGCTGCGCGAAGGCGCGGACCCGAAGATCGCCTCGCGCATGCTGCACGCCACTGTGCTGGGCGTACTGCATGGCGCGATGGTCGAACCGGAACTGATGGACCTCAAGCGCGACGGCATGCTTGCGCTGGACATGACCCTGGCCGCCTACGTGAAAGAAGGCGTGTTCGTGCCCGGGACGGTGCCCGAGCCGCTGCCCGAAGCGTGAGTAGAGCTGCTGCCGCCACCGCGACACTCATCTGAGGACGGACCCATGATCCTGGACAACGTGGTGTGGGGCTTCATCGGCTGCGGCAGCGTCACCGAGAAGAAGAGCGGGCCGGCTCTGGCCAACACGCCGGGCTCACGGGTGGCGGCGGTCATGCGCCGCAATGCGGCGTTGGCCGAGGATTATGCGCGGCGCCATGCGATTCCCCGCTGGTACGCGGACGCCGATGCACTCATCGCCGACCCGGAAGTGAACGCGATCTATGTTGCGACGCCGCCCTCCACGCACATGCACTACGCATTGCAGGCGATTGCCGCGGGCAAGCCGGTCTACATCGAAAAGCCGATGGCCATGGACCACGGCGAGTGCCAGCGCATCATTGAAGCCAGCGCGCGCAGCGGCGTGCCGGTGTTCGTGGCCTACTACCGTCGCGCCCTGCCCCGCTTCGCGCAGGTGAAGCAGCTGCTGGACAGCGGCGCGATCGGCACGCCGCGCAGCGTGCGCGCCACCTTGCACCGGCCGCATTCGGCGAACGCTGCATCGCCGGACTTCTGGCGAACCGATCCGGCGATCGCCGGCGGCGGGCTGTTCGTCGATCTGGGCTCGCATACCCTGGACCTGCTGGACCATTTGCTGGGGCCGCTGAGCGATGTGCGTGGCCTGGCCAGCTCGTTGACCGGCGCCTACGTCGCCGAGGACAGCGTCTCGATGTGCTTCCGCACCGGCACGGGGGCGCACGGCATCGCGCAATGGAGCTTCTGCGCGTTCCGCCGCCAGGATGAAATCGAAATCACCGGCGATCGCGGACAGCTGCGCTTTGCCACCTTTGAGGATGTTCAAGTGGTTCTGGAGACCGAGGCCGGCGTGCAGGCGTTCGATATCCCGAACCCGCCGTCGATCCAGCAGCCGTTGATCGCCACTCTGGTGGATGAGCTGCGCGGCAACGGCCACTCGCCATCGAACGGCATCAGCGCCGCCCGCACCAGCGCGGTGATCGACCAGGTGCTGCAGGCCTACCGCACGCGGCACTCGCGCTGACCGCCAACGCAGAAGGCCGCCTTTCGGCGGCCTCATGCTTTGCAGCGTCGGGCATTACAGGATGTAGCGGCTCAGGTCCGGGTCCTGCACCAGCTCGCCCAAGTGTGCATCGACGTAGGCGCTGTCGATGGCGAGGGTTTCACCGTCGCGGTCCGGTGCCTCGTAGCTGAGCGAATCCAACAGCCGCTCCAGTACGGTGTGCAGTCGACGGGCACCGATGTTCTCCTGGCGCTCGTTCACCTGGAAGGCGATCTCGGCCAGACGATCAATGGCATCGGCAGTGAAGCTGACCTTGACGCCTTCGGTGGCCAGCAGCGCTTCGTACTGCTTGGTCAGCGCGGCCTTCGGCTCGGTCAGGATGCGCACGAAATCACCCTTGCTCAGCGCACCCAGCTCCACGCGGATCGGGAAGCGGCCCTGCAGCTCCGGAATCAGATCGCTGGGCTTGGCCAGGTGGAACGCACCCGAAGCAATGAACAGGATGTGGTCGGTCTTGATCGTGCCGTACTTGGTGGACACGTTGGAGCCTTCCACCAGCGGCAGCAGGTCGCGCTGCACGCCTTCGCGCGAGACGTCGCCACCACCCACGTTGTCACCACGCTTGGCGACCTTGTCGATCTCGTCGATGAAGACGATGCCGTGCTGCTCGCAGGCCTCGATCGCGGCAGTGCGGATGTCGTCCTCGTTGACCAGCTTGCCGGCTTCTTCCTCGATCAGCAGCGGACGCGCGGCCTTGATGGTCAGCGTGCGCTTGTGCGCCTTGGCGCCGCCGCCGAGGTTGGCGAACATCGACTTCAGCTGCTGGCCCATTTCCTCCATGCCCGGCGGGGTCATGATGTCCATGCTGACGTTGGCAGCCAGGTCGAGCTCGATCTCGCGTTCGTCCAGCTCACCGTTGCGCAGCATCTTGCGGAACTTGATGCGGGTCTCGTTGTCCTGCGCCGACGGCTCGTTGCGGGCGACTTCCGGATCGAAACCGATGCCACCGCTGCGGCGCGGCAGCAGCGCATCGAGGATGCGGTCTTCGGCGCGCTCCTCGGCCTGGGTACGCACGCGCACCTTGGCCTGTTCGCGGTACAGCTTGACCGCGGTATCGGCCAGGTCGCGGATGATCTGCTCGACGTCCTTGCCGACGTAGCCGACTTCGGTGAAGCGGGTGGCTTCAACCTTGACGAACGGCGCGTTGGCCAGGGTGGCCAGTCGACGCGCGATCTCGGTCTTGCCGACGCCGGTCGGGCCGATCATCAGGATGTTCTTCGGCATCACTTCATTGCGCAGCTCGGGCACCAGCTGCATGCGGCGCCAGCGGTTGCGCAGGGCAATGGCCACGGCGCGCTTGGCGTCGTGCTGGCCCACGATATGCCGGTCCAGTTCCTGCACGATCTCGCGCGGGGTCATGGTGGCGGAGGAAACTTCGATCTTCGACATGGATGTGCTCACGGATTCATTGTCGGTAGTGCCGGCCACTGGCCGGCAACCAGGCACGCGTGCGGGGGATCATGAGGTTGCCGGCCAGCGGCCGGCACGACCCTCACAGCTCCTCGACCACCACGTTGCGGTTGGTGTAGATGCAGATGTCGCCGGCAATGCCGATCGCTTCGCTGGCAATGGTGCGCGCATCCAGTTCGGTGTGCGCCATCAGTGCGCGCGGCCGACAGTGCATAGGAACCACCGGAACCGATGGCGATGATGCCGTCCTCCGGCTCGATCACATCACCGGTGCCGCTGATGATCAGCGAGGTTTCCTTGTCGGCCACTGCCAGCAGGGCCTCGAGCTTGCCGAGGCGGCGCTCGGTGCGCCAATCCTTGGCCAGTTCGACCGCAGCGCGCTGCAGCTGGCCGTGCTTTTCCAGCTTGGCCTCGAACAGCTCGAACAGGGTGAAGGCATCGGCGGCGGCACCGGCGAAGCCGGCCAGCACCTGGCCGTCACGGCCAAGGCGGCGCACCTTGCGCGCATTGCCCTTCATCACGGTGTGGCCCAGCGTGACCTGGCCGTCGCCGGCAATGGCCACGTGCTCGCCGCGACGGACGCAGACGATGGTGGTGGCGTGGAAAACGTTGGGATTCTGACTGGGGTCCATGCGGCCTCCGATAGCTGTTCCCGGGACATGGGGACAGCGCCGGGTGCGATCAAGCCTGTGCGGATGGCTGCCGTTCAGCGCTTGGCCGCGCCCCATCGACAGGAGGGCGCCTTTCTGACGAGCGCATCGCAATGCGCGCGGATCCCACCGCCCGAACGTGGAACGCCTGCCGTTCAGCGCTTGGCCTGCGACGGCCGGTCCGGATTCGGCTCGATGCCCCAGGCGAGGTACCAGTCTTCACCCTGCGTCTCGATCGGGTGCTGGGTGCGGCCGGAGCCATTGCCGCAGGCCAGGGCGTCAGCCGCGCAGTAGCGGTCGCAGCCCCAGCAGATGCGCTCG
Organism: Stenotrophomonas sp. 93052_Sma; assembly: GCF_056481145.1. Lineage (NCBI taxonomy): Bacteria > Pseudomonadati > Pseudomonadota > Gammaproteobacteria > Lysobacterales > Lysobacteraceae > Stenotrophomonas > Stenotrophomonas sp. 93052_Sma. The sequence continues at coordinate 4,265,733 of NZ_CM151134.1, forward strand.
GGGTGTTTGGGATGCAACGGTATGGGCTTCGCCATGGTGGCGGTGTCCTCGTGGCCTGCGGCCACGATGCGCCGATAGCGCCCGCCCTGCCCTGATCCAGATCAAGGGCGCGCTATTCAGCCTTGTCGTCCTTGCCGCGGCGCTTCGCACGTGGATGCGCGGCGTCGTAGACCTTGGCCAGGTGCTGGAAATCGAGGTGGGTGTAGATCTGGGTGGTGGCGATGTCGGCATGGCCAAGCAGTTCCTGCACACCGCGCAGGTCGCCGGACGATTCCAGGATGTGGCTGGCGAAACTGTGCCGCAGCATGTGCGGGTGCACGTGCTTGAACAGGCCCTGGCGCTGCGCCAGCTGGCGGATGCGGATCTGCACCGCACGCTGGCTGATCGGCCCGTTGCGACCGGGAAACACCGGCGAGGCCGGGCCGCCGCCACTTTCCGCACGCCACGCCTGCAGCGCTTCGCGTGCCGGCCGGCCGAACGGTACGCGACGCTGGCGGTTGCCCTTGCCCAGCACGTTGACCAGGCCGCTGTCGAAATCCAGGTCGCGCCAGGTCAGCGCGCAGACTTCGCTCAGGCGCAGGCCAGAGGAATAGAACAATTCCAGCAGCGCGCGGTCACGGCGGCCGAGTTCACCTTCCGGTTCCAGCTCGACCAGCTGCACGGCTTCGTCGGCGTCAAGCACCTGCGGCAACCGGCGCGGCGCACGCGGCGCCTTCAGCGTCGCCGCCGGACTGACCTCGATGCGCCCGTGCTTGAGCAGCCAGGCATAGAAGCTGCGGCAGGCCGACAAGCGGCGCTGCAGGCTCTTGGCTGACAGGCCTCTGCGGTGCTCGTCGGCAACGAACTGGCGCAGCGCCTCGGCATCGAGTGCGTCCACCGCAACACCGCGCGGCTCGGCCCAGACCGACAACGCGTCCAGGTCACGGCGGTAGGCATCGAGCGTATGCGCCGACATCCGCCGCTCTACCTGCAGATGCTGCAGGAAGGCCTGTACCGCGCTCATCGTCGTGTCCTGCTCAGCCCGGGAAGCGCTTCAGGCCGGTGGCCAACGCATCGCCCATCATGCGCAGGAACAGCGTGCCCATGCCCGGGTAGAAGCGGTTCGGGTCGTGGCTGCCCACAGCAATCAGGCCCACGCCCGGCAACGGCAACAGCGCGGTGGTCTGCACTTCTTCGCTGCGCACGCCATACAGCACGGCGTTCTTTTCCGGCTGCAGGCGGCCGCAGATCGGCTCGCCGTCGTTCAGACAATCGCGGAACGGGCCCAGCTGCGCATCATCGGCAGCAATCACCTGCAGCCAGTCGGCCTGCTCCAGCCCAGCCACCGGCGCGTGCACCACCAATCGCACCAGGTCGCCGGCGAAATCTTCCTGCAGCGAGGCTGCCATCGCACGCAGGGTGTCGGCGGCGTTGTCCTGCTTCATCAGCGCCAGGGTCAGCTGATGCGTGCGCACTGCCAGGCGTTCATTGACCTGGGCGGTGGCACCCAGATCGGCCAACCGTCGTGCCAGCTCGCGGTTCTTCTCGCGCAGCACTTCCAGCTGGTAGCTGGCCAGCGACGCGGTCGGGCCGTCGTCGCGTGGCACCACCAGGGTCAGGGCCAGGTCCGGGAACTGCTTGAGGAAGCCGGGATGTCGCCGCAACCAGGCAGCGACTTCATGGGCCCCGAGCTTGTCGACGGTTTCGGTCATGCGATCCACTCCCCTTCGAAGACGAATGCGGTCGGGCCGGCCATCACCACCGGCTGGCCATCGCCCGGCCACTGGATGCGCAGGTCACCCCCGGGCAGGCTGATGCGCGCGTCGCGCTGCAGGCGGCCACGCTGCATCAGGGTCACCGCAGCGGCGCAGGCGCCGCTGCCGCAGGCCAGGGTTTCGCCGACGCCACGTTCATTCACACGCAGACGTGCATGCGCCGGGCCCATCACCTGGGCAAAACCCACGTTCACCGAGCGCGGGAACGAGGCATGCTGCTGCAGCAGCGAACCGACGCGCTCGACCGGTGCTGCATCGATCAGGCCCACTTCGATCACCGCATGCGGATTGCCCATCGACACCGCGGCAAAGCGTATGCTCTCGCCCTGCAACGGCAGCAGGTACTCCTCGCGTGCATGGGCGAAGCCCACCAGCGGCACGTTGACCGGCTCGAACGCAGGCACGCCCATGGTCACCGCGAACTGGCCATCGCCAAGGGCCTTCACCTCATGACTGGCCAGCGGGCTGTCGATGACGAACTGATCCCCCTGCGCACTGCCCTCACGCACCAGCCAGGCCGCAATGCAGCGCGCCGTTGCCGTTGCCGCACTGCTCGGAGTTGGAACCGTCGGCATTCCAGATGCGGTACGACGCCACCGAGCCTTCCGCGCGCGGCGCTTCGATAGTCAGGATCTGATCGCAGCCGACGCCGGTGTGGCGGTCGGCCAGGCGCGCGGCCAGTTCAGGCGTGGGCGGCGCAGTGCCGTCACGCAGGTCGATCACTACGAAATCATTGCCCGCGCCATGCATCTTGCTGAAGCGCAGGGCCTTGGAACCGGCCTTACTCATTCCCGCCGCCCACCTTCTTCGCAGGCGCAGGCGCCGGTTGCGTGGTCGGTGCAGCCGGCTCCACGGTCGTGGCCGGGGTGCCGCTGCCTTCGGTCTGCGCCGGGGTCGCTTCGGTAGCGGGCTCGGCAACCGGTTCGACGGTTTCTTCCACCGGCACCGGCTTCTGCGGCAGTACCAGCGGGCCCTTGTTGCCGCAGGCGGCGAGGAACAGCAGCGAAGCCGCTGCCAGCGGAATCAGGATGGCGTTTCGATGGGGGATCTTCATGCCCCGAGTATAGCCATTGGCGGCTGAGCGGTTGGTGCAGGGAACCGGGGTGCCGGCCAGCGGCCGGCACTACCGCTCCGGTGGCGGCAGCGGCCGGGTCCACAGCCAGATCGCCACCACGGTCATGCTGCCGATCGAGAACCACTTCACCCAGGCGATCGGCACGCACCACAGCATGATGCCGGCGCACACTGCCATGGTGATCGTGGCCATCCACTTGCCGTAGCGGCTGACCGCCCCGTGTGCCTGCCAGTTGGCAATGGCCGGGCCGAAGCGCGGGTGCTGCAGCAGCCAGTTGTGCAGGCGCTCGGAACCACGCGAGGCAGCCCAGGCCGAGATCAGGATGAATACGGTGGTGGGAAGGCCCGGCACGAAGATGCCGACGATACCGGTGCCCAGGCTGACGTAGGCCAGCAGCCACCACGCCCAGCGGAAACGCACCACGCGCGGTGGCGTGGCAGCATCGCGGGATGCGGAGGGGTCGGGCTGGCTCATGGCCGCAAGGATACCGGTTCGGGATGCCAGGCAACGCCCGGCACCCCTGCACCATTACGGCTGGGCGATGCCCAGCTGCTGCAGCACGAACGCGTACGACTCGGACAGTTCACGGTAGCGCTGGAAGCGCCCCGACTTGCCGCCGTGGCCGGCTTCCATGTTGGTGCGGAACAGGATCGGGTAATGGCCGGTGTTGTCGTCACGCAGCTTGGCCACCCACTTGGCCGGCTCCCAGTACTGCACCTGCGAATCCCACAGACCGGTGCCCACGAACAGCGCCGGGTACGCCTGCTGCTTCACGTTGTCGTAGGGCGAGTAGGACAGCATGTAGTCGTAATACTGCTTCTGCTCGGGGTTGCCCCACTCGTCGTATTCGTTGGTGGTCAGCGGAATGGTCGGGTCGAGCATGGTGGTGACCACGTCGACAAACGGTACCTGCGCCACCATCACCCGGTAGTCCTGCGGCGCCTGGTTGGCCACGGCGCCCATCAGCAGGCCACCGGCGCTGCCGCCGGACGCGGCGACGCGATCCTTCGCCGCCCAGCCCTGTGCGACCAGGCCGCGGGTGACGTCGATGAAGTCGTTGAAGGTGTTCTGCTTGTGCAGCAGTTTGCCGTTCTCGTACCAGTCGCGGCCCATCTCCTGGCCGCCACGGATATGGGCGATGGCATACACCACGCCACGATCGAGCAGGCTCACCGCGGTCTGGTTGAAGTACGGATCCATCGACATGCCGTAGCTGCCATAGGCGTACTGGAACAGCGCGCCCTTGCCGTCCTTCTGGTAGCCCTTGCGGTAGACCAGCGACACCGGCACCTTCACGCCATCGCGTGCGGTGATCCAGACACGATCGGTTTCGTACTTCGACGCGTCATAGCCGATCACCGGCTGCACCTTCAGCTGGCGACGCTCGCCGGTGGCGGTGTTCAGCTCGAACACGGTGGTGGGGGTGGTCATCGAGGTGTAGACGTAGCGCAGCCACGGCGTATCGGCCTCGGTGTTGTCGCCCAGGCCCATCGAGTACGCCGGCTCATCGGCCTTCACGTAGTCGCTGCGGCCATCCTTGAACAGCAGGCGGATGCGTTCCAGGCCCTCGGAACGTTCGGCGATGGCGGTGTACGCATCGAACAGCTCGAAGCCTTCGATGAAAACCGCATCGTCATGCGCGATCCAGTCCTTCCACTGTGCGCGCGAGGTCGCATCGGTCGGTGCGGTGACCAGCTTGAAGTTCTTCGCACCGTCGTTGGTGCGGATCACCCAGCGGCCGTCGTAGTGGTCAGCGTCGTACTCCACATCGCGCTGGCGCGGCGCCAGTACGGTGAACGTGGTCGGGTCGCTGGCCGGCGCGTAGCGCTCTTCCGAGGACACAGTGCTGTGCACGCCGATGGTGATGAAGCGATCGTCGCGGGTGCGGCCGATGCCCATGTAGAAGCTGTCGTCCTTCTCTTCGTAGACGACGGTGTCGGCGCTGGCCGGAGTGCCCAGCACGTGCTTCTTCACGCGCACGGTCAGCAGGGTTTCCGGATCGTTCTCGACATACAGCACGGTGCGGTTGTCGTCGGCCCAGACCAGGTCGCCGGAGCTGCCGGTGATCGCATCAGGCAGCACCTTGCCGGTGGCCAGGTCCTTGAAGCGGATGGTGTACTGGCGGCGACCGACATCATCATCGGCCCAGGCCAGCAGCTGGTTGTCCTGGCTGACTTCCATCGAGCCGACGCTGAAGTAGCCCTTGCCGGCGGCCATCGTGTTGACGTTCAGCAGGATTTCCTCGGCGGCATCCATGCCGCCCTTGCGGCGTGCGTGGATCGGGTAGTCCTGGCCGGTCTCGAAGCGGCTGTAGTACCAGTAGCCACGCTCGCGCGCCGGCACGCTGGAATCGTCCTGCTTGATGCGGCCGACGATCTCCTTGTACAGGGTGTCTTCCAGCGGCTTCAACGGCGCCAGCAACTGGTCGGCATAGGCATTCTCGGCCTGCAGGTAGGCCAGCATGTCCTTGTTCTCGCGCTTGTCGTCGCGCAGCCAGTAATAGTCGTCGTTGCGGGTCGCGCCGAACGGCGCCTTGACCACATGCGGATGCTTGGCGGCATCCGGCGGAACGGGCGGCGTGGCGGCGGTGGCAGTGGTGGTCATCAGGCTCGCAAGCAACAGGCAGAGGGTGGATTTCATGAGATAAGGCTCCTTGAGCCGCAATGCAATGGCGTCCTTGTGCTCGAGTCTGGGTTGCAGGAGGGTTGCGGGCAACCCTGCGGATGGTCATGGGTCGTGCTGGCCGCTGGCCGGCAACCTCGGGATAAACAGAGGCGGGTGGTTGCCGGCCAGCGACCGGCACTACCAGGACGCGCGGCGTACCATGGGCACATGAGTACCCTGCCCCACACGCCGGGCTACAGCCGGCGCAGCCATGAAATCGCTCCGTTCCACGTGATGTCCCTGCTGGCCCGCGCGCAGGCGCTGGAACAGGCGGGCCACGATGTGATCCATCTGGAAATCGGCGAACCGGACTTCACCACGGCCGAACCGGTCGTGCGTGCCGGCCAGGCCGCATTGGCCGCCGGCCATACCCGCTACACCGCCGCACGTGGCCTGCCGGCCCTGCGCCAGGCGATCAGTGGCTTCTATCGCAGCCACTACGGGCTGGATATCGATCCCGAACGCATCCTGGTCACTCCCGGCGGCTCCGGTGCGCTGCTGCTGGCCAGCAGCCTGCTGGTCGATCCGGGCCGCCACTGGCTGCTGGCCGACCCCGGATATCCCTGCAACCGTCATTTCCTGCGCTTGGTGGAAGGCGGTGCACAGCTGGTTCCGGTCGGCCCGGACACCGCCTACCAGCTCACGCCGTCGCTGGTGGAACAGCACTGGAATGCCGACAGCGTCGGCGCACTGGTGGCCTCCCCCGCCAATCCGACCGGCACCGTGCTGTCCGCCGACGAACTGGCGGCACTGTCGCAGGCCCTGCACGCGCGTGGCGGCCATCTGGTGGTGGACGAGATCTACCACGGCCTGACCTACGGCCTGGATGCACCCAGCGTGCTGCAGGTGGATGACAGCGCGTTCGTGCTGAACAGCTTCTCCAAATATTTCGGCATGACCGGCTGGCGGCTGGGTTGGCTGGTGGCTCCGCCGGCGGCGGTGCCGGACCTGGAGAAGCTGGCACAGAACCTGTACATCAGCGCGTCGAGCATCGCCCAGCATGCCGCACTCGCCTGCTTCAGCGAGGAATCGATGGCGATCTTCGAGCAGCGCCGCGAGGCGTTCCGCCAGCGTCGCGACTATCTGCTGCCGGCGCTGCGCGAGCTTGGTTTCCGCATCGAAGTGGAACCGCAGGGTGCGTTCTACCTGTACGCCGACGTCAGCGCGTTCACCGATGACGCGCAGGCGTTCTGTGCGCACTTCCTGGAAACCGAACACGTGGCGTTCACCCCGGGCCTGGATTTCGGTTTCCATCGCGCCAATCAGCATGTGCGCCTGGCCTATACCCAGGAAGTGCCGCGGCTGCAGGAGGCGGTGGCGCGGATTGCACGCGGGTTGAAGAGCTGGGGCGCCTGATCGATCTGCGCGAACGGCATCCACGCATGGCGTGGATCTACTGACCCAGCGCACGATACGTAGGTAGATCCACGCCATGCGTGGATACGTAAACCCAACGAAAAACGCCGCCCTGGGGCGGCGTTTTCCGTTCTGCTTACTTGCCGCCCAACCGCTCCCACAGGAAGCTGTAGGCCAGTGCGGACATGTGTGCGGCCTGCGCGTTGTTGGCTGCGCCGCCGTGGCCACCTTCGATGTTCTCGTAGTAGGTCACGTCCTTGCCGGCGTCGATCATCTTCGCCGCCATCTTGCGGGCATGGCCCGGGTGCACGCGGTCATCGCGGGTGGAGGTAGTGAACAGCACCGGCGGGTAGTTCTTCTTCTCGTTGAACAGATGGTACGGCGAGAAGGTCTTGATGAACTCCCAGTCGCTGGTGTCCGGGTTGCCGTATTCGGCCATCCACGAGGCACCGGCCAACAGGTGGCTGTAGCGCTTCATGTCCAGCAGCGGCACCTGCACCACCACTGCACCGAACAGTTCCGGGTACTGGGTCAGCATGTTGCCGGTCAGCAGGCCACCGTTGCTGCCACCCTGCACGCCCAGGTGCTTGGCGCTGGTGATCTTGCGCTTGACCAGATCGCGCGCCACCGCAGCCATGTCTTCATAGGCCTTGTGACGGTTCTGCTTCAGCGCTGCCTGGTGCCAGCGCGGGCCGTACTCGCCACCACCACGGATGTTGGCGACCACGTACACACCGCCCTTCTCCAGCCAGGCGCGGCCCATGCCACCGGAGTAATTCGGGGTCAGCGAGATCTCGAAGCCACCATAGCCGTACAGCAGGGTCGGGTTGGAGCCGTCCAGCTTCATCGCCTTGTCGTGCACCACGAAGTACGGCACGCGGGTGCCGTCCTTGCTGGTGGCGAAGTGCTGCTCGATCACCTTGCCCTTGGCATCGAAGAAGGCCGGCATGGTCTTCAACGTTTCCGGCGCCTGGCCGATCTCGGCCAGAGCCAGCGTGGTCGGGGTCAGGTAGTCGGTGGCGGTCAGCCACACCGCATCGCTGTCGTTGCTGTCCACTGCGCCCACGGCCAGCGTGCCAAAGGCCGGCGCGCCGACGAAGCGGCTGGTCTGCCAGCCATCGGCGCCCGGGGTCAGCACCGACAGGCGGTTCTTGACGTCATCCAGCACGTTCAGCACCAGGTGGCTCTTGGTCCAGGTGGCGCCGGCCAGCGAGGTGGTCGCGGTCGGGGTGAACAGCACCTCGAAGTCGCGCTTGCCGGCCAGGTAGTCATCCAGCTTGGTGGCCAGCAGCGAACCGGACGCGTAGGTCTTGCCGCCCACGGTCCACGGATCGCGCAGTTCCAGGGTCAGCCACTGCTTGTGCAGGCCCTTCTCGGCCGAGTTCGGCGCGTCGATCTTGGTCAGCGTGCCGTCGTCGCCACGCAGGTAGAGCTCGTTGTTGTAGAACGCCAGCGTGCGGCTGACCAGGTTGCGCTCGAAGCCCGGGGTGTCATCGTGCATCGCCGCGATGTACATGTCTTCCGGCTTGCCTTCGTACACCACGGTGGCCGAGGTCATCGGCGTGCCGCGCTTCCACAGCTTGGCCACGCGCGGGTAGCCGGAGGTGGTCATCGAGCCCGCACCGAAGTCGGTGTAGACGAACACGGTGTCGCGGTCGACCCAGTTGAGGCCGCCCTTGGACTCGGGACGGAAGAAGCCGTCCTTGATCCAGGTCTTGTTGGCCAGGTCGAACTCACGGGTGACGTCGGCGTCGGCGCCGCCGCGCGACAGCGCGATCAGGCAGCGGCTGTAGTCCGGGCGCAGGCAATCGGCGCCATGCCAGACCCAGTTCTCACCCTCGGCCTTGTTCAGCGCATCCAGGTCGAGCACGGTTTCCCACTGCGGCGAGGCCTTGCGGTACTCGGCCAGGGTGGTGCGCCGCCACAGGCCGCGCTCGTGCTGCTGGTCCTTCCAGAAGTTGTAGTAGTAGTCGCCGATCTTCTGCACGCCGGGGATCTTGGCATCGGAGTCGAGCACCTCGCGGATGCTGGTCTCCATCTGCTTGAAGGCCGGGGTCTGCGCCAGGCGCGCCTCGGACTTGGCGTTCTGTTCCTTGACCCAGGTCAGCGGCTTGTCGCCGGTGACGTCTTCGAGCCAGGCGTAGCGATCGGTGTCTTCAGCGGCCACGGCGGTCCCCACCGAGGCAGCGGTCATCATGCCGGCCAGCAGGCAGGCGGAAGCGAGTCGAGACATTGCAGCTCCAGGCAGTCATAAGCCGTGGAACGCTAGCATGGATCGCCGCGGCCGCCCCCGTGTCGAAGGTCAGGCCGCGGCGGTGGAGCCGCGACGGCCTCGCGCCGCCCCGCCGCTACGGCGACGTGCCTGTCCACCGGTACGACGCGCCAGCCGCAGCCACGACAGGCGCGGCAACGGAAAGCGCAGCAACGCCCACCAGGCCACCAGCGGCATGCCCACCAGCCACATGGGTAGCCAGCCCAGCCAGGCACTGCTGCCGCGCGGCCGGCCAGACCAGTACCAGCGCCATACCGGCCAGGGCCAGCTGCTGCACGCTGCGCAGCAGGCGCGGGTCGGCACGCTCGAGAATGACGCGTTCAGTTGCAGAGCGGCGGACGGAACGTGCGTTCATGGGGCTTCTCCGGTGGACAATGCAACACAGCATGGGCAACCCCCTTCTCACAGGTTGCGACACCATTGACGGATCGCGTGCACACAGTCGACCATGCGCGTGCAAGCCCACTGGAGCCCGCTCCCGCATGACTTCGATCCGCCCGCTCTGCGCCGCGCTGCTGGCCCTTTCCCTGGCCGGCCCCGCCGTGGCCGCCAGTGAGCCGCCGTCGCCCCGTACCAGCGCCTCTGGTGCGGCTGCCCTGGACGCACCGATCGACCTGAAGCGCTTCATGGGTACCTGGTACGTGATCGGCCGCGTACCGAACTTCATCGAACGTGGCCATGTCGCCAGCGTCAACGAGTACGAGTTGCGCGATGCGCACAAGGTCGGCATCACCTACCGCTACCGTGATGGCTTCGGCGAACCGCTGCAGGAAGTGCGTGCCCGCGCCAGCGTCGACCCGGACAGTGGCAACCACGGCTGGCGCACCTGGTTCTACCGCGTGGTGCCCACCCATTCGAGGGTGCTGGAAGTAGCGCCGGATTACTCGTGGGCACTGATCGGCTACCCGGGCCGCGAAATGGCCTGGATCTTCTCGCGTACACCGGACATGGACAAAGCCCTGTACAAGGAGCTGGCCGAGCGCCTGCGTGACGAGTACGGCGTGAACACCGACAAGCTCAAGCGCGTGCCGCAGCACCCGGAGCAGGTCGGCAAGCTGGGCTACGAAGTACCGAACGTGCGTTGATTGCAGGTGGGATTGCCGGCCAGCGGCCGGCACTACCGTTTCCAGGCAATGGGGTAGAGCCGGCCGCTGGCCGGCTGCCGCGATGCACCGGGCGACGCCGGGGCAGCGCCCCGGCGCCTCGTCATTTGCGGCTGTAATGCGCGACCAGGCGGTCGCCGAGCATCTGCAGCAGCTGCACCAGAACCAACAGCAGGACCACGGTAACCAGGGCCACGTCGGTGTGCGAACGCTGGTAGCCATCGCGGAACGCCAGATCACCAAGGCCGCCGGAACCAATCGCACCGCCCATCGCGGTGAAGCCGATCAGCGCCACGGTGGTGACCGTCGCACCGGCGATCAGGCCGGGGCGCGCCTCGGGCAGCAGCACGCGGGTGACCAGCTGCCAGGTGGTTGCACCCATCGACTGGGTCGCTTCGATCACGCCACGGTCCACTTCGCGCAGTGCGGTTTCGACCAGGCGCGCGTAGAACGGCGCGGCACCGATCACCAGTGGCACGATCGCACCGCGTACCCCCAGCGACGTCCCCATCAGGAACAGGGTGACCGGGATCAGCACGATCATCAGGATGATGAAAGGCACCGAGCGCAACAGGTTCACCACCAGCGCCAGCACGCCGTAGGCGAACGGACGGCGCTTCATCTGCGGCGCGCCGAACAGGTACAGCAGCACGCCCAGCGGCAGGCCGATGGCCAGGGTCAGCGGCAGCGAACCGAGCAGCATCAGCAGAGTGTCGATGGTGGCCTGGCCGATGTCGGCCCACTTGCCCGCATCCAGGTGGCGGAAGAATCCGCCGGCAGTGGCGATGATCATCGACGCAGCTCCTCAACGTGCACGCCGGCGGCCACGAACGCGGCCTGCGCGGCGGACTGGTCACCGCCCACCAGGGCGACCACCAGCTGGCCATACGGGGTGTCCTTGATCCGGTCGATACGGCCGGACAGGATGTTGTAGTCGACCCCGGTCTCCCGCGCGACACTGCCGAGCAGGGGTTCGTAGGTGTCTCCGCCGAGGAAGGTCAGCCGCACGATGCGGCCACCGACGGCATCGAAATCACGATGCAGCGCGCCTTCATCCACGTGCTCCGATTCGCTGACGAAACGGCGCGTGGTCGGGTGCTGCGGATGCAGGAACACCCGGGTGACCGGCCCGGTCTCGACCATCTGGCCGGCGTCGAGCACGGCGACACGGTCGCAGACACGGCGGATCACATCCATCTCGTGGGTGATCAGCACGATGGTCAGGCCCAGCTCGCGGTTGATCTTCGACAGCAGCGACAGCACCGAGGCCGTGGTCTGCGGATCCAGCGCGCTGGTGGCCTCGTCGCACAGCAGGATCTGCGGGCGGGTCGCCAGCGCACGGGCGATGCCGACGCGCTGCTTCTGCCCACCGGACAGCTGTGCCGGGTACTTCTGCGCGTGCGCCTCCAGGCCCACGGTCTGCAGCAGCTCGGCCACGCGTGCATCGATCTCCGCCTTCGGCGTGCCCGCCAGCTCCAGCGGGAAGGCAACGTTGCCGGCCACCGTGCGCGACGACAGCAGGTTGAAGTGCTGGAAGATCATGCCGATGCGCCGGCGCAGCGCGCGCAGGCCGTCCGCATCCAGTGCGGTGACATCCTCGCCACCGATCAGCAGGCGACCACCGCTGGGCTCTTCCAGGCGGTTGATCATGCGGATCAGGGTCGACTTGCCGGCGCCGGAATGGCCGATGATGCCGAATACCTCACCGGCCTCGATGGTCAGGTCCAGCGGCTGCAGCGCGCTGACTGCGCGGCCGGCAACGGCATAGGATTTGTGCAGGCGCTGGAACTCGATCACGGGCGTGGCTCACCGGCTGGGTGACGGAAGGGGGCGTGCAGCCTACCAGCGCAGGCGGTCGCGCGCCCGCGCCATGGGCCAGAATGTTATTCCTTTTGGTTCTAAGTCGCCCGCACCCGGTAGTGTCGGCCGCTGGCCGGCACCTGCAGCGATCCCTCCGGGGCAAGGAGTTGCCGGCCAGCGGCCGGCACTACCCCGGCTCAGGGATGATCCAGCGGCTTCGGCGGTTCCTGCCGGTTCACCCGCTCACGGTGCAGCAGGTACAGCCCCGAGGCGACGATGATCGCCGCGCCCACCCAGGTATAGCTGTCCGGCAGCTGGCCCCAGAAGGCCAGGTCCCAGCCGATCACCCAGACCAGGCCGCTGTACTCCAACGGCGCGATCATCGAGGCCTCGCCCAGCTGGAACGCCTTGGTCAGGGCAATCTGGCCCAGCGCCCCAGCCAGTCCCATGCCGGCGATCAGCGGCGCATGCGCCAGCTGCAGTGGCACCCAGCCGGGAAGGGCCAACAGACCGGCACCGATGGCCATGATCACCAGGAACCAGACCACCATCGACTGCGAGGTATCGGTGCGGGTGAGCAGGCTGACCGTGATCGCGGCGATGGCATAGGCGGTGGCCGCCGCCAGCACCATCAACCCCGGCACCGAGATGAAGCCGTCCACGCCCGGCCGCAGCACCACCAGCACGCCGACCAGGCCGATGCCGATGGCCACCCAGCGCCGCGGGCCAACCCGCTCACCCAGCAACGGCACCGACAGCGCGGCGATCAGCAGTGGGGCAACGAAATAGATGGTGTAGGCGGTGGACAGCGGCAGGTCACGCAGGGCGAACACGAAGCAGCCGATCATCGCCATGCCCAGCCCACCACGCAGCAGGTGCAGGCCCCAGCGGCGCGGGATCAGCGAGCGCGGGCCGGCGCTGACCAGCACCCAGACCAGCACGAACGGCAACGAAGCCGCCCCACGCAGGAAGGTCACTTCCAGAGTGGGATAGCTGGCCGACAGCTGCTTCATGCCAGCATCCATCAGCGAGAAACAGGCGACCGCAGCGACCATCCAGGCCACCGCACGCGAAGGGGAGCGTTGCACGTTCATGGCCCATTATCGCCGACAGCACCGGTTTGTAGAGTCGAGCTTGCTCGACTGCTCTTCACAAAGCCGCCGAGCATGGCTCGGCGCTACAAGGGAGGGAGCGAGTCGAGCAAGCTCGACTCCACAAAACGGGTATGCAGCCAGCGCGATAGAATGACCGCCACTGAATTCTGCGGAGCACCGCCCATGCCTTCCTTCGACGTCGTGTCCGAAGTCGACACCCACGAGCTGACCAACGCCATCGACCAGGCCAACCGTGAACTGGCCACCCGCTTCGACTTCAAGGGCGTGGACGCCAAGTTCGAACGCGATGGCGATGTCATCAACCAGACGGCGCCGACCGAGTTCCAGCTCAAGCAGATGAACGACATCCTGCGCGCACGCCTGGCCGCGCGCGGCATCGACGTGCTCAGCCTGGAGTTCGGCGACATCGAAACCAACCTGGCCCAAGCCCGGCAGAAGATCACCGTCAAGCAGGGCATCGAGCAGAAGATCGCCAAGAAGATCGCGGCGGCACTGAAGGACGCCAAGCTGAAGGTGGAAAGCCAGATCAACGGCGACAAGCTGCGCGTGCAGGGCAAGAAGCGCGACGATCTGCAGGACGCCATCGCCGTGCTCAAGGCCGGCAAGTTCGAACTGCCGCTGCAGTTCAACAACTTCCGCGACTGATGCCCCCGCCGGGCCCTGCCCGGTGGACTACGCGGTCAATCGCGCAGCAGCTTGTACAGCGTGGTACGCGAGATTCCCAACTGGCGTGCGGCCAGGCTGAGGTTGCCGTCAGCGGCCTGGGCCGCGCGACGCGCGGCCTCACGCTGCTGGTCACGCAGCAGCGGCGCGCCTGGATCTGCCGGGGTGCTCCGCACAGTAGACCGGTGCGCCGCGCCCCGCGGCCCCTGCAGACGCTGCAGGTAGACCGCACTGCCCTCGCCCAGCCGGACCCGATGCGCTGCGCCCGGTTGCAGCAGCCGACGCCGTTGCGCCGCACTGGCACCGGAAAACAGCGCTTCCAGACCCAGCAGCGGCAACGGCCCGCGCCGTGGCAGGCCCAGCAGGCGCCGTGCAACGCGGTTGGCTGCACGCAGCTGGCCATCCTCCTGCACCGCCAGCAGTCCCTGCAGCGGTGACGCCAGCCAGCGCGGATCATGTTGCACGGCCAGCAGGTGTACGTCAGTGAGGCTGTGGAACAAGCGATTTTCGCTGGCCAGCGCAGCCTGCCGGAAATAGCCCTGCAGCAGCGCGGGATCGCGCTCGCCAAGACCGGTGATATCGATCACTCCGCAGACCCGACCGTCGAGATCGTGCAGTGGCTCGCTCAGGCAGAACACCGGCGCGAACCGCTGCAGGTAGTGTTCGTTGCCGCGCACCAGTGCCGGCACATCGTCGGCCAGGCTGACCGCTGGCGCGGTGGTGCCGATCTCGGTCTCGCCCAGCTGTCGCCCGACCTGGATCGGCCGCAGCAAGGGAGCATCTTCCAGTCCGTGGGCCTGCTGCGCGATCACCATGCCGTCGCGGTTGGCGCAGAACATCGTCCAGCCACGCCCACCGAAGGCCGCCCAGAGCTGTTCCAGCTCCGGCTGCACGCAACGCGCCAGGCGCCGGTCATCGGGATGGGACAGATGGCGGCCATCGCCCAGCAGCGGCCGATAGTCCGGCTCCTGCCCCGGCTGCAGGCCCGCCGCGCGCGAACGCAGCCATGACTGCTGCAGCGGCAGCGGCAACACGCCCAATGAGCGCGCATCGCCGTCGGCGAAAGCGGCACGTGCCGCCACCAGTTGTTGCTGCCCGACTGTCGTGGCCATCATGGACGCAGCGTACACCCGCCAGCGGCAACGCCATGTTACGTCTCGGCAACGGAGCGTTTCCGTTTCAAGACGCGTTCAAACAAAGGGGCAGAGCCGTTATGGAAAACGGATCTGCCCCATGCAGGCCAGCGGCCGGCACTACCAACAAGGGAAACTACGCCGCGATGCGCAGCACCGGCTTCAGGGTAATGCCACGGGTACTGTCTTCGGCGGCCTGGTTGATCTGTTCCAGCGGATAGAACTTCACCAGTTTGTCGAACGGGAAGCGTCCCTGCTGGAACAGGGTCACCAGCTGCGGAATGAACACCTGCGGCACACTGTCGCCCTCGACGATGCCGCGGATGCTGCGACCGCCGAGCAGCAGGTTGTTCACATCGAAACTGGCGGTGGTGCCCAGCTTCGGCGCACCGACCACGCCCATCATGCCCAGCCCACCCAGCGCCTCGACGCCAGCGGACAGCACGTCCGGACGACCGGTCGATTCCAGCGCGAAGTCAGCACCCCCACCCGTGATCGCACGCACCGCCTCGACCACATCGGTCTCCCGGCTGTTGACCACGTGGGTGGCCCCCAGCTCCAGAGCAAGCTCCAGGCGCGAAGGCACCACGTCGATGGCAATGATGGTGGTGGCCCCGGCCACCTTGGCCGCCATCACCGCGCTCAGGCCCACCGCACCGGCACCATAGCTTGCAAAGCTGCTGCCCGACCGCACCTGCAGCGAGTTGAGCACCGCACCGGCACCGGTCTGGATGCCGCACCCCAGCGGGCCCAGCAGTTCCAGTGGTGCGTCATCAGGCACCTTGATCGCATTGATCTCGCGGGCCAGCGCGTAGGTGGCAAACGAGGACTGGGCGAAGAAGTGATCGTGCAGCGGCTGGCCCTGCGCATCGGTGATCGCGGTATGGCCGTGACCATCATCGCCACCGAAGTTCAGGGCGAAGAAATCCCTGCAGTAAGCACCGTGTCCACCCCGGCAGGGATTGCAGTGACCACAGGCGCCGTAGGTCAGCACCACGTGATCCCCCGCCTTGAGGTCGCGCACGTTCGGGCCAACCGCTTCGACGATGCCCGCCCCCTCATGGCCCAGCACCGCCGGCAGCGGCACCGGATAGTACTGATCGCGCACGATCAGGTCGGTATGGCACAGGCCGGTGGCCACCACCTTCACCAGCACCTCGTCGTCCTGGGGACCGCGCAGCGTCGCCTGCTCGATGACGAAGGGCTGCTCCTTGCCGCGTACCACGGCGGCGGTGATCTCACGCGTTGCGTTGTTGTCGTTCATCGTGATGGCTCCTTCGATCAGATCGGGTAAGCGGGCGCTTCGCCCTTGACGGTCAACCACTGCCACTGGGTGAACTCCTCGCCGTTGGCCGGGCCACCGATGCTGGTGCCGTTGCCGGACGCGCCGACGCCGCCGAAGGGGTTGATCACCTCGTCATTCACGGTCTGGTCGTTGATGTGCAGCAGACCGGTACGCAGGCGCTCGCCGATCTTCAGCGCGCGGCCGACGTTGCTGGACACGATCGCCATCGACAGCCCGTACTCGCTGTCGTTGGCCAGGCGCACGGCTTCGTCGTCATCGTCGAACGGCACCACCACCGCTACCGGCGCGAAGATTTCCTCGCTGAAGGCCGGATTGTCGGCCGCAACGTTGCCGAGCACGGTGGGTGCGAAGAACAGCTCCCGGTGCGTGCCGCCCGCTTCCAGCGTGGCACCGGCCTGCACCGCCTGCTCGACCACGCGTGCAGCATGGTCGCGCTGGCCGGCATTGATCAGCGGGCCGATCGCCACGTCCTCACGTGCCGGGTCGCCTACCTTCAGCGCGTTGGCCTTGGCCACCAGTTTCTGCAGGAACGTGTCATGGATCTTCCGGTGCACCAGCACGCGGCCGGTCGCCATGCAGATCTGGCCCTGGTGCAGGTAGACGCCCCACGCGGTGTTGGCCACCGCCAGGTCCAGGTCCGCATCGTCCAGGATGATCAACGAATTCTTGCCACCCAACTCCAGCGAAACCTTTTTCAGGTGCTTGCCCGCCGCTTCGCCGACCTTGCGCCCGGCGGCGGTGGAACCGGTGAACTGGATCATCGCCACGTGCGGGTCACTGGTCAGCGCGGCCCCGGCCGCGCCATCGCCGGGCAGCATGTGCAGCACGCCTGCCGGCAGGCCCGCCTGCTCGAACAGGCGTGCGATCACCGCGCCACCACACACTGCCGTACGCGGGTCCGGCTTGAGAACCACAGCGTTGCCCAGCGCGATCGCCGGGGCCACCGCGCGCATCGCAAGGTAGAGCGGGAAGTTGAACGGCGAGATGACCCCGACCACGCCCAGCGGGCGGCGCCGCGCCAGGTTCAGCTTGCCCGGCTCGGAGGGCAGGATCTCACCCGTGCTGCGCGACGGCAGTGCGGCGGCCTCGTGCAGCGCCTTGATCGTCACCTTGGCCTCGAAGCCGGCCTTCAGGCGGGTCGAGCCGCTTTCGCGCACCAGCCACTCGACCAGGGTGTCGATGTTTTCTTCGGCCAGACGCGCGGCTTTGCGCAGCACGTCGGCACGCTGTTCGTAGGGCGCCGCCGCCCACGCCTGCTGCGCCTGTGCCGCGGCAGCCGCCGAACGCGCGATCTGCGCCGGGTCGGCCAGGCCGATCTCGCCCAACTCCTGGCCGGTGGCCGGTTCAATCACCGGGTGCCGTTGCGGGGCAGCCTGCCAGTGGCCATCAAAGAAGGCGCCGGCCCAGAGGGCGTCCGGCAGCCACGGGGAAGATGCAGTCATGGGTGTCCTCCTGTGTCGTGCATCCATTCCACGCCCGTCGCCCCGGACTGGCAATCGGCCATCCATCGGTAGCGCGCAACGGTTTGAATCTTCAGGAATTTCCAGCTTCGCCACTGTCCAGTTCCTGCACAGTGGACAGCGCAGCACCGGCACACTGCCTACAATGGCGGCCCCGCCAGCCCACGTGCCCGCCATGACCGATTCCCACCTGCCCACCGATGACCCGATCGCCGCCACCCGCCTGTGGCTGGAGCGCATCGTCATCGGCCTGAACCTGTGCCCGTTCGCCAAGGCGGTGTACGTGAAGGACCAGGTCCGCATCGTGCTCAGCGATGCGACCACGCCGGAAGCCCTGGTTGAACAGCTGGCCGAGGAGCTGGTGCTGCTGCGCGATACCCCGGCCGAGCAGATCGACACGACGCTGATCGTGCATCCGCAGGTGCTGACCGATTTCCTCGACTACAACGATTTCCTCGACAACGCCGATGCGGCGATCGAGGCACTGGACCTCCAGGGCATCCTGCAGGTGGCCAGCTTCCACCCGGACTACCAGTTCGATGGCGTGGCCGCGGACGACGCCAGCAACTACACCAACCGCGCGCCCTTCCCCACCCTGCACCTGCTGCGCGAAGACAGCGTGGCACGCGCGGTGGATGTTTATCCGGACCCGGACGTGATCGTCGAGCGCAACATCCAGACCCTGGACCGCATCGGTGTGGACGGCTGGCATCGCCGCCTGCGCGGCGAAGACCTGACGTGAGCACGGTGCCGCCGATTGCCGCATGGCCGGCCGCGCCACTGTCGGGCAAGGTTGTGCTGGTCACCGGCGGTGCCAACGGCATCGGCCGTGGTATTGCCCAGGCCGTACTTGGTGCCGGAGGACGCGTGCTGATCGGCGACCTGGACGTGGAGGCCGGAGAAGCGTGTCTGGCGGAATGGCAGCGCGGCGAGGATGCCGCGTTCCAGCGCCTGGACATCACCGACGAAGCCAGCGTGCGCGACTTCATCGCCGTGGCCCTGCAGCGTTTCGGCCGTATCGACGGACTGGTGAACAACGCGGGCATCGCCGGTCCACACGGCACAGGGTTGCAGGATATGGACTGGGACGAGTGGCAGCGCCGGCTGTCGTCACTGCACGGTGCATTCCTGTGCAGCAAGCACACGTTGCCAGCACTGACCGCCAGCGCCGCCGGTGCGATCATCAACATCGCCTCCACCCGGGCCTGGCAATCCGAAGCACACAGCGAAGCCTACGCGACAGCCAAGGGTGGGCTGGTGGCCTTCACCCATGCACTTGCGATCAGCGCCGGCCCGGCGGTGCGGGTGAACAGCATCAGCCCCGGCTGGATCGGCACCACTGCGTGGCAGGCACCCTCACAGCGCCACGCGCCGGAATACTCAGCCATCGACCATGCGCAACACCCGGTCGGCCGGGTCGGCCGCCCCGAAGACATCGGTGCACTGGCGGTGTACCTGCTGTCGTCGCTGTCCGGTTTCACCACCGGCCAGGACTTCATCGTGGACGGCGGCATGACCCGGAAGATGATCTACGCCGAATGACCCCAAGGCGCGACGCCCGGTAGAGGCCAACCTTGGTTGGCCTGGGCTTTTCGCCAACCAAGGTTGGCGCCTACCAAGGCGTTACGCCATGTCCGAACATTCCGGTAGATCCACGCCATGCGTGGATAGCGGTAACGTGCCAACCAAGGTTGGCACCTACCAAACACCTTACGCCATGCCCGAGTGGCGCAGCAGCGCGTCGATCTGCGGTGCGCGGCCGCGGAAGGCCTTGAAGTTCTCCGCCGCCGGGCGGCTGCCACCGCGCGACAGGATCTCTTCGCGGAAGCGCGCCGGTTTCAGCCAGCGCCTGCGGCGCCTCCTCGAACGCCGCATAGGCATCGGCGCTCAGCACCTCGGCCCACTTGTAGCTGTAGTAACCGGCTGCGTAGCCGCCGGCGAAGATGTGGCTGAACTGATGCGGGAAGCGGTTCCAGACCGGCGGGTGGTTCACCGCCACTTCCGCGCGCACACGATCGAGCAGTGCCAGAACGCTGTCCTGCGCCGGCTCGAACTGGCTGTGCAGCAGCATGTCGAACAGACCGAACTCCAGCTGGCGAACGGTGGCCATGCCGCTGTGGAAGTTGCGTGCAGCCAGCATGCGCTCGTACAGCGCGCGCGGCAGCGGCTCACCCGTTTCAACATGCGCGGTCATGCCCTGCAGGTGGTCCCATTCCCAGCAGAAGTTCTCCATGAACTGGCTGGGCAGCTCCACCGCGTCCCATTCCACGCCGTTGATGCCGGCCACACCCAGTTCGCCGATGCGGGTCAGCAGCTGGTGCAGGCCGTGGCCCATCTCATGGAACAACGTGGTTACTTCGTTGTGGCTGAAGGTCGCCGGCTTGCGGTTGGCACCACGGCCGAAGTTGCACACCAGGTAGACCAGCGGCGTCTGCACGCTGCCATCCCCACGCGCGCGACGGTTGCGGCAATCGTCCATCCACGCGCCACCGCGCTTGCCTTCGCGCGCGTACAAGTCCAGGTAGAACTGGCCAACCAGCGCGCCCTGCGCATCGACCAGACGGAAGAAGCGCACATCTTCGTGCCACACCGGCGCGCTGTCCTCCTGCACGCGCAGGCCGTACAGCTGCTCGATCACCGAGAACAGGCCGCCCAGCACCTTCGGTTCGGTGAAGTACTGCTTCACCTCCTGTTCGGAATAGCTGTAACGCGCCTGCTTCAGGCGATCGGCAGCGAATGCCAGGTCCCAGGCCTGCAGGCTGTCGATACCGAGTTGCTCGCGTGCGAACTGTTCCAGTTCAGCACGGTCCTTGGCCGCGAACGGCTTGGCGCGCGAGGCCAGGTCACGCAGGAAACCGAGCACCTCGGCCGGGTCCTGCGCCATCTTGGTCGCCACCGAATAATCACCATACGAACCAAAGCCGAGCAGTGCGGCGAGTTCCGCGCGCAGGGCGAGGATGCGGTCGATGTTGCCGCTGTTGTCCAGCGTGTCATCGCCGAATTCGGACGCACGCTGTGCGCTGGCACGGTACAGGATCTCGCGCAGGTCGCGGTCCTCACCCCAGGTCTGCACCGGCAGGTAGCACGGCATCTGCAGGGTCAGTTTCCAGCCAGACTTGCCGTCCTTCTGTGCTGCGGCATGCGCGGCGGCCTTCACGTCTTCCGGCAGGCCCTTCAATCGCGCTTCGTCCTCGACGATCAGCGACCAGGCATCGGTAGCGTCAAGAACGTTCTGCGAGAACTTCGCCGACAGCGCCGACAGTTCTTCCTTGATCGCCGCGAAGCGCTGCTGCGCCTCCGGCGCCAGCTCGGCGCCGCCGAGGCGGAAGTCACGCAGCGTGTTGTCCAGCACCTTGCGCTGGGCCTCGTCGAAGCGCGCCGCCTCGGTGCTGGCGGCCAGTGTCTGGTACTGCCGGTACAACGCCAGGTTCTGGCTGAGCGCACTGGCGAAGCGGGTCACCCGCGGCAGGTTGCTGTTGTAGGCCTCGCGCAGTTCCGGGGTGTTGACCACGCCCTGCAGGTGGCCGACCAGGCCCCAGGCGCGCCACAGCCGCTCGGTGGCATCGTCCAGCGGGGCAACGAAGGTCTCCCAGCGCACCGGCTGCACCTGCTCGGCCGTGCTGACGGCGGCTTCGGCCTCGGCCAGCAGCACGTCCAGCGCCGGCGCCACGTGCTCGGGGCGAATCGCCTCGAAGCGCGGCAGGCCGGAAAAATCGAGCAGGGGGTTGGCAACGGTCACGGCAGGTCTCCAGGGAACGGGCCCGGCGGGCGGGCAGCTTGGTAGATATGGCGCTGGCAGGCGGGGCTGACAAGGGGGCACGGCCCGGCATTCACGTCGGCCTTACGGTCCCGCGCTGAAGCTCTGGCTGCGGGGGAGTCCGCAGCGGTACGCACCGAACGAGGCCCTACATGGAAGGTCTGGCTGCAGTTGCATCCGCCTCACCGGCCCGGTCACTGGCATTGTCCGCCAGCCCGGCCGAACTGACATGGATCGCCGCATTGTGCGATGCCGGCGACGACGCCCCGCGTCACCTGCATCAACTGCAGGCAGTGCTGCAGCAGGGCGGCACGTTCAACGATGCCCAGGAGTGGTACCCGTTCGAGGTGATCGAACGCGGCGCCAGCCAGCTGCGGCTGGGCCATGAGCGCGAGTTCGTGATCTGCGTGCTGCTGTGGCTGCAGGCGCTGGCCCAGGGCCGTGCCAGCATCCTGGACCCGAGCCTGCATCTGGATGATCGCGCGATGGACATCGAGGCCTTGCCCGATGCGCTGCGAGATGCAGTGCTGGACGCGTTCACCGCGGCGGGGTATTGAATCTGTAGCGTCGAGCCATGCTCGACGGCTCTTTCCCGGAGTGTCGATCACGGCTCGGCTCTACGAGGACGCTACAACGCTTCCAGGCTGCACCACGGCAGTTCGGGCAGTCCCTGCCCAGCCACCGCCGCTGCCAGCTGTGCATCGGCACCGTCGACATCGATGCCCTGGCGCACGTACCACGCCGGGTCGTAATAACTCTGCGCATAGCGCTCGCCGCTGTCGCACAGGATGCTGACAATGCTGCCCTGGTGGCCCGCCTCACGCATCCACTGCGCGGCCTGCAGCACACCGATGAAGTTGGTGCCGGTGGAGCCACCCACGCGTCGACCGAGCTGGCGGCTGACATGGCGCATCGCGGCCAGGCTCAGCGCGTCGGGCACCTTCACCATCGCATCGACGCTGGTCGGGATGAAGCTCGGCTCCACCCGCGGCCGGCCGATGCCTTCCACGCGCGAACCGCCGCTGCAGGTCAGGCCGCGCCAGTCCTGCTGGCCGGCCACGGCAGCCTGATAGCCATCGAAGAACACCGACACTTCCGGGTCCGCGCAAAGGATGCGGGTGTCATGCCGGCGGTAGCTGACATAACGGCCCAGCGTCGCTGCGGTACCGCCGGTACCGGGGCTGCACACGATCCATTCCGGAACCGGGCTGGGCTCCTCGGCCATCTGCTTGAAGATGGACTCGGCAATGTTGTTGTTGGCCCGCCAGTCGGTAGCGCGCTCGGCGTAGGTGAACTGGTCCATGAAGTGGCCGCCGGTTTCGCGGGCCAGCTTCTCCGATTCACCGTTGAGTTCACAGGCACGCTCGACCAGGTGGCAGCGGCCCCCGTGAAACTCGATGGCCGCAATCTTCTCTGGGGAGGTCGTGGCCGGAATCACCGCAATGAACGGCACCCCCAGCAGGCGCGCGAAATAGGCCTCGGACACTGCCGTCGACCCGCTGGAAGCCTCGATCACCGGCCGCCCTTCGCGCAGCCAGCCGTTGGTCAACGCATACAGGAACAGCGAGCGCGCCAACCGGTGTTTCAGGCTGCCGGTGGGATGGCTCGATTCATCCTTCAGGTACACATCGATGCCCGCGAACCCGGGCAGCGCCAGCGGGATCAGGTGGGTATCGGCGGAACGGTTGAAATCGGCTTCGATCTTGCGGATGGCGGCAGCCACCCATTCACGCTGCGACATGGCGGGCAATGCTCAGAACGGAACGGTGCGATCCGCCCATTGTACGTCGCGGTGCCGTCAGGGGACGGCCGGTAGAATGGCCCCATCCGGCCAGCAACGGCCCTGTCTGAAGGACCTCCCCCATGACCATTCCCGCCCTGCGCGATGTCCCCGGCGTCGCCGCCCAGGCCCCGGCCGAGACCACCGGCTTCGTGTTCAACCACACCATGCTGCGGGTGAAGGACATCACCGCCTCGCTGGACTTCTACACCCGCGTGCTCGGCTACCAGCTGATCGACAAGCGCGACTTCGCCGAAGCCCAGTTCAGCCTGTACTTCCTGGCCTACGTACCGGCCGGCGCGGTGGTGCCGGAAGACGACAGCCAGCGCCGCGTGTGGATGGCCGGCCTGCCGGGTGTGCTGGAACTGACCCATAACCACGGCACCGAAACCCAGGACGGCGCGGTCTACCACGACGGCAACAGCGACCCGCGCGGCTTCGGCCACATCTGCGTGTCCGTGCCGGACATCGAAGCCGCCTGCCAGCGCTTCGAGGACCTGGGCGTGACCTTCCAGAAGCGCCTGACCGACGGCCGCATGAAGAACCTGGCCTTCATCAAGGACCCGGACGGCTACTGGGTCGAGATCATCGCCAACGTCTGACCCAAAAAGGGGACGGAGGGGATTAAGTCGTTTCTGGCACTATTGGCTGGAAGCGACTTAATCCCCTCCGTCCCCTTTTTTGCGAGGTTCGTATGGAAACGATGGAACTGCACCGTGGCCGCCTGATCGACCACATCCAGCTGGTGGTGCGCGACCTGGCCGCCAGCCGGCGCTTCTACCAGGCGGTGTTCGATACGATCGGCATCCCGATCGCCGGCGAAGGCGAGGATTACTTCTGGGCCGATGAGCTGTTCATTTCCAGCGCCAGCAGCGAGGCCGCCGCCGGCCAGCTGACCGGGCGCCACCATCTGGCCTTCCAGGCCCGCGACAGCGCCACCGTCGATGCCTTCCATACCGCCGCGATCGCCGCCGGAGGCAAGGACAACGGCGCACCCGGCGAGCGCCCCTACCATCCCGGCTACTACGGCGCCTTCGTGCTCGATCCGGATGGCAACAACATCGAAGTGGTCTATCACGGTCCGGCGAACTACAGTGCCGATTCGGTGAAGGTCACTTTCTGATATCACCGAAGCCGTGAACGAAGAAGCCGGGCAATGCCCGGCTTCTCTGCATCCAAGGGTCCAGCCCTCAGTGGGCGGCCATGTAGATGTCCTGCAGCACGGCCTTTTCCAGCTCCAGCTCGCCCAGCAGGTTCTTCACGATGTCGCCCAGGCTGAGGATGCCCACCAGCAGGGTGCCTTCGGTGACCATCAGATGACGGCGCCGCGAGTATGTCATCAGCGACATGGCCTGCTTCAGGGTCGCTTCCGGCGCAATGCCTTCCAGGCCGGTGGACGGCAGGCTGGAAATCACCCGGCGGCCGGCCTGCGGGCCGTCGTCGGCCAGGGTGCGCACGATGTCCTTCTCGGAAATGATGCCGACCGGGGCATCGTCCTTCATCACCACCAGCGCAGCGATCCTGTTCGCGCTCATCTTGTGGGCGGCGGCACCGATGGTGTCTTCGGCGTCGATGGTGATGACAGCTTCTTTCTTGGATTGCAGGAGTTCGCGGACGTTCATTCTTGTTTCCTGGTGCAGGTCACTGAAGTCAAAAAAGTGTGCTCTTCCGATAAGCCCCCTCCCCGGGAACAGACCTTTCAGCGCACGTCTGGCGCACCCGGCTGCCGGTGGAAATGGATCGGCAGACGACGTGCTGCAACGCGAACGAGGTGGGTTCAACCGCTCAACCCGGCCCTCGGTCAAATCGATTCTACGACTGCGACCATCGGTCACTACCGGCATCGATAGGACAGTTCGTCGTGGGAACCAACTGACGATCCAGAGAATGGCACCGCGGCTGAAACCGCCGCTGAATACAGGCGATGTCGCGCGTTAAAGATTGACTGATTGCTGCCGATGGCGGACATAACGCCTTGCGGTTGTCCCAGTTGTCCGCCCATGCTTCGAATAATGGCCGTTCTGGGCCACCTTCAACTGCACTACCTCGCTGCTGCCTTCCGCCTTCAGTACCACGCTCAGCTTCGCACCAGAGACGAACACCCCATCTCAGTCGACTGCTGCATGAAACAGTCGACTGCTGCATGAAACAATTGTGATCCTCAACCTGCAGATGGCGGTCTGGCTACGGCCAAGGCGACTACGTCGAGACCCTATATTCTGATCGTGCCAGTCAGTTCCGCGGCGATGACTACCAGCACTATCTGTCGGCCAACAGCATGATCTGCCCGATGCGCACAGTGCCTGATCGCACAGACGCGATCCGGCGAAGGCCCGCGCAGCGAAAGAACTGCTGTCAGCAAGTCAGTCCTGTCGGCCCGGCCTACGAACTTCACCAGTATTCCCCCGAGACGGTGGTGCTGAGCGCTACCAGCGCGACCCACGAAAGCAAACGCGCCGTGAGACCGTGGCAGACAGCGCATCGATACCCGCCTCTTCGGCATGAGCAATGCGCGTGAAAACGCGCGCGCTTAATTAACGCAAAATATCTTATAAATTCACCCCAATATTACACCAGGGAGATGTGAATGAAGCAATACTGGGCCGCCGCGCCGCGGCACATGCACTAACATCATTGGAGGATAGACAGTGAACAACATTGAACCGCAGAACGAGGATTTTCTGGGCATTCAGGACCTGATTAGCGAGAACATTGACCAAGTTTCGGCTGGCAATGCTCAGTTCGCCCAACACAACAGTAACTTTACTGGGCAATGCCCAGATAACGTCTGCATCTAAAGAACCTACCCAGAACAAATGGGTGACTCGCAACTTAGCACAGCGCAGCTCCTCCGCTCCGTAGCCATTTTCATCAAGAGTTATCGCCTACGGTGAAGCATGACGCGCCATAATCACAGACGGCGTGTCGCGCTTGCCTTTGGGGGCAAATGACTTGCGCGCGAAGGACAGCGTGTTTGGCCTCCCCCTTTTTCGATATGAGAAGGGGGATCTTCATGGAGTGGTCAGCATGGCAAGTTATCGACCTATTGATAACCTAGGCATCGTCTTCAAGATTAGTGAACGCTGCAACCTCACCTGTAAGTATTGCTATTTTTTCTATAGCGGTGATGAGACATGGCGTGACCGCGCGCCGCTGGTATCAGATGAGGTGATACATGCCTTGGGAAATTACGCCGCAAAATGTGCGCGCAGCTATGGACTGCGGCGGGTAACTATCAACTTTCATGGTGGCGAACCTCTTCTGATGAAGAAGGCGCGATTTGACAACATGTGCAAGGTTTTGAGGAGCTATGAAAGCGACTTTACTTTTTCTTTTAACATTCAGACCAATGGCGCCTTGATTGATGAAGAGTGGGTGAAGTTGCTCGGGCATCACAAGATCGGGGTGGGAGTCTCTATCGACGGCACCAAAGCTCAGAATGACGTTTTTCGGCTTGATAAGAGAGGGCGTAGCACTTACAAGAAGACAGTCCGCGGAATAGAATTACTACAGCAGGGTGCACGATCTGGACTCGGATCCCAGCCAGCTCTACTTTGCGTTATCAATCCAGAGGAGGATGGGGCAGAGACGGTGCGACATTTTGCGAATGACCTGGGCGTCACGCACATGAACTTTCTAGTCCCTGATTATTCGCACGACAGCAACGTTCCGAAAGCCTACGTGGAAGGTGTCGGGCGATTCTTGCGTGCGGTATTAAGGGAGTGGGCAAGATTACGACGCCCTGCAATTAACATTAGATTCCTGAGGCAGCTCTTGCTAATGATGGCATCGACGGAGCCAGGCGCAGAAAAACTAATTCCCTATGATTTTCGCCACCTATTGGTCGTATCATCCGACGGCAAGCTTGGCCCAGAAGATACACTTCATGGTTTAGCCGACCGCTTTCGCGATATGCCATTCTCTGTTTTTGATGAAAGCCCTGACCTCATCTTTGATTCGGATGTTTGGGGTGAGCTCCAAGGAGCGTTTGAGGGACCCAGGGCCTGTCGCCCCTGCGAATGGCGTCGAGTTTGCAGGGGGGGGGAACCCGCCGACTCGCTTCTCGAGCAGCGCTGGCTTTGACAATCCATCCATTTATTGCGACGAATTGCGAATACTATATTCTGAAATTCGATCAATGCTCATTGCAAACTCAGTAAGTAGCGCAATCATTGAGAGAAATTTGGGATGTGCCACATGACGATTGCACTGACGTACGCCAAGGCCTTTGCCGCACCCGGCGCCCCTAGGCTACCTCGCCTCTTGAGCGAAATAGGACGTATCAGAAGTGCTCATGTAATGAGGCAAGCAGGCATCCCTAGCCACGTTGTAGCTCAGTTCGAGAATCACATCAGGAAAAGTGCCAACCCAGCAGCTTGGTCGCCCGAGATGGCCATCGCAGACAGGCTAGTGAAGGACGGACGACTGGATCTAGCGGCATTGCAAATGCATGCGTTTCTTGCTCACTTAGGGCTAGACTTGGGGGACGAGGCAGGAGAGCTCACTGGTGACTGGATTTACTATGGAGGCACTTTCGTGCGAGCTGGCAAGGGTGGTTCGAGTGCCCGCGCCAATTTAAGCGTACTGCCAACTGGCCCCACCCAGCAGATGTCTGCGCATCCGCTGGTGTTTGCCTCCTCCGTGAACGTAGGTTGGCCAGCCTACCCACCCGCCGAGGGCGTCAAATTCGGTCTGACTGAAACAGGTGTCGAAGTCGAAGCCGACTCTTTCCCCAATATTTGGGAGTACCCCGCTGCTCAGCCCCGTGCGGCTGATTGCTCGGCACTCGCCATCGACGTCCAGCACTTCTATGAATCAGTAAGGCTTCTTCACCTTTGTTCGGACATCCACGCAACCTGGGTTGACCACCTTGTGCGACAGGTGATGCTGGCGACGCTTAAAGGCACTACCGCCGATACATCGGGAAGCACGATGGCATTTCCCGCCATCATCTATCTTAATCCCCATCCCACGCCGCTTCTCACCGCTGAGGCGCTAGTGCATGAGGCCTCCCATGTGGCCCTCGGTGCAGCCTCCTGCATTTCGCCATTGATTGAGCCGGGCACCGATGAAATGCACTACTCGCCAATCAAAGGTATAGCGCGTCCTTTGGAGCTTGTTCTCTATGCCGCACATGCAACCATTAATACGGCTGTGTTCCTTCGAAGGGCAGAGGTTGCAATCGGACTTAAGCAAGATGAGCGTCGCCAGCTAGACACATGGAAGGAATGGCATGCAACGTATTCCAAAAGTATCGCCTCTGCTAAGACATTAACGAAATTCGGCCGCGAAATTTGGAGGGAGTCGTCCGAAGCCTATCAGAAAGAGTTCCGCGTCTAACAATGAAGGTCGCATGTTATGCCGTACAATTTTAGAAAGGCTGCGCAGCGCGCCGCCTTAATTAGAACGCTCGGAAATCCAATTCTTAAGCGCGCAGGAATTGCGACGAATTTTCGTGGTTGGCTAAGAGGCGATGCTCCGATCGCAACACGAATGACCTGCCCCCTTTCTCAGGGCCACTAGCTACTTAGTAGAGTCCAGGTTGGGGAGCATACCGCTCCGGTGGGTCAGGTTTCGATCAGCGGTCGAACCAGTCAAGGCACCTTCGTTGCGCAGCGCGGCGGCGAACTCGGCAGGCGTGCATTTGGGCAGTGAGCTGTGCGGACGCACCTCGTTGTAGTCCTTGCGCCAGATGGCGATTACCGCCCGTGCGTGCTCGAGCGAGATAAACCAGTTTTCGTTCAAGCATTCGTCCCGGAACTTGCCGTTGAAGCTCTCCACATAGGCGTTCTGCGTGGGTTTCCCTGGCTGGGTCAGCACAAGCGTCACGCCGTTGGCGGTCGCCCACTGGTCCAGCGCCCGGCCGGTAAACTCGGGTCCCTGGTCGGTCCTGATCGCCGCGGGGTAGCCGCGGAAACGGCATACCGCATCCAGGATGTCGGCCACGTTCTGGCCATTTATCCTCCGGCCGACGGCGATTTCCACCGCTTCCTTGGTGCAATCGTCCACCACCGTCAGGCACTTGATCGGGCGCCCGTTGGCCAGGGCGTCGAAGACGAAGTCCATCGACCAGGTGTGGTTGGGCCCCGACGGCAGCTGCAGCGGACGGCGCTCGACGGCCACGCGATCGCGCTTGCGGCGCTTGCGCACCGCCAGGCCAGCGTTGCGGTACAGCCGGTAGATTCGCTTGTGGTTGGCGATCCAGCCCTCCCGTTCCAGCAGGATGTGCAGCCGTCGGTAGCCGAACCGGCGACGTTCGCCCGCCAACGCAACGAGCCTGGCCTGCAACGGCGCGTTCGCCATGCGCGGCTGGTAGTGCAACACGCTGCGTGACAAGCCCAGTGCCCGGCAGGCCCGCCGCTCCGACAGGCCCAGCTTCGCCCGCACGTCCGCGACGGCAGCCCGTCGCGTCGGCGGGCTCAGTATTTTCCCCGCGCCACGATCCTCAGCGCTTCGTTGTCCAACATCGACTCGGCCAACAGCTTTTTGAGCCGCGCGTTCTCCGCTTCCAGTGCCTTCAGGCGCTTGGCGTCGGGCACATCCATGCCGCCGAACTTGCGCCGCCACAGGTAGAACGACGCGTCACTGAAGCCGTGCTTGCGGCAAAGCTCCTTGACCGGCGTGCCGGCGGCCGCCTGCTTCAGGAAGCCGATGATCTGCTCTTCGGTGTATCGCTTCTTCATGTCCGTCCTCTTGTGAGACGGACTCTACTAAGATCAGGTTGGCCCGGAAAACGGGGGGCAGGTCACGAAAAGTGGTGCATGTCTATCAATCAGCACCAAATGACTGTGCAGCTGCCTGCCTGTCGATGATTGCGCGCGCACACGGACTTGATGTCTCCTTGTCCGATCTCGCACCAGTTCTCGGACCTATGACAAGGGGCGTTGGGCTTTCACAGTTTGTGAAAGCTGCTGAGATTTTAGGGCTAGTTGCAAGGCCGGTGCGAGTAGGACTACATCGACTTGCAGATCTTCGCTTACCCACAGTCCTGCACTGGGACATGAATCATTTCGTGGTATTAACAAGGGTTGGCAACGATTGGCTTGATATTGCCGACCCTGGGAAAGGCATGATCAGAATCCGAATTGAAGATGCCGAGGAAAGATTCACGGGTGTCGCTGTGGAATTTAGGCTACAGGAAGGGTGGGAGGAGCATCATTCAAAGGGCCTTGCGTCACGCCGCCCCCCCACCAGTCTCTTTGCGATCGACTGGGGGCTCACGAAGATCGCAACCAGGACCGTATCCATCATATTCATATTTCAGCTTGTACTCCTTGCGCAACCTTTTTTTTTGCGGGAGCTCTCAATTGCGATTGATAGTTGGCCGCAGGGTAGCGCCATTGCCCTGCTGATTGGCCTGGGCATGCTGATGGTCTTTCACTTCACCGCAAACGTTGCTCGCGCTCATGCGCTGGACGTAGCCGGACGGGGCGTGGCTGAACGATTCTCTTTGAGGGCCATGAGAATAATCCTCAAACTCCCCCCTGAATATATTAACGCAAGATCAGATAGTGCGGTAGCGCAGCAGGTACAATCATTAGAGACGATGCGGAAGATGTTGGTGGACGAGTTCCTGCCGGGAGCAGTGGACTTGGCAGTTCTTGTATTCGCATCAATTCTACTTTATGTATTTAATCCTATTGCCGCGGCAATAGTTACATCTAGCATTTTAGTTGATTTCTTCATTCGCGCCTCCGGATTTTCTTCAGAAAAGATTTCTGCGGCAAAATTAATTGACGCACGACTGCAACAAAGCGCTTACCTTCAAGAAGCAGTTCGGGGCTTCCAGTCCATAAAGCTTGCTGGCGGAGAGGCTACCCGATTCGCTCAATGGGAAAGTCGCGTCATTGAGCTTGCGGACATTGAGTCAAAAATCGCTCATGAACGCGCAATTCGCAACTCGCTTTCATCTATACTATTACCGATAGAGTTTTCTTGCTTAATATTTTTTACCTCAACCAATGCAGTCACGGCACCCGGAGTCGCAGCGCTTTTCGGAATTTTCGCTTTCCGATCGATCATTAAAGAGCGGGCACTGAGTGTGACCAACTTAGTGCCCAGCTTTTTTTCATTCCGCGAGATGCTTGGTCGAATCGATCATATCAGATACGCTCAGCCTGATCGCGGTGGAGAGTCGCCCTCCATATCAGGCGACCATATGGCTATTGAATTCAAGAACGTCTCGTTCTCATACAACACGCACACCCCACCTGTTATTTCTTCATTAAACCTTACAATATCACCTGGGGAATTCGTAGTCATTTCCGGCCCCTCAGGGTGCGGAAAGTCCAGCTTGCTCAGGCTACTTCTTGGAGTTGCCACCCCCACTTCGGGCGAGATTAATTTCGGCGAACAGTCGATTCTGGATTGCGACCTATCCAGTTGGCGAAGCAATATTGCTGCGGTCCTGCAAGAAGACATCTTATTTAGTGGCTCAGTCGCCGAGAACATTGCCCTGTTTGACGGCTTCATCGATTTGGAAAAAATTCGCAAAGCGGCTGCAGAAGCGAATATTGATGATGATATTCAAGCGCTCCCCATGGGTTACCTAACCCACTTAGCCGAGGGCGAGAACATTCTCTCAGCTGGCCAACGTCAACGCGTACTTCTTGCTCGCGCATTTTACAGACAATGTCCGATAGTAGTCTTTGACGAAGGCACATCTCACCTTGACACCGAATGTGAAAGGCTCGTGGCAGACTCACTGTCTAAGCTTGATGCAACCCGAATCATTGTTGCGCACCGCTCAATTCTTATGGATTATGCTGATCGGGTTCTTGAACTGCGTGACGGATCAATCGTGGATATCACAGAAGAAAAGACGGCATTCAAGAAGAAAAGACGGCATTCAAATTGCGTTTGAATTAATGGATTTCTCCAAGGCTCAGAGCAATCCCAGCCCAATTCTTTTATGAAAGCAAGCAAGTCCCCAGAAAGTCGTGAGCCGTTTAGTGCCCCGGACCTCTCATACTTTACCGGCGAGCAAGCAGTCGTTGGAGTTGTCCCGCTGCTTGGACCTGGTCAATGTACTGGAAGACATCAGCACGCGCCTCGCTGTGATTGCTGTAGATCCTCCGCTCCCGTTTCAGCAACTGAAAGAAGCCCACCACCGCTGCATTTCCATGGCAATTGCCTCGCCGACTTATGCTGCAATCAATGTCGTGCACACGCAGGAAGTCTGCCAGCCATCACTGGTGAACTGCCTCTCCCAGTCCGATTGGAGCATAAGGGTCAAGAGCCAGACTTGCGACGCGAGGCGGCAGCTAGCGACGCGTCTAGAGCCAAGTCGATATACTGAGTTGGTCGGACTGCCCATCCAATGGCCTGATGTGAGAACAGATGAAGCACCATCGCCAAGTACAAGACGTGTGTTACGTCCAGATGCAGACGACGCCCGTTATTCAAGCGCGACTTGGTTCACTGACCGTGAAGCCACGAGCCAGAACATTCCTTGCGACTGTTCCGACTTGGACACTCAGCGGGCGAGGCGCCGACGGTAGCCCGCCCTGTTCGCTCGTCAAGCATGCCACGCGGTGGCGATTAAACGCCTAGCCAAGCTCGTGCAGATCTGTGGTCATATCAAGGTATCCATACAGAGAGTCGCTTTCAAGCCAGCTGTGCTTTGGCAGTCTCAGGCATCGCCGGTCATCCTTCTCGTGTCCACTTGCAGGCGCCCTGAGTCAGGCACAGTAGCCGCCAGGACGGCCACCAAGCATTCACCACATCGCCGCCAAGCCGAGCTCGTCTGCGTGTTGCTTCATGAAGGCGTGCTTGACTCTTCCCCCATGCAAAGTATACGGCGGCTTTCTAAGGTTCTTCTCCTTTGGGTACCATCGTCAACGACAGCACACCGCTGACGCCAACGCGCCTGTTCTGGCGAGCGATTACCGCGCGCGCCAACTACGCCTAGACACGGGCAAGCTACATCATTTGGTCGAACGGAGGCTGTACGTGGCTCGAATTGCTCTGAGCACGGGCGTCTGTTTGATGTGCTTCGTGAAGCACACCTACTGGTACCTATGCGCCCCCTCCTTCGCTCAACTTCGACAGCTATTCAACTACCCTGCGCCCTGAAAGGCCACCTAGCTTCTTGAGCAAGCAATTGGCAAACGTTCCCGCCCCGCGGTCCCAGCCGGACCAGCCGGACCAGCCGGACCAGCCGGACTAGCCAATACATCTGACCATGCAGCCGACAATTTCGCGAAGCCTTACTCCACCGTCACGCTCTTGGCGAGGTTGCGCGGCTTGTCCACGTCGGTGCCACGTGCCAGTGCGGTGTGGTACGCCAGCAGCTGCACCGGGATGGTGTGCACGATGGGGCTGAGCACGCCGGCATGGCGCGGCGTACGGAT
The DNA here is from genome assembly GCF_056481145.1 of Stenotrophomonas sp. 93052_Sma. Classification (NCBI taxonomy): domain Bacteria; kingdom Pseudomonadati; phylum Pseudomonadota; class Gammaproteobacteria; order Lysobacterales; family Lysobacteraceae; genus Stenotrophomonas; species Stenotrophomonas sp. 93052_Sma. The sequence goes on from NZ_CM151134.1 coordinate 4,299,323, forward strand.
CACATGCACGCCTTCGGACTCGTTGAAGTTGCTGTCCTGGTCGGCGAACACGAACAGCTCGCCGCCGGCGCGCGTACTTCCTGCATGTTCGACTTCACCTTCTCCAGCAGGCTGTCGTTGGGCGCGATCACCACTACCGGCATGTCCTCGTCCACCAGCGCCAGCGGGCCATGCTTCAGCTCGCCCGCCGGATAGGCCTCGGCGTGGATGTAGGAGATTTCCTTGAGCTTGAGCGCGCCTTCCAGCGCGATCGGGTAATGCAGGCCACGACCCAGGAACAGTGCGCTGCTCTTGCGCGCGAAACGCTCGGCCCAGGCGGCGATCTGCGGCTCCATGTTCAGCGCGTGCTGCACGCTGCCCGGCAGGAAGCGCAGCTGCTCCAGGTAGTCCGCTTCCTGCGCCGCGTCGATGCGGCCATGCAGCTTGCCCAGCACCACGGTCAGCTGGAACAGTGCGGCCAGCTGGGTGGTGAAGGCCTTGGTCGACGCCACGCCGATCTCGGCGCCGGCACGGGTGTAGCAGACCAGCTCGCTGGCGCGCGGAATCGCGCTTTCCGGCACATTGCAGATCGACAGCGTGTGCTTGTGGCCCAGCGACTTGGCGTACTTCAGCGCTTCCATCGTATCCAGCGTTTCGCCGGACTGGGAGATGGTGACGATCAGGTGCTTCGGGTTGGCATACGCGGCGCGGTAGCGGTACTCGCTGGCGATCTCCACGCTGCACGGCAGCCCGGCGATGGCTTCGATCCAGTAGCGCGCGGTCAGGCCGGCGTAATAGCTGGTGCCGCAGGCGATGATCTGCACGCCTTCGATGCCTGACAGCACGGCCTCGGCATTCTTGCCGAACAGTTCGGCCGGGAAACCACCGGCGTCGATCGCTGCCTCGATGGTGTCGCCCAGCGCGCGCGGCTGCTCGTGGATTTCCTTCTGCATGAAGTGGCGGTACGGGCCCAGCTCCAGCGATGCCAGCGATACGTCGGACAGGTGCACCTCGCGTTCGATCGGCTGGTCATGCTCATCGAAGATGCGCACGCCGTCGCGGCGGATTTCGGCGGTGTCGCCCTCTTCCAGGAAGATCACCTTGCGGGTGGCCGAGATCACGGCCGAAACGTCGGACGCCACGAAGTTCTCGCCCTCGCCCAGACCGATCAGCAGCGGGCAGCCCATGCGCGCGCAGACGAAGCGTTCCGGCTCGGCGCGGCTGACCACGGCCAGCGCGTAGGCACCGGTCAGCTCTTTCACCGTATGCTGCAGCGCCACCAGCAGGTCGTCGCCGTCCTTCAGGTGGTGATGGATCAGGTGCGCGATGACTTCGGTGTCGGTCTGCGACTCGAAGGTGTAACCCAGGGCACGCAGCTTCTCGCGCTGCTCCTCGTGATTTTCAATGATGCCGTTGTGCACCAGTGCCACGCCGTGGCTGATGTGCGGATGCGCGTTGGCCTCGGTGACGCCCCCATGGGTGGCCCAGCGGGTGTGGCCGATGCCCAGCACTGCATTGAAGCCCTCGGCCTCGGCCGCAGTGGCCATTTCCGACACACGGCCGGTACGACGCACGCGGCGCACATCCGGCCGTTCGGCATGGTCGATCACCGCGATGCCCGAGGAATCGTAACCACGGTACTCAAGGCGCTTCAGGCCTTCGATCAGCACCGGCACTACGTCGCGATCAGCGATCGCACCCACGATTCCACACATGTCACGCGTTTCCTTGAAGACGATCGCCGCATTCTAGCCTGCGGGCCCGCGCTCCCCCTCCTGTCCGCTTAATGAAAGTGTCCGGAAAGGTGTCCGCGGACACCCGGACACTTCAGGGCGCCTCCCAACCCATTGACCCACAAGGAAATAAAGTTGGCACGCTACGTGCTTGGTACCCACTACCACCGTCAGGCACGCACCCGATGATCCGCGACACCTCCGCACAGGACCAGATCGTTTCCTCCGCCCCGGCCGGCACCACCCGCGCCAACTGGCAGCGTTACCGCTGGCCGGCACTGGGCGCCATCGCGCTGCTGGCCGGCATCGGCTGGGCCGTGTACGCCTGGTCCAACGCCAGCCGCTCCTACGACAGCAGCCGCGTGCGCATCGCCGAAGTGAAGCGCGGTGACCTGGTCCGCGACATCGCCGCCGACGGCCGCGTGATCGCCGCCAACAGCCCGATCCTGTACGCCATCTCGGCCGGTACCGTGGACCTGAAAGTCGTTGCCGGTGACGTGGTCAAGAAGGACCAGGAGCTGGCGGTCATCGACAGCCCGGAACTGCGCAGCAAGCTGGCCCAGGAGCAGGCCACCCTGGCCGGCCTGGAAGCCGAGGCCAGCCGCGCCGCGCTGGACGCCACCCTGGCCCGCGCCAAGTCGCGCAAGGAAACCGACCAGGCCACCATCGAGCGCCAGGCCGCCGACCGCGACCTGCAGCGCTACCAGCGCGGTTACGACGGCGGTGCAGTACCGCAGATCGATCTGGCCAAGGCCAAGGACTCGCTGAAGAAGGCCGACATCACGCTGGCCAATGCCACCACCGATGCACGCCTGCAGAGCCAGGGCGCTGACCTGGACGCCCGCAACAAGCGCCTGCTGGCCGACCGCCAGAAGGCGGTGGTGGCCGAGGTGCAGCGCCAGGTGGACGCGCTGACCCTGCGCGCCGTTCGACGGCCAGGTCGGCCAGGTGCAGGCCGTCCAGTCCACCAACCTGGCCGCCAATGCGCCCGTGCTGGGCGTGGTCGACCTGTCCAAGTTCGAGGTTGAGATCAAGGTACCGGAGAGCTTCGCCCGCGACCTGGCGATCGGCATGCCGGCGCAGCTGACCGGCGGCAACGGCAAGCCGTTCCCGGGCGAGATCAGTGCGGTGTCGCCGGAAGTGGTCAACGGGGAGGTCAACGCCCGCGTGCGCTTCGCCAGCGCGCAGCCGGAAGGCCTGCGCCAGAGCCAGCGGATGTCGGTGCGCGTGCTGCTCGACACCCGCAAGGACGTGCTGAAGGTCGAGCGCGGCCCGTTCGTCGAACAGGGCAACGGCATCGCCTACGTGATGGATGGCCGCACCGCAGTGCGGCGTCCGGTGGAACTGGGCGTCAGCAGCCTGGGCGAAGTGGAAATCAAGTCGGGTGTGCAGCCGGGCGACCGCATCGTGGTCTCTGGCAGCGACCTGTTCAAGGACGCCGAACGCGTCTCCGTCAACTGATACCTGATACCTGAATCCTGGAGAGAGGACACCCCATGTACATGCTCGAAATGCGTTCGGTCGCCAAGGTCTTCCGCACCGAACAGGTGGAAACCCACGCACTGCGCTCGCTGGAACTGCAGGTCAAGGAAGGTGAGTTCGTCGCCGTCACCGGCCCGTCAGGCTCCGGCAAGACCACCTTCCTCAACATCGCCGGCCTGCTGGAAACCTTCACCAGCGGCACCTACATGCTTGACGGCCAGGACGTGAGCACGCTGGGCGACGACGCCCGCAGCCGCCTGCGCAACCAGAAGATCGGCTTCATCTTCCAGGGCTTCAACCTGATCCCCGACCTGAACCTGTTCGACAACGTCGACGTGCCGCTGCGCTATCGGAAGATGAGCGCCAACGAGCGCCGCGAACGTATCGAGAAGGCGCTGAGCCAGGTCGGCCTCGGCTCGCGCATGAAGCATTATCCGAATGAACTGTCGGGTGGCCAGCAAGCAGCGCGGCCATCGCGCGTGCGCTTGCCGGCAGCCCGCGCCTGCTGCTGGCCGACGAACCGACCGGCAACCTGGACACGCAGATGGCCCGCGGCGTGATGGAACTGCTGGAGGAGATCAACGCTGCCGGCACCACCATCGTGATGGTCACCCACGATCCGGAACTGGCCGCGCGCAGCGCAACGTGCACATCGTCGATGGTCAGGTGACCGACCTGGTGCGCGAGCCGGTGCTGGCCACCCCGCCGCGCCACATCGTCGCCGTCAACGAGTGAGGGCCCGACCATGTTCGCCTACTACGCCCGATTGGCGGTGCGCAGCTTCCGCCGCAACAAGGTACTGACCGCGCTGATGGTGATCGCTATCGCGCTCGGCATCGGCGCCTCGATGACCACGCTGACGGTGTTCCATGTACTTTCCGGAAACCCCATCCCAGAGAAGAGTGAGCGCCTGTTCTACGCGCAGATCGACCCCCGCCCGCGCAACGGCTTCGGCCTTGAGGAAGAGCCGGAGGAGCAGATGACGCGCTACGACGCCGAAGCACTGCTGCGCGAAGCCAAGGCCGAGCGCCAGGTGATGATGACCGTCGGCGACGCAACGATCGAACCGGACAACAGCACGCTCAAGCCCTTCTCCATCGATACCCGCTGGACCTCGGCCGACTTCTTCCCGATGTTCAACGTGCCCATGCAGTACGGCCACCCGTGGACGCGTGAAGACGATGACGGGCGGCGCGCGTGGCGGTCATTTCCAAGACGCTCAACGAGAAGCTGTTCCAGGGGGCAAACAGCGTAGGCCGCGAAATCCGGCTTGAGGGCAACGCGCTGCGCATCGTCGGCGTCATGAAGGAATGGAATCCGGAGCCGCACTTCTTCGACCTGACCACCGGCGCGTTCGGCAAGGAAGAGGATCTACTGGCACCGGCCTCCACCTCCTTCGAACTGCAGTTGGGCAGCAATGGCCTCATGAACTGCTTCGGTGAGAACCCCGATGGTGCCAACAGCTACTCACTCAACGCACCGTGTGCCTACCTGCAGTTCTGGGCGGAAATGGATCCGTCCAAGGCCGGCGACTACCGTCGCTACCTGGAGAACTACTCCAGCCAGCAGCGCCAGGCTGGCCGCTTCGAGCGCCCGGTCAATGTTCGTCTACGCACCGTGATGGAATGGCTGGACTTCAAGGGAGCGGTGCCCAGCGACGTGCGCCTGCAATTGTGGCTGGCGCTGGGCTTCCTCGGCGTCTGTCTGGTCAATACGGTCGGCCTGCTGCTGGCCAAGTTCCTGCGTCGCAGTGGTGAAATCGGCGTGCGCCGCGCCTTGGGCGCCAGCCGCAGCCAGATCTTCCTGCAGTGCCTGGTGGAAGCGGGTGCGATCGGCGTGGTCGGTGGCGTGCTGGGTATCGGCCTGGCCCTGCTTGGCCTGTTCGCGGTGCGCCAGCAACCGGTGAGCTACGCACAGTTGGCCCATCTGGACGGCAACATGCTACTGCTCGCGCTCGGCCTGACCCTCCTCGCCAGCGTCGCCGCCGGTTTTCTGCCCGCCTGGCGCGCCATGCAGGTCACCCCGGCCATCCAGCTCAAGTCGCAGTAAGCACCCGAACGAGGACTCCCATGGACATCCGCCCCATCCTCAGCACGCTGCGCCGGCACAAGACTGCCGCTGCCCTGATCGTGCTGGAAGTCGCACTGACCTGCGCCATCGTCTGCAACGCGCTGTTCCTGGTCAGCCAGCGCGTGGAGAAGATCAGCATGCCCAGCGGTATCGCCGAGAGCGAACTGGTGATGCTGCGCGTCAGTGGCATCGGCAAGCAGACCGACGCCATGGCCCGCACCCGCGAAGACCTGGCCTCGCTGCGCGCCATTCCCGGCGTCACTGCGGTCAGCGTGATCAATCAAGTACCGTTCCGCAAAAGCTCGTCCAACACCAGCATCTCGCGCGAGATGAACCAGGAGCTCCCCACCGCCAGCGTCGGCATGTACACGTTCTCTGAAGACGCGCTACGCACCCTGGGCCTGAACCTGATTGCCGGTCGCGACTTCCAGCCGGGCGAGTACTTCGATTTCGACAACCTGAGCAAGGCCAACGGAACGCCGGTGATCCTCAGCCAGGCGGCGGCGCACAAGATGGCCCCCGACGGCAATGCGCTGGGCAAGACGTATTACATAGGCAAGCAGACCGTGAACGTGATCGGCATCGTCGATACGCTGGTCACACCCAATGGCTGGGGCAACAACTGGGATGACACGATGATCATGCCGGTGCGCCGCGTCTTCGGCGATGGCATCTACATGCTGCGCACCGACCCGGCGCGCCGCGACGAGGTGCTCAAGGCCGCACTGGCCGCGCTGGAACGCAACGACCCCAACCGGCTGATGCGCGACAAGCTGACCTATGAAGACCAGCGCAAGGACTTCTTCAAGAACGACCGCGCGATGGTCGGCCTGCTGATCACCGTCAGCATCTCGCTGCTGGTGGTCACCGCGCTGGGCATCATCGGCCTGGCCAGCTTCTGGGTGCAGCAGCGCAGCAAGCAGATCGGCATCCGCCGTGCGCTGGGCGCGACCCGCGGGCAGATCCTGCGCTACTTCCAGACCGAGAACTTCCTGCTGGCCACGCTGGGCATCGTGCTGGGCATGCTGGCGGCCTACGCCATCAACCTGGCACTGATGAACCTGTACGAGCTGCCGCGCATGCCGCTGTACTACCTGCCGCTGGGTGCACTGCTGCTGTGGGTGCTGGGCCAGATCGCCGTGTTCGGGCCGGCGCGGCGTGCGGCAGCGGTGCCGCCTGCGGTCGCCACGCGGGGCGCGTGAGATGCGTGCCCGCGCGATGTGCCTGATGCTGCTCCTGCCATTGCCGGCGCTGGCCGGCGGTGGCAGTGCGCAGACACTGGAGTGGCGCCAGGATGCCGCGCGGTTGTCATTGCGCTCAACGGAGGGCCAGGTGCGCGTGGAGGCCGCCAGCCCGGAAATGCGCTTCGGCGTGCGCAGTGGCGATCGCATCCTGCGCGTGGACGACACGGCGGTGCGCCGGGTCGAACACCTTGCCGAGGCCCTGCGTCATTCCAATGCAGCCACCGCCTATCTGTTGCTGCGCCGCGACAAGCGCGAACTGACGGTGGTGGTCGACGCCGCAGCCTGGCGCCAGGCGCTGGAGGTGCCGCCGCCACCTGCGCCCCCACGGCCCCCGGCGCCTCCCCGGCGCTGAGCGAGGGCCGCTCCTGCACAGCCACGGGTTTGGCTATGCTTGATGGGTGGCGCCGGGCTCTCCCGGTGCGTGGACACGAACGGCTCCAACGGCGCCGCCCATCCCTTTCTGCAGAACCGCTTGATGCCTGCGATCCTGATCATCGACGACAACGCCAGCGTGGGTACCGCGCTGGACGTGCTGTTCTCCCTGCACGACATCGACACCCTGCAGGCGCAGAGCCCGTCCGAAGGGCTGGCCCTGCTGGAGTCGCAGCCGGTCGACCTGGTGATCCAGGACATGAACTTCAGCGAGGACACCACCTCCGGCGAAGAAGGCGAGGCCCTGTTCGCGCAGATCCGCGCGCGCCATCCCGATCTGCCGGTGATCCTGCTGACCGCCTGGACCCACCTCAGCAGCGCGGTGGATCTGGTCAAGGCCGGTGCGGCCGACTACTTGGCCAAGCCCTGGGACGACCGCAAGCTGATGACCACGGTCAACAACCTGCTGGAACTGTCCGAGGCGCGCCGCGAACTGGACCGGCGCCGCAGCCGTGAACTGCGCCAGCGCAATGCGCTGGAAGAGAAGTATGACCTGTGCGGCGCGGTCTTCGCCGACCCCGCCAGCGAGCGCGTCATCGCTCTCGCCTGCCAGGTCGCACGCTCGGAACTGCCGGTACTGATCACCGGCGCGAACGGTGCCGGCAAGGAGAAGATCGCGCAGATCATCCAGGCCAATTCCCTGGTGGCCAAGGGTCCATTCGTGGCGGTCAACTGTGGCGCGCTGCCTTCGGAACTGATCGAGGCCGAACTGTTCGGTGCCGAGGCCGGTGCGTATACCGGCGCCAACAAGGCGCGCGAAGGCAAGTTCGAGGCCGCCGATGGTGGCACCCTGTTCCTGGATGAGATCGGCAACCTGTCGCTGGGCGGGCAGATGAAGCTGCTGCGTGTGCTGGAAACCGGCCGCTTCGAGCGCCTGGGCTCCAACCGCGAACGCCAGGTCAAGGTCCGCGTGGTCAGCGCGACCAATGCCGACCTGCCGGCGATGATCCGCGACGGCACCTTCCGCGAAGACCTCTATTACCGCCTCAACACGGTGGAACTGGTGCTGCCGCCGCTGGCCGATCGCCCGGGCGACATCGTGCCGCTGGCCGAGCGCTTCCTGACCGCTGGCAAACCCCTGTCCAGCGCCGCCACCGCCGCCCTGCTGCGGCACCCGTGGCCAGGCAACGTGCGCGAACTGCGCAACGTGATCCAGCGCGCCGAACTGCTGGCCATCGGCAACCGCATTGAAGTGGCCGACCTGAACCTGCCGCGCGCAGCCGTAGCACCGCACCCGGCCCCCAGTGCGGGCAATGACCCCGACCGCGCGCGCATCGAAGAGGTACTGGCGCGCAACCATGGCGTCATCGCCCAGGCCGCCGCCGAACTCGGCCTGAGCCGCCAGGCGCTGTACCGGCGCATGGACCGCCACGGTATCCCGCGAGAATGAAACGGCGCTCGTTCACTTTCCGCCTGTTCCTGCGCCTGCTGCCGGTGCTGGCGCTGGCCGCCGCGTTGCCGTGGCTGCTGGCCTACTGGATGGACCATGGCTGGGTGGTGACCACGGTGTCGGCGTTGATCCTGCTGTCGCTGATGTGGTGGACCCTGCGTCGCGCTACCGCCCCGGTGCGGTCACTGATGCGGGCCCTGGCGGGCACCACCAGCAGCTATCGCGACGGCGAATACAACTTCGGCGTGCACTGGCCCGGCAATGACGAGCTCGGCGACCTGGTGCAGGCACACCGCGAACTGGGCGATGTGCTGCGTGCACAGCGGCAGGGCCTGGTGCAACGCGAACTTCTGCTGGACACGATGGTGCAGAACACGCCGGTGGCGATGCTGCTGATCGCCTCGGGCGGTGATGGCATCGCCCGCGTGGTGTTCTCCAATCTGGCTGCGCGCAAGCTGCTGCATGGCGGCTGGAAGCTGGAAGGCCAGCGCCTGGAGGACGTGCTGGAACAGGTGCCGGTGGAGCTGCGCGATGCCATCGCCCGCGGTGGCGACAGCCTGTTCGCGGTGCATGCCGAGGGCGAGGACGGCGATGAGGACGACGAGCAGGTGTACCACCTCTCGCGCCGCGCCTTCCAGCTCAATGGTCGTCCGCACGACCTGCTGCTGGTGCGCCTGCTGACCGCCGAGCTGCGCCGCCAGGAAGTACAGACCTGGAAGAAGGTGATCCGGGTGATCAGCCACGAGCTCAACAACTCGCTGGCACCGATTGCCTCGCTGGCCCACTCCGGCGGTGTACTGGTGCAGCGTGAGCGCTTTGACCGGCTGCCGGAGATCTTCACCACCATCGAGGATCGTGCACGCCACCTGGAAGGCTTCATCCGCGGCTATGCGCGCTTTGCCAAGCTGCCGCAACCGCAGTTGCAGACCGTGCACTGGGCCCCCTTCCTGTCCAGCCTGCGCCAGCAGATCCCATTCGGCATGGAACGTGAGCCGGACGAGGAACTGAGCAGCCGCATCGACATCGCCCAGTTCGGGCAGGCACTGCTGAACCTGTTGAAGAACGCGCACGAAGCCTGCGCCGAAGCAGAACCGCCCAACGACGACGTACAGGTGCAACTCACGCGGCTGCCGCAGTGGCTGCGCCTGGACGTACTGGATCGCGGCAAGGGCATGAACGAGCAGGTGCTGCAGAATGCGCTGATGCCGTTCTATTCGACCAAGCGCAATGGTACCGGGCTGGGCTTGGCCTTGACCCGCGAGATCGTGGAAGCGCATGGCGGCCGGGTATCACTGCAGAATCGCGGCGATGGCGGGTTGTGCGTGTCGATCCTGTTGCCGGTGGGTTGAGCGGGTAGGTCCACGTCATGCGCGGATGTGCCGACCAAGGTCGGCACCTACCAAACCTGCCGCATCGCCACCCGCAGGTGCATCGGGAACCCGAGCGCAGCCTCTTCGGCCATCACCGCGCGCAGGCCATCGTTCCACTGCGCCTCGGGCGCTACGTCGAATCCTTCGCTGGCATAGAAGGCCGCATTCCACGGCACATCGGACAGCGTGGTCAGCACCGCGGCCGCATAGCCTCCCACCCTCGCCTGCGCCAAGGCATGGCGCAGCAAAGCGCGGCCGTGGCCACGCCGCGCGTGTGCGGGATCCACGTCCATCTGCAGCACATGGAATTCACCGCAGAGTTCGCCGGCCAGCAGGTAACCCGCGATACCACCGTCAGCCGCATCCACCACCCACAACTGGCCACGTTGAAGGCCATCCTGCAGCGTCGGCAGGTCCAGACCATGCCCGGCAAACACCGGGTAGGCCTGGTGACCCTTCAGCAGTTCACCGGCACGTTGTTCAATTGCCGGCAGCATGCCGAGTTCGTCGGCATGCGGGATGCGTGGCTCAGGACTTCTTGAGCGGGCGCTTCCAGCCATCGATGGTTTCCTGTCGTGCACGTGCCAGTGTCAGCTTGCCATCCGGGGCGTCGCGGGTGATGACCGAACCGGCGGCAATCGTCGCACTGTCGCCAATGGTCACCGGCGCTACCAGCGAACTATTGGAACCAATGAAGGCGTTGTCGCCGATGGTGGTGGTCGACTTGTTCACGCCGTCGTAGTTGCAGGTGATGGTGCCGGCACCGATGTTTACCTTGCTGCCGATCACCGCATCGCCCAGGTAGGTCAGATGGTTGGCCTTGCTGCCAACACCGAGGGTGACCTTCTTGGTCTCGACGAAGTTGCCCACGTGCACGCCGTCGGCGAGCACGGTCCCCGGACGCAGCCGCGCGAACGGTCCTACCAGCGCAGCACCTTCGGTGACCACGCCTTCAAGATCACAATGCGCGCGCACTTCGGTGCCCGGGCCAAGATTGACGTCCTTCAGCCGGTTGAACGGGCCCACGGTGACGCCGTCGCCGAGCACGATGTGGCCTTCCAGAACGACATCGACATCGATCAGCACATCGCTGCCCACGGTGACGGTGCCACGGATATCCAGTCGTGCCGGGTCACGCACGCGCGCCCTGCGCGCACAGGGCCCGTACCGCGCGGCGCTGCCAGGCACGCTCCAGCTGCGAAAGCTGCCAGGGATCGTTTGCCCCTTCGGCTTCCTGCGCATCGGCCACCAGTGCCATTTCGGCCGGGGTGTACTCGTGCGCGGCAAAGGCGAACACGTCGGTCAGGTAGTACTCGCCCTGCGCGTTGCTGTTGGACAACTGCGACAGCCAGCGCCGCAGCGCGGTCGACTCGGCGGCAATGATGCCGGTATTGATCGTGCGCACACGCAGCTGGTCGTCGGTAGCGTCCTTCTGCTCGACAATGGAGCCCACCTTGCCTTCGGCATCGCGCAGCACGCGGCCGTAGCCGGTCGGGTCATCGACATCGGCGACCAGCACCGCCAGGCGACCCGGCTGCGCCAGCAGGTCGCGCAGGGTCTGCGCGCGGATCAGTGGCACGTCGCCGTACAGCACCAGCACCTGCGCGGCGTCAGGCACCTGCGGCATCGCCTGGGCCACCGCATGGCCGGTGCCCAGCTGCCGTGCCTGTTCAGCCCATTGCAGGTCGGGCTGGTCGGCGAAGTACTGGCGCACCGCTTCACCACCATGGCCGTAGACCACGTGGATCGCCGAGGGCTGCAGTTCGCGGGCCGCATCGATCACATGCGCCAGCATCGGCTGGCCGGCGATCGGCTGCAGCACCTTCGGCAGCACCGACTTCATTCGCTTGCCCGCGCCAGCGGCGAGGATGATGACGTGCAGGGGTTGGGTCATGGAAACGGCAGTCCGTGGTTCGTTGCCGATGATTCTAGAGCGTGGGCCGTTAACATGTGCATCCCACCTCCTTCACCGCACTGATGGGCCTCGTCCGCCAGGGAAGCACCTATCTCATCATCGGGCTCGTGCAGCTGCTGCTCGACTGGCTGGTGTTCGTCACCGCGACCGCGCTGGGCCTGCCGGTGGTGCCTGCCAACATTGCCGGTCGCCTGGCCGGGATGCTGCTGGGCTTCTGGCTCAACGGCCGTTACACCTTTGCCAACGCAGGTGATGCGCGCCTTGGCTGGCGTCGATTTTCACGCTTCTTCGGGCTGTGGCTGCTGCTGACCGCGACAAGCACGTTGCTGGTGAGCCTGGTCGACCACGCGCTGGGCCTGCAGTACACCTGGCTGGCCAAGCCGCTGGTGGAAGGCGGGCTGGCGTGCGTTTCCTTCCTGCTGATGCGCTGCGTGGTCTACCGCTGATACGGCGCTGGGATCGGGATCGGGATCGGGATCGGGATCGGGATCGGGATCGGGATCGGGATCGGGATCGGGATCAGTAGAGTCGACTGTTGGTCGACTGCTCTTCCATCAGACTGCGGAAATCCCGCGCTGCGCGCGATAGTCGACTCTGCCCAGCCGACACTCTACCTCGCACAAACAAAAACGCCGGCACAGGGCCGGCGTTCTCGCGGATGCAGCGCGAGAAACCTCAGTGCTTGAGGTTCTTGCGCAGGCGCTCCAGCGCCTGCAGCTGGACGACGGCTTCGGCCAGCTTCTGCTGGGCTTCAGCCACTTCCATCGCCTCGCCGCGGTTGGCCAGGATGCGCTCGGCTTCTTCCTTGGCCTTGCGGACCGAGGCTTCGTCGATGTCCTGCGCGCGGATCGCGGTGTCGGCCAGCACGGTCACCACCTGCGGCTGCACTTCCAGGATGCCGCCGGAAATGGCGAAATCCAGCTGCTCGCCATTCGGCGTGGTCACCACCACCTTGCCCGGCTTCAGGCGGGTGATCAGCGGCGCGTGCTTGGGCGCGATGCCCAGTTCGCCCAGCTCACCGGTGGCCACGACCAGGGTCGCTTCGCCACGGAAGATTTCCTGCTCGGCGCTGACGATGTCGCAACGGATCGTGCTCATGCAAATCTCTTCGCTGTTCGCGGCGGCGCAATGCCACCGTGGGAGTCCACCGGCGCGGGCGGTTGCCCGGCGCCGGCGTCAGGTCGGGCAGAATCGCTCCCGCCCGCCCCGGATCAGGCCTTCTCGGCCATCTTCTTGGCCTTCTCGACCGCTTCTTCGATGCCGCCAACCATGTAGAACGCCTGCTCCGGCAGGTGGTCGTACTCGCCATCGACGATGGCCTTGAAGCCACGGATGGTGTCCTTCAGCGGCACGTACTTGCCCGGCGAACCGGTGAACACTTCGGCCACGTGGAACGGCTGGCTGAAGAAGCGCTCGATCTTACGGGCGCGCGACACGGCCTGCTTGTCCTCTTCGGACAGTTCGTCCATGCCCAGGATCGCGATGATGTCCTTCAGTTCCTTGTACTTCTGCAGGGTCTGCTGGACGCGCTGGGCGGTGTCGTAGTGCTCGTGGCCGATGACCAGCGGGTCCATCTGGCGGCTGGTGGAGTCCAGCGGATCGACGGCCGGGTAGATACCCAGCGAGGCGATCGAACGCGACAGGGTCACGGTCGAGTCCAGGTGGGCGAAGGTGGTTGCCGGCGACGGGTCGGTCAGGTCGTCCGCGGGAACGTAGACGGCCTGGATCGAGGTGATCGAACCGTTCTTGGTCGAGGTGATGCGCTCCTGCAGGACGCCCATTTCCTCGGCCAGGGTCGGCTGGTAACCCACGGCGGACGGCATGCGGCCCAGCAGTGCCGACACTTCGGTACCGGCCAGGGTGTAGCGGTAGATGTTGTCGACGAACAGCAGGACGTCCTTGCCCTTGCCGTTTTCGTCCTTCTCGTCGCGGAAGTACTCGGCCATGGTCAGGCCGGTCAGGGCGACGCGCAGACGGTTGCCCGGCGGCTCGTTCATCTGGCCGTACACCATCGCCACCTTGTCGAGGACGTTGGAGTCCTTCATTTCGTGGTAGAAGTCGTTGCCCTCACGGGTACGCTCACCCACGCCGGCGAACACGGACAGACCGCTGTGCGCCTTGGCGATGTTGTTGATCAGCTCCATCATGTTGACGGTCTTGCCGACGCCGGCGCCGCCGAACAGGCCGACCTTGCCGCCCTTGGCGAACGGGCACATCAGGTCGATGACCTTGATGCCGGTTTCCAGCAGTTCGGTGGCCGGGGACTGGTCTTCGTACGACGGGGCCGCACGGTGGATTTCCCAGCTGTCGCTGGCGGCCACCGGGCCGGCTTCGTCGATCGGACGGCCGAGCACGTCCATGATGCGGCCCAGGGTGCCAGCGCCGACCGGCACCGAGATGCCACGGCCGGTGTTGACGGCAACCAGGTTGCGCTTCAGGCCGTCGGTGGAACCGAGGGCGATGGTACGCACCACGCCGTCGCCCAGCTGCTGCTGGACTTCGAGGGTGATCTCGGTGTTTTCCACCTTCAGTGCGTCGTACACCTTCGGCACCGATTCACGCGGGAATTCGACGTCGACGACCGCGCCGATGATCTGAACGATCTTGCCCTGACTCATTGCTGCATCCTCTAATGTGTGCTTTGAACGAACGCGGTCAGACTGCTGCCGCGCCGCCGACGATTTCGGAGATTTCCTGGGTGATCGCTGCCTGGCGCGCCTTGTTGTAGACGAGCTGCAGGGTGCCGATCAGCTTGTTGGCGTTGTCGCTCGCCGCCTTCATCGCAACCATGCGTGCCGCATGCTCGGAGGCGACGTTTTCCAGCAGTGCCTGGTACACCAGCGACTCGATGTAACGCGTCATCACGTGCTCGAGCACGGTCGCGGCATCGGGTTCGTACAGGTAGTCCCAGTCGTGGTGAGCGACCTGCTTCTCAGCCGGCGGCAGCGGCAGCAGCTGATCGAAGCTGGCCTTCTGCACCATGGTGTTCACGAAGCGGTTGTAGACCAGGTACACGCGGTCGATCTTGCCTTCGGTGAAGGCGTCGAGCATGACCTTGATCACACCGATCAGCGATTCCAGCTTCGGCACGTCGCCGATGTGGGTCACGCTGCCGACCATGTTGACCTTCACGCGGCGGAAGAAGGTCGAAGCCTTCTGGCCGATGGTCACCAGGTCCACTTCCGCACCCTTGTCCTGCCATGCCTTGGCTTCGCCCAGCATCTTGCGGAACAGGTTGTTGTTCAGGCCGCCGGCCAGGCCGCGATCGGAGGAGATCACGATGAAGCCGACCCGCTTGACCTGCTCACGCTCGACCAGGAACGGATGCTGGTAGTCGGTGCTGGCCTGGGCCAGGTGACCGATCACCTGCTTCATCGCCTGCGCGTACGGACGCGAGGTCTTCATCCGATCCTGCGCCTTGCGGATCTTGGAGGCCGAGACCATTTCCAGGGCGCGCGTCACCTTGCGGGTGTTCTGCACGCTCTTGATCTTGGTTTTGATTTCGCGTCCGCTTGCCATCTCTTGTTTCCCGTGGCGCGGGGCTGCTGCCCCGCGTTGTTCAACCGTTTGTCATCTGGTCCAGCGGAGCCAGAGGCTCCGCTCTACAGGACCGCGATTACCAGCTGCCGGTGGTCTTGAACTCGGCGATGCCCTTCTTGAAGGCACCTTCGATGTCGTTGTCCCAACCGCCGGTGGCGTTGACCTTGCTGACCAGCTCGCCCTGGGTGTTGGCGAAGTGGGCGTGCAGGCCTTCTTCGAACGCCAGCAGCTTGTTGACCGGCACGTCGTCGAGGTAACCCTCGTTGACGGCGTAGATCGACAGCGCCTGGTTGGCGATCGACATCGGCGCGTACTGCTTCTGCTTCATCAGTTCGGTGACGCGCTGGCCACGCTCCAGCTGCTTGCGGGTGGCTTCGTCCAGGTCCGAGGCGAACTGCGCGAACGCAGCCAGCTCGCGGTACTGGGCCAGCGAGATACGGATGCCGCCCGACAGCTTCTTGATGATCTTGGTCTGGGCCGAGCCACCGACGCGCGACACCGAGATACCGGCGTTCACGGCCGGGCGGATGCCGGCGTTGAACAGGTCGGTTTCCAGGAAGATCTGGCCGTCGGTGATCGAGATCACGTTGGTCGGAACGAAGGCGGACACGTCGCCGGCCTGGGTTTCGATGATCGGCAGCGCGGTCAGCGAACCGGTCTTGCCGGTGACCTTGCCTTCGGTGAACTTCTCGACGTATTCCTCGGACACGCGGGCAGCGCGTTCCAGCAGGCGCGAGTGCAGGTAGAACACGTCACCCGGGTAGGCTTCACGGCCCGGCGGGCGCTTCAGCAGCAGCGAGATCTGGCGGTAGGCAACGGCCTGCTTGGACAGATCGTCGTACACGATCAGCGCGTCTTCGCCGCGGTCCATGAAGTACTCACCCATGGTGCAGCCCGAGTAGGCGCTGATGTACTGCATGGCAGCCGATTCGGAAGCAGTCGCGGCCACCACGATGGTGTGGGCCAGCGCGCCGTTCTCTTCCAGCTTGCGCACGATGTTGGCGATGGTCGAAGCCTTCTGGCCGATCGCAACGTACACGCACTTGATGCCGGTGCCCTTCTGGTTGATCACGGCATCGATCGCCATCGCGGTCTTGCCGGTCTGGCGGTCACCGATGATCAGCTCGCGCTGGCCACGGCCGATCGGGATCATCGAGTCGACCGACTTGTAGCCGGTCTGCACCGGCTGGTCGACCGACTTGCGCCAGATCACGCCCGGCGCAACACGCTCCACCGGAGCGGTCAGGTCGGTGCCCAGCGGGCCCTTGCCGTCGATCGGCTCGCCCAGCGCGTTCACGACGCGGCCCAGCAGTTCCGGACCGACCGGCACTTCCAGGATGCGGCCGGTGGTCTTGGCGACGTCGCCTTCGCGCAGGTGCTCGTAGTCACCCAGCACCACGGCGCCGACCGAGTCGCGCTCCAGGTTCAGGGCGAGGGCGAAGGTGTTGTTCGGCAGTTCGATCATTTCGCCCTGCATCACGTCGGCCAGACCGAAGATGCGCACGATGCCGTCGGACACGCTGGTCACGGTGCCTTCGTTGCGCGATTCCGCGGCCAGCTTGACCTTCTCGATGCGGTTCTTGATCAGTTCGCTGATTTCGGAGGGGTTGAGCGTGGTTGCCATCGTCAAGTCCTAGTGCCGGCAGCGGGGCCGGACGTTAAATGAATTCAGTTAGCGAGCGCGGTCTGCAGACGGGCCAGCTTGCCCTTCAGCGAACCATCGATGACCACGTCGCCGGCGTCGATCACGGCGCCGCCGATCAGCGAGGCATCGACCGCGGTGGTCACGTCGACCTCGCGGTTGAAGCGCTTGCGCAGCGCGACCTTGATCGCGTCCAGCTCACCGGCCGACAGTTCGGCGGCCGAGGTGACGGTGGCCTTGACCACGTGCTCGGCTTCGGCGCGCAGGGCGTCGAACATGCCGGAAATCTCCGGCAGCAGCGGCAGACGATGCGATTCGGCCAGGATG
Source organism: Stenotrophomonas sp. 93052_Sma (assembly GCF_056481145.1). Lineage (NCBI taxonomy): Bacteria > Pseudomonadati > Pseudomonadota > Gammaproteobacteria > Lysobacterales > Lysobacteraceae > Stenotrophomonas > Stenotrophomonas sp. 93052_Sma. The sequence goes on from NZ_CM151134.1 coordinate 4,316,447, forward strand.
GCCAGGAAGCGCGAGTAGGTCTCGCCGTGGGACACCGGCGCCAGCAGGGCGACGGCGTCGTCACGACCCAGCTCCGGGTTGGCGAGCAGGGCCGCCACGCGCGGGTCGGCGGCGACGTGGGCGGAGAACGCCAGGGCGTCCGACCACGGCGCGAACGCGCCTTCGTCGCGCGCGGTCGCGAACGCGGCGCGGGCGTACGGGCGGGCAAGCGTGAGGGCCTGGCTCATCCTTAGATCTCCGAGGCCAGCTCGTCGAGCAGCGCCTTGTGGGCGTTGGCGTCGATTTCGCGCTTGAGCAGCTTTTCGGCACCGGTCACGGCCAGCGCGGACACCTGCTTGCGCAGATCTTCACGGGCACGGTTGGCGGCGGCGTCGATTTCAGCCTGGGCCAGTTCCTTCTGACGGGTGGCTTCGGTGATCGCTTCGTTACGGGCAGCATCAACGATCTGGTTGGCACGCGCGTGAGCCTGATCGATGATCTCGTTGGCCTTGGTGCGTGCTTCCTTCAGCGCTTCGTTGACCTTCTCCTGCGCCTGGGCCAGATCTTTCTGGCTGCGGTCGGCAGCAGCGAGGCCTTCAGCAATCTTCTGCTGGCGCTCTTCGATCGCGTTCATCAGCGGCGGCCAGATCTTGGTCGCGATGATCCAGATCAGACCAGCGAAGGCCAGCGCCTGCGCAAGAAGGGTGAAATTGATATTCATGGTTAGCTCGATCGCTGGTTTCGGGGTGGACGCGCCGCCGTAGCGGCACATCCGGCCTTCATCCGAAACCGGGTGCATCAGCACCCGGTCGTCTCAAACCGCTGTATCAGCCGGCCAGAGCCTTGGTGACGGCGCCAGCGAAGGCAGCCGACAGCGGGTTGGCGAAGGCCAGCAGCAGGCCAACGGCGACCGAGATGATGAACGCGGCGTCGATCAGGCCGGCGGTGATGAACATGCGGACCTGCAGGACCGGGATCAGTTCCGGCTGGCGGGCGGCCGACTCCAGGAACTTACCAGCCATGATGGCCAGACCCAGACCGGCGCCCAGCGCGGCCAGGCCGATCATGATGCCGACGGCAAGGGCGGTGGAGCTCTGAATCTGCGCGAAGTTGGTCAGGACGGCGAAGTACATGGTTATCTCCAGGAACTTAAGTTGCTAAGGGTGATGAAACGGATGAAGGTTGAAACGCGTTGAAGCTTGAAACTCAGTGAGCGTCTTCCGACAGGCTCAGGTACACGATCGACAGCATCATGAAGATGAAGGCCTGCAGCGGGATCACCAGCAGGTGGAACAGCATCCAGCCGAGGCCGAACACACCACCGGCAATGGCACCGAAGAAACCGGCACCACCCAGCACCCAGATCAGCAGGAACACGATTTCGCCGCCGAACATGTTGCCGAACAGTCGCATCGCCAGCGAGATCGGCTTGCTCAGCCACTCGACGATGTTGAGGATCAGGTTGAACGGCATCATCCACTTGCCGAACGGCGCCGTCAGGAATTCCTTGATGAAGCCGCCCAGGCCCTTGGACTTGAGCGCGAAGAACAGCATCAGGAAGAACACGCTGATGGCCATGCCCAGGGTGGCATTGACGTCAGCGGTCGGGACCGGCTTCCAGTAGTGCACGCCCACCCATTCCAGCGGCTTGGCGATGAAATCGGCCGGGATCATCTTCAGCAGATTCATCAACAGGATCCAGAAGAAGATCGTGATGGCGATCGGCGTGACCAGCTTGCTCTTGCCGTGGTAGGTGTCCTTGGCCTGGCGGTCGACGAACTCCAGGCAGATCTCGACGAAGGCCTGCCACTTGCCCGGCACGCCGGCGGTGGCCTTGCGGGTGCCCAGCCAGAACGCGACAACGATCACCAGGCCCATCAGGACAGCGGTGAGGAAGGTATCGACGTGGATATGCCAGAACATACCCTCACCCTTGCCGACCGGCGCGGTCAGGTTGTGCAGGTGATGCTGGATGTAGCTGGTAGGGGTTAGAGCCTCGCCCGCCATGTGTCCGGAACCTTCAGTTAATTGAATTCTGTCAACGCCTGGCCATCGCCAGGACCTGGAACATCAAGCCGACGGCGATACCGGCCAACAGCGCCAATGCAGGCAGCTTGAAGACCAGAAACCCCACCAGCAGGACGCCGAAAACCACCACCCACTTGGCCACGATCGCAATGATCAGGCGAGCCATCGCCGATCCTGCGGCCAGTGCCCCACCGCCCAGGGCCATCCGTGCCGCCACCCAGCCACCGGCCGAAATGGCCACACCGGACGCCAGCGCGCCGAGGGCATATTTCGGACCTACCAGCAGGAAGGCCAGGGCCAGGACAGCCACTGCGGCCAGCGGGTAGACCGCGGCGCGCAGCATCAGTCGCCGACCCGCATCAACGGAGTTCAGCACAGGACGTCCCGCGTGGTTGCAAGTGGAGGGCTGAGGCGACTACAGCAGGGGGGCCTCATCGAGCCGCCAAATTATAGCAATGGGACAATTTGCGAGACAACCGCTCCCTGTTCATCCCGGGAGGCCGCAAGTTGCGGTAACGGTTACATTTTTGCGTGCCACCCAGGGGACAATGACGTCCGCATGATGTTGCAGCGCAGTATTGAACTTTGGTCGCAGGCCGCGGAACTTTCACCGAATGCGCCGGTCCGATCTTTCGACCTGCCTGCAGCAACCTCGTCGACGCTCCGCCCCGCAGGTCCCACGATGGCCCCGAAGCCCGGCTCCGGGGCCATCTTTTTGCATCGTCGCGACAGCGCTGAACCGTGCACACTTCGTGGACCATACGTTCACGGATGGTGGACGGGCCTGTCCGGCACAGTGGTCTTCATTCTGATGAACCACTGCAAGGACTCTTCGATGCGCCCCGTACCCACCCTGCTCGCCCTCTCCCTGCTCGCCGCTGGCGCTTCGTTCGCCACTGCCGCCCACGCCGCTGAAGGCGACGACCGCTTCGCCCTGCGCCTGGGTGCGATGAACATCGACTCGGACAACACCCTTCGCGGCAAGACCAACGTCGCCGGCCAGGACATCGGCTTCTCCGAGGACTTCAAGCTGGGTGGCAAGGAGTGGGAACCGCGCATTGACGGCATGTTCCGCATCAGCAACCGCCAGCGCCTGCTGTTCAACTACTTCAAGTACGACAAGGACCGCCGCGAGACCCTTGGCCAGGACATCTCCTTCGGTGACGTCAACGTGCCGTCCGGCAGCTTCGTCAAGGGTGAACTGAAGTACCAGGTCGCCAGCCTGGTCTATGACTACTCGGTGGTGGACACCGATACCTTCGACCTCGGCCTGCAGCTGGGTGCCGAGTACGCCAAGGTCAGCACCAAGGCCTATGCCGATCTGGGCACTGTCTACGAAGGCCAGTTCCTCAATGAGAAGACCGACGGCGTGGCGCCGGTGGTCGGTGCGCGCCTGAGCTTCACCCCGTCGGAAAAGTGGATGATCACGCTGCAGGGCCAGTATCTCAACACGCGCTGGGGCAGCTTCGATGACTACAAGGGCGACCTGAGCCGCGCCAACGCCATCGTGGATTACCGCTTCACGAAGAACTTCGGTGTGTTCGCTGGCTACGACTGGTTCAAGCTCGACGCGGACAAGAAGGGCAGCGACGGCACCATCGGCCTGAAGCAGGAATTCAAGGGCCCGGTGGCCGGCGTCAGCTTCGTGTTCTGATCCCCCGCCCCTTCCACGGCACACTGCTCTCCTGGCGCGGCCTCCGGAACATCGGGGCCGCGCTTTTTTGTACTTTTTTCCCTGCGTGCAGGAGCAAGAGCAGCTGGGTCGAGCGCTTGAGGGAGAGGGGGCTGGGTGCGAATGTCCCCCGGCGCTGGCCTGCGGCCGACGCCTCCTCCTTTACTTCGCACCCAGCCCCCTCTCCCTCCGCGTGTCAGGCGTCCAGGCGGCCTAGGCGGTGGCTCTCGACTGTCCCCGCAAGCCGAGCCGCTGCGCGGGTGGCAGGCGTTTGGACAAAGTAAAGGAGGAGGCGACCGCCGCAGGCGGACGACGGGGGACATTTGTCCAAACGCCTGCCACCCGCGCAGCGGCCCCACCGCTCGCAAAAATCCGGAGCGGAGAAACAAAAAACCCCAGCAGATGCCGGGGCTTCTCGTTCGCGAAGGCGCGGGCGCCTTACTTCTTCTTCGGCATGTACAGATCGGTGATCGTGCCGTCGTAGATTTCCGAGGCCATCGCCACCGATTCGCTCAGCGTCGGGTGAGCGTGGATGGTGTGGCCGATGTCCTCGGCTTCCGCACCCATCTCGATGGCCAGGCCGATCTCGGCCAGCAGGTCACCGGCGTGCACGCCAACGATCGCACCACCGATGATGCGATGGGTCTCTTCGTCGAAGATCAGCTTGGTGAAGCCCTCGGTGCGACCGATGCCGATCGCGCGGCCACTGGCGGCCCACGGGAACTTGGCCACGCCGACCTTCAGGCCCTTGGCCTTGGCTTCGGTCTCGGTCACGCCGACCCAGGCGATTTCCGGGTTGGTATAGGCCACCGACGGGATCACGCGGGCCACCCATTCCTTCTTGTGGCCGGCGGCCACTTCGGCAGCCAGCTTGCCCTCGTGCGTGGCCTTGTGGGCCAGCATCGGGTTGCCGACGATGTCGCCGATGGCAAAGATGTGCGGCACATTGGTGCGCATCTGGCGATCGACCGGGATGAAGCCACGGTCGGTGACCTGCACGCCGGCCTTTTCGGCATCGATCTTCTTGCCGTTCGGCGAGCGGCCCACGGCCACCAGCACGCGATCGAAGGTGCCCTGCGCCAGCGCAGGCGCCTGGCCTTCCTCGGCCGCTTCGAAGGTGACGGTGATGCCCTTGGCATCGGCGGTGACGCCGGAGGCCTTGGTCTTCAGGTGCACGTCGATGCCCTGCTTCTTCAGGCGGTCGGCCAGCGGCTTGACCAGGTCCTTGTCGGCGCCCGGCATCAGCTGGTCCATGAACTCGACCACGGTGACCTTGCTGCCCAGCGCGCTGTACACAGTGGCCATTTCCAGGCCGATGATGCCGCCGCCGACGACCAGCAGTGAGCCCGGCACTTCGGCCAGCTCCAGCGCGTCGGTGGAGTCCATCACGCGCTTGTCGTCCCACGGGAAGTTCGGCAGCTTCACCGCCTGCGAACCGGCGGCGATGATGCACTTCTGGAAGCGCAGCAGCTGGGTGCTGCCATCAGCGGCGGTGATTTCCAGCTCGTTGGCCGAAACGAATTTGCCGACGCCCTGCACGCTGCGGACCTTGCGCTGCTTGGCCATGCCGGCCAGGCCCTTGGTCAGCTGGTTGACGACCTTTTCCTTGTACTCGCGCAGCTTGTCCAGGGTAATGGTCGGCTTGCCGAACTCGACGCCGAAATCACCGGCGTGGGCCACTTCGTCGATGACCGCTGCAGCGTGCAGCAGCGCCTTGGACGGAATGCAGCCCACGTTGAGGCAGACGCCGCCTAGGCTGGCGTAGCGCTCGACCAGCACCGTATCCAGGCCGACGTCGGCAGCGCGGAAAGCGGCGGTGTAGCCGCCCGGGCCGGAGCCCAGCACGACCATTTCGCATTCGATGTCGGCTGGCTTGCCGCTGGACAGCGCCGGCTTCGGCGCAGCCGGTTCAGCCGGGGCGCGGTGCGACGGGGTCACCGGCGGCTTGCTGGCCGGAGCGGCCGCTGCCGGGGCCGGCGCGGCGGCCTTGGCCGGGACTTCGGCGGCACCTTCGGCGTCCAGCACCACGACCACGGCGCCTTCGGACAGGGTGTCGCCCAGCTTGACCTTGATTTCCTTGACCACGCCGGCAGCCGAGGACGGCACTTCCAGGGTGGCCTTGTCCGATTCCAGGGTCACCAGACCCTGATCCTTCTTCACCGTGTCGCCGACGGCGACCAACACTTCGATCACCGGCACATCGCTGTAATCGCCGATGTCGGGAACCTTGACTTCAATCGTGGCCATGGTGGGTTTTCCTCGTGCCCGCCCGGCGGCGCCGGTGGGCTGTCACTGCATCTGTTCACGCGGCCGCGCCAGGGGCTGCGGCCGCACGGTGGGGGCGAAGCGGTGCTTTACAGCAGCACGCGGCGCATGTCGGCCAGTACCTGCGACAGGTACGTGGTGAAGCGTGCGGCCAGGGCGCCGTCGATGACGCGGTGGTCATAGCTCAGCGACAGCGGCAGCATCAGCTTCGGTGCGAATTCCTTGCCGTTCCAGACCGGCTGGATGGACGACTTGGAGACGCCGAGGATGGCCACTTCCGGTGCGTTGACGATCGGGGTGAACGCGGTGCCGCCGATGCCGCCCAGCGAGCTGATCGAGAAGCAGCCGCCGCTCATGTCGGCCGGGCCCAGCTTGCCGTCGCGTGCCTTCTTGGCCAGTTCGCCGGTTTCCTGCGCGATCTGCACCACGCCCTTCTTGTCCACGTCGCGGATGACCGGCACGACCAGGCCGTTCGGCGTGTCGGCGGCGAAGCCGATGTGGAAGTACTTCTTCAGGGTCAGGTTTTCACCGCTGGCATCGAGCGAGGCGTTGAACTCCGGGAACTTCTTCAGCGCCGCGGCGCTGGCCTTGATCAGGAAGGCGAGCATGGTCAGCTTGATGCCGGCCTTCTCGTTCTCCTTGTTCAGCGCCACGCGCAGGCCTTCCAGGTCGGTGATGTCGGCCTGTTCGAACTGGGTGACGTGCGGGATCATGGCCCAGTTGCGGGCCAGGTTCGCACCCGAGATCTTCTTGATGCGCGACAACGGCTGCACTTCGATCTCGCCGAACTTGCTGAAGTCGACCTTCGGCCACGGCAGCAGGTTCAGGCCACCACCGGCAGCGACAGCAGCACCGCCGGCAGCCGGCACGCCACCGCTGAGTGCGGCCTTGACGAACTTCTGCACGTCACCCTTGGTGATGCGGCCACCCTTCTCGGTGCCGTTGATCTGCAGCAGGTCCACACCCAGTTCGCGGGCGAACACACGCACCGCCGGGGTGGCATACGGCACCTTGGCCGGCAGCACGCCATCGGCGTTGAACTGCACCGGCGGGCTGGACGGGGTACCGGCCGAGGCGACCTCGCGGGCCGCCAGCTTGTCCGGCTGCGCCGGCACAGCGACCGGCTCGACCTTGGTGGCGGTCTCGGCGGCAGCCGGAGCGGCAGCAGCGGCTGCCTTGGTCGGCGCCGGCGCGGCAGCGCCCTCGGCCTCGATGATGGCGACCACATTGCCCTGCGACAGAGTGTCGCCGACCTTGACCTTCAGTTCCTTGACCACGCCAGCCACCGAAGACGGCACTTCCATGGTGGCCTTGTCGCTTTCCAGCGTGACCAGGCCCTGGTCCTTCTTGACCGTGTCGCCGACGGCGACCAGCACTTCGATGACCGGAATGCCGGAATAGTCGCCGATATCCGGCACCAGCGCTTCAACCGCACCACCGCTGGCAGCCGGAGCGGCCGGCGCAGCTGCGGCCGGGGCCGGCGCGCTCTGGGTGGCGGCAGCCGGCGCTGCGGCCTTGGCCGGTGCCGGCGCGGCAGCTGCCGGCTTGGCAGCCTCGCCTTCAGCCACTTCGATCAGCGCCACGACCTTGCCCTCGGACAGGGTGTCACCGACCTTGACCTTGATCTCCTTGACCACGCCGGCCACGGCCGACGGCACTTCCATGGTCGCCTTGTCGCTTTCCAGCGTCACCAGGCCCTGGTCCTTCTTGACCGTGTCGCCGACGGCGACAAGCACCTCGATTACCGGGATATCGCTGTAGTCACCGATATCGGGGACAAGTGCTTCCTTGATTTCGGCCATGGGGATAACTCCGGCAATCTGGTGTAGGGAAACGTCTATTGTGCGGCCAGCGGGGGCCAGCGCCAACCGTTACAGGTGTTTTCAGTACTCACGCAGCCGGGACACGCTGTTGCTCATGGGTTGCGGCCGCGACCAGTCGGTAGCGTATTGTCCGGACGATGTCCGCTTCATGTCGCCAGTGCGTCGGCTACCGGCTGCCAGGCCTGGCGCAGCCGCGGCAGTGACCAGGCCGCGTTGGCAGGGCTGGTGGACGGCAGCGCCAGCAGCCTTGGCGGCGCCTCCAGGCCGGGCAGCACCCAACGCTGGAATGCCTTAAGCGATGCCGCACCGTTGCAGCCGATCAGCTCCAGCTCAGGAAGCGAAGCGATCAATGCCGGCAGCGCATTGGGTACTTCCGTGCCACGCACGATGTCGGCATCCAGGCTGCCACGCCGCTCGCACTGACCGATCACATCCCACAGACCCACACCGGCTGCCTGCAGTGCGCGCAGCCGTTGCGGGTACGCCAGGGCCACATCGAAGCCACAGATATCGGCCAGCACAGGCCAGAAGCGATTGCGCGGATGCGCGTAGTAGCGCTGCTCCTGCAATGACGCAACGCCGGGCATCGAACCCAGCAGCAGCACCCTGCACTCCATGTTCACCTGCGCTTGCAGGCCGATGCACACCGTTGCTTCGCTCACATCTTCTCCAACTGCATGAATGTCGCCGAGGGCCGAAAAGCCCATGAAAACAGGCTTTTCGCTCCAGTCGCTGAACAAGGGAAACTATTTTTTAACGTGCGTCGGATTCGATTCATGTTGGGGCGACTACGGTGTGCTCGCCCCGCAACCGGGGGCCCAAAACAAGAAACATTAGGAGATACCCCCATGCGCTCCATCCGTATCCTGAGTCTCGCCCTGCTGACCTCCGCCGCCTTCGCGCCGGCCGCTTTCGCCCAGGACAGCAGCAGCACCGACACCGCTTCGGGCAAGCATTTTGCCGTTGTTGGCGGCATCTCGCTGCTGGAACCGAAGAACGATCCGATCACCGGCGTCAAGAAGACCGATGGTGGCCCGGCGCCGACCGTCAGCTTCAGCTACTACATCAACGACAACTGGGCCGTTGAACTGTGGGGCGCTGCCGACAAGTTCGACAACAAGTTCAAGGGCCCGAACAACGCCCGCCTGGGCTCGGTCGAGCAGCAGCCGATCGCGCTGAGCGGCCAGTACCACTTCGGCCAGGCTGACAACGTGTTCCGTCCGTTCGTGGGCGTGGGCTACTACCAGTCGAGCTTCAGCAACGAGAAGCTGGGTAACGGCGCTGACACCGACATCCGCTTCAAGGATGCCAAGGGCGTGATCGGCACCGTCGGCGTGGACATGAACATCAACTCCACCTGGTTCGCCCGTGCTGACGCCCGCTACATGCGCGCCCGCCCGGACGTGAAGGTTGGCGGCGAGAAGATCGGCGAAGCCAAGATGGATCCGTGGACCGTCGGCTTCGGCATCGGCGCCCGCTTCTGATCCAGGCTGCACCTGCTTCACTGATGTAGCGCGACGGGCCCTTCGGGGCCCGTCGTCGTTTCCGTCACCCGCGTTCTGTAGAGTCGAGCTTGCTCGACTGCCTTTCGTAGAGTCGAGCTTGCTCGACTTTTGCAAGAGCAGTCGACTCTACATACACAGGATGCGGAGGCGCGATGCACGACGTCGACCTGCTGGTGATCGGTGGCGGTATCAACGGTGCCGGCATCGCCCGTGATGCCAGCGGCCGCGGCCTGCGCGTGCTGTTGTGCGAGCAGCACGACCTCGCTGGGCATACCTCCAGCGCCAGCAGCAAGCTGATCCACGGTGGCCTGCGCTACCTGGAACAGGGCGAGTTCGGACTGGTGCGCAAGGCACTGGGTGAACGCGAAGTGGTACGCCGGCAGGCACCGTACCTGGTCCGCCCGCTGCGTTTCGTGCTGCCGTGGGAACCGCACCTGCGCCCACGCTGGATGCTGCGCGTGGGACTGTGGCTGTACGACCACCTGGGCCCACGCAGCCCGGCATTTCCCGCCTCGCGCGCCCTGGACCTTCAGCGTGATCCGCTCGGCCCCTGGCTCTCCCCGGATCTGCGGCAGGCCTTCAGCTACGCCGACGCGCAGGTCGATGACGCGCGTCTGGTACTGCTCAATGCCCTGGATGCTGCCTGGCGTGGCGCACAGGTACATGTGCGCAGCCGCTGCATCGAGCTGCGCCCTGTGCAGGGCCGTTGGCTGGCCGTGCTGGAATCCGCCGATGGCCAGCAGCATGTGACCGCGCGCGCCCGTCGCCAATGCGGCTGGCCCATGGGCCGGTGGCCTGCTGGAGCAGATGGAGGCCCGCAGCGGCGGCCCCGCGCTGCGCCTGGTACAGGGTAGCCACATCGTGCTGCGCCGCCCCTGGCCCGATGACAGTGCCTGCCTGCTGCAGCAGCCCGATGGCCGCGTGGTGTTCCTGCTGCCGTTCGCCCACGAGCATCTGCTAGTCGGCACCACCGACACCGACTACCGCGGTGACCCGGCGCGCTGCAGCGTGCTGCCTTCCGAGGTGAGCTACCTGTGCGCGGCCGCCAGCCGCTATCTGCGCGAGCCGATCACTCCGGAAGACGTGGTCTGGCAGTTCGCCGGTGTGCGGCCACTGCTGGCCGACCCGGACCCGCGTGCGGCAACGCTGAGCCGCGACTACCGCCTTCAGCTGCAATCCAGCCCGGCGCCGGCGCTGCATGTGCTGGGCGGCAAGCTGACCACCTACCGCGTGCTGGCCGAGGAAGCGCTGAACCTGCTGCGCCCTGCCCTGCCACAGATGGGACCGGCCTGGACGGCAGGCGGAGACCCGCTGCCGGGCAGCGACTGGGGTGATGCCACACAGGCGCGCTCCCGCCTGCAGGCGCTGGCACCGTGGTTGCCCGTGGAGATCGCACGGCGTTGGGCCGAAGCCTACGGCAGCCGCAGCGCCGCCCTTCTGCAGGGTGTACGGGGCATGGATGATCTTGGAGAGAACTTCGGCGGCGGCCTGCATGCGCGGGAAGTGGCTTTCCTGCGCGACCACGAATGGGCCTGGGACGCCGAGGACGTGCTGTGGCGGCGGAGCAAGCTGGGGTTGCGGCTGGATGCTGCGCAGGTGGCGCGGCTGCAGGCGTGGATCGATAGACGGTAGAGTCGAGCTTGCTCGACTGACATGAAAAGCAGTCGAGCAGGCTCGACTCTACCAACACCATCGCTACCGGAGACGCTGCATGACGCCCCGCTACGTGCTGGCCATCGACCAGGGCACCACCAGTTCGCGCGCGATCCTGTTCGACCGCACCGGCGACATCGTCGGCAGCGCGCAGCGCGAATTCGCGCAGATCTTCCCGCAGCCGGGTTGGGTCGAGCATGACCCGCGCGAGATTCTCACCAGCGTCTATGCCACGCTGACCGAACTGCTCAGCCGCGGGCAGATCGACCCGCGCCACATCGCCGCACTGGGCATCACCAACCAGCGCGAAACCACCGTGGTCTGGGACCGTGCCACCGGACAGCCGATCCACAACGCCATCGTCTGGCAGTCGCGGCAGAGCCACGCCATCTGCGAGCGGCTGAAGTCCGAAGGGCATGAGGCGCTGATCCGCGAGCGCACCGGCCTGCTGATCGATGCCTATTTCTCCGCCACCAAGGTGCGCTGGATCCTCGACCACGTCGAGGGCGCGCAGCAGCGTGCCGAGCGCGGCGAGCTGCTGTTCGGCACCATCGACAGCTGGCTGGTCTGGAACCTCAGTGGTGGCCAGGCGCATGTGACCGACTACAGCAACGCGGCGCGCACGCTGCTGTTCAACATCCACACGCTGGACTGGGATGACGACCTGCTGGCGCTGCTGGGCATCCCGCGCGCGATGCTGCCGCAGGTGCGCGATTCCAGCGCGGTGTACGCGCATACCCGGCCGCAGTTCTTCTTCGATCATCCGATCCCGATCGCCGGCATCGCCGGTGACCAGCAGGCGGCGCTGTTCGGCCAGGCCTGCTTCCAGCCGGGCATGGTCAAGAACACCTATGGCACCGGCTGCTTCATGCTGATGCACACCGGCGCGCAGGCGGTGCGTTCGCGCAATGGCCTGCTGACCACCATCGCCTGGGGCCTGGACGGGCGCGTGGAATATGCACTCGAAGGTTCGATCTTCATCGCCGGCTCGGTGGTGCAGTGGCTGCGCGATGGGCTGCGCATGATCGAACGCGCCAGCGACAGCCAGGCGCTGGCCGCGCAGGTGCCCGACAGTGGCGGTGCTTACCTGGTACCAGCATTTGTCGGCCTCGGTGCGCCCTATTGGCGCAGTGATGTGCGCGGCGCGATGTTCGGCCTGACCCGTGGCACCGGCAAGGCGCACTTCGTGCGCGCGGCGCTGGAGGCGATGGCCTACCAGACCCGCGACGTGCTCGATGCGATGCAGTCCGATGCCGGCATCGCGCTGACCGAGCTGCGCGCCGATGGCGGTGCGATCGGCAACGACTTCCTGGCCGGATTCCAGGCCGACATCCTTGGCGTGCCACTGCTGCGGCCGCGGCTGACCGAAACCACCGCACTGGGCGCGGCCTACCTGGCCGGGCTGGCGGTGGGGTTCTGGTCCAGCCGCGAACAGATCGCCGCGCAATGGGGCCTGGACCGGCGCTTCGAGCCACAGATGGAGGTGGCGCGGCGCGAGAAACTGTATGCGGGATGGCAGCAGGCCGTGGCGGCCACCCTCGCCTTCCACGTCGACTGACGGAGGTGCCGGCCGCTGGCCGGCAACCCTATGATGTTTGGGGGCGCCTGGAGATTGCCGGCCAGCGGCCGGCACTACCACATGGCCAGCGGCCGTCAGAACGCCGGCAGCACCGCGCCCTTGTACTTGGTCTCGATGAAGGCCTTCACCTGCGGGCTGGTCAGGGCCTTGGCCAGCTTCTGCACGCGGGCGTCGTCCTTGTTGTCCGGGCGTGCGACCAGGAAGTTCACGTACGGCGAGTCCTTGCTCTCGATCGCCAGTGCATCCTTGGTCGGGTTGAGGCCCGCATCCAGTGCGTAGTTGGTGTTGATCAGGGCCAGGTCGACCTGGTCCAGCACGCGCGGCAGCATCGCCGAGTCCAGCTCTCGGAACTTCAGGTTCTTCGGATTGGCGCTGATGTCACGCTGGGTCGACAGCGCGTTGGTCGGATCCTTCAGCTCGATCACACCGGCCTTGTGCAGCAGGATCAGTGCACGGCTGTTGTTGCTCGGGTCGTTCGGGATCACCACGTCGGCACCTTCGCGCAGCTCGGCCAGTGACTTGATCTTGCGCGAATACGCACCGAACGGCTCGATGTGCACGCCGATCACCTTCACCAGATCGGTCTTGCGATCGCGGTTGTAGGCATCCAGATACGGCTCGGTCTGGAAGTAGTTGGCGTCCACCTGCTTCTGCACCAGCTGGTCGTTGGGCTGCACGTAGTCGTTGAACACGCGCACGTCCAGGTCCACGCCTTCCTGCTTGAGGATGGGCTTGACCACTTCAAGGATCTCGGCATGCGGCACGGCCGTGGCGGCCACCACCAGCTTCTGCGAGGGCTCGCCGGACTTGCCGCAGGCGGTCAGGGCCAGCGCAGCGGCGAGCAGGGGCAGCAACAGGGTCTTCTTCATGGGCGGAAGGGTTCTCGGGGGGAGTGTCAGGAGTTGTCGTAGTTGCTCAGGGCGAGCTCAAGCAGCGCCTTGGCCTGCTCGCGCAGCATCACCGGTTCGACGATCTCGGCATCCGAGCCGTAGTGCAGCACGTCCATCAGCAGCTCGCGCGAGACGCTGTACGGCACCTTCAGTTCATAGCGGCCATCGGCCAGGAAGCGGCCCTGCTGCTTGGAATGCCAGTGCTCGTCGGCCACCCAGCGCGCGGCCTTGGCGCTGAACAGGATGGTCGCCCAGCCCTTCGGCGCACCGGAGAAGATGCCGTAGCTGGCCCCGAGCTGCTCGTCCAGCTCGCTGTCGGCCACGTCGCGGGCGGTGCTGTCGATCACCCGCGCCTTGTGGATGCGATCCACGGCAAAGCTGCGCAGCGCCTCGCGGTCATGGTCCCAGGCATCCAGGTACCAGTTGTCGCGATAGTGGGTCAGGCGCTGCGGCGAAACGGTGCGCTTGGTCGGCTCGTCGGTGGAACGGGCGCGGTACTCGAACGCCAGCTGGCGGCGCTCCAGCACCGCCGAAGCCACGCTGCGGAAGCTGCCTTCATCGAACTTGCGGCCACGGTGCGGAATCACCCGCACCCGGTCCACCGGCCAGCTGGAAACGCCAGCCTGGGCCGCCAGCAGGCTCTCGATGCGCTGCTGCAGCGGTGCCAGCACCGAGGACAGCACGCCGCCGCCGGTCCGCGCCAGCAGGTGCTGCGAGGCCAGCAGGGCATGCAGCTCCTCCGAGCTCAGCCACAGGCCGGGCAGCTCGAAGCGGTCGCTCTCGTCGGCCTGGTAACGGAAGCCGGCTTCGCCGTCGCCCTCGATCGGTGCCATCAGCGCATCGCGCAGGAAGGCCAGATCGCGGTAGACGGTGGCACGGGAGCAACCGAGCTTGTCCTGCAGGGTCGCCACCGTCACCGGATAGCGTGCGGACTTGAGCAGACGATGCAGGGCGGTGATGCGTTCGTATCGGTCCATACCCCCGATTATGTCCGAGTCGCGGGTCTTGTGTGGGACGTTTGGGCTATCGTGGTCGCCCCCACCCCTCTGGAACACCCGATGCGCCGGTTGCCTGCCCTGTCCCTGCTGGCCTGCCTGCTGCTGGCCGCCTGTGATCGCGCGCCCGCGCCGGCCAGCACCGAAGCGCCCGTGCCTGCGGCGGATCCGGCGCAGGCGGTGCTGGGCGCCAGCCAGCGCTTCTCGGCCCTGCGCAGCTTCCACGCCGAACTGGAGGTGCTGGGCGCGCCGCAGCCGGTGCGCAGCGCCATGGACTTCGTCGCCCCCGACCGCTTCCGGGTGCAGACCCCGGCCGGTCCGCAGACGATCATCGGCGACACCATGTTCCTGCAGGCCGACGACGCGATCCGGCAGGTGCCGACCCCGCCGGGCCTGCTCGAGCAATGGCGCAACCCGCTGCCGGCCGATGCCCTGCCCGCCGATCTGCAGGCCGAAGACCTGGGCAGCCAGTCGCTGGACGGGGTCGAGACGCGTCACTACCGCCTGCGTGGCGCGCAGCCCGGCGAACGCCTGGAGTACTGGGTGGACGCGCAGGGCCTGCCGCGGCAGATCGTACGCAGCGGCAGCAGCAATGGCCGCAGCTTCCAGCTGCGCCTGCGCTATTCACGCTTCAACGACCCGGCATTGCGCGTCGATCTGCCCTGAATAGGCGATCGCGGCAACGCCTGCTGAAGAAACCGTTTGGATCGATTCGGACCGCCATCACGCTTCCAGTATCATCACCGGCTGTCAACCGCTTCGGAGAAGCCCCGATGTCCCTGCGCGTGTCCCTGCTGATCCCCCTGCTGCTGTGCGCACCGCTCGCGTATGCGCAGGATGCCTCCGAACTGGCGGCGATGTCCTCGCCGTGGAGCGGCAGTGGCGGCGAGCTCGGTTTCGCTTCGGCACGCGGCAACAGCAGCACCGAGAGCTTCAACGGCCGCCTGCGCCTGCGCTACACCGATGGCGACTGGGTGCACAGCATGGATCTGGCTGGCCTGCGTTCCAGCTCCAAGGTGATCGAGACCCGCGACGACGGCTCCACCAGCCGCCGCAACAACACCACCGCCAACCGTTATACCGGCAGTGCCGGCAGCGCGCTGCAGCTGGGCGAGCACCGCCAGCTGACGGCCACGGTGCGTACCGAGCGCGATGACTTCGCCACCTACGACCGCCAGAGCTCGTTCGGTCTGGGTTACGGCACCCGCCTGTGGAACACCGAGCGTTTCTCGTTCGACGCGCAGATCGGCCCCGGTGTGCGCCGCACCCACAGCACCGAGGACGACCGCACCCGCACCGGCATGATCGGCCGCGGCCTGTTCGACATGAAGTACTCGCTGACCGACAACACCGACCTGGTCAACACCCTGCTGGTCGAGTCGGGTTCCTACAACACCTTCGGCCAGAACGACTTCGGTGTTTCGGTGAGCATGAACGAACATCTGGCGCTGAAGGCCGGCTGGCAGGCGCGTTACAACAGTGACGTGGCCGAGGACAAGCGCAAGACCGATACGCTGACCACGATGAACGTGGTCTACAAATTCAAATAAGAAACGGGCGCCGAAGGCGCCCGTTCTTCTTTCGGTAGTGCCGGCCGCTGGCCGGCAACTGCATTCAATCGGAGCAGAGGTTGCCGGCCAGCGGCCGGCACTACCTGCGATGGCTCAGACGTTCAGCAGTTCGCCGGCACCGGCATCCAGCAGCATCTTCGCCACGCGCTGGCCCAGTGCTTCCGGGTCACTGGCCGGGCCGATCGCCTCGGCACGCACCGCACGGCCATCACTGGCACTGCCGACCAGGCCCTGCAGGTGCAGGTCGGTGCCCTGCCACTGCGCGATCGCCGCCACCGGCACGTGGCAGCTGCCATGCAGCGCGCGGTTCATTGCCCGCTCGGCTTCCACACAGGCGCGCGTTTCCGCGTCATCCAGGCCCGCGAACAGCGCCATCAGGCGCGCGTTACCACCGTCGCACTCCACCGCTACCGCGCCCTGCGCCGGGGCCGGCAGCCACTGCGGCGGTTGCAGGCGCGCGACGATGCGCGCCCAGGCCCAGACGCTCCAGGCCGGCCACGGCCAGCACGATGGCGTCGTAGCCACCGTTGTCGAGCTTGGCCAGGCGGGTGTTGACGTTGCCGCGCAGGTCCAGCAGTTCCAGGTCCGGACGCAGCGCGCAGCTGAGGCCTGGCGGCGCAGCGACGAGGTGCCAACCCGCGCACCGATCGGCAGCGCATCCAGCGAGGCGTACAGGTTGGAGACGAAACCATCGGCCGGATCGTGGCGGGTCAGCATCGCCGGCAGCGCGAAGGGTTCATCCAGTTCCATCGGCACATCCTTCAGCGAATGCACGGCGCAGTCGGCCTCGCCACGCAGCATGGCCAGCTCCAGTTCCTTCAGGAACAGGCCCTTGCCACCGATGGCGGCCAGCGAGCGGTCCAGCACCTCGTCACCGCGGGTGCTCATCGGCACCAGTTCCACATGCAGGCCGGGGTGGGCCTGGCGCAGGCGATCGGCGACGTGTTCGCTCTGCCAGAGGGCGAGCGGGCTCTTGCGGGTGGCGATGCGGACGGTTTCCATCCGGTCATTATCGCGCCTTCGGCGCGGATACGGCCAACGGCGGAGCCCCTCGTGGCTGGCTGGGGGGGGCGTGAAAGCAACAGCCGTGCTTGGCCGGGCGGGATGGACTGCGCAGGGGCCGCTGCAAGTACGTCCATGTAAGCTCGGTCGCCGCATCCATGCGGCTCACGCCCCTGCGCAGCCCATCCCGCCCGACCTATGACAGTTTCCGTGCGCGCCAGCCACGGAAGATCAAAAGAAAAGCAGAGCAACAGCGGGTCGCTTCGCTCTGAGTCGAGCATGGCTCGACTCTACATTTCTCTCCCCACCCGATAACAACAATGCTTTTGCTGTCCGATGCAGTGGAGAACGAGAGGGTTGGGCCGGGGTGGGGTGGCGGGACCGTTGGCGCCATGGGCCCGAGGCATGCCTCGGGCGGGTTGGGCAGGACGCCCAACCCCGGTCTTGCTGTGTGCGCAGGATTGCGCACACGAGCAAGGCGCCATCGGGCTACAGGGATGTACTTGCAGCGTGTCCCGCCACCCCACCCCGGCCCGACCCAGCACGTAGAAATACCGAGCCATGACCCGCTGTTGCTGTTGCTGTTGCTGTTGCTGTTGATCTTGATGTTGATGTTGATCTGTAAGCAGTCGCGGCCGCAGGCCGCGCGGAACACTCACAGATGCCGCAATTCCTGCTTCAGCGTCGCCACGCAGCGGCGGCTGACTTCCAGCGGTTGCTTGCCATGGCGCAACATCGCCTGCACCTGCCCACCCGTGCCACGGCGCAGCTCGACCAGTTCGTGGCGCGCCACCAGGCAGTTGCGATGGATGCGGATGAAGCGGCTGGCGAACTCTTCTTCCAGCGACTTCAGCGACTCTTCGATCAGGTCCTCGCCGCGCGTGGTGCACCACCACGTACTTCTCTTCGGCCTGCAGGTAATGGATGTCGTCCAGCGGAATCAAGCGCAGGCTGCCGCGCAGGCGCGCGCACAGCATGCTGCGCGCCTGCTGCCCGCGGTGGTCCTGTGGCTGGCCATCGCGGCCGGCCAGGAACGTGCGCGCGCGCGATGGCCGCGGCCAGACGCTCGGCACGTACCGGCTTCATCAGGTAATCAATCGCGGCCGCCTCGAACGCCGACAGCGCATGCGCATCGTAAGCGGTGCAGAACACCACCGCCGGCCGCGGCTCGAAGCTGGCCAGGTGGCGGGCGGCTTCCAGGCCATCCAGCCCGGGCATGGCGATATCCAGCAGGACCAGGTCCGGCTGCAGCTCCGCGCACGCGTGCAGGGCCTGCTCGCCGTTGCCGGCCTCGGCCACCACATCCACGCCGTCCTGCGCGGCCAACAGGCTGCGCAGGCGCTCACGCGCCAGCGGTTCGTCATCGGCGATGACTACCCTCACGATCGCTCCCTCACTGGATCGGCACTGTCACCTGGCAGGCATAGTAGCCCTCGCTCCAGCCAGCCGTCATCCGCGCGGCGCTGCCGAAGCGCCAGGCCAGCCGATGGCCGATGCTGTGCTGGGCATGGCCGGCACCGCGCGCCAGGGCCAGCCCGGGGGCCTGCGGGTCGGGCGCCGGATTGCGCACGCAGATCTGCAGTTCATTACCCTCGCGCATCAGCTGCAACTCGATGGTGCCACCCTCGGGCAGCCGCGAGATGCCATGCAGCACGGCGTTCTCCACCAGCGGCTGCAGTACCAGGCGAGGCAGGGGAAGATCCCAGGGCAGCGGTTCGTCGCGCTGCCAGCGCACCTGCAGGCGCTCGCCCAGGCGCAGTGATTCGATCGACAGGTAGCGCTCGGCCAGCTCGCATTCGTCACGCAGGGTGGAATCACCCTCGCCCGCCCCCAGCGCGGCACGGAACAGATCGGACAGGTCCAGCACCGCACGCTCGGCCACGACCGGGTCGCGATGCAGCAGGCTGGCGATCAGGTTCATGCTGTTGAACAGGAAGTGCGGGCGGATCCGCGCCTGCAGGGCATCGGCCTGTGCGCGTGCGTTGGCCTGTACCTGCGCGGCCCAGCGATCACTCACATAGAAGTAGCGCAGGGCCAAGGCAGTGATCAGCGCCGTCGTCGCCGCGCTGCCCAGCGTGAAGCGCCAGAAGCTGATGCCGCGGGCGAAGTTGTCGCCAAGCACCGCGTACAGGGCATGCACGATGCCCGCGCAGACCACCGCGATCAGCGTCGCCAGTGCGATGGCCGAGACCGCCCCCAGAACCTGTGGCAACCTCGACAACGCGTTCCGCAGCAGGCACAGGCTGGCCGTTACGGCCAGCGCCAGCCACAACGCGAAACCACTGGCCGACAGCAGTTCGCCCACAGTCCAGTGGCGGCTGCCATCCGGGGCCAGGGCCAGCACCACCACCACCAGTTCGGCCAGGCCGAGCATCGCCGCCAGCCGCGGCAGGCGGCACAGTTCCGGCATCCAGGGCGGGGCGCTGGCCGGCGGCATGGGTCAGGCAGCGCCCAGGCGTTCCTGCAACCAGTCACCCAGCGCCTGGATCTCTTCGGCGCAGACCTGGTGGGCCATCGGGTAACTGTGCCATTCCACCTCCAGGCCCAGCGCCTGCAGTGCCTGCGCACTGTGTGCGGCCACCGCCTGCGGAATCACCGGATCGCTGCTGCCATGGGCCATGAACACCGGCACCTGCACGGCGCCTTCAGCGCGCTTTGCGCCGTCGGCTTCGGGCAGGTAGGTGGACAGCGCGATCAGGCCGGCCAGCGACGCAGTGCGTGACAGCGCGGCGGTCAGGATGATCGCGCCCCCCTGCGAGAAACCGGCCAGGAAGATCTTCTCCGGCGCGATGCCTCGCTCGATCTCGCGCGCGATCAGCGCATCCAGCTGCACCACCGATTCCTGCACGCCCACCATGTCGGCGCGCGAACGGAAATCCATGCCGACGATGGCGTACCAGCCGCGCATCGGCACGCCGTTGTTGATCGTGATCGGCCGTACCGGTGCATGCGGGAACACGAAGCGCAGCGCCGGCCAATGCGGACGCACCAGCTCCGGCACGATCGGCGCGAAGTCGTGGCCATCGGCACCAAGGCCGTGCAGCCAGATCACCGACCACTGCGGCGAGGCGCCGGTCTCCTGTTCCACCGTTTGCAGCATGATGCGGCTCCTTCAAGTTCGAGCCGCATTATGCCGCTGCCGCGGGACGATCAGTACAGCGGCGGTTGTTCGGCCGCTTCCCGGCGCAGCTGCGCGGCGCGTACCAGCACCGGCGGCGGGATGTTCTCCTCGGGGATATCAAGCAGGCCAAGACGGTGCAGGAAGGCGCCGGGGCCACGCGAAGACGTCAGTGCCACCACCGGTACCGCCAGCACCATGCCGATCACCACCGGCGCCATCCACGCGGCCAGCGATGGCGACACCGCCCAGGCCAGCATGCCCATGAAGGCGCCGAACACCCCCAGCCCACCGTAGCCACGGATCAGCGCCAGCCACGAAATGCCACCATCGTCACGCTGCTGCGCGTCCCAGCCCGAATCGCGGCCGGACAGCACTTCGGCCACGCCGCGCGACTGCACGTACATCACCACCGGCGCCATCAGCGCGGCCAATACGGTTTCCACCAGCATCGAGACGAACGCGCGCAGGGCACCGCCACACCCGCGGCGGTCGACCGGGTCCAGCAGCATCGCCAGGTAACCCAGCACCTTGGGCAGCAGCAGCACCGCCATGGTCGCCGCGAACAGGCGCACCACCTGTTCCTCGTCCTGGGCCCGCCAGTACACGCTGGGCGACAGGTGCAGCAGGGCGTTGAAATCGATGCCTTCCTGGAACAGCGGGATGGCGATGCCGATCAGCATCAGCATCGCCCACATCGGCGCGGTGAAGTAATGACCGATGCCGATCAGCATGTGCATGCGGCTGATCCAGTGCAGGCCACGGCTGCCGACCACCTTGCCGTGCTGCAGGTTGCCCTGGCACCAGCGGCGGTCGCGCACCAGCAGGTCGGTCAGGGTCGGCGGACCTTCTTCATAGCTGCCGCCCAGGTACGGCACCATGTGCGCGGCCCAGCCGCCACGACGCATCAGCGCCGCTTCGACGAAGTCATGGCTGAGCACGTGACCACCGAATGGCTTGCGCCCCGGCAGCGCCGGCAGCCCGGCCTGATCGGCGAAGGCGCGGGTGCGGATGATGGCGTTGTGGCCCCAGTAATTGCTCTCGGCACCGTGCCACCAGGCCACGCCACGGGCGATCACCGGCCCGTACACACGGCCGCCGAACTGCTGCATGCGCGCGAACAGGGTGCGCCCGCCGATCACCGACGGCAGGGTCTGGATCAGGCCGACGTCGGCGTTGTGCTCCATGCCGGCCACCAGACGCACGATGCTGTCGCCGGTCATCAGGCTGTCGGCGTCGAGGATCAGCATCTGCGGGTAGGCGCCGCCGAAGCGGCGGACCCAGTCGGCGATGTTGCCGGCCTTGCGCCCGCTGTTGTCGCCACGGCGGCGGTAGAACAGCCGCGCCTGGCCATCGGGCACGCGCTCGCGCAGTTCGGCGAACACCTGCTCCTCGGCCCGCGCGATGTCTTCGCGCCGGGTATCACTGAGCACGAAGAAGTCGAACCGGTCGAGCTGGCCGGTGGCGGCCACCGACTCGTAGATCGCCTGCAGGCCGGCCAGCAGCCGGCGCGGATCTTCGTTGTAGGTCGGCATCAGCAGCGCGGTGCGGCTGTGCACCGTCGGCAGTGGCTTGTCCGGGTCGATGCCGAGGCGATACCCCCGGTCGAACACGGCAGTCAGGAAGCCGGCCACGGCGCTGGCGAAAGACAGCGCGATCCAGGCGAACAGGCCGACAAACAGCACCAGCAGGCAGGCCTCGAGCACGCTGATGCCATTGGCCGACAGCACCCGCCACATCATCCGGGTAGCGATGGCGGTCATCGCCAGCGTGCCGCCGAAGATATAGAACCGGCGCAGGCCGATCAGCCGCGGCGAGGTGCGGTGGCGGCGAACCTTCAGCTGGCCTTCGCGCAGGGTCTGCTCAGGCATCTGCAACGGCGATTCGGCCGGCAGCAGCGTCCAGCCGGCATCAAGCCGGGACGTATCTGCTTCCGCATGGATGGTCTGCACCTCCATTGCCGCCTACTCCGCGCAGTCGGCACGGCCGGCCATCCCGGCCGGGCTGCATGCACCAAGGTTCCCGGCGCGCTTTCCCGGCGCCCGCACTTGTCCTGGCTGCGTCGGCGTCACGCCACGCAGTCGCTGTCTGTCACTACCGGAACCCACACGATCTCCAACGGGGCGGAATCGAAAATGCGGCTCAGTCTAGGGCGCCGGATGTAAGCCGAGTGCGAAGGTCTACGCCGGGATTTATCCCCATTCAGCAAACAGCAGGCGAGTGCCGGGGCAGGGGAACGGATGTCACTTGGTCGCCCCAGGTACTGGATCGTAACAAACGCGAACGGTTATCATTTCATTAACCAGGCAGGTCACCGTCTTCCGCACGGCCGAGACCCACCCAGCTGCGCCGGTTCCCACCCAGCGCCCAACGACCCATGGAAGGGGGCTGCCTGCTGTCTGCGTGCGCCTGCTGCTTCCACCGGGTCCCCCTCCTCCGATGGAAGCCGTCATGTCCCTGTCGTTCCGTACCCCTTCCGCGCGCCTGCCGCGCACCCGCCTGGCCTGCGCTCTGGCCACCGCCTGCCTGCTGGCCCTGCCCGGCCTGGCCGCCGCAGAGGCCAGCGCCGATGCCTCCACCAAGGATCTGGATACCGTGGTGGTCACCGCCTCGGGCAACCAGCAATGGATCAAGGATGCACCGGCCAGCGTCAGCGTGATCAGCCGTGAGGACATCGAGCGCCAGCCGGTGCACGACCTGGCCACCCTGCTCAGCCGCGTGCCGGGCGTGACCGGTGGCCTCAGCGCGGTCGGCGAGCAGTCCAAGATCAAGCTGCGTGGCATGCCGTCCAATTACACGCTGGTGCTGGTGGACGGCAAGCGCATGGGCAGCTCGGCCTCGACCAACTACCGTCCCGACCTCGGCCGCCAGGATCTGAACTGGATCTCGCCCGACCAGATCGAACGGATCGAGGTGGTGCGCGGACCAATGTCGTCACTGTACGGCTCCGACGCCATGGGCGGCGTGATCAACATCATCACCAAGCGCATCGGTGATGACTGGAACGGCAGCGCCACCCACAGCTATACCCGCCCGGGTGATGGCAAGCGCGGTGATACCCAGCAGATCGGTGCGACGTTCTCCGGCCCGCTCGGCGAGCGCTTCGGCCTGCGCATCGGTGCCAACAGCATGCGCCGCGACTCGGACCGCTCCAACGGTGGTGTCTATGGCAATGCCTACGCCGGCGAGAAGGACCGCAATGTCGACGCGCTGCTGCAGTGGAAGCTCAGCGATGCGCAGGAACTGTCGCTGGAAGCCGGCCACGGCGTGCAGCAGGCCTTCATCGACGCATCGCTGGAAAAGCAGGACGAAGGCGCCTGGGGTGCCAGCGAACTCAAGCGCAGCTCGCTGGCACTCAACCACGATGGCAAGTGGAGTTTCGGCAACTCGAAGCTCAGCGCGTACTGGACCGAGTACAAGAACGACATCGGTGCCACCGGCCGCTCCGAGGCCACCGATACCATCATCGAAGGCAGCCTGACCACGCCGTTCACCCTGGGCGTTGAACACCAGTTCGCCGTCGGTGGCCAGTGGAAGCGCCAGGAACTGACCAATACCGATACCATCGGCCGCGCGCCGATCGACTATGCCGGCAATGCCGTCAGCGGCTCCAACCTGGAAGTGGATACCTGGGCATTGTTTGTCGAGGACGAACTGAAGCTGCACCGCACGCTGGCGCTGACCGTGGGCGCACGCCTGGATCACCATGAGAAGTTCGGCAGCCACGTCAGCCCGCGTGCGTACCTGGTCTGGCACCCGGCCGAACAGTGGACGATCCGCGGTGGCGTCTCCAAGGGCTTCCGCGCGCCCAGCCTGACCGAGAATTCGCCCAGCGCGGCCACCCAGTCCGGCGGCCGCGGCTGCACCTCGCTGATTCCGCTGGGCTATACCCGCGGTGGCTGCTACATGGCCGGCAACCCGGACCTGGACCCGGAAACCAGCACCAACCGAGAGATCGGCATCAGCTTCGACAATGACCTGTTCGATGCCGGCCTGACCTACTTCCATACCGACTTCAAGAACAAGATCGAGTACGCGCCCCTGGGCAAGTTCAACGGCATCTGGTGGACGCGCATGAGCAACGTGCAGCGCGCGCACCAGTGGCATGGAAGGCAACTTCAATGTCCGCTTCGGCGAGCAGTGGCGCTGGCGCACCTCGGCCACCTGGATGAAGGAAGCCAAGAACCTGACCACCGGCAGGAATCTGATCGATACGCCGGAGTTTTCCGGCTATTCGTCGCTGGACTGGACGCCCAATACGGTGTTTTCCAGCAGCCTGTCGGCGCAGTACACCGGCAAGCAGACCGGTACCGCCACGACCTTCCTCAAGGCCTACACCCTGTATGACCTGACCGCAGCCTGGAACGTCAACGAGGTACTGACCCTGCGCGGCGGCGTCAGCAACCTGGCCGACAAGAAGCTGTATGCGGAGGGCTCCACCGACTACTTCGTGGCCGGGCGCAGCTACTTCATGAGCATGACCGCGCGGTTCTGACCGGCGGCGCGCCGCGATCGCGCTGGCAGCACGCCAGCGCGATCGGCGGTGTTGCGGATTACTCGCTTTCCAGCGCGGCCGCGGCCGCGTTCTGCGTAGCGGCCGTGCGTGCACGGTCCATCGCTACCGCCAGTTGCTGGCGTGCGAGCAGTTGTTGTGCCTGCACCACTTCAGGTGTCGGCAGGAGCACCGGTCCCGGTGCGTTTTCCGGTATAGCAGGTGTGGTCATGCAACCTCCATGGACATCCCGCCGCCGCCCGGGTTCAGCTGGGGCGGCAGCGGAACTGCGCACCCTATCCTAAAAACAAGGCGGATGGGTGACGGTGCGGCGCCCCGCCGCAGGCCTGCACATGCCGGGCGCGTCACATTTTTGACGGTTGAGGGTAGTTTCCTGAACCGTCGGCCTCGTATCATGTAACCGTTTTCCTACAAGGACGTAATCGTCAATGAACACCGTCGACCTCTCCCGCTTCAGCCCGAAGTGGCAGTTCCGCTTCAATTTCTTCCAGCAGCACGGCGCTCCGAAGGAGCCGCGCTTCAAGGAAGCCTGGAAGGCGCTGTCCTTCGGCGACCGCCTCAAGATCAACATCAACTTCTTCGCCTTCTTCTTCGGCTTCATCTACCTGTTCATTCTGGGCATGTGGCGCAAGGCGCTGGTGGTGATCGGCATCGGCCTCGTGCTGGGCATCGTGTCCCTGTTCCTGCCGGACATCATCGCGCGCCCGCTGTTCATCGCCATGAACTTCCTGGTTGCCGCCAGCACCAACTACAGCTACTACCTGGAGCAGGTGAAGGGCAAAGCCAGCTGGAATCCCTTCGAAGGCATGTTCTGACGCGATGCTGCCGCCGCACTCCGGCCTGGCATAGCATCAAGCAGAAATGAAGACGCCCGGCCTTGGCCGGGCGTCTTCATGTGCGCGCAACGGGATCAGGCCGCGCGGCGGACCGTAGCCACCGGCTCGGCCTGCAGGCGGAAGCGCGAGACCGCCACCGCCAGCTGCTCGGCCTGTTCTTCCATCGCACGCGCGGCGGCACTGGCCTCTTCCACCAGTGCGGCGTTCTGCTGGGTGGTCTCGTCCATCTGCACCACGGTCTGGTTGACCTGCTCGATGCCCGCCGACTGCTCGCGCGAGGCTGCCGAGATCTCGGCCATGATCTCGTTCACTCGGCCGACCTGGCCGACGATTTCCTGCATGGTGCGGCCCGCGCCGTGCACCAGCTGCGCACCGGCACCAACCTGCGCCACCGAGGCGTCGATCAGCTCCTTGATCTCCTTGGCCGCGCCTGCCGAGCGCTGGGCCAGCGCACGCACTTCGCTGGCGACCACGGCGAATCCGCGGCCCTGTTCGCCGGCACGCGCCGCTTCCACCGCCGCGTTCAACGCCAGGATGTTGGTCTGGAACGCGATGCCATCGATTACCGAAATGATCTCGGCAATGCGCTGCGAGGAGGCCTCGATCTGTTCCATGGTCTGCACCACCTGGCTGACCACCTGCCCGCCTTCGCTGGCCACGCCCGCCGCGGAGCCGGCCAAGGTGTTGGCCTGCAGCGCGTGGTCGGCATTCTGGCGCACCGTGGAGGTCAGCTCTTCCATCGAGGCCGCGGTCTCTTCCAGGTTCGCCGCCTGCTGCTCGGTGCGGCGCGACAGGTCACTGTTGCCGGCGGCGATCTCACCCGCCGCCAGGCGGATGCTGGCCGCCGACTGCTGGATCTGGCCAACGATCTGTGTCAGCTGCTGCACGGTGCTGTTGGCATCGTCGCGCATCACCGCGAACACGCCGTGGAAGTCGCCCTGCATGCGCGCGCTGAGGTCGCCTGCGGCAATCGCGCGCAGCAGCGTCGACAGCTCGGCCAGGTTGTGGTCGCTGACCTGCATCATGGTGTTGAGGGTTTCCACCATGCGGCGGAAGTCGTGGTCGAAACGCAGCGTGTCGCCGCGCACCGCAAAATCGCCGGCGGCGGCGGCAGCGGCCAGCTGCTGGATCTGATCGTTGATCGCCGCCAGGTTGTTCTTGGTGGTGGCCATTGCAGCGGTGAACACTGCCTTCTCGCCCGGCAGCGCTTCCATGTCCACGCTCAGGTCACCCACCGCATAGCGTTGCATCACGTCGACCAGGCGCTGGGTGACGGCGTTGCTGGAGGCCACCAGCTGGTTGCTGTCAGCCACCATCCGACCGTACTCACCAGGGAACGCCGAGGCGTCCATGCGGTAGCTGATTTCACCGGCGTCATGGCGACGCGCCATTTCCGCCTGCGCCGCCATCACCGACTGCAGCTGCCCCCGCATGCCCTGCATCGCGTCCAGCAGGCGGCCCACTTCGTCGTTGCTGCGTGCCGGCAGGGTGCTGTCCAGCTTGCCCGCGGCGACGTCGCCGGCCACGCGCACGGCTTCGGCCAGTGGGCGGATCGCCAGCCGGCGCAGCAGCACATAGACACCGGCACTCAGCGTCAGCGCGGCCACCACGCCAACCAGCAGGGTCAGCCACAGCAGTTGGCGCGCCTCGGCCACGATCACCGCGTGCGGCATCACCACACCCAGTGCAAAGCGCTGCGGCGCATCGCCCACACGCAGCGGCACGTATACGCGCACGTTGCCGGCGGCATCCGGAGTGAAGGCTTCGAACCGGCGGTCGGCGGCGATGTCTGCCAGCATGCTGCGGGTCAATGCGTCGCCACGTGGCTTGCCGATTTCGGCGGCATTGGCCGAGGCCAGCACCACGCCATTCGGCGAGAGCAGTTCGACGCGCCCGGCGCCCATCGGCTTGAGCGTGGCCAGGTGCTTCTGCAGTGCCGCCAGCGAGAAGTCCACAGTGAATACACCGAGGAACCGGCCGTTTTCGATGATCGGCGTGCTCAGCGTGCTCATCAGCACCTGCTGGCCACCGATGTCGTAGGCATAGGGCTCGCTTACCTTCGCCAGCTTGTCGCGGCTGGGCACCATGTACCAGTCACCGGAGCCACTGGCCGTCTCGGTGTAGTCGGTCATCGTCGACTGCTGCGGCCTGCCGTCGTGCCAGGCCCAGTAGCTCATGTAACGACCGGTGGCATCGTGCGCTTCGGTGTTGACGAACTCGGCATCCTTGCCATCGAAGGCGTCGGCCTCCCACATGGTGCTCTTGCCCAGCCACTCGGGGTGGGTGCGCAGCTGCTCGCCCAGCACGGCAGCCAGGCTGGCACGGTCCGGAACATCGCCGCGCCGCGCTGGGCGAGCACGGCCTCGACCATGGCGTCGTTGCTGGCAAAGGCGGTGCCCAGATCGGCCGCGACCTGGCGGGCTTCGGCGGTGGCTTCGCTGGCCATGGTCTGGCGCGAGGCGTCGATCAGGCTGGCGCTGGCCTGGCGGTAGATCAGGAACGCAGTCAGGCCGAA
The DNA here is from genome assembly GCF_056481145.1 of Stenotrophomonas sp. 93052_Sma. Taxonomy (NCBI): domain Bacteria; kingdom Pseudomonadati; phylum Pseudomonadota; class Gammaproteobacteria; order Lysobacterales; family Lysobacteraceae; genus Stenotrophomonas; species Stenotrophomonas sp. 93052_Sma. The sequence continues at coordinate 4,344,391 of NZ_CM151134.1, forward strand.
GCACAGCAGCGCGATCGCAGCGGTGCCCAGCATCAGCTTGTGGGCGATGCTGCCCGGGCGGCGGGCAGCGGCGGAACGGGGAGAAGGCATGGAAGGGTCCGCAAGGCAGTTCAGGACGACCGGCACCGCGAGGGCACCGCGCAGGTGCGCGATCCGTCGCGCAGGCCACCGGCCGCCGGGACACGCCCGGCGCTGGAAGCGCACCGGGTTAGCGGCCGCCTGCGAACGAGGTTGAGGCGGTCCATCTGCACATTCCTGAACCTGCTCAGGGTCGGGTCAGGAACCCGCCCCGCTGCCGCCCTATTCGGCCACGCGGTCCTTGATCCATTCGGCCCGCGGCAGCACCTCGATGCTGCCAACCGCGTACTGCTGCAGCACGTCGTCCGGGCCGAAGCGCGGCTGCCAGCCCAGTGTGCTGCGCATCAGTGCACTGTCGTAGACGCGGTCAATGCTCAGCGGCAGCGGCCAGCCACGGCGCTCGAACTCGGCCAGCAACTGCGGGGCGCGGCGGGCCAGCACCCTGCGCGGCTGGGTCGCCAGTTCCAGGCAATCCTCGCGCAGGAACGGCGTCGGTGCGCAGGCAATGTAGCGTGCGAAGGCAGCGCCCTCATCGTGCAGCAGCGCGGCATGTGCGCTGGCCACGTCGCGCGCGTCGATGCCGCGGTGCAGGCGGAACATCGCCATCCGCTCCGGTGGCTCGGGGAAACAGCGGGCCATGCGCAGCACGCGCACGCTGAAGCCCGGCGCCGCAGCGGCTTCAGCCAATGCCTCGGCCTGCAGCTTGCTGCGATGGTAGATGGTGCGTGGCAGCGGCTCGGTATCTTCATCGATCCAGCGGCAACCGCCCGCCACCACCGCATGGCCATACAGCGCCGTGGTGCTGGTCAGCACGAAGCGGCGTGCACCGGCCTCGCGGGCAGCCTGCAACAGGTGTGCGGTCGCCTCCACATTGATCTGCTGGAATACCGCATCCGGCACCAGGCCGACATGGGGTGCGTGCAGGGCGGCGGTATGGATCACCGCGTCGACGCCCTGCACTGCCCGCTTCACGGCCTGACGATCGGTGACATCGGCAATGATGCGGGTGGTGGCGAATGGGCTGCGATCCAGCCCCACCACTTCGTGGGCCGCCGCCAGCGCGCCGAAGATCGCACGCCCGATCCGCCCGGAACTGCCGGTCAACAGAATCTTCATTGAGTCCATTCACTCGAAGCGCCCGGGAACTACCGGGATGCATCGATTCTAGGCACGCTGCATGTCGTCTGCGATAGGGCGCGGTTGCAATTGTGCGTTCATTCTGGCGATGCCGATCGGGCCAGCAGCTGCCGGGCGACGAACAGCGGATCGTCACCGCCTGCTGCATCAGGCGTGACGCCGGTGCGTTCCCAGTTGGTTCCGGTACGGAGGTTGATCGGCTGCCGGTCGGGAATGCTGATCTGATAGCCATCCGGCAATAGCACAGGATCATCGAACATATGTGCCGCACCGCCACTTCGACTACCAACGACACGTGCCCGCCCCTGCGCCTGCAGCGAGTACGCGACGAATTCGGCGGCCGACCCGGTGCGGCGGTCGATCAGCACCACCAGCGGCTTCAGGTACAGCCCCAGGCTCGCCGGTGGCAACGGTACCGGACTGCGCTGGCCACGGCGTTGCAGTGACTGCACCTGGGTGATCTCCGCCGCCACCAGGGTCCGCACCAGCAGGTCCGCACTGCCGTCATCGCCACCACCGTTCTGGCGCAGGTCCAGCACCAGGCCGTCGGAGTCGGCCAGCAGGGTGAAGGCTGCGGCCAGCTTCGGCCGGGCCAGATCGAGCGGATAGAAGGTGCTCAGGCGCAGGTAACCGATGTTGCCTTCCAGCACCCGCACCTCGCGCACGCCCGCACCATTGCTGCGCGCATCCGCGCGCCAGGCCATCAGCCAGTCGTCCTGGCCGGCGCGGGCATCCACCCGCTCGACATGGAAGTGGCCATCGAACACGTCCAGATCCTGGTTCAAGCGTGCGCTGAACGCCTTGGGGTCCGCGCAGCTGTCCACATAGCGCTGCTGGGTGGACCAGCCGCGCACGGCCTCGGCAAGTGCGCGCCTTCGGCCACGTCCAGGTACTGCGCCTCTATCGCCGTGGCCGCCGCCTGCAGCACCGCGTCCTGGGCCGGGCAGGACGCCGCCAGCAGCGCGCCCAGCATCCACGAAACCGCCATGACCGCACCCCATGTTGATGATATGTAAGTGCTTATATATCATCGCCACCATGGATCTCCAACATGCCACCCTGGGAACACTGCTGCGGGCCCTGCTCGACCAGCTGGACCCGGCGGTCGAGCAGGCCTACCGCGACCTGAAGCTGGACTACCGGCCGCGCTACACCCCGGTGCTGCGCACGCTGATGGCGCAGGGACCCTGCCGCATCAAGGATCTCGCACTGGCCTGCGGGCTCAGCCATTCGGCGCTCAGCCAGACGGTTTCAGCAATGGTGCGCGACGGCTGGCTGCACGCTGCGGTCGGTGAAGACAGCCGCGAGCGCATCCTGCAGATGAGCCCGCGCGCGTTGCAGGCATTGCCGGCGCTGCAGGCGCAGTGGCGGGCCACGGCACGCGCGGCGCGCAGCCTCGATGCCGATCTTGGACAGTCATTGGAGCAGGTGCTGCGCGAGGCACTGCAGGCGCTTGAACAGCGGCCGTTGGCGCAGCGACTGCGTGGCACGCCCCAACGCTGAGGCGCTTACTGCTCGGCCGCCATCTCGATTTCACTGAGGAACGTCCAGCTGCCATTGGCCAACCGCAGCTCCAGCGTGCGGCACTGCGCGGCCAGCGGCGCGGCGTTGCCCAGCACGTATTCCTCTTCGGTCGAACCGCTCAGTCCGGCTTGGGGGAATGGCGCCGACAGCACACCGATCTTCACCGCAGCGGCGCCCGGCTCGGCACACATCACCTCCACAGCTGTCGGCGTGACGATGCCCCACGCCGGGCGGGTCATCGTATGCAGGCCGATCCAGTCCACCCGCCGGCGCTGGCCCAGGTCGATGGTGATGCTGGCGTTGCCATGCACGCCTACCCAGCCGGCATCCATCGGGTTGCGCGGATCCCCCACCCGGCGATCGAACAGTTCATGCCCGGTGCTGTCGGGATAGTTTGCATCCGGCGCCACGCTGTAGCTGTAGGTGGTCTGCACGGGATCGACACTGTAGGACGCACCGAGCCCATACAGCCCGCGATAGGTGTTCATCAACCGCGGAGATTCGGCATAGCCCTGGCCGGGGCCGACCACCTCGGACATGTGGTACTGGTTGAGCCAGGCAACGCGCTTGCCGGCCAAACGCGCGCTCCACAACTGCTGGTTGATGCGCTGCACCGACGCGGAGCGATAGGCACCGGACAATCCGTTGCCGGTTTCCAGGAACAAGGGACTGCCATGGTTGAACAGTTCGATGTCGGCCCACAGGCCGCTGGCCCCCAGCGCCGCCGACAGCGCCTCGTAATACGCCTCGGTGGAATGACCTGGGCGATCCCACTGGAACAGGCGTGCATGCGAGGCGGCGCCGATGCCGTCCTGCCAGATCTGCACATCCACGCCGGTGGCCGTACGGAACTGTGCAGCAGCCCGGCCCACGCTGGCCGGATCCACGCTGGATGACACCAGGTAGGGGGCCACCATCACCGGCCGCGAGGGTGTACTGCCTTTGAGCGCCGTCACGATCGCACGGTAGAACGGCGCGATCAGCCGGCACCTGTGCTGGCTCGTCGGTGATGTACCAGCCAGCGAACGCCGGATGCGATCCGTACTGTTGGCCCAGCTGGGCCAGCGACTGCGCCGCATCCTGTGCCACGGCCGTTGCGTTCTGCCCCTGCCAGAAGGTGGCGCACTGCCCCGAGCTGTAGGTGGTGCCGACCACGACCTTCATGCCGCGCGCGGCCGCCGCATCGAGCACGGTGCCGAGCTTGCCGGGAAAGCCGGCAATCCATTCGAAATCCTGCACGCCGCTGGCGCAGCCGACGCCGGCACGGGTGGCACGCACCTGACCGAGGATGATCGTGTCGTTGCCCAGGTCCTGCAGTTCATCCAGGAACAGCGGCAACTGCGCGGCCGGAAGTTGTTCGTCGCTGCCCGAGTAGCCAACGTGGACGAAGCTGCCGGACAACAGAGGGCTGGCTGCGTGGACGGGAGCGGTACAGGCCAGCACTGCGATCAATCCAATCCTGTTCATGTTCTACGTCCCTGTCGTGGCCAGGCGAGTGGCGTTGTTGCGCATCCTATCAACAGCGACGGTGGCCCCATCACGATCATCGACAACACTGCGCAATCGCCGACTTCAGCTGCCCCCGCAGCAGCGCACGTGCAATGCCGATTCAAGCGGTTGATTCATTCAACTGCGTGATCGAGCCTGCGCGCTCCTTCCCCTGGAATACTCCTCATGCGCACGCCGCCCGCACCGCTCAGCCTGATGGAACGCGACCGCCGCTGGGCCCTGGCCCGCGACCTCATGGCCAGTGAACGCCTCGATGCCCTGGTTGTGCATGGCGACCGGGAAGCCGCCGCACCGGCCGGGTTCTCGCCGGACTGCTACTTCACCAATGACCGGCCCGGCTCGATCGTGGTGTTCGTCGGCGACCAGCCGCCACGGGTGTTCACCTTTGCCTCGCTGATGATTGCCGACCACCTGCAGGCCTGCCTGCGCGGCGACCTGCAGTGGATCGCACCCGAACAGCTGTGGGTTGGAAAATCCGGTCTGGAGGTTGGCCGCTGGCTGCAGCAATGTGGCCTGCACACGGCACGTATCGGCGTGCTGGGGCTGGAGCCCTATCCACCGTTCTACTTCGACGGCGCGATGCCCGCGCGCACCCTGCAGGGCATGCAGGCGGCGGTGCCGAACGCGGAATTCGTACCGGTATATCGTGCGTTCTTCCAGCGCGCCTCGGTAAAGAGCCAGGAGGAACTGGCGCTGATTGCGCATGCCGCCTGGATCGGTGAATCCATGAGCGAGGCGCTGCGTGCCACTGCTCGCCCCGGTGTTTCGGAAGCCGAACTGGTTGCCGCAGTGACCGCCGCCTGTTTCTCGCTGGGGGGCTATACCGCCGAGGTGTTGCTCGGCTCGGGTCCCGAGTATGTGGGCTGGGGACCACCCGCCTGGCAGTATCGTGCGCAGCCGCCGCGCATTCTGCGCGATGGTGACCTGGTGCTGTCGGAGATCTTCGCACTGTACGGGCTGATGGAAACCCAGCATCAGGCCGCGGTTGCCATTGGCGAGGTGCACGACGACATCCATCGCGCCGCTGCCGTCGCCCGCAGCAGCTACGAAGCAGGCCTGTCCGCACTGCGCGTGGGCAATACCTTCGGCGATGTCGTCGACGCGATGGAAGCGCCCCTGCTGGAGGCGGGCGGCTGGCACGTGCATCCGTTGGTCCACAGCCTCAACCCCTATGGACCGATTGGCTTCGGCCGTGCACCGGGCATCGAAGCGCTGCCGGAGGCCGCGCGCTATGCGCACATCGCGCCGCTGCCGACTGTCGGGCGCGAACTGCCCCTCCAGGCCGGCATGTGCTTCGCCTTCGAACCGAACTGTGCATTCGGCCGGCACATGGCCAACATCGGCGGTACGGTCATCGTCGGCGCGGACGCGGGTACCGCGCTCAATGAAAACTCGACACGGCTGATGCAGGCCGATGCCTGAGTTCATCGCCCATCTGCAGACACCGGCACGGCGGCGCGCGGCCGAGACGCGCAGCGGGCAGACCCGAGCCCGACTGCTGCACGCGGGGCTGCAGCTGTTCAGCGCGTTCGGCGTGGAGGGTGTGCGTACCCGCCAGCTGGTGGACATGGCCGGCTGCAGCCAGTCAGCCATTCCCTATCACTTCGGTGGCAAGCAGGAACTGTATGCCGCCGTACTGCAGCGCTGCGCTCAAGCCATTGCCGAGCGATTGCCGCTGCCGGCAACGCCACCCAACGGCGCGCGGCAGGCCGCGCAGCAGCTGCAGCAGTTGATGCGGGCATTCGTCCATGCCTTGCTTTTGGCGCCGGATGCAGGTCCACGCACGCTGCTGTTGGCGCGCGAACAGATCCAACCGACGGCGGCGTTCGCCAGTGCCCACCGTACGCTGTTCGAACCCCTGCACTCCACGTTGGCCGCGTGCGTAGCGTGCCTGCGCGGCAGCGAACCATCCAGCGCCGAGACGGTGCTGCGTACCCACGCCCTGCTCGGCCAAGCGATCGTCTTCGCCGTCTCCCACGGAGCTCTGCAGGCGCGACTGAACCAGGGAGCTCCCTTGGCAGACGTAGAGACGATCGGGTCGGTGGTCAGTGGCATGGCACTGGCGGCAGCGAAGTCAGCGCCCGCCTGAATGGCTGCCTGAACAGCCCCGTGCGCAGGGCGCGTGAAAACCAGGGCCAAGATGGCGACCTGGACTTAGCGTGCGATGGCCAAGCATGGATGCCGTCGTCTACGAAGGCGACGCCCACACCGCAGGAGATTTCACATGACTGAGCAGAACCCGCGCAGCTCCAACCGGGGTTTCGCATCAATGGACCAGGAAAAGCAGCGCGCGATCGCTGCCAAGGGCGGGCGCGCCGCACATGCCTCCGGCAACGCGCATGAATTCAGTCCGGCCGAGGCACGTGTCGCAGGCCGCAAAGGCGGCGAGGCGATCAGCCGCAACCGCCAGCACATGGCCGAGATCGGTCGTGAAGGTGGACACGCTCGCCACGCCAATGCGCGCCAGCAGCAACAACAGCCTCAGGAGATCGAACGCACGGCAGCGGGTCCGCAACGCCAGCAGGGCTGAATGCAGCGCGTCAGGCCTGTGCGCGCTGCCGATACAGCCCGAGCGCCGCAAGCAGGGCCAGCGCACCGGCCACAGCCATCGCCCATCCGAAACCACTGGCCATCGCACTGCGATACCACGTCAGCATCTGCGGCGTGGCGTGCATCGAGCCCGGTTGCAGGATCAGTTCGCGCGCCTGTGCCGCCAGCTCCCGCTGCCCGGCCGCCTGCGCGGACGCGGCGAACTGCTGCACGGCGCGCTGGCCCATCAGACTGCCCAGCAGCGCGATGCCCAGGCTCATGCCTGCCTGACGTAACGCGTTCATCGTGGCTGAGGCAATACCCGCGCGCTCGACCGGCGCGCTGGCCATGACCGCCATGCCGGTCGCCGGCACTGCCAGCCCCATTCCAATGCCAAGCAGCACCAGCACAGCACTGGAATAGGCGTGCGAAGTAGCCGGTTCGAACGTGGCCATCGCGCACAGCGCCGCCCCGGCCAGGGCATAGCCCAGCACCAGCGCGGCGTGCAGCCCGAGGTGGGCGACCAGACGACCGAACAACAGCGAGACGGCACCCATCAACAGGAACTGCGGGGCCAACTGGGAGCCTGCCAGCGCAGCGTTGTGCCCCTGTGCCTGCTGGAAGAACAGCGACAGGAAGAACAGGCTGGCATAGGCAGTGAAGCCCAGCACGAACGAGGCCAGGTTGAACATGCCGAAGCGGCGGTCGGCAAACAGGTCCAGCGGCAGCAATGGGCGTGCCACCCGGCGTTCGACGATGCCGAACAGGATCAACCCGGCAGCTGCCACGCCCAGCGCCAGCAGCGTCACCGGGGCCAGCAGGCCATGCGCGCCGATCGCGATCAGGCCATAGCTCAGCGTACCCAGCGCGACGACGCTGAGCAGCTGCCCGGCAGGGTCCAGCGCAGCGTGCTGCGGATGCCGCCGCTCCGGAATTCCCCAGGCGCCCAGCGCCAGCGCGAGCAGGCCCAACGGCAGGTTGATCAGGAAGATGCTGGGCCATCCGACGCGCTGTACCAGCACCCCACCCAGCAACGGCCCAAGCACCAGGGCCAACGCACTGAACGCCGACCAGCCACCGATCGCCCGCGCGCTGGCGCGGATCCGGGAATGCATGGCTGAGAATCGGCATCGCGCTGGGAATCAGCAACGCGCCAGCGATGCCCTGCACTGCACGCCCGGCTACCAGGGTCGCAAGATTGCCGGCACAGGCGCACAGCAGCGACCCCAGCGTGAAGGTGGCGACGCTGAGCAGCCACATCTGCCGATGACCGTAACGGTCCCCAAGCGGCCCCGCCGACAGCATCAACGCCGAAAGCGCGATTGCATACGCATTGATCACCCACTGCAGGCCGGCCATGTTGGTATTCAACGCCTGCTGCAGGGTCGGCAGGGCGACGTTGACGATGCTGATGTCCAGCGAGGCGAGGAATGTGCCGAGGTAGGCCGCCAGCAACAGGGCCGGCCGCTGGAAACGTCGCATGTACGGTTCCCGGGGGAAGGATGTGTGCGCATCGTAGCCACTGACTGACCGTCGGTCAATGACTGACGGTCAGTCGATGCCACAGGCAAGCTAGAATGGCTCCCGTCGCACCCGGATCCCTCCCACATGCAGACCCCAGCTGTCGCCAGGCCACGCACCAAACCTGCGGAAACCCGCCAGGAAGAACTGATGGACGCCGCGCAGGCGCTGTTCCTGTCAAAGGGAGTGGATGCCACCACCATCAGCGACATCGTCGCCGCAGCCGACGTTGCCAAGGGCACCTTCTATACCTATTTCGCCTCGCGCACCGAGATTCTGCAGGCGCTGGCGCAGCGCTATACCCGGCGTTTCATGGAAGACGTCGACCGCGCCGTGCAGCATTACCCGGCCAGCGATGGCGTAGCGCGCCTGCGCGCCTGGATCCGCGCCAACATCGAACTTTATGTGCGCACCCATGCACTGCACGACGTGGTGTACGCCAACCATCATCACCACCAGCGTGGCAACGCCGAACGCAATGCGATCCAGCAGCAACTGCTGGGCATCCTCGAAGCAGGCAATGCCGCAGCTCTGTGGCAGCTTCCAGCGCCCAAAGTCACCGCCTCGTTGATCTATGCCGGCGTGCACGGCGCCACCGACGACCTGATCGCCACACCCGCACAGGATGCCGATGCCTTCATCGCCGCCGTGGTGGATGATTGCCTGCGCATGGTCGGCGTGCCACCGACCAGTGCCAAACGGCGCTGACAGACTTTCTGCCGCTCAGGTGTGGGCGAGGATGTTCAACAACCGCCCGAACGGGTCACGGACGAAGAAGCGGCGCACGCCCCAGGGCTCATCGGCGGGGCCATATTCCAGCGGGATGCCGGCCGCGCGCATGCGCTCCAGTACCTGTTGCAGATTGTCGACTTCTATCGACAGATCCGGCACCGCCGTGCCGGATCCCCCTTCAGTGGCAAAGCTGACCTGCGCCAGCGCGCTGCCCTCGCCGCCATGGGTGACGATCCAGCCGTGGTCCATCACCACCGGCATGCCCAGCAGCTCGCCATAAAACGCTGCAGCACGCGCAGGGTCAGGCGTGGCGATGTTGGCGACGACACGTTTGACGGCCATGTGCGGCGGCTCCGATGCGATTCCCCATCCTCGCCGCTGCGTGCATGGCCTGCAAGCGGGCGGCACTGAAACAGAAGAGCCCCGTCAGGGACGGGGCTCGTCATCAATCCTGCATTGCCACTGCTTACACAGCGCCGCAGCGATCCATGATGCAACGATCGTATTCGTACTGGCATTCCATCGCATCAACGCCACCGGACAGACACGCCTGGTAAGCCTTCCAACAGGGAAGATCGCATGGCGGAATCGGCCCAGCCACAGCAACCGAACCGCTGCAGGCCAAGGCGAACACCGCACCCGCGATCATTTTCCTGAAAGTACGCATCGACATCACTCCTTGATAAGCCTGGTGAGCCCAGGCCGGGCCACGGTAGCGAGGCCTCCGGGAGATGGAGTGAACGCCAGCGTCACGCCCAATTAACGTGTTCATAAAATTCCTGCCACATAGCTGGGGGGTATCGCCGTGCCTTGGCGTTAACGGCTTTGTAGTCCGTCATCCAAGGAAGTTGTCCGATGAATCACCCGCTGCACGGCCGTTCGTCCCACTCCCGTTCTCCGATGCATAGCCGCCTCGCACTGGCTGTAGCCAGTTCCCTGCTGCTGGCTGCTACGCCCGCCATCGCCAGCGAATCACTCGACACCTGGCAACAACAGCGACAATTGCAGGCGGCCTGGGCGCAACCTGCCACGTCGGCGCCCTCTTCCACGTCCCTTCAGTTGCCGGTTGCAGCAGCCGCAGCAGCAGCCAGCACCACTTCGATTCTCGGTAAGCCGGGTGACCCGGCCAGCTGGCGCACGGACGAATTCAATGCCGACTGGGGTCTGGGTGCAATGAATGCCCAATTTGCGTACGCGCGGGGGCTGACCGCCACTGGCGTCCGGCTGGGGGTGTTCGATAGCGGCACCGGCTTGGATCACCCGGAATTCGCCGGCAAGAATCATCGCAGCGTCACTATTGCTGATCTGTTGAGCGATGGCAGCCGGTGTACGAACAGGACTGCATTGACGGGTCCGGATGCATGCTTCTCCAGTGCTGGCGATGAGGTGCAGGTTCAGCGGTATACGCTTGATCCCAAGATGCCCAAGTTCATTGCCGATCTGATTCTGCGCGACCCGCAGATCAGCGAGCTCCTGCGAAACGCATCCTATGAGGATCATGGCACCCATGTGGGTGGCACCATCGCTGCCAATCGGGATGGCGCAGGCATGCATGGCGTGGGATTCGGTGCAGATCTGACCGTCGCCAGATTGTTCTTTAACAGCGTCACCGAGATCTATCTCAAAGGACTCGGTCTTGATACGCGGGTTAAGTCCACAGGGCCAGAGAATTCGGCGCTTGTCGATCTATACGATCAGATGAATACCCAGGGCGTGCGTGCGATCAATCACAGCTGGGGATTGGCTGAAGAGCCCAAGTCAGCAGCTGAATTTGATAGCCGATACAGCGATCCCGAATGGCTTGAGAGACTCTCCATCTTCGCGGACGGCGCACGCGCCAGGGGCATGATTCAGGTCTGGGCAGCCGGCAACACTGATGTGGAAATTCCCACGCCTGAGGAAAGTCCGATTGCCGGCATATATGCAACCTTGCCGCGAGCCCTTCCCGACATCGAGCGGTACTGGCTCAGCGTGGTCAACGTCCAGGAGGACTTGACGCTGAGCAATCGATCAAACAAATGTGGCCTGAGCGCCAACTGGTGCATTGCGGCGCCTGGGACAGACATCAACTCAACTACCTACGACCCCTCTGCCCCGCCAACGGCAGATATTCGCACCGATGCGAATGGCAACATCTCGCTTGACGTAACTCAGCGCGTGCCGACGCACGGCTATGGAGAGAAGAGCGGAACGTCCATGGCGGCCCCGCACATTACCGGTGCTCTCGGGCTGCTTTTTGAGCGCTTCCCCTATCTCGATAGCGCACAGGTCCGCGACGTGCTGCTGACCACTGCGCGCGATCTTGGCGCACCGGGCGTCGACGAGATCTACGGCTGGGGCATGGTCGACCTGCGCAAGGCCATCGAAGGCTACGGCTCGCTGCGCGTGGACACCAACGTGGTGATGAACCAGAAGGCCGGTGGCCTGAAGGTGTGGGAAGGCGATGCCTGGGATGACTGGACCAACGACATCGGCGGCCCCGGCAAGCTGACCAAGTCCGGCATCGGCTGGCTGCGCCTGAGTGGTGGCAACACCTTCAACGGCGCAGTGCTGCAGGACGGCACGCTGGAATTGAACGGCACCAACACACTCACGTCAGCGGTCGAGGTCCAGGGTGGCCAGTTCCTGCTCAACGGCTCGCTGGTCTCCACGGCCCTGAACACCACCGGAGGCGTGAGCACGGTCAGCAGCAGCGGCCTGCTGAAGGACAGCAACCTGACGGTCAACGGTGGCGTGGTGTCCTTCAACGGCACGCAGACCGGCGGCACCACCACGGTCGGTGCCAACGGCCTGCTGAAGGGCATCGGCACGCTGGGCAACACCCGTGTGGACGGCATCATCGCGCCCGGCAATTCGATCGGCACGCTGACCATCAACGGCAACTACGTGCAGGGCGCAACCGGCGTCTATGCCGCCGAACTTGCCCCGGGCGGCCGCAGTGACCAGTTGCATGTAACCGGCACCGCCACTCTCGGCGGCACCCTGGTCGCACTGCCGGAGCCGGGTACCTACTACCTCGGCGAGCAGTTCAATTTCATCCGCGCCGACGGCGGTGTCAGCGGCCAGTTCGCGAAAACCGACTTCAGCGCGTTCTCGCCGTTCCTGCAGTTCAGCCTGGCCTACGGCGCCAATGGCACCCGCATCGACGTGGCTCGGGGTGCCTCGCTCGCCAGCGCCGCCACCACGCCGAACCAGCGTGCGGCCGCGGCGGTGGCCGATGGACTGGCGATCAACCAGGGCCTGCCCAAGCCGCTGACCCAACTGTTCCCGCAACAGGTGGGTGGCGTGCTCGATGGCCTCAGCGGCGAGCTGCATCCGGCCACGGCGCTGGCCCTGGTCGAGGGCAGCCGCTATGTGCGCGATGCCGCACTGTCACGTCGTGCCGGTGCCACCGCACCCGGTGCCGATGCGGGTGATGCCACCGGCGCCTGGGTGCAGGCACTGGGCGGCAACAGCAAGCTGGATGGCAACAGCAACACCGCGCGCACCGACGCCAACAGCAACGGCCTGCTGGTCGGCATCGACCGCGAGTTCGGTGGCTGGCAGATCGGCGTGCTGGCCGGTACAGGCCGCACCGACGTGAAGCAGCAAGAGCGTCGTGCCAAGTCGAAGATCGACAACACGCACTTCGGCGCCTATGCCAGCCACACCTGGGGCGGCTTCGGCCTGCGTGGTGGCGTGGCATGGAGCCGCAACGAAGTGAAGAGCACGCGTGATGTTGCCTTCGCCGGCTTCAGCGACAGCCTCAGCGCGCTACAACGCACGTACGCGCCAGGCCTTCATCGAAGCGGGCTACCGCTTCGGCAATGCGGAAGGCGGGCTGGAGCCATACCTGCAGGTCGCCCGCGTGGAAGTGGACCTGAAGCAGATCAACGAGCGTGGCGGCGCGGCCGCACTGCACGGCAAGGTGGACGACACCGGCACCACCATCGCCACCGCTGGCCTGCGCTTCGACAAGGGCCTGAAGGCATCGTTCCAGCAGGACAGCTGGCTGCACCTGCGCGGTGGCGTGGGCTATCGCCGCGCCTTCGGTGACCGCAGCCAGGTGGCCAACCTGGCCTTCGCCAACAGCAGCACCACCTTTGCAGTCGAGGGCGCACCGATTGCCGACAACGCCGTCGTGGCCGAGCTGGGCCTGGCAGCGTGGCTGACCCCGCGGCAGCAGCTGGAGCTGGGCTACAGCGGCCAGTTCGGCAGTGAAAGCCGCGACCATGGCGCCACCGCACGCTGGTCTGTGCGCTTCTAAACACGTGCTCTCTTGACGGGTTGGGGCGGCCTTGCGGCCGCCCCCTTTTTTGCCCGCCACCCAGCGTTATGCGCGATGCCGCAGCGCGGCGGCACCTGCCAGGCTGGCAAGTGGCAACAGCAACCCATAGGCCACCAGCGGCCACACGGTATCGCCGGGCAGCACGAGGGTAACCAGCGTGCCGATGCCTGCCACGATCAGGCTCTGCACGGCGTAGTACAGGGCCACCGCCGTACCTGACGCATCGGCGAAATCACGCAGCGCGCCGCTTGCAGCCACCGAAACCACCATCACCAGCCCCACCGCGATGCCCCACATGGGCAGCACCACTCCGACGAACGAGGGAGGCCACGCTGCGGCCAACGCCATCAGCAGTACGCCGGCCACCATCACCCACAGGCCACGCAGGAAGGTACCGCGCACGTTCCAGCGGGCAATGCACACGTTCGCCATCCGCGCCGTGACGATCATCACCAGCGCCACCGTGGCGAAGGCCAGGCTGAACGACAGCGGCGAGTACTGCATGCGCCCGACCAGCAGCCGGGGCGCGACCGAGAAGAACACGAAGAACGTGCCCATGCCCGCACTGAAGCCCAGCGTATAGACCCAGAACGCGCCGCTGCCGAGGATGCGTCGTAGCGCGGGTCGCGACGCGTCCCGGCACTGCGGGCGGGTTTCCTGCCAATGCCGTACCGCGCCATGCCGGCGATCATGCCCAGTACCCCGAGCAGAACGAAGATCGCGCGCCAGCCGAAGGCGCCTGCCAGCAGCGCGCCGAGGATCGGTCCCAGCGCCGGCACGAAGGCCAGCATCGAGGCAAACAGCCCGTACAGCGACGCGCCTTCGGCTGTATCAGCATACACATCACGCACCGTGGCAAAGGTCGCCACCAGTGCCGCCGACGCCCCCACCGCCTGTACGGTTCGCCAGGCCAGGAATGCCGCGCCACTGCTGGACATGGCCAGCGCGAACGACGAAAGCGCGAACAGCAACGCCCCCAGCAACAGGACCGGCCGCCGCCCGATGCGGTCGGACAACGGGCCGAACAGCAACTGGCCGAGGCCAAGTACCAGCAGGTAGATGCTCAATGTGAGCTGCACCAGCGTCGGTGATGTCTGCAATGCCTGCGGCATCACCGGCACCACAGGAAGATAGATGTCCATGGCCAGCGAGGCCAGGAGGTCGAACGGCGCCATCAGCACAATGGCCGATGGCAGCGGGTGGGCCCAACGCGGGGCCTGTCGATTGAACATGGGGAGTCTCCGCCCAGAGTGAATCCGGCGGTGATCCATCCAATTCGCGTGCATCGCAGGGATGATCACCGCAACAACGTCTGCATCGTTGTTGCGGCTCAGCGAACTGTCTGCGGACCGTTCCCGTTGTTCATGGTGTCCATCGAATGCGAATGCAGGTGGCACCAGTGTAGCAATCGTCCACCTGCCGCGCGGCGCTCAGGCCAGGGGCAACATGTCGATGCGCCTGCACGGTGTCTCCTTCACCTGCTCGATCAGCCGTCGCACCACGGGCGAAGTCTCTGCCCGCCGGTACTGCACAGCGATGGTCGAGACGATGGTGGGGCCCGCCAGTGGCAGATAGATCATTCCGGGCAGCACCAGCGTGCGTTGCAGTACCGATGGCACGATCGCCACCGAACCAACGCCGACCGACACCTCGGCCAACACCGCCGCCAGATGCCCGGGCTGGGAACGGATACGTGGAATGAACCCGCCGCGGCGCCCGACTTCCATTGCGCCCACCGGCTGCTCCGGCATGACGAAACCCTCCCGGGCCAATGACGCCGGCTGAACCGGCGACCGGGCCTGCGCCAGCGGATGGGTTTCCGGCAGGGCCACGCAGAACTGGTCTTCGACCAGGGTGTGTTCGCCGAAACTGTCGGGCACATCCATCGGAGGCCGGCAGAACACCACATCCACCCGTCCTTCCTGCAGCAGCTGCGGGAGCTCGCCCATCGGCCATTCGCTCACCTGCAGTTCCACGCCCGGGTAGCGGCTGCGGAACCGGCTGAGCTGATCCTGCAATGCTCCGGCATACAGCGCCGAGCCGACGTAGCCGATCTCGATCTTGCCGATCTCACCCCGCCCCGCGCGCCGGCCCAGGGTTTCGGCCTGTTCGAACCGGCGCAGCACATCGCGGGCTTCCGCGAGGAACACCTCGCCTGCCGAGGTCAGCAGCACCTCGCGCCGGCCGCGGTCGAACAGGCGCGTGCCGAGCCGACGCTCGATGTCCTGGATCTGCACGCTCAGCGTGGGAGTGGCAATTCCCAGGCGCAGAGCCGCACGACCGAAGTGCAGCTCCTCGGCCAGGGTGACGAAGTACTCCAGGTGACGGCGTTCCATGGGCGGCATTTCGTTAGGTTCAAGCTAACGTAACCAGAAAACACCGAGAATGAAACAAACACCGATCATTGATGGAATGGCCGTCCTCCCCTTCCTGCGAGTGACCGGTGCCGCCCTCTCCTCCCCCTTTGCCTGCACGGCACACGCTGCCTGACGCGGTCCTGCTGGTGGCCTCGCTGGGCTGCACGATGACCGTGCTGGAGACCAATGCCGTCGCGGTCGCATTGCCCAGCATCGCGCGTGACCTGCACGCCGGATTCGCGGATATCGAGTGGGTGATCAGTGCCTACATCCTGTCCTTCACCTCACTGCTGCTTCCCGCCGGTGCTGTCGCCGACCGCTACGGCCGCCGCCGGGTGCTGCTGATCGGCATCAGCCTGTTCGCCCTCACCTCTCTGCTCTGCGCACTGGCGCCCGGTGCTGCCCTGCTCTACCTGGCGCGCTCTGCAGGGCATTGGTGCAGCCTTTCTGCTGGCACCCTCGCTGTCGATCATCGGCCACACGTACCACGAGGGGGCCGCCAAGGACACTGCATGGGCGTTCTGGGGCACAGCCATGGGCGTGATGATGGTGCTCTCACCGCTGATCGGCGGCGTGCTGTCCGCACTCTGGGGCTGGCGCGCGGTGTTCGTCGCGATCCTGCCGTTCCTGGGCCTGCTCGGCTACGGCACGCTGCGCTGGATACCCGAGTCGTCAGACAGCGTGGTCCGCCCGCTCGATCCACCCGGCATCATCACGTTCAGCGCTGCCATCTTCGGCATCGTGTTCTTCCTGGTGGAAGGACTGGCAGAAGGATGGACATCGGCGCCGGCGCTGATTGGGCTGGGCCTGGCCATCATCATGGCAGTTGCCTTCGTCATCGTTGAACGGACACGGTCACATCCCATGGTCGATCTCGGGCTGCTGGCCAGTCCGCGTTTCGTCGGTGCACTCATTGCCATGGTCGGCTATTCGGTCAGCGCACAGGTGATGGCATCGATGCTGCCGCAGTACCTGCAGAACGGCATCGGCCTGAGCGTACTGGCTGCCGGTGCTGGCATGCTTCCGTTCGCTGCGGCGATGCTGCTGTTTCCCAGCGTGGGCCGGCGGCTCGGTCGCCATCTGACCAGTCCGGCGGTGCTGGCGGTCGGGCTGTCGGTCACCGCCGCGGGCAATGCCGTGGCCGGACTGGCCGCGTGGCAGCACCTGCCTTGGCTGGCACTCGTCGCAATGGTGGTGATCGGTGCCGGCGGCGGCATCCTCAATGGCGAGACATCCAAAGCCATCATCGGCGCGGCACCGCGCGAGAGCGCCGGCATGGCCTCAGGCATCAGCGCGACCACGCGCTTTGTCGGCATCCTGCTCGGATTCACCGTACTGTCCAGTGCCCTGAGCCTGGGCATCCGCAGCGCACTGTCCGCGGCGGTTCCCGCGCGACGTACTGCCCATGGCCGATGCGATCGCTACCGGCGCCTTCGCCGATACGCGCACCGCCGCCTTCGCACAGGCGATCTACAGCCACGGATTTGCCAGTGCACTGTGGACGTCGGCCATCGCCGCGCTGCTGGCCGGCCTTGCGGTGTTGCTGCTGGGCCGTAGCACCACGCGGCGATGATGTTGGAGCGCTGGTTGCAAAGATGGCCGGGGCAGCCACGCTGCCCCGACCGTGGCGGCCCCGGGGAGAAGGCCGCCGATGATCGTCAGGCCGCCTTCATGGCGTGCTTGCGCGCACGCATCACGTTATGGCACTCCTGCACTTCAGGCAGAAGCTGGGTGACTTCCTGGCGCACGGCCGGCGGCAGTTCGTTGTCCTTCAGCACGTCCTTGAACGCGCCAAGCAGCCGGTCTTCGGACTCTTCCAGCTCGGCCACGTAACCATAGTTGGTGTC
This sequence comes from Stenotrophomonas sp. 93052_Sma, assembly GCF_056481145.1. NCBI lineage: Bacteria > Pseudomonadati > Pseudomonadota > Gammaproteobacteria > Lysobacterales > Lysobacteraceae > Stenotrophomonas > Stenotrophomonas sp. 93052_Sma. Next base: position 4,361,892 of record NZ_CM151134.1, read on the forward strand.
GCCGAATGCAGCGCGGACCTTGCCATAGAACTGCTGCATCGAACCGACCACGGTGCCGTGCTCGGCCGGCTTGCCACCGCTGGCAGCAACGGAGCCACTCAGTGCGGCGACGATGCGGCCCTTGACGCCGGCAATACGAGTGAACAGGGCCGACAGTTCGGCATCCTTCACCTTGGTCGCAGCTTCCTCGTAGAACGACTTTCCGTCGCGGGCGATCTCGATCAGATCGTTGAGGCGGTGTTCGATGGTGGACTGGGTGCTCATGGAATCGCTCCTGTGTGCTCGATGGTCTATGGAGAATGACAGCGCGAGTGCGTTGCCTTCGGGACCACTGTGGAGGTTTGAATGTGCCGATTGGGTGAGTACGAATTGATGCATGCATCACCACCCTCAACGCGCCCTGACTCCTTCATCCCGTCGCATTTCCGCGTTCACGGTACTTGAGCAGAACGCCGACGATTCACCATGGCGCGATGACGATGATCAGCGTCACCAACAGTGCGATGGCAAGCACCAGCAACAGCACATGCCACTGCTTCCACGTGGGTCTTGGTTTGCCGGGGGTATTCATCGGATGTCTCCTGGAGTCTGTCATCAGCCCGCAGCCAGACTGAAGCAGAGCACCCTTGGTGCGCGTCGCGGTTTCGTGCATGGCCTGTGCATGAACGCTGTATCCGGCGCGCGACGATAACGCGTCCATAACGTAATTGAGTTGTAAACGGAGTGTTAGGTTCCTTCCGATTCCGCACAGCGGGATTTCAGATCGGTTTCCACGCAGCGATGCGGAAACCCATTCAACTGGATTTGGAGAGAGCCAAATGCACTACAAGTACACCCTGCTTTCCCTGGCAGTGGGCACGGCCTTGGCCGCTGCCTGGTCACCGGCCGCGCATGCGCAGGATGGCAGCGATAAAACTCCGAAGAACCTCGATCGCATCCAGGTTACCGGTTCGGCCATCCGCAGCGTGGATATCGAAACGCAGCAGCCGATCATCGCCATCACCCGCGCGATGATCGAGCAGCAGGGCTTCACCACCATCGCCGACCTGCTGCAGAACCTGACCTCCACCGGCGCGCCGACCATCTCGCGTGCGCGCGTTGGCGTCCGGCGAGAACGTTGGCGGCTACTACGTCAACATCCGCAATCTGGGTGCCACGCGCACCCTGGTTCTGGTCAACGGCAAGCGGCTCGGCGCGACCACCAGCGGCCTGCAGGATCTCAGCCAGATTCCGATGAGCGCGGTGGAACGCATCGACGTGCTGAAGGACGGCGCCTCCTCGCTGTACGGCTCGGATGCAATCGCTGGCGTGGTCAACATCATCACCCGCAAGAACTACGAAGGCCTGGAAGTGTCCATGCAGCACGGGCAGTTCAGCCAGGGCGATGGCAAGGACAGCACGTTCTCGCTGGTCACCGGCGCCCGTGGGGAGCGTGGCGGGTACACGCTCGCACTGGAATACCAGAAGTCAGACCCGGTGTTTGCCCGCGACCGGGAGTTCTCCCGGTACGGCGGCGCCGGCCCCAACTACCCGGGCGCGGACTGGAGCAACATCAGCCAGAACGGTTCGTGGTGCGACCCGGCGCTCTACAAGTGCAATACCGGTGATGCCGTATTCAAGACCCTCAATCGTGGCGGCGATCCGAAGAACCCGAACGACTACCACCCGATCACGCCGGCCGAGTTCGCCAACGGCAACGACCAGATGCACCTGCAGACCGGCATCGAGCGCCGCTCGCTGTTCCTGAGCACGGACTATGCGCTGACCGACCAGATCAAGTTCACTGCCGACATCGGCTACAACGAGCGCACCACCGACCAGCAGATCGCGGGCTACCCGTACCAGTCGACCAAGTTCGGCACGCCCCTGGACGCGGCCAGCGTATTCAACCCGCTCGACCACGGAATCGCGTTCAATCGACGCCTGTGGGAAGTGCCGCGCACGACCGAAAGCAAGCTGAAGTCGCTGCGGGTTGCACCCAGTCTGTCCGGCTACTTCGAGCTGGGGACCAAGACGTACGACTGGGAAGTCGGCGCGTTGTTCAACCGCAATGAAGTTACAAAAACAGGCCGTGGCGACATGAGCCTGATCGCTTCCCGGCAGGCATTGGGGCCCTCCTACCTCGATGCCAACGGTGTGGCCCGGTGTGGCACGGCGGCATCGCCGGTCTCGGGTTGCCTGGCCTGGAATCCTTTGCTGCCGTTCGGGGTCGCGGGGGCTGGCTCTCTCTCCGATCCCGAACTGCAGCGCTTCTTGTTCCCGACGTTCAACGATACCGGCATCACCAAGACCCGCAGTTACTTCGCCAACATCTCCGGCCCGGTGATCGAACTGCCTGCCGGTGACCTGTCCGTCGCCCTGGGGTATCAGTACCGCAAGGAAGAAGGCCGCTTCGTGCCCGATGCCTTCGCCCAGTCGCGCCAGAGCACTGCACTGGGCGCATCCACCACCGCCGGTGACTACAGCCTCAACGAGTTCTTCGCCGAAGTGAACGTGCCGATCCTGCGCGACCTGCCGTTCGCCAAGGAACTGACCGTGAACCTGGCTACGCGCTACTCCGACTACAGCAACTTCGGCAGCACCACCAACTCCAAGGCGAGCTTCGCCTGGCGTCCGATCGAAGAGCTCATGATCCGTGGCACCTTCGCCGAAGGCTTCCGCGCACCGAGCATCTCCGATCTGTATGGCGGCCTGGGCACCAGCTTCGAAACCTATGTCGACCCGTGCGGCATCGGCGCCACCAACAGCGTCAACGGCAATGCCGCCTGCAACGCCGCCGGCGTCCCGCTGGGCTACCAGCAGCTGAACCAGAGCCTGAAGCCCTGCGCCAGCTATCCGTGCGCCACGCCTGACGAGTTCACCACCGGCTCCGATCCGAAGCTGCGCCCGGAAGAGTCCAAGAGCAAGACCGTGGGCGTGGTCTGGAGCCCACGCTGGGTGGACGGGCTGGACATCAACCTCGACTGGTACAGCTACAAGATCACCAACATGATCATCCAGGACAGCGTCGACCGCATCCTGCGTGACTGCTACGTGCTCGGCAACGCTTCGCGTTGTGGCAGCGTCAAGCGCGCTGGCGATGGCCACATCACCAGCATGTTCTACGGTCTGGCCAATCTGGGCTCGATGGAAACCGAAGGCTGGGACCTGGGTATCCGCTACCGCCTGCCCGAGTTCTCGTTCGGCCGCTTCACCATCGACCTGCAGAACAGCTATGTCTCCAAGTACGACGAGGAGAACCAGAACTCGGCCGGCGATACGATCATGATGGGCCGCATCGGCCAGCCGGGCATTTCCCGCCTGCGCTCGAACCTGGGTGTGAACTGGCAGCTCGGCAACTTCAGCACGCAGTACACCGTGCGCTACTACTCCGGCATGGTTGAAAACTGCGTACCGAACCGTCCGTGCACCCTGCCCGACCGCTACGCCTACGGTGAGCCGGATGCCCTGCGCAAGGTCGGTTCCAATGCCTTCCACGATATCCAGGTCAGCTACAAGCTGCCGTGGGACGGCACCGTGGCGCTGGGTTCGAACAACGTGTTCAACCACCAAGGCCCGATCATGTTCTCCAAGCCGTCCAGCTCCTTCCCCTATTACGGCGGCTTCGATATCGGCCGCACCGTGTACGTGAAGTACTCGCAGCGCTTCTGACGGGCAGGTCCGTGCTCGTGGCCGGCGGAAGGGGAGTCCGCCGGCCACGATGCACACCGCCTCCACCCAATCTCCATCGTTTTTCGACGGAATCTCCAAGGTTCCCGGCAACACTTGATGTCATGACGGCTAAGGAGCAGGACCGCATGGATCGCCACGCGCCCCGACACTGCACACCCGTCTCCAGGTTCACCACTGAATGTGACGGTGTGGCCGGGTTCCGATCTTCCGGACATGCCGCCGCAAGGGAAGTACGAGATGACGACGGCAGTTCGCACCGGCCTGACCGACCTGGTCGCTGACGCGCAGCGGTACCTGCGCAGGATTCTCCCCGGGCTCGCCTCGGCAGTGCATCCACTTGCTTCATTGCATGCCATTCCCCACGCGATGGCATCGCGCTACCACCTCGCAGGGCTGATGCTGTACGGGGAAACCCCCGCCATGCTCGCCGTGGCCCGCGAGCCGGGCGAGTCCAGCACCCGCGTGATCCAGGATGTGCGCTGCCTGCGCTCTGCAGCGAATGCACTGGTGCTGTACGTCTCGCCCTATCTCACGCCGACCCAGCGCCGCTTCCTGGTCGAGAACCACATCGACTTCGTGGTCCCGCACACCCAGTTGTTCGCGCCCAGCCTGGCCATTGAGTTCCGCGACGACCCCGATCATGAGAAGAAAGCCATCTCGCTGCTGCCTTCGGCGCAGGCCGTGCTGATCCATGTGCTGCTGAGCGGCCAGTCGCGCTGGTGGTCGCCGCGCGAGATCAGTGCCGTCGCCGGCTACACCTCGATGACGGCGTCGCGCCTGTCTGCCGAACTGGTCGGTCGCGGCCTGGTTGAACGCTCCACCGGGGGCCGCGAGCGCTTCCTGAAGCTGGCCGGCAACCGCGACGAGGTCTGGGCCAGGGCACAGCCGTTCCTGCGTTCCCCCATCCTGAAGGAAGTGGATGTCTGCTGGGGCCCGACCGCCGAGGCACTCCGCGATGCGGGGCATCCGGCGCCGATGGCAGGCCTCGATGCGCTTGCTGAAACGTCACCGCCCCCAATCGGTGGCACCCGCGCACTGCACATCGATGCGTGGCGGTTGCTGGGCGCACTTCCCATGCCCGGCCCGGACTGCCTCCAGAGCGCACGGCTGCAGATCTGGGCCTATCCGCCGGCATTCACCAGTATTGGCGATGTGGTGGACCCGCTTTCGCTGTATCTCAGCCTGCAGGGCAAACGCGGCCATGATGCAGACGCGCTGCAACAGCGAGTGGAACAGGCGCTGAGCGGAGACACGTATCCCGGATGACCGAAGCCCTATGCGGGCTGCTCGCTCGGCACTGCGGCGGCGCGCCTGGCGCTGTACTCAGCGAACACCACGCCGGACACCGCCAGCAGGCCACCGCCCAGTACCCAGCCACTGAGCGATTCTCCCAGCAGCAGTACAGCCAGCGCGGCGGTCACGATCGGCACCAGGTTGAAGAAGCCAGAGACGCGCGCAGCGCCCAGGCGTGACAGTCCGGTCATCCAGGTCAGCGGCGCCAGGATCGAAGCGCACACGGCGGCGAAGCCGATGCAGCCGACCGCCGTGAGGTTATTCACCCCGGTGCCGACCAGCAGCTGTACCGGCAACAGGATCAGCGATGCAGCGGTGGCCTGCAGGAACAGCGACTCCAGCACCGACAGCGGAATCTTCCAGCGCTGCATCAGCACGTTGTAGGCGGCGAACGCCAATGCACCGATCAGCATGATCGCGTCGCCGCGGTTCAGGCCCTGCGCTGCCAACCGCGCCAGGTCGCCCTGCGAGACCACCGCCACCACACCGGCAGTGGAGATCACCGCGCCAAGAATGGAAGTGCCTCGCACCGGATGGCCCATGAACACGCGCGACAGCGCCAGCGCGATCAACGGAATCAGCGCCTGGATCACCCCCATGTTGGTGGCCGAGGTGAAGTGCGCCGCATAGTAGGCCAGGCACTGGTACATCACCCCACCCAGGCAGCCCAGCACCAGGAAGCGCCCGAGATTGGCGCGCACGGTCGGCAGGCTTTCGCGCAGACGTGGCAGCGCCAACGGCAGCAGGACCACCGCCGCGACCAGCCAGCGGAAGAAGCCGATGTCGATGGGACCGACCGAGCCCGAAGCAAGCTTGGTAACGATGGTGTTCGCGCCCCACAGCAGGCAGGCAAGGATCGGGAAAAGATAGTTCACGGAACGCGGGTGTACGTGGGGGATTGCCCAGCGTACGCTTGGCGCATATCGAGGACATCCCGAAAATGCGCCACACCGACCCCGGCTTGCGGCAACCGATGGAGCCAATCCCCACCTTCCGCCAGCTGCCCGGTCCGATCTACTTCCGGCAGGGTGCGATGGAGCCCACGGACTGGGGGACGCACAGCCATCCGTGGGGCCAGTTCAACTTCGTCGCGCAGGGTGTGATGGAGATGAAGATCGACGGCGAATGGATGGTGTCCCCGCCGCACTACGCGATCTGGATTCCACCGGGAATGGCCCACTATTCGCGCAACCGCTCGCAGCTGGCCTACCGCTCGGCCTATCTGTCGCCGGCCTTGTCACGCCGCTTGCCTGATCGCTGCCGTGCACTGGAAGTCAGCCCGCTGCTGCGCGAGCTGCTGCACGAACTGGCACGGCAGGGCGTGACCGATCCGCAGACCCCGGCCCAGCGGCGCATGGCCGCCGTGGTGATCGACCAGATCGTCAATGCGGCCGTACTGCCCAGCTTCCTGCCGATCGCCAGCAGCGATGCACTGAAGCAGGTGATGGAGTACATGGAGAAACACCTGTCGATGGCCGAATCGGTTGCCGAAATCGCGCTGCGCCACCACATGAGCGTGCGCAAGCTGGAGCGCATGGCACGCAGCGAGCTGGGCATGTCGCTCGGCGACTGGCGTGGACGGGTGAAGTTCGTGCGCGCCACCGAGGCGCTGTGCACCCGCCGGCCGATCAGCCGGATCGCCGAGGAGCTGGGCTATTCCGGCGTCAGCGCCTTCGCCGAGATGTTCAAGCGACACGCGCAGTGCACACCGGATCAGTACCGGAAGCTGCATCGGGCGGGGTGAGGGCGGCCTAGAGAGCGATCAGCAGGTCCACAAGCAGCCTTGGCAGGAACAAGGCGGCCAGAACGCAGGCGAACAGGATGAGAATGACCTTTGCCGTCAATGGGCGACGGCGGGGATTGCTGAAATAGAGGTGCAGATCGCGCAGTTCATCTTCCAGTCCCCTCCGCACGCCTGCGTTCTGTGTACCGGGTTCGAGCAGCTGGCGCTCAAGCGCCTTCAGGCGCTTCATCAGCTCACGCGGCGGTGTAGCCCGCAGGATCAGCTGATTGAGCTCCTGAAGCCGGCGCGCCTGCGGCATCAGCGCTGCCACGAGATCATCCGGCGGAAGCTGTGAGACCCATCGCTGGGCGTCCGCATCCATCTCAGCCTGCAGCACATCGCGTTGCTGCTGCAGTTCGGCCAGGGAAGTGCGGCGCTGCCACATGAGGAGGCACAGGAGTGGTGGGTGGCGGGCAGTGTATCGCCCGCCGTCCCGGGAAGGGTGTCGATTTCCCGCCCCATGGTTCGTCGGAACAGGAAAGGCAGGCCCTTCGACCTGCAGGAGTGCCACGATGTGCCCGATCCTCACCGCCTTCGCCACTTCCCCGGACCGCGGCCAGGGCCTGGCCCGTGACATGCGCGTACGCTGGGCGCTGGAGGAGCTGGCCGTGCCCTACAACGTGCAGCTGCTCGGCTTTGCCGAGCTGAAGCAGCCCGCGCACCTGGCCCGCAACCCCTTCGGGCAGATCCCCACCTGGCAGGACGGCGGCCAGATCCTGTTCGAATCCGGCGCGATCGTCCTGCACCTGGCCGAGCAGCATGCCGGCCTGCTTCCTGCTGATCCAGATGCACGCATGCGCGCGATCATGTGGGTGTTCGCTGCATTGAATACGGTGGAGCCGCCCATCGTCGAGCGCTCGATGGCCTGGGTGCTGGAGCACGAGCAGCCCTGGTATGCGCAGCGTCTGCCAATGCTCGATGAGCGTGTGCGTATGCGGCTGGCGCAGCTGTCCGCCTGGTTGGGATCGGCGTTGTGGCTGGAGGGCGAGTTCGGCGCCGGCGACCTGATGATGGTTTCGGTGCTGCTGCGCCTGAAGAGCAGCGGCCTCCTCGATGAGTACCCGCAGGTGGTGGCCTATGTGGGCCGTGCAACGCAGCGCCCCGCCTACCAGCGTGCGTTTGCTGCGCAGCTGGCGGTGTTCCAGAACGCCTGACGCTACGCCCGTGGGCAAGCCTCAGTGCAGACTGCGCCGGCATGCGGCCTGCACCAGCATCAGCTGCGCCACCAGGATCAGCATCGCGCAACCTGACAGCAGCCACGGGTCGATGTACCACTGCGCGTTGAAGCTGAAATCTCCGGCGGAAATACGCTTCCAGCCGTTGAAGTGCTGCATCGCCGCGACCACGAATGCGAAGCCGCCCGCGGTATACGACAACCACGGCACGATGAGGCCGCCCGGCCGCGCAAACAGCGTCAGCACACCCAGCACGCCGATGACCGTGCGCTGCACGCGGCAGTACGGGCAGACATAGGCCATCCCGCTCCATTCCACCGCCCAGGCCAGCAGGCTGACCAGCACCGCCGCGCCTGCGGCGATGTAGAGGACTCTGGGTGAGATCGTCAGGCTGCCATCGTGTGCCATCGCGCGCTCCTTCGTTCAAAGACCCTGGCAGGGTAGCAGCGCGGCAGGTTCAATCCTTCTTGAAGACCGTGCGCTTGCCGATCGGGCTGCTCTTGCGCGCCGTCGGCCGGGCCAGGCCGGGAATCAGGAAGTCGGTCACCTTGTGGCCCTTCTGCACCTTGGACGCCAGCCAGCGCGGCATGCGCCCGCGGCCAGACCAGGTCAGGCGCTTGTACTCCGGGTCACGGTACTTGGCAGCCACTTTCCCGGTTCTGCGCCGTGCCGGTTTCCGGCGGGGAGCGGCCTCTTCGTTCACCTCTCCGCCGAACAGCTCTTCGAGGGTATACCCCGCTTCTGCTGCTGCGGCCTTCAACATCCGCCGTACCGCACTGGCCGGACGGCGGCTGGAAATCAGCTGTTTCCGCTGTTCAGCGGCAACCACCAAGGCGCCCAGCTCCCGAAGGCTGAGCGATTCAATATCAATCGTCATGGGAGAAAGGTCTCCTGCGGACGGCCAGCTGTCAAGGCGCCTTGCCCTTGGCGTAGACACGGGCTTCACTGCCGGTGGGCTCCGATCGCCTTCGCCGGCCATCTCCGAGGACACCGACGTGAGCCACTCATCCCATTCGCTCGCTTACCTGCTTGCACGCATCCTGCTGATGGCGCTGTTCCTCATCTCCGACCTGGGCAAGCTCGGTGATCTCAGCGGCACCCAGGGCTACATGGAAGCGATGGGCGTGCCCGGCATCCTGCTCTGGCCGACCATCGCCTTCGAGATCGGCAGCGGACTGTGCATCCTCTTCGGCTTCCAGACCCGGCTGGTGTCGATCGTGCTGGTGGGTTTCAGCCTGGTCACCGCCTTCATCTTCCATCACAACTTCGCCGACCAGACCCAACAGATCATGTTCCTGAAGGACCTGGGGCTGGCCGGTGGCTTCCTGCTGCTGGCCTGTACCGGCGCCGGGCGCTACAGCATTGATGGCAGGGGGCGGCGCGGGTAAGCGCCGATCGGCGACCCGCACGCGCTAGCGCCGAAGCTCAGCCTCCGGCGCCAATGTGTGGATCACCTTGCCCTGCGCATCGAGGAACTCGATCGCGCCGTAGCCTTCCGCAGTGACGGTCAGGCGCAGGCGCGCGGTCGGCCTTGTCATTCAACGCAATGGCCGGGGTGCCGTCAGGCCCGACCACCAGACCGATGCGGGTCGGTGCTTGCACCCCAGGAATCAGCTTGTTGCCCAATGCAGGCTCACGGATCAGTTTCGGCGCCTGGTTGATCGAAAAGCTCACCGCACCATCGGGTGATACCCGCCAGCCGATCGCATCCATCGCCGGATGGTCCAGCGCAAGCACCGCCATGCCGCCGTCGACATCGGCGGTGCCGAATCCACCGCGCTCGCTGCCCTGGTTGTCGTACAGCACCATGCCGGCAACGTTGAAGGCGCGCGTGTACTGCAGGCCATCGATGATCGGTGCCGGTGTCTTGCCGGACAGCGTCATGCGGATCACCCCCGTGTCATCGACGATATCGATGCGCCGTGCGGTGATGCGCTCGTGGTCCGGTGTTGCTACGCGCGTCTGCGGTGCCTTGTCGACGATCAGGCGTTGCAGGGTGTCAACCGACGGGCGCTTGGGTGAGTCGGACGGCTCGGCAGCGGCAGGCAATGCCGCAAGGGTAGTCAGGGCGACGAACATACGGGCACTGCGCTTCATGCGGGCTCCTTGTCGTACGGATCGGCGGAAGCCGCATCATGCCACCCTTGCAGCGCCCTCTCATGAGGGAGGCGGAGTTTCCGGCAGCTGGAGCCCCTGTGCCAGGGCGAATGCACGTGACGCGCGCCAGTACGCCTCAGGCGGCCTCTGCAGTTCGGGCCGGCTCCAGTAGTCATTGATGTGCAGCACGCTCATCACGTCGACCCATGCAGCGCGCATCGTGGACGCACATGCGCCAGCGATGATGCGGCGGAAAGTACGCGTAGTACTCAAGCGCCTGCCGCTGTGCCTGCTCTTCGTCAATCCCTGCCTGATGGATCAACGTCCACGCATGCATATGGCGCGCGTGCGCAAGCGCACCGAGATACTCATCCTCATCCAGCAAGGGAATCGGCTCGCCGCGCGCCAGGCACAGCGCGTCCGATTCGGTGTCGTACTCCAGCGACGGCTGCAACAGTTCCGGGTTCTGGTGCCAGTACCCTTCGCCCAGCACATGCAGCATCGCCCAATGCCAGGGCTCGTCGTGGAAGAGCAGTTCGTGCTCGTATTCGTGGCCGGCGGTCTGGTCCGGATAGCGTTCGCGTGCCTGTTCGATTGCCAGCGCTTCGGGAATCTGGCCGTAGCGCACCAGGCACCAGGCGAACAGATGCCGGCTGTCTTCGATTTCAGTGGTGAAGTCTTCCACCGGGGCGCGGGTGTCGGGCATGTTCGATCCTTGCGTGTGGATCAGATGTTGCCTTGAAGGCAGACCAGCAGCGGTTCATGCACGCTGGGTTGGTGGCCCACCAGCAATCACATTCATCCCCCAAGAGATTGTGAGGGAAGACCTTTTCTTCAGAAGGCCAGCTGCGGTTACTCGCACCGTTACTCACATTCCCCAAAAGGGGACGGGATTCGAAGCCTGACGATCGCTGTGAGCAGTAGAGCAATAGTCCCACGCTGTACAGGAAAGTACTATCCAGTCTTCTTCATGGCGCCGCGCTTGGGGCGACCTCCATGGGCCGTGGGGACAATTGGGCAGGGGACGTAGCCGATGGCCGCTACACAGAAGCCGGGACGCGATGGCGTCAAGTATTGGCGAGCCGTCGACGCCATTGAGGCGTTGGGCAGCGCGTCGCTGGCCGAGGTCAAGGAGTGGGACCTGTCGCACCACCCTCACGACCCGCTGGGCAACGCCCGCGCCGACCTGGAGCTGTTCACTGTCAACTCGCCCAGCCGAATCCATTACAACTACTCGCGCACCAACTGGCGAAGTGACCAGGATCACCCGCATGACCGCCTGTTCAAGCTGGTCGATCCCGGCCCGCCGCGGCGCACCCGCTACGTGTTGTTCAACCCAGCGGACCACGGACACGTGGACCTGCTAAAGGGCGGCGACGGAAAGTGGAAGGTCATGCCTCTGGTCATGGTCGACCAAGCGCGGGTGGAGGCCGAAGCGCAGGCAGGGGCGTTCGCCGCTCAAGTGGATAGCGACCACGACGCCCGCGTCTCGGCGATGCGCGCTGTGGCCCAGCGCCGCGGCCAGCCTTTGTTCCGCGCCAAGCTGCTGGACGCCTACGGCGGCCGCTGCGCTGTCACCGGGTGCTCCGCGCTGGAGGTGCTGGAAGCCGCGCACGTGCTGCCTTACAAGGGCGCGCATACGAACCGGGTGGACAACGGCCTGTTGCTGCGCGCCGACCTCCACACGCTCTTCGATTGCCACCTGCTCTGGATCACTCCCGAGCATACGGTGGCTTTGGCACCATCGCTGCTGATCACCGACTACGCTGTCCTGCAGAACAAGGCACTGGTCCTGCCTGCAGCATCGGTTCACCACCCCAACCCGGCTCACCTCGCCCATCACGCTGCGCGGTGCCAAGCTGGCCATCCGAGAGCATGAACCCATGCGACTGTTTGAGCTGCTCAAAGTGTCTGTGTTCCATCGAGCGAACCAGCGCACAGACCGTCGAGTTAAGCTTCTCAAGTACACGAATCGTTGCGGATGGTCGTACAGGTGAAACAGAAGAGCGTTCAAGAAACCTTGGCAGCACTCGCAGCCATGTTCGACAGTACACCCGAAAAGTCCAGCCGCAGCGACGTCATCTTTTTCAACGGGCTGAAGCGCGAATCGGTAGTCGATCTGCTGAAGGCAGCCGCCGGCGCCATCCAAGAGAACCAAGAACCTGCTGCCTGGTCCTATCTCGTCCAAGCATCGGAACACTTGGGGTACCTCATTGGCATCAATGAAGCCGAGTCCCTGACTACGCCAGAACAGGCCATCAATGCGAAGCTAGAGCAATATGGCCGCAAAGGCGGATTGAAGAAGGGCGAGAACGCCAAGCAGCTTCAAGACGCTGTCGCCCGCAAACTCATTGCCGCGACACCCAAGAACGGATGGAAGAGCCGCCCAGAGGTCCATCGGCAGTTTTTCGAACTGGCCGACGAGGTCTCCGGATTCAATGCAACTGACTATCAGTGGCGCGCGTTGCTCAAGCGCCAGGACATCAAGAGAATCTTGCCTCCGACGAGCAGGCGAACCCGCTGATTGCATCTGCAGTACCGGCCAATGCGCTCCTGATACATCGCGGACTCCTGGCGAGCGTGCGGCACGCTCGTCCGAGTGCATCACAACGACGTTGAATTGCCGCTATTATTCAACCCGATAGCCGCTATAAAAGCGGATTGCATCCAGTAGGGATCGGCACTTTCTCTCCGAATTTTTAGCGTGTGTCCCAAGCATCAGCTTGCCGACACACTCATGAATTCGCAGCCACTCCAAATCATTTCCCTGCTCGAGACTACGAAGCGCCTGAACCTTGCGCGCTCCACGCTCTACACGCGTCTCGATCGGAAATCACCCTACTTCGACCCTGACCTGCCGAAGCCCGTGCGCTACGGCTCAAGCGTCGGCTTCATCGAGCACGAAATTGACGACTACATCCTTGGCCTGATGCAGGCCAGAGGGGGTGTGGACTGACAGTAGATGCGCGACTGGTTCGCGACTGTCCTGCGGGGAGTTGTTTTAAACGCTACCTGCCACACCCCGCCACACAACGTGGCGGACCACCTCACAAGACTCTGGGTAAACAAAATGCAGCACAACATCAACGATGACCTTCAGTTCGAAGCCGACGACATCATGGGAGCGCTTCGGGAATTGCAATCCAACCCTCAGCACCGGAAGGGCCAGCTCTTCTCGCTGCTCTATCCGGCGATCGTCGAGATGCTGGAAAAGAACGTCACACAAAAAGCGATCCTGGCCACCCTCGCGGAAAAGGGGCTGAAGCTCCATCCTGCCCGCTTCAAGGAGATGATGGCGATGGAGGCCCAGAAGATCCCCAGCATTTCGGGCTCCCGCGTTGAAGAGGAGGGTAAGGAATGAACACTCCCTATCTGCCTCGCGCCTACCCCATCCACGCTATGTACAGCGCCATCCGGGACGCGATCCTGGAAGTCCAGCACAACCTGAAAGCGCCCGACGCGCTGATCGCCGGTTCGTTCCTCACGGCGATGTCCATCGCGTCGCAGGGAGATGTGGATGTCGAACTCCCCACTGGCCAGCTCCGCCCGGTTTCGTTGGATGTCTTGGTCATTGCCGATTCCGGCGAACGCAAGTCGGCCACCGACAGTATTGTTGGCGCGCCCATCTACGAGCACGACGAGAAGGTGGCAAGAGATCACGCCCTGGCCCTGCTCGCCTACAAGGCAGACCGGCGCCTTTGGGATGCCAAGGAGGCGTCCCTGCAACGCAGGGTAGCCAAGGCACTGGACAGCGGCACAGACGACGACATCGAACAACTGCGCGAAGAACTCATCAGCCATGGCGCGTGCGAGCCCGCCAAGCCTGTCCTCAGTCGCATCGTGCACCAGAACATCACCGAACGCCCCCTGATGGAAAGCATGCAGGGCGATGGCAAGTCGATCGCAATCCTGAGTGATGAAGGCGAAATCGTGCTCAAGGGAGGTGCCATGAACAAGTTTGGCACGCTCAACAAGGCTTGGGACGGCGCCAAAACACTGACGCTGGATCGCGCAGACGACAGCATCGTGGTCAACAATCCTCGCCTGACCATCAGCATGATGGTGCAGGAAAGGGTGTTCAGGGAGTTCATGAACAAGCGGGGTGAGGTGGCTCGCGGGTCCGGTCACCTCGCGCGATACCTCGTCGCGTGGCCCGCGTCCACGCAGGGCTTCCGCTTCATGTCGCTTGAGGAACCTGTCTGGGAGCAGCTGCCCCGATTCCATCAGCGTGTGAGCGAACTTCTCACGGCCGCACAGGCACGTCGTATCGCCGGTGATAACACCCGTAAGACGCTCACGTTCACGCAAGAGGCGAAAGAGCTTTGGGTGAACACTCAGAACGCGATCGAACCGCGCCTGCGCCAGGATGGCGATCTGTCCAGTGTTCGGGACTTCGCATCAAAATCGATGGAGATCACGGGACGGGTTGCCGCAATCCTGCACCATTTCAGCGCACAGGAGGGCAACCTGATCACTAAGGAAACTCTGGGCCGAGCGCTGGAAGTCGTGGGCTGGCACTTCCAAGAGTTCCTCGATGTATTTGGAGACAGGAATCACGAGCCTGAGCAGGCCAAGGATGTCCGCACTCTGGCCATGTACCTGTGGAGGCGCTACTGGTGTGCTGGATATGGGGCGGCTGTGCGCAACGAAGTACGAAAGAGCGGCCCGATCCGGAACCAGGGACGCTTCGAAGCGGCACTCCATCAACTGCAGATGGAGGACTCTGTCCGCGTGATGCATCAAGACGCCGCCCGAGGGAAAGGCAGGCTCTGGATCCACTTGAACGGGGCAGTCTTCAGCCAGATCACGACCCAGTAGGAGACCCTGCCAACTACAGCGACCGAGGCCGCCCCGTTAACGGGGCGGCCTCGCTCCTTATCCCCCTGCCGAAAGGCCGATTTGAGGGAACAACCGATTGCACGACGTGCGATTCTGCTACAAGTGCCGCAAATCGCCCCCAGCGCAGGCCTACCGGCACGCCGCTAGGGTCATGGCACTGACCCACCAACCCATCGTAGCCCCCACGGCAGGTCAGGCCGAATCGCTCTCGCCATTTCGACGTACCGAAACGTATTGAGCCTTCTCCTGCGGTGACATTCCTCGAATCCTCGCCGGTCCGAGATGGCGTTCAGCCCTTCTATCAGCGCCCTGCTCCTTGAGCGTCCGGTGATCGACCCTCGCAGCATGCCCGTTGATCTCAAGATGCTGATTGATGGTGTCCGCCACCGACTTTCGCATCGCGATGACCTCGTCCCTGAGCTGCATGCGATTGCGTCCTCCACTGGCTTTCCTGCGACCGCCATCCTCCGGTCGCTTACTGTTGTACCGAGTGAAGAAGCGATCTGAAGATCGCTCGACTCCATCATCCATGCGATCACACGTCATCAGGTGGAGATGTGGATTGGCCTCACCCTCCAGCGAGGATGATGGCGCATGGATTGCAAACTGGTATGGCTTTCCAGGCGTCAGCTTCGCAACGATATCGTCCACCAAAGCCGCGTTCTGCTCTGCTGTCAGCTCAGCAGGCAGCGCAATGATCGCCTCCCGGTATGCGGCACCGTTCTTGCGTTCGTACTTGTCCGCGGCCCTCCACATGACCTTCGGATTGTTGTCCGCCCACCGCGGCAGGTTTCCATGGCTCGCATGAACCAGATCGTCGCGTTTGCGGTGAAAGCCATTTCTGGCGATGTAATCCGCATGGTCACCTGCGGTTCCTTTGCCTCCACTCTTGATTTGAACATGAAACGTTGCCATCAGCGCACTACCCTTTTCTTGGTTGTAGAAATGAAAAGACCGGCCAGGTTGCCTTGGCCGGTCTTTGAGCAATTGAAGTGATTCGTGGGGAAACGGTAAGTGCGCGAAGGCTTTGCCCCCCCTATCAATATGGGACAAGCCAGCACTGATTACTGCGAACTACCAATCATCGAACCCACCCTTGCTCATAGGGTAGTGTTACGCAGGTATAAAATTACTTTTACTGGTTCTTCATGACACTGAAGTTGGATGGCGAAAGCGGCTCGCTTGAGCAACACAGCCAGACCTTCGGCGGTCCAGGCCTGAGATGCCTACCGACACGCGTCAATGAAGCATCCGCGCACTGCCGCTGGCAGCACCGGCAAACAGATAGGCGAACACGGCATCGCCCTTGCTCACCACCTCGTCTTCGGAATAGCCCATGTCGGCCATTCCGCTGTCCCACAGATGGTTCTCGATCTCGTGACGCAACTGCGCCTGCTTCGCTGCCATGTCGCGCAGGTGGCCCATCAGCAGATTGCGCTCCTCCAGCCTCGCCAGCAGCTCGACGGCCGCCTTCTTGACCGCCTCCCGGTCCTTCCGGCTGAGTGACTTCTTCCGCAACAGGTCGAACACGGCGAGCTGCTGCTCGGTCTCCAGGCCTTCCCGCTGGAAGCGCCTGGCTTCCTCGTCCATCTCGTCATGGGTAGCGAACAGCTCTCCCATCACTTTCTGGATCTCAGCCTCGTCCTTGTCGGTGTTGTACTCGGCAACGATGCGCTGGAACTTCTCGTACAGGTCGATCCGCGTCGGGTTCTCAAGCACCATAGCCTTCAGCCCTTCCTCGATCTTCTCCATGAGGTTCAGCGCGACCAGATTCTTCTGCTTGATGTTCTGGAACTCCGCCCGCAACCGGTCGAAGTCGATGGTGCTCAGGTCGAACTGCGCAGGCGCCTTGCTGGCCCCCTGCTCCAGGCCAATGCCAAGGTCCACCACGTCATAGAAACCCTGCAGCAGCCTGGTGATATCCGGCGACGTGCGTGCCGCCTGCAGCTTGTTGTAGATGGCGTTGAGGGCGCTCTCCTGCTCGTCATAGGCGAACAGGCCGGGATTCGGGAACAGGCCGCGATACTTGGCCGCAACGTCCTCCACGATCACCATGAAGGTCTTGCGCCGCTCATGGCTGGCCGCCAGCAGATCGCAGGCCTCCAGGATTTTCTCGCCCTTGTCCATGCCCTGGGCGTCGATCACGTCCTGCAGCTCGAAGCCAAGGTCCGCCAGGAACTCGGCCGCATGCTCGATGCTCGCGGCATACTCGGCAATCCCTTCGGCGTCGTCTTCCAGATAGCCGGGGTCCTCGCCTTCGCCAACTTCCAGCTTGCCGTCCCGGTCGCCCTGGGCGAACGTCGCCAACGCCTTGCGCAGGCTCTTGATCATGCCGTTGTAGTCAATGATCAGGCCGTTGGCCTTACCTCCCCCAACGCGGTTCACCCGGGCAATGGCCTGCATCAGGGTGTGGCCCCGCATTGGCTTGTCCAGGTACAGGGTGGCCAGTGACTTCACGTCGAAGCCGGTCAGCCACATCGCGCAGACGATGGCGACTCGGAACGGGTTCTCGGCCTTCTTGAACTCCTGCTCCAGGTTGCGCGAGGTCATCTTGGCCCGATGCGGCGCGATGTCGAGCGGCTCACCACGGTGATTGGTCCACTTCGTGAACTCCTCCACCTCGCCCTGCTCGCTGGACACCACCACGCAGAATTCGGTTTCGCGCATCCACTCCAGGCGTTCGCGCTTTTGCTGCATGATCCTGGGCAAGGGGCGCTGGGGATACTTGGCATTGAAGATCGCCTCGTCGGCGAGCAGCTCCACTTTCAGCATGTCGCCCAGCGCCTTCCACTTGTCGGCGATCAGGTCGTACATCTTCACGCAGGTGATCTTGTCGATGCAGACCATCAGCGCCTTGCTGTTGCCACCGGAAACGGCATTGCGGCGCTGCGAGTAGTGCTTGACGAAATCCTCCGCCACCGCGTCCAGGCGCGTGGGCGAGGTGAAGATGGTGTATTCCCTGGCCAGCTTCCTGTAGAGCTTGTCTTCCTTCTCGTCCGTCCACGGGTCTTCCGCCGTGGAGTCGAGCCTGGCTTCCTCGATGTAGCGGGTGATCTTTTCGTTCAGATCATCATCAACGATCTTCAGCTTCTCACCGTGGTTCTCATACTTCAGCGGCAGGGTCGCGCCATCAGCGACCGCACGCTGGAAGTCGTAGACAGAGACGTAGTCGCCAAACACTTCGCGGGTCAGCTGCTTCTCCGCCGCTTCGATCAGCGGCGTGCCGGTGAAGCCGATGAACTTGGCATTGGGCAATCCCTTGCGCATGTTCAGGGCCAGGCGTCCGTACTGGCTGCGATGCGCCTCGTCGCTGATGACGATGATGTCGCCGCGCTCCGAATAGGGCTCCGTCACGCGCTCGCGGTACTTCTGGATCAGGGTGAACACATGGCTGCGGTTGCTGTCGCGGAGCATGGCCCGCAGGCTGGCGCCGCTCTGGGCCTGGTCATCCTTGGCATTTGCGCGCCCGCAATGGGTGTAGGTGCCGGCGATCTGGTCATCCAGCTCGCTGCGATCGGTGACGACAACAAAGGTGTAGCCCGCCGACACCCTGCGCCGGATCTTCTCGCTCAGGAACACGATGGAGTACGACTTGCCCGAACCCTGGGTATGCCAGAACACGCCGAGCTGGCCCTTCGCCAGCTCGGCTTTCACCTTGTCATCGTCCGACTGCAGGCGCGCAATGACGCGGTTCACGCCCAGATACTGGTGATTGCGGGCCACGATCTTCGCGGCACCGCCTTCGCTGGTGTCGAACAGGATGAAGTTCTCGACGATGTCCAGCAGCTGCGCCCTGTCCATCATTCCGCGCAGCAGCAGCGGAAGCTGCATCGTGCTCTTTCCCGGCTCCGGATCGTCCTCGTCCAGCCGCTTCCACTGATAGTGATGCTCGGGCGTGGCCGTGATGCTGCCGTACTTGGCGATGTGGCCATTGGAGAACACCACGAACTGGTTCCAATGGAACAACTGCTCGACGCTGCCCTCGATGGCGGCCTGCTTGCCGGATTCGTCGGTGCCGCGATAGTCGCGGTAGTTCTTCTTGTAGGCGTCGTGGTAGTCCACGTCGAAGCGCTTGAGCTCGACGAACACCAGCGGCAGGCCGTTGACGAAGCCCACCAGATCAGCGCGACGCAGGTAGTTTCTCCCGCGCACCCACAGCTCGCGCACGGCCTTGAAGCTGTTGTTGTCCGGATCGACGAAATCGACCAGCCGCAGGCGGCGTTCCACGGCTCGCCCGGCACCATCCTTGAACCGGACCAGCGCACCGTTGCGCAACAGCTCGTACTTGTCCTGGTTGATGGCGACCAGGGTCTTGGCGTGATCGTGGGCGGTCGCCTGGTCGATGGCCTGCTGGTAGGCCTCTTCGGGCAGACCGGGATTGAGACGCTCCAGCGCGGCGCGCAGGTCGGGCTTGAGCACCGTCTCGGTGAAGTTGTTACGTCCGGTGAGATGCGGCCTGTCCTCGGTCTCGGCCTGGGCATGGATCGACGACCAACCAAGCTCACCCAGGATTGCGGCGGCATCCTTCTGGATCATGCCGTCTTCGCTGTAATCCCCCCGTGCGTTCATCGCCTTACGCCTCGCTGAAGTCGAAGCCGCACTGGCGGTGATGGCGCAGCGTCAGCAGATGGATGCAGTCCTGATGGATGGCATACAGCGCCAGGTATTCTTCCAGAATGTACTCGCGCAGCTCGATGTCATCGCCCAGCAGGTCGCGCACGGCTGTCCAGGCAGCGAGCACTTCGGGCGCTTCAGGGTTGTGGGCGATGAATTCGCGCCCGATGCGCGGCGTCTGAGCCAGGCGCTTGGGCAAGGCGTCATAGGCGTCGTCCAGCAGCTCCTGCGCCGCGGCATCCGCGCTAACGCCGATCAGGTACGCCACGGCCTCGTCCAGTCTGCGCTCGTAGGCCGCACCCAGGACGACCTGCATGCGTCAGGCGTCCGTCTTGCGTGCGGCCCTGGCCGCGTCCAGCCGGGCCTGCGACCGCGACCTGGCCTCCTCCACCGGGATCCCGGGCTTACCCGCGCGAACGTCCTGCAAACCGGCGGCCACGTCGTTCAGCAGGCCAAGTTGAAAGTTGGCCCGCGCTAGGGTTTCGCGCTCCAGCCGGTGGTAGTAGTCCAGCTTGCGTGCGTCCACCAGCGCCACATAGCTCTCGCCGTTGCGGGTAATGATCTTTTCGTGGCCGGCGCGGACTTCATCGGCCAGCCGGGTCAGGTCGGCACGGGCCTTATTGAAGGGCACGATGTCCTGCGAGGTAATAGGCATGGCGGGCTCCGGGAGTTAGTACATGCAAACCTTAATGTATTCGTTTATGTCTGGCAAATCCGTCCGCCGGGTTACGCCGCTTCTGGCTGCGGCAGCGGGAGCCCGGAGACGTGCAGCTGTCCGCTCATCAGCTTGGGCAGCAGGGCGCCGCGGGCTTTGGCCAGCATGCTGTTCTGACTGGCCAGTTGCTCGATCTGAGTGAACGAGCCGCCCACCATCTCCGCGAACTGCGCCAGCAAACTCTGTGGTGGTAGCAGCACTTCAAACTGTGAGAATGATTTTGTGTTCACACGCTGACGACCGTCGGAACCCGACATGCTACGAATCGCGTGCTCGCGAAAACTGTCCTCGCGTGCCATGCAGTAGACCCACCATCGATTGACCTTCGCATTGCGGAGAACGATGAACTCGGTCGACCCACTGGCGACCGCATCATCGCCTTCCAGAAACTGGACGAACCCGGTCTTTCCATTCTCGATGCAAGGGGTGATACGCGCCAGCAACGTATCACCGTTCCTGAACTTCGCCCCGCCACTGATGACTCGCGACGAGCGCTCCCCAACCACCATTGACCTTTCGGACAATGCGGCCATCTCGACGAATGGGCGTTCGACACCCTTCTCGAACGGTGTTCTCGGATTGATCTGTACAACATCGGAGAAAGCAGTTCTTGCCCATCCTTCCGGCACGCCATCCACCACATTGACGGCCTCATGGCCCGGAAAGCGCAGGTGCACGAACCATTCGCGGTACAGGCGGCGGGCAGCTTCCTCCAGCAGGGCGATCCGGCGCTGGTTTGTCGCGATGAGATCGTCGTAGGCGAAAAGCACCTGAGCGACCTGTCTCTGTGTTTCGACATCCGGCACGCTCACCGGCATTTGATGCAGTGTGTTCCGATTCACGCCTGGAACCGCCCCGGCCGCGTTCTGAGACCCTAGCTCCAGAGTCATCAGCAAATATGCGGCAAAACGCGGATGATTTCCCTTGAAATCTTCCACATACAACGCCGTGTTCAGCGGCCAATAGTCGCCTTCAATGTAATGCACTTCGCCGAGTGTTCCGTATCGTCCCGTCACCACGCCCGGCCCGGCAACTTTAGCTACGTTGTGCCAGCCAGTGATGCCCGAGGACGACACGATTGGGATATCGCCAGAAGTTCGACTATTTTTCGGCAAGTCGTGGCCACGTTTCAGGCGAAGCACATCCCCTAACCGCATTGACTTCCAACTCACGCCAACAACTCCTCGAAGTTGGCGCTGATCGTCGCTGCAAGCTCTGAAGCCTTCTCGTTCAACTCCACCAGCTCGTCATGGATGATCCGCATCCGGTCGACGAACCCTTCCTCGTCATCCTCGGTGACAACCGCCACGCCGACATAGCGTCCCGGCGTGAGCGACCAGTCGTTCTGCCCGATGCGCTCGCGGGTGACGGCCGCGCACAGGCCCTGAACGTCCACGAACACGCCGTCGGGAAATCTCGAAAGCAACCAGTGCCCCTGGGCGATGAAGTAGCCGGATTGCTTGAGCGCCTCCAGCGCCAGGTCGCGAACCGTGGCCTCTTCGTTCCGATTTCGGTCGGCGGCCAGCAAGGCGCGCCTGGCCTCTCGGATGGCCTTGGCATCGAAGGCGTCGCTCTTGCGCCCGCGCAGTTCCTTCTCAGCCTTGTCCAGCAGCTTCAGCCATTGCTTGTGTCGGGCCTCAAGCTGCCGGGCCGTGGCCTTCAGTTGCGGCGCAAGGTCTTCCAGCGCGGCCTGCGCGACCTTCACGCTGGCAAGTTTGTCCGGCCGGGCCTTCGCAACGACCTTGCGTGCAAGCTTCACCGCCGCCTCTAGGTCTGCGACGGCTTGCCCGGTGTCCTTGCCGTCCTCCCGAGCCGCGTCCAGCTCTGCCTTGAAGGCCTCCAGCGTTGTTTCATCGAGCCGGGCCTCGTCGTCAACGCCGTCATTGAGCTCGGCCAGCGTCGCGCCTGTGCCGAACACGGTCAGATTCCGGGCCAGCGCCTCGATTGCCGCCGTGTCGTCGGCCAGCCGCTGCGGCAGCTGCGCCAACCAGCCATCCGCTTGCTGCTGATGGCTGGCCACCAGCGCCGCAAACCTGTCGCCCTCCCCCCGATACAGCCACACCACCGCGTTGAGGTTGGCGAGCTGCTCCTCGGTGAAGACATGCGAACGCGCGGAGACGACCGTATAGACGTTGCGTGCATCCAGCATCAGCACCGTGTCCCTGCGCGACTCCGGCTTGCCCTTGTCGAAGAACCACAGCGTGCACGGCAGGCTGCGGGTGTAGAAGAACTTGTTGCCGATGGCGACCATCACGTCCACATCGCCGGTCCTGACCAGCTTCTCGCGGATCTCCTTGTCCTTGTTGCCGGCGTCCGATGCACTCGACGCCATCACGAACCCGGCGCGGCCGGTCGGGTTCAGATAGGAGTGGAAGTACTGGATCCACAGGCTGTTGGCATTGGAGATCGCCCCGGTCTTGGCGTTCAAGCCGGGCAGACCGAACGGCAAGCGGCTACCGAGCGCGACCTGGCTTTCGACCTTCTTGGTCTCCACGCCGTCCACGTTGAACGGCGGATTGGCCATGACGAAATCGCACTCGCCAATCAGCGGTTCAATCTGGTCGTAGAAGGTATTGCCTTGGCGGATGTTGCTGGCATCCAGTCCGTGCACCGCCAGGTTCATGCGCGCCAGCTTGGTGTTGGTGTCGCTCTTTTCCTGCCCGTGAAACACCACGCCGGAGTCCAGCGGATCCTGCCCGCGGCCCTCGATGAAATGGCCGGACTGCACGAACATGCCCGCCGACCCACAGGCCGGATCCAGCACGAGGCCGTGGTCGGGTTCGATGACGTTGACGATCATCCGCACAAGCGATGGCGGGGTGAAGAACTCACCGCCCTCCTGGGCGCCAGTCATGGCGAACTTGTTGAGGAAGTACTCGTAGATGCGCCCGAACACGTCGCCGGTAGCGTTGCGGATCGCCTCCCCGTCGAAGACCTTGATGAGCCGCGCCAGCAGGTCCGGTTCGAACGCGGGGAAGCCACGCGGCAGCGCGCCTCGCAGGACTTCATGCTCGGCTTCAATGCTGTCCATGGCCGCATCGATCGCTTCGCCGACTCCTGGGCCCGCCGGCAGGGCGGCGATGTTCTCGAAGCGCGCCGCCTCCGGCAGATAGATTGCGGCCTTGCCCTGGAAGCCGAGCTTGATGAGGGCTTCCCGCCGTGAAGCGGGAACCTTCGGGCCGATTCCGGCGGTGATCCCGGACAGGTAGGCATTGAAGCGGTTGCTGGCGTGGCGCAGGAAGATCAGCCCCAGAACCGGCATCGAGTATTCGCTGGCGGTGAGCTTGGAGTTGGCGCGCAGGTCGTCTGCCGATTGCCACAGGTCGCTTTCGAGTTGCTGGATGTTCATGGGGTGTTCTGACCCTTGTCGACCTGCTGTAGCTGTGCGAGAAGTTCCTTCCAGAAGTCCTCTGCAATCCCGGCTTGCTCATCCTGCAAGCTCTCAATCTGCCATTGCAGCTCTTTTTCTCGTTCGATGATTTCGACTGCGGCCTCAGTCAATGCCGCGTTCAGCGCAAAGACCTTGAGCTTGCGCAGCGTACTGATGGACATCATGGGAATGGTCGCGCCGGTCTTGATGCCGTCCAGCACCTGCTGGCCCATCTTCGACCGCAACCACAAACCCAGGCCACGGAGGTCCACGCCGGGCTTTGCCCCCCGCAGGACCACGAACGACTGTCCGGCAATCCAGCCACCATCCCCGGGTGGCGGCACGTTGTCGGGCACGATGCCAATCTTTCCAACGGTGCCTTTCACGACCAACAGCAGATCATGCGGCCGCAGGAAGATATCCATTACATCGCCGGAACGCTTGGCGGCCAGTTGCACTCTGACACTCTTCTCGGGGGTCCGGATGTAGCCTGCGCTGGGAAGATCGACGGCCCCGACCTCGAGAACATCGACTCCTGCTGACACATCCACTCCGCGGTCCCTGTTGGGTATTGGAATGAGAATGCGGACCACATCTTCCAGTGTTTCGGTTGGCAGGGTTTCCATCCGCGCTTGCGCTTCACGCTGCTGGTCTGGAATGACGTAGCGACCGACATCCAGCGTGGCATCGTTGTCGAAGATGGCGTCCAGACTGACGACTTGCGTATACGAGTCCTCTTCTTGACGTCCAGCAGCCGCTTGGATATCAGACTCGACGCGCACCTGCCTGCAGAAGTCCAGAATGAGGCCAGTACTCTGCAGCGCAACCCGCCCCCTGCCCATCGACGCACGGAAGTGCGGCAACGATGCATCGACGAATCCAACGCGACGGTGGCGTGCCTGCGTGTTCAACACCAGCATGGATGTTCCCAGCCCGCTGGATTGGAAGATGCCATTGGGCAGCGCAATGACCGCCTCGACCCAGCCTTGCTTCAACAGGTATTCGCGAACGTCCCTGTCCTTGCCTGAGCTGAAGAGAAAGCCATTAGGTACAACGATGGCGGCAATGCCACGTGTCTGCGCTGCAATGTGCTGCACCATCAGACCTGTCACGCTGGCCTTGACCACAGGAAAGCGGCTGTAGATGTCCTGCATCACCACGTCATCGACGCCGCCGGCCATGCCCATCGGTGGAATCGAAAGAGTTGCGTCAAATCTTTCCAGGTGTCCGCCATGAACTGCTGCAGGCGCACGCAGCGGATCGTTTGACGCAACGTCTGTAGGCGCTCCACGAAACAGGGCCAGCAATGCCGCAACTTGCGATCCGAGATGTGCTTCAGCGTGGACGCGGAGGTCAGGCTGATCCATCAGCACCCCGACAAGCTGGCCGCTAGTCTCCCAAGGCAAGTAGGCCGCACGCGTAGTCTCACCGACCGCTACATCTTTCATCAGACGCGCCAGCTCGACGGGCACATCGAAACCCTCGAAAGTGCCACCGACCAGGTCACCGGCGACATCGACCGGCGAGAACCTCTCGAATACACCGCCGTCGACCAGGTACTTCACCGTTCTCAGCGCAGCGAAAACCGCATCATTCGCCTGCTCGACGTATCGATTGGCATTGAAAAACGCCATTCCGAGCGCGCCCGGTTGCCAGAACAGTTTCTTCAGAACGCTCAACAGCCCCTCGACGCCTCCCTGAGCCACGGCGGTATCAAGCGTGACACTGGGCTCAAGCCTGTCCTTTGCCGACAGATGCGCCCACGTGAGCAACTGGAACGCGAGCAACTTGGACTCGTCGACGCTGAGAGAGGTGCTGCGGAAGTGCTCCATCACCTGGAACAGGACCTGTCCGGCATTGTCCTTGGACATAGTCACTGGCTCCTGCCCGCATAGTTATACGTGGTGATCTGGGCATCGCCCTCGGCAACGACCACCAAGCCGCCCTTGTCTACGATCTTCATGAGGGTGCGAAGCGCTTCGCGAAGCTGCTCCGACTTCTTGCGGCTCAGGACCACCTTGCTGCCCTCGTTTTCGCCGTACCCCAAAACCAGATCGATCATCGCCTGGTTGATGCCCCGCTGGCCCATCCGCTGCTGAAAGTGCTTCGTCTTATGCATTGCAGCTCCCTCCGCTGTTAAGCGTAGGCTGCACCTATGCGCGGCGCAAGTCAATGCGAAAGCTGCAGTAATTGCCTAATGCGGTTGTGTTTATTTAAATTATGTTCAGTTTTTTCGGTAGGCTAGCGTGCCAAAAGCACTCTATCCTATTGAAAAAAAAAGAGAAAAGAGGAACAGAGGCCCTCCGCGCTCCCCCTTCTAGCCGAGCGGAAGCGGCCCCATTGCCACTGCCGCCGCAGGCGTGAAGCCCGAAGACGGCGGCGGAAGGACTTCGCACTCGCCTTTGGGCGCCGGCAGTTGCCGAATGACTCTGGCGGACTCTAGCCGGTCGATGAAGTCGTTGACGGGGGTGTAGAAGTTCGGAATCCGGTCGTTCTCTTCGTCAGTGAATACCCAGTAGGCCAGCCGCCTTTTGGGAAAGCCCGCGCGTTGGGCCTCGGCTCGGTTGGCATATTGGGTGACGAAGAGCCTGTATAGCGCCCTCTCTGTGTAGAAGCTCCGGCGAACCCAAGTGGCGACGTCCCTCTGGTTGAACCGATCACCTGGGGATCGTTTCGTGATGAAGTGGTCATGGGCCAGGAGCTGCCAGAGAACCGGATCCACTCCAAAGATCCAAGCATCCTTGTGGGCGCGCAGACAGGCCGAGCGCACCGCCGCCGGCACAGAGTTCAGGAGCTCGCTGACCCGATCTTCTGCACTGATCCGGTACTCGCGCAGGACCCGGTCGATTCGCTCAGGCGACGTCAGCTCGATTAGATGCTCCAGGTCCTCGGCGTGTTTCGCGCGCTTCTGTCGACGCACGTAGGCCTTCCGGCCCTCCTTGTCCTTGGTCTCTTGGGCCTCACGCTCCTGGCGTGCCTGGGCCGCCTTGACCATTTGGTCGCGCTGCTGGGCGATCTCCAGGTTCCGGGCTGCAACCTGCTCGTCCAATTCCAGCTTGGAGGCCTGCCACTCCGCAACTGCTTTGGGGCAGGAGATCCAGCTGCGATTGGCGGGGTCGACAAGCACCGCATGCTCGAAGGCCGCCACGTCGTGAGGAATGTCCCGGTGCAGCTGGGAGAGGTCGACTTCGACCATCCTCCGGCCCTCGGCTTGAACTCGCGCCGCCTTGATGTCGCCAACGGCATGGGTCACGCGGATCTCTATCAGGAGCTCGCCGACCTCATCTCGGGCAACCACGTCGGGCTGGTAGGTGCCAAACGATCGCTCAATCTCGATGTCGCGCAACTCCATGCCGCGGGTCGGATGATCGATCTGGCGGCCCCAGTGGAGCAGACCATCTGCGTCCCGGGCATGCGGCGGATTGGGCATGTCTATTGGGTCACCGGTCCAGGCCGGGATCACCAGCCGCCGATGATCGGCAATCAGTTGCTTGGCTCGCTCGTGGATTCCGGTCTCGCGACCAGTGTGGCAGCCAGTGTCGACCAGGTGAGCGAAGTGGGGGCGCTTGCGCCGGCTTTCTTGGGCCTTGGCGGACAAGGGGGCATGGCACCCCGGGCAAACGCAGCCGCACGCTTTGCCCTTCGGGACCTCGCTCGGCGCTAAGACACGGCCATCTTTCAGTCCAAATGGAACGCGAAACCCGCCGCGCCGTGCCAGCGGATTGCCCGACGGATTGCGGAGTGAGAACCGCTCTGGGATGGTGTCCATGGTGCTTTCCTTGATCGGAGGGAAAGCAGAAATTCGCGGCAGGCCATGGACGAAAACAGATCTAAACCCGCTCAAACGGGTAATCCGCAGGTTGAATCCCTCCAGTTGGCCCTTGGATGGCTTGATCGGGAGGGGGGCCAGCAGCGCAACGCTCGTGTCCTCCGGGAGGTCATGGACACGACCCTGACGGCGATCTCGCGCGGAGAACCGCCTCCTGAGACGGACACCACGACACTTCGAGCACTCTTTCACCAACTCGAAGGAACCGGCGATGGCCTCTCCAAGGTATTCCGGGCGACCGAGCTGGAGAAATGGTGGGACTCGCGACAGGAGCAGCTCCGACAGCGGTGCGCCCAGCAGGGCTGCGCCCTGACCCCCGACCTCGTGGTCAAGAAGGGTGGCGGCCGTGGCCTACCCTCCCGGCTGTCCTTCGGGTTTCGCCCGACGCGTGAGGCGGAAACTGAGGACAACACGACGCCCGAGGTCAACCCGACCTCGATGCGCTACCAAATGGATCCGGTCAAGCCTGCGCTGTGGCTAAGGCTGACGGTCGGCAGCCGGCCGTTCCCTGTGCAGTCCTGGCGTGGCTACGTGCTCATCGGCAGTGCCGCCATGAACATGGTGCTGATGGGAATCGCCTGGTTCTTGCTGTTTTCCTCATGGGGCCGGAGCGCCCCTGTGACCACCGCAACACTGGCTCAGCTCGGCCTCGTGATGCTGGTGACAGCCGGGCTGTGGTGGTTGTCGCGGCCGGTGTTCCAGCTGCCCACACAGCGGGTCACCATGGCAGGGCCGTCATTTCTGGCTCTGAGCGAGCTCTACGGCCAGCTTCGCACCATGCCGGCACCTGGTCGAAAGCTGAAGTCCCGCGAATTCGCCGTCGTGCGCCACTGGGGCACGTGCCCGATCTGCTCGGCCGAAGTGGATCTCGACCACGGACGGGCCGCGTTCCCGGATCGGCTGGTTGGTCGCTGCCATGATGCACCGCTGGAGCACGTGTTCTCGTTCGACCCGGTGCGCCTAGTGGGTCGGCCGCTGGTCGAAACAACGCGCGAAGAGACTAATTCACCCTCGTAAGACCAAAAAAATGAAGACTCGACCCCAGCCTGCCAGCCCCCATTGGCTGGCAGGCTAGTCGATCAGGTTGCGCTCCCCACCGGGCGTCGCGTGTGGCAGTCAAAGCCAGCCACGTTCCGCCAGGGTCACCGTCTGCAGTCCACCGACTACCACGTGATCGATCAGGCGCACATCGACCAGGGCGAGCGACTGCTTGAGGCGTGTTGTCACGGCGCGATCGGCAGCTGAGGGATGTTCCGAACCAGAAGGGTGATTGTGGGCCACGATCACCGCGGCGGCGTTGCAGCGGAGTGCATGACGGACTACCTCCCGCGGATGGACTTCGGCTCCATCGATGGTTCCGTGAAACAGTTCCACGTACTCGACCAGACGGTGACGGGTGTCCAGAAAGGCAGCGGCAAAGACCTCCTGACCCAACCCGCCCAGCTTGTCGCGGAAGAATGCCTTGGCGGTCTGGGGGTCCGAAAAGGCGGCCCCACGGTGCATCCTCTGCCCGACGACGGCGCGGGCCGCCTCCAAGACCTCGTCGGCGCTGGCAACCTTGTAGGATCGCGTGCCGCTTCGAACGTACAGCGGGGGCAAGCTCATGGGTGGTGACTCCATCTGGTTCTCCTCGATGAATTTTCGTGTCCTGATTCGACGGCAACAGAAAAGGGGCGCGGATGCGCCCCTTGTTCCCTGCCCTCACGTTGCCCTGCCTTGCCCGCAAGCCAGGCAGTTCCGACGAGCCCCCGCTACGCGACGGGGACGTCCTCCTGCCCGGCAACCTGACCGGGATCCCCCAGATCCAGCGGTCGCTTGACGCGCTGCATGACCTTGACCTTCTCCATGAAGGTGTTGAGGCCGTAAAGCGCGAAGCCGTACACCACAGCCCCACCAATCGCTTTCAGCATTGTCTTTCTCCTATTCGTTGACGACTAACCGGTCCCCAATCGGGCGACCTTGTTTTCCAGCCTGTCCTGCAAGTTGCCGCCTGCAGGCCCGTTCGTGACGCCATTCCCGCCCACACCCGCCTCGGCGGGATAGAACTCCTCCACCACGGCCGGTACGTCCTCCACCAGGTCCTCGAACGCACCGTTGGCAAAACCGTGCCTGGCGGCCTCATCCAGCGCCGCCTGATCGAATCCCGCGTCCTTGCGGGCTTGGTCAAGCGTCCTCGCCTCCACGATGGCCTGCTCCAGCGACAGGCCTGACCTGATCACCAGGTCGACGTAGTAGATCGCCGACCTGAAGCTCATCGTCGTGGACTTGCCGCGGAGCTTCAGTTCGAGCGGCATGCACGCCAGACGACCACCCGAGACGGCATCGAAGTACGCCAACCGGGCTGCCAACGTCCGGATCGTGTTGTACGACGTGGTGCGGAGCACGAAGCTTCCGAGTTCGTCCTCGTCCCCGACCCTCACGTTCAAGCGGGCGTACGCCTTGCACTCGCCCATGGCGAAGGGGCAGCCGTCGGGGCCAGGACAAGCTTCCTGCGTGATTCCGCCCTTGCCCATCCTCCGGCTGGTCTCCCCGTTGCCGACACACACCGGCCTGCCGGTCGTCCGGTCAAAGAGCGAATAGTCCGCGCGCAGGTTCAAGCCGGGATCGTTGAAGAGCAGGCAAACCGGAATCGAACGCAGCTTGCCGCCGGACTCCTTGCGCAACGTTTCATCCAGCGGATGCAAAATCCAGCCTTCCCGATTCTGGACCTGGCTCGTCAGAGTGAACTGGTCATCCTTCTCCGGCAGGCGTTTGCCGTTGCGCTCGACCACGCGGCCGATTGAGATCCGCCCGATCACGGGCGGTGTGATCGCCAAGCCTTTCAGCATGATCATGCTCCTTCGTTCTGGTTGGGGACGATCCGGAACCGCCGGGATCCGGGACGCTCAACGGTGAAACCGACCACGAGATCCGGGTGAGCCTCGGTCAACCTCTTGAGGTCGACGCTCGTGCCGTCCTTGGAGCGCCGGTAGGTGATCTCGCCGGTCGGGAAGATCGCCCGGGAGGCATCCCCCATCGACTGCTCCAGCTGCTGGCGCATCTGCTCTGCCCGCTTGTCCATCTGCGCAATCTCGTCGCGCAGCAGCACCAGCCCGTCGAAGGTGGCCGACAACTCGGCGTCTTCGCTGAAGTCGATGCTGGTGTCGTTGCCGGTGTAGAGGCTGCGTAGCGCCCGAGCGGCAGACTCGCTTCCATCGGCCGGCGGCGGGGTGTCCTGGGTCACGTGCTCCCAGAACCTGGCCTCCAGCACGATCAGGCGGGAGATCACCTCCTCGTCCCGTTCGATCCGATGGACCTCAAGCTTCTGGCCGCACAGGAGGACCGCCACATCTGCGGCCTGCTTGCCGGTCACGGCCAGCTGGTGCTGGACCTGGAGCTGGACGTACTCCGGCACACCGTCGCGCCAGAGCCGTGACCCGAACTCCCCAGCTGTCTTGCACTCGAGAATCTGGACATCCGGCACACCGACCACTTCCCGATCGATGTTGGCCAGCATGAAGCTGTAGGTCGGATGCTGAAGCACCGCATTGACGCGGCGCACCTTTCGCTCGGTCCGCTCGGTGTAGGCCGCGGCGACAAGCGGCTCCAACAGGGTGCCCCAATACATGGGACTGTCCTGACCCGGCTCTTCGCCACGAACGGCCCTGCCGGTCTTCTCCATCCAGAGTTCCAGCTGGCTCTTGTACGGACACAAGCCCACCGCGGCCGCCGCGTCTGAGCTGCCGATGCCTTGCTTGCGAACTTCCAACCACTGCTCTCGCTCCAGGGAGCGTGTATCGACCAGGCGAATCGCCGCTGATCTGCTCATTTCCGATTCTCCAATAGAAGAAGCCCGGCCTCCGTGGGGAGGCCGGGCTTATGGGGTTGCCTGACAACGTCGAAACTTAGGCCGGCGATGTCGCCATCGCTGCGGCCACCACGCCGTTGAGGATGCTCTGAGCGCTCTCAGGACCCCCTCCGGCCAAGAGGTGCTTGCCGAAGGCCACGCCGAAGGGCTCGGCCACCTCGTAGCACCAGACACCGGGGAACACCTCACTGCATGCGCGCCAGGCGCGAGTCAGAAGCTCGGCCTGGTCGATACATACCTGGACGTAGCCCAACTCCCCCTGGAACGGAACCTTCGCGTACGGGGCCCCGCTTTTGTCCAGCGCCTGTTTGGCGCCTATCGCGATGTACGCAACGTCGAGCTGATCGACTTCCATTGGTCAGGTCACCAGCTTCATGGCTTCGTCCCACGCCCGCCGCTTGATCTGGGCACCCGCCCCGAACCATGCCGCCTCCCTGCGATGGTCGTCGCTCCTGGCCCGCCGGTGGTGATCGACGAACTCGGTCACGCTGCTCAGAACACCCCAGGCCGTTCCCTTGGCACTCGCCAGATCCGAGCCCTTGCCTGCTCCGTCGTACAAGGCCCGGGCCACCGTGAACGCCTGTTCGTTGACCGCCACCCCTTGCCCGTCCGGGTTGGGGTAGGTCAGCACCCGGCGCAGGAGCCCATCCACCGAGTCGGGATCCACCGGGCACTCGACAAGCGCCTTCATCCGGGCCACGAACGAGTCCCAGCTCGACACGGTGATCCCCAACTGGCGCTTCACCACGTCGGGATCGAAGTGGCTGCGATGCGGCATCTTGACGGCTCCCGCGTTGCTGCCGAGCGCGATGGCCAAGGTGTTGTTGCACACGACCCGCACCGAAGTAAATTGGGCGGTGGTCGCCAGTGTCCCATCACAGGCCGTGGCCAGCAGCAGGTAGCCGTCAACGCGATCCTTCCTCTTCAGGACGGTGCTCTGGCCGGTCTTGGCCAAGGCCCAGAACTTGCGGCCTTCGCGCAGGACACCGGCCGATTCCAGCTCGAAGCCACCGACTTCGGTCAGATCGCGGTAAAACTCCAGGATCTCGCCCGGCTGGACCACTTTGTACCGCTTGGACACGACCGACAACGGCGCGTGCGTGTCGGACCGGTACAGGACCTTCTGGTCTGGGAAGGCGTTGATGGCCCCGATCCCGTTCTTGCCGACCACGTAGCGGACTTCGGACTCTTCGATCGACCAATCCATCCCGGCCTCTCGCTTCCAGACATCGATCGGCTGCTGCGGCGCCAGCTTGTGACCGAGGCCGTGCCAGGGCTGCTCGCCGGCATAGGCCATTGTTTCAACCAGGTGCATCGTCTCATCTCCTTAATCTCGGGCATAAACGCACAAGGCCCGGCGATTGCCGGGCCTTGTGGTCTGTCACGGGTTGGAACAGGGGAACTTCGGGCGTTTACAGTGGACGCATCTGGCAACACTCACCAGAGCTGCTGCGATTACTACAAGGACGCAGTAGATCGCCTCCGACCTGTCACTCATAGAGAATCCATGATGAAGGCGCACAAGGAGCGCTGTGCCCTTGCGCAAAGCCAGACCCTACTGGCTTCAACGGGGTGATATGTGGATGAAACATTTTTGAATCGAGTATTGATGCGTTGTTCAACCCCTCGGCCGACAGTGCGTGCGCTGATGCCGCTGCGTCACGGATCAGTTGTGGCGGGTCAGCCTCTGCCGGCACCGACCAGCCAACGTCCGCTCCCGACCCAAAGCGGACATCGCTGGCTCCAAGTCTCCGTCGCGGTCGACTGATTCTCGTGATCAACGCTTCGACCGCATACCTAGAAGCGGTACAGGAGCCGACCCTGGAGCAGCGGGCCGGCGAGCCCCCCCCCTCAGTGACTGCCGACGAACTCCTATTGCGGAAGGCACCGAGATCGGTGTCCGGAGACCATCGCTGGGCACAGTCGATTCAGCCAGCGGCGTCTGCTGCTGGTTCACAGCGGAACCAGCGCATAGCCTTGCTGCTGCAGCGTGATGATGCTGGTCAACGCCGAAAGCGATATTGCGATGCTGGGTGCCAGCGAGTTGCTGTCCAGCTGCCGGGAGTGCAAGGCCTGGCCGCACACGAACATTTGCACTCCCGCCGCCGACAGTTGCGCGATCAGCCCGAGGTTCGGGTTAGCGACCCCATGGCGGACGCGGTACGCGGGATCAGCCAGCGCTGAATCCGTTGCTCCTTCGCTGAGCAGCACGACGAAGTCCAACTGCTTCTTCGTCACTCCGCTTGCCTTGAGCAGGTTGACGGCGCGCGACCCGCTCCAAGCCCGGATCCGTCGCAGCGGGTGAAGCCGGCGCCACGGTCAGGCTGAATACCGCCCGCTGGCGCATTTTCGGGTCGGGTTGGTGGGCGGCGTCCGGCAGGACGATCGCTTTGCCATGCATGGCGATAGTGTGGGCGGGAGACGTCGCCGGCGTCGCCGCCTGCGCGAAGTAGGTCATGCCCGCCAGCACCAGGCCCAATAGCAAGGATGTGCCCCGCATCAGCGCGGTCCGAGCACGGTGGCCAGGTCATCTGGTGCCGGCATGCCGGCTCGGCGCTGGACCGTGCCGTTGTCGTCGCGGAACAGGATGCCCGGCGTGCCTTGGAACCCTAGTTGGACCATCAGTCTTTGGTTCGCATCGAGGGTGGCGCGCACATTGGCGGGCACGGAGGCCGCCGGCTTGATGCCGCCTGAGCTGTAGCTGGTTTCATTGCGACGGAGCGCCTCCGACGGCGAGCTGGCGGTCATGATCGTGGCAACCTTGTTGGCGCTGTCCGGACGGATCACACCGACCATGATGTGCCGCAGTTGCACCTTGCCCGAATCCACCCACGGCCGCGCTGCACTCCAGAACTTGTTGCAGAACGGGCAGTTCGGGTCGCTGAACGTGTAGATCACGCGGGGCGCATCGGCCTTTCCGTCGGCGATCCATTCGCTCGCCTCCAGCAGTGCCCAGGTGCGGGCCGACATCGGACCGGCGACAAGTCGCTGCAGCGCCTCGGCGCCGATGTCCTCGCCCTTTGCATTGATCAGCGTCCCAACGACGGCATGTTCGCCGTCGTTGGTCGCGTATACCGCCACGGGCTGCTGGCCTGCGACGCCTGCAAAGCCGCGAAGACCCGATGGGGCGTCGAACTCGCCGAGCACTTCGAAACCCTGGGCTTCAATGGCTTCGATCACGGCGGGCCTTTCAGTCTCCGGGTTGCTGGTGGCGTTCGTTGGGACAGCCGGTGCGGTGGAAACCGACTTTTCCTCGGCGGCCTGACTGCAACCGGTGGCGAGCAGCAGGGCGGACGAAAGCAGTATTGCAGTGGGGTTCACTCGTGCCATCACGGCACCTCCTTGGTTGGAAGGGTTGGGGGACTCGATGAGGGCGCAGCACCGAAGCGCCGCAGCTTTACGGCAAGGCTCGCATTCGAGAGTTCGCCCATGTGGGTGTCCACAAGCCGGCCGTCGGCATCGAAGAACAGCGTCGTTGGCAGGCCGCGCGAGCCGGACTCCTGCATTACGGACGAGAATGGATCGAGCAGCACATTGCTCAGTTGCAGGTGACTCTCGCGCAGGTAGTCACGGATCTCCGATTCGGATTCCCCCTGATTGACGAAGACGAACGTCACGTCGCCGCGTTCTTCCTGCGCCTTGGCCAGGACCGGCATTTCGCGGCGACACGGCGGGCACCACGTCGCCCACAGGTTCACGACCATCGGCTCGCCGGTCATCGCCGAAAGCTTCGTGCTGCCGCCGTCGAGCGTGCTCAGTTCGGTTGCCGGCAGTTTCATCACCGACTGCTGCATCAACAGCAGCGCGCCACCGAGAACGGCCCAGGAAGCCAGCCCTGCGATCGCACCGAACAGCAGCGGACGTCGCAGCGCGGGAGCGTTTCGCGCTCGCCATGCGCCGAATGCGAGGCCCGCGAGCACGCCCGCCCAGATCGAGAAGCCGCCGTCGCCGATGCGGACAATTGACCACGGATCCGCGAGGTACTGCGGCCACCATGCGAGCACGAAGGCTAGCCGCGCCGCGAGCACGCCGACCATCAGCATGTCGAGGAACGTCGAAAGCGGCTTGATCGCGGGTTGCCCGGGCAAGGGCACAACGAACTGCCGGGCGACCAGTGCGGCAATCGCGAGTGCGACCAGCAGCACCACCAGGGACATGGGAAACGGGCCAAGACTGACCATCATTGCGCTCCTTGCTGGACGCGCTGCAGGCGGGCCAGGAATGCTTCGGGGGTGATCTCGCCCACCGTGCGCTCGGCGCGGTGTTCTTGGCCGTCGGGTCCGATGAGCAGCAACGTCGGCGGACCGGCCACCTGCCATGCCTTCATCAATGCCCGATCGGCCACATCGTTGGCGGTGACGTCGGGCCTCACGACCTGCATGCCGGCGAGCATCGATGCCACCTGCGGATCACCGAACACTTCCCGTTCGATGACATGGCAGGAAACGCACCAGTCGGCGTAGAAATCGACCAGCGTCCATTGGCCTCGCGCACCGGCTTCGGCGATGCGACGTGACAGGTCGTCGGCCGTCTTGGCTTGGACGAAGGCGACCGTCGGCGCGGCTGTCTGCGCACTCGCATCGCTGGCACCGAGTCGTTCCAGGGGGCGCCACGGATCGCCGGAGCCGCTGGCACCGCCAATCATGAGTGCCAGTGCCCAGACCGCCGACGCGGCTGCAAAATAGCGCGGCAGCCACAGGCGCAGCGGGCCGCTTGCAGGCGGTGCGACCAGGGCCAGGAAACCCGCCGCCACGCCGAGCAGCCAGGCGCCCCATAGCACCAGCGCCGTCGCCGGTGCCAGCACCCGCGCCAGCATCGATATCGCCAACGCCAGCAGGACGTAGCCGAAGACCGCCTTGACGCGATCCATCCACGCGCCGGGGCGCGGCAGGATGCGTGCGCCGAACACCGCAATCGCGAGCAGGGGCAATCCCATGCCCAGCCCAAGCGCGAACAGCGCCAGGCCGCCGGTCAGCGCGCTGCCGGACTGGCTGATGTAGAGCAGCGCGCCGGCAAGTGGCGCAGTCATGCACGGTCCCACCAGCAGCGCGGACAGGAACCCGAGCGCGGCGGCGCCAGCGAGCGTGCCGCCGCGCTGCTGGCGACCGGCGCGATCCAGGCGGTCGCCGAGCCACGCCGGCAACTGCAGCTCGAACGCACCGAACATCGACAGCGCAAGCACCACGAACACCGCCGCGAAGGCGCCCAACAGCCACGGGTTCTGCAAGGCCGCCTGCAGGTTGGCACCGGCGATCCCGGCGGCCACGCCGAGCGCGGCGTAGGTCAACGCCATCGGCAGAACGTAGGCCACCGACAAGGCGAGCGCACGCCGCGTGGTCGGCTGTCCGCCAACGATCAGGCTGGAAACGATCGGGATCATCGGCAGCGTGCACGGCGTGAACGCGAGCAGCAGCCCCATGCCGAAGAACACCGCGACCGACGCGAACAGGCTGGCATCGGCGAGGCGGCTGGCGAAGCGCTGGTCCTCGCCGGCAACGGAAGGCGCCGGGGCGGCCTCCCTGATCGAGCCCGTGACGGATGATGCGCCGACGCCTGCCGAGTTTTGTGCGACGGAGGCCGCAGAGGGGGAGGTGGGCGGCTGCGGGGCGCTGTCGCTTGTCGCCTTTTCCGAGGGCGGCGTCGTCGCTGCGGTGTCCACAGCGGCATTGGTTGCCGGTGGCGTCTCGACCGATGGCAGATCGACCGGCATGGTCTGCGGCGGATAGCAGATGCCGGCATCTGCGCAGCCCTGCCAATGCAGCGTCGCCGAGCGTGCGTCGCCACCATTGACTATGATTTCGACAGTGTCATAATAGACCTCGGTGCGGCCGAAGAACTCGTCGGTTTTCGCCCTGCCGTTCGACAACTGCAGCGGCAACGCCTTGCCGCCGTCGAGAACAACGCTCAGGCGGTGTCGATAGAGGTAGTAGCCCGGCGCGATAGTGCCGCTCAGCCGGGTCGCGCCATCCTTCACGGCCGTTGCCTCGACCCTGAACACCTCGCTGACCTCGAGGAACTCGGGCTGCTGCTGCCCGCTCGGTGGTGCGAGCCAGCCTTGCGCCATCGCGGGCACGGGAACCGCCAACATCGGCAACATCAACAGGCTTAGCAACAACCGGCGCAGCAACAGCATCATTCAGTACTCCGGAGATCCAGGCCGGCCACGATGAAGGCGCGCGATTAAGTCACGATTAAAGGCCCCCCAGGCTGGAGCCATGACCCGGCGGTGGCGACGCCGGGTACCCTGCGCTAGGGTGCAGCGCGCATCTGGTTTCCGGAGTTGGCATCAATGAGGATCCTGGTCGTTGAGGACGACGAATTGATCGCCCGGGGCATAGTCTCCGGTCTTCGGGCTTTTGGAATGACAGCCGATCGCGTGGAGAGCGTCGCGCACGCCGAACTCGCGCGACAGACGACCCATTGCGACGCGATGGTGCTGGACCTTGGGCTGCCCGACGAGGACGGTATGCAGCTGCTGGTGCGCATGCGCCAGAGCGGTGATGAATTGCCGGTGCTGCTGCTGACCGCGCGATGCGGTGGAAGATCGCATCGCCGGCCTGCAAGGCGGCGCCGACGACTATCTGGTCAAACCGTTCGATCTCGGCGAGCTCGTGGCACGGCTGCACGCCTTGTCGAGGCGTGCCGCTGGCCGCAGCGTGAACCTAATCGAAGCCGGTTCACTGGCGCTGGATCCCGCCAGTGGGCAGGCTTGGCTCGACGGCATACCCGTCGACCTGTCGCGTCGCGAGACCGCACTGCTCGCCAGCCTGATGCAGGCAGGCGGGCGCTGCCTGTCCGGCGAACAGCTCAAGGACAGCCTGTACGGTTTCGAACAGGAGGTCGGCAGCAACGCAATCAACGTGCACATCCATCACCTGCGCCGGAAACTCGGTGCCGATGTCATTCAAACCGTGCGCGGACTCGGATATCGGTTCGGCAGGGCCGAGCCATGAGCCTGCGATTCCGCCTGGTGCTGACAATCGGCATCGCCTTGGCGGTGCTGTGGAGCGTGGCGGCGGCGTGGATGCTGCGTGACCTCGATCGCAACCTGCAGCATACCCTCGACGACCGGCTGGCGATGTCGGCACGCATGGTGTCCGGACTGCTGGCGCAGGGCGCGTTGGTGGGCGCCTCGCCGGTAGCGGCGGCTGATGCGGTGACCGTTGCCGGCAGTCGCGGGATGGCGTGCCAGATACGCTCGCTGCGTGGGGAGGTGATCGCCACCACCCAGGGCGCATCCAGCGCACTGATGGCGACCGACGCGCCGGGCTATCGCACGCGTGAGATCGAGGGTACGGCGTGGCGTACCTACACGCTGGAGGCGAACGGTTACAGCATTACCACTGCCGACAGTCTCGGTGAGCGTGCCGAACTGAGC
Organism: Stenotrophomonas sp. 93052_Sma; assembly: GCF_056481145.1. Taxonomy (NCBI): domain Bacteria; kingdom Pseudomonadati; phylum Pseudomonadota; class Gammaproteobacteria; order Lysobacterales; family Lysobacteraceae; genus Stenotrophomonas; species Stenotrophomonas sp. 93052_Sma. Next base: position 4,400,504 of record NZ_CM151134.1, read on the forward strand.
CGCCAGATCGCGCTGGCGGCCGGGCTGCCGTTCCTGATTGCCGCGGTGGGTGGCTTGCTTGCGTTGTGGCTGGGCGCGGGCCGTGCGCTCGCGCCGCTCGATCGGCTGCGTCGCACGCTTGCGCAACGCCAGCCCGATGCCGACGAGCCCCTCGACGCGCAACCAATGCCGGGCGAACTCCGGCCATTGGTCGAATCCCTCAACCACCTGCTGCAGCGCGTTTCCGACGCGGTGTCACGAGAGCGCAGCTTCACCAACCATGCTGCGCACGAACTGCGCACACCCTTGACTGCGATCGACACTCACCTGCAGGTTGCGCGGCTGACTGGTGGCGAGGACTCACGACGTGCGCTGGCCGATGCCGGTGAAGGCGTGCAGCGTATGCGTGCGACGCTGGACCAGTTGCTGATGCTGGCGCGGGTCGAAGGACGGCTGCCGTTCGACGACGGACAGTGGATCACCGCCGCGCAGGTGGTGGAGCAGGCGGTGGCGGCCAGCAGTCCGGCGGCCAATGGCCGGGTCGTTGTCGTGGCTGGAAGCGGTAGTCAGGCGGTGCCGGCGGTGCCTCCCGCGCTGTCCGTGGCGGCGTTGCGCAACCTCGTCGACAACGCGTTGCGCTATTCGCCTCCGGGAAGTGCCGTAGACCTTGTTGCTGATGCCGATGCCACCACGGTACGGTTCCGTCTGACCGATCGTGGCGCTGGTCTCGAACCTGACGAGTACCGGCAGGCGACGCAACGGTTCTGGCGAGGACGCGCGACCGGCAGCGCAGGAGGCAGCGGGTTGGGGTTGACGATCGTCGAGGCAATCGCCGAGCGTCATGGCGGGTACGTGGTCTTGCGTCCCAGGGAGGGAGGTGGGACGGTCGCGGAGCTCGTCCTGCCGAGGCAGGACGGTTAGATTCGGCGGCCGTGGAATGCCTCCAACCCCCGACCCTCGCTAACCTTGGGGGCTTTCCGCCATTTCCTGACAGTACTGGCGAAGGTGCTCCGGCAGGTCCGGAGGACACTGCCCGCACGCCTTGTTACCCGGCACGGCATAGTCGATGAACTTCGGGTATGGCAGGTTCAGGTTTTCCATCAGCTCGATGAAATCCTCGAGCGTGCGTTCGGCGCCGAGCCGCGGGTTGCGCTGCTTCTCCTGCGCGATGCTCGATACCCACCGCCCCTGGTAGTCATGCGCCGGGTACACGAGCGTCTCGCCCGGGAGGCCGAACAGCCGACCGCGTACGCTCTCGTACAGTTCACGCGCGTCGCCGCTCTGGAAGTCCGTACGGCCGCAGCCGTCGATCAGCAGCGCGTCGCCGGTGAACACGCGGTCATTCATCACCAACGCGAAGTGGTTGTCGGTGTGGCCGGGCGTATGCATCGGGTCTATGCGCACGCCGCCGACCTGCAGGGGGACGCCGTCTTCCATCGGCACGTCGGTACAGGACAATGCATCGAGCGCGGGGGTAGCGATGCGGCTGCCTACCTCCCGCCGGAGCATCGACGCCGACGTGATGTGGTCCGCATGAATGTGCGTGTCGATCGTCATAACGAGATTCAGACCGAGCTCGTTGACTACCTGCAGGTCGCGCTGCCAGGCGGGCATCACCGGATCCACGAGGGCGGCTTCGCGCGTTTCGGGGCAGGCGATCAGATAGGTGTAGGTCGAAGACACCGGCTCGAAGAGCTGGCGGAAGATGGTGGCGGGACCGATCATGACCGGGCTCCTTCATTTTCCGCGAGCGCGACCACCGCCGGCTCCAGCGTCGCCAGACCGGCCTCACGGCCGCGCTTGAGCGCCGCTTCCAGCGAGCAGCCGCGGTTGAGTGTCGCGTCAAGCGCGATCATTGCGCCCACGCGGTTGGAACTCGCGCAATGGATCAGGACCCCGCCTTCGCGGCGCGCATCGTCCAGCGTCTGGCCGAACTCGCGCACCCGGGCTCGGTCGAGATCGGCGGCGCCGGAGATCGGCAGCGATACGTAGTGCACGCCGAGCCGGGCGGCCTCGGCGGCTTCGTCGTACTCCGCCGGCTCTTCTGGGGCACGCAGATTGATAACCGTACGCACGCCCTCGCGCACGAGTTCGGCCAGATGCGCAGGCGTGGGCTGCCCACCGGCGTAGTGATCTTCAGCGAAGCGCCAGGGTGTGTTCATGGGAGCCTCCGGAACGTTTGCGGGGAAGAACGAAATTCAGATCCAGCCGAGTTCACTCGCGGTGCGGTACAGCATGTACACCGCGACGACGACGATCAGGCCGGCAAGCACCGTGTTGAGCACGCCCTTGCGGTCGCCCAGGCGTGTGGCGAGGCGGGCGCCAAACAGACTGCCGACCGCGCCGCCGCCGATGAACGCCACCGCAAGCGACCAGGCGACCAGTCCGGAGCTCGCGTAGCTCAATGCGGTGGTCAGTCCGAAGGCGGTAACGGCGAGCAGCGATGAACCGACCGCGAACAGGATCGGCATGCCGGTCGAGGCGATCAGGCCCGGTACTACCAGAAAGCCCCCTCCAATACCGAAGAAACCCGACAGGAGCCCGGTGACCGCGCCCGAACCCAGCAGCTTCGGCGCGTTGCCCCGATTGAGCACCACCGCCGGATCCCCTTCACTTCCGCGCGAGCGGAACATCATGCCGGCGACCACGAGCATCAGGAGCGCGAACAATGCAAGCAGCTGCTGCCCGTCCATGGCCTTGCCGAGCATCGCCCCGAACCACGCGCCCAGCACGCCGGCGATAGCGAACGCCGCGGCGCAACGCCACTTCACGTTGCGCTTGCGGGCATGGTTGGTCAGGCCGATAAGTGCGTTGGCCGCAACCGCAAGCGCGCTGGTGCCGATCGCCACATGCGGGTCGCGCACCCCGACGAGGTAGACCATGAGCGGGACCGCGAGAATGGAGCCGCCGCCACCGACCAGCCCGAGCGTGAAGCCGACGACGCCGCCGGAAATGACCCCCATCACTAACTGGAACGTGGTCATTGGACAGCCTCCTGGCTGCCACAGTAGGCGGCGTATAGCGTATCGAGCACGCTTGCAGCAGGGCCCTCGGCTAGCGCGTAGTAGATGGTCTGCGCCTCGCGACGCGTCGTGACGAGCTGCATCTCGCGCAGTACGGCCAGGTGCTGCGACAGGGCGGACATGCTGAGCCCGGTAATCGGCTGCAACTCTCCTACCGAAGCCTCGCCCTCGACCAGCTGGCACAGCACGAGCAGGCGTGCCGGATGGGCCAGTGCCTTCAACAGTGCGGCCGCTTCATTGGCATGCTGCGCCATCTGCTCGGTCGAGGGCATCGGACGTATCTTCTTTGATGAACGGGCCATGGCGGATGTAGTTTAGTAAGTTCTTGACAAGGACAGGTGACGAATGTAATGTAGCAGTACCTAAAGTACAGAGCAAGAAGCTGTCAAATGAATCCGCAGGTGCAGAGCTTTTACGACCCGGCCACGTTCACCTTCACCTACGTGGTCTACGATCGTGACGGTGGCCATGCCGCCATCGTCGACCCGGTGCTCGACTACGATCCCGCCTGTGCCCGAACCTCGACCGCCTCGGCCGACCGCGTGCTCGCGTTCGTGCGCGATCATTCGCTGATCGTGGACTGGATCCTTGAAACCCATGCGCATGCCGACCACCTGACGTCGGCGGCATACCTCAAACGCGAAACCGGCGCGAAGGTCGCGATCGGTCGCGGTATCACCCAGGTGCAGGAGCGCTTCAAGGCGCTGTTCGGGATGGAGCCGGAGTTCGCCACCGACGGCCGCCAGTTCGATCGGCTGTTCGTCGATGGAGACACGTTCGCCATCGGCGAGCTCGAAGCGCGTGCGATCGCGACGCCCGGTCACACCGACGATAGTCTGACCTATCTCGTTGGTGACGCCGCGTTCGTGGGCGATACGGTGTTTGCCCCTGAAACGGGCACCGCGAGAGTGGACTTCCCAGGGGGCGACGCGCGCAAGCTCTACCGATCGATCCGCACCTTGTTCGATCTGCCCGCCGACACCCGCCTGTTCCTGTGCCACGACTACCCGCCGGCCGAGCGCGAGGCGCATCCGCAGAGCTCGCTCGACGAGCAGAAGCAGCGCAATGTGCATGTGGGCGGCGAGGCAGATGAGGAGACGTTCGTGAAGTTGAGGACCGAACGGGATGCAAGACTGGCGGCGCCCAAGCTGATTCTGCCGGCGTTGCAGGTGAACATTCGCGCTGGCGAGCTGCCGCCGACGGACGCGAACGGCATCCGCTACCTGCGGCTGCCCCTGAACCAATTGGGAGGTGAGGCATGACCACGTGGATGATCGCCCTGGCAGGCGGGGTGCTGATTGGACTGTCCGCGACGTTGTTGCTGTGGCTCAACGGACGGGTCGCGGGCGTCAGCGGCATCCTCAACGGCGTTCTGTTCCCGAAGGCAGGTGATGTGTCGTGGCGCGCCATGTTTTTGCTGGGCTTGATCGTCGCCGCGGGCCTATACATGGCACTGGTGCCCGGTGCACCACTGCCGCGGACGGACTATTCGCGAGTCGGGCTGGTGGTCGCCGGGCTGCTGGTGGGCTTCGGCACGCGCATGGGCAACGGCTGCACGAGCGGCCACGGCGTGTGTGGGCTCGGCCGACTGTCCATGCGCTCGCTGGCGGCCGTCCTGACCTTCATGGCCACGGCCATTGCAACCACCTTCCTTGTGCGCCACGTCTGGAGTTGATGATGAAGTTCTCGATTGCCGCGCTGCTGTCGGGTGCGCTGTTTGGTCTGGGGCTGGCAATGTCGGGCATGACCGACCCCCGCATCGTGCTCGGCTTCCTCGACGTGTTCGGAGATTTCGATCCGACGCTGGCGTTCGTCCTCGGCGGCGCCGTCACCACCACCGGGCTGCTGTTCCGCTTGGTGCTGCGCCGTGGCAGCCCGGTGCTCGCCGATACGTTCCAGCTGTCGAACCTGAAGCAGGTCGACCGCAAGCTGCTCGGCGGTGCGGCACTGTTCGGAATCGGCTGGGGTATCGCCGGCTACTGTCCAGGTCCTGCACTCGCGGGCCTGGGGATCGGCTCGGTCGAAGCGCTGTGGTTCATCCCGGCCATGCTGGCTGGCATCCTGTTGCACCGTGTCGTCAACCGCGCCTGAGGTTATGCCATGAAGCCTATTCCATTGCTCTTCCTTGTCGTTGCGCTCGCAGGCCCCGGCTGCGCCTCCGCCACGTACCCGACTGCACTGCCGACCGTTGCGGATGCGGTGTCACCTGCGCCGGGCATCGTGTCGGCGGGGCGGCTGGATGCCGACGACATCTCACGCGTGCGTGATGCTGGCATCCGCCACGTCATCGACCTCACCTTGGATGCGGAGACGCCAGATTTCGACGAGGCGGCAGCCGTCCGCGCGGCCGGCCTTCTGTACTCCAACCTGCCATTACGCGGTGCAGTGGATCTCACCCGTGAGAACGTGATGGCGTTTGATGCCATTGTTCGAGACGCGAAACGTCCGGTGCTCGTGCACTGTGCCAGCGGCAACCGTGTCGGTGCGATGGCAGCGCTCCGGGCCGCATGGGTGGACGGAAAGGAGGCCGATGAAGCGATCGCGATCGGAAGAACCTGGGGGCTCAAGGGTCTTGAGGAAGAGGTGCGCCGCAGGATCGAGGCCGACGCTTCCCAGGCCAGGAGCAAGGTCCCGGGCTAACGACCGCTGCGTGCCGGGTCCGGTCAGTGCCGGACTGCGTCCATGATCCGGTAAGCGTTCGCGCCGGCGACCTGCCGTTCTTCGTACCCGGCACCGAGGGCGTGCTGATACATCCGAAGGTAGCCCCCCAAGACGACGAGCACGTCATCACAAAGAACTATCCGAACTCGTTCCACAAGACGGACCTCAAGGAGACACTCGATTCCGACGGCATCGAATAAGTCACGGTTATTGGCCGATGAGCCACATGTGCATCGACGCGACAACTTGCGCCGCGGCTATTTTGGTTACAAGACAACGGTCGTGCACGACGCCTGCGCAACCCGCGAGCTCGAGTTCGATGGGAAGAGCGTGCCCGCCGAGCAAGTGCATACGGCCCTGATGTCAACGCTCGCATTCGGGTATGCGGAAGTCATTTCAGCCGACACCTATCTGGCCAAATGACATCTGTTGGGGCGTGCAGCGCGATTTGCTTGGCGGTAAGTCATCGGCCGCTCTCTCATCCCTGGCGTTGCTACGTGATGTCCGCTCTTGTCCGGAAGCGGTCGTCGCTTGAGGGGCGGCTTACGACCCAAGGCGGACGCGCATGCGTTTATCTTGTCTGTGGACGCATTCTTTCCACGGAACCCTACCGTCTGGTCCAGCAGGTCAGAGCAATCTTGCTAGCCGTAACCGCCATGCACCGTTGTGCCGACTGAAACGCGCATTGGCGGCGGGCCGGCCTAGATAATCGCATCCTCGACTAGCTGCGTAGCACGGCTTTTCGTCGGACTCGGCCACTCGTCGCGACTTAAATCTCTAACGTCAACACTACCAACTTCCCACGCCACTGCCTGAAATTTCGCTGCTCCTGTCGGATAGGGAGCGCCGCCAGAAACAGAAAATCGAATTGGCACTTTCAGGTTCGCTTGATGAAACGCAGCGATGGCTGCAGCAAAAGCGCTCTGGTGGGCGGCGTCCCTATGCAGAAACTTAAAGCTCTTGCTGGCGTTGTCTTTGGAGGGCATAACATCACGGGCTCCCCCCACAAAGGGTCTGCGCGAGAGAACTTTGTTGATATCTCTCGAATGACCAGCAAGTACTAGCAGACATGTTGCGTTCGGGTGCGCTCGCTTCATGAGGCAGAGACGGATGAAATCCGCCATCAAATTCGTCACCGAGCAGTGCGACGATCCGGCCCATTTTGCCTCAATAAGAACTTGTGGATCTGATGCAGGCTGTCTTCCGTCATCATAGATCAGTGCGAAGTCGACGCTACGCTTTCGACCACCGCCAATCTTGCGCTCGGCATCTGGGACGCGCTGGAGCGCGGCCAGAGGGTAGTCCGCATGGACCCGGGCTGCTTTGTGGTCCCCATGCAGAGAGCTGGCGACATTACCAATTGCGCTCTTGAACGAGCTCTCGGAAAACAGACCTGCCCTGAAACAGCAGGTTTCGAAGTGCATCCAACTGCCTAGCGCTTCAGCAAAGCGCCTTGTGTCCGTCATTCGCATGATTGTCACCTTGCCGGAAAATTAAACCTGCTCCCCGGGGTCTACGTCGCGCGATGGGCTGTGTGGTCAAGCCTTCGAACCACAGCAGACGCACTCCCCGGAGCTGCTGACTCAGCGAAAAGCACGACTTCGTCCAGTCGAATGCAACAACAACGCTGGCTCATTCACGCCATTTCAGTCAGGTCAGGACCGCACCATCATCAGCATCAAGCCGAACACATCGGCGCGTGCCTCAACTCGAATGAGCCCAAGTAGCTGGCGACGCAGTACGCGTTCTTCGACGCCAAGCGGCACCCCTACCACGAGTTGCTCCACGCGCATTGTCGTCAATTGAGCGACGATGCGCGAACTCATCTGTGACTCGAAGCCTATGCGCGACGTCTCAACTCGTCTAGGTAGTTTGCCCAAGCCCGCATCATCCTTCTGCGCTCTTCTAGGTGGGTAGTCCGGTTATACGCCCGCCCCAGCGGATCCCGTACCGCATGGGCGAGTTGATGCTCGATGAAGTCCGGCCTGAATCCAAGCACCTCGTCCAGCAGGGTTCTCGCCATGGCCCGAAAGCCATGGGCAGTCATCATCTCGCCGTCGAACCCGAGGTTGCGCAGAGCAGCGTTGATCGTGTTCTCACTGATTGGCTTCTGGATGCTGCGCACGCTCGGAAAGACGTACTGGCTTTTCCTTGCGTAGGGCCGGACATCCTCCAGGAGCTCGACGACCTGCCCCGCCAAGGGAACGATGTGCTGGGTCTGAGTCTTGCTGGTGATGTAACGCCACTCAGCCGCATCCAGGTCGATATCCTCCCAGCGCGCCGCACGGAGCTCGCCCGGCCTGACGAACAGGAGCGCCGAAAGCTTGAGCGCAGCGGAGACGATGGGCGACCCTTGGTAGCCGTAGATCGCCTTGAGAAGCTTTGCCACCTCCTCTGGCTCAGTCAGGCTTGAGAAGTGCTTGGTTTTCGTAGGGGTCAACGCACCGGCAAGACTCAGGGCGGGGTTGTTCTCTGCACGGCCGGTGGCGATGGCATAGCGAAAGACCATGCCCGCAGCGGCGCGAGCCCGATGCGCCGTCTCAAGCGCTCCACGGGCCTCGATCTTCCGCAGGGCCTTCAGCAGGATTGGCGCAGTCACGCTCCGAACGGGCAGATCAGCGATGCTCCCTAGGTCGCGCTCCAGCATCCGGCGCTCCCGAACGACTGACCCGGGGGTCAGCTTCTTGGCCCGTTGCGCCACTAGTTCTTCAGCAAGAGAGCCAAAGGTATTGCCGGCCTCTTCCTCCTGTGCCGCCCGCTCGATCTTCACCACGAGAGCCGGGTCCATGCCCTTCTTGAGCTGGGCCCGGGCCTTGTCCCGCTCGGCGCGAGCTTCTGCAAGGGAAACCGCCGGGTAATCGCCGATGGTCAGCATGTTCGCCTTGCCGGCGAACCGGTACCGATAGCGCCAGATCCTGGCCCCCGAAGGCCTCACCTCGACGCACAGCCCATTGGCGTCGGCTAGGCGATAGACCTTGCCCTGGGGCTTGAGGCTGCGCAGCTTGGTGTCCGTCAACATGGCTGTGAGTAACCGGTATGTGAGTAAGCGAAGACCTTCCGGTCATCTTACTCGCACCGTTACTCACGTTCCAGCTGGATGAAGGCGCACGCGACCGGACCTGGCTGGACATGAAAGCCGAGAATGAGGTCGTTTTTCTAGGATATTCGGACTGACCTGGACGTTGCCGGATCAGTAGATGGTGGGCCCACCAGGATTCGAACCTGGAACCAAGGGATTATGAGTCCCCTGCTCTAACCGTTGAGCTATAGGCCCTGCGCAGCTTTACAGTGTAGTGGAGCCTGCGCTCAACCGGCTACCCGCCGGCGCCAAGACACACTGAAAAACCCTCAGCCATCGCTGCGCAACGCCACGCGCCCAGGCTTGCGCAACAGCTGGCTCACCCAAACCGCGCGCCCATCTCCCGCACCCGCTCGGCGTTCGCCCCCGCCAACGACCGCATTGCCGGCGACTGGATCCGCCCGTCAACAGCCACGCACTGCCAGAATGCTTCAGCCACCGGTGCCGCCCAGCGCAGATGCTGCAGATCACCACTGCCCAGCGGCGCGACCGGCGACAGCGGCTCGTCCGCGCGCAACACGCCCAGCTTTGACGGCGCCAGCGACATCGGCAGCATGTCGTAGACCGGCGCCAGCGGCAGCGGGCCGCGATCAATGAAGTGGAAGGCGATGTTGCCGTGGTGCATGTCGCTGTTGCCGATCAGCCGCCCGAACGCATGGCGTCGGCCCATCGCCTGCACGGTGTCGGCCGTCAGCCAGCCTTGATCACGCAGTTCGGCGCCTGCAACCGGCCACGCTGGGGTGACCTCGCCGGTGAACGCAGACGATAGCGACAGCAGCGAGACCAGGCCTCGCCGCCCCAGCAGATCGGGCGTGCGGTCGAAGCGCTCGATTTCCAGGAAGGTGTGCGTGGGCGACTGCAGCAGTTCGCTGGACGCCGCGGCTTGCCCGGACTCGCGCAGGGCCTCAAGCGCCAGATGTTCGCAGACCAGCAGATCGCTCCAGCGCTGGGCGGCGGCGCCTTCATCGGGCTGCGCGAACTTGACCAGGACCGAGCGGCGCCTGCCGTAGGCCTCTACGGTGGCGGTGAACTTGGGTTGCTCGCCACCCGGCGAGGAGCCCACGTCCTCTCCGTCCAGCGCAGCACGCGCACGCTCGCGATACTGTGCAAGACGATCGTCGGCCGCAACCCGATCGATCGGCGCCTGCAACGTCTTCATCGCCGCCTCCACGGCGGCGGTACCGAGCAGCAGATCGCCCGCTTCAGTCCCGCCAGCGGTTACCAGGGCCATCAACACATCGTCCGGTTGCCAGCTCTTGAGGTCCTTCGGCAGGCCGAGCGCCTGCGCTCGGCCATGGGCGAAGCTGCGACCAAGAAATCCCTGCGGTCGCAGGTCATCCAGGTACCACGGCAAGTCAGGAAAGAAGGCGGCAACGTCACCTTCGGGCGCGCGTCGCAGGTTCGGGCAGTCAGGCCCGGCATCGACGTGGAAGCCGCCTCCCACCAGCGCAATTACCCGCCCCAGCTCCTCCAGTGTCGCATCTTCGCGCAGCCGGTACAGCGGCCATTCGCTGCCGGCCCGGGTGGGCCGCCGCAGCGCATAGGCGGTTGCCCGGGTGCTGCCCATGCGCACCACCTGCGGGCCACTGGCGGCCACCAGCCGGCTGAGCGCCATCCGGTCCACCCCCAGACGCTCGGCCAGCGCCGCGGCAGGTAGCGGCTGGCCGGGGGCCAGCTGAGCGATCAGATCCAGTACCTGTGGGCGTTGAGCGCGTGGCATGTGCATTACGTAATACGAAATTTGTTACGTAATTAGCATCAAAAAAGCGGGACTGCAAGCGCGGCCATGCACCTATGAGCTTGAAAATAATGGATATATTCACGAAGAGCCAGCTTCGACGCGGGTCTTTCGTTACATTACTTGTTACGTAATCATAAGCCTCAGCCGAGCATGGGCTGGGCTTTGCAGAGATATGGTGGGCAAAGAAAAACCCCGCCGAAGCGGGGTTTCTCTCAACGCTTCAACAGCCGCTGGAAATCAATCGATATCCAGGAAGCTGCGCAGCTGCTCCGAGCGGCTCGGGTGACGCAGCTTGCGCAGCGCCTTCGCTTCGATCTGGCGGATGCGCTCGCGGGTCACATCGAACTGCTTGCCGACTTCTTCCAGCGTGTGGTCGGTGTTCATGTCGATGCCGAAGCGCATGCGCAGCACCTTGGCTTCCCTCGGGGTGAGGCCGGCCAGCACGTCGCGCACGGTTTCAGACAGATTGATGTTGGTGGTGTTCTCGATCGGGGACTCCACGTTGGTGTCCTCGATGAAGTCGCCCAGATGGGAATCCTCGTCGTCGCCGATCGGGGTTTCCATCGAGATCGGCTCCTTGGCGATCTTCATCACCTTGCGGATCTTGTCTTCCGGCATGTCCATTTCCTTGGCCAGCTCCTCCGGCGTAGCCTCGCGGCCGTACTGCTGGAGCATCTGGCGGGAAATGCGGTTCAACTTGTTGATCGTCTCGATCATGTGCACCGGAATACGGATGGTGCGCGCCTGGTCGGCGATCGAGCGGGTGATCGCCTGGCGGATCCACCAGGTGGCGTAGGTCGAGAACTTGTAACCGCGGCGGTACTCGAACTTGTCCACGGCCTTCATCAGGCCGATGTTGCCTTCCTGGATCAGGTCGAGGAACTGCAGGCCGCGATTGGTGTACTTCTTGGCGATCGAGATCACCAGGCGCAGGTTGGCCTCGACCATTTCCTTCTTGGCCTTGCGCGCCTTGGCTTCACCGTAGGCCATGGCACGGCTGATTTCCTTCAGCTCTTCCAGGTCCAGCTGGGTCAGCGTCTCGATGTCGATCGTCGCCTGCTGTTCCGCGATGATCTGGTCCTTCACTTCACGCAGGGCCGACGACCACTTCTGCTTGCGCTTCAGTGCGTCTTCCACCCACTCCAGGTTGGTCTGGTTGCCTTCCCAGGAACGGATGAAGTCCTTGCGCGGCATGCGGGCGGTGACAGTGGCCAGGTTCAGCACGCGGCGCTCGTGGGCCTTGATCGACGCCATGGTGTCGCGCAGCTGCTTGGTCAGCACGTCGGTCAGCGGCAGCGGCAGCTTCAGGGTGACGAACACCGCCGACATCTCTTCGCGCAGGCGCGGCAGGTTCTTCTTGTCGCCCTTGGTCGCCGCCTTCTTGAAGGCGTTGAAGGCATCGCTCAGCGCCTGCATGCGCGCAGCGACTTCCTCCGGGTCCGGACCGGTCGGTGCGGCTTCTTCCTCGCCACCCTCGACATCATCGTCCTCGTCCTCGTCGCCTTCGGCGTCGGCATCGCTGCTGTCATCGGCAGCAGCCGCCGGCGGCGCCGGCTCTTCGTCGACCAGGTCGTTGAAGCCAACGATCACTTCGGCCAGGCGCTTCTTGCCTTCCTTGTGGGCTTCGTAGTCGGTCAGCAGCGACTCGACCGAGACCGGGAACTGGCCCAGGGCGGCCTGGACCTGCGAAAGGCCTTCCTCGATGCGCTTGGCGATGGCGATTTCGCCTTCGCGGGTCAGCAGCTCGACGGTGCCCATTTCGCGCATGTACATGCGCACCGGGTCGGTGGTACGGCCACCTTCGGTGTCGAGAGCGCTCAGCGCGGCGGCAGCTTCTTCGGCCGCGGTGTCATCGACTTCGCGGTTACCGGTGTTGCCATCGTTGAGAAGCAGGGTTTCCACATCCGGCGCAACTTCATGGACATCGATGCCCATGCCGTTGATCATGCCGATGATGTCTTCGATCTGTTCCGGGTCGACCATGTCGTCCGGCAGATGGTCATTGACTTCGGCGTAGGTCAGGTAGCCCTGTTCCAGGCCCTTGCTGATCAGTTGCTTGATTTCGGATTGGGCAGGACGTTCGTTGGCCATGTAGTGCTCGCGCCACCGGCTAGGGAGAAATAGGGAACGTAGCATTATACCAGCCCGGGGCCCCGCCTGCCGGGCGGTGGTCCCGCAGGCTCAGGGCCTGAGAAGGAAGGTCACGGGACCGTCATTGACCAGGCTGACGACCATATGGGCACCAAATCGGCCCGTTTCCACCCCTGGCGCGTGATTTTCACGACAGATCTCGACAAATCGATTGAACCCGCGTTCAGCCTCGTCCGGCGGTGCGGCGCTGGTGAAGCTGGGCCGCATGCCCGAGCGGGTATCGGCCGCCAGGGTGAACTGGCTGACCAGCAGCAGGCCGCCGCCGGTATCGCGCAGCGACCGGTTCATCTTCCCGGCCTCGTCGGCGAACACCCGGTAGCCCAGCAGGCGCTCGGCCATGCGCCGCAGCTGGGCCTCGGTATCGCCCGGTTCCATGCCCACCAGCGCCAGCAGGCCCGGACCAATCTGGCCGACCGCTTCGTCATCGACGTGGACGGCAGCCTGGCTGACACGCTGGATAAGGACGAGCATCGTGGGCTCCAATGAACGGGGCCGGCCACGATAGCAGCGCCCTTGGCTAAACTGGCGCAGATGAATCCGCAACGCAAAGCCCGGCTGGTCTACCGCGCCACCACCCTGTTCGCCCGCCTGCTCTGGCCGCTGCTACGGGGAATCGCCCGTGCCCTGTCCTGGACCTGGATCAGTCTCAACGCCCGTGAGAGCCGCGTCACCCGACGCAACCTGGAGCTGGCCTACCCGGACCTGGACCGCGCCACGCGCGACCGCCTGCACCGCGATCTGCTGCGCTCCACCGCCCTGCAGGCCATCGAGACCCTGCGCCTGTGGAGCCAGGCGCCGGCCGACAACCTGCGCCTGCACCTGAAGCAGCGCCACGGCGAGGCCCTGTACGACGCGGCCCTGGCCAGCGGCAAGGGCGTGATCGTGGCCGCACCGCACTTCGGCAACTGGGAGCTGCTGAACCAGTGGCTGGCCTCGCGCGGGCAGATCGCCATCGTCTACAAGCCACCGGAGGACGAGGCCAGCGATGCCTTCCTGCAGCTGGTGCGGGGCGGCCAGAACGTACAGCAGGTGCGCGCCGAAGGCCCGGCCGTGCGCCAGCTGTTCAAGGTGCTCAAGGACGGCGGTGCCACCGGCATCCTGCCCGACCAGCAGCCCAAGGCCGGCGATGGCGTGTTCGTGCCGTTCTTCGGCGTGCAGGCGCTGACCATGACCCTGGTCAACCGGCTGGCCGAGCGCACCGGCGCCACCGTGCTGTATGGCTGGTGCGAGCGCATCGGCCCGGACATGGAATTCGCCCTGCACATCGAACCGACCGACGCCGCCGTGGCCGACCCCGACCCGCAGGTGGCCGCCACCGCGCTCAATGCCGGCATCGAGCGCATTGCCCGCCGCGATCCGGCGCAGTACCAGTGGACCTACAAGCGCTATACGCTGCGGCCACCGGGCAGCGGCGAGGAAGACCCGTACGCGACCGAAGAGCATCCGCACTGACGGCCGCCGCACCCAGGCCCATCCGGCCCCTGCGACCGGCGGCCGCACCACGTTGAATACGACGCCGGCGCCCCCATAGAGACTGCGATGTCCGACTCCCCCGGTCCTGCCATGTCTGCTGCTTCTTCCCTGTTCGGCGATCCGGCCGCGATCCGCTGCGAGCGCGCGGTGGCCGAACTGCGTGCCGGTCGCCCGGTGCTGCTCCACGATGGCCAGGGCCAGCGCCTGGCGGTGATCGCGCTGGACAGCGCCACGGCCAGCAGCTTCGCTGCCTTCGCCAATGCCGCCCGCGAGCGGCACTACCTGTTCCTGACCGCCACCCGCGCCCGCGTGCTTGGCGTGGAGGCCACGCAGGGTGCGCGCCTGCCGCTGGCCGGTGTTGCCTTCGATGCCCTGCCCTCGCTGGGCTACCTGCGTGAACCGGGCCCGATGCCGGACGGCTGGAGCGCCGGTGACGCCTTCGATGCAGGCGCGGTGGAACTGGCCCGCCTCGGCCTGTTGCTGCCGGCGATGGTGGCGGTGCGCCTGGACGCCGAAGACCGCACCTTCGATGGCGCGGCCGAGGTTGCGCTGTGCGACCTGGCCGAGGGCGCAGCACATGCCGCGCATGACTACGAACTGGTGGCGCGTTCGCCGGTACCGCTGCGCGATGTCGGCATGACCACGTTCGCGGTGTTCCGTGGTGGCGTCGCCCAGCGTGACCAGGTCGCGATCATCGTCGGCGAACCGGATCTGTCGGCGGTGGTACCGGTACGCGTGCACTCCTCGTGCCTGACCGGCGACCTGTTCGGTTCGCTCAAGTGCGACTGCGGCGACCAGCTGCGGCGCGGCCTGCGCAAGCTGAAGGAACTGGGCGGCGGCGTGCTGCTGTACCTGGACCAGGAAGGCCGCGGTACCGGCATCGCGGCCAAGATGCGTGCCTACGGCTACCAGCATGACGGCCTGGACACCATCGATGCCGATGCACAGCTCGGCTTCGGCGCCGACGAACGGCGCTACGGCAGCGCGGTGGCGATGCTGCGCGGCCTGGGCATTTCGCGCGTGGCCCTGCTCAGCAACAACCCGACCAAGGCGCAGCGCCTGCGCAACGCTGGCATCGAGGTGCTGGACTGCATTCCGGTCACCGGCGAGATCACCGCCGAGAACGAGCACTACCTGCGCACCAAGGCTGATCGTGCCGGCCACATGCTGGATGTGGACGCGCTGATCCAGGCTGCCCAGTAACGCAGCCGACCTGCTACCGTCTGCGCGGTGCGGCCACGGCCGCCACCGCCCGCCCTGCCACCTGACGGAGCCCGCGTGACCGACGTTCCCCTTACTGCTCCGACCACCGATGCCTGGCAGTCGCTGCCGCGCCGCGCCGCGCGGCTGGCCGCACTGGAAGGTGCCTTCGGCGGCCTGTTTGTGCCGGGCCTGCCGCTGGCCGCAGCCGCGTGGTTCTTCGACCTGCCCGGCGGCCTGTGGACGGCCGCCCTTGGGCTGCTGGTGGGGGCTGCATGTGGCGCGTGGCTCGGCCACCGCCGCCTGGTCCGCACCCGTTGGCGGCTGGACGCACAGGGCCTGGGCCTGCGCCGTGACCTGATGTGGCAGCTGGAAACCCGCATTCCCCTGTCGCGCGTGCAGCACCTGGACCTGCGCCGTGGACCACTGGAACGCCGTGCTGGCCTGGCCACGCTGATCGTGCACACCGCCGGCACCCGCATGAGCGCGGTGACCGTCAGCGGCCTGGACGAGGCGGATGCCGAGCGCCTGCGCGATACCCTGTCCCACCAGCTCGACCAGGACGCCGACGCCCTGTGAGCCTGCCACCGCCTCTGCCTGCAGCACTGCCCGCCGGTGGCGAGGACCACCGCCTGCATCCGTGGTCGTGGTTGTTCGTACTGTTGATGCAGTTGCGCCATTACTTCCTGCCACTGGTCGCACTGCTGGTGTTCGGCCAGCGCGGCGACCGCGACCCGATGTGGGCGCAGCTGATTCCGCTGACGGCAATTGCCGCACTGGTACTGGTGTCGGTGCTGCAGTACCTCAGCTACCGCTACCGTATCGGCAGTGATGCGATCACCGTGCGCAGCGGTCTGCTCGCGCGCAACCGGCGCGAGATTCCGTTCGCGCGCATCCACAACGTGGAGGTGCGACAGAACCCGCTGCACCGTCTGTTTGGTGTGGCCGAGCTGCGCCTGGAATCAGCCGGTGGCGTGCGCCCGGAAGCGGAGATGCGGGTGCTGAAGCTGGACCAGGCGCTGGCGCTGGAACGGCTGGTCCGCCAGCGCGGGCAGGCGCCGCAGGCCGCCGGCATCACCGAGCCCGACCCGGTTGCCAGCACCGCGACTGAGAACGAGCAGGTACTGCTGCGCCTGTCGAGTTGGGACGTGGTACGCATGGGCCTGCTCTCCAACCGCGGCTGGGCGCTGGCGATCGCCGCGTTCGGCGTGCTGTTCCAGACCGTGCCACGGCCGGTGATGGACGATGCCCTCCAGCGCGGTGGACGCGAAGCCTTTGGCTACGCCAGCCATCTGCACCCCGGCGTGACCGGCGCGTTTCTGCTGCTGGCTGCCGCGCTGCTGCTGGGCTGGCTGGCGCTGCGCGTGCTGTCGGTGGTGCTGACCCTGCTGCGCTACCACGGCTTCACCCTCAGCGAGCAGGACCGACGCCTGACCGTATCGGCCGGTCTGCTCAGCCGCACCCGCAGCAGCGTGGCGCGCCGGCGCATCCAGGCCTGGACGCTGCGCGAAGGTACTTTGCAGCGCTGGTTCGGGCTGCGTCAGCTGCGCATCGACAGTGCCGCCGGTGGCCCCGCGCGATGAGGACCGCGCCCTGCGCGAACTCGCGCCGCTGGCGTCCAGTACACGTTGTGAGCAGCTGGTGCAGCACCTGCTGCCGCAGCTGCAGTGGCCTCCGCTGCAATGGCAGTCCATTCCGCAGCGCGGCTGGTGGCGGCTGTGCCTGGGCGCACTGGTGCTGGTGCCGCTGCTGGCTGCGGCCGCGTACTGGCGCTGGGGCCCATGGGGCCTGCTGGTGCTGGCGTGGCTACCGGTGGCGCTGCTGGTCGCGCACCGGCAGATGGCACGCATGGGCTGGTACCTGGACGAACACTATGTGGCGGTGCGCGGCGGCTGGTGGAAGCGCTGGTGGCGCTGGGCCGAGCTGGACAAGGTGCAGGGCCTGCGCCTGCAACGCTCGCCGCTGGACAAACTGCTGGGCACCAGCAGCCTGCAGCTGGATACCGCCGGCGCGCATGGTGATGTGGCGCTGACGCTGCATCATCTGCCGCAGGCACAGGCCCAACAGGTGATGGATCAACTGGCCGCGGCGCTGGCGCGGCGCAAGCTGCGCTGGTAAGCACTACAGGTCGTGCCGATCGCCGGCCGGCAACTGCCGCCATTCCCAAGGTTGCCGGCCAGCGGCCGGCACTACCGCGAGCGGGGTCAGCGAGGCATCAGCGCTGCGACGGGCCCCAATACCCCAGGTCCTTGCGGATCTGCAGATCGCGCACCCAGCCGCCGAATGGCTTGCGCCGCAACGCCCCCATTTCACCGGACAGGAAATCCTCGGTGGCCGCGATCACCCGTTCACTGGAGCGGCCATCGCGGTAAGGGTGGATGGCATCGGCGTAGCGCACGATTTCCGCCTGCAGCGCGGCGTCCGGGTGCAGCGCGCTGCAGCATCGCCTGCAGCTGCGCAGGATCATCGAAGTCGATCATGTGCGGCTTCGGCACGCGGTTGCGGAAGGTCACCACCGGCTTGTGCTGCACGATGAACTCCGAAACGATCGATGAGGTGTCCGACACCAGCACATCGGCGGCACGCTGCGCGGCCATCACCTGCTCCGGCTCGATGAAGCGGGCATTGGCACCGGCCAGCGCGCGGTAGCGTTCGAACAGTTCCGGTGGGCACTTCGGGTGCAGGGTCAGCAGCCAGTAGTGGTCACCGGCGGCGATATCAGCGGCGATCTGCGCATGCAGGCGCGGGGCCGCGCTGAGCCGCTCGGTGAAGGTGGAACCGAACAGGATCACCGGGCGGTCACCGGCCGGTGCGCGCAGCGCGGAACTCTCGCCTCCGTCATCGCGGAACAGCGGGTCCAGCTTCGGCCAGCCAGTCTCGGCCACGGCGAAGTGGCCCTGCAGGCTGGCGATCTCGCGGAACGGTGCGGTCGTGGCCGGCCCCTGCGTGCAGTACAGGTCGAACATGCCGCGCACCCGGAAGTGGCCGCGCGCACTGTCCCGCTTCTCCACGTTGAAGCCATGGAACAGCTGCACCTTGGCCCCCGAAAGGAAGGTCGGCACCCAGTTGGCCGCGCTGAACACCGCCCGCGGACGCATTGCCAGGGCCTGCTTCAGGCCCACGTTGGGCACCCCCGGCAGGCTGCTGCCGGCCGCGCCGTCCTCGAACCAGGCCGCCACCTCCTGCCCTGACGCGTGCAAGGCCTGCGCCAACGGGGCGAGAATAGGCAGCGCATAGCGCTCCGTCGCAAACAACAGGTACCCGGCCATCATGTCCTCCACGACCGCTCCCATCGAACGGCCTCGCATCTCGGCGTGCATTATCGCGTTCAACGAGGCCGGGCGCATCGGCGACTGCCTGGCCTCGCTGGCCTTCTGCGATGAGATCGTGGTGGTGGACTCGCAGTCCACCGATGCCACCGTAGCCATCGCCGAGTCCGCCGGTGCCCGCGTGCTGCAGCGCCGGTTCGAGGGCTTCCGCAGCCAGAAGGCGTTCTGCGTCGAGCAGGCCAGCCACGACTGGGTGCTGTGCCTGGACGCCGACGAGCGCATCAGCCCCGAACTGCGCACGGCCATCGAGCAGGCCCGCGACGGCGGCTTCGGCGGCCAGGCCGGCTATCGCTTCGCCCGCCTCTCGGAGTACTTCGGGAAGTTCCTGCGCCATGGCAATGCCTACCCGGACCGGGTGATGCGCCTGTTCGACCGCCGCCTCGGCGGCTGGCGCGGCAAGCGCGAGATCCACGAGGCGGCCAGTGTCGACGGCAGTGTGGGCACCCTGCGCGGCGACCTGATCCACTATCCGTACCGGTCATTGCAGCAGCAGCTGGCCAAGACCGAGAAGTACGCGCGGATGATGGCCGAGCACGAGTTCGCACGCGGCAAGCGGGCCACGCTGGGCAAGCTGGTGCTGGCGCCGGCCTGGCGGTTCTGGCGCGGCTTCCTGTTCCGTGGCGGCTTCCGCGACGGCTGGCATGGTCTGGTCTACGCCTACGTCCGCGCCAACTACGTGCGGCAGAAGACCATCATGCTGTGGATGCTGGGCAATGGACAGGCGGTGGCCGACCCGGCACCTTCCGCGGACCAGCCTTGACCACGCTGTGTCACACTGCGTGGGCGTTGCCTGAAGACCCCCCATGAAAATCCTGTACACCAACTTCCACTACGGCGACGGTGGCGGCCACACCACGTACATCGTCTCGCTGGCGCGTGCGCTGCACGGCCAGCACACGCTCCACGTCGCCGCGCCGGCCGACAGCCGCCTGCTGCGGACCATGGCCGCTGAAGGCATTGCCCGCACACTGCCGATTGCGTTCGGCAGCGGCCTGCCAACGCTGCCCCGGCAGCTGGCCGAACAGCGCGCTGCGCAGGCTGGTGCACGATGAAGGCATCGACCTGATCCATGTCAACGGTGCACGCGACCACCGCTTCGTGATGCAGGGGCTGCTGGGCATGCGCCGCCCGCCGATCGTGCTGACCAAGCACAACAGCAAACCCACCAATACCTTTGGCAATGCGCTGCGCGCACGCTGGGCCACCGATCGGCTGATCGCGGTCTCGGCCGACACCAAGCGCCTGCTGGAACAGGGCCCGTACCGTCGCTGCCCGATCGACGTGGTCCGCAATGGCGTTGACCTGGAGCGCTACTCACCGCAGGCGGCCGGCACCGGCAGCGCGCTGCGCCAGCAATGGACGCAGGATCCACAGGCGCTGGTGCTGGTCAGCAACGCCGGCACCGACGATTACAAGGGCTGGATCGACCTGGCCCGGGCCATCGCACGGCTGCCCGATGCGGTGCGTCCGCATGTGCACATGGCCGTGGCCGGCCACCTGCCCAGCGCGCAGCAGCGCGAACAGGTGCAGGCGCTGGGCGAGGTGGCCGCGCAGGTGCACTTCACCGGCCTGCTGGCCGATACCCGCGTCCTGATCGCGGCCGGCGATGCTGGTTTCGTACTGTCCCATGACGTCGAGACGATCTCCTTTGCCTGCCGCGAGATGATGGCCAGCGCCAAGCCGATGCTGGTCAGCGACTACGCAGGCCTGCCGGAGAACATCGAACAAGGCGTCGATGGCTGGGTGGTTGCCACACGCGACATCGACGCCATCGCCGCCCAGGTACAGGCGCTGTACGCACAGCGCGATGCGCTGCCGGAACAGGGCCGCGCAGCACGCCGCCATGCACAGCGGGAGTTCGGCCTGCAGACATTTGCCGACGCCACGCTGGCCAGCTATCACGCCGCCCTGGCCAGCACCTGAGCCACGCTCCCCGAACGCTCAATCGGTGATGCCGGGCCCCTGCAGGCGGCGCTCGTGCTCGAGTTCCGCCACTGACGGCCGGCAGTCGCCGGCGACCGCATCGGCAGGCACCAGCCACCAGCGGCGACGATTGGAAATGCCCGCCATCTCGGCCCGCGCGCGATCGATGCAGGCCTGCATCGCATCCTCGTTCACCAGCAGCCAGCGTCGCTGCGGAACCAGCCGCTGCCAGCGCACGGCCGCCTGCAGCTGTTGATGCCAACGTGCTTCGAATCCAAAGGTGGCCGCCGGGCGATCGGCCATCAGCAGGTTCTGCTCTTTCCATGCCACCAGTCCCAGCTCGGCCTGCGGGCCGATGCGTGCACTCACTTCACGCATCAGGCCACGGGCCGAGCTGGAGTCGTTCAACACCGGATAACCGACCAGGCTGTACAGCACCCAGACTCCTGCCAGGGTAGAGACCAGGGCAACGTGCCGACGCTGGCGCCCGCACACCCACAGGCTCAAGGCCGACCAGACCGCCATCGCCAGCGCCGCCCAGGCCAGCGCATCGGTGGCACCGGGAAGCAACCCGCGGCCATGGGTAAGGCGCACTTCGAAATCCGGATCACCCAGCAGCGCCAGCGCACCGACCAGCCCCAGCGCCAGTGCCAGCAACGCGGTGAATGCGCCCAGCACGCGCTGCACATCGCGCCGCCTCAGCAACCCGGGCAGCAACGGCGCCAGCGCCAGGCAGAACATCGGCAATGCCGGCAGGATGTAGACGTCGCGCTTGCCGTGCGGAAGGGAGAAGAACAGCACGACCAGCAGCCACCAGGCCAACGGCAGCAGGTAGCGCGCATCGCGCCGGCGCAGCCGCCGGAACCAGGCCGGAAGCGCCCAGGGCAGGAGCAGGAACGCGGGAACCCACATCGACGGCATGATCGCCAGGAAGTACCACCACGGCTGGTGATGGTCCCAGGACTGCGTATAGCGCCGCGCGGTCTGCCGGAACAGGATGTCGTCCATGTAGGCGCGGTACGGTTCCGAACCGGTGGCGAAGCCTGCCAGCAGCATCGGCGCCAGCCACAACGACACCGCCAGCAGGAAGGCCAACGGTGCCAGCCAGAAACGCAGGTCGCGCACGTGCAGGCGTACCCGCGGCCAGTGCAGCACGGATGCGACTGCCGCCGGCGCGATCATCATCAGCGCCAGCACGCCTACGCCCTTGGTGATCACACCGATGCCGGCAAAGAACCAGCCCAGCCACCACCAGCGCCAGGCCGGACCCAGCAGCAGATGGCGCAGCAGGCCGTAGTTGGCCAGGGTGATGAACAGCACCACCAGCGGATCGATCTGCGCCTTCTTCGCCTGGAAGGTGAAGTGCAGCGCGAACAGCAGTGCCCAGCCCGCGTACAGCCCCACCTGCCGCGTCCACAGGCGGCGGCCGAGATCGACCACGCACCACAGCGTGCCCAGCGCGGCCAGCAGCGAGGGCAGCAGGAACGCCACCCGCCAGTGGCCGACCAGGCTGTACATCGCCGCCTGCAACCACATCAGCATCGGCGGCTTGTCCGAATAGAGCTCGGGGCCGCGATGCGGGAACAACCAGTAGCCACTGTCGACCATCTGCTTGGCCACCAGCGCGAAACGTGGCTCGTCCGAGGGCCACGGATCACGGAGGCCCAGGCCGGCCCCCAGCACCAGCAGGGCCATCACCACCAACAACCACGTCTGGCGCGACGCGTGGGCTTTCAGCATGGGACTCGAAACGGCAGCGGGGGTCAGGCTGCTTTTAACAGACGCGCGTAGAAGAAACCGTCAGCATCGTTTTCACCCGGCAGCCGCTGGCGCGCCACCCCTTCGCAATCCACGCCGAATGCATCGCCCAGCGGCTGCGCCACGGCATCCGGATGCCACTTCAGGAACGCGCGCACCTGATCGATGTTCTCGGCGCGCAGGATCGAACAGGTGGCATACAACAGCACGCCGCCCGGGCGCAGCATCGACCAGCAGGCTTCCAGCAGGCGCGCCTGCACGCCGACCAGTGCATCGATGTCTTCGGCGCGACGGTGGAACATCACATCCGGCTGGCGGCGGATCACGCCGGTCGCCGAGCACGGCGCATCAAGCAGGATCGCGTCGAACGGCACGCCATCCCACCAGGCGCCCGGATCACTGGCATCTGCCGCCAGGGTCTGCGCATGCTCGCCCACGCCGGTACGGGTGTAGGTATCGCGTGCACGGGCCAGGCGGCGCGCGTCGATATCCAGCGCCAGCAGGCGCAAGCTGGGGTCGCGCTCGAGCAGATGCGCCGACTTGCCGCCGGGTGCCGCACAAGCGTCCAGCACGCGGGCACCGGCCACCGGGGCCAGCGCATCGGCGGCACACTGCGCCGACAGGTCCTGCACCGAGATCGCGCCCTCGGCGAAGCCGGGCAGCTGATTCACGGCAACCGGAGAGGCCAGGCGCAACGCGTCGGCACTGAGCGGACTGGCTTCTGCGGCAATGCCGACTTCGGCCAGCGCGGCCAGTGCCTTGTCACGACCGCCCTGCTGGCGGTTGGCGCGCAGCCACAGTGGCGCCGGTTGCAGGCTGGCGCTGAAGATCGCGTCGGCCTGTGCCGGCCAATCGCGTTCCACCGCATCGGCCAGCCATTCCGGGAAGGCATCGCGCGCTGGCTGCTCCGGGAAACCTTCGCGCTGCGCGCGGCGCAGGATCGCATTGACCAGGCCCGCCTGGCGCTCACGGCCCAGTGCACGCGCGGCATCGACGGTGGCCGACAGCGCCGCGTGCGCCGGCAGCTCCAGCACGTCCAGCTGGGCGAACCCGACCATCAGCAGCGTGCGCAGATCGGCATCACGCGCCGACAGCGGCTTCTGCATCCACGACTGCAGCGCCGCGTCATAAGTGCTGCGGCGGCGCAGGACGGCGAAACACAGGGCTTCCAGCAGCGCACGGTCGCGGCTGTCGGCCAGCTTCGGCAGCGCCCAGGCCAGTTCGGCCTTCAGCGAACGGCCACGGGTGAACACCTGTGCCAGCACACGTGCGGCCAGCATGCGCGTGGCCGCGCCCGGCGCCGCCTTGGCGACGGAGAAATCGTTCTGCTTCGACACCGCTTATGCCCCCACGCGCAGATCGCGGCGGGCGTTGAGGTAGTCGGCCGCAGTAATCGCCTTGCCACCTTCCCGCTGCAGCACGCGCAGGCGCAGTGCGCCCTGGCCACAGGCGATATCGATGCCATCGCGGCTGGCCGCCAGCACCGTGCCCGGCGCCTGGTCGTGGGCCTCATCCAGCGCCACCGCGCCATGGATGCGCACCCGCTCGCCAGCCAGCGTCGCCTCGGCGATCGGCCACGGATTGAAGGCGCGCACGGTGCGTGCCAGCGCCCCTGCATCCAGCGCCCAGTCCAGACGGGCCTCGGCCTTGTCCAGCTTGTGCGCATAGGTCACGCCCTGCTCCGGCTGCGGCCGCGCGATCGGCTTGATGCCGGCCCGCAGCAGGCCCAGGCCGTCGGACAGCACCTGCGCGCCCAGTTCCGCCAGCTTGTCATGCAGCTGGCCACCGGTATCGGTGGCCGCGATCGGCAGCTCCTGGTGCAGCAGCACCGGGCCGGTATCCAGGCCGGCCTCCATCTGCATCAGGCAGACGCCGGTCTTCGCATCGCCGGCCTGGATCGCACGCTGGATCGGCGCGGCGCCGCGCCAGCGCGGCAGCAGCGAGGCATGCACGTTCCAGCAGCCGTGGGTCGGAATGGCCAGCACCGCCTTCGGCAGGATCAGGCCGTACGCTACCACCACCATCAGGTCCGGCTGCAGGTCGCGCAGCTGCTGCTGGGCGGCTTCATCCTTCAGCGATTCGGGCTGGTAAACCGGAATGCCACGGGCCACGGCTTCAAGCTTGACCGGCGACGGCGCCAGGCCACGGCCACGGCCGGCCGGACGATCAGGCTGGGTGTAGACGGCCACGACCTCATGGTGGCGCGCAGCCGCGCGCAGCGACGACACCGCGAATTCCGGCGTACCGGCAAAGACAATCCTCATGGCTACCCCACTTGCAGGATGGATTCGTGCAGGAAAGAAAACGGCGCCGTCGGCCGGCGCCGTACAACCCGCGCGCTGTCGCGCAGGCACGGGCCACCCGATGGGCGGCCCGGATTGGCGATCACGCCACGTGCTTGCGCTGCTTGGCCAGCTTCTTGCGCACCATCTCGCGCTTGAGCGGCGACAGATAGTCGATGAACAGCTTGCCGTCCAGGTGATCCATCTCGTGCTGGATGCAGGTGGCCAGCACTTCGCCGGCTTCCAGCTGCTGTTCCTGGCCGTTGCGGTCCAGGTACTTCACGGTGATGGTATCGGCGCGGGTCACGTCGGCGAAGATGCCCGGAACCGACAGGCAGCCCTCCTGGTACACCCGGCCTCCGTCCTTGGCGACGATTTCCGGGTTGATGAACACATACGGTTCATTCTTTTCTTCGCTGACGTCGATGACCATGAAGCGCTTGTGCACGTCCACCTGGGTGGCGGCCAGGCCGATGCCCGGGGCGTCGTACATGGTCAGGAACATGTTGTCGATCAGTTCCTGGAAGGCCGGCGTGGTGACTTCGGCGGCTTCGATCAACGCAGCCTTGGTACGCAGGCGCGGATCGGGGAACTCGAGAATGGGGAGAAGGGCCATGGCTGTTTCCGGATAGGGGGCCGGCACGCCGGCATACGTCGCAGATTCTAGCTCCAACGCTTGCCTTGCGCCCCGGTTTCTGGACTATAGTGCGCGGACCTGTTGGGGAATCAGGGCTTCACACCTATGTTGCTTCGTTTTCGTACGGTCGTCGCCGCGGCGATGCTGACCGTGGCTGCCTATGCTACCGCCGTGGAAGTGAATGGCGGGCACCCGGACACCTATGTGGTCCGAAAAGGGGATACGTTGTGGGATATCGCCGCACGTTTCCTGCAGAAGCCGTGGCTGTGGCCGGAGATCTGGCAGGCCAATCCGCAGATCGCCAATCCGCACCTGATCTATCCCGGTGACGTGCTCAGCCTGGCCTATCTGGACCGGGTGACCGTCGCTGCCAAGCCCGGCCCGCGCCAGGAAGCCCCGATCGATGCCATTCCGCTGGCCCAGGTCGAGCCGTTCCTGAAGCAGCTGAGCGTGGTCGACAGCATCGAGCAGCTACCCTACGTGGCCGGCCTGGAAGAAGAACGCCTGCGCGTCACCAGCGGCAGTGCGGTCTACGTGCGCCTGGCCGACGCCCAGCTGGGCCAGCGCTGGGCCGTGGTCCGCCCGACCGTGCGCTACGCCCAGCCCAAGCCGACCGAGGACCTGACCGCCAACGGCGACGTCACCCCCGGCAGCGGCAACCTGTGGCGGGCCTACAACGCCCCCAACCACCGCCGCGGCATACTCGGCTATGAGCTGGCCCAGGTCGCCACCGGCACCATCACCCATGTCGCCGGCGGCAAGGTCGAGGCGTCCACCCTGGTGCTGGACAAGAACGAAGGCGGCCGCGAGGTGCGTGCCGGCGACCGCCTGGTCCCGGTCGAGGCCAAGCCGTACGACCTGCAGTTCGTCCCCCATGTCCCGGCCGCCGGTGTCGAGGGCGTCGATGTGCGCGTGCTGGCCGTCACCGACATGTTCACCGCCGCTGGCCCGCGCGATGTGATCGCGATTTCCGCAGGTCGCGCCCAGGGCGTGGACAACGGCACCGTGTTCTCGCTGTGGCGCCCGGGCCGCCACGTGGCGCACCGCATGAAGTACCCCACCTCGTCGCGCATGGACGATTCGCTCAGCACCGGCGCCGGCCGGGTTTCGCTGCCGGACGAATACGCCGCGCACGCCATGGTGTTCCGTACCTTCGACAACGTCAGCTACGCGCTGGTGATGCAGGGCGTGAAGCCGGTACGCGTGGGGTTCAACGCACTGCACCCGGACGCGAAGTAACCAGTCCCGGGTTGCCCGGCCACTGCAGGTAGTGCCGGCCGCTGGCCGGCAGGCACCTCCGGCAAAACCTGACAGCCACATGCGAAGGCGCCCTAGGGCGCCTTTGTTGTATGCGCTCGATAGTGGGGGGATGACCAACCAAGCTGACGAGGCGCTGCTGCGCCTGTTGATGGCAGGCGGCGCGCTGGCGCCACGGCGGGCCCTGCTGCAGGCCGCAGGCAGCGCGGAGATTGCGATCGCGCAGGGCGCCGCGAACTGGCGCGCACGGCTGCACGCCCGAGCAGTGCGCCGCGCTGGAATGCCCGGACACCCGGGCCTGGGCCGAGGCACGGCGCTGGCTGGAAGACGACAACCAGCACCTGCTGGCCTTCACCGATCCGGCATTCCCCCCGCCCCTGCTGGATGTCCCCAACCCACCCCTGGCGCTGTTCATCGCCGGCGACCCCAGCCTGGCCTGGCGCCCGTCGGTGGCGCTGGTCGGCAGCCGCTCGCCGACGCCGGGCGGACGCGCCCTGGCCGCCCGGTTTGCCGGCTGCTTCGTCGAAGCCGGGCTGGCGGTGACCAGCGGCCTGGCGGCAGGCATCGACGCGGCCGCCCACCAGGCCACGCTGGACGCCGGTGGCTGCACCGTGGCGGTGATCGGCACCGGCCCGGACCGGGCTTACCCGGACAGCCACGCCAGGCTGCAGGCCCGCATCGCCGCCGAAGGCGCGGTGCTCAGCGAGTACCTGCCGGGCACGCCGGCATGCCCCGGTCACTTTCCAGCCCGCAACCGCCTGGTGGCCGGGCTGGCGCTGGCGACGGTGGTGGTCGAGGCCGCCCAGCGCTCCGGCGCATTGATCACCGCACGCCTGGCCGCCGAGGCCGGCCGCGAGGTCTGTGCCCTGCCCGGTTCGGTACTCAACCCACGCGCCGCGGGCTGCCACCGGTTGATCCGCGAGGGTGCCGCACTGGTCGAGCGCCCGGAGGAGGTCCTTGAACTGCTGGCGCCCGCCCTTCGCCAGCAGCTGCCGGGCTTGCAATCACGGCTCGCCACCCCCACTGAACAGGCACCGCCGGTACTCCTGCCGGCGCGCTGGGCCGACGACCCTGACTACCAGTGCTTGTGGCGGGCCCTGGACCACAACCCAAGCGGTATGGATTCACTGATCACGCGCTGTGGATTGACGGCGCCCCAGGTGTCCTCCATGCTGCTGGCCATGGAACTGGCGGGAATCGTGGTGTGCGTACACGGCCGCTACTGTCGAACTCCCTAGTTTCTTCACCTCCACAGCGTCGCGCGACGCAGGCCGAGGGGCAATGAAAGAGAGCATCCTGGACGTACTGCTGTACCTGTTTGAACACTATTTCAGCGAAGATGCGGACCTGATCCGTGACCGCGATTCGCTCCAGAACGGCCTGATCCAGGCCGGTTTCAGCCCAACCGAGATCAACAAGGCATTCGACTGGCTCGATGCCCTGGCCGCGCAGCGGCCGAGCGTGGCCCAGGCGCGGGTCGATGGCCCCGTGCGCGTCTACCACGGCCCCGAGCTGGACAAGCTGGACGTGGAATGCCGTGGTTTCCTGCTGTACCTGGAACAGCACGGCATCCTCGACGCCGACCAGCGCGAGCTGGTGCTGGACCGGGCCATGGCCCTGGACCAGGACGAACTGGACCTGGACGACCTGAAGTGGGTCGTGCTGATGGTGCTGTTCAACCAGCCCGGCTCCGAGGCGGCGTACGCCTGGATGGAGACGCAGATGTTCATGGACGAGCCAGAACCCCTGCACTGACCGTACA
This sequence comes from Stenotrophomonas sp. 93052_Sma, assembly GCF_056481145.1. Lineage (NCBI taxonomy): Bacteria > Pseudomonadati > Pseudomonadota > Gammaproteobacteria > Lysobacterales > Lysobacteraceae > Stenotrophomonas > Stenotrophomonas sp. 93052_Sma. Next base: position 4,428,759 of record NZ_CM151134.1, read on the forward strand.
CTTGGGGGCATAGCGCATTCAGGAGCGTCCCCGTGAGCGAGTGGTTCCATGCAGAAGGCAACCGGCAGCAGGGTCCGCTGCCGGCGGAACAATTGGTCGAGTTGTTCCGCAACAACCAGATCTCCCTGGACACCCTGGTCTGGCGCGACGGCCTGCCGCAATGGCAGCCGTTGCGCACCGTGGTCGACGAACTCGGCCTGATCGTGCCGGCGCTGGACGCTGCCGCACCGCCGGTGGAACCCGAGCCCGATCCGGAACCGGTGGCAACGCCTCCGCCGCAGCCGCCGGTACTGCCGCCGTCCACGCCCTACACCACCAGTGCATCGGCCACCGCCCTGCCGGCGCCGAAGAAAAAGCTGTCCGGCTGCGCCCTGACCGCCATCATCGGCGGCGGCCTGCTGCTGGTGCTGGTCCCGATCGTGGCCATCCTGGCCGCCATCGCGCTGCCCGCCTACAACGACTACACCGTGCGCGCCAAGGTCGCCGGCGCAGTGACCGCGCTGCAGCCGTTGAAGGACCAGGTGCAGCATTTCGCCGATGACGAAGGCCGTTGCCCCGGTGCCAACGACGCCGGCTTCCCGGCCCCGGGTGACTTCGCCCATGCAGGGCTGTCGGCGGTGAACATCGGTCGCTTCAACAATGGCCACTGCGGCATCGAAGCCACCCTGGCGTTGCCCGGCAAGAGCCTTGATGGCGACCTGCTGTGGCTGGAATACGATCGCGACAGCGGCCGCTGGGAATGCAGTGGCGAAAGCAACGACAAGTACCTGCCGCCGACGTGCCGCGGCTGAGCCACGCGCACGCCAGCACCTCCAAGGATGATTCAACAGGGAACATGCAATGACTGAGTGGTACTACGCCGAAGGACAGCAACGCCAGGGCCCGCTGCCGGTCCAGGAGATCCGCCAGCGCTTCCAGCGCGGCCAGCTGAACCTGGACACCCTGGTCTGGCGCGAAGGCATGGCGCAGTGGGCTGCGCTGCGCCAGGTGGTCGACGAACTGGGACTGCAGACACTGGCCGACGCCAGCACGGCCACCGACAGTGGCGGCTTCGACCTGCGTGGCGACTATGCCGCCATCGACAACGGTACGGCGCCACTGCCTGGCACCGGCGCGCTCAGCAGTTCGCCCTACAGCGCCCCTGCGGCGCTCGGCGGCGGCGGCCATGCCCAGCCGGTGATGGGCGGCGAAGTGGTCTACGCGGGCTTCTGGAAGCGCGTGGCGGCCTACATGATCGACTACTTCGTGCTGGCCATCCCCGGCGGCATCATCGGCGCCATCCTCGGTGTGGTGCTTGGTGCCAGCATGGGTGCGGTGGGCAGCGGCGAATCGGCCATCGAAATCGTGGCCCAGCTGGCCAGTGCCCTGATCAACCTGGCCATCGGCATGGCGTACTACACCTGGTTCCATGCCTCGCAGGGCGGTGCCACGCTGGGCAAGATGGCGGTCGGCATCAAGGTCGTGCGCAGCAATGGCGAGCGCCTGACCAAGGCCCGCGCACTTGGTCGCTACTGGGCCGCGGTGCTCAGCACCTTCACCCTCGGCATCGGTTTCCTGATGGCCGCCTTCACCGAGCGCAAGCAGGGCCTGCACGACATGATCTGCGACACCCTGGTGGTCGACCGCTGGGCCTACACCGACCAGCCGCAGCTGCAGCGCCGGGAGCTGGGCACGGTGACCGTGCTGGTGCTCGTACTGACCGGCCTGCTGTCGCTGGTGGGCCTGGCGCTCATGGTGTTCGCGGTTGGCTTCATCGCCAAGATGGCCTCATGAACGGCCATCCTCACGCCTGGCTGCTTGACATGGGCTGGCCGGGCGTGATTCCTCTAATAAGGTGAAACCTGAACGCCCGGCACATTACCGGGCGTTCAGTTTATGGATTTGCCCGTGGCCGCTTCACTAATGCGGCCGTTTGCTCCACCCTAGCGGCCCCTCTCCCCCGGTCCGCCCACAGACCTTTCCTGACATGCCCAAGCACCTGCTCATCGTCGAATCGCCGGCCAAGGCCAAGACGATCAACAAATACCTCGGCAAGGACTACACGGTCCTGGCCTCGTATGGGCACGTGCGCGACCTGATCCCGAAGGAAGGCGCAGTCGACCCGGACAACGGGTTCGCCATGCACTACGACGTGATCGACAAGAACGAAAAGCATGTCGATGCGATCGCCAAGGCCGCCAAGGGCGCCGACGACATCCTGCTGGCGACCGACCCGGATCGCGAGGGTGAAGCGATCAGCTGGCACATCGCCGAGATCCTGAAGGAACGCGGGCTGGTCAAGGACAAGCCGATGCAGCGCGTGGTGTTCACCGAGATCACCCCGCGCGCCATCAAGGAAGCGATCAGCCAGCCGCGCGCGATCGCCAGCGACCTGGTTGACGCCCAGCAGGCGCGCCGCGCGCTGGATTACCTGGTCGGTTTCAACCTGTCGCCGGTGCTGTGGCGCAAGGTCCAGCGCGGCCTGTCCGCCGGCCGCGTGCAGAGCCCGGCGCTGCGCATGATCGTCGAGCGCGAGGAAGAGATCGAAGCCTTCATCGCCCGCGAATACTGGTCGATCGCCGCCGAGTGCGCGCACCCGTCGCAGCACTTCAACGCCAAGCTGATCAAGCTGGACGGGCAGAAGTTCGAACAGTTCACCATCACCGACGGCGACACCGCCGAGGCCGCCCGCCTGCGCATCCAGCAGGCCGCGCAGGGCTCGCTGCATGCCACCGATGTGGCCAGCAAGGAGCGCAAGCGCCGCCCGGCGCCGCCGTTCACCACCTCCACCCTGCAGCAGGAAGCCTCGCGCAAGCTCGGCTTCACCACCCGCAAGACCATGCAGGTCGCGCAGAAGCTGTATGAAGGCGTGGCGATCGGTGACGAAGGCACCGTCGGCCTGATCTCGTACATGCGTACCGACTCGGTGAACCTGTCGCAGGACGCGCTGGCCGAGATCCGCGACGTGATCGCCCGCGACTACGGCATCGCCTCGCTGCCGGACCAGCCGAACACCTACCAGACCAAGTCGAAGAACGCCCAGGAAGCGCACGAAGCGGTGCGCCCGACCTCGGCGCTGCGCACGCCTGCACAGGTGGCGCGCTACCTGACCGATGACGAGCGCAAGCTGTACGAGCTGATCTGGAAGCGTGCGGTGGCCTGCCAGATGATTCCGGCCACCCTCAACACCGTCAGCGTCGATCTGTCCGCCGGCAGCGAACACGTGTTCCGTGCCAGCGGCACCACCGTGGTGGTGCCCGGCTTCCTGGCCGTGTACGAAGAAGGCAAGGACAACAAGAGCGCCGAGGACGAGGACGAAGGCCGCAAGCTGCCGGCGATGAAGCCCGGCGACCGCGTGCCGCTGGAACGCATCCAGGCCGAACAGCATTTCACCCAGCCGCCGCCGCGCTACACCGAAGCGGCGCTGGTGAAGGCGCTGGAAGAGTACGGCATCGGCCGTCCCTCGACCTACGCCTCGATCATCCAGACCCTGCTGTTCCGCAAGTACGTGGAAATGGAAGGCCGCAGCTTCCGCCCATCCGATGTGGGCCGCGCGGTGTCCAAGTTCCTGTCCAGCCATTTCACCCGGTACGTGGACTACGACTTCACCGCCAAGCTGGAAGACGAGCTCGACGCCGTCTCGCGTGGCGAAGAAGAGTGGATCCCGCTGATGGCCCGCTTCTGGGAGCCGTTCAAGGAGCTGGTGGAAGACAAGAAGGAATCGGTCGACCGTGCCGAGGCCAGTGGCGCGCGAGCTCGGCACCGACCCGAAGACCGGCAAGCCGGTCAGCGTGCGCCTGGGCCGCTTCGGGCCCTATGCGGCCATCGGCAGCACCGCCGAGGACGCCGAGGAGAAGCCGAAGTTCGCCTCGCTGCGCCCCGGCCAGTCGATGCACACCATCTCCCTGGAAGACGCGCTGGAACTGTTCCTGATGCCGCGCGCTGGGTGAGGACAAGGGCGAACCGGTCAGCGTCGGCATCGGTCGCTTCGGTCCGTTCGCCAAGCGCGGCAGCACCTATGCCTCGCTGAAGAAGGAAGACGACCCGTACACCATCGACCTGGCCCGCGCCGTGTTCCTGATCGAAGAGAAGGAAGAGATCGCGCGCAACCGGATCATCAAGGAGTTCGAGGGCAGCGACATCCAGGTGCTGAACGGCCGTTTCGGCCCGTATATCAGCGACGGCAAGATGAACGGCAAGATCCCCAAGGATCGCGAACCGGCCTCGCTGACCCTGGCCGAAGTGCAGCAGCTGATGGAAGAAACCGGCAAGCCGGTGCGCAAGGGCTTCGGCGCCAAGAAGGCCGCTGCGAAGAAGGCACCGGCCAAGAAGGCTGCGGTGAAGAAGGAAGCCGCGCCGAAGAAGGCCGCCGCAAAGAAAGCGCCTGCCAAGAAGGCCCCGGCCAAGAAAGCAGTAAAGAAGGCGGCCGCGAAGAAGGCCCCGGCGAAGAAGGCCCCGGCGAAGAAGGCCGCTGCAAAGAAGTAGATCCACGCCATGCGTGGATGAGGGGTAGTGCCGGCCGCTGGCCGGCAACCCCAGATGCATCAGATGCCGGCCAGCGGCCGGCACTACCGGGTGCCAGGGTCCACCCCTTCTGCACGCGGCAGGGGGATAATGAAGGCCCACGCCGGGCCGGTCGCCGCCATGAAAGAACTCACCCTGGACTCTGCTGTCGCCACGCTCCGCGCGGGCGGCGTGATCGCCTACCCGACCGAAGCGGTCTGGGGCCTGGGCTGTGATCCCTCGCACGAAGCTGCGGTGCACATGGTGCTGCGGCTGAAGCAGCGCCCGATCGAGAAAGGCATGATCCTGGTCGCGGCCGAACTGGCGCAGCTGGAAGGCTGGGTGCGGCTGCAGGCGCTGCCCGACGCCCGCCAGCGCGCGGTGTTGGCCAGCTGGCCCGGTGCCAACACCTGGATCCTGCCTGCCGGCCCGCGCGCGCAGCCCTGGGTCACCGGCGAACACAGCGGTATCGCGGTGCGCATCAGCGCGCACCCGCTGGTGGCCGAACTCTGCCGCGCCTGGGGCGGCCCGCTGGTCTCCACCAGCGCCAACCTGGCCGGCGAACCACCGGCACGCAGCCGCGAAGAACTGGACCCGCGCCTGCTGCGCCTGCTCGACGGCATCCTCGATGGGCAGACCGGCGGCCTGGCCCAGCCCACCCCGATCCGCGACGCGCTCAGCGGCAACGTGCTGCGCTCCTGAGTCGGCGATTGCGCTGCTGCGGACAATCACGCACCCTGCCGCCATGACCCTGCTGCGCGCCACCTTGAGCCTGTGTCTGCTGCTGCCGTGGACGGCACCCGCGGCCGAGGACGTGCGTGTCTACCGCTGCGTTGCCAGCAACGGTGCCGTCGCCCTGCAGGACAGGCCGTGCAACAGCGGCCGCCAGCAGGTGCGCGACCTGCAGCGCCCGCGCGATCCCGCTCCACGGGTGGTGCGCAGTGATGCCACGCCTCCGCCGCCCAGCGAAACCCCGGTCATCCGCGAGCGCGAAGTCCGCCACGTCTACATCCAGCCGCCGCAGCCGATGTACGAGTGCGTGAGCGAGGACGGACGGCGCTATACCAGCGACAACAACGAAGGCAATCCGCGCTGGGTGCCGCTGTGGACCAGTGTCTGGCTGCCGCACGGCCATCGTGGTCCAGCCTATCCCGGACCACGCCCGGCCATCGGCACGCCGATCGGCGAAGGCACGGGTTATCGCCACCCCTCGATCGGCATGGACGTGCAGGTGCCGGCCGGCAGCGTGCTGGTCCGCGACAGCTGTCATGCGTTGCCACCACAGGAAGTCTGCGCACGGCTGAGTGACCGCCGCTGGGAGCTGGATCGCCGTTACAACAGCGCGCTGCAGAGTGAACGCACCGCCATCAGCAACGAACAGCGCGGTATCGATGCGCGCCTGTCGCGCGATTGCGAACGCTGAGCGCAGCACGCCGTCGCAGCCTGTACGCTGTGCGCATGAACCGAGTGATCTGGCTGCTCCTGGTGCTGCTGCCCGGAAGCGCGTTGGCCGAAGAGGGCGTGATCTACCGCTGTACCTCCAGCAGCAGTGACGTCCCTACCCTGCAGCGCACGCCGTGCGCCACCGGCAGCAAGCAGCAGGTGCTGCGCATCCCCGACCCGGCCAACTCGCAGCCGGCCGCCGCTGCGCCTGTAGCCGCCGAACCTGCATCCGCGCCCGTTGAAACACCCGCGCCGGTGCCGGCCGGACCGGGCGTTGCCCCTGCGGCCCCAGCAAAACCACGACGCGCGGACGAAGGACGCACGATCATGGAAGCAGGCATGGTCGAACACGCAGGAGACGACCAGATCCTCGACAGCGCGACGCTGCGCCGCGATGCCGAGGCCCGCGCCGCCGCAGGTGACGGTCCACCGAAGCCGCCGCTTCCTCCGATCTTCCAGTGCACCGACAGCCAGGGCGGCGGCTACCTGTACGAGTACGAAGCCGCGCCCGGCCGCTGCGAGCTGATGACGGTACAGGGCCTTGGCGGAGTGACGCCGGTGAATGCCGCCAGCTGTGAAGTGGTGCGCGACCACTGCGAAGCGCTTCCCGAAGCGCAGCGCTGCGGTGGTTGGCAGCAGCGCTTCCGCGATGCCCGCGGCCGTGAGCGCTTCGCCGCGCCGGAGAACCGCGATACCGTGCGCGGTGAACGCGAACGGCTGCAGGGCGTGCTGGAGGCCAGCAACTGCCCGGTACCAGGGTGAGACCCACCGGTAGTGCCGGCCGCTGGCCGGCAACCACAGGATCTGCAGATGGTTGCAGTTGCCGGCCAGCGGCCGGCACTACCTGCTGAAAGATCAGAACCCGTAGCGCAGGAAACCGCCGTCCACCGCGATGCACTCGCCGGTCACATAGCTGGCCGCCGGCAGGCACAGGAAGCCCACGGCTGCGGCCACTTCCTCCGGCTCGCCGATACGACGCATCGGCGTGCGGTTGATCACTTCCTCGTAGTAGTCCGGGTCCGCCAACGGACCGGACGTGCGCCGCGTGCGGATGTACCACGGCGCCACCGCGTTGACCCGGATGCCATCCTCGGCCCACTCGACGGCCAGGTTGCGGGTCATCTGATGCATCGCCGCCTTGGTCATGCCGTAGACCACGCCGCTGCGCACATGGGTCAGGCCGGACACGCTGCCGACGTTGACGATGGATGACGACGCGTGGCGTGCCAGCAACGGATGTGCATAGCGCGACAGCTCGAAGGCCGAGAACAGGTTGGTCTCGAAGATCTTCCGCCATTCGTCCTCGGAATACTCCGTGGCCGCCTTGGTGACGTTGCCGCCGGCGTTGTTGACCAGGATGTGCAGGCCATCGCTATGGTCCTCCACCCAGTCCAGGATCTGGCGGCGGTCCTCGTCGTCGGAGACATCGGCGGCCAGCGCATGCACCTGCATCTGCGGATACACGTCCAGCAGTTCGTCGCGCGCGGTCTCCAGCATGTCGATATCACGGCCGACGATCATCAGATCGGCGCCGAAGCCAGCCAGTTCATGCGCGATGGCCAGGCCGATGCCGGCGCTGGCGCCGGTGATCAGGGCGGTCTGGCCGTCCAGGCGCCACCGTTGCTGGGTCATGTGTTCTCCCGGGCCGCGCCCGCTGTGTTTCGATGCGGCAAGGATACGCGCTCACGGCCGCCTCCTGCCGAGGATGCGACACTGCCCGCACGCCCATCACGGAGTGCCGCCATGCGCATCCTGATCCTGTCCACGTCCCTGCTGGCCACCGCGCTGCTGGCGGGCTGCCAGCGCCCACCGGCGCCGAACCCGGAAAAGCCACCGGTGCCCCGGGCGATGTCGCGCGCAATCAACGAACCGCTGGACCGCGCCAAGGGCGTGCAGAAGACCGTGGACGATGCCGCCGCACGTGAGCGCAAGGCCGAGGCCGACGCGACGCAGTAACCCCGCAGACGAAAACGCCCGGCCGAGGCCGGGCGTTTCCAGTAGATCCACGCCGTGCGTGGATGGCTTCCGATCAGAACCCGCAGAAGCAGTACGCCAGCGCCTTCACCGGCGTGCCGTTGCCCTTCTCGCGGGCCGCGTTCTCGACAAAGCGCAGCTGCGTATCCACTTCCGGCATCGTGCGCGCCAGCACCATCCGCGCCATGCCCGAGTCGGACAGCATCCAGGCACCTGCACGGCTGCCGGCGAAACCGCTGACGAACTGCGCGAACGGCGTTGCCGCCTTCTCGATGTAACGCACGCGGTAGGCATCAGCCTTGCCCAGCTTGGCGCGGCTGGCGGCATCGGCCACCGCATCCTTCAGGCCACCGAAGGCATCGACCAGGCCACGTTCCTTGGCCTGCGCACCGCTCCACACGCGTCCACGGGCCACTTCGTCGACGGCCTCGACCGGCTTCTTGCGGGCGTCGGCGACGCGGCCGGTGAAGTCGGCGTAACCCTTGTTGATCACCGACTGGATGACCTGGCCCACGGCCGGATCCATCGGGCGGGTGACATCGAACGCACCGGCGAAACGGGTGGTGCCGACACCGTCGGTGTGCACGCCGATCTTGTCCAGCGCGCGGCTGAAGTTCGGCACCATGCCGAAGATGCCGATCGAACCGGTGATGGTCGACGGATCGGCATAGATGCGATCGGCATTCATGCTGATCCAGTAGCCACCGGAGGCGGCCAGGTCGCCCATCGACACCACCACCGGCTTGCCGGCGGCCTGCAGGGCCACCACTTCGCGGCGGATCTGCTCGGAGGCGAACACTTCACCACCCGGCGAATCCACGCGCAGCACCACGGCCTTCACGTTCTCGTCGTCACGCGCGGCACGCAGCAGCGCCGAGGTCGATTCGCCACCGATGCGGCCGGCCGGCAGGTCGCCACCGCTGATCTCGCCGGCGGCCACCACCACCGCCACCTGCGGACGGCTGTCGACCGGGTTGCGGCGCGCATCGAGCTGGCCCAGGTAGGAGCCGAAGTCGATGTTGCGGAAACCACCGTCGGCATCGTCGTCAGCCACGCCGCGCTCGATCATCAGATCCTCGAATTCCTCGCGGGTCTTCAGCGACGTCACCAGCTTCTGCTGCAGGGCGAACTTGGCCAGGTCACCACCGGCAGCGGCGATGCCTTCCGGCAGCGTGTCGATGCCGGCGGCCAGCTGTGCCGGATCCAGGCGGCGGGCCTTGGCGATGTCGCCCAGGTAGCGCTGCCACACGTCGTTCATCCAGAACAGGTCGGCTTCCTTGGAGGCCGGCGAAGCGGCGTCGAGCACGTAGGGTTCGGCGGCGGACTTGTACTCGCCCACCTTGAACAGGTGCACGTCCACACCCAGCTTGTCCTGCAGACCGGTGCGGAAGTACTGGCGATAGCGGCCCAGGCCCTCGAGCACCACCGACCCCATCGGGTCCAGGTAGACCTCGTCGGCCTGTGCGGCCAGCAGGTACTGCGACTGGCCCATGCTCTCGCTGTAGGCCACCAGCTGCTTGCCGGACGCACGCAGGTCCTGCAGTGCCGCGGCCACTTCACGCAGCGAAGCGAAGCCCGACGGCTGCAGCTTGTCCAGCTCCAGCACCACGCGCTCGATCTTCTTGTCTTCCTTGGCCGACTCGATCACCCGCAGCAGGTCGCGCAGCTGGATCTCTTCGGCACCGTTGTCGCCCACCGCCTTGGCCAGCGCGCGGCTGACCGGGTCAGCGCTGAACTGCTCGACCAGGCGGCCCTCCGGCGCGATCACCAGGGTAGTGCGGTCCTGCAGCGATTTGCTGGCACCGGCGCCCATGCCGGCGGCGATGACGAACATCACCAGCAGCAGGAACAGCAGGCCGAAGAACACCAGGTTGAGGATCAACCGGCGGGTGAAGTTCATGACGTCCCACAGCCCGATGAAGAAACTGGCGACGGGGTTGCGACGCGCCGGGGGCAGCGGGGGCACGGGTTGATTCATGGAACGCTCCGGATGGCTTCTTGCCGTGGTGCCAGCATAGCCGGTGCCGTGTGATGCGGCATCGGACACAAGTCAGGGGATCGCCCGCCATGGGTCGGCAGGGCGGGCGGGACGATCAGGACAACATCGATTGGCCGATGCGCAGGCTGCTGCGACGCAGGCGCCAGCCCATCAGGATGGCGGCGGCGGTCAGGCCGACGATCAGGCCGATCCACATGCCCTGCGGGCCCATGCCCAGGCCCAGGCCGAGCCCGGCGCCGAGCGGCATGCCCAGGCCCCAGTACGCGAACATGGCGATGAACATCGGCACGCGGGTGTCCTTCAGGCCGCGCAGCGCGCCCGCCGACAGCACCTGGATGCCATCCGGGAACTGGAAGGTGGCCGCGTACAGCAGCAGGGTGGAGGCCAGGCCGGCCACCGCCAGGTCGTTGGTGTAGACACCGACGATGGCGTCATGGCCGAACAGCAGCACCGCTGCCGACAACGTCTGCGTACCCATGATGATCGCGTAGCCGGCCCAGGCCGCGCGCCGCACGCCGAAGCCATCGCCACGACCGACCGCATGGCCGACGCGCACGGTGGTGGCCTCGGCCACGCCCATCGGGATCATGAAGCACAGCTGGGCGACGTTGATCGCGATCTGGTGCGCGGCCGCTTCATTGGCACCAAGACGGCCGATCAGCAGCGCGGTGACGATGAACAGGCCGCCTTCCATCAGCACGGTGATGCCGATCGGCAGGCCGGTGCGCAGCAGGTCCCAGATCGCCTTCCAGCGCGGTCCTTCGAAGTGCGAGAACAGCTGCAGGTGGGCAAAGCGCTTGGTGAACCACAGGTAGGTGGCGAAGGCGATCGCCTGCAGCCACATCATCACCGCCGAAGCGATGCCCAGGCCCTCGGCGCCCATTTCCGGGAAGCCGAGCTTGCCGTTGGCCAGCACGTAGCCCATCGGTGCCAGCACCAGCAGGCCACCGAAGCCGAGCAGCATGGTCGGCAGCGTCCAGTGCATGCCCTCGCTGAGATAGCGCATGCAGAAGTACAGGGTCAGCGCAGGTCCGCCCCAGCGCACCGCGTGCAGGAACGCGGTGGCCCCCGGCACGATGTCCGGTGCGATGCCGAACGCAGGCAGCAGCGGCGGCACCACGGTGAGGAAGGTGAACATGATCAGGCCCAGGCCCAGCGCCAGCCACAGTGCCTGGCGGAACAGCGGGCCGATCTCGCGCTCGCGGCCAGCGCCATGCAGCTGCGACACCGAGGCGGTGAGTGAGATCAGGGTGCCGATCGGGATCAGCATCGGCAGCCACAGCAGGGCGGTGCCGATGGTCACCGCGGCCAGGGTCGCCGTGGCGTGGTGGCCGGCAATGACATTGTCGACGAAGGAGATCAGACCGGTGGACACATGCCCGAGCACAAGCGGCAGGGCGAGCAGACCGGTAGCGCCGACTTCCTTGCTGAAGCGCGGCGTGGAGGTTGCAGTAGACATAAGGTGCTTGACGCGAACTGCGGTTGCGCGCGAAGGGCACAGGCACCGGGTTGCGGGCCGCCATCTTACGCGTGCAGCGCGCATTCCCATGACATGGCGTGAATGCTGGGTTCCGGCAGGCCCCGGCATCACGCGTTGCGATCACGTTACGAACAGAAAAAGGGGACGGAGGGGATTAAGTCGTTTCAAGCCCGACTGTGCTGAATACGACTTAATCCCCTCCGTCCCCTTTTCTTTCTACTGCCCGGCCTGGCGCTTGAGCCAGGTATCGCGCTCGGCCGGCGGCACCGCGAGGAACGCGCCGCGGACCTTGTCGCGCTCCTGCGGTGGCGTGCGCTGTGCCACCAGGGTCAGTTGGGCCAGCTGCGCCGGGCTGAGCTGGCGCAGCACGGCCAGCGCGGCCTCGCGCTGTTCCGGCGGCACGAAGCCGAACAGGCCGTGCAGCTTGGGGAACTCCAGGCCCAGCTGCGGGCCCAGCCGCCAGCCTTCGCGGAAGGCCTGGTCCTGCGCCTGGAACTGCTGCCGCAGGCGCTGTTGCTGCTCGGCCGGCAACGCATTGAATCGCGCAGCGGCCTGACGGATCCGCTCACGCTCGCCCTCCGGCAATGCCCGCCATGCGGCGTAGTCGGCGCGGCGCTGGCGCTGCTGCTGGGCATCGAGCTGGGCGAACGTAGCGGGCGTCGTACCTGTGCTGGCCGGGGCCGCCGGTGAACTGCCCGGCACTGGCGGCGGCAGCGGCACGTTCAAAGTCTGCGGCGCGGCGGACAGCGACAATGGCAGGGCCAGCAGCAGGCTGGCGAATACGGTCTTATTCATCGGCAGCAGCGGTTTCCAGCGTGGCGCTGGCCGGCTCCGGCCGGCTCGGCTTGGACTGCGACTCGTCCACCGGCAGCGGGCCGCCCGCGGCGGTCCATGCATACAGATCGGCATCGGCCACCAGCGGATAGTCGCGGTCGGCCAGCATCGTGGCGTCGTCCGTCGCCTGCGCAGGGGTCGCGTCCGGCGTGGCATTGACCTTGCTCGGCGGCAGTGCTTCCACCGTGACGGGACCCGCCTCACCAACCACGCCTTCCGGCAGCGGTGCGTCGCTGCCGAACGAATGTCCCTGCCAATGGCGCCAGCCCAGCGCGGCGGCCAGCAGTACCACCACGGTTATCAACAGGATCAACGGACCGCGCCAGCGCGGCTTGGCATTGGCGCGGCGGCGCTTGCCAGTGGCTGCAGCCCGCTCGTCGCGCTGCGGGGTGCGCCAGCTGGAGGTCGGCGCTTCACTGCTGTTCGTCGGTGCGGCCGGCTGTTGCAGCTGCTGCAGGCGTTTGACGGGCAGATCGCGGATGCGCAGCTGCACCTGTTCGGCCAGCTGGCGCCAGGCCGAGGCGTCGGGCTGGCCGTGCGCGTCACGCGGGCAGGCATCGGCCAGCAGCTGCTGGTAGCCGGCTTCGTCCTGGTCGAGCACGCGCGTGGCGATACCTTCATCCAGGCTGCCGCCCACCCGCAGCAACAGCGCCAGGCGCGGCAACGGTCCCATCTGGCCCAAGGCGGCAAGCGGCGGCTCCCACTGGCCGCCCACCGGCTCACGCAGCGCCTGGCGCTGGCCCAGCAGGGTCCAGAAGCGGGTTGGCCACTGCGCCATCGGCAGGTCACTGGCGACCGCCGCAAACGCGCGCATCACCGCCACCAGGGTCTGTTCGGCCCGGGCAGCATCGCCGCACTGCAGTTCAGCCACCACCAGGGCGCGGCGTTCAACACCTCGCAGGAACGCCGACAGCGCACCGGCCGCGGTCGAGGAAACAGGGGCGGGCACAGCCGTCATCGATCACTCCAAAGGTCTGCCCGCATGATAGCGGCAGGCCATCGGCGCCCGTAGGACTTGCGCCCACAGGCACTTCGTGCTGCAGGTTGTGCACAGCACCACGCTGCCTGCGCAGGAAACTGTGGCATCCAGCTGAATTCACTCTGTTTCAGCATTGTTTCACACTTAAATCATTGATTTTGATGGATTTTAAAGTATGGCGATTTTTTGACCAACCCGAGCGTGAGGCCGTCGCCATCGGCCTCCTGCGCGCCCGCCGACCGGTAACGCACAGCGTTATCCACAGAACATGTGGATAAGACTGAATCTCCAATGGACACCGATATTTAGGTGACATTTATGATTCAACGGGCGCCGTCCCGCCGCCGCCCACCCCGCCATTCGCGCGCGCATGGCCCGGTACACTGGCCCGATGCTTTCACCGATTCCGACCCTGCAGGTCGCCCTGCCCGTCCCCCTGCCCCGCCTGTTCGACTACTTGTCGCCGGAGGGCGTGGCCCCCACGGTTGCGGTCGGCTGCCGCCTGAAGGTGCCGTTCGGCAACCGTGAGCTGGTCGGTGTGGTGGTGGGACACGGCCAGACCGACGACGGCCAGGGACTCCGCCAGGCGTTGGCCTGGTGCGACCCGCAGCCGCTGCTGCAGGGTGAGCTGTGGCAGAGCCTGCAGTGGCTGGCGCGCTACACCCACGCGCCGTTGGGCGAAGTACTCAGCACCGCCCTGCCCGGCCCGCTGCGCCACGGCGAGGCCCTGCCCGACACCCATCACTGGGGCTGGCAACTGACACCCGAAGGCCATGCCCAGCGCGGGAAGCTGCGCGCCGGCAGCCGCCCGCGGCAGTTGGCCGAACTGCTGGCCGAGGCCGTGGTGGATGAAGACGTACTGGGCGAACGCATGGAGGACTGGCGCACCGCCGCACGCAGTCTGGCCAAGCGTGCACTGGCCGAGCGCGTGGCGATGACGGTGGCACCGCAGCATGCGCAGCCGCTGCCCGGGCCCACGCTCAACCCGGACCAGGCCGAGGCCGTGACTGCGATCAACGCCGCCGACGGCTTCCAGCCTTTCCTGCTGGATGGCGTGACCGGCAGCGGCAAGACCGAGGTCTACCTGCAGGCGATCATCCATTGCCTGGCACAGGGCAGGCAGGCGCTGGTGCTGGTGCCGGAAATCGGCCTGACTCCGCAGACCCTGGCACGCTTCCGCGGCCGCCTCGGCATCGCCGTGCATGCGCTGCATTCGGGCTTGAACGATAACGAGCGCGCTCGCGTCTGGGCAGCCGCCTCACGTGGTGAAGCACGGGTCATTGTCGGCACCCGCTCGGCAGTGTTCACGCCGCTGCCGCAGGCCGGTCTGCTGATCATCGACGAGGAACATGACGGCAGCTACAAGCAGCAGGACGGCATCCGCTACCACGCGCGCGATTTCGCCCTGGTGCGCGCCAAGGCGCTCGGCATTCCCGTGCTGCTCGGCAGTGCCACGCCCTCGCTGGAAACACTGCACAACGCCTATGCCGGGCGCTACACCCACCTGCGCCTGAAGCAGCGTGCCGGCGATGCACGACCACCGCGCGTGCGCATCCTTGATGTGCGCAAACGGCCATTGCACGATGGCCTCTCGGCCGATGTTCTGGCCGGCATCGGCGAGCACCTGCAGCGTGGCCAGCAGGTGCTGGTGTTCAAGAACCGCCGTGGCTACGCACCGGTGCTGCTGTGCCACGACTGCGGCTGGACCGCACCGTGCAACCGCTGCGACGCACCGATGACCGTGCATGGTGGCGGCCGCCGGCTGCAGTGCCACCACTGCGGTGCGCGGCAACCGGCGCCGCTGGCATGCCCGGCCTGCGGCAGCCTGGCGCTGCAGCCACAGGGCATCGGTACCGAACGCCTGGAAGAGCACCTCACCGCCGCCTTCGCCGATTTTCCGGTGGTGCGCATCGACCGCGGCACCACCTCACGACGCGACGCACTGGAACAGCAGCTGGCGAGGCTGGGCGACCAACCCGGCATCCTGGTCGGCACGCAGATCCTGGCCAAGGGCCACGACCTGCCGAAGCTGACACTGGTGGTGGTGGTGGGCATCGACGAAGGGCTGTTCTCGGCCGACTTCCGTGCCAGTGAAAAACTGGCACAGCAGCTGATCCAGGTCGCTGGCCGCGCCGGCCGTGCACGCGATCCCGGCGAGGTCTGGCTGCAGACCCATCACCCCGGGCATCCGCTGCTGGAAACCCTGGTGAGCGGTGGCTACCACCCGTTCGCGCAGGCCGAGTTGAACCAGCGCCAGGCCGCCGGATTCCCGCCGTTCGCGCATCTGGCACTGATGCGCGCCGAGGCACAGCAGGTCGAGCATGCCAATGCGTTCCTGCTGGCGGCGCGGCAACTGCTGGGGGAACAGAATGTGGTCGAGGCCTACGGGCCGATGCCGGCGCCGATGCCGCGGCGTGCCGGTTACCAGCGCACGCAGCTGTTGCTGTCCGCGCTGCAGCGGCCACCGCTGCATGGCGTGCTGGCCCAGCTGGTGCCGCAGCTGTATGCGCTGCCGGAGGCACGCAAGGTGCGCTGGTCGCTGGATGTGGATCCGACGGATCTGTATTGAGGGCGCTGCCCAATGCTGCGTAGAGTCGAGCTTGCTCGACTGCCGTGCGCCAGACACAGTCGAGCAAGCTCGACTCTACCGTCGGTCCGTATGGACCCGACGGAACTGTATTGAGGCAGACGAACGCTAGCGCCGGGCCATGCCCGGCGGTCCTCCGCGTACCACGCTCGCCGGGCATGGCCCGGCGCTACCCCTCAGGTCAGCGGCGACATCACGCCGCGCTGGTAGGCCGGCCGCTCGCGCAGGCGGGCGTACCAGTCGGCCAGGTGCGGCAGTTCCGGGCGCTGGATGGGCAGTTCGAACCAGGCATAGATCAGCGAGCCCAGCGGGATGTCACCCATCGCGAACGTCTCGCCCGACAGCCACGGCTGTCTGGACAACGTGGCATCGGCCATCGCCAGGTAGTCACCGGCACGCACGATGGCGGCATTGATGCGCGCTTCGTCGCGGTCAGCTGGGGCGGTGCGCATGATGCCCCAGATCAGGTCGGTGTACAGCGGCGCCATCCGCGAGGTGCTCCAGTCCATCCACTTCTCGGCCTGGGCACGTTTCATCGGGTCTTCGGCGTACAGCGTGCCCAGCGCGTAGCGCGCACTCAGATAGCGCACGATGGCATTCGATTCCCACAGCGGCAGGCCATGGTCTTCGATCACCGGCACCAGGCTGTTGGGATTCATCGCCAGGTACTCCGGCGTCTGCGTGCCGCCATGGCTGCCACCAACCTCGATGGATTCGTACGGCAGGCCGATTTCCTCGGCGCACCACAGCACCTTGCGGACGTTGCTGGAATTGCGGCGGCCCCAGATCTTCAACATGCGGGTTTTTTCCTTGCTGGCAATGCGAGCGGCAACGATACGCCTGATCGGAGTGGGTGTGTGGGTGGCGGATGCGGAATCGGGCATCTGCGCGCTGCCGGCCAGCGGCCGGCACTACCGGTTCCTTTCCGGCCAGCGGCCGGCATTACCGGTTCTTTTTTGGCAGCGCGCACGTAGGAGGACTTGCCGTCCTTCTTCAGCTCGAACAGCCCGATCGCTGCCAGCAGGTCACTGAGCTTGCCGTAACCGTAGTTGCGTGGATCGAACGAGGCCTGGTTGCCGATCTGGCTGCCGACCGGGCCAAGGTGCGACCAGCCATCCTCGCCCTCGGCCGAGGACACCGCACGGCGCAGCATCTTCACCAGCCGCGTATCGCTGCGCATTTCCGCACCGCTCTTGCGTGGCCGGGCATCGTCGTTGGCAACAGGCTCGTTCGATGCCTGTTCGCTGGACGCCTGTTCGGTATCCGGCACGCTGGCATGGGTCTGGCCCAGCGCTTCCAGATAGGTGAACTTCGAGCACGCGTTGACGAACGGCTCCGGGGTTTTCTTCTCGCCGAAGCCATACACCTTCACGCCATCGGTCAGCAGGCGCATCACCATCGGGGTGAAATCGGCATCGCTGGACACGATGGCGAAGCCATCGAGATTGCGCGCGTACAGCAGGTCCATGGCATCGATCACCATCGCCATGTCCGAGGCATTCTTGCCCTTGCTGTAGGCGAACTGCTGGATCGGGCGGATCGCATATTCGTGCAGCACGGCCTCCCAACCCTTCAACCGCGGGCTCTTCCAGTTGCCATAGGCGCGGCGCACGTTGGCCACACCGTAGCGGGCGACTTCGGCCAGGACCTCGTCGATCTTCGAGGCCGGCGCATTGTCGGCGTCGATCAACAGGGCGATGCGCTTTTCCGGTTCGCTCATGGGCTCCTCACGGGCGGTTGCCTGAACCCGAGTATCGCCGATCCATGCGGGCGCTGACGTGACAGGGCGCCATCGTGCGAAGATGCCAGGCGCTTCCCCCAATGCCCCCACTGGAGTGAGTCGATGAGTCGCGAGCGCGTTCCCCACCTGGTTGTTGTCGGCGGCGGTTTTGCCGGCCTCTGGGCCACCCGTGCCCTGGCCCGCGAGCGCATACGCATCACCCTGGTCGACCGCCGCAACCACCATCTGTTCCAGCCACTGCTGTACCAGGTGGCCACCGCCGGCCTGTCCGCGCCGGATATCGCCGCGCCGCTGCGCCACATCCTCGGCCACCAGCGCAATGTGGAAGTCCGCCTCGGCGAAGTGGTGACCATCGACAAGCAGGCCCGGCAGATCCGCATGGCCGATGGCAGCACGCTGGACTACGACAGCCTGCTGCTGGCTACCGGCGCCACCCACGCCTACTTCGGCAACGACCAATGGGCCGATGATGCGCCCGGGCTGAAGACGCTGGACGATGCCATCGCACTGCGCCGCAAGCTGCTGCTGGCGTTCGAGCGCGCCGAGGCCGAACCGGACCCGGCGAAGAAGGCGGCGTGGCTGAGCTTCGCCGTGGTCGGCGGTGGACCTACCGGTGTTGAGCTGGCCGGCACTCTGGCAGAAATCGCGCGGCATACGCTGCGCAACGAGTTCCGCCACATCGATCCTGCCAGCGCCAAGGTACGGCTGGTCGAGGCCGGCCCACGCGTGTTGTCTTCGTTCCCGGAAGTGCTTTCGCTGAAGGCGCGCCGTCAGCTGGAAAAGCTGGGCGTGGAAGTGCTGACCGGCACCCCGGTGAGCGACATCGACAGCCAGGGCTTCAAGCTCGGCGATCAGTTCGTACCGGCCCGCACTGTGGTGTGGGCCGCCGGTGTGGCCGCTTCACCGCTGGCGCGCACCCTGGAGGTGCCACTGGACCGCGCTGGACGCGTGCAGGTGCAACCCGACCTCACCCTGCCTGGGCACCCCGAGCTGTTCGTGGCCGGTGACCTGGCCGCACTGAACCAGGCCAATGGCAAGCCGGTACCCGGCGTTGCGCCCGCCGCCAAGCAGATGGGCAAGTACGTGGCCGAGGTGATCCGCGCGCGTCTGCATGGCAAGGCCGCACCGGGGCCGTTCAAGTACGCCGACTTCGGCAACCTCGCCACCATCGGCCGCATGGCCGCGATCGTGCACCTGGGCCGGCTGCAACTCTCGGGCGTCCTCGCCTGGTGGTTCTGGCTGGCCGCACACGTGTTCTTCCTGATCGGCTTCCGCAACCGCATCGTGGTGCTGCTGAACTGGGCCGTGGCGTACTGGAGCTACCAGCGCAGCGCGCGCATCATTTTTGGTGATGACCAGGAAGACCGGCGACCCCGACGGTAGTGCCGGCCGCTGGCCGGCTGCTGCGCGGTCGGATCCCTTTCCGCAGGAAAGGGCTCTGACCCCGTCAACACCATCCACGCATGGCGTGGATCTACCGGTTCATCGGGCCGCCCGGCACCCGCCGTTTCGACCAGGTGCGGCAGAAATCCTCCTTCCTCGCGGCATCGGCAATCTGCGTGCTACTCCAATACCGGGTGATCCAGACTGTCAGTGCGGTACTGCTGAGATGCCAGCGCAGCATGTCGTGCCTTGGCTGCCGCATCAGGTGGCGGCGTGCAACCCAGAACGCTTCGCGCTCGACGTCAGTCGCCTTCTTCAACGCTTCAGGATCGAAGAACCGCGTCGTGAAGCTCCATGGATTCATCGGCTGGAATCCCGTGCGCTGCTCACTGCTGCACGCAGCCATACCACTGGGTGCGCGGTCCGCCGGCTTCGGCCGGCCTTCCACCAGCGCCAGCCCGAGCCGGTACAGCAGGCCAGGCAGCAGTGCGATGCCCGCGGCCAGCATGACGACGGAGATCCATGCTTTGCCGGCAGCACCCATCGCTCACTTCGCCTTTGGTTTTGGATACCACAGTGCGTTGACGATGACCCAGCGCTGGTCGAAGCGCCCCATGTGGAAGTAATCGACGAACCACAGGGTTTCCAGCCGCACCGAGGCGGCGTTGCCGGTCACGTCCAGCACCGTGCAGCGGCGGTCCCATTGATCCTTCGGGGTCTTCAACGCGCCCTGCTTCGTCAGCGCCACCAGTTCTTCCTTCGACATTCGGCGCAGGCCCAGGCGTTCGTCGGGCGTATCGCCGAGCACCGCGCGCTTGGCCAGGTCCGGGTGCAGGGAACGGGCGACACGCTGCGGGTCGGCTTCCAGCTGGCCGTCGACGTAATCATGGCAGGTGGCTTCAATGGCCTCGAGGGTGGCCGGATCGGCAGTGGGGCTCGTTGCTGCGGAAAGAGCGAACAGCAGGGCAATCGTGGACATCCGGGTCTCCAGCTCTGGGCGCGGGGTGATCATGGCATGGGCCAAGTGGCCCATCCACGCATGGCGTGGATCTACAGAAGCGTCTCGGCCGGTTCCTGCAGCCAGGCCAGCTTGCGTTCGCGCGGCTGCTGCTTGAGTTGCCACTCGGCCCGCGAGGCGGCGGCCCGGTCCGGGTACTCGCGCACGGCCAGCACGCGCAGCGGCGGCCGTGCCCGGGTGTAGCGCGCCCTTGCCGGCCTGGTGGGCGGCGAAACGCGCCTCCACATCGGTGCTGATGCCGGCGTAGTAGCTGCCATCGCGGCATTCGAGCAGGTACAGGAACCACGGGCGGAGGGACGGGGCCATGCCCGGATTATGCCGTGCTGCACTGCAGCGGATATACTGGCGCCCGAATGCAGGAGAGAGGCGCCGCGCTGGCGCCCGCCGAAGGCGCAGGCTCCCATGATCGCTCAGGCCGGTGGGCTGGAATCCCACCAACCATGCATTCGACTCGCCGAGCTGGAGAGAGGTCACCGGGCATGCCCGGGACGATCCGCCGAAGGGGCACGCGGCCAACGCCGCTGAACTCTCAGGCAAAAGGACAGCGGGAGCGGCACCGGTCATCGTCATCCCGTCATTGCGCAGGCAGTGGCGGTAGTCGCGCATGGCCGGCCCCACCGCGCCCGGAGCCTGTCCCATGCTGCTGTCCATCATCTACCTGATCGCCATTTCCGCCGAAGCCATGACCGGCGCGCTGTCCGCCGGCCGTCGCCGCATGGACCTGTTCGGGGTGGTCATGATCGCCTGCGTCACCGCCCTCGGGGGCGGTTCGCTGCGCGACATCCTGCTCGGCCACTACCCGCTCGGCTGGGTGAAGCATCCCGAGTACCTGGGCTTCACCGTGTGCGCGGCGCTGATCGCCACCTGGGTGGCGCGCTGGATGCACCACTTCCGCCGCACCTTCCTGGTGCTCGATGGCCTGGGCCTGATCGCCTTCACCCTGATCGGCTGTTCGATCGCGCGAGGCCGGCCATGCCATGCCGATCGTGCTGATCGCCGGCATGCTGACCGGTGCCTTCGGTGGCGTGCTGCGCGACATTCTCTGCAACGAGGTGCCGCTGATCTTCCAGAAGGAGCTGTACGCGATCATCGCGCTGCTGACCGGCGCGGCCTACCTGTTGCTGCTGCACTGGGGCGTGGCCGACGCCACCGCGATCCTGTGCTGCCTCGGCGGCGGCTTCGCGCTGCGCCTGCTGGCGATCCACTACCGCTGGGAAATGCCGAAGTTCGTGTACCACGACGAAGTGCATTGATTGTTTGACGGTAGTGCCGGCCGCTGGCCGGCAACACGGCACGCGCCCGCAGATTCCGGCAGGTTGCCGGCCAGCGGCCGGCACTACCGAATGCGTTGCATGACCATGGTCATGCGGCATTGGCCGGGGTGATTGGCTACCATTGTCACCCCGTCGCTGCCGCGACGGCATCCAGCCACGCCGCGCCCGCGGCCCCGCCAGACAACTCCCTCCCCGCTGCCCGTGGTGCCGTGAACGCGCCGACGGGCCCGCATGTCCCTGCGCGCGCAGGGCGCAGGATGCCCCATGTCTGTCGCCGAAAATTCCCGCTTCCGTCGTGCCCGCCTGTTGTGGGCGGTGCTGGCCATCGCCCTCGTCGCCGTTCTGGCGTGGTGGCTGTGGCCCCGGAATGGCGCCGGCAGCAGCGACGATGCGCCGGGCAAGACGGTGCCGGTACGCGTGGCACGCGCCAGCGCCGAGCCGCTGGTGCTGCGCCTGAAGGCGGTCGGTACGGTCACCCCGCTGCACAGCGTGGTGGTACGCAGCCGCGTGGATGGCGAACTGCTACGGCTGCATTTCCAGGAAGGCCAGCAGGTGAAGGCCGGCGATCTGCTGGCGCAGATCGACCCGCGCCCGTATGAAGTGAAGCTGGCACAGGCGCAGGGTACCCAGCAGCAGAATCTGGCCGAGCTGGAAAACGCCGAGCGCCAGCTGCAGCGCTACCGCGAACTGCAGAAGCAGAACTACGTGTCCGGGCAGGAACTGAGCGACCAGCAGAGCAAGGTGCGCCAGCTGCAGGGCCGCCGCCTCGGCGATCAGGCGTCTGTTGATGAAGCGCGCCTGCAGCTGCAGTACACCCGCATCACCGCGCCGGTCAGTGGCCGCGTCGGGCTGCGCCGGTTGGACGTGGGCAACCTGGTGCGCGCCAGCGATGCCGAAGGCCTGGTGACGCTGGCGCAGACCGCGCCGATCAGCGTGCTGTTCACCGTGCCCGAACCCGAGCTGCCTGCGCTGCTCGATGCCGTGCAGGCGCAACCGGCACTGGCGGTGGAAACCTGGGACCGCGAAGAACGCCGGCAGCTGGCCCGCGGCTCGCTGTCCAGCGTCGACAACCGCATCGATACCACCACCGGCACGTTGAAACTGCGTGCGCACTTCGACAACCACGATCTGGCGCTGTTCCCCAACCAGTTCGTCAACGTCCGCCTGCAGCTGGGCGAGCAGCCCGCGCTGCTGATTCCCGATGCCGCCGTGCAGTTCGGCAGCCAGGGCAACTACGTGCATATCGTCGACAAGGACAGCAAGGCACAGCGCCGCACCGTGGTGCTCGGTCCGGCCGATGATGGGCGCGTGGCCGTGCGCTCCGGGCTGGCCGCAGGGGACAAGGTGGTGATCGAAGGCATCGACGGGCTGGAAGACGGCACGGCGGTGGAGATCATCACCGAGGAGGCCGCGACCAAGGCCGGCGCATGAACCTCTCGCGCCCGTTCATCCTGCGCCCGGTCGCAACGACTCTCCTGATGGTGGCGCTGCTGCTGTCCGGCGTGCTGGCCTATCGCCTGCTGCCGGTGGCGGCGCTGCCGCAGGTCGATTACCCGATCATCCAGATCACCACGCTGTATCCGGGGGCCAGCCCCGAACTGACCACACGCACCATCACCGCACCGCTGGAGCGCCAGCTCGGCCAGATTCCCGGCCTGAAACAACTGTCGTCGACCAGTTCCGGTGGCGCCTCGGTCATTACCCTGCAGTTCGGGCTGGAGGTGTCGCTGGGTGTGGCCGAGCAGGACGTGCAGGCCGCCATCAACGCGGCGGGCAGCTTCCTGCCCGGGGACCTGCCGGTGCCGCCGGTGTACCGCAAGGTCAACCCGGCCGACACCCCCATCCTGACACTGGCGGTGACCTCGCAAGGCCTGTCGCTGCCGCAGGTGCACGATCTGGTGGATACGCGCATCGCCCAGCGCCTGGCGCAGTTGCCCGGCGTCGGCCTGGTCAGCCTGGCCGGTGGCCAGCGCCCGGCGGTGCGCATCCAGGTCAATCCAGCGGCGCTGGCCGCCAACAACCTGGGCATGGACCACATCCGCACCGCCATCGCCGCCGCCAACGTCAACCTGCCCAAGGGCAGTTTCGATGGCCCGATCCGCGCGGTGATGCTCGATGCCAACGATCAGATGCGCAGCGTGGATGAGTACCGCGCCCTGGTACTGGCCTGGCGCGACGGCGCGCCGCTGCGGCTGGGCGATGTAGCCACCATTACCGATGGCGCCGAGAACCGCCAGTTGGCTGCGTGGAGCGGTACCACGCCGGCAGTGCTGGTGAACATCCAGCGCCAGCCCGGCGCCAACGTGATCGCCGTGGTCGAGCAGGTGCGTACGCTGCTGCCGCAGCTGCAGGCCACGCTGCCCGCCGGCGTGCAGATGAATGTACTGAGCGACCGCACCGAATCGATCCGCGCGTCGGTGCGCGGCGTGCAGAAAGAACTGGTACTGGCCATCGGCCTGGTGGTGCTGGTCACCTGGGTGTTCCTGCGCAATCTGCCGGCCACGCTCATTCCCAGCGTCGCGGTGCCGCTGTCGCTCATCGGCACCTTCGCGGTGATGCTGCTGGCCGGCTATTCGCTCAACAACCTCACGCTGATGGCGCTGACCATCGCCACCGGCTTCGTGGTGGACGATGCCATCGTGATGCTGGAGAACATCGCCCGCCATCTGGAGGAAGGCGAAAGCCCCCGCGATGCAGCGCTGAAAGGCGCAGCCGAGATCGGCTTCACCCTGGTGTCGCTGACTGTTTCGCTGATCGCGGTGCTGATCCCGCTGCTGTTCATGGCCGACCTGGTGGGTGCACTGTTCCATGAGTTCGCAGTGACACTGGCTGTAGCCATCGGCATTTCGCTGGTGGTCTCGCTGACGCTGACGCCGATGCTGTGCGCGCGGTTCCTGAAGCCGCACGCGAAGACTGCACACGCGCCCGATGTCTTCGACCGCGTCATCGGCCTCTACGACCGCCAGCTGCGCTGGGTGCTGCAGCGCCAGCCGCTGATGTTGCTGGCCACCGTTGCCACCCTCGCACTGACCGTGGCGCTGTACTTCGCCGTGCCCAAGGGTTTCTTCCCGGTGCAGGATGCCGGCCTGGTGCAGGGCATCAGCGAAGCGCCGCAGGCGATCTCATTCCAGGCCATGCGCGAGCGCCAGCAGGCGCTGGCGGCGGCCATCGAAGCCGACGAAGCGGTGGCCAGCGTGTCGTCCTACATCGGCGTGGACGGCAACAATGCCACGCTCAATACCGGCCGCCTGCTGATCGAGCTGAAACCGCACGGCGACCGCGATGGCGCCGCCGTGGTGATGGCGCGCCTGCAACAGCGCGTGTCGAAGATCCCCGGCATCACCCTGTACCTGCAGCCGGTACAGGAGCTGGGCATCGAAGACCGCATCAGCCGCACCCAGTACCAGTTCACCCTGACCACGCCGGATCTTGAAACACTGGAACGCTGGACCCCGAAGCTGCTGCAGGCGCTACGCCAGCAACCTGCACTGCGCGATGTCGCCAGCGATCTGCAGATGCAGGGCCGGCAGGCGCGCGTGGCGATCGACCGCGATGCGGCGGCGCGCCTGGGCGTAAGCGTGGAAGCAGTAGCCGATGCGCTGTACGACGCCTATGGGCAGCGCCAGATTTCGACCATCTTCACCCAGGCCAGCCAGTACCGGGTGGTGCTGGAGGCCGATCCTTCACGACAGCCCGGGCCGGAGGCGATCACGGGCCTGCGTGTGCGCAGCAGCAGTGGGCAGACCGTGCCGCTGGGTGCGGTGGCACGCGTGGATCTGGGCCCGACCGCTCTGCTGCGCAACCATGTCGGCCAGTTCCCGGCGGCCACGCTGTCGTTCAACCTTGCCCCGGGCGCATCACTGGGCGAAGCGGTGGAGGCTGTGCACGCCGCGCGCACAGGTGAACCTGCCGCAGAGCATCGAACTTCGCCTGCAGGGTGCCGCAGCGGCCTTCAGCAGCTCGCTGTCGTCCACACTGTGGCTGATCCTGGCCGCGGTGGTGGTGATGTACATCGTGCTGGGCGTGCTCTACGAGAGCTTCATCCACCCCATCACCATCCTCTCCACCCTGCCCTCGGCCACCGTGGGTGCGCTGGCGGCACTGTGGGTAAGCGGACGCAGCCTGGACCTGATCGCGGTGATCGGCATCGTGCTGCTGATCGGCCTGGTGAAGAAGAACGCGATCATGATGATCGACTTCGCGCTGGACGCGCAGCGCACACGCGGCATGTCACCGCGCGAGGCGATCCATCAGGCCGCGCTGCTGCGTTTCCGGCCGATCCTGATGACCACGCTGGCCGCGCTGTTCGGCGCAGTGCCGCTGATGCTGGCCAGCGGTTCCGGCGCCGAGCTGCGGCAGCCACTGGGCTGGGTGATGGTGGGGGGGCTGCTGGTCAGCCAGGTACTGACCCTGTTCACCACGCCGGTGATCTACCTGGCCTTTGATCGCCTGCAGCGTGGCCGTGCGACGTCCCCGGTGGCCGTTGACGAGGCGCGCGTGAGCCCCATCGCGCGCCTGGCGCAGGCCTGCGTGCAGCGCCCGGTTGCGACGATCCTGCTGGCGGTGGCGCTGGTGCTGGCTGGCCTGCTGGCATTGCGCCTGTTGCCTGTGGCGCCACTGCCACAGGTCGATTATCCCGCCATTGAAGTCAGTGCCAGCCTGCCCGGCGCCTCGCCCGAGTCGATGGCAGCCACCGTGGCCACGCCGCTGGAGCGCGCACTGGGCAGCCTGCCCGGCATCTCACGCATCGACTCGGCCAGCACCCAGGGCCAGACCCAGATCGAACTGAAGTTCGTACTCGGCCGCGACATCGATGAGGCAGCGCGTGAAGTGCAGGCCGCCATCAATCTTGCACGCGGGCAGTTGCCCAGTGGCATGCCCGGCATGCCGCAGTACCGCAAGGTCAATCCCTCACAGGCACCGATCCTGGCGCTGGCACTGACCTCGGACACGCGTTCGCCAGGCCAGCTGTATGACCTGGCCTCCACCGTGCTGGCGCAGAAGCTGTCGCAGGTGCCTGGCGTGGGCGAAGTGCAGGTGGGCGGCAGCGCCTTGCCCGCCGTGCGTGTATCGCTGGACCCGAATGCACTGAACCATGCAGGCCTGGCACTGGAGGACGTGGCCCAGGCCATCGGCCGCGCCAACGCCATGCGCCCGCTGGGTGCCGTGGGCGATGACCGCCAGCAGTGGCAGCTGGAAGCGCCGCTGCAGCTGCGCCAGGCCGCGCAGTACCGCGAACTGGCATTGAAGGTCAGCGACGACCGCACGCTGCGGCTGGGCGATGTCGCCGCCGTTGCCGATGGCGTGGAAGACCGTTACGCCAGCGGCTTCCACAACGAACGCCCCGCCGTGCTGCTGATCGTCAGCCGCCAACCCGGCGCCAACATCATCGCCACCGTTGATGCCATCCAGGCGCAGCTGCCGCAACTGCATGCGCTGTTGCCCTCCGGCGTGGACATGCGGCTGGTGATGGACCGCTCGCCGGTGATCCGCGCCACCCTGCACGAAGCAGAGCTCACGCTGGTGCTGGCGATCGTGCTGGTGGTGCTGGTGGTGCTCGGCTTCCTCGGCCACTGGCGTGCAGCGCTGGTCCCCAGCGTGGCGATTCCGGTGGTGCTGTTCGGCACGCTGGCGCTGATCGCGCTGATGGGCTTCTCGCTCAATACGCTTTCATTGATGGCGCTGATCGTCGCCGCCGTGCTGGTGGTGGACGATGCCATCGTGGCGCTGGAGAACATCGCCCGCCATCGCGAACTGGGCGCCGACCGCTGGCAGGCGGCAGTACGGGGTGCATCGGAAGTCGGTGCCACGCTGCTGTCGATGAACGTTGCACTGGCCGTGGTGTTCGTCTCCATCCTGTTCCTGGACGACTTCGTCGAACGCCTGTTCCGCGAATTCTCGTTGACCCTGGTGGCGGCCATGACGGTCTCCGTGCTGGTCGCGCTGAGCCTGGTGCCGATGCTGTGTGCACGATTGTTCGTGGATGCCGCGCAGCAACCCTCGCGTTGGCAGCGCGGCAGCAATGCACTGTTCGAGCGCGTGCGCGGCGCCTACCTGCGCACGCTACAGGCCAGCCTGCGCCGGCTGCGCTGGCCGTTGCTGGCTTTCGTTGCAGTCATCGCGCTCAACACGTGGCTGTTCCAGCAGGTGCCCAAGGGCATCGTGCCCAAGCAGGACACCGCGCAGCTGCGCGGCTTCGCGCGCGGCGATGACGGCCTGTCCTTCCAGGCCATGCAACCGAAGATCGATGCGTACAGGAAGCTGTTGCTGTCCGATCCGGCCATCGAGGACATCATCGGCTACATCGGTGGCAGCAACGGGGTCAACAACGCCTTCATCATGATCAAGATGAAGCCGCTGGCCGAGCGCAAGGTGTCCAGCCAACAGGTGATCGACCGCCTGCGCGCGGCTGCCCAAGCTGCCCGGCGGCAATCTCTATCTGTGGGTGGACCAGGACATCCGCCTGGAGGGCGCCGGCAGCAGCGGCAAGTACGAGTTCCAGCTGCTGTCGGCCGATACAGCGCCCCTGCGCGAATGGGCACCGAAGGTGGCTGCCGCCCTGCGTGGCCTGCCCGAACTGGTGGACGTGGAAGCACAGGGTGAAGCGGGCATGCGCCAGGTGGTGCTGGATATCGACCGCGAAGCAGCCGCGCGCCACGGCGTCGACCTGCGCACGGTGGCCAACATGCTCAACAACTCCTTCAGCCAGCGTCAGGTCGCCACGCTGTACGACAGCCTCAACCAGTACCGCGTGGTGATGGAGCTGGACCCGAAGCACACCCAGGACCCGGGCACGCTGTCACGCCTGCAGGTGATCGATGGCAACGGCCAGCGCATTCCGCTGTCGAGCATCGCCAGCTGGCGCTATGGCATGGCACCGGACCGGGTGTACCACAGCGAGCAGTTCGCCTCGATCTGGATCGAGTTCGCACTGGCACCGGGCGTAGGATTGGAACAGGCCACACAGGCGATCGATGGTGCGATGTCGAAACTGATGCTGCCGCGTTCGGTCCAGGGAAAACTGTCCGGTGAAGCCGGCGGGCTGGATCAGCTGCGCGCGCGCCAGCTATGGCTGGTGCTGGGCGCCACGCTGGCGGTCTACCTGGTGCTGGGCATCCTCTACGAGAGCTTCCTGCAGCCGCTGGTGATCCTGTCCACCCTGCCTTCGGCCGGTGTCGGTGCGCTGCTGGCGCTGTGGCTGTTCGGCAACGAACTGAACCTGATCGCCCTGCTCGGCCTGTTCCTGCTGGTGGGCGTGGTGATGAAGAACACCATCCTGCTGGTGGATTTCGCACTGGCCGGCGAGCGGCGCGGGCTGAGCGCGCAGGATTCAGTGATGGAAGCCGCACGGTTGCGCCTGCGGCCGATCCTGATGACCTCGCTGGCAGCGCTGCTGGGCACGCTGCCGCTGATGCTGGCCAATGGCGAAGGCTGGGAGCTGCGGCAACCGCTGGGCATTGCGATTGTCGGCGGCTTGCTGGTCAGCCAGTGGTTGACGCTGTACACGACCCCGGCGATGTATCTGGCCTTGGCGAGGTTGCGCGCGAAGAAGGCCATGTAGCGTCGAGCCATGCTCGACTGCTCTTTACAGGGAACCAACGCGCTTCTCGCGCAAGTCGATCATGGCTCGACGCTACAGAAGAGCGGTATCCACGCGTGGCGTGGATCTACGGCGGACATTGAGTAGAGTCGAGCTTGCTCGACTGCCGTTGGTGCACGTTTTTCCGCAGTCGAGCAAGCTCGACTCTACGTATCCAAGTCGGATCAACGCACTGCGCGGACTGGACCACTTGGCGTGCCGGGTGCGACCCGATGGGCCCGCGACACACGCCGGGGAGGCTTGGTTGCAACGTCCTGCAGCCTGTCCAGCAGCGGGACCGCCGTGCCGGTGCGCTCGGCAAGCCAGCGCACGACCTCGGGCTTCTCCATAGCCAACGACAGCAGCATGGTTGTGGCATCGTCGGGATAGGTCGTCTCGTTCTCGTAGCGGGAAAACGCGATCGCGCCTTTTCCAAACAGCCTGGCCGCTGCGCGCTGGGTCAAGCCGTAGCGGCGCCGGAACGCCAACACATCCTCGCCCAGCAGCAGCCCGCCGTAGTGGGCGCGCCGTGCGGCAAGTCGTCTCAGGTTCTCGATCTGCTGTGCGGCGCTGGTTGCCATAGCGCCGCATGCGGGGCACTCCATCGCCAGCAGTTCGACGACCACAGGATTGCCGCGCGGAGTGAAGTGCCGTTCGCGTGTGGATGCCACCAGCGGTGCCTGCTCGCAGGCGGGACAGAGTCGGGACGTGGCTTTGTTCATGGCGCGCTCCAATGAAACGCATGATGCTCTACAGATGGCAGCTGAGAAATACGAGCCGCAACGTTCCACACCGGCCAACAGAAAATTTCAGGTAATAGTTGATGTCGGATCGGTTCATCCGGCACTTCTGCACATCGTCATAGCGAACTGCGTAGGCGTCACATGGATGCCAGGTGCCCAACTGGTCCCTGCACCACTCTGATCCCCTATGGTCCTCCGCTTGCAGGCACAGCAGACAGTCCAGGAGGTCGCCCAGCGTCCAGCGAAGGTTTTCCAGATCTCTCTGTGCTTTGCGGGTAGCCACCCAGACATCGTCAGGCTGCAACCCGCCTGTGCGCACGCATTCCTGCAAAGCCAACAGATCAATCAAGGGAGATCCGCGAACATTGATCGTTCGGCGCGACCTGCCGCATTCCCTTGGCTGTGGCAACTGCGCCGGATCGACCCTCCACAGCTCGGGCCTCAATTTATCACCGTGATAAATTTCGTCAAGTCCATGACTTGCCTTCCGCTCCTGCCGCCGTGGGTTGGCGACTCCCGGAAGGACAACCGTGAGCCATAGGCGGAACGGTCGGAATGGGCGTTTGCGGCAGGCCAGGCGTGACAAACGCAAGGCCCGCCTGCTGCGCGGAAATTTTTCAGCGAAATCAGTGAAGTATGGTTCTGATGGATATCTGCCAGAAGCAGGCTCATCAGTAGCCTGAAGCGCGCTGGCGGCGCTGATGTGGCCTCCAGCGGGTCGTAGCCGTCATTGCCAGGGACGGCGAATCGTCCACGCATGGCGTGGATCTACTGCCACCCCGGCGATGTACCTGGCGCTGTCGCTCATGCGCAGCGCCAGGCGCATCGCCGGTGCAGATGGGCCGGTCTCCAACTCCGACCGGCCCTGATCGCGGCCGCACCCCCGCAGGCGCTGGCCGCCATCCACACACGTGCCGCACTCAGGCGGCTTCCATCAAGCTGCTTCGGATACCTTCACGTCGCGACGGGCGCGCACGGCCGCAGCCAGTCGCTCCAGCACCGTGACGGTGGTGTCCCAGTCGATGCAGCCATCGGTGATGCTCTGCCCATAGACCAGCGGCTGGCCTTCCACCAGTTCCTGGCGGCCGCCGACCAGATGGCTCTCGATCATCACGCCAACGATGCGCTGTTCGCCGTCTTCCAGCTGAACGGCGATGTCGTCGATCACCTTCGGCTGGTTCTCCGGGTTCTTCAGGCTGTTGGCATGGCTTGCGTCGATCATCAGGCGCGTCGGCAACTTGGCCTTGGCCAGCACCTGGCAGGCCTCGGCAACACTGCCTGCGTCGTAGTTCGGCTGCTTGCCGCCGCGCAGGATCACATGGCAGTCCGGGTTGCCGGTGGTCGACACGATGGCGGTACCGCCCTGCTTGGTGACCGACAGGAAGTGATGCGGATTGGACGCGGCACCTACCGCGTCGGCGGCGATCTTCACGTTGCCATCGGTGCCGTTCTTGAAGCCGACCGGGCACGACAGCCCCGAGGCCAGCTCGCGATGCACCTGGCTTTCGGTGGTGCGTGCGCCGATCGCACCCCATGCCACCAGGTCGGCGATGTACTGCGGCGAGATCACGTCGAGGAACTCGACACCGGCCGGCAGGCCCAGCTTGTTGATGTCGCGCAGCAGGCCGCGGGCGATGCGCAGGCCCTTGTCGATCTTGAAGCTGCCGTCCAGGTCCGGATCGTTGATCAGGCCCTTCCAGCCCACCGTGGTGCGCGGCTTCTCGAAGTACACGCGCATGACGATTTCCAGTTCGCCGGCCAGTGCGTCGCGCAGCGGCTTCAGGCGCTGGGCGTATTCAATGGCAGCGTTCGGGTCGTGGATCGAGCACGGGCCCACCACCACCGCCAGGCGGTCGTCACGGCCGTGCAGGATCTGGTGCAGGGCCGCGCGCGAGGCGCTGACGGTGTCGGAAGCTTCATCGTCACAAGGCAGCATCGCCAGCAGCTGGGCAGGCGGTGTCAGCGGTTCGATGGTACGGATACGCAGGTCGTCGGTGTGCGGGGGCATTGCGGGAGATCTCCGGAACGTTGGGGGTCCCCAGCGTGGCGGCATGAAAAAAGCCGCCAGGTTCGCTGGCGGCTTTCGGGAATGCGTCTGAAGCTTTCTTCAGGGTGAGCGCAGTCCTTCCTCCGCCAGTGGCTTCGGAAAGTAATACCAGTAAAAGCGGGTGGCGGCTGCGTTCATGGGATCTATTGATAGCACAGCTTTTGCGCAGTGCAAAATGTTTCATCCGCAACTGGGGACGCGGTTCAGCGAGGTGCGCACCAGCCATGCCTACGCGGCGGCAGCCACGCGAAGTTGCTCATTTACCATGCACTTCCACATCCAGCAGCAGGCCCTCATGGATGTCGGCCCAGCGCTCCAGCACGCGATCCAGCTCCTGCCGGGCTTCGTCCAGCTGCTCAGGGTTGAGCAGGGAACGCGCGGTGTAGAGGTCGGAAACCAACCGCCGCAGGGCCGATTCCGGGATGGCCACCGACGGCCCCTCCAGGCCCGGCAACTGCAACGCCGGGCTGTCGCCAAGAGGGCCGAACAGCGTGACCTGGAGCGTGCTCTGCATGATCGACTTCCCTGCGGATGGACATGGGCAATGCACTGTTTACCGTGTCTGGGTGACAGGCGCATGTGCCCCCCATGCCGAGGCCCGGGATCTGCCGGCGTCTGCCGCCCCGCTACAGGGCGGCCAGGTCGGCCAGGTGCTGGGCCATGCTGTCCGTCGCGCCTATCGCATGGGTGGTGGTGAAGTACGCATGCCAGCCGGTCGCGGCAATGCCGGCGACCAGCGCATCGACCTCCTCGCGGCTTGCACAGCGCCAGACCGCATAGAACTGCTCATCGCTGCCGTGCGGTACGCCCATGGCAATGCGGCCCATCGCCAGCGGCGTGATGCGGGCTGGATCGAACTGCTGCATGCCGGCGCCAATACGGGCGAAGAAGGCATTCCGCTGCTCGGGCGGGAGTGCGGTCCAGGCTGGTGTGGCGGTGTAGAGCTCGATGAAGGTGTGCGACATGGTGGTTCGTCCTTGAGGTTTACGAGGTTGCGGGGTTGCCGGCCAGCGGCCGGCACTACCGGAGCGAGCGCAGTGCGCGTTTGTGGATGTAGGCGTTGGCGTCGCTGTGGCGCTCGTGCTGCCAACGCGTGCACAGCTCGCGCAGCCACTGCGGCTGAGTCTTGCCGGCGTCATTGAGCCAGTTGCCGACCGAATCCTGCACATAGCGTTCCGGGTCGTCAGCCAGTGCTTCCAACATGGGTAACGCAAGTTCCGGATGCTGCTTGAACAGTGCGATATGCGTGGCCCAGACACCGCGTGGGCGCAGCGCTTCACAGGCGAAGCGGCGCAGGTACGGCGATGTTTCCTGTGTCCACGGTTGCAGGTACTCAAGCGCCTGCATCGGCGCGGCAACGATGTCCGTGCGTAGCGCCAGCCACGCCCATTCGCGCACACCGAAGTGTGGGTCATCGGCCAGCGTGCGCATCTGCTGCAGCTTCTCTGCCAACGTTGCGCGGGCATCGCTGCCGATCAGATAGCAGGCCCAGCCACGCACGGTATCGGAGCTGTGATCCTGCCAGAACTCAGGCGCACCCTGCCCCGCCTCACGCAGCAGTTGCGCGGCCAGGGCCATGCGCAGCGTGATGCCCTTGCCTGAGGCATCCTGCATGCGTTGCAGCGCTTCCGGTGCAAGCGCGGGCGCCACAACCTGCAGCAGTGCGGCGAAATCCACCGCCAGGCATTCGGCCAGATGGGTGGTGGCAACGCGGCCGGTGTTGAGTTCATGCAGGCGTTGCGCCGCAATCGCCGGACTCATGCTGCAGACTCTCGTCCAGCATCGGTGTGCTGCCAGACCTTGTGCAGCAACCGCGACAGCTGCTGCTGTTCATCGGTGTCCAGACCATTGAACAGGCCACCGATCCACTGCGTGTGCTGGTCAAACAGTGTCTCGGCCAAGCGTTTTCCCCGTGCGGTCAATACGATCTGCAGGCGACGGCCATCCTCAGCATCGCTGCGACGCTGCAGCAGTTCTTCGCGCTGCAGGCCATCGAGCAGGCCGCTGATGGTGGCGCGGGTGACGCCTGCGCGTTCGGCCAGCTCGTGGGGCGGTAGCGTGCCACCGGCCCCATGCAGCAGGAACAGCACGACGAAGCGACCCTCACTGAGCCCGTGTGGCGCCAGCCGGGTGGCGCAATCGTGGTCGATGGACGACGACAACGAGAGCAGCTGGAAGCACAGGCGCAGCTGCGCGACGTTGGCGTGGCCGCGTCGCTGCGCCTCATCCATCAGGGCATGGTGCTTGGCTTCGATCATCTCGTGATGAGCATATGATTAGGCGCCTAATCATATGCCATCCCCTTCGGCGTGGCTACCAGTCCATCACCTTCGCCGCCGGCCCGGGATGCGACGGGAACAACGGCAGTACCTCCTCGGCCAGCTCCTGCAGCACCTCGCCGGCAGGCCGCTCGGCGAACTGGATGCCCAGCGCGGCATGGTTGACGCCGGCCCGCTGCCAGGCCTGCAGCAGATCGATCAGGCCCTTGCGGCCGGTGCGCAGGGTGAAGCCACCCCGCAGCGGCATGCGTGGATGATCCGGATCGTCCACCAGGTCGATCCATTCGTTGGTCATGTGCGGACGGAAGCCGCCGTCCGGAATCAGCGCGCCCAGGCGCCGATCTTCGCGGCCAGCCGCTGCGGACCAGCGTTGTCATGGGTGGCCTCTGGGTAGGTCAGCCAGCCATCGGCATGCTGGCCGATCCATTCCAGTGGCTGGCGTGCGCCACCGGTGACGATCAGCGGAACGCGGCCACTGACCGTGGGCGGCAGCAACTGCACGCCCTGCTCGGCACCGGCATGTGTCATCCGTCCATCCGTGCCCGGCTGCAGCCAACGGCGCATCTCGTTCATTGCGGCGGCGAAACGCTCTCCGCGCGCCGCGTGCTCCAGTCCATAGGCCGGGAACTCCAGCGGTCGATCACCGGACGCCACACCCATCACCAGCCGCCCACCGGACAGCTGATCGAGCGACGCCGCGACCTTGGCCAGATCGATCGGATGGCGCAGTGGCAGCACCACGCTGCCGGTGGCCAGGGCCACGCGCTGTGTGCGCCTGCCAGCCACGCAAGGTAGGTGAATGGATCGAACAGCTGCCCCGCATCGCCGAACAACGGATCGAACAGCGGTACGTCACGCACCCATACCGCAGCGAAGCCATGGCGGTCGATCTCCTCCACCAGCCGCGCCTGGCCCTGCAGCACGGCCATGTCGCCCTGGTAGAAGCGCAGCGGCAGGTAGATGCCCAGGGTCAGCGCGTCGGCGCGGAACATGCGCTGGTAGCCCGGGTGCGTGGCAAAGACCGGCGCCGACGCGCCCGGCACTGCAATGGAATCGTTCATATGCGTCGCCTCCTTACGGTCCGGTGGCCGGCTCGGGCAGCTGCACGCCGCGCTGTACCGCAGGGCGTGCGGCAACCCGTGCGTACCACGCATCCAGATGGCGATGCCGCGACAAATCGATGTCGATGATGCGGGCGATGTGCAGCCAGCCGAAGTGGGCGATGTCGGCAATCGAGTAGTGATCGCCAGCCAACCACTCGCGTCCCTGCAGGCGCTGGTCGAGTACGCCGAACAGCTCGTCGCTCAGGCGGCGGTAGCGTTCGATTGCCGCGGAATCGGGCTGTTGTGCGAAATGCTCGAAGTGCACGCGCTGGCCGAGGATCGGGCCGACGCTGGCGGCATGGAACATCAGCCAGGTCAGCGTCTCCCAGCGCGCAACCGGTTCGGAAGGCAGCAACGCATTGCCCTGTTCGGCCAAATACATCAGGATCGCCGCCGACTCGAAGACAACGATGCCGCGCGCGCGATCTTCCAGCACGGGAATGCGACCATGCGGGTTGAGCCGCAGGAAGTCGGGATGGCGATGTTCACCATCGGCGATGTGGACGTGGTGAAGGCGATAGGGAAGACCCAGTTCTTCCAGTGCGATGGTGGCCTTGAAGCCATTGGGAGAACTGTCGGAGTACAGGTGCAGCGAAGGTTCGTTCATGGGAATCCTGGACGCAGGGAGCGACGGCATGCACCGGCCGTTGAAGGTGGCCGGGCGATGCGGGAACGGGCGCTGCAGCAGCCGTGCAACCAGTCTAGGAAGCGCTGGCGCGGGAAGGAAACGATGTCTCCTGCATGGGAAGTTGAGCGCAGCTCAACGTGAGCGGCAGGCGCGCGACAGCCTGCGGCACGCTCGATATGCTGTCGCAGCGCGGCGCGTGCCGACGCGGCTACAGGAGAATGGACATGGGTGCGGTGCTGCCGCTGCTGGGCCTGCGGGCCTTCGTTGAAACCGGCCGCCATGGCAGCCTGACCGCTGCCGCCGAAGCGATGGGGGTGACACCTGGTGCGATCAGCCAGCAATTGCGGCAGCTGCAGGAACGGCTGGGTGTGAACCTGTTCGACCGCACCCGGCATGGCGTGGTGCTCAGCGTCGCAGGCGCTCGCGTATACCCGGAACTGCTGCAGGCCTTCGAGCAGATCTCGCACAGCCTGCAGACCCTGGAGCGCTGGGAAACGCGACGCACGCTGCGCATCAGTGCGGCACCGAGCTTCGCCGCACAGTGGTTGGCACCGCGATTGGGTGCGTTCAGTGCGTTGCATCCGCAGGTGGACGTGCAGCTGGACTCGAGCGCGGCGCTGGTCGACCTGCGCCGCAAGGGGGTGGACATCGCCATCCGCCACGGTCTCGGGCGTTACCCGGGGCTGCATGCTGAGCACCTGATGGCACCGGTGCTGCTGCCGGTGGCCAGTCCGGCATTGTTGGCCGGCGCACCGACGGTGAGCTCGGTGCAGGATTGCCTGCAGCTGCCCCTGTTGCAGGACGCCGACCGCAGCGACTGGCGGCTGTGGTTCCAGGCACTGGATCTGCCCGTCGATGAACGACTGGAGCGCGGCCCTGCCTTCGATGACGACCTGTTGTTGATCCGCGCGGCGGTGGCCGGGCAAGGCGTCGCCCTGGTGCGCGACATCCATGCCGCCGAAGAGCTGGCCAGTGGCCGGCTACAGGTGGTGATCGACCAGCCCTGGCCCCAGGCCTTCGCCTACTACGCGGTGACCCATTCGGACGGCGAATCCAACGCGGCAGTACCCGCATTCATGGCCTGGTTGCGCGCGGCACTGATGATGACCCAGGATGCAGGCACACTCCCCAAGCAGGACGCAGGATGAATCGCCCAGAGATCGATGCCATTGCCGAGGCCGTAATGCGGCCGGATGCACGGCGTCTGCGCATCGCTGCACGCCATCGCCAGGCCGCACATCGGCAGCGACGTCAGCGGGTGGCCGTCGGCGCCAGTCTGATCGGCATGGTGGCGGGCCTGCTGCTTGCGCCGATCACGGGTCTGCCGTGGGTACAGGGCATGATCGCTGGCGGCGCGCTGGCCCTGCTGGTGGCCCACCTGTGGCTGCAGCGGCGCGAGGGCCGCGGGTAGATTTGCACCTGGCAGCGGCATCCATGCATGGCGTGGATCTACTATTTCGATTCCAACCGGCCACAAAAAAACCCCGCCTTGCGGCGGGGTTTTTCATTGCGGGGTGAACGCGGGGGACTTAGAAGTCCATGCCGCCCATGCCACCCATGCCGCCCATGCCACCGGCGCCGCCCATGGCCGGCTCGTCCTTCTTCGGAGCTTCGGCAACCATGGCTTCGGTGGTGATCATCAGGCCAGCGATCGAGGCCGCGTTCTGCAGCGCCGAACGGGTCACCTTGGTCGGGTCCAGGATGCCGAACTGCAGCATGTCGCCGAACTCGCCGGTGGCGGCGTTGTAGCCGAAGCTGCCGGTGCCTTCCTTGACCTTGTTGATGATGACCGACGGCTCGTCGCCGGCGTTGGCCACGATTTCGCGCAGCGGGGCTTCCATCGCGCGCAGGGCGATCTGGATGCCGTGGTTCTGGTCTTCGTTGGCGCCCTTCAGGCCGGCCAGCGCGGTGACCGCACGGACCAGGGCAACGCCGCCGCCCGGGACCACGCCTTCTTCAACGGCTGCACGGGTGGCGTGCAGGGCGTCGTCGACGCGATCCTTCTTTTCCTTCATTTCGATTTCGGTCGAAGCGCCGACCTTGATCACGGCAACGCCACCGGCCAGCTTGGCCACGCGTTCCTGCAGCTTCTCGCGGTCGTAATCCGAGGAGGTGTCCTGGATCTGGGTCTTGATCTGGCCGACGCGTGCGTCGACGGCAGCCTTGTCACCCACGCCATCGATGATGGTGGTGTTTTCCTTGGAGACCTGCACCTTCTTGGCGCGGCCCAGGTCCTTGATGGTGGCCTTTTCCAGCGACAGGCCCACTTCTTCGGAGATCACGGTGCCGCCGGTCAGCACGGCCATGTCTTCCAGCATCGCCTTGCGACGGTCGCCGAAGCCCGGCGCCTTGACGGCCACGACCTTGACGATGCCACGGATGGTGTTGACGACCAGGGTGGCCAGCGCTTCGCCTTCAACTTCTTCGGCAACGATCAGCAGCGGCTTGCCGGCCTTGGCGACGCCTTCCAGCACCGGCAGCAGGTCACGGACGTTGGAGATCTTCTTGTCGTGCAGCAGGATGAACGGGTCATCCAGGTCAGCGGTCTGCGACTGCTGGTTGTTGATGAAGTACGGGGACAGGTAGCCGCGGTCGAACTGCATGCCCTTGACCACGTCCAGCTCGTTGTCCAGGCCCGAGCCTTCTTCAACGGTGATCACGCCTTCCTTGCCGACTTCCTTCATCGCGTCAGCGATGATCTGGCCGATCGACTCGTCCGAGTTGGCCGAGATGGTACCGACCTGGGCAATCGCCTTGTCGTCGGCGGTCGGCTTGGAGATGGTCTTCAGCTCGGCAACGGCGGCCACGACGGCCTTGTCGATACCACGCTTGAGGTCCATCGGGTTCATGCCGGCGGCCACGGCCTTGGCGCCTTCGCGGATCAGGGCCTGGGCCAGCACGGTGGCGGTGGTGGTGCCGTCGCCAGCGTCGTCGTTGGTGCGGGAAGCAACTTCCTTCACCATCTGCGCACCCATGTTCTCGAACTTGTCAGCCAGTTCGATTTCCTTGGCGACGGAGACGCCGTCCTTGGTGATGGTCGGTGCGCCGAAGCTCTTTTCCAGCACGACGTTGCGGCCCTTCGGGCCCAGGGTGGCCTTGACGGCATTGGCGAGAACGTTGACGCCGCGCACCATGCGCGAACGGGCGTCTTCACCGAAACGAATATCCTTGGCAGCCATTGCAATTACCTCATTGGTAGCGCCGGACGATGCCCGGCGGCTGGGATTTGGGAATCAGGTTGAAACAGGTCGCGCCGAGGCTCAGCCGATGACGGCGAGCACGTCGTCTTCGCGCAGGACCTTGTACTCGACGCCTTCGCTCTTGTACGAGCTGCCGGCGTACTGGCCGTAGATGACCTTGTCGCCGACCTTCAGCGACGGCGCGCACGCTGCCGTTGTCCAGCGGCTTGCCCGGGCCGACGGCCACGACTTCACCCTTGGTGGACTTTTCCTTGGCCGAATCCGGAATGACGATGCCACCGGCGGAGATTTCGTCGGCTTCGATCGGCTTGACCACAACGCGGTCGTGCAGCGGCTTGATGCTCATGAGAGACCTCTTAAGTTATTGATTGGTCTGAAAAAGTCTGGCGATGTTAGCACTCACCCCAGGTGACTGCCAGCATTGCTCGCGAAAAAGCCCGATGAATCGGGAGCAGGACAGAGATGGAGCTGGCCCCGGACCTTTCAAGGCCGCTCGCGGAAAAAATTTCACTGCCCCGGGCCCACTCGATCTGCGCCCATGTGAAGGCCTGGATGCCGGTGCAACGCGGCAACCCTGTCTCTGGAATCCTCGACTTTTGGTGACTCGCGTCGCACTGTCAGATATCTGACGTTCATTTACGACAAAGTGTCACTGGATCGGCCTTAGGCTCGGCCGCGCATTCCCAATCACAAGGAGTAGTCGATGCGATTGCTGTCCCCGCTTGCCGCCGCCTGCCTGCTGGCGCTGGCCGCCGCGCCGGCCCAGGCCGAGGTCTTCATCAACGAACTGCACTACGACGACAGCACCGCCGCCGGTGACGTCGGCGAAGCCATCGAA
This sequence comes from Stenotrophomonas sp. 93052_Sma, assembly GCF_056481145.1. Taxonomy (NCBI): domain Bacteria; kingdom Pseudomonadati; phylum Pseudomonadota; class Gammaproteobacteria; order Lysobacterales; family Lysobacteraceae; genus Stenotrophomonas; species Stenotrophomonas sp. 93052_Sma. The sequence goes on from NZ_CM151134.1 coordinate 4,468,370, forward strand.
GTGGTCGCTACCGCGGGCGAGGACCTGTCCGGCTACCGCCTCTATCTCTACAACGGCAGCAATCCTTCAGCCGCCACGGTCTACGCCAACAATCCGGTCCCGGCCGGCACCGCCGCGGGTTGCGGCAGCGCCACCCTGGCCGTGGTCAGCTACCCGACCAACGGCCTGCAGAACGGTCCGAACGACGGCATCGCCCTGGTCGATGCCAGCGGCAAGGTGGTCCAGTTCCTCAGCTACGAGGGCGCCATCACCGCCTCCGGTGGCCCTGCCGCCGGCATGACCAGCCAGAACATTCCGGTGGCCGAGACCAACAGCACGGCCCCGGGCACCTCGCTTCAGCTGACCGGCAGCGGCAGCCAGTACGCCCACTTCACCTGGGCCGAATCGGCCAGGCAGACGTTTGGCAGCTGCAACAACGGCCAGACCTTCAGCGGGGGTGGCACCCCGGGCCCGAACACGCCGCCGTCGGTCTCCACCACCACCCCGGCGCAGGGCAGCAGCACCTTCCCGGCCGCCGCCGACCTGGAAGTGGTGTTCAGCGAGACGGTGAACCTGGCCAGCGGCGCCTTCGCCCTGAGCTGCGGCACCTCCGGCAGCGTGCCGCTGACCTACCCGGCCAGCGGCCGCAGCGTGAAGCTGTCCACCAACACCGCGCTGGTGGCCGGGGAAGCCTGCCGCTTCGACATCCGCGCCGCGCGCATCACCGACCTGCAGGGGGCGCACCCCGCCGCCGACAGCCGCATCGCCTTCACCGTGGCCAGCACCGGCGGCAATCCGGACCCGGGCAACCCGGGCGTGCCGGCCGGTTACTACTCCAAGGTCAATACCAGCAGCCCCAGCCAGCTGCGCTGCTCGCTGCACGCCACCATCAAGGGCCACACCGTCTACCCGTACAGCGGCTCGGGCACCAGCACCTGGACCATCCTGGAAATCGCCGACGAGGATCCGAACAACAGCGGCAGGATCCTGGATGCGTACCGCAACCGCAGCTACGCCAAGGTGACCGACCGCGCCGGCAGCGGCGGCGGCCTGAAGTACAACCGCGAGCACACCTGGCCGAACTCGCTGGGCTTTGCCAGCACCACCGGCGACAAGGGCCTGCCGTACGCGCCGTACACCGACACCCACATGCTGTACCTGACCGACGCGCAGTGGAACGCCGACCGTGGCAACAAGCCGTTCGGCAAGTGCGACGCCAACTGCGGCGAACGTGCCACCGAGGCCAACAACGGCCAGCGCGGCGGCAGCGGCGGCTACCCGGGCAACTCCAACTGGGTGCGCACGCCGGACGGCAACACCGGCACCTTCGAGGTGTGGGGCAAGCGCAAGGGCGACATGGCGCGTGCGGTGATGTACATGGCGATCCGCTACGAGGGCGGCAAGGATGCGGCCACCGGCCAGTCCGAGCCGGACCTGGAGCTGACCGACGACCGCAGCAGGATCGTCAAGACCAGCAGTTCGCCGGCCTACATGGGCCTGCTCTCGACGCTGATCGACTGGCACCTGTCCGATCCGCCGGATGATGCCGAGCGTGCCCGCAACGACGTGATCTACAGCTTCCAGGGCAACCGCAACCCGTTCATCGACCACCCCGAGTGGGCGACCCCGGGCCTGTTCACCTCGGCCAAGCCGGCCTCCTGCCAGCTGGCCAACTGACCGCGCAACGCAGCGGTCCACTGCCGCCGCCGGGCCCTGACCCGGCGGCGGCCCTATACTCGACGGTCATGTCGACCGTCGATTCCGTCCTGCTGCTGTTGACCACCTGCCCGGACCGGGCCAGTGCCGAGCGCATCGCGCACGCGCTGGTCGGCGAGCGCTTGGCCGCGTGCGTGACCCGCCTCGATGGCGCGCAGTCGACCTACCGCTGGCAGGGCGAGGTGACCACCGACGCCGAGCTGCAGCTGCTGGTGAAAACCACCGCGAGTCGCGTCGATGACGCGATTGCCCGGATCGTCGAACTGCATCCGTATGAACTCCCGGAGTGCATTGCGGTCGAAACCCGGGCCGGCCTGCCGGCGTATCTGGACTGGATCCGGGCACAGACCCGGGAGGACACTGATTGAAGACTCTGTTTGCGCGTGGCGCCGCCTTGTGCGCCCTGTTGTGGCTCTCGCTGCCGGCCTTCGCGCTGGATGAGAAGGACCTGCTGCCGGTGGACCAGGCGTTCGCGCTGACCGCCAGCGCCCCCGAACGGGGCCAGGTGCAGCTGCAGTTCAAGATCGCACCGGGCTATTACCTGTATCGCCACCGCACCAGCGTCAAGGCGGATCCGGCCTTCAATGCCGGCGCGCTGCAGATGCCCAAGGGCGACAAGCACCACGACGATTTCTTCGGCGAAGTCGAAACCTATCGCGAACGCCTGCAGGCCACCCTGCCCGGCACGCCGACCGACGCCGCCGGCACCATCAGCCTGGAAGTGCGTTACCAGGGCTGCGCCGATGCCGGTGTCTGCTACCCGCCGCAGAAGCGCGTGGTGCAGGTCACCCTGCCGGGCGCCGGTGCGGCGGCCACGGTGCCTGCCGCGCGTACCGGTGCCGCAAGCCCGTTCAACAACCCGCTGGCCGGTGCCGGCAACAGCGGTGGCCTGCGCCTGCCGGGCGCGGCCAGCAACAGCCAGGCGCTGCCGCTGCCGTCGGAGCAGGCGTTCGGCTTCGACGCCATCGCCAGCGACGGCAATACCCTGCTGCTGCGCTTCAGCCCGGCGCCGGGCTACTACCTGTATCGCGACCGCACTTCGGTGAAGCTGGACGGCAGTACCGGTGTGCTGGCCGACAAGCTGCGCTGGCCTGCCGCACAGTCGCATCGCGACGAACACTTCGGCGATGTCTCGGTGTACTTCAACCAGGTGGAAGTGCCGCTGCCGCTGCGCCGCTCCATCGCCGATGCGGTCGACAGCACTCTGGTGGTGACCTTCCAGGGTTGCCAGACCGATGGCATCTGCTACCCGCCGATGACCCGCCGGGTGAAGCTGTCCATTCCGGCCGGCAAGGTCAGCAGCAGTGCCGACCAGGCGCCACCGCGCAATGAGGTGATCAGCCCGCTGCCCGCTGCCAACGGCGCGCCACGCGAAGCCGCCAACGGCGCGCCGCTGCGCCTGCTGCCAACCGTGCCCAATACGGATGCAACGGCCCCTGCTGCAGGTGACGGCACCGCCAGCAGTGAGTTCGCCGCCGATGCACAGGGTGACAACGCGCTGCGCACGCGACCGCCGGTGACCACGCCGAATCCGGACCGTTCGTTCGTATGGGTCCTGCTGCTGGCGCTGGCCGGTGGCCTGGTACTGAACCTGATGCCCTGCGTGCTGCCGATCCTGTCGCTGAAGGTCCTGAGCCTGGCGCAGAGTGGCGAAAGCCCGCAGCGCGCGCGCAGCCATGCCCTCTGGTACACGCTGGGCGTCTTGGTCGCGTTCGCGGTGATCGGTGCGTTGATGGTTGGCCTGCGCGCGATCGGCAACGCCGTCGGCATCGGCTTCCAGCTGCAGCACCCGGGCGTGGTGGCGGCGCTGGCCTACATCATGTTCGCGGTGGGCCTGAGCCTGTCCGGCGTGTTCACACTGGGCGGCGGCATCGGCAACCTCGGCCAGTCGCTGGCCAGCCGCAGTGGCCCGGCCGGTGATTTCTTCACCGGTGCTCTGGCCTGCGTGGTCGGCAGTGCCTGCGTCGGCCCGTTCATGGGCGGCGCGATTGCCTACGCGTTCATTGCCCCGCCGCTGAAGGCGATGACCGTGTTCCTGTTCCTCGGCCTGGGCCTGGCCCTGCCGTTCCTGCTGATCGGCTTCGTGCCGGCGCTGGCGCGCCGCCTGCCCAAGCCGGGCCCGTGGATGGAAACGCTCAAGCACGTGCTGGCCTTCCCGATGTATGCCACCGTGCTGTGGCTGCTGTGGGTGCTGGGCAAGCAGCGCGGCGTGGACGGCATGGCGCTGGTGCTGGGTGGCCTGCTGCTGCTGGCCTTCGGTCTGTGGCTGTTTGAACGCAACCGCTGGACCGGCTCGCGCGCCGTCACCCTGCTCGGCGTGCTGCTGGCGATCGGTGCACTGGTTCCGGCCTGGGGCGTGACCCAGCTGGCAGCGCCGGCGCGTGCCGCACAGGCGGCCACTGACAACGTGGTCGAATACTCGCCGCAGCTGCTGGATCGCCTGCGCGCCGACAACCGCGTGGTGTTCGTGAACATGACCGCCGACTGGTGCGTGAGCTGCAAGGCCAACGAGCGCGCCGTGCTGTCGCGCCCAGAGTTCAAGGAACTGCTCAAGCGCACCAACGCGGTGTACATGCGCGGTGACTACACCAACGTCGATCCGCAGATCACCACGTTCCTGGAAGAGCACAAGGCCGTGGGCGTGCCGCTGTACGTGGTGTACGGCCCCGGCGCACCGCCGACCGTGCTGCCGACCCTGCTGACCCAGGCGGTGGTCGAGGAAGCGCTGCTGCGCACCGCACGATGAAATGGCAACGGCCAGCGCTGCTGTGGACAGCGGTGCTGGCCGCCGGCCTCGGCCTGTGGGCCGGGCATCGATTGGCTCCCGCGCCGGCTGCGCCTGAGGCCATGCCAGCGGCGCCTGCGGTGGCGGCGGTGGCACCCGCCCTGCAGGTCGGCGACAGCCTGCCCGCGCTGTCGCTGCCCGATCTTGAAGGCCGACCGCTGGACCTGCGCCAGCACGCTACCGGCCGCCCGCTGTTGATCAATGTCTGGGCCAGCTGGTGCGCGCCCTGCGTTGAAGAAATGCCTGAACTGGCGCGCTTTGCCCACACCCAGGGCGATAACGGTGTGCAGGTTCTTGGCCTGGCGCTGGATACGCCGGAAGACGTGCGCGGTTTCCTGCAGCGGGTACCGGTGGATTACCCGATCGTGATCGAGACACCCGGGCCACGCGATGCCAGCGTGCAGCTGGGCAATACGCAGGGCCTGCTGCCCTACAGCGTGCTGTTCGATGCACAGGGCCGGCTGGTGAAGGCGAAGCTGGGGCCGTTCGCCCACGGCGAGATCGACAGCTGGGTGAAGTGAGGGTGTTTTTTGCAGGGCTTGCAGCCCTGCACCCTGCTCAATGCAACGGCAACAGCCAAAGCCAAAGCGGGCATTCCGTGGGATGGCGGGACGGTATCGGAGTGCGGGGACGCTGCAAGTACATCCCTGTAAGCTTGGCAGCCGCATCCATGCGGCTGACACCCCGCACTCCGACACCGCCCCACCTCTGACAGATCTTCGCGGCTGTTGGTAGGTGTCGACCTTGGTCGACACATCTGTCAGATATCGAATGAAATTCCGGGGTCAGATCCGTTTTCCTGCGGAAAACGGATCTGACCCCAAAAGTATTTCCGACAGATCGCAGGAAACTGTCGTAGGCGGGGTGGGTCCGGTTGAGGGGGCGTGAGCGCCATGGATGGCGCGACCGAGGCTACATGGACGTATTCACGCCGTCCCCCGCAACCGGACCCACCCCGCCTCCTCACAGGAAACCCGCTGTTGCTTCGGCTGTTGCTTCGGCTGTTGCTTCTGAGGTTGCCGGCCAGCGGCCGGCACTACCGCGGGTGCCGGGCGCCGCCCGGCCGATATCCCCTGCTTGACCGCAGCCGGGGCGCCACGGAGAATTCCGCGACTAATTCTCATTTGCTGTTGCGCAGGATGCGGGCGGCAGCCTTCCAGGCCCTCCTCCTTCGATGTTCAAGAACGTCCTGTTCCAACTGCACTGGCTGCTGGGCATCACCGCCGGTGCCGTGCTGGCCGTGATGGGCCTCAGCGGCGCCGTGCTGTCCTTCGAGGATGAACTGCTGCGGGCGGCCAATCCCGGCTTCGCCGAGATCGCCGAGCACCATGCCGACGGCCAGCTTCCGCTTGAACTCAGCGAACTGGTGCCGCTGCTGCAGGCCGGCAGTGATCGCCCCCTGCAACGCCTGCGCGTGGATGCCACCGGGCAACGGCCCTCGGTGGCGCGCTTCGCTGGCGGCAAGGAACACTGGGTCTACTTCGATCCGTACACCGGCGAGCGCTTCAGCGCCCTGCGCGGGCAGGCGTTCTTCGATTTCGTCGAGGATCTGCATCGCCACCTCGCCGCCGGCGAGCGCGGCAAATGGATCACCGGCAGTTGTGCCATCGCGCTGCTGTTCTTCACCCTGTCCGGGCTCTACCTGCGCTGGCCGCGGCGCTGGTGGCACTGGCGCAGCTGGCTGGCGGTGGAATGGAAACGCAGCGGCCGTGGCTTCCTGTGGAGCCTGCACTCGGTGGTCGGCACCTGGGTGCTGCTGATCTACCTGATGAGTGCGCTGACCGGCCTGTGGTGGTCGTTCGACTGGTATCGCAGTGCCGCCAACACCCTGCTGGGCGTCGCACCGGCCGCCAAGCACAAGGTCGCCACCGACGCCGCCCTGAACCTGGAACGCATCGAAGCCACGCTGTACGCACTGCCCGGCGTGCGCACCGGCTACATCGACCTGCGCCTGCCGGAGAAGCCGGGGCAGGCACTGAACGTGCGGGTGATGGCCGGTGATCCGTCGCAGCGCGGCGGCCAGCATGACCGCGCGCATGATCTGCTGCAGCTGGACCCAGGCACGGGGGCCACGCTCGATGCCCGCCCCTATGCGCGCCAGGGCGCCGGCGCGCAGCTGGCCACCAGCGTGTTCGCGCTGCACTCGGGCAGCTACTTCGGCGTGCCCGGGCGTGTCGTGGTGATGCTCAGCAGCCTGGGCATGAGCCTGTTCTTCATCACCGGCTGGATGCTCTACCTGGACCGCCGCCGCAGCCAGCGCGCCGCGCGTGACCTGCGCCAGTCGCTGCCAGCAACGCCTGCCGATGGCGGTGGTACGCCGTGGCTGGTGGTGCATGCCAGCCAGAGTGGACTGGGAGAACAACTGGCATGGCGCGCCGCCGCGCAGCTGCAGGCGTCCGGTCATGCGGTGCAGGTGCTGCCACTGGCTCGCGTCGATGCCGCGCAGCTGGCACGCACCGCGCAGGTGCTGTGGGTACTGAGCACCTTCGGCGACGGCGAGCCACCGGATGCGGCGCGAGGCGCTGCACGACGGCTGATGGCACAGACACTCGACCTGTCAGGCCTGCAGTTTGGACTGCTGGCGCTGGGTGACCGACAGTACCCGCACTACTGCGGCTTCGGTCGCCAGGTTGATGGCTGGCTGCTCGGCAACGGCGCGCCCGTTGTTCGACCGCGTCGAAGTCGATGCCGCCTCGGTAGCGGCCTTGCGCCAATGGCAGCTGCAGCTGGGCGCGCTGACCGGCATCGTCACCGATGACAGCGTACTGCCGGCGGCCACGCAGATGCATGAGTGGCGGCTGCTCGGCCGCGACCGGCTCAATCCGGGCAGCATCGGTGGTGCCATCTGGCGCATCCGTCTTGCGCCACCGGCCGACGTGCAGTGGCAGGCGGGCGACATCCTGCATATCGCGCCCCGGCACAACGCACGGCACGCCAGCGCCGTGTTGAAGGCACAGGGGTTGGATCCGCTGCAGCCGCTGCTGGTGGACGGCCACCCACGCACCCTGCTGGCGCTGGCCAGTGAACGCGAGCTGCCCGAGGCCGACGCCGCGCTGGCGGTGCAGGATGCCTGCCTGTGGCTGTCCGGATTGCCAACGCTGCCCGGACGCGAATACTCCATCGCCTCCTCCACGAGTGATGAAGTGGTGGAACTGGTGGTGCGCCTGGTGCATGACCTGTCGGGTCGAGCCGGGCTGGGCTCGGGCTGGCTGGCGCTGCATGCCCCGGTCGGTGCCAGCATCGTGGCCCGTGTGCATCGCAACCCCGGTTTCCATCGCATTGGCGGTGTGCCGATGGTGCTGATCGGCAATGGCACCGGCATCGCGGGTCTGCGCAGCTTGTTGCGCGAAGCTGCCCATGCAGGCGAGCACGGGCACTGGCTGCTGTTCGGTGAGCGCCAGCGCGCACGACTTCCTGTTCGCCGACGAGATCGAAGCGTGGCAGGCCGATGGCCATCTCGCGCGGGTGGACCTGGCGTTCTCGCGCGATGGGGAAGGTGGTTACGTGCAGGATTGCCTGCATGCCGCCACCGATGCGCTGCGCGAATGGATGCAGCGTGGTGCGGTGATTCATGTCTGCGGCTCGCTGCAGGGCATGGCCGAAGGCGTGGACCAGGTGCTGCACGCTGCGCTGGGCGATGAGGTTGTGGAAACGCTGCTGGAGACCGGGCGCTACCGGCGCGACGTGTACTGAGCCACAAGGGTAGTGCCGGCCGCTGGCCGGCAGGATCATCGACGGTGCCGGCCAGCGGCCGGCACTACCGGAGCGGGATCAGGCCACCGCGCGCCTGTGGCATCGACTGCAGACGGAACGCGCCCACGGCTTCTGCCAGGGCATGCACCTGCGCCTGCATCTGCGCGGTCGAGGCCCCCGCCTCTTCCACCAGACTGGCGTTGCGCTGTGTACTGGCCTCCATCTGCACGATGGTCTGGTTCACCTGGGCGATGCCGGCATGCTGGTCCTGCGACGCGCTGCGGATCCCGGCCAGCAGATCCGCCAGCTGCTGCACGCTGCCGACAATCTCGCCCATCGTGGTGCCAGCCTGCTCGGCCTGCTGGTTGCCCTGCCCGACACGCGTCACCGAATCCTCGATCAATCCCTTGATCTGCTTGGCCGCCTCCGCACTGCGCTGTGCCAGCAGGCGCACTTCGGCAGCCACGACGGCGAAGCTGCGGCCCTGCTCTCCGGCACGCGCCGCTTCCACCGCCGCGTTGAGCGCGAGGATGTTGGTCTGGAAGGCGATGCCATCAATCAGCTGGGTGATGTCACCGATCCGCCGTGAGGCTTCGCTGATGCCATGCATGGTTGCCACCACCTGGCCGACCGCCTCGCCGCCGCGCTGGGCCACTGCCGCCGCGCCCTTGACCAGCGCATCCGCACGGCCCGCGGCATCGGCATTGCGGCCAACAGTGTCGGTCAGCTCGTGCATCGACGCTGCCGTCTCTTCCAGGTTGGCCGCCTGCTGTTCGGTACGCTGCGACAGATCATGGTGACCGGCGACGATCTCACCAACACCGGTGTCGAGGCTGGACGTGGCCTGCTGGATGCGGGTGACGATGCGGCCCAGTTGCGCGACGGTGGCGTTGGCATCATCGCGCATGCGCGCGAACACGCCCTGCAGTTCACCTTCCATGCGCACGCTGAGGTCACCGCGGGCCAGCGCGGCCAGAAGCGCCTGCAGATCGCCAAGATTGGTCTCGAAGGTGGTCAACAGACGATTGATGCTGGTCGACAACGTACGCACAAAGCCCTGCTTCCCCTCCAGCGCGATGCGACCGTGCAGGTCACCGTGCGCGGCCGCGTCGACCAGGGCTGCCACTTCGGTTTCCAGCAGGGTTTCCAGCGCGCGACTGCGCCATTCCACCGCCACGCCGAGGAAATGCCCCTCGTCGACAATGGGATTGGCGACCAGCTGATAGCGCACACCGCAATGGCCGATCTCGCGTTCTTCGCGTTGTCGCACGCCAGCCAGGCTGGCCAGCGCCGGATGCAGGCGTACCGCATCGCTCCCCACCAGCTCATCGCCCTGACGTTCCAGCTGCTCCAGCAGCGCCGGATTGGCGTACGCCACCAGGCCTTCGGCATCGACCACCATCAGCCCGGTCTGCGCACTGTCCAGCGCCTGGCGCACCCGGGTGTTGCCGCGCGCCACAGCACGTTCGGTCTCGATGCGCGCGCGCAGGCGCTGCTGCATGTCGACCAGGCGTCGGGCCAGCTGGCCGATCTCATCGTTGGCGTTGTAGACGCGCAGGGTGGTGTCGAGGCGGTCGTCGGCGATGTCGCTGGCGAAACGCAGGGTGTCCTGGATCGGCTGGCGCACCGCACGCAGCACCAGCACCAGGCTGGTGATCAGCACGCCGGCCACCAGCAGCAGGGTCAGTGCGAACAGCACGCTCATCGTGCGCGCCGACCTGCTGGCGCGCCTGCGCCTTGGCCAGCGCTACCACCTGCGCCTGCTGGAAAGCGGCAAGCGCCGGCGCTACGCCCGCGGCGGTATCCAGCAGCGACTGCGCTTCCACATCCAGGCCGACGCGGGCAGCGGTATACCCCAGCAGGGCGCCTTGATAGCCATCCATCCCGGTGCGCAGGGCGTCCTGCGCATCCGCGGGCAAGCCCGCCAGCGCGAGGTCGAACGGCAGCTTTTCCTCGCTGGCGCGGTCGGCGTGGGTGGAATCACCGTCGAGCAGCAGCAGGGCCTCCTGCCTTCGCATCTTCTGCAGGGACAGCGCCAGCGACGGCCGCTGCAGCGCATCCACCTGTGCCTGCAGGGTTTCGGCGGCCTGCTGCAGCTGTGCAGCGAGGCCGGCCTCACCGCGGCCCATCTCGTCGACCCGTTCGAACAGGGCGGCGACACCCTGCGAGAACGCGTCGGCCGATTCGGTCAGCACCTGCAGCGCCATGCGCCGGCCGGCGTCCATCGGCATCGCGCGAAGCGCCTGCAGGTCAGCCTGCAGGGCCTTCTGTGCTGCCAGCAACTGGCTGCGGTCAGCATCATCGAAACTGCGTGCATACTGGGTCTGCAGGCGGCGCGCTTCGGCCACCCGCGTGGACAGGCTGGCAGCCAGATCGCTGCCGCGCTGGTAGCTGGCCTGGCTGCGCGCGGCCAGGGCGTTGGCATGGCCAGTCCAGGCGTAGACAGCGGCGATCGCCACCAGGCCCAGACCACAGACCCACAGGGTCGCCTTGAGCTTGTTGGCCACGCTGAGCCGATGCGGCTGCAGCCACAGCAGCAGGCCGGGGGACGCCGAGCGCAACGTGGCAAGACGCGTGCGCAGGGACCGGAGGTGGGGGACAACGGCCGACATGACAGACTCCAGGCGGAAGGACGCACCTGTATCGGCCGGATTCAAGGCAACTTTAGGCCCTTCTTCGTCTGCGTCCCCCGTCACTGGCGGACGCGGTCTTTGTACCGGGTGCAGGCGACGGGGGCATGACACGGCCGCCGTGCTTGACCTCAACCCCGGTTGGGGGAGCACAGTGGACCCCCCTTCCCCGCCCGGTGCCCCCATGACGACGCTCGATGTCCCCCGCTACCTGCAGCGCCTGCAGCTGGATGCGCCGCCACCGCGGACCCTGGCCGGCCTGACCCTGCTGCAGCAGCGCCACAACGCACTGCTGCCCTTCGAAACCCTCAGCTGCCTGCTGCGCGATGCGGTGCCGATCGACCTGGACAGCGTGCAGCGCAAGCTGCTTGACGAGCGCCGCGGTGGTTACTGCTTCGAACTCAATGGCGGGTTGCTGGCGCTGCTGCAGGCCTTGGGCTTCGATGCCCAGCCATTGAGCGCGCGTACTGCTGGCCGCCCAGGACGGCGAACTGACCGCGCGTACCCATCTGCTGCTGCGCGTGCAGGTGGACGGCGATGACTGGCTGGTGGATGCCGGTTTTGGCAGCCTGACCCCGACCGTACCGCTGCGCCTGCATGACCCGCAGCCGCAGGCCACCCCGCACGAACGCTATCTGTTGCAGCGGTTGGAAGACGGCGGTGATTTCATGCTGTCGGCCGAATCCAGCGAGGGCTGGCGGGCGATGTACCGCTTCGATCTGCAGGCGCCGGCGCCGATCGACAACGTGGTGGGCAACTGGTACGTGTGCACCCATCCCGATTCCAGTTTCCCCGGCCAGCTGCGCGCGTCACTGACCGGGCCGGACTGGCGACGCACCATCGGCAGCGGCAACTACACCGAGTACCGCCCCGGGCAGGCACCGGACAAGCGCCCGCTGCATGATGTGGGTGACGTGCGCGACGTGCTGGAGCAGCGCTTCGGCATCCAGCTTCCGGACGACCCGCGGCTGGATCCCGCGATCAACGACTGGCTGCAGCGCTCACGCGCCGCGACGCTGTAGAGTCGAGCTTGCTCGACTGATGCATCTACGGCGACGTCAAAATCAGTCGAGCAAGCTCGACTCTACAGCGTCGCGCACCGCAGCGTTGACGTTACGGCGCTGTGCGCGCCTGCAATGCGATACGGTTGCCTTCGCTGTCGCGGATCTCGGCCACGCGCCAATCGCCGGCATCGGCCGGGCCGAAGCGCAGCTCGGCTCCGGCCTGCAGCGCACGCTCGAGGCTGGCATCCAGATCATCGACGCCGATGTAGATGCGCGCCCTGCTCGGAAGGCAGATAGTCCGCGCCGTGCACCAGCGCAATGCTGGCACCGGCGGCCTCATCGGAAAACGGTAGATAGGCCATCCGGCAGTCGTGCAGCACGATGGGTTCGTCCACCGCAACCTGCAGCCATCGCTGGTAGAACGTGATGGCCCGGTCCAGGTCACTGGCCGGGATTTCCACATGCAGGATCGGGTTCACTGACATTCCTTGCCACGTCCACTCAGATGATGCGCAGGGTAATCGCCTTCAGCACTGCACGGGTGCGATCGCGGGTGCCCAGCTTGTCGAGTATGGCGGACACGTAGTTCTTCACCGTGCCCTCGGCCAGGAACAGGCTGCGCGCGATCTCCTTGTTGCTGTAGCCCCCGGCCAGCAGGCGCAGGATTGCCACTTCACGTTCGCCGAAGGTATCGGTGGGCGGCGCTTCGTCGTGGAAGCGGTAACGCGCGCGCACCGGATCGGTACTGACCGGCAGCAGCAGGGTCTCGCCAGCGGCAACGCGTTCGATGCCCTCGCGCAGGTCGGCCGGCGCGGCATCCTTGAGCAGGAAGCCCTGTGCGCCGGCCTCGCTGGCGCGCAGCAGCAGATCACTTTCATCGAAGGTGGTCAGCAGCAGCCACGGCGTGGCATCGCCGCGCGCCCGCAGCTGGCGCAGTGCCTCGATCCCATCCAGCCCGGGCATGCGGATGTCACTGAGCACCACGTCCACGCGCTGCGTATCCAGCGCATCCAGCAGGGCCTGGCCATCCTCGGCCTCCAGCACCACGTCCACGCCCAGCCCCTGTAACAGGGCGCGCAGGCCGGCGCGGACCAGCGCCTGGTCATCGGCCAGCGCCACCCTGATCATGGCGGCACTCATGCCGGCAACCGCGCGGTCAGATGCATGCCGCCCTGCGCCGTTCGGGCCAACTCCAGCCGCCCCTGTACGGCCGCCAGACGCTCGCGCATGCCGGCGATGCCATTGCCCTCGCGGATGCGTTCGGCGCGCTGGCCGTCATCGCGGATATCGATACGCAACTGGGAATCCTCTTCACTGATCGTCAGCCACACGGTGTCCGCATTGCCGTGCCGGGCGGCGTTGGTCAGGGCTTCCTGTACCAGCCGCAGCACGGTCTCGGCCATCAATGGGTCAGCCACGCGCACCCCGTCGCCGATCTGCAGCTGCAGCTTCGGTCGTGGGAAGGGTGCGGCCAGCGCATGCAGCGCGGTGGCCAGATCGAGGCCGCGATCATCGCGCATCGACTGCACCACCTGGCGGATGTCGGCCAGCAACTCGCCGGACAACTGTTCGGCCAGCACCAGCCCTTCGCGGCCGGCCAGCGCAGGGTCAGCGGCCAGGGCGCGCAGGTTGAGCCGCATCGCGGTGAGCTTGTGCCCGGCCACATCGTGCAGCTCGCGCGCCAGGCGAAGGCGCTCGGCATCGCGTGCGCTGTCGGCCAGCAGCGCGCGGGTGGCCAGCAGGTCGGCGTTGACCCGGGCCAGGTCATCGCGGGCCAGCGCCGTGCTGCGCGCATAGTGCGCGGTCAGCGCGGCGAAGGCCTGGAAACCGCCATACAGCAGCACCACCAGCAGCGGCTGGTTGAAGCCGCTGTGGCGCAGCACGGCGTACACCGCCAGGTTGGCCAGCAGCGCAACGCCCAGCACGAAGCGCGGCGGCCAGTGTTCGGCCAGCTGTGCAACCAGCACCACCAGCAGCACCGGGGCGGTACCGGTACGCGGCTGCAGCGCAACCAGCACAACCGCCAGCAGCGCCTGCAACACCGCAGCGGCGGCGCGCACGCGGGATGGCATCGACGCCCAGCCGTGCACCACGAACAGCAGCAGGAACACAGCAAGCAACAGCAGGCTCAGCCCGGCGCCACTGCGCTGCACTGCGAACGACAGGCCGACCACCAGCACGGTGATCAGGCCGGCAAGGCTGAGCGGACGCAACAGATGGCGGAACAGGCTGGGCATGGCCAGATGCTGACGGCCGCGCACGCCGGCGGCAATGAGTCCGGCGCAGAAAGTGACTTCTGGCACGTCGAATCGATGACCACTGGCCCTGAACCCGGTGCAGCGCCCCACGCAGACTGGCTCCACACCGCCACACACACTTCCGGAGCCACTGCCATGATCCGCACCGCCCTGCTCAGCACTGCCTTGACTGCCCTGGCCCTGGTCGGCAGTGCCCACGCCGCCGACCTGGCCGTGACCGTGCACGACGTCCGCGCGCAGACCGGCACCCTGCGCGTTGCGCTGGTCGACAACGCCGCCGCCTGGGACGGCAAGGCCAAGCCCGTGCAGGCCCAGCAGGCGGCGCCCAGCGGCGACAGTGCCCACTTCACGTTCAAGGGCGTGCCGGCCGGCAGCTATGCCGTGCTGCTCACCCACGACGAGAACGACAACGGCAAGCTCGACACCAACCTGGTCGGGATGCCGGTGGAAGGCTACGGCTTCAGCAACAACCCGCAGGTGATGCGCAAGCCGACCTTCGACGAGGCGAGCGTCGAGGTGCCGGCCGCCGGCACCGCCATCGACATCACCCTCCGCTGATTCCGCATCCATACCCGAGGCCACCATGGACCGTCGCCGCTTCCTTCGTACCCTGCTCAGCAGCAGTGCCTGTCTGGCCCTGGGCGCTACCGCGCTGCGCGGCGCTCCCGCCTTCGCCGGCGACCCGGCGCGGTTCGCGCAGGGCATGCAGGAACACCCGTGGCTGCTTGGCTGGCGCAGCGTCGGCAGCGAAAGCCTCGGCCCGGCCACCGTGCAGTTGCAGGGAAAGCTGCCGTCAGGCCTGGCCGGTACGCTGTACCGCAACGGCCCGGCGTGGACCGAGCGCGATGGCTTCCGCTATGACCACTGGTTCGACGGCGACGGCATGGTGCATGGCTGGCGCTTCAATGGTGACGGCAGCCTGACCCATCACGGGCGTATGGTCGCCACGCCGAAATTCACCCGTGAACAGAAGGCCGGCCGCTTCCAGTATCCGGCTGCCGGCACCAGCGTTCCCGGTGCGCTGGCAGTTCGAAACAACGACGATGCCAACGTGGCAAACACCTCGGTAACCATGATCAATGGCCGCCTGTTCGCGCTGTGCGAGTCCGGCTCGGCGTTCGAAGTGGATCCCGATTCGCTGCAGACACTGGGTCCGGTGACCTGGCGTCCGGACCTCGCTGCACTGCCGTTTTCGGCGCACCCGCTGCGCGACCGCGACGGCAGCCTCTGGAACTTCGGCTCGATCAGCCTGATGGGGGGCCATGGCCTGCTGGTCTGGCACATCGGTGCGGACGGCCAGCTGCGCAGCGCCAATGTGATCGAAACACCCGAGCATGGCTACCTGCATGCCTTCGCGATGACCGACCAGCACCTGGTGTTCGTGATGATGCCGTTCGATTTCACCGGCGCAGGTGGCAGCTTCTTCGAGCGCATGCAGTTCGCACCGCAGCGTCCGGTGCGCATCGCGGTGGTCGCCAAGGATGCGCCGGACAAGGCGCAATGGTTCGAGGCCCCGTTCGCGGCGATCTACCACTTCGGCGACGCGTTCACCCGCGATGGCGGCATCGTGCTGCGCGCAGTGCGCCACGACGACATCAATGAGGCGCGCTCGCCGATGAAGGAAGCGATGGCCGGTGATGGCGCACACGCGGCCAACAGTGGCGCCAGCCTGGTCGAGCTGCATCTGGACCTGCGTCGTGGACAGGCCCACTGGCAGACGTTGGGCATCAGCGCGATGGAGTTCCCGTTGTTCGACCCGCGCTCGGCGAACACACGTGGCGCACGGCTGTATGCGCCGACCATCGACGGCACGGCCACTGCGCCGTACTTCAACGCGGTGGCCGCGTTCGAGATCGAGCACGGACGCCGCCAGCTCTGGAACTACGGGGCGGACATCATGGCCGAAGAGCATGTGTTCGTACCGCGCCCGGGCAGCCGCAACGCCGATGATGGCTGGCTGATCGGCACCCTGCTTGACCCGGTGAACAAGCGCAGCGGCCTGGCGGTGCTCGATGCCCGCCACCTGGACGACGGTCCGCTGGCACAGGCCTGGCTGCCCTATGCGGTACCACTGGGCTTCCACGGCACCTTCGCCGCGCGCGGCTGATTCCACGCCACGCGGACACCGTTATTGGCATGCTGGGTCTCCCCTGCCCCGTGGAGTCCCGCATGTCCCTGGCCGACCACCGAAGTACGCTGGCACCACACGGTTTCCTGCGCGTGGCGATCAACCTGGGCAACCCGGTGCTGGCACAGGGCGATGCGCCTCACCGCGCGGCCCCTCACTGGAACTGGCTACCGCATTGGCGCAACGGATGGGGGTGCAGGCTCGCTTCACCTGCCACGATGCCGCAGCCTCGGTGGTCGAGGCAGCAGGCGAAGACGGCTGGGATCTGGCCTTCCTGGCCATCGATCCGGCACGCGCCGACCGCATTGCCTTCAGTGCCCCGTACCTGGAGATCGAAGGTACCTATCTGGTTCGCGCGGACAGCCCTGCGCAGCAGGTGGCCGACCTGGATCGCGAGGGGCTGCGCATCGCGGTGGGGCGTGGCGCGGCCTATGACCTGTTCCTGAGCCGCGAACTGCGCCATGCCACGATCGAGCGGGCGGAGACCTCGGCGGCGGCCATCACCCTGTTCGATCAGCAGCGCCTGGATGCCGCCGCCGGTGTACGCCAGCCGCTGGAAGCATGGGCGCAGGCGCATCCCGGCCACCGTGTGCTGGCCGGCCGTTTCACCGCGATCCAGCAGGCAGTGGCGGCGCCGGCCTCACGCCCGGCCGATGCATTGCGGGCGTTGTTCGAGGAAGTGGAGGCGATCAAGGCCGGCCCGTTGCTTGAGGCAGCGTTCGCCCGTGCCGGGCAGGCGGTCACGCTGGTGCGATGACTGTAGAGTCGAGCACCAGCAGTCGAGCATGGCTCGACTCTACAGATCCAGATGCAATGGTCGAGCATGGCTCGGCGCTATAGATGTGCGTCTGCCATGTGCCGCACATGCTCGGCGGCCTGCGCATGCAGCCAGTCGCGGAACGCAAGGAAACCGCGATGGCTGGCCGAGCGCTGCGGGTACACCAGCCAATGCGGCCAGTCGGTCTTCAGGCGCTGGCTGGACAGTGCGACCAGCTGGCCCGAATCCAGCAGCAGCTGCGCCCGCGTCACCCGCCCGAGCGCTACGCCCACGCCATCCAGAGCGGCGCGATGGTGCGCTTCCGAATCATCCAGCACCGCCACGAAACGCGACGGCGGGCTCTGCCCGCTCAACGCGAACCAGGCGCCCCACGCGCCGTCCGGATCGCCGAGCAGCGGCCACCGGGTCAACGGCACACGGTCAATGCCGCCCATGCGTTCGATCAGCGCCGGGCTCGCCATCGGCACCAGCCACTCGTCGAACAGCGGTTCCACCACCAGGCCCGGCCATTGCCCGCTGCCCAGACGCAGCGCGGCGTCGAACTGGCGCTGCCGCTCGAAATCGATCAGGCGTTCACTCGACTGCAGGTTGATCTCGATCTGTGGATGCTCGGCCACGAAGTGACCCAGGCGCGGTACCAGCCAGGCCGACGCCATCGACGGCACCGCGCTGATCGTCAACACGTGCTCGGCACGTGCGGCATAGGGCTGGAAGGCTTCGTTGATCGCATCCAGATGCGGTCCGACCTGGTCGAGCAGGCGCTGCCCCTCAAGGGTGAGGGTGACACCACGCGGCTGGCGGATCAGCAGCGGCTGCCCGAGCCGTTCTTCCAGCTGCCGCATCTGATGGCTGAGCGCACTGACGGTCACATTCATCGACGCGGCGGCACGCGACAGGTTGCCGAGCCGGGCAGCAGCCACGAAGCCCTGCAGGGCATGGAGCGGAGGGCGGGACATCAGGCTTGAATTCCTCTCAAGGCATGCTTGTGGAAATGTCGCTTTTTGCCCGTCCATGCTGCCCGTATCGTGCAATCCACTCAAGTGGAGGCACGCTCATGAACATCTTCAGCGGCTTGTTGTTCCTGCACGGCCACGTGGCCAGCGCCGAGCTGGCACGCCAGCTGGCCAGCCCGTCGCCGACGCCCAGCACCGCCCCCGGTAGTGCCGGCCGCTGGCCGGCAACCTCGTCGACCGGGAAACCTGCAGCTGCCAGCCAGCGGCCGGCACACCCCTAACGCTGCAGCGCTTCCTGCACCGCGGCAGCCACGTCGGTGTTGTCGATGTAACTGCCGTCGTTCCAGCGCACGTGCTGACGGTAGCCGGCATCAACGCCCCGCACGCGCTGGCCCAGCAGCTCCGCGCCCGCGCCCTTGGCCCACAACGGCACCAGCGCATTGGAATGGTTGCCGGTCGGGCGGAAGCTCATCCCCGGCATGCGTCCACGGCCGTTGTTGCGCACCGGCTCGAAGGCGACGTTCTGTGCATCCGGGCCCATCGGCATGCTGTTGTCGTGGTCGGTGGTGACGATCAACAGGTTGCGTTCCCAGCCACCGTTGCGCTCGATCCAGTCGACCACCGCCGCCACCGCGTCGTTGAACTCCACGGTTTCCTCGATCAGCCGGCCGTACTGCGGCTGGTCGCTGCACTGGCCGTAGTGCCATTCGGTGCCGCAGGCACTGGTATGCGCCGCCCAGTCGGTGGCGCCGCCTTCCACCATCAGGAACAGGCCCTTGGTCGAACGCTGCTGCAGGAACTGCAGCGCGCCACGCGTCATGGTCGCAAGATCCGGCACGCTGTCGATCTTCCTCACACCGGAAGGCGTGGCCGCATCCTTGCCCAGCACCTGCAGCTGGCGCGCCTGCTGCAGCGTGTTGGCCACGCGCGGCACGCCGATCAGCGGCCGGTCGGCCGGCAGCCGTCCCTGCGCCAGCGCGGCGAACGCCTCCTTGCTGCGGATCAGGCGCCACGGCCCCGACGGATTGCCGGCAATGGTGCTGCCCGCTTCCAGCTGCTGCCAATCCTGCTGCGACACCCATTCCCACGGGTTCGCGCAGCCCTCGGCCTTGGCCGCGCCGGCACTCTCGTCACAGGCGCGACCATCAACGCTGTAGCCGGGACCGCCGGTGCCCATCACCAGGTCCATGTGGCCCTGCGCCAGCATCTGGTGCGCGATGGCGTGATAGTTGTTGCGCGATTCGTTCTGCGCCGCGAACGCGGCCGGCGTGGCATGCGCGAACGGTACCGAAGTCACCACGCCGGTGGCCATGCCCAGCCGCTTGGCGCGCAGCGTATTGAACTCGACCGGATTGCCATCGTTGTTGAAGTTGATGGCGTTGTTGTAGGTCTTGATGCCCGAGGACAACGCGGTACCCGCCGCCGCACTGTCGGTAGCCACCGCAGCCAGGTACTGGTAGCCCGCAAACGGCAGGTCCTGCGCAGGAACCGGTGTGTCATCCCAGGCCTTGCCCGCGTCGTAACCCAGGGTCTGTGCGTTGTCGCGGGTCGGCTGGCTGCTGGCATTCAACGGGAAGGTGGTTACCGCCAGGCGCTGCGGGAAATCCGCATACGGGGCCCCTTCGCGGCCGCCGTATTGCCAGTAGGCGGCGGCGTCCCAGGTGCCCCAACCGGCGCCGTCGTTGATCATCACGATCACGTTGTGCGGGCGCGCTGGGCCGGAAGCAACAGCCTCGGCGCGCAGATTGGGCTGGCAGCCGCCAAGTGCGGCCAGCGCGAGCAGCAACGAAGAATGAAGCCAGCGGCGTGGAATGCGTGCAGTCATCGGGTGTCCCGTCGGGCCATCGGCGGCCCACAATGACGATACGTTATATCGTTGCAATATTTCAGCTTCGTGCAGCCGCCGCACACTATCCTCCTGGGCCCCCACTGCCATCGTCGCTTCCATGCCGTCTCCTGCTCCTGCGCGTGCACCGCTGTCGTCCATCACCCTCGATGCGGCAACTTTCGCGGTGATGCACCAGCACAACACGGATATCGCCAGGCAGCCGGCCTCGCTGACCAAGCTGATGACCGCCTACGCGGCTTACGAATGTGTCGAGGAGCGCGGGCGCTCGTGGGGCGACGAAGTCACCATCGCCGCCGACGACGTGCATGCGGTCGCCGACGATGAAACGCGCATGGGCCTGGTGCCCGGCGAGACGGTCACTCTCGCGCGCCTGCTGGAAGGGTTGATGATCGTCTCCGGCAATGACGCGGCGCTGGCCATCGCGCGCCACGTGGACGGATCGCAGCCTGCGTTCCTGGAGCGCATGAACCGGCACGCACGCCAGCTCGGCCTGCGCAGCAGCTGGTTCGCCAGCGTCTCCGGCATCACCACGCCGCACCATGCGTCCAGCGCGCGACATGGCGGTGCTGGCCGCCTGCCTGTTGAACGATCATCCGCAGATATTGGCGATCACCGCGCAGCGCGTGTTCGCGCACGGCAGCTTCAGCCGCAGCAACCAGAACGCCCTGCTTGGCGATGACGGCGTGGATGGCTTGAAGACCGGCTACACCCAGGCCGCAGGCTTCTGCCTGGCCGCCACCGCCTGCCGGGCAGTGCCCGGGCGGGATCAGCCGGTACGCCTGATCACCGTGGTGCTGGGTTCTGAAAGCCGCGACGCACGCGATGCCCTTGTGCGCGAGCGGCTGGCCGCCGGGTTCGCGGCGCTGGCCGACAGCACCGCCGACGCCTGAGCGGCTCAGCGCCGCTTGACCGTTGCCACGATCAGCCGCTGCAGCTCGGCTTCGGCTGCGGCCTTGTCCAGCGCGCCTGCTGCCACGGCTTCGGACAGGGCTTCGGCCGCACCGAGAATCGCCCAGCGCCCGGCCAGTGGCACCGTGCCGTCGGCAGCAAACGGGCCCAGCCAGGCGTCGCAGTTGTCGATGAAATCCTGCTGGTAACGCCGCCGTACCTCGTGCAGTTCCGGCGCGCCCACCAGCGCGGCGAGGATGCCCTGCACTTCACTGCCCTGGCTGAGGATGCAGTCGATGTAGCCGGAGGCGATGGCCGCCGCACGATCGGCCAACTGCGCCCGTGCGCGGCCGATGCGCTCGTTGAAGACCACCGTCTGGCGGCCGTCGTAGTCATCGTAGAGCGCGGCCAGCAGGCCGTTGCGGGTCACGAAGTGATCGTAGGCCACCGGCTTGGTCACGCCCGCGGCCTCGGCCAGCCGACCCAGGGTCAACGCGTCGGTGCCTTCTTCGCCAACCAGCGCCCAGGCCACGTCCAGCAACTGGCGGGCGCGTTGCTCGCGGGTCAATCGGCGTCGCGTGGGAGCGGCGTTGGCAGGCATCGGCGGAACACGGCGATCAGTGCATCGGAGTTCCGATTTTACGGCCGATCGCCAGCGCGGTCTGCAGATGCGTTTCGGCCGCACCGGTATCGGCATCCAGCAGCAGGTCTGACGTCAGCACGCGCGCCGCAGTAGTCGAAGATGCCCATGTCGATCTGCGTCTTCATCGCCGCGCCGTAACCGCGCCGTTCGATCATGTCCGCGCCGGCTCCGCCGATGCCGACCAGGTGCACGCGCAACCGCTGCAGCTTCTTCTGCACCTTGCCGTCTGCACCGTCCTGGTAGGCCCAGCCCTGGGTGAACACGCGATCGATCCAGCCCTTCAGCAGCGCGGGGAACGACCACCAGTACAGCGGGTAGACCAGTACCAGCGTGTCGGCAGCATCCAGCCGCGCCTGCTCGGCGGCGACGTCGGCTGGAGGTGCGCCGGTGCCACGGAACAGCGCCTGGTCGTGCGTGTTGAAGCGCGGATCGAAGCCTTCGGCCATCAGATCGGCATGGGTCACGGTATTGGCGGCATCCGTTGCGGTGATGGCTTCGCCGATGCGCCTGGCGATGGCATGGGTCAACGCGGCGGATTCAGGATGGGCGGTAACGATGAGGGTGTGCATGGGGGATGTCCGGAATTCATTACCTACCAATAGTAGGTAATGGCGCCCGGGACACCAGCGCCATGCGTGGGACGCTGTTTCCGCATCCGCCGTATAGTGCGGCGGTTCCCGCTGAGATACCCGACGATGCACCGATACCTGCTCGCCCTTCTGCTGGCCCTGCCGATGGCAATGGCCGTTGCGCCAGCGCTGGCCGGTGAGCTCAGTCCGGAAGACTCAGCCGCATTGCGCCAGGACGTGCAGGCGATGATGGGCGCATTCGCCCGCGGCGATGCCGAGTTGATCATCGCCCGAACCCATCCCAGCCTGAAGCGCCTGGCCGGGGGCGATGAGGCCTATGCGCGTATGACTCGCGACACCCTGAAAGAGCTGCGCAGGACCGGGGTCACCATCATCAGCGACGAGGCCGGCGTGCCGGGCCACACCTATGCAGCCGGTGATGAGGAAGTCTGCTTCGTGCCACGCCAGTCGCTGCTGCGCGTGCGCGAGGCGCCGATGCGCAGCACCTCGTTCATGCTCGCCGTGCGCCGCGTCGGCACAGCCCAATGGAGTTTCATTGACGGTGCTGCGTTGCTGGACAATCCCGCGCTGCTGCGGCAACTGCTGCCAGCGTTGGAGCCTGGGGTGACGCTGCCCAAGGGTGGGATGGAAGCGCTGTAATCGCAGGCGCATCCATCCACGCATGGCGTGGATCTACTATCCCTGCTGGTCTGGGACTGCACCGGGATTTCGCTCAACGGAACAGCGCGTTCAACGCGGCCCCGGAAGCCGCCTGCTGCAGGCCGTCGAAGCGTCCGGCCTGCACGATCGGCTGTGTCGCCTGCATCAGTCCGCCCCATGCAGCACGGGCCAATGCGCCGCCCAGGCTGACGCGGCGGACGCCGAGTGCAGCGATGTCCTGCAGGCTCAGCGGTGTCGGCCCACCGACCAGCAGGTTCACCGGCTTCGACCCTGCGGCGGCAACCACCGCGCTGATCTGCTCGCGCGTGCTGATGCCTGGTGCATACAGCACGTCTGCACCGGCCTCGGCATAGGCGCGCAGGCGTTGCAGGGTGTCCGGCAGATCCAGCACGCCGACGAAGAAGTTCTCGGCACGGCCAACCAGCAGCACGTCGCCGCCCGCGCGGTCGATGGCTGCACGGGCAGCTCGCAGGCGCTCCACCGCCTGATCGATCGGACGCAGCGGTGCATCGGCGACGCCGCTGGCATCCTCGATCGACAACGCCGCGATGCCGGTCTCGATCGCCGCGGCCACCGCCTCCTGCACCTTCTGCGGCGTATCACCGAAACCATCGCCGAAATCGGCGTTCAACGGCAGCGGCGTCGCTGCCGCCATCAGGCGCAGATGGTCCAGCGTGGCCTGCAGCGAAACCGCTCCGTCCGGCCGCCCTTCGCTCCAGGCACAGCCGGCACTGGTCGTGGCCAGTGCCTGGAAGCCCTGCCGCTGCAGGTAGCGCGCACCGCCCACGTCCCATGGATTGGGCAGTACGAAGCACCCTGCTGCATGCAGCTGGCGGAAGGCCGCGCGCTTGCGTTGGGTATCGGCATCGGGCGAGGTCATGGCGGGCTCCGGGGCGGCAGAACTGCACCCTAGCCCGCCCTGCAGCCGGGCTCAACGACGACGGCGCAAACCTGCATGAGCTGATGCCACCTGCTTATTGGACGCTGTGGATGCAGGTGCCCGAGCGTGCTTGCCTGCCCACACGATGCCGCCACGGAGCCCTTCATGCACCCGGACCCGCTGACCTTGATCGACGCCGGCGACGATGACGCCCACTGGGCCGACCTGCTTTCGCCCACACGCCGCCGCCTGATCGCATCGGCCGGTCTGGCCGCCGGCGGCCTGGCCAGTGCGTCGACCGCCGCCGCAGCCCCGCGCGGCGAAAGCACGGTGAACACCACCGAACCCGGGCGCCCCGGCTTCCGTGCCATCGTCCCGCCGCCGGTGAAGGGCAGCAGCCCCTGGGGCCAGGTCACCGCCAGCGAACCGACCCCGCGTCCAGCCAGCGTGCGTCCCGGGGAGGCCACCCTGCCCGCGACCCCACGTGCCTACACCGACATCAAGAGCTATCACGCGCATATCTACTTCGACGAGGACAGCTTCGAGAAAGCTGCGCTGCTGCGGCGCTGGGCGGCCGAGCGCTTCCCGGTGGAGCTGGGCAACTGGAACCTGGAACCACGCGGACCGCACGTCACCCCGTCGTTCTATTTCGGCTTCACCAACGACCTGCTGCCGGTGCTGGTGCCATGGCTGCAGCTCAACAGCCTGGGCCTGACCATCCTGATCCACCCCAATACCGGTGATGGCCGCGCCGACCATCTGTATTACGCGTTGTGGGTGAACCGCGCGCAGCCGGTGAACGCCTACAACTGGCCAGCACCGAAGCCGGGGGAACGGGAGCCCTTGGAGGAAGTGTTCCCGAACGTGGTGCCGACGGTGCCGCTGGAGACGTGAGCGGGTGCGTGGCGGGGGCGGTGGGTGGCGTGCAGCGCACCTTGGGCCGCCCCTCGGTGGGTGCGTAGCCTGCTGCGCACCGAACTTCCTTCATCCACGCATGGCGTGGATCTACCGCATCACAGCCCGTTGCGGCATCGGTCATCGCCCGGCCTGCCGCCATCGTCGGCCTACGTGCATGCATCCCCGGCCTGCAAGGCGTTCAGCGCGCCGTGATCCAGCGCCCGCCATACGGCCACAAGCGCTCCGGCAGATTTCAAACGATCGATTGAAACGCTGCAAACTTCGCCGAACTGGACAGCATCCACCGGTTCCGCCAGACTGCCGCCCTTTCCCGTCTTCCGGATCCCATGGCGAAGCTGCTGGTCCTGCACGGCCCCAACCTCAACCTGCTCGGCACCCGCGAGCCGGAGGTCTACGGCCACACCACGCTGGCCGACATCGACCAGGCCCTGGCCAGCCAGGCATCGGCCGCCGGGCACGCGGTGGAGAGCCTGCAGTCCAATGCCGAGCATGTGCTGGTGGACCGCGTGCAGGCCGCACGCAACGACGGAACCGCTTTCATCCTGATCAACCCCGCCGCCTTCACCCACACCTCGGTTGCCCTGCGCGATGCACTGGCAGCGGTGGCGGTGCCGTTCATCGAGATCCACCTGTCCAACCCGCATACCCGCGAACCGTTCCGCCAGCACAGCTACTTCAGTGACAAGGCGGTGGGCGTGGTGTGCGGCTTCGGTGCCGACAGCTACCGCTACGCGATGGACGCGGCGCTGCTGCGGGTATCCGCCACCTGATTGTCGACCCGGGCGCCCACGGCGCTCTCCTCACCTAGATAGAAACCAAAGAGGCCCTCATGGATCTGCGCAAAATCAAGAAGCTGATCGACCTGCTGGAAGAGTCGAACCTGGCTGAAATCGAAATCAAGGAAGGCGAAGAGTCGGTGCGCCTGTCGCGTGCCCCGGTGGCCGGCTATGCCGCCCCGATTGCGGCCCCGGTGTACGCCGCTCCGGCCGCCCCGGCGCCGCAGGCGATGCCGATGCAGTCGCCGACCGAGGCCTCCACCGGCGGCACCGCCAAGCCGGGCCCGGCACTGCCGGAAGGCCACGTGCTGCGCTCGCCGATGGTCGGCACCTTCTACGCCTCGTCCGCCCCGGACAAGCCGGCCTTCGTCACCGTTGGCCAGCAGGTCAAGGAAGGCGAGACCCTGGCCATCATCGAAGCGATGAAGATGTTCAACCCGATCGAAGCCGACAAGTCCGGCACCATCGTCGCCATCCTCGGTGAGAACGGCCAGCCGGTGGAGTTCGACCAGCCGCTGTTCGTGATCGGCTGAGGGGCACGCCATGCTCGACAAAGTCGTCATTGCCAACCGAGGGGAGATCGCGCTGCGCATCCTGCGCGCGTGCCACACCCTCGGCATCCGCACGGTGGCCGTGCACTCCACGGTCGACCGCAACCTCAAGCACGTGGCCATGGCCGACGAGTCGGTCTGCATCGGCCCGGCACCGTCGCCGCAGAGCTACCTCAACATTCCGGCACTGATCGCCGCCGCTGAAGTCACTGACGCCCAGGCCATCCACCCGGGCTACGGCTTCCTGTCGGAGAACGCCGACTTCGCCGAACGCGTGGAGGAATCCGGCTTCATCTTCATCGGCCCCAAGGCCGACACCATCCGCATGATGGGCGACAAGGTCGAAGCCATCCGCGCGATGAAGTCCGCCGGCGTGCCGTGCGTACCCGGTTCGGGCGGCCCGCTGGGCGAAGACATCGTCGCCAACACCAAGATCGCCCGTGAGATCGGCTACCCGGTCATCATCAAGGCGGCCGGTGGCGGCGGTGGCCGTGGCATGCGCGTGGTGCACGCCGAAGCCTCGCTGAAGACCTCGATCGAAACCACCAAGAGCGAGGCCAAGGCCGCGTTCGGCAATGGCGAGGTCTACATGGAGAAGTTCCTGGAGAACCCGCGCCACGTGGAAATCCAGGTACTGGCCGACGGCCAGGGCAACGCCATCCATCTGGGTGAGCGCGACTGCTCGATGCAGCGCCGCCACCAGAAGGTGGTGGAAGAAGCACCGGCACCGGGCATCACCGCCGAACAGCGCGAGCAGATCGGCAAGGTGTGCGTGGAAGCCTGCATCCGCATCGGCTACCGCGGCGCCGGCACGTTCGAGTTCCTCTACGAGGACGGCCGCTTCTACTTCATCGAAATGAACACCCGTATCCAGGTGGAGCACCCGGTCACCGAAATGGTCACCGGCATCGACCTGGTGGCCGAGCAGCTGAAGATCGCCGCCGGCCAGAAGCTGTCGATCAAGCAGAGTGACGTGGTGCTGACCGGCCATGCCATCGAATGCCGCATCAACGCCGAAGATGCGGAGACCTTCGTGCCGAGCCCGGGCACCATCACCGGCTTCCATCCGCCGGGTGGCCCTGGCGTGCGCGTGGATACCCACATCTACAGTGGCTACCGCGTGCCGTCGAACTACGACTCGATGATCGGCAAGCTGATCGTGCACGGCCCGGACCGCGAAACCGCCATTGCCCGCATGCGCGTGGCACTGAGCGAAATGGTGGTCGATGGCATCAAGACCAACGTCGCCCTGCAGCAGCGGATCATGCGCGACAAGGGCTTCCAGGCCGGTGGCCAGAACATCCACTACCTGGAAAAGCGCCTGGCCGAACGCAAGAACAAGCCGATCGCGCTGACCTGATCGGCGCCACGTGCTGGACATGAAAAGGGCGGGGATATCCCCGCCCTTTTCTGTTGCTGCAGCGCCGCGCCCATGCTCGGCTTGCCGGAAAGCTCAGCCGAGCGTGGGCTCGGCGCTACAGCAGGCGCATCAGCGCTTGTCGGCAGCTTCGGCCGGAATCTGCGAGTTCGCCAGCGGACGCACGCCATTGGGCGACGTCGGGTCGACGATCACCATGGTCTCGGTCGAACCATCCGGCCACACCACCTGGAAGGTGCTGCCCGCCGGCAGCGACGCGAACGGCATGCCGCTCTGCGCGCGATAGACCGCGGCCACCTGGCTGGCACCGGCACGGCGCACGTCTTCCTGCGCCTTCACCGTGGTCAGTTCCACCTTCGACAGATGCCGGTAGCGATCTTCATAGGTATCGATCATCAACAGGCCAACCGCGCCGGCCGAGTAGGCCACGAACAGGGCCACCCAGAACCAGAACTTGGCCCCGTGCAGGAATCGGCGGTAGTTCATTGCTCGTTCCTCTTTCCAACCAATCGCTTGATCCATTCCTTCATCTTCCCAGCGCCCTGCCGCGATACCGCAGCGTCATACACGAAATCCCGGAAATCCTGCGTACCATCCTGCGAACAGATCCCTCCGTTCGCACAAAAACTGTTGACCAGCACACTGTCTGCCCCACACGGTAGACCGAGTTCGCAGGCCGCAAGCCGCCATGCGAGTTCACTGAGCTGCTCGCCCGCCACCAGGCCGTTGAGCGCGCGGTCACCCGAGGCGCGCACGCCCATGCCCGGTGCGATCGCCATGAAGGCCTCCGGGTCGCGCGAGGTGCGCACCCGTTCAACCAGGTCACGGCGGTACTCGGGGCTGTCCTGCAGCGGTTCGCCCTCGGCGAACAACGCAGCCTCAGCAGCCAGATTGCCTTGTGCGGCCGCCTTGCGACGTTCGGACAGCACCAAGGCCGTGCCCAGCTTGTCGCCCGGCACGAAACCACCACAACGCTGCGCGACGCGTTCGCGCGCCTGCACCATCGCCGGTGCGGCGGTCAGGCCCAGCCCGGCCAGCACGTTGTTGTCCAAGCGGTAGCCACCCGGATCGACCGCGTACTGCGCGCAGTAGTCATAGACACGGCTGAGCATCCAGCGCGCCTCGTGGTTGCCTTCGTCCGCCTGGGCACGCAACCGCTGAGCATAGGCATACAGGTCGGTGGCGTCTTCGATATCGGCGCGGAGATCCAGGGGCAGCCCGGACGGCAATGCGTTGCCACGCTCGAAGGGTGCCAGGCGGCGCGCGAGCGCCTCCGGCATCACCGGCAGCGGCGCCGCACTGTCAGCGGCCGCGACCGCACCTGCCAGATCCGCCGACGCTACCGAAGACGTCGCAGCATGGCCGCTGGCCCGATAACCGGCCACGCCCAGCACGGCCACAGCCGGCAGTACGAGCAACCAGGTTTTCAGGGTCGGAGCGAAGGCCATCGGCGGCGGTAGGCGATGCGGCGCATAGGAAAGCACGAAGTTTAGCAAGGCCCGACGGGCCTGTCTGAACGGGCTTCGTTCATCTCGGAGCGGCATCTCAGGCAATACGGAGACGCCCCGATGGTCTAGCATGGCCCCCTTTCCCGCGATTGCCCCCACCACCATGCCGTTCCTGGAACTGACCCTGCGCTGCACCGAAGCCACCCAGCCCCGCTATGAAAATGCGCTGGAGGACGTTGGTGCACTGGCCGTGACCCTGCTCGATGCCGAGGCCGATACCAGCAACGAACAGGCCATTCTCGAACCGGGCGTGGGCGAGACCCCGCTGTGGGACACGCTGGTGCTGAGCGCACTCTTCCCCGCCGACAGCAACGCGCTGTTGCTGCTGGCCGCACTGGAATCCTTCGATCCGGAGCTGGACTGGAGCAGCGGCAGCTTCCGCGCGGTCGAGGATGAAGACTGGGAACGTGCCTGGCTCGACCAGTTCCAGCCGATGGACTTCGGCAGCCGTACCTGGATCGTGCCGTGGAACCATGAACTGCCCGATGCCGCACAGGCCGCCGATGCCGCCGTGGTGCGGTTGGACCCGGGCCTGGCGTTCGGTTCGGGCACCCACCCGACCACCGCACTGTGCCTGCGCTGGCTGGACCAGTTGGCGGTCGATGGCCTGCTGCAGGGCCAGCGCGTGCTCGACTTCGGTTGCGGCTCGGGCATCCTCGCACTGGCCGCGCTGAAGCTGGGCGCCGCCGAAGCCATCGGCGTGGACAACGATCCGCAGGCCCTGGTCGCCACCGCCGACAATGCCGAGCGCAACGGCGAACAGGCCCGCATGCATGTGTACCTGCCGCAGGACGAACCGGTCGCGACCTATCCGATCGTGGTCGCCAACATCCTCGCCTCGGCGCTGGATGCGCTGGCCGAACTGCTGGCTGCGCGCGTTGCTGCCGGTGGCCGCATCGCCCTGTCCGGCATCCTGCATGGCCAGGAAGGCGAACTGCTGCAGCGCTACGCAGCATGGTTCGACGATCTGCAGGCCACCCAGGATGGCGACTGGATGCGCATCACCGGCGTGCGCCGCGCCTGATCGTGGTTGAATGACCGCTGGATCCGAGCCCGCGCCCTGAGCATGTCCGAGCCGAACCCACCGCGCCGTCCCCTGGCCACCTTCCTGCGCACGACGCCGGAGGGTGAGCCTGCGCCTGCGACCGATGCGCGCATGCAGGACGAAGCCGGGCACGCAACGCCCGTGGAGCAGATGCAGGCCGAGCCCATCGACCTGGCACGCCCACCGGCGACAGAGATGCGACACGACGATGACGTTGTCATCGTTGATGAAGCAGCGGCCATCGAGCCGGCGCCGGTCGCGGTGCAGGCAACGGCGGTCGCCAGTGATGCCCCCAGCTTCCTCGGCAGCGCGCACGCGCACGCTGCCAACACCCCGCTGGCACTGGCTGCTGGTCGCCGGGCTGGCATTGCTGCTGGTACTGCAGAGCGTGCTGGCCGACCGCGCGCGGCTGGCCGCCGACGCCGGCAACCGCGCATGGCTGGGCACGCTGTGCGGCGTGCTGCGCTGCAGCCTGCCTGCCTGGCACGAGCCCACTGCGTTCACCATGACCAGCCGCGAGATCCGCCCCCTGCCGGGCCAGGCCGGTGTGCTGCAGGTGCAGGCCAGCATCCGCAATGATGCGCGCTGGGCACAGGCGTGGCCGGACCTGCGGTTGTCATTGTCCGATGCCGATGGCCGGGTGATCGGCAGCGGCGTGTTCACGCCCGCGCAGTACCTGGGCGAGAACCCCGGTGCAGCCCTGCTGGAACCGGGCCAGAGCGCGCGTCGCCTTCCGGTTGCAGGAGCCCGCTGCGTCCACCGTCGCATTCACCTTCGACTTCCTCTGACCGGGGAGAGGCGACCAGCCGTGGCAGGCCGGGCACGCTCGCGCTAGACTGGCCGCCACCACCTCGTCCGGCCGCGCTCCGCGCGCACGGGCCAACCGAATCGGGAACCCCCTTGAACGCTGTCCTTTCTCGTCCTGACAACAGTCGTGGCGCTCCCCGGCCACCGCTGCGTGAACACGTCGCCCAGTCCGTGCGCCGCTACCTGCGTGACCTTGATGGCTGCGATGCGGACGATGTCTACGAGATCGTGCTGCGCGAGATGGAGATTCCGCTGTTCGTGGAAGTGCTCAACCACTGCGAAGGCAACCAGAGCCGCGCCGCCGCGATGCTGGGCATCCACCGTGCCACCCTGCGCAAGAAGCTGAAGGAATACGGCATCAGCGCGTAAACGCGCGCAGGTAGTGCCGGCCGCTGGCCGGCAACCCCACGAACGATGGCAGGATGTTGCAGTTGCCGGCCAGCGGCCGGCACTACCGGTAGATCCACGCCATGCGTGGATGGAAGCCCGGCAGAATCAACCGCCACCGCCCGCCAGTAGATCCACGCCATGCGTGGATGGAAGCCGGCAGAATCAACCGCCGCCGCCCGCCTTCCAGTAGTACCGCACCACGTGGAAGAACACCGGCGCGGCGAAGCACACCGAGTCCAGCCGGTCGAGCATGCCGCCATGGCCCTCGATCATGTGGCCCCAGTCCTTGATGCCACGATCACGCTTGATCGCCGACATCACCAGGCCGCCCCAGAACCCCATCAGGTTGATCAGCAGCGACAGGCCGAACGCCTGCAGCGGCGTGAACGGGGTGATCCACCACAGCGCCGCACCCAGCGCGCTGGCACAGAGCACGCCGCCCACGAAGCCCTCCACCGTCTTTGAAGGCGAAAGTTTCGGCGCGATCAGGTGCTTGCCCAACAACTTGCCCCAGATGTACTGCAGCACGTCCGAGGACTGCACCACGATCACCAGGAAGGCGAACAGCAGCACGTTGCGCGACGGGTCATGGCCGGGCACGTGCAGGTTCAGCAGCAGCGGCACATGCGAGATGCAGAACACGCAGATCATCAACCCCCACTGCACCTTCGCGGTCCGCTCCAGGTAGTGCGTGGTATCACCGCCAATGGTCGACAGGATCGGCAGGAACAGGAACGCATAGACCGGAATCAACAGCGTGTACATGCCGTACCAGTCGATCCAGACCAGGTAGTACTGCCACGGCAGCACGATGTAGAACGCGGCCAGCAGCGCGTAGTAGTCGCCCGAGCGGGTCGGCGCCAGGGTGATGAACTCGCGCAGTGCGAACAGCGAGATGATCGCGAACAGCACGATCACCCCGGCACGACCGAAGAACAGCGCCAGCCCGACCACGATCGCCATCACCCACCACGCGCGGATGCGCGAGACCAGGTTGGCGATCACCGCGCTGGGCTGCCCACGCTGGCGCCAGCGCAATGTCTCGGCCACCAGCGTGGCCAGCACCAGCACCGCACCCACGCCAGCAAACAGCAGGCCGGTCTGCTGGCCCACGCTCTGCGCTGCCAGGTCGCCGGACACATCGATCAGGAAGCTCATGCCCTGCCCCCGTTCGGCGCCAGGTCCAGCAGCGCCTGCCGGCTGCGGACCAGGAAGGCGGCCTTGTCCTCGTCGGCCTGCAGCCGCAGCGGCGTACCGAAGGTGGCCGTGCACAGCAGCGGCAGCGGCAGGAACCGGCCCTTGGGCATCACCCGCTTCAGGTTGTCGATCCACACCGGTACGAATTCCAGCTCCGGGCGTTGCCGTGCCAGGTGATAGATGCCGCTCTTGAACGGCAGCAGCGGCTCTTCGCCCACGTTGCGGGTACCTTCCGGAAACAGAATCAGCGAGCAGTCTTCGTCCACCGCGTCACGCAGGGCCTGCAGTGGATCCTGCTGGCGATGGCCGGCCTCGCGCTCGACCAGCACGCCGTTGAACACCGCATCGATCAGGTAGCGACGCAGGCCATCGCGCTGCCAGTATTCGGCCGCGGCCACCGGGCGCACCTGGCGCCGCAGTGCCGGTGGCATCGACGACCAGATCAGCACGAAGTCGCCATGGCTGGCGTGGTTGCCGTAATACACGCGCCGTTCGCTGGACGGCGCACAGCCGATCCACAGCGCGCGGGCGCCGGTCACTACATGGATCGCGCCACTGCAGGCGCGCGCAATCAATTCAGCGAACATCGGTCCCTCCCGTTCACGTCTGCGGCCACAACACGGCCAGCACCAGCAGTGCGAACTGCACTGCGGTCAGCAGGTACTGGCGCAGCAGCAGGCGACGCATGCCCGCCCAGCGCGCATCCCAGCCGCGCAGCGGCGCGTCGGGCTGCATGCGGCGCAGGCCACTGGCGTGCAGCAGCTGGTCGGTGCGGCGCGCGGCGGCGTCACCCTCCAGGCCTTCATCGCGCAGCAGCTGCAGCAGGCTGGCATCCAGCGCCACCCGCCACGCGTGGTAGATCTGTGCGATGCCCGCGGCAACACTGAGCAGCAACACGCCGGCGGCAATCATCGCCAGGCCCGGTTCGGTGCCGAGCAGCAGCAGCGCCACCAGCAGCAGGCCCAGCGACAGGCCGGCCGGCCAACGGCCCTGCCGCAGCAGCAGCTGCATGGTCGCCAGATCGGGAACCGTACTCACGTGCGTACTCCCGCTGCAGCAGTGATGGCATGCAGATGCGCCGCGCCCAGCACGACGCCCGGACGTGCCGTGCGCACGATCGCAACCGCGGCATCGGTATCGGTGGCACGACCGCTGCGCAACAGCCAGGCCGCCACACTGGCAGCACTGCGCGAATAGCCCAGTGCACAGCACACCAGCAACGGTCCATGCGCACGCAGCCGCTCGATGACCTCGGCCGCCTCGCGCAACTGGTGCGGCGTGGGCACCACCAGGTCCAGCATCGGCACGCTGGCATACGCCGCGCCCGGTGCACGACAGGACAGTTCGGCACAGGCATCGACCACGCCGACCAAGGGTGCCGGCAATGCAGCGCAGGGAACACGCCCCAGCCATACACCGTCCATCACCGGCACCGGCTGCGGCGCGGCGCGTCCACAGCCGCGAATTGATCCAGGCCGCACCCAGGTACGGCGCCAGCAACCAGCGTGCCGCCATGGTCAGGCGACCATCGGCACGCTTCTGGAACACCGCCGTACCGAGCCCCGCATACGCCAACGCCACCAGCAGCAGCGATACCACCGGCCACAGCAGCCACAACGCCGCGCCACGCAGAAGCACCACCGGCACCAGCAATGCAGCGGCCACCAGCAGGTACAGCGCTGCCAGGCGCCAACGTCTGGCGTCACGCGCGGTGCGCCAGGCACGCAAGGGTGGCGTGCCCTGCTCCGGCCACAGCCAGACGCACAGCCAACCGGCCAGCAGGCCGGTCGGGATATCGATGAAATGATGCTGGAATGTGGTCAGCACCGAGACGCCGATCAGCAGCGCCCACACATGCAGTACCCAACGCCACACCCCATGCAGGTACTGCGCGAATTTCACCCACAGCACGATCAGCAACACGATGTGCAGTGATGGCGCCTGGTTGAACGGCTTGTCGAAGCCCAGCAGCACATCGAACAACCAACCGAACACACCGCCGATCTCCGGCCGCTCGAAACTGAAGCGCAGTGGCCACAGCAGGAAGCAGGTCACCGCGATCAACTGTGCACTGAACAACCGCAACGCATGCCGGTCCAGCTCCAACCGTTGCCGGCACAGGAAGAAGGAAACCGCATAGAACAGATCGATCGACCAGTACGGCACGATCGTCCACGGTACGAACGGAATCTGCGTTTCCCATCCGAACGCCATCACCGGCAGTTCGGCATGGCGGCCGGCCATCCAGTTGGCGAAGCCATAGCTGGCGAAGAAGAATGGGCCCAGCAGGGCCAGCCACAACAGGGCGCGCCGCCAGGGGCGCCCCTCTGCGGCCAGCGGGGCTGCGGCGAGCGTCGCCATCACGCGGTCCGGCGCGCCAGCGACACCGTGAAGATGCCGAAGTCGTCGATACGCTGCGCCACCTTCTCGAACCCGGCCAGGCGCACCAGCTCGTCCATTTCCTGCTGGGTACGGCGGCGCATCACCCACGCGGCGCCGCCGCGGTGGCTGGTCAGTGCGCGTGCGATGAACTCCAGCTGCGGGTGCCACGGCTGGCCGGTGTAGGCCAGGTAGCCACCGACCGGCACCGTTGCAGCAATCCCCTGCAGCGATCGCAGCACCGCATCGTTGTCGGGGAACAGTTCGTACAGGCCCGATACCACGGCCAGCGTCGGTGCTGGATCGACCTTGGCCAGCTGTGCCGGGTCGAACGCATCACCCTGCTCGAAGCGCGCGATGTCGGCCGCCCCCAGGCGCTCGATCAAGGCCTGACCCTGGGTGACGTTCAGATCACTGAAGTCGCGCAGCACGATGCGCTCGGCGCGCTGTTCGCCCTGGCCCAGAGCTTCCAGCACGTAGCGGCCATGGCCGGCGGCCACGTCCAGCACGCGCACCGGCGTGCCCTGCCCGCGCAGGCGCTGGGCAGCGTCGCGCAGCAGTTCCTGCAGGTGCTGGCCGCGAATGCGGATGCCGCGCCAGCCGATCGCATCCAGATAGTTGCGATCGACCATGCGCCCCAACGGGCCCTTGCCGCGCGCCTCATCGCGATAGATGTAGTCGAGCGTGCTGCCCGAATCGAATCCGGTCTGCAGACCCAGCGCGATGCCTTCGGACAACGTTCCGCCGAAGCGCAGGCCGCCACGTACCACGCGCCAGCGCAGGTCGGCCAGGCTGTTGCGTTCCGGTGGCCAGGCCAGGATCTCCGATTCTTCGAAAGTCGGCCCATGGCGGTGCGCATCGCGCCGCGACAGTTCGCGCAGCGGCTCGGCGAAACGTGCCTGGATGAAACTGCGGATACGCGCCAGCGCCGGCGCCCGATCGCGCTCGCCCAGCGTGTCGTGGAAGAAGCCCGGCAGATGCACGCGCTCCTTGATCGGGCTGGACAGGCGCTCGTAGAAGCGGTCCTGCGGGCCACGGTGCACCACGAAATCCGAGCCGGACACCAGCAGCTGCACCGGCACGCTGATCGCCTGCGCATCGGCGACGATGCGGTCGGCCGCTTCGTACAGGCCCAGCAACACGCGCACCGAGATCGGCCGGGTGATCAGCGGATCGGTGCGGTAGCTTTCCACCCGCGCCGGATCGTGGGTCAGCCACTGCGGCTTGACGTAGCTGTTGACGAAGAAATTGCCGCGCAGCTTCTGCATCAAGGCCAGGCCCGGGCGTGCGAACGGCACGTACAGCTTCACCTTGAACGCCGGCGAAGCCATCACCAGCGCGCGCAGGCGCGGCGCGTAGTCGTGCACCCAGGTGGCGGCGACCACCGCCCCCACGCTCTGCGCGATCACCACGATGTCTTCCACCGCGATGCCATGCTCGGCGCCGATGTGGGCGATGAAGCTGTCCAGATCACGCACCAGCGCCGGGAAGCCCGGGGCATCGCCACGTGCGCCGGGCGAACGGCCATTACCGCGTGCATCCCAGGCGAAGAAGGCGGTGTCGGGCAGGTCCAGCTCATCGACCAGGTGGGTGACCCGGCCAGAATGTTCATGGCCGCGATGCAGCAGCACGACAGCCTTGGTGGCTGGGGTCGCGGTGGTGCTCGCCCAGTACCGGTAGAACAGCGGTACCTGGTCGAAGCTGTGGAATTCCCGTTCCTGCGCCTGACGCATGCAATCTCCTGATTGTCTTTTTGTATCTGCTTGATTAATTCGGCGAAACCGCCGCTTCCCGCAGTCCGCGACGGACGCGATTGATCATCGTCAGCACGCACAGCACCGCCATGGCCGCGGCCACGCCAGTGACAGTCATCGCAGCCCCCCAGCCGAACGCCAGCAGCAGGCCCAGCACGCCGATGACGAACGCGCGGTCGCTCTTGCCCATCGGGCCGTCATAGCGGCGGCTGGCACCGACCATCAGCCCCAGCACCCCGGTGTACTCGCTCAGGGCCGCCGTCCAGGCCAGCAGCCACAGTGCTTCCGGGCGCACGCCCGGCACG
Organism: Stenotrophomonas sp. 93052_Sma; assembly: GCF_056481145.1. NCBI lineage: Bacteria > Pseudomonadati > Pseudomonadota > Gammaproteobacteria > Lysobacterales > Lysobacteraceae > Stenotrophomonas > Stenotrophomonas sp. 93052_Sma. The sequence continues at coordinate 4,504,812 of NZ_CM151134.1, forward strand.
CTGAGCAGGCTCAGGTACAGCGCCGCGTCGGCGATCACATCGCACAGCTCGTTCAGATAGGCGCCCAGCCTCGACTGCTGGCCGAACTCGCGGGCCAGCATGCCGTCCACCGCGTTGAGTGCCATGCGCAGCAGCATCCACAGCGGCAGCAGCAGGTACAGCAGGGGCTGGGACGGCGCGCAGCACCACACGGCGGCGGCCACCAGCAGCGAGACCACGGCGGCGGCCACGGTCACCGTATTGGCGGTGATCCCCATGCGGTACAGACCGCGTACGGCTGGACGCAACAGGTCCTGGAAACGTCCTTTCAATGCATAGATCGACATGATCCGTACCCGCTGATCCTTGGCAGTGCGGGCACAGCCTACCCCATCGTCGGCAGATTCCGACAACCCGGCTCCGGTCCACAGCCCAGCCCCCGGACCGGTCCGGATCGATGTGCCCGACCCGGCCTTACGTCGATTGCCATGGCAAATTGCCCCTTCCAGCGCCCGCCACCGGCCCCCACCGCCTACAATATCGGCCCCGCTCCGCTGCCGATTCTGTCCCATGACTGCTGATCTGTTGCCCGTCCGCCGGGCCCTCCTCTCCGTTTCCGACAAGACCGGTCTGGTCGAGCTGGCCACTGCGCTGGCGGCACGCGGCGTGGAGCTGCTGTCCACCGGCGGCACCGCCAAGGCGATCCGCGATGCCGGCCTGGCCGTGAAGGACGTGGCCGACGTCACCGGCTTCCCGGAAATGATGGACGGCCGGGTCAAGACCCTGCACCCGATGGTGCACGGCGGCCTGCTGGGCCGTTCGGGCCTCGATGATGCGGTGATGGCCGAGCACGGCATCGGCGCCATCGACCTGCTGGTGCTGAACCTGTACCCGTTCGAGTCGGTCACCGCCAAGGCCGATTGCACCCTGGCCGACGCGGTCGAGAACATCGACATCGGCGGCCCGGCCATGCTGCGCTCGGCGGCCAAGAACTTCGCCCGCGTGGCGGTGTCCACCGATCCGTCGCAGTACGCCGAGCTGCTGGCCTCGCTGGAGGCCAACAACGGCCAGCTGTCGGCTGCCACCCGCTTCGCGTTCTCGGTGGCCGCGTTCAACCGCGTCGCCCAGTACGACGCCGCGATCAGCAACTACCTGTCGGCGGTCACCGCCACCGACGCTGCGGTGCCGGCGCGTACCGAGTACCCGGCACAGATGAACTCCACCTTCGTGAAGGTGATGGACCTGCGCTACGGCGAGAACCCGCACCAGAGCGGCGCGTTCTACCGCGACCTGTATCCGGTGCCGGGCACGCTGGCCACCTTCCAGCAGCTGCAGGGCAAGGAACTGAGCTACAACAACCTGGCCGATGCCGACGCGGCGTGGGAATGCGTGCGCCAGTTCGATGCGCCGGCCTGCGTCATCGTCAAGCACGCCAACCCGTGCGGCGTGGCCGTCGGTGCCGGCAACGGCGATGCCTACGAGCTGGCCTACGCCACCGACCCGACCAGCGCCTTCGGCGGCATCATCGCCTTCAACAAGCCGCTGGACGCGGCCACCGCCAAGGTGATCCTGGATCGCCAGTTCGTCGAAGTGCTGATTGCCCCGGACTACGAGCCGGCCGCGCTGGAATACGCACAGAAAAAGGCCAACGTGCGCGTGCTGCGCATCCCGCACGGCGATGGCCTGAACAACTTCGACAGCAAGCGCGTCGGCTCGGGCCTGCTGCTGCAGTCCTCGGACAACCGCGGCATGACCCGCGACGAACTGAAGGTGGTCAGCAAGCTGGCGCCGACCGACAAGCAGTTCACCGACCTGCTGTTCGCCTGGAAGGTGGCCAAGTTCGTGAAGTCCAACGCGATCGTCTATGCCAAGGACAACCGCACCATCGGTGTCGGCGCCGGCCAGATGAGCCGCGTGTACTCGGCGCGCATCGCTGGCATCAAGGCCGCCGATGCGAACCTGGTGGTCGAGGGCTCGGTGATGGCCTCCGACGCCTTCTTCCCGTTCCGCGACGGCATCGACGCAGCCGCTGCCGCCGGCATCAAGGCGGTCATCCAGCCGGGCGGTTCGATGCGCGATGCCGAAGTGATCGCCGCCGCCGATGAACATGGCCTGGCCATGGTGTTCACCGGCGTGCGCCACTTCCGCCACTGATCCTGGAGCGACACGGATGTCCACAGTTTCAATGAAATCGCTGGCCGCCCTCGCCCTCGCGGGTGCGGCCGTACTGGCGGGCTGCAGGCCTGCCGGCGAGCCCAGCGTGGCGCCGAAGGCAGATGCGCCTGCGATGGCCCCCGCCTCACCGGCGCAGCATGTCAGCCGCACCGCACGACTGCAGGCTTTCCTGGTCCAGCGCTACGGCAGCAACGCCACGCTCTCCGCTGAATGGCGCGGCAGCTGGACCGACGATGGCGATACCCATGCGGTGGACTGGCAGGTCTGCGCGGAACAACCGGTGGTGAGCGGGGACAGCTGGCAGCAGTTGTTGGCCGTGTGCGGTGCGCTGGTCGATGGCGCGCACATCGACCCGGGAACCATCGAGTTCTTTGTGCTGCGCCCCAAGGGCGATGGCTTCGAGGTGACCAGCGAACTGACCGGCGAGCGCTTCGGTAGCGGCGGCCAGCCCGGCACCGCCAGCATCATCCGCGCCGGCAGTGACTTCTATGGTTTCCGCGTCGAGGACGGCTGGTTCGGGCAGGGCTTCTCGCTGCTCTCGCAGTCGCTGATCCTGCCGGGCCCGAACGGCCTGGTGGCCAGTGGCAGCGTGCGCAGCCATATCGACAATGACGCCCAGTACGAGTGCGACACGGTCGACGCCAGTACCGACCCGGACACCGCCAATGACTGCCGCACCCGCCGCTTCAGCATCGATTTCGCCCTGCGTTTCGACGACAGCGACCGCAGCGCGCGGGTCTGGCCGCTGCTGATCGACGAAACCGGCACCACCTGCGGTGGCAAGCAGGTCCGGCAGCAACACCGCTTCACCCTGGACCCGAAGACCTGGGCCTATTCCTTCCCCGAATCGCTGCGACGCGAAGGCTGCGAGTGAACCACGCGCGCCGCCGGGGATATCGATCTTCCCTTCCCACGCAATCTGGAATCTCGTGATGAACGTACTTGTCATCGGCTCTGGCGGCCGCGAACACGCCCTGGCATGGAAGCTGGCCCAGTCCTCCCGTGTCACCGAAGTGATCGTGGCGCCCGGCAACGCCGGCACCGCCAGCGAAGACAAGTGCCGCAACGTGGCGGTGAAGGTGACCGATATCGACGGCCTGCTGGCGTTGGCGCAGGCCGAAGGCGTGGCGCTGACCGTGGTCGGCCCGGAAGTGCCGCTGGTGGCCGGTGTGGTCGACCGCTTCCGCGCCGCCGGCCTGCGTATCTTCGGGCCGACCGCCGCTGCCGCGCAGCTGGAAGGCAGCAAGGCCTACGCCAAGGACTTCCTGGCCCGCCACGACATCCCCACCGCGTTCTACGCCGTGCACACCGACGTGGACGCCGCGCTGGCCTACATCCGCGAGAAGGGCGCACCGATCGTGGTCAAGGCCGATGGCCTGGCCGCCGGCAAGGGCGTGATCGTGGCGATGACCCAGGTCGAAGCCGAAGACGCGGTGCGTGACATGCTCTCCGGCAACGCGTTCGGCGATGCCGGTGCCCGCGTGGTCATCGAGGAATTCCTCGACGGCGAGGAAGCCAGCTTCATTTCGATGGTGGACGGCATGCATGCGCTGCCGATGGCCACCTCGCAGGACCACAAGCGCGTCGGCGACGGCGATACCGGCCCGAACACCGGCGGCATGGGCGCCTATTCGCCGGCCCCGGTGGTGACGCCTGAGGTGCATGCACGGGTGATGCGCGAGGTGGTGAATCCCACCGTGCAGGGCATGATCGCCGACGGCATCCCGTTCACTGGCTTTCTCTACGCCGGCCTGATGATCGATGCCAACGGCGCACCGAAGGTGATCGAATTCAACGTGCGCTTCGGCGACCCGGAAACCCAGCCGGTGATGCTGCGCCTGCAGTCGGATCTGGTCGAGCTGGTGGAAGCCGCCATCGACGGCCGCCTGGACCAGGTGGAAGCACACTGGGACGCGCGCCCGTCGCTGGGCGTGGTGCTGGCGGCGAAGCCTTACCCGGAAACGCCGATCACCGGCGATGTGATTTCCGGCCTGGATGATGTGCCGGCCAGTGCCAAGGTGTTCCATGCCGGTACGGCATTGGATGCGCAGGGCCAGGTGGTCAGCGCCGGCGGCCGCGTTCTGTGCGTGGCCGCACTGGGCGACGGCGTGCGCGACGCGCAGGCGAATGCGTATGCAGGCGTGGCCAAGGTGACCTGGGCCAATGAGTTCCACCGCAACGACATCGGCTGGCGGGCGATCGCACGCGAAGAGTGACGGCCGCGCCGCAGCCACGCATGGCGTGGCTCTACTGACACTGGGTAGATCCACGCCATGCGTGGATTGAACGCCTCGGAAAAACAATGGCCCGTCAGAACCGGGCCTTTGCTTTACAGGACTGCTTCGAGTCCCTTCCGATCAATCAGGTTAAGCAACTTCAGTGACGGTCCGCTGGGCTTCTTTTCGCCCTGCTCCCAGCTGCGTACGGTGGAAACGCTGGTATTGAGAACTCCCGCAAAGACCGGCTGACTGAGCTGCAATGACGTACGCAGGGCACGTATCTGGGCACTGCTGTACTCAGGCACCGGCTCAAGGCAAAGCGCTTCGTAGCTGCTCAATCGACGTTTATCGATGAAACCATGCGCGTGCAGACTCACAGCGGCATCATGCACCGCCTCAAGAAGCGCACTTTTCGCGCGCCGTCGCTCAGGGGTCTTCGTCATGGTCGATCTCCTGTAGATCCCCGTACTGCACGGCACGATTCAACTGCGCCGCACTCATTTTCAGGAACTCCGATGCGTACAACTGCAGCGCATCGCGTTCCGCATTCGTGATCGCAGCACGCTCATTCTTCTCGTAGCCGAAAAGTAAGAACCAATGCCCGCCTCGCTGTGTGGCGACGATGATTCGAACGCTCCCACGCTTTCCTCGCCCCGGCAAGGCAACGCGCTTCTTGAAGATTCCGCCGCCAAGATCAGCATCAACCAGACCCGCTTCCATTTCACGTACCGACCGGTACAGCGCAGCCTCGGACAGGGTGGTCCTGCGCATGCTGCGATTGAAACTTCGTGTGCGGAAGACGCGTGGCATGATCATACCGTGCCACTGCGTGGTACGGCGTGAACATCAGCATCCAACACATGATCCGGTCGGCGCAATCACCGCCCTGGCGTCAGAGTAGAGCCACGCCATGCGTGGATGAGAACGCCACCAAAAAGAAAAAGCCCGGCAGTGCCGGGCCTTTTCATTGTTTCAACGCCACCCCGCTTACGCGGTAAACAGCGCCTTCATCTTCTTCAGCGCGTTCGCTTCAACCTGACGGATGCGCTCGGCCGACACGCCGTATTCGTCAGCCAGTTCCTGCAGCGTCACCTTGCTGTCCGCATCCAGCCAGCGGCGGCGGATGATGTCGCGCGAGCGGGCGTCCAGCTCGGCCAGGCCTTCGCGCAGCAGCTGCATCTGGTTGTCTTCGCTGTCGGCACGTTCGTAGGCCATCGACGGGTCTTCGTCGTTGGCGACCAGGAACGCGGCCGGCGACGGCGGCGCGTGCTCGTTGTCCTCATCGGTCGGCGCATCGAAACCGATATCGCGACCTGACAGGCGCGACTCCATTTCCATGACCTCGCGCTCGGACACGTTCAGGTCCTTGGCCACCGCGCTCACTTCAGCCGCGTTCATCCAGCCCAGGCGCGTCTTCGACTTGCGCAGGTTGAAGAACAGCTTGCGCTGCGCCTTGGTGGTGGCGACCTTCACGATGCGCCAATTCTTCAGGATGAACTCGTGCATCTCGGCACGGATCCAGTGCACGGCGAAGGAGACCAGGCGCACGCCCATGTCCGGGTCGAAGCGCTTGACCGCCTTCATCAGGCCGATGTTGCCTTCCTGGATCAGGTCGCCCAGCGCAAGGCCGTAGCCGTTGTAGCCGCGGGCCACGTGCACCACGAAGCGCAGGTGCGAATGCACCAGCTCGCGGGCGGCGTCCAGATCGTTGCCGTCGCGGAAGCGACGGGCCAGGTCCTGTTCGTCATCGACCGACAGCACCGGAATCTGGTGCACGGCACCGATGTAGGCGTCCAGCGAACCGAGCGCACTGGGAATCGGGAGATTGTTTGCCACAAGGGCAGTAGAGGTGTTCTGGCTCATAGGCACCCATCTTAGCAGTCCGGCATTTGGACTGCTAAAGGAGGAAAAAGTTCCAGCATCCTATTGATGCAACACTGGTCCCAAACAGAGCCCTACCGTAGCGCGATTTGATGACAGTGGCGAGCACGCTTTTCGGGATTCACAATCCCTTGGAATTCAATCAATTACCTGCCGGAAACCGGCCGATTCCGGTCAAGCGGAGCTGAACGGGCCGTTCTTGAGGCCCATTCAGGCCAGAAGACGTTGCCGGGTGTTCAGGCCCGAAGGCTGAGGGCCGCACCTTTACTACTAAGAAACCCGTTGACAGCCATCCGGCGACATGCTCCGATGCATCAACTAATTCATACGTAGAAGCGCATGGCCCGCCCTGTCTCGCAGAATCCCACCCCCGCCGAGCAGGCCATCCTCGACATCCTCTGGGACAAGGGCGAAGCGTCCGTCCGCGATGTGGCGGATGTGCTCGGCGAACACAAGCCGGTCGCGTACACCACGGTGCTGACCATGTTCAACGTGCTGGCGAAGAAGGGCTTTGTCAGTCATCGCCAGGAAGGTCGCGCCTACATCTATCACGCCACGCTCAGCCGCGAGCAGGCCCGCCGGCAAGCGCTCGACCATCTGCTGCATCAGTTCTTCGACGGCTCACCGAACGTGCTGGCACAGCACCTGGTGGACGAACGCGAAATCGACCGCAACGAACTGCAGGCACTGCAGCAGCGCATCAGCGATGCCAGGGCCGGGAGGAAGGAATGAACCTCATCGACATGGCGATGGCACTGGGCCTTCGGCAGTTGCTGTTGTCTGCCGTTGTGCTGCTGCCCGCGCTGTGGCTGGCATGGCGGCGGGCCCTCAGTGCCGAACAACGCTCCTGGCTGCTGACCGCCGCGATGGCAGCGGCCCTGCTGTTGCCGCTCAGCGCCTTCCTACCGGGCTGGTCGACCACCCTGCCTGCACCGGCACCGCCCGCCGCCGCGTTCCACCCCCTGCCCGGCGAAGGCGCAACGGCGGGAGAGGCCATCTTCGAAGCTGGACGGCAGCCCGACATCTATTACGTCGAACTACCGAAGGCCCTGCCGACAGTGCTTGCAGTGGTGTGGCTGCTGGGCACCCTGTGGCTGGGCATGCGCCTGCTGGACGCGATGCTGCACGCGCGCCGGCTGCGGCGGCTGGCACAACCGGCGTCCGCCGGACTGCGCGCGGCCCTGGCCGACATCGTGCCCGCCCACGTGACGATCGCCACCTGCGCCGTCGACGGGCCGATGGTGGTCGGCTTGTGGCGCCCGCAGATCCTGCTGCCCCGCCCCTTGCTGGCACGGCTGGACAACAACGTGCTGCGCGACATCGTCCGCCACGAGGTTGCACACCTGGATCGACGCGATCTGTGGACAAGCACGCTGCTGCGGGCGGGAACAGCACTGTTCTGGTGGAATCCACTCCTGCACCTTGCCCAGGCACGCCTGGCGCTACTGCGCGAAATGGCCTGTGATGCACGCGCTGCGATGCAGGCAAGCGAACCGCTGGACTATGCAGGCTCGCTGCTGGCCGGTATCGAACAGCTGCAGGCCCTGCGCGAAGAGGCGCCGACGCTTGCACTGGGCATGTTCAGTGCACGCAGCCAGCTGGCGCAGCGCATCGACCAACTGCTGGACGCCCCGTCGTACGCCCCTCGGCGCCGCAGTCTGTTGATGCTGGGCCTGCTGCTTCTGCTGGCCTGCGTCGGCACCGCGGTGGCTGTCTCACCACGACTGGCCTCACCAGCGGCCAGCACCTCCGATACGCGCGTCAACACTCTGCTCCAGGCCGCCAGCACGCATGACGTCGCGCAGGTCCACGCGTTGGCGGTGGCGGGCGTCGATCTCGATGCGCGCGTGCTCGGCGATGGCACGGCGCTGATCCAGGCCATCCGCGCACGCGATCCGGTGATGGTCGACGCCCTGCTGCAGCTGGGAGCCGACCCTGATCGCGCTGCGCTGGGCGAAGGCAATCCGTTGATCGTCGCCTCCGCGCTGGGCCTGCAACCCATCGTCGAGCAACTGGTGCAGGCCGGTGCAGACGTCAACCGGGTCGTGACCTATGACGAGACGCCGCTGATCAATGCCTCGCGCGAAGGGCACCTGGTCACCGTGCAGTACCTGCTCGCGCACGGCGCCGATATCAACCTGGGGGTGGAAGCCGACGGCTGGCTGGGCCGCTGGCGGACACCGTTGAACCAGGCCGGCACCGCGGCCGTGCGCGATTACCTGCTGACGCAGGGCGCCCGCCGCGAACGACGCTGACTCCGCCGCCGCATCGCCTTCTGCGCTGCGGCGGCAACCTGTTCCACCCGCAACGATCGGACGCGGCAGGCGTACGTGGCAACGCCTGCGCCGATCCCAACCCTCTTCCACTCCCGCAAGGATGTCGATGATGAACCGCCTGTTGCTGTGTTCGCTGCTGGTCTGCCTGACCCCGTTCCACGTGATGGCCACTGACGCCAGCGCTGAAGACGCTGCGCGCTTTGCCCAGGCAATGGCCCATGGCCTGCGCCCCAGCACCGCGCAGCTGGGCGCGGCGCTGCCGCAGTGGTCGATCGAGGGACGCCTTGCCCATTACAAGGTGCCGGGTGCCGCCGTTGCGGTGATCCGCGATGGCAAGGTGGTGTACGCCGCCGGATACGGCCTGCGCCAAGCGGGCACGCACGACGCGGTGGATGCCGATACCGTGTTCTCGGTGGGCTCGGTCAGCAAGATGGGCGCTGCGGCGACCACCCTGAAGCTGGTTGCTGCCGGCAAGGTCTCGCTGGAGGAGAACATCGATCCACGCCTGCGCCGCTGGCATGTGCCTGCCGATGCGCAGGGACTGCACCCGCCGATCAACCTGCGCATGCTGCTGTCGCACACCGCCGGCTTCAATGTGCATGGCTTCCAGGACTACCAGCCCGCCGAACGCTTGCCGACCTTGCTGCAGACACTGGATGGACTGGCGCCTGCAAAGAATGAACCGATACGCCTGATCCACGCGCCCGGCCAGCAGGTCGACTATTCCGGTGGCGGCTACACGGTGGTGCAGCTGGCGATCGAAGACCTGACCGGCAGAGCATTCGCCGACGTCGCACGTCGCGAGGTGTTCGCGCCACTGGGCATGTCCCGCAGCACGTACCAGAGCCCCTTGCCTGCCGGCTACGGCAACGTTGCCCATGCGCACGACAACAAAGGCCTGCCGGAGGCCCTGCCACGCGGCTGGCAGAGCTTTCCGGAACAGGCGGCGTCCGGGCTGTGGACCAGCGCCAACGACATGGGCCTGTTCGTCGCGGCCCTGCTGCGCAGCATCCGCACCAAGGATGGATGGCTGCCGCAGTCATTGGCCCTGCAGATGGTCAGCGAAGTGGCGCCGGCCGGTCGTGGCCTGGGACCGGAGCTGGCCGGCAACGGCGCCAGTCGCCGCTTCTTCCACAATGGCAGCAATGACAGCTATCACGCCGGCATCGAAGGCTACCCGGAGAGCGGCGATGGATTCGTCATCCTGACCAATGGCGACAACGGCCCCGCACTGCGCGGGGAAATCCGCAATGCCCTTTCCGACGCACTCGGCCACAATGCCAAACCAGTCATCCGCACGCTTGACCCGGCGCTTCTGCGCGACAGCTACCCAGGTTTCAGCGGCCACTTCGTACTCGATGGCGCGCTGCCGATGGACGTCCGCGGCGGTCTCGCTGACTGGTTCGAAGCCACGACGTTGGATGTACAGGCAGGCCAAGCGGGACTGGAACTGCGCCTTCCAGGACGGGGCAAGGCCGTCATGCTCCAGGCACTGACCCCTGTCCGCTTCCTCGCCGGCAGCGTAGGTGCGGAGCTGCTGTTCCACCGTGGTGGCGACGGCACGGTCCAAGCCCTCAGCGTGATCGCCGAAGGCGCGCGTGCCTACTATCGGCGCGCGGATATCGCGCCAGCAGCGGGCCATTGATCCATCGCTGGCGGCGCCGGGCTACTGCCCGGCCCGCTCAGAGCGCCGAACGCGGCGGCAGCGACCAGTCGATCGGGGCCTGGCCGCGGCGCTGCAGGTACTCGTTGGCCATCGAGAAATGCTGGCAGCCCAGGAAGCCGCGGTGGGCCGACAGCGGCGACGGGTGCGGCGACTTCAGCACACGGTGGCGGCGGGTGTCGATGACCTTGCCCTTCTTCTGCGCGTACGCGCCCCAGAGCATGAACACCAGGCCGTCGCGTTCGCGGTTGAGCACATCCACCACGTGGTCGGTGAAACCTTCCCAGCCACGCCCCTGGTGGGCACCGGCCTGGCCCTCTTCCACCGTCAGCACGGCATTGAGCAGCAGCACACCGCGCTGCGCCCACGGGATCAGGCAGCCATGGTCCGGACGCGGGATACCGAGATCGCTCTCGATCTCCTTGTAGATGTTCAGCAGCGACGGCGGCACCGGCACTCCGGGCGCCACCGAGAAGCTCAGCCCATGCGCCTGACCGCGGCCGTGGTACGGGTCCTGGCCGAGGATCACCACCTTCACCTGCTCGAACGGCGTGGCATCGAACGCAGCGAAGATCTGCGGGCCGGGCGGGAACACCGCCGCACCGCTGGCCTTGCGCTGGCGCAGGAAGCTGGACAGCTCGCGCATCTGCGGCTGCATCAGGTAATCGCCGACATGCTGCTTCCAGCTCGGCTCGAGCTGGATCGTCGGGGTGCCGGCTACTTCATCAATCATCACGCCACTTCATCGAATCAGGGGTCCATCGTTCAACCGGGCCAGGCGCAGCTGGAACAGCACCTTGGTGACCAGCAGGCGCTCTTCGATCGGCTTGAGCACCAGGTCGTTGGCACCGGACTGCAGCAGCCCGGTCTGGTTGTGCGGGTTGCCATCGCCGGTCATCACCAGCACCGGCAGGCGACGCTTGCCGTAGCCGAAGTCCACGCGCACGCGCTGCACCACGTCGCGACCGCTCAGTTCGCCCTTCAGGGTGACGTCGGTCAGCACCAGGTCGATGCGGTGGCGACTGCGGCCCAGCGACTCGGCAGTGAGCAGGGTGAACGCCTCTTCGGCGCTGACCACGTGCAGCACGTTCAACTGCTGGCGTTCCAGCATGCGCTTGGTAGCCTCGGCGACCACGCGGCTGTCCTCGATGTAGAGGATGGTGGCGCCGGGAATGGTCTGCGGCTGCACGTAGCCGCGGATGAAGGTCGCCAGTGCCTCGTGGCCCAGCGCCTTGTCGAAATAGTCGGTGACGTACTCGGTGAAGCGGCGCTGCTCCAGATGCTGCTGGGCATCGCCGGAGACCACGATCACCGGCACATAGGCCTGGCCTGCGGCTTCGCGGACCATCCGCGCCAGTGCCAGGCCGTCGCCATCACGCAGGGTCAGCGAGGTGGTCACCAGATCCACCGGGCCCTGCGCCAGCGCCAGCTGCGCATCCTCGATGCTGTCGCAGCCGATCACTTCCACGCCCGGCAGGTCGCGCTGCAGGACGTCGGCGATCAGTTTGCGGACCAGCTTTGACCCATCGACCACCATCACCCGCGTCGCGGGCCCTTCAAGGTGCTTCAGCGCTTGCGGTTGCATGCCGGTCTCAGGTGTCGGTCGGGCGGGTCTGGCGAAGGAAATGGCCGGTCACCAGCCACGCGCCCAGCCAGCCCAGCAGCAGTGTGCCGAGCAGGACCAGGCTGCCATGCAGCAGGTCCAGGCCGTGCAGCACGAACGGGCTGCCGTAGCTGCGCGAGAGTTCGGCCAGCGGCACGCGCAAGGCAGCGCCGGCCGCAGCAATCAGGGCCAGCGCCACTGCGCCGGCACCCAGGCCATACCACGCGCCCAGGTACAGGAACGGGCGGCGGATGAAGCCATCACTGGCGCCGAGCAGCTGCAGCACGCCGATCTCTTCGCGGCGGGCCTGGATGTCCAGGCGCACGGTGTTGCCGACCACCAGCGCGGCGCCCACGCCGAGCAGCACCGACAGCACCTGCACCAGCCGCGCACCGAACGCGAGCCAGGCATCCAGGCGCTGGCGCCACAGCGCATCGTGCTGCACCAGGTCGGCCTCGGGCAGGCTTTCCAGCGCGCGCGCCAGGCGCGCGTCGTCCTTGCCCTGGCCGGGGGTGATCACCAGCAGCGAGGGCAGTGGATTGTCGTTGAGTGCATCGATCGCCTCGCCGAGGCCGGCATCGCGCAGTTCCTGCAGGCCCTGCTCGGGCGTGCGCACGTTCACTTCGGCCACGTCATCGCGATCGCGCAGCTGGCCGGCCAGGCGCAGCGCGCCGGGACCATCGACGTTGCCCTTCAGGAACACGTTGATATCGCGCGACTGCTGCACGCTGCCGGCGAACTGCTTGAGGTTGTCCAGCGCGATCGACAGGCCCAGCGGCAGGGCCAGCGCCAGCGCCATGACCATCACCGTCAGCAGGGTCGCCCACGGCTTGCGGCAGGCGCGGCCGAGGCTGAACACCACGCTGTGCACGTGGTGCTGGAACCAGACGCCCACACGCGACGGGGCGGCGGCTTCGCTGTTTTCGTTCTTCGCCATCGATTACTCCGCCAGGTCCTGCGGCGAGATGTCATCCACCAGCCGGCCGTGGTCAAGGATCAGCACGCGCTTGCGCATGCGGCGCAGCAGCGGCAGGTCGTGACTGACCACCAGCACGCTGGTGCCGCGCGCGGGCAGCTCGGCGAACAGGGCCATGATCTCCGCCGCCAGGGTCGGGTCGAGGTTGCCGGTCGGCTCATCGGCCACCAGCAGCTTGGGCTCACCGACAATGGCGCGGGCGATGCCGACGCGCTGCTGCTCACCGGCCGACAGCTGCGAGGGCAGCGCCTTCTCGCGATGGCCCAGGCCCATCCGCTCGAGCACCGAGCGCACACGCTTGTTGATGTCGCTACGGCGGGTGCCGCGCAGGATCAGCGGCAGCGCCACGTTCTCGGCGATGGAGCGGTCCATCAGCAGGCGGTGGTCCTGATAGACCGCCCCCACCGCGCGTCGGTGGCGGGGCACGTCGCCACCGCGCACCTTCAGCAGGTTGCGCTCGTCGAACACCACCGCGCCGCGGCTGGGCCGCTCGTCCAGGTGGATCAACTTGAGCAGGGTGCTCTTGCCCGCACCGGAATGGCCGGTGACGAACAGCATCTCGCCCGGCGCGACCTCGAAGCTGACATCGGTCAGCGCCTCGTGGCCACCGGCGTACTGTTTGCTGACATTGTCGAAGCGCAGGACACTCATGCCCCGATTATGCAGGACCAGCGCGACGGATCGGTAGCGCCATCGGTAGTGCCGGCCGCTGGCCGGCAGCTTTGTGGGTTGCCGGCCAGCGGCCGGCACTACCCTGCCCCATGGGGCACCACCATCGGCCGATCAGCTGCCCGACAGCATCCGGCGGATCTTGCGGCCGATGCGGGTCAGGAACGAATCACCGGTATCGGCCGCGGTGCGCACCGGCTTGGCCACCACCTGCACCGGGGTGACCGGGCTGGCGCCATTGCCGGCCGTGGCCTGCACGCCTTCGGCACCTTCGACCGGACGGCCGTGGCGACGACGACGACGCTTGCGCGGCTTGCGCTCGCCATCCACCGCACCTTCCGGCGCACCTTCGGCACGCGGCGGACGCGGCGGGCGCGGAGCCTGGGCGACAGCGGCTTCAGCACCTTCCACCGGAGCGGCCGCAGCCTGCTCGCCTTCCACGCGCGGCTTGCGCGGGCCACGCGAACGGCGCTCGCCGCTGCGCTCACCGTCGCGGCCACCGCGGCCACCGCCACTGCCGGAACGGCCGCCACTACGGCCACCGCCACGACGCTCTTCCTCGGCGGCGCGGGCTTCGCGCGCTTCCCGGAAGATCTGGCCAACGCTCTCGTTCTCTTCGCCGTCCTCGCCTGCGGCCGGGGCCGGGCGTTCCGGGCGCGGCAGCGCGGTCAGCAGCTCCTTGGTGACCGGCTCGGACGGAATCTTCTGCTCGATGTAGGCCTCGATGTCCGGCAGGCTCATCGCATAGCGTTCGCAGGCGAAGCTGATCGCATCGCCTTCCTCGCCCAGGCGGGCGGTACGGCCGATGCGGTGCACGTAGTCTTCGGCGTCGAACGGCAGGTCGTAGTTGTAGACGTACTTGATGCCGTCGATGTGCAGGCCGCGCGCGGCCACGTCGGTGGCCACCAGGATTTCCAGCTGGCCCTTCTGGAAGCGGTTGAGCAGGCTCTCACGCTTCTTCTGCGGCACGTCGCCGGACAGCACGCCGACGCGGTAACCGGCCTTTTCCAGCGAACGGGCGACGCGCTCGACGAACACCTTGGTGTTGACGAACACCATGGTGCGGGCGCCTTCGCTGCGCGACAGCAGGCCCAGCAGCAGCGGGATCTTCTCTTCGTCGGCCGGGAAGTACAGCTTCTGGCGCACGCGTGCGGCAGTGACCGTCTCGGCTTCGACCACCAGCTTCTGCGGCTCGTTCATGTGCTCGTAGGCCAGCTCCAGCACGCGGTGGCTGAGGGTGGCGCTGAACAGCAGGGTCTGGCGGGTGGTGCGCTCCGGCATGCGGCGCAGCAGGAAGCGGATGTCCTTGATGAAGCCGAGGTCGAACATGCGGTCGGCTTCGTCCAGCACGCAGATCTCGCAGGCGTGCAGCGACACCACCTTGTGCTGCTTGACGTAGTCGATCAGGCGGCCCGGGGTGGCGATGATCACGTCCACGCCCTGCTGCAGCAGCTCGCGCTGCTTGTCGTAATCCACGCCGCCGTAGACCAGGGCGAAGCGCAGGCCCAGGTCGGAACCGAACTTCACCGCATCCTTGTGGATCTGGATGGCCAGCTCGCGGGTCGGGGCGAGGATCAGCGCGCGCGGATCTTCCGGCTTGCGATCGGCCAGCGCCGGACGC
This sequence comes from Stenotrophomonas sp. 93052_Sma, assembly GCF_056481145.1. Classification (NCBI taxonomy): domain Bacteria; kingdom Pseudomonadati; phylum Pseudomonadota; class Gammaproteobacteria; order Lysobacterales; family Lysobacteraceae; genus Stenotrophomonas; species Stenotrophomonas sp. 93052_Sma. The sequence goes on from NZ_CM151134.1 coordinate 4,519,874, forward strand.
GTCAGCAGGCGGTTCACGACAGCGACCAGGAAGGCCAGGGTCTTGCCGGTGCCGGTCTGGGCCTGGCCGGCGACATCACCGCCGGGCAGCGCGACCGGCAGGGTCAGCGCCTGGATCGGGGTGCAGCGGGTGAATCCGGCTCCTTCAAGGCCGGCCTGCAGGGCCGGGTGCAGCTCGAAGGAGGAAAAGGTCAAATCGGTCAGCGGTTTGTCGCTCATGAGTCCGTCTTGGTATGGCCGCCGGCCCGTGGGGCGGCTGGCACTTCATCGTCTAGGGGCACCGTCGCAAACTGCGGCCCCTGCGGCGGGTTGGCAGGCTGGGACCACCCGGTCCGCGCGCCGCACAATGGCCCAGTTTAACGCACTCGGGCCGGCAAACCGGAATGCCCGGTCTCACCGGATGGAGAGACGACGCGCCTTCATCCAGCCACACGGGACTTGAACGACCCCGCCGGTCCCGCTGGTGTCGCCCGCTGCCACCCCCATCTTCGGGAAGACAGTGAAATCCGACACATACCAGGCATCGAAGCGATCACGATACGCTGGGTTCCAGCCGGCGCCTGTCCCCGCCCTGCGATAGGGGTACACTGCCGGCCGTGAGCGTCCAGGCATCCCGCCGAACGCACCGCGGCAGTGCGCCGCGAGGCAACGACGAGGGTCGCGCCACCGGGCATGGCCCAGTTCACCCACCTCCGGCATGGCCGGGTGCAATCCAAGACGAGAAACCAAGATGAGCGACAAGGTTGTACATGTCGGCGACGCCGACTTTGATAGCGCAGTGCTGAATTCCAAGGAACCGGTGCTGGTCGATTTCTGGGCCGAGTGGTGTGGCCCGTGCAAGATGATCGCCCCGGCGCTGGACGAACTGGCCGATGCCTACCAGGGCCGCGCCAAAATCGCCAAGGTCAACGTCGACCACAACCGTGCGCTGGCCGCCAAGTACCACGTGCGTTCGATTCCGTACCTGGTCGTGTTCAAGGACGGCGAGAAGGTCGGCGAGCAGATCGGTGCGGTGGGCAAGGCCCAGCTGGCTGGCCTGCTGGACAAGGCCCTGGCCTGATCCTGCTGTTCTCCGGCAGCCGCCGACCGCGGCTGCCGGCGGGCGCCCCGCGCCCATGATGAATGCTGTTCCCGGCGACCCTTGCGTGGCGCCGCAGGCCGATGATAGTGTCGGCATATCCGGCCGCGTTCGCGTGCCGCACCCTCTGGACGCAGTTTCTTCCAGACCCATTCCCAACGTTCGCCGCCCCAGCCGGGCGCTCGCACCTTCAAGCGAGGAATAACGCTCTTGTCCGATAACACTTCCGAAACCGGCAGCGCCGATGCGCCCGCCGAAAAGCGCGTGCGCAAGCCCCGCGTGAGCAAGGCCGCCGCTCCGGCAGCCGCCGAAACCAGCGCCGCGCCGGCGCAGCCGACCCTGCCGCTGGCCGCCGCGCCCGAGGCACCGGCGGCTGCCCCTGCACCGAGCGCGCCCGCCGCCGAGGCCCCTGCCAGCAGTGGCGGTGGCGAAGGCGGTGAGGGTCGCGAATCCGGCCAGCCGCGCCAGCAGAACCACCAGGGGGGCGGCCAGAACCAGAGCCAGAACCCGTACAACCAGAACGGCCAGCAGGGCCAGGGGCAAGGTCAGGGCAACCGCCGCGACCGCTTCCGCAACCGCCGCGACCGTGACCGCAACAACCGCTTCCGCGACGATGGCCTGCCCAACGACGGCGGCGAGCAGCAGCCGTTCGTGCCGCGCCCGCACGCCAACGTGCCCGAGGGCTTCCCGGTCTACTCGCTGAGCGACCTCAAGCGGATGCCGGCACAGAAGCTGCTGGAAATCGCCGAGCAGCTGCAGATCTCCGAAGGCGTGGCACGCGCCCGCAAGCAGGATGTGATCTTCGCCCTGCTGAAGGTACTGACCCGCCACGGTGACGGCGTCGCCGCCGACGGCGTGCTGGAAATCCTGCCGGACGGCTTCGGCTTCCTGCGCGCGGCTGAAGCCAGCTACCTGGCCGGCCCGGACGACACCTACATCTCGCCCAGCCAGATCCGCCGCTTCAACCTGCGCACCGGCGACCACATCTCCGGCCGCATCCGCTTCCCGAAGGACGGCGAGCGCTACTTCGCGCTGAACATCGTCGACACCATCAACGGCGAGCCGATCGAAGCGTCGAAGAACAAGGTGCTGTTCGAGAACCTGACCGCACTGTTCCCGCGCCGCCGCTTCACCCTGGAGCGCGGCAACGGTTCGTCGGAAGACATCACCGGCCGCATCCTCGACCTGATGGCCCCGCAGGGCAAGGGCCAGCGCTCGCTCATCGTGTCGCAGCCGAAGGCCGGCAAGACCATGATGATGCAGCAGGTCGCCACCGCCATCACCACCAACCATCCGGACGTGCACCTGATCGTGCTGCTGATCGACGAGCGCCCGGAAGAAGTGACCGAAATGCAGCGCACGGTGCGCGGCGAGGTCATCAGCTCGACCTTCGACGAGCCGGCCGCGCGCCACGTGCAGGTGGCCGAAATGGTCATCGAGCGCGCCAAGCGCCTGGTCGAGCACAAGAAGGACGTGGTGATCCTGCTCGACTCGATCACCCGCCTGGCCCGCGCCTACAACAACGTGGTGCCGAGCTCGGGCAAGGTGCTGACCGGTGGTGTGGACGCCAACGCCCTGCATCGCCCGAAGCGCTTCTTCGGTGCCGCGCGCAACGTGGAAGAAGGCGGCAGCCTGACCATCATCGCCACCGCGCTGGTCGACACCGGCTCGAAGATGGACGAGGTGATCTACGAAGAGTTCAAGGGCACCGGCAACAGCGAAGTGCACCTGAGCCGCCGTATCGCTGAAAAGCGCGTGTTCCCGGCCATCGACATCAACCGTTCCGGCACCCGCCGCGAAGACCTGCTGATCGAGCCGGAGCTGCTGCAGAAAATCTGGATCCTGCGCAAGCTGCTGCATCCGATGGATGAAATGGCCGCGATGGAGTTCCTGCTCGACAAGATGAAGAACACCAAGTCCAACGACGAGTTCTTCGGTTCGATGAAGCGCTGATCCACGGCATTGCATCGAAAAGAACCTGCCGCTCGCTGCGGCAGGTTTTTTTTTACCTGCAGGGCGACGCACTTCACTTCGCTGGCGCCCGCTTTTGGCGATAATCCGCGCGATACCCTGCCCGGCCCCCGTGGGCCCTGCCACCGATTCCCGCTGTCGCCCCTTCCGGAGAACCGGTCGGGTCCAGCCTCCTGCCGGATCCGTCGACGCATGCGAACGCTGTCTCCCCGCCTCAACCTGGGCAAGCTGATCCTCGCCCTGGCCCTGCTCAGCGCCATCATCGCGCTGGCCAACACCCTGCTGGCCAGCTACCGGGTGCAGCGCGACCAGCTGGTCGGCAATACCCTGGAAGCCAACCGCGTCTACGCCACCAAGCTGGCCGAGACCACCCAGAACTTCCTGCTGGCCGCGCAGCAGCAGCTGGCCTATGCCGCGACCCGCCTGGGCGAGGACGACCTTGATCCGAAGCAGGCCCAGGATGAAGCCAGCCGCCTGCAGCTGCAGTCCAGCAGCTTCAACTCCTCACTGGTGGTGGACGCCGACGGCCTGGTGATCGCCACCTCGCCGCAGACCCTGCAGCTGCAGGGTGAGGTCCTGCACAGTGTCGGCAACAACGCGGCACTGGCGGCGCGCCAGCCGATGATCAGCGATCCCTACCAATCGGCCACCGGCAAGCTGCTGGTGTCGCTGTCGCACCCGATCTTCGACCGCCAGGGCCGCTATCGCGGCTATGTCAGCGGCACCCTGTACCTGCGCCAGCGCAGTGCACTGCACACGCTGCTGGGCAAGCACTACTACCGCGACGGTTCCTACCTGTACGTGGTGGACCACAATGGCCGCCTGCTGTACCACGCCGATGGCAAGCGGGTGGGTGACTACGTGGTCGGCAACCCGGCGGTGAAGGCCGTGGTGCGCGGAGAACGGGGCGCACAGCAGGTACGCAACAACCGCGGCGTGTCGATGCTGGCCGGCTATGCACCGGTGGCGGCCACCGGCTGGGGCATCATCGCGCAGCGCCCGACCGAGGCCACCCTGCAGCCGCTGTCGCGGTTGATGACCGCAGTGATCTGGAATGCGATTCCACTCGGCCTGCTGTCGCTGCTGGTCACCTGGTGGTTCGCGCGCCGCATTTCGATGCCCCTGTGGCAACTGGCGCGCAACGTGCAGGGCGGCGAGGACACCGGCAACGCGATCAACCACGTCAGCGGCATCCGCGCCTGGTACTTCGAGGTCGCCCAGCTCAAACAGGCGGTGCTGCACAGCTTCAATGCGCTGCAGGATCGTATCGGCACGCTCAACCGTGCCAGCCGCACCGACCCGCTGACCGGCCTGCTCAACCGCCGCGGGCTGCAGCAGGCGCTGGATGCGCTGCAGGTGCAGGGCATTCCGTTCGCGATCCTGGCGCTGGACATCGATCGCTTCAAGTCGATCAACGACAGTTACGGGCATGACGTCGGCGACAACGCCATCGTCCACATCGCCGACCAGATGCGCCGCTACTCGCGCGACAGCGACATCCTCTGCCGCGCTGGCGGCGAGGAGTTCCTGCTGCTGCTGCCGGGCATCAGTACTGAATCGGCCCGCCAGGCCGGTGAACGCCTGCGCCAGCACATCGCCGACCATCCGTTCGAACCGGTCGGCACCATCACCGTATCGCTGGGCGTGGCCCACTTCCCCAGCTTCCATGTCGACGCAGAACAGGCGCTGCGGCTGGCCGACAAGGCGCTGTACATGGCCAAGGAACAGGGCCGCAACCGGGTGGTGGTCTACCCGTATGCCGACTGACGCGGAGCCGGGCTGCCCGGCTCCGCAGCGGGTCTCAGCCCTGCGCCAGCGGGGTCAGCAGGCGCAGGCCGCGCTTGGCGCCGTCCACCATGTAGACGCCGCCTTCCGGCAGCAGATCGCTGCCGACCTGCTCGACCGGGTCCGCCTCGCGCCACGGGACGGTCTGCCGCGGCCCCGGAATGAAGGCGCGCCAGCGGCCATAGCGTTCCGCCACTGCATTGGGATCATTGTTCAGGGCGAAGTTCACCGGGATGCGAACCGTCCAGCTGTCCCGGGTGCTGTCCTCGCCGGTGGTCGGCGGCTTGAAGGTCCACGTGCGGGCGGTGCTGACACTGGCTCTGGCCAGGATGTCGCGCATCTTCGCCAGGGTCCGCTCAGGTGCGACCACGGCCATGTTCACCTGCTCGGCGGCCACATCGGCCACTGTTCCGTCACGGGCCACCTTGACCAACAGCAGCACCTCACCCTGGCCACCGTTACGGTAGGCCGCTTCCGGGTAGCGCGGCGGCGTCATGTGCAGCTGGGTCACCGAATCGGTAGCCTTCGGATCGTACTCGCTGAAGTCGACACTGGTCATGCTGATTTCATAACCGCCATCGGCCGCAGCCTTGCCGCGCAGGCGAACGCGCAAAGGGGCCCGCGTGGCCACCGCCTGGCCATCGCGCAGCGTGGGCTCGAAGCGCCAGCCACCGATGGTGCCTTCCACGAAGGAGGCGATGCTCGGGGCCACCATGGCTTTCTGGTCCAGCACCAGCGAACGGACCGCGCCCTCCGGCGTGACCTCGATATGACCGGACAGCACCATGCTCATTTCCGCAGTCGCACGTACAGCACGTGCGGTCTGCGCAGTGGCATCGCCTGCAAGCAGGGGGGCGCCGGCACCTACGGCCAGCGCGAGGGCGAGAAACAGTGGGGAACGCATCATTGCCGGATCCTTGGTGATGAACGGCGAGCCTATCCCAGTCCCAGCCGCCATGACAGCCGGTTCACGCCAGCCGGTGTGCGCCCGCGTAGGGCGGCGTGTCCGGATAATCACCCCGGGCGAAGCGTTCCTGCAGGCCCTGCCACCAGCCCGGGTCGAACAGGTGCCGGTAGTGCTCGCGCACGGCTGCCAGCTCCGCAGCGGGCAGGCCCATGAACGGACCGAAGCGCTCGGGAAACACGTCGCGCGGGCCGACATGGAACCAGGGCTCGTCGGCCATCGCTTCCTCCGGCGTGCGTGGCTGCGGCCAGGCGCGGAACACGCAGTCGCTGACCAGGCACAGCTCGTCATAGTCATAGAACACGGCCCGGCCGTGCCGTGACACACCGAAGTTCTTCGGCAGCATGTCGCCGGGGAAGATGTTGTTGCGCGCCATGTCGGTGATGGCCTGCGCGTAGTCGAGCACCGCCGCGCGCACCGCCTCGCCGGACTGCTCGCGCAGGTACAGGTTCAAAGGACGGAAACGACGTTGCACATAGCACAGTGCGACTTCGACCTCGTCGCCATCGACACGTACGCTCTGCGCGCACTGCTGCAGCAGCTCTTCCAGCAGGGCCGGCGCGAAGCGCTCGCGCGGGAAACGCAGGTGGCGATAAGGCTGCGCATCAAGCAGGCGGCCGACACGATCGAGATTGAACACCAGCGCGTACTTCTCTTCCACCTGCTGCCGCGACATTGCCTTGGGCCAGGCGAAACGGTCGCGGATCAGCTTGAACACCAATGGATAACTGGGCAGGGTGAACACCGCCATGACCATGCCCGGCGTGCCTTCGGCATGCACCAGCCGTTCCTGCGGATGCTCGTTGAAGTGTCGGAAGAAGGTTCGGTAGCGCTCGGTCTTGCCCTGCTTGGCACGTCCCAGCACCGTGTAGATCTCGTCGATCGGCTTGCCCGGCAGCAGGCTGCGCAGGAACACCACCGCGTCGCCCACGGTGCCCAGGTCAGCCTGGAAGTAGCTGCGCGACACGCCAAACAGATGGGCGACATCACGGCGCCGGGTCAGCACCGCATCGGCACGCAGGCCGCGCGCATCGTTGACCAGGGCAATCACGCATGGCGAAAAGCGATGCTCGCCGAACACGCGGCCAACCAGGTAAGCGCGGCGCTCGCGGTAGAACACCGTGTCGAGCAGTTCGATGCTGCGTACCGGCGTGTCCCCCCAATGGGCGAGATCGTCCTGCAGGCGCACGGCGATGGCCGCCGCACAACGCAGCTGGTGCGCATAGGGGATGTCGAAGCGGTAGTCGGCCAGCACGCGTTGCAGGGCCTCCACCGGCCGCGTCGGCGAGACCGCGTAGGTATGCCGCGCGACCGGATGGGTGATTGCATCGGAGGGCTCGACGTCAAAAGCAATGAATTCCAGCGCCGGGTCCACGCCGCGGGTAGCGAACAGGCGCCGCGACAGCGTGTTGTAGAAGGTCTTGTACAGCTCGGCGTCGATCAGGCCCTGCAGCAGCGCGCTGTACTGCGCGTGCACCTGCAGCCACAGCGCACGCTCGCCGATCGCGTCACCGGCGAGGCGGCGCAACGCATCCATCTGCTCGGCGATGCACAGGTCGTACAGGGCGATGCGCTCGACCGCATCCTGTCGCGCACCAGCCCAATCGCGCTGCTCGAAGCGCTGCCGCGCCCGCGCGGTGATCGCCGCGAAGCGGGCATGGTACTGCTCGAAACCATCGCGGATGGCACCGGCGATACGCGGCGCCAGTACGGTTGCGATGACAGGCTCTGACATGCACGGCGTACCCGGGGAGGACCGTCTCCACCATACGCTGGCGTGTGTGATGCCGTCGAGCGCAGAGGTAGTGCCGGCCGCTGGCCGGCAACCCCTGGACCGCCGATGGATCCATGCAGATGCCGGCCAGTGGCCGGCACTACCGGCTCAGATCGCCAGTTCGGCCTCTACGTCCTGCACCTTGCGCCGCGCCAGCGCCAGGTTGGATTTGGTCCGGTCCAGCACGATGTAGAAGAACAGGCCCTTCTTCTTCGCCACCGGGCGCATGATGTGGTACGCCTTGCCCAGCGAGATCAGGATGTCCTCGATGCTGTCGTTGAGGTTCAGCGACGCGGCGGTCTTCATCTTGGCGCGGATCACTTCAGTGTTGCCGGCGGCGGCCACTTCCATGTCCATGCCGGCACCGGCTTCGCCAAGCAGCATGCCGCTTTCGTAGTCGACCAGCGCCACTGCCTGCGCGCCGTCGATGCCCATCAGTGCGTTCAACGATTCATTCAATCCAGCCACGTCGCACCCCTTGTCGATGTTGGTTCGAGCCCCTCGTTCCCCTGCGGCCGGGCTCACGATCCGCCGAGTTCGGCCAGGATCGCCTGGCCACATTCCCTGCTCTGCCACAGCACCTGGCCGATCACGCTGCGCTGGTCGCAGGCCGCCATCAGCAGCAGCGGTGCGCGCCCTTCAGCCTGGATCGCCAGCATCAGCACCTTGCCGCCCGCGGCCTCCAGCATCAGCGTCTGCAGATCGCCCAGCAGCAGTTCGCGGCCAACTGCCGCGGCCAGCGCCAGCATCGCGCTGGTCATCGCCGCCAGCCGCTCACCGCGCCCTTGGGCCCCGGCACTGACCAGGGCGAAGCCATCGACACTGGCCAGCACCACCGTGCGCACGCCTTCCACGCGCTGCTGCAGGTCCTGCAGCAGCGGCTGCAGGCGCTCACGCTGACCGGCATCGGGCAGTACCGCCATCTGCCCGTCAGCCATGCGCCGCCACCAGTGCGTGCGCTTCCATTTCGCTCATCAGTACATCCATCAGCAGCAGTCCCTGTTCGCGGTCACGGGCATCCACGGCGAGCAGCGGCAGCGGCTGCTCGTCAAGGCAGGCACGGGCGGCCCAGTCATCCAGTGCGGCCTGCGGTGCCTGGTCCAGGTGGGTGACCGCCACCACCAGTGCCAAGGATGATGCGAACGGCTGCAGCACCTGCAGGTAGTCCTCCAGCTCGCTGGCCAGCCCGGCACGACGCGCATCCAGCAGCAGCACCGCGCCACGCGCGCCCTGCAGCAGGATCGGCCACAGGAAATCGAAACGCTGCTGGCCGGGTGTTCCGTATAACCGCAGGCGTTCGCCATTGGGCAGGTCGATGTCTGCGTAGTCCAGCGCCACGGTGGTGGACGCTTTGTCGGCGCCAAGGCGATCACTGTTGGCCACATCCGTGTCGACCACCGCGCCAACCGCGATGCTGCGTACCAGGGTCGACTTGCCGCTGCCCATGCCGCCCAGCACCACCACCTTGTGCTCACGCATTGCGTTCGCTCCCGCGCAGGTGCCGCCACAGGCGGGCAAGCAGGCCGTTGTCGGTGCGGGTGCCACCTGTCGCCATCAGCGGCGTCGCCGGTGCAGTCTGCAGCTGCGCGTAGCCGCACAGGTAGGCGGCATGGATGAAATCGCGTACCGCCGCAGCCGGCAACTCAAGCAGCATCACGCACTCGTCAACCGTGCACGCGCGCTTGAGCAGCAGCGAACACAGGCGGAAGCCATCATGGTCGTGACCCAGTACGCGGAAGTCCGGCCAGCGCAGCAGCTTCACTGAAGCGCCACGCAGGCGTTCGTCCAATGCCTGCCAATGGCGGCTGCGCTGTGCCCACTGCCACAGCAGCGGTCGCAGTGGCTGGCGTGGCCGCTCACCGGCCAGCGCCTGCAGGCGTGCGGGTGTCAGCGCATCCAGTTGCAGGCGTTCGAAGGCATCGGCCAGACGCTCCACCAGCGCCGCAGCCGGTTCCTGCAGCAGCACGGCCTGGTCGTGCTCCAGATCCATCAGCAGCAGAGGCTCGCCCGCATCACTCAACAGTGCCTGCCCCTGTCGCAGCGGCAGCCGCTCGCGCAGCAGTCGGGTGATGGCATGCGCACCATCGGCCAGACGGATCGGTGCGGGTGCGTGCATGGCCATGGGCTCCGGTGCCAACTGCATGCGGCGCAGCGCGCGGCCGATGGCACCATCGTCAAGCACGTCCTGATGCCCGTCGCCATCACGCAGCTGGCCGCCGATGTCCTCGATCCAGCACTGCAGTCGCGGACGCTGCTGACGCATGCGCTGGGCCGCGTTGCGCAGCGCCGGCGTATCGCGGATGACCAGCAGATCGCAATCATCCAGGTCCTGGCTGCGGCGGATCTGGCCGTCCGGCAGGGCCGATGCCAGGCGCAGCCGCTGCAGCAGGGCCTGCTCGCCCTGGATGTCGGTTCCCACTACCAGCACGCGTGCCATCCGTGTTCCCCGTGCGGCCACCTCCCCGGTGGCCTCGCGTCGCCAAGGCTAGGGCATCGCCAGCGGCAGCCGTCGTGATCGACTGCTCAGATCGAGGGCGGTTGAAGGCTGTCTCCTATCCGTTCTGCGACGGCCATCGCGGGCAAGTTTCATGCCCCTTTGACGGCATTCCGACAGCCGATGGATGTCACGGTTCTGGACCCCGGTAGATCCACGCCATGCGTGGATGAAGGGCCGCAGTAATCCTGGCCCAAAAAGAAACCCGCGCCGAAGCGCGGGTTCCGGTGTCACGGCCGAGCGGCGATGGATCAGCCGCGCAGCTGCTCCAGCGCGGCGTTGAAGGTCGCGCTCGGGCGCATCGCCTTGCTGGCCTTGGCCACGTCCGGGCGGTAGTAGCCGCCGATGTCCACGGCCTTGCCCTGTACCGCGATCAGCTCGTCAACGATCTTCTGCTCGTTGTCGGTCAGCGCCTTGGCCAGCGGGGCGAAGCGTGCCTTCAGTGCGGCATCTTCGTCCTGCGCGGCCAGCGCCTGCGCCCAGTACAACGCGATGTAGAAGTGGCTGCCACGGTTGTCGATGCCACCCAGCTTGCGCGACGGCGACTTGTCGTTGTCCAGGAACTGGCCGTTGGCTTCGTCCAGCGCCTTGGCCAGCACGCGGGCTGCGGCGTTGTTGTAGCGGTTGCCCAGGTGTTCCAGCGACGCGGCCAAGGCCAGGAATTCGCCCAGCGAATCCCAGCGCAGGTAGTCCTCTTCAACGAACTGCTGCACGTGCTTCGGGGCCGAACCACCGGCGCCGGTCTCGAACAGGCCGCCACCGGCCATCAGCGGCACGATCGACAGCATCTTGGCGCTGGTGCCCAGCTCCATGATCGGGAACAGGTCGGTCAGGTAGTCGCGCAGCACGTTGCCGGTCACCGAGATGGTGTCCTCGCCCTTGCGGATGCGGTCCAGCGAGAACGCGGTGGCTTCCACCGGCGGAAGGATGCGGATATCCAGGCCGCTGGTGTCGTGGTTCTTCAGGTACTGCTCGACCTTGGCGATGACCTGCGCGTCGTGGGCGCGGGCGGCATCGAGCCAGAACACGGCCGGGGTGCTGCTCAGGCGGGCGCGTTCGACGGCCAGCTTGACCCAGTCCTGGATCGGCGCGTCCTTGGTCTGGCACATGCGCCAGATGTCACCGGCTTCCACGGCGTGTTCGAACACCACGTTGCCGGCATCGTCGGTGACCTTGACCACGCCGTCGGCAGCGATCTGGAAGGTCTTGTCGTGCGAACCGTACTCTTCGGCCTTCTGCGCCATCAGGCCGACGTTCGGCACCGAGCCCATGGTGGCCGGGTCAAAGGCGCCGTGCGCCTTGCAGTCGTCGATGACGGCCTGGTACACGCCGGCGTAGCAGCGGTCCGGAATGACCGCCTTGGTGTCCTGCAGCTTGCCTTCGGCGTTCCACATCTTGCCCGAGTCGCGGATCATCGCCGGCATCGAGGCGTCGACGATCACGTCGCTCGGCACGTGCAGGTTGGTGATGCCCTTGTCCGAATTGACCATGGCCACGCCCGGACGCTGCGCGTACTCGGCGGCCAGGTCCGCTTCGATCGCGGCGCGGGTGGCTTCCGGCAGCGACGGCAGGCGCGCGGCCAGGTCACCGATGCCGTTGTTGGCATCGAAACCGGCCTGCTTGAGCACGTCGGCGTGCTTGGCCAGCACGTCCTTGTAGAACTCGTTGACCGCCACGCCGAACATGATCGGGTCGGAGACCTTCATCATGGTCGCCTTCAGGTGCAGCGAGAACAGCACGCCCTGGGCCTTGGCATCGGCGATCTGCTCACCGATGAACGCGGCCAGCGCCTTGCGGCTCATGACGGCGGCATCGACGATCTCGCCGGCCTTGACCGCGGTCTTTTCCTTCAGCACGACGGCGCTGCCGTCCTTGCCGTGGAAGGTGATCTTCAGCGCACCGGCGTTGGCCAGGGTGGCCGACTGCTCGCTGCCGTAGAAATCGCCGGCGGCCATGTGCGCGACGTGCGACTTCGAATCCGACGCCCAGGCGCCCATGCGGTGCGGGTGCTTGCGCGCGTAGTTCTTCACCGACAGCGGTGCACGGCGGTCGGAGTTGCCTTCGCGCAGCACCGGGTTCACCGCACTGCCCTTGACCTTGTCGTAGCGCGCCTTGTAGTCGCGCTGCTGGTCGTCGGCCGGGGTTTCCGGGTAATCCGGCAGCGGATAGCCCTGGTCCTGCAGTTCCTTGATGGCCGCCTTCAACTGCGGCACCGAGGCGGAGATGTTCGGCAGCTTGATGATGTTGGCGTCCGGGGTGGTCGCCAGCTGGCCCAGCTCGGCCAGGTCGTCGCTGACCTTCTGCGCGTCGGACAGCAGTTCCGGGAACTGCGACAGGATGCGGCCGGACAGCGAGATGTCACGGGTTTCCACCACGATGCCGGCAGTGGCGGTATAGGCGTCGACGATCGGCAGCAGCGACTGGGTCGCCAGGAACGGTGCTTCGTCGGTCAGCGTGTAGAGGATCTTGGACATGGGGGACTTGGACTCTGTAGCAATGCTCAGGGGAAGGCCGGCGCCAGCGCCGGGCCACGTGCAACCGTGTCGCTTTCCCCCGTCGCCGTCAGGGTGGGCGCGCGGCGGGGAAACCCCTGCATTGTCGCGTTTTCAGCCGCGCGGGGCAAAGCCGCGCCATACGCGGCGGTACTGCACGGCGGCAACGCTGTGATCCATCCCCGCACGGCGTGGATGAAGCACGGCCCGGTTGTCAGTAGATCCACGCCATGCGTGGATAGCGCCAACCGTCGCCCAAAAAAAAGGACGCAGCCTCGCGGCTGCGTCCATCGTGAGCCCTGCCGGGAGAGAGTCGGCAGGACTTACTTGACCTCGAACTCCTGCGGCGTTCCGGCCGCCTTGCCATCGACGGTGACTTCGGCGCGGTACTTGCCGGCCGGCCAGCCCTTTGCATTCTTGAAGGTGACGTTGGTGGTTTCCGCACCGCTGGTGTTCAGGGTGGCGTTCTGTTCGCCGGCCACCTGGCCGTCCTGGTAGGTCAGCTTCGCGCCAACGGTGACGTTGTTGGCGGCACCGTCGGTCTTGACCGAGACGATGACGTCATCCTTCGGTGCGAACAATGCTGTCGTTGCAACCGACTTGTCGGCGGCTGCGGTCTTGCCAACGGTGACGGCCGAGACGCTGACGGCAGCGGCTTCTGCCATCGGCGGCGGTGCGCCGGTCATCGGCGCCGGTGCTGCCGGTTCGGCCGGAGCGGTCGCTGCCGGGGCGGCGTTGCTGTCGGTCGACTCTTCTTTCTTCTTGCAACCGACCAGGGCAACGCTGCCCAGCAGGGCGGCAATCAGGGCGGTCTGGAGCGGGGTGGTCTTGATCATTCGGGGTTCCTCCCAGGGATTGTCGGACGGCGTTCGATCGCCGTTTACTTCGGCGGCAGTTTCAGGGTCTGGCCCGGGAAGATCTTGTCCGGGTCGTCAAGCACATCGCGATTGGCTTCGAAGATCTTCTTCCAGGCATTGGCGTCGCCCAGATGCTGCTTGGCGATCTTCGACAACGAGTCACCCTTCTGCACGGTGTAGGTGCCGCCGCTGACGACGTCTGCGGTGCTGTCCACCGAAGCGCTGACGCCAGAGAAGTCCGCCTTCGGCACCTGCTCGGCGGTACTGTCGACGCTGCCACTGACGCCGGAGAAATCGGCTTTCTTCTCGGTACTCATCCACAACTCCCGTCTGCATGACTACGTGGTTCGCACGTTGCCATGGCGGTTGTTAAATGGGGATGGTGCAGATGTGAAGCCGCCCCCGGGGGGCGGCTGAACAATCGGGAGAGACGGTGCCCGGTAGTGCCGGCCGCTGGCCGGCTTGCACTGGCCCTGGATGCGGGTTCCCTGCGGTTGCCGGCCAGCGGCCGGCATTACCCGTAACCGTCTGCGGCGGTTATTGCCGCAGTTCGCGGTAGGTCGCGGCCGGGGCAGCGATGCCGGGGCTGGCGCGCCAGGGATTGATGTCCAGGCCACCACGGCGGGTATAGCGGGCCTCCACTTCCAGCCACTGCGGCTGGCAGCGGGCGGACACTTCGCTGAAGATCCGCTCAACGCACTGCTCGTGGAACTCGGCGTGCTCGCGGTAGCTGACCAGGTAGCGCAGCAGGCCCGCGCGGTCGATCTTCGGCCCACGGTAACGCAGGCTGACCGTGGCCCAGTCCGGCTGGCCGGTGACCGGGCAGTTGGACTTCAGCAGCGACGAGACCAGGGTCTCCTCCACCACTTCGCCCGCGTCGGCAGTCAGAAAGTCCGCCTGCGGCGGGCCGTAGCAGTCGATCTCCACGTCCAGTCCGTCGATGGATTCACCGAGCGGCGTCTCACGCAGACCCGGCAGGCCGAACTCGATCTGGACCGGCGCACCGGCGCAGGCAGACAGGTCGTCGACGATGCGCGCGCGCAGTGCCTCGGCGCTGTCGATACGGGTGCTGTTGAGGGAATTCAGGTACAGCTTGAACGACTTCGATTCGATCAGCCGCGGCGAGGTGCACGGCACCTGCACGGTGGCGACGGCGACCTGCGGCTTGCCACGCGTGTCGAGCCAGCTCAGCTCGAAGGCATGCCAGCGGTCATGGCCGACGAACGGCAGCGCGGCGTCGTCGAGGCCGATCTCGGCGCGGGCACCGCTGCGGGGGATGGGAAACAGCAGGCCGGGATCGTACTGCGACGGGTAACTGACCTCGCGACCGAGGCTGGAATCCTGTGGGGTGTTCATGGGGGCATTGTATCGCGCGGACGGCGGGCCTTCGGCCGGGTCGGCCAACGGCGGAGCCCCTCCGTGGTGGGGTGTTGGGTCGTCGAAAGCCTGGATTCCCGGGAGTGGGCCGGGCGGATGGGGCTGGCGGGGACGCAGTGAATCCGTCCCTGGAGGCTTAGCCGCGCCATCCATGGCGCGGATACCCCGCCAGCCCCACCCGCCCGGCCCCCGGACACATTTCTGCCGCCGATCCACCACGGAAAAGATCAGAAAATCAAAATCAAAAGCTGATCCTTCAGACATTCTCGATGTCTGCCCGTGTCGACCAAGGTCGACACCTACCAAAGCAGAGCGCCCTTCCGACAGATCGCGGGAAACTGTCGAAGGCGGGGTGGGTCCGGTGGCAGGGGCGTGAGCCGCATGGATGCGGCGACCGAGGCTACAGGGACGTACTTGCGCCGTCCCCTGCCACCGGACCCGCCCCGCCAACCCACAGATAGCCGGCTTCTGCCGTTGCTCCGGCTGTTGCCTTGGCCTCTGCGGGTGCAGGGCTGCAAGCCCTGCCGGAAACCCTCACCCCGCGGGAGTACCTGCACCGTGCAGGTAATCCAGGCTCACCTGCAGCAGCGCGCGGAATCCAACATCCAGCGCCTTCTCATCCAGCAGGAACTTCGGCGAATGGTTGGCCGGCGCCGTCGCCGGATCGATGCCCACGCTGGTGGAGCCGACGAAGAAGAACATCCCCGGCACTTCCTTCGCGTACAGCGAGAAATCCTCCGCACCCATCTGCAGCGGTGGCTCGTACACGTTGTCCTTGCCCACCACCGCCTGCAGGCTCGGCAGCATCTTCGCGGTCAGCGCCGGGTCGTTCACCGTGGCCGGATTGCCCTCCGACTCGTAGATGTCCGTCACCGCCCTGGCACCGTGCGCGGCGGCGGTGTGCTCGGCCACGTTGCGCAGGTCGGCGAAGATCTGCTGCCGCATGCCTTCGTCGAAGGTACGGATGGTGCCGACCATTTCCACTTCATCCGGAATGATGTTGTAGCGGATGCCACCGTTGATCGCGCCGAAGGTCAGCACCGCCGGCTGCTTGGACAGGTTCGCGCGGCGGCTGACGATGGTCTGCGCGGTGCCGACCAGGTCAGCGGTGGCCACGATCGGATCAACACCGTTCCACGGCGCCGAGCCATGCGTCTGCCGACCGATCACTTTGATCCCGAAACGATCCGAAGCCGCCATCAGCGGGCCACCGCGCACGGCGATCTGCCCAGCCTGCACGCTGGAGAACACATGCAGGCCAAACACGGCTTCCGGCTTGAAGTCGGCGAACAGGCCTTCCTTCAGCATCAGGGCAGCACCACCCTCTTCCGGCGGCGGTGCACCCTCTTCGGCCGGCTGGAAGATCAGCATCACCTGGCCCGGCAGATCCTTCTTCATCGACACCAGTGCCTCGGCCACGCCGAGCAGGGTGGCGGTGTGCGCGTCATGGCCGCAGGCATGCATCACGCCCACGGTCTGCCCACGGTACTGGTCGGTGGCTTTCGAGGCGAACGGCAGGCCGGTCTGTTCGGTCACCGGCAGCGCGTCCATGTCCGCGCGCAGGGCGATCTTCGGCCCGGGCTTGCCACCTTCGATGATCGCCACCACGCCGTGGTGGGCGATGCCGGTCTTCGGCTTCAGGCCCATCGCACGCAGGCGCTTGGCGACCTCGGCCGAGGTGCGCACCTCACGGTTGGACAGTTCCGGGTGCTGGTGGAAATCGCGCCGCCATTCCACCACCTTGGCCTGCAGCCGCTGGGCGGCAGCGGTCACCTCCGGGCGCTGCCCGTCCTGGGCGTGGGCAAGAGCCGGCAAGGCCAGCAGCAGGGCGGACAGCAGCAACGAACGGCGCATCACGATCTCCACGGCAGGGGGTTCCAGCTGAATGTAGGGCAACACCGCCGCTACGGGAACCTCCGCGGCCGGATCCGGTCTTAGCGCCCGTCCCATCCGTCATGCAGGAAACGTGATGTGGCGCAGGTATGCTTTGCGCATTGCCAACCGGGGCCGTGCCCCGTCCAGCCCTCTTGGAGTCCTTGAATGTCACGTGTTTGGAAGATCGTGCTGCTGGTCGTGGCGGTACTGGTGCTGGCCGTGGTCGGCCTGCGCGTACTCGGCGGGGGCAAGGACAAGGCCGGTGGCCCGGCGGCAGCTGCGCGCCAGGGCGGTGAAGACCCGGATGCCGGCCCGGTGCCGGTGACCGTGGTGGATGCGGCACGCCAGGACGTGCCGGTCTATGCCAGCGCGCTGGGTACGGTGACCGCAATGAACACCGTCACCGTCAGCCCGCAGGTTGGCGGCCAGCTGATGAGCCTGAATTTCCGCGAAGGCCAGGAAGTGAAGAAGGGCGATGTGCTGGCGGTGATCGACCCGCGCACCGCCCAGGCCAGCTATGACCAGGCCGTGGCCTCCAAGCGCCAGAACGAGGCGCTGCTGGCCACCGCGCGTTCCAACTACCAGCGCTCGAACGCGCCGGAGTATCGCCAGTTCGTCGCCAAGACCGATCTGGATACACAGCGAAACCAAGTGGCACAGTACGAAAGCGCAGTCGCGGCGAACGAGGCCAGCATGCGCTCGGCGAAGGTGCAGCTGCAGTACACCAAGGTCACCGCGCCGATCACCGGCATCGCCGGCATCCGCGCGGTCGACGCCGGCAACGTGGTCAACGCCGGCACCGCGCTGGTCACGCTGACCCAGATCCATCCGATCCACGTGCTGTTCAACCTGCCCGAGCGCCAGCTCGGCGATGTGCGCCAGGCGCAGGCCGCCGGTGCGGTACCCGTCGCGGCACTGGACCGCGCCGATTCGCACGTGCTGTCCGGCGACGGCAAGCTTGACGTGGTCGACAACCTGATCAGTGCCGACAGCGGCACGTTCAAGGCGCGCGACCTTCGACAACACCGACAACGGCCTGTGGCCGGGCCAGTTCGTCAACGTACGCATGCAGCTGCGCACGATTGCCGGTGGCGTGGTCATTCCGACCCAGGCGGTGCTGCGTGGCCCGGACGGCGAGTACGTCTATGTGGTGCAGGGCGACAACACGGTGAAGATGCAGACCGTGCGCAGCGGCGTGGAAGTGGGTGACAGCCAGGTGCAGATCGCCGAGGGCCTGAAGGGCGGCGAGCGGGTGGTCAGTGAAGGCCAGTTCCGCTTGAAGCCGGGCAGCAAGGTCACCGCGCTGAAGCCGGGCGAAACCCCGGCGGTGCCGACCGAAGCCGAGCTGAAGGCCGCCGAGCAGAAGAACGGCGGCGGTGGCCGTCGTGGCGGCGGCCCGCGCTGAGCGCAGGCTACCGACCTCCCTCGCGCCGGCAAGCCTGCCGGCGCCGACATTGAAGTGCCAGCAAGGATCAGTCCGTGGGCTTTTCGACGATCTTCATCCGCCGCCCCATCGCCACCTCGCTGCTGATGGCGGGCCTGTTGCTGCTGGGCATCCTCGGTTACCGCAAGCTGCCGGTGTCGGCGCTGCCGGAAATCGATGCGCCCAGCCTGGTGGTCACCACCCAGTACCCCGGCGCCAACGCCACCACCATGGCCTCGCTGGTCACCACACCGCTGGAGCGTCAGTTCGGGCAGATCTCCGGGCTGGAGCTGATGACCTCCGACTCGTCGGCCGGGTTGTCCACGATCATCCTGCAGTTCTCGATGGACCGGAACATCGACATTGCCGCGCAGGACGTGCAGGCGGCGATCCGCCAGGCCACCCTGCCCTCGTCGCTGCCCTACCAGCCGGTCTACAACCGGGTGAATCCGGCCGACGCGGCCATCGTCACCCTGAAACTGACCTCTGACACGCGCCCGCTGCGCGACGTCAACAACTACGCCGACTCGATCCTGGCCCAGCGACTGTCGCAGGTGCAGGGCGTGGGCCTGGTCTCGATCGCCGGCAACGTGCGCCCGGCCGTGCGCATCCAGGCCAATCCGGCCCAGCTGTCGAACATGGGCCTGACCCTGGAACAGCTGCGCAGCGCGCTGACCCAGGCCAACGTCAACGCGCCGAAGGGTTCGCTGAACGGCAAGACGCAGTCCTACAGCATCGGTACCAACGACCAGCTCACCAGTGCCGCCGAGTACCGCGACACCATCATCAGCTACAAGAACGGACGTCCCGTGCGTTTGTCCGACGTGGCCGAAGTGGTTGATGGCGTGGAGAACGACCAGCTGGCCGCCTGGGCCGATGGCAAGCCGGCGGTGCTGCTGGAAGTGCGCCGCCAGCCCGGCGCCAACATCGTGCAGACCGTCGAGCGCATCCGCGCGATCCTGCCGCAGCTGCAGGGCGTGCTGCCAGCCGACGTGCACCTGGAGATCTTCAACGACCGTACCGAGACCATCCGCGCCTCGGTGCATGAGGTGCAGTTCACCCTGATCCTGACCATCGGCCTGGTGGTGGCGGTGATCTTCGTGTTCCTGCGCCGCCTGTGGGCCACGATCATTCCCTCGGTGGCGGTGCCGTTGTCGCTGGCCGGCACCTTCGCGGTGATGGCCTTTGCCGGCATGTCGCTGGACAACCTCTCGCTGATGGCGCTGGTGGTGGCCACCGGCTTCGTGGTCGACGATGCGATCGTGATGATCGAGAACATCGTGCGTTACATCGAGCAGGGCAAGAGTGGCAAGGAAGCGGCCGAAATCGGTGCGCGCCAGATCGGCTTCACCGTGCTGTCGCTGACCGTTTCGCTGGTGGCGGTGTTCCTGCCGCTGCTGCTGATGCCCGGCGTCACCGGCCGCCTGTTCCACGAGTTCGCGTGGGTGCTGAGCATCGCCGTCGTGCTGTCGATGCTGATCTCGCTGACGCTGACCCCGATGATGTGCGCCTACCTGCTCAAGCCCGACGCCCTGCCCGAAGGCGAGGACGCACATGAGCGTGCGGCGGCGGCCGGCAAGCAGAACCTGTGGACGCGCACCGTCGGCCTGTACGAGCGCAGCCTGGACTGGGTGCTGGACCACCAGCGCCTGACCCTGGCCGTGGCCGGCGGCGCACTGGTGCTGACCGTGCTGCTGTACGTGCTGATTCCCAAGGGCCTGCTGCCCGAACAGGACACCGGCCTGATCACCGGCGTGGTCCAGGCTGACCAGAACATCGCCTTCCCGCAGATGGAGCAGCGCACCAAGCAGGTGGCCGAAGCGCTGCGCCAGGACCCGGATGTGACCGGCGTGTCGGCGTTCATCGGTGCCGGCAGCATGAACCCCACGCTCAACCAGGGCCAGCTGTCGATCGTGCTGAAGGAACGCGGCGAGCGCGACGGCCTGGACAAGATCCTGCCGCGCCTGCAGAAGGCGGTGGCCGGTATTCCGGGCGTGGCCCTGTACCTGAAGCCGGTCCAGGACGTGACGCTGGATACCCGCGTGGCCGCCACCGAGTACCAGTACTCGCTGTCGGACGTCGATCCGGCGACCGTGGCCACCCAGGCCACACGCCTGACCGAAGCGCTGCGCAAGCGCCCGGAACTGACCGACGTCGACAACAACCTGTCCAACCAGGGCCGCGCTTGAACTGAACATCGACCGCGACAAGGCAAGCGTGCTGGGCGTGCCGATGCAGACCATCGACGACACCCTCTACGATGCGTTCGGCCAGCGCCAGATCTCGACCATCTTCACCGAACTCAACCAGTATCGGGTTGTGCTGGAAGTGGCGCCAGAGTTCCGCACCAGCACCGCGCTGATGGAACAGCTGGCCGTTGCCTCCAATGGTGCCGGTGCACTGACCGGCACCAATGCCACCAGTTTCGGCCAGGTCACCTCGTCGAACTCATCGACGGCTACCGGCATCGGCGCGCAGAACACCGGCATCACCGTCGGCGCGGGCAGCATCATTCCGCTGTCGGCACTGGCCGAAGGCAAGGTCAGCAGTGCGCCGCTGGTGGTCAGCCACCAGCAGCAACTGCCGGCAGTGACGGTCTCGTTCAACGTGGCGCCGGGCTATTCGCTGTCCGAAGCGGTGCGGGCGATCCAGGAGACCAAGGACAGCCTGGACATGCCCACCCACCTGCATGCCGAATTCATCGGCAAGGCCGCCGAATTCACCGGCAGCCAGACCGATGTGGTGTGGCTGCTGCTGGCCTCGCTGGTGGTGATCTACATCGTGCTGGGCGTGCTCTATGAGAGCTACATCCACCCGATCACGATCATCTCCACGCTGCCGCCGGCCGGTGTCGGCGCGCTGCTGGCACTGATGCTGTGCGGGCTGAGCCTGTCGGTGGATGGCATCGTCGGCATCGTGCTGCTGATCGGCATCGTCAAGAAGAACGGCATCATGATGGTGGACTTCGCGATCGAGGCGCGCCGCGCCGGCGCCAACGCGCATGAAGCGATCCGCCGCGCCTGTCTGCTGCGCTTCCGCCCGATCATGATGACCACCGCCGCGGCCATGCTCGGCGCGCTGCCGTTGGCACTGGGCACCGGCATCGGTTCGGAACTGCGCCGCCCGCTGGGCATCGCCATCGTCGGCGGCCTGCTGCTGTCGCAGCTGGTGACCCTGTACACCACGCCGGTGATCTACCTGTATATGGAGCGCTTCTCCGAATGGCTGGCCCGCCGCCGCGAGCAGCGCGCACTGCGCGACGGTTCGCTGCAGGAGCCGCAGGCATGATCCACGCCCCGCTGCTGCGGTGGGCCGCACGATGAACCTGTCCGGCCCCTTCATCCGCCGCCCGATCGGCACCGCGCTGCTGGCCATCGGCCTATTCATGGTCGGCCTGATCTGCTACCTGCGCCTGGGCGTATCGGCACTGCCGAACATCGAGATACCGGTGATCTTCGTGCACGCCAGCCAGTCCGGCGCGGATGCGGCGACCATGGCCTCGACAGTCACCGCGCCGCTGGAGCGCCACCTCGGCCAGCTGCCGGGCATCGACCGCATGCGCTCGTCGAGCTCGGAAGGCAGCTCGCTGGTGTTCATGATCTTCCAGAGCGGCCACAACATCGATTCGGCCGCGCTGGACGTGCAGACCGCGATCAACTCGGCGCAGGCCGACCTGCCTTCGGGCATGGGCTCGCCGATGTACCAGAAGGCGAATCCGAACGACGACCCGGTCATCGCCATCGCGCTGACCTCGCAGACGCAGTCGGCCGACGAGCTGTACAACGTCGCCGACTCGCTGCTGGCCCAGCGCATCCGCCAGATCAGCGGCGTTGCTTCGGTCGACATCGCTGGCGCTTCGACGCCGGCGGTGCGTGTGGACGTCAACCTGCGCCTGATGAACGCGCTCGGCCTGACCGCCGATGACCTGCGCAACGCCGTGCGCGCGGCCAACGTGACCTCGCCCACCGGCTTCCTCAGCGACGGCAACACCACTACCGCGATCATCGCCAACGACTCGGTGGCGCGTGCCACCGACTTCGCCGACCTGGTGGTCAAGACCCAGGGCGATGGCCGGGTGATCCGCCTGAAGGACATCGCCAACGTCTACGACGGCCAGCAGGATGCCTACCAGGCCGCGTGGTTCGACCACAAACCGGCGGTGGTGATGTACGTGTTCACCCGCGCCGGCGCCAACATCGTCGAAACCGTGGACCGGGTCAAGGCACAGATCCCCGCGCTGCGCGACTACCTGCAGCCGGGCACCACGATGACGCCGTACTTCGACCGTACGCCGACCATCCGCTCGTCGCTGCATGAAGTGCAGATCACTCTGCTGATCAGCCTGGCGATGGTGGTGCTGACCATGGCACTGTTCCTGCGCCGGCTGGCACCCACGCTGATCGCCGCAGTGACCGTGCCGCTGTCGCTGGCCGGTGCCGCGCTGGTGATGTACGTGATGGGTTTCACCCTGAACAACCTGAGCCTGCTGGCGCTGGTGATCGCGATCGGCTTCGTGGTCGACGATGCGATCGTGGTGATCGAGAACATCATGCGCCACCTCGACGAAGGCATGCCGCGGATGCAGGCAGCGCTGACCGGCGCGCGAGATCGGCTTCACCATCGTCTCGATCACCGCCTCGCTGGTGGCGGTGTTCATCCCGCTGCTGTTCGCCAGCGGCATGATGGGCGCGTTCTTCCGCGAGTTCACCGTCACCCTGGTGGCGGCCATCGTGGTCTCGATGATCGTCTCGCTGACGCTGACCCCGGCGCTGTGCAGCCGCTTCCTCAGCGCCCACGACCACAGCGCGCCGCCGTCGCGCTTCGGCCGCTGGCTGGATGCCGGCCACGAGCGCATGCTGCGCATCTACACCGTGTTCCTGGATTTCTCGCTGCGCCATGCGCTGCTGCTGTCGCTGACGCCGCTGCTGCTGATCGGTGCCACCGTTTTCCTGTTCGGCGCGGTGAAGAAGGGCGCGTTCCCGCCGCAGGACACCGGCCTGATCTGGGGCCGCGCCAACTCCAGCGCCACCGTCTCCTTCGAGGACATGGTCGCCCGCCAGCGCCGCATCACCGACATGCTGATGGCCGACCCGGCGGTGAAGACCGTGGGTGTGCGCCTGGGCAGCGGTCGCCAGGGCTCCAGCGCACAGTTCAACGTCGAGCTGAAATCACGCAAGGAAGGCCGCCGCGAAACCACCGCACATGCCCTGGCGCGACTGAGCGCCAAGGCCGACCGCTACCCCGACCTGCAGCTGCGCCTGCGCGCGATCCAGGACCTGCCCAGCAACGATGGCGGTGGCTCCAGCCAGGGGGCGCAGTACCGCATCTCGCTGCAGGGCAATGACCTGGCGTCACTGCAGGAATGGCTGCCCAAGCTGCAGGCGGAGCTGAAGAAGAACCCGAAGCTGCGCGACGTCGGCACCGATGTGGACAATGCCGGGCTGCGCCAGAACATCGAGATCGACCGTGCCAAGGCCGCCCGCCTGGGTGTTTCGGTCGGCGCCATCGACGGCGCTCTGTACGGTGCGTTCGGCCAGCGCCAGATCTCGACCATCTATTCGGACATCAACCAGTACAGCGTGGTGGTCAACGCCCTGCCCTCGCAGACCGCTACTCCGGCGGCGCTGGACGAGGTGCATGTGCGTGCGCGCAACGGCGACATGGTGCCGCTCACGGCGGTGGCCAAGCAGGTGCCGGGGCTGGCGCCTTCGCAGATCACCCATGAGAACCAGTACACGACGATGGACCTCAGCTACAACCTGGCGCCGAACGTGAGCATGGGCGAGGCCAAGGCGATCATCGACGCGACTGTGGCCGGCATGCGCATGCCCGGCGACATCCGCCTGGCTGATGACGCCGGCTTCGGCTTCAACTCCGACCCCAGCGACATGCTGATCCTGGTGTTTGCCGCGATCCTGACCGTGTACCTGGTGCTGGGCATGCTGTACGAGAGCCTGATCCACCCGGTCACCATCCTGTCCACGCTGCCGGCGGCGGGCGTGGGTGCGCTGCTGGCGTTGTTCGGCACCAATACCGAACTGTCGGTGATCTCGATGATCGCGCTGGTGCTGCTGATCGGCATCGTCAAGAAGAACGCGATCATGATGATCGACTTCGCGCTGGTGGCGCAGCGCGAACATGGGCTGGCACCGCGCGAAGCGGCACGCGAGGCCAGCATCGTGCGCTTCCGCCCGATCATGATGACCACGATGGTGGCGATCCTGGCTGCTGTGCCGCTGGCGATCGGCCTCGGCGAAGGGTCCGAGCTGCGGCGTCCGCTGGGTATCGCGATGATCGGCGGCCTGCTGTTCTCGCAAAGCCTGACCCTGCTCAGCACGCCGGCGCTGTACGTGATCTTCTCCTGCCTGGCCGAGCGCTGGCGCGCACGTCGCGCACGCAGGCGCGAAGCGAAGCTGCTCAAGCGCGCAACGGGCGTAGAAGGGCCCATCCACGCAGGGCGTGGATCTACTGGTAGCGCCGGCCGCTGGCCGGCGTTCTCCGTACAGCCAATCTGCCGGCCAGCGGCCGGCACTACCGTGGGAGCGGATGGTGGGTACGAGCCGTGGGTGCGGACCGTGGGCACGGATGGTGGGTGCGGACCGTTGGTCCGCATGCCTCCGGGTTTGACGCACGGTAACGAAAAGAGAACAATTCTCATCCAGCCATGGTCCTGCGCCCCTTCGCGGCGCCCCGCTGCCATCTCCGGCCAGCCTGCGTGATCCCAGCCACTGCCCCTTCCCCCACCCGTGGGCGGATGGCCTGTGGCCGTCCGTCGAGGACCACCATCGATGCTGCCTTCCCGTTCTCCCCGCCTGGCCATGCTGGCCATCGCCCTGTCAGCCGCCTGCGCTGCCCATGCCGAAGCGCCGGCCGTCAGCCGTAACGCCACCGATCTGGATGCGGTGAAGGTCACCGCCGAACGCACCCATACCGACGCCGGCGCACTGGGCGACCGCGCCCTGCGCGACACTCCGTTCGCGATCACCGCTGTTGGCCGCGAGCAGATCGAGCAGCGCCAGGTGGTCTCGCTGGGCGAAGCCTTCCTGCTCGACCCTTCGGTCAGCACCTAGGTCAGCGCCTATGCCAGTGGCTGGAGCTCGCCCATCCGCAACCGCGGTCTGGAGCTGAACTACGACAGCTACCGGGTCAATGGCCTGCAGGTCTCTTCCTGGGGCACCGAATGGCCGCTGGAAGTGATGGAACAGGTCGATCTGCTGAAAGGCCCGGGCGGATTCCTGTATGGCTTCGGCACCCCCGGCGGCATCGTCAATTACATCACCAAGAAGCCGACGGACACGCCCACCTTCTCCGCCCAGCTGGGCTGGCGCGAACAGGGCATCGTCAGCGGCGGCATCGACGTTGGCGGCCGCTTCGGCAACGAGCAGATGTTCGGCTACCGCTTCAACGCCTTCCAGGAAACAGGCGAGACCTTCAATGGCGGACACGTCGATCGCAAGGTGGGCGCACTGTCGCTGGACGCGCGCCTGAGCGATGCGCTCATCTGGACCTTCGACGGAGTGTTCCAGTCGCGCGACCTGCGCGAGGAATCACCGCAGTACTACTTCCGTGGCCTGACCTCGTTGCCGCGGCCGATCGCCGGAGATACCGACAACAGCGTGCCCGGCACCTACTACGACACACGCTCCAGCCTGCTGTCGACCGGCTTGAACTGGCAGATCAACAGCGACTGGAAAGCCAGCCTGAGTTACGGCGTCACCACCTCGTGGAATGACGTCAACAAGATCTTCGCCTACATCGACGATCTCAACGGCGACTACGACGTCAACGTCTACGAACTGGGTGGCAAGAGCGAGTGGAAGCTGGCCCAGGCGATGCTGCAGGGCAGCTTCCGCACCGGCCCCCTTCAGCATCAGGTGGTGGCGGGCATCAGCCACCAGACCGGACTGGGCTGGGACCGCCCCTACGAGTGGAACCTGATTGGCCGCGCCAACCTGTACCAGCGCCATGCCATCCGCCACGACGCCGTTGGTTCGCGGGTGATGACCCGCGGCGACGAGACGGTGCAGCAGGCGGTGTTCGCAAGCGATACGGTGAACCTCGGCAGCGGCTGGTCGGTGCTGGCGGGCTGGCGCTACAACGACTTCGAAACCAAGGGGCGGTACCACACCTACCCGGTCACCCCGACCTACGCCGTGATGTTCAAGCCCAGCGAGGCGGTCACCCTCTACGCCAGCTACATCGAGTCGCTCGAAGCGGGCAGCCGCGTAGGCAACAGCTACATCAACGCCGGTGACGTGCTTGATCCCACCATCAGCAAGCAGTACGAGATCGGGGCCAAGGTCGAAGCGGCACGTTGGAATGCGAACGTGGCCGCGTTTCGGCTGGAACGTGGTGCCAACATCGATGAGCTCACGCCGGCCGGCAAGCGCCTGGTGCAGGACGGCATCACGCTGTACGAAGGCATTGAAGCCAGTGCCGACCTGCACCTCAACGATGCACTGACCGTCGGCGGCGGCGTCACCTGGCTGGATCCGACCTACGACAAGCTGTCCCCGGGCAGCGCCGCACAGGAAGGCAACCGCACCGCCGGTGCTGCGCGCTGGAGCGGGGTACTGCACGCCACCTACCAGCTGCCGTGGGTAGACGGCTTGGAAACCTACGCCGCCGTGCGCTACTACGGCGATGTCTGGTATGACGCCGACAACACCCTGAAGCTGCCTGACTACACGCTGGTGAATGCAGGCATCGGCTATCGCCTGCTGGCGTCCGGCCATCCGGTGACCCTGCGTGCCAGCGTCGAGAACCTGGCCAACCGGAAGTACTGGTCCAACGCCGGCGCCGGCCTGCCGCGCACGTTCGCGGTGAGCGCGCTGGGAGATGTAAGGTGCCGGTCCCCGCCGTCCATGCGGACGACGGGCCCGCACATGGACGGTGGGTGCGGACCGTTGGTCCGCACTCCATATTTCACCCCGCACCCGCAATAATGGTGGGAGACCCTTCCACCGAGCCTGCATGCCCGCCCGCGAATCCCGCCTCAGCCGCCTGTGGGCCCACGAAAAGGCCAGTTATGGCCTTCGGGTGTTCATCGCCCTGACCGCAGCGCTTGCCGTGTGCTGGCAGCTGGACGCGCTCACTGCCCTGCCCGGCGTGTTCCTCGGCATCATCGCCAGCGCCATCGCCGAGACCGATGACAACTGGTGGGGCCGTACCAAGGCGGTACTGCTGTCGCTGCTGTGCTTCTGCCTCGCCGCCGCCTCGGTGATCTGGCTGTTCCCCTGGCCGTGGATCTTCATCGGCGCGCTGGCGCTGTCCACCTTCGGGTTGACCCTGCTGGGTGCGCTCGGCGAGCGCTACGCGTCCATCGCCCAGGCCACGGTAACGCTTGCGATCTACACCATGATCGGGCTGGAGCAGCATGGCGCCAGCGACCTGCACAGCGCGCTGGACGCGGTCAGCCACCTGCTGGCCGGTGCGGTCTGGTACGGCCTGCTGTCGATCCTGTGGACAGCACTGTTCGCCAACCGTCCGGTACGCGAACGCGTGGCGCGACTGTACGTTGAACTGGGCCGCTACCTGCAGTTGAAGGCAACACTGTTCGAGCCAGTGCGCGAGGCCGACCTGCAGCGTCGCCAGCTCGACCTGGCCGAACAGAACCGGCGCGTGGTTGGTGCATTGAATGAAGCCAAGACCGCGATCTTGGCCCGCTTCGGCCGTTCCGGGCGGCCCGGCGTGAACTCCGGCCTGTACCTGCGCCTCTACTACATGGCACAGGATTTCCACGAGCGCGCCAGCTCCTCGCACTACCCGTACGGTGCGCTGGTCGATGCCTTCTTCCACAGCGATGTGCTGTACCGCTGCCAGCGCCTGCTCGACCTGCAGGGGCAGGCCTGCGCACGGCTGGGCGAGGCGATCCGCCTGCGCCGTCCGTTCGTGTATGGCGAAAGCAACCAGCAGGCCGGGCGCGACCTGGCCGATGCGCTGGCCTATCTGCGCGACCAGCAGCGGCCGCAGTGGCAGCGACTGCTTGGCTCGCTGGATCTGCTGGTGCACAACCTACGCAGCATCGAGCGCCGCCTGCTGGATGCCGAGCGCTCCGAGGCCAGCCTGGACAACGTCGATACCCGCCTGCGCGACAGCAACCCGCACACCCTGCGCGAGATGGGCGTGCGCGTGCGCCAGCAGCTCACGCCCGGCTCGGTCCTGTTCCGCCACGGCCTGCGCATGGCATTGGCTCTGATCGCCGGCTTCGCGGCAATCCGCTTGTTCAATGCACAGAACGGCTCGTGGGTGCTGCTGACCATCGTGTTCGTGTGCCGCCCCAACTTCGGCGCGACCCGCCAGCGCCTTGCACAACGCATCGTCGGCACCGTGGCCGGCCTGGTGCTGACCTGGGCACTGCTGCAGCTGTTCCCACAGCTGCACGTACAGCTGCTGATCGCGCTGCTGTCGGCGCTGCTGTTCTTCTTCACCCGCACCGACCGCTACCTGGTGGCGTCGGCGGCGATCACGGTGATGGCCCTGACCTGCTTCAACCTGATCGGCGACGGCTTCGTGCTGATCGTGCCGCGCATGGTCGATACGCTGCTGGGTTGTGCGATCGCGGCGGCGGCCGCGTTCCTGATCCTGCCCGACTGGCAGGGCCGCCAGCTGCACCTTGTGCTGGCGCGCGTGCTGGACACCGCCGCGCGCTATCTGGATTCGGTGCTGGGCCAGTACCGCAGCGGCATGCGCGATGACCTGGCCTACCGCATCGCCCGCCGCGACATGCACAATGCCGACGCCGCGCTGTCCACCGCGCTGTCGAACATGCTGCGTGAACCCGGCCATGTGCGCCGCAATCTGGATGCCGGCTTCCACTTCCTGGCGCTGTCCAACACACTGCTCGGGCACCTGTCGGCGCTAGGTGCGCACCGCGACCAGGTGGACAGCTACGCCGGCGATCCGCTGGCGCTGGCTGCCGGTGAGCGCGTGCGCAAGGCGCTGCAGCAGCTGGCGACGGCCCTGAGCGCTCGGCAACCGGTCAGCGAGGACGACAACGACGCTGATCGCGCGGTGGCGGCCGAACTGGAACAGATCGACGAGGCGATGCCGCCGAAGCTGCAGCTGATCCGCACGCAGATGGCGCTGGTGCTGCGGATGCTGCCGAAGGTGCGGGCGGCGGCGAATGAGGCGGTGACCAGCCTGACCTGATCCCTCATCGCTGGTCGGACATTCCATCCACGCATGGCGTGGATCTACTGCATCGCGTGCAACCGTGCGTTGCGTATGGCGATGCATCCCGATCACGTTCCCGCGCGGATACTGGGTGATCCCCTGCCCCGGATTCCTCCATGAAGATCGAACTCACCGGCCGTACCGCGCTGGTCACCGCCTCCACCGCCGGCATCGGCCTGGCGATTGCCCAGGGCCTGGCCAACGCGGGCGCGCGGATCATTCTCAACGGCCGCAGCACCGACAGCGTCGAACGCGCCCGCCAGCGCCTGCTCGCCGCCGTTCC
Source organism: Stenotrophomonas sp. 93052_Sma (assembly GCF_056481145.1). Lineage (NCBI taxonomy): Bacteria > Pseudomonadati > Pseudomonadota > Gammaproteobacteria > Lysobacterales > Lysobacteraceae > Stenotrophomonas > Stenotrophomonas sp. 93052_Sma. Next base: position 4,549,421 of record NZ_CM151134.1, read on the forward strand.
GGGTGCCGACGTGCTCGGCGTGGCCGCCGACCTTTCCGATGCGGCCGGCGTCGACACGCTGCTGGCAGGCCTGCCCAAGGTCGACATCCTGGTCAACAACGCCGGCATTTTCGGCCCCGAGGACTTCTTCGAGACCGAAGACGCGACCTGGGAACGTTACTGGCAGACCAACGTGATGTCCGGCGTGCGCCTGTCGCGGGCACTGTTGCCGGCCATGGTCGATGCCGGCTGGGGTCGCGTCCTGTTCATCTCGTCCGAATCGGCACGCAACATTCCGGCCGACATGATCCACTACGGTGTCAGCAAGACCGCGCAGCTGTCGCTGTCGCGCGGCCTGGCCAAGCGCGTGGCCGGCAGCGGCGTCACCGTCAACGCGGTGTTGCCCGGCCCGACCCTGTCCGACGGTTTCGCGGCGATGTTCGAAGATGAACGCCAGCGCAGCGGCAAGCCACTGGAGCAGATCGGCCGCGAGTTCGTGATGGCACACCGGCCGTCTTCGGTGATCCAGCGCACCGCCACGGTCGAGGAAGTGGCCAACATGGTGGTGTATCTGGCCTCGCCGCAGGCCTCGGCGACCTCGGGTGCGGCGCTGCGCGTGGATGGCGGCGTGGTCGACGATATCGTCTGAGACCTATCAAGGTGTGCGGACCAACGGTCCGCACCCACAGCTCCGCACCCACAGCGGATAGGCAGGAATGCTAGGCTGCGCCGGTCAAGGAGGCTCCATGTCCGGTCACAACCAGTTCGCCCTGCTGCGCCAGCGCCGTTTCCTGCCGTTCTTCGTCGTCCAGGCGCTCGGAGCGTTCAACGACAACGTGTACCGGCAGGCGATCATCGGCCTGTTGTTCTATCTGGGCGTTTCGGAGGAGCAGCGTTCGCTTTACACCACGCTGGCGCCAGCCATCTTCATCCTGCCGTACTTCCTGTTCTCGGCGCTGGCCGGGCAGATCGCCGACAAACTGGAAAAATCGCGGCTGATCGTGATCACCACCACCATGGAGATCGTGATCATGTCGATGGCGGCTGTCGGTTTCATCACCGAGAACCTGCCGTTCCTGCTGGTCGCCCTGTTCTGTACCGGCATGCAGTCGACCCTGTTCGGCCCGGTAAAGTACTCGGTACTGCCCTCGGTGCTGAAACCCGAGGAACTGACCGGCGGCAACGGCCTGGTCGAGATGGGTACTTCGATCTCGATCCTGTCCGGCATGATCATCGGCGGCTCTGTATTCCTGCTTGCGGGCAGCTACGGTCCGATCGTGGCAGCCACAGCGGTGATCGCTCTGGCCATCTGCGGCAACATCGCCGCGCGCCTGATTCCCAAGGTCGACGCCGGCGATCCGAGCCTGAAGATCAACTGGAACCCCTTGCCGGAGTCGCGGGTCGTGCTGCGCATGGCACGGCAGCAGAAGGCGGTGCGCAACGCCATCCTCGGGGTATCCTGGTTCTGGTTCGTCGGTACCGTGCTGACCTCGCAGCTGCCCAATTACGCGTTGGCCAACCTCGGCGGCGAACCCAAGCTGTATCTGTTCGCCCTCGCCCTGTTCTCGGTCGGCACCGGCGTCGGCTCGCTGCTGTGCGAGAAGCTGTCGGCACGCACGGTGGAAATCGGCCTGGTGCCGCTCGGTGCGTTTGGCATGACCGCGTTCCTGCTCGACCTGTACTTCGCCCGCAGTGGCGAAGCGACCGTGCACGGACTGACCATCGGGACGTTCCTGCAGCAGCCGGGCAGCATCCGCATCGTCATCGACCTGATCGGCATCGGCCTGTTCACCGGCATCTTCGTGGTGCCGCTGTTCGCGCTGATCCAGAGCCGCACGCCGAAGGCGCAGATGTCGCGCGTGTTTGCGGCGCTGAACATCCAGAACTCCGGCTTCATCGTCGGCGCAGCCCTGCTGTCGCTGGCCGCGCACAAGCTGCTGCACTGGACCATCCCGCAGCAGTTCCTGGCGCTGGCCATCGCCAACGCACTGGTGGCGATCTACATCTTCACCATCGTCCCCGAATTCCTGATGCGCTTCCTCAGCTGGCTGATGGTGCGCACCCTGTACCGCCTGCGCCCGCACGGCATCGAGGCCAACGTGCCGGACGAGGGCGCCGCGCTGCTGGTCTGCAACCATGTCAGCTACATGGACGCACTGATCCTGTCGGCGACGATCCCGCGCCCGGTGCGCTTCGTCATGTACTACAAGATCTTCAACATCCCGGTGATGCGCTGGATCTTCCGGACCGCCAAGGCGATCCCGATCGCCGGTGCGCGCGAAGACCCGGCGCTGATGCAGCGCGCGTTCGATGACATCGACGCTGCGCTGGCCGAAGGCGAGCTGGTCTGCATCTTCCCGGAAGGCGCGCTGACCAAGGATGGCGCGATGGCACCGTTCAAGTCCGGCGTCGAGAAGATCCTCGAACGGCGGCCGGTGCCGGTGGTGCCGATGGCGCTGCGCGGCATGTGGTCGAGCATGTGGAGCCGGCGCGACAGCCGCCTGGGCCGCATGCGCGTGCCGCGCCGTTTCCGCGCCACCGTCGAGGTGGTGGCGGCAGCGGCCGTGGATGGCCACAGCACCAGCGCACCGGTGCTGGAGGCCCAGGTGCGGGCCCTGCGCGGCGATCACGCCTGACGAGATGGGCCCGCCGAGCGGGCCCAGCGGACTCCCCCACATACGTCATCGTCCAGTGGTGTACGCGACATGTCGTGACTGTAAACGCATACATGCAACGCAGGTTGCGGTAGATTACGCACCCACAGGGGGGAGGTCCGGCCGATTCATCATGGCCGGCCACCAAGGAATGGAGTCTCGCTTTGAATCAACCACCACCGCTCAGCCGTCCGGTCTACATCCCCAACCATCTGGTCTGGGCGATCCTGACGACGCTTTTCTGCTGCCTGCCGTTGGGCGTGGTGTCGATCGTGTACGCCTCCCAGGTCGATGGCCGCCGCGCGGCCGGCGACCTGCCGGGGGCCTACAGTGCGTCGCGCAAGGCGGGCTGGTGGGCGGTGGCTTCGGCCGTGGCCCTGCCGGTCCTGTTGCTGTTGTGGTTCGGGCTGTTCGGCGGCTTGGCCGTACTGGGCGCTCTTTCCGACCAATGATTCACCACCACCACCCATCAAGGAGCTTGAACCCATGAATACTGCTACTCCGCAGGTCCCGAACAACCTGGTCTGGGCGATCCTGACCACCCTGTTCTGCTGCCTGCCGGCCGGCATCGTGTCGATCGTCTACGCCGCCCAGGTCAACGGCAAGCTGGCGGCCGGCGACATCGCCGGCGCCCAGGACTCCGCCGCCAAGGCCAAGAAGTGGGCCATGTGGTCGGCCATCGCCTGGGTCGTGCTGGTCGTGCTGTACGTGCTGTTCTTCGTTGTGCTCGGCGGCATGGGCGCGATGAGCAACGGCAACTACTGATACGCCTGGACGGATCCGGCGCCTGCGCCGGATCCGTTGTTGCATGTCCGCGCTTCCCGCTCGTTCCCGACTCGCCCGCTGGGCACCGCTGCTGGTTTCCGCCGGCCTGGCCGTGGGTGCCACGGTGGTGCTGCGCAACGTCAATCCGTATGTCGCCGGCAATCCCCTGCCGAGCTGCCCGCTGTACGCGCTGACCGGCCTGTACTGCCCGGGCTGTGGCAGCACGCGCTGCCTGTATTCCCTGGTCCACTTCGACCTGCCCGGCGCGATGGCGATGAACCCGCTGCTGGTCATCAGCCTGCCGTTCCTGTTGTTGATGCTGCTGAACATCGCCGGCATCCGCCCGCGTGTGCTCGACCCGCTGATGCGGGTGCTGGCCAATCCCGTGTTCTGGCTCTGGGTGCTGCCCGGGTATGCGCTGCTGCGCAACCTGCCGTGGGCACCGTTCACTGCACTGGCACCGATCTAGGTTTCCAGCCAACGGCGCAGCCCCTCGTGGTGGGCGGCGTTTGTCGATCATGGGGTTGGCCGGGCGGGATGGGTTTGCGGGGGACGCCGTGAATCCGTCCGTGGAGGCTTGGCCGCGGCTTGCTCGTGTGCGCTGTCCTGCGCACACGGCAAGACCGGGGTTGAGCCTCCTGCCCAACCCGCCCGAGGCATGCCTCGGGCCCATGCCGCGGACACCCCCGCAAACCCATCCCGCCCGGCCACGGACAGTTTCCGTGCGCGTCCACCACGGAAAAGAAAGAGAAGATCAAAAGCGGAAGCGGAAGCGGATCGCTTCGCTCTGCATCCACGCATGGCGTGGATCTACCGTGTCGACCAAGGTCGACACCTACCAACAGCCGCGGGAATCTGTCGGGGGTGGGGCGGTGTGGGGCTGCAGGACCGTTGGCGCCATGGATGGCGCCATCGAGCCCCCAAGGACGGGTTTACGGCGTGTCCTGCAGCCCCACACCGCCCCGCCCAACCATCACCAATCCAGAGCTGCTGTTGCTGTTGCTGTTGCCTCTGCAGGTGCAGGGCTGCAAGCCCTGCAAAGCAACTACGTCACCCAGCCTGCAATCACCAGCAGGGCGAGGATCGCCAGCCACAGCAGCAGCATCCGCCACACCAGGCTCATCGCATCCCGCAGGTCCGGCAACCGCTGCCACACCGGCAACAGCCCCGCCTCGGTGTAATCGTGCGCATCCTCGCGCAGCTCGGCATTGACGCTGGCCCGCGCCACCGCGCCCAGGAAGCCGATGTTGCCGGCCAGGCGCTCGCCGTGGGCCTGGCGCCAGGCCTTCCACGCCGTATCGAAGTTGCCCACCAGCGCCATCGAGAATGCCATCAGCTGCGCCACCGGCCACTCGATCCAGCCCAGCAGGCGCTGCGCCAGCGCCAGCGGCTCCACCGGCACGCGGGCGCGCATCGGGCTTTCCGCCATCAACGCCAATAGCCGGTAACCCAGCGCACCGGCCGGGCCCAGCAGCAGGAACCAGAACAGCACCGCGAACCAGCGCCGCAAGGCGTTGAGCACGGTTGCCTCGACCAGTGACGGAATGTCCTCGCGCAGGCTGCCACCGGCCGCCTGCAGGTTACGCACCGCGGCCTGGCGCGTCGCCGCGTCATCGGCATCGATGATCGCTTCGATATCGCGGTCCAGATCGCGCGGGCCCCAGCACCACGCCAGCACCGCCACGCCCAGCAGCAGCGACGGCAGGCCGAACAGCACCCCACGCAGCAACCACGCCAGCAGCGCCATCAGCAGCAGCGGCGGCAGCAGTGCCAGGGCAACGCCTGCCGGCCCCTGCCAGGCCTTGCCACCGCGCGCCTCCAGCCAGCCCAGCCAACGCCGGAAGCCGTCGAAACGGCGCAGCGAGGCGGCAGCGGCCGGGGCAACATGGCCCAGGGCCAGTGCCACCAGCACGGCGGCCAGAGTGGTGAACATGGCAGGTCTCCCTACGAAACAGAACGCTCGGCGTCGCTACCTTACCTGTCGCAGCGGCGCCCTCAGCGGTGAACCGGACTGTAACCCGGGCCGTGTTCAGGTGGCGGCAATACAGGCGCCACCGTCAGCCCCGCTCAGCCCTTCTGCTGCCGGTACCAGTGTTCGATCAGGCCGCGCGAAATCGAGATCGGCGGCGACAGGCGGATGCCCTGGCCATCGTCCTCCACATCGCGTGCCAGTGCCGCGCCGACCTCGTCGGCACTGAACCAGCGCGCATCTTCCAGCTCGCCATCCACGGTCGGCAGGTCATCCTGCGCCTGTGCACGGAAACCGATCATCAGCGCGCCCGGGAACGGCCACGGCTGCGAACCGAGGTACTGGCAGGCGGTCACCCGTACCTTGCTCTCCTCGTGCACTTCACGCACCACGGTCTGCTCGAAGGTCTCGCCGGGTTCGACGAAGCCGGCCAGCACCGAGTAACGCCGCGGTGCCCAGTTCGATTGCCGGCCCAGCAGCAACCGGCCCTGGTTTTCCACGGCCACGATCACGGCGGGGTCGACACGCGGGTAGTGCTCGGTGGCGCACTGCCCGCAGCGGCCGACGAAGCCACCACGGGCAAACGCCACGGCGCCGCCGCACACGCCGCAGAAGCGGGTGCGCGAGTGCCAGTAGGACATGCCGCGGGCATAACTGAAGGCGGTCGCATCGGCCATCGGCCACAGCAGTGCGGCCTGGCGCAGGTCGAGGCGGCGCGGGGCCGTGACGGTAACGTTGGCGGCTTCGACCGAGAACCAGGCCTGCTCGCCACGCAGGCCAAGGAAGATCGCGGCACCGGGGCCGCCGCCGATGTCGGCGCCGGTCAGCGCCAGCGGCTGGTCGTCATCGCCGGTGAAGGCGCTGCCGTCCTGATCGAGCACGAGAATGCGCGCCCGGCCACAGGCGCGCCAGTGCATCGGCATCGTCGCGCAGGGCATCGGCGCGCTCCAGCGGTTCGCCAACGAAAGCGAAACCGGAAAGCGGCGAAGGAGTATTGGGCATCCGGCAAGCGTGCCGCCAATCGATGCAGGTGGCAAGTTCAGCGCTGTGCGCAATCTGCCGGTGTGGGCGTGCAGGCACAGCATCCACGCATGGCGTGGATCTACAGAGGTGCCAACCTTGGTTGGCACCTTCCGGCCACAGGCCTCTTACATGCTGAAGCTGCTGCCGCAGCCGCAGGTGGTCTTGGCGTTCGGGTTGCGGATCACGAACTGGGCACCGGTCAAGCTCTCGGTGTAGTCCACCTCGGCGCCCATCAGGTACTGCAGGCTCAGCGGGTCGACCAGCAGGGTGACCCCGCTGGTCTGTACCGCCAGATCATCCTCGGCACGGTTCTCGTCGAACTCGAACCCGTACTGGAAGCCCGAACAGCCACCGCCTTCGATGTACACGCGCAGGGCCAGGTCGGGGTTGCCCTCTTCCTGGATCAGGGATTTGACCTTGGCGGCCGCCGACTCGGTGAAGTTCAGCGGGCGCTCCAGCGACTGGTAATCGGGCGCGGCAACCGGGGTGGCGCCGGGCAGGGAGACTAGCGTGCTCATGGTGTCAGCATGGGGGTGCCGACGATGGCTTTCAAGCCATCGCCTCGGCCAGCTTGCGGCGTGCGGCGGTGTCACCCTTGCCGCCATTGGCCTCATCACCTTCCGGGGCCGGCAGGGCCGCCATCGGGGCGCTGGCATGGATCAGGCGGCCGTTCAGCTGGGCACCCGCATTCATCTCCACCACCTGGTAATGGACGTTGCCATTGACCCGCGCGCTCGGGGTCAGTTCGACCTTCTCGGTGGCATGCACGTCGCCGTCCAGGCGGCCACTGATGACCACCACCTGGGCACGGATCTCACCTTCGATCACGCCATGCTCGGCGACCGTCAGGGTCGCGCCACTGGCGCCTTCGGCGGCGATCACCTTGCCGTGGATGCGGCCTTCCACATACAGGCCACCACTGAATTCCACATCACCGCGGATCACCACCTGGTTGCCGATCAGGGCATCCACCACCAGCTGGCCTTCACGGTTGGATTTGCTGCTTCCGAACATCTGCCTACTCCCCTTTGGCGGCCGGCGCACCGGCCTGTTTCCAGTCGAATACCTGGGTGGTACCCCCCGTACCACTCCCCAATGTCACCCGCACGCGTTGCGGGGTGAAGTCAGCCGGCAGCATCACGCTGCCGGTGAGCTGCTGGAAGTACCGGAACGAGTAATCCTGTCCCGGTACCTTGCTGCGCTGGTGCAGATCATCCCAGCTGATCGTGGCCAGCTTGCCGTTCTTGACGCCTTCCACGGTGAAACGCATCTGCCCCTGGCTGATGGCGCCGCGGTTGAGGTTCTGTGTCAGCACGGCGGTGTACTGCCAGGTGCCGGCCGCTTCCGGGCTGAACTCGATCGAATGGGTGTTCAGGCCCTTGCGCTGGCTGGTCGAACCCACCAGGCGCTCATAGAAGGCAACGTCGGCACGCAGGCCGGCGATTTCCTCATCGCGTTCGGCCAGCGAGGACTGCACCTCGGTGTTGGCGGCGCGGCTGATGCGGTCGGAGGCTTCCAGCGTGGCCTGCTTCTGGCGCAGTTCGGTCAGCTGCGCCTGCAACGTCTCGGCGCGCTTCTCGGCGGCCTGCAGGCGCTGGCCCTGTGCATCGCGCGGCGTGGCCATCCAGCAGCCACCCAGCACGGCCAGCACCAGGCTGAGCAGCCAGATGCCGCCGATCACCAGCAGGCGGCGACGGTCGGCCGGCGGTTGTGGCGCGCCGGGCAGGCGAACCTGCACGCGCATGGGAGGACGGTTGGTCATGGGTGGATTCCGGGGCATCGCGAGGGCGACACCGGTACGGCCCCTGTGGCAAACGACGGGCTAGTGTATGACAGGACGGGTGGGTTTCCTGCGCAGTGGCGAGCCACCGTCTGTGGCGTTCAGGCATGCCATCGTCGATAGTGTGGTCCCCTGCACAGTTCCGTCGCCGGAGCATCGCCATGACCGAAGCCCACCTGTTCGTGATCGGCATCCTGCTGGCCTGGCTGGCCGGCATCCGCGTCTACCTCACCGTGTTCGGTGTCGGCCTGGCCGGCCTGCTCGGCTGGGTCGACCTGCCGCCGGCCCTGCAGGCCACGGAATCGTGGTGGGTGCTGGGCACCTCGGCAGCGCTGGCGGTGACCGAATTCTTCGCCGACAAGATTCCCGGCGTCGACTCGGCGTGGGATCTGGTGCAGACCCTGGCACGCGTACCCGCAGGTGCCTTCCTTGCCGCAGCCACGCTGTCGCCGGATGGGCAGCTGGGCACCGGCGCACTTGCTGCCGGTGCCGGTGTCGCGCTGGCCAGCCATGGCCTGAAGGCCGGCACCCGCGCCCTGCTCAATACATCGCCCGAGCCTGCCAGCAACTGGGTGGCCTCCGCCGCCGAGGACACCGTGGTGGTCGGTGGCCTGGCCCTGGCCCTGGCACACCCGTGGATCGCGCTGATCGTGGTGCTGGCCTGCAGCCTGGCCGGCGCGCTGCTGGTGTGGCTGGTCTGGCGCGCCCTGTGGAAGGGCGTGCGCTGGCTGGCACGCAGTGCGTCGCCCGACAGTCCACGCCAGCCCGGTACCGGTTGATCGCCGGGCTTGTCGCATAATGGACGCGAACACCAGGAGCACCGATGGCCGCAAACGAATCCCCCGCGGGCGCCCGCCCGGGACGCGCTGAAACCCCTCCGGCCGATCATTGGCAACGCTGGACCGCTGAACCGGCGAGCGCCGTCGCCGCAGCGCCGGCCGCGGTTCCGCCGCTGGCCGCCTCCGACGCACCCGCATCGATCGGCAGCGCACCGCCGCCGTTGCCGGCCCCGGCCGTGCTGGCCGAGGCTGGCAACAACGACCAGGCGCCGCCGCCCTCCGATTCGCCCTACCGCGTGCTGATCGTCGAGGACGACCGCGCGCAGGCCCTGTTCGCACAGAGCGTGCTGCATGGCGCCGGCATGCAGGCGATCGTGCACAGCGATGCCGACGGCGCGCTGCAGGCGATCAAGGAGCATCGGCCCGACCTGATCCTGATGGACCTGCACCTGCCCGGCATGGACGGCATGCGCCTGACCGCGCTGATCCGCCAGCAGCCTGGCCTGCAGTTGCTGCCGATCGTGTTCCTGAGCGGCGATCCGGACCCGGAACGCCAGTTCGAGGTGCTCGACAGCGGCGCCGACGATTATCTGAGCAAGCCGATCCGCCCCCGCCACCTGATCGCCGCCGTGGCCAACCGCATCCGCCGCGCACGTGCGCAGGCAGCGACCCTGCCTGGTGCTACCGGCGCACCGGCCACCAGCAATCCGGAAACCGGCCTGCCGACACGTCACCACGTGCTGCAGCAACTCAACGCCACCCTCACCCATCGCGACCGGGGCGGCGTGTTCTTCATTGAAGTGGCCAGCGCGCTGGGCCTGCGCGAACGCTATGGCTACGCCGCCTTCGAGCGCCTGATGGTGCAGGCCGGGCAGCGCCTGGCCGAGGCCGGCCATCCGCACCTGCTGGCACGCCTGAACGACAACAGCTTCCTGCTGCTGGCCCGCAATACCGATGAAGACAGCCTGGAAAGCATCGCCGCGACCCTGCGTGAGCAGCTCTCGGCACGCGCCTTCGTGATCCGTGATGATGAATCGGTGCATCTGCGCGGCGTGGTGGGTTACGCGCCGCTGTCGCCGGGCTTCGACGATGCCAACGCTGCACTGGAAGCGGTCGAGCGCACCACCCTGCAGGCACGCCTGCTCAGCGCCGGCGTGGCGGGCCACGTGCATCGCCAGGCCGTCACCGAACAGGAACACCTGGCACTGCTGGAAGGCCAGCTGGAGCTGGCCTATCAGCCGATCGTCGCTGTCGCCGGTGGCAACACCGCGCAGTACCAGCTGCTGCTGCGCCTGCGCCAGGCCGACGGCACGGTGCTGGCGGCCGGCCAGGTGATTCCTGCCGCCGAAGCGGCGGGCCGCATCGCCGACCTCGACCAGCAGGTGATGGACCATGCGCTGGGCCTGCTGGACCTGTACCGGCACGCAACGCAACCGCTGAACCTGTTCGTTTCGCAGTCGCTGCGCACCCTGCAGCGCGATGCCTTTGGCGACTGGCTGCTGGAATCGCTGCAGCAGCGTGACCTGCCCGGCAGTGCACTGGTGATCGACGTGCGCCTGCCCGACGCGCTGATCCACACCGTGCCGCTGCAGCAGTTCTGCCAGCGCATGGCCGGCGCCGGCGTGCGCTTCTGCCTGAGCCAGTTCGAACCCAGCGGCGAAGCCGATGCACTGCTGACCCAGCTGCCGCTGTCGTTCGTGCGCATGGCCGCGCGGTTCTCCAGCAGCCATTCCAACCCGGCCACGCGCGAGGAACTGCGCAAGGCGATCGAACAGGCCCATGCCGCCGGGCTGCAGATCATCGGCCAGCAGATCGAGGACCCGCAGGCCGCGGCAGCGATGTGGGTCGGCGGCGTCGATTACATCCAGGGCAACATGGTGCAGTCGGCCGGCAGTGACCTGAATTTCGACTTCCACAACGCGGTGCTCTGACGTGCCGCTGTGGGGCGTGCTGCTGGTTGCCCTTGCTGCGGCCGTCGCACTGCTGCTGTTGGGCCTGCGCCTGCGCGCGCAACCGGGCACTGGCCCAGCTGCAGCGCGAGCACAGCGCGCTGGCCAGCGAGCGCGACCAGCTGCGCCGCACCACCGAACGCCAGGGCCAGCTGGAACAGCAGCTGCTGCAGGCCAAGCAGGCCGCCGAAGCGGCCGTGCTGGCCAAGGGCGAGTTCCTGGCCACGATGAGCCACGAGATCCGCACGCCGCTCAACGGCATCCTGCCGATGCTGGAGCTGATCGCGCGCGGGCCGCTGGGTGAGGACCAGCGGCAGATGCTGGCCACCGCTTCGGCCAGTTCACAGCAGCTGCTGCGCATCGTCGACGACATCCTCGACTACTCCCGGCTGGAAGCGCAGGCGCTGGAACTGGAGATCACCAGCTTCAACCTGCGCGACCTGCTCGATGGCGTGGTGCAGCTGATGCAGCGCGCCGCCGATGCCAAGGGCCTGTCCCTGGCCCTGCAGCTTGACCCATCGGTGCGCCTGCCGGTGCGCGGCGACCCGGTACGCCTGCGCCAGGTGCTGAGCAACCTGCTGGCCAACGCCATCAAGTTCACCGCCCGCGGCCAGGTGCAGCTGCGCGTGCAGCGCCTGGGCGAAGGTGCGGCCCAGCACCAGCTGCGCTTCGAGATCATCGACACCGGCATCGGCATCGATGAGGCACTGCAGGCACGCCTGTTCCAGTCCTTCAGCCAGGCCGATGCCTCGACCACGCGCATCTACGGTGGCACCGGCCTGGGCCTGGCCATCTGCAAGCGCATCATCGACCTGATGCACGGGCAGATCGGCGTGCAGTCCACGCCCGGCCAGGGTGCAACGTTCTGGTTCGAGATCCCGCTGCTGAAAGTGCCCGGCGACCTGCCTGCGATGGCGCGCGCCCCCGCAGCGCTACTGTTGTTCAGCGCCGATGCAACGCTGCAGGCACGCATCGAGCGCATCGCCGCCCACCATGGGCTGCAGGTGCAGGTGCTGGCACAGCTGGATGCCGTGGTCGAGCGCCTGCGCGCTCCCGCGCGGCCCGGACAACCAGCACCGGCATGGCTGATTGTCGATTCCCGCACCCGCCGCAACGGCGAGGTCACGCTGCAGCAGGCGCTGGCCGAGCGCGGCGACGATGATGCACTGCAGGTACTGTGGCTGCAGGAAGACACGCCTGCACAACGCCCGCGCCAACGCCAGCTGCTCCCGCATTTCGATGATGCAGCCCTGCATGCACTGCTGGCGGCGCCTGCCACGCCTGCCCGCCCTGCCGCCCTGCTGGCCAATGCCGAAGACGGCTTGCCCGCACCGACGCTGCCGCCATTGCACCTGCGCGTGCTGCTGGTGGAAGACAACACGGTCAACCGGATGGTGGCCGAGCATCTGCTGCGCGTGTTCCAGTGCGAGGTGCGCAACGCCGCCGACGGCAAGCAGGCACTGGCCGCCCTTCGCGAAGGCGGCGTGGACGTGGTGCTGATGGATTGCCAGATGCCGGTGCTGGACGGCTACGCCGCCACGCGCCGCTGGCGTGCGGAAGAAACGGAAACCGGGCGCTCGCGGTTGCCGATCATCGCGATGACGGCCAACGCCATGGCCGGTGACCGCGAACGCTGCCTGCAGGCCGGCATGGACGATTACCTGTCCAAGCCGATCGCACGCGCCACCTTGCATGCGCTGTTGAAGCGCTGGGGGCAGCGATCACGCGATGTCGTAGCGTCGAGCTTGCTCGACGGCGAAGCATCCGGGGCCAGTGGAATCCCGCCAGCCGAGCATGGCCCGGCTCTACAAGAGACGAAAAGCCAAGCGGTGACGCAACCGGTGCTGGACCGTGATGTGCTGGACGAACTGCACGCGGTGATCGGCGATACCGCCCTCCAGATCGTCTCGGTGTTCCTGGAGGATGCACCGGCGATGGTGCAGCAGCTGCAGCAGGCCGCGCAGAGCAGCGACGAGCCGCGACTGCAGGCAATCGCCCACAGCCTTAAATCATCGAGTGCGAACGTGGGGGCGTTGTCGCTGTCGGCAATCGCGCAGCGGATCGAGCACGAAGCCCGTAGTGGCAGCCTGCAGCGCCCCGCAGTGGCGGTGGCGCTGCTGGTTGCCGAATTCGCCCGGGCGCGCGTGGCGCTGACGGGCTACCTGGCACAGCATCGGTAGCGTCGAGCTTGCTCGACCATCGCCATGCTGATCACAGTCGAGCAAGCTCGACGCTACGTCACTCTTCCAGCTTGCTGAGCAGGTACTTCGGCTCGCCGATACGCTCGATCAGGTCGAGCTGGGTTTCCAGCCAGTCGATGTGCTCTTCTTCCGAGTCGAGGATCTTCACGAACAGCTGGCGGCTGACGTAGTCGCCCACCGAATCGGAGTAGGCCACGGCCTCGCGCAGGGTCACTACGCCGTCGCGCTCCAGCGACAGGTCGCACTGCAGGATCTCGGTCGGGTTCTCGCCGATGCGCAGCTTGCCCAGCGCCTGGAAATTCGGCAGGCCTTCGAGGAACAGGATGCGGTCGGCAAGCATGTCGGCATGCTTCATCTCGTCGATCGATTCCTTGTACTCGTGTTCGGCCAGCTCCTTGATGCCCCAGTTCTTCAGCATCTTGGCGTGCAGGAAGTACTGGTTGATCGCGGTCAGCTCGTTGTAGAGGACCTTGTTGAGGAATTCGATGACCTTGGTGTCGCCCTTCATGGGGGTGCTCCTGCACGCTGAAAACGCAGGCACTTTAACGCCTTGCGCGCGGCCGTGAAGGAACGCGAATCGTGCGCATTGGCCTGTGCGGCCGCACGTGAAGGATGCGAAAGCGCGGCGTCAACGCGCCGCGCAAGAGACGATCAGGCGACCTGGGCCAGACCGAGGACCGGCAGCGGCAGATCATGGGTGGCACGCGCCTTGGCCAGCAGATCGCCGGCCATGTCCAGGCAGGAACCGCAGGTGGCACCGCAACCGGTACGCATGGTCAGTTCGGCCACCGTGCTGACGCCATGGCTGGCGGCTTCGCGGATCTGGTGGTCGGTGACTCCGTTGCAGATGCAGACGTACACAGGCGTGAACCGGGCTGACAGGCCAAGAGTGGCCTGTTGGCTATTCCAATGGAAACGAGAATGGTTGTCAATCAGAGACCTGAACCATTCTCGATACGGTTCAGCCGGTCACGTGGCCGGACCATCGCCGGTGGCCTTCTTCGGCCAGTAGCCGCGGGTCCGTGGGCGCTTGCGTGGGCGGTCATGCCCGGCGGTATGGCCCGGCATCCAGGCTTCCGCAGCGCTCTTGGGCATGGCGGTCACGCCCTGCCCGGCCACCCCGCGCGCCAACGGCGCCAGATGTCGCAAGGCGCGCGCATAGACGCCACGCTTGAACATCACCACGTGCTCCACCGGGTACCAGAAGTCCACCCAGCGCCAGTGGTCAAACTCGGGGGAGTCGGTGTGGTCCAGCTTCACGTGGGACTCGTCTCCGGTCAGGCGCAGCAGGAACCAGACCTGCTTCTGGCCGATGCAGACCTGCCGCTCGTTGCGGCGGATGGCCCGCGCCGGCAGCTTGTAGCGCAGCCAGCCGGGCGTTGCCCCGAGCACTTCCACGTGCTCAGGCAGCAGGCCGGTCTCTTCCTGCAGTTCACGATACATGGCCTCGACAGGCGTCTCGTCGGTATTCATGCCACCCTGCGGGAACTGCCAGCCGTCCCGGCGCACACGTCGTGCCCAGAACACCTGGCCGTCCTGCCGCATCAGCACAATGCCGACGTTCGGTCGATAGCCGTCCGGATCGATCACGATGCGGACTCCTAAAAAATCTACTGGTCGGGACTATCCCATGCCGCCTGTCGGCCCACAAGCACGATACAAAAGTGTTGACAGGGGCGATACACATCCGCAGAATAGCGGGCTCACCAAGGCTATGTAGCTCAGCCGGTTAGAGCACAGCACTCATAATGCTGGGGTCGGTGGTTCGAGTCCACCCATAGCCACCACACTGAAAATCAAGTTGTTTTTCAGTGTGAAAAGTGAGAAAATAGTTGCACGTTTTGCCCCGTCGCCAAGCGGTAAGGCACCTGACTCTGACTCAGGCATTCGGTGGTTCGAATCCATCCGGGGCAGCCAAATTAAAAGCAAAAGGCCAGATCGAAAGATCTGGCCTTTTGCTTTTAATTTGGTCGCGCATTCCACCTTATCCCCGCGCCTGTCGGCGCACCCCCTTGAACAACAAGGGGGCTATTCTCCAGAGAGGCGTCCGGGGTGGAATCCCTTTCTGCAGAACCCCGCCCTGCTGACATGCAACCCCCGGGTAGTGCCGGCCGCTGGCCGGCAACCAGGAAATCCACGACCCCAGAACGACAAAAGCCCGGCCGAAGCCGGGCTTTTGCTTGTCCAACCAGCGGCCCCCCGAAGGAGCCCAACCAGGCGCGGTAGATCAGCGCTTGGAGAACTGGGTGGCGCGGCGGGCCTTGTGCAGACCGACCTTCTTACGCTCGACTTCACGGGCGTCACGGGTCATGAAGCCAGCCTTGCGCAGCTCGGACTTCAGGGTTTCGTCGTACTCGACCAGAGCACGGGCGATGCCCAGACGGATCGCACCGGCCTGGCCGGTGGTGCCGCCGCCAGCGGCGGTGACCAGGATGTCGAAGCTTTCGGTGTTCTTGGTCAGCTCGAGCGGCTGGCGCACGATCATGCGCGCGGTCTCACGACCGAAGAACTCGTCCAGCGGACGGCCATTGACGGTGATGTTGCCCGAACCCTTGCGCAGGAACACGCGAGCGGTGGAGGACTTGCGGCGGCCAGTGCCGTAGTTTTGAGTGATAGCCATGATTAGATATCCAGAACCTGCGGCTGCTGTGCGGCGTGCGGATGCTCAGTGCCGGCGTAGACCTTGAGCTTGCGGTACATCTGGCGACCCAGCGGGCCCTTCGGCAGCATGCCCTTCACGGCGATCTCGATCACGCGCTCCGGGTGGCGCTCCAGCGCCTGTGCCAGGGATTCGGTCTTCAGGTTGCCGATGTAACCGGTGAAACGGTGATACATCTTGTCCTGCAGCTTCTTGCCGGTGACGGCAATCTTTTCTGCATTGATGACGACCAGGTAGTCGCCGGTATCAACGTGCGGGGTGTAGACCGGCTTGTGCTTGCCACGCAGACGGCGGGCCAGCTCGGTGGCGAGACGGCCCAGGGTCTTGCCCTCGGCGTCGACGAGGTACCAGTCGCGCTGGACGGTCTCGTTCTTGGCAGTGAAAGTGCTCATGAAGAACTCTAGGTTAGGTCGGGCTCATTGCGGCGAAAGGCTCGCCGGAACTCTGCCACGCGTTGTGAAAAGGTGAAGCGTAAGAGGCGGGATTGTACGCAGGTCAGCCCCCCGTTGCAAGCCGTCCCTTGACCGGGTTGGCAGGGGGACGGGGTCGGGCGAGAATCGCGGGGTCTTCCGCCCCACCGTGTACCGCCATGACCGTGCTCCGCCAGATCACCCCGCTGGACCACCTGCTGACCGAGGCGCAGCGCGCCCTGGACACGGTGTTCGGCAACCCGCCGGCGGCCCGCCCCTATCCGGCTGCGGACACCGACGAGCCGGGCATGGACAGCACCGAACGCCGCCACGCGGCCGGCCTGATGCGGATCAACCACGTTGGCGAGGTCTGCGCACAGGGCCTGTACTTCGGCCAGGCGGCCGTGGCCCGCGACCCGGCCACGCGTGAACACCTGCTGGAAGCGGCCCAGGAAGAAACCGACCACCTGGCCTGGTGCGCCACCCGCCTGGGCGAACTGGACAGCCGTCCGAGCCTGTTCAACCCGCTCTGGTACGCCGGCAGCTACACCATCGGCACCCTGGCCGGGCTGCGCGGCGACGGCTGGAACCTGGGCTTCGTGGTCGAGACCGAGCGCCAGGTGGAAGCCCATCTGGACGAGCACCTGGTCGACCTGCCGGCCGGCGACCTGCGCAGCCGCGCGGTCATCGCCGTGATGAAAGAAGACGAGGCCCGCCATGCGGACCACGCCGAGCAGGCCGGCGCACGCCGCCTGCCGTTCCCGATCCCGGGCGCGATGGCGCTGGCTTCCAAGGTCATGAAGACCATCGCCTACCGGCTGTGACCGCCAGGTAGTGCCGGCCGCTGGCCGGCAACCACGCAGACGCCGCAGAAGATCCGGAGGTTGCCGGCCAGCGGCCGGCACTACCAGTTAATTGGGCGAGACCAGCTTCAGGCCGATCACGCCGGCCACGATCAGGCCCACGCAGGCCAGGCGTGCGGGCGATGCGCTGTCGTTGAACAGGTAGATGCCCAGCACCGCCACGCCCATGGCGCCGATACCGGTCCAGATCGCGTAGGCGGTACCGACCGGGATGCTCTTCATCGCCTGGCTCATCAGGTACAGGCTGATCAGCGCGGACACGACCGTGGCAGCGGTGGGAAGGGGTTTGCTGAAGCCTTCGGAGTACTTCATTCCGAGGGCGAAACCGATCTCGAACAGGCCGGCCAGCAGCAGGTAGATCCAGGGCATGGGTGGGGGCTCCTTACCTTTTTTGAGAAAAACGAAACGGCCCGGTGTTTTCACACCGGGCCGTGGGTCGGTACATCACCGTGGAACTGTAACGCGTGCGGGGCACTGGTTCCACGGGGCGGGTCGTCCCGCCTGGGCGGCGATGCCTGCGGGCATCGCACATGGGGCTTACTCGGACAGGTTCCGGCCGTGGAACAGCTCTTCGATCTCGCGCTTGAGCAGCGCTTCGATCTTCATGCGTTCCTTGAACGACAGGTTCTTGGCCTTTTCCTCGAACAGGTACTGGTCCAGGTCGAAGTCCTTCAGGTGCATCTTCGTGTGGAAGATGTTTTCCTGATAGACGTTGACGTCGAACATCTCGTAACGCGACTTGATGTTCTTGGCCAGGAAGTTCTGGATCGAGTTGATCTTGTGATCGATGTAGTGCTTCTTGCCCTTCACATCGCGGGTGAAGCCACGGACGCGGTAGTCCATGATCACGATGTCCGACTCGAGGCTTTCGATCAGGTAGTTCAACGCCTTCAACGGCGAAATGACGCCGCAGGTGGCCACGTCGATGTCGGCGCGGAAGGTGGCGATACCTTCCTGCGGGTGCGTTTCCGGATAGGTGTGCACGGTGATGTGCGACTTGTCCATGTGCGCGACCACGGCGTCGGAGATCAGCTCCTTGCCGGCCTGCTTCTTGTCGATCACCGGTTCTTCGGAGATCAGGATGGTCACCGAGGCACCCTGCGGATCGTAGTCCTGGCGGGCCACGTTCAGGATGTTGGCGCCGATGATCTCGGCGACATCGGTCAAGATTTGAGTCAGCCTGTCGGCGTTGTACTCTTCATCGATGTATTCAATGTAACGCTGACGCTCCTCTTCGGTGCGCGCGTAACACACGTCATAGATGTTGAAGCTCAGCGCCTTGGTGAGGTTGTTGAAACCCTGCAGCCTCAGGCGAGGCAACGGCTTGACCACGGCGGTCGATTCCTGTGTAAGAAGGGAAAGGGGGAATTATGGGGCAAACTGTCCCCGGGGGGAACGTGAAGAGCGCTCACATCTGGCACACTGTTTGCCCTTAACAATTGCGCTGGTTAAGCTCCGCTATCGACCCCGTGAATCCGTTCATGCGCAGAGGGAGCGCTCCTATCGTGTCAACCGTGCGCCTAGCTAGCAGTCCACTGGCCCTGGATATCGCCACAATCGATCGTTTCCTGGCGCACAGCCACAGGCGGCGATACCCCACCCGTACCGACGTCTTCCGACCCGGTGACCCGGCGGGAACCCTGTATTACGTCATCAGCGGCTCGGTTTCGATCATGGCCGAGGAAGATGACGATCGCGAGCTGGTGCTGGGCTACTTCGGTGCCGGCGAGTTCGTCGGCGAGATGGGCCTGTTCGTTGAATCGGACCGCCGCGAGGTGATCCTGAGGACCCGTACCGCCTGCGAGCTGGCCGAAATCAGCTACGAGCGCCTGCACCAGCTGTTCCTCGGCCCGCTGTCGGCCGATGCCCCGCGCCTGCTGTACGCGCTGGGCCAGCAGATCTCCAAGCGCCTGCTCGACACCAGCCGCAAGGCCAGCCGCCTGGCATTCCTGGACGTTACCGACCGGATCGTGCGCACCCTGCACGACCTGGCGCAGGAGCCGGAGGCGATGAGCCATCCGCAGGGCAGCCAGCTGCGCGTCTCGCGCCAGGAACTGGCCCGCCTGGTCGGCTGCTCGCGCGAAATGGCCGGCCGCGTGCTGAAGAAGCTGCAGACCGATGGCCTGTTGCACGCCCGCGGCAAGACCGTGGTGCTGTACGGCACCCGTTGATCGTTGAGCACCCGGTGGGTGCGGACCTTGGTCCGCACTCTTTCACGCGCTAGGCTCGGTGCATGGAACTGAGCAGCGCATTCTGGTGGTTCATCCTCATTGGCCTGGGCGCCCAGCTGGTGGACGGCGCGCTGGGCATGGCGTTCGGCCTGGTGTCGTCGTCGGTGATGCTGGCCATGGGCATTCCGCCCGCGCAGGCCAGTGCAGCCATCCACACCGCCGAGGTGTTCACTACTGGCGCCTCCGGCGTGTCGCATCTGGTCGCCGGCAATGTCGATAAGCGCCTGTTCCTGCGCCTAGCGCTGCCCGGCGCCGTGGGCGGCGCCGTGGGTGCCTACGGCCTGACCCAGCTGCCCGGCGAGGTGATCCGCCCGCTCATCTACCTGTACCTGCTGGTACTGGCCATCATCATCCTGGCACGTGCCGCCGGCCGCCTGATGCCCAAGGGCGAGGTCAAGCGGGTGCCCGTGCTGGGCTTCGTGGCCGGCTTCCTGGATGCCAGCGGCGGGGGCGGCTGGGGGCCGGTGGCCACCTCCACCCTGCTGGCCCGCGGCGGCCAGGCACGCACCACCATCGGCACGGTGAACGCGGCCGAGTTTGTGGTCACTCTGACAGTTTCAGCAACGTTCCTGCTGTCGATGGGGCTGCATCACCTGCAGATCGTGGCCGGCCTGCTGATCGGCGGCATGATGGCCGCGCCGGTGGCCGCACTGCTGGTGAAGCGCCTGAAGGAGCGCTGGGTGCTGGTGGCCGTGGGCGTGCTGGTGCTGGGCATCAGCCTGTTCCAGATCGGGCATGCGCTGACCGGGTATCTGGCGCGCTGAGCGCTCGCTGCACGGGATTCGGTAGTGCCGGCCGCTGGCCGGCAACCCCGCAAGCCCTTCCGCAATCATGAAGTTGCCGGCCAGCGGCCGGCACTACCGGGTCGCAGCCCGGCACTCCGTCATCCCATCCCCGGCGGATTCCGCGCGTTACGCCTTGTCGCCGCCGCGGTCCACACAGCCCCAGTTGAGGATGCGCGTGCCGGCCGGCAGCACGCGGCGGAAGAAGTCCACCCTGCCCGGCTTCGGGTTCACCACCACCGGCGCCTTGGCGGCCAGCAGCAACGGCAGGTCGGCGGTGCTGTCGGAGTAGGCGATATCGATGTCGCCGTAGCCGCGCTCGCGCAGCATGCGCATCTTCTCTTCGTTGTGGCAGTGGCGGGTCGGGCCGACGCCACCCAGCCGTGGGCCGACCTCGGTGCCGATCACCGGTACGTCCTGGTGGGCGACGAAGGCCAGGATCGCGCGTGCCAGCTCTGGTGGCGCGCCCGTGGCAACCACCACGCGGTCACCCTTGGCCCGGTGCGCGGCGAACACCTCCAGCGCCTGTGGCAGCAGCTTGGCGCGCATCTGCGCCTCGTTGCGCAGCACATAGGCGTCGATCACCTTGTTGAAATCGCGCGCACGGTGCAGGCCGAAGCTGCCGATCCACACATAGACCGAAATGCCGGTACGGCGGGTCGGCAGCAGCGCCACCATCGGCCCGGCGATCGGCGTGACCAGCAGCGCCGCCAGCATGCGCAGCGGGTTGCGCTTGATCAGCGAAGCGAACAGGTGAGTACCCGAATCGCCATCGTAGAGGGTGTGGTCGAAATCGAAGACCACCAGCGGCGCATCGTCGCGCGGCGTCGGATAATGCGTTTTCATGCCGCGAAGAATAGCTGACGCAGGCCCTCGCCCGGCTCTTCCACGCGCATGAAGGCTTCGCCCACCAGGAACGAGTGGATGCCGGCATCGCGCATCAGCGCCACGTCCTGCGGACCGAGGATGCCGCTCTCGGTGACCAGCAGGCGATCGCGCGGCACCGCCTTCTGCATGTCCAGCGTAGTCTGCAGCGACACCTCGAAGGTGCGCAGGTTGCGGTTGTTGATGCCGATCATCGGTGCCGGCACCTGCAGCGCACGCTCCAGCTCGTCGATGTCGTGCACTTCCACCAGTACGTCCATGCCCAGCGACATCGCCAGTTCGGACAGCGTGGCCAACTGCGTGTCGTCCAGCGCGGCGACGATCAGCAGGATGCAGTCGGCACCCAGCACGCGCGCCTCGTACACTTGGTAGGCGTCGATCACGAAGTCCTTGCGCAGCACCGGCAGCGTGCAGGCCTCACGGGCCTGCTGCAGGTAGGCATCGGCACCCTGGAAGAAGTCCACATCGGTCAGCACCGACAGGCAGCTGGCGCCGCCGAACTCATAGCTGACGGCGATGTCGGCCGGGCGGAAATCCGGGCGGATCACACCCTTGGAGGGGCTGGCCTTCTTCACCTCGGCGATCACCGCCGGATCGCCGTTGGCCACTGCCGCCTGCAGCGCGCACGAAGCCACGTACCGGCGGGGCGCTGGCCACGGCGGCCTGCAGGTCCTCGAGGGGACGCTGGGCACGGCGCTGGGCCACTTCTTCGGCCTTGCGGGCCAGGATCGTCTGCAGGATGTCGCTCATCGTCTTCGATTCGGTGCGGGGGCGGTGAGGACGGCCATTATCGGCCATCAAGAGGGTCAGGCTGAACCGCGCGCTCAGGCAACCAGCGCGCGGGTGGTCTCTACATACTGCTGCAGGCGCTGGCGGGCGCTGCCGTTGGCGATGGCGGCACGGGCACGGGCCAGGCCATCGCCGATGTCGCTGGCCACGCCGGCCACGTACAGCGCGGCGCCGGCGTTCAGGGCCACGATGTCCAGCGCCGGACCGGGCTGGTTGTCCAGCACCGCGCGCAGCATGGCAATGGACTGCTCCGGGCCATCCACTCGCAGGTTGCGGCTGGCCGACATGGCGATGCCGAAGTCTTCCGGGTGGATCTCGTACTCGCGTACCTTGCCGTCGCGCAGCTCGCCCACCAGGGTACCGGCGCCCAGCGAGATCTCGTCCATGTTGTCGCGGCCCCAGACCACCATGGCGCGCTCGGTGCCCAGCTCGCGCAGCACGCGTGCCTGGATACCCACTAAATCCGGGTGAAACACGCCCATCAGCACCGACGGTGCGCTGGCCGGGTTGGTCAGCGGGCCAAGGATGTTGAAGATGGTACGCACACCCATCTCGCGGCGGACCGGCGCGACGACCTTCATCGACGGGTGATGGATCGGCGCGAACATGAAACCGATGCCGGTCTGTTCGATGGCCGCGGCGACCTGCGCCGGCTGCAGCTCGATGGCCGCACCCAGTGCTTCGACTGCATCGGCGCTGCCGGACTTGGACGACACGCTGCGGTTGCCATGTTTGGCCACGCGCGCACCGGCCGCAGCGGCGACGAACATCGCGCAGGTAGAGATGTTGAAGGTGTGCGAGCCATCGCCGCCGGTGCCGACGATGTCGACCAGGTGGGTGGTATCGGCCACCGGCACCGCCAGCGCGAATTCACGCATGACCGTGGCCGCAGCGGCGATCTCGTCGATGGTTTCCTTCTTCACGCGCAGGCCGGTGAGGATGGCGGCAGTCATCATCGGCGAGACATCGCCGCGCATGATCTGCCGCATCAGGTCGACCATTTCGTCGAAGAAGATTTCGCGGTGCTCGATGGTGCGTTGCAGGGCTTCCTGGGGGGAGAAGCTCATGGGAATGCTCCTGGGATCAGGCGGCCTGACGCTGCAGGAAATTGCGCAGCAGGGCGTGGCCATGTTCGGTGAGGATGGATTCGGGGTGGAACTGAACGCCCTCCACCGGGAACTGGCGGTGGCGCAGGCCCATGATCTCTTCGATCGAGCCGTCGTCGTTCTCGGTCCAGGCGGTCACTTCCAGCACCTCGGGCAGGCTGTGCTTGTCCACCACCAGCGAGTGGTAGCGGGTGGCCTGGTAACGGTCCGGCAGGCCGGCGAACACGCCCTTGCCTTCATGGCGGATGGGCGAGGTCTTGCCGTGCATGATGTTGCCGGCGCGGATGACCGTGCCGCCGTAGACCTGGCCGATGCCCTGGTGGCCCAGGCACACGCCGAGGATCGGCGTGGTCGGGCCCAGGCGCTGGATGAGTTCCAGCGACACGCCCGCTTCGTTGGGCGTGCACGGGCCGGGCGAGATGACGATGCGCTCTGGTTTCTGCGCGGCGATCTCGTCCACGCTCATCGCATCGTTGCGCACCACCTTGACCTCGGCGCCCAGCGTCTGCAGGTACTGCACGAGGTTGTAGGTGAAGCTGTCGTAGTTGTCGATCATCCACAACATGGTCAGGTTCCGTCGCTTATCAGGAAAATGGCGTATACGTTTTCGGTGTAGGTGATGGGGCCGGCTTCGATGGATTCGCGCAGGCGTGAGCCAGTGGTCTCGATCATGTCCATCTGCGCCGCAGGTGACGGCGGCGATGGCGGTGTCACCATGTCGTCGCTTCTGGGCCAGTTGCCCGCCTGCACGCCATAGGCGAAGTTCGGTGCCACATCGGAAATGCTGTACAACCCGCGCAACTTCGTGCCGTAGGCGGTGGCAAGGCCCTGAGCGGATTGGCGCGTCGACGCGGCGGCCTCACCCTTGAGTTCGCGCCGCAGCGCCACTTCGCCCGAGTAGGTCGGGGCCACGCTGCTGACCTGCAGGTTCTCGTTGGCCTTCAGTGCACCCAGTACGTCCTGCATCGCCTTCACGCTGGCGAAGCTGGCACGCAGCTGGCGCGACACGCGGGTGTCGACGAAGACCTGCCGGTTCTGCTCATAGCGGGTTGCCGGGCCGATCCGCAGGTTGTCCGCACCTACGCTGCCTTCCACCGCCTTGTACTGTTTGAACAGCGCCAGCACTCGGGCGACATTGTCCTGCACGCGGCGGCGCGCGGCGTCGGCATCCATGTCGGTCTCTTCGATGTTCAACTGCAGGCCGAACCGGTCCGGCATCACCTCGCGGCGCGCCTCGCCCTTCACCAGCAGGTGCGGCTGCGAGGGAATGGTATTGGCCTGCGCCCACGCAGACGGGGCCATCGTGGCCAGCAGTGACGACCACAGCAATGCGCTCAGCAGCTTCATGCGGTACTCCTTGTCTTGAACGGGAACGGCGGAACGACCACGGCGCAGCGGCCGTGGCGAGGCAGGCTTACAGGCCCTTGGCGGCCTGGGCGACGGCGCGGAACAGCGCGCGGCCCTTGTTCATCGTCTCGTCCCATTCCTTGTCCGGGTCCGAGTCGTAGACGATGCCGGCGCCGGCCTGCACGTACAGGCGGCCATCCTTGATCACCGCGGTGCGGATCGCGATCGCGGTATCGGCATCGCCGTGCCAGCCGATGTAGCCGATGCTGCCGGCGTAGACATTACGCTTGATCGGTTCCAGCTCGCGGATCACTTCCAGCGCGCGGATCTTCGGCGCACCGCTGACCGTGCCGGCCGGGAAGGTGGCACGCAGCACGTCGGCATAGCTCAGGCCCGGCTGCAGCTGCCCGGTCACTTCGCTGACGATGTGCATGACGTGGCTGTAGCGCTCGATCACGAACTGCTCGCCCACCTCCACGGTACCTGCCTTCGAGACGCGGCCGGCATCGTTGCGGCCCAGGTCGATCAGCATCAGGTGCTCG
The DNA here is from genome assembly GCF_056481145.1 of Stenotrophomonas sp. 93052_Sma. Lineage (NCBI taxonomy): Bacteria > Pseudomonadati > Pseudomonadota > Gammaproteobacteria > Lysobacterales > Lysobacteraceae > Stenotrophomonas > Stenotrophomonas sp. 93052_Sma. The sequence goes on from NZ_CM151134.1 coordinate 4,574,134, forward strand.
GCGCGCTCCTTCGGATCGGCCAGCAGCTCGGCTTCCAGCGCCAGGTCCTGTTCGACAGTGGCACCGCGCGGCCGGGTGCCAGCGATCGGACGCACCGTCACTTCGCCATCCTGCAAACGCACCAGGATTTCCGGCGAGGAACCGACCACCTGCAGGTCGCCGACATCAAGGAAATACATGTAGGGCGACGGGTTCAGTGCACGCAGCGCACGGTACACATCCACCGGGCGCGCTTTGAACGGCACGCTCAGGCGCTGGCTCAGCACCACCTGGAAGATGTCGCCGGCACGGATGTATTCCTTGCTGCGCTGGACCGCATCGACGAAGCCTTCGCGGGTGAAACCGGAGACGAAATCGGACTCGTCCAGCACATCGCTGTTGAGCGGTGCGGGATAACCAGCACCCGGCGCGCGCAGCTTGGCGGTCAGTGCATCCAGGCGCGCCTGGGCCTGCTCGAAGGCACCCTCGACACGCGGGTCGGCATGCACGATCAGGTACAGCCGGCCCTTGAGGTTGTCGAACACCGCCAGCTCGTTGGAGTCCAGCAGCAGGATGTCCGGCGTGCCCAGCTCGTCGCGGCCGGCCGGCGGAGCCAGGCGCGGTTCGATGTAGCCGATGCACTCGAAACCGAACCAGCCGACCAGGCCGCCGGTGAAGCCCGGCAGGCCTTCAAGCTTGGGCACCGAGTGGGCGCTGCGCAGCGCCTCGACTTCGGCGAACGGGTCGGCCACCTCGCGGGTGTCCACCACCTGGCCGTCTTCGCGCACGGTCAGCGTGTGGCCATGGAAGGCATACACGCGGCGCGCCGGCAGGCCGATGATCGAGTAACGACCAAAGCGCTCGCCGCCTTCGACGGATTCAAACAGGTAGGTATTGGGGCCGTCGGCGAGCTTCAGATAGACCGAAAGCGGCGTGTCCAGGTCGGACAGCACTTCACGGACGACGGGAATATGGGTGTGGCCTTCAGCGGCCTGCAGCTGAAACTGAGCGTGCGAGTTCAAGACGACTTTCCTTCCGGGACACAGCGTTATGGGGGCGGACGACGGCAACGGGCCACCATCGCCACCAACGGCGTGCGGAAGAAAGGGTATGCGGGGTCGTCAGGCTGGACACCCCTTGACTGTATCGCAGCCGGGGCGGGAGGGGAACCCCGTCGCGGCGTCGCGGTTCATTCGGCCATTAGCCCATCCGCCGGGCGTTCTCCTGGGCCTCCAGCCCCTGTTGCTGGGCCAGTCCGGGTGCCGTCGCCTGTTCGCGACCGGTGTTCAGGGCGTCAACCTGCGCCGTGCTCACGACCAGCGGCTGAGCCATGCCGGCCGCCACGTCCACATGTGCATGTCGGCGGTGGGCCGCCTGCAGATCCGGGGTGTCGACCGCGAATGCCCGCGTGCGGTCGTCACTGAGCAGCACATGGGAGATGGCCTGCAACCCTTCGCGCTTGGCCTGCACAGCCAACGCCCCGGCCAGCTGATCGCTCTGCAGGTTCGGGATGCGGCCATGTGCCACATCGAGGCCGTGCACGCCGGTCTGCGCGCCCTTGAACAGATGGAAATCGATGTGCCCCGGATCGTTCAGCGCGGGCATCTTCGCGCCCCCCTCCTGCAGCTGCGCATGCGGCCGTCCAAGCAGCTTGCGCGCGGCCGCCTCCTGGCTCGCGATTGCCGCGTCGAGACTGGGGTTCATCGTCTCGCTCATGCCATGCCGGTCCACCGACTCCCCCATGGTCGCACTGCCGCGCCCGATCACCCACGACGTCTTGGCCAGGTTGACCAGGTTCTGCGGCAGTGCCGGCGTGGGCAGGTGCGTGGCAATGCCCTTGTTGGCCATCGCGCCCAGCCCGACGGTGCCGGCCAGCACGGCCGGCGCCTGCGAGCTCAGCCCGGTGATCTGATGGCTGCTCCAGTTCATGCCCATGTGGAAAGTCGCGCCGTACACGGCATAGCCGTTGCGCAGCCCATTGGCCACGCCATGCACGCCCTGCTGCAGCTGGCCGCCCAGATGATGGCCGCCGGCACGGATGCGGCCGGCATCCGCCGTCGCTTCACGGGTGGCTTCACGGGCCTTGGTTTCGTGTTGATTGCGCGCCGCATCACCGTGCTCACGCATCTGTCTGGCCATGTCGTCAGCACCGAGCGCACCCAGCACGCTGGCCCCGATGTTCCAGCCGTAACTGCCCTTGGCCTGCACGCGGTGGCTGACCGATTCGACCAGACCCTGCAGCTCGCGACCCTTGGCAATGACCGTCGCACCGCCTTCGATGCCCACCCGCATGCTCTTGCCACCGTAGTCGACCACGGTGCCGATCGCATTTCCCTGCAGGGTCGACGCACGCTCGACGGCCACGCCGGACAAGCTCATGCCCCGGCCCGCCAGCGCGCCGACCTGCTCGACATGTTCACCGGCAACCCGTCCGGCACGCATGCCGCGCGCACCTGCGATCAGCACCTCGGCCAGCGGGCCACCGTATTCGGCAAGCTGGCTTGGCGCTTCTCGATGGCGGCGGTCCACCACCTTTCCGTTCACTTCGGTCTTGGCGTCCAGCAACAGTTCCATCCTGCCCGCGGCCACCGGAACATTGCGCAATGCCTCTGCCCCGGATTTCGACGCCAGCTGCTCAACCAGCTGGGCCGTGGCCGTCTGCGCACCCGCCGGCATCATCTCCTGCAGCTTGCAGGTAACCATCTGCTGCACGCCGGGCTGACGCAGCAGCTGGCTGGTCTCGCTGGCCAACAGGCCAAAGCCCTGCCGGTGATGCTCGTTGAGCCGCTTCAATCCATTCTGCACATCGTTGAGCACTTCACCCGACGTCTGGTAGGTGTGCACCGTGTCGCGCGTGTTGAACACCGGCAATCCGTGGGATTTTGCGTAGCGATCGGCGGTGGCCGGATGCAGCCCGGCGGAATTGAAGGTGGTCGCACGTACACCGGTAACCGCCGAAGCGGCAGAGGCCATGCCGCCGCCAAGCGAATGACCGGCGAGTTCAAACTGGGTACCAGAGGTCTTCAAGCGACTCGCCAGTGCCATGGCACGATCGTAGTAGTCGCTCTGCATGCCTACGCCCTGGCGTCCATTGTTGAGGAAATCCTCGCCTCCGGACTCACGCCGCCCGCCTTTCGCCCGGGGATCGATGATTTCGCCCGTTGATCCCTTGAACACCAGCACCGGCTTGGCGTCATCACCGAACACCCTTTTGTCCGGAATGTAGATCTCTGCGCGAAAACCCGAGTCGTTCGGCCGCATCAGCTTCTTCAGGTCGGCCGCTCCCAGGCTGATGCCCGCCGCTTTGAGCGTGTCCGGGTCGGTCACGTCACTGGCTCGCGTCCACCCGACCGGCGGCTCACCTTTGCCCTTTGCCGAGGCATACACATCATCAGCAAGCGAACCCAGCTCGCGGGCGTGATAGGTCTCGCGCAAGCGCGCCGCCTCGGTGGCATGTCCACCTCCCTGCAGTTGCTCGACCAGGTGCTGCTGCGCCTGGACGCTCTTGGCGCGGGCCTGCAACAGGCGTTCCTGCTGCTCGGGATCGTGACCGCTCATGGCAGACTCCATTGCTCATCAGTGAAGACACGGTCATCCAGGACCTGCTGGAATAACCACGGCCAACGCTATCATCCCCCGAACGCGTCCATGTCAAGGGATCACATGCACCGTCACCCTCACAGTTCCTTTACGCCATTTTCCTGCCTGGCGCTGATGCTGCTGATGCTGCTGAGCGCCTGCGCGCGCACGTCTTCACATGGCGCGGAGCGCTATTTCGAGGGCAAGGCACTTGAACTGGCCATCGCCGCCGAACAGGGTGATGCAGCGACGATCACGCGCCTGATCAAGACCGAAGGCGTGAACCCCGACAAGGAGTTCTCGAAGCAGGATGGCATTCCGCTCATCGCGTGGCCGTTGCGCGCACAGAACCTGGAAGGCCTGCGCGCGATGCTCGACAACGGCGCCGACCCGAATGCACGGCGTATTGAAACGCTGGACGGCGAGACGTTCCGCCACAACAACGCCATGGTCTATGCCGCGAAGATGGACGATCCGCGCTACCTGGCCCTGCTGCTGGATCATGGCGGCGACCCGGACACGCGCACCTCCAATACCGAAACGCTGCTGTTCCAGGCTTTCATTTCCGGCAACCTGTGGAAGAACATCCAGCTGCTGGTGGAGCGAGGCGCGCACGTCAACGAATCCAACATCGGCCAGGCCGATACCGTTCTCAGCTGGTACACCGGCCGTGGCGGCTTCGAGCAGGCCTACTGGCTGCTTGAGCATGGTGCGGACCCCACGATTGCATCGCCGTCATCGGCGCAACCGGGCGCGCCCGATCGGATGGCCATGGTCGAAGCCATCTACTGGGAAATCACCACACCGGACCTGCTGCCCTGGCAGAAGAAGTGCCAGCAGTGGCTGATCGATCACGGCATTGCCCGGCCGCCGCTGCCGCAGTACATCCGCGAGAAGCGTGAAGCATTCGGGTTCCCGGCGAAGGAGCAGGACATCCCCCCGTTGTAGGACTTCAGGTCCGGCTCAGCGCGGCTCGGACAACAGGGCACAGCCCACGGGCAGGTGCATCCGCACCCTGCCCGGCACGCACGCGATGCGGAACTGGCGGGCCTGTACCGGTTCGCCGTCCAGGTTGAGCGTCAACGGGCGCTCGGATTCCACCTGCAGCCACGGCAGGCGCGCGCGTTGCCAGCTGTTCCAGTGCGGCCTGGGTGCCCGACTTCAGCATCTGGCCGAGCGTGGCGGTGACTTCACCCTCCAGCTCCGGAAGCACCGTCACGTCCAGCTGCCCATCATCGATCAGTGCCTGCGGGCACAACTGCTGGCCACCACCGGCCTGGCGGCCATTGCCGATGCCGAGCGCGATGAAGTCGCCCTCCCATGCGAAATCCGGACCCGACAGGCGCGCATGGATCGGCTCGATCCGCCCCAGCTTGGCGATGCCGGTGATCACATACGCCAGCCCGCCCAGCATCTTCTTCAAGCCGGCATCGGTCTCCACCGTCACCTGCGTGCCGAAGCCCCCGCTGGCGAGATTGGCGCACCACCAGGGCGTGCCATCGGCGTCCACGCGCAGCAGATCGATGGCGTGCGGCACCGCCTGCGCGATCAAGGCAAAGGCCTCCTTCGGCGCGGTCGGAATGCCGGCCGAGGTGGCGAAATCGTTGGCGGTCCCCATCGGAATCAGCGCAAGCGAGGGCAGCGCATCTGCCGCTTCCTCACGATGCGCCAGCGTCTCGGCCACGGCACTGAGCGTGCCATCACCACCGGCAGCGACGATCACGTCCACGCCATGATCGATCGCCTCGGCCACGTAGCGTTCGGCGTCACCGTCTTCCCAGGTCACCCGCACGTCCAGCTGCACGCCCTGCCCACGCCAATGACCGACCGCGTCGCGCAGCGCGTCATTGCCTGCGGATTTTCCGTTGAGGATCAGGCGCCAGCGCGGGGTGGTCATGCGGTGCTTCCAGGACGGGGGTGGCACAGGCTAGCAATGCGCCGTTTGTCCGCAGTGAATGTCACGCAGGTGTCATTCAGCTGCTGGAGAATGGAAGGCCATAGCAGGGACGACGGATGGAGGCAGGATCAGCCTCCCACGCATGCAGCGAGGCCACGCCAGTGATTGGCGTGGCTTTTTTTTGGTGCGTAGGGAGTGCGAACCAAGGTTCGCACCCACCGGGTTGCGGTTCGCACCCACCCGGTGGGTAGATCCACGCCATGCGTGGATGCACTTCGCCTCAGCCGTTGGCGAAATCGTGCAATGCCTGGCCCTGCAGCCGGTACACGGTCCACTCGTCCTGCGGCGTGGCGCCAGCGGCGGTGTAGAACTCGATGGCCGGGGTATTCCAGTCCAGCACCGACCATTCGAAACGACCGCAACCCTCGGCCACGGCCTGGCGTGCGATGTACTTCAGCAGCGCCTTGCCGGCGCCTGCGCCGCGCTTTTCCTGGCTGACATACAGGTCTTCCAGGTAGATGCCCTTGCGGCCCAACCAGGTGGAGTAGTTGTAGAAATACACGGCGTAACCAATGGGCTCGCCGTCGGCTTCGCAGATCAGCGCGCGGGCCGTGGCATCGGCACCGAACAAGCTCTCGGCGATGCCGATCTCATCGGTCTGCACCGAATGCTCGGCCTTCTCGTAGATGGCCAGTTCGCGGATGAAATGCAGGATCAGGCCGGCATCGGCCACAGTGGCCGGACGGATGTTCAACAGAGCCATGGGCGGAAAAGGGAGACGGAGGGAATCAGGCGAGCTTAATCCCCTCCGTCCCTTTTTTGTCAGCGTGCCGCAGCGACATTCGCGCGCATCTGCGCGATCACGTCCTGGTAACTGGTCTTGGCGTTGAAGATGGCCGAACCGGCAACGAAGGTGTCGGCGCCGGCAGCGGCGATCTCGCCGATGTTGTCGGCCTTCACGCCGCCGTCGATCTCCAGGCGGATGTCCTTGCCGCTGGCATCGATCATCTTGCGCACCACGCGCAGCTTGTCCAGCGCCGAGGGAATGAAGGCCTGGCCGCCGAAGCCCGGGTTGACCGACATCAGCAGCACCAGGTCCAGGTCGTCCAGCACCCAGTCGAGGATGTCCACCGGGGTGGCCGGATTGAGCACGATGCCCGGCTTGCAGCCCAGCGAGCGGATCAGCTGGATGGTGCGGTGCACGTGGCGGCTCGCTTCCGGGTGGAAGCTGATGTAGGTGGCACCGGCTTCGGCGAAGTCCGGGATGATGCGGTCCACCGGCTCGACCATCAGGTGCACGTCGATCGGCGCGGTCACGCCGTGCTTGCGCAGCGCCTGGCAGACCATCGGGCCGATGGTCAGGTTCGGCACGTAGTGGTTGTCCATCACGTCGAAGTGGACCCAGTCCGCGCCGGCGGCGAGGACGTTGTCGACTTCCTCGCCGAGGCGGGCGAAGTTGGCGGACAGGATGGAGGGGGCGATGAGGCAGTTGGACATGGCCGGGCCTTGCAACGGTAGGAAAGAGGGTCAGCGCTTGCGCAGGGTCTTGATGCGGTCGTAGGCGGCATTGATCCGCCGCGACTTCTGCTCGGCCTGCTGCTGCAGCTCGGGGGCGGCGCCGCCGAGCTTGTCGGGGTGGTACTGGGAAATCAGCTTGCGGTAGGCGCGCTCGACCTCGGCATCGGTGGCCTCGGAGGTCAGCCCCAGCTCCCGGTACGGGTTCTCCTTGTTCAGGCGGAACCAGTCCGAATCGAAGGCGTGGCCGATCAACAGGCCGACCACCGCGCCGAACAGCGGATTGGGCCGGAACAGCAGGGCGCCGGCAATGAATCCGAGCAGTTTTCCGTACCAGCGCATGGCGCTCCGGGGTCGACCGACGAAATGGACGCTCATTTTACGTCACAGCGGGCCCGGACGGCTTTACACTAGGCCGCCCGCTGGTCAGCGGGCCCGCCGGGTCCGCTGGGCAGCCGTATCGACAACGCCCCAGGAGTGCCCGTGCCAACCACGCTGTTGCAATCCGATCTCCCCGGCCTGCCCTTGCGCCATCGCGGCAAGGTGCGTGATGTGTTCGATATCCCGCGCGAGCGGCTGCCAGCCGGAACCCCGCCGGGCGAGTACCTGCTGATGGTGGCCACCGATCGCCTGTCGGCGTTCGACGTGGTCCTGCCCGACCCGATCCCGGGCAAGGGCGAGATGCTCTGCCAGGTCTCCAACTTCTGGTTCGCCAAGACCGCGCACCTGATGCCCAACCACCTGACCGGCATCGACGTGGCCAGCGTGCTGCCCGAAGGCGTGGACCCGGCCCTGTACGCCAAGCGCGCGGTGGTCACCCGCAAGCTGAAGCCGGTGCCGGTGGAAGCGATCGCCCGCGGCTACCTGATCGGCAGCGGCTGGAAGGACTACCAGCGCACCGGCAAGGTCAGCGGCATCGACCTGCCCGACGGCCTGCGCCAGGCCGAGCAGCTGCCCGAGCCGATCTTCACCCCCTCGACCAAGGCCGCCGTGGGCGACCATGACGAGAACATCGATTTCGATGCGATGGTGAAGCAGGTCGGTGCCGAGATGGCCGAGCGCGTGCGCGACGCCACCCTGCGCATCTACAAGTTCGCCGCCGACTACGCCCGCGAGCGCGGCATCATCCTGGCCGATACCAAGTTCGAGTTCGGTACCGACGCCGATGGTCGCCTGTACATCATGGACGAGATGCTGACGCCGGATTCCTCGCGTTACTGGCCGGCCGACGAGTACGAAGTGGGCACCAGCCCGCCGAGCTACGACAAGCAGTTCGTGCGCGATTACCTGGAGACGCTGGACTGGGGCAAGACCGCCCCGGGCCCGACCATCCCGGCCGAGATCATCGAGCGCACCCGCGCCAAGTACGCCGAGGCGCTGCAGCGCCTGGCCGGGATCAGCGTCGACTGATGCCCTGCGCCCCCCGCCGGTCTGGCTGGGGGCGTTCTGAATGCGGTACTGCCGGCCGCTGGCCGGCAACCTCGCGAACCTGCAGCCAGGCATGGCCTGGCTCTACTGCCGGTTGCCTGGGGTACTGCCGGCCGCTGGCCGGCAACCTCGCGAACCTGCAGCCAGGCATGGCCTGGCTCTACTGACGGTTGCCTGGGGTACTGCCGGCCGCTGGCCGGCAACCTCGCGAACCTGCAGCCAGGCATGGCCTGGCTCTACTGACGGTTGCCTGGGGTAGTGCCGGCCGCTGGCCGGCAACCTCGCAAGCCTGCAGCCAGGCATGGCCTGGCTCTACTGCCGGTTGCCTGGGGTAGTGCCGGCCGCTGGCCGGCAACCTCGCGAACTCGGCTATGCTCTGGATTGCCGGCCAGCGGCCGGCACTACCGTTGTCCGAGGAAGCATCGCAGCATGCAGACATCCACCGAGCTTGCGCGGCCGATCGACCGCTATTTCGCCAGCTACTCCGACGACCACCGCAATGTGATCAACCAGCGCATCCACGTGGTGGCGGTGCCGGCGATCCTGTGGTCGGTGGTGGCCCTGCTGTGGTGCCTGCCGCCGCTGATCACCTGGTTCCAGTACGGCATCTGGTCGGCGTTCGCGATGTTCAGCGCCTGGTGCTTCTACAACAAGCTGTCGCGCCCGCTGGGCATCGGCATGCTCATCCAGTTCTTCGTGTTCGGCTGCCTGTGCAGGCTGCTGGAGGCCGAGATCGGCCTGCACAACCTGTTCTGGCTGGCGGTGGGCGTATTCGTGGTGGCCTGGATCGCGCAGTTCATCGGTCACAAGTTCGAGGGACGCAAGCCCAGCTTCCTGACCGACCTGACCTACCTGCTGATCGGCCCGGCCTGGGTGATGGCCAAGTTCTACCGCAAGCTCGACTGGCGCTACTGACCTGCCCGTGGCCGACCGCGCCCTCGTTTCCTGAACGGGCAGATTCCGTCACCCGCACTCCACGACGGCCCTGCCAGCCTGCACCGGTGATCCGTTCCCCACCTCCCGCCCGTCGACGGCAGCCCCTGTGCGACAGGGCCTGCGGTCTCCCTGCGTGGGCGTAGGGTGTCCCCCGAGGGCAACCGGGGAGGGACCGCAGCAACGTGATGCTGCGCTGCAGAAAAAATGAATCAGCGGACGTTACATGCAATTGATCGCTGTTCGATGGGTTTCGGCGACATTTCGCAGCCTGTTATCCTCCCTGACCTGCTCGTGAATCATGGATTCCCTGCATGCTCCCCAGCCTGCCCCTGCTGCTGGCCCTGCCGTTCCTGATGGCAGCGGCTGTTGCGGCCTTCCCCCGTAGTTCGCGCTCGACTGCTGCCTGGCTGGCGGCGCTGGCGCCGTTGGGCGGACTGGCCATCCTCGGCTGGCTGACCCCGTCGGTGCTCGATGGCCAGGTGGTCCGCACCCTGGTGCCGTGGCTGCCGCAGATCGGCCTGGACTTCACCCTGCGCCTGGACGGGCTGGCCTGGATGTTCGCCGGGCTGGTGCTCGGCATCGGCGCGCTGGTGGTGCTGTATGCGCGCTACTACCTGAGCCAGCAGGACAACGCCCACCGCTTCTACTGCTACCTGCTGCTGTTCATGGGCGCCATGCTGGGCATGGTGCTGTCGGGCAACCTGCTGTTGCTGATGATCTTCTGGGAAATGACCAGCATCAGCTCGTTCCTGCTGATCGGCTTCTGGTCGCACCGCCAGGACGCCCGCGAAGGCGCACGCATGGCGCTGGTGATCACCGGCGGCGGTGGCCTGGCCCTGCTCGGTGGCGTGCTGCTGATCGGCCGCATCGTCGGCAGCTTCGACCTGGATGTGGTGCTGGCCGCCGGCGAGCAGATCCGCGCCAGCGCGCTGTACCCGTACGCACTGTTCCTGGTGCTGGCCGGCATCTTCACCAAGAGCGCGCAGTTCCCGTTCCACTTCTGGCTGCCGCACGCGATGGCGGCGCCGACCCCGGTCTCTGCCTACCTGCACTCGGCCACCATGGTGAAGGCCGGTGTGTTCCTGCTGGCACGGCTGCACCCGGCACTGGCCGGCAGCGACCTGTTCTTCTACACGGTCAGCGGCATCGGCGCGCTGACCCTGCTGATCGGCGCCTGGAACGCGATCTTCCAGCACGACCTGAAAGGCCTGCTGGCGTACTCGACCATTTCCCATCTGGGCCTGATCACCCTGCTGTTCGGCCTGTCCACGCCGATGGCGGTGGTGGCCGGCGTGTTCCACATCCTCAACCACGCCACCTTCAAGGCCTCGCTGTTCATGGCCGCCGGCATCATCGACCACGAGACCGGCACCCGTGACATGCGCAAGCTGGGCGGGCTGCGCAGACTGATGCCGTTCACCAGCGCGCTGGCGATCATCGCCTCGCTGGCAATGGCCGGCATTCCGTTGCTCAACGGCTTCCTGTCCAAGGAAATGCTGTTCGCCGAGGCGATTACCGCAGGCGGGCCGGGCATCATGCGAACGGCCGTATCGGTCGCGGCGCTGCTGGCCGGTGTGTTCGGCGTGGCCTACAGCCTGCGCTTCGTGCACGACACCTTCTTCGGCCCCGGCCCGCACGACCTCGACCGCGTGCCGCATGAGCCGCCGCGCTGGATGAAGGTGCCGGTGGAGTTGCTGGTGGTGATCTGCATCGCGGTGGGCGTGGCTCCGGCACTGACCGTGGCACCGGTGCTGCATGCCGCCGCGGCGTCGATCCTCGGCCCGGCGATGCCCGAGTACAGCCTGGCGGTATGGCACGGCTTCAACCTGCCGCTGGCGATGAGCGCTATCGGCGTGGTCGGGGGCGTGGTGCTGTACTTCGGGCTGCGCAAGCTGATCAACCTGCACGGCGTAACCAACGTCAGCACCGGTCGCAACGTATTCCATGCGCAGCTGGATGCGGTTTCCGCGCTGGCCATGCGCCTGACCAACGGCATCGCCAATGGCAGCCTGCAGCGCATGCTGCTGGGCCTGGTGCTGGTGGCGATCGTGGTCGCCGCCGCGCCGTTCGTGGCCAACCCGGCCTCGCCGAACTGGACCGCGCCGCAGCCGATCCCGCTGCTGGGCTGGGTGCTGTGGCTGGTGATGATGGCCTGCGCCGTTGCCACCCTCCGTGTCTACAAGCAGCGCCTGCTGGCGGTGCTGCTGGTCGGCGGCGTCGGCCTGATGGTGGCGCTGACCTTCGTGTTCCTGTCCGCACCGGACCTGGCGCTGACCCAGCTGCTGGTGGAGATGGTGACCCTGGTGCTGATGCTGCTGGGCATGAACTACCTGCCCGCGCAGTCCGGGCCGGAGCGGCCGCGCTGGCGCAAGCGCCGCGATGCGGTGATCGCGATCATCGCCGGCGCCGGCCTGGGCGCGCTGGCTTATTCCGCCATGACCCTGCCGCCGAACACCATGGCCGGCGAGCTGCTCGCCCGTGCCCTGCCCGAGGCCTATGGCCAGAACGTGGTCAACGTGATCCTGGTCGACTTCCGCGGCTTCGATACCTTCGGCGAGATCACCGTGTTCGGCATCGCCGCGCTGGTGGTGCACGCGCTGCTGCGGCGCACGCGGATGGCGCCGGAGCAGATCATGCCCGGCCCGCCGATCAAGCTGCCGGTGCCGGCCGACCTGGCGCAGATCATGTTCCCGCTGACGCTTACCGTATCGATCTTCCTGTTCCTGCGCGGCCACAACGCGCCGGGCGGTGGCTTCATCGCCGGCCTGGTGCTGGCGGTGCCGCTGCTGATCCAGTACGTGATCCAGGGCACCGCGTCGGTGGAGTCGCGCTTCGGCTTCGACTACATCCGCTGCATCGGCATGGGCCTGTTGATCGCCCTGCTCAGCGGCAGCGCGTCGATGCTGTTCGGCGTGCCGTTCCTGACCAGCGGCCACCTCGACCTGCACCTGCCGCTGATCGGCGACGTGCCGCTGGCCAGCGCGATCGGCTTCGACATCGGCGTCTATCTGGTGGTGTTCGGTGGCGCCATGCTGATGCTGTCGATGATGGGCACGATCAAGCCGTCGCGTACCCGCACTGCCCGCAAGGGTGAGATCGACCTGCAACGCCGTTCGGCACGCACCGGGGAGATGCACTGATGGAACTGGCCCTGGCTACCGCGATCGGCGTACTGACCGCCATCGGCATCTACCTGCTGCTGCGTGCGCGCAGCTTCGATGTGATCCTCGGCATGACCTTCCTGTCCTACGCCACCAACCTGCTGATCTTCGCCGGTGGCCGCGTGGTGCTGGGCAAGGCACCGGTGCTGCAGGAAGGCGTGGACAGTCACCTCGGCAACTACACCGATCCGCTGCCACAGGCGCTGGTGCTGACCGCGATCGTGATCGCCTTCGCGATGACCGCGGTCAGCATCGTGCTGGCCATGCGCAGCCGCAGCGACAACCACAGCGATCATGTGGACGCCCACGAGCCGGATGACGACCTGCAGGATGAGCGCGTGCTGCCGCGCCAGGGCGAGGACCGCGCATGAATCACCTGGTGATCCTGCCCATCCTGATTCCGCTGCTGGGTGCTGCACTGTCGCTGTTCGTCGAACACCGCCGCTATGGCCCCAAGGTGCAGCGCGCGGTGGCCTGGACTGCGCTGTCGGCGCTGGTGCTGGCGGTGGGCCTGCTGTTTGCCGCCACCGCCAGTGGTGAGATCAACGTCTACCTGCTCGGCGACTGGCCGTCGCGGCTGGGCATCGCGCTGGTCGCCGACCGGCTGTCGGCGTGGATGCTGCTGACCACCCTGCTGCTGGCCATTCCCTGCCTGCTGCATGCCTGCTCGGGCTGGGACCGTCGCGCACCGCACTTCCATGCACTGTTCCAGTTCCAGCTGGTCGGCCTGAATGGCGCATTCCTGACCGGCGACATCTTCAACCTGTTCGTGTTCTTCGAGGTGATGCTGATCGCCTCCTACGGCCTGCTGCTCAGTGGCGGCCGCGGCCTGCGCATGCGCATCGGCCTGCACTACGTAGTGTTCAACGTCACCGCCTCGACCCTGTTCCTGATCGCACTGGGCCTGCTGTACGCCTCGCTGGGCTCGCTGAACATGGCCGAGCTGTCGCAGCGCATTGCCGAGGTGCCGCCGGCGCAGCTGACCCTGGTAAAGGCCACGATGGGCCTGTTACTGCTGGTGTTCTGCGCCAAGGCTGCACTGATGCCGCTGTACCTGTGGCTGCCGGAAGCCTATTCGCGCGCACCGGCCGCCGTGGCCGCCCTGTTCGCGATCATGACCAAGGTCGGCCTGTACTCGGTGCTGCGCATCCAGATGCTGTGGTTCGGCGACGATGCCGGTGCGATGGCCGGCTATGGCCGCGACTGGCTGCTGTGGGCCGGCGTGGCAACGCTGGTGCTGGGCGGCCTCGGTGCGCTGGCCGCGACCCGCCTGCGCGTGCTGATCTCGTACCTGGTGATCGTCTCGGCAGCCACGCTGTTCATCGCCTTCTCGGTAGGCACGCCGCAGGTGCTGTCGGCCGGCCTGTACTACCTGCCACACAGCAGCTTCGTCGCCGCCGCACTGTTCCTGATTGCCGACCTGATCCGCCGCCGCCGCGGTGGCGCCAGCGACCGCAAGGAAGTGGTCGCGCCGATGCCGGGCAAGGAAACGCCGGCGGTGCTGTTCCTGATCGGCGCGGTGTCGGTGGCTGGCCTGCCGCCGCTGTCCGGCTTCCTGGCCAAGGCCGCGCTGCTGGCCGGCATGCCGGCGCAGTACACCGGCCCGGTCTGGACTGCCGTTCTTGTCAGCAGCCTGCTGGTGATCATGGGCCTGACCCGCGGTGGCATCCGCCTGTTCTGGCGCGTGCCGCCGGTCGAGGCCGATGCACCGAAGCCGCGCAAGGCACGCCTGCGCCGGGTCGAGCTGTACGCGGCCTGCATCCTGCTGGCCTACGGCATCGGCATGACCCTGGCCGCTGCACCGCTGATGCGCTACACCGACGCCACCGCCGCACAGCTGCTGCACCCCAGCGAGTACGTGCAGCAGTTGCGCGCGACCACGCCGGAGATCCGCCAGCCATGACCGCCCAGCGTTCCCTGTTCCGCCGCATCATTCCCTCGCCGATGCTCAGCATCATGGTGGTGGCGTTCTGGCTGCTGATGTCCGACAGCTTCACCCTCGGCCAGTTCGTGCTGGGGCTGGTGCTGGGCGTGGTGGTGCCGCTGTTCGCCGCGCGCCTGGACCGCGAGTTCGCCCGCATCGGTACCCTGCGGCCACTGCCCAGGCTGCTGTGCGTGACCCTGTGGGACATCCTGATGTCCAACATCCGCGTTGCCGTGCAGGTGCTGGGCCCGGAGAAGAACATCCATCCGGGCTTCATCTGGCTGCCGCTGGACATCGCCAACATCCACGGCATCGCCGCGCTGACCAGCATGATCACGCTGACCCCGGGCACGGTCTCGGCCGCGCTCAGTGACGACCGCAAGTTCCTGCTGGTGCACGTGCTGCACCTGGAGGACCCACAGGACCTGATCGATACGATCAAGCGCCGTTACGAGGCGCCGTTGATGGAGATCTTCCCATGACCGGTTTTGAAGTCATCCAGACCACCCTGGTGGTGTGCATGCACGTGGTCGGCCTGGCCATGCTGCTGGCCACCTGGCGCCTGCTGCGCGGGCCGACCGTGCCCGACCGCATCCTTGCGCTGGACACCCTGTCGGTGACCGCGATCGCCGAGCTGATGCTGTTCGGCATGTACCTCAATTCGCCGATCTACTTCGAGGCGGCGCTGATCATCGCCATGCTCGGCTTCGGCAGCACCGTGGTGCTGAGCAAGTTCGTGCTGCGCCGGGACATCGTCGAATGATCACCGCGATCCAGATCGGCCTGTCGATCCTGCTGCTGTTCGGCTGCTTCTTCATCCTGGTCGGCGCACTGGGCCTGGTGAAGCTGTCGACCTTCTTCAAGCGCCTGCACGCACCGACCAAGGCCAGCACGCTGGGCGTGGGCTGCGTGCTGGTGTGCTCGGTGTGCTACCACATCTTCCTCGGCCAGGACCCGCAGCCGCGCGAGCTGCTGATCACCGTGTTCCTGTTCATCACCGCACCGATCAGCGCGCACATGATGGCCAAGGCCGCGCTGTCGCTGCTGATGGAAACCCGCCCCAGCCTGCCGGGCAACGAACCGGCTGCTGAAGAGCAGCTGCCGCCGCCGGAACCGGTGCGGGAAGAAGAAACCACGCAGAACCGGTGAATCCGGTAGAGGCCGACCTTGGTCGGCGCTTTGTTGCTGCGAGTGCCAACCAAGGTTGGCAGCTACCGGGTGATTGGTGGTGGGTGCCGACCGTTGGTCGGCACGGAACCAACCGCATCCACGCGTGGCGTGGATCTACCGACCACAATGCCCGGTAGAGGCCGACCTTGGTCGGCGCTTTGTTCCCCGAGTGCCAACCAAGGTTGGCACCCACCGGGTGACCGGTGGTGGGTGCCGACCGATGGTCGGCACAGAACCAACCGCATCCACGCATGGCGTGGATCTACCGACCGCAATGCCCGGTAGAGGCCGACCTTGGTCGGCGCTTTGTTCCCCGAGTGCCAACCAAGGTTGGCACCCACCGGGTGACCGGTGGTGGGTGCCGACCGATGGTCGGCACAGAACCAACCGCATCCACGCGTGGCGTGGATCTACCGACCACAATGCCCGGTAGAGGCCGACCTTGGTCGGCGCTTTGCTCCCCGAGTGCCAATCAAGGTTGGCAGCTACCGCATCATCGGTGGGTGGACCGGTGGGTGCCGACCGTTGGTCAGCACGGAACCAACCGCATCCACGCATGGCGTGGATCTACCGACCACAATGCCGGGTAGAGGCCGACCTTGGTCGGCGCTCTGTTTCCCCGAGTGCCAACCGAGGTTGGCAGCTACCCCATCATCGGCGAGGTGACCGGTAGGTGCCGACCTTGGTCGGCACGGAACCAACCGCATCCACGCGTGGCGTGGATTTACAACGCCGGGGCACCCACCAGCAGCAGCTCCAGCACGAACCAGCCCGCGAACGCGACCAGCAGGATCGCGCCTTCGCCGCGGCTGATCTTCAGGTCGCCGCGCAGCATGGGGTACAGCACCAGTGCGAAGGCCAGCAGCGCCGGCAGTTCCAGGCGCACGAACGAGGCCGGCAGCGCCAGCGGCTGCAGTACGGCCATCGCACCAATCACCAGCAACAGGTTGACCACGCTGGAACCCAGCACGTGGCCCAGCACCATGTCGCCATGACCACGGCGTGCGGCAGCAATCGCGGTTGCCACCTCCGGCAGCGCGGTACCGATCGCGACCGGCAGCAGACCGACCAGCAGCGGCGTCCAACCCAGTGCAGTACCGAAGTCCGCTGCCGCACCGACCACCAGGCGTGCGCCCCAGTACAGGGCCAGCGCGGCGATGAGCACCCGCAGTACATTCAACGGCAGGCTGGTGCGGCTCAGTGCGGACTCGGCGATGGCTGCCTGCACCTCCGCACTCTCGCTGCGACCACGGCGCAGCAGCAGCACCTGCACCACGATGAAGCCGGCCAGCAGTACGCCGCCCTCCCAGCGTGCCAGGCCACCATCCAGCCCGAACAGGATCAGCAGCACGCCGGCCACCAGCAGCGACCACCACAGCACCGTCTGCAGGCGCGCGCAGCAGCAGTGGCGCAGCCATGGCCGCCACGGCCAGGGTCAGGCCCAGGTTGACGATGCTGCTGCCCACCGCGTTGCCCAGCGCCAGCTCCGGCTGACCGACCGCCAGCGCGCGCGTTGACCGCCAGTTCCGGCAGCGAAGTGGTCACGCCGAGCAGCAACAGGCCAGCCGTGAACGGACTGGCCCCGAAGCGTTGCGCCAGGCCGGACACGGCCTTGACGATGGAGTCCCCGCCCAGCGCCAGCAGCAGCAGGCCGAGCAGGAACCAGGCAATGGCAATGGCGATCATCGAGCACTCCCCCAGCGGTCGTGGCGCGATTCTACGCTGGCCCCGCGCGCATGGCTGGGCCGTAGATCAAGGATCAGCCACAGCCTTCCACATAATCGACCTGCGGGGTCTGCCCGACCCGCCACGCGCCGACCCGACCGTCCGCACCGAGCGCGAAGTCGATCACCGCCCCACCCTCCTGCGCCGGACGCACGCGCAGGTGCTGGGCCTTCTCGTCGTACTTGTCGGGGCCGACGTCGCCGCGCTCGGGGTACAGCACCTGCAACTCGCCCAGGGTCATGCCGACCTTGCCGCCGCCCGGTGCGATGATGTCGGCGCTGCGCACGTCGTAGCGCACCAGCTTGCGGCCCTCGATCATCAGGCGCGGGTCTTCGGCATTCTGCGGTCGCAGGAAATAGCAGCCATCGTTGCTGTCGTCGGCCGGCAGCGGTTTGCCACTGGCATCGGTGCCCAGCCCCTGCAACGGCGCGCCGAAGCCACTGCGGACCTCAGCGATGCCGGCGCCCAGCTTCGCGCCGGCGAAGCCCTCCAGGTGCGCGGGACTGTCCTCGCGGCGGTCATTGGCTGGACGGGCTGCCAGATCAGGATCCGTCGACTGCGCGGGCCCCGTCGCCGAGGCGGTTTCGGCCGGGGTATCGCTGCCGCTGCCGGCCGCCCCCTGTTTGTCCTGGCCGCCGCAGGCGGTGAGCGAAAGGAGCAACAGACCAGCAAGCGGAAGGTGCTTCATCGGTGCGGTTCCCTGGCACGAAGGTGGCTGCACGCTAGCCCATCCTGTGTGCAGGCGCTGCATTGTCATCGCGGTTTCATCGCCTTCGTTCAGGCTCGGCGAGCACCGATCTGGCCGTCCCTTCCATGCAACCGCGCAAGACCGATCTCGCCCGAACCGCGCTGCAGGCCCACCGCGCGCCGCTGGACATGCGCCAGCGCCGGCTGCTGATCCTTTGCGACGGCCAGCGCACCATTGCCGACCTGACCGGCCTGCTCGGCCAGGACGCACCTGCGATGGTCATCCAGCTTGTGCAGGCGGGGTACCTGAGCACTGGCGTCCCAGCACCGTCGCCCGCAACCGCGGTAGCGCCGGTGCCCACACCGCCGGCAGCCGCACCTGCAGCACTTGCTGCACCCGCGGTCGAACGCCGCCGCTCGCTGGTGGCCGCGCGCATCTATGTGCTGGGCATCCTGGAGATGCAGCGCCACCCGCAGGCGGCTGCACTGTTCCGCGACCTGCAGCAGGCGCGTGCGGAAGACGAGGTGCTGCAGCGGCTGCAGTCGGCGATGCAGATGCTGCCCGGGCTGACCTCGGACGGCTATTGCCAGCGCGTACGCCAGCGCCTGTTGGAAGCGCTGCCGCTGGAGCATTGCGACGCGTTCGCGGAGGTGGCGTAAGCGCAGGTTCCGGCGGAGAACATCCACGCATGGCGTGGATGCGATCAGGATCCGTGCCGACCAAGGTCGGCACCCACCAAGCTAGCGGGACGACCGGAAGTTATTGCGCAGGCCGTTCCAGCACTGCTGGTAATCGCCCTGGCGGTGGCCAGCGGCCAGCGCCTGTGCGGTCGGGCGGATCACTGCGCGGGTCTCGAACATGAAGGCCATCGTGTCCTTGATCACATCGGCCTTGGACAGATCGGCACTGGAGGCCTTGTCGAAGGTCGGTGCATCCGGACCGTGGCCGCTCATGCAGTTGTGCAGCGAGGCGCCACCCGGGACGAAGCCTTCGGCCTTGGCGTCGTAGGCGCCATGCACCAGACCCATGAACTCGCTGGCGATGTTGCGGTGGAACCACGGCGGGCGGAACGTGTTCTGCGCCACCAGCCAGCGCGGCGGGAAGATCGCAAAGTCCATGTTGCTGGTGCCCGGGGTGTCGCTGGGCGAATGCAGCAACAGGAAGATCGACGGATCCGGGTGGTCGTAGCTGATCGAACCGATGGTGTTGAAGCGACGCAGATCGTAGCGGTACGGCGCGTAGTTGCCGTGCCAGGCCACCACGTCCAGCGGCGAATGATCGATCGATGCACGCCAAAGGCGACCCTCGAACTTCGCGATCAGCTCGAAATCGCCATCCACATCCTCGAACGCCGCGTGCGGGGTTTCGAAGTCGCGCGGATTGGCCAGGCCGTTGGATCCGATCGGGCCGAGGTCGGGCAGCTTCAGCAGCGCACCGTAGTTCTCGCAGATGTAGCCACGGCTCGGGCCATCGGGCAGTTCAACGCGGAAGCGCACGCCGCGCGGGATCACCGCGATCTGCTGCGGCTCGATCTCGATCACGCCCAGCTCGGTCAGCAGGCGCAGGCCGCCCAGCTGCGGCACGATCAGCAGCTCGCCATCGGCATCGTAGAAGTAGCGGCCGACCATGTCGCGGTTGGCAGCGTATAGGTGGATGCCCACGCCGGCATGCGCATCGGGCGAGCCGTTGCCACCCATCGTGTACAGGCCTTCGACAAAATCGGTCGGCAGCTCCGGCAGCGGCAGCGGGCTCCAGCGCAGCTGGTTCGGTGAAGCCGGCTGTGCGCCGAAATCACACTGCAGCTGCGACTGCGCGAACGGGGTGAACTCGCCATGGGTCACCGCCGGGCGGATCCGGTACAGCCAGCTGCGGCGGTTGCTGCCACGCGGCGCGGTGAAGGCGGTGCCGGTCAACTGTTCGGCGTACAGGCCGTGGGCCACCTTCTGTGGCGAGTTCTGCCCGACCGGCAGCGCGCCGGCGACGGCCTCGGTGGCGAATTCGTTGCCGAAGCCGGACTGGTAGCCGCGGGCGGTGATGGCGGGGGACATGGGAACTCCAGAGATTGCCGGCCAGCGGCCGGCACGACCATTCGGACAGGCACTGCCGGCGGGACGCCGACATTGCCTGCTGACCTTACAGCACGCCGCGGCGGATCTGGTCGCGCTCGATGCTCTCGAACAGTGCGGTGAAGTTGCCTTCGCCGAAACCTTCGTTGCCCTTGCGCTGGATGATCTCGAAGAAGATCGGGCCGATGCAGTTCTGGGTGAAGATCTGCAGCAGCTTGCGCTGGTGGGTTTCCGGATCGGCATCGATCAGGATCTTGTTCTTCGCCAGGCGCGGCACGTCTTCACCGTGGTTCGGCACGCGCTGGTCGATCACGTCGAAGTAGGTCTCCGGCGTATCGAGGAAGTCCACGCCCTGCGCGCGCATCGCTTCGACGGTCTCGTAGATGTTCTCGGTGAAGCAGGCGATGTGCTGGATGCCCTCGCCCTTGTACGCGTCCAGGTACTCGTTGATCTGGCTCTTCGGGTCGGACGATTCGTTCAGCGGGATGCGCACGATGCCATCCGGCGCGGTCATCGCCTTGGACACCAGGCCGGTCTTCAGGCCCTTGATGTCGAAGTAGCGGATCTCGCGGAAGTTGAACAGGCGCTCGTAGTAGTCCGACCACTGCTGCATGTTGCCGAAGTACAGGTTGTGGGTCAGGTGGTCGATGAAGGTCAGGCCGAAGCCCACCGGGTGCAGGTCGGCACCGGCGATCGGCTCGTAGTCGCCGTCATAGATGCTGCCGGCGCTGCCGTAGCGATCGACCAGGTACAGCATGCAGTCGCCGATGCCCTTGATGACCGGCGCGCTGACCGCCTTGCTGTCCGGCTTGAAGGCGATGGCTTCGGCGCCGTTGCCCAGCGCGGTCTGGTAGACCTCCTGGCCCGGCTTCTTGAAGCGGATGGCGAAGCCGCAGGCGCACGGGCCGTGCTTTTCGGCGAAGTCCGAGGCGAACGAATCCGGGTCTTCATTGACCAGGAAGTTGACGTCGCCCTGGCGATAGACGGTAATCGGACGCTGCTTGTGCTTGAGCACCGCGCTGAAGCCCATCTTCCGGAAGTACTCGTGCAGCTCCTGGCCACGGCCGGCCGGGGCGGCGAATTCGACGAACTCGAAGCCGTCGATGCCCATCGGGTTCTCGAAGGTGGTGACCTGCATGCCGGGGTTGGGGTGCGAGGCGGTCGGGACTGCGGTATTCATGGCGTGGCTCCGAATCGGTACCGCATCGGTACAAACCAGGTGCGGGCAGGTAGGGACCCGGCGAGAATGCAGGGTCTGGACCTACCCCTTATAGTTACACTTGAAACCACCAGCAAGGTGCACCGCAACATGAGCCCCGCCGATCCCGTTTCGACCCGCCTGCGTTCCTCGCACGTCCTGCTCGACCTGGAACAGTTCCTGCCGTACCGGCTGAGCGTGCTGTCCAACCGGGTCAGCGGCAATATCGCCAAGCTATACGGCGATCGTTACGGTCTGGCGATCCCCGAGTGGCGGGTGATCACCATCCTGGCGCTGTACCCGGGCTCCTCGGCCAGCGAGGTCTCCGACCGCACGGCAATGGACAAGGTGGCGGTCAGCCGCGCCGTGGCCCGCCTGCTGGAGCGTGGCTTCATCAAGCGCGAGACCCACGGCGACGACCGCCGCCGCTCGGTGCTGGCGCTGTCGGCGGCCGGCTTCGAGGTCTACGAGACCATCGCGCCGATGGTGATCGAAATCACCCGCAAGCTGATGTCGGTGCTGAGCGAAGAGGAAGAGCAGGTGCTGGAGAAGCTGATCCTGCGCCTGGCCGGCGAAGGCCTGGAACGGATGGGCGAAGGCGTCTGAAAGAAAAAGGGGACGGAGGGGATTAAGTCGTTTTGGGCCCCAAGTCGCGGGTGCCGACCCCGGCCGGTAGCGGAACAGTGGCTGGGCGATTGTCGTCCGCCCCCTTTGATCTGACGGGACCCGCTTCTTGGCGGACTGCGGACCGACCGCGAACGATGCCATCGGACGCATTCACCTTCCGCAGATCCCGTCCTGAAGTGTCGCCCTCGCCCAGCAGCATTTCCGCATTGGCCCGATACGGCCCGTTTCCGCCAGGCTGGTGTATCGAAACGGGCTGATCCAGTGAATTCTCCTATTGGACTGCTCACGTGTGCGGCCGGACGGTAAACGTTCAACGGGTATCAGCCCGGCCATCCACATCGAACGGGCTCCCTCATGGATGACTCGCGTTCAACGTCGCCGCATGGCCAGGAATTGCTGGCCGATCTCAGAGAGCTGATCTGCGCAGCGCGCAGCAGGATGCACAGGTCCATCAACGCCGAGTTGACGCTGCTGTACTGGCGAATCGGTCGTCGCATCCATGTTGACCAGATGGCGGGGCAGCGTGCGCGTTACGGCGAGGTTCTCTTCACCCGGATCGCCAAGGCGCTGTCTGCCGAGTTCGGCACATCCTTCGGTGAAAAGAGCCTGCGCCGGATGGTGCAGTTCTCCACCGCATTTGCGGACGAGCAGATTGTCGTATCGCTGATACGACAATTGAGCTGGACCCACTTCATCGCACTGATCCCCCTGGCGGATCCGCTCAAGCGTGACTTCTATGCGCAGATGGCCGCCACCGAGGGCTGGAGTGTGCGCATGCTGCGCCAGCGCATCGATTCGATGTTGTACGAGCGCACGGCGCTTTCCAGTCAACCCGAGCAGACCATCGCCGATGAGTTGGCGGCACTGCGTGGCAACCAGCAGCTGTCTCCAGGGCTGCTACTGCGTGATCCCTACGTACTGGACTTTCTTGGCCTGAAGGACAGCTGGGACGAGCAGGACCTTGAAAGCGCGATCCTTCGCGAGATGCAGAGCTTCCTGCTCGAACTTGGCACGGGCTTCAGTTTCGTCGCCCGCCAGAAGCGCATCCAGATCGACGGCGATGACTTCCACCTGGACCTGCTGTTCTACAACCGGCGTCTGCGCAGGCTGATCGCCATCGAGCTGAAGATCGGCGAGTTCAAGCCCGCCTATAAAGGGCAGATGGAACTCTACCTGCGCTGGCTGGACCGCTACGAACGTGAGGACGGCGAGCAGGCGCCGTTGGGCATCATCCTCTGCACAGGGAAGAAGGCGGGCCAGATTGAATTGCTGGAGCTGGACCGCTCAGGCATCCATGTTGCGGAGTACCTGACCACGCTGCCCTCCCGTGAGGTCCTCAAGCAAAGATTGCAGACTGCCATGGAGCGGGCGCGGCAGCAGCTGCAGACCGCGGCGCCCGGCCCCCCGTAGATCCACGCCGCGCGTGGATGGCGCTCATGCTTCAGCTCAGATGCTTGCGCCGTGCATGGATCCACGGCACCGCGAGCGCCGCGATGGCACCACCGGCGAAGCCGAGGGAAGCCGCAACCGTGGCTGCTTCGACCGCCCCCGGCAGCGCCAGCGCCGCCGCCACGAGCAGCAGCGACGGCAGGCCGACGAAGGTGCCCAGGAAGAAATGCCAACGCGGTGACCAGGTATTGAGCTGCAGCAGGCTGACCGGTTGCCAGGCTTCAGAGGCAGCGTCCTCGGCGATCTTCGCCACCGCCTTGGCCAGGTCCACTTCCGGCAGCGCGCCCCTGCCGTGCGGTCGCCAGCAGCTCGGCCACGGCCTCCACCGGCGGGAAACTGGACGGCCACGCGACCGGCGCCGGCACGCCATACGCGGTCAGCACCGGCACGCTCAGCCACGGCGCCACCAGCGGGCGCATGCGACGGCGGCCATGCACGCACCAGATCTGTTGCTGCCCATGCGCGGTGACGCTGTACAGCGCCAGTTCGTTGGCCGGCGGGTAGCCGAGCATGGTCACCCGCGCGGCCAGGCTGTCCTGCCCCATCGCGCGCAGGAAGCCGGGGCGGCTGCGCCCTTCCTGCATCCACGCCAGTCCCAGCGCACCCACCAGATAGGCCTCGGCCACGTCCTTGCTGCCAGCGGTGGCGCGTTCGTCGCTGGCCAGGTACCAGGCCAGCGACTTCGGTTCGGCGACATCCTCCAGGCCCCAGCGGCTGTCGTCCCCCAGCACATGGCGCACCGGCAGGCGCGCGGGCGCGGTTTCGCCGCGTTCGCCCGGCTGCAGGAACGGCAGCACGCCCTGGATGAACGTGGACAGTTCGATCGCACGCACGCCATGGCCCTGCCATTCCGGCGGCAGCAGCCCGGCCAGCTGGCCGTCGGCGGCCAATGCATCGAGCCGTGACTTCTGCTCGACCAGTTTCTGCACCGCCCCCTTCAGCACCACGTTGTCGGGCAGCGCGATCTGCGGCAGGCGGTGACGCGGCGGTGCCAGTTCAACGGTGTCCTCGCCGGTACCGGCGTCATCCAGCAACGCATCCTGCGGCGGCAGGGTCACGCCCTCGCCTGCCCCAGCCTCGGCCAGGTCGCTGGCAGGTTCGGGCAGTCGTTCGGCGTGGTCGCTGTGCATGGGCGTTCCGGAAGGTTGCATCGACGGGATGTCGACTGAGGTCCTTGCCGGTAACGGCGAGCGCGTTGCGATATTGAGATGCCGATTCCGGGAATGTGACCGCAACCACAGTAGATCCACGCCATGCGTGGATGCACTTCTGTGCCGACCAACGGTCGGCACCCACCGGAGATGGCCGTCAGCGGTCGGCATCCACCGGGGTTGGCGGTCAGCGGTCGGCACCCACCACCACCACCCCTGCCGGCCAGCGGCCGGCACTACCCCTATTCCGGTTTGTCAGGTGCCCATTGTTTCAGGAACGCGCTCACCCGTGCCGGCTGGAAGGCTTCGCCCTTGCGCAGCTCGCCGGTCGCCTGCGACACCAGCAGTCCGCCATCGGCATCGAGTACCAGCAGGTACGGGTAGTCGCGTTCCATCATCGGGAACTGGGCGAAGAAGGCGGTGTTGGGCTGCTCGTCGCTGGCGTTGACCTTCACCCACACATAGTGGGCATCGCGGAAGCGACGCAGGTCGCCGTTGCCTTCCACCACCTCGTCCAGCGCGCGGCAGCGCTCGCAGGCGGCGTTGCCGACCTCCAGCAGGATGCGCTTCTTGCCCCGCTGGGCTTCCACCTTGGCGGTGGCCAGATCATCGGCGGGGTTGCGGGCCGGGTCGAACTGAGCGCCGAGGCCGGCGATGGCGGCGATGTCTGCCGCCACCGGGGTGTTGCCCGAGGCCACCGGTTCGCTGGGGTCAGCGACCGGTGGCTCGGTGGGTCGGGTATCCAGGGGCTGCGTGGGCTCGGCGGTGGCAGGCGGTTGCGGTTGGGAACAGGCGCCGATCAGCGCCGCACAGACCACCACTACCGCAGTACCGAGCTTGCTACGCATGCCTTCTACCCTCTCATCATCATTTGACGCCGTGCATCAGCTTGTTGATCAGCGGGGCGATCAGGAACAGCACCACGCCGGAGCCGATCAGGGCCCAGAACCCGAAGGTATACCCCTTCAGGGCCGACTCGACCGTCATGCCGCCTTCACCACTGACCACGCCGGCGAAGATGCCCGACAGGTTGTTGCCGATGCCGGTGGACAGGAACCAGCCACCCATGCCGAAGCCGACCAGGCGCACCGGGGCCAGCTTGGTCACCATCGACAGGCCGATCGGCGACAGGCACAGCTCACCCACCGACTGGATGACGTAGACCATGAACAGGGTCCAGAACGGGATCTTGCCGTCCACGACCATCTGCGACAGGGCGAACATCAACAGCGCGAACGCGGCGCCGTTGAACAGCAGGCCCAGGCCGAACTTGCGCGGGATGGACGGATTGGCGCGGCCCATGGCCACCCAGATCCAGGCGATGATCGGTGCCAGGGTGATGATGGCCACCGAGTTGACCGACTGGAACCACGCGGTCGGGAAGGTCCAGTCACCGAACTGGCGGTTGACGATGTTCTCAGCCAGGAAGGTGAACGAGCTGCCGGCCTGCTCGAAGAACATCCAGAACATCACATTGAAGGCGAAGATGATCAGCATCGCGATCACGCGGTCGCGCTGCACCTTGCCCTCGCGGATGCCCTCGACCAGCAGCAGGATGGCCAGCGCGGTGAACATCGCGCCCAGGATCCAGGCCAGTGCGGTGGCGCCGGTGGCCAGCAGGAAGTAGGCGACCGGGATGGCGACCACGGCACCGGCCAGCACCATGATGATGCGGCCGAAGCCTTCAGCGCCGGCCGGCGGTGCACCGATGCCCTTCAGGCCGGCGCGACCGATGTAGAACCACACCAGCGAGATCAGCATGCCCACGCCCGAGGCGATGAACACGACCTTGTAGGACGGCATCGCGTCGGTACCGAAGACCTTGCGGGCCAGGTACTCGGTCAGCACCGGGGCGATCATCGCGCCGATGTTGATGCCCATGTAGAAGATGGTGAAGCCCGAGTCGCGGCGCTCATCCTTCAGGCCGTACAGCTTGCCGACCATGGTCGAGATGTTGGGCTTGAACAGGCCGTTGCCGACGATGATCGTGGCCAGGCCGAGCTTGAAGATGTGCTCCTGCGGCAGAGAGATCATGAACAGGCCGGCGGCCATGATGATCGCGCCGGTCAGGATCGATCGCTGGTAACCCAGTACCCGGTCGGCCACGTAGCCACCGAAGATCGCTGCGGCATACACCAGGGCCAGGTAGGCGCCGTAGATGCGGCTGGCGTCGCCTTCACCGGCAGCGCTGCCGTTGTAGAACTGGGCGACGATGTACAGCACCAAGGCCCAGCGGATGCCGTAGAACGCAAAGCGCTCCCAGAACTCGGTCATGAACAGCATCCACAACGGGCGCGGGTGGCCCAGCGTGGTCTTGAAGTCCGGCAGCGCCGGCTCTGGGGTGTTCGCAGTGGCGTTTACGCTCATGCGGATTTCCTGGTTCGGTGGATGACGAGCACGTCCGCTGTGCAGTTGGAGCAACGCGCGAGGATCACCGACTTCTGGCGTTCACGTCAAATACACGCCGTTTGAGGCAGGTGCCAGCCTGCTCCCTGAACTTGCATCTGAAACGATCCAGCCGCCGGCCGGGATCCAAGCTGAATACGGATCAGCCCTGTTCTGCCGGGGGCCCGGCCTGCAGGCTGGTCCGCACCTGGAACAGTTCAGGGAAGAAGGTCAGCTCCAGCGCCTTGGCCAGGAAGCCGACGCCGGACGAGCCGCCGGTGCCGCGCTTGAAGCCGATCACGCGCATCACCGTGCGCATGTGTCGGAATCGCCACAGCTGGAACGCGGTCTCCAGGTCGACCAGGTCCTCGCACAGCGAATACTCGCGCCAGTAGCGGTCGGTGTCCTGGTAGATGCGCTCGAACACCGGCTGCAGTGCGTCGTCGGCCACATGCGGCTGGGTCCAGTCGTGGGCCTCGTACACCGCCGGGACGGCGTGGCCGAAGCGGGCCAGGTATTTCAGGAATTCCTCGTACAGGCTGGGCGCTTCCAGCACGGTGCGCAGCTGCGCCTGCCCGGCCGGGTCGTGCTCGAACACCTGCAGCATCTGCGCATTCTTGTTGCCCAGCAGGAACTCGATGTAGCGGTACTGCAGCGACTGGAAGCCCGACGACGGGCCCAGCACGTCGCGGAAGCCCATGTACTCGGACGGGGTCAGCGTTTCCAGCACCGACCACTGCTCGGTCAGCTGGCGCAGCACCTGCTTGCTGCGCGCCAGCACCTTGCGGCACTGCCAGACTTCATCGCGCTGCAGGAAGCCGATTGCGGCACGCAGCTCATGGCCCAGCAGCTTCAGCCACAGCTCCGAGGTCTGGTGCTGGATGATGAAGAGCATCTCGTCGTGGTGCGGCGGGTTGGACAGCGGCTGCTGCGCGCTGAGCAGCTGGTCCAGCCGCAGGTAGCCGCCATAGGTCAGGCGTCCCTGCAGGTCGGTGTGGATGCCGGCTTCGAGATCGCGTTGGTTGTTGTCGACGGACATGGGCGGGACCAGATCGGGGGCGGCAAGGGTAGCGCGTTGCCGCCGCGCTGGCAGCCGCCGGGTCCATACCGGGGCGTGCGGTTGGTCGTGGAGCATCGGCTGATGCCGGGGCTGCGCGTGGAACCGTCCGCGCCGTTGTACTGGCGGTCAGCCAGAGGCGTATTCTGATGCTTTGCAGCAACGACTGAATACGTTGTTGTTATTGGCCCCCCACCCGCCGGCAGGGGTAAAACGGGGAATTGCCGTGTTGCGGCGCAGGAAGGCTATTCCGTACGCGTTCCTTAACATGGCCATTCATATCATTTGTAACTTCTCTGTCGAAGGTGCAGTACGCAATGACGGTTGCCGCTGAATTCAAGATCGAATACCTGCAGTACCTGGATACGGACGGCAAGCTCGTCCGCGATGACCTGCCCGCGTCGCTGCGCGACCCCAAGGTCCTGGTACCGCTGTTCAAGCAGATGCTGTTCGTACGTACGTTCGACAGCAAATCCATCGCGCTGCAGCGCACCGGCAAGCTCGGCACCTATGCCGCCTGCCTGGGCCACGAAGCCGCGCACGTGGGTATCGGCGCTGCGATGCAGAAGGACGACGTGTTCGCGCCTTCGTACCGCGAGTATGGCGCGATGTTCATGCGTGGCGTGCGCCCGCACGACGTGCTGATGTACTGGGGCGGCGACGAACGCGGCAACGATTACGGCGGCAACGCGGCCAAGGACTTCCCGTTCTGCGTGCCGATCTCCACCCAGTGCCTGCATGCCGCAGGGGCGGCGCTGAAGTTCAAGCTCAACAAGGAACCGCAGATCGCGGTGGCCGTGTGCGGCGACGGCGGCAGCTCCAAGACCGACTTCTACGCAGCACTGAATTCGGCCGGCGCCTACAAGCTCCCGCTGATCCTGTGCATCGTCAACAACGGTTGGGCCATCTCGGTTCCGCGTTCGGCCCAGACCGGTGCCGAAACGCTGGCGCAGAAGGGCCTGGCCGGCGGCCTGCACTGCCTGCAGGTGGACGGCAACGACCTGATCGCGGTGCTGGCGGCCATGGAGCAGGCGCGCGAACGTGCGCTGGCCGGCGACGGCGGCACCGTGCTGGAACTGATGACCTACCGCCTGTCCGACCACACCACCGCCGATGACGCGCCGCCGCTACCGTGACGACGCCGAAGTGAAGGATGCCTGGCAGCGCGAGCCGATGCTGCGCCTGCGCAAGTACCTGATCAACGCCGGTGTGTGGAGCGAAGAAGAGGAAACCGCCTGGGTCGCCGAGTGCGGCACGCGCGTGGACGAGGAAGTGAACCTGTACCTCAACACGCCGGTGCAGCCGGTCGAGGCGATGTTCGACTTCCTGTATGCCGATCCGCCGCCGGACCTGCTGACCCAGCGTGCCCAGGCGATCGCCCTGGAGAAGCGCCATGGATGAGATCAAGAACGGCGCGCCCGGCGCGCACACCAACGCCGCCGACAGCGCCGCCGTCGCGCGCGGAGAAGAGAGCATGACCACCACCCCCATCACCCTGATCGAAGCCATCACCCAGGCACTGGCCTGGGAGCTGGAGCACGACCCGTCGGTGCTGGTGCTGGGCGAGGATGTGGGCGTCAACGGCGGCGTGTTCCGCGCCACCGCCGGCCTGCAGCAGCGCTTCGGCTCCGAACGCATCCTCGACACCCCGCTGGATGAAACCACCATCGCCGGCCTGACCATCGGTCTGGCGGCACAGGGCATGAAGCCCGTGGCCGAGGCCCAGTTCGACGGTTTCATGTACCCGATGGTCGACCATATCGTCTGCCACGCCGCCCGCCTGCGTTACCGCACGCGTGGCCGCCTGCACTGCCCGATGGTGCTGCGCGTGCCGTGGGGCGGTGGCATCCGCGCGCCGGAACATCACAGCGAAGCCAACGAGGCGATCTTCACCAACGTGCCGGGCCTGCGCGTGGTGCTGCCGTCGTCGCCGCAGCGCGCCTACGGCCTGCTGCTGGCCGCGATCCGCGAGCCGGATCCGGTGATCTACATGGAGCCCAAGCGCATCTACCGCCAGTACAAGGAAGTGGTCGTCAACGACGGCGAAGCCTTGCCGCTGGACGTCTGCTTCGTGCTGCGCGACGGCACCGACGTGACCCTGGTGACCTGGGGCGCGCAGGTGAAGGAAGCGCTGGAAGCGGCCGACAAGCTGGCCGGCGAAGGCATCAGTGCCGAAGTCATCGACGTGGCCACGCTGCGCCCGCTGGACTTCGCCACCATCGCCGAATCGGTGGCCAAGACCGGCCGCTGCGTGATCGTGCAGGAGGCGCCGAAGACCGCGGGCTTCGGCGCCGAGATCGCCGCGCGCCTGGCCGAGGAATCAATCTACGACCTGCTGGCCCCGATCGAGCGCGTCACTGGCTACGACACCCACATTCCGCTGTTCCGCCTGGAAATGAAGTACCTGCCGAGCGTTGAGCGGATCGTGGCTGCGGCCAAGCGCGCGGTGGCGGCCGGCTGACATGCGGGCCCGCCTTCTGGGGGCTTACCGCAGCCAGTATCCCAACCCGCTCCGGTTCCACACCGGCCAGATCGTCGAAGTAGGTGTCCGTGACGAGGAATGGCCGGCGTTTGCCTGGGTACGCACCAACGATGGGCGCGCTGGATGGGCGCCCATCGCCTGGTTGCAGCTGCTGGACGAGGGTCGCGCCGAAGCGCTGTGCGACTACGACGCCCGCGAGCTGGATGTGGAAAGCGGCGAGATGGTGAAGCTTCATCACGAACACGGCGGGTGGTGGTGGTCCGAGCGCGCCAATGGCGCGACGGGTTGGCTGCCGGCCCGCGAACTGGAACTGCTGGAAGAGAACTGCAAATGAGCCAGACCAAGAACTTCAACCTGCCCGACCTGGGCGAAGGCCTGCCGGACGCGACCATCGTCGAGTGGTTCGTCAAGGAAGGCGATGTGATCAAGCTGGACGAGCCGCTGGTCTCGATGGAGACCGCCAAGGCCGTCGTCGAAGTGCCGTCGCCGTTCTCCGGCAAGGTGCTGAAGCTGTCCGGCGCAGCCGGCGACATCATCCCGACCGGCTCGGTGCTGGCCAGCTTCGAACTGGACCCGAACCTGCCGCAGCGCGCCGATGGCCAGGACACCGGCCACAGCCACGGCCATGCAGCACCGGCCGCGGCACCGACCCCGCCGCCGCTGCCGGCCGCTGCCGCACCGGTGGCCACCGAAGCCGCCAAGCCCGCCGCCGCCGAGCGTGATGACGCCGGCACCGTGGTCGGCGCGATGCAGAGTTCCAACGCCGTGCACGCCGAGCAGGCGCTCGCCGTCGGTGGCGTCAAGGCCGTGCCGGCCGTGCGTGCGATGGCGCGCAAGCTGGGCGTCGATCTGAGCCGCGTGGCCGCTACCGGCAC
This sequence comes from Stenotrophomonas sp. 93052_Sma, assembly GCF_056481145.1. Lineage (NCBI taxonomy): Bacteria > Pseudomonadati > Pseudomonadota > Gammaproteobacteria > Lysobacterales > Lysobacteraceae > Stenotrophomonas > Stenotrophomonas sp. 93052_Sma. The sequence continues at coordinate 4,605,426 of NZ_CM151134.1, forward strand.
CGATGGCGCGGTGACCATGGCCGACGTCAAGCAGGCCGCCGCCAACGGCACCGCCAAGATCGGCGCCGCTCCGGCCCCGGCCGCTGCTGCCGCCTATGCCGCGCCGGCCCCGGCGCAGGTGTCTGCCCCGGTGCAGAGCGAAGCCCGCACCCCGCTGTCCGCCGCCGGCAAGCCGATGCGCACCCAGCCGCCGGGCGTGGTCGCCAAGGGTCAGCCGGAACCGCTGAAGGGCGTTCGCCGCAACATGGCGCGCGTGATGGCCGATGCGCACAGCAAGGTCGTGCCGACCACGCTGAACGACGACGCCGACATCCACGCCTGGCTGCCGGGCAACGACGTCACCGCGCGCCTGGTGCGTTCGATCGTGGTCGCCGCACAGAAGGTGCCGGCGATGAACGCCTGGTTCGACGGTGAAGCGCTGACCCGCACCCTGCACGCGCAGGTGGACATCGGCATCGCCGTGGACACCGACGACGGCCTGTTCGTACCGGCCCTGCGCAACGCCGACATGCTCGATGCACGCGGCATCCGCGAAGGCGTCAACCGCCTGCGCGAGCAGGTCGAATCGCGTTCGATCGCCGCCTCGGAACTGAGCGGCTACACCATCTCGTTGTCCAATTTCGGCATGTTCGCCGGCCGCTACGCGACCCCGGTCGTGGTGCCGCCGTGCGTGGCCATCGTCGGTGCCGGCCGTGCCCGCCACCAGATGACCCCGGTGATGGGCGGCGTGGAAGCGCACAAGGTGATCCCGTTGTCGGTCACCTTCGACCACCGCGCGGCCACCGGTGGCGAAGCCGCCCGCTTCCTGCGCGCAATGATGGACGACCTGGCGCTGGCCAGCTGATCGGCCACCTTATCGGCGGGTGCCAACCTTGGTTGGCACGTGAAACTGACTGGTGGGTGCCAACCTTGGTTGGCACATGAAGTGGAGAAACGCCGGGCACTGCCCGGCGTTTTTTTGTGTCCGCATCCACGCATGGCGTGGATCTACACAATGCGGACGATCAATCGCGTGCGACCATGCCTTCGGCACGGCTGTACACACGCAGACGGTGGCCATCCGGGTCTGCCCCGACAAAAGTGTGGCCGAATTCCAAGGTCACCGGCGCCTGCAGGATCTGCACGCCGAGTGCGTGCCACGCATCGTGCATCTGCTGCACGGCCTCCGGGTTGGCGACCACCATCGCCAGTTCGGCGGCACCGGCCTGTGCGGATACCGGTGGCTGCACGTCATCGCGTTGCCACAGGCCCAGTGCGGCGCCATCGCCGAGCAGGAACAGGGCGAAACCGGGCGACTGCTCGACCGGTGGCTTGCCGAGAATGCCGCTGTAGAACGTGGCGCTGGTGGCGACGTCGCGCACGTACTGCAGCAGGGTGCTGGGCGTGAACATGGGGAAGCTCCGTTGTTGGGAGCAATCATGGTGGTACGGCCCTGCTGACAGATTCTGTCAGTAGCGTCGAGCGTGCTCGACCGCTGTTGCCCTTGCCCTGGTAGAGGTCGAGCTTGCTCGACTGCTGTTGCCTCTGCCCTGGTAGATGTCGAGCTTGCTCGACTGCTGTTGCCCTTGCCCTGGTAGATGTCGAGCTTGCTCGACTGCTGTTGCCCCCGCCCTGGTAGATGTCGGCCTTGCTCGACTGCTGTTCGCGAAGATCAAAGGCGGTCGAGCAAGCTCGACCTCTACCAGGAGCGAAGAGCGAAGGCCGCCGTCCCCAGGAGCCGGAAGCGATGCACGGAAGCGGTCGAGCAAGCTCGACCCTACGAACGGTCCAGCCAGTCCGGTGCGATGCCCTGTGCCTTCTGCCAGCGCCGCAGCAGGCTGGCGCGCGGCACGAGGTAGCGATCCTCCAGCACGCGCATCTGGCGGATGCGGTCCAGCCGGAAATGGCGGAAGTCCTCGCGTCCTTCGCACCACGCCGCCAGCATCGGCACTTCATCGAAGTAGCCCAGCGCGAACGGCCAGACAATGCGCTCGCTGCGCTGGCCCTGCGCGTCCTCGTAGCCGAACTTCAGGCGCCGCTGTGACCCCACAGCCTCACGCACGGCCTGCAGGCGTGCCGCCGGCACCTTGGCCGCAGCGCGCGAAGGGCCCACGCGTAGGCCACTGTCACGCAGCGCTTCGCGGCGCGCGGCAGGCAGCACATGCGCGATACGCGCCAAAGCGTCACGTGCGGCCTCGGCCAACGCTGGCTCGGTGCGCGCCGCAACCCAGCGCAGGCCCAGCACCAATGCATCGATCTCCGCGGGTGGCAGGGTCATCGGCGGCAGGGTATCGCTCGGTGCCAGCTGGTGGCCGACGCCAGCCTCACCCCGCAGGTCAGCCCCCTGTTCGCGTAGCGTCTCGATATCGCGGTACAGCGTGCGCAAGCTGATGCCGAGCGCTTCGGCCAGCACCTGCCCGGACACCGGGCGTCGATGGCGGCGCAGCAGCTGTTGAAGCTGGGTCAGGCGCAGCGCACGCGACATCAGCCGACCAGCGCGCTCGATGCCACCACATGCTCACCCGGTTGCGGGGCCAGCGCAGCCTCGACCAGTGCCTTGGCGATTTCGCTGGCCGGGTTGATCCGCCACGCCCGTGGCAACACCGGCCCCAGCGCGCCGAGCACCGTCAGGGCCAGGCGCTCGCCACGTCGCACCTCGGTGCGCTCGCCGCCGATCAGCCCGGGGCGGACCAGGGTCAACGAGTTGAAGCCCAGCGCGCAGGTCACGCTCCAGCTCACCCTTCACCCGGCTGTAGAAGATCGACGACTGTGGGTTGGCACCGGCTGCGGAATTCAGCACATAGGTCTGCGCACCTTGCGCCTGCGCCAGCCGGGCGAACGCCAGCGGGTAGTCATGATCGATGCGGTGGAAAGCCTCGCGGCTGCCGGCCTGGGCAATGGTGCTGCCCAGCGCGCAGATGACCGCGTCCACGCGCGCCCACTCGGCGGCGGCAGGCAGCGCATTGAAGGCCAGCACCGGGTTCTCCAGCTTGGCGTGGGCCACAGTCAACGGGCGGCGGGTCGGCGCGATCACGGCGATGCAGCGCGGGTCGTCCAGCAGCCTGGACAGGGTCAGCCCACCGACCAGCCCGGTCGCCCCCAGCAACATCACGCGCATCACCACCTCCACTGCGGCATCCTGTCGCCCATCCTAGCCGTTCAAGCCGTCGGCGGCCGCGCCGATATGCTGGAACCAGTCCCTACCAGCCCCAGGATTTGCTCCATGACGGACCAGCCCGACCACCGCCCTGCCCCCGGTACCGCCCTTGGGCCGCCGGCACGCGTGCGCGCGGTGGTGGACGATGGGCTGGGCGACCGCGTGGTGCTGCAGGGCGGTGGTGGCGTGGCACTGCAGCAGCTGTTCGCCGGCGCCGACGCGCCGGAACCGCTGCTGGCCGCCTTCGCCAACGGCATGGCCACCCTGCCCGGCGAACTGGGTGACATGGGCGACCGCCTGCAGTCGGCGCAGGCCAGTGCCGATTGGCCGCGCTACGGGCGCGCGATGCGGCAGCTGATCGACAAGTACATCCGCACCATCGAACAGCATTCGCCGGACGGACAGCCGGAAAGCCTACGCCTGTCCGAGCAGCTGCGCCTGCTGCTGGGCGGCGCGGTGGTGGCCCTGCTGCAGCACGATCCGGACCTGCGCGAGCAGGCGCAGACGCTGGCCATGCAGCTGCGCCAGTGGCAACCGGGCACGGCGCTGGAACCGATCGAACAGGGCGTGCGCGAGCTCGGCCACCAGGTCGGCGTGCGTGCCGAGAGCTGGCAGGAGCAGCAGGCGCTGCTGCTTGAGCTGTTCGCGCTGCTGCTGGAGAACGTGAGCGAGCTGCTGGATGACCGCAGCTGGCTGCAGGGCCAGATCGCCGCAGTACGCCAGCTGCTGGACGGGCCGTTGGAAGCTGAGGCGGTCGAGCGCACCCGCGCCGAACTGCGCGAAGTGATCTACAAGCAGGGGCTGCTGCGCCAGGGCATCGACGATTCGAAGGCGGCGATGCGCGGGTTGATGGGCGAGTTCATCGAGCGCATGGATGGCATGGCCACCAGCACCGGCGAATACCACGACCGCATCGGCAGCTACGCACTGCAGCTGCGCGAGGCGCGTAGCATCGCCGACCTCAACCAGTTGCTGCAGGACGTGATGCGCGACACCGGCAAGGTGCAGCAGCAGGCCGCGCAGGCGCTCGATCACCTGGCCAATGCGCGGCAGGAAGTGGAACGCGCCGAACAGCGCATTGCCGAGCTGGAGCAGGAACTGCGTGCCGCCGGTGACCTGGCGCGTATCGATCCGCTGACCCAGGCGCTGAACCGCCGCGGCCTGGACGAACTGCTGCAGCGTGAACTGGCGCGTGCTGCGCGCAACAACTCGCCGCTGGGCGTGGCGGTGATCGACCTGGATGATTTCCACCAGACCAACGATGCACATGGCCATGCCGGTGGCGATGCGCTGCTGCAGCACCTGGTGTCCGTGTGCAAGCTGCTGCTGCGCGCCACCGATGGCATCGCGCGGCTGGGTGGCGACGAGTTCGTGCTGGTGCTGCCGGAGACCCAGGGTGCCGACAGCATGGCCACCGTGCAACGCCTGCAGCGTTCACTGGCGCACCGCGTGCTGACCGTGCAGGACCAGCGCGTGCCGGTGCATTTCAGTGCCGGGCTGGCGCAATGGCAGCCCGGCGACGATACCGAGACCCTGCTGCGGCGCGCCGATGACGCGCTGTATGCGGCCAAGCGGCAGGGCAAGAACCGGGTGCAGGCGGGTTGATCGTCCGGCCCACCGCAAACCGCTTCAGTAGGTGCCAACCTTGGTTGGCACGAGCAGAAACAAAGCGCCGACCAAGGTCGGCCTCTACCAACGCAAGGGACAGCGCTTTGGTAGGTGCCAACCTTGGTTGGCACACGCCGGAACAAAGCGCCGACCAAAGTCGGCCTCTACCAACGCCAAGGACAGCGCTTCGGTAGGTGCCAACCTTGGTTGGCTCACGCCGGAACAATGCGCCGACCAAGGTCGGCCTCTACCAACGCCAAGGACATCGCTTCGGTAGGTGCCAACCTTGGTTGGCTCACGCCGGAACAAAGCGCCGACCAAGGTCGGCCTCTACCAACGCAAGGGACAGCGCTTTGGTAGGTGCCAACCTTGGTTGGCACACGCCGGAACAAAGCGCCGACCAAGGTCGGCCTCTACCAACGCAAAGGACAGCGCTTTGGTAGGTGCCAACCTTGGTTGGCACACGCCGGGGCAAAGCGCCGACCAAGGTCGGCCTCTACCAACGCAAGGGACAGCGCTTTGGTAGGTGCCAACCTTGGTTGGCACACGCGGAAACAAAGCGCCGACCAAGGTCGGCCTCTACCAACGCCAAGGACAGCGCTTCGGTAGGTGCCAACCTTGGTTGGCACACGCGGAAACAATGCGCCGACCGAGGTCGGCCTCTACCGGGCAATGGGCCGGCGCCTACTTCCCGCGCAGCTTCTGGAACCCGGTCACCGCCGCCAGCACGATGGCGCCGGCGATGATGCCCACCACCATGTTGGCCGCAGCGCTGATCAGCCAGCCCCACTGCCCTTCGCCGCCCAGCGCCTGCACCGCGTGGTGCAGCGCCGGCACGTTGTGCACCAGGATGCCGCCACCCACCAGGAACATGGCGATGGTGCCGGCCACCGACAGGAACTTCATCAGCCACGGTGCCGACGCCACCAGGCCGCGACCGAAGGCGGCGATGGCACCGCCCTTGCGCGACAGGTACAGCCCAACGTCATCGAGCTTGACGATGCCCGCCACCAGTCCGTAGACGAACACGGTCATGGCCAGCGCAACCACGCTCAGCGTCAGGATCTGGTTGGTGAACGGTGCGGTGGCGACCACGCCCAGGGTCAGCACGATGATCTCGGCCGAGAGGATGAAGTCGGTACGGATCGCGCCTTTTACCTTGTCCTTCTCCCACGCCACCATGTCCACCTGGGTATCGGCCAGCGCCTTGCGCCGCTCGGCCTGATGCTCGGCATCGTCGTCAGCCGAATGCAGGAAGCGATGCGCCAGCTTCTCCACGCCCTCGAAGCAGAGGAAGGCACCGCCGATCATCATCAATGGCACGATCAGCGGCACGTTCCAGCCACGGCTGTGCAGCCACGCCTCCAGTGCACTGATCGCCAGCGCCGCCGGTACCAGGATCACCTTGTTGACCAGCGAGCCCTTGGCCACCGCCCACACCACCGGCAGTTCGCGGTTGGCGTTGACCCCGGTGACCTGCTGCGCGTTCAGCGCCAGGTCGTCGCCGAGCACACCGGCGGTCTTCTTCGCCGCAACCTTGGTCAGGACCGAGACGTCGTCCAGCAGGGAGGCGATATCGTCGAGCAGGGCGAACAGGCTGGCACCGGCCATGGCGGATCCAAAAGAGGGAATGGGCGGATTCTGACCGATCCGGCGTGGGCTGCGGAAGAGATCGGGTTCACCGCATGCCTACCGCCCCCCGGCGACACTGCGGAATCCGGACATTGCCGGCCAGCGGCCGGCACTACCTGTATTCGTCGCATGGGAGTTCCGCTTGAGCAATCCGCCCACCGCCAATGGCAATCCCCCGCTGGTCAAAGGCATGAACCGGCGCAGCCAGATCCTGCGCCTGCTGATGCGCTACCGCCATTCGGGCGTGTTCTCGGGCATGAACCTGGATGCCGCCAGCAACCAGGCCGACGTCCCCGCCGATGGCAACCCGGAACAGTTCGTCAGCGACCTGGAGGCCTTGGGGCCGACCTTCGTCAAGCTGGGCCAGATGCTGTCCACCCGCCCGGACATGGTGCCGGTGGAGTTCGCCACGGCGCTGGAGCGCATGCAGGAAAAGGTGGCCGAGATTCCGGTCGAGCGCATCCATGCCATCGTCGAACAGGAGCTGGGCGCGCCGGTGAACAAGCTGTTCGCCGCGTTCGATCCCGAGCCATTGGGCTGTGCCTCGATCGCGCAGGTGCATCGCGCGGTGCTGCACGATGGCCGCCAGGTGGCGGTGAAGGTGCAGAAACCTGAAGTGGCTGCACAACTGCGCTCGGACCTGGAGGCACTGCGCAGCTTCGCGCTGGCCGCCGACCACCTGACCCAGGTGGGCCGTCGCGTGCGCCTGCGCGACTGGCTCAACGAGTTCGCCAAGACCCTGATGCAGGAGCTGGACTACCACGCCGAGGCCGAGAACCTGGCCCGTTTCGGCCGGCACCTGAAGCCATTCCGGCGCCTGTGGATTCCACAGCCGCTGTGGGATTACAGCAGCCAGCGCGTGCTGACCATGGAACTGGCCACCGGCGTGCGCGTGGATGCGATTCCCGATGTGCGCCGCACCGAGCAGTCGATGGACCCGCTGGCGGCGGCACTGATCCGCGGCTACCTGGACCAGATCTTCGTGCATGGCGAGATCCACGCCGACCCTCATCCCGGCAACCTGCGGGTGATGCCCGATGGCCGGCTGGCGATCTTCGACCTGGGCATGGTCGCGCACATGCCGCCGCGCCTGCGCGAGCGCCTGCTGAAGATCCTGTTCGCCGCGGTCGATGGCCGCGGCGAAGAAGTGGCCGACGACCTGATCAGCATCAGCACGCGGCTGGAGGCGTTCGACGAAGAACGCTACCTGCGCGAGACCGGCCAGCTGATCGCGCCTACGCCGCCAGTGGCAGCTTCTCCGAAGGCCGCGTGGTGCTGGACATGGTGCGCATCGCCACCGCCTGCGGCCTGCGCACGCCGCCGGAACTGAGCCTGCTGGGCAAGGCGCTGCTCAATCTGGAAACCGTGTGCCGGCTGCTGGCACCCGAGCTGGAAACCCGCCGCATCGTTGAGCGCCAGCTGCAGCACGTGATGCGTGCGCGCCTGAAGAAATCGCTGTCTGCCGCCAACCTCGCCAGCGAGGCGATGGAGCTGCAGCAGCTGCTGCGCGATGGGCCACGCAAGCTGTCGGACATCATGGCGCTGCTGGCCGAGAACCGCCTGCAGATGAAGGTGACCGGCCTGGAAGAATCGCGGTTGATGGAGAACCTGCAGAAGATCGCCAACCGCGTGGCTGCTGGCATCATCAGTGCCGCATTGATCATGGCTGCGGCGATGATGATGAAGATCGACACCGGCTGGCACCTGTTCGGCTACCCGCTCATTGCGCTGATTCTGCTGTTCATCGGCGTGGTGCTCGGCCTTGGCATCGTGACCAGTGCATTGCTGTTCGACCGTCGTGCGCGGGCGCGCGAAGAACGTGGTCATCGCTAGCGCATCAGCGAAAACCGCCGTATTCATGCGGTTTTTAATGTAATCCAACGAAGCCCTTCACGCTCGTTTTACCTTCTGAGCGCAATTGCGCGCGTGTTATTTCAACAAACATTTCAGTCAGGTTCGTGCATGCACTATCGGGTCATCGGCCTGTCATATGCATGTGCTTGTGGCAGCGTCGGTCGGATGGACACGCGTCGGTACGACGTCCATCACCACCACCCCGTCACTGCCGAAGCTGCCTATGCTCTGGATACTGCTGCTGTCGTTGTTGCTGCTGTGCTGGTTGTTCCTCGCGTCCGACAAGTGGGTGTGGTGGAAGGCTGGTGCGTTCTCGCTGCTGCTGCTCATGCTCAGCGCGTGGTGGCTGATCGACAAGCTGTCCGGTGATGGGCTCAATGCCGCCACCCTGTACCACCTCGGCGCCGACATGGAAGGCGCCGGTGTCTCCGACTTCAAGGGCTATATCGCCGGCTTCATCGTGCTGGCGCTGGTCTCGCTGCTGCCGCTGTTCGCCACGCGGGTGAAGCGCTGGCGCCGGCCCGGCCATGGTGGCGCATTGTTCGCCGGTTTCGCGGCCGTGTGGGTGGCCACGATCATGATCAGTCCGCTGGCCCGCGACGGCCAACGCCTGTACCAGCAGCTGCGTCCGGTCGACTTCGCCCGCATCGCCCCCGAGTACCAGGTGCCGACGCAGCCGCTGCAGCGCCCGCGCAACATCGTCTGGATCTACGGCGAGAGCCTGGAACGTACCTACCTGGACGAGGCCGTGTTTCCCGGCCTGATGCCCAACCTCAACCGCCTGGCGTCCGAGTCACTGGACGTGCGCAACCTGGCCTCGGCCGAGGGCAGCGGCTGGACCATCGCCGGCCTGGTGTCGTCGATGTGCGGCGTGCCGCTGACCACCTCGCAGGGCGATGAGAACAGCATGGACCGCATGGGCAGCTTCCTGCCCAAGGCCGTGTGCCTGGGCGATTACCTGAAGCAGCAGGGCTACACCAACCATTACCTGGGTGGCGCCAACGGCCAGTTCGCCGGCAAGGGCCAGTTCCTGGCCAGCCACGGCTTCGACGAAGTGCACGACCTGGCGTGGTTCAAGCAGCAGAAGAAGATCGGTCGCATCCACTACTCGGCCTGGGGCGTGCACGACGACGTGCTGCTGGACACCGCCTACCAGCGCTTTGAACAGCTCTCGCGCGCCGGCTCACCGTTCATGCTGACCACGCTGACCATGGATACCCACCATCCGGCGGGCCACCTGCCGGTGTCGTGCAAGGGCGAGCGCTACCAGAACCAGTACGGCAACATCAACATGCTCAACGCGCTCAAGTGCAGCGACCGCCTGATCTCGCAGCTGGTCGAACGCATCCAGGCCAGCCCGTACGGCAAGGACACGCTGATCGTCATCGCTTCCGACCACCTGGCGATGCCCAACGATCTGACCCATATCCTGACCCGGCAGAAGCGCGAGAACCTGCTGCTGTTCCTGGGTGATGGTATTGCCCCGCAGCAGCTCAGCGCCGACGCCGGCACCACGCTGGATTCGGGTGCGACCCTGCTCAGCCTGCTGGACCCGAACCTGAAGACGATGGGCTTCGGCCGTTCGCTGATCGATGCCCAGCGCGCACCCAGCGCCAGCGTGGCCACCCAGCGCGATGGTGGCCGTGACTATCCGCAGTATCTGGCCTTCGCGCGTTCACTGTGGCTGGGCGAACCGACCCGCGAACTGAAGATCGATGGCGATGACCAGGTAGTGGTCGGCCTGCAGCACGTGCAGCCGCCGGTGCTGCTGGAGTACGACAAGGACTGGGGCCTGAAGTCGGTGTACCTGGAAAACACCTCGCGCCAGTTCGACGACGCGAATCCGGACAACACCTTGGCCTACGTCGACCGCTGCACCGCGTTCGAGGACGGCTCGGCCGACGGCGACTGGTGCGCCCTGCTGGTCAACCGCGACAACGGCATCAAGCTCTACCGCGACAATGACCTGCGCGGCGGCATCGCGGTGGATGCACCGCTGGACGCCTTCCGGGGCCCGCGCCCGAGCGTGCGTCAGGCACACATGATCACCCAGAAGGGCCGCCGTACCCGCGCCGGCCAGTACATGCTGCAGTTGGTGGCGAGCACGCGCCCGGATCGCGGCTTCTGGATCGAGGCGGTGTCCTCGCAGCGCAAGGTGGTGCTGGCGCAACAGTGGGTGCAGCCCGATGCCAACGGCAAGATCAACGTGTCGTTCGGGCTGGACCACGAAGTGGATGATCTGGAGATCCGCGCGTGGTTGAACCACGCCGAGAAGCTGGCGGTGGACACATTCGCACTGGTGCCCTCGCGCAGCCGACCACGAGGATAGGGTTCTTTGCAGGGCTGCGCCCTGCACCCGTGGTAGTGCCGGCCGCTGGCCGGCAACCTCAGGAGCAACAGCAACAGCGTGCATTCCGTGGGATGGCGAGGTGGATCCGGTTGCGGGGGACGCTGCAAGTCCCCCTCCGGGGCCCGGCCCAGCCGCTGGCGGCTGCGCGTTCGGGCGCTTGCGAAGCAATGCTTCGCAAGCAAAGCGCCCTCACCCATGTAAGCTCGGTCGCCGCTTGCTCGTGTGCGCTGTCCTGCGCACACGGCAAGACCGGGGTTGGGCGTCCTGCCCAACCCGTCGGGCGCATGCGCCCGACCCATGCGGCTCACGCCCCCGCAACCGGACCCACCCCGCCTTCGACAGTTAGCTGCGGTCTGTTGGACATGCCGATGGGGTCAGATCCGTTTTCCGGAGGAAAACGGATCTGACCCCAGATTGATTTCGATATCCGACAGACGTGTCGACCAAGGTCGACACCTACCGACAGCCGCAGGAATCTGTCAGAGGTGGGGCGGTGTCGGAGTGCGGGGTGTCAGCCGCATGGATGCGGCTGCCAAGCCTCCATGGACGGATTTACGGCGCCCCCGCACTCCGACATCGCCCCGCCATCCCACGGAATGCACGCTGTTGCTGTTGCCTTCGCTCCGGCTCGTAGCGGGTGCAGGGCGCAGCCCTGCAAAGAAACCCCTACTCCTGCGGATCGCGGGTGATGTGGATGTCGGTCGGGGTCGACAGCGGGATGTTCCGCTCGGCCAGGATGTGCAGCAGGCTGAAGTACAGATCGCTGCGGGTCGCATACACCTGCCGCGGGCTGGCCACGTACGCGAAGCTGTTGATGGTGATCTGGCCACCGGCAATGCTGTCGATGTAGACCGTCGGGGCCGGCTGCTTCAGCACGTTGGTGTGCGCGGTGTACGCATCCAGCAGCGCCTGACGCAGGCTGCCGACATCGGTGCTGGGCGGCACCGCGAACTGGATCTGGATGCGGCCCTGGTTGTTGCCCATCGTCATGTTGCGCACGGTCTTGGTGACCAGCTCGGAGTTGGGCACGATCAGGGTGGACTTGTCGCCCACCTGGATCTCGGTCGAGCGCAGGCTGATGCGGCGGATGTCGCCCTCTTGGTCGCCCAGCTTCACCCAGTCGCCGATCTTCACCGGACGCTCGGCCAGCAGGATCAGGCCGGAGACGAAGTTCTGTGTGATCACCTGCAAGCCGAAACCAATACCCACTGACAACGCACTGACGAGCAGCGCCAGCTTGGTCAGCTCCAGCCCCATCGCCGTCAACGCCCAGATCACGGCGAGGATGATGCCGACGTAGCGGGCGACGGTACTGACCGAGTTGCGCGCCCCCAGGTCCAGTTCGGTCTTGGGCAGGTAGGTATCGGTCAGCCAGCGCTGCACCAGCTGGGTGATCGCCAGGCCGGCCAGCAGCACCACAACCGCCAGCACAATCTGCATCGGCTTCAGGGTGGTTCCACCCAACGGAATGCCCGTGGTGAGCAGCGAAGAGAAGCGTTCCACCACCGCGCCGATGTTGCCAAACGGTGCCACCAGCGCCAGCAATGTGATCAGCACGACGATGGTGCGCAGGGCTGCAGAGAGCAGCACGCCGGCCTGCTCCAGCCGCGACACGCTCAGGCCGGTACTGAGCAGGATGGTCTGGCCCACTTTGCTGTCGGCGTTGAGCATCCACGTGCTCAGGTCATCGACGAATTTGAACAGCAGGGTCGCCGCCAGCACCACGATGCTGCCGCCGATCAGCTGCTGGTTCACGAACTTGGCGAAGTTCAGGTAGCCCAGCAGGGTGGCGATGATGGCCGCTACTACCGCGACGTTGCCCGCCACGCGTGCCAATACCAGCCAGCTGCTGCGGCGCACCGGTGTGGCCGCGCCCACGCCATCCGCCTGCGCCTCCAGCTTGGCCTCGGCCTCGGCGGTCTGCCGGCGATGCAGGCGCGCCAGCGTCACCAGCATGGCCATGATCAGGCCGAGATAGGTCAGCGCAATCAGGCCATCCAACGCCACCGTGGTGACGTCGCTGGTACGCGTGGCCTGATCGAGGGCCACCAGCACCGTGCTCAGCCAGGCAAGCGCCGCCGCGCCCCACGCGTACTTGCGCAGCTTGAGCGCGGCGGTGTCATCCAGATTCAGCAACCGCCACGACGGCCGCTTGGGAACCAGCATGCAGGCGCTGAGTGCCGCAATGAAGGCGGCGCGGAAGGTCGCGGTTTCCAACCCATCGGCCACCACCTGCAGGCGCGGCGCGATGGCATCGATCGCATCAAGCGCTGCCATCAGTACAACCACGGCATAGCCGGGCAGCAGTGTCCCCACCAGCAGCAGCCACATGGCCAGGCCGGAACGGCGCAGGCGACCGTCCGGCGCGCTCGGACTCCGCAAAGCGCCGCCCCAGCCTGCGCAGCCACAGCCGCAGCGGGAACATCATCACCAGCGCGGCCACCAGGCCCAGCAACGGCGTGCCCCAGCCATTGGCCCGGACGCCAGCGACAAACGTATCGCGCCCCTGCTCGGCCAACGGCGCGACGCGTGCGATATCGATCGGCAGGCGTTCGGCCACCTTGCTCCACAGTGCTGGAGACAACGGCGAGGCGACCTTCTTCCCCATGTCTTCGGCGCGCTGTGCAGTGCGCTGCTGGTCGATGTCGGCTGCCAGCTGCTGGGCACGCACGGCACTGGTCTTGGCCTGCGCTAAGGACGCGGCCAGGCCGTCGCGCTGCTTGTTGATGGTGCGCCGTTGTGCCGCCAGTTCAGGCGGCTCGGTGGTGCCCTCGGCAGGCGTGCCCAGCTGCGCCAGTTGTTCGTCGAGGCGGACGAGCTGTGGCTGCAGCTCCTTTTCCAGCGCCTCGGCGTCACGCCGTACCTGCGAGGCATTCTCGGACAGCATCGCCAGCGTCTCGATGGCAGCCGCATCACCACGCTTGCGGTCGACCTCCTTCAGCTTCGCATCGATATCTGCCAGCTGCTGCTTCGGCGTGGGCGCATCATCCTGCGCCAGCACCGGCGCGGACAGCAGGAAGGCGCTGCACAGCAGCAGGGCCAGCCAAGGGCCCCGTGCACGGATCGATCGCAGGAAAGAAGACAAGCCAGCCACACCGGTTCGCGCGGACCACCGCGCCTGCGCGCGACTATACGGCAGAGCCGGTCAAGGGCGGATGGACGGCCCTGGCAGCGTCGAGCATCAGTACTTCAGGCGCAGCTCTTCCACCGTCGGCTGCTGCAGCGCGTACCAGTCCTGGAACTCTTCCTCGGTAATCTCATCGGGCGCATATACCGCCACCGGGTGCCAGTCGTGGTCGGTCGGCAGCGGCTGGCGCGGGCCGGCACGCAGGCTGTAGGCCACGCCTTCGTAGTCGACCAGGTCATCGACCTGCGGCCACTGTTCGCGTGCGAACGCGGATTCACTCTTCAACAGGATCACCTGGTACATCGGCACCTCCACCTCGGTTGGATCAGGAAAACACGGCGCTGGCAGCAGGATACCGCCACGCCGGTGACAACGGGCGCTCCGCCGGGGCGACGGAACGTTCTGGACACGGCCATCGCCCCGGCTTCACCCGCCCATGGCAAGGCCATCGGCATCGTGGAGGCCCACCCCTGCCACGACTGCCGATGACCGAGCACCCGCCGCTGAAGACCGTTGCCGACCTCAAGCTGCCCCGCTACCTGGGTACCTGGTACGAGATCGCACGCCTGCCGATGCGCCATGAACCAGAAGGCTGCACCGACGTGTCGGCGCACTACACCCTGCTCGACAACGGCAACGTCGGCGTCACCAACCGCTGCCGTATGGACGGCGAGATCGAGGAAGCCACCGGCGAGGCCTGCGCCGTCGACAACGACAGCGCGCCTGGAAGTGAGCTTCCTGCCCAAGGGCCTGCGCTGGTTGCCGTTCGCCAAGGGCGATTACTGGGTGATCCAGGTCGCGCCGGACTACAGCGTGGCACTGGTCGGCAGCCCCGATCGCAAGTACCTGTGGCTGCTGGCCCGCGAACCGCAGCTGGACGCTACCGTGCAGGACCATTATCTGGCGGCCGCCCGCCTGCAGGGCTTCGATCTGTCCGAACTGATCCAGACCCCGCATACCGGCCGTCCTACCGCCTGAGCAGCACACGGCGATGGACCTGAAGAGCGGTTACCCCTGGTGGGCGGTACGCAATGGATTGATCCAGGCGTTTCCGCCATTGGAAAAGGACCTGCGCTGCGACGTACTGGTGGTCGGTGGCGGCATCACCGGTGCGCTGATTGCCGACGAACTGTCCCGGCATGGCCACGACGTGGCGGTGATCGAGCAGCGTGACATCGGCTGGGGCAGCACCGCTGCCAGCACCGCCCTGTTGCAGTACGAGATCGATACCCACCTGCTGGAACTGACCGAGCGCTATGGCCAGGACGCCGCCGCGCTGGCTTACCGGGCCTGTGCGGAGGCGATTCCGGCACTGGGCGATGTGGCACGCGGGCTGGATGTCGACTTCCAGCGCATGGACAGCCTGTACCTGGCCAGCCGCCATCGCGACGTGCCGCGCCTGATGGCCGAAGGTGAGGCACGGCGCGGAATCGGCCTGGATGCCCGCTGGCTGGGCCCGGAGGCACTGCGGAAGCGCTTCGACGTGGACGCCGGCGGTGCCCTGCTCACGCGCCAGGCGGCGCGGGTCGATCCCTATCGCCTGACCTATGGGTTGCTGCAGCGCGTGCGCCGGCGCGGCGGCCAGGTGCATGATCGCACGGTGCTGCACACGCTCACTCCCTCCGCACGCGGCGTGAGCGCCCTCACCGAGGGCGGCGCCACGATTCACGCCCGCCATGTGGTGCTGGCAATGGGCTACGCCAACCAGACGTGGCTGCAGCAGCGCGTCGCACGTAACCGCAGCAGCTACGCCTTCATCACCGACCCGATCGATGCGGACGTGCTCGGCCGCCTGCGCGACACGATGGTGTGGGAGAGCGCACGCCCGTACCTGTACCTGCGCGCCACCGGCGACCGCCGCCTGCTCGTGGGGGGGCTGGACGACGCCATCGACATTCCCGCCCGCCGCGATCGGCGCGTAGAGCGCAAGGCCGACAAGCTGATGAAACAGCTCCAGCACTGGTTCCCGCGGCTGGATCCGGTGCCCGCCTTCTCCTGGGCCGGCACCTTCGCCGAAACCGCCGACGGCCTGCCTTTCTTCGGCCCGCACGATCAGTGGGGGCCACGGGTGCATTTCGCCATGGCCTACGGCGGCAACGGCATCACTTATTCGATGATCGGCGCCCAGCTGCTGCGGGCCCGGATCGAGCGGCGCAGGCATGCGCTGGAAGGGCTGTTCGGGTTCGGGCGGTTGTGACCTGCAGCCAGGCATGGCCTGGCTCTACCCCAATCCGGCGCCGACAGGCATCATTCAAGCAACCCCTGCTAGCGTCGGCCTGTACCGCCGCGTGTTGCGTGGCCACCTGTCCGCTGGAGCGCCGTCATGATCCGCCCCCTGACCCTGCTGCTGTGCCTGGCCCTGCCGGGAACCGTGCTGGCCCAGTCCGCCGCTGGCGCCACCGCGCCGCAGGCCGCCGGCCTGGACCTGACGCTGCCGCAGGCGCCGATGCGCTACCTCAACGACCCGGCCCTGCAGCAGGACCCGCCGGGCACGTACTACGGTGACAAGAGCGGCCCGCGCGTGCACGACGACGCGAAGATCGCCGACGTCACCGACGACAAGGTCAAAGTGTCCGGCAGCTTCACCACCGGCATCGGCTATTCCAAGAACGGTGGCAACAGCCACTACAACGCCGCCACGCTGAACCTGAGCAAGAACTACACCACCGATGAGGGCAAGACCCACGGGGTCAACGTCAACATCCACGTGAGCGAAGGCAAGGGCCCGGGCTTCTTCGGCCCGTACGGCGGCTACTACGGCCGCGGCCCGGGTTATTGGGATTACCCGCCGCCGTTTGGCTGGTAAGCGCCGACCCATCGATTGGGACATCCCTCGGCTGGTAGGTGTCGATCTTGGTCGACACGCTCTGGGTTGCACGCAATCCAGGCCGTCATCACCCGCACCTGTGAATCTAAATGCGCAGTGAGCGATAAGGGCAAGGCAGACCACCAACGCCATTAATTTGACGGCGATGGATTTGCTCTGGGTTGTATTGCAAATCTGCGCGGCTCAGGTCATCGTCACCATCAGGGGCTCGCCAGAAGCTGGGCGAGGTTGGACGAAGTACCGTACAAGGAAGCACGGCTCAATGAGTATTGGACTCGGCATCGCGAGGCCGCATGTCACACGCTGGTTGTTGCGTCAGCGGCAGAAGAGCCATTCGCGTAAGAAGCATTGTCGCTTTTCGACCGGCACCGCCCCCCTCGATTTCCAGTTTGGCCGACCGCCGTCTGCGGCGTCTTTGCTGACACGATCAATACAAGCCTTCGAATGGCGGGCGATTTCCCCGCCGAAGCAGCACGGCGTCGCACCGGCTTCTGTGGCGTGCGACAGGTTGTGTCGCATTCATCGATCAAGCTCAAGGCAACGGCGTCGCTGAACGTCGCACCACCGCCATGAGCGTCGATCAGAAAATGAGCTCCCGCAAGAAGAAAGACCCAACACGACGCAACGTCGTGCTGCTACGTCTGATTCCCCGTTACCCCGCAAGCATCTCGACGGTGCAGCTGCGTGATGCGCTGCTTCAGGAGGATCCGGACTTCGATATCAGCCCACGATCATTGCAGCGCGACCTGGAAGGAATGCTCAATGGCCGTTTCAACCTCATGTGTTCGAAGGACCACGAGGACGCAGCAATCAGGCGAAAACGGCCCTATCGCTGGTCATACGAGCCGCATGCGCGGGCAGGAGCTCCAGTAATGAGCTCGGCTGAAGCACTGGCCCTTTGCCTGTCTGAGAATCACCTGCGGCACCTTCTTCCCCCTGATGTCATGGCGCTGCTCGGGCCGCACTTCTCGGATGCACACTCTCGTATCAATGGCCAGATATCGGGTGGTCACGGTCGCTGGGCCCAGCGAGTGCGCAGCATACCCAATGGCAAGGCGCTGCTGCCCGCGGTGGTGGATGGAACCGTCTGGAACACGGTAGCCGAGGCACTGCTGCATCAACGCCAGCTACAAGTAGATTATCTCAGTCGCACAAAAGGCGAGAGCAAACGCATGACCCTTCATCCCAAGGGTCTCGTTTCGCGCGGACCAGCGAGCTATCTGATAGCAAGCGTGTCCGGCTATCAGGATGTACGCCACTTTGCACTGCATCGCATCGCTCAGGCGTCGCTTCTGGATATTCGCTCCGATGATGATGGGTTCGAGATGGACCACTATCTGCCTGGTGCAGCGTTCACGCCGCGGCAAGGCTCGGGAAACATCGAACTGATTGCCGACATCCATCCTCAGCTTGCTTGGACGCTCCGGGAAACACCACTGTGCGAAGACCAGCATCTTGAAGCGCTGGAGGCTACGGACTGGGTTCGTCTCCACGCGCACCTGCCAGACGACCAGGAGAATTTCTGGTGGCTGTACAGCCTGGGGGACAACATCCGGGTCCTTCAGCCCAGTGGGCTTCGCGAAGCCATTCTTGACCGCAACCAACGCGTCATTTCCCTTTACTGATCATTGTGCGATCCCGCACAGAGCATGCTGATTACCGAGAGAAATTCCATGGAAGATCAAACCAGAAAAGCAATCCCGGCCGCTGTCAGTGTCTGTCCAATCTGGACGGGAGCCGCTGCCGAGAAGGTCGGCCAGATGATCCACCAGATCGATCAGAGCACCATGCTCATGCAACGAATTGCTTCGACTGCCCAGAATAAAGCGATCAAAGGCGGATTTGCGGCCGAAGCGTGGCATGCCGAAACGTTCAATCTTGATGCGATCCTGAAAGACAAGGATGTCCGTGCGTTCACCGACACGTTCAGCAACAGCCCACTATCACGCAATCACACGACCCACGATATCGTTGTGATGAAAGGGGATGAGCAGCTGCTGGGTGCGCAGCTCAAGTACTTCAAAGATGCTGATGCAACCCAGAAAGCCTTCCGCTCAAGCAAGGACGGCATTCATCGTTACCAAGACAGCGATCTGTTCGTAGGGCCGTCCGACCAGATTGAGGGTATCCGTCAGTCCGCCCAGCGCGACGTGTTGAAGAACCAGCAGAAGCGTCCCGCCGTGTCCGAGGCTGCGGCCAAGGTCCGCGACAAAGCTGCAGACAGCATAGAGGTCGATGGAGCCGCCTCAACTCCACTCAGCAAACGCGATGCCGAACAGCTTGGCACGGGTAGCGCAGAGGGGAAAGCCGCTCACAAACAGATGCAGGATGGCTACCTGAACAGGGCGACGCTGCAGCAGAGCATGCGTGCCGCTGGCTCCGCCGCACTGGTTACCTCGGTGATCGCCGGCAGCATCAACACCTTCCAGCACCTGCAGCACGTCCGCGATGGAAAGATCACTACCGAACAAGCCGTACACCGGATCCTGCAGAACACCGTCATAGCCGCTGGCGATGCGGCGCTCAAAGCCGGCACGGCGACCGCAAGCGTTGCACTGGCCACCCGCGCCATGCCGGCCCTGTTTGCAGGTGCTGGCTTCACCAGCGTCCTTGCCCGCGGTGGTGTCGCCGGCGCGGCCGTGTGCGCCGTCGACTTGGTCCAGTGCCTGGTGATGGTCGGGGTTGGCCGCATGACGTTTGCAGAGCTGGAGACACGGACCGGCACCAACATCCTGCAGACCAGCGCGGGCGTCCTGGGCTCCTCCATCGGCGCGACGCTGGGCATGGTGGGCGGGCCACCGGGTGCCCTTGTCGGCGGCATCATCGGCGGCATCATTGCCTCGATGGCAATGACCATCGCCGTGGACAACCACGTCGAAAAAGCATTCCGCTTGACGCTGGAAGGAACCCGCGAGGTCGTTGAGAACGGGCTGTCACTGCAGCAATCCCTTGAGCTGCTGCAGGAATCCCAACTGTTCTATGCCGATTTCCACAAGGGACTGGTGCTCTCTGAAAAGCACTTTTCAGGGCAGATAGCGACCCTGAAAGCCCAAAGTCGTCAACTTCGCGAAAAACTCAACCGTCTGTAAGGCCAGCCATGAACAGCATCATCGAAGACACATCCATGGACGTTTTCCATTCGTCGCTCGACGCGGATGAACAGCGAGCAGTCGCAGATCTTGTTGAACGTCACCGCGGCAATGCGGCCATGACCCAGCGATTGGCGCTCGACGCGTCCCGACTGCTGACCAGCAGCCAGGACCGGCTTCAGAAGCAGGCCGGTGCCGGCTTCTGCAAACGTCTGCTCGGCGCCATCAGCGGCTCGACCCGCAACAATGCGCTTGCCAACCAACATGACACGCTGAAGATCCAGAAGATTGCCTGGTACTATCTCCAACAGCTTCAGCAGCAGAACCTGATCAACGCTCAGGCCATCGCCGTCATCCGCAACAATCTCGGGACGATGAATGAGTTCATCATCGAAACCCGCTGTTTCCTCGACGAGGCAATCGACAGGATTGGCAACCGGCTTCGCCCCCTTGAGAACAATGTCCGGCTCAACAAGTGGTCGCTGAACATCGAGGCAAACAAGCGGCGCTATCGCTCACTCCCGCGCTCGCTTCTTGTCGTACAGCTCGCTTATGACTTCATGCTCAAGCACCAGGATATCGAGCTGACGCTGGAGGACATCAATCACCTGGTGGTGACGCTTGAGAATCTTGGCGTCAACTGTGATGACGAGGCCCGCCTGCTTGACTTCATCATCGACCTCATCGACCAGATGGATGTTACTGGCATCGATCTTTACCGACGCAACATCCAAATCGTCACCGAAGACATTGAGATCGAGTCCGCGTTCATCCAGTCCAATGTTTCCGGCATCGGATTCAATGCGCTCTACTATCTGTCCGACCAGCACAGCAGGATCATGGCGCTGATCAGCGACGATGAGCTGTGCAATTCAGATGCCGCGCGTGAGAAAATCATCTCCCGCATCTTTGGTGACGAGTTCGACGGCCTGGCAACGACGTACACGTTGCGTGACCTGGTCGCGGAGATCGTGGGTGGGGGCCTGCTGGCCATCGCCATTTACCGCGACATCAATGGGCTTGACGTCCAGGCCGACGTATTTCCGCCCCCTGAAGAGCAGCAAGAGCAGATCTCGCTGGTTTCCCGGCTACCGGACATCAAGCAGCACAGCTTCCTTGATGCAGCCGAGGACGCAGACCAGCGGCGCACCTACATCGAGTTGCTGTCGCTCTGCCTGCCGGATGCTTCGGAGTGCGGACCACTCGGCCGCGACTTCATCAACCACCTGGCCGCCAAGGCTGATACGCCTACGGCAGTGTCGCGCTTCCTCTCGAGGGACACCCGCGGCCACATGCAGGCTGAACAGCTGGAAGAGCTGCGCGTGCTGCTGACCGATGACAATCGCGTGTACTGCTGGCTGTTGGATGCATTCTTCCTGCTCTCCATTGAAGGACGAAAAATTGAGAGTCCGCAGGTAATGCGCATCCTCGGAGTGCTCAAGCCAGCACAGTTCAAGGAGCAGCTTGCAGCCATCCAGTCGGTACTCGCGGATGAGGATCACGAACGTGTGCTGCAGGCAGGCGCGCGGCTGTCGCGGCTGACTGCTGGCTGGTCCAACGTTCTGCGCTATCGTGAATTCAGCCTCGTTGACACCTTCACTGATGCCAGGCGAGAGCTCCACGCAGCAAGCCTGGCGGCCATCAACCTCTCCGGTGACCTGAGCAAGGCCGGCATGAAGGCCATCGATTACAGCTACTTCCTTGGCGCCTCTCCCTTTGATGAGGGGATTTTCAGCAAATTCACCAACGCGGTGGGATCTACGGCCTTCTCGGTGGGTCGAAAGTCCTGTGCCAATACGCTGAACCAGATGCGCGGCAAGGTGGTTGATCTGCTCGCCACCCACGCCGGTGCCTTGTCTTCAGCCAATGCGCTGGTAAGTCGGTTCGGACTCCCCAGATTCGACTTCGAGAACGATTCCGGATACGCGGACTTTGATCTCGACAACTCTGCAGAAAATGAGCAGTGGAGCGATCAGTTCGAGCACTATCAGCGGCGTTTGGAGAAAACACTGGATAGCTTCTCGAGCGCCTGCGACGATGCCGACTGCCAGCTGGGACTGTTCGCAGAAGGAGACTTCTCCACACCTGTACTCGAACGGCGCTTGCGTGAACGGGAGCTTGCACTCCAGAAGCAGCGCGAGAAGAACCTGGCCAGCCGTTCGGCTACGGTGGAGAAGGACGGTCAGGTGCTGCTTGTCAGCATCGATTGGGAAGATATCACCTCCCCACCCTGCGACCCGGAGCAGATCCGGGATATGAAGACCAACGGTGACCGCTGGCTGGTTGCCACGCAAGAAGGCCGCTACTACCTCAGTGATGACCGCGTGCAGTGGGAGGAGGTCCACCCCTTTGGCGTGGAAACCACTTCGACCAAGAATATCCTCGTGGTCAGCGGCACCTGGATTCTCACCGGGTACAGCGAAGGCTTTGCATACTCGTCCGACGGCCGTCACTGGAATCGAACGTCGTATCCCATCAACGAAGGGGATTATTCCTGTTCGCCTACAGATGACATCGTACAGTTCGAAGGCATCTGGATCTGGCGATTCCTCTGCGACTGTAGTTACAAGTACACCAAGAAGGGGTTGGTGTTCGATTCAGAGGAGACTGGCAGCTATCGCGAGACGGTGCTGTTTGCCACTCAGTCGTTGGACAGCCCTTGGTCCCGCTGGGAAGGCACACCCAACTTGCCAGAGGGTATGGAGGTTGACGCCCTGCGTGCACTTCCGGGCCATCACTCATTGCTGATCTTCTGCACCTACAATTGGATCTACGGCAATGACAAGAAGAAGACTGAACTCGAGCCCGCTGTAAAGTACTTCGTGCCCGGCAAAGGATGGCGCAATTGCACGTGGGAGGGACGGATGAACCATGGTTCCGGTGTATTGGTCACGCGGATGGCCGATCATCTGCTGTGCTTTGGATCCAACGAGTTGTTCCGTGCTACCAAAGCCTACGAATGGAGCCGGGACAAGGACAGTATTTCCGTACGAGACGCCTTCCACTTGGAGAACATGAGCGTCTTCTGGCACACAAGCCACAGCAAGCTCCTGCTCAGCCAGGATGGCCGGACGTTCGCGGATCTGACCCTTGAAGACGGCTGTTGGAACTACCTGTGCGCCAACGACCAGGGACTTCTGAGCGTGTACTCACCCAATTCGCATGAGACCTGGCTGCGTACTGGACGCTGGCGCGTCCAGCCGCAGCACTGACCGATCATAAGACAAGACGCTGGCCTTCCGGCCAGCGTCAACGTCCGGACCACGTATGGGTTCCGAACGAGCGACAGGATGTGTCGCAGCGACCCAGCAAGCTTGGTTTGTCGCTGCAATCCCGCAGCTTGGTAAGGAAACTACGTGGAAGAACTATCGCCGCTGTTGATCGCCTTCAATCTGCTCATCCTGCTGCCGTTGGAAGTGTACGCCCTTATCCGGGGTATCAATGTCCAGCGCTACAATCTCGGTATAGCAAAGGGCCGCCGCTACGCCGATGGATTCTGGTGGCGTCAGGCCACCGCTCTGGCCAGATCGCGCGCAGCCAGGGGTGGCAACTTCCTCGCCACGGTCATTCTCGCGTCGATGGGCCTGGCGATCTCACTGTTTTCGGGAGCCTGGCTGGACACTGCCATCTGCAGCTACGTGCTCATCAATGCACTTGTAGCAGCGAACTTCTTTGCGGCTCAACTGCCAATCATCGAGGCTGAACGTGGGGAGGCCGATGGCTGAAAAGGCTTGGGCCGGATATACCTTTTCCGCCGACCAAAATTAGCATATTCCAACCCACGCCATCCGACCGGTAGGTGTCGACCTTGGTCGACACGCTTTCTCCCCGTGTGCCGGCCAGCGGCCGGCACCTACCGGCACGCGAATCAATCCAGCCAGCCGTCGCGCTCGCTGTGCAGGATGCGGCCGTCATAGCCGCTCAGGCGCACGTCCACCTTCTGGTTGCGGGCATTGCGGGCTTCCAGCGACCAGGTCGCACCATCGCGTTCCAGCGAATGGATCTCGCGCAGGCCATGCGCCTGTGCCCGTGCCAGCACCTGCTCGGTGGTCAACAGCGCGCGGCCGCTGTGCTCGTCGAAGATCTCGCCGGTCTTGGGGTCAACGTAGACCTCGCTGAAGCGGCCATCGGCGCGGCTCACGTCAGCCTCCCACAGGCCATCATCGCGTTCGATCTCATGGATCTGGGTGTAGCCGGCCTTGCGCAGGGTCTGTTCGACCTGGGCCATGCCCAGCGGTGCAGCCTGTGCGGCCGGTGCGATGGCCAGCAGAGCAACAGTGGCGAGGGTGAGCGACTTCAACATGGGGGTTCTCCTGTTCGTGTTCGTGGCCGGACCATCCCGGCAACGCCACAATGCACCCCGTGGTTAACAGCTCCTTAGCCGGCACTGTTAGCCAGCTGTTAGTCAGCCCCGGCACACTCACGCCTGTTCCTACAGCCCGCCCTGCGCCCCGATGCTCTCCACCCTGCCCCTGCTGCTGGCCCTGGCCAGCGCCCCGACCGCCGCCGCGCCAGCACAGGACCCGGCGCAGCAGGTCGCGCGCCGCGCCGTGCAGCAGGGCCGCTACGTGCCGCTGGAAAGCGTGGTGCGCGATGCGCTCAAGCGCTTTCCGGGCCAGCTGCTGGAAGTGGAGCTGGACGACGGCGTCTACGAAGTGGAGATCCTGCGCGGCGACGGCGTGGTGGTGGAGCTGGACTATGATGCGCGCAGCGGAAAGCTGCTGAAGACGGAGCTCGACGACTGATGCGCATCCTGTTGGCCGAAGACGATGCCGCGCTGGCACAGCGCCTGGTGCCCCTGCTGGAGCAGGCCGGCTACGTGGTGCACGTGGTCGCCGACGGCCGCCAGGCCGAGGAGATCGGCCAGATCGAAGATCTGCAGGCCGCCATCGTCGATCTGGGCCTGCCCGGGCTGGACGGACTGAGCGTGATCGAACGCTGGCGCGGCAACGGCCGCAGCTTTCCGGTGCTGGTGCTGACCGCACGCGGGCGCTGGCACGACAAGCTGGCTGGGTTCGATGCCGGTGCCGATGACTATCTCACCAAGCCGTTCCAGGCCGACGAACTGGTGCTGCGCCTGCGCGCACTGATCCGTCGCAGCCACGGCCACGCCAGCCCGCGCCTGCACTGCGGCCCGCTGCAGCTGGACGTCAACGCCGGCCGCTTTGAACTGGATGGGCAGGCGCTGTCGCTGAGCCCGCAGGAGTTCCGCCTGCTCAGTTACCTCATCCACCACAGCGGCCAGGTGATCGGCCGCGACCGCCTGGGCGAACAGGTGTTCGATGGCGGCCACGATCCGGACTCGAACGCACTGGACGTGCTGCTCGGGCGGGTGCGCCGCAAGCTCGGCATCGATCTGATCCAGACCGTGCGCGGCCAGGGTTGGCGGCTGGCCGCGCCATGAACCGGCAACCCTCGCTGCGGCGGCGCCTGCTGCTGGCCGGTGGCGTCGGCCTGCTGCTGGTCTCGCTGCTGGCCAGCGCACTGCTGGGCGAGCTGTTCAAGCGCAGCGCGCGATCGCTTCGACCATGAACTGCAGCAGGACATGCTGACCCTGTTGGCGCAGGCCGAAGTGGATGCGGACGGACAGCTGCGCCTGCGCCAGGAACCGAATGACGCACGCTTCCAGCGCGTGTTCTCAGGTGCTTACTGGCAGATCGCCGGTGCCGATGGCCGTGTGCTGCTGCAATCGCGCTCGCTGTGGGATGAAACGCTGCCTGCCACGGCCATGGGAGCGGCCACCCGCAATCTGGCTGGACCGCTGCAGCAATCCCTGCGCGCACGCGTGCAGCAGGTGCGCCTGCCACGCGCCAACGAACCGTTCGTGGCCGTGGTTGCCACCGATCGCAGCGCGCTGGATGCAGACGTTGCCGCGTTCCGCCAGCGTACTGCCATCGCGCTGGGTGTGTTGGTCGCGGCGTGGCTGGCGGTGCTGGCCAGCCAGGTGCACTTCGGATTGCGTCCATTGCATCGCCTCGGTGCACAGCTGGAACGGGTGCGGCGCGGCGACGCGCAGCGCATCGATACACAGGGGCTGGGTGCGGAGGTCGCACCGCTGGGCGAGGAGCTCAACGCGCTGCTGGAGCATCAGCAACGCATGGTCGCGCGCGCGCACCAGTGCACAGGATCTGGCGCATGCGCTGAAAACCCCGCTGAGCGTGCTGGCCACTGAGGCCGACGGCGACGGCGCGGACTGGCGCGCCACCGTACGCGAGCAGAGTGCGCGTATGCAGGCCAGTGTCGACCGTTACCTGGCTGCAGGACTGGCTGCCGACCATCGCCAGCGCACCGACGTGGCGGCCGTCGCACAGGCGATGTGCCGGCTGATGGCACGCGTGCATGGCGAACGTGGCATCACGTTCACGGCGGCTGGTATCGATCCGGCGCTGCAGTTCGCCGGTGCCGGTGCGGACCTGGAGGAAATGCTGGGCAATCTGCTGGACAACGCCGGACGTTGGGCACGGCAGCAGGTCCACGTCAGCGCGGAACCCGACGACGGCCAGTTGCGCATCGAAGTACGTGACGACGGCCCTGGCCTGGCTGCGGACGCCCTGGAACGGGTCACCCAGCGCGGCGTGCGGCTGGATGAGCGCGAGGGCAGCAGTGGGCTGGGGTTGGCGATTGTCGGGGATATCGCCGCCAGTTATGGCGGACGCGTGGCGCTGGAAAATGCGCAGCCCGGCCTGCGTGCGACGTTGTGGTTGCCGGTGGCGTGAGGCGGCCAACCTGACGGCGGGTAGTGCCGGCCGCTGGCCGGCAACCACGTGATCAACGGGAACACCGTTCGCCGTGCATCCGGTAGGTGTCGACCTTGGTCGACACGCATCAAAAGCGCCGACCAAGGTCGGCATCTACCAAAGCAGTGCATCGGTTCCGTCGGCCATCGTGCACCCGGTAGGTGTCGACCTTGGCCAACCCAACGGCGGGTAGTGCCGGCCGCTGGCCGGCAACCACGTGATCACCGGGAACGCCGTTCGCCGTGGACCCGGTAGGTGTCGACCTTGGTCGACACGCATCAAAAGCGCCGACCAAGGTCGGCATCTACCAAAGCAGTGCATCGGTTCCGTCGGCCATCGTGCATCCGGTAGGTGTCGACCTTGGCCAACCCAACGGCCGGCTCTACCAAGCGCCAACCCTACCGGTCGCCGTGCTTCCGGTAGGTATCGACCTTGGTCGACACGCATCAAAAGCGCCGACCAAGGTCGGCATCTACCAAAGCAGTGCATCAGTTCCCTCGGCCATCGCGCCCCCGGTAGGTGTCGACCTTGGTCGACACGCACCCAGCATCAACGGTGATGCATCCACCAGCAATCAATCGCGTCCAGCACGATGTGGATGATCAAACCGATGCCGAACAACCGCGTCTTCTTCGGCACGCACAGCCCCGCATAGACCGCGATGGCCGGTGCGGTGTGCAAGGGGTGGAACCCGATGCTGCAGCGGTTCGGTGCATAGATCGGATCGGCCAGCAGATGGTCCAGATCGATGATCCAGCCCAGCAGCATCAGCAGCCACGCCGAGGCGAAGCGCTTGCGCCAGAACAGCCATGCCAGCAGGGCTGGCACGGCGGCATGCAGGAACAGGTGGAAGATCGCGCGCGCTCATCGGGACCGGAAGCGCCGGGCCATGCCCGGCGTTCCCGTTGACCTCAGACCAGCGGTTCGTCGGACAGGTAGGTGTAACCGGTCAGGCCGGCTTCCAGCGCCTCCGACAACTCCTGCGCGCGTTCCGGCGACAGCTGCGCCTCGGCCACGCGCTGTGCGTAGGTGGCACGCAGTTCGTCCAGGCGGTAGCCCACGTAATCCAGCATCACATCGGTGGTGTCGCCACGGCGCTGCTGGGTGATGGCATAGCCATCGGCATCGGCCAGCACTTCCACCGCGTCGGTATCGCCGAACAGGTTGTGGATGTCGCCCAGGATCTCCTGGTAGGCGCCGACCATGAAGAAGCCGATGCGGTAGCTCTCGCCCGGCTTCATCTTGTGCAGCGGCAGCGAGCTGTCCAGGCTCTCGTTCTCGACATAGGTTTCCACCATGCCGTCCGAGTCGCAGGTCATGTCGGCGATGATGCCGCGGCGGTCCGGGGTTTCGTCCAGGCGCTCGATCGGCACGATCGGAAACACCTGGTCGATCGCCCACACGTCCGGGATCGATTCGAACACGCTGAAGTTGACGAAATACTTGTCGACCAGGCGCTCGTTCAGTTCATCCAGCACCGGGCGATGGCTCTTCTCGTCGTAGCTCAGGCGCGCACGCACGCCATGGGCGATGGCGTAGAACAGATCGTCGATGCGCGCACGCTGCGGCAGGTCGATCTGGCCCAGCGCATAGCTGGCCAGGCCTTCGGCGTGGAAGTGCTGTGCTTCCTGGAACAGTTCCACCGCCGGGCGCACGTCCAGCTCGTCGTGGATCTCGCGCAGGTGGCGGATCGCGGCCGGCTCGTCGTCGTGCTGGTCCGGCACGCGGCCTTCCTGCGCCTCTTCCACTTCCGAGACATTGGCGATCAGCACCGCGTGGTGCGCGGTCATCGCGCGGCCGCACTCGGTGACGATGCGCGGCGGAGTCAGGCCGAACTCTTCGCAGGCATTGGCCAGCGGCTGCACGATGTTGCTGGCGTAGGAATGCAGGCCGTAGTTGATCGAGCAGAAGCTGCGCGAACGGGTGCCTTCATAGTCCACGCCCAGGCCACCGCCCACATCGACGTGAGTGATCTTCGCGCCCAGGCGCGACAGCTCCACGAAGTAGCGGGTGGCTTCGCGCATGCCGTTGGCGATGTCGCGCACGTTGGAGATCTGCGAGCCCATGTGGAAGTGCAGCAGGTTCAGGCAGTCGGCGTACTCGGTGTCACGCAGCGACTTCCACAGGTCCAGCAGCTGGCGCGGGGACAGGCCGAACTTGGCCTTGTCACCACCGCTGTTCTGCCACTTGCCGGCGCCCAGCGAGGCCAGGCGCATGCGCACGCCCAGGCCCGGCTTCACGTCCAGCGCCTTGGACTCTTCCAGCACCAGCTTCAGCTCGGACGGCTTCTCGATGACGATGAAGGTCTGCAGGCCCAGCTTGCGGCCGATCAGGGCCAGGCGGATGTACTCGCGGTCCTTGTAGCCGTTGCAGACGATCAGGCCACCCGGGCGCGACAGCGCCAGCACCGCCATCAGCTCGGGCTTGCTGCCCGCTTCCAGCCCGAAGCCCTCGCCGTGGTGGCTGGCCAGGGTGCCGGCCACGCCGCGGGTCTGGTTGACCTTGATCGGGTACACGGCGGTGTAGCCGCCGCTGTACTCCCAGTCCTGCTGGGCCTGGCCGAAGGCCGCCTGCAGCTTGCCCAGGCGCTGGCCGAGGATGTCCGGGAAGCGCACCAGCAGCGGCAGCTTGGCGCCGGCCGCACGGGCCGCGTCCACCACCTTGGGCAGCGACACCACCGGGCCGTCCGCCCCGGTCGGTCTCACCACCATGTGCCCGGCCTGATCCACGTCGAAGTAACCGTCCGCCCAATGCGGGATCGAGTAGGTCTTGCGGGCTTGGTCGAGGGACCAATCGGTCATTTCAGTCGGCCTTGTTGGCAATAAAAGGGGGGGCATGATAACGCCTATATGCCCACAGGTTCGTTATCATGCGCGCCCGCGCCCGTGACAGGTTCCAACCTGAACGGGCCGATCCGTCCGGATGTGGCATCTGTGCCACGCGGCCCCGCCCGCCAGCCCGGCTTCACCCCTCCGAACAGGACTGTTTTCAATGACTGACAGCAACAACTGGTACATCGAACACTTCGAGCGCACCGGCTCGGCCATCGGCTACCGCATCACCGGCAAGCTGGACGAGGTGCAGTCGCCGTTCCAGAAGATCGAGATCTTCCAGACCACCGACTGGGGCAACCTGATGACCATCGACGGGGCCATCATGCTGACCAGCAAGGACAACTTCTTCTACCACGAGATGATCAGCCACCCGGTGCTGTTCACCCACGCCGCGCCCAAGCGCGTGGTGATCATCGGCGGCGGCGACTGCGGCACCCTGCGCGAAGTGCTCAAGCACACCGGCGTGGAGAGCGTGACCCAGTGCGATATCGACGAGCAGGTCACCGTGATGGCGCGCAAGCACTTCCCGGAACTGTGCGACTCCAACGACGACGCCCGCGCCGAGCTGCTGTTCGACGACGGCGTGGCCTACATGGCCAACTGCCCGGCCGGCAGCGTGGACGTGGTGATCGTGGACTCGACCGACCCGGTCGGCCCGGGCGAAGGCCTGTTCAACAAGGCCTTCTACGAGAGCTGCTTCAAGGCCCTGAAGGACGACGGCATCCTGGTGCAGCAGTCCGAGTCGCCGCTGATGCAGCTGGAGCTGATCAATGAAATGCGCACCGAGATGGGCAAGGCCGGCTTCGGCTCGTTCAAGACCCTGCCGTTCCCGCAGCCGTGCTACCCCACCGGCTGGTGGAGCGTGACCATGGCGCGCAAGGGCGACAGCAGCTTCGACTTCCGCCAGGCCGACTCGGCCGCCAAGACCTTCAACACCCTGTACTACACCGCCGCGCTGCACACCGGCGTGCTGGTGACCCCGCCGTTCGTGCAGGCGGCACTGAAGGGTTGATCCAACAAAAAACCCGCGCTGGCAACAGCGCGGGTTTTTTCATGTTGCGGTAGTGCCGGCCGCTGGCCGGCAACCTCATGTAACGATCAAAGCGCCCAGATACCCGCGATCACCGCCACCACCAGGCCCCACTTGATCAGCTGGTAGGCCACCACGCTGCGCTCGCGCAGTGCCTTGGCCTTCAGGCGCACCTTGTAGACGCTGCCAAAGGCCTTGTTGACGCCACCGGTCGGGTCACCCGGCAGGTTCGGCGAGGCACCACCGGCCAGCAGCGTGGCCGCCACCGCGCGGTTGAACAGGCCCGGCAGGCCGAAGCGCAGCGGGCGGGCGATGTCGCAGAACAGGATCACGCGATCATCCGGCGTCTCGTTGTGCGCGTGGTGGATGTAGGTCTCGTCGAACATCATCCACTCGCCGTCGCGCCAGCTCTTCTTGATGCCGTCCACTTCGATGTAGCAGCCGTCGTTGTTGGGCGTGGCCAGGCCCAGGTGCAGGCGCAGCGAACCGGCGAACGGGTCGCGGTGCGGGCGCAGTTCGCTGCCCGACGGCAGCTGCGCGAACATCGCCGCGCGCACATCCGGCAGCGACTCCAGTAGCGCGGTGGTCTTGGGGCACATCGCCTTCGCCGACGGATGCGACGGGCCATACCACTTCAGGTAGAAGCGCTTCCAGCCACGGCGGAAGAACGAGTTGAAGCCGGCGTCGTTGAACGTGCTGGACGCAGCGATCTTCTGTGCATCGCGCAGCGCCAGCGCCTCGTCGCGGATCATCTGCCAGTTCTGGCGCAGCGGCTCCAGCTGCGGGAATTCCTTGGCCGGGTCCAGGAACGGCGTGGTCGGCACCTTCGAGAACATGTACATGACCACGTTGATCGGGGCCATGAAACTGGAGTGGTCCAGCAGCTGGCGCGACCAGCGCGCGCGGACCTTGCCACGGAAGTGGATGTACAGCACGCAGGCGACGAACAGCGCTGCAATGACGATTTTGATGATCAAAACACTTTCCTCCAGCCGCAGCCGGAACGGGAATCAGGGCGATGCACGGCCGGACGGCCAGCACCGGTGGGGACCGCGGCAGGGGACGGGGACGTGCCAGGAAGGGGCGGCCGCCGATGTCGCGAATTAACAGCTTATGGTCGGCAGGCCGTGCGTCGGGGTCAAGCTGGACGTGCGTGACGTTCAGCGGGCCGCGGATGAACGAAATAGAGCGAAACGCAACCTATTGATTTTGAAAGAATCACCGACAAAGTGAGACAGAATTGTCCGATTGGGCGCGACGAACTGTTCCAGCCACGACCCCGACATTTCTCCGACAAATCGTGGAATAGCGAACTGGCGAGTACTAAAATTAACGAAAACTTAGTAACTCCCTGTAACACCGGTTCGCTTGACGCTTTGCGCCACCCACCGGGTCGTCCGAGACCCCGACATGTATCTTCCCGCTCTGCCCCCCTCCTCCTGCGGCGATGACGCCGCCACCCCGCTGCTGCTCAAGCGCGGCGAACGCTTCCTGGCCCCCGACGTCTACCGTACCTGCCTGGACGGGCGCGAGGCGGTCATCAAGTGTTGGCGCGCACTTAAAACTGACCCAGGCTGCGCGTTGAACTTTGACCCACCCGGTGTACGGGGCTGAGGGTATCAGTTGGTGGTCTGGGTGGTGGCCTCCTTTGCCCTGATTCTGGCTTTGGTCTTGTTGGCGGCGGTGCTGTTGCGCAGCCGCCAGGAGTCGTTGCCGGTCTCCAGGATGTGGCAGTGGTGGGTGATGCGATCCAGCAGCGCGGTGGTCATCTTGGCGTCGCCGAACACCTGACCCCATTCGGAGAAGGCCAAGTTGGTGGTGATGGCGAGGCTGGTGCGCTCGTAGAGCTTGCTGATCAGGTGGAACAGCAGCGCGCCGCCTGAGGGGGTGAACGGCAGGTAGCCCAGTTCATCGAGGATGACCAGGTCGGCATAGGTCAGGCGCAGGGCGATCTGCCCGGCCTTGCCCTGGGCCTGTTCCTTCTCCAGCGCATTGACCAGTTCGATGGTGGAGAAGAAGCGCACGCGCAGGCGATGCTGGCGCACGGCCTGGATGCCGATGGCGGTGGCCAGGTGGGTCTTGCCGGTGCCCGGTCCACCGACAAGGACGACGTTCTCGGGGGTGTGGATGAAGTCACCCTGGTGGAGTCGTTCGACCAGTGCGCGATCAACGGGACTGGCCGCGAAGTCGAACCCGAGCAGGTCACGATGGACGGGGAAACGTGCGGCCTTCATCTGGTTGGCCTGGGCACGAACCTGCCGTTCGGCGGACTCGGCCTGCAGCAGTTCGGCCATCCAGTGTTCGGGCTCCATGGTGTGCAGGCGCATCTTGGCCAGCAGTTCGGGCCACTGGCTGGCCATGCCGTGCAGCTTGAGCTGCTGCATGCGCAGCGGCAGGTCAGGCGTCGACATGATCTGCCTCCCGCAGGGCGTCGTAGCGGGCCGGATCGGACACCGGCGGATGACGCAGCGTCACTCGCGAGGCGACCGTCTCGATCGTGCGGTCCGGATGCTGCAATCGCCCCAGCACGTTGAGCACGTGGTCGGCGCGCACCAGGCCGGACTCGAGTGCCAGTTCCACCGCCACCAGTACCGCTTCGAGCCCGTGCACGGGTACGGCGGCCAGCACCTGGGCCATGGCGCGGTCGCCGTGAGGCTGGCGCAGCAACACCTGCTGCAGCTTGCGCAGCGGATCGGGCATGGACAGGAACGGCGCGCCGTCACGCAGTGCCCCCGGCTTGCGCTGGACCAGGGCGATGTAGTGCTGCCAGTCGTAGTGGACCCGATCACGCTCGAAGCTGCGCCGGTGGCGGGCGACCTCGGCCTCGCCGACCACCACGGCCAGTTCGAAGGGATACACGCGCAGGCTGGCGACGGCGTGGGCGTGTTCGCACGGCACGCTGTAGCGGTTGCGCTGGAAGCTGACCAGCGCGGTCGAACTGACCCGCACCGGCCGCTCGATGTAGCCGTCGAAGGGCGCGGGCATCGGCATCAGGTGGGGCTGTTCGTCCTCCAGAGCTTCGGCCACGGTGATGTCGGAGGCATCCGGATGCGCCTGCATCGGCCAAGCGGCGCGGCACTCGCTGGCGAGCCAGGCGTTGAGGGTGTCCAGATCTGGCCAGTGGCGGGCCCCGGCCTCGATCCAGATCTGTCGGCGCCGGTCCTGCACGTTCTTCTCGACCCGCCCCTTCTCCCAACCCGCGGCGCGGTTGCAGAACTCCGCGGCGAACAGGTAGTGGCTGGTCATGGCGTGGAAGCGGGCGTTGACCCGCCGTTCCCGGTGCTGGCCGATCCCGTCCACCGCCGTCTTCATGTTGTCGTAGATGCCGCGGCGCGGCACGCCACCGAAGGCGGTAAACGCCTGGGTATGAGCATCGAACAGCATCTCGTGGCTCTGGGTGGGATAGGCCACCAACCAGAAGGCGCGGCTGCAGGCCAGCTTCACGTGGGCGAGATCCAGCGGCATCTTGGCGTGGCTGCCGACGAAGGCGTACTCGCGGCTCCAGTCGAACTGGAAGGCTTCACCCGGAGGAAAGTGCAACGGCACGAAGGCCGGGCGGCGGCTGGCGCCGCCGGCCGCCTTCCACTGGCGGATGAAGGCCGTCACCCGGGTGTAGGTGCCCGGATAGCCGATCGCCTGCAACTGCGAGAACAGCACCTTGGCGGTGCGTTGTTCCCGCCGGGGACGATGGCTGTCGGCACGCAGCCACGTCTCCAACTGGGACCGGTAGGGATCGAGCCGGGAGGGCGAGGCTCGCCTGGGATAGACCGGCTCGGACTGGCCGCTGCGCAGCCATCGCCGGATGGTATTGCGGGATAGGCCCGTGCGCTTGGCGATCTCGCGCAGCGGCAGGCCATCGCGGAAATGCATCCGCCGGATCTTGGCCAACATGACCATGGTGATCACTCCTGAAATCCCCCGAGCAAAAGATGCTCAGGATGTGGGCTTCAGGTGGGTCAGTTTTACCCGCGCATCACCGCCGAAAGTGGGTCAGTTCTGGATGCGCGCCAACAGTCATCAAGGACTATTCCCGCTACCGCGGCACTCCCGTTTCGCTGATCGCCCGGCTGATGGTTCGCCGTGAAGCCCGCATGCTGCAGCGCCTCGGCGGCTGGAAGCATGCCCCCGCGCTGCTCGGCACCCTCGGTGGCCTGGCGCTGGGCATGGAGTTCATTCCCGGCCAGACCCTGAGCACCGCACAGGCCGTTGGCAATGAAGTGTTCGAGCAGCTGCAGCACGCGCTCAGCCGCCTGCACGCCGCCGGCATCACCCACAACGACCTGCATGGCACCAACGTGGTGGTCAGCAGCGGCGTACCGGTGCTGCTGGACTTCACCTCGGCCTGGCGGGCCCCGCGTTGGCTGCGCCGCAACCCGCTGAGCCGGCAGATGCGCCGCAGCGACATGAAGAACCTGCTGAAGATCCGCCAGCGCGTAACCGGCCAAGCGCCGAGTGCCGCGCAGGCCGCACTGGTGGCCGACCCCGGCTGGGTCGCCGCCGTGCGCCAGGGCTGGAAGCGGTTCTATAAGTGGGCCAAGCGCCGGTAAATGCTTTGCTTTGGTAGGGGTCGAGCTTGCTCGACCGCTTTACCGCTCTTTGTAGAGTCGAGCCCATGCTCGGCTGCCGTTTCGTAGAGTCGAGCTTGCTCGACTGAAGCGCAGAGCAGTCGAGCAAGCTTGTATGTTCCTCCCGGCTCCTACGAGGTATGTAGGAGCCAGGGTGGAGGGACCGTCAAGCATGCATCTGCGGATACTAGCCGACAGACGAGTCGAGCGATCCCCATCCCGCACACGAACGTCGATAAAGGATCGTACGGCCCCCAAAGGGGATCGTCGATGTAGGCAAGCTAACGTCGGTGCGGTACCACCCCAGCCCCTTAAAGATAGCTGGGAGCCGTACAAATGTCTGATTCTCTCGATATTGGCGTGGACGTGGACTCCAAGGAGTTCGTACCGGCAGTGGCCGACCGCAAGGCCGGCGACAGGATCGCCAACACCCGGGCCGGCATAGCCCAGTGGCTCAACACCTTGCCCCAGCGATGCCGGATTGGCATGGAGGCGACGGGGCGGTACTACGAGTTGTTGGCTCGGATGGCTGGCCAGGCAGGCCACGTTGTCTATGTGATCAATCCACGTCTGATCAAGTACTACGGCCGGGCGACGGGCTCGCGTGGCAAGACGGACGCCATGGACGCCGAAGCGATCGCCCGGTACGTGAAGAAGGAGAACGATCGCCTGCGTGAATACGTACCGCGTACCGACGAGCAGCAGCAGATGCACGATTTGCTGCGCAAGCGGCAGACGCTGGTAAAGACACGCGCGCGCCTGGAGCAATCCTTCGGGGTAAGCAAAAGTGCCCCCGGGGAGCTGTCAGATCTGTTCTGCGCTCTGGCTGGGACGCTGTCCGAGCTGGAAAGCGAACTGCAGCGCTTGGGTCGCGATGGAGAGCATGGCGCGCTCTACAAGCGCCTGTTGACCATCCCTGGTATCGGCCCCGCCGTCGCCGCTCACCTGATTTACTACATGACGCGCTGGCCGTTGGCCAACGCCAACGCGTGGATCGCCTGCACCGGCCTGGATCCCCGGCCTAACGAGTCTGGCGGCAGAACGGGACGGCGTCGGCTGTCCAAACAGGGCGCGCCAGTGCTGCGCCAGATGCTCTACATGGCCGCCATGGGGCTCAAGCGGTGTCGTCGGGGGCAACCGCTCTACGACGAGCTGTCAAAACGCGGTCACCCCAGCACCGCCGTCTTCAACATCCTGGCCAGAAAGCTGGCCAGGATCGCCTGGGGTGTCTTCAAAAGCGGCCGGGACTTCGATCCGGCCATGCTGAAGGTGGGTCAAGCCTGCTTCCAGCAGGCTTGACCACGAACATAGGATCTCGACTCTACAAAGAGCAAGCCGAGCATCGGCTCGGCTCTACAACATCCCGCCGAACGGGTTACAACGCGTCCGCGTCCAGTTCCCCGGTACGAATACGCACCACGCTGCCCAGGTCGTACACGAACACCTTGCCGTCACCAATCTTCCCGGTCCCGGCGGCCTTCACGATGGCCTCAACCACCGCCTCCACCTGGTCATCGGTCACCGCCACTTCCAGCTTCACCTTCGGCAGGAAATCGACCACATACTCCGCGCCGCGGTACAGCTCGGTATGGCCCTTCTGGCGACCAAAGCCCTTCACTTCCGTCACCGTGATCCCGGTGACCCCACGCTCGGCCAGCGCTTCGCGCACGTCGTCGAGCTTGAACGGCTTGATCACCGCCATGACCATCTTCATCGTCTATCTCCTGTCTTCCGGCGTGGAGGATAGCGCCTGAACGCGGCCCGTGCGAAGCCGCTGCCGCCTGTCCGGGCACTGGGTGCCAGCAGTATCCTTGTGCCCGAATGGCCTGCCCGCGCCGGATGCACGGGCCCACCCCCACGGAGCACCCCATGATCGACCTGAACCACATCGATGACCTCGCCCGTCGCCTCAGCGACCTGGTGCCGCCGGGCCTGCGCGAATCGCGCGAGGAACTGCAGGCCACCTTCAAGAGCGCACTGCAGGCCGGCCTGGCCAAGCTGGACCTGGTCACCCGCGAGGAGTTCGAAGTACAGCGCGCCGTGCTGCTGAAGACCCGCGAAAAGCTGGACGCGCTGGAAACGGCCGTGCGCGAACTGGAAGGGCGCGGCGCCGCAGAATGAAAAAAGGAGGCGCACCGCGCCTCCCACTACAGAGTATTTCCCGGATGGGGGCTTGCAGCAAGGCCCACCGGGCGCCCTAGACTCGCCGGCCTGTCGATCCGGCAGGACACGCAGGGGCAGTGCCGATGGCGCAGGACACCGAATGGACACCCGTTTCGCATGACACCTGCGACCAGGTCGTCGGGCCGTTCTATCACGGCACCCGCGCTGACCTGGCGGTGGGCGAACTGCTGAGCGCGGGCTTTCGGTCCAACTATCGCGACAGCGTGGTGATGAACCACATCTACTTCACCACGATTGCCAAGGGCGCCGGGCTGGCTGCGGAGATGGCCCGCGGTGAAGGGCGACCGCGTGTGTATGTGGTGGCGCCGACCGGGCCGTTCGAGGACGATCCGAACGTGACCAACAAGAAGTTTCCCGGGAACCCAACGCGGTCGTATCGGAGTGCGCAGCCGTTGCGGGTGGTTGGGGAGATTGTGGAGTGGGAAGCCTACGACGCGGAATTCGTTCGGCAGTTGAGGGCGTTTGTTGCTTCGGGGAGTGGGGAGATCATCAATTGATGACCTCTGGGCATGGAGCGTTGCGCACTTCTTCATCGGCTTCATAGATGTCCAGCCCGAGCTCAATGCCGCGTTGACCAAGGGCGAGCAGCGCGCGAGGCGAAAGCAAGACACCACCGTTGC
Source organism: Stenotrophomonas sp. 93052_Sma (assembly GCF_056481145.1). Taxonomy (NCBI): domain Bacteria; kingdom Pseudomonadati; phylum Pseudomonadota; class Gammaproteobacteria; order Lysobacterales; family Lysobacteraceae; genus Stenotrophomonas; species Stenotrophomonas sp. 93052_Sma. The sequence continues at coordinate 4,643,019 of NZ_CM151134.1, forward strand.
TGCCCATGAAGAGACCGCAGAACAGATCAGGCCGGAAGCGTGCCAATGACTGCCATACGGCGAGATCGTCGGTGAGTTGATCGAGGATCTCGAAGATCTGAGCGTCCAGATCTTCAGGCTCACGACGCTCCGCATCAAGTTGCCAGCTGCCGGTCCTGGCGATACGCACGGTGCCTGATTGGTTGCCTCTGAGTTCCTGGCCCTTGTGATGCGATGCGGTTGGAGTCGCTCCGAGCAAGGCACTGACTTCTTCGGGCAGGAGGTCGTCCCCGAAGAATCGGAGGGTTACCAGGGAATGATCGAATGTTGCCATCCGAGTTCAGTTGTCCTTTCAGGAATATTTTTCAACCCGTCCACCTCGTCGATATCCGCTTTCGCCACGCAGCGCGCATCTTCCTGGATTTCCGCCAGTATTCCAATAAATTCCCATATCCCCCTGAGATAATGCCTATAAGTACTTGGATCAACGTCTCAGCGCGCTACGCAAGATCATTAACTAACTAGTCCAAAGTCTTTGCGGCGGCTAGTGACTTGTGCCCAAGCTTTACGTGAATTCCATCAGCGGGCAGAAGATCCAAGAGATCATAGAAAGACACCTCCGCCCCCCATGAACCCATCGCGTAGGCATGGACTTGGTAAGGATGAAACAGGAACCTCAAGCCGTTACGAGAGATCGTGAATACCTGGAAATTCTCCCACTCCTCACCCGCGCCAGATCTGAATGATTCAATGTCTGACTGCTCTGGAAGCTCCGCAGTTCTCTCCCAGTACTCCTTCGACAATTGCTGAATGCAGGCAGCACTTATCCTCTTCAAGGCTTCGTCAGAGTCAGTGAAAAGGGCGGACAACTCCATCGTAGTGACTCTGCCATTGATGTAGAAGTTGTAGGATTCGAAGTGAGTATTGGGATGCGCCGCGCCGGCTCCATACCAACCGACTGAGTAATGAAGACTGAGAACTTCATCGTTCACTAACTCAATTGAAAAGTGATCCCAACGCCCGTTGAATGCATTCCCCGCTCCTTCTTCGAAGAATTCAGGGTTCTGCTCCCAAGGCCGCTGCCTCGCGTGAATCAGAGTCCGTGCAGCGCGGCCAGCGAAGAGCTGACTCAGCTCTCTTGCAGCGTCTTGATGGGTCTCGGACTCGAACCGTGGATACGAAACTTCGATGTCGTGACCAGGCCTACCCTTCCACTCTTCCTTGACCTCCTCCGTAAACACCTTGAAGGGACCATGCGTTGCTCCGTCGGCAAGGTCCACACTTTGTTGCTGCGCTGCCAGCTTCAGGGACGCGACAACCTGATCCCAAGCCCCCTCGACGTTGAGGTCAATGTGCTGATAGTTGTCCGATATTTGGTCAGGAACTTCGCAATCTTCTAGTAGAACGGGAATGATGAAAATGTCCCCGTGCAACTTGTTCCGCATGAGCTCCAGCGCGTCCTTCGCTTCTCGCTGGACGAACCCGCGCTTGGTGACGCTCCTAGCGCTCATGAAGATGATGATGGCGTTAGCAGACTTGAAGTTTCTCGTTATCTCAAGCTCCCAGCTCTGCCCAGGAAGAATTAGCTGATCTATCCAAGGAGAAAACCCCTGCTGCCTCAATCTTTCAAAGTACGGGAGCACTCGCTCTCTATCGTCGGACGCATAGCTAATGAAGACTCTAAGCATTTCTAGATTCCTTTGCTGATACTTCTGTTGAGCAATTCAATCAATCGACTCGCCAGCGGGGGCGCAGCACCGAAAACGAATCAACCGGCAAATTTTCTTCACGAAGCTTAGTGGATCTACGACTAACAGTACCAGCTGCTGCATCGAATAACTCGATGGCGGACGTTCCGCTGAACTGGTGCTTAGCGTTGGCACGTTCCACCAGTTACACCGATTTGCTGGCCATCTTCGCTGCAATGCTTGCAAGCTCTCCCACAAGCTTCGGGTCTAGCCCGCGACTTGGACTATCCGGTGCTCTTGGCCCCCGCCATTCGACATTGATCAGCGCAGCTGCCGTGGCAGCTCGTTCAGCGCCATCGCTCGATGTGAAAACAAGTTCGACGGCGACAGCTTGCGTACTCACTCGAGTCAAGTCGAGTTGATATAGGCGCACCTCTGCCAGAGTGTTCTTGTAAAGCCGAAGAAAAAAGAATGCGAAGACCTCGAGGAAAATCACAATGCCAAGACGAGGAACGTAATGAGCGGCCAATTCAAACCATCTCAGTTGTCGAGTGGTCCCTGTGGCCAGGATGTCTCGCAAAGGATCAGACACCGCAACATAGACCAGCACTAATGCAGCAAGAACGGTCACGAAACTGCCAATGATCAGATTGAGCAGAGCGCGTCTATTAAGAGCAATGATCTCTGCGTTCAACCGCTCCTGGGCCGTTTCGTAGAGAGTACGAATCTGCCTGATTGAATCTGCTTCGGTAGAACGGGACAATAGTTCTGTTGATACTTGATTGGCTATGTCAGCAATCTCATGCTGGGTTGGCCGCAGGCGCGCCGCTGAAGCAGAGGAATCCTGACCTGCAGCACCAAAGTGACCATGACTTGGAACTGCAGGTGGAGTGAATGAATCCTGCTCAGATTGGGAGAACACGGCCGTGGCTAGTCTGACAGCTCGCCGCGCCTTCGCCTGCGCGGAAGCGTCTAAGTATGTGTAAGTGGCGAACAAGAGGGCAATAACCGCGACGGCCAGGGAGCCAATTGTCCCCGCGAGGCTGGTCGGTGCAGCGGATCGAAGCCAGTCAATAATTCCGATGTTCTGCTTAACGATTTCTGCGTAAGTACCCAGTAAATTTGCCGCTATCAGCGCGCCAAATGTAGCGACGGTGACAACTTGATACAGACGATTAGTTCTGCTACGCCGTTCAATTGCATTATTGAGAAGGGCGCGCTCCCGCTCGAGAGCCATGCGCGCTTCGCTAAAGCTTGATGCATCATGCTCGAATCCATTCCCACTCATGGGCTCATATCCATGTTCAGATGGGAGGCAATGCTACATGGACGCAGTATGCTTGGCTCGGAAGTGGATGCTAGCTTGATGGCAAGCTGCTCGCCCGAAACGAATGTCCGCGTTCGACCGGAAGCAGACATCGTCCCGCCCCCCTCTTTACCAGCTTCCAGCATTCTCCGGTTCCGTCGCATGGACCTCCAAGCATTCTCGCCAGTGAAGCAATGTCGCAATTGCCATGTCCCGAATGCTCCTTCAGAAGAACTCACCTACGAAACGCCACAAGCACCAAAGCCCTTATCCCCCAGGGTCTCTCGTAGCTCCGCCCCTTATGCGACAATGCCAAAAACGTCTCGGGTTTTGGCGGCATTGACCCTACCCCTTGGCATTCCGCACAACAGCAGGTAATCGTTACTGCGCCACCGTGCATCGGTGGTCGGGACTCGAAAACCCGTTGTTGTGATGAAGTTTGCGCTTGCCAGCCGGTATCACCTTGCGTGGTACCGGCTGGCAATCCGTCTGCCGGCTATGGCGGGCGGGGCGTGGGGGCCTCGTGCCCGCCGGCGATCATCACACACCGGTTTTCGAGCCACGCCCTGTCCGCCACCTTTATAGGTGGCGGCTTCCGCTTGCATGCACGGAGCCCGCCATGACCACGCCGCACTCCCCTCCCCGCGCGCCCGATCCAGGAAGCGCCCTCAGCCGCTCCGGCCCCGGACCCAAACAGCCTCATCTCCATCCTGCACGCCATCGGCGCGGGCGCTGCGGCCGACGGACAGCCTTGGCCCGAGCGGCATCACCTGCGCAGCCGGCAGATGCAGTTGTCCGACGCCGACTGCGCGCTCACCGGCCAACGCATCGTGCAGGAGATCCTGCTGGCGGCCGAGCGCACGCGCCAGAACGGCGAGCCGGAGCAGTACGTCGGCGACCGGGTGATGGAGGGGCTGGTGATGGCCGATCTCGCGCTGACCGCCTTCATCCACGAGCGGATGCGACCCAAGGACTGAGCGCGCGTATGGCGCGGCGTTTTCTGTCTGTGTGCGGAGTGACGAATGAATCGCAGCGCGCTCTTCTGCATTGTTCCGAACTTTCCCAGGATTCACCCGAATCGAGCACTTCGGGCACCGTTTGACACAACTTGTGGCTGCACTGAAGCCCAGCTAGCATCGGTCCAACGGCCTTCCCGTTCTGCCCCCGCATCCATAGATGGACGCCCCCGTGACCGAATCGACCGCCACTGAAGTTTCAGCCGAAGCCGCATCTCACAAGGGCGAATTCTTCCTGATCGACGCCGGCCTCCTGGGCAACAGCAGGGTTCCAGGCATAGAGATCGCCAACGAAGAGAAGCTGATCGATCCAGGGATGAATGTCGTCTCGCGTCCTGATGGAACGCCAGGCCAGTATCCGGAGCGCCCCCACCTGATTCATGTGCCCCAGAAGGGAGCAATGCCACGCGATCTGGAAGAGCTCGCTGGCATCTGGATTGTGTCGGAACCGTTGAAGCAGCTGTTTGAACGGATGGACCCCGAAGCGTTTGCCTTTGTGGCCTGCGACTTCAGCCTTGCCGACGGCAGCCCCGGCCCTCGGTACTACCTGGGCAATGTGCTGCGCAGGCTCGATGCCCTGGATGAAGCCGCTTCCCGCGTGAGGATCAAGCTCGATCACAATTATCAGACCGGCGAGGACGAGAAGCTTTACAGCCTCGTTGGAGGAGCCAGCCTGGTGTTCAAACAGGACGTTGTGGGCGATGCCCATATCTTCCGCCAGGATCGAATGGGCGCACCGCCCATCTGCGACCGCGCGATGTTTGATGCATTGGCTGCGGCCAACTTCTCCGGCGTACGGCTGCGTGATGTAGCCGATCTCTAAGACGAGCTCCTTCAAACGGATTCTTGAACGAGGTGGTGCGCATGGCCGACACGCCGGTTTTTCAGGGACACCATCTGATCGAACAGAATGCGTTCGAGCAAAGCCAACTGCTGAAGTCGCTTGCCAGGAGTGGTCATTTCACGCTCCACGGACCCGACAACATTCTCAACCTGCCCGCGAACCCCGCGCTGGCAACCCGCCTGGGTATTTCGCCACACTCAGGCGGCCCGTTGAGTGCGTACACGGATCAACTGAAGTTCGTTCTCGACGACCTCACGGAAACCTACGATGGCCGAACCCTGCTGGCGAAGGATTCTCCGCCGGATGTGCGCGCTGCCGCCGTCGAGCGTATGGGTGCCCGCATCCAGAACCTGGAATACACCCTTCGCGCCGGCATCCTCAACGGCGACCTGGTCACCAACACGCCCGAGAACATGACCGCGGCGGAAGCCAACGCCAAGATCCGCACCTTCTTCTCCGATCTGGACGGCTACCAGCGCACCCACGCCGCGCAGATTGCGGAACTGAAGACCCTCAACCCCTCCGAGTTGCGCTGGCGCGCTGTCACCCAGTCCGAAGCCAATGTGAAGGCGGCGCTGGATGCCATCGACGAACCCGGCAACTCGACCCTGAGCGAGCGCTGGGGTGGCCGCGCATCGATGGGCACCGCGATTCAGGAGGCCAACCAGGGCGGTCGCCTGCAGCTGACCGAGCACACCGCTGCCCGCATACGCACTGCGTTCAACCCGGAGATGCCACTGACCATCGTGCGCCCTGGCCCGGCAAGCACGGCCCCGGAACTGGCTGGCTCTGCAGGGCGAGCGGGCGCTGCAGAAGGTGCCGCCGAAGCTGCCGCCGCGCGCGGACAGATTACCGGCGCCCGCGTACTCGGGGCCGCGGGTGTCGCCGCACTGGCCGTGGACTTCGCCATCACCGGCCACCGCGTGGCCGAATTGCGCAGCGAGGGCAACGACGCCGGCGCAAAATCTGCGGCCACCCACTTCGTGGGGCGCACCGCGGGCGGCTTTGGCGGCGGCTTCCTGTTGGGCGCAGGGTACGGAGTCGTTACCGGCTCGTGGACCGGGCCAGGTGCGCTGGCTACCGGACTGCTGGGCGGCGTGGCCGGCGGCTTCACCGGTGAGTACTGGGCCCAGTACCAGGACAAGAAAGCCGTTTACACCCAGGTGGACCGCAGTGGCAACGAATGGAGCCGCGACCCGGAGGATTCAGAGGGCACCTGGAGCCGCAGCGTGCGCACACCGCAGCCCGACGGAAGCTACCGCGAGATCACGATGGTCGCCGGTGGCCGGCTGGTGGACGAGCTGAACTACAAAGCCGCCAACGACTCATATTCACTGGGCATGGCCAACCTGCCCAGGCCGCAGAACCCCTTCAAGCTCAATGCAGGCGGCGAGAGCACGCCGCCGCGCGAGCCGTTTGAAACCAACCGCCACTACGTGCGCAATCCGCACAGCGGCGAATGGAACCTCTCCATCCACTCAATGATTGATGGACGCGTCCCCTTTGACTACAGCGTGCCCGTGGGCCCGGAAAAGTCCGGCCAACTGGAACGGGAATCGCAGCGCATCATTGCCCAGAACGCCTTGAACACGCCGGAGGCGCTCGCCGCCCGTTACCAGGTGGCGTTCAACCAGTACAACTGGCACGAGTTCGCCACCATTGAGCCGGTACCGGAGGTGATCACCAACGCGCTGCCCCAGACGCAGCCCCTGCGCGCTTCCAACGGCGAGAAGTACACGCAGGACGCCAACGGGCAGTGGCACACCCCGGGCTGGGTGTATGGCACCAACCCGGCCGAGGGCAGCATCATCGAGGAGCTCAATCGCACGCGTCAGAGCCAGCAGGCCGGTGTGCAGGAGCTGAATTCCATGGCGGACATTGCCCGGGCCAATCCCACGCCAACCGAGTACGGCTTGCGCAGCCAAGTGGTGGACGCCTACCGAAGCGCCGGCATTGAGCGAAACGCAGAAGAAATTGATGACGCTGTAGCCGCTGTTGCCCAGGATCACGCACGCACCGTGCCCAGCTTTGGCACCTTCATGCTGCAGGTACAGAAGGATGGCTCGCTGGCCACCTTGGCGGGGAAGGATGACGAGCGCATGCAGATCGTTTCCGTTACCACGCCAGAGGAGATTGCTCAGGCACACGTGCGGCGCACGACCTCAGAACAAGAGCAGCAACCTGCGGGCGTCGCACCGGACGCACCTTCGCCACACGCCTCCAGGCCTGCCACCCAGCACGACGCTGACGTAGACCGAGACCAAAGCTCGGTCCTGCGTCCGGATGGCAGCAGGCTGCTGGAGCAGTTGCGCTCGTCGGTAGCCATGCTGGATGAAAAGAACAACAAGCCGTGGGACCAGAGCAGCGACCGCCTGCTGGCCAGCGCCTACAGGCTTGCGGCAGACGCCGGGTTCAAGCCTGGCGACAAAGTAGACATGGCACTGAGTGAAGCCACTGAAACCCGTGCTGCGGGTACTACGCTGTTCGTGACGCGCTCCGGGCCGGGCGCGTCCTCGGACCCCGCCGCCAACCGGGTGCAGATGCCAACACAGGACGCCCTGGCGATCGCACCGGAGCAGCAGTATGCAGCGGCCAACCGGAGCCTCGACGCTCAGGATCGGGAGCAATCGCAGCAGCTGGCGCAAGCGCAGGAGCGGCAGCAGGAAGAGAGCCGGCAGGGACCGCGGATGGGCTGATGGCAGCGGTTCTGGCTGATCAACGCCGATCCACTTGATACCGGGCGAGTTCCGGCGCTCACATTGCAGAGACTGGTCGCCGCATAGGAACAAGGCACGCTCCGGGCACCTGTCGGAATCCTCCTAGCTGCGTCGCCAACAAACCCCGATATCCCTGCGCAGAGCGCCTGCCACACCATCAAACATCCCTCCGCAGGAAGCCACACATGAGCCTGGCGCTGGTCCACAGCCGTGCCCGCGCCGGGGTCGACGCCCCGCTGGTGCGGGTCGAAGTGCATCTCTCTGGCGGCCTGCCTGTCACGCAGATCGTGGGCTTGGCCGAGACCAGTGTGCGCGAATCACGCGAGCGCGTGCGAGCCGCCCTGCTCTGCGCGCGCTTCGACTTTCCGCAGCGGCGCATCACGTTGAACATCGCGCCTCGAGCATGTCGCACCTTGGCGTCGTCGGGCTGCGGGCTCGGCTTCACCTAAAATGGGTCAGAGCGAGCGGATCGCCTCTAGGGGCGTGATTGCTGAGGCCTTCAGTGCCGGAACCAGGACCGCTGCTTGGCCTAGCAACCACAATGCTATAGCACTCACCGGCAAGTAGGCTGCCGGTAGCCTTGGCAACTCGTAGAACCGCATTAGGCCAATATTCATCGCGTAGGAAAGGACCAGTCCAACCGCAATGCCGAGACTGACGATCAGAAAATTCTCGATCTGGAAGTAACGCAGAATATCCGATCGCGTGGCCCCTAAAGCACGACGAATGCCGATCTGCTTCCGGCGCTGCTCTACCCAATAGCTGGCCAAGCCCACAATTCCCAATGCAGTGGCCCCAAGAAGGGCAATGATCACTGCGGCAAGCAACCCCATCATGACCTTGGCACCGCGAAAGTGGTCTGACCTGAGTTCGGAGACCGGGCGACTGGCAGAATGGTCAAAAACCACATCAGGTGCAGCCGCCGATATAGCCCTCCCTACTTGGCCAAAGATCTGCGGAAGATCTTCCGGATTGGCTCGCACCAGGTATCTGCCAGCGAGCCGAGGCCCGGCCAATGCTGGAACGATGAGCGACCAGTCATTGCCCAATGCCTCTCCCAATCCCGGTTGAGAGACAGCAAGGTGGTCGACGGTACCTATTACCGTGAATCGGGTATCCATGGCCCAAATGCTTTGGCCGATTGCGCTTTGCCCCGGCCAATAGCGATCGGCTAACTGCCGAGTCACCAGCACCGGGGCGTTGGATGGGACGTACTGCTCGATGGGCGCATACTCGGCCGGCTCCGGCATACGACCAGACACCACATTCAAACCGAGCAACTTCAGCGCCACAGCATCCCCAAGGTAGAAATCCAGAACACCGCCAGAGCGCTCAAGCGCTTCGTCAGTGTTCACACCGGCACGGACTCCAGGATCGCCAAAGGGAACAGCACTAATGGCGCCCACAGCCTCCACACCTGGAATAGCCCGGATAGCGTTCATCACACGGGCGTTGATGTCATGTGCGTCTTCTGCGCTGAATCCGGAGAGCTGGACGATCCCAAGTGACGACTCCTGAACGCCACTATCAAGGTTGAGCGCTCGACTCTTCTCCATGAACATGAAGATTGCGTTGCATAGAACTGCACACGCTAAGGCTATCTCAATGGTGATCAAGAATGTGGCCAGTTTGTGCTTCTTCAGCGCCGCCACGATGATTCCAACTTGCATGGCACACTCCTTCAAAGCAGCTTCAGCTGGGTAACCGGCTGGATAAAACTCGCTCGATACGCGGGAATCGCACCCGCCAAGAGGCTTGTGAGCAAAGATAGAATGACTGTGACCAGAAACATTGCGATGTCCAGGTGCACCAGATCTGCGTATGCTACTGGCTGGATGCGTATCATCCACAAGCCAAGTAACGTTAGGAACAAGCCAAGCACGCCGCCCAAAGCACCGATTAGACCGGCCTCGACCAGACACTGCGTGAAGATAGCGACTCTGCTCGCTCCCAACGCGCGACGCAGGCCGATCTCTCCGCCGTGTCTCATGAACTTCGCAAGCAGCAAGCCGACTACGTTTGCGAGGCAGATCAGAAGGAACGCGAAGGCCAAAACCGTCTGCACTTTTACGTCGCTGGGAACTACCTGATTGAAGTCCAGCCATTCCATCAGAGACCTCAACCGGGTGTTGTCGCCGTGCTTGATACGTCCAAGGCGCTTCTGCTCAGCTGCATAGTTACGGAGGAAGCGATCGTATCCCTGAACGCGCTCCGGACCACTCAACTTTACCCATAGCGCGACCGCGACACAGGGCGAGCTCTCGAGAACACCAGGACGATCTGGGGTAGCCCAACAGGTAAACGGTTGGAAGTCGCCCTCGTTGATCTCGAGGCTAGCTGAGAGAGGAAGAAACACATCGTCCGCTACACCGTAGAAGCCGGATGTCTCACCACCAGAGAAGCGCCCACCTCTGATCTTGTAGAACAGTGGGGAAGGACGCCATGGGCCTAGAACACCGATGATCTGAAGATTCGTATCTTTGACTCTTAAGCTCTGACCGACACTGTTGCGGCCGCCGAACAACTGCTGGTTGAGTCGATCTGAGATCACTGCGACACGGCTGCGACGCGCGTCATCCTCAGCACCCCAAGCGCGCCCGTACTGTAGCGGCACGTCGAACATCGTAAAGAATTCTGAAGTTGTTGAGATCGAAGAGATCATCAGCGGTACTCCGCTAGGAAGCTCTGACCTAACCTTGACGGGATTGGATACCACCATCGCCTGGCTGTCCGCCTGCTTGGCCGACCATAGATCAAATGCGGTGCGGTAATCCATTACATCATAGGGCTCACGTCCTTTGGACTCTGGGTTCACATCAACTTGAGGGTAATAGATGTGCCCGCTCTTGCCTGGAAGAGGGTCTCCAGACAGGATGTGCATGACTGTGAGGGTTGTCATGCTCGCTCCGATGCCAACCGATATCGCCAGAATCACCAATCCAGTGATGACCTTGTTCCTTGCGGCGTTATGCAGCGCAACTTTCACGTAATAGCCAAACATCTAAGCAACCATCCTGTGCTGTCCCACCTGTTCTGCGCCGGCCCATGGGGTCCGACTAAGCCTGCTGGACTGCGTTCTCATCCATAGTCCCAGCACTCTCTGACTCAAGCGCAAGAGTTGTATCAAACAGATTTCGGTACTCGATTCCGCCGTGCATGATCATTATCAGTATTTTGCCTTTCGTGATCGTCATGATCATATCCATGGCGATACGTTGGATGCCGGCGTCCAGGTTCGCAAGTGGCTCGTCCAATACATAGAGATCGGCCCTCTTGCTAAGTGCCATGGCCAAGGCAACCTTCTGTTGCTGACCCGCAGACAGCTGGTCAGGATAGGCCTCAAGAATCTCTGAAGAAAATACAGCCAGTGTTTTCAGAAGCTCTACGTCAACCCCAAGGTCCTTTATGGCGAGAGGAGGAAATGCGAGCGGCAGAGTGGATGAGCTGATTCGTGCAGGCAGTGAAAGACTACCTGCTGTGGGCAGCAGGTGCCTCGCGAGGATGTTGGCAAGTGTGGTCTTTCCAGAGCCGTTGTCACCAGTGACGAGAACCCTCTGCCCCCGATCAATGACTGTGGATACATTTCGAAGAACGCTGGTTTGGCCGAAGCTAAAGGACAAGCGATCGGCTATGACACTTTCTGAATACTTAAATTCAGACGATTTTCGCAACTCAAGAAACCCTGAAACTCGATGAACCGTGGCGCCGTAGCTCTTCAGATCTGCCCAGTTCTTGAAGATGGCAATTAGGGTTGTAGCCGCACGCCAGAATGCGTTCATGAATGCAATGAACGAACCAAATGTCATCTTCTTCTGAAAGACAAATATCGCACCAACGAATATCGAGCAGACATCCGACAGAACCATCGTCAGATCACTTGCGCCTTGAAGTGTGCGCACCACCTTGAATCGACTGTAGCCTGCATCCAAGAGGCCGTGCATGCCTCTATCGAACGAACTCAACGTCTTGCTTGTCAATCCGAACGTCCCCACCATCTTCAGGCTTCCAACAGCTCTGGCAAGGACAACCAGAACCTGGGCTTCCTTTTCCCGCTCCGTAGATGTCAAAGCACTGATGCGTTTGCCGACCACCAAGCTGACAATCGTGGCAATTGGGATGATCGCGGCAAGAACTGCGAAGGCCTTCCATGAGATGTAGAGCAGTGCTATGACCAAGGCCACAAGCATGGAGATCTTGACTGCAACTCCTCTGACCAAGGCAAGCATTGGTACCAGACCATCCTTTACGTCAGATCTGATCCGCGAAATGTAGTATCCCACTCCGTTTCGCAGGAAGTCTTCGTAGCGTTCACTGTAGAAGACGCGCAGAAGTTCCTCACTGACTCGCCTCACAATGCGATTGTCCAATCGCTGCTGCCAAAGCGAAGTCACGTAGGCACCCACGTTGAGCGACACACCTAGCGCAAGATAGCCAAGGATCAGGTACATCAAACGCGAAAAATCGCCCCTCAACGACGCCTCATCAAGAATCGCCTTGATCAGGAGGGGGGGTATCAGACCTTCAAATGCACCAATTGCACAGGAGGTGATCGTCACCGCCACGTACTCATTCCGGTTCTCGCCTAGCAAACGCGAGAAGTCACGCCATGGTGTGTGGCCGCGGCCAGGATCCACCGCAGTGCTGCCGCTCGGCGTACTCATTCTTGCCCTATTCCCCACTCAGGCCCTTCCATGAGGGTAGGGCCCAGCTGATGGCCTGCCTGCACCTTCAAGAAGGGGGCGTCCAAGATGTCCAGACAGAATTCATCGGGATACGGCGAACTCAGTCGATGCAAGGCCCGGATAGCCCCAGCAACACCTGTGGCGTAGTCACAGGAAATGCGAAACAGGTTCTCTCCCGGTATCGCCGCTGTGTCATCGTCGCCAAAAACATAGATGTCGGTCAGCCCCTCATAAGGGCGATTGGCCAGATTCAGGTACTTTGCATCTCCTGAATACACATAGGCATCTACCAGAGTGTCTATCAATCCGGCAAGGCCGTAAATAAGACCCGGAAATCCGGAATACTTGCGGTAGAGATCCAAGGCCAGAGATTCAACTACATCCCAGAGACCGTACCTGATGGCGACTTTTATAATGCCTGCGGTACCCTGCTCCACGTAGGGTTCGTAGGTGGTTAGGCCAGTAGGTGCGGCGGCAAACGTGGTGATACCTGCCTCCAGCTCGTTTCCCTTCGACAGGTCGTAGGCCAGTGCCAACTCTCCTATCGCCCTCCACTTAGAATCGCCGGTCACTTGAGACAGCCGGAGGAAGAAAAGCGCCACTCCGGATTGACCATAGCCGAGTCCTACTCGAATGACGCCGTCGTCCTCCCAATAGATTCCGTTCTCCGTACGAACCGCAGATGATTTCAGCTGCAGACCGAGCTCTAAGGCAGTTTCCAGATAGTTCGTGACTTGCGAGGCAAGAAAGGCTGCCAGATTCGCCATTCCGATGCCGGCTGCTCCGTAGTAGAACGAGATCTGGCCCTTCGAAACTGAACTTCTGTTGGCCATGTCAATGAAGCCAAGCCCGACAGAATCGTAGCCCATGGCCAAATGGGCCCATCCGATTCCCGCCAGCCCCGTCAGCACACCGGGCGCTGTGTTCGCCTCATGAAGACGTCCTGCATCCGAAAAGTGCCGCTCGAGTACTTCATTGGCCACCTCGGCACCGGCGCGTGTGAGTGCGTAGATTACGCCGGAGGAACCAAATCCCAAGCTAGTTGCATTTGTGGAGAGAGCAAAGGGGTCACAAGGAAACAGCGTGTACTTCGAATTCAGTCGATAGTTCATCAGAACGAACCTAGACAACCGTTCTATCAAGTGCTCCACTGGCTCAGAAGAAGCCTCGCGCATACCGTACGGCTCATCTATTGAGGCTCCTACCTGTAGCCTTTCTTCGGCCTCGCGAAGATCGATCCGTCCCTGCGCGAGACCACGAATCACATCGAGCACCGGGGTCCCTTCCCAGCCGATATCCTGGACGAGAATGGGAAGGACGTTGTCGAAGAGGTCGTCTCTGACATACGCCATCGCCACGATCGGAAACATGGAGTACATCATGATCGCCGAAACTGCGTACAGGTCATCCTCGATGCTGCTTACCTTTGTCCTGCTCTTCATCTTGCTTCTGAATCCAGGTGTATGGATGTCGTCGGATTCTCCATGAGACGGTCGGAATGCAGCTTCCAGGTCAATCAACCGCACCTCCAGGGATTCCTTCTTAACCAGAATATTTGGGGGTGACAGATCGCCAATAACCATTCCTGCCCTATGCGCCAGATCAACGACTCTGAAGAGATTAATGAAGATCGTTCGATACATCCCATAGAACTTCTCACTGTCTGCCACCGTTGGGCGCACCGTCATCAGCGGCGAGAACTGGAGCATGACCTGCCGCATGTCGAGAGCATCGAAATGCTCCTCAACGAGGTAGAAATTCTCCCAATCCCAGAACGAGTCCAAGACTGCAGGGGCGACTCCCAGCGGACTGAGGATGCTCAGATTCGACATCTCTCTTTCCAGGCGGGTGGTTGCATCTCCGCCATTTTCATAGAGCTCCACATGGGGCCTGGCCTCCTTGATGACGACTTGGCGACCGGTGAGAGTGTCCTTTGACAGGTACACTCCACCAGTGTTCGAGAAGCCCAGCGCGCTCTCGATCAAGTAGCGACCGTTGTTCAAGACCATCTCCCCTGTTTCCTCTTCCTCGGCAGGGAAGGGGTCCTGAGCCCACTCAGGAGTCTCGAAGTACGGGGTCCGATGATCAGGGACATGGTCTCCTGACGGTGAAACAAGCATCGGGATCATTCTTCCCATGAAGTCCAGACGGTTCACTTGGATGATGCCGCCGTACCGGTAGTAGATACAGCGGCTGTCTTTGTAGCGCTTGTCGGACAGGATGTAAGATCCGACATTCGCCCCCACCTCTTGGTACATCAGCTCGATGAGTTCTTTGAACTCAGTCTCCGTATGCGGGTAGACCGTAATGAACTTCCCAGATCCACCTCGGGGCCAACGCTTGGATGTCATCATCCTCATCGTGCGGCGGTCGTTGGCGAACTTAAACTCCACATCACGCTGAAGCAGAAGCTCAGCAACACGCTGAAGAATCTGCTTGCAGTTATCTTCGATTGCTGACAAATGGATCTTCCAACCCTGAGCTGGAAGCGACCGCGAGCCAGACCTCGCGAGTGGCAAGACATGGGACCACACTCCGATCCGGCGAATGCCCCAGCCTTGCCCATGCGCCACTAGAAGCTGATCAACAATCGACACTAGCTCATCGCTCGGCCTGTAATGCTCGTAGTTCGGCTCGTAGAAGCGCTCGTCGCTGCTGATGAAGTTGACCTTGTCAACATGCCGCAGCTCGCGCAGCGTAGGTTTTCTGGAAGACATCACGCGCTATCCTTGGAGATGATCGGCCCGCAGTCTCCAACCGAGCACTGGCAGCCGGCATTGTCATGGGAGGGCGCCAGATATCCGGCGCCCTCCTTTAGGTCAACTACTGCAGTTTCTGCTCCTCCGTGGGGCCGCAGCATGAATGGGTCGAACTGGTAGAGCTGTTGCCCATCAGGCTTAACGAGGTATCCAGAGACAGGCGCTGCAGATTCAGTACACGATTCATTCTTTCTCTCCTTAGTGACTCAAGGTAGCGTCACTCTCCTTGGCTCATCGTCCCTGGATGAGCGCGCCCCCTGAGTTGGCACTTACTCACGACAGCTGGCGGATCACACGATCAGCTGACGACTCTTGTGTTAACGCTCTCCTTCCACAGGCGTGGCGCAGCAGCTGTGCTGGGAGCTGGTACAGCTGTTGGCAAGCGCAGACACGGTGTTTTCCACAAGCAGTCTCTGCAAGTTGAGAACTCGATTCAATGAAAGATCCTCTTTCTGATAGGAGATTCGCCGATGAGTCACTCTCGGCCATGTCGCTGGGTCGATAGCGTCGATGATGAATCCCTTGCGGTAGATCGATCAGATTGGTGTGGCAATACATGTGGTGTAGCCGGGACACCTAGGAAGCCGGCGGCGACACGTCATGCAGCAACAGCTATTACAGCCGCGGATCCTCTACGCTGCCATCACAGCAGCTGTGTGTGGAGCTGCTGCAGCTATTGCCCATCAGGCTGACATTGGTATCGAAGGCCAAACGCTGCAGATTCAGTACACGATTCATGACATTCCTCCTTGGTTGACTACGAATTTCCGATCAACCCCAGCCAAAGGTTGGGTAATCGGCGGCACACTGCGCATCTGAATGATCAGACGCGCAGATTGGTACGCGGAGAAGGATGGATAAGACCACCCCGGGGAGAAATGTTCCTGATCCCAGGAGATGGGGCAATTGAGCCTCTGAACTCACTCCATCACTTCTTCGCCATAGAAATTCCTCTCATAATTTTCATCGTGCACCGCCAACGGCAGGGAATGGCAGCACACATCATTGCTCCACATGTACTCACCAGAACCGGAAACTGATCCTTAGAGACTCACAGGCTGAGAACCAATTTCTCAACATGTGGAACGAGCGACTTACTTTCGGCCCGCCAGAGATACTGCATACCAGCGGCATCCAATTGCCAGACGCCGCACCGACATTACTGTCGCAATCTCCCTGATAGGCAGATAAGAACAAGGCATCGAACTTTTGGATTTCTACCGTTCTTCTCCGGATCACGATGGACTCAGTGTTGGATACTCTTCTTTCACCGACATCAATGAAATGACAATTGATTCTTCCTATCGACGCTCCATTCCTTTCTCGCAGACTTGCAAACACCGTGATGTAAAGGGTTTTGGTCAGATCTTGAATTTCATATTCACCCATCAGCCGCGCATTGGGACATCTAATTTTCAGCCATATGCGTCACTTTGGCGGGAACAACGGTTGACGATTAGCGCTACTCGTCTTTTGGTCACGTGGACCCGTTTCTATGAGGCAACGCTTTAGAGCCGGTACTTGGAATTCCCCGAATCCATGATGTTCCATCAACCAAAGAAGATTCGCCTGTGCGTTCGTACACGATGATTCGGGCTTGCCCGGGACCCGACTACTGACTCCAACTTCCCACATCTCGATCAACGCCTGCTTCAATGTCCAAAGTGACGGGCGTCGCTGCGTTGCCCATCACAACTTTCATTCAACGTTAGGGCATTTCCTAGCCGCGTCTGATGCAGTCCCCGATGGCTGACCGCCGATTGCTGTTGCACTATTCAATGTCTCTAAACGGGAAACCACACATGGGCCTGGCGCTGGTCTACAGCCGTGCCCGCGCCGGGGTCGATGCCCCGCTGGTGCGGGTGGAAGTGCATCTCTCTGGCGGCCTTCCTGTCACTCAGATCGTGGGCTTGGCCGAGACCAGTGTGCGCGAATCGCGCGAGCGCGTCCGTGCCGCCCTGCTCTGCGCGCGCTTCGACTTCCCGCAGCGGCGCATCACTTTGAACCTCGCGCCCGCCGACCTGCCCAAGGAAGGTGGGCGTTACGACCTGGCGATTGCGCTGGGCATTCTGGCGGCCAGCGGCCAGGTCGATCCGCAGTCGCTGCTTCAATACGAGTTTCTGGGCGAGCTTGGGCTGACCGGTGAACTGAGGCCAGTGGCGGGCGCGCTGCCTGCCGCAATCGCGGCCGCCGAAGCCGGGCGCATTCTGGTGGTGCCGCCCGGCAACGCGGCGGAGGCCGCACTGGCCGAGCACGCCGATGTGCGTGTAGCGCGCACGCTGCTGGAGTGCTGCGCCGGGCTGGGCAATCCGCGTCTGTTGCCGCCCGTGGAGCGCGTGGACACGACACCGTTGCCACTACCCGATCTGGCCGACGTGCGCGGGCAGGCGCACGCACGACGCGCGTTGGAAGTGGCCGCAGCGGGTGGGCATCATCTGTTGTTGATCGGCAGCCCTGGCTGCGGCAAGACACTGCTGGCCTCGCGCCTGCCCAGCCTGTTGCCGGATACCGAAGAGACTGAGGCGCTGCAGCTGGCCGCGATTGCATCGGTGAGTGGCGAAGGACTGGACCCACGACGGTGGCGGCAGCGACCCTTTCGGGCACCGCATCACAGTGCCAGTGCGGCGGCGCTGGTAGGTGGGGGCAACCCGCCCTGCCCCGGTGAGATATCACTGGCCCACCATGGAGTCCTCTTCCTTGATGAGCTTCCAGAGTGGAACCGCAGCGCGCTGGAAACCCTGCGCGAGCCGCTGGAATCCGGCCACATCCGCATCGCCCGCGCAGCGCGGAGCGTGCAGTATCCCGCACGGTTCCAGCTGGTGGCAGCGATGAACCCTTGCCCGTGCGGCTGGGCCGGGGACCGTAGCAACCGCTGCCTTTGCAGCGACGAACGTATCAACCGCTACCGCGCGCGGGTGTCCGGCCCGTTGCTGGACCGCATCGACCTGCACATCAGCGTGGCACGTATGGACGCGGTGGAGCTGCGGGAGAGTACGCCGCTGGGTGAACCCAGTGCTGCGGTACGTGCACGGGTGGAAGCCGCCCATGCCCGGCAGCAGGCGCGTGGCGGGCTGAATGCCCATCTGCCACCGGCGGCGCTGCGTGCGTGCACGAAATTGAGTGAGGCCGATCAGGATCTGCTGGAGCAGGCGATCGAGCGGCTGCAGCTTTCCGCACGGGCGATGCATCGGATTCTGCGGGTGGCGCGCACGATTGCAGATCTGGCAGGTTGCGAGGTGATCCAGACGGCGCATCTGGCTGAGGCGATTGGCTATCGGCAACTGGACCGGGGAAAGCCGGGGGTGTAACGAAGGATCACGTCAAGATGAAGGAGGTACGCCGCGTCTCGTCAAACTGCAGCCTGTTTACTGGCAGAACGCCGACGCCAAGCAGAAGCCCACGACTGTGCCGTTCCCATATCTCCGCCGGCCCTGCGGCACCAGCTTCCACGGCAAGGACTCGATACACCGGTGCGTAGTCATCCCGTTCGTCCTCGAACGGACAGTCGAGCACCCAGTGCTTTGATGCGCTATCGGTCACCAGCATCAGCCGTGGCAGGTCGTGGAATCCGCGGTACGCGAGGATGCGATATCGCCCCAGAAGAAGATCCATCGGAACTCCCTGCAGATGTGCGGGTCAGCGGCCGCGCCCGAACAATACGCCTCGCCGGGCCAGCAACGCCACCCGACGGCTGACCAGCGCGTGGAGCTCCGCCAGCTCCGACGCCCGGTCAGCCGTCATGTTCCCGCCGAACAACACCCGCGACAACGCCGCCTCGTCGCTGTCGTGCGGGTGCTGCCACCGGTCCCGGTACACCTTCTGGCACACCAGCCAGGCCAGCCGCAGCCCCCCACCGGGCAACGGGCGGACCACACGCTCGTAGACGTGCCAGAACTGGTACTCGGACTGCAGGTCGATCACAGGCGCCACGGACAGCGCCTGCCGGGGCCGTCCATGACTCCGTATGTCGAACAACGGTGATCGCGGGTTGTACTGAGCCATGCCGACAGCATGACCCAGCAACATTGTGGGAACCTTGCGTCGCCGCCAGAAAATCCCTGTTGATTGCGCAAGGCGGGTTTGTGGGCGGATCTGGGCACCTGCCTGGGGACCGCCAGGTGCATCCACGCATGGCGTGGATCTACTTAGAACGCCATCGAGGTACTGAACATCAGCTGCCGGGGCGCGCTGCGCTGCAGGGTCTGGTAATCCCCCGAGAACGACGAGCCGGCGATGGTGGCGGTACCGATGTTGTGGCGGTTGAACAGGTTGCTCACGTCCAGCCGCAGCTCCAGGCCCGGCACCGCGCTGTCCGTACCGAAGCGGTAGGCGGCATAGGTGTTGACCTGCCAGAAGGTCGGCACGCGGATGTCGTTCTCGTAGGTGAAAGGCTGGCGCAGGTAGGAGGTACTGGTGGCACCGAAGCGCCAGTCACCGAAATGCGCCGACAGGTCGCTGACCAGCGAGATCTGCGGATAGCCCGGCTGGGCGTTGCCCTTGATCGGGTACACCGTGTCGCCCACCACGAAATCGCTGTCGTAGTACGAACGGGCCACGGCCACGCCCTGGTAGAACTGCAGGTGGTCGGTCAGGTCGGCGGTGATGCCGAGGTCGGCGCCGATCACGTGCATCTTCGGCATCAACCGCACGGTGTTGATCTGCGCGAACTGGGTGCCGATGGCGGCCGACAGCAGGCGGTTGCGGATGTCGTTGTAGAACACGTCACCGGTGATCGTCAGCCGGTCGAAGCGATGCGACGCGCCGACGGTCAGATTCCAGTTCTTCTCCGGGCGCAGCGTGCCGGCCACGCGGTCGAACTCTTCCTGGTCGGTGATGGTCCACGCCGAGGCGGTGTAGCCGATGTTGCCGCGCTGGGCCACGCGGTAGCCGTTCGTGGTGTTGGCCAGGTCGATGAAGGCATCGGTGGATTCGGTCGGGCTCCAGAACAGCGAGACATGCGGCAGGAAGTTGCTCTTCGCGCGCAGCGTGCCGTTCACCGGCCGGTCCTTGGCATCGCCGAGGCCGCCGCCGCTGGTGCGGAAGTCCACGGCCTTGAAGCCGACACCCAGCTTCAGCGTGTCGTTCAACACGATGTCGTCCTGCAGGTAGAACTGGCGCGAGCGGGTCACCCAGCTCGATGCGTTGTCGGTCTTGAACGCGGGGCCGTACACATCGAACGGGCCGGTGGCCTTCAGCGGCGGGCCCTCGCCCAGCAGCGGCTGCTGGTACCACTCGGTCTTGGCCGCGGCCTTGCTCTTCTCCTGCCAGACGCCAGCAGTGAAGGTGTGCGCGCCGGTCTCGAACTGCAGGTTGACCATGCCGCCCAGGCGATTCACGCGCGGCGTCTGCACCTGTTCGGAGAACGGTGCGCCGTTGGGCGACGGCACGGTCGGGTCGGTCAGCGTGGCCTGGGTGTGGCTGTTGGCGTTGTACAACTGCACGTTGCCGCTCAGCGCCGGGGTAATCTGGAAGCGATGGTTGATCGAGGACACGCGGTCGCGGGTGATCTGGCCGGTGTCGTACGGGATCAGTTCGGACAGCTCACCGCAGGTATAGGCGCCGCAGGACTTGTCCGCATTCTCCGGCGAGGCCACGTACCACGCCCAAGCATAATCGGGATAGAAGATGTCGGCCTTCCAGCCCAGCTTGCGGATCATGTCGAAGGAGATGTTGTTGTAACCCCAGACCTTGGCCTTGCTGTCGGACAGGAACACGGTGAAGTCGCCCCAGGCAACGTCCTGCTGCAGCTTCAGGTCGCCGCGCAGGAAGTTCTGGGTGCCCTCGCCCTGGTACTTGTCGGCGGACACGCGCTGCAGGTCGACCAGCACCTTCGGGCCATGCTCACCGAGTTGGCCGCTCTGCCCGGACACGGTGGTGACCAGCGTGTTGTTGCTGCCCACGCCCTGTTTCACGCGCAGGCTGGGCGTGTCCTGCAGCTCGCGCAGGCGGTATTCCAGGCTGCCGCCGTTGACGCTGCTGGAGAACACGCTGACCGGTGCGCCACCGGGGCTGACCGTGATCGCGCCGATGCCATCGGGCACGCCCACGTTCACCACGCTGGTGCCGGTGAGCGAGAGGAAACCGTTGTCGTTCAGTGGCACGCCTTCGAAGGTGATACCCATTTCGTTCATGCGGAAGCCGCGCACGAACAGGCTGGTGGCCGAGATATCCAGGCCCAGCCCATCGGTGGCGGTGTAGCTGGCGCCCGGTACCTGCTTGAGCATGGCCAGGCCGTTGTTGCCGGTGACCATCGCGTCGAGGTCTTCAGCCTTGATGACGTAGCGGTTGGGGCCGACCACCTGAGTAGGCGCAACGGCCGCGCCGCGCGGCGTGGCGATGACCTGCAGCGCGTTCAAGGTGGTGGGGGTGTCATGCGCGGCATCGTGCGTTTCTGCGGCGTACGCAGGTGCGGTGATGGCCGTGATGACGGCCAGAGCGAGGCGCGCCGTGGGTGGGGTGTTCATGGGCAGATCCAGGTGCAGGGAGAGAGCGGCGCAGGCGCACGCCCAGCGCGTTGCAGCACCGGTGTCGGCGCCCTGGCTGGCAATGCGATTGCGTTGAGGGAGTGACGGCGCGGTGCGCGCCGGTCAGCAGACGAAGGCGATCATCTGCCGTGGGATTCGATGGGGTGATTTCGACGTGCGAAATTCTTGCATCGCAGTGCCGCATTCGCCATTGCGCGGTGGTACAGCGCGGATGGCGATGGGGATGGGTGGGCTATACGTGGGTATAGCCTGGGTCGGCGCATACGGTGCGCGTGTGCCAACCAAGGTTGGCACCTACCAGGGCCTACGAGACATGGTAGAGGCCGACCTTGGTCGGCGCTTGCCGTTTACGTGTGCCAACCGAGGTTGGCACCTACCAGGGCATAGGGACGCGCGGTTACTGCAGGACGAAACGCTCAATGGCGCGCCACGCCTTCGTCTGCATTGCTGGTGGTCTCGAACCGCGCCACCGCCTTCGCCGCGTCGATGGCATTGCCCATCGCCACGCTGGTACCGGCGTACTGCAGCATGGTCAGGTCGTTCTCCTGGTCACCGATGGCCATCACGTTGGCGCGGTCGATGCCCAGGTGCTCGGCCAGCTTCTGCAGGCTTGGCCCCTTGCCGGCGCGGTGGTCGAATACTTCCAGGAAGAACGGTGCGCTCTTCAGCACCGCGAAGCGCTCGGTCAGTTCGCTGGGCAGGCGCGCGATGGCGGCATCCAGCACGTCGGGTTCGTCGATCATCATCAGCTTGATGAACGACATGGACGGGTCCATGTCGGCCACTCGGCGGTAGGACAGCGGCATCCGCGAGAGATGCGAGTCGGCCACGGTGTAGTAGCTGATGTCCTGGTTGGGCGTATACATGCGCCGGCTGTCCAGCGCCTGGAAGTGCACGCCCAGGTCGCGGGCCACCTGCTCGCAGAACAGGAAGTCGTCGAAGCTGAGCGGATACTCGACCACGGTTTCGCGCGTGCCGATGCGCTGCACCAGGCCGCCATTGCAGGCGATGCAGTAGTCGTCGTCGCCGGTGATGCCCAGCTCGTGCAGGAACGGTGCCAGGCCGGGAACCGGGCGGCCACTGGTCAGCACGATGTGCACGCCCAGCGCGCGCCTGCGCGATCGCCTGCTTGGCCCGCGCGGTGAGCGTGTGGGTGGGGTCCAGCAGGGTGCCATCCATATCGATGGCGACCAGTTCGATGGTCGATTGCCTGCGGCCCATGTCCATTGCGTTCAACTCGTGCGGGGCACGCCAGTTTAACCCCTCATGCCCGGTTCACCTCTTTGCCCACGTTGGCCGGGATACTGCGGGAGCCTGTGCGTCCCCCACCGCAGGACGGCCCGCTGACCGCCCTTCCCTGGAGAACCTTGCGACGCATGACCTACCGTGCCCCCGAAACCAATGACAGCGCACCCCTGGCCCAGCAGATCGAGCAGATGATCGACGAGCTGCCCGGCGACCAGGTAAGTGTCGGCACCCTGCTCAGTGCGCTGGGCGACGAAGGCCTGCTGCTGATCGTGATCCTGCTCTCGGCCATCTTCATCATTCCGGTGTCGATTCCGGGGCTGAGCACGGTGTTTGGTGCCTCGATCCTGCTGATCGGCCTGAGCCGCGTACGCAACCGGCCGCTGTGGGTGCCGCAGAAGCTGGCACGCCGCGAGATCGCCACCGACAAGCTGAAGGCCAACCTGGGCCGTGCGCTGAAGTGGGTGCACCGCATGGAGCGGTTGTCGCGGCCGATGCGGCTGGCAGTGATGGTGCGCTCGAAGAAGATGATGCGCCTGAACAACCTGATGCTGGTGTTCGCGACCCTGCTGCTGATGGCGCCGGCCGGGCCGATTCCGTTCAGCAATACCTTGCCGGCGCTGGCGCTGATGTCCTTTGCGATTGGCTTCATCCAGCGCGATGGTGCGGCGGTGGCCGCTGGGTACGGCTTTGTTGTGGCCACGGTGGTGTATTTCGGCGTGCTGCTGGGTGGCGTGGGGTTCGCTGCCGAATCGGTGTTCAGCGGGCTGCGCGCGGCGCCGTCGGAAGTGTAGAACCGATCCCAGGCTCGGCGGCTTATGGCTTTTTGTAGAGTCGAGCCATGCTCGACTGCTGCTGGCAAAAGCAGTCGAGCATGGCTCGACTCTACAAGGGCCAGATCCAACGCAGTCGAGCGTGGCTCGACGCTGCAGAGTTACTTGGCCGACACCCGCCACACCACGTCGCCCACGTCGTCGGCGACCAGCAGTGCGCCCTCGGCGTCCATCGCCATCCCCACCGGTGCGCCCATCAGAGTCTTCTCGTCCTTCGAGGCGAAACCACTGACCACGGTCTGCGGCCGCCCGGTCGGCTTACCGTCCTTGAACGGTACGTAGACCACTTCGTAGCCGCTCAATGGTGAGCGATCCCAGCTGCCGTGCTCGCCGATGAAGGCGCCGCCGTGGTACTGCGCCGGCAGTGCCTGGCCGGTGTAGAACAGCAGGCCCAGCGGCGCCACGTGCGAGCCGATGGCGTAGTCCGGCGTGATGGCTTTCGCCACCAGGTCCGGCCGCTGCGGCTGCACGCGCTCGTCCACGTGCTGACCGTAGTAGCTGTAGGGCCAGCCGTAGAAGCCATCTTCCTTCACCGAGGTGAGGTAATCGGGCGCCAGATCCGCACCGATTTCATCGCGTTCGTTCGCCACGGCCCACAGCGTGCCGGTGCTCGGCTCCCAGTCCAGTCCGGTCGGGTTGCGGATGCCCGACGCAAAGATGCGGCTGCCACGGGTGGCCACGTCCACTTCCAGCACCACTGCGCGGCGGTATTCAACGGCCAGGCCATTCTCGGTGATGTTGCTGTTGGAGCCCACGCCCACGTACAGCTTGCGGCCATCGCGGCTGGCCAGCAGTTCCTTGGTCCAGTGGTGGTTGATGGTGCTGGGCAGGTCGGTGAACTCGCGGCCCTTGTCGGACATGCGGGTTTCGCCCGGCACGTAGTGGTACTGCACGATGTTGCCGGTGTTGGCCACGTACAGCGTGTCGCCGATCAGCTGGATGCCGAACGGCGAATGCAGGCCTTCGATATAGACGTGTTGGGTCCAGGTGTTCGTTCCCGGCGTGCGGCGCAGCAGGGTGACCCGGTTGCCGCCCTTGCCGGCCTTACCCGAGCGCGCCTTGACCTTGCCGGCGATCCACTGCTTGGGCGTGGTGACCGGTTCTTCGCCGGGGCCATTGCCCTCCACCACCAGCACATCGCCGTTGGGCAGGGTCAACAATCGCCGCGGATGCAGCAGGTTGGCGGCGATGCGTTCGATCTTCAGGCCCTCGGCCACCGTGGGTGACTGGCCCTCGGCCCAGCCCACGCCGCGCGGCACCTGCATCGGCGGCATCAGGAAGTTCTTCGGTGCCGGCAGCGGCGGCTGCGCACCGGATTGGTCGGTGGGGTGGTATTCGGCCTTGCCGGCACAGGCCGACAGCATCACGGCCAACGCCAGGGTGCCCACGGTAGGCAGGATGTGCTTAGCCATGACGACCTCCCTGCAGCACCGGCGGCTGCAGTGACAGCAAGATCAGGCCCAGTGCGATCAGGGCCACGGTCAGCGCCGACAGGATCGTGCCCGGCACCGCGACGGCATAGGCATCGCGGCTGTGCACGAAGGCGTTCCAGATGGCCAGCACGACCGCGACCAGGTTGAGGAAGAAGTCGATGCGGTCGATGCGGGTGGCGGTGCCGTTGCGGCGCCAGACCGCGAACAGGTTGATCAGGCGCGGAATGATGGCGATCAGCAGGCCGAAGGTGATCAGCCAGGCGGCGGACTTGCCCCACATCACCTCGGCGCTGTTGAGGTAGATCGCGTCGAAGATCAGCGCGCCGACGAAGAAGCCGAAGGGTATCGGGTTCAACAGGCTGAACAGCGTGGTGCCGGGGCCGCGATGGGCCTGGGCCAGAGGGTTGACCATCATCGTGCTCCGATGCGGAAGGGTGCACGGGCTGTAGTAGCACAGCCGGATGTGAGGGCGCGCGATGATGCCGGGTGGATCCACGCCATGCGTCGATACGCGTGCCAACCAAGATGGGCACCTACCAGATGCGGGCCGCTGCAGTCGTCATTACCCCACGGCATAAGCGTTTGTGACGCAATCGGCACATCTGCAGATTGGTTCCGTGAAGAGGTAGGGGGTTCTTCGTTGTGTCGCGTTTGGCTCGTTGCGATGGGGCAGTTCCGCCCCGCCGTCCTGCCATGCCGATTCACAACAGAAGGATTCGTGTATGAAGCGACACACGCAACGCTCCGCGCCACCGCGCTCCGCGCGCCTGGCCCTTGCCACTGCCCTGGTGCTGGGCAGCCTGGCCGTCACCGCCCAGGCCCAGCAGGCCGATCCGCTGGCCGGGCGTCAGTGGCATCTGCTCAACACCGGACAGGCCGTACTGGGCGATACCCTGCCGGTGGCTGGCAACGATCTGAACGTGGATGGCCTGTTCCGCAATGGCATCCGTGGCCAGGGCGTCACCATCGCCATCGTCGATGACGGCCTGCAGATCGCACACCCGGACCTGGCCGCCAACGTCGCGGCGGTCGCCGGCAAGAACTTCGCCAACCAGAGCAACAACCCTTCACCGTCCAATCCCGACCGCGACAATCACGGCACCATGGTCGGCGGCATCGCCGGTGCTGTAGGTGCCAACAACCTGGGCGTGCGCGGCGTTGCCTCGGCGGCCACACTCAAGGGCTTCAATTTCCTGGCCTCCAATGCCCAGGGCAATTCGAATTCCAACATCGAGTACTCGTGGTGGGACGGCGCCGAAGTGGCCGACGTGGGGGTCTTCAACAACAGCTGGGGCTCCAGCCCGGGCAACCCCAACCTGCCGCTCGCCTATAGCCAGAACGACATCGCCGCCTATGAGCAGGCCATGTCCGGCACCCGTGGTGGGCGCGGTGGCATCTACGTGAAGGCCGCCGGCAACAACCACAACAACGGCGCACGCTCGGATGGCACCGACATCTGCTCGGCAGACACCAAGAACCGCAACACGGGTTGCATTCCGGCCGGTCGCGACCCGCGTAACAACCTGTTCAACGTGATCACCGTTGCCGCCGTGCGCGCCGACGGCGTGCGCTCGTCCTACTCGTCCACCGGCTCGGCGCTGTGGGTGTCCGGCTTCGGCGGTGAGAATGGTTGGCAGCGGCAGGTCGTGCCGGGGCAGCTGGCGATCCGCTACGATCCGGCCATCCTCACCACCGATGTCACCGGCTGCGCGCAGGGAAGCAACAAGAACACGAGCCTGCGCAACACCTTGGACGGCGACCAGTCTGCCATCGACAGCACCTGCAACTACACAGGCAAGATGAACGGCACCTCGGCGGCCACGCCGATGGTGTCGGGCGTGGCGGCACTGCTGCTGGAGACCAACCCGAACCTGTCCTACCGCGATGTGAAGTACATCCTGGCCACCACCGCCACCCGCACCGATCCGAACCGGGCAGCGGTGACCCACTCCGACGGCCGCGTGCTGGTGCCGGGCTGGACGGTGAATGCCGCCGGCC
The DNA here is from genome assembly GCF_056481145.1 of Stenotrophomonas sp. 93052_Sma. NCBI lineage: Bacteria > Pseudomonadati > Pseudomonadota > Gammaproteobacteria > Lysobacterales > Lysobacteraceae > Stenotrophomonas > Stenotrophomonas sp. 93052_Sma. The sequence continues at coordinate 4,670,004 of NZ_CM151134.1, forward strand.
GTGCCTACAGCAACTGGTACGGTTTCGGTGTGGTCAATGCGGCACGCGCGGTACAGGTCGCAGAGGACTTCCAGCCGCTGGGTGCACTGGTGGATAGTGGCTGGCGCAACACGACGCGTACCGTGGCCATCGGCAATACCTCGGCGGCCGCGGCGCGCCTGACCTTCCAGCTCGCCAACGGTGCACGCAACATCGAGAGCGTGCAGCTCGGCTTCCGCGTCAACCACAGCAACACCCGCCAGCTGCAGTTCGTGCTGATCTCGCCCAGTGGCACCCGCAGCGTGGTGCAACCGGCATTCACCGCGATCGGCTCTGGCCTCAACGGTGTGCAGCGCAACTTCACCAACTGGGACCTGCTGTCCAGCAATGCCTTCCTGGATGAGAACGCCACGGGCACCTGGACGCTGGAAGTCACCGACCTGGGGCAGGCCGCGAACGCTGCATCGCGTGGCAACCTCGAATTCTTCAAGATCCGCGTTCTGGGGCACTGATGATGAAGACGACCATTCTGTTGAGCACCCTCGCCCTCGCGGCGATGACCACCACCGCCTGGGCACAGAGCTCGGGCCAGACACCTCCGGCGAAGACCTTGTCGACCGTAGACACGCAGCAGTTGAAGGCGGAGGCCACCGGCCGTTCGTTCAATGTGGGCGGCTCGCGCTTCCAGCTGGCACCGTCGGCAACCGTGCAGCAGGCCAGCGGCGGCCAGTTCCGGATCACCACCGGGGCTGATGCCAGCGCGGCGGCCGTCGGCACCCGCAGCAAGCGGTCCACGGATGCGTCTACCGGTGTGGCCGCACGTGCGGATGCCGGTGCCAGCAAGTTTGCGGCCGCTGTCTCCAACGATGGCGCGCCGGTCGTGGCGACCTCGCGGGTCAAGGTGTTCTTCACCGATGCGGCTTCGGCGCAGCGTGCGGCCACCGCCACCGGCGGCACCGTGGTGAAGGTATCCAAGGCCTCGGGCCGCGCGATTGTGGAGTATCCGTCGGTGAACGCGGCACTGGATGCGACCACCAAGCTGCTGTCGACCGCCGGCATCAAGGCGGCCGAGCCGGACGTGGTGCAGTGGGAAGAAACCAAGTAAGGCGTTGAGTGGTGCCCCCGGCCGGTTGGCTCTCCTGGCCGGCCGGGGGATTGGTGTGTGGGGTGTGTGCCGACCAACGGTCGGCACCCACCAGATTCATTCACCGCGCGTCGACCAAGGTCGACACCTACCGGGCGGCGAGCATGTCGCTTTGCTTGAGGTGGCAGCTGGCCAGCGGGCCGTTGCCGGCGGCCGGATGGCCAGGCTCGAGCAGCAGGCGCTGCACGTCCGAGAACAGCTTGTCCACCGGCATGCCATAGGGCGCGAACAGGCGCAGGCGGCCTTGGCGATCAAACACGTAGCCGCCGGCGATGTGGCTCATGGTGTAGGTGTCCGGCACCGGGCCGGGTTCCTTTTCGTAGAACGCCTTGAAGTCGCTGGCCATCGCGGCCAGTTGTGCTTCGTTGCCGACCAATGCGATCGCCTTGGGGTCGAACGCTTCCACATAGGTGCGGGCGACTTCGGGCGTGTCGCGTGCGGGATCGACACTGACGAACACTACCTGCAGCTGGTCGGCATCCTTGCCCATCAGGTGCTTGACCTGGCTGAGCTCGACCATGGTGGTCGGGCACACGTCCGGGCAGCTGGTGAAGCCAAAGAACAGATAGGTCACCTGCCCCTGCAGGTCCTTCGGCCCACGCACGGTGCCGTGGCTGTCGGGCATCGACCACTGCTGGCCGAGCTCTTCGCAGGCGATGTCCTTGGAATAGAAGTCCATGCGCGACTGCGCACTGCAGCCGGCCAGCAGGCCGATGGCCAGGCCTGCCAGCAGCGGCAGGCGGAAACGGGGAGAGAACAACGAACGGGCAACAGCAGCAGGACGCTTCACGGGTACCACCAACGCAGACGCGGGCGGGGTCTCGGTCAGGCCTGCCCTTGGGGGAAAGAGGACGGAGGTGCCGGGGTGATCGCGCGGTCCATGCCGATCACCCCGGCCACGGTCAGTTGATCATCATGTGGTAGTGCATGCTCCAGATGATCCAGACCGACAGTGCGACGACGATGAACAGGATCACCAGGGTGAACACGAAGCTGGCCAGGTTCCAGCCGCCTTCGGACTTGCGGTCCATGTGCAGGAAATAGACCAGCTGCACCAGGATCTGCGCCACCGCGAAGCCGACCAGCAGGAACAGCGTGAGCGGCCGCGACAGCACCGGGTTCATCACCAGCGCGAACGGCACCACAGTCAGCAGCGCGCACAGCACGAAGCCGATCAGGTAGGACTTGGTGGAGCCGTGCGCATTGCCGGCGCGCGAGGTTTCGACGTGGGCCATGTCAGAAGGCTCCGATCAGGTAGACGAAGGTGAAGACGCAGATCCACACCAGGTCCAGGAAGTGCCAGAACAGGCTCAGGCACGACACGCGGGTGATGTTGGTCGGGGTCAGGCCGCGGCTGTAGACCTGGTGCATGACCACCGCCATCCAGATCAGGCCGCTGGCCACGTGCAGGCCGTGAGTGGCGACCAGCGCGAAGAACGCCGACAGGTAGGCACTGGTGCTGGGGCCCGCGCCTTCGTGGATCAGGTGCGAGAACTCGTAGATCTCCATGCCGATGAACGAGGCACCGAGCACGAAGGTCACGCCCAGCCAGCGCAGCACTGCCGAGGTGTCGTGACGATGCATCGCCAGCACAGCCTGGCCGTAGGTGATGCTGGAGACCAGCAGCAGGAAGGTCTCGGCCATCACGAACGGCAGCGAGAACAGGTCCTTGCCGGTGGGGCCGCCGGCGTAGGCGGTGCTGAGCACCGCATACGAGGCGAACAGCGAACCGAACAGCACCAGGTCGGACATGAGGTAGACCCACATGCCGAACACCTTCATGCCGCCCTGTTCGTGGCCGTGGTCGTGTTCGTGGTGGTCCTCGTGCGCCTGCGTGTCGCTGGCCAGCTCGGGGCGGGTCAACAGGTTCATGCGCGTACCTCCTTCAGCTTGGCAAGGTTGGCCGCTTCGGTGCGCGCCACCTCTTCGGAACTGACGTAGTAGTCCACGTCCTCGTCATAGGACCGCACGATCAGGGTCACGATCATCGCGATGAAGCTGGCCGCGGCCATCCACCAGATGTGCCAGACCAGGGCGAAGCACAACACCAGGATCCAGATGTTGAGGATCAGCGGCACGCCGGTGTTCTTCGGCATGTGGATCGGTGCGTACTTCTTCGGCGGCGGCGGCAGGCCGCGCTTCTTCGCTTCGTGGAAGGCATCCAGCTCATCGGCCTTGGGCACCACGGCGAAGTTGTAGAACGGCGGCGGCGACGGCGTGGCCCATTCCAGCGTGCGTGCGTTCCACGGGTCGCCGGTCAGGTCCAGGTTGCGCTTGCGATCGCGCACGCTCACGTAGATCTGCACCAGCATCAGGATGATGCCGGCGAACACGAACAGCGCACCGATGAAGGCGGCGATCAGGTACGGCGTCCACGCCGGGTTGTCGTACTGGTTCATGCGGCGGGTCATGCCCATGAAGCCGAGCATGTACAGCGGCATGAAGGCCAGGTAGAAGCCGATCACCCAGCAGGCGAACGACCACTTGCCCAGGCGCTCGTTGAGGGTGAAGCCGAACACCTTCGGGAACCAGTAGGCGAAGCCGGCCAGGTAGCCGAACAGCGCGCCGCCGATGATGGTGTTGTGGAAGTGCGCGACCAGGAACAGGCTGTTGTGCAGCAGGAAGTCCGCACCCGGGATGGCCAGCAGCACACCGGTCATGCCGCCGATGGTGAAGGTGACCAGGAAGGCGATGGTCCACAGCATCGGCACGCTGAACTCGACGCGGCCGCCATACATGGTGAACAGCCAGGTGAAGATCTTCACGCCGGTGGGAATGGCGATGATCATCGTCATGATGCCGAAGAAGGCATTGACGCTGGCACCGGAGCCCATGGTGAAGAAGTGGTGCAGCCAGACGATGAACGACAGGATGCCGATCGCCAGCGTGGCGCCCACCATCGACTTGTAGCCGAACAGTTTCTTGCGCGCGAACGTGGCGGTCACTTCAGAGAAGATGCCGAACGCCGGCAGCACCAGGATGTACACCTCCGGGTGGCCCCAGGCCCACACCAGGTTCACGTACATCATCGGGTTGCCACCCAACGTGTTGGTGTAGAAGTTGAAGTCCAGGTAACGGTCCAGGGTGAGCGCACCCAGTGCCACGGTCAGGATCGGGAAGGCGGCGATGATGATCACGCTGGTGACCAGCACGGTCCAGGTGAACACCGGCATCTTCATCAGGGTCATGCCCGGCGCACGCATGCGCAGGATGGTGATGAACAGGTTGACGCCGGTCAGCAAGGTGCCGATGCCTGAAGCCTGCAACGCCCAGATGTAGTAGTCCACGCCCACGCCTGGACTGAACTCGATGCCCGACAGCGGCGGATAGGCGACCCAGCCGGTCATGGCGAATTCGCCAACGCCCAGCGAGATCATCATCAGCGCGGCGCCGACCACGAAGATCCAGAAGCTGAAGGCGTTGAGGAACGGGAACGCCATGTCGCGCGCACCGATCTGCAGCGGCACGATGATGTTCATCAGGCCGACCACGAACGGGGTGGCCACGAAGAAGATCATGATCACGCCGTGCGCGGTGAAGATCTGGTCGTAGTGCTCCGGTGGCAGGAAGCCGTCACTGCCCGGCCCGGCCGCCGCCAGCTGCGCGCATCATCAGCGCATCGGCAAAGCCACGCACCAGCATGACCAGCGCCACCACCACGTACATGATGCCGATCTTCTTGTGGTCCACGGTGGTGAACCAGTCACGCCAGAGCGGACCCCACAGCTTGAAGTACGTCACCGCGCCGAGCAGCGCGAGGCCGCCCAGCACCATGGCCGCCAATGTGACCACGACGATCGGCTCGTGCAGCGGCACGGCCTCCCACGTCAATTTACCCAACATGTTCGTTACTCCTGGGAAACCTGGGCACCACCGGCAGCACCCGCCGGGGTCGCAGCAGCGGTGTTCTCACCAACGCCGATGAACTGGTCGATGACCTTCTTGAACAGCAGCGGTTCGACGCTGGAGAAGTGCTGCACCGGTGTGTTCTTCGACGGCGCGGCCAGCGCCTTGAACTGCGTGAAGCTGAGGGCGTCCGGTGCGCTGCGCACCTCGGCCACCCAGCGCTCGAAGTCTTCGTTGCTGCTGGCAGTGGCGATGAACTTCATGTTCGAGAAGCCATGCCCGCTGTAGTTGCCGGACATGCCACGGAACTGGCCGGGCTCGTTGGCGATCAGGTGCAGCTGCGTGCGCATGCCGGCCATCGCGTAGATCTGCCCACCCAGCTGCGGGATGAAGAAGGTGTTCATCGTCGAGTTGGAGGTGATGTTGAACGCCAGCGGGCGGTCGACCGGGAAGTTGAGCTGGTTGACCGTGGCGATGCCCAGGTCCGGATACACGAACACCCACTTCCAATCGGTGGCGATCACGTCCACATGCAGCGGCTCACCGGCCACGTCCAGCGGCTTGTACGGGTCCAGTTCGTGGGTGGACTTCCACACGATCACCGCCAGCACCGCGATGATGATCAGCGGCACGCCCCAGACCACGATCTCCACCTTGGTGGAGTGCGACCAGTCAGGCATGTATTTGGCTTTGGTGTTGCCGGCGCGGTAGCGCCAGGCGAACACGAAGGTCAGCACGATGGCCGGTATCACCACGATCAGCATCAGGCCGATGCAGATCAGGATCAGGTCGCGCTGGGCGAGCCCGACCATGCCCTTCGAATCCAGCAGCACCCAGTCACAGCCCGACAGGCCGACGCAGGCCAGGGCGACCAGCGCCAGGCGGATGCGGTTCCAGCAGATATTCATTGGAGGTCAACCCTGTTGAAGAAGCGCGCTTGACCGGCTCGCCTGCGCGCAGCGCCCGGGCGTGGAGCGGCTACACTGTGGGTACGAGGTCGCCTACAAAAAGGCGAACCACTCCAATCAAGCCCATACAAGATACATCATTGTATGGACTTGTGCATCTGCACGTATGGAAAAAACTGACCGATGACGCCACCTGCCGCCGGCCGCCGCCTGAAACACCCCAATCGCACCTGGGTTCGCCCCTTCCGCGAGGGCGCCGGCCCGCTGTACCTGCAGATTGCCCAGCAGGTGCGCGAGGCGGTGGATGACGGCGTGCTGCGCCCGGGCGACCGCCTGCCGCCGCAGCGCGACCTGGCCCAGCAGGTGGGCGTGGACCTGACCACGGTCACCCGTGCCTTCGCCGAGCTGCGCCAGGCCGGCCTGCTCGACGCCCAAGGCGCTGGCGGTACCTTCATCGCGCTGTCGGCCGGCAACCGCAGCACCTCGGTGGACCTGAGCATGAACATCCCGCCGCTGCTGGGCAGCGCGCCGTTCGCACAGGGCATGGAGGCCGGTTTCCAGCACGTGGGCCAGCAGCTGGGCCAGGGCGAACTGATGAGCTACCACGTCGGCGCCGGCACCCGCGAGGACCGCGCCGCTGCGGTGCAGTGGCTGGCGCCGATGCTGGGCACGGTGGGTGCCGACCAGGTGGTGATCTGCCCCGGCGCGCAGACCGCGCTGTGTGCGCTGATCCTGGCCCGCACCCAGCCGGGCGAGCTGATCGCCGCCGAGCAGCTGACCTACCCGGGCCTGCTGGCTGCCGCGCGCGTGCTGCAGCGGGGCGTGGTGCCGGTGGCGATGGACGCCGAGGGCATGCTGCCGGAGGCGCTGGAGGAGGCCTGCCAGCTGCGTCGCCCGCGTCTGCTGTACCTGGTGCCGACCATCCAGAACCCGACCACGGCAACGATGTCGGCACAGCGCCGGCTGGCGCTGCTGGCGGTCGCCAAGCGTCACGATCTGACCGTGATCGAAGACGATCCCTACTGGTTGCTGGCCGGAGACGCCGCGCCACCGCTGGCCGCACACCGCGATGCCGGCTGCCCGGTCTATTACATCTCCACCCTGTCCAAGTGCCTGGCCCCGGGCCTGCGCACCGCCTATCTGGTGGTGCCGGCCGGCGAGCCGATGGAACCGGTGCTGGATGCGCTGCGCGCAATTGCACTGATGCCGACCCAGTCGATGGTGGCGGTGGCCTCGCAGTGGATCCGCAGCGGCCAGGCCCAGGACATGGTGCAGCGCTTCCAGCAGGAACTGCGCGAGCGCCAGGCCATTGCCGCCCGTTACCTGCCGGCCCGCGCCCAGGCGCATCCGGCCGGCCTGCATGTGTGGCTGCCGCTGCCGCCGCGGCTCGACCAGTACCGGTTGATCCAGGCCGCACAGGAGCAGGGGCTGGGCATTGCCAGCTCCGATGCCTTCAGCGTGGAAGAACCGCCACCGGGCAATGCGATCCGCCTGTCGTTGGGCGGCGCGGTCGACCAGGGCGCGCTGGCCGGGGCACTCGCCAAGCTGAACGAGATCCTGTCCGAGGCCCCCGAGGCACGCCACAACGCCATCGTCTGAACGGGGCGCATGGCGCTTTATCCATACAAGATGATATTTTGTATGCAATGTATGGATAAAGGAACGTGCCCCGATGCGCGCCGAGAAACTGAAGTTCCACCTGGTGATGGCCGGGTGCGGTGGCTTTGTGGTGTTGATGCTGGCCGCGCTGGCCTGGGTCTGCCTGCAGCCGCAGACCGTGGATGTGCAGGCCGCCGAACGCCACGCCATCGAGCAGTGCGTGCAGCGCAGCGAGGATCCGTCGCGTAGCGAGATCCAGCGCCGCGCGCAGGCCGATTCCTGCCGCGAGATGCGCAAGCAGTACGTGCACAAGTTCGGCCGGGAAGATTCCTGATGGGCGCAGCCGCGCCGCGTCGCCGCTGGCTGCTGCCGACGATGATCGCCCTCGCCTGCCTGTTCATGGCCGGCGTGGCAGCTGCGTTGTGGCAGTACTTCGGCTACAGCGCGCAGTCCACCTTCACCGAACAGGCCATCGTCTTCGACGATTCGCAGCTGCGCCTGCCGGCCGACCTGGCCGGTGATACCGGCCGCATCCGCGTGGTGCATTTCTGGGACCCGGCGTGCGCGGTCTGCAACCGCGAGACCGGTGCGCACCTGAGCTACCTGATCAGCATGTACCGCCGCGCCGGCATCGACTTCTATGCCATCCGCCGCCCGGGTACGCAGGGCGAGCTGCCCGAGCCACTGCGCAACAAGGTGATCAACCTGCCGACCATCGACGGCATCGAACACATTCCGGCCAGCCCCGCCGTAGCCATCTGGGATCGCCAGGGCCACCTCGCCTACGCAGGACCGTACAGCATCGGCATGGTCTGCAACTCGGCCAACAGCTTCGTCGAACCGCTGCTGGACAGACTGGTGCGCGGCGAGACCGTGCGCCCGAAAGGACTGCTTGCCGTGGGCTGCTACTGCCCCTGGCAGGCCAAGCGCTGAGGACGCGCAATGACATCACTGACGCTGGCCGGCGTGGCCGCCGCAAACAACAACGGCGGTCACCTGTCCGAACCGACCGATGGTTATGGACAGGCTCCCGCCGTTGGAAGCAACGATACGCCCCGACATGCTCCGTACATGCCGCGACCGGATGTCGCAGCCCGCGAATGGGTGCAGGACGTACTCGCGCACAGCGGGCCGATCTACCTGCGCATCGTCAACTCGCTGGAACGCACGGTGCGCCGCGGTGGTCTCGCACCGGGACAGCGCCTGCCTTCGCAGCGCGCGTTGGCGCAGCAGCTCGGTATCGACCTGACCACGGTCACCCGCGCCTTCGATGAAGCACGCAAGCGTGGCCTGATCGAAGCGCGTGGACCACAGGGCAGTTTCATCGCACCGCCCAAGGCCGGCTTCGACCAGGTGGTGGACCTGAGCATGAACGTGCCGCCGGTGCCCGACGCCGATGCGCTGGCCGAGACGCTGCGGCGTGGCGCGGCCGCCGTACTCGCACGCAGCAACGCACCGAACCTGATGACCTATCACCTGGGCGGCGGCAACCCCACCGACCGCCACGCAGCGGCGCGCTGGCTGCAGCCGATGCTGGGAAAGGTGGACGATGCCTGCCTGCTGCTGACCGAGGGTGCACAGGTGGCGCTGGCGTCGATCCTGGTCAGCCAGGGACGCGACGACGACGCGATCCTCTGCGACGCGCTGGTCTATCCGGGCCTGCTGCAGGCCGCTGCCGCACTGGGCCGGCGCCTGCTGCCGGTGGACAGCGACGAACACGGCATGTGCCCCGATGCACTGGCGCGGCTGGCACGCGAAAGCGGCGCGCGGCTGGTCTATCTCAATCCCACCTGCCAGAACCCGACCGCACTGACCCTGCCGCTGCATCGGCGCGAAGCGCTGGCGCGTGTGCTGGAAAGCGAAGGCCTGCTGGCGATCGAAGACGATCCTTACTGGCACCTCGCCGAGGATGCACCTACACCGCTGGCGGCACTGGCACCGCGTCATGTGTTCTACGTGGCGACGCTGTCGAAGGTGATCAGCCCCGGCCTGCGCACCGCCTTCGTGCGTTGCCCGAGCGCGGCGCATGCCGAGGCGATGACGGCTGCACTGCGGGCAACGCGGTTGATGGGCCATCCGCTGGTCTCGGCGCTGGCCAGCCAGCTGTTGCTGGATGGTTCGGCGCAGTCACTGCTGGCGCAGGTGCGCACCGAGGCGCGCGAGCGCATGCGCATGGCGCGCTACCTGCTGGCGCCATCGCTGCTGCAGCGCGCCGAAGGCCTGCATGCCTGGTGCCGGATACCCGCGCCGTGGACCGATGCCACGCTGGTGCGCACCGCACAGCTGCAGGGGCTGGCGATCGCGCCGTCATCGGCGTTCTGCCTGCCGGGGGTATCGCACCAGAGCGGCGTGCGGCTGTCGTTGGGGCTGGCGGCGGATCGCCGGCAGCTGGAAAGTGCGCTGCGGCGGATTGATCGGTTGTTGCTGTCGGATGCGTTGCCGGCGATCGAGCGGTAGGTGGAGAGCATCCACGCATGGCGTGGATCTACGGGACCCGCTTCGGTAGATGCCAACCTTGGTTGGCAATGCCCGTGCACGCCATGCGTGGATGGAATGTGCCGACCAACGGTCGGCACCCACCAGGCTGGGGGAGGATCGGTAGCGCCGGGCCATGCCCGGCGGAAGATTCCCCGGCACGGACGGAATGTGCCAACCAAGGTTGGCACCCACCAAAGCAGGGTCAGGCCAAGGCGTCCAGCGCCTGCACCAACGCATCCATATGCTCAGGCCGGGTGAACACCGATGGTGTCACCCGCACGCACGCGCCGGAGTCCAAACCGTCACGATGCGTGGTGAACACGCGATGCTCATCCAGCAAGCGCTTCTGCAGCGCGATGTTGTCGGCCACGCTGGTACGCCCGCGCAGGCGAAAGCTGGCCAGCGCACTGGCCAGCGCCGGGTCCGGCGAGGACAGCACTTCGATATGTGCCATCTGCCGCGCCGGTACCGTCCAGCGCTCGCGCAGGTAACGCAGGCGCGCCTGCTTGTTGGCTACGCCGATACGCTGGTGCAGGGAAATCGCTTCCGGCAGCGCCAGGTAGGCGGCGAAGTTGACCGTACCGGTATGCACGCGGCTGCCCACGCGGCCATCGTCGGTCTCGCCCATGTAGGGGTCGAGGTCCGCAACGCGGCCCCTGCGCACGTACATCGCGCCGACGCCCACCGGCGCACCGATCCACTTGTGCAGGTTGATGCCGACGAAATCGGCCTTCAGCTGCGGCACCGCGTAGTCGATCTGGCCAAACCCATGGGCCGCATCAACGATCACATCGATGCCGCGCGCACGCGCACGCTCAGCGATCTCCGCCACCGGCAGCACCAGCCCATGGCGGTGGCTGACCTGGGTCAGCAGCACCAGTTTCAGGCGCGGCAGCCGCGCGAACGCGGCCTCGTAGGCCTGCAGGATCTGCGCGTGGTCGGGCACGGCCGGTAGCGCGATACGCTCGACCTGCACGCCGCGACGCTGCTGCAGCCAGCGCATCGCGCCGATCATGCTGTCGTAGTCGATGTCGGCATACAGCACCTGGTCGCCGGGCTGCAGACGGTTGTAGCCGCCAATCAGGGCCAGCATCGCCTCGGTGGCGCCGCGGGTCAGTGCAATCTCGTCGGCACCCACGCCCAGCAGCTCGGCCACCTGCCGCTGCACCGCCATGTACTGCGCCGGGAACTCACGACGGCCGTACCAGGCGTTGCCACGGTTCACTTCAGCGGTGTGACGCTGGTAGCTGGCCAGCGTCTCGCGGCCCATCGCGCCCCAATAGCCATTCTCCAGGTGGTTCACTTCATCGGTGATGTCGAAGTGGCTGGCCACGGAGGCCCAATAGCCTTCATCGCGGGCCAGCACGTCCGGCGCCACGGTCGTTGCGGGAATCTGCATGGGCGCAGCGTAACGCGTGGCAGCCATGGCGGGCAGTGAAGACAGTGCGGCTGCGGCCGGCAGCAGGGTGCCGGCGCGCAGCAGGTTACGGCGGCGGCTGTCCATCAGAAGGTCAGCCGGTACTGCGCGTACACATTGGCACCATCGGTGTCGTACGGCGCGTTGCGCGAGTAGACCAGGCCGCGGCTGGCCTGGAAGGTCGCTTCGTCCGGATAGCGGTCGAACACATTGTCCGCGCCCACGCGCAGGCTGTGGTGCTCGTTGATGCGATACCCCACGGCCAGGTCGAGGAAGCTCATCGCGCCGAAACGCTGGTAGATGTCGCCCACCGCATTGCCGCTGGAGTCGGTCCAGGCACCGTAGTAGCGCATGCGCGCCATCAGTGACCAGGCTCCGATGTCCCAGCTGCCGGTGAAGCTGCCCTTGTGCTCGGGCAGGCGGTCTTCAAACAGCACGCGCTGGGTTTCGTTGGTGGCCACCGAGGTGCTGCCGTTGTCCACCCGGGTGCGGTTGTAGTTGTAGGCCAGGGTCAGCGTCATGCGACCCGCGCCGAGATCGCGCAGGTAGTTGCCGACCACGTCCACGCCGGTGGTGGTGGTATCGAAGTCGTTGGTGAAATAGTTCACCGAGGTATAGCCCAGCGGATTCGGTGTGCCGGCCGGAATGGCGAAGCTGGCCGACTGGCTGAAGCGGTCGGTGAGCTTGATCTGGTAGACATCCACCGAGCCGGACAGGCCCAGGTCGGTGCGCCAGGTCAGGCCCAGCGACGCGGTACGCGATTTCTCCGGCTTCAGTGGCCTGGCACCGAGCAGCTGCGCCAGCGGATCGTTCGGCGACAGGCGGCCACTGGTGAAGATCTGAAGCGTGCGCGTATCCAGGCCCTGGGTGGTACTGGTGGTATTGAGCTGCGCCGGCGTCGGCGCGCGGAAGCCGGTGGACACCGTACCGCGCAGGGCCACGTCCGGGGTGATCGCGAAACGTGCGGACAGCTTGCCGTCCAGCGTGCTGCCAAAGCTGGAGAAGTCCTCGTAGCGGCTGGCCGCGCCGATGCTCCAGCGCTCGCCCAGCGGCACTTCCATATCCACGTAGGCGGCCTTGCTGCGCTGGCTCCACTGCCCGGCCTGGCTGGCCGAGAAGCCAGGCGCGCCGTTGGAGTTGGCCTCCAGGCCTGCCGCTGCGCCCGGGCCCACCGCGTACGAGGCCGGATCACCGGCACGTACCTGGTAGGTCTCCTGGCGGAACTCACCACCGAAGGCGACGTTGATCGGCTTGGACAGCGCGCCCGCGTCCCACTCGTAGGTGAAGTCGGCGTTGGCGTTCTTCTCGGTCTGGGTCAGGCGGCCGAGATCGAACGCGGTCGGGCTGGCAGGGCCCAGCGAGGCGTTGATCGAGTTCTTCAGGCTGTAGTCGATGGCGTTGCGGCCATACGAGGCGCTGACATCCCAGCGCAGCTTCGGCGTGATCTCGCCACGCAGGCCACCGACCAGTTGCAGGTCGTTCTGGACGTTGCCGTACTGCGGACTGAAGCCCACCGGATAGATCGAACGCAGGTTCCAGCCGGGAAAGATCGCCGTGGTGCGGTAGGCACCGGTGGTGGTGTCCGGGTTGCGCCAGTTGAAATCGCTGACACCATCGCTGTGGCTGTACAGGCCAAAGGCATAGAGCTCCAGCGTGTCGCTGGCGTTGGCCTTCACATTGAAGCCAACGCGGCGGCTTTCCAGTTCCGGCTGGCCCCAGCGCTGTACCGGGTTGGGCACGTCCAGATCCGGATGCGCGGCCTGGAAGGCGATCGCATCCGGGCGCTGGCGGGTGCGCGAGGTGGCGTCGGAATTGGACGATTCGGCGAACAGCACCAGGCTGCCGTAGTCACCCAGCGACCAGCCGGTGCGCGCACTGAAGTCGCGCGAGGCGCCATCTCCCTGTGCGTACTGCGAGTAGCCGGCGGTGATCTCGGTACCGGGGCCATCCTCGAGAATGATGTTGATGACGCCGGCGATGGCGTCCGAGCCGTACTGCGCCGACGCACCATCGCGCAGCACTTCGATGCGCTTGATCGCACTGGTCGGAATCTGTGCCAGGTCGGCCGCCTGCGCGCCACGGTTGCCGAGCAGCGCCTGCGGTGGAAGCGACGACCGTTGACCAGCACCAACGTCTGATCCGGCGACAGGCCACGCAGCGTGGCCGGGCGCACGAACACCTGACCGTCCGCCATCGGCAGGCGCTGCACCACGAACGACGGCACCAGCTGCGCCAGCACGTCCTTCAGGTCGGTGGATTCAACGGACTCGATGTCTTCCTTGGTGAACACGTCCACCGGCGCCAACGTTTCGAACTGGGTGCGGTTGGAGGCGCGGGTACCGGTGACCAGCATCGCGTCGAGCTGAGTGGGCGCCGTACGGCTGCCCGCCGGGGCATCGACCGCATCGGCCTCCGCTGCGATCGCGCCTCCTGCGCTGGCCATGGAAAGGGCGAGGAGGATGGAACGCGAAAGCTTCGAACGATGCACGGCAGGGCTCCGGGAGGACGCGACTGGGCCAGCACCTGCTCGGACACAACAGGCGTGGACAAGGCGCGCAGTCTCGGCGCGATCTGTGAAGGAGCCATGACGTCAGTGCGACAGCTTGATGCCGCTGCAGCGCAAGAACTGCTAAACGAAGCGCCACGCGATCCGCTACTGTGCCCGGCATTGGATTCGGGGAACGGAAGGATGAGCGCGGCAGGCAAGGCGTTGTGGTACATCGAAACCCATGCGGACCGGCCATTGGCACTGGCCGATATTGCCGCCGCAGCGGGGCTTTCGCCGTTCCATCTGTCGCGCCTGTTCCAGGCCCGCACCGGCACCTCGGTGGTGCGTTATCTGCGGGGACGGCGCCTGACCGCTGCTGCGCAACGACTGGCCGGCGGTGCGGGCGACATCCTGCAGGTGGCACTGGGCGCGGGCTACACCACCCATGCCGCGTTCACCCGCGCCTTCAGCGAACAGTTCGGGCAGACCCCGGAGCGGGTACGCGAACAGGGCACCGATGGGCTGGCGCTGGTGCAGGCGATCCGCGTGGACGATGCGCCGACTGCCTGCGGTGAAGCGCCGCGCCTGCTCGATACCCCTGCCTTCCAGGTCGCGGGTATCGGCATGCGGCATACCCGCGACAGCGGCGGTGCGATACCCGGACAGTGGGCGCAGCTCAACCGGGAATGGCCGACGCCGGCACCGATCAGCTTCGGCGTGTGCTGCAACAGTGATGACGATGGCGGCTTCGACTACATCGCCGCACTGCCGGCCAGCGCGGTGCCGAGCGTCCCTGCGCACTGGCAACGCGTGGACATTCCGCCGCGTCGCTACCTGGTGGCCTGGCACGGCGGGCACATCTCGACCATCCGCTCGACCTGGTTCTGGCTGCTGGATCACTACCTGCCCGGCTCCGGTCTCAGCCTGGCCGATGCCCCCGATCTGGAACGCTATGACATGCGTTTCGATGAGCACAGCGGCAACGGCGGCGTGGAAATCTGGCTGCCAGTGGAGTGATCTTCGAGCGCGGCACCCACCGTAACGAATCGTTGCGCCCGCGGTGACACCCACGCAATCCCGCCAGGTCTACACTCGGTGCATGCGCTCCACGGAGGATCGATCATGCGCCTGCTTCGCCTCACCCTCCCGGTGTCCGACGTCACCACCATCGCTGCATATTTCCACGACGTGCTGCAGCAGCGCGTGGTCGGCAGTCATGTGCACATCGGATGGAGCACGATCGAACTACAGCCGGCGGGCGATCATCCGGTCGGTGGCGTGCACCTGGCCTTCAACGTACCGGACAACCGCTTCAGCGAGGCGATGACCTGGTTGCGTGAGCGCACGCCGCTGCAACGCAATCCGGCGGGACTGGACTACTTCGCGCTGGAGAGCAGCTGGCAGTCGCAGTCGGTGTACTTCACTGGCCCTGACGGCCTGATCCTGGAACTGATCGGCCGCCGCCGTTTGCCGGCCAGCGCGCGCGAAGGTGCGTTCCACGGCAGCGAACTGACCTGCCTGAGCGAAGTCGGCCTGCCCAGCCACGATGTCGACGCTGTGCGCGAACAGTCCAGCCTGCGGTTCGGCCTGCAACCGATCAGCCCGCCTTCGCCGCAGTTCGCGCCGATGGGCGACGACGAGGGCCTGCTGATCGTGGTCGCTGCGGATCGACGCTGGTTCCCCGAGCAGAAGGACCTGCCGAACGCGCGGCTTGCAGCTGCAGGTCGGCGACGTGGCCGGCCCGGGTGTTGTGGAGGACGCCTCGCTCGGCTGGCGGGTGCAGGCGACCTGAACTACCAGCTGCCGGACGCGCCGCCTCCGCCGCTGCGGCCGCCGCCTCCAGACCAGCTGCTGGAACTGCTCGACGACGAACTCGACGAGGACGGCGAACGGGACGACGTGCGTTCGCGGGATGATGAAGCCCGGCCGCGTGCGCGCTCGCCCGGCAGCATGGTGAACAACCACACGAAGTACAGCAGTACGCCGCACACCCCGGACACGATCATTACCAGCAGCCGTGGATCGTCACCTTCGGCACGATGGATCGCCAGCAACGCGCCCGCGGCATAGCCGAGGGTCAACAGCACCAGCACCGTCATGCGCACGATAAAGCTGCTGCGGTTCTTCTTCCAGCGTGTGCGGCAGGCCTGCACCAGCAGGAACACCATCAGGGCAACAACGCCCGCGGCGGCCTGCAGCAGCAGGTGCCGGGCCAGGCTCGGTGGCAGCTGGTCACGCAGCAACGCCTGCACAAGGAAGAGCACGCTGAGTATCAGCATCCCGCACAGCACGATGCGCACACCTCGGCTGCGGCGCCAGCACCAGCCCAGCAGGGCAGCCACCGGCACACCCAGCGCCAGCACGAAGCACAGGCCGGGCAGCACATGGCGTGGCAGCAGCAGCGCCACGGAGAGCATGCCCGCACCCACAACAGCGGTCACCAGCATCGGGCGCCCCCAGGCCGGCAAGGTCGGCCAGGTTGGTTTTGGTGCCGATGCATTGGCGGCCAGTGCCTTGCGCCGCCGCTCCCGACGGCTGCCGCTGAAATCGTCCTCGGTCTTCGCCGGCGGGAGGGGCGGCGGCGAGCGCCACAGCCCGGCCAGGAAACCGGCCAGCAGGGTCAACGCAACCACCGAGTCTGCGCGTCGCCAGTCCGCAGGCAGCACATTGCTGGCCGACGGTTCTTCCCATGCCGGCAGGTCCTCGCCATCGATCAGCGCCACCATGATCTTCGTGCCATCGAGCACGCCCTGGTCGACATCGCCCTCACGGAAGCGCGGCACGATCGCGTTGTCGATGATGCGAGCGGCGTACGCGTCCGGTAGCGCTCCTTCCAGGCCATAGCCGGTCTGGATGCGCACGCGGCGGTCCTGCACCGCCACCAACAGCAGCACACCATCGTCGACACCGGCGCGCCCCAGCTGCCACTGATCGAACACCCGCTGTGCATAGGCCTCGATGCCTTCGCTGCCCACGCTGGGTACCACCAACACCTGCAGCTGTGCACCTTTCCGTGCCTGCAGCTGCAGTGCCTGCCTGCGCAGGGTGGCGCGGGTTTCAGCGGACAACGCGTTGGCGGCATCCACCACCGGATCGTCCAGCGCAGGTATCGGGGTGACCGCCATCGCCGCCATCGGCAGCAGGCACAGCAGCAACAGCATCCACACGGTGGCGGCCGCCTGCTGCAAGGGGCGCGCCGGGTTCACGTACCCTGCCCTGCCTCGATCTGCGCATGCAGCGCCTGCAGCTGCGCCGCCGTCTGGTTGAACACCTGCAGATCGGCATCCACCAGGGCCGCCCAGTCAGGCGCGTGCCCCAGCAGTTGCGCCACCTGCTCGTTCGGCGCGCGGTCGAAGCCCTCGCCAAGCACGGCAAGATAGCGCTCACGGAACCCTTCGGGGTCGCGCTGGTCCTGCACATACAACTGCACGGCCAGCAGCCCCGCATACAGGTAGTTCACCAGATAGTTCGGGTCTTCATACATCAGGCGCTTGCCGATCCAGGTGTTGCGCAGCTGCGGGTAGCGCTCCGGTTGCTGGCCGAAGCGCGCCAGCACCTGCCCGGTCAGCGCGTCCAGGTCATCGGCGGTGCCCAGCGTGCCGGCGGCCACGCCCCGATAGATCGACTGCTCCAGCTGCGCTTCCTCGGAAGAGGTGAACAGCTGCAGCACCATGTCGTCCAGCAGCGATTTCAGGTAATAGGCTTTGGCGCGCGGATCCTCTGCCTGCTGGTACAGCTGGTCGCGGAAGCGCAGCTCGTTGTAGATCGCGAACGCCTCGGTCAGCCACTGGCTGCCATTGCGCTGCAGCGGCGACGCATGACCGCGCTGCATCCACTCGCCGTGCACGGCATGACCGGCTTCATGGGCGATCTCGACGTCGCTTTCCAGATCACCACGGCGCAGGCCAACGAACAGCATTGCCGGCACACCGGGAGCGCTCACCGGGAACGCGTCCTGGCTGCGGTCACCACGTTCGGTGGCCAGATCCATGCGCTGGTTGGCCGGATCGAGCAGCGCGCAGTTCGGCGACGTACGCCGGCCCCAGGTGCTGCATGGCATCGGCGGCGTTGTCACGCAGCTGCGCCAACGTCAGCACTGGTGGCGTATAGCCGGCATCGGGCACGGTGGTATCCCAGATCTGCGGCGCGTCGATGCCGGATCGCGCAGCGTGGCGCAGCAGCATGTCCTGGTAGGCACGGCGGTCCCCGGCGTGCTGTTCGATCGCCACCAGCGTTGCATCCACTGCGGCAGTATCCAGGCCCATGCGCTGGTAGCCATATGCCGGCGCCGAGCCGTCACCCTGCAGGCGTGCGGCGGCGTCATTCACCTGCACCAGCCCCAGCAGCACCGAGGCCATCGGCTCACGGCGCGAGTGCAGCCCCTGCCAGTAGCCCTTCCAGCCGGCCTCGCGCAGGGCGCGGTCGGGCTGCTGGGCCAGCAGCTGCTTGTCGCGGCCCGTGTCCCAGTGCCGACCGCCGTGCTCGATCTGCGGGTACTCGGCGCTGCGCAGGATCTGCCCGCGCAGGCGCGCGAAGCTGTCCAGCGCCGGATCGGCCAGTGCCTCCACGGCCTCATCCAGCGCGACGTTGGCCGGGGTGGCAGCCTCCTTCAGCGCCCGAGTGCGCAGGAAGCCATACGGTGCTGCCCACGCCGCATCTGCGGGCGCCTCGCGCAGTGCGGCGCGACCACTGCGAGCGATGCGGCTGCACAGCCCCGCTGCCTGCTCCATCGCCTGTGCCGGGCGAAGATCGCGCGCGTTGCGGGCGGACTGCAGATGCAGGTAGCCGAGATGCCGCAGGCACTGCGCCTCCAGTGCCTCGGCCTGCTGGAAGCGTTCCGCCGGTGCGAGGGTGGACGCCTGCTGCAGGGCCTCGACGCGCTTGCCCAACGCGTCGCGCGCGGTCTGTTCGGACGCGGCGCTGGCGAAGTAGGTGCGGTCATCGGCATGCACCGACTGTGCCTGCGCGCCGCTGAACGGGACTATCGCCAATACGGCGGCAATGGCGGCGGTGGTGGTGCGCTTCCTGAAAGCCTGCATCGGCGTCTCCCTGCCTGGACCAGGGATCGAGCCTAGCAGCCGCTGGCCCGCCGCGCCTGTGCCGGATCAGCCATCAGATCGACTCATCCTCACGCTTGACCAGCGTCCAGCACGGCGCCTGCGCAAAGGTATAGGTCTGCTGGTCGCTGCTGTCCGGCGTACGGATCTGCACCTGCCGCTGTCCATCGGCCAGGAGGCTGACCTGCATTTCGCGGCCCTGCCCGGCCAGTGCGGCGGGATCAGGCATCACCGGCCACTCGACATCGGCCCGCGCCAGCCGGCTTTCCACCTTGCGCGGTTCCGGCTCGGCCTCTGCATCGATGTAGCTGTCCAGCAGCGGATCGGCGGTGGTCTTTTCCTGCAGCGCGATCTCGTTGCCGAAATGCTTCAGGAACGTATCGAAGTCCGGGTAGAGGCACTCACTGCGTGCAGCCACAGCTGTTGGCTCGGCGACGGTGGTCGCCGACGCCGCTGCGGCAGGTGAGGCTTCGGTCGCGGTCTGCGGTGCCTGCGGCACTGGCGCGCAGGCTGCCAGCACCGCGCCACAGGCAAGCATCAGCGGTGCGGCAGAACGGTATCGACACATGGGCTCATCCTGAATCCGGTCCGGTCGCTCCATGCTACCGCGCCCCCTACAATTCCGGCATTCCGCCTGTCCGAGAGTCCTCATGCATCGCCTCCTGCTCCTGATCGGCCTGCTGCTGCCTGCCCTGTGGCCGGCGGTGGCGAGGGCCGTCGATGTCCACGAAGGCGACCTGCTGTTCGTCACTGCCGGCCGCAGCGGTCTCAGTGCGGCCATCGACGATGCCACCGGCAAACAGGGCGCGCCCAGCTTCGATCACGTCGCGCTGGTCGCTTCCGCGCCGAAGGGCTGGGAGGTATTGCATGCAGACGAGAAAGGATCGCGCCGGCAATCGCTGGTCGAATTCCGCCAGGACGCGCGGGCCAGGCAGCGGCAGATCGTGGTCTATCGCCTGCGCGCGCCGCAGCAGGCAGCGATCAAGGATGCGGTCGCCACCGCGCGCACGATGCTGGGCAAGCCGTACAACACTTCGTATGTGTTGAACGAGGACAGCTACTACTGTTCCGACTTCATCGAACGTGCGTTCCGTGCGCACCATGTATTTGCGTTGCAGCCGATGAACTTCCGCAACCCGCAGACCGGGGAGATCGCCCAGCACTGGGTGGATCTGTACCGTGGCATGGGCATGGACGTGCCGCAGGATCAGCCCGGCAGCAATCCGAATGACATGTCGGCGGCGCCGGTGTTGCAGCACATCGGCATGCTGGAATAAGCAAAGCCCCGCACGGGGCGGGGCTTCGCCGGTCACGTTGCACATGCAACGCGGTCATTCTTCTTCGTCGTGGCCGCCCTGCTGCTGGTTCTGGTTGCGCTTCTGCTGTTCCTGCTGCTGTTGCTGCTGCTGGTCGCGGCCACGGCCCTGCTGCTGATCCTGCTGGTTCTGCTGGCCCTGCTGTTTCTGGTTCGGGTTCTGGTTCTGCTGTGCCATGTCCGATCTCCAAAGCCACTCGCGGAATGCGGTGGACGTGGCCATCGTCTGCAGCGAATGGTTAATCACGCGTGGGTGGGCGGCTACATCTGTGTGTACGCCTGTGAATGAACGCGCAGAAGCCCTTGTGGCACAAGCGGCTGAAGGATTCATGCGGGTTCGGCATGTGCTCATGCAGGCGGCACGGGTCTGCGCATTCATGGCGTACTCCGCTGGAAACACGCGCTGAACGAGGCTGGCGTCCTGTTCGGGCACGGACGCCAGCCTTGCATTCAGGGCATCACCGGTGGCACATACGCCAGGGTCATGCCCAGCAGCCACAGCAGGCCCAGCACCAGCGGGATGTGCACCAGCAGCTGGATGAAAGTGAAGCCCACGATGTCGCGTGCCTTCAGGCCCAGCACGCCCAGCAGCGGCAGCATCCAGAACGGGTTGATCAGGTTCGGCAGCGCTTCGGCTGCGTTGTAGACCTGCACCGCCCAGCCCAGGTGTGCTTTCAGTTCATTGGCGGCCTGCATCACGTACGGCGCCTCGATGATCCACTTGCCACCACCGGACGGCACGAAGAAGCCCAGCACCGCCGAATAGACGCCCATCACCAGCGCGAAGGTATCGGTGCTGGCCACGTGCACGAACAGGCTCGACAGGCGGTGCGCCAGTGTCTGCCCATCGCCGCCGGCAGCGTGGGTGAGGATCATCGCGATGCCACCGTACAGCGGGAACTGGATCAGTACGCCGGTGGTGCTCGGTACCGCCTTGGCCACCGCGTTGAGGAAACTGCGCGGCCGCCAGTGCAACAGCAGCCCCAGCGAAATGAACATGAAGTTGTAGGTATTGAGGTTGGCGATGGCGGTGACCACCGGCTTGTTGGCGAACTCGTTGAACAGCCAGCCGAACGCCAGCAGCGAGAGCAGCACGGTCAGCAGCGGGCTGTACTCCAGCCATTCGCCCGGGCGCGTGCGTCGCTGCAGCGGCTCCGGCTCGGCCTGCGCAGCGCCTGGGAACTCCTCGGCAGTACGCGCACTGCCGGCAGCCGGTGCGGTCAGCCAGGCGATCAGCAGCGAGACCAGGATCAGCACTGCAGTCAGCGCAATCGACTGCCACAGGAAAATGGTTTCGGTGAACGGCAACACGCCGGTGATCTCCACCAGCCCCGGCGGCATGCTGGCCGGGTTGGCCTGCAGCTGTGCGGCCGAGGAACTCAACCCCATGGCCCACACCGCGCCCAGGCCAAGATATGCCGACGCACCGGCGGCGCGGTAGTCCATGCGCAGTTCGGTGCGGCGGGCCAGCGCGCACCAGCAGGCCGCCGAACACCAGCGAGAAGCCCCAGCTGAGCAGCGAGGCGAGCATGCTGACCAGGCCCACGTACACCACCGCACCACGGCCGGTGCGCGGCACCCGGGCGAGGAAATCGATGAAGCGTGCGACCACCGGTGCAGTGGCCACGGCATAGCCACCGATGACCACGAAGGCCATCTGCATGGTGAAGGGAATCAGGCTCCAGAAGCCATCACCGAAAGCGCTTGCGGTGGCCTGCGGGGTCGAGCCGAAGCCCATCGCGGCCAGCGCGACGATGACCACGCCCAGCACCGCGAACACGTACGCATCGGGGAACCATTTTTCCGCCCAGGCGGCCGAGCGCAGCGCAGCGCGCCATCCAGCCGTCCTGTACTGCTGCCGTCGAGGCCATCGCCTACCCTCCCAGGTTCGATGGACCGATTCTGGGCGGTGGGGTGCGGGCTGTCAGCCACCTATTGGTCGTAGGTGGGAGGATGGTAGTGCCGGCCGCTGGCCGGCAACCTCGGGACCGCATACGGCTGCAGCCGGCCAGCGGCCGGCTCTACCAGATCCAAGCATCATCGCAGGTGGTGGAAGGCGGTAGTGCCGGCCGCTGGCCGGCAACCTCGGGACCGCATACGGCTGCAGCCGGCCAGCGGCCGGCTCTACCAGACCCTGGGGTCAACGCAGCGCCAGATCCACGGCAATGCCGGCGAACAGCGCGGCACCCACCCAGTTGTTGTGCAGGAACGCCTTGAAGCACGGGCCGCGCTCGCGGTTGCGGCAGATCCAGAACTCGTACACCACCAGCGCAGTGGCCACCGCCACGCCCACCAGGTAATAGCCGCCCAGCCCGCCGCGCACGCCGACCAGCGCCATGGTGGCCAGGAACAGCGCGTACAGCACGCCCTGGATGACCAGGTCGAGGTCACCAAACAGGATCGCGGTGGAGTGCGAGCCCATCTTCAGGTCGTCCTCGCGGTCGACCATGGCGTACCACGTGTCGTAGGCGGTGGACCACAGAATGTTGCCGGCATACAGCAGCCAGCCCAGCATCGGCACCTCGCCCTGCACGGCGGCGAACGCCATCGGGATGCCCCAGCCGAACGACATGCCCAGGTAGACCTGCGGCAGATGGGTGTAGCGCTTCAGGTACGGGTAGCTGGCGGCCAGGAACACGCCGATGAAGCTGAGGCCGATGGTCCGCCCGTTCAGGGTCAGCACCAGGCCGAATGCCACCAGCATCAACACCGCGAACAACGCCAGCGCAGCGCGGCCACTGATCGCACCGGTGGCCAGCGGACGCGCCTTGGTACGCTCCACATGCGGGTCGAGCCAGCGGTCGGCGTAGTCGTTGATGACGCAACCGGCCGAGCGGGTCAGCCACACGCCGGCGGTGAACACGAACAGCGTCCACAGCGGCGGCAGGCCGCCCGCGGCCAGCCACAACGCCCACCAGGTGGGCCACAGCAGCAGCAGCGTGCCGATCGGGCGATCGGCGCGCATCAGACTCCAGTAATGCCGCCAACGCGGCGTCGCCGGCGACTGCGGCGAAGTGAGGGGGGTATCAGCCATGGCGATAGGATACTCCTGCCCCTCCGGCAGGGCTTTGCCCATGGGGGGAGATTTGTTCGGCGAAACTGGATAGAATGCCGGTCCCGCACCGCCTCATGGCGCTGCGATGCCCGCCCCGGCACTGGTCGGTGGCGCGGCGGTTCTACAACGCGCCCGTAGCTCAGCCGGATAGAGTAGTGGCTTCCGAAGCCATTGGTCGGGGGTTCGAATCCCTCCGGGCGCGCCATCTCCCCCTGTGTTGCCTGCCCGCTGCCAGCCCGCGCTGGACGTTGCCGCGCGCTTCATCAACACTGCGCGCATGACGCCACCGGATCTGCTGCAGCTGGCGGCAGGCGCTGCGATTCTGGGCCTGGCCGCCTTGTCCACCGGAGTGAGCTTCGGCCGCGCTCGGCGTGGCAGTCATCTGCTCACCATCTTCTTCGCCTGTTTCGCCGCCGCCAATCTGTTCGGACTGGTGCTGTTGGGTGGCCAGGCCTGGCTCTCGGCCGACGCGGTGCGCTGGCTGCGGGTCATCGAAGTGCCGCTGGTCTATCTGCTCGGTCCGCTGCTGTATGGCCATGCGCGTGCGCTGCTGTTGCCCGCACCGGGCCACACTTCGTTGCTGCCGCTCGCGCATCTGCTGCCGGCTGGCCTCGCATTCGTCATTTCCCTGTTGAACGCACTCGCGCCTTCCGAGGGCTTGCCGCTGGGCAAGGTGCTGTTCCCGCTCAGCTTCCATGGCTGGCTGCTGCAGGGCGCCCCCTACCTGCTGGCCACGCTGTGGCTGTCGCTGCGCACGTCTTCGGCCTCGCGCGGAACCGCCATCCAACGCAGCGGACTGCGCGGGCTGGCGATCGTGATGGCGGGCTGCTGGCTTGCCAGCGCGATGAACCGGTGGCCGCCGGACACCGCTCCGCTGCTGGCCAGCATCGGGCTCAGCCTGCTGACCACCGCCGGCATGTACCTGCTGGCCTGCCGCGTGGTGCGGCAGCAGCTGCGCGCGCCTGTGAGCGCCGCTGCACCGGGCATGGGGAACCTTGTCCCCGCGCCCACCGAGGACGTCGCCGTCGCACGCTACCAGCGCTCGGGCATCGACGCGGCGCAATGCGCGGCCATCGCCAGCGCGCTGACCGCATTGATGCAGGATCAACGCCTGCATGAAGCCCCCGGACTCGATCTCCAGGGCTTGAGCCAGCATAGCGGTTGGTCACCCAACCAGGTCTCGCAGGCGCTCAACCAGGGCCTGGGCCAGAGCTTCTCCGAGTTCGTGACCGGTTTCCGCATCACGGCGGCGAAATCCTGCCTCTCCGACCCGGCTGACCCACGCAGCGTGCTGGACATCGGCCTTGCCGCCGGCTTCGGCAGCAAGTCCACGTTCAACAGCGCGTTCAAGCGCGCCACCGGGCAGACCCCCAGCGAATACCGCCGCAGCCGCGCCACCTCCGGCTGAACGTCCAATCCTTCACGCCCGGTCGAACGGCGCCCGCCGCTGCGTTGCCATCAGCGCTCGACCCGACGAAGAAGGTGATGCAATGCGATGGCAACGGATGATGTTCGGCCTGCTGTGGATGCTGGCGGTTCCTGCGCAGGCTGCGGTGGGGGATGCGGCGGGTGTGCTGGCCCGCGCCCGTGCAGCCAGTGGCGGCGAGCCGTGGCTGTCGGTACAGCGCCTGCAGGCTGAGGGCGAGCACTCGCTCGGTGGCTTGCAAGGCCGCTGGCAGCTCAACCAGGACCTGCGCGCCGGGCGCTATGCCGAACAGGCGCAGCTGGGGGCCTTCACTGTTGCCCAGGGTTTCGACGGCAAGCTGTCGTGGCGCCGCGACTACGGCGGCGAAGTAGGCCTGCTGGATGGCACCGTGCCACGCCGCACTGCCCGCACGCAGGCGTGGCTGGCCACCCGCGCCTACTGGTCCAGCGCCTATCCGGCCTCGCGCTTTGCAGGCCCACGTACCGAGGTCCACGACGGGCAGCGCTATGACGTGCTGTCGACGACGCCGGAGGAAGCGGACCCGATCGAACTCTGGTTCGACGCGCGCAGCGGCCTGCTCGGCCGGGTGGTCATCGCCTCCCCCCGCACACCCACCGCCACCACGCTGGAGGACTACCGGGCGGTCGATGGCCTGCTGCTGCCCCATCGCATCATCACCGATACGCTCGATTCCCAGGGCCGAGCCGATCCGCGACTGCGCAGCCACGTGCAGGTGCAGCGCTACCGGGTGGATCTCCCTGTGCCGGATGGGCTGTATGCACCACCAGCGATGGCCGACGACAGCTACATCGAGGATGCCAGCGGCACCACCCGCGTCCCGTTCGACCTGATCAACAACCATGTCTACATCGAGGCCCAAGTGGACGGCCAACCAGCGCGCTTCCTGGTGGATACCGGTGCCATCAACCTGCTGACACCGATCGCCGCCAAGCGCCTGGGGCTGACCACAGCGGGCCGCCTGAGCGTGCATGGTGCCGGCGACAACGCCAGCGACCTGGGCCTGGCGCAGGCCCGCCACCTGCGCATCGGTGACGCGCACCTTGCAAACCCGGTGTTCCACATCATCGACCTCGGCCAGCAGATCAACTCGATGGGCGTGCCACACGATGGCTTCATTGGCTACGAGACCTTCCTGCGCTTCGTCACCACCTTCGACTACGGCGCCGCGTGCTCAGCTTCACCCGACCGGGCCACTACCGGCCACCCGCCAACGCGGTGGTGCTGCCGTTCGAGCAGGACGACCGCGCGCCGGTATTGAACGGCGAACTGGACGGCATCCCGCTGCGGTTGTGGCTGGACACCGGCTCACGCAACTCGCTGAGCCTGAGCAGCCCGTTCGTGCGCACCCATCGTTTGTTGGAGAAGTACCACGCCAACGAGGAGGCAGTACTTGGATGGGGCCTCGGTGGCCCCGGCCGCGCGACCGGCCCGGCTCGGTGTGCTGCGCATGGGCGACATCAAAGTCACTGGTCTGGTCGGTGATCTGTCCAGCACCGACAAGGGCGCGCTGGCCCTGGCCGACTATGGCGCGATCCTGGGCGGCGGCGTGCTGCGGCGCTTCTCCATGGGCATCGACTACGACACCAAGCGCCTTTATCTGGTGCCCAACGCTGAAAGCACGCAGTCCGATGCCTTCGACCGCAGCGGACTGTGGCTGCAGACCGAGGACGGTGCACTGCGCGTAGCCGATGTAGCGCCGACCAGCGCCGGTGCACGCGCCGGCCTGCGCAGGGATGACTGCATCGTCATGATTGCGGGAGAGCCGATTGCCGCACGGATACTGGGGGACTGGCGTGCGCTGCTGCGCGAGCGTCCGGTGGGAACGCGCGTTGGCGTCCGCTATCTACGCGATGGCCGGCAGATGGATACCGAACTGGTGCTGGCGGACCGGGTGGCAGCGGGTTGGCCTGCCGATTGAGCTGGAACCGACGCGAACACCGTAGGACATCCATCGATAGCCATCATGGAATGCGGCTGCACGGTGCCGGTTCTGCGGTGCCGCCGGTGGATGGTCCGCCCGGCCTGCGCGCGTAGCTGTAATCGGGATCCCGGCAGGCGCGCATGATCGGACTTCGTGCGTGCCTGATCACGCCGGGGAACCAGCACAACGCCAGCACCACGGCCCAGATCACAGCCAACCAGAACCATCGGCCCAAGGCATAGGCCCAGATCATGGGCAATGCAGCCAGCAGCACGATGATCTGCGTATACAGCAGGTAGAGCGTGTGCAGGCCCAAGCGGGGATCCGAGCGCAGCATCACGCCACATCCCCTGCATGCCGTCTTTGCCTGCCGTCTCGATGCGGAAAGCAGCGGGAATCGCTGCCCGGCAGCGCCGCAAAGTGGACAGGTGAAGGTCAGCAGGCGCATCAGGCTAGCTCCTCTCTGTCGATTGACATCAACTGCCGGGCGCGAAGCCGAGCCTAGCATGGGCGTGGCAGGGGGGCGCCACAAACAGCAACGCCGGGCGATGCCCGGCGTTGTGTTCAAAACCAGTCGAGCCTGGCTCGACTCCACAAAGAGCAGATCAGTACTTCCCGTCAAACGCAAAAATCGGCTTACGCTGCTTCCACGCACCGGCGGTGAAGTCCGGGAACTCCAGCGTCTGGAAGCTGTTGGCGATCGACTGCTCGCTCAGCGGGGTGATCGCGCTCCAGGTCACCGCGTCATAGATGTCGATCGGCATCGGCGCCTTGGCCTTCAGCGCTTCCACGAACGCATGGATGACGAACCAGTCCATGCCACCATGACCAGCGCTGGCAGCGGTCTCGGCATTCTGCTTCCACAGCGGGTGCTCGTACTGGTCCTGGTACTTCTTGAACTCTTCCCACTGGTGCGGCGGGCTGCGGCCTTCGATGTGGATCGAATGGTTCACATCCATCCACAGGCCCTTGGTGCCCTGCACGCGGAAGCCCATCGAGTACGGGCGCGGCAGCGAGGTGTCGTGCTGCAGCAGGATGGTCTCGCCGTTCTCGCAGGCCAGCGTGGTGGTCACGATGTCGCCCAGCTTGAACTTCACCTTGGTGCTGGGATGGGTGGTGCCGCCACTCTTGGCCACGGTGTATTCGTGCAGGCCGCGCGCCTTGGTCGCAAAGGCGTTGATGTGGGTGAAGCGATTACCGCGGTTGATGCCGGTGTACATCGCGCACGGGCCGATGCCGTGGCTGGGGTAGAGCTCACCATTGCGCTCCACCGAATGCTCGGTGCGCCAGCGCGCTTCGCTCCAGCCCTTGGGACCGAACTCCACGCCGCTGTCGTAGGGCTGGTTCGGGTCACCGGAATTGAACTTCACGCCGCGCAGGTCGTGCTGGTAGCCGGCCTGCAGGTGCACCAGCTCGCCGAACAGACCCTGGCGCACCATCTGCAGCGCGGCCATCACGTCGCGGCGGTAGCAGACGTTCTCCAGCAGCATGTACGGGGTGCCGGTGCTCAGCTGGGTCTTCAACACGTCCCAGTGGTCCTGCAGGGTGATGCCGGCCACCACTTCGCAGCCCACCGCCACGCCGGCCTGCATCGCGGCAATTGCCATCGGCGCGTGGTTCTCCCACGGCGTGGCGATGATCACGCCATCGATGCCCTTCTGTTCCAGCAGGCGCTTCCAGGCATTGGTGTCGCGGTCCTGGCCATAGGTCTTCGGTGCCGGCTTGCCGGCCTTGCTGACCATCTCCACGGCGCGGCCGAGCATGATCGGCTCGATATCGCAGACGGCGACAACCTCGACGTCATCGCGGCGCACCAGTTCCTTCAGCAGCACCAGGCCACGCATGCCGGTACCGATCATGGCCAGGCGCACTTTGCGCCCGCGTGCCCACGCCGGGGTCTGCGGCAGCAGGCTGCTGGCGGCGACAGCGGCACTGGCCGCGATGAATTCCCTACGCTTCATGGCAAACATCTCTCCTCTTGGCAGCGTGCCGACCGAAGCCGGCACGCCAGGTCACGCAAACGGAATTACTTGAACCGGTAGCCGATGGTCACACTGTAACCACGACCGAAGATCGTTGCGTAGTCACTGGAGTCACCCAGGAAGCTGTTCGGGTCGTAGAACGGCAGGCGGTTGAACAGGTTCTTGACCGTGAAGCTCAGATTCCACGCATCATCCGGGCGCCAGGTGACGCTCATGTTGGCGGTCCACCACGACGGTGCACCGTCGCACTTGCTCTTCTGCAGGGCCAGGTAGCCGCCGGTGCAGGTTTCCTTGTTGTTGCTCTTTTCGTCGACCTGGTCGGTGGCCCACTTGGTGCCGCCCACATAGTTGACGAACATGCTGGTGGTGACCTGCTTGTAGGTCCAGTCGGCGTTGAGCGTGGCACGCAGGCGCGGGTTGTTGTAGTAGCCGACCACGTCGCCGTAGTACCAGCCGTTCTCCGCATCCATGTAGAAGCGGTTGCGGTTGGCGATGGTGGCGGCCAGGCCGATGTTCAGGTTGCCCCAGTCGCCCAGCGAGAAGCGGCTGCGCGCATCGATGTCGAAGCCGTCGATCAGGGTCTTGCCTCGGTTCTTGTACTGGCCCACCACGCTGGCCACGTTGCCGGCCGAATAGCCCGGCAGCACCGACGGGCAGCTCACGCCACTGGCCGGGTCGGCACACATGGCCGCCAGCTGCGCCAGGTTGGCGCGGTCGCTGTCGGTGATCGGCGAGCGCGACATCGAGATGATGTCTTCCATGCGGCGATAGTCCGGCGCGACGATTTCGTTGTTGCGGTAGATGAACCAGTAGTCGGCCGACACCGACAGCCAGCTCGCCGGCTCGTAGACGAAGCCGAGGGTGGCGATCTTCGCCTTCTCCGGCTTCAGGTCCTTGTTCGGCTGGGTCATGCGCGCAACGGTGCGGCTGCAGTCGACGTTCAGCATGTTCTTGCCCAGGTCGACATCACCCGGCCGCTGCGACTTCAGCAACAGGTTCGCGATGGCGTTGGTCTCGTTGCAGCGCAGCTCGTCGCGGAAGCCGCCCAGCTGGGCGAACACGCCGCCATTGCCGGACTCGGCCAGGCTCGGTGCACGGAAGCCGGTGGAGTAGGTACCGCGCAGCATCAGCTGGTCGAACGCCTGGTACTTGAAGCCGATCTTCGGTGCCACGTTGGCACTGAAGTTCGGGTACTTGTCCACGCGCACCGCCGCATCCAGTTCCAGCTTGTCGGTGATCGGCGCCACGGTTTCGGCAAACAGCGCGTAGGTGTTGCGCTTGCCGTCAAACCAGGAACCGCCCTGCTGGGTGATCAGACCGTTGGCGGCGTCGGCGTTGCCCGGAGTGTAGAAGGTTTCGCGGCTGGCGTTGAAGCCGAATGCCGCACGCATCTCGCCGGCCGGCAGCTGGAACAGCGGGCCTTCGATCTTGCCGTCGAGGGTGTGCAGGCGGGTCCACGACTGGATGTCGAAGGTCGGGAACGCTTCACGGATCAGCGCGGCGTTGGCTTCGCTGATCTCGCCGAACTTGTACGCCGGATGGTCGGAAATGATCACGCGGCCGGTGCCCGGATCGATCGTGTACGGGCCGAAGGCCTTCTCGAAGCCCTTGGTGTTGACGTTGATCGTCTGGTAGGTGGTGGAGTGGGTGCCGGCGCTGGCGAACGCGGTTTCCCAGTTCCAGTCGCCCCGGTTGCCACGCGCACCGGCCAGCACGCGGTAGCTCTTGTCGGTATTGCGCTGGCCGAAATAGTTCGGGCCGGCATCCTGCAGCAGGTAGTTCAGGCCGACCACACCGCCCATCATCGCCTTCATCTGCGGGCTGGCGTGGTTGTATTCGTTGTTCGGGCCCAGGAACGGGTACAGGAACTGGTTGACGGTGTTGCCGGTATTGCGCGAGAACCAGCTGGTCGGGTTGCCGGTGGTGGTGCCGTAGGTGCGCGGCGTGCCGCCGTTGGCGCGCAGGTCGATGTCGGTGTAGGTCGCCTCGGCGAAGATCTCGGTGCTGTCACCGACCAGGAAGGTGCCGTTGAGGTAGGCGGTGTTGCGCTCGGACTTGGCGCCGGCATCGATCTCGTTGTTCATCCAGGTTTCCCAGACGCAACGCGGACCGGCCGCTTCACTGGTCAGCACGTTCCTGCAACCCGGCGCAGCTTCCTGCACACGGCGGCCGGTGACTGGATCGAAGGCGAAGTAAGTGCCCGGATTGAATTCACCCGGCTTGCTGCCCACGCCCAGGCGCAGGTTGTTGAGGTAGTTCGGATTGTTGACGTAGTACTGGTCGGGCCGCTTGTCGTAGAAATCGCTCAGCGGGATCGCGTCGCGGCGGTACATGTTCACCGCGCCGTAGATGTTGAAGCGGTTCTCGGTCAGGTCACCGAAGCCGGCGGTGATGCTGGCCTGGCGCTCGCCGTAGGAATCGATGCGCGAGGAGGTGTCGTTGGTGAAGCTGACCTCGGCCCCCTGGAAGTTGCGCTTGGTGATCACGTTGATCACACCGGCCACCGCATCGGTGCCGTACACCGCCGAGGCGCCGTCGGTCAGCACTTCCATGCGCTCGATGGCCGCGGCCGGGATCGCATCGATGTTGACGAACTGGGTCTGGAAGCCGGCCGGCGCACCGTAGTACGACAGGCGGCGACCGTTCAGCAGCACCAGCGTGCCCTGGGCACCGAGGCCACGCAGGTTGGCCTGCGAGGCACCGTCGGAGCCGGTGAACAGCGAACGCGCGTCCTGCTGCGCCGGGCGTGCGGCCGGCAGGTTGTCGAGCACCTGCAGCAGCGTGCGTGCACCCATGTTCTGGATGTCCTGCTTGCTGATCACCTGCACCGGCGAGGCGGTTTCAACGTCGGTGCGGCGGATGTTGGAGCCGGTGACCTCGATGCGGGCCAGGTCGGTGGCCTTGTCCTTGCTCTCCTGGGCGAAGGCAGGAACGGCGACCGACAGCAGCACGCCGGCGATGGCCAGCGACAGCGGAGCGATCGAACGACAGGGGGGGCGGTGGTGGCGGGCGGGCAACATCGGGGTTCTCTCCTGGCAGGGGTGCAGCGCAATAAGTGAGCGCGTGGGCGTTCGGCGGGCAAAACGCTCCCGGGCCACAGCCACGAGGGCCGTAGTCGGAATGGGCGGGGGGAGGAGCGGTGTTACGAGGGGGTCATGGGGCGACGATGCTGGCGGAGTCGCCCTCCTGGCCGATCAGTACGGCATTGGCCCAGTTGGCGCAGACCTGGGCGGGTTGACTGCCCTGCGCACCCAGCGTGCGCAGGCTCAGGGTGGAAAGGCCTCGGATGTCCAGCTCCGGCTTGACCACGCCGGGTGCCTTCACCAGGCCGCTGTCATACAACAGGCGGTTGTCACCCCAGACCTGGAACTGCAGGCCACCGGCGGTGCGGCAGGCGTCGTCGATGCCGAGGTCGGCACGCAGCAGGTGCCAGCCGCCCTGCAGGCGCAGGTCGATGCGGCTGTTGGCGCCGACGCCCAGGCCACGGCGGAACTGCAGGCCGTTCATGCGCATGCCGGCGTCGCCACGGAAGGACTGGTCGGTGCGCACCTGGCTGGCCAGCGCGGCCGGCACCGGCAGCTCGGAGAGATAGCGCTGCCGGGCCGGTCGCTCCGGTTCCTGGTGTTCGAGGATGTGGAAGGTGGACAAGGCGATCGGGCCGACGTCGCGTGGCTGCAGTGCATCGAATGCGCGGGCGCTGCCCTGTGCGGCGGTGACCATCGGGTCGGTGCTGCTGGCGCCGTCGCCTTCGGGGTTCTGCACGCTCAGCACGCGGAAGCGCAGCAGGCGCCCGGCATGGGCCGGGAACGCGATGCGCTGCACGCCCTCCTTCAACTGCAGGCGGCCACGTGCGATCGGCTCGCCCCACTCGCCATTGCTATCGCCCAGGTACACCTCGTAGTCGCGCACCTGGCCGTGCTTCCAGTTCTTGTCGTTGCGCGGCGCGATGTCGATGCCGTCGATCATCCTGCGCTCGCCGAAGCCGATCACCCACTCATGCGCACCGGTGCGCACGGCCTGGTTGCGCACACTGCGGAACCAGGTGGCCGGATCGTCGTCGAAGGCATTTTCCAGCGCATGGCCAGGCTCTTCGGCCGGGCGATTGACCACCAGCAGGCTGTCGGCCGGCAGTTCGCGGCCCAGCACCGGCGCGGCCGGATAGGCATCGTCGGCGGCCGCGGCAGCCACCGCGAAGTCCAGCTGCAACTGCGACGGCTGGCGGATGTCCTGGGCGGCGGTGCGCACATGCACGGTGCCACGACGCTCCTTGGCATCGAAGTACCAGCCTTCACTGGCGTTGTTGAACGCAGCGGCATCGGCCAGCGCCGGCAGCGCGCGACCACCGGCCTGCACCGCGCGCGGCGCCTGGCGGCTGAGCACGCGCAGGCCATAGCGACGCTGCGCCAGCTGGCCGTTGTACTGGCCCCGCACGGCATCAATCTGCACCTGCACCGGGCCACTGCCCTGCGCCGGCGCCTGCACGCGGATCTGCTGCGTGCTCGATTCGCCCTGCTGGTAGCGGCGGGTGTTGCCGTCGTCTTCGTACAGCGTGTACTGCGACTCGCCCTGCGGGTACAGGTCGAACGTCACCTCATCGAGTGGCTTTTCGCCATCGAACAGCATCGACGGGTACATCGGCAGGATCGCACCGGCACGCACGAACACCGGCAGCGTGGCCAGATCCACCTGGCGGTCGAGCTGGCGGCCATCGGCGGCGGCCTGCACGCGGCGGCCGTCCCAGTAGTCGATCCAACCACCAGCCGGCAGATGGATGTCGCGGCGCCAGCCACGGCTTGCCGCCTGGCTGCGGTACACCGGCGCCACCAGCAGGTCGCGGCCGAGCAGGAACTGGTACTTGTAGGTTTCATCCTGCGCATGCGGATCGCGCGGGTTGTCCCACATCAGGCCACGCACCGGCGGTGCGCCGGTCTGCGCAGCCTCGTGCACCAGCCCGTACATGTACGGGGTCAGGCGCATCTTCAACTTCAGGTAATCGCGGTTGATGCTGCGGTAGGGCTCGTCGTACCACCACGGGTGCTTGCGCGCATTCGACGACCAGCCGCTCATGCCCATCAGCACCGGGGTGAAGGCCTTCCACTGCAGGTCGCGGGTGAAGGTCTCGGCGCTGCCGCCGAAGATCGCATCGACGTCGCCGCTGGCGTAGGCCATGCCGGACAGCCCCGAACCGACCAGGGTCGGTACGTGCCAGCGGATGTAGTCCCAGCTGCTGCTCTGGTCGCCGGTCCATGCCACCGCATAGCGCTGGATGCCGGCCCAGCCCATCACCGTCCACAGGAACGGGCGCGAATCGGAGTTGTCGAGGATGCCGTTGAATGCCTGGCGGTTGGCGTCCATCGCGAACTGGTAGCCCTTGCCGGTCCAGGCCACGTCCAGCTTCTGCACGCGGCTGCCGGCTTTGCCCACTTCCCAGGCGATCTTGTCGACGCCGTTCTCGGTCCACAGACCGGTGCGGAAACCGTACTTGGCCAAGCCCTTCACCGTTTCCGGCAACTGCTTGTAACCGCAGCCGTAACCATCATTGGGCAGGATCCAGCCACCGGGCATGTCGTGGGCGCGGTATTGCTTGGCCACGCTGTCGATCACATCCGGGGTGGTGCCGGTCGGGCCGTCGCTCCAGCCTTCGGGCACGGTGCCGGGCTTCTTGCTGTTGTCGCCGTCGTTGTAGCAATCGGCATCGCCGTAGGACAGCGCCCAGCGCGCCACCATGTTGGGGCGGCCGGTCAGCTGGGTGTAGCGCTCGATCAGTTTCGGCAGGTCGGCGCCGACGAAGTAGTACGCATCGAAGCGGTCTTCGCGGTGCAGCAGCGTGGCCTGGTCGGTCTCGCGCAGATCGTAGCTGCCATCGCTCCAGGTATTGCGCAGCATGCCCCAGCCGCGGCTGCTCAGGAGCATCGGCGCCGGGCTGGGGCGGTCGCCCTCTTCCCAGCCGCCGGAATAGGACACCTCCAGCTCGCGTCCCTTGAACTGGTAGCGGCCATTCTGCTGGCCACCACCGAAGTAGCCTTCGTCAGCCTGCGAGGACAGCACCTGCACGCTCTGCGTGGCATCCAGGTCCAGCGGCTGCAGTTCCTGCCACAAGGCGGTGGGCTGGCCGTTGTCCAGGCGCTCCAGGCGCAGGCGCAACGGCTGCCGCTGCACATGCAGCACCAGTGCATCGGTGCGCACGCGGATTTCCTGCACGTCCTCTTCCAGCTGCGCCCGCACGTTCGCCTTGGGCTGCGGCAGTACGATCGGTGCGGCCTTGTCACCTGCACCGGTGAGCTTGCCGTTGCGGCCGGCCTGCACGCGGATGATGTCGGTGGCCGGCAGCTCGATGCGGATGCGCGCCCTTGTCGGTCTGCAGATCCCAGCCCTGCACGCCGTCGCGGCTGGCGCTGGCGCTGACCGAACGCAGGTTGCCGACGGGCTCGGCCCGGGCCGGCATGGACGCCAGCATCAATGCCGGCAACAGGGCCAGCATCAGCGGCGAGCGACGAACGCAGATTTCCACGCGGACTCCCAAACCGTTCACCGGGCGTTTCGAAAGCGATTGGGCCGACTCTAGGGCAGCGATTCGAAAGATGTCAACAAATTGAAAGGAAAAAGGAAGATATATTCCATTGAAGCGAAAGTTGTTGCGCCGCAATACTTTGTGTAAGCGCTTGCAGGCGCCTGTTAAGCATTGTGCGATACGGCATCCGGCCGGTTCTTTCGTTTTCCCAAGCACTCCCGGGCGGGAAAAGTCACCACTCCATTTTCTTTCTTTTTACTTTCGCTATTTGACATTTCGAAAGAAAACACAGATGGTGCGCTGGCCCAACTGGAACCTCCGAATGGACGTCACCCTGCTTTCCGATGTGTCCGCCTGGCAGCGCCTTGGCGGAGCCGATACCGCTATCGAAATCGCCCAGCAGCCTGCGCTGTGGGAAGCCCTCGCGCAGGACCTGTCGCGTGCCCGCGACCGCCTGCTGGCCTTCCTCGGCGACAGCCTCAACGATCCCAACCAGCGCGTGCTGTTCACCGGCGCCGGCAGCTCCGGCTTCATCGCCGAAATGGTGGCCGATGCAATCAACGCGCAATGGCCGGCCGAGGTGCGCGTGGTGCATACCACCAGCCTGCTGACCCACCCGGCGCTGTACCTGCAGCGCGAGCGCCCGACCCTGCTGGTCTCGTTCGGCCGCAGCGGCTCCAGCCCGGAAAGCGTGGCGGCGGTGGACCGCGTGCGCAGCGACGTGGATGACGCGCGCTTCCTCGACATCACCTGCAATGCCGATGGCGAACTGGCCCGTCGTGGCGCCGGCCGTGCCGATACCTGCACTCTGCTGATGCCCTCGGCCAGCTGTGACCGTGCCTTCGCCATGACCAGCAGCCTGACCTGCATGCTGCTGGCGGCACTGACCGTGTTCGACCGCTCGCCGTGGGATGCGCGCGTGGCGCGCCTGAAGCAGATCGCCGCGCTGGCCCGCGAAGGCCAGGCACAGTGGGATGCACCGGTGGCCGCGCTGGCACAGCGCCCGTTCAACCGCATCATCTACCTCGGCAGCGGCCCGCTGGAAGCGCTGGCACGCGAGTGTGCGCTGAAGGTGCTGGAACTGACCGCCGGCCGCGTGCTGGCGCTGGCCAATACGCCGCTGGGCTTCCGTCATGGGCCGAAGTCGACGCTGGATGGCAACACCCTGGTGGTGGTGCTGCGCAGCGTGCAGCCGTTGGCGCGCCGCTACGAACAGGACCTGCTGGAAGAACTGCGCCGCGATGGCGTGGCCGGCCAGGTACTGGCGATCGGCCCGCATTCGGACATCGGTGCGGACGACGACTACACCCTCACCGTGCCGGCACTGGACGATCCGTGGCTGGCGCCGGTGTGGCTGGGCTTTGCGCAGCTGTTCGCGCTGCAGCGCTCGGCCGCACTCGGCCTGACCCCGGACAATCCGTTCCCGGATGGCACCGTCAACCGCGTGGTCAAGGGCGTCACCATCCACCATGGCTGAGCTGATCGCCCACGCCTGCTACGGCATCGACATCGGCGGCACCAAGATCGAGCTGGTGGCGTGCGATGCGGCGATGCAGGTCACCTGGCGCCGCCGCGTGGCCACGCCGCAGGGCGACTACGACGGTTTCCTGCAGGCGGTGGTGACCCTGGTCGCCGAGGCCGATGCCGCGCTGGGCCGTAGTGATGCGGCGATCGGCATCGCTCTACCCGGCGTGCGCGACCGCCGCAGCGGCCGCCAGCTCAGCGCGAACGTGCCTGCGTTGACCGGCCACAGCGTGGCCGCCGACCTGCAGGCACGCCTGCAACGTCCGCTGCATTTCGGCAATGACCTGCAGTGCTTTGCCCTGTCTGAAGCACACGGCGGTGCGGCCGACGGCTATCCGAGCATGTTCGGCGCCATCCTCGGCACCGGCGCGGGTGGTGGTTTCTGCCTGCACGGCCGCCTGCTGTCCGGCTTCAACGGGCTGGCCGGCGAATGGGGCCACTGGAGCGTGCCCGGTCATCTGCTGCAGCGCCACGGCCTGCCGCTGATCGACTGCGCCTGTGGCCTGCAGGGCTGCGTGGAGCGCTATGTGTCCGGCAGCGGCGTGGCGATGATCGAACGCCACCTCGGTGGCAGCGCCGCAGATGCCAGCGCGGTGATTGCATTGGCCGAAGCCGGCGATGCCCGCGCACGCAAGGCGCTGGACATCCATCGCGACCTGCTCGGCCACAGCCTGGCTGCGTTGGTGCTGGCGCTGGACCCGCACGTGATCGTGCTCGGCGGTGGTCTCTCGCAGTACGCGCCGCTGTACGCGCACCTGCCCGCCGCCATCGCCGCCCATCTGTTCAAGGGCGTGCAGGTGCCACCGATCGTGCCGCCACGCTTTGGCGATGCCGGCGGCGCACGTGGTGCTGCCCTGCTCGCCTGCCAACCCTCGTTTTCCTGATGTCCGGAGCCTGACCATGTCCCCGTTGCAGACCCTGCTTGCCTCCCACCGCGCTGGCGCCAACGTCGGCCTGTACAGCGTCTGCTGCAGCAACGAGCAGGTGCTGCGCGCGGCCATGCACGTGGCGCTGGCACACGGCACCGTGCTGCTGATCGAGGCCACCTCCAACCAGGTCGACCAGTTCGGCGGCTACACCGGCATGACCCCACCGCAGTACCGCGATTACGTGGGCACGCTGGCCGATGAGGAAGGCTTCCCGCGCGAACGGCTGATCCTGGGCGGTGACCATCTCGGCCCGAATGCCTGGCAGAAGCGCCCGGCCGCCGAAGCGATGACCCACGCGCGCGTGCTGATCGAAGCCTACGTCGCCGCCGGTTTCCACAAGATCCACCTCGACTGCAGCATGTCCTGCGCCGATGATCCGGTGCCGCTGCCCGATGCCATCGTTGCCGCGCGCTCGGCCGAGCTGGCCGAGATCGCCGAACGCACCGCCGCCGAACACGGCCTGCCGCCGCCGGTCTACGTGATCGGTACCGAAGTGCCGATTCCCGGTGGCGAAGCCTCGCTGGCCGAAGGCCTGCAGGTGACCACGCCGGCCGCCGCCGCGCAGACCCTGGCCATCCACCAGCAGGCGTTCGACACGCCGCAGCTGCGCGATGCGTGGCAGCGCGTGATCGCGATGGTGGTGCAGCCGGGTGTGGACTTCGACCACAGCAGCGTGCACGAATACGACCCGGCCGCCGCCAGCACGCTGGCCGGCTTCCTCGAACAGCAGCCGCGCATCGTGTTCGAAGCGCATTCCACCGACTACCAGCGCGAAAGCGGCCTGCACGCGCTGGTACGCGACCACTTCGCCATCCTCAAGGTCGGCCCGGCCGCCACCTTCGCCTATCGCGAAGCGCTGTTCGCGCTGGCCGCGATCGAAGCCGAGCTGCTGCCGGCCGCGCAGTGCTCGCGCCTGCCGCAGGTGCTGGACGAGGTGATGGTGGCGCAGCCGAAGTACTGGCAGTCCTACTACCAGGGCGATGAGGCCGCGCTGCGCCTGCTGCGCAGCTATTCCTTCAGCGACCGCTGCCGCTACTACTGGGGCGAGCCGGCGCTGGTGCAGGCGGTGCAGACCCTGTTCGCCAACCTGGAGCAGCACGCGCCGCCGCTGGTACTGCTCAGCCAGTACCTGCCGGAGCAGTACCGCGCCGTGCGCGAGGGCAGCCTGGCCAACACCCCCACCGCCCTGGTGCAGCACCGCATCGGCCTGTGCCTTGGCGAATACGCCCGCGCCTGCAGCGCCAACGAGGCCGGAGCCCGCGTGCAGAGCGCAGGTTCGGCTGCCGGCGTTCCTGCGAACAGCTAATCTCTACCTTTTCCCGCGAAACCGAGAATGGCCATGCGCAACACCCGCTCCCGCCGGCAACAGATCCTGCAGCTGCTGATCGAGCACGGCTCGGTGCAGGTGGCCGATCTGGTCGAGCGCTTTGGCGTGTCGGCGGTGACCATCCGTGCCGATCTGACCCACTTCGAGTCGCAGGGCCTGGCCACCCGTACCCACGGCGGTGCCACCCTGGTGCGCACGCCGCCGCAGGAACAGGACATCCACGAGAAGGACGCACTGAACCTGCCGCTGAAGGAATCGATCGGTGCGGCGCGCCGCGCGCCTGGTGCAACCCGGCGATAACATCATCATCGACTCCGGCTCGACCACGATGACCCTGGCCCGCCACCTGCGCGCATCGCGACGTGACGGTGATGACCAACGGCCTGAACATCGCCTGGGAACTGGCCAATGCCGCAGGCATCACCGTGCTGCTGACCGGCGGCCTGCTGCGCCAGCAGTCGCTGTCGCTGCAGGGCAGCCAGGCCGAGGCCAGTCTCAATTCGTACAGCTTCGACACCCTGTTCCTGGGCGTGGACGGCCTGGACCTGCAGTTCGGCCTGACCACCCACGACGAGGCCGAAGCCCGCCTCAACCACCGCATGGTCGAGCGCGCGCCGCATCGTGGTGCTGACCGACGCCTCCAAGTTCGGCCGCGTCAGCCTGCACCGCATCGCCCTGCTGGATCAGATCCACGCCATCATCACCGACGCCGGCATCGACGATGCAACCCGCGAAGGGCTGCAGCGGCTGGGCATCGA
Source organism: Stenotrophomonas sp. 93052_Sma (assembly GCF_056481145.1). Classification (NCBI taxonomy): domain Bacteria; kingdom Pseudomonadati; phylum Pseudomonadota; class Gammaproteobacteria; order Lysobacterales; family Lysobacteraceae; genus Stenotrophomonas; species Stenotrophomonas sp. 93052_Sma. The sequence continues at coordinate 4,709,689 of NZ_CM151134.1, forward strand.
AGTGATCATCGCCGAGCCCACCGCATGACCGACACCCGCACCCTGCATGGCCGCATCCTCACCCCGCTGGGTTGGCGGCGTGGCCACGTCCACTTCGATTCGCAGGTGCGCCAGCTTCAGGTGGATGACCACAGCGGTGCCGACGACCTGCAGTTGCCGGTGATCCTGCCCGGCTTCATTGACCTGCATGTGCATGGCGCGGCCGGCGTGGACCTGATGCAGGGCGGCGACGTGGCACGCACCATCGCCCGCACCCATCTGCGCTTCGGCACCACCACGCTGCTGGCGACCACCATGACCGCCGGGCTGGACGAGATCGAGCGCGCTGCAGGGTGTGGCCGCTACCATGGCGGCGCCCGATGCCGACGCCGCCTGCATTGCCGGCGTGCATCTGGAAGGCCCGTTCATCAGCCCGCAACGGCTGGGCGCGCAGCCGAACCGCACGATCGAGGCGACGCTGGCATTGGTGCAGCAGCTGCATGCACTCGCTCCGATCCGGGTGATGACGCTGGCCCCGGAAATCGGCGAGCACACCGCGCTGATACCTGCGCTTTCGGCGATGGGCATCCGCGTGCAGCTTGGCCACAGCGCCGGCACCTACGAGGAAGGCGTGGCCGCGCTGCAGGCCGGCGCCTCCGGCTTCACCCACCTGTTCAATGGCATGACCGGCGTCGATCACTATCGCCCGGGCATCGCCGCAGCGGCGCTGGCACATGCACAGTACGCCGAGATCATTCCCGACCTGCAGCACATCCACCCCGGCGTGATCCGGCTGGCCGCGCGGCGATTCCGCGCCTGTACGCGGTGACCGACGCCACTGCCGCCACCGGCATGCCCGACGGCGAGTACGCGTTGGGCGAGCAGCGCGTGCACAAGTGTGGCGGCTGCGTGCGCCTCGCTACCGGTTCGCTGGCAGGTAGTGCACTGACCATGGACCAGGCGCTGCGCAACCTGGTGCGTGTGGGCCTGGACCTGGCCGATGCCTCGCAACGTGTTTCCACCTTCCCGGCCGATTACTTGGGCCTGGGCGATCGCGGCCGCATCGCGCCCGACGCCCGCGCCGACCTGGTGGTGCTGGACGCCGAACTGCGCCTGCAGCAGGTGGTGGTTGGTGGGCGCGTGGTCGATTTGAACGCCGGAAATACCTGACGCACCGCCTTTGTAGAGTCGAGCTTGCTCGACTGCTCTGCCGCGCCCCGCGCGGTCAGTCGAGCAAGCTCGACTCTACGAAGGCAATCCGCACCGAAACGCCTCCTGGGATATGCCGATGACTGCAAGCACCGCTCCGCGCTGGCCCGTACGCTACCTGCTCTTCATCGGCGGCCTGGGTGGCCTGCTGTACGGCATCGACATCGGCATCATCGCCGGCGCCCTGCCCTATCTTGAAGCGACTGCCAGCCACGCCTGGCAGCTCAGCAGCCAGCAGCTCGGCTTCGTCGTCGCGGCAGTGCTGCTGGGCAGCGTGCTGTCCTCGCTGTTCGCCGGCATGGTCGCCGACCTGATCGGCCGCCGCGGTGCGATGCTGCTGGCCGGCCTGCTGTTCACTGCCTCGATCCCGATCATGGCACTGGCATCCGGCTACACGCCCCTGCTGCTCGGCCGGCTGCTGCAGGGCATCAGTGGCGGCCTGATCGGCGTGGTGATTCCGCTGTACCTGGCCGAAGTGCTCAGCCCCGAGCGACGCGGGCGCGGCGCGGCCATGTTCCAGCTGCTGCTGACCGTTGGCCTGGTGCTGGCTGCCCTGATCGGCCTGTACCACGCCCACGCCGTGGATGCCGCCGCCGAAGCCGTGCGCTCACTGCCGGTCGCGCAGCAGGCGCAGGAGCTGTTCACGGTGAAGGACCACGCCTGGCGCACCATCTTCTGGACCTGCCTGGCGCCGGGCCTGCTGTTCTGCGCTGGCATCTTCTGGCTGTCCGAATCGCCGCGCTGGCTGGTGCGTCGCGGCCGCATCGATGACGCGCGCCGCAGCCTGCAGCGCGTGCTGCCGGCTTCGGAGGTCGAGCCGACGCTCGCACAGATCCAGGCACCGGAATCGAGCAGCGGCAGCGGCAAGCGCGACCCGCTGCTCAGCCGCCGCTACGTGGTGCCGTTCCTGCTCGCCTGCGTAGTGCTGGCCTGCACCCAGGCCACCGGCATCAACTCGGTGCTGGCCTACGCGGTGAACATCCTCAACCAGGCTGGCCTGTCCGGCTCGGTGGCCAATGGCGCCGACGTGGCGATCAAGCTGCTCAATGCGGTGATGACCGTGGTCGCGCTGCTGCTGGTCGACCGCAAGGGCCGCAAGTTCCTGCTGATGCTCGGCAGTGGCGGCATCTGCGTGGCCCTGCTGGCCGCGGCCACGCTGTTCTTCCAGGCTGAGCGCGGTCGCACCGACGTGCAGCCGCAGCTGCAGGCGGCGGTCAGCGGCGATGGCCTGCAGCTGGTGCTGGATGACGCGCAATGGCAGCGTCTCGGCGCTGGCATTGACAGCGAAGGCCGGCCGCTGCAGCTGACCGTGTCGTATGCCTACGGCGACTTCACCAATGTGCGCGCCCTGCGCAGCGACAACCTGACCGACCGCGAGCTGCGCATCGAGCGTGCCGGCACCGTGCAGCCGGACAGCGTGATCGGCGCGTTCTTCCGCAAACTGCACCTGAACCCGTTCGCCGACCCGGCCAAGGCCGCGCAGGCACCGCTGCGCATCGAGCAGGCACGCATCGGCCCGGTGCCGCCACCGGCACACGGCTGGGCAGTGGCCGCCTGCATCCTGGTGTTCGTCGCGTTCTTCGCGGTCGGGCCCGGCGTCTGCGTGTGGCTCGCGCTGTCCGAGCTGATGCCGAACCGCATCCGCTCCAACGGCATGAGCATCGCGCTGCTGATCAACCAGTTCGTGTCCACCACTATCGCCGCGATCTTCCTGCCCACGGTGGGCCACTATGGCTACGCCAGCATGTTCGTGTTCTGGGCGGCCTGCACCTTCGTGTTCTTCCTGGTGGCCGCGTTCTGGCTGCCGGAGACCAAGGGCAAGTCGCTGGAAGAGATCGAAGCACGGTTCGCCCGGTAGCGGTCGACCTGGGTCGACCTCCGCGCGCAGCGCGGGTTCATGGCGCGCCCGTCATTCGCCAGTGATGTGCTTCGCCAGCTCCCGCGCTTCGGCAATGCTGGACAAGCCGCTCAGCATCATTGATTCGCCGAACGGCCCCTGCAACGTCGCCACCATCAGCACGCGGCCATCCACGCTGAGCGCCGCGCGCTGGCCCACCAGGGCCGCGGTGCCATCGTGGATGCGTTGATGTGCCTCCGGCCGATAGCGGATCTGCAGGCCCGGCTGTTTGCCTTCATCCAGCACATAGCGCACATCGGCAATGTCGGCACTGCCGGCAATCGGCGGCTCGCGCAGGGCCAGGGTCTCGCCCTGCCACTGCGCCGGCGCACCCTTGCCCGCCGCATCGACCACACTCAGGCGCACATCCACGCCGGGGCGTGGCGCATGCTCCTTGCCTGCCAACGCACCGGGCGTAGCGCCCGGCATGCATCCGGTCAGGGTCAACGCCATGCCCAGCAACAGGGGAAGCGCAGCCCTCACTTCAGCTTCCGCAGCTTGAACGCCACCAGCACCTGCAACAGCCCGTACAGCAGGCTGCCGATGCCGATCCACAGCGTGGTCACCGCAACGCCCGCATACGGGTTGGCCGCGAACAGCACGCCCAGCACCACCGCCAGCACGCCACTGAGGATCAGCAGCCACTCGCCCTGGATCTGCTTGCGCACGCGGATCGCGAACACGATGCGATAGATGCCGGCCACCAGCAGCCACGCTGCCAGGAACAGCACCAGCACGCTGGCGGTGGCCAGCGGATTGATCACCGCCAGGATGCCGAAACCCAGCGAGGCGATGGCATACAGCGCCAGCCAGCCACGCGAGGCACCGCTGCCGCCGCTGACCAGTGCGAACAGGCTGATGACACCTTCAACGATGGCCATCACACCCAGCGTCCATGCCAATGCCATGGCTGCAGAGAGCGGCCAGCCGATGGCGACGATGCCGAAACCCAGCGCAACCAGCCCATACAGCAGCAGGATCCACCAGCTGCGCCCAACCGCCGACAACAGGGGAGACAAGGGGGAATTCATGGCCACTCCTTCGATCCGGAACCGGGCTCATCCTAGCCCTTGGTGATGAAGAGGGCGATCACGGCGCCCGCGCGCAGACCCATACCCGCACCTCGTCCGCTCCCACCCACCGCAGCGTCTCCGCAACCTCCATCACCGTGCTGCCGGTGGTCATCACATCGTCCACCACTGTCAGTCGCGGCGGCACCGGACCACGTACATCGAACGCATCGAACAGGTTTTCCCTGCGCTGTTCGGCCGTACGCTCAGACTGCGGCGCGGTATGCCGCCGCCGGTACAGCCCCTGCCAGACCGGCATCGGCAGCAGGCGGCACAGTTCTGCGGCCTGGTTGTAGCCGCGCTGGCGCAGGCGGCGCCGGTGCAGCGGTACCGGCACCAGCGGTAGGCATGACCACGGCGGCGGTGCGCGCTGCATCAACTGCGCCAGCAGGCGACCGGCGGCGAGATCCTGATGGAACTTGTAGCGCACCAGCAGCTGGTCGACCGGCGGCAGGTACAACAGGCTGGCATGGGTAGCGGCATGCGGTGGCGCTTCCTCGCGGCAGCTGCCGCAGACGATCAGGGCGTTGTCGGGCAGCGGCAATGCGCAGCGCAGGCAGGCGCGGCCGGCCCACGGCAGCTCGGCAAGGCAGGCGCGGCACAGGTCAAGATCATCGTGGCCCGGGTCGTTGCAGACCAGGCAACGCAGTGGCAGCAGAACGCGAAGCAGCACTGCGGGCCAATCCGCCGGTAGAGGGAGGTAGGCAAGAGGCATACCCCAACCTGCCCGCGCAGCGATGCCGGAACCATCACCGGCAACCACACCGGACGGTCAGGAAAGCGGACGCAGTGCTGTCGGCCGTCTCATCGGGTCAGTCACGCAGGGATGCCCGCCAGGACACCAGGGCGGCGGCGGCGCGCTGGGTCCTGCGCTCATCCGGATTGACGCCCATCTCATTGCGCGCCATGCCGGCAAGGGCCGCACACAGTTCCTGTTCGCCTGCACCGCGCAGCAGCTGGGACTCGATGCGATCTGCGTAGGCGGCGTACTCGCCACGGCAGTCCGGATTGGCCTGGATGCCTATTGGATCCCATACATAGTGCAGGACTTCATCCACCGCTCGGCCCAGTGCACCGCGCCTGCGGTGTGCCGCCTGGCGGACCTCCTTCCAGTGTGGCGTGTTGTGCAGTGCCTCGAACGGCATCGGCACCGGCGACAACAGGTAGGAGATGCCGTCTTCGTCCTGCTTGACATGCCAGACGCCAACACCGACATCCGCCATGTGCTCGGACAGCGGGAAAACGAAGGCGGGCAGCCACAACAGCTCGATGCGGCCATCTCCCTGCCAGCCCAGCGCGGTGAACATCCCGGCTGCGATCTCCCGGTAGGCCTGCGCGGCAGGTTCGCCGACCAGTTGCCCCGGATCCAGCATGAACACCCGGTTGTCGATGTACTCGACCACGCTGCCATGGAACTCGCGCAAGCGCTCGGGCGGGTAATCGATGACCTGTTCAGGGGCGATGGTGTAACTCACTTCGTGAAATCCTTTCCGCTGGAAGGCGAGTGTGGCACGACGGCGGGCATCATCAACACCTCCGCCAGACCACGATAGATCGGCACGCGGCACACCAACCCGGACACGCCGCGCGCGATCAGCACCGTGGCCAGGATCGGCAGCAGCAGATCACCACTGTCGGTCAGCTCCAGCGAGATCACCGCCGAAGTCAGTGGTGCCTGGGTGACGCCGGTCAGATAGGCGCACATGCCCAACAGCACGAACGCACGCGGATCCACACCCGGCATCAGCACCGCGAGGTTGTGCCCAAGGCCGGCACCGACGGCCAGCGCCGGCGAGAACAGGCCACCGGGGATGCCCGCCACGTAGGACGCCAGATTCGCCAGCAGCTTCATCAACCCGAACTCGTGACCGACCATCGCCTGCCCCTGCACCAGACTGCGCGCCTGCTCGTAGCCGGTGCCGAACGCGCCTTCACCGAAGACCAGGGCGAGCAGTACCACCACCAGGCCGCAGCCTGCGGCCAACAGAACCGGATGCCGCTGGCGCAGCTGGCCCAGCCAGCGCGGGCGGCCCGCCGCACTGGCCAGCACCGCACGCGCGAACAGGCCTCCCAGCAAGCCCGCCACCACGCCGCACAGCAGGATCGCCAGCCAGCCCTGGCCCAGCGGCAGCCGCGCGCTTACATGGCCGAAGTAGGTGTAATTGCCCAGCAGTCCGAGCGATACCACGCCGCCGACGATCACCGCGGTCAGCAAGGTGCCTGAGAAACGATGTTCGAAGCGGCCGCTGAGCTCTTCGATGGCGAAGACGATGCCGGCCAGTGGCGTGTTGAACGCCGCCGCGATGCCCGCCGCGCCGCCCGCCAGCAGGAAGTGCGAGAGCTCGCGCGGGTCCTTGAAGCCGAACCAGCGGCCGAACAGGTACATCAGGCTGGCACCCACATGCACCGTCGGGCCCTCGCGCCCGACCGACGCGCCGCCCAGCAGCGACAACGAGGTCAGCAGCAGCTTGCCCGCCGAGACCGCAGGCGAAAGATTGGTCCTGCGGAACGACTCATCCGGCTTGTCCAACGCAGCGATGACCTGCGGAATACCACTGCCCCGCGTGGGTTTCAGCACGCCGGAGGTCAGCCAGGCCAGCAGCGCGAAGATGCCCGGCGTCAGCAGCAGGGCCCACCACGGCGAGTGCGAGGTGATGCGCTGGAACAGGTGAAACGCCGCGTCGCTGGCCTTGGCGAACAGGATGGCCACCAGTGCCACGGCCACGGCGCCGCCCCAGAGCGCGGCACGGCGGCGCCAGGCCTCGCTGAGAACCAGCGCGGTGATGCGGCCGCGGAGGCGATGGAGATCGGTCATGCAGGGCAGTCTGGACGCTGCGGAGGAAGGCGGACAGCGGCCACTGTGGCTGAAGGCCTTGCAGGATGTGGTGAATACGCTCACGCGCCGGGAACCGCATGCTTTGGCAGCGATGGCACGCCGTCCCACATGCGTGAAGGCCGGCCGATTCCTGCCGGGTTCGTCCAACGCGCCTCGTGGAGGTAGCATTGCAGCCGCTGCCCTCTGGGGGGGGGTGCAGCTCCGCCGGCAACGAAAGGCCGCCACCGCTCGTCATCGCGGTAGCGCTTGCCAGCACCTGCGTGCCGACATCTGCGTGAATTGCTTCGTTCTCGACATCCTCAATGACAATGGAGTGTGAGATGAATGCCTACGACCCGCTGGATCACATCATCCATCTTCGTGATGGCACGCTGCAGGAATCAGACCTTCGCCGGATTGTCGGTCGCGCGCTGCAGGCCAGGTCACCTTCCGGAATCGTCATCCATGTACATGGCGGCCGCGTTTCGCAGAAGCGAGGACGGCGCATCGCAGAAGCCCTGCATGGCCCCTATGTGCGGGCACAGGCCTACCCCTTGTTCTTCGTCTGGGAAACGGGTGACATCGAAGCTCCGTTGAACAACCTGGGCGAGATCCTGGGTGCAGTACTCGCCAAACTTCTCTTCAGGAAAGTCCACGACAAGATCCTGGAAAAGCTAGGCGGCGGGCAGGTTCTCACGCCCGGCATGAAGATCCTCAACGCCGCGCCACCCGACGAGGAGAGCCTTTCGTCAGATCTCGCGCAGGAATTCGCTGATGATCCCGAGGTGAACCAAGCCATTGCCGAGGCCCGTGACGATTACAGGGAGGCGACGCTGGCGCCCGCCAACAAGATGCTGGCACATGAACCGCCAGCCGAACACGCGGCCATCGTCAACGAGCGCACGGCAATGGAACTGTTTGGCACTCCGTCACCCAACAAGGCCGTAGCATTGAACTGGATCGCGCTGGCCATCAAGGTGGCCAGACTGGTGATACGCGTATGGCAACGCCAGCACAGTGGCCGGGGCCGGCCAGGTGCCGTCTCCGCCGTGATCGTGGAAGAAGTACTGCGAGAGTTCTATCTCGATGACGTGGGGCGCATCGGCTGGTGGAATCCCATGAAGAAGGATGCACAGGATTCATTCGACGGCCCGGCATCGGGTGGCGTCAGATTCCTTCGCGAGCTGCACAGGCAGTTGCAGTCCGAAGCCTCTGTTCCCCGCATCACGCTCGTCGGCCACAGCGCCGGCAGCATCTTCCTGTGCGAGCTGCTGGACCAGGCAGCGCAGATCCTTCCGGATCTGACGTTCGACCTTATTCTCGAAGCGCCTGCGGTGACGTGTCGTCGGTTCGCGCATGCCATCTCGAAGCACGAGAACCGCATCGGGAGGTTCCGGCAATTGGCGATGAGGGATGCCGACGAAGCCAGCGAGCGTTCACTGTTCTTTCCCGGTTCGCTGCTCTACATCGTGTCCAACATCTTCGAAGATGCCGCCGATGAGCCTCTGCTCGGCATGGAACGCTTCTTCACCCGGGAGAGCGTCTATAGCAACTCTGCGGCGTGGGCAGACATCTCGGCCTGCCAGGCGTTCTTCGCCCGGAAAGGAGAAAGCGCGGTGAGCTGGTGGACCCTTGATGACCTCAATGCCGACCAGCGCGAAGGTTGGGGCCACGGCTACTTCGATGACGGTCCCTTCATCCTCGGCAAGGTGACCGCGTTGATCAGCGAAACACCGCACACGCCTTGATGCCGATCACTTTTCGCGCTCGACGACAGAAGCAGCGCTCCGGGCGGGATCGCCCGGAGTGCAAACACTGTAAACCATGTGAACATTAATATTGTTGACAGCCTGCGCACGCCCACCCACACTGCCGCCCTCGCTCCACTCGTACCCAAGGTCCCGCCATGGCTGCTGCCATCCGCCACGACTGGCAACACGACGAACTGCAGGCGCTGTTCGATCTGCCGTTCCCCGAGCTGCTGTTCCGCGCCGCAGCGGTCCACCGCGAGCATTTCGACCCCTCGCAGGTGCAGGTCTCCACGTTGCTGTCGGTGAAGACCGGCGGCTGCCCGGAAGACTGCGCGTACTGCCCGCAGGCGCAGCGCTACAGCACCGGGGTGAACGCGCAGAAGCTGATGGAGACCGATGCGGTGCTGGCCAAGGCACGCCAGGCCAAGGCCGCCGGTGCGTCGCGCTTCTGCATGGGCGCCGCGTGGCGTTCGCCGAAGGACCGCGACATTCCGAAGGTGGTGGCAATGATCGCCGGGGTGAAGGCACTGGGCCTTGAGACCTGTGCCACGCTGGGCATGCTCAGTGGCGAACAGGCACGTGCGCTGAAGGACGCCGGCCTGGACTACTACAACCACAACCTCGATACCGCGCCGGACTACTACGATTCGATCATCCACACGCGCCAGTACCAGGACCGCCTGGATACGCTGGAGCACGTGCGTGATGCCGGCCTGAAGACCTGCTGCGGCGGCATCGTCGGCATGGGCGAGACGCGCGCGCAGCGCGTCGGTCTGCTGCTGGCGCTGGCCACGCTGCCGGCACATCCCGATTCGGTGCCGATCAACAAGCTGGTGCAGGTGGCGGGTACGCCGCTGCACGGCAGCGCCGAGCTGGACCCGTTCGAGTTCGTGCGCATGATCGCGGTGGCACGTATCGTCATGCCGCGCTCGATGGTGCGGCTGTCGGCCGGTCGCGAGGCGATGAGCGATGAACTGCAGGCGCTGTGCTTCGTCGCTGGTGCCAACTCCATCTTCTACGGCGACAAGCTGCTGACCACCGGCAACCCGGAGAGCGAGCGCGACCTGGCGCTGTTCGCGCGGCTGGGACTGCAGCCGATGGCGGTGCAGGTGGATGCCGAGGGCCACGACCACGGCGGCACCGTGCACGCCGATATCAGCGCCGATACGCCCGGCTGTGGCTGCGCTCACGCGGCCTGAGACGGGATGCAGGCAGGCGTCGCGGCAACGCGCTACCCTAGCCGCCCCGTCGTCGCATTCAGCCACCATGGCCCGCCCCGACCTGACCGCCCGCCTCCACGCCCAACGCGCCCTGCGCGATGCCCAAGGCCGTCGCCGCACGCGGCGCACGGTCACCCGTCGTGATGGCGTACGCCTGGAAGTGGACGGCCAGTGGCTGACCGGCTTCTGCAGCAACGACTACCTGGGCCTGGCCCAGCAGTTCAGCGTGGTCAACGCGTTGCAGGACGCCGCCGCACGCGAAGGCGCTGGCGCCGGTGCCTCGCACCTGGTCTGCGGCCACCACGCCCTGCACGAGGCACTTGAACGCGAAGTGGCCGAGTGGCTGGGCTATCCGCGTGCGCTGCTGTTCGGCAGTGGCTTCGCCGCCAACCTGGCGGTGCAGCAGGCATTGCTGAGCGAAGAGAACGATGTCTGCGTACAGGACAAGCTCAACCACGCCAGCCTGCTCGATGCGACGCGGTTGGCCGGTGCACGCCTGCGCCGCTATCCGCATCTGGATGCGGAAGGCGCGATGCGTCAGCTCAAGCACGCGCCCGATGGCGCGGCGATGCTGGCCACCGATGGTGTCTTCAGCATGGATGGCGACGTCGCACCGCTACGCGCATTGTCGCTTGTGGCACGCCTGCAGCAGGCGCTGTTCTACGTCGATGACGCGCACGGCGTGGGCGTGGTCGGTGATGGCCGTGGTGCCGTGGCCGCCGCCGGGCTGGGCGTGGACGACGTGCCGCTGCAACTGGTCACGCTGGGCAAGGCACTGGGCGGTTCCGGTGCACTGGTGCTGGGCCGTGACGACCTGATCGAGCATCTGGCCGAAACCGCGCGCCCGTACATCTACACCACCGCCGTGCCACCGGCGATGGCCGCTGCGGCGCTTGAAGCAGTGCGCCTGGCGCGCCGCGACCACTGGCGCCGCACCAAACTGACCGACCTGATCGCGCTGTTCCGCAGTGAAGCGCGTCGCCACGGCCTGGACCTGATGGCTTCGGAAACGCCGATCCAGCCGCTGCTATGTGGTGATGACCATACCGCCGTGGCGATGTCCACGGCGCTGGAGCAGGCCGGCTGGCTGGTCGGCGCGATCCGCCCACCGACGGTGCCGGAAGGCAAGGCACGCCTGCGCGTCACCCTGTCCGCGCTGCATACGCCGGAACAGGTGCGTGGCCTGGTGGAGGCCATCGCCAGCGCGCGATCGCGTGACTCTGGCCGTGCGTGAGGCCGCGCCACCGCCGCTGCCTGTCTTTGCCTGAGTTCCGTGTCGTTGCCCATGCATATTGAAGTGACCGGCCGTGGGCCGGACCTGGTTCTGATCCACGGCTGGGCCCTGCAGGGCGGTGTGTTCGCACCACTGGTGCAGCGCCTGGCGGACCAGTTCACCCTGCACCTGGTAGACCTGCCCGGCCATGGCCACAGCCGCGAGGACACCACGCCGCTGCGCCTGCCGTTCGTGGTCAATGCCATTGCTGCGGCCACGCCGCCGGCGGCGTGGTGCGGCTGGTCGCTGGGCGGCCTGTTCGCGCTGCATGCTGCCGCGACACTGCCAAAGGTGCGCGGGCTGGCGATGATCGCGGCCACGCCGCGCTTCGTGCGTGGCGAAGACTGGCCGCACGCGGTGGAACCGGCGGTGTTCGAACAGTTCGGGCGTGAGCTGGCCAGCGACTTCGGTGGCACCCTGGAGCGCTTCCTGGCGCTGGACGTGATGGGCTCGGCACACGCCCGCGAAGAGCTGCGCACGCTGCGCCAGCGCCTGGTCGAGCGCGGTGCGCCCACCGAACGCGCCCTGCTGGAAGGCCTGCGCCTGCTGGAAGGCACCGACCTGCGCGGCGCACTGCCGACGCTGGGTAAACCCAGCCTGTGGATCGCCGGCCAACGCGACCGGCTGGTGTCTCCGGCGGCGATGCAGGCCGCCGCGGCACTGGCCCCGGGCGGGCAGGCGCTGACCATCGCCCACGGCGGCCATGCGCCCTTCCTCGGCCATGCCGACGAGGTCGCCGCCGCCCTGCAACACTTCGTTGCCGGCCTGTCACCGGCCGATGGCGGACAATGAGCGCCTTCCGAATTCCGCAGGATTGACGCATGGATCTGGGTATCAATGGCCGCTGGGCACTGGTCTGCGGCGCAAGCAAGGGGCTGGGCCTGGGCTGCGCGCGTGCGCTGGTGCGTGAAGGCGTCAACGTGGTGATCGTGGCCCGCGGTGAAGCCGCCCTGCAGGCCGCCGCTGAAGAGCTGCGCGCTGGCCGGTGCCGCCGAGGTGCGCGCGATCGCCGCCGACGTCACCACCGAAGCCGGCCGCGTCGCGGCGCTGGCCGCATGCCCGCAGGTGGACATCCTGGTCAACAACGCCGGTGGCCCGCCGCCCGGTGATTTCCGCAATTTCGAGCGCGACGACTGGATCGCCGCGCTGGACGCCAACATGCTGGCGCCGATCGCGCTGATCCGCGCCACCGTCGACGCGATGATCGAGCGCGGCTTCGGCCGTATCGTCAACATCACCTCGTCGGCGGTGAAAGCCCCGATCGATATCCTGGCGCTGTCCAACGGCGCGCGCAGTGGCCTGACCGGTTTCGTCGCCGGCCTGTCGCGCCGCACCGTGGCCCACAACGTCACCATCAACAACCTGCTGCCCGGCCAGTTCGACACCGACCGCCTGCGCGCCAACTTCGCCCACAGTGCGGGCAAGGACGGCGACGCCGACGAAGTGGCCGAACGCCGCCGCCAGCAGATCCCCGCCGGCCGCTTCGGCACACCCGACGAATTCGGCGCCGCCTGCGCCTTCCTGTGCAGTGCACAGGCCGGTTACCTCACCGGGCAGAACCTGCTGATCGACGGCGGCGCCTACCCTGGTACGTTCTAAGAGACTTTCGCAATGCCGTCCCACTTCGATGCCCGCCACGTCCGCCGCGCGTTCGCCCGTGCCGCCAACAGCTACGACGCCGCCGCCGCCCTGCAGCGCGAAGTGCAGTCGCGGCTGATCGAATCGCTGGACTACCTGGAGGCACGCAAGCCCGAGGTGGTGCTGGACATTGGTGCCGGCACCGGCCATGCCAGCGCGTTGATGAAGAAGCGCTGGCCGAAGGCGCAGGTGATCGCGCTGGACGTGGCGCTGCCGATGCTGGACCAGGCCAAGCGCCAGGCCGGCTGGTGGAAGCCGTTCCAGCGCCTGTGCGGTGATGCCGCCGCGCTGCCGCTGGCCGACAACAGCGTGGACGTGATCTTCAGCAACCTGTGCCTGCAGTGGGTGGACGACCTGCCGGCGGTGTTTGCCGGGTTCCGTCGCGTACTCAAGCCGGGCGGCCTGCTGGTGTGTTCCACCTTCGGCCCGGAAACCCTGATCGAACTCAACGAGGCATTCGCCGCCGCCGATGACCGCCCGCACGTGAGCCGCTTCGCGCAGATCGCCCAGTTCGGCGATGCGCTGATGATGGCCGGCTTCCGCGACCCGGTGCTGGACCGCGACCTGTTCACCCTGACCTACGACGATCTGCCGTCACTGATGCGCGAACTGCGTGCGATGGGCGCGACCAATGCACGGGTGGACCGTCGCCACACGCTGACCGGGCGTGGCCGTTTCGCCGCTGCGGCAGCGGCGTATGAACCGATGCGTCGTGCCGACGGCAAGCTGCCCAGCAGCTGGGAAGTGATCTATGCGCACGCCTGGGCACCGGACCCGGGCGCACCGATCCGCGAAGGCGGGCATGACGTGGCCTCGGTGCCGGTGTCGGCAATTCCGATCCGGCGCAAGCAGACCTGATCGTCCGGTAGTGCCAGCCACTGGCTGGCAACCTCGCGATTCCATGGTGGGCATCTGCCGGCCAGCGGCCGGCACTACCGCAATCCACACCGCACGCGAATCGCTCCGGTAGGTGCCAACCTTGGTTGGCACACCCCATCAGATCGCGGTGCCGCCAGCAGTGTGCCGACCAAGGTCGGCACCCACCCAAATGCAGGCTTCCGCCTCAGGTATTGGCCGGCGAACTCAGCGGCGGGCGCACCAGGTCGCGGTGGAAGAAATAGATTTCCTGCACCAGGAAGCGCCAGCTGGTGTGGAAGCTGCGGAAGCGCGTGCTGGGCGTGGACGAGGCCAGCGCATCGATGCCCAGCGCCTTGCTCAGGCGCAGCGCGCGCCATGTGCAGCGGATCGCTGACGATGATCACCCGGTGCAGGTCGCGCTGGTCCATCAGCCGCTTGGCTTCAACCAGGTTCTGCACGGTATTGCGCGAGGCGGTTTCGATCAGGATCGCATCGTCCGGCACGCCATGTTTCAGCGCATAACGCCGCGCCACCTGCGATTCGGAAAAACGCGCACCGGTGCCACCGTAGCCGCCGGTGAAGATCAGCAGCGGCGCGTACTGGGCCTCGTACAGGTCCAGCCCATGCCGGATACGCTCTTCGAACACCGGTGACGGTTTGGCGTCATAGGCGGCCGCACCCAGCACGATGATGGCGTCGGCCTTGGCGGCCTGGTCACGCTCGCCGACCCAGACGATCCAGGCAGTCACGCCCAGCAGCCAGATCACCAGCAGGACAAACAGCCGCCACAGCCAGCCCAGCAGGCCGGTGCGAGGCCGCTGCCGGTCGCGGCTCACGGCGCGCCCCAGCGCAGCGCTGGCAGGTCGACGTTGCCGCCGGACAGCACCAGGCCCACGCGCAGTCCGGCGAAACGTTGCGGCTGCGCCAGCACCGCAGCCAGCACGGTGGCCGAGGACGGCTCGACCACCTGCTTGAGCACCTCCCACAGCAGGCGCATCGCGGCCATCGTCGCCGCGTCATCGACCACGATCACCTCGGCACCGGCCGCGCGCAGCAATTCGAAATTGGGCGCGCCGATCAGGGTACGCAGGCCATCGCAGATCGTGTCCGGGGTGAACGCGTCCTGGCGCTCGCCAGCGACCAGCGAGCGCGCGGTATCGTCGGCACCGGCCGGCTCGGCCAGCACCAGACGGGTCTGCGGGCTGGCGTGCTGCAGCGCCAGCGCAGTGCCGCTGGCGAGGCCGCCGCCGCCCACCGGTACCACCAGCACGTCGAACGGGCCGTCGCTGTGCAGCAGTTCCAGGGCGGCGGTGCCCTGCCCGGCCATCACCGCCGGATTCGTATAGGGATGCACCAGGGTCGCGCCGGTGTCGGCCTGCACCTTGGCGCAGGTGGCCTCACGGTCGGCAATGGTCGGCGGGCAGTGCCAGAGCGTGGCGCCATGGCGCGCAATATTGGCCAGCTTGGCCGCCACCGCACCTTCCGGCACCACCACGTGACAGGGAATGCCCCGGGTACGTGCGGCCAGCGCCAGGGCGGCGCCGTGATTGCCAGATGAGTGGGTGACCACGCCGGCACTGGCGGAATCAGCCTCCAGCGACCACACCGCGTTGCAGGCACCGCGGAACTTGAACGCACCACCACGCTGCAGGTGCTCGGCCTTGAACGCCAGCTGTGCCCCGGCCAGCGCATCGAGCGTGTGCGAGCGCAGCACCGGGGTCACGCTGGCATGCGGGGCGATCCTCGCGGCAGCAAGCAGGACGTCGTCGGCGCGGGGCAACAGTGAATCGCTCATGACGCAAGATTAACGTATGCCCCCGCGCTGGCGACCGGGACACAGGTCATGCCAGCATGCAGCCCTACGCCTCCATTCATCCTGGCCGGCGGAATTAAGGGCCGATTCAACGCTGGCGCCCGAAGCTGACTGCACACCCGTCCTCTGGGGGGACCCACCATGAAAATGCGCCTGATGCTTGCCGGTGGCCTGTTGCTGGCCCTGACCGGCTGCACCACCTACGACTATGTCGGCGGCGGCCGCAGCGGCAGCTACTACCACGGTGCGCCGTCGGTGGAATACCGCTACCCGGCCGGCTATCCCTACAGCTACGGCCCCTACTACGGTGGCTATGGCGGCTACTACGGCGGCTACGGCAACCCGTATTACTCGCGCCCGATCTACCGCCCGCCGCACAACCACCGCCCGCCGCCGCGTCCGGGCAATGGCGGCGAGCACCGTCCGCCGCCGCCGTCGCGTCCGTCGTACAACGGGGGTTCGCCGTGGCGGAACATGGACTCCATGCGCCGCCCGCCGCAATCGAACGCCCAGCCGTCGGCGCCCCCGCCGCAGGCCCGTCCGGCACCGGCACCGAGTGCGCCGAGGATGAACGGTTCCCCCTGGCGCAACATGGATCGTGCGACGCAGCGCACAGTTGAGCGCTGAACCGTCTTGCATTTCACACGGTCTAAGCCGCAATCTACGCGGACAGTGACGGCCCGCGTCACAAAGTGACAAAAACGACACGGGCCGCCGCAAAAAGCTCTACGTCGATATCCGACAGGAACATCTGGATCCCCCCTGTTCCGGCCCTGTCGGATGTCGGCACCTCTGAAAACAGACGGCCCCGCAATGCGGGGCCGTTTGTTTTGTTGGGTCGCCAACCGCCGAGGGCCCCAGCGTCAATAGATCCACGCCATGCGTGGATGGCGCCTTCCCGACAGCCGCAAAAAAACAGGGCCGGACAGTCCCCCGACTGCCGGCCCTCTGCTCCCCCACCGTGCGCCTGTACCGGCCCCTGTTCCAATTCCGGTCACGGGCGCCTACGGCGCCAGCCACGGTGGGTGCTATTGGGTTATCTGCAAAAATCCTGCCAACTTTAGGGCTGATTTCGACGCCGGCCGGCCGGCACCGACGTCCCGGCCCCGAATGGCGCTAAAATCGCCACCCCGGCGCCGCCCCCGGTCCGCGCCCGCCCCCAGCTGAACAGCCCCCCATGAACCCGTCCTTCCATCGTTACGACGTCATCGTCATCGGCGGTGGCCACGCCGGCACCGAAGCCGCGCTGGCCGCGGCCCGCACCGGCGTGCGCACCCTGCTGCTGACCCACAACATCGAGACGGTGGGCGCGATGAGCTGCAACCCGGCCATCGGCGGCATCGGCAAGGGCCACCTGGTCAAGGAAATCGACGCCCTGGGTGGTGCGATGGCGCATGCCGCCGACCGCGCCGGCATCCAGTGGCGCACGCTCAACGCCTCCAAGGGTCCGGCCGTGCGTGCCACCCGCTGCCAGGCCGACCGCAACCTGTACCGCATGGCGATCCGCGCCATCGTCGAAGGCCAGGCCAACCTGACCGTGTTCCAGGCCGCCGTGGACGACCTGGTCATTGAAGGCGACGCCGTGCGCGGGGTCATCACCCAGACCGGCCTGCGTTTCGACGCCGAAGCGGTGGTGCTGACCGCCGGCACCTTCCTGGCCGGCAAGATCCATGTCGGCCCGACCCAGTACGCCGCCGGCCGCATGGGCGACCCGCCGGCCACCACGCTGGCCGCGCGGCTGCGCGAGCGCCCGTTCCAGGTGGACCGCCTGAAGACCGGCACGCCGCCGCGCATCGATGGCCGCTCGCTGGACTACAGCGTGATGGACGAGCAGCCCGGCGATTCGCCGCGGCCGGTGATGTCCTTCCTCGGCTCGGTGGACGAGCATCCGC
Source organism: Stenotrophomonas sp. 93052_Sma (assembly GCF_056481145.1). Classification (NCBI taxonomy): domain Bacteria; kingdom Pseudomonadati; phylum Pseudomonadota; class Gammaproteobacteria; order Lysobacterales; family Lysobacteraceae; genus Stenotrophomonas; species Stenotrophomonas sp. 93052_Sma. Next base: position 4,727,104 of record NZ_CM151134.1, read on the forward strand.
AGCAGGTCAGCTGCTGGATCACCCACACCACCGAACAGACCCACCAGATCATCCGCGACGCGCTGCACCGTTCGCCGCTGTACAGCGGCCAGATCGAAGGCATCGGCCCGCGCTACTGCCCGTCCATCGAGGACAAGGTGGTGCGCTTCGCCGAGAAGGCCAGCCACCAGATCTTCGTCGAACCCGAAGGCCTGGGCATCGTCGAGATCTATCCCAACGGCATCTCCACCTCGCTGCCGTTCGACGTGCAGCTGGAGATGGTGCGCAGCATCCGTGGCTTCGAGAACGCACACATCACCCGCCCCGGCTACGCGATCGAGTACGACTTCTTCGACCCGCGCGGGCTGACGGCCTCGCTGGAGACCAAGCTGGTCAACGGCCTGTTCTTCGCCGGCCAGATCAACGGCACCACCGGCTATGAAGAAGCCGCCGCGCAGGGCCTGCTGGCCGGCCTCAACGCCGCACGCCAGGTGCGCGGGCTGGACGGCTGGTGCCCGCGTCGCGACGAGGCCTACCTGGGCGTGCTGGTGGATGACCTGATCACCCACGGCACCAACGAGCCGTACCGCATGTTCACCAGCCGCGCCGAGTACCGCCTGCAGCTGCGCGAGGACAATGCCGACCAGCGCCTGACCCCGACCGGCCGCGAAATGGGCCTGGTGGATGATCGCCGCTGGAGCGCGTTCGAGACCAAGCAGGCCGCCGTCGCTGCCGAGCGCGCACGCCTGGGTGCGCTGTGGGCAACCCCGGCCAATGCACTGGGCCGCGAAGTGAACGAGACGCTGGGCGTGGCGGTCAGTCGCGAGACCAACGTACTGGACCTGATCAAGCGCCCCGAGCTGGATTACGCCAAGCTGATGCAGGTGCCCTCGCTGGGCCCGGCGGTGGCCGATGGCAAGGTCGCCGAGCAGGTGGAGATCGGCGTGAAGTACGCCGGCTACCTGGACCGCCAGCGCGAGGAGATCGAGCGCCAGCAGCGGCACGAAGCCACGCCGATCGCTGAAGCCTTCGATTACGCGACGGTGCGCGGGCTGTCGGCCGAAGCGCTGCAGAAGCTGGAGCGCGTACGCCCGCAGACCATCGGCCAGGCACAGCGCATTCCGGGCATGACCCCGGCAGCGATCTCGCTGCTGCTGGTGCACCTGGAGCGCGCACGCCGGGGACGCGTGGCGTAACACGAGCGCGGTGGATGCCGTCCACGCATGGCGTGGATCTACTGCAATGCTGCGCGCGATCCGCTGTTCCGCATACAGCATCGGCTGCAGCTACGAACCGTAGCGGGTAGTGCCGGCCGCTGGCCGGCAATCGCAGAACTCCAGACACGCCCATGAGGTTGCCGGCCAGCGGCCGGCACTACCCTGCGGTGCGGCGCGGCGTGCAGACCACGCAGGTATCATCGTCGTGAACGCCCTGATTTCCGGAGACTTCGATGAACCCGCTGCGCCCCTTCCGCGACAAGATGCCCGTCCTCGGCGAACGCGTGTACATCGATCCGGCCTGCACCATCATCGGCGACGTGGAGCTGGCCGATGACGTGTCGGTATGGCCGGGCACGGTCATCCGCGGCGACGTCAACCATGTGCGTATCGGTGCACGCACCAACGTGCAGGACGGCACCATCATCCACGTCAGCCACCACAGCCCGTACAACAAGGCCGGCTACCCGACCCTGATCGGCGAAGGCGTGACCGTTGGCCACGGCTGCATCATCCATGCCTGCACGATCGGCGATTACAGCCTGATCGGCATGGGCGCCTGCATCCTCGATGGCGCCCGCGTGGAGCGCCATGGCTTCGTCGGCGCCGGTGCGGTGATCGGCCCCGGCAAGGTGGTGGGCGAAGGCGAGCTGTGGGTCGGCAACCCTGCACGACCGGCACGCACGCTCAGTGACAAGGAGATCGAGGCGCTGCATTACTCGGCCGATCACTACGTGCGGCTGAAGGACGAATACCGGGGCTGAGCCCCCGACGCTGCCATGCGGCTCTGCTAAAGTCTTGGCCCGACCAGGACCTGTCGAGACCCCCATGCCTGTGGCTGCCCGCCGGAGAGGACTCCGGCGCCCACAACGAAGGCCATCGCGCTGATGGCCGCACCGATGCTCGATACCTACCGCGAGGTGGTGACGCCGGAGGGTGTGCCGCTGCAGTTGCCTGCCGCCGGCCCGGTACCGCGGGCGATGGCCTGGCTGGTCGATCTTGGCGTGCGCATCGCGGCACTGGTGCTGGTGTCCATTCCGCTGGCACTGCTGGACAAGTTCGGCTCCGGCCTCTACCTGGTGCTGATGTTCCTGGTCTACTGGGCCTACCCGATCGTCTGTGAAGCGTTGTGGGGGCGCACGCTGGGCAAGCGTGCGCTGGGGCTGCGCGTGCTGTCCCGCGATGGCGCGCCGGTAGGCTGGATGGCGGCGATCACCCGCAACCTGCTACGCACGGTGGACATGCTGCCGTTCGGCTATGCGCTGGGCCTGATCAGCAGCCTGTTCGATCCGCATGGCCGCCGCCTTGGCGACCTGGTGGCGGGCACCGTGGTGGTGCACGCACCCGCGCTGTACCTGCCACCGCCGCCGACCATCGACAGCGTGCTGGCCCCGCCGCAGCCCCTGCGACCAGAGGAACAGGCTGCGTTGATGGCCTTCGCCGAGCGCGCGCCACGATTGTCGGCGGCGCGCCAGCAGGAGCTGGCCGGTATTGCCGAGCCACTGACCGGCACCCATGGCCAGGTCGGCGTGCTGCGCCTGTATGCGATGGCCAACTGGCTGCTGGGGCGGCGATGAAGCAGGAACAGTTCGTCGCCCGCTACCAGCAGGAATGGCAGGACCTGGAGCAGTGGCTGCTGCGGCGTGCCGGTGCCTCACGCCGCACGCGCCGCAAGGCCAGCGGCCTGGCACTGGACGACACCACCTTCCCGCAGCGCTACCGGCGGCTGTGCCAGCAACTGGCGCTGGCCCGCGAACGCGGCTACAGCCCGCAGCTGGTGCAGCGCCTGCAGCAGCTCATGCAGCAGGGCCACAGCGTGCTGTACCGCACGCCGCCGACGCGCTGGCGGGGTGCCCTGGAGTTCCTGGTGGCCGATTTCCCGCTGCTGGTGCGCAGCCAGGCGCGCAGCATGTGGGTGGCGCTGGCGATGTTCGCGCTGCCGGCGGTGGCCTGCTTCGTGCTGGTGCAGGTCTATCCGGACCTGATCCACATGCTGATGGACAACCGCCAGATCGCCGAGATGGAGCGCATGTACGATCCCGCCGCCGAGCGCCTGGGGCGTGACAGCGGCACCGACTGGATGATGTTCGGCCACTACATCATGAACAACATCAGCATCGCCCTGCGCACCTTCGCCAGCGGGCTGCTGGCTGGGCTGGGCACGCTGCTGGTGCTGTTGTTCAACGGCGTGATCATCGGTTCGGTGGCCGGTCACCTGCAGCACATCGGCCATGGCGACCCGTTCTGGCGCTTCGTGGTCGGCCACGGTGCCTTCGAGCTGACCGCGATCGTGATCGCCGGCGGTGCCGGTCTGCAGCTGGGCATGAAGCTGCTGGCACCAGGCCGGCGCAGCCGCCTGGATGCACTGGTCGAAGGCGGCCGCATCGGCGCACGGCTGTGCCTCGGCGTCGCCTTCATGCTGCTGGTGGCCGCCTTCATCGAAGCCTTCTGGTCCTCGCTTGCCGAAGTACCGGCGTGGGGCAAGTTCAGCGTGGCCGGTGTGTTGTGGGCCGGCGTGCTGCTGTGGCTGTGGCGCGGCGGACGTGGGGGCGGCCATGCGCATTGACCGCCTGGACGTGGCGCTGCGCGCCCGCAGTGGCTGGGAAGCGATGGAGCTGGGCACCGCCCTGTCCCGCCGTCACGCGCGTGCGCTGTGGGGCAGCTGGCTGCTGGCCAGTGCACCGCTGTTCGTGATCTTCAACGCGCTGGGCTGGTGGCTGGATGCCTTCGGCTGGGCCTGGCTGGCGATGTGGTGGTGCAAGCCGCTGTTCGAACGCGCGCCGCTGTACGTGCTGTCGCGCGGCATTTTCGGTGAGCCGGTCGGCACGCTGGCCGCGCTGCGCGCGCAGCGCCACTGGGGCAACACCGGTTTCTGGGGCTACCTGGGCTGGCGCCGCTTCAGCGTGCTGCGCAGCCTGTGCCTGCCGGTGAACCTGCTGGAAGGCAACACACCGGGGCAGCGCGGCCCACGCCGTCGAGCGGTGGCAGCCGGCGCAGCGGGCGCGGCACTGGTACTGACGGTGACCTGCCTGGCGTTCGAAGCCGTGTTGGTATCCGGCGCGATCGGTGCGGTGTTCATGTTCATGCCACTGGAGCTGATGTCCGAATCGTGGCGTGCGGCGTGGGACATGATTGGCAAGGACACGCCGGCATGGGCACGGCTGGGCTTCAACCTGGCGTGCTGGCTGGCCTCGGTGCTGATCGGCCCGTTCTTCGTCGGTGCGGGCTTTGGCCTGTACCTGAACCGTCGAACGCAGATGGAAGCCTGGGACGTCGAAATCGCCCTGCGCCGCCTGCGCGAGCGGCTGCTGCCGGCAGCATCGACGCTGGCGCTGCTGCTGTGGCTGGCACTGCCGCTGGTGTCCGCACCGGTGCATGCGCAGGACGCGCAGACGGTCGCGGAGCAGGCAGGCGATGCCGAAGAGGACGAAGACAGTGCGGAAGAACCGGCCACCGCGGCCAACGACCCCGCCAATACGCCGGCAATGATCTTCGGTACAGCGCCGGTGGACACCGCCGGTTTCCGTCAGGCAGTGAACCGCGCCTATGAAGACCCGCTGCAGCGCCCGACCCGCCAGGTCACCCGCTGGAAGCCGATCGAGCAGGCCGAGGAAAAAAAGAAGGAAGACAAGCAGCTGCAGCGTGACACCAACAGCAAAGGTGAACGCAAGGCGCGCAAGGACGGCATCGCCTGGCTGGCACGGCTGGCCGAATGGGGCCTGTGGGGCCTGCTCGGCATCCTGCTGCTGGTGCTGCTGCTGACCGCGCGGCTGTGGCTGCCATGGCTGCGTGGCAGTGGCCGGCGCAAGGCCGACGCTGCACCGAAGGTGCTGGAGGAGCAGGTGGAGTTGCCGGTGGTGCTGCCGCCGGACGTGGCCACCCAGGCCGGCCTGCTCTGGGACCAGGGCCGGCCGCGGCAGGCGCTGGCCCTGCTGTACCGCGCCAGCGTGCGCACGGTGGGCGAGCGCAGCGGTATCGCGCTTCCACCCGGTGCCACCGAAGCGCAATGCCTGCGCGCATCGCGACGCATGCCCCAGGCCAGCGACCGTGACCTGTTCGCGCGCATCGTGCGCATGTGGCAGTACGCTGCCTACGGTGGCCGCCTGCCCAGCCGCGCCGATTTCGATGCGTTGGCCGATACCCTGCGCCAGCAGTACGGGTGGCAGGCATGAGTCCGCGCCTGTTCTGGTCGCTGCTGCTCGGTGCATTGGTGCTGTTCGGCGTACCGCTGACCATCCTCTACCTGCGCACGCACGAACGGGTGACCGAGACGATCCGGCTGCCGCCACAGGGCGAAGCCGCCTACAACCCGCTGTACGTACTCGGCCAGGCCCTGCGCGCCGATGGCATTGACGTGCACTCGCGGCCACGGCTGGAACTGCAGCAGATGGCACTGGGGCCGAACGATACGGTGGTGCTGCTGCAGGACAGCAGCGAACTGCCGCCGCCCGTTGCCAGCGCGCTGCTGGACTGGGTCGACGGTGGCGGCCACCTGCTGGTACGTACACCGCCGCCGGCCGAGGACGATGCCGGCAGCACGCAGGGCCCCTTGCTGGACCGGCTGGGCGTGGACAGCCTGTTCCAGCGCAGCGACTGCCAGCCATTCCATGTCGACGACGATCCTGGCCACGTTGAATTCTGTGGTGGCCGCCGCTTCACCCTGGGTTTTGCCGCCAGTGCGCAGGCCGAACGTCGCTGGGGCACGGATCGCGACCTGGTGTTCGCGCGCCTGCGCCATGGCCAGGGCAAGGTGAGCGTGCTGGCCGACATGGAGTTCATGCGCAGCGAGGTGGACTCACCGGCGGCGCGCCTGGCCTCCGCAGGGGGCAAGGCCAGCGACGGCCTGCACGACGCGTCGCATCGCGACCTGACCCGCTATCTGCTTGATCCGAACTACGGCAAGGGTGCGGTCTGGCTGGTCTATGCCAGCCGCCCGCCGTCGCTGTGGTCGCGCATGTTCTATCAGGGTTGGCCGCTGTGGGCACCGTTGCTGCTGGCCCTGCTGGGTTGGCTGTGGGGCCGCTCGCAGCGCTTCGGCAGCCTGCTGCCGTCGCCGGTTCTGGAACGCCGTTCGCTGCTGGAGCACGTGCGCGCCAGTGGCGAACTGCTGCTGCGTTTCGGCCACGGCGCGCCTGTACGAGGCCGTACTCGCCCTGTTCCTGCACCGCCTGCGCCTGCGCGCACCGGTTGCCGCCGCACTCGATGGCGCGCCGCGCGATCAGGCCATCGCCGAGCTGCTGAAGTGGCCGCAAGGCCGCGTTGCCAGCGCCTCACGCCCCCTCCGCCGCACGATTCCTCCGCCCTGCGCGAGCGCATCCGCTTGCTGCTCCAGATGAGATCCCTGCTATGACCGAAGTCCCCGAGCTGCCGGCGGCCGCCAACGCCCGCCTGATCGAACGCGTCGATGCCATCCGCGATGCCGTCGGCCACGCCTTCATCGGCCAGGCCGATGTGCTGGACCAGATCCTGGTGGCGCTGCTTGCCGGTGGTCACGTGCTGATCGAGGGCGTGCCCGGGCTGGGCAAGACCCTGCTGGTGCGCGCACTGGCACAGGCCCTGGAGCTGGATTACGGGCGTGTACAGTTCACCCCCGACCTGATGCCCAGCGACGTCAGTGGCCACGCGGTGTACGACCCGAAGAGCGAGAGCTTCAAGATCCGCCGCGGCCCGGTGTTCACCAACCTGCTGCTGGCCGACGAGATCAACCGTGCACCCGCCAAGACCCAGTCGGCGCTGCTGGAAGTGATGCAGGAAGGCCAGGTGACCATCGAAGGCAAGGCCTTCACCCTGGCGCCGCCGTTCATGGCGCTGGCCACGCAGAACCCGCTGGAGCAGGAAGGCACCTACCCGCTGCCGGAAGCACAGCTGGACCGCTTCCTGCTGAAGGTGCTGATCGACTACCCGCAGCTGGAGGACGAGAAGCGCATGGTGACCGCGATCACCAGCGGCCGCGCCGCCAGCGATTTCGACCTGAGCCAGGTGCCACGCGTGCTCGGTGCTGGTGAGCTGCTGGAACTGCAGCGCGCCACTGCGGCGATCACCGTCGACGACGAAGTGATCGACTACGCGGTGCGGATTGTGGCGGCCACAAGGCAGTGGCCGGGTATCGCGGTCGGCGCTGGCCCGCGTGGCAGCATCGCGCTGGTGCGTGCCTCGCGCGCGCAGGCGGTGCTGGCCGGTCGTGATTTCGTCACTCCGGATGATGTGCGCGACATCGCACGCCCGGCGCTGCGCCACCGCATCGCGCTGGCCCCGGAACTGCAGATCGAAGGCCAGGACGCCGACGACGTGCTGGGCGCGCTGCTGGCCAAGGTGGAAGCGCCGCGCCGATGAGGCCGGCCCCGCTGCTGCTGGCACTACTGCTGGCCTGGACTGCCCTGGGCGGTCTGGTGCTGGGCGGTCTGCTGCCGCGCTGGAGCTGGGCGCTGGCGGCGCTGGCGATTGCCGTGCCGGCGCTGATGGATCTGTGGCGCCAGTGGCGGCGTCCGTCGCCGCAGGTGCAGCGCGAACTGCCCGAAGCACTGGCACTGGGCGTGCGCCGCGAGGCTGCACTGCGGCTGCAAGCGGACGCACCGATGACGGTGCAGGTGTTCGACCTGGTGCCCGGCGGCTGGCCACTGGAATCGCTGCCGCAGCGCGTGCGCCTGCAGGCGGGCAGTGCTTCCACCCTCCACTATCACCTGCAGCCGCTGCAGCGTGGGCATTTCCGCTTCGAAGGCGTGCATCTGCGCATGCGTTCGCCGTGGCGGCTGTGGTGGCAGCAACGCACGCTGCCGCCCGCACTGGACGTGCGGGTCTATCCGAACTTCGTGCCGCTCACCCGCTTTGCCCTGTTCAGTGCCGACCAGGCCTCGCGGCTGGTCGGTGCACACGTGAAGCGCCGCCGCGGCGAAGGCACCGACTTCCACCAGATGCGCGAGTACCGCATCGGCGACAGCCTGCGCCAGCTCGACTGGAAGGCCACCGCGCGTGCGCGCAAGCTGATCTCGCGCGAATACCAGGACGAGAAGAACCAGCAGCTGCTGCTGATGCTCGACAGCGGTCGGCGCATGCTGGCCAGCGAAGGCGGGCTCTCGCACTTCGACCATGCCTTGAACGCCTCGCTGGTGGTGGCTTACCTGGCGTTGCGCCAGGGCGACGCCGCCGGCCTGTTCGCCACCGGTGGCGAGCGCCGTTGGGTGGCGCCGCAGCGCGGCATGGGCACCGTCGAGCACCTGCTGCGCGCCAGCTACGACCTGCAGCCACGCGCGGTGGCCACCGATTATCTGGCCGCCGCCACCGAAGTGTCGCTGCGCCAGCGCCGGCGTGCGCTGGTGATGCTGGTCAGCAATGTGCGCGACGAGGATATCGAGGACCTGCTGGCGGCGGTGCGCCTGCTGCAGCAGCGCCATCTGGTATGCGTGGCCAGCCTGCGCGAACGCGAACTGGACGCTGCGCTGGAAGGTGACGTGCAAACCCTGGAAGACGCGACCCAAGCCGGTGCCGCTGCGCTGTACCTGCAGCAGCGCGAAGGCGCATGAGGCACTGCGCAGCGAGAAGGTGATGGTGCTGGACGTGACCGCCGATGCCCTGCCCGGTGCGCTGGTGGAACGCTACCTGGCGGTGAAGCGCGAAGGGCTGCTCTGATACCAGCGATCGATCTGGTGGGAGCCAACAACGGTTGCCGGCCAGCGGCCGGCACTACCCCTGCAACAACCGACGCACCGCTCTGGTAGGTGCCAACCTTGGTTGGCACGAAACCCACGGCGCCGACCAAGGTCGGCATCTACCAACGGCGATTGCCGGCCAGCGGCCGGCATTACCCCTGCAACAACCGACGCACCGCTCTGGTAGGTGCCAACCTTGGTTGGCACGAACCCACAGCGCCGACCAAGGTCGGCATCTACCAACGGCGATTGCCGGCCAGCGGCCGGCACTCCCCTGCTGCAACAACCAACGCACCGCTCTGGTAGGTGCCAACCTTCGTTGGCACGAACCCACAGCGCCGACCAAGGTCGGCATCTACCCACGGCGGTTGCCGGCCAGCGGCCGGCACTACCCCTGCAACAACCGACGCATCGCTCTGGTAGGTGCCAACCTTGGTTGGCACGGAATCAACGGCGCCGACCAAGGTCGGCATCTACCCACGGCGATTGCCGGCCAGCGGCCGGCACTACCCCTGCAACAACCGACGCATCGCTCTGGTAGGTGCCAACCTTGGTTGGCACGGAATCAACGGCGCCGACCAAGGTCGGCATCTACCAACGGCGGTTGCTGGCCAGTGGCCGGCACTACCCCTGCAACAACCGCCGCACCGCTCTGGTGGGTGCCAACCTTGGTTGGCACGGAATCAACAGCGCCGACCAAGGTCGGCATCTACCTACAGCGGTTGTTCTACGACCGGCGTCGGTTGCCCACGCCGGCCCGGGGGCGCCGTACCGTCATCAGACGTAGATCCGCGTCGGCGCCTCATCAACGATCGCGTGCGGCACGAAGCGCGCTGTCGCGGGTGATCGCACTGTCGTCCTCGCGGATGCCGATGCCGCAGGCGTGGTCACCCACCACCCAGCTACCGATCAGCGGATAGCCGCCTTCGAAGCGGGTCAGCGGATGCGCGCTGGATTATCGCCGGGCCGCCGTAGGGACCGTCGCTGCGCTGGGTGCTGCCGTCGGCCAGGTGCATCTCGATGTTGGCGCCTTCGCGCGAGAACAGTGGCTTGCGCACCCAGCCCGAAGCCAGCGTGCTGCCGTCATCGAAGTGCGCTTCCAGCAGGTTCGGATGGCCCACGTTGCGCTGCCACAGCAGCGGCAGGATGCCCTTGTTGCTCAGCACCGCCTTCCACGCCGGCTCCAGCAGCTGCACGCCCGAGCCGGGCAGCGCGCGGCCGAACTCCTCGACCATCAGGTCTTCCAGTGGGTACAGCTTGAACAGCGTGCCGATCACCGAATCGTCCAGCGCGGTGAAGCGTCCATCCTCGGACAGACCGATATCCTCGATGGCGATGGCCTGGCCATGCAGGCCGGCCTGCGACGCACAGTCGCGCAGGTACTCCACGGTGCCGCGGTCTTCTTCCGAACTGCCCACGGCGCTGAAATACAGCGGCGGCGGCAGCTGCGTGGCCAGTTCGCCGAAGCGTTCGACCAGCGCTTCGTGGATCGCGTTGAACTGGTCGGCATGCTGCGGCAGGCGACCGGCATTGCGCTGGTCTTCCAGCCATTGCCACTGGAAGAAGCTGGCCTCGAACAGCGAGGTCGGCGTGTCGTAGTTCAGTTCGTACAGCTTGGCCGGGCCAGTGCCGTCGTAGGCCAGGTCCAGGCGACCGTACAGATGCGGCTGGCGCTGGCGCCAGCTGTCGGCGATCCAGTCGCGGTAATGCGACGGAATCGCCAGCTGGTCCATCAGGCGTTCGCTGCCGATGACATCGCCGACCAGGTCCAGCGCCATCTGGTGCAGCTCGGCGCTGGGGTCTTCGATGTCCTGCTCGATCTGGCGCAGGGTGAAAGCGTAATACGCGCTTTCATCCCAGTACGGCTGGCCGTCGATGGTGTGGAAGCGGAAACCCGCCTCTTCCGCGCGTGCCCGCCACTGGGCACGCTCGGCAATCCGGATACGCTGCATGGGTCGATCAGCCGCCGTAGCTGCCGCTGGTGCTGCGGCGTGCGCTGGTGTTGCCGAAGCCACCACGGCTGGCGGTGACCGCACGGTTCGGCTCGCTGGTGACCGGGGCCAGGCCCGCCTTGCCCGCGCCGATGCCGCTGGCAGTGTTCAGGCCGCCGCTGCCGCCCGGGGCCGGACGCGCCCAACCGGCGCTCTTGTCCTGGTAGGCCGGCGCCGACGCCGGCGCCTGCGGAGCCAAGCCGCCGCGGTTGCTCAGCATCTGCGACATGAAGAAGCCCATCATCATCGGGCCGATGAACGAGGTACCGGCCGAGGTGTGCTGCTGCACGCACTGTTCCGGCTTGTAGTCCTTCTCGCAGGCTTCCTTGCTGGCGTACTTCGGCGCCGCATCGGCGGCCTGCTTCTGCGCTTCGGCGAAGGCATTGCGGCACGACGAGGGATCGCCGGTGGCCTCGGTGCAGGCCTCCACCGAGGTGTACAGGCCTTCCTGCACCTTCACCTCCGGCTCCTTCTGGCAGGCGGTGAACAGCAGCGGTGCGGCGCTCATCAGCAGCAGCGCGGTGGTGCGGGAACGTTTCATGGCCTCATGCCCTGTCGACGGATCAATGCCCCAATGATGCCAAATCCGGACCAGCAACCGGAATCGGCAAAGTCCGAAAGATGAACGGACTTTCATTTTCGTCGGGCATTGGGGTCAGAGCCCATCGCGCCGCGATGGGATCCGACCCCGGGCGGCGCACCGCTCTGGCAGGTGCCAACCTTGGTTGGCACACACGGCACGGCGCCGACCAAGGTCGGCATCTACCGAAAACGGGTGGTTGCAGCAGCAACCGAAAAAATTGGCCATGATCGGGCGACCCCCACGTTGTACGGCCCGCCCGTTCCGCCAGCCATGCCTGAATACCGCTCCCGCACCTCCACTGCCGGCCGCAACATGGCCGGCGCCCGCGCCCTGTGGCGTGCCACCGGCATGAAGGACGGCGACTTCCACAAGCCGATCATCGCCATCGCCAACTCCTTCACCCAGTTCGTGCCTGGCCACGTGCACCTGAAGGACCTCGGCCAGCTGGTCGCGCGCGAGATCGAACAGGTCGGCGGCGTCGCCAAGGAATTCAACACCATCGCCGTGGACGACGGCATCGCGATGGGCCACGACGGCATGCTGTATTCGCTGCCCAGCCGCGAGATCATCGCCGATGCCGTGGAGTACATGGTCAACGCGCACTGCGCCGACGCGCTGGTGTGCATCAGCAACTGCGACAAGATCACCCCCGGCATGCTGATGGCCGCGCTGCGCCTCAACATCCCGGTGGTGTTCGTCTCCGGCGGGCCGATGGAAGCGGGCAAGACCAAGCTGTCCGAGCACAAGCTGGACCTGGTCGATGCGATGGTGGTGGCCGCCGATGACAGCGCCTCCGACGAGAAGGTCGCCGCGTTCGAGCGCAGCGCCTGCCCCACCTGCGGCTCCTGCTCGGGCATGTTCACCGCCAACTCGATGAACTGCCTGACCGAAGCACTGGGCCTGTCGCTGCCGGGCAACGGCACCACGCTGGCCACCCACGCCGACCGCGAGGCGCTGTTCCGCCGCGCCGGCCGCCTGATCGTCGAACTCTGCCACCGCTGGTATGGCGGCGAAGACCCGAGCGCTGCCGCGTGGCATCGCCACCCAGGCCGCGTTCGCCAATGCGATGACCCTGGACATCGCCATGGGCGGTTCCACCAACACCATCCTGCATCTGCTGGCTGCCGCGCAGGAAGCGGAGGTCGACTTCGACCTGACCCACATCGACGCGCTGTCGCGGCGCGTACCGCAGCTGTGCAAGGTGGCGCCGAACACGCCGAAGTACCACATCGAGGACGTGCATCGCGCCGGCGGCGTGTACGGCATCCTCGGTGAACTGGACCGCGCCGGCCTGCTCGAAACCACGGTGCCGACCGTGCACAGCGCCAGCCTGGCCGAAGCACTGGAACGCTGGGACGTGGTGCGCAGTGACAACGACACCCTGCATACCTTCTTCAAGGCTGGCCCGGCCGGCATCCCCACCCAGGAAGCCTTCAGCCAGGCCACGCGCTGGCCGACGCTGGACGTGGACCGCGCCGAGGGCTGCATCCGTTCGCTGCAGCACGCGTATTCGCTGGAAGGCGGGCTGGCCGTGCTGCGCGGCAATCTGGCCATCGATGGCTGCGTGGTGAAGACCGCCGGCGTGGACGAGTCGATCCATGTGTTCGAAGGCCCCGCGCGCGTCTACGAAAGCCAGGACGCCGCCGTCGCCGGCATCCTCGCCGACGAAGTGCAGCCGGGCGAGGTGGTGGTGATCCGCTACGAAGGCCCAAAGGGCGGCCCCGGCATGCAGGAGATGCTGTACCCGACCAGCTATCTGAAATCGAAGGGGCTGGGCAAGCAATGTGCGCTGCTCACCGATGGCCGCTTTTCCGGCGGAACCTCGGGCCTGTCGATTGGCCACGTCTCGCCGGAAGCCGCCAGCGGCGGTGTCATCGGCCTGGTGGAAAACGGCGACCGCATCCGCATCGACATCCCGGCCCGCCGCATCGATCTGCTGCTGGATGAGGCCACGCTGGCCCAGCGCCGCGCCGACGCCGATGCCCGCGGCTGGAAGCCGCGCGCACCGCGCCCGCGCAAGGTCACCAGCGCGCTGAAGGCTTACGCGCTGCTCGCCACCAGCGCCGACAAGGGCGCCGTACGCAACACCGCCCTGCTGGGCGATTGACCCCCGTGCGGTAGTGCCGGCCGCTGGCCGGCATCTGCACTGCGACGCCCCACATCAATGAGGTTGCCGGCCAGCGGCCGGCGCTACCCCTCCTGATCCGTTATGGTGGTCCAGGAAGTCACCAACACGGAGGTTGAGAGGATGTTGCTTTCCTTTGCGCTGGCCGCTGCCATCGCCACGTCAGCAGAACCGCCAGAAGCGCCCGAGTGCCGCTACGACCGTGCAGCGATGCTGGCGATGGAACCGGATGCGTTCGATCAGGACCTGGAAGGTGGCTGGCGCACGCTGGCCGACCGTGGCTGCCACCGTGAAGCTGCTGATCTGCTCGCCGCCTATGCTGCGCTGCCCAAGGCTGCGGGCAACACCATGATTCTCTGGCATGAAGGCCAGATGCGTGCGGAGGCAGGCCAGTACCCGCAGGCGGTAGCGCTGATGCAGCGCACCTACAAGCCCACCGCCACCGACCCCGGTTACTGGAACGCCTACGTGGACGGCACGATCGCCTTCCTGCAGCGTGATCGTGGGGCGCTGGAGAAAGCGCGAGCAAGGTTGATCGGGATTCCTGCGCCGGAGCAGATTGCCAAGGCGCTGAAGAATGGGCGTTATCATTTCACGACCGCCGGCGGGCAGAAGGTGGATGTGCCGTGGCCGCCCAACCTGGACGTGCTCGATGGCTTCCTGCGCTGCTTTGATCGCGATTACCACAATGCGATGGGCAACCAGGCCTGCCGGAATCCGGAGGGCGATTGAGCGACAGAGTGCGTGGTCGGGTCAGAGCCCTTCCTGCGGAAGGGATCCGACCCCGTCTCAGCCGATCACGCGCTTGAACGGTGGCAGCGCGTCGATGATGCGCTTGCCGTAGCGGCGGGTCAGCAGCCGCGAATCGAGGATCACCACGCGGCCGGTGTCGGTGGAGGTGCGGATCAGGCGGCCGGCGAACTGCGTCAGCGTGCGCAGCGCGTGCGGAATGGCGATCAGGTTGAAGGCATTGAGGCCACGCCCCTCGAACCACTCACTGAGCGTAGCGGTCTGCGGATCGGTCGGCACCGCGAACGGCACCTGGGTGATGACCACCGTGGTGCAGGCCTCACCGGGCAGGTCGAGGCCTTCGCCGAACGAGTTCAGCCCGAACAGCACCGAGCCTTCGCCTGCCGCCACGCGGCGCAGGTGCTCGTCGATCAGCCGGGTCTTGGACATCTCGCCCTGCACCAGCACCTGCTTTCGGCGCGCGGCCGACATCAGCCCGGCCACCTTCTCCATCTTCCAGCGCGAGGTGAACAACACCATCGAGCCCTTGGCCCAGTCCAGTTCGGTGTCGAGGTAGCGCGCCACTTCGCGCGGGTGGCCTTCGCGGTCGTCCGGGGTGACCGGGAACTTCGGCACGATCAGCTCGGCCTGGTTGGGCAGGTCGAACGGCGACGACAGCGAGACCATCTCGGCCTCTTCGGGAATGCCGTTGTCGATTGCCAGCGACTGGAAGTCGCCACCGCCGGTCAGCGTCGCCGAGGTCATCACCACCGAATCCACTTCATCCCACAGCAGCTTGCGCAGCACGTGCGCGGCCGACACCGGTGAGCCATGCAGCACCAGGTCGCCGTCGCGGGTGGCGGTGACCCAGCGCGCCATCGGCGGCGCGCCGTCCTTGTCCTCGCGGCGCCAGGCCTGCCACAGGTTGTACTGCTGCTCGATCATCTCCAGCGCCATGCCCAGGTTGCGCTGCAGGCGCTCGCGCGCGGCATCGTCCGGCTTGCCCTTGGCGACCTGCGCGGTGGCGGCATGCGCCCAGTTGTAGAGGCTGCGGGTGTCGTCGGCCAGCGCTTCGATCGGCTCGCGCCAGGCCTCGGGCAGGCGGCCATTGGCCGCGCGCCACATCGGCTCTTCGTCGGCCGGTGCCGGCATCCACACCCGCTCGATGTGGTCACGGAACGCGCGCAGCTGCTTGGCCACGTTGCTGGCGACTTCGATCGCTTCGTTCGGCAGCAGGTTGCCCAACCGATCCTTGTCGACCGCGCGGTAGGCGCCGGCGATCAGGATCTGCAGGCGACCGGTGCGCTTGGCCATCTCGTCCAGCGCCAGGCTGGCCGCGCCCTGGTCGATCGCCACGTTGCCGATGTGATGGCCTTCGTCCAACACCAGCAGCATGTCCGACGGCGGTGCGATCAACGGCTGGCCGTTGTCGCTGTCGCCGATCGACAGCGCCGACAGCAGCAGCGCGTGATTGGTGACCACGATCTGCGCATCACGCACGGTGTTGCGCGAACGCAGCACCGCGCACTGCGCCGAATAGGCGCAGCGGCGCCCGGCACAGCCCGAAGCCGGCGTGGTGATGTGGCTGCGCAGGCCGGGGCTGATGGTCTCCGGCGCGTTGTCGATGTCGCCATCCCAGCTGCCGCCGGTGAAGGCATCGGTCAGGCGCTTGGCGATGTCCATCTCGATCGGCGCCAGCGGCCGGTCAAACAGCGGCGCGTCATCCTCGAACATGCCGCCCTGCGAGCCCTCGCCCTGCGCCTCGGCGGCGTTGCGCGTGCACAGGTAGCGGGTACGGCCCTTGGCCAGCGCCACGGTCGCTTCCAGGCCGGTGGCCTTGAGGAAATTCGGGATATCGCGCTCGACCAGCTGCGACTGCAGCGCCACGGTGCCGGTGCTGATCACCAGCTTCTTCTTGCTGGCCAGCGCGATCGGCACGCCGGCGGTGAGGTAGCCCAGGCTCTTGCCGACGCCGGTGGGCGCTTCGACCACGCCGACGCCACCGCTTTTCGACAGCGCACGCGACACCACGCCGATCATCTGGCTCTGCGAGCGACGGGTGGAGAAGCCGGGGGTATTGGCCTGCAGCGTCGTGTACGCCTTGCGGATCGCGTCCTTCAAGGTGTCATCGAGCGTGCGCGGAGCGGCGACGGTTTCGGTCACGCCGGGAAGTACCGTGGCTGGATCAGGCCGGTCATTGTCGCATGGCCGGCCGCGTTCACCGTCGCTGGCACCCTGAACGGGCCAGCGACGACGCCAGGCGGCGGTCACGGTCCGATGGCCGGACCGCCCAAGGGCCAGATACGCCGGGCATGGCCCGGCGCTACCGGTCAGGATGCCGGGATCGTGCGGGTACGCAGCAGGCGCACCAGCGCCCACACCAGCAGCACCACGCCGATGGCCTCGACCATCGCCAGCGCGAAGTGCAGCACGCCAAGGATGGCACTCATGCCCGAGATGGCGTCGAAGTTGCCGCTGTTGATCAACCACATCGGCAGGATGCCGGCGGCCATGCTGCCGAGGCTGGACAGCAGCAACAGCACCAGGCCGACCAGGGCGCCGGTGCGGGTGGCATCGCGCGGTGCGCCGACCACCCAGACCAGGCCCACGCACAGTGCGATCAGCACCGGCAGGCGCACGCCCACGATGCTCAGCACCGTCACCATCAGGGTCGTGTTGTCCATCGATCAGTCCTCGCCGGCCAGCACGGCCGAGCCCTGCCGCAGCGTCTGGTAGACCTCGTCGGTCTGCGGACGCACACCGTGCCACTGCAGGAAGCTCTCGGCGGCCTGCTCGACCAGCATGCCCAGGCCATCCACAGTATTGCGGCAGTTCGCCGAACGCGCCCAGGCCAGGAAGGCGATGGCGGCCTCGCCGTAGTTCAGGTCGACGGCGGTGGTCATCGAGTTGACCAGCGACAACGGCAGCTTGAACTCGACGTCGCGGTCGCGGCCGGCCGAGGTGGCATTGACGATCAGTTCGAAGTCGCCCAGCTCGCGCAGGTCTTCCCAGTAGCGGCTGATCGCGCGGCCCGGTTCGCCCATCGCGTCGATCAGTTCATCGGCGCGTTCCGGCGTGCGGTTGACCACCACCAGCTCGGTGATGCCGGCATCAAGGAAGGCCGGAGCGACGCTGCGCGCGGAGCCGCCGGCACCGATCAGCAGCATGCGGCGGCCACGCAGGTCCAGGCCATGGCGGTCGGTCAGGTCACGCACCAGGCCGATGCCGTCGGTGGTGTCGCCATGCCAGCGGTCGCCCTTGCGCAGCAGCGTGTTGACCGAGCCGGCGCGGCGCGCACGTGCGGTCAGCGTGGTGCACACCGAGAACGCGGCTTCCTTGTGCGGCGAGGTGACGTTGGCACCGACACCGCCGTCGGCGGCGAAGGCTTCCAGGCCGGCCAGGAACGCATCCGGGGCCAGGTCGATCGCGCGGTAATCCACCGCGATGCCTTCCTGGCGACCGAACGTCGCATGGATCTGCGGCGACTTCGAGTGGGCAACGGGGTGTCCGAAGACGGCGTAACGGTCGGTCATGGAATCCTCAAGCTGGCTAGACTGATGCTCTTTCGTGCACGGACCCGGATGATGCGCATCACCCCGCCCCTGCTGGTGCTTGCCGCCAGTCTACTCTCTGCCCCCGTGGCGATGGCGTTGAACGAGTACGGCATCGAAGGCATGGGCGTGGTCTCGACCCGTGCCGACGAGGGCCGCGCCACGATCAGCGCCGATGGCCAGCGCATCGTTTTCGCCCGCCGTGGCGAGGCCGGTTGGGGCCTGTGGGAGGCGCGCGTGGTGGCCGGCCGCTGGCAGCAGGCGCAGGCCTTGCCGGTAGGCGTGGCCGGTGAGGTCCGTGATCCCTACTTCAGCCGTGACGGCCGCTGGCTACTGTTCGCGGCCGGCCGCGAGGGCGCGTTGGCGCTGTATCGGGCCGCGCTGGCCACCGATGGCCAGCTGGGTACCGCGCAGCTGCTGGCGGGCGACGCGGGCCGCCGGGAAGAGCGCGGGCCAGCCCTGAGCGCGGATGGCAGGCAGCTGTTGTTTGCCCGCCAGCAGGGCCGTGGCGCCGGCTGGGACCTGTTCGTGGCGACGCTGGATGCGCAGGGCCTGCGTGGCCCGGCCAGCGCACTGAGCGCGTTGAACAGCGCCGACGACGAGACCGACGGCGACTGGCTGGGGCATGACGGCGCCGTGGTGTTCAGCCGCGGCAACAGCACGTCCACGCAGGTGTGGAGCAGCGGCTGTGCGTGGACCGGTGCGGCGCTGCAGCCATTGGGGCTGTCGTTCAACCAGGCCAGCGGCTGGACCGGCGCGCCGGTGATCGACAACGCCAAGCCCGGCGAGATGATGGTCGCCAGCAGTGCGGCGAAGGCACCGCGTGCCGGTGGCGTGGATGTGTACCGGTTGGCCGTGCCGAAGGTGGCGGCGGTTGCGGGGTGCGTGCCGGGCGCACGGTGACGGCAAACGCCAACCAAGGTTGGCGGCTACCCGAGCGATGGAGGCGCCAGCTGCGTGCGGTAGATCCACGCCGTGCGTGGATGGCCGCTTGGTAGATGCCAACCTTAGTTGGCATGCGGGAAAGTGCCAACCAAGGTTGGCACCCACCCGTCAGCGCGACAACACCTTGGCGCGCAACTGCTCGTACTCCACTTCGCTCAGCTGGCCGTTGTCCTTGCGCTGGTTCAACGCGGCCAGTTCGGCCTGCACGCTGTCCGGCAGGGCCTGCTCACGGGCGACATGGCGGGCGGCGGAGAGCTGCTCCGGCGGGCGCTTGCCGGCCCGCCAGGCAGCGATGAAGACACCGACGATGATGGCGCCGAACACCAGCGTACCGATGCCCCAGATCAGCCATTGCATCCATCCCAGTTCGGGTCCCATCGCGTAATCCTCCGTCTATCGTGGCGCTATTGTCAGCGCTCGCGCAGCCATCGCGCCACCTGCGGCGCGAAATAGGTCAGCACGCCATCGGCGCCGGCCCGCTTGAAGCCCAGCAGCGACTCCAGCACGCAGGCGCGCTCGTCCAGCCAGCCATTGGCGAAGGCGGCTTTCATCATCGCGTACTCGCCGCTCACCTGGTAGGCGAAGGTCGGCACGCCGAATTTTTCCTTCACCCGGCGCACCAGGTCCAGGTACGGCATGCCCGGCTTGACCATCACCATGTCAGCACCCTCTTCCAGGTCCAGCGCGATCTCGCGCAGGGCCTCGTCGCCGTTGGCAGGGTCCATCTGGTAGGTCTTCTTGTCGGCCTTGCCGAGGCTGGTGGCGCTGCCCACCGCATCACGGAACGGACCGTAGAACGCCGAGGCGTACTTGGCCGAGTAGGCCATGATGCGCACGTTGATGTGGTTGTCGGCATCCAGCGCACGGCGGATCGCGCCGATGCGGCCGTCCATCATGTCCGAGGGCGAAACGATGTCGACACCGGCTTCGGCGTGCGATACCGACTGCTTGACCAGCGCCTCGACGGTGATGTCGTTCAGCACATAGCCCTTGTCGTCGATGATGCCGTCCTGGCCGTGGGTGGTGTACGGGTCCAGCGCCACGTCGGTCATCACCCCCAGTTCCGGGAAGCGCGACTTCAGCGCACGGATCGCACGCTGCGCCAGGCCGTCCTCGGCCCACGCCGCCGACGCGTCCAGCGACTTCAGCGACGGGTCGATCACCGGGAACAGGTCGATCACCGGAATGCCCAGCTCCAGCGCCTCTTCGGCCACCTTCAGCAGCTCTTCGATCGACAGCCGCTCCACGCCCGGCATCGACGGTACTGCGGTGCGGCCGGCCAGTTCGTGCACGAACACCGGGTAGATCAGGTCATCGGTGGTCAGCGTGTTCTCGCGCATCAGGCGGCGCGAGAACTCGTCATGGCGCATGCGGCGCGGGCGGTAAAGCGGGTGGGACATGGCAGGCTCCGAGGAGTGGCTATTGCAACAGGTAGCCCTGCGGCAGCAGGGGTTCGGGCAATGGGCGTTCGCCGAGCGCGTCGAGCTGGTCGATCTCGATCGTGCGCACCAGCGCGTCCAGCGGCAGGTCGTTCGGCTCCAGGCCGAACGGGTCTTCCATTTCTTCGCCCAGCTGGTCCAGGCCGAAGAAGGCATAGGCCAGCACCGCCGACAGCACCGGCGTGCCCCAGCCCAGCGAACTGGCCAGGCCGAACGGCAGCAGCACGCAGAACATCCACGCGCAGCGGTGCAGCAGCAGGGTGTAGGCGAACGGCAGCGGCGTGGTGAGGATGCGCTCGCAGCCGGCCTGGATCGACGACATTGCGTGCAGGCGCTCTTCCAGCTGGGTGTAGAGGATCGGGTCGAGGTCACCGGCACGCAGGGCCTGGGCCAGCTCGGCGGCGATCATCGACAACAGCGCGTCGGGCACGTTTTCGCGCTGGCCGAGCTGTTCGCGCTGGCGCTTGTCCAGCCATGGCAGCGCCATCAGCGCCACGATA
Organism: Stenotrophomonas sp. 93052_Sma; assembly: GCF_056481145.1. Taxonomy (NCBI): domain Bacteria; kingdom Pseudomonadati; phylum Pseudomonadota; class Gammaproteobacteria; order Lysobacterales; family Lysobacteraceae; genus Stenotrophomonas; species Stenotrophomonas sp. 93052_Sma. The sequence goes on from NZ_CM151134.1 coordinate 4,747,809, forward strand.
CGCCCGCGCAGGCGACCGGCCAGGGCATGGGCGAAGGCGGTGGTGAGGTAGGCGATGCGGCGACGGCGGCCCGCGTCATCGGCCAGCAGCAGGTTGACCTGGCGGGCCAGCGAGCGCGATTCGTAGACCAGCTGACCCCACAGCTTGCGGCCTTCCCACCACCGGTCATAGCAGGCGCTGTTGCGGAAGCTGAGGAAGATCGACAGCACCAGGCCAAGCAGGGTGAACGGCGTGACCGAGACACGCTCGATGCCGGTCGGTGGCGCCAGTTCCACCACTGCGGCCACCGCAATGGACAGGATCAGGATGGCCAGCACCTTGGGCGCGATCGCTTTGACGATCGAACCGCGCAGGATGTAAAGCAGTTGCCAGCCGTGGGGACGGGGTCGGATGATCATGGGGCAGCCGCGCCGGGCGCGGATTCACAGGCACGCGGGGGGCTCGCGCAGCCATTCATTGTACGCCCCTGCCCGGCCATGGACCGTGCGCCTGCGACGCCCTGTCGCACCCGGGTGCGGGCTCAGATCACGCCGCCACCCAGGCCAAGGCGCAGGATGCCGACCACCACCACGATGCCGTTCAGCACCAGCCCGGCCCAGGCCCGGCCGCGCTTGCTCGGGTGGGTGAACAGGATGCCGAGCGCGGCGATGACCGCGCCCACCGCAGCGAACGGGATCAGGAACCAGTTGCCCCAGCCCAGCAGTGGAATCAGCGCCAGGATCATCCACAACAGCGCCAGTACGCCCCACAACAGACTGATCACACCCATGCCGCTCTCCCGCAGTTGGTTCCTGCCCCAACCATAGACGTTCCCGCTGCCGCCGCCTACTGCCATTGGCGGGGCTGTCACCCCCGCCGTGCTAGCGTGCTGCCGTGCGTGCCCTGGCCCGGGTGTTGGCGCCGATTCAGAGTGGCCCGCCGATGATCGCAACCAGTCCTACAGGGGTCGTGCCATGAACATCCGTTGGGCCGCGTTGGCGGCCATCCTGCTGGTCGCCGCTGGCTGTGCCAGTACCTCCAAGGTGATGCTGGGCCGCGCCCGCGCACCGATCGATCCGGCGCTGGTGCAGATCTATTCGACGCCACCGGCCGGTTCCCAGGAAATCGCCCAACTGGAATCGGCGTCCGCCGTCGGCTTCGGCACCCAGGGCCAGACCGATGCCGCCGTGGCACGCCTGAAGCGTGAGGCCGCCGCGCTCGGCGCCAATGGCGTGGTGTTGATGGGCGTGGGCAGCAGTGGCTCGCCGGTGGGCATGTCGGTCGGCGCCGGCACGTTCGGCTCGCACGTCGGTGGCGGCGTCGGCATCGGTATTCCGACCACGCAGAAGCGCGCCGCCGGCGTCGCGATCTGGGTGCCGAATCCGGCACCGCCCGCGCGGTTGCCGACACAGGTGATTACGCCGCAACCGCAGCGGTGACCCGAGAGGGTCACCGCCGGTAGTGCCGGCCGCTGGCCGGCAACCTCAGGAATCCTCTCTGCCCAAGGGAAATGCCGGCCAGCGGCCGGCACTACCCCTGCAATAACCGACGCATCGCTCTGGTAGGTGCCAACCTTGGTTGGCACGAAACCCACAGCGCCGACCAAGGTCGGCATCTACCAACACCGGTTGCCGGCCAGTGGCCGGCACTACCCCTGCAACAACCGACGTATCGCTCTGGTAGGTGCCAACCTTGGTTGGCACGAAACCCACAGCGCCGACCAAGGTCGGCATCTACCAACACCGGTTTCCGGCCAGCGGCCGGCACTACCCCTGCAACAACCGACGCATCGCTCTGGTAGGTGCCAACCTTGGTTGGCACGAAACCCGCGGCGCCGGCCAGTGGCCGGCACTACCGGTGATGCTCAGCGCTTGTACTTCGGCACGAACACCTTGTTCACCGCGTCGGCCAGCTGGTCCGGCGGCAACAGGCCCTGGTCGAGCAGGAAGTTGTTGAACGCCAGGCGGTCGAACTTCGCGCCCAGTGCCAGCTCGGTCTGCATGCGCAGTTCCAGGATGCGGGTGTAGCCGTAGAAGTAGCTTCCGGCCTGACCCGGCATGCGCACCATGTAGCGATCCAGTTCCTGGGTGGCCATCGCCTTGGACAGGCCGACCTGCTCGATCAGCACGCGCTCGCCGTTGGCACGATCGGTCAGGCCAAGGTTGAGCATCGGGTCCAGCATCGCGCGCGCGGCGCGCAGCAGGCGGAACTGCAGGGCGATCATCTGCCCGTCCAGCGGCTCGTACGGCACCATCTCGGCCTCGGCATACAACGCCCAGCCCTCCACGTTCACCGAATTGAACGCGAACATCGTGCGTGCCAGCGAGACACCACGCTCGACCATCGCGGTGAACTGCAGCTCGTGGCCGGGGCGGCCTTCATGCGCGCTCAGCGTCCACGCCGCCGCACCGAAGTTGAAGTCGTCGTACTGCGCACCCGGACCGGCGGCCGGATTGCCCAGCGGCAGCACGAAGGTGCCCTGCTGCCCGGTGTTGTTGACCAGCGGCGCCGGCAGGAAGTGCGGCGCCGGGCTGGCGGCGCTCTCGGCGGCCGAACCCAGTCGCATCTGCATGGCACGCTTGGGCACGTCGACGATGGCGTGCTCGCGGATCAGCGGATCGATCGCGTCGATCACCTTGCGGTAGTGGCCTTCCAGATGATCGTCGGCGATCTTGTCGGCCTTCAGCGCGCGGATCACCGCCACCGGGTCGCTCGGGTCGGCCACCTTCAGGCCCTTGTCCTTCGCCACCAGCGGCGCCAGCTGCTGCATCGCCGATCGGGTTTCCATGAACTCCAGCTGCGCGCTGCATCAACAGCTTCGGGTCGATGTCGATGCCGACCTGCTTGAGCTGGTAGGCGTACAGCGGCGCCGGCAGGCGTGCGTCGGCACGTGCCTTCGGCAGCACGGTCGTGCGCGTCCAGGCGGCGTAGTCCTTCATCTGCTCGGCCAGCGCCTTCATTGCTTCATCGGCACCGGCGATCTGGTACTTCTTCAGCAGCGACTCGATGCCGGTGATGTAGGTCTCAACGTTGTCCAGCGACTGCTGCACTTCGATCTTCGTCGGCTGCAGCAGGCTGCTGTCCTTCAAGCGCTCTTCATAGCGCTGGCGCGCCAGCGTGGTGAACGCGGTGCCGCCGGGCTGCAGGCCGGCATAGGCCTTGAGGCGGTCGAGCGCCTTGGCCCGGCGCTCGGCCGGCACCTGGTCGGACAGCAGCAGGTTGAGGCCGCTGAACACCGTCTGCGGCGCATCGCTCCACGGCAGCAGGTACTTCTCGTTGAGCTCGCTGCCTTCGATGTTCTGGCTGGCGGCGTGGATCATGATCTCCAGGTCCTGGCGGACGTTGGGATCCTTTTCGGCGGCCAGCTTTGCCTTCAGTTCGTCGCGGGCCTTGGCCATCGCGGCGCGGTAGCGCTTGCCGTTGTCCGGGCCGAGGTCGGCCACCTTGTCGTCGTAGCCGGGAACGCCGAAGAAGCCGGTTTCTTCCGGCTGGAACGGCCCCTGCGCATCCAGCAGGATCTGTGCCAGGGCGTTGCTGCGTGCCACCCAAGCCGGGCTGGCGGGAGTCGCGGCCTTGGCGGCCGGCGCGGCCAGGGCCGGCGGTGCGGACAGCAACGGGGCAGCAGTCAGGGCCAGGGCAACAGCGAGCGCAATCGGCTTCATGGGACACTCCAGCAAAGGGTTGCCCGCAACTTACGCGCTCACGGCGATGGCGACAATCGGTTGGAGGTCACGGCGCGGCTGATGGGTAGAGTCGACTGTCAGTCGACTATCGCGCGCAGCGCGGGGTTTTCAGGCGTCTTGTGGAAAGCAGTCGACTAACAGTCGACTCTACATGGCCGCCCTTACCCGGCCGCGCGACCTGCGGTCACAGCGCGGCGGTCAGCGGGCATTCGCCACGCTCACGGCAGGCCTGCAGCTCGCACTCCCCCGCAGCCTCGTCGTCATCCAGTGCAGTCAGGTCGAAGGTCTGCTTGTCTTCGGCCAGTACATACATCACCGGGTAATCCCAGACTTCATCGCGACGGCTGCCCTGCACGAACAGCCGGCCGTGCGCATGCGGTCCTTCCAGGGCCACGGTCAGGCCGACGTCGCGCTGGCCGTTCATCGCGGTCTGCATGCTGCCCAGCGGCATCGATTCGATATGCAGCGGCTCGCCAAAGGCTTCCACCAGTTCGATGCTGCAGCCCGCGCGGCGCAACGCTTCGCGCATCGGCGGGCTCTCGCGTGCCGCCTCGCTCCAGCGCAGCACGCTCCAGGTCACCACGCCACCGGCGCCGCCCAGCACCAGCACCACCGTCAACGGCATCGCCCAGCGCCAATGACGGCACCACCAACCGGCGGACGTCTGTCGATGGGCGGGAATCGGTGGTGGCAGGGTCATCGGCGGGCTCCTTCCCGGCTGTGGATCAGGGTTTCAGGCAGCGTCCCAGGAAGGCTTCGGCCACGCGGTAGCGATGCAGGGCATCGGCGCCGGACAGGCCATGCTTGGCACCCGGGTAGGTCATCAGCTCGAACGGCTGTGCACGCTTCTGCAACGCGCTCATCAGGCTGGTCGAATTGGTGAACAAGACGTTGTCGTCGGCCATGCCGTGGATCAGCAGCAGCGGCGAACGCAGGCCGTCGATATGGGTCAGCACGCGCGCTTCGCGGTAACCCGCTTCGTTGCGCGCCGGCAGGTCCATGTAGCGTTCGGTGTAGTGGCTGTCGTACAGGCCCCAATCGGTCACCGGCGCACCGGCCACGCCACAGGCGTACTGGTTCGAGGCCTTGGCCAGCAACATCAGGGTCATGTAGCCACCGTTGGACCAGCCCTGCACGCCGATGCGCGCCGGGTCCACCCACGATTGCTGCTTCAGCCAGGTCACGCCGCGCAGCTGGTCGGTCACTTCCACCGTGCCCTGCTTGCCGTACAACGCGCCACCGAAGTCACGGCCACGTCGCGGGGTGCCGCGGTTGTCCAGCGAGAACACCACGTAGCCCTGCTGGGCCAGGTACTGGTTGAACAGGTGGTCGCCACGACCGGGCCAGCTGTCGGTGACGGTCTGGCTGGCCGGGCCACCGTAGACGTACACCGCCACCGGGTAACGCTTGGACGGATCGAAGCCGGCCGGCTTGATCAGGCTGTAGTTGAGCGGGGTCTTGCCGTCGGCCGCGGTCAGCGTGCCGAACTCGATCGGGCGCTGTGCATCGCGGTAACGCGCATACGGATGCTTCGGGTCCGCCAGATCGTTCTCGAGCAGGGTGGCGATCTTCTCGCCATTGGCGCGGAACAGTTCGATCTGCGGCGGCGTGGTGCTGTTGGACCAGCTGTCGACATAGACGCTGGCATTGCGGGCGAAGCTGGCGCTGTGCATGCCCGGTGCCTTCGACAGGCGCTGCGGCTCACCGCCCTGCAGCGACACCGCGTAGATCTGGCTTTCGCGCGAGGTCTCGATGCCGGCGCGGAAGTAGGCCTTGCCAGCCTTCTCATCGACCGCCAGCAGTTCGTCCACCGGCCAGTTACCGTGGGTCAACGCGGTGGCCTTGCCCTTGCTGTCGATACGGTACAGATGCTGGAAACCGGTGCGCTCGGACGACCACAGCACGCTGCCGTCATCGAGGAAACGCAGGCTGTTGTGCAACGGCACCCAGGTCGGGCTGGTCTCGTGGGCGAGCACGCGCTGGCGATTGGAATCGAGCGCCACTTCCACCAGGTCCAGCTGCTTCTGGTCGCGCGACTGGCGCTGGAAGCTCAGGTGCTGCGCATCGCGCCAATCGACGCGGGCCAGATAGATGTCCTGTTCCTTGCCGAGGTCGACCCAGCGCGGCTGCGCATCGGCGGCCGGTGCGATCACGCCCAGCTGCACGCGCACGTTGGCGTCGCCCGCGGCCGGGTAACGCTGCTCGATCACGTCGGTGCGGTCGGCGTAGACCTCGTAGCGCTTCTGCACCGGCACCGGTGCTTCATCGATGCGCGCGAAGGCGATGGCCGAATCATCCGGCGCCCACCAGTAGCCGGTGTGGCGGTCCATTTCCTCGTCGGCGACGAACTCGGCCACGCCGTTGCCGATGGTGGTGCTGCCGTCGCGGGTGAGCTGCAGCTGCTTGCCGCTGGCCAGGTCGATCACCCACAGGTTGCGGCCGCGGATGAAGCTGACGAAACCGCCCTTGGGCGACAGCTTGGCGTCGGTGGCGAATCCTTCACCGTGGGTCAGCTGGCGCACTGCGGCCTGGCCCTGCTGCTTGAGGTCGTACAGGTACAGCTTACCGCCCAACGGGAACAGCAGGCGCTGCGCGTCCGGCGACCACTGGTAATCGACGATACCGGTCATCGCGGCGATGCGCTGGCGCTCGCGGCGGGCCTTTTCCTCATCGCTGAGGGTCTCGGTGCCGGGCAGCACCACCTTGGAATCCACCAGCAGGCGGGTCTGGCCGCTGCCGATGTCATAGGTCCACAGGTCCAGCTGGTTGCGGTCGCTGTCCTTGCCGCGCAGGAAGCTGACCTGCGAACCATCGGGGGCGACCTTCGGCTTCATCAGGGTCGGGCCGGAAAGCGGCAGCGGGCCGGTGATGGCTTCCAGGGTCAGCTTTTCAGCGTGGGCGGCGGTACTGGTGGCGAGCATGAGGGCGAGCGAAGCGAACAGGTGGCGCATGGAGGATCCCGGCAAACGGCAGGTCCGCCACCGCGATGGACGCGGGGCGGTCAGCCTCCATCCTAACCAAGCCGGTGCGGGAAGGCAGCATGACCTTCTGCCCATGAGGCGTGCCGACCAACGGTCGGCACCCACCGTTCCGGGTCAACGCTGGCCGAACAGGTGCTTGCGCTCTTCGTCGCTGAGCGGCTTGCCGGCGTTGGGGTTCACCTGCTGGCGCAAGGCATAGGCGCGCTGGGTGGCCGGGCGTGCAGCAATCGCTTCGTGCCAGCGCTTGAGGTTCGGGAACGCGGCGAAATCCACCGGCAGCTTGTCGTAGGCGCCGATCCACGGGTAGCTGGCCATGTCGGCGATGGTGTACGCGTCGCCAGCCAGGAAGGCGTGCTGGGCCAGTCGCTTGTCCATCACCCTGTGCAGGCGGCGCACTTCGTTGTCGTAGCGCTCGATCGCATACGGGATCTTCTCCGGCGCATACACATTGAAGTGGCCCATCTGGCCGCTCATCGGGCCCAGGCCGGCCATCTGCCAGAACAGCCACTCCAGAGTGGTGACGCGGCCGCGCGGGTCGCTGGGCAGGAACTGGCCGGTCTTCTCGGCCAGGTACAGCAGGATGGCGCCGGACTCGAACACGCTCTGCGGGGCGCCGCCATCGGCCGGGGCGTGGTCGACAATCGCAGGCATCTTGTTGTTGGGCGAGATCGCAAGGAATTCCGGCTTGAACTGGTCGCCCGAGCCGATGTTGACCGGATGGATGCGGTACTCCAGGCCGGCTTCTTCCAGTAGCAGGGTCACTTTGTGGCCGTTCGGGGTGGGCCAGTAATACAGGTCGATCATGGCGGCGGCTCGGGGTGCGGAAAGGAACCTGAAGTCTAGTGCGAGAGTTGGGTTGGCACCGTCACGAGGGGCCGGTAACCTCGCGGCTCCCCCGAAACGCACTGTCCTGCATGAGCCACAGTCCTCGCCCCCTGTCCCCGTTGTCCTCGCTGATCTTCGCCTCGCGCTGGCTGCAGCTGCCGCTGTACCTGGGCCTGATCCTTGCCCAGTGCGTCTACGTGTTCCTGTTCGGCAAGGAACTGTGGCACCTGCTGTCCCACTCGGTCTCGATGGGCGAACAGCAGATCATGCTGATCGTGCTGGGCCTGATCGACGTGGTGATGATCTCCAACCTGCTGGTGATGGTGATCGTCGGTGGCTACGAGACCTTCGTCTCGCGCCTGCGCCTGGAAGGCCACCCGGACCAGCCGGAATGGCTGAGCCACGTCAACGCCAGCGTGCTGAAGGTGAAGCTGGCAATGGCGATCATCGGCATCTCCTCGATCCACCTGCTGAAGACCTTCATCGCCACCAGCGCGCTGAAGGGACTGCCGCTGTGCAAGCCGGAACAATGGGCAGCAGCAGTGTCGTCGGCTTCGACCAGCTTCTACAACGCCGGTGTCGATACCTGCACGACCATGACCCAGGAAGGCGTGCTGTGGCAGACCATCATCCACTGCGTGTTCATCCTGTCGGCGATCGGTATTGCCTGGACCGACAAGCTGATGTCCAACAGCCACAGCAAGTCGCACGACCACTGATGCGGCAACCGGCAGCGGTCCTTCGCCGCTGCCCCATCCCGGCCCCTGCCCCTTGTACGCGGCGGTGGCCGGGATGCTAGATTGCACCCTCGCCGTTGCCGGCGGTGGCGTCGGGAAACGTCATCGTTCCGCGCCCGGACCACAGGTCCCGGCCATGCGTATCAATGATTTACGTCACGTCGTCTTCTAGAGGGGAGCAGGATGTCGCACGTCTCAACGATCACCGCCGCGCGCCGGTGGCTGCCGGTTGCTTTGGCACTGGCGCTGGCCGCCTGCTCGGGAAAGGAAGAATCTGCAGCACCGGCCCCGGCCGCCGCACCCGCCGCCGCTGCACCGGCCGCACCGGTGGTCGCCGCCAAGGTGCAGTCCATGGGCACCGAACAGCTGCGTGAATCGGCCAGCCAGGCACTGCGCGAGAACCGCATGTACGCGCCGGCCGGCGACAACGCCATCGAGTACTACCTCGCCCTGCGCGACAAGACACCGGACGACGCGTCGGTGAAGAGCGCGCTGACCGACCTGCTGCCCTACACCCTGATCGCCGCCGAGCAGCACCTGGGCCGCGAGGACTACACCGAGGCGCAGCGCCTGGTGGCACTGATCGAGAAGGTGGACGCCTCCGCTCCCGCCCTGCCGCGCCTGAAGGAAGGCCTGGCCAAGGGCGTGGAAAATGCGGCCAAGCGCAGCGAGACCGAAGCCGAGAAGGCCAGGAAGGACGCCGAAGACCGGACCAAGCAGCAGGCCGAACAGCAGCGCCTGACCGAGCAGCGCGCCAAGGAAGCCGATGCGGCCAAGCAGATTGCCGCGCAGCAGGATGCCGCACGCCGCGACAACGAGCGCCAGGAGGCCGAGCGCCAGGCCGCGGCCCGTCGCGATGCCGAACAGAAACAGCAGCAGGCCGCCGCCCAACAGGCCAGCGCCGCACGCCAGGCAGCCGCCGCGGCAGCTCCCACCCTCCGCCCGGTCAGCACGCCGGCGCCGCGCTATCCGGCCGAGGCACTGCGTTCGGGAACGTCGGGCGAAGTGCTGGTGGAGATCACCGTCGGTACCGACGGCTCAGTGGTCAGCGCCCGCGTGCTGCGCGCGACGTCGGGACGGACCTTCGACCGCGAAGCCCTGAACGCGGTCAAGCGCTGGCGCTTCGAGCCGGTCAACGCGCCGGTCACCACCCGCCGCACCCTGGTATTCGCACCGGGCGGCTGACCGCAAAAAAGGGGACGGAGGGGATTAAGTCGTTTCTGCCACCTCCATGACGCCAAGGCCCGGTCCGTCCGGGCCTTGTCCGTTTCAGGCCGCGCCATCAATCAGGCGCTGCAACGCCGGATCGCGCGCAGCCAGCACCTGGAACAGGCCTAGCGCATGCAGGCCGGGCAGCAACGCACGCAGGTCGGCTTCGGCAGTGGCGCGGGTGGCATCATCGCTGGTGGGATCCTGCCAGGCACGGACGCTGGCCAGGAAGGCACCGACGCTGCCCTTGCGCACGGTGAGGCCATTTACCTGCACCTCGTTCTGATGGTCCGGAAGAATGTCCTGTGGCTGCATGGGGAAGCGCTCCGTTGAAGTGGACTCCAGTGTCGGGGCCCGGACGCGACGTTTCTGCCGTATAACTGCCAATCGATATGGCAGATCAGACAACCACCGCATTGATTGACCCGGCACTGGCCAATGCCGCCGACGGGCCTGCGTTGCTGGGGGCGCAGCTGCGCCTGCCGGGTCCGCGCCGCACGGCACGCCACCAGCACGCCCGCGGGCAGCTGCTGGGTGCACATCAGGGCCTGCTGCGGATCGAGGTGGGCGACCTGCACTGGCTGCTGCCGGCGGGTCATGTCGCCTGGATACCGCCTTCGCTGCCCCACGCACTGGCCAGTACCAGTGCGTTCGACGGCTGGAGCCTGTACTTCAGCGCGCAGGCCTGCACCGACCTGCCTGCAGCCCCTCGCATCTTCCAGCCGGGGCCGCTGCTGCAGGCCGCGGTGATTCGGGCGCTGCAGTGGCCGCATGTTCCACTGGATGCCACACAGGCACGACTGGCCGGTGTGATCGCCGATGAGATTGCCGCCAGCAAGCCTCTGCCGCTTGCCCTGCCACAACCGCGTGACCGGCGACTGCAGAAGCTTGCCGCCGCACTGGCGCGCACCGCACGACAACCGCAGCATCGAGGACTGGGCCGCCAGCAGTGGTCTGTCCAGCCGCAGCCTCGCCCGCCATTGGTTGGCCGAGACCGGCCTGTCGCCAAGCCAGTGGCGGCAACGCCTGCGGGTGCTGCTGGCACTGCCACGCCTGCTGTCCGGCGAGCCGGTGATCAGCGTCGCGCTGTCGATGGGCTACGACACACCCAGTGCCTTCATCGCCGTGTTCAAGCGCGAGATGGGGGTGACGCCTGCGCGGTATGGAAAAGGGGACGGAGGGGATTAAGTCGCTTCTGCCCTCCCCCACATCAACTCGCGGCATCGCCTGATGCCCTTCGCGGTCACGGAGGCGGCAGGCTGATGATTCCTTGAAACCCCTGAACTGCCATGCCTCGACAAGCACGCCTGATGTTGGCCGAACAGCCGTATCACGTAACCCAGCGCGGTGTGAACAAGGGGGCGATCTTCGTTGACGATATCGACCGCCAGCTGTTTCTGCACCTTTTGCACAGTGCCTTCCTGAAACATCAGGTCGCGCTGCATGCCTACGTATTGATGGGCAATCACGTCCATCTATTGGCCACACCCTCCACTCAGGCCGGCTTGGCCAACGCGATGCGGATGCAGGGTAACAACTATGTCCAGGCGTTCAATCAGCGGCATGAGCGCAGCGGACCACTCTGGCAGGGCCGCTTCCATTCTTCGATGGTGGACAGCGACGCCTATCTGCTCAACGTTTATCGCTACATCGAACTCAATCCGGTTCGTGCAGGCATGACAGGCGCCCCGGAAGATCACCCATGGTCGAGCGTGCATGGAAACCTGCAACGCCGCGATGATCCGATGCTGACAGAACACCCCGCCTTTCAGGCACTGGCCTCGACCAAGCGACAGCGGACGACGCTCTATGCGCAGTTCCTGCGGGACGTGAACGCGTCCGCCGACCTGCCGGCAATACGCGCCACAGTGCCGGGCAGCATCCGTTGGGAAATGCAGCTTACCTGCGGATGGTGGAACAGACACTGGGCCGCCCCGTGGTGCTGCGCAAGCGGGGGCGCCCTCAGAAGAAGGGGGCGGAGGGTTAAAAACGACTTAATCCCCTCCGTCCCCTTTTTGCAGTCAGCCCGAGATCGCCAGGCGCTCGTTGTGGTAACGGCGCACGGCGGCGAACCACAGCAGTGCGGCCAGGCCGAGGCTGGCACCGAGATAGATGGCCCAGACCGACGGCGTGATGGTCTCGTGGCGGATCACCTTCAACAGCATCTGGTTCTGCGACAGGAACGGCACGGCGTACTGCCACAGCTCGCTCTTCAGCGGATAGGCCACCAGCGCGTAGCCGGGCATCATCGGCAGCAGCATCAGCCAGGTCATGTGGCTCTGCGCTTCCTTCATGCTCTTGGCCGCGGCCGACAGGAAGGTCAGCAGCGAGGTGCCGATCATCAGCATCGGCAACATCACCAGCAGCATCTGCAGCATCGAACCGACGTTCATGTTGAACTGGCGGCCGATGTTGCCGGGCGCGATCTGTGCGCTCACCTTGAACGCCACCAGGGTCAACAGCAGCGATACGAACCCGACCACGCAGGCAGCCGCGATCTTGCCGCTGACGATCGCGCTGCGCGAGCCGGGCGTGGCCAGCAGCGGTTCCAGTGACTGCCGCTCGCGCTCGCCGGCGGTGGCATCCATCACCAGATAGGCGCCGCCGATGAATGAGGTCAGCGTGAGCAGCACCGGCAGCAGCATCGACAGGATCATGCCGCGCTTGGCTTCGGCACTGGCCAGGTCCTGGCGTGCCACGTCCAGCGGCCGCGCTACCTGCGCATCGATGCCACGTGCCATCAGCCGCAGCGCGCCGACCTGGCCGTTGTAGGTGGCCAGTGCCGCCTCCAGACGTGCGCTGGGCACTTCAGCGGCACGGCGCGTACTGTCCTTGATCACCTCCACCAGCGCCGGCTTGCCATCGGCCCAGTCCTTGCCGAAGTCATCGCTGATGCGCAGCGCCACGTCGATGTCCTGGCTGCGGATGGCCTCGGCCAGGTCCTTCGGTGCAGGTGCGGTGTTCAGCCCCTGCGCGGCGAGGAAACGCACCAGATTGGGGGCGTTGTCCGCACCGATGGTCGGAATCTGCAGCGGTTGTTCGATCTGGGTACGTACCCGGCTCTCGGCCAGCTTGCCCATGCCCAGCAGCAGCACCGGGTACAGCAGCGGCCCGAACAGCAGGGTCAGCAGCAGCGTGCGGCGATCACGGGAAAGGTCGCGCAGTTCCTTGCGCATCACCGTCATCAGGGTCGACATCATGCTCATGCGTGCAGGCCCTCTTCGCTGCCGATCAGTTTCACGAACGCGTCTTCCAGGTTGGATTCGCCGGCCTGCGCACGCAGTTCATCGGCGCTGCCGGCCGCCATCACCGTGCCCTTGGCGATGATCACGATGTGATCGCACAGCGCGGCCACCTCCTGCATGATGTGGCTGGACAGGATCACGCAGCGGCCCTCTTCGCGCAGGCCCAGCAGGAATCGCCGCAGCGCGCGCGTGGTCATCACGTCCAGGCCGTTGGTCGGTTCGTCGAGAATCACGTTGCGCGGGTCGTGCACCAGCGCGCGGGCGATCGCGGTCTTGGTGCGCTGGCCCTGCGAGAAGCCATCGGTCTGGCGGTCGAGGATGTCACCCATGTCCAGGGCATGCGACAGCACTTCGATGCGTTCGCGGATGCGCTCGGCCGACAGGCCATGCAGCTCGCCGAAGTAGGCGATGTTCTCGCGCGCGGTCAGGCGCTTGTAGACGCCACGCGCATCGGGCAGCACGCCAAGGTGGCGGCGTACTTCCACCGGATTGCGTGCGGCATCGACACCATCGACGCTGATGCTGCCCTGGTCCGGGGTCATCAGCGTGTACAGCATGCGCATGGTGGTGGTCTTGCCGGCACCATTGGGGCCCAGCAGGCCAGTGATGCGGCCGTCCTCGGCGCGGAAGCCGACGTTGGAGACCGCCTGGATGCGGCCGGTGCGGGTGTCGAAAGCCTTGTGCAGGTTGTCGGCGACGATCATGGTTCCCATCCGTTGAACGAGGTGAACGCCGGCACGTAGCTCAGCGTGTCCAGGCAACCGGCATCCAGCGCCTTGGCATCGGTCTTGTCGATGAACTGGCCGAGCAGGCGCGGCATGCAGCCGGCACTCAGCGTGCCGTGGCCCTGGCCGCGGGCGACCAGCGCACGGCCATTCGGCAGGCCCTTGAGGACCTGCTCGGCATAGCGCGGGGGTGTCACCGGGTCGAGTTCACCGGACAGCAGCAGCGCCGGTACGTCACTGCGCAGCGGCACGGCATTGGCCGCTGGCGCCGGCTGGTGCGGCCATACCGGGCAGGCCGCGAAGAAGGCGCTGGCCACGTCGTTGCCGAACAGTCGCTCCGGGTCCTCGGCCGGCGCCTTGTAGCGCGGCGCATCCTCGCTGCAGATCACCGACCACTGCATGCCTCGGTTGATCTGGAAATCCATGCTGCGGTTCGCACCGCGTGCCAGCGACGCCAGCGGTGCATAGCGGCCGTGCGCGGCTTCATCGAGCACCAGCGGCAGCAGCGAGGAATACTGCGGCACATAGGAGAAGGCGAACGCCAGGCCGATCACGCTGTCCGGACTCAGCACATCCTGCCGGGTCTGGTTGGTGCCGGGGTCGCGATACTCCACCGAGACCGGCGCACGGCGCAGGGTCTCGACCACGCTGCGCAGCTGCGCGCGGGTGTCGGTCGGGAAGCGTTTGCTGCAGGCGGCATCCTTGCGGCACTGCGCCGACTGCAGGGCGATCGCATCCTCGAACGTCGTGGCGAAGTCACCGCCCACCACCAGTTCATTGGGCACTACGCCATCGATGACGATGCTGCGGGTGTGCTGCGGATAGGCACCGGCATAGCGCTGGGCCACGCGGGTACCGTAGGAGCCGCCGACCAGGTTGATCCGGTCCACGCCCAAGGCCTGGCGTACCGCATCCAGGTCGGCGATGGCTTCGGTGGTCGTGTAGAAGCGGGCATCGGCACGCCCCTGCAGCGAGGCCGCGCAGCGCTGCGCGTAGTCGCGCAGCGACGCCTCGGTGGGAGCGGCGTCCTCGTCCATCTGCAGGTCCTTGCCGTCCGCGCCGAGGCAGCTGAGCGGGTTGGAGCCGCCGGTACCCCGCTGGTCGACAAGGAAGATGTCGCGCTGCTTGCGCACCTGGCGCAGCGCGGTATCGACGATGACCGCCACTTCGCTGGCCGCCTGGCCGGGGCCACCGGCCAGGAAGAACACCGGATCGGGCTGGCTGGAGCCGCTGCTGCCCGATTCCAGCCAGGCGATGCGCAGGCCAATGCGTCGGCCATCGGGCTGGGCCCGGTCTTCCGGCACCTGCAGGGTGGCGCACTGCGCTTCCACGTTGGCGCTGGCGCCTTCGGTGGACAACGTGCAGGGCTGGAAGTCGATCGTGCCGAAACGGCGGCTGGGTGCATCGCTGGCGCTTTCGGCGCCGGGTGACGGTGACTGGCTGCAACCGGCAAGCATCAGGCTGGCCAACGCTGCGGCCAACGCGAGGTGGTGTCTTTGCATCGTGCTCGTTTCCCCTGGAGGACGTTCCTGGCAACCACGACGGGCTGCCGCGGAAGATGTGACTCAACTTACACGGGCACGGCGTCGTCGGCGATGGGCAGACGCGAAATCTCCGCGGGCGTGGCGCAGGCCAGGCGGTCGCGGCCTGCGGCCTTGGCCCGGTACAGCGCCGCATCCGCCGCTGCCAGCAGCGTGGACAGGTCGCCATGGCCGTCGTCCATGGCCAGGCCGATGCTGGCGGTGACCGTCACCGGCCCGGTACCCAGCCGCGCCGGCTTCTGCTGCAGAGCGGTACGGATCGCGGCGGCCCACGCCATCGCTTCACCCTGCGTGCTGCCGGCCAGCACCAGCACGAACTCCTCGCCACCGTAGCGGCCCAGCAGCGTGTCGTGGCCCTGCAAACCATGCTGCAGCAGCGCAGCGAAGTGACGCAGTACCTGGTCACCGGCCAAGTGGCCCCAGCGGTCGTTGATCTGCTTGAAGTGATCGACGTCGACCAGCAACAGGGCCAGCGGCCGGCCCTGCCGACGCAGCCGCTGCAACTGCGCCTGGCCATCGGCCAGCACCGCGCTGCGGTTGAGCAGCCCGGTCAGGCCATCGGTGCGTGCCGCACGCCACAGATCGACCAGCATGCGCTCGACCAGCAGCAGCACCATCGCGAAACATCGCGCCAGCTCCAGCATCACCCCGGCAATGTAGGTGACGAACATCGGCGTGCCGGTGCGCATGATGTCCTCACCGGCATCGGGCGCCACCGGCAGGAACAGGCGCACCGCGTACAGTGCCGCCTCGGCCAGGAACACCGCCGCCGCCAGACGGCAGCTGGTGCGCTGCTGCACGGGGGCATGCCGCAGCAGCAGCCATGCGATCCAGCCATCGACCAGCAGCGTGAACACACTGAACACCTGCAGGCGCACGCCCAGGTCCGGCCAGAGCACCAGGAAGGCGAAGATGCAGGCCATGAACGCGGCTGCCATCAACAACGGCCGCCACAGCGGCAGCGGCTGTTCCAGATGCAGCGCCACGCCGCGCAGCATCAGCACCGCGCAGCCGGCCATCGCCGCATTCCCGGCCAGTATGACCGGCACCAACGGCAGGTAGGGGCGCAGCGCAAGCAGGGTCACGCCCAGGGTCAGCAGCCACAGGCTGGCGGTCCACAGGCGCAGCACCGGTTGCCCGCGCAGCACCACAAGCAGCAATGAGAACCCCACGGCGATGCCGATGCAGAGCAGGAAGCCAAGCACGGTGATGGTGGGGAAATCCAGGGACATGCGGCGCTCATCGGCCGGGGCGGCGCGCATCTTAGCGCCTTGCGGTGCGATCCCCGTGGCACGGCCTGGCCCGATGGCGATGCCGGGTCTGAAAACGGCGAGCATGACGGCCGGTGCGTGCGCAGAATCCGGGGAAAACCAAGGAGACGCCCATGCATGCGTGGTACCTCGGTGGCCTCGACCACCGCCCCTTCCAGCACCTGTTCGAGAAGAGTGACACCGCGCTGGCTGCGCTGGGCATCCAGCGTCGCTGGGCCGGCGAAACAGGAGGACACCCCTGCCGGATCGGCCTGAGCGATCCGCCCAGCGGCAGCGAGCTGCTGCTGTTGTCCCATGTGCACCTGCCGCTGCACTCGCCCTATCACGCCTCGGGCCCGATCTTCGTGCGGCGTGGCGTAACGCGCTGCGTGCTGCCGCCGGGCGAGGTACCCGCCTATGTACAGCGCCGTACGATCTCGTTGCGCGCCTATGACCAGGCTGCATTGATGCTGGCCGCAGAGATCAGCGCGGGCACTGATGTTGCCGCCCGGCTGGACGCGCTGTTTGCCGACCCTGCCGTGGCCTTCGTGCAGCTGCACAACGCGGCCCACGGTTGCTTCTCATGCCAGGCGGATCGAGTGGGTATGGCGTCGACGTAGCAGGATCTCCACGACGTGATCGATGCCACGCCGAACACGTGATCACCAGCGCATCCGTTCAGTCCCGCGTGAAGCCTGCGGGAAGGGCTTCACACCCACAGTCACGGATCGGCGCTTCCGTGGTTCCTCAGCCTGCATCGCGACTCGATACTCGCCGTGGTGCCGCCGGAAGTCCGCCGCGCAGCGCAGCTCCTGCGGTCACCGCTCCCTTTCGACGACCACAAGGATGCGCCATGTCATTCCGATCGACACCGCTGTTGCTGGCTACCTCGTTCGCCGCTGCGGGCCTGTGCCTGGCCGGCAGCGCGTTCGCCCACGGCACGATGACCACGCCGGTCAGCCGTGTCTATGCCTGCTTCCAGGGCAATCCCGAGAACCCGACCAACCCGGCCTGTGCCGCTGCAAAAGCGACTGGCGGCTCGCAGGCGTTCTACGACTGGAACGGCATCAACCAGGCCAACGCCAACGGCAACCATCAGGCCGTGGTGCCTGATGGCAAGCTGTGCAGCGGCAACAACCCGACCTTCCGCGGGCTGGATGTGAACCGCAGTGACTGGCAGACCACGCCGATCCAGGCCGATGCCAATGGCAAGTTCACCTTCGTGTTCAAAGCGACCGCACCACATGCCACCCGTGACTGGCGCTTCTTCGTCACCCGCGAAGGCTGGCAGCCGGGTAGCCCACTGCGCTGGGCCGACCTGCAGGAGTTCTGCACGCTGGGCAATACGCCGCTGTCGGCCGATGGCACCTACAAGCTGCAGTGCACGTTGCCGCAGCGCACCGGCCAGCATGTGATCTACAACACCTGGCAGCGCTCGGATTCGACCGAGGCGTTCTACACCTGCATGGACGTGCGCTTCCAGGGCGGCGGAGGTACCACACCGGCACCGCAATGGCAGGATGCCGGCCCGGTCACCGCGCGGCGAGCTGCCGGTCGGCACCACCCTGGCGTTGCGCGTGTTCAACGCCAACGGCAATGATGTCGAACGCGTGGAAGCGACCCTGGCCAGTGGCCAGACTGCGGCCGCGCAGTGGCCGTTGGCGCTGGCCCGCAAGGTCAATACCAGCGCCCAGCACGCACGCGTGGGCGTGCTCAGCAATGGCGTGATCACACCGACGGCCTCGGCCACCGCCAACCGCGTGTACCTGAAGGATGGCAACCGCTTCCAGCTCGATACCCAGGTGCCCGACCCCGGCACGCCATCACCGGGCGGTGATTTTGACCACGTGTATCCCGCCGGTATCGGCAGCTACGTGCCGGGCCAGACCGTGGTGAAGGGCGGCGACGGCAAGCTGTATGCCTGCCGCCCGTTCCCGGAAGGTGCATGGTGCAACGTCAACGCCGAAGCCTACCGGCCGGGCGTGGGTGCAGCATGGCGCGATGCGTGGATCGCGTACTGAGGCAGTGATGCGGGAGGCGGTGCACAGTGCACCGCCTTTCGCCCGGATGGCGGCACAGAGAGCACCGTGTTGCAGATCGAACACAGCCGCCATCGATTTCAAACTTGTCCGATGTTGCCGACGGCCCTGCATGTGAAGACTGCGCGAGGTTTCCCACACTTCGCAAAGGAGTTCCTGCATGCATCTGTCCCACCGGGCAGTCCTCGCTCTGTCCGTCGTTGCCGGCCTGGCTCTGTCCGGCAGCGCCCTCGCCCACGGCACCATGTCCAAGCCGCTCAGCCGCGTGAAGCAGTGCCACGAAGGCAATCCGGAAAACCCGACCAACCCGGCCTGTGCCGCGGCCAAGGCCATCGGCGGCGCGCAGCCGTTCTATGACTGGAGCGCGATCGCCCACGGCAACGCCAATGGCAACCACCGCGACCTGGTGCGCGATGGCGAGCTGTGCAGCGCCAGCATCCCGAAGTACCGCGGCCTCGATCTGAATCGCAGCGACTGGCCGACCACGCCGATGCGCGCCGATTCGCGTGGCCGCTACACCTTCGAATTCCTGGCGCCGGCGCCGCACGCCACCCGCGAGTGGAAGTTCTACGTCACCCGTGACGGTTGGCAGCCGGGCAGCCCGCTGCGCTGGGCCGACCTGCAGGAATTCTGCACCCTGGGCAACGTGCCGCTGTCCGAAGGCGGTGTCTACAAGCTGGACTGCCCGCTGCCCAAGCGCACTGGCCAGCACATCATCTACAACACCTGGCAGCGCTCGGATTCGCAGGAAGCCTTCTACACCTGCATGGACGTGCGCTTCGAAGGTGGCGGTGGCGTGGTTCCGCCGCCGCAGTGGCAGGATGCCGGCGCGGTGACCGCCAATGGCGCACTGGACGTGGACAGCACCGTGACCCTGCGTGTGTTCAATGCCAACGGCAACGACCTGGAGCGCGTGGAAACCAAACTGGGCGCTGGCCAGACCAGCCCGACGCAGTGGCCGCTGGCCCTGGCCCGCAAGGTCAACGCCAGCGCACAGCACGCGCGCGTGGGTGTGATGAAGAACGGCGTGATCACGCCGGTTGCCTCGGCCACCGACAACCGCGTGTACCTGAAGCCGGGCAACCGCTTCCAGCTGGAAACCCAGGTGCCGGGGCCGGGCCCGATCGATCCGGTCGATCCGCCGGGCGGCGACTTCGACTTCGTGTACCCGGCCGGCCTCGGCAACTACAAGCCGGGCGAGACCGTGGTGAAGGGCACTGACGGCAAGCTGTATGCCTGCCGCCCGTTCCCGGAAGGCGCCTGGTGCAACATCAATGCCGATGCCTATCGTCCGGGCACCGGTTTCGCCTGGCGCGACGCCTGGATCGCGTACTGAGACAGGACACCGGGGGCGGCGTGATGCCGCCTCCGGTTCATGGGGTTGCCGGCCAGCGGCCGGCACTACCAGGGTCCATGCGATTGCCGGCCAACGGCCGGCACTACCCTGGCTTACTTGCTGCTGACGTACTTCTCGCGGCGGATCTGCGGGTTGCCCAGGCCAGCGGCCTTCAGCAGTTCGGCACAGGCATCGACCATGTCCGGGTTGCCGCACAGGTAGGCGATGTCGGTGGCCGGGTCCGGGGTGAAGCCGGCCAGCGCCTGCTGGACGTAGCCGTGCTGCACGTCCGGGTGCGGATCAGCCGGCAGTTCGCGCGACAGGCATGGAACATAGCGGAAGTTCGGGTGTTTTTCGGCGAAGCTGTAGAAATCTTCGCTGTACAGCAGCTCGCCCGGGCTGCGCGCGCCCCTGCAGCAGCACGATCTGCACGCCGCGCTCGGCCATGGCCATTTCCAGCAGCGGCAGCATCGAGCGATACGGGGTAACGCCAGTACCGGTGGCGATCAGCAGGTAGCGGGCGTTGTGATCACCGGGATTCAGGCAGAACCGGCCATAGGGGCCGGACGCACTGATCTGGCCGCCCTGCTCCAGCACCTCGAACAGGGCCGTGGCGGCGCCGCCGGGTACGAAACTGACCGCGATATCCACCGCCTCGCCCGGGCCCAGCGCGTGGTCGTGGATGGTCGCCAGCGAGTAGCTGCGCTTGGTTTCGGTGCCGTCGGCGTAGCTGAAATGGACCTGGATGAACTGGCCGGGCTGGAAATCCAGCGGCTGTCCATCGTCACGCACGAACTGGTAGTGGCCGACGGTCGGGGCCAGCATGCGGCAGCCGACCAGCTTGAGGGGGAATTGAACAGGCACGACTTTTCGGGACAGTGTGTAGCCGGGGCAAGCCCTCGGGGTCTTCTATAATAGCCCCTCCCCGCCCCTCTCCAGCGCCAGCCCATGGGCGCGAAGGCTTCGAGCTTGGCATCCCAGAACGATACGGCGCCCGCCCTGCGCGTGCGCGACCTGCGCAAGACCTATGACAACGGCACCCAGGCCCTGAAGGGGGTTTCCCTGGAAGTGGCCCCGGGCGACTTCTTCGCCCTGCTCGGCCCCAACGGTGCCGGCAAGTCCACCCTGATCGGCATCATCAGCTCCCTGGTCAACCTCAGCGAGGGCCAGGTGGAAGTGTTCGGCAGCGACCTGGTGCGCAACCGCAGCGCCACCATGCGCCTGATCGGACTGGTGCCGCAGGAAATCAACTTCAACCTGTTCGAAAAGCCCTTCGACATCCTGGTGAACTACGCCGGTTTCTATGGCGTGCCGCGCGAGGAAGCCGAGCAGCGTGCCGAAGAGGAACTGAAGCGGGCGCACCTGTGGGAAAAGGCACAGGTGATGAGCCGTACGCTGTCCGGTGGCATGAAGCGCCGGCTGATGATCGCCCGCGCGATGATGACCCGCCCGCGCCTGCTGATCCTGGACGAGCCGACCGCCGGCGTGGACATCGAGATCCGCCGCGACATGTGGCGCGTGCTGAAGGAGATCAACGCCGCCGGCACCACGATCATCCTCACCACGCACTACCTGGAAGAAGCCGAGTACCTGTGCCGCCACCTGGCGATCATCAATCATGGCCAGATCGTCGAGCAGGGGCCGATGCGCACCCTGCTGGCCAAGCTGGACGTGGAAGGCTTCCTGCTGGACATCGACGGTGACCTGCCGGCGCAGCTGCCGGTGATCGAGGGCGCGACGCTGACCGCACCGGACCCGCACACGCTGGACATCGACATGCCGCGCGCAATGGACCTCAACCGCGTGTTTGCCACGCTCAACGAGTCCGGTATCCGTGTGCGTTCGATGCGTACCAAGAGCAACCGCCTGGAGGAGCTGTTCGTGCGCCTCACCGGCAACCTGGAGAAGCCTGCATGAGCACCACCGAGCTGACCGACGGCCAGCGCAACCGCGTCGCACTGATGACCATCGTGCGCCGCGAAGTCGCCCGCATCATGCGCATCTGGGGCCAGACCCTGGTGCCGCCGGCGATCACCATGACCCTGTACTTCCTGATCTTCGGCAACCTGATCGGGTCGCGCGTGGGTGACATGGGCGGCTACACCTACATGCAGTTCATCGTGCCGGGACTGGTGATGATGAGCGTGATCCAGAACAGTTACGGCAACATCAGCTCCTCGTTCTTCGGCGCCAAGTTCGGCCGCCACGTGGAAGAGCTGCTGGTCAGCCCGATGCCGAACTGGGTGATCCTGTGGGGCTACGTGGCCGGCGCCGTGCTGCGCGGCCTGATGGTGGGCGTGATCGTGCTGATCATCGCGATGTTCTTCACCCCGGTGCGCATCCCGCACCCGCTGGTGATGCTGACCACGGTGATCCTGGGTGCGACGATCTTCTCGCTGGCCGGTTTCATCAACGCGGTGTATGCGAAGAAGTTCGATGACGTGGCGATCGTGCCGACCTTCATCCTGACCCCGCTGACCTACCTGGGTGGCGTGTTCTATTCGGTGAAGCTGCTGCCGGGCTGGGCCGAGGCCGCCACGCACGCGAATCCGATCTTCTACATGGTCAATGCATTCCGCTATGGCCTGCTGGGCAGCAGTGATGTGCCGCTGCCGGTGGCCTACGGACTGATGATCGGATTCGTGGTGGTGCTGACGGCGCTGGCGCTGTGGTTGCTGCGCCGTGGCGTGGGCATGCGTAGCTGAGGGTTGCCTGCAGGGCCTGCGGCCCTGCACCCGCCGAATCAACGTCAACGTCAACTTCAACTTCAACGGCAAAAGCTGACGATCCGTGGGATGGCGGGGTGGGTCCGGTTGCGGGGGACGCTGCAAGTACGTCCATGTAAGCTCGGTCGCCGCTTGCTCGTGTGCGCAGTCCTGCGCACACGGCAAGACCGGGGTTGGGCGTCCTGCCCAACCCGCCCGAGGCATGCCTCGGGCCCATGCGGCTCACGCCCCCGCAACCGGACCCACCCCGCCTTCGACAGTTTCCGCTGCTGTTGGTGGGTGCCGACCTTGGTCGACACGGTAGATCCACGCCATGCGTGGATGGAGCGTTCACGGTAAGGCCGATGCTTGGCTCTTTTCGTTTCGGATTACGGCTAGGCTGTAGCGATGAAGATCACTTCCATTGCGTTGGACAAGGCCGTGTCGGATGGTCCGATCGATGCGTTCAGCCATGTCCTGCTGAGCGATTCGCCCATGCTGGATGAGGTGCTGGATTGCCTGGCCTCGCTGCATGTGGCTGATCCCCTTCATCGTTATCTGTGCACGCTCGACGATGTCGGCCAGTGCCGCTACACCAGCATGCACGCGTCCGACGACGAGCGCATCGCGCTGTACGAGGACGAAGACCCGGCGACGCCGGAAGATGCGTTGGCGGCACGCGGGCGGTTGCTGGCGCACGTCGTCGCGCAGCTTGAGCATTCCACGCATCGGCTGCAGTGGACAGCGCTGGCGGGTACGTTGATGTGCAGCGACGAGGACATCGAGGCGCTGGTCGCTGCCAATGCGAAGCCGGATCTCATCATCGATGACGTGGTCTGCGTGCAGCAGGTACCCTTGACCCGTGATGACCTGCTGATCGCCGCCCTGCCCAACGGCTACTTCAGCGCGGACTGGGACATCTTCCAGAACCACGCCCTGATCCGGCATCTGCAGGAGCGCTACGACTACCGTCTGTTCGGACTCGGCGCATCGTGGCTCGGTTTCCAGCGCGACCGCGCACCGTCGCCTGCAGAGGCGAGCGCGTTGGTCGCGGACCTGCAGCACATCTACGCGGCCGGAACGCACGACACGTGGTCACAACTGGCTGCAACGCTGGCCAACCGCACCACACTGCTATTGGGCTACACCGAAGACTTCAGCGAACAACTACCCTGAGCACCGCTCTACACGAGCGAGCGCAGCGAGCGACCCGCTTCCGCTCTTGATCTGTCTTCCGTGGTGGCCGCACCCGGAACATGTCCGTGGCCGGGCGGGTAGGTTGCGCAGGGGCGTGAGCCGCATGGATGCGGCGACCGAGCTTACATGGATGTACTTGCAGCGTCCCCTGCGCGGCCTACCCGCCCGGCCAACCCCAGTGAACAGTGCATTCCGCGAACCACCACGAGGGGCTCCGCCGTTGGCCGAAATCTCCGGCACAATCGCACTCCTGATTCCCCAGAAAACGGTGAACGTGCAATGCGCATCCTGATCCTCGGCGCCGGCGGTACCGGCGGTTACTTCGGTGGTCGCCTGGCCCAGGCCGGCGTGGATGTGACCTTCCTCGTGCGCCCCGCACGCGCCGCCCAGCTGGACCGCGACGGCCTGGTCATCCGCAGTCCGCTCGGCGATGCCAGCTTCCCGGTGCAGCACGTCACCGCCGATGCGCTCCCGGCATTGGCCGCGCAGAAGCCGTTCGATCTGGTCATCCTCAGCTGCAAGGCCTACGACCTCGACAGCTCGATCGACGCCATTGCTCCGGCCGTGGGCGCGAACACCACCGTGCTGCCGATCCTCAACGGCCTGCACCACTACAACGCGCTGGACCTGCGCTTCGGCCGCGACGCCGTGCTCGGCGGCCTGTGCTTCATCAGCGCCACCAAGGCCCCCGACGGTGCGGTGCTGCACCTGGGCAAGCCGGCCAAGCTCACCTTCGGCGAGCGCGATGGCGGCGCGGCGTCCGCACGCGTGCGTGCCTTCGCCGCTGCCTGCGCGCAGGCCCATCTTGATCACCTGGCGAGCGAACACATCGGCCAGGAACAGTGGATCAAGTACACCTTCCTGACCGCGCTGGCCGCTGCTACCTGCCTGCTTCGCGCGGATATCGGCACCATCGTCGCCACCGATGATGGCGAGGCGATCGTGCGCGGCCTGTACGACGAATGCCTGGCCGTGGCCGAAGCTGCCGGTGAGCCGATTCCCGATGCTGCGCAGGACACCGCACGCGGCACCCTGACCCAGACCGGCTCTGCGTTGAAGGCTTCGATGCTGCGCGATCTGGAAGCCGGCCAGCAGGTGGAGGCAGAACAGATCGTCGGCGACATGCTGGCGCGCGCGCGCAAGGCCGACCAGGAAGCCCTGCTGCTGCAGGTCGCCTACAGCAGCCTGCAGGCCTACCAGGCGCTGCGCAGCGCGTGAGCGCCGCGTTGCAGACCAACGCGCTGCCGGCGCGGGTGCTGATCCTCGGCATGGGCTGGAGCGGGTGCGTGCTGGCTACGCATCTGCGGGCGTTGGGCATACACGTGGCCGGCACGGTGCGCGACCCGGCGTCGGCACCGCACGATGGCCTACCGCGCCATCAGCTGCGAGCTGACATACCACCGTCGCCCGCCCTGCTCGATGAGATCGCGCAGGCCGAGGCCGTGCTGTGCAGCGTGCCGCCCGATGCCGAGGGTGACCCGGCACTGCGTCTGCTGCTGCCGGCACTGCAGGAAAGTCCAGCACTTCACTGGGTGGGCTATCTGTCATCCACGTCGGTCTATGCCGATCGGGCCGGCGGCTGGATCAACGAAACCAGCGTGGCCGATGCTACTGAAACGACCGGCATGCAACGCAGACGCGCCGAGGACCAGTGGCGTGCGCTGGCGGAGCAGCGCGGTATCGCCTCGGCGGTGTTCCGCCTGCCCGGCCTGTACGGGCCGGGACGCAATGCGCTGCTGCAGTTGTCACAGGGCCGCGCACGCCACGTAGTGCGTCCTGGGCTGGTGTTCAACCGCCTGCACGTGGATGACCTGGCAACGGTCGTTATCGCATCGATGCAGCGGCCGTGCGTGGATGGGCTGTATCTGCCAGCCGACGACGAGCCGGCACCGCCGCAGCAGGTACTGGCCTTCGCCGCGCAGCTGGGCGGGTTTGCGATGCCACCTGCCATGCCCTGGGACGATCCGGCGCTGAGCCCGACACTGCGGCGCTTCTACGAGAGCAACAAGCGCATCGACAGCACCGGTACGCGTGAGGCGCTGGGCTGGGAGCCGCGCTTCCCCAGCTACCGTGAGGGCCTGCGCGACCTGCTCCGGTAGTGCCGGCCGCTGGCCGGCAACCGCGCGATGTTTGCGGCGTTCATGCTGCTGCCGGCCAGCGGCCGGCACTACCTGATCAACCCGCGTCCGGCAGGCGGAAGAACGCACGCGTCGCGGCAGTTGCATTCGCGGCGGTCACCGCCACGTCTTCGCCACGGTCACGCGCCAGTTCTTCCACGATGTGCGAGAGGAACATCGGTTCGTTGCGGCGGTCCTTCGGCATCGGCTTCAGCGTGCGCGGCAGCAGGTACGGTGCGTCGGTCTCGATCATCAGGCGGTTGGCCGGGATGTTCTTCACCAGCTCGCGCAGGTGCGCGCCACGGCGTTCGTCGCACAGCCAGCCGGTGATGCCGATGTGCCAGTCCTGGTCCAGGTAATCGAACAGCTCGTCACGCTCACCAGTGAAGCAGTGCACCACCGCCGGGCCGATGCGGCCCTCGAAGTTCTTCATCTGTGCCATGAAATCGGCATGCGCGTCGCGCTGGTGCAGGAACAGCGGCTTGCCGTTGTCTGCGGCCAGCTGCAGCTGGCGCTCGAACGCGCGGTGCTGGGCCGGGCGCGGCGAGAAGTCACGGAAGTAGTCCAGCCCGCACTCGCCAACCGCCACCACTTCCGGGTGGGCATGCAGCGCGCATCTCGGCGTCGCATTCCTCGGTGTACTCCACCGCATGATGCGGGTGCACGCCGGCGGTGGCATACAGGAAGCCCGGGTGCTGCTGCGCCAGCTGCAGGGCCAGTGGCGAGTGCTCGCGGCTGGCACCGGTGATGACCATCTGCACCACGCCGGCCTGGCGCGCGGTCCAGCACGGCATCGCGGTCGCGGTCGAAGGAGTCGTGGGTCAGGTTGGCGCCGATATCGATCAGGTGCATGGTCATCGCGGGGGAAAAGTGCCCGCGCATTGTACCTGCGGCTGCCATGGCCCTTTATCCTTTGCACATGAACGCCCCGCTCTTCCCGATTTCCCCGCTGTTGCCGCAGATACAGCAGCACCTGGCCACGCAGCCGAGGCTGGTGCTGGAAGCCCCACCCGGCGCCGGCAAGACCACCCAGGTGCCACTGGCGCTGCTCGATGCACCGTGGCTGCAGGGGCGGAAGATCATCCTGCTGGAACCGCGCCGGGTCGCCGCACGCAGCGCCGCGCTGTTCATGGCGCGGCAGCTGGGCGAAGAGGTGGGCGGCACGGTCGGCTACCGCATCCGCTTCGAGAACAAGGTTTCGGCACGCACCCGCATTGAAGTCGTCACCGAAGGCATCCTCACCCGCATGCTGCAGGACGACCCGATGCTGGAAGAGGTCGGTGCGATCCTGTTCGACGAATTCCACGAACGCCACCTCAGCGCTGATCTCGGCCTGGCACTGGCGCTGGACGTGCAGGCACAGCTGCGCGATGACCTGCGCCTGGTGGTGATGTCGGCAACGCTGGATGGCGAACGGCTGGCACGCTTCCTCGATGCGCCGCGGCTGAGCAGCGAAGGCCGCAGCTACCCGGTGACGGTCAGCCATTTCCCGGCGCCGCGATGAGGCGCTGGAACTGCAGGTTCGCCGCGCGGTGCAGCAGGCCCTGGCTGAACATCCCGGTGACCTGCTGGTGTTCCTGCCCGGCCAACGCGAGATCGCGCGGGTGCAGGCCGGGCTGCAGGAATCGCTGGATGCCGGCGTCGAAGTGCTGGCCCTGCACGGTGAACTTCCGGTGGAGCAGCAGGCGCGGGTCCTGCAGGCGGCCAGTGATGGTCGTCGGCGTGTGGTGCTGGCCACCAACGTGGCCGAGTCCTCGGTGACGCTGCCGGGCGTGCGCGTGGTGATCGACAGCGGCCAGGCGCGCGAGCCGCGCTACGACCCCAACAGTGGCTTCACCCGGCTGGACGTGGTGGCCATCGCCCAAGCGTCGGCCGACCAGCGCGCAGGCCGTGCCGGCCGCGTTGCCGAAGGCGTGGCCTGGCGGCTGTGGCCGCAGTCGCAGCGGCTGGAACCGCAGCGCCGCGCCGAGATCGATCAGGTCGAGCTGGCCGGACTGGCGCTGGAACTGGCCGCCTGGGGCAGCAGCGACCTGCGCTTCCTCGATCCGCCACCGGCCGGCCCGATGGGTGCCGCCCGCGAACTGCTGCAGCGGCTCGGCGCGCTGTCCAGCAGCGGCGCGATCACCGCACTTGGCCGCCGTGTGCTGGCGCTGGGCACGCATCCGCGGATGGCGGCGATGCTGCTGGCCGCGCCCGATGCGCGCGCACAGGCGCTGGCCGCCGATCTGGCCGCCCTGCTGGAGGCGCGCGATCCGTTGCGCCAGGGCGGTGATGCGCTGGCCACGCGTTGGCGTGCGCTGGCGGCATTCCGCAATGGCCGCGCACCGGGCAACGCCAACCGCAGC
Organism: Stenotrophomonas sp. 93052_Sma; assembly: GCF_056481145.1. Lineage (NCBI taxonomy): Bacteria > Pseudomonadati > Pseudomonadota > Gammaproteobacteria > Lysobacterales > Lysobacteraceae > Stenotrophomonas > Stenotrophomonas sp. 93052_Sma. The sequence goes on from NZ_CM151134.1 coordinate 4,775,723, forward strand.
GGCCTGGCCGCGATCGATGCCGCCGCCAAGCAGTGGCGTCGCCGCCTGCGCTGCGAGGCCGCACCACCGGCCAGCATCGAAGCGCACGAGCTGGGTGACCTGCTCGCACATGCCTTCCCCGACCGCATCGGTGTCCAGCATCCCAGCGATCCGCTGCGCTACCTGCTGGCCAACGGTCGCAGCGCACGCCTGCACGAGCTGAGCGACCTGCGTGGCGAGCCGTGGCTGGTAGCCAGTGAACTGCGCTTCGAGGCACGCGACGCGCTGCTGCTGCGTGCCGCACCGGTGGACGAGGGCCAGCTGCGCAAGGCGTGGCCGGAGCGCTTCATGACCGAGGACGTAGTGCGCTGGGACAGCGAGCGTCGCGCCCTGGTGGCACTGCGCGAGACCCGTTTCGACCGCATCGTGCTGGACAGCCGCTCGGCCGGCCGGGTCGATCCGCAGCACGCCGCACAGGCGCTGACCGACGCCGTGGCCGAACTCGGCCTGCAGGCGCTGCCGTGGACCGAAGGCCTGCGCCAGTGGCAGGCACGGGTGGAATCGCTGCGGCGCTGGATGCCGGAGCTGGACCTGCCCGACTGCAGCGACGACGCCCTGCTGGCCACGCGCGCGCATTGGCTGCAGCCCGCGTTCGCCGGCAAGAGCCGCCTGGATGCGCTGGACGAGGCCAGTTTCGGCGAAGCGCTGAAGTCGCCCTTGGAGTGGTCGCAGCGGCAACTGGTTGAACGGCATGCACCCACCCGCATCACCGTGCCGTCCGGGCTGGAGCGGCCGATCACCTACGCGTTGGACAGCGAGAACGGCGAACCGCTGCCGCCGGTGCTGGCGGTGAAACTGCAGGAACTGTTCGGCCTGGCCGACACGCCGCGCATCGCCGATGGCCGCGTCCCGCTGACCCTGCACCTGCTCTCGCCCGGTGGCCGCCCGCTGCAGGTCACCCAGGACCTGCGCAATTTCTGGGAAAACACCTACGCGGAAGTGAAAAAGGAAATGAAGGGCCGCTACCCGCGCCATCCGTGGCCGGATGACCCGTGGACGGCGACGGCCACCCATCGGGCCAAGCCGCGCGGGACCTGACCGGTGGGGCCGGCTGCGGACCCTGCCTGATCCTGAATGGCTGCGGTAAAGTCACACCACGTGTGACCTCGACTGACATACCGTTTACGGGCAACACGCGACACTGGACTTCGACCTGAGGCAAAGGACCCCCGCATGAGCAAGCTGACCGTAATCACCGACCGCGCTCTGGAGCGCGCCCTGGAGCTGGCCCACACCGCCGGCGATGGCCTGAAGAGCGCCGGTGGCAGCCTGCGCAATGCGGACTGGATCAAGACCGGCGCCGCCATCGGCGCAGTGAAGACCGGCGGCAAGGCCGCAACCAAGTTCGTGCGCCGCAATCCGGCAGTGGCCGTGGCCGCCGCTGCGGTCGGTGTAGGCCTGCTCGGCTACGCGCTGTACCGCAAGCAGCAGAAGAAGAAGGCCGCCAATGGCCACGTGGTGAATGGCCAGGCGCAGCGCATCAACGCACGTGACCGCCGCAACGACACCGTGGTGGACGAGCACAGCGATATCGGCAGCGACGCCTGAGCCTGCCGGGGTCGGATCCCTTCCACAGGAAGGGCGCTGACCCCAAGGCACTACATGAGGGCCGGACACCGGAAGGTATCCGGCCCTTTCTGCATCAACCGATCTGCCGCCACTGCCCCGGCTGCAGGTCGTCCAGCCTGTAAGGCCCCATCGACACGCGGACCAGCCGCAGCGTCGGCAGGTTCACCGCCGCGGTCATCCGCCGCACCTGCCGGTTGCGGCCTTCCCGGATCGTGATCGCCAACCAGCTGTCAGGCACGGTCTTGCGGAAGCGCACCGGCGGATCGCGTGTCCACAGCGACGGCGCCGGATCGAGGCGCTCGATCTTCGCCGGCAGGGTCGGCCCGTCATTGAGCACCACGCCGTCGCGCAGCTGTTGCAGCTGTTCGTCGCTGGGCATGCCTTCCACCTGCACCCAATAGGTCTTGTCAGCCTTGTGCTTCGGGTCGGTCAGCTTGTGCGCCAGCGTGCCGTTGTCGGTCAGCAGCAGCAGGCCTTCGCTGTCATGGTCCAGGCGACCGGCGGCATACACGCGCGGCGGCAAGCCGAACCCAGCCAGGGTCGGCCGCGGCGGCACGCTGCGGTCGGTGAACTGGCAGAGCACGTTGAAGGGCTTGTTGAAGGCAATCAGCATTGCGGGCACGGCAGGCGGCGGGTGGGGCATTGTCCCATTCCCGCGTCGCCGCCGCGATCACGGCCGGCTCAGCCGAAAACCTTCCATTCCAGCAGGAACGAGCCCAGCACCAGTGCGATGCCGCACGCGGCGATGACATTGGCCCGCCGCCGCAGGCCTGCGGCCGGCGGGTCGGCCTTGCGCGAACGTTCCTCCAGAAGGGCACCCGCGAACAGCACGGCAAACCCTACCGTCGCCATCAGATCGTGGGCATGACCACCGTAGAACACAAAATCGATCAACCGCCCCAGCACCAGCACCGCGACAGCGATGTAAAAGACCTTCTTCAACAATTCATGTCCTTGCATACGATCGAATTCCGGCGCATGGCCGGTTGGGACCAGCCGTGCGCCGCGCTACGCGCGATGAGCCGAGCAGGGACGATGCCGGCCGTCCTGACCGGCACCCTTCGGGCCGTCTCACGCGACGTTGGCAGCGGCTCCTGCCGCTGCCTTCGGCTCTACAGAGTCAACATGCGCCAGCCCGGCACCACCCCTTACGGCTTGATGAAGCGCAGGGTCATGCGGTCACTTTCGCCGATCGCCTGGTACTTCGCATCATCGGCCTTGTCGTGCTGGTTGGTCGGTGGCAGCGTCCACACGCCGTTCGGGTGGTCCTTGGTGTCACGCGGGTTGGCATTGACCTCGCTGCGCGCGTCCAGCTTGAAGCCGGCGGCTTCGGCCATCGCGATCACCTGCTGCTGGCCGACGTAGCCGGTGTCATCGTCGTCGGCCACGTCGGCCTTGGCGCGATGCTCGACCACGCCCAGTACGCCGCCCGGCTTGAGCACGTTGAAGAAGCCCTGGAACATGCCCTGTGCCTGGCCGGCCTTGCGCCAGTTGTGCACGTTGCGGAAGGTCAGCACCACGTCGGCTGAACCGGCCGGGCCGAACACCGGCTTGGCCGGATCGTAGGCCACCACGGCGGTCTTGCCGAACTGTGCCGGTGCACCGGCGTACTTCTTTTCCAGGCTGTCGCGGCTGCGCTGCTGGTAGTCACGGCCGCGCCCTTCGGCAACGGCCATCGGATCGACCACCGCAGCAACGTAGTGGCCCTTGTCCTGCAGCAGCGGCGCCAGGATTTCCGAGTACCAGCCGTTGCCGGGGGTGATCTCGATGACGGTCTTTTCCGGCGTCACCTTGAAGAACGACAGCGTCTGCGCCGGATGACGGAAGCCATCGCGCTTGACGTTGTTGGCATTACGGGTCGACGCCTTCACCGCCGCATCGATGGCCGGTGACACCTGGATCTTCGCCGGTGCCACCGTGGCCGGTGCGGCGAACGCGGGAACAGCGGCAAGCAGGGCTGAAGCAAGCAGCAGGCGGCAACCACGCAGGGACGAAGCAGGCATCATCGGAGCGACTCCAGCGGAAGATGCGGCGAGACTAGCAGCCGCGGCGTCCCAGGTGTTCACAAAACGTTAGCTGCGTGCGCATCGCGGAACACTGTTTTGTGGTCACCGCCGCAGCACGGTCACACAACGCGTTTTATTCTGGAGCACTTCCCCCAAGGAGTCCGTGCCCATGACGGCAACCCGCGAACTGGGCCGTTCCGGCCTGCATGTACGTCCGCTCGCCTTCGGTGGCAACGTGTTCGGCTGGAGCGCCGATGAGAAGGCCAGCTTCGCCCTGCTCGATGCCTTCGTCGATGCCGGCTTCAACCTGGTCGACACCGCCGATGTGTATTCGGCGTGGGTGCCGGGCAATGCCGGCGGCGAATCGGAAACGCTGATCGGCAAGTGGTTTTCCCGCAGCGGCAAGCGCGACAAGGTGGTGCTGGCGACCAAGGTGGCCAAGTGGGCCGAGCGCCCCGGCCTGACCCCGGACAACATCAACGCCGCGGTGGAAGATTCGCTGCGCCGCCTGCAGACCGACGTGATCGATCTGTACCAGGCCCACGAGGATGACGAGTCAACGCCGCTGGAAGCGACCCTGGCCGCATTCGGCCGGCTGATCGAAGCCGGCAAGGTGCGCGCGATCGGTGCCTCCAACTACAGCGCCACGCGCCTGGCCGATGCGCTGAAGGTATCCACCGACTACAAACTGCCACGCTACGAAACCCTGCAGCCGGAGTACAACCTGTATGACCGCGCCGGCTACGAAAAGGAACTGGAACCGCTGGTGCAGCGCGAACAGATCGGCGTGATCGGCTACTACGCGCTGGCCAGTGGCTTCCTCAGCGGCAAGTACCGCACGCCGGCCGATGCGGCCAAGAGCCCGGCGCGTGGCGAGAACGTGGTGAAGCGCTATCTGAATCCGCGTGGCCTGCGCATCCTGCAGGCACTGGATGACGTGGCCAGCAAGCACAACGCCAGTGCCGCGCAGATCGCACTGGCATGGCAGATCGCACGGCCGTCAATCACCGCGCCGATCGTCAGCGCCACCAGCGTCGAGCAGCTGCACGATCTGCTGGCCGCAGCCAACGTGTCGCTGAGCGTGCAGGATGTCGCGCAGCTGGATGCCGCCAGCAAAGAAGGCTGAGGGGTAGTGCCGGCCGCTGGCCGGCATCGCACAATGCCGAAGAAAATAATTGAACAAAATGGTTGCGCGCGAGTAAATCGTGGTTTATCGTGCGCACCTCGTTTCAACAACCACTGGAAACTTCCCTTGAACGCGCATTCCGTCGCCATCGCCAAACTGCTGCCATGCCTGCGCATGGACGTGCTGGCGCGCGTTCGGCAAGGAAGTCCAGCTGACAACGGCCTGATACCCGCCCTGCGGAGATCGGCCACCCCGATCTCCGAGGCTTGACGACGCCCTCGGAACGCAAGTCCCGGGGGCGTTTTCGTTTGCGTCGGCACAAGGACCCGCGATGCCAGAACTGCACCCCGCGCGGCAACCCGCCGCTCACTGACACAGGTTTTTTCCGCTCCGCCGAAGGATTTACTTCGCGCGAGTGGCGACGCCTGGACATTATCTGCATCGCATCAAAACATTATCGCTCGCGATAATGTCGATGGCCTGCACCCTCGATTCTCCAACGGTCCCGTTTCCACCACGGGCTGGTGCGCGCGGCGTTGCCGTGGCGTATGCCGGAGGTCGCGGACATGCCATCGCCTGGATCGCCTGCTGGAAGCAGGCATCGGTTCGCCGGTACGCGGTTCGATTCCGCGCGGTCCCCAACTGGATAGCTCAGCTTGGTCAGAGCAACGGATCCGTAATCCGTCTGTCGTGGGTTCGATTCCCACTCCAAACCACATGACCTGTCACGTCATGACTTGAAGCAACACCCGGGGCGCAAGCCCCAGCGGCCATCGCCGCCGTCCACGGACAACGCCTTCGGGCAGGAACGTGGAAGGCAACGGACCGCACGCCGGGCCCCGGCCCGCCGCCACTGCCAGCCACGTTCCGCACCGGTGCTGCCTGCCGGGAACGACGATGGCAGCAGTGCCGGTGCACCGAAGGCTCCGCGCGCGGACCGTCCGCCGATGGCCGCCCTCTTCCGCTGCCTGCACGTGGTGTGCAGGCGGCCTCTCCACGACCTGATCGACCCGGGTCATGGCGATTCATCCGCAACGGGTCGAACCACCAGAGCCATACAAGGAGAGACTCCCATGTTCTGGACCATCAAGGTCGTGATCGGCGACGGCGAGCGCGGCCTGGTGTATCGCAACCGTCGTTTCCAGCAGATCCTGCTGCCGGGCGTGCACCGCCTGTCGCCGTTCGGCGGCCGCCCGCACGTGGACATCCACACTGCATCGAAGGGCGCGGCCTATACCGGCAGCGACCAGGACAGCCTGATCGAAGCGCTGGGCACCGAGCTGGACACGCACTTCGTGCTGGCCAACGTCGGTGCCTCCGAGGTCGGCCTGTTGCTGCGCAATGGCCGCATCGATGAAGTCCTGCCGCCGGGCAGCCGCCGTCTGTACTGGCGGGGTTCGGTCGACACCCTGGTGCGCGTGATGGCGCTGGGTGACGAGCCGCGCATTCCGGCGGACGTGCAGCAGCGCCTGGGCCAGTTGGGCGTGCTGCCGCGTGTGGCGGTGATCAGCACCGTGCCAAGCGAGTCGGTCGGCCTGCTGTTCATCGATGGCACGCTGCGACAGACGCTGGACGCCGGCCTGCACGCGTTCTGGAACTTCAACGGCAACGTGTCGGTGGAGCGTGTGGAGCTGCGTGCGCGTTCGCTGGACGTGTCCGGCCAGGAACTGCTCAGCCGCGACAAGGTGACCCTGCGGGTGAACCTGGCCGCGACCGTGCAGGTGGTCGACCCGGTGCGTGCACACCGCACGCTCAGCAATGCCGACGAGTTCGTCTACCGGCAGCTGCAGTTCGGCCTGCGCCAGGCGATTGCCGCGCGCAGCCTGGACGAGCTGCTGGGTGACAAGGCGGCACTGGACGGCGAGATCGCCGCCCATGTGCAGGCAGCGATCGAGGGCCACGGCGTGCGGCTGCTCGGCGTGGGCATCAAGGACGTGATCCTGCCGGGTGAGATGAAGGAGATCCTCAACGGTGTGGTGCTGGCCGAGAAGCAGGCCCAGGCCAGCGTGATCCGCCGTCGCGAGGAGGCCAACGCCACGCGTTCGCAGCTCAACACCGCAAAGCTGATCGAGGACAACCCGGTGCTGATGCGCTTGAAGGAGCTGGAAGCACTGGAGAAGGTCACCGAGAAGATCGACACGCTCACCGTGTTCGGCGGCCTGGATGGCGTGCTGAAGCAGCTGGTGACGATCAGGTAGGGGGTAGCGGTGGCGCAGGGACGCGCCACCGGCCCATCAAGGACAAACACGAAGACATGGACACTCAACACAACTATCAATGGCTGCACGCCGAGGGCACCACGCCGATCAAGGGCTGGGTCAACGGTGTGCCGCTGGAAGCGCAGGCGCATGAGCAGCTGCGCAACATCGCCGCGATCCCGTTCGTCGGGCCGTGGGTGGCCGTGATGCCGGACGTGCACCTGGGCAAGGGCGCGACCGTGGGCTCGGTGATCCCGACCCGCGGTGCGATCATCCCGGCGGCGGTCGGCGTCGACATCGGCTGCGGCATGGCGGCGGTGCGTACCACGCTGCGTGCCAACGACCTGCCCGATGACCTGCGGCAGCTGCGCAACAGCATCGAGCGCAGCATCCCGGTCGGCAACGGACGCGGCGGCGAGCACCACCGCATGCCCGACAGCATCCATACGCGGCTGGTGCAGTCCGGGCTGGCCGCCGGTCTGGAGAACATCAAGGACAAGCACCGCAGGATCCGCACCGACAAGCTCGACCGCCAGCTGGGTACGCTGGGCGGCGGCAACCACTTCATCGAACTGTGCCTGGACGAGACGGACACGGTGTGGGTGATGCTGCACAGCGGATCGCGTGGCACCGGCAACCTGATCGGCACGTACTTCATCGAGAAGGCGCGCGAGGAACTGGCCCGGCGCGTGCTCGGCTTCCACCTGCCGGACAAGGACCTGGCGTTCTTCATGGAAGGCGAGCCGCTGTTCGATGACTACGTCGAAGCAGTGTCGTGGGCGCAGGACTACGCCCGGCAGAACCGCGAGGCAATGATGTCGCGGGTGCTGGCCGAGATGCGCCATCGCCTGCCGAAGTTCCAGCTGGCAACGATGGCGGTGAACTGCCATCACAACTACGTGCAGAAGGAGACGCACCACGACCAGGAGCTGCTGGTGACGCGCAAGGGTGCGGTCAGTGCGCGCGAGGGCGAGCTGGGCATCATTCCCGGCAGCATGGGCACGCGCAGCTACATCGTGCGTGGCAAGGGCAACGCGGACAGCTTCCACAGCTGCAGCCACGGTGCCGGCCGGGTGATGAGCCGTGGCACTGCGCGGCAGCAGATCACGCTGGCCCAGCACCGCGAGGCCACCGCGCATGTGGAATGCCGCAAGGACAGCGGCGTGCTGGATGAGTCGCCGGCCGCGTACAAGTCGATCGACGACGTGATGGCGGCGCAGCTCGACCTGGTCGACGTGGTGCACACGCTGCGGCAGGTGCTGTGCGTGAAGGGATGATGGAACGGTGCCGGCCTCGGCCGGCACCTGCTCGACGGGCACGGGCGACTGGATGCCCGGGATCCGTAGAGTCGAGCTTGCTCGACTGCTCTTCCACGCCATGCGTGGATGAAACGGCGCCGACCAAGGTCGGCATCTACCAGAGCAGCACGTCGCGTCGGCGGTCAGCGCGGCACGCTGTCCTCGGCCACCAGCGCATGATGCACGCCGATCCCCGCACGCACGCCCTCGGCGGTGGCCAGGGTGATGTTGCCTACCGTGGTCGCATCGCCTGCGGCGTACACGTTCGGCACCGAGGTCTGCTTCATCATGTCGACCTCGATCAGCACCCCCAGCGGGCTCTCGACCAATGTGCACCCCAGCTGCTGCACCAGCGGCGTGGCCATCGCCTGGGTGGCCGGCACGAACAACGCCCGCTGTGCGATACGGCGGCCATCGGCCAGCTCCACTTCCAGCCAGGTCGGCTGGTCGCCCTGCACACCCAGCACGGGTGACGTCTCGATGTGCACGCCACGCTGCTGCATGGCGGCGCGTTCCTCATCGGTGATCTCCAGACCCATGCTGAAGAACGTGACATTGCCCCAGTCGGCGAACAGCGGCGCCTTGCTGGCGGACATCGGATGGCCGCCGAGCAGGCCGATGGCACCACCACCGACTTCATAGCCGTGGCAGTAGGGGCAGTGCAGCACGGTGCTGCCCCAGCGCTCGGCCAGTCCGGGCAGTTCCGGCAGCTGGTCGGCGATGCCGCTGGCCAGCAGCAGCTTGCGCGCGGCCAGCACCTGGCCATCGGCGGTACGCACTTCCACACCTTCGGCGGTGGTGCGGGCGTGCTCCACTTCGGCATGCACCCAACGCACCGTGGGGTAGTCCAGCAGCTGCTGGCGCGCGGTTTTCAGCAGCTCGGCGCCGCTGATGCCATCCAGCCCCAGCACCCCGTGCGAATGACTGGCGAAACGATTGCGCGGTGAACCGGCGTCGATGACGGTGACCGGGCGACGGGCACGGGCCAGGATCAGGCCGGCGGCAATGCCGGCGTAGCTGCCGCCGACGATGAGCACATCAGGATTCATGGTGACCTTCCAGGGAACGGTGATGGGCAAGATGGCGGGCGAAGTCGGCGCCGAGCTGGTCCAGCGTGGTCGCCTGCAGGCGCTGCTCAAGCAGCCGCTGCGCCTCGCGCGCGCCTTCGAGCAGGGCGCTGTTGACCAGCTGCTGGATCGGGCAGCCACCGCCGGAATCGCGAGCGCCGACCTGGACCAGCGGCGGTGCTCCCACCGCCAGGTAGATGTCATGCAGGGTGATCGCCGCGGGGTCGCGGGCCAGCACGCTGCCGCCACCATGGCCGCGCGTGCTGCGCACCAGGCCGGCCTTGTGCAGCTGTGCCAGCAGACGACGGATCACCACCGGATGGGTCGGCAGGCACGACGCCAGCTGTTCGGACGTGCGCGGGGCGGCATGGCCGACCAGATGCGCCATCACGTGCAGGGCGTCGGAGAGGGGGTTCGCGGATTTCATGTAACAACATTAGTTACATTTAATTCCTCTGTCGAGGGTCTGCTTTCGTTCCATATGGACACATCTGTCCTATGAAACATCTCCTTCACATCACTAAACGAAACGCGAATGTGATCAACATCCCACTACAGGGCGTGCGCAGCGGGTCGATACCGCAGTGCCCCTTCCCGAGAGTTCTTCCCCATGAATGCGTCTGTCCGTGCTCCGCGCCTGCAGTCCAAGCTGCTCGGCGCGGTTTCTGTTGGTCTGGCTGTGGTCCTGCTGTGCGCTCTGGCCGGCCTGGCCTCCGCCTGGTTGAAGTTGTCCACCGAGGTTCCACCCGAAGTCGCGCACAGCCGCGATGCCGAACGCCTGCAGCGCGAGTTCCGCGGTCAGGTGCAGGAATGGAAGAACGTGCTGCTGCGTGGCCACGACGACGCGTTGCGCCAGCGCCACCTGGACGCCTTCGACAGCGAGGGCCGTCTGGTCGAACAGCTGGCCAAGGGCCTGGTCAGCAGCCCGGATGCACGCACGCGCGAACTGGCGCAGGCCTTCATCGGCCTGCATGCGCAGCTGCAGCAGGACTATCACGCTGCGCTGCAGGCGTTCGCCGAGGCCAGCTACGATCCCGCCGCCGGCGACAACCTCGTGCGCGGCAAGGACCGCCCGGTGGCAACCGCGCTGGATGCGTTGAGTACGCACGCCACGCAGGTGGCCGAAGCGGCGGTAGCGGCCCGTTCGCAGCAGGCGCGGCAGACGCTGCTGCTGTGCGCGGCGCTGACCGTGCTGGCCGCCGTGCTGCTGCTGATGGGCCTGGGCTGGTGGCTGCGGCGTGCGGTGGTGCAGCCGGTGCTGGCGGTGGAAGCCGCTGCGCGTGCAGTGGCCGCCGGTGATCTGCAGCATGTTGTGCAGGTGCGCAGCCGCGATGAGATCGGTCGCCTCGCGCAGGCCATGCAGGCGGTGCAGTCCACACTGCGCGGTGTGCTCGATGCACAGGCCACGATGGCACAGGCGCATGAAGCCGGCACCATCAGCCACCGCATGGATGCCAGTGCCTTCCCCGGCGCGTTCGGCACGATGGTGGACGACAGCAATGCGCTGGTCGATGCGCACATCCAGGTAAAGATGCGCGCGATCGCGATCATGGGGCGCTACGCCATCGGCGACCTCAGCCAGGACATGGAGCGGCTGCCGGGCGAGAAGGCCGTGATCACCGACGCACTGGATACCGCCAAGGCCAATCTCGGCACGATCAATGGCGAGATCCGCCGCCTGGCCGAAGCCGCCGCCAGGGGTGACTTCAGCCAGCGTGGCGACAGCGCGCTTCGAGCATGACTTCCGCGCGATGGTCGATGGCTTGAACCGATTGATGCAGACGACCGAACTGAACCTCGGCGAGGTCTCCAGCATGCTGCGCGCGATTGCCGATGGCCGCCTCGGCGCGCATGCATGGCGATTTCCAGGGCGTGTTCGCGCGCATCGCCGGCGATGCCAACACCACCGCCGCGCAGCTGGCGACCATCGTCACCGACATCAAGCACGCCTCCGGCAACATCCACACTGCGGCTGCAGAGATCGCCGCCGGCAACAATGATCTGTCGCGCCGTACCGAGCAGCAGGCGGCCAATCTGGAAGAAACCGCCGCGTCGATGGAAGAACTGACCTCCACCGTGCGCCAGAACGCCGAGCACGCACGCCAGGCCAACCAGCTGGCGATCGGCGCGCACACGGTCGCCTCGCAGGGCGGCAACGTGGTCGGCCAGGTGGTGACGACGATGAGCGCGATCGAAACCTCGTCGCGGCAGATCGCCGAGATCATCAGCGTGATCGATGGCATCGCGTTCCAGACCAACATCCTGGCGCTGAACGCGGCAGTGGAAGCCGCGCGTGCCGGCGAGCAGGGCCGCGGCTTCGCGGTGGTCGCCAGTGAAGTACGCACGCTGGCGCAGCGCTCGGCGGCGGCCGCGAAGGAGATCAAGGCGTTGATCGAAGCGTCGGTTGAGCAGGTCGGGCACGGTGCACAGCGCGTGCGCGAGGCCGGTGACACCATGGCCGAGATCGTGGCATCGGTGCAACGCGTGACCGACATCATGGCCGAGATTTCCGCGGCCTCGCAGGAGCAGAGCGCGGGTATCGAGCAGGTCAGCCAGACCGTGATCCAGATGGATGGCACCACCCAGCAGAACGCCGCGCTGGTGGAGGAAGCCAGTGCCGCCGCACGCAGCCTGGAACAACAGGCGAACCGGTTGATCGACGCGGTGGATGTGTTCGATCTGTCGACCACGGCGGCAGCGAAGGACGCGTTGGCGCGTGCGGCCTGATTGATCCGGTTGCCGGCCAGCGGCCGGCACTACCCATGCGATGAGCGGTAGTGCCGGCCGCTGGCCGGCAACCTCAGCGCACGTAATCGCTCTGCGCCATCGCGTCGGCCAGGTAATCCACGAACGAGCTGATCCGCGACGACACGGCGGTGTTGCGGTAGTACACCGCATGGATCGGCTGGTACACATCCAGCGTCTGCGCCGCCAGCACCTGCACCAGGGTGCCGGCGCTGCGGTCGCGATCGGTGACGAAGTCGGACAGGCAGGTGATGCCCACGCCCTCCACCGCCAGCCGGCGCAGCGTCTCGCCACTGGATACGGCAATATCCGGGCGCACCAGCAGCAGCCCATCCGACTCTCCGGGCAGCGGCCAACGGTTGAGTGATTCCGGCTCGTTGAAGCTGAGCAGCGTGTGCTGGCCCAGCGCGGCGACGCTGGCCGGTTCGCCGTGCCTGGCCAGGTAGTCCGGGCTGGCCACCAGCCGCAGCTGGCAGCGGCCCAGCAGCCGCGCATGCAGGGTGGAGTCGGCCAGCGGGCCGATCCGGATCGCCAGATCGGTGCGCCGTTCGAGCAGGTCGATGTAGCGGTCGGAGCTGTTCAGTTCCAGCTGCACTTCCGGGTAACGCGCGCGATAGCCGGCCACCAGCGGCGCGATCACGTGCAGCACGAACGGCATCGCCGCATCCACGCGCAGGCGCCCCGCCGGGCGTTCGCGGCGCGCCGCCATCTGTTCCTCGGCCGATTCCACCGCATCGATGATCGCGCGCGCATGGCGCAGGAACGCCTCGCCCTCGGCAGTCAGGTGCAGGCGGCGGGTGGTGCGGGTCAGCAGGGTGATCCCTAGCTTGTCCTCCAGCCGCCCCAGCGCGCGGCTCACACCCGAGGGCGTCTGCCCCAGCTGCTCGGCGGCAGCACTGATCGAACCGCTGTCGATCACCGAAAGGAACGCCTGCATTTCATCGAGAGTGGTCTTCATGCCCCTATTATTGACTGCACGGCAATAGTGATTGGCGTGAAGACCGGTTTTTCAGCAAAGGTCGGCGGCGCAGACTGCGCAGCCTCTTCCTCCTGCTGGACCCTGTCATGATCCGTGGCATTCCCCTCGCCCTGCTGGCGTTGACCCTCGGTGCCTTCGCCATCGGCACCACCGAATTCGTCATCGTCGGCCTGATCCCGACCATCGCCGGCGACCTGCAGGTCAGCCTGCCCTCGGCCGGCCTGCTGGTCTCGCTGTACGCGCTGGGTGTGGCCATCGGTGCGCCGGTGCTGACTGCGCTGACCGGACGCGTACCGCGCAAGCAACTGCTGGTGGCGCTGATGGTGTTGTTCACGCTCGGCAATGTCGTCGCCTGGATGGCACCCGGGTATACCTCGCTGATCATCGCCCGCATCCTCACCGGCCTGGCGCACGGCGTGTTCTTCTCGATCGGCGCGATCATCGCCACCGCCGTGGTGCCGAAGGAGAAGGCGGCCAGCGCGATCGCCATCATGTTCACCGGCCTGACCGTGGCGCTGGTGACCGGCGTGCCGCTGGGCACCTTCATCGGCCAGCATCTGGGCTGGCGCGCGACCTTCCTGGCGGTAGCCGGCCTCGGCGTGGTCGCCCTGATCGGCGCGCTGCTGTTCGTACCGCGCAACCTGCCGCAGAGTGCGCCGGCCAGCCTCCGCCAGCAGCTGGCCGTGCTCGGCCAGCCACGCCTGCTGCTGGTCTATGCGATGACCGCGCTGGGCTACGGTGGCACCTTCCTGGCCTTCACCTATCTGGCGCCGATCCTGCAGGACGTCACCGGCCTTCCGGCCAACGCCGTGAGCCTGGTGCTGCTGGTGTACGGCGTATCGGTGGCGATCGGCAACCTGTGGGGCGGGCGCATGGCCGACCGCATGGGCCCGGTGCCCGCGCTGAAGCGCATCTTCGGACTGCTGGCATTGGTGCTGTTCGTGCTCACGTTCACTGCCTACAACACCTGGTTGATGCTGCTGACGGTGCTGGCGCTGGGTGCGGTGGCATTCGGCAACGTGCCCGGCCTGCAGGTCTACGTGGTCAAGCAGGCGCAGCGCTATGCACCGCAGGCCACCGACGTGGCATCGGGCCTGAACATTGCCGCGTTCAACGTCGGCATCGCCCTGGGCGCCTCGCTGGGCGGTCTGGTGGTGGAGCACATCGGCCTGATGCATACGCCCTGGCTGGGCGCGCTGGTGGTCGTACTGGCCTACGCGCTGACCGTGCTCAGCGGCCGCCTCGACCGCCGTGATGGCGTCGACCACCGCGCCGACGGCATTGCCGCCACCGCGCATTGATCCATGCAATGCACCGTTGCCGGCATGCATACGGTGCCTGTCCTACCCTCTTCCTTCTGCTACTCCCTTCCCCCCGTTGGAGCTTCCCATGACTGTCCCCGCTTTTGGTCTCGGCACCTTCCGCCTCAAAGACCAGACCGTGATCGACTCGGTGCGCAACGCACTGGAGGTCGGCTACCGCGCCATCGATACCGCGCAGATCTACGGCAATGAAGCCGAAGTCGGCCAGGCCATCGCCGAGTCGGGCGTGCCGCGTGATGATCTGTACCTGACCACCAAGGTGTGGATCACCGAGTTCAAGCGCGATGCGCTGCTGGCCAGCCTGCGTACCAGCCTCGAGAAGCTGCGCACCGACCGCGTCGACTTGGCGCTGATCCACTGGCCGTCACCGAATGACAAGGTCGATGTGCCGATGGAGGAATACCTGCCGGCACTGGCCGAGGCCAAGGCGCAAGGGCTGACCCGCGAGATCGGCATCTCCAACTTCACCATCGCGCAGACCCGCAAGGCGATCGAGATCCTCGGTGCCGAAGCCATCGCCACCAACCAGATCGAGATCCACCCGTACCTGCAGAACCGCCTGCTGGTGAAGTTCCTGCAGGACAACGGCATCCACATCACCGCCTACATGAGCCTGGCTTATGGCGAAGTGCTGAAGGACCCGGTGATCCAGGCCATTGCCGGCCGTCACCAGGCTACGCCGGCGCAGGTTGCGCTGGCCTGGGCGCTGCAGCAGGGCTTCTCGGTCATTCCGTCGTCGACCAAGCGCGAAAACCTGGCAGCCAACCTGGAAGCAGCGGCCGTACGCCTGACCGACGAAGACATGGCGCAGATCGCCAAGCTGGATCGCGGCCATCGCCTGGCGAATCCGGAAGGTATTGCCCCGGCCTGGGATTGAACCCAACCGCGATTACGGATCGGAATCGTAGGTGCCGACCTTGGTCGGCACTGGCCTCTGGTCAGTCGATGACACATCGTGCCGACCAAGGTCGGCACCTACCCAAGGCAGAGCTATCCCTCGCCTTGCAGCAACCACCCACGCATGGCCGCACTGACCTCGTCCGGCTTTTCCATCGGTGCCAGGTGCCCGCAATCGGGCACCACCACCAGCTGCGAGTGCGGCACCAGGGCGTGCATCTCCTCGCTCACCGCCAGCGGCGTGATGCGGTCGTTTGCGCCGCAGACGATCAGCAGCGGATCGCGGTACCCGGCCAGCACATCGTGGCCATCGCGGCGCTCCAGCGCGCTCTGGCGCAGGAACACTTCGGCGCCCAACCGCGCGGTCATGTCGCGCACACGCTGCACCAGCACGTAGTCGTCCAGCCGCGAGGCATCGATGTAGCTGCGCATCAACGCGTCACCGAAGCCGTGGAATTTTCCCGGCAAGCGCACGCTGGCACGTTGGCTGCGGCGCTGCTCGGCACGTTCCGGCGAATCGGCATGGATCGAGGTATCGATCAGCGCCAGCTGCAGCACGCGCTCGGGCGCGATGCGCAGGATCTGCTGGGCGACGAAGCCGCCCAGCGAGAAACCTGCCAGCGCAAAGCGCTCCGGCGCCTGCGCCAGCACGTCCTCGGCCACGCCCTGCAGGGTTTCGCCGCGGGTCTGGTCGCCCACCGTGCAATCGGCGATGTCGGCCAGGTCAGCCAACTGTGAGCGCCACAGCTCGGCGTCGTTGAGCAGGCCGGGCAGCAGCAACAGGGGGATACGGTCGGTCATGGGGGTATTGTCGCGCCATCACGGTGACGGAGCCATGCCGCAACGGGCGGTTGCGTTGTAGAGTCGAGCCATGCTCGACTGCTCCACAGCCAGTCGAGCATGGCTCGACTCTACAGAAAGCAACGACACGGACGCGATCATGGCAGACCCCTACAACAGCGGCTCCCCTTCCCCGCCCGCGTTGCGCTTCGACGATGCGCTGGTCACCACCGCCTTCGAGCTGCCCGGCCATCGCGTCGTGCGCAACCTCGGCGTGGTGCGTGGCATCACTGTGCGCTCGCGCTCGATCGTCGGCAACTTTCTGGGCGGCATCCAGACGATCTTCGGCGGCAACATCACCATCTACACCGAACTGTGCGAGCAGGCCCGCGAGGAAACCTACCGCGACATGGTCAAGCACGCGCGGCAGCTGGGCACCAACGCGATCATCGGCATGCGCTACGACGCCACCGACGTGATGACCGGGCTGACCGAGGTGCTGTGCTATGGCACGGCGGTGGTGGTGGAGCCCCTCCGCTAACCTGGCCGTAGAGTCGAGATTGCTCGACTGCTTCCCGATGGCGACAGTCGAGCAAGCTCGACTCTACAAGTCCGGTGCCGGCACCTCGACCTGCTGCACCGGCAGGGTCACCATCATCACCGTCGGATCGTCTGGATCCAGCCTGGTCTTGAAGCCCAGGCTCTGGCACATCGCCAGCATGGTGCTGTTCTCGCGCAGCACCTGGCCTTCGACCACGTCCAGGCCCAGCCACTTGGCGTACTCGATCATGATCGCCATCAACCGCCAGCCGATGCCGTGGCCCTTCAGGTCCGAACGGATCAGGATGCCGTACTCGCCACGATGGTAATCGGCATCGGCGTGCAGGCGCACCGCACCCAGCATTTCGCCGCTGCGCGGTTCGATCGCCACCAGCGCGATCGAGCGTGCGTAATCGAGCTGGGTCAGGCGCGCGATGAACTCGTGGCTGAAGTGCTTCACCGACTGGAAGAAACGCAGGCGCAGATCCTCGTCACTGACGCGGGCGAAGAACGCACGGAACAGTGCGTCGTCCTCCGGCCGCACCGGGCGCACGAAGGCACGGCCGCCATCGGACAGCTCGATGGTGCGCTCCCACTCCTTCGGGTACGGGAACACCGAGAAACGCGGATGGCCGCGGCCCTTGTGCAGGATGCGCGACGGCGCCACCGCTACGCGGGCATCGAGGGCGAGGATGCCCTTGCCGTCGACCAGCAGCGGGTTGATGTCCAGCGTGCGCACCTCGGGGATATCGGCAGCCAGTTGTGCAAGCTTCACCAGCGCCAGCGCCAGTGCGCGCTCGTCAGCCGCCGGCACGTCACCGTAAGCCTTGAGGATGCGCGAGGCGCGGGTCTGGCCGATCAGCTCATGGGCCAGGCGCAGGTCCAGCGGCGGCAGCGCCAGTGCCTTGTCGTTGATCACTTCGACGGCAGTGCCGCCGCGACCGACCACGATCACCGGACCGAACGTCGCGTCATCGGCGATGCCGACGATCAGTTCGCGCGCCTTCGGGCGGACGATGGTCGGCTGTACCAGCAGGCCATCGATGCGTGCATCCGGCCGCAGCTGGCGTGCGCGCGACAGGATCGCGTTGGCCGCGCTCTGCACCGCCGGCAGCGTGGACAGGTTCAGGCGCACGCCATCCACTTCCGACTTGTGCGGAATGTCCGGCGAGAGAATCTTCAGTGCGACCGTGGCACCGCGCTCCAGCAGCGGCTGCGCCAGATCCATCGCCTCGTGCGCATCGCGTGCATGCATCACCGGCGCGGAGGGAATGCCATAGGCCTTCAGCAGTTCATGCGTAGCCAGCGGGTCCAGCCACTGCTGGCCGTTGGCCAGTGCGGCATCGACCAGTGTGCGCGCGGCGGCCGTGTCGACACTGAAATCCTGCGGCAGGCTGGGCGGCGTTTCCATCAACGCGTTCTGCGCTTCGCGGTAGCGCACCAGGTGCTGGAAGCCACGTACGGCTTCGGCCTCGGTCGGGTAGGTCGGGACGCGTGCCGCGTTGAGCGTGGCGGTGGCCTGATCGTCGTTGCCCAGCCACACCGCGAAGACCGGCTTGTCGCGGTGATGGCGTGGGCGCAGGCCCAGTGTGCGGGTGAGCGCCTGCGCGGCGTCCGCCGATGAGGTGAACGCGGTCGGTACGTTGACGACCATTACCGCATCATTCTCGTTGTCGGCCAGCAGCGCTTCGATGGCCGCGGCATAGCGGTCACCATCGGCATCGACCACGATGTCGACCGGATTGCTGCGCGACCAGCCCTGCGGCAGCACCGCGTCAAGCTTCTCCACCGTGCTGTCGGACAGGTTGGCCAGCGTGCCACGCAATGCGATCAACTGATCCACGGCGAGACGCCCGACACCACCGCCATTGCTGAGAATGGCCAGGCGACGACCGGGGAACGTCCCCAACCGACCCAGCGACTCGGCAGCGGTGAACAGTTCGTCCAGCGCACTTACGCGCAGCAGTCCGGCGCGGTTGAAGGCAGCACCGTACACATCATCGGCGCGGGCCAGGGCCTGCACATGGGTATCGCGGCTGCCCGGCTGCACGCGCTCGACACGGCCGGACTTCACCACCACCACCGGCTTGGCACGCGCGGCGGCACGCGCGGCCGACATGAACTTGCGCGCATCCTTGATCTGCTCGACGTAGAGCAGGATGGCGCGGGTGCGGTAGTCGGTGGCGAAGTAGTCGAGCAGGTCGCCGAAGTCGACGTCCATCGTGTCGCCCAGCGAGACCACGGCGGAGAAGCCGACCGAGCGCGCCACACCCCATTCCACCAGCGCCGCCGCAATCGCCGAGGATTCGGAGATCAGGGCGAGGTCGCCGGCCTGCGGGAAGTGCGCGGCGATGCTGGCATTGAGCCGCGCATGCGGTGCGATCACACCCAGGCAGTGCGGGCCCAGGATGCGCAGGCCATGCTTGCGCGCCACCGTTTCCACCTGTTCCGACAACGAGCCCGGGCCTTCGCCCAGGTGCGCGGTGAGGATGATCGCGGCCTGCACGCCGCGTTCGGCGGCGGTACGCACTACCTGCGGCACGATCGCCGCCGGTGCGGTGATGACGACCAGGTCCGGTACCCAGTCCAGATCCTTCAACCGCTTGATCGTGCGGATGCCATCGATCTCGGCATGCCGCGGGTTGATCCAGGCCACCTTGCCGGGGAAGCCAGTGCCGCGCAGGTTGCGCATCACCGCGCGCCCGGCCGAGCGCTCGCGCGGGCTGCCGCCGATCACCGCGACCGACTGCGGACGGAACACGGACTGCAGGTGGTAGGTACTCATGCGCCTACGGTACCCAAAAAAAGGGGACGGAGGGGATTAAGTCGTTTGTGCCTCATGTGCCTTAAACGACTTAATCCCCTCCGTCCCCTTTTTGTTCTGCATGCCGACCAAGGTCGGCAGCTACCAGAGCACGATGGCTCCGGCTTACAGCAGTGTGCCGTGCAGGATCATCGCGGCGATGCTGAAGTAGATCACCAGGCCGGTCACGTCCACCAGGGTGGCTACGAACGGCGCCGAAGCGCTGGCCGGGTCGAAGCCGAACCGCTTCAGGATGAACGGCAGCATCGAGCCGGACAGCGAGCCGAAGGTGACGATGCCGACCAGCGCGGCGCCGATGGTGATCGCCAGCAGGATCCAGTGCTCGCCGTAGTCGTGCAGGCCGCCCAGCTGCCAGATAACGATACGCACGATGGCCAGGCAGCCAAGGATCGCGCCCAGCACCATGCCGGTGGGCACTTCGCGCAGGGCCACCTTCCACCAGTCACGCAGGCGCAGTTCGCGCAGTGCCAGGCTGCGGATCAGCAGCGAGGTGGCCTGCGAGCCGGAGTTGCCGCCCGAACTCATGATCAGCGGAATGAACAGGGTCAGCACCACGGCGCGCCAGTTCATCCTCGTAGTGCTGCATCGCGCTCGCGGTCAGCATCTCACCCAGGAACAGCACGCTCAGCCAGCCGGCGCGTTTGCGCAGCATCTCGAAGAAGCCGATCTGCATGTACGGCTTGTCCAGCGCTTCCATGCCGCCGAACTTGTGCGCGTCTTCGGTGGACTCCTCGATCAGCGCATCGAGCACGTCGTCCACGGTGACGATGCCAAGCATCTGCTGCTGGTCGTCGACCACCGGGATCGCCAGCAGGTCGTGGCGGCGGATCAGCCGCGCCACTTCCTCCTGGTCCATCAGCGCATCCACGGTCACCGGCGGATTGACCTGGGCCACATCCAGGATCGATTCCTCGGGCAGGCCGGTGATCAGCCGACGCATGGTCACTACCTGCTGCAGCTGCTGGCTGGCTGGGTCCAGCACGTAGATCGCGTACACCGTCTCGCGGGTGCGCTCGACCTGGCGGATGTGCTGCAGGGTCTGCGCCACCGTCCAGCTGGCAGGCACCGCCACGTACTCGGTGGTCATCAGCGCACCGGCAGTGTTCGGTGGGTAGCTGAGCAGCTTCTGGATGGCCTGGCGGGCGTCGGTGCCCAGCAGTGGGATCAGCCGCGCGCGCTCTTCTTCGTCCAGCTCGTGGACGATGTCGGTGGCGCGGTCGTCGGCCATCAGGCCCAGCAGAGCCGCAGCCCGCGCCGGTGGCAGCGCTGCCACCAGCTCACCGCTGCGATGCAGCTCCGGTGCTTCGAGCATCTTCACCGCGCGCGGCAACGGCAGCGCCGCCAGCGTTTCCGCGGCGCGGGTCAGTTCCAGCGTATTGAGGAATTCCACCGCGTCGGCGGTGTTGTAGTTCGCCAGCGGTGCGGCCAGTGCGGCGGCATCGGCCACCGGGCGCAGCAATTGCTTCTGGTTCATCGGTTTTGCCTTGTGGGGGTGCGACCTCGCGCAACGCCAACGCAGGCAAACCGTCCCGATGTCAGGCGGTGGCCATCGCTGGCGTCGAACGAGGTCGACTTCTACTGTCGCTGGACATGGGTTGGGGACTCCGGGATGCGTATGCCGACGGACGCGCCGCCAGCGGCGGGCAGTCTGGACCCGTGGGCCATGCAGGTCAACCCGGCAGCCTTGCGCAGGGCGCCTGCCCGGCAGGTTGTTCTCGTGCGTACACAGGCCGGCGCGCATAATGGCGCGGTGGCACTCGCCTCCCCTTCCCCCACCCGAACGGACGCACCGCGGGCTTCTCCGATGACCAGGTATTCCCATGCATAGCGGTGGTCTGGAACTGGCCCTGGTGCTGCTGCTGGCGGCGGTCATCGCCGTGCCGGTGTTCAAGAAGTTCGGCTTCGGCGCGGTGCTGGGCTACCTGGCGGCCGGCGTGGTGCTGGGCCCGGACGGGCTGGGCTTCGTGCAGGACGCCGACCGCATCCTCGGCGCCGCCGAGATCGGCGTGGTGATGCTGCTGTTCGTGATCGGTCTGGAACTGTCACCGGCCCGCCTGAAGGTGATGCGGCGCTCGGTGTTTGGTGCCGGTGCGGCACAGGTGGCGCTGTCCGGGCTGGTGCTGGGCGGCCTGTTGCTGCTCGACCATTTCCAATGGAAGAGCGCACTGGTGGTGGGCGTGGCACTGGCGCTGTCGTCCACCGCGGTCGGCCTGCAGCTGCTGTCAGAACACAAGGCGATCAACAGCGACCATGGCCGGCTCGGGTTCGCCATCCTGCTGTTCCAGGACCTGATCGCGATTCCGCTGCTGGCGGCCATCCCGCTGCTGGGCGGGGTAAAGAACGAGACCCTGCGCTGGGAAGACGCCGCCGTGGCCCTCGGCGCGCTGGCGGTGGTGATCCTGTGCGGGCGACCGGTGCTGCGCAAGGTGTTCGGCATCATCGCGCGTACCCGCAGCCCGGAAGTATTCACCGCGACCGCACTGCTGGTGGTGCTGGGCACCGCCTGGTTCATGCAGGAGGCCGGCCTCAGCCCCAGCCTGGGCGCGTTCCTGGCCGGCGTGCTGCTGTCCGATTCGGAGTTCCGGCACGAACTGGAAGCGCAGATCGAGCCGTTCAAGGGGCTGCTGCTGGGCCTGTTCTTCATTGCGGTGGGCATGGGCATCGACCTCGACCGCATCGCTGCCGAGCCGTGGCTGATCGCCGCCGGCGTGGCGATCCTGCTGGTGGTCAAATTCAGCCTGCTGTACGTGATCGGGCGCATCGCAAAGCTCAGTTCACGGCACTCGCTGCTACTGGGCAGCGTGCTGTGGCTGGGCGGCGAGTTCGCCTTCGTGGTGTTCAACGAAGCGCAGCGCGCACCTGCTGGGCAACGCCAACCATGACCGCCTGGTGGCGATCGTCGGCCTGTCGATGGCGATCACGCCACTGCTGATGATCGCGCTGCTCAAGCTGCTCGGCCAGGAGAAGGCAACGCCGCGCGAGGCAGCCGAGGCCGACAAGGTGGCGCCGGACAACCGGCCGAAGGTGCTGATTGCCGGCATGGGCCGCTTCGGCCAGGTCATCGCGCGCCTGCTGACCGCGCAGAAGGTGCCCTTCGTGGCACTGGAAGCGAACCCCGATACCGTGGCCGACCTGCGCCGCTTCGGCAACCAGCTGTACTACGGCGACCCGACCCGGCCAGAGATGCTGCGCGCGGCCGGCGGCGAGCACATCGATGTGTTCGTGATCACCGTGGACGACCCGGAGACCAACCTGCGTGCAGTGCGCATGGTGCGCCGGCTGTACCCGGACGCGAAGGTGCTGGCACGTGCACGCAACCGCCAGCATGCGTGGCGCCTGATGGACATGTCGGCCGAGCCGTTCCGCGAAGTGTTCGGCACCAGCCTGGAAATGAGCGGGCGCGTGCTGACTGCATTGGGTGTTGCACCTGAAGTGGCCGAACGCCACGTGCAGCGCTTCCGTGAGCACGACGAGCAGCTGCTGCGCGACCAGTACCTAGTGTACGACGACGAGGCCGCCGTGATCCAGACCTCGCGCGATGCACGCAACGACCTGATGCACCTGTTCGAGGCCGACGCGGAAAGCGACGGCAAGTAGGCGTGCCGACCAACGGTCGGCACCCACCACAGATTGCGGTAGTGCCGGCCGCTGGCCGGCAGCCTCGAGATTCCGGTGGTTTCATGAGGTTGCCGGCCAGCGGCCGGCACTACCCATTTCCAGGGATCAGCCGTTGTCGCGCAGAAACCGCGCCATCGACGAAACGCCCGGCACGCGCGGTTCGAACTCGCCGGCCACGTCGATGAAGCCGCGCATCACCGCGATCTCGCGCGGGCTGCGGTTGAGGCTGTCGCGCACTTCCGGATCGGCACCGGCGCGCAGCAGGCGCTGCACCAGCAGCGGCAGACCGTGCAGGGCCGCGAGGTGCAGCGGTCCGAAGCCGCGCGGATCACGCACCTCAAGGCTCACGTCTTCGTCCAGCAGGCGTTCCACTGCGGCCATCACCACCTGTTCGTCGCAGGCGGTGCCGGGCTCGGCGCGTGCGCCCAGCAGCAGCAGCAGCGGCGTGACCGAACCGGCGGCGGCCTGGTCCGGTTCGGCACCGGCCAGCAGCAGGGTGTCGAGCAGGGCCAGCAGGCGCGAGCGATCGCGCGCACTGAAACCGTACAGGGCAGCGCAATGCAGCGGCCCCAGCTGCTGCGCGTCACCGGCATGCACGTCGGCACCGGCGGTGAGCAGGCGCGCGACGATGTCCGGCAGGCCCAGCGCCGAGGCCAGCATCAGCACGGTCACGCCGCCCGGCAGGCGGTGTTCCAGCTTGGCGCCGGCGTCGAGCAGGGCCGAAACGATGTCCACCTGGCGCATGCTGACCGCCGCCGACAGCGGCGTCGCACCACTGGCAGCGGCGTGCTGCGGATCGGCGCCGCGTGCCAGCAGCAGGTCGGTTACTGCCAGATGGCCACCACCGGCCGCACGCAGCAGCGCGGTGCAGCCCTGTGCGTCGACTGCGTCGACGGCAAATCCCAGATCGATCAGGCGGCGCACCGCATCGACGTCACCGGCCATCGCAGCGGCCGGCAGATCGGCCTCGCGCAGGGTGCGGCGCGGCAACGGCCACACCCGCCAGTCGAGCCAGTCGGCCAGGTCACGGCGACCGATCGACAGCGCCACGCCCAGCGGCGTCTGGCCGTCGGCGGCTCGTGCTTCCGGCGAGGCACCGTGCTGCACCAGCAGCTTCAGCGCGCCTTCGCGGGCCAATGCGGTGGCCAGATGCAATGCGGTCATGCCATGGCTGTCACGCGCTTCACGATCGACACCGGCCTTGAGCAGGGCCTGCTGCAGGCGCAGCCAGCCCAGGCGCACTGCCAGCGACAACGGCGGGTCACCCGCTGGCGAGGCCGCGAACGGATCGGCACCACGTTCCAGCAGTTCCAGCGCCAGCTGCTCCAGGCCGCGGGCGGCCTGATCGTGCTGTGCGCAGGCGGCAAGGAAGCGCGCCAGGCCACCGCGTCCGGCCGGCGACAGGCCGCGCTGCAGCATGACCTGCAGCGCCGGCACCGCATCGATGCCGCGCGACAGCAGCGCGAACATCGGCGTGTCGGAGCAGGCGTCACGCACGTAGGGATCGGCGCCGTGGCCCAGCAGCCAATCGACCGCGCGCGGCTCCAGTGCCAGCTCCGGATCGAACAGCAGGCCGCCCAGTTCTTCCGGCTGGCACAGCTTGGCCAGCGCCGCCATGCCCTCGGTATTGCCGAAGCCCAGCGCTTCGCGCAGCAGGGTCAGCGGCGGACGGTCCGGCAGCAGGCCACTGGCGCTGGCGGCTTCGCCGCGCTCGGCCAGGCCATCACTGACGGCGGCCGGCAACGGATAGGACGGGTCCAGCAGCGCCACAATCGCCCAGCGACCGGCTTCGGCGGCGTAGTCCACCGCACGGCGGCCAACCGGATCGGTGGCATCGGCGGCGATGCCCAGCTCGACCAGGCGCTTGATCAGCAATGGCGAGACATCCTCGGCCATCGCCGCCAGCTGCACCGCATTGCGGCCTTCGCCGTCCACCGCAACCAGATCCGGCTTGTGCGGCAGCAGATGCTCGACCACGGCAGCGCGACCGGCACGGGCCGCTTCCAGCCACGGCGTACGGCCCAGCGCATCGCGCGCTTCCAAATTGGCACCGGCACCCAGCAGCACGCCGATGATCTCGACGTGGCCAGCCAGTGCGGCCTCATGCAGCGCGCTGCGGCGCTGGCGATCACGCGCGTCAGCCCGCGCCTTGTGCTTGAGCAGCAGCTGCACGCCGGCCGGATCGTCGTCTTCGGTGGCGGCCGCGGCCAGCAACACCGGGGTGCCTTCGGCCGGTTCGCTGCGCGCACCACGCTCCAGCAGGAAGCGGGCCAGGCGCCAGTTGCCGACCTGGCAGGCCACGGCCAGCGGCGACCAGCCCTCGTTGTTCAGCGCGTCGACTTCGGCGGCGGCATCGCGCAGCAGCGCGGCCACGCCCGGGTCGGAACTGCGCGCGGCATGGTGCAGCGGGGTGTTGCCATCGCTGTCGATGGCACGCGAATCGGCACCGTTGGCGAGCAGGGTCATCACCGCTTCGGGACGGCCGTGCCAGCTGTCGCGGGTGGCGGCCAGCAGCGGGGTCATGCCCCGGTGCGGCGCATTCACATCGACGCCGCGGGCGATCAGTTCGCGCAGCAGGCGCAGGTCGGGCAGCACCGCCGCCAGCACCGCCAGGCTGCGCTGGTCGCGCCAGTTCGGGTCCGGCAGCGCATACGGATCGGCACCGGCCTGCAGCAGCTGCAGGCCCCGGTCGATGCGGCCATGGCGGGCGGCTTCATACAGGGCCGGGGTCAGCTCCTGCGGCGCCATCGCCTCCAGCGGCGCGGTTTCGGCCGCAGCGGCGAACATCGGTTCGTGCTCGTTGCCGGCGCTGGCCAACGGGCTCGCGCGCAGCGACACCAAGGGTGCCGGCGCCACCCGCTGCAGCAGCAGGTGCAGCACGGGAGACAGCAGCACCACCGCCAGCGCGGCGGGCCAGCGCGCCTTCCGGCAACAGGCCCGGCCAGGCCGGCAGCACCACCAGCGCGGCCAGCGCGATCACCAGCGCGGCGACACCGAGACCGCGCCAGGCGGTCAGGTCGCGTCCGGCCAGCGCCTGCCAATGCTGGGCGAGATTGCCATCCAGGCGTTCGACATCGTTCCACAGCGGCCAGGTGCGCCAGGCCGCCAGCAGGCCGGCACTGACCAGCACGCTCAGGCCCAGCACCGCGGCCAGGCTGCCGCTGTCACGCAGCGCCGCCAGCGGCCAGGCCAGCAGCAGCGCCAGCAACAGCGGCGCTGCCGTCCACAACGCCAGCAGCGCCGGCAGGTCCTGGCGCGCGACGATCTTCAGCGGCAGCAGCGCGCGGCTGCGACGCCACCACGACACACCCAGCGCGAACGCCGGCTGCGCCAGGGCGGCAAGGATGGCGCCTGGAACGCCGCCCACAGCGGCGCCAAGCGCCAGCACGGCGCCTACGGCGAAGGCGATCGACAGGGCGCGCGGACGGGACGTGTCAGTCATAGTGGCGCGGCATCAGGCTGGCCACCGATGGCGGCACCTGCAGGTAGAACCCGCGCTCGCTCATTTCGCTGCGGACCTTTTCCGGATCGGCCTGGGCCAGGCGGCGCTGGGCATCCAGGGCCACGTCCAGGACGAAGGCGAGCGTCCCCAGCGAGGTGAGCAGCGGCGCAGGCAGCGCGCTGAAATCATCGCGACGGGGAACGTAGACGTAGGTGTCCGGCTTGAGTTGGCTTTTATAGACGTAGGCGTGCATGTCCGCGGGACGATAACCCGGGAAGAGCCATGATTGTGTCGGAAAGCCGACACCGGGGAAAGCCGTCAGCCGACGATGGCGGCGTGATCGGCGGCGTTTCCCCGGCGGGATTCAGCAATGTGGCGGCGGCGTTCAGCCAACGCCGCCGCCACACGGGCGCTTACTTGACCTTGGCGTAGGTGCCCTTCAGCGCGACACCGGCGAGGATCGCACCGGCATAGCATTCGTAGTTGGTGCTGCTCTTGAACTCGTTCTTCTTGTAGTAGCTGACGATGTCGACCACGGCGTTGGCGCCGCGCGACTTGGCACCGTCCTGCAGCGCGCGCAGCGCCGACAGCGCGACCCAGCGGCAGGCCTCGGCATCGCTCTTGTTGGCGGCGTTGGTCTTCTTGTTGGTCACGTCTTCGCCCAGGCGCTGCTGCACGCTGACCGGCTGGCCGGCCAGGTAGAAGCGGACGCTGCCGTCGATGCCGGCGTCCTTGGCGGCCTGCGAACTGACCAGTTCCTGCAGGGACTGCTCCACGCGGGTATCGCGGGCAGAAGCGGTGGAGGCCAGGGCCAGCAGTGCGGTGGCCGTGGCGATCATCAGGGTGCGGCGCATCGGAACATCTCCTTGTCGAGGGTGCGGGTAGGTTGCGGGAACAGCGGCGGTGGGGCGGTGGATCACTCGCGCCAGCGGCGGAACACCAGCGAGGTGTTGATGCCACCGAAGGCGAAGTTGTTGCTCATCACGTACTCGGCCTGCAGTTCACGGCCCTGCCCGGTGATGAAGTCGAGCTGGCCGCAGCGTGGATCGACCTCGGCCAGGTTCAGGGTGGGCGCGAACCAGCCGGCGCGCATCATCTCGATGCTCATCCAGGCCTCGAACGCACCACAGGCGCCCAGCATGTGGCCGACGTAGCTCTTCAGCGAGCTGATCGGCATGCGGCTGCCGAACACCTGCGCGGTGGCCTGGGTCTCGGCGATGTCACCGTGGTCGGTGGCGGTGCCGTGGGCGTTGACGTAGTCGATCTGCGCCGCGTCCAGCCCGGCATCCTCCAGCGCCAGGCGCATGGCCTGGGCCATGGTGTCGGCACTGGGCTGGGTGACGTGTTGGCCATCGCTGTTGGTGCCGTAGCCGACCACCTCGGCAAGGATGGTGGCGCCACGTGCCTGCGCGTGCTCCAGGTCTTCCAGGATCAGCGTACAGGCACCCTCGCCCAGCACCAGGCCATCGCGGCCGGCATCGAACGGGCGCGGCGTGGTCTGCGGCGCATCATTGCGCACGCTGGTGGCGAACAGGGTGTCGAACACTGCCGCGGCAGTGGCATCGAGCTGCTCGGCACCGCCAGCCACCATCACCGTCTGCTTGCCGCTGCGGATCGCTTCGTAGGCCGCGCCCACGCCCTGGCTGCCCGAGGTGCAGGCACTGGAGGTGGTGTAGACGCGCCCGGACAAACCAAAGAACACACCGATGTTGACCGGCGCGGTGTGGCTCATCATCTTCAGGTAGGTGGTGGCACTGATGCCGTCGGTGGTGAACTCGTTGAGCATGCGGCCGAATTCACCGGTGGCCTCGTGGCTGCCCGAGGACGAACCGTAGGCCACGCCGGTACGGCCACTGCGCAGCACCGGGTGCTCGTGCAGGCCAGCCTCGCGCAGTGCCACCTCGGTGGCGCGCACCGACATGATCGCGACCTTGCCCATCGAGCGGGTGGTCTTGCGGTTGTAGTTCGGCGGCAGCTCGAAGTCCTGCGCCGGCGCGGCTAGCTTGGTGTTCAGGCCGGCATAGACATCCCATTCGGGCATCGTGCGCACGGCATTGCGGCAGCTGCGCAGGTGCGTTTCGATGGTGGGCCAGTCGTGGCCGAGCGGACTGATGGCGGCCGCACCGGTGACCACCACGCGACGATCGGCAGCCATCAGAGCATGCCTCCGTTCACCGAGATCACCTGGCGGGTGATGTAGCCAGCCGGTTCGGACAGCAGGAACGCCACCGTGGCCGCCACTTCGTCGGGACGACCGACGCGGCCGGCGGGAATCAGCTTGAGCGCGTGTTCGATCACTTCATCGTTGAGCATTTCGGTCTCGATCAGGCCCGGGGCCACGCAGTTGACGGTGATCTGGCGGCTGGCCAGTTCCAGTGCCAGCGCCTTGGTGGCACCGATGATGCCGGCCTTGGCGGCACTGTAGTTGACCTGGCCGCGGTTGCCGGCCAGCCCGGACACCGACGACAGGGTGACGATGCGGCCCGGCTTGCGCCGCCGCACCATCGGCATGATCAGCGGATGCAGCACGTTGTAGAAGCCATCCAGGTTGGTGTGGATGACCTGGTCCCAATCCTCCGCCGACAGTGCCGGGAAGGCGCCATCACGGGCGATGCCGGCATTGCAGACCACGCCGTAGTACGCGCCGTGCGCTTCGACATCGGCCTCCAGCGCGGCGCGTGCGGCCTCGCGGTCGGCTACGTCGAACGCCAGCACGCGGGCCTGCTGGCCCAAGGCCTGGATCTCGGCCATCACGGCCTGTGCCTCTTCCACGCGGCTGCGGCAATGCACCACCACGTCGAAGCCGTCGCGCGCGATGCGCAGCGCGATGGCCCGGCCGATACCCCGGCTGGCGCCGGTCACCAGCACGCTTCGATTCCCTGTCATGCCTGTCCACTCTCCAGATAGGCCATCGCGTCGGCCGGTTCGAACACCGACACGTTGGCTGTCGCCCATTCGTCCTCGCCCGCCAGGATGCGGCAGGCGAACATCCCCAATCCATTGTCACCCAACAGCTCGCAGCGCGCCTGTACGCGCAGCCGCGAACCGCTGGGGAAGCTGCTGCGCGCTGCTGTAGCGGCGGCTGCCGAGCAGGAAGCCCAGCTGCGGCGGCTTGCCGGCCGCACGCGCGCGGCAGCCGGCCCAGGCCGCGATGGCCTGCGCCATGTATTCGATGCCGACCCACGCCGGCACTTCGCCGTTCTCCACGAACAGGCCGGATTCGGGCACCACCAGTTCAGCCTCGAGGGTGTCCTGGTCCCACTGCGTGATGCGCTCCAGCAGGCACATGTCCTGGCGGTGCGGCACCACGTCCTCGATCGCGTACAGCGTGTTCATCGACGCTCCAGTGCCAGCACGGCATTGCTGCCGCCGAAGGCGAACGAATTGCTCAGCACCCGCCGCCGCGGCTGCGCCAGGCAGGAGCCCGGCGCGACCAGCGGCAGCACCGGCAGTGCGGGGTCGGGCACGCCGTCCCACCAGTGCGGCGGCAGCTGCTGCTGTGGGTTCTCGGCCAGCAGGATCCAGCACAGCGCCGCCTCGATCGCGCCCGAGGCACCCAGCGTATGGCCGGTCAGCGGCTTGGTCGAACTGGCCGGCACGCCATTGCCCAGCACCTGCGAGACCGCCAGGCTTTCCATCGCATCGTTGTGCCCGGTGGCGGTGCCATGCAGGTTCACGTAATCCACTTCGTCGGCGCCCCAGCCGGCGCGCAGCAGCGCCTGCTGGAGGGCGTCGATGGCCCCCATCCCCTGCGGATCGGGGGCGGACATGTGATGGGCATCGGCCGATTCGCCCCACCCGGCCAGGCACACCGGACCGGGTTCGCGGGTGAGCAGGAACAACGCAGCGCCCTCGCCGATGTTGATGCCGGAGCGGTGCTGCGAGAACGGATTGCAGCGCAGTGCCGACACCGATTCCAACGCGCTGAAGCCGGCCACGGTGAAGCGGCACAGCGAATCGGCACCGCCGGCAATCACCGCATCGACGATGCCGGCGCGCAGCATGCGCGCGGCCGACATCAGCGCCTTGGCGCTGGACGAGCAGGCGGTGGACAGGGTCCATGCCGGCCCCTGTGCACCACTGCGCTGGCGCACGAACTGCGCGGCGGTGCCCATTTCCTGCTGGGCGTAATCGAAGCCCTGCGGCCACTGGCCCTGTTCGGCGTGGGTGCGCAGGGCCTGCTCGGATTCACCAATGCCCGAGGTGCTGGTGCCCAGCACCACCGCCACACGCTCGGCACCATGGCGGGCGATCGCGGCGGCCACCGCTGGTGCGATCTGCGCCAGTGCCACGTCCAGCAGGGCGTTGTTGCGCCCGCGCAGGGCCACCGGCAGGTCCTCCAGCGCCGGCAGCGGCGTGCGCACCTCTCCCAGCGCCAGGGTGCGCCCCGGCAGCAGGCTGTCGTTGTCGCTGAGCCCGCCCGGCACATCGGCGAACATCGCCGACGCGACCGCGGCGCGGCCATCGCCGAGCGCGCAGACTACGCCCAGGTCGTTCAGGTAGATCGGTGCACTCATCGGTCCTGCCCGGCCATGTCGATCGATTCGATGCGCAGCGCATAGCCTTCGGCGCGGTTGTCCAGCTGCACGCTGCCATCGTCCAGGCGCTGCAGCTGCAGCCACACCGTGCCGTCGCGCGACAGGCTGCGCTGTCGGCCGTCATCGCTGACCTGCCAACCGGCCGGCAACGCGGCGGCAATGGCCGCGGTCGGCCACAGCGCGAACTGCAGGTCATCCAGCACGCGCTCGGCACGCACCTGCGGCGGCAGCCACGGCGCGCTGCTGGGTCAGCTGCTGGCCGTCCCACTGCAGGCGCACGCCGGTCTGGCCCATCGCCTGCACCGCCAGCTGCACCTGCTGCGCATCGGCTTCCAGCAGAGCATCCAGCTCGCGCTCATGCGTACCGAAACGGAAATGCAGCTGCTGCTGCAATGCCAGCGGCGCCGGCAGGCTGGCCGGCGACAGGCGCAGCGGCGGCAGTTCCACCAATGGCTTGGGCATGCGGCCGGCACAGGCGGCCAGCAGCAGGCACAGCAGCACGGCCGCGGTACGGGCGATCAGGCGCTGCACAGCTGCTCCAGCACGCGCATGCGGCGGCCGCTTTCGTCGGCCACATACGGGTTGTTGGTGTCCCAGGCGTAGCCGGCCAGGATGGAACTGATCATGTCGCGTACTTCGGGCTGCTGCTGCGGATGGTAGATGATCTTCTGGAAGCCGCCCTCGTACCAGCTTTCAACGAAGCGGCGGAAGGTCTTCACGCCGGCACGCAGCGGGATCGAGAATTCAGCTTCCCAGTCGACGGTTTCGCCGGCATAGCGGCGCGCCAGGCATTCGCTGGCCAGCTGCGCGGACTTGAAGGCGATGGTAACGCCGGAGGAGAACACCGGGTCGAGGAACTCGCCGGCATTGCCCAGCAGGGCGTAGCCCGGGCCCCACAATGAGCTGACATTGGCCGAGTAACCGGTGATGCGGCGCACCGGCAGCACCGCCCATTCGGCGTTGGCCAGCAGCCGGGTCAGGTTGGGGTCCTCGCCGACGATGGCCTGCAGCTTCTGCAGGTCGTCGCCTTCGTAGCGTTCGAAGAACGATGGCTCGGCGACCACGCCCAGCGAGCAGCAGCCGTTGGAGAACGGGATCGTCCAGTACCAGACGTCGATGTGCTCGGGGTGGGTGGTGATCAGGATCTTGTTGCGATCGAAGTCCGCTTCGGCCGGAATGTTGTCGCGCACGTGGCAGAAGATCGCGCCTCGCACCGGGAAGTTGGACGGCGATTCCAGCTGCAGCAGGCGTGGCAGCAGGCGCGCGAAGCCTGATGCGTCAAGGATGAAATCGGCCTCGATGCGGTACTCGCTGCCGTCCGGGCGGCGCACGGTCACCGCCGGCTGCTCGCCCGGCTCGACCGCAAGCACTTCATCGCCGAAGCGCAGCGTGGTGCCCATGCGCTCGGCGCCGCGTGCCAGCACGTTGTCGAAGTCGGCGCGCTGCACCTGGTAGGTGGTGCCCCAGCCTGGCGAGAACTTCTTCCTGAAGTCGAACGCGGTGCGCGCCTCGCCATGCACGAACGCGGCGCCGTTCTTGTGCTGGAAGCCCGCTTCGACCACGTCCTGCAGCAGGCCAGCCGCTTCGATGTACTCCATGCTCTGCGGCAGCAGGCTTTCACCGATCGAGAAGCGCGGGAACTGCTGGCGCTCCAGCATCAGCACCTGGCGGCCCTGCTGGCGCAGCATCGCCGCGGCCACCGAGCCAGCCGGGCCCGCGCCGATGATCAGGATTTCAGTACGTTCGACAGCATCCACAGCAGTATTCATCGGTGCGTCCTTGTTGCTCGATCAGGTGGAAAGAAGGAAGTCGGAAGACAGGTTCAAGCTGGCGGCAGGTCATGTGGCGGCGGCCGGAACAGCGGCGAGATCAGCCAGACCAGGCCGATGCCGAACAGCAGGGTCAGGCCGAACGCGCGCAGCGCCGGGGTCTGCGACAGGCCCAGCAGGCCGAACGACAGCCAGGTGCTGGCCGCGCCCACGCACACTGCCAGCCAGGCGCTGGCATCGCCACGGTGCTCGATCAGGAAGATGCCGTAGTCGATGCCCATGCCCAGCAGCAGCATCAGTGCCAGCACGTTGAACAGCTGCAGCGGCTGGCCGAACAGACCCAGCAGGCCCAGGGTCAAGGCACCGGCAATCAGGGTCGGCGCGAACACGCGCCAGGCCTGGCGGCGGTAGCGCAGCCACAGCGCGCCGAACACCAGCGCGATGCCGACCAGCAGCAGCCCACCCATCAGCTTGCGGTAGTGGCCCAGCAGCGTGGAGAAGTCGGCGGTGCGGTCCACCCAGCGCACACCCGGCAGGCTTTCGGCCGCGCCCCGCAGGGTGGCCAGCGCATCGGCGCGCGACAGGTCATCGACCATCACCACGCTGATCATCTGCCCACCGACCTCGCCCACCCACAGGTGACGGAACGGCTGCGAGGCCGGCGAGGCCAGGAAGGCTTCGGCGCTGAGTGGTGCGGCCGCGAACTGCGGTCGCTGCAGCGGCTCGCCCACGGCCTCGGACACGGCCGACAGCACGCCGGGTTCCACCCTCGCGGTCAGCGCGGCATCGGCCTGCTGGCGCGACGGCGACGGCAGCCAATCGCTGATCGCGCGATAGCCACCAATGCGCTTGTCGTTGGCCAATACACGCAGGCGCCCGGTCAGTGCTTCTTCGCGCTGCAGCAGCTGCGCGGCATCGGCACCCTGCACCAGGTAGAACTGCGCCGGGCTGGGCATGCCCAGCAACTGGCTCAGGCGGATCTGCTGCGCCATCAATGCCGGCGGCGACGACTGCAGGCTGCGCAGGTCGTCGTTGCTCTGCAGGCGCGCGATGCCGATGGCAGACAGTGCCAGCGTGATCACCACGAACATCGTCACCGCGCGGCGGCCATGCAGGCGCGGGAAACGCTCCAGCGTGTTGCCCAGCCACTGCGAGAAGCGGGTCTGGCGGATCTCGCCACCATCCAGCCACGGGAACCAGAAGATCACCGTGAGGAAGGCGGCAGCCAGGCCGACCACCGAGAACAGCGCCATCTGGCGCAGGCCCGGGAACGGGGCCAGGCCCAGGGCCAGGTAGGCCAGCGCGCTGGTCAGCAGGGCCAGCCACAGGCCGGGCAGCAGGTGCCGCAGCAGTTTCCAGCGACGATCGGCCGGCTCGGCCTGGCGCGAGGCGAACCAATGAATGCCGTAATCCTCGGCCACGCCCACCAGCGATGCACCGAACACCAGGGTCAGCACATGCACCTTGCCGAACACCAGCACGGTCACCGCCAGCGCCACACCACAGCCGATCAGCAGCGAGGCGGCCACCAGCAGGATCGGCCGCAGCGAGCGGAATGCCAGCCACACCAGCAGCAGCACCGCCGCCAGCGACCCCCAACCGATGGTGTTGATCTCCTGGTTGGCCTGCACCGCGGCCGCTTCGGCGTGCAGTGGCACGCCGGCATGCAGGATCTCCAGATCCGGAGCGGCCGCTTTTGCTGCCTGCCCGGCACGTTCCAGCAGGCCATCGAGATGGCGTTCGCCGTCGAGCTGGAACGCCGAACCCGGCGTGTCGAACTGCAGCGCGGCCCAATGCTTGTCCTCGGCTTCGAGCAGGCCGTCATCGCCCAGCCGCAGTCCCGACCCCTGCGCCTGCTGCTGCCACCATTGCGGCCACAGCGACAACGGGTCCTGCCGCCAGTCGGTCAGGCGCGGCGCGCCCATCGGGCCGTACAGCGCGGCCAACGCCTGTTCGGCCAGCGCGCCCGGCTCGCTGCCCTGCAGCTGCTCGCGCTGGGCCGGGGTCAGCAGGCGGTCACGGTACGGCGCGTAGAACGCGCGCCTCATCGAACCAGCCTTCGATCGAGCCGCTGGGTACCAGCAGGGCGTGATCGGCGTCCTTGGCCATGGCCGCGGCAAACGCGGCCTGCGCACGCTTGGCTGCGGCGCCGTCCTTGCTGCCCAGCAGCACCACCACCTGCCGCGAACTGCCATCGGCAATGCGCCGGGTGACATCGCTCAACAGGCGGTCGTGTGCATCCTGCGGCAGCAGGGCGAGGATATCGGTGTCGATCCGCGATTGCTGGCTCCACAGGTGCCACTGCTGCGCGCCCAGTACCAGCAGCACCAGCAGCCAGGCGATGCCCAGCCAGTGCCACCAGCGCCGCAACCGGTCCGGTGCGTTCGATGCCGCGGCCTCACTCAAAGCGGCGGGCCTCGTCGGCGTTGAGCGTGGCCGGTGCCTCGCTCAATGCGCTGAACTGGATCTGGGTGCGGTCCTTGTTGGCCTCGACGATCTCGACCTGGCGCACGTAGCGGTCACCCTGCAGGGTCAGCGACTGGAACGCCTTGGCCAGCATCGCCGACTTCGGCGTCAGGCGCAGCCGCCAGCCTTGTCCTTCACGGCTGGCCGCCACGTTGAACTGGCTGGACAGCGCCTGCACGTCGCCACTCATCAGCGCGAACATGATCGCGTTCACCGAACGCATCGCCGGTTGCTGCCGTGCATCGAGTTCGACGCGGGTGCTGCCATCGCGCTGGCGGCTGAGGATGCGGTCGGCGGTGACCACCACCTCGGAGGGGAACGGCTTGAGCGTGGACCAGATCACGCCGTGCTGGCGCGCGACCACGAACCGGCCCTGAGAACGCAGCGGGTTCTTGAAGCCGCTGACCTGCTTTTCCTGGCTGAACTGGCCACGCAGCACATCCGGCCGCGCCACCGCCTGGGTGATCGCATCGATGGCGGGGTCGGCCGCCTGCACCAGCGGTGCGGACACCAGCAGCAGCGCGCACAGCAGCGCACGGGCGAAACGGTTCGCTCGGTTCATGGCGCAGGCACTCCCAGGCGTTCCCACAGCACCGGCGGGCACTGGTACAGCATTTCCTTGCTGGCAGCGTCCACCGCAACCTGGATGGTCATCGCGCGGGTCAGCACCTGGCCGCTCTGCGCATCGAGAATCTCGTACTCGATCTTCAGCCGGTTCTCCCATTCCACGATGCGCGCGATCACGCGCAAGGCCTGGTTGAACAGCAGCGGGCGCACATATTTCACCCGCGCATCGACCACCGGCCACAGGTAGCCCGATTCGAGCATCTGCGGGTAGTCGTAGTCGTATCGCCCGAGCAGCGCGCAGCGCGCGATCTCGAAGTACTTGAAGTAGTTGCCATGCCAGACCACGTTCATCGGATCGCAGTCATGGAAGGCGGGGGTCAGCGCAATCTCGCCGGCCCGTTCGATTGCTTCATTCACCGGCATACAGCTCCCAACGTTGCGCGCGGATCTCCACCAGCAGTTCCCGCAGTTCGCGATCCAGCGCGCGGTCTTCTTCAACCAGGGCGATGCGCTGCCCCAGGTCGGCGTACATGTCGGCCAGACTGCCATGCAGCTGCGCGTTCAGGCCAACCCGTTCGCGCAGCGCCAGGCCCTGGCGGGCAGCGATCAGCATCGCGGCCACTACCTGTTCAGTCAGCTCGATCACGCGCAGGCAATCGCGCGCGGCAATGGTGCCCATGCTGACCTTGTCCTGGTTGTGGCATTCGGTGGAGCGCGAGAACACGCTGGCCGGCATGGTCTGCTTCAGCGCTTCGGCGGTCCATGCCGAAACGCTGATCTGCAGCGCCTTCAGGCCATGGTTGATGGCCGCGCGCGGGCCGGTGGCCGCCGACAGGTTGGCCGGCAGGCCGTGGTTGTAGCGGGCATCGACCACCAGTGCCAGCTGCCGGTCGAGCAGATCGGCAAGGTTGGCCACGGTGTTCTTCAGGGTGTCCATCGCCAGCGCGATGTGGCCGCCGTAGAAATGACCGCCGTGCAGGATGCGCTCGCCGTCAGCATCGATCAGCGGGTTGTCGTTGGCGCTGTTCAGTTCGGTTTCGATCAGCTGGCGCAGGAACGGCAGGCTGTCCTCCAGCACGCCGATCACATGCGGCGCGCAGCGCAGCGAGTAGCGGTCCTGCAGGCGCTGTTCATTGCGCGGCGGACGCTCGCTGTGCAGGTCGCTGCGCAGGCGCGCGGCGATGCGGCCCTGGCCCGGGTGCGGCTTGGCGGCGAACAGGGTTTCGTCGAAGTGATGCGCGTTGCCGTCGCTGGCCAGCACGTTGAACGCGGTCAGCCGCGTGGCCATGCGCGCCAGGTAATCGGCGCGCTGCCAGGCCAGGCAGGCCAGGCCGGTCATCACGGCGGTACCGTTCATGATCGCCAGGCCTTCCTTCGGCCGCAGCTTCAGCGGGGTCATGCCGATCTTCGCCAGCACCTCCGCCGCCAGCTGCACGCGGCCGTCGTGCAGCACCTCGCGCTCGCCGCACAGCACCGCGGCCACGTACGACAGCGGGGTCAGGTCACCGCTGGCACCCACCGAGCCCTCGGCCGGAATCATCGGCAGCACGTCGTGCTGCAGCAGTGTGGCCAGGCCTTCCAACAGCGGCACACTGACACCGGACATGCCACGCACCAGCGACGCCAGGCGCGCAGCCAGCACCGCGCGGGTCTCGACCGGGTCCAGGTAACGGCCCAGGCCACAGCCGTGGTACGTGTACAGGTGGTGCGGCAGCTCAGCCACCAGCGCCGGCGGGATGTTCACCGTGCACGAGTCGCCGTAGCCGGTGGTCACGCCGTAGATCACGCCGTCCTCGCGCAGCAGGCGGTCGAGGAAGTCGGCACCGCGCTGGATATGCGCGCGGAACGCCGGCGCGTCGCTCAGTGCGGCCTCGCACTGGCGCTGGGCCAGAGCAACCACGTCTTCAATGGTCAACGGTGCATCGCCAAAGCGGCACACGGGTACGGCGTCAGTCGTCATGCGGAGCCTGATCCCAGAAGGGGAAGAAATTGAACCAGTCCAACGGGGACTGGATGACCTGGAGTTCCAGCCAGCGCGCGAAGCGCTGTGCCTGTTCGGCCAGTGCGGCGTCGCGCGAACCACGCGGCAGCACGATGCGTTCGGCGAACTGTTCAAACGCCACGCGATAGCCCTCGCCCTGGTGCAGGCAGGCCATGGTGTAGACCGGGCAGCCCAGCGCGGCGGCGAGCACATAGGCGCCGATCGGGAACGGCGCGCGGTGGCCAAGGAAATCGGCGGTGACGCTGCGGCCGCCCTGCACCGGCGTGCGGTCGCCGACGATGGCGACGAAGCCACCCGCCGCCACGCGCTCGGCCAGCATCACCGCCGTGGCCGGGCCCATTTCGGTTACCTGCACCAGCTCCACCGCCGCCAGCGGGTCCAACCGCTGCAGCAGGCGGTTGAAGCGCTGCGCATGCGCGGTGTGCACCAGCACAGTGATGCGGAACCCAGGCACCTGTTCGGCCAGCACCTGGCACAGTTCCAGGCAGCCGATGTGCGCGGTCAGGATCAGCCCGCCTTCGCGGCGCGCGATCTTTTCCAGCACCAGGTCGCGATGCAGGTGGATGCGTTCGGCCGGATAGCGTCCGCCCAGGCCGAGGATCTTGTCCAGCATCGTGTCGGCAAACGCGAAGAAGTGGCGCAGGCTGTCACCCCGGGTCGGCGTGCGGCCGAGCACGCCGCTGTATGCCTGCAGCCGCTGCAGGTACTGCATCGAGGCCTGGCGGCCGACGCGGTTGCCCAGCCAGTGGCAGGCCACCACCGGCCACACGCACAGGCGGAACGGCCAGCGCCCGAACCAGCGGTGCACCCAGCACAGGAACAGCACGCCGGCCACCGAGGTGGATTCGCCGATGTCGGCCCAGTGCGGGGCCCCCTGCGCGGCCGCCATCTCAGCGCCGCCCCCGCAGGCGGCGCCACAGCAGGCGCGGTGCGCGCCAGAGCATGCCGAAGAACAAGCGGGTGTGCATGCGGCTGATGCGCACGTTGTCGCGCCACACATCGAAGTGCGACACGCCATCGGATGGATAGGTCACGCGCGTGGACAGGTGCTCGACCGGCACCTGCCGCCAGTACAGGCGCACCATCACTTCGGTATCGAAATCCATGCGCCGGCCGATGGTTTCTTCACCGACCAGGCGCAGCACCGGCGGCAGCGGATACACGCGGAAGCCGCACATGGTGTCGCGCAGATGCAGCGACAGCGTGTTGATCCAGACCCAGATGTGGGTCGCGTAGCGGCCATACAGGCGCGCCTTGGGAACGCTGGCGTCGTAGGCCGGAATGCCACAGATCACCGCCTCGGGATGGGCGCGCCGCTTCGATGAAGCGTGGCAGATCGCGGGTATCGTGCTGGCCGTCGGCATCGATCTGCAGCACGTGGCTGTAGCCTCGCGCGCCGGCTTCGGCGAAACCGGCCAGCATGGCCCCGCCCTTGCCCTGGTTGATGTCCAGGCGCAGCAGGTCCACGCCCTGGCGCTGTGCCAGCGAACGCAATGCTGCCGCGCACGCCTCATGCGAGCCATCGTCGATCAGCAGGCATGGCAGGCCGGCGGCCTGCACGCCGTCGACCACCGCCGCGATGGCGTGCTCGTGGTCGTAGACGGGAATCACCACCAGTGGCGCGAACGCGGCACCGGCAACGGCCGGATCAGTCCGCATCGGCGAAGACCACTTTGCCGCTGGCATGCACACCGTGGCTGGAGGTGTAACGGAAGGCCATCACGTTGCGTGCGGCATCCCAGTCCAGCTGCAGGGTCAGCTCATCGCCCGGGCGGGCCACGTGCTGGAACTTCACCGCATCCATGCGCAGGAACACTGCCGGCATGGCGAACACCTGGCGGCCAAAACGCACCGCCCAGTCCAGCTGCGCCACGCCGGGCAGGATCGCCGCCTGCGGGAAGTGGCCCTGGAACGGCCGCAGCGCCGGGTCCAGGGTCATCCGCAGCGTGGCGCTGGCCGCATCGCGGTGATCCCAGAC
This sequence comes from Stenotrophomonas sp. 93052_Sma, assembly GCF_056481145.1. NCBI lineage: Bacteria > Pseudomonadati > Pseudomonadota > Gammaproteobacteria > Lysobacterales > Lysobacteraceae > Stenotrophomonas > Stenotrophomonas sp. 93052_Sma. Next base: position 4,815,493 of record NZ_CM151134.1, read on the forward strand.
CGGCACCGGCATCAGCGGCTGGAACAGCGCTGCCAGTGCCGCCTGGGTGACTTTGCCCTGTGCGTTGATCGGCAGCGCCGGCACCAGCCGCCAGCGGCGCGGCCGGGTGACCGCGTCATGAGCCTGTGCCAGGCGTGTGCCAAGGCGCTGGCCCAGCGCGCGGCGCGCGGCCTCACCGCCCTCCAGCAGCGTCGGGTCGGCCGGTACCACCACCGCGGCCAGCTGCTCGCGCTGCCCGGGCAGCACCAGCACGCGCACGTCATCCACTTCGGCGTCTTCGCGCAACGCACGTTCCAGTGCATCCAGCGAAACGCGGCGCTCTTCAATCTTGACGATGCGGTCGGCGCGGCCCAGCAGGCGGAAGCGGCCATCGGCCAACGCTTCAACGCGGTCCTGGGTACGCCACCAATCCGGGGTTTCCAGATGTGCGGAGGCCACCGCCAGGCAGCCCTCCTCGATGCGCCACTGCACGCCGGGCAGCGGCTGCCACGGCGGCAGATCGGTGTCCCAGCGGCGCCAGGCGATGCCGCCGGTCTCGCTGCTGCCATAGACCTCGGTCGGGGCCACGCCCAGCCACTGCCGCACCTGGCGTGCGGCGTCTTCCGGCAGCGGGCCACCGGAGGAGAATACCGCGCGCAGGCGGCCATGCAGGCTGGCCCAGTCGAGCTGCTCGGGCAGGCGCTTGAGGTGGGCCGGGGTCGCCACCAGCACCGTATCGGTACCGGCCAGCGCACCCACCAGATCTTCGTGGAAGAACCGGCGTGGATGGATCAGGCGGCCGGCAGCCAGCGGCCACAGCACGCGGAACAGCAGGCCATAGATGTGCTGGTGCGACACCGTGCCATGCACCTGCACGCCTTCCAGCTGCGTGCCGAACGCAGCCTGCAGTGCGTCCACCTCGCGCGTCAGCTGGTCCATGCGCTTGTTGATCGCACTGGGCTGTCCGGTGCTGCCGGAGGTGAACACGCACAGCTCGCAGGCGCGCTCGTCCAGCGCCTGAAGACCCTCGTCCGGTGCGGCGTCCAGCGCCGCCAACGGACGATAATCGGCGGACACGTCGCCTGCGAAACCACTCACCTGCGGCTGCAGCGCCTGCAGCGTGGCCGGCAGATTGTCGGCAGCCAGGAACACCCGCTTGCCGGCATGCCAGGCACCGAACAACGCAGCGGCAAAGGCCACCGCATCATCGAAATACAGGGCCCAGTCACGGCCTGCGGCCGCCGCAAACGCGGCGCGCCAGGCCAGTACGCGCTGGCGGAAGCGGGCGTGGTCGATCACCTCGCCATCGCAGACGCCAACACTTCGATGCGGCCGCGCCTCCAGCAGCAGTCGGTCCAGGGCAATCCACTCAGCCATGCGCGTGCGCCGCCTTCACCCGCCGCCGCACCAGCCACTCACCTGCGAACAACACGCCCATCATCACGTACGCCAACAATCCGTTGTAGAGCATCCAGACCCGGTCCGACGCGTACAGCGCGGTCAGCAGGGCCAGGCTGCCGTTGAGAACGAAGAAGCCGCACCACACCTGGGTGACGCGGCGGGTATAGGCCACCGCGAACGGGGGCAGGTCCGGTTCCTGCAGCCGTGCCAGGCGTTCCACCAGCGGCGGGCCGAAACGCAGGCTGGTGCCGAATACCGCCAGCATCACTGCGTTGACCAGCGCCGGGTACAGCTTCAGCGGCAGGGCCTGGTTGAGCACAGTGGCCAGCACCGCCAGCAGGCCGGTGCCGGCGGCCGCGGCCCACCACAGCGGCTGGCGCGTACTCAGCGCGCAGCAGGGCCAGGGTGAACAGCAGCAGCGACAACCAGCGTGGCTCGAAGCGGCCCATCGCCAGGTACACCAGCACCGGGTAGGCCAGCGAGATCGCAGCCACCACGACCGTGCGTGCGCGTGCCATGGTGGAGCCGCCGGCGCTGCGGTCAGGCGGCTGCCTGGTCCGGCAGCAGCCTGTGCACCACATCGACGATGTCCTGCACGGTACGCACGGCCTTGAACGCTTCCGGCTGCAGGTTGCGGCCGAGCAGCGGCTTCAGCTGAACGATCAGGTCGACCGCGTCGATGCTGTCGATGTCCAGGTCGTCGTACAGGCGGGCCTCGGGGGTGATCCGGGCGGTTTCGATCTCGAAGCTGTCGGTCAGGATGCTGACGATGCGTTCGAACAGTTCATTCTTGGTCATGGCAGGTCCTGGCACCGTTACGACTGGCGGGCGGCGACGAACTCGCCGAGCGCGCGCACGCTGGAGAAATGGCGACGGGTTTCTTCCGAATCGGCCGAGAGGCTCACACCGTACTTCTTCTGCAGCGCCAGGCCCAGCTCCAGCGCGTCGATCGAATCCAGGCCGAGGCCCTCGACGAACAGTGGGGCGGTCGGATCGATGTCCTCCGGCGTGATGTCCTCCAGCGAAAGGGAGGAAATGATCAATTCCTTGATCTCGTGCTCAAGTGCTTGCACGGTTCGGATCTCCAGACAGGTCGAAATAACGAGAAAGGTGCTCGGTGACGCGACGGGCTGCCAAGGCATCCCCCCTTGGCGAGTCGTCTTCGGCCAGAAATGGCGCGATCGGGATATCTTCGCCGATCTGCAGCCGAACGTGAAAGCGACGTGAGGGGACACGATACCACTTCTGCCCCTTGGTCAGCGTTGGCGGGCTGCAGGTGATCCGCACCGGGGTGACGTCCAGGCGGCCCCGTACGGCGATGTTGGCGGCCCCACGCTGCAGCCGCGGCGGCTGCCCGGGCACGCTGCGGGTGCCCTCCGGGAAGATCACCAGGGTGCCGCCGGCATGCACCGCGGCCACGCAGTCATCGACCAGGCCGGCGCCATCGTCATTGGAGATGTAGCCGGCGGCCCGTACCGGACCGCGCATGAACGGGTTGCAGGCCACGGCCCGCTTGACCACGCAGTCGGCGTTGGGCAGCAGCGAGATCAGGCAGACCACGTCGATCAGGGTCGGGTGATTGGCCAGTACCAGCAGGCCGTCGCGCTGCAGGCGTTCACCGCCCTCGATCTCGTACGTCATCACCCCCAGCCCGCGCATCAGCCGCAGGTGGCTGGCGAACGCGACCTGGACCACGCGCCGGGCGCGGCGGCGGCGTGCCACCGGGTCACGCATCAGCAGCAGTACCGGCATCACCATAACGCCGAGCAACAGGCCGCCCAGGCCAAATGCGACAAAGCTCAGGCCGGTGCCAAACACCCGCCAGGCATGGTCGAGGCGGCGCAGCAGCTCAGCCACGGCGGCTCCAGCGCCAGCGCTGGCCGTGGGCCACGTGTTCCAGCGCCGGCGCGCCGGACAACAGGAACCGGTGCAGGTCCAGCGCATGCGGCAGCAGGCCGGGCGCAGTGCTGGCCTGGGCGTCGGCCGGCTGCCACTGCAGCGACAGCGTCGGTCGGCCCTCTGTCGGGGCGGTCAGGCGCCAGCACCAGGCAAAGAACGGGTCGGGTTCGTCGGCGAACGTCGCGTAAATTTCCGGAAGTGGCGACTCATAGACCACCACCCGCACCTCGCGGGCACCGTCGGCCAGCAGGCCGACGGCCTCCAGGCAGGCCGTCTCCACCGTGGCCTGGCCCCCCGCCAGCGCCAAGTAGTTGCCGCGGTGGCCGCGGGCGATGGAATACAGCGCGGCAATCGCGTTGTGCACGGACAGGCCGAATCCGGTCGGCGACAACGGCTGGTCGCCGGCCAGAGCGCCCAGAAGGTCCATCGAACGGGCCACGTCGCCGTGGCGGCTGGCGAACACCAGCGGCACGTCACTGTCGGCGCCCTGCCCGTCCTCGCACCAGCACGCGGCCTGGATCGCCATCCGGCCCAGCCGCTCGATGCGGCGGCGCTGCATCGCCGGCACCTCGGCCAGCGCCGGCGTGTCCGCGCCGTGCGGCAGGTACGGCGCATCGGCCCAGCCCAGCCACTGGCTACGCTCACTCAGGCCGGGCGCCCAGGCAGCCCAGTCGACGATGGAGAATTCGATCATTTAGCGATGGTGCTTCAACGGGAGAACGATAGGCACGAGCCATTACGGCGACGCGCGGCGGCCCCCCGTTCCTGCAGCCGTGCGTCCGTCCAGGACGTCGCCGGCTGCCCCCCTGGCCGCCGGAAAGGAGCGCACGCTAGCACGTCCCGCGCAGGGTGTGCAGGTTTCACATTCCCCAACACGGGGCCCGGCACCGGCAGGCCCCGTCTTCAATCGATCAGTGGTAACCGGTGTCGGCGTGCACCTTGCCGCGGAATACCCGGTAGGACCACGCCGTATAGCCGAGGATGACCGGCAGCAATATGACCAGCCCGACCAGCGTGAAGCCCAGTGACGACGCCGGCGCGGCGGCCTGCCACAAGGTCATCGACGGTGGCAGCAGATAAGGCCACATGCCCAGCACCAGGCCGAGGAAGCCGAGCACGAACAGGGCCAGGCTGAGCAGGAACGGCGGCAGGTCGCGGCGCGGGTGGGTGGCACTGCGCCACAGCGCGGCGGCTACCGCCAGGGTCAGCAGCGGCACCGGCGACAGCCACCAGAAGTTGCCGTCGCTGAACCAGCGCGCCATCAGGCGCGAATCGAGGAACGGCAGCCAACTGCTGACCAGGCCCATCGCCGCGATCACCGCCACCACCAGTGGCCGGGTCATCTGCCGCGCCAGCGCCTGCACGCGGCCTTCGGTCTTCAGGATCAGCCAGGTGCTGCCCAGCAGCGCATAGCCGGCCACCAGTGCGGCACCGGTCAGCATCGCGAACGGGCTGAACCAGGCAAACGGCCCGCCCTGATAGACACCGTCCACCAGCGGGATGCCCTGCACCAGGGTGCCGAGGATCACGCCCTGGGCAAACGTGGCCAGCAGCGAACCGAGGCCGAACGCCACGCTCCACAACCGGCGCGATCGATGCGCCTTGAAGCGGAACTCGAAGGCCACGCCGCGGAACACCAGCGCCACCACCAGCAGCAGCACCGGCAGGTACAGCGCCGACAGCAGCACCGCATAGGCCTTGGGGAAGGCCGCCAGCAGGCCAGCGCCACCGAGCACCAGCCAGGTCTCGTTGCCGTCCCAGATCGGCGCGGCGGTGTTCATCATCAGGTCCAGTTGTTCCTCGTCCTCGGCGAACGGGGCAAGGATGCCGATGCCGAGCACGAAGCCGTCCAGCACCACGTACATCAGCACGCCGAAGCCGATCACCGCGAACCACGCCACCGGCAGCCAGGTCATCAGGTCCATGTCAGCGCTCCTCCAGCGGTTCATCGGCGGCCGACAACGGACGTGCCGGGGTATGGCTGCCATGGTCCAGCGACGGCCCCTCGGCATACGGCTGCGGCCCGTGGCGCAGGATCTTCACCAGGTACCAGATGCCCCAGCCGAACACGAAGGCATAGCCAACCACATAGACACCCAGCGACAACGCCGTCATCCACGCACTCTGCGGGCCGACCGCATCAGCGGTGCGCAGCACGCCATATACCACCCACGGCTGGCGCCCCATCTCGGTGACGAACCAACCCGACAGCAGTGCGATGAAACCGCTGGGTAGCATCCAGTTCCAGCCGCGCAGCAGCCACGGCGAATCCAGCAGCTTCCTGCGCCACAGCTGGAAAGCCGACACCCAGGCCAGCAGCAGCATCAGCGTGCCCAGCCCGACCATGATGCGGAAGGCGAAGAACACCGGCGTCACCGGCGGCCGCTCGCTGGCCGGCACCGAGGTGAGCGGATCGAAGGTGCCGTCCAGGCTGTGGGTGAGGATCACGCTGCCCAGCTTCGGGATGGCGACTTCGAAGTCGTTGCGCTCTTCCTTCTCGTTCGGCAGCGCGAACACCACCAGCGGTACGCCCTCGCCTTCCTGGGTTTCATGCCAGTGCGCTTCCATCGCCGCGATCTTCATCGGCTGATGCTTGAGCGTGTTCAGGCCATGCATGTCGCCGACGAAGATCTGTACCGGCACCGTCAGCGCCGCGAACGCCACCGCCGCGATCAGCATGCGCCGGCCGGCCTCGACATGTGTGCCCTTGCGCAGGTACCACGCGCCGACGCCACCGATCACGAAACAGGTAGTGATGAACGAGCCCAGCGCCATGTGGGCCAGGCGGTACGGGAACGAGGGGTTGAACACCACCTGCCACCAGTCCACCGGATGCACGATGCCGTTGACCATCTCGTAGCCGGCCGGGGTATGCAGCCAGCTGTTGGACGACAGGATCCAGAACGTGGAGAACAGCGTGCCCAGCGCCACCATGCAGGTGGAGAAGAAATGCAGGCGCGGCGAGACCCGGCCCCAGCCGAACATCATCACGCCGAGGAAGCTGGCTTCCAGGAAGAACGCGGTCAGCACCTCGTAGGTCAGCAGCGGTCCGATGACCGTGCCGGCCACCTCGCTCAGCCGCGGCCAGTTGGTGCCGAACTGGAAGGCCATGACGATGCCGCTGACCACGCCCATGCCGAACGACACGGCGAAGATCTTCTGCCAGAAGAAATACAGCTCGCGCCACACGGGCAACTTCGTGCGCAGCCACCGCCATTCGATGAAGGCCAGCCAGCTGGCCGTACCGATGGTGAAGGCGGGGAACAGCACGTGGAAACTGATGACGAATCCGAACTGGATCCGGGACAACAACAACGCGTCCAAGGGACGCCTCCTGCCTGTGACCGGTGGGATACCGGACCACTTTAGGAGGATTTCGTTAAGGTGGGATGCGACCGGGTGACGCGCTGCTTCACTTTGTCGCAGGGATCAACCGTTCTGGTAGCTGCCAACCTTGGTTGGCACACACGCCCAAGCGCCGACCCAGGTCGGCATCTACCCACCGCGATTGGAGCGGCCCTTGCCCGGCGGGTGCCTCAGTGCCAGAAATACCAGGCCGCCGCAGCCAGCAGGGCGCCAAACAACAGCACCTGCACCACCACATAGCCCACGCCACCGTCGCGCGACTCAGTGGTAATGCGCTTCTGCAGCGCCTCGCTTACATCCGGCGTGTCTTCCCGCCGTGCCTGTTCACGCAGCGCCTGTGCCAGCGCGCTTTTCCGCATCGCGAGGGTCGGTCGGTGGGTTCACAGCAGCTCTCCGGCGGTGGCATGCCGCGTCAGTTCCTGCTTCAGGACCTGGCGCGCGGTGCAGGTGGCTCTTGATGGTACCGCGTGCCAGCCCGGTCACCTGTTCGATCTCGGCCAGATCGAAATCCTCCAGGTAATGCAGGCCGACGATCAGGCGCTGCGGTGCGCTCAGTCGTTCCAGCGCCGCGCCGAGCTGGCGCCCGGCCTGCAGGGCCTCGCTCAACTCGGCCGGGCCCGGGCCTTCATCGCCGATCCCCAGTTCCTCCGGCACCTCCACCGCCACCATCCATTGCGCCTCCAGCCGCCGCCGGCGCAGGTGCTGCAGCGCGGTGGTGTAGGCCACCCGCGAAACCCAGGTGCGCAGCGAGGATTCGAAGCGGAACCGGTGCAGCTGGCGGAACACGGCCAGGAACGTTTCCTGCAGCAGGTCGGCGACCTGGTCGCGGTCGCCGACCATGCGTCCGATCACATGCGCGCAGGTGCGTTGATGGGTCTCCACCAGCTGCGAAAACGCCGCCTGCGAACCGTCGATGATGGCCCGCACCAGGGCCTGGTCCGCGTCCAGCGGCTCGGCGGGCGGTGCCGCCGCTGCTGCATCGTGGCGGCGACGGCCCCGCAGTGCCGACAGCGCTTCGCCGAGCAGGCTCATGCGCGCGGCGCCCCCTGTGCCCGTGGCATGTTCCGGCTCAGCTCTTGCGTGCGGCAGGACGGGTGAAGTGCCAGGCCAGCAGCTGGCCCAGGCCAGCACTGCCGACCAGCGCGGCGGCGGCGCCGAAGGTCAGGTCACGGGCACCGATGGCTTCCAGCAGGGCCATGGCCAGGGCCAGGCAGACCAGGCTGATGCCCCAGCGCAGCGCGCCCTGGCGGCGACGCTCTTCTTCCAGCACCGCCAGCGAGCGGATCACTTCCTCCGGCACGTGCGGGGCCACCAGCTTGCTGCGAGCCCGCGCATCGGCAATGGCATGGATCGCGTAGGCGATGCAGATGAAGAGGGTGATCGGGATCAGTTCCTGCATGGTCGAGCTCCTGTTCGGTGGATGATGCGGGTTCAGGAGAATGGATGCGCAGGGCCGGCTACCGGTTGCAGTGGAGATTTCAGGCCTCGTCGTCGCTCTCGGAGTCGACCGGCGGATCCGGAAAATAGGTTTCCAGATGGAAACCCAGGCGGAGATCGGCCATCAGTCGCACCAGCGCGTCGTCCAGTACAAACCCGGCCCAGGCGCGCTTGCCGAATACGCCGATGCGCAGGCCGACGTCGGCGCCTTCCTGGCTCAATGCCTGGATCACAGCCACCCGCGCCTGCAGCATGTCGACCAGCTGTGGCCAGGCATCCATCAGCCAGCCGTCCTTGCCCTCGGCCAGCTCGAAGAGCACCCAGGTGTGTGCATGCACGCGGATCAGCCTGCCATCGGCGCCACGCAGATCGGTCCCCACATCGCGGAAGAACCCGCGCTCCATGCCGAGCCGGGCGGCGATGTCAGCGCTGACTGCGGAGGAGTGCCTGACGCCCAGGGAGATGGCGTAGTCGTAGCTGTACACGTCGGTTCCTTCCGGGGCGGGTGCCCATCATGCGCCACACAGGGCCCCGCCGCGCCTTTGCCCATGCGGGTCGCATGACCTGTGGCCCCTGCCCCGGGTCCTTGCGGCTGCTACGCTTGCCCGGTTTCCTCTTCTGGTGCCGTCCGCCCATGTCCCGAGTGCTGCCCCTGTCCCTCCTGCTGTCGGCCGTGCTGGCCGCACCGGCTGCGCATGCCGCGCCGACGCCGATCACCATCGAACAGGCCATGGCCGACCCGGACTGGATCGGTCCGCCGGTCGAGAAGGCCTGGTGGTCGTGGAACAGCCAGCAGGTGGAATACCAGCTCAAGCGCAACGGCAGCCCGGTGCGCGATACTTTCCGCCAGCCGGTGGCCGGTGGCGTGGCCGCACAGGTGGCCGATGACCAGCGCGGCACCCTCGACGTGGCCGAGCCGGTCTACGACCGCAGCCGCAGCCGCAGCGCCTTCGTCCGCAATGGCGACGTGTTCGTGCGTGACCTGCGCAGCGGCGCGCTGACCCAGTTGACCCGCAGCAACGAGCGCGCGGGCAACGTGAACTTCGCCGCCGACAACGGCGTGATCTGGCGCGTCGGCCAGAACTGGTTCCACTGGACCGCCGCCAGCGGCGTGCAGCAGGTGGCCAGCCTGAAGGCCGACAAGGACCCGCGCACGCCGCCGAAGGCCGACGTGCTGCGCGACCAGCAGCTGCGCACGCTGGAAACCCTGCGCCGCGACCGCGACCAGCGCGAGGCACTGAAGGACCAGGACCAGCGCTGGCGCCAGGCCGACCCGACCCGCGCGCCGGGTCCGGTGTACCTGGGCGCCGACGTCGAGATCGGTGACAGCGTGCTGTCGCCCGACCTGACCCACCTGATCGTGGTGACCAAGCCGAAGGACTTCGACGACGGCCGCACCAGCAAGATGCCGCTGTACGTGACCGAATCGGGTTACGAGGAGACCGAGGACACCCGCACCCGCGTCGGCCGCAACGGCTTCGAACCGCACACCCTGTGGTATGTGGACGTGCGCACCGGCAAGGCCGAGAAGATCTCGCTGTCCGACTTGCCGGGCATCAGCACCGACCCGCTGGCCGAGCTGCGCCGCAAGGCCGGCAAGGATGCGCTGAAGGGCGAGCGCAGCGTGCAGGTGATGAGCGACTTCATGGGCGGCGGCATCCGCTGGAGCGCCGACGGCCAGCAGGCCGCGGTGATGCTGCGTGCCAACGACAACAAGGACCGCTGGATCATCAGCGTCAACGCCGCCGACGGCCGCGTGCAGAACCGCCACCGCCTGACCGACAACGCCTGGATCAACTGGGGCTTCAACGATTTCGGCTGGATGGCCGATGGCCGCACGCTGTGGCTGCTGTCCGAGGAGTCGGGTTTCTCGCACCTGTACACCCAGGCCGGCACTGCCAAGCCGCAGGCGCTGACCAGCGGCAAGTGGGAAACCTCGGCGCCGGTGCCGTCGGCCGATGGCAAGGGCTTCTACTTCCTGTGCAACCAGCAGGCGCCGCATGACTACGAAGTCTGCGCGGTCGACACCGGCAACCGCCAGGTGCGCGAGCTGACCAGCCTCAACGGCGTGGAAGACTTCTCGCTGTCGCCGGACGGCCAGCAGCTGCTGGTGCGCTACTCCGGCGCCTACCTGCCGCCGCAGCTGGCCGTGCTGCCGAGCACCGGTGGCCAGGCCCGCGTGCTGACCGACACCCGCACCGCCGACTACAAGGCACGCCAGTGGATCCAGCCGAAGCTGGTGGCAGTGCCGTCCAAGCATGGTGCCGGCGTGGTCTGGGCCAAGTACTACGAACCGGAGAACAAGGAACCGGGCCGCAAGTACCCGATCGTGATGTTCGTGCACGGCGCCGGCTACCTGCAGAACGTGCACCAGCGCTACCCGGCCTATTTCCGCGAGCAGATGTTCCACAACCTGCTGGTGCAGAAGGGCTACATCGTGCTGGACATGGACTACCGCGGCAGCGAGGGCTACGGCCGCGACTGGCGCACGGCGATCTACCGCAACATGGGCCACCCGGAACTGGAAGACTACAGGGACGGCCTGGACTGGCTGGTCGACACCCAGCAGGGTGACCGCGACCACGCCGGCATCTACGGCGGTTCCTATGGCGGCTTCATGACCTTCATGGCGCTGTTCCGTGCGCCGGGCACCTTCAAGGCCGGCGCCGCGCTGCGCCCGGTGGTGGACTGGCACAACTACAACCACGGCTACACCAGCAACATCCTCAACACCCCGGACATCGACCCGGAGGCGTACCGCGTGTCCTCGCCGATCGAGTACGCACAGAACCTGCAGGACAACCTGCTGATCGCCCACGGCATGATGGATGACAACGTGTTCTTCCAGGACTCGGTGCACCTCACCCAGCGCCTGATCGAACTGCACAAGGACAACTGGTCGATCGCCCCGTACCCGCTGGAACGCCACGGCTATGTGCGTGCCGATTCCTGGCTGGACCAGTACAAGCGCATCCTCAAGCTGTTCGAGCAGAACCTGAAGTGAGCAATGCCGCAGCCACGATCCGGATCGTGGCTGCGGTCATCCTGGATGACCGCGGCCGGGCGCTGGTGGTGCGCAAGCAGGGTGCGCGCCGCTTCATCCAGCCCGGTGGCAAGCCCGAACCCGGCGAGGCGCCCCTGCAGGCGCTGGCCCGCGAGCTGGACGAGGAACTGGGCGTGCAGCTGCGCGCCGATGCCGCCATCGCGCTGGGCACGTTCGAGGACTGGGCTGTGAACGAGCCCGGCCACCGCGTGCAGGCACAGGCGTGGTGGGTGCAGGTGGACGGTGCGCCGCAGGCGCGCCGAAATTGCCGAACTGGCCTGGGTGCCGCTGCAGCCACCGCATGGCCTGCCCTTGGCACCCTTGAGCGAACACCATATCCTGCCGGCGGTCGCCACCCGGGTGACGGCCCGCTGAGCAGGCGGGCGCCGACTGCAAGGACATCGGATGTCAATGTCGATCCCGTCGATCCCCTCGCCGCTTTCCCCGGCCTATCACGCCTGGGTGCGCCCGGTCGCACAGGCTTCGTTCTGGCTGTCACTGCTGCTGACGATCTACTTCGTGCTGCAGGGACTGGTGCTGTGGCCGCTGCAGAACCTCACGCTGTGGCACCTGGTGGAAAGCGAAGTGCAGCAACAGCAGCTGCACAGCCTGGTCTGGCTGCTGGCGCACCCGGTGGCCGCGTCAATGGTCGTCGCGCTGTTGTGCCTGGCCTCGACCGTGTCCAGCTGGGGCCTGCTGCGTGAACGTCGCTGGGGCCTGTGGAGCTTCGTGGTACTGCTGCTGCTGAGTGCCCTGACCAACTTCGCAGCCGCCTGGTGGCTGGACCTGTTCATGGGCGACTTCATTCCGCTGCTGGCCGATGACCCGGCCCTGCTGCAGGAGCTGCAGCTGAAACGCTGGCTGATCACGCTGACCGTGGTCGGCATGTCGTTCGTGCTTCTCGGCCTGCAGGGCTGGCTGGCCTGGCGACTGCTGCGCCCCGACGTGCGCGCGCGCTTCCACTGAGCCATACCCCTTTCCCGCGCGACAAGGGCCGTCGCATGCGCTTGCTGACCCTGCTCCCCGCACTGCTGCTGTTCGCCGCGCTGCCTGCGTTCGCCGACGCGTTGCGATGTGGCGAGTATCGCAGCACCGATGGCGGCATGGCGCTGGTGTTCGAATCATCGACTACCGGTTATCGCGCTCTCGATGGTCAGGAACGCGCGCCTCTGCGCATCGACCGCGGCCCGACACAGCCACGCCTGCTGCTGCTTGATGACGGCGTGGCGCAACCCCTGCACGTCAGCGACGACGGACGCACCGTAGACGACGGGGTGGTGAGCTACACATTGCACACTGCGCAGGCCTGCGCGGCATCGCCAACGCCTGCGCACGGCAGTTGCCAGGCGGCGGGCAGCGACTGCTTCGCACGCTTGCCTGGCGCGCCCTTGGCGCAGCTGCAACGCGCCTGCGATGAAGGCGTGGGGGCGGCCTGCTCGGCGCTGCTGCAGCGGACGCGCGAAGGTGCGCGCGACGCGACCGGGCAGGTGGACGAAGGCCTGCAGCGTGCTGCAGCGGATGACGCTGCCGCTCTGCCCACCACAGCACGCGCGTGGCTCCAGAAGCTCTGCCTGCAGCAGCGCGGCGGCCGCTTCTGCACCCAGGTTGCCGAGCAGCAGTTGATTGCGCTGGACCCGGCGTTGGCGGTGCAGGCCCTGCAGGTGGTCTGCGAAGGCGGCCGCGTCAGCGCCTGTGAGCGCATCGCGCCGCTGCGTGGCCTTGGCGCTGACCTGCGCCTGGTTCCACTCCAGCACGTACCGTGCGGTCGCTACCGCGCTGACGTGAACAGCACGCTCGAGATCGGCGACGGCACCCGTGCCCACCTGCGTGACGGCGCCGTGCAACTGCAGCAGGACGGCGAAACCCTTGTGCTGCGTCAGCTTGGCAATGGCGATCTGCTCGGCATGGATGCCCGCACCGGCTACCAGCGTTACCAGCGCGTGCCGGGCACGGCACAATGCACGTCCCCGCGCGAGGGCCGTGGTTCGCCGTAGCACTTTGCGTTTTTCGTTCGATCGTCAAGGAGACGACATGCTTTCACCCGCACCGTGCCGCCACTGGCTGACCTGGGCATTGCTGCTGGCTGCGCCGATGGCCGCCGCGCAATCACCGCAGTGCGGCCTGTTCAAGGCCGAAGAAGGCAGCGGCACGCTGCGCGTCCAATCAGCCAACCGCGGCGAGCAAGCGTTCTTCGGCAGCGCACCATCTCCAGTCGTTTTTCAGCAGATCGATGGGAAGCTGCAGCTGGTGAATCTGGAATACGGTGCGGTTCGCGAATTGCGGATACGCGATCGCGGCCGCACTGTCGAGATGAGTGACACGATCTTTAGATTGCAGGTACCGGCAGTGTGCGCAGCTGCAGCCGCGCCGACGGAGGGAAGCTGCCTAGCCGATGCGGCGGCCTGCCTGGACAATCGTCACGAGGCGACGCCGGCCGCACTGGAAGCAGCGTGTCGCGAGGGTGTGCCCGGCCTGTGTCTTGAGTTGGCCGATCGTTGGCATGACGACGCAAGGGCGCCGGCCGAGACCCGGGCATCCGAACAGAAAGCAGTCGTCGATAGGGCGCTGGCCGGCATCGAGCTGCCCGCCCCGTGCCGCGAGGATGGCTTCAACAACGGGACGCCCGCCTGTATGGCTGCACTGGAAGCCGATAAAGCGCTGCAGGAAAAGGTCATCAGGGCCGTGATGGGTGCGGCGATGCTTGAGACGATGAGCTCGCTGGCATCCACATACGCACCCGTAGTGGTTCCATCCGGACGGCGCATGCAGTTGCTGCAATTTTGCCAGCAGATGCCCTCTGACCGCTTCTGCAAGCGCGTGGCTGAACTGGCCTGGGACTCGGGCGACCACCTGCAAGCAGTGCGGGCACTGGCCCTGTCCTGCGCAACGGGCGGTGAAGGCGGCGACTGCGCCCGCCTGCCCGGCTTGCAGGCAGTGGGCCCAGCGTTGAGGCCACAACCGGCAACGGTGCTGCCGTGCGGCAGCTTCCATTCCGATGGCAGCTTCATGAATACGTTGACGTTCGGCGATGCAGGCCTGGTCGGCAACGGCGGGAACAGCCAGCTGCGTGCGCGGATCGAAGACGGCGACATCCGCATTCGTCACGACAAGGGCGGCGACTTCGTGCTGCGCCCGTTGCCGGGTGGCAAGCTCCTGGGCCTGGACAACTGGACCCGCTACAAGGTGTTCACCGCCACCGACGAAGGCCCTTCCAACTGCAGCGCGCCGAAGCAGTACACGGTGCTGCCGCTACCGGAGGACTGCCCGCAGGCACTGGCCGATGGAGGTGCCAATGCGTGCTGCGCACAGGGCAGTCTGCAGGGCTGCCATGTGCTCGGAAACCGCCTCGCGTTGTCCGAGCAGTGGCCGCAGGCGGCTGCCCACTTCACCACCGTGTGCCGCGCGGGCGTGCGCGAGGGCTGCGAGAATCTGGTCACCGCCCACGGAGAAAGCCCCGAGGTGGATGCCCGTGCCACGCTGGAACAGCTCTGCAACGCCGATGGCAGTGGCCACCACGTCGCCTGCGACGTGCTGGAAACCGGCAACTGGAGAGCACTGGAACTGGGCCGCGCCCTGCAGAAGGCCATGGAAGATGCGGCGGAAGGGGGCATCCCGCCGCGCAACTCCAACCGCAAGCGCTGAGCCGGCCAGGGCCTGTCCGCAGCTTCGGGCGGGCCCTGCGGTAAAGTACGCGCCATGAACGAATTCGAGCGCGTGCGCGCCTACCTCACCGACCTGCAGGACCGCATCTGTGCGGCGATCGAGGCCGCCGATGGCCAGGCCCGCTTCCAGGAAGACCTGTGGCAGCGTGCGGAGGGCGGTGGCGGGCGTACCCGCGTGCTGCGCGACGGTGCGGTGTTCGAGCAGGCCGGCATCGGCTTCTCCGACGTGGCTGGCAGCCGCCTGCCGCCGTCGGCCTCGGCCAACCGCCCGGAACTGGCGGGCGCCTCCTGGCGTGCTACCGGCGTGTCGCTGGTGTTCCACCCGCTCAACCCGTACGTGCCGACCACCCATGCCAACGTGCGCTTCTTCCAGGCGCAGCGCGACGGTGAAGTGGTGGCCAGCTGGTTCGGCGGTGGCTTCGACCTGACCCCGTTCTATCCCTTCGACGAGGACGTGCAGCACTGGCACCAGGTGGCCCATGACCTGTGCGCGCCGTTCGGCGAGGAACGCTATGCCGCGCACAAGCGCTGGTGTGATGAGTACTTCTTCCTGCGCCACCGCAACGAAACGCGCGGCGTCGGTGGCCTGTTCTTCGACGACCTGCACGGCGACTTCGAGCGCGATTTCGATTATCTGCGCGCGGTCGGCGATGGCTTCCTCGACGCCTACCTGCCGATCGTGCAGCAGCGCAAGGACACACCCCATGGCGAACGCGAACGCGAGTTCCAGCTGTACCGCCGCGGCCGCTACGTGGAGTTCAACCTGGTCTACGACCGCGGCACCCTGTTCGGGCTGCAGAGCGGTGGCCGCAGCGAGAGCATCCTGATGAGCCTGCCGCCCCGGGTGCGCTGGGAGTACGGCTTCACCCCGGAAGCGGGTAGCGCCGAGGCACGCCTGGCCGATTACCTGGTGCCGCGCGACTGGCTCTGATGGATGTCGTCGCGCTGGGCAAGGGCCTGGTGGGCACGCGTAGGCGGTGAAGGGCGGCCGAGCCTGGGCCCGGCGCTACAAGATCAGCTGTGCTTCCGCGCGATGATCGTGATGTGCCCGGTCGTCTCCAGCAGCGCGACCTGCACGTCTTCGATCCTCAGCCCGCCCTGCTGGCGCAGCGCGGCGTCGAAATCGGCCGGGCTGATCAGTTCGCGGCGGAGAACACCCTCCAGCAGCCGGCCATCACGCGCGATCACGGTGGGCTCTCCTTCGATCATCCGCTCCATGCGGCGATTCCGGGTGGTCAGCCAGCCCACCCCGTAATTCAGCACGATCAGGGTGGCCGCCAGCAGCAGGCCTCCGCCCAGCGAGGTGTCCGTGCCAAGCAGCGCGTTTTGTACCGCGTTGCCCAGCAACACGATCAGCAGCACGTCGAAGGCCGTGATCTGTCCCAGAGCCCGCTTGCCACCGAGCCGGACCATGCCCAGCACCACGACATACACCACCACCGCGCGCAGGATGAACTCCCACCACGGCATGGCCAGAGCGAACAGGTCGGGCATTGTCTTCCCCTGCGGAGCGGTGGCCCAGCGTGGCGCAGGCCATGGCGTCTGGCAACGGCACAAATAAAAAGCCCCGCTGACCAGGGGGAGGTCAACGGGGCCGGGGAACGGGCACTTGGGGAGGAGTCCCCGTTCCGAGATCTGCTCCAGGGGATGGGAGAGATCCACAACAGGCGTTGCGCCTGTCGAGAGTTATAGAAGCACTCCGAACACTAACGGTTCGTGAAGGGGCCCAATTTAATGAACCTCCATCAGGGCAACATTCATGATTGAGTCAGAAACCTCTGACGAATGAACGAATTCACGTCGTTTTCGGCCTGAAACACCCTCAGTGTGCTTCGTCCCAGTTGTTGCCGATGCCGGTATCGACCACCAGCGGCACCCGCAGTTTGGCCGCTTGCGACATGCGCTCGACCACCTGCAAACGCAACTCCTCGACGAAACTGCTTTCGGTTTCGAACACCAGTTCATCGTGCACCTGCAGGATCATCCGTGCCGGTGCACCGCTGTCACGCAGCCACTGGTCCACGTCCACCATCGCGCGCTTGATGATGTCTGCGGCGGTGCCCTGCATCGGCGCGTTGATCGCGGCGCGCTCGGCACCGGCGCGCAGGCCCTGGTTACGTGCATGAATGTCGTTCAGGTACAGGCGGCGGCCGAACAGGGTTTCCACATAGCCCTGGTCGCGGGCCTGCTGGCGCATCCGCTCCATGAAATCACGCACGCCCGGGTAGCGGCTGAAGTACAGCGCCACGTAGTCCTGCGCCTGGCCACGGTCGATGCCCAGGTTGCGCGCCAGGCCGAAGGCGCTCATGCCGTACATCAGGCCGAAGTTGATCGCCTTGGCCGCGCGGCGCTCGTTCGGGGTCACTTCCTCCAGCGTGCGCCCGAACACCTCGGCGGCGGTGGCGCGGTGCACGTCGGCGCCCTGCTCGAAGGCACGCACCAGGCCCGGGTCCTCGGACAGGTGGGCCATGATCCGCAGCTCGATCTGCGAATAGTCGGCCGCCAGCAGCTGGAAGCCCTCCGGGGCGATGAACGCGCGGCGGATGCGGCGGCCATCCTCGGTGCGGATCGGGATGTTCTGCAGGTTCGGGTCCGACGAGGACAGGCGGCCGGTGGCGGCACCGGACTGGTGGTAGCTGGTATGCACTCGGCCGGTGTCCGGGTTGACCATCTCCGGCAGCTTGTCGGTGTAGGTGCTGCGCAGCTTGGCCAGGCCCCGGTAGTCCAGGATCACTCGCGGCAGCTCGTGCTGGTCGGCGATCGCCTCCAGCGCCTCTTCATTGGTGCTGGGCTGGCCCTTCGGGGTCTTCACCACCGCCGGCAGCTTCAGCTCATCGAACAGCACCGCCTGCAGCTGCTTGGGCGAATCCAGGTTGAAGCTGCGGCCGGCCAGCTCGGTGGCCTTCTGCTGCGCGGCCAGCATGCGCGAGGACAGGTCCTGGCTCTGCCGGCGCAGTTCGTCGGTGTCGATCCGCACGCCGTTGGCTTCGATGCTCGTCAGCACCGGCACCAGCGGCATCTCGATGTCGCGGTACACGCTGTCCAGCGCCGGTTCGGCCAGCAGCTGCGGCTGCAGCGCGCGGTGCAGGCGCAGGGTGATGTCGGCGTCCTCGGCCGCATAGCGGCTGGCTTCGTCGATGCCCACCTGCGAGAACGGAATCTGCTTGGCGCCCTTGCCGGCCACATCCTCGAACTTGATGGTGTTGTAGCCCAGGTAACGCAGGGCCAGCGAATCCATGTCGTGGCGGGTGGCGGTGGAATTGAGCACGAAGCTCTCGAGCATGGTGTCGTCGTGGTAGCCCTGCACCTCCACGCCGTGGCGGCGCAGCACATGCAGGTCGTACTTGCCATGCTGGCCCAGCTTCTTCTTCGCCGGGTCCTGCAGCACCGGGCGCAGTGCGTCCAGCACCTGCTGCATCGGCAGCTGCGCCGGCGCGCCCGGGTAATCGTGGCCGACCGGAATATAGGCGGCCTTGCCCGGCTCGACCGCCAGGCTGATGCCCACCAGGCGTGCACGCATCGCGTCCAGTGCATCGGTTTCGGTATCGAAACTGATCAGGTCCGCCTGCTGCAGGCGCTCGACCCAGGCCTGCAGCTGCTCGGCGGTCAGCACGGTCTCGTATTCACCCGGCGCGGCCAGGGCCGGATCCAGCGTGCCCGCTGCCGGTGCCTCGGCGCTGCCCCGGGCGAAGCCAGCGGCGGTGCCACGCAGGCTCGGCGTTGCTTCGCTGGCGGCCGTCGGCGCCGGCAGCGGTGCACCCAGCTCCTTCAGCGCCTGGGTGAAGCCATAGCGCGCATACAGCTCGGTCAGCGCCGGCACGTCCTGCTCGCGCAGGGCCAGCGTGGTCGGGCTGGCGTCCAGCTCCACGTCGGTGCGGATGGTCACCAGCTCGCGGTTCAGCGGCAGGCGCTCCAGCGCGGCGCGCAGGTTTTCGCCGATCTTGCCCTTCATGGTCGGCGCGGCCGCCATCACCCCATCCAGGTGCTGGTACTCGGCCAGCCACTTGGCGGCGGTCTTCGGCCCGCATTTCTCCACGCCCGGCACGTTGTCGACGGTGTCGCCCATCAGCGCCAGCAGGTCGATGATCTGGTCGGCGCGCACGCCGAACTTGTCCATCACCGCCGCATCCGAATCCATGCGGCTGCCGGTCATGGTGTTGACCAGTTCAATGCCCGGGCGCACCAGCTGGGCGAAGTCCTTGTCGCCGGTGGAAATGGTCACCTTCAGGTCCTGCGCCAGGCCCTGCAGCGCCAGCGTGCCGATCACATCGTCGGCCTCCACGCCGGGAATGCGCAGGATGCTGATGCCCAGCGCCTCGACGATGCGGCACATCGGTTCGACCTGGCTGCGCAGCTCATCGGGCATCGGCGGGCGGTTGGCCTTGTACTGCTCGTACAGGTCGTCGCGGAAGGTCTTGCCGGGCGCATCGACCACGAACGCCACGTAGGCCGGGCGCTCCTTCAGCGTCGAGCGCAGCATGTTGACCACGCCGAACAGCGCGCCGGTGGGTTCGCCCTGTGCATTGGACAGGGGCGGCAGCGCGTGGAACGCGCGGTACAGGTAACTGGACCCGTCGATCAGGACTAATCTGCTCATGGGTCGATTCTACGCGCCCGTGCCTGCACTGCGACGACACGGCACAGCCGCGGCGATGGGGCATAATCAAGGCTCTTTCCAGGCAAAGGCCCCCGCCGATGAAGACCCTGATGCTGGCTTCCCTGCTCCTGCTCGCTGGCTGCGCCAGCATGGGTGGCGCGGGCGCTCCCCCGGTGGACGTCAAGGGCGCGGATGTGTCCAAGCGCACCATGGACAACGGCGATGTCATCGAGGAATACCGCGTGTCCGGCCAGCTGCGCATGGTCAAGGTGACCCCGTCGCGCGGTGCCCCGTTCTATATGTACGACAAGAACGGCGATGGCCGTTTCGACAACGACAAGGACGGCGTGTCGCCGGTGTACTGGAAGCTGTACAGCTGGTGATGTGACCGGGGTCGGATCCCTGCGCTTCAGTAGATCCACGCCATGCGTGGATGGGCCCCTGCCGGCCCCTACAAAAGATGACGCCGGCGCGCATCCTGCGGCCGGCGTCGGGTCCCGGGAACGCTTGTATCAGCGGATGACCAGCACCGGCAGTGTGCTGCGTGCCAGCACCTCGGCAGTCTGGCTGCCCAGCAGCACGCGGGTCACGCCACGGCGGCCATGCGAGGTCATCACGATCAGGTCGCTGTTGCGCTCGCCCGCCGTCTCGATGATGCCGTCGGCGGCGTAGCGGTCCAGCACGTGCACCGGGTTGGCGGTAATGCCCTGCTCGGCCGCCTTGGCCAGCGCCGGCTGCAGCACCTTCTGCGCGCCTTCCTCGCGGTCGGCCTTGTATTCAGGGCTGTTCATGTAGCCCACGCTCCAGCCCATGGCATCGTACATGCCGACGGCCCACGGCTCGGAAACGGTCACGATATCGACCTCGGCGTTGAGGTCCTTGGCCAGCTCCAGACCCTTGGCCAGGCCCTTGTCGGCCAGCTCGGATCCGTCGGTGGCAATCAGGATGCGCTTGTACATGGTGGGGCTCCGTGGCGGTCTGCCAGATGGGAACAACACCATTGCACACCGGATGTGCAGG
The DNA here is from genome assembly GCF_056481145.1 of Stenotrophomonas sp. 93052_Sma. Classification (NCBI taxonomy): domain Bacteria; kingdom Pseudomonadati; phylum Pseudomonadota; class Gammaproteobacteria; order Lysobacterales; family Lysobacteraceae; genus Stenotrophomonas; species Stenotrophomonas sp. 93052_Sma. The sequence continues at coordinate 4,835,897 of NZ_CM151134.1, forward strand.
GCGCGCCTTGAGCAGAATCAATCCGGCGCCGCGCATTGGCGTGTGCGCACCGCCCGCTTGCACGCACCGGTCGGGCGGCGCATGCTCGGCGGGCGGCGCACTGCCGCACCCAAGGACGACCGACATGCAGGACAACAAGCCGCCCGTCTGGAGTTCCCAGAAGTCCATCATGGTCGCCGCGATCATCGCCTTGGCGGTGCTGTTCGGCGGCTACCAGATCGGCAAGGACATGGCGCTGCGCGACAACGCCCGGCAGTCAGCCGGCCGATAACCTGCTGCCGTAGAGTCGAGCTTGCTCGACTCTACAGCGCCCCCACCTTCAGGCGATCTGCACCACGCGTGCGTTCTGGCACAGCGGGTAGCTGGCCACGAATCCGGCAATCGCATCACGCATCGCTTCGAACGATTCGCCGTACATGTACAGCGCGGTCTCGGTCGGGCCCTGCCACCAGCTGCAGATCTCGCCCAGGCCGTCGATGTTCTCCGACAGCTGCTCGAATACGTGGTTGGAATCGCACTGTTCGTAGACCTCGTCCGGCAGGTTCAGGCCATCCAGGTAGATGCCCAGGCCTTCGGTCACGCCGAAGCTGCGGTCAGCCTGGCCTGCGCCCTGCAGCTGCGAACCCTTCGGCGCACCCAGCTGCTCCAGCAGATCGATCAGCTTCGGCACGCCGGCCGCATCGATCAGCGCTACTTCGATATCGCCGTACTCGACCTCACCCAGGTCGGACATCGCGGTGCCACCACCAGTCAGCTCGCCCACCTGGGCCGCCTGCAGCAGCGCATCGAGCGGATCCTCGAACAGTTCGTGGCGATGCTCGGGCTGCAGCTTGGCGTTCAACTTCACGGTGACGTGCAGCGTGGGTTCGGTCATCGGGGCGTTCCTGGAAGATGTCAGGCCCCATTGTAGAGTCGAGCTTGCTCGACTGCTTCTAGCGCGGCACAAGGCAGTCGAGCAAGCTTGTATGTTCCTCCCGGCTCCTACGAGGTATGTAGGAGCCAGGGTGGAGGGACCGTCAAGCATGCATCTGCGGATACTAGCCGACAGACGAGTCGAGCGATCCCCATCCCGCACACGAACGTCGATAAAGGATCGTACGGCCCCCAAAGGGGATCGTCGATGTAGGCAAGCTAACGTCGGTGCGGTACCACCCCAGCCCCTTAAAGATAGCTGGGAGCCGTACAAATGTCTGATTCTCTCGATATTGGCGTGGACGTGGACTCCAAGGAGTTCGTACCGGCAGTGGCCGACCGCAAGGCCGGCGACAGGATCGCCAACACCCGGGCCGGCATAGCCCAGTGGCTCAACACCTTGCCCCAGCGATGCCGGATTGGCATGGAGGCGACGGGGCGGTACTACGAGTTGTTGGCTCGGATGGCTGGCCAGGCAGGCCACGTTGTCTATGTGATCAATCCACGTCTGATCAAGCACTACGGCCGGGCGACGGGCTCGCGTGGCAAGACGGACGCCATGGACGCCGAAGCGATCGCCCGGTACGTGAAGAAGGAGAACGATCGCCTGCGTGAATACGTACCGCGTACCGATGAGCAGCAGCAGATGCACGCTTTGCTGCGCAAGCGGCAGACGCTGGTAAAGACACGCGCGCCTGGAGCAATCCTTCGGGGTAAGCAAAAGTGCCCCCGGGGAGCTGTCAGATCTGTTCTGCGCTCTGGCTGGGACGCTGTCCGAGCTGGAAAGCGAACTGCAGCGCTTGGGTCGCGATGGAGAGCATGGCGCGCTCTACAAGCGCCTGTTGACCATCCCTGGTATCGGCCCTGCCGTCGCCGCTCACCTGTTTACTACATGACGCGCTGGCCGTTGGCCAACGCCAACGCGTGGATCGCCTGCACGGGCCTGGATCCCCGGCCCAACGAGTCTGGCGGCAGAACGGGACGGCGTCGGCTGTCCAAACAGGGCGCGCCAGTGCTGCGCCAGATGCTCTACATGGCCGCAATGGGACTCAAGCGGTGTCGCCAGGGGCAACCGCTCTACGACGAGCTGTCAAAACGCGGTCACCCCAGCACCGCCGTCTTCAACATCCTGGCCAGAAAGCTGGCCAGGATCGCCTGGGGTGTCTTCAAAAGCGGCCGGGACTTCGATCCGGCCATGCTGAAGGTGGGTCAAGCCTGCTTCCAGGCTTGACCACGAACATAGGATCTCGACTCTACGGGGGTTCGATGCGATCAGCGCAGAAACGGCGCCACCTTGCGCTTCAGCAACTCCACCAGCACCGGGTCCATGTAGTCGTAGTCGTCGGGGATATCCAGACAGATCACCCGCTTGCCGTTCAGCCATGCCTTGTAACGGCTGGACAGACGGTTGCGGTGCGCCTTCTCCATCACGAACACCAGGTCGGCCCACTGCAGCAACTCGGGGCTGAGTACTTCCTCGGCGTCGGCCAGCAACCCGGCTGAGGCGGTCTCGATGCCCGGCCAATCGGCAAATACCTGCTCGGCGGTGGGGCTGCGCAGGCGGTTCTGGCTGCAGAGGAAGAGCACGTTGCGGGTCATGGATACTCGCTTTTGTAGAGTCGAGCCGTGCTCGACTGACTTTTCCCGCTGCAAGCAGCCGAGCATGGCTATGCCGGTCGTCCTGACCGGCACCCTTCGGGCCGTCGCAAGCGACGTTGGCAGCGGCTCCTGCCGCTACCTTCGGCTCTACAGGAATTCCCGCCCCCCGACAGTGATCAGATCACCGTCAGGTTGGCATACGCCATCACCAGCCACTTGCTGCCGGCATCGGCGAACTCGACCTGCACGCGGGCGTGGGCGCCGTTGCCTTCGTAGTCGGTCACCATGCCTTCGCCGAACTTGGGATGGGTGACCAGCGCGCCGAGCTTCAGCGGCGGCGCCTCGATCGAGGCATGGCCCATCACCCGGCTGGCGCCCATCGAGGCCGGCCGCGAGACCTGCACCTTCGGCCGCACTTCGTGCAGCAGCTCGCGGGGAATCTCGCGCAGGAAGCGCGACGGCAGGCTGTAGTTGTCCTGGCCGTGGATGCGGCGCGATTCGGCGTAGCTCAGCACCAGTTTCTGGCGCGCGGGTGATGCCGACGTAGGCCAGGCGGCGCTCTTCTTCCAGCCGCCCGCTTTCCTCCAGCGAACGTGCGCTGGGGAACAGGCCTTCTTCCAGGCCGGCCAGGAACACCAGCGGAAACTCCAGGCCTTTGGCCGAGTGCAGGGTCATCAGCTGCACGCCGTCCTCGCCCGCCTGCGCCTGGCCCTCGCCAGCCTCCAGCGCGGCATAGGCCAGGAACGCGACCAGCTCGTCCATGTTCTCGCCCACTTCCTCGATGTCGTCGGCGCGGCGCACGAAGCGCGAGGCCACCGAGACCAGTTCGTCGAGGTTGTCGGTGCGCGATTCCGAGTCCAGCGCGTTGCGGCTTTCCTTGCTCCAGTGCTCGCGCAGCTGCGAGCGGGCCAGCACGTGGTCCACGCGCTCGGCCAGGGTCATGTGCACGGTCTGCGCCTGCAGCTCGTTGACCAGCACCAGGAAGCCGGCCAGCGCATTGCGCGCACGCGCGGCCAGCGCGCTGCCCTGGGTGACCAGCATGGTCGCTTCCCACAGCGAAATACCCTGCGCGCGCGCCTCGCGGCGCACTTCGTCCAGCGTGCGGTCGCCGATGCCACGCGTCGGCGTATTGACCGCGCGCTCGAACGCCGCGTCGTCGTTGCGGTTGGACAGCAGGCGCAGGTAGGCCAGCGCGTCCTTGATTTCGGCACGCTCGAAGAAGCGCATGCCGCCGTACACGCGGTACGGCACCTGTTCGCTCAGCAGCGCTTCTTCCAGCGCGCGACTGCGCATTGCTGCGGTAGAGCACGGCCACTTCGGTATAGCTTCCACCGTCACGCACCCACTGGCGCGCGCTCGACGATGTAGCGTGCCTCGTCCATCTCGTTGTAGGCGGCGTACAGGTCGATCGGCTCACCGTCGCCACTGTCGGTCCACAGCTGCTTGCCGATGCGGTCGGGGTTGTGCGCGATCACCGCATTGGCGGCGCCGAGGATGTTGGCGGTGGAGCGGTAGTTCTGTTCCAGGCGGATGGTCTGCGCACCCGGGAAGTCGCGCAGGAAGCCCTGCACGTTCTCGACCTTGGCACCGCGCCAGCCGTAGATGGCCTGGTCATCGTCGCCGACCACGAACACGTGGCCGGAATCGCCGGCCAGCACGCGCACGAAGGCGTACTGGATGGCGTTGGTGTCCTGGAACTCGTCCACCAGGATCTCGCGGAAGCGGGCGCGGTAGTGCGCCAGCAGGGCCGGGTTGTCGCGCAGCAGTTCGTGCGCGCGCAGCAGCAGCTCGGCGAAGTCGACCAGGCCGGCGCGGTCGCAGCGTGCCTGGTACTCGATATAGGCCTGGCGCATGGTTTCCAGCCACGCATCATGCGGCTCGGGCTGGATGTGCTGCGGGCGGCGGCCTTCGTCCTTCTGCGCGTTGATCCACCACGCGATCTGCTTGGCCGGGTACTTGCCGTCGTCCAGTTCCAGCGCCTGCACCACGCGCTTGACCAGCCGCAGCTGGTCGTCCGAATCCATCACCTGGAAGCCTTCCGGCAGCTTCGCATCCTGCCAGTGCAGGCGCAGCAGGCGGTTGGCCAGGCCGTGGAAGGTGCCGATCCACATGCCACGGCTGCCATTGGGCAGCTGTGCGTCGATGCGGTGGCGCATTTCGCCGGCCGCCTTGTTGGTGAAGGTCACCGCGAAAATGCCGTGGGTCGGCACGCCATCGACTTCATGCAGCCAGGCGATGCGGTGGGTGAGTACGCGGGTCTTGCCGGAACCGGCACCGGCCAGCACCAGGTGGTGGCCGGGGGGAGCGGAGACGGCTTCGCGCTGGGCCGGGTTCAGGCCATCAAGCAGGTGGGAGACATCCATGCCCCCATTTTACGGCATCGCCGTCGCGGCTCCTGCGACCACCTGGGTTGCTAGTGCCTGCGCCTGCTGACGCAGTTCAGGCACCGCCAGGCTTTCCCACAGGCTGCCGATGCGCAGGCTGCCGAGCACGCCCAGCCGTGCCTGCGGCTGGCCACCGGCGGCACGCAGGCGGTCGCCCGGGACCGTGCTGTCCAGGCCCAGCCCATGTGGGCCGGGGCGCACCATGCCATCGGCCTGCAGCTGTTGCAGCACCGGATTGCGCAGTGCGCTGGCGCGGGTCTCCACGCCGGTGGCGTTGATCACCCCGCCGATCATCCACTGCTGTTCATTGCCCGAGGCATCGCGGCCCGACAGCTGCAGTGAATCGCCGTCGCGCCAGACGCGTTGCAGGCGGGACCGGTGGATACGCAGCTGGCCGCTGTCCTGCAGCGCCTGCAACTGCGCATCCACTTCTTCGGCGATGCGGTGGCGATGCACGTCCCAATAGCGCACCACATGGCGCAGGAAGCGACGCTGGTCGGCCTCTTCGAGGCTGCACCACAGCGCCTGCCCGTGCGGACGGATGCGGTCCATCACGCCCTGCCACGGCAGGCCGTCGGCCTGTGACTGGCGTGCGAAGCCACGCAATGCGCGCAGGCGCTGGCGCAGGTTCATCGGCAGCAGCGTGGCCGGGTCGAACGTGGGCAGGCCACCATGCGCGTGCGGCAACGGCAGCAGGCCATGGCGCGAGATCACGTGCAGCGGTCCGGTGTGGCCGGCGGCGACCAGCGCCAGCACGGTGTCGGCCATGCTCAGGCCGGAGCCGACAATGGCTACAGCCTGTTCGCCGGCCAGGGTGCGTACGCCGTCGTAGTCCCAGGCCTCGATCACATCGTCGGCAGGCAGCGCATCGGCACCGGCCACCGGCAGCGGGCGCATGCTGTTGCCGGTGGCGAGCACCGCCTGCGCGGCGTGCAGCGTGTGGCCATCGCCGAGCGTCAGCTGGTAGCCGTGGTCATCCGGCTGCAGGCCCAGTACCGGCTGCGCGATCACCTGCAGCTGCGCCGGGCTGGCTGTGGCGGCGTCCTGCAGGCGCTGCTGCAGGTAGGCGGCGAAATAGTGGCGGCACACGTAACGCTCGCCCAGCACCTCGCGCGCCTCGCCCGGGTAGGCATTGGCCGCCATCAGGTAGTCGAGGAAATCGCCGGGCTGGTCGGCAAACGCACTCATCTTCGCCGCCGGCACGTTCAGCAGATGCTCCGGCCACGGCGTGGCATAGGCGATGCCCTGCGCCAGCTGCGAGGCGGGTTCGAAAATGGCCAGCGCCAGCGGCGTGTGGGCCTGGCGCAATACCTGGATTGCCACCAGCACCCCGGCCGCACCACCACCGATGATTGCCAGGTCCAGTTCGCCATTACGCGGTGAATCAGTCATGTGCCGATTGTAGGCCATCGGCGATGACAGGCCGGATTGCCGAAGCGGGCGGCCGGCATTGCCTTACATCAACGCATCGGCCAGCCGTGCGATGCCCTCGCGGCTGCGCCGCCACGTGGGGCGGCTGCGCCACTGCTGCAGATCCAGCTGCCGCGACTCACGCAGATAACCATCCTCGATCTCGCACAACTGCTTCACCAGCGCGCGGTCGTAGCAGATCAGGCCGATTTCGGCATTCAGCGCGAACGAGCGGATATCCATGTTGATCGAGCCGAGCACGGCGATGTCCTCGTCCACGCTCATGTGCTTGGCGTGCAGGAACTGCGGTTCGTACAGGGCGATGCGCACGCCACAGCGCAGCAGCTCGTCGTAGTACGCCTCCTGCGCCCACGAGGTCAGCCGCTGGTTGTTGCTGGCCGACAGGATCAGCTGCACGTCCACGCCGGACAGCGCCGCGATGCGCAGCGCGCTCAGCGTGGCTTCGTCGGGCACGAAGTACGGGGTGACCATCACCAGCCGCCGCCGTGCGAGGTGGATCAGCGCCGCCACCGCGTCGCGTGCGTTGCTGTACGGGTAGGCCGGGCCGCTGGGCAGCAGCTGGGTGGCGATGTCGTCGCTGCATTCGGGTACATCGGCGATCACGTCCAGGCGCTGGCCGGTTTCCATGTACCAGTCGCTGGCGAACACCGCTTCCAGATGCGCCACCGCCGGGCCACGCACGCGCGCCACCAGCTCGCGGTTCGGGTGGCCGGGCACGAACTGCGGGCCCGCCAGGTTCTGCGAACCGACGTAGGCCACTTCGTTGTCGATCACCGCGATCTTGCGGTGGTTGCGCAGGTCCATGCGCCCGCTGCGGCGCCAGCGCAGGCCACCGGGCAGCATCGCGCGCACTTCGATGTCGCGCGCTTCCAGGCGCTTGCGATAGGCGCGCAGGCCGCGCTTGGCACCTACCGCGTCGAGCAGCACCCGGCACTGCACGCCACGCGCCGCTGCGCGCTGCAGCGCCTCGACCACCGCCTCCCCCACCGCGTCATCGAACATCAGGTAGTACAGCAGGTGCACGCGGTCTTCGGCCTGGTCGATGTCGGCGATCAGCGTGTGCAGCGATTCGTCGTAGTCGGTCAGCAGGTCCACCGCGTTGCCGTGCACCGGCATGAAGTCGCCCTGGCGCTGCACCAGCGGCACGATCTCGGCGCTGGCGGTGTCCGGCTGCGGGGCCCAGCGCAGGCGATGCTGCAGCGCCTGTTCCTCGCGGATGACCTGCGAGGCCTCGGCCTGGCGGCGGATGCGCTCGCGCGACAGCCACGGGTGGCCGAACAGCAGGTACAGCGGCAGGCCCAGCAGCGGCACGAAGCCGACCAGCAGCAGCCAGCTGCGCGCCGCCCCCGGCGTGGTGCGGGTGGGGATCCAGCACAGCGCGACCAGCCGGATCAGCCAGTCGATCAGCAGCAGGTAGGAACCCAGCAACCACTCGAACAGCATCGCGTCGCCCGTCGGGAGGTGATGGGCCATTCTGCCCAGCGGGGTGTGTAGAGTCGAGCCACGCTCGACTGCTTTGAAGCCGTGTGCCAACCAAGGTTTGTACCTACCGGGTGGGGGACAGCGTGTCGACCAAGGTCGACACCTACCGGGGGTGGGGACGGCGTGCCAACCAAGGTTGGCACCTACCGGGTGAAGGGACAGCGTGTCGACCAAGGTCGACACCTACCGGGGGCGGGACAAGTTGCCAACCAAGGTTGGCACCCACCATCTGGATGCCAGGCATGAAAAAACCCGCCACAAGGGCGGGTTTTTTCGCGGGGATCAGCAATCCTTGCGGATTACTTGATCTTGCCTTCCTTGTACGGGACGTGCTTACGCACGACCGGATCGTACTTGGAGAATTCCATCTTCCCCGGGGTGTTCTTCTTGTTCTTGTCGGTCGTGTAGAAGTGACCGGTACCAGCGGTCGAAATCATACGGACCTTATCGCGCTTGCCTGCCATGATCGTCTACTCCTCAGACCTTTTCGCCGCGCGCACGCAGCTCAGCCAGAACGGAATCGATGCCGTTCTTGTCGATGGTGCGCAGTGCATGCGCGGAAACACGAAGCTTCACCCAGCGGTTTTCGCTGGCAACCCAGAAGCGGCGCTCATGCAGATTCGGCAGGAAACGACGACGGGTCTTGTTGTTGGCGTGCGAGACGTTGTTACCCGTCTGCACTCGCTTGCCGGAAACCTGGCATACGCGGGACATTGCGCACCTCGATAGTAAGTTGTGTCAGCCCGTAGCCCGGGAGACGGCGGCCTCGATGGTTGCCCACCACACGTCAAGAGAATCAAAGGGTTACGCTGGCGTTGGGCGGCCGGGGACGTGCTCCCGGGGGCGCCGCCCGGTAGAAAACCGGACACAGCGAGCCGCGCATTATGCACGGGTTCAAGCACTTGCGCAAGTTACCCACAGGCCGGGACTGAACCGGGAGGGCCGGGAGCCCACCAACCGGCATACTGGCCCGGTTCACTGCGGAGCTTTCCATGCGGCTGCTGGCCCTGACCTACGGAACCGAAGGCGATACGCGTCCGCTGGCCATGCTCTGCCATGGGCTGATTGGCGCAGGCCACGAGGTGACACTGCTGGCCGATGGCGGCACGCTGGGCAGCGCGCAGGCGCTGAATGTGCCCCATGCGTCCCTGGAAGGTGATATCCATGACGAAGTGGTCGCGCTGGTCTCGCGTGGCAACGGTGTTGCCGCCGCCAGTAGCGGACTGGCACGGATGGCGCTGCAGCATGTCACTGGCTGGATGCGGCAGGCGGACGCGGCGGCCGAGGGTTGCGACGCGATCCTGACGGGTGGGCTGGCGGCCTTTGTCGGCATGAGCGTGGGCGAACGCCGCGGAATGCCGGTCATCGGCACCGGCATGATCCCGCTGACCCCGACGCGGGCCTTCCGCTCTCCGTTCCTGCCACCGGGACGCTCGCCGGGCTGGTTGAACCGCGCCAGCTATGGGCTGGTCAACGGCCTGATCTGGCGCCAGTTCCGTCGGCCGATCAACGCAGCCCGCAAGCAGCTGGGGCAATCGCCGCGCCGCTCGCTGTGGCCCGGCCTGCCGATGCTCTATGGCATCTCGCCGCAGCTGCTGCCGCCACCGGCGGATTGGCCGGCCGACCACATCGTCTGTGGCCAATGGCGCCTTCCTGATGCGCCCTGGATACCCCCGGCCGATCTGCAGGCCTTCCTCGATGCCGGCCCGGCGCCGGTGTATCTGGGCTTCGGCAGCATGACCGGCTTTGATCGCGAGCGCGTGTTGCCGGCCCTGCTGCAGGCGCTGGCGCCACGCCGGGTGCTGCTGTTTCCTGGCTGGGTGGGACTGCCTGCGATGCGCTTGCCCGATTCGGTCTTCGTACTGGGGCCGACTCCACACGAAGCGCTGTTCCCGCGTTGCGCATTCGCCATCCATCACGGTGGCAGCGGCACCACGCATTCGGCCTGCCGCGCCGGCATTCCCTCGCTGGTGATGCCGTTCGCCGCAGATCAGTTCTTCTGGGCCGATCGCCTGTATCGGTTGCGGGTGGCACCGGCGCCGCTGTCAGCGAAGCGACTGGATGCAGCGACGCTGGCAGCGGCCATCACCTTTGTTGAAACCCACGCAACGCGTACACGCGCTGCTGCCCTGGGCGCGGCGATGCGCCATGAGGACGGGGTGGCATGTGGCGTAGCAATGATCGAACGCTGGTTGCGGCCGGTGTGACAGCGGCCAGGCCTCAGCGCAGGTGCGGAATCACCTGCGCCAGCAGGTGCGCATCCTTCAACGCGCCATGCAGGCCGCGCTGGCTGGGAATGCGCAGGCGCTGCAGCACATCATCCAGCTTGTTGCCCTGACCCGGCCAGCGTCCCCGCGCAAGCTTCAGGCTGCAGGTGATGCGGCAGTGCTGGGCCAGCGTGCCGGGGATGCCGGACAGGCGCAGCTCGTTGTCCAGGAAGCCCACATCGAAGGTGGCGTTGTGCGCGACCATCTCGCTGCCGCGCAGGAACTCCAGCAGTTCGGCCGCCTTGCTGGAGAACAGCGGCTTGCCCACCAGCATCGCATCGCTGATGCCGTGCACGCGCTGTGCGCCCCAATCCACCTTGCGCTGCGGCTGCAGGTAGGTGTGGAACTGGCGGCCGGTGAGCTGGCCATCGATCAGTTCGACGGCACCGATTTCGATCACCCGGTGCCCCAGGCGGTGGGAGATGCCGGTGGTTTCCGTATCCAGTGCAACGATGCGGCTCATCAAAGTGTGCGTTCTCCAGTCCGTGCACGCCGATTCTCGCACGCGGCCGATGCACTCACCCCAACGCTTCCACCACCCAATCGATGAACACCCGCAGCCGCTGGCTCATGTGCCGGTTCGGCGGGAACATCACGTGCATCGGCATCGGCGGCAGCTGCCAGTCCTGCAACACCGGCAGCAGCTCGCCGCGCGCCACGTGCGGCTCGGCCATGTAGCTGGGCAGCGCCACCACGCCTAACCCCGCCAACGCAGCGGCCAGATAGGCGTTTCCATCATCGAAGCCGACCGTATAGCGGCCCTGCACCTCAACGCGTTCATCGCCGCGCTGTGCAACGAACACGCGTGCGCGGCCACTGCGCGGGCTGAGGAAGCCGACCATGTGGTGATCGGGGCCTTCCAGCGCGCGGATCGGTCGGCAGGCCGAAACGCTGCACATAGCCCGGACTGGCGTGGAAACCGATCGGCAGCGCGCCGAGCGGTCGCGCCACCAGTGCCGGGTCGGCCGGGGTGCCACCACGGATCACGCAGTCGACGTTGTCGGCGATGACATCGACTTCGCGGTCACTCACGCCGATGTCCAGCTGGATCTCCGGGTAGCGCGCCTGGAAATCCGGCAACGCCGGCACCAGCCGCAACCGCGCGTACGGCCCGGGCACATCCACGCGCAGCCGCCCGCGTGGCTGGGTGGCCGCGTCGCCCAGCCCGCCCTCCACTTCTTCCAGCTCGGCCAGCAGGCGGGCGATGCGCGGGTAGTAGGCCGCGCCGTCGGCGGTGACGCTGACCCGGCGCGTGGTGCGGTTGAGCAGGCGCAGCCGCAGGTGCGCCTCCAGCTGCTGCACCAGCTGGGTGACCGTGGTTCGGCTGATCTGCAGGGTCTGCGCGGCGCGGGTGAAGCTGCCGGTTTCCACCACGCGGGCAAACGCCCGCATCGCCTCGAAACGGTCCATTGTGGGCCGTGATTGTTTGGAATTGGCAATCAATCTAGGCCGATCATCGCGGTTTATCCAGACAGCGCTGGCGCGGAGGATGGCGTTCTCTCCCACGGGATCTTCCCCATGTCACAGCGTGATGTCGTTTTCCCCGCCGGCCGCCAGGCCCTGTACGAGCGCAACCGCTACTCGCCGGCGATCCGATCCAATGGCTTCCTGTTCGTCTCCGGCCAGGTCGGCAGCCGCGAGGACGGCTCGCCCGAGCCGGATTTCGAAACCCAAGTGCGCCGCGCGTTCGAGAATCTCAATGCGGTGTTGGCTGCTGCCGGCTGCACGTTCGATGACGTGATCGACGTGACCGTGTTCCTGGTCGATCCGGAAACCAACTTCGAGAAGGCCTGGGCGATCGTGCCCGAGTACTGGGGCGAGGCGCCGCACCCGACCCTGACCGGCATCGGCGTGACCTGGCTGTATGGGTTCCAGTTCGAGATGAAGGTGATCGCGAAGCTGCCGTGATACGGGTAGTGCCGGCCGCTGGCCGGCAATGTGTCGGAGGTCGAAAAGCGTGTCGACCAAGGTCGACACCTACCAGGGCAGTCGGCATAACCTGGCTGTATGGGTTCCAGTTCGAGATCAAGGTGATCGCGAAGCTGCCTGCAGACCGGTAGTGCCGGCCGCTGGCCGGCAGCAAAGTGTCGGGGGTCGAAAAGCGTGTCGACCAAGGTCGACACCCACCAGGGCAGGAGGTCGGCACCTGCCAGAGCTGGCGTGCCCGGCGCACCTGAACGGGAGGTTCCGACGAATTCCCGAGGTGGCCATTGATATTGTATCCGGCGAAAACCGCTTGCTAGCCTCCCCTCCATGCGCCGGATCACCCGCCAACTGCGTACGTACCTGATGATGCTGCTGATGGCGGCATTCGTGGTCGTGCCGGTGGCCGACGCACTGGTGTGTGCGGTGGAACCGCATGCCAGCAGCGCCCATGTCGAATCCCTCGCGGACGATGCAGGCGGTGACAGCGACAGCAAGCACACGGGTGCCTGCACGCATAACCACTGCCACCACTCCACGCTGAGCCTGCCGGCGAACGATTTCGCCGCCTTCGGTGCGCCGCTGCCGGCGCGCTGGATGAATGCCGGCGACGCGGCGACCTATGCGGTCGCCCAGGATGAATTGACGCGTCCCCCCCGGGCGTGAGTTGAGCGCGTCCCGCGATTGCGGGCTCCCGTTTCACTCACAACCGGAATCCCCCTATGTCGATCCTGACACCTCGGTCGCCGCGCGCGGCCGGGCTGGTCGTCGCCGTGTTGCTGGGCCTGGCCCCGGCGGCACCGGTGATGGCGCAAGCCGCCCCTTCCTACGACACCCTGCTTGAACGCCTGGACCAGCTGCCCGGCACCCGCGTGGGTGCGGCGCTGGCCGAGGCCGCCGACGCGCGCCGACCAGGCCCGTGCATTGCCCAACCCTTCCCTCTCCTACTCAGCTGAAAATGCCTGGGGCACCGGCTCCTACGGCGGCATGGGCAAGGCCGATACCGTGCTCACCCTGTCCCAGCCGCTGGAGGTCTGGGGCCAGCGTGGCGCGCGTCCGTGCGGCCCGGGCCGAAGCACAGGCCGCCAACCTGCGTGGTGCCCAAAGCCGCAGCGACGTGGCCAGCCAGCTGGCGGTGGTCTACGCACAGGCGGAAAGTGCACTGCGCCGCTACACCCTGGCCGAAGAAGCACTGACCCTCACCCGCGCTGACGCCAACGCCGTCAACGCGTTGGTCAAGCAGGGCCGCGAACCGCAGCTGCGTGCGGTGCAGGCGCAGAGCGAGGTGGCCAACGCCAGCGCAGCGCTGGATGAAGCGCAGGCGTTCCGCGACGCCGCGCTGGCCCGCCTGGCCGGTGCTGCACTGCTGGATGCACCGGTGCAGTCGATCAACGACAGCCTGCTCGACCGTGCGCCGCCGCTGCCGCGCGGTGCCACCGACGTGGCGCTGGCGGTGCGCATTGCCGAAGCCGAAGCCGATGCGGCGGGCAAGCTGGTCGAGGTGGAGCGCAAGCGTGCCCTGCCCGACCTCAGTGTCACCGCCGCGCAGACCCGCTTCCGCGAAGGCGGCGAGCGTGCCTACAACCTCGGGGTCAGCCTCAGCATCCCGCTGTTCGACCGCAACCGCGGTGGCATCCGCGCCGCCAATGCCGACCAGCGCGCGGCCGAAGCGCGCCTGGACCAGCAGCGCCGCGACAGCGAGGCCGAGCGCCTCTCTGCGGTGGCCGGGTTGAAGGCCGCCAGCAGCCGTACCCGCGCCGCCGATGAAAGCGTGGTCGCCGCCGAAGAGGCGTATCGCCTGGCCCGCATTGGCTTCGACGCCGGACGCATCTCGCAGCTGGAACTGCGCAGCACGCGCAGCGCCCTCATCGCCGCCCGCGGCACCGCCGTGGATGCGCGCCTGTCGCGCGTCGCCGCGGAAATCGATCTTGCCCGCCTGGAAGGGCGCGCACCTTTTGTGGAGGCCAAATGACTCTCTCCCGTACTTTCCCGCTGATCGGCGGCGTGCTGCTGACCATGCTGCTGGCCGGCTGCGCCGGCAACGCGCAGACGCCTGCCAATGAAAACCCCGCTGCGGCCAAGGCCGGCACCGACGATGGCCACGGCCATGCCGCCGGCAGCAAGGAGGCCAAGGCGGAAACCGCCAAAGCCCCCGCCGACGCCGATGAAGGCGTGGTGCAGCTGACCCAGGAACAGATCAAGGCCTCCGGTATTGAAGTGGTCGCGATCGGTCGCGGTGGCGGTGGTTCCACGCGCCTGTCCGGCCGGGTCGAACCGTCGGTCGGCGCACGCGCGTCGGTGGCCTCCACGGTGACCGGCCGCGTCGAGCGCGTGCTGGTCGCGCCGGGCACGGCGGTGAAGCAGAACCAGGCACTGGCCATCGTGGTCAGTGGCGAGGCCGCGGTGTTCCGCGCCAATGCGCTGGCCGCCTCGGCCGAAGCAGAAGCCGCGCGCCTGGCCTATGGCCGCGACAAGGCGCTGGTCGACCAGGGCGTGGTCGCCCGCCAGGAAATGGAAACCTCGCGCGCACGTTCGCTGGCGGCACAGGCCCAGGCCGCCGCCGCGCAGGCTCAAGCCGCCGCCAACGGTTCGCCGGACAGCAGCGGTCGCGTGCGCATCACCAGCCCGGTAGCCGGCATCGTCGGCAACGTGCAGGTCACCCCGGGTGGAGTGGTCGCCGCCGGCAGCGCGGTGGCCGACGTCGCCGACCCGACGATGAACGAGCTGGTGTTCACCGCACCGCCCGCGCTGGCCGCGCAGGTCACGCCCGGCATGAAGCTGGAAGTCAGCGTGCCGGGTGGCAGCTTCACCGCCACCGTCACCGGTTCGGCCGCCGATGTGCGCCAGCAGGGCGGCGTCGCGGTCATCCGTGCCACGCCGGTGGATGCGTCGCTGCCGCCGGCCGGTTCGCCGGTATCGGCCGTAGTGGTCACCGAAGGCCAGGACGACTCGCTCAGCGTCCCGGCCGATGCAGTGCAGAACGTCGATGGCAGCAGCGCGGTGTTCGTCGCCGTCGAAGGCGGCTTCAAGGCGCAGCCGGTGCTGGCTGGGCGCCGTGCCGGTGACCGCATCGAGATCCTCGGTGGCCTGACCGGCAGCGAGCGCATCGTTGGCAGCAACGCCTTCCTGCTCAAGGCCGAACTGGCCAAGGGCGAAGCCGAGCACGGCCACTGAGGAAGCGACCATGTTCAAGCTGATCATTGAAACAGCGGTGCGCCACCGCTGGCTGGTGGTGTTCATGGCGGCGCTGATTGCTGCGGTGGGCCTGTTCCAGCTGGGCAAGCTGCCGATCGACGCGGTGCCGGACATCACCAACCGCCAGGTGCAGATCAACACGGTGGCACCGGCGCTGACGCCGGAGCAGATCGAGCGGCAGGTGACCTATCCGCTGGAAACCGCGCTGGCCGGCATTCCCGGCCTGACCACCACGCGTTCGCTGTCGCGCAATGGCTTCTCGCAGGTCACCGCGATCTTCACTGATGCGACCGACATCTACTTCGCCCGCCAGCAGGTGGCCGAACGCATGCGCGAGGCATCGGAAGACCTGCCCGATGGCGCGTCGCCGATGCTGTCGCCGGTCACCACCGGCCTCGGCGAGGTACTGATGTGGACGGTGGACTTCACGGCGTTCGATCCGGCCAGGCTGGCCAAGCCCGGTGAAGCGGGTTGGCAGGCCGGCGAGGTCTACCGCACGCCGGAAGGCAATCTGCTGCGTACGCCGGAAGAACGTGCCACCTACCTGCGCACCGTGCAGGACTGGATCATCGCGCCGCAGATGCGTTCCAGCCCGGGGCTGGCCGGCGTCGATACGGTCGGCGGCTACGTCAAGGAATACGGCGTGCATCCGGACAGCGCCCGACTGGCCGCGCACGGCCTCGGCCTGGCCGATCTGGTCACTGCCCTGCAGCGTTCCAACGTACAGGCCGGTGCCGGTTTCGTGCAGCGTGCCGGCGAGGGCCTGGTGGTACGTGCTGACGGCCTGGCGCTGACCACCGACGATCTGGCACAGGCCCCGGTGGCCACCCGCAATGGCGTGGTGGTGCGCGTGGCCGATGTGGCCGAGGTCGAGCTGAGCCGCGCGCCACGCCTGGGTGCGGCCAGCCGCAACGGCCATGAAGCCGTGCTGGGCACCGCGCTGATGATCGCCGGCGGCAACAGCCGCACCGTGGCCCAGGCCGCGGCCGCGCGCCTGGAACAGGTGAACAAGTCGCTGCCGGCCGACATCGTGGCGGCACCGGTGCTGGACCGCAGCGTGCTGGTCAATTCCACCATCAAGACCGTGGCCAAGAACCTCACCGAGGGTGCGCTGCTGGTGGTGGTGGTGCTGTTCCTGCTGCTGGGCAACCTGCGTGCGGCAACGATCACCGCGCTGGTGATTCCGCTGTCGTTCCTGTTCGCGGTGATCGGCATGAACCGCTTCGGCATCAGCGGCAACCTGATGAGCCTGGGTGCGCTGGACTTCGGCATCCTGGTGGACGGTGCGGTGATCGTGGTCGAGTCGACGCTGCTGATGCTGGGCCAGCGCCGCGCCGAACTGGGCCGTGCGTTGACCGCGATGGAACGCCTGCGCGTGGCCGCCGATTCGGCGATGAAGATGGCGCGCCCTGCGGCCTTCGGGCAGCTGATCATCCTGCTGGTGTTCGCGCCGATCCTTACCCTGGAAGGCGTGGAGGGCAAGACGTTCCACCCGATGGCGGCCACGTTCATGCTGGCCCTGATCGGTGCCTTCATCTTCTCCTTCACCTTCGTGCCGGCGATGGCCGCACTGCTGGTGCGCGAGCCGAAGGTGAAGGACGGCGATGCACATGCTGACGATGGCGAGCACGAAACCAAGCTGATCCGCATGCTGCGTGCGCGCATCGAACCAGTGGCGCGCAAAGCCGTGGCGCATCCGCGCACGGTGCTGGCCGGTGCGGTGATGATGGTGGTGGTGGGTATCGGTTCGTTCTCGCTGCTGGGCCGCGAGTTCATGCCGACGCTGGACGAAGGCAACGTGGCGATGCAGGCCCTGCGCGTGCCGTCGACCTCACTGGAGCAGTCGCTGGCGATGCAGCTGGCGTTGGAAAAGGCGATTGCCAAACAGCCGGAAGTGGAAACCGTGTTCTCGCGCACCGGTACCGCCGAGGCGGCGATCGACCCGATGCCGACCAACATCTCCGACAGCGTGATCGTGCTCAAGCCACGCAAGGACTGGCCGGATCCGAAACTGGGCAAGGATGCACTGGTAGCACGCTTCGAAAAGCTGGCCGGGCAGCAGCTGGGCAACAGTTTCGAATTCAGCCAGCCGATCGAGCTGCGCTTCAACGAGCTGATTTCCGGCGTGCGTACCGACCTGGCGGTGATGATCTTCGGCGATGACTTCAGCCAGCTGCAGAAGGTGGCCGACCAGGTGGCGTTGAAGCTGCGTGCGGTGAACGGTGCGGCCGACGTGCGGGTGGAACAGATCTCCGGCCTGCCCACGCTCAATGTGGCCATCGACCACGTGGCGGCGGCGCAGTACGGCCTGACTGCCGCGGACGTGAGTGATGCGCTGTCCACCGGCATTGGTGGCACGGCGGCCGGCAAGATCTTCGAAGGCGACCGCCGTTTCAACGTGGTGGTGCGCCTGGACGATGCCTCGCGCAACGATCCGGACCAGTTGGCGTCGTTGCCGATTGCAACGCCATCGGGGCTGGTGATTCCGCTGTCGTCGGTCGCGCGCATCACGGTCAGCGAAGGGCCGAACCAGATCAGCCGCAACAACGGCAGCCGCCGAGTGGTGGTGCAGGCCAACGTGCGTGGGCGTGATCTGGGTGGCTTCGTCGGTGAAGCACAAGCGGCGGTGGCCGACGTGGCACTGCCGCCGGGCGCCTACCTGACCTGGGGTGGCCAGTTCGAGAACCTGCAGCGCGCCGAGAAGCGGCTGGCAACGGTGGTACCGGTGGTGTTCCTGCTGATCGGCAGCCTGCTGTTCATGGCCCTGCGCAGCGGCAAGGAAGCCATTCTGGTGTTCAGCTGCGTGCCGTTGGCGCTGGTCGGCGGCATTCTCGCGCTGCTGCTGCGTGGCATGCCGTTTTCGGTGTCGGCGGCGGTTGGTTTCATCGCCGTGTCCGGCGTGGCCACCTTGAACGGCCTGGTGCTGATGCAGGCGATCCGCGAGCGCCTCGATGCCGGTGACCTGCCGCTGCAGGCGGCGATCAACGGTGCATCGAGCCGTATCCGTGCGGTGCTGACCACGGCGCTGGTGGCGATCGTCGGCTTCATTCCGATGGCGATCGCCAGCGGTTCCGGTGCGGAAGTGCAGAAGCCGCTGGCGACGGTGGTGATCGGTGGCCTGATCACCGCCACCGTGCTGACCCTGCTGGTGCTGCCGACCTTTGCAGCACGCGTGGCCAAGCCGCGGGCAGTGGGCTGAAAGACCACGGGGTCGGATCCCGCGATCCGACCCCGTTTTCCAATCAGGGGTAGTGCCGGCCGCTGGCCGGCAATGTCGAACGTTTGCGGTGCATGCGGGTTGCCGGCCAGCGGCCGGCACTACCCTTGCACGGTCAGGCCTTCTTGCGCTCGGCGATGTAGGCCTGGATCTGCTGCTCCAGTACCGGCAGCGGCACCGAGCCCTGCTTGAGCAGGGTGTCGTGGAAGCCCTTGATGTCGAACTTGTCGCCCAGTTCCTTCTCGGCCTGCGCGCGCAGGCGCACGATGGCGATCTCGCCCAGCTTGTAGCTCAGTGCCTGGCCCGGCCAGGAGATGTAGCGGTCCACTTCGGTGGTCACTTCATGCTCGCTCAGCGCGGTGTGGTCACGCAGGTAGGCCAGCGCCTGCTCGCGGGTCCAGCCCTTGCTGTGCACGCCGGTGTCGATCACCAGGCGCGCGGCGCGCCACATCTCATAGGTCAGGCGGCCGAAATCCTCGTACGGGGTTTCGTAGATGCCCATTTCCACGCCCAGCTTCTCGCAGTACAGCGCCCAGCCTTCGCCATAGGCGGAGATGTAGGCATTGCGGCGGAACTCGGGCAGGTTCTTCTGTTCGGCGGCAATGGCGCCCTGCAGCGCGTGGCCCGGATCGGACTCATGCAGCGTCAGTGCCGGCAGGTTGTACAGCGGGCGCGACGGCAGGTTGTAGGTGTTGAGCCAGTAGGTGCCCATGCCACCGCGGCCGGCGGTCCAGAACGGTGCAATGTCCGGCGGCACCGGCACGATGGTGAAGCGCGCGCGCGGCAACGTCATGTACTTGCCGAGCTGACCGTCGGCCCGCTTGGAGATCCATGCGGCGCGCGACAGCAGCTCTTCCGGCGTCTTCGCATAGAACTGCGGATCGGTGCGCAGGAAGGTCAGGAACTCGGCGAAGCTGCCCTTGAACTTCACCTGCTTGATGATGTCGTTCATTTCCTTCTGGATGCGTGCAACTTCATCCAGACCGATGCGATGGATCTCGTCCGGCGACAGGTCCAGCGTGGTGTATTCGTGGATCTGCTGCTTGTAGTACGCCTTGCCGCCCGGCATCGCTTCGGCGGCCAGCGTGGTGCGCGCCTGCGGCACGTACTCGTTGACGAAGAAGGTGCGCAGCTGCTGGAACGCCGGCACCACCTTGCCGCTGATCGCTTCACGCGCCTGCGCCTGCAGCCTGGCCTGCTCGGCGGCCGGGATGGTGGTGGGCAGCTTCTTGAACGGCGCGTACAACGGCGATCCGGTCGGGTCCTTCAGCTCGGCGACGGTGGCGATGGACACTTCGCGGCCATCGAGCACGGCACGCGGCACGCTGAAGCCACGCTTCAGGCCGGCACGCATGTTCTCGGTCTGCTGGCCGAAGTAACGCGGCACATCGTTCAGCCGTGCGATGTAGTTCTGGTAGTCCTGCACGGTCTTCATCTCGCGCCGGGCCATGAAGGACAGGTTGGACCAGAACGAGGAGTCGGCGTTGAACGGCATCTCGTAGCCACGCAGGCGCACTTCTTCGGCCAGGTTGAACACCTGATCGCGGTAGATCGCGTAGTTGACCTGGTTGTCGGGCGACAGGGTCTTCGGGTCGATCTTCTTCAGTGCAGCCAGGGTTTCATCCCACACCTTCAGGCGCGCCTGCTGCGCGGCCGGGCCGACGTCGGGCATGCGGGTGGCATTGGCCGGAGCGTCCTCGTCCTCGCTGGCCTCGCCGCCGCCCTCCTGGCGCCACTTCCATTCCTTCTCGTACAGCGCGCGGAAGGCGGCATCGGCGGGCGATTCGGTGGCCACGCTGGCCGGCGCGGCGGCGGCGGGCGGTGCGGCCAGGGCTACGGCGGGGGTGGACAGGGCGATCAGCAGGGCAACGGCAAGACGGGTTTTCACGAGCACAGGTTCCCGGGAAGGCAGACCCCGATGATGGCACCGCCCACGGCCCGTGGCATGGGACGAAGGTCCTGCCTGCGCAGCAGACCGGGGCCCCGGTAGCGGCCAACCTTGGTTGGCCCCCCAAACCCAGCGCCGACCAAGGTCGGCATCTACCGTAGCGTGGCAGACCGGGGCTCCGGTAGCGGCCAACCTTGGTTGGCCCCCAAACCAGCGCCGACCAAGGTCGGCAGCTACCGGATGAGGCCCCGAAGACCTAGTGGCTGGCCTTGTCCCGCTTCCAGCCCCGGTGCTTGATGTCCAGCTGCAGGCTGTACAGCGCGGTGAACGCCGGGAACAGGTTCTGCAGCACGCCCACCGAGTCCTGCTTGGCCGAGAACAGAAAGTAGCTCAGCGTCATCAGGCTGCCGACCACGCTCATGTACCAGAACAGGCGCGGGATCACCGGCTTGCCCGCACGCTTGGACGCGATAAACTGGACCAGCCAGCGGCCGCCGAACATCAGCGCGCCGGTGTAGCCGATCAGCTTCCAGCCGGTCACATGCAGGCCGGTCCAGTACAACCAGGTCAGCGGCTGGTCGAGCCAGTGCAGCTCCAGATCCATCAACGCTCCTCCACCGCGGTGCGCTTGCTGCGGGTGATCAGCCAGGCCACGCCACGCAGGTCACGGATGCCGACCAGGGCGCGGCCGAGGTTGTTGTACTTGGAGACACCGGCGGTACGGTGGCGGTGGTTGACCGGCACGCTGGTGGTCTTCCAGCCGGCGCGCTGCATCAGCGCCGGCAGGTAGCGGTGCATGTGGTCGAAGTAGGGCAGGTCGAGGAACGCGCTGCGCTCGAACAGCTTGATGCCGCAGCCGGTATCGGGCGTATCGTCGCGCAGCATGCGTGCACGGATGGCATTGGCCCACTTGCTGGCCCAGCGCTTGCTGCCGCTGTCCTGGCGGTTGACGCGCCAGCCGGCGAACAGCTTCACCTGCGCCTCGGCGGCATCGCGCGCGGCCAGCAGCTTGGGAATGTCGGCCGGATCGTTCTGGCCATCGCCATCCAGGGTCGCGATCCACGGCGCACGTGCGTGCTTGACGCCGGTGCGCACGGCGGTGCTCTGCCCGCTCTGGTCCACGTGGTGCAGCACCCGCAGTTCCGGCGTGGTCGCCTTCAGCCCCTGCAGCACCGCCAGGGTGTCATCGCGCGAGTGGTCGTCGATGTAGACGATCTCGAACGGAAGCCGCCCACGCAGTGCGGCGGTGATTTCGGCAACCAGCGGGGCGACATTGTCGCGTTCGTTGAACACCGGGACGACAACGGAAAGCTCGGGTTGGCTCATAAGGCACTCGGCCAAAGGGGGACAAAGACCGCGCATTCTCCGAAGCCGAGGTTATCCGAAGATGAATCCGGCTGTGTGAGGATCCGTCCTCAGGCGCGGTCGCCAAAATACTCGCGGCACCACTGCACGACGGGGGGCAACCCTTCTTCGATCGGGGTCACCGCGTCGAAGCCGAATGCGTCATGGGCGCGCCGGGTATCGGCCATCGTGCGCACCATGTCGCCCGGCTGCATCGGCTTGTAGACCTTCTGCGCGGGGCGACCGGCGGCCTGCTCGATCACGCTGATGAAGCGCTCCAGCTCGACCGGCGTATGGTTGCCGAGGTTGAACACCCGGTGCGGTACCGGACCATCGGCCGGATGCGCGAGCGCGCCGAGAATACCGGACACGATGTCGGAGACATGTGTGAAGTCGCGCTGCATGCGGCCTTCGTTGAACACGTCGATCGGCCGCCCGGCCAGTACCGCGCGCGAGAAGAGCAACGGTGCCATGTCCGGCCGGCCCCACGGGCCATACACGGTGAAGAAGCGCAGGCCGGTGGCATGCAGGCCGTACAGCTGCGCGTAGGTGTAGGCCATCAGCTCGTTGGCCGCCTTGGTGGCCGCATACAGCGAGCGCGGCTGGTCCACGCGCTGGTCCTCGGAGAACGGCGGCGTGGCCGAATCACCGTAGACCGAGCTGCTCGACGCATACACCAGATGCTGCACGCCACGGTGGCGGCACAGCTCGAGCATGTTGACGAAGCCGACCAGGTTGCTGTCGACGTAGGCCTGCGGATTTTCCAGCGAATAGCGCACGCCGGCCTGTGCGGCCAGGTGGATCACCGCAGTCGGCTTCACTTCATCGAACAGCGCCGCCAGGCCTTCGCGATCAGTCAGGTCGAGCGTGCGCAGGTCCAGCGCCGGGCACAGCGCGGCCACGCGGTCGCGCTTGATCTGCGGGTCGTAGTAGTCGTTGAAGTTGTCCAGGCCGACCACCGGCTGGCCCGCCTCCAGCAGCGCGCGGGCGGTGTAGGCACCGATGAAGCCGGCAGCGCCGGTGAGCAGGATGGTCATGGCAGGGGCCCGGAAGCAGAAATTCAGGCCCCTGATGTTACCGGTCTCAGAACAAACCGAAACGCTTCTTCGCCACGTTGACGCGGCCAGGCTCGATCACATCGTTGATCTGCTTCGCATCGAAGCGGTCGAGCAGGGCGTCGGCGCCCTTCTTCAGCTTCAGGTCCATCTCTTCCGGGTACAGCGGAACCAGGCTCATGAAGCTGATGGTTCTGCCGTCCTCCAGCGCCAGCGTGGCGAAGTCCTCCGGGGCGGTCACCGGCGACAGCACGATGGCACCGTCGAAACCCACGCCCGGCGCGTAGGGCTCGCTGGGATGGCCGTTGGGAATGGTGTGGCCGAAGCCCAGCCACGTGTCGTACTCGTGCGGCAGCCGCGCCATGCCCTTCAGCAGGCGCACCGGCCAGTAATTGCGCTCGTCCTCGAAGGCGTCCTGGGACATCGGCCAGTCGGCCGGCAGGGTCACCATCAGCTCCATGTAGCGCGGCACGTCCGCATCCACCTCGGCGGGCACGGTCATCGGCAGGTCGCTCATGCCGGAGGTGACCAGGCGCAGGTACGGGAACTGGTCATTGGCCGGCACCACGTGCACGTCGATGTGCACCAGGTCGGAGATGATCTCGTGGAAGACACCGGACACCGGACCCAGATGGCGCTCGAGGTGGGCGCTGATTGCCTCGATGTGCTGTTCTTCGCCGATGGCGAGCGCGAAGTCCTTTTCGCGGCGATGTACCAGTATCTGGGTGCCGTCCGGGCTGACGTCCTCGTATTCGTTGCTCATGTCCTGCTCCCTGGATGAGGCCACGGACCGGAGAGCAGTGCATCCCCCGGCGCGCGGCGGTGCGTTCCCTGTCATCTACAGGACGCGGCAGGAACAGGCCGCCCCCCTGGCGCTGCGTCGGGCTCAGCCCTGGCGCGTGCGCAGTTTTTCCAGCACGCCGTCCAAGGTATCCAGGTCGGCGTAGTGAATGATCAGCTTGCCCTTGCCGCCCCGGCCGTGGCTGATCGCCACCTTGGCACCCAGCGCTTCGGACAGTTCGGTTTCCAGCGAGGCGATGTCGGCCTGCTGCACCTTCGGCGCGGCCACCGGGCGATTGCTGGGCACCTTGCCGGCGGCGAAGGCCTGCGCACGGCGCTCGACCTCGCGCACCGACCAGCCTTCATCGGCCGCTTCCTGCGCCAGCTTGCCGGCCAGCTCGGGGGCCAGGGTCAGCAGCGCGCGGGCATGGCCCATTTCCAGGCGGCGGGTTTCCAGCAGCAGCCGGATTGCCACCGGCAGCTCCAGCAGGCGCAGCAGGTTGGACACCGCCGCACGCGAGCGGCCGACGGCCTCGGCAGCCTCGGCATGGGTCAGGGTGAATTCGCTGATCAGGCGCTGCAGCGCTTCGGCTTCTTCCAGCGGGTTGAGGTCTTCGCGCTGGATGTTCTCGATCAGCGCCATCGCGATGACGGTGCGGTCTTCCAGCTCGCGCACCACCACCGGCACTTCGTCCAGGCCGGCCAGCTGCGATGCGCGCCAGCGGCGTTCACCGGCGACGATCTCGTAGTTGCCTGCCGGCAGCTGGCGCACCAGGATCGGCTGGATCACGCCCTGCGACTTGATCGAGTCGGCCAGCTCGGAGAGCTTGCCCTCGTCCATCTCGCGGCGCGGCTGGTACTTGCCCGGCTGCAGCTGGCCGACCGGCAACTTGCGCAGCACTTCACCCGGCAGCGGTTCGATCACCGCGGTGGTGGCCTGCACCTGGCTGACCGCGCCTTTCGGGCCCAGCAGCGCGTCCAGGCCACGGCCGAGGCCTCGCTTCTTGGCTGCCGGCTTGCTGCTGGTCATCAGACGGTCTCCACGGCCTTGGCGGCCTTGTTGCGTTCGTTGTTGCGGCGGATGATCTCGCCGGCCAGGCCCAGGTAGGCCACGCCACCGCGCGAGGCGCGGTCGTAGCCGACGATGCTCTGGCCATGGCTGGGCGCCTCGGCCAGGCGCACGTTGCGCGGCACGATGGTGCGGAACACGCGGTCGCCGAAGTGCTCGGTGAGCTCGGCCGACACTGCGTTGGCCAGGTTGTTGCGCACGTCGAACATGGTGCGCAGCACGCCTTCGATCTCCAGCGCCGGGTTCAGGCTGGTGCGCAGCGCTTCGATGGTTTCCACCAGCGCGCTCAGGCCTTCCAATGCGTAGTACTCGCACTGCATCGGCACGATCACCGAATCGGCGGCGGCCAGCGCGTTGAGCGTCAGCAGCGACAACGCCGGCGGGCAATCGATCAGGATGTAGTCGTACTCGTCGCGGATCGGCGCCAATGCGCGCTTCAGGCGCTGCTCGCGCTCGCTCTGGCCCATCAGCTGGATCTCGGCGGCGGTCAGGTCGATGTTGCCGGGCAGCAGGTCGTAGCCCTCGGCAGTCTGCACGCGCACATCGGCGGCGCTGTTCTCGCCCAGCAGCAGGTCACAGGTGGAGGCGGCCAGCTCGCGCTTGTCCACGCCACTGCCCATGGTCGCGTTGCCCTGCGAATCCAGGTCGACCAACAGCACGCGCTTGGGTGCGTTGGCCAGGGAAGCGGCCAGGTTGACGGCGGTCGTGGTCTTGCCGACGCCACCCTTCTGGTTGGCGATGGCGATGATGCGGGCCATGCGGGTGTGCCTCGTCGACGTGTGCTGGGACCGGTCATTATGCGTACAACCGGCCCCTTGCGGAAATCGTGAATCGCCAACCTCTTGTTCCACAAGGGGCTGGCGGCGGGAATCAGGGGCCTGTAACAGTGACCAGGTGACGTTCGCCGGCCAGGCCGGGCACGCTCAGCGGGGTCACCTCACGCACCTGCCAGCCAGCCGGCAGTTCCGCGATCTCCTCATGCGGGTAGACGCCCTTCATGGCCAGCAGCACGCCACCGGGGCGCAGCAGATGGCCACCGACACGGACGATGCCGGCCAGGGTATCCATTGCGCGCGCGGTCAGCTGGTCGTAACGACCGGCCTCGTCCAGCGCTTCGGCCCGCGATTCGGCCACGCGGGCGTTGCCCAGGCCGAGCTGGCGCACGGCCTCGCGCATGAAGCGCGCCTTCTTGCCGTTGCTCTCCACCAGGGTGACCTGCAGGCCCGGGCAGGCGATCGCCAGCGGGATGCCGGGCAACCCGGGGCCGGTACCGAGGTCGGCCAGGCTGCCATCAGCCACGAACGGCTGCATCGCCAGCGAATCGAGCAGGTGGCGGGTAACCATCTCCTGCGGGTCGCGGATGGCGGTGAGGTTGTAGGTGCCGTTCCAGCGGTGCAGCAGGGCCAGGTAGCGCAGCAGCGGCGGCGCCAGCGCGGCGTCCAGGCCCATGCTGGCCAGGCCCTGTTCCAGCGTGGCAGCCACGCTGGCGGGAAGTGGGTGTTCGCTCATGCCGCCATTATCGCCGGTTTTGCGCGCTG
The DNA here is from genome assembly GCF_056481145.1 of Stenotrophomonas sp. 93052_Sma. Lineage (NCBI taxonomy): Bacteria > Pseudomonadati > Pseudomonadota > Gammaproteobacteria > Lysobacterales > Lysobacteraceae > Stenotrophomonas > Stenotrophomonas sp. 93052_Sma. The sequence goes on from NZ_CM151134.1 coordinate 4,861,981, forward strand.
ATTCCCCGCTTCAGTGTGGATACCAGGCCAATGCGGCGCGGAACTGGCCGGTGGCCTGCCATTCGTGCAGGTGCCAGCGCGCGGCCTCGCCCAGTTCCGGGGCGCACCAGCGCAGGTGCAGGGCGCCATCGGCCCCCGGTGCCAGCTGCAGGCGGTGCAGGCCGAACGAGATGCCCTGCCCGTGCGCCTTCAGGATGGCCTCCTTGACGCACCACACGCGGAAGAACCAGTGCTCGCGCCCGGCCTCGTCCAGGCTTTCCAGCCAGGCCACTTCCTCGGGGTGGAAGAAGCGCTGCACGATTTCCAGAAGACGCGGCCGCGGGCGCAGCAGTTCCAGGTCGACGCCCAGCCGCACGCCCTCGCCCAGCGCCACCAGCAGCACCTCGCCGCTGTGGCTCCAGCCGGTGCCGTAGTGGGCCAGCGCGCCGCTCAGCTCCGGCCGGCCCTTGTCATCGCGGACCAGCGGCAGCGTGTCCGGGTCGGCGCCCAGCGCCTGCGCCAGCACCTGCCGCGCCTGCGGTTCACCGCGGTGGCCCGGCACGTGCGGGCGCCGCCAGACCGTGACCGGGCCGAAGCGCCACGGGCCGTCGAGGGTGGCTGGCAGGCTCATCCGCACGCGCCCGTCACGCAATTCCACGACGGGTTCACGGCCGTGCGCGTCAACTGGTCACAGTTCCCCACCGGAGGTTCGATCATGGGCATCATCATCTGGCTGATCGTCGGCGGCATCGTAGGCTGGCTGGCCAGCATCATCATGAAGCGCGATGCCCAGCAGGGCATCATCCTCAACATCGTGGTCGGCATCGTCGGCGCGCTGATTTCCGGCTGGCTGTTCGGCGGCGGCATCAACGAAGCGATCACCATCCGCACCTTCCTGTTCTCGCTGATCGGTGCGGTGATCCTGCTGGCAATCGTCAACCTGTTCACCCGCAAGAGCATACGGTGATCTGAGGGTAGTGCCGACCGCTGGCCGGCAGACGTTTCAGAACGGGCCCGGCAATCGTCGGGCCCCGTTCGTTCAACCCAACTGCACCCACGCCGGCGCATGGTCGCTCGGGCGTTCCCAGGTACGCGGCTCGCGGTCGATGCCCGAGGCCACCGCACTGCCCTTCAGCGCGTCGGAGACCAGGGTCAGGTCGATGCGCAGGCCCAGGTTGCGGCGGAAGCCCGCGGCACGGTAATCCCACCAGCTGAAGGTGCCCGCCTCGTCGTTGTGCAGGCGGAAGCCATCGTGCAGGCCCAGCTGCAGCAGCTTGTTGAGCGCGCCGCGCTCGGCGGTGGAGGTCAGGATGTGGTTCTCGTTCCACACCTCCGGGTCGTGCACATCGCGCGTCCGGGGCGATGTTGAAGTCGCCCATCACGATCAGCTTCGGGTGCCGCTGCAGTTCTTCGGCGATCCAGGCATGGACCGCTTCCAGCCAGCGCAGCTTGTAGTCGTACTTGTCGGTGCCGATGTCCTGGCCGTTGACCACGTACAGGTTGATCACCCGCAGGTCGCCGAAGGTACCGGCGATGACGCGCTTCTGCTCGTCCTCGAAGCCGGGAATACCGATCTGCACGTCCTGCGCCGGCTCACGCGACAGCAGCGCCACGCCGTTGTAGGTCTTCTGGCCGGCGAACACGCTGCGGTAGCCCGCGGCGATCAGCGCCGAATCGGGGAACTTGTGGTCCTCCAGCTTGGTTTCCTGGATACCGACGATGTCCGGGCCGAAGTCCTTGAGCCACTGCTCCAGGTGCGGCAGGCGGACATTGAGCGAATTGACGTTCCACGAGGCGATCTTCATGGGGGCCATTCTACCCGGGTGGGCCTTGATGGGCGCCCATATACCCCCGTAGACGCCAACCTTGGTTGGCGCCAGCAATCACCGTGTGCCAACCAAGGTTGGCAACTACCGGAACCCGATCACCGCAAGAGGAACTTCAACAACCCCGCAATCTTCGAATACGGCGGCCGCAGCCGGTCGCTGGCCGCCCAGCGCGACTGCCACAGCACCGGCAGCCGCTTGCTCATCGCATCGAACCCGGCCCGGCCGTGGTACGCGCCCATGCCGCTGGCCCCTACCCCGCCAAACGGCAGGCCATCGGCGGCGAAGTGCAGCAGCGTGTCATTCACCGTCACCCCGCCGGCCACCACCTGGCCGAGGATGCGCTCCACCGTGGCCCGGTCATGGCTGAAGGGATACAGCGCCAGCGGCCGGTCGCGGGACAGTACGTCGGCCAGCGCAGCATCCAGATCCGGGTAAGCCCGCACCGGCAGGATCGGCCCGAAGATCTCCTCGCGCATCAAGTCCAAGTCGTCCGGCGGGTCCAGCACCACGGTCGGCACCAGCAGGCGCTCGCGGTCGGCGCGCCTCATCCACCTGCGCCAACGGAATCACCGGCACGCCACGTTCGCGCGCCTGCGCCAGATAGCCCTGCAGGCGCCGGTACTGGCCTTCGTTGATGATGCGCGTGTAATCGTCGGCATCGCTGAAGTCGCCGTAGCGCTCGCGTACCTGCTGCTGCAGGGCCTGCACGAACTCACGCTGGCGCGCGGTGTCGATCAGCACGTAATCCGGCGCGATGCAGGTCTGGCCCGCGTTGAACCACTTGCCGGTGGCCAGCCGCGTTGCGGCTTTGTCCAGTGGGAAATCGTGGCAGACGATGGCCGGCGACTTGCCGCCCAGCTCCAGCGTGACCGGCACCAGATGCTCGGCGGCGGCAGCCATCACCTTGCGGCCAACCGCCGTCGAGCCGGTGAACAGCAGATGGTCCAGCGGCAGCGAGGACACCGCCGCCGCCACATCCGCCCCACCCTGCACCACCGCCACCCGATCGGGCGGGAACACGCTGGCCAGGAGATCGGCCAGGAACGCGCTGGTGCACGGCGTGTGTTCGGAGGGCTTGAGCAACACGTGATTGCCGGCGGCAATGGCGGTGGCCAGCGGCACCAATGCCAGCGTGACCGGGTAGTTCCAAGGCGAGATCACCCCGACCACGCCCAACGGCGTCGGCCGCAGCTGCGCGCGCCGGCCACAATCGCCAACCGGCGCCCACCCGCTGCGGCTTCGACCAGCGGCGCAGGTGGCGGCGCAGGTGGTCGATGGCCGACAGCACGCTCATGCCATCGGCCAGCTTCGATTCGACGTGGGCGCGATGGCCGAAGTCCTCGGCGATGGCCTGGGCCATTTCGTCCAGACGCGGCTTCAACGCCTCGCGCAGGCGGCGCAGGTCGGCTTCGCGCTGGTCGAGCGAAGGGCGCTGCGACCGCCAGGCACTGCGCAGGGTGTGCAGGATGGCGGGCAGGTCGGTCGGCGTGGTGGTGGTCATGGGCCGATTGTAGAGTCGAGCCGTGCTCGACTCGCATGCCAACCTTCACGCCTTCGCACGGGGTCTCATTCGGGAACCTCGCCACCAACGTGCATGCGCTCACCCTCGCATGCAATCCCGTCCCTCACTACGCCTTCTGCTGCTCGGTACGCTCTGCCGGGCATGACGGCGGTTCTGGCAACTCAAGCGGAATCTTGATCGGATACTCAGGGCTGCCGTAGGCGTAACAGGAGGTGGTGACCTGAATCTCATCGCAGAGCAGGAAATGCACGGTGATGCCGCAGACTTTCTGGTTGGTGTAATCCGGGACGGGGACGACTTTGCTGTGCCTGCGCTTTTGTGCCTCGATTTGTTGCAGCCAAGCGTCGTACTTCGCCTCATCTGCAAACCCAGGGAATCCCGCTGTACTCCCTGTCCCGGTTTCCCAATCGACCCGTACCATCATCCCTGGCCGCCACTGATCTGGAGTCATGTAACAGCATCCTCCTCCGCCACCTTGATATGGACCAATAACGTCAATCGCCGAACGGCCATCGACACTGAATCGGTTGATCGCCCAGTGAGTGTGGTTGACGCCATAGATCGCACTGGCATCCACAGCGTAAGCAGATAAGAGCAGAGGTGGGCCAACAGTTAATGCCAGCGCCACGCGCTTCAAAACAAACATCACTGAAACTCCAGCATGTATAGCCCTCATACTTTGTCCGAGGGAATCAATGCGCTACGCAGCGCTACTCACTCGCAGATTCCCGCCTCCAGTCATGCAGGATCTCGATCTCCCGCACGATCACTGCTGACTCTGCTGCGGGCGCATCGGAGAACAGTTCACCCGACACTGGAGTTCTTCTCAGGGGGGCTTTTGGATCACCTACGAAGAAGTGGGGCATAAAGCAGTAAGGCTCATCGCCCGATTCCGTGGGCTGCTTCACCAACGTCGCAAACACGGCATTCGTTGGCATGCTCGGTTTGGCGCCTGAACACCACGGATGCGACGAGACGATGTCCTGAATCCGCGCACCAGCCCGACGGAACTCCGTGGGACTGAAAACCTTGCCGAGAGAGACTCGATGCACCCGATAGGTGCCGACTTCCGGTTGCGCCTCGACAAGCCATCCTGAGTTGTCATGCGATGTGCAACTGCAGTCGCAGGTCACCAATGTTGCGCTTGGTACGGCGTTGTTCCAGGACAGCCAGACCTTCTCTGTCTTGCATAGTTGTTTGATCACGGGCGATCTTTCCTCGACTCGCAGGCTTCCCTGCGGTGCCGCACCGTCGGCAGCTACATGCGTTTCTGCGTCGGGCGATGACGCTGAGACAGTGATGATCGCTGCCAGAAGTACGCTGCGCATGCCCCGATCCGATTCGATGAATCGCCCATGCTATGGGACGCACTGGCGAACAAAGGGAATTCGGGCCATTTGCGTCATAAGTTGGCAGTTCTTGCTAGAAGCCCCAGTGTTCCGTGTGGCTGGATACGTCACCTCGCACCGGTACGATTGAGTACTGGGCTGATATGTAGATTCGTACTTGTTTCATTGCTTCACGACGTTAGCGTGCTGAAGGTGGTGTCCCACCTCCAAAAACATGCGTAGATGCGACGCGTATTTGCATTTCTGACCGGATGTCTTCTCATGCCCGGAGTTTCCGATGCCAGCGAGCAGTCCATTGATGTCGCGGCAATCGATTTGAACACCGAGCACGAACACATCCCATTGGTGGGCGACAGCCTGGCCGCCGTGGTCGGCGAGCTCGAGGGCGATGCCACACCCGGTGCCAGTATTGGCAGGGTGCTCGAGGCGCTTGCAGAGAGGCTTGAGCGTACGACCTGCCGTGTACACACCCCCGTCAATGACAGCTCACGGTCGTCCGGCGTGATCTGCAGCGGACCCGATGTAGACAGCCTCTTCCCGTATTACACAGCATTGCGGCAGGCGAGCACACCGGCGGAGCATGATCGGCACGGCCGTCGCCTCCTGGACGCCTATGCGACGTTGCTCAGGGATGCACCGGATGTCGCCCTCACGCGACCAAGCGAGGATGAAGCGGCAGATGGCTTGTTGCATGTGCTCTTTCCGTTCGAAGCCTGGGACGAGAAGTTGAACATTCCACGCCATGACGTCCACTTCCCGTTCGTTCCTGTGTGCAACCTCGTTGTCGCTCGCGCTGCGCGTTGCCCGGGAGCCGACCAGTTGCGCAGGCAGATCCGCCAGGCAGTCGATGAGAGCGCGCAGCGTCGGTTCTGCATCGAAGCGTTTTCAAGGCGACAGCTTGAGCTGAGCGATGGATGCTCGGAGTAGCACGTCCTGCGGTTGGGGTCGGAGCCCATTCGCGCGCGAAAGGGATCCGACCCCAGTCGCCACCCCACAAACAGAAAGACCGCGGTCTGCACCGCGGCCCCTGAAACCCGGTGGGTGCCGACCGTTGGTCGGCGCGCCGGCTACTTGGTGATATCCACGTCCTTGGTTTCGCGCAGGAACAGGCCGCCGATCACCACCGACATCAGCGCGATGATGATGGGGTACCACAGGCCGTAGTAGAGGTTGCCGGTACCGGCCACCAGCGCGAACGAGATCGCCGGCAGGAAGCCACCGAACCAGCCGTTGCCGATGTGGTACGGCAGCGACATCGAGGTGTAGCGGATACGGGTCGGGAACAGTTCGACCAGGTAGGCGGCGATCGGGCCGTAGACCATGGTCACGTACAGCACCAGCAGCCACAGCATGAAGATGGTGCCGGCGATGTTGATGCGCGCACCATCGGCCTTGGCCGGGTAGCCGGCGGTGGTCAGCGCGGTCTTCAGCTCCGCTCCGAACGCATCGGCCTTGGCCTTGCCTTCTTCCTTGGTCAGGCCTGCGGCCTCATACGAGGGGACGCTGGCGCTGCCCACGTTCACCATCGCCAGCGAGCCGGCGGCGGCGGGCTGCACGTCGTACGGCACGCCGGCCTTGGTCAGCGCGGCGGTGGCCACGTCGCAGGAGCTGGTGAACTTGCGCAGGCCCACCGGATCGAACTGGAACGAGCAGGTGGCCGGATCGGCGACGACCAGCGCCGGCGAACTGCTGCGGGCTTCTTCGATGGCCGGGTTGGCGAAGTGGGTCAGGCCCTTGAAGATCGGGATGTAGGTGATGGCCGCCAGCAGGCAGCCGGCCAGGATGATCTTCTTGCGGCCGATGCGGTCGGACAGCCAGCCGAAGAAGATGAAGAACGGCGTGCCCAGTGCCAGCGCTGCGGCGATCAGCAGGTAGGAGGTGGTGGCATCGACCTTCAGCATGCTGCTGAGGAAGAACAGCGCGTAGAACTGTCCGCCGTACCAGACCACGGCCTGGCCAGCCGCCGCACCGAGCAGGACCAGCAACATCAGCTTCAGGTTGCCGCCCTTCAGGCTGTCGCGGAACGGGGTCTTGGAGCCCTTGCCTTCAGCCTTCATCTGCTGGAACAGCGGCGATTCGCTCAGCTGCAGGCGGATCCATACCGAAATGCCCAGCAGCAGGATCGACACCAGGAACGGAATGCGCCAGCCCCAGGCTTCGAAGGCCTCGTTGCCCAGTGTCATGCGGCAGGCCAGGATGATCAGCAGCGACAGGAACAGGCCGAGCGTGGCGGTGCACTGGATGAAGCTGGTGTACAGGCCACGCTTGTCGTCCGGCGCGTGCTCGGCCACGTAGGTGGCGGCACCGCCGTACTCGCCGCCCATCGCCAGGCCCTGGGCCAGCCGCAGGATGATCAGGATCACCGGCGCGGCGAAACCGATCGAAGCGTAGTTGGGCAGCACGCCGACCAGGAAGGTCGAGATGCCCATGATCAGGATGGTGACCAGGAAGGTGTACTTGCGGCCGATGCGGTCGCCGAGGCTGCCGAAGAAGGCCGCGCCGAACGGGCGTACGAAGAAGCCGGCGGCGAACGCCAGCAGGGCGAAGATCATGCCCGTGGTTTCATTGACGCCACTGAAGAACTGCTTGGCGATGATGGCCGCGAGCGAGCCGTACAGGAAGAAGTCATACCACTCGAACACCGTGCCGAGGCTCGATGCGAAGATGACCTTCTTGTGGCCCTTGGTCAGGGTGCCCGCTTTATGGGCGGTGCTGGGTGTACTGGACATGGGACGCTTCCCCTCCGAAGCAATCGTTGTTGGTGGGTGCCGAACGTTAGTCGGCACTCAATTCGGTGGATGCCGACCTTGGCCGGCACCCCATCTCGGTAGATGCCGACCTTGGCCGGCACCCCATCTCGGTAGGTGCCGACCTTGGCCGGCACCCCATCTCGGTAGGTGCCGGCCGCTGGCCGGCACGCTCTTAGAAGCTGTACTTCGTGGTGAACTGCAATCGGGTGATGTCACCCTTGTTGCCGTTCTCCACTTCGCGGCGGCCGTACATCAGCTCGGCGCCGATATCGACCTTGGGCAGCGGCGAATAGAAGATGTTGCCGCGGATGCTCTGCACGCTCTTGGTCACCAGCGGGCCGAGGATGCTGTCGTTGTCGTAGTCGCTGCGCGCATAGATCAGGTTGGTGCGCAGCTTCGGCGAGAACGCATGCCGCCAGCCCACGTAACCGGCCAGCACGCCGGTGGGGTTGAGCTCGTCGCGGGCCACGTCGTAGGCGCTGTCGGCGGTGATGCCCAGGCCGATGTAGCGGGCGATGCCTTCGCCGCCGGTCAGCTGGTAGTGCAGCGAATCGCTGTCACCCATCACCCACTTGCCGCCCAGTGTCAGGCCGCCAGCCACCTTGTCGGCCTTGGCGCCGGTGGCCTGGTTGTCGACCTTCAGCTGACGGACGATGCCGCCGACACCGAAGGTGCCCCAGTCACCCTTCCAGCCATAGCGCAGGGTCAGGTCAGGCAGGCTGCCACGGTCGGAGTTGGCGCTGGTGTTGGTCCAGGCGCCGGTGACCGGGTTGCGGGTACCGGTGAGGGTGGTGGTTTCCGGGTTTTCCAGCGCGACGCTGAAGCCACCCTGGGTGTAGCGCACCTGGGCCTGGCGCACGAAGATCACGCCGTCGGTGGGGCCGACGAAGTCGACCGCTTCCGGCAGCGCGGCCGCGTCCATGAAGTTGGACCAGGTCTGGCCGGCCATCCAGTTGTTCCAGTACATGTAGGCGTGGCGCAGGGTCACACCATAGGTATTGGTGGCGGTCTGGTTGCCCAGCGAGTTGCCGAAGAAGTCCATCTCGAAGAACGCACCGGCCTTGTTGCCCGACTCGCTCACGTTGTCGATGCCCAGGTTGAAGCGCGAGAACTTGGCGTGGGCATTGAAGTCGGTGCCCGAACGCTTGCCGCTGCCGCCGGCGCCTTCCACCGGGGTCTGGCCCGGCAGATACAGCGAGCGGCCGGTGGCGTCGTCGGCCAGCTGGCCATCGCTGGTCTGGGTGGCCAGGAAATCGGCCTTGATGAAGCCGCCGATCTTGACCGTGGTGCCCGGCGCGGCGCCCGGGGTGATGGTGGTGACCTGGATCGGCTGCTTGCCCGCCGGCACCGAGGCGACCGGCTTCTGCTCGGCCTGCACCGTGCGGACTTCGGTCACCGCCTGCTGGGTCTGGCTGATCTGGGTCTGTTGTTGTTGCTGCGAAGACAGCAGCAGCTGGACCTGGCGTTCCAGTTCGGCAACGCGTGCTTCCAGCGCTTTCTCTTTGGCGGTCTCAGCGAACGCCATGCCCGGTGCGACCAGGGCGACCAACAGGCAGGCCGCCAAAGGTTTGCGCACGGCTTTCAACGTACGGTGGCTCATGTTGCCCTCTCTCCCAAGTGGCAAGGTGATGCCGCGCGTGGGGCACGGTCGAGCCGAGACTGCGGGGCGATTATGTATAGCGGCTATTCGCCATTGGTCGAACCCGGCCCTGCTGGGCGCTCACTTTCGACCATGGTCTAACCAGAGTGGTGACGCGGCCGGGGGTGGATGGGGCAAACTGAAGGGGATCGGTCGCTGCGATGCTGCGACCGCACATACAAAGTCAACGTGCAAGTGAGGGTGCCATGGCTGATATCTACCCCGTCGATCCGCAGTTCGCCGCCAAGGCACGCATCGACAAGACGTCGTACGAACAGCAGTACCAGGCTTCGGTGACCGACCCGGATGGTTTCTGGGGCAAGGCCGCCGAGCGCCTGGAGTGGATGCGCAAGCCGACGAAGATCAAGAACGTCAGCTACGACCTGTCCGATTTCCACATCAAGTGGTTCGAAGATGGCGAGCTCAATGCCAGCGTGAACTGCCTGGACCGCCAGCTGGAGAAGCGTGGCGACAAGACCGCCCTGCTGTTCGAGCCGGACGGCCCGGACGCACCGGCGCAGCACGTGACCTATCGCGAGCTATACGAGCGCACCTGCCGCCTCGGCAACGCGCTGCGCAACCTCGGGGTCAAGAAGGGCGATCGGGTCACCATCTACCTGCCGATGATCGTCGACGCCGCCGTGGCCATGCTGGCCTGCGCACGCATCGGTGCGATCCACTCGGTGGTGTTCGGTGGCTTCGCACCGAACTCGATCGCCGACCGCGTCAGCGACTGCCAGAGCAAGCTGATCATCACCGCAGACGAGGGTCTGCGCGGTGGTCGAAAGATTCCGCTGAAGGCCAACGTCGATGCAGCGCTGAAGCTGCCCGGCACGAACACGGTTGAAACCGTGCTGGTAGTGCGCCACACCGGCGGCGCGGTGGACATGCAGGCCCCGCGCGACCGCTGGTTCCACGATGTGGTGGACAGCCAGCCGGCCACCTGCGAGCCGGAACGCATGAACGCGGAAGATCCGTTGTTCATCCTCTACACCTCCGGTTCCACCGGCAAGCCGAAGGGCGTGCTGCACACCACCGGCGGCTACCTGCTGTACGCGGCCTACACCCATGAAGCGGTGTTCGACCTGCGCGAGGACGACATCTACTGGTGCACCGCCGACGTCGGCTGGGTCACCGGCCACAGCTACATCGTGTACGGGCCGCTGGCCAACGGCGCGACCTCGCTGATGTTCGAAGGCGTGCCGAACTACCCGGACACCTCGCGTTTCTGGAACGTCATCGACAAGCACAAGGTGAGCATCTTCTACACCGCCCCGACCGCCATCCGTGCACTGATGCGCGAAGGCGAGGAGCCGGTGAAGAAGACCTCGCGCGCATCGCTGCGCCTGCTCGGCAGTGTCGGCGAACCGATCAACCCGGAAGCCTGGCGCTGGTACTACGAAGTGGTCGGCGACAGCCGTTGCCCGATCGTCGATACCTGGTGGCAGACCGAGACCGGCGGCATCCTGATCTCGCCGCTGGCCGGCGCGATGGACCTCAAGCCGGGCTCGGCCACCCTGCCCTTCTTCGGCGTGCAGCCGGCGCTGGTCAACGCCGATGGCGAGATCCAGGACGGCCCGACCGAGGGCAACCTGATCATCCGCGATTCCTGGCCGGGCCAGATGCGCACGGTGTACGGCGACCATCAGCGCTTCATCGATACGTATTTCCGCACCTACCCGGGCAGCTATTTCACCGGTGACGGTTGCCGCCGCGACGAAGACGGCTACTACTGGATCACCGGCCGCGTGGACGATGTGATCAACGTGTCCGGCCACCGCATCGGCACCGCCGAAGTGGAAAGCGCGCTGGTCTCGCACCCGAAGGTGGCCGAAGCGGCCGTGGTCGGCTTCCCGCACGACGTGAAGGGCCAGGGCATCTACGCCTACGTCACCCTGGTGGCCGAAGAGGCACCGAGCGACGAGTTGCAGAAGGAACTGGTTGCCTGGGTGCGCAAGGAGATCGGCCCGATCGCCACGCCGGACCACCTGCAGTGGGCGCCAGGCCTGCCGAAGACCCGCTCGGGCAAGATCATGCGCCGCATCCTGCGCAAGATCGCCGAGAACGCACCGGACCAGCTTGGCGACACCTCGACGCTGGCCGATCCGTCGGTGGTGGCGTCGCTGGTGGACGAGCGCAAGGTGCGCTGATGTACGACCGGGGTCGGATCCCTTTCCGCAAGGAAAGGGCTCTGACCCCATCTGCTTTCCCCCACGGTTCCCCCCGACCATGACCACCCTCCTGATTGCCGATGACCACCCGCTGTTCCGCGAAGCCCTGCGTGGGGCGGTACAGCGGGTCATCCCCGGCGTGCAGCTGTTCGAAGCCGACAGCGTGGAAGCGCTGTATGCGCTGGCCGACCAGCACAACGACGCCGACCTGGTCCTGATGGACCTCAACATGCCCGGTGCGCAGGGTTTCAACGCGCTGGTGCACATGCGCTCGCTGCATCCGCACCTGCCGGTGGTCGTGGTGTCCCGCGCGAAGAGGCGACGGTGATGCGCCGCGCGCTCGACCACGGCGCGCTGGGCTTCATTCCGAAGTCTGCGGATTCGGACACCATCGGCCACGCACTGGGCACCATCCTCGATGGTGAGACCTGGGCACCGCCGGAAGCGCACAACGTGCCGCCCACCGGCAGCGAGGAACGCGAAGTCGGCCAGCGCCTGCGCGAGCTGACCCCGCAGCAGTTCCGCGTTTTGCAGATGCTCGGCGCCGGCCGCTTGAACAAGCAGATCGCCTACGACCTCAACGTCTCCGAAGCGACGATCAAGGCCCACGTCACCGCCATCCTGCGCAAGCTGGGCGTGACCAACCGCACCCAGGCCGTGCTGATGGCCGGCAAGCTGGCGATCGACGACGACGCCATCGTGCTGCCGCCGGAAGAAGACTGAAGGTAGTGCCGGCCGCTGGCCGGCATTGGCCTGAAGCCGCCTGAAATCGCTTCGGTAGGTGCCAAGCTTGCTTGGCACTTTTGCCCAGCCCCGCCGATGACGCAATCAGCTCTGGCGGGATGATGGATTCGGTCTCAAGCTGGACGTTCCAACTTCCCGCCCGGAACGATGGACACCTGGACACTGATCGATACCGACGGCTTGAAGATTGGTGTAGTCCAGCGCTTCCGATATGAATCCTGGCGCGTGAGTGGCAGGTTCATGCCCGATCTCGGCTATTCAAGGTACCAGCGGCTCTTCGCCGATCTTGAATATGCAGCCAATGAGCAGTTGTTCACCCATGTCGACGATCTCGAGAGAAGCATCGCTGCATTGCGCATTCGTGCAGTGGGGCCCAGCGGGGAGGACGATCCGCAGCGGGTCTCGAATCTGCAGATCATGCGTGACTGGTGTCAGTTCCAGATCAGTTCAATGACCCGCCCAGCCGATGAGCAACCTCTCACCCTGCCCTCAACAGAATCGAAAGTATCCGCACGTTGATCGCTTTCGTTCGCGAAGGCTGTCCGGATGGTCCCAGGCCTCCAGGCATGGCCCAGCACCATCAGGCACTGCTCCGGTAGGTGCCAAGCTTGCTTGGCACGCTTTTGATGGTGCACCTGCCGGCCAGCGGCCGGCACTACCAGGCACGGCTGCGCTCTCGATATAGCCATCGCTATACAAACCAGCCCTGCCTGCGCGTTTCGCTGGAAATGCGCCGCGCGTGAATCGCGATGCTAAGCTGCGCGTCCCCTTGGGGAGTAGCCGGATTCCTACGCAGGAATCGTCCACGTCAACATACTCGGCCAGTGCGCCGTGGCGTGGACAACCATGATGGTTGGCGAGACCAGCGGCCCGCGCGCGCAACGTCAGGTTGGGCGCGAGCGCAGGCCGTGCGTCCGTCCTAGCCCGACCTCAGCCGCCGCCCATGTCCCCCATTTCGATCCTCCTGATCGGCTTTGCCATGTCCACCGATGCCTTCGCCGCTGCAATCGGCAAGGGCGCGGCCATGCGCAAGCCGGTGTTCCGCGACGCACTGCGTGCCGGCATCATCTTCGGCGTCATCGAGGCGATCACGCCCATCATCGGCTGGCTGCTCGGCCGCGCCGCCCTGCAGTATGTCGAAGCCTTCGACCACTGGATCGCGTTCGGCCTGCTCGGCGCGCTGGGCATCCACATGATCTACAACGGCCTGCGCCCGGACAGTGCCGACGAAGACGAAGACCCCTCGCAGCACCACGGCTTCTGGAAGCTGGCGCTGACCGGTTTCGCCACCAGCATCGACGCGATGGCGGTGGGCATCGGCCTGGCTTTCATGGACGTGCATATCGGCGTGATGGCAGCGGTCATCGGCCTGTGCACGCTGACCATGGTCACCGTCGGCATCATGCTCGGCCGCGTGCTGGGCAGCATGGTCGGCAAGCGTGCCGAGATCATCGGCGGCGTGATCCTGGTGATCATCGGCGCGACGATCCTGTACGAACACCTGCACGGCCTGGGGTAAAACGCCGAGAGCGAGCGATTGCGTGGTTGCCGGCCAGCGGCCGGCACTACTGAGCGTCGCGCAGCGCGCCGAGGAAGGCGCGCAGCGAGGCCGGCTTGATCGGCTTGGTCAGCACGCGGTAGCCGCGTTCGCGCGCCATCCGCTTCAGCTCGTCGCGGCCATCGGCGGTCAGCAGTGCGCCCGGCAGCGGGTAACCGGCCGCCTCGCGCAGCGCTACCAGCGCATCCAGGCCGTCCATGCGGTCGTGCAGGTGGTAATCCACCAGCATCACCTGCGGGCGCTCGGCGATCTTCTCCAGCGCCTGGTCGACGGTGGCCGCAGTGATCACCTGCACCTGCCAACGGCCGAGCAGTGCGCGCATGCCGTCGAGGATCTCCTCGTCGTTGTCCACGCACAGCACACGCAGGCCCGCCAGCGAATCGCTGCGTACTGGCGCGGCGACGGTCTGTGCGGATGTGGCGAGCTCGGTGTAGCCCGGCAGCGGCGCCACCCGCGGCAGGATGATCGAGAACATCGATCCCTTGCCGACCCGGCTGCGTGCGTTCAACCGATGGTCGAGCAGGCGCGAGATGCGCTGGCAGATCGACAGCCCCAGGCCCAGGCCCTGCTCACCCCAGTCGAACGGCTGCTGGTAGCGGTGGAACTCGTCGAAGATCTGCCGCATGTGGTGCTCGGGAATGCCGGGCCCGGTATCCCACACCTGCAGCTCCACTTCGTCGCCGCGCTGGCGCACGGCCAGCACGATGCGGCCCTGGCGGGTGTAGCGCAGCGCGTTGGCCAGGAAGTTCTGCAGCACGCGGCGCAGCAGGCGGCGGTCACTGCGCACCCATGCCGGGCGTGCGAACAGGTCCAGGCGCAGACCACGGCCGGCGGCGACCGGGGTGTACTGCGCGGCCAGCTCACGCATCAACGCACTCACGTCGAACTCGCCGATCACCGGGTGTAGGCCACCGGCATCCAGCCGCGATACGTCCAGCAGGCCATCGAGCAGCTCTTCGGCCGCACGCAACGACGCATCCACACGCTCGGCCAGGTGCTTCTGCTCATCGCTCACGTGATCGCTGTCGCGCAGCGCAGAAGCGAACAGGCGTGCGGCGTTCAGTGGCTGCAGCACGTCATGGCTGATCGCTGCAAGGAAGCGGGTCTTCGACTGCTGCGCGACCTCGGCTTCATGCGAGCGCTCGGCCACGCGCTGTTCCAGCGTCTCATTGGCTTCCAGCAGCGCTTTTTCCGCGTGCTTGTAGTCGGTGATGTCGTTGTAGCTGGTCACGTAACCGCCGCCGGGCAGCGCCTGGCCGCGCATCTCGATCACCTTGCCATCGCTGCGGGTGCGCTCGAACACGTGCGGTGAACCGGCACGCATGTAGCCGATGCGGCGGTTGATCTGCACTTCGATATCGCCCTCGCCCAGCTCGCCGCGCTCGGCGTTGTAGCGGATCAGGTCGGCCACCGGGCGGCCCACGTAGAGCATGCCGTCGGGGTAGCCGAACATGTCCTGGTAACGCCGGTTCCAAGCGGTCAGTCGCATGTCCGGGTCGACCACGCTGACCCCGGCGCTGATGTTCTCCAGCGTGGTCGACAGGATCTCGCGGTTGAAGCGCAGCTCCTGCCCCGCTTCGTCCAGCACCGCCACCACTTCGCCCAGGTCCATGCCCGAGCCACGCAGCAGGCTGGTCAGCAGCAGGCGCGCCGATGCCGCACCGATCGAGGCGGCCAGCAGGCGCTCGGTGAACTGCACCCACGGACGGTCGGCAGGTGCCGAGGATTGCAGCTCACGGCCCAGTGACTGCGCCTGTTCGAAGAACGAACGTCGCGCATGGCGTTCACCCACTACGCGCGAGGCCAGTGCCAGCAGGTCGCCCACGTGCACATGACCGGGCCAGCCACCGGCCACCGACGGGCGCTCGGCATACGGGTCGAGGAACGGCGCGGCGCGCAGCCGCTCGTCGACACCGGGCCGCCAGCGCGCGGACACCAGCATCATCGTCGCCGCGTTGACCAGAAGTGACCAGAAGGTGCCGTGGGTCAGCGGATCCCAGCCGGTCATGCCGAACAGCTGCTGCGGGCGCAGCCACTCGATTCCGAACGGGCCGTGCTGCACCCAGCCAGCATCGACCCAGCCGGCCATCGTCATCGCCGGCAGCAGCAGGGTGTACAGCCAGGTGGCGAAGCCGAGCAGCATGCCCACCTCGACGCCGCGCCGGCTGGCACCGCGCCAGTACAGGCCGCCGATCAGGCCCGGCGCGAACTGCGCCACCGCGGCGAACGCCATCAGGCCATACGAGGCCAGCGTGCTGTCGTTGCTGCTGGTGCGGTAATAGCTGTAGGCCATCAGCGCCAGCAGCAGGATCGCCAGGCGGCGGATCCACAGCACGCGCGAGGCGACGTCGGCGGCCTCCTGGTGGTCACCGCTGCGGCGCAGCAGCACCGGCATCACCAGATCGTTGCTGACCATGGTGGCCAGCGCGATGGACGACACGATCACCATGCCGGTGGCCGCCGAGAAGCCGCCCACATAGGCGATCAGCGCCAGCGCATTGCGGCCTTCGGCCAGCGGCAGGGCCAGCACCATCGAGTCGTCGGCGACGCTGCCGCCGGTACCGAACAGGGTCACGCCGGCGGTGGCGATCGGCAGCACCATGCCCGAGATCAGCACCAGGTAGCCGCCGAACATCCAGCGCGCGCGGCGCACATCGCGCACGTCACCGCACTCGACCACCGCCACGTGGAACTGGCGCGGCAGGCAGATGATGGCGAGGAAACTGAGCAGGGTCTGCGAGATGAAACCCACCGGCGGCAGGCCGGTGAACAGCGTATGCACCGACTCGACCACCGCGTCGGTGCGGTTGCTCAGCCACAGGTAGGCGAACACGCCCACGGCCAGCATCGCCAACAGCTTGATCACCGATTCGAAGGCGATCGCCAGCATCATGCCGTGATGGTGTTCGGTGGCATCGACCTGGCGGGTACCGAACAGGGTGGCGAACAACGCCATCAGCAGCGCCACGTACAGCGCGGGATCGGTGAAGAAGCCGGTCGGGCCGGTGTTGCCGGTCAGCACCTGCAGGCTCATCGCCACCGCTTTGTACTGCAGGGCCAGGTACGGAATGATGCCGATCAGCGCGATGATCGCCACCAGCGCCGCCAGCCGCCGCGAGCGGCCGAAGCGCGAAGAGATGAAGTCGGCGATGGACACCACGTTCTGGCTGCGCGCGATCAGCGCCAGGCGCTCGATGATGCGCCAGCCGAACAACAGCAGCAGCAGCGGGCCGATGTAGATCGGCAGGTAGCCCACGCCGTTGCGCACGGCGGTGCCGACCGCGCCGTAGAACGTCCACGACGAGCAGTACACGGCCAGTGCCAGGCTGTAGACCACCGGCCGCAGCCACGGCCGGTCGGGGTACATCGGCCGACGGTCACCCCACCACGCCACGCCGAACAGCAGCGCGGCATAGGCAACCGAGACCAGCAGCAGGATCCAGCTGGAGACCACGCGCGCGTTTCCGTCGGAAGAACCCGCAGTGTAGGCCAGGCGTGGCCGGGGGTGCGGGCTCGTTGGGGGCAACCACCCCCACCAAGGTGGGGGCCTACGCGGTGCGGGCCACGACCATTGGTCGTGGCCGGCTTCTTACTGGGCCGGCACGCCCATTTCCTTCAGCAGTTCCGGCGCCGGGTAGACCTTGGCCAGCAGCCAGCGCAGGTAGCGCATGTCCACGTGCACGGCGCGCTTGTAGCGCGGGTCGAACCACCAGCTGGCGCTGACCGATTCCCAGTTGCTGTCGAAGTTCAGGCCGATCAGTTCGCCCTTGGCGTTGAGCACCGGCGAGCCGGAGTTGCCGCCGGTGGTATCCAGGTTGGTCAGGAAGTTGACCGTCTGGGTCTTCAGCGCCGGGTCGGCGGTGCTGCCGAAGTCACCCTTGGCGATCGCGGCCAGCAGCGGCTTGGGCGCATCGAACGGATAGGCGTTGGTGTTCTTCTCGACGATGCCGGCCACGGTGGTCACCGGCGAGTAGGTCACGCCGTCGCGCGGATGCAGCGCCTCGACCTTGCCGTAGCTGATGCGCAGGGTGCGGTTGGCATCCGGATACACCGCGCGGCCCTGCTTGGCACGCCAGGCGAACAGCGCCTGCATGTAGGCCGGGCGCAGGCGCAGCTGCTCGCCTTCGCGGGTCTTGCTTTCGTTCTCGATGCGCAGCTGCGCGGCCACCAGCGGGCCAGCCACGGTGATCAGCGGATCGGCAGCCAGCGCCTTGCCTTCGCGCGCAGCAGCGAAACGGGACAGGCGCTGTGCCTCCTCACCCAGTTGGGTGCCGGCGTACAGGGTATCCAGCGCCGCTGCCAGCTGCTCCGGGGTACGGCCGAAGGCCGTATCGAACTCGGCCACGCGCTGCGCGTCCGGCAGCTTCTGGTAGCGGGTCAGCAGGGTGGCCAGCAGCGCCTTCTCGACTTCCGGTGCGTAACGGCGCTGAACCTGCTTGAGCACGCCTTCGATCATCGCCTGGTCGCGCTGCTGGAAACCACTCTCGCGCTGCGCGTCCGGCTTGGCCGATTCGATGCGCAGGCGTTCCAGCAGCAGCGCCGAGCGCAGCAGCTGGCTCTGTGCGGCCATCTGGTCCAGCAGCAGGTCACGCTCGCCCACCGCCGCGCCCTGCGACAGATTGGTCAGCAGCGCCTTGATGTCGCCCTGGTACTTGCGGTCGGTGGCAGCCAGCATCGCCGTCTCGTCGGCGGCACGCTGGGCCTTGGCGTCGCTGCGCAACAGGCCTTCCAGCTCACCGGCGGCGCGCTTGCGGTTGTTCTTCAGCGACTGCAGCTGTGAGGCGTAGCGGGTGCGCGCCTGCGCGTCCTTGGCGCTGGCGGCCTCGATGGTGTCGATCATCTGCTGGAACACCGATACGCGGCGCGGCAGCACGGTATCGATCTGGCCAGCGAATTCGGCCGCGGTACGGTGGCGGTAGGTGATGCCCGGGTAACCGGCCAGCATCGCGTAGTCACCTTCCTTCGGACCTTCCACCGACATCTGCAGGTGCGCCGGCGCCTGGTAGGGCACGTTGTCCTTGCTGTACGCGGCCGGCTTGCCGTCCTTGCCGACATAGGCGCGCAGCAGGGTGAAGTCGCCGGTGTGGCGCGGCCACATGAAGTTGTCGATCTCGTCGCCGTAGTTGCCGATCGCACGCGGCGGCGCATACACCAGGCGCACGTCGCTCAGCTCCAGCTGGGCAATGCGGTAGAAATCGGTGCCGTAGTACATGTTGGCCACCGAGCAGCGCACGCTGCCGTCCTTCTCGCACTCGGCCACGATCTGCTTGCTGGCCGCATCCACGGCATCGAAGTAGGCACGGCCGGTCTTGCCACGCGCCTGCGCCAGCACCTGGTCGGTCACCTTGTCGAAGCCGACGGTGACCAGCACGCGGAAGTCCGGGTTGGCCGGGCGCTCGTCGGCGCGGTCCCTGGCGATGAAGCCACCATTGATCAGGTCGTGCTCGGGCGAGCTGTTGTACTGGATCACGCCCATCGCCACGTGGTGGTTGGTCAGCAGCAGGCCGTCCGACGATACGAACGAGCCGGTGCCGCCACCGGCACGCACCACCGCGCTCAGCGGCGGTGCGGTGACATTGGCCAGGTCGGCCGGATTGCCCTTGAAGCCTGCGGCCTGCAGCGGCTTGGCCAGCTCCGGCAGCTGGGTCGGCATCCACATGCCTTCATCGGCGTGGGCGCCGGCGGCGAGGGTCAGGCCCAGGGCCAGGGCAGTGGGAAGGGCTTTGCGTGGTGACATGGGGCAATCCGGTACGACAGAACAGCCCGGGACCATAGCCGCTGGGGGCGGATGGGGCAACGGCCGATGGTTGGGGGCGTCGTGCACGGTAGTGCCGGCCGCTGGCCGGCAAGCCACGCAACTCGGGAGATACGGTGCAGTTGCCGGCCAGCGGCCGGCACTACCGCATCGTTACTTCTCCCGCCGCCAGTTGATCGACCCACGGTTTTCCACCGTGCTCGATTCCACTTCCACGTCGAAGCCGCGGCGCAGCAGGTACTTCAGCGTGATCACCGAACCGGCACCGACCAGCGACACGCCGTAACCGACGTACAGCTTGGGCGAGATGTACTTGCCGACGCCGATCACCGAGCCACCCAGCGCGCGCGACTGGCTCACGCCGGCATCGTCCAGGCCCAGCTTGGCACCCAGCTGCGAGGCCAGCAGGCCGCTACCGGCCGACAATGCCGCCGAGGCCGCATTGACCTGCTGCGTCTGGTCGCTGCTGGCGCCGGTCAGGCTGCGTCCCAGCACCAGATAAGCCAGGGCTTCGGACTGCGACATCGCCGGATCGGACCACACGTCCGCACGCGGCTGCTGCGCACGCCCGGTCACGTCGATACCCGCGGTGACATCACCGATCCGGCGCTCGGCGCGGATGTTGATGCGCGGGTCGGACACCGCGTTGTAGTTCCAGGTGAGGTTGCCGCGGGTGATGGTCAGGTCCTGCCCGTACGCCTTGTAGCGGCCACTCACTTCCAGCCCGCCATTGGCGGTCATTTCGCGGCCAGGCTTGGCCCAGACCTGCATCTTGCCGGTCAGTGCGCCCTTCAGGCCGAAGCCGGTCATCTTCACCTTGTCACCGAGGCTGACGGTCAGCTCCATGTCCAGCGGCGAGGTACGCGACTCTTCCGGATCGGCCGGGTCGAGCACCACCACGTCTTCGGACACCGAGGTGCCGCGGTCCAGGCGCTCCAGATCGATGTCGGCCTCGGGCACGTGCACGGTGCCACGCAGCTCCATCGCGGCCTTGGCCAGGGTGAAGTCGAGGTTGGGATTGGCGACGATGCGCAGCTCGCTGGTGTTGGACAGCAGCACGTTGTCGCCGTGGATCTTCAACTGCAGCGGCTGTGCATCGCCGAACCACGACAGGCCACCATCCACGTACAGCGTGCCCTGGCCGGAGTTGGCCTGCGCGGTGATCTTGGCCGAACCATCGGGCTGGGCCACGAAGCTGCCCTTGCCCTGGTCGAAGGTCAGGCCCAGTGCCGGGAATTCACCCTTGAAGTTGCTCAGCTGTGCGTCACCGCCCAGCGACGGCTGGCCACGCGTACCGCGCAGGCTGACGTGGCCTTCGATCAGGCCGGTCGGTCGCACGATGTCCGGCGAGAACAGCTCCAGCCAGTACAGCCGCGACATGTTGAGGTAGAGCTCGCCGTTCAGCGGTGCGCTGGCTTCCCAGCCGGTCTGCATCCTGGCGTCGACGAAGCCGTTGCCCTGGAAGCCCATGCCCAGGTAGCCCTTGATGCTGGCCGGGGTCATGTCGAGCTTGAGCGAGAACTGGTCGTAGCGCACCAGCTCGCCACGGGTGGTGTCCCCCACGGCATTGCGGTTCTCACCCAGGCGCACGCCGCCTTCCTTCGAGCGCACTTCCACATGGCCTTCCCAGGCGTTGCCGCGCGGGCGGATCTGCGCATCCAGGCTGACATCGCCACGCAGGTAGATGCGACGGCCGGACTGCGGCGGCAACCACGGCTGCACCAGCGCCAGTGGCAGCGCATCACTGCGCACCACCAGGCCCTCGCGCGGCCAGTTGGCCTGTGCGCACAGTGTGCCGCTGCTGGCAGCGGCCAGGCAGGCTTCGCCCAGCGTGTAGTTGCTGCCGTTGATCGCGAACGCCGCCGGTGCACGCAGCGACCAGGCATCGCCCTTCACCGGTGCGATGCGCAGCGCGGCCAGCTCGCCGCGCCACTGCGCGCCCTGCTGGCGCACGCTGCCCTGCAGCTCGATCGCGCCCATCTCGTTGCGGGTCTGCGCGGCCAGGCGCAGGTTGGAGACACTGCCCTGCGCATCCACATTCAAGCGTTCCAGCAGCATGCCGGCATTGACCTGCTGGCCCTGGATCGCCAGCGTGCCGCTGTCGCCACGCCACGGCAGGTGGCCCTTGATGCTCACGCTCTCGGCGCCGTAGCCGTCCCAGTTGAGGTTGTTGCCGACCAGGTCGGCGGTGATGTCCGGCGCATCGCGCGGGCCCTTCACCTGTACCTGGCCACGCAGGCCGCCATCGGCGCCCGGCAGCAGGTCACTCAGCTGCAGCGGTTCGAAACGCGCATCGATGTCGAGGCGGTCACCGACCTTGCCCGAAGCGGTCACCCGGCTGCTGCCCAGCGACAGCTTCAGGTCACCCTGGCCCTGCGCGCCCTGCAGCGCGAACTTGCCCTGCGCGTCCAGGTTGCGCTGACGCAGCACGCCCTTCAACGACGGCAGATCGACCGTGGCTTCCAACGTGCCGGCGGTACCCGGCGGTGCGTTTGCCGGCGGCGGCAGCTGGCGGCCCTTGGAGGCCAGGTTGCCGGACAGGCGGCCATTCCATCCCGGCACGAAATAGCCGGGGTCGAAGTCCTTCAGCGTGGCCTTGGCATCCCAGTCCAGCTGCGGTGCCCACGCCACCTGGCCTTCCACCTGCAGCTGGCCACCTGGGGTCTGCGCCTGCAGCTGGTGGATCGACGCGGCCTGATCGTTGCCGCGCACATCGAAGTGCAGCTGTGCCTTCTGCGCGTCGCGCTCGACCTCGGCGCGGCCGATCGCCGCCCAGGCCTTCAGGGTACCGGCCAGGCCGAAGCGTGCTTCCTTCAAGGTGACCGGCACCGGGGCGCTGCCGGCGGTGTTCGGGTCCGCCGCTGGCACGTAGGTCAGGTCATGTGCGACCACCGAGAAGTTGAGCTTCTGCTGGTCTTCCTGGCTGAAATCGGCGGTGCCTTCCAGCCGCGCCTCACCGCCAAGACCCTTCACCAGCAGCGGTGAGACTTTCAGCACCTGGTCCTGCAGCGACACCACCGACGGTGCCAGTTCCAGTTCCTGATCGCCCTGTTTCACCTTGCCACGCAGGTTGGCGTTGCCGCCCTTGCCGGCGGCGGTGAAGTCCAGTGCCAGCGGCGCGATCGCCGAGCTGGCCAGTGCCGGCGACAGCAGCGCCAGATCCAGCTCGTCACTGCGGATGCTGGCGCTCCAGCTCGGATCGGTGCGGCCATCGAACACCAGCATCGCGTGCAGCGGCTTCGGCGCGCCCGGCTACGGCCACTTCCATGTGCGACAGGTCACCGCGGGCGACCAGGCCGACGGTGGCGGCCGTGCGGCCACGCGGCGCCGGCAGCACCGCGGTGACGGTCACATCGGTGTCGTAGTCCTTGGCCGGGATGTAACGACCCTGGGCGGTGAAATTGCCCATGTCGCTGTCCACCACCAGTTTGTGTGCCTGGAACTCGCCATTGGCGATCTCGATGCCGCCGCGCACGCGACTGATGTCGATCACCGGCTCGTTGGCCTGGCTGATGCGGAAGCCGTCGATGGCGATGGCATCGGCCTGGATCGCCAACGGCATTTCGATCTGCGGCAGCGAATCGGGCCACGACGGCAGCTTGAACGGCTCGTCACTCTTGGCCAGGTTCAGCGTCGCGTTGGTCAGTTCCAGCTTGTCCAGCAGCAGCTTGCGGCCCAGCAGCGGGCGCAGGTCCGGCTCCAGATGGGCGCGCTCGGCGTGGAAATGGATGTCGTCGTAGCGGAAGTCGACGTTGTACAGGGTCAGCGGACCGGCCACCGGGCCGTCCACCTTGTCCCAGGTGAAGCTGGCGCCCACCGGCAGCCGTGCCACCACCTGCGCCAGCAGCACGTCACGGCCGGCCACGGTCTGCAGCAGCCAGTACACCGCCAGCAGGGCCAGCAGCACCAGGCCCAGCACGCCCACACCGGACCAGGCCCAGAAGCGGCGGCGGCGGTAGAAGCGCACGCGCGGCGGCGTGGTCGGGTTCGGAGTGGGTGCGGGCGTACTCACAGGTCCGCTCCGATGTTGAGGTACAGCTGGAACTGCGAATCCGGGTTGTTCAGGCCATGCGCGATATCCACGCGCACCGGGCCCACCGGCGATTTCCAGCGCACGCCGAAGCCGACGCCGGTATGCAGATCGATGGTGTTGTCGAAGGCGCTGCCGGTATCGACGAACACCGCCGCACCCCAGGGGCCACCATTGAAGTAGTGCTCGTACTCGGCCGAGCCGATCACCAGGTTCTTGGCGCCCAGCGCGTACTTGTCCGGTGCCGGGGTCCGCGGGCCCACCTCGCGATAGGCATAGCCGCGGATGCTGCGGTCACCACCGGCGAAGTAGCGCAGGCTGGGCGGCATCGCCACCAGATCACTGGTCCAGGTGGTGCCACCCTCGCCGCGCAGGATCAGGCGGTTGCTTTCGCCCACCGGGATGTACCAGCGCAGCACGGCATTGGCCTGCACGAAGCTGGTGTCCGAACCGGCACCTTCAACGCCGGCACGCATCGTCGCAGTACCGCTGATGCCCTTGCGCGGGAACAGTTCGTCATCGACGTTGACGTAGTCGGCGACCATCTGCGGGTACACCAGCGTCGACGTGTTGTAGACCGCGTCGGTGAATTCGGTGCCGGAGGCATAGCGCCAGCGCTCGCGCAGCGCGTTGATCGAGGCGATCGCGGTCCAGTGTTCGTTGATCTCGCCGCTGCGGCTGGCGATCAGCTTGAAGTTGCGCAGGTCGATGTAGTCGGTCTGCTCGTCGTAGGCGCTGGCAGCGAAGGTGTACCAGCCATCAAGCCAGTTGAAGGCCGGAATGCGGTAGCTGGTGACCAGGCTCTTGCGCTTCTGCGCATAGTCCAGCTGCGTGTTCATCTTGTGGCCGCGGTTGTTCAGCCACCGCCGTTCGATGCCACCGCGCACACCCGGGCCACTTTCGCTGCCGTAGCTCAGACCCGCGGTGTAGATGGTGCGCTTGGCACGGGTCAGCTTCACATCCACCGGCACTTCGCCGTTCGCATCGGCCTGGTCGGGCCGCGGCTGGATGTCGATCACGCTGAAGTAGTCCAGCTTGGTCAGCGACTCGCGCAGCCGGTCCAGCTTGCCCTCGTGGAAGTAGCTGCCCTGTTCCCAGTACACCAGCGGATCGAACAGCTTGTCGACGAAGTAGTCCTGCTCGAAACGCACCGGTCCCATGTTGTAGCGGCGGCCGCTGTCCCAGGTCAGGTCGATGTCGGCGGCGTTGTCGGCACGGGTGATCTGCACCTGACGCTGGGTGTAGTCGGCATCGAAATAGCCACGTTCGGCCAGGCGGCGGGTGACGGTGATCTTGCTGGCTTCGTACTGCGTATGTTCGAAACGCTGGCCCTTGCGCGGCTTGAACGCGGCCAGATCGTCTCGCAGATACTGGTCGTACATCGCCGGCCCGGTGATGTCGATGTGCTCGCGGCGGACGGTCACCGGGGTGCCCTTGTCGACATGGATCAGCACGCGCACGTGCTCGTCCTCGCGCGGCGCCTCGACCTTGATCACCGGGTTGTAGTACCCGAACGGTTCCAGTGCCTGGCGGGTCTGCCGCTCGGCCTGTGACAGCAGGTACTCCAGGCGCGATTCGCCCTGTTCCTTGCCGATCGTGTCGTACAGCGACAGCGATTCCTGGATGTTCTCGATGATTGCGGCGTCGTCGCCCTTGTCCAATCCCTTGATGTCCACCTTGTCGATGGTGCCGCGCGCGTGGGCCACGGAGGTGGCGGCCAGCGACAGGACCATCAGCGGCAGGGCGTATTTCTTTGGCTGCATGCGGCACAGCATACCGACCGAAGGTGGCGATGCGAAATGCATCACGTCATTGGGGATCGGTTGTTAAGTGGCGGTCAAAATACGCGCCTTTGTGGCGATCGTCGTGATCGCAGCCGAGGATGCCGGCATCGTGCGCGATGCCGGCAATGACCCCGATGGACATCCGCCAGCGGTGATCCGGTAGTGCCGGCCGCTGGCCGGCAACCCACAGACCGATCCGATGCGCGGTGGCAATGCCGGCCAGCGGCCGGCACTACCGATACGGGCGTCAGCTCGACAGATGCTCGATCGCTGCCACCTTGCCCAGGCGCTCGCCCAGCATCGTCAGCAGCGCCAGGCGGTTGCCACGCAGCGCCGGATCCTCGGCATTGACCATCACGCCATCGAAGAACGCGTCGACCTGCGGGCGCAGGCGGGCCAGGCGCGCCAGCACAGCCACGTAATCCTTGTGCTGCAGGCTGGCGCCGGTGTCGTCGATGGCCGCGGTGACCGCTTCAGCCAGCGCGCTCGGCGTCTTCCTGCAGCAGCGCCGGGTCGATCTGGGCCGGAATGTCGCCTTCAGCCTTGCGGAGGATGTTGCGGATGCGCTTGTTGGCCGCAGCCAGCGCCTCGGCTTCCGGCAGCGCGGCGAAGGTGCCGATCGCGTCCAGGCGGCGGTCGAAGTCATACAGCGAGACAGGCTTCAGTTCGGCCACCGCATTGAAGTGCGTGGCTGGCACGTTCTTGTCGCCGTAGTAACCCTTCAGGCGGTCGAGGATGAAGTCGTACAGCTCGCCAACGTCGGCCTGCACGTTGCGTGCGGCCAGGCCGGCGTTGGCGCTGGCCAGCAGCGCGCAGGTCCAGCTCGAAGCCGCTTTCGATGATCGTGCGGGCCAGGCCCAGCGCGTTGCGGCGCAGCGCGAACGGGTCCTTGTTGCCGGTCGGCTTCAGGCCTGCGGCGAAGCCACCGGCCAGCGTGTCGACGCGCTCGGCGATGGCCAGCACCTTGCCCAGCGGCGACAGCGCGATGTCATCACCACCGAAGCGCGGCTGGTAGGCCTCGTCGATGGCCAGCGCCACCTCGGCCGATTCGCCACCGGCCACGGCGTAGTGGCGGCCGGCGATGCCCTGCAGCTCCGGGAACTCGTTGACCATGCGCGACTGCAGGTCGTTCTTGGCCAGTTCGGCAGCCCGCTTGGCCTGCGCGGCATCGGCGCCAACCTGGGGTGCGATCACTTCGGCCAATGCAGCCACGCGCGCCACCTTGTCGGCCACGCTGCCCAGCTTGGCCTGGTAGGTCACCGTCTTCAGCCCCTCACCCATCGACACCAGGCCCTGCTTCAGGTCCTCGTCGAAGAAGAACTTGGCATCGGCGAAACGCGGACGGATCACCCGCTCGTAGCCCTTGGCCACTTCGGCCACGTTCTTCGATTCGATGTTGGCGATGCCGATGAACTTCTCGGTCAGCGTGCCTGCGGCATCCAGCACCGGGAAGAACTTCTGGTTGATCTCCATCGTCTCGATCAGCGCTTCCTGCGGCACCGCCAGGAACGCGGGCTCGAAGCTGCACAGCACCGCCGACGGCCATTCGACCAGGCTCACCACCTGCTCCAGGTTGTCGTCGGTGATGCGGGCGCTGCCACCGGCCTTGGCCGCAGCGGCCTCGACCTCGGCGACGATGCGCGCGCGGCGCTCGCTCGGGTCGACCAGCACGAACGCGGCGCGCAGCGCTTCAACGTAGTCCTGCGGCTGCGCCAGCGACACCGCCTGGTCATGGTGGAAGCGATGGCCACGGCTGACGCGGCCGGCCTGCAGGCCGAACAGTTCGGCCTCGACCACGTTGGCGCCGTGCAGCAGCACCAGCCAGTGCGCCGGGCGCGCGAAGCCCCAGGCGTGGTCGCCCCAGCGCATCGGCTTGGGAATCGGCATCGCCGCGATCGCCTCGCGCAGGATCTCCGGCAGCAGGCTGGCGGTGCTCGCGCCCGGGGTCACCGCGCGGTGCACGAAACGCTCACCCTTGTTGTCGGTGGTCTTCTCCAGCGCGGTCCAGTCGATCCCGGCCTTGGCGGCGAAGCCCTGCAACGCCTTGGTCGGCTGGCCTTCGGCGTCCAGCGCGATGTTCAGGTACGGGCCCAGCACTTCGCTGTGCTGCTCCGGCTGTTCCAGGCCGACGCCCGGCAGCAGCACGGCCAGGCGGCGCGGAGTCGACAGCGGGCGCGCATCGCCCAGTTCCAGCGCGACGCCGCGCTTGCGCAGGCCGTCGACAACGCCATCGAAGAACGCCTGGGCGAGGCCCGGCAGCGCCTTGACCGGCAGCTCCTCGGTGCCCAGTTCGATCAGCAGGGGGGACAGTTGGCTCATCGTTTCAATCCTGTGGTGGGGGCGCAGCGCGCGACGCGTCCGGCGCCCCGGAGTAAGGGGGGAGCGGCCGTCAGGCCTTCTTCGCGCCCGGGAAGCCCAGCTTCTCGCGCTGCTCGTAGTACGCCTTGGCCACCGCCTGGGCCAGCGCGCGCACGCGCAGGATGTAGCGCTGGCGCTCGGTCACGCTGATCGCGCGGCGCGCATCCAGCAGGTTGAAGGTGTGGCTGGCCTTCATCACCTGCTCGTAGGCCGGCAGCGGCAGGTTCACTTCCACCAGCTTCTGCGCTTCGCGTTCGCAGGCATCGAAACGGTGGAACATCTCTTCCACGTCGGCGTACTCGAAGTTGTAGGTGCTCTGCTCCACCTCGTTCTGGTGGTAGACGTCGCCGTAGGTCACCGGCTGGCCGTCCGGGCCATAGGTCCACACCAGGTCGTAGACGTTGTCGCAGTTCTGCAGGTACATGCACAGGCGTTCGAGACCGTAGGTGATCTCGCCCAGCACCGGGCGGCACTCCAGGCCACCAGCCTGCTGGAAGTAGGTGAACTGGGTCACCTCCATGCCGTTGAGCCAGACTTCCCAGCCCAGGCCCCAGGCGCCCAGCGTCGGCGACTCCCAGTTGTCCTCGACGAAGCGCAGGTCGTGCACCAGCGGGTCGATGCCCAGTGCCTTCAGCGAATCCAGGTACAGCTGCTGGATGTTGTCCGGCGCCGGCTTCATCGCCACCTGGTACTGGTAGTAGCGCTGCAGACGGTTCGGGTTCTCGCCGTAGCGGCCGTCGGTCGGGCGGCGCGAGGGCTGCACGTAGGCCGCGTTCCAGCTCTCCGGACCGATCGCACGCAGGAAGGTGGCCGGGTGGAAGGTACCGGCGCCCACCTCCAGGTCGAGCGGCTGGATGAGCACGCAGCCCTGCTGGGCCCAGAACTGGTTCAGGGTCTGGATCAGGCCCTGGAAGGTGATCGGAACGGTCGGGGTCGCGGACATGCGTACGAGTCTTGGCCGGCAAGGGGGTGCGTTAGTATAACGGCCGACCTGCGGGGCATTCCGTACCCGGGAGGAGCAGGCAGATGGAACATCGGCTGCCGGTGGGCACGCCCGGCGAGGCTGGCGGCGTACCGCTGCCGTGGGGACGGCTGCAGTTCGAGCAGATTGCCGCGGCCCTGATCGCCGATGGCCTGGTGGCCGAGCAGGACCGCGAGCGCATGCGCTTTTCCGCGCAGGGCGCACGCAACGCCAGTGAAGTGCACCCGCTGGTGCTGCTGTCCAACCTCAAGCTGGCCGCCAACGGCGGTGGCGAACTGACCCTGGAGCGCCTCACCGAGTGGCTGGCGCAGCGCACCGGCAGCCGCTACCTGCGCATCGACCCGACCCGGGTCGACGTCGCCGCGGTCACCGCGCTGGTCTCCCATGCCTACGCGCGCCGCCACCGTTTCCTGCCGTTGGCGGTGGATGCCGAGCGCGTGCTGGTGGCCACCAGCGAGCCACTGGTGCAGGAATGGCGCCGCGACCTGCAGCACCTGACCCGCCGCCGCATCGAGCTGGCGGTGGTCAACCCGCTGGACCTGCATCGCTACACCATGGAGTTCTACGGGGTGACCCGTTCGGTGCGCGGCGCCCGTGGCGACGTGCGTGGCGAAGCCAACACCACCCTGCCCAGCTTCGAACAGCTGGTGGAGCTGGGCCGCACCGGCGACGTCAATGCCGACGACCAGCACATCGTGCATATCGTCGACTGGCTGCTGCAGTACGCCTACGAGCAGCGCGCCTCGGACATCCACCTGGAGCCGCGCCGCGAAATGGGGCGCATGCGCTTCCGCATCGACGGCGTGCTGCACAAGGTGTTCGAGGTACCGCCGGCGGTGATGACCGCGGTGGTCAGCCGCATCAAGGTGCTCGGCCGCATGGACCTGGCCGAACGCCGGCGCCCGCAGGATGGCCGCATCAAGACCCGTTCGCCGGGCGGCCGCGAGGTCGAGATGCGCCTGTCGACCATGCCCACCGCCTTCGGCGAGAAGTGCGTGATGCGCATCTTCGACCCCGATGCCGCGTTCAAGAGCATCGACCAGCTCGGTTTCAGCCCGCAGGAGGCGGCGGGCTGGAATGCACTGGTCGAACGCCCGCACGGCATCGTGCTGGTCACCGGCCCGACCGGCTCGGGCAAGACCACCACCCTGTATTCCACGCTGAAGCGGCTGGCCACGCCGGACCTGAACGTGTGCACGGTGGAGGACCCGATCGAGATGATCGCGCCCGAGTTCAACCAGATGCAGGTGCAGACCAACATCGACCTGGATTTCGCCAGCGGCGTGCGCACGCTGCTGCGGCAGGACCCGGACATCATCATGATCGGCGAGATCCGCGACCTGGAAACCGCGCAGATGGCGGTGCAGGCCTCGCTGACCGGCCACCTGGTGCTGTCCACCCTGCATACCAACGATGCGCCCTCGGCGGTCACCCGCCTGCTCGACCTGGGCGTGCCGCACTACCTGCTGGCCAGCACCCTCAACGGCATCCTTGCCCAGCGCCTGGTGCGCACGCTGTGCCCGCACTGCAAGCAACCGCACAGCCTCGGCGCGGCCGATTGGGCGGTGCTGGCTGATAGCCATGCTGCATATCCAGATGCCGCCACGCCCTGTCGGCCGGTCGGTTGCCTGGAGTGCCGGCGCACCGGATTCCTCGGCCGCATCGGCCTGTATGAGTTGCTGCCATTGGGCTCGCGGCTGCGCGGGCAGATCCGCGCCGACATGGATCTGGCCGGTTTCAGCCGGGCTGCGCGGGCTGAAGGCCTGCGAACCCTGCGCCAGGCCGGGCTTGAAAAGGTGGCGCAGGGGCTGACTACAATCGAGGAAGTCCTGTCAGTCCTGCCGCCCCCGGATGAACCCAGCCCCGTTCCTGATCCTTGAAACCGGCCGCCCGGTACCGTCGCTGCGCCGCTACGGGCGCTTTCCGCACTGGATCCGCGTCGCCGCCGGGCTGGAAGAACACGAGACGGTGGTGGTCGATGTCGAACACGGTGGCGCCCTGCCCGACCCACATGCCTTCGCCGGCGTGCTGGTGACCGGTTCGGCCGCCTTCGTCACCGACCATGCCGACTGGAGCGAGCGCAGCGCCGCGTGGCTGCGCCAGACCGCCCACGACGACCTGCCGGTGTTCGGCATCTGCTACGGCCATCAGCTGCTGGCACATGCGCTGGGTGGCGAAGTGGCCTACAACCCGGCCGGCCGCGAGTCCGGCACGATCGAACTGGAACTGCAGCCGCAGGCGGCGCAGGACCCGCTGTTCCAGGGCCTGCCGCAGCACTTTGCCGCCCATGCCACCCATCTGCAGACCGTGCTGCGCGCCCGATGGTGCCGAGGTGCTGGCCCGTTCACCGCTGGATGGCTGCCACGCCTTCCGCTGGGGGCGCCAGGCCTGGGGCGTGCAGTTCCATCCGGAGTTCGCCACCCACCATATGCGTGGCTACGTGCGCGCCCGGGCCGACTGCATCGGCCGCCATGGCGGCTGCGCCCGCAGCATCGAGCGCGCGGTCAGTGCCGCACCGCTGGCCCGCCAGCTGTTGCGCCGCTTCGTCCGCCAGGCGCGGCTGTCTTCAGCCCAGCCGGCGACAAAACAGGGATAATCGGCGGCACGGGTGACTGCCCGGCCCCCTTTCTGTCCCTCCCGGATGTCCATGAAAGAGATTCGCAAGCTGCCGGCCTCGGCGGGCGCTCAATGGTTGCTCGATACGTTCTCCCTGTACCGGCGTGCGCCGCTGCAGCTGGCCCGGATCGGCCTGACCTGGCTGCTGGTGAGCTGGGTGGTGACCCTGCTGTCGACCTTGATTCCCGGCGCCGCCGGCATGGCAGTACAGCTCATGACCCTGGCCATTTCGCCGATCATGTTCGGCGGCATGCTGTATGCCGTGGGCGAGATCGACGAAGGCCGCCCGGGCCTGGCCTCGCACCTGCTGCAGCCGATCCGCGACCACCGCGTCAGCCACCTGCTGGTGCCGCTGGCGATACAGGTGCTGGCGGTCCTGCTGCTGGGCGCACTGTTGTTCATGATGATCGGCCGCGAGGGCTTCACCGCCTTCAGCGAGGTCATGACCAAGATGGAAGAAATCAGCCGCAGCGGCCAGCAGATCAAGCCGGACGACGCGGCCGCGCTGGTCGCCAACCTGCCGGCCAAGCGCATCGCGCTGTGGATGCTGCTGGTGTTCCTGAGCGCGGTGGCGCTGTCACTGGCGATGTTCACCCAGCCGGCGCTGGTGGTGTTCGACAAGCAGAGCGGCATGCATGCGCTGCGCCTGAGCCTGCAGGGCTGCATCGAGAACATCGGCGCGATGTTCGTGTTCGCCGCGCTCGGCCTGATCGCCGCGTTCTGCATGTACATCCTGTTCGTGATCGTGATCCAGGTCGCGATGCTGATCGGTGGCCCGCTGGCTGCGGCCTTCATCGCCCAGCTGGTGCTGACCACGGTGCTGATGCCGCTGTATGTCGGCGCGGTCTACGCCGCGTGGAAGCAGATGTTCGTGCATCGCGGCAGCCGCGCGGCCCCACCGATCCCGACCACGCCGACCTCAAGCGACGTGTTCCACGCCTGACGGAAAAAGGGGACGGAGGGGATTAAGTCGTTTATGCCCAGTGTGTGCAGCTAACGACTTAATCCCCTCCGTCCCCTTTTTTTCTTTCAGGCGGCGGGTTTTTTCACTACCGACGACGGCACCAGCCAGCGTGCGGCGTGGATGCCCAGTTCGTAGAGCAGGCACATCGGAATCGCCAACATCAGCTGCGAGACCACGTCCGGCGGGGTCAGCACTGCGGCCACCACGAAGATGCCGACGATCGCGTAGCCACGGCCTTCCTTGAACTGCTGCGGCGTCACCCAGCCCAGCAGCACCAGGATCACCATTGCCACCGGCAGTTCGAAGCTGCCGCCGAAAGCGAAGAAGATCGCCAGCACGAAGTCCAGGTAGGCGTTCGCATCCGGAGTGATCGCGATCACGTCCGGGCTGAAGGTGGTCAGGAAGTGGAACACCGCCGGCAGCACCAGGAAGTAGGCAAAGGCGCAGCCGGCGTAGAACAGCAGCACCGACGACACCAGCAACGGCACCGCCAGGCGCTTCTCGCGCGCATACAGGCCCGGGGCGACGAACGCCCACAGCTGGTACAGCAGCCACGGCACCGCCACGAACAGGGCCACGAAGAAAGTCAGCTTCAGCGGTGCGAAGAAGGCACCGGCCGGATTGGTGGCGATCATCGTCTGCCCGTTCGGCAGCTGCGAGACCAGCGGTTCGGCCAGTGCGTTGTAGAGCTTCTGGGTAAACGGCAGCAGGCCCAGCAGCACCACGCCCAGTCCCAGCAATGCGCGTACCAGGCGGCCACGCAGTTCCACCAGATGCTCAACCAGCGAGCTTTCGCCGAAATCCTGTTCACTCATGGCTGGCGCTCCGTGCTCTGCGGCGGCGTCGCACCGGCTTCAGGGGGTGTCGCCGGCATCGGCTCGGGAGCAGCGCTCTCCGGTACGGGCACATCGGCGTCGGGCGCGGTGCTCATGTGCGGCGGAAGATCCGCGGGCGCCGGCGCGCGTACTTCCTGCGCCAACGTATCGCCCTGCTGCTGGGCCTCCTGCGCTTCGCGACGGATCGCTTCACCGCTGGCGCGCAGCTGGTTCTCGGTGTCCTGCATGCCCTGGCGCACGTCCTGCATCTGCCGCTTGATGTCCTCGGCCTGCAGTTCGCGCTCCAGTTCCTGTTTCACCGAATCCCACTGATTGCGGGCACGACGTACCCACAGGCCGGCAAAGCGGGCCGCCTTGGGCAGGCGCTCGGGACCGAGCACTACCAAGGCAACCACCGCAATCACCAGCAGTTCGCTGAAGCCGATATCAAACACCGCGACCGCTCCGGATCAGCGAGCGTTACGGTCGTGCTCGTCCTGCGCGGCGCGCGAGGCGTCCTGGCTGCGCGATTCATCGCCCAGCTGCGCGTTCGGCTTGTCCTCGTCGCGCATGCCCTTCTTGAATTCCTTGACCGCCGAACCGAGATCCTTGGCGCCACTGGTCAGGCGCTTGGTGCCGAACACCAGCAGGACGATGGCCAGCACGACCAACCAATGCCAGATGCTGAAACTGCCCATAAAGACGCTCGTTACGTTAGTGATCAGGCTGTCGAGCATAGCGCACCGGGTGTCAGCCGGCGCGCGTGACGAAAGTCAGTTTCCGCCCAGCGTTTCCGTGCGGATCTCGCCGTCGTTGACCGGCTGGAAGCCCTGCTGCTGCGGCGGCGGGTTCTGCGGCACGTTCTGCAGCGGTGCGGTAGTGGCTTCGGCCGGGGCGGCCGGCGCTGCCTGAACAGGCGCCGGAGCAACCGCCGGGGCCGCTGCCGGGCGCGGCGCGCTACCGCCGTTGCCGTTGCGGTTGTTGCGCGCGGCGTAGGTGGCCTCTTCCAGGCGGTCGCGGAACGTGACCACATCCATCGACGGCGAACCGGCCGCGCGGCCTTCGAAGATCATGCGCGGCGTGGTGTTGCTGCCGTAGGCGTCCAGATTGGCGGCATCGTCGATCTGCAGCACCGCACCATCCAGGGCGACACCGGCGAACAGGCCGCGGGCGCGCGACCAGGACCAGATCTCGGCCTTCAGCTGACCGTCGGTGGCGGCGGCGGCATTGCGGCCGACCGGGCCGGCGGCGACACCCGCATCGGCGCCCAGCGTGAACTTGCCGTTGACCAGGTTGTCCAGGCTACGGTCGTTGCGGAACACCAGCACCACATCGGAGGACTGCACGCCGGCCTGGAAGCCGATGCTGCCGCCGGTGAGCTTCACGAACACCGGGTTGGACCAGGCACCGTTGGGCATGCGCACGGACATCAGGCCGTGGCCACGACGACCGCCAATGACCAGACCGGCCTTGATCGTGTCGGGAATGACGATGACCGCGCGGCCTTCGTCGAGCAATTTGTCCGGAATGCCCTGTTCAGGGATTTCCTGGATTTCAGCCAGCACGCGCACGGCATTGCGGGCACGCTGGTCTTCCTGCGGTCCGGCCATGGCCTGGCTGGACAGCAGGCTGGCGGCGATCAGCAGGGCTTGGATCGGGCGACGCATGGCAGGCTCCAGAAGTCAGTCCATAGGAAGATATAGCAAGTGACTGAAATTAGTAGTGTTGTCATGAATCCCCAATGAGCGTTCCCTGCTCACATTGATGCGCGCTATGCCTGCAATCCGAACCCTGCATCCCGGCGCGGCACCGGATCGGCGACAATACCGCTCATGCTCGACGCACCCGATACCGCCGTGCTGGCGGTCAACCTAGGCACGCCCGAGACGCCGACGGCCCCCGCCGTACGCCGTTACCTGGCTGAATTCCTGTCCGACCCCCGCGTGGTCTCGATCCCGGCACTGCTGTGGCAGCCGTTGCTGCGCGGACTGATCCTGCCGCTGCGCAGCAGCCGTTCAGCGGCCAAGTACGCCCAGGTCTGGCTGCCGGAGGGCTCTCCGCTGATGGTGCATACGCGCCAGCTGGCGCAGGCCATGCAAGCGCTGTTGCCGTCGCTGACGGTACGCCACGCGATGCGCTACGGTGAACCGGCGCTGGGCAGCGAGCTCGACCGCCTGGCCGCCGAAGGCGCGCCGCATCGTGGTGCTGCCGCTGTACCCGCAGTACTCCACCACCACCACCGCCTCGGTCGAAGACCGCGTCGATGCCTGGCAGCGCCGCAACCCGGGCGTGACCGTCAGCCTGGTCCGCGACTATTCGGTCGATCCGGGCTGGGTCGACGCCGTTGCCGGCTCGATCCGCCGCTACTGGGAACAGCACGGTCGTGGCCAGAAACTGATGTTCTCCTTCCACGGCATTCCGCAGCGCCTGGCCGATGCCGGCGATCCGTATCCGCAGCGCTGCGAGGCCAGTGCGCAGGCCATCGCCAAGGCGCTGGAGCTGGGCAGGGACGACTGGCAGATGGGCTATCAGTCGCGCTTCGGCCGCGAGCGCTGGCTGCAGCCGTATGCCGAGCCCAGCCTGTGGGCGCTGGCCGAATCCGGCGTGAAGCAGATCGACGTGGTGTGCCCGGGCTTCGCCACCGACTGTCTGGAGACGCTGGAAGAAGTGGCACTGGGCTTCACCGAAACACTGGCCGAGCGCGGCGCGACGATGCGCTACATCCCCTGCCTCAACGCCGAACCGGAGCACGCGCGTGCGCTGGCACGGCTGGCCGTGGCGTCACTGGCATGAGCCTGCAGCCGTTTGAACTCGAGGTCGGTGGCGCGCGTCGCCGGCCTGCGCAACCACGGTGATGGCCCGCGCGTGCTGGCCCTGCATGGCTGGCTCGACAACGCGGCCAGCTTCGTGCCGCTGGCGCCGCACCTGTCGTCGTTGCAGCTGGTGGCCATCGACCTGCCCGGCCACGGCCACAGCGCGCATCTGCCGGCCGGTGCCAGCTACACCACGGCCGCCGCCATCTGTCACGTACTCGACGTCGCCGACGCGCTGGGCTGGGACCGTTTCAGCCTGCTCGGCCATTCGATGGGCGCCGGCATCGCCAGCCTCACCGCCTCGGTCAGCGACCGTGTCGAACGGCTGGTGGCGATCGAAGCACTCGGCGGCCTGCGTGGTCCTGAGGAAGAAACCGCCAACCGCCTGCGCGAACATGTGAATGCCACGCGCGCACTGGCACGCAAGCAGCTGCGCGTGTTCCCCGACCTCGCCGCGCCGATCCGCGCGCGGATGATGACCAACCAGCTCAGCGAGCGCTGTGCACGGCTGCTGGTCGAGCGCGGCGTGGAGCCGGTCGAAGGTGGTTACCGCTGGTGCAGCGACCCGCGCCTGATGCTGCCCACTGCGATCCGCCTCAGCGAAGGCCAGATCGACAACCTGCTGCAGGCCATCGCCTGCCCGACGCAGGTGATCTACGCCACACCGGCGCAGTCGTACTATCCCGAGCCGATGCGCAGCGATCGCCTGCAGCACCTGCGCGATGGCCGTCTGGCGGTGTTTGCCGGCAACCATCACCTGCACATGGAAGACCCGGAACAGATCGCGGGCGTGATCCTGCACTTCTTCAGCAACGGCAACGCCGGCTGAGCAAACGTATCCGCGCGCTTCACTCCGCGCGTTTGCGGCCGATACATCAGTTGCGGGCCCCTGCGTCCGCAGCACGCAGGTCCGGTCGGGCCTGCGGCGTGTGTCTGGTTCTGCAAGGAAGTCCGCATGCCCGCTCTGCTGCACCGTCACCCACAGGATGTGGCCACGGTGTCCCGTCTCCGCGTCGCTGATCGCGCCGCATTCCCCGAATTCCCGGCTCGCGCCCTGCTCACGCACTCCTGCGTGTGCCGCGGCGTGGCTGTTGTCGTTTGCTGATCCAGGAGTCGCCGATGTCCGTTGCATCCTCCCGCCCCCCCGATACCGCCCGCATGCCGCATCTGCAGCAGCTCGCGCGCCGCGCTGACCGTCGACTGCTGATCGGTAGCGCGGCGTTGACTGTGGCTGGCCTCGTGCTGGCCCTGCGTGGGCCCCACGTACCGGGCGCTGCGTTGGCCGCGGCCGCCGTACTGCCCGCCCTCTGGCTGGCCGGTCCACAGGCGGGCCGGGCCGTCGCCCGCAATGGCCTGGCATTGCTGTTGTCGCTGCAGCTGGCCTTGTTGTGCGCGATCGTCAGCCTGTCGCCGGCATTGCCGATTGCGCTGTTGCTGGGCGTGCTGCTCAGCCACCGCGATCGCCTGCCGGTATGGCTGGCCGGTGGTGTTGGCACCCTCGCCCTGCTGGTACCGCTGCTGCACGGCGCAGCCGTGGGACCGACGTTGCTGCAGGCGGGCCTGTTCGCCAGCCTGACCGTGTTCCTCGGCCAGGTCGCGCTGCGCCTGCGGCAGCAGACCGAGGCACTTGGCCACGGCCCACGCCGCCTGGCGGCACTGGCGCGCGATATCGCGACGGGCACCGATCTGAGCGCACATGCGGATACCGCGGCCTATGCACCCGGTTCGCTGGCCCATGCGCTGGCCGATACCGCCCGCCACGTGCAGGCGCAGCGTGGGCGCGAGGCTGACGCGCATGCCGAGAATGCGCAGATCCGCCAGGCGCTGGATGCCTCGCGCACCGCGATGATGATTGCCGACAACGACCACGTGATCCGTTACGTGAACCGCTCGGTGGTGGCCCTGCTGCGCAACCAGCAGGCAACACTGCGCCAGGCCTTCCCCGACTTCGATGCCGAGCGCCTGGTCGGCAGCAGCATCCACCGCTTCCACGCCAACCCGGATCGCATCCGCGCGATCCTCAACGGCCTGCAGGTCACCCACAACGGCAAGGTGCAGATCGGCCCGGTGCACTTCGCGCAGGTAGTCACCCCGGTGTTCGATGCGCAGGGCGCGCCTGGGCTTCGCCGTGGAATGGCATGACCGCACCCATGAACTCGCGCTGGAAAACGCCGTGGCCGGCATCGTCGCAGCGGCAGCGGCCGGTGATCTCGACCAGCGCCTGCAGGCCACTGAAGGTGCCAGTTTCCTCGATGGGCTGACCGGTGGCATCAACCAGCTGCTCGATACGCTCGGCAGCACCGTCAACGAAGTGCGGCAGATGCTCTCGGCACTGGCCAATGGCGATCTGGACCGGCGCATGCACGGCGAGTATCACGGCGCTTTCGCTGCCATCCAGCGCGATGCGAATGCCACGGCCGGTCAGTTGGCACGCATGGTCGGTCGCATCCAGGAATGTGCGGCGTCGATCAGTACCGCCGCCAGCGAGATTGCCGCCGGCAACGGCGCATTGTCCGAGCGCAGCGAGCGCCAGGCCGCGCACCTGCAGGAGACCGCAGCATCGATGGAGGAACTCACCGCCACCGTGCGCCAGAACGCCGCCCATGCGCGTGAGGCCAGTGCGTTGGCAGCTTCCACGCAGAGCGCTGCCAGTGACGGCAACACGGCCATGCAACGCGTGGTGAATACCATGCAGGCCATCGAAGGTGCCTCGAAGCGGATCGGCGACATCACCGGCGTCATCGACGGCATTGCCTTCCAGACCAATATCCTGGCCTTGAACGCAGCCGTGGAGGCGGCACGCGCCGGCGAACAGGGCCGAGGCTTCGCGGTCGTGGCCAGCGAGGTGCGGGTACTGGCGCAGCGCTCTGCGGCGGCGGCCCAGGAGATCAAGAAGCTGATCGACGAAGCCGGCCGCCAGGTGGGTGAGGGTGCCCAGCTGGTAGCTGACGCCGGCCAACGCATGCAGGGCATTGTTGGCGGCGTGGAGGATGTCAGCCACCTGATGCGCGAGATTTCCGCGGCGTCGCAGGAGCAGTCGATCGGCATTGAGCAGATCAACCAGACCGTAGTGCAGATGGATCAGGCCACACAGCAGAATGCCGCGCTGGTGGAGGAAGCCACCGCGGCCGCACGCGAGCTGCAATCGCAGGCGGGTACGCTTACCGAGGCGGTGTCGGTGTTCCGCCAGCAGGAACCGCGCGAGGTCTCGCAGGCCGCCTGATCCGGGCCTTCAGTTCGATCCTGATCAAGACGGCGCCCGCAGGGCGCCGTCTTTTTGTTGCGTAGGCCTTGCTGCCAGTAGCTGCCAACCTTGGTTGGCGCCGTGGTTCCTCACGGAGGGCATCCACGCATGGCGTGGATCTACTGGTAGTGCCGGCCGCTGGCCGGCAATCACAGCGACGCGCACTGTCTGGCCTGCTGCCGGGGTTGGCACCGCTCTTCGCAGGGACTGCCCATCCACGCATGGCGTGGACCTACTGTGGGTCCGCATGCCCTCGGTAGACGCCAACCTTGGTTGGCGCTGTGGCTACCCGCGGAGAATATCCGCGTATGGCCTGGATCTAACGGGCGATGTAACGCCATCGGGTTGCCGGCCAGCGGCCGGCACTACCCGCATTTCGCGCGCACAAAGAAAAACCCCGCTGCGTAAGCAGCGGGGTTCTCGGGTGTAAACCCTGGCGATGACCTACTCTCGCATGGCTTGAGCCACACTACCATCGGCGCAGCTGCGTTTCACTTCCGAGTTCGGGATGGGATCGGGTGGTTCCACAGCGCTAATTTCACCAGGGAGGCGGTTGGAGCGTCGCCATCCAATACAGCCGGATAAGGCGCCTGCCTCTCATAGTTCTTGTGACGTAGCGTGCACTTGGATGCTCTTACGACGCTGTCGTAAAGCCAAGGCAACTTGAGGTTATATGGTCAAGCCTCTCGGATCATTAGTATCAGTTAGCTCAATACATTGCTGTACTTACACACCTGACCTATCAACCACGTAGTCTACATGGTTCCTTCAGGGGGCTTGTGCCCCGGGAGATCTCATCTTGAGGCGCGCTTTCCCGCTTAGATGCTTTCAGCGGTTATCGCTTCCGAACATAGCTACCCGGCAATGCCACTGGCGTGACAACCGGAACACCAGAGGTTCGTCCACTCCGGTCCTCTCGTACTAGGAGCAGCCCCTCTCAAATCTCCAACGCCCATGGCAGATAGGGACCGAACTGTCTCACGACGTTCTGAACCCAGCTCGCGTACCACTTTAAATGGCGAACAGCCATACCCTTGGGACCGACTACAGCCCCAGGATGTGATGAGCCGACATCGAGGTGCCAAACACCGCCGTCGATATGAACTCTTGGGCGGTATCAGCCTGTTATCCCCGGAGTACCTTTTATCCGTTGAGCGATGGCCCTTCCATACAGAACCACCGGATCACTAAGTCCTAGTTTCCTACCTGCTTGATCCGTCGATCTTGCAGTCAAGCACGCTTATGCCTTTGCACACAGTGCGCGATGTCCGACCGCGCTGAGCGTACCTTCGAGCTCCTCCGTTACTCTTTAGGAGGAGACCGCCCCAGTCAAACTACCCACCATACACGGTCCCCGACCCAGATAATGGGCCCAGGTTAGAACGTCAAGCACGACAGGGTGGTATTTCAAGGATGGCTCCGCTGCAGCTAGCGCCACAGTTTCATAGCCTCCCACCTATCCTACACAGACGAACTCAACGTTCAGTGTAAAGCTATAGTAAAGGTTCACGGGGTCTTTCCGTCTTGCCACGGGAACGCTGCATCTTCACAGCGATTTCAATTTCACTGAGTCTCGGGTGGAGACAGCGCCGCTGTCGTTACGCCATTCGTGCAGGTC
>NZ_CM151134.1:4907500-4910000 GCF_056481145.1 Stenotrophomonas sp. 93052_Sma
ACTCCGGTCCTCTCGTACTAGGAGCAGCCCCTCTCAAATCTCCAACGCCCATGGCAGATAGGGACCGAACTGTCTCACGACGTTCTGAACCCAGCTCGCGTACCACTTTAAATGGCGAACAGCCATACCCTTGGGACCGACTACAGCCCCAGGATGTGATGAGCCGACATCGAGGTGCCAAACACCGCCGTCGATATGAACTCTTGGGCGGTATCAGCCTGTTATCCCCGGAGTACCTTTTATCCGTTGAGCGATGGCCCTTCCATACAGAACCACCGGATCACTAAGTCCTAGTTTCCTACCTGCTTGATCCGTCGATCTTGCAGTCAAGCACGCTTATGCCTTTGCACACAGTGCGCGATGTCCGACCGCGCTGAGCGTACCTTCGAGCTCCTCCGTTACTCTTTAGGAGGAGACCGCCCCAGTCAAACTACCCACCATACACGGTCCCCGACCCAGATAATGGGCCCAGGTTAGAACGTCAAGCACGACAGGGTGGTATTTCAAGGATGGCTCCGCTGCAGCTAGCGCCACAGTTTCATAGCCTCCCACCTATCCTACACAGACGAACTCAACGTTCAGTGTAAAGCTATAGTAAAGGTTCACGGGGTCTTTCCGTCTTGCCACGGGAACGCTGCATCTTCACAGCGATTTCAATTTCACTGAGTCTCGGGTGGAGACAGCGCCGCTGTCGTTACGCCATTCGTGCAGGTCGGAACTTACCCGACAAGGAATTTCGCTACCTTAGGACCGTTATAGTTACGGCCGCCGTTTACTGGGGCTTCGATCAAGAGCTTCGCCTTGCGGCTGACCCCATCAATTAACCTTCCAGCACCGGGCAGGCGTCACACCCTATACGTCCACTTTCGTGTTTGCAGAGTGCTGTGTTTTTGATAAACAGTCGCAGCGGCCTGGTTACTGCGACCCTCTTCAGCTATAGCTCGCACGAGCCACCAAAAAGGGTGCACCTTCTCCCGAAGTTACGGTGCCATGTTGCCTAGTTCCTTCACCCGAGTTCTCTCAAGCGCCTGAGAATTCTCATCCTACCCACCTGTGTCGGTTTACGGTACGGTCTGCGTAAGCTGAAGCTTAGGAGCTTTTCCTGGAAGCGTGGTATCAGTGACTTCGCCATAAAGGCTCGTCTCGGTGCTCGGTCTTAGAGGATCCCGGATTTGCCAAAGATCCAAACCTACCGCCTTTCCCCAGGACAACCAACGCCTGGTACACCTAACCTTCTCCGTCCCTCCATCGCACTTACGCGAGGTGCAGGAATATTAACCTGCTTCCCATCGACTACGACTTTCGTCCTCGCCTTAGGGGCCGACTCACCCTGCGCCGATTAACGTTGCGCAAGGAAACCTTGGGCTTTCGGCGTGCGGGTTTTTCACCCGCATTATCGTTACTCATGTCAGCATTCGCACTTCCGATACCTCCAGCAGACTTCTCAATCCACCTTCAACGGCTTACGGAACGCTCCTCTACCGCGCATAACAAAGTTATGCACCCCAAGCTTCGGTTCACTGCTTAGCCCCGTTAAATCTTCCCCGCAGACCGACTCGACCAGTGAGCTATTACGCTTTCTTTAAAGGGTGGCTGCTTCTAAGCCAACCTCCTGGCTGTCTGTGCCTTTCCACATGGTTTTCCACTTAGCAGTGAATTTGGGACCTTAGCTGTGGGTCTGGGTTGTTTCCCTTTTCACGACGGACGTTAGCACCCGCCGTGTGTCTCCCATACAGTCCGTCTCGGTATTCGGAGTTTGCAATGGTTTGGTAAGTCGCGATGACCCCCTAGCCATAACAGTGCTCTACCCCCGAGAGGATACATATGAGGCGCTACCTAAATAGCTTTCGAGGAGAACCAGCTATCTCCGGGTTCGATTAGCTTTTCACTCCTAATCACACCTCATCCCCTACCTTTGCAACGGGAGTGGGTTCGGGCCTCCAGTGCGTGTTACCGCACCTTCACCCTGGGCATGACTAGATCACCCGGTTTCGGGTCTACTGCCCGCGACTATGCGCCCTTATCAGACTCGGTTTCCCTTCGC
Organism: Stenotrophomonas sp. 93052_Sma; assembly: GCF_056481145.1. Classification (NCBI taxonomy): domain Bacteria; kingdom Pseudomonadati; phylum Pseudomonadota; class Gammaproteobacteria; order Lysobacterales; family Lysobacteraceae; genus Stenotrophomonas; species Stenotrophomonas sp. 93052_Sma. The sequence goes on from NZ_CM151134.1 coordinate 4,909,545, forward strand.
CTCCCCTATACGGTTAAGCTTGCCACGAACAGTAAGTCGCTGACCCATTATACAAAAGGTACGCAGTCACTCCTTGCGGAGCTCCTACTGCTTGTACGCACACGGTTTCAGGTTCTATTTCACTCCCCTCCTCCGGGGTTCTTTTCGCCTTTCCCTCACGGTACTGGTTCACTATCGGTCGGTCAGTAGTATTTAGCCTTGGAGGATGGTCCCCCCATGTTCAGACAGGGTTTCACGTGCCCCGCCCTACTCGTCTTCACTGGAATGGCCCTTTCAGATACAGGGCTATCACCTTCTATGGCCGCTCTTTCCAGAGCGTTTTCCTAGAACCAATCCAGCTTAAGGGCTAGTCCGCGTTCGCTCGTCGCTACTTACGGAATCTCGGTTGATTTCTTTTCCTCTGGTTACTTAGATATTTCAGTTCACCAGGTTCGCTTCCAGCAGCTATGTATTCAC
>NZ_CM151134.1:4912500-4970715 GCF_056481145.1 Stenotrophomonas sp. 93052_Sma
TGCTTCGTCGTTGGACCCGGGGGTCTTTCGTCGTTGCGAGCCGCCTATTATGCCGGACTTTTCGAGTCCGTCAACACCTTCGTTCGATCATCTCGTTCGGCGGTGGTGGCGTTGCTGTCTGCGTGCCGTTTCCGAAGAAGCGGTGCGCTGCAGCAAGGGAGCGAATTCTAGAGATCCTGCGGATTTCGTCAAGCATTTTTTTGCAGGGTGATGACAGAACCAACGCAACATCACGCATGACATACGCTCGAAGATCACTGTGGCGTTGACCGCGCGTTGCGCGGTCAACGCCACAAGGGCTATCAATGCACGGATGCACAGTGGAGAGACGGCAATGAACATGCAGGTGCGGCAAGCGTGGTGGCGCGACCTTTCAGTACCGGCCCTCGTTGCCGGCTTCATTACTGTGCTGGTCGGCTTCGCCAGTTCGGCCGTCATCGTGTTCCAGGCTGCACAAGCCGTCGGTGCCAACCAGGCACAGATCGCCTCATGGATGTGGGCACTGGGACTGGGCATGGGTGTCACCTGCATCGGGCTGTCGCTGCGCTATCGCGTGCCGGTGGTGACCGCGTGGTCAACCCCGGGCGCGGCGATGCTGGTGGTCGGTGCAGGCGGTGCCTCGCTCGCTGAAGCCACCGGTGCATTCCTGCTCGCTGCGGTGCTTGGCATGCTGGCAGGCTTCTCCGGCATCTTCGCCCGGTTGATGCAGCGGGTGCCGATGGCGCTGGCCGCCGGCATGCTGGCCGGGGTGCTGCTGCGCTTCGGCCTGGACGTGTTCGTGGCCATGAACACCCAACTGGTACTGGCGCTGGCCATGTTCGCCACCTGGCTGGGCGGACGCCGCCTGTTCCCGCGCTATGCGGTCATCGCCACCCTGCTGGTCGGCATCGCGGTGGCGGCCAGCCGTGGCCTGCTGCACGCACAGCAGGTGCAGCTGCAACTGGCGGTACCGCAATGGGTGACCCCATCCCTGTCCTGGACTGCAGTGGCTGGCATCGCCCTGCCCCTGTTCGTGGTCACCATGGCCTCGCAGAACATTCCGGGCGTGGCGGTGATGCGCGCATCCGGCTACGACGCCCCGGTGTCGCCGCTGATCGGCTGGATCGGTGTGGTCAATACGCTGCTGGCACCGTTCGGTGCATACGCACTGAACCTGGCGGCAATCACCGCAGCGATCTGCATGGGCCGCGATGCGCATGAGGACCCGGCACGACGCTATACCGCCGCGATGGCGGCCGGCGCCTTCTACATTGTCGTCGGGCTGTTCGGCGCCACGGTGGCCGCACTGTTCGCGGCGTTCCCGAAAGAGCTGGTGGCCTGCGTGGCCGGTATCGCGCTGTTCGGCACCATCGCCAACAGCCTGGCCAGTGCGCTGGCAGTAGAGCGGGACCGCGAGGCGGCACTGGTCACCTTCCTGGTGACCGCCTCGGGCGTCTCACTGGCCGGCATCGGCTCGGCGTTCTGGGGCCTGGTGGCCGGTGCGCTGTGCCTGCTGGTGCTGCGGCCCCGCCAGGGACGCTGACCTGCCCTACCCCGCCAATGCGGCGCCGACGGTGCTCAGCACCACCGCGATGACGATGGCGATCAGTGTGGCGACCACGCTGGTGCCGCCGCGCGCGGTCAGCTCGCTGCGCAGCCGTGCGTCATCGCCGCCGGTGACGGCACGGGCCTGGGCGATCAGGCGCTGGCAGTGTGCCAGGTACCAGCTGTTGCCGAAGATGCCGGTGGTGATGCTGAGCGCAAAGGTGATGACCAGTGACAGGCCATCCGGCACATCCAGCAAGGTCTCCACCACACTGATCAACAGCAGCAGGCCAGCCCACATCGCCGCCAGGCGGTACATCTTGCGGTACATCATCCAGATCAGGCCGAGCAGGAATGCCGGCCAGTGCCAGGTGCCACTGCCCGTGGCGATGCCCTGATCCAGCCGCCAGCGCTGGCGATAGATCGGGAAGTTGCCACCGACCACGCTGGCGTACAAGGCCATTTCGCCCTCCAGCCCAGCCGCAGCCACATCCGGTGCAGCGACCGGCGCACGATAGGGATCGGACGGATCGCCGACGCTCGGCGCAATGCCCTCGGCCGCGGGCGCTGCGTCGATATCCAGGACCGGAGCCACCTCGACCTGCGTTGAGGCCTGATCCAGCTCCGCCAACGGCCGCCACGAGGGCATGCCCTCGCACCAGAGCAGCGTTCGCGCCGTGACCGTCCCTTCCCGCTGCAGCTGGCGAAGACCGGCCAGATCCACCGGCCCACTGCTCTGCCTGCCATTGGCGTACCACCATTGTGCTTCCTGCATGTTTTCCGTCCTTGCTACTGCATCGACAAACTGAAACCGCTGCCAGCGCCTACAGCCCGGTACTGGCCAGGGTCTGCACCAGCTGATGGCGCTCACCCGGCGCAAGCGTAATCTGCTCCGGGCCTGCGTTGGCCACTTCCAGGCAAACGTAATCGTGCCAGCCATCGCCGACATCGGCCATTTTCGCTGCCGCCTCCGCACCGGGATTCCAGGCCACCAGCGTCTGGCTGCCTTCGCTGCGGATCTCGATCCGCCGCTGCAGTACGGGATCACGCAGCACGTAATGGCCGCCGGCACCGGTATAGATGCGATCGCTGCGACCGGGGTCACGCGGATCGCGCAATGACCACGGTCCCTGTTGCAGGCGAAGCTGCGCATAGTCCTCGTACTTGTCCAGGTACTGCAGGCCATCAAGGCCCTCGACCTCGACCTGGTTGGCATCGCCCACCCGGAAATAGCTGTGCAGGGCCTGGGTGAAGGTCACCGGCGAGGTTCCGGTGTTCTCGGTGACGAGCTGCTGACGCAGCTGGCGGCCGATGCGCAACTGCATCTGCAGGCGCAGGCCGGGATCGGCGCAGGGTGCAGGTGCCAACTGCAGCTCGACCTCACCGTCATCGCTCTGGCTGGCCTGCAGAAGCTTCCAACGCGCGGTGCGCACCAGGCCATGCGCGGGCACATCATTGTTCTGGCCCTGGCGGCCGAACCACGGCCAGCACACCGGGACGCCACCGCGGATGGGCGTGGGCAGCTCGGCGCGCGTGGGTGAAAGCCACAGTACATCGGGCTGCCCATCGGGAATGAACGACAGCAGCTGTCCGCCGAACACGCTGATGACCGCCGTCGCGCTGGGGGTGCGCACGTGCCAGGCCTCCAGCCCGTGATACAGGCCGCTGCTGATGTCCGGATCCGACTGCATGCGATGACGCTCCTTGAAGACCGCGGCGATGATGTCGCGGTCAGCGTGCCTGGGGCAAGGCCTTCTGCGCAGCGGGTGCGATGGCGGCCGCCTCTTCCTGCAGCGCGCAGGATGCGCTGGCCGGCACGCCCATCGGCATTGGCCCAGCCCAGGCGCTGCTGCTCGGACTGGATCGCGCGACGGGTGGCGGTACCGATCATGCCGTCGGCGCTGCCGATATCGTGGCCGCGGGCCAGCAGCAGGGTCTGCAGCTGGCGGCGCTCATCGCGGCCGATGCCGGGGTCGTCGGTCGGCCAGGCGGTGGCCAACCCGCTGCCGCCACGCAGCTGGTCGGCCAGCGTGGCGATCGCCAGCGCATAGCTTTCGGCGGCGTTGTAGCTGTAGATCGCGTCATAGTTGCGGAACACCAGCAGCGCCGGACCCTTGATCCCTGCCGGCAGCAGCAGGGCGGCGCGCCATCCGCCGGCAGGTTGGCCGGAGCCAGCACACTGCCATCCAGCGCGGTCAGGCCCTGCGCACGCCAGTCGGCCAGGGCGCGACGCTGGGTACGTCCGGCCTGGCTGGCGTTGAAGCCAGCGGGAACGAGAACTTCCATGCCCCACGGCTCGCCACTGCGCCAGCCGGCACGCTTGAGGTAGTTGGCAGTGGAGGCCAGCGCATCGGGAATGCTGCCGACCAGATCGCGGCGGCCATCGCCATCACCGTCCACGGCGATGCGTGCGTAGGTGCTGGGCATGAACTGCGTATGCCCGAAGGCACCGGCCCAGGAACCGGTGAGGCCCTGTGCCTGCAGGTCGCCGCGGTCGATCAGCTTGAGCAGTGCCAGCAATTCACCGCGGAAGAAGGGTTGGCGACGGCCGGCGCAGGACAGCGTGGCCAGTGACTGCAGCAGGGGGCGCTTGCCGAACACGCGGCCGTAGTCGCTCTCCACGCCCCAGACCGCGACGATGGTGGCCGGATCGACGCCGTACTGCGCCGACACTCGATCGAGCAGGTCGCGATGCTGCTGCAGCATGGTGCGACCATCAGCCACGCGCTGGCGATCGACCAGCGCGGCCAGGTAGTCCCAGATCGGCGTGGTGAATTCCGGCTGCGCGTCGAGCAGGCTGAGCACGCTGGGGTCCGGGGTGAGGCCGGCGATGATTTCGTTGAAGCGCTCGGCGCTGATGCCTTGGCTGGCGGCCGTGGCCTGAAGGCCCGAAAGGCAGCGGCTGAAGGCCGGATCGACGCTGGCATCCGGTGCTGCAGGCAGCGCGGGGGGCGAGGCGAGAGCGGCCGCCAGGCCGAGGGTGGTCAGAATGGGCATGGCGTCCTCCGTGTTGCCGTTGCACGGCCATCTTAGGGGTAGCGGTGCTGCAGAACCTGAAGGGGTACCGGCTGGCCGGCCGCCCTAGATGGCACGCAGCAGGCGCAGGCCGTAGGCGGGACTGTCGGCATTCCAGCGCTGCGTGACCTGCAGGCCCGCCTGCTGCAGCAGCGCCTCGAAGCTGTCGTCGGTGTACTTGTGGCTGTACTCCACACGGATCGGTTCGTCGGCGGCGAAGTGGAAGGTGCGGCCGTCCAGATGCACATCCTGCGCCCAGCGGCTGACCAGATCGGTTTCGATGCGCAGCCGCGCGGTGCTGTAGCAGGCACGGTGGTGGAAGCCGTCGAGGTCGAAGTCGCTGCCGATCTCGCGATTGAGCCGGGCCAGCAGGTTGAGAGTGAACGCGGCGGTGACACCCTGCGTGTCGTTGTAGGCCGCTTCGATCAGCGCCGGGTCCTTGTGCAGATCGATGCCGACCAGGGCCAGGCCGTCGCGGCCCATCGTCTGGCGCATCGCCCGCAGCAGTGCGACCGCGTCTTCGCCTTCAAAGTTGCCCAGCGTGGAACCGGGGAAGAACAGCAGCCGTCGCGCGGGTTCGCGCTCGGGCATGGGAACGGCGACGGGGCGGGTGAAGTCGGCACAGACCGGCAGCATCTCCACCTCCGGCAACGCCGGCGCCAGATGGTCGATGCTGGACAGCAGCGCGGCACGCGAGATTTCAATCGGCGTGTAGGCCACCGGGTCGTGCAGGGCAGCCAGCAGCAACGCGGTCTTGCGGCCACTGCCGCTGCCCAGTTCCACCACGTGCAGGTGCGGGCCAACGGTGCGGGCGACGTCCGGCAGCACACGCTTCAGCAGGGCCAGCTCGGTGCGCGTGGGGTAGTACTCGGGGGTCTGCGTGATCTGCTCGAACAGTCGCGAGCCACGCGCATCGTAGAAGTACTTGGACGGCAGCTGGCGCGGCGTACGTGAGAGTCCGGCCACTACGTCGGCCAGGATCTGCTGGCGGCCGGGAGTGAGATCGGTCAATGCCTGCAGCGCGTCATGCACGGTGCTCATGTGAGGTCCCTGGCCAGGCGCAGCCCGGAGAACTGCCAGCGCGCCGGCGGCATGAAGAAGTTGCGGTAGCTGGCGCGCACATGGCCGCGGGGTGTCGCGCAGCTGCCGCCACGCAGCACCCACTGCCCGCACATGAACTTGCCGTTGTACTCACCGAGGTTGCCGGCGAAGGGACGGAAGCCCGGATAGGCGCCATACGCGCTGTGGGTCCACTCCCAGACATCGCCGAACAGCTGCCGTATTCCACTGCCCTGCGCTGCCAGCGGATGCAGCCGGTCGTCATCGGCGAAATGGCCGCGCAGCGGCTGCGACGCAGCGGCGGCTTCCCATTCGTACTCGCTGGGCAGGCGCGCCGGACCAGCGGGCGCAGGCATCGGCCTCGTAGTAGCTGAGGTGGCAGACCGGCGCGTGCGGATCCAGTTCGCGCCAACCGCCCAGGGTGTACTCGCGCTGCAGGGCGTCATCCCAGTACAGCGGGTGCTGCCAGCCCTCGGCTTCGCGCAGCGCCCAGCCTTCGCTGAGCCACCAGCGCGGTTCGCGATAGCCACCGGCGTCGATGAAGGCCCGATACTCGGCATTGCTGACGGGACGCTCGGCCAATGCGTGCGCGGGGAGCAGCACGCGGTGCGCTGGCGATTCGTTGTCATAGGCGAACGCGGCCTGCTGCGGCCATGCCGCGGCGCCGACGGTGACGATGCGCTCGGGTGATTCGATCCAGCCCTGCGCACTGGCAGCGCTGGTGGCAGGCTGCAGGTCCTCGCGGTAGGCGGGCTGCAATGGGTTGCACCAGAACGCATGCTTGATGTCGGTGAGCAGCAGTTCCTGGTGCTGCTGCTCGTGCTGCAGGCCCAGCTGCAGATGTTGCAGTGCCTGTTCATCGAGATCGCCCGCCGCCAACCGCGATTGCACCTGCGCATCGACCTGCTGGCGGTAGTCGCGCACCTGCTGCAGCGAGGGCCGCGACAGCAACCCGCGCTGTGGCCGCGCATGCGCCGGGCCGATGCTCTTGTAGTAGCTGTTGAACAGGTAGTCCCAGGCCGGGTCATGCGCTGGCGCGGTGCCGAAACCCGCCAGCACAAAGCGTTCGAAGAACCAGGTGGTGTGGGCCAGGTGCCATTTGCTCGGGCTGGCGTCAGCCATGCTCTGCAGCATGGCGTCCTCGGCGCTGAGCGGCGCGGCCAGCTGCAGGCTGCGCGTCCGTACATGGGCGAACTGGCGGGCGAGATCGTGCTGCGGGGCAGCGACGGCGGCGGGTACGCTGTCCATGTGGGCAGCATCGGCGCTGGACGGTGAGTGCGATGTCATGGTTCGGCGTCACTTCGTTCACATGGATGAGCCTGCCGCATTCAAGAAGCCACCACGAACGCCGCTAACGGCAATGCTGCGGCCGCGTCGTCACCGCGCTGGAATTCCTGCTTGCCCCTGCATCCGCTCCGCCAGCCTGCGCATTACCTGTTCGTGCTGCCTGCCGTGCTGGTTGCCGTGGTGGTGTGGACCGCATTGGATACCGCAGACGTGGCCAGCCCGGCGCAGCGCGTCCTGCCCTGGCTGATGGCCTGCCTCGGTGCCGGCCTGGCCCTGCTCTACCACCAGGTGCGCACGTTGTGCCTGCTGATGGTTGTGGCGGTGATGTTCGCGCTGCTGCACCAGGACGTCGCTGGCTACCTGCGCAATGGCCATGTCACCACGCTGACACCGCTGCGCTTCCACGCCATCTCGGCCTGGTTGCCGCTGTTGTCTGCCGGCCTTGCGTTGTGGCCGGAGCGCGGACGGCGGCGCCAGGACCTGCTGCTGCGCGGTATTGCCAGCGGCACCGCGGTGATGATCTTCCTGCTGCTAGCCACACAGCAGCCGCGCGGCATGCACGATCTGCTGTCGAACCGTCACTGGGCCTGGATTCCCGCCGACTGGAACGCGCTGGCGCAGCTGCCGGCGCTGCTGTTCCTGCTGGCGACCGCAGCGTTGGGCTGGCAGGCGTGGCGGCATCCTCGGCCACTGCACACGGCGATGCTGCTGGCCCTGCTGTGCCTGTGGTGGATGCTGCCGCGGATCTTCCTGCACCCGGTACTGCTGCCGGCGCTGAGCAGCGCCGCCCTGCTGTTGATGCTGGGCGCGATGCTGCAGGAGTCCTTCCACATGGCCTTCCGCGATGAGTTGACCGGCCTGCCGGGGCGACGGGCATTCAACGAGACCCTGCAGCGGGCACGCGGCACCTACAGCATCGCGATGGTGGACGTGGACCACTTCAAGTCATTCAACGACACCCATGGCCACGACACCGGCGACGATGTACTGCGCCTGGTGGCCTCGCGGCTGGCGCGGGTGGGCGACGGTGGCCGTGCATTCCGCTATGGCGGTGAGGAGTTCGCGGTGGTGTTCCTGGACCGCCCTGCGGCGGCCTGCATGGATGCCGTGGAGGCGCTGCGGCAGAGCATCGAGGAGACCCGCATGCAGCTGCGCGACCGCAGCACCCGCAGCCGTGATGACGAAGCCGGCCGACAGCAGCGCGGACGCGGTGGCAGCGGCCAGGTGGTACAGGTGACGGTGAGCATCGGGCTGGCCGACAGCCGCGTGGATCCGCGCCCAATGGCGGTGGTCAAGGCCGCCGACCAGGCGCTGTACGTGGCCAAGGACGGCGGCCGCAACCAGGTGCACGCGCACGGCGGCCAGCGCGTGCTGGCTGCGCGCAGCGTGTAGGGCTCAGACCGCGTCGAGGTAGTACCAGCGGCCGTCGATGCGCTGGAAGCGGCTGTGTTCGGTCATCTTGACCGCACTGCCGCCGCCGACGCGATAGCGCGCGGTGAAGCGGACGTCGGCGCTGTCGGCACCGGTGACGGTGTGCTCGTGCACGGTCAGGCCCAGCCAATGCGTGCGCTGGCCGGGTGCTTCATCCAGTGACAGCTCGGCCGGACGCGTGTCCGGGTGCCAGGTCTGGCGCAGGTAGTCGGCCAGGCCCCGCACATACGCGCTGTAGCGCGAACGCATCAGATGCTCGGCATCGGGTGCGGCTTCACCTGCGTGGAAACGGCCGCAGCAGGCGGCATAGTCGGCAGGCAGGCCACAGGGGCAGGGATCGGCGGGTTTTCGGCTCATGCCGGCATTGTCGCCGGGTTGTGCGGATTGATCCACGCACGGCACGGGCCAGCTGAAGCAGGACAGGCGTATGCTGTCGCGCCCCCACCTTGATTGATCGCCGTGCTGGAACTGGTTCCCCCTGAGTTGTGGTGGCTGGTGGTGATCGCCTTCATCGCCGGTCTTGTGGATGCCGCCGTGGGTGGCGGTGGCCTGGTTCAGCTGCCCGGCCTGTTCACGGTGCTGCCGCAGCAGACGCCGGCGATGCTGTTCGGTACCAACAAGTTCAGTTCGATGTTCGGCACCGGTGCGGCTGCCTGGCGCTATGCGCGCAACGTGCGCTTCCCGTGGAAGCCGGTGCTGTTCGCGGCCGGCACCGCCTTCATCTTCTCCTTCGCCGGGGCCACCGCGGTGAGCCTGCTGCCCAAGGACGCGGTGCGCCCACTGGTGCTGGTGCTGCTGATCGCGATGCTGGCCTACACGTTGTGGAAAAAGGACTTCGGCGCGCTGCACCGGCCGCAGGAAATCGGCCGCCGCGAGCTGACCATCGCACTGGCCATTGGTGCGGCGATCGGCTTCTACGATGGCTTCTTCGGGCCGGGTACGGGCAGCTTCCTGATCTTCCTGTTCGTGCGCTTCTTCGGACTGGATTTCCTGCGCGCATCGGCCGCGTCGAAGGTGGTGAACCTGGCGACCAATGTGGCGGCGATCTCGTTCTTCGTGCCGACCGGCAACATCCTGTGGCTGTTCGCGCTGCCGATGGCGGCGGCCAACATCATCGGTTCGGTGGTGGGCACGCGGTTGGCGCTGAAGGGCGGCACGCCGTTCATCCGCAAGCTGTTCGTGGGGCTGGTGGTGGTGCTGATCGCGCGGATGGCGTGGGATACGTTGCGCGGAGCGTGAGTGCGGTTGCCGGCCAGCGGCCGGCACTACCGGGTCATGAACCCCGCCCATGGGTAGTGCCGGCCGCTGGCCGGCATTCCCATTCAATCGGCCGGGTCAGGCCTCCGCTTCTTCCGGTTCGTTGGCCTGCTGGCGGCTGCGCTCGGGCAGCTTCAGGCGCTTGCCTTCTTCGTCGTACTCGATCAGCAGCACGCCGGAGTCGTGACGGCCGCTGATTTCGACGAAGCAGGCACCGCCGATGAACGGTTCCAGCGTCATCACCGACTTCAGCGGGGTGGCCACCACCATCTGGAAGCCGAAGTTGTCGAAGATGTTCATCGCCAGTGCGGTGAACTCGTTGTCGGCCTTGTCGAAGGCTTCGTCAAGCACGACCGCGGCGTAACTGGGCAGCTGGCTGTCGGCACCGCCGAGCTGGTAGCGCAGCGCTGCCGCCAGGCAGGTGGTAGCCAGCTTCTGGCGCTGGCCGCCGGACTTGCCGGCGCCGCTGCGGTAGATCTCGACCTGCTGGCGCGTTTCCGCATCCAGCTCGACGCCGATGAACTCCACGTGCATGCGCACGTCCAGCACCAGTTCGCGCCAGCGCTTGTCTTCGCCTTCCTGCGAACCCAGGCGGTTGACCAGCTGGCGCAGCACGGTGAACTGCGATTCGGCCAGCTCGCGCTGCTCGGTCTGCTGCTGCGACAGCACCTCGCGCAGCTGCAGGTGGAACTCACCGACTTCCGGCAGGCGGCGGTCGCTCAGTTCAATGGTCAGCAGCGTGCCACGGTTGAACGGCACCTGTTCCAGGCTGGCGTTCACCTCGTCCAGGCGCTGGCCGATCGACTTGCGGGCCTCGGCGCTGTGGCGCTGCAGGGCCAGCAGGTTGTTCTTGCTCTGGTTCTGCAACAGATCGAAGAAGCGCTCTTCGTGCTGCGGCAGGCCGTCGCGCTCCAGTCGTTCGAGGCGGGCGAGGAAGTCCTCGGCCGAGGCCACCGAGACGGTGAAGTCACCCGATTCCTCCGGCCACTGCTGGATGAAGCGACGGAAGCAGCCGATCAGCTGGTTCTCGATGCGGTTGAGGTCCTGCTGCGAGGACGACAGCTGCTCGTTCAGCGCGTTGCTGACCTGGCGCATGTGCGCTTCCAGCGTTTCCAGGCTGAGCGGGCCCTGCTCCTGCAGGCGCTCGGCCAGCCCGGCTTCCTGCTCCTGGGCCAGGCTCGGCAGCACCAGCGCACGGCTCTGCTGGCGGGCGCGGTCCAGGCGGTCGCGTTCCTTGACCAGCTGCCCGCGCTCGACGCGGACGTCTTCATAGGTGCGGCGGGCCTGCTCGATGTCGGCGCGCACGGCGTCGATCTGCTTGGCCAGCTTGGCGAGGTCGGCGTTGCCTTCACGCAGGTCGCGCAGAGTCGCTTCGATATCGCTCAGGCGCTGCTGCGGGGCAGCGATGTCGATCTCGTTCCAGCTGATGCTGACCAGCTCGTGGCAGGCCAGGCGGCGCTCATTGTCGCGGTCGCGCTGGCCGCGCAGGCGTGCGATATCGGTCTCGCAGCTGGCGATGCGCTTGGCCAGTTCCTGTGCTTCGCGCTCGAAGGCGCCCACCTTGTCGTGGTTGTTGAAACCAAGGATCCAGCGACGGCGGTCGCCCACCGCACTGCGGTCATCCTTCTCGAAACGGTCGCCCGGATGCTTGACCTGACCTTCGCGGGTGATGCCGCGGTCGACGTTGCGCAGCTGCTTGGCATCCACGCACTCGTAGTCGAATCGCTTGCCGAGCTCGCGGCGCAGCCAGCTTTCGAACACATGCTCGCGCAGTTCCAGCTTGTGCAGCAGCGACTTCGCCGACGGCTCGCGCGCGAACGCATCGTCGTTGCGGCGCACGCGGTAGTAGGTGAATCGCATGCCCAGGTGGGTGCGGTTCACCCACTCGGCGACGTCGTTGTAATGCTTGTCGTCGACCAGCAGTGACAGCGCGAAGCCACCCAGCACACGTTCGATGGCGCCCTGCCAGCCCTGCTCTTCCGAGCGGACCTGGATCAGCTCGCCGACGAAGGGCAGCGCCGCTTCGGCGATGCCGGTTTCCTCGGCCAGGCGCGCGCAGCTTCTGCATCGGCGCCGGGATGTTGGAGGGGGTGCGCTGCATCGCTTCAAGTTCGCTGCGCACTTCACCGAAGCGGCGCTCGTCATCGCGCTTGCCGCCGAGGCGATCGCTGATCGCATCGTCCAGTGCCGCCGAGGCACGCTGGCGGTCCTGCAGTTCGTTCTGTGCGCGCTCGACCAGCTCGGCGAAACCATGTGCATCGTCGGGCAGTTCGGCCTGCAGCTGCTGTGCCGCCTCCTGGGCCTGGTCACGCTTGGCCTTGCGGCGGTCGCGCTCGGCTTCGGCGCGGCCCTGCTCGCGCTCCAGTTCCTCGATACGTTCACCGCCCTGCTGGCGGCGCTGCAGTTCCAGTTCGGCCAGGCGCTCGGTGTGGTTGTCGAGCGCGGCGCGGCGCTGGGCCTCTTCGCCGAGCAGGCCACGATCACGCACGTCCATCTCGCGCAGGCGCGCTTCGATCAGCGCCTGGCGGCGGCTTTCGCGGAAGCTGTCGACGCCGAGCTTCAGCGCTTCGTCGTCGCCGCGCTGGCGGTGCATTTCCTTCAGGTCGTTGTAGTAGGCGCGTGCCGGCAGCAGGGTTTCCACCTGGCGGCGCGCGGTGACCACGGCCTGGTGCGCGCCATCGAGCTCGGCGAAGTCGCTGACCAGGCGCTCGGCGGCGTCGAAGGTCTTCGGCGTGTCGAGCATGAAGTCGCGCAGGAAGACGTTGAGGTCGCCCAGGTTCTTTGCCGACTGCGTCTTGTGCAGCAGGCGCAGCGCCATCTCGTTGTCGATGCCGAGCAGGTCGCGGAAGCGCTCGGCATAGCCGGAGAAGGTGTCGAAGTGATGCAGGTCGGACAGCTTCTGCTTGAGCTTGCGCAGGTCCAGGTCGAAACCGCCAAGATCCTTGGCGATGTCGAACGGGCGCTCGGCAATCATGTAGTGCTTGCGCACGTCACCGGCCGAGGTGCCGTTGCCGGAGATCCACAGCAGGCGCACCAGGCTGACCACGCGGCCATCGCCGGCGCGGTATTCCAGCACCAGTGCGGTCCAGGTCGCGCCCTTGCGCAGGTACTGGGTGGCGATTTCGCCGGTGCCGCTGTCCTGCTGGTCGGCCCACGCGCCACGCACGTAGGACACCAGGTTGCGGTCGCGGCCGCTGCGCTCGGCTTCACGCGCGGCGGCGTTGAAGTCGACGATGGCCGGCGGCGTCAGCAGCGCGGACATGGCATCGAGCAGGGTCGACTTGCCCGAGCCGGAACGGCCGACGAACAGGAAGCCGCGCTCGGCGATTGGCACTTCGGTCAGGCCGTTGAAGGTGCCCCAGTTGTGCACCTGCAGGCGGCGCATGCGGAACTGCTGCAGGCGCGGGTCCGGCAGGCCTTCGTTGAACAGTGCGGGAGTGTGCTTGGAGATAGCCATGCGATGGTCGGGTCTCTCAGGCCTCGGCGGCCGGGGTTTCGCGCAGCTGGCGGTACACCGCCGAAAGCTGGGACACGTCTTCGGCGGAGAACAGCAGCTTCAGCGCCGGCGAGACTTCGTGGCGGTCTTCCTGGCCGCTGAGGCGGGTCAGGATGTGGTTGTCCTTCATCTTCTGCACCGCCGAGGCGACGCGGCGGTTGAAGCCGGCGCGGTCGGTGGACAGGTTCTTCTCGTAGATGGCCAGCGCTTCGGCCATCTCGGCGTCGGCGACCACCGCGCGGTTGCCGCGCGCATCGGCCTCGGCCAGCTGCTGGCGCAGGTACAGCAGCAGCACCGAATCGATGAAGGTCAGCGGCGAGGTGCGCAGCAGCACCGGCGCATCCACGTCTTCGGTATCGGCCTGGCGGGTGAACGCCACGCCGCTGTCACGGTCGAGCACCAGTTCCAGGAACAGGTCCGCCAGCGACGAGCGGATGGCCGCCTCGCTGCGGATCAGCGCCGGCCACAGCTTGGCGTGGCGCAGCTGGTCGATGCTGGGGCCGATCAGCAGCTGCGCACAGCGCGCGGCGCGCATCCAGCGGCAGGCGCCCGGTATCGCCGAGGTAATACACGTCGTTGCCACGGCGGGACTGCGCCACGGCCGCCACCGGCTCGGCTTCGTAGGCGTCTTCCGCCACGTCGGCCTGCGCTGCGTCGATGGGATCTTCATGCCAGCTCATGGCGTCTCTCCTGGGTAAACCAAACCAGCGGGATGCGGGCGCGACGGATCTGGCCGTCGCCACCACGCCATTCGGCAAGCTCCTGCTCGCCGGCGACCACGTTGCCGAAGCGCGTGCCCAGCGACAGGTAGCCGACGACGCTGCCAAGACCCTGCGGCGCCTCGCGCTGCGACAGGGCCTGGGCGATGCTGAGCCGCGGCTGTGCATCGAGCAGGTCGTGCAGGTCACGGCGCAGGGTGCGGAAGTCGATTTCGGACGAAGCGACCAGATCGCCGACGCTTTCCAGGCTGATCGCGGCCGCGTCGTTGTACTCGACGTTGCCATCGACCTGGGCGCTGCGTGGATCGTGCAGCCTCCACTGCGACCACGAGCGCAGGCGGCTGGTGGTCAGCTGCAGGTCACGGCCGATGCCTCGCTGTGCGGGGAACTCGTCGCGCAGGGCCAGTGCTTCGGACTGCGCCTGCTTCAGCAGCTGGTTGAGGCGGCGCTGTTCCAGGTAGCCACGGCTCTGCACGAAGCCACGCAGGCTGCGCGCGAAGTTCTGCAGCACATCGTGCACCTGGCCACCGCGCTCGAGCATGGTGCTGGTGAAGCCGCGCAGGAAGTTGCGCTCGTTGCGGTCCAGGCGGCGCGCAAAGCCACGCGCCAGCACCGCTTCCAGCGCAGCATCAAGCTGTGCGCTCTGTTCGGCGTCGTTGAGCAGGCGCCAGAACGCCTGGAAGCTGCGGCCGGCATCGCTCTCGCCGATCACATCCACGCCTTCGAACAGCTGCGACAGCACATCGCCGCGCTCGCCCTCATCGTCGATGATGCGTTCGCGGAAATCGCGGTTGAGCTGCTCGAAGTCGTCGCGCACGCGGCGGAAGTCTTCGGTCAGCTCGTCGGCCAGGCCGATGATCTGGCGCGCACGTTCCAGTGCGCGCTTGCCATCCAGCGCGATCACGCGGCCAGCGCCGACGCGGGCGATCTCGGCGTCGATGCGGTCGCGCTCGTCGCGCAGCGCCGACAGGCGCGCATCCGGATCGGACTCGGTCTGCGCGGCCAGCTGCGAGAGCTGTTCGATGACCAGCGCCAGGCGGCTTTCGGTGGCAGCCACGCGGGCCTGCTCCAGGCCATCGGCGAAGCGGATCGCCTGCAGTGCCGCGGTCGACAGCTCGTACTGCTCCTGGTCGGCACCTTCGGGCAGGCGGCGTTCCAGCCAACCCTGGGCCAGCCAGTGCGCGATGTAGGCCTGCGCGGTACGCGGCAGGTCGCGCGACAGTTCGTCGCCGTTGAGCTGGTCCAGCGCACGTTGCAGGCGCTCGTTGAGCACCGACGACGACAGCGTGCGCTCGCCGTCCATCAGCAGCCCCTGCAGCAGGCCGATGATTTCCGGAGCGTGGTCGGCGGCGAGCAGCTTCCACTGGGGCTGTTCGCGCAGATGGCGGTAACGGGAGATGCGTTCGCGATGCTTCATGCAGCGAAAGGAGTCATGAGGGCTGGCGGGGACGAGCAGCCACGCACGGCGGCCGCGCGGGCAGCCGTGGGCATGCCGGCCCGCAGGGGCCGGCGTGGTGCGGGCAAGCGGCTCAGCGCTTGCCGCCCACTTCGATGAAGCGCAGGAACTCGGCGCGGGTACGCGCGTCGTCGCGGAAGCTGCCCAGCATCTTCGAGGTGACCATGCTGACGCCGCGCTTGTGGATGCCACGGGTGGTCATGCATTCGTGGGCGCCTTCGACGACCACGCCGACACCGATTGGCTGCAGCACATCCTGGATGCACTGGGCGATCTGCGCGGTCATCTTCTCCTGCACCTGGAAACGGCGGGCATAGGCTTCGACGACGCGGGCCAGCTTGCTGATGCCCACCACCTTGCCGGCCGGCAGGTAGCCGACGTGCACGCGGCCGATGATCGGCGCCATGTGGTGTTCGCAGTGGCTTTCGTACTCGATGTCGCGCAGGACGATCAGTTCGTCATAGCCGGCCACTTCCTCGAAGGTCCGCTCCATGTAGGCGCGCGGGTCGTCGCGGTAACCGCTGAACCAGTCGCCATAGGCTTCGGCGACACGGCGGGGGGTATCCAGCAGGCCTTCACGGGACGGGTCCTCACCGGCCCAGCGCAGCAGGGTGCGCACGGCATCCTCGGCCTGGTCCTGGGTCACGTCGCCCTGCGGGGCGGCCTTTTCGTTGTTCTTGCTCATTGCGTACAGCGTCCCGAACGGGGGGCGAGCATCGTACCCGACCGGGGGGTGGGTCGTCCTGTTGGGACGGTTCATCGGGGGGTCGTTGTTGGCGCGTCGTTGCTATCGGTTTGGAGGGGGAAAGGGGACTGCGCAGGACACGCCGTAAACCCGTCCCTGGGGGCTCGATGGCGCCATCCATGGCGCCAACGGTCCTGCGCAGCCCCCTCTCCCCCTCTCCCCCCCTGACAGTTTCCTGCGGGCGCGGCCGGACCGCCCGAAAGCGGGTCAAAAGCGGGGGGTCATGGCTTCGGAAGCACCACGCGCGACTGCGCGACTGCTGTGGTGTCTTCTGCTTTGGTGGGTGCGGACCTTGGTCCGCACTGCTTCTGCCCTTGCTTTTAAAGAGCCAACCCACCGCGCCCGCGGGGTGATGGGCGGGCAGCGGGGGCCGGGCGGGGCAGGACCGTCCGCGGCATGGGCCCGAGGCATGCCTCGGGCGGGTTGGGCAGGACGCCCAACGCCGGTCTTGCCGTGTGCGCAGGACGCGCACACGAGCAAGCCGCGGCCGAGCCCCCAAGGGTGAGGGCGCTTGCTTGCGAGGCATGCCTCGCAAGCGCCCGAACGCACAGCCGCCAGCGGCTGGGCCGGACCCCGGAGGGGGGTTCACGGCGTGTCCTGCCCCGTCCGGCCCCCGCTGCCCCACCCGTAGCAACGTGGCGCAACGCTTTACTCAACACACCCGCCCATTCATAAAAACCCATTGATAGGAATGAAATTAGTAGTATCCTATCTATCTCTTATGGACCGACCCCTCGACGAGCGCACCGTGCTGCAGATGCAGCTCAGCTCCGGCCTGCTGTACGCAGGGCGGCAGTGGCAGCGCCTGGCCGACAGCCGGCTCGGCAGCTACGGCATCTCCACCGCCTGCACCATGCCGCTGCTGATGATCGGCCGCTCCGGCGGTGGCATCCGTCAGGTGGCGCTGGCGCAGCAGCTGGGCATGGAAGGTCCCTCGCTGGTGCGCCTGCTGGACAAGTTGTGCGCCAGCGACCTGGTCCGCCGCGAGAGCGACGCCAGCGACCGCCGCGCCAACCTGCTGTGGCTGACCGACGCGGGACACGCGCTGGTCAGCGAGCTGGAAGACCAGTTGATCGGACTGCGCCAGGACGTGTTCGGCGAGCTTTCCATGGATGAACTGCACGCCGTGCTGAAGGCATGGCGCCTGCTGGCCGAGGCTGCCGACCGCATCACGTAAGACCGCTGCCCCCGAATACCGCCGCTGCCGTGCACACGCCAGCGGCTTTTACCCGTTGCTGCTGTTTCTTTGCTCCTCCCCTCCCCCACCTCGCCCCCGCCCCTACCGATGCCCGGTGAATTCAGTCTCCACGGAGTGTTCGTCCCGACCCTGCTCGGGTTGATGTTGTTGGCCTATCTGGTCAACAGCGGCCTGCACGCGCTGCTGCAGCGTGCCGGCGCCTATCGCCATGTATGGCACCCGGCGCTGTTCAACCTGGCGCTGTACGGAATCGTGCTGGGCCTGCTGTTCCACCTCCTGCGTTGGATGCAATCGTGAACAAGATCGTGAAGAAGACCCTGCCGGTGCTGCTCACCAGCGCAGCCGTGATCATCGCCCTGCTGGTGCTGCGCCAGCTGTGGGTCTATTACATGGATGAGCCATGGACCCGCGATGCCCATGTCGGTGCCGACGTGGTGCAGGTGGCGCCGGACGTGTCCGGGCTGGTGGAAACGGTGCAGGTGGCCGACAACCAGGCGGTGAAGAAGGGTGACCTGCTGTTCGTGGTCGACCGTGCCCGTTACCGCATCGCGCTGGAACAGGCCAAGGCCAGCCTGGGCGAGCGCCAGGCCTCGGTGGCACAGCTGCGCCGCGAGATCGGCCGTGACCGCAGCCTGCAGGACCTGGTCGCCGCCGAGGACGCCGAAGTGCGCCGCGCCAAGCTGCAGGCCGCACAGGCCGCGCTGGCCACCGCACAGGCGGCGGTCGACCTGGCCGAGCTCAACCTGGGGCGCACCGAGGTGCGCGCACCGGCCGATGGCCGGGTCAACGACCGCACCATGCGCGTGGGCGACTACGTGGTGGCCGGCAAGCCGGTGCTGGCGCTGCTGGATACCGGCTCGTTCCGCATCGATGGTTACTTCGAGGAAACCCGCCTGCGTGGCGTGGCCCCGGGACAAGCCGTGGACATCCGCCTGATGGGCGAATCGACCCCGCTGCGTGGCCATGTCGAAAGCATCGCCGCCGGCATCGAGGACCGTTACCGCAGCAATGGCAGCACCCTGCTGCCGAACGTGACCCCGGCCTTCGATTGGGTGCGCCTGGCCCAGCGCATCCCGGTGCGCATCGCCATCGACGAGGTGCCCAAGGGCGTGGAACTGATCGCCGGCCGCACCGCCACGGTGACCGTGGACACCGGCCGCCATCCGCACAACAACAAGGCCGGCACCGCGCCGACACAGGCGGGCCTGTGAACGCCGCCCTGCCCCGTCTCGGCCTGATCGTCGCGCTGGCCAGCCTGGCCGCGTGCAGGACCGTCGGCCCGGACTATGCATTGCCGGAGGGCTCGGCGTTCAAGCGCCCGGCGGCCAATGCCGCCTTCATCGATACCCAGAACCCGCAGATCGCCGCCAACCAGGCGCTGCCCGACCGCTGGTGGTCGCTGTACAACGACCCGATGCTGGATGGCCTGATCACCCAGGCGCTGCGCGACAACGTTGAACTGAAAGCCGCCGATGCGCACCTGCGTCGTGCGGCGGCGGTGTACGAACAGGCGCTGGACGCCGGTGGCTTCGAGTACGAGGCCGAGGCCGGCGTCAGCCGCGCGCAGCTGTCGGCCGAATCGTTCCTGCAGGAACACGAGCTGCCGGTGATCAACCTGGCCGATGGCAAGTTCGCGGTCAGCTACCAGTTCGACCTGTTCGGCAAGCTCAAGCGCGGCGCCGAAGCGGCGCGTGCCGACGAGCAGTCGGTCGCTGCGGCGCGCGACCTGGCCCAGGTCAGCGTGGTCGCGCAGGTCGCCGACAGCTATCTGGAAATCTGCCACGCCAACCACGAGCTGCACGTGGCCGAGCATTCGCTGCAGCTGCAGCAGCGCAGCCGCACGGTCACCGAGCGCCTGATCGCGGCCGGCCGCGGCACGCCGCCGGAACTGGCCCGCGCCAATGCCCAGGTGGCGCTGCTGGAAGCTGCACTCCCGCCGCTGCAGGCGCAGCGCTCGGCCGCCGCCTATTCGCTGGCCGCGCTGCTGGGGCAGACCCCGGGCCAGCTGCCGGCCGGTGTGATCGACTGTGCACATGCCCCCAGCCTGGCGCAGCCGCTGCCGGTCGGTGATGGCCGTGCACTGCTGCAGCGTCGCCCGGACGTGCGCCAGGCCGAGCGCAAGCTGGCCTCGGCCACGGCGCGGATTGGTGTCGCCACCGCCGAGCTGTACCCGGACATCCGCCTGGGTGCCTCGCTCGGTGCCGCCGGCCTGCTGGAAGACTTCGGCACGCCGATGACCCAGCAGTGGTCGATTGGCCCGCTGATCTCGTGGACGCTGCCGTCCTCGGGCACCCACGCGCGCATCCACGCCGCCGAAGCCGGTGCTGATGCCGCGCTGGCCGAGTTTGACCACACCGTGCTGCAGGCGCTGCGCGAGACCCAGACCGCGCTGGACCGCTATGCGCAGGATCTGCGGCGGCTGCAGTCGCTGCGCATCGCGCAGGAGCAGGCCGCACTGGCCGCCGAGCAGAACCGTCGGCTGTACCAGGGCGGCCGCACGCCGTACCTGTCCAGCCTGGATGCCGACCGCAGCCTGGCCACCAGCGATGCCACCCTGGCCGCCGCCGAAGCGCAGGTCTCGCGCGACCAGATCCACCTGTTCCTGGTGCTGGGTGGTGGCTGGCAGGCCAGCGCCGCCGCGCCCAACGCCTCGACCGCAGCGAAGTAAGCCATGAACGCGCTGACCGACCGCCAGGCCTGGCTGTTCTCGATCAAGACCTACCTGGCCGCGGTGGCCGCGCTGTACATCGCCATGGCCGGCAACCTGTCGCGCCCGTACTGGGCGATGGGCACGGTGTACATCGTCAGCCAGCCGCTGCTGGGCCCAACCCGGGCCAAGGGCGTGTACCGCATCGTCGGCACCCTGGTGGCCGGCCTGGCCACCCTGCTGGTGCTGCCGGCTCTGGTGGAGACGCCGCTGGTGCTGAGCGCGGCAATGTCGATCTGGCTGGCCGGCTGCCTGTTCATGGCCCTGCTCAGCCGCGGGCCGCGCGGCTACGCGTTCCTGCTGGCCGGCTACACCACCGCCTTCATCGGCTTCCCGGCGGTGACCTCGCCGGAAACCATCTTCGACACGGTGGTGGCACGCAGCGAGGAGATCATCCTCGGCACGGTGGTGGCGGTGCTGTTCGCGTCGCTGCTGTTCCCGGCCTCGGTACGTCCGATGCTGCGCGCGCGCATCGGCAACTGGATGGAGGACGCCGCGCAGTGGTGCCGGCAGATCCTTGAACGTGGCCGCGCGCATGCGCCGCGCAACCGGCTGGCCGCCGACCTGGTGCAGTTCGAGGCGCTGATCGAGTTCCTGCGCCGCGATGATCCACGCCATGCCGGTTCGGCGGTGTCGATGGAGCGCCTGCGCGAGCGCATGCTGCTGCTGTTGCCGGTGCTGTCCTCGATTGCCGACCGCCTGAGTGCGCTGCGCAGCGACGGACAGGCCCTGCCGGAAGGGCTGCCGGCACTGGTCGACGATATCCACGACTGGCTGGACGGGCCGACCAACGCCAGCGAGTACGCCCGCCTGCGCGCGCGCATCAGCGCACTGAAGCCGCAGGTGGACCGCGACCTGCAGCACCTGCAGCTGGCCAGCCTGCTGCTGCGCCTGGAGGAACTGGTGGACCTGTGGCAGGACTGCCGCACGCTGCAGCACGCGATCGACCACGGCACCGCGCCGCTGGACCGCGCGCACTACCGCATCCGAACCGAACGCGTGGCCGCCGACAAGCACGTCGACTACGGCATGGCGCTGTTCTCCGCGCTCAGTGTCGGCGTGGCGCTGATGAGCTACTGCGTGCTGTGGATCGCGCTGGGTTGGGAAGGTGGTGGCAACGGCGCGATGATGGCCGCGGTGACCGCTGCATTCTTCGCTGCACAGGACGACCCGGCACCGAGCATGGTGTCGTTCCTGGTGTGGGCGATGGTCGCCTCGGTGGTGGCCGGTGTGTACCTGTTCGGCGTGTTCCCGGCGGTGCACGACTTCGGCCTGCTGGCATTGGTGCTGGCGGTGGCGTTCCTGCCGCTGGGCTTGATGCTGCACCACCCCAAGAGCGCGCTGTTCGCGTTGCCGTTGACGGTGAACCTGGCCGCGCTGCTGAGCCTGCAGAACACCTACAGCGCCAACATCCAGACCTTCCTCAACTCGTCCATCGCGATGTTCATCGGCATTGGCTTTGCGGTGGTGATGACCCGCCTGTTCCGTTCGGTGGGCGCCGAGTGGACCGCGCGCCGGCTGGTGCGGCAGGGCTGGACCACGCTGGCCGAAGCCGCCGAAGGTCGTGGCCAGCAGGACCGCCAGCGCTTCGCCGCGCGCGCGCATGCTCGATCTGCTGGGCCTGCTCGCGCCGCGCCTGGCGGCGACGCCGGAGGGCAGCGACATCGCGTCGGTGGACATGCTCAATGAAGCACGCATCGGCCTGAACATCCTGCAGCTGCGCCGCGCCCGGCTGGAACTGCCCGAGCGCAGCCGCGAAGCGGTCGAGCACATCCTGGAAGAGGTCGCCGT
Source organism: Stenotrophomonas sp. 93052_Sma (assembly GCF_056481145.1). Taxonomy (NCBI): domain Bacteria; kingdom Pseudomonadati; phylum Pseudomonadota; class Gammaproteobacteria; order Lysobacterales; family Lysobacteraceae; genus Stenotrophomonas; species Stenotrophomonas sp. 93052_Sma. Next base: position 4,934,186 of record NZ_CM151134.1, read on the forward strand.
GCACTACCGCCGGCAGATCGCCGCGCGCAAACCGATTGTGGCGGCCGAGGCGCTGCGCGAGCGGCTGGATACCTCGCTGGGACGGGTCGGCAGTGTGGCCGCCTGCAAGGCCCGCGATGAAGCCCTGATGGGCCTGATCGGCCTGCGCTTCGCGCTGTTCCCGGAGGCGAAGGCATTGGCACCGGGGCTGGCGATGCGCACAGCGACGCAGCCGTAGCGCGCTACCCTGTGCGTCCACAGACTCCGCACAGGGGTCAGAGCCCTCTCCTGCGGAGAGGGATCCGACCCTGGCGCTGCAACAGGACGGTTCAATGAGTTACGACATGATGGTGTTCGAGGCCAGCGCCGCCCCGCGTGAAGCGGCGGCCTTCATCGCCTGGTTCGAGAAGCAGACGCAGTGGAACGAGCGCCACGAGTACGACGACCCGGCGGTGAGCAGCCCGGCGCTGCAGGCGTGGTTCGCGGAGATGGCGCAGGAATTCCCGCCGTTGAACGGCCCATTGAGCAACGACGATGACGAACGTGCCGAGGTGACCGAGTACAGCATCGGTAGTCAGGTGATCTACGGCGCGTTCGCCTATTCGGTGGCCGAACGTGCGCACGGCCGCGTGCAGGACCTGGCCGAGAAGCACGGTGTGGGCTTCTTCGACGTGAGCGCTGATGAAGCGGCGATCGTTTTCCCCGATGGCCTGGTACTGATCGCGTAGATCCACGCCATGCGTGGATGAACGCCGAAGCGATCAGGACGCTCTTTTGTAGAGTCGAGCCATGCTCGACTCCATGGCCCATCAGCCGAGCATGGCTCGGCACTGCATTATTGCAGCGCAGTCGAGCATGGCTCGACTCTACAGGGGCGCATCGCGCCCGTTTCAGAACAATGTGCCCTGCACGGTGGGCTGTTCGATGTGCGCCGGTGCTTCGGCCACTGCCTCCGCACCCAGCCGCCAGGCCAGACCACCCAACCGGCTGGCATGGCGCTTCAATGCGGCCTGCAGCACGTCGGCGCTGCCCGCCACATGCAGCACCTGGCGGGCGCGGGTCAGGCCGGTGTAGACCAGTTCGCGCGACAGCACGCGGCTGTCCTGGCGCGGCAGCTGCAACCACACTTCATCGAACTCCAGGCCCTGTGCCTTGTGCACGGTCATCGCGAAGGCGCTTTCGTGCGCGGGCAGTGCGGCCGGGTGGAAGGCGCGCGGCTGATCAACGGTATCTCCGGGGAACCAGGCCACCATCGCGCCGCTACCATCGCGCAGGCAGATGCCGATATCGCCGTTGAACAGACGATGCCGGTAGCTGTTCTCGGTGACCAGCAGCAGGCGACCCTGGAAGTAGCCGGGGGTGTTGCCGGCCAGCAGCTGTTCGATGCGGCTGTTGAGCCCGCGCGCGCCCTGCGGGCCTTCGCGCAGTGCGGTCAGCACGCGCAGGCGCCCGGCCTGCTGCAGGGCAAGTACCGGATCGGCGGCGTCGGCCAGCGGCGCCAGTGGCCCAGCAGGTGCTCGCGCTGGCCGCGCAGCGGATCGGCTTCGCCTTCGTGGAAATGCACGCCGGCCAGTTCACCACTGCGCAGCAGCTGCAGCGCGGTGCTGCTGTCGCCCTCGCGCACGGCATGGGCCAGCGGTGCCAGGTCCAGCGCATTGCTCTGCCGGTAGCCGCGCTGCAGCTGCACGCGGCGCCCGGCGAAGGCGCGTGGTGCGGCCTGTGGCTGCAAGGTGGCCGGCGCCAGCAGGCCGTGCAGCGCCTGCGCGTCGTCGGCACGGGTGCCGATGCCGTCGCCGCTGGCACGCAGGATCGCGCTGAGCACATCACCGGCCTCGACCGAGGGCAACTGATCGGGATCGCCGAGCAGGATCAGCCGGGTGCCGCTGGCGATTGCGTCGACCAGCTTGGCCATCATCGGCAGATCGATCATCGAGGCTTCGTCGACCACGACCACATCCACCGGCAGCGGATTGTCGGCGTGGTGGCGGAAGCGCGGTGAATCGGGAATCACGCCGAGCAGGCGATGCAGGGTGGTGCCGGTGCTGGGCAGTGCCGCGCACAGCGCCGGGTCCAGTCCTTGTTCCTGCAGCCGTTGCACGGCGACGCGAAGGCTCTCGGCCATGCGCTCGGCGGCACGCCCGGTGGGAGCGGCCAGCGCCACCTCGGGCAGCGGCTGGCCGACGTGCCGGGCCTGCGCGGCCAGCAGCAGCAACAGGCGCGCGATGGTGGTGGTCTTGCCGGTGCCGGGGCCGCCGGTGACCAACGCCAGCGGATGGCGCAGGGTCACGCCGGCGGCGCGTGCCTGATGATCTTCGCCGCCCAGTGCCTGCGGGAACAGCTGCGCGAACAACGGTGCCAGCGCGGCCATGTCCGGTGCCGGCAGCGGATGCCGGCCGATCCGCTGCAGCCCGGCCGCCAGCTGGCGCTCGTACTCACGATAGCGGCGCAGGTAGAGCAGCCCGTTTTCCAGCACCAGCGGTGCATCCTCGGCGATGGCATCGGCCTGCTCCGGCGTCGCCACCCACGGCGATGCGCGCAGCTGCGCCAGCCAGTCCTGCGCGGCAGGCCACTCCGGCACGCCTTCCAGCAGTCGCTGCGGTTGCGCCGGATCGAAACCGGCGTGGCCCTGCGACACCGCCAGCGAGGCGAGTGCGGCCGCCACTGCCACGCTGTCAGGGGTGTCCTCCCGCAAGCGTTGCAGGCTGGTCGCCAGTGCGTGATCGAGAGTGCGCAGCTGGCCGTTGCGATACAGCTCCTGCAGCAGGCTCATGCACTGGCTCCACGGGCACGCGCAGCCAGTTCGGCCTGGGCCTGTTCGCCACCGGCGAACAACGCATCCAGGGCATCCACCAGCGCCAACGGGAAGCGGTCCACATGCACACCGTTGCCGGCGGCATCCAGGCCACGGCAGAACAGATAGCGGATGCCGCCCATGTCGCGCTCGTAGTCGTAGGCCGCACCCAGGCGGAAACGCAGCCAGCGATGCAGGGCCACGGTGTAGATCAGCGCCTGCAGGTCGTACTCGCTGTGGCGCATGGCAATGGCCAGCAGGTCCGGGCTGTAACCAGGCAGGCGGTTGGACTTGTAGTCGAGCACGTACCAGCGCCCATCGCGCACATAGGTCAGGTCGATCATGCCGGTCATCAGCCCTTCCAACCGGCGGCGCTGGCCGAAGCCGCGTCGCGTGCTGGAAACACCGTGCGCATGCAGCACCTGCAGCAGCGCCGGCACCGTGGTCGGCTCGATGGCGAAATGGAAGTCGATTTCCGCGCGGCGCTCGCCTTCACCCAGGCTGTGCAGCGCACCGCCTTCGGGCAGCGGCACGGTGAGCGTGTGGCCGACCAGCGGCACCAGTACGGACACGCCATCATCCAGATCGACGTCAGCATATCCTTCGTCGTGCAGTGCCTTGCGCAGTACCTCGGCCTGTCCCTCAGGGGCTTGCAGACCTGGCTGCCAATCACCCCATGCGGCGAAGTCGACGTTCTCCATCGCTTCGTGCAGCACGTTGCCGAAGCGACTGCCCATGAAGCGCGGGTCGATCGGTGTGCTGTCTTCGGCCGCCGCGGCGGGTTCCGGCAACGCCGGTTCCAGTGGCAGTTCCGGGCCAGCGGGTTCGTCGGCAGCGGGCGCCGGCAGCTCGGTGGCGGCGGCTTCGATATCACTGCCCGCGCCGGCATCGGCGTGGGCCAGCTGGGTGAAGCTGTACACCCACCAGTCGTGCGGGACGCGCCGGGTCAGGGCACGCACCGCCGGAAGGTCGCCTTCCACTTCGGCCGCCAGCTGCGGCAGCGCGGCCGCTGCCTCACTGTCATCGATGTGCACATCGGCGTGCGCGCGCAGCGCCTGCAGGTCACCCAGCAGCGGCGCCAGCCGCGTCTTGCCGAGCCCGGCCAGATCACCCACGGCGATCCACAGCGCATGCTCGGCACGGGTCAGTCCCACATACAGCAGGCGCGCATCCTCGGCGCGCTGCTCGCGCTCACGTTGGTTGCTGGCCGCTTCCCAGGCTTCGTCCTTGTCCAGCTTCCAGTGCAGCTGGCGCTGGCCATCCACATGCACCGTGCAGTGCGACGACGTGTTCGGCGCGCCGCCGTCGATGCCGACGAACGGCAGGAACACCAGCGGGTACTCCAAGCCCTTGCTCTTGTGCAGGGTGATGATCTGTACCCGGCGCGCATCCGATTCCAGGCGCAGCAGCTGTTGCTCGTCATCCTGATCGGCGCTGGCCATCTGCCCCTGCAGCCAATCCAGCAGGCCGTGCATGCCCAGCGCCTGCGCCGAGGCTTCCTGCAGCAGTTCGCCCAGCTGCAGGTAATTGGTCAGGCGGCGCTCGCCGTCGATCAGCGCCAGCAGGCGTTCGCCCTGTGCGGCACAGACATCGGCGATCACCGCGAACGGTCCGCCGCGCTGCCAGCGCTCGCGCCAGTGCAGCAGCTGTGCCTGGAACTCGCGTTGCAGGTCGCCCTCGCGCTCCATCGCCGCGATCGCGCTGGCGCGTTGACCGAGCAGGACAGTGGCCAACGCTGCACGCAGGCGGCCTTCGTCAGCCGGTTGCAGCAGCGCCAGCAGCAGCGCACGAAGATCGCGCGCTTCAGCGGTGGCGAACAGGCTCTGCTTGCCGGCTGCCACCGCGGGAATGCCGACCGCCGCCAGCGCGCTGCACCAGCGTGGCCTCGCGATGCGAGCGCACCAGCACCGCGATATCACCGGGTTGAACCGGGCGCCCACGCAACACGGCATTGCCCGCACGCGCCTCGACCAGGATCTGGTGAATCGCAGCCACGCAGGCCTGGGTCGCGGCATCACGCGAGGCGTCCGCACTCATCGCCTTGTCACCGCCACTGCGCAGCACGCGCAGGGTGAGTGCCGTGGCGGCATGGCCATCACGCTGGTAGTCCTCGTCGATGCGCACGCCACCGGGGCGCACCGGCTCGAACTGGATGTCGCGTTCGAGGAAGGCGTCTTCGCCACCGTTGTCGTACAGCGCCTGCAACGCACGCAGCACAGCCGGTCGCGAGCGGAAGTTCTGGTCCAGCACCGGCGCCTGCTGTGCCACCTGCTTGGCCTTCAGGTAGGTGTGGATATCACCGCCGCGGAAGCCGTAGATCGCCTGCTTGGGGTCGCCGATCAGGAACAGCGCCGGTGGCAGGCCGAGTTCACGCACCTCCGGCGAATCGCCGAACACGGTGTGGAAGATGCCCCACTGGCGATCGTCGGTGTCCTGGAACTCATCGACCAGCGCGATGCGGTACTGCGCACGCAGTTGTTTCACCAGCGTCAACCGTTGCGGGCCTTCCAGTGCCAACGCCACGCCATCGATCAGGTCGTCGTAGGTCTGTACCCGGCGCGTGCGCTTCAGCGCCTGCAGGCGTTGCATGGCTTCGGCGCGAAGCGCGTGCAGGAAGTTCAACGCGGTACCACGCAACCAGGCATCGCGTTCGGCCAGCAGCGCGACATAGCGCGCCAACGGCGCCTGCAATGGCGACGATGGCGTGCGATCGGGGAATTTCTTGTTGGTCTTGTCGGCCAGCACCTCCGGCAGCAGTGCCGGCAGGCGCTCGCTGGCCAGCATCTCGCGCGGGTCGCCGCGCTCAGCCCAGGCCAGCAGCTGTCGGCCCAGCGGGTGCAGCCAGCCCAGCTTGTAGGACACGCCGTTGATCCACTTGTTGTCGACGGCATCGCAGAGGTCGATGAAGAACTGCTCGCCATGCTCGCGAAGCGCCTGCTGCAGTTCGGCGGCGGTGGCCTGCAAGGCCGGGTGTGGATCAGCCAGCGTCACCGGCTGTGGCAACGGGTGCAGGGGCGGCGTGCCCAGCAGCGCGCAGATCGGCGGCCAGCGCGTCCGGGTTGGACCACAGCCAGGTCAGCGGCTCCAATGTGGCCGGGTCATTGGCATGCACGCGCCACAGATCAGCGGCCAGCTCCTCCAACAGTTCACGATCGCTGGCCAGCAGTTCCGGCGGATCAAAGGTATGGCCGCTTTCCAGTGCATGCTCGCGCAGCACGCGGGTGCAGAAGCCATGGATGGTGAAGATGGACGCCAGATCGATCTCGTCGGCAGCCACCTGCAGGCGGCGTTTCAGTGCGACCGCGCTCTCGGTTCCGCCCTGTAGATGGCGCTGCAGTACCTCGCGGGTCAACCGCAGGTCTGGCGCTTCACCCTCGGCCGGTTCCAGATCGACCAGGCGCGCGGCCAGCGCCAGGCGCTCGCGGATGCGCTTGCGCAGTTCCTGGGTGGCGGCATCGGTGAAGGTCACTGCCAGGATCTGGCCGATACGCAGGCCCTGCTCCACCACCAGGCGGGTGAACAGCGTGGCCAGGGTGAAGGTCTTGCCGGTGCCTGCGCTGGCTTCGATCAGCCGGATGCCCTCCAGCGACAGCGCCAGATAGGGATCGCGGCTGAGGGATTCGAGGCCGTCTTCGGCGATGGCGGTGTTCATGCGTCGCCCTCCTGGCGTGCTTCGGCGCCGAGAGCGCGGCCTTCGCGCACCGCGCTGAAGACCAGCTGGCTGTTGCGCAGCAGGTCGGCATAGCTGGCGTCGGTGGCAAACGGGTCGGCACCGCGCAACAGCAGCTGCCAGGCGTCGCTGCTGGATTCGCCCCAGCTGCGGTCGCTGCCATGCCACTGCTTCCAGCCTTCGCTGCGTTGTTTTTCTGCCGGCGCGTTGTACAGCACCCAGCCGGTGTACGGGGCAAAGCGCAGCGGCTCGCGCAGGCCACGCTGGCGCAGCTGCAGCAGTGCACGCAGTGCGGCGCGTGCAGCGGGAGCGCTCAGTGCCGGCAGCACATGCGGGCCGGGACCGGCGTCACCGCCATCGTGGAACTGCACCAGCGGCAGCGCATCGCCGGCGGCGTTGGCCAGCAGCCAGTCCAGGCCCTGGCGGATCACTGCATTGCCATTGAGGGTACCGGCGCGCAGGCGCACCAGGCCCTCGGGATGCCGATCGGCCACGCGGCCATGCAGGCGCACGCCGTCGATGTCCACTTCGTAGCGACGGCTTTCCAGCGGTTCGCCTTGCATCCAGCCCAGCAACGCACTGGCATACGGGCGCGTCTTCAACTGCTCCCCCTCGAACTGGCGCTCGCCCAATGGGCCGGACGGCAGCAGGCCGCGCGCGCGCAGCCGCGGGTACAACGGCTCGGTATCGCCGCTGAGCGTGGCACGCACCACCGCCGCCTGCACGCTGCGCTTTTCCGGGCCGCGCGATGACAGCACCAGCGGTTCCAGGTCATCGACCTCCTCGACATCGTCGGCCAGGCGCAGGCCCAGCGACTGTGCGAGGAACTGTCCGGCCGGGTCGCACAGGAAACGGCGCAGGGTATCGAGTGCGACGTCGTCCTCCACCGCATCGTCGAGCGGCGGTGGCAGCGGTGCGTCGAACCACGGCTGCAGTCCACCGCGCTGGCCAGTGAGGCGACCGGCCGCCGGATGCCACTGGCGGCGATAGCTGAAGCGGCGGGGGTCGCCGTCACCGAACGCGGCGGGCGAGAACGGCTGCAAGGCATGGCGCACGGTGAAGTCGCGGACCGCCGCAGGCGGATCGAGGTGATACGCGGCGGCGGCATCGATCAGTTCACTGACCAGCACCGACGGCTCGCGCACGCTGCCATCGCGCGGATCGGCACCGAGGTAGCTGAGGTAGAACACCTCCTGCGCGGCGGCGAACAGCTGCAGGAACAGGAAACGGTCGTCTTCGCGGGTGGAGCGGTCGCCCGGTCGGCGGCGCGGCGTGTCCAGTTCGGCGGTGAGCTGGTTGAGACCGGCCGCCGGGTCACGGCGCGGGAAATCGCCATCATTGAGGCCCAGCACGCAGATCACCCGGAATGGCAGCAGTCGCATCGGCACCATGCGGCCGAAACTGATGCCACCGGTCAGCAGCGGTGCGCGCGTATCGGCCTCGCCCAGCGCACCGGCGAAGTGCGCACGTACCACCTCCGGCGGCACGCCTTCCGCGAAGCCGGCCTTGGCAGCATCCTCGGCGAACTGGTTGAGCAGCTTGCGCAGGCGCTCCAGCGCGCTGGCTGTTGGGCGAGCTGGGCGCGGTGGGCAGCAGTGCATCCAGCAACGACAGCAGGCGCTGTCGCCATTGCGCCGGGGTCAGCAGCTCACCGAGGCGACGCTGGTAGACCGCCAGCACGCGCAACAGGCGCAGCAGCCGGTCCAGCGCGTCCAGCGCGCCGCCTTCCAGTTCGATCCACGGTGCGACACCCGCCAGGTCGGCCTCGCTGCCGGTGGCATGGCCGAGCACCAGGCGATCCAGCGCGAACTGCCAGGTGTAGGCGTCGTCGGCCGGCGCCTGGTGCTGGTGGCGGTGCTTCGCATCCAGGCCCCAGCGTGCACCGGCCTGCTGCAGCCAGCCATGCAGGCGGTCGAAGTCCACCGCTTCCAGCCCGGCCGCTTCGGCCAGCGGCGCGCTGGCCAGCAGGTCCAGCACTTCATTCAGGCCAAAGCGCGAGACCGGCAGGCCCAGCAGGTGCACGAACACATCAGCCAGCGGTTCACCGGCCAGCGGGCTGCTGTCGGCCAGCGCATAGGGGATGTGCTCCTCCTCGCCACCACGGCCGCCGAACACCGCTTCCAGGTACGGCACGTAGGGATCGATGTCCGGCGCCAGCACCGCGATCTCGCGCGCCTGCAGCGGCGGGTCGAAGCGCGGGTCCTGCAGCAGGCTGCGCAGCTGGTCGTGCAGCACCTGCAACTCGCGCAGGCGGGTGTGGCAGGCGTGCACCTGCAGGCTGGGGTCGTCGCTGCGAAGCCCGTCACGCAGCTCACCCGAGGGCAGTGCGCGGCGGTGGAACAGGTCACGCTGCAGGCGATGCAGCAGGCTGTCGGACAGGCCGCCTTCGTCCAGGGTCGGCCGGGTGTCGTCCTCCGGATCGGAATAGGCCGCAATCTCGCCGGCCGGGTGCACCACCTCGTAGCTGCCCAGCACCGCCATGAAGTCGCGCCCGGCCGCGCCCCAGGCTTCCAGCAGGCGGTTCTCGCCGGCTGCTTCGCCGAAGGGATCGGGCGCGCCGCTGCGCAGGCGCTCGGCCAGGGTCTGCAGATCGCCCCAGTACGACTGCACCGGGGTGGGCATATAGAAGTGCAGCTCGCCAACACGTGCCTGGGTGGCCATCACCCGCAGCACATCGGGCGAGATGTTGAGCGTCGCGAACGCAGACATGCGCGGTGGCAAGCCCTTCGGCAAGGGTTGGCCGGCCCCTTCGAAGCGGTCCAGGTACTCCTGGATGCGGCGCGCGGTAGTCGTGGCCGTGGGTGATGGCGCGCCACAGGATCGCCTGCGGATCGGACGGATCGGCACCGGCCGCCCAGCGCAGCAGCCAGTCGCGGCGCCACGCCTGGTACTTCTCGAACACCGAGGCCAGCTCGCCAGCCAGCGCCCACGGCTTCAATGCGTCATCGCCGGCAAGATAGGACTGCAGCGCGCGCATCGGTGGCTGCGCCAGCAACGCCGGGTCGCGCAGGGCCTGGTACAGCTTCCAATGCAGGCCGGCCGCGTCCAGGTCGTCCTGCTCGCCGCTGACGTTGGCCTTCAGCGCGCGCGCCACGAACTCACCCGGGGTGAGGAATTCGAGGTTCGCAGCCACACCGAACTCGGCGGCCAGTGTCGCTTGCAGCCAACGCCGCATCGCTACCTGCGGGATCAGCACCACTTCCGGTGCCAGCAGCGGCTGGCCAGGAACGGGCGCCCGCACATTGCGCGCCAGCAGCGCGGCCAGCACGTCCAGGGAGTTGGAATGGTAGAGGCGGAAATCGCTGCCTGGGTCACTCATCATGCACAGTGTGCAGGACAGCAGGCAGTATTCAATGGTTGGGCCGCCAGCGGTACGGATTGTTCCGGGACGCCGGCCGATTGTCCCGGCCTCCGCCGAGGCTTGTCGTGCAACAATACTGCACCGTCCAGTCTGCTTATGTTCAGCCGACGGGCCCGATCCTTCGATGTCTAAAAAACGTTAATGGTGCCCATGTCGGCTTCCACCTCCAGTCTGGTGCAGTTATCCAACGTCCGCATCGACCGGAGCGGACGCACGATCCTGCGCGACGTGTCGCTGCAGGTACCCAAGGGCAGCATCACCGCCGTTCTGGGTCCGTCCGGCAGCGGCAAGTCGACCCTGCTGGCGGCGCTGACCGGCGAACTGCGCCCGGTCGCCGGCGAGGTCACCCTGTTCGGCAAGCCGATTCCGCATGACAGCGGCGCGCTGCTGGAAATGCGCAAGAGCGTGGGCGTGCTGCTGCAGGGCAACGGCCTGCTGACCGACCTGACCGTGGCGGAAAACGTGGCGCTGCCGCTGCGTACGCACACCCGCCTGCCGACCGCCGTGCTGCGCCGGCTGGTGCAGATGAAGCTGCATTCGGTGGGCCTGCTGGCCGCCGCCGATGCCTGGCCGCGTGAGCTGTCCGGCGGCATGGCGCGCCGCGTGGCGCTGGCCCGTGCGCTGGCGCTGGACCCGCCGCTGATGATCTACGACGAGCCGCTGACCGGGCTGGACCCGATCGCCTCGGGGGTGATCATGAGCCTGATCCAGCGCCTCAACCACAGTCTGGGCCTGACCAGCATCATCGTCAGCCACCACGTGCACGAGACCCTGCCGATCTGCGACCAGGTGATCGCGATCGCCAATGGCGGCATCGTGTTCCAGGGCACGCCCGAGGCACTGCAGTCCAGCCAGGACCCGCTGCTGCGGCAGTTCCTGCACGGCCAGCCCGATGGCCCCATCCCGTTCGATGCCGCGCCGCGCGCGAGGGTCGCCTGATGCCGTTCGTTCAAGCCACCCGCTCGCTGGGTCGTGCCGGCCTGTTCTCGCTGACCGTGCTGCGCGGTTCGCTGCCGACCCGTGATTTCCTGGCCGAGTTGACCCGCGAGATCTACAAGATCGGTGCGCGCTCGCTGCCGATCATCGCCGTCGGCGGTGCCTTCGTCGGCCTGGTGCTGACCCTGCAGGGCTACCGCACGCTGACCACTTTCGGTGCGGCCGACGCACTGTCGACCCTGCTCGGCCTGTCGCTGTACCGCGAACTGGCACCGGTGCTGACCGCGCTGCTGTTCATTGGCCGCGCTGGCAGCTCGATCGCCGCCGAACTGGGCCTGATGCGTGCCACCGACCAGATCAAGGCGCTGGAGCTGATGGCGATCGACCCGGTGGCCAAGGCGGTGGCGCCGCGCTTCTGGGCGGCGGTGCTGACCGTGCCGCTGCTGACCGGCATCTTCTGTTCGCTTGCAATCAGTGCCAGCTACTTCGAAGCGGTGCACGTGCTGGGCCTGGACAACGGCGTGTTCTGGTCGGCGCTGCGCAACAGCGTGGACTTCTGGGACGACTTCGGCGTGGCAATGCTGAAGTCGGCGATCTTCGGCGGCACTGCCGCGCTGGTTGCCGCCTATGTGGGTTTCCACGCCGAGCCGACCATTGAAGGCACTTCGGTGGCGACCACCCGTGCGGTGGTCAACGCTTCACTGCTGGTGCTGATGTTCAACTTCGTGCTGTCGGCAATGTTGTTCACCTAACCCCTCCACCGGCGGTGCGCAGGCGCGCGCGGCCACAACGACTCGATCAGGTAATCCACATGGCCATCCGCGGTCCCAGACTCGAATTTTCCGTCGGCGCCTTCCTGCTGCTGGCCCTGGCCTCGCTGATGGTGCTGGCCGTGGCCTCGACCAACCAGCGCTGGAGCTGGGGCAGCGAAGGCTACGACCTGAAGGCACGCTTCTCCCAGGTCGGCCAGCTGCGCAAGCAGGCGCCAGTGAAGATCGGCGGCGTCACTGTCGGCCAGGTCGCTTCGATCGACCTGGACCCGGTGAAGTTCGAATCGATCGTCACCCTGCGCATGGACAGCAAGGTCAAGGACCTGCCGGCGGACACTTCGGCCGGCATCTTCACCAGCGGTTTGCTCGGCGAGAGCTATATCGGTCTGCAGCCGGGCGGTGATCCGGACGTGCTGAAGGCCGGTGACGAGATCGTCTTCACCCAGCCGGCGGTGGACCTGATCCAGCTGGTCGGCAAGTACATGTTCAGTGGCGGTGCCGGTGGCGGCGCTGCTCAGAAGCCCAACGATGGCGCGCAGGCGCCTGCAACGGAACCGCAACCATGAAGATGAAACTGATCCCGGCCCTGCTCGCCTCGGCGCTGCTGGCGGCCACCCCGTTCCTGGCCCAGGCCCAGGCCGCTGCGCCGGCCGCTGCCGCAACGCAGAGCCAGGCCGGCAAGGTGGTGATCGATGCCAGCAGCCGCATCCTGTCCACGCTGCAGCAGCGCAAGAGCGAGTTCACCAGCAACCCGGCCAGCCTGCGCAGCTACATCGACAGCGAGCTGACCCGCACCTTCGACCGCGACTACGCCGCGCGCCTGGTGCTGGGCCCGCACGCCCGCGGCGCCTCCGACGCCGACATCAAGCTGTTCGCCGATGCCATGGCCGACAGCCTGATGCAGCGCTACGGCTCCACCCTGCTCAACATCCAGGGCAAGCCGAGCTTCCGCCTGAAGGGTGAAAGCCCGCTGCCGGGCAATCGTGGCGTGCGCGTGAGCACCGAACTGGTGCGCGCCGGCAACGAACCGACCCCGGTCGAATACTGGATGCGCAACGTGAACGGCCAGTGGAAGATCTTCGACGTCAACATCGAAGGCATTTCCTACGTGCAGACCTTCCGCAACCAGTTCGACACCCCGCTGCGCCAGAAGGGCATCAAGCAGGTGGCCAACGAACTGCACAGCGGCAGCATGCAGGCCGGGCCCGCGGGCAATGGCAAGTAACGCACTGGCGCTGCTGGAAGGCGACACCCTGCGCCTGCGCGGGGTGCTCGACCGTGCCGCGGTGATCGCACTGTGGCCGCAGCTGCAGGCCCTGCCGGCAAAGCTGTCACGGCTGGAGCTGGGTGAGGTCGAACGCGTGGACAGCGCCGGCCTGGCGCTGCTGGCCGAGCTGGCCGCACGTGCGCGCAAGAGCGGTCACCCGCTGGCAGTCTCCGGCGCGCCGGCCGGCTACAACGAGCTGAGCGCAGCCTACCGGCTGTCGCCCGACCTGGATTTCAACGCTACTTCTGCTGCGAGCTGACATGAACGTCGTACGCACTTTCCCCCTGATCGTCCTGGCCACCGCCCTGACCGCCTGCGCCGGCAAGCCCGCACGCAGCGATGCGCCCGCAGCCAGCACCGTGGTCCCGGCCAGCACCATCGCCGAGGTCTCTGCCGCCACCGCCGATACCGCTACGGTCGATGCCGCACCGGCAACAGCCGTGGTTGCCGCACCTGCGCCGGCCACGCCGCCATCCGCGCCGGCCCGCAGCGCCGACACCGATGCGGCCAGGGCCGCGGCGGCGACCGCACCCGGCGGTGACGACGACTTCGATGCCCTCTACGGCGGTGCCGGCAACACTGGCAGCGCGGCAGCCTACGATCCGTGGGAACCGTTCAACCGCAAGGTGCACACGTTCAACAACGCGGTTGACCGTGGCATCGCCCGCCCGCTGGCCACGGCTTACACCCACGTGGTGCCGCGCTTCGCCCGCACCGGCGTCAGCAACTTCTTCAGCAACCTGCGCGCACCGGTGACCATCACCAACCAGCTGCTGCAGGGCCGCGGTGCCGATGCGTGGGACAGCCTCGGCCGCTTCCTGATGAACAGCACGCTGGGTATCGGCGGCCTGTTCGATCCGGCCAGCAAGGCGATGGTGCCGCGTCGCAATGAGGACTTCGGCCAGACCCTGGGTGCCTGGGGCTGGCGTCGTTCGCGTTACGTGGAACTGCCGTTCTTCGGCCCTCGCACCGTGCGCGATGTGTTCGGCCTGGCCGGTGACATTCCGCTGTCGCCGATCCGCCGCATCGAAGAGGACAAGATCCGCATCGGCCTGCAGGGCATGCAGCTGGTCGATACCCGCGCGCAGCTGCTGGCGATCGACGACCTGCGTGACACCGCCGTGGACGAGTACTCGCTGGTACGCGATGCGTGGATGCAGCGCCGCAACTACCAGATCGAGAACGATCTGCGCAGCAAGCGCGACCGTGGCCACGACGATGCCAATTCGCCGATCCCGGTCGATGCGATGCCGATGCCGCAGTGGACGCACTGAGTCCGGTCTGCAGCGCATGAAAAACCCCGCCTCGGCGGGGTTTTTCTTTTCCGGTAGGTGCCAACCTTGGTTGGCACGCTTTCCTCAGGCTGCCAGCGCTGCCTCGATGGCCTCGCGCAGGCGCGCGTCATCGGCAGCCACGTCCGGGGCGAAACGCGCGATGACCTTGCCGTCGCGGCCAACCAGGAACTTCTCGAAGTTCCACAGCACCGCCGGTGCTGCGTGGATCGGGATCTCCTTGCTGGCCAGGCGCTCACGCAGCGGGCCTTCGCCGATCGACTGCGGCTGGGCGGCGGTCAGCTGCTGGTACAGCGGATGGGTATCGTCACCGGCCACGCTGATCTTGGAGAACATCGGGAAGCTGACGTCGTAGGTGAGCTGGCAGAACTGCTGGATCTCCGCCTCGCTGCCCGGCTCCTGGCCGAGGAAGTTGTTGGCGGGGAAGCCCAGTACTTCCAGACCCTGCGCGTGCTTTTCCGCATACAGCGCCTGCAGGCCTTCGTACTGCGGTGTCAGGCCGCACTTGGAGGCGACGTTGACCAGCAGCAGTACCTTGCCCTGGTAGTCGGCAAGCGAGGACGGCTGGCCGTCGATGGTGGTGAGGGAAATGTCCTGGATCGGGGTGCTCACGCGGGGGCTCCGGCAACAGCGGGGAATGGCCCACCAGCATAGCGCCGCGCGATGGCGGTAGTGCCGGCCGCTGGCCGGCAATCGTGCGACCGTTCGCAAGGGTTCATGCGGTTGCCGGCCAGCGGCCGGCACTACGATCAGTCCACGCAGATCGTGCCCTGCGCCTTGCCGTCATCAATGCGCTGGCGGCAGCCGAAGTTCTGGCGCACATCGCGCTGGCAGGTACCGGTAGCGGCGCTGCCAGCGGCCACCTCGGGACCGGCCAGGCACTGGCCCGTGCAGTCGCTTTTGCGGCTGCAGGCCTTGCCGGCATCGGCATAGGGAATCACGCACTGCTCGCGCTGCAGCCGGCCGAGCCGCTGCAGGCTGCCACCGGCGGCCTGGCAGTCGACGTCGCGCGCTTCGCGATACGCCTCGGCCGCTTCAGGGCTGGTGGCTACGGCAGGTGCCGCGGTCGTATCGGCAGCCGGTGGTGCGCTGCTGCAGGCGGCAAGCAGCGCGGTCAGGACAAGGCTGGTGAAGCGGCGCAGGCGCATGACGATACCTGATCGAGGCGGACAGGCCGCCAGCATACGCATCGGCGATGCAGGCGGCGTGTCAGCGTGGCTCAGGCCTCGTCGCCGTCACTGCCTTCCTCTGCTGGCAGCGCGTCCGGCAGCAACTGGCGGCTCTGCTCAACCGGCAGCGACTCGACATCCCTCAGCTTGCGGGCGATCGCGCGGGTGCGCACCCCGGTCTGGTCGATCTGCTTGCTGGCCTGGTCCAGCTTGGCCTTCACGTTGTCCAGTACATCACCGAACTTGCCGAACTCGGTCTTCACCGCACCCAGCAGGCTCCACACCTCGCTGGATCGCTTCTCGATGGCCAGCGTGCGGAAGCCCATCTGCAGGCTGTTGAGCAGTGCGGTGATCGTGGTCGGCCCGGCGACCACCACGCGGTGGTCGCGCTGCAGCAGATCGACCAGGCCGGGGCGCCGGATCACCTCGGCATACAGGCCTTCGGTAGGCAGGAACATCACCGCGAAGTCGGTGGTGTGCGGCGGCACGATGTACTTCTCGCAGATCGACTTGGCCTGCACCTTCACCGCACGCTCCAGCTGCGCACCCTGCACGCGTACCAGTTCGGCATCACCCTGCTCCTGTGCGTCCAGCAGGCGCTCGTAGTCTTCGCGTGGGAACTTGGAGTCGATCGGCAGCCACACCGGCGTGTCATCGCTGCTGCGACCCGGCAGGCGCACGGCGATGTCGACCATTTCGCCACTATCCGGGCGTACCTTCACCCCGCGCGTACTGCTCCTGGATCAGGGTCTGCTCGAGGATGTTCTCCAGCTGTACTTCACCCCAGCTGCCGCGCGTCTTGACGTTGGTCAGCACGCGCTTGAGGTCACCCACGCCGGTGGCCAGCTGCTGCATCTCGCCGAGGCCGCGCTGCACCTGCTCCAGGCGCTCCGAGACCAGTTTGAAGGACTGGCCAAGGCGTGTTTCCAGGGTGGACTGCAACTTCTCATCCACCGTCACGCGCATCTGTTCCAGCTTCTGCGCATTGTCGCTCTGCAGCGCGCGCAGCTGCTCTTCCAGCGTCGTGCGCATCTCGGCGATGCGCTGCTCGTTGCGCTGGGTCAGTTCCTGCAGGCGCAGGCCAAGGCTTTCAGTCAGGCGCTGCTGCGACTGCGCGCCCTCCTCGCGGCCCTTGCGTGCATCGTCCACCAGGGTCTGCCGCAGCGCGCCGAGCTGGGTATCGGTACGCCCGGTGAGCTCCTGCAGCTGCTGGCCAAACGCATGGATGCGGGCTTCCTGCTGCTGGCCGAAGGTCTCCAGCTGGCCGCGCAGCTCCTGCAGCCGCTGTCCCATCAACGCCGCGCCGCGCTGCTGGCTCTCGGCCGCTTCGGCGCGCGCCTTGCGGGCATCTTCGCCCAGCGCTTCGCGCAGCAGGTCGAGGCGCTGGTCGGTGCGGGTGGACAGATCGGTCAGCGCGCGGGCGAAGCCATCGAGCTGTTCGCGCAGCTCGCTGCGCCCGGCCCGCGCCTCCTCGCGCACCGCCTGTTCCAGGCGGTCATGCGGCGGGCGGCGCAGCAGGGCGACCAGCTGCAGGATGAGCACGGCCAATAGAAGGCCGCCAATGAGCAGATATTCGGTTTGCATGGGGCAAGTGTAGGCTGGCCGAGTCTCAACTGCTGCGTCAGGACCATGGTCGTCCTCTACGGAAAGCCCACCTCCATCAATGTGCGTAAAGTGCTGTGGCTGTGCGCGGGGCTGGATCTGCCCCTGCACCACGAACCGGCCCCCTCGCCGGACCTGCTGGCCACGCTGAACCCCAACCGGCAGGTGCCGGTGCTGCGTGATGGCGACTTCGTGCTGTGGGAATCCAACAGCATCTGCCGCTACCTGGCCGCGCGCCGGTCGCGAGGATCTGCTGCCACATGCAGCAAAGGACCGGGCCCGGGTGGAGCAGTGGATGGACTGGCAGGCCAGCGACCTCAACAGCGCATGGCGCCATGTGTTCATGGCGCGCGTGCGCCAGCATCCGGACTATCCGGATGACGCCCGTGCCGAGGCCAGCCTGGCGCAGTGGAACCGGCTGATGGGCGTCCTTGATGCACAGCTGGCCACTACCGACGGCTACGTGGCGGGCAACACCTTCACTCTGGCCGACATCGTGCTCGGGCTGTCGACCCAACGCTGGTGCAGCACGCCGGGCAGCAAGCCGGTACTGGCACACGTAGATGCCTGGTTCGAACGCCTGCGCCAGCAGCCCGGTTTCGCCGAGTACGTCGACAACGGTGTGGCCTGAGCAGTGGCTTCTGCAGCTGTTGGCAGGTGTCGACCTTGGTCGACACGGCTGATCCACGCCATGCGTGGATGAAGCGCTGTAGAGCCGGGCGCAGGCTCGGCTCCACAGGAAAAACCGGGCCTTACCAGCCTTCAAGCACGATCTTGCCCTTGGCGCGATGGCTCTCCAGCAGCGCGTGGGCACGCCGCAGGTTGGCTGCGTCGATGCGCCCGAAATGCTCGCCCAGGGTGGTCTGCAGCACGCCTGTGTCGATCAGCTCGGCCACTCGGTTCAACAGGTCATGCTGGCGCTGCATGTCGGCGGTCTTGTACAGCGGCCGGGTGAACATCGACTCCCAGTGCAGTGACAACGCCTTGCGCTTGAGCGCCATCACGTCGACCTGGCCGGGATCATCGATCAGCCCCAGCTGGCCCTGCGGCGCCAGCAGTTCCACGATCTGCGCGTAGTGCTGGTCGGAGTGGGTCAGGCTGGCCACGTGCTGCACCTCGCTGATGCCGAGCCGCGCCAGGCCCTCGGCCAGCGGCAGGCTGTGGTCGATCACATGGTGTGCGCCCATTGCGTACGCCCAGTCCTGGGTATCCGGACGCGAGGCGGTGCCGATCACCGTCAGTTTCGTCAGCTTCCGCGCCAGCTGCACCAGGATCGAACCGACACCGCCGGCAGCGCCGATCACCAGCAGGGTCTGGCCTTCGCCACCGCCCTCGGGGATGCGCAGGCGGTCGAACAGCAGTTCCCAGGCGGTGATCGCGGTCAGTGGCAGCGCGGCGGCGGCGGCATCGTCGAGGCTGGCCGGCTTGCGGCCGACGCTGCGTTCGTCCACCAGCTGGTACTCGGCGTTGCTGCCCGGGCGATCGATGACGCCGGCGTAGTAGACCGCATCGCCGGGCTGGAACAGGGTCACCTCGCTGCCCACCGCGTCGACGATGCCGACCGCATCCCAGCCCAGCACGCGTGGGCCATCGGTGGCCACGCCGCGACGGACCTTGGTGTCGACCGGGTTCACCGCCACCGCACGTACCGCCACGCGCAGGTCACGCGGGCCAGGCTGCGGCAGCTCCAGTTCGATGTCGATCAGGGCCTGGGCATCATCGATCGGCAGGCCGGCTTGGGTGTAGGCAATGGCGCGCATGGCAGCGGTCCAGTGGGGAAGGAGGCGACAGGTTGCGCCGCACGCGCTCCCGCAGAAAGGCGCAGAATCGGGCAGCACTTTCACTCTGGCAATGAAGATGATCCGCTTCGACGATCTGCAGCTGTTCGTTCGTACTGCCGCACTGGGCAGCTTCTCGCAGGCGGCGCGCGAGGCCGACCTGCTGCCCGGGCAGGTCGCCGCGGCGGTGGCGCGGCTGGAACGCGAGCTGGACCTGCGCCTGTTCGTGCGCACCACCCGCAGCCTGCGCCTCACCGGCGAGGGTGCGCTGTACCTGCCGTATGCGCAGGAGGTACTGGCCACCCTGCGCGAGGGACAGGCCCGCGTGCAGGGCGAGGACACCGAGCTGCACGGCACCCTGCAGCTGTCGGCGCCCTCGGACCTCGGCCGCAACCTGCTGCTGCCCTGGCTGAGCGCCTTCCGCGCCGCGCACCCGCGGCTGCGCCTGCACCTGCGCCTGTCCGACGAGGTGGCCGATGTATTCCGCGACCCGGTCGACGTGGCCATCCGCATCGGCCACTTCGACGACGCCAACTACGTCGCCCTGCCGCTGCTGGAAGGCAATCGACGCGTGCTGGCCGCCTCGCCCGGCTACCTGCAGCGGCGTGGCACGCCCACCCGCCTGGAGGATCTGCGCGAGCACGACTGCCTGGTCTATCAACTCAACGGCCGCGCCTACGATCGCTGGTCATTCGAGGTCGACGGGCGTCGCAGCGTGATTCCGGTGCGCGGTCCGCTGGTCTGCGACGACGCCGATGTAGTGCGACGCTGGGCCGTGGCCGGCGAAGGCATCACTTACAAGTCCTGGCTGGACCTGCGCGAGGACGTGCTGGCAGGGCGCCTGCAGCTGCTGCTCGACGGTGTTGGCAGCAGCATTCCGTTGCAGCTGGTATGCCCGCACCGCAAGCAGTTCTCGCCCGCGGTACGGCAACTGCACGCGCAGCTGCGCCAGCACCTGCAACCGCTGCTGTCTGGCATGCCCGATGGACTTCTCCGCCCCCTGTCGCCCACCCCGGTGCTGGCCGACAATGGCGGCCCCCCGTAAGAGAGAACACCGCCATGCCGTGGATGGGCATCCAGGACCTGTGGACGTTTCTGGTCGCCGTGCTGGTGTTTCTCGCCCTGCCTGGCCCCGGCACCTTCACCCTGCTGACCGCCACCGGCCGGGGCGGCGTGCGCGGCGGCTACACCGCACTGGCCGGACTGCTGGTCGGCGATCAGATCCTGATGTGGCTGGCGCTGGCCGGTGTGGCCGCACTGCTGAAGGCCAACCCCTTGGTCTTCCACGCTGTGCAGTACCTGGGTGCGGCCTACCTGGTATGGGTAGGCATCAGCCTGCTGCGCACGCCGAAGCACGAGGGCGGTGATGCTGGTCCGATCCGCATGCAGCCGGGCCGCTACTTCCAGCAGGCGATCCTGGTCAGCCTGCTCAACCCGAAGGCGATCCTGTTCTACATGGCCTTCCTGCCGCTGTTCATCGATCCGAAGGCACACCAGGGCATCGCTACCTTCGCGGCCCTGGCCGGCATCATCCTGGTGGTCAGCATCGCCTACTGCTCGATGCTGATCGGCGTGGGCAACCTGGCCCGTCGCCGCCTGATCCAGCATCCGCGCATCAGCGATGCGCTGCGCCGGGTGGCCGGCCTGTTCCTTGTCGGGTTCGGCATCCGGTTGGGGTTGAACGGATGAAACCCTGGCCGACGGCGATGGGCGCCCTGCTGCTTCTGGCCAACACGAGCGCCCCGGCGGCCACCGCACAGGATCATCGCTGCCTGAGCGGCGGCCGCAATGACGGCATCCATCTGGAATGGCGTTGGCTGGATGACGGCCAGGCCGACGTTCGCTATGCCGGGCAGCGCGAACGCCTGCTGCTGCGCCGGGTTTCAATGGAGACCACGGTGCTGGCCGAAGACCGCCCCTACCAGTTCGACAGCGTCTGGGAAGAGCGCATCAACGGGCGCCTCAACGGCCGCTACCTGCTGAGCACGCAGGGCGCGCTGGTGCTGGACCTGAGCTACGAGCGTAGCCGCGACGGACGTCGCACCACCTTCCACGATGACGTCGAGGCCTGGCAGGAAGACGGCTGCCGCTGGCCCGGCAAGGTGGCCGAGTGAGCACCATGGACGACGACACCCTGCTGGAGCGCAGCTGGGAATATCGGGAGGAGACGCTGTACCGGCGGTTGTTCGGCGATACCGGGCCGGGGATCTATCCGATCGACATGGATCTGCTGCGCAACGTCTTCAAGCAGGACCAGATCGACCCGCGCTGGCTGCATGTCGGCGTCAATGCCTGCCCTCCGCACGGTGATCGAAGGCACTGGATCTATGTCAGCTCCGGCCTGTCCAACCCCTGGGAAGGGCGGCACGAAGATGGCGATTCGGGGTGGGGCATCGAACTGATGCTTGAGACGCAGGAAGAAGCGACCTGGGCACTGACCACCTTGCGCTGGTTCACCGCGTACCACCTGCTGCTGTGCCACTCACGCATGCCCGGCAATCCGTTGGCGCCATG
Source organism: Stenotrophomonas sp. 93052_Sma (assembly GCF_056481145.1). Classification (NCBI taxonomy): domain Bacteria; kingdom Pseudomonadati; phylum Pseudomonadota; class Gammaproteobacteria; order Lysobacterales; family Lysobacteraceae; genus Stenotrophomonas; species Stenotrophomonas sp. 93052_Sma. The sequence goes on from NZ_CM151134.1 coordinate 4,955,315, forward strand.
GGACCGGCTGAAGCTGGGGGGGCCGGTGGATCACGCAGGGAGCATGCTGCAGGCGGCCGTCTTCGTTCCGTCGTTGCATTTCCCGGGACCCCAGCAACTGCCATCGGGACGATTCGACTTCCTGCAGCTGCTGCCGTTGACCCTGGACGAGCACGCGTTCGGCCGCGCGCAGGGCTTCGAAGTACTGGTGGCCCAGTTGAGAACCCAAGGTGCGGCGCCAGTGGTCGATCCGCAGCGGGTCAGCATCGATCTGGCCCCTGCTCTCACGCTTCAAGCGCCTCCCGGCTCGCCTTGAGGGATCGAATCATTTCGAATCCTGCCGGCATTTGTGCCGATTCCGGCAGAATGCTCGGAGTACAGCCGCGCCGGTGACGCATCTGACCCTCGCATGACCCCCGTCAGTGGTAATGCTGCGCTGCGTTCGGTCACACTCGGGAACTTGTCGTTCTTAGTCACCCCTTCCGAGGCCTGCATGTCCCTGTTCCGGCGCAAGTCCCTAGATTCCGTCACCGTCCATGAAGCCGGCAGGCGCCTGATCCCGACGCTCAGCTGGCCGCACCTGATCGCGCTGGGTATCGGCGCCATCGTCGGTACCGGCATCTACACGCTGATCGGCGTCGGTGCCAACCTGGCCGGCCCGGCCGTGCTGATCTCCTTCGCCATCGCCGGTGCGGTCTGCGCCTGCGCGGCACTGTCCTACGCCGAGCTGTCGACGATGATGCCGGCCGCCGGCAGTGCCTACACCTACAGCTACAGCGCGCTGGGCGAGGTGTTCGCCTGGGTGGTGGGCTGGAGCCTGATCCTGGAGTACTCACTGGTGGTGAGTACGGTGGCGGTGGGCTGGTCCGGCTACTTCGTCGGCTTCCTCGAATGGGTCCACACCCAGTTCGGCTGGAACGTGCACCTGCCAGCGTGGCTCGCAGCCGGCCCGCACGTGGAAGGCGGCATGATCAACCTGCCGGCGATCGTCATCACCTGGCTGGTGGCCGGCATGCTGATGGCCGGCACCAAGGAAAGCGCCACCCTCAATGCCATCCTGGTGGTGTTCAAGCTGATCGCGCTGGCCATCTTCGTGGCCGTGGCCCTGCCCGCCTTCGACAGCGCCAACCTGCAGCCGTTCATGCCGTATGGCTTTGCCAAGTCGATGGGCCCTGATGGCGTCGAACACGGCGTAATGGCGGCGGCAGCGATCATCTTCTTCGCCTTCTACGGCTTCGACGCGATCTCCACCGCCGCCGAGGAAACCAAGAACCCCGGCCGCGACCTGTCGATCGGCATCATCGGTTCGATGATCGGCTGCACCATCGTCTACGTGCTGGTGGCGCTGGCCGCGGTCGGTGCGATGAGCTACGCGGTGTTCGGCCACAGCGCCGAGCCGCTGGCCCTGATCATGCGCCAGCTGGGCCATCCGACCGCGGCGATGGTGATCGGCGTGATCGCGATCATCGCGCTGCCGACGGTGCTGCTGGCCTTCCTGTACGGCCAGAGCCGCATCTTCTTCGTGATGAGCCGCGATGGCCTGCTGCCGCGTGGCCTGTCCAAGGTCAACGCACGCACCGGCACGCCGGTGGCGACCACGCTGTTCACCGCGGTAGTGGTGTCGGCGCTGGCCGGCGTGGCCCGCCTGGACGAGATCGCCGCCCTGGCCAATGCCGGCACCCTCGCCGCGTTCACCGCCGTGGGCATCTGCCTGGTGGTGCTGCGCCTGCGCGAGCCGAACCGCGAACGTACCTTCCGTACCCCGCTGGCCTTCGTGGTTGGTCCGCTGGCCGCGCTGGGCTGCATCTATCTGTTCCTCAGCCTGCCGCACAGCACCCAGCTGTACTTCCTGCTGTGGAACCTGGCCGGCCTGGTGCTGTACTTCCTGTACAGCCGCCGCCACGCGCTGATCGCGAAATAACCGGATTCACCGGTAGTGCCGGCCGCTGGCAGGCACCTCGCATCCTGTTGATACGGGCAATGCCGGCCAGCGGCCGGCACTACCGCCGGGCGGTCAACCGCCCTGCTTTGCAGCGTAGTCCTGCGCCTGGCGCATCACGCGCAGCAGGTTGCCGCCCCAGATGCCGGCAATCTGCTTCTCGGTATAGCCCTTGCGCAGCAGCCACGCGGTGATCTTCGGCAGCTGGCTGACATCGGGCAGGTCGCTCAGGCCACCGCCGCCATCCCAGTCCAGGCCGATGCCCACGTGCTCGGGGCCGACCACCTTGAGGATGTGCTCGAAGTGGGCGAAGAAGTCGTCGAGGCTGGCATGGCGCACCGGGTGCTCGTGGTCCAGCGCCTGCTCGGCCTTCAGCAGGGTAACGCCCTGTTCGATGCCCATGCCTTCCCAGCCACCCAGCTGCTTGCTCAGCGCTTCCTCGGCCTGCTTGCGCTCGGGCGTCTTTGCGGTGTCGATCAGATAGCCACCATAGGCGTTCACCTGGATCACACCGCCGGCCTTGGCCAGCTTGCGCAGGCGCGCGTCATCCAGATTGCGCGGGTGGTTGTAGACCGCCTTGGCCGAGCTGTGCGAGAGCACGAACGGCACCGGCATCATCGCCAGCAGGTCGTCGAACACCGCGTCCGACGCATGCGATTGGTCGATCACGATGCCCAGCTTCACCGCCTGCCGCACCAGATCCTTGCCGGCCGGGCTCAGGCCTTTCCACTCCGCACCCTTGGGGTCGGTGGCCGAATCGGCGAACTCGTTGTTGGCGAAGTGCACGGTGCTGAGCAGGCGCAGGCCGGCGCGGTGGTAGAACGACAGCAGGCTCGGGTCTTCCACCAGCGGGCTGGCGTTTTCCATGCTGATGTAGACCACGCGCTTGCCGGCGGCCTTGATCCGCGCCGCGTCATCGGCGGTCAATGCCAGCGCGAAGCGCTCGGGGTTGGCCGCCAGCATTTCGCGGATCTCCAGCAGCCGCTGCAGGCCATGGTCACGCTCGGCGAGGTGCGCGGCGGGGCTGCGATCGCCCTGATCGGTGTAGATCGCCCAGAAGCCGCCGTCCAGCGCACCTTCGACCATGCGCGGGTAGTCCACCTGCGAAAGCGCGTTTCGGTCATGCCGCTGTTCGATGTCGAAGCCGCTGCGACCGAAGTTGGCCGGCGTATCCAGATGGCTGTCGAGGGTGACCAGGCGCTGTTGCAGCGCTTTGGCACGGGCCAGCTCCTGCGCGCTGAACTCGATGGCGTGGGCGGACAGTGGCGCGCACAGCGCCAGGGCAAGCACGACGGACAGGTGGCGCAACGATGGCATGGGCTCTCACCGGCAATGGGAAGAGCCCGACCATAGCGCTGCGGACCGCGGATTTGTAGAGTCGAACTGTGCTCGACTGATCAGGCACCGCGAGTCGAGCATCGCTCGACTCTACATCTGGAAATCAGTCCACCACGCGGCAGAACACGGCCTTGAGGTAACGCGATTCCTGCACGTGGGCCATGAACGGATGATCCGGGCCGGCGCCGGCCACCTTCAGGATCTGGATCGTGCGACCGGAGAAGTAGGCCGCGCGGCGCAGCATGTCGAGGAACTGGTCCTCGGCCACCAGGCCGGTGCAGGAGAACGTGGCGAACAGGCCACCCGGCTTGACCACGCCCAGCGCCAGCTTATTCATGTCCAGATACTTCTTCAGCGCGGTGATGACCTGGTCGCGGTCGCGGGTCATCTTCGCCGGATCCAGGATCACCACGTCGTACTGCTCGCCGCGGTTGGCGGCGTCGCGCAGCCACGGGAAGATGTCGGACTGGATGAACTTCGGGCGCACGTTGTTCAGGCGCGAATTGCCCTTGGCGATCTGGATGACGTCCTCATCGATGTCGATGCCGACCACTTCCGAAGCGCCACGCGCAGCGGCATACACGGCAAAACCGCCGGTGTTGCAGCACAGGTCCAGCACGCTCTTGCCTTCCACCTGCTGGCTCAGCCACTCGCGGTTCTCGCGCTGGTCGGCGAAGAAACCGGTCTTGTGCGCGCCGGCCGGGTCGGCGCGGAACTTGATGCCGTACTCGGTGATCACCGACGCTTCGGTGGTGGTGTTGCCGTGGAAGTCGAAGCTCTCCTGCTTCTGCACGTGTTCGTCGGCGAAGCTGTGGAAACGGCAGCCCGGGAACTGCTCGCGCAGGGCGTCGTAGATCCATTCGCGGTGGCGGAACATGCCGGCGGCGAAGAACTCGACCACCACCAGGTCTCCGTAGCGATCCACCACCAGGCCGGACAGGCCGTCGCCTTCGCTGTGCACCACGCGCCAGGCGTCGGAGACCGCGTCGAGCTTCAGCACCTCACGGCGCAGCGACACCGCCTGGGCGATCTTGCGCGAGAACCAGCCGGCATCGACCGGCACGTTCTGGTCGGTTTCGAGGATGCGCACGGCGATGCGCGAGTGCCCGTTGTAGAACCCGCGGCCAATGAACTCGCCATCGATGCCGACCACGTCGACGATGGAACCGGGCTTGGGCCGGACGGTCGGTTTCTCGACCAGTTTCTGGAAGATCCACGGGTGGCTGGAACGCCACGCATTCTTGAGGCGGACAATCGGAAGGGGGGTATTCATCCACCTATTGTAGCCGGGGGGCGCTTTCGTAGAGTCGAGCTGGCGCGACGGGCGTTGCTGAACGGCCCGGGCAAGGCGTGCCAACCAAGGTTGGCATCTACCAGGGCGGGGGCCCCGGCCACCCGGCATTTGACGGCAGCCCGGCCAGGCCGCAGAATCGGCGCCAGAAGGGGAGTAGCTCCCAGACGTTGTCGCCGTCATTTCGAGCCCGCAGGCTCCGGTGCAACGGCAGTTCCAGCCGACTGGAACTGCGAGCGAGACCTTCGCCGTACTGGCGAAGCTCTGTCCCTGGATCCCCCTCCCGATCCTCCGTTGCAGATCCTCGCCGTCCGGCCTGGCATTCATCTTTCCAACGGACATTCCCAATGCAGACGATCGGTAACGTGTGGTTGTGGGGCGGCTTCGCAGCGGTGGTGGTCATCGCCCTGCTGGTCGACCTCGTTTTGATGCGCCATGGTGGACCGCACAAGGTCACCTTCAAGGAGGCCCTGTGGTGGTCGATCGGCTGGGTCGCGCTGGCCCTGCTGTTCAATGCGGGCCTCTGGTACTACCTGAATGAGACCGCCGGCCAGGTGGTGGCCAACAAGGTCGGCCTCGAGTTCCTGACCGGCTACCTGGTCGAGAAGGCGCTGGCGGTCGACAACATCTTTGTGTTCCTGATGATCATGAGCTACTTCGCGGTGCCGGAGGAGCAGCGCCAGAAGGTGCTGATCATCGGCATCCTGGGCGCGATCGTGCTGCGTACGATCATGATCTTCGCCGGCAGCGTGCTGATCAGCCAGTTCCATTGGCTGCTTTACGTGTTCGGTGCCTTCCTGCTGTTCACCGGCTGGAAGATGTGGTTCGCCGCCGGCCAGGAGCCGGACCTGGAGACCAATCCCGCCCTGCGCTGGATGCGCAAGCACCTGCGCCTGCTGCCGGACTATGCCGGCAACGCACTGAGCGTGAAGCGCGACGGCGTGCGCTGGTTCACCCCGCTGTTCGCGGTGCTGATCCTGATCGCGGTCACCGACGTGATCTTCGCCGTGGACAGCATCCCGGCGATCTTCGCGATCACCACCGACCCGTTCATCGTGCTCACCTCCAACGTGTTCGCGGTGCTGGGCCTGCGCGCGATGTTCTTCCTGCTGGCCGGCATGGCCGACCGCTTCCACCTGCTGCCGTATGGCCTGGCGCTGGTGCTGGGCTTCATCGGCATCAAGATGATGATCATCGACCTGTTCAAGATCCCGACCCCGGTGTCGCTGGGCGTGGTCGCGGTGATCATCGCCGCCACCGTGGTACTGAGCCTGAAGTACCCGCCGAAGGAAGGCTCCGGCCACGCCTGATCATGGCCGGCCGGCGGGATTGTCCCGCCGGCCGCACCCACTCTCCCGTTGCGGTGGCCTTGGTTTCGCGCCAGTCACCGCCATTGCTGAGGTATGGACAACAACGCGCCCCTGCCCGCCGGCGACGTACCGGCCCCCCGCAATGACCGCTCGCGCATCCTGCGGGCGTTCAATGTCAGCCTGGCCGCCGTGCTGGTGCTGGTGGCCGTGTTCGCCCTGCAGGGCACCTTCGACTGGCGGCCCTGGGCGGTCGCGCCGCTGGAAGCCAAGGGCCTGCTTGGCCTGATCGGCGGCCCGATGCTGCATGCCTCGGTCGAGCACATCGCCGCCAACAGCATCGCGATCCTGATCCTCGGCACGCTGGCCGGCAGCGTCTACCCGAAAGCCACCGTGCGCGCCCTGCCCCTGCTGTGGCTGGGCTCGGGCATCGGTGCGTGGATGCTGGGCAATCCGGGCAGCGTGCACCTGGGCGCCAGCGGCGTGACCCACGGCCTGATGTTCCTGCTGGCCAGCCTGGGCCTGCTGCGCCGCGACCGCGCGGCCATCGCCACCGGCCTGATCGGCATGCTGTTCTACGGCGGCATGCTGATGACCATCCTGCCGCACGCCGATGGTGTGTCCTGGCAGTCGCACATGGGCGGCGCCTTCGCCGGCATCATTGCTGCGCTGCTGTTCCGCAACGCCGACCCGCTGCCGCCGCGCCCGCGCTACAGCTGGGAAGACGAAGAAGAAGACGTCGAACCGCTGGCCGACGACGAGCTGGAGCCGCCGTCACCGCAGCGCGTGCCGGTGCTGTGGCAGCCGCGCGAGGGCCAGGACTACGTGGTGATCCCGTTCCGCCGGCCGGACGAGCCGCGCGGCTGAAAATGCCCCGGTAGTGCCGGCCGCTGGCCGGCACCCTCATGAACCGGTAGTAGCCGACCTTGGTCGGCGCGGTTGTTGTGCGCCAACCAAGGTTGGCACCTACCAGAGTCCGTCAGTTCGCCGCATTCCCTGCCGCGCCCATGCCATCCACCGCCTGCCGGCCCAGTGCCGGGTCATCGGTGAAGAAGGCATCGATGCCGGTAGCCAGATAGGCACGCATCTCGGCAATCGAACCCTCGGCATTGCGCGCGTTGTCGGCGCCCTTGCGCAGGTTGCTGGCCTGGAAGTGGTTCTCCGGACGGAAGGTGTACGGAATCACCATCAGGCCCACTGCATGTGCGTCCTGTACCAGCGTGGTCGGTGTCCCCAGTGCACCCTTGGCGTCCAGCGGAATGATCGAGCGCAGCTCCGGGCCGATGCTGTCGGCGTAGCTGGCAATGTCCTTCAGTCCGGCCGGCGTCATCATCTGCGCGTAGGTCAGCTTGCCACCGGCCTTGGCGATGTCGGCCGGCTGCGTATCGCCTTTCCACAGCAGCTGCAGCAGGCGGATGTTGCTGCCCCGCCCGATCTTGCCGCGCAGGTAGCGCAGGTTGGCGGTCTCGAACGACTGGATGGTGACCGGGCCCACGTTGGTATAGGCATTGCCGCGCAGCGCGGTCAGGAGCTTGTCTTCCATCGGCAGGCCGATCGACTGGAAGTAGGTCGGATGCTTGATCTCCGGCACCAGGCCGATGCCACGGTTGGCACGCCCGGCCTGCTGGACAAGGAATGCGAGGATCTCGTCCAGGCTGGCGATGCGGAACTGGCCATCGTATGCGGTGCTGCGCAGTTCCGGCAGGCGCTCACGCGCGTACAGCGTCTTCAGCTCGGCCAGGGTGAAGTCTTCGGTGAACCAGCCATCGACCTTCTGCCCGTCGATGACCTTGCTGGTGCGGCGGCTGGCGAATTCCGGATGCGAGGCGACATCGGTGGTGCCACTGATCTCGTTCTCGTGGCGGGCCACCATCACCCCGTCCTTGGTCATCACCAGGTCCGGTTCGATGTAGTCGGCGCCATCGGCGATGGCCTGCGCATAGGCCGCCAGGGTGTGCTCGGGCAGCAGTGCGCTCGCCCCGCGGTGGCCATAGACCGACACCTTGTGCGCGGCCGGGGTGGAGGATTCAGCACTCATGGCCACCGATGGTGCCACGGCCAGCGACAACAGCAACGCACAACCCCACGACTTCACTGCGACTTCCCCAAGCGGTATGTGATGGGCGTCAGTATGCGGCGGCAATGTGACAGGTGGGGGACCTGGGGTCGGATCCCCGCAGGGGCTCCGACCCATGTATCTGGTAGTCGCCGACCTTGGTCGGCGCTCTGCCAGCGGGCGTCGATGACCCGGACGCCCTGTGCCAACCAAGGTTGGCACCTACCAGAGCTCCGCCTTACTTGCCGATGCAGAAGCTGGAGAAGATCCTGCCCAGCAGGTCATCGGCACTCATCTGCCCGGTGATCTCGCCCAGCGCGTCATGCGCCAGCCGCAGTTCCTCGGCGGCCAGCTCCAGGTGCTCGTGCGCCAGCTCGCCGTCGGCGCGCTGCGCGTGCTCCTGCGCACGCTCGATTGCATCCACATGCCGCGTGCGCGCGGAAAACTCGCCATCCACCTGCTCGCCTGCCCCGGCCGACGCAATCGAGCGCAGGCGCGCGTGCAGATCTTCGAGTCCGGCGCCGGTGGCGGCCGAAACGAACACGCGGTCCGGATCGTCCAGCGTCGGCAGCGCCGTCAGCAGATCCGACTTGTTGTGGATGTAGACCTTGTGCGGCACCGCCGCCACGGCATCGCCAAGCGCCGCTTCACCCGCAGCCGGATCGCGCGCATCCAGCACGATCAGCGCCAGGTCGGTACGCTCGATTTCCACGTGTGCGCGGCGCATGCCTTCGCGTTCGATGGCGTCGCCGCCGTCGCGCAGGCCCGCAGTGTCGACCAGGGTCAGCTCCAGGCCGTCCAGGCGGATGGTCTCGCGCAGGGTGTCGCGGGTGGTGCCGGCGATGTCGGTGACGATGGCGCGCTCGCTACCGGCCAGCGCGTTGAGCAATGAGCTCTTGCCCGCGTTCGGCGGACCGATCAGCACCGCGTGCAGGCCGTCGCGCAGGCGACGGCCGCGTTCGGCATCGCGGCGCAGCAGGGCCAGATCGCTGCGCGCCTGTTCCAGCCCACGCCGCACCTGCGCGCCACCGAGCGTATCCAGCGGTTCGTCGGCAAAATCGATGGCCGCTTCCACGTGGATGCGCAGCAGCACCAGCTGCTCGACCACGGCGTCGATGCGGCGCGAGAACACGCCATCCAGCGAGCGACGTGCCGCGCGCGCGGCGCGGTTGTCGCCCGCGGCGATCAGGTCGGCGATGGCCTCGGCCTGGGCCAGGTCGAGCTTGCCGTTGAGGAATGCCCGTTCACTGAACTCACCCGGCCGCGCCTGGCGCGCCGAGCGCGATGCAGCGCGCGACCAGCTGCTGCAGCAGCACCGGGCTGCCGTGGCCCTGCAGTTCCACCACTTCCTCGCCGGTGAAGCTGTTCGGTGCCGGGAACCACAGCACGATGCCATCGTCGATGACCTCGCCTTCGGCATCACGCAGGCGCGCGTAGTGCGCGTGGCGCGGACGCAGTGCAGGTGCACCCAGTGCATTGGCGATGGCCGCAGCACGCGGGCCGGACAGGCGCAGCAGGCCGACACCGCCGGCGCCAGGGGCACTGGCGATGGCGACGATGGTGTCGGTGCGGATCGCGTCGTTCATGGCTCAGAGCTTCTCCAGCTGTGCGCGCCTGTGCCGCGCCACTGCCCTGCGGCTGCAAGGCCAGGTAGGTGGTGTAGGCCTGCTTGGCCTTGGCCTTGTCGCCGGCGTTGAAGTAGGCATCACCCAGGTTGAGATAGGCCACTGCACGCGAGGGGTCGATCTTCAGCGTGTTCTCCAGCCAGCGCGCCGCTTCGGCATAGCGCTGCTGGCGGTAGTAGACGAAGCCGAGGTTGTTGGCGGCCTGGGCGAAGTCCGGACGCAGCTTCAGTGCCTCGGTGAACTGCGCCACCGCCTCGTCGTACTGCTTCTCGCGGTACAGCTGCAGGCCGCGGTCATTGGCCTGCTGCGCACGCTGGCGATCCGACGCCGGTCCCGCAGTCGGCACCACCAGCTTGGCCTTGCCGCCCTGCAGGTCGGCCACCGTCACCGGCGCCTGGCTGCCCTTGGCTTCGCTGGCGGCTTCAACCTTGTTGTTCAGTGCGATCGCATCGGCGGTCAACTGGCGCGTATCGGCATTGAGGAACTCCTGGCTGTCCGGCACCTGGAACACGAACTCGCCGCCCTGCGAACCGGGCAGGCTGCCGAAGGCCGGGGTCTGGTGTGAAACGGCTGAGACGGCCGGCGCAACGTAGGCGGCCAGTTCGGTACCGGTGATCAGCCCATCGCCGTTGAGGTCGCCCTTGCCGGCCAATGCCTGCAGCAGCACCCAGGTGAACACCGAGTGGCCGTTCGGACCGGCGTCGGCCACCTGCTGGTCGGCACCGCCGGCGGTCAGCATCTGCCGCGCGCTGCGCCGCGCGTTCTCGCGCAGGAACGACGACGACGATGGACCGCCACGGGTCAGGCCCAGGCCGCTGTAGCAGGCATCCATCACGAACATCACGTGCTTGGCCTGCATGCTCTCGGCGATGTTCTGGATGTCGGTCATCGCGATGGCGTCGGTAGCGAATTCCTTCGGGTCCGAATCGACCGGGATGATGTAGCCGAGGTCGCGCCCGGAGGCGAGCTGGCGGGTCGCGCCATGGCCGGCGAAGAACACGAACACGCGATCGTTCTTGCCAGTGCGGTCATCGGCCAGGCGGTCGTGGAAGGCAGCCAAGATGTTGTTGCGCGTGGCCTGCTCGTTCTTCAGCACGATCACCTGCGAGGACGGGAAGCCGAACTGCCCGGTCAGGGTATCGGCCACCGCCTGCGCATCGTGGCTGGCGTACTCCAGCTTCGGCCACTTGGCGTAGTTGTCGATGCCGACCACGATCGCCCAGGACTTCTCGTAGCCGGTGGTGACGGTGGCGGCACCGGTATCGCCCTTGCGCGCACGGGCGACCGTGAAGTCGCGGCCGTTCCAGCCAGCGAACTGGTAGCCATCGGCGATCAGCCGGTCGAGGATCTGCGGCAGCGCCTTCACCGCACGATCGTGGATGTCGTGGAACAGGATGATGCCGCGCTGTTCCTTGTTCACCTGGTCGAGCACGCGCTGCACGATCGACTCCGGTACCGGGTCGGCCCAGTCCATCGAGTCGATGTTCCACATGATCGACTTCAGCCCGGCCTCGTTGAGCAGCTGCAGGCCTTCGGCGTTGCGCGCCGTACGGGAAGCGGAACAGGGCGCGCGCTTGCTGTCCACGTCCTTCAGCAGCGTGTCGGTGTCCAGCACCTGCTGGCGCAGCGCGTCGCCGGTGGTGCGCGACAGCTGCGCGTGGGTCAGGCTGTGGTTGCCGACCGCATAGCCCTCCTCCATCAGGTTACGGCTGATCTTCGCCATCGGGCCCAGGCTGACCTTGCCATCGGCCTCGACCTTGCCCAGGTTTCGGCCCACTTCGAAGAACACGCCCGGCACGTCGTAGCGCTTGAGGATGGCCACCACTTCATCGGTGTAGGCCTTGTGCGGGCCATCGTCGAAGGTCAGCACCACGGTCTTGGCCGGCAGGTCGCGGCCGAAGATTTCGCGGTCGCTGTCCTTCATGGACATCGGGTACGGCTCGATCACCCCGTAGTCGCGCAGGATCGCTTCGCGGCTGTAGTCCTTGTGCAGGTGCGCGATGTAATCGTCCCACTTCTCGCGCTTCAGCTCGATGGCGCGGGTGCGCTCGAAGCGGCTGAAGATGCGGGTCAGTTCCTGGTTGTAGTTGCGTTCGATCTCGTCGAGCGCCTCCAGGTCCTCGCCGATGCGCTGGTGCAGCTTCACCGCCGGCAGCGACGAATTGGTACCGACCCGCTCATGCAGATCACGCAGCACTTCGCGGAAGGCCAGGCGGTCGGCATCGAACAGTTCCGGCGCGGACTCGATGTAGTCCAGCACGGTACCCAGGGTGGCGAAGCGCTGCGGACTGGAACCGCGCAGCAGGGTGTCGAACTGCGCGGCGATGGCCGTACGTTGCTCCAGGCCATCATGGAACAGCTGCTGGCCCACACGCGTGGAGGTGCCGCGGTCGGCGGCCGACTGCTGTTCTTCGTCGGCCAGCAGCACGATGATCCGACGGTAACCGTCGAGCTGCTTCTGCAGCGCAGCCAGCAACGGCGCGGCGGCCGGGTCGGCGGCGGCCGCGGCCTGCGCGCTGGGCTGGGTCACGCCGGTTACCGGTGCCTTCGCGTCTTTGTCGCCACAGCCGGCAACGACCAGGGTCAACAACAGCGAGGGCAGGAACAGGCGGAACGACGACGCACGCGGCATGGCGGACTCGATGGATGGAGGAACGGTGTGCCGGCGATTCTAACGCCGCATGCGAAAAGCCCGCCTTGCGGCGGGCTTCTGCGGGTCGGTCGGGGCTCAATGGCAGTCGACCAAGGTCGACTCTACAAAGCCGGCGACCTGCCGGTCGGATTACTTCTTTTTGACCGGGGCCGGGGCGGTGGTGGCCGGGACTGGCTCGCCGCCGTGGCGCTTGGTCATCCACCACTGCTGCAGCAGGCCCAGGCCGCCGTTGACCACCCAGTACAGGACCAGGCCGGACGGCATGAAGGCCATCATGACGCCGAACACCAGCGGCATGAACTGCATCATCTTCTGCTGCATCGGGTCCATGCCCGGTGCCGGGGTCAGCTTCTGCGTGAACCACATCACCGCCACGTTGATCACCGGCAGGATGAAGTACGGGTCGCGTGCTGTCAGGTCCTGGATCCAGCCGAACCAGGGCGCCTGGCGCAGTTCGACCGATTCCACCAGCACCCAGTACAGGGCGAAGAAGATCGGCATCTGGATGAGGATCGGCAGGCAGCCGCCCATCGGATTGATCTTTTCCTTCTTGTACAGCTCCATCATCGCGGTCTGGAACTTCTGGCGGTCATCGCCATAGCGTTCCTTCAGCTGCGCGATGCGCGGCTGGAAACGACGCATCTTGGCGCCGCTCTTGTACTGGGTCGCCGACAGCGGATACAGCACCAGCTTCAGCAGCACCACCAGGCCGACAATCGCCCAGCCCCAGTTGCCGACCAGCTTGTGCACCTGGTTCAGCACCCAGAACAGGCCCTGGCCGATCACCGCCATCATCGAAAAGCGGCTGTAGTCGACCACGCGGTCCAGGCCCGGCACGTCTTCCTTGGCGATCAGGTTGACCAGCTTCGGGCCGACCCACAGGCGGGCTTCGGTGCTGGTGGACTGGCCCGGGGCCACAGTGAAGGCCGGACCACGCGCTTCGATCAGGTCACGACCGGCCACCTGCGACAGCACGTAGTGTGCGGTCTGGTCCTTCTGCGGGATCCAGGCGGTGAAGAAGTGGTGCTGGAGCATCGCCAGCCAGCCGCCGGTGATGTTCTGGTTCAGCGTGCCGTCTTCCAGGTAGTCCTTGAACGCACGACGCTGGTACTTCTTGTCGTTGTCGTACCAGGTGGCACCGTTGAAGCTGAAGGAATCCGGGTTGGTCATGCTCCGCGACAGGATGGTCGGGGTGCGGTCCAGGGTGCGGTAGACGTAGCCGTTCCACGGCGCGGCGCCGGCGTTGCTGACTTCATCCTTGAAGCGCACGGCATACTCGTTGCGCGAGACGGTCAGCGTGCGCTTGATGGTCACGCCGTTGTCGGCGGTCCACACGAACGGGATCTGCAGCTCGTTCTGGCCCTTGGCCAGCACGAAGTCCTTGGTGTCACCGACCAGCTTGAAGCCGTCGGCGCCGGGGACCGGGGTGTTCTTGTCTTCGCTGGCCCAGCCACTGATCGCGCTGTACGGGTGCGCGGGGTCTTCGGTCAGCAGGCGGACCGGCGGGCTGCCTTCGTCCTTGGTCTGCGGGAACTGCAGCAGCTCGGCATCGAGCACGCGACCGCCGTCGAGCACCAGACGCAGCACGTCGGTGGTGACGGTCACGCGCTGGCTGGCCGGCGTGGCGCTGGCCTGGGCCTGCACGGCGGCCTGGCCGGGGGCACCCGGCACCTGGGCGCTGGGGATGGCGCCCGGGGTTGCGCCCGGAACGCTCTGTGCGGCGGCCGGGGCCGACGTGGTCGTCGGTGCCGGGGTCGGAGCAGCCTTTTCACGGCTCCACTCCATCCACAGCAGCACGGCCACCATCAGCCAGGCAAAAATGAGGAATACGCGGGTCTGGTTCATCAGCGGACAGGCTCGGCGGGGCCGGGACGCGATGCCGGCTCGGTCAAAGAAGGAGTTGCGATGCCATCAGGCGGCGGCATTGTGCCGTCCACGCCCGGCGTGGGCAATGCACGCAGGCGACGCAGCAGGCGCAGGAAGGCCTGGCGGATCTCGTCGTTGCTGGCGGAACGCGCAGCACTTCGAGCCACGACGACAAAGTCGCCTGGCTGGATGTCGGTACGTGTCTGACGCAGGATGTCGCGCAGGACGCGCTTGATCCGGTTACGCCCGACGGCGTTCGGATCAACCTTGCGGGAAACCGCCAGACCCAGCCTGGCCGGCCGGTCAGCCGGCAGCCAGTGCAGGGTCATCAGCGGATCGGACACACGGCGGGCGCCGTTGAAGACCGTTGAGTATTCGGCACGCGTGCGAACCCGCGCAGAGCGAGGGAATCGCTTGCGCGGGTCTGCAGTATTCACTGTCGAAGGGATTGCGTCTGCCGCGATGTGCGGCATGGCAATCAGGCGCTCAGGACTTTGCGGCCCTTGGCGCGGCGACGCGACAGGATCTTGCGGCCGTCAGCGGTCTTCATACGGGCACGGAAGCCGTGGTCGCGCTTACGCTTGAGGTTGCTGGGCTGGTAGGTGCGCTTCGTGGCCATTGGGGGCCTCTCGTATGAATGGGACGGAAAGAACCGGAAATTCTAGAGAGGTACCCTGCCCCAAGTCAACCCCTGGCAGCTACGCGAATTCACCGGGCTGTGCAATAGCTGTGGATGTTTTTGTGAATAAGTAGGGGACAAGCATTCCGAAGGCGGGCGCTCGGTGGTAGTCTGAGCCATCCATTTCCCCCCTTTCCGGCCTGTGTTTGGGCGCCTTGTCGCGTCCATGCCCCGGCCACCGGACGATTATTGCTGATGGATGCCTGGTCCCGTAGTCTCGAGCGCCTCGAAGCGGAGTTCCCGCCGGAAGACGTTCATACCTGGTTGAAGCCGCTGCAGGCCGATCTGCGCGTGGACAGCCTGGTGCTGTATGCACCGAATGCCTTCATCGTCGACCAGGTCCGCGAGCTGTACCTGGCCCGGATCCGCGAACTGCTGGCCCATTTCGCCGGTTTCAGCGACGTTTTTCTTGAAATCGGCTCGCGCCCGCGTCCCGTGGAGGCGCAGAACGCGCCGGTTTCCGCGCCGTCTGCGCACGTGTCCAGCGAACCGCAGGTGCCGTTCGCCGGCAACCTGGACAATCACTACACGTTCGCCAACTTCGTTGAAGGCCGCAGCAACCAGCTGGGCCTGGCCGCCGCCTTCCAGGCAGCGCAGAAGCCGGGCGACCGCGCGCGCACAACCCGCTGCTGCTGTACGGAGGCACGGGCCTGGGCAAGACCCACCTG